>NZ_JBDXGG010000026.1:0-1933 GCF_039990255.1 Nisaea sp. | reverse complement strand
TCATCGCCCTGCTTCAGAATGAACGCCTTCTGCGCGTCCGAAAACTTCGATGCCTTCATCGCTCTCCGCTCCATTCCAGCCAGGGAAAACTAAGCGGAAAAATCTAACCAAAAGCGATCCAGTTTGTGGGGATCAGAGCAGCGGCATTCGAGGATGAGCGGCTCCGATATTGCCAGCGTCTGGCGGACGCCGCGCGCAGGCTCGCCTCCTACCGCGCTCGCCAGGGCGAGGCCTTCGCCTTTGCGGGAGAGCTTGAAGATAAGCGCCGGCAACTGGCCGAGATCGAAAAGGACCTGGCCGACGATGTTATCGCAAACGCGCCAAGTGTCGTTAAGGCGGCATGAGGCGCTAGCCGCTCAACCCAACCGATCCTCATCATCGATCAGCTCCAGGCGGGACGGGCCGCTCACGCTCCATTTCCAAAGCACCAGATTTTCGTCGTCCGGATCGGCTCCCTTCACGAAACTGCGAACGAGCAGGCCGTTATAGCCTTCCGCAATCAGCGTGCGTGCGAAACGCTGTGTGCGGGCCTCGCCCGTTTTCCTCATCTGATCGCGCCAGGTCGGATCTGCCATCGAGGCCTTGTCAAGACCCGCCGCCGTAAGCGCTGCCGTATCTGAGGCGTCGAAGACCGTCTCGATCTCGGCGCGGTAACAGACCAACGTCGTCGGCTGCAGATCGCCTACTTGATTGGACTCCCTCAGAGCGGTCATCACGGATGTCGAGGTGTAAAGGGCGGGCACACCCTTCGGATTGAACCGGCCCCCATAACGTTCCGCGCCGCGTCCCGACATCGGTTCGCGCGCGAAGACCGGATTTATTGCCCGGTAGAGCTTTCCGGAATAGGTGAGCGCCACGATCAGGCGTGCACGCCGGCGTCGACGGCATCGATGAAATCGAGAACCTCTTCAGCCCGACCGTCGCGAACCAGCTGCATGGCCGTCTGCCCGGAGAATCCAGGCAACGGCTCGGACCGATACCAGGCGTAGGCCATCAGCGCGGAACCGAACCGCGGTTCGACCTTATTGACGATCTCCACCATTTCGCGCAGGCGGCGCTGTGTCTTGTCCGAGCGCACCCGATCCTTGCGCTGGATCGCGTCCTTGCCAAGGCCGACCGTGCGCGCAATCTCTTCGCTCGTCGTGCGAAAGACGGTTGCGATCTTGTTAGGCGCGAACATCCCGTGATCTGAATATTGTGCGAGGTTCATCCTGTCGCCTCATTCATTGCCAGTGTTTCTGACGCAATATAACGTCATAGAAGGCGGCATTCAAGGGCCGCGCCAGTCGTTTTGCGGGAGAGGGTGAAGACAAGCGCCGGCAACTGGCGGAGACCGAAGCCGAGCTCGCGGACGCAGCGACAGTGTCCGAACGGGCCGCCGCGTGACGAACTCTCTCTGAGGATAGTCGATCATCCGGAGTTGACCGGAGCCGGTCGGCGGTTAATCTTGCAACATGCCTGAGTAGAAGACGGAGCCTGGCATCTTCGACATTCCGTCATCATAACCGGCGACCGGCACTGCCCCGTCACGCCGAAGATAATCAAGACAGCACCAGATCCGACTGGCCATGCTGCGGTTTGCTTCCATCCAAAACAAACAATCGGTGCCCGCCTCTCTGGCGGATGCGCGTCAATATATACGGAGCCGGACATGCGCTATGCATTGGTCAACAACGAACGAGTTGAAGCCAGCCACGGTCTTTCTGCCCTATGCCCGGGCTGCGGACAGCCCATGGTTGCCAAATGCGGCGACCGGCGGGTTCATCACTGGACGCACCGTGGCAGGCGAACCGGTCACGTCCGTCAAGCTGGTGTAATTTCTCGGATGGCCTGAGGGCATGATCAGGCGGCTTCGGTTGTGATGCTGAGAATGGGGTCGATCTCCTCGGTGTCGATTTGTGCGAAGGCCTCAACCATCATGTAGCGGCTGGCG
>NZ_JBDXGG010000025.1:0-210717 GCF_039990255.1 Nisaea sp. | reverse complement strand
CGTGCTGCCGAGCCCGAAGCCATCGCAGCCGCGCGGCATTTACGACCGCACGACGCGCGGTATCCGCATCTATCTGGCGACGCCGCGCCTGCGGGGTCTGCTGGCGATCAATCTCGCCGTCGCGTCGGCCGGTGCGCTGGTGATCGTCAACACCGTGGTCTATGTGCAGGCCGCCTTCGGCCTCGACAACCAGGCGACGGCATTGGCGCTCGCAGCCTTCGGCGGCGGTTCGATGGTCGCGGCGCTGGCGTTGCCGAAGCTGCTGGAAGCCATTCCCGACCGCACCGCGATGCTGGCGGGCGCGGCGCTGCTGACGGCCGGCACGCTGACGGCTGCGGTTCTGCCCGGCTATGACTGGCTGCTGCCACTCTGGTTCGTGCTCGGCGTCGGCTATTCGACGGCGCAGACACCATCCGGCCGGCTGCTCCGGCGCTCGGCCAATCCCGAGGACCGCCCGGCGCTCTTCGCGGCGCAGTTCGCGCTTTCCCATGCTTGCTGGCTGATCGCCTATCCGCTCGCTGGCTGGGCTGGCGCGGCGCTCGGTCTGCCGGTCACGGCGATCATCCTCGCCGCTTTGGCCACGGTCGCGATCGCCATCGGCTTTGTGGTCTGGCCTGCCGAAGACCTGGAGATCGTCGAGCATAGCCATGACGATCTCCCGGCCAATCATCCGCACCTTGCCGAAGCCGGGCACGTACGTCGCCATGCCCATGCCTATGTGATCGACGATATGCACGTCGCATGGCCACGCGAACGCTAACCGGCAACGTGGAAGATCTGCTCTCTCTTGTCGGGCTGTTCGCCGTCGCCTTCGTCGCCGCTACGATCCTGCCGGCTCAATCCGAGGCTGCGCTGGTCGGACTGCTGATCCTCGGTGAGCAGTCACCCGTTTTGCTGGTGATCGTGGCGACGATCGGCAATGTCCTCGGCTCCGTCACCAACTGGCTGCTCGGCCGCTGGGTGGAACACTACCGCGACCGACGCTGGTTCCCCGTAGGCCAACAGGCTCTCGACCGCGCGACCGGGTGGTATCGAAGATGGGGCCGCTGGAGCCTGCTGCTCTCCTGGGCTCCGATTGGCGGCGATGCGCTCACCGTGGCGGCTGGCGTCCTGCGGGAACCGTTCTGGAGCTTCCTGATGCTCGTGACCGTCGCCAAGGCCGGTCGCTACATAGTGCTGGCGGCGATCACGTTGGGGCTCGTGTGATGTGGGCCTCTATCAGGATCTCGTCGCGTTCCAGCGCGAGATCTATCTGATCTTCGCCGTCACCCCGTATGTCCGCGCCGCTTCGGCTTTGGAAAGGCGGCCTTCAACAATGTCGCGGACCATCTCCTCTCAACGCCGCGGCGTCAGACGGGCATTCTTGTGGATGTTCATTCGCTCCCGACCGAGATCACTGAGGCTTCGACAACCTCAGCTTTCCCGGTCGGGTCCGAATGGACAACCTTCTGAAAACTCACAGCTAGCTTAGGCCGCGTCGCGCTGCGAACATCCGAAAATGGCTTGCGTCGGCGACGGATCCAACTGCGCTTAACCGATGTAGCCCAGTCCCGGAAAACGCTCGAGCAGCCAAAATGCTATCAGAGTGAGGCGGCCCGTCATCATCAGTATCCCCATGGCAATCATGATGCCGCCGGCGAAAATATTGAGGATGTGACCGGCATATCGGACGCGCTTGAACCCGGCTGCGATGCCGCTAAAGGCGACCGCAACTATCAGAAAGGGAATTCCCAACCCGACGCTATAGGCTGCCAGGAGGACCGCGCCACTTCCGGCCGACACCGCGGTTAGGGTAAGGATCGAGCCGAGGACCGGCCCAATACACGGTGTCCATCCAAAGGCGAATGTAAGCCCAAGCGTATAGGCCCCGGCTGGCCCCGATATGGTCTGCGGCCCCGGCAGTCTGAAATCTCTGAGTAGCGCCGGTATCTTGATCAGTCCTGTCATCACAAGGCCGAAACAAACGAGCAGCGCCCCGCCAAGGAGATTTGCCTCGACATTGTACCGCAGGAGAATGCCGCCGAACGCCTGCGCGCCAAGCCCAAGCATCACGAAGACGGTGGAGAACCCGGCTATGAAAAAAAGCGCTGACCAGACGACCCTGATGCGATCGGCAAGCTGCCTGGACGCAGGATCGACGCCACTGGACACAAACGAAAGATAGCCCGGCACAAGCGGGAGAACGCACGGGGAAACGAATGATATAGCACCCGCCACGATGGCCGTGAGAAGTCCGATGGCTGAGACATCGATCGCCAAGGCTGTCATCCTTCCTTTGTCGACTGCAATCCCTGATCCGCACTTGTGTCGGTTTAAATTCTCTAGCGACATGAGGTTCAACGGGAGCTCGGCTCAGCCTGCCGTGACATTGAGACGCGCATTAGGAGATCAAATTGTCGAGCGCGTGTTGGGATGGAGTCCGTTCCTGATGCTGCAGAAGCGGTTCGCCGAAGGTGAGTTTGAAGATTACGGCTTCGCGACGTCGGACAAAATTCGTTGGACGATGATCTCGGCATCCGGTCCCGCCCCCATGATCAGAGCCGATGCGCGATTGCGTTGCCACGGCCGCCCGACGAGGTAGATGCCCTTTACCGACGAAACGCCCGCGTCGTGCAGGAACGCGCCGTCGGGGCCCTTCGCTTCTTCAATGTCGAGCCATGAGCTGTCGTCCCGATAGCCAACGGCCCAGATGACGGTCCGGATGTTCGCCGAGGTTCCATCGGCAAAGCGCGCCGTGCCGCCGGACGCTTCGATGAGACGTGGTACGATCCGTATACCCAGTTTGGCCAGGCTCTCGATGCTTCGGTCCCTGTCCGGAAATGCATCCGACTGCTTGAGTTTACGGCCGATCCGAGAGCTCGCGGGAGCCTTGAGAACGCCAAGGAGGTTCAGCCACCACCAAATGGACTTGCCGAGGAAGCGTTCGGGAAAGAGCGTGCGCGGCTTCCCTGTCGCCAGGATCACGGGCTGGTGTCGGCGCGCTTCCACGGCGATATCCCGCCCGCTGGCGCCGTCTCCTACGACCAGGACCGGCCCGTCAGGCAATTGCCCGGGATTGCGGTAGGTTTCGGTCGTCAGCTGGAGGACCTCGCGTCCAAAGCGTGCAGCGAGTTTCGGGACAAGCGCAACCTGGAATCCGCCCGTCCCCACCACCACCGCGCTGGCGGAGATTTTTGTCCCATTTTCGAGCTCGGCGTCGAACTGCTCGCCCACTTTTGAAAGGCGGATGACGCGTTGGCCAAGCTGGAGCGGAAGTCCCAAGTGGGATGCGTACGTCTCGAGATAGTCCGCAAACTCGTCACGGCCTGCGTAGAGTTCCCGGTTGCCGGGTAGCTCAAGACCCGGCAGCGTGCTGAACTGACGGGGCGTGAACAGCGTGAGCGAGTCGTAGCGCGCCCGCCAGCTGTCGCCCACCCGTCGATGACCGTCGACGATGACAAACGGCACACCGGCATGCTTCAGGTGGTATCCGGCCGCGAGCCCAGCCTGTCCGGCTCCGACGACGAGGACGAACGGCTTCATCACACTACGACGACCTGTGCGCCGACCGGCACACGCTCGTAAAGGTCCTCGACATGGTCGTTGACCATCCGGATACAGCCGTTCGAGACGGCCTTGCCGATGGTCCATGGCTCCGTCGTGCCGTGGATGCGGTAGAGCGTGTCACGCCCGTCTCGATAGAGATAAAGCGCCCGCGAACCCAGCGGATTGCCGGGCCCGCCCTTCATGCCGCCGGCGTAACGCGCGTACTTTTTGGGATCGCGGCGGATCATGTTGTCGGTGGGGCGCCAGGACGGCCACTTCGCCTTGCGGCCGACAAGGGCCGATCCGGAAAAGGCCAGGCCCGCTTTGCCGACGCCGATCCCGTAGCGGCGGGCAAGGCCCGGTCCCTCGATCAGATACAAGTAGCGGTCGCGCGGGGCGACCACGATCGTGCCTGCCGGATAGTCGTAGGGAACCGTCACGATTTGCGGCAGGAAACGCTCCTCCAGCACGAACTTGCCTTTGGCCTTCGCCGCCACGGCTTGTCCCGAGGCTGCCAGCAACACCACCAGGCCAAGTCCGAAGGCGCGTCGATCGATGCGGTGACTCCGGTCGGAGTCCGGCGCCTCCAAGGGATCAGTGTTGATGGCCATCGTCGGCCTCCGGCGGGGTGACGTCGGGAACCAGCTTTTCGACCTGGGCGCCGGCTCTCAGCTCGGAAATGATCCGTCGTTCTTCCGCGGCTTCCAGCGATTGCCGGATTTGCGGCGCGACTGCGTCGAACGGCGGGGCCGGCCTGTTGCGTGCCTCCTCGAGCAGAACGACGTGGAAGCCGAAAGCGGTCGTCACCGGCGTCTGCGTGAACTCGCCGGGCTGAAGCTGCGCAGCCGCCGCCTCGACCTCGGGCATGACCTGTCCTTCGGCGATGAAGCCAAGATCGCCGCCTTTGACCTTGGACACCTCATCAACCGAGCGTTCCTGCGCGAGCTCGGCGAACGGCCGGCCCGACTTCAGCGCCTCGATCACCTCCAGCGCGTCGCCTTCGCTGCGAAGCAGGATGTGCCGCAGGCGGCGCTCCGGCACCGGCGGGATTTTTCCGACCTGTTCGTCATAGGCCGCCTTCACCGCTTCATCCGTCACCGCTGCGGCTACACGCTGCTCGAGAAAGAGCGAGCGCAACGTTTGCGCCTCGAAGAAGGCGAGCTGTCGCTTGTAGGCGTCCTGATCGGCGACATTGGCCTTGCGCGCCGCCTCCGCGACGATCCTGAGCTCAATCAGCGCATCCACCAGCACGGAGCGCTTGGCATCTGCCGGCATCTGGCCAAGCTGCGGAGCATACATCTCCTCGGCGATGGCGAGGTCCTCGACTGTTATCTCCTGACCGTTGACGCGGCCGACGACGTCGGCGTCCTGGGCGCGGACAACCGGCGCGAGCGCTATGGAAGCGGCGAGGATTGCCGCACCGAATGTGAGGCGCGCCTTCCATCCCGCGAACATGATATTTCCTGTCATCAGACGCTCCTACTGTTTCCCGGCCGCGGCGATCAGCGGATCGATGATCGCGCTGAAGCGCTCGAGGCTGAGCGCGCCCTTCTGCATCTGGCCGTTGATGAAGAAAGTCGGCGTGGAATCGACCCCGAAAGACTTGCCGGCTTCCGCGACGGCATTGACCTTTTCGAGCAGCGCCTGGTCCTGCAGGCACTTTTCGAAATCGGCGGTGTCCATGCCCGTCATGCCCATGACGGACTTCAGCGCGCCTGTGCCATCGGCGACGCGCGCCCAGTTGTCCTGGGTCCGGTAGAGCAGGTCGATGGTCGGATACCATTTGTCGTCGCCGGCGCAGCGCGCCAGCATGAAGCCGCCCGAAGAGCGCGGGTCGAAGGGGAACTCGCGCATGATGAACCGGACCTGGCCGGTATCGACATACTTTTTCTTGAGTTCCGGCCACACCGACACATGAAAGGTGCGGCAATGCGGGCAGGTCAGGGATGCGTACTCGATGATGGTGACGGGCGCGTCGTCCGGCCCAAAGCTCTTTTCGGGGAGCGCTCCCGGCGCCAGCAGCGCTTCCGGTGTGGGTTGTGCCCTGAGCAGCACAGGATAGGCGGCGACCAAACCGAAGGCGGCAGTGCCGAAAATGAGGTTGCGACGTTTCATGTCGGGTCCTTTCGAAAGAACTTATGGTGCAACCTCCAGCCACTGGAGGTGCAAGAGGCGTTCAGGCAATCGCTCGTGTGCCGCCGCGAACAATGATCGGGGTCGGCGTGGCGACACGGCCGTAGAGGTCGATGATGTCCTGGTTCATCAGCCGGACGCAGCCGCTGGAGACCGCCTTGCCGATGGTCCAGTATTCCGGCGTGCCGTGCAGCCGGTAGAGCGTGTCTTCGCCGTTCTGGAAAATGTAGAGCGCTCGCGCTCCGAGCGGGTTGTCGAGCCCGGGCGGCTGGCCGCCATTGTCGGCGCTCCACTTTTCAAGTTCGGGCTGGCGCGCGATCATTTCGGCCGGAGGCGTCCACTTCGGCCATCGCTGCTTCCACTGGATGACGCCTTCGCCTGACCAGGTGAAGCCCTGACGTCCCAGGCCGACGCCATACCGCATTGCCTTGCCGCCGGGTCGGACGAGATAGAGGTAATAGGATCGCGTATCGACCACGACCGTCCCGGGACGTTCACCGGTCGGATCGTCGACGAGCTGCCTGTAGAAGCGCTTGTCGACCTTGGTCAGGTCGACGGCGGGGATCGGAAAATCCTCCTCCGGCATCGCCCGGTACATGGATGCATATGAAGGGTCGGTGGCGGGCTTGTCAGGCGCCGGGGCCGCGGGCTGGTTGCCGGTGGTCGAACAGCCGGACAGGATCAGCCCGCCGGCCGCTGCCGCGCTCAAGCTCAGGAATTGTCTGCGGGAGAGGAGGGTTTGGGCGTCTCTGAAGGTCACTGTTACGCTCACAAATAGGTCGTCGGGAATCCAGCGCCTGCGGGACAGGCGATGCCGGGGACAAGAAACGACCGTTGAAGCGCATCATGTCCGGGAGGTTCCCGGCCCGCGGCGCGACCGATCGTTTTCGACGCGAGACGCTATTTGGGAGGGGGGACGACCTGGGAGAGGAGCCCGGGTCGGATCGAGAGCGCGCGCCTTTCCAGGGGCGAACGGTGCACTTCACGCAGGGCGGGAGCGTGCCAGGCGGCAAGCCAGTTGCAGCTGTCATGGCATTTAGTTGCCGCGTCTGGAGTGAGCGGCGCGGCGTCTTCCCCGTCGTCCGCGGGGTCGTCCGGGAGGAGGGAGACGATCGTCGTCGGTTCCTCGATAGCAGCGGCCGACGGCAGCGCGGCGTGCAGGGTGACGAAACAGAACAGGAGGAGAGCGAGCAGGGTTCTGGCCATCGCGTCACTCATCCGGGGAGTGAGGATCGGCAAGGGCCGCGTCGGGCCGGCTGATCGGCACCGAAGTGAGTGACGTCCGCTTGGCCAACGCGGACTGGCCGCTGCGCTCGAGCAGCTTCCGGAAACTCGGATGCATGCCGCCATCGGCGTAGGCATGAGCCGAAAATGCACTGCCGGTCGAAAGGAGATTGTCCATCGCGAGGCGGTCGGACTGCTGCCTGGCGGCGACCAGAGGATCGCCCGCGTTCAGTGCCGGTGGGCATGCCGCGAGAACGCTTTGCGGCTCGCCTCCCTCAAACTCCCTGTCGAAGACATAGCGTCCCTCGCAATACGAGACCTTCGGCTGCCGGCGCGTGACCTCGAAAATGTCGTAGCCTTGCTTGAGGTCCGACCAGAAGGCGAAGTTCGGGTCGTTTCGGTTCTTCGCCATGTTCTGCGGCGTCATCCGGAACGGAAATGCCTGGACCTGGAAAGAGCCCTGGCCGCCCTTGAGCGCCTCGCGCGCGACCGCGTAGATCTCGCCGACGCCCTCATCGGTCAGCGCGTAGCAGCCCGAAGATGAGCAGGCCCCATGCACCATGAGTGCCTCGCCGGAATACCCTAAAGCCGCTTCGAGCTTGTTCGGATAGCCGAGATTGAAGGACAGGTAGTATTGCGACTTGGGATTCAGCATGCCGGCGGAGACATGGTAGAAACCCTCCGGCGCCTGCCGGTCACCGTTTTCTTTCTTGGGTCCGAGCTTTCCGGACCACCGGCACATCGGATAGGTCTTAAGCAGCGCGAACTTGCCACTTCGGTCGCGCTTCCAGATCTCCAGTTCGCTTTCCTGCTTGAATATCCTGACGAGGATGGGCGCGGAGGGCGACATCGATTTGCGCGACATCTCCGCCACGAGCCTGGCAGGAACAGGCTGCGTCGCCTTGCCGTCGACATCGAGAACAGTGGACACGCAGGCGCTCAGCAAAAGCGCGAGCGCTGCAATCCCTCCCATTTTGACGGCCGTCAACATCATCGGAAACCATGTTTTGCGGCACGCACCATTATCTCGACGGCCGTTTATATTGTCCGCATATCATAGTTAAGATGATGTTTCCGCCCACAAATGCGCGAGCGGCAAAGGACCGCAGCGGCACCGAAGTTCAACCAGGCCTGGGAAATGGCGGTTACGAAAGCGGGCCGAAACGCCAGAGATGGGACAAGCAACAATTGGGAAGGCGCTGGCGATGTGGATGGAAAGATCGACACCATTGATAGCAGCCGCGCTCCTCTTTTCCTTCGTTGTTCCGCTCTTCGGGTACGTCTATCTCGGACCGCTTTACGCGACACTGTTCCTGACCGGATATCTCGGCGGATTTTGCCTCTGGCTTCTCGTGCCGTCACGCGCGCCATGGGTGTCGATCAGGATGCCGTATTGGTTCACGATGGCTGCCTTTCTCTTCCTGCACAAGCTCGAGGAAAATCGCATGGCGTTCTTCGAGGTCGTGTCCGATCGTATCACCGGAACGCCGATTCCGGACGTCTCAGTGGGGCTGATCCTGGCCCTGCTGATCATCCCGGTGGGCGCGTGGCTTGCCGTTCCCGTGCTCATGTCGCGCGACCAGGAGTTTGGCCGCTATCTCGCCTGGACGTTCTTCGCCTCGATAGGGATCACCGAACTCGCGCATTTTGCCCTGCCGCTGCTCACCGATGGGCCGTACGGCTACTTCCCCGGCATGGCGAGCGTCGTGGTGCTTGCGCCGCTTGCGTGGTGGGGCATGTGGCGTCTGGCCCACCCCGCTGCGTGACGCTCCATCGGTACTCGGCAATTGCCGTGAGAAATCGGTTGGAGTGGGCTAGGTCCGATTGCTGCCACGTCCCGCAGCGCAACGAAACGCCGCATGGCTGCGTCGCCAGGCGTTCACTACTTTCCGCAAAGAACAGGAAGACGACGGAGTGCCCAAGTCTTGGATCACATCAGCACCGAAGAAAGCCGCGCGCTTGGCCGTCGTCGAGCACGAATGAACTGGGTGGTCTTTTCCCTGCTGGCCGCCTTTGTCGTGGCCGTCTTCGTCCTGAGCTTCACCCACATTCAAGGCGAATCTAATCCTCCGGAAGCCGCCGCCGGATCCGAGTAACAGATCGATCACCGACGCTTGAGTGGCGCGTTGCCTGAGGGGAGGCGACAACTGGCCGAAGAGGTACGGTTCACTTCATGGCTTTGCGGCTGGGTATATTTCTGGCAGCCGGTTCGACGGCATATGTCACGCTGGCAAGCGTGTTCTGGGCGGTGTGTGTCGTACTCGGCCACAACACAATGGAGATGCTCTATGGCGGAACCGCGGTCTACCTGTTCACTCTTGCCGCAGCCGTCGAAGGCGCCTGGCTCTTGCCGGAGGAAATCAGAAGCTCTTCCTCATTCACAAGGCTGACCCAAAGGTTCAGGTCTTTCTGCGACTGACGCTTGAGATACTGGATCTCGGTGTCCTTCCACAACAAAACCTTCTGCTCGATGTTGTCGAGGATGAAGTCGCCCAGGTCGGTGACGACGGTCAGGACGGCATGCCCGCCGCCCTTGGCATCGCGCCCGACTGTCAGGAGCAGGGCTCCCAGCGGATAGCCCATTTCGTTGAGGCGCTTGCGTTTCAGGAGCGCGTAGTCCTCGCAATCACCGACCTTCGTCGGATACTCCCAGCGCTCCTCGACGCCGAAGATCTCAATGTCGGTCAGTGGCGCAACCGCCGCGTTCACATCGGAATTGACCAGAACGATCTCCCGCCAGCGAGGTTCGGTGAGCCTGATCATCGCTCCTTCCGGACCGCGGGCACAGCGCTCGCCGTAGCGGCGGCAATATTCGTAGTACCCGATCGGCATGGTCGTGGCGCCGTAAGTCACCATGTTGCGAATAGTGGTCGGCTGGGTCGGATTGAAATGAAAGGCGTTCGCCCAAGCGGCGATGCAGGACATTCCGAGCGCGATGGCGCAGGCAATCAGGCGGATCATTCGAACGTCTCCCCGTGGTCGCACGAGTGATAGACGATCGTCTTCAATATCGAGCAAAATCAATGTGTTGGATTATACTCGAACTTTCTGCGAATTGACGTTATTGCGGCTACGGCTGATTCACCAAACCGGACGAACCGCGTCAGTTGAGATTGAGGTCACCCTCTCCGTGACGATGCCGCGTCAGCAAGTTGCGTGACCGGACAACATCGGCCTCAACCTCTAATTCGGTGCCGCTCTCGAAGACCAGCGTCAGACTGCTCCTTGTCCGGTCCGGGGGCAGAGACGCCGGCTGGTCCAGGCGAAGACGAACGCCGTTCCAGCGCATCGACAGCTCTGCATGGCCGGGGATTGGCAGCACCCTGTCTGCCGGCAGTTCCCTGGTTTTTCCTGAACTGAATTCGGTCTGGACGATGGTGACCCGTCCGAACAGCTCGCTTCGGACCGATGTCAGCGAAACCTGTGTCTGCGATCCGTTCCAGATGGTCAGGTAGGCTTCAGCCGCGTCGTCATCTGGAATGAGGAGTTCGGCGTGCTCGACGGTCAAGGTCTGCGGCGGGTTCAAATGATCGACGGCACCATCGGACGCCTGGGCCGGTAGGACAGCAAACATCATGGCAGCGACCATCGCCCGTATATCCATCATGTCAGCGGCCCCTTCTTTCGGCTTCATTCTCTCAACCTCGATTTGGGCAGGGCGGTGAATTCGCCACCTGACGCTGTGCGGCAATTGAGCGCGTTTGCCTTGCGGTCGATGTGGCCATATAGCTATAGCCACTGGAGATAGAGAATGCTTACAATCGGAGATCTGTCGCGACAGACAAGGGTCAAAGTCCCGACCATTCGCTACTATGAACAGATGGGCCTGCTGGCGGCCGCGGAGCGATCCGAGGGCAACCAGCGTCGCTATGAAAAGAAGGATCGGGAGCGTCTATCCTTCATCAAGCATGCGCGCGATCTTGGCTTCACGATCGAAGCCATCCGCGAGCTTCTGGCGCTGAATGCTCATCCGGAGAGTCCGTGTGCCGATGCCCACCATATAGCAGAGCGTCAGCTGCAGCTGGTGCGGGACAAGATTGCAAAACTTCGGTTGCTCGAGAAGGAGCTGGGACGCATCACCACCCGCTGCGACGGCGATCACATCAAGGACTGCTACGTGATCGAATCTCTGGCGAACCACGAGCTCTGCCGCAGCGATCATTGAAACCTGCACAACGGCTCGGTTGCCTGCATCCGGTCTGCCTATCGACGCAGGAACGAGCGGAACGCATCAAGCGTCTCGGCGCTGACATGATGCTCGATACCCTCGGCATCTATGCGCGCCGTCTCAGGGCTGATGCCGAGAGCGCACAGGAACGATTCCACAATCTGGTGGCGCTCACGGCTGGAGCGCGCAAGTTCCTTGCCTTCATCCGTCAGAAACACGCCGCGATAGGGGCGGCGTTGGATGAGACCATCGGACGTCAACCGCTTCAGCATCTTCGCTACCGTTGGCTGCGCCACGCCGAGCCGTGAGGCGATGTCGACCTGTCGCGCCTCGCCGTCATGCTCGATCAGATCGGCGATCAACTCCACATAGTCCTCGACCAGCTCCGTCCGCCGATTGCTGCGGGTCTGTCGAAAACTTTCCACCTGCGTGTCGGCATCCAGGAGACCGGCTGCCGTTTCGTTGTTCGCTACTCGGTCGTTCATGTGTTCCGCTTTGTCTCCCGGCAGGCAAATATCATAGCCATAGCTATATCTCATTCCGGACAGGGCGTCACGGTGCCGGTGGTCATCTCTGGGAATATAGCCATTGCTATATTTCGGAGGGCATGCTTTTCTTATTTGCAGCTGCTAAGAGGGAGGAGCTGCGGTGAGGAACTGGCTGGCATTCGATCTCAAACGTCGGGGGCTTATCGGCGCGGGCTTGCTCGCCGCCGGTGGGGCAGCGCTCAGCGGCCGCTCCGCGCTCGGGCAGACGGCGCATCCGGCCGGGCATGGCGCTAGCCCGGCTGCGCAGGGTGAAGCCGCGGCTTCACCGCATCGTGTTGCCCACGGCGCGATGATCACCGTGGGCGACGTCGACGATACGCGAAACGGCTTCGATCCGACCGCCATGCTGACGGACTGGGACACCGGCACTGCGTCGACGCTTCCCGACGGACGGCGCCTGCGCACCTTCGAGGTCACGGCCGAGGACAAGGAGATCGAGATCGCACCCGGGGTCGTGTTCCCCGCGTGGACGTTCAACGGCCGCGTGCCCGGCCCAGCGTTGCGCGCGATCGAGGGTGAGCGGCTGCGGATCGTCTTTCGCAACTATGGCTCGCATCCGCATTCGATGCATTTCCATGGCATCCATGCGGCGCGCATGGACGGCATTCCGGGTGCCGGCCTGATCGGACCCGGCGAGGAGTTCGTCTACGAGTTCGACGCGACCCCGTTCGGCTGCCACCTCTATCATTGTCACGCGCTGCCGCTGGCGCGCCACATCCACAAGGGCATGTACGGCCTGTTCATCGTCGACCCCGACCCCGAACGGCATCCCGACTTTACCGACGTGGCGCGATCCCGCCTGCTCGGCACGCCGGAAAACGCCCGCTGGCAGGAGCTGGCTATGGTGATGAACGCCTTCGATACGACCTTCGACGGCGAGAACGAGTTCTATGCCTGCAACACCATTGCGCACTGCTATGCCAAGAAGCCGATCAGGATCGAGAAGCAACGCCCCGTTCGCGTCTATCTCATGAACATCACCGAGTTCGATCCGATCAACTCGTTCCACCTGCATGCCAACTTCTTCGACTACTACGATCAGGGCACGACGCTGACGCCGACGCTGAAGACCGTCGACGTCATCATGCAGTGCCAGGCCCAGCGCGGCATTCTGGAGTTCACCTTCGCCAACCATGAGCCGGGCCTCTATATGTTCCATGCCCACCAGTCGGAGTTTACCGAACTCGGGTGGATGGGGATGTTCGACGTCGTGGAGGCCGTGTCGTGAACGACAGCCCTGCGAACAGCACCTCCCTGATTACCGCGACCTCTACGAAGACGCCAATCTGGCGGACCCTAGTGTGGGTGATCCTGCCGCTCCTTGTGCTGGCGGCAGCGATCTGGTGGCTCATCGCCACCAATCCCATTGCCCGCTTCGACAATGGCGCGCCTCCGGTGGAAGCGCTGACGGTCGAGCGGACCATTCTCGATCAGAACGGTCTCCGACTCCTCGTGCGCGCCGGCGGTTCCGAGCCGATGACAATCGCGCAGATGCAGGTCGACGCGGCCTATTGGGAATTCGTCCAGACGCCTGCCGGACCGATCGCCAGAGGCGACACGGCGTGGATCAGCCTGCCGTTCCCGTGGGTTCTCGGCGAAGCGCACACGGTTGTCTTCGTCACCAACACGGGGGCGACCTTCGAGCACGCCATACCGGTCGCGGTCGCCACACCCGTCGCCACCTCCGGCAACCTGGTGTCACAGGCCATTCTGGGCGCCTTCGTCGGCATCCTGCCAGTCGCGGTCGGCCTGATGTTCTATCCCGCCCTGCGCGGCGCCGGTCCGGCTACCATGGATTTCCTGCTGGCCCTCACCGTCGGTCTGCTCGGTTTCCTGATCGTCGACACGCTGGAAGATGCCCTTGAATTCGCCGCGCAGGCGGCCGCCGTCTTCCAGGGCCAGGCGATGGTCGTCCTGACGGCCGCGGCGAGCTTCCTGCTGCTGATGGCTGTATCGCGCCGCCAGGGCCGTCCCTCGGGCCTGGCGCTTGCCGCCTATATCGCGCTCGGCATCGGGCTGCATAATCTCGGCGAGGGGCTGGCCATCGGCGCCGCCTTCGCCGCGGGTGCCGCGGGCCTTGGGACGTTTCTCGTGATTGGCTTTACCCTGCACAACATCACCGAGGGGATCGGGATAGCCGCTCCGATCCTGAAGGTGCGGCCGCCGCTCTGGGCCTTCGCCGCCCTCACGCTTCTGGCGGGAGGACCCGCGGTCGCGGGCATCTGGCTCGGCAGTCTCGCCTATGCGCCACACTGGTCGGCGCTGGCGCTCGCCATTGGCGCCGGCGCCATCCTGCAGGTGATAGTCGAGGTCGGCGCCTTGCTGGCGCGAAACAGGGGCGGCGCGAACGCTGCGATCAGTTCACCGCCGGTGTTGGCCGGTCTCGCGGTGGGTGTCGCCTTCATGTATGTGACGGCCATGCTGGTGAAGATCTGACGCTGCGTCCCGCTTGACGGTCTACGGGAGGCGCGGGGAAGCCTCCGCGTCAGGTCTCGGTGCCGGCATCGTCAAACCGGCAGAAATAGGTCGTCCTGTCCGACTTGCCGTTCGTGGTCGGCACGTCGCGCAAGGTCACGGTCACGACAGCGCTGCCCGCCGGTGCGGTGATGGATCCCGCGATGGTGACTTCCGGGTGGTCGTCGGGGATCAATTCGAATGCCGTCGTATCGCCGTCGACCTGTCCGAGACGAAGCGCCCCCGTGTCGTAGTCGCCCTCGGCCGCATATGTCGGCTCCATCCGGTTCTCGGAAACGAACAGATAATATTCCATCTCGGAGCCAAACGGGGCGCGGCCCCAGAGCCAGGCTTCAGCCTTTTCGCGAGACGGGCGGACGCGCTGGACCAGCGCCTTGCAGTCAGCCGACGAAGGCGCTGTGGCCTGGTCCGGATACCAGATGAAGACGCCGATCGGAGCGCTTGCCGCGGCCGGCGACGCGGCATCGACCAACATGGCGAGAAGAAGTCCTCGTGCTCGCTTCACGCGTTTTTCCATGATCGCCATCCAAGCATCTCACCGCTCCTGACGGTGCAAAACTGGCGACGAGGATGCAGGCTTCGGCGATGTCGCAAAGAGATTTGACCGGAATGTAGCCCTATGGGCAAGCAATCTAACGATGAGGTGGTGTTCCAGTCGAATTTCGGCCTGCGATCCATGCAGCCTTCGGCGTCCGCGCTCGACGAAGCGTCGCCCCGTTGGTCTCACCGTGGCGCAGGCGGGCGAGCCGTCCTTATCCGTGCCGATGACTGTCGTTTCGATGATCCCTCCGCTCTTGGCTGCTCGATCCAGCAGGTCGTTTTCAATGTCGTGGATGTCGATCTTCATTCGGCGGGACCAGGGTGAGGAAGGGTCTCCGGCTGATTGGCCGACACGAACATAGACAAATCTGCGCACGGGACCTTCGCGACGGACCTGATCGCCGAAGAACTTGGGGCCCGGACCTATGCGGATCTGAAAATCGAACAGGAGCGCTTCGCCGTCACGAGAACATTTCGGATCGAGCGGCGAGTCGTCCTTTGCCTGAAGACTGTGCAGAACGCCGATGACCGGCTGGTCGATGACGATCCGGAAATTGACTGCGTTCTGATCTTTCTGTGCCATGCGAGTTCATACTTCGGTGGGAGGCGCCCAAACCAGACGCGGCATACCACCCGGAAGCGGTCATTCAAACCAAGGCACTACCAGCAACAATCAGGAGAGCACGCTTCGACCATTGCGTCGAGATGTTCCGCCCGGGTGCCGAGACGGCTCTTGACCCTCTAGCTGCTAGAGGTCCTATGTCCTTACTCCTGCGTGACAGGAGACAAGAGAAATGGCCGCTGCGGCACGCGAAACCCGCTTCCGGGTTGAAGGCATGGACTGCGCGAGTTGCGCTGCAAAGATCGACACGGCTGTGCGTCGAATGCCGGATGTCACGGAGGTGAACGTCTCCGCTGTAGCTGGCACGATGACCGTCACGCATGGGGAAAAGCTCGACCTCAGCGCCCTTGCGCGCAAGGTCAGCAGCCTTGGATACAAGACCGCCCCGATAGGGGTCGTCGAACAGGCTGGCGCCGCTAAGTCCGGCCAGGACGAGCACAAAGGGCATGTCCACGGTCCCGATTGCTCGCATGATCATGAGGGCCATGGCCACGACCATGATCATAACCACGACGACCATCACGACC
Source organism: Nisaea sp. (assembly GCF_039990255.1). Lineage (GTDB taxonomy): Bacteria > Pseudomonadota > Alphaproteobacteria > Thalassobaculales > Thalassobaculaceae > Nisaea. Next base: position 194,955 of record NZ_JBDXGG010000025.1, on the reverse strand, counting down.
ATAACCACGGCACCGCGGGAACGGCCGCGCAGGATCGTCCATCCGGCCCAGCGCCGTCCAGAAAGAACCCGGATGCTCTGGAGGGCTTGCATGGCCACGACCACGGGCCGCAAGATGGCCCCTGGTGGAAAACGTCCAAGGCACGGCTGACCATCATCTGCGGCATCGTGCTCGCGGCCGCCTTCGTTCTCGCCCAGTTGTTTCCGCAGACGCAGCCCTGGGGCTTCATCGTGGCCATGGCCGTCGGCCTGATCCCGATTGCACGCCGCGCGCTGTCCGGCGCGATGAACGGCAGCCCGTTCACCATCGAGACGCTGATGACGGTTGCTGCGGTCGGCGCCGTGATCATCAACGCCGCAGAAGAAGCAGCCGTCGTCGTCTTCCTGTTCCTCGTCGGCGAGCTGCTCGAGGGCATCGCGACGGGCCGCGCCCGCGCCAGCATTCGCGCGCTGGCGACACTGATGCCCAAGACGGCCCTGCTCGAGCGTGATGGCACGACACAGACCGTTCCCGCCGAAAGCCTGTCGATCGACGCAGTCGTTCTCGTGCGCCCCGGCGATCGGGTGCCGGCTGACGGCGTTGTCGTTTCGGGCGAAAGCGCGGTCGACGAGGCGCCGGTGACGGGCGAATCCGTGCCGAAGCGCAAGGAGAGCGGCGACAATGTCTTCGCTGGCACGGTCAATCAGGAGGGCGTGCTGCGCGTCCGCGTCACGGCCACGGCCGCTGACAACACAATCTCCCGCATCATCGCGCTGGTCGAGCAGGCGCAAGAATCGAAGGCTCCGACCGAGCGCTTCATCGACCGCTTCTCGCGATACTACACGCCAGGCGTCATGGTGGTCGCGGCGCTGATCGCGATCCTGCCGCCGCTTCTTGCCGGCGCGGAATGGAACACGTGGATTTATCGCGGTCTTGCGGTGCTGCTGATCGGGTGCCCCTGCGCGCTCGTCATCTCGACGCCGGCCGCGATCGCCGCAGCCCTTTCCGCCGGCGCGCGGCGCGGACTTCTGATGAAGGGCGGCGCGGTGCTGGAGAACCTGGGCAAGGTCAATCGCGTCGCCTTCGACAAGACGGGTACGTTGACGGAAGGCAAGCCGAAGGTCACCGACATCGTCGGCGTCGCGCGCGACGAGCGCGAGACGTTGCGGCTTGCGGCAGCGCTGGAAGCCGGATCGAGCCATCCCCTGGCGGTCGCCATCCTGGCGAAGGCCGAGGCCGACAAGGTCCCGGTCTTAGCGGCCTCCGAGGCCGGCGCCGTCGGCGGCAAGGGCGTTGTCGGCACGGTCGACGGCACGAAACTGTTCCTGGCGTCTCCGCGCGCCGCGGCCGAGAAGGTCACGCTCGACGATACCCTCTCGGCCCGCATTGCCGCGCTCAACGACGAGGGCAAGACCGTTTCGGTGCTGCTTGCCGGCGACGAAGTGGCTGGCCTGATCGCCATGCGCGACGAGCCGCGGGACGACGCCAGGGAAGGGATCGCGGCGCTGCTCGACCTCGGCGCCGACACGGTGATGCTGACCGGCGACAACCAGCGCACCGCGAAGGCCATCGCTGCCTCCCTCGGCATGGCCGACGCGCGCGCCGAACTGATGCCGCAGGACAAGCAGAAGATCGTCGGCGAGATGCGCGCCGAAGGCAGGTTCGTCGCCAAGGTCGGCGACGGAATCAACGATGCGCCTGCGCTCGCGGCTGCCGACATCGGCATCGCCATGGGCAGCGGCACCGACGTTGCACTGGAAACGGCGGACGCGGCGGTGCTGCACGGCCGCGTGAAGGACGTCGCCAACATGGTAGCGCTATCGCGTCTCACCATGCGCAACATCTTCCAGAACATCACCATCTCGCTTGGGCTCAAGGCCGTGTTTCTGGTGACCACGGTGTTCGGGGTAACTGGGCTTTGGCCGGCGATCCTCGCTGATACCGGCGCGACCGTTCTGGTCACAGCCAATGCGATGCGGCTGCTGGCCTGGAAGGGGCTTCGAGACAGTTGACAGGTGTTCGTCGCGGCGATGCGCGCAATGGCTCAACTCGGGCGAGATCGCCACGAACAGTCAACAGCCGGAAGGAAAGGACCAAGGTCATTGTCGATTTTTGTTAGCCTCGCGATGAAGGTCGCTGGCGTGCTGACAGCGGGGCTGCTGTCGACCGCCGTCCAGGCGCACGAGTTCTCGCGAGGCGATATCAGGATCGACCATCCATGGTCTCGCATCACGCCCTCCGTTGCGCCGGTCGCAGGGGCCTATCTGACCGTCATAAACTCCGGGACGGAAGCAGACAGGCTGACCGGCGGCTCGACACCGATCGCCGAGCGGATCGAGATCCACCGGATGACCATGGAGAACGGTATCGCCCGCATGCGGCCTTTGCCGGACGGCGTCGAGATCGCTCCCGGAGCATCGGTCGAGCTGGCGCCGGGCGGCATTCATCTCATGCTGATCAAGCCCAGCCGGCAACTCGTCGAGGGCGATCGCTTCAAGGCGCGGCTGGATTTTGCAAAGGGCGGGGCTGTCGATGTCGAATTCGTCGTCCAGAAGAATGCTTCGGCAGAAACTGGCAGCGGCGCCGAACATGGCGGTCATGCGCCATGAGCGGACTTCGCACCTTCCGGCTCGTCGTATGGGCGGCCATCGCCGTGCTCGGCGGCTTCCTGATCATATCGACGCAACTGTCGAGCAGCCCGACCAGCGAGATCGCGACGGGCACCGCCAAGGTCGGTGGGCCGTTCTCCCTCGTGTCACATACCGGGGAGCGGATCGACAATCGGTCGCTGGCCGGTCGACCCTATCTTGTCTTCTTTGGCTTCACCTACTGCCCGGAGATCTGTCCGACGACGCTGTTCGAGCTCACCGACCTCATGTCGGAACTCGGAACCGAGGCGGATGCATTCGAGGTCATGTTCATTACCGTCGACCCGGAGCGCGACACGCAGGAGGCGCTGGCCGGCTACATGACGTCGTTCGACAGCCGGATCACCGCACTGCGCGGCACGGCCGAGGAGACGCAAGCGGCACTGAACGCGTTCTCTGCCTATGCCAAAAAGGTCTCTCTGGAGGGCAAAGAATATACGATGGATCACACCGCTGGCGTGTTTCTCATAAGGGCCGATGGCGGTTTCGGCGGGATGATGGACATGCACGAACCGCGCGAGACCCGGCTCGAGAAGCTGCGGCGCCTCGCAAAGGGCCAGATCTCCACGGACTCTTGATCGATGCTGAACCGAATGTCCGAGGGAGAGCTTGAAGAGCGCAATGGCTGGTGGCTCTGCCTGGCCTGGCTGACCGCTGTCGGGGCGACGCTCGGAGCGCTGTTCATCGGCGAGGTGATGGGGCAGGCACCCTGCAATCTTTGCTGGTTCCAGCGCATCTTCATGTTCCCGCTCGCCATCATCCTTGGCGTTGCGGCCTTTCGGTCGGATGCCTCCATCAGGTCCTATGCGCTCCCACTAGTCGGGCTTGGCGGAGCCGTGGCCGCATTCCACACCTTGGTGTATTTCGGCATCGTCGAGGAAGCCATAGCGCCCTGCGCTCGAAACGGGCCCTCATGTTCCGGAGACGCGATGACGATCCTTGGCGTCCTGCCACTGCCGCTCGTCTCGCTTGTCGCCTTCGGAGCAATCGGAGCGCTTCTTTTTATGTGTCGGCCCGGAGTTTATCGATGAACCGTCGTCAGCTGATGATCGTGTCCGCCGCCACTGGCGCCGTCGCCCTCTTTGGAGCTGCGACGCTCTACTACAACAGGATGGATGGCGGCGCGAAGGCGCCTTCGGGCGATGGCGATAGCCTGGTCAGAGAGCACTCACCAATAATAGGGCCGCCCGATGCGCCGGTGACCATCGTAGAATTCTTCGACCCCTCCTGTGAGGCATGCCGCGCCTTCTACCCCATCGTGAAGAACATCCTGGCGCAATACCCGCAGGACGTCAGGCTTGTTCTGAGATACGCAGCCTTCCACGACGGCTCTGACCAGGCGGTTGGCATTCTGGAAGCGGCACGCAAGCAAAATCTCTTCGAACCGGTCCTGGAGGCGCTTCTTGCCACCCAGCCTGAATGGGCGCCACATAGCGGCCCTGACCTCGAAAAGGCGTGGCAGGCCGCCGCCGCGGCCGGGCTCGATCTCGGGCAGGCTCGGCAGGACGCCGGTTCAACCGAAGTCGCGGCTGTTCTGGAACAGGAATCGAAGGACATCCAGACGTGGCGCGTCGAGCAGACGCCGACGTTCTTCGTCAACGGGAAATCCTTGCAGACGTTCGGACCGCAGCAATTGATAGATCTGGTTGAGGGTGAGGTGAAACGCGTTCGAGCGATCAACTGAGAATTGCTTTAATCGTTGGACCGGATCCCATCGCCAGTCGTCGCCGAGGACGCTCCGGCTGCTTGCGTTTCTCGCTGGCGGATGAACGCGTAAGGCACCGCACCCAGCAGGAAGACAGCTACGAACGTCGCGTAGACCGCCCAGTCGTACTGGACCGCAAGCAGAAGCGAAGTTGCTACGCCTAGCGCGCATTCGATGAACGCAGAGTCGGTTTGAGGATTCACGCGGGCGGCCTTGTCTGGTTCACTGGTCCTGGTGATTTGCCAGGAGGTGATGATGACGAGGAGCCTGAGCGGAGACCTTCGGGGTCGGGTGATTTCGGCGATCGAGGATGGAGTTTCGACGCGGGAGGCGGCGCGTCGCTTCCGGATCGGGATCTCGACTGCCGGGGCCTGGCATCGCCGCAATCGCCAGACCGGCGAGAGGGAGGCGCGCAAGCAGGGCCAGCCGTCACGCTCGAAGCTCGACGCGCACGAGGCCTTCATCCTCGGCCTGGTCGAGGAGGAGCCGGACGTCACGCTTGCCGAAATCGGGGAGCGGCTTGCCGCCGAGCGCGGCGTGCGGGCGGCACCCTCGACGGTGTGGCTGTTCCTCGACCGGCGCGGCATCACGTTCAAAAACGTATGGCCCGCCCCGTTGGCAAGTCGGTTGCTTCAGGCTTTGTTCGGTCGTGCACAAACGTATCCGGCGTAGCGGCGCGTTGGCCCTCGCCATGATGGAGATCCGCGCGTCCTGGTCCTCATAAAAGACCCGGCATCGAGGTGCCGTTTTTTGAACCAGGCATCCAGGGACGCGGGTGTTCGACCCTTCCGGCCATCAGCCTCCTTCCGCCAACCTCGCTAAACTGCGGCTCCTGTTTCGGATGTCGCAGCAGATCCTTTCGTTTCAGGCCGCCACGGCCTGTCCCCATCCACGCTCGAAGCTGATACCGTGCCGTAGGCTTGCCCAGGCGATGCGGGCGAGCTTGGCGGCGAGCGCGACAATGACGACGTTGCGGTGTGCTCGGGACAGAAGACCTCGAAGCCACCCGCCCAAGGGTGTCGCCTGTTTGGAGAGGCTCGGCAGCGCCGCACGCGCTCCGTGGATCAGCAGCATGCGGAGGTAAGTGTTCCCGCGCTTGGTGATGCCGAGCAGCCGCGGCTTGCCGCCGGTCGTCATCTGCTTCGGCACCAGGCCGAGCCAGGCTGGCATGTCGCGCGCCCGACGGAACGCTTCACCATCTCCGACAGCCGCAACCAGTGCGGTCGCGCCAAGGACGCCGATGCCGGGTATCGAGGTCAGCCGGCTCGCCGCCTCGTCGACACGTGCATGCTCGGTCAGATCGTCGTTCAAAGCATCGATCCGCTCATCGAGCGATCGCCACTCGGCTCGCATGTTCCCGATGAGCGTCAGGATGCGGGTCGAGAGGTCCGAAGGCGGCTCGGCGAGGAATGGATCGATTTCCCGTTCGAGAACCTGGCGCCCCTGCCGGAAGGTGTGTCCGCGCTCAAGCAGGATCGCTCGAAGCTGGTTCACGAGCGCCTTGCGCGCTGCCACCAGACGAGAGCGGGCTCGGTGCAGGGTCTGCAGGTCGAGCCGATCCTGGCTCTTCAGCTCGACGAAGTGCATGGTCGGCCGCGTCGCTGCCTCGGCGATTCCCGCCGCATCGTTGTCGTCGTTCTTCTGAGCGCGGACGTAAGGGCGGACATATTCGGGCGACATCAGTCGGACCTCATGCCCTTTCGCGCCAAAGAGACGACCGATGTGATGAGCACCGCAGCAGGCCTCCATGGCGACGGCACAGGATGGAAGACTGCCGGCGAGCTCCGCAAGCGTCGACCGCCTGACACGCCGGCGCAGAACGACCTGCCCCTCCGCGTCCAGACCCACCACGCTGTTCAGGTTCTTGCCCAGGTCGATTCCAAGAGTCACGATGGTCATCGGTTCGCTCCTTCCTCTCAAACACACCGGCACCATAACTCGGAGCCGGCGGGAGGGGCGGGCCATCCCATAAAAGACGGCGCATGCCTCAGAGCAGCAGCGCCCCGATGTCCTGCGTCGCCGCATAGCCTGGTTCGACGGCCAGCTCGATCTCGATCCCGAGAAGCTGATCTTCATCGACGAGACCGCGGCATCCACGAAGATGGCGCGGCTGCGCGGCCGTGCGCCATGCGGCGAACGATGCCGGGCGGCCGTTCCCCACGGTCATTGGAAGACGACAACCTTCACCGCAGGCCTGCGAATGTCCGGCATGGCGGCGCCGATGCTGCTCGACGGCCCGATGAACGGTCCGGCATTTCTGGCCTATGCCGGGCAGGTTCTCGCACCCGAGCTTCGCCCCGGCGACATCGTCGTCATGGACAATCTGCCGGCCCACAAGATCAGTGGCGTGCGTGAGGCAATCGAGAAGGTCGGAGCGCAGATCCTGTTCCTGCCGCCATACTCGCCCGACTTCAACCCGATTGAGATGGCCTTCTCCAAGCTCAAGGCGCTGCTCAGGAAGGCCGCCGCCAGAACCGTCGACGAACTCTGGTCGGTTGTCGCCGATTGCCTCTCCGCCTTCACGCCTGAGCAATGCCAGAACTATTTCGAGGCAGCCGGATATGACCCCGAATAAATCGAATCTGCTCTAGAACCGCCGTCGGAGGAACATTCCCGATGGATGGCAGGCGGAACGGCCGATTGAGATTCGGCTGGGTAAAGCGAAGCACGATGACCGCGGCGTTGATCGTAGCAAAGACCAGGGTGACGCCGAGCGAGGACAGGCTCGCGACGAACTCGATCTCACCGACGGCGGCGAAACCGCAGGCCACGGCAAGATAGGCCAGCGCTCCAATCCACGGGCTTTGGCTCGCGCCTAGCGTCCGAGAAAGTGGCTTCGGCAGGTCGCCGTCCCGCGCCATACCGAACAGCAGACGGCTTCCAGATAGGGACGAACTGAGCACGCCATTGGCGGTGGCGATCAACGCGGCCGTGACAATGATCATCCCGAAAGGGCCACCCAATTGGCTTGCAGCGTCGGCTAGCGGCGATTCCGAACCTGCAAGGCTGTCCGCGCTGACGAGGCTGAGCACGCCGAGGATGACGGAAAGGTAGACCACAGTGGTGGCAACGAGCGCTATCATGAACGCGCGCCACAGATCACGGTCTGGACGCTTAGCCTCTTCCGATAAGGAGGCCATGTGTTCATAACCCGAATAGATGAAGAAGAGGATCGCCGCACCCTGCAAGACACCTGTTAGATTGTCCGGCCAAGCCGTGAAGTCGGGGAGCCCCCGACTTCCCGACGGAATCGCGAATAGCGCGAAACCGATCAGGCACGAGACCTGGAGGACCGTGAGCGCGGCGCTGATGAAGGAAGCCTTGCCGATCCCGGCGATGTTGGTGGCGGTGGCGATCGCCATGAGCACCAATGCGACGATGACTGGAGTGAACGGCAGGAACGCTTGGGCGTAATTGCCGAACGTCAGTGCTACTGTCGCCAGGGTGGCGGCGCCATGCACTGCAATGAACAGCCCGACTGTGAAGGCCAGCGCAGGAAAGGCCGGAAACGTCTTGTGCAGGAAATTGTGCTCTGCACCGGCGCCGGGAAGCGCCGACGCGATCTCGGCGTAGGAGAGGCCCGAGAACCCGGAGATTATCGCTGCAAGGACAAAACTCAGCCAAATACCTTCTCCCGCCGCTCCCGCAGCTGGACCGATCACTGAATATATCCCTGCACCGATGATGGTGCCCACGCCGTAGAGCGACAGTCGAAGCAACCCAAGCGACTTGGTTAGTCCGGGGTGGCCGCCAGCGTCCTCTGACATTTGGTTGTTTGCCTCCAATCCAAGAGTTCCATTTCTTCCTAAATGGGCATGTTAAGCAGCAGTTCCTGCGAGACGAGGGCTGTGAAGGTGACGAGTGTGTTAGGTCGTGGAGTGCGCAAACGTAAATCGGTTTGATATGGTGCCACTTTACGAGATCTTACCGAAGGCGGACGCCTCCAAACTGCAAGACCCTCAAGTAGGCGGTAAACAGCGCGGATCGATCGGCGGCGGGAGGCGGGCGCTCGCGCCGTGGAGAACCTTGGTGCGTCTCCAGGAAATCCGCAAAGCGCGCGATCAGCGCGTCATGGCCCCCCGCGGCCATGATTATGCAGCGCCGGTACGCGCCGGCGCTGTCTATGTCGTGCACCAGCCAGTCAGGTGGTTTTGCTGCGAGCGCCTCGAAGCAGCGAATGCGCGCGGCGGTCGAGAGATTCGTCAGTGTCCTTCCCGATCGGGCCTCGGCGGCGACCGGCGTACGCAGCACACGCGAGACGGCGTCCCTGGTTCTCTCCGCACCCCTGACCGCCTCCACCCGGCATATATCCGCGAGCGCGCGTTCCAGACGGCGTGCGGACGCCTTGACCGAGGCCTTCGGGGCAGTACGCAGGTCGAATCCGCATCGCGCGCAAAAGTGCTGGTGGACCAGCTCGCCTTGGTCGAACGCCGCGACGCCGGCACGGCAAGACGGGCATCGATCCCGAAGCCCGCAGCCATGCACGAAGCATGACACACGCGATGCCAGCCTCCACGGCCGCCGGAAATATGGTGCCTCGTCCCCGGCAAGGCAAAGCGAGCAATATTGCATCCAGGTTGAACGGTTCCGGTGCGCATTATCGCGCAGCGGCAGCAGGGGGGCGTTCATGGCGCCGCCGCTCATCGTCATTGACGAGAGGTTCTCGATCGCCAGGCCCGACTGATGGGAGAGCAATGTGGCGATGTTACGTGGGAGGTGAAGGTCAAGGCGCGGCGACCACATCCCCTCGCCGAGCCCGAGGACGCCGGCGAACGACCGCGGCGCGATGCCGTTCACCAGCGCAAGCCGATGGAGCCAGCTCGACAGTAGTTCGTCCGGGAGCGGCTGGACAGAAATCGGCCACCTATCCGGGGCGACGTCGCCATATCGCTCGCGGAGTTCGATGGCGAAGCCCCCGCGCGCGGCATCTCCCGTCACAGCAGGTCATCACGCATGCGCGCCCAGCGGCGCTTCGTGACCGGAACGTGGTGCAGCGCCTCGATGCCCGATTTCATGATACGTTCCTCGCCAGATCTCACCGCCCCCGCGGCCGCCGCAGAGACGATCGCCACGATCTCGCCGATCAGACCCTCGGAGAGCTGGAAGATCGTGCGCGCCAGAGGTTCATCGGAAAGATCGGATGCGAGAGCGAGCGGCAGCGCGCTCTCAAGGCTATCGAGCAGCGTAAGAAACTCCTCGCCATATTGCCAACGCGGCACGGCATGCAGGTCGATCCGGGTGGCCATTTCGGCGGTCTGGTTGATGAAGTCGTAGACTGCGACCTCGCCGATCAGAACAGGCGAGATGTCGTACTGGCGACCGATCCTCCGCAGGAAGGCAAGCACGGCCTCGACGTCGCGCGCCCGACCGCGCAGGGCATTGTGGAATTCATCGAAGATCAGGATCCTGGGCTTCAGCCTGTCGAGCAGATGGTCGACCTGTTCCGCCTTGCGACCGACATCCCTGCTGTTTCCGGTCGGCGCCCGCAACGCCTGCAGGATGCTTCCATAGAAGTGGGCGAGACCTGCGCCCTCGCGTGTCTGCACCACCCACACCCGCTGCTGTTCGGCTGTTTTCAGATGTCCGACGGCGAACCGTTCGGCGATCATGGTCTTGCCGTTGGCATAGGGTCCGACGAGCATCAGGCCGCGGGTCCGCAACGATGGCGGCCGCGACAGAAGCTCGGCAAGACGCTCGTGTGCCTGGAGCGCGACCCGGTGTCCGATCCATCGCGGTGTCTGGATGTAGGCGATCCGCTCTTCCATGCTGCGGTCAAGGTGCGGGCGAACGTGATCAAGCAGATGGTCCGCCACGTCACCAATCCTCTACCGGCAAGCGGCGCTTCTGGCGAACGGGATGATCGGCAGGCGCCGGCGTTGTCGGCCGCATCGCGTTATAGGGCTTGGGCGCGTCTGCGGCGTGAGAGGTTCGCACGGCATTGCGCAGCTCGGCCTTCGACGGCTTCGGTCCACCGGCGATCTCCGCGATCCGGCGGCGCAGCGTCACCTTCTCGACATCCGTGCGCGCATTCGCGGTGCGTCGCCGCAGCCGGTCGGCCTCGTGCTCCCACAACGTCATCGGAGCAAGCATGCCGTCGCGCCGCTCCACAGATCGAAACTCTCTGGTTTCGGGATCGCGGACATAGACGTGGCTGATATCGCGTGGATCGTATCGAAGCTCGAGCTTGCCGAGCCGATCTCGCTGCGGGACAAACTCGCCCAACCAGGGAGAGAAATAGTCGAGCGCGAACATGCTGACGCCCTGCGGTGAGATGCGCCGCTCCGTTCCGGGCATGAATGCCAGCAGCACCCGCATGGGATCATCGTCGAAGCGCACAAGTTCATGTGCCTGCCTATCCCATTCTGATGCCGGCACCCTCAGGGTCCTGGCGTTTTGCTGCAGGTTGTGGTCGATCACCGCGAGCGCGACGCATCGCTCGAGATCGGCGAAGCTGAGACGCGCCCGGCGCTCCGCGGGATATTGGTCACGGTCCGCCACGGATCGGCCCGTCGAGCCAGGCTGCGTTGCAAGAACCCCGTTGAGCTTCCCAAGCAGCCTTTCGACCACGCCACCCTGATGCACGCGACCGCGATCCCGGTAGCGGATACGAATGCCGTAGTCCTCGCACCCGCGCTGAAAGGCATTCCCTTTGAACTCCTTGGCGGAGTCGGTGACCAGCACTCTCGGTCGTCCTAGCATCGGCCACCCATGCTCGATGCCGCGCGCAACCAGCCATTCGTCCTTCGGACACATTGCCTGGGCCAGGCATAGTGCGACCGACAGCGCCGACGGCTTTTCGAGCGTGAGGCAGAATCCCAGTATGCAGCGCGTCGCCACGTCGCTGACGATCGTCAGGTAAGCGCGGCCGACGAAGGTTCCGCCGTCCTCTATAACCTCGACGAAATTGATGTCGGTCGGCGTGTGATCGATCTGGCAGACATCCAGCGGGTGCGCCGCGTGGATGTACCCGGGCCTGGCCCTGAGCCGATGGAGATGTTTCGGGTTCGCGGATCGCTTCTTTGCGATTTCCTCTGCGCTAAACAGGGCGGGTATCCGACGAGCGACAGTTAGATAGGACGGAGGAGTGAGGCCCGCCTCTTCGCAGCGGGCGCGGATCTCGGCCACGACCGGAGCAAGGGGTGGAGCCTCCAGTACCAACCACTGCTCTCGCAGTGTCGTCGCGATGATCCCCTCAATGTCCTGCGGGAGCCGCTTCTGCCGGGTCCTGTCTCCGCCGGGCAAGAGCGACGTCACTGTGCGATTGACACGGTACCGTGCCAGCAGATTGTAGACCTGTCGCGTCGAAAGGCGCAGCTCGGCGGCCGCGCGTACGATTGCCGTCCGCCGGGAACCCGAGCTGTCCAGAATCCTGTCGAGTTCGCGCGCCACGCGGCGCGCCGTCGCCCATGCTTCTTCGGAATGTGGCGCAGCAGGCGCCGGTTTCAGGCTGTGCAATCGGTTCGGCAAAATGAGCGGTCAGTGAAATCGTTAGCGAAAAATCATGGGCCGTCATAGCGCCCAAACCTAAACAGCACATGACGTTCTCACGATTGAAATTGGGAAGTGAAAGCGACAGCTGAGGATGCTCTTGCCCGGCTCGATGAGCGCGTCGCCCGGTCCGAGGTCGGTGCAGGCTTTGCAGAGCGGGCCGATTTCTTCGATTCTGTCTCCAGTATGTGGGTCGGCGGCGAACTCGTCCATCTCGAGGATCTGGTTCTCCACGACGCACAGATGGACATTCGCGCGCCGAGCCATGAGCTTGTTATCGCGCACCGTATCGTGCGGGCCCGGCGCCGCGTGTCACGGAATGATCCCGGCTGGGCGGTATCGCGGTCGGGCATCATGGCGCTCGCCGGCGTTGCCGAGGAGCCTTCCGGTGTAGTCGAACCGGTCGACAGGGGAGGGGAGGGGGTCGAGCTCGACTTGGTCGATCGCGATGCGCTGTCGCCCGAGCTGGCCGAGATCGACGAGGTCCTCGCCCGCACGAAATGGTTGGTCGATGGCAACGAGCCCGCCGAACGAAAGAAGCAGGAGCCCGAGCTCAGTGTCGGGGAGCTGCTCATTCGCGATCCGGATTGGGATGAGGGCGAGCGGATCGGCGAGTGGCTCGAGTTGGCCAAAAAGGTCGAACGGTTCCCGGCCACCTTGGCAGCGGCGGTTCTCTGGGATGCATGGGAACATCTCGAACCCCTGCAGCGCCAGCATTGGCTCGGGCAGGTGCTCATCTCGGATTTCCTGCGATCACGCGGGAAGGTGCGATCTCACCTTCTGGCCTATGCGGTGGGATTGCGCGACATACCGCGCGAGCGCCGACGTGCTCGCGACCGAACGACCAGGCTGGTTAGTTGTCTCGATGCGATGAGCGCGGCTGCCACTGCCGGGACGAAGGACATCGACCGACTAACGCTGGCGAAACGGCAGCTTGAGCGGAAAGCCTTGGACAAGCGATCGACGAGCAGTCTTCCGGTTGCCATCGAACTTCTCTTGTCGCGGCCGATCGTGTCGGCCCCGATGGTCGCAAAGGCGGCGAGGGTCAGTCAGCGCGGCGCCTTGAATTTGGTGCACGAGCTCGGAGTCCGCGAGATGACGGGGAGGGGGCGTTATCGAGCGTGGGGCATTCTATGACTGCTTTGCGCCGCCAAACCAGAAGCAGTGATCAACTTTGATTTCGTTAGGGGCAGACGTCGCTACTTTGGTCGCGGACAAGTGCCGGACCTTGTGGCGCGTCGAGACCGCATCCATCGCGGCTTTGCCCAAGGTTCGTCATTATGACCGGCCACTCCTGGCGCGGGGCAGGCGGGCGGTTTTGTCGTGCCCCGGCCACGCCGGCGCCGCGCGCCCGAGGAACGTGCCACACCCGCAGCTGATGAAGCGTTCGACCGCATACTGATCGCCCGCGTCCCGGCCTCGGGCGGGCGGCGGGACCATTCCCACTTCAATGCGAATGTCGTTAGGGACTACTTCCGTATTGCCGATCACCAGACGCAACGCGTTTGTCTTATCCATGTCGGACCTCGGGGAGAGCATGATGAAGTTGAGGTGCGACAGTGTGTTTTCAGTCAGACGAACCGCAATCAGAAATTCGAGATCGGCGCAGCCCGCGGCCAGGACTACCGCGAAGAAAGTCCGCTCGTCCTGGTTTTTCGCAAACGGCAACTACGCGCGTTCGATTATATGCTGCTGTTTCCCGGGGACGCGGGTTACGGTCCGCTCTTCGACCTTTCGGATCGCCTGCCTTCGCTCTGCCGGGGCTTTCCTCGTGTCGCCACAGACATGGATACACTCGAACGCGCGTGGCGCGATTGTTCGCTCCTGACTTCGGAAGACCAAGATGAGCGGGATATCTGACCTGCCCGCAGCAACCTCGCCGCTATAGCTCCACCGGCGTCGCTCCCGGATTGAATGGTGCCGGGTTAACCGCAGGGACGACCGTGCGATGTGCGAGATCGCGCAAATGGCCGTCGATGAGATCATAGGCATGTGCACCGTTTACGGCCCGCAATGTCTCAGCGATTACGACAGCGCCGGCGATGGCACCCACAAAAGGCGCTCCAACCGTTCTGCCGGCCAGCCGTGTGAGCCCGCAGCGGTCCAGGCCGGCGGCAGAGAGCTTCTCATAGGCCGGAAGGTCAATTCGGCTTTCGTCGCTTTGCGCCGTCGGTTTCCAGACATCGCGCGCTTTTCGCACACCCGGGAAGACATGTGTCCGAAAGCCCAGAAAGTCTGCGGTCCCGCCGCCGAGTCCGGCTTCGATAATCCGTCCGAAGCCAACGTCTTCCAATGCGGCGCGCGCAAGTGCATTATCGACGCCGCACAACGCTAACGACGGTTCATCCGGCCACGCTCTGAAGTTCGCATCAAAGCGGCGTTCTATAATTGTTGACCTGAATCCGCGCTGTTGCGCCCACTGCGCCATCGCCCTTGTCTTGTGAATCCCGACGACGTCGGCCGTGGTCAAGAGTGATGTGCTTTCATTAGACGGGGCAAGGACGTCGAAATCCTGCAGAACGAGTTGTACTTCGGACGGTGAGGCATAGGGCAGCATCCCGAGCGTCCAGAGATAGGCCTGACCCAGATTGCCAAGCCCGACCAACCATAGCGATGATGGCAGTCGGTCGATCTGCGGGCCTCGTGCGGCGCTATCCTGCCAGGAAAGCTCCGGACGCCAAAGCGACAGTCCTGCCTCACGGCGGCCCGCCAGTGGTTGATTGCGGCGCAGGAACTGAAAAGCCTCGGTAACAGCGAGTGCACCGGCAAGAACGCCAGCAGGTGCAAACTCCTGCTTTTCGCCAAGGCGCTTTGTGCTTTGCGAAAGAGGCAGAATGCCGCCGGTCCACCCGTCAAAAGTTGCCCGGATCGCGATCGGATTTTCGGCTTTGTCCGGCACGTTACCGAGACAGATAAGGGGTGTGGCTGTACTAATCTTGGTCGTGATGCGCCCGCCAAGTGCGCGCACAGCAGCCCCAAGATTCTCGTGCCTGCTGAGAGGCACAAGCAACGGTGAGTCAACGGCAACATCGACTTCGACGCCCCCAAGGAAGCTGCGGCGCGCGCTGTTGACGATAGTGAGCAGTGTTGCCTGCAGTGTCGGCGAATGCGCGATATCGGCGCCCACGGAAACGGACAGCCTGTACTCCGCGAACATCCGTTCGGCCTCTTCCAGACTGGCGGCCTCACCGGTATCCATCGCGAGCTTTACCAAGCGGTTCAGGCGATCACCGATTGCATCGTCGACAGCAATATTCATGACAACACCTCCGCGTTCCCGATTTTCAGAAAGCTTTCGATTCCGGGGCCGCCGAGATTTCGCCAGCGATGCCGCCCCCGATACTCGAAGAAGCCCAGCTCCTTCACCTCCACTGGCGGACGTGCAAACCAGGGTACGATCAGAGCCAGATGACCTGCCGTTGCGATCATCGGATTGTTCCGGTCGGCGAGACTCTGGAACGCACGCTTTGGATGCACGTGTATGTCGGCAACGACCGACAGGCCGCTGCCACGGCAGATTTCCCACAAGGGTCCGAAGCTGTGGGCGTGCATGATGACCACACCCGTGCGGTAGGCGGCCGGATCGAGGTCGTCGTAATAAACAATTTTCTCCGCGTGCCGGCCGTGCTGGTCTGACCGGCCTAAAAGAAAGGCGCCGCTTTCATGCCGCTCGCCGGTCCGCCGGTGCAGCTCGTCAAGAAGCTCGCGCCAAAGCTGAGGCGGGATGCTGAGAACAGGATCAGGCTGCACGGCGGCCTCCATAATCGCTCGAATTCAGCATCTCGTGGATGATGCCGAGATACTTGCAAATCCCCTTTTCAGGGTCCCACAGGAGGGCCGGATGCTCATGCACCCAGTTCTCATGGCCTTCGATCGCCTGCCGGTCGCACGGCAAGTAAAGGCACGTGCCGTTTTTCCAGCCGGGATTGAATGCATGGGGAATGCGGGCGCGCCCCTTCGGCCAGAACTTGGGCGGAAGGGGCCTGTTCGCATCGAGATCCCAAGGCTGCGCCGTGACCGCCTTGCGCGGATAGTCATCGCACTGAAAACGAAACCCGTATTCAATGCCGTCGCGTGCCGCTACACCGACAATCAGGTAAGGCCAGTTGATGGCTGTCAGACGCCACCAACCGAAGGCGACGCCGCTGCGAAACCGCCCCGACTCCAGATGGAGCCGGAGCATTTGTTCGTCGGGTGAAGGTACGCGTTCATTCATGGTTTCAGCCCTCCACGCGCTTGAGCGGGACGAGGTCGAACGCGAGGCTGCACGCCGGGCAGCTGACCAAAGCACCGATATGCGTATCCGGCTCCGGCCGGTCAGAAGTACCGGTCAGCTGCAGGACATGCTCGGCGGCATCGCCGGGGTCCATGCCGAAGGCGCGGATGGCGGCCCATTTCTTCACGGTCGCGACCGGAACGCCAGGACCGAATACCCGGTCCTCGCTCACGCCATTGAAGGAGACAGTCACCGTAATGTGCCGACAACGATGGACATGGAAGCGGCCGGGCTTTCCGTCCGGGTCTTCAGGCAACTCGTCGTGTTCGCCGAGCGGCTCCTCGCTGTCCTCGGCGAACACGCAGTACCCGTCTTCGCCTTTGTCTTTGCGGAGACGCGCTGCTTCCGCCAGAAGGTCAGTGACCTTCCTGCCGCGTTCGAGCGTCACCAGCTGAATGTCGGGGATTTTTTCCCCCTGCAAAAGAATCTCGGTCTTCTTCACCGCCATTCTCCTTTCCTTGCTTGGGAGCGTGGCGGCCGGACCACCCGGCTTTGCGTCGCTCCATACTAAGGAAATCGTTGCGGCGCTGAGAAACCGGAAACCCGGAAGTCAGAATTCTGAAGATTCCCCGGGAATGCCCGGGCAGATGAAGTATTGCGGGCAGCGCGGGCAGGTCCGCTCGTCCGGGCTGGCAGGAAAATGCCCGGCTCGAATACCGGCAATTGCATTGTCGTATTTTTGCAGGCGGTTGCCGATGACCTTTTCCGACATCGGAACGGGTACGACCTCGTCCGTCGTCAAAAAGAGAGCTTCGACCTTGGCATTGCCAAGTTCCTGCGCGGCGGCAGCGTGATACAGGGCGTAAAGGTCATCATTGACATTTTTGGGTGGCTTCCCTGTACGCAGGCGCCGTATTATCGGTCCTTCAGGCCCGTTCTCGACATGATCCGGTCTAACCCTGATGCGTCCGTTCGGACGAACCAGTTGCCAATCAGCGTCAAGGATTTCCGCACCGCTTGAGCGCCGCGTGATTGCCCGACCGATGATGCCGTCTGCTGCTTCCCGGTAGACCGCAGCGTAGGGGTGTTTTGAGGGCCCGATTTCCTCCCAGGCGGTTTCGAGCATGCCGAAAGCCTCCTCGCGTCCGATTTTCCTGCCCGCCTCCTGTGCGCTCATCCAGCGAAGCACGGAGTAAACCGCCCTGTGGAACTCGACATAAGCGTTGTCGTCACGCGCACCGCTGAGCGCAAGCACTCGCTGATAAAGATAAGCCCGCGGACAGCGCAGGTACTGATCCAGGTCTTCTGCGCGATGTGAATCCAGTTCAGGGGCAAGGTGAGCATGGCTCTCAACGCCTGTTTCACCGATGTCGCCGCCATCCCGCCATCGCGGCGGACCGTCGGGTTGCCGGGGGAGATGGGCGACCATCGCAGTCAGCAGGGATGACGCGTTTCGATTGGCGCCGTAGCGTTCGGCACGGGAGAGATGCAGGGTGTCCCGCGCCCGCGAAGCGGCCACGAAAAAAAGACACTCTTCCTCCTCCGCATGCGAAGCCTTGGGATCGTCGCTCAGCATAGAGGGCGGGGGCGGGCACGGATTGTATTGCGGGTTCACCGGAAACATGGAGGTGCCAAGCCCCGGAAGATAGACAACGCTGAATTCGAGCCCTTTGCTCGCATGGACTGTCAGCAAGCGAACCGCGTCAATACCGGCAGCAGCCGATGGCATTTGCCGCAGTTGCCGCTCTTCTCCGAAAATCTCCAGACGTCGTATCCACTGGAGCAACTGGTTTCGAGGTCCGCCGCCGCCAATACCCTTGTGTTCGATTGCGAACTGCAAGAGCTGGAACAGGGCGAGCCGTTGTTGTTGCCCGGAAACGCTCTCATCCGCCAGCACCGGATCTAGATAGCCGCTCCGAACGAATAGATATTCTGCCAGCAATGCGCCGGGTGTCGTTCCGGGCGTCACGAAGGAAAGATGATCGGCGAGCTTTCCAAGCCCCGCCCGGCCCTGAGAGGACAAGCCGGGGATCTCGCTCAGGCGGGATATCGCGTCCAGCGGATAAATGCGCTTTTCCTTCGCAAATGAGAGTACCTCCCGAACGTCGTCCAGTGGCAGGCTGTACTCAGGAAAGCTTGCAATACGCAGAAGGCCGCCGCGCTCGGGCTCGCAGGTAAACGAGAGTAGCGAGAGCATGTCCCTGGTTTCCGGACGTTCAAAAAGATCTCCGAGATACAGCACCGGTATGCCGCGCGCCTCAAGCTGACTTGCAAAACGTGCAAGATTGGTGTGAGAGCGGCAGAGAATCGCCTGGTCCCGGTAAGGCACTCCGTCTTTGCGTCGCTTTTCTATCTCTGCGGCAAGGCCGGTTGCTTCTGCGGGCAAATCTATCGCGATCTCCATGCAAATCTCACCGCCCTGGTGACCGCGATGCGCCGTCCATTTTGGCGGCAATCCGCCTACACTCGCTTTCATCTTTGGCGCAAAGGCTTCAACAAATCGGACGACCGGGTCTTGCGAACGATAGTTCACGTCCAGCGATAGGCGCTTGCCACCGGGAAAGTCGCGTTCGAAATTCCGAATGTTTGCCGGCGATGCACCGCGGAATCTGTAGATTGATTGCCGGGCGTCCCCGACGACCCACAGTTCCTTGCTACCCTCCGCCAGGAGCTGAAGCAAAACGCTGCTGGCGCGATTAACGTCCTGGTATTCGTCGACCAGAATATGCGGATACTGACCGCGCAATGCCGCGCGGACTTCGGAATGCTCCTCAAGGAGCTTTATTGGCTTGAGAATGAGATCGGCGAAGTCGACCACTCCAGCGTCCTGCAGGATCTGCTCGTAGACGGCGTATATATCAGCGACTTCGATGACCTTCTGGGCAGCTTCGCGGGCATCGGCGTCGTGTCCGGCCTCGTTAAGCATGGCTTCGCCGAAGCTACGATACTGCGCCGGACCAATCAGCTCGTCCTTTGCGCGCGATATCGCGCTCAGTACATCGCGAAGGGCAAGAGCTGGGTCATAAAGCTTTAGGTAATGATCGAGAGGGAGATCAGGCAAACGCTCTTCGAGCAGCAGCAGCGCATCGCTCGGGTCAACCGGCTGGACATTGGGGTCTAACCCAAGAAGGTGCCCGTACTTGCGTAGCACTTCGAGACCGAAGGCATGAAAAGTGCCTGCCCAGATAGCCGGCGCAGCATCTGGCGCCGACAATGCGACGCGTTCGCGCATTTCCTCAGCCGCTTTATTTGAGAAGGTCAAGGCGAGGATGTTCTCAGGCGGGACCTCTTTTTTGTGAAGCAGCCAGTCAATGCGTGCGATCAGCGTTCGCGTTTTTCCGGTGCCGGGCCCAGCTTCCACGAGGTGCGGAGCATCCATTGCCTCCGCTGCCGCACGTTGGGAGTCGTCCAAAGCCGGTGTCTTATGGGTTTGCACCGGCGCGGCCTCGAATTCCGGTACAAACAGTGCCTGGGCAAGCTGTTGGTATACGAGGCCAAGGGGCAGACCGCGCTGCTCGGCGATGCTGGTTGCTGGAAGTCGCTCGGTAATAAAGAGCCTGCGCGCTTCGCTGCAGGGGAGTAAAAATTCGCGCGCAAAGACGTTGGCCTGACATTCCCGGCGTTCGCGCGGTCCATACCCCTCAACACGCTGAACTCCCAAAGGCATGCGTTCTTCGGGCATGATGTCATCGATATCGGCGGTGCTGCAGGCACCGGATGCGTTATCCAGAAAGTGATGCCCAAACTCATGAGCTTGATAAAACGCTGCCTTTTCCTCCGGCACGCTCTGCTTATAAAAGATTGCGGGCGTCTGGGGATCGAGAATAGCTTCAGCTCCACACAGCACAGGGTCGCCGGCCTGTACGCCCTGACGGGGAATGCCCGTCAGACGCGTCGCACCCTCCAGCAGCTTTGATGCCGAACGCTCGCCGTTCGCTTTCATTGCCGCATCATCGTGCGCGCGACGGGCGACAGCCCGAACGGTATCGAAGCCTTCCATAATTCAGCCTCCTTCTCGGTCCGTCCCTTCGTCTAGCCAGCGCCTCTTCTCGGCATCCGATAGCGATGAAGCATTCACTGCGTCGGCAAAGCTCTGTCGCCCAAGGCTCGAAGGCTTGGCGCGGGCCAGATACGCATTGCCGGCAAGATTGCGTGGCGGCAATGCGAGATAGTTTGTGACTGCGTCAAATGACCTGTCGATCAGTCGTGCAACATGCTGAACCAACGAGCCTGGAATTGTTGCCGGCTCAATCATTCGGCTGTTGAGTTTGCTCACCAGCGCTAGGTCAAGTCCGCAAGCTTTCGCAAACTCCTGCGAATCCATACCGGCTTTCTGTGCTTCGCCAGTAAGGCTCTGAATCGGTGATTCAGACTGCGCGCCTGAAGCCTGATAAGCCATATTCTGAACATGGCTCATCGCGCGATTAATAAGGACACGTTCGGATGCGTCTCCAAGGTCCGGCGCTTCCGGCAGAACCAGCTGTTCGGCCCAGGTAGCGGCAAAATCGACCAGCTCCTTCTCGAATTGTGGATAATGCGCAACCCACTTCTGGATGTTCTCTGCTGTAGGTCTGTCATTCTCTGCGACGAACTCGTGAAGAACATCATCGAGCGTCGCCATATTTCTATTCTCCATTTTCATTCTCCCGGAAGCCGGCCAAAAGTGCATCAGCTTCCTTCAACCAGTTACGAATTGTGCGACCTGAGCGGCCGTATTGGCGTGCGATTGTCACTTCGCCGTCCGGGTCATCTGCGGGGTTATCGGCGCCGATCTTCATCTCGACATAGTGGCGCAACAGGAAGACCTGCCTCAGGCGCGGCGGGAGCCTGGCAAGCCCGTCCGAGATCATTGAAAGTTGTTCGGGCGAAAGCCGTTCGTCAGCCTGCTTTTCGAGCAAAGTCAGCCCTTCGGAGTTGCCTTCGCCGGAAAAACCCGAGTCGAGACTTTCGGTATCGCCGCTATGCCGAAAGGCCGTACGGCAGGCGTCGACCGTTTTTTTCGTCAGGTAGTCCCAGAACCGCTCCTGCATGTAGTCGCCTCGATCGTCCGGCGCGAAGAGATCTTCGACGACCTTGCGCATGACGTCACCCTGTAAGTCCTCCCGCATCTCACGGTCGAATCCCCTGAACTTTCCGCGGAAAAAAGGACTGCAACGCTCGAACAGCAGGCGAAAGAGCGCATCGCGTGTCTTCGTGTCGCTGGAATGAATAGCTCGGCGTATGAAGAACACGAGGCTTTCCGCCGAAAGAAAAAGCGGATCGCGCTCGTCCGCGCACTCAGCGCGTCGCACCAACTCCTGCCCGGCGAGGTCAAGAGCGCTGACGATTTCCCGCTCGGTTCTTTCCAGCCGCTTGCACCTGCCACGCGTGAGCGGTGCAATCTGCGGCGGTTCGTCAGGTTCTTCGGAATTCTCCGGTTCCGCCGACTGCGAAGATGGTGCTTCAGCCATGGGCTATCCTTTCATCTATATGTGTAATCGGCACGGTCGCCCAAAACCGGAAACAAATTTCTGAAAAAAATTCAGCCAGCGAATCTCAACGTCCGCTGCATAATATCGGCAATATTCCCGCAGCCAGAGACGGGGTTCAACTTTCCGCCAGAAAGTTATCCACCTAGCTTATGATGAAACGGACGATAAACTATTTCTAGTTGCCTCGCTGGTATCCAAGATCCACAGCGGAGAATAAAGCAAATCAACTGGCTCTCGATGGGAGGCTGAACTGCGAGATCATGTTTTGGGGACGGCGCGATACCACAACCAAGGACGCAAATCTTGGTGGACGCGGGTTGCGGTGCGATAACGCAGACCATGCATCCAAATGCGCATCAACGGCAGCCGGTGTCTTCGCATCCACAGGCCGCGCTTTCATGCGATCTCATGAACTCTTGCATCCGGCACGACTTGCACGGCAATCTCGCACAGGTGACGGTGATGGGTGAGGTATATAACCTGGCCTACCCGAGCCATCTGCCCGAACAGCCGAAAGACTTCCTCCGATCGCGGTTCGTCGAACGTTTCCATAATATCATCAGCGATAAACGGTACAGAAGGCCTTGCTGCCGCGAACTCCTCGTATCCGGCCAATCGAAGCGCCAGATATAGCTGAAACTGTGTGCCCTTTGACATTTCGACCGCGAGTTTGGATCCGCCTTGCCGCGACAGTCCGATCAACGCCTCACGATCCTTGTCCGGCCGTGTGGCAAGTCCGGAGTATTCATCACGCGTAATCAACCGGAAGGCTTCGGATGCCCGGTTCATCATCGCACTACGGTGCTTTTCCCGATATGCGCGGATACCGTGTTCAGCGACCAAGCTTCCGGTCTTCAGGCGTAGATATCGCAGCGCCAGATCCTCGATTTCCAGAAGTAATGTGCGGCGGTTCGCTTCGAGGCGGGCGACAGTGTCATCGCCTCCGATCGCGTCCAATGCGTCAGTCGCGCGAGCCCTGTCAGCGAAGAGATCCTTTGCGCGTCCGTCGAGGTCGGCAAGGCGCGCATCGAGTTCAGCTTGTTCTGCCTTCAGTTCGCCGAGGTTGATATTGCGGAGGCCGGCTACCGCCTCCTCGATGAATTGCCTCTGCGTCTCCCCGAGAATCTGCCGCGAGAGTTTGCCGAGTTCCGTGATCAACTCGTCCCTTTTCTTGCAGCGCTCCAACGCCTGTCGGACATCGGCGAGCTCGTTGACCTGGAAGAATTCACACATCTCCCCCTTGCGCGAGTCATGAACTGCGATCTCTCCATCCAGATGCTCATGCTCGAGTTCGAGATCGGCAAGAGCCTGGATTCGTTCCTGTCGTTTCGCGTCTGTCTGCCTGGCTTCTTCGTGCCGTCGGATTAATGCCTTGGCTGCGGCGAGCGGATTGTTGCCATCGTACGCTTCTCCGAGTGCCATATGCAGCCGCTCGACTGTATCAGCGAAGGCTGCCTGATCGGATTCCATCGACGCGATGCGATGACTCAGGTCTTCCTGCTCGCGCAACGCCTCGGGGAGACCGGTCATCGCGTCGAGGAGTTCTCGTATCGCGCCGACACTGCCTTGACGATCGGAAAACCAGGTGTTGGAGAGGATTCTCCCCCAAGCACGCTGCCACTCTTCGAATGCGGCTACGGCTTGGTCCAATGCCGCTTTTCGCTGAGACGCTGCGGCTTGAAACTCCGCGAGGCGTTTGTCTGCTTCGACGCGTCTGGTTCGGCTGGTAGCGTGTTCCGTGAGAATGTTGTCAGCTGCCTGCATCAATGCAGCCAAATCCAGTCCCTCGACATCGATCCCAATGGTCATCAAGGATTCAGAGAGAAAATCCTTTTCCGTTGTTATTGCTGACTTAGCTTCGTCAATATCGCTCAGAGATCGACGGAGGTCATCATGTGCAATCAGTGCCGAGGTGCGGGCCTCAGCCCAGCTGCTGACTGATTTTAGCCAGGCATGCGTGGGTTTGTCCGCAGCCAGTTCGATCTCGGTTGGCGTCTCGGACCGGATTTCGCGGCGCAAGGCTTCCAGTTCACTGTCGGTCTCTTGCAGCAATTGATCTTGCTGCTCGAGGTGTGCCCTTGCGACCGACAACGCCGCCGACAGGGACCGCAACTCCTCGAGCTCTTTGAGACCGTTTAGTCGTATATCGAGGATCGCATCGGCCGATCGCATTTCCCTTTCGAAACGATCGGCCGTTTCTCGATCCAAGCTGGACAAGTGGTGTGCCCACGCTTCGTCACGTTGAACTAGGGCAGCTTTCGCCTCCTCGTCATCCTTAATGCTAGATGTTTCGCGCAGGGAAGAGATCCTGGCGGTGTCCTCATTGCACTTTGTCGAGAGCTCCCGTTTCCGCTCGCCGATCTGTGCGCGCCTCTTCTCGATCCCGTCAAAAATCAGTTTCCATGCGGCCAGTTGGTCGGGTTGGGGCGGCGAGATCTTTCGTAGTTCCGTCCCCTCGCCAGCCCAGGGATGGAGGTTGTGGATAGCATCATCAAAGGCGCGTCTCTTCTCGGGAAGGGCTCGCTCCGCAAGGCGAAGTTCGGCAACCAGATTTCCGTCGCGCAGGCGTTTCAGTACGGATTGAAGCTGTGCGATCTTGCCCGCGTCGACCGCGACGCCTTGTCCGTCAAGCGCCTGGCGAGCGCGCTGCTCATCTTCCAGAGCCTGCCGGGCGGACACTTCTTCCTTTTCGGCTGATTGGTGCGCGACATCGATGCCGGTTTTTTGGGTGATCAGATCACGAAGCGCTCCGATCGTGGAGGCTGGAACAAGAAGTGTCTTGGGGTCGTCGACATTGGATTGTCCCAAGGTCACGAGAATAAGATCGATCTTGCGGTTGCATTCAGCCAGCGCGTCGTTCCTTTTGGGGAGATCGTCTGCAGCCGTCGTGTAGCGTGCGGCGGCGTCTCCAAGCCGATCGAGATCTTCCGCCATCTCGAGCAGACGGTCCTCGACGATCAACCCCGCGAGTTCGTCACGAAGCTTCTGCTCACGCTGTTTGAGGCCGATAGTCTGTGTTTGAAGCCGCGTCTCCTCGACGATGAGCTCGGGAAGAGCGGTCGCCCATTCCGCCGGAGGGTGGGGCATGTCCTTGTATTCCGACAGCTTCTCGTGCCCCTGAAGGTATTCGGTCGCCAAAGGGTAGGCGCGCAGAGTACGGATTATCACCTCGTGACGCACCTTGGCTGCTGCGATCTCCTTCATGGCAGCGTCATAAGCAGTCTCGGCTTGCTCAAGCGCTGCCGTCAGCGTCTTGTAAGAGGAGGCCTGCACATCGATTTCGTCGCGCTTTGATTTCAGCTCCGCAATCTGTCGCTTCAGACCTGCGATTGCGGTCGAACTCGCGCGCTTCCGAAAAATGCCGTCGGCTTCGGCCGCCGCGGTTTGGAGAATGGAATTGACGCCAGCCAGGCCCGCACTTGCCGAGAACAGCAACTCGCCCAGATCGCCCTTGCTCTCCAGTATCGCGTTGCCACCGTCCTCCAGTGTCTGGTCGTCGAGTGAAAACATCATGCGGTATGCGTCGCGTGTCAGACCAGCGAGCGGGAAGCCCAGAATCGCCTCGTTGACCGGCTGCCCGTGCTCATCCAGGAGGGAATTGCTGCGCTGCTTGACGCGCCTGAACTCGTGAGCCGATCCTTCGAACTCCAGACAGGCGCCGATCTCCATGGCTTTACCTTGATGAATAAAACCGTAGCGCGTGCGTTCCTCAATGCCGAACAGGAGGTCGAGATAGGCGGAAAGAGCCGTCGATTTGCCGGCTTCGTTCAGGCCGTAGACGATATGCAAATCCGGTGTGTCGCTCTCATGTTCCCCGAAGTCGATCGAATAATCGGTGAACTTGCCGTAGCGGGTGAGATCGAGCCGGCGCAGGCGCATCAGTCGACCTCCGGAGCGTTGGCTTTGAGCCGAGCCAGCATGTCCTCGCTTCCTTCGGACAGCAACTGATCGACCAGCGCCTCGAACTCGTCTTCGTTGATGCCGCTGAACCCGCGCGCTTCCGGCGGCAGGTCATCGCGCAGTTCCTTGACGAGGTCGTGCACGATTTGTCGAACGCCATGCTGTTGAATGATGTCGTCTCGCATCAACTCGCCGAGTTCAAGGACTGGATCGGCGGTCGCGCTTCCAACCGGTTTGCTGACCGGCGCCGTTGTCGCCAAATCGATCTTTTCGATCCAGGTGTTTCCCAAGCTCTCTGCGCGCTGCTCGGTTTCAGCCAGCAGCAAATCGCGATCGCGTCGCAGCCGCCACGACAACGGGGTCGCACCTGTCAATCGAAGACGAGCCACAAGATGCTGACATCGTGTTTGTTCGCGTGCTCCAGAAATCTCTGCCTCAATCAGATCGGCTGCCTCTCGCCAGGTCTCTGCCGAGGACATGTCGACCGGGACGCGTTCGAACTGGGCGGTGTTTGTCGTGCGTTCTTCGATCCTGAGGCTGTGATCGTCATTGACCGTAACGAGGCTGACTGTCTTTTCCCCGGCTTCATTGATGTCCCGTCCCTGAGGCATTCCTGGCATGACCACTACGCGATCGCCGGCGTATTCAGTCCGGACATGGACGTGTCCCAGTGCCCAATAATCGAATCCCCAGCCCTGGAGGTCGGATAGCTTGCAAGGCGCGTAAGGATCGTGCCCAGGAGCGCCCGCCAAGCTCGTATGCATGATCCCGATATTGACAGCATCCGGGGTAGGGCGGTGATACTTCTCAAGAAGGCTTTCCGGAGCCTGAGGCTTGGCGAAACTCAGGCCGTGAATAGAAAGTGCGAGCCCGTCCTTGGTGATGTCGACGCAATGAGCGCGCCCGCCGAAAACGGTAACCGACGGCTGCAGGATCAGTTCCTGCGTGATGCGCGAAAGGGCGTCGTGATTTCCTCGGATGATGAAGGTCGCGATGCCGGCTTCGTTGAGCCGCTGCATCTGGCTGGCCAGAAACCGGGCAGTCTTCATGGATGTCTGGTCGCCGTCATAGAGATCGCCGGCGACAATCAGCGCATCGACCTGTTCATCGATACACAAGTCGACGATCATTACCAAAGCCTGCCGCGTGGCGTCGCCGATCAACTCGGCGAGGTCGCTGTTGCGCATTGCAAGCGAACGTAGCGGGGAATCGAGATGAAGGTCAGCAGTATGGATGAATCGGAATGCCATAGGTGCATTGTCCATTACCTGAGCGATGAAAGTAAAACGCAATTATGCAATTCAAGGCGAATTGGTCGTACTGAGCGGTCGAGGCGAGTCCGAAAAATGTGACATTCTTCGGACTCTCTTGTTGATGTCCGAAAAATGTAGCATATTTCGGACATGACGGATCCAAATCAAGATACAGATCTGCGTTCCAAACTGCTTGCTCGGGTTGCGTCTCAGCCCGATGAGGTCTGGACGCCTGCCGATTTCGCCGATCTCGGCGGGCGTGCCGCCATAGACAAAACCCTGCAGCGGCTCGCCGCCGCCGGCGAGCTTCGCCGTATTGATCGCGGTCTCTATGATCGTCCGCGCAAAAACTCCCTGACGGGACAGCCAACCGTTCCGGACTATCGGGCCGTGATCCGTGCTGTCACCCGTCGCGACCAGGCGCGGGCCGTTGTCGACGGCATGACCGCCGCAAACGATCTCGGTCTTACCACGGCCGTCCCGGCGCGCATCGAAGTGCTGGTTGATGCACGGCTGAAGCCGATCAAACTTGGCAAGCAGGAAATTCATTTCAAGTTCGCCGCCCCGAGCCGGCTCTACTGGGCCGACCGACCGGCCATGCGCGTCGTCCAGGCCCTGTACTGGATGCAGGACATGCTGTCCCATGACGACGAGCGAGACCGGGTAGGGGATGTGCTGCGCCGTTTGTTCGCTGATCCGAAACACGGAAAAGCGATCCGTGACGACCTTCGCGCCGGCCTTTCAGCCCTGCCGATCTGGATGCAGGAATTCCTGCGCGACCTGATCATTCCCGTCGATACCAACGAGGTCGAACAATGAGCACGGCCGCCTATAAGCAGGTCGTCGAGACCCCCGCGCGAGACCGGCTCGATCTATTCCTGGCAACCGCGAACCGGCTTGGAGCGCCTGTGGGTAATATCGAGAAGGACTTCTGGGTCTGCTGGACCCTGAATGCGCTCTATCACGAGCGACCTGCCGGAGCACCGCGCCTCCTCTTCAAGGGAGGCACGTCCCTGTCGAAAGCCTACGGCCTCATCCAACGGTTTTCCGAAGACATCGACATCACCGTCTTCCGCGATGACCTCCACGAACCGGCATCGGTCGAAGAACTCGAAGCCCTTTCGAACAAGAAACGCCGTGCCAGACTGGATGCTATTCGGGACGCGTGCCGTGCGTACATTACTGGCCCGCTTCGAGAACTTCTTGCCGAGCAACTGGCCGGCATCTCCAGCGGTGCAGGGCGGATCGAGATCGACGAAGCCGATCCCGACGGACAGACACTTCTCGTCTGGTATCCAGAGGTTGAGCCGCGCGACGGCGCATATGTGCGCCCAGCCGTTCGAATCGAATCCGGCGCAAAGTCAGCGCTTGATCCTAATCGGCCGGTCACGATCCGCCCCTACATCGCCGACGAGGCGTCATCATTGGATTTGGCAGTAGCTGACGTAACCACTGTCGAGGCAACACGGACCTTCTGGGACAAGGTTGTCATCGCACATGGCTTGCGCCGCTGGTATGAGCGGCGTGGCGTCCTTCGCCAAGAAGGTCAACGCGTGTCGCGGCACTATTACGATCTTCATTGCCTCCTAAACTCAGACGTGGGCCTGGCTGCCCTCGGAGATTTTGATCTCGGTGCAGATTGCGTCCGACATGCGCAGATGTTCTTCAACCGACCTGACATGGACCTCGCCTCGGCCATGCCGGGTACATTCGCCATTGAGCCTGTCGACGGCATGGTGGCGGCGCTCAAGGAAGACTACGCCAACACGACCGCAATGATCTTCGGAACGGCGCCTGAATTTGAGGACGTGCTTGCATCCGTAGCAGCGATCGAACATCAATTGAACAAGGTCGCAACCTGATGCGAGAACAAGGACGTAAAGCGCCAGAATACAAAGGTGAGAGCTGCGTTGATGTTCTGGTGATACGTCCATTGGGAGCAGGACAGACGGAACCATCGGGCGTTGGCAATCCGGAGCACTAGAATTAGTCCCGTGTCCTGCGTTCTGAGACAAGCTGAGGCAGATGATGGATCAGCTCACCCTCTCCTACGTCTGGAAGCAGAAGCAAATACCTGTTGTGCTGCGCCGTACGGGGCGAGGCGAGCGCATTCGCGTGCGACTACCATTCGCCGACGACAATCGGCACTGGCTTCAGAACGGGCGGCGAACTGCTCCCGAATGGATCGGCGGCACAGAAGCTTACTGGGAGTTGCCGAAATCCTGGTTCAATGACCTCGTCGATCGAGCGCTGGTCAGATATGGCAAGATCTACATCATTCAACCCTACCGCGAGCAGGAGATCTGCGCGAGAGCATGCCAGGAAGCGCTCGGTCATGAGTGCCAATGTTCATGCATGGGCGCTAACCACGGTGCCGGCAACGACGGAAGCTGGTTCGAAGTCTCCGATACCTTTTCGACACGTTGGGGCGACCGGGAACTGGCCTGCCGTTTGTTGACGGCACGATAGGCAGCTACTGACCAAAGATTAAATACAATCTTTGGTCAGTAGCCAGAACACACGGGCTATTAACAGGTCTGACCCGACAGAGCGCTGGCGATTGCTACGCGCTTTTGAGGCCCTGATAATTCTCAGTTATCGTAACCGCACCGCTCAAGTGCGGTGAGCATTGCGATTCGGTGAAGCTACCGGGTTATGCAGAAAGCGAAACTGAATCCATCCGCTGTTGCGGAATGCCCCGCGACATGTTCGGCCGAAGATTATCGGACGTTTTGACAAAGCACGGATTGGTTGTAGGCTCGTTTTCGTCGCATGATTATTGCTGAAGGCAGAATACTCGGGAGGGGGCCATGCCATTTTACAGTAAACTGCGAAAGAACGCACGGCTTGGTGAAGACCGGGAAAAGCTGCGTCTCCGCACGATCAAGGGCCTGCAGGCCCTTCGCAAGGCCCTTGCCGCGCACTTTCCCAAGAACGTCGATCGCATGACGACCGTTCGGATTGGCACCTGGAACATCCGGGAATTCGGCGGCAACAAATATGGCGGCCGCAAGTCATACGAGCCGCTCTACTACATGGCCGAGATCATCTCGAATTTCGACATCGCAGCGCTGCAGGAGGTTCGGGGCGACCTTGACGAGTTCCTCGAACTGAAGCGCATTCTCGGTCCGGATTGGGATTACATCGCGACCGATGTAACCGATGGCGGCGCCGGCAACGGCGAACGCATGGTGTTCCTGTTCAATCGCGATCGCGTCCGTTTCCGCCACATTGCCGGCGAGCTCACATTACCGGACGGCAAGAAGGTGCTCGCAAGCTTCGGAGAACGTGTCAAACTCGAAAACGGTCTAACCTTGGAACTCCCGGAAGGGACCGACCTTTCTGGCGTCTACAAGGCCAGATCCGAGACGAAGAAGAATGGCACCATTCAATTGGATCAGGATCTCGAAATTGCGCTTCCAAAGGGGTCATGGCTGTCTCTTCCGGAGGGCTGCGCGCTGGCCCTCACGAAAGGAACGAAGGTCACCCGTCCGGCGAACACGCGCGGCAAAGTCAATGTCGAGATACCGGCCGACAAGGTGGCAGGCAGGCATTATAGGCTCCGGTTTCCTGGCGACACGCTTGATGAAAGTTTCAAGCAGTTTGCCCGCACGCCGTTCCTGGTCAGCTTTCAGGCGAACTGGCTGAAAATCGATCTTGCGACAGTCCACATCTACTATGGCGATGCGTCCGACGAGAAACTGCTTGAACAGCGCCGACAGGAAATCGTGAAGCTCACGGAAGCGCTCGGGGAACGTGCCGCCGAGGAGCTCGACGCCAATCCCGCGAACAAGGTCCTGACCGCGCTTCTTGGGGACTTCAATATCCTGAGCAAGGAGCATGAAACGATGCAGGCCCTGGAAGCCAATGGCTTCAAGGTGCCCGACGATATCCGCAGAATTCCCGGCTCTAACGTCAAGAAGGACAAGGCATACGACCAGATCGCGTTCTGGAAGCCGGACCACGATCGCGGATATGTAGCCCTCGAAGTGCGTGGTGCGGATGTCTTCGATTTCTACAAATATGTCTACCAGTCCAATCAGCACGCCGAATATGCTGATCACGTGAAAGAGGACGACTTCGCGGACTGGCGGACCTACCAGATGAGCGATCACCTTCCCATGTGGGTCGAGATCAAGAGCGACTTTTCCGATGACTATCTCGAGGACTGTGAAACACCGGATGCCGATGAATGAGGTATTGAGGCTTCGACAACCAGGCCTACTGGCGTGAGATCAAATCGATCATCACCGACCAATGGTCCGAGACCCCTGAGGTGCCATGACTGAAACGATCGTTTGGCTCAAAGCAAAGGCACACGGGTTCGATAACCTAACAAGCGCCGAGCTCGACTCGATCTCTGACTTCTCGCTCCTGTGGAGCCTGTTTGAGTCCAGGATCCTGAACGTCGAGGGCAGTGCCCGCGCAATCTGCGACGCCGTCGACCGTTGGCGGGACGAGGGCACGCTCGATGCGCAAATGCTGGAGCCAGAACTCGCCTATTTCCGCGCGCGATATTTTGAAGGCGGGGCGGTCACCCATCATTTTGAGCATCTGCACCTTCCGGCCAACGCCCTTGGCGACATGGTCCTTGCGGTGATCGATGGCAGCAACAATGACGACCGGGATCGGGTCGCAGCCGTCCTGATCATCATCTTTCGGTATCGCAACAATCTGTTTCACGGCGTGAAGTGGCAATACAAGCTGGCCGGGCAGCTTGAAAATTTCACGAACGCAAACTCTGCCTTGATGAAGGTCCTCGATCGACATGGCGCACTTGAGGACGGTTAGCGCTCCTTCGGTGCCCATCGATCTCTGGAATTATGGTTCCTTCGATGATGAGCTGTGCCGATTCCTCGAGCCAAATGGCCAGTTGATCCGGGATTACTTCGAGACCGACCATGCCATCTTCTTATCCCACGATCTCGGTCGCGGTCCTGCCCGGTCACCCATCCGGCCGGACAACCGCCATGCCGGTGCCTATTATAACCTGCTTGATGAACTGAATCAGCTGATGCTGGTGCGCACGATACGCGCGTATCACTACACCCGCCTCACAGATCAGGAAGTCGACGACCTGCGCTTGTCGGGTATTCATCTTTCCACGCCAGAGAGCTTGCAGCATCGGCTCGATGCCCTTGTTGCTTCGGGCCAATTGCTGCCCGCCGACGCAGAGGTTCTTTACACAAAGAGCCCGTTTCACAGCGAGCAGCGCCAAGGCAGAGCCGGCAAATTCTGGATGACCTCGCATCCCGTTTCCGTGGACGACAGTGGTGTTGTGCCGCTGATGGAACGGTGGGGCGGCGAAGTCGCGTCATTTTGGCTTCGTGATCCGCAACTGTCCTCTTCATTGGCGGAGATTGGCACAGCCCGCGTGATCGAGATCGCAGCGCCCCTTGCAAAGACCCGCCACTCGCACTCGGCCGCGACGGCGGCTGTTGCCACGTTTGGACGGCGCATCGGGGCAATTCCCGAGAAATCGGATTTTGATCTCTACGCAAACGCGCCACTCAACCCAAGCACTGTGCTTACGGTCCACACGGAAGGCGAAGCTGCTTTTGCAGAAATCGGTAAGTCCTATCCGCAGGGCTTCATCAATGTCGATATCGGCAGATGGAAGGAACTTACTGGAGAGGACGATTGAGGGCGATCGGGAGGACGCCCGAGGCGGCGGGGTTCGCCAGTTAAGCTGAGCGCCCCTTTTTTTGGGCGGATGTCTGGCGTCGCCCTTCGGGCCGGGCTGTTGGCAAAGCTGAAGCCCGCCAGCGGTCTTCCCCCATACGGGCGGCCATCCCTGACGCGGGGCGGCCGGGAGGATTGGAGAACTGCCAAAAACACCCTTGGTGCCGCTTGCGCGCGGCGGCAGGCAAGGGAGGCTTCGCCGCTACTGGCCGGCAAAACTGCGACCCGGCACAAATGCCGGCTTGTCAGAAGCGCCCTTGTCCTGCCTTGCTCTTCGCGGCCTCCGGGTTGCCGCCCCTAAGGAATAGGGAGTGGAAACCGAACAGAGGACGCGTCGGACGCGGAATAGAGAATGGAAAAAGCAGACCTGGAAGAGCTGAGGGGAAAGGTCGCCTGCGGCGCAGTGCTGGAAACGGCCGGTTTTGCCATTGACCCCAAGGAAAGCACGCGCCGGGCGGTCAAGTACCGCCGCGGCGACGACATCATCATCGTCATCCATGACGGCCAGGGTTGGTTCGATCCCCTGTCCGACGCCAAGGGCGACGTCTTTCGTCTTGTCGAGCATCTTGATGGCCTTCCCTTCGCGGCCGCGCTTTATGTCGTTGCCGATCTGGTGGGGTTCGTGCCGTCGGCCCCCGCTTGGGAGAGGCAATCGCGCGAGCGCGCGCCCGACCTTAGCATCCTCGAACGCTGGAACGCGCGGCGCAAGCCTTGGCGCGGATCAGCCACATGGCGCTATCTGCGCGACGAGCGTGACATTCCCGAAGCTATTCTCAGATCGGCCATCACCCAGGATATCCTGCGCGAAGGCCCCCGGGGGAGCATGTGGGCTGCCCACCGGGACCCCTCAGGAAAAGTGACGGGATGGGAAGAACGCGGGCCGGATTGGCGTGGTTTCGCGACCAGTGGCGCGAAGGTCCTTTTCCGGTTCGGGTCCGCCGATGGTCCGCGGCTTTGCGTCACCGAAGCCGCGATCGACGCCATGAGCCTTGCCGCGCTCGAGGACCAGCGTCCGGACACGCGCTATTTGAGCACCGGCGGCGGTTGGTCGCCGGCGAGCTCCGAAGCCTTGCTCGATCTTGCCGTTCGGGCAGACGCCCTCCTGGTCGCGGCCACCGACAACAATGCGCAAGGCGAGACCTTTGCCGCGCGGCTCAAGGCGCTCGCTTCCGAGGCTGGTTGCGGGTTCGTGCGGCTGCGGCCCGAGCTGGAGGACTGGAACGAGGATCTGAAGGCAAAAAGAAAAATGAAGGATGGATGTGAGGGAGAGAGGGACGGCTGCCGCATGCCCGCCGTCCGCCTCAAGGGTGAAGCTCCGCCCGGCTGACGCCGGCCCTTGACCCGGCCGGACGGAGAGGCGGCCGCGGGAAGGGGTCCGGAAGGGTTGAAGAAGATGGCGATGCCGACAGGGTGCGCCGCGCTCCAGCCCGGGACAGGCCCCGAAGGAGCCCGCCATGACCTCTCTCATCCGAAAGATCCATTTCGGTATCGCCGACCGCCATCAGATGTTCAGATTGTTCGACCGCCATGCGCAGCGACCCGACCGCTGGCAAACCGATGACAGCGCGCTGTACGCCGGCGAATGGTTTGAAATCGCGCAAGCCCAGCACCACTATATGCTGGAAATCCTGCCGCCGCTCTGGATGCGCGGCGAAATGTTCGCCATGCGCGAATTCCTGACCGGCAGCATCACCAGCGTCTTCTATACGCTGAGCATCAACGGGGTGACCCGGTTCTTTCATGCCTACTGCGACCTATCCGATCCGCGTTCTGTGTATGAGATGCGGGACGCGATCGTCGAACGCGAGCGCCGGCCGGTCAAGGCAATGACCCGCGCCGAACGCATCGAGCACATCTGGAGCGCTACGCACGACAAGTATCGCGGCTACGCCGGCGCGGATTTCAGGCCCGAACATCGCGGCAAGCGCACCGTCATCGTCTACGGCAAGCCCGGCACGCGGTTCGAACTGCTCGAGAGCCTGACCGACGCACAGATCTCCGAAAAACTGCCGGTGCATCTGCGCCACCTGCCGCTGCCCGAAGCCGCGTGAGGTGGGCCATGTTCACATTTCCGATTCTTGCCGTGCGCAAGGTCATCGCGCGCGGCGAAGAGGATGCCGCCGCCAATAACGGCTTCCGCAATCCATACTACGGCACCCGCCCGGGAGAGGGCGAGAAGCCCGGCTTCTGGCTCGTTGGCGACGAGGGCGTCTACATCATCTCCAACGGCAAGCTCGCCGAGGGCCAGAAACCGCTCGTCGTCTATTCGACCGAATGCCATCCGAAGGGCAGTGACGACTGGTGGGACTACAAGCGCCGGCATTTTGGCGGCGATGACGGGATCGAGTTCATCGATGCCGACCTCGTCGTTCCGAGCTTCAACCGGAATTTCCGCGCGTCCTATCTCGGGATCCAGCTCACCGAGCACGACATCTCGTTCTCGCTAATCACCCGCTAGCCCCTTTCTCAATTCCGCACGTCGCAAACGCTGCCGGCTCTCCCGGCGGAGCGGCTGCGTGCGCCCGTATCACAGGAGACATTACCATGGCAGACCACGATCCCTTCACCCTCGACATGTTCGGAAGTTCGCAGAACGCTTTATCGTCCGGGCTGAACCTCGGCGTGACCGCCTTTTCCGAGAGCCGGAAAGCTGAACCAGGCGATACCGAACCTGCGTCGGTGGCGAATTCATCCAGTTCGCAAGCGCGCGAGAAGTCCGCTGACGAGCATGTCGGCGAAGCAGCCGACCGCGGCAGCAACTTCCATCTTTCCGGAAGCCGTTCGCTGGCCAAGGGCTGGAAGGCCCGGGCACGGGACAATCTCGATGCCATCGCACTTGCCTCGGCGATCGCGGCCGAGGAGCGGCCCGCAACGCCCGAGGAGCAGGCGCGTCTGATCCGGTTCACCGGCTTTGGCGCCTCCGATCTTGCCAACGCGGTGTTCGCCCGGCCGGGTGAGCACAAGTTCCGCGAGGGGTGGGAAGATCTTGGCGAAGAGCTGCAGGCGTCTGTAAGCGAGGCGGACTACGCCTCGCTTGCCCGCTGCACGCAATATGCCCATTTCACGCCGGAGTTCATCATCCGGGCGATCTGGAAGGGGCTCGAACGGCTTGGCTGGCGCGGCGGCCGCGTTCTCGAACCGGGCATTGGCACGGGGCTGTTTCCGGCCCTGATGCCGGTGGCACGACGGGATGCGTCCTTTATCACCGGCGTCGAACTCGATCCGGTTACCGCACGCATCGCCCGGCTCCTGCAGCCGGTCTCGCGCATCATCGAGGGCGATTTCGCGCGCACCGATCTGCCGGCGCATTTCGATCTCGCCATAGGCAACCCGCCCTTTTCCGACCGCACTGTGCGCTCCGATCGCGCCTACCGGTCGATGGGTCTGCGTCTGCACGACTATTTCATTGCCCGCTCCATCGATCTCCTGAAACCCGGCGCGCTGGCCGCCTTCGTCACATCGTCGGGCACGATGGACAAGACGGATGCCACGGCCCGCGAGCACATCGCCAAATCCGCCGATCTGATCGCCGCAATCCGCCTGCCCGAAGGCAGCTTCCGGCAGGAGGCCGGCACCGATGTCGTTGTCGATTTCCTCTTCTTCCGCAAGCGCAAGCCCGGCGAGCCGCAGGGCGAGGCGAACTGGCTGGACCTCGTCGAGGTCGTTGCCGCCAACCAGGACAGCGAGGCCGTCCGGGTCAACCGCTGGTTTGCCGACCATCCGGACCATGTGCTCGGCCGTCATGCGACCACATCGGGACCGTTCGGCGACACCTATACCTGCCTGTCCGATGAGGGCGATCTCGCAGCCAAGTTGGACGCGGCTATCTGCTGTCTTCCGGAGGCCATCTATTACGGTGAGCCCGACGTGATCGACGTCGATCTTGAGCTTGTCCCGGTCGGCGCTGATATCGCTAGACCCGAAGATGCCCATGTCCGCGAAGGCAGCTTTGTCTTCGACGCGTCGAGGGGCCTGATGCAGGTGCTGGACGGTAAGCTCGCTCCGGTTCCCGTCCGCAAGGGTCGGTCCGGCGAAGGCTTCTCCGAAAAGCAGATCGCCATCGTCAGGAAGCTGATCCCGGTGCGGGACGCCGTGCGCGCGGTCCTCAAGGCCCAGGAGACCGATCAGCCATGGCGCGACCTGCAGGTGAAGCTCCGCATCGCCTGGTCGAGCTTCGTCCGCGACTTCGGGCCGATCAATCACACCAGGGTGTCGATCACGGAGAACGATGCGACGGGGGAGACCCGCGAGACGCATCGCCGCCCGAACCTGCAGCCCTTCCTCGACGATCCGGATTGCTGGCTGGTCGCCTCCATCGAGAATTACGATCTCGATACGAATACCGCCAAGCCCGGCCCGATCTTTTCCGAGCGGGTCATCGCCCCGCCATCGCCACCGGTGATCACCAGTGCCGCCGATGGGCTTGCCGTCGTCCTCAACGAACGCGGTCATGTCGATCCCGACCATATCGCCGAGCTATTGCATGAAGACCGCGAGACGGTCATCGAGGAACTCGGCAGCGCGATCTATCGCGATCCTGCGGATGGGTCGTGGCAGACCTCCGACGCCTATCTCTCCGGCCCCGTCCGCGACAAGCTGGCGATCGCCGAGGCGGCCGCGGAACTCGATCCGGCTTACAGCCGCAATGTCGAGGCTCTGGAGGCCGTCCAGCCGGCCGATCTCAGTCCGTCCGAGATCACTGCACGGCTGGGCGCGCCATGGATTCCGGCCTCCGACGTCGTCGACTTCGTCAAGGAGACGATGGGAACGGACATCACGATCCGGCACATGCCGGAGCTCGCCTCCTGGACAATCAATGCCCGCATGCTCGCCTACCGCGCCGAGGGAACCTCGGAATGGGGCACCAAGCGCCGGCATGCCGGCGAACTACTCGCCGATGCCCTCAACAGCCGCATCCCGCAGATCTTTGACACGATAAAGGATGGCGACAGCGAGAGGCGTGTCCTCAATGTCGTCGATACCGAGGCGGCCAAGGAGAAGCTGACCAAGATCAAGACCGCTTTCCAGACATGGATCTGGTCCGATCCGGATCGCACCGACCGGCTGGCGCGGGTCTATAACGATACCTTCAACAACATCGCGCCCCGATCCTTCAACGGGGACCATCTGCAACTTCCGGGCGCCTCTGGCGCCTTTGTTCTTCATGGACACCAGAAACGCGGTATCTGGCGGATCATCTCATCCGGTGCCACTTATCTCGCCCACGCCGTCGGCGCCGGCAAGACCATGACGATGGCCGCCGCCGTCATTGAACAACGCCGGCTCGGCCTGATCTCGAAAGCCATGCTGGTCGTGCCCGGCCATTGCCTAGCGCAGGCCGCCCGCGAGTTCCTGGCGCTTTATCCGACAGCGCGCATTCTCGTGGCTGATGAGACCAACTTCACCAAAGACAAACGTCACCGTTTCCTGTCGCGCGCCGCCACGGCCAACTGGGATGCGATCATCATCACCCATTCGGCCTTCAAGTTCATCGCCGTCCCCGCCGTCTTCGAAAAGCAGATGATCGAAGATGAACTCGCGCTCTACGAAGTGCTCCTCACCCGGGTCGAAGGCGACGATCGCGTTTCCCGCAAGCGGCTGGAGCGGCTGAAGGAGGGATTGCGGGACCGGCTCGAGGCGCTCGGCTCGGTCAAGGACGACCTCTTGACGATTTCCGAGATCGGCGTCGACCAGATCATCGTCGACGAAGCGCAGGAGTTCCGCAAGCTCTCCTTTGCGACCAACATGTCGATGCTGAAGGGCGTCGATCCGAACGGCTCGCAGCGCGCCTGGGATCTCTACGTCAAATCGAGGTTCATCGAGACGAAAAATCCGAGCCGCGCCCTGGTGCTGGCGTCGGGGACGCCGATCACCAATACGCTCGGCGAAATGTTTTCGGTGCAGCGCTTCCTCGGGTTCGATGCCCTGAAAGAGCGCGGTCTGCACGAATTCGACGCCTGGGCCTCGACCTTCGGCGATGTGGCGACCGAGCTCGAACTGCAGCCCTCGGGCAAATACAAGCCCGTCTCGCGCTTTGCCACCTTCGTCAATGTGCCGGAACTGATCGCCATGTTCCGCTCCTTCGCGGATGTCGTACTGCCGGAGGACCTGAAGCAATATGTGAAGATCCCGGCCGTCTCGACCGGCAAACGGCAGATCGTCACCGCCAAACCGACCGACGACTTCAAGCTCTATCAGCAGGTCCTCGAGGCGCGCATCAAGGCGATCGAAAAACGCGAGGGGCCGGCCCAGCCGGGCGATGATATCCTGCTTTCCGTCATCACCGATGGCCGGCACGCTGCGATCGATCTCCGGCTGGTCGATCCCGACAATGACAACGAGCCGGACAACAAGCTCAACAAGCTGGTCGAGAACAGCTTCCGCATCTGGCGGGAGACCGGCGAAAACGAATATCTCACCCGCGAAGGCAAGCCCTTCGATCTGCCCGGTGCGGCGCAGATGATCTTCTCCGATCTCGGCACGATCAGCGTCGAGAAAAGCAGAGGCTTTTCCGCCTATCGCTGGATCCGCGATGAGCTCGTCCGCCTCGGCGTTCCGGCCTCGGAAATCGCCTTCATGCAGGATTACAAGAAGACAGAGGCGAAGCACCGGCTCTTCGCCGACGTCAATGCCGGCAAGGTCCGCTTCCTGATCGGGTCGTCGGAAACCATGGGCACCGGCGTCAATGCGCAGCTTCGCCTCAAGGCGCTGCATCATCTGGACGTGCCCTGGCTCCCCTCGCAGATCGAACAGCGCGAGGGCCGCATCGAGCGGCAGGGCAATCAGCACGACGAGATCGACATCTTCGCCTATGCCACCGAAGGCTCGATGGACGCGCAGATGTGGCAGAACAACGAGCGCAAGGCCCGGTTCATCGCCGCAGCGCTCTCCGGCGACACGTCCGTGCGCCGGCTCGAAGACCTCGGCGAGGGCCAGGCCAACCAGTTCGCCATGGCCAAGGCGATTGCGTCCGGCGATCAGCGCCTGATGCAGAAGGCTGGCCTC
This sequence comes from Nisaea sp., assembly GCF_039990255.1. GTDB lineage: Bacteria > Pseudomonadota > Alphaproteobacteria > Thalassobaculales > Thalassobaculaceae > Nisaea. Next base: position 155,608 of record NZ_JBDXGG010000025.1, on the reverse strand, counting down.
GAAGCCGACATTGCCCGGCTTGAACGCTTGTGGGCCGCGCATCGCGACGACCTCTTCGCCGTCCGCCGGCAAATCCGTAATGCGGAACGCGATATTGAACATGACACGCGGCGCATCGCCGAGATCGGCAAGGACATCGAGCGCAGAATTCCGACCACTGGCGAGGCCTTCGCCATGACAATTGCCGGACAATCGTTTTCCGACCGCAAGCCTGCCGGCCGCGCCCTGATGAAGGAAATCATGACGCTGGTCCATTTGCGGGAGGAAGATGAAACGACCATCGCCAGAATCGGCGGCTTCGATCTGGTCTTCTCCGGCCAGCGCTTTGCCAACAATGAATTCCAATATGACGTCGCGCTCGCACGGACGGGCGCGGAGACCGACATCGATCTCGCCCTGACCGTCACGCCGCTCGGCGCCGTCTCGCGCATCGAGCATGTCCTCGGCGGTTTCGAGGACGAGCGGTCGCAATACCGGTTCCGGCTCGACGACGCCAAGCGCCGGCTTGCCTCCTACCAGTCCCGCCAGGGCGGGGAATTCGGCTTCGCGGAGGAGCTTGCCGACAAACGCCGGCAGCTCGATGTCATCGAGGCCGATCTGGCAGACGAGGTCCTGACGGAGGGAAAGAAGGCCATGGAGGCGGCCTGAGGAAGAAAAGGGCGGGAGGGAGACCGGTCGCAGATCGGTCGGGTCCGGTGACGCTTCCGCTCAACCGCCGCCTGCGCCATCCCGGCCCGTCGTCCTTCGCAGGGCTTGTGAGCCCCGCTTGTCCGACCGGGCAGGGACGCTCGGCCGCAGTTGCACCGGTCCGCCCGCTCCGCGGTCCCGGGGATATCTTCGAGAAGAAGACGAGAAAGGGAACCGGCGGCATGCCGGGTTCTCAAACCCAACAAGGAGCTTCCCATGCATATCATCAAGATCGACCCGCGCGCGCTGAAGGACAATCCCGACGACGCCCGCAAGTCCAAATCCACGCCGCAGGGCGATGCTCTGCTCGCCGCGACCATCAAGGCCGTCGGCATCATCCAGCCGCCCGTCGTCTCCCCCGAAGCCGATGGCGGCAACGGCTTCATCATCCAGGCCGGCCATCGCCGCACCAGGGGCGCAATCGCGGCCGAGCTCGAGGAGATCGAGGTCATCGTGACCGATCCGGCCGATGACGGCGGCGCCATGCGCTCCATGGTCGAGAACATCGCCCGCGAACCGCTCAATCCGGTCGATCAGTGGCGCGCCATCGAGCGGCTGGTCGCGCTCGGCTGGACCGAGGAAGGCATCGCCGCGGCGCTGTCGCTTTCGGTTCGCCAAATCAAGAAGCTCCGGCTTCTTGCCAATGTGCTTCCCGCCATGCTCGACCAGATGGCGAAGGGCGACATGCCGGACGAGCGGCAGCTCAGGACGATCGCCGCTGCCTCGATTGCCGAGCAGAAGGAGGTCTGGAAGGCCCACAAGCCGAAGAAGAACGAGACCACTTCGTGGTGGTCGGTCGCCAATGGTCTCTCGAAGACCCGCATGTATGCCCGCGACGCCAGCTTCGACGACGATCTGGCACAGGCCTACGGGATCGCCTGGGTCGAGGACCTCTTCGCGCCGGCCGACGAGGACAGCCGCTACACGACCGACGTCGAGGCATTCCTCGGCGCCCAACAGGAATGGATGACCAACAATCTGCCCAAGAACGGCATGATCACCGAGCTCAATGGCTGGAACGGTCCGGAACTGCCGAAGAAGGCCGAGCGCGTCTACGGCAAGCCGAAGAAGTCCGACCATACGGCGATGTATCTCGACCGCGACGGCAAGGTGCAGTCCGTCGTCTACCGGATGCCCGAGCCGAAGGCGGCGAAAGGCAAGGGTGGGGATGGCGGCGCCGTCGCGCCGGCGCAGCGCCCCGATGTCACCCAGAAGGGCCAGGACATGATCGGCGATTTCCGGACCGACGCGCTGCACGAGGCGCTTCAACGCGCACCGATCGAGGACGACACGCTGATGGCGCTGCTCGTCATCGCCTTTGCCGGTCAGAACGTTCGCGTCGATTCCGGCTCAGGCAATGCGGGGTCGTTCCGGAGCCAGATCGCGCCCCATGCCGCCAACCTGGTCGATGAGACCGGTAATCTTGCCTTCGACAAGGACATGCTGCGCATCGCGGTCCGCTCGGTGCTGATCGAGGTGCTGTCGTGCCGCCGCAACATGTCGAACAGCGGCATCGTCTCGCGGATCGCCGGCGCCGTCGTCGGGGCCGATAGCTTTCTGCCCAATATGGGGACGGAGGACTTCCTCCTGTGCCTGTCCCGGCAGGCGCTCGAGGCGGCATGCGCGGAGACCTCGGTGCTGCCGCGCAACAAGGTCCGCGACACCCGCGCCGCGCTCGTCGAGCATTTCCAGGAGGAACGCTTCGTGCACGGGTCGGCGCTGTTCGCGCCTGAGGCGAACGAACTCGCCGACTGGAAGGCCCACAACGAGATCGTCGAGGACGAAGACGCCACCGACATCGATGGCTCCGCCGACGAGGCGGGTGAGGGCGACATCGACCCGGATGCCGTCTCCGAAGGTTTCCGCGAAGCCGCCGAATAGCGCTCTTCTTCCTTCCGAATGCCCATCACGCCGCCGGCATCGTCCGGCGGCGTTTCCGTTTCCACTTATCAAACAAGGAAGACACAATGTCTGCCAAGCTCATCTTCGACCATGCGCCGATTGGCGCGATCATCGCCTATTCGGACGGCACGCCGCGGCCGCCGGAGCGTCACCGTAGAAAGCTCGCCGACTGGAAGAACCGCAACGGGGCCGGCCGGCTGATTTGCAAGCGTGCCGCCGTCGAGCGCGGCACCCATACGATCCCCGCATCTTTCACTCTGCATGAGCGCGATTACGGGTCCAATGGCACGGTCGTCATGCGGGTCCACAAGACCTTCGACGTAAACTCACCACGAGGCTTCACGGTGCGCGAGTTGCCTGAACCCGGCTCGGTCCTTGTCATGAGCCGGCCGGGCGACCTCGGGGAGCTGGTTCATCTCGCCGCAAACCGCGGCGCCGCGGAAGACTGGCTCAACCGGCACGGCTATCCCGAAGCCGAGCTGCAGGAGGCCACGGCGCCGGCGCCGGATACCGGGAGGGCGGCGTGAATGTCCCTGGCGGAACAATCGTGCTCTCTCGGATGGAAGCAGCGCATCGGCAGACGAGGGCGCATCTCGAACGGATTGAACGCCAGATCTCGGCGAGGGCGGAACGCATGACGACGACGGCCAAGGCGAAAGCCCGAAGACATCCCCGCGGGGGATCGGGCTGGGCACGGACCGATGAAGCCATGTTCAGGGCCTGCGTCGACCAGATTAGCTTCGAGAGACGCGGAGAAGTCGAAGCCCTCAGTCGTAAGCTTATCCGGCAGGAGCATGCGATCGCCTTCGTCAGGGCAAAGACCATCAGCAACGGGCCGGCCGCCAAACCGGATGCGCAAGCCGTATTGTGACGCCAGGAGCGTGTGCGGCGGGCCACGGTCATTTCCTTCACGTTGGGCGCCGGTGGAATGCCACCCCTTCCGGCCTCCCTTCGGTTCTGGTCGCGGTCGTAAACCGGCGGCCGGAGCCTTCAAGGCCGCTGACGCGCCGCGGTGCGGCCGCACGCACCATCCTCGCCAAACCGGCCCCGCGGAACTGCGCAAGGGCTTGATAAGCCCTGCTGGCCCGCAGGACAGGTTCGCTCGACCCGGTCCGTGCGGACCCTGAAGCCCCCGTCATTCCGCCGGTTTCTTTTGCCCGCGCCCGAAGGGAGGGCCGGCAGGGGCCGGCTGGAGCCTTCGGTCAAATCGTGAAGGAAAGGAATTCCCATGACCAGCAACGCTCGTCCCTCCCGTCAATCCGGCAAGATCGTCCAGCTCCGCAAGGGCGCTTCCCTCGAAATGGTCCGGCTCGCCTGCCCTGACAGCGCCCAGGCCTCGCTCATTTCCGAAAGTTTCGGCCTTCCTGTCATCGACAGTGATGGCATCCGCGATCTCCACCACAAGATCATCGTCGACACGGCCGAATCCCTGAACGAAGGCCTTGGCGAACGAGCCATGCAGATCCACCTGCAGCGCATCGTCGGATCCTATGTCGGCTCCGCCCATGGCGCCGGTCAGTTCTATTCCCGGGCGGTCTCCGAAGCCCGAGACGCGACCGCGAAGTCGGCCAGCGATACACGCGACGAGGACCTCGACGGTCCTGTCGGATTCGACAGCAATGCCCAACGCAAGCGCGAGTTCGCGGCCGATATGGGCATTCAGGCCCATGCGCTTCGCTGCGCAGCCGAGGGCGTTGTGACCGCCTACGATGAAGTCGTCGGCGAAGCGTGGAAGCCCTTCCAACGCCAAGTCGAAAATCCCGGCCAGACCGTAGACCGCAAGGCGGCCGAAATCCAGATGGCGGCACTTGGCTGAACCGCTCGGGCGGAGCTTCGGCTCCGCCTTTTTCTAGGGCGCTCCGGAGGTCAGAATTGACAATTCAACGTAAAACAACTACTTTACGTAAAATGATGGAGCCTTGCGATGAAACAGTACACTTTTTCTGACATGAACCGCTCCTCGGGCGAAATCCTCGAGGCGGCAATGATCGAACCGGTCGTCCTCACCAAGCACGGTAAGGAGAAGCTTTTTGTTCTGTCCGCCCGCGATTATCACCGCATGCGCGGCGACCCGAGCCCGACCAAGTCCTATTCTCTGCATGATGCCCCGGACGATGTCCATGCGGAGTTGATGTCCGGCATCGACGCCATTCTCGAACCTGCCAAAGAAGATGCTTGAGCAAGGCGACGTCGCCGAGTTCCACTATCTCTGGCATCGCGAAGCGGAAAAGGGTGAGGAATCCGGCCGGAAACCCCGCCCTGTCTGCATCGTCATCAAGACGCCCGGCAATCCCGATGTCGTGTTTCTCTTTCCCTTCACCTCCAAGCAACCTCTCGCCGATCAACTCGCGCTAAGCGTCCCGGAAATCGAGTGCCGGCGCATCGGCCTTGCCGCACCGTGCTGGATTATTCTCGACGAGTTCAATCGCGTGGAGATGGATAAGGACTACGATTTCGTGTCCACCGAGCCAATCGGTTCGGTCAGCGCGGCGTTCCTCAGCAAGATAGCCGCAACGATCAAGCAAACGGCTCGCGCGTCAGCAATCAAGGCCGTGAAACGGAGCTGACGTCCGCTCCGGACGCTTCCCGACAGCTATCCTAGTCTCCCGCGCCGTCGTCTGCCTGTGAGCATATGCCCGGAGCGCCGACCCGGTTATTCAGCCTCGACCTGGCAATCAGACCGCACATGGCCGGGACTCTATCTCGGACGCAACCCAAACCCGCTCTTTGAGAGATGGCATTCCTGGTGCGGCGCGGACTTCCACGATCAACCCATGAAGGGTCCGCTCGCAAGCGGCGGCCGCTTGGCTTTGGCCTGCGCGGTGATCGCGTCCGCTAATCCGCACACTGACGGAGCCATCAAGAGCGGGATTGGCCCGCTCCAACGATGGAGCCCTCAGATGCAGCACGATCTTTCCCTCGCCCAGAAACACGCCTGGAACCTCGCCCGCACCCTCATGACCCCAATCGTCCTCTTCAAGTCCGACGACGAGTACGGCGTCCTCCCCGCCGACGAAGTCGAGGACGCCGAGATCGTCATCCTCTTCGAATACGACCCCTACACCGGCGGTCACTCGGTCCACTAACCGATCAATCCTCTCATCCTTGGCGGCGGCGTTTAACGCCGCCTTTTCCGCTGCGCGGAGGCACCGACCGAGGTCCGTCCCGGGATAGGTCCGGGCGGAGCCGGCAGCAGCGGCAACGGCTTCGCCGTCCTCCTCTTCGTTCCGGCCCTCGCCACCCCGCCGCGCTGCGCGCACCGGGGGCCCGGCTCGGGTGCCGCTCCTGCCTGCAGCCCCGCCATTGGCGGACCTCGTGACGGACCGCGATCGGCGCGGCCCTGAAAATCAGGAGGTCTGAAAATGAAAAGGAAAGAGAAAAGCCCGCGTATCGATATTTATACGCGGATCACCGAGACGATCGTCGCCGATCTGGAAAATGGCGTCCGCCCCTGGATGAAACCCTGGAGCGCGGGCGGGCTGGAGGGCCGGATCACGCGGCCCCTCCGGCACACGGGCGAGCCTTATACCGGCATTAACGTGCTGCTCCTTTGGTCGGAGAGTATCGCCCGAGGCTTCGAAGCGCCGCTCTGGATGACCTACCGACAGGCCGGTCAGATTGGAGCCCAAGTGCGCAAGGGCGAAACCGGGGCGACCGTCGTCTATGCCAGCCGCTTCACCAAGACCGAAATCGACTCTCGCGGTGACGAAGTCGAGCGGGATATCCCGTTTCTCAAGACCTACACGGTCTTTAATTGCGATCAGATCGATGGGCTGCCGGATCACTATTACCACCAGCCGGACAGGATCATCGATCCGGTGTCGCGGATCGAGCATGCCGACCGCTTCTTCGAAAACACCGGTGCGGTGATCCGCCATGGCGGGTCGAAGGCCTACTTCGCCTCCGCCAGCGACCACATCCAGATGCCGCCATTCGAGAGCTTCCGGGATGCGGAATCCTACGTCGCCGTTCTCAGCCATGAGGCCACCCACTGGACGACGCCAGCACACCGCGTCGGACGCGATCTCTCCCGCTATCACAAGGATCGCTCCGAACGGGCCCGCGAAGAACTCATTGCCGAGCTTGGCAGCTGCTTCCTGTGCGCCGATCTCGGCATCGTGCCGGAACTCGAACCCCGGCCGGATCACGCCAGCTACCTGCACTCGTGGTTGCGTGTGCTCAAAGACGACAAGCGGGCAATTTTTCAGGCAGCGGCGCATGCGCAGCGCGCGGTGACTTATCTCTACGGTCTTCAGCCTGCCGAGGTGCTTGAAGGGAGGGAGGCGGCCTGATGCTCGGCCTCCCGAATACGACTGCGGAAGGGCGATGTGCGGCGCTTGATGTTAGGCCACTTCGGCGGCGAGTTTCCGTCATCATCAATCAAGACGATGGCCCGGAACGACAGAGTATCTGCGGTGCCTGCCTATTTTCAACACGAGGGGTCAGAGCAGGCCCCCGGTATTAGCCGTGCTGCTGACAGCGGAACATCACATTCGGACCGATGCCTGCTCTCACTTTTTCCGGTCGCGCGATTGGACCCCGGAGATAGGCAGACGACTGGCCAATAGTGCCTGGGTTCGCGATCCGGTAATCAGTCTGCCTTGAACCGTGCGGAGATCGATCTGTCGATTGTGCGCCTGTAACGGGTGGCAGGCGGCATGTTCGCCACGTCACGGCCTATTCCTTTTTTCGTCGTATCTCACGGAGCTCGCCCAACGCGGTCTCGATTTGGCATGTCTGACTGGCAACCGGCTTCGCCTCGCCCGGCTTGCCGCAACGACGGGCCGGAACTTTCTTCCCCTGCCGGCTGCGCCGCCATTCCTCGCGGAGCAAGAAAGCCCCGTCCCGCCGTCCTCCATTTCATTGCGGTCCCTTCGGGATGCGCGCCGATCGTTACCGGTCTCTTCGACAGCCATCGAGGCCGCGATGGGCGCGGCCCGAAACATCGAAAAGGAATAGGACAATGGCAAACATCGGCACTTTCGCCACTACCAAGAACGGCTTCACCGGTCAGATCAAGACCCTCGCCCTCAACGTCAAGGCCCGCTTCGAGCGCGTCGAGAACCCCTCCGACAATGGCCCGCAGTTCCGCATCTTCTCCGGCGCCGTCGAACTGGGCGCCGCCTGGCAGAAGCAGGCCAAGGGAACCGAACGCGACTATCTTTCCGTCAAGCTGGACGACCCGAGCTTCCCGGCTCCGATCTACGCCACCCTGGTCGAGGTGGAAGGCGAAGAGGGCATGCAGCTGATCTGGTCGCGCCCGAACACCAACCGCGACTGATCTCCCAGAAGACAAGGGCCTCGCCGCAAGGCGGGGCCTTTTCCATGTTCACGCTGATCGATCGCACCTAGCGATGCCGTTTGACGAGAAACGCATCACAATAACCGCGGCGGCGCTTGCGGCGCTCCAGCCGGTCGAATGCCAGATCGGCATCATCGGCCGTGTCGAATGTTTCCATCATCGTTTGACCGCGCGTGCCGATCCTCCCCCAATCGCGAATGAGAGAGGCGCCCCCGAACAGCGTCGGCTGTATCGAAAGGCTGTAGAACCGCCGCATATTCTTTGCAGGGTCCACGCGCCTGAGGTGAACGGGATCGGAATTGCTCATGGCCCAGAGTCTCGCTTCCTGTGGAAGCGACGTCCAACGAATTTCTTGAATCGTTGGATACGGATCGATTCATGGAATTGATGCTAGCCCGGGATCGCACCCGTCTTCTTCGCCCGCTCAACAAGCTTCGCATAGGTGGTTCCGTTTCCTGATGGGAAGTGCTTGCACCACGCTGCGAGAAAACGCCTCTCCCGCTCGAAATCTTTTTCCTTACGCAGCAAAACAGCGACCCTCATGGGATAGTGCGGCGCCGGAATTTCTCCCGAGGTAAGATACCGTCTGAAGGCATCGGAGACAGTGTCGCACTGCCATCCAAGATCCTGGTCTGCGGTCTTCATGAAGGCGCGGAACGAGCTTTCGTCCTGGTTCAGGAAGTCCGGTCCATTTGACGCTTGGCCATAGGTGATCCCTTTCTCCAGCATTCTGTCTGTCGTCGCTCTTATTGAGTTCCGGTGAAGTCGCGCCTGCTCTTCGGCAACGACCACCTCCTGGTTCGCGAGCAAGCCGATGACATCATCGACCTTTCCAGCCAGATCGGGCGACAACTGACTGTCCGAGACGGGCGGCTTGCGAGCCGGGCGCTGCGCCTGCTTTGCCTTTATCCGTTCGCCGATCTCGTCGGCGAGTCCCGAAAGAACAGCCTCTTGGCGCTCAGACTGAGCAATCATGGACGCCGACACGCCCGCACGATGGTACTCGGCGATCTGCCATTTCAGCTGTTTGAGGTGGCTCGACACCTTGGCTTCCGGCTTACGCAAGGCGGTAATGCCAAGCTCGGGGTTCTCCGAAAGAAGCTTCTGTATTTCCTCAATTAGAACTGATCGAGCGCGAATATGGGCTTCCCATTGATCGCGACGATCTTCAGTGCGTGATGCAGAAAGCGGCTCATGGACGGTAGGCTCACCGCGGAGATGCGCGAGCGCTTCCTCCTTCGCAGCTACTTCACTGGAATAGACATCGGAGAAATATGGGTCATTCCGGTCATCGACATCGGCAATACAAAACTTCCAATCACGGTCCTGAGGAAAGACCGAGATGCGAGTTTGCCCATCGACCATCGTCGGGTTGCCGTTCTCTGAAATCGCCCAGCCTTCTGCTCTCGGCCGAACGTCTCCATCTCTTGTACTCGATTTGCGAAACAGCCATTTGAGAAACAACATGGTCCCCTCCAGTTGCAATCCATTGTCGACAGATCGCGATCTCTGACAAGCAGGGGATCAGAGTATTGGGTTCAGCGGCAGAGACGTTGATCCAATTCTTGCTGTTCGCGACGGGCGCCTCCAATCACTACGTTGCCGAGGAATGTTCTTTGTGAAATCGGTTCTCAGCCACGACCGATTTCATGTCCTCTCGCCGGAACCAGATCGCGCGCCCGCACCGGAGCGGCGGGTTGCCCGCCGTGAAAACGATCTGCTCGTCACCTCGCATGCGCAGCACTTCCTCTGGCAGGATCAGCGGCCGAGCGGCCAACTGCTTCGAGCGTGTTCGCGACGATCCCGACATCTGCGATGTCCGGCTGAGCTGGTCGACCTCGATGGTCGTGTTTCCGCATCGCCGCGAGATGTATTCGGCGGTCTCCGGATCGTTGATCGCCGCGAACGACACCCATGACGCGCTCTCGAACCATTTCGATGTCGCATCGCGGCCGCCATACGTCTCGCGCATCTGCCCGATCGACTGAAAGAGCAAGAGCAGGCTGATGCCATACTTGCGGCCGGCGTCCCGCGCGGTTTCCAGAATGCGCAGATAGCCGAGCCGCGCAACCTCATCGAGCAGGAACAGCGTCCGGCCTTTCGTCTCTCCATTCCGATTGTAGATCGCGTTCAGCAAGGCGCCGATGATGGTGCGCGCCAACCCTGGATGCGCCTCGAGTGTTTTCAGGTCGAGATTGACGAAGATGTCCGTCTTACCGTTCGCCAGGTCATCGGTCGACAGGTTCGATCCGGACACCAGCGCCGCGTAATTCGGATAGCTGAGCCAATGGGTTTCCTTGATCGCATTGGCATAGACGCCGGAGAAGGTCTCCGGCGTCATGTTGACGAAGGCGGCGACGTTTTCCCGCACGAATTCGGATTCCGAATTGTCATGGATCGTCTGCAGGCGCTCGCGCAGTTTCGGCTCCGGCTCCGATAGGTTCATGCGCACCTGGCGCAGCGTCTGCTTTTCCTTTTCCGTGTGCCCGGACAGGCAGACATCGGCGATCAATGCCGTGATGAGCTGCAGGGCGGAGGCCCGGAAGAAATCGTCGCGCATGGACGTCTGCCTGCCGACATCGGTGACGACCCAACTCGCCACGGCAACCACGTCCTCTTCCTTCGTCCCGCCATAGCGGCCGATCCAGTCGAGCACATTGAAGCCGACGGAGGCATCCTTCGGGCTGAGCACGAAGACCTCGCGTCCGGCCTTGCGCCGGTGCGCGATGACCATGGGTGCGACTTCGTTGGATGGGTCGAGCGCCGCCAGTCCGCCGCCCCATTTCAGTGCTGTCGGGATCGTTACAGAGGTGGTCTTGAAACCACCCGAGCCCGCGAAGACAAGCCCGTGGGTGGAGCCGAAGGACGCATCGAAACACAGAAGCGGCACCTTGCCGCCCGCGCCCCAACTCTCTTTCACATCAGCGCGAAACGTGTGGCTCGCGATGCTGTCCTTGTCGACGCGATAGGCCTCGCCGACGACGATTCCGCCTTCTTCGCCAAACATCCGCTTGGCCTCGCCGAGCGACATCCAGTCCGCCGATCCGTGGATCGCGCGCTTGCCCGTCAGACGGCGCGGCTTCATGCTTGCGAACGCGGCATCGCCACGTAGCGCAACGCGCAAGGCGAACATGCCGGCGACGAAACACAGCATTGCGCCGATGCCAGTGGCGGGATCGGCATATTCGATCAGCGGGTGACCATCGGGGACCGCATCCGCGAAACCGCTGAAGCGCGAAAATTCGCGCATTCCCGCAACAGCAATCACGCCGATCGCACCGATCAGAACACCAAGGCCGGCGGATTTGATCGCCATGGCGCCGCGCGTTGCGAAGAGAAAGATTACCCCAATGGCGGCGGCGGACATGTAGGGCAGGGCAATGCCGATCCGCCCGAGCGTCTGCTTCGCCTCGGCTGAATTGCCGAACCGTGTCAGCCAGGTTTCCGAGCCGGTTAGCCCAAGACACACGGCCATCATCAGGCCGACGGGAGCGATCACGAGGAGGAGCTTATTCAGGGTCACTGGAAAACGCCTCCGCTCCGATCGCCGTCAGCCTTTCCCGCTCCGCGTCGTCCGCGGCTATCCGGCTGGCGCCGTCGATCAGCAATCCGAGCAGGAGCGCCCGCTTCTCGTAGCGAAGACCAGCTTTGACGATCAGACCGCCGAGCTGGATTTTCTCGCGCGTGTCCTTCTTGCGCGCGTCGGACTGGCTCGCTTGTCGCATGCGCTCAAGCCTCGTTATTCGCGCCCGAAGACGCGCCAGCCGGGTTTTGCGCGGGCGGGGATTTCCGGGTCTCGTTGCCGCCGCCGCGAAACCGTTTCGCCAAATTCTCGAAGGCTTCGCCGAGCTTCGCATCGTCGATCTCGATCTCTCCGAGACCGGCCTTGAGCGCGAGCCGTCCGATGCGTTCGGCCTCGCGTGCTTCTGCGGCCTTGAGCTGCTCCTGCAGTCTGGCGATGTCTTCCTTGATCTTCGATGAGGGCTTTCTCATTCCGTAGGCTCCGAAGTGTGACGAATGCCGAATAGGCATGAGGAACATCGCCCGGGTGCGCGTTCAGCGCATCCCGGCAGAAATGCCGGGTCGAGAGACCCGTCTCAATGAGAGATCATCCCAGCGTTCCGAAGGAATGCGTCCAAGGGCGCAGTAATACGTCGCGAAACGCGACGTGCTGCTGGCGGCCTCTCCGGGAGGTAAGCCGCCGTCCTGCGGAACAAGTTTGGACTTGTTTCTCAGGAGCTCGATGGCCGGTGGCGATCACGCATTTCACACCCCAGCTCATTTCGCGGGGAAATGGCCGCAGCGCAGTGTTGTCCGCCGCCTATCGCCATTGCGCGAAGATGGGCCACGAGGCGGAAGCGCGCACGGTCGACTATTCCAACAAGAAGAACCTCGCCCACGAGGAGTTTCTGCTGCCGCCCAATGCCCCAAAGTGGGCTCGCGACATGATCGCCGACCGGTCCGTGGCAGGCGCCGCCGAGGCCTTCTGGAATGCAGTCGAAGCCTTCGAGAAGCGAAGCGACGCGCAGCTCGCCAAGGAATTCATCATCGCTCTGCCGGTCGAGCTCAGCCGGGACCAGAACATCGCCCTGGTCCGGCAGTTCGTCTCCGAGCAAGTTCTAGCTCGTGGTCAGGTTGCCGACTGGGTCTTCCACGACGATCCGGGCAATCCGCACATCCACCTGATGACCACGCTACGCCCCCTGACCGAAGACGGGTTCGGGTCAAAGAAGGTCGCAGTGATGGGGCCGGACGGACAACCGGTCCGAACCAAAACCGGGAAAATCCAGTACAAGCTCTGGTCCGGTGAGAAGCCTGAATTCCTCGAGCAACGGCAAAGATGGCTCGATCTCCAGAACCATCACCTTGCCCTTGCCGGGTTGGAAATCCGCGTCGATGGCCGGTCCTATGCCGAGCGCGGTATCGACATCGAGCCGACCACCCATATCGGTGTGGCGGCAAAGGCGCTTCAGCGCAAGGCCGAGACCAAGGCGAGCGCCATCGATCTCGACCGGCTCGCCCTTCATGACGCGCAACGGCAGAAAAACGCCGCGCGCATCGAGGCCCGGCCCGAGCTGGTGCTCGACATTCTGACCTTCAAAAAAAGCGTCTTCGATCAGCGCGACATCGCCAAGGTCCTGCATCGCTATATCGACGATCCCGGAAGCTTCCAGCTTCTCCTTGGGCGGATTGCGGAAAGCCCGGAATGCCTGAAGCTCGCCGATGAGACCATCGACTTCGCGACAGGCGCCCGTGTCCCGGCGCGGCTGACCACACGGGCGATGATCCGGCTCGAGGCGGAAATGGTCAGCCGCGCGTCCTGGCTTACGGGAAAGAGCGGTTTCGTCGTGAAATCCCGCGTGCTCGAAACCGTGTTTGGGCGTCACGACCGGCTGTCGCTGGAGCAGCGGACGGCCATCGAGCATGTGACCGGCGCCGAGCGGATCGCGACCGTGGTGGGCCGGGCAGGGGCGGGCAAGACCACGATGATGAAGGCCGCGTGCGAGAGCTGGGAACTGGCCGGTTACAAAGTGGTCGGTGGAGCACTTTCGGGAAAGGCGGCCGAGGGGTTGGAGAAGGAGGCGGGCATCGCCTCACGCACGCTCGCGTCCTGGGAATTGAGCTGGCAACAGGGCAGGCGACGTCTCGACGACAAGACGGTGTTCGTTCTCGACGAGGCCGGCATGGTCTCGTCCCGGCAGATGGCCACCTTTGTTGAAGCGGTCACGAAATCAGGCGCGAAGCTTGTCCTGGTTGGCGATGCCGAGCAGTTGCAGCCCATCGAGGCGGGTGCGGCGTTCCGCGCAATTGTCGAACGCACAGGCTATGCCGAACTCGAAACGATCTACCGGCAGAGAGAAGACTGGATGCGCGCCGCATCCCTCGATCTGGCGCGCGGGCAGGTCGGTGCTGCGCTGTCTGCCTACAAGGCGAAGAACAGGGTCATCGGCAAGGCGTTGAAGGTCGATGCCATTGAAACCCTGATCGAAGATTGGAACCGCGATTACGATCCGGACAAGTCGATCTTGATCCTCGCGCATCTGCGCCGCGATGTGCGCCAGCTCAACACCATGGCACGCGAAAAGCTCGTCGACCGCGGCTTGATTGAAACCGGCCACGCCTTCAGTACAGAGGATGGAGTGAGGCAGTTTGCCGCCGGCGATCAGATCGTCTTCCTGAAAAACGAAGGCTCGCTCGGCGTCAAGAACGGCATGATCGGCAAGGTCGTCGAGGCCGCGCCCGGCCGCATCGTTGCGATGATCGGAGACGGTGAGGGGGCGCATCGCGTCGCCGTCGACCAGCGCTTCTATCGCAACCTCGATCACGGTTATGCCACGACCATCCACAAGTCGCAGGGCGCGAACGTCGACCGCGTGAAGGTCCTGGCTTCGCTCTCGCTCGACCGGCACCTGACCTATGTCGCGATGACCCGGCACCGGGAGGATATGGCGCTCTATTATGGCAGCCGCTCCTTCCACCTCGCCGGCGGGCTCGAGAAGCTGCTCTCCCGAAAGAACGCCAAGGAAGTCACGCTCGATTATGCGGGCGGCCGCTTCTATGCCCAGGCGCTTCGCTTCGCCAACAATCGCGGCCTGCACCTCGTGCGTGTCGCGCGAACGCTGATGCGCGACCGGGTTCAATGGACGATCCGGCAGAAACAGAAACTCGTCGATCTCGGCCTTCGGCTTCGCGCCGCCGGCGTGCGGCTCGGGCTCGCCGATCGACCGCTTCATCAATCTCCGCAATCAATCAGAAAGGCCGAGCCGATGGTCAAGGGCATTTCCAGTTTCACAATGTCGGTCACCGACGCCGCGGACGAGAAGCTGCAATCCGATCCCGCCCTGCAGAGGCAGTGGGACAATTTCTCTGACCGCATTCGCCTCGTCTATGCGGATCCCGAAAGCGCCTTCAAGGCGATGCGCATGGAAGCCGTTGTCGAAGACCCGAACATGACCAGGCAGCGGCTCGGCGAGATCGAGCGGAATGCGGCGAGCTTCGGTGCGCTCAAGGGTCGAGAGGGGTTGCTGGCAAGCCGCGCGGATCGCGAAGATCGTCGTGTTGCGGAAGTCAACGTCCCGGCACTGCGCAAGGACCTCGAACGCTATCTCGAAATGAGGGAGAGGGCGACGGCCAAGTACAGGCTGGAAGAGGAAGGACATCGCAAACGCACCTCGATCGACATCCCGTCCCTGTCGCCCGCGGCGGCGCGCGCAATGGAAAAGGTCCGCGACGCCATCGATCGCAACGATCTGCCCGCCGCGCTCGGCTTTGCGCTGGCCGACCGCATGGTGAAAGCCGAACTAGACACTTTCAACACGGCGGTTTCGGAGCGTTTCGGCGAGCGCACATTGCTCGGCAATGCGGCCAAGACGCCGGCGGGCGCGACCTTTGACAAGGCGGCCCAGGGCATGTCGCCCGGTGACCGGGAAAAGCTCAGCACCGCGTGGCCGACCATGCGAGCCGGCCAGCAACTTGCCGCCCATGAGCGCACACAGCAGGCACTGAAACAGTCCGAGGCGATGCGGCAAGCGCAGACCAAGAGCCAGAGGCTGAAACAGTGAGCCGCTGTCGCCGGATCGCGTTGGTTGCCGTTCTCGCTTGCATCCCTCTGGCGCTGTTCGGCTTGGGCTACGGCGCCGGATTCCGGATCAATCTGACACCGAGCTATCCGCTTGGAATTTGGCGGATCGATACGATGTACCGCGATGTCCGGGTCGGGGATCGGGTCTTCATTTGCCTGCCACTGAACGATGCGTTTCGTCAGGCCCGTGAGCGCGGATATGTGCGGCGCGGCCTGTGCCCCGGCTGGCTCAGCCCGCTGATCAAGACCGTCGTGGCGCTGCCCGGGCAGTCGGTCGAGATTGGCACATTCGTCGCGATCGACGGACTCGCTCTGCCGCAATCCGCAATTGAGCGGCGTGACGGATCGGGCAGGGAACTGACGCCCGATCCCGGCGGCGTCGTGCCCCCGGGCACCGTGTTTCTCCATTCGAAATACAGAGGTTCCTATGACTCCCGCTACTTTGGGCCGATATCGGCCAAAGGTGTTCTTGGTCTGGCCAAGCCGGTTCTCACCTTCGAGCCGTAGCCCGCTGACCGCTTTGGTGTTCATCGCCGCCGCCGCCATCGTGGGTGCAATCGGATGGAGCGGCGAAGTGCTACTCCTCCCGGTCGCGTGCCTCTTTCCCGCGCTTTGGGCGTTCGCTCCCACGCGGCTGGTCGCAGGTCTGGTTTCGATGGCGTATTTCATGGCGGCTTCGAGAGGCTTGCCCAACGGCGTATCGATTTTCTACGCGAGCGATATCTGGGTCGGGCTCGGTCTCTGGATCGCCGCGTCGCTGCTGTTCGTTGCAGTACACACGGTGCTTTGGTCTCCAAAGCCCGGATGGCATCGGCCGCTACGATATCTGTTGGCCGCGATCCTGATGAGCGTACCGCCCTTCGGGATTGTCGGCTGGGCGAGCCCGATCACAGCTGCCGGCGTGTTGTTTCCGGGATGGGGATGGGTGGGACTTCTCGTGGCGTTCGTCGCCTTGTTAGCCATGACCACGCGGGTGTGGCCGGTTGTGACAATGGTACTCGCCGGTGCCTGGACGTTGTCAGCGATAAGCTGGGCGCCAGCCGTTCCTCCCGAAGGCTGGGTCGGAGTCAACACGGAGTTCGACTACCTGGTCGCTGGAAACCATGCCGACTATGCTCAACATGTGGCGACGATCGCGCTTGTCAGACGAGCAACTTTGGACGGCGCCACCACAATCATCCTTCCCGAAAGCGCGCTCGGGATCTGGACGCCGACCACCGAGCGCCTCTGGGTCCGAAACCTCGCCGACCTCGATGTCGTCGTCGCCGGCGGCGCCGTTGTCGTCAACGAGAGGGGCTATGACAATGTCATGATCGAGCTGACGGGCGAGGGGGCAAGGATCGTCTACAGAGAGAGGATGCCGGTGCCGGTCTCGATGTGGCGGCCATGGGCATCTGGCGGGGCGTCGGCGCAATTTTTCGGTAATCCCATCGGCAGATTTGCCGGAAGGTCGATCGCGCCGCTGATCTGCTATGAGCAGCTCATCGTGTGGCCGATCCTGCACTCCATGCTCCTTGGTCCGGATGTCAACGTGGCGATTGGCAATGGCTGGTGGACCGGTGACACCGACATAGTGGCGATCCAGAAGACGAGCGCCAGGGCGTGGGCGTCGTTGTTCGGACTGCCACTCGTCATCGCCTTCAACACCTGATGGGACCTTTCAGATGATCGACATCGACCTCATTCAGCAATGCGCCGATCCCCGCCTTGAGATCGCCGTGGTGCAGCAGTTCGTGGCCGAAATAAGCGCGCCGGACCACCTCGCCATCCGTGTGTTCCAGGGCGACAAGATGATCCTCGTCCCGCCCCCGGAAACGGCCGAGAAGGCGATTGAGACCACCCGGCAATGGGTCGGCAAGGCGAATGTCAGGGTAGGGCTGACCCAATTTCCTGCGGGGCTCGGTGTTACCGATCCATCGGAGATCGGCCTCGAACTCTTCGATACCTGCGAGAACTTGCGTCTTGGGACGGAACTGTTCGGGAAGGTTCTGCGGATAGTTGGCCAAGGCCGCGAAGAGGATGAGGCTTCGGATTTTCAAACGGCGGTAAAGGCTTATTTCACGGGCTGGTTCGAGGGAGAGCAGGTTTTCTACGCGGAGGAACCGGAGTCGACGCATCCTAGCGAATCGGTACCGGCTCGGCTCTTGCCCACGACCGGCCCCAATATGCTTAGAGACGTGTTTTCTGTGCTGATGCCAGGTGGGCCAGTCGAAAGCCGGTTGATCTGGGAGAGCTCTCGCTTTGCGGTCAACCCGCGCATCTTCGAAGCGAAGGACCGGGCCGAGGCTAACCATACGGTGAACCGGACCACCGTGGAGCTCCTGTGCGGGATGGTCGAAACCGCCCAACAGGCCGGCATCGAGCACATCGTGTCCGTCTTCGACGCCAGAATGGCCCGGATTTTCAGGTTGATCGATTGCCGCTTTGAGCAACTAGGGACGCCGGCGCGAATCGGCAAGACGATGACTTATTCCGGCCTGTTCGATATGAGTGGCGACATGCGGTCCCGGCTAGGTGCGGCGGGCAATTTCCGCGAGCCGGTTCTCACCGATGTTGCACTGCCGTTACGGTCAGCAACCGGACATATGGCAAATGCCGAATAACTCCAATGAAAACACGTAGGCTAGGAGCCTGTCCGAATAGTCGCTTTTGAGTGTGTTGTCGGAACTGGCGCGACAGATCTTCTTGTCATGTTTGCGCCTTTGCGAGCTTGAGGATGTTGTGGGCGGTGCAGATGAGGGTCCATTCGGCCTTCACTTTATCAGCACCGCGTAACAGGAACTGCCTGAACCCTCTTGCCTGCTTGATCTGTCCGAACACCGGTTCCACCACCTGCTTTCGCAATCGGTAGCGACTTCGTCGCCCGGCCCGCTTGAGCTTGCGTTGCATGGCTTGGGTGAGCGGTCTGCCCTTGTGTCTGGGCTTGTCGGGATGCTTGGCCCGACCGGTTGCGACGTAGGCTGTGATGGCGCGCTCTTGCAGGGCCTCAAGGTTTGCCTCGCTCATGTAACCGCTGTCGGCCGAAACCTCTTCGGGTCGACGGCCGAGCCCCGCCTCGATGCCGTCGACGAGAGGCACGAGCTGGCCATGATCGCTCATGCTCGCCGTCAGGCCGTGCGCCACGATCACTTGCGCGTGCCCGTCAACCGCCGCCTGCGCATTGTATCCCTGGACGAAGCCGTCCCTGGTCTTCAGGATGCGGCTCTCGGGATCGGTGAAGTTGCGTTGCGCCTTGCCGTCGGGTACATCGCGCGACGGTTTGGGCGTCTTGCCAGTCTTCTTGCGCCCTTGCGCTGGTCTTCGGCAGCCGCACGCCGGCGGGTTTCCGCCGCCGCAGCAGCCCTGGCCTCGGCCTCCAGAGCCTCCCTGGCCTCGCGGATCTTCGCGAGCCGTTTGGGCTTGTCCTTGACCCAGTCCGGCATCTCGTCGCCGCGCTTGCCCGGCCCGTAAAGCCGGTCCTCATCGGCGTCAGCCGCCTCGGCAGCTTCCAGCTAGACCCGCACCTGGGCTGCCAGTTCCTCTTCGCGCCGGATCATATGGGCATAGCTCATCGCCTTGTGCTTCGACGCGTTCGCCTTCACCTTCGTGCCGTCCAGCGCAACATGGCCCAGCTTGACAAGGCCCGCCGTCGCTGCCAGCCGCAGCACCTGCACGAACAGTTCCGACAACGCCGCCAGATGACGCCGTCGAAACTCCGAGATCGTGCGGAAGTCCGGACCGTCCAGCGCCACGATCATCATGAAATCAGCCCGCTCCCGGCACGCCCCGGCAATCCGACGCGATGAATAGATCCCAACCGCATAGGAGTACAAAAGCAGTGCAACCATCATCGTCGGATCGTAGGGAGGCTGACCCTTCGCGCCACGGTAGCTGGCATCGATCGCCGTCAGGTCAAGGCTCTCGCGCACAAGATCAACGACAAACCGGGAAAGATGGTCGGCGGGAACAAAATCCTGAACCGACGGCGGAATCAGAAGGGTCTCGTCAAGACGCCAGGCGCGAAATCTCTTGCTCATGGGCTATATTCGAATCAGACTCGCCTCCAAACGTCGAGAAAATTTCAATTCTCAGACAAACTCCTAGCGTCTGGCGTTCGTTAACCTGATCAAATATGCTTCTCCCCGAGGCGGTACGCGCGGCCTTGGGGCTTAGAAACCCCTCCCTAGCGGCTTGGCACCGGCCGACGCGGTGCCAGGATCCTTCGGCTTACGGCCGGGGGCATGTGACGCATGTCCAGGTGCCTCGGTGCTAAAGGTCGCAGGGCCGTCTAGGGGGGGTTCTAACCCCCGGCTTGGGGTCGAGATCTTATATTTTGCGGGGGCGTACTGCGGACCAAGCCGTGGGAATTTGCTGCTATTGCCAGAACCGATCAGTCTCAATCTTGAACCGTCATCGCTGAAGTATTCCGTTTCCGCGATTCTTGCCGGCTTGAACGAGTCCGCGCTTGAGCGTGTCGCTCTGGACGTCATTCGTGAGCAGACCAGCGACAACGCGACGACGATGGAGCTTCTGCGCGAGGTCGCCAACCTGATGCATACATCGGGTCTGCCCGACACGCAGTTGCTGCCTGCCGCGGCCACCTTCCTTGGCCAGACCGTGGTGAACCAGGCGTCGAACGCGGCGTTTCAGGACGGCTTCGTTGTCGTCTGCGGGATTTTCCTCCTCGCTCTGATTCCGACTTGGCTGATGTGGCGCGCGGCGTCTTCGACCGCATAGCGGGGATATCTCCACTATGATGTACCTAAAATTCCGTGACAGAAACCCTTCGCTAACAAGCCGAAAGCGCAATAGCGCCGGCTCGGGTATCACCAAGGGAGACATGGAAATGACTGATGTCGACCCAGACGACAAGGAAAACGAACTTCCGATCACGCCAGCGCAATGCCGTATGGCGAGGGCTGGTGTGCAAATGTCGGTGCGCGAGTTGGCGCATCTGGCTGAGGTTTCCGGTCTTACGGTCACGCGGTTCGAGAACGGCGATGTCACTTGTCCGGTGGAGACGATATTGGGACTTATGATGGTGTTGGAGGCGCGCGGTGCACGTTTCTTATCCAATTCGGCAGGAATTGGTGTCATGATAGTAGATCATTAACGCAAATGCGCAAAGGCTGGATGCGAGGCTTTTATGATAAGCAACGAGTTCCCCCACGTGCATCCGGCAAAAGACGGCGACCTGCACACGATGCTGCCGGCGGATGCGATATCGAAGGTTATCGATCTGGGTTGGGCAGAGCTCCATCCGACGGTGGCTGCCGGCATGATCCCCTAAATCGTAGCCTTGGTCTACGCGCCCAGAGACAACGCGGAGATCAACTCGGTCCTCGTTCTCCTGCAGCTGGCGTACGATTTCTCGCGTGGCGATTTCCCGCGGGCCTCCAATGTCGTTTTTTAGACTTAAACCAAGCAAGGATCCTTCCCGCACCTAATTCGGAGCAAGGCCGAATGCCCGCACCTCGTCCTTGATAATCCCGATCATGCGGTTGAAAGGCGCGGTCCGGGCGATAGAGTTGCGATAGCTAATGCCGGTGGCGATCCGCCAGTCGTAGCTCGGCACTGGCAGCGCTGCGAGGCCGGATCCGAGGCGGGGATGTAGCAGCGGTTCCGGTAAGCTGGTCAGGAATCCGTTGTTCCGCACGAGATCGAGCGCCAACGCCAGCGAGTGCGTCGACACGATCGTACGTGGCGACGGCACGTCCGCCTTCTTGAACAGAGCCTCGATTCTCCCCAGAGCCAGTGAGTCATAGCTTAGCTGAACCCAGGCGCGCTGCGACAAGTCCGTTTCGCGAACATCCGTCGCGGCAGCGAGCGGATCGTCTGCCGCTGCGACGATCCTGTTCGACTGATTGTAGAGCGGGATCTCCTGAACCCCGACCGACAGCGTTTCCGCTCCGCTGCGCAGGCCGCCGAAATAGGCGCCAATCTCACCTGTGTTGAGCGCCGGTAACATGATCGCGCCAACGCCGGTCCGCACGGATATCTGCAGGTTCGGAAACTCGTTGGAAAGCCGCGCAAGCACGTGAGCCATGAACGCGGCCTCATAGGTCGGGCCGACGCCGATCCGCAACGCGCCTCGCGCCCCGTTGCGGGTGGCCGTGAGATCGAAGAGCGCGCTGTCCCATTGCATCTCGATCTCTCGCGCCCGGGTATAGAACGCCTGTCCGGCCTGGGTCAGGGTGACGCCACGCGACGAGCGTTCGAAAAGCGCCGCGCCGAGATGGAGCTCAAGCTCGCGCAGCGACTTGGAGAGGGCCGGCTGGCTGATGTTCAAGTGCCGTGCCGCTGCCTGAATACTGCCCAGTTCGGCGGTGGCGAGGAAGTGTTTCAGGCGCCAGATGTGATCCATTTATAACTCCGGGTTATACCTTTTATACACAAAAATATTAGTCCCGCGAGGACAAACCGTCTAGACTCACATCGTCCGTAAGAAAGTGGGTTCTTGATGCGCGCCGTTTTTGTTTTGTTCGATTCACTCAACCGTCTCGCGCTTGGTTGCTATGGCGGAGGGGCGATTGCGACCCCCAACTTCGATCGCTTCGCCCAGCGGGCCGTGACCTTCGACAATCATTATGTCGGCTCGCTGCCCTGCATGCCGGCCCGGCGCGACATGCATACGGGTAGGCTGAACTTCATGCACCGCTCCTGGGGTCCGCTCGAACCTTTCGACAATTCGATGCCCGATATCTTGAAGCAGGCCGGCGTGCACACACATCTCATCAGCGACCACTTCCACTACTACGAGGACGGCGGCGCGACGTATCACAGCCGCTACAAGACCTGGGAGTTCATTCGCGGACAGGAATACGACCCGTGGATCGCGATGGTGCAACCGCCTTTGGAGCGCTTCAAGGAAATGTATTCCGACAAGCACTACAACGTGCCGACGGAACCGAAGCGGCGGCAGCATCAAGTCAATCGCGAAAAGATACGAATAGAGGAGGATTTTCCCGGCCCGGCGTGCTTCGCGCGCGCCTTTGCCTTCCTCGACGACAACCGCATGGCGGACAACTGGTTTCTGCAACTCGAATGCTTCGATCCGCACGAGCCGTTCTTCGCGCCCGAGAAATACCGTCAGGAGTACACGACGGGCTACAATGGCTCGATCCTCGACTGGCCGAAATACGCGCCGGTCAAGGAAAGCCCGGACGAGATCGCGGAAATCCGGGCGAACTACGCCGCTCTCGTGGCCATGTGCGACGCCTATTTCGGCAAGCTTCTGGACTATTTCGACGAGCACGATCTCTGGTCCGATACCTGCCTCGTGCTCACGACCGATCACGGTTTCCTGCTAAGCGAGCATGATTGGTGGGGAAAGAACCTGACGCCATATTACGAGGAGATCTCGCATATCCCGTTGATCGTCCACCATCCGGACTATGCCGCGAAGGCGGGGACACGGATTGCGACGCTGAGCCAGACGACGGACCTTATGCCGACGTTCCTCGAGGTCTTCGGCCATTCGGTGCCGAAGGAAGTCACCGGCAGGTCGATCCTGCCCCTGATCGACGGAGAGCCCGGCCCCGAGGCGCTGATATTCGGCATGTTCGGCGGTCCGGTTGGCGTGACCGATGGCGAGTACAGTTTCTTCCGCTATCCGGCGAACCTGTTCGACGAACAGCTTGGCGAATACACCCTAATGCCCACGCACATGACAGGGTTCTTCGGGCCGGACGAGCTTGCGACCGGGCGGATGGCCGGCCCCTTCGAATTCACAAAGGGGCAAAGGCTTCTGCGCTATGATGCGCTCAACTCCGCGCGACGGCCTCCGGGGCTTGATGGAACCAAGTTCGCAGCTTTCGAATCCACCATCTATCACAATACGTCGGACCCCAATCAGCTTCGTCCGATATACGACGCGGAGATCGAGGCGCGACTGAATAAGGAGATCGTGAGGCTCCTTAAGGTGCACGATGCGCCGCCCGAATACTTCAACTGGATCGGCCTCGCCGAGGGCGCGGACGTGAACTGAAAACGCATAATGGGAGGAACTGAAAAGTGAAGAGAACAGCATTCAGCATTGCAGCCAGCCTTCTGGCGCTGGCAGCCGCCACGTCGGCGCACGCCAAGGATCAGCCGGACATCACCATGGCGATCAACCAGTCGCCATGGCTGAATTCCTTCGTCGCCATGGTCGATCTCTACGAGGAGGAAACCGGGAACGTCGTCGATCTTGACGTCAATCCGTTCGGGGGACTGCTGGAAAAGATCCGGAACTCGGTGCGCGGCGCCGAAGGCACCTACGATCTTGTCAACATCAACTCGCTCTGGCTGTCCGAGATCTATTCCGGCGGCTTCCTCGCGCCGCTTGGCGAGGTACAGGAAGGCTACGCGCTTCACGATGGCGTCCTGAGCTACGGCGCGACCACGAAGTGGGATGCGGCGGTCGGGTCATTCTCGCCGGACGGCGCGCTGATGGGTGTGCCGGTCAACGGCAACGTCCAGGTCCTCTATTACAACCAGGTGATCTATGACGAACTCGGCCTGTCGGTTCCCGACACATGGGACGACCTTTACGCGAACGCTAAAAAAATCGCAGAAGCCAAGGGCATTTACGGCTTCGTTCCGCGCGCGGCTCGCGATTCGATCGTCTACAATATCACCCCCTACATCTTCAGCCACGACGCCGCGTTTTTCCGGGTGACGGGCCCGGGACAGGCCGCGATCGGGCTGAATACGACCGGGGGGCTTGCGGCGCTGAAAACCTATCTGAAGATGTCAGGGGAGGATGTTGCTCCGCCGAATCCCGGTGCCATCGCGCAGGGTGAGCTTATCCAGCTTCTGTCCACCGGCAAAGCCGCGCAGGCGATCGCAGTGATCGCCGCTTGGGGCGCGCTGGAAAACCCCAACGAGTCCCGGGTTGTCGGCCAGATGTCGGCATCGTTGATACCCGCAGGTCCGGGCGGAACACACGCGTCGAGCGCCGGTCACTGGGTCGCGGGTATCCCCAAGAACGTGTCGGCGGAGCGCCAGCGCGCAGCGCTGGCCTTTTTGGACTGGTTCCAGTCCCAGGCGCTCCAAGTGAAGTATGTCGAAGCCGGAGGCGTACCCGTGCGTGGCGATCTGGCGGAAACCGGTCTGGGGACGAACAACTCTTACCGTTTCCTTGGGGCCTATTCGGCAAATGCGGCAAATGCGGTGATGGGTCTGCCTTTCGCGGCCGCCGCCGAAGCATCCGACGCGATGGCCCTGCACTTCAACCGGGCCGTCATCGGGGAGGAAAGCCCCGAGGTGGCGCTCAATGCGGCGGCCGAGGCCCTGGCGGGCATACTTGAGCAGAACGGCTTTACCGTCACCCGCCAGCCAGACCTCTGAGCCACTTCGCTAGCGCCTCTGGACGGAACCAGATGAACACCATGATCAAACCGGGTGTCGTAATTCGTCGGAACAAGCGATGGCTGGTGCTGTCGCTTGCGCCCGTCGCGGTGTTCTTCATGGTTCTGTCCGGGTTTCCGGTGCTGAACCTTCTGGGTCTGAGCTTCTTCGATGTGGAATGGCGTGAAGGCGCGGCCGAGTTCAACTATATCGGTCTGGAGAACTACCGCCGGCTCTTCCTGGAGGAAACGATATACTGGGCGGGGGTGCGCAACACGCTCGTCTTTGCGGTGACGGTCGTGACCTGCCAGATGGTCCTCGGGTTTTCGATGGCGCTGGCCGTGAAGCGGGCGGGGTCGGTCGGGCGAACGATCCTGACCGGCATCTTCCTCCTGCCGATCGTGATCCCCCCAATCGTCATTGGCACGATGTGGCGTCTGGTCATGGGGCGCGAGTTCGGGCTGGCGAACACGCTGCTTCGTTGGTTCGGTCTGAACGAGGTCGATTGGCTCGGAAACCCTGACATCGCGCTCGCATCGGTGATGTTCGTGGACATCTGGCACTGGACGCCTTTCGTCTTTCTTCTCATGCTCGCCGGTCTGGAGTCGCTTGACGAAGAAGTTCTGGACGCGGCCCGATTGGATGTGACCGGCTTCTGGCAGGAGGTGCGCCATATCGTGCTGCCGCTGATGCTGCCTACGATCCTCATCACGGTGATTTTTCGGGTCATCCTGTCGTTCAAGGTCTTCGACGAGGTCTATCTGCTGACATCAGGCGGGCCAGGCACGGCCACGGAGGTCGTTAACTTTTCGATTTACCGTACCTTCTTCCGGCAGGATCAGGTCGGGTACGGTTCGGCGATGTCGGTGGTCACATTGTTTGCCATAGCGCTCACGATCATCCTCGCGCGCGGAGTGCTTGCCCGCCGCAGGAACGCGGAGGACGCAGGATGACCCTGCGTCGAACCTCGGGTCGCGTTGCGGCAAATGTTTTAGTCTGGGGCTATGCGGGAATAATTCTGCTGCCGACACTTTGGGTGTTATCCAATGCCTTCAAATACAAGATCGATATCATAACGGGCGCGACGCTCAGTCCGGTCACCTGGAGCAATTTCGAGCAGCTTCTTTTTTCGCGTCAGTCCCAATTCCTGTGGAACCTGCTCAACAGTGCCTTTGTCGCTGTCAGTTCAACCGCGATCGTCATCGTTATTGCCACGATGGCCGCCTTTACGCTCGGCCGCTTGAGAGTACCCGGGTGGGTTCGCTGGCCGATCCTGGGCTGGGCACTGTTGTTCCAAATGCTTCCCACGCTCACCTTCGTGGGTTCCTGGTATGTCATGTGGTCGGCGATCGGACTGCACGGAACCTATGTCTCGGTCATCCTGACCCATGTCGTGCATAATCTGCCGATGGGCCTGTTCCTGATGCTGAGCTTCATGTTCGCATTGCCGCACGAGATCTTTCAGGCTGCGCGCATGGACGGATGCTCGAACAGCCAGATGTTCTGGCGGGTGGCCTTCCCGCTGGTGCGGGGTGGAATGATTGCGGCGACGGCGCTGATCTTCATCTTTTCCTGGAGCGACTTCGCCATCGCTTTGACGCTGACCTCGCCGGCGACGATGACGGCTCCGGTCGCCATCGCAACCTTCGCGCAGGAATACGACATCCGCTATGGCGAGATGGCCGCCGGGACTCTCTTGTCAATCGTCCCGGCGCTGATCCTGATCCTCGTCGGCCAGCGATTTATCGTCCGCGGGCTTCTGGCGGGCGCAGTCAAGTAGACACGGAGAGAAGGGAGTCTCATGGCAACCGTCACCCTTAAGGGGGTACGAAAGAAATACGGTCGGGTAGAGGTTATTCCGCCGATCGATCTGGAGGTTCCGAGCGGCGAATTTATCGCCCTCGTCGGTCCTTCGGGTAGCGGTAAGTCCACGTTGTTGCGGATCATTGCGGGTCTGGAAGAGATCGACGCGGGTCGGATTTTTGTGGACGGCAAGGATGTTACGCAAACCGAACCGAGTGATCGGGACATGGCGATGGTCTTCCAGTCCTATGCGCTCTATCCGCACATGACGGTCGCCGAGAACATGATCTTTGCCCTCAGGATGCGCGGGACGGATCCCACCGAGATCGCCCGCCGTCTCGAAGCGGCGCTAAAAATGCTTGGCATGTCGGAATACGCCAACCGCCGACCCGGTCAGCTCTCCGGCGGGCAAAGGCAACGCGTGGCCATGGGTCGGGCGATCGTTCGGCAGCCGCAGGTCTTTCTTTTCGACGAACCTCTATCCAATCTCGACGCCAAGCTGCGCGCGGCGACAAGACTGGAATTGCGGGCGTTGCACGATCAACTGGGGGCCACTTCCGTCTTCGTCACTCACGACCAGATCGAAGCTATGACCATGGCTGACCGCATCGTCTTGCTCGACGGCGGTCGTATCCAGCAGATTGGAACGCCGCGAGAGATCTATCGCGAACCGCAGAACCGCTTTGTCGCGAGTTTCATCGGCTCGCCCGAGATCAATATGCTACGCGGCATGCTGGCATCCGCGGCCGGCCGCCTCACCTTCGAGGGGCTACCGCTGTCCGAGTCATTGCAGGCCGCTGCGGGTCGCGAGGTCGATCTCGGCATTCGTCCCGAGCACATCAGGGTCTGGCCAGACGCAGCACCGGATCGCTGGCCCTTCGAAGTGGACGCGGTGGAGTTTACCGGGCACGACGCGTTCCTCGTCGGCAAAACCCCGGCAGGCCGGGTTACGCTCCGTATCGACCCGGACAATGACCGTGGTTTGGCCGATAGCGTTGTCGCTGGTCAGCAGCTTCATGTGCAGTTGCAGGAGCGACATATATTGCTTTTCAATCCTGACACTGGCGTTAGGATCACGAATGGCTGAGACATGCAGGCTGCGGACCCTGCGTTTCGATGGCGGCACCGAGGACGGCGCTCGGCTGATCGAGGTCGAAAACGCGGCCGGACTCTCAATCGATCTACTTCCCGATCGGTGCCTTGATGTCGGGATTGTGCGCTATCGCGGCGTGCCTTTCGGATGGATAGGCGAAAACGGGCTGGCCCCGGCCCGACCGGGAGAGATGGATCAGGCCCTTGGCGGTCTGCTCTGCACTTGCGGATTTGATCACATCCGCCAACCGGCGAACGACGGCCTCCGGCACTTCCCGCTGCATGGCTCCATGTCGCTCAGGCGCGCTATCGTGACAACGACGCAAGTGCTGGAGGACGGTTCCGCCGAGGTCTGTGCAACGGTCGCCCACGGAACCCTTTCAGGTCAGTCCTGGCGGCTCCATCGACGCGTGACACTGCCTCCCGACCGTGCCGAAATCAGTATTGAAGACCGGGTTGAAGCGCGCGGGCGAGGGGAGATCACGCCCATCATGGCACTCTATCACATCAATCTCAGCGCCCCGCAATTTTGCCCGGATACTCTAGTCGAGATCGCAACTCGCATGCGTCCGGACCTGCCCGGCACCGAGGACTTCACCTTCTGCGAACCCGCACCGGCCAATGGGAACCTTATCCAGGTGTCGGATGGTGGAAGGGATCCGCGACGGTGCTTCCGGTTGTCGTTCGACAAGCAGGCCCTGCCTTGGCTACAGTTTCATCGACGTACGGCGGCTGGCGGTGGTCTTTTCTGTATCGAACCGACCACTCATAACCGTCAGCCTCGCGGTGAACTCCTGCGCGATGAAACACCGCTTAACGGTTCTGTCGAGCGCCGTTTTCAGTTAGTCATGAGCTTCGGGTCGGGGTCCGCCTGAGTTGTTCTCGGGCGCGGGATTATCCCGCGAACAGGAAGGGCGGCGTCATTCTGCCGCGCTTGCGGTCCCGTCGAAGGCACCCTCGACCTCCCAGCGGCGCGCGATGGTGCCAAGCGTGTCCAGCACGCCACGCAGCTCCGCGCCGCGCTCAGTCAATCCGTATGTTACAGCCGGTGGGATGGTCATAGCCTGCTCGCGCCAGACCACACCGGCATGTTCCAGCATCCGCAACCGCTCGGTCAGGACGCGAGTGGAAATCCCGGGCACCAGACGCTTGATCGCACCGAAACGCTGCGGTCCCTGCTCGGACAGAACCCAGAGGATGTATATCGTCCAAGGGCCTGTGATGACACGCAGCAGCGCCTCCATCGGGCAGGAAGGGGGCAGGACGCTCTTCATCGTGGATAGCCCTCACAGTCAAAGGAAGTTAGTTACTTTTACGTGCCTACTTTCTCCAATGAAGCAAGGCATCTAAAGATACTTAACGAGAGAACGGCGGCTGAACAAGCCGTTGCAAACAGGGAGAGCGGCAATGAGCGACAAAGTGGCAAAGTATGTCTATTGGATTGCGACCGGCCTTGTGGCGCTGGTCTATCTAGGTGCCGCGGCCTTCTACATCTCGTCCCACGACATGGTCGCGGGCATGTATCGCGAGGTGCTGGGCTATCCCACCTACATCATCTGGCCGCTCGCGATTCTGAAGATCGTTGGCGCGGTGGTGATCCTCTGGCGCCCTTCGGCGATGCTGGTGGATTGGGCATATGCGGCGATGTTCTGGCATCTGGTGCTAGCCATCGGGGCGCATGTGGGCGTGGGCGATCCGGGCTGGCCGCCGGCTCTGGCGACCTGGGTGCTTCTGATCGCCTCGTGGCTGACCGCCAATCGCGTGCGGGCGGTCAAGTCGGCCTACGCGCCCGCGTTTCCGTCAGCGGCGAACTGATCCGATGCCGAGCTGCCACGGCGCTGCCCTTCCACGCTTGGCTTTGGGGTTCGAAAGGACGACGACATGACGGACAGACAGCCGACAATGTTTGTTCCCCATGGCGGCGGCCCGTGTTTCTTCATGGACTGGAACCCGCCTGACACCTGGGATAGGCAACGCCGATTCCTCGAGAATTTACCTGCGAGCCTGCCGGCAAAGCCCAAGGCGCTCCTCGTGATCTCGGGTCATTGGGAGGAGCGGGTGTTTACCGTGCAGACCAACCCCGCGCCGCCGCTGCTGTTCGACTATCAGGGATTTCCGCTGCACACATATCAGCTGACTTGGCCCGCGCCGGGCGATCCCGAGCTGGCGGCCCGCGCGAGCGGACTTCTGGAAGGCGCAGGGTTCCAAACCGGGGCCGACCCAGCGCGCGGCTTCGATCATGGGGTGTTCGTTCCGCTAAAGGTGGCTTTTCCAGAGGCCGACATCCCCACCGTCCAGTTGAGCCTGCGCGCCGATCTCGACCCCGCGGCGCATCTCGCCGCCGGTCGCGCGCTGGCGCCCTTGCGCGACGAAGGGGTGCTGATCATCGGGTCCGGCAACACCTATCACAATATGGCCGTCATGATGCGCGCCATGCGCGGCGGGGCGGAGGGCAACGTGCGCGGCCTCGATTTCGACCGATGGCTCACGAGTGCTGTGACCCATGAAGACCCCGAAGTGCGGCACGCTATGCTGGCCGCGTGGGATCAGGCACCCGGCGCACGCGACGCCAATCCGCGCGAGGAACATCTGATCCCGTTGCACGTCGCGGCCGGGGCCGCCTTTGCGGATCGGGGAGGCAAGACCCTCGAGGATCACGTATTGGGCGCGGTCGAAAGCGCCTTCAGATTTGGATAGGAGCAACCATGAGCTTCGAACTTCCCCCACGGCATGGACCGCGCCCCGAAACCACCGATTGCGCACCGCATGAGCAGGTGTCCCAGAACTCGTCGGCCAAGATTCACGCGTTGTTCAAGGAAAAGGCGTTCGCCCTGCCCTTCGTCGAGCGCTGCTGGTCGGGCGTTTCGGTCCCCGGCGCCGAGGCCCTGGTGCTTCCTGTAGCCCACGCATGCGGACCACGCGAGGCCTTCATAATCGGGCGCGAGTTTGCCCATGTGCACCCCGCCCACGATGGCTCGTCGCACCTGATGCTGCCCCCATCCGTGGTTGAGGAACTGATCGCGAAAGGTTGGGGCGAACCGCATCCCATGGCGCGGCTGGGCTATATCCCGGCCACGGCGGTCATGGCTTTCGCCCCGCGTGACGAGAACGAGGTCGATGTCATGCTGCGCCTGCTGACCACGAGCTGGGACTTCGCTCGCGGCAAGCTGGCGAACCCCGCCCCCGTCCATATCCACGGCTGAGAGCAAAAGCCTCCTCAGCAATCAGAACAGGAGACCAACCATGTCCGACATTCAGAACGGCCCCTTCATAGTCACCGGCGCCTCCGGCCAGCTTGGCCGGCAGGTGGTCGACTTGCTGCTGCAGGCCGGCGCCGGTCCGATCATCGCCGTATCGCGCAATACCGAAAAGCTGGCCGACCTCGCCGACAAGGGTGTCGAGACCCGCAAGGGCGATTTCAACTATCCAGCGTCGCTTGGGGCCGCCTTTACTGACGGCAAGCGTCTCCTCATCATTTCGACCGACGATCTCCACCCGGGCAAGCGGCTCGCTGCCCATTCCAACGCGGTTGCGGCGGCCAAGGCGGTGGGCATTGGGCATATCGTCTATACATCGTTTGCGGGCCCGGTCCCGGAAAGTCCGATCGGATTCGCCCGCGACCACGAAGGGACCGAGAAGCTGATCGCGGACAGTGGGGCGGATTACACGATCCTGCGCAACAACATGTACACCGACTTTCTGCTGATGGGCGGCTCGCAGAGCGTCGCCATGGGCAAGCACTTCGCCGCCGCGGCAGAGGGCAAGACCGGATATGTGACGCGGGCGGATTGCGCCCGTGCCGCAGCCGTGGCGCTAATGACGGCGACGGGAAAGCAGACCCTCGATATCACCGGGCCGCAGACGGTCAGCCAGGCTGAGGTCGCAGCGATCCTGTCCGACGTCGCGGGCAAGGAGATCTCGTACATCGCGCTGCCAGCCGAGGAACTGGCGCGGGCGATGATTGGAAACGGCCTGCCGGAATTCATGGCGCGGGTCTTCGTTTCCTTCGACGAGGCAATGGCGCAGGGTTTCCTCGATGTGGCCAGCGACGACCTGAAGACGCTGACCGGCCAACCTGGCCAATCGGTGCGCGACTTCCTGATAGCGAACCGCGCGGCACTATTGACGCCGCCGCAGCGCTGAGGACTGAACCATGCGGCTTTACAACGCCAACTTATCGCCCAACGCCCTGCGCGTGCGCGCTGTGGCCTTCGAACTGGGCATCGACATCGAGATCGTCGAGGTCGATCTTCGTAGGGGCGACAACCGCGCCGGAGAATTCCTCCGGCGCAATCCCAACGCCAAGGTGCCTGTCCTTAAGGACGGCGATTTCTTTCTATGGGAGTCGCGGGCGATCTGCGGCTACCTGGTCAGCCAGACCCCCGACGCGGGTCTGGTACCGTCTGCGCCGAGGAAACGGGCGCTGATGAACCAGTGGGCCTGGTGGCAGGCCATCCATCTGGGTCCAGCCATGCAGAAACTGTCCTTCGAGCTGTTCCTGAAGGAGAAACTCGGCATGGGCGATGCCGACCATGCGGCGGTCAAAGCCGAGCGCAAGGCCACCGATCAGTTTCTCGACGTGCTGGAAGAGGGTCTGGCCCGGCAGGACTGGATCACCGGCGATCTCAGCCTTGCGGATTTCTACCTGGCCACGACCTTCATGTATCGCAAGCAGGCTGCAATCTCGCTGGAGACCCGGCCCGCCGTTGCCGCCTGGATCGAACGGCTGGAGGCGAGGGACAGCTGGCATAAGGCGATGGTCCCGCTGAACGCGCTCTTGGGACTCTGACTGTTGATTTGCGCAGAGAACTGATGGAGTGGATGCCCCCTCCCGACGGCATCGCAATGTGCCAGAGTGATGTGCGTTGAACGTCACTGAGAGGAGAGAGCATCCATGAAGGAAATTAGCATTGTCGGCTTGGACCTGGCAAAGCGAGTGTTTCAGGTGCACGCCGCTGGAAGCGATGGCGCGGTTGTCTTGCGTCGGAAGCTGTCGCGTGGACAGATCCTCGCCTTCTTTACGGAGCTGCCGAAGTGCATTGTTGCCATGGAAGCATGCGCGACAGCGCATTATTGGGCACGTGAGATCGGCAAGTTCAGTCACGAAGTTCGCCTGCTCCCACCGGCCTACGTGAAGCCCTTCGTCAAGCGACACAAGAACGATGCGGCTGACGCCGAGGCCATTGTCGAGGCGGCGCTCCGCCCCTCGATGCGGTTCGTTGTTCCAAAGACCGAGAGCCAGCAAGCCCGTTCCATGATCTTCCGGACGCGCGATCTGGTTGTCCGCCAGCAAACGCAGCTTATCAACGCTCTTCGCGCTCACCTGGCTGAGCATGGAGTTATTGCGCCACAGGGAATTGCGAACCTGGCCTTGCTGTCGGAGATCATCGAGGAAGGCAACCTTGGCCTCGAACTCGTCGTCGTGGAAACCGCGCGGCTTTATCTTGAGCAGATCGAGGTGCTCTCCGCTCGTATTGCCGGCTTGGAGAAGACGCTCAGATCGGAAGCAAAGCGCTCCGAGGCCTCGGCCCGACTGATGTCGATGCCTGGGATGGGGCCGATCACCGCCATGGCGATCGAAGCTTTCGCCCCAACCATGAGCACATTCCGGAAAGGGCGAGACTTTGCGGCCTGGCTCGGGCTGGTGCCCAAGCATCATTCGAGTGGCGGAAAGCAACAACTCGGGCGAACCTCGAAGATGGGCCAACGCGATATCCGGCGGCTTCTGATCATCGGCGCGATGACCGTGATCCGATGGGCATGCCGCAAATCCCCTCCCGAGAACTCATGGCTGGCGCGTATGTTGGCGCGCAAGCCACGCATGCTCGTTGCGATCGCGCTAGCCAACAAGATGGCTCGGTCGATCTGGGCAATGATGACGAAGAATGAGAGCTACAAGGGATCCGGGCTGGCTGCGGCATAGCAAACGCTGCGCTGCTGTGAGCACGGATCGTCGGCGTGTGAGGAGGTCAGCGAACGGTAAGGACAAAGATCGGTGAGAGTGGGTCTGGGAATGCATCCGGGTCAGTGAGCGACGAGCTCGCAGAACTGATTTGCACCAGGTCCGCGTAGCTCCATACCGGCCAGCGGTCGTATTCGTGCCGCAACGAAAGGCCTGATACATGACCGCACCCGATCACACGTCCAAATCGTTCGAAGAGAGCCTTGCATGAACGGCGGTATCCATAAATGTCTCCTAGAATGATTGGCAATTCAACAATTGCTGTTAGAAGCGGCCTCGCCAGCGTTCGGTC
Source organism: Nisaea sp. (assembly GCF_039990255.1). Classification (GTDB taxonomy): domain Bacteria; phylum Pseudomonadota; class Alphaproteobacteria; order Thalassobaculales; family Thalassobaculaceae; genus Nisaea. The sequence goes on along the minus strand of NZ_JBDXGG010000025.1, from coordinate 121,677 downwards.
ACTTGCGGTGAGCCGCTTCGTAGTTAGTGCGACGAAAGGGAAGAAAACTTTCGGCAGCAAGCCCAATGGCGTCGGATACTGTAACGTGATCGACCTCGCGGGACACATTTAAGTACTTGACACCTCTATGGCTCATGCGGTCCGGTACGAACGGCAACAATCAAAACGAGTGCCAAACCGATTGTTTGGGATCCAATGGGCTCATGGGAGACATTCTTGATCGACACTAGAACAGACTGGAGCACTTCAACCATAGAGGGAACCGCGAAGCTGGCCGAATTCGCCTCGTCGCTGTCAATAGCTGATATCCCAACGCATGTAGTTGAGCGAGCGGTCGACCTTTATGTTGACTGGGCTGGATCCGCATTTTCCGGTGCACGTCATCGGGCAATCGTTGCGATCGATGATTTCGCAAAGGAAATGGGTCCCGATCAGGGGAGATCGGAAGTACTTATCTCAGGCCGCATGACGTCACCTTATTTTGCCGCTTTTGTGAATGCCGCCGCTTCGCATGTTTCCGAACAGGACGATGTCCATAATGGCTCCGTGTTTCATCCTGGTGCGGTCGTTTTTCCTGCTGGGCTAGCGATCGCGCAGCATTGCAATGCGAGCGGAACCGAATTTTTAACGGCGTGCGTTGCCGGATACGAAACCGGAATCCGCATCGGGGAATATCTCGGCCTTCCACACTACAAGATCTTTCATACGACTGGAACTGCAGGAGCGCTTGCTGCGGCTGCCGTGGCAGGACGTCTTCTCAAACTCGATTCCCAGCAGATGTTGAACGCTCTTGGCTCTGCCGGCACTCAGGCCGCAGGTCTTTGGGAGTTTCTAAAAGATGCGGCAGATTCCAAACAGCTTCATACTGCGAATGCTGCCGGCAATGGTGTGATTGCGGCAAGCCTTGCCGCCCGAGGTTTCACGGGTGCAAAACAAATCCTTGAAGGCGAAAAAGGAATGGCCGCTGGAATGTCTTCGAACTGTGCCCTGGAGAAGATCAGTACCGGGTTGGGTGTCAGATGGGGTCTTGCAGAGACGTCATTTAAGTATCATGCATCGTGCCGCCACACTCATCCTGCTGCAGATGCTCTTCTTGAGCTGATGCTGGAAAATTACTTGAACACCGAGGACATCGAGCATGTCACCGCGCATGTGCACCAGGCAGCACTTGATGTACTGGGCTCAGTCACCTTCCCAACCACTGTTCATCAGGCGAAGTTCTCTATGCCCGCAACGTTGGCATTGATTGCAATCCACCGGCGAGCCGGCATGGCCGAGTTCGACGGCATCCTTGAAAATGAACGGGCAAGGTCGTTCATGAACAGGATCGATATGGCTTTTGATCCCGAAGTGGAAAAGAAATACCCGGCATCCTGGATCGGAAAAGTATCTGTGACGCTAAAAGACGGGACAGTCCTAAGGCACCGCGTCGCAGAACCAAAGGGCGACCCTGGGAATACCCTGACGCGCGATGAGATTGAAGAAAAGGCGGGTCGTCTGGCAGAATATGGTGGAGTCCTGGACGCAGACAGGTGGGCGCAAGTTTCCCGTACTCTCTGGTCGGTCGCGTCAAGTGATGGGATCGGGCCACTTCTTGTCTGACACACCAGACTCATATCCATTCCGACAGACCAAAAAAATCCATCGGGTATGGTAACGGATGGCGCAATCAGCGACATGATTGGCCGCATCGCCGCGCCTTAGGGAGCAATCGATGATACAAAGCGCCATCTCGTCTCGATGCTGCGGCGTCGGACGGGCATCCCAGATGCCGGCTGCCGAAATCCTGATCCGGAAAAGCGCCGCGCCGCCTCCCGCATCGACATCCCATCTTCGATCGCAAACACCCGCCTCCGCGTTCATCGAAGATGCTCTAGAAAGCGTTGAACCCTGTCAGGTTTCGCCCGATGACCAGCTTCTGGATCTCGGTGGTGCCATCGGGGATCGGCATGATCTTTGCGTTTCGGAAATGGCGTTCCACGGGAAATTCCCGGGTGATGCCGTTGCCGCCATGGATCTGCACGGCCTTGCCGGCGATCTCGACGGCCATTTCCGTCGCATACCATTTCGCCATTGATGTCTGCGTATCGCAGCGCACACCTAGATCCAGCAGTTGCAGCCCGCGCTGGCAAAGGAGCCGCGCGGCATCCAGTTGAGTAGCCATGTCGGCCAGATACCCCTGTATCATTTGATGCCCGCCGATCGGCTTGCCGTGCTGTTCGCGCTCCTTGGCATAGGCGACCGCGCATTCCAACGCGGCCTGTGCGATGCCGACGCTGGTCAGCCCGACGAAGACGCGCGCGCTTTCGAACAATTTCAGGGTCTGGAACAGCCCGCCCCCGGCATTGCCCAGGACATGTGCCGAGGTGGTCTCGGCCCGGTCGAAGAACAGTTCGCAGGTGGAAGCGCCGACCAACCCCATCTTGCGCAGCTCACGGCTTTCATAACCACCCTTGTCGCGGTCGACGATGACCATGGAAATCCCGTCGTCGAGGTTGCAAACCACGATCGCGAAATCCGACTGGGCGCCGTTGGAGATCCACAGTTTCTGGCCGGTGATGAAGATCTTGTCGCCCTCGCGCTCGGCGCGCGTTTTCACCTCGCGCACGTTCGAGCCGACCGAGGGTTCGGAGATGCAGGTGGCGCAGATACGTTCACTGCGCAATAGCGGTTTGAGATAGGCCTCTTTCTGCGCCTTGTCCCCCAGCAGGTTGATCGCGAACACCGCGTGGCCCTGGATCAGCACGGCGATGGCCAGATCGGCCCAGATGCGGGCCAGTTCCTCGTAGAGGATGCCATAGGTCATCCGGTCGATCACGGCGCCGCCATCGGCCTCGGGGATCAGCCCGCTGATCAGCCCGAATTCCTCGACCTTGGCGAACAGGCCCTTGAGGGTTTCCGCATTGGGGGGATAGCCCAGCTCTTCGTATTTCTCGGCCAGCGGCGCGAACTCGGACTCCGCCATCTTGCGGAAGTTCTCCAGCAGCATGCGCTGTTCGTCGGTATAGATTGCCTGTGCGGCGGCGATCACGTTTTCCATTGCAGTCTTCCTGTTTTAGCGGCCCAGAATAGTGACGCAGGCCGCGGCTTCCTCGACGCCATGCAGCCCGCCGCCGTTCTCGGCGATGGCGTTCTGCGCACCCTCGACCTGACGCGCGCCGGCCTCTCCGCGCAGCTGCGTGACCAGTTCGAAAATCTGTCCGATGCCGGTGGCGCCCACCGGATGGCCCTTGGATTCCAGCCCGCCCGAGGGGTTCACCGGGATGCGCCCGCCGATCTTCGTCTCGCCGCGCAGGCTGGCCGGTCCGCCCTCGCCGAACTCGACAAAGCCGAGGTTCTCGATCTGGATGACCTCGCCCACGGCAGTGGCGTCATGCACTTCTGCCAGGGCCATGTCCTCGGGGCCGACCCCGGCCAGCTCATAGGCCTGAAGCGCAGCCAGCCGGGTCAGGTGGTTCCTGAAATCCTCCGGCGCGCGGTCGGTGCCGGACCGCAGGACCGCGGCCTTGACCTTGATCGCCCGGGCAGGATCGAGACCCAGCCTTTTCAACCCCTCGCAGGTGCACAGCACCGCCGCCGCTGCGCCGTCCGAGATCGGGGCGCACATCGGCAGGGTCAACGGGTAGGTGATCGGCGGCGCGGCCAGAACCTGTTCCACGGTCATGGAATCGCGATACTGCGCCAGCGGGTTATGCGCGGAATGCGCGTGGTTCTTGGCGGCGACGGCGGCGAACTGTTCCTGCGTGGTGCCGAAGGTCTTCATGTGCAGCCGCGCGAAGCCGGCATAAACATCCATGAAGACGCTGTACGGCTTGGGCGATTTCGAGCCCTCGGGCTCTGTCACCCCGGTGCCCAGATCGGCCAGCCGCCGCGCAACCTCTTCGCCGTTGCTCACGTCCCAGCCGCTGTCGAACGCCGAGAACATCAGCGCGCGGTCGTCGGAGTACATTTTCTCGGCGCCCACGGCCAGGCAGCAATCGCCATTGCCGGCCTTGAGGAAATCCACTGCCAGCTTGAACCCGGTCGAGGCGCTGGCGCAGGCGTTTTCGACATTCACCACCGGAATGCCCTGGATGCCCATCTCGCGCAGCGCGATCTCGCCGCGGATCATGTGCTGGCCTTCCATGTGGCCCTGCACCGCGTTCGAGAAGAACGCGCCGTCGATTTTCTCCCCTGACAACCCTGCATCCGTCAAGGCGTCGGTGACGGCCTCGTGGGTCATGCCCTTGATCGATTTTTCCCGAAATTTTCCGAACGGCGTCATGCCGACGCCGACAACATAGATATCCTGCATTATTCGTTCCCCCTGACTCAATAGCCGCGGAATTTCGGTTTTCGTTTTTCGGCAAAGGCCGTCAGCCCTTCGCGCATGTCCCATGACCGCATATGTGCGCGCAGGTTCAGCATCTCTTCGGCCAGTGCCGCGGTTTCGTCGACGTTCAGTGACCGGTTGGCGACCGCCTTCATGCGGCGCAGCACGGCCGGACTTTTGTCAGACAACTTGTTGGTAAAGACCTGAACCGCGTTGCGAAGATCGGCATCGGGGACGACCTTGTTCACCAATCCCCAGTCCATCATCTCGCGCGCCGAGACGTTCTCACCCGAGAACAACAGGTATTTGGCGCGGTTCAGCCCGATCCGGCGCGGCAGGATCGCCGCACCACCGGCCCCGGGAAAGACGCCGAAATTGGAATGGGCATCGCCCAATTGCGCGCTTTCGGCGGCAAAGACCAGATCGCAGGCCATCACCATTTCAAGGCCGCCCGCCATCGCCAGCCCGTTCACGGCCGCAATTACGGGTTTGGGGCCATTGCGCATCAGTCCGAATGCGTGATCGACCAGATCCAAAAGATCCGGTTCGCCCGGGGCATGTTTCGCGCCTGCGACTTCCTTCAGGTCTGCGCCGGCACAAAACGCCCGTCCGGTTCCGGTCAGGGCGATGGCGCGAACGCTGTCATCGCTCATGGCGTTCTCGATCGCCTGCGTCATCTCGTGCAGCATCTGCATCGAGATCGCGTTCATCTGGTCGGTTCTCTGGAAAGTGATCCACTCGGTTTGACCGACCCGTTCGAGGGATAGGGTCCTGGGCGCTTCAGCCATTCTAAACCTTTGAAATATAAGGATAAATTTTTATTTTAGGGTTGCTTTTTGCGGGATCTTGCGATGCTATGGGCGGGCCCGCGCGCGGGTGAAACGAGAACGGGAGCCCAAAATGAGCAATGCACCACTTTACGGTTTGAAGATCCTCAGTCTGGCGGAACAGTTTCCTGGCCCGTATGCGACGATGCTCTTGTCGGATATGGGGGCCGAGGTCATCATGATCGAACGCCCGGGCCTTGGCGATCCGGCACGGCAGTTTCCGCCGCTGTTCAGGGCGCTGAACCGGGGTAAGCGCAGCGTAGCGCTGGATCTGAAATCCACGGAGGGGTTGGCACGGTTCCGTGAATTGGCCCGGTCGGCCGACGTGATCGTCGAGGGATTCCGGCCCGGGAAGCTCGACGCGCTGGGAGCCGGGTATGAAGCGATACGAAAGATCAACCCGCGGCTGGTTCACGTGTCGGTTTCGGGCTACGGACAGGATGGGCCCTATCGTGACCGGGCGGGGCACGACCTGAGTTATGAAGGTGTCGGCGGATTGTTGGCAGATCAGGCCGAAACCGGAAAACCCGGGGTGTTGCCGGCTATTCCGCTTGCCGATATCGGCGCCGCGCTGTTTGCGGCCATTGCAATCCTTTCGGCAGTGGTCTCCAGCCAGAGGACGGGGAATGGCCGCTATGTCGACGTGTCGATGTCGGATGCGGTGGTTTCCATGCTCACCGCGTTTCTCGTACCCGCGGCCAATGGCACACCGTTGGGCGATTTCATCGCCGAACCGGCCTATGGCGTTTTCACCTGCGGCGACGGCAAGCTTGTGACGCTGTCCATCGCGCATGAAGATTGGTTCTGGCGCCCGTTCTGCGAAGTGATCGGCAAGCCCGAGCATGCGGGATTGAAAGGCCGCGAACGTGTCGCCCGAAAGGACGAGCTGCGCCAAGAGATCGCGGCGGTACTGGTGGGCAGGACGCGCGATGAATGGGGGCAGATATTCGATGGGGCGGGGGTGCCCTGGGGCCCGGTCAATTCGCTGGCCGAAACTCTTGATGACCCGCATGTGCGCGCCAGAGGCCTGTTGCGAACGCTTGCGCGCGAAGATGGCGGTGCCGAGGTCTTTCTGGTCCAGCCCCTGAAATTCGACGGTTTTGAAACCGAATTGTCCGGCCCGCCGCCGGCCATCGGTGCCGACAACAAAACCCTTCTTGGAGAAGGACCTGTCTAAGGTCCATTCTCCGCATTGGTTGTTAGCAGGCAAAGGAATACCCGCCATTGACCGGATAGGTTTGCCCGGTGATCCAACTGGCCGCATCCGAGCACAGAAACAGGATCATTCCCGCGGGATCTTCCGGTTCGCCCAACCGGCGGATCACATACTGCGACAAAGCGCGCTTTTCGGTTTCCGCATCGGGGATAAGATCGGCAACCGCCGGCGTTCTGGTGCCGCCGAGGGCTACGCAATTGGCCGTGATCCCGAACCGGCCGCCGGCTTTTGCGATGGCGCGCATGAAACCCGCGGCCCCCGCTTTAGCGCCGGAATAGACCGCCAGATGCGGTTCGCCCACACGGCCCGCATCGGAAATGACCGTCACGATGCGCCCATAACCACCTTTGACCATCAAGGGCATCGCGTGACGGGTACAGTTCAGCACCCCGTCAAAATTGGTCGCCATCCAGCGCTTCCATTCCGTGGGGTCCGATTCCCAAAAAGGCACCAGATCATCGAGCCGCGAGGTCGGCCCCGCGTTCCCGGCGTTGTTGACCAGAATATCCACGCTTCCCAGAGCCGACTGCGCCTCGGCGAAGGCCGCGCCGACGGCCTCGAAGTCCGAGACGTCAAAGGCGATCGGCAGCGCCTTGACACCTGCCGCTTCGACTTCCGCAGCAACGCTTTCCGCCCGCTCGGCGTGGAAGTCGTTGATCATAACGGCACTGGCGCCGTGCTCGGCCAGGTAAAGCGCAACCTGTCGGCCCACGCCTTGCCCCGCTCCGGTTACAATTGCAGTACGTCCCTTGATATGGAGTATGTCACTCATTGTCGTTCCTTCCTACCCGAGCCAGCGCTTGCGGCGCCGATAGTGCTTGATGTCGCGATAGCTCTTCCGTTCGCCTGAGGCGGAGACACCAAGATAGAACTCTTTGACGTCCTCGTTTTCTGCGAGTTTGTCTGCCGGGCCATCCAGAACGATGCGACCGTTTTCCATCACATAGGCATAGTCGGCGATCGACAGGGCCGCGGCGCTGTTCTGTTCGACCAGAAAGAAGGTCGTGCCTTGGGCCTTGAGCTGCTTGAGAACTTCGTAAACATCGCGGATCATCATCGGCGCCAATCCCAGCGACGGCTCGTCGATTACGATGATCCTAGGCCTTGCCATCATTGCCCGGCCGATCAGCAACAATTGCTGTTCGCCACCCGACATGAAGCCGGCGGTGCGACTGCGCAGGTCCGCAAGGCGCGGCATCAGGGAATATACGTGATCCAGCCGGTGTTTCAATTCGGTCGCGTTGGGCGCCATATGCCCGCCCACGATCAGGTTTTGCTCGGAGGTCAGGTGACGCAACACGCGTCGGCCCTCCATCACATGGATCAGTCCGTTCTTTACAACATCCGACGCTTCCAGATTCTGGACCGGCTTGCCGTTTAAGATGATCGATCCCGCCGAAACTTTCCCGTCTTCGGATTTCAGCGTCCCGGAAATGGCTTTAAGCGTTGTGCTTTTTCCGGCCCCGTTGCCCCCAAGCAGCGCGACGCATTGACCTTCGCGTACAGTGATGGAAACACCCTTGAGCGCCAAGATAACGTCGGAATAGATCACTTCTACGTTGTTGAGTTCCAGCATGGCCTTCGCGCCTGGGTTTCGGGACGGAAACGGGCGCCGCTTGTGCGGCGCCCGGTTCATCTCACCATTTTTGAACGACGGGAATGTCGACGCTCGTCGCTTCGATGACGATCTTGCCGTTTCTGACCGTGCCAATATTCACCTTGAGGCCTTCCAGCGGGAAGGGCGCATCAGGGGTAAAGGTTAGCGTCGGCAGGAAACCGTTCGTTTCCTCGGTGGTGATCGGCTTGGAAAAGAGCGCCTTGCGCACAGCTTCGCCGGTCAGACCTTCGGCGCCGTTTTCCTGGATCGCGTGCTCGATGACCGTGGCGACAAAGAGACCTTGAGAAATGCCCATGGCGGTCACCACGTTCCAGGGCGCTTTAAGCCCGTAGTCCGAGGTCAGGGTGTTATAGAACTGCCGGGCCGGGCTGTCCTCGTCGGCCGCAATCGCCATACCGTAGGCTTCGTAATCGCCTTCGAGCTGTTCGAGACCGCCCAGGGCCCCTCCGGAGGCCGGCAACCCGTTGTGCGAGCTCATCATGATCGGGACGTTGGCGCCGTTGGCCTGCAATCCGCGCTTCGCGGCCACGACGATCGAAGTGTTGGTCTGGATGACCAGCGCCTCGGCCCCTGAACGTGCGACGCGGCGCATCTGGGTTGTCAGATCGGTGGGCTGCACCTCGGTATAGATAACCTCGACGATGTCGATATCATCGGGATTCTGTTCGGCATAAAGCTCGAGACCCTTCGCCATGTCCACATAGGCAGGAGAAGCTTCGGAGGCCAGGATCGCAACCTTGATCGGCTCGTCTCCGCCCCGCTGCTTGCGCAGCCAGGACAGAAATCCTGCGCTCTCATGCGAATAGGTCGGGCGCGGATTGAAAATCCAGGAATCGGGCTTCCAGGCAAAGCCATAAGCGGCCGTGGACATGAACATGGGGATCTTGTCTTCCGGCAGCCGCTCAGACAGAGCGGCGACATCGGGCCCGCCCAAACCAACAACCGCTATCGGATTCAGTTCCGATTTGATGCCGGGCCACAGGCTTGCAACCTGTGCTGCATCGTAGCGGGTTTCATAGTTCTTGAAGTTCAGCGTGACCCCAAGTTCCTTGCCGCGTGTCTCATTCCACCAGTTGAACACGGTCTCGCGGCCGCTTGCCAGAACAGGCATGATATCGGCATAGGGACCCGAGAAGTCCGACAACAGGGCAAGGTTATAGCTCGTTTCGGCTTGCACCTTCGCAGGCACGACGGTTGCGAAGGCGATAGCGCTCACTGCCAACAGACTACGAAGGCCTGAATGTGTTTTGTAGGTCATTTTGCTTCCTCCTTGGTTGCTGGCCGCCCGATCCGTCAATAAGGGAACGGCCAGATGCGATAAGATGACTTCAGGATGTTCCAGCGATGCATCAGCCCTTTCGGTTCGAGGATCATGAATAAAGCGATCACGCCGCCGAGAATTACATTCATGCCGGCGAACACGATGTCGCCGCCCACGAAAGGCACTGACTCGGCGATGTTGGGGCCAACCGTCGCGATAATTTCCTGAATGATGCGAATGACGAAAACACCGATCAACGCCCCCACGATCGACCCCATCCCTCCGACAATGATCATCGCTACGAAGAAGATGGAATGGAACAGCGTGAACTGATCGACCCCGACAAAGCGGATCATATAGGCCCAAAGCGCCCCACCCACGCCGGCGTAGAAAGCACCGATCAGAAAGGCGTTGGCCTTGGTGGCCGCGACGTTGATCCCCATGATACCCGCAGCCACGTCATCGTCCCGGACCGCGACGAAGGCACGGCCGAACCGGGACCGGACGATCCCGAATGCGCCCGCAATCATGATCGCGGCAACAGCGAAACTCAGATAGAACTGCGCGGTCTCGCTGACGAAGCGCAGGCCGAAAAGTTCCGCAGGCGGCACAGTGATACCGTTTGATCCACCCATCCAGGTCGACGGCAGATTCAAGACCGCGAAATGAAAGATGAACTGTGCCGCGATCGTCGTCAGGGCAAGATAGAAACCCTTGATCCGGGCCGCGGTCAGTCCGAAGAGAAAGCCGAATACCGCGGCTGCGATTCCCGCCAGGGGAATGACCAACAGGAATGTAAGCCCGGTTTTGGAGGCCAGTATCGAGGCGGTATAGGCTCCGACACCCATGAATGCCGCTTGGCCCAGATTGATCTGGCCGGCATAACCCGTGCATATCTGAAGTCCCACGGCGATGACCGCGCTGATCAGCATCATGTTCAGGACTGCGATGATGCGCGCGCCCACCAGATAGGGAGCGGCCAGCATGAGAGCGAGGAACAGGACGAGGGCAAGTGCCTGCCAGCGCGTGCGTATGAGGCGTCTGTCGGCTTGATAGCTTGTCGGGAAGATGCCTGAAGGATCCATGGCTTATACCCGCTCGATGGTGCGCCAACCGAACAGGCCGGTGGGACGGATCAGCAGAATGGCAAGCATGATGATATAGGGCACGACACTGCCCAGGGAGCCGCCGATAACTGGGTCGAGGTAGTTTGTTGTCAGGCTCTGGACGATGCCGATGATGACCCCGGCCAAAATCAGCCCTCCGATCGATTCCAGCCCGGCGAATAGCGCCACGGGCAGCGCGGCAAATCCGATATCGGAGGCCAGGAAGGTCAGGGATTTGCCGCTGAGAAAGATCATCGCGCCAACCGTGGACAGGATTGCGCCGAGAACCCAGGCGAAGGCGATCGAACTCTTCACGGAGATCCCCATTGAAGACGCAACGACATGATCTTCGGCCACCGCTGTCATCCGCAGCCCGGGTCGGGTCCGGTTGAAGAACCACGACAGACCGGCGGCCGCGACAATGGTGATGATTCCACCAATCAGCAGGTTCAACGGAATCAGCATGTCCCCAAGGAAGAGGGGTTTCAGCGGGAAGATTACCGGGAAGGGCCGAACCGCGGGGCCGAACAGCAGCAGAACAAACCCGCGAAGCAAAATCAGCAGGCCGACTGTCACCATGACCATCGAAAAGACTGATTCACCGATCAGTTTTGTCAGAAATATCCGCTCGATCAGGTATCCTACAAAACCTGCGAGAAGCAGCGACAGCGGTATCGACAGCCAAAGGCTCAATCCGGCCTGCAAGGTGGTGAACCAGACGATGAAGCCGCCGATGATCACCAGTTCGCCCTGAGCGAAATTGAAAACCTTGCTGGCGCGGTAGATCACGACAAAGCCCATGGCCACCAGCGCGTATAGCAGGCCGATCAATGCCCCGGTTATGATATCATTGACGAAGTAGACCACTGTTGCCGACCTCCCTTATGTTTCCGACTGCCGGTTGACAGTCTTTGATATGCTCTCGACATCCAACACGAGAACCTTGGCCTCAAGCGTGCCCTGGCGGCCGTCCTGATAGGTCACGGCGATCTTGAGATCGGCCTTGTCGGCACCGCTATAGATAGCCGCGACAAGGTCCGCATATCGCTCTTCCAGAAATCCGCGCCGAAGTTTCCGGCTCCGGGTCAGTTCACCTTCGTCCGGGTCGAGTTCTTTCGGAAAATTCGCAAACCGCGCAACGTGTGAACCTTCCGGCAGCAAGGCGTTAATGCGCGTAATCTCGCCCTTTATGAGATCCAGAATCTCGGGCTTTTGCGACAGATCGGTATAGGTCGAGAAGCTGATATTGTTCTCTTCCGCCCAGCGGCTGAGGACTTCCATGTCGATATTGATCAGCGCGCCGACGAAGTCACGGGATTCGTCACCCAATGTCATTAAATCTTTGATGAAGGGGCTGTAGCGCAACCGCGTTTCAATGAACTGCGGCGGATAGCTGTGACCGTTTGCCAGGCGGCGCATGTCTTTCACCCGGTCATAAAACAAGAGCTCTCCATCGTCGGTCATCGAGACCGCGTCGCCGGTGGCATACCAGCCGTCTTCGGTCTGCGCCTCGGCCGTCTTGTCCGGTTTGCCGAAATATCCGCCAAAGCCCGACCCGCCGCGCACCTGCAATTCGCCCTCAGGGGAGATCCGGAATTCGAGCGGATCGCCATAGGCGGGATTGGTCTGCATCCAGCAGCCGCTGGTTTCCAGCTGATAGCTTTCGCCCATATGCGCGGTCATCAGCCCGACCTCGGTCGCGCCATAGACGTTGCGCAGCTTGACGCCCATCGCGTGGAACATGCGGAACACGTCCGGAGCCATCAGTGCGCCGCCGCTCATGGCGTTCCGGGCCTTTCCCAGGCCGAGATTGTCGCGCAGGTGGTGCAACACCAGAGCCTCGGCAAAGGGCAGTTGAAGCCGCGCGGCAAGCCTTGGCGTCCGGCCTTCCAGGCGTTCGACATAGACGCCGCGGCCGACCTTCATCCCCCAGTTGTACAGCGCCCGGCGTATCGGACCGGCGCCCAGCATCCGCGCCTGCACGATCGAGGCGAGGTTCTCCCACTGGCGCGGACTGAAAACCAGCGCGTCCACCGCTAATTCGCGGATATTGGCGAGCACGTCTTCGGGACCTTCGGGGAAATTCACCACCATCGGGCCGATCAGGCCGATGGACAGGCCAAAGATCTGCTCGGTCACCCAAGCGGGGGAGATGTAGGTCAGGTATTCCGTCCCCGGGGTGATGTCGATCGCACCCATCACCCGCGACGTGTTGTCGAACAGGTAGCGGTGGGTGATGATCACACCCTTCGGCTTGCCGGTGGTGCCGGAGGTATAGGACAGAACCGCGATGTCGCCGGCCTTGCCGCGCCGCACATGGTCTTCGAACCTTTCTGGGTCCTTGGCGTGGACATGCCTCCCGGTCTGGCTGACCCTCTCGAACGAGCGCAGCATGGGGTGATCGTAGTTCCACAGCCCGGAATCATCCCAATAGACGATCCCAAGCACCCCCTCGACCCGGTCGACGATCTCCAGGCATTTGTCGACCTGTTCCTGATCCTGCGCCAAAAAGACACGGGTGCGAGAATCCTGCGCCAGATAGAGGATCTCTTCGGTTGTCTGGTCGGGATATACCGACAGGACCTTGCCGCCCAAAGACTGAACCGCGTATTCGGCCCAGAAATGTTCGGGTTCGTTCTCGCCGATCAGCATCACCGAGTCGCCGGCCGAAAGACCCATCTCCTCCAGACCAAGCGCCAGCGCCCGGACGCATTCCAGCACATCGGCCCAGGTGAACTCGCGCCAAATGCCCAGCCGCTTGTGACGCTGGGCCAAGGCATCGGGGGCGGAGCCCGCCCGCGCCAACAGGACCTGCGGCAGGGTTTCGCTTTGCGTGACGGCGGGGTCGGTGAAGGTTTTGGCAGATTGCTGCGTGACCATGAAACTATCCCAGATAAGCTTTGATCACGGCCGGGTTCTTCTGGATTTCCGCCGGCGTGCCCTCGGCGATGACCCGCCCGAAATCCAGCACCACCACGCGGTCGGCAAGATCCATCACCACGCTCATGTCATGTTCGACAAGGACCACCGGGATCTTGCGCGCCTCGCGCACGTCCAGGATGAACCGGGCAAGGTCCTCTTTCTCCTCCGAATTCATCCCGGCCATGGGTTCGTCCATCATCAGGATCGACGGCTCTTGCGCCAAGGCGCGGCCCAGATCGACCCGTTTGCGCAGGCCATAGCCCAGCGTGCCCACAGGCTTGTTGCGGATCGCCTCGATTTCCAGAAAGTCGATGATCTCCTCGGCAGCCTTGCGGTGCTCGGCCTCTTCGCGCATCACCGGGCCAAAGTGGAAAAAGGCCTGAACAACGTTCGAATTCATCAGGGTGTGCCGGCCGATCATGATGTTTTCGATCACGGTCTGCCCGGCGAAAAGATGGGTGCCCTGAAAGGTTCGCGCCAGACCGCTGCGCGCGATCTGGTCGACCCGCAGCCCCGTCACGTCCTTTCCCGACAGTTCCACATGCCCCTGCTGGGGGCGGTAGAACCCGGCGGTCACGTTCAGAAGAGAGGTCTTGCCGGCGCCGTTCGGCCCGATGATCGCAAGCAGTTCGCCGTCGTTGACGGTGACCGAAACATCGTCAAGCGCGGTCACCCCGCCGAATTTGAGCGTCGCGCCGCGCACCGCAAGCGGTGCCGCACTGGTTTCCGCCGCGGCGCTCATGACATGGTTCCGCAGATGCTGCGACACACACTGCGCGGCTGCAGTTCAACACAGGTTGCCGCCGCAGAAACAGCGAGACGACTCTTTGGCAATGTTCTCCTCCCGGCCCCGTTTTTGTATCGGGCCGTCAAGTCCGTTTTTGCGAACTCTGTTAGTATTTTTCTAACATACGTTAGAAATATGAGTCAATATGAAACGCCGCGTGACCGACGTTGCCGTTGCGTCATTTTCCGGCGTAGTTCGCGATGAAACTGCGCAATCCGGTCTGGTCCTGACACCAGACCGCGCCTTCGCCGCCATCGTCCCTGCAATGCAGATGCAACCTGCAGGGAAGAGTGACCGGCGCGGCCCCGCGGAACGAAAACCGCCCCGGCGTATGCCCCAGCGCATCGGCCGCGATATTCAGGAGTAGGGTCGCCTGCAACGGTCCGTGAACCACCAGGCCCGGATAAGCCTCGGTTCGGGTCGTGTAGACATGGTCATAATGGATACGATGCGCATTGAACGTCAGCGCGGAATACCGGAACAGAAGCGTGGGATCCGGAGTGACCACGGATTTCAGCGTGTTCGGTTCCGTTTCGTCGGGCGCTGCGTGTGCCGGCGCGGTCCGGGGGGGCGCGACATCCTTGTATACGATGTCCTGGCGTTCCGAGATGCAGACCTGGCCGCGGCAGGTATATTCGTGCCGCACGGTGACGAACACCAGTTCTCCGCTGCGGCCCTGTTTCGCGGCGATGTCTTCGACCACCGAATGCCGAGTGACGGTTTCGCCAACCGTGAGCGGGGCGATATGGGTCACGTCACCTCCTGCCCACATCCGCGAGGGCAGGGGGACCGGCGGCAGAAAGGCACCCTTCTTGGTGTGCCCGTCAACGGCCAGGGCGTCGGACGGCACCGCCTCTAGCGCCAGGCACCAGTGAATCCCCAGCGGGGCCGCGCCCGCCCGGTCGCTAAGATGTGTACCAAGAGTGGCGCGGAACCGTTCGATCAGCCCCGGGGTCAGGATGTCGTCCTTGGTGTCGGTGCGCCCCAGCCAGGGCTTGAGTGTGCCAAGATCGGTTTTGCTCATGGTCCCCGCCTCAGAAGGATCGCGGCATACCCAGGATATGCTCGCCGACATAGGACAGGATCAGGTTGGTCGAAATCGGGGCCACCTGATACAGCCGGGCCTCGCGGAACTTTCGCTCCACATCATATTCCCGCGCGAAACCAAAGCCGCCATGGGTCTGGATGCAGGCATTGGCCGCTTCCCAGCTGGCCTCCGAGGCCAGCAGCTTGGCCATATTCGCCTGCGCCCCGCAATCCAGCCCGGCATCGAACCGTCTGCAGGCCTCAAAGCGCATCAGGTTGGCGGCCTCGATGTTCACATAGGATCTGGCGATGGGAAACTGCACGCCCTGGTTCTGGCCGATGGGACGGTCAAAGACCACGCGGTCGCCGGCATAGACGCGGGCCTTATCCACGAACCAATAGCCATCGCCGATGCATTCCGCCGCAATAAGGGTCCGTTCGGCATTCAGACCGTCAAGAATGTGGTAAAACCCGCGCCCCTCGGTGCCGATCAGGTTCTCGGCGGGGATTTCTAGGTTGTCGAAGAACACCTCATTGGTTTCGTGGCCGGGCATATTGGCGATGGGGCGGACCTCCATGCCTTTGCCGATGGCCTCTCTCAAATCGACCATAAAGATCGACAGGCCCTGCGACCTTTTCTTGACCTCGTTCAGCGGCGTGGTGCGTGCCAGCAGGATCATCAGGTCGGAATGCTGGATGCGGCTGATCCAGACCTTCTGGCCGTTGATCACATAGCGGTCACCCTTTTTGACCGCCGTGGTCTTCAGTTTGGTGGTATCGGTCCCGGTGGTCGGCTCGGTCACGGCCATGGATTGCAAGCGCAACGCGCCGCTGGCGATGCCGGGCAGGAATTTCTGCTTCTGCTCCTCCGAACCGTGTCTGAGAAGCGTGCCCATATTGTACATTTGCCCGTGACAATGGCCCGCATTGCCGCCGCAGCGGTTCACCTCTTCCATAATGATCGAGGCCTCGGTCAGCCCCAGACCCGAACCGCCGTATTCCTCGGGGATCATCGCGGCCAGCCACCCCTCGCGGGTCAGCGCATCGACAAACTCCTCGGGGTAGGTTTCGTTTTCGCCGAACTTGCGATGATATTCTGGCGGAAACTGCGCGCAGAGTGCGCGCACGGCGTCGCGCAGATCGGTGTGAGTGTCTGGGGCTGACGTCTGCATTGGTTACTTCGCTCCCGGACCCGACGTTTCAAGAATTTCCTGCTCGGCACGCTGCCAAAGCTCGTAGGAAATCGGGTTTTCGCTCTCTTCGAGGATGTGACCGACCAGACCGATCGCCCTCGCCATCACGCCAAAGCCGCGCACGATCTTCCACGGGAAGCCGAATTCGCAGCAGATCGCGCCGATCGCGCCGGTGGCGTTGATCGGCAGCATCTTGCCCGATTTCTCCTCGGCCACGGCTTGAATCTTCTGGATCAGCGCGATGTACTCGCCCGACTTGCCGTTCTCGGCCGCGATCTGGAACAGACGCGGCGCGCGCGGGTCGACGGGCTTGTGGACCGGATGGCCCAGACCCGGCACGATGGCCTTCCTGGCACGGAACTTCTCGACGGTCTCGACGGCGATCGCGTCCAGATCGGCGCTGGTGCCCAGCTTGTCCTGGGGCAGCGCCTCGTAGAGCATCTTCGATGCGCCTTCCATCGAGCCGACAAAGACTGTGCCCAATCCGCACAGCCCGGCCGCAACGGCGGCCTGAAGCGATTCCGGCGCGCCCATATAGGTCATCCGCGCGGCCAGGGCAGAGGGCGTGATGCCATGTTCCACCAGCGTGATGACGATGGCGTTGAAGACCCGGCTTTCCTCGGGCGTGGCCTTGCGGCCCGTCAGTTGCAGAAACGCCAGATCGCCGAGGTTCATGTGGCCGAGGATTTCGTTGGGCAGGTCGAGCCCGCGCACGTTGATCTGGTCGGGCGTGCTCCAGCCGATTTTCGAGCTGATCTTTTCCTTGCGTTTTCCCATCAGACCGGATCCCACGAAAAAACATCCGCCGAAACCTCGAGCGGCGTGAATTGCGATTTGAGCGCGGGAATGGCGCGCTCGGCGATTTCATCGGCGGTCCAGCCATCACCGGAATGGACCGACCGCACCGGGCGGGGCTGGTTGAACAGGAAGATCTCGTTCTTGCGCACCGCGAAGATCTGTCCCGTGACGTCGACGGAGCGGTCGCTCATCAGGAAACAGGCCATCGGCGCGACCTTGGCCGGGGTCATTTCCTTGATCTTCTCGACGCGCGCCTTCTGTTCGGGCGTGTCGGTCTTGATCGACGAGATCATCCGGCTCCAGGCGAAGGGAGCGATACAGTTCGACCGCACGTTCCAGCGCTTGAGGTCCAGCGCGACCGACTTGGAGAAGGCCGCGATACCGAGCTTGGCGGCGGCGTAGTTCGCCTGGGCGTAATTGCCGATCAGACCCGAGGTCGAGGTCATGTGCACCAGCGCGCCGCTTTCCTGTTCGCGGAAATAGTCGGCCGCCGCGCGGCTGGTGTTGAAAGAGCCGTAAAGATGGACCTTCACCACCGCGTCGAAATCCTCATAGGTCATCTTGTGAAAGAACCCGTCGCGCAGGATGCCGGCGTTGTTCACCACCGCGTCGATGCGGCCGAATTCCTTGACCCCGGCTTCGATCATCGCGCGTGCGGCGTCGGGATCGGTGACGTTGCCGCCATCGGCGATCGCGTCGCCGCCTGCGGCCTTGATTTCCTCTACGACCTTCTGGGCCGCGGTCTCGGTCTGGCCGGTGCCCTTCAGCGACGCGCCCAGGTCGTTCACTACCACCGCGGCGCCTTCCGCCGCCGCCATTAGGGCGATGTCGCGTCCGATGCCGCCGCCGGCGCCGGTGACAAGGACCACCTTTCCGTCAAGTGCCTTCGCCATCTTCGTCCTCCCTCAGCTTGCCTTGCGGTAATTGTCGAGACCGCCTGAATGCATGACCCGGCCCATTAGTGGTGCGCCGATAATCTCTTCGGCCTTGACGGCCGCTGCGATCAGCTTGTCCAGGTCGATGCCCGTCTCGATGCCCATTTCGTGGCACAGGAACACCGCGTCCTCGGTGCAGACATTGCCGGCGGCCCGCGCATGGCCGTGGCCCGCGAAGGGACAGCCGCCAAGCCCGGCGACCGAGCTTTCGAACATGTCCACGCCCATCGACAGGGCGGCATAGACGTTGGCGATGCCAAGGCCACGGGTGTCGTGGATGTGCATGCCAATGCGGGCCTCGGGCGCCATTTCGCGCAACGCGCCGATCATGCGCTTGACCGCCTCGGGGTTTCCCCAGCCCATGGTGTCGGCGATCACGAGGATCGGCACGGGGATGTCCTCTTCCTCGCACAGATCAAGGATAAAGCGGAAATCGTCCAGAATGCGTTCCTGCGGGATCGGGCCTTCGTAGTTGCAGCCGAAGGCGGTCATCACATAGGCCGCGTCGACGGCATAGCCCTCTTCCTTGTAAAGGCGCACCCAGTCGCGCTGCCGCTCGCGCATTATGGCGGAGGAGCAGTTGTTGTTGGCTTGCGCGAAGGCTTCGGAGGGGTAGAACAGCAGGCGCGGGTCGATATCGACCTCATGCGCCGTCAGGGCCTTGCGAAACCCCTTGTCGTTCAACCAGAGCGAGGTGTAGTTCACGCCCGGCTTGCGCTTGATGCGCTGGAACAGCTCGCCCGTATCGGCCATCTGGGGCACGAATTCGGGGCTGACGAAACTGCCCACCTGGATACGCTTCAGCCCTGTCTCGCTGAGCATGTCGATCAGTTCGATCCGCTGTTCGATCGGATAAATCTTCTTTTCGATCTGGAAACCCTCGCGCGGGCCTTCCTCGCGGAATTCAACGAATTTGGGAAAGTCGCTCATGCGGTCACTCCTCGGGTGGCAGGATCTCGGCGATGACCTGGCCGCGGTCGACCATGTCCCCATTCGAGACGGTGATGTTGTTGGCCGTACCGGCAGCCGCGGCGCGAATCGAGATCTCGAGTTTCATGGACTCCATGACGGCGATGACATCGCCCTCGGCCACGATCTGGCCGTTGGTGACCTTGACCTCGACGATCATGCCGGTCAGCGGCGAGGTTACGGCGCGATCCGCGGCCGCGTCGCCGCCGGCAAAGTCGAGCGGCGCGGCGGGGTGGAAAACCAGCCGTCCCTCGGGCGTATCCAGCTCGACTACGCCGGCATGGAGCCGCGCTTCGATCAGGTGGACGGTGTCGCCTTCGCTCAGCCGCCAGCGGCCCGGCGTGATTTCACGTGCCGACAGTGTCAGCGCCTCGCCGTTTTCCGAATAGACGGTGAATCTGGCACCCGGTTTGACAGGACCGACGCGCAATTCCTCGGACTTGTCGTCAGAATCGGTCAACGCCACACGCTGCCCCGCCTCCAGCGCGTCGCCGCCCAGGCCCAGCCGCCAGCCGGTGAAGGTATCGCGGTTGGTCCAGGGCTCGGCCGCCGTGTCGCGCCGCCCCGCGGCCACGAACAGCACCGCCGCCGCCGCTTTCCACAGCACGGGGCGGGCCAGCGCGGGCGGTTGCGTTAGCTGATCTATGCGGCCGTCGATCCAGCGGGTATGCACCTGCATCCGTTCGAATTCATGGTTTCGCGCCAGCGCCGTCAGAAAGGCGCGATTGGTCTCGACGCCTTCGACCGCGACATGATCAAGCGCCGTGGCAAGACGCGCCAACGCGGTTTCCCGGTCGGGCGCGTGGACGATCAGCTTGGCGATCATCGGGTCGTAATAGGGTGTGACCGCATCGCCTTCCTCGACACCGCTGTCGATCCGCAGGCCCGATGGCAGGCTGAGCGTGGTGAGCGTGCCGGTCGACGGGGCGAATTGCATCGCCGGGTCTTCGGCGTAAAGCCGCGCCTCGACCGCGTGTCCGTTGATCTTGAGGTCATCCTGCGCCAGGCCCAGGCCCGCGCCTTCGGCGATGCGCAGGTGAAGCGCGACAAGGTCCAGCCCGGTGATCGCTTCGGTGACAGGGTGTTCCACCTGAATGCGCGGATTTACCTCAAGGAAGAAATACTCGTCCCCCGCGACCAGAAATTCCACAGTGCCGAGGCCGCGATAGTCCAGCGTTTCGCCCAGACGCACCGCGTCATGGGCGATCTCGTCCAGAAGCGTGCGCGGCAGACCCCAAGCGGGCGCTTCCTCGATGACCTTCTGGTGGCGGCGCTGAAGCGTGCAGTCGCGTTCGAACAGGTGCACCACGTGGCCCTTGCCGTCGCCGGCGATCTGCACCTCGATATGGCGCGCCTCGGGCAGGAACCGTTCCAGCAGCAGCCCTTCGGAGCCGAAGGTGGATTTCGCCTCGCGCAGTGCGCCCTGGATATCCTCCATCAGCGTGGTCTCGTCGGTCACCAGGCGCTGCCCGCGCCCGCCGCCGCCGCCGACCGCCTTGAGCAGCACCGGCAGGCCCATCTGGCGCACCTCGTCTGCAATTTGCTGCGGATCGGACCGCGCGCCTTCGGCGCCCGAAATCACCGGGACGCCGGCAGCCACGGCGGCCACTTTGGCGCTGGCCTTGTCGCCGAAACGCTCCAGCGTCTCCGGCGTCGGCCCCATGAAGATCATACCGGCGGCTTCGACCGCGCGGGCGAAATCGGGGTTTTCGGCCAGAAAGCCGTAACCGGGATGGATCGCATCCGCGCCCACCGATTGCGCGGCGGCAATCACCGCGTCGATTTTCAGATAGCTCTCGGATGCAGGACCGGCACCGATACAGACAGATTTGCCGATCTCGCGCACATGCAGGGCATTGGCGTCGGCCTGCGAATGCACGCCGACAGGGGTGATACCGCTGGCCCGCGCGGTGCGCGCGATCCGGCAGGCAATTTCGCCGCGGTTGGCAATCAGAAGCGTTTTGATTTTCACGGTTCGCTCCTCACATCCTGAACACGCCGAAGTTGGTATCGACCTTGGGTCTGCGCGATGTCACATCCAGCATCAGCGCCATGACGTCACGGGTCTCACAGGGCTCGATCACGCTGTCGATCCAAAGGTTGGAGGCGAAATTATAGGCTCCTTGAAAATCTTCGTATTCCTTGCGGATCGGCGCCTTGAAGGCTTCCTCCTCCTCGGGGGTCCAGCTTTTGCCTTCGCGTTCGTTGATCTGCGCGCGGACCTGCGCCAGGACGCTGGCGGCTTGTTCCGGCCCCATGATCGCCGACCGTCCCGTCGGCCAGGCGAACATCGCGTCCGGCTGGAACGGGCGCCCCAGCATCGCCAGGTATCCCGCGCCGTAAGAGCCGCCGGTGATGATGGTGAATTTCGGCACCCGGGCCGAGGACATGGCCGTGATCATCTTGGCACCGGCCTTGGCGATGCCCATCTGCTCGACCTCGCGGCCCACCATAAAGCCGTTCACATCGGCCAGGAACAGCAGCGGAATATCGCGCTGGACGCAAAGATTGATGAAATGTGTCGCCTTCAACGCGGCTTCGACGAACAACACGCCGGTATTGGCGAGAATGCCCACTTCGTGCCCATGAATACGGCCCCAGCCGGTCATGATCGTATCGCCATAAAGCGGCTTGAACTCGTGGAAATCGCTGTCATCCACCAGCCGCGCTACGATCTCGCGGTTGTCGGTCGGCACTTTGGGGTCGCGGCTGACGATGCCGTAGATTTCCTCGACCGGATAGGCGGGCGCACGCGGCGCTTCGGGCGTTTTGCGGGGCTTGGGCTTTTCGCCCAGATGGCTGACGATCTCGCGCGTGATGGCCAAGGCGTGGGCGTCATCCTCGGCCAGATGGTCGGTCACACCGGAGACGGACGAATGCATCTTGCCGCCGCCCAGCTCCTCGGCATCCACCTTTTCGCCGGTTGCGGCAAAGGTCAGCTCTGGCCCGCCCAGATACATGAAGCCCTGGCCGCGCACGATTACCACCTCGTCGCAGAGCGCCGGGATATAGGCACCGCCAGCGGTACAGGGCCCCATGACCACGGCGATCTGCGGCACCCCGTCACCGGACATGCCGATCTGCTGGTGAAAGATCGACCCAAACTGCCCTTCGTCGGGGAAGATGTTTTCCTGATCGGGAAGGAATGCACCGCCGGAATCCACCAGCGTGATGACCGGAAGCTGGTTCTTCCAGGCAATCTTCTGGGCGCGGACGTGCTTGCGCGAGGTCATGCCGAAATAGGTGCCGCCCTTCACAGTGGCGTCATTGGCGATGATCATGCACTGGCGGCCCTCGATCACGCCGATACCGGTGATGATACCCGCGCCCGGTGGCACGCCATCGTATTTTCTCAGTCCGGCCAGCTCGCCGATCTCGAGGAAGGGCGTGCCGGGGTCGATCAGGCGCTCGATGCGTTCGCGCGGCAGGATCTTGCCCTTTTTTACATGCCGTTCGCGCGCCTTTTCGGGGCCGCCGACGCGTTGCAGAAGCCGAAGCGCATGCAGTTTTTCGACCTTCTCGCGATAGCGCGCGTCGTTTTTCCGGAAGTCGTCGGACCCGGTATCGAGTAGGGATTTCATTCGTGTCATGGCAGGTCTGGGTATTTCCTGAGAACAAAGGCAACCTTGGCGGCGCTGGGTTTTTCGAAAGTGTCGGCCGCAACCAGATGCACGTCGGCCTTGAAGACCAAAGAGTCGCGCAGCCGCTGCTCGATCTTCTTTTTGAGGGCGGCGTCGTCGGCCGGATCGCGGCCGGGGCCGCGTTCGACAATCACCGTCAGCGCGCCCTGCGTTGTGTGACCCTCGAAATCGGCCACGATACGCATGACGCCATTGGTCTCCGGCACCATCTCGGTGATGACGCTGTTGATGGCCGACGGAAAGACATTGGCCCCGCGCACGATCAGCATGTCGTCGGTGCGGCCGGTGCAGCGGATCTTCGGCCCGGTGCGGCCGCAGGTGCATTCGGTGTCGATGACTTCGATATAATCGCCAGACCGGAACCGCACCAGCGGGCTCGCCTGTCGGCCGATCGCGGTATAGATCATCTCGCCTTCGGCCCCCTTTTCCCAGGGGATGATTTCGCCGCTGTCAGGGTCGAGCAATTCGGTGATGATATAGTCCATGTTGACCATATGCATGCCCGACTGCTCCTCGCATTCGGCCCAGTAGGTCACGCCCAGATCGGTGCCGCCCAGCATTTCGGTGCATTTCGCACCCCAGGCGGCCTCGATCTTGGCGCGGATTGCGGGAATGCCGCCGCCGGGCTCTCCGCCGACGATCACATGTTCGACCCCCAGTTCGCTGGCCTTGCACCCCAGCACCTCGGGCGCCTTTTCCGCCAGGTGCAGAACGAAATTCGGCGCGCCGACGATACAGCGCGGGCGCGTGTCGGCACAGGCGCGCAACAGGCGGTCCGCACCGCCATCCGCCCCCACCGGCACATCGATCGCGCCCATGTACTGCAACCCCTGCATCACCGGGATACCGCCGACAAAGCCCTTGGCCAGCGAAAACGCATGCAGCACCATGTCGCCGGGCCGAACGCCGTTGGCAAAGAAACAGCGCGCTGTCATCTCGTGCCACATTTCGGCGTCGGATTCTGTCAGGGCCACATATGAAGGACTGCCTGTGGTGCCCGACGAGGCCTGCATCTGGATGATCTCCGACATGGGCGCGGCACGATGCTTGCCAAAGGGCGGCTCGGCGGCAAGGCTCTCCCTGATCTCGGTCTTGTAGGTATAGGGCAGCTTCCGCAGGTCTTCGATGGTACGAATATCGTCGAATTCCACACCGGCTGCGGCGAACTTTTCCTGATAGAAGGTCGAGTTCGCCCTGAGATAGGCCATCTGATCGCGCAGCCGCTCTTCCTGAATGCGGCGGACCTCGTCCAGGGGCTTACCCTCGATCTCGTGCCAGAAACGATCATTCAACTTGTCGGCGGCGTCCTCCCGCCGGAAGCGCATTCCAAATTGCATGTCATCCTCCGTGACGTGCAGCGCGATCAATAAGACCGCGGCATGCCCATGACCTTTTCACCGATGAAGCTCAGGCACAGTTCGCGGTTCACCGGCGCCGTGCGCAGCAGACGCACCAGCGGGTACATCTCGTAGAGCCCCGTGTCTTCGGTGAAACCCGATCCGCCATGCGCCTGAAGCGCGGCATCCACCGCTTCGATCCCGGCCTCGGCGGCGGCGTATTTCGCCATGTTCGACGACGCCCCCGCCGGCAGCTTGTTATCGAACTCACATGCCGCGCGGCGGGTCATCAGGCTGGCCATCTCGACCGCTGTATGCGCCTTGGCCATCGGGTGCTGCACCCCTTGGTGCGCGCCAATGGGCTGACCAAAGACATTGCGCTCGGACGCGTAGCTCACCCCCTTGTTCAGCGCGAAACGCCCGATACCGCAGCACAGGGCGGCCAGGATGATGCGTTCGGGGTTGAGGCTGTCGAACAGGATCGAGAAGCCCTCGTCGACCTCGCCGACCACATCCTCCGGGCCCAGGTCCACCTCGTCGAAGAACAGCGTCCACTGTTCCTCCGGCAGGGGGATCGAGATCTTCACCCGCTGCTTTTCGACACCTTTTTTCTTCAGATCCACGGCGAACAGGGTAAAGCCGTCGGTCTTGCGACTGACCTCGGTATGCGGCTTGGTCCGCGCCACGACCAGGCAATAGTCCGAGACCTCGGCCCCGGTGATAAAGGTCTTTTCGCCTGACAGGCTGAACCGGTTGCCCCGGCGCTTGGCCAGCGTGGTGGCCTTCATCGTGTTCGACCCGGCCCCCGGTTCGGTGATCGCGAAACAGAACTGGATATCGCCGCGGCAGGCCGCCGGCAGCAGCTCTTTCTTGTGGAATTCGCTCCCGTGGCTGGCGATATGGGCCAACGACATGGTCGGCCCGACCACCATCATCAGAAGCGGAATGCCGTGGTTCGCGGTGCCCTCCATGAACAAGGCCATTTCGGTCATGCCAAGGCCCGCGCCGCCGTATTCCTCGGGCACCATGATGCCCAGGAAGCCGTCATCGGCAATCTGCTTGAACATCTCCCGCGGGAACTCGTGCCTGCGCGCGTGGTCCAGCCAATAGGCATTGTCGTATTTCTGCGCCAACTGGCCGCCGTATTCGTAAATCTGGCGCTGTTCGTCGTTTAAAGTGAAGTCCATAGTCTCTTCCTCAGGCCTTGAATTCGGGCGCGCGCCGGTTCTCGAACGCGTCGAGCCCCTCGGCGACGTCATCGCTGGGCAACGCGCGCACGGCGGCGTCACGCTCCAGCCGCATTTGCTGGTCGATGCCGAGATCCGCGCCTTCGCGTGCCAGCCGCTTCATCTCGGCGATACCGGGACGCGAGCGGGTGGCAATCTTCTGGCAGTATTCCAGCGCGGCCTGATGCAGATCCGCATCCGGCACGATGTAGTTGACCAGGCCGGCATCCTTGGCCTCGTCCGCCTTGAGCCAGCGGGCCGAGAACATCAGGTCCAGCGCACGGCGCAGGCCCATCAGACGCGTCAGCCGCTGTGACCCACCCCAGCCCGGGATCAGGCCGAACTGCGCGTGCTGATCGCCGAATTGGGCGGTCTCGGCGGCGAAACACACGTCACAGGACAGCATCAGTTCGATCCCGCCGGCCAGACACAACCCCTGCACCGCCACGACCACTGGGAGGGAGGAGGTTTCGAGCGCGCGCAGGTTGTTCATGCCGAAGGCGATGAAATGATCCAGCGCGGCGGGATCGTTCAGTTTGCCTTTCACTTCCACCAGATCGGCACCGGTGCAAAAGTGCTTGCCTTGCGCCCGGATGAGGATCGCCCGAATAGCCGGGTTCGCCTCAAATTCCGCACGTGCGGCAGATATGCGCTCATGCACCTCAAGTGACAGGCAATTGAATTTCTCGGGGCGGGCCAGTTCGATGATGCCGACGTTGCCCTCGGCGCTGACGATGACGGGATCGCTCATTTCGCGGACCCCTTCGCCTTCTTGTCATATTGCAACGCCATGCGACCGACCTTCTCGCGGGCGATCACCAGCTTTTGGATCTGCGCGGTCCCGTCGCCGATCTGAAGGCCCAGAACGTCGTTGTAGCGCTGATGATGCGGCAGGTCTGTGGTATAGCCGTAATGCCCGTGCAGGATCAGACACTGGTGCAGGATCTCGCAGGCGGTCTTGGGCAGGTACCATTTGCACATCGCTGCCTCGGAGGTGTGGGGCAGGCCGCGGTCCCGCAGGTCCAGCGTGTAGTAGCAAAGCTGGCGCATCATGGTCAGTTGCGTTTCCGCCTCGGCCAGCGGAAAGCTGACGCCCTGATACTGCACGATCGGCGCGCCGAACGCCTCGCGCTCCTGCACATATGCCCAGGTCTCGTCCACCGAAGCCTGCGCCGCGCCCAGGCATTCCAGACCGATCAGCGCACGGGAATAGTCGAATCCCATCATGATGGTGCCAAAGGCGCGGTCCTGCTCGGCCATCATGTTTTCGGCCGGCACGAAGACATCGTCGAAGAACACCGATCCACGCCCGACGGGCTTGGTGCCGATGTCGTCGAAATGCGTGCGCTTGATGCCGGGTTGGTTCAGGTCGATGAAGAAGGCGCTGACCCCGCGCGAACCGCCATTGGGATCGCCGGTACGGGCAAAGACTACCGCCGCATCGGCCTGGCTGGCAAAACTCATGGAGGTCTTTTCACCGTTCAGCCGCCAGCCGTTTCCGGATTTCTCGGCCTTCAGAATCAGGTTCGCCGCATCCGAACCGCCGCGCGGCTCGGTCAGGCCCAGACCAATGACGGCATCACCCGAAACCACCTTGGGCACCCATTCCGACGCGATGTCGCGCGAGGCGTGCTTGGCGACCATGCCGCCCATGAGCGATCCCAGTAGCTGCACGTAACTTGCGTTGAAATCGGCATAGGCGATCTCTTCGACGATCAGCCCCGACGTGACAGAGCTTTCGCCCAAGCCGCCGAATTCCTCGGGCAGGTCGGGGCCGATCAGGCCGAGCGCCCCCATTTCCCTGATCAGGTCACGGTCGAATTCGTGCTTGGCGGCCCGCTCCTGATAGCTGGGGGCCAGCTTTTCGGTGGCAAAGCGTTTCGCCGTCTCGCGGAACGCTTGTTGGTCCTCTGTAGGCTGGAACTGCATTCCCTCCGCCCTCCCATTGCGGTGAATTCCTCTTTAAAAAAATCTAACAAACGTTAGAATGCAGCGCAAGAGGTGTTTTCAAAGGAGGGGAGCATGATGAAGTCTTTGGATGAAACGGGCTACGGGGCGCTGCTTTCACCAATCAGCGCGGGCAGCAGGACGTTGCGCAATCGCGTGATAATGGGCTCGATGCATACGCGCCTTGAAACCGAACCTGACGGTATCGCCAGGCAGATTGCCTTTTATGCGGAGCGGGCCCGCGGCGAGGCGGCGATTTTGGTCACGGGTGGTTTTTCGCCCAATGCCGATGGAATATTTGATCCCGACGGTCCGCGTATCGATGATCGGGACGAGGCGCTGAAACTGCGTCCCATCTGCAAAGCAGTCCAGGCCGAAGGTAGCCTGATCTGTGCGCAGCTTCTTCATGCCGGCCGATATGCAAAGATTGAAGACTGCGTTGCTCCGTCGCCGATTCGCGCGCCGATCAATCGTTACACGCCCCGCGAGATGAGTGATGCAGATATCCGCCGTACAATCTTGGATTTCGCAGAAGCCGCTGCCAATGCTCAAGCTGCCGGATTCGACGGTGTCGAGATCATGGGCTCCGAGGGTTATCTCATCAACGAGTTCACCGTCACGCACACGAACAAACGCGAGGATGACTGGGGCGGAAGCGTCGAGAACCGGCATCGCTTTCCGGTCGAGATCGTGCGCGCCGTTCGCGCGGCCTGCGGACCGGATTTCCTGATCATCTACCGGATCTCCGCCGCGGACCTGATCGAAGAGGGGGCACCGACCGAGGAGATCGCAGCGCTGGCACAGAAGATCGAGAAGGCAGGAGCCGACATTCTGAACACCGGAATCGGCTGGCACGAAGCGCGTGTACCGACCATAGCCTATCCCGTGCCACGGGGGGCCTGGCGAAAGGCCGCGGCCAACGTGAAGGCCGCGGTTTCAATTCCGGTAGTGGCCTCGAACCGCATCAACACTCCCGATATCGCGGAGGATATTATTGTTTCCGGTGAGGCGGATATGGTCTCGATGGCTCGGCCATTCCTGGCGGATCCGCTTTTCGTGAAGAAGGTGCGCGAAGGCCGCGCCGAGGAAATCAATACCTGCATTGCATGCAACCAAGCCTGTCTCGATTTCATATTCTCCGACCGACCGGTCGGGTGCCTCGTCAATCCACGAGCCGGGCGCGAAACGGAATTCCGGGACACGCCCGCGGAATTGCCGAGGAAGGTGGCGGTTGTCGGCGGCGGGGCCGCGGGAATGGCGGCGGCGGCCGAAGCGGCGCGGCTTGGCCATGACGTCACGCTTTTCGAAGCTACGGACGAACTTGGCGGTCAACTGAACCTTGCGCGCGCGGCGCCGGGTAAGGACGAGTTCAACGAAACCCTTCGTTATTATGCTGGTCAGATGAGAAAGCACGGAGCAAAGCTGCGGCTGGGACAGCGGGCGCAAGCCGATGATTTGGAGGGTTTCGATCATGTGGTGATCGCGACCGGGGTGGTCCCGCGCATTCCCGATCTGCCGGGCATAGACCATCCCAGTGTCGCAACCTACGCCGAGATTCTCTCTGGCGCGCGCGTCGCAGGCGAGACTGTTGCGGTGATGGGCGCGGGCGGGATCGGGCACGACGTAGCCGAGTTCCTCGTGACCGAGCCAGCCGAGGTCCACAACACCGGAACATTCTGCTCGACATGGGGCGTCGATCCGGAATTCGCCGCACCGGGCTCCTTGGTAAGCGATCCATTGGCGCCAAAACCCTCGCGGCGTAGAGTTGTCATGCTCCAGAGAAAGACTTCGAAGCCCGGTGCAGGGCTCGGCGTCTCGACGGGATGGATCCTGCGCAACGCCCTGCGCAAGCATGGAGTCGAGGCCTTGTGCGGCGTGGTCTATGACAGCATCGACGACGACGGGCTGCATATCCTCTTGGACGGCAAGCCAAGGGTCATTGCCGCCGATACCATCATATTGTGCACTGGCCAGGAACCCGAGCGGAGCTTGGCCGACGAGCTTGCATCGCGCGGCGTTGCGGTCACAATGATCGGCGGTGCCAAGGAAGCCGCCGAACTCGATGCATTGCGCGCCATTGATGAAGGGGTGCGCTTGGCTCAAAGTTTCTGAGATGGCACCGTAACAATGGAGGATGCGATGCTGCCTGAGGTGCTGCGCGCGGGCCGCGCTGATCTGTACTCGGTCTTCCGCACCTGCGCGGTGGGGAGGGACGGCGCGCTTGCGGTCGAGGATGGCGAGACCCGCCGCAGCTATGGCGAACTGGTCGACCGTGTGGATCGCTTGGCGTCGGTGCTTCTGTCGCGAGGGGTGGCGCCCGGCGACAGGATCGCCATCCTGTCGCATAACCGCGTCGAGTATCTTGAGCTGGAACTTGCGGCGGCGGGAATCGGCGCCATTGTCGCCTGCCTGAACTGGCGGCTCGCCGCGCCCGAGCTGAAGCATTGCATCGAACTGGTCGAACCGGTGCTGGCCGTGGTCGAACCCGAATTGCGTGATGCCTTTCGCGCAGTGTCGGATCTGCCCGGCCTGGAGATCGGACCCGAATGGGAGCAGGCGCTGGCCTCGGCGAACCCGGACCCGCGCACCGGCACGCTGGTGGATGATCCTGAGGCTGGCCTCACGATACTCTATACCTCGGGAACAACCGGGTTGCCGAAAGGCGCCCTAATCAGCCACCGTGCCCATATCGCGCGTGCCATGGCCTTTGCGGCGCAGCTTGCGCTGGATCCCGATGACGGTTTCATCGCATGGGCGCCAATGTTTCACATGGCATCGACCGATCAAGCGCTGGCGACGCTTCTGCGTGGCGGGACTGTGGTGATGGTGGATGGACTGCAGCCCTCGGTCATGAATGAGGCGCTGTCACGCCACAGGATTGGCTGGTTCGTGATGATGCCCGGGGCGCTTGAGGCCTTCATCGCCGAACGGCGCGCTAATCCACTGCCGTTGAAAGGGATCAAGGTCTGCGGCGCGATGGCCGATCTGGTGCCGCCGCACCAGATCGCGGAACTGACGAGTCTTCTCGGTGCGCCCTATCTGAATTCCTTCGGAGCCACAGAAACCGGTCTGCCGCCGGGCACCGCCGATCTGATCGCCCCCGGTGTCGCGCCCGAGACATTGTCCAAACGGATCAGCGCATTTTGCGAGGTTCGACTGGTGGATCCCGAGGATCGTGACGTCCCGATCGGATCGCCCGGCGAAATGGCGTTGCGTGGACCGACCCTGTTTTCAGGATACTGGAATGCCGACGACACCAACGTCAGCGACTTCCGCAACGGTTTCTTTCATATGGGCGATCTGTTCCGCCGAAACCGCGATGGTACAATCGATTTCGTGGACCGGGTGAAATACCTGATCAAGACCGGCGGCGAGAACGTCTATCCAGCTGAAATCGAGCGTGTGCTGCTTGCGCATCCAGGTGTGGTCGATGCAGCGGTTGTGCGGGCGCTCGATGCGAAATGGGGTGAAAGCCCCGTTGCGTTTGTCGCATGCGGCAACGATGGACCGGGCGCCGAAGAGTTGATGCAGTTATGCCGCGAGAAGCTAGCGGGCTACAAGCGACCGCGCGAGTTCCAGTTCATCGCATTCGAGGATTTTCCGCGCTCGACGAGCGGCAAGATCCAGCGCCACATCCTGGAAAGCCGGTTGACGAACTGAGAGGCCGCCGGCGGGAGAACCGGAGTTGAAGCTCCGGGCAGCCGATCGACCGGCCGTCAACCGACCAAGCGGCTTGCAGCCTTATCCGGCCACGCCCGTCCGCCCGACAAGGGCCATCAGCGTTCCGGTCATCGCGGCGACGAGCCTTTCGTCCCCGCCCTTCACCGCAAAGGCGCGCGCCTCGCAGATCGTCAGGGTGCGCCCCGGTTTGACCACATCCGCGACGAATCGAAACCGCTCGCCGTCTGCCGGGTTGAGCAGGTTGATCTTGAATTCCACAGTCAGCACCGCGGCCTCGGCGGGCATCAGAGAGAAGGCCGCATAGCCGCAGGCACTGTCGAGCGCGGTCGACACGATCCCGGCGTGCAGAAATCCGTGCTGTTGAGTCAAGGCATCATTATGTACCATCTCCAGCACGATACGACCGGGCGAGAGTCCGGCAATACCGATCCCCAGCGTTTGCATCACCTTCTGGCGCTCGAAACTGTCGCGCACGCGCGCGTCATAGTCAGGATTCTTCGGTTCGAATTCCGGCATAGACTGTCTTGCACTCCCTTTTTCAGCGATCGATGATCAGTCTTAACCGGCTATTCAACCTGTTATCTTGGAAAAAACGGCCATCGGATGGTGCTGCTGCCTGAAGGCGAATCGCGCCGGGGGGCTTCCCGGCGAAGGCGCGGCAGGCGGCCGACATGTGCGACTGGTCGTAGTAGCCGGTGTCGAGCGCCAATTCGCCCAGGGGTTGTGCGTGTTTGGCAAGCCCGCCCAGTAGATGACGAAATCGACGGGTTGCGGCTAGCCGACGGCGCGACATGCCCGTTGCCATCCGGATGCTGCGCCTCTCGCTGCGAGCGCTGGTAGGCGCCGTGCCGATCGCAGGGAAGCCAAGTTCGCAGGCAAGCCGGTCAAGCGCGGCTACAAGCGGAACAAGAGGCTCGTTGCCGGTGGTAAAGTCGTGCAGGAAACCGGCCAGTTCGACGAGAGATGCCTCGGGCGGAAGCCGTTCGGGCGCGGAAGCGAGTCGCAGCCCTGCCGACACTCCCCGGAAGGGCGCGATCCGCGGGCTGAACGCGGGGCGGGGTGGCGTGAGGGTCGGGCGGGGGAGGGCATTCTTCCCCAGAAGCGGGTCGAAAGCGAAGGAAAGCGTGAAGAGATCCGTGGCAAAACGGCCGCTGCCATGTCCCGTGAGATGACCCCAATCGCGGAAGACGAACATGTGGTCGACCGGGGTGGCCCCCCCGGGCGGCGGTGCGAGCTCGAGATAAAGCGGCGCGGGCGCCGCCTCATCCGGTGAAGGCATGCCTGTTCTCGGTCACGAAATCGGCAAGACGGCGCGCCGGGTGTCCAAGCACGTCGCTCACCGTGGTCTCGATGCCGGCGAGGTAACCCTTGGGTGCGATCGAGGCCAGTTCCACCATGGCCGCGGCGACCTCGTCCTGCATCCCGCCGGCGATCTTTGCCGCCTTGGCGTCCTCGGCGGACAGGGGCGCGCAAGCGACCTGCCGACCCGTCGCTTCCGACAGAATTGCCGCAATCTCTTCTCCAGACAGGGCCTCGGGACCGGTCAGGCCATAGGACTTGCCTTCATGCCCCGCGCCGGTCAGCGCATCGGCCGCGACGTCAGCAATGTCGCGGGCATCGATCCAGGCCACAGGCCCCCCCAGATCGTCGTAATAAACCCCGTCCCTTGCGATGTTTCCGGCCTGCCACAACAGGTTTTGCATGAAATAGGTCGGTTGAACAAAGGTCCAGTCGAGGCCGCTTTCCTTCAGCAGTTCCTGGGTTTCCGAATGCCACATGCCAAAGGTCAGCCTGGCTTTGGGCGAGGCACCAAGTCCGGTGGCCAGAACGACGTGGCGCACCCCTGCCGCCTTCGCCGCTTCGATCGTATCGGCCTTCCAGCGGCGCATGTGCCGGTGCGCGGGTGTCACCAAATAGATCCGTTCAGCCGTTAAACAGGCACGATTCAGCGCAGCGGGATCAGTGAAATCGGCAACGACGGCTTCGCACCCCTTGGCCTTGAGCGCGTCGAGCTTGGCCGGGTCGCTGGTGACGGCGCGCACTTTCGCGCCCTTGGCCAATAGCGTATCGACAAGGGGGACGCCGGTGGTGCCGGTTGCTCCGAAGACGGTAATCATGATCTGTCCTTTCGCAGGGCGGCGATGGCTTCCATCGTCTCGGGGTTGCTGACAGAGGACAGGTCGCCCGGATCCTCGCCCAGAAAAGCGGCGCGCACGAGCCGGCGCATCGTCTTCATGCTGCGGGTCTTGGGAAGCGCCTCGACGAAATGGATCTCGCGCGGGCGGAAGGGCTTGGAAACGATCTCTCCCACGCGGTCCTTGAGCTGCTCCACTAGTGCCGCGTCGGGCAACACACCGGGCGACGCGACGCAGACGCAGACCACCGCCACGCCTTTCAGATCGTCCGGGGCAGCGATGGCCGCCGCGTCCACCACCTTCCCCGTCTCGGTCAGCGCCGCCTCGATCTCGGGCGGGCCGATGCGCTTGCCGGCAATGTTCAACGTATCGTCCGAGCGGCCGAGGATATACCATGTGCCATCCGGATCGCGGCGCACCCAGTCGCCGTGCCGCCAGATGCCGGGGAAGGTAGACCAGTAGGTTTCGAGATAGCGTTCCCGGTCTCCCCAAATGGTCGGTGTCAGCCCGATCGGCGGTTGGGTCACGACCAGTTCGCCAACCTCGCCCGGCGCGGCTTCGCTTCCGTCCACGCGCAGCACTTTTGCGCCGACCCCCAGTGCTTGAGCAGAGAATCCACCGGGTTTGACCTCGTGCAATACGGTTGAAGTCAGGATCGCGCCGAACAACTCGGTCCCGCCTGAAATGTTGAGCGGTACCGCGCGGCGGCGGCAGATATGGTCGAGATGCCACAGCCAGGCGTCATCGGTCCAAGGTTCGCCGGTCGAGGCGACGATGCGTAACGGCGAAAGGTCGTAGCCGGAAAGTGGCCCGGGATCCTGAGTCATGAACTGCCGCACCAGCGTGGGGGCGACGCCAAGGTGGGTGACGCCCATCTCCGAGGCTAGGCGCAGCAGCCGGAAGGGGTCGTCCGGCATCGAGGGCGCACCCTCGGCGAGCGCCAGCGTGGCGCCCGAAAGCAACACCGACAGAAGCGTGAGTGGCCCCATCACCCAGCCCATGTCAGTCATCCACAAATGACGATCGTCGCGTTTCATGTCGAGGCACAGCAAGAAGTCGGCCGTGGCCTTGGCCTGGACACCGAGATGGGTATGAACCACGCCCTTGGGCTTGCCAGTCGTACCCGAGGTGTAGGCGATAAGCAGGGGCGCATCGGCGTCTACCGGATGGGCGGGACGCCTCGCGTCAGCTTTGCCGACGGTCTCCTGCCAGTCGAGATCGCGGACTGGATCGGCCACTATGCCGCCGAACCGCCGCAGGCTGAGCACGGTATGGACAAGTGGCACCTCCTTCAGGGCTTCGGCCAGCGTCTCCTCCATCCAGACGGGTTTTCCCCGCCGGGGCGTCGCATCTGCCGTCAGCACCGCAACGGCACGGGCATCGTTCAGACGGGTGGCGATGGCGTGCGCGGCAAAACCGGAGAACAGCGGCACCGCCACGGCGCCCAACCGTGCGATGCCCAGAAGCGCCGCCTCGATTTCCGGAATCATCGGCATGTAGATACCTACCGCCTGTCCGGGCTCCACCCCGCGAGCGGCAAGGGCCGATGCGACGCGGGCGGCCTCGGCGGCAAGCTCGGCATAGGTCCAGCGGCGGCGGCTTCCATCCTCGCCAACCCAGTCGATCGCGGTCTTGTCGCCAAGTTTTCCCGCGATGCGGGCGTCGAGACAGGTCTCTGTCAGATTCAGGGTACCCCCGACAGCCCATCGGATCGAATCTGGTCCCGCGGATATATCCCGCAGTTGCGTATAGGGACGATTGAACCGGATGCCGGCATAGCCGATTATCCGGCCCCAGAACCATTCCGGTTCGGCGTTGGCACGTTTGACGAGACCTTCGTAACTGCCCGCACCACAATCATCAATGAACGCCGCGAGCGTGCTTGCTCGTTGAATAACAGGGTCCGGTTGGAACATTCTCTGCCTCGCATGAAACAAAAAAAGGCCGCACCTGAGGCGCGGCCAGTTGGGGAGGATACTTAGACACGCCTCGACCGCGATGGCACTTGATTGGACGTATTCATTTTTCGATCAACCGTGCATCGACAAGCCGCCCGAAACGGAAATCACCTGGCCGGTGATGAATCCTGCATCGTCGGAAGCCAGGAAGCAGATTATTCCGGGGTAATCGCTCGGCTGCGCCAGGCGCTTCATCGGAATGGCCCGCTTGAGGCCTTCCGCGATCTTTTCACCAGCGTCGCCCTGAGCGACCTGGGCGAAGAGGGGCGTATCGGTCGGGCCCGGCGCAACCGCGTTCAGCTGAACGCCTTTGCGCGCCAGTTCCCGCGCCACGGTCTTGGTAAAGGAGATGATGCCGCCTTTGCAGGCCGAATAAACCGCCTCGCCCGACGATCCGACGCGGCCGGCGTCGGAGGCGATGTTGACAACGCGGCCGCCGCCATTCTTGACCATGCCCGGAAGCACCGCGTGATGCATGTTCAGCGGACCGTAGAGGTTAATGTCGATGATTTTTTTCCAGAGATCCGCGTCTGTATCGAGGAATGGCTTGATCACGTCCCATCCGGCGTTGTTCACCAGGACGCTTATCGGACCTCCGGCCTCGAACTCGGCAACGGACTTGTCAACCTGGGCGCGATCGGTGATGTCTACCTTGAAAGCCACGGCCTTGCCGCCCGCATCCCGGATCAGGCGGACGGTCTCCTGTGCGCCTTCTTCGTTCAGGTCGAACACCGCGACCTCTGAACCTTCCTCGCCGAACCGTTGACAAACGGCGCGGCCAATGCCGCTTCCGCCTCCGGTGACAATGACACGTTTGCCATTCAATCCATGCATTTGGGCTGCCTTCCTACTTCTGTGAGCACCTTTGTGAGAGCTGCTGAGCTAGAGGGTGCGCTTAACAATATTCTAACAATCGTTAGATTTATCGCAATAGACAGTCCTTTGTCCAGTTGTTATGTAAGCCATATGTGTATGCAGCCGCCTCAAGCATGCCTTGCCGGCGACGTTCAGAGCAAGGCGGAAAGGACCCGCGAGGAAATCCTCCGCGCGGCAGCGCGTCTATTCCGCTATGAGGGATTTAATTCGACGTCGATGCGGGAGATCGCACGTGAAGCGAACATCGAAGCCGGGAGCATCTATTACCATTTCGACTCAAAAGAGAAGATACTGGATGTGGTGCTCGACATCGGTGTCCGGCGTCTATACAATGAGGTGGCTAGGATAATTAGGTGTGCGGGTGCAAATGACGAACCCTTCCGCGAAACTTTCGCGAAACTGGTCGACACGCATCTGACCTTCCTTTTGATAGATAGCGACTTCACGTCTGCGAATATCCGAAACTACCCGATGTTGTCGGAGGAAGCACGACGCGCTCACCGGGAACTGCGCGGCTCATATGCTAAGTTGTGGGGTGGATTCCTGCAGAACGCCCGCGACAAGGGTCTATTGCGCAAAGACATTTCAGTTTCTCCCATCCGCCAATTCATCTTGAGTGCGATGAACTGGACCGTTGAATGGTACGAAGTGAAACGTTATCCGGTCAGTATTCTCTCAGAACGCATGAGCAGATTGATCCTGGACGGAATGTGCGACAAGCGTCGTCCGGGAAGTAGCCTCCCCAAGCCATACGTCATAGCCCTCCCGGAGCCGGTCGAGCCCCACGGAAAAGCGGCCAGGACACGTAGCGAAGTCCTGCGCGCGGCCGCGCGCGTTTTGAGAGATAGGGGGTACAAGGCTACGACGATACGCCAGATCGCTGTTGAGGCAAATATGGAGGCGGGCAGCGTCTACTATCATTTCAAATCAAAAGAGAAGATAGTAGACGAGGTGTTGCAAACCGGATTGAGCGACCTACTTGTCGGTGTCAGTCGCGTCATTGAGCAGTTCGGGGAGCCCAACGATCATTGTGCCAGAATATCGGCGGCCATTTCGGCTCATATGGATTTCCTATTCAGGGCCAGCGAGTTCACGTCGGCAAATGTCCGTAGCTATGGAATGTTGCCCACGAAGCTTCGTCGCAGGCACCGGGTTATCCGTCACGAATACGCGGCTGTTTGGGACAAGATGTTGTCCGATGCGCAGCAAAGCGGTGCTGTGAGAAAGGACATACAGATCGTTCCTCTGCGCCAGGTCATGCTGGGAGCCTTGAACTGGACCGTTGAATGGTTCGACCCACGGAAAGCGGGACTGGAAGGATACCACACCCTGTCCGTGTTTTCCGACATGCTGGTAAGGCTCCTTTTCAACGGAATCAGCGAGGCGGAACAACCGCTTAGAGAGGGGAGCTCTAACGGCTTACTTCGCGCTCGCGAAGGCTCAGACCAATAGGAAGTGATACAAGCCCTCGGCGACGGATTTCTCCGGGCTTGCCTGCCAGGACAGTACTCTTACACTTGCGATACGCGATCCCTTCCGCGTCACGGTCGCCTGCGCAGTCAGCGGTCCCTTCACACCAGGTCTGAGGTAGTCGACGGTCAGGTTGATCGGCTTGGCTGGCACATCCGCGAAATCGGGTTGGACTGCAATGGCGGCTGTGGCTTCCATGAAGCTGGCGATAATCCCCCCGTGGTAATGCTCCATAATCGGGTTTCCGATATGGCGCGAATCAAACGCCATCTCGGCTTTGGCATGGAACTTGCCCACTTCCAGAATATCAAAGTTCAGAAAGCGGAAGAACGGAACCCGGAAAACATTCATGTTGACGGCTTGCAGGTCCATCTTATGGCTTTCCCCTGGTCATTGCCTCAAACAGGCTGGTTTTGCCGCGCGTCAACGCAAACGAGGCAGTCCCGCGCGCGATTTCATCATCGACATGATTGTCAAACCAGATGCTGCCGGAATTGAAGGCGATATGGCGTGTCTTGCGATAGCAATGGGCGCGGACGATCACATCGGCGCGCGATCGGGCGGGGCGCAGGTAATCGACCCGCAGATCCAGCGTGGCCATGGTGCTGACGCCCTCGATGGCGACGAAATTCGCGAGCCCGAAAACACTGTCGAGCAGCGCGGTCAGAATGCCGCCATGCAGCAGGGTCTGATCGCTGTCGACACAGAAATCGGGATTGAACGGCATCCGCACCTGGACAGCTTCGGTCGAGACCTCCTCGATCTTCAACGCCATGTGGGTGATCAGCCCCTTCCCGCGCGCGTTCCACATCTGCGCGATCTGGTCCATCTTTTCTTGCGTGATTTCGGACATTCAATCTGTCTTTCAGCGGCCGGTGAAATTCGGTTTTCGTTTTTCCAGAAAGGCCGCGATGGCTTCGTGATGGTCTTCGGTCTGGTGCATCAAGGCCTGATATGCCGCGGCCGCATTCAGGAAATCGGGAAGATCCATGCGTTCGGCGTTGCGCAACAGGCGTTTGGCGACGCGCACGGCCCGAGGCGGCTTGGATGCGATGACCGCGGCGCGTTCGCGGGCACATTCCATCAGCATATCATGGGCGACGACTTCTAGCACCATGCCCAGCTCGAGCGCCTCTTCGGCGCCCACCATCCGGCCCGAAAAGGTCAGGTCCGCCGCTTTCTGATGCCCCAGTCGGCGCAACAGGAACCAACTGCCCGCATCGCCGGGAATGATGCCGAGATTGATGAAGACCTCGCCGAACTTCGCGTTCTGCGAGGCAATGCGCATGTCGCACATCATGGTCAGATCGCACCCGGCGCCGACGGCCGCGCCATTCACGGCCGCGATGGTCGGGATGTCGAGGTTGTAAAGAGCCTGGGGCAGGCGCTGTACCCCATCGACATAGCTTTGAGCGGTCGCAAGCGGCTCCTTGCGGAACACGCTGTCGGGGTCGTTCATCTCCTTGATGTCGCCGCCCGCGCAAAAGGCCGGGTCGGCGCCTGTCAGGATCATGACGCTGACTTGCGGGTCTGCCTGCACCTTCGCGAAGGTCTCCAGAAGCGCACCGATCATGTCATTTCCGGTAACCGGGTTCCGGCGCGCGGGGTCGTTCAGCGTGACCGTGGCGATCCGGTCGGAGATGTCCAGCAGGACTGGGGTCTCACTCATTCTTTCCATCTCCGCGCTCGCGCTTTTCGAACATCTCGGGGTTGATCATGTCACGTGCGTCGTGTCCCAGATGCAGGGTTTCGCCACCATCCACATAAATGTCTTCGCCCGTGATGAATTCCCCCAATCTGGACGCAAGGAATATGATCGTGCCGGAAATGTCCTCGGCCGCGCCCATCCGGTTCAGAACCGAACGGTTCAGCTGTTTCCAGTGGTCCGGCGAAATGGGATAGCGTCCGAGCGCCTCGGTCTTGATCGTGCCCGGGGCGACGCAGTTCAGGCGGATGCCGTATTCGCCCCACTCGGCGGCCAGCGTTTTCATCATGCCCGTCACACCGGCGCGGGCGGCGACGGTGTGCGTGAACCCGGTCAGCGCGGTTCGGGCCGAAATGGCCGTGACAAAAACGATCGATCCGCCGTTGTCGTACATGAAATGATCCGCCGCGGCGCGGGTCATCTGCCACGATCCGATCAGATTGTTGCGGATCACGGCCTCAAAGCCCTTGTTGGTGATATCGCGGGCGGCGGCGATGTATTGCCCGCCCGCGTTGTTCACCAGCACGTCAAGCCGACCGTAATGGCCCTTGATGCGCTTCATCGCCGCTTCGATGCTGTCTTCGTTGCGGGTGTCGCCCGGCACCACGAAGGCCTCGCCGCCTGCCGCGCGGATCATCTCTGCGGTTTCCTGCAGGGGGTCTTCGCGGCGCGCGAACAAGGCCAGCCTGGCTCCGCAAGAGGCCATTTCAAGCGCTGTGGCGCGCCCCATGCCGGACCCCGAACCTGTCACCAGGGCAACCTGGCCGGCCATGAGATCGGATGCGTATCTCTGTTTCTGCTGTGTCATGGCGCGCCTCAGTTCTTCAGAAGCTCACCGGAGATGATCAGCTTGCGCACCTCCTGTGTGCCCGCGCCGACCTCCAGCACCCGGCCCGTGCGGAACAGCCGGTTCACCTCGGTGTCGCGCATATAGCCCGAGCCGCCGTGGATCTGCACCGCCTTGTCCAGCACGAACGAGGTTGCCGCGGCGGCCTTGAAGATCGCGGCGGCGGTCAGCTTGTGGATCTCGCCGCGCCCGCCGGCGCCCTCTTCCAGGCCCTCGCACATGGCCGCCGTCTTCAGCGACAGGCTGCGCGCCGCCTCGATTTGGGTGTACATGTCGGCCAGCATCGCCTGTACCATCTGGAAACTGGCGATGGGCTTGCCGAATTGCTGGCGGGTCTTGGCGTAGTCGATCGAGATATCGAGCGCCCGCTGCGCGATGCCGAGCGCGTTGAAGCAGACGATGGCGCGTTCCAGATCCAGACCGGACATGGTGACGGCCACGCCGCCGTCGAGCTTGCCGACCATGTTGCGGGCGGGAACGCGGCAATCCTCGAACACCAGTTCCCCGGTGGGCGAGCCGCGGAACCCCATCTTGTTCAGCTTCTGTGCCACCTTGAAACCGGGCGTGTCGGTTTCCACGATGAATGCGGAAATGCCCTTGGCGCCCTTCTCGGGCGAGGTCTTGGCATAGACCAGCACCAGATCGGCGACCGGCCCGTTGGTGATGTAGATCTTGGCGCCGTTCAGGATGTAGTCGTCGCCGTCCTTCCGCGCGGTAGTGCGCATCGAGCCGAGCGCGTCCGACCCGGCACCGGGTTCGGTCAGGCCCAGGGCGCCGATCAGCGAGCCGTCGCAGAGGCCTGGCAGATATTTTTTCCGCAGATCATCATTGGCGTTGCGGTAGATGTTGTTGACGCACAGATTGTCGTGGGCCACATGGGTCAGCCCGATGGCGGCCGAGGCGCGCGACAACTGCTCAGTGATGATGCAGGCCGAGGTGAAATCCAGCCCGGCGCCGCCGAACTCGGGCGGAACGTTCAGCCCGAGATAGCCCATCTCGCCAAGTGTCGGAAAAACCGAGGCCGGCAGGTCGTCGGTGTTGTCCATCTCCGCGTTCAGGTGATGGAACTCGGAGAAAAAGAACTTGCCGGCCTGATCGGCCAGCGCCTGCTGCTCATCGGTCATGAAATGCGAGGGCAGGTCGGGGGCATTGCGGAAAGTCTGGTTCATAGTCATGTCCTCCCTCAGGCGCGCAACAGTTCTTCGGCGATGATGATCTTGCGCACCTCGCTGGTGCCGGCGCCGATCTCCAGAAGCTTGTTGGCGCGATAGAGCCGGTTGATCTCGGTGTCCTGCATGTAGCCGGAACCGCCATGGATGTGGCAGGCCTCGGTCACCGCCTTGTTGAACGCCTCGCCGGCGTAAAGACAGGCCGCCGCGGTCAGCTTGTGGATCTGGCCGCGGCCGCCGGCGCCCTTGGGCAGGCCGACGCAGGCCGCCAGTGCCCGGTGGCCAAAGGCGCGGGCGGTCTCTAGCTCGATATAAATCTCGGCCAGTTTCGACTGCACCATCTGAAAGCTTGCGATCGGCTTGCCGAACTGTTCGCGGAGCTTGGCGTATTCCAGGCCCAGTTCCAGGGCGCGCTCGGCCATGCCGACACAGACCGAGGCGACCATGGCACGTTCCAGGTCCAGCCCGCTCATCACCACCGATACGCCGCTGTTTTCGGCGCCGACCAAGGCCGAGGCCGGCACCCGGCAATCCTCGAACAGTAATTCCCCTGTGGGCGAGCCGCGGAACCCCATCTTGTCCAGCTTCTGCGCCACCTTGAAGCCGGGATTGTCCGTCTCGACGATGAACGCGGAAATTCCCTTGGCGCCCTTGGACTTGTCGGTCTTGGCATAGAGCAGAATCACGTCGGCGATCGGGCCGTTGGTGATGTAGATCTTCGAGCCGTTGATGACATAGTCGTCGCCGTCTTTCCGCGCCGTCGTCGCCATCGAACCCAGCGCATCGGACCCCGCGCCGGGTTCGGTCAGGCCAAGGGCTCCAACGAGTTCGCCCGAGCAAAGGCCGGGAACGTATTTCTTCACCTGCTCTTCCGAGCCGTTGCGCAGGATGTTGTTAAGGCACAGGTTGTCATGTGCCCCGTGCGACAGCCCGACGGCCGGGTTCCATTTCGAAATCACTTGAGATACCAGTGCCTGGGTGAATTCGTCCTGACCTGATCCCCCCAATTCTTCTGGGGCGGTGACGCCCAGAAGCCCAAGTTCGCCCATCTGCTTGAACAGATCCTCG
Source organism: Nisaea sp. (assembly GCF_039990255.1). Taxonomy (GTDB): domain Bacteria; phylum Pseudomonadota; class Alphaproteobacteria; order Thalassobaculales; family Thalassobaculaceae; genus Nisaea. Next base: position 79,647 of record NZ_JBDXGG010000025.1, on the reverse strand, counting down.
GGCCACCATTCTTCCGCATCCATTCTTTCCTGCAGCGGATGCAGCAACTCGCGCGAAACGCGGTCCACATGATCGACGATCTGACGCTGTTCGCCTGTCAGCGAGTAATTGGCCTTTATGGCCTCTAGCTCGGCCAACTTCGGCCCTGCCTGAACACTCATTCCAAATCCTCCCAATCGGCTTGGCAGCTTCCACTGTTGACCAAAATCAAACATATGTTAGAAAATATTTCAAGGCACCGCGTTCATGGTCGGGCGTTGAGTGCGATTGGGTGGCGCAAATGGGGGGGCAGGGAAAATGACCGATCAGGTTGTGCTTTGTAAGAGCGACGGACGCGAGATCCGCATCACGATTAACCGTCCCGACCAGCGAAATGCGTTGAACCGGGACGTCGCTGAGGGGATCATTGCTGCGATCTCAAAAGCGGAGGCCGATCCCGGCTGCCGCGTAATCGTGCTGACGGGGGCGGGCGAACGCGCCTTTTGTGCTGGTGGCGACATCAAGGCGGGTGCCGATGGTGGCCCGTTTGTGATGGACCCCTCCGAGCCGGGCCACTTTGCCGGTCAGTTGTTCGAGAAAATCGAGGCCTGCAAGAAGCCGACCATCGCGCGAATCAATGGTGTGGCGATGGGCGCGGGCGCAGGTATCATCTGCGCCTGTGATCTCGCAGTAATGGTCGATCACGCCCGGATTGGAACGCCGGAGGTAAAGGTGGGCCTGTTTCCCATGACAATTGTGCCGTCGATGATGCGGGTGCTGCCCAGGCGGCGGCTGATGGAGATGTTCATCACCGGTGTACCTCTGACGGCAGAAGAGGCGCTGCGCTACGATTTGGTGAATTACGTGACAGAGTCAAGCAGCCTGGATGCCAAGGTCGATGAGCTGGTCGCCCAGATCGCCGCGCAATCGCCGACCGCGATCCGGCTGGGCAAATACGCCTGTCACGCGATGGAGGACATGACCTATCCGCAGCAAATGCGGTTTGCCGAATCGCTGTTACCGCGGGTGGCGCAGACGGAAGACGCGCGAGAGGGCTTCGCGGCCTTCATCGGCAAGCGCATGCCGGAATGGACCGGGCGCTGAGCCCAGGCAGGAGGACGATATGCCGGATCGAAAGCTGCGCATAGGATGCGCGTCCGGCTTCTGGGGCGACACGCCGGAAGCCGTTGGGCAATTGGTGAACAAGGGCGGGATCGACTATCTGGTGTTCGATTACCTGGCCGAGGTGACGATGTCGCTGATGGCGCGTGCGCGGGCGAAGTCGCCCGAGGCAGGGTTCGCCCCGGATTTCGTCAGGGCGCTGGTACCCTGGCTGGCCGAGATCAAGGCCAAGGGGATCAAGGTAGTGGCCAATGCCGGCGGGGTGAACCCGCGCGGCTGCCGCGACGCGCTGGCCAGGGCGGCCGAGGCGGCGGGCGTCGACATCTCTATCGGCGTCGTGCTGGGCGACGACCTTCTGGACCGCGCGGACGAAATCCGCGCCCGCGGCGAGACAGAAATGTTCTCGGGCGCCGCCTTCCCCGGGGATGTCTGGAGCATGAACGCCTATCTGGGCGCTCGCCCCATCGCCGTGGCGCTGGATGCGGGAGCCGAGATCGTGATCACGGGGCGCTGCGCCGATAGCGCGGTGGCGCTGGGCTCCTTGATGCATGAATTCGGCTGGAAGGATGACGATTGGGACAAGCTCAGCCAGGGCTCGCTGGCCGGCCACCTGATCGAATGCGGCCCGCAGGGCACGGGGGGCAACTTCACCGACTGGAGGGACGTGCCCGGCTGGGACGACATGGGCATGCCCATCGTCGAGGTCTCCGAGGACGGCAGCTTCGTCATGACCAAGACGCCGGACACAGGCGGCCTGGTGGTGCCCGGATCGGTCGGCGAGCAGATGCTGTACGAGATCGGCGATCCGCGCGCCTACCTTCTGCCGGACGTGATCTGCGACTGGTCCGGGGTCACCCTGGAGCAGGTCGGCCCCGACCGGGTGCTGGTCAAGGGCGGCAGGGGGTTGGGGCGCACCGGCAGCTACAAAGTCTCGGCGACCCATGCCGACGGGTGGCGCGCCATCACTACGCTTACGCTTGCCGCTATCGACGCCCCCGCCAAGGCTGAGAGGGTTGCCGAGGCAATTTTGACACGCTGCCGCCGAATTTTCCGCAACAGGAACCTCGCTGATTTCCGGCAGGTCAGCGTCGAGGTGCTGGGCGCCGAGGCCGCCTATGGCGCCAATGCCCGGGCACAGACGCGCGAGGTGGTGCTGAAGATCGGCGCGGTCCATGACGATCGCGCCGCGCTGAATATCTTTGCCGGAGAAATCGCACCGATGGCGATTTCGACCGCGCAGGGTCTGACCGGGTTCTTCGCCGGACGGCCCAAGGTGCAGCCGGTGGTGCGGCTGTTCTCTTTCCTGATGGACAAGGCCGATACTCCCCTCGCGGTCGAGGTCGACGGCGCGGGTGTGCCCGTCGCCATCGCTGCCGAGGCGGTGCGCCTCGATCCGCCCGCGGCGCCGTCGGCGGAAGGCCGCGAGGCCGGTCCGGACGCGGTCAAGGTGCGGCTGGTGGACTTGGCCTGGGGCCGCTCCGGCGACAAGGGGGACATCGCCAATATCGGCATTCTGGCGCGCAAGCCGGATTACCTGCCCTATATCCGCACCGCCCTGACCGAAGAGGTGGTGAAGGGCTACTTTGCACACCTCTGCAACGGAGTGATCGAGCGTTTCGACCTGCCGGGCAGCAATGCACTGAACTTCCTTCTGCACGAGTCTCTGGGCGGCGGCGGCATCGCCTCGGTCCGCATCGATCCGCAAGGCAAGGGCTTCGCGCAGATGCTGCTCGACATCGAAATACCCGTGCCCGCCGATCTGGCCGCGCGCGACGGGCTGCGCCCTGCCAAGAGTGCGTGAAAGGAAAAAAATGAGCATTTCCAAACTGCTTGTCGCCAACCGGGGCGAAATCGCGGCACGCGTGCTGCGCACCGCCATGGCGCAGGGGCTGGCAACTGCCGTCCTGCGGCATACCTTCGAACAGGAGGGGCCGGCCCACCTGATTGCCGACGAGGTGGTGACGATCGAGGGGCCGACCCCGGTGGCGGCATATCTCGATATCCCGCAGATCGTCGAGGCGGCAATGCGGATCGGCGCGGATGCGGTGCATCCCGGCTATGGATTTCTCTCCGAGAACGCGGGCTTCGTGGCCGCGCTGGAACAGGCGGGCATCACCTTCGTCGGCCCGACGTCGCAGGTCATCGACCTGATGGGCGACAAGGTGCGCGCGCGGGCCTTCGTCGAGGAGCGCGGCTTTCCCGTCGCTCCCTCCGCCATTGAGGACGACGATCCGGCGAGTTTTGTCGAACGCGCCCGCGCCGTTGGCTATCCGCTGCTGATCAAGCCCTCGGCCGGCGGCGGCGGCAAGGGCATGCGCGTTGTGCGCGAGGACCGCACGCTGGAGACCGAGATCGAAACCGCGCGCCGCGAGGGCGAGCGCTATTTCGGCGACGGGCGGCTGTTCGTGGAACGCTACATCGAACGCCCGCGCCATATCGAGGTGCAGGTGATGGGCGACGGGCAGGGCGATGTGGTCCATTTCTGGGAACGCGAATGCTCGATCCAGCGCCGGTTCCAGAAGATCATCGAGGAAACGCCCTCTCCGGCGCTCTCACCCGAGCAACGTCTGAACATCTGCGAGACCGCCGCCGGGATTGCCCGCGCCGTCAACTATCGCGGCGCCGGTACGGTCGAGTTCATCTATGCCCCAGATGGCGCGTTCTATTTCTTGGAGATGAACACGCGTCTTCAGGTCGAACATCCCGTGACCGAGATGGTAACGGGCTTCGATCTGGTCGCCGAGCAGTTGCGCATCGCGGCGGGCGACGGGCTCAGCGTCTCGCAGGCCGACATCCCGCAGATTGGTCATTCTATCGAACTGCGTATCTGCGCCGAGGATGCGACGGCCGATTTTCGCCCCGCGATCGGCGATATCCTGCTGCTGGACGAACCCCGTGGCGAAGGCGTCCGCGTGGACAGCGGCATTCTTGACGGCGGCAAGGTCACGACCGACTTCGACCCGATGCTTTCCAAGCTTATCATATACGGCGCCGATCGGGCCGAGGCTATTGCTCGCGCGCGGCAGGCGGTGCGGAACTACGTCATCCTCGGGGTGACGACCAATACCGGCTATCTGGATGCGATCCTCGCCCATCCCCGCTTCGCCTCGGGTGACGTCTCGACAGGTTTTCTGGCCGAAGAGGCAAAGACGCTGACCACGCCGGGCGATGACGTGTCCGACCTGCTGATGGCGGCGGCGGCCCTGTCGGACGAACGGTTGGTGGCCGAAGTGATGCAGATACCGGCGATGCACCGCAAGATGGGTGGGTGGAGAAACTGATGCGCAGGATATTCCAGGTCGGCGGCGTCGAAACCGAATGCTGGCTCATCCATGATGGGAGCCGCTTTATCCTGAACACGCCCGATGGCGCGGTTCCCTGCCAGTTGGACGCAACCGGGGAACCGGGCGGCCATGTCCTTCGGACGCGGGGCGTCGTGCAAGAGCTGCGGCTCGCCATCGGACCCGATTCGACCTTCGTGCACCTGAACGGTCGGGCGTACGAGATTGGGCGGGTCGATCCCGCTCGGCGTCTGGCCGGAAGCGATGGCGGCGCAGCAGATGACCGCATCGTGGCGCCGATGCCGGGGGTCGTCGTGTCGGTGGCGTTCAAACCCGGAGACGCCGTCAAGGAAGGGCAGCCCCTGCTGGTAATCGAAAGCATGAAGCTGGAGACCACCCTGTCCGCGCCGCGCGACGGCGTGATCGCCGAGATGCCATTTGCCGCCGGCGACAGTTTCGGGCTGAAGGCCGTCCTTGCCCAGTTGGCACCGGAGGAGAAGTGACCATGCGCCGGATTGAAAGCCAGATCGACACCAACGCGGCCGACTTCAAGGCCAATTTCGCCGCGATGTCAGAGCGGTTGAAAGAGTTCCACGCCCGCCAGCACGCGGCCCGCTACGAACGCCCGCAGCGCGACATCGAGCGTCTGGCCCGGCAGAACAAGCTGGGCGTGCGCGATCGGCTGGAACTGCTGCTGGACCCCGGCACGCCGTTCCTGGAGTTTTCAACCCTGGCCGCCTGCCGCGAATACGATGGCGCGGTCCCCGGCGCCGCCGTGGTGACCGGCATCGGCATCGTACAGGGTCGCGAGGTCGCCATTCACGCCAACGATGCCAGCGTCAAAGGCGGCGCATGGTATCCCCATACGGTGAAAAAGGTCGTGCGCCTTCTGGATGTGGCGCTGGAAAACCGCCTGCCGGTCATCCATATCTGCGACAGCGCGGGCGGTTTCCTGCCCTTGCAGCACGGCGTCTTTCCCGACCGGTATCTGGGAGGGCGGGTGTTTCGCAACCAAGTCAAGCTGAGCCAGGCCAATATCCCGCAGATCGCCGTGGTCGGCGGGCACTGCACGGCTGGCGGCGCCTATGTGCCGACGCTGAGCGACTACAACATCATCATCGAAGGCACAGGGGCGATCTTTCTGGGCGGTCCGCCGCTGGTCAAGGCGGCCACCGGCGAGGAGGTCGGCGTTCAGGAACTAGGCGGCGCGGTCATGCACACCTCAGTTTCGGGCACGGGCGACTACCGCGCCGCGACCGAACAGCACGCCTTTTCACTGGCCCGCGAGATTGTCGGCCAGTGGAAGCGCACGCCGAAAACGATCATCGAAACCGCGGCCTTCGAGGAGCCTTACTACGATCCAAAGGAACTCTACGGGATCATTCCCAAGGACCGGAAAACCCAGTTCGACATGCGCGAGGTTCTGGCCCGGATCGTGGACGGTTCGCGCTTTCACGAATATCAGCCCGACTATGGCACCACGATGGTGTGCGGCTTTGCCCATATCTGGGGCTACAAGGTCGGCATTCTTGCCAACAACGGGGTGCTGTTCAACGACAGCTCGCTCAAGGCCGCGCATTTCATGCAGCTTTGCAACCAGAACCGCACGCCTCTGGTTTTTTTCCAGAACATCACCGGTTACATGGTGGGCCGCGAATACGAAGAACGCGGCATCGCCAAGGACGGCGCCAAGATGCTGATGGCGCAGGGCGGCTCGGTCGTGCCTAAATTCACCGTGATCGCCAATGCGTCTTACGGGGCAGGCAATTACGGCATGTGCGGGCGGGCCTGGGATGCGCGCACGCTGTTCATGTGGCCCCAGGCCGAGATCGGCGTGATGGGCGCGGATCAGGCTGCCAACACCATGGCGGACGTCAAGATCCGGCAGCTTCAGCGCGAAGGCAAAGAGCTGACCGAAGAGGAGATCGCCGCGATCCGCGAACCGGTGCTGGAAAGATACAAGCGCGATGTCGAGGCCTATACCTCGACCTCGGAATTGTGGGACGACGGCATCCTCGACCCGGCCGATACGCGCAACGCGCTCGGCATGTCGATCTCCGCGTCTTTGAACGCGCCGATCGACGAGCCGCATTACGGGATATTCCGGCTGTGAGGACCCCGGGGGCGGCACTGTATCGCCGCCCCGACAGAACAGGTCCCAAGCGTTTCAGTTGGGCTGGCGCCGTGCCTCCTGGATGGACACGACGTCCGAGGCCGCCATTTCGGGGCGGTTCTCTTCCACCCTTCCTAAAGGCGCGACGGGCTTTAGCCCGGCCAGGCAATCCCGCGCAAGTTGCTGGTATTCCGCGGTGCCGCGCGTCTTCCATGCCACTTCCTTTTCGGTGACCTCTCGGATCACCTTGGCCGGCGATCCGACCACCATCGAGCGCGGCGGGACCACCGTCTCGCCGCGCACAAAGGCTTGGGCGCCGACGATCGATTCCGCGCCAAGGATCACCCCGTCCATGATGACGGCATTCATGCCGACCAGAGCGTTTCGTCCGATGGTGCAGCCATGTAGGATCGCGCCGTGGCCGATATGGCCGTCCGGTTCCACCACCGCGTCGCGGCCAGGGAAGGAATGCAGGATGCAATTGTCCTGAACATTCGCGCCATCCCCGACCACGATCCGTCCGAAATCGCCGCGCAGGCTGGCTCCGGGGCCGATGTAGCAACCGTGACCGAGGATCACGTTTCCGATCAGCATCGCCTGGGGATGAACGAAAGTGTCCTCGGGAATGACCGGAACGAAGCCTTTGAATTCGTAACAGTTCGCCATGTCGTGCTCCATCGACTGCCGCGGTTATCCGTCAATGCTGGACCCGTATGCAGGAGTTCCCTCAATTGCCTCGCCAGTCTGGTTCCCCTCCAGGCTCGCGGAATTTGCAAACGCTGACAACCGGGATGCTCCTGCTTTTTACCATAAAGCGCCAAACCGTATCCTTGATTGGCTCATGCGACGTTATCCAAACAGTTGTTAGAAAAATGTTCAAGCACGTCGCGCCCTAATGTAGGATATTGACACGACTTCATTCCGGCATCTAAAAATCTAACAATTGATAGAAAATGCGTGGCGCCGGTATCGGAGTGCCCGAACGAAAAGGGAGCGAGAGAAATGAAGGACAAAGCGTATGTCGCCGGCGTCGGGATGGTCCCGTTCCAGAAACCTGGGAAATCGGAAAGCTATGACGTGATGGCCGCGACTGCCACGCGCGCCGCGTTGGCCGATGCGGGGCTCGACTATGACAAGGTGCAGCAGGCCTATGTGGGCTATGTTTATGGCGACAGCACCTGCGGCCAACGGTCGCTGTATCAGGTCGGCATGACCGGAATTCCGGTCGTGAACGTGAACAACAACTGCTCGACCGGATCCTCGGCGCTGTTTCTGGCGCGCCAAGCGGTCGAGAGCGGCGCTGTGGACTGCGCCCTGGCGCTGGGTTTCGAGCAGATGCAGCCCGGCGCGATCGGCGCGATGTTCCACGACCGGGTCAGCCCCTTCGCCTCGTTCGACGAGGAAACCGACGATCTCGTGGGCAACCCGGAGATCCCGCTGGCGCTGCGCTATTTCGGCGGCGCCGGCAAGGCGCATATGGAGGAGTTCGGCACGACGCTGGAAACCTTCGCCAAGATCCGCGCCAAGGCCAGCCGCCACGCCGCCAGGAACCCGGTTGCCCTGTTCCGGCAGGAAGTGACGCCCGAAGAAGTCATGGCGGCCCAGGTCGTCTGGCCGGGCGTGATGACAAGGCTGATGGCCTGCCCGCCCACCTGTGGCGCGGCCGCGGCGATCATCTGCTCCAAGGAGTTCGCCGACAGACACGGGCTCGACAGCTCGGTGCGGATCGCGGCGCAGGCGATGACGACGGACGGCCCCGAGACCTTCAACGCCCATGACATGCGCGAGGTGGTCGGCTTCTCGATGGCCAAGCGCGCGGCCGATCAGGTCTACGAGGCGGCGGGCATCGGGCCGCAGGATATAGACGTGGTCGAGCTGCACGACTGCTTTGCCCATAACGAGCTGATCACCTACGAGGCGCTCGGCCTTTGCGGGCGCGGCGATGCGGCGAAATTCGTCGATGATGGCGACAACACCTATGGCGGCAAATACGTGACCAACCCGTCCGGCGGTCTGTTGTCCAAGGGGCATCCGCTGGGGGCGACCGGCCTTGCGCAATGCACCGAGCTTGTCCAGCAGCTGCGCGGCCAGGCCGATGCGCGCCAGGTCGACGGCGCGCGCCTGGCGCTGCAGCACAATCTGGGCCTCGGCGGGGCCTGCGTGACCACGCTTTATGAAAAAGCCTGACGAAACGGATCGGGAGGAGACGTCATGACGGGAAAACTCGACGGGCGCGTGGCGCTGGTTTCGGGGTCGGGCCGGGGGATCGGCCGGGAAATCGCGCTGAAACTGGCCTCGGAAGGGGCGCGCGTGGTGATCAACGATCTGGACGCCGATCCGGCCAATGAAACCGCCGAGGCGGTGCGCGCGATGGGTGCCGAGGCCGTGGTCTGCGCCGGTAGCGTCACCGAAGGCGGGTTCGCCGAACGGTTCATCAAGACCGGCGTAGACAGCTTCGGCGGGCTCGATATCATCGTGAACAACGCAGGCTACACTTGGGACAGCGTCGTTCAGAAGATGTCCGACGAACAGTGGCAGGCGATCATCGACGTCCACCTGACGGCACCCTTCAAGATCCTGCGCGCCGCCCAGCCGGTGATCAGCGCCAAGGCCAAGGAAGAAGCCGCCGCCGGGCAGGAAGTGTTCCGCAAAGTGGTTAACATTTCGTCCATCGCGGGGACCGGCGGCAATGCCGGTCAGATCAACTATTCCGCCGCCAAGGCAGGCATTCTGGGGGTCACCCGGACGATGGCCAAGGAATGGGGGCGCTACAAGGTGAATGTGAACGCGGTGGCGTTCGGTCCGATCCGCACCCGCCTGACCGAAGGCAGTGCAAAAGGCGACAGCACGATCAAGGTCGAGGACAAGGAGATCAAGGTCGGCGTGAATCCCGATCTTCTGTCGCAGATGGAGCGGATGATTCCGCTGGGTCGTGTGGGCACGCCGCAGGAGGCCGCCGGCGCCGTCTATCTGTTCTGCTCGCCGGAATCGAACTTTATCTCGGGCCAGCACATTATTTGTGGCGGCGGGTTCGTGATCTAGAACTTCGACCCGGGCCCTGTAATCGGGTCCATTGAAGAACGTGCTCGTCCGGGCGGCCATAAGAGGTTTGCTCGGATTTTTCCAAACTCCAATCCAAAACGTTCAGGACGGTTGACTCACTGGCTTCATGTGCCTAACAGTCGTTAGTTAGGTGTTGAGGTAAAATGAAGACCCATGGCTGATACCCACGCGAGCAAGGTCAACGAGACATCGCGCAGCGCGGTCGGGCGGGATGGCGTGCTGGATATTGCGGCGCGGCTTTTCCGTGAACAGGGCTACGGGTCCGTATCGCTCAGAAAAATCGCCGATGCCGCCGGGATCAAGGCGGGCAGCATATATTACCATTTCGGCTCTAAGGACGAGATCGTTGCGGCGATCCTCGATGCCGGCATCCAAGCGGTTCACGACCGGATGCGCCAGGCGGTGTCGGCGCAGCCGGCCGGCGCAAGCGCCGAGGCCGTCCTGCGCGCCGCGATCGAGGCGCATCTGCGCGCGCTTCTGGATGTCAGCGATTATTCCTCGGCCAATGTGCGCATCTTCGGGCAGGTTCCACAATCGGTCCGCGATGCCAACCTTCCCACGCGCCGCGCCTACGAGGCCGAGTGGGACAGCCTGCTGGCGCGGCTCCGCGACAAGGGAGCGCTGAAACCGGATGTAGACATCCGCCGCCTGCGCCTGATGCTGATCGGCGCTCTCAATGCCACGCTGGAATGGTTCGATCCGAAACGCGGCAGCGCCAGCGCGCTATCGCAATCCTATGCCGATGTGTTCCTGCACGGCATCCTAGACGATACCGGGGGTTGAGGGTTGGCGCGACTTGAAACCGCGGTACTGACCGCATCCGAAGTCTTTACCCGCAACCACGCGGCGCAGCGCGCGCGGGTCCAGACCCTACGCGACCGCGTCGCCGCGGCAACGGCGGGCGGACGTCCCGATATGGTCGCGCGGCACCGCAAGCGCGGCAAGCTTCTGGTGCGGGAACGGATCGACCTGCTGGTCGATCCCGGCACCGCGTTTCTGGAACTGTCGTCGCTGGCCGCTTACGGGCAATACGGGGGCGAGGTGCCCGGCGCCGGGATCGTCACCGGCATCGGCATCGTCCACGGGTTGCCCTGCATGATGATCGCCAATGATGCCACCGTGAAGGGCGGCTCCTTCTACCACGAGACAGTCCAAAAACACATCCGCGCCCAGGAAATCGCGGCTGAAAACCGGCTGCCCTGTCTCTATCTGGTGGATTGCGGCGGGGCCTATCTGCCTGAACAGGACCGGGTCTTTCCCGATGCCCGCCATTTCGGCAATTCCTTTTATCGCCAGACCAACATGTCCGCCAGCGGCCTGCCGCAGATCTCGGCCGTGTTTGGCGGCTGCACGGCGGGCGGGGCCTATATCCCGGCGCTGTCGGACGAGGTCATCATGGTGCGCGGCAACGCGCGCATCCATCTGGGCGGGCCGTCGATCGTCAAGGTGGCGATCAACGAAGAGGTCGATGGCGAAACGCTGGGCGGAGCCGAGATGCATTCGCGCGTTTCGGGGGTGTCCGACCATCTGGCCGAAGATGAGTACCACGCATTGGCACTTATGCGCGACATCGTGGCCGAACTGGGCCAGTCGCGCCAGATGCATCCGGACCAGCCCCCCGAAGCGCCCGCCCACGATCCTGAAGAGCTGCTTGGCGTGATCAGCGCCGACCGCAAACAGCCCTATGACATGCGCGAGGTGCTGTTGCGGATGATCGACGCGGGCGAGTTCCGCGAGTTCAAGCCGGGATGGGGCGAAACGCTGGTTTGCGGTACGGCGCGCATCCACGGCTATCGCGTTGGTATCCTGGCCAACAACGGGGCGCTTTTGTCCGACAGTTCGCTGAAAGGTGCGCAATTCGTGTCGATGTGCGATCAGCGCAATATCCCGCTTCTGTTCCTGCATAACATCTCAGGTTTCATGGTCGGCACCGAGGCCGAGCGCGGCGGTATCGCCAAGGACAGCGCCAAGCTGGTCTATGCCATGTCCGTTGCCAAGGTGCCGCGCCTGTCGGTTCTGCTGGGCGGCTCATACGGGGCCGGAAACTACGGCATGTGCGGGCGCGGTTTCGCGCCGAATTTCCTCTTTGCCTGGCCCACGGCGGAACTTGCCACCATGTCCGCCGACATCGCCACCAACGTGATGCTGGAACTGCGCCGCCATAAGGGGGGCGAGCCGGAAAAGCTGGCGGCCGACCTTGCGAAGATCGAGGCTGAGGTGCGCGCCCAGTATGGCGAACAGTCCGATCCCTATTACGCCACTTCGCGGCTTTGGGATGACGGGCTGATCGAACCGGGCCAGACACGCGACATCCTCGGGCTTTGCCTGGCCATTGTCTCTTCGGTGCCCGAGGCCAGGCGCCATACCCCCGTGTTCAGAATGTGAGGGCCGGACGTGACCGAGAGCCATGAAACGATCCTTGTCGAAACGGATGCGCGCGGCGTCGCCACGGTAACGCTGAACCGCCCGGACAAGCACAATGCCCTGAACGGCGATCTGATCGCCGAACTTTACGGCGCAGCCGTGAAGCTGGCCGCCGATGACACGGTGCGCGTCGTGGTGCTGACCGGCAACGGCAAAAGCTTCTGTGCCGGGGGGGATTTCAACTGGTTCGCCTCCAACGTCGAAAAATCGCGCGCCGAGCGGGTGGACCAGAGCGCCACGCTGGCGCGTTTGCTGCGCCGCCTTGATACCCTGCCCAAACCGCTGATCGGAAAGATCAACGGACCGGCCTATGGCGGCGGGGTCGGCATGATTTCGGTCTGCGACTACACGATCGGTGCCGAAGGCGCGCGGTTCGGTCTGACCGAGGTCAGGCTCGGCCTGCTGCCGGCCAACATCTCGCCCTACGTCGTGGCCCGCATCGGCAAGGTGCATTCCCGCGAAACCATGCTCTCCGGGGCGCTCTTCGACAGCACACGCGCCGAACGGATCGGTCTGTTGACCGAAGTCGTGGCCGCCGATCAGTTGGATGCAGCGGTTGAGAAAGTGGTGCATGATCATCTGCAGGCCGCCCCTGGCGCCGTGGCCGATACCAAGGCGCTGGTCGCCTATGTCGCGTCCCACGATCTGGAAACCAACATGATCTACACCGCCGACCGGCTGGCCGATGCCTGGGAGACGGAGGAAGGCATCGAGGGGATCAACAGCTTTATCAACAAAGCCATCCCGTCATGGCGGGTCAAATGAGTTTCACTCGCGTCCTGATCGCCAACCGGGGCGAGATCGCCCGCCGCATCCAGCGCGGGTGCCGCAAGCTGGGGCTGGAAAGCGTGGCGGTGTTTTCGGAGGCCGACCGCGACGCGCCCTTCGTGACCGAGGCCGATCACGCCCTGTGCATTGGCGGGGCCGCGCCGTCGGAAAGCTATTTGAACGTCGATGCCATCCTGGACGCCGCCCGTGCGGCCGGGGCAGGGGCGGTGCATCCGGGCTATGGCTTTTTGTCTGAGAATGCCGGTTTCGCCGCTGCGGTCGAGGCGGCGGGCCTCGTGTTCATCGGGCCGGGACCTGACGCGATCGCCCGCATGGGATCCAAAATCGAGGCCAAGGCCGCCGCCGAAGCCGCAGGTGTGCCTGTGCTGCCGGGCTATCGCGGCGAAGGTCAGTCCGACGCGCGATTGCTGGAAGAGGCCAAGGCGCTTGGCACGCCGTTTCTGGTCAAGGCCAGCGCGGGCGGCGGCGGGCGCGGGATGCGGCTTGTCACCGACCTGGGCGACGCCCCCGGGGCGATTGCATCAGCTCGGGCCGAGGCGAAAGGCGCCTTCGGCGATCCGGCGGTGTTCCTCGAACGCTATGCGCCCCGTGTCCGCCACGTCGAAGTGCAGGTGCTCGGCGATACCCACGGCACCGTGCTGCATCTGGGCGACCGCGATTGCTCGCTGCAACGCAACCACCAAAAGCTGATCGAAGAAGCCCCCGCCGCCGATCTTCCCGAGGCTGTGCGCGACGACATGCGCGCCGCGGCGGTGCGGCTGGCGCAGGCAATCGGCTACCGCTCTGCCGGCACTGTGGAATACCTCTATGATCTGGCCCGTGGCGAATACTACTTCCTCGAGATGAACACCCGCTTGCAGGTGGAACACCCCGTGACCGAGGCGATCACCGGCATCGACCTGGTCGAATGGCAGTTGCGCATCGCGCGGGGCGAGCCGCTGACACTGGCGCAATCGGATGTGCAATTCGACGGGCACGCAATTGAAATCCGCATCGCCGCCGAAAACCCGGGCGAAAATTTCCGCCCCGAAACGGGCCAGATCACCCTTTGGGCGCCGCCCTCAGGCGTGCGGCTGGATACGGGAGTAGAGTGCGGTTCGGTCGTCGGCCACCACTACGATTCCATGATTGCCAAGCTGATCGTCCACGCGCCGGACCGGGCCGGGGCGATCCGCCGGGCGATCACCGCGATCGATGCTTTTGCCGTCGGGGGCGTCGGCCTGAACCTGGCCTATCAGCGCGCGCTTCTGATCCATCCCGATTTCCGGGCGTTCCGGCATCACACGTCGGGCCTGGCCGAGATGTTCCCCGACGGCTGGACGCACCCGGCCCCCGAGGCGCAGGACATGGCGCTCGCCGCGATGGCGTTGCATCTGCATCTCGCCCCGGCGGGCGCATCGCCATGGGAAAGCCTCGGGTCATGGCGGCTCACCGCGCCCGCAGGGCGAGCCGGCGCGGTATCTTATTGGGACACAGCCAATGAAGAGCCGATCCGCATGACCGGCTCAGGGGCAGAGCTTGCCGCCGGGCTGCCGGACGGCCAAACGGTCGCTGCCGAGGCCGCCGCCTTGGCCGGGGACCGCCTGCACGGACGTATCGGCGGCGTCCCGTTCTCGCGCATAGCCCATGTCGAACGCGCCGGCGATCGTTGGCGGGTGCATCTGCAAACCCCCGCCGGGATGATAGCGACGGACCTGCGCACGCTGGAGGGCCGGCACCTGAGCCGCGCGGCGGGCGGGCCCGCCGGAGTCGACACCCTGGTGGCGCCGATGCCGGGCGCCGTGGCCGAGATTCGCGTCGCGCCCGGCGACCATGTCGCCGCCGGCGACACGCTGGTGGTGCTGGAAGCGATGAAGCTCTTGCAGAGCCTGCGCGCGCAGGTCGCGGGCGTTGTGGCTGAAATCTATTGCGCGCCGGGCGACACCGTCGCCGGGCACGCCCCCCTCGTCAAACTCGATCCGGAGGACAAGAGATGAACAGACAGGATGCAATCACCTCCGCCGGCGGGCCGTTCAGCGATGACCTCGAGATGATCCGCGGCCAGTTACGGCGCTTCATCGAGACCGAGGTGACGGCCAAGGCCGACGCCTGGGAAAGGGACGGCATGGTACCGCGCGACGTGTTGCGCCGGATGGGCGATCTGGGCGTGCTCGGCATGCGCTATGACGAACGATACGGCGGCGCGGGCCTCGATGTGATGGCTAGCGTGATGCTGGCCGAAGAGGTGGGGCGTTCCACCTTCGGCGGCTTCTCGGCCACGGTTCTGGTGCATACCGACATGGCCTCGCCGCATCTGGAGAACGCCGGTACGCCCGAACAGAAGGCGCGCTGGATGCCGTCGATCACCTCGGGTGAAAAGATCACCGCCGTTGCCGTGACCGAACCGGGCGCGGGATCCGACGTGGCCGGCATGCGCACCCGCGCGGTGCAGGACGGGTCGGACTGGGTGCTGAACGGCACCAAGATGTTCATCACCAACGGCGTTCATGGTGACCTTTACTTTGTCGGGGCCAAGACCGACCCCGATGCCAAGGGTTCGCGCGGGATCACCATGTTCGCGATCGAAAAGGGTACACCGGGCTTTTCGATCGGCCGGGCGCTGAACAAGACCGGCTGGCTGTGCTCGGACACGGCCGAGCTGATCTTCGAGGATGTGCGCGTGCCGGCCGAGAACGTGCTGGGCGAGGTCAACCGGGGTTTTTACTCGGTGATGAAGAACTTCCAGAACGAACGCATCGTGCTGGGCGCAATGGCCTGCGCAGAGGCGCAGACCGCGCTGGACATGACGGTGGATTATGTCAAGCAGCGCAAGGCCTTTGGCGGCGTTTTGTGGGACAAGCAAGTGGTGCGTCAACGCCTGGCCGACTGTCAGACGCGGATTGCGGCAGGACGTCAGCTTGTCTATCACGCCGCGGGTCTGGACGCGGCGGGCCGTGACTGCGTGAAAGAGGTCTCGATGGTCAAGGCCTATTGCGGCGAACTGGTGAACAGCGTGCTCTACGACTGTGTCCAGTTCCATGGCGGCATGGGCTACATGCGCGAAACACCGGTGGAACGCATGTCGCGCGATGCCCGCGTTCAGGCCATTGGCGGCGGCGCCAGCGAAGTCATGCTGGAAGAAGTCGCCAAGCGGATGTGAATGAACACGCCATAGTTATGGGAAACTATTGAAAGGAAGAACGGCATGCTTATTGAAGCAGGAAACCAGCGGTCTGTAATGAGCCTCGCTCGCGATGTCGGCGTTATCATTCTAGGTACACTTCTTCTTGCAATCTCCGCCAAAGTCGTGGTGCCGTTTTACCCGGTGCCTATGACAACCCAAACTCTCGTGGTCCTCTGTCTGGGGCTGTTCCTCGGACCGGTTCGCGCCGGCGCGACCGTGGCGGTTTATCTCTTTGAGGGTCTGATGGGGCTTCCGGTGTTCGCGGGCACGCCGCCTGCCGTCGCCGGTCCAGCCTATCTTCTTGGGCCAACTGGCGGCTATCTGATTGGGTTCTTGCTTTGCGCAGTTGTATCCGGCTTCGTTGCGCAGAGATTGAGCGGGACTCGACCTGTGTCCGGCGCCTTTCTGGCTGTCCTTTCGGGTTCGATTGCCATTTACATGCCGGGACTTGCCTGGCTGGGGAGCTTCCTCGGTTATGATGAAAAGCTGCTCGCCGCCGGCCTGTATCCGTTCGTATCCGGGGATGTCACAAAAGCCGCGATTGCCTGCGTCCTGTTCATGATATTCCGCGATTCTCATGTGATGCGGAGGATCAGGTAGTTATCTGATTGGCGAGTTGCACAAAGGTCAGTTGCTGTCTGATTGCCAAACTCGCCTACGCGCGATAACCAAGATGAGATGAGGCGTCTGTTCATATCGGTAGCTGCAGCGGCCGTGTAACGAAGGGTCAGCGTGCCCCGACTCTGGTTCACACCGCCGCAGCGCCTTTTCTTGGAACTGTAACCGCGGCCGATCCGACTTATTGATGATCTGAATGGATTGGAGAATCGTCTTTGAGCGGAGTTGTCACCCAACAGATCGTCGGACGAGCTTTTTAACCTTGCCGACACGACATTTCCATCGAGCCGCACGTCCTCATACGCCCGTAAATATCCTCGAAGCGGAAACGTCGCTCTGCCGAAACGAAGCCAAGAGGTCGTGCCATTGCATCCAACGGGAGATCACAGCGGCAGTCTGGGTCTTGCGTGGTGGCTACCTTGATCTGAATGCCCACCGGAACCGCGCGGCAGGGCGACTGGCAGGCTATTTGAGGCGCAGCGGGCAATTGTGTCACGAATTTTTTGCGTTCGGCTGGATGATGACTTGAGAATCTAACAGATGTTAGAATAAGGTGATTGGAAGCTGCCTCGAGCGAAAGGTCGGAATAATGGTTGGGCCACTGGAGAACCTCCGCATCGTTGAACTCGGGCATGTTATCGCCGGACCGCTTGCCGCTTCTCTGCTTTCCGACTTTGGAGCGAAGGTCGTCAAGGTGGAGACGCCGGGACGTCCGGACATGATGCGTGACCTGGGCCCCACGGCGATCGATGGCGTGGGGGTGTGGTGGAAGACCCTTGCGCGCAACAAGCAAATCCTTGGTCTCGACTGGAAAAGCGAAGAGGGGCTGAAGGTACTCCGCAAGCTTGTGGAACGCTCGGATGTCCTGGTCGAAAACTTCCGGCCTGGCGTTTTGGAGCGCGCCGGGATCGGGCCCGAGGTGCTGCACGGTTGGAATCCCGATCTTGTGATCCTTAGAGTGTCGGGATACGGCCAGGATGGCCCGATGCGCGATACGCCTGCATTCGGGCGCGCGGCGGAGGCGATGAGCGGCCTGGCGCATCTGACCGGATTTGCCGATGGTTCGCCGATGCACCCGGGGTTTCCCGCCGCTGACAGCACGACGGGGTTGATGGGGGCGCTTGGGCTGATGATCGCGCTATATGCGCGGGAACGCGGTGTGGTGCGCGGGCAGGTCGTGGATCTGGCCGTTTTCGAGGCGCTCTTGCGACTGATCGATTATCATGTCCCGGCGGCGACGGGCGCCGGCATCGCGCCGATCCGCAATGGATTACGACAGCCAATGGATTTTGCGCCGGGCGGAATGTTCCGCACACGCGACGGAATATGGGTCACTGTTTCGGCCGGCAGTGCCGAAACAGCGCGGCGTCTCCTGCGCGCGGTTGGCGGCGATTCCTTGGCCGACGATCCGAGATTTGCGAGCCTGCACAGCATGTCACAACACATGACGGAGGTGTTTGACACGCTGAACGCCTACATCACGGCACGTGATTTCTCAGAGGTTCAAGTGGAGTTCGAACGTCACGATGCGGTGGCAGCTCCCGTTTTATCGGTCGAGCAGATAATCGACCATCCGCAGATTTGCCATCGGGGCGATATAGCCTCGGTAGAAGGCGACCCGACACATGTTGTCGGTCCGGTCCCGCATTTCAGCATTACACCAGGTGTCTTGCGCTGGCTCGGCCGCCCGAGAGGGGCGGATACCGCCGCCGTGCTGGAGGCGCTTGGTTATGATGACGTACAAATCGCAGATCTGGCGAGGACAGGATGTATTGAGACCGCCCTTGAGGAGGAACGGACATGACATTCAGGATGTCTGAGCAACAGAGCGAAATCCGCGAAAGTATTCTGCGGATTTGCGCGCGTTTCGACGACGAGTACTGGCTTGAACGGGACAGCAAGGGAGGCTTTCCGCACGATTTGCACCTGGCCATGGCGCAAGGTGGTTGGCTGGGGATCGCGATGCCCGAGGCGGTCGGCGGCGCGGGATTGGGGATCACAGAAGCAACGGTCATGATGCAGGCGATCGCAGAATCGGGCGGCGGCGCCAGCGCCGCTTCCGCCATCCACATGAACATTTTCGGGCTCAATCCGGTCGTGAAATTCGGAACGGCTGAGCAGAAAGCACGGATGCTGAAGCCCCTGATCGAAGGGCGGGAGAAGGCGTGTTTTGCGGTAACCGAACCGACTACGGGCCTCGACACCACCAAGCTCAGGACCATGGCGGTGAAAAAGGGGGATCACTATGTGGTGCATGGTCAAAAGGTATGGATCTCGACCGCACAGGTTGCCGACAAAATGTTACTTCTGGCGCGGACAACGCGGCTCGAGGATGTTGAGAAGCCAACCGAGGGACTGAGTCTGTTCTATACCGATCTCGACCGGACATTCGTTGATGTGCGCGAGATCGAAAAGATGGGTCGCAAGGCGGTTGATTCCAATGAAGTATTCATCGACGGGCTGCCGGTTCCGGCCAATGACCTGATTGGCGAAGAAGGGCAGGGTTTTCGTCAGATACTTCATGGCCTGAATCCCGAACGCATCCTGGTGGCCGGCGAATGTATCGGCATCGCGCGCAACGCGATCATGCGCGCAGCGGACTATGCCAAGGAGCGCTCCGTATTTGGTCGTCCCATTGGTCAAAATCAAGGCGTTCAGCATCCTCTGGCCAAAGCTTGGGCGAAAGTCGAGGCAGCCAACCTCATGGTCATGCATGCTGCTGAGCTGTACGACTCACAACTGTCCTGCGGTGTGGAAGCCAATGCGGCAAAGCTCCTCGCCGCGGAGGCAGCCGTCGAGGCGACACAAGTCGCCCAATTGACCTTTGGCGGGTTTGGGTACGCCAAGGAATACCATGTTGAACGTCTCGTGCGCGAAGCGCTGTTGTTCCACATCGTGCCTGTCACGCCTCACATGCTGATGTCTTTCATTGCGGAAAAAGCGCTCGGACTTCCAAAGTCCTATTAGTTTCGAGCCTGATCTCTGTGCGTAGCACGACGCAGGCTTGACCACTTTTCTAACGTGTGTTAGATTAATTCTGAAAATGACCCTTAATGGGTACGGGAGGAGACATGACGGCGAAGGCTGTGTTCGGGTCGTCGATGGACGACCTGAAACAACGACCAACTGTGTATGCGAGTGATCTCTTCGCCGGCAAAGGCGTCATGATCACGGGCGCCGGCGGCGGGCTTGGCTTGGCAATTGCGGTCCTGTTTGCGCGGCTTGGCGCCAACATAGCTATCAATGGCCGAAACGAAGAGAAGTTGGCTGTGGCTGCAGAATGCCTGCGCGGCTTTGGTGGTAAAGTCCTGTCACAGCCCATGTCCATCCGCGATCCGGAGCAGGTAACGTCGTTTGTAGAAGCGGCCGAGAGTGAGCTGGGCGGCATCGATATCCTTGTCAACAATGCCGGCGGCCAGTTCCCGCAGCCTGCCATCGAATATTCGGTGAAGGGTTGGAACGCCGTCATCGACACCAACCTCAACGGGACCTGGTGGATGATGCAGGCTACGGCGCGGAGATGGATTGAGGCGAAGCGGCCGGGTTCAATCATCAGCATCGTCGCCGATGTCTGGCGAGGCATGCCGGGGATCGCTCACAGCTGCGCTGCGCGAGCGGGCGTCATCTATCTTTCCAAATCGATCGCCGTGGAATGGGCGCCCAACAACATCAGAGTGAACTGCGTCGCTCCCGGCTGTTGTGAAAGCAATGGTTTCCACAATTACACCGCTGAAGGCGCTGCGACCTTCGAAGAATCAAATCCGATGAGACATGCCGGCGACGAATGGGACGTTGCCGAAGCGGTTGTCTACTTGGCTGCACCGTCCGCCAAATTCGTTACCGGAGAGGTCCTGAATGTCGATGGTGGTCAGCAGTTGTGGGGTGATCCGTGGCCGACGGGGCGCCCAGACTATTTCCGCATCGCTTAAATTTCTTTGGATATCTCGAACATGCCGGTAGCGCAAAGCAGATGAAGTACATGCGACCTGAAAAAAACCAATCCCACGACGAAGCGATTCTGGAATGTGTCGGGATCGAGCGCAGGTTCGGAGGTGTCGTCGCCGTAACCGGTGTGGACCTCGCCATCAACCATGGCGAGATTTTTGGTCTTGTTGGCCCGAATGGAAGCGGCAAGACCACGCTGACAAATGCGATCTCGGGATTTTATCCGCCGAACAAGGGTATTGTTCGCATGGCGGGAAAGGACATCACCGGCGTGGCGCCACACAAGGTGGCCAGACTTGGTGTTGCACGGACGTTTCAGAATCTCGCCCTCTTCAACGGAATGAGTGTGCTCGACAACATTCTTTTGGGAAGACACATACATATGCACCCAGGTGTTCTTCCCACGATGCTCTATTGGTGGGTGGCGCGGCGCGAGGAAATCGCGAACCGAATGATTGTCGAGGAAGTGATCGAGTTCCTTCAGCTCGAGAGCGTTCGCAACGAATTGGTCGATGGCCTTCCCATCGGATTGAAGAAACGGGTCGAGCTCGCCCGAGCTTTGGTGTCGGAGCCGAGAATGTTGATTCTTGATGAGCCAATGGCCGGCATGAATCAGGAGGAGAAAGGGTATATGGCTCGCTTCATTCTGGATGCGCGTGCCGAACGGGGAATCAGCGTTCTTCTGATTGAGCACCACATGGATGTGATTGTCGGCATTTGCGACAGGATGCTCGCGCTCAATTACGGCGAGATGATCGCCGGGGGCATTCCGAAGGATGTCGTCAAGGATCCGCGGGTTATCGAAGCGTACATCGGGGGTGGTGCGCATGGCTGATTCTGTTCTTGATCGGCCGATCGAGGCCGAAACCATCGGAACCCTGCTCGCGCGAAACGCGGACAAGTACGGATCGGATATCGCTATTCGAGAGAAGGAGCTTGGTATCTGGAAAGAGACCAGTTGGGCTGAATACACTGAGGAAGTGCTCGCGTGTTCGGCTGGCCTCGAAAAAATCGGCATAAAACCCGGTCAGGCAGTCCTGATTTTGGGTGACAACAGAGCGCGCTTGTACGCAGGAATGCTCGCACTCGCGTTGGTCGGTGCCTACGCGATGCCCGCTTATCCCGGCGTAACGCTTGACGAGCTCCGGCATTTTGTAGGCGAGGTCGAGATCGTCGCCGCCTTTGCCGAAGATCAGGAACAGGTGGATAAAATCCTGGAGCTGCGCGATGCTGAAGCGAAGGGAATTCTACATATTGTATATGTCGAAGAACGTGGGCTCGGATTCTATGAAGCCGACGGGCTGATGTCATGGGAACACCTGACCGATGTCGGCAGGCATCATCTCAACGAAGACCCGAAGCGGCGCGGTGAACTCATTCACCGGACCAAGCCGGAAGACCCGGCGGTGTTCCTGCATTCGTCAGGTACCACGGGTAAGCCCAAAGGCGTGGTTCTCAGTCAGAAGAACGTTATAGCCGCAGCACGCAATGGTTTCGCCGCCGGTGCGTTCGAGGTCGGCGAAGAGGTTCTGGCCTATTTGCCGATGGCATGGGTCGGCGACTACGCCATAACTGTCGCGGCAGCGTTGCTTCTTCGTTTCACCGTCAGTGTACCAGAGCGGCAGGAGACCGTTATTCGAGACATGCGCGAAGTTGCCCCCACATTCTACCTGGCCGCGCCCAGGAGCTGGGACAACATCCTTACCACGATACAAGTCGGTATTGAAAATTCGACACCATTGAAGAAGTGGCTGTACCAATTCTTCATGAACAGGGCGGTGGCTGCGGAGTCGCGCAAGCTCGCCGGCAAAGGTGGCGGTGTGCTGGAACCCCTGAACCGGCTGTTGGGCGAGGCACTCATATTCGGTCCGATCAAAGACCAGTTCGGCATGAATCGACTGAAAAACGCATTTACCGGTGGCGAAGCCATTGGTGAGGATACGTTTGTCTTCTACCGTGCAATCGGCATCAAGTTGCGCCAGCTTTACGGCCAGACCGAAAACAGCGCGATCAATACGATCCAGTCACCGAGTGAAGTGCGCCTTCACTCCGTGGGCAAGCCAGCTCCGGGTGTAGAGGTTGCAATCGCCGATGACGGCGAGATCCTCTTGCGGTCCGAAAGCGTGTTCGAGGGCTATTACAACAACCCCGAGGCCTCGGCCGAGTCTCTGAAGCGCGGGTGGCTGCACACGGGCGACGCCGGGTATCTCGAAGAAGACGGGCATCTTGTGGTCTTGGGCCGCGTTTCGGAGGTTATGTATACTGCAGGGGGCGAGCGTTACGTGCCCAACTACATCGAAAACCGCCTGAAATTCAGCCCTTACATAAAGGATGCCGCTGTGATTGGCGCCGGGCGGGAGGAATTGACCGCGATGGTTTGCATCGATTTCGATGCTGTCGGGCACTGGGCCGAGGTCAATGGTGTGCCTTATGTCTCGTATGCGGATCTTTCCCAGCGCGACGAGGTTGCCACGCTTCTTCACGAAGCCTTTCGGCGAGTGAACGCCGTGATATCCGAGCCACTGCAAATCAAGCGCTTCGTAAGTCTACCCAAGGAGTTCGATCCAGACGACGGCGAGATAACCCGGACACGCAAGTTGCGCCGGAGCGTGGTCGAGGCTCGATACGACGTCGTGATCGGGGCGCTTTACGATGGCCGCAGCGAAGTTCGAGTGAGTGCCCAGGTGACTTATGAGTCCGGCGAAATCGGGAAGGTCGAGCGGACCCTCCCCATCAGGGAGGTATAGATGGATCCGGTTTTCCTAGCTGAACTCGCGATCAACGGGGCCCTCACAGGTTTGCTCTACTCGCTTTTCGCGATCGGTCTTGTACTGATCTACAAGGCTTCCTCGGTGCCAAACCTTGCCCAAGGCGGGCTGACCATGGTTGGTGCCTATGTCGTTCTGGCATTGGCGCGTGACGTCGGCATGCCGCTGTGGCTGGCGATTCCGCTCGCGATCGCCATCATGTTCGGACTTGGCTTTGGAATTGAACGTGTTGCGCTACGGCGCCTTGCTGGGCGCCCTGTCGTGATGATCCTGATGCTTACGCTGGGCCTCGACATCTTCCTGCGCGGGACAACACTTGCGGTCTGGGGCGGGACGTCGAGATCGATGGAACTGGGCATCAGTTATGAACCGCTGTTTCTCGGGGATATCCTGATCAGCAGGATTCATCTCGTCGGATCGGTCGTCGCGGTGATCTTGCTCGCCGCCTTCCTGCTCTTCTTCCGCACCCGCCTGGGCGTCAAGCTTCGCGCGATAGCCGACGATTACATGGCGTCATGGTCAGTCGGAATTTCGGTTGAGCGAGGGGTGGGGCTTTCCTGGGGCTTGGCATCTGTTGTCGCGGTTTCCGCCGGGGTGATTTGGGGCGAGATACAGGGTGTGGACCAAGCTCTTTCGCTGCTGCTGCTGAAAGGCCTGACGGTGGCTGTGCTGGGCGGGCTCGACAGCATCCTGGGCGCCGTAGTCGCGGGTATCATTCTTGGCGTTGTCGAAAACGTCGGAGCAGACTTCTTAGATCCGCTTGTGGGTGGCGGAAGTCGTGAACTGATTGTAGCCGCGGTTCTCATTCTCACAATCATGATCCGTCCGCACGGCTTGTTCGGACGCCACGACATAGAAAGGGTGTAATTGAATGTTCTACCGCCTTTCTGGTGTGTATCACACCAATTACATCTCGGACAGCCGTATTTACAAGGTTCCCGCTGACCGGAACCTGGCTCTGACCTTCCTTATACTTGGCGTGGCCGCGCCGTTTATCGCTCCGTCGCTATACGTTAACAGCTACATGTTGCCTTGGCTTATCTGGACTTCGGCGGCGCTTGGGTTGAACCTTGTGACCGGCTGGGCGGGACAGCTGCATTTGGGTTACGCGGCGGTCATGGCGGTGGGCGCATATTCGGCGATCCACGCAGCCCGCTTTGGGGTGCCGTGGGAATTCGCGCTGATCATCGGCGGGCTTTCCGCTTCGGTAATTGGCAGCTTGTTCGCGTTCGCGGCATTGCGGGCCAAGGGCCTCTATCTTGCACTGACGACATTGGCCATGCAGTTCATCATGGACTGGGTGCTGACGCACTCCCCGGCGATTTCGGGCGGTTCGCATGCCTCACTGCAGGCGCCAACGCTGAAATTGCTTGGCCAGGAAATCACGTCGGATACAGGTCTGTACTATGTGGCGCTCGCCTGGTGTCTGTTGGTCACCATCTTCATGCTGAACCTCAAGCGCACCGGCCTTGGACGCGCCTTGGTTGCGGTTCGCGAAAAGGATTATGCAGCTGCCATTCTGGGCGTGTACAGCTTTTACTACAAAATCGTGGCGTTTGCGATGTCGTCCTTTATCGGCGGCGTTAGTGGCGCCTTGCTCGTTGCGACCTTCTTCTTCCTGGCTGCACCGGAGCAGTTCTCGGTGGCGGTTTCAATCCAGGCGCTGGCGATGGTTATCGTTGGCGGTTTGGGGAGCATCATTGGATCCTATTTTGGTGTCGCGCTGATTCTCTTGGTTCCAGGATTGGTCAACGGGGTGGTGGTCGCCGCCTCTGAGCAGTTGGGGATGCAACTCAACGTCGAAACACTCGCGCATATCCCCAACGCTGTCTACGGCGCGCTGATTGTCATCATACTTCTAATCGAACCTCTTGGTCTTGGAAAACTCTACGGCAACATCCGGGATTACCTAATGGTTTGGCCGTTTGATCAGCTTAGGAAATAGAATTCATGTCGATGGAAGACCAGACTGTCGCCGAGCCCATTTTGTCGATGAACAGTGTCGAAGTGCTGTACGATAACGTTCTATTGGCAATCAAAGGCGTCTCGATCGAGGTTCCCAAGGGCAAGATGGTTGCTCTTCTGGGGTCAAACGGGGCGGGCAAAAGCACGACACTCAAGGCAATCAGCGGCCTGTTGAAAGCCGAGCGTGGTCATATCAGCCGCGGTGAGATCCGTTTTGGCGGAACCGTTATCACCGAGGCTCTCGCGCAAAAACGAGTGGAGATGGGCATTTGCCATGTCATTGAAGGCCGTCGCGTTTTCGAACATCTCACACCCGATGAAAACCTGATCGCCGCGGCGCCACTCGGCATGAGCAGGGCTGCGTTGAATGCGGAGAAAGACAGGATCTACAATTATTTTCCTCGACTGGCCGAGCGGCGCAACTCCTTTGCGGGATATCTGTCTGGTGGCGAACAGCAGATGCTCGCCATTGGCCGGGCTCTGGTGACGCAACCGGACCTGTTGATGCTTGACGAGCCAAGCCTTGGACTTGCCCCGTTCCTGGTGGCCGAGATCTTCGACATGATCAAGAAAATCAATCGGGAAGAGGGCTTGTCAGTTCTTCTTGTGGAGCAAAACGCACTCGCGGCGCTGGAGATCGTGTCCGACGGATACCTGATCGAGAACGGCCGAGTTGTCATGCATGACACGGCGGAGGCGCTCAAGTCGAACTCCGACATTCAGGACTTCTACCTCGGTGGCAAAGAGGGAAGCAATTTCCACAACGTGAAACATTACAGTCGGCGTAAACGGTGGTTGAGTTGACCGGGCGCCCCGGTCGTTTCTACGGGAGGTAAACATGAAACTACTCAGCAGTGCCGCATTTATTTCTACCATCGTCTTCGGGATGGCAATGTCCATACCTGCAGCTGCATTGGCCGAACCATTCAGGGTCGGTGTCTGCTACGATCTGAGCAAGGCCTATACCTTTGCAACGCCGCAGGTTGCTCAAGCCGCGAAAGATCTGGCAGCGCTTGTGAACCGCAAAGGCGGGATCGGAGGCGAGCCGGTTGAAGTGATCGTGCGCGATCACGGCAATGAACCGCAACGAGGCGTGGAATGCTACGAACAGTTGAGCCGCGAAGGAGTGTTTGTATTCGATACATTGTCGACACCCGTATCGCTTGCGGTTCTGCCGCGGGCAATGGAGGACGGACGCGTCCTCATGCAGTCCCTTGTTGGGCGGGGCGACGCGGTTGATGGGACTGTCTTCGATTGGGTCTATCCGATCGGGCCTACTTATTGGGGCCAAGCGGCAAATGACATTGCATATATTAAACAGCTGCATGACGGCGACTTATCGAATGTCAAGGTTGGCTTCGTTTATTTTGACTATCCTTTCGGCCAGGAGCCGATCGAGATTCTGAAGACGCTTTCCGAAAAGGAAGGTTTCGAGCTTCTGCTCTACCCGGTGCCGCTTCCCGGCAATGACCAGTCAGGTGTCTGGTCCAAGATACGCCGCGACAAGCCCGATCAGATTGTCGTCTGGATGCTTGGCGGTGCACATGTCGTCGCTTCAAAGGAAATGAAGCGGAACGGTATCCCGATGGACAAATATATCTCGGTCAACTGGCTGAACGAAGTAGATATCGCCAACATCGGCGCAAAGAACGCCATCGGCATCAAGCGCGGGACGAATGTGGTCGGCGGCCAGGACATACCGCTCTACAAGGAAATCATGGCCGAGCTCTATGATAAGGGCAACGGGAACGGTCCGATCGAAAAGACCCAGGACGTTTTCTATAATACAGGCCTCGCGATGTATTCGATCATGTTCGAGGCCGCGCGCAAGGCAGTTGAGCTGCAAGGGCTTCCCATAACGCCCGATTCCTACCGTGCCGGATTAGAGTCGCTACGAGGCTTTGATGCGAACGGATTGATGGCTCCGATCACCGTTACCGCGCAAGACCACGGAGGCGGCGGAGCAACAAGGATCGAAATGTGGGACGGCACAGCCTGGGTCCCACAGACTGACTGGCTTTCCGAATATTCGGATCAAGTTTGGGCGGTAGTAAAGGAAAGCTCATCGAAGTTCGGCAAATGATGCAGCATCAATTCAGCCTGTTCGGCGTCCGAATGAGGAGATGCAGGGCGACCGGACAAAACCACAACCAGGGAGAAATGAAATGAAACTTCTGTCTACTGTTACTACGGCCGCCTTCGCCACGATGTTGGCGTTAGGGGCTACCGAGGCGTCCGCACAAGACAAAGAGCCGGTGCGTTTCGGCCTATGCTTCGATCTCAGCAAGTCCTATACCTTTATCTCTCCGCAGGTCGCACAGGCGGCGCAGGACTTGGCGAAGTACGTCAATTCAAATGGCGGTGTGGAAGGGCATCCTGTTGAGGTTGTCATTCGCGATCACGGTAATGAACCCCAGCGGGGCGTGGAGTGTTATGAACAGCTCAAGCGTGAAGGTGTTTCCATCTTCAACATGCTGTCGACTCCGGTGACGAATGCCGTATTGCCGCGGGTGATGAAGGATGGGAACATCCTGATGCAGTCCTTCGTCGGTCGCGGTGATGCCGTCGACGGCGAGGTGTTCAAGTGGATATTTCCTGTCGGTCCGACCTATTGGCAGCAGGCGGCAAACGATGTCGCCTTCATCAAGGGCCAGATGAACGGCGATCTGAGCAAGGCCAAGATCGGGTTCATTTACCTCGATTATCCCTTCGGCCAGGAACCCATCGAGATTCTCAAGACACTGGCCGAAAAGGAAGGATTCGAACTCGAACTCTATCCGGTTCCGCTGCCCGGTTCGGATCAGTCCGGCGCCTGGAGTAAAATTCGCCGCGACAAGCCCGACTATGTGATCAGCTGGCTGCTCGCCGGTGGTCACGTGGTTGCCGCGAAGGAAATGCGGCGAAACGGATACCCGATCGACCGTTATCTGTCGGTGAACTGGCTGAACGAAGTCGACATCAACAACATCGGTGCGGCCGACGCCAAGGGCATTCTCCGCGGGACCAACGTGGCCGGCGGCCAGGAAGTACCGATCGTGAAAACAATGCTCGAAACGTATTATGCGAAGGGTGAAGGTAGCGGCCCGGAAACCCTTGTCCGTGACGTGTATTACAACACCGGTATGGCGATCTATTCCGTCGGTTTCGAAGCCGTCCGTCTGGCCATCAAGCAGAACGGTTGGCCGGTGACGCCGGAGAGCATGAAGACCGCCTATGAATCGATCTCCGATTTCGACGGCAACGGGCTCATGGCTCCGGTCACGGTGACCGCATCCGATCACGGCGGTGGTGGCAAAACCCGTGTCGAGCAGTGGAACGGCGAGACTTGGGTTCCGCTGACCGATTGGAGCGCTGACTACACCGATGTGGTGTGGGAGGTTATCAAGGAAAGCTCCGCGAAGTTCACGGTCGAATAATACCAATCCTCCCCGCGGCCTTTGTGCCGCGGGGAGCCCCCCGGCTGTCCGCTGGCCGAAAGCGGTTCCCAGATCAAGATAGGCAGGAATATGAACCCGATCGAAGTGACGGTTGAAGAAGGGATTGCGACGGTTTGCATCAACCGTCCAGAGCGCAAGAATGCTCTTTCCGTGGCGGCCACCAACGGGCTGACCGAGGCTTGGGAAAGGGTCGAGGCCGACAATGCGATCCGCGTGGCGATTCTAACCTCTGCAGATTGCGGCGTGTTCAGCGCCGGGCTCGACCTTAAGGAAGCCACCCAGATCGCGCGCGCCGAAGGCGTGGATATCCTGACCAAAATGCGCGATCCCTTTCACGAGACCATGCGTGCCTGCAAGAAACCGATCATCGCAGCGATGACCGGATCGCTGATGGCAGGCGGCATGATGCTGACCCTGAACTGCGATTTGCGTGTCGGTTTGAAGGGCACCAAGGTCGGCATTACCGAAGTCAAGATCGGCCGCGGTTCGCCCTGGGCGTCGCCGGCGCTGTCGATGCTGCCGCAACCCGTGTTGATGGAGATCGTCCTGACCGGCGACCTGTTTCCGATCGAGCGGCTGCACGAATACGGATTCACCAACTATATCGAAGATACGCCCGACGCCGTGCGCGCCCGCGCCCGGGATCTGGCAACGCGGATCGCCAAGGGCGCGCCATTATCGGTGATCGCCGCGAAGGCGAGCGTACGCGCCACAATGGATCTGGGCTGCGCGGGCGGCTTGGAAGAGGGCAAGCGCCTGCACGAAGTGGTCTATGCCAGCAATGACGCCATCGAAGGTCCCAAGGCCTTTGCCGAAAAGCGCGAGCCGGTGTGGACCGGAACCTGAAGGAGACCGCGATGAGCGAGCTGATGCGCCTGGACAGGGATGGCCCCATCGGCATTCTACGATTTCTCCAACCCGGGAAGCGGAACCCGTACAGCATTGCCTTTGTCGACGCGCTGATCGAGAACCTGCGCGAGGCTGATCGGGACGACGGCGTTCGCGCCGTGGTGATGACCGGCGGCGATCATTTCAGCAGCGGTGGCGATCTGGTCGGGTTTCGGTCGGAAATCGCCAAAGGGGCCAGGGCCACATCGGAAATGGTCGAAAAAGTCCACGATGGCGGGCGCGCCGCCTATCTCTTTCGCAAGCCCCTGATCGCGGCCGTGAATGGCGTTGCCTATGGGGCCGGATTGAGCCTTGCGCTGTCGGCCGACATTGTCGTTGCCGCAGAAGATGCGCGCCTCTGCGAAGTGTTTGCCCGTGTTGGAGGCTGTCCTGATACCGGGTCGAGCTGGTTGTTGCAGCAAAGGGCTGGCGCGGGCGTCGCCCGGATGCTGGTGCTGACGGGGCGTGAACTCGACGGGCGCGCGGCAAGAGAGCTTCGCGTGGTCGAGGAATGCGTTCCCTCGGGGCAGGTCGAAAGCCGCGCCGTGGAGATCGCCCGGGAGATTGCGGCGCATCCGATGTTCGGTGTGCAGACGGCCAAGCGCGTCATGCGCGCTTCGGCCGAGTGCAGCTACATCGAAGCGCTGGACATCGAGCGCGATACTCAAAGCGTTCTGCTTTGCGCGCATGACTTTCCAGAGGCCATGTTGGCTTTCTCGGAGAAAAGAAAACCAGAGTTCAAAGACCGCTGACACGGTCGAGGCCACATCAAGAGACTTATGGAGAGACCGCAGTTATGAAGGTGCTTGTGCCCGTCAAACGCGTGATCGATTACAACGTGAAGGTCCGCGTAAAGGCGGACGGATCGGATGTCGATCTTGCCAATGTGAAGATGTCAATGAACCCGTTCGATGAGATTGCCGTGGAAGAGGCGATCCGGTTGAAAGAGGCGGGAAAGGCGGAAGAGATTGTTGTCGTTTCCGTTGGTGTCAAGCAGGCGCAGGAAACGTTGCGTACCGCCTTGGCCATGGGTGCCGACCGGGCGATTTTGGTGGTTGCCGCCAAAGACGTTCATACGGATATCGAACCTCTGGCCGTTGCCAAGATCCTCAAGAGCATTATCGACGAAGAAAAGCCGGGAATCGTGCTGGCCGGCAAACAGGCGATCGACAATGACATGAATGCGACCGGCCAGATGCTTTCTGCATTGCTGGGCTGGAGCCAGGCGACTTTTGCCTCGAAGGTCGAGATAGACGGCAATCATGCGGTGGTCACCCGCGAGGTCGATGGCGGTCTGCAGGCGATCAAAGTGAAGATGCCGGCCGTCGTGACTGTCGATCTGCGCCTGAACGAGCCGCGCTATGCCTCACTGCCCAACATCATGAAGGCGAAGAAGAAGCATTTGGATGAAAAGACCCCGGAAGACTATGGCGTCGATGTAAGTCCGCGCCTCGAGGTCGTTTCGATAGCCGAGCCAAAGGCACGCAAGGGGGGCGAAATGGTCGACTCGGTCGACATGCTCGTTTCGAAACTCAAAGAGGCAGGAGCAATCTGATGGCAGTCCTACTACTGGCAGAAGTGAACAATGGCGAACTCGCCTTCGACGCTACGGCAAAGGCGGTTACCGCTGCCAAGGCGCTTGGCGATGTCACGGTGCTTTGCGCCGGCGCTTCGGCAGCTGCGGCGGGTGAAGCCGCGGCCAGGATCAACGATGTCGCCAAGGTGCTTGTGGCCGAAGATGCCTCGCTCGGGCACCGCCTAGCCGAACCGACAGCCGCTCTGATCACTTCATTAGCCGGTGACTTTTCCCATATTTGCGCACCGGCCACGACCGATGCCAAAAACATCATGCCCCGTGTGGCTGCGTTGCTTGATGTCATGGTTATCTCAGATGTCTCCGGGGTCGTTGACGCCGATACATTCGAGCGCCCCATCTACGCAGGCAACGCAGTACAGACCGTGAGGTCAAAGGATGTAACCAAGGTTGTGACCTTCCGGACATCGACATTCGACGCTGCCGGCGATGGCGGCTCGGCGAGCATTGAAACAATCGGTGCCGCGCACAACCCAGAGCTATCTGAATGGGTTGAAGACAAGGTTGCCGAGAGCGACCGCCCTGAACTCACCTCGGCCGGCGTGGTCGTTTCCGGCGGTCGCGGTGTCGGCTCCAAAGACGATTTTGCGTTGATCGAGAGGCTGGCCGACAAACTGGGCGCCGCCGTCGGCGCGTCGCGTGCTGCAGTGGATTCGGGCTTTGCACCGAATGACTGGCAGGTCGGACAGACCGGCAAGGTGGTGGCTCCTGACCTTTATGTCGCAGTGGGCATTTCCGGCGCCATCCAGCATCTCGCGGGAATGAAAGACAGCAAGATTATCGTGGCGATCAACAAGGATGAAGAAGCGCCGATCTTCCAGGTCGCCGACTTCGGCCTCGCCGCAGACCTCTTTTCCGCTGTACCCGAACTGATCGAAAAGCTGTAAGTCCAGTTCCACTTCGAATATGAAAAGGCCCGCCATCCCGGCCTGTTTGGAAACGATTGGAGGCTCCGGCAAGACCGGGGCCTCTTTTGGTGTCAGAGTAAGCGCCCACCGGACCCGGCGTTTCGTCTTGCGGTGAGTTACGCGACGTTCGCGTGCTGATTCTCGTTGCAGAATAGTTTGCCGTATAAGCCAAAGTCCAGACACGGAACGTAAGCTGTCATCAAGGCGGTGCCGGATTTGAGCTAATGGAATGAACTGCCTTCCCGCCGAGACGCAGCTATTGTCGCGCGTTTGGTGGAGAAGAAGGAGCATTCTGATGGATATCACGGTTCTTGGGATTGATCTGGGCAAGACGGTTTGCAGCCTTGCGGGGCTTGATGCCAGCGGCGCTGTGATTTTCCGCAAACGCATCCAACGGTTTCGACTGCTGGATTTTCTGGCGGAGTTGCCGGCTTGTATTGTCGCGATGGAGGCCTGCGGGGGCGCACATCACATTGGGCGCTTCTGCCTCCAACATGGGCATGAGCCCCGATTGATGTCGCCGCTGTATGTCCGGCCTTATGTGAAGGTTCACAAGAATGACGACCGCGATGCAGAGGCGATCGCCGAAGCCGCCACCCGACCAACAATGTCGTTCGTTGCAATCAAATCTGAAGAGCAACTCGACCTCCAGGCTTTGCACCGTGCGCGGGAACGTCTGGTGTCGGATAGGACGCGCCTGATCAATCAAGGTCGTGGCTTTCTGATGGAACGCGGTATTCGTGTCGGTACAGGCCGTCACGTATTTCAGAAAGAACTGACAATTCTGGCGGCGGGGGGCACTGTCGATCTATCGCACCGCATCGTCCTGATGTTGTCGGACATGGCAACAGAACTGGCAGACATCAACCGCCGGGTTGCGGCCATCGATGCCGAGATCAAGGAACTCGCCAAGACAAACGCCGACATGCGGCGGCTGATGGAGATCCCCGGTGTTGGTCCGACGATCGCCTCGGCCCTCGTAGCGGCCGTCGGTACCGGCAGCAGCTTCGGCAAGGGCCGCGATCTCGCTGCTTGGCTCGGCCTTGTTCCGCGACAAATCACGACGGCTGGCAAGGCAAAGCTTATCGGTATCTCGAAGCACGGCAATCGCTACTTGCGCAAACTCTTCATCCACGGCGCACGAACGGTGCTGCATCTCGTGCGCGACAGGACGTCGCCGATAACGCGATGGGCGGATGGTCTGAAGGAGCGAGCGCATGTGAACGTCGCTACGGTTGCCATGGCCAACAAGTTAGCGCGCATTGCCTGGGCCGTCTTGACGAAAGGCGAACGATACCGAGCCGCTGCGCTGGTCGGTTCGTAAGTCCAGCGAGACGAAAAATAGAGGAATCTGCGGGCGAGAAGGAGATGGACCAACGACCAATCGGCGTTCTGTAAGTCTGACGGGGAGCATGGCCCCCGAGTGCCGATGAGCTAACGAGACACAGGACGCGCGACTTCCCATCTTGGTCAGGGGCAGATCGAATGGCCTCACAAACAGACCGAATACATAGAAGCAGGGTCAGCGGTGCATCGACAAATCGCTTGCAGGGGAAGGCAGTTCATACATACCCCCCGGAAATCGGACACTGACGTAAGCTACGATTTGTTGTCTGCTGGTCTTCGACGAGAAGGAGATCAGAGATGTCGAAACGCAAGCAGCATTCGCCGGACTTCAGGGCGAAGGTCGCCCTGGAAGCAGTAAAGGGCGAGGAGACGGTATCGGAACTGGCAAGCCGGTTCGGTGTTCACCCGACGATGATCCATCAGTGGAAGCGTGTGTTGCTCGAAGGCGCTTCGGGCGCGGGCCGACCGAAGCCGGAGATCGACGAGGATCAGGTCAACGGTTATGCAGGTTGCGGACGACTTGGGGATCGGATTATCGAGCCTGACGCGCTGGAAGCGGCAATACCGGGAAGCTGATTTGTTGGCCGGTCCGCACGAGGATACGGCCAAGGAACTGGCACGACTTCGCAAGGAGAACGAACTGGTCTGAAGAACGATCTTCCAGACCCGCACCGCCGCAGAACTGGCTCTTGGCCGACATATCGATGGCATTTTCAATCCACGTCGGCGGCATTCCGCTCTGGGATACGAATCGCCGGTATCATTCGAGGCCGAAATGGCCATCGCAGAGTGAAAGCCGCTCCACAAAATCCGGACAAGTCCAAACACATCAAGACCGGCGAAGGGGCATAATGTTATTTTCTACGGCGAACCGCGAGCACGGCGGGTGCTGAAGCCCAACAACTCGCGTGAGGACCTGCATGTCGCGAAAGCTCATTTCGCTGCCGATGAGAAAGCGCGTGACACGGCGTTTTCCACGGGTCAGGTCGGTTGCTGAAAAATTAAACATTTGTTAGATTTTTGCAACGCAACCGCAAACATACGGGTTTCACAATGTCGCTGATCACGAATTCCTCGGCCTGGGCTTCGGACGAACACAGGATGTTCGCCGAAACGACGCGCAAGCTGTTCGACGCCGAGATGGCGCCGAATGTCGACAAATGGGCCGAACAGGGGATCGTCGACCGCGATTTCTGGCGCGAGGTTGGCAAACAGGGCGTCATGGGCGGTTCCATCGCCGAGGAATATGGCGGGTTCGGCGGCGGCATCGGTTTCGACGCGCTTACTGTCTACGAACAGGGGCGCACCGGCGACACCGGCTGGGGGTACGGTATCCAGAGCATCGTGATCCATTACCTGGACGCCTATGGCAGCGAAGAGCAGAAGAAGAAGTGGCTGCCCCGACTGATCAGCGGCGAGAGCGTGGCGGCGATCGCCATGACCGAACCGGGAACGGGTTCGGACCTGCAAAACGTCCAGACCTATGCGGAGAAGGACGGCAATCACTACAAAATCAACGGCTCGAAGATATTCATCACCAACGGGCACACCGCCGACATCATCGTGATCGTGACCAAAACCGACCGCAGCGCCGGGGCCAAGGGCGTGTCGCTGATCGTGCTGGAAACCGAGGATGCCGAAGGGTTTCGCCGCGGGCGGAACCTGAAGAAACTCGGCATGAAGGGGTCGGATACGGCCGAGCTGTTCTTCGAGGATGTGCGGGTGCCGATGGCGAACCTGCTGGGCCAGGAGGAGGGGCAGGGGTTCTATCAACTGATGAAGCAACTGCCCTGGGAACGGCTGATGATCGGCATCACCGCGCTTGGCTTCATCGACTTCGCAATCGCCGAGACGGTGAAATACGTCCAGGACCGCAAGGCGTTCGGCAGCCGGATCATGGATTTCCAGAACACCCGGTTCAAGCTGGCGGAATGCAAGACGAAGGCCGAATTGCTGCGCAGCTTCGTCAATGACGGGATAGCCCGCCTGGAAACCGGCAGGCTGGATGCGGCTACCGCGTCGATGGCGAAATGGTGGGGCAGCCAGACGCAGAACGAGGTCATGCACGAATGCCTGCAACTGCATGGCGGCTATGGCTTCATGATGGAGTTCCCGATCGCGCGGCTCTACGCCGACAGCCGGGTGCAGATGATCTATGGCGGCACCAACGAGATCATGAAGGAACTGATCGCGCGGTCGATCGACATCTGACCCGCGCCACCGGGCCGGTGCGGCGTCAGTCGTCGCCGGCCCCCAGGATCTCGGCGGTATGCTCGCCCAGGCGGGGCGCCGGGCGGTGGTCGGACCGCGCCGGCGTGGCCGAGAACCGTACCGGCGGGCGTGTCGCCCAAATCGTGCCCTCGCTGGGGTGGTCCAGCCGCTGAAAGAAGCCTGTCGCGGCAAGATGCGGATCGGCTGGCAGATCGGCAAGGTTTCGCACCGGCATCGCCGGGATGTCGGCCTTTTGCATCAGCTCCATCCATTCATCGGTGGTCCGGGTCGGTGCCAGTTCGGCCACCATGTCGTAGACCGCGCCGATATTGCGGCTGCGCGCATCCATGTCCGTCACCCAGGGATGATCGACCATGTCGGTGCGGCCGACCGCCTGGAAAAAACGTGCCCATTGGACATTGGTATAGGGTAGGATGGTGATGTAGCCGTCCCGTGTCTGCACTGGTCGGCGGTGCGGCACCAGCATACGGGCATAGCCGAAATCCTGCGGAGTCTCCTCGAACGTGGCACCGTCGAGATGCTCGACCAGAAGGAAGGAAGAAAGCGTTTCGAACATCGGCACTTCGACATGCTGTGCCTCGCCGGTGCGTTCGCGGTGAAACAGCGCCGCCATCACCGCATAGGCCGCGGTCACGCCGCCCAGCTTGTCGGCCAGGATTGTCGGCGCATAGGCAGGCGGCGCGTTGGGGTCGCGCAGGGCGGCAAGGCTGGCCAGCCCCGAAACCGACTGTACGATGTCGTCGAAGGCGGGCCGATCGGCATAGGGCCCGTCCTGGCCGTAGCCTGTGGCCGAAACGGTGATCAGGTTCGGGTTCTCGCGCCGCAGGGTTTCGGGGTCGAGAGACAGGCGCGCGAGCGCGGCGGGCCGGATGCTGGAAATCATCACATCCGCATCGGCAAGCAACCTGCGCAAGCGTCCCTGGTCGTTAGCGGTCTTCAGATCGAGAACGACGCTGCGCTTGTTGCGGTTGGTGCCGAGAAAGGCCGCGCCCATCTTCTTGTTCCGCGACGGCTGGACCTGCCGCAAAAGGTCGCCCTCCGGGCTTTCGACCTTGATCACGTCGGCACCCAGCTCGCCCAGCATCTGGGTCGCCAGCGGGCCGAACACCACCGAGGTCAGGTCGACGATCGTCACGCCATCGAGAATCGATGCCTTGGGTTCCGTTTTCATGGTCTCAGCGGTCCTTTCTGGACATCGCGCCGAATTCCGTCCGGATCGCCGCGCCATCCGCGTCGAAGCCGGGCGAGGGGCCGAGCGCCGGATTCCCCCCGCTTCGCCTGATCGGCGGCGCGGGCATGCGAAACGCGCCCGCGGGCGACGCGATGGTCGTGCGGTCGAGCTGGGGGTGTTGGGACAGGGCGGCAATGTCGTTCACCGCGCCATAGGCGATCATCGAGCGCGCCAGCAGATCGAGCATGTCGGGCCGGTCCCGCGCCGCAAAGGCGGCCTCGATCATCGGCTGCAGCACGCCCCGGTTGCTGTTGCGGCTGTCATTGCTGTCAAAACGCGGATCCGTGGCCAGGTCCGGCTGTGACAGCACCGTGTCGCAGAACCGCGCCCATTCCCTTTCGTTCTGGATCGAGATCACGATCTGTTCGCCATCGCGGCAGGTATACGCGCCATAGGGGCAGATGTTGGGGTGGCTCAGACCGACCCGCGGCGTGTGCCGGTTCGCGTATTCGTGAAACACCAGCGGCACCGCCATCCAGTCCGCGAGCGTGTCGAACATCGCCACCGAAACGCCGGTTCCCCGGCCTGTGCGGCCGCGCTCCACGAGCGCCTCGCAGATCGCGGCATGGGCGGTCATGCCGGTCGAGATGTCGCACACCGACACCCCCACCCGGCCAGGGCCGTCCGGCGTCCCGGTGACCGATGCCAGGCCGCTTTCGCATTGGATCAGAAGGTCGTAGGCCTTGGCATCCCGCATCGGCCCGTCGGCGCCATATCCGGTGATGTCGCAGGTGATCAGCTGCGGGAACCGTTCGCGAAGCGTCGCCGAATCGAGCCCGAGCTTTTCCAGCGCGCCGGGCAGAAGGTTCTGGATGAACACATCGGCGCGTTCCAGCATCGCAAGCAGCAGCGCGCGGTCCTCGCCGGACTTGATGTCCAGCGCGACCGATTCCTTGCCGCGGTTCAACCAGATGAAATAGGCGCTTTCGCCATGTGCCGCAGTGTCGTAGCCGCGGGCAAAATCGCCGGCTCCCTTGCGTTCGATCTTGATCACCCGTGCGCCGGCATCGGCCAGCCGCGACGTGCAGAACGGCGCCGCGACGGCCTGTTCCAGCGCGACGACCAGGGTGCCGGCCAAAGGTCCGGCCTGCGGCCCGCAATTCTGATTGCTCATGATCTTCTCGCTTTCGACTTACCAGCTTGAATAAAATCTAACATCTGTTAGAAATGATATCAACACACTCGGATGGCAATTAAAAGCAGGGCCATAATGCAAGACAAGACCGGATCGGATCAGGTATTCCGGCGCGCGCTGGCGGATGGCGAGATCGCGCTCCCAAAATGCGACAGTTGCGGAAAATTTCATTTCTTCCCGCGCGTCGTCTGCCCGCATTGCCATGAAACGGCGTTGTCCTGGCACAAGGCCAGCGGTTGTGGAGAGGTGCATACGACGACCGTGGTGCGCCGCAGGTCCGAGCAGGGCGGGGACTACAACATCTGCATGGTCGAGCTGGAGGAAGGCGTGCGGATGATGAGCCGGGTCGAGGGGGTCGCGCCCGCGGATGTGGCGATCGGTATGGCGGTCACCGTCTATGTCGGCGAGATCGACGGAAAGCCTGCGGTGCTGTGCAGGCCGGTGGAGGGCTGAGCGATGACGGGAGGTTTGCGGGGAAAGACTGCCATCGTGGGCACCGGCCATGCCGGATTCGGCGAGGCGCGTGGCCTGACCGCCTATGACATCATGGCCCAGGCCGGGCTGGCGGCGGTGGCCGACGCGGGGCTGTCGCTGGCCGATGTCGACGGGCTGTTCTGCACCATGATGGAAGACAGCATGCCGGCGCTGATGGCGGCCGAGTATCTTGGTATCCAGCCGCGATTCGTCGATGGTACGATGACCGGCGGGTCGTCCTTCGTGAACTACTTGACCTCGGCGGCGATGGCGCTCGATGCGGGACTGTGCGACGTCGCGCTGATCGTCTATGGCTCGAATCAGAGAACCGCGTCGGGACGGCTGGTGACGGCCTCGCGCCCACCCGAATACGAGGCCCCGTATAAGCCGCGCTATCCGATCTCTGCCTATGCGATGGCCGCGGCCCGGCATATGTACGAATACGGCACCACCCGCGAGCAACTGGCCGATGTGGCGGTGGCCGCGCGCGCCTGGGCGCGGCTCAATCCCGAAGCGTTCGATCGCGGCCCGCTGAGCCGCGAGGACGTGCTGGCCGCGCGCATGGTAGGCGACCCGCTGACTGTGCGCGACTGTTGCCTGGTGACTGACGGTGGCGGCGCGGTGGTGATGGTGCGCGCCGACCGTGCCAGGGATTGTCCGAAGCCGCCAGTCTATCTGTTGGGCAGCGCCGCAGCCAGTTCGCACCGGCAGATATCACAGATGCGGGATTTCACCACCACCGCGGCCCGCGAATCCGGCGCGCGCGCCTTCGCGGCGGCCGAAGTGGCGCCGGGCGATATAGACCTGGTCGAGCTCTATGACGCGTTCACGATCAATACGATCCTGTTCCTGGAGGATCTCGGGTTCTGCGCCAAGGGCGAAGGGGGCGCCTTTGTCGAGGGTGGACGCATCGCCCCGGGCGGGGTGCTGCCGGTGAATACCAATGGCGGCGGGCTGTCCTGTGTGCATCCGGGGATGTACGGCATCTTTACCGTGATCGAAGCCGCGCGGCAGATTCGTGGCGACGCGCCCGGACAGCAGCTAGAGAATATCGACCTGGCGCTTGCCCACGGCAATGGCGGCGTTCTGTCCAGCCAGGTCACGGCGATCTTGGGATCGGGAAACACGCTGTAGGGCGTTCTAGGGAGGAAGAAACATGCCACTGGATTTCGAGGCGCTTTCGAATTGGGATTTCGAGGAAATCGAACAGACGCTGAGCGAAAGAGACACGATTCTCTATGCGCTCGGGCTGGGTTTCGGCGAAGACCCGACCGACAAGAAGGAACTGGCCTATGTCTACGAGGACGGGCTGAAGGCGGTGCCGTCCATGGCGGTCACGATGGGCTATCCGGGGTTCTGGCTACGCGACCCGAGAACCGGCGTGAACTGGCAGAAGGTTCTGCATGGCGAGCAGTGGCTGGACATCTACAAGCCGCTGCCGGTGAAGGGCAATATCGTCGGTCGCAGCAAGATCGACTTCATCTCCGACAAGGGCGAGGGCAAAGGCGCCGTCATCTATCAAAGCCGCGAAATCATCGACGCCGATACCGGCGAAAAGCTGGCTCGCGTAGCGATGTCGGCCTTTTGCCGTGGTGACGGCGGCTTCGGCGGGGAAAACCGCCCCGGACCGACGCCTGCCGAGTTGCCCGACCGCGCACCCGATCATGTCTGCGACATCGAAACGCTGCCGCGGCAGGCGCTGATCTATCGGCTCAGCGGCGATTACAACCCCCTGCACGCCGATCCCGACGTGGCGCGCTCGGTCGGGTTCGACCGGCCGATCCTGCATGGGCTGGCCACCTATGGCTTGGCGGCGCGCGCGATCCTCAAATCGCTGCTGGACTACGACGCCAGCCGTCTCGTCGGGCTTGATGTGCGGTTCTCGGCGCCGGTCTATCCGGGTGAAACCGTGCGGTTCGAGATCTGGGAAGACGGGGGCGAGGCCCGGTTCCGTGCCTCGGTTCCTTTACGCGAGGTGGTGGTCCTGAACAATGGGGCCGCCAGGTTCGCGTGAGGGCGGGAAAGATGCAGCCGCTCGACGATATCCTGGTGCTCGATTTCAGCACCCTTCTTCCGGGTCCGATGGCGACGCTGATGTTGGCCGAGGCCGGCGCTGAGGTGATCAAGTTCGAGCGCCCCGGTACAGGCGAGGGCGCGCGCCATGCGAATCCCAAATTAAATGGTGAAAGCATCGGCTTTGCCGTGCTGAACCATGGGAAGCGGTCAGTAGCAATTGATCTGAAGGCAGAGGGCGCGGTGGAATCGCTGCGCCCCCTGATCGAGAACGCCGATGTGCTGGTCGAACAGTTTCGCCCAGGCGTCATGGATCGGCTGGGGCTGGGGTATGACACCCTTCGCCGGATCAATCCGGGGCTCATCTATTGCTCGATCACCGGCTATGGCCAGACCGGGCCAAAGGCGGCGTCCGCCGGGCACGATCTGAACTATGCAGGCGATTCGGGCGTACTGTCGCTCAGCCGGGGCCCCGACGATCATCCGACGATGCCATCTGGTCTGATCGCCGATGTTGGCGGCGGCACCTATCCTGCCGTGATGAACATCCTGCTCGCGCTTCGGGCTCGCGACCGGAACGGGCAGGGGATCCACCTGGATATCGCGATGGCCGAGGGCGCCTTTGCCTTTGCCTATTGGGCCCATGCCGAAGGCGTGATCGCTGGCCAGGACATCGACAGCGGCGGCAGCCGGCTGACAGGCGGGCTTGCGCGCTACCGGCTCTATACTGCAGGCGACGGACGGCAGGTCGCGGTTGGCGCGCTGGAAGAGAAATTCTGGCAGGCCTTCTGCGACGTGATCGGCCAGCCGGCCGATCTGCGCGACGATTGGGCTGATCCGGAAACCTGCGCTGCAGAAGTGGCGCGGCGTTTGGCAGAGAGGCCTTCGTCCGATTGGGCGCCGCTTCTGGAGGAGGCGGATTGTTGCTGTACGGTCGTGAAAACCCCTGCCGAGGCCGCCGCAGACCCGCATTTCGCGGCGCGCGGGGTGTTCGGCCGGAAGCTGGCGATTGCCGGCACCAAGGTGCCGGCCCTGCCATTGCCGATCGCGCCCGGTTTTCGTGGTCCGGCGGATCAAATCGGTCGCGCGCCATCTTTGGGAGAAGACAATGCGCGCCATGCTGTGGTGGAACTTGAGCCGAAATGAATCCCGTTGACGCGTGGGCTTTCGGACATTATTCTAACATTTGTTAGAAATATGAGGGAGAGTTGCGATGGCACAGTCCAAGGAGGGCTTGTCTGCTGAGGCCGGTCAGTATGTGATGCCATCGCGCTTTGTTGAGAGCGACAGCGTGGAAGTGCAGGATTTCGTTTCCTCAGCATTGCGTGATCTGCCTGCGGATGCAATCGACCGGGACAAGGCGATCCGCCTTTTCGAGGCGGTACGCGATGGCATCCGTTACGACCCATATTGTTTTGCATTGGACGAGGATTCTTATCGAGCCAGTCGGATCGCGGGCGCCGAGGCGGCGTTCTGCGTCCCCAAGGCCATTCTTCTAGCGGCTTGTCTGCGGGCCGCGGGCATACCGGCGGCGCTGGGTTTTGCCGATGTCCGCAACCACCTGAACACACCCAAACTGCAAGAGCTGATGGGCACGGATCTGTTCATCTATCACGGCTATGTACAGCTGTGGCTGGATGACGAGGTCTACAAGGTCACTCCAGCCTTCAATATCGAGCTGTGCGAAAGGTTCGGGGTGAAACCGCTGGTCTTCGACGGCCATCACGATGCCCTGTTCCACGAGTTCGACGAAAAGAACAATCGGCACATGGAATACGTGAACGACCGTGGTCTCTTTTTCGATGCGCCGATAACGGAGTTCCTGCGCGTTTTCCGGGAAACCTATCCCCAGCTGGAGGAGTTCAACCGCGTTCGTATTGCCAACGGGTCCAAGGGCTATGATGCCGGGTTCTCGGTAGAAGGCGAGTCATGAAATACTTGGAGGATTTCCATCCAGGCCAGGTGTTTCGCTTTCGAAGTGCACCGATGAGCGCGGAGTCGATAAAGGCCTTTGCCCTGGAATGGGACCCGCAGCGGCTGCATACCGACGAGGATTATGCCACCGCCATGCACGGAAGCCTGATTGCCTCCGGTTTTCAGACCATGCTGGAGGCGTTCAAGCCCATCATGATCGAAATGATGGTCGACGTGGCCAATATCGGCGGCATGGGCTTTGACAATCTGCGCTGGTCGCGCCCCGTTCGCCCCGATGAACCGCTCGATATCGAGATGCAGGTCAACTCGGTCACGCCGTCGCGCAGCAAGCCCGACCGGGGTGTTCTCCACTATACGCTGCGTGCCAAGAACCCGGCGGGCGAGGTCGTTTTCTCCACAGACACGCCTGTCATGATCAAGCGAAAACCAAATGAAACAGACTGAAGACAACACCCAGGATCAGGAAGACCTGCGCCTGCTGAGGGAAAGCGCCCAAACCCTGTTCGCCCGGGCAGGCGGCAGCGACCGCGCCAGAAAACTGCGCGATGCCGGTGGTCGGTGGGGTGACGGCATGATTACCGAACTTGCCGGCGCTGGCGTTTTCGGCGTCGCGGTGCCGGAGGAAAACGGCGGCCTGGGCATGGGTCTTGCTGCTGCCGGCGTGCTGGCCGAGGAGGTCGGCCGTGTCATTGCCCCCGAACCTGTGGTGGCAACAATCGGGCTGACGATCGGTCTCTTGTACCGTCTTTGCCCGGATCACGGGATGTTGGAAAAGGCCATCGGGGGCGAAACCGTGCTGGCGACGGCCTGGCAGGAACGCGGCGCGGCGGGGGTCGCGCCGGGCAGGGACTGCCGCTTTGCGGGCGGCAGGCTGACCGGCGCGAAAGCCTGGATCGCCGGTGCGGTCGGGGCCGACGGCTATCTGGTGGTGGCCGAAGGCGACGGCGGCGCGGTTCTTGCCTATGCGGAGGCGGGCGCGGCCGGGCTGAACGTCGAAGGCCGCCGGCAGGCCGATGGCAG
Organism: Nisaea sp.; assembly: GCF_039990255.1. Classification (GTDB taxonomy): domain Bacteria; phylum Pseudomonadota; class Alphaproteobacteria; order Thalassobaculales; family Thalassobaculaceae; genus Nisaea. The sequence continues at coordinate 36,203 of NZ_JBDXGG010000025.1, read as the reverse complement.
CGCATTGGGCGAACTGTCCTTTTCGGCGACGCCGGCCGAGCTTCTGGCCGAGGGGGCGGCGGTCGAGGCGGCTCTGGCCGAAGCGGTCAGCGACACCACCGCGCTGGCCGCGGCCGAGCTTGTCGGGCTAAGCGGTCGTGCCTTCGAGATCGTGCTTGATTACGTCAAGACTCGCGAACAGTTCGACAAGCCCATCGGTGCCTTTCAGGTCATCCAGCACCGCGCTACCGACCTGTATGTGATGCAGGAGGTCGCCCACGCAGCGGTGCGCGAGGTGTTGTCGTCGATGGACCGTGCCGCGGCCGGACCCCAAGCGCGTGCCCGCCTGGCCAGCCGCGCCAAGGCTCGCGCCGGCGCGGCGGCAAAGAAGATCACGCGCGATGCGGTCCAGCTTCACGGGGCGGTCGGATATACCGACGAATTCGACATCGGGCTATTCCTGAACCGGGCGCTGGTGCTGTCGGCTTGGCTCGGGGACGACACCTATCACCGGCGGCTCTGGCTTGATGCCCGCGACAAGGAGGGGGCGGAAAGATGACGGACTGGAATGCGATGACCGACGAGAATTTCCGCCGCGAGGTCCATCAGTTCTTTGAATCCGAGTACCCCGAGGAATTGCGCCACCTTCCGCACCGCCCGACCTTTGCCGAGGTCGAGCATTGGCATCGCAAGCTCCATGCTAAGGGCTGGGTCGCTCCGGCCTGGCCCGCCGAGTATGGCGGCATGGGGCTGAGCGCCGCGAAACTTCTGATCTTTTACGAAGAACAGCAACGCTGGGGTGTGAACCGTGGGCGCGACATGGGCGTGCAGATGGTTGGCCCACTCATCATCAAGTTCGGTACCCAGACGCAAAAGGACTATTGGCTGCCGCGGATCCTGAGCTGTGAAGACATCTGGTGTCAGGGCTATTCCGAGCCAGGCGCCGGGTCCGATCTGGCCAACTTGCGCACCCGCGCAGAGATCGACGGGGATGACTTTGTCATCAATGGCCAGAAGATCTGGACCACCATGGCGCATGACGCCACGCATATCTTCATGCTGGTGCGGACCGATCCCGACGCGCCGAAAAAGCAGCAGGGCATTAGTTTTATTCTGGCGCCGATGGACCAGCCCGGGGTCGAGGTGCGCACGATCCGGACGCTGGCCGGCGAAACCGAGTTCTGCGAGGTCTTCTTCGACGATGCCCGCACGCCTCGCGCGAACCTTGTGGGCGAGCTGAACAAGGGCTGGACGATGGCCAAGGCGCTCCTGAGTTTCGAGCGTATCTTCATCGGTTCGCCCAGCCTTGCGCAGAATGCTCTGGGTCAGTTGGAGGTTTTCGCCCGCGGCCGCGGGGCGTTTGACGATCCGGTGTTCCGCGACCGTTTTGCCCAGGCCGCGCTCGACGTGGAAGACCACGCCGCGCTCTATTCCCGGTTCGCCGATCAGCTCAAGCGTGGCGAAACGCTGGGCGCGGATGTCTCGATGCTCAAGATCTGGGTGACCGAGTGCTTTCAGCGCATCACCGAGTTGATGATCGAGGCGGCCGGACCGGATGGTGGCACCATCGGCCCGCTTCAGGTCGGAAATGTCAGCGTCGATGTCCTGGCCAGCTTTTACAAGGCCCGGCCGACCACGATCTACGGCGGATCGAACGAGATCCAGCGCAACATCTTGTCCAAGGCAGTCCTCGGACTGCCGGGCTGAACCGATACCAACGTCCAAGGGAGGAACCCCACAGTGTCAAACCGTTATGCGAAGTATGACAAGCTGAAATTTGACTACCCGGCGGATCGCGTCCTGCGCATCACTTTCGATCGGCCCGAGAGCTTCAACTCGGTCGATGCAGAAACCCATACCCAGATGACCGATATGTGGATCGACATCGATCGCGACCCCGATATCAATGCGGTCATCGTGACCGGCGCGGGCAAGGCGTTTTCGGCCGGCGGCGATTTCAGCCTGATCGAAAGCATGATCGGCAATTCGCACGAGATCATGAAGACGTGGAAAGAGGCCAAGGACCTCGTCTACAACATCATCAATTGCAATAAGCCGATCATCTCCGCCATCAACGGCCCGGCCGCCGGTGCGGGTCTGGTGGTCGCAATTTTGGCCGACATCTCGATCGCGGGCAAACGGGCCAAGATCGTCGACGGACACCCGCGGCTGGGCGTGGCCGCGGGCGACGTCGCGGCGATCATCTGGCCGCTGCTGACCTCGATGGCCAAGGCCAAATACTATCTGATGACCTGCAAGCCGGTTTCGGGCGAAGAGGCCGAACGCATCGGGCTGGTCTCGATGTGCGTCGAGGATGACGAGCTGCAGCAGATCGCCCTGGATACGGCTGTCGAACTGGCCAACGGGTCGCAAAGCGCGATCCGCTGGACCAAGTATTCGCTGAACAACTGGCTTCGTCAGGCCGGGCCGATCTTCGATGCCTCGACCGCGCTTGAAATGCTTGGCTTCATGAGCGAGGACGTCAAGGAAGGCGTTCTGTCGCACCGCGAGAAGCGAGCGCCGAACTTTCGCAAGGACTGTCCGCTTTAAGGGGCGCAGGGTCGAGGAGGTATGGTCATGTCCGAGAGCATCTATCAAGACATCGCGCAAGCCTATGCCGCCGCGGCCGAAAAGGCCCCGGGCCTGAAATCGCGATTTGCGGCGGCCGGGTTCGATCCGGCAGCCATGACATCGCTGGAGGACCTGTCGCGTCTGCCGGTGATGACGAAGGAGGAGCTTCTGAAGCTTCAGCGGGACAACCCGCCTTTTGGCGGGTTCCTGGCCGCGGACATGAAGGATATCGGGCGGATCTATGTTTCTCCCGGTCCAATCTTTGAGCCGGCGCTGCCGGGCGGTGGCGGCCATGGGCTGGACCTGCTGTTCAAATCCGCCGGGGTCGGGGCGGGCGACATCATCCTGAATACCTGGATGTATCACCTGGTGCCGGCGGGTCTGCTCTTTGATGAGGCGGCGCAGGCCGCGGGCGCCACGGTGATCCCCGGCGGGGTTGGCAACACCGAGCTTCAGGCGCAGATCGTCGTTGAAACCGGCGTGACCTCGATCTGTGCCTCGACCGCGTTCTTTCTAACCCTGGCGGACAAGGTGATCGAAACCTATGGCCGCGATGCCTGGAAGGTGAAGACCGCCTTTCTTGGCGGCGAAATGGGCGACTGGATGGCCAAGCGCCGCCGGATCGAGGCCGATTATGGCGTGTCAACCTGGGCGGCCTATGCTACCGCGGATCTCGGTTTGGTGGCCTATGAAGATGGGGGCGAGGGCTATGTCGTGCATCCGGATTGCGTGGTGCAGATCTGCGATCCGGTCAGCGGCGAACAGCTGCCTCAGGGCGCGCGGGGCGAGATCGTTGTGACCGCACGACACGCAACCTGGCCGATGATCCGGTTTGGCACCGGCGACAGCGCCTATGCGCTGGACAGCAACGCGGATGGCAGTGTCAGCCGCCTGTCGGCGTTGCAGGGTCGGGTCGGAGCGGCGGTGAAGGTGCGCGAGATCTTCGTCTATCCGCGCGTGGTCGAGGAGGTTGTCATCGCCACGCCGGGTGCCAAGGCGGCTCAAGCCATCGTGACCCGCGAGAACGACCGCGACACGGTCCGCCTGTCCCTAGTGCTGGAAGAGTGCGCGGACGAGCAAGCCGGCCGTGAGGCCGCCAACGAAGCGTTTAAGTTGCATGCCCGCATTCGCGCCGACGACGTCGCTGTTGTTCAGTCGCTGCCGGAAAACGCTCCACTAATCGTCAACCAGAAGGATGGTTGATGGCGCAGACTTCGCCATACAGGACTGTAATGTTAAAGCTCAAGGCTGGCTCAGCACTAAGACCTGATCAGGGCGTAAATGTGACACAGGTTTTCATATGCGGAGAACCACCCGATGTCGGGGACAGCAGTCGTGGCAGGTGACGCGATGCGAGTTGTAACATCAGAAGAAACATGTCGCGTTCGGTGTCCTGCCCGTGGTGTGCCCCTATCGGGTGGTCCGGTTTGATTGTTAGTGCATCGCGGGCCTCTGGTCTATCGGGACGATGCTTTCCGGCGCGGGTGGGCGGTAGCCCAGAGCGCTGTGCGGCCTGACCGTGTTGTAGTGAACTCGCCATTGCTCGATCAGGATCTGGGCCTCCCGCAGGCTATAGAACAGCTCTCCGTTGAGGAGTTCATCGCGGAACCGAGCGTTGAAGCTTTCGCAGTATCCATTCTCCCAAGGTGACCCTGGTTCGATGTAGGCCGTCTTGGCACCGACCGCCGCGATCCAGTCGCGCACCTTCTGGGCAATGAACTCGGGGCCATTGTCGGATCTGATGTATTCCGGCGGACCGCGCAGGATGAACAGGTCCGTCAGCGCATCCAGCACGTCAGTTGAGTTGAGTTTGCGATCGACGCGGATCATGAGCGCCTCCCTGGTGTATTCGTCGATGATGTTGAGCGTCCGGTAGACCCGACCATCAGCTGTGCGATCCTGGACGAAGTCGTAGGACCAAACGTGGTTTGGCCGTTCGGGCCGCAAACGCACGCACGACCCTTCATTCAGCCAGAGCCGTCCCTTTTTCTTCTGCTTTTGTGGGACCTTCAGCCCTTCACGTCGCCAGATGCGCTCCACGCGCTTGTGGTTCACATGCCAGCCCGCGTTGTTCAACAGACCGGTGACCATCCGATATCCATAGCGCCCGTACTGGTCAGCCAGATCGATGATGTCGTCGGTCAGGCGTTCTTCATCGGCCCGACCCTGGGGCACCTTGCGCTGCGTGGATCGGTGCTGCCCGAGCGTGCGGCAGGCGCGGCGTTCCGATACGCCAAGCTCCCGCCGCACATGGTCGATGCATTTCCTGCGACGCGAAGGGCTTAGAAGTTTCCCCGTGCCGCCTCGGTCAGAATGAGCTTGTCCAAGGTCAGGTCAGACACCGCCCGCCGAAGCCGCTGGTTCTCTTTCTCCAGTTCCTTCAGCCGAGTGAGCTGAGATCGCTGCATCCCGCCATACAGCTTACGCCATCGATAGAACGTCTGCTGCGTCACGCCGATCTGGCGCACCGCTTCGGCAATTGTCGACCCTTGTCCCTGCAGCACTTCAACCTGCCGAAGCTTCGATACAATTTCTTCGGGCTTCTCTCGTTTCCCAGCCATCGCTGATCCTCCAATTCGCGGGACAAATCTATCCCAGTTGGCGGACCACTTTCAGGGGGCTATTCCAATTGTGGACCTCACGTCGCGATGGTCCAATAGCAATGGAGGCGTTCGCTGAATGGTAGGCTTTATACAAGCGCCGCTGTTTGTCCCCGCGTCACGGCCCACGCTATTTCCCAAAGCAGTGCTTTCGCGTCCAGACGCGGTAATCCTTGATCTTGAGGACGCCGTGGCGGAACATCACAAGGAGGTCGCGCGGGCGAACATTGACTGCGATTTCACCAGTCTTCCGGTCATCGTCCGGATAAACGGCAGAGGCACGAAATGGCACGAGGCCGATATTGCCGCAGTGAGCAACTTGCGTGGAGTGGCAGTCATGCTGCCCAAATCGGAGTATCCCGAGGAAGTGGCAGGCGTTGTTTCCAAATTGAACGGCAATCCACTAATAGCACTTATCGAGACGGCGCGGGGTGTGGCGCAGGCTCGCGCCATTGCGGCGCAGAAAGGGGTGGCTCGTCTCGCATTCGGGTCGATCGATTTCTGCGCTGATATGGGGTGCGGACACCTGCGCGAAGTCCTCTTGCCGGCAAGGTCCGAGTTGGTTCTGGCATCGCGTCTTGCCGGAATCATGGCGCCAATCGATGGAGTAACGATGCAGTTGAATGATAGAGCACTTGCCTATGACGACGCAGCGCACGCGCGCAATCTTGGTATGACCGGAAAGCTCTGTATTCATCCGAGCCAAATCGCGGAAGTAAAACGCGCATTCGCGCCAACAGAGTCAGAAATTGACTGGGCGCATCGGGTAATAGCTACCGGCGATGGTGCTGTCTCTATTGACGGTATCATGGTGGACGAGCCTGCGCGCGCCCGGGCCCGAACCGTTCTTGCGACCGTGGAGCGGAGATAATGTTATCGTCGAAGCTTACAAAAAGGATATGGCTAGAATAAATACGCCATGTTGTAAGCAGCCAACAAGGATAGCAAGGAGGATTTGCTATGGAAGCAGCGAGCATGCAGAGAGGAATGTCAAGGGCTGGGTATATGAATTCATCTGAACCGCGCTCTTTTCTTGGGCACCGCAGGAGTACACCAGAGAGAGTCAGTGATGTACCGAGCTCCTCGCGATTTTCACCTGTAGGCGATTGGATGTGCCATTCGGGGGTGGGAGAGCTTCTCAGCGAAATCTCGGGTCCGACCGCGCTCAATGATCCAGATAGACAGAAAACCATTAAACATGCGATGTAAATATGAAATATAAATTACTTATCAGACTCCGATCAGGGCAAAAAATCGATCGTTCTTGAACTTAGGACCTGTTATCTTAAGAATAACATCAGAGTGCTATATTTCATGCCTTCAACGAGAGCCTCGTTCTCTCTGTGGGCATGGCGATGGGCGGAGAATCATCAATTCAATCCTGTTTGTATTTGACATATGAGCGTTCCAGGTAAGTCGAGGCCCATCTCGGTGCCTAACATCATCGCGCGCAAGGGTGGAGCGCCGCTGGTGTGTCTGACGGCATACACGACCCCGGTCGCGAAGCTTTGCGACGCGCATTGCGACATCGTCCTGGTCGGCGACAGCGTCGGCATGGTTCTGCACGGGCTCCCGTCGACGCTCGGCGTGACCATGGAGATGATGGTGTTGCACGGCAAGGCAGCGCGGCGCGGCGTGGAGACAGCGCTGCTGGTCATAGACATGCCGTTCGGTTCCTACGAGGAAACCCCCGAGCAGGCGTTCCGCAACGCGGCGCGGCTGATGGCCGAAACCGGCTGCGCGGCGGTCAAGCTGGAGGGCGGGGAGAGCATGCGCGAAACGATCCGCTTTCTCACCGCGCGCGGCATCCCTGTGATGGGGCACGTGGGGCTGACGCCGCAGGCGGTCAACGCCTTCGGTGGCTACAAGGTGCAGGGACGCGGCGAGGGCGCCGAACGTATCCGGCGCGATGCCCGTGCGGTCGCTGAGGCCGGCGCGTTCGCCGTGGTGCTGGAAAAGGTGACGGAACCCCTTGCCCGCTCGATCACGCAGGAAATTCCCGTGCCGACGATCGGCATCGGCGCGTCGCCGGCCTGCGACGGACAGGTGCTGGTCGTTGACGACATGCTCGGCATGTTCAGCGACTTCCGGCCGAAGTTCGTCAAGCGCTACGCCGAACTGGGGAGTGAAGCGGATGCGGCGATCGAGTCCTACGCCGAGGAGGTGGCCGCGCGGCGGTTTCCGGGCGGGGAGCACGTGTTCGTGGAGGCCGCGCCGGGCGCGTCAGTGGGAGGAAACAGATGAGCGTACCGATCGCCAGAACGGTCGACGAGTTGAAGCGAACCGTGGCCGAGTGGCGCTCCAAAGGAGAGAGCATTGCCGTCGTGCCGACGATGGGGGCGTTGCACGCGGGGCATTTGAGCCTGGTACAGGCGGCGCTGGACACCTCCGACCGGGTGATCGTGACGCTTTTCGTTAACCCGAAGCAGTTCAACAGCGCGGCAGATCTCGCGGCCTATCCGCGCACCGAAAAGGAAGACGCAGCGAAGCTTACGCCGCTCGGCGCGCATCTCCTCTATTGTCCCGACGGTGAAGAGATGTATCCAGCGGGTTTCGCGACGACGGTCTCAGTCTCCGGTGTCAGTGAGGGCCTGTGCGGCGCGTATCGTCCGGGCCATTTCGACGGCGTCGCGACGGTCGTTGCAAAGCTGCTTATGCAGACGGACGCGGATTTCGCCTTCTTCGGCGAGAAGGACTTCCAGCAGTTGCAGGTGGTGCGGCGGCTCGTCGCCGATCTCGACATACCTGTCGCGATCATTGGCTGTCCGACCGTGCGCGAAGAAGATGGGCTAGCGATGTCGTCCAGGAACTTACGTTTATCGGCTAGCGAAAGGGCAATTGCGCCGATTCTCGCCAGACAGCTCTTTCAAGCAGCAGACAAGATTGTTGCAGGCGAGCCTATTGCACAATGTTTAAACCGTGCGCGCTCGTGTATTCTTGCGCAAGGGTTTCAATCTGTCGAATATTTAGAGCTATGCGATGAATATAAACTTATTCCATTGGTAAAAGCTGATCAGCCTACTCGGATACTATCGGCGGTTTGGCTTGGCGGAATAAGGTTAATTGACAATGTCATAGTCACAAAAACGGAGGCATCAAAGTAGAGATAGAATATTTCTTTTATTACATACTTTATTCCTGTATTGGGTTGGGATAATTCTTGGAACCCGCGGGGAGGGATTCAGCAGAGCAAGCTAGTGGAGAGACCGAAATGAAAACCGAACCGCGCGAAAGCATGGAATTCGACGTGGTGATCGTCGGTGCCGGACCGGCCGGTCTTGCCGCCGCGATCCGGTTGAAACAGGCCAATGCCGATCTGTCCGTCGTGGTGCTGGAAAAGGGCGCCGAGGTCGGCGCGCATATCCTGTCGGGCGCAGTCGTCGATCCAGTCGGCATCGACAAGCTCATCACCGACTGGCGCGACGACCCGGATCATCCCTTCAAGACCGAGGTGAAGGACGACCAGTTCCTGTTCCTCGGCCCCGCCGTCTCGATCCGCCTGCCGAATTTCGCCATGCCGCCGCTGATGAACAATCACGGCAACTACATCGTCTCGCTCGGCAATGTCTGCCGCTGGCTGGCGGGCCGGGCGGAGGCGCTCGGCGTCGAGATCTATCCGGGCTTCGCCGCCGCCGAGGTGCTCTATAACGAGGACGGCTTGGTGAAGGGCGTCGCCACCGGCGACATGGGCGTCCAGCGCGACGGCACGCCGGGCCCGATGTATGCCCGCGGCATGGAGCTGCATGGCAAGTACACGCTGATCGGCGAGGGCGTGCGCGGTTCGCTCGCCAAGCAGCTGATCGCCAATTTCAAGCTGGATGCCGAGAGCGACTACGCCAAGTTCGGCATCGGCATCAAGGAACTCTGGGAGGTCAAGCCGGAGAACCACCGCCAGGGGCTGGTGCAGCACTCCTTCGGCTGGCCGCTCGGCATGACGACCGGGGGCGGCTCGTTCCTCTATCACCTGGAGGACAATCTCGTCGCGGTCGGTTTCGTCGTCCATTTGAACTACAAGAACCCGTATCTCTACCCGTTCGAGGAATTCCAGCGCTTCAAGACGCATCCGGCGATCCGCGGCACCTTCGAGGGCGGCAAGCGCATCGCCTACGGCGCGCGCGCCATCACCGAGGGCGGATGGCAGTCGGTGCCGAAGGTTTCCTTCCCGGGCGGCGCTCTGATCGGCTGCTCGGCCGGTTTCCTCAACGTGCCGCGCATCAAGGGCTCGCACAACGCGGTGCTCTCCGGCATCCTCGCCGCCGACAAGGTCGCCGAGGCGCTTGCCGCCGGCAAGGCCAATGACGACGCGCTTGATGCCTACGAGAACGAATGGCGCGGCAGCGAGATCGGCAAGGACCTGAAGCGGGTCCGCAACGTCAAGCCGCTCTGGTCGCGTCTCGGAACCGTGCTCGGCGTCGGCATCGGCGGCATCGACATGTGGATCGCCCAGCTGACCGGCGGCTGGTCGCCGCTCGGCACGTTGAAACACGGCAAGCCGGACTATGCCGCAACCGAAAAGGCGTCGCACTTCAAGCCGATCGCCTATCCCAAGCCCGACGGCGTGCTCACCTTCGACCGCCTGTCCTCGGTGTTCCTGTCGAACACCAACCACGAGGAGGATCAGCCGGTCCATCTCAAGGTCAAGGACGAGAACCTTCAGAAATCTTCGGAATATGTTGATTTCGCAGGACTTTCGGCTCGCTACTGCCCGGCCGGCGTTTACGAGTGGATCGATGCCGACGGCAACTCGGTTCCCGCCGACGCTGACCGCAAGCCGGGCGACAATGTCCGCTTCCAGATCAACGCGCAGAACTGCGTGCACTGCAAGACCTGCGACATCAAGGATCCGAACCAGAACATCAACTGGACGGTGCCGCAGGGCGGCGAGGGGCCGGTTTACAGCGTTATGTGAATGCTCAAGGGAGTAATCGGCGATGTTGATGGACCGGGTCGACAAGAGAAGCGGAATCCCGACGCAATCGCGCCCATCTGACCAGCTTTCCGGCTTGGAGTTATCGCCGTACCGCCGCTTCCCAGCGGCGATGTGGGCGGAACTCCGAGCTGACACGCCGCTAACGCTTTACGAGGATGAGGTCATGCGGCTGCGCTCGCTCGACGACCCGGTTGATCTCGACGAGGTGCGGCGCATCTATCTGTCCATGTCGCGGCTGCTCTATTCGCCTGTCGAGGCCTCGCAAAGCCTGTTCGAGCAGCGCCAGCAGTTCCTCAACATCGACGGGGCGATCAAGACGCCCTTTATCATTGGCATCGCCGGCTCGGTCTCCGTCGGCAAGTCGACCACAGCGCGTTTCCTTAAGGAGTTGCTGGGACGCTGGCCGTCGAGCCCGAAGGTCGATCTAGTCACCACAGACGGCTTTCTGCTGTCCAACGCCGTGTTGGGCGAACAGGGGCTGATGGAGCGCAAGGGTTTTCCCGAGAGCTACGATGTCGGCGCGGTGCTGCGCTTCCTCTCGGCGATCAAGGCAGGTGAACACTCGGTGCGTGCGCCGCTTTATTCGCACATGGTCTATGACGTGCTGCCGGACGAATATGTCACGATTGACCGCCCCGACATCCTGATATTCGAAGGGATCAACGTTCTGCAGGTTCGCGATCTGCCGGAAGACGGCAAGATGGTGCCTTTCGTCTCGGATTATTTCGATTTTTCGATCTATATCGACGCCGACGAGGAGCAGATACACGACTGGTACGTGACCCGCTTCATGCGGCTGCGCCAGACGGCATTCCGCGACCCGAAATCCTTCTTCCATCGCTATTCGGAACTGTCGGAGGACGCCGCGCTCGGCATCGCGGAAGGATTGTGGACCAATATCAACCTGAAGAACCTGAAAGAAAACATCCAGCCGACGCGGCCGCGCGCCGACCTGATCCTCAAGAAGGGCGCGAACCACCTCGTCGAGGAAGTCCTCCTCAGGAAGCTTTAGGTTCGTCCAGTGAATACCGTGCGGGTATCGAACTTGCCGGACCGGTGCAGAAAAATCCCGGGAATAGGGAACGTGATGACAAACTATCGTTTTCCATATCCGGAGCCGCCGGCCAATGGTGCGCTTCTGGAAGTAGCCCCCGGCGTTCTCTGGTTGCGCATGCCGCTGCCATATCGTCTCGATCATATCAACATCTACCTGATCGCGGATGGCGACGGCTGGTGCGTGTTGGATGCGGGTATCCATGACGACCGCACGATCGAATTGTGGAAAGCGCTGCTTGCGGGACCGCTCGCCGGAACCCGATTGACCCGACTGATCGTTACGCACCATCATCCGGACCACATCGGGATGGCAGGCTGGCTGTGTCGCGAAACCGGCGTTCCGCTGGCCACAAGCCAGACCGCCTATCTCGCCTGCGCCAATCTGGCGCTCGATCCGGAATCGGTGAAGAACCGGCAGTTCCACGATTTCTACACCAATCACGGTGTTTCCAACGAAGTTGCCGACCTGATGGGCACCAATGGCCTCAACTACCTGCGGATGGTCTCGGCGCTTCCGAATAGCTTCCTGCGTCTGGTCTCGGGCGATACGCTGTTGGTGGGTAAACGGCGATTTCGGATCTTTACGGGCGACGGGCACGCGCCCGAGCAAGTCATGCTCTATTGCGACGAGGATCGGCTGTTCTTCTGCGCAGATCAGGTGATTGCAAAGATTTCGCCGAATGTCGCCGTCTGGCCGAGCGAGCCCGATGGAGACCCTCTCGGCCATTTCCTGCGAACTGCGCGGGAGATCCGCGACAACGTGCCGGACAACGCTCTCGTCCTGCCCGGCCACCAACTGCCGTTTCGTGGCCTGCATGCGCGTTGTAACGAACTGCTCGAGCATCACGAACGGCGTTGCGATCTGATCCGCGAGGCGACGCTGGATCGGCCCATGACGGCCAATGAACTGGTGCCTGTGATCTTTCATCGCGAACTGGACTTGCACCAATTCGGATTCGCGTTTTCCGAAACGCTCGCGCATATCAATCGCATGCTGCGTCGTGCGGAACTGGCCAAAGTCATTGTCGGTGACGGTGTCGCCCGCTACCGCACAAGCTAACCGTCCCGAATGACCGGGGGGGCGGGTTTGCGGACGCCAACTCGGGGCGAAACCCGGAGCCGGCTGTTAAGTCACTCTCGGTAGTGAAAAGGATTTGCTGTCCATATGAAACTCATTGAAAACAACAATCTGGTCAATTCCCTATGTGAAATCACCAACGCTGCAACTAGCGCGGCTCTGAATGCCGTCATGGCAAGCCTGGCTTCCCGCCATGGCGTCCGGTCTGCCGCCTATCTGGGGGCTGGTATGTCCGGCGCTTCGAATAGAGAACCTTACCTTGCTGTAACCTACTCCCCGAATTGGGTGGAACACTACAAAGACCGGGGCTATGTGAAAATTGATCCCGTCATCCAGACGGGAATGCGCCGGCTGCTGCCGCTGGACTGGGACGAGTTCGGAAAACTGGAAGGGGCGCTCAAGACCTTCTTTGGAGAGGCCGCTGAATTCGGCCTTGGTCGACGCGGTTTGACCATTCCAGTCCATGGTCGACGAGGCGACCGCGCTTTGTTTAGCGTCACATCGGATCTGTCCGAACGGGAATGGGAGCAAGAGAAAATCGAATACATGCGCGACTTCCAACTCCTTGCGGTGCATTTGCATGACAAGGTGCTGGAGCTTGAGGGGGAGCCGGTCTTGCGTGCGAAGCTCACACCACGTGAGCTTGAATGCCTGCAGTGGATATCCGATGGCAAGACAGCCTGGGAATGTTCGGTCATTCTTGGTCTCTCCGAACATACTGTGCGCTGTTATCTTGAGAGCTGCCGCTACAAGCTCAATGCGAGCAGTAACACCCATGCTGTCTCTATCGCTTATCAGACCGGTTTGTTCTCGCAAATCGTGTAAATCCGGCCGTTTGACCGGATAACAAGGCTACCCGTCAGCCGATACTTGGTCTTCCGTTGTGAACACACCAACGGAGACCATAAATGATCATGACTATCGAAAGTATCGACCGGCAAAAGCATCCTGTCCTTATCGATCAGATGTTCCGCATGCGCGCGGAGGTGTTTTCCAGCCGGCTCGGATGGGAGGTGAGCGTCAATGACGGCCGCGAAACCGACCGCTTCGACGACGAAGATCCCCTATATCTTATGTCAGTCAACGACGAAACCGGCGTACTCCGGGGTGCTGTCCGCCTGCTGCCGACAACCGGACCTTACATGCTGCGCGACGTGTTTTCGGTTCTGGTTCCCGGCGGTGCGCCGGAGAGCCCGCTGATCTGGGAAAGCTCGCGCTTCGCCATCAATCCGCGTGTCTTCTCAGTGGCCGAACGAGCGGAAGCCAACCACATCGTTCACAAGACGACCCTGGAGCTGCTCTGCGGCATCGTCGAGGTCTGCCGGAGTGCGGGCATCGACCATGTCGTTTCGGTGTTCGACGCCCGCATGGCAAGGATTTTCCGGGCCGCGGACTGTCCGTATGAGGTCATCGGGACGCCGACGCGCATCGGCAAGACCATGACTTATGCCGGCGTCTTCGAGATGACGGATACGATGCGCAGCCGACTTGGCGCCGTGGGCGATCTTCCTTCGACTGTCCTTGCCGGCCCGTCAAGGCAACCGGAAGAAGGATTAGCGGAACGGCACGTCGCTTGACACGATGATGTTGCAATTCGGTTCGCATGGCTGGTAAGCGGCGACCGGATGGAATATTAAGGCCTCGGGACGGTACGCGCCGTTCCGGGGCTTGGAAACCCCACCACAGCGGTTTGGTGCCGGCCGATGCGGCACCGAGGATCCTCTGGCCAACGGCCGGGGGCCTGTGACGCATGTCCAGGTGCCTCGGTGCTAAAGGTCGCAGGACCGTCTGTGGCGGTTTTCCAACCCCCGGCTTGGGGTCGAGATCTTATCTTGTCGCGGGGGCGCACCGCGGCGCAAGCCGCGGGCCGTGAATGCCGAACCGAGCGTCGATCAGTAGTTTTCAACCTGGTCAGGTCAATGACCGACCGATCGTGACCATCCTCGAAGGGTTGTCAAATGACGAACTCTCGCGCCTCGCGGTTGATGTCATCGTCAAGAATCGCCGGCTTGTCGATCATGCGCAATCGCTGTTCGAGCAGCTCGAGAAGCCGACTTCGAGGGGCTGCGATAACGAAGATCTGAGGCACAGCTACCGTCTAGCGTTGCTCGAGTTGAAGCTGTATCACGAACTGGTCCGGATCGTCGTCGATACGCTTGGCCACGTGCCGGAGGTGCCGCCGGACTCCGGGCTTCACTGACTGTCTTCAGTTCCATAACGAAACTTATGCGGCATGTGCCACCTGATCCGTACGTGCTCAGATCAAGCCTAACCGGGTAGCGATTGTTGCAGCCTGGCGACTATTGCCGGCGTCAAGTTTCCGTGTCGCCTCGTCGAGATAGGATCGCACTGATCTGTAGCCAATCCCGAGCGTATCCGCGATATCCGGCATGGACATGCCGTCTGCGAACCATCGCAGGCATTCCGCCTCTCGCGGTGACAATCGAATGTCCGACGCCAATTCTGCGTCACGCGTTGCGGATCCCAGGCGAGAATGAACGAACGCCACAGCGATCGCGGCGGTCACGGGGTCCGGTTCCTCATCAATACACACGCTCGGTTTGTCTGAAGCAAGGGTGAAGACCATGCGGTCCTTGAAGCCGACCGGAACCGAGACGGACAAGCCCGATCGTATGCCAAACCGTTCCGCATCCTTGAAGAACTGTGTCACGTCCCTCCGACCAAGCCGCCTTGCCTCTTCGGCCGACCACAGAAAGATCGGCGGACCGTGCTTCGCCGTCGTAACCACGGGGTCAACCCGAAGATAATTCATTTGAACGTATCGGTCCTGCCATTCCTGGGGATAGTTCGATACGGCGAAGCTCTCCTGCCCCCGAAGGTTCAGATACGCAAAGAACTCGAACCCGGCATCTTCGGCAAAATTGCGCAACACTCGACGCGCCGCCCGCTCCTCGAGCGGCAGCGAAAGCGTATCGATCAAATGCAAAAGTAGCTCGTTCAATATGATCAAAATCCGACATTGTAAGGTGCTGCGAACACAGCCTCCGTGACGCGTTGAGACGAGGACCTCCGACCTCAAGCTCATGGATATGCCTTCGGAAACACGATGTCCTGATCCACCAGGACGTTGAAAGGGTAGCCCGGCCGAATTTCGAGGGTCGGCTGGACGTTGAGATTTCTCGATACGGTTTGCTCCGAAATCTGGCCAAACGTCTCGGCGAATGATCTGCGGGCGGCGTCCGGGGGGCTGTTGCCATTCAAAGAATTGCCCTGATCCTTGGGAAGCAGCATTTCCGTGCCGGCGCCAATCAACGCCACCAGGATCGCAGAGCCGAATGTCTGCAGATAGTGATTGTCGACCTTGTCCCGGAAGCCGCCATACCCGGCGGCATCGGTGCCAGCCATGCCGCCGATCCGCAGGGTCGATCCGTTCGGGAAGATGATGTCGGTCCAGATGACCAGCACGCGGTTCTGCCCAAACGAGACCTCGGAATCGTAGCGGCCGAAGAGCTTCGCGCCTTGCGGGATGAGAAGCCGGTGCCCGGTCGCGCTGTCATAGACGTTCTGCGAGACCTGTGCGGTGATGCGCCCGGGAAGGTCGGAATTGATGCCGGTCACCAGCGTGGCCGGGATGACCGATCCGCGCTTGAGCTCAAACGGCGACATCTGCGGCACGACCGAATTTGGCAGATAGCCGAGATCGGCGATGTCCTGATTGAAGAATTCCTGTTTTGCCGCCTGGCCGTTCGGATCGGCGTTTTGTTGGCCGATCCCCGCCTGGAGGGCGACGCTGTAAAGATCCAGGGCGCTTGTCCCGCGATTAATAGCGGAACCTGGCTGCGGGACTGCCGCCGGCGTCGTGTCGCTGCCGGTCTCAAGTCCTTGCAGGTTGATGGCGATCGGCGAGTTCGCAGCCGCCTCATCCGCCTGGATGCTTGCCATCTGCTGGCGGTTATATTCGCGCAGCATCTGCTCGTCGAATTCGCGCTGCAACCTCGCCCGCCAGACCTCCTCGGGTTCAAGCGCCGGTGCCTGCGGCGGGGCCGCGGCTTCCTCTTCGTTTCTCTCGAAGGGATTGCGGGCCGGGTCAGGATCGGCGGTAGGCACCGGTTGCAGCTGCACGGCCGGTTGCGGCTCGCCGATGATCCCGTCGGGCACACCCTGCTTGAGCCGCTCCGCATCATTGGAAGCCGGCTGCGCCGAGGACGGCTCGATCTGGCCGTCGCCGAAGCGCAGGCCGCGAGACGACAGACCGTAAAAGATCACGGCGAAGAAGATGACCACGAGCGCGATCGCCAGGATGATGGGGACACGGTTCAGCCGCCTGATCTTCGGCCCCTCAGATGATCCGCCAAGTTTGAGCGATTCCGTCATATCGCCTCACCCGGTCCACGCTGCATCACCGAGAGCGGGCTGGCGGGTGTCGCACCCTCGGCGGTGAGCGTGTACATGCGCGTCAACTCGGCCTTCCGGGTCGAGAGCCGCACAAGCACCCCTCCTTCGAACGGATCGGCGACATAGGCGAGCGGTTCCGTGATCGCCTCTCCCGTCTCCTGGTCGGTGACCACGGCATAGCCCCAGCTTCTAAGCGACGCTTCGAGCGCGGCGCCGAACACGGATCCGTCGGAGAGCAACGCGATCGTCGTACTGCCCGGCCCGATCTGTTCGGCCAGCTTGGCCACCATGTCTTCACTGATCGCGCCGGCGCTCTCTGGCGTCAGCTCGGCCGTGACCTCGCTGGTGGTGAGACCCGCACCGCTCATGGTCTGGCACGCAGCGAGCGTGCTAAGCCCTGCCACAAGGACCATCGAGCGGAAGTAAGAACGAACCTTGGTCATCCTGACTACCCTCCCCGCCTGATGGTGATTTTCTGCCGGCGCATTCCGACACCAGACACGAGGATCGCGCGGTCGATGTTGAAATCGACGACCATCATCGAGCCGTTCATACGGTAGTTGACGATCCGGTTCTCGCCACCGGACACAACGAACAGCACCGGGGCGTCCTGTCCAGCCAGTGACGAAGGAAACTGGATGTAGGTCTTCGTCCCGTCGCTATAGATCCGCGTCGGCCGCCAGCGCGCCGATCCGCTCATATGAAAGCCAAAATCCAGTTGCTCGGCCGGCACCCCTGCCCCCGGCACGACGCTCGCCTCGATGCGGGCGTTGATCTCGGCAAAACGGGCATTGATGTCCTCGGGATATTCGAACCCGACCCGCGCCATGTAATCGCGATGATGGGATTTGAGCTGGATATGATAGGTCCGCCGCGATGTGGTGACGACCATCGAGGTCACGAGGCCCGCCTCGGACGGCTTGACGATCAGGTGGACGGCCTGGGCATTCGGTGCGCCCGATGTCGCCGGCTCGACCTTCCAGCGCACCGTGTCGCCGAGCAGGACGTCACGGACGATCTCGCCTAGCTGCAATTCGATGTCGCAGACCTGTAGCGGCGAGCAGACCACCGAAGGCTGGATTTCTCCGAACAGGAAGATCACCTTGCCATCGGGACCGCGCGCGACGACGCCCGGCCCGTGCTGCCATTGCGCCGAAAGCTCAGTGCCCCGGGTTTCGTTTCCGCTCAATTGCTGCGCGGAGCTTGGCGAAGCATCCAGCGCCGCCAAGAGGGCTGCGCACAGGATGGGTCCGCGGTTCGTGTTCTTCTTCATTCAATTCCCTCCGCGGCACTCACAATTGCGCCGTCCAGTCAAAATCCTTCAGGTAAAGGCCGATCGCGTTGAGGCGGATGACCGCCTCGTCCTGGGGCGGCGTCAGGGTCACCGTCGCAATGCCGCGGAACCGCCTCGTGGCGATTTCCCTGCCCTGCCGGTCACGCTCATATTCCGTCCAGTCGATCTGGTAGCTCTGGTTGGAGAGCGGAATGATATTGTTGACCTCGATCGCCACCGTCTTCTCACGCGCGCGGTCAAAGGGTGAGTTGCTCCGGAACCAGGCATTGACCTTCTCGGTTGCCGGGTCCGACGATCTGAGATGCGCGTAGGCGCGGTCGATATATTGCTTCTGGACGACGGTATCGGGTGTGACTGAGCGGAAGTTCGTGACGAAGCTGCCGAGCGTCGCACGCACCACGCGCGGATCGGCATATTCGATCTGTTGCGGATATCCGGCCGTTGCGGCCGTTCCCAGCTTGTCGACTTCCACAATATAGGGGACGAGCTTGACCTGTGTGCTCTGATAGAGCGCATAGGAGAAGCCGATCACCGCCATGAGCATGCCGGTAATGCCGACGATGCGCCAGGCGGAGGCTGCTTTCACGTAGGAACCGTAGCGTTCGTTCCACTCCATCCGCGCCGCGATATAGGGATTATCAATCGTTGGTGTCCGGGCCATGCCTCACCTCAAGCCTTATCGTCGCTCGAGGGGCGGCGTGCCGGCCGGCCCTGAGACTGATCGAGTTTTGCGTTGGCGAGCCCAAGCGTGGATGCGCCCCATGTTCCCGGCACACCGATCGCCTTGTCGCGCGCTGCCGATGCGGCCGCGCCACCGGCGGCGCCGACACCCGTCGCCATCCCCTTGAGCGCCGCGGCACCGAATGAACTGCCCGAGGCCCTGGCGTCGGAGAAGGCCGCGCCCCCTGCCCTTGCACCGCCCACCGCGAGCGCGGCGCCGCCGGCGGCAAAGCTCGCGGCCTGACCGCCATGGCGGATGACCTCCATGCCACCGGTGACCGAGACGCCCTGCACCATCCCCTGAATGATATTGGGCACATACATGGCGATGACGAAGACAATGACCGAGATTCCGGCGATGGCGAGGGTCGCCAGAAACTCGTCCCCGCCCGATGGTGCATTGGCAAGATCGATCAGGACCTCGGAGCCGATGCGGGCGATCATCACCAGCGCCATCAGTTTCATCCCGACCGAGAAGGCGTAGACGAGATACCGGACGGAGAAATCCTTGGTGAACGAGCTGCCCCCAAGCCCCAGCATGATCATGCCGGCGAGCAGGCCCACATACATCTCCGCCATGACGGCAACGAAGATCGCTGCGACCAGGCTGAACGACACCACCACGATCACCATGGCAAACACGACGGCGATCGCCAGCGCGTTGTCCTCGAAGAGCCCGAACTGAGCCTTCGATGACAACGCGCTCGCGACCTGCAGCCCGGCATTGAACACATTCGCAGGCGAGGCCGAGCCGCCGCCCGCCCCGATCTGGAACAGGCTGTCGACCACGGCCTTGGTCAGGTCCGGACCCTGCTCGAGGATGAAAACGAACAGACCGATGAACATGATGCGCCGCACCAGCTCGGCGAACCAGGTATCGAGCGATGCGGCGGCGATCGCAAGCCAGACTGCCGCGATCCCGACCTCGATGCCAGCGAGGATCCAGAACAGCGACCGCGCTGCATTGAGGATCGTCGTCTGCCAGCCCTGAGCCGCGTCGGCGATCTCGTTCTCAAGCGTCGTCAGCAACGATCCGTCCTGCGCCAGCGCGGGACCAGCAAAGGCAAGGAAGGCGACTGTAAGAAGGGCAACTCTAGTTGTCGGCCGCGCCATCGGCTCCTCCGTTCCCCTGCCCCGCCGGCGCATTCCAACGCGGTTTCATTTCCTGTCCCGACGTTGTGTCGAATTTCTGAGGCACCGTCGCCGGCGATGCTGTCTGGCCGATATCGTCAGACGGACGGATGGCGACCCAGACGGAGACGGCGGCGATCACAACCACAGTGACGGTCGCAACGATGATCAAGGTCCTGCTCACCAGCGTGGCTCCATGGTCTGGCCGCCAGAGGTCGAAGGTGCGGTCGAGTTGAAAAACTCCTCCCGGCGGTTTTGTGCGAGGTCCCTGGCCGCCTGTTCAGACTGATACCAGGTGCCCATCATCGTCACCTGCTGGGAGACGAGTCCACGCAGCTTCTGCGCCTGGGCGACCTGCTGCGCCGCGATCTCGTGGCCGACCTGCAGCGCCTGCATCTGGCCCACAGAACTCTCGGACATTGACCGCAACTGGTTCATCGTTGCTTCTTCCGAACCGAATTGTTCGGCCGTCAGACCGGCCGCACGCAAGGTCGACGCGATCGTGTCGCGATTGGTGTCCGACCAGTCCTGATAGCTCGACGAGAAGGTCTGGCCATTCGCGAGGCCCGATTTGAAATCGGCGAAACTCTGGAAGCGCTGCCGCAGCACGTCATCGACATTGCCCATCGAAAACGCGATCCCCTGGCCCTGATTGACCAGGCTTTGCAGCCGCATCAGATCGCTTTCGACCTGACCCCAGATATGATTGGGCAGGGTCAGCGTGTTCTGCAGCATGTTCTCGTAGATCTTGAGCTGGTTCTGGATTTGCTCCGCCAGCTGAGTGATCTGCGTGATCTGGTTCTGCACTTGCTCAGCCGACGATCCGACCAGACTGACAAGCTCGGTGTTGTTGAGGATCTGCGTCCATTCGGTCGCACCGCCGAGTCCACCAACGCTGGCCTGTGCATTCGAGAACGTCGAGACCGACATCAATGCTGCGATTGCGAATCTAGCTTTGCGTGAGAATGCGTTTGGCATCATCCACTCCCCTTTCTTCGAGCCAATGGCGCGGCCATTCGGCACCGTGCGATTGCCGGAGCTCGTCAATGCGTTTCAAATTGTCCTTGGACGACGCTGCGACGAAGGCGAGCGCCACCGGGCCAAGCGCCATATCGAACAGCCGCCGGCCTTCCGGTGACGCGACGTAGTATTCGCGCTTTGGAATGGCGGTCGCGACGATCTCGATCTGCCGCTCGTTGAACCCGATGCGCTCGTAGAATTCCCGTGTGCCGGGCTCCCGGGCGGCGCCATTCGGCAGGCAGATCTTGGTCGGGCAGCTTTCCTTCAGGACGTCGATGATGCCGGACTGCTCGGCATCCGAGATCGACTGGGTGGCCATGATGACGGCGCAGTTCGCCTTGCGCAGCACCTTCAGCCATTCCCTGATCTTGTCGCGGAACATCGGATGCCCCAGCATCAGCCAAGCTTCATCGAGAATGATCAGGCTCGGCGCGCCGGTGAGACGCTTTTCGATCCTCCGGAACAGATAAAGGAGGACCGGCACGAGATTGCGCTCCCCCATATTCATGAGTTCCTCGACCTCGAAGGTCTGGAACGTCTCGAGCCGCAGTCCATCCTCTTCGGCATCGAGAAGTTGCCCGATCGGGCCGTCGACCGTGTAGTGCTGTAGCGCGTCCTTGATCTCGCGCAGCTGCACACCGCTGACGAAATCCGAAAGAGACCGTCCCCGTGCCGAACCCATCAGCCCGATCTGACGCGCGATCGCATTGCGATGATCCGGGGTAATCGAAACGCCCTGAATTGCGATCAGCGTCTCGACCCATTCGCTCGCCCAGGCGCGGTCCGCTTCGGACGTCAGGTCCGCAAGCGGACAGAAGGCAAGAGCTTCTTCCCCCTCCCCTGCCCCGATCTCGTAATGGTCGCCTCCGGCCGCAGTCGTGAGCGGGTAGAGCGACTTGCCCTTGTCGAATGCAAAGATCTGGGCGTGCTCATAGCGCCGGAACTGCGCTGCAATCAGTGCCAACAGCGTCGACTTGCCCGACCCCGTCGGTCCGAAGATCAGTGTGTGGCCGACATCGTCGACATGTAGGTTCAGCCGGAAAGGAGAACTGCCGCTGGCGACCTGCATCAGTGGCGGAGCATTGGGAGGATAGAACGGGCAAGGCGCGGTCGCGCTGCCGGCCCACACGGAATTGACGGGAATGAGGTCGGCGAGGTTGCGGGTATTGATCAGGGGTTCGCGGACATTCGCATACCAGTTGCCCGGCAGGCTGCCGAGATAGGCTTCGGTGGCGTTGAGCGTCTCGATGCGGGAGCCAAAACCCTCGGCCTGGATCAGACGCCGGACGGCTTCGGCCTGGTCCTGCAGCCGGGCATCATCGATATCGAACATGACGATGACCGGCGTGTAATAGCCATAGGCCACCAATTGCGACGAGGCTTCGGCAATTGCATCTTCCGTTTCGGCAACCATGGTCAGCGCGTCCTGGTCGACCGCACGGCTCTGAGTCTGGAAGAGCTGGTCGAAGAAGGGCCTGACCTTTTGCTGCCATTTCTTTCGGGTGCGCTCGAGCTTTTGCCGCGCCTCTTGGTCATCAAGGAAGACGAACCGGCTCGACCAGCGATAGGTCAGCGGCATCAGGTCGAGCGTGTTGAGGATCCCCGGCCAGCTCTCGGCCGGGAACCCGTCGATCCCGACGACGGCGAGGAACCGTCCATCGACCATGGGTGACAGGCCGTGGTGAAACTCGGCCGTTGCCAGCCAGTCCAGATACATCGGGATCGCCGGAAGGCGGACCGGATGGCTCTCGCCGACGATGCAGAAGCGAATGAACTGGAAGAGCTCGTCATAGCGGGCTTCGTGTCCGGAATCTGGGTCGGTCACAGTGCGCGTCACCATGCGGCGGATCGACAACACGTTGCCGAGATATTGCTCGACCTCGCGGATCGAGGTCTTGAACGAGGTCAGCACGCTATCGGCGTAGGTTTCGGTCCGGCTCGCCTCGTCTGAATAGACATAGCGCGCCATGGCCGAACGCCGGGGCTCCGGCGGCCGATAGGTCAGGATCAGGGCGTGCTGGCTCTCGTAGTGTCCCCTCTCCGCCATGAAATGCGCACGCCGCTGCTCGTCGATCGCGCGGGTGACGGGATCGGGAAAGTGGCAGGCCTCGCGCGCGGGATATGCTGTGGTCGGCACGCGAACCGCCTCGACCTGGATCATCCAGCCCGATCCCAGCCGTCCTAGGATGGCGTTGATCTGGCGCGACACCTCGTTGCGCTCGATATTGGTCGAGCTCTCGCTGTCCGGCCCCGCGAAATACCAGCCCGCCATCAGCGAGCCGTCCTTCAACAGGATCACGCCATCATCGACCAGGCCCGCATAGGGCAGCAGGTCGGAGAATGACGGTTTGGTATCCCGGAACTGACGAAGCGCGACCATGACGGCTCAGTACCTCCGCCAGGGCGACGAGGTCGGCCGGTAGCTCGGCCGGTAACCGATATGGCGCAGATAGACCTGCCGCATCATCGGATCGGCCTTTGCCATGATGCGCAGGACCCCGACCACGGCGATCCAGATGGCGAGCCCCAGGAGCACCGAGTACCAGGTCAGAACCACGAACATCAGGATGACCGTCGCCAATCCCGTAAGAAGCACGAGTTCACGATCAGCGCCCATCAGATGATTGGGCCGGGACAGGGCGCGGTGAATACGCGAATGAGCGAGGGGAGCGACGGATTCAGCCATCACTCCCCTCCCCCGCCGCACTCAGGTCCGCCTGACCAGGGAGGGCAATCGTGGCACCCGAGGCGCCGAACAAGCCGACAATCTGTGTCGCGCCGAGCAGGATGCCGGCGACGAGCACCACATACATCAGACGACGCGCGAAATCGTTGAGCTCGCCGCCGAAGATCAGCATGCCGCCGGCGACTGCCACCGCGGCGAGCGCGATGAAGCCAGCCACCGGTCCGGTGATGGATTCCTGGATCTGCTGCAGCGGTCCTTCCCAGGGCAGGCCGCCGCCCGAACTGGCGAGCGCCGGTGTGGCAACTGCCACCAACAGCACGACAAGTGAAAATCTCAGGATCGGGTTACGCTGGAAATTATGCGGCATGGCTGTCCTCGTCGATTTGGGAATGATGATCGGTCTCGTAGCGGTCGCCCGCGTACTGGTGGACGCGGACGACATCGCGCACGCGCCGTCCGGTCGCGGTCCGTTCGATGGAAATGACGAGGTCTACGGCCTCCCCTATGACTTCACGCATCGGCTGCTGGCTGACCTCGGCCGTCAGCTGCTCGAGCCGACGCAAGGCGGAATGAGCCGTGTTGGCGTGGATCGTGGTGATGCCGCCCGGATGGCCGGTGTTCCACGCCTTGAGCAGGGTGAGCGCGGCGCCGTCGCGGACCTCGCCGACAATGATGCGATCGGGCCGCAAACGCATGGTGCTCTTGAGAAGCCGCGCCATGTCGACGGTATCGGATGTGTGCAAGGCCACGGCGTTCTCGGCTGCACATTGGATCTCGGCCGTATCCTCGAGGATGAGCAGACGGTGCGCCGGCGTATCGTTGACGATCTCGGCGATGACCGCGTTTGCGAGCGTGGTTTTGCCCGACCCCGTGCCGCCCGACACGACAATGTTGAGGCGATCGCGAACCGCTTGCCGGACGATCGAGGCCTGCAGTTTCGTCATCACGCCGGCGGTCACATAGTCGGCCAAGGGAATGAGCCGTGAGGCCCGGCGGCGGATTGTGAAGCTCGGAGCGCTGACCACTGGCGGCAGAAGTCCCTCGAAGCGGTGCCCGCCGATCGGCAGTTCCCCTGAGATGATCGGCCTGTCTTCGTCAGCCTCGGTCTGCAGCGCATGGGCGACGCTACCGATGATGATCTCGGCCGCACCTGGTGCCAGCTCCCCGATGCCTTCGATCCCCTCCCCCAACCGTTCCACGAACAAGCGGCCATCCGGGTTAAGCATCACCTCGACGACGTCGGCATCCTCAAGCGCAGCACAAATAACCTCGCCGAGGGCATCACGCAGTTTGCGAACCAGCCGGGCATGGGAAGACGAGGAGCTCATTGGCGAACTCCATTGCGGATCAACTTCCGATGATTTCGACCGAGTTCAGTTTGCATTGCATGCGCCGCCACTACCCCTGGATGAGATGCGCTGTTTTCACCTGCGCATGCGTGGAGGTCACCCCGGCAGAACTGCCGGGATCAATCCTGCGCTGCCTGTCCAAAACGTCGTTGAGGTGACCGAGACAGCGCGACTCACTTGGTTGAGTCGGGTCGATTCTGGCCGATTTCTCCCAAATTGGGCTCGCCGCCAACCGGCCAAAGATTATTCTCTCAAGAAGACCCGGCAAATTTGCCGGGGAAAGAATCTGGCCTCATAAACGACGACGTAAAGATAAGTATCGGAAAACAAACAGAAATATTGCGCCTGCGAGGGCTTTGCTCCCAATTCGAGCCGACTCGTGTTAAGGCCTTGTTAACCAAAATAATCTTGCTGCGCCACGCTTCCTGGGTATGATCACGGAAATTCGCCCGTTCTGCGAAATAACCGTGATTGAAGAGATTAGCGTGAACGCTCCGATGCAGATTAACAGATCAGACCTTCCTGATGTCGACGATGTAATCGGCGCCCACGCTGAACTCCTCGGCTCGCAGTTGCACAGTATCAGCGAAGCCCTTTTCCCTCCCGCGGCAAGCAAGGCGCTTCGAAAATTCACTTCAGGCGAAGCGGCGAAATTGATCGGCGTTTCGGATTCGACCCTGCGAAAAATGTCATTGGCGGGTGAAGGCCCACAACCAGAGACCACGACAAACGGACGACGCTTATACTCGCTCTCCGACATAAACGAGATACGGCGGATGTTCGCAAGAAGCGCCCGCGGGCGCGAGGCGATCGAGTTTGTTCCGCACAGGCGGGAGAACGAGCACCTCCAGGTGCTCGCTGTTACCAATTTTAAGGGCGGCTCAGGCAAGACCACCACCTCTGCGCACCTCGCACAGTATCTGGCGCTTCAGGGGTATCGCGTCCTCGCTGTTGATCTTGATCCTCAAGCGAGCCTGTCTGCGCTGTTGGGTGTTCTTCCTGAATTGAACGTCGGCCATAACGAGACGCTCTACGCGGCGATTCGATATGACGAAGACCGTCGGCCATTAGGCGATGTGATACGCAACACGTATTTTGACGGTCTCGATCTTGTTCCTGGCAATCTCGAGCTCATGGAGTTCGAGCATACGACGCCGAAAGCCCTCGCTGACGGAAGTGCGTCCGACGGCGGGGCGATCTTCTTCGCGCGGATCGCAAGTGCCCTCGACGACGTCGCTGATGACTACGATGTCGTCGTAATCGATTGCCCTCCCCAGCTCGGGTTTCTGACGCTAAGCGGCTTATGTGCTGCTACGTCGATGATTGTCACGGTTCATCCGCAGATGCTTGACGTGTCATCGATGAGCCAGTTCCTTCTGATGACCCGTGATTTGCTTGGGGTGGTTCGTGACGCTGGCGGACAGCTCAAGTTCGACTTCGTCCGATATCTGCTGACGCGCTACGAGCCGCAAGACGCTCCGCAAACCAAGGTGGTTGCGCTGCTCCGCAATCTTTTTGATGACCATGTTCTCACCAACCCAATGGTCAAGTCCGCCGCGATTTCCGACGCTGGCCTGACGAAACAGACACTGTACGAGATCGGGCCCGGCAACCTGACGAGAAGCACATACGATCGTGCAATGGAATCCCTGAGCGCGGTGAACGGTGAGATCGAAGAGCTGATGCGCGCAGCATGGGGGCGATCATGACGGACACGGGCGGCCTCTATGAATCGAGCGTGTTGGGAGCTCCCAACACGCGACGTTTCCTTCGATGTACTGAGCCTATTGCCTTGGCTGTTGGGAGCTCCCAACACATCCACCGGGGAGACAGAGCAATCGTCCCAAAACAGTGTTGTTGGGAGCTCCCAACAAGCCCCCTGCCCCGAAGCGGTTGGCCAAACTCGGGTGTGCAGTCATGAGCCGCAAAGACGCAATCAACTCTCTCTATCTCAAGAAGCCAGAGCAGGCTGCTGGCGAAAGCGATAAACCGTCGGAGCGCGTACGTACCGGCGCTATTTCGGCGATGGGAACGTCCCTGAAGCAGATGACCGATGGCGCCAAGCTGGCGACCCGGCTGCAGGAGCAACTCGAGAAAGGCGATGTCGTCGTCGAAATCGAACCCGATACGATTGAGCAGTCTCCAATAGCAGATCGCATCCCGATTGATGTTGATCCGGCCTTTGACGAACTCGTGCAGTCCATATCCGACAATGGCCAGCAGGTCCCAATTCTCGTTCGGCCGAGTCCTGCGGGACAAGGGCGATTCCAGATCGCATATGGTCGCCGTCGCCTAAGAGCCGCGAAGATGCTCAATCGACCGGTTCGGGCAATAATCCGAAAGCTTACAGACCAGGAGCTGATCGTCGCCCAAGGCCGGGAGAACCTCGATCGCGAAGATCTCTCATTCATTGAGAAGGCGCTCTTTGCCAAGAATCTGGAAGAGTCCGGGTGCGATCGGTCGACAATTGTCTCTGCGTTATGTTCGGACAAGGCTGACGTCAGCAGATACATTGCTGTTGCACGCCGCGTCCCGGAACACCTCGTGAAGCGTATCGGACCAGCACCAAAGGCCGGTCGTGCGCGCTGGCTCAAGCTGGCGGAGGGGCTCGAGCATGCCGGGGATTCCTTCGAGGCGGATACTATCTTCAGCGATGACAAGATTGCCGGCGCCAACAGCGACGCACGATTTCAAGCAGTTCTGCGCGCGGTTGAACGCAAGAAGACTGGGAAGAAATCCGCAAGCTCCAATATTTGGAAAACCCCGACCGGAAAGCGTGCGGCCAGGATAGAGGACCGCAACGGCCGAACGACCCTCACTTTCGAAGACAAGGTCGTTCCGGAGTTTGCGCGGTACATCTCCGCGCAGCTCGACGACCTTTATCGGGAATTTCAATCCAGCAGAGAGGAGGGCGGCGAGTGAATCAACGGCCGGTATGCCCGGCCAGAAGGAAATCTGGCAAAGAAAAAGGCCACCGAAATCGCTTCCGGAAGCCCCTTCTTTAGTCTCAGCAGCTAGAGAATCGCACTTCCGAGAATCACAGTCAAGGCTCTTTTGAGCCGCGAGCGCCTTTTCGGCGAGCACTTTTCTATTGCCTAGCGATAGGTGAAAGAAAATGCAGACGCATATTACAACGACGCCCTTCGGGCGGCGGCCGATGACGCTTGACCTGATGGCAAGCCAAGTCGCCGCAAAATCTATGCGGGAAGGTGCAGCGGTTGAAAAGTGGAAAGTCTTCCACACGATCCGCGACGCCAAGGAGCCACTCGGCGCTACCGATCGCGCTTTGGCGATCCTCAACGCGCTCCTGAGCTTCCATCCGGAAAACGAGCTGATTGCTGAAGGTGAATTGATCGTTTGGCCTTCCAACGAGCAGCTGACGGCCCGTGCCAATGGAATGTCGCCGGCGACGCTTCGGCGTCATCTGGCCTGCTTGGTCGACTGTGGGCTGATCATCCGCCGCGACAGCCCGAACGGAAAGCGGTTCGCCCGCAAGGGCAGGGGCGGCCAGGTCGAACAGGCCTACGGCTTCGATCTCTCGCCGATCGTCGCACGCGCTGATGAGTTCGCGGAGCTCGCTGAGGCCGTCCAGGCCGAGAAACGCGCCTACAAAACCGTCAGAGAGCGTTTGACGCTATTGCGCCGGGATGTGGTCAAGATGATCGATGCCGGCCTCGAGGAGGGAGTACCGGGCGATTGGGGCTTGATGACGCGGACTTACCAGGAGATCATGGCTAGGCTTCCACGAACGGCGCCTCGCCAGGTCCTCGAGGACATCTGCGAGGATCTCGAACTGCTCTGGGCGGAAGTGCATGAGGCACTGGAATCATTCGCGAAATCAGAAAATATGAGCGCCAATGAGTCTCATTCTGATCGCCACATACAGAATTCAAACCCAGACTCCATATCTGAATCTAAAAGAGGCTCTCGAAAAGAAAATGAAGCGAGCGGCACCGCCGAGGAAAACGACAACCTGCGGAGCTTGCCGAAGCGGGAGTTGCCATTGGGTATCGTGCTGGATGCGTGCAAGGGCTGGCGCGATCTGGCCAAAGACGGGGAAATCCGAAACTGGCGGGACTTTCTGGCGGCCGCGGAGGTCGGTCGCGTTATGCTGGGGGTCAGTCCAAGCGCCTGGCGCGAGGCCTGCGAGGTTCTCGGCAACAAGCACGCGACGATTACGCTCGCTGCGATCTATCAGCGAGCCGATCAGATCAACAGTCCCGGCGGTTATCTGCGCAGCCTGACCGACAAAGCGCGGGAAGGCAAATTCTCTGCCTGGCCAATGATCATGGCTCTGCTGAACGCCAAGCTCGAGGCGGATAAGGCCGCCGCCCAGGCTTCTTCTCAGACCCAGCAACCACCGGAGAGCCGGGAAGGGGGCCTCGAAGTGTCTGATGCTCTTCGCCAATCGATGAAGAAATGGGATTCATGACGCGGATAGGGGCCGGAGAGGTGGGTTTCGTCCAGCTCGCTCGTCACTCGTCGACGACGAGGCAGTCGAAGGCATCGAGGAGGGTGTCGACGATCCTCTGGCCGAGAGCGTTCGCGGCATTGGTCATTTGCTCCTCATCTCCTGACCGGGCGGCCGTCGCGAGGTTGGAGCCCTGTTCGACCAGGACAGCATTGGCGCGCTCGATGGCCCACTGCGCGAATTCCTCGCGACTGTTGATGATCAGCGTCTCTGTTTCCATGCGCGTGCGCTCCGGGCTTTACGTTTTGTTTGCCATGTTCTGGCTAGGCTCGAGGTGCGCGATTTGTACTGCGTTCGCGCCTATTGTTCACCCCGGCACTTCTGTCTCACCGGCGTCGATCAGGCCACTGCGTTTTGCGCGGTCAAGGAGGTTCTTGACAGAGGAGGGCGCCCACTTGGTGCCACCACGCGGCGTGCGTTCGTGCAATCGTTCTAACTGGTTGGCGATCTCGCGCAGTGTGAGGTCCGGATTGGAAGAGTGGATTCCGGCCACGAGTGTCATCAGTCGATGCTCCGGCGGCCGTGGTGGCGACTTCCGCAAAAGTGACGCATCGGCCATGCCTTCCGAGACCATCCATTTGACCGCGCGCCGCAGCCGTTCCGGCGTCCAGTCGAAACCGCGCTGTTTAAGAACCCGGGCAATGTCGTCCCATGTGTGGTCCGGGCGCATCCGCTTCACAGTCGGAAGCCATTGTGAGGCTGTTGCCTGAAGGCGATCGCCATAGGCCGCTTGTTGCGCCAGCTTCATCTTCGAAAGCATCTCCGGCCGCCGCTCGCGGATCCCCGGATTGCCAGGTAGGCGTCCCTTGGCCTTTGCCGCGGCGATCCCGGCCTTGGTCCGCTCGGAGATCAAGGCTCGCTCGAGCTGGGCCACGGCACCGAGCACCTGCAGCGAGAACATGCCCTGGGGCGTACTGGTGTCGATCGGGTCCCTCAGGGACCGGAAATGCGCACCCTTGGCGGTCAGGTCCTCGATAACATCGAGAAGATGGCTGACGGAGCGCGCCAGGCGATCGAGCCGCACCACGATAAGCGTGTCGCCGGCGCCGATGTTCTGAACAAGCCTTGAAAGGGCAGGGCGGGCTCGAGAGGCGCCGGATCCATGTTCCTCTACGATCATTTCGCAGCCGGCCGACCGCAGCTCCATTTCCTGCGCCTGTGTCGCCTGCTCGTCCGTAGAGACGCGCGCATAGCCGATGAGCCGTCCCTGTGGTCGACGGGAGGTGCGATTATGCGTGTCAGCAGCCATTTGTAGCGCCTGAGAGATCTTTGAGGGCCGGTTTTCCAAACATAGAAGATACGGATAACTGATCGTTTGTAAACGTCTCGTGAGTGCCTTATTGACAGCCGAACGCCCCAAAAACCCCGGAAAAACGGGCTCTCTCGTCGATCACAGCGCTGATTGCCGGGCCTCTGTACAATCCCGAAGGCCGCAGTGCTCATTATATATAGAGGGGCTTGAGAATTATCGGTGTGACGGAAGCGAGAAGCGTGTTAGCTTCCGTATGAAAACCGAAGCGCCGTTTTATCAATGACTTATGAAATCGGGAAATTGGACCACGAGACCCTCCAAACGCCGATGGCGGCCTCGGATGTCGGTTTTACTTCCCGATTTCAATTGAAACGCTAAGGTAAAATTCCTGGTCTCCCGGATGGCGCCACTTCGCCTGCTGTCGGGGGAGGGGAGGGGGCTTTTCTACAGCCCGGACGCCTTGGTGAGGTTGGTCCGGAACCGATCACGCCGGCGCTGATACTTTCGGGTCATCTCAGCCGACGCATGGCCGAGCTGCTTCTGGACGTAACGCTCCTCGATGTCGGCCGAGGATGCGAGACCCGAACGCAGCGAGTGACCGGCAAACAGAAGCACACGCTCCGCATCCGGCAGATCGGCGCGGACGCCGGCGGCAAGCACGGTCTGCTTGACCAGGCGGGCGACGTGCTTGTCGGAGAGTCGCTCGACGTTGACTGTTTTGTTGTCCTTGAAGATGCGGCGGAAGAGGGGGCCTCGCGCAATGCGGCCGTACCGGATCCAGGTCTCGAGCGCGACCACAGGGCAGGTGTGATCGCTGGAGCCGCGGCCGACCTCGACCTCGCGCCAGCGGCTGCCCTTGCCACGCAGCGTCACTAGGACACCCTTGCCCGAAAGGATCTCGATCCAGCCTGCGCCGTCGCTGTCGTCATCGCGGGTGACGTCGAGGCCTACGATCTCGGACCGGCGTAGACCGCCGGCGAAGCCGAGGAGCAGGATGGCGCGGTCGCGGAGACCTCTCAGGTCGTGGCCGAGTGTGGCCAACATGGCGACGAGATCATCGCCGATGACGGCTTCCTTCACGCGCGGCGGCCTGGTGTGCTTGCGGCGGATGCCGGCGAGCACGGTGGAGATGTGGCGATCGGCCCGGTCCATCGAAAGGCCGCGCTGCGTAAAGTTCCAGGAAATGCCGGAGAGACGGCGCTCAATCGTCGAAACCGACAGGGCAGGAGCGCCGAGCTTCGCGCCGCCCGCGGCGCAGGCGCCGATATAGAGGCCGATCACCTTCGAGTCCGGGGGTAGGGGATCGAAGCCGTTGCGCCGGCACCAGGAGGTGAAATGCTTCCAGTCCTTGGCGTAGGCGTCGCGGGTGTTCTCCGAGCTGGCGTTGTCGGCGTAGTCCCGCGCGGTTTCGACGAGCTCCTCGACATGCGCCGGGACGCGGGGTGTCGGGGCGGGCTGGCCCATCTCCATGACGAGATCGACGATATCGGGCAACTCCCCCTCAAGAGGGTCGACGTCGAGCGGATCTTTGGCTGGGAGATCGCTTTTGGCGGGTTTTCGCGGGGGATTTTCCATGATTTGGGAGCCTATCAGAATACGTCCGGTAATGGAACCTTACCGGACATAAAACAAGAACGACAAGTGGTGCGGTTCGTGCGGAAAGTGCTCGCCTAAACCGCACATCCCGTTTAGGCTGTTCACGATGAGTCGGCAGCACGCACCCGCATCACAAGCCCCCCTCCCGGTCCCGCGCGTGCCGGCGTGGGCGACGCCGCGCGGCCGTCTCGAAGACCCGGTCCAGGGCGCCTTCATGGCCGGCAGCGCCCTGAATGCGCTCGACAATCTCGTGCAGACCGAGCCCGAATGGAGCGGCGCGTGGCGGCATCGGCTGGCGCTGAGAGCGGCTACCGCGTGCATGAAGCTGATTGGGCGCAGCGAGGATGAAGCCGCATTGCGGGATGCCTGGCTGCTGCGTCAGCGTGAGGACGAGCCGGGGCCTGCCGGCAACGTGCTTGCCGCGTGGCGACGCCTCGCCGGCCGCTCGCCGCCGCCCGGCGTCGAGGACGTGCAGACCGTGGCCACCTTGCTCGGCGTCAGCTGGTCGGATGGTTTTGGCGACCTGATCGACATCACAGGAGAAGAAGTGCGCAGTGGCGCGCCAGCCCCGTTGGTCGCCGCGCGCACCGCCGCTGCGGTCATGCGGGCAGAGCCGAAGGCCGAAATCCTGGCTTGGTGGCTGGCAGATTGCGCGCTGTCCTGGCGCATGGGCTGGCGCGTCGCCGTGCCTATCCTCGGCTCGCAGATCCACGCGCCACAACTGCGTTCGGGTTCGGAAGGTCGGCGCGCCCGACCGGGCAACGATGCGTTCGAGCAGGCAGCCTTCGTGGCCGCGGCACTCGGAGCGGCCGAGGCCTGCCGGCTCGCGGCAGCTATGGCGGCGCAGGCCGAACGGCTTCGGGCGGTCGTGCCAAAGCTGCGGTCGAAAGCGGCCGGCGACGTCGTCAACCGGCTGCTCGGCGATGATGCGGTGTCGGGGACATTGACGACCAGAAACCTGTCGCGGTGGGCCAGCCGACGTCTGTTTGATCGTCTAATCGAGCTTGGCGCCGTGCGCGAGCTGTCGGGCCGGCCGACTTTCCGTATCTACGGGCTGTGATCGATGGTCGAGGCTACGCGCACGAGACGAAGCAAGAGCCAGCCAGAGGAGAGTCTGTTTGATCGCGAGCTGGACCACCTTCCGCCCGAAGCCCGTTGGCGCGAGTGGATGAACCGCGTCGAGGCAACCATTTTTGCCGCGAGCGAGCCGGTGACGCGGGAGACGCTGGCGCGGATCGTCGGCAAGAGCTGCAGCATCGATCTGCTGATCGATGACATCCGCGAGGAACTGCGCGGCCGTCCCTACGACCTGTTCGCTATCGCCGGCGGGTGGAAGCACCTGACGCGTCCGGCTTATGCCGACGCGATCCGCACCGCCGTCGGCGCCAGCGAGCGCGCCGCCGACCTCACCCAGGCGGAAGTGCTGGTGCTGATGTGCATCGCCTATTTTCAGCCGATCACCCGCGCCGAGCTGTCCAGCTTCTTCGGCAAGGAGATCAGCCGCGACCTGATCGGCAACCTGCGCTCCTTCGGGTTAATCGCATCCGGCCCGCGCGCGCCGCAGCCGGGCGCCCCCTACACCTATGTCACGACCAAGGAGTTCCTGTTGGAGTTCGGCCTCGACACGCTGCGCGAGCTGCCGGATTTTGAAGCCCTCGAGGACGCGGGCTTGCTCTCCAAGGAGAAGCTGCTGGCGGGCGACATTCCGGTCGCATTGGTCGATGGCGACGATGGTGAGAGCGAGAGTGTTGTCGGCTACAGTGAAGAAGCATGAATGGGCGAATCGAGCTCGGATTGAACGAATTGGATCAGCTAAGGCCCGTTGAACTGAAGGTGGTGGACGAGCTCCTTGGAATGGGCTCCGGCTATGTCCTCGATTTCAGCAACGCGACATTCGACGACTTTTTCCGGCGTGAAGTCGGCGTCGACATCTACGACGATGCCTATGCGCAGGGCTCCGGCAGCAAGGGCAAGCGCCTGCGCGCCTTCCTCACTGTCGGTCAGCCGCGGGCGATCGTCCGCGCGCTTACAGCGCTATGGGAGTATCGCGAGACGGCACGCATCGGTCGCGGCGAGGCGGAAGCCATCACCAATGCGCGCAGGCGCCTCAGCGCGATAGTCGAGCGGCTGGGCGGAGCGCCATTACCGTCCTTCGACCTCGACGGTACTCCTGCCCAGCCGGACCCTTCGTCCGCAAGGAGCGGCGCGGACCACGTCGCACTCGATCGTCTCGAAAGCGAATTTCTGGCGTTGCACGCCATGTCGGACGAACCGCATGCGCGCGGCTATCATTTCGAGCGGCTTCTCACCGCCCTGTTCAACGCCTGGCATATGGACGCCAGGGGAGGGTTCCGCCTTACCGGGGAGCAGATCGACGGCTCGTTCCAGCATGGCGGCACGACCTATCTGCTCGAGGCGAAGTGGCACCGTGCTAAGACCGACGCGGAGAAGCTGCACGCCTTCCAGGGAAAGCTGAGCGAAAGGCTCGAAGGGACTAGAGGACTGTTCGTCAGCTTCGAGGGGTTCACCGACGGCGCGCTCGAGGCTTTCACCGCGCGTCGCATCATTCTAGCTGACGGCATGGACATATTCGATGCGCTGAAACGCCGGCTCTCCGTACTTGACATCATCACCGCCAAAGCGCGCCACGCGTCCGAATACCGGAACCCGTTTGCGCGGGTGCGGGTGCTGTTTCCGCCGTGAGGGATGAGGGTGGCAATGGGGACCGCCCTCATCCGATCAGTTCATCCGCTTGAGCTCGCTGTAGGCGCCGGTGTGCAACGTCAGGGCGACCAGCTCCGCGGACCGGTTCCTCTAGAACCAGCCGTGGTTCCTGGTAAGCGCCACCTCCAGGACACCGTCCTGTTCCCCGACGCTGCTACCCTTCTCATAAGGGACCAAGGTGCCGCCGCCATCGCCGTGCGTGTCGTAGCTCACGACCGTGCCGTTGGCGTCCAGTGAAATGAGCCTGTGCGCCTTGCTCCATGACGAGCTTGACCTCAACGCCCTCGCCGGGAGCCAGGGTAAAGGACACTTCGTCTCGCCATTCCGTGCCGGGAGCTGAGGCCTGCTCTTGCAGCACGTCGGGAGCGGCCGCCACACCTTGGCACATCCTCTACAGGGGGATAGCATATGACAATGGACACTCAACCTCATCGCCACGAAACCCACCCCCAGATCGTCAAGCGGCTCAAGCGTGCCGATGGCCATCTGCGCGGCATAATCGAGATGATCGAGGCTGGCAGGCCCTGCCTCGACATTGCCCAGCAGCTCCACGCCGTCGAGAAGGCTGTCGCCCAGGCCAAGAAGGCGCTGATTCAGGATCATCTCGACCATTGCCTTGAGGAAGTGGTCGGGCCGCTCGCCCGCGACCGGCGACGGTCCATCGACGAGTTCAGGGAAATCGCGAAGTATCTCTGATGCTGGCGATCCTGAAGAATCGGACCTATCGCCATCTGTTTTTTGCCCAGGTCATCGCTCTAGTCGGGACCGGTCTCGCCACCGTCGCCCTCGGCCTGCTCGGCTTCGAGCTGGCAGGGGCCGACGCCGGCGCGGTTCTGGGGACAGCGCTCGCCATCAAGATGATTGCCTATGTGAGCGTGGCGCCGATCGCATCGGCCTTCGCCGAGCGGGTGCCGCGCCGGGCGATGTTGGTCGCGCTCGATCTCGTGCGCGGGGCCGTCGCGATGCTTCTGCCGTTCGTCACCGAAATCTGGCAGGTCTATGTCCTGATCTTCGTGCTCCAATCGGCCTCGGCGGCATTCACGCCTACCTTCCAGGCGACGATTCCGGACATCCTGCCCGAAGAGAAGGAATATACGCGCGCACTGTCGCTCTCGCGGTTGGCCTACGATCTCGAAAGCGTCGTCAGTCCGATGCTCGCGGCAGCACTTCTCGCCTTCATCTCCTTCCATAGCCTGTTCGGCGGAACCGTGATCGGCTTCCTCGTCTCGGCGGCGCTGGTGGTCTCGGTCGTGCTGCCGAGCCCGAAGCCATCGCAGCCGCGCGGCATTTACGACCGCACGACGCGCGGTATCCGCATCTATCTGGCGACGCCGCGCCTGCGGGGTCTGCTGGCGATCAATCTCGCCGTCGCGTCGGCCGGTGCGCTGGT
>NZ_JBDXGG010000024.1:0-49391 GCF_039990255.1 Nisaea sp. | reverse complement strand
CCTGCATCTCCGGCGAGGAGCGAGAGAGGGGTGAAAGGCCGGAGTGCCGGGAGGGGAATCACCCACCCGCAGGGCGCCGCGCAGCGGCGGGTTGGCAGGGCGCAGCCCGAAACCTGGGGATACCCGGCAGGACGCGAGGGGACCGAGTTTAGCCTTTGTGGGGAGAGAGCAGCGCTCTCTTCACGCCGAGAGCGAAAGCGGGAGAATGGTTCTTGCGATAGGGATCGTTACCCGAATGGGCGGAGACACGCGCAGCGAGGCTCCGTGGAGCTGCCGAAGGCGGCGGAGTAGAGCCCGGCCCCAACGGGGATCGCCCTACCCCTCTCCCGCATTTGCTGATCTGCTAGAGAAAGGCGGAAGCCTGACATTCAATGTAATCGGCGGGCCTCGCGGATCCCGAGGCATTCGGAAGACACCGCACCGCCCCAGGGCGGGGAAAAAGATAACGGATTATCTGGTGTACGCTGGCGTGATCGAGAACATGAAAGCTTCAGCTACTTGATTCATCGATGGCTTTGGTCAACGACCGCTCGATGATCGCACGCACGCGCTTCGCGTTGAGAGTGTCAACGGCTTTATCGTATATCGCCTTGTTGACCTTAACCGTTGCCGTTCCAGCTCGCGCCCGTCTGGCGCGTATGCGGATTAATGCACGGGAGCGTTCGATTGAGGATAGAGTGTGAGGGTCGACCCCATCTTTTTCGAGTTCTTTTCGAAGTTGCTCGTGATCACTGAGCGGACGGCCGACCGGACGGGAATAGACCCGCGCAGTGCAGGTTCGGGCAGGCTCACGTCCTGGCTGTGGTTCACTGGTATAGAAATCAATGCGTATATCAATGATGTGATCGCCAGCGTCGGCCGGAGGAGGCAAGTCCTCGAGGACGATGATTCCGTCGTATCCGAGTGAGCGGACGAGATCAACGGCCCTCGGATCGGACATTTCATCTACCCGCCTCCGCACGACCTCCCGGCGCTTGTGAAGAACAGCGTAGTAGAACGTTGTGTCTGCTTCACTCGGCGACGAGACATTCACGGCAGAGACGAAATGATGATCTGGTTTATTGGGCATGGCAGATTCATGAATATGGAAATCAATCATATTAACGTGACGTCACGTTAATATGCATAATCATATCGTGACGTCACGGTATATGAGCTTTGCGAACGGCTGGCTGATCCGCGCTCAATCAAGGTATGTAAGTGCCGTTAACGCGATAGCGTGTAGTTCCGGAAAGCCTTTACGATTGAAGGTATTAGCAGTTTCCCTGATCACTTCTCCAGCAGGAGCGTTCCCATAATTCGTGCCAAGCGCTTCATCTAAGAAATGAAACTCTTGATCACTCCTCGGCTGAATCCAGTCCTTCACATCGGCACGAGCACAACGTCCGTGAATATGCTGGACATGAAGGATTGCCATCTTCAGAAGTTTCAAGGCCCACAATTCCCAATACGATAATTTGGTTTTAGTGCCCCTTGGATTGACCCAGTCTGAGGCCATGAGATTGGCGTCTGCCACTGTTAGTTCTTTGTTTTTTGACATTTAAGCCCCCATGAATTCGTTAAATGAGCGGCCAGCCCGAGGCTGACCGCTCATTGTTTGGATCAGCTTTTGATTTTCCAGGTTCCGTCCGGCTGTCGGCATGCCTTGCCGACGCCTTCTTCACTTTTCCCGCCGATGAAAATAGTCTGGGTGAATTCACGGCAGTATTCTCCGCGCACAGTCTTGTAGGTGCTGGTCGGGGTCACGGTGCCGTGGTTGCCACTGTCCGGGTTTTTCCAGACGGTCGGTTTACCAAGCTGGTTTGTCTCAAGAGAATTCTGAGTAGCGAGGGCGAGCGCTGCTTTGTCCGCGTTGTCGAGAGATTGTCCGATTTCGCTGCCCAAGAACGCGCCGAGGAGCGTTCCAATCGCGACGGCGGCAACGGTCCCCTTCCCTCCGCCGATCTGCGATCCGGCCACGGCACCGCCGATGGCACCAAAGAGGCCCCCGGCAGTCTGTTTGGGGCCGAGGTCCGTCGTCTGGCAGGCGGCGAGGCTAAGGGCCAGGACGCCAACGCAAAGTGCTTTTGAATTCATCATGATTGGTCTCCAACGTTTGAGTTATCGGACGCTGCCAGTTTGGTTTTGCGATTTTGAAAGTTGCGCCGCACATTCCAGGCCAAGATCTGACAACGGAACCGGCGCCAAGGTTACGTATGGATATGCGGATCTAATTGCCCGACCTTCCGGATCCGGCCTTTCAATGCGAACGAAATCTGCCCACTTAGGAGCGAGGCGCGCAGCTATTTGGTGAGGAATTGCGCCGCACTCGTCGGTTTGGTCGCCATTCTCGTCAATAATATCCAGAACCCACCAATACGGATCATCCATATTACAGGGCTGCTTGACTGCATCGAACGCCCGAACGTATTCGGCCACAGCAGAGCGACTTTCGAACGGACCTATTTCAGCCACGTTGACGAAGCCACCAGCGCCATTGCTCGCCTCATGGTCTACAAATGTCAGTCGTGCATGTGGGGCCTTCATATTATCCCCAGCCCCTATGATGTGCGGTTTCGGAAGCACTGCATGCAGCAATAATTGGCTTCAGCATCTTTTCGAGCGAGAGGCTGTAATCTGTGATCGCGTCCCATTCATTGGTCGGGTTGAACTGCACAACCTCTTCGCCATCGATCACAATCTCCATG
The DNA here is from genome assembly GCF_039990255.1 of Nisaea sp. Taxonomy (GTDB): domain Bacteria; phylum Pseudomonadota; class Alphaproteobacteria; order Thalassobaculales; family Thalassobaculaceae; genus Nisaea. Next base: position 46,704 of record NZ_JBDXGG010000024.1, on the reverse strand, counting down.
GAACATGGGATGAATTCGCTCAGTTCCCCGAGCGCCTCATCCATCGACGGCACGTCGATGTCTGCACCCGACTGCAGGACGATTTTTACTGAACGACGATCATTCAGCGCGGTAGACAGGATCGCTTCCAGTATCTGCCGCTCGATGCTCTTAAACTGCATGGTCACTGCTCCGTTTCAGATAGTCGCGGCGTGCTCCGTTGGTCTGTTTGATCGCGCGGCGCATAGCGTTAGCCCCGCGCGAGTGCCCGTCTTCCGTCAGCTCGTCGCGAGCATGGTGCAAATCGGAAAGCATCCGGTCGTAGTCGATGTGGGTCTTGTATTTTGGTCTCTTGGACATCTGGCCCCCCTTCCGTGTCGGCAGCGGTTGCATCTCGTCATGCAACCCTGCCTCTCCGGCGAGGAGCGGGAGTGGGGTGAAAGGCCGGCGTGCCGGGAGGGGAATCACCCACCCGTAGGGCGCCGCGCAGCGGCGGGTTGCAGGGCGCTGCCCGAAACCTGGGGATACCCGGCACGACGCGAGGAGACCGAGTTCAGCCTTTGTGGGGAGGGGGCGGCGTCCCCTTCCCGCCTCCCGATCGCCGGCAGGGGAGCGGCGACCGGGCGAATAATTATCCTGCAGGATGCTGTTTAATGCCGCTGTGCGGCATTTGCGATAGGGATCGTGACCCGGATGGGCGGAGACGCGCTTGCGTGGCTCCGTGGAGCTGCCGAAGGCGGCGGAGTAGAGCCTGGCCCTGCAGGGGATCGCCCGGTGACCAAATCCTCTGTTCATTGGCATCAGAACAACACCAAAACCCACGCACCACCTATGACGGCTAGAACGCCACCTATAGTGAAGAGTAGTTTAGCTTTTGAAGAGAGTTTGAAATGAGAAGCTGTTGTTTGGGCGAAATAGTATGTGGTGAACAGAAGGCTGAGGAAGATCATCCAGCCGAGTATTTCCGCGCCAACTTCCAAGCGTAGTAATTGGGTATGGTCTTTTGACTCTGTATTAGCTCTAAGAGAAGTCTTTAAATCTCTCCAACAAACGTAAGCTACTATTGGTGCCGAAACTATACAAATCGCTTTGAAGTTGAATAGCAGTTCAGCGATATTTTTTGCGAATTGGCTCATGTTTACCTCGTTTAAATTTTTGGCTAATGCGACACACCAGGGTCGTGTTCGAAATCCGCAACGATAGCCTGGCGCTCCCAATCAGTTTCTCTCGCATATGCGACAGCTCCGGCCGGATGCTCTTTCCCGACGGGCGTCAAAACAGGGTTGAGGGAGATTGCAAAGAATTCTCGGCACTTGGGGCACTGGGTGTTTTCAGCGTGATCTGCCGCGATCTGCGAGACAGTTCCGCATGTGCATTTGATGGTCCCCACGATTTTGGTCCGAAGCGGGTCAAGATTGAGGTGGGAGCTTTCCATCGATTGTTTCCGTGCAAGCGCTCGGAAAAGTGCGTTGATGAGAACACAACAAATGCCCCATAGAGCAATAGTGCAGAGCAACATTGGATCCTGCTCGAATAGGGCTCCGGCGCGCATTTCCGGGAAGCCATAGTAGGCGTAACAAAGTATCCCGGAGAGGATCCAAAGCGTGCTTTTGAGGGCATTTCGCATATAGCTTTCCATAAGCCTTTGAGTTGTGCAGAAGCAGCCCGGCCGTGAGGCCGGGCTGCTCCGAGATTTCAGGTTTTGGGTTCCTGGCGCTTCTGATCCCAGATCAGGACGTAGGCGTCCGGGTCGTCCTGCTGTTCGTCCTGGATCATGTTGACGAAGAAATGCGCCGGCAGGTCTGGGGAGTCGAAGTAGAGCGTGATGTAGTCGCGTTGGGTCTTACTGGCGGTTTTGGCTCGACCGGTGCCGATGGGAAAGTTCCCGCTGAGAACGATGAAGTCGGGAGCTGCGCCGGATGCTTGAGCCAGGTTGTCGATAATCGTGATTTCGGTATCGATGGTGATGGTCTTGATCTTGCCCTTGTAGATGTCCTGGCTTTTCGTGACGTAACCGATAGTGGTCATTTCAAATCTCCGTATGTTGGTGGGCTTTGCCCGTTGAGAACAACGCCGCGGTGACACAGAGCGGAGAGACGGTAAACCCGAAGGGGCGCAACGAAGAGGAGCACCGGGGACGGTGAAAAATGTGTCGCGAGGAATGACGCTTGCGGCAGGGGATTTTTCTCACTGAGGAGCCGGTTGGGGCGTCGATCGCGAGGTGTAGCGGTAAAAAGGTGTTCACGGGCAAGGCCTCCAATTGGAGATACTTAATAGTTAAGTATTAAGTCAAAGTAAAGCCTTATCATGATAAAGAATGATTCGGGACAACCGTGAATATTCGGAACACCGCACTCACAAATTGAGGATGGCGGCGCATTAGTGATCAGATTCCGGGCAGAGTCTTTTTAGCGCCGGACGGCGCAAAAGGCGCTTGATGGATCAGGCTGAAACCGAAGATAAGAGATCGTCAATCAGGGGCTCGTTCTCTCTGCTTGAGCGTCTTGTTTGAAGGAAGACATCCGCGAGGGACACTTCGTTGTTCTCGATGGTTTGGTAAACGAGAAAACTGTCCCATTCGCGTAACAGAGTGTCTTCGCTATGCGCCGCGTCATTCGCACCGGTTTTAACAGCAGAGATTGAGTTTATTCCCAAATCTTTTTGAATGGATTTCAAAGAAATGACCAATACATTGCAACTCACCTGATCAATATTAGCGTAAGCAGTGTATCTATCGCCGTCAGGCCATCTCCATGAAATCATAAAAACACAATTGGGTTTACCATTACTCACGGAACATAGGCTTAGCATTACTGTTTCCCATTCTGGAATATCAAGGTATAGATACCTATAGAGGCGCTTTTATCCTCTAAAATGAGCTTATATCCACAACGGTACATATATTGCTATGACGTTCAAAGAAAAAAAATGAATTCCATCGAATCGTACCTAAAGAACCTTCTTGAAACTGCTTGGAAATGCGGTTTCACGCCTACAAGCTTTTCGAAGAAGGCGGGCGTAGATAGATCAGTGTTTGCTACTGTTAAGCCCGGCGGAGAACTTGTTATAGGGCCTGGTGCGTTCAATCCAACGGCGCGAGTAGTAAGAGCGCTTGAAATTGCTTTGGGCGATGCGCGAAAGCCGTCAGGAGACGTAGGGTCCAGTGAATTCGCCGGCGCAGTTGTAAGATGCGAAGAGAGTCGCGGCCGTCAACACTCGATGCGCGTAATGCTGGCGGACCGGGTCATTCCGTTACTTGCAAGCGAACTCAGTCAAGTTGACAGATATTGCGAGGGGTTGCGTCGGGATCATGGCGGGTTATTCGCCGAGGATCTGAATTTCGATGTGCTTAGGTATCTGGCGCCGAACGCACGCCTACACATGGCGACAGCACCAGTAAAAGCAAAAGACGCGACCTGGTTGAAGTGGGACAATGCATCGGACATTTTTAACGGCGAGGACGTGAGCGGGTACCCGGTTTCTTACGCCGGGGATGAGGTCTTTGCGGATGAAATCCACAAAGACCTAGAGATGGCCCGCGAAGCGGGCATCCCGCTCTATCACGGGATTTACCGAAACGGACTGATTCGAGACGGAGAGAAACCGTTGCAGCGCGTCTACTTTCGCCTACTTCAGCGCTTGCAGCGTCGCGACGGCGGTTTCGAAATTCTGTGGGTAACAATCCGCAAGGATACTCAGTCTGGAATCAATTTGTTCCTTGATCTGTTTGGCCGTCGACCAAACGAGGTTTAAAGCCTCTTCGTGACCATGCTTTCGGATAAAGACAGTGCCGAGAGGATTGGCATTACCGTATCCGGACATTGTTCTGAAACGACCGTTTGAGATCATTTCGTCTCGGGCTTCTCCAGCCTGAAAATCGACCCCTGCATGGTCAAGCCAGACCATGGCTATTGATGTCATGAACCAAGAAATGAAATTTCCTTGGTCCATGCTGTTTAGGCCGCCCCTGTAGCCAACTGTTCCACTGAGTTGGAGCAGACCGGCAAGGTCAGTCGTCCACCTGGGCATGGTGTCGTCATGATCTGCATATCGCGGCAGAAACGATTCGATCTCACGAATGAGGTCTGGTGTCTCAAAACATCGCCATGCCATGCAACAAGCGAGTTCGTCTCGATGATTAAAGATGGCCCCATAGATACCCGGATTTTCCGGCTCATAAACGCGCCGAAAGCCTGGATAGACATGCCGCTCGCGCCCCATTAGGCGGGCGGAAAAGCGGTTCATATCCGTGCCAGTTTCGAGATAGTAGCCGCCAGTTTCGAGTATGTTCAGAAATGGCAGCAGTTTTTTAAGAAGCTGCGGATCTGCATGATGCATGGCGACTGACTTTGAACTGTAAGGACTCCGGACTTTCTAGACGACTAATCGAATAAAACTCAATAGCCGGCCAGCCGTGGTGTGAGAGATTAAGCCGGTTCGCAAACAAGATATGTGTCGGTTTCGATGAGCTTGCCTAAAGTTTGATCCCCTCCTCTAGCATCGCCAGCCACCTCGAACGTTTCCCACATTCGACACAGCTCTTTAAAATCCACAACGCTCTGAGAGAGACACACCGGGAAAACAGCGGAAGAGGTTATTCCTACAGTTCCGCAATTGTATGCGAGCCAATCCCTGATCTGCCCAGCCTCAGACCGCGACAAAGTGACCGGAGAAATCGAGTATTCGTCTCCACTCCGCCAAATCCAAGTAATAGTATACGTGTTTACTTGGTTATCGTCTGCGCTCAACGCAGTGTGAAGCGCATCGGTCAATTCGTTGGCGAAAGAGTCGGGCACCCCGTCCTCTTCACTCAAAAGCGGCAGAATACGGCGCGTTTCATCAATCAGGTCTTGGTACTTTCCATGCACGGTCATTTTAACCTCTGCGAATTGTTTCTGGAGACGCCTAAAGTAAAAACCAGCGTCAATCAAATATCACAAATAATATAAGTCAATAAACGCACTTCGTCAAACAATATTTGATGGTTTTACTATTCTTAATACATAAGGTTTAAGTTTTTTACTTGCGAACTTCAAATAAAAAAAGGGCGCCCCTTGGGGCGCCCAGAGTTACAGGGAGTAATCATTCAGCGGCGTCGGCATAAGAAGCGATTTCTTCTTCATCGTTGCTTGCCTCTACGTCAGGCTTCGCGTCCGGATCGATGGCGGGGAAAGCCATGATCGGGTCCATCCATTTCTTTGCCATGTCGGCCCGTTCGGCTGGTGTGTCTGTCGGCACCGCCTTGAACCACCCCGTAAGAAGCGCAACCAGATCGCCCTTCTTGGACTTTGCGACTGACTCGATGCTGAGCGCAGCACCACACTCGGCGGCGATTTCCTTCAATTGGTCGGACTTATAGCGTTTCAGGAATGTCTCATCGGGCAGGTAGCCGTCTCGCACATCAGCTTCTAATTCCATAGCGACAAGGTTGTGCTCGTCTACATCGGTCTTGATCCCGTCACCCGACTGATGGAACATCACAGTCACTAGCAGCGAGTGCAGCCCTTCCAGTTCCACATCCGTCAATGACCTGATAACCGCGAGAATTAGCAACCTGTCGCCTGAGAGTTTGAACAGCGCCGGAATAGGCTCTGCAATCTCGCCCTCTTCCGAATACCAAGAACAGCGCAAGGCAGACAAACCGGCATCGCGGAACTTCATCAGGAACGCAGCGGCGATCTCCTCGATGCTGCTCAGCATATCGCTGCCGTAGTGATCTTGGAGACGGGGCGACGGCGCAAGCGAGACTTGGTTCTGAAACCCGGTCATGTATTGGAGCACAGAGACTTCCAGCACCTTCCGCCGATTGGAGATGAGTTTCTGCTGAACGGCGATGGTCCGTAACTCGGCGGCGTGTTGAAGCTGTGCCGCTGTATATCGCGGCTTCGGTTCACCAGTACCGCCCGAACCGCTGACCTTTTTCGCCTTAACCATGCCGTCGAGGATCGTTACCCGGCCATTCTGGTTTTTCATGATGACGGTCGTGCCCTTCTCGCCCTCTTCCGCCGCCCGGTACTTATCCGTCACCATGTACCAATCGTGCCCCGGCTCCAGGACGATCAGCCCGTCAGCCTCGAAAGCCGCTTTCTTCTCGTCATAAGCTGCATTTTGAAGCGCGGTGAATTGGTCAACGTCATCGAAATGCCGGTCTGCGTTGTCGCTGAAGAGATCCTGAAGGTAGCCGCCCGTGTAATCTGCGAGATCAAAGATCGCCATATCGGCGGTCGGCTTGTTGAAAAAGTATTGCCGGGCCGCGTACTCGCCATTGCCCCGGTTGTTGTCTTCCAGAAACTTGAAGTAAGCCGCCTGTTCCTCGACCGTGACTGACGCCAAATGCTTGGCTTCGCTCAGACACATCTCCCCTGCCCTCACCATGTCCCGTGCCTTTTCGGAGAGGCTTCCGAGTGCGAGCCGGCGCCGGACGGTCATTTCACTCGTGCCGAACTTCTCCGCGATCTGGGCCAAGTCCATGCCGCCATCATGCAGCCGGGCGAACGCTTCGCATTCGTCAATGGCGGACAGGTTTTCTCGTAGGGCGTTCTCAGCGAGCGCTATTTCTTCAAGCGCCGTGCCTTTCTCCGTGCGGATTGTGACAGGAATCGGGAAACTGTCCTTTGCCTTACCCTGCTCGATCAGGATGCCAATAGCGAGATATCGGCGGTGTCCGGCGATGATGCGGAACTTACCGCGCTCTTTCGTCACGGTGAGGCTCTGTGTGACGCCGACCGATGCGATGGAAGCCGCAAGCTGTTCCAGTGCAGTTTTATCGAAGCTCTTACGCTGGTTGTCTTTCGGCGGCAGCAGTTTGGCGTAGGTGGTCATTTCAGTGGTGGTCATGCTCTGTACTCCCGGTTTCGTCTATGACGAGCGGCGGGGATGTTGCCTCCCCTCTTCCGCCCCTGTGGGCGTGTCTCAACCGATCTGATCAGTAGAAAACACAGTTTTCGGCTGAACAGAGTGGGTTGGGGCGCAGCCCGACCCATGGCCCGGGCCGCGCCGGTCAATGGTCTGGAGGCGACCTGGCGCGGCCCGCAGGCGTAGCCGAGGACACGGGGGAGCTGGAGGATGGAGCGCGTGCGCGACGCTTGCCGATTGACGGGAACGGACCGGGATGTTGGGCGGATAATCAGATCGAAAGGAGTCTGGCCGGCTAGAGCGTAGCGGCGGCCGGTCTGTCCGTTATGGGATTATGCGCGCGGTGCGCGCTCACTCATTGGGGCGTTGCGGGGTGTCCCCGCAGAAGGGGGTGTGGAGGAGACTTCGGCTCCGACCAGGGGGAAGGCTTTCCCCTTTTAGTGGATTTTGGATATCTTTCTCGTCTGTGATGATCGGGGGAGTAGTGATGGCGGACGATTCGTCAAAAACCATGCCACGTTCTAAGGAAAAACCGACTGACGCCGACGATTATACGTCTGTCATACGAGACTTTTTTTACCGTACCTCTTTTGAAGGCAATCCGTTCGAAGATCGGCGGTGTTCCGCGCTCTTGGGCATATGCGTGGAATTAAGCATCTTTTGTCGATTTCGTCCGGACGATTTACAACTAACGTTAACTCGGTTCAGAAAACTCTCTCCAAATACCCGAAAGGAACTGCAGGCCGATCTCCGGCGGGATTGGAGTCGAAAAATAACACTAGTAGAAAATAGAAACAAATTACGCGCTGAAAAATATTCTCTAGTTCTTGAAAATAAAAGCAAAACAGCGCTTGAGGATTTTCCTCCTTTTCTAGATTTGCGTATGGCAATTGATTTTTCAAATATCAAAAAAAATCCCCGCAATAAGAATATTCCAAGAAATGAGTTGATCGGCGATCGGCTTAAAGATTTGTATTTTGTGATGCACCGGTTTTTTAGACTCGTTGACGAACTTTTTGCTGAGGACCATAGACGAGGATCTCTTAATCATGATGCTGGTACAGGTGTTCATTCACACACAGAAACAGTTGTTCGCAGCGTCGTAGTCTCCCAAATCATGGATCAGGCCGATAGTATAACGCGCTTGTCCGATGACTCTCTGGAATCTATGCGGATTGTATTGAGAGGGCTTATGGAGCGTCGATCAAACGGTCCGGCCGAAGGTCTGCTGAAAGATCATCTTGTGATCTTGATACAGCGGTTTGAGGACGCCAGGGAGGCGACCGCGAAAGTCGCAGAAACAGGAGAGATAGCGGACGCTGAGGTGGCGGCGGACAAGATCGAGAAAAGCTGGAAATTCTTCGATCAGAGTTACATGGAGCGCGCCAAGGATCTTGGTTTTACAACGGTTGCCGGATCTCTGTGTTTCGGGCTGGCCCTCGGAGCAACGGCGGTCTTCACCGCTGCTGGCTTCCCCATTCCTACCCTCGCCGCCCTTGCGGTGTCGGGCGGGATATTCGGCGTTAAGAACATCACAAAACCAAAAACAGACGTGTGATATATCCAACGTGATTATAAACCGATCGCTTTGAGGATCGGGCGAAGAGTCGTGACAACATTGTGTCGTCTGACTGGCCCGAAATACCGTGAATCAAATGATTGATCCGCGTCACCCAGGAGGAAAAATTCATCGTCTTCGAGGGGTCGGCAGAAACGTATTTGCGGTAGCGCCCGCCCTGAACTGTCCAATGCGTGGATCCGCGCGACAACAGTGTGGTTGACGGTAACAATTTTCCGCTCAATACAAACAAAATCTCCTTCGGTCGCCGCAACACGTTTGATCCAGTCGGTATCCGCTGGGGAGTACTCGCGTCGTGTTGCTAATTCAGCTGCGTCGTCCGGCACTCTTGCGAGCACGTAAGACCCGACGCTCGGTATCTGGCTTGATTCATAGTAGATGTCGAACGAAACGGAACCGGTCGATGGAACATGCAGGAGCGGTTTCGTTGGCTTAGTCACAAACGACAGCGGGAGCAAGATGACGCCGGCTAAGACGGCTACCAATGGTGTTTTCTTCAAGCGCATTGTTCGATGAAATCTCGTGTGATGGGAGGTGCCGGCTGTCCGGCATTGAGGCGAATGTCACAGAGGCGCCACCAGCGCGGGGTGAGTAGCGGCCAAACACCCGTTTCCTTGATGCCGTCATAGACCGGCATGAAACGCGAACAGACGTCCCAGGTCCTCAAGTACATTAGGATTGCAACTTGCTTATCTATCTCAGGGATGAAGGCCGTCCCTCCGCCGGTAAATGCGATAATTTCCGATAATACAGTGCCGTACTCGTTGGCGGCCCATCGTTGGATCAAAGCGGTTTTTTTAGGGTCCGCCAGCATCAATCGTCTGCGAAAGCCGGGGATGTTCTCTATTTCCGCCCCCTCTTCCACATAGCCGCCCATGACCCAAATGTTCCGGCGCCCCTCGGCAAACGTTTCGCGGATCCTCAGTGGATTTTCGATCATTCGGACCTCGATGCCGTTCGAGCCCCGGCCGCGGTCTCAAACGCTTTCGATACTGTGCGCATGACATAATCGGCTTGCCGGCCCGGTGCGCCCTTATGATCCAGCGGTCTGGCGCTATGAATAGCGTCGGCGATGCGGTCCTGTGGCACTCCCCATAAGGCAGCATTAATCGCATAAGCGAAGTCTGCTCGATGCAAGTCGCCGGAAAAGCGTGGGTGTTGATGATAAAAGCTGATCGACCGGCACCGATCGGCACCCTGGGAGACGTGATCTATGGTTTTTGTGCGCCTTCTGGCGTTGGCTGCTTTCTGCGACAGTAGAGCGGCTTCGCAGTCTTTGATTAGTGAGCCGGTCCACGGGGTACGCTGCTGTTGCCGGAGAAGTTTGGTAAAGGGATAATTGCCGTCTGGGCGCCGGTGTTTTTGCTTTCGGTTTGTGAAACCGGGCAATCGGCCGAAATGTCGAAAATCTGCGCTCGATGGGTCAGCACGGAAAGAGTCTGCGAGAAACTGAGCGACCGCAGTTGAAAGAGCTGGCTCCAGGAGCCTGGGATGCTTTATCCACGCCTGATAGTTGCCTGGGCTCGTTTCGACAGCCGCGAGAATACCGAGATCGGCCGCGCGGCGTAAATCGCGGATCGCCAAATCGTCCAGTAGGCAGTATTGGTGCGGAAACTGGGGACGGATGTATATGTGTGCCCCTTTGACGTTCTGGAACTTTAGCCATTGTGTTGCATTTAATATCTTGTCGCGGTCGACAGCCCGGATAAGCATTCGGTCATCCTTAAGGATTCCGAGTTCAAACGGTGTTTCGAACAATCCGGTAAAATCTGCGACCGCTGCCTCTGTGATATTCACTTCTTGAATTTCCTCCACTCCCTTGGATGGATGAAAATCGTCTCCCAGATCCCCCGTCCCGCCTCTTTGGCACCGTATTCAAGAAGGCGGTACTGTGATGGATAACCGTCCGGAGTCACTGCCCAGCCTTTGGAAATCATTGCAGCGTTGAGGTTGAGTTCGCCGGCGAAGCAGGTTCCTAGTTTGCGTCCGTATTTGTCATCTCGGGCGTCGTACTTGCAGCGGATCGATCTTGATTGCATGAGCTGCAGGAGTGTTTTTTTTGATTTCTCACCGCAATCAAACGTGAATCCAGTAGTTTTGTTTTTGCATTCCTGTCCGAGTTCAGGCGCGTCAATTTCTTTTAATCTGATCCGTGTTGTTCCGTATTTGATTGTATCGCCATCGATGACAGTAACTCTGTCGTTTGCAAGAGAGGCGTTAGAGGTCAGGATCAAGAGGACTGTTAACCTCAATATCATCCTGGGCTCCTTTAGATAATTAATTAGTTAAGTATTAAGTAATTCATAAAACGGTGAATTGTCAAATTGTCAGACGACGAACGAATTGCTCTGGCTCGCTTATAGAATCGGTTCCTGCAGCCCGCTGACATGAGGGGCAAAGAAAGTGGGTATTAACAGTATTTATCCGGCTCGTATGATGCGCGGCTCGACCGGTGAATAGCTTGGCTGCAATTTCGCTCCCTCAAGCCCAAGTTCAACTCGCGCCCCTGGGTAAACGGCCATTGCCATCGCAAGGTTTTTAGCGAATTCAGGTTTAAAATGTTTTAATTTGCTGGTCCCTCCTCCGAACTGGCCGTAGAGAGCGGGCCACGTTAGATTAAGGGGTTTCTCCAACACGTGTAGACGCCAGGCAAGCCAAAGATAAATATCGAGAGCCATTGGCTTTGATGCAAGCTCGCGTACAGCAGCTTCTTGTAACGGAACCGGGTGTTCCATCAGACTCTTGAAAAATGCCTCGTCAAGATAGACCTCTTCTGTCCATAGAGGCATTTGGCGCTCGTCTGTAGCACTCATCAGGATCTCATCCTGAACAAACCGGCCATTGTGGCGATGGAGAGTTTTTTGGCCGTCCTTCTGCCCGTGTAGGAAGAACGTCAGTTTACATGCGGAGATTCGCCGCGCTTGTCGGCGAACCTCGTTATATGCTGCGCCGCCAGTCGGAACACCCATGCGTCCAAGCCACTGAGCCATAGAGCCGCCCAGCTCAACCCGCCGACTATTTGTTTGTTTGGCCTTGGTTTGGAGATAGATGAGAATTATTCGAGCTTTCGGTCCTGCCGGCAGGCCGACTGGCGTTACTCCATCTTCTTCAAGGCCACTCTCGATGAGAAGGGTAACGGCCCCTCCTTCTCGACGCCAGACAGTGTCTTTTGGAGTTCGGAGCGGTAGGGAAGTTTGCGAAAAACCACTGTAGATTAGATTCAGCCGTTGTTTTTCGTCTTCCATCACGCGTGCAGCACTATCGACAAGATACCGTTCTTTTGGATCGACCATTTGTCGGGCGGTGTCGCGACCGTGTAATAGAATTAGTTCGTGAATGTCAGACACGGCAGCCTCCATATATTTGCTGCAATAACGTCAATCTTGGTTGCAAAACAGATCATTCACAGGTGCTTAAGTCCAGTCGCGAGTTTCCGACCAAACTATTAGTTTTTTAATACTTAGATTCTTATGGAATAGGTCGGGAAATGGCGATGAATAAGTCTGTTTTCTGTGGATAAACAGATCTTTGGTCGGTAACTGGCGCCGTGGTGGTCGGGAAGTAGCGAGACCCATGCTGTGGAAAATCAAGCCGGTCGGGAAGTAGCGATGCCGAATCGCTTGTTACAACGAATCGCGGCTTGTTTTCGTTCAATCTAGTACTGTTTCTGAGTAATGCGGTCGGTAATGGTGGCATCTTACCGGGGAATCGCTAGTTTCCGACCAGATGCTGCTTCCCTGATATTGGTTCCGAACCGATCACGGGTAGATGATCAGGTTCTCTGCCGTTTGAGAATCGCGAGTTTCCGACCAATGAGTTTTCGGGACTACGTGGTGCTGAAATAGAGGTCGAGATCATCTGCATTGGCTTCCGCGTAAAGCTTAAGTGCGGCCTCCAGGATATGTCCTTGAGTGACGCCCTGGCGGGCTGCGCAGTCGGCCAGATAGATGCCATATCCAGGCAAGACGCGGGCATGTATCTGTTCTGTTCGAGGGCTTTTAGGTCGCCCGGCCCTCCTCCCACCTACCGGTTCTCTTGTGACAAATCCTCGTTCTTCCGCAACTTGGTCGACAGATTCAGATACCTTTTGCTCGCTCGGCTTCGCGCGCTTTTTTAAAACAGGAATTTTGAAACTGGAATCAGACATACCTTGCTCCATGTAGATTATTTATTTAATCCGCTTTAAAAAATAAGCGGATTAAAAGCGGATTAACCATCAGACAGCCGAGCTAAGACAGCCTCGGAAAAACCCTCTGCATTTTCAATCGCTGTAGGCATGTTGCCTTGCGGAGCCATCGAATAAAGATTTCCACCAAAAGCGAAAATTGCAGAGAACGCAGCGCGTTCCATCAAGGAGGGCTCAATCACGTCAACCCCCTGCTCCTTGAGAGATTCATTAATTCCGGAATGCTGTCGTGATCGAAGGGCCTTCGTCATAGTAAAAACGACAGAATGACGAATGTCGCGGCCAAGCGCCTCCTCTTCCTCAGCTATGAGGTTAAGCGCTGTTGCTCCGATCTCTGCATCTAGTGACGTTGCTCGCATAGGAGTAATTACCAAATCGGCCTGCGAAATTGCGCGACTCATGAGGCGCGAGGCAACACCCTCAAGATCGACAATAACGATTGCGCCATCAGCGTCATTTACTTTGATGGACTTAATAATTTCGGTTTCAGAAATGCCCGAAAGTACTGTGATATTGTCTGGAATAGTGGACTTGCCGGACCAGATTGTGAGGGATTTATTTGGGTCACAATCGAGCATAGTTACCGGAATACCTTGATTGGCGAGCGTAGAGCCAAGAATCACGGAAACGGTTGATTTACCGGATCCGCCCTTGGGCGATGCGATGACAATTACAGGCATAAGCTAAAACCAATCGGATATTAATCAGTATGGATACAATAAGCAGTAATCAAGCGGTGAGCAAGCGGATTTATTAAGAAATCGGATATATACCGGATTTATATAATTATCGGATATATCGCGGATTTCTGATTGCAGCCGATATTAAGCGGATTCGATACCGATAGCGCAATTAATCGGATTATTTTAATAAGCGGATATCTATAAGTTGGGCTAACCGCCAATAATTATGAAGTTATGGGAATCGGTGTTCCCAATACCGCGTTCCATCAATGCCGGTTATGAAAAACGGGCCGAGCAAACGGATTTTGCTCGTGACAAAGAGCTCCTGACGATAAACATCGAAATTCAGATCTCAGTGAATGAAATACATTGTTGTCAATTAGCCTCGTGTTAAAGCCTGCAATTTACAGGAATCGCACCATTCAATCGTAACGGTCTTGCCCGCTGTTGACTCAGCCATAAACCAAAGACCGTTTTTGCTAGGGAGGGCAGGGGCCTTTCCGCTTTCTCGGTAATTGCCGAGCCACCTATTGGTGAAACTAGGTCATTTTTTTCGGAGTAGGGGGGGCCGCAGCGCCCTTAGCGCTAATAACGGCCCCAAATCCGCTGTGGAGTGGATCCTTTTTTACCCCTGTATAGGGGTTCTTCTTAAGAGATAAATTGATGTGATTCACCGGTTCATGCTTTTGGACCCTATCTACCAATAAAGAAATTGCCGGATTATGGGCCTCTCTCTGAGAAGACGAACGACCTATATCCCCAGCGGCGAAGAGAAGTCGAGCATCAAGAATAGTCCATGTATTAGGTCCATTACGTGCGCCGGAGACGGGGTTTGTGCGTCGGCCGATGTATCCTGCTCTTGTCAGACGTGCGACTGATAGATGGGCCGTAGAACGCGCCACACGAGCCATGTTCGCTATTGGGGCAATATACATTGTCCACGCTTCTCTGCCCCGTGACAGGATCAACAAGGCTAGCAGTACACGCCTGTCTGCTGGTGACAAATGAGATTCCTCGAGCACCGCCGACGGCAGAACCGAAACAGCAAACGCATCCGTTTCCCTCAGCTCGCGTTCTATCCAACGACTAATGCGGCCGGGGCGCCGGCGCTGACAGCTATAGACCGACGTCCTGATACGCGGGGACCGTTTCTTTCGGAAACCGCGCCGCAGTGAGCTGTCGGTAAGACCGGGTAACTGTTCCTGGCGATGGTGCGGAGGCATTGCTGCTTCAGATTCCCATCGAGCCCATTGATCTAATGTTGGCTCCTGTTTTGCTGTCTTCTGCATGAAAGACAGACGGTGCTTTCGAATATGGTCAAGTTCAGACATTCACGAACCTCCAGTATTATGAAGGCGTGTCAAACAAGGACGCACAAAAGGGTGGCGAACCAGCGCATTTGTGCTTGACAGATTGTATGGGATCGTGAAAAATCGTGACTGCAACATCTTATCGAGTTTTCACGGGCCGTCCCTCTGGGGCGGCCTTGTGTTTTTATGTCTCCTTGATTGAACGCTCCTTGTTGTTGATGAAGAGGGCTGACGATAAGCGAGCCCTAACACAAGATGTTACCATCGGTCGCAACCTATGCACAAAACAGCGATCATAAGCACTTGAACGCGCTGGTACTTTGATAAGAGCGTTCACTATTGTTTTCTCAGCGGCTCGGGAATCGAGGCATGCCACGCCCACCACTTGCCGAAGTCGTCACGGCATGCTGTGCCGGTTTCTGATGCAGAGCTCAGAACGTCTTCCTTGAAGCGGCCGACAGAAACTCGAAACACGCGACAATACTGTTCGCCGACCCTATATGACGATAAAGGTGTGACTTTGCCGGTTGTCCGCGATTGAGGCGCATACCAGTTCGTCTCCTGCAGATCCGCATTAAGCTCAAGGGCTTGTTGGCATGCGGTGTCTGCGTAAAGTCGGTCACTCGCGATTGCAGTGTCGAGTAGAGATGCTGATATGGTAATTGCCCAACACGGTCGACCAACGGGCTCCGCTGCGGTCGCTCCAGAGCACCACACTGCTGAAGCACAGACAATATATGCGATGTATTTTTTCATGCTTCCGTCCTGCCAAGATTGCTAAACCATACTTAGGTATTAAGTATTTCGCCATACTAAAATAGGGCGTAGACTGAAGGGAGGGAAGGCATGGAAAAATCAGCTGTTCTTCACGCGCGCCAGGAACAAAATCGCTGTAGCGATAACTCGACCAAGTTTAGTGCCTTCAGTTGAAGCGAATTCGTCAAGTTTCGCGTGAATATCCGGAGTTAGGTAAATGGTCAGCGCCTTATACGAAATGTTATACGGTGTCGGGACGAAAGCAATCTCGGCACCTGACGTAACTGCATCAAGAAATGCAACCGCTGATGCGTCATAATATTCGTACATTTTCGGGTGGTTTTCGGTCGCAAATTTACGAATCAAATTGGCGTCCGATTCAGAAAACCTGACAAGATTACTGATCCGTCCCTGGGGATTAAGGACACGTGAATTCATGGTTTGCGCGGTCTTTCCAGCGAGTCACATATATTTTAGTTAACTATCGTGTATCACAGGAGTCCTATGAGCGAGAATCAAAATTGAGCACGGCAATCGCTATAACGTCCTGGGCCGCGTTCTTGTGGTTTACGTGGACTGCGGCAGTGATCGATTGGAAGACGGGGCTGATTCCGCCAGTAACATT
Source organism: Nisaea sp. (assembly GCF_039990255.1). GTDB lineage: Bacteria > Pseudomonadota > Alphaproteobacteria > Thalassobaculales > Thalassobaculaceae > Nisaea. The sequence goes on along the minus strand of NZ_JBDXGG010000024.1, from coordinate 30,731 downwards.
GGTTGCGATGACCGTGACTGGCATTATAGGCGCAGTCACATGCGAAATATGGGCCTCACATTATATGGTTGAAGCCATTGCGCTCGTTGCTCTTGGCCATTGTTCGTGGTTGATAATGAACCGCGCAAACGTACATTTGTTTGGCCGAGGAGACGTAAATAAGCTTGGCGCTATATGTGCATGTTTGGGTGCGGGAGCGACTGCCGCAACGTTTATTCTTGGTGGTGTGATTGCCTTAGTGTTTGCATTAATTGTCCACGGGCCTAACACCCTACCAAGTAAGAGCGAGATACGATTTGGTCCGTTCTTGGGATTTGGCGCATCGTTGGTCCTAGTGGTTGAACTGTTAGTGATTTAGCAGGGAGTTGGAACCTCGCAGCTTTTTAGAGGACGATAGTAGAGTTGCGTCCAAGTTGTTGCGCCACTTCCTGCCCCAGCAATGTTTTCGCCAATTGTAGAACCCCAACATTCCCCAGCTGTATAGATCGGAGAGAGTCCCGGCGCGTGCTGGTCAGCGATACAATTGAAAGTTCGTTGGACGTAGAAAGTGCCGTTGGCGTTTTGCCCAACATCCACCCGCCATGTGCTTAGGTTCGACGGAGCTCGTGCTACGGCGAATCCTTCTGCTCTGGCATTCCCAGTCACTGTGTTCGTCCTATCGGCCAATGAAGTACATGTGATGCGATAGCATGATCCAACCGCCAATCCATCTCTTACGCACACACCATTCTCAAGCCTGTAGTTCGGATAGCATGAGGTTGCTACGCAAGCGCCATAAGAACCGCCTTGATAAGTTTGTTGACCCGTACCGTTTGCAACCGCGCAAGAAATCGTCGCTGGGACGCAGGTGTTATTTTGTTCGGTATATCCACTATTACACGCCGTCACGAGACAAGCGCTGTATGATTTTGAGGACCCAATCCACGTTTTTTCGCCGGTCCCATTTTGAATGGGGCACGGCGCAGGGTATCCATCGACCTGATCCGAAATCAGATCGTCAATATCGACGCAAGCCCAATTGCCGCTTTGAAATGCGACAACCATCGGATCTGTGCATGTCAAAGCCTCGACATGATTTACGAACGAAGTCCGGAGTGCCCCCCGGCCGGCCCATGTTCGCAAGGACGAATGGGTAAGTGACGCTACTATATCGTCGCCATTGCTAGAGCCGGCCAGAGCGGCTGTGCACTCAGTGCTTGTCTGGCGGTCTGGACCAGCGGCAACGAGCGCCAGGCCAACCTCCAACGCGGACTGCTGCGATCCTTTACAATACCGAAATGCGGAGCCCCAAGGGTCAATGCGCGGACCAGGAAAACCGATGGGGAGCCCATTGGTGGGTGTCGGATTCTCGAACCGAATGGTTTTTGTTGGTAAATCGAATGAGCCCCGTCCGGCAAGAATCTGCGCTGTTTCTATTAGCCGCGATCGTGTCTCCATTATGCGTGAAGTCCGAAGAGCATCGTGTCTTGAAGCGGTGCTGTTCGTAAGTGTGGGGCCTAGAAAGAACACAAGAGCTGCGAGCACAGGCCATACAAATTTAAAAAACATCAGAATAACCCAGCATTTTGAGTTCTAAATGTGGTCCAGAGGTCGGAAAAGACGTTGCAATGGGAACCGGTCGAAAGGTTCTGGATGACGCCAATATCGGCGCAGCGCGATCCGTACATCGAATTAATTGTGGATAGTCGTGGGTCTGTTTGTTCAGGCGCTACAGCGGCCTCGTATGGGCTAACAGACCGCACCAAATCGTCACCGTCCGGATCGCCTTTTAAGGCGTTGGAGCATGTTGTAGTTACTGTGAGGTCAGGACCACCCGATACAACAGCTAGCATAGGGTTGGTGGGCGAATCATAAACGGGCCCCAAAGTACAATACAGATAGGGCTGGTCGTGCTTATCGGTATGTGGCGTGCGGATCCCGGATGGGATCTCCGTACCGTTCGGCGTCGGCGGGACAATGTAACCCGCCGAATTCATTGTTGCCGCACGGCCGATCGTTAGCGCGGTTAAATCGATTTGTTCGACAGTCGCCGCGGTCCTCACAATGCGGTCCGCGCTATACAGGGCAGATTGCATTTTGCTGAAGATAGGGCCGCTTAAAGCGGCGACGGCAAAGACCGCCATCACCAAAAACGGTATGACCATCGTTCCCGAATTTTTTTCGGTCATGGAGTTCGTCTGCATGATGCCCAATCCGGCGCAGTGTCGTGGAATCCGTACCTCTCGCTGAAACGCTGGAAGAGGTCGCAAAGGGAAACGCATTCGAAATCGCTGGCGCTTCCTTTCTCCAGGAGCGCAAAACCGTCCGAACAAGGCGATTGATAGTCGGCAATCATTGAGCCTTCAGGAGCAGTGAGGACCTGGCGCGTGAACACCTGCTCGTAGTAGAGCGGACTTGATAGGTCGTCGCTGTTGATGGTCCCGGAAACCGCATCATCGCAGTCTGTAGTAAAAACACGGTCTGCACCTGCACTTACGGTTATGATCATTGGTGCCGCATCATCGTCTGTGTTGGTGCAGAGACGTAGTGGCGTTTTCCAGCCGTCCTGAACGCGCTCGACAGCAGCTGTATCAATTGTTGAAAGATCGGGTCTTGAAGCGCCGAACGGGTGGACAGATTGACTGGCCGCAATACGCGCAGCAGTCTTGAGGCGAAGGGATGTCACGGTATACCGTGAGGTCAAAAGCTGGTCCTGGCTATTGTCGTAGACTCTGCTTGCGGCCAATCCGATTCCTGCGCATGCAAGAATGAAGATAATCTGGAACAAAGTTGGCATTTTATGGCTTGTAAACCTCAAAATGTAATGTGCCAGCTTGGGGTTGTTGTGCGCGCACGCCCGCCGTTTCGACGATTTGATCAATGATGTTCTGGTCGGCTGCTGGCCCGTATATTACAATTAAGACTCTGGCGAAGGTGTTGAAGTACCTCCAGTCGCCATATCCTCGAGGAGGAGGGGGGTAAAAAACCCCGCCACTCCAGATAGAGTCACCGGTTCCTGGACATAGCAAGTCAGTAACCAAGCCGGAAGCCGGTCTATTGGGATATGCTGGATGAGGGCCTGAACCTTGACCATCAGGATGCGCTAGTGCGCATCCTGCTATGACTTGCGCAATCAGGTTCGCGTCGGCCCGGAGCTGTGTTTTACGACTAAACTGCCCGCTCTTTTCTCCGCTATCTAATGCGCCGGCAGTTAGAAACCCAGCAACACCAATAAACACTACTAGAAGCGGCAAGAGTGCGCTGAGCTGGATAAAACCAGCGTTTGGGTGGGTTCGCTCTCTCATCGGGCGGCCACAACGGAATAAAAGAAATAGTCATTATCAGTCGTTGCTAGGCACGCGCGCGTTTTACCATCAAGGACGTTGGCTGGTGTAACCGCTGTTAAGGTACCTGATAAACTAGAAACTTTGTCGGTTTCAGCTAAGGCGGAATAAAGGGACGATGACGAAATCGCAGTGTGCTGGGGCGGAGCGTCATCCTCATCAAACTGCAAAAGTTCTTTGTTGATCGCTTGGCAGTAGCTCCGTTGCAAGCCTGGGACGATGATGACCCACTCTGCGGCGGTTGTTCCGACGTCAGCTACTTGCATCGTCCCTTCGCCTGTCGTCGTATTCCCGAAGAGAAGCCAATTCCCCCAATCGTCCTCTGCCACGCTCGCAGGGCGCTCTACAAATAGCTTGGCCTGCATGTTTGGTTTTGAAATTGCACCATCGATGGGATCGTACAGCGCAACACGAGTGCTGGATGCTGGCGCTTGTGTCGTCAAGTCGATCAGAGAGATATCGTATCCCTCGGCCTGCTTCATTCCAATGCCTTGCGAGATCGATGCTGCCTTTGAATAAACATCAGTTCCGCTGAGAAGGTTAAGAAGGCGTGAGACTTTTGTCATGCTGCCGGAGAAACCATCTGTAGCGGCTGCAGCTATGCCAATGACGACAACTATAACGACTAGAACGGTTGTGAGATTGATAAAGCCGGCGTCGGGGTGCTTACGGATTTCTGAATTGGTCATCGTGTTACCTCTGTTTGAATTTGTGCGGCGTTGATGGTTGCGCTTAATGTCCGGCCCGGGCATTTCACCCCGGCGCACATGTTAGCCATGTCCCATCTCATGTTTGGCGCTTGTGCTATGCTGGACGTGAGGGCCAGCATCCACTCCTCGTATGCTGCGCCGTCGTCCGCTGTGATGCGAAGCCCTGCAGTGGTTGGAGTGACCTGGACCTTGCGGGTGATTGTCGATACCGTCTTAGCAATTCGGGTATAGAGTTCGGCCGGGGCCGGTTTGACGCGGATAGCAATAGGCCGTGGCATGAGATTTTCTGCGGTCTCGACCACAGCGCTGTCATCCAACGCTGCTGCGTTGTAGTCCTTCGCGAAAAGAGCTGCGATGACTGTGCCAAACCAAATAATTGTGGCGATAAGGATGCGTTGTTTTCTCATCGGATTAACTCCGATGCCGTGATTCTTATCTGTTTTGTCTCGGATAATCGGGTGCGTGAAACTTCATTTCCGAAAGATTCGATTGTCGCATTATCCACCCAATCGGGGATGTCCGCTGACCAGGTAATATTTCCGTCGGATACTTTGAAAAGAGTGATGGCGCTCCCTGTCGATTTAAAAACGCGGCCGAGGTCGTAAAGTCGACCTATTACCGTCAAGGCCGGTTGCGACGATACCTTTTCAATCTCACCACGCATTCTCGTTTCGTAGGTGCGAGAAATGGAGCGCAACCGGTCGGAGCGCGAGGCTGTCTGATCAGATTTACGTACTGCGTTTGAAAAATTTGTTACTGAGAACATGGTAAAAGCGAGCGCGCAAAGAATTACGGCGATGAAAGTTCGACCATCCCGCTGTTCCCTCTCGTAGTTTGGGAGAAGCCATCGGCCGCCACCACCTTCCGGCAGTTCGTGGATTGGAAGTCCTTGGTCTTCGGCCCAAGCACGAACGAGTGATTTTTCGCCGGAATACGAGACAACATCGTTTGCAACGGTTCTTACTGCAGCAAGCCCGTTGTCAGAAATGTAAACACCGTCTCCAATGTGTTTTGGGTGCCCAGGTAACGCCCAGGCGAGAGATGTGCCAATTTCGTTTTCGGCAGGGTCCTGCGGGAAGTCTATGCTGCGTGCGAAAAGGCTATGTACCTTGCCGTCAGCGACAGTGTGAATCATAGCGATCATGTCTGTCTGGAGTAGGGCGGCCGCACTGTTATGAGCTGCTTGGTCTGCCTTTCCCTTTGCCGGGATGGGAACCGATAGAGCTGCGAAAGTTTCAGGGATAAGATTCAACATCGTTACAGAACTCCGAACAAATCGGGCTGATTGGCGTTTTGGGCCATCATGATTTGGAAAAGGACCGCGCCGTTCGCCAGCAAGTAAGCCACGAACAAAAAAGTGGCTTTTAGAAGCAATGTATTCGCCGCCATTTCTGCTTGATTTAGCCGCGTATCCGATATGAGAAGCATCGTCTCGGAAAGGTCGGTATTACGCGTAGAGCTGTTGCCCTGTAGCGGCATCCGTTCCCATTCCGTAAGAAGGCCGCTGTCGGCCGAGACGGCATCGGTCACGCTCTGGCCGTTCTTGAGATGCAGATCTAGTGCGGATGTCCAGAAATCTCGCACGGGCGGGCAACGTGAAATGGTGGTTGCAAGCCGCGCGGCCGGAATAAATGGTGTTGCCCGCATCATAAGGCCGACAATTGTAAGAGTTTCTGCCGCCGCGAGATCGCGGAAAAGAGTGCCCACTGACGGGATCCTGTCGAGTACCATCGCCGCGAAGTCTTGCAGCTCCGAACTCTTTGCTCTCGAGCCAATAAAAATTGTGCACGAAAGGGCAAACGGAGCTACGCCGATAGCTATAAGGAATCGGTTGGCAATCTGTGCATGCTCCACAGCAGCTTGAAACTCCGGCGTGTTTCCTGCCCCCGTTAAATCTGTCAGCAAGTCAAAACCAGAGGTCTCCAGCCAGATCGCACTTAAAAGTGCGAGGAGAACTTCAAAGACGATCAAGAAGAGACGGGATTTAATGGTTCTTCCTATTGCCGTTTTGCGAGCCCGGAAAGCAAGCATCGGCGTGATGATGGCGCCGAGGCTCCCAGCCATGGAACCCGCCGCGAGAAATGCCTTCGTCGAGTTGTCGAGCAACGCGACATTCTGGATTGCGTCTTTGAATTCGCCGCCGGCATCGAGCACATGGAGTGCCCGCTGATGGTCGGCGCGTTTCGATGGGTTTTTGATCAGGCTGATTGTTTGGCGAAGCGCTTTGTGTGCGCCGAAACCGGACTTTATGAAACTAGCCATCGTTTGAAGGAATAGCGTTCTCTCACCAGGGAAATAAAATTCTTGCGTGAAAAGGTTCTGAGTGACCGTCTCAATGGCGATGACTGTCTTTCCTGCTGCAATGATTCGGTCGCGGACAATCGTTGGGCCGTTCTCGTGGTCTACAACCGTCTCTATAGCGCGCGTGACCGGGCAATATGTTTTGGCCTTGATGTAGGATGAGGTTGTTGCGAGCAGCGCGCTAATCATGGTCCGCCTCCCGACGAAGTTCGGAATAGGCGGTTTGCCAAGCAATTTCTTTTTGACTCATCAATGCGAGCAGGAAATCGCGGCGTGGTATGAGTTCGATACCGTCGATTTCTAGTATGGTGGAGTAGTCCGCGTCGATTTGGCCTAGTACGATCTGAGACAGTTTGCGCGCAAAAGCGTTTCTAGCAGAGCGCTTTACCCAGATTACCTCGGGAGCAAGTGTTCGACCGCGTTCGCTTTGTCCGCTGCATTCGCTGCAGCCATCATCGGAGAGCGAGATAACGTCTTTATGTTCCGACACGCCGAGAAGAGCGCATACGTTAGGGTCCAATTTGGTTGTACTAATGGTCGAGCTGCAGTGCGGGCAAGGGGTCGGTACGAGCCGCTGATGCAGTATCCAGTGGACATATCGGCCGAAAATATCCGCCGCCTGGCTGCGCTGTTTCGGGATGAGAGAGAAAAAACGCGGTATCGCGTCAAGCGCGTTATCAGTATGAAGCGTCGTATATCCGCCGTGACCTGATTCCACAAATCGTAAGAGTTCCGGTGCGGTTTTCTCGTCTCTGATCTCGCTGATGGACACGACATCAGCGTCATGGCGCAGTGCATGCTCAAGAAATACGGTGTGATCGAGTCCAATATTCGGGTGTCTATTTACATTAGTTTGCGTTGTCAGCGGTATTGGCTGCTCGACAGGATCACCAACTTCAAGAATTTTAATTCTCTCGCGTGGATGCTCCATCATAAGGGCGCGGTAAGTCGTGCTCTTACCTTGGTTCATGGGGCCAGCAATTATCTTTAGATAAGCTGTACGAGTGCCAACGGGAATGTCGGCCTTGAGACGTTCTGCCAATTCGGGAAAATTACCCAGAATATCATCCAGCGTTTGGAATGATCGAGTATCAGCCAGTCGAATAGTAATACTTTGGCCTGAGCGCGTCGGCATAATGGCTACACGCGCTTCGATTGGGCGTCCGTGATTTTTGAACGTGAACGCGCCCTCGTGGGGGGCGTCCGTGTTAGAGGTGTCAATTCCGCACCGCTCGCGTATCAATGTTGTAAGTCTTGTTGCGAGAAGAGGCGACAACGTGGCACGGAAGAGCAGATTGTTGCCGACGCGGTATTGGATCCGTGTCTCGACCATATCTGCGCCGATCTCGATATGGAGATCCGATGCACGGCGCTCAATTGCATCAACGCATAAGCTATCTAGGGTGTGGGTTAGATCTGTTGGCGCACTTGCGATGTCGTGCTTCGCCAGCAATGCATTTAAACCAACACCTGTTACGTGCGGCGCTTCTTGGAGCTTCGCTAGAACTTGGACGGTTGAATAGGTTTCAACCACTATCTCATCAATTCGATGATCGTTCGCTGACGCTTGATCAGTGATGAGACGCTTTTCGAAATCGGCCAGCGGTCTCGTCGCCATGACGTATAGGCGTCCGTTATGTAAACGGATCGGAACCACGCCTAGCTGCTTCAGGAGGGCGGCAGGCCAGATGGCGAACAAACCCGCCTCGTCAGACGGGAGCGGCATATGCAAACGTTGCTTCTGAATCGTCTCAATCACACGGGCCGGCGATACAAAACCGACGGCGATCACCAGTTCCGCAGCAGTTATATTGCTCGCGCGCAGTTTGTGTTCCTGCAGTGTTTGAGTTATCCACTCGGCTCGTGAATTACTTAAGTATTGGCTATTTCTTAGCGCACTTAAGAATGATTCCGTTGCGGAATCACGAGCTTCAATGTGTGCTGGCTCTTCTGCGATAGGTTCGGGGGTTAGAAGAGGCTCGTCTTCCAAGATCGGTGTGAAATCGTCCTGTCGACGTGCGAAGAGTGAGCGCAGTAAACCAATCACACGTGAAACACGGTTTGGCGAGTCAGGGAAAAACGTCTCTGTCATCGGTCTAGTCCTGGCTTGTATTCTGGTGAGTGCGGACGCCATAACCGAGGCTGGCAAAGAAAGCTGGCTCATCATTCAAATATAGGGTGAGAGTTTCACCCACAATTCTTGCTTTGTATGTGCGACCGGTAATTGTGACGCGCTGACCGTTTTGAGCGCGAATTACCTTACCGCCATCGGCAAGCAGGGCCGTTCTTCCAATAACTGCGAAAAATGATAATGGCGGCAATACGATAGTCTGCGGTACGGCAACCTGTGTCGGCGTAACTGGAATGCTGACGGGTTGGGACGAGGCACCAAAGGGACTTGTTGTTTCAGCGTTGGCTTGGGTTGCTCCAATCAGGACCGCTACCCAAACGAGACGTAAGGAGGTTTTCATTCTGATCACCTTTTCTGAACAAACCGCGTTATGCGGGGAACGATGGCGACCACTAATTGTTTACGCTCTTTCGTTGTCTGCTCGCTGGAGAAGAGGAAGGGGAGCCATTTACCGATGAGCGGCACGGCCTGTTCGTCGCTACTTGATGCAGATCTCGCTATGCCAGCAATAACGACTGTTTGGCCTGGTGGGGTTGATATAAGCGTTCTTATCGTACGCTCCGTTGTCCGTGGCTGCTGGGTTGTTGTTCCTGCTACCTCAAAGGTTTGGAATCCTAGGATGTCCGATAGACTCAATTCCATCTGGGTGGTGACAAGGCCGTCTTGATAGTCGCCAGCAACATCAAGGACGATACCGGTAGTCTCTTCGCGCGTTTCGATGCCCGTTGTAACGGCGGTTACGTCGTCATTGTCTGTAGAGCTGGGAGCTATGGGCCGGAAGCCAAGGTATGGAACTGTCACAGTGTCATCGAGGCGTACCGATGATCCCGACAGCATTGTGACCGTCGGATTGGTGACTATATCCACCTTGCCTTGTTCTTCGAGAAAAGCGGCAAGAGAAATGATATCCAAACCGCTAGCACTGAAGTTCGTAACAAGATTATAGCCGTCAGCAATTGCTTGACCGCCATTGAAATTTAAAGTGAGGTCGCCGATCTTGGCCTGCAGTTGATCCCAGCGAATGCCTCGTGTTTTTTCCTTTGTGGTCGACACCTCGGCTATCCAAAGATCATAAGTGATCCGGACACGTTTCTCCCGAAGCTGTTGAGCGAAGTCCTTTATGGATTGGAGCGTTTCCGGCCCCGCGCTGAATGCTACCAGACGACCACGGACATTAGCTTGAACATCTGATGCACCAAGGGCTGTGAGCGTCTGACCTATCTCTTCATAGAATGTCTGGTCAGTGGCTTCGGAAGTCCCATCCGAGATTGGCGGAAGTGAGAGCGTGTAGTTTCGCTTATGCGAAACGCTAAGTAGGTTCGCCTGGAAAGTGTGTGAGAGGCGGGCAGCTCTGAGAATTGTTTTAATAGCGGTAGCTGCAGGCATTGGATCAAGGTGCAACGATACTAAAGTAGGGTCGCTGATTTCTTCTGCGCTAACGGAGAATCCATTCTGACCAGCCAATTCCCGAATTAACGTGATCGGATCCGCCCCGATTGCTCCGAAGGGCTGGGGAATCGTCGCGCTCGGAAGAGGGTCGTCGTTGGTGTTATTGGAGCGGATTTCGAATGCTTCTTCCTCCATCACGATATCTTGCCGCGCCGGTGTGGCCTTGTTGATCGCTCCAACGCTGGGAGCGCTATGCTCATTGGTGAGGGGATGTTTGACATTCGGCACCAGAGGAGCGACGGGAAGTTGCTGCAGCGGTTTCTCTGCGGCCAGAGCGGGCTGTGAAACAGGCACATTCTTCACTGGTTCGTTTATGCTCGCGTTCGCCTCATTCGGAGAGGTTATCTCCGTCGCCGTTGTTGTCTTTAGAAACGCGGGCATCGGCGGGCCAGAGACCGATTGTTGGCTGGGCGTGCATCCCAGAAGGGTTAATACGGCGGCACTGGCTAACATGATGAGTTTCACGTCTTGCCTCCAGAGAGAGTCGTTTCCATCGACCTACCGGGGGCAGAACCTTGAACAGGAATCGAAGATGCTCCGACCTTACTGATGGGACCGGCTTTCTTCGCTTTCTGGAATTGCTTGTCCTGCCTGATTGCATCGCTGACAAGCTCTCGGGCCAGCAAAGGCAGAGAAATCTCTTCGCCGTAAATTTCCGAGTATTTTTGTGAGTAACGAAGAAATTCAGCAGCGGATTCCCCGGTAAGCTCTAGAGTGAGCCGCAATTTCTGTTCAGTGAAATGGTCGGGCGTAATGCGTAGCATTATTCAAAAATTCCTTCCGTCACAGAGAGGTTGTGGATCGCCGAATAAAGGATGGCTGATAGCGGAACATTCTTTTCATCAGCCAACCGGCAAATCTCGTCGTGATATGCCTGCTGATATCGAACATCGAGAATTGAAGTTCCTCGCGGGACCGCAAGTATTGGAATCGGACTGCTGTGGGGTTCCGAGTACGAATCGATTAAGCGTTTGAGTGCTTCATTGAAAAAATCTTCCATGCTTATTTGGAGACCAGAGCAGTGTTTTTTGATGCCCTGGCGGCTACTTGCCGCAATTTTTGTCTGACGTTGGACTCTACTCATCGTGTTTCCAGATCAATGGGGCGATTTACGATCACGGTGACAATCTGGCCTGGCTCCAGCGTCATCGTGGGTCTGATGGAGGCGGCCCGCCCTGTCAGCGTTTGGCCTGTGGCGCTGAGGTTTTGAGCCAACCCATCTGTTGCTCTTTGTTGAAGCGTCAGTGGGTCTTCGGGATCACCGCTAGAAATTGAAGCTCCTACTGACAAAATGCTGGTGACTGCTGCCGCAGCGAAAAGCTCGAAATAATGATTGTCAACATTCGCTGCGAGTCCTCCACGACCGGCCTCATCGCCCGCACTCAAGCCGGAAATATCAACCACACGCCCGTCAGGCATTGTGATGTTGTTCCATGCAATGAAAATGCGCTCATGCCCGTATTCGGGGGTGCTACTCGGAACGCCGGTCAGCAGGGCTCCCTGTGGCACAAGCACGCTCAAACCGTTTCTGCTATCGAATATCGCTTCAACGACCCGCGCCCGGGTTACGCCGGGGTGCGTCGTATTAATGGCTGTGTCCATGCGAGCCTTGATAATTGTGCCGGGCAGCAGGCTTTTTGGACCGGGACGGTAGGACGGCAAAGCGTCTTCAGACGCAGGGTCCGGAGCGCTCGAAATTGCTTGTATTGGCTCCGCGGGTTGCGGAAACAGGGCTAGACTGCCAATCGCATCAGCCCCTGAGAAGTTTGAGGGGCTGAGCGCAGATCGTCGGATCTGCTCTCGATCTATCAGAGGTTTCGTTGGGACCGGATCAGGTATATGCGTCGTTTTTGGCTCCGCCACAGGCGCCGGCAATGGCTCCGGTTCTACTTTTGGTGGCGGCGCATAGAATATAGGTGCATCCCGTATGCGTGCTTCTTCTGACGATGTCTTGATCTCAACGTTGTAAGGTGTGGTCGTCGCTGTGTCGTTTTTGTCTTGTTTGGTTTTGGCCAGGCCGTAGGCGATACCTACCGCACCAAGACCGATGAGTGCGCCAACGACCAGGACGACAGCGCGGCGACTAATACGAGATCCCGTAACGGCTGAAAGGTCAGGCATCATATCTGACATCGCTACCCCCTATCCCCTTTAGTCCAGAGGCCCGTGCGGGTAATGAAAACTCTGTTTTCCGGATGCTGCGATATGTAGAGAACGGCCCGGTCAAAAAGATATGGAATGATAATCGTCGTGCCCTGTTGGATGTAATTGACGATCTCGACGCGATTGTCGGGTGTTAGCAGAGAAAGTACCGGCATTTGTCGGCGCTGCATGGTTGCGTCGAACCTCAGCACAACCCGGTTTCCGTCATCATAGACTTCAGTGGGAAGCCAGTGCTGTCCGCTGTCTCCTTCGATCGCCCAATTAAAGTTCAATGAAGCGAGGGCGTCTTCTGGTGCTCCGCCAGGGGCCCCAGATACGGTGTAATTGCCGGTGCGGGGGCGCTCGGATGGTTGTCCAGTATGTACTCGGCCGGGGGTGTAGAGCTTGGCGATTTCGCTATTGAACGCTGCAACTTCATCACTCGGATACGTCCACGCCACTGCGTTGTGCGGAGTCGTCGCTTCGTCAGAAGAAAGCTCCAAATGATAAGCCCTCTTCGTCGTTGTTAAGACGAGATTGGTTGAAATCTTGTCGGCGGTTGGTTTGATGAAAAAGTGCGTTCTTTGCTCAGCGTCTAGGCCGCTCGCACTGAATTTGAACATCCACTGGAAGGTATCGCCTGCGACTATATCAGTGATTTGCTCGCCTGGCTGAAGTTGCACATCGACTATTCTCTCCGGCCTCGCAAAAACTTTATAAAAGCGTCCTTCAGCGAAACGGTAAACTTGTCTCCCATCCTCATATTTCCCATCGTCGGGGTCCATTGTGGCGTCCGAAATAGCCCTCTGAAGCGATTTATTCGGAGATGGCGCTACCGAACGAGGAGCAGGCATTCCAGCACGGCTCTTGCTCGGAATGAGCAGTGTAGGAGGCGCCTGGCGCTCTATGACTTTGGGCGGGGCTACTGGTTCGGTTGGGACTGTTACGTAGCGGATCTGTTTGAGCTCCGGTGAGGGAGCTGAAACAGATGGAGACACAAGTTTGTCCGGCGTAACGCAGGCAGCGAGCGAAAGCGTTATTGCCCATGTAAAGGCGATGTGAAGGTTCATCATGCAGAAATCATTATACTTAACTATTAAGTATTTCAATCCAAAAATATTGCGGTTCATCGTGCGGCCTCTGGAATATTCCAATCGAAGTGGATGACAAAAAGACTCGTCGGATTCTTTTTCGGATCGGTTGACACAGTATCATCGAGAGCGATTGTGATGAGTGCGGCGTAGTCGGCACTGCTTACCTTCATCCCAGAAGAGGTGAAAACCTGCTCGTTCCAATTTATCTCAAAACTGTCGCCCGAACGTTTGAACGCCTGGATCCCCGAGATCGTTCTGTAATTCTCTTCTGCTAACGGATCATGGTCTCTGAAGATCGCGTTAAGCTGTTCGCGAGCAGCGCCGGCTGTGTGAGCATAAGCCCAAAGGAGATCGTCTTTGGCGACAAATTTGTCGGCCGGTCGACGTCGAACGTAGGTGATCCATTGTTCTGCAACGTATCGTCTTTGGATGTCAGAGACCGTGTATTCAACAGGAGTGTATTTTCGAACAATTTCACCCGTTCGTGAATCAACCTCAACAATTGAAAGGTACTCGCGTCGCTCCGAGTACAAATAGGCTATTGTAAGAATTGAGACAATCAGAGCGATGAAAAGAAAGCACGCTATTACAACAAGTGTTAACCGCGCTTTCTTCTCTTCCTCTAAGAAATTTGCGAACGTCTTCCCGCCTTGGCTATAGACGTTCGGGATTGCAGATTTCGTGTTGCTAAGCATTAGCTCGCTCTTTCATCATCAATTATCATTATCAATCGTTTTTTGTGTTTGTTGCGCACTTCGGGCGAGCCGGAACTTCTCAATGACTGAGGACGTTGAAACACTACCGCCAGATTCGCTGTTTTTAGCCGTTCCTCCGCTTTTATTGGTTGTTGATGAAGACCCTGATGTGGCGCTTGGTCCTGCCGCAGGTCCTTTGCCGGCCTGGACGGCCGCGCCAGCTGCCCGCATCCCCGAGCTGGCAGCTGCAACTGTAGCGACAACGGCGCCACCAGCCATTGCAAGAGCGGTTCCCGCTCCTAGCGCTGGTGAGCCGGTGAGAACCCCCGCTGCGAGGGAGGGCACTCGGATAAACACGAGTAGATACAGAACAGCCGTGGCAAATATCAGCGCAGCGCCTTTCATTTGCCCGGATACATCACTGTCAACCGCGCAGACGTCGGATTGGCTCAGTGCAGATAAATCAGATATCACAAACCCGGATATAATAATGATGGTGGCTGCTTTGATCCCAATCGCGATAAAGCTGCTGAATATTTTATTGGATATAAAATTGGTTGGTGAGAAAGCCGCAAATGGCAGAATGATGAAGCCGATTGTTGTGACAATGTAATACTCAAGTATTGTGAGTACGGCTGTAATCCCCATTAGTATTAAGCCAACATATGCAACAAGCCCAGCCAATAGAAAAAATATGATTATGACAAAATTGGATAGAAAACTTAACGGTTTGATGCACTCCATTATCGACGCCCAAACCAATGTGCCATTGTCGAAATATTGGCTTACAAGCAAGGCCGAGGTGTCTACCGGCGCACCAGATACGATATTTGCGCTTAGAACGAAGCCATCAAATATTTGATCCTGGAAATAGGGAAATTTCGTAACAAACCAGAATATAAGGCCCAGTTTGAAAATTTTCATAAAAGAGTCGGCAAATACAGCTCCACGCCCAAGCATCAGCATTATGCCAAAAAACGCAATCTCAAGGACTGCAAGCTGCGTAGCTAAATTGATTGCTGTTGTTAAGTAAGACGAGGACCCACCTTGGAACAATAAGACCAGCGATGAGACGCGGTCGTCTAGTGATGTAAGTGGGTCCATTCAAATTTTACCTCTTAATAGGCTCTCTTTTTGATCGCGAGAGGCGAACTGCCACGAGGCGTGGGTGTGCGAAGCCCTTGTATCGCACTATCAATCCGGAATTTCGCTTCCTGTTCCTGTATGTAATTTCGTTGATCGCGAGCGAGTTGGTTTGCCAACTGGAGCCGTTCGATCTCGAAACGCTGAGCATTGAGCTGTGTATTGACGGCCGAGAGTTGCGTTTGAGCCTGGATGGCTTGTGTTTCACCGACTGCGGCTTGACTGGCCGTCATGGCAAAAGACAGTTTCTGTGTGGTTTGTGACAATGGCTCCAAAGATGCCAATAGTTCAGCGCTGTCATTGATGACATTTCCTGCGAGGGCTTGCGCAAACTGGCTGGCAGCTAATGCGTCTTCCGGAGAAGAAATTCTGGAAGCCAGATCCATTAACTGATTAGAGCGATTGATAAGGTCTGCTCCATTTCGGAGCATCCCAGAATATTGCTGATCAACACCAGCGAGGTTCAGCAGTGTCTGCGTGTACCCAAGGAAATTTCCATTCTCAAGGGACTGCACGCTGCGTGCGGTGCTAGCCGCCGTCTGTATAAGATTGATGAGTTGTTGATTACGTTGGTAAAAAGCTTTTACAGATTCCGCTACCTGCTGAAGATTCTGCGCAAAATTTGAGGGGTCGAACACAACGAGGGCCTTAGCACCGCTGGTGCCGGTGAGTGTGATCACGGCTGCACCAAGTAAGAATGCTCTTCGTTTCATCGGACGTCCTTTTCTCGTTGAACAGGCATGTTGATGCTCACGGAATAGACGTAGGCGCCTGTGGAATCCAATAATTCTTTAAAGGATATTCCACCCCCAACGATCTGACCGTTGATGACAGAGCCGTTGATTGAGGTCAGAGCGCCAGGCAGGAAAAACTGACGGTAAAGCATGAACCCGTCAGAAAAACGCAATGCCAAAGTGCCGAGATCAATATTCTCTTCCGATGCGCCAGGTGCTCCATAATCCATACGGCCTGTACACCCTTTGATGATCGCGGATCGATATGTTCTCTTGCCCCGCGTCCTGATCACGCGGGGTGTCCGGCACTGCGGATTGTACTGCCTGGGAATAGTAAGGGTTACGGAGTCGGTCGGCCGACCGGTAGGACCGTAAAGACAGCTCTGTTCGTAATCCTTTGAGAGTGCAATTCGGACGGCGGGGAAGTCGAAGTAATCGATTGACGAGTTTGCTTTGGGCGTTAACTGAATGCTGCGGCCAAGAAGTCCGTGATTAGAACTACGATTCTGTGTGACGTGTTGGACAATGCGGGAAAACGGCTTCATCCGCTCGGCTTTGCCCCAGCGGTGCAGTTCGAAATCTCTATCTGGTGATAAATATAAGAAGGCGTCACCAGCCGAACCCGCATAATCGACATTTAAATATACAGGAGCGGGTCTACATTCACGTTCAGCGGCTGCTTGCGAAACGTGGGAGAAAGGCGCCAGCGCCACAATGGTTGTGAATATGGCAATCCTACTGGAATGCTTCATCGGAAAGCTCCCTTAGCACCGCTCCAGCCTCTTGAAGACCTTTCAATTCTAGCCATTTCGCAGCGAATGCTAGTCCGCTGTCGGCGGAATCCATCGACGCCATCTCGTTTTGATCAGCTTTGCTCGTGGCCGCGCAAAAAGCTCCGGCGATCGGCCCCATGGAGAAGCGAACGAGCCGCGCGCCCTGCGGGGAAACGAAATAGTAGTCTGATTTCGGCTGAGCGTGCTCGATGATGTCTAACTGAACGGGATTTAGCCCTAATGACTCATAGCTTTTTCGAACCTTTGTGTTGGCTATTGCGGTGTTTGGCAGAAAGAACTGAGCGGGGCAGGCCTGTAGGAGCGTGAGCGCAAGATCGGACGAGAGAAAATCAGAGACCTCTTGGGTGGCTAGGCCAACAGCGACATTTCTCTTGCGGAGCATCTTCAACCAGGACCGCAGTCGATCAATGAACGAACTGTTCATCATGGAAAGCCAGGCTTCATCTATCAGTAGAAGAGTTGGCCGGCCATTGAATCGCCGCTCAAACCGATGAAACAGCGCGTCCAGAACAATGGGTGCATAACTGGCAGAAAGGAGGGTGCCGAGATCGATAGCCTCGATGTTGGACGGCTCTGTGGATATAGCGGCGTCGAGAAATCGTCCCGCAGCACCGTCCACAGTAAATTGTGTCAATGCCACGCGAAGCTCTTCATCCTGAAGCGCTTGGCGTAGAACCGTTATATTTCGGTGTTTTTTAGGCTGGTTCGCGACCGCTTCTATTGCCGTCCACACCTCCGACCGTTGGACGGGATTGAGAAGGATGCCCGCATTTTCGAACATCCGGCACACCCATTCTGACGCCCACTCTTTTTCAGCTTGCTCGTCAATGTCTCTGAGAGGTTGCATCTCTAGAGAGGCGGTGTCGTCTTCGAGATGGTGATAAGCGCCACCCAGCGCTTTGAAGAGACATTGCATAGAGCCGCCCGCTTCAATGGCATAGATTTGTGCGCTTCCAGCTTTGTTGGAGTATCTGAGCCACTGAGCCGCGAGAAGATTCAGAAGCGTTGATTTGCCTGCACCCGTTGGCCCAATGACTAGGAAATGCCCTACATCATCGATGTAAGTAGAAACGCGGAATGGCGTAGTCGAGTTGGTCTCTGCCATCATGTGCGGCGGGCCAGAGAGGGATTCATGCGAAACCCCATGCGGGCCGGCCCAAATCGAGGACACAGGCATCACATGAGCCGTATGAATAGTGCTGAGCAAAGGGCGCCTTACATTCGCGACGCTATTGCCAGGAACCATTGCAAGCCAAGCTTCAAAGGCATTTGATTTCTCGATGATCGGAACAGTACGAGCACGCCGTATCAATTCGGCAAGCTCGACAGCCCGTTTGTCGGCGACAACCGGATCCTCGTGCATGATTGCAATTGATGCTGTTAGGTATCCGAAGCTCGCACGACCCTCCTGCAGCTCTAGCTCTGTATCTTCTGCGTCCTGGACACGTCTTTCGGCCTCGGGATCGACGCGCGTAGGCTGATTTGTAATAGAAGTATAAAGGGTCGACGCCACACTATGGCGTTTAGTTCCCCAAAACCGCCTTAATTTTCCGATCTCTTTCTGTGCGGTCGAGTCATCCTGACATATGAATCGAGTGACCATCCGGTATTCATACGGAAGGCTATTCAGTTCTTCGAAAAGACCGGCTTTTGTAGGGCCGAGAAGCTGTCGAATTCCAACAAGCCTAAGGTGTTTTTCGCCGAGCTGAGGATTGAACCCGCCAGTGATCTCTTCATCGGGGAGCAAGCGGTCGAGAAATATTGGAAGCTCAGAGCCGATTTTAAATCGACTGGTACTAATTGTGGAATGCAAGTAAGTGAGAATGTCGTCGCCGACGAGGGGACTGCACTCGATAAACTGACGTTTGAACGCCTCATCCAAAGAGAGAATTTTCTGGCGAAAGTCAGAAAGAGTATCATTTTTGTCATCGGATTCCGTAGTGTTTCCCCCTGTTTCAATGAAGAAACGTCGGAGCTTGTTATGCGTTTCGGAAGGAGGGAGGTACGTTACAGTCAGATAGTATTGGTTCTCGTAATGTGGAACCTGGACGAATTGTTCTCGGCGCTCCTGGTCAATTAAGTCCGCTACCGGGTTTTCTATGCGCCCAACGGGATAATCGGAGCTCGGTACACGAGCGTCCTCAAAGAAGACTGTCCAACCGCCCTGAAGGCGTGATAACTCGGCGGACAGCCTCATGCAAACGTGGTTGAAATCGTAGTCCGGCGCTGAGTCCATATCTGGGCCGCGGACTCTCCAGGTGACCATGAATGACCCGTCTTTGAGAAGCACGGTTCGTTTGTCATCGAGGACGAGAAGCCACGGCAAAAGGTCGGATATCTGCGGTGACGATGACGTTTTGAACGCACCTATCTTGTATCGACCAAGCGAAAACATTACGGGAGGTACCGTGACATGTAGCGAAGGTGCCGCATGATCACTTCAAAGGCCCATTCATCTCGCTTATGGATGATGCTCCCAGCGACCGAACATACTACGCCTGCTATCAGCGGCTCAAAACGATGCAAGTAGACAACGGCGATGGCTGTGAGGGTCCCGATCAGGATGCCCAGTTGTCTGGGCATCCCGAAAACGAGTATCCGCTTTGTCAAAAAAAGTGGGACCGGTTCATCCAACATCCGAGAGACCGTCCTTTCTTAAATGAGGGCGGCGCCGGAATAGCCGAGCAAGGGCATTCCCCACGAGGCGGCATTGAAAGCAACTGAACCGCCTGTGACGAATTTTCCTGCCGTTTGAATGATATTGCTCTGTCCCAGCGCCCAGCTCAATCCACCCAAAGCAAGACCACCAGCGCCGACTGATGCAGCGACAGGGCCTTGAATACTCTGAGAAACGGTATCCATAGGACCCTCCCAGGGAACTGATGAGAGCCCAGTTGTGGTTGCTTCAGCGACGTCGGGAAACAGCGCCGTCGCGGCGGCCACGACAGCTAGAACAGCGAGCCTCTCTGTGCCTTCAAGGTTACGAACTTGCATCGCGCTTTCTCCAAATTGACAAGCCATACTTAACTATTAAGTAAATTTGATTAATCGATAGATCATATTTCCCTATGCCGTCAAGAGTCTGAATTTCAAAATCGAACTGCGTGCGCAAGAGATCGTTACCCGCATTCTGTGTCAGAGATGTAGCATGCTGCATCTTTCAGTTTGATGCATATTACTCGTCAACAACATGTTGATATTTAATAATATTTTTATTTAAATTGCTCATAATTACTATTACGCGACACTTGTTTGTAGCAGCAATTTAGTAATGCGACAGATGAGCAATTTAGAAGTGCGACACTTTGTGTCCCTTCTGGCTCTAGGCAATAGGCAATTTCGAAAGGAAGGATGAGCTATAAGAGAGTTTGCGCGACAAGCCCGCCAAGAGTTTCCTTAAAACCGCAGTTCGCGCGGCAACCATCTGATCGTGATTCGACGCAACCTCAATACTCTTTCTAGTATCTTCGCTAGTTTTTGCTGTCGTCTCTGCCAGGTTCTTCACTTCGCTCGCTAGAACTGGGAAACCTTGCCCGGCATTACCCACCCGTGCCGCCTCTATTGTCGAGTTCATTGCGAGCAATTGAGTCTGTTCCGAAAGGTCTGTCAATATCTTGATCTGGTCGGAAATTTCGTCAAACTTTGAGCGCACCGCGTCAAGGTTTTCGGCGTCTGAATTCATGGCAGACAATATCGAATTCACCTCGGACAGTGTCTCTCAAACAACGAACTCCGTAACCTCTATCATCGAGCCATCAGTGCCTTTTTTTATGAAGATCACTAGATCGATCGCACGCTTAACGAGGTGTGCCGGCGCAACCTGGTAGACCTCGCCCAGAAGAAACATGAAGCGATCGCGCACGTCTTCGGCGCTGTCAGCATGGATCGTTGAAATCCCGCCAGGGTGGCCGGTGTTCCAAGCGGACAGCACCTGGGCCGCAACCTCACCGCTTCGTATCTCTCCGGGGACGATCCGATCCGGATTGAGCCTAAGTGTGGCAAAAACCAAATCCTTCATCGTCACCCTCGATGTTGAACAAAGCCGGAGCGTGTTGGGCGCGGGGCATTTAAGTTCCTGAACGTCCTCGATGATGACAACACGCTCAGAGCTGGATGAAAGCTCCGCCAGAATCGCATTTGCTAAAGTGGTTTTTCCCGATCCAGTAGCTCCGGAGATCACAATATTCTTTCGGCAGGCTACTGCATCGCGAATGGTCTCGGCGTCTTTCTCTGCCATCGCACCTTTGGAGACATAGCTATTCAGAGTGATGCTTTGTTCACGGTGCAGCCGGAGAACAAAGCACGGGCGGCGAACAAGAGGAGGGAAAAGCCCCTGCAGGCGTGCACCTGTTGGAAGCTCCGCCATAAGCTGTGGCGTCTTTGCTGTTATCTCGTTGTGTGTGGCACTTGCAGCAAATCGGAGCAGTGTTTCAGCAGCATCGGCTGGAAAATCACGTTGATGCAGCGAGGCGCCCTGTCCCCACCTTTGGATCCAAAGGCTACCGTCGTCATTTAACATAACATCGGTTATTTTTTCGTCTTGGAGGATCGGCAGGTATTGATTGAGGTGATCGTGAAAAGCCTCTACTGCGCGCTTTGATGATTCAGTCAGCATCACTCATGATCTCCCGGATGTACGGACCATCTTTTGAAAGCTGCGATTTAACGGCCTTGGTATAATTATCGAACCGGCCCGGAGCTACGGCAGCTATCTGATTTCGCAGATCGTCTGGCGGCGGGAGGTTACTTCCGAGATACAATCGGACGAACTGCGCCAACATTTCAGTCACTACGGTCATGTCGGTGTGAATGGTCCGGATCGCCCGCGACTGCTTCTGCAGCGTCGAGCCAACCACATCTTCAAGGCGTAGGAAGTCAGGTTGTCGGGGATTGAAATATGCTTCAAGGGCATCCGCAACAATGCTTGTTTCCGAGACTCGGTCTTCACTCGCTTTTCGCTTCAGGTCGTCAACAATGCTGGGAGGCAGATGAAATCGTTTCGAAACTTTACCCGCGGAAGAGGCCATCTTCTCCATCCATCACTGTCTGTACTGTTTGAGGATTAAGGTCGCTAATATCGCGAAACCCTCGCCCATTTTCCGGCTTGTCCGCGTCCTGGTCGTCGCGCCCATCCTCGGCACGCGCCGATGCTCTGCCCCTCTCGCCGTCTTGGGCCTCCGGATTTCCTGTTGGTTCAATAATTGCCGCCGAGGTAACAACCGCGGCCCAAGGATTGGCCGCCCGAACGTGACCAACCGGAACTGCTGGAGCAGGATCGACCGAATGCGCCGCGAGAAACGGAACGTTCCACCATTGCAATTTCTTTATGCGTGCAGGCGGGATATTCGGAGCAAAAAGGAGCTGGTCGTCGGCAGGCATCTCTTGCACCTCGCCGGCCGTCAACAAGGGCCTTGCGTTCTCTTGTTCCGTGACAAAAACATTTTGCAGGAATGGCGCCAGGATATGACCTGATCGATTCAATTCCCGCTCTCTATGTGTCGCCGTTCCGGTTCGCCGCGACACATAATCCCCTGTGCCCGGATCATTTGTGGCATGGAAAATCTGCACGGCGCAGTTCTCCAGAAACCGGTTGTGCGGCCCGTAGATGCTGACGAAATCATTCACTGATTGGACAACCAACAGGCATGTGATGCCATATCCGGCAAAGTAGCCGATTGCATCGTGAAAGAGCGCCAGGTTGCCAAGACGCGGGAACTCATCAAGGAGAAACAGCGCCCGTCGCTTGTGTGGAATGACGGCCGGGGCAACGTTGACGTCCGTTAACTTCCGAGCCAGCAGGCTTAGAAATAGCCGAAGAAATCCACGGAGCCGGTGCATGTCTGACGGAGTGAACACGATATGAAGAGTGACTGGCGTCTCCCCGTTCATAATCTCGTTAATCGTGAAGTCAGAGGCAGCCGTGTTCTCGGACAGATATTTATCGTCAAAAGGATCAAGGTATGAGAGTGCGGTTGAAAACGTACTGGATAGCTCAGGAAAATATTTACCCTTAAACATCTGTGCGCCTTCATTGATGACGCGCCCGGCGTGCTTGTCGCTATGCTCAGTCTCCAGCATTTCTTCCATATGGTCATAGACACTGAAGTCTCGACGCGTTAGCCAAGATTTAAGGCCGGTCAAAGTTGCATCTTCATCAGTCAAACGAAGATGCAGTATCGTGATTTTAAGGAGTTGCCGGGCGGTTCGATCCCAATGAGTGAGCGACGTTTTCACCCCATCCGGATCCACCAGAATGGACGCAATTAAGTCTGCGTCTGCTACGATTTCATCCCCGCTGATTTCCTCCATTGGATTGAATCGCGCTGAGTCTACATTCGCGGGATCGAACCGGATGCACTTGGAAAACTTTTGCCTCCATCCGCTTGTCGTTGACCAGTTTTCACCTTTGATATCTAGGACGACAACGCTGTCCATCCAACGAAACAAAGTCGGGATGACCGTTGATGCGCCTTTGCCGGACCGGGACGGCGCGATCAACGCGACATGCTCTGGCCCGGTGTGAGTGATGAATCGGGGCGGATTTGCATGAATGTCGTGACGCTCACCTGAGTATCCAATGACCATGCCGCTATGCCCCTTAAGTGGATCAAGTTGATCCTTTGTTGCCCATTTGGCTGTACCGAATTTTCCTGTTGGGTCTTTCTTTCGAAGCGTCAACGCGGCGACTGTCAGGAACAAACCGCCGAGCATGATGACCGCCATGATCATCATGCCTTGATCAAACGGATCCCGGTTGCTTTCTGAATACCGCCAGACCCAGACAAACCACATTACCGGCGAGTATACTTTGTATCCGGCAAGGACGAACAACGGCTCGCCCAGTGCTGTGTTGTAGCTAAAATAATGAGCCACATATTGGGTCGCCGCCATAGCCGCACCGAAGCTAACGAGCATCAACACGAGGAGACTACGGATGATGACGGCTGAGCGATCCAGCATCGTCTTTCTCCTAAAGTGATCGTGACAGTGTTTGCATGATCACGCGGTTCTGCCCCTGCCCGCTCATCGCACTGAGCGTGACCATCTGCCCTTTCATTGAAAGCTGGTTCTCCCGCAGCGGGAGCGTCACATACCGATTTCGCGCATGGTCCGCGACAACTCCGAATTTGCCATTTGGTGTTGTGATCACCGCATCAAGAGATCCCTCGAAGCGGCGGGTCTTGCCCCCGAAAAACAGCTCTCTTGAGTGATCTTCATATTTCTCCCGGATAGCCTCCGGAACTATCGCGGAGCGCCCATCAAGGACCCATTTCTGGTACTCGCTGTCGTTACCCAATAGTCCCGGCCGACCAGCCCGTTCGTGGAACAATTTACGGTCGGCGACAGCTTTCGATAACCGTTTCTGCAACGGCGTTTCGGAGGCGCCTTGCTGGCCCCTGGCATACTCATCCAGCCAGTTGGGACCACTACTGCCGACCGACTGGGAGAGGCCCTGCCCGATCCTTTCGATGAATGCCCCTCGCGCGCCGGGAGAGATCCGGACAACAGCACCCTCATGCAAATCGGCGGCGCCTTTCAGGCTGCTCATGGTCTTGTGATAGATGCGTCCGTCGCCCCCGTCGATCACAACGAAAGGCGTATCGAATAGCTCGTTATCGAGCCCCCGCGCCTTGACCTCGCCGACAAGCGTTTTGGCTGGCCCCTTCCCTGCATTCAGATCAACAAGCTCGCGCTGCTCGCCGGGAAATTGTTGATAGGATCTTTCGTGCATAGCCACGAAACGGGACAGCGCAGTCATCTCCTTTTTCCACTCTTTCGGCAGATAAATAGCGCCGCTGTCATCACGTTCCGCGACGCCAAAACCAACAAGTGTTTCCGCACGCCGCGCGATGCGATCGAGCTCCGGTTCCTTGAACGAAAGTGCTTCCGGCGCGCTTCTCTCGAACGTCCGCTCGTCAGTCAGCGCCGCTTCCAGCTTATGGTCGAGGGACGTGATGCGGGTTGCCGGTATCTCCTTCTCCAGGCTCTCCACGATATCCAACTCTGTGCGATACCCGATGGACCGCGTGACGCGTTCTTGGGCTCGCTCGCGAATACCGCGCGTGAGATAATCCTTGGGGATTGTTAGCGTCTCGCCAGTATCGCTTACACCCCGCAAAACGACGTGTGCATGAGGGTGATCCGTGTTCTTGTGAATCACCGCTTTCCATTCGAGCTGTGTATCGAGATCGATTTCCATGTCGGCCATCACATTGCGCGTGAGTTCTTCCATATTCTCAGGCGCGAACTCCGGCGAAATGATCAGCCGGAAATGCCTTTCATCACCCTCGACGGTCTTCACGAAACCCGCCTTCGGTGTCTCGTCATTGCCGAATAAGACGGCCTGCTCGCCGCCCTCCCCGGCACCGTCTCGTGTGATGTAATTCATGTGAGCGCGGGCCTTGCCTTTGGTACCGGCGCCTGTTTGGACGATCCGGGTTTTGACCACCACCCGTTGCATCAATTCAGGCGCTGTACCTGATCGCCAGGATGCTGAACTTCCGCGCATCGCTCTTGCTGCAGATCTGACAAAAGAGAGCGGGCTTCGTGGTGCTCCGGAATACATCGTCCGTAGCGTTGTCCGCGCCATGGATGAGCTGAAGGTACTGTTGATTGCTCGCCCGACAAGATAGCCAGCGACCATTCCACCAATGCCGCTTGATCCACCTGGAGGATCGCGAAAAACCAGTTTGGCCCCAAAATCTACCATGTAAAACAACCGCTTGCGAATAATTAGGCAATAACTAAGTATTATGTATAACAGATGGGCACAAGAAAGACTACTTAAAAACAATTACTTAAGCGCGGTGCGCCCCCACCAATGGCCCAAGCCCTTATCTTGTCCTACGAAATACCTCCCTTTTCGCCTTCAAACCCATCATCCCTACTCCATGATCAAGAGCGCTCGGCAAGCGAGCGTCTTTTTGCAAACGGCAAAGACCGGTCAGCTGAAAACCTCGGAGCAGCCGCGCCGCGCAATGCGCGGGAAAAAGAGGAGCGATCGAACATGCTTCACGAAATGAAGCATCGTCTAGAAGCGTATCAAAAACAGAAAAGTGCGGCGGGATATACGTCCCGACACACTTTTGTTGATAGCCAAAAGCGGACGCAAAGCGACCGCTTTTTCCATATGAATCCGCGCCGCGCTCGCGTCAGCGGGCGCACAAAAATAAGCCGGCTGGGCCAACGGCCCAGCCGACAAAAGCGCGGAACTTTTCAGGTGTGGTTTAGGCCATCGAAGCGACGGGGCGCGGTGTTACCCGGCCCCGCCTCACTCGCTTTAGGTGTAGCCCTTGCGAAGCGTCAGCAAGCGGGTGTTTACGTTCGTGCCTACCTCGCGAAACGAGCCGGGTGGAAGGTCGTAAAAGCGTCCGGAGTGCTGCTTAACAATCGCCCGGAAGGAAACTGATTTCTTCGTCTCGCGAAACTCGGTTGCGGCACTCATTACAGCAACAAGTGTACCGCCATTTCTGAGGTGCGAAAGAGCATGGAGAACATGATCAATATCGCGCTCCCGATCAAACGGCGGGTTCATTATCACCACATTATAAAGAGCGTCGGCAGCCGGTTGGTAAGTGAGGAAATCGACCGGGAGAACGCGCCGGTAAAGGCCGCTATCGCTGAGTGTTTTTGCGCGGTCCGTATTCAGTTCGACGCAATCAACAATCGCTCCGGCAGCGACCGCAAGCCGGGCAAGATTACCTGTTCCGGCGGACGGCTCCAGGACCACCAAAGGTTCACCGTTCGGCTTCATGTATGGGGCTTCGTGCATGACCTTTCGCGCGACCGCTTCCGGGGTCGGAAACCATCCCATGTTGCGGGCCAGGCCGGTCTTGGGCGTAAGCCCATCGTCCTTGTCGGCTTCGCGTTTTTCCGGGATCGGATTTCCGTAGAAATCGCCAAGCGCCTTGTTGACCTTGGCGAGCAAATCTTTTCGCGTGAAATAGAGATGCAGGTTGCCGTTCTTCCACGTCCGGACGCGGAAATAATCGGTCTCGATGAGAGTCTGCGGAAGCCCTGTTGAATAGGAGCCGCGTGTTTCCGCCTCTACGGCTGCGACAATGGAGAGGTGACGCGGGAACGGCGGCAAGCCTTCCATGAAACGGAAGATCCGTTCCACGTCCATAAGGGTATCGTCATATCGCCAGCCATGGTTCCACCCTCCCCACTCGCTCAGTGCGTTTTCGAGGACGATCCGGTGTTTGAATTTGAAAGTATCGTTCGAGCGGAACCGACGATCCAGCGCGGTAAAGGCGTCGGCGATGCCTTCTTGAATGGTGTGGTTTAGACCAGCAAAACGCGCCTGAAGAGTG
The DNA here is from genome assembly GCF_039990255.1 of Nisaea sp. Lineage (GTDB taxonomy): Bacteria > Pseudomonadota > Alphaproteobacteria > Thalassobaculales > Thalassobaculaceae > Nisaea. The sequence goes on along the minus strand of NZ_JBDXGG010000024.1, from coordinate 3,902 downwards.
GCGAAGATGTTTTCAACGGTCGGCTCGGGCGGATCTGTAATTAGCGCCTGCCGCAACTCGTCCTTTTGGCGGCGGTTCATGATCGATTCAAGGTCCGTGTGCTCGATGAGTTTAGCCCAAAGATTGACGGACGTTATGAACTCGACCTTCGCCATATAGTCGGCTTCGTCCAGGACCTTGATTGGCCTGATATAGAATTCCTCATTATCGCGCGTGTGGCGGTTGTAACTATCGCCATTTTGCGGACTGATTCCATGCAGGAGCCCGTTAGCCTTGGCGAGCGCTTCTTGCGCATCGATAAGGCGAGCATGGGATTCCCGGAAGGCGGCAAGAGCCGCCTCTCTCTTCTCGACGTTCTGGGCGACCGTCTCACGGGGAACAAGCATGTTCATTGCTGTTCTCCCGCGCTGCATTCACGAACGAGGGATGCCAGTGTCCCGCTATATCGCTTCTTGATGCTGGTTTCGTCCAGACCTTCGGAAACGTGGTTATAATGGAGCAGCGCGGCGACCATATCCGAGAGCGAATAGCGAGCATTCGGATAGGCCGTTTTTGCATAGGCTTCCATCATCACGCGGCCAAGTGTGAGCTGGTGTTGTGTGGTTTCGCTGTAATGATTCATGGCCCCCGCCTCACGCATAGCTCGTCTGGTGGCGTGGTAGGCCATCCCAGAAATAAGCATATGTACGGAATGAAACCTTCACTCCCGCTTCTGCTGACGCACGGGCGCGGAAAGCATCGCCTGCGAATTGATCTTTCTGTGACGAAATGAGAAGCGACAGTTGCTCAGACATTAAACCCCGCCCTCCTCTATTTCGGTTTTATGCCACTCTAAGAAAACCTGTTCTGAGTGTTGCTCTAATGCGCGCTTGGACAGCTCGTTTCCGTCGATGCCATGTGCATCCGTAAGATGCAGTAGGTCGCACATCAGATTGGTAATCGCGTCTCCCAGATCCGACTCTTCACCTTGTTTATGTGTTGCGATGAAATCCGCAACCGAGTGTCCCAAGAATGTTTCTCTGGTGAATGTGTTGAGAGCGTTTGCCGCCCATGTGGCACGAATTGCGTTTGAAGGTGCGGGCATCTTTTTTCCTTTCCGCCGAATGGGGTTGAGCCCATCCACTGTGTTTGGTCTGAATTACAAATTCAGACTGAACAGAGGGGGTGGGGCGAAGCCCCGCCCACGGTCGGCCGAGGGTCTGTCAATGGGTGCGGAGGCGGCCTGGTGCGGCCCGCAGCGTAGCGAGGACACGGGGCCGTTGGAGCACGACGCGCGTCGCGCGGCGCTGGCCCATTTACAGAGCGTCGGACTACTGTTGGGGCGGACAAAGATAAAAAGGTTCAGACCGGCTAGAGCGAAGCGGAGGCCGGGCTGTCAAATATTCAAACCGGATACGCGCAGCGCGCGGATCTCAACATTGATAAATCGTTGCAGCGTCGGGAAGTGACAACCTGGTGGGTGCCGGCGTTCAAGCTGCGCGATAGGGATCGTTACCCGCATGGGCGAAGACCCCGCTTGGGGGCTTCGTGGAGCGACCGTAGGAAGCGGAGTAGAGCCCGGCCCCAACGGGGATCGCCCTACACCTCCCCGGCGTCATTAGGCTGCCCTATAAACGCGAAGAGCGTCTCCTTTCAAAACTCCCCTGCAGGGAAGAACAAGAGCGCTGCGCCGGCGATTTCAAGTCCGACGGAGGCCCGTCCGCCGCTCATACTCTTTTGCGATAGTTTTGAGGTCAGCGTCCGGCATTTCTCTGAGTAGTTTGTTGCGCTGTTCAAGCTCTTGCCGGATCTCGGGGGCGTGGCTCCAGACGATCTCGATAGAGTGCGGTTGGTTGGGAAAATTAGGCCATTCGTGAACGCTGGTGTGCGCTGAATGCTGGTATCCGTACCATGACAAAGGAACATGCGGCCCAGGCAAGGTGATCCCTGCGGCAACATCAACACGCTCCTGCAGGGCGACTTCAAGTGCGATGCCGCAAATCCAAAAGCTGAGAGCCTGGCCGGTCATGAAGCTATGTAATCCGCCTCGGCTCATCACTCGGCCGGATAGGTCGATGTGCCCCATGCCGTGGCGGTGCGGGCGAAAGCCCCATTCGTCCGGATCATCGACGTAGATGCTTCCATCTTCGACCATCGCAAGGTAGTCGGCAGCCGGGTAAATTCGGTAGGCGAGGCAGGCGGCGAGTTTGCCGGTGAGCTGATCGGAGATGCGGATCCACACCGCGCCCTTGGGCGTGGAGTAATCCGGATCGAAATGCGGTGATACAAATCGATTATCAGCGACGAGCGCCTGTTTCCAGGCGCGCATGTCGTTCGAAAAAGAGACAGCGAAGCCCGCCCGGGCAAGCCGGTCGGATGTACTGGAATCGACACTGACTAAAGATCCGGTCCCCATGAATTGACCATATCAAATAGGGGATGAATGGTCTGCAATCGCGAGCGATTGCAGATGATCTGGCAGGTCCTGTAGATAATCGAAGCTACACCGCTTTGGATTTCACGCGATGTGGCGTGGCCGCAATCAGAAAGGCCGGGATTGACCGAGCCGAGCCCAGATACTCCGGATCAGATATCACAATCTGGCATTATTTCGCTTGTGTCAGATGAGGCGGCGTGGGTAAATCGCTCTTGCTGATAGGCTTTTTCAAGCCCTCTAGGATGACTTAGGCCCCCGCTCACGAGAGGTACAAGCTCTCAGGCGGGGGCTTTTCCGGTTCAAGGCGCTTCCGGTTCAACGCTATCGTCTACAACATTAGATGAAGTATTCTATAGCCATTCGGATCAATTCAAGAACCAGCGCTAGTATCTCGGCTACTTTAAGCAGCCACAGTGCTGATATTATTTTTCAAACCCTCCCTTTCCTGGTTGGTATGGATTGACCGGAATCTCTTCCAGACGTGGTGCCGTTTGAGACGAAGCGCCGGCACCCCAAGCGCATGATTTAAGGATATGAGCCGCGAGTATTTTTGCAATAAAAAATTGCACTATAGGACTGGAATTTAAAACAACTCTCTCATTTTAAATATATATTTTCGACTCATACAAACCGCAGAACATTAAAAATAAGTAAAATAGAAGTAAATTGACAATAAAGAATTATAACGACTCCGCCTATCATTGAGACCTTTTGACGTGTTGTGCGTTTGTTCCGTCAGATATCACGCAAATGATGTGATCAATACAGGGTTCCGATCATTGGTGTCCTCGATCAAGGGCGGTTGATCCATGATCGCATATAATCATGGATTTCGAGGCCGGACCAGGGGGACGGCCGCGACGAGCGGAGCGAGAACCGCACGGCCGTCAAGGTCACGGATTAAGGAAGAGGAAGAACGCGGACACCATGCCCGTAGATCAAATATCGGGCAATCGGGTCATGTTGCTTTCTTCCCCGGCTCGGTGTCGTTTTCAAAGTTGAGAAACATCAGCTTGTGCCAATGGTGCACTTCGGTCCGGGGCATTCCTTGATGGCGGTGCATATAATGCAGAAGGTCGTAGAGCATCCGAACAGATGTGCAGTCCTCCGGAGCGTTGGCGGCACTTTTGTAGGCTTCGAACGCTACATCCATCCGCTCGATCTGAGTTTGATCAGGTCTGAACATATCTTTCACTCCGCCGCGATCAGCAAAGCCCGATCGGCTTGCAAGCCGTCGAGATAATCGACGGCGCGTTGTGCATGGGAGGCAGCACGGAAGATTGCCTGCTTGTCGTTCTTCAGCACCTTCAGCCAGCTTTGAATATAGGCGGCGTGGTCGTCCAGGTGATCCGGACGAAGCCCCAGCGTGACACCGAGGAATGCAGAGCCGATCTCTGCAACAAGCTCCTCAATGGCGTAAGCCTCATCGCCCCATTTTTTGCGGCCGAAGTCACGGTCAATCCGTCCCGGTCCTTTCGTCCAGTGG
>NZ_JBDXGG010000023.1:0-199208 GCF_039990255.1 Nisaea sp. | reverse complement strand
GGCGCTTACCAAGGAGACCCTGCGCCGGGCGCGGGAGTTGCTGCCGGCCTTGCGCGACATTCCGGTGGAGGCGATCTGGGCAGGCTATGTCGACAGCACCCCTGATGGTGTGCCCGTGATCGATACGGATACCGGGGTCGGTCATCTGGTTGCCGATCTTGTGCTTGGCAGGCAGCCGATTACCGAAGTGGCGCAATACCGTCTGGCCCGTTTCCAGGACAGCCAATGGGGCAAGGTCGCCAGCTTCTGATTTGCCAGCGGCTCCTTTTCTGCGATGCCCGATTGACGATCCGCGAAACCTTCTGCCTCTGAATACCGTCACAAAGTGATTTCTGCTGCCTATTGCGCAGATACGGCAAATTCGACCTCGGGGCGAGCGGCATACTTTCGCCGTTTTCGAGTTGAGGATTTTCCATGACCTATTCTTTCGACCCCCAGAAAATAACGCTGCCGACCGCCCACTTCGTCGGCGGGAGCTATGTCGACGGCCCGGAGGCTCTCGATGTGCGTGCTCCGTCGGACGGGCGTTTGCTCGCTGCAATTCCCTGCGCGGACAGCGAGATTGTTGATCGGGCCGTAACCTCCGCCCGGGACGCTCTGAAGACCTCCGGCTGGGCTGGGAGTCAGCCCAGGGAGCGGCTTAAAGCGCTCCACACTTGGGCGGATCTGATCGAGAAGGAAGCGGCGTATCTCGCCCAACTGGAGGCGATCTGCTCCTCGCGTCCCGTCAGCCAGGTGATCGAAGGCGATATCCGCGTGACGGCCGAGCAGATCCGTTTCTTCGCCGAATTCTCGGACAAGGAAGGCGGGGATCTTGTCCCGACCTCGGACGGACAATTGGGGTTCATCGCCGCTGAGCCCTATGGCGTGATCGGCGCCATCACACCGTGGAACTTCCCGATCTCAATGGCGGGCTGGAAGCTTGGGCCGGCACTTGCCGCAGGTAACGCGGTAGTTCTGAAGCCCTCGGAGATGACGCCGTTCTCCACCCTCTACATGGCGGAACTTTCGGTTCGGGCCGGACTTCCGGCCGGGCTGATCAATGTCGTGCTGGGCGATGGGCCGGTGACAGGCAATGCGATCACGGGACATCCTGGTATCGACAAAGTGTCTTTCACCGGATCGACCCGCGCGGGCGGCCTGATCATGGAGAACATTGCCCGCCACGGAATCAGACCGATGACGCTTGAGCTCGGAGGCAAGAGCCCGCAAGTGGTCTTTGCCGATGCCGATCCGGAGCAGGCGGTGGATTGCCTGGCCCGGGGCATTCTTCCTAATGCCGGACAGTTTTGCGTCGCCGGATCTCGGATGATCGTGCAGCGCCAGATCGCGGAGGAAATCGCCGAAAAGCTGGCGGTCCGGTTCGGAGAGGAAAGTCCTGCGGCGACCTGGGACGATCCAGCCGGGTTTTCCCCGGTTATCTCGGAGAACCAGTTGAATCGCATGGACGGTATCGTCCGCGCGGCGCTTGCCGAGGGTGCGGAGTTGATCTGCGGCGGTGAGCGGTTCGACCGCCCAGGGAGTTTCTACCGGCCAACATTGATCGCGGGCGTTGATAACGCGAGTCCATCGGTGCGCGAGGAGATTTTCGGTCCGGTCGCAACCTTCCAGACATTCGAGACCGAAGAAGAAGCGGTCGCACTCGCAAGCCATGAGACATACGGGCTCTGCGCGGGACTGCATACAAAAGACCTGTCGCGGGCCATGCGTATGACCGGCCGTCTGCAGGCCGGCACTGTGTGGGTTAATCGTTACGGGCGGTCATCCGACCATATTTTGCCGACAGGCGGCTGGAAGAGTAGTGGCCTCGGCAAGGATCTCGGCCGTGAGGCCTATCTCGCAAATCGGCGAACCAAATCGGTGCTGATCGATCTTTGATCGGCAAGGGAGTTTTTAATGAAGAGCTATAAGATTGCCCTGGTTCCGGGCGACGGCATTGGTGTCGATGTGACCGAAGCGGCGATGGAGGTCCTGACCGCGGCCGGCCAAAAGTTCGGCTTCGCGCTTGAGGCCGAGAGCTTCCCCTGGTCCTGCGCATATTATCTGCAACACGGAGCGATGATGCCGACAGACGGGATCACCCAGTTGCGCGCTTTCGATGCTATCTATCTGGGGGCGGTCGGCTGGCCTGAAACGGTGCCGGATGCGGTCTCTCTGCATGGGCTTCTGCTGCCGATCCGCAAGGCTTTCAATCAATATGCCAATATCCGTCCGCACCGTCTGCTGCCGGGCGTCGAGGGCCCGTTGAAGTCGGAGCGCTTCGATATCCTCTGTATCCGCGAGAACACCGAGGGGGAATATGCCGGTGCAGGTGGACGTGTCCACCAGGGTATGGGCAACGAGGTGGCGGTGGAAACCGCGATCTTCACCCGCGAAGGGGTTGAGCGGATCATCCGCTTCGGCTTCGAGCAGGCCCGTGCCCGCCGCAAGCACCTGACTTCCGTCACAAAGTCCAACGCCCAGAAATTTTCCATGGTGTTCTGGGATGAGGTGACGAAGGAACTCGCCGCTGATTACCCGGACGTGACCGTCAGCCACATGCATATCGACGCGATGGCGGCGAAGATGGTGATGGCACCGGAAAGTCTGGATGTGGTGGTCGCCTCGAACCTGTTCGGCGATATTCTGACTGATCTCGGCGCCGCCATTCAGGGCGGGCTCGGTTTCGCAGCGTCGGCGAACATCTGCCCCGACCGGTCCGGGCCGTCCATGTTCGAGCCGGTGCACGGCTCGGCCCCCGATATCGCTGGCCAGAATATCGCCAATCCGATCGCCGCGATCTGGTCCGGCGCCATGATGCTGGAACATCTGGGGGAGGGCGAGGCAGCCGCCGCCGTGCTCTTCGCCATCGAAAGCGCCACGGCGGCAGGGATTGGATCGCGGCCGGGCACCCATGCGACCGACGCCATCACGAACGCTGTCAAATCCGCATTGGAGAGTTGAGATGAACCTGACAGACAAGGGCCTCTTCCGTGAGGCCGCGCTTGTGGACGGCACCTGGATTGACCGCGCCGATATGGAGGTTACGAACCCGGCGACCGGCACTGTGCTCGGATATATGCCGGACTGCACGGCCGCCGAGACCGAGGCTGCGATTGCTGCAGCCGAGCATGCAATGGTCGACTGGAAGACCCTGAGCAATGCGGAGCGTGCGGACCTGCTGATGGCATGGCATGATTTGATGCTCGCCCACGCGGACGATCTGGCGCAAATCTTGACCGCCGAGCAGGGAAAGCCGCTGGCCGAAGCGCGGGGCGAGATTCTCTATGGGGCTTCATTCGTTCGCTGGTTTGCCGAGGAGGCACGGCGGATAAACGGTCAGATCATTCCGTCTCCGGTCAAAGACAAGAAGATCTTCGCGATGAAGGAGCCGGTGGGCGTCTGCGCCATCATTACGCCGTGGAATTTTCCGAATGCGATGATTACCCGCAAGGTCGCCCCGGGACTTGCCGCCGGTTGCACGATGGTGATCAAGCCGTCCGACTTCACGCCCTATTCGGCTCTCGCGCTCGGCGTGCTGGCGGAACGGGCCGGGATTCCCAAAGGTGTGATCAACGTGCTGACCGGCCGCCCGGAAGAGATCGGCGCTGCCCTGACCAGCTCGCCTATCGTGCGTAAACTGTCCTTTACCGGCTCGACCCGTATCGGCGCGCTCCTGGCAGCGCAATGCGCACCGACGTTGAAGAAGCTTTCCCTGGAGCTCGGCGGCAATGCGCCATTTATTGTGTTCGACGACGCGAATCTCGACGCAGCGGTCGAAGGCGCCATGGCTTCGAAATTCCGCAATGGCGGGCAAACCTGCGTCTGCGCGAATCGGATTCTGGTCCAGTCAGGGATCCACAACGCCTTCGTCGCGGCGCTCTCCGAGAAGGTCGATGCGCTGCAAGTCGGCCCCGGCACGGATGCCGAGACCACGATTGGCCCAATGATCAACGCGGCGGCTATCGCCAAGATTTCCGCGCATATGGAGGACGCATTGTCGAAAGGGGCGATGCGCACCACCCGGTCGCGCAATCTCTCCGCGCAATATGCAGATCCGGTGGTTCTCAAAGGTGCCACTACCGAGATGCGTCTTGCTGCGGAGGAAACCTTCGGACCCGTGGCGCCGGTCTTTCAGTTCGAGACCGAGGCCGAGGCTCTGTCAATTGCCAACGGCACACCGTTCGGGCTCGCAGCCTACTTCTACACCACCGATATGGCGCGGGCGTTCCGTTTTGGCGAGGCTCTTGAATGCGGTCTTGTCGGGCTCAACACCGGCGCCGTCAGCCATGCGGAAGCGCCGTTCGGCGGCGTCAAATCCTCCGGCCTCGGCCGCGAGGGCGCGCAGGAAGGGATCGAGGAATATCTCGAAACCAAAGCCTTTCATTTCGGTGGATTGGGGTGACGCCATCGAGGCGAACGCGCCGACGCTTCTCTATGAAAAAAGGCATAAACGTGAGTGATTTTCCGATCAAGAAAGCGAAACTGCACACTAACGACTGTTAAGCGGGGCTGGTCCGGATCAGGGCATCCAGCATGACGATTCCGGCTCCTGTCTTGCGCACCAGAACTGGGTTTGCTTCGGCTTCTTGGATACGCTCGTTCATAGCAAGCAGGGAGAAAGCGGCAACCGCTTTAGCCAGGGCTTCAAGGTCTCCCTCGGATTTACCTCGAAACCCACGTAGCAAAGTGAAGCCTTTCACCTCTTCAATCATTTCCTGTGCGGCCTCGACGCTGAGCGGTGCTGGGCGGACGGCAGAGTCCTGATAGATTTCGGTCATCACGCCGCCCATTGCGATGGTGATCACCGGTCCGGCGACGGGATCGCGGGAGAGGCCGATAAGGGCCTCTCCAAGCCCGGTACAAAGCTCTTGCACAAGCACGCCATTCAGTCTGAAGCCGGGACGATACTCTTCCGCCGACGTCTTCATCTCCGCGATCGCCGTGACCAGTTCGTCTCGGTTTTTAACTCCAACCCGGATGGCGCCTGCCTCGGTCTTGTGCGGCAGGTCTGGGGAAACAAGTTTCGCAACGACCGGGAAGGCGAAAGGTAACGTTTCCGGGGCATCCGTTTCGGGATCGAGCACGATCTGTCCAGGTCCGGCAAGCCCGAGGCTGTTGAAAATGGCGCCGGCCGTTACTTCGTCGGCTATGCCACCTGCCAGTGCGTCGATCTGCTGGCACGTGGCCTCGGGCAATACACCAGCGGGCGGGGAGGAGGGAGTTGCACCTGTCATCAGCATCGCGACTGTTTCGGCACAGCTTTCGACAGTGCGGAAGGTCGGTACGCCTCCGGCTTCCAGGAGCCGCATGCTGTCCGGCGCGTGCGGTAGTGGGAAGGCCAATACCGGCGCGGCATCGGCCGGGGCTTCTGCGGCAGCGTCGATGATCGGTTTGACGGCGAGTTCCGGATCAAACTGCGCGGAAGATCCAATGGCGACAATCAATACGCCGGTTTCCGGGTCCCTGATCAGTGTCGAGACAGCTTCTTTCATTACTTCATAACGGGCTCCCGCGAGCGTGACATCGACTAGTTTGCCGTGGCCGCACGGGATCTTGCGTTCGGCAAAATGTGCGCGGGTTGCCGCACTGGCACCGGAGATGGTCACGCCGCGTGCGCTGAGCTGGTCCACCACCATGGCGCCGCCACCGCCGGTCGTGGCAATCACTGTCGCGCTCTTTGGGCGTCCGGGTTTGAGGCGCGCGTTGAAGAGGGCACCGGGGGCTTCGAGCAACGTTTCCAATTGGTCGGCCTTGCGGATGCCGAAACTCCGTAGCAGGGCATCCGCAGCTTCAGTAGAGCCGGTGAGGGCACCCGTATGGGAGACGGAGAGGGCTTGGCCTTCCTCCGATTTGCCGATCTTATAGGCGACTACAGGTTTCCCTGCCGTGTGGGCCTTTGCCGCGAAACGGCCGAGCGTCTCCCGGTTTCGGATGGTTTCCATGAACAGCAGGAAGCCGTCGATCTCAGGGTGATCGACCAGAATTTCTCCGATCTCGCCTATGCCTGATGCCGCTTCGTTGCCGACTGAGACGAAGGTCGAGAAGTTGATGCCGCGCGCAGCCCCCCGGCTGAGCAAAGTGCCGATGACGCTGCCGCTTTGGGAAATCACGGCGAGCCGGCCATGACCGATTTCCTCTGCTCCGAAGGCTGCGTTCGTGGTGGCGGCAAATCCGGCAGGTGTATGGACGACGCCCATCGAGTTAGGGCCGAGCAACAGAATACCTGAGTCGCGGGCGATGCGCTGGACATCTGCTTGGCGCCGTTCGCCTTCTTTCCCAGCCTCGGCAAATCCGTCGGCGAGAATGGCGACAACCTTCACGCCCGCCGCCGCACAATCTTCAAGCGCTGCGATGGCCGGGTCGGCATCGACCAGAATATAGGCGAAGTCGACTTTATCCGGGATGGCGCTGACCGATGGCCAGGCTTTCTCGCCAAGCACTGTCTCACGGGCCGGGTTTACAGGATAGATCCGGCCGGCATAACCATGGCGGCGCAGAAAGCGCATGGGGCGCGCGGTCAGCTTGCCCTCGGAATTCGAGGCGCCAATCAGGGCAATGGAGGCCGGAGAAACAAGAGCGCTAAGCATGGAGTCGCGCATACATTTATTCCGATCGGGAAAGGCAGGGGAGATTGATTCAGGAGTGATCCCAATCATGCCGTGCCTTTTAGAGCGATGACAAGCCGGTCTCCCGTCTGACAGAATCCTCCAGCCATCTTTTCCTCATCACGGTAAAAGATAAGACTGACAGAATAGAGACGACGCAACGGAGGCGCGCAGGGTGGATTTACAGGCGTTGGTGAACGAGGCTTTTGCACGGCATCAGTCCGGGCAACTGAAAGAGGCTGCGTCTCTCTACCGGAAAGTTCTCGCCCTGCACCCGCCGATAGCGCTTGTCTTGTCCCTTGCCGGTGATGTCGCGACTTCGAATGATAATCCAGCATCCGGTGTGGCATTGCTTCGCAGGGCACTCGCGCTTGAGCCACGCAAAAGCTCGTTCCATCAGCTTCTCGCTTTTGCTGAGGCCTCGCAGGGAAATCTCGATCAGGCCGAAATGTCCTACGCGGCGGCCGTGAATCTTGACCCGCTGAACGTTTCGGCGATGAGTGACTGGGCCAATCTGGTGCGCAGTCGGCTTCCCGCTACGGCGCAGGCGTTGGTTCGTAGAACCATTCTGATTAACCCGGAAAACCCCGGGTACTTGAAGTTTTTGGCGGAAATGACCGTTTCGGCTGAACGGCTGGCCGGAGAGCGGCTGATGCGCCGGGTGATCTGCGGCAACCCACTGGACGCGGATGCCTGGAAGGCGATCGGACTTGTGGCGCAGGCGGAGAAGGAAGTTGTGTCTGCCGACACGGCGTTGAAGCGCTCTCTTCTGATCGCCCCGAGTGAAATAGTTGTTTGCGCCAGGCTGGGCGGCTCTATGTCCGAGCAGGGCTTTCACCGGGAAGCGGTATCGCTTCTGCGCCTCTCCGTCGCGTTGGACCGGACGCGGATGGATAATTGGCTTTCCTTGGCGAATGCGCTGCATGCGGATGATCAATCTGTGGCGGCTGATGTCGCGTTCCGACGGTCTCTGGTGCTGGAGCCCAGTCGTCTGGCTGCACTCGAAAATCACCTCGTGCAGCTGGCCAAGGTGGGCGCGCCAGCCGAGCGCATAAGGGCGGGTTATCGCCGCGCGCTTCGGGTCAACCCGCAAAGCAGCGGAGCTTGGGCGAATTTCAGCAAATATCTGCTCGATCAGGGTGCGTACACCGCCGCCGCTGTTGCGATCAAGTCGGCCCTCGTCACCGGAGGCACTGACCGGGACATGCTCGTCGGCCTGGCGAATGCATACCGGCAATCGCGAAAGCATCAAATGGCGGATCGCTATCTGCGCTGGGCCCGGTGCGCTTTTCCGGAAGACCGGACGATTCAGTCCGGCCTTCTGATGGGGCACAATTATGAAAGCGGTGTTTCCGCGCGGTCTCTTTACCGGGATCACGCGTCATGGGCAGAGGTCTGGGCACCGCTCGAGGGGCCACTCAGTTACGTGGTGGATCGAACAATTGATCGCCGGATTCATCTCGGCTTTGTGTCTCCGGACCTGAAGCGGCACCCGGTGGGGTTTTTTCTGCTGCCGGTATTGAAGCGGCTGGCACGCAACCGGTTCCGGATATCGGTCTATTCCGACGCCGGGAAGGGCGATCTGTTTACAGACGATCTCCGCCGTCACGCGGATCACTGGTTCGATGTGACCGGCAAGGACGACGACGTTTTGCGAGAGCAAATACTGGAAGATCGGATCGATATACTGTTCGACCTTGCCGGCCATTCGGCCGCCAACCGGATGGGGATGTTTGCCAGGCGCGCGGCACCTATCCAGATGAGCTGGATGGGCTATGTCGGCACAACCGGCCTCGGTACTATGGATTATCTTGTTACCGACAGATTCCAGACTCTGCCTGGAACAGAGGAGTTTTATTCCGAGCGTTGGCTGGTTTTGCCGGACGATTATATCTGCTTTTTCGCGGTGCCGACGTCACCGCCGGTCGCGCCAAGTCCTGCACTCGCCAATGGCTTCATCACCTTCGGCAGCTTCAACAATCCGGCTAAACTCACAGATGAGACCCTGGATCTGTGGGGCCGTGTTCTCGTTGCCGTCCCTCAATCCAAGTTGCTGCTTGCTTACCGCGGTTTCGACGATCCGGGGATTCAGGATGATGTCCGGTCCCGCCTGGCAGCGTCCGGCATCGCGCCAGAGCGGATTGAATTCAGGACCTTTACCTATCACGAAGAATTTCTCGGCGGGTATGGTCTGATGGATATTGCTCTGGATACGATGCCGTATTCCGGTGGGCTCACCACCTGTGAGGCGCTGTGGATGGGTGTTCCTGTTGTATCGCTTGCGGCACAAAGCCATTTCGCCGGTCGGCATTCGCTCAGTCATTTGAGCAATGCCGGATTTCCTGAATGGGTTGCTGAGAGTGCGGAGGAGTTTGTTTCAATAGGGACGGGGCTGGCTTCGGATAGTCGCCGCCTGGCACAGATCCGTGAGACGCTGCGTCAGAGGGTTTCGGTTTCGCCGCTCTGTGATCAGGAGCGATATGCGCGCGGTGTTGAAACAAAACTCACCGAAGCTTGGGGGGATTATTGCGGAGAACTGTGAGGCTAGGTTCCCAGCGCGATTTTATTCGCTGGCATCTGTTATTCAGAGGCAACAATGCCGAGAGAGTCTTTTCTGCAACCGATGTTAATCGTTAATTCAGGTTTCCCCGATATCTCTAGTTAAATTGAATAAATGGAGCTTCTTAGGGAACTCTGGAGTTTTGAGTGGAGAAGTGCTGTACGCAAAAGTGTGCGGTGCATTGGAAGCAGAATGTCCGACGACGATCTGAATATTCTCGATTTTCTTATCGATGAGCACGTTGCGCCGGGGTCTTGTGCTGAGCCTTGGAAAGTGCTCGTCGTGGATGATGACCGCGATGTGGCGGCGACGACGACCCTTGTGTTGCGCGACGTTGAGGTAGAGGGCAGACCGCTCAATCTTCTCTCGGCTTACTCGGCGGCAGAAGCCAAAGAGGTTCTTGCTGAGCATCCCGATATTGGCTTGGCTCTGATCGACGTCGTCATGGAAACGCCGAATGCTGGTCTCGATCTGATTCATTACATTCGTCAGGATATGGGCAACAAGCTGATCCGGTTGGTGGTGCGGACAGGCCAGCCCGGGCACGCGCCGGAACAAAGCGTCATCATCGATTACGATATCAGCGATTATAAGGAAAAGACCGAACTCAGTGCGCAGAAGCTCTTCTCGCTCGCTTATGCGGGGTTGCGCTCCTATCAGCAATATTTGGTCATGGAGCAGAACCGTCGCGGCCTCATGAAAGTGCTGCAGGCCTCTACTGCACTGTTCGAAAAACCGGGACTGGATGACTTTGCCGACGGGATTCTCGAGCACCTTGGGGACATCGCGAACATGAATCGCGACCCGAAGGACAGGATCGGATCATCCGGCGTTCTTGCTGTGGCGGATGCAAACTCCAGCTCGGCGCAGGATTTCAAGATTGTAGCCGGGCGAAGCGGGAGCAGGAATGCAGGGAAACTGACAGATCTGCCTCTAGATGCGGAAACGAAAAAGCTGGCCGGTGAACTGGCCGGGCGAGGGCCAGGTATTCACACCAGCCGAAACGAAAACGCGCTGATGACCGGGATCGTCGGACGCAATGGGCAAGCCAGCCTTCTTCTCTTGCCCGAGCTGCAAGGGTTGAGCGGGGCGGATGCTCAGATTGTCGATATCTTCACATCCCAGGTCCTAACCGCCTTCGATAACCTTCGCCTGCATGATCAAACCGAACGCGCGCAGCGCGAAATCGTGCTGCGTCTGGGCGAAGCGGTCGAAACCCGCTCTGGTGAAACCGGACGACATGTTTCTCGGGTTGCGCTCTATGCTCGGGAGATTGCAGACAAGCTGGGGTTCAGCCGGTCGGATTCCGAATTGCTTTTCCGGGCGGCTCCTTTGCACGATATCGGCAAGATTGGTATTCCTGACTCAATCCTGTGCAAGCCGGGAAAGCTTGATCCCGACGAGTGGCAGAAAATGCAGGAGCACACGACGATCGGCTACGAAATGCTGCGGACGTCAGACATGCCGATCCTGAAACTGGCAGCGCGCATAGCACTTGAGCATCACGAGAAATGGGCCGGAGGCGGTTATCCGAATAACATCAAGGCCGAGGATATTTCGGTCGAGGGTCGTATCATCGGGCTCGTCGATGTCTTCGACGCTTTGACATCGGAGCGAGTCTACAAGAAAGCGTGGCCCGTGGAAAAAGCCGTGGAGCTTATTCAGGAGGAAAGCGGCCGTCATTTCGATCCGACGGTGGTGGATGTTTTCCTGAAAAATCTGACCACCATGATCGATATCAGAATGATCTATGCTGACTGACTGGTAGTGCTGACTCCGAGCTGATTGACCACCGGAGTAATGCCGGAACGGAGTGCTTGGACGCTGCCGAGCCACATTCTGCTAGGCTATTTGTTGTAAGCGAGCTGGTTATGGCGGAAGAACCGGCCGTGATGCTGATGTACATGGCTCTCTCGGCGGCACTGTTTCCGTACCGTCCGATCTGAGTAATGGAACGTGGTGACCGCCATGCTTCCGATTATCGAACCAGAAAATGTATACTGGGAAACCGGGACTGAATCTTGATTGAATCAAGTTTCAAATGACTTTGGCTGCAGCAAGTCTTGCGCAGCACGGCATCCATGTAACGAACATCGGACAAGGTCTTGCGTATCAGGATTGCCAAGGGCGAAAGTATAATGCACTTTCGTAAGAAGGTGTGCACTATGTTGCATGTACTTGTTGTGGCATAGTTGCCGCATCATTCTGGGAGGCTTGTGCAATGTTGAAAAAAATGACGGCCCTAGCGGCCATGGGAGCCTTTTTGGCTGCTCCGGCGATGGCGGCCGATAAAGTAAAAATCGGTTTCGTCACCACCATCACCACGCCCGCGGGCGTCATCGGCAAGGACATGGTCGATGCGGTCAATCTTGCGATGGAAGACATCGGCGGCAAGATGGCGGGCCTTGATGTAGAACTCATCATCGAGGATGACGGCTTCAAGCCTCCGATCGGCAAGCAGAAGGTCGATAAGCTGGTGAAGAAGGACAAGGTCGATTTCATCGGCGGTTTTATCTGGTCCCACGTGCTGCTGGCTTCGAAAAAACCCGCGCTTGATTCGGGCACTTTCCTGATCAGCTCGAACGCCGGCCCGTCTCAGCTCGCTGGTAAACAGTGCGACGAGAATTTCTTCTCCACCTCGTGGCAGAACGACCAGACGCCGATGGCAATGGGCGAGGTTCTGAATCAGAACGGCGTCAAGTCTGTCTATGTGATGGCTCCGAACTATGCGGCCGGCAAGAACATGATCGCCGGTGTCGAGCGGACCTTCAAAGGCAAGATCGCAGGCCGTGACCTGACGAAATGGGGCAAGGACGCGCAACTCGACTTCTCCGCCGAACTGGCGAAAGCGAAAGCCTCGGGTGCCGATGCTCTCTGGGTGTTCTATCCGGGCAAGGCTGGCGGGGCACTGATCAAACAGTACGAGCAGGCCGGAATGCGCGATACCATGCCGCTTTACACGGTTTTCACTGTTGACTCGATCGCTCTTCCGAAGTTGCAGGCCGGTAATCTTGCCGGTGTCATGGGATCCCGCAATACCCAGCATTGGGGCCCGGACCTGGACA
Organism: Nisaea sp.; assembly: GCF_039990255.1. Taxonomy (GTDB): domain Bacteria; phylum Pseudomonadota; class Alphaproteobacteria; order Thalassobaculales; family Thalassobaculaceae; genus Nisaea. The sequence goes on along the minus strand of NZ_JBDXGG010000023.1, from coordinate 186,996 downwards.
ATCCGCAGAACAAGAAGTTCGTTGCGGGCTTCAAGAAGAAGTACGGCCATTATCCGTCCTTCTATGCCGCCCAGTCCTACGACACGATCTTCCTGATCAAGAGCGCGGTCGAGGCAGTGAATGGCGATCTGTCTAACAAGGACGGCATGCGCGCCGCCATGAAGAAAGCCGACTTCCCGTCCACCCGCGGCAAGTTCAGCTATGGGAACAACCATTTCCCGATCCAGAACTTCTATCTGCGTGAAGTCGTTGAAGATGCCGACGGTGTCTGGACCACCAAGATCGTCAGCACGGTCATGGAAAACCACCAGGATCCGTACGCGGCTGACTGCAAAATGTAATCATCCTTCTTGGATGACGGGAAACCGGCGGTGCGAGAGCCCCGCCGGTTTCGGTTTTCGCCTCTGGCGCAAAAACAGAAGTTTGATAGGGACTGCTGGGTGGACTGGGGACTCTTTACAATACAGGTGCTGAACGGGGTGCAGCTTGGCGTACTCCTGTTCTTGCTCGCCGCCGGCCTGACTCTGGTCTTCGGCATCATGGACTTTGTGAATCTGGCGCATGGCTCGCTCTACATGATGGGCGCCTATTTCTGCGCGACCCTGGTGCAGGTGACGGATTCCTTCATACTGGGTGTCATTCTGGCGCTGCCGCTGACCGCCCTGCTGGGCTGGATCGTCGAGCTGATCGTCGTCAGGGCGCTCTACACGCATGATCATCTGGATCATGTGCTGGCGACCTTCGGGTTGATTCTCTGCTTCGATACGGCGGTGGATTTCATCTGGGGGCCGACCGGCATGGCCATTCCTCTGCCGGCATTCCTTGACGGCCATATCGATCTGTTCGGCGGCCATACATTCCCGGTGTTCCGGATCCTGATCATCTCCAGCGGTCTTGCCGTCGCCGGGTTCCTCTATTTCATGGTGGTGCATACCCGCATTGGCATGTTGATCCGCGCGGGTGCCTCGAATCGGACCATGGTGATGGCGCTTGGTGTGGATATCGGCAAACTGTTCGCGTTGGTCTTCGCCGTTGGCGCCGCGCTGGCGGGTTTTGCCGGGATGTTGATCGCGCCGATTACGGAAGCCAGTATCGGCATGGGCAACGAGATTATCATCGTGGCCTTCGTCGTCATCATCATCGGCGGTATCGGCTCGATCAAAGGCGCCTTTGTCGCAGCCATGCTGGTCGGTCTGATCGACACGATGGGGCGTTCCTTCCTCGACCAGCTGTTGAAAGTCTTCATGTCTTCGGAGAGCGCCGAGACATCCGCGCCTGCTTTGTCCGCAATGGCAATTTATGTCCTCATGGCCATGGTGCTGGCTTTCCGGCCCCAGGGCCTGTTCCCGCCGAAGGTACGCTGAGCCATGAGATTGTTGTTCAGAACGGGCCTTCCGGCCTATGCCATGTTTGCCGGGCTCGGGTTCCTTGCCCTGCTGCCGCTGCTAGCCGAATGGGTCGACAATATCTTCCTGATCGATCTGTTCATGCGCCTGATGATCCTCAGCATTGCTGCGGTCGGGCTCAACTTGATCCTGGGATATGGCGGGATGGTCAGTTTCGGCCACGCCGCCTATCTGGTGATCGGCGCTTACGCTGTCGGCATCCCGGCTTATTACGAGATCTATGATGGTTTCACACAGATCGCCATCGCCATCCTGGCCTCGGGAATCGTCGCCCTGGTGACCGGTGCCATAGCCCTGCGTACCAAGGGCGTCTACTTCATCATGATCACCATGGCATTTGCCCAGATGGTCTACTTCACCTTTGTTTCGATTGAGGAGTATGGGGCTGACGACGGTCTGACAATCGACGTGCGAAGCGAGTTCGCGGGGCTGCTCGATATCGAGGACAATTTCACCCTTTACTACTTCGTGCTGGTGTCGTTGATCGCGGTGCTCGGGCTGGTGTACCGGATCGTTCATTCCCGTTTCGGCATGGTCATTTCCGGCGCCAAGGGGAATGAGCGCCGGATGCAAGCGATCGGTTTCCCGACCTATCGGTACCGTCTTGTCTGCTACGTGATATCCGGTGCGATCTGCGGTTATGCCGGGGCGCTGTTGGGTAACTTCACAAACTTCATCACGCCGGAGATGGGCGACTGGGTGCATTCGGGCGAATTGATCTTCATGGTCGTCCTTGGCGGAGCGGGAAGTCTGTTCGGGCCGGTGCTCGGCACGGCGGTCTTCATCCTACTGGAGGAGTATCTCTCCCGCCTGACCCAGTATTGGCACTTTCCCTTCGGTGCGATGCTGATCCTGGTGGTGATCTTCACCCGTGGCGGCATTGACGGAATGTTCCGCTGGCTCGGTGCGAAAGCCGGTATTGGAGAACGGTCATGAGTGGCGCGTTTCTCGAGGTCCGGAACCTCTTCAAAAGCTATGGCGGGATTGCCGCGACGGATCATGTCGATCTCGATGTCCGGCAATCCGAACTGCATGCGATCATTGGCCCGAACGGCGCGGGCAAGACCACGCTGATTGCGCAATTGTCCGGTGAGGTCGACCCAGATGGCGGGACGATCCGCTTCGATGGGCGCGACATGACACGCACACCCGCCTACAAGCGCTCGCTGCTCGGCCTGGCGCGGTCTTTCCAGATCACCAGCCTGATGCTGGATATGACTGTGCTTGAGAATGTCGCGCTCGCCGTGCAGGCGCATGCCGGACATTCCTTCCGCTTCTGGCGGGCGGCCCGTAAGGACCCGGCTCTCGTGGAGCCTGCTATGGCGGCGCTGGAAGCTGTCGGTCTTGAGGGCAGGGCGAACGATATCGCCAAGGTCATGTCCCACGGCGAGCATCGCCAGCTTGAGATCGCCATGGCGTTGGCGACAGATCCTGTCCTGCTTTTGCTCGACGAGCCGATGGCGGGGATGGGGGTTGAGGAATCCCAGCGCATGGTGGAGATCCTGCGCAGTCTGAAAGGCGAAAAGACCATGCTCCTGATTGAGCACGATATGGACGCGGTCTTCGCATTGGCGGATCGGATTTCGGTACTGGTCTACGGCCGTGTTATCGCGACCGGAACGCCCGAGGAAATTCGCGGTGACGAAGCCGTGCGCCGGGCTTATCTCGGCGACGAGGTGGCATGATGCTGAGAGTTGAAGAAATCGAGACCTTCTACGGTGCCAGCCAGGCACTGTTCGGAATGAGCCTGAAAATCGGATCTAACGAGGTCGTGACGCTCATGGGGCGGAACGGCATGGGCAAGACCACGACCGTGAACTCGATCATGGGCATCGTCCGTCCATCGTCGGGCCGTGTTGTCTTCGAAGCGGATGATATTACCCATGCTCCAGCTTACCGGATTGCCCGCTACGGCATCGGGCTGGTGCCGGAAGGCCGCCAGGTCTTCCCGAACCTCAGCGTGCGTGAGAACCTTATCGCAACCGCCGCGAACCGTTTCAACTCCCGTGATCCGTGGACCGTCGAGAGCGTGCTGGCGATGTTCCCGGAACTGGAAGCCCGGATGACCTCGATGGCCAACCTGCTGTCGGGCGGTGAGCAGCAGATGCTCGCCATCGGCCGGGCGCTGATGACCAACCCGAAACTGTTGATCCTCGACGAGGCGACCGAAGGTTTGGCTCCGTTGATCCGCCATGAGATCTGGAACTGTCTGGAGCGTCTGAAGAAGGCGGGACAGGCGATCCTTGTCATAGACAAGAACATTGATGACCTGAAGCGCATCGCCGACCGGCATTATGTGGTCGAAAAGGGTCAGGTGGTCTGGACTGGCACAACGGCTGAACTCGACGAAAACGCGGATCTCATTCAGGAAAAGCTCGGCGTCTGAGCGAGCTTTTCAACCGTCTTCCCGGACTTGATCCGGGACCTTTCGATGCAGCGTGCGCCCTTTGATCGCAAAGGTGTCGTCTCTTTGGCCCGAATGACGGTTACGTTTTCGGGATCTTCACGCGCTCTTCCGGATCCCCGCTTCATTGAACATCGGCACCAGTATATCCACCAGCTCCGTGATCATAGCGTCCGTGTGGCGCGGCGTTGGCGTGAAGCGCAGGCGCTCCGTTCCCGTGTCTACGGTCGGGTAGTTGATTGCGGTCACGTAGATGTTGTGATCGTAGAGCAGCCGGTTGGAAAACTCGCGGGCCTTGGCCGCGTCGCCGACCAGTAGCGGCACGATATGGCTTTCCGATGGCATTACCGGCAGGCCAGCCGCTCGGAACGCTCCCTTCAGCCGAGCAGCCTGGCGTTGCTGCATCGCCCGTTCCTGACCGCTTTCCTTCAGGTGCCGGATGCTCGCAGTGGCCGCTGCGGCGACCATCGGGGGCAGGGACGTAGTGAATATGAAGCCGGGGGCGACGCTGCGGATATAATCCAGCACGTGAGATGGTCCGGCCAGGTAGCCGCCATGTACACCGATTGCCTTGCCGAGCGTGCCCTCGATCAGATCAACCTTGTCCAGCACTCCGTCCCGTTCGGCGATACCGGCGCCGCGCGGCCCATACATGCCGACCGCATGCACCTCGTCGAGATAGGTGATGGCGTTGAATTCATGCGCGAGATCGCAGATCTCTTCGATCAGGCCGATATCGCCATCCATCGAGTAGACGCTCTCGAAGGCGACCATCTTGTGGCTCTCGGGATCGGCGGCTTCCAGCAACTCGCGCAGATGCGTGAGGTCGTTGTGTCGGAAGATATGCTTGCGGGCTTTCCCTTTGCGGATGCCCTGGATCATTGAGGCATGGTTCTTCTGATCGGAGAACACATCCATGTTCGGCGAGGCGCTGAGCAGGGTCGAAAGGCTGGCCTCGTTGGCGATATAGCCGGAGGTGAATAGGAGGGCTGCTTCCTTCCGGTGCCAATCCGCGAGTTCGTCCTCAAGCGCGACATGGTAGTGGCTGGTGCCGGAAATATTGCGGGTGCCGCCGGCGCCGACGCCGGTTTGCTCCACAGCCTCATGCACTGCATCACGCAGCACATCGCTCTGCCCCATTGCCAGATAATCGTTCGAGCACCAGACCAGCACCTGCTCCACGCCGCCGTCCTGGTGGTGCTTGTAGTAGGGGAATTTGTCCGCTTGCTTCTCCAGATCGGCGAACACGCGATAGCGGTCCTCGGCCTTGATCCGGTCCAGCTCGTTGCGACAGATATCGAAGAGGTTCACAGCCTCTCTCCCGGTCTTGTGCGATTTCATAATCTCGCGTTTTTCGACCAAGAATAATGATCCAGATCAAACCGCGTGCTCTTGTCTTGACTGATATACCGGATTCTGGCTACTTTTCGCGCGTTATGTTGACGCACACACAACTTGGCCTCGCGCTTCGACTTAGGATCCCGGCTCTTTAGAGAGTCCGGGTCACGTCGCTCGTCTGTGCTTGAGCCGTGCTGATGCGTTGCCGATGGATCACCATCCCGCTTCACACAATCTTACAGATACTCTTCTCCGTCGGCCTTTTTGAGGGCACGGTTCGAAGGACGCGCGCATTCAGGAACAGAATTTGAATGTAGATAACGGGCAGGCGCTCACAGGAATATGCGCCGCCCATGGGAGTTGAAGTGATGAACCACATGCCGATTGAAAAATACCGCGCCTATGCCCAGGTCGATTTGCCGGACCGGACATGGCCTTCGAAGATCATCAATAAGGCTCCGATCTGGTGCAGCGTCGATCTGCGGGACGGTAATCAGGCACTGGTCGATCCGATGGACAGCGCGCGAAAGCACCGGATGTTCAAGACGCTGGTCGAGATGGGTTTCAAGGAAATCGAGGTCGGTTTCCCAAGCGCGTCCGACACCGATTTCAATTTTGTCCGCGAGATCATCGAGGGCGGATTGATACCGGACGACGTGACCATCCAGGTTCTGACCCAGGCCCGTGAGCACCTGATCGAGCGGACCATCGAAAGCCTGATGGGGGCCAAAAGCGCCATTGTCCATTTGTACAATTCGACCTCGGAGCTGCAGCGCCGGGTCGTCTTCAACGAGGATCAGGCAGGCGTGAAGAAGATCGCTGTCGAAGGCGCGATCATGGTCAAGGACCGGCTGGCCCGGCTGGAAGAGGCCGGCACCAGGGTGCGGTTGCAATATTCACCGGAAAGCTTCACCGGCACCGAGCTCGACTATGCGCTGGAAGTCTGCGAAGCGGTGATGGATGTCTGGCTGCCGACGCCGGAAAATCCTGTGATCATCAACCTGCCCTCGACCGTCGAGATGTCGACCCCGAACATCTACGCAGACCAGATTGAATGGATGCACCGGCATTTCACCCGCCGGGATTCGATCATCCTCTGTGTCCATCCGCATAACGACCGAGGGACCGGCATTGCGGCGACGGAAATGGCGGTTATGGCCGGTGCGGACCGTGTCGAAGGAACGCTGTTCGGTAACGGTGAGCGGACCGGTAACGTCGATCTGGTCACCCTCGGGCTGAACCTCTTCACCCAGGGCGTCGATCCGGAGCTGGATTTCTCCAATATCAACGGCCTGATGGAGACGGCGGAATATTGCAACCAGTTGCCGATCCACCCGCGCCACCCGTACGCTGGCGAGTTGGTGCATACGGCCTTTTCCGGCTCGCACCAGGATGCGATCAACAAGGGCATGCAGGCTATCCGCAAGGCAAACGAGCCGCAGTGGGAAGTGCCGTATCTGCCGATTGACCCGCAGGATATCGGCCGCGATTACGAGGCCATCATCCGTGTCAACAGCCAGTCCGGCAAAGGCGGGGTCGCCTATCTGCTGGAAACCGATCACGCGATCAAGCTGCCGAAGCCGGCGCAGGCCCAGTTCAGCCAGGCCATTCAGAAAATCACCGATGCCACCGGCAAGGAAATCAACAGCGACACCATCTGGTCGACGTTCCAGTCTGAGTTCATCGAGCAGCCGGATGCACCGTTCGAGCTGGTGTCCTTCTCTTCCAAAGCGCTGGAAGGCTCGAACGAGCGCGAGCACATCACGGCAGTGGTGAAACACGAAGGCAAGGATCATGTGGTGGAGGCCGAGGGCAATGGGCCGATCTCTGCATTCGTGAATGGTCTGCGCACTCACTTCGGTCTCAATTTCCGGCTCAAGGACTACACCGAACATACCCGTTCCGACGGCTCTCGGGCCGAGGCGGCGGCCTATATCGAGCTGAACGTACCGGACGCGAACGGCCGCAGCGTTTTCGGGGTTGGCATCGACACGTCGATCACCATGGCGCCGATCCGGGCCGTCATGAGCGCGGTCAACCGGATCTGATTTCCTGATTTGGACCTGACATTGTCAGCGGCGTGGTCATTCACTTGGCCACGCCGTTTCTGTTCGTTTGTTTCCCGAAGCACAACAGGGTTGCGGCGATTTGTTCTCTAGAAGAACTGTGCTTTGACGCCGTATGATAAGGAGTGTCGGCGTGGTTTTCGCCGGGTTGTTCTGGGCCGGAGAGTTTTCTGACTACGCAAAGCGAAATACGCCGCTATGAATGGCGCGAAGTACCGCGGCAGATCAGCAACGGTCATATGGTGGTGGCGATCGGCGATGTGCACGGTCGGGCCGACCTGCTGACCGCGCTCTACGAGGCGATTGCCGAGGATGTCGCCCGGCTGAAACCGGAACGGGTAACGGCTGTCCTGCTTGGGGACCTGATCGATAGAGGTCCGGACAACCTGGAAGTGCTCGGCCTGGCGCTCGGCGGCCTGAGCGCGTTCACCAAAAGGCCGGTCGAGGATATCTGCCTTGTCGGTAATCACGATTACTGGCTGCGTCAGGCGGTGGACGGCACTCTTGAGGATGACGATCTCAGGTTCTGGGGCGCTAATGGCGGCGAGGAAACCTGGCGCAGTCTTGGCATCAGCCGGCTGGTCGGTGCCCGCGACATGATCATGCAGACCCGGCGGCGCCTGCCTGAGCCGGTGCGGGATTTCATCAAGAATATGTCGGTTACTTACCGCGTTGACGATTACCTCTTCGTTCATGCAGGAATCGACCCACGCCAGCCGCTCAATGCGCAGACCCTGAAAACGCTGTGCTGGATTCGCGATCCGTTCCTTAATCCGGAAGTCTGGCCGTTCGAGCTGACTGTCGTACATGGCCATACTGTCGAGTGGAACCATGGGGAGCCGGAAGTTCACGATCACCGCATCGGCATCGATACGGGGGCTGTGAAAACCGGTGTACTGACGGCACTGGAGATCAATTCGAGCCAGATGCGCTTTATTCAGGTCTGGGACGAAAAGGCTCTGGAAGAGGATCGGCGTCGGGCCGGGTAGCGTCAGGATTGGTTAGCGTTTCAGGACGAGAACGTTGCCGGTCAGGATCATCGCCGTGCCGCCGACGATCACCGCGGTCAGTTCAACGCCCTCCATGACTGTCGAGATCAGCAGTGCGATGACTGGCACCACTGTGAAAATATAAGCTGCCCGCCCGGGCCCGATCCGTGTGACCAGGCTGAAGAACATAAGGAATGCCAGACAGGACGCCGCGATCCCGAGATAGAGAAGGGAGCCGACATAGCGCAGCGACCAGTCAAAGGTGAAGTGTTGGTCAGCCAAAGCGGCGACCCCAAGGCAGATCACCGCGCCGCCAAAAGCGCCCCAGAAGTTTGCCGCGAAAGGCGGTACGCCTGCCCGATGGTTGCGTGCACCGATGACAGTGCCGATCGCCGTGCCGAACGATGCCCCGAGCCCCCAGAGCATACCGAGCAGCAATGAGGAGCCGCCGGTGAGACCGGCAATGTCCGGCGCGACGATCAGGCCGAGTCCGCCGATGCCGATCACCATGCCGAGGATGGCGCGGGGTTGTACGCGCTCTTTCAGGGCGAGAAAGCCGATGATGGTGGCGAAGATCGGCGATGTGGACAGGGCGAGTGTCGCCACGCCGCTCGGAACATAGGTGGTGGCGTTATAGAAGCAGATGAAGTTCAGGGCGAAAAAGACCGCCGCGTGCACCAGCAGCCATGGCACGTCCGCGCGGCGCACCCTGAGCGGGGTGCGGGTCACGACGATCACGGCGAGCATGGCTGCGGTCATCAGCAGCATGCGATAGCCGACCGAAACCGGAATTGGCACGATCCCGGCCTGCAAGGTCGTGACAAACGCGCCCGTCGCCCAGATCAGGGCCGTGCTGACAAAGAGAAAAAGAGACACGCAGGATCCAGACGTGCGGAGGTAAGAGCCGGTACCAGTTAGCCCGGAATCAGGGCTTTACCGCAAGGGCTACGGACACCAGCAGCAATATCGCCATGGTGATGTTGAAGGCCCGCCCGATCTTTGGAGAGCGGATCAGGTTGGCGAAAACCCCACCAAACACCAGCCAGCTGCCGTTCACGAACAGCATGATGCAGGTCAGCACGCCAAGCTTGAAGAGCGTGTCCATGATCGGGTCAGTTTCGATCAATACATTCCCGGCATAGAGCGCGCTGAACACCGTGTAGGCCTTCACATTGATCATCGATACGGTGTAGCCGGAGGCAAAACCCGGTGCGGCTCCTCCCGTATCGGCGTTCATTCCGGGCAAAGGTGCGGTGGCGATTCTGTAAGCGAGATAGAGCATGTAGAGGATCGCGGCACCGACAAGGACTGGCCCGGCACCGGGCACGGCGAGCAGCAATCCGGTAACCCCGGACGCTGTCAGGCACAGCACGGTGAAAACTCCGGCATAAATGCCGAACAGAAATGGCAGACTGGCCCGCACCCCGAATGCCGCCCCGTTCGCCGTCACCGCGACGATGGCGGGGCCGGGGCTCCCCATGAGCGGCAGCGCCATGGCGAGCATGGAGAGGATACTATCCAGTGTCGGTGTCATAATTGGAGGGCCTCCCCGGGCGCGGACGTTTTTCTTTTGAGTGTACTCTGGCGGCTGATGGCGCGTCGATAAACGGTAAACGGCGCATGAGTGCGGTCACGAACCGCCTTTATAGGATGTCGGCACGATACCGGTTTGGCACACCATCGGTCCCTGGATAATATGCAGTTGGGCACGTACGATATTGGGACCGGTTTATGATGTATTTTTGTTCATCCAGCATTGCGGCCCGGCTGGATGTAGCGCGGGAGGAAGCGCTGATCGGCGCCGCTGCGCTGGCTTCGGGCGGTGCACCGCTGCAACCGCAGGAACTGTTCGAGATCCCCGAGGGTGCGCCGGAGCATGAAGTTGCCGAGAGCCTTGCCGTCATGCGGGCGGAATGGGCGGCACTGGCGGGGGAGCGTATCCGGGCCGGTCGGGAGGATGCGCGGGCGAGGGCGACGCTGGCCTCGCTCCGGGCGGAGCAGAACAAGGTCGCCGCCGTTCTGCCGCTGCTGACGGAACGGGTCGACGGCCAGCGCATTCTCTACGACAAGCAACTCACCCAGAAATCCGTCTATCTGGAGCATGAGCAGGCGCTGCTGGAAACCCGGCATCAGGGCCTGGTGCTGGACAAGCAGATCGAGGAAGCACAGGCGACCCTGGCCAGTGCAGAGGCGACGGCGGAGAACCTGCTGCTTGCCTTCGAAGCAGAGCGTCAGCGCTCCCTGGCGGAAGCCCGGCAGAAGGCAAACGCGGCGGCGCAGGAGCGGATTAAGGCAACCGACCGGGTCGGCCGCATGACGCTCGCGGCCCCGGTCGCCGGGGAGGTGACCGGCCTCTCGGTGCACACGCTCGGCGGCTTTGTCCAGCCTGGTGCAGCACTGATGCGCATCGTGCCGGATGGCGACCGTCTGACGGTCGAGGCGACGGTGACAAACCGGGATATCGGCTTTATCGAGATCGGCCAGCGGGCGGCGGTGAAGGTCGATGCCTTCAACTACATGCGCTACGGCAGCATCGAGGGCACGATCGTCAGCCTCAGCGCCGATGCCGCGGTGCCCCAGGACGCGAACAATGCCGCCGGCGCGGCGGGAGCGGCCACGACCGGCCCGCAGGCGGCACCGCAAATGCTGTCCTACACGGCGCGGATCGAGATCGAGCGGGAACATCTGAACGTTGATGGCAGGGACGTTCGTCTCGTGCCGGGTATGTCAGTGACGGCGGACGTGCTGACTGGTGAAAGACGGGTGCTCGAATACGTTCTGCAGCCGGTGTTGCGCTATGCAAGTGAAGGGATGCGAGAACGATGAAGGAATTACAATAATGTGGAGGCAGGTAGGCGATTGGTGTTTAATAAAGCCAATTAGATTCATTTATGTATTATTTCCATTGTCTTCGATGATGCTTTTTTATGGAGTGCTGTTTTTGCATGAGATGATTTATTGTCAATTTGATGAAGAGTCATTATTTGGATTTATGCTTTTCTTTGGTTTGGCTGTGTTTGGTTTTTCTTCTGCAATTATTGCGTATAGAAAAAATACTAAAATAAAAAACAACACTACAGGAGATTAAGTTTATGACAGATTATCTTGAAAGATTTGATCAAGTAATAGATTGTTTTTCGAAAGTAATTGATGATATCACTCCTTCATTTTCTGTTAGAGCATCAGTAAAGATTGGTGCTGGAGTTGTGACTGCAGGAGTTAGTGCGGCACAAACTTATGAAGAAACAGGGGCCTTAACTAGCAAAGATTTGCTTAAAGCGGGTGTCGTGGTGCTGGGGGCGGCCGCTGCAGCGGGTATTGTGACTCTTGGTGCGGTCGGTGTTGGTCTCGCGGCTACAATTACAACGGCGTCAGGTACTGCTGTAATTGTTGCTAAGGTGGCACTTGGGGGAGCTGTTGGTAGCGCTATTCAGGGAATTGTGGGGACACACACCTTAATTTATGGTTTTTATTCTCAGCTTGATGGCGTGTTTATGAGAAAGCTTAAAAGGTTCGCATAGCCACGAGCATCGTCAATCGCGCGATGTGTATGTTCGATATAACCAAGCCATTCCGGGGGATAGTTTTCAACATCGCACGTCCAGTGAGCACGCCCGGTTTTCCCCGCGACCATGGACATTATACAAAGCGGGGCATGCCTGAACAGGCGATCAGCGACCCATGGCCCTTCTAACAGGGCTCTGCCAGTAAATCGCTTCAGATAATAGTCGAACCACGGCCCGTCGAGAGCGACAGGGTGTGCGGCAAAAATCGGCTCTGCTTGAAACGATCTGATCCACTCAATGAAATGATCGATGACATGTGCGGCAGGTTGAGCATTTTCTGTCGCTGCTTCCCATGCCTCTGGGTTTTTCTTCCAGAAAGCCATGCAGACAGGATCGGTTGTCGCGCCATCCAAGCGTTCTAGAACCGCTTCGAACTCTCCAAGTGTTTCGCCGGTTTCGGAGAGTGCCACTGAGCCGAATGAAAGCATGGAATGGGTCCCGGGAACTGGGCCGTCAAATTCACAATCGGTGACAATATACAAATACCCCATGTTTCTCTCTCGGACAGATGTTGCTCCGACTCGAACATTAAGTATCCAACACCCTAAATCACACTCCTTAATTCGGTGCGTCAGGCAGGTGCTTGTTTGGTTTTCCTTCGGCCCCTTTTTCCTGAAACCTTACGGAGCCACTGTTCGAGTTTCTCCTGAAATCCTCCACATCCGAGCGACCGCATGCGCGCCATGAAGGAAATGTGAAGGGGCCGGGCGGGATTGTGAATGTCCCGAAAAGTGGGACGGATGCGTCATGGTCGATCCAATACACGGCGGACGTAAGAGCAATGACAGCGTCCATTATTTGTCTGGATCAGACGGAAAGATGATGGAGCCATCGTTCGTAGCGTCTGTCGACTTTATCATCGGTCGGGAGTCCAATATCGGCTAGCCGTGCCTGGTTACCTCGGATGTCTCGCGGCGCAATGCCATACTTGGCACGAAATGCCCGGCTGAAGGCGGCATCGCTCGTGTAGCCCGAGGCGAGAGCTATATCGTAAATGGGCCGGTACTGCGCAGTCTCGTCGACAAGCGCTAGAAGTGCCCTGCGCAAGCGTCTGTCGCGGATATAGGTGCCGACACCACCGAACGCGTCGAACAACTTGTAAAGCTTGGTTCTGGATGCTCCGGCATGCCGTGCGATCCAATCGACGGAGAGTGCTGGCTCGGAGAGATTGGCTTCGATGAAACGCCGGATCACGGTGAGTTGTGCTAATGCGATCCCGGCGCCCTGATGAGGGTTTTCCCGGTCGACTGCAGCATTAAGGCAAGCGGCGGCGAGACCGACCGTGGCCGGTGCAACCTCGATGGCTTGCCTGACGCTCATCCGGTCCGACACTGACTTGAGCGACAGCATGTGGTCGCGTAACAGCTTCACCATCGGTTCACCCTTGGCAAGAACGCGTAGGTGCTGATCGAAATGCGGTTTAAGCGCGCCGTCCATCATGGTGCGGGGAATGATAAGGGAGAGGTTGCAGAAGTCGTTGGTTTGGGTTTTGACTGCCTGGGCAAGATCAAAAACGATCAGACCGCCTTTCGGAAGCTCGCGGAGACCAGTGCCGTCCTCCCATTGCATCTGTCCATGCTCAAAAAGCTGGATCATGTAATGATCCATGCCGTCACGCGCCATAATAGAGGGGGAGCGCTTCCAGTCCTGCTGCTGTGTCCATGTTCGAGCGAGCATGATCGGGCCGAACATGTTGGCGTCGACATGCGCCTTGAAATTTGGTGTCCGGCGTAACGCACGGTCACCATCGACTTCAAATATACAAGCTATACTTTCCCGCCAGAGATCGTAGCGTTCTTTTTCTTTGACGACGTCCAGACTGAAGATCGCGTTTGGCACCGTTTGTCTCGCCGGTTTCTTGCCCATTGCCACATTAGTTGCCATTTTTGGCCCTTTTCCTCGACCGACTTACAAGAGGCCTCTTGAAATAGGCGTTATCATTCTGAAATCATAAATAACCTCAAAGAAAGTTTTAATAATATTTCGTCGAAAGAGGCAATATAGGTGTCTTGGGGTAATGAATTCTGCATGGAAGTAGGAACGTTCGGCACAATATAATACTATTCTTCCGTTATTCGATTCAGGTTTTGGCTGCCGGATTTTTGTCGGGATTGAGTCTATCGATTTTTGACGAATTTGGAGGAGGGGGTGTTGCGCTTGCGGTGCCATCGATCTCGGGCATTCATTCTGTTTCAAAAGAGTTCCGGATCTATTTTCAATCTTCCAAAGTCAACAGGCGCCAAAGCGGCGCAGGGCTGGCATTCAGGTGTGCGCGACCCTAATTTCCAACAGCAATTATCAAATCGGGAAGACGTCATGAACGCCAGCCAAAGCAACCGACGCGGTGTCCTTGCCGGGTTGATAGCCCTCATTGGAAGCGCGGTTTTCCCGCGCCCTGCTCTTTCTGCAGCGCTGACGGCGCGCGCTACCGAGGGTCCGTTTTACCCGACCCCTCGATTGCGTTTGAATGATGTGGACAATGATCTTGTTAAGGTCTTGGGGCTTGTTCAGCAGGCAGGTGGCGAAATCATCACCTTGCATGGCCACGTTACCGACACGGACGGCACACCACTCTCCGGCCATCGCGTGGAAATCTGGCAGTGCGATATCAACGGAAAATACCTGCATCCCGGTGATGATCGAGACGTCGCCTATGATCGCGGGTTCCAAGGTTTCGGTCATGACGTTACAGATGCGGATGGCCGCTATACCTTCCGGACGATCAAGCCAAGCAAATACCCGGGCCGGACTCCTCATATTCATGCGAAGGTGTTCGATGAGAAAGGGCACGAATTGCTGACGACGCAATTCTATGAGGCCGGCAATGCCGATAACGCCCGGGACTGGCTGTTTCGACGGATGTCACCGGATCAGGCCCGCGCTGTCTCCATGACCTATTTCGAAGGATCCGACGGCGAAGAGACAATCATAAACATAGTCTTGTAAGTCGGGCGCCTCTCCGGGGCCGGGAGGGCGTGCGGATGTCCGAAGGATTTGAGATGTTGCTCACAACAAATCGTCTTCCCGGACTCTGATCCGGGATCTGTCGACAAAAGACGCCGGTCTACGTTTATCCAGGTCCCGGCTCTCCGTCCGGGATGACGACATTGATGAATGGCTGGAAGGGTTTCGACTCAAACTGGCAGCGCCGCGCTCTCCTTAGGAGATTTCAACGCGATCACCGTCTGGCTACGCGTCACGCCGGGCAGCAGCTTGATGCGGTTCGAAATCACGTCTTCCAGCGCGTCGTTCGAGCGGGTGCGGATTTTCAGCAGGTAGGACCAGTCGCCTGTGACGTGGTGGCATTCGAGCACTTCGGGCATGGCGAGGACAGCGTCCAGGAAGGCGTCGTTATGGGCGCTCCAGTCGATCAGTACGGAGACATAGGCCAGCACTTCGAGGCCTATTGCTGCCGGCTCCAGAATGGCTCCGTAGCCGCGGATGGCACCGGCGTTTTGCAGCTTCTTCAAGCGCTCGTTGACAGCGGAGACGGAAAGCCCTGCATGGGTGCCGATATCGGCATAGGCGGCGCGGCCGTTGCTCTGAATGAAGGTCAGGATGGCGCGGTCGATAGCATCGAATTTCGGCTCATTCATCTCAGCGTTCCGGAGGGCGCAGCGAGAGGGGCATAGAGCGCGCGTTCGCCCTTCACACCACGCAATTCAGTGCGGGTCAGCAGCCGGGTCTGTTCCGGCAGCAGCTCGGCGATCGTCTCCGACAGGATGATGTCGGTGCCCAGCGAACGGCAGAGGCTCTCCATCCGGCTGGCCTCGTTCACGGCGGGGCCGATCACCGTGAAGTCGAGCCGGTCGCGCGAGCCGACATTACCGAACATCACCTCGCCCAGATGCAGCGCCACGTTGAGGCCCATGGCAGGGCGGGCCAGATCCGCTTCGGTCTCGGCCAAGGCATCCACGGCAGTGAGTGCCTCGGTCGAGGCCTGCAATGCCTTGCGGGCGGTTTCCCGCTGCATGCCCGGATCGAACGGGAAGATGGCGAGGAACCCGTCGCCGAGGAATTTCAGCACCTGTCCACCAGCGGCCTCGACCGGTGCCAGCATGGCGTCAAAATGGCGGTTCAGCGCCGAGACCATCTCCTCTTTCGAGACAATGTCGCTGACGCTGGTGAAATCGGAAAGGTCGGCGATCATCAGCACGGCGTTCAGGCTCTCCGCCATGCCGCGCCGGATCTCGCCCTTCAGGATGCGTTCGCCGACCAGCGGGCCGACATAGGCATCAAGCAGGTTGGCTGCAATCTCCTGGTCGAGATGGGCTTGAATGGCCGATGTCAGGGCCGGGACGATGCTGTCGATGAAGGCGATATCATGATCGGAAAAGCCGTCGGGATGGCGGGTCAGCCAGCGCAGGAGCGCTCCGCAACTGCGTTCCCCGTCCCGGATAAGCTTCAGTGCCTCCTTGCCGCCGAACATGCAGGCGTAATAATCGGTGAAGCCCTCGTCATGATATTCTGCGAGTACCGGGAAATCGACTTTGGCATCGGGACCTGTCAGCCGCCGCCGGAACTGCATGGTGCCGGTCGCCATCATGTGATGCAGCGGGCTTGCTCTCCATTCCTCGGAATCTCCGTCGCTATAGGCGATCTCGTGGCGATGTCCGGACTGCGGCGCGTTTTCGGCACGATCCCAGTCGAACAGCAGCGAGCCGGTTTCCGGGTGCAGCGTGTACATCGCCACCCGGCAGCGATCGACCGGCACGCCGGCCTCGACGATCCGCTCGGCAGTCGCTGCAACCAGTGCCTCGTTTGGCGCTTTTTCCCATGCCTGATAGATCAGCCACTGGATCAGCTGCATTGCTTTTTCGTTCGGGATCGTGGGGCTCGCGAACATAATCTTCTTTCCTCGCTTCGGGCGGCGACAGAATGCAGGTTCGAAGCACTTCTGGCAAACCCGGCGCGGCCTTGATAAAGGGAGGGGATGACCTCCTCCGAGCGCGAGATTCGTATACCCTCATTGCCGAGCCTTGTCCTCGCCCCGCGTTTCGCGGTGTGGCTCGGGACGGACGGCGATCTGGAGCAGATCAGCCATGAGGAAGCGGCTGGCCGGCTGCGCTCGGGGCCGTGCCTCGTGGCCCATGCCCGTGCGATATCCCGGCGGCTCCGGCTCGACGGAATCGCGGTGGTCGATGTCCTTGAGCTCTTCGCCTTCGTCCGCCCCGCCCAGTTCTGCCTGCCGACACCGCGCGGCCTCGCCGAAGCGCTGATGCTGGCGCCTCCACAGGATCATGAGGACGAGGCGCTGGTGCTGTCATCTGCTGCCGCCTCTCTGTTGGCGGAACTTGCCGACAGGGACCGGGACCCGAGCGCGCGCCCGATTGCCGAGACCATGCGCAATTGCGGCTGGGGCTGGGGCGATGCGGTGCTGCATGCGCTGGGCGCCGGGGAATTGCCGCCGCCGGGCCCGGTGCGGCCGAGTGGGTTGCAGGTCTGGCGCCGGCTGGAGGAATGGTCCGAGCATGCGCCTGAGCCGCCCGCTGGAAACAAGCCCGTGGAAGATGCGGAAGCGCGCGAACGGCTGGCGGGATTGCTCGGAGACGGCGCTGAAGCGCGGCCGAGCCAGGCGGATTATGCCTCCGCCGTCTCCGGCGCCTTTATGCCGCGCGAGGAGGAACGGCGTCCGAATGTGGTGCTGGCCGAAGCGGGCACCGGCGTCGGCAAGACCCTCGGTTATATCGCGCCCGCCAGCGTTTGGGCGGAGAAGAACGAGGGGGCGGTCTGGGTCTCCACCTACACCCGCAACCTGCAGCACCAGATCGACGGAGAGCTTGACCGGCTTTATCCCGACCCAGTGCGAAAGGCGCTGAAGGCGGTGGTGCGCAAGGGGCGGGAGAATTACCTCTGTCTGCTCAATCTGGAAGAGGCGGTGAACACCCTGCCGACCATGCCGCAATTCGGCACCGCTCTCGGCCTGATGGCGCGCTGGGCCGAGGCAACGCGTGATGGAGACGTGCAGGGCGGCGACTTCCCGGCCTGGCTGTCCGACCTTCTCGGGCGCGGGCGTACTGTCGGGCTGGCGGACCGTCGCGGCGAGTGCATCTATTCCGCCTGCCCGCATTATTCCAAATGCTACATCGAAAAATCCGTGCGAAGGGCGCGGCGGGCGGAGATCGTCGTCGCCAATCATGCGCTGGTGATGATCCAGGCCGCGCTTGGCGGCATGGACGACGGCGCGCTGCCGACCCGCTATGTGTTCGATGAGGGTCACCATGTCTTCGATGCGGCGGACAGTGCTTTCTCCGCGCATCTGACGGCTGTTGAGACGGTGGAGTTGCGGCGCTGGCTGATCGGCGCCGAGGGCAGGCGTTCCGGCCGGGCGCGGGGCCTGAAGAAGCGCGTCGAGGATCTGATCGCGGATGACGAGAAGGCACTGGAAGCACTGGAAGCGGTGATGCATGCCGCCCGCGTGCTGCCGGGTGAGGGCTGGCTGACCCGGATCGCCGAGGGCGAGACTAAGGGCGAGACGGAGCATTTTCTGGCGCTGGTTCGCTCCCAGGTCTATGCCCGCACCGAGCAGCCGGACAGTCCCTATTCGATGCAGACGGATACGCATCCGCCGGTGGATGGTTTGCTGGAAGCGGCTGAAGCGCTCGACGCGGCGCTGGCCCGCATTCTGACACCGTTGAAGGAGCTGAAGAAGCGGCTGGAGAACCGGCTGGACGAGGATGCGGAGGATCTGGAAAGCGCTATGCGTTTGCGGCTTGAAGCCGTCGCCCGCTCCCTGCAGCGGCGGGGCGAGATGACGCTTGGCGCCTGGCGCGACATGCTGAAGGCTTTGGCGCACGAAACCCCGGCGGAATATGTCGACTGGCTGGAGATCGACCGGATGGACGGCCGGGACATGGATCTCGGCCTGCACCGGCACTGGATCGATCCGGGCCGCCCCTTCGCCGAAGCGGTCGTGAAACCGGCCCAGGGTGTGGTCATGACTTCGGCCACCCTGCGGGACGGCACCGGGAACGATTTCCGCGACTGGCAGGCGGCGGAGGAACGGACCGGAGCCGTCTGGCTCGACGCACCGGCGGTGCATGCCGCTGTTGCCTCGCCGTTCGATTATCCGTCCCGGACGCGTGTCTTCATCGTTAACGATGTGCGCAAGGATGATATGGCACAAGTCGCCTCGGCCTACCGGGAGCTGTTTCTTGCTTCGGGAGGTGGTGCGCTTGGCCTGTTCACCGCGATCCAGCGGCTGCGCGAGGTGCATCGCCGGATCGGCGGCGCCATCGATGAGGCGGATCTGCCGCTCTATGCCCAGCATGTAGACGGGCTCGACCTCTCCACCCTGATCGATATTTTCAGGGCGGAGGAGCATGCCTGCCTGCTCGGCACGGACGCGGTGCGGGACGGCGTGGATGTGCCGGGTAACGCGCTGCGCCTGATCGTTTTCGACCGGGTGCCCTGGCCGAGGCCGGATATCCTTTATCGCGCCCGCCGATCGGCCTTCGGCGGAGGTAGCTACACGGACATGCTGACCCGGCTGAAGCTGAAACAGGCCTTCGGGCGCCTTGTGCGCCGGGCGGACGACCGGGGCGTCTTCGTGCTGCTCGATCCGATGATGCCGACCCGGCTGCTAGGGGCCTTTCCGGACGGTGTCGAGGTGCGGCGCTGCGGCCTCGCCGAGGTGGTAGGGGAGACCCGTGCCTTTTTCGGGACGGCACCTGTTCCAACGCTGTCAGTTGACGCGCACGAGGTGCCGTTCTAACCCCATAATCAATCAATAAGGCCGTCCTCCCGGACTTGATCCGGGATGACGACCGATAAAATGATGGAGGAAGTGCGCGTGTCGGAACCAGTCGACGCAGTGGTGATCGGGGCAGGTGTGGTCGGTCTTGCGGCGGCGCGGGCGCTGGCCATGGCCGGGCGCGAGGTGATCGTGCTGGAGCAGCATGATCTGATCGGCTCCGAAACCAGCTCACGCCATTCCGAAGTTATCCATGCCGGTATCTACTATCCGCCGGGCAGCCTGAAGGCGGATGTCTGTGTGCGCGGCAAGGCCCTGCTCTACGATTTTGTCGAGAGCCATGGCGTGCCTAACAAAAAACTCGGCAAACTGATCGTTGCCACCTCCGAGGACCAGATCCCGGCGTTACAGCAGATCAAGGAGCGGGCAGACAAGAACGGCGTCCACGATCTCGAATTCCTGTCCCACAACGAAGTTACCGCGCGGGAGCCTGACCTGCGCTGCGTCACCGCGCTCTGGTCTCCCTCTACTGGCGTGATCGACAGCCATTCATACATGCTGGCCTTGCAGGGCGACCTTGAGGAGCATGGCGGCATGATTGCCTTCCTTTCCCCCGTCGAGGGCGGAAGGGTAACGGAAGAGGGTGTCGAGCTGCGCGTCGGCGGCCTGCACGGCATGACGCTGACCGCGAAGACTGTCGTGGTTGCCGCCGGTCTGCACAGTCAGAGCATCATGCGCACCATCGAGGGTTTCCCTGTGGAAGCGATCCCGGCGCAGCATTTCTGTAAGGGCAATTACTACCAGCTGACCGGCTGCACGGCGCCTTTCAGCAGCCTGATCTATCCGGCTCCGGAAGCGGCTGGCCTCGGCGTCCACCTAACCCTCGATCTCGGCGGACAGGCCCGGTTCGGCCCTGACGTCGAATGGATCGACGAGATCAATTACGATGTCGATCCACGCCGCTCCGACAGCTTCTACGCAGCGGTTCGGAAATACTGGCCGGGTCTGCCGGACAACAGCCTGACCCCTGCCTATTCCGGCATTCGCCCGAAAATTCAGGCCGAAGGCGAGCCTGCCGTCGACTTTATGATCCAGGGACCCGCCGACCACGGCGTGCCCGGACTGGTCAATCTCTATGGTATCGAGTCGCCGGGGGTTACCTCTTCACTGGCTATTGCCGAAGAGGTGATAGAACGGTTGCGCTGAAAGTGCCCGTTAATCGTAACACCCTATACCTCCCCTGGTCGTGGGGCGCATCCAATGGAGCGCTGTGACTAAGCCCACGCGACGGCGTTATGCGGGTGGAGACTTTCTAAATGACGCACATAAACACTTGCATGCCGATAGTCTCCGATCACTGCTTCAATACGCCGTGCGGCATCCTCGACAAACATCAGATTTTGTCCGTTGAGTGCTGCAAAGGCTTGCTCGTCAACACGCTTCACCGCCGTTTGCACCGGTGTATTGATCGCGGCCTCGACCCGCTCGATCAGCGCCAATAACCCAAGATCGATTGCATCACCTTCAATCTCCGCCGAGACATGGGCCTCGCTGCGCTGGCTGTGAGGGGTCGCTAGTGAGGCATTATCCCTGAGCCAGGTTGCAACATCATCCGGCGCAACATTGGCCTGCCTGTCAAACGCCTTGAGAAACGCTTGCTCAACCACCTGTCGTGACAGCGCGGCCGAGCATGGGCAGGTTGAGGAATAGCTAATGTTGACCTTGATCAGGCAGCTAAACACACCATCCATCAGAGCCGTGTCGATCTTGATCGGGTAAGACTTCCAGCCGGAAAGACCTTCCGTCAGAAGCGCGGATCGGCGCACGAGCAGATCGGTGGAGATGCGCAGGCGTGCATTACGGCTTCCGCAATCTTTCTGACTCTCGATCATCTTTTCGAGCAGTTGTTTAAGCGCGCCGGGGGTTAAAGCCCCGTTCTGGGAAATCGTGTCGAGCAACCGGTAGAGCCGGGACATATGTATGCCCTTGACCTCTGGTTTTGGCATATCGACCTGGACATCCACCCTGGCGTGGTGTTCACGCCTGTATCCGGCCTCGGCAATCTCAATTGGCAGGTCAATTCCCTGCATGCCAACCCACTCCAATGGGCTGTTGCCGGGTGCGGTTTCGGAGAATGAAACGTCGGGAAGTTCTGCAGTCATAATCGGTTCCGGTGATGCGTTTGTTTTGTGATCCGTGTGCGGAATTTCATGTCGCACGGCAAAGTCCGGAGGGCTCAAACTGTCTTTGTTGCCCAGTTGTGGGAAAGCCTGTCGCTTTGTCTGCGTCAGGGTGTTGATTCCATATGCTGATGACGCTCTTGCAGGCTGGTGCTTTCCTTGCCCTGCGCTTGTCGGGTTCGAAAATCGGCACTGAGATCGGCAAGAGTCACTTCACTGAAGCGTTGCAGCATGAGCGCCTCGACCGCTTCGAAGGTATCGGCCAAGGACGAATTCACGGCCTGCTCCATTACACAATCAGGCGCGTTTCTGCGGTTCCGCATGGCAATGATTGCCGGCTGGCCGAGTGCAAAATAGATATCTTTTAGTGTAGTGCGAGCGCAGTCGCATGTGATTGTCCAGCCACCACCGTTTCCGCGTTCTGCGCGCACATATCCCCGCTCACGTAACCCGGCCATCGTGCGCCGTATTGCTGCTGGATTAGTATTCATCGCACGCGCCAGGGCCTCTGAGGTGTGAGGCCCGGGGGCTTCGGCCATGTGCAAGAGGACATGGAGGATTCCGGACAGGCGGCTATCTTGGCTCATTTGTAACTAATTATGTTACAATAAATGGAGCGTCAAGATTACCGCCTGCTGTTCTCTTGTTTTCGATCATGAGAGATCGGTGAGTACGGCTGTTTAGGCTGCCTCCGTCCGGGCCCAGCGGGGAAAGGGATCGGTGAGGGAAGAGAGTGACGCGAGGTCGGCTGGATCTTGACAGATCTCTTCCGGAACCAGGCAGGCATCAAGTTGCTCCTTCAGCATCGCCCAGTCGATTCCGGTACCGATGAAGACGATCTCCTGGCGCCGGTCGCCAAAGGGTTCGGACCAGTTTTCCCGGATGTAATTTCGGAAGGGTGCACTCTCCGGCCAGCGTTTTTTCGGGACCGATGCCCACCAGGTACCGAGCGGGGATGTGCTCGAAAGGGCGCCGGCGAGCGAGAATTCAGCCAGCCAGTCCGGCCGCGTGGCGATCCAGAAATGACCTTTGGCACGTATCACGCCCGGCAGCGGACCGTTCAGCAGTTCGTGGATTTCGCTTGGGTCGAACGGCCGTCGCGCCCGGTAGACAAAGGAGGCAATGCCATATTCTTCGGATTCCGGAACATGGTCGGCGAAACCATAAAGCTCCTTGGCCCAGAGCGGATGATCCTGTGCCTTTTCGAAATCGAATAGGCCGGTATCGAGGATATCTTCCGGTGCAACGTTCGCGAAATCAGTCTCGATCAGCCGCGCATCGACATTAAGGCTCCGTACGATCTGGCGCGTCGCTCTGAGCCCATCCGGCCCGGCGTCGTGGACTTTGTTGATGACGATCACATCCGCGAATTCGATCTGGTCCGTCAGCAAGTGAACGAGGGTCCGTTCGTCCTCCTCTCCAAGTACTTCACCTCGGTCGGCGAGTGCATCGTGGCTGGCGAAATCCTTGGGCAGGTTAACGGCATCGACAACCGTGACCATTGTGTCGAGCCGGGAAATGTCGGAGAGGCTTTGTCCGGACTCGTCGCGGAAATCGAAGGTGGTCGCAACGGGTAGCGGCTCTGAAATGCCGGTGGATTCGATCAGGAGATAGTCGAACCGTCCTGCTTCAGCGAGTTTCCGAACCTCAAGCAGCAGATCGTCCCTCAGCGTGCAGCAGATGCAGCCGTTCGACATTTCCACCAGCGTTTCTTCGGTATGGCTGAGCTCGGCGCCACCCTCCCGCACCAGATCCGCATCGATATTCACCTCTGACATATCGTTGACGATCACAGCGACGCGGCGGCCCTCGCGGTTGTTCAGGACGCGGTTCATCAGCGTAGTCTTGCCGGCGCCGAGAAAGCCGGAAAGCACCGTCACGGGAAGACGGGTGTCGGGCACGGGAATCTCCAATATGTTATGTTATAATATAACATTATCAATTTCACGACTTGTGCGCAACCCGATACTTCGCGGTTGCGGGTTCCCCGTACCGTTCTGAGGCGTGGAAACGTATGCTGATCGCGTTTACTGTTCTCCGGTACCTTCCTCGTTTTCTCAAACCATACGGGATGGAAGCCGATGAGCAGGATGGCGGAAATCGACGCCAGCTCCTTATTTTCCCGCTGGATCACGGATCTTAATGCGGCGCTGTCGGCACCCGGATCCGGCGCTCTGACGGCGTGTTTCGATGTGGAGGCGCGCTGGCGTGACGTGCTGATCCTGTCGGGACGGCAGAGAACGATCCCCGGCGCCGAAGCAATCGCAGAAAGGCTGCTTTTCGAAGCGGCCAGTTCCGGTCTTGGGGCATTCTCGATTGCCGAAGGCCGTGCCGCTCCCCGGATTGTCGAGCGGGCCGGAACATCCGTGATCGAAGGAATTCTCTCCTTCGAAACGGCGAAGGGAATAGGCGTCGGTCTGGTTCGGTTGACATATTCAAGTGACCGGCCGCGCGCCTGGGTCTTTATGACGGCGCTGGAAGACCTGAAGGGGTTCGAGGAGGCGCGCTTGTTCGAACAGCGGGACGAACCCGCCTTCAATCCGGCATTCCATGGCCCCAACTGGGCTGACAAGCGTGCGGAGGAACGGGCCTATACGGGCCGTGACCCGGAGGTGTTGATCGTCGGCGGCGGCCATGCCGGGCTGACGGCGGCGGCCCGGTTGAACCGGCTGGATGTAGACACGCTCGTCGTCGACCGGATGAAGCGGGCCGGGGATAACTGGCGGCTGCGCTATCACGGCCTGAAGCTGCACAATTACATCCACAGCAACCATCTGCCCTACATGCCCTTCCCGGAGGGCTGGCCAACCTATATTCCCAAGGACCGCATCGCCAACTGGCTCGAGTCTTACGTCGACGCGATGGACATCAATTTCTGGACCGAAACCAGTTTCGAAGGCGCGGAATACGACGCGGATGCCGGATGCTGGATCGCCCGGCTGAAACTGGTCGACGGATCGGTGCGGGAAATGCGCCCTCGCCATATCGTCATGGCAACCAGTGTCAGCGGCACGCCGAACATTCCTGTCATCCCGACCCTCGATCAATTCAGCGGGCCGGTGCTGCATTCCAGCCAGTTCACGGCAGGCGCTGACTGGGCCGGCAAGCGGGTCACCGTGATCGGCACTGGTACCAGTGCGCACGACATCTCGCAGGATCTGGAAGGTAATGGCGCGGAGGTCACCATCGTGCAGCGCAGCCCGACCTTGATCGTCAATATCGAGCCGAGCGCGCAGCTCTATGACGGCATTTACTGGGGTGAGGGGCCGAGCTGGGAAGACCGCGACCTGATCAATCTCGCGACCCCCTTCGACATGATCCGCACCGCCCACAAGATCATTACCGACAAGGTGAAGGAGATCGACAAGCCGCTTCTTGATGGTCTGGAGAAGGTCGGCTTCCGGCTTGATTTCGGTGAGGGCGGCACCGGCTGGCCATTGAAATACCGGACCCGTGGCGGCGGTTATTATTTCAATGTCGGCGCCTCCGACCTGATGGCGGCGGGCCGGATCGGCCTGATCCAGCACAGCGACATCGACCATTTTGAAGCGGGCGGTCTGCGCATGAAAGACGGCGCGCGGCGGTTGGCGGACCTGATCGTGCTCGCCACTGGCTACAAGGGCCAGGACCACATGACCCGTGTGCTGTTCGGCGACACGGTGGCAGACCGGATCGGCACGGTCTGGGATATCGACCCTGAGATCCAGGAATTGAACAACATGTGGACCCCGACCCCGCAGCCCGGCCTCTGGTACACCGGCGGCAGCTTCGCGCAGGCGCGGATCTATTCGAAGTTCCTGGCGCGGGCGATCAAGGCGGAGCTGGTGGCATGATCGGCGGTTGAGTAGCTTGCCGCTTGTTCAGTTCGCTCTTCTGGTTAACTGACTGTCATCAGTTAACGCCTTCAAAAATATAGCCGTTTTCATCTTTTCTGTTGATCTGTGTCAAAGCCGCCAGCGAAGGCGGGGCGCAATTTGCCGCCATCATTATTGATACAAGAGGACGGACTGATGACATTCTCCGGGAAATTGATGGCGGCGGCAGCCACATTTGCTTTACTGGGCTCACTCATGACTGTCAGCGGTGCGGCACAGGCCCGGTCTGACGAATACAAACCCAAGCAGGCTGGTGACATCGTTATCCGTGCCCGTGGCATCGCCATGGTTCCGGATGAAGAGACGTCTTCCAATCAGCTTACGACCGGCGGTGGCGAGCTGAACAATGACTATGTTCCGGAGGTCGATTTTTCCTACTTCATCACGGATAACATCGCGGTGGAACTGATCGCGGCAACGACCAAGCATGATCTGAAGTGGCAAAACCCGGACGTCGATCTCGGCTCCGTCATGCTGCTGCCGCCGACCCTGACGCTGCAATACCACTTCATGCCCAAAGAGCGCTTCAGCCCGTATCTGGGTGCCGGTATCAACTATACTTTTTTCTATGACGAGAAGCCCGGTGCGGCGCAGTCGATCTCTTACGACGATGGCTTCGGCTACGCACTTCAGGCTGGTTTCGACTACGCGATCTCCGGCCCGTGGTCTCTGAACGTCGACGTCAAGAAAGTGTTTCTCAATACCACGATCACGACGAATGTCGGCAGTGGCCCGATCAATGTCGACGCGGACCTCGATCCGTGGGTGTTCGGTATCGGTGTCGGTTATCGTTTCTGATTGAGGCGCAGCCGCTTGATACGAAAACGGCCCTGCCAAGCAGGGCCGTTTTTATGTTCAGGGAGGCCGCGCTGCTTAAGCCGCCAGATCCTCACCAGCCAAAGCGCGTCCGATCAGCGTTACCGTTTCATCCCGTCCGTAGAGAGCGATGAAGCTGCCGAAGCGCGGGCCCTGGTCCTGGCCGAGCAGGACCTGGTAGAGCGCCTTGAACCAGTCGCGCAGGTTCTCGAAATCGTGGCGTTTGCCGACTTCATAGACCTGTGTCTGGATCGTCTCCGCATCGGCGTCTGCGGCGAGGGCTTGCAGCTCACCGACCAGATCCTCGAACGCGGCGCGTTCCATCTCAGATGGCGCGCGGTAGGTTTTGTTCGGCCGGGCGAAGTCCTGATAGTAATTCACCGCATAGCCAGCCATTCGGTCCAGAGCCGGGTGGCTTTCCGCTGTTGCGCCCGGCGCGTAACGGGCGATATAGCCCCAGAGGACAGAGGTGTCCTCCGCATGGCAGACCGATGCGAGGTTCAGCAGCAGGCCAAAGCTCAGCGGCACCTTCTCCTCGTTTCCGCGCCCGCGTCCCTGGGTGATGTGCCAGGCCGGGTTCTCGACCTTCTTGGCCTCGTCACTCTCGCCTTCCAGCTTGTCGAGAAACTGGAAATACTCGTCCGTGTTCTTCGGGATGACGTCGAAATAGAGCCGCTTCGCCCTTTTGGGCTGCTGGTACATGAACAGCGACAGGCTTTCCGGTGAGCCGTAGCGCAACCAGTCCTCTACGGACAGGCCATTGCCCTTCGACTTGGAAATCTTGCCGCCTTCCTCGTCGAGGAACAGCTCGTAGCTCAGGCTTTCCGGCGGCTTCGAGCCGAGGGTGCGGCAGATCTTGGATGACTGCTTGACGCTGTCGATCAGATCCTTGCCGGACATCTCGTAGTCGACGCCGAGCGCGTGCCAGCGCATGGCCCAGTCGCACTTCCACTGCAGCTTGCAATGCCCGCCGGTGACCGGCACCTCGACCTTGCCGCCGCCGTTCGGGTCTTCATAGATCACGGTGCCCGCATCAGTGTTGCGCTCGCTGATCGCGACCTGCAGGACGTTGCCTGTGGTCGGGCAAACCGGCAGGAAAGGTGAGTATGTCGCCTGACGCTCCTTGCCGAGGGTGGGCAGCATGATGGCCATGATCTCGTCATAGCGCTGCAGGGTTTCGAGCAGCGCCTTGTCGAACATGCCGCTCTTGTAGCATTCGGTCGAGGACAGGAACTCGTACTCGAAGCCGAAGCTGTCGAGGAATTCCATCAGCCGGTTGTTGTTGTGTGCGCCAAAGCTCTCATGCGTGCCGAAGGGATCGGGCACCTGGGTCAGCGGCTTGTTCAGATATTCCGCCAGCATTTCCTGGTTCGGCAGATTGGTTGGAACCTTGCGGAAGCCGTCCATATCGTCCGAGAAGGCGACCAGCTTGGTCGGCACGTCAGGCATGAGCTGCTCGAAGGCGCGGCGGACCATGGTTGTGCGGAACACTTCGCCGAAGGTACCAATATGCGGCAGGCCGGACGGGCCGTAGCCGGTCTCCAGCACAACATGACCTTTTTCCGGTTTTTTGCCCCCGATCCGCGCAACGATCTTTCGCGCTTCCTCGAACGGCCAGGCACGGGCGTTCTCGGCGATCTCGGTCGGGATAAGGGAGGTCATGTGTTTGATCCTTAGCTTGCGATAGTGCGCGGGAAGCTAGGGCGGTGCGTAGAGAAGGTCAACGATTCCCGGCACTCCACAGATGCATGACCGGTATCAAATACAGGCCCGGCTCCCGGATTGGGAGGTTGTTAGATCGGCGAAGTGACAAACTGCATTTCAGGCAATAGAAGTTAGCGATAAAGATTCTGTCCCATTCAGGACGGCGCCGGGGTCTGTGGCCCTTTCAAATATATCAAGGAAGATGAGATGACGGTCGGCCTCTGGCGTTCCGCTTTGGTGCTTGGATTGCTGTCTTTGGTCGGGCCGTTTGCGATCGACATGTATTTGCCGGCCATGCCGGAGATCGTTGTGGATCTTGCTGTTGACGAAACGGCGATCCAGGCGACGATTACGGCCTATTTCATTGGTTTTGGTCTGGCACAGATGCTCTATGGGCCGTGGTCGGATCAGGCCGGGCGGAAACTGCCGATCTATGTCGGGTTGGTGGTTTTCATTGTCGGTGCCGTTGGTGCCGCACTGGCCGGAACGGCGGTGGAGCTGACTGGCTGGCGGTTCCTTCAGGGATTAGGCGGCGCCGCGCTCATGGTGTTGCCGCGCGCCATCATCCGGGACCTGCATACCGGCCCGACGGCGACCAAGCTGATGGCGCTGATCATGCTGGTAATCTCGATCTCGCCGATGCTGGCGCCGCTGGCGGGCAGTGTCGTCGTGCCGGTTTTCGGCTGGCGGGCGATCTTCTTCATTCTCTGCGGCGGCGCCCTTCTGAGCCTGTTGTTGGCGGGAACGACGCTGCCGGAGACCCTGGCGAGGTCTGACCGGGTACCGTTTAATTTTCGGGCGTTGTTAATGGGAATGCGCACGCTCATCCTTGACCGGCAGTTCCTGGCGCTGACCTTCGTGGGCGCTTTCGGGATGGCAAGTTTCTTTGTCTTCATTGCCTCGGCCGCTTTTGTCTATCGCGATCAGTATGGCCTTGGCCCGACTGAGTTCGCGCTGGCCTTCGCCGTGAATGCTATTGGCTTCTTTGCCGCGTGCCAACTTGCCGGGCCACTGGCGGAGCGGTTTGGCCTGACTGTCGTGATCCGCCTGGGGGCGGCTTTCTTCGCCGCATCCGCGTCTATCCTGCTTGTCCTTCTGCTGACGACGGAAACACATTTGTTCGTGCTGATCGGATTTCTGCTGTGCGCGAATGCAGGCTTTGGTCTGGCCTTGCCGACGACGATGGTCATGGCGCTGGACGAACATGGCGCGATTGCCGGACTTGCCTCCTCCTTCGGGGGAACCTTGCAAATGCTGACAGGCGGTCTGATGATCGTTGCTACAGGACCGTTCTTTGACGGAACGGCCATCCCGATGGTCGCCGTGATCGCGATTTGTGCGTGTGCTTCCTTCGTGCTCACACTGGTTGTCCGTACGCGGCTCTGATCGAAACACTTCCTAGAACGCGCCATTGTGCGGAAGGACGGATCGAAAATGCCTGTATGTCTGCTTGTTGGCGCCGGTCCCGGGGTCGGTGAAGCCATTGCCAGGCGATTTACCTCTGGTGGTTACTCTGTCGGCTTGATCTCGCGCGATGCCGCCAAGCTGGAAGCGATGGCGGGCCGGTTGTCCGAAGCAGACGCCACTGTTGCCTGGCATGCCGCTGATGCGGGCGATGCTGTTGCTCTCGAAGGCGCGCTGATGGCTTTAACGGATTCGCTCGGCCCGTGCGATACCCTGATCTACAACGCCGCCGTTCTGAAGCCCGCGACGGTTTTGGAGCTGGAGACGGACCGGATCGAAGCCGAGCTGTCGGTCAATCTGTTGGGCGCGCACCGTGCGGCAAAGCGCGTCGCGCCGGGGATGGTCGAGCGGGGCAGGGGCGCGATCCTCTTTACCGGTGGTGGTCTGGCGCTGGAGCCATTTCCGGAATGGACCTCGCTTGCGCTCGGCAAGGCGGCGCTGCGTAGCCTCTCGCTCTCGTTCTACAAGGAACTCGCACCGCAAGGCGTGCATGTCTCGGTGATTGCGATCTGCGGGATCGTGGCGCCGGGCGGCCCGTTCGATCCGGAGCGCATTGCGGCCGAATATTGGCGTCTCGCCACAGTGCCCGGCGGTATCGAGGACAGGGAGGTGATCTTGCAACCGACCGGTACCGATCCGTTCTATAACGATCCGGAGCGGCGGTATGCGGAGACATCGAGATTGCCTGAGCATGCCCGCTGACGAGCAGGCAGATATGCGTGGCTCACAGACCGCTTGATTCTCCCGTTCCCGCTCTGTATAAACCCGCCTCCCCATGAGCAATCTTGGGGCAGCGCCGCGTCATGGCTTGTAGGGCATGCCAGACCGGCAGGTAGTAACCGCTAAAACGGAGATCGAAATGCCCAAGATGAAGACCAAGAGCGGCGCCAAGAAGCGGTTCCGGCTCACGGGCAGCGGTAAGGTGCGTGGTAACGTCGCCTACAAGCGCCACCAGCTGTCTAACAAATCCCAGAAGATGAAGCGCAAGGCTCGGGGGACGATGATCCTGTCCGATGCCGATGCGAAGATCGTCAAACAATTCCTTCCGTACGCTTAAGAAAGGGCACCAGAGATGGCACGTGTAAAACGGGGCGTCACGGCTCACGCCCGTCATAAGAAAGTCACGGACAAGACCAAAGGCTATTACGGCCGCCGGAAGAACGTCTTCCGCGTTGCTGTACAGGCGATGGAGAAGGCGGCTCAGTACGCCTATCGCGATCGTCGGGTCCGCAAGCGCGACTTCCGCGCTCTCTGGATCCAGCGTATCAATGCCGGTGCGCGCAGCTACGGTCTGACCTATTCGAAGTTCATGAATGGTCTGAAGAAGGCCGGTATCGAGCTCGACCGCAAGGTGCTCTCGGATCTCGCGATCCACGAGCCGGCGGCGTTTAAAAGCCTGGTCGATCAAGCCCAGGCCGCGCTCGGAACTGCCGACTAATACGAGGCCTGCCGGATCATCCGGCAGCCTATCGGTAAAAGAGTTGAAAAGGGGTCTGGCCTTAGCCGGGCCCCTTTTGCTTTGAGGAACCCGCGCTGGACCGGAACCGGCACCGATTTGGGGTGAAAAGAACATGCAGGACGTTGAAACACTGAGAGCGGAACTTGCCGCCGCCGTAGATGGCGCGGGAGATCTTGGCGCACTCGAAGAGCTCCGTGTCGGCGCTCTTGGCAAGAAAGGCCGCATCACCGGCCTGATGAAGCAGCTCGGCGGTCTCGATCCGGAGCAGCGCAAGGAAGCCGGGCAGGCCCTGAACCGTCTGAAGGACGAGATCCAGGCCGCCATCGAGGCGCGCAAGACCGGGTTTGAGGATGCGGCGCTCGATACCCGGCTGCTGGCCGAGAGGATCGACGTCTCCCTGCCAGCCCGCCCCGAGGCGACCGGCCGGGTTCACCCGCTCACCCAGACCACCGAAGAGCTGATCCAGATCTTCGCAGAGATGGGCTTCTCCGTTGCCGAAGGGCCGCATATCGAGAGCGATTATTACAACTTCACCGCGCTCAATATTCCGCCCGAGCATCCGGCCCGTCAGGAACTCGATACTTTCTATCTGCCGCCGGACGAGAGCGGCACGCCGCGCGTCCTGCGCACCCATACCTCTCCAGTGCAGATCCGTACCATGGAGAAAAAGACCCCGCCGATCCGGATCATCTGCCCGGGCCGGACCTTCCGCTCGGATCACGACGCCACGCACTCCCCGATGTTCCATCAGGTCGAGGGGCTGGTGATCGACAAGAGTACCCATATGGGCCACCTGAAGGGCTGCCTGATCGATTTTTGCCGCGCCTTCTTCGGCGTCGACGATCTGCCAGTGCGCTTCCGGCCGTCCTACTTCCCGTTCACGGAGCCATCGGCAGAGGTCGATATCGGCTGCACCCGCAAGGGCGGCGAGTTCAAGATCGGCGCTGGCGACGACTGGCTGGAGATCCTTGGCTGCGGCATGGTGCACCCGAAGGTACTGGAATATTGCGGCATCGACTCGACCGAATATCAGGGCTTCGCTTTCGGCATGGGGATCGAGCGGATCGCAATGCTGAAATACGGTATCCCCGATCTGCGCCCGTTCTATGACAGCGACCTGCGCTGGCTGAAGCATTACGGCTTCATGCCCTTCGATGTTCCCAATCTGGCCGGAGGGCTCAACCGATGAAGTTCTCTCTGTCCTGGCTGAAAGAACATCTCGAGACCGACGCCACGCTCGAGCAGATCTGCGACACGCTGCCGATGCTCGGGCTTGAGGTCGAGGAGCTGATCAATCCGGCTGAAAAGCTGTCCCCCTTCACCATCGCCCATGTCATCGAGGCTGTGCAGCATCCGAATGCGGACCGGCTGCGCGTCTGCAAGGTCGATACCGGCACGGAGACCATTCAGGTGGTCTGCGGCGCCCCGAACGCGCGCACGGGCATGAAGGGCGTCTTCGCCCCGTCCGGTAGCCATGTTCCGGGCACCGGAGTCGATCTGAAGAAGGGCGTCATTCGGGGCGAGGAGAGCAATGGCATGCTCTGCTCCGAGCGCGAGCTGGGCCTTTCCGATGAGCATGATGGCATCATCGATCTGGCCGAAGACGCGCCGGTCGGTATGTCCTATGCCGAATATGCCGGGATGGACGATCCGGTGATCGATATTGCCATCACGCCGGACCGGGCGGATTGCCTCGGCGTGCGCGGTATCGCCCGTGATCTCGCCGCCGCCGGTCTCGGCACCCTGAAGCCGCTCGATACGAGCGAAGTCAAAGGCACCTTCGCAAGCCCGATTACCTGGGATGTGGACGTGCCGGAGCCGTCGCTGGTGCCCTATGTGGTTGGCCGCTACTTCAAAGGTGTGAAGAACGGCCCGAGTCCGAAATGGATGCAGGACCGGCTCGTTGCCGTAGGCCTGCGCCCGATCTCTGCCCTGGTCGATATCACCAACTACATGATGCTCGATGTCGGCCGTCCGCTGCATGCCTATGACGCGGACAAGCTCTCCGGCGGCGCCATCCGCATCCGGCTTTCCAAGGCGGGTGAGAGCTATGAAGCGCTGAACGAAAAGACCTACACTTTCGAGGACGGCATGCTGGTGCTCGGCGACGAGAACGGCATCGACGACATGGCCGGGATCATGGGCGGCGAACGCACTGGCTGCGGCGACGAGACCGTGAACATGTATCTCGAGGTCGCGATCTTCGATCCAATTTCGGTCGCGATGACGGGCCGGAAGTTGAACGTGCTGAGCGATGCCCGTTACCGTTTTGAGCGCGGCCTCGACCCGACCGGCCCGACCTGGGGCGTGCATCTGGCCTCAAAGCTGGTGCTGGATATCTGTGGCGGCGAGGCGAGCGAGCTTGTCGTGCATGGCCAGGAAGAGGACTGGCAGCGCACCATCACGCTGCGTCACTCCCGGATCAAGGGCCTCGCGGGCATCGATGTTCCGGAAGAACGCGCAAAGGACATCCTGACGCGGCTCGGCTTCGAAGTCTCCGGCAGTGGTGAGGCGATCAGCTCGGTCATGCCACCTTGGCGTTATCGCGATGTCGAGGGCGAGGCCTGCCTCGTTGAGGAAATCATCCGGATCAACGGCTATGACGAGATCCCGGTGGTCTCTCTGGAAACCGGCCATGTCGTGCCCGAACCGGCGCTGAGCAAGGCGCAGGTCCGCGAAGGCACATCCAAGCGCCTGCTGGCCTCCCGGGGCATGATGGAGGCGGTGACCTTCTCCTTCCTGTCACAGGAAGAAGCCGAACTCTTCGGCGGCGGCGCCGACGAGCTGAAGCTGGTCAACCCGATCTCCAGCGAGCTGGATGTGATGCGCCCCTCGGTCTTGCCGAACCTGATCGCGGCCGCTGTCCGGGGCGCGAATATGGGCATTGGAGATGCGTCCCTGTTCGAGGTCGGCCCGCAATATGCGGACGCGACGCCGAAGGGCCAGTCCACGGTGGTGGCTGGCCTGCGCACGGGTCGTACCGGCCCGAAGGACTGGGCAGGCTCGACCCGTGCCGTCGATGCCTTCGATGCCAAGGCGGACGTTATGGCACTGTTGGAAGCTTTGGATGCGCCGGCGGGTAATCTGCAGGTCTCGACCGATGCACCTGCCTGGTATCATCCGGGCCGCTCCGGCGCGCTGCGCCTCGGCCCGAACGTGCTGGCGACTTTCGGGGAGCTTCATCCCAAGGTGCTGAAGGCGATGGACCTGAAAGGCCCGGCGGTGGCCTTCGAGATTTTCCTCGCCAAGGTGCCGACGCCGAAAGCCAAGGGTCCGGCCAAGCCGTTCCTGAAGCTCTCCCCGTTCCAGCCGCTGACCCGTGACTTCGCCTTCGTGGTGGAGAAGGACGTGCCGGCGGAAAAACTGGTCAGGGCGGCAGCCGGTGCCGACAAGGCGCTGATCGCTGGCGTGCATCTGTTCGATGAATATCAGGGCAAGGGACTGGAGGAGACGGAGAAATCCATCGCCCTCCAGGTCACCCTGCAACCGGTCGATGCGACCCTGACGGAAGAGCAGATCGGGGATGTAACCCGAAAGATCGTCGCCCAGGTCGAGAAGGCCACGGGTGGACGCATTCGGGGCTGAGAACAGCTTTCAACTGAATACAAAAAGGCCGGGCTTATGCCCGGCCTTTTTGTGTAGCCAGTCTTTCAACCGCCGCAGGGCAGTCTTACGCGCTGACTGTATCGGCTGTTTCTTGAGGAACTTTTTCGTCCGCGATCTGCTCGGGCGGGCTTTCGGCCTGCGCGTCGGTTTTTTCGATCTTTGGCGCTGTGTCGAGCGGTTTGGCCAAAGTCGGACCCTTTGCCTTCACACCGCCCGTGAACATAGCGGTTTCGAGCATAAGCTCGCACTTTTGTTTGAATTCCCGAGATGCCTTGTACTTCATGGCACCGGACAGCTTTGTCCGCGCTTCCTTGATCTTCTCCGACCGTTTTTGATGATCGTCTTCCATGGCTGCATCAATCGCGGCTTTTGCTGCGAGAGCGGTAGCCTTCATGTAGGCGTTGAGCATCATTTTATTGACGCCAGCGCGTGCGAGCTTTTCGAAGTCTTTTGGTAGTTTGGGATTTTTCAATATCTCGATCAGGTATTTAGACACTTCCTCGCAACGATCGGAAAGACCAATTTCTGCCAGTTTTTTCATTTGCAGGAGCGCGCTTTCGATGGTGATCTTCATCTCGTCTATGAGACGTTGCTCAGCTTCATCTTCAGCGCTTAAATTTTCTTTTGATTCAGGCAATTTTAATTTTATCCTCCTTAATATTTAATTCTATCTAATTAGTTTTCAGATATTTTACTATTCTGGAGTCTGAAATCCAGAAAAAAATAATATGTATTTTATTTTTTATTTGATATTTTTCTAATCGTTTTGAGAAATATTAATAGGCATCAATTATTTATTTATTGGGTCGGTGAAATTCGTGTTAACGGAAATATTTTCGATCTTAGTCTGCGGCTATTACTGTCTTTAGTTGCGGGTCTTGCTGTCGGGGACAGATAACTGATCCCAGACGTCGCTACATCATCCCGTTTCCAGCTTGGGTTTGATGATGACGAAGTTTGCGCAATTGGTCTAAGCATGTCGTGCGGAATTAAGGCGTCTAAATCGCCAATACGGGTTTTGCGCAATTCTCCACTGGTGGAGTGTTGTCGAGCGGTTTTGCTTTTGTGGGACCCTTTGCCCTTATGCCGCCGGAAAATAGCGCTGTCTCCAGCATGCGTTCACACTTTCGCTGGAAGCTCTTCGGTGCCTTGTATCTCATGGCACCAGATAAGTTTTCGCGTGCTTCCTTGATTTTCTTTGTTCGCCGGTCGATCTCGTCTTCCAGGCCAGCCTCAATCGCGGCCATCGACGCTTCGGCTGTTACCTTCATGTATGCGTGCATCATCAGGGCATCTAGGGCACCGGTGGTCTCGTCGGTATAAGCGTTCGGCAGTTTTGCGCTCCTGATCACTTCTTTCAGGCTTGTAGCTGAAGCCTCGCAGCGGCGGGTGAGACCGCTTTCCGCTTGTTTCTTGATCTGGAACAGAGCTCCGTTGACCGCTGGTGCCAACTCATGGATCCGGCGGATCGCCGCATCATCCTCGACAGTTCTGGTTTCCGTGTTACCGAACATCGGCAGCCTCCAACTTTCTGTTGATGGTGCATGATTAATGATCGGTAAATATTAAAATGCTTTTTATGTAATTGCTACATAAAATTACAAAATCAGGTAAAACTGGCGGATTTCAAGCAAAAAATAGCCTATCAATATTTTTGTCGCAAAGAAATTGGCTACACGACTGTCCGGCGTTCCTTGGAATCAGCATGTGCGTACGGTCGATTTCCGAGCACTAAGCGCCAACAGGTTTAGCATAGTTCTGGAGCGACTTTCCCGCTTTGGCTTTCGGCGAGGAGTCGATCGATTTGGCGCGGTTTTCTACCTTCGGTGCTGTGTCACGTGGTTTCGCCTTTGTGGGGCCCTTTGCTTTCACTCCGCCGGAGAACAAGGCGACTTCAAGCATACGCTCGCACTGCAATTTGAAATCTTTGGGAGCCTTGTATTTGATGGCGCCTGACAATTTCTCGCGCGCCTCCTTGATCTTCGCCGAACGCGTTTCAAGATCATCGGCCATGGCAGCGTCAATAGCCGCCTTGGAGGCGAGAGCGGTAGCCTTCATGTAAGCGTGCAAAAGTAACGCGTCAGAACCGTCACGAATTTGTTTGACGAATTCTTTCGGCAATTTCGGGTTCTTGAGCATTTCTGTCAAACGTTTGGCGCTGGCTTCGCATCGGTCCGTCAGAGCAGCCTGCGCCTGTTTTTTCATCTGCATTAATGCGGCCTCGATCGATGCCTTAAGTGCCTCGATCTGGCGCTGTTTTGCTTCTTCCTCGGCGCTTTTATCTTTTCCAAAACCGAACATGAGCGTTTCCTATCCTCGCTTCTATGGAGGAGCCGTGTTTATGCGTAGATATAATAGTGTGATTTTTGAAAGTATCCATAAAAAAGAAATTTGAATACTTGAGTGTTTGCGGGAAATTTTTATTGGATTTAGTGTTTTTGATTTCTAATTTTAAAATAATGTCCGGATTGTTTCGCCTGAGTTGAAAAATGGAAATTGGTCAGCTCAAATAGTGTTTGGGTCGATCCACTCGCTGTAAAATCTCGAATGCGAC
The DNA here is from genome assembly GCF_039990255.1 of Nisaea sp. Taxonomy (GTDB): domain Bacteria; phylum Pseudomonadota; class Alphaproteobacteria; order Thalassobaculales; family Thalassobaculaceae; genus Nisaea. The sequence goes on along the minus strand of NZ_JBDXGG010000023.1, from coordinate 149,876 downwards.
GGGATTTTCTCACTCGTGTGGTTCGAGATCAGCCTGGCAATCGTATAAGCCTTCAAATAGTCGAAAGCGGCTTTCCGATCTACGGAAGGGGCCCTTGGCAAAAGCGTTGTTCGGGAGTGTTCGTGTGACAGGGAGCTAAGCCTCAGATCCAGCCTTGTAGCTCTCGCGTCACCACGGCTTCAATCGCCTTCATCCCGTCATCGCTATCGTTCAGGCACGGGATGTAGGTGAAATTATCGCCACCTGCCTCGGCAAAAGTTTCCCGAATACCGATATTGATCTCCTCCAGTGTCTCGACGCAGTCGGAGGAGAAGCCTGGACAGATAATGGCAAGGTTCTTCACACCCTTGGTTGGCAGGTCCTCGACCGTGTCCTGCAGGTACGGTTTCAGCCACTCTTCCTTACCGAAGCGGGACTGGAAAGCGACCATCATCTTGTCATTGGCCCAGCCAAGTTTCTCCCGGACCAGCCGAGTGGTCTTGAAGCAATGGCAGTGATACGGATCCCCATTCAGGAAGTAGCGTTCTGGCAACCCGTGATAGGAGGTGATGAGTAAGTCGGGAGTCCAGTCGAGACCCGCTAGGTGAGTCTTGATTGAGTTGGCGAGGCCGTCGACATAGGCCGGCTCGTCATGATAGGCGGGAGCGGACCGGACGGCCGGCTGCCAGCGCAGCTTCATGAGTGCCTCAAAGGCCTTGTCGTAGGCCGTAGCAGTCGTGCTGGCAGCATATTGCGGGTAGAGCGCGACCAACAGGATACGCTCGCAGCCCTTGTCCTTCAGTTCCCGGATCTTGCTCTCGGTGCTCGGATTGCCATAGCGCATACCCCAATCGACAACCACGTTTGGGTATTTGTCCGCGAACATGTCGGACAGTTTGTTCGATTGGTTTCGGGTATAGAGGCGCAGTGGTGACTCGTTCGTTTCCTTGATCCAGATCTGCTCATATGCATGACCGGTCTTGGCTGGCCGGGTCGGCAGAATGAACAGATTGAGGATGATCTGCCACAGCAGCGGATTGACTTCGATAACCCGTTCGTCCGAGAGAAATTCTCTCAGGTATCGCCGTATGGACTTCGTATCCGTCGCGTCCGGCGTGCCAAGATTCAGCAGCAAAACACCGATCTTCTCGGCAGGCAGAGTGGGATGGTCGGAGGGAAGTTGTCTGGGGGCGAGGGCCATGATGTGGTCCGTTGTTATTCCTGGAACGGTCCCAACATAGGACGCATGGAGCCGGAAACCAGTCCTGTTTCATCCCTAAATGCCAAGGCCCCGCCAGAGCGGGGCCATCGGACCATATGGGCGACGGGATGTCGCGAAGAGAAGCGCGGTTAGCGGGGCGCGATGACCATGATCATCTGCCGGCCTTCCATCTTCGGATAGGACTCTACCTTGGCCGCTTCTTCCATCTCGTCGCGGACCCGGTTCAGCACGTTCATACCGAGGTCCTGATGCGCCATCTCACGGCCACGGAAACGCAGGGTGACCTTCACCTTGTCGCCTTCGCCGATGAATTTACGCACGTTCTTCATCTTTACCTCGAAATCATGCGCGTCGATGTTCGGACGCAGTTTGATCTCTTTGATCTCGATGACTTTCTGCTTTTTCTTGGCTTCGTTCTTTTTCTTCTGAGCTTCGTACTTGAACTTGCCGTAATCGAGGATCTTGCAGACGGGCGGGTCGGCGTTCGGCGAGACTTCCACGAGGTCGAGGCCAAATTCCTCAGCCTTCAGAATGCCTTCGCGAACAGTCAGCACACCAAGCATTTCACCTTCGGGATCAATGCAGCGGACTTTTTCAGCGAGAATATCACGGTTCACCCGCGGGCCATCCTTGGCCGGCGGTTGATTGAATGGTGGTCTGGCGATCTATCGCCTCCTTCGTTATCTGTTTCTGGTGTGTGGGCAGGAGCCGGTCCGGATCAGATGTGATCCGGAGCCAGAGCCTCTTCCTTAAGTCTAGTAATGGCGTCGTCGAGTGCAAGCACTTCTTGCGCTTTTCCGCCGAGTCGTCGCAACGCGACCTTGCCTTCTTCCGCCTCGCGGCGGCCAACAACAAGGATTGCCGGGATCTTGGCTTCGCTGTGCTCGCGGATCTTGTAGTTGATTTTCTCGTTCCGGCGATCCATCCCGACCCGCAGACCGGCGGCCTTGAATTTCTCCATCACCTCCGCCGCATACTCATCCGCATCGTTGGTGATCGTGGCGACCACCCCTTGTACAGGGGCGAGCCAGAGCGGGAAGCGGCCAGCATATTGCTCAATAATGATACCGATCCAACGCTCCAATGAACCCAGAATCGCCCTGTGCAGCATGACCGGGCGCTTTCGGCTGCTGTCCTCGGCGATATAGGTGGCGTCTAGCCGCTCCGGTAAGACAAAATCGACCTGCAGCGTACCGCACTGCCAGTCCCGGCCGATCGCGTCGGTCAGCACGAATTCCAGTTTGGGGCCATAGAAGGCGCCTTCGCCCGGGTTGAGCGTTGTCTTGAGACCCGCTGCGTCACAAGCATCGCTCAGCGACTTCTCAGCCTTGTCCCAGGTCGAGTCATCGCCTGCGCGGACTTCCGGGCGATCGGAGAATTTCACCCGCACGTCTGTAAATCCGAAGTCTTTGTAAACCGCCGAAAGCAGTTCACAGAATTTTACGCTTTCTTCTGTGATCTGATCCTCGGTGCAGAAAATGTGAGCGTCGTCTTGGGTAAAGGCGCGCACCCGCATGATGCCGTGCAGTGCGCCCGAGGGCTCATTGCGATGACAGGCGCCAAACTCGGACAGCCGATACGGCAGGTCGCGGTAGCTCTTCAGACCCTGCTTGAAGATTTGTACATGGCCCGGGCAGTTCATTGGTTTTAGCGCGAGAACCTTGTCGTCCTCGGCATTGGCCGTGAACATGTTCTCGCGGAACTTGTCCCAATGTCCGGAGGCTTCCCAAAGGGCGCGATCAATCAGCTGTGGTGTCCTTATTTCCTGATACCCGGCCCGGTCGAGCTTCTTGCGCATGTGGTTCTCTATGATCTGATAGAGCGTCCAGCCATGTGGGTGCCAGAAGACTGAGCCAACCGCCTCTTCCTGCACATGGAAGAGGTTCAATTCGCGGCCGAGCTTGCGGTGGTCGCGCTTCTCTGCCTCTTCCAGCATGTGCAGATGGGCATCGAGCTGCTTCTGGTCCGGCCAGGCCGTGCCGTAGATGCGCTGGAGCTGCGGCCTGTTGCTGTCGCCGCGCCAATAGGCGCCAGCCACACTCATCAGCTTGAAGGCGTGACCGGTATATTTCGTCGATGGCATGTGCGGGCCACGGCAGAGATCGAGAAAGTCACCCTGTCGATAGAAGCTGATGGTCTCGCCCGAGGGTATTGTCTCGACCAGCTCCACTTTGAAGGGCTCGTGTACCTTCTTGTAGTGCAGGGCGGCTTCGTCCCGGTCCCATTCCTCGCGGGTGATGGTCTCATCGCGATCAACGATCTCATGCATCCGCTTTTCGATCTTTTCCAGATCGTCCGGCGTGAAATGCTCCTCGCGGAAGAAATCGTAATAGAAGCCATTCTCGATGGAGGGCCCGATAGTGACCTGTGTCTCGGGATACAGCTCCAGCACGGCCTCGGCCATGATGTGCGCGCAATCGTGCCGGATCAGATCAAGCGCTTCCTGGTCCTTCTTGGTGACAAGGGCGACCTGACTGTCTTCGGCGATGGGCAGGCTGAGATCGCTGAGCGCACCGTTGATGCGGATGGCGATCGCGGCTTTGGCAAGGCCAGGGCCGATATCGGCTGCTATTTCCGCGCCGGAAACGGGGGCATCGAAGGAACGGACGGAGCCGTCGGGTAGTGTAATGGCAGGCATGATGTTTGACCCATTTGAGGGAGAGATTTCGTGACAGATTTTTCGCAAGGCCTTGGGACGGGAGGATTCCCGATCCGTATGCCGTCCCGGCCGGCCAGGCCGAAACGGCTAACTAGTCACGATTGTCTGGGTCGGATGCCACATGGGTCCGTGAAATCTGCCGTTGCGCTTGGGTGGCTGTGTAGCGCCAGAACCGCCTTGCCGCAAGGAAAGACTAAGCTTTGGGCTGGATGCGTCGCTTTTTCTCGATCTCATCCCATACGCTTTCGGCAGCAAGGTCGTTTAGATTTTCTTCAACCAGCAGGCTGACATTCTCTCCGCGAGGGGCTGCTTTATCCGGGAAGCTTTTGGTCGAGAAGATCGCGATGGTCGGGCAACCCGAGAGCGCGGCCATATGCATCGGGCCGGTATCGTTGCCGATGGTAATGCAAGCCGCCCGGGCCAATGCCGGGATATCGTAAAGCGTAGTTTTGCCGGAGAGATCCCGTGCTTCCGGGCAAGTCTCCGTGATTATCCGGATAGCGTCCTGATCTTCCTTGCCGCCCATTAGCACCGGCGTGATTCCCGCCTTGTGCAGGCGTTGTGCAATTGCGCCATAAGAGAGGGCGGGCCAGCGTTTTATCGCCATTTTCAGCGACGAGCCCGGGATCAGCAGAGCGAAATTTTCCGGCAGATCGAACTGCCGAATTTCACTGTCCATGAAGGCGAGATCAGACGGTCGAACATCCGTGATCCCGGCTATTTCGAGTTGGGTCCGCTGCCGGTCCTGGGTATGGGTCAAGGTCGGGCGTTTGTAATGGTGATAATGGCTGCAACCGGGGACGATGCCGGACCACTCGGGTTTCGGGCCCGGCCAGAACAGCCGGTAATAAAATCCGGTCCGGTCCGATGTCTGCAGGTCGTATACCCGATCGAATGCTGCGCCGGTTAGTCTGGCGCGCAGGGAAAGCACTGCCGGTAAATTGAAGAGTTTGGGCTCTCTGTCGGTCCATACGCTGTCGAACAGTCCGCTGCGTTCGCCGAGCTCGGCATAGGCTGAGCGCGTCAGAAGGGTGATTTCTGCCTCAGGGTGATGACGGCGGATCGCCTGCATCGGGCCGAGCGCGTAGATAAAATCACCGAGCGCGCCGAGCTTGATGACCAGGAGGCGCCGGTGTTCCTGGCTTGCGCCAGTTGCAGCTTCCGAATTATCCGGCATTTGGCGAGAGCGGCAGGACTTCTTGATAAACAGAAAGGGTGCGGGCGCACATGTCGCTGGTCGTGTAGTTCTCGCGGACATGCGCAACGGCTGTCTTGGTAACCACGGCCCGCTGTGCGGCCGTAAGTGCGAGTGCGGTGCGAATTCCTTCCGCGAGCGCTTCTGCATCGTTCGGTTTGACCAGGAAACCTGTCTGTCCCGGAAGCACGGATTCTCGGGCGCCGCCATGATCTGTCGCGACAATGGGTCGGCCCATGGCTTGAGCCTCAATCATCACCCGGCCGAATGGTTCGGGGTCAATGGACGCGGATACCACAACGTCGGCGATCTGATAGACGCAGGGCATATCCACAACAGCACCGGAGAACATGACCGATGCGTTGAGGCCGGCCCTGGCAATTTTCTGCTCAAGTTCCGCCTTGTAGCTCTCTTTGCCTTCATATGATCCAGCCATAATGCAGTGGATCGGCTGATCGCCTAGTTTGGACAGCGCATCGATCAGGATGTCATGCCCCTTCCAGCGCGTGATCCGGCCGGGCATGACGATAACCGGCACACCGTCTGGCAGACGCCACTCGCGGCTGAGCTTGATCATCCGCTCGGCGGAGACTGCGTCAGGATTGAACAGGTCGACATTTACCCCGCGCGGGATGATCCGCAGCTTGTCGCTGCCGGTGCCGAAGCGAGTTTCGATCTCGTGCGCGACGAAATGTGAGATGGCAATCACTCTGTCACCTCGCACCATCACCGAATTATAAAGCTTTTTCAGTGGGTTGGTGTCCGGGAAGCGACCGTGAAACGTGGTGACGAACGGTATCTTGTTCTTGCGCGCCGCGCGCCAGGCAATCCAGGCCGGCATGCGCGAGCGAGCGTGGACGATGTCAACGTTTTCCTGATGGATGACATCGACCAGCCAGTCGAAATTCTGCCGCCAACTGAGCGGGTTCTTTGAGCCGAGAGGGTGTTGGATGTGACGCGCGCCGACTCGGGTCAGGTCATGTACCATCGGCCCGCCTGCGGAAATCACCAGAGCGTCCCAGCCCGCTTCGACAAGCGCGCGCGCGACGTCAATGGTGCCGCGCTCCACACCGCCGGACACCAGGGCGGGAAGAATCTGCAGCACGACCGGCTTCTTGTCTTCGGGTGGTCGGCGGAACATATCGTAATCACCGCTCGATTGGCGGAGGTTCGGTATGTTAGGCCTCATGGAGGGGCCGTCGTTCACCGGCGTTCCAAGCATGTTGTTTTCATTGTTATGAAGTTTACCACAATGACCGAGCAAGCCCAGCAGTCGCCGGACCCCACGCCCCTCTACATTGAAAAGCCGGATGGCGCACGCCTCGCTTATCACAAACTGGACGGGCGCGGACCCACAATTGTCTTTCTTGGCGGCTTTATGTCCGACATGACGGGCACCAAGGCCTTGAAGCTTGGGGCTCTGGCGCGTGAACGGGGGCAGTCGTTCCTTCGATTGGATTATCAGGGACATGGCCAGTCTTCGGGAAAGTTCAAGGATGGCTCTATCGGGCTCTGGCTTTCCGACGCGCTCTACCTGATTGACCAGGTCACAGACGGCCCTCTGGTTCTCGTCGGCTCCTCAATGGGGGGCTGGATTATGCTGCAGACCGCCCTGCAACGGCCGCAGCGGCTTGCCGGGCTGGTCGGTATCGCTGCCGCGCCGGATTTTACCGAGGATCTGATGTGGGCAACATTCTCCGACGAGATCAAGGAGACGCTGCAGCGTGACGGTGTTTATTACGAGCCCTCCGAATACAGCGACGAGCCCTATACGATCACCATGAAGCTGATTGAGGATGGCCGGGACCATCTGGTGATGCGTGAAAGAATGCCGATCAATGTGCCCATCCGCCTATTGCATGGCATGCGCGACGAATCGGTGCCGTACGAGCTTTCACTGCGCATCGCCAAAAATGTTGAGAGCGAGGATGTCCAGGTCCGTTTCGTGAAGGACGGTGATCATCGGCTTTCGACCGATCGCGATCTTGAAATTCTGTCGCAGACCGTGGCGTCGTTGTGCGACGCAAGCGTTTGAACTTCACCGGCGCACTGCTCGCCGGAATTGCATTCCTCGTTACGATCCCGGTAGCGGCCGCTGCCGAGGTCGATCACCAGAAGGAATATCAAGCCTGTATGGCGCTTACCCGGGAACAGCCGGAGGAGGCCTATAGCAGCGGTATTGCCTGGTACAAGAAAGGCGGCGGCATTCCAGCGCGGCACTGTCTTGCGGTCGCTTTGCTGCAGCTGCACCAATATGACGAGGCCGCATCGCGGCTGGAGCGTCTGGCAACAGATCTCGGCACAGCGCGAACGGCTCTGCTCGGCAGTATACTGATGCAGGCGGGGCAAGCCTGGTATCTCGCCGGACGGGCCGACAAGGCGTTCAAGTTGCAGAGCGAACTGCTGGACCTGGCGCCGGGCGACCCGGAGCTTTGGGTGGACCGTGCTGTCACGCTTATGGAGCTGGAAAAACACGATGCAGCTCTCGCCGATCTTGACGAAGCGATCCGGCGGGATCCGGACCTGGCCGAAGCTCATATCTACCGGGCGGTGACATTGCGTCAGCTAGACCGGTTGGAGGATGCAGCACGAGAGGTCGAGATTGTTCTGGAGCTTGCACCGTTCAATCCGGATGCGCTGCTTGAACGGGGAATCCTTCGCCAGTATCAGGGCGATCTGGACGGTGCCCGTGATGACTGGCTGCAGGTCATCAGGCTTGCACCCGACTCGGGTGCTGCAGCTGCTGCACGCGGGCGTATCGAAGAGATGGACGTGGTCGTCCGCTAGCTGGATTCCGGCGGCTCAGAAATCCAGGTTGGCGTAGTGCGCCGGTGGGCGAACGCCGGGGATGTGGTCTGACAGCAAGGGGCGGAAGCTCGGGCGGGACTTGACACGGGCGTACCATTCCTTGGCTTCGGGATACTTTTCCCACGGCACGTCGCCGATATAGTCGACGGTGGAGATATGGGACGCGGCGGTGATGTCGGCGAGGCTGAAATGGTCTCCGGCGAGCCAGTTCCGCCGCTCCGCGAGAAAGCCTATATAGCTCAGATGGGTGGCGATATTCGTATGCCCAGCACGGATCGCCGCGCTTGAGGGTTCACCGGTGCCGAGGAAGCGTTTCATCAGCTTCTCTCCGACCAGCATCTCGGTCACTTCCGTATTGAACTTGTGGTCGAACCAGGCGACCAGACGGCGGATCTCGGCGCGCGCTGCGGCATCGCCGGGCAGAAGTGGGACATCCGGGCGCGTTTCCTCGATATATTCGGAGATTGCGCCGGAGTTGGCGACCACGGTTCCATTATCGTCGACGAAGACTGGCACCGTGCCGTCCGGGTTCATGGCAAGGAATTCCGGGCGCCGATCCCAGATCTGCTCGACCTTGGTCTCGGCCTCGATTTTCTTCTCGCCAAGGGATACGCGAACCTTCCGGCAGAAAGGAGAAATCCAAAGGTGATAGAGGGTCGGCATTCAATTCACCGTTAGGTCTGGGGGATGCCCTGTGGTTGGCGGCGCTAAACTAACAGAACCTTACCGATGCCGACAATCGCGAGTACACCGAGCAGGATAATCGCCGCCAATTTGACCGTTTCAGGTTGGGCAAGGCCATACAGCCGGTGTCCTATTGACGTGCCAATGGCCATGAGTGGGAACAAGAAAGCGCATCGCAGGAGCATGTCTATGCTCATCAGGTCCTTGTAGGCGGCGAGGCCGAGGGCGAAAATATCGACAAATATAAAAAAGGCGATTGCGGTCGCGCGCGTGGTCGAGACAGGTAGTGGAGACGACAGATAAAGCAGTATCACTGGAGGGCCGGGGACGCCGGACGCTCCAGACATGAGTCCCGCGACCACACCCGTTCCTGCCAGCATGCCATTGCCGGGCACAGACGCCAGCTTGAAACCCTTGGCGATCAGCAGGACTGAGGCCAGGATTCCGAAGTAAATCGCAATTTTCATCGGCTCCGGCGCCACCAGAAGAAGGCAGGCGAAACCGACTGGCACGCCTACGGCAGACCCGATGAGAAGCTGCCGGATTCCGATCCAGTGTACTTGCCGGAAAGTGCGCGGCAGCAGGGTAAAACCTGCGAGCAGATCGAGGATCAGAGTCAGGGGGACGACGGCAACCGGATCGGCGACCAGCAGCAATGCGCTGATCAGAATCAGCGCGAACCCGAATCCCGTGAATCCTCGGATGACCCCACCGATCAGTGTGGCTGTGATGGCGACCGCCCAGATATGCAAGTCCCACCCGATATACGCGCTCTCGAACATTACGTGATGAAGCCTTGGTTCACTGGGGAAATCAGGCTGCGCAGGATGCGCCCCGCGCTCCTTGTACGTCACTTGTCTTGCCGCTCCTAGGCAGCACTTCGCGGATTATCGGTTTATCCGCGAGGGATTGCAGCAGGTTGGGGGCGGCTCGAACCTGGAAGCGCGGTTGGTCGACTGGTCCAGGTAGTTCGAACCCGTAAGGCTCGGCCAGTACAAAGCCGTAGGGACTGTAATAGGAAGCTTCGCCGACCACGAGGCAAAGATCCCAGCCTTCCTGGTCCGCTTCTTCCAATGCCCTGGCGACAAGTGTGCGGCCGAGGCCCTTGCCTTGCAGGGCCGGATCGACCACCAGCGGGCCGAGGACCAGCGCGGGCATCACCGTATCCCCGTTTTCTACGTCGCAGCGCCAGAACCGGATGGAGGCGCCGATTTTGGCATCAAACCCCGTGCGGGCAACGAGGCTGAGGGATGGCACAGACGGACCCTGCCGCAGCTTGTAGACGGTCTTGGAGAGGCGTTCCTCGCCGAAACCAGTATTCAGCAGAGACTCAATAGCAGCCGCGTCGGCGGCGTTTTCTTTTTCGATGACGATCATTGTCGGGATTTCCGGCCTTGGGGTGGCCGTCCCGAAAAGGGAAGCGGCCTAGAGCGTGATGACGGACAGCGCACTACGCGCGGCGATACGTCGTCGTCGCGGGTTTGCTCGTCGCAAATCGTTGGCCTTCAGAATCATCTCGGTTCATTTCCCTAAGAGGAAATTTGCAATTACACGATGCGGCACGGCGATGCGAGAAAAAATGCCTGAAGAGTTGCCTTTAATCCCGCACAACACTTTTGAAGGCAGCCTTGAGAGCAAGCAATGCATCGCGTGGGCGCTCCTCGGTCACGCGGGAATGCAGCACCAAGGGTAAACGTGGTAAGTCGGGAAGGCCAAGTTTTGGACCAACATCGACGGCGCCGAGTGGCAGCATTCGGGGGGAAAGGGCGGCAATGCCGAGGCCGGCCATCACCGCCGCCGCAACCGTGGCGACGCCTCCACCGACAAAAGTCTCTCTCCATGTGACCCCGGCCGCGTCGAGCAGGTCGCCAGCCATCAGGCGCACGCCGCACGGCTCGGGCATGCTGGCGACGGGTATTGCGTCGTCGGGGCGATGCTGCCACCCGATGGCCGCGAACCAATGGAAACTCTCCTCGGCGAACGTTTCGCCGTCGTCGCGTCCGGTATCTACACGGGCAATGACAGCATCCAGTTCCCGGCTGTCGTATTGCTGAAGCAGATCGCCCGATGACCCGATCCTGATTTCAATCAGCAAATCGGGATTCTGGGCGTTCATGTGCCTGATCAGGGCTGGGAGTTCTGGCCCGGCGACATGGTCGCTTATGCCGATGGCGATGCGATGGCGTGTTTCGTCAAGCGCGTTCAGAGCCCGATCCTGTGCGTCCAGCAATCCGCGGGCGTGGCCAAGGAAAGCAGCCCCGCGCACTGAAAGCTTCACATGCCGAGGCGTCCGTTCGATCAACCTGCAGCCGAGCCTGTCTTCGAGGCGCTTCACTTTCAGGCTTACGGCCGATTGCGTCGTTCCTGAGATTTCCGCAGCTCGGGTGAAACTTCCGAGTTCCGCTACGCGGACAAATGCCTGAACAGCATCCAGGTCGAGTGTGTGACGTATCATTTTGAATTGTTATGATAGTTATAGAGATTGATAGGGTTTTTAAATAACACACGCATCCGCATTGTCAAAGTCCCATGAAAATGAAAGGACAATTGATGCCGATCGCACAAATCCAGTTACGCAAAGGCAAGCCCGAGGCCTACAGGCAGGCTATTTTCGACTCTCTCTATCGCGCATTCCGGGAGGTGCTGAATGTTCCTGAGGATGACCAGTTCATGACTATCACCGAGCATGAGGAGGCAAATTTTCGTACAGGCTCGGCATTTGGCATCAAGCGAAGCGAAGACACCATTTACATGCAGATCACCGTGTTCGACACGCGAATGGCCGAACATCACAAGTCATTGTTCAAGAGACTCGCGGATCTGCTGGGGGAAGATCCTGGGATCAGGCCGGAAGATCTATTCATCAATATCTACACGACGCCGAAGGCGAACTGGTCTGTCGGCAACGGTGTCCCCGTCACGCTCTAGCGCGTCAACGCGGACGGCCACTCAATCAGTCGAGTGGCCGTCCGTGACAGTAATATCAAGCGAGTTCCGCCAGCCGAGCCATGATCGCGGCGTTGGAGCGGATACCCCGGTGGAAGCAGACCATTTCGAACTTCTCGTTCGGGCTATGCACACGGTCATCTTCCAGGCCAAAGCCGACAAGCAAACTGTCGAGACCCAGAATGTTCCGGATCGAGCCCGCCGCCGGAATGGAGCCGCCCATTCCAATCAAGAGTGCGTCCCGGTCATACTCGTCGCGAAGCCCTGCCTGCGCTGCGCGCAGATAGTCCGAGTCGGTCGGTACCCGCAATGCCGGGAAACCTTCGGAATAGACGATCTCTAGTGTGTAGCCCTTCGGTAATCTGTCCTCGACGAACTTTTTCAGGCCTTCGATGATCTTTTCGGGGTCCTGGTCCGGCACCAGCCGGCAGGTAATCTTGGCCGAGGCCTCGGCGGCGATGACGGTTTTTCCGCCCGGATCCTGATAACCGCCGGTAATGCCGTTCACGTCCAGGGTCGGCCGCGCCCACAGCCGTTCGAGCGCGCTATAACCTTCTTCGCCGCCCGAGACTTCGAGGCCGACTTCCTTCAGGAAAGCTTCCTCGTCGAAGCCGAGCCCTTCCCATTGTTTCAACTCGTTCTCACCGACCGGCAGCACGTCTTCGTAGAAATCTTCGATCTTGATCCGGCCGGTTTCATCATGGAAATCGCCCAGGATTTTTGCCAGCAGGTTGATCGGATTGATGACACCACCGCCATACATGCCGGAATGCAGATCCCGGCTTGGTCCCGTGATCTTGACCTCGGTGGAGACAATGCCACGCAGCATATAGCTGATCGCCGGCTGGTCGACTGACCACATGCCGGTATCGCAGACCATGCAGGCATCGGCTTTTAGCTCATCCTTATGAGCATTGAGGAAGGGCTCCAGGCTTTCACTCCCGCTTTCCTCCTCGCCTTCCAGCAACACCGTGACGTCGATGGGAAGCGTGCCATGCACCGCGATCCAGGCGCGGAAGGCTTCGATGAAGGTCATCACCTGGCCCTTGTCGTCCACAGCCCCGCGGGCGACGATGCGTTTTCCGCGCTCCGCCTCGACGATCTTCGGCTCGAAAGGATCACTGTCCCAAAGCTCATAGGGATCCGCCGGTTGGACGTCGTAGTGGCCATAATAAAGCAGATGAGGCGCGCCTTCTGGCCCCTTGAAGTGGCCCACCACCATCGGATGCTTCTTGGCGTCGCGGACGGCTGCGTCGAAGCCGATTTCGGTAAGTTGGCCGGCCATCCATTCGGCGGCTCGACGCACATCCGGCGCATATTTCGGGTCAGTACTGATGCTGGGTATACGCAGCACGTCGACAAGCCGTTCGACTGACTGGTCCAGGCCGGCATCGATACGAGTCAGCACGGGGGCGAGAAGATCCTGTGTCATGTGTCACCATGTTCGCATTGAGGGCAATCCGCGCAGGCTGTTTTTCCGAGAGTGGAAAGCGCGAAGATTGATTGTCGCCAGTCTGGCTGGGTATCGTCCCCGGAACAAGGGCTTGAACTTAAGACTGGCCCGAGATTTTTGGAGGAAGCGCCGTGACGCGGCTATTGGACCTGATCAAGCCGGGTAAGCTTTTGATTGCCCCCGGTATCTTCGATGGTATTTCCGCGCGCATAGCCGACGAGTTTGGCTTTGAAGCGCTCTATATGACCGGTTACGGCGCTGTCGGCTCTCATCTCGGGCTGCCTGATGCGGGGCTAGCCAGTTACACCGACATGGTTGGCCGGGTGAAGGTGCTGGCGGATACGGTCTCGGCGCCGCTGGTTGCGGATGGTGACACCGGCTATGGCGGTCTGCTGAACGTGCAGCACACGGTGCGCGGCTACGAGGCAGCGGGTGCGGCCGGTATCCAGCTTGAGGATCAGGAGTTCCCGAAGAAATGCGGGCACACTCCGAACCGGAAGGTGATCCCGCTCGAGGACATGGTGCAGAAGATCAAGGTCGCGGTGGAGAGCCGGGACAATGCGGATTTCGCCATCGTCGCCCGCACAGATGCGCGCACGAACTACGGGCTCGACGAAGCCCTGCGCCGGGGTGAGGCCTTCGCCAAGGCGGGGGCGGATGTACTCTTCATCGAGGCCCCGGAAACGGTTGAGGAAATGGAGAAGATCTGCGGCAGTTTCGACAAACCGCTTTTGGTCAACGTGGTCGAAGGCGGGAAGACACCGGTCCTGAGCGCTGAAGAATACACCGATCTCGGTTATTCCATGGCGATCTATCCGGGCACTGGCTTCCTGGCCATGGGCGCGGCGCTCCGTTCTGTCTATGGGCGGTTGAAAGAGACTGGCTCCAGCAAAGGAGCGTCCCAGAAGCTGGACGATTTCGGTGCTTTCTCCCGCACCATGGGTTTCGGCGATGTTTGGGATTTCGAAAAAACCCACGCGCAGGACTGATATGCGGTGTGGTGCCGCATTGTGGAAGTCGATTTGTCATGGTGGAATAATTCGCCAGACTCCGCACACAGTTTTTGTCAGGAGTTAAGTGATGGCCGCCGTGTCGCCAAGAGATGGGGATCTGGCCGCGCGCCTTGAGCGCGCGTTGCAGGGAGAGGTACTTTTCGACCGCTTTTCCCGTGGCCGCTATGCGACCGATGCCTCGATCTATCAGGTCGAGCCGGTCGGCGTTGTCATCCCACAGAACCAGGCGGATCTGATTGCGGCGATGGAGATCGCGCGGGAGAACGGAGTGTCTCTGTTGCCGCGCGGAGGCGGTACCAGTCAGTGCGGGCAGACGGTGAACGAGGCCCTGGTGCTCGATTGCTCGAAGCACCTGAACAGGATCATCGAAATCGATCCGGAAAACATGCGTGCGGTGGTTGAGCCGGGCATTGCGCTTGACCATCTGAATGCTGCGCTGAAGCCTTATGGCCTGTTCTTCCCCGTCGATGTTTCGACAGCCAGCCGGGCCACCATTGGCGGCATGACGGCGAACAATTCCTGCGGCGGCCGGTCCATCCACTACGGCATCATGGTGGACAATGTGCTCTCCATCGATGCCGTGCTGCCGACCGGAGAGCAGCTTCATTTCGGATCGGTGCCGGGCAATCTCGGTGCCATCGAGACAGAGCCGCGCTACCGGGATCTGGTACAGGAAATGCGCGCTATTGCCGACCGTGAAGGTGGCGAGATTGCTGCGAAGTTTCCGAAGCTCATGCGCCGGGTTGGCGGCTACAATATCAACACGATCAATCCCGCCGGGCACAATATGGCGAGCCTGCTGGTCGGCTCAGAAGGGACGTTGACTGCGTTCCGCCAGGTCGAGTTGAAGCTGCACCGTATTCCGACCCACAAGGTCATGGGCGTTTGCCATTTCCCAACCTTCTACAAGGCGATGGACGCGACCCAGCATATCGTCAAGTTGAAGCCGCACGCGGTCGAGTTGATCGACCGGAACATGATCGAGCTTGCCCGCGAAATCCCGATCTTCAAACCGATGATCGCGGAATTCGTGAAGGGTGAGCCGGATTCGGTTCTTGTGGTCGAGTTTGCGGGTGAAGACCATGCGGCCTGCGTCACCCAGTTGCGCCAACTCGAAGTGCTGATGGCCGATCTCGGCTATCCGGATGCGGTGGTGGATGCGACTGCGCCAGCCCTGCAGGCCACCATCGGGGAAGTCCGGCGCCAGGGTCTCAACATCATGATGTCGATGAAACAGGCCGGAAAACCGGTCTCGTTCATCGAAGATTGTGCTGTTCCGCTGGAAGATCTGGCCGAATTTACAGACCGGTTGACCGAGGTGTTCGAGAGGCACGGGACGCACGGCACCTGGTATGCCCATGCCTCTGTCGGGTGTCTGCATGTCCGCCCGGTGCTGAATATGCGGGAAGAGGGCGATGTGAAGCGCATGCGCGCTATCGCCGAGGCCGCTTTCGACATGGTGCGGGAATTTAAGGGTTCCCATTCCGGGGAGCATGGCGACGGCATTGTCCGGTCCGAGTTCCATGAGAAGATGTTCGGCAAGCGGCTGGTCAATGCCTTCGGCGAGGTGAAGCGCGCGTTCGATCCGGAGTGTCTGATGAATCCGGGCCGTATCGTCGATCCGCCGAAAATGGACGACCGTTCCCTGTTTCGCTTCAAGCCTGGTTATGCGCCAGTTCCGATCGAGACGGCGCTGGACTGGTCGGAGTGGGGCGGCCTCTCCGGTGCGGTGGAGATGTGCAACAACAACGGTGCCTGCCGCAAACGGGATGCGGGTGTGATGTGCCCGAGCTTCCGGGCAACGAACAATGAAAAAGACCTGACCCGAGGCCGGGCAAACACGCTCCGGCTGGCGCTGTCCGGTCAACTCGGCCCCGAGGCGCTGGTTGCGCCGGAAATGAAAGAGACCATGAATCTCTGCGTTTCCTGCAAAGGCTGTAAGCGGGAATGCCCGACCGGCGTCGACATGGCGCGCATGAAAGTAGAGTTCCTGCATCACTACACGAAGAAGCATGGTTTAAAGTTAAAGGACCGTCTCGTATCCTACCTGCCGCGCTATGCGGAGGCGGCGTCCCGTTTTGGCTATCTGGCGAATGCGCGGGATGTGGTGCCGGGGCTGAAAGGCTTGTCCGAGGCGCTACTCGGTTTCAGCGCCAAGCGCAGTCTGCCGGTCTGGAGCGACGTGCCGTTTTCCGGTGGCGAGGCTGACGATATCGATCCGGATGAAAATGACGGGCGCGACGTGGTGTTGCTGAACGACACGTTCAGCACCTATTTCGAGCCGGAGAACCTGCGTGCCGCGCTGCGGGTCCTGAAGGCTCTGGGCTATCGCGTCCATGTCGTCGATCCACGCGGCGAGGGCGGACGCCATCTCTGTTGCGGACGAACCTTCCTGGCCTCCGGCCTCGTCGATAAGGCGAAGGAAGAAGCCCGGCGCATGATCGCGGCCTATCTGCCCTATGCACGACGCGGTATTCCGGTTGTCGGACTGGAGCCGTCCTGTCTCTTCACATTACGGGACGAATTCAAGGCGATGTTGCCGGGTGCGGACACGGACCTGATCGCTGAACATGCCCTGCTGTTCGAGGAATTCATCGCCCGGGAGCAACAGGCCGGAAAGATCGCCGCAGCCTTCAAGCCGGTTGCCGCAAAAGCGCTGGTGCATGGCCATTGCCATCAGAAGGCTTTCGCTGCGATGGGCGCGGTCGAGACTGCGCTACGGCTCGTGCCGGACATGGACGTTGAAGTCATCCAGTCGAGCTGCTGCGGCATGGCCGGGGCGTTCGGCTATGAAGCAAAAAACCTTGAGGTGTCGATGGCCATGGCGGAGCGCGATTTGCTACCCGCCGTTCGCGCGGCCGACGGGGACACTCTGCTCGTCGCCGACGGCACCTCCTGTCGCCATCAGATCAAGGACGGTGCCGCCCGCGAGGCGGTGCATGTCGCAACTATTCTGGACCGAGCGCTTGCGTAACGGCCAATCAGAGGAGACGTTTCATGACCTATAAATCCGGCCCGCATTTCTTGCAAATTCCCGGGCCGAGCCACGTGCCCGGCCGTATTTTAAGCGCTATCGGACAGCCAACGATCGACCATCGGGGCCCGGAATTCCAGACTCTCGCGAACGAGGTGCTGGCAAAGGTGAAGCCGATCTTCCAGACGGAATGCCCGGTTGTGATCCTGCCGTCTTCCGGCACCGGTGCCTGGGAAGCGGCATTGGTCAACACCATGAATGTCGGCGACAAGGTGCTGATGTTCGAGACCGGCCAGTTCTCCTCGCTCTGGGCAGAACTCGCCACGCGTCTGGGGCTGCAGCCGGAAGTGATCTCCGGTGACTGGCGCCATGGCGTCGATGCGGCGGCCATCGAGGCACGGCTGCTGGAAGACAAGGGGCATGAGATCAAGGCTGTCTGTGTCGTCCATAATGAGACCTCGACGGGTGTGACCTCGCAGATCCAGAAGGTCCGCAAGGCCATCGACGCGGCGAACCATCCGGCGTTGTTCATGGTGGATAGCATCTCCGGCCTCGCTTCGGCCGAATACAAGCACGACGAATGGGGCGTGGATGTCACCGTCAGCGGCTCCCAGAAGGGCCTGATGCTGCCACCTGGACTTGGCTTCAATGCAGTCGGTCCGAAGGCGCTGAAGGCAAACGAAAATGCGCGCATCAATCGTTCCTACTGGGACTGGAACAGCCAGATCGGCATGAACGCGGATGGCTGGTTCCCCTACACCCCTTCAACCAACCTGCTCTACGGCCTGAACGAAGCCTGCGACATGCTGATGGAAGAGGGGCTGGACAATGTCTTCGCCCGCCATGAACGCTTCGCCGAGGCGACCAGACGTGCCGTCCGGACCTGGGGGCTTGAAGTGCTCTGTCAGTCCGCCGACGAATACAGCCCAGTCCTGACCGCCGTTGTCATGCCGGAGGGGCATAGCGCGGACAGCTACCGGGCCACCGTACTGGACAAGTTCGACATGTCTCTCGGCTCCGGCCTCGGCAAGGTAAAGGATACGGTCTTCCGCATCGGTCACCTTGGTTACTTCAATGACTTGATGCTGATGGGCACCCTCTCTGGCGTCGAGATGGGCTTTGCCGTTGCCGGTGTGCCGCACAAGAAGGGCGGCGCCCAGGCTGCTATGGAGTATCTGACCGGCAACGCCTGACGGTTTGAACTCAGGGCAGGGTCGTTACATCGAGAACACCGTCGGCGCGCATCCGCCAGTCCGGATGATCGCCGGCGATCGCCGCCGCGAAACGATGATGATATAGCGGTAGCCACGGCGGGTCCTGCCGGAGAGCAATGTAGCTCTGCCGGTGGATTTCTTCGCGGGCGACTGGATCAACGATGCGCCGGGAGCGGTCGAGCAGAGCCTCCACCGCGTCGTTGCGATATCCTTCCCACCAGGAACCACGGACCCGGCTGTCGATCTTTTCGTACAGCACGCGGAACGTGCTCATCGGGCTGGAATCGAAAACGCACATGTCGTGGATTTTCTTGTCCCGGATCTGCTCCGCATAGGCCACTCGATCCTCTACCGTGTGAACAATGAGCGTGACATTGATGAGCGCCAACTGACGGGCGAGGGCGCTGGTCAGGGCCTGCGCTTCGTCCGGTAGTTTTGTCGGGCAGTCTACATTCAGCATGAGACCGTCGCCATACCCGGCTTCGGCAAGAAGGGCCCGAGCTGTCCCGAGGTCGGGTATAATATCTGCCGGCTCGGCTGCGGCGCCGATATGGGCACTGCTGATAAAACCGCCCAGCGGCGCTCCTGCGCCGTCGAGCACCTCTGCGATAAGCGCCTGCCTGTCGACAACGAGCGCGATCGCGCGCCGTACCCGGGGATCGCTGAACGGCCCCGATGCGGCATTCAGCAAGTAGATGATCGCTGTCGGGTCGAAATAATCGTGCTGCGTGATGCTGTCGCCAAGCAGCGCTGCATCTACCGGTGAGAGTCGGGTCGCTATCTGTGCTCGACCGGCTGCGATCGCTCCCGCTCGCGCTTCTGACAACGGCACACAATGCCAGATCAGTTGTTCTTGTGGCCGGGCACCACCCCACCAATGTGGATTGGCTGTCATGCGAACCTCCCGACCGGCCTCGGCGCCATCGAACTGGAAAGCCCCGCTGCCGACAGGATGGTGCAGAAAGTCGGGGCGGTCTGCCAGATGGGGCGGCAGGGCATAGCCGGAGACCAGAATATCAAGCAGATCAGCAGTCGGCTCTACCGTCTCTATCGTCAGGGTCAGAGGGTCGGGGGCAGTGATACGGGCGCCGCCGAGATACTGCCCCCAGACAGCCGGTGCGCCGAGGGTTGCGCCGATGTCGGGCCGCTGCATTCGTTCGATGGAGTATTTCATTGCCTCCGCATCAAGCGGACTGCCGTCGTGAAAGCGTAGCCCCGGCCGGAGCCGGAAGGTCCAGCGGCAGGCATCGTCAGCCAATGTCCAGCTCTCCGCGAGAGCAGGTATGAACCGTCCGTCTGCACCTCGCCGGACGAGTGCGTCGAACATGGCCTCCAGCATGGCTAAAGTGTCTGAGTTGTCGGTGCAGTCCTGCGGATCAACAAGTTCGATGCGTGACTGCAAAATCGTTGTGGTCGGCGTCATTGTTCTCTCCCTCTACGAAGAGCATATCGTGCAGGGGACGCGGAGTTAATTGTGAGCGTCTCGCTCAGCGAAATGCCTCGATCAATCTTCCCGAAAACCGCGGAAAAGGATTTGGGAGATAGGTCCGAGCACGTAGTCGGTTGCTGTCCGGGCTTCAGTCAGAAGAGCAATGTCAGCGGCCATTCCGACCTTCAGGGCCGATATGGCCGCGGATTGACCATTGCTGGAATCGAGCCGCAACCTTGCCTCATAGAAAGGCTGTCCGGTTTTCTCGTCTTCCAGCAGGTCCGCTGAAATCCGGACGACCCGCGCATGCAGCGGCGGCCTGTCTCTCCAACGGTGGGACCTGATACGGATTTCTGCAAGTTGGCCGCGATAAACCGCGTCGATATCCGCCGCGCGGACGCGGGCGTCGACAACCAGCTCATCCTGCCTCGGCACGATGCTCAGTATCGGTTCACCCGGCTGCACCACACCGCCGATCGTATGGAAAGCGAGATCGACAATCTCGCCCGATGCGGGCGCACGTATTTCCGTGTTGCGGAGCCGGTCACGGGCGCTTTTCAACTTCTGGCGCAACGTTGCGATCTCGTTAGAGGTTCGGGTCAGGGATTCGGCGAGTTCCGTCTGGCTCTGGCTTCGGAAGGCCAGGAGGTTGAGCCGGGCTGCTGCGAGATTTTCCTCTGCCTGGGCGATCTTGCTCCGGAGTGTGTTCCGCTGGCCGAGAAGGGCTTCGCGGGCGCGCTTCAGGGCCAGCAGCCGGGGTTTTCGCTCCAGTCCCTTGCTCAGCAAGGTGGAAACATCTGCAGCTTCCTCCTCGATCATCGGAAGCTGCCTATTCGTGGATTGAACTTGTGCCTCCAGGGAGCGCACCTCTTCCTCTATTTCTGCAATCCGGCGTGCCAGCACCAGCTCCTTGCCTTTCTGTTCCTCTCTTGCCGCGGTGAACAGTGTCTGCTCGATTTGCATCACTCGCTGGGCATCGGCGTCTGTTGCGTTCCCGGTCAGAGCCGATGGCCAATCCGGCTTGTCTGCGCCGCGCAGGGCAGCCGATAGCCGCGCCTCCCTGCCACGAACCTGCATCAGCTGATTGCGTGTCGTGTCATGCTCAGTCCAGGCTTCTGACGGATCGAAGCGTAGCAGCGGTTGCCCAAGGGTAACGCTGTCTCCTTCCGAAATCAGAAGCCGCAATATTCGTCCCCCGTCGCGGCTCTGAACGGTTTTTTTATAGGATTGAACGAGCACGCGGCCCTCAGCCAGCACCGCTGCATTGATTGGAACGAGCCAACTCCAGAGCATTGCTCCGATCAAGAAGAGTGAAATCGCGGAGAGGGCGGACAGGCCAATGAAACCGATGCGGGGACCGGCATCGAACTTCCCGGTTCGGCAATCTGCGAGCGTACTCATGATGGAGCCGGTTCGGGCAACGGAGGTGAAAGGTCGGCTGCTGGTAGCGGAGCCGGGACAGCGATTTTTGCGATGGCTCCATTATCCAGCAGGATCACCCGGTCCGCACTGCGCAGCATCTCCTGGCGATGGCTGGTGACAATGATCATCCGGCCTCTCTCTTTCAGCCATTTGAGCGTGGTTAGCAGGGCTTTGAGGGCGCGTGCGTCCAGATTACTATCCGGCTCGTCCAGCAGGATCAGCGCGGGATCGCCGTAAAAGGCGCGGGCAATGCCAATCTGTTGCCTTTGCCCGCCTGTAAGCGTGTCGATTGGGCTGTCATAAGCATTGGACAGTCTGCCGATCACGTTGTGAATACCGGCAAGCTTTGCGGCTTTGACCGTTGCGTAGGGATCGCCCTCCGAATTCCGGGAAATAATCGTGCTAACAGATCTGCCGAAAAGCTGGACCGATTGGGGCAGATATCCGACATGATGACCGAAATCGTCCCTGCTCCAGCTATGGGTTTCGTGGCCGTCCAGCGTGACGAAGCCGGCGGTTGGTTGCCAGAGGCCCGTCATGAGCTGAAGGAGCGTGGTTTTTCCAGACGCCGCAGCGCCTGCGATACAGACGAACTCTCCGCTGCCGAGCTCGAACGAGATGCCTTTCAGGGCTGGCCGCGATGCACCTGCGGGAACAAAAGAGACATTATCGAGACTTAGTCTGGTGCACGGACGGGGTTGGGGCATCCAAGAGCGCTGCAACCGTCCGGGTTCATCAAGCGTCGCCGCAATGCGCTGGATCGCGTCTGCCGCCGCATTCCAATGACGCCAACGGTCGAGAAGTTGCTCAAGCGGGGCGAGCGCACGCCCGAGGATGATGGAGCTGGCGAGCAACGTGCCGAAATTGGCGGCCTGTTCAAGAACAAGTAATGTGCCGCCACCGAACACGGCCAATTGTACGGCGAGACGGAAGCCTCTCGCCGTACTCAGAATGATAGCCTGGCGTTCAGCTCCGCGCATGTTTGCGGCGATCATTGCGGCGTTTTGAGCGCGCCATCTCCGTGCGACGTTGCCAAGCATTCCCATAGCATCAATGACTTCGCCACAGCGCAGGGCATCGCCGATCTCGCGGTAGGCGGCCTCAGCTGAGTCTCTGCTTTGCCTGGCTGGCGCTCTGGTCAGGAGATCGTTCGCAGCGGCCATGACGAGGAGAACAAACCCCGCGCCGAGTCCGAGCCATCCGAAATAGGGATGCATAAGGAAGAGGGCTCCGAAGAACATTGGTGCCCAGACCATTTCCAGTCCGGCGGTTAAAGCGCCACCTGAAACAAAATCGCGCAGCAGCCCGATATCCTTAAGCAACTCGGCCGGTCGTTCGCCGCCACTGAGAGAGAGCGCCGAGATCGGCGCGATTGCGACGTCGCCAAGTCGCTCCGCCAGCCAGCCGGAAAGACGTTGATAGGTCAGGCTGCGTAGGTAATCGAGGATGGCATAAAGAAGAATGGCTCCGCCGGCGAGGATCGACAACCCGGCGATGGTCGCAACGCTGCCGCTTGCCGTTACGCCGGAGAACAGTTTCAGCATGTAAAGTGGAGGAACAAACATAGTGAGTGAAATTGCAAAACTCAGAACAATGCAGAGTATCAATCCCGGGACGCACTTCAGAAGTATTGACTGAAAGCGCTGGGATGAGGGCGAGGCTGCACTGTCTTGCTTTGGCATCATTCTTGATTTCGCATAAATACAACCAAAAAGTTTGTAAAATTGACTGCATCTGTGTGCGAGCCGTCTGGTCTGTATTTGTTTTCAACACTTTCCGGCGAAGTTCGAGAGTCTCAATCTGCGCTGGGTTCTATGTCAGCCCACGCTGATGAAGGAGCTTATGTCGCCAAGCAGGTCGTTTGCACTCAGGCCATCGATGGTAACGACATTGCCGTTGCCGAAATCGATCACTGCATTTCCCTGCGCGTCGCTGGAAATGCGGCTGGCAAGATCGCCTGGTTCCGCGACCGATAAGCCATTAATCCCGTTAGCAACCCTGATCGTGTCGGTACCGGCGACAAAGTCATAGATGACATCGACGTCGCTATTGGTTCGAAAGACAAATTGATCGCCACCGAGATTTCCGTGCAAGACGTCGTCCCCACGCCCGCCCTCCAGGGTGTCGTCGTTTTGACCGCCATAGAGAGTGTCACTGCCAGCGCCGCCGTAGACCACATCATTCTGCTGGTTTCCGTAGATGATATCGTCACCGGTATTTCCGTAGACGATGTCAGCGCCCTTATTCCCCATGAGGAAATCGCTGTCGTCCCCGCCAGATATACAATCTTCTCCCTGGCCGCCGAAAAGGCTGTCCGCACCGTCGCCCGCGAAGAGCGTGTCGCTTTCCGTGTTGCCGTAAATGATGTCATCGCCGAGGCCGCCGGCCAAGTAATCGGAGCCGACTCCGCCGCGAACAAGATCGTCGCCACTGCCTGCGTGAACCTTGTCACCACCGCTTCCGCCGGTAATCAGGGCATCGCCGACGCCCTGCACGATCAGGATCTGTCCGGCTGCGGATTCCGGATCAAGTGAGATCGAAATCTGCTCTCCATCAGGAGCCAGAACGGTCGCCGCGGGCGTCGCTTCAGAGATGACGAATGGTTGCAGGTTTTCGATGCCGGACGAGTTGTCAGATGACTCAATAGCAACTGTCTCAATCGCCCCTTCCGACACGCCGATTCTATCGAGGAAGTCGCGAATGAGCGTGCTTTGCTCCGCGTCTATGTTCTGATTTTCTATCGGATCAAAACTTCCCCCTACTATGGATGCCACGAGATGTTCCTCCTTTGCGGTCGGGTCGATGTCATGGCCAATGTCAGTCCTTTCGATACCCTTGAGGTACGACCATGAAAGTGTCCTGATAGTGCAGGGCGCCTGGTTTTTCGGCCCATTTCCCGGGGTCGAACCCCACGACTCTGAGGCCACTGTCCTCCAGCATCCGGGTCCAGGTCGCGCTGGTGTAGCCGGCGAAGAAATCCTGCCCCTGATAGGCGTAATAGCACCCTTGCTCCTCCTGTGAGACGGACCGGTGCAGGCCGGTCCGGCGCACGAAATCGAAGAAGAATTCGTCAATGATGAAGCAGGTCAGATACGCACAGCCGCCGGGCTTCAATACGCGGGACAGTTCCGAGAAATAGCTGATGCAATCCTGTTTCTGGAGATGGGTAAAGAGAGAGACGGCGAAAGCGAAATCGACCTGCTCACTTTGCAGCTCTGAAAGGTGATAGCGGTTGGCGGCACCAGCATCGCGGGGCTCGAAATAGTAGTTATTAACGGCTTCTCGCTGAATGAAGCGGATGCTGCCAGTGTCGGAGGTTATGTTGTTTCGGCACCAATTGATCCCTTCTAGCCAAACGTCGACTCCGAAATAGGCTCCTGCGTCCAGATGCTCGGCCAAGGGGATCGCCAGCCGCCCGCAACCGCAACCGAGGTCGAGGACTGTGTGCGTCCGGTCGATGTTGCCGCGCTGTACCAACTCGCCAAACAGATCGCACATCGTCGCTCGGAAATGGGTCTCGTCCGGACTCCCGACGACGTTCATCATGGCTGCTGGTGGGAGCGCGCTTGTCGCCATGGACCAGCAGGATTCGATAGTTTGCCGCACCCGCTGCGCCTTTCCCGCGTTGGCATTGATTTCTGTCTGCAAGGCGCTGATATAGGCGCTGGTCGCTGGAAGTGGCTCAGTCATCGGCGGATATCCGTTGCTCGTCGACATGCTCCACATGTGGCCGCTGCCGACCCTGGTGCCGGCCAAACTTGGTGAAGTGGTCAAAAGCGGTTTTGAAGCGTCCCTCGGCAATCGCCCGGGCGATATCAGGGTTTTCCATCCGGTACGCCATCTCGTCGAAGTCCGGCGGCGATTGGATCACGGTCGACTGGATATATTGATCGGCCAGGCCTGAGATCTGCCGGATCAGATCGCCCGCCTCGACGGACAGGCCCCGAGTGCGGATGATCTCTGTTACGGTCATTTGCAGGAGAACCCAGCGCCGGTCGAGTTCCTGTTGCTGGTCGTCACAGCGTGTTTTCAGTCTTTCCGTTTCCACTCCATCTGTTCTGCCGGATACATTGATCGGGGCTGTCTGGAGACGTGATCGCAAGTCTCCTAATCCATATGCGTGTCCCATCAGCCCTGCGAGCGTGGCAAATCCCGGCTCGCGCGCTGCACGCCGGAGATAGCGGTTTCTCAATATGGCACTGAAGGCGACATGCGGATTTTCACGTCCGCTGTCGGAATTCGCGTAACTGCCGCCCGTGTCTTCACCTTCATCAGAACGGTGATGATATTTAGCCAACGGCAATGGCAGCACACCGATATCGGCTTCCATCAGAAAGCGCAGATTGAAATCCCAATCCCCCAACACCGGGAGTGTCTCGTCGAACCCGCCAAGGCGCTCCCATAATGTGCGGCGGAACAGGAAAGAAATCGGTGGGAACACATTGCCGGCCGCCATTTCAGCGATCTGCACATTCTGGAGCCAGTTGTTGAAGGGGCGGCGGCCGCATTCAAGGACTGTGGTGCCGGAGATAACCTCTTCGATATGAATGCTGTGGCAGACGACGCCGTCGTAAAGACTTTTATGCCGATTCAAGAAACTGACGGATTGCTCGAGGAAATCCGGCTCCCAGCTGTCGTCGTCGTCGTGGATGACAATCAGATTGGAGGAAGAGGCGCGGATACCGGCGTTGGATGCCGCTTCCATACCGAGGCTTTCCGGGTGCGAGAGGAAGATAACCCGGCCCGGATCGACCAGAGATCCTTCCAGAACAGTGCGCACCGGCTCCGGATCGCCGCCATCGTTTACAATAACCCAGCGGACATTTTGATAGGTCTGCCTGGCAACGCTGCGGGCGGCTCTTTCCAGAAGGATGGAGCGATCCTTGGTGCGGGTGATGATCGCAACGGATGGCTCATCCGCGCATGGCGACCGTGTAACCTTCGCTTGCAATGTCCGTTGGGCGCGTTCCCGACGTTCTCCGTCAAACTCAAGTGTCGCTTGACCCGATCCCCAGAGTGCCTCTTCGATCCGCTTTTCTGGCGTATCGCCTGGATAGCGGTCCTTTGCCGGCAGCAGGACGGAAACCGAGCCTGTGCGCCCAAGATCGAGAGAGCGCGGTTTTAGCGCGAGCTGTTCCAGGTCTGCCGGGGTGGGGGACGCGATCATGTCTGGGAGGCGGGTCATCGCCATCGCGTAAGCGGCTGAAATCTCCAGCGGATTGTCCGATGCGCGGGCTTCGATATGCTCGATGACGCCTTCATAGGCCAGGTCGGGCAATTCCTGGCTCTGGTTTTCTGTCGCTGCTCCGTGTGCCACGGCGTCGATGTCCTTGCGGTCGAGTTGCTCGATCGAAGGTAAAGAAGGCTCGAACAGGTTTTCGATCAGGTGACGGTGAAGGACGAGGACCGAGGCAAGGTTTTCTGGATCGATGTCCGGGCTGTCGAACATCAGCCCGGACATTCTCCCGGGACGGGCCCCGAGAATATCAGCGCGCCCGATACAGCCAAAATACAGACCACTCCAGTCTTTCTCAGGGAAGGTCCGTTCGAGCAGAAGTTGTTGAGTGCCGCGCCATCCGGTATCGATCAGAACAAGCCTCTCCGCCGGTCCTGCGATGACATCGAGATAGTCACCGAAGAGGTGCGCCTGTTGGTTCAGATGGCGCCGTACGCGCTTTGCTACTGGAATGTCCCTGCGCAGGAACTCGTGAAGTGGCTGTTGCCGGATCTGGGGAATGTCTCGTTTCAGGTGGCTGGTTGGAGACTCCGTACGGAGCAAGGCTCGGACGATGGTGTCGAGGCTCTCTCCATCAAGTTCCTGGGCGAGAGCGGTCAGGGCTAGGTCCGGGGCTGCTTTGAAGGCTGCCTTGACTGCCATGAGGCGCGAGGTCTTGAACAGAACGGCATGATCGGGAAGGGTCGAACCACGCTGCTCCAGCCATTTGCTGTAGAGGGAGCGTATACGAAGGCCGGCACGGAGCCCGAACAGAATACGGTCGCGCTTTGGATCGGTCTGTAAAAGATGCGCGTGCAGCCTCAGTAGGTAGAGGTTCACGAGCGGACCGAGAAGGTCTCGTCCGATCTCCCGGGGGCCTCTTTTTCCTTTGGACCGTTTTATCATGGCGCGAACCTGCATTCATGCGCGAAACCGGCATCCAGTGTGGTGATCTCCGCACGGGTTTCGGCAAAACGGGTTCGTCGTTGGTGAAGCTCTTTGTCCGGCAAGGGAAGATGCAGCGCATGCCAGCCGCGACGCTTTGCGCCGCGGTAATCGTGCTCCAGATTGTCGCCGATATGCAGGGCATGACTCGGTTCAACGTTGAGTGCCTTCGAAACATAGTCGAACAGGCCACCGTCAATCTTGCTACCGTTGCCATCCGCTGAGGAATAGATCTTTGGGGGAGATCCGGAATGGTGTTTTGCCGCGAGAATTTGTCCGATCCGCCGACTGTCGAGATACATGTCGGAGAGAAACACAGTGCGAAGCGAGGGGAATCGCTCTCTGAGCTCGGGGACCAGCGGATTGAGCGAAACATCCTCGATCTCACATTCTTCCTCAGTCCGGATGTAGTGTTCCGTCAGATCCGGTCGATTGAGAAGTGCGCAGACGGTTCCGGCAATTTCGTCGAGCGACGGATCGCTGCCAACGATGGAGTGCCGCTGCATTCCGTAGGCGGCGCGCATCGCGGCGATGCGGACAAGCAATGTGTCTTCCGGCGTCGGATCAGGCCCGGTGGCGCGTTCCGGAATGGTTTCATAGAAGCGCTTTGAGAGAGACCAGAAACGGCCAAGTTCTGATCCCGGTGACCGGAGCAAGGCTGTATCGAAGACGTCGATAGAAAGCAGAGTGATCTTGTGGGCTGCGATAGTCCGGCCTATTGCCTCAAGGAGCTGTGTTCTGTTAGCCGGATCGGCATAAAAGGACCGCAGGCTGTTGGCCTCTTTCTGAATGCTAAGATAGGGAAATAGCGCATGATCTGTAGGCGCACTATTCCCCCGCTCGGCATCGCTATCGATTTTCCCGTGCCCGTCCATCGATCCCGGTCCTGCGTCGCCGCGGAACTTTGCCCACAGCAAAACGGGATCGTGCCACCAATCAATTTGCTCTCAAAGCTATATTTTTACGCTTTAAAATTCGCCATATAAGTTTACTCAATATGTGCTGTGATGACAAATCTTGTCTTCCTAATTCAGAAAATCGGGCTCTTCTTTTTCCAGCATCCGGCGCAGCGCCTTAAAATGACGATCGGCAACACGCGCGTTTTCGGTTGAGGCTTGCTGGCGTGTATGGGAGCGAACCCGCTCCGAGATGGTCCGCATTTTCTGGCCAGTGGACTTCGCAAGTACCTGAACCTTGGCGGCGCGTTCCAGGTAATAAAGATCGTTGAACGTGTCCTGCACCGTCGCCCCGGTGGTGATGATGCCATGGCAGGCAAGGAACAGGATCGCATTATTGCCGATCTTGCTCGCCATCCGCGCGCCTTCATCTTCATCCAGCGCCAGACCTTCATATTCGTCGTCATAGGCGATGCGGTCGTCGAACATCAGTGCGTTCTGTTCGCACATCTCCAGCCGACCACCATCCAGCAGCGTGAGGGCGGTGGCATAGGGCATGTGCGTGTGCATGATGCAAACGGCGCTCGGTACGTTCTTGTGCATCTGACTGTGAATGAAGAAGGCCGTGTCCTCGACCGTTTCGGAGCCTTCCAGGACCTTGCCGTCGCCGTCGCAGAGAACCATTGAGGAGGCGGTGACTTCCGACCAGTGCCAGCCGAACGGATTGATCAGGAAACGGTTGCCGCGCATGACGCCGTCATCATCGGGCAGGGCCAGAGAGAAGTGATTGTCCACACCTTCGTTGAGGCCCATGCGGGCGGACCAGCGAAGTGAGCAGGCAAGGTCGATGCGGGCTTGCTGAATGTCCGTGGTCATGGCGTCTCTCTCCAAGTGGGCTTATCTGCGCTTAAGAATTTGTTGTTTTGCCGACGATAGACCGGGCGTTAGGGTCCCGTGAAGTGCCTACTGGTGCAGGGTACCGGCTCGGGTCGGCGTTAATTATCAGAAAGTAACGGGGGCGGAATGGCCGAGAGAAGCTGCGCCGATGCGATTGTCGGACTGATGGAAAACTACGGGATCGATACGATCTTTGGCATTCCGGGCGTGCATACCGTGGCCTTCTACCGGGCGCTGGTATCGAGCGGTTTGCGTCATGTGACGCCTCGACATGAGCAGGGCGCAGCGCTTATGGCTTATGGATATGGCCTTGCGACCGGCCGTCCTGCCGCCTGCTCCGTTATCACCGGGCCTGGGCTACTCAATGCCGCGACAGGAATCGGTCAGGCTTATTCGGATTCCGTGCCGATGCTTGTCGTCGCCGCAGCGAACAAGAGCAACGAGCTCGGTATGGGGCAGGGCTTCCTGCATGAAATGCCGAACCAGAATGACGCGGCAAGGACAGTTACCGCGTTCAACCATCCGCTACGGGCTCCCGAAAACCTGCCGGAAGTGTTTGCGCAGACCTTTGCCCAATTCGACAGCGGGCGTCCCCGTCCCGTTGGGCTGGAGGTACCGCGCGATTTGTTCGACCAGCCTGCCGACGTCGATGCCGCTGCATGGCCAAGGACACCAAAGCCAGCCCCGGAATCTGGTGTCGTGACCAAAGCGGCGGAACTTTTGTCTAAGGCGGAACGGCCGGTGCTGCTTCTCGGCGGCGGAGCGAAATGGGCCGGCGCCGAAGCACTGGCACTGGCGGAGCGGCTTGGCGCCCTGGTCGTGACGACTACGGCCGCCAAAGGGACGATTTCGGAAACGCACCCCCTGAGCGCCGGGGCAACACTTGAACTTGAGCCGACCCAGCGGGCTCTTGCCGATGCCGACATCGTCCTCGCGGTGGGTTCCGAATTAGCGGAGACCAGTTTCTGGACGAGTGCTGAGAGCATCCGACTTGGAGATCGGCTGATCCGCGTGGATATCGATCCGGCGCAGCTTGTGCGCGGCTTCCGGCCCGATCTCGCGATCCTCGGGGACGCTGCGCTGACCATGGCAGCCCTGACGAAACACCTTGACGGTGCGCCAGCTCCAGGTGGAGAGGAGCGCGCGGCGAAACTTTGGAGCGAAAACCGTGCTGTGCATGAAACGCCCGAAACCATGAATCGGTGCCGCATGCTCAATATGCTGGCCGAATATCTGCCGGAGAATTGTTTCATCTCCCTCGATTCGACGCAGGTCGCCTATACTGGCGCTTCCTATTTCCAGATCGGCCACCCCAATGGCTGGCATTTCCCGAACGGCTTCGGAACGCTGGGCACCGGTGTGCCGACGGCAATAGGCGCCAAGCTGGGCGCGCCAAACAGGCCGGCCATGGCGATTGCCGGTGATGGCGGCTTGTTGTTTACGGCGGAGGAACTGATCGTCGCGGCGGAGCTGCGTATGCCTTTGCCCGTGGTTGTCTGGAACAATGGCGGATATGGCGAAATCCGGGATCACATGATTGATGCAGGGGTCCAGCCGCTCGGGACGGATTTGCTGGTGCCGGACTTCTCCGCACTCGCGGGGGCTTATCATTGCGGTTATGCCCGGCCCGAAAGTGCGGAAGGCTTCGGCAATGCGCTCGCCGAAGCTTTTGCGGCGGCAGGGCCGACTTTGATCGAGCTTCGGTCGGACGCCGCTTTTCTTAATGCGTGAGATCTAACGCCCGAGCAGCTCTTTAGCCTTTTCGAGAATTGGTTCCGGCAGCCGGGTCGGCTTGCGCGCATCGAGGTCAAGATGAACCCCGAACTGACTGAGTTCGGCCAATTGCACGTTCTTTGTTGTGTCCATCAATCGATGGACCATTCGCACAGAGGACGAGCCGACATGGGCAACTGTGCTATCGACATGCACGAGATCGCCGCTATCTGGCCAGTGATCCATCTTGATCTGGAATTCGAAGGTCGAGAAGCCACGACGTTTGTCGCGCAGATAAGCGGGGCTCATGCCGATGGTCGCAAGGGCATGGAAGCCGGAGCCGGAAAATTGGTGGATCAGCCCGCCCAAGCCGAGCTTACCTGCCCAGTCCAAGTCGCCCGGCCGTACTACATCCATTCCGGCGCGGATCCATTTAGCTGAGTCTGCTACAGGCGCCCGCTTTTCCCTCGGCGGTCCATCCCACTCGACTTTGGAGCCGGTCAATGGGGCGCCGTCCAGAGTCTGCTCCATGGTGGTGCAGAGCTTCCCTGTCTCTGAATTGAAGAGGTTGTGGGCGATGACGGGGCGCAGCCCAGTTTCGATCAGGCCGGTTTCTATGTGGAACAGATCGCCCTTTCGAAGTTCGGCATGGTAACGTGTGTAGCAGTCCACTGTGCGCGTTTTCCGAGGATCGACGCCGTGGTCACTCAGGAAGCGCCAGCCGGCCGCCTCGAATTTCTCGTAGTAAAATGCGACGGTGAAATGTTCGACGACGTCGCATTCCCAGGCTTTTACGTCGCCCCGAAAGGTTTCGGAGAATCCAGCACTCATGTCCATTGTCCGATTTTGCGATTCACGGTGCGACTATAGGCCGCCCCGAGCGATAATCGTCAATTCCCCTTTTTCAACGAACTTGTGTTTCTATTACTTGAAAAAAACGGTGAAACGGGCGATACGCGAAAGTCTTTGATGAACGACGCCTGAAAATTTCTCATTTGAAATCAAAGGTGGAATGAAGTGAATCTGAGCGGTAAATTCATAAAGTGTTAAAATATTCATGGTTAACGTAAAATTGTATTTTTATTTGTGTGAAGTCTTTGGGGGATAATTTGGCGGGCGATTGGCGGCAGAGCAAAGTGGTAAAGCGCGCCAAGCGCTTCTGGTACGATTTTTTGCGTACGCTCTCTGTCGACGAGACAAAACTCGATATCGATTTCGAGATTGAGGATGAGGAGCCTGAAGAGGAAGAAATTCTCGGCCCGTGGCACCCGAAAACCATCGAAATGATCGAGGCTATCTGGGGTAAAGGCTTCAACATGCCGGGCGGCGCGCAGCACGCGCTGACTCTGGCCAAGCCGTTTGCTCTCGATAACCAGATGAACCTGCTCGATCTGACCAGTGGGATGGGCGGTGGAACGATCGCGGTGGTCAATCAGTTTGGCTGCTATGCGACGCTGCTGGAGAACGTGCCGGAGCTAGCCGAGATCTCCAAACGCAATATCGACATGTCGCAGACCCGCTCGAAGGTCAAGTTGCAGGAGTATGACCCGGCCAAGATCACGCTCAAGGCGAACAGTTTCGACTGTATCCTGACCAGGGAGTTCATGTTCAGGACCGAGGACAAGACCCGGATGTTGCGTACTCTGAAGCGCGCGCTTCGAATGTATGGGCAATTGTCGCTCACTGATTTCGTGCTCCCGCCTGGCAAGGAGCCTTCAGCGGCCGTCCAGAAATGGATTAAAAACGATCCTTTCCCGATTCACCTCTGGACGATGGATCGTTACGACGCGGAAATGGCTGCGTTGGAAATGGATGTTCGGGTGTCCGAAAACATCAGCAAAGACTATCACGGCTACATGACCCGCGCTTTCCAAAGCTTCATCGACCGGTATCAGGAAGGCAAGATCACAGCCAGCCCCCGGCAACTCGAGATTCTGATGGGAGAAGTCGAGCGCTGGGCACGGCTGGCGGCGCTGCTTGAGGCGGGCGAGATTCGACTCCACCGTTATTTCGCTTTGAAGCCCGTAAAGGCCTGATCAGGGAAACAATTCCGTAAGGGCGTTTTTCGGGGATCAAGCGTTGACAACCCCCATCCTCCACCATATGTTCCGCGCTTCTCGAAGGCAGCGAGCCTTCCCGACGGAATTATTTGGACTCGTGTCATGAAAATCGCGAATTCGATCAAGACGCTGAAGAAGCGGGACCGTAATTGTCGCGTCGTTCGCCGCAAAGGCCGGACCTACGTGATCAATAAGCAGAATCCGCGCTTCAAGGCACGTCAGGGCTAATCGCCCCGGCCTGATCCGATCAAGGCGGCTGTCCGTAAGGACAGCCGCCTTTTTCATGTCTGGAAAAGTAATTCCGTATCGTGGTATCATATCTTCCCATGCGGAAAAATGACGTCAGATTGCCCCGAATGTCCGACGGCCTTATTGTGGTCGAAAAAGAACTCGGGAGAGCGCTATGAAGATGCCGGAACCGGACCGGTCGGTTATCGGTCGCCGCGAGGAGATCGCAGCCGCGCTTCGGGCAATCGTCCCTGGTGAGGGGGTGATCACCGAGACGGACTCGATGCGTGTCTATGAGACCGACGGTCTCTCCGCTTACCGCCAACTCCCGATGATCGTTGTGCTGCCGGAAACCACGCAGCAGGTGGCGGATATCCTGCGCTATTGCAAGGAAGCGGGTGTGAAGGTCGTGCCGCGCGGCGCGGGGACGGGGCTATCCGGCGGAGCCTTGCCGCTGGCTGATGGTGTCCTGCTCGGTCTTGGCAAGTTCAATCGCATTCTCGATATCGATTACGATAACCGCGCGGTAGTGACCCAACCCGGTGTGACCAATCTTGGCATAACTCATGCCGTTCAGGATGACGGTTTCTATTATGCGCCTGATCCATCCAGCCAGATTGCCTGTTCGATCGGCGGAAATATCGCGGAGAACTCCGGCGGTGTGCACAGCCTGAAATACGGCCTCACCACAAATAACGTTCTTGGCGTCGAGTTTGTCACCATCGACGGCGAGATCCTGCGCTTCGGAGGTAAGCATCTGGAAGCGGACGGATATGACTTCCTTGGTCTGATTACCGGGTCCGAAGGTCTTCTTGGCGTTGTGACAGAGATCACCGTGCGGATCTTGCGCAAGCCATCGACGGCGCGGGCCGTGCTGGTTGGTTTTCCGACTCCGGAAGAGGCCGGGGCTTGTGTCGCAGCCGTGATCGGCGCGGGGATCATTCCGGGCGGCATGGAGATGATGGACAATCCGGCGATCAACGCGGCGGAGGACTTCGTCCATGCGGGCTATCCACGCGATGTTGGTGCGCTCCTGATCGTCGAGCTTGATGGGCCTGAGGTCGAAGTCGATTACCTGATCGGCCGGGTGCGTGAGATTGCGGAAGCTAACGGTGCTAGCGAAGTCCGCGTCAGCGATAGCGAGGACGAGCGGAACACCTTCTGGGCAGGCCGCAAGGCCGCTTTCCCGGCAGTCGGACGGATCTCTCCTGATTACATCTGCATGGATGGTACCATCCCGCGCAAGCAGCTTCCGGAAATTCTCACCCGGATGAGTGCGATGTCAAAGAAGCACAATCTGCGGGTTGCCAATGTTTTTCATGCCGGTGACGGCAACCTGCATCCGCTGATCCTGTTCGATGCGAACAAGGAGGGTGAGCTGGAGCGGGCTGAAGCATTTGGCGCGGACATTCTGACAGCCTGCGTTGAGCTTGGCGGCGTTCTGACAGGTGAGCATGGTGTCGGAATCGAAAAGCGGGATCTTATGGGGGAGATGTTCACGGAGACGGACCTCAATCAGCAGCAGCGGGTCAAATGCGCTTTCGATCCGGACGGATTATTGAACCCGGGCAAGGTCTTCCCGCAGTTGCATCGGTGCGCCGAGCTTGGCCGTATGCATGTGAGTGGCGGCCAACTACCGTTTCCAGACATTCCGCGGTTTTGATATCGATCAATGATGGTGACGGATTTCGGGCGCCAGATGGTCGACCGGGTGGGACCGGTTGATCAGGGAGAATCGATATGACAGACATGACAAAGCCTGCCGCAGCCAAGCGGAGAACACGGTCCGCGGCCAGGAGCAAAGCCGTTCCTGTGCCTGCCGAGGGCGTTGTATCTGACAATGTAGCGCAGAAAGAGGCGACCGATGCCGCCGGGCAAACGCTTCATCACCTCTCCGAAATGCGGCATAGCCAGGAAGAGATTCACCGCATCTTCGAGACCGGGGAATACCCCTATCATGAGAAGATAAAGCGGGCAGTCTATGAGCGTCAGAAAGCCAGTTTGCAAGCCGAACTGCTGAAAGCGCAGCGCTGGATCCAGGATACCGGCCAAAAGGTCGTGATCCTGTTCGAGGGCCGCGACGCTGCCGGCAAAGGTGGAACGATCAAGCGGTTCATGGAGCATCTGAACCCTCGCGGTGCCCATGTTATTGCTCTCGATAAACCGACTGAGCGGGAAAAGAGCCAGTGGTTCTTCCAGCGCTATATCGAGCATCTGCCGACGGCGGGCGAGTTGGTGATGTTCGACCGCTCCTGGTACAACCGCGCCGGTGTCGAGCGGGTAATGGGGTTCTGCACGCCCGCCGATTACCTTGAATTCATGCGCCAGACGCCGGTGCTGGAACAGATGCTGACCCGCTCCGGAATCCGTCTCTTCAAATACTGGTTCTCTGTCACCCAGGACGAGCAGAAGCGGCGATTCAAGGCGCGGGAGACGGATCCACTCAAGCAGTGGAAGCTCTCACCGATTGATATGGCATCGCTCGACAAATGGTCCGACTACACCGAGGCCAAAGAGGCCATGTTCTTCTATACGGACACCGCTGATGCGCCATGGACCGTTATCAAGTCGGATGACAAGAAACGGGCGCGGCTGGCCTGTATGCAGCATTTCCTGTCCAGCCTGCCCTACGACAACAAGGACCGGCGGATCGTGCGCGGGCCGGACCCGTTGATTGTCGGCTCCGGCGCGCATGTTGTCGGCGACGGCCACCACATCCTCGGAAAATCGCTGCACCCGGACCTGAAGCGCAGCCGGGACAATATTGTATCAGACGAAACGAAATAGCGGCAGCAAGCCGTATCGGGGCAACAGGGACGAGACATGGCATCTACGTTGAAGCCGGAAGACGCGAAGCAGGTTGAGGAGGCGGTCGCCTGGGCGCTCTCCAATGGCGAGCCGCTGGAGATTGTCGGGCGTGCCAGCAAGCGTGCCCTCGGTCGGCCGTTTCAGGCCGAGACCATGCTGGACCTGTCCGGCCTTTCCGGTGTGATCGATTACGAGCCTGCTGAACTTGTGCTCACTGCCTATCCTTCGACGCCGATGGCTGAGGTGGAAAAGCTGCTGGCCGAGAATAACCAGATGCTTGCTTTCGAGCCGATGGACCTGACCGCACTTCTCGGTGGCGCGTCCGCCGGAGGCAGTCTCGCCGGCGCGCTGATGATCAATAGCGGTGGGCCGCGCCGCATCAAGGCGGGCTCGGCCCGGGATCATCTGCTCGGGTTCGAGGCGGTCAGCGGGCGGGCCGAGCAGTTCAAGTCCGGCGCACGGGTGGTGAAGAACGTCACCGGTTACGATCTGCCGAAGGTGATTTGCGGCTCTTACGGCACGCTGGCGGCGTTAACGAAGATCGACGTGAAGGTCCTGCCCTCGCCGGAGAAAATCTATACCGTGCTTGTGATCGGCCTCGATGCCGAGGCGGCGGTAAAAGCCATGAGCGTTGCTATGAACAGCGCTTACGAAGTCTCCGCTGCGGCTCATTTGCCTGTGGGCCTCACGGCCAAGTCTTCTGTCTCTTACATCGAGAGTGCCGGAGCATCTGTGACAGCGTTGCGCATCGAAGGTTTCGGCCCGTCCGTGGAGAAGAGGTGTTCTGATCTCAAATCAGAATTGTCTCTCTTCGGTACTGTCGATGAGCTGCACACGATGAACAGTCATGCTTTCTGGCGTGAGGTGCGCGATGTGCAGTACCTGGCCGCCTCTACGCCAGATCCGGTCTGGCGCATTTCGGTGCCTCCGTCCGCCGGAGCCGGGGTCGCGGCAACGCTCTCCGCGATGGATGGCGCCGCCTGGTTCTCCGACTGGGCCGGAGGCCTGATCTGGCTTCGGCTTCCGGTTTCGAATGACGCAGGTGCCGAGGTTGTGCGCGCCGCCGTTTCTGCTGACGGTGGGCATGCGACGCTGGTGCGCGCCGGGCAGGAGATCCGGGCGGCCGTTCCGGTTTTCCATCCGCAGCCCGAGGCTGTTGCCCGGTTGAGTCAGCGCCTCAAGGAGAGTTTCGATCCGAAACATATTCTCAACCCCGGCCGCATGTATGCGGGCGTCTGAGAGGGCGAGATACAATGCAGACGAATTTTACCCTCGCCCAGCTCGCCGACCCGGCGGTCAAGGAATCTGAGAGCATCCTGCGCAAGTGCGTGCATTGCGGTTTCTGTACCGCGACCTGCCCGACCTTTGTGCTGCTCGGCGACGAACTGGACAGCCCACGCGGCCGGATCTACCTGATCAAGGATATGCTGGAGAATGACAAACCCGCCAATGACGAGGTGGTTCGGCATGTTGATCGGTGCCTTTCCTGCCTCTCCTGCATGACGACCTGCCCGTCCGGTGTGAACTATATGCATCTGGTCGATCATGCCCGCGCCCATATCGAGGAGACCTATACCCGGCCTCTGCTTGATCGGGCTTTGCGTTCCCTGCTGGCCTGGCTTCTGCCGTACCCGAACCGGTTTCGCTTCGCCCTGCTCGGGGCGGCGATGGCGCGACCGTTCGCCGGGCTGTTTGGCGATGCGTTAGGTGGCCGTGTTAAGGCCATGCTGTCCCTTGCGCCGAAACAGCTTCCCGCACGCAGCCCGCTCGAAAAAATCGGCACACATGATGCGGCGGGTCCGCGCAAACTCCGGGTGGCGATGCTCGCCGGGTGCGCCCAGAAAGCACTGGCGCCGTCGATCAACGATGCGACCATTCGCCTGCTGACCCGCCACAATGTCGAGGTAGTGGTGCCGAAAGATGCCGGCTGTTGCGGTGCGCTGACCCATCACATGGGTAAGGAAGAGGCGGCCATGGCCTCGGCCCGCGCGAATATCGATGCCTGGGCGGCGCTGGAAGAGCAGGAAGGCGGTCTTGATGCGGTTGTCATCAATGCGTCCGGCTGCGGCACCACGGTGAAGGATTACGGTTTCCTGCTGCGCGAGGACAAGGCCTATGCAGAGAAGGCGGGGCGGATCGCGGGCAAGGCGAAGGACATCACCGAGCTGCTGACGGATCTCGACCTGCCGGAGAGCAGCGCCGGGGACGGGTTGCGGGTGACCTATCATTCCGCCTGTTCCATGCAGCACGGCCAGAAGATCAAGAGCCTGCCGCAAGCTCTGCTGCGCAAGGCGGGCTTTGCCGTAAAGGATGTGCCAGAAGGGCATCTCTGCTGCGGCTCGGCAGGCACCTACAACATGCTGCAACCGAAAATCGCCACCCGCCTACGGGACCGCAAGCTGGCCAATATTGCCAAGACTGCGCCAGAAGTGATCGCAGCGGGTAATCTCGGCTGCATCACGCAGATTGCGTCGGGCAGCGGCGTAGCGGTCGTGCATACGGTTGAACTGCTCGACTGGGCGACTGGCGGGCCGAAGCCGGAGGCGCTCGATAACGCGTTATCGTAAAACCCTTGGCAGAGTCGGATCGGGATCTATGTCGGTTTTATGCTGAGACTGATCCTCGCGGCCCTGTTCGCCATCTTCCTTTCCCCTCCGGTTTTGGCGGATCAGACAGATACGCGGCTCGATCCGTTATTCGCGGACCTCAAGTCGGCTGCGTCGGCCGCCGAAGCCCGCCCTATCGAACGAGAGATCTGGGCGATCTGGTCCCAGCACGGTTCGGACGCGGAAATCGATCTCCGCTTCCAGCGTGGCGTATTTCTGATGAATGCGGGACGGCTTGAACAAGCTATCGGGATATTCAGGACGATCCTGGAGGTCGATCCCGACTTCGCCGAAGCCTGGAACAAGCGGGCGACATTGCTCTATCTCACGGGCGATCTGGCGGGCTCCGTTCGCGATATCGAGCGAACACTGGCGCTTGAGCCAAGGCATTTCGGCGCGCTCTCGGGGCTTGGCCTGATCTACGAGCAGATAGAGAGCGCCGATGGCGCCATCAAGGCCTTCACCGCCGCACTTGAAATCAACCCGCACATGCCCTGGATCGTGGAACGTCTCGACGCGCTGGAAGAGCTGAAAGCAGGCAAACCTCTCTAGCCCGTCTCGACACAGATCTGTTTCAGGATCAGCCAGTCTCTCGTATCAGAACGAAAAAGATTCGCTTTTCTCCGGCTTGTCTGTGGCCGCATGCAGTTGTATCGCTAGGCGCCCGCTTCCCGTCTCTCCCGAAAGGCCCGCTCCCATGTCCTCCTACGATCTGATTATCAAGAACGGTACTGTCGCCACGCTCGGCGCGATCGAGGCGATGGATATTGCGGTGAAGGACGGCAAGATTGCCGGGCTGGGGAGCTTCGATGCCGGATCGGCGGCGGAAGTGTTCGACGCTTCTGGTCTGCATGTGTTGCCCGGTGTGATCGATACCCAGGTGCATTTCCGCGAGCCGGGCGCGGAGCATAAAGAGGACATCGCGCACGGCACCATGGCGGCGGCCATGGGCGGGGTGACGGCGATCTTCGAGATGCCGAACACCAACCCGCTGACCCTGACGCCGGAAACACACGCGGACAAGATCGCCCGGGGGGAGGCCGGAGGCTGGGTCGATTTCGCCTTCTTCGTTGGTGGTTCGGCAGAGAATGTCGGCAAGCTGCATGAATATGAGAACCTGCCGGGCTGTCCCGGTATCAAGATTTTCATGGGCTCCTCGACCGGCTCCCTGCTGGCCAAGGACGACGAGACCCTGGCGAAGATCCTGGCCGACGGGCGCCGCCGCTTTGCCGTTCACGCCGAGGACGAATACCGGCTGGAAGAGCGGAAGCATATCGCCGATGAAGAGGGGCACCCCCGCGTTCACAATATCTGGCGCGACGAGGAAACCGCCGTGCTCGCGACCAATCGCATTCTGAAACTCGCCCGCGATGCTGGGCGGCCCGTTCATGTCCTGCATGTGACGACGGCGGAGGAGATGGACATTCTTGCCGCCAATAAGGACGTTGCGACGGTCGAAGTGACGCCGAACCATCTGACCCTGGTGGCGCCCGATTGTTATGAGGAGCTGGGTTCTCTCGCCCAGATGAACCCGCCAGTGCGCGAGAAGCATCATCAGGATGCGCTCTGGCGCGCCATCGAGCAGGGCGTGGTCGACGTGATCGGCTCCGACCATGCGCCGCACACGCTGGAGGAAAAGGCGAAGCCCTATCCGCAGACGCCGAGCGGGATGACCGGGGTCCAGACCCTGCTGGTCAACATGCTGAACCATGTGCACGAAGGCCGGCTGTCGCTGCGCCGCCTGGTCGAGCTGACATCGGCCGGCCCGCAGCGGGTCTATAACATTGCCTGCAAAGGCCGGATCGCGCGCGGCTATGACGCCGATTTCGCCATCGTCGATCTGAAGGCGAAACGCACCATCACGAATGACTGGATCGCCAGCAAATGCGGCTGGACGCCCTATGACGGCAAGCAGGTGACTGGCTGGGTGATGGCGACGCTGGTGCGGGGTAACATCGTCATGCGAGAGGACGAATTAATCGGCAAGGCGTCGGGTGCGCCGGTCAGGTTCGTCGAAACCCTGTGAGCTTCCGGATCCGTCCGGCTCGAACTTAATCGTTCACTGAACCCTGTCTATTGCGTCTCTTCGCCAAAGGATGATGCGGAGAGGGACAGAACATGCCGGTTCTAAATCCTGTAAATGATGCAGACAAGGTATGCGAAGCGGTTTCAAATTGCGCGCTCTGCACGATCTGCGGTGTTCTGGACAAGGGAAATTACACCTCTTGTACCAAAGCTCTCCGGTCCAATTTTCCCAAGAATTGGGCGCCTCCTTCAACCGTCGATGAGATGTTAGGTGCTTATTGGGAAGGGGAACAGCAACGGCCACCGGCGTCGAACGGCCGGGAAACTCTTGACCATCAGGTGAACGGATTGCTTCTCGTCCTTAGCCGGATCAAGACCGGTGGCGCTGAAGTGATCGTAGACCTAATGGGATCGTCCGATCAGCCTTTGGCTCTGGATGACGCCAGGACGTTAATGGAGGCCTGCCCGTCGGGGACACGGTTCGCTTATATGATTGGCCGATGGGAAGTATTGCTTGGGCCGGGCCAGATCACCGCCGCGCACTGGCTCACAGCCGAGTTGAATGACGATGGTCTTAAATTCATCGATTACCAGATGGATGTTATGGAGAAAAATCGTTGTAAAGTTTCTCGTCTTCAGCATGTGAGGCCTTCGCGTCTGAACGCGCCACAAATCACTGACGGGCCAATGCGTGCTTTCGGTGAGCCACCGGACCCTGAGACCGACGTAGCGGTGGTTATCTCCTACACCCGCGTTGATGGTTAAGAGCTTTGCAGCACGTGAAGAGCTGCAACGCGTTTATTCACCGGATTTCGTGATCACAGCGACAGCGCCTACCGGCAGAAATAAAACTCTTGTGGCGCCAAAACGGGCGCCTATCTGATCAGCTTGGCCCCGCTTACATTCCGCAGTGCAGCATTGAAGTGTGGGACTCCTCCCGGATTTCTGCTAGGGAGAATCCAAGCCGTATACGGACGGCGCAGAAAATCAGGGAGTAGGTCTTATGACCGGATGTATCGTCGGTTGGTCCCATATGCCGTTTGGCAGGCATGAGGACGAAGATGTTGAGAGCATGATCGTCAAGGTCGCGGCGGAAGCCGTGGCTGATGCCGGCTTCGAGCCGAAAGACGTCGATGCCGTCTATCTCGGCCATTTCAATGGCGGTTTCTCGCCCCAGGACTTTACTGCGAGCCTGGTGTTTCAGAGCTCCGACGCGTTCCGGTTCAAACCGGCGACCCGTGTCGAAAACGCCTGCGCCACGGGCAGTGCGGCGGTGCATCAGGGGCTTAACCTGATTGCCGCAAAGAAAGCGCGCGTCGTGCTCTGCGTTGGTGTCGAGCAGATGACCAAGCTGCCGGGCAAGCAGATCGGCGAGACGCTGCTGAAGGCGAGCTATCTGAAGGAAGAGGCCGGCATCGAGGGCGGTTTCGCCGGTGTCTTCGGTCAGATTGCCCAGGCCTATTACCAGCGCCACGGCGATCAGTCCGATGCGCTCGCCATGATCGCGGCGAAGAACCATGCCAACGGCGTGCATAATCCCTATGCCCAGATGCGCAAGGATCTCGGCTACGAGTTCTGCCGTAACGAGTCCGAGAAAAACCCGTTTGTCGCCGGCCCGCTGAAGCGGACCGATTGCTCGCTGGTCTCCGACGGCGCCGCCGCACTGGTGCTGACCGATGTCGAGACCGCGCTTGGCCGCGACAAGGCCATCGCCTTCCGGGCCGCAGCACAGGTGAACGACTTCCTGCCTCTGTCCAAGCGCGACATCATCCAGTTCGAGGGGTGTGGTGAAGCCTGGAAGCAGGCACTCGGTGTTGCCGGTGTCGGTCTGGACGATCTCAGCTTTGTCGAGACCCATGACTGTTTCACCATTGCCGAGCTGATCGAGTACGAAGCGATGGGCCTGACTGAACCGGGGCAGGGTGCGCGCGCCGTGAAGGAAGGCTGGACCCATAAGGACGGTAAGCTGCCGGTCAACCCGTCCGGCGGCCTGAAGGCCAAGGGACATCCGATCGGCGCCACCGGCGTTTCCATGCATGTCCTGACCTCCATGCAGCTGCGCGGCGATGCCGGAGATATGCAGATCAAGGACGCCAAGATGGGCGGTATCTTTAATATGGGCGGGGCTGCCGTGGCGAACTATGTCTCAATCCTCGAGCCGCTGCGCTAAAAGGCTTGCAATGACGGACAATACCGGCGGCCCGTGCCGGCTGGCGCGCCCGGACGAGATCGAAATCGTCCGGGACATCCAGCGGGCGGCGGGCCGCATGTTTCTTGAAACACCCTATCCAGAAGCAGCCGGTGATCCGGTTGACGACGCGGAGACTTTGGCTGCGGCGCAGGATAACTGGTGGCTCTGGGTTGCGGTCGATGCCGACGACCGGCCGGTTGGGGTGGCACACCTCAAAATATTGGGCGATGGGCTGCATCTGCGTGAACTTGACGTGCATCCGGATCATGCCGGGGCACGCCGAGGGGCTGCAATTTTGGATGCGGTGGAGCGCTTCTTCGCGGGCAGAGGCATTCCAAACATTAGCCTGACAACCTTCATCGATGTGCCGTGGAATGCGCCCTATTATGAGCGCATCGGTTTCAGCATCGTGGCACCGAACGAAATGGACGAGCCACTTCGGCTCGCCTGGCAATCGGAAGTAGCGAATTTTCCGAGTGAAAAACGGGTGGCGATGCGAAAGCCATTCGGAGCAGGGGAGTGAAAAATGAGCGATACATTCAAAGCTGTGCTGTTGCGCGAGGCGGATAAAAAGGTCACAGCGGCGATCGAACAGGTGCCGGTGACGGACCTGCCGGACGGCGATGTCACTGTGC
This sequence comes from Nisaea sp., assembly GCF_039990255.1. GTDB lineage: Bacteria > Pseudomonadota > Alphaproteobacteria > Thalassobaculales > Thalassobaculaceae > Nisaea. The sequence goes on along the minus strand of NZ_JBDXGG010000023.1, from coordinate 106,659 downwards.
GTGTCGCCTATACCACGCTGAACTACAAGGACGGCATGGTGCTGAACGGGATCGGCCGTCTGGTGCGGAATTATCCGCATGTTCCGGGCGTCGACTTCTCTGGCACCGTCGAGACTTCCGAGAATCCCGATTTCAAGCCGGGCGACAAGGTTGTGCTGACCGGTTGGCGCGTTGGTGAGATGCACTGGGGCGGATATGCCGAACTGGCCCGGGTGAAGGGCGACTGGCTGGTCAAGCTGCCGGAGGGGATAGGGCTCGACGATGCCATGGCTATAGGTACTGCCGGGTTCACCGCGATGCTGGCAGTGGACACGCTGGAACGGCATGGCATGTCGAAGGATCAGGGCGAGGTGCTGGTTACCGGTGCGGCCGGTGGCGTCGGCAGTGTCGCCACCGCGATACTCGCCAACCTTGGCTACAGCGTCGCCGGATCGACCGGACGTCCGGAGCAGGCGGATTATCTCCGCGATCTCGGCGCCTCCGAGGTGATCGACCGGGCGGAGCTGGCAGAGGCGCCATCACGCCCGCTGGCGGCCGAACGGTTTGCCGGATGTATCGATAATGTCGCCGGGGTGACGCTTTCGAACCTGCTGACCCAGATGAAATATGGCAGTGCTGTCGCGGCGGTCGGCCTTGCCGGCGGGAACGATCTGAATACCACCGTGCTGCCTTTTCTGCTGCGCGGTGTCGGCATCCTCGGTATCGACAGCGTGATGTGCCCGAAAGAGCGCAGGCTGCAGGTCTGGCAGCGGATCGCGAAGGAGCTTCCGATGCGGAAGCTGCATCACATGATCGAGCGCCACACGATGGAAGACCTGCCGGAACTTGGAAAGGCAATCCTCAAGGGTGCGGTGCGCGGCCGGACCGTTGTCGAGATTGCGGGCGGTTGAAGATCGGGGCGCTATTTCATCCAATTGTCGGCTTGGCCTGCAAATACTCTTTTCACTAATTTCGCCAGGAGGCGTCTTCCGAAAATAGCATCTGTTTGTTGTCGTAATCTGGCGATACGCAGCACAGATGCTCGGAAACCTATCGGGAAAGGACGAAACTCCATGGCTAAATGGTGCAATGTGACTGTCAGCTATGATCCCACCGGATATCAACAGAAATACAAACGAGATATACGGGTCCATGATGAAGATCTGGCAAAAGCTTTTGTAACTGATGCGAAGCTGGATTCACTCACGAGGATCAATGAAAATCTCCCGAATGGGAACGCACCGGCCACCTTGGACGACCTCGGTACGACCAGTCTGCAAGTCTACCAAGGTAACAATCCGGGGGACAGCTATCGGGAGATTTGATTCTCAGAAGGTCAATTACGCTGTGTCTGGGCACAAAACATTCAGGTGCCTATCAATCTGAGGCAGCTCCCCCCCTTGCGTCTCTCATCCTGTCCGGCGCGAACTTTATCCCTCAAGGGTGCCCAGACAACGAAATGTGGACTCTTCACGGGGTAAAGCTCTCGAATGCATCCTTCCACTCTGGATGCCAGCGGGAGAGCGCCGGGCGATCTTCCGTCATGTCGCCCGCGCCCCAGAGCATACGGCGGCGATCATCTTCCTCTGTGACGTCGTCATCGGGGCAGATGATGTAGAAGGAGTCTTTGTCGATGCCCTGCACCATGCGCTCGATCACCTGATCAGGCAGCCAGGCGCCTGGCCGATGTTCGCTCTTGCCTGTTGTTGTCCAGCCCGGCACCAGCAGGTGCGCCGTCACATGGTCGGCGCCGCTGCTGCGTAACTCGTGGGCCAAGCTTTCCGTGTAGGACTTCACCGCCGCCTTGCTGAGATTGTAGACCGTATGGCCCGGCGGGTTGGTAATGCCTTGCTTGGAGCCGGTATTGACGATGACGGCAGGCGTGCCGCGCTCCCTCATACCGGGCAGGAAGGCGCGCGTGCCGTAGATCACCCCCCAGAGATTGACTTCGATGAGCTGTCGCCAGTCTTCGATATCGGCGTCGAAACCTCGTCCGGCGCGAGAGGCGGCATTGTTCAGCAGGATGTCTGCGCCGCCGAACTTATTCTGCACATTGGCCGCGAGTTCCTGCATTGCGCCGGGATCGGAAACGTCTGTGGCCATGGCGATAACCGAGCCGGGGTTGTCCGAATTTGCCGTCACCGCCGCCGTTGCTTCCTCAAGATCTTTCGAAGGCAAATCCACCAGACAGACCTTCAGGCCCATTTCTGCAAACTTCAGCGCGGCTGCTCGCCCGATTCCCAAGGCCGCTCCTGTGATGACCGCGACGTTTCCTTTGGTGAATGCTGGATGTGTCATGACGTTCTCCCCTTATAGGCATGCCCGTTTTCGGGCCTTTGTTCAATATTGACGTGGATTATGCCCCTGACCCTCCTGTCCGGCAACGCGGGACACTGTTCAATCACGGTCCGGCTTTGCTAGAGTCTTAACAGATCGCAGCACAGTCGGCCGGAGAGCGGGCATGCGCGAGGGAGGAAATACATGCTGCCAGGCAATATGATGGACCGTCCCCTGACGGTTCCGAGCATTCTTGATTTTGCTGCTGAGATTCACGGTGATGCGCGCGTGATATCGGCGCGCGTCGAGGGCGACGTGCATCGATACAGTTATGCAGACGCGCATAAACGGGTATCTCGTCTTGCCCATGCACTCCGGCAACTCGGTATCAAGGATGGCGACCGGGTCGCGACACTGGCCTGGAACGGGTACCGGCACTTCGAGCTTTATTATGCCATTTCAGGCATCGGCGCGGTTTGCCATACGATCAACCCGCGGCTGTTCGAGGATCAGATTCTCTATATCGTCAGCCATGCAGAAGACCGGATTCTGTTTCTGGAGACCAGTTTCCTGCCGCAGGTTGAAAAGCTGGCGGACAGGCTTCCCACCGACCTGCGTTATGTCGTGATGTGCGCGGCGGAAGACCTGCCTGAAACCGCACTGGACGTTCTGGCATTCGAGGATCTGCTTAAAGGACAGCTGGACACCATCATCTGGCCTGACCTTGATGAACGGCAGGCGTCCGCACTCTGCTATACGTCGGGCACGACCGGCAATCCGAAGGGCGTGCTCTATTCCCATCGCTCTACGTTGATCCATACCATGGGGCTTCTCGCTGTCGGACAAAGCATAGGCCTCAGCCCGGAGCGTTCGCTTCTGCCGGTTGTGCCCTTGTTTCATGTTAATGCCTGGGGTTTGCCTTTCGCCGCGCCTCTGGTCGGCACCGATTTCATTCTTCCCGGCGCGCGTCTCGATGGGGCGGGGCTTTTCGCTTTTATGGATGAGGAGAAGGTCAATACGAGCTGGGGCGTGCCGACGGTATGGTTCGGCCTGCTCGCGGAAATGCGGAAACATGGACGAAAACCTGAAGGCTTCGAGTGCGTGCTTGTCGGTGGTTCGGCTGCGCCGAAACCGATGATCGAGGAGTTTGAAAAGGATTTCGGAGTCACGGTGGTTCAGGCTTGGGGGATGAGCGAAATGAGCCCGGTCGGCTCGGTCAATTCGTTCTATGCCCGGCAGCGCGCCCTGCCTGAAGACGACAGGATGGAGCTCAAGACTTCACAGGGGCGTCGTGCTTTTGGGGTCGATTTCAAGATCGTCGACGGAGATGGGGGCAGGCTGCCCCATGATGGCGTCGCTTTTGGAGAGCTGCTTGTGCGGGGCGGCGCTGTTATGAGCGCCTATTACAATGACGAGACTGCTACGGCCAGTGCGTTCGATGAAGAGGGCTGGCTGAAGACCGGCGATGTGGCCCGGATAGACCCTGAGGGCTTCCTGTTCCTTGTCGACCGGACCAAGGATGTCATCAAGTCCGGCGGGGAATGGATAAGTTCGATTGACCTGGAAAGTGCGGCGCTGGCGCATCCGGACGTTGCCGAATGTGCAGTGATTGCAGTGCCGCATCCAAAATGGGTGGAGCGGCCGCTTTTGATCGCGGTACTGGAGGGTGGCGCGAACGTTACCACTGAAGAGCTGAAAGCGTTCCTTGGCGACAGGGTCGCGAAATGGTGGTTGCCGGACGATGTCGTCTTTGTAGACGCGCTTCCGCATACAGCGACGGGAAAACTGTCCAAGATGGCATTGCGCGAGCAGTTCAGCGACTACACGCTACCCGGCATATGACGGTGTGAAGTCATTCGGCTGAATGACAGACAGCTGTTTGTTAAGGCCGTTGGTTTTCCAACAGTCCGTACATGCGCGTCGCGGCGCCGCTTCCAGCCTCTTCGTAGATGTTGAAAACCTCGTCGATGCCGTTTTCCAGGAGTTCCTGTTCCTGGTCCGGAAAAAGCGATGTGGAGACGATGGGGCCTTTATACCCGCGCTCACGCATCTGCTTTGCGGCATCGATATTGGATTGGTGTTTCGACATCGAGAGCAGGATCATTTCGATGTCCGCATGAGGGGTCACGAGACGAGACCAGAATTCGGAATTTGTGGCGTCGCCGAGGACAACGTTGCGCCCCTCATCGCAGTTTCGCTCAACCTGTGTTTCATCCAGATCGATCCCGACGATTTTGTCTTCCGCATGGGTGCGCATTTCATCATATGCGGCTCGTCCGACACGCCCCATTCCAAAGATCAGAATGCGGTGCCCGCCGAGATCGATATCTTCGTCACCGATTAAGCGTTTTCGAGTTTCCCATCGTGCCACGGTCTCGCTGAGACGTCTGTAAATCTCCAGCGCGTAAACATTCATGGTCGAGGAGATAATCAAGGAAATGGACAGTGCCAGAGCGATGACTGTCAACCAGTCGCCTGCTAGCCAGTCCGCGCCAATGGCGATGACGATAACGATCAGGCCGAATTCGGAATAGTTGCCCAGGACCAGCCCGCCAAACGTCGAACCCCGGCCGCGCATCCGAAACTTCGTCAAAAGCCAAGTGAACAGGAGTGTTTTAATCGGAATGAGAATCAGCAAAACCATAGCAGTCGCTGCGGTTTCCCATGTTGGCAGACCGGTGAGCCCGATGGTCAGGAAGAAACAGACCAAAAACACATCTTTGAAGTTCATCAGTATATTGGCGAGGTGTTTGGTCTTGGTGTGACCCGCCAGAAGCACCCCCATTGCCAGTGCGCCAAGATCGCCCTTCATGCCCACAGATTCGAATAGTGCAGCGCCGCCGAGTGCCACGCTGAATCCAAAAACGGTCAGCAGTTCTCCATAACCGCTCCGCTCCATCAGGTAACCCAACATATGACGCGCGGGAATAAGGGCGAGGAGAGATAACGCCCAGATAGAAGGCAGTTTTCCTGCGGAGAAGGCGAGGAAAACTACGGCGGCGATATCTTGCATGATCAGGATGCCGATCGCGGCTTGACCATAGCGCGACATCAGTGAGCCCCGCTCTTCCAGGGTTTTGACGGCGAAGACGGTGCTCGAAAAAGACAGGGCGAACGCGATGATCAGCGCTGTCTGATAATCCATACCCTCGAATAGAAGAAAACCGGCCCAGCCCAGCGTCGCGATAAATGCGGCGGCTATGATAATCGTCGCGCCCATATGCAGGCTTGTGGTCGCCCAGATCTCCGGGCGCAGCAAGGTGTTCAATCTCAGCTTCAAGCCAATGGTGAAAAGCAGCAGGGTGATACCCATATCCGCTATGGAAATAAGGAACGGACCGCTTTCAGCGCCGAAAAGGTGCAATACGAAGCCGGCGATTAAGAACCCGACCATTGGCGGCAGGCTGATCTGGCGGAATAGCAATCCGGATAAAAATGCTATCCCGATCCATGCCGGATCTCGGTAATCGATTGCAATGATGGAAGAGTCCAACCGTCTATGCTCACCTACAAGACATCGGATATGCGCTGAACAATCAGCCGAATTACCGAGGAATTTTCAAGCCGCTCCAGATGATTGTAAGAGATTGCGAGCCTGACACCTCGATAAATCTCACTTGGACATTCTGAATGCTGTTACTGGACCGCGCGGGCTATGAAGAGCAGCCCCGCTCTGCTGGCTTCAAACCTAATGTGCCAGATCTATCGCGGAGCCTTGTCAGACTCCGCGATAATGGCGAGCGGACGTGTGTTAGCCAATATGCGCGTTGAAAAGCGCGATTGTGCGCTCGCGGGCGACCTTCGCGCTGGTGGCATCGAAGCTTCCCCGGTGGTCGCAATTGAAGCCGTGGCCGGCCGGGTACATGTTGACGGTCAGTTCCGGATGGGCCGCTTTCACTTTGTCGACATCCTCGATGGGGATGGCGTGATCCTGCTCACCGAAATGGAAGATTACCGGGCATTTCGGCTTCTCTTCTGCAACTGAGCCGATGCCGCCTCCGTAATAACTCGCGCCAGCGGCAAAGCCGTCGATCCGGGTCGTGGCCAGCCAGGCGAGGAACCCGCCCCAGCAATAGCCGACCACGCCGACCTTGCCCGCTGCGGCGACCGTGTCCCGTGCCGCGGCGATATCCAGCAATGCAGGGTCGGTTTCGCTACGGCCTTTCAAGTCGATGCCTCTTTCGATGTCATCGGCTTCATAACCGAGTTCGAGCTTCGGCTCGATCCGGTCGAACAGGGCCGGCGCGATCGCCAGGTATCCCTCGGCCGCATAATCGTCCACCACGCTCTGAATATGTGCGTTGATGCCGAAAATCTCCTGCACCACAACGACGCCGCCGCGAGGCTTGCCGCTCGGCTGCGCCAGATATGCGTCGAATTTGTGCCCATCCGACGCCGTCAATTGCATGAATTCGCCCATCAGTCCCTCCCGTGGCTTGGCTCCGTGCGGCGGACTCTAGAGACAGCGTCCGCAGATAGCAAAGTGGTTTCTGCGTGACGGAGCGCGCGTGATGCGCTAGTCAAAAGGCATGAACGCGCTTGTGAACAAGGTGGCGACCCTCGTGGTGCGCCGAGTTATTACCGACCCGGTCTGACCAACAGGCCGGGTCATCGTAAACCCTTGTTCCAAAACCCGCGGGTACGCCCGCAGCCGGGATTCCCGACCCGGAAACGGTAAAGCGCCATGTCCACCATATTGCATCTGTTCTGCGGCAAGATCGCCGCTGGTAAATCGACTTTCGCCAAACGCCTGTCTGGTCAATCCGACGCGTTGCTGATCAGCGAGGATGACTGGATGAGCACCCTCTATGGGCCAGAGCTGCACTGCTTCGACGATTACGTCCGCTTTTCGGCCCGGCTGCGGGCAGTCATGGAGCCGCACCTAGTCTCCCTGCTGCGTGACGGTACGTCAGTGGTGTTGGATTTTCCGGCCAATACTCGGGGATTGCGAGCCTGGATGCGGGGCGTAGCCGAAGAGGCGGAGGTCCTGCCGATCCTGCATTATCTCGACCTGCCCGATGCGCGATGCAGGGAGCGTCTCCGTAAGCGTAATGCGAGCGGGACACATGCTTTCGCGCCGAGCGATGACGATTTCGACCTGGTCTCCCGATACTTCGAGACGCCGGAGCCGGATGAGGGGATTGCCGTCATTGTGCATGGCGGACTCTGAGCGGATACCGGATCTGGCCCGTCGTCACCGCGACCCCAAGCAGGATGAGGACGAAGCCGAGCATCTGTGCACCGGAGAGCGCTTCTCCGAGGAGGAATGCCCCGAGCAGCATGCTGAAGCCAGCCCTGAGATAGCTGCCGGTCGTGACGCCGAGCGGACCAAGCGTGCGGACCAGCCGGAAATAGATTGCCATGGCGATGGCGGTTGAGAAACACCCGAGGCCAAGGATTGCCGCGAGGCCCTCGGTGCTGGGGGAGAGGGTATGGGGCTGGTCGGTCAGGAACGCCGCCGGGACCATAATTGCCGCTGCCATGCTCATGGAACAGGCTGCGGTCAGGATAGGAGGCTGGCCGGAGAAGCGTCGGGCGAAGAGAGCGGCCAGGGCATAGCTGAGACTGGCGCCGGTGATTGCAAGCTGCCCGAGGACGGAGCCCTGATCGTCGGCGAAGGCGGCGGGGCCAAGCGTTGCCGCAACACCGGCAAAGCCGATTACTGTGCCGGTGAAGCGTCTGCCGAGATTGGCACGGTCGCCGAGCAGGATCAGACTGATCAGAAAGACGAAGAGCGGCGGCGTAATGTTCAGCAAACCTGCCAGACCGCTGTCGATTCGGGTCTGTCCCCAGCTGATCAATGTGAAAGGCAAGGCACTTTGCAGGATGCCCTGCATCAGCAAGGCGGACCAGGAGGCTATCGTGTTCGGGAATTTCAACCGTATCCAAAGTGCGTTCAGGACGAGAAGACCCGCGCCGATGGTGAGACGCGCGGCGACGATGCTGGCGGGTGGCACGGTATCGAGCGCCACTTCGGTCAGGGTGAAAGAGCCACCCCAGAGAAAGGACAGCAGTACGAGCAGGCTGGTTTCGGCAGCGATATTCGGGGTTTTGTGCAACATGGGAGACCTCCGGTTAACCTTTTGTCGCACCCGCGTTGTGGTCTTGCTGGCTGTATTCGGCTGTCATCCCGGGATCGAGTCCGATTCCGGCTAGCGTTGCGAGGATCTCCGGAGGATCATGTCGCTATGCAATCCGACGAGACAGACTTCCCCGATCCCGAGACATGCGACAGGGCGCGTCTGGCGCGGGACCGGGCATTTGACGGCCTGTTCTTTTCCGGTGTGCGATCCACGAAGATCTATTGCAGGCCGGTCTGCCCGGTTCGTCCAGCAAAGTCCGCCAATGTCAGCTTCTACCCGACCGCAGCGGCTGCGGAGAATGCCGGGTTCAGGCCATGCCTGCGATGCCGACCCGAGGCCGCGCCGGGAAGCCCGGCATGGCGCGGCACCGCTGCCACTGTCGGCAGGGCGATGCGGATGATCGAAGCGGGTTATCTCGATGACAAACAGGTCACGGCATTGGCGGACAGCCTCGGGATTGGTGCGCGGCACCTGTGCCGGCTTTTTGCCCGGCATGCCGGGGCAAGCCCGGCCCAGGTCGCGGCCACGGTCAGAGTGCAGCGGGCGAAACGGCTGATCGATTTCGGAGAAATGCCGATGTCGGAGATTGCCTTCGCCGCCGGCTTTCAGAGCATCCGGCGGTTCAACGATGTGTTCCGGGCGTTGTACGGCAGGGCGCCATCTTCGCTACGGAAAACGATCAAGCGTTGATGCTGTCTATCCTTTTGAAGCCTTCATGAAGCCTTTGTGATATTGGGGAAATTCCCGGCACGCCGAGCGGCGGTCAAAATCGAAAATGAGGTTCGAAATGGGGATCGTCACTGACATCGTCCTGCCTTTGGTCCTGGCCTTCATGATGTTCACCTTGGGGTTGGGGCTCCGGATTTCCGATTTCGGCCGATTACTGACGCAGCCGCGTGACATGCTGGTTGGGCTGGGCTTCCAGATGCTGCTGTTGCCGCTTGTTGGTTGTCTTCTGGTCTCCATTTGGCCTTTGGCGCCGGAAATCGCGATGGGCGTGATGTTGATCGCCGTGGCGCCGGGCGGCGTGACATCGAATTTTCTGACCTCGCTTGCAAGAGGAGACGTTGCGCTTTCGGTGTCGCTGACTGCCGTCGCGAGTTTGCTCAGCGTGGTGACCATCCCGCTGATTCTTGGCATGGCCTATCAACAGATTGTCGGTGAGGCACTGGACGGGGAAGTCTCGATCGGTAAAACCGCCGTCAGCATTTTCCTGATCGTGACAGTACCGGTCTTGCTTGGCATGGCAGTGCGTCGCTTTGTGCCCGGTTTGACGGACCGAGGCGCGCCTTATGCCACCAAGCTCTCGACCTTGTTCTTCGTGCTCGTCCTTGCGGGCGCAATTCTTCAGGAGCGGGAAAACGTGGTGGCGTATTTCGCCGAAGCGGGACTGGTCACGCTTGCGCTGAACGTTGTCATGATGCTGCTCGCCTTCCTTGGTGCCCGGGCCCTTGGCAGCGGGCCGGAGCAGCGTATTTCGATCTGTATCGAATGCGGGCTTCAGAACGGCACCCTCGCCATCGCGGTGGGTGTTCTGATCTTTGGCGGCGGCGTTTACGTCATTCCAGCGGCAACATACAGCCTGATCATGTTCGCGACCGGGCTGCTGTTTCTTACGCTGGCCCGGCGGAAGCTGACACCCACCGTTGATGCTGAGTGAAGGCCGCCGAAGTCAGACGTTAAAGCGGAAGTGGAAGACGTCGCCGTCCTTCACCAGGTATTCCGAACCTTCAACCCGCATTTTGCCGGCTTCCTTGGCGCCGCTCTCGCCGCTGCAGGCAACGAAATCGTCATACGCGATGGTTTCCGCCCGGATGAAGCCGCGCTCGAAGTCGGTATGGATGACGCCTGCCGCGTTCGGCGCCTTAGCGCCCCGGCCAACGGTCCAGGCGCGGGCTTCTTTTGGGCCGACCGTGAAGAAGGTCAGCAGGTCGAGCAGGCTGTAACCGGCGCGGATCACGCGGGCAAGCCCGGTCTCTTCGAGGCCAAGGGTTTCCAGGAATTCGGCTTTCTCTTCCGCGGTGCCGAGTTGTGCAATCTCCGACTCGATTGCGGCCGAGATCACAACGGCGACGGCGCCTTCGGCTTTCGCCATCTCGAACACCTTGGCGGAGTATTCGTTGCCTTCGGCCGAGCTTTCCTCGTCGACATTGCAGACATAAAGCACCGGCTTGGTGGTCAGAAGCTGCAGGGTAGCGACGATTTTCTGCTCTTCCGGGCTCCAGTCATCGATAGAGCGGCCGGGTTTCCCGTCGCGCAGGGCTTCCAGAAGTTTGGTCATGATGGCGACCTGGATCTTCGCGTCCTTGTCTCCGGACTTTGCCTTCTTCTCCAGCGGAGAGACCCGGCGTTCGAGGCTGTCGAGATCGCAAAGCATCAACTCCGTCTCGATGGTTTCGGCATCGCGGAGCGGGTCGACGGATCCTTCGACATGGGTGATGTCGTCCGAAGCGAAGCAGCGCAGTACGTGCACGATGGCGTCGACTTCGCGGATGTTGGCGAGGAACTGGTTGCCGAGGCCTTCACCCTTGCTAGCGCCGCGCACGAGACCGGCAATGTCGACGAATTCAAGCTGTGTCGGCAGGATGGTCTTTGAGCTGGCGAGCGCGGCCAGTTTTTCGAGACGTGGGTCCGGCACCGCAACGCGGCCCGTGTTTGGCTCGATCGTGCAGAACGGATAATTCGCCGCTTCCGCCGCTGCCGTTTCGGTGAGCGCGTTGAAGAGTGTGGATTTGCCGACATTCGGCAGGCCAACGATGCCGCACTTGAAGCCCATGATCTAGTTTTCCTGACTGTTATCGCTGGCGCCGTCAGCTTTGGCTGCGTCCGGCTTGTTGTTCGGTTTCGGCGGCTTCGGACGCTGCGGGAACACGGCCTGGCTGACACGGCTCATGAAACCACTATCATCACCGCGGACCAGAAGGTCCGCCTCGTCGGCAACTGCGGGAACGAGTTTCGAAAGCCAGCCGGTGCGCTCCGCTTTGGCGAAATCTTGCAGTACGTAGTCCTTCACCCGATCCTTGTCGCCCGGATGGCCGACACCGAGCCGGACGCGCCAGTATTCCTTGCCTATATGGGCGTCGAGACTGCGGATACCGTTGTGCCCGCCAGACCCGCCGCCGCGCTTCACGCGCAGTTTTCCGGGAGCAAGGTCGATCTCGTCATAGAAGACGATGATGTTCTCGAGAGGGATCTTGAAAAACCGGACCGCTTCGCCGACCGCGCGGCCGGAATCGTTCATGAAGGTGGTCGGCTTCATCAGCAAGACCTTCTCACCGCCGACATGACCGTCGGCGGTGAGGGCCTGAAAACGTGAACGAAAGGGACCGAAGCCATAGCTCGCGGCAATTTCGTCAGCGACGAGAAAGCCGATATTATGGCGCGTCAGCTCGTATTTCGCCCCGGGATTGCCAAGGCCGACGAACAGAAACATCGCTCGGTCCCCTCCCGCCGGACCGCCTCACGAGGAGGCGGGCACGGCGCGGCCGATTAGTCTTCGGACTCGGTGTTGGCTTCGTCAGCCGTATCTTCGGCATCACCCTCGGCGTCGCTGGCTTCGCTCTTCATCGAGGACGGCGCAGCAATAGTGGCCACAGTGAAATCTCGATCGGTGATCGTCGGGGTGACACCTTCCGGCAGGTTGATGGCGCTGATGTGGATGCTGTCGCCGACATTCCAACCGGACAGATCAAGCGTCAGTGAGGACGGCATCTGGTCCGGACGGCAGCTGACTTCGACTTCGTGCCGCACAATGTTAAGAACGCCACCGACCTTGAGGCCCGGGCATTCTGCTTCGTTGATGAACTCAACCGGCACTTCGACGGTGATGGTCGAAGTGGCGCTGACCCGAAGGAAATCAACATGCTCCGGACGATCAGTGACCGGGTGCAGCTGCACGTCACGGGCGAGCACGCTGTGCTTCTTGCCGTCGACGTCGAGGTCGATCAGGGTCGAAAAGAAGCCGGACTGATGAAGCAGCTTCGTCAGTGCGCGTTCTTCCACGGTCACGGAAACCGGCTCTTTCTTGTCACCGTAGATTACGGCCGGGATGAGCCCCGCGCGACGGGCGGCACGGGCGGACCCCTTACCGACCCGGTCACGCGTCTGGGCGCTCAGTGCGATCACATCAGACATTTTATTCTCCAATAAAAATGTTCCGCGTACGGCTGACCTCCAGGGGTGCCAGCCCGCAAGGCGGAACGGATGAGCGGGGCGTTTTAGTGGCTTTCGCCGGAAAAAGCTAGCCCAAAGCAACCCGGACCGGGATACCGGTCCGGCGCGGAAGGTCTAGAAATTGAAGAGACTGGAAACCGAGCGCTCTTCGCTGATTCGCCGGATCGACTCGCCGAGCAGCGGAGCAACTGAAATCTGGCGTATATTGCGCGCGACGCGAACAGCTTCAGTGGTCGCGATGCTATCGGTTGTGACCAGCGATTGCAGCGGCGAGGATGTGACACGGGCTACCGCGCCACCGGACAAGACGCCATGTGTGATATACGCATCAACAGAAACCGCGCCTGATGCCATCAGAGCTTCGGCTGCATTGCAGAGTGTGCCACCACTGTCGACGATATCGTCGACCAGAATGCAACGCCGGTCCTTCACGTCGCCGATGATGTTCATTACCTCGGAGACACCGGCACGCTCGCGGCGCTTATCGATAATAGCAAGGTCGGCGTTCAATGGCTTTGCCAGGGCGCGGGCACGCACCACGCCGCCGACATCGGGCGAGACAATGGTGATTGCCTCATCGCCATAGCGTTCGGTGATATCCTTGTGGAATACCGGGGCGGCGAAAAGGTTGTCGGTCGGGATATCGAAGAAACCCTGGATCTGACCCGCATGGAGATCCATTGTCACTACCCGGTCGGCCCCTGCTGAGGTGATCAGATTGGCGACGAGCTTCGCGGAGATAGGCGTCCGGGAGCCTGATTTGCGATCCTGACGGGCATAGCCGTAATAGGGAATAACTGCCGTGATCCGCCGGGCCGAACTGCGCTTCAGCGCGTCGAGCGTCACCAGCAGTTCCATAAGGTTGTCGTTCGCCGGATAGGAGGTTGGCTGGATGACAAATACGTCTTCCCCCCGCACATTCTCCTGTATTTCGACGAACACTTCCATGTCCGAGAATCGCCGAACGTCGGCTTTCGTCAACGGCATGTTGAGGTAGGCGGCTATTGCTTCCGCCAGTGGCCTGTTACTGTTACAGGCTAGGATCTTCATACGAACGTCTGACATTCGTGCCCTATTATTTCGGTTGGGAAAGAAGTGGCGAAATCCATATCTTGCTGCGCCGAGTCTCGAAGAAACCAGCATCAGTAGAAGCGGGCGGAACATATCAGCGCGTGTTGAAATCGCGCAAGAGTTATTGCCGCTTTGTGACAGGTTTCTCGCCTATTCTTTGGCGCTGGTAGGCGCGCAACAGCGGAAGCAAGCCCTGCAAGGCGCCGTCAGCAATAATCGGCGAAGCAGCCACCCAATTGTCTTCCATGCTGCCGGACGCTACCGCGTTCTGTTGGTCGATCACGCCTATCTCGCGGGAGTCGGGGTCGATCAGGCGCCACGATATGGCGACGATATCCGTGTCCGCATTGATCGGCTTGATGTCGATCTGTCCTTCCAGAGAAAGAGTTCCTTCCGGGGGCTTGCTTCTCCCCTCGATCGTCACGCCTCGGGCGCGGAGCTTGCGCAACAGGGCCTGACGCAGAATGGCGTTCCCGCTGCCGGCGTCGCCCTCTACCAAATCGACATAGAGGCCAGGAAGATCGGCGGCTGTGACGGTTTCAAGTTGCGGGATCAACCACGCTGCGATGCCCGGAGCATTCTGGTTGGAGATATCTTTGAAATGGGCGGCGACGGGCGTCTCCCAAAACGCGGAGGGCGGAATTGAGGAGACACGTTTCTCCCCGATGACTTTGCCCGATGGATCGCTTAGCTCCCAATCGAGAATGAGTTCGGCAGGCCCGTCGACATGAAGCTGCTGATAGCCCTGACCTTTCAGTACATAGCTGCGCTTGTTCCGGGCATTGGCGCTCGCAATAACATTATGCTCGACCAGTGATTTCGAGAGCGCCGCCGCCATGGCTTCTCCGACCCACCCCACAGGTCCCTCGACCGATTCGACAAATATGCCGGCAGCTTCGGGGGCGAGAAGAAACGCTATGTTGGGTTTGTTGAAAGGCTCCTGGCCGAACGGGCGCGGTATTTCTCCGCAGCCTGTCAGGAGGAGCATCAGGAGCGCCGGCAGGATGAGATGGCGCGCGGAAATACTCCGGCGCGGGAGGCTGTCTTTCATTGTCGGGGACTTAAATCACCAGGACGCAGCTGACAAGCAGCCCGATGACTGCCGCGGCGAAAAGGATCTGGAGGTGAGGCATCCTTCGACTTCTTTCCCGTCTGCTAACGGCGGAACAGATCGAGCGGCAGCTTCGAAAGGCGTTCGTTTCCGCTTTCCGTGACAATGAATGTTTCGCCGAGGGTCATGGCGAGGTCCTTGTCGCTGTCCATCAGGATCATGTGCGCGAAGAACACCATACCCGGACGGATTTCAACAGGGTTGCCATGATAGAACATTGGATAGTCCATCCAGATCGGGGCGAAAACAGCTCCGAGCGAGTAGCCGCAGGCATTCATACGGGCATGGTTGTAACCGCGCCGGTCCATGACACCGGCATGGGCATCGAACACCGAGCCGACGATATTGCCGGGACGTAGTGCCTCGCGGCAGGCTTCCAGCGCTTCGACGCAGGCGCTGTGCATGTCGTCATGCTCCGGCTTCGGCGTTCCGATCGGGAGCGTGCGCATCATGCAGGCATGGTAGTGCCGATATGCCCCGGCAAACTCCAATGTCAGTTGATCCTCGGTGTCCAGCGTCCTGCGGCCGGTAAAATAGCGGCAGAGCAGAGCGTCGGACCCGGAGCCGATGATGAATTCGTTGCCGGCATAATCTCCGCCGCCCTTGAAGACAGCCCCCTGCATGGCGGCGAGTATGTCTCCCTCGAAGGCGCCGGGCGCGGTCAGGTTCTGTCCGGCGACGAGAGCATCGTCCGCCAGTGTGGCTGCGCGGCGGACATAGGCGAGTTCGGCTGGCGATTTAACCACGCGCAACTCGGAGACTAACGCGGAGCTGTCGATCAATTCGCAGAAGCTGTCCAACTCCGCGTTGATCGCCATGCCGTTCCGTGCGGTTAGCCCGTAAGCGTCGTATTCGATGCCGAGCGTCTTTCCGGTGCAGCCAAAGTCGCTCAGCATGGCTTTCAGCTCGCTCGCCGGTGTCGCGCCGTCTCGGTCCACCCAGATCCGGATATCCTGGATCATGCTGGTGTTCTGTGCCTGCCGGAGATCCGGCGCCCGGGTCATCAGGGCAAGCCGCCCATCGGCGCCGAGATAGAGGCACTGGAAGAAGCAGAAGCCGAACGTGTCATATCCGGTCAGATAGAACATGCTCTCCTGACGGAACATGAGCAGGCCGTCGAGGCCACGCTGCTGCATGAGGTCGATGGTACGCGCGCGGCGGTCCGCGAGCTCCTGTTCGGCAAAATGCAGCATAATGCTACTCCGATATGACGATGGTTGAGAGCTGCCGTCCGTAATCCGGCTCGTTGCGCAGGCGGGAACGGCGGTAACTGAAGAAATTCGGCTCGTCCTTGCAGGTATCGCAATCGAGCCGGTAGACCTCGCCCAGTCCGAGACGCGATAGGCGCGAGGTGCAGTAGTTTGAGAGGTCGAACTGAAAATGGCCGTCGCGATCACTGGCACTGAAGAAGGCGGCGTTGTTCTTGTCCTGCTCAAGGAAAGGCTGCGGGAACTCCGGGCCTACTTCGTAGGATTCCCGGCCGATGCAAGGGCCGACGGCAGCCTGGATATTGTCCGCACGCGCTCCAAGTTCGATCATCGCATCGACCGTCGCTTCCATGACGCCGTTCAGCGCCCCGCGCCAGCCTGCATGGCAGGCGCCGATAATGCCGTCTCCCGGGTCTGAAAACAGGACCGGCGTGCAATCCGCCGTCAGAACGCCGAGGGCGAGATTCTTGAGTGTCGTTACCATACCGTCGGCACGGGGCGGCTCGTCGGGCCGCTCGTAACTGTCGATGACATGGACCGTCGCGGAATGGATCTGGTTGCAGGTGAAGAGGCTCTCAGCATCGCAATCAAGCGCTGCCATCGTGCGGGCTCTGTTAGCTGCAACGGACTTGCGTGTGTCGCCTGATCCGAAACCGCAATTCAGCGAGCGATAAATGCCCTGGCTGACCCCGCCGCGCCTTGTATAGAAGGCGTGTCGGATCTTATCCGTGTTCATCTCGTCAAGTTGGATCACCCTGAGAAGACTCCCGTTTCACGCAACGACCTATCCCGTGGCGGACCAAAACCGGGAAGTGCATCCACTCCGGGTGCGGCGATTGCCACTGCCTTGAACAGCGTGCCCATTTCGGCGGGTTCGATCAAGCGCCGCGCGCCGCTTCGGATCGTTGCCTTCTGGGCGGGGGAGGCTTTTCCGACAAGGGTTTCGACCCGGGCCTCTATGCCAAGCGCGGAGAGGAATTGTCCCTGTGTCACGGTGCCGAAGCAGATGCACCCGCCGGATGCGGCGCTATCGAGCAGTGCATTGAAGTCGACATGGGCGGTCAGATCCGCAGTTCCCGGATTGTCCAGCAGGTCCGCATACTGGTGACTGCGCAATGCCTGGAAGGTATCGCCGAAAGCACTTTTGCCATGACCGTAATCGAGGAATAGTCCGGCGCCGCCACAATGAGCAATATGTCGGGCGATCTGCTCAGCGACCGTGCGGCCGTCCTCGCAGATCTCGAATGTGTCGCCCTCGACCGGAGCCAGGGCGGAAGGTATCAGCCGAATCAGTTCTGCTGGTGCAGGTATTTCCGACCAGCTAAGGGCGCCGCTTTCATTGTCCCAGGCGATGCATCTCTCCCGCCACACGCCATCACGGTGGATCAGTTGCCGGATCGGCAGGGCATCGAAGAATTCATTGCCGAGGATCAGCGACGGATGGTTCGGGAGAGTTTCCGCTGTGTCATGCCAACTGACTTCGATATCGGGCAGCGTCTCGCGCTGAAGCGCGCGGAGCCTCGGGCTGGCTTCGACGAGATGAACCTCAATGGCATCGCGGAAGCCCGGCACGATGCGGGCGGCGCGAAGGGCGTCGGCCATCAATGTGCCGCGGCCAGGGCCGAATTCGACCAGCGCGATTTTGGACGGGCTGCCGGTCTGCTGCCAGACGGCGGCGCACCAGAGGCCAATCAACTCACCAAAAACCTGGCTGATTTCCGGCGCGGTAATGAAGTCGCCCGCGACTCCGAATGGCTCGCGCGTTGCATAATAGCCATGTTCGGGGTGCAATAGGGCTTCCTGCATGTAGCGTGCGACGGTGAGCGGGCCGTCTGCCTCGATCAAGGCCTTCAAACGTGTGGAAAGCGGGCTTGCCGTCATGTGCTATCAGGCCGTCATGCGCTATCAGAGAGTGGTGGGCGGCGGAGGGCCCAGATCATGACCGCGCTTCCGACCAGGATCATCGGTATTGAAAGAAGTTGCCCCATTGTCGCGCCGGCGAACAGGAAGCCGAGTTGCGCATCCGGCTCCCGGAAAAACTCAACGGTGAAGCGGGCGATGCCATATCCGGCAAAGAACAGGCCGCCGATGGCACCCGGATAGCGCCTGATATCGGTGCGGGCGATCAGCAGCACGATAACAGTGAACAGAAGCAGGCCTTCGAGCGCGGCTTCATAAAGCTGGCTCGGATGTCTCGGCATCGGGCCGCCATTCGGAAACACCATCGACCAGGGCACATCGGTGGCGCGGCCAAAGAGCTCGCCGTTGATGAAGTTCGCGATGCGGCCGAAGAACAGGCCGATCGGTGCAGCCGCCGCCACGATGTCGCCAACCAGGAGCGGATTAATGCCGCGCCTCCGGGCGAACAGAAACAACCCGACGAGCGTGCCGAGCATACCGCCATGGAACGCCATCCCGCCTTGCCAGACCATCAGGATCTGGGCCGGATTTTCGAGGTAGTAGGGGAGATTGTAGAACAGCACGTAGCCGAGACGGCCGCCGAGCACCACGCCAAGCGTGGCATAGACCAGCAGGTCATCCAGCGAGGACGGATCCATGAAACGCGGAGCGCGGCGGCAGAGATGGACGCAATAACGCCAACCGAGCATCAGGCCAGCAATATAGGCCAGCGCATACCAGCGGACGGCAAACGGACCGATGGAGAAGATCACCGGATCGATATTCGGGAAAGGCAGGCCAGCCTGCTCCATCAGTGTCGCTCCCGCGCTTAGCGATAAGGATCTTCGGTGTCGAGATAGTCCTGGACGTAACGCCGTACACCTTCTTCAAGCGGGGTGAACTGGCCCGGATATCCGGCGTCTCGAAGCTTTTCCATACGCGCTTCGGTGAAGTACTGGTAGCGGCCCCGGATTTCCACCGGCGTATCGACGAAATCGATTCGCGGGTCCTTCTCAAGCGCGACATAAACTGCGCGGGCGAGATCGGCGAAAGAACGGGCCTGGCCGGTGCCAAGATTGAACAGGCCTGAGACATCCCGGTTGTCGTGCAGCCAGATCATCACGTCCACACAATCGCCGACCCAGACAAAATCGCGAAGCTGGCCGCCATCCTCGTAATCCGGGTTGTGAGAGCGGAACAGGGTCGCCGGCAGGTTGGCTGCGGCACGAGGGTAGATCTGCGCCACCACACTCTGCTGGCCGCCCTTATGGGTTTCGTTGGGTCCATAGACATTGAAGAATTTGAGTCCGGCCCACTGTTTCGGTGTCTTGCGACCCTCGGCAACCAGCCGTGCGATCCGGCGATCGAACAGATGCTTGCTCCAGCCATAAGGGTTGAGCGGCTGCAGACCGGCGAGGCCATCGATGCTTGCATCGTCCTCGAAGCCTTCACCGCCGTCGCCGTAGGTGGCGGCGGAGGAGGCATAGATCAGCCGTGCGTCATTGTCCGCGCACCATTTCCAGAGATCGACGGAAGTCCGGAAGTTCTGCTTCACGATGAAATCGGCATCGCGTTCGGTGGTTGAGGAGCTGGCGCCAAGATGAAACACGGTCTCGACCATGTCCTTGTGCCTGTCGAGAAAGCTGAACAGGTCCTCAGGCGGGATGATGTCGGCAAGCTCGCGCTTGGCGATGTTGCGCCACTTCTCGTCGGAGCCGAGGGTGTCGCAAACAACGATGTCCCGCGCGAGGTCTTCGCGTTCGCTGAGAGCGGCGACCAGATTCGATCCGATAAAACCGGCGCCGCCTGTAACGACAATCATGCTCGTCCCTCCACTGCTGCGACAAACAGATCGTCGATCTGTTGTTCGCGCTTCCTGGCTCTATATGGGTGTTTCTCGCCCGACGTGGATTGCTTTCGCAAGCTCGAAAGTAGTAGGTCTGGGGACGGACGCTGCTTGTGCCCCGTGCTTCTGCCGATTATCCGGCAGTCGTGGCCAGATAGGAGGAGCCGACGATGCAGACGAATAACAGGTTTTTCGATGACGTCGCCAAGATGGCGAATGGCGCAATGTCCGCCGCCGCCGGCGTTCGCGAAGAGATGGAACAGCTGATTCGGCAGCAGTTCGAGCGCTATCTCGGCGAGCATGACCTTGTGACCTACGAAGAGTTCGCGGCCGTGCGTGAGCAGGCGACCAAGGCACTTTCCGAGCAGGAAGCGCTTGCACAACGGGTTGAGATGCTCGAAAAGCAGCTCGCAAGCCTTACGGAGGCCAAGGCGAAGACAACGCGCCGGGCGCCAAAGCAGGCAAAAACAACGGCTTCCGCCAAATCTGCATCGACGGATACGGCAAAGGACAAATAAGCCTCTGTTTTCTAAAGAAAACTAAATGTACCAATATTTCGGACGCGACCCACGAAATATAGGTTGATCGCGGGTTTCGCATTTGAGAGGCTATTCCTCGTGGTACTTGGCGATTGGTACCACGCTAGATCTAGCCGGGCTGTTAATCGCGGTTCGGCGGACCGAGCTTCCCTGTCTACGATCGTCCCGGAGCGCCGGACAGCGCACCTCTCAGAGGGGGTTTGATAGTATGTCTCTGACTTACGTCGAAACGGTTGAAGTTCCCCGTAATCCGTTAGACCTGATGGAGGAAATTGTCGGAGCCAATGATTGGGCTCACGAGCGTGCAAGCACAGACGAGCTTGCCGTCGAAATCCAAGGCCGCTGGGCTGACTACCGGCTCTTTTTCCTCTGGCAGGAGGATATGGGAGCACTTCACTTCTCGTGCATTTTTGAAAGCCGGGTTCCGGTCGAGAAACGGCGCGAGGTCCATTCCCTGCTTGCAATGATCAACGAGAAACTCTGGCTCGGACATTTCGACCTCTCTACCGAGGACGGAACGCCGATGTTCCGCCAGACGTGTCTGCTGCGTGGCGCACAATCCGCGAGCGTCGAGCAGCTTGAGGATCTGGTGGATGTTGCCCTGACCGAATGCGAACGCTTCTTCCCAGCGTTCCAGTTCGTGATTTGGGGCGGCAAATCGGCCGAAGAAGCCATGCAGGCCTCGTTGCTGGATGTTGTCGGAGAAGCTTGATCTTCCAATGAATAAATCTCTCCTGCTGCTCGGATGCGGCAAAATGGGCGGCGCCCTTCTTCAAGGCTGGCTTGAAAAAGGCTACGCCGCTCATGGCATCTGCGTGATCGAACATTCCGAGGCCGCGACCGCCCAATTCGAAGGCATCGACGGTGTGACGCTCGTCCGCGATATCCCGGACGTCCCGGCGGATTTTCGTCCGGGCATGATCATGCTGGCGCTCAAGCCACAGATGATGGACGCGGCGGCACCGCTTGCCCGCTATGCAGGCCCGGAAACGGCTTTTCTCTCCATCGCCGCGGGCAAGACCATCCGCTATTTCGAAAACCTGCTCGGCTCTGAGGCCGCGATCATCCGCTCCATGCCGAATACACCGGCTGCAGTCGGACGCGGGATTACCGCCTATGTCGGCAACGAGGCGGCAAGCCAGACGCAGATGGATCTGGCTGGTGACTTGCTGTCTGCTGTCGGCGAGGCGCTCGAGGTGCCCGAAGAAGGAATGCTTGATGCGGTCACGGCCGTTTCCGGCAGTGGCCCCGCCTATGTTTTCCTCGTGATTGAGGCTATGGCGGCGGCGGGCGAGAAACTTGGCCTTTCCGCCGACCTCGCCATGCGATTGGCTTCGGCCACTGTTTCCGGAGCCGGAGAGCTCGCCCGGCAATCCTCCGAACCAGCGGCACAGCTTCGGCAGAACGTGACCAGTCCGGGCGGGACAACTGCGGAAGCCCTCAAGGTCCTGATGGCCGATGACGGTATCGGCCCGGTTTTCGAGAAAGCGCTGAAAGCGGCGGCGGACCGCTCGCGGGAGCTCGCCGTTTAGCTAAACGCTGCCGTGCTGCTCAATAACCAGAATTCTGGCTTCGCCTATCGGCTCGGCAACATGTTCATCTCCGACCTCGGCATGGAAGATGTCCCCCGGCATCAGGCGGATGGACCGTATTTCAGTTCCATCCAGGTATTTCATGTCAACTTGGCCGTCGAGTACGACGAATACCTCCGGGCCATCGTTCACGTGCCATTTGTAGGCCCGGTCAGTCCAATGCAGCCGCACACTGGCATTCTCGATAATCTCGATATCCAGCGCTTGCCAGGCCTTTGACGGTCGGAAGTCTCGCGCGTTGTAGTGCTTCATTATGCGGGCCATCATCAGGGTTTCAGAACGCTCTATTCGTCGCAGGAAGTCGCAAGGCTGGCAATTTGCGGACTGACGTATCTGCCTTGCGAAAGGGCGTGAATTGGGGAGGAAGGTATGCGAAATGATGGAAAGTTGGATCCAACTAATCGGCGTTTGCTGACTCTGTTGAAGGAGCATGGCCGTACTGGCGCGTCCGAATTGGGCCGCCAGCTCGGCCTCTCGAGAACAGCGGTGCAGGATCGTATGCGGCGCCTGGAAGAGGCGGGTGTCATCCTCGGCTATACAGCGGTTGTTTCGGTTACCGAAGACCGGCCGCCTTTCGCAGCATTGGTCTCCATAAACATTGCGGAGCGGCCTTGCGCACCTGTCCTTGCGCACCTTCAGGCACTGCCGGAAGTCGAGCGATTGTTTTCCGTGGCCGGGCCGACGGACGCGGTGATCCTCGTTCGGGTTGCCGACACACAAGCGCTGTCTGCGCTGGTCGACCGCATCTCGGCAATTGAGCATGTCTCGAAAGCGACGGCAGCTGTGGTGCTGGAGGAGTATCAGGGATGACAGGTGCCAGTGGTTGTTTTGGCTCGGGACCGGGACATATGTGAAAGGGATGGCAACAGGAGCGGATCATGGCAGTGGACGATAGCGATAAGATCCTCGATGCGGTTCTGCTGGTCGCGGGCGAACAGGGTTGGAACGATCTGACTATTGAGGCGGCGGCTGAGCGTGCTGGTGTCTCTGCGCCCGAAGCGATCAGTGTTTTTCCTGACAAACGCAGAATACTGAATGCCCTGGCGGACAGGTTTGAACGGCTGGCCGCCACGACGGTTGATGCAGAAGCTGGGGATCCTTCGCTTCCGGTGCCGGAGCGGCTTTTTGACGCAATCATGACCCGGTTCGAGCTGCTGCAGGAGCATCGGGACGGCTACGCGGCTGTCCTTGCTGCGGCGCGGACGGATCCGGGAATGGCGCTTGCCGGCCTCGCTCGCCTTACCCCTGCAATGGGGTTGGTCCTGCGGCAGACCGGTCTCGGCGATCGTGGGCCGATTGGATGCTTGAGCCGTAAAGTGCTTGCCGGACTCTATCTTTCGGTTCTTCAGGTTTGGCTCAGCGATACCAGTGAGGATCTGGGACCGACCATGGCCGCGCTCGACAAGCGGTTGAGGCAGCTTGACGAGATCGTTGCGTCCACGCCTATCGGGCGAAAAAGGCGCAGCAGGAAAAAGGGTTTTGGAGGAAGATGAGGGTTTTGTTGCGGTGCAACATAAAACTTGACATTTTCACGAAATACGCCCAATTTAGCGGTGATGATGCAATGCAGCATGAAGCTGTGGTGTGAAAAATAGCTACCGTATCCCGAGTCATGGAGACACGCGTAATACGGGGTGAGAAGATATGGAGACGTTCAGTGGCACAGCAGGAAAACCCTTTTCTCAATCTTGATTTCCAGAAGATGATGATGGACTTCAAGATGCCCGGCATCGATGCAGACGCGCTGATGAACGCGCAGCAGAAGAATATTGAAGCCATTACCAACGCCAATCAGCTGGCTGTGGAAGGTCTTCAGGCTATTGGCAAGCGTCAGGCCGAACTCTTCCAGCAGGCTGTCGAGGAATCCCAGAAAACTCTTGGCGACCTGATGACGCAGGGCGCCCCGGAAGAGCGGATCGCGAAGCAGACCGAGACTGTAAAAACCACGATCGAGCGCACTGTTACGAATCTGCGTGAAATCTCTGAGATGCTCGCGAAATCGAATCAGGAAGCTTTCGACGTGATCAACAAGCGGATCAACGAAAGTCTCGAAGAAGTCCAGTCCCTCGCCGGCAAAAAATAAGCTTTCCCCGAGAGAGTGCGAAGAGCCGTCGGAACCTCTGGTTCCGGCGGCTTTTTGTTTTCAGGGAGGGTAAGTCGCTCTTCCAGACCGATGGGTGAGCGCATACAGTCCAGTTCCAAACATGGAGCTGCTTATGACCATCGAATTCTCAGACTTCGAGAGAGTTGAGATCCGCGTCGGTACCGTAACCGATGCCCAGCCATATCCTGAGGCCCGCAAGCCGGCGATCAAACTCTGGATCGATTTCGGGCCCGAGATTGGCGAGCGAAAGACATCGGCGCAAATAACCAAGCACTACACGCCGGAAAGCATGAAGGGAAAACAGGTGGTTGCCGTCGTGAATTTCCCGCCCAAACAGATCGGCAAGTTCATGAGTGAGTGCCTGGTTGTCGGCTTCCCCGACGAAGATGGCGAAGTGGTGCTGATAAGCCCGACACTCAATGTTCCGAATGGTGGACGGCTTTACTAGACCGGCATTCTGATCCGGACACGGAGGCCACCGAGAGGCGATTCTTCCAGGCCGATCTCGCCGCCATGGCTGTGCACGATATCGCGGGCGATGGTCAAGCCAAGGCCGGTTCCGCCGGTTTCCGGATTACGGGACGGATCGCCGCGATAGAACGGCTTGAAAACGCGGCCTCGTTCGGCCTCCGGGATGCCCGGGCCGTCGTCATCGACGAAAATCTCATAAGCATCTTCGATCGCGTCGAGCGTGATCCGAACCGTTTTCGCGTGTCGCCGGGCATTGGACACCAGATTGGTCAGTGCCCGTTTCATCGATTGCGGTTTCATTTCGATCGGCTGTATGGCCCGGTCGGTCGTCTCGAGTTCGAGCGGGATGCCACCTCTTCGCTCACCGATGGCGAAATCCTTAACGAGAGCCTTCACGTCTGTTGTGATGCTGGCCTCTGTTCCCTCACCACGGGCAAAGGCGAGATAGCCTTCGACCATTCGCTCCATGTCCTGCACGTCTGCCTGAAGTTCCTGCACAGCCTTGTCCTCACCAAGCATGGCGAGTTGCAGTTTCATTCGAGTGAGGGGAGTGCGCAGATCGTGCGAGACGCCGCTCAGCATGTCTGTGCGTTGTTTGATCTGACGGCGGATACGGGCCCGCATTTGTTGAAAGGCTTCTGCGGCTTGACGAACTTCGTGCGCTCCCTCTGGTTTGAAGTTGGCAACCTCGCGGCCTAATCCGAAGGCGCGTGCGGCGATAGCAAGCCTTCTTATCGGCCTGATCTGATTGCGCATGAAAATCAGCGCGATGGCAAACAGGATCAGAGCGCTGCCCACCATCCACATGACGAAAATATAGGTGGTCGAGGTGTAGAGGCGTTTTTCATGTGCGAGTACTTCAAGCACGCCATCGGAAAGCTGCACCGTAATGGCGATCTGCCGATCGGCCGCTTCGGTATCGATCATGTAGGGGCGGCGCACCTGCTCGGTCATTGAGCGTCGCATCTGGCGCAGGGTCGGATCAAACAAAGTTGCCGTGCTGCGATTTTCCAGGATAGCGCCGGATCGGTACGTCAAAACCAGTCCGAGATGGTTCCGCGCAAGCCGGTCAATCCGGGCCAGTGCGGCCGGGCTCGAATCTGTTTCGACTTCCGTGACGATCAGGGCGATATCCCCTGCAAGCGACGTCGATAGCCGGCGCACCATCGTGTCCCAGTGCCGGTCATAGAAAACATAGGTCGAGATCGCTTGCATCAGGATCAGTGGCGTCAGGAAGATTACTAGCGCCCGCCCGAACAGAGTCTTCGGCATCCGGCGCTTCAGCCATGACCGGCGCTTGGTCTGGCGGGCATTTTCGGCAAGTGTGGCCATCGTCTGGATGCCGCTCTCTCTGTTGGCGCTCGGGCCCGCTGGATTCGTGCGCCGGAAAAATCTGGAAGATGTTAAAATAAATCAGCTTGGACCGATAGCGGGGCGCGCCAGGGAATTCTCAGGCGTCGCTCGTGCTTGCCTTTAGAACATAGCCTTTGCCGCGCACGGTCTGCAGGAAGCGGGGAAATTTGGGATCTTTCTCGATCTTCCGGCGCAATCGGTTGATCTGTACGTCGACAGTGCGCTCGTGGCCGTTCACGGCATTGCGGGCGACCAGGTCTTCGCGGCTGAGCGTCCGGCCCGGTGTCTGGGCAAAGCACCCGAGTAGCAGTGCTTCAGACTCGGTCAGGTGAACCGCGCTGCCTTCTTTGGTCAACTCGGCATCTGTCCGGTTGTAGACATAGGGGCCAAAGGTGACGCGCGATGGCGCTTCCGGCATGCCCGGGGCGATACGGGTGCGGCGCATGATGGTGCGGATGCGCAATAACAGTTCACGTGGCTCGAACGGCTTTGTCAGATAGTCGTCCGCTCCGGTCTCCAATCCCTCAATGCGGTTTTCCATCTCGCCCATCGCGGTGAGCAGCAGGATTGGCAAATCGCGTGTCTGGCGCATGGACCGGGTCAGCTCGAAGCCGGTCTCCCCTGGCATCATGACGTCCAGAACCATAAGG
The DNA here is from genome assembly GCF_039990255.1 of Nisaea sp. Classification (GTDB taxonomy): domain Bacteria; phylum Pseudomonadota; class Alphaproteobacteria; order Thalassobaculales; family Thalassobaculaceae; genus Nisaea. The sequence continues at coordinate 80,303 of NZ_JBDXGG010000023.1, read as the reverse complement.
TCGTAATCGATCGCTGCCAGCTTGCGCCGTGCATCGGCGGCATCGCCTGCGGCGGTAATGCGGAAACCGTTCTCGCTGAGGAACCGGGTCAGCAGGTCACGCAGCCGACTGTCATCGTCGACGACAAGAATATGGGGCTGGTCTTCGCCATCCATCAGAGCATTCATCCTTTGCCGCGACGCGGAACGGGCATGGTCGGGGTGACGATTTCAAAACGTTCCTGATCGCTCGGGTCGATAATGCCGCGAAGTACCTCGCGGAACCCCTGCACTGCTTCCGCACCGGCAGCACGGTAGGCGCGAGCGATCCGCTTGCGTTGGTTTTCCGTCAAGCGATGCTCCAGATCGACGCCCTTTTCGGTCAGGGTCAGCAGCTTTTTGCGCCTGTCTCCCTGGTCGGTGGTCTGCTCGATATAGCCTTCATTGACAAGCTGACTGAGGACCCGGGAAAGGCTCTGCTTGGTGATCTTGAGGATCTTCAGCAGGTCCGTCACGGTGATCCTGGGATTGCGCCCGACGAAATAAATGACCCGGTGATGAGCCCGGCCCAGATCGATCTCCGAAAGGATGGCATCCGGCTCACCTGTGAAGTCGCGATAGGCAAAAAACAGCATCTCGATGCCTTGCCTCAATTCCTCCTCTCGCAGGAACAGCGGATTGGCCATGCTTTTTACGTCAACCATGTTGACTTAATTCCTTTTGAATGTTAGCTGTTGGCTCGAGTTTGGGTAACAATCTAACCAAGGCGCCCGTCAAGTTGAATAATTCGAACGGGTTAGGCTTTGGAGCTTGCTGGGATGAAACTTCATGAGCCTGCTTCCTTTCGATGATCGCGACGGTGCCATCTGGATGGACGGTACCTTGTTGAACTGGCGTGATGCCAAATTGCATGTACTTAGCCATGGACTGCACTATGCCAGTTCAGTGTTCGAGGGCGAACGGGTTTATAGCGGACAGATCTTCAAGTCCCGTGAGCATACCGAGCGCCTGCACCGTTCCGCCGCAATTCTCGGTTTCGAGATACCTTACGATGTCGACGCCATCGAGTCCGCAAAGCAGGCGGTGATCGACTCCATGGGGATCGTCGACGGCTATGTCCGACCGGTTGCCTGGCGCGGTAGCGAAATGATGGGCGTGTCCGCACAGCAGAACACCATCCATCTGGCTGTGGCCGCCTGGGAATGGCCGTCCTATTTCGATCCGGAAGCGAAGATGAAGGGCATCGACCTTGATCTCGCCAAGTGGCGCCGTCCTGCTCCTGACACTGCGCCGACGAACAGTAAGGCCGCCGGTCTCTATATGATCGCGACCATGTCCAAGCACGATGCGGAGGCACGCGGTTTCCACGATGCGCTGATGCTGGACTATCGCGGCTATGTCGCGGAGGCGACCGGCGCCAACATTTTCTTCCTGATGGATGACGGCCGTTTGCATACACCGACGCCTGACTGCTTCCTCGATGGCATCACCCGCCGCACGGTGAAGCAGCTTGCGATCGATCTCGGCTACGAGATCGTCGAGCGGCATATCCGGCCGGAAGAGATGACGCGGGCAACCGAATGCTTCCTGACCGGCACGGCAGCGGAAGTCACTCCCGTTGGTACCATCGGCACCTACAAGTTCACGCCGGGCGAGGTTACCCGCAAGCTGGTCGACGCCTATGACGTGGCGGTGCGTGCTCACGCGACCGGTGTGGCAGTCGCGGCCGAGTAATATGCAGGTCACCGGATAAGGGAACGATCCCGTTCCCTCCGGGCACTGGACATATCTTTCGTATACGGGGGAAGCTGACATATGACAGCTTCCCCCGTTTGCACATTCGACGGTACTCACTGGGTGCCGGGACCGCTCGCCAATGGACCTTTCCCGGGCCTGCATGGCGGCATTGTTGGCGGGCTGCTTGCCGCCGAGATGGAGAAGACCTCCCGCGAAAGCGGGGGAGGGATAGGGCTTCAGATGTCCCTGTCACTGCTGCGCCCGACACCTATGGCGCCCGTCGCGGTGTCCGTCCGGACATTGCGTCAGGGCCGCCGTTCCCTTCAACTCTCATCGGAACTCGTCGCCGGCGGCAAGGTTTGCGCGGTGGCGAGCGCCCTGTTTCTGACCCCCGAGGCTTTACCGTTTCTGGAGGAAGTGCCGGTGGAACGGATTCCGGTTGCGGGTAAGGACTTCCATATCGGCCGGTCTATGGACCAGCCCTGGTTTGCGGATGCCTGTGAGATGCGCCGGGAAGAGGGGGGCCGGGTCTGGATGCGGCATCTCGCTCCGGTCGTGGAAGACATGGGGCCGCTGACCCGCGTCTTGTCTCTGGCGGATTGGGCGACAGGCCTTTCGCGCCCCAGCTGGGTTGACAGTGAAAAGGTGGTCTTTCCGAATCCGGAGATCAGCATCCACCTGCACCGCCCGCCTACCGGGGCCTGGCTCGGGGTGGATTCGCATCCGTTCTGGAATGCCAGCGGCCTCGGGATCACAGCGAGCGATCTCTATGACCAGGACGGCTATCTTGGCCGAGCAACGCAGCCGGTTGTGCTTGCTGTGATGGGGTAGTGTGATTGCCGATTCCTGGCTCTGTCCGATCTCTCTGAAACACAGTTATCCTGTTCAAAGACGAGGCTCAGAGATGACGTATAAGGCGACGGAAAAGCCTGCGTGTTTAGATACAGACGCTGGCGAGCGGCGGCAGGCCGTTGAAGGCGACCGAGGAATAGGTCGTCGTATAGGCGCCGGTGCCGAGGATCCAGACCTTGTCGCCGACCTTGAGGTCGATTGGCAGCGGATACGGGTTGTTCTCGTACAGGACATCGACGCTGTCGCAGGTCGGCCCGGCCAGAACGGCGGGAATAGCGGTTCCGGTGCGGATGGTCTCGATTTGATAGCGAATGGCTTCGTCCATGGTCTCGGCAAGGCCATTGAACTTGCCGATATCGAGATAGACCCAGCGCGGCGCATCGCTGTCGTCCTTCTTGGACACCAGCACGACTTCGGCCTGGATGATGCCGGCATCGGCAACCAGACCACGGCCCGGCTCGATGATCAGATCGAGCGTGCGGTCGCCGAACTGTTCGCGCACTGCTGCCATTACCACCGCGCCGTATTCCAGCAAATCGGTTTCACCGTTGTCGTAGGTCGCCGGCATACCGCCACCTAGATTGATCATGCGCAGGCCTACGCCGGAGCTGTCCAGCCGCTTCATCAGCTTGGCGACATCGGCGAGAGCCTCCCGCCAGGCCCGGGGGTTCTTCTGCTGCGAGCCGACATGGAAGGAAACGCCGTAGGCGTCCAGGCCGAGGCGATCGGCCTCTTCAAGCAAATCGCCGGCCATTTTGACGGAGCAGCCGAACTTGCGGGACAATGGCCAGTCGGCGCCATCGTTCTCCGCCAGGATGCGGCAGAACACGGACGCGCCCGGTGCTGACCGGGCCAACTTCTCAAGCTCGCCTTCGCTGTCGAAGGAAAACAGGCGGACACCGCAATCGAAGGCTTTGCGAATCGCGCTTTCTTTTTTGATGGTATTGCCGAAGCTGATCCGGCTCGGGCTGACGCCGCGGCTCAGAACAAGATCAATCTCGCCCATGCTGGCGCAATCGAAATAACCGCCGAGCGCGGCGACCCGGTCGAGGATCTCTACCGAGGGGTTGGCCTTGATGGCATAGAAAATATCGGCGCCACGGAAACCGTTTGCCAGTGTGTTGTAGCGGGCTTCAACCAGCTCAAGATCGACCGCGAGCTGGGGGCCGTCGATCACCTCGGTGGCAAAGTAATGCGCCAACCGATCGGATACAGATGCAACTGCACGCGCTACTGGTTCCTGATCCAGCTCGACGAGCTGGATGGAGGCGTTTTGATTATCGGAATTCGGAATAGCGGCAATCATGCCACGTTTTGGCTCAAGCATCGGTGCTTCCCTCTCGGAACCGGTCCGTACGGACCTGAGTTTCAAAAAGGACGCCTCGTCGTTGCTTAACCTGCTTGGCTCTCTCGCCTGGGCCAGTGGCACGTGCGCGCGTCGTGCGGACCATATGAACGTGTTGCTGAGTTTATGCAAGTAGAAAAGGGGCGCAATAAGTGCGCTTAGGAATGAATTACTTCTGTATGCACGTCGCGAATCCGCGCTTTGGTCTCGGGTGTCAGTGCACCGGTCAGGGCGCTTGGAAGCCAGCGGCGTTGAAAGGCAAGCAGAACGCTGCGTGCGGAGTTGTTCATTACAGGATCTTCAGAAGCAGCGTATCCGATTTCGGAAAGCAGCTTCATCGCCTCCGAAAGACCCATCTCTCTGGCGGGGGCAGACGTATGGGAAGGCCAGAGGCCGGTGCCGCTGAGAGCAAGCCTCTCCCAATCGAACAATTCTCCAGGATCTTCCTTCCGGTCCGGAGCGACATCGGAATGTGCGAGGACACGGGATGCCGCGATTGCGTGGCGCGCAAGGATGGCTTTGGAGAGATGTGCAAGGCGCTCCATCTGCTGGTCCGGAAAGGGTCTGTATCCAAACTGGTGGCCCGGATTTACCAACTCAATGCCGATCGAGCGGGCGTTGATGTCTGTTGCTCCCTGCCATGAGGCTACACCGGCATGCCAGGCCCGCCGGTCTTCATCGACCATCCGGTAGCAGCGGCCATCCTCATCAATCAGGTAATGGGCGCTGACGGTGGCATCCGGGTCGGCCAGCCGGTTGAGTGCGGCTTCTGCCGACTGCATCCCGGTATAGTGCAGCAGCAGAATGTCGACTGTTGTTCCGTCCGGTCGTGCGTCGTGGTTCGGGGATGGGCGGTCGATGATGCTGTCCATTCCCATCCAGCGCTTACCCCTCGGCTTTTGCTGCGGCTTGCATGTCCGCTTCTATTTTTGGTGTGGTCTTCGCCCGGCCGGTGGCTACAGCACCTACTCCGACGATGGTCAGGGCCGCACCCGCTATCTGGATGGCGTCCATATGCTCGCCGAGAAAGACGATGCCGGAGGCCGCGCCTACCAGCGGGGCCAGAATTGTCAGCGGCATGGTCTGGGAGACATCGTATTTCTGCAAGATCTTGTACCAGATCCCGTACCCGAAGATGGTTACGCCGAGAGCCATGTAGATGACGCCGCCCCACCCGGCGGCTCCGGCCGTCTGCAGCGATTCCCATTGCCCGTCCTCGAAGATCAACGATGTGCCGATGATCATGGGGGCGGCCAGTACGGACATCCAGGCATTCAGTACGAAGGGGTTTATTGCCCCCATCCATTTCACCTGGATATGGGCAAGGCCCCAGAGCAGCGCGGCGATGATGACAAGGCCGAGATCGAACAGGCTGCTGGAGGTCTTCGGCGCCCCGGCCAGCATTGCTACACCGGCGAAGGCGATGGCGATGCCCAGAATTTGCCGCCGGTTCGGGCGCTCGCGAAAGAACATGACCGCGAGGATCACCGCAAACGGAACCTGGATCTGCGCCGCGATGGCCGCGAGTGAGGCGTCGGTGCCCTTGAGACCGGTAAACATAAAGGCGAAGTGCAGGACACCAAGGGTGACCGAGAGGCCGAATATGTGCAGGAACTTTATGCCGCTCAATCTCAGGAAAGGTACCAGCAAGACGGCTGTCAGCAGATAGCGCAGGGCGACAAGCATCATCGGCGAGAATTCCGTCATGGCAATCTTGACGAAGGCGAAATTCATGCCCCAGACCACCATGACAACGACGCCGAGCAGGATATCCTGTGGCTTCATGAAGCGCGGGCTTTCTCTATGGTCTCGCGCAGTTCTTCTAGTTCAAGCCAGCGATTTTCCGCCTCGTCCAGTTCCGTCTGAGCCGCTTCAAGTCTTGCACTTGCGGTCTTGAAACGTTTCGGGTCGCTGGTGAACAGCGCGGGATTGGCAAGTTCGTTCCCGAGGGTTTCGATTTCCGTGCCGAGTTTGTCGATCGTGTCCGGGAGATTGTCGAGTGCGCGTTGATCCTTGTAGCTGAGTTTGGCCCGCGGCTGCGCCGGTTTCTCAGATGTCGGTGCCGATGGCTTGCTCTCGCGCTTCTTCGGCGCCGCAGCTTCTTCGGCTTCCGATCTCCGGAAGGCCGCGTAGTCACTGAAACCGCCGACGAACTCCTCAATTTTACCGTCGCCCTCGACGGCGATGATGGAAGTCACCACCCGGTCGAGAAAGTCACGATCGTGGCTGACCAGGATGATCGTGCCCTCGTACTCGCCGAGAACTTCCTGCAGCAGGTCGAGGGTTTCGATATCGAGATCGTTGGTCGGCTCGTCGAGCACCAGCAGGTTGTGCGGCCCGGCGAACAGCTTCGCCAGTAGCAAACGGTTTCGCTCACCGCCGGAGAGGTTCTTCACATGTGCCCGTGCCTGGCGCTCCTCGAACAGGAAGTCGCGCAGATAGGAGACGACGTGCTTCGGCTTGCCGTGGACGAACACGGTATCGCCACCGCCGGGACAAAGCGTCGACCAGAGAGTTGCATCGCCGTCCAGCGTCTCGCGGTATTGGTCAAAATAGACGGTCTCGACGCCGAAACCGACACGGACGCGGCCCTTGTCGGGCTTCTCTTGGTCGATCAGCATTTTTAGTAGGGTGGTTTTACCGGCGCCGTTAGCGCCAACGAGGCCAATCCGGTCGCCGCGCTTGATAATGGTGGAGAAGTCCGTCGCCAGAACTTTCTCGCTGCCATCAGGCTGCGGGTAGGCCTTGGAAATGTGGTTGGCTTCGATGACGAGCTGGCCGCCGGACTCGGCGTCGCCGACACTGAGATTGACGAGGCCGGTCCGCTTGATCCTTTCGGCACGCTCCCGGCGCATGCCGAGCAGCGTTCGGACACGGCCCATATTGCGTTTGCGCCGGGCAGTCAGCCCCTCGCGCAACCAGCGGGTTTCTTCGGCGATCTGTTTATCGACACGCCGCCTTGTCGCTTCCTCGTCCGCCAGCACTTTGTCCGCCCAATCGGCGAATGCGGAGAAGCCGTCAGAATTGCGACGCACCTCGCCACGGTCGATCCAGTATGTCCGGTTCGACAGCCGGCTGAGGAATGCCCGGTCATGGCTTATAAGCAGGATGCCGCCCTTGAAGGCTTCCAGTTCCTCTTCCAGCCACTCAATGGTCGGTAGATCGAGATGGTTCGTTGGCTCGTCCAGCAGCAGCACGTCGGGCTCGGACACCATAGCCCGCGCCAGCGCCACTCGGCGGGATTCGCCTCCCGAAAGGGCATCGGTCAGACGGTCCCCGTCGAGAGAAAGATGGAGCAGCATGGAATCGACCAGATATTCAGCCGGGTGTTCGCCCGGATGCACTGAAAGGCCACCCCGTACATGCTCACGGATGGTAATGCCTTTCGGCAATGGCGGGTCCTGCGGCAAGTAGGCGATTTTCGCGCCAGGCTGCACGAACCGCTCGCCCTGGTCGAGATCGACTTGCCCGGCAAGGCATTTCAGCAGCGTCGATTTGCCGGAGCCGTTGCGGCCGACGAGGCAGATGCGTTCGCCTTTGGCCACGGTGACATCTACATCATCGAACAGAATGCGTTCACTGAGGGTGAGCCGGGCGTTGCGAAGGGCGACGATCGGCGGCGCAGAAGAGGCTCGGGCCATGCTCAGTTCATACCGCGCTGTTTGGCAATACGGTCATAGGCGGCGTTGATGGCAGCCATCTTTGCCGTCGCGGCAGCGACGAACTCCTCCGGCAGACCTTCGGCGATCAGCCGGTCCGGATGGTGTTCTCGGATCAGGGTGCGATAGATTTTTTTGACCTCAGCGTCGTCGGCGCCATGTGCGATTCCAAGCACGCTATAGGGATCTTCCGCGTCCTTGTCGCCGGCGACGGCGCGCATGCGCTGGAAGGCAAGGGCATCGAAGCCGAAGATCTCGGAGAGGCGTTCAAGATAAGCGATCTCATTCTGGTGGATGACGCCATCCGCCTTGGCGATATGGAAGAGGCTGAGCAGCAGCTCTTCGAGAACGGGTGAGCCCGGATTGAATAGCCGGGCGATCTGCTGGGCATAGACCTCGAAGCCTTCGACATCGTGTCGCGCCAGATCCCAGACCCGGCCGACATTGCGGACTTCTTCGGGGGGGATATGGAAAACTTCCCGAAAGGCGGCGATCTCGTCGCGGGTGACCACACCATCTGCCTTCGCCATCTTGGCGCTGAGTACGACCACGCCGATGGTGAAGGCGATTTTCTTGGTCGCGGCCTCCTCGTCTTTAGGCGTATCGGAACTGGCGAGGCGGTCTACGGCGTGGCCGGCGGTCGCGCCAAGCAACGCACCGATTGGTCCGCCGAGCGCAAGGCCAGCCGCGCCGCCAATGATTTTACCCCAGATACTCACGTTTCAAGTACTGCCGCGATGGTGGAACATTTGTAGAATATCATCGGAACATGTCGGCTGCCGAGATTTCCGTCAACAGGGCGTGTCGCTGCAAGTGTAACAGGGTTGCCCTCTTGCTGGAGTTAAGGGGCGGGAGTAGTTTGCCAGCCATACATTTTCGAACGGAGATCCCAAAAATGGACGTAGAGGCGAAGCCCGTCGATTCCGCCACCCGTGACGAAGCGCTGGACGCTCTGAAGCAGATATTCGGGGACCGATTCACCACTGCGGAAGCAGTACGTCACCAGCATGGCAAGGACGAGAGCTATCACACACCGATGGCGCCAGACGCTGTCGTCTTCGCGGAAAGCGAAGAGGAGATCGCCCGCGCCATCACGGTTTGCAACCGGCTGAAATATCCGGTCATCCCGTTCGGTACCGGAACTTCGCTCGAAGGCCATATCGCGGCGCTCAGAGGCGGTGTCTCCATTGATACCTCGTTGATGAACCGGGTGCTTGCGGTTCATGCCGAGGATCTGGATGTCACCGTTCAACCAGGTGTGACCCGCAAGCAGCTGAACGAGCATCTGCGTGATACCGGCCTGTTCTTTCCGATTGATCCAGGGGCCGATGCCTCCATCGGTGGCATGACGGCAACCCGCGCCTCCGGCACTAACGCGGTGCGCTACGGCACCATGCGTGAGAATGTTCTGTCACTGAGGATTGTCACGCCGAGCGGGGAAATTATTCGGACGTCGCGGCGTGCCAGGAAGTCTTCCGCCGGGTATGACTTGACGCGACTCCTCGTCGGCTCCGAGGGTACGCTCGGTGTGATCACCGAGATTACGCTGAAGGTTTATGGCATCCCTGAGGCCATCTCGTCGGCGGTATGCCAGTTCGACACTCTCGAGGGGGCGGTCGATTCGGTCATCACGACGATCCATGCCGGCGTTCCCGTCGCCCGGATGGAGTTGCTGGATGATGTCCAGATGGGCGCCTGTATCAATTACTCAAAGCTTGAAGGATACGAATCCAAGCCAACTATTTTCTTCGAGTTTCACGGCAGCGAAGCAGGGGTGAAGGAACAAGCCGAGACGGTTGAGATGATCACCGCCGATTTCGGCGGCAGCTCCTTCGAATGGGCGACCAGGACAGAGGACCGGAACGTTCTCTGGCAGGCGCGGCACGATGCATACTATGCGGGACTTGCGCTGCGCCTTGGCTCACTGGGCTGGCCGACGGATGTTTGCGTGCCGGTTTCCCGTCTGGCGGAGTGCATTCGGGAGACGAAAAAGGATATCGTCGAATCGGGGCTTTGCGCACCGTTGGTCGGCCATGTTGGCGACGGTAATTTCCATCTCGTCTATGTGATCGATCCCGACGATGCGGACGAAATGGCTCGTGCGAAGGCGCATAGTCAGCGGATGGTCTATAGGGCGCTCGAAATGGATGGCACCTGCACGGGCGAACACGGGGTAGGGTACGGCAAGATGCCTTACTTGGAGGAAGAGCACGGTCCAGCGTTGGGCATGATGCGCGCTATCAAACAGGCGCTCGACCCGAACAACATAATGAACCCCGGAAAGATCGTTGAGATCTGACTGGGCCACTAGCGCGAAGCCGGATTGAGGGACGTGATCTGGCCCGGTGACGTTTAATCGCCTTAGGTTGGATAGGTGCGCACGCGGTCAGCCGGTAGATACACACGCGCTAAAGCTCCGATGCCCGGCTCGCTTTCCAGATTGATTGTGCCATCGTGAAGTTCAGTCAGGTTTCTGGCGAGGGACAGTCCGAGACCCACGCCACCATAGCGCCTGGAAAGATCCTGCTCGGCCTGCTGGAAGGGCTCCATAACACGTTCAAGATCCTGTGCGGCTATCCCGACACCGGTATCCTTGACCGTGATTTCGAAGCCTCCGTCGTCGGCAATATTGGCGCTGACCCAGATCGTTCCGCTTTCGGGAGTGAATTTCACAGCGTTTGTCAGCAAGTTGATCACAACCTGGCGAAGGCGTGTTTCGTCTCCGAGAAGGGCCGGCAGATCCGGTGGAATATCCAGGTTCAAGGTGAGGTTAGCAGCCGAGATTTTTTCATTCAGCATGCGTGCGCAGGACCGCAACATCCTCCGCGGATCGATCACGTTCTCGTCCAGTGTCAAAAAGCCCGCCTCGATACGGGAAATATCGAGCAGGTCGTTCAGAACGGTTAGCAGATGCTGGCCGGTATCGTTGATGTCTTTCGCATATTCAAGATAGCGGTCGTTCTGCATTTTCCCGAAGAGCTGACCGGTCAGGATTTCAGAAAAACCGATGATCGCATTCAGGGGCGTCCGCAGCTCGTGGCTCATATTCGCGAGGAAAGCGCTCTTCGCCCGGTTCGCATGATCCGCTTCGTATATTGTTCTCAGTAATTGAGCCTGACGCGCCCGTTCTTCGGTAATGTCCGAGCCGGTCCCGCGATAGCCTCTGAACACATCATCCACAAAGATCGGCGTGCCGCTTATACGCCGGTAGCAGAGCTCTCCGTCCGCCCCAGAAGCTGCATATTCGAAATTGCGGAACGGTTTTCGGGCCTTGAGCGTATCGCGATGATCCTTCCACGCGTCAGCCCTGTCACTGTCCCAGTTTAGTGACTCAAACTGTAAATAAGAAGTGCCGCGCTGAGACGCGACCGTTTGTCCGGTGACTTTCTCATACCGGTCCGACAAATGAGTTAATTTATGTTCTGCGTCGAGTTCCCAGAACCAGTCGGATGAGATGGAAGCGATATCCTGATAACGCTTCTCGCTGGCTCTTAGAGCTTCTTTCAGCCGGCGGTGGCGTAAATGGCTGAAAACCAGGAGGACGATCAGGGCGCTTTGCAGCAGGATAAAGGTTACCCCGCACCAGATCAGTGTCTCACTCAGCAATGGAAGTGCGGAATTTTCAGCCGGCGCCGGTTCAGTGATCGCACCTGTCGATGATATCTGCACTGCTGCATTCGTGGCATTGGACAATCCTGCGCTGACTGAGGTGCCATACAGCGTCAGGATTGAGATAAAAACTGCGATCAGAACCGCAACATGCAGGAGATTAATGCGCATTCCGTCAGACTCAGCATCCGCTGTTATGGAATTCTGCCAGTTAAGGTGGGCACCTAACCGAATACTCCACAATCTCCAGTTCAGATTAACAAATTCTTACATCTTTTGAATTGCATCCATCACGGCGGCGCAGAATCCGTCAAACGCATCGCGCTCGATCCAGCGGACTACGGCGACCATGTCGAGTTCCGGGTCAATCCAGATGACGTTCGAGCCTTTGCCCTTGGCGAAGTAGCTGGTGCGTGGCGCCGAAGGTGCTGAGCCGCCTGCGCCGTTGAGCCACCAGAGATAGCCGTAATCCGTATTGATCGGGCAGGGAGAGGTCGCCTGACCGATATAGTTCCCCGAGATCAACTGCTTGCCGTTCCAGGTGCCGCCGCGGGACATGAGCAGGCCAGTGCGGGCCTGGTCGCGGGAGCTGATGAACATGCCGCCGCCCCAATGCGAGCCGCCAGAGACAGACTGGATCTTCTTGTCATCGATATCGACCCAGGAATTTTCGTAGCCATGCCATTCCCAATCGGTGGATGCGCCGATCGGGTCCATGATCCGCTCTTTGATGACTTCCGGTAGCGGCCGCTTCCAGACCCGGAGCAGGGCAAGTGCCAGCCGGTTCACGCGGACATCGTTATATTCCCAGAATGTGCCGGGGGGCTGCATGTCGCGGGTCTTGCCCTTGAGCGAGCCTTCGCCGGTCTGGGCGTCGAGATCGCGGTTATGATCGATCCAGTCCGGCTTGCTCCATAGCGTGCCCTGCCACTCGCTGGTCTGCTGCAAAAGCTGCGCCCAGGTGACCGGTTTGTTCTGCGGGTCGTCGAAGCCGCCATCGTCGACCAGCTCGGCGACCGGACGGTCGAAGCTGGGGATAAGACCGTCATCCAGCGCCAGGCCTGCGCAGATCGACAAGTAGCTTTTCGCGATGCTGAAGGTGATGTCCGGGCGCGTGGTGTCGCCCCATTCATGAACAATACGGCCGCCCTTCAGGATCATACCGTGCGGGTCGGCGCGCGGCCGGGTGATGCCGATGACGTCGCGCAGACCCTCCGGCTCGCCGAACAGATCGTTGTCGAGGGCGCGGCGGATATCCCGGTCCATCGTGGATTCGTTAGCGATGGCGAAGTCGCTGGCAGCGTTCAGACCGGCTGCGTCGAATCCGGCGTCGCGCGGGTCGATGCGCTCCCAAGTTTCGCTTGAGGCAGGAAAATACTGTGTCATGTCGATCTCTTGATATCTCGGCGGAGCCAAACAGTGCGCTCATTCGCCGGGAGGGTCCAGACTTGCAATCCGCTCTGCCCCAATCGCAAACTGGAACGAAAGCAGCTGGGGGACAGGCGATGACGATGTCGAATCGGGAAATCAAGGCGATGGGGCTGCCGCGCTACACCGGCATTCCGACTTTCATGCGCAGCCCCTACAGAGAGAGTGCGGCTGGCCTCGATATTGCGCTGGTTGGTGTGCCCTATGATGGCGGTGTTACCAACCGGCCCGGTGCCCGGCATGGCCCTCGGGAGGTGCGCAATCAAAGCAGCCTGATGCGCACGATTAATCAAGCGACCGGGATCTGTCCCTATGAGTTGTGCAACGTCGGCGATGTGGGTGACGCGGTCGTTGAGCGGCCGTTCCAGCTTGAGAACGCACATGAAGAAATTGAAAATCACTACAAAGAATTGACGGCCACGGGTGCTGTTCCGCTCAGCGTTGGCGGGGATCACTCTATCTCCTTGCCGATCCTCCGTGTTCTGGCCCGCGAGCGACCGGTCGGTTTGATCCAGATCGATGCTCATTGCGATACCGGGGACGATTATCTCGGCTCTCGTTTTCACCATGGCTCTCCGTTTTCCCGGGCGGTCGAGGAAGGGCTGCTTGATGCGAAAAGGTGTGTGCAGATTGGTATCCGCGGCGGCATCAATTCACGGGACCAGTGGGCTTTCAGCTACGAGCACGGCATGCGCGTGATTCAGATACACGAAGCATACGAGATGGGGCTGGATGCCGTGATCGCCGAGGCGCGCCGTGTGATCGGCGACGGGCCGACCTATTTCACTTTCGATATCGATGCCATCGATCCGGCCTACGCTCCAGGCACCGGTACGCCGGAAATCGGCGGGTTCACGGCCCTCGAAGCGCAACTGCTTGTGCGCGGGATGAGCGGGGCGAACCTGATCGGCGGGGACGTGGTCGAGGTTTCGCCACCGTTCGATCCAAGTGGGATCACCGCTCTGACCGGCGCCACGATCATGTTCGAGATGCTCTGTGTGCTTGCCGAGGCCGTCGCGGCACGCAAGAGCTGATCCTGTGAGACTATATCTGCTCGCAGGTGTCATTTATTCGTTCTTCCTGATGGTGTCTCTGAATGTCGTCGCGGCAGAGCACGAGGTCCGGCTCGATCTGGCGGAACTTCGTGGCGGTGCCGTGCCACGTGTTCGTATTGCCGCATCTCCGTACATGCGCAGCGCTGCGTTCTATGCCCGGACGGCGGATGGATTGGTCCAGCCTGTCTACTTTACCGGTCGGCTGACGGTGGATGGGGCTGGGCCCGTGCTTCAGATCCCGGCGGGTGAGGAGCACCTCATCCCGATTGGCGGTACGCCCGGACTTTTCGTCGCTGCGCGGACCGGGCTGAAGCAGGATCGGGAAGCCATCTTCGTTCTGCTGGCTGAAGGCCTTCCCGCTGTATTTACGAACGCAGCGCCCATCTCCGCGGATGTTTTTTTCAGGCAGTTAGCGGTGGTCACGCGGCAGCAAAAGAGTGCGCTTCACATTCTTCCCTATACGATCGCAGCGGCGGGACTTCCGGCGGGTATTTCCCGGGAGGAAGAGACCGTGACGTTCGAGGTCGCTTTCGAGGGAATTGCCCCGGAAACGATTTTCACAATTGCCGATATCCTTACGGTCGAGGGCGACGGGCCGTTGGCACCTGTTGTCATTAAACTGCCGGAGGCGGAAGGCGGCATTGGCTTCAGCTACAGCAGCGTGGCATCCGAAACAGAATTCCGTGAGCTTTTGGGAAAGATCGTGAAGGGGGCAGGATTATCTGGCGCCCGAATCGTCGATCATGGAGCCGGCACCCATCTGACTGTCGTCGCCTCAGAGCTTTAATGTGACTTGTTCTGCCAAGGATAAGCTATTGCCGGTAATGGAAAAATCGACAAATATAAACACGTAAAAAACGAATAAATAAGATTATATTCACCATATTGGGTAAGTTCAGTGCCGATTTTGGATTTCGGTAGCAGCACATCTGGTCTCAGGACCGAGATCAGCAATGAGCTGGCCTCCGCTCTTGCCGCCGTGCTCGATGCCTCTAGTGACGATGGCGGGCGTTACGATACGCGGACCCGCCGCTCTCTGGTTCAGACAATCGCAGCCAGGGCCTATGGCAAACCTCTTCTTGAACTCGCTTATCTGATAGCGGCTGCGGATCAGCTTTCGGGCCGTCACGGATATGTCGGTTTCTTCTGGGGTGTCCGGGCGGCGACGTCTGGCGCCTACAGGGCGGCTGCTTTCGCGTTGGCGGGGAGGAGTGCCGCGCCTAAGGAGATCGAGGCGGGAGCGGATGAACTGATCATCAGCTATCCGGGGCCGGTGTTCAGGGTGAACTATGGGCGCATGCCTTTTCTGGCGGCACTTCTGGATTTTTGCGTCACCGCGCTCGGGTTTGCCGAGCTGGATGATGAAATATCCGCTTTCCTGTCCGGCCCGAAAGACCGGGAAGACATGCAGTCCTTTGCCAATGGACTGTCCCGGCGGCTCTATGACTTCCTGAAGGATCACCTCCCGTCGCAGCAGTATGAGCGGAAATTCAACGCGATGTGCAGCTTCATCGCGGACAGAACGGACCGGCGGGTCAGTGCCGATGCAATCGATGACCGAACGGTGCTCGCCTTCTGGGAGGAATGCTGTTCCGACCGGCGTGCGGGGAGCGATTTCAAGGGGTTCCGGACGGTTGTGATCAACTTTCTCCATCTGAGATTGGCACTGAAGACGGCTGCCGACCGGCTCGCCATTGATGCGGCGGCGCCGATCGGCTCATCACGGGATGCCGGTGAGGTCGACCCGGGGGATATTTGTAGTGCCCTCGAGGTGGTCGAGGGGAGGCGGTCCGTGCTCGCCGAATTGGCCCTGCCACCGGCTGACCGGTTGAAGGCCATCAACAAGCGTGAGGGCGCGCGTCTGGAATTGTTGATGGAGGCGGGCGATGCGGCCGCCGTCCTGCCTTTGACTATATTGAGGGCAGAATGTTTCGGCGCGCATCAGGCCCGGATCGTTCAGGCTGTTCGGAAAAGACAGGCGACGGAGCCTCATGGCACGGTTGAAGCCTTGATCGATCAGAAGCCGGTCGAGGATTACGGGGCCGCAGCGGTCGACTTCGAGGAGTTGACAGTGCAGATCAGGAAAGTCCGGCTGGCCTTGATGTTTATCCTGTTCCGGAATGTGCGCCCCGAAGCATTCGAAATTGGTTTTGATCTCTTCCCGGAGGTTGCACGGGCATTGCGAAACCGGATCAACGAGCCGGAAGCTGTTTTTGCTGACAACGTGGTGCCATTGCGTCCGGGCGGGGCGATTGGCCGTTTGCTTCATGGGGCGGTTGAAGGCGATCCGGAGACGATGCCGGAAGCCGGGCTATTCAAGGCGTCCCGTTTGGCTTTTGCCAAGGTGAACCGGCGCGGTTTCGAAGAGGAACGGGTGTGTGAGCCCGAGATCATGGAGGCCGCCGCGGCATGTGAGCCGCTTATGCGGGCGTGCGGGGAAGATCTGCGGGCGTTTCTTGCGGCGCTGGAGCGGCATTTCAGCCTGATTCCCGCAGAGCAGGTGTTCGAAGAGGATTGCCGCCGCTTCCATACCGCACTCTCCGCGCTTTATCGGGAGACGGCATGACTCAACCAAAATTGCCCGAGGATGATGACGGGTTTGCCAAAGCCTTGTTTGTCGCCAGTTCCGCAGACCGGGATATCAATCTCTGGCTTTCAGAGGCGGCAGAGGCGGAGGACAAACCGGTTCCGTTCGCCGCGTTCGTTCAATGTCTTGCGGACCCGGATAGCGCTACAGGGTTGCGCGTCATGGAATTGGCAGCGCGCCGTTCAGACGTCAGGACCACTCTAATGGCGTTGGCCCGCCGGTTTGCCCTTGGACATCTCCCTGCAGTCGCCGCCGCGAGTGACGGGAGCTTGGCTGTACGTGAAACGGATGCATTCCGGATGCGTTTGGAAGCTGCCTATGGCGCTGGCGGTTTGGCATATTTCATCGTGGAGCGTCTCGATGACGGTAGTGACATGCCGCGTATCGCGATTGGCATGCCCGAAGCGGGCGAGCCGGTGATGCGGTCTTTGCCTGAAAGTGCCGATGGCGGTGTTCAACTCATGTTGCCGTCCGATGATCCATTCCTTCACGTGTTTCGCGACCCGGATAGCCGGTTTCTGCTGGCCTGATGGCGACTATGCGGCTGATCAGGGTGCTGATCGCAACAACGCGCGGGCCGGTGGAGGTTCAGAACATCGCGCGTGAAAACCCGGCGGTTCGCTCCGTTATCTGTGTGGGGGGGGCTTTTACTGCCTTGCCCGTCAGTCCGGCTTACGATGCTTTCGTACGCGAGCCGACAGGTGTGGTGGAGCGCATGACGGGACATCCTGTCTACCGGACCGATGTTGCCGCACCGATAGAAGCGGGAGAGAGTTGGCAGTTGGGAATGTTCCTTGCCCACGCCTTCCAGCTTTCGGGTGTCTTGGCGAAGCCGGACGATGTGGCAGGGAAAACCATTCTGGTTACGGGTGGCCTGGACCGGGAATTGAACGTGACACCCGTCTCGCATGTCGCTGAAAAACTGGCCCGGGCCGATGTTCCGGAACAGAGCGAGTGCATGTTCTTCTACCCGCATGGAGCGGAAACGATCGCGGATACGGATGGCTGGAAGTCTTTGCCGGTCGCGGGAGCTCTGGAGGCGTTGGAGATCTGCCTCGGACCGCGGGCAGCAGAGCGTTTCGTACCGCACCAGCGGCCATTGTTTTGGAAGGAAATAGTTTCAAGACAGCGTCGTTTAACGGCGATTATCTTGGCTGGTATTACTATCTTCGCTCTGTTTTTCGCTGCATTCGAGGGCATTGTCAGGTGGTCGTCTTCGACAGATAACAATACGCAAGACTCCGCTAGAAATGGCGCTGGTTTAATCAGCCTTTCTATTGCATCCCGGGACCCCGATAGTGGTGAGTGCGGTGCTCCGGTTCCCATCTCTGCTGATGTTAAAACCTTTTCAGGGCCAGTTTGTTTCAGCCGGATGAGCGTTGCAGAGAGAGGCGAATATCGTATTCGCATGTCTGTTACCGGTGCGTTTTCCAATTATGTCGACCAAAGCCGCTATAGTCGTGAAATTCAGCGAACGACAGACGGTGGCGACCGCTTGGTTCTCCAAATAGATTTCCCTTATTGGGTGAGCAAGCCTGTCCGCCTCGACGCCGAGGCGGACCTTTTGGCGATGGACGGGTTGCCTATTCGCTCTAGAAGTCGAACGCTAGAAGTGATACCCGGCGGGGACGCCAATTATTGAACAGAGGTATTGTAAAGAAATGTGGCGTGACAGTTCTTGCCGGTCATTTCGCCGGAGAGTCTCTTGTGCCTTGAAAACCCCGCAACCCGATCTCTCTGGACCTCATCTATTTGAGGTTTCGAAAAAACAAAAGGACCAGTATATTTGCTTCGGTCTGCGGTGCGTGTATCAGTTTCTAAGGTGAAGTTCACTCGCCGCCAATACATTCGAAATGCCAAGCTGTGTATGGCTTGTGAATAATATTAACCTTTTCCAATTTAAACCAATACCCTGAATTGACTTTTAGATCTTATTGTTAAGAGGCGGGTAACTATGGGGCAAGATCGATCTCTCATATCTAAAGCTTCTATCTCTCTTGCACGGTCAAAAAAGTTATCCACAGGAAAGTTCTGTTATTTTTCAAATAAGTTAAGCCTCCGTGACCGTTTTGTGCGCTGCTCTCTGTCGTTTGTGCTCGGGCTGTTGGGGTTAGCATTTTGGGTTCCTTCTGGTTTCGCTAAGCCGGTAGATCTCGAGTTGGTTTTTGCCGCTGACGGATCCGGCTCGATTGATGATGAGGAGTTGCAATTGCAGCGGCAGGGGTATGCCGAGGCACTCCTTGATCAGCGTGTCCTGGGAGCGATCGCATCTGGCCGCTGGGGCAAGATCGCTGTCAGTTATATAGAATGGGGAGATGAAGCCTCCCAGCACACGATTGTCGATTGGCGCGAGATTGCGGACGGAGAAGATGCTCGCGCATTCGGAGAGGCGCTGCTCTCCGCTCCGCGGGCAGCATGGGGGTATAATTCCATCAGCGAGGCCATCGTTTATTCGACGGACATGATCCTGACGAACGGCTATGAGGGCGCGCGGATGGTTATCGATGTTTCCGGCGACGGCCCCCAGATTGGTGGTCGGCCAATTGACTGGGCGCGTGACCGGGCGGTTGATGCAGGGATTACTGTCAATGCGCTGGTGGTAAAGAGCCGTGGCGGCGGTTATCGGGGGCCGGGCAACATTCCGCTGGAAATGCATTACCGGCTGGATGTGATCGGCGGATTGGGTGCGTTCGTCATGGTGGCCGATGAGCAGACACCGTTTGCGGAGGTGCTGCTGGCCAAGATCATCCGCGAGATCGCCGATGCACGCCCCACCGGTCGCGATCGTGCTGTCACAGGGATTGGCAATACCGGCCGTGAGGCCCAATATGCAGCAAATGTGATAACCTGCGGGACTAAGGCTTATGAACGAACCGGCACTGAATCTGGATGCAAGCGGCCTGAAATGTCCGCTGCCGGTGCTGAAAACGCGCAAGGCCATCAAAGGCCTTGAGACGGGGCAACTGATCTCCGTGCAATCGACGGACCCTGCCTCCCCGCTGGACTTCAAGCATTTCTGCAACAGCGGCGGTCATGAACTGGTTAGCGAGGCCGAGGCGGAAGGCACCTTCACCTTTGTTATCCGCAAGGGCGCCTGATATAGCGCCCTTGTTGGAGGCAACGGTCCCTGGGTTCTTAGGCGGCCGTTAGTCCGTCCGTTCCTGCGCCGCAGACGATGACTGCGACGGTACTGCCCGCCGGAACGTAGACCTTCCCGGTCATCAGAGCGGCCTGGGCCGCTGCGCCGCTTAGTTCGGCGGACAGGCCGGTTTCTTCCCACAGCCATTCCGCGGCCGTTTTCATCTCCGCATCGCTGACCAGCACCAACTCATCTACGTTCTTTGAGATCAGTTCGAAATTGAGCGCGGCGGAGCTGCGCGGCGCCAGCGTCCCTGCCGCCGTTTCAATCTTGTCCAGTGTGACCAGATGGCCTACCGCACGGGCAGTGTGATGAGTAGGCGCGCCGGTGGGCTCCACGCCGATGACCTTGATGCCGGGTTTCAGCAGCTTGGCCGCGGTTGCGACACCGGAGATCAGCCCGCCGCCACCAATGGCGACGATGAGCGTGTCGATTTCCGGCGCGTCGTCGAGCAGCTCAAGCGCGATGGTGCCCTGTCCGGCGATGACGCGCGGATCGGCGAATGGATGAATATAGGTCACGCCATCCGATTCTGCACGGGCAAGGGCTGCTTTGTTCGCATCATCCCACACGGCGCCTTCGATGACGGTTTCGGCTCCCAGGGATTTCAGCTTCTCCACCTTCGAAGGGGGCGTGCTCGAGGGCAGATAGATCACCGCCGGGCTGCCTGTCATACGGGCGCCGAAAGCGACGCCAAGGCCGTGATTGCCGCCGGAGGCCGTGATCAATCCTCGGGCACGCTCTTCCTCCGTCAGCGACATCACGGTGTTCGTTGCGCCGCGCACCTTGAAGGAGCCGGTCGGTTGCAGGTTTTCGAGCTTCAGCAGCAGCCTGGCGCCTGGCACCGGATCGCTTTTGAGGGCGATGGCGTCCAGCAGCGGGGTGCGGCGGACCTTGCCGCGAATCCGATCCGCGGCAGCCTTGAAGTCGGCTAGGTTGGTCAATTGACGATGCCTCCATCGATTACGAATGCTTGGCCGGTTGTATAGGCGCTTTCATCTCCGGCAAGGTAGAGCACGAGTGATGCTATCTCTTCGGCTGTGCCAAGGCGGCCGAGAGGCTGGCGCGCTATGAAGTCCTTTCGGGCCTGCACCGGGTCGTCGAAAGCATTGATCCGTCCGTCGAGAGACGGGGACTGGACCGTGCCCGGGCAGACCGCGTTGCATCGGATGCCCTGCTTCATGAAATCGGCGGAGATCGATTTTGTCAGGCCTATCACTGCCGCTTTGCTTGCTCCATAAACGCAGCGGGTTGGAATACCCTTCAGGCTGGAGCTTACAGAAGACATGTTGATCACAGAGCCGCCGCCGGTCTGGATCATCGCCGGCAGGAAGGCGCGGCACATACGAAACATCGCCTTAACGTTCAGATTGAATGAAAAATCCCAATCATCGTCCGATACATCGAGGATGGTGCCATGATGCACGAAGCCGGCACAGTTGAACAGTATATCAACAGCGCCGATCTCTGCCGCCGCAGCTTTCACCGCATCGCCATCGAGGACGTCGAGCAAGCGCGTGCTGACGCCCGAGAGTCCATCGAGTTCGGCGAGCTTTTCGCTGTTGATATCGGTTGCGATAATCGTCGCGCCCTCGCGGCTAAAAGCCTCTACGGTCGCGCGTCCGATACCCTGCGCGGATGCTGTTATAAGTGCGGTCTTCCCCGCCAAACGTCCTGACATGATGTTTCCCCCGATTTTGATTTTCTTGATCCTCATGAGTACGGCATCGGGTTTCCATGCGGCAAGCATTTGCGTGGCACATTTGGTGGGCTATCATCGCCACAATTAAATAAGAGGGAGTGCTGTTGATGGCTGAAGCGGGTGGGGCGCAGGACGCGCAAAAACTGACGGTCCGATTGAACCCGGCGGATAATGTCGTCACCTCGCGTTCCGAGATTGGCGCCAACGTCAAGATCCCGGAAGAGATGGTCGCAACGCTCGCGCCAATTCCGCAAGGACATAAGATTGCGACGCGCCGTATCGGTGTCGGCGAGCCGGTGAAGAAATATAATCAGGTCATCGGATTTGCGACCGAGGACATTCGTCCCGGCGGGCATGTGCATACCCACAATGTCGCCATGCAGGAATTCGAGCGTGACTACGCCTTCTGCATGGACCGGACCGAAACGGATTTGATTCCGGAGGCAGAGCGCGCGACCTTTCAGGGCTTCCGGCGCAAAAACGGCAAGGTCGGAACGCGGAATTATATCGGTGTGCTCACCAGCGTGAACTGCTCCGCTTCGGCTGCCAAATACCTGGCCGACGCGGTGACCCCGGCAATGCTGGAGAAATATCCGAATGTGGATGGCGTGGTCGCGCTGAGCCATGCGACGGGCTGCGGCATGGCGGATACGGGTGAAGGGTACGAGAACCTGCAACGCACTCTCTGGGGCTTCGCAGGACATCCGAACTTTGCCGGTATTATTCTGGTTGGGCTCGGTTGCGAGGTGAACCAGATCGATTTTCTGTTGGAAGCCCATCAGCTTGAGCGCGGCCCGCGCCTGCGCACCATGACGCTGCAGGAAACCGGCGGCACCAGGAAGACGATTGAAAAGGGCCTCGCCCTGATTGAGGAGATGCTGCCACTGGCCAACCAGAGCCGGCGCGAGACATGTCCCGCTTCGGAGCTGACGCTGGCTCTACAATGTGGCGGCTCGGACGCCTATTCCGGCATGACCGCTAACCCGTCGCTCGGCTATGCGGCGGACCTGCTGGTGCGCCATGGCGGCACGGCCGTGTTGGCTGAGACGCCGGAGATTTATGGGGCGGAGCATCTTTTGACCCGCCGGGCCGTGAGCAAGGAAGTCGGCGAAAAGTTGGTCGAGCGGATCAAGTGGTGGGAAGCCTATTGCGCGCGCAACGGCGGCGAGATGAACAACAATCCGTCTCCCGGCAACAAGGCCGGTGGTCTCACTACCATTCTCGAAAAATCGCTTGGCGCGACGGCAAAGGGCGGCACCACGAATCTGACCGGCGTTTATAAATATGCTGAACGGATAGACACCAAAGGATTTGTCTTCATGGATAGCCCCGGTTTCGACCCATGCTCGATCACCGGGCAGGTGGCAAGCGGCAGCAACGTGGTCGCCTTTACCACCGGACGTGGCTCCTGTTACGGCTGCAAACCGGCACCTTCAATGAAACTTGCAACCAATACGCCGATGTACCGCCGCATGGTCGAGGATATGGACATCAATTGCGGGGCCGTGCTGGACGAAGGCATGACGATTGAGCAAATGGGTGAACAGATCTTCAACCATGTGCTGGCGGTCGCGTCCGGAGAGAAGACCAAGAGCGAGCGGCTTGGCATTGGCGATCATGAGTTTATCCCCTGGCAGGTCGGCGCGGTTATGTGACGGCGCCTGGAGAGACCTTTATGGGCGATGATTTCGCCGACAGTTATCTCGGTCAGCTCCGGAAGCTGATCGGAAGCCGTATGGTGCTGATGCCGGGCGCGCGTTGCGTCATTCTTGATAGCGATGAGAAAGTGCTGCTGCAGCTCCGTGGTGACTTCCATGTCTGGGGGTTGCCTGCGGGGTTGTCTGAGCCGGGCGAGAGCGTGCTCGGGACCCTTGTCCGGGAAGTGCGGGAAGAAACAGGTCTCACGGTGCTCGATCCCACGCCCTGGGGCCATGCTTCGTCCCCGGAGGAGACCACAAGGGTCTTTCCGAATGGTGATACGGTCCAGGGATTCGGTGTGGATTTCGTTGTCCGCAAATGGAGTGGGGAACTCACGGTGGACGGGTCCGAGACGTTGGCGCTTGATTGGTTTCCGCTCGATGACTTGCCGGAGATGATGCTGTCCCATAGAAGTGCGCTCGGTCATTTCGCCCGGTATCGGGAAACCGGAACGTTCCAGCTCTTCTAACCACCGGAAAAAGTATGTCGTTCGAAGCCTTTCTTGGTGAACTTCGCGCGGATGCGAACGAGCGCCGTGTCCCGCTGCCGCCGGGCACTGTTGACTGCGATGTTCGTATCACAAGTATTTCTGGCAAGGCATCGCCGAAGGACCTGCCAGAGCATCCACCGGAAGCATATCGTGAAACTCAGGACGAACTCGGCCTGTCGCGTGTTGTCCTGATCCAACCGGACGAGCTTGGATTCGATAACAGCACGCTGCTTTCTTCTCTCGGAGCACTTGCTGGTGCGCCGGACGGACTCGTCGAGGATTGCGCGCGCGCCTTCTGCATGGTGCGGCCGGGCGTCGACGCGGCGGAGCTTGAGGATCTTGCGGCGGAGGGCGTCACGGGGATGCGTGTCGGCATGTTGCGCCATCGCGAGAGCTGTCCCTGGGATGAGATCGACCGTCATGTCCGGCGCGTGCACGATTTGACGGGCTGGGATGTGGAGCTGGCAATGGACGGCTCGGACCTGCACGAAATCGCGCAAACCATTCGTGCCTGGCCTTGCAACATCATCCTTCCCGAGCTTGGCGGCTTCCGCTTTTCCCGTAGCCTTATGCAGCCGGGGTTTCGTGCGCTTCGCCATCTGATCGACAGAGGGCGTGTCTGGGTGAAGTTGGCCGCTCCCTATGCGATAGCGAAAGAAGGTCAGCTGGATGATCCGGAAGTGATCGAGCTTGCTGATGCGCTGGTCGACTGGGCGCCGGAGCGCATGGTCTGGGGCAGTGCCTGGCCGCATCTGAACTGGCCTCGGGAAGCTGATTCCTTGCCTGAGAATTTGGGCTTAATGGAATCCTTCGGCGCCTGGGTTTCCGACGGGGAAGTGCGGGATCGCATTTTCTGCGAAAATCCGGAAGTTTTGTACGGTTTTAAGGCATGGCTGGTCGCAAAATAAAATTACGAATTTGGTGCGGAGATTGTCGATGTCGTCCGCAAGTCGAACGGCTTTCTGGCCCGTTATGCGGCGTCGTACGGCCAGCGGCGAGTGATGGATAGCTCCTGTGCGTCGACAGATCAAATAGCATAAGTCATGCCCATGTGACGCATCTTATGTCATCGTGCGTATAGTCTTATCTTTGTTTGACATAAACTGCTGAGTGTTTGTTTGAGGGCGTTTGATACACGGTATTTGTACTTTTAATATCGTCTGATTCTAGGTGCTGGTAAGTCATGGTAAGTTTTGGTTAAGGAAGATTGCCTAATCTACGCGCAAAGCGGTGATTAATTCCGCAATGAGATATGCTTGTAGAATGGGTGAGATACATGATTGCCTCCAGCATCAGCGTGCGGAACAAAGTCACCTTGGTGACCGTTGCACTTGTAGCCATTGCAATGCTTGCAACGGCCTATTCAGCGATTTTTCTGATCGCGAGTTATGTCGAGAAACAGGCATCCACGGCTCAGGATCGTAATCTGCGGACAGCGGCCATGATGTTGTCTGACAGTTACGAAAATCTCGTCGTCACAAAGAAAGGCGACGGACTTTCAGTTTCCTGGAAAGGGCAGATCCCTGCGTTCGAAGAGCATGCCGCTATTGACGATGTTGGCTTCGCGACCGGCGAGACGGCAACGATCTTTGCCTGGGACCAGGAAAGCGGCGATTTCTGGCGCCGGACCACGAACATCAAAAAGAATGACGGAAGCCGGGCCATTGGCACGCCGCTTGGCAAGCAAGGCAAGGTCTACCCCATCATCACCAAGGGGCAGACCTTCCGAGGTCTGGCGACAATCCTCGGCAAGGAGTATTTTACCCTCTACGAGCCGATTTTCTCAGCCTCTGACGCCAGCAAGGTTATCGGCATCCTCTATGTCGGTGTCGGTCGCACTGCGATCGCAGAGATCAAGGACGAGCTGACCTATAGCTTGCTTAGCGTGATGGGCGTGCTGTCCATTATCGCCGTGGCGATCTCAGCTCTTGTCGTAGGCCGTCTGCTGAACCCGTTCCCGGTCCTGCGTGGGGTCATTCATCGGTTGTCCGCCAACGATCTTGATGTCGCCGTGCCTTATCTCGATCGTAAAGACGATGTTGGCGATCTCGCCAAGGCCGTGAACATGTTCAAGACCGCGTCGCGGGAAAGCCAGGAACTCGCGGATCAGCGCATCGAGGCCGAGAATCGGAGCGATGCGGAAAAACAGCAGATGATGGTCCGAACCGCAGATGATTTCGAAACGACGGTCGGTACTATGGTCGACCATGTTTCCACCTCGCTGCACCAATTCAACACATCCGCCAAGGATATGTCCGGGACGGCCGAGGAAACCAAGGCAAAGGCCAGGTTGGTCGTGACTGCGTCCGAGGATGCGGCCCGGAACATCCAGACCGTGGCCGCCGCCACCGAGGAGCTCAGCGCTTCGATTACCGAAATCGGCCAACAGGTCTCTCAGGCTTCCAGCATCGCCTCCAGCGCTGTGAGCGAGGCGGCCGACACGAACAGCAAAGTTCAGGGGTTGGCGGAGGCAGCGCAGAAAATCGGCGAAGTGGTGGGCCTCATCACGGACATCGCCGAGCAAACCAACCTGCTCGCCCTGAACGCCACCATTGAAGCGGCCCGGGCCGGCGAGGCAGGCAAGGGCTTCGCGGTCGTCGCGTCCGAGGTGAAGAACCTGGCCAGTCAGACCGGTAAGGCGACCGAGGAAATCTCAGCTCAGATCCAGGGCATCCAGGCTTCCACGGATGAATCCGTGACGGCGATCGGTGCCATCACGAAAACCATCGAGCAGGTGGACCAGATCGCTGCTGCCATTTCCGCAGCTGTCGAGGAGCAGACAGCTGCAACTCAGGAAATTGCCCGCAACGTAGAAGAGGCTTCTACCGGCACGAACCAGGTGAACAGCAATATCTCGGAGGTTTCCGCCGCTACCCAGATCACGGGAGAGGTCGCTCAGACGATTCAGAGCGAATCTCTCAGCTTGTCGCAAGACGCGGAGAAGCTGAAAGCCGAAATCCAGCGTTTCCTCGCCGGTATCCGCTCCTGACGAAACCCGCCGGCCTCCACAACAGGACCGCCGGCGGGACGTCGAAACCTCTTTCGAGTTAGCCATTCATCATCAACCGCCTTCGCGCACCTGCGAGGCGGTTTTTGTTTGCGTTGCAGCATAAATTCGCCGCGCCTGGACCCGCTAAGTGCAATCCCTGTCAGTAAAACCCCGCTCGTTTTGCAGCTTTTGTCGATTTCAGATAAGTTATGTCGCAAGAACGATAAAAGAACAGGGGTATGACGATGACGCTACTGACCAACGCAGAAGAGATTTCCGATATTGCGTTCGGATTCATGGGATCAAAGGCGTTATTCGCTGCGCTGCATCATGGGGTTTTCACCTGTTTGGCGGACGGTCCACTCTCCGTCGAAGAGCTTGGTGAGGCGACCGGGCTGCATCCGGATCGGGTTCAGACCCTGTTGACCGCGCTGGCCGCTCTTGGCGTTGTCTCTGCAATGGACGGACGTTTCGCCAATTCGCCCGCCGCGGAGAGTTTTCTGGTTAAGGGTGCCAAGTATGATTTCGGTGACTATCTCCGCCTGCAGGTAGACCGGCAGATGTATGGTCTGCTCGACCAGATCGAGGACGCCATCGCCAACAACCTGCCGGAGGACGCCACCAGTTCCTACGCCGACTGGTTTTCCGACCCGGAGCAGGCCACGCTCTATTCCCGTAGCCAACATGCAGGCTCCCTCGGCCCGGCGCGCGGTCTGGCGAAACTGATTGACTTGTCTGGCGGCAAAAAATTGCTGGATGTCGGTGGTGGCACCGGCGCCTTTGCTATTACACTCGCAAAAGCCTTTCCTGACCTAACCGCGACCATAGTCGACTTCCCGAATGTCGCCGTGCTCGGCAAGACCTATGTCGAAAAAGCCGCGCTGAGCGACCGGATTGAATACATCATCGGCGACGCTCTGCGCACCGAATGGCCGCGCGAACGGGACGCTATTCTGATGTCCTACCTGTTCTCCGGCGTGCCAGGCGACGAGCATGATAGCCTGCTGGCCCGCGCGTTTGACCATCTCGTCCCGGGCGGCCGTCTGCTGATCCACGATTTCGTCGTCAGTGCCGACCGCACCGGACCTAAACTCGCCGCCCTCTGGCAACTCCAACACACCGCATTCACCCCGGAAGCGCGCTCGCTCGACGATGAATGGCTGGCGGAGCAACTAACGAAGACAGGGTTCACGGACGTGAAAGTCGGCCCGATGATCCCTGGCATGACAATGTTGGCTGAGGCGGCCCGGCCCTGATAAGAGAGTGCAGGATCGAAGCGTGAGACCGTTCGATCCGCATTCACTGACCATGTCCGCTCTCTCAGTGGACCTTCAGCACCCGGGTGGCGACAAGGGGCTGACAGTCTGCTGGTGGCAAGACCCGGGCGGGTGTTGGCGCCGGGCATGGAATGCTGCACTTATAGGTCCGGCGTCACAACACCCGATACACATTATAAACCGGCCCGCTTGGTGTCCGGTCACCTGATCCGACGCAGACGGCCTTGTTCAGCCAGAGATACTTGTCCGCCGATGTCTCGAAGCTGGGCGTGATCCGAAAGTAATAGTCTTCGCGGTTCACCGGCTGTCCGGCATTCAGGCGCGTCATGACTTCTTCGGGGCCGTGGCGCAGGCCCTTGTAGGTCATGTAGATCAGCGCGCCGTCATCGGCTTCCAGGACCAGGCGGACGTCGAGTTGCGTCACGCCGTCATTGCGGACCAGAATCCAGTCTCCGCCGCCGCCGCGCACGGTGCCTTTCAGGCTCGGGCCTTCGAAGCTGCCGCCGGTGACCTTGGCGATCTTGCGTTCGCCGAACGGTGTGTGGCCGAGCAATTGCAGTGGGGCTTCCACCTTGAGACTTATGTCGAAGAGATGTTCTGTCTGAATGTGGCTCATTGTCCCATCCTCCCCCTGAGGCATTTCACGTTTTATCGTTAACGGGGAGTATGACCGGGTTTCAAGCGCTTGAAAATCTTCGCTCTGCTGGCTCCCGCGGAAGGAGCGTTTGTTCAGGGAGTGACGATGATCTCCGCCCGCATGCGTGGGTGAATCCGGCAACGCAGACCGAAGCGGCCGGAATTTTCGAAGACTACAGACGTTTTCGCCCCGCCGGGTTGCAGGCCGATATCAAACTCACCGCCGTCGCTGTCCGAATAGACGTTATGGCCGAACACATCGGAATTGAGGAACGTCACCGTGCTGCCTGCTTTCACTGAGACGGTTTTCGGCAGAAAGGCGATGCCGGATTGCTCGATGATCACTGGCGTTGCCGCATAGAGGCCGCCGACGGTCAGCCATCCGGTAATTGTCGTGAGGGTCAGAAGAGCAACGAGACGACGCTTCCAGTTCCAGCGGGCCTGATCCAGGTTTGTCATGATCAGCGGTTCACCACAGGTGTGGCGATATCGATCACATCCGCGCCGGCGGGCGAGTCAATCTTGCCGACGCGAGCCATCCTGCCCTTGGCCACAGGGAAAGTATAAAGTGCGCCACCGGCGACAGCGAAGCCGTGATACTCGTCCTTTGTGTCGGTGAAAATATCGATGGCTTCGATCTTCGTTCCGGCGGCAAGCCCGGTAGGGCCGACGGTTTTCAGAATGCCGTCATTCGGCGGATTCTGAACGACATACACGCCGTTCATGCTGTCCACATCGAAAAGCTGGGTGAATTTCGTGCCCTTGTAGGAGTTTATATAGGCGCCGGCCAATACGCTTGGCACGTCGCCTACATGCGCATCACCCTTGCCATAAGAGAGGCGACCGTCGATCACGGTGACGCCGGTATCCACATTGACGCGCAGGTTCTGGCCGTTTGAGGCCATGACCCGCAGCCGGTCGGCCTTGGGATTGAAATCCACTACGAGATTATCGACGGCTTCGAGCGGTTCGGAGATTTTCGCCTTTCGGGTAGCGGCGCCAGTGTTTGTGTCGATGGTGTAGATCGTGCCGGACGCGGTAACGGCGTAGAGTGCGAGATCAGCCGGGCGGATATCAATTCCAAGGACTTTGGTGTCAACCCCCGTGATGCCGAGCGACCGCGCGGCACCGGGCTGAGTGTCGGTCATGAGGAGTAATTGATTGTTGGCCGTCAGGCCGATCAGATCGAGGGCGGATGCGGGTACCGCCCATAAGATACTGGTTGCCAGTGTGACCGCTGCCAGGGCTCTTAATACGGACATTGCTCATCCCGATCGTTGGACAGAATGCGATAGCGCACGATCCTAGTCGTCGAGAAAGGCGCATGTAGTTCTATACGCGGAATCCGGGAAATTGTAACTAATGGAGTGTGTTCAGAGTCTAAAAATTGCCTCGACCTTCTGCTTGAGTTGGTCTGGCGTGAAAGGCTTCGCGATGTAGGCGTCAACGCCATATTTGCGTGCGGCCATCACGAATTCCCTGTTGGCATTTCCGGTCAGCATGACGAAGCGCATTTTCGGAAAGATCTTGCGCACGGCTTTCAGGAATTCGAGTCCGTTAATAGCCGGCATGTTCCAATCTGAAATGATAAGTTGCACGTCACCGTCCAGCTCTTTCAGCAGCTTCAACGCCTTCAGCCCGTCTGTCGCGTGGAAGATCCGGCGGAATCCCATCAGCTTCAGCGCGCCCTGGGCCAGCTTGGCTGCCATCGGCTCGTCCTCGGCCACAATTACCTGAAATTCGGCGAAGTTTGGGCGGAGGGGGGTGGTTTGATCCGTCGTGAAGCTCATTAATCGTTCCGGTTGTCGAAGAGAGTGCGGCTGCGTTCAAGCGCCGCGAGCAAGGTTTCGGCGGATTCAGAACACTCTTTCAAATTATCTCGTTCCGCCTCGGTTTCAACCGAAAGGGCGGCGCGGTAGACGTCACGCAATCCGACAGAGGCCGCAGCGCTCTTCAACGCATGCGCGGAATCGCTGAGCCCGGAGGTACTCCGGCCGGCGAGTTGCTTCTTGATGCCGGCGACATGAGAATCGACCGCGCCGAGAAAGTCGGTAACCATTTCGTCTGCGAACTCCTGGCCGAGTTGATCCCGGTAGGTGGCGAGAATTGCCGGCTCCAAAGACGGGCCGTCCTGCACCAGTTTCTCGGCGACGGGGGAGGCGGGGGCCGGATCATCTTCAGGGAAAAGGTTCTCGTTCTCGGCGATTTCCGGATGGGTTGGGCCGAGTACGCGAGCAAGGGCATCGAACAGCAGGCCCGGATGGATCGGTTTGGCGACGTAGGAGTCCATGCCGGCTTCCAGGCAGCGTTTGATTTCATCTGCCGTGGCGGCGGCTGTTGCGGCGACGATTGGGATCTCCGACAGCGGTGGGGCGAGGGCACGGATCCGGCGGGTCGCCTCGAGCCCGTCCATGAGCGGCATGTTCATATCCATAAGGATGGCATCGAAAGTTCCGGACGGGTTATCCTGGACCGCAGCAAGAGCGCCGCCGCCGTCATTTACGATCCGGACAGAGTGTCCCTCGGCTTCAAGCAGGCCGCGGGCGACTTGCTGGTTTACCAGATTGTCCTCGGCAACCAGTAGCGACAATGGTGGCAGGGCCGCCGTTGACGTTACCGCATTATCGTCCGGCAGTTCGCCTTCGGGGAGCGGGAGTTCGAACCAGAAGGTGCTGCCTTCGCCGATCCGACTCTCGACCCCAACATGCCCATCCATCAGCTCGACAAGCTGCTTGCAGATCGCCAGCCCGAGCCCGCTTCCGCCGTATTGCCGAGCGGTAGAGCTGTCCGCCTGGCTGAATTCTCTGAACAGACGGTCGAGTTTGTCTTCTGGAATGCCGATACCGGTATCGGTAATGCTGAACCGGTAGCTATCCGAGGCTGCCCCTGGCTCGACTGAGATTGTCACGCATCCACGCTCGGTGAATTTCAGCGCGTTGCCGACCAGGTTCAGCAGAATCTGGCGCAACCTCGCGGAGTCGCCTTTGAGGTGGGGCGGGCAGGCCGGATCGACGTTGCAGCGGAAATCGAGCCCCTTTTCCTCAGCGCGGCCCTGCATAAGGGCAAGCGAGCCTTCGATGAGCCGCCGCAGATCGAAATCGAGGATCTCCAGATCAAGCTTGCCTGCTTCCAGCTTGGAGAAGTCGAGTATGCCGTTCAGCAGATGCATCAGGCCTTCGGCGCTTTCAAGCACGGTCTCGGCGAAATGCTTTTCCTCATTACCGAGCGGGCGGCGCAGCAGCAGCCGGGTCATCCCGATGACGCCATTCATCGGAGTGCGGATCTCATGGCTCATCATGGCCAGGAAGTCCGACTTTGCCTTGGCCGCCGCCTCGGCGCTATCCCTGGCCTCGCGGACCTCATGCATGACATCGCGGAACACGATCAGAGAGCGGGCCATGCCGCCGATCTCGTCGCCGCGCGTCATATCGTGTCGGTTGATTTCAATCGTACGGTCACCCGAGGCAAGGTTGATGGTGGCTCGGCCGAGCCGGTTGAGCGGGCGGATGATGTCCCGTGCGAGGAGGGCTGCGATGAGGAGGGACGCCAAGAGCACTCCGACAAGTATCCAGATGGTCAACTGCTTGGTTTGATCGACTTCTTCCTCGGCAGCCAGCCAGAAGCGGTAACCGTCCTCGGCTGCTGTCTGAACCAGGATGTCGAGATCGGTTTTTATCCGTTCAGCGATCCGGTCTCTTTCAGCCATCCGTTCAGGATCGCTGCGCGCCTTCTCAGAAGCGTCCCTCCAGATGTTAAACTCGCGCTCGATTTTTGCCGCAAGCTCCTTTGTGCGCTCGGACATGCGCCGCTCAAGTGCCACGCCGAGATCAAGGAAGAAGTCCTCACGGAGCCGCTCCAGATTCTCGTTGCTATCGTTAATCGACAGCCGTTCTTCCAGCTCCAAGATTAGGAAGTCCGACTGCGCCGCGCGGGCGAAATTGATCGCCTGGAACGGGCGCTCGTACATCGCCTTTGCGATGTCGCCGAGTGACCAGGTTGCAAAAAGGCTGGTTCCCGCCAGCGCGCCGGCGGACAGCACAGCCACCAGGAACGCACCAATCAGTTTGAGGCGGAGGGACATCGCTCGCCGATTATTCTGTGATGGTAATCTTCAGGCGCATCCGTGGATGGATCCGGCAGCGGACATCGACGATGCCAAGTTTCTCCAGTACCACGTCCCGTTCTTCGCCCGGTGGCTGGAGCCCGATATCGAAGCTGGCACCGGGTGTCTCTGAATAGACATTATGTCCGTAGAAATCGTCATTCACGAAGCGCACCATATCGCCCTTCGTGACCGTGATGTCGGCGGGCGTGAACTTGCGGCCCTCCTGGCTGATCGTGGCGACGGGATCCGCCGCCAGGGCGACGGCGATGAGAGATGCACTGAGGAGAATGGCCCCGGGGAGCATCATGCCGAGAGATCTTGCAAAAGACATTTGGCCGTCCGCTTCAGTTTCAGAGTATCCGAGTATATCGGAAGTAAGGCTGATAAATCAGCTTTCATCGCCGTTTTTACCAGTGAAACCTTGATCTCCCGCTTTCACAAATAGGCGATTCAGCTCCAGCCGATGAAAGATTTCGGCTTGCGGGCCGTGGTCTGGACCAAAATAGAGGCCGAGCGCAGCGCAGTGCTCGAAGAAACCGGGACCGGGCAGGCCGTCCCGTGCTTTCGAGATCGCGATCGCTGCACGGATAGGGCCGCCGGACCGGTGATCCCGTGTCGTCAAATCCTCCAAAGCTTCTGTCAGACGATGGATACGATAGGGGCCGGCAATGTTTGTTGATTCCGCGAGTTCCGCATAGGTGATCGTCCGCTTCACCCGAGCCTGTTCCTCAAGCACTTCGATCATGAGCGCGAACCAGGGCTCATGGTCATGGCGTCCGAAGCCTTTTGCATCGCTCATCGGGACTTCTCGCTCCGGTGGACTGGGATCGAGCGGTCAGTTTTGCCCTGACAGGCCCGGCTTTCTTCAGTAAAGGATGTCCCATAAATCAAGGGAATCCAAAATGAAAGCCTTTCGGGCAACGCTCTTCAACGTCCTCTTCTACACGCTCACGCCGATTGTTGGGCTGTTGCTGCTGCCCGCCTGTCTCGGGCCGCGAGACTGGGTCTGTGCTGTCAGGGATGCATGGTCGCGGAGTGTTATAGCGGTGCTCGGCCTTGCGGTGGGGTTGCGCTGGCGGCTGACTGGTGCTGAGTCCATGCCTGATGGCCCAGTGTTGATCGCATGCAAACACCAGTCCGCGTGGGAGACTATTGCCCTGCAGCTTTTTTGTCGGGATCCGGCGATCGTACTGAAGCAGGAACTGCTGAAGCTGCCAGTGTTCGGCTGGTATCTCCGCCGGGTTGGCATGGTGCCTATCGACCGTTCTGCCGGCGCCGGCGCGTTGAAGATGATGGTCAAAGCTGCAGAGGAAAGGGTTGCTGAAGGGCGCCCAGTGGTCATCTTTCCGCAGGGAACGCGCGTGGCTCCGGGAGCGGAGCAGGCCTATCATCCAGGGGTCTATGCGCTTTATCGCGCGCTGAACCTTCCGGTGGTGCCCATTGCTCTCAATTCCGGTCAGTTCTGGGCCCGTGAGAGCTTCATGAAATATCCGGGCGTGGTCGACGTCCACATACTGGCGCCGATCCCGGCGGGGCTCGACCGGAAAAGCTTCATGGCCAAGCTCGAAGAGGTCATTGAAACCGAGACAGGCAAGCTGGAAAAAGCTGCCGCTATTTGATCGTCATCTTCAGGATCTGCAGGTTGAGCAGATCCTCCTTTTCGATGATTTCGCGCAGCCGGACCCAGAGCCCGTCGCGGATCCTGTTAATACCGCTGAACCCGTTCAGCTCCTGCTCGCTCAGGCTGCTCGCGAAGATGATCACCTTGTCCCGGATTCGCGGCTCAAGCGTCGTCACCCGAATCTGCGCTGCCTCGTCTTTCAGTTCCAGCGCAACGCTGAGCAACATGAACACGGGATAATGGCGTTCGGTCTGCAGGTTGATAACGAATTCTTCAAGCTGAAATGTAACGGCGTCAGGCGGCGGAGCGGCGAAGGTCGGTGGCGCTTCGTTGAGAAAAGGCTCTTCTTTCGGCTCGCTGTTTGCGCTTTCCATGCCGTGTTTTTTCTGAGTTCCGAGCGGGTCGAACCCTGGAATTAGCCCGAACATCACTGCCCCCATTCCGGCGCCGACGATGAGCATCAGCGGCAGGGTGACGAAGATGATGAGTTTTTTCACGGGGCTCGCTCCATTCTGGCCGGGACCGTTATTGCTTATGCACTAGCAGCTATCCTATTTGAATGAACAGTATTTCCGCTGCAATCCTCTGGAGTTTCGATCCTATGATACTGTTGCGGGCCGAAGGAGTGGGGGGATAATGCAGGATAAGGAAGCGCGCGAGTGGCTGGACTTTTTCGCAAAACAGCCCCACGATCGGCTGACGCAAGAGTCAGCGGGCGATGTTCCGAAGGTCGCATCGTTCGTGATCGATCTCGTCGATGAGCGGTTCGTCATTACCTTCCGGTTCGAGGACGGACGGGAGCGTGCGATATCGCTCAATGACGATCTCGCACTTTACCTCCGGGAATATCTTACGACAGGTCTGATGGAACACGCCGCGCGCGGCCGGCCGCTCTAACGGCCGACTGCATAGCCCTGCATGCCACGTGGATTGGCGGCGGCCCGCAACATGTCGCCATCCTTGGCGGCAGCTGTCAGACGCCCTTCGGACCAAGGGTCGCCGAGTTCCAGATCGTGCCCCCGGCGGCGCAGTTCCGTATAAGTTTCCGCAGGGAACCGGTCCTCGAGCACCAGGCGTTTGTTGATCCGGCCGCGCGGCCAGAACGAGCTTGGGAAATGCTCGTTGTGGAAGGCTGGGCAGTCGATGGCTTCCTGCAGGTTCATGCCGTGGTCCGCATGATGCAGGAACAACAGCAGGGACCACTGATCCTGCTGGTCGCCGCCAGGCGTGCCGAACGGCATGTAGGCCTCGCCGTCACGCAGGGCGAAGGACGGCGAAAGCGTCGTGCGTGGTCGCTTTCCGGGAGCCAGCGTAGAGGGAGAGCCTTCCTCGAGCCAGAACATCTGCGCCCGGTTACCGAGGCAGAAGCCGAGTTCCGGAATGATGGGCGAGCTTTGCAGCCAGCCACCGCTCGGCGTGGCCGAGACCATGTTGCCGTCCTTGTCGATAATGTCGATATGGACCGTGTCGCCCCGGGCTTCTCCCATCTTGCCGACGGTCGGCTCGCCAACGCCCATGCCTGCGCCGGAAATATCCTGTGCATGCGGCAGCAGTGAATGGGAGATGTTGTTGCTGTAGCCTGCGATGGTGCCGGCAATGAAGGCGTCGGAAGCATCTTTGCCCAGAAGTGCCCGGCGGCTCTCCGCATAGGCGTCGCTGAGCAGCGTTTCCATGGGCACGTCAACGAAATCCGGATCGCCGTAATAGGCTTCGCGGTCGGCGTAGGAAAGCTTCGAAGTCTCTGTTACGGCATGCACGAAGTCCGGGCTGGTTGGGTCCATGTCGGCGATGCCCATGGCTTTCAGCAGTGAGAGTTGCTGCAGCATCACCGGGCCCTGGCTCCAGGCGCCGCACTTCGCGACGGTGAAGCGGCCATAGTCGTAGGTCAGCGGGTCTTCGTAGGTGGCGGACCAATCCGCAAGATCGTCACCGGTCAGCAGGGCTTTATGGCGCCGTCCGGTCGCGTCCATGTAGGCGTCCTGGCAGAACCGGTCGATGGTTTCCGCGATCCACCCGCGATACCAGATATCCCGTGCCCGGTCGATCTGGGCCTCACGGCTGCCGCCGCCCGTTTCCGCTTCGCGCACGATCCGCTCGTAGGTATCTGCCAACTTCGGGTTGGAGAACAGCGTGCCCGGATTTGGTGCCTTGCCGTCTTTCAGATAGATCGCAGCCGAGGTCGTCCATTCGGTTTCGAAAAGCTCGCGCACCGTTTCGACCGTGTCGGTAATCTTCGAGACCACGGGGTAGCCGTTGCGGGCATAGCCGATAGCATATTCCAAGACCTCGCCGAGCCCCATGGTACCGTGGTCGCGCAACATCAGCATCCAGGTGTCGAAAGCGCCCGGTGTCACGGCGGCAAGCAGGCCGCTGCCTGGGATCAGATCGAGGCCGAGATCGCGGATCGCCGGGATCGTTGCGGCTTTCGGCGCCGGTCCTTGGCCGCAGATCACCCGTGTGCGGCCTTCTTGGGCGCTGTGCATGATCAGCGGCAGATCGCCGCCCGGGCCGTTCAGGTGTGGCTCGACGATCTGCAGCACGAAGCCTGCGGCAACGGCCGCATCGAATGCATTTCCGCCGCGCTCAAGGATCGCCATGCCGGCCGAGGAGGCCAACCAGTGCGTGGAGGCAACGACACCGAAGGTGCCGCGAATTTCAGGTCTGGTTGTAAACATGATTGGTCCGCAAGGGTCGATTGGAGTGGGCGGCAACTATAGGCCGGGTATGCCCACGCGTGCAATTGCGCCAGACTCTATCTTGCATTGTCGTTCTCAGAAAAAAATGCTATACGTGACGTTGTCTCAGAAGAGATGGCCCGCTTTGTGCATGTTAATTTTCGTTAATATATTTGCGCAAAGCAAGCAGAAGCAGAGGGTTCGATGACTAACGCAGCCGCCGCATTGAGCATTCTAGGTGGGTCCTTCAACGCCGGTAGCGGCGGAACGACCACTGGCGTCGCCGCGTTTGCGAAATACAAACGGGACCCTGAAGGCGCGCGTCGTGAATTCTACGAAAGCGCTGCTGTTCAGAAAAACATCAAGAATTTTCAGTCGAGCGCGAGTGAGATTAACTCGCTTGATGATTTTCTTGCCGACAGAAAATCCCTCGAATTTGTTCTGACGGCCTTTGGTCTGGAAGCGGAGCTGAACAATCCGGGCAAGCTGAAAGCGATCATCAACAGTGACCCGGACGATGTGAATTCTTATGCCAACAGGCTGGCTGACTCACGGTATGGCGAACTTGCGAAGTTTCTGAACGTCAAGAATGAAGGCTTCACAAAGCTGCAATCTGCTGAAGCGCAGACAGAGGTTATCGATGATTACCTCACTAATGCGTTTGAAGTGTCGATCGGTCTTGAGAACCCGGCTGCGCGTGAGGCGGTGTTTTTCCTGCGGCGCATTAATGAGATTGACAGCTCGCTTGAGATCCTCGGCGATTTGCCGCTGCGAAATATCGTTACGACAGCTCTTAGTTTACCGACTCAGATTGCAAACCAGTCTGTTCTGAAGCAGCAGTCTTTGCTTGATGCGAAGCTTGATTTCGACAAGCTGAACACGCTGGATCGTGACGAGGAAAATGCGTCCAAAACCGAGCTCGACCGGGTCAATGACGATCTGGGTGCCATAAAGACGGGGCTTACCGCTGTCACGAATGCGAGTCTTGAGTTGTCGACCGTGCAGAGCCAGCTCGAAGATCTTCGCATTCGTTTGCAAGATATCGATAACGTCACTGACCCGGCCGGGGTTCTTGCGGATGAAATCCCTGTTCAGCAAGCAGCCATCCCGGAGCTGATCCGCCAGCAGGGACTGATCGCGGCAGCCGAAAAAGCGCTTATCGGCGCCGACCCGAACCTGACCCGGATAGACGCGATTTTCAAAGAAGCGGCTGAGGTGGAGACCCAGGAAGAACTCGACGCCCTGAAGAGCGAGTTCGATAGTTTGGTGACCGAAATCACTGCCGCAGACGGCTTTATCAAAGGATCGAATTACAGCGACAGCACTGCCGGTACAACGGAGAACTTGTTGTTGCCTTTAGGCGATGCGGGGATCGATGCTCTGCCGTCTGCCAAGGTGACGACGGCAGTGAAGTCGGATAGTACAGCGGTTGTGACCAGCTCGCTTGATCTATCTGGGTTTCTTACCAATCTTGATAGTACCAACTCAGCGTTTCAGGCAATCACCCTTGGCTCTCTGTCTGCAGGTATCGCTGGCGCCGAGGCGAATTTTGATTCTGTCGAAAGCGATTTCAAATCCGCGCAAGTGCAAAATGGTGTCAACGCATCCAGTTTTAACAACAGCGTGAGTGGCGTGAATTTCGGCTACTCCCTGAATACCCAGACACTGTCTCAGGGAATTTCGGCAGTAGATGATGGACTTACGCGCCTAGCGAAGGCTGCGGCCGTAATCACTGAAATTCGGACTCTGGCATTCAATGCCCAAGCGGACGGTGCCGATATCGGCGAGTTGAACACGGCTTACGGTGCTAAGCTTGATGAGCTGACTTCCTTGATCAACGACGCTGGGACGGCGACCGACGGGGCCAATACGTTCACGTTTGACAATGTGCTGACTGGCGGTACGACCAGTTATCAAGCCGATGCAGCGTCAGGGAAGAATATTGATGCGCGAGGTGGTTCCCTGGATACGGTGATCCTCGGAGCCCTTCCGACCACTCTTAGCGCGGCAAATGCAAACGGGATTCTGAGCGATATCGACACAACGGTGACGGACTCTCTTACTGAGTTGAAAGACAATCTTGTCACTGATCGTAAAGTCTTTGATTTTGCGGCGAACGTCGCGGACCCTCTGGGGTCTATCGATGCTGAAATCCGCCAAATCCGGGGCGATCTTGATGCGATTATCGAACGCGCTGGTGATAGCGGGGACAACCTGCTCAAAGAATTTGGCAGCGATCTGAAAGTTGTTTTAGGCACGCTCAGCACAACGATCACTGTCGACGCGCAAGGCGGATTCAGGGAAGATTTCGAAAACTCGTTGAGTTCGCTTCAATACACTGCTGTCAGTGGTGGGGCGGCCGCTTCGCGGGAGAGCATTCTCAACGACGCTTTGTTCTCAGTCGGCTCAACGCTCAGCCGGCTCAATGCCGAGAAGTTCACGCTGAACATCCAGAATTCGATTTTGAGCGAAAAACAATCCTCACTCACCAATACGAGCGGGTCAGCGGAGTCACTCGATTTTCTGAAGCCGCTTGAGAACACCAACTATGCGATCAAGTTTATCGAGCAATATCTGGTGAAGAAGGATCTCGAGGCGATCGGCGGCAGCACCACGGTGCAGCCTAAGAATGCGTCACTGGTCGGCTTGTTCCAGGATATTAGCGGCGGCGGCGGTCTGCTCAATCTGCTCAGTTAGACCGCCAGTTCAGGCGACCGGGATCAGGTTCCAGCAGTCAGAGGCGCTTTCAAGCGACGCAGGGTTGCAATCACGCTGAGAGCCGTGATTTTGCCGGTCTTCGGGTTTTCTTCCGTCGGAATGTTTTCAATCGTCATGGAGAAGCGCGCGCTGTCCGCCTCGACCCTGATTGTGTGCGTGTTGCGGGTCACAGACGGATCGGCCCAGATTTCCACGCTGGTTTGGTCCGGACCAATGCCGGCAAGGCTGAGTGCTGCCGCGACATTGACATTGGCCGGGAAGCCTTTCGCGGCGGCTCGGGCATTTCCCTCGAAAACCTTTTTGGCCTCGGTCAGCCCTTCGACTGAGATGTCATTCTCCACAAGATAGGGGGCGCCACCGAGCCCGCGCGGCGGTTTGCGGGTCTCCAGCGTTACGGATTCGATCATGCCTTCTGCAGCCGCGCGCACGGCATCCAGCCCGATCAGGGCGCCTGTTGGCAGAACAAGGCGGGCGCCGGTCTCTTGCGCTTTTTCAACAAGCTCCATGTGGTTCAGCAGGGCACCGATGCTGACTGGGACGAAGATCCGCCCTTTGGAGATTGCCGCTTCTGCGACTGTCTGGAACGCGGAGGCCGGGGCGCATTCGACGACGACATCGCAAATCTCTGCCAAGGCTTCCAGCGACACGACAGGAGCGCTGACGCCTAATGCTGCCAGGTTGTCCTGGGCCTTTTCCACGTTGCGGGCGGAGACGGCGCCGAGTTCCAGGCCGGGTAGGCGACCGTCGGTGATCGCGCGGGCAAGTGTCAGGCCGATTGCACCCAGTCCACCAATGCCGACTTTCATATTTCCAGCCATTTCTATTTCCTTCGTTCCCTGAATGCGCGATGAGTCCGTCACCCTTCTGTAGCGGAAAACTTCGTCGGGTCAAACGGCAGCGCTAATCTGCTCTGCCGCTGGACGGCGATACATGGCCGGGTATAGTGGGGCGCCAGTCGAATGGGAGCACAATGAGACCGTTTCAATTCCTGATGCTTGTGGTCTTGGCCGTCTTGGCGCAGCTCGTGCGTCCAATCGATGTCCGGG
Organism: Nisaea sp.; assembly: GCF_039990255.1. Lineage (GTDB taxonomy): Bacteria > Pseudomonadota > Alphaproteobacteria > Thalassobaculales > Thalassobaculaceae > Nisaea. The sequence goes on along the minus strand of NZ_JBDXGG010000023.1, from coordinate 39,957 downwards.
CGCAAGAGCTTTCCTGTATTACAGTTTCCATAATCGTACCCACTGCGGTGGGCTCAGCCGGAGACTTGGTCGGCCGCGCTGTCGCGGACGCTGCGACAAAGCTTGGCGGGCCCGCCTTCCGCGTTCGCAACCGGCCCCGGGATATTGCGCGTCAGCTGATCGAGGATGCGGCGCCTAACGGCTGCACTCTGATGCTCGACACGCAAATTCAGGTCGCGTTCGAAGTTCTGGGAAAAGGCACGACCGATTGGCGCGAATTCAAGCCGATAGCCCTTTTGACCCGGACCCCGATGGCAATCGTATTGTCGGCTGGAGGGCCGCCACCGGCCGCTCCTAAAGGCGAGGAACCTGAGCCGCCAAGTCTTTTCGGTATCGTTGCCGGACTTCGCGATAAACCGGAGAGCGTTACGTTTGCCCTTGTTGATGATCCGCTTGAGCAATTGCTGTTTCTGAGGATGGAAGAGGCGCTCGGCGCTCGGTTCCGGATCCGGAGCTATGCAAACGGTATAGCGCGCTATAGGGAGTTGGTGAGGGGCCCTGCGGGTGTTGCTGGGTTTGTTTCTTTCAAGGGAGCGGCGTCGCGGATCAAGGGGAAACAGTTGAATGTGCTCGCGGTCAGCGGAGCATTCGAGCCGGGTATGCTGCCGGGGGTGCCGACGATTGGATCAGAGGCAGACGGGCTGACATTTGGCATCGATCACGGGCTCTTTGGGCCACGTGACATGCCGAATGATATCGTCAAAACCCTTGCTGAAACTATGCGGAGTGTCATGGAGACCCGAGGCGTTTTGGCAGATTTGCACAATGAATATGGTACTGAGGCTGCCCTAATCACTGGTGACGGATTTGCGCGATATCTTGAAAATCTCTCAGCTGACTGGGGGGAGATGCTTCAACGTCAAGATAATGGCGGACGTTTGGGTCAAAAAAGCTGACGTGCAAAGACTTCGTTGAAACAATATGTTCCTTTATTGGGTGCATGTTTTGTTTTCATGCACGCTGCAATGGAATACTCGTGGAGATGATCGCGAAGAGTTGACAGACGGCGGAGTATTCATAGGGTATCAGCCACAATACGGGCGCGCTTCAAACGCACCCGGAAGGTTTCGAGCGCCGTCCGTCCGGTCGGTGTATCCAAAGGGAGACTAATATGAAGCTCAAGACAGCACTCTTCGCCGCTCTTGCGACAGCGTCAGTTGCTTTTGCCGGTGCGCCGTCCGTCCAGGCTGCGGATCTGTCCTGCCGTACCGCCAAACTGATTGTTCCGTGGGGCGCTGGCGGTGGCACTGATGTCATCTTCCGCCAGTTCGTCGAAGCAGCGAATGAAGCTGGTGCAAAGCCGAAGCTGCAGGTCGTTAATATTGGTGGCCAGGGTGGCAACAAGGGCGCCAAGGAAGCCCGCAAGGCTAAGCCGGACGGCTGCACACTTTTCGCCATTCACCAGAGCGCGATTACCAGCTTCTTCAATGGCCGGGTAGATTTCACCTGGGACGCGTTCGAGCCGGTCGCATTGCTGACCCGCACGCCGGCGATCATCGGCGCCAATGCCGACGTGCCGTATAACAACATCAAGGAACTTGTCGCGGCCGCGAAGAAAGCGCCGGGCACGATCACTGCTGGTGGCACACTCGGCTCCACCAGCCACTTTATTTTCCTGCTGGTCGAAGATGCGGCCGGTGTGAAGTTCAAGCACGTTTCCTATGACGGTACCCGTCAGCGGATGACCGCGCTTCTGGCGAAGAACATCGATATTGGCGAGATCAACCTTGCCTCCGCCAAAAAGTACATCCAGACCAATGAGCTCAAGGCGCTTGGTATCACCACTCCGGTTCGGAACAATGAGATCCCGGACGTCATGACGCTGGAAGAGCAGGGCTATAATCTGATCTATGGCACGGACCGTGGTGTTGTTCTGCCGAAAGGCACCAGCCAGGACGTGATCAACCACTACGGCGCAATCTTCAAGAAGGCTGCTGCCGACCCGAAAGTAGTTGAAGCGATGGCTGCCAAGGGCACCGCGGTCAACTATCTCGGCCCGAAAGAGTATACCGCCTACTTCGAGAAGACCTTCGCGGACTGGAAGCGGATCGCGATTGAAGTTGGACTTTACAAGGGCGACTGATTAAACAGCCCAGCATGCGGCGGCTCCCGTTCTCCGGGGGCCGCCGTTTGCATTTTACGATTATGGATGGAGGAAAGCCGGTGGCGCGTCTAAATCGCGATACGTTGATAGCTCTGCTGCTTCTGGTCTTTTGCGGCGTCATGATTTCCGCAAGCCTGGATATCAGGGACACGAACTACGGGACCATGCAGTCGAGCGTCTGGCCTCAGGCTGTGCTTGGCGTCCTGACTGTTTTCTGTCTCGCGATGCTTGGGCAGAGTGTGCTGAAACCCTCCGCTCCCAAACAGGAAACCGTCGAAAAGAGCGCTGGCATTGGTCGATACCGGAACGCCATAACCGTCTATATCCTGTTCTTCCTTTTTCTCTGGACCATGCCGTACCTGGGGATGTTACTCGGCGGTATTGGCTTCGTCTTTCTCGCTCTGACATGTCTGGGTGAGCCAGAGTTGAAACGCGTTCCTGTTCATCTCGCCATCTCTGTTGGGACGGTCGGGCTGATGTGGGGTATTTTTACGTTCGGTCTCGGCGTTCTGCTGCCGGACGGCGAACTCTTGCAGCTGAATTAGGACGAGCGCGATGATCGAGACTCTTCTGTACGCGTTCGCCGACGTCTTCGCGCCCTGGAATCTGGTGCTGATGACGATTGGCGTCACTGCGGGGCTGATCGCCGGTGCGATCCCTGGTTTCACCATTGCGATGGCGGTGGTTCTGACGCTCCCCTTCACTTTCGGGCTGAGCCCCGTCGAGGGTCTGTCGACCATGATCGGCGTTTTTGTCGGAGGTTTGTCCGGCGGCCTCATGTCGGGGATGTTGACCGGCATACCCGGAACCCCGTCTTCCATCGCGACGACCTTCGACGGTTTCCCCATGGCGCGGAATGGCAAACCGGGACTGGCTCTCGGCTTGGGTGTCTGGTCGTCCTTCTTCGGCGGTCTCTTCAGTGCTGTGCTGCTGGTGTCTTTGGCGCCGCGTCTGGCTCTGATCGGCCTTGAGTTTGGGCCTTGGGACTATTTTTCGCTTGTGCTTTTCGCATTGACGATCACTGCCAGCCTCTCCGGCGAGAATTTGATCAAGGGCATGATTGCAAGTGCACTGGGTCTTTTCATTGCCACGGTTGGCGAGGATGAAGTGAACGGCGTAGCCCGGTTTAGCTTCGGCATTGACGATCTGGAGTCAGGTTTTACGTTTTTGCCGGTTCTGATCGGCCTCTTCGCGTTTAGTCAGCTGTTGTCCGATCTTCAGGACCGGGTCAAAGCCCGTCAGCCCCTGATGGATACCCGTGGTGCCGATGCGCGGGTGCGTATCGAGCACTTAAATGCGATCAAGATGGTGTTCGCCCGCTGGGCAAACCTTCTGAGATCCTCTTTGATCGGTGTTTTCACTGGTGTGCTTCCGGCCGCCGGAGGGTCGATCTCGAATATTCTGGCTTACGATCAGGCCAAGAAGGCTTCCAAGACGCCTGAGAAGTTCGGAACTGGGTTTCCGGACGGGATCATAGCACCGGAATCTTCGAACAACGCCACGGCTGGCGGTGCGCTGATTACCATGATGGCACTGGGCATTCCCGGCGACATCGTGACAGCTGTGATGCTCGGTGCTTTGCTGATCCACAACGTCCAGCCGAGCCCGACATTTATCTCCGACAATCCGGATCTGGCCTACGCGATCTTCGTGGCTTTCTTCGTGGCCCACTTCATCATGATCGCAATGCAGTCCGTGACGCTTCGCCTGTTCGTCATGGTGACGCGGATTCCAATGTATGTGCTGGCCTCAGTCATTCTGGCTTATTGTGCCATCGGTGTCTTTGCCCTGAACAATATCACTTATGATATCTGGGTTCTGTTCGCCTTCGGGATCGTCGGCTATGTCATGCGGCAACTCGGGTTTCCGCTGGCCCCAGTGATTCTCGGTGTGGTTTTGGGACATGTCGCGGAGCTCAACCTGTCCCGTTCCCTGGCGACCGACAGCGACTTGATGCTGTTCATTACCCGGCCCTGGTCGCTCTTCTTCCTGATCGTATCGATTTTTTCAATCGGCTTCCCTTGGTATCAGAAGGCCCGAAATACCAAAGCCTGGACGCTTGCCTATGTACCGGTTCTGCTCGCTGCGGTTTCAGTTCCGCTCTTCATGATGGAAGGCTTCGTACGTCCGATTATCGCAGTAGCGTTACTGGCACTTTCCGCCTATCTTCTCTGGCGAAGTGCTGCATCCGGATGGAAAGTGACACCTGAAGGTGATCACGAAGTCCATCTAAAGGAGACCTGATCACGGTCTGCGCCACCCCAACGGTGGCGGTACCAAAGATCCATAGAGTTCCCCGGGCGCGAGCATCGATCAATTCGTGCCTCGTCCGGGGTAATGAGCAACCACATTTTTGCTAAGGTGACGTCGTGGAAATCCGCAATCCTTATCTTATGTTTCTGGGCGATGCGCCCGACCAGCTCGCAGCCAAAACCGCCAATGGCGTGAAAGTCTGGCGCGAAGACTGGTGTGTTGGTCAGTTCCGTCTGCCGGGCTGCAACGCGGACCTGAAGCTTCCGGATATGACCATCGAAGAAGCTGCCGAAGCCGGTGTGAAAACCGTCATCCTCGGCGTTGCCAACCGCGGCGGTTTCATGCCGGATACCTGGTTGGTGGAGCTGGAAAAGGCGCTCGATCTCGGCATGGAGATCGCCAGTGGCCTGCATACCCGTATCAGCACCATTCCGTCGCTGGCGGCAAAGGCGAAGGAAAAGGGCCTCGGCCTTTATGATGTGCGCCATCCGACTGGCAATTTCTCGGTTGCTAATGGCAAGAAGCGCACCGGCAAGCGTCTGCTTCCGGTGGGCACGGACTGCTCCGTTGGCAAGATGTTTACTGCCCTCGCCATCGAGCGGGAACTGCACAGCCGTAATGTGAAGGCGAGTTTCCGGGCAACCGGCCAGACCGGTATCTTCATCGCTGGCTCTGGTGTGTCCGTCGATGCCGTCGTCGCCGACTTTATCTCCGGAGCTGTTGAAGAGCTGGCACCGGCCAACGATGCGGATCACTGGGATCTGGTCGAAGGTCAGGGCTCCCTGTTCCATGCTTCCTATGCGGGCGTGACAATGGGGCTGATCCATGGCGCCCAGCCGGATGCGCTGGTGCTCTGCCATGAAGCCAATCGCCCGCACATGCGTGGCCTGCCGGAATATCCGGTTCCTAGTCTGACTGACTGCATTCCCTACTATCTGCAGGCTGCCCGCCTGACGAACCCGGATGCGCAGTTCGTCGGCGTCTGCGTGAACACCTCCAGCCTGGATGACAAGGCTGCCGAGGAGTTTTTGAAGAAGGCAAGCGATGAGACAGGCCTGCCCGCTGTCGATCCGATCCGCAACGGTGTCGGTGCCATCGTCGACAACATGCCGCTCTAGGCCTATCTGAACTCAGAGGAGCAATCGATGTACAGGTCGGTTACCGTCCGTCGCGAAAGCTGGCCGTTGCAGAGCGTCTTCCGGATCTCCCGGGGCGCGCGGACAGAGTCGGAAGTCGTTGTCGTGGAAATTGCCGGCGACGATGTCGCCGGCATGGGCGAGTGCTTTCCTTACAAGCGCTATGGCGAGACGCTGGATAGCGTAGCGGCCCAGATTGAGTCCGTTGCCGGTGAACTTGCCAACGGCATGGACCGTGCCGGTCTGGCGGTGGCGCTCGCACCGGGTGCTGCACGCAATGCCATCGATTGCGCCCTTTGGGATATTGAGGCGAAACAGACCGGGAAGCGGGTCTGGGAACTTGCCAGTTTGCCCGAGCCGAAACCGGTGACGACTGTCTTCACGCTCGGCGTTGATGATCCGGAAGTCATGGGCGCGAAAGCTGCCGAGAACGCTGCACGTCCGGTTTTGAAGCTCAAGATGACCGGTGACGAGAAGGATCTGGAGCGGGTTGCCCTGATTCACAAGAACGCGCCGAATGCGAAGCTTGTGGTTGATGCCAACGAAGGCTGGAGCGTCGCGCAGTATCAGGAATACGCGCCGAAATTTGCCGCTCTCGGCGTGACCATGATCGAACAGCCGCTTCCAGCTGGTGATGATGAAGGTCTCAAGGGACTGAATCGTGTCGTGCCGGTTTGCGCCGACGAGAGCTGCCACGATAGCAAGACCCTCGATGCTTTGGCCGGCAAGTACGACATGATCAATATCAAGCTCGACAAAACCGGCGGTCTGACCGAAGCGCTGCTGTTGCGTGACAGGGCGCTTGAGATGGGCTTCGAGGTGATGGTCGGCTGTATGGTCGGAACGTCGCTTGCCATGGCACCGGGCGTGCTCGTGGCGCAAGGGTGCGCCGTCGTTGATCTCGACGGGCCACTTCTGCTGGCGAAAGACCGGGAGCCGGGACTGTCCTATCAGGGCAGCATCATCCAGCCTCCCGAATTCGGGACCTGGGGGTAGTCTGCCCCAGTGAACGATTTACCGGATGTCACCTCTCACTACAGCTCGGACGGGTTGGCGGACCGGCTGATCGCAATTCTTGAAGCTTCCGGCATCGACCGAGACAGCATCACCGAAGCGGATCTGCATTCCGTCGATCAAATGCACTTGCGTGGCCGCATGGCAGCACGTGAGTTTCTCGACAGCCTCGATATCCGAGCCGGAGACAAGGTGCTTGATGTCGGCTGCGGTCTGGGCGGCCCGGCCCGGATGGCCGCGACGCGCTATGGTGCGGATGTTACGGGCATCGATCTGACCGAAGCTTTATGTGATGGCGCCAGGCAGCTCAATGCACTGGTTGGGCTGGACCGGATCCATATCGAGCAAGGCGATGCGCTCGCCATGCCGTTCACAGACAACAGCTTCGATGTCATCTACACGCTGCATGTGTCGATGAATATCGCAGATAAGGCAGGGCTCTACCGCGAAGTTGCCCGCGTTCTGAAGCCTGGGGGCCGGTTTGGACTTTATGATGTGGTTGCCGGGTCGGGCGAGCCGATCCATATGCCGGTCCCCTGGGCGACTCACTCTGAGCACAGCCATCTGATCCCATCCGATGCTGTTGAGGCGGCGGCGAATGCCGCCGGACTCGCAACCGAACGGTCTGAGGATCAGTCTGCCCTGGTCGAGACCTATCTCGACAATCAACGCGCGGCGCGGCAGCTGCGCGTCGAAAAGGGCGAGCCGGAGCCGCCGACAGGTGCGCCGGTCATCATGGGCGAGTCCTTCGTCCAGAAGCAGAAACACATCTATCGCAATTTGAAGGAGGGTCGGATTGCGGTCCGACTTGCTATCTTCAAACTGAAAGAAGACTAAAAACCAGATTGTGGCCTCTACAACAGCTGCAACGGGAGGAAATATGAGTTCGGACAGCGATGTGATCGCCGAGATCAGGCGTGCCGTTCAGGCATTGTGCGCGGACTTCCCTGGCGATTACTGGCAGGAGAAAGACCGGGAGCGGGCTTATCCGACGGAATTCGTCCAGGCGCTGACCCAATCCGGTTATCTCGCGGTTCTGATCCCCGAGGAATATGGTGGCAGTGGGCTTTCCATCAGCGCCGCCGCGGCAATCCTTGAGGAAATCCACAAATCCGGCTGCAATGGCGGCGCCTGTCATGCCCAGATGTACATCATGGGGAGTTTGCTCCGGCATGGCAGCGCGGAACAGAAACAGAAATATCTGCCCAAGATTGCCAGCGGAGAGTTGCGCCTGCAGGCCTTTGGCGTGACCGAACCGACCAGCGGTACCGATACGCTCTCCCTCGCCACCACGGCGGTCAAGAAGGGCAACGACAAGTATGTCGTAAACGGCCAGAAAGTCTGGACCTCCCGTGCGGAGCATTCGGACTTGATGCTGTTGCTCGCGCGGACCACGCCGAAGGACGAGGTGAAGAAGCGTACGGACGGCCTGTCCGTTTTCATCGTCGATATGCGCGAAGCCAAGGGGAATGGTCTGGAAATCCGGCCGATCCGCGCGATGGTCAATCATGCGACGACTGAAGTGTTTTTCGACAATCTGGAAGTGCCCGCGGAAAACCTGATCGGTGAGGAAGGAAAAGGCTTCCGCTATATCCTCGACGGTATGAATGCGGAGCGCATTCTGATCTCGCACGAGAGTATCGGCGATGCCCGCTGGTTCATCGAGAAGGCGACCAGCTACGCTAACGACCGGAAAGTGTTCGGCCGTCCAATTGGTCAGAACCAGGGCGTTCAGTTCCCTATAGCAAAAGCTTTTGCTGCGACTGAGGCTGCGGCGCTGATGGCGGAAAAAGCCGCCAGGTTGTTCGAAGCCGGTGAACCGTGTGGTGCCGAGTCCAATATGGCGAAACTGCTGACGGCGGAAGCTGCCTGGGACGCGGCCGATACCTGTCTGCAAACTCATGGCGGTTTCGGCTTCGCTGAGGAATATGACGTAGAGCGCAAGTTCCGGGAGGCCCGGCTATACCGGACAGCGCCGATCTCCACCAACATGATCCTGTCCTTCATCGCCGAGCATGTGCTCGGCCTGCCGCGCTCTTACTGAGCGGCGGAGAGGAGTATGGCAAAGCCGCTCGACGGTATGCTCGTGCTTTCCATCGATCAGGCGGTGGCAGCTCCCTACTGCGCCTCCCGTCTGGCCGATGCCGGTGCCCGTGTGATCAAGATCGAACGCGCCGAAGGAGACTTCGCAAGAGGTTATGACCACGAGATAAAGGGCGAGAGCGCCTTTTTCATGTGGCTCAACCGGGGCAAGGAAAGTCTGGTGGCTGACCTGAAGAATCCGGACGATCTGGCCTTGCTGCACAGGATCATGAGTAAGGCGGACGTCTTCCTGCAGAACCTGGCGCCGGGCGCGACTGACCGGCTCGGCCTGGGCTCCGATGCGCTCCGGAAGCGCTACCCGCGGCTGACCACGGTCGATGTCAGCGGCTATGGGGACGAGGGTCCCTATGCCGAGATGAAGGCCTATGACTTCTTGGTTCAGGCAGAGAGCGGGTTGATTTCGGTCACCGGGTCGAAAGAGCAAATGGGGCGGGTCGGTGTGTCGATCTGCGATATCGCCTGCGGCATGTTTGCCCGGACGGCCGTGCTTGAAGCCCTGTTGCTGCGCGCGCGAACCGGCGAAGGAAGCCAGATCAAGCTGTCGCTCTTCGGCGGCATGACCGAATGGATGTCACCCTGGCTGTTACACGAAGCCTATGGCGTGTTGAAGGAGCAGCGTATTGGCCTCAGTCACCCGGCCATTGCGCCATATGGTGCCTACGCCTGCGCTGGCGGGGATATGATCATGATCGCAGTGCAGAACGACCGGGAGTGGCGTCATCTATGTGCGTCAGTACTCGGGGATGAAGCGATCGCGGATGACGAGCGGTTCCGCACGAACACCGACCGGGTGGCTAATCGTGAAGCGATGAATGCACTGATCGATGGTGTGTTCGGGATGCTTACTCGCGACCAGATACGGGAAAGGCTGACGGCGGCTGGTATCGCCTTCGGGGCAATTAACAGCGTTGCCGATGTGCTTCAGCACCCGGCGCTGCGGAGGGTCCCGATCGAGACACCTGTGGGTGCCATCGACGTTGTGGCGCCTCCGGCTCAGTTCGTTGGGGCTGATACGTCCTTCGGGCCGGTTCCGGCGCTCGGCCAGCATAGCGATGCGATCCGGGCTGAGTTTTTCGTCTGAAGCCGATCTAAACGGTTCTCAATGCAAAAGCGCCCGGCATTGCCGGGCGCTTTTTTGTTTGATGGATGCCAGCTTATTTCAGCAAGACACTGGGCAGCCAGAGTGTGATTTCAGGCCACATGACAACAATGGAGAGACCAATCAGCTGCAGGATCACGAAGGGGATGATGCCTTTGTAGATCTGCTGCATCGAGACCATCTCCTTGGCGACGCCCTTCATATAGAAGAGTGCGAACCCAAAAGGCGGCGTCAGGAAGGATGTCTGCAGGTTGATCGCCACGATGATGGCGAACCAATAGATGACCTGCTGTTGAACGAACTCCAATTGAGCATTGTTGGTTGGCACTTCGAGCCCGAGATGGGGCGCGAATGCCGGTGCCAGAGTCTGGATCACAGGTGCGAAGACCGGAAGGATGATCAGGGTGATCTCGAGCCAGTCGAAGAAGAAGCCGAGAATAAAGACCACGAACATCAGCATGAAGAGCAGCGGCCAGGGACCGAGCTGGAGCCATTCAATGAACTCGATGATCAGGTCTTCACCATAGACGTTCCGGAAGATCGTCGAGAAAGCTGTCGCGCCGACGAAGATCAGGAAGATCATCGCCGTGGTGAGGCCTGTCCTGTGGACCACGTCACGGAGAACGTCCCGGGTCAGTGTTCCATTCGCGACCGCCAGGATCAGTGAGCCGAATGCACCGACGCCTGCGGCCTCGGTCGGAGTTGCCCAGCCGGCAAAGATTGAACCGAGCACCAGCGTAATCAGGAAGATCGGCGGCACGAAGCCTTTCAGAACCCCACCCAGATAGCTGTCACCTTCCATCCGGCCGATGACCATCGATATAGCGAAGACGGCAAGGAAACCGATCAGGCCCCAGTTAAAGATATCCGCAAGGTGGCTCTGCTCCATGAAATAGCAAAACCCGATTGCAACCACACTAAAGCCGAAAAACTTGGCGATGTTCGCTTTGTTGCTCGGTTGCATCTGGATTGCATCATCGGCGATCGCGGGTGCTTTCTCCGGCGAGATTATGCCCATGCTCACAATATAGATTACATACAGACCGGAGAGCACGAGGCCAGGGAAAATGGCTCCGATGAAGAGGTTGCCGACGGAAACCGCCAGCAAGCTACCCATCAGCACCAGCATGATCGACGGCGGAATGAGGATGCCGAGGGTTGCGCTTGCAGCCAGGGTTCCGGTTGCGAGCGAGCGATCGTATTTTTGCGAGATCATGGTTGGCAATGCCATCAGCGTCATCATGACGACGGAGGCGCCGATGATGCCTGTGGTTGCGGCCATGATTGTTCCCATGACGGTCACGGCAAGCGCCAGCGCTCCGGGAACCCGCCGGAAAAGGACCTGCAGGATATGCAACAGGTCCTCGGCCACGCGGGATCGCTCCAGCATGGTCCCCATGAAGACAAAACAGGGAATGGCGACCAGGATCGGATTCTGGATGGCCCCGGAAGCGCCGTCTCCACCCCAGATCCGCTGAATGACCTGGAAAAAGACCGCGAAATCGAGCACATCCAGCCAGATCCCGAGAATGCCGAAGCCGACAGCGACGCCGCCGAGCGCGAAGGCGACAGGAAGCCCTGTGAACAGCATCAGAGCCAGGGCCAGAAACATGTACGCCCCTATGAATTCGTACATGTGGTCGTAAAGAGCTTCAAACATAGTTTACCCCGATGCCCCCCAGGAGATTGCCGGATTTTTCTTGTTCATTTTTATTCCGGCCGATGGTGTTCGTAATTGAAGATCTCGAGCGAATCCCGTGCTTCTTCATGTTCTTCGCGGGATCCGAACAGATAGGCAATCAGTCGGCATAGCGTGGCAACTACAGCCATGCTCAACACGACGATACCGATGATCATGAAAGACTTGATGACATAGCGCCACGGAATGCCCGTGAGGGATTCCGAGCCTTCGCCCTGATGAAAAGAGACTGCCATAAGAATCCAGGATTGCCATCCCATCAGGAAGAGGAAGGGCACGGCCATAACCAGCAGGCCGATCAGCTCAAGCCATGCCTGTTTGCGAGGAGGAATATGTTCCCGGAACACGTCGACCCGGACATGAGCGTTGGCGAGATAGCCGAAACCGAAGGTCATCAGCAGAATGACACCGTGTATGTGCCACTCAAGATCCTGCAGGATGGTCGACACCGAATACCCGTACTCGATGGAGAATTCGGAGAAATACAGTCGAATGAAGTCGACCTTGCGGGTGACCACATCGAACATGATGATGAACACCAGTGGCACGATAAGCCAGGCCATGGCTTGACCCGCGTTGCGGGACCAGCGGGCCAGAACGCTCGCAATACTCAGTGCGGCTTTCATTTCTGAAACCTCGATTTCCTAAAGAGAACCGGAAACATCGGCTACCGCTGATCTGCTGAAAGCGTTAAGCCGGAAATCCGTCGCGCCAAATTGCGGGGCGCAAAGAAAAAGAAAAAAGACGAGAGCCTCCGCAAAGGAGGCTCTCGCATCATTCTGTCTTACTTCAGGTAACCGCGGTCACCCCAGACTTTGTAGCCTTCGTGGAACGTCGTGTAGCTGTCCCAAAGCTTCTTCACGTCGGGATTGCTTGCGAGTTCCTCAGCCAGAACCTCTTCCCAGGCACCACGCAGCTGGTCGAGCACAGACTGCGGCCAGGTCATGTTCTTCACGCCGTCTTTTTCGTTGGCGATCATGGCTGCGAACTGTGAGGCTTCACCGTCGGCGATCATTGTAATGGTGGACTGGTCGCAGGCGACTTCCATCATGGCCTGATACTCTTCCGGCAAGCTGTTCCACTTATCCATGTTTACAAGGACTTCGTTGGAGGTGGACTGCTGGTGCCAACCGGGGAAGTAGTTATATTTGGCGATCTGATAGAAACCGTAAGACCGGTCAATCGCCGGCATGGAGAATTCCGTGGCGTCAATCGTGCCACGCTCCAGAGCCGGATAGATGTCGCCGCCTGCAAGCTGCTGGGTGGAAACGCCGAATTTCTGCATGACTTTCGCGCCAACGCCGAAGAAGCGCATTTTCAGGCCCTTCAGCTGGTCGAGACTCTTGATCTCTTCGCGGAACCAGCCGGAGGTTTCAGGCGGAATCATGCCGCAGAGCAGGTACTTGATGTTGTCACGGGCATAAAGCTCGCTGCCGATTTCGACACCGCCGCCATATTTGAACCATGAAACAAATTCCGGGGCGGCCGGGCCGAAGGGCCAGGTCGACAGGAATGCGTAAGCTGAGTTCTTGCCCTGGTTGGCGCCCGGTGTACCGAACGCGGAATCGATAGCGCCCTGGCTGATTGGATCGTAATAGGCATAACCGCCGGCAAGTGCGCCCGGCTCGAACACCTTGATATCGAAGTCGCCGCCGGACATGCGTCCTACCGCTTCGGAAATGCGGTGTGGCGGCGGGCCGATCACTTTGACGTTCTGGCCAAATGCGGCATGCATTTTCCAGCGTACCTTCTTGGCTTCGGCATCATTTGAGCCGAGACCGATGGCGATCGTCGAGGCGATCGCAAGCACACCGAATGATTTCAGAAAACCCGATTTCATGAACTACCTCCCTTGTTCAATCCGCTTTTGGACCCGGTTATCCGAGCCTCTTTAGATTCATTCCACAGCGATTTATTGCGTCCCCGGACGATATCCGAAGCGTTTTGGTCCCGTGGTGCACGAAGTATTGCCGTGATTTGACACGTCGTCAAAGCCTTCAATTCCGCAGGGCGCTTGCCGGGGGAGTTTTTCCGTCAGGAGGAAATACGTTTGCGTATACGTTATTATGCTTGAAATTCTTGTGTTTTCAGGTCAGCGCGCTTGAAAGAAGCAAGTTCGGAAGATGCCCTGCATCGGGAATGATAAAGTCCGCAAGAGGGGTCAGTTGCGGCTCCGGAGTGGCGCCTGTCAGGACGCCGATTGCGGCGCGGCACCCCGCAGCCCGTCCGGCTTCCATGTCCGCTCTGCTATCGCCGACCATAACAGTTTCGTGCGCCGCCAGGCCTTCGGCGCGCAGGAAGGCCTGAAGCATATCCGGTGCGGGTTTCGGTGTGTGTCCGCTGTCGTAACCGGCAACAAAGTCTATCGAATCCCCCAGGCCTAGCGCCTCGACCATGTCCCATGCACCGCGCTCTGCATCATTTGTGACAATCGCGATCCTCATGTCCTGTGCGCGAAGGGTGAGGAACAGCTGCTTGAGGTCGCAGGCGGGTGCCAGATTGTGTTCGGCGTGATCAAGCCAATAGCTGTCAAGCCATGCGGCTGTCTCATTGATGGTCGGCAAAGCAGGGACCAACCCGCACCAGAGCTCTGCCACTTCGATGGCCGTGCCCTGTGCCAGCAGCGTTCCGGGAGCGACGGTGCCTTTTTTCGGATCACCCCCTGCGGCCCGGGTCAGGCTGTCGACATCGGTCTCTATGTTATGGGTCTCGACAAGCTGCCGTGCCGCAGAGAGCAGCCCTGGGAGCCAGGTCTTTTCGAAGTCGATCAGAGTACCGTCCTTATCGAACAGTACCCCGCGGACAGGCCCGGGCATTGGTGGCTCCTTGGAACTGGATGATCAGCGAGAGCTAAGCTCGCTCGGCCGGCACGGATCTGCAAGAGTTGTTTATTGGAGCGCAGGGAACTCTGTGCGACGGATTAATCCGCTAAGGCGATAATGCCGGAGTTGGCCCGTCGCTCGGCCTTTCGTTGTTTCCAGGCGGCCAGCAAGCGGGCCTTACGATCTTCGAATTCCTGACGCAATTCCAAGGCACGCTCCTTGGCGATCTCCCGCTGACGCTCCGCCCGTTCGTCGCGCCGGGCTTGTTCAAGGGCTTGCTGTTCCTTGCGGGTCAGCGCTTTTGCGGTCAGATCGTCGGCACGGTCTGCTGCGGCCAATGCGAGTGTCAGATTGTCGGTGGAGGGATCAGCCATTGTCACCGCTTCGCCTCTGTAGGCTTTCTGCTGCAGCTTGGACACGGCGTCCCGGTAGTTTTTGCCGCGCACGCTATTGCCGGAATGATAATGCTCTGTGGCATCCCGCCAGGATCCGTGCCGTTCCTTGAGCTCGGTCAGGAACCGGGCTGCGTAATCGGCGTTCTTCAGGGGATCGAAAGCCTCTGCAAGATCTTCGAAGGCGGTGCCGTGATAGCGCAGGTTGATCTGCATGCAGCCGACATCGATGTTGGTGGTGCCCGTTGCAAGGAGACGGCGGACTTCAGCCATGGCCGCGAGAACCGTAGGATAATGGCGGCCTTTGCCTCCGGACGTCACCGTCCAGGGCCACGTGTAGCTTTCCTTGCGCGTATTATTCCAGCGTCCGGTTTCTTTCAAAGAAATCGCGAACAGCAGGTGTTTTGGCAGCCGATATTCTTCCTCTGCGTGACGGGTCGCGTTGGCACATATTTTTTCCGATGGCGCGAGCGCATGCGCACGGGGCGCGGCTAGCAGGCCGATTGTGGCAATTGCAAACGCGGCAAAAATGATCGGTCTCGAAACATACTGCATGGTCTGACTCCTGTGTCCGGAATACAGAAGCAAGGACCGTGCCGCTTGTTCGGCTTATTGGTTATTCCGCTGCCGCGCGGATTGAGGTCGTTCCGTCCTCGGCCATACGCCGGGCGGTATCCGATAGCGCACAGAGGAGAGCCGCGATGTCCTTTTTCAGTGGTTCTATGCCCGCCCGTGGCTCGATCCGCCGCTCGTCCATGTAAAGAGCACGGTTTATCTCTATCTGCAGAACATGAACGCCAACCTCTGGCCGGCCATAATGCCGGGTGACAAAACCGCCAGCATACGGGCTGTTGCGCCGCACTGTGTAGTGCCGCTCCTTGAAGAAAGCCTCGGCCTGTTCGGTGATGGTCTGAGCGGCGGTCACCCCGTGACAATCGCCCAGAACGATATCGATGGGGCGGCGTTCACTTCGGACATGGCGCACGGCACTGGACGGCATGGAATGCCCGTCTACCAGAAGGCAGAAGCCGAATTGCTCAAGCGCTTCGGCGATCAGCCGTTGCAGAGCCCGATGATAGGGCCCGTAGTAATTACCGATGCGGTGTGCGGCATCTTCAAAGGCGAGCTTTTGATCGTATACCGGCTCGGAATTGGCGACCACGCGGGCAATGGTTCCGAGCCCGGCCGAAATCCGGATGCTATCGGTTACGGCGCCGTCGGGCAGCGGATCGGCGAACATGCCTGGGTCGAGTTCGAATGGCTCCCGGTTCACATCCACATAGACACGGGGGAACTGGGCAGTCAGCAAAGCTGCGCCAGCCATTGTGGCGCCCGCCAATACCTGTTCCATGAAACTGTCTTCAGACGATCGCAGATCCAGCAGGTCGAGCCGTGTGGCGTCGAGCAGATCTGGTGGATAGAGACGGCCGCTATGCGGGGAGGCAACTACAAGGGGGCTGCTGGTATGCGCGGGACGCTCGATCCGGTAAACGCCGACAATCTCGTCCGGCACCATCTCGACCGGATTGCTTGTCACGTCTCCAGAGCTGAGGAATCCTGGCTCTATCAGCGTCGCGGCGATGTCTTCGAGCTTGTCCGCAGCCGCAGTTCCTCCGACGGCATTCCCTGTCGATTTATCCGCACTCAAACGCAGTCTCCCGGACCGGCAAATTTCATTTCACCCTAATATGGAATTCGGCACGGGCAAACCAAGAAGAGGTCAGTACCGTCCGCTTGTTGCGCGGACAATGGCGCGCGTTGGATTGGTGATCCGAAAGCCTGGAGAAAAACCGTCAAATCAGGTCTTGCAAAACCGAAAGCCGCTGGCTATACACACGCCTCCTTCGCGGCGCACTTTTCCCGATGCCGCGACATATAGGGCGCGTAGCTCAGCGGGAGAGCACTACGTTGACATCGTAGGGGTCACTGGTTCAATCCCAGTCGCGCCCACCATTCCAAATAACTATTCTTTATCTTGTTGTTTGCGCTAATCTGCTTGTGTGGTGAGCTTCTTGGGGAATGTTTTTCCCAGGAGGAAATAGGCCGGGAAAAAAGGACACGTCGTTCGCGCCGGATCGGATAGATCTAGAGAACGGCTATTGACCTCGGCATGCTCCGATTGAAATGATTTCGGGCATTGGAGAGCAACTTAGGCAAAAGAGGTGCTGCGTGGGGACGTTCGCCAGGGTTTTGACATTCGGCCTTGGGCTGGTGGCACTTGCCGCGTGCAGTGACGATGAGGCGACGCGTCAGAATGCGGAAGCGCAGGTGCCGCCAAGTGTGGTCTTTGCGACCGTTGATATGAGGGACGTATCCGCGACAATCGAATATGTCGGGCGCACCGATGCATCGCAGCAAGTCGATGTGCGCGCCCGGGTCGGCGGAACCCTTCTGGAAAGGTCCTTCCGCCAAGGCGCGAACGTAACGGATGGACAGCTGCTGTTTTCGATCGATCCTGCCGAGTTCGATGCAAACCTTGCACTGGCGGAGGCCGATGTTGCGAAGGCTGAGGCGAGCGTTGAGGAGACAAGCAACAATCGCGAACGCTATCGTGTTCTGGTGAAGCGCCAGGCGGCGAGCGCGGCCAAGCTGGATGAGGCCGAGGCAGCCTATCTGAGTGCTGTTGCAGAGCTTTCCGGCGCGAAGGCGCAATCGCGAAAGGCGCGTCTTGATCTGGATTACACGCGGATCACCTCACCGCTGAACGGGCGCGCCGGACGTGCCAGCGTTGATGAAGGCAACTTGATAGGGCCAGAGTCCGGTGTTTTGCTGACGATTGTCGCGCTGGATCCCATCCACGTGCTGTTTGCTGTCAGCGAACGGGATTATCTCGAATTCGCGCGGCGCCGACAGAGCGGAACAGAGACCATCTTCACGCCGCAGATTCGTCTGGCTGACAATACACTTTATCCGCTCGATGGGAGGATCGACCTGATCGATAATAAAGTCGACTCTGCTACCGGCACGATCAATATCCGTGTGTCTTTCCCCAATCCCGACGAACTGTTGTTCCCCGGTCAGTTCGTCAATGTCATTCTCGTATCCAGCGACCCGATCCGAAAGGTCGTGGTGCCGCAAGCCGCAGTGCAAGAGAACCAGTCCGGCTCCTTTATCCTCGTGATTGATGAAGAAAACAGGGTGATCTCCCGTCCGATCCGCACAGGGCAGGTCTTTGGCACCAATCTGGTCGTCGAGGAAGGGCTTGCGGCTGGAGAACGGATCATCGTTGAAGGAATTCAGAAAGTTCGGCCAGGCGGACTGGTGACGCCTGTCGAGGCGTCTGCGTCCGGCTCTGCCGGCGGCTAGGCGGCAGCGGAAATGTTCAGCGCATTCTTCATCGACCGGCCGAAATTCGCTTTTGTTATTGCGATCGTGACGCTCATTGCCGGCGTACTGGCTCTAATGGCGCTGCCTGTGGCGGAGTTTCCCGAGCTCGCTCCGCCTCAAGTCCAGGTATCGGCGAGTTATCCCGGCGCCAATGCGGAGGTCGTCGAGCAGACTGTCGCGGCGGTGATCGAAGCAGAAGTAAACGGTGTTGAGGGCATGAGTTACATGTCCTCCAAGAGTGTGAATGACGGGTCCTATACGCTCACCGTCACGTTCGAGACGGGCTATGACAGCGATACCGCCCAGGTGAACGTGCAGAACAGGGTCGCTCAGGCCACTTCCAGACTGCCGGAGGATGTGATCCGTCAGGGCGTCACTACCAAGAAGCAGTCTTCCAGCATGTTGATGGTCGCGGCCGTGGTCTCACCTGGCGAGACCTACAGCGATATCTTTCTGAGCAATTACACATCGATCAATATCAGGGATAATATTGCACGCGTTCCCGGCGTCGCCAGCGTGGAGATACTTGGCGAGCGCGCGTACAGCATGCGTATCTGGCTTCGTCCGGACCGGTTGACCGGGTTAGGCATCACGGCTGCGGACGTGGTCGCCGCCGTGCGTGAGCAGAATATCCAGGTCTCTCCCGGAAGTATCGGCGCCCCGCCATCGTCCGCGGCTCAACAATTCCAGTACACATTGCGCGCAAGGGGAAGATTGGAGAGCCCGGAGGAGTTTGGCGATGTTGTTCTCCGGGCCGGTTCCGATGGCTCTTTTGTCCGGCTCAGGGATGTGGCCCGTATCGAGCTTGGCGCCGAGACCTATGACTGGCTCGGCAAGCTCAACGGAAAGCCGGCCGCTTTGCTTACCGTCTATCAATTGCCCGACGCCAATGCACTTGATGTCGCCTCGGCGGTAAAGGCGGAGCTTGAGACCCTCTCGGAACGGTTCCCGGACGATATTGCTTCGGAAGTGGTCTACGACACGACGCTCTTCGTTTCGACCTCTATGAAGGAGGTGCTGGTCACGCTTCTCCAGGCACTCGTTCTGGTCGTTCTCGTTGTGTATGTCTTTCTGCAGGATTGGCGATCCACGCTGATCCCGGCCATAGCTATCCCCGTCTCCCTAATCGGCACTTTCGCATGCCTTCTGGTGATGGGATTCACCATCAACACGGTGTCGCTTTTCGGGCTCATCCTGGCTATCGGCATTGTTGTTGATGATGCGATTGTCGTGGTCGAAAATGTTCAACGGCATATGACAGACGGCCTGTCGCCTCGCGATGCGACGCGGAAGGCGATGGTCGAGGTCAGCGGCCCGGTCGTTGCAACCACGCTCGTCCTACTTGCGGTGTTCGTTCCGGTCGCCTTTACCCCTGGTCTGACCGGTCGCCTGTTTCAACAGTTTGCGGCGACGATTGCCTTTGCCGTCTCGATTTCCTCAATCACCGCACTGACCCTCAGTCCAGCACTCTGTGCGAGCATTCTCAAACCGGCGGATGGAACACCTTCTGGCCCGCTTGCCTGGTTTGAGCGCGGGATCACAGGGGCGCGGACAGCCTATGTGGGGGTGGTCCGTCGACTGGTGCGCATGCTTATCTTCACGGCGGTTTCTGTGGCAGCTATTGGAGCGCTGACCGGATGGATGTTCGCCGGTACCCCGACTGGCTTCATCCCCAATGAGGACCGTGGTGCGTTTTTCATTGATGTGCGTCTGCCGGATGGTGCCGCACTTCCCCGTACCGAAGCCGTCATGCAGCGTGTTCAGACTATTCTTGACGACACGCCTGGGGTGGCGAACAGCATATCGATCGGCGGCTATTCTCTGTTACAGGGGGCCGTGGTCCCCAACTCGGCGCTTTTCATTGCTGTGCTGGACCCCTGGGATGCGCGCGACGGAGCGGATTTGTCGTTGCAAGGAATCCTCGGCCGGGTCGCTCCGCAACTCGTCGCCATTCCATCTGCGACCATCATCCCCTTCACGCCACCTCCAATCTCTGGGTTGGGGAGTACAGGAGGGTTTGAGTTTGTCCTGCAGGATACCGAAGCCCGCTCGCCGCAAGATCTTGCGGCGACCTTGGGCGGACTGATCGTTGCGGCAAATGGCGAGCCGGAACTGGAGCGGGTTTTCAGCGCGTTCCGGGCGAGTTCGCCTCAATACGAGATCGAGGTGAACCGCGATCTGGCGAAATCGAAGGGTGTGTCGATCTCAGATCTTTTCTTGGTCTTGAACGCGAACTTCTCGTCTTATTATGTGAATGATTTCAATAAATTCGGGCGTGTTTACCGGGTCATGTTGGAGGCCGAGGCGGATCGCCGGGCAACGCCGGAGGATATATACGGGCTATATGTTCGAAGTTCAGGCGGCGAGATGGTCCCGTTGCGGACCCTGGTCACAGTTCGCCAAGCCTTTGGTCCGGAAGCGATCGAGCGTTACAATATGTTCCGTTCCACTGTTGTGAACGGGCAACCGGCCGCCGGCAACTCCTCGGGGCAGGCTCTGCAAGCAATGCAGAATGTCGCGGATCTGACACTGCCGGATGGCTACCGTTATGAATGGACCGGTCAGGCGCGCGAGGAGATCGTGGCGGGGCAGGCAGGTTCGTTGATTTTCCTGCTTTCGATCGCGTTCGCCTATCTCTTTCTCGTTGCCCAATATGAGAGCTGGACGACGCCGCTTTCGGTCATGGTCTCCGTCGTTTTTGCGGCGCTTGGAGCCATCGCCGCTTTGCGCTGGGCGAGTATTCCTATCAATAGCTATGCGCAGATCGGCCTTGTTCTGCTCATCGGCCTTGCTGCGAAGAACGCGATTCTGATCGTCGAATTCGCCAAGGAACTCCGCGAAAAGGGCAAGAGTATCCAGGAGGCGGCGGAAGAAGCCGCGTCCCTGCGTTATCGCGCGGTTCTGATGACGGCATTCTCTTTTGTGCTGGGGGTGTTGCCGCTCGTTTTCGCTACTGGTGCCGGGGCGGCAAGCCGTGTATCTGTCGGAATGACGGTATTCGGCGGGATGCTCATGGCGAGCATTGTCGGCGTGATCATGATTCCGCCACTCTATGTACTGTTCCAGACCATGCGCGAAAAATTCAAGAGAGCGCCGGATCGGCATCAGGCGGGCGAAGTGGACAGGTAAGCTTTTCTATCACTCCATATAACCGACGAATTTGGTCGGGTGAGGGTAGATTTCTCGCGGCCTCAGTTTGGTAGACGTCATTATTGTGCTGGTTTTGGTGTCATTTCGACCTTTTGACATTTCAGGAAACGCAGAAAGAAGCGTGTCACTGTCACTGCCGGGATTGTCGTAACCACCATGGCCCTCTTTTAAACGCTTCTGCGATATTCCCTCAGGATCCGGTGACAGCGAACGGCGAGGTGCGCGATTATGAGGTGCGGTTTTTTGCCCCCAAAGAGGCTCGTCCGTCTTCTTGCGGAGCGCGGAAAAAAATCGAAGTGAGCTTTGGGACTCTGGATGAACCCGAGCAGTTGAAGCCTCACTACGCGCTCTGTTTTATCCGTCGGGAGTTGTCGCTCCCGCGGTTCCCAAGCACTAATCTATAGGACCGTGGTCGTTATCCCACGACCGGGCGCACTGAATGACACGCCTGGTCGTGGTGAGCTTCGTCGTGACGCCCTGGGTGGCGGCGACCTATACTTCTTTTGCCTGTTCCGCATCCTCGTCATTGGTGCGGATATGCGCGATGAACTTGGTCGTCTCGTTCGTCAGCAGGTTGCAGTTACGGGATAGTTCGTCCGCTGAAGCCTGCATTTCCTCTGTTGCGGCTCCGGTGCCCATCGCGTCGTCGGCGACGGCACTGATTTCGTCTACGACGGACTGGATCTTAGCCAGCGCATTTCTTGCTGACATGGCGACCGCGCTGGTGGTGGAGGCTTGCTGATCGACGGCTGCGGCGATCTCGGTCATGGTCGAGTTGGTTTCGTTCGCGGCGTCGGTGATGATCGAGACGGCCTTGGTAGAGGAGTCGATTTCAGACAGCATGCCGGAGACTTGCTGCCGGATTTCCTCGGTTGCGTTCTGGGTCTGCGAGGCGAGCGATTTCACTTCGCTGGCAACCACCGCAAAGCCCTTGCCGGCATCGCCGGCGCGGGCTGCCTCGATGGTCGCGTTGAGGGCGAGCAGGTTGGTCTGTTCGGCGATGTCGGCGATGAGCGAGACGATGTCATTGATCTTCGAACTGGCTGCGTTGAGGGCGTTGACTTTCTCCGCTGCGTCCGCTGCCTGTGCCGCCGCCTTGTTTGTCAGCTCAGAGGTTGAGGTAACTTTAGCGGCGACTTCCGTCACCGCGTGATTGACCTCATCAACTGAATTCGTCACGGACTCGATATCCTGACCTGCTTCGTTCGCGGCTTCCCGCACGCTGGAAGATCGGGAGGCGGTCCGGTTGGCCGTGTCGCTGACTCCATTTGACGTGGAGGAGAGCTCTGTAGCGGAAGAAGAAAGAGCGTCGATTACACCGCCAACGGCAGTCTCGAAATTATCCGCAAGTCCAAGAATAGCTGTCCTTTGTTTCTCGCGGGTTTCAACACGGAACTGTTCTTGCTCGTCGCGATAGCGGCTAGCTGCACGACTTTCCTGTTTCAAGCGATAGAGTGCGCTGCAGAGGTCGGCGACTTCTCGTGGGCTTTTGTAATCCGGCACCCAGGCATCGAGGTTACCTTTGGCCAACTCGACCTGCGTTTGGGTGAGCTCCGTGATCGGGTTTGTCAGACGCTTTCCGAAATAGTAACCGGTCGCCGCCACGATTGAGCCAATGACGATGATCTCGATAAGGATGTGCGTCAGAATGTCATAGATCGGCCCGAAGATCTCCGATTCAGCCTCTGTGGCCAGGAAAGCGTATCGCGTGCCGAGAAAGTCGACAGAACTGAAGTGAGTTTCGTACGGTGCCCCGTTAATTTCGATGCTGTCGAAACCTGTCTTTCCGTCCAACGCTGCTTGAACAGCCGTGTTATCGACAGAACGCTTCAGGATGGCGTCCTTGACCAGGGCGGTGTCATTGCGCGCAAGGAAATCACTGCCGACGAGAATTGTTTCACCTGTTTTACCAAGACCTTCCTGACGTGACATTGCCGCGTTGATCTCGTCGACGGGCATCTGGAAAACGAGAACGCCCTTCGTTTGGCCTTCGATGACGACCGGTGCAGAGATGAAGCTGGCGGGAGCATCGTAACTCGGGCCGTAGGGACGAAAATCGAAGAAGCTGTGATCTGCGGTGTCAGATTTTTGCATTCCGGCGCGGAACGCGTTGGCCAGATCCGTATCTTTCCATTCACCCGTATTCATGTTGGTGGCGTAATCGAGCTCTTTGTAGACGCTGTAAATCAGGTCGCCATTCGGGTTGAACAGAAAAATATCGTAATATCCGCGCTTGCGCAGAAGCTCCCGGAAAACGTCATGAAACCGCCGATGCACATCGGAATAAGTTGACCCGTCTCCTGCATCGTCGAGGTTTTCTTTCTGGCCGGTAGGATGCGGGTTGTCGGTTATGTAGAGCCTTTGCAGGACTGCCTCTGGATTACTTTCAATGGCATCCCAGGCAGTGCCGAATTGTTCCAGGGCCTCGTGAGTCGTTGGGTTGTTCGCATAGAGACTGAGGTCGTCGCGGATGCTCTGAAGATAGTTCTCAAATTGGTCGCGGCGGATCGTGTCGATCGCTTCCAGGCGCATCTTGGCTTCGTGCTGCAGTGTTCTGCTGGAATCATATGCCGTCACTCCGCCTTCAATGGCGAGAGCGATGACTGCAGGCAAGAGCGCCAACAGAAGAATTTGACGGGCAAGCGACATCTATACGGTCCTCTCACTGGTACTGGCGAGAAGTAAAAGAACGGATAAACCTTAAAACTTTCCTACCGACGCCGGTCTCTACTCGAAAAACAATAAATCAATTGTGGAAAGCATGAAATATTGCGTGACGCCGAACAAAATTCGCGTGAGACCTGAGTCTTATCCAGCCAAATGAGATTGGCTGAGAGGTCTTGTCTGGCAATGTAACCATTTCGGCCTTTTGACTTCAGAGGAGATACATCATGGACCGTTTCACCGGCGGCTGCTCGTGCGGAAGAGTTCGGATTGTGGCGTCGGGGCATCCGTACCGGGTCGGCCTCTGTCACTGTCTGGAGTGCCGCAAGCATCATGGCGCCCTTTTTCATGCTTCCGCGATATTTCCTCAGGATGCGGTGACGGTCGAAGGAGAGGTCCGTGATTATGAGGGGCGGTTTTTCTGTCCTCATTGCGGCTCGCCTGTTTTCGGACGCAGCGGTGACGAAATCGAAGTGAACCTGGGATCGCTGGACGAACCCAACCAACTGAAGCCAACCTATGAGCTTTGGTGTGTCCGCCGGGAGTCCTGGCTGCCGTCGTTTTCTGGCATGAAGCAGTATGACCGTGATCGCGATAGCACGGGGCGCTCCGAGACGTAGGCCGCATGCGGGCGCATGGTGTGAAACGCTGCTCGATCCTTAAAACTCGTAAGCCCGGCCAGAGTTTTCCGACCTCACAATGGTTGCTCTGCGCCGGGTGCTCTTCACAAGAATATATGTTACAGAAAATTTAAGACTTCGCGGCGCGGCGGGGGCCGCATCGAAGCTCCAAGAGTGATGCTCCAAGAGTGAACAAGCGAAGTGACGGGAAACGCCCGTCTTGTGAACAGCAGGAGTGCACACATGACTGACAATTCAATCGGGACGCCGGAACAGCTTCGCGACCCGGATTTCACGCCGCCGCCGTTGACGGCTATTCCGCTTGGCATCCAGCATGTCCTGGCGATGTTCGTCTCGAACGTTACTCCGGCGATCATCGTTGCCGGTGCCGCCGGCTTCGGGTTCGGCTCCAACTCGCCTGATTTTCCCGAGTTGCTCTACATGATCCAGATGTCGATGGTGTTCGCCGGGTTGGCGACATTGTTGCAGACATTCGCTGTTGGCCCGGTCGGTGCGAAATTGCCGGTGGTGCAGGGGACGTCATTTGCCTTTCTGCCGATCATGATCCCGCTGGTTGCGGGTAAAGGCGTGGACGGGCTCGCGGCGCTCTTCACCGGTGTCATCGTCGGCGGCATTTTTCATGCGCTGCTTGGCACCGTGATCGGCCGCATTCGCTTCGCTCTGCCGCCGCTTGTGACCGGGCTTGTGGTCACGCTGATCGGTCTGTCGCTGGTCAAGGTGGGTATTCAGTACGCGGCGGGTGGCGTTCCGGCTGTGAACCAGCCTGAATACGGATCGCTGTTGAACTGGTCCGCTGCCGTGATTGTCATTCTGGTGACGCTCGGCCTGAAGTTCTTCGCCCGGGGCATGCTTTCTGTGTCGGCTGTGCTGATCGGTCTGATCGTCGGATATATCTATGCCATTGCTATCGGTATGTTGCCGCTCGGGGCCATCGGCACCTCGTGGGAGCGCGCGGCTGTCTTCGCTCTGCCGCAGCCCTTCAAATACGGCATCGAGTTTTCCGGAGCGGCGATCATCGGCTTTTGCCTGATGGCCTTCGTTTCCGCTGTGGAGACGGTGGGTGATGTCTCCGGCATTACCAAGGGTGGTGCCGGGCGTGAGGCGACGGACAAGGAAATACGGGGCGCCACATTCGCTGACGGCCTCGGCACGACCCTGGCCGGTTTCTTTGGTGGTTTACCGAACACCTCGTTCAGTCAGAATGTCGGGCTGGTGGCCATGACCGGTTTGATGAGCCGCCATGTGGTGACTTACGGTGCTATCTTCCTGATTATCTGCGGTCTTGTACCCAAGGTCGGCGCGATTATCCGCACCATCCCGATTGAGGTGTTGGGCGGCGGCGTGATCGTCATGTTCGGCATGGTCGTTGCGGCCGGTATCTCGATGCTGAGCGATGTGCACTGGAACCGCCGTAATATGGTGATCTTCGCTATTGCTCTCGGCATTGGGCTTGGTCTGCAGATGGAGCCGAAAGCAGTTCAGTACTTGCCGGATACGTTGCGCATCCTGATGACGTCCGGCCTGCTGCCCGCGGCTTTCATCGCCATCGTCCTGAACCTGGTGCTTCCAAAGGAGCTTTCGGCTGAGTCGACCGAAGAGGTCGCAGGCGGTCTGTCCGGAAAGGGCAACGGATCGCTCCCGGGGGAGTGAGATCCGGGTTTTTCTTGAAGCTTTTGTGAACGGGGCCGAGGCCTCAAACACGAGGCGAATATCATCTTACCAAACGGGAATCCTGACATTGTTCAGGGTTCCCGTTTCCTTTGTGGGGACACTTCTGCTGCTGCTGTCCTGTTTTGTCTAGACGAATTCTGCAAGTCGTCTGCAAACAGAGTCATTCAGGTGTCAAAGAGCTTTGATAGTGATCGCTCCGGTTCATTTTCGCCGGGGCAGGGCTTATGGCGCGTATCACTCTTTCGGGTATCGAGAAAAGCTACGGCACGACGCCGGTTCTCAACGGGCTCGATATCGACATTGCAGACGGGGAGTTTCTGACCCTCGTCGGCCCGTCCGGTTGCGGCAAGTCGACCTTGCTGCGGATCATCGCCGGACTTGAGCATCAAAGCGCGGGAGACGTCGCCATCGGCGGAACGGTGGTCAACCAGGTGCGGCCAAGTCGCCGGGATCTGGCGATGGTGTTCCAGTCCTACGCACTCTATCCGCATCTGACAGTGCTGCAGAACATGGAGACGCCACTCCGGCTGCGGGACCTGAACGGATGGGAGCGGATGCCGCTGGTCGGTGCCGCCATGCCGGGACGCCAGGAAAAGCTGGAGACCTTACGTGGTCTGGTCCGGGAGACCGCTGACACGCTTAAGATCGGTCATCTACTGCACCGTAAGCCGGGGCAACTCTCCGGCGGCCAGCGCCAGCGCGTTGCGCTCGGCCGCGCCATGGTGCGCAAACCGGTTGCTTTCCTGATGGACGAGCCCCTGTCTAACCTCGATGCAGCGCTGCGCGTGCATATGCGCTCCGAGCTGGCGGAACTGCATCACGCCCTGAAGACTACCTTCATCTATGTCACCCATGATCAGGCCGAAGCACTCACCATGTCGGACCGGATGGCGGTGATGATGGAGGGCGACATCCTGCAGCTTGGTACGCCGGACGAGATCTATCTCGACCCGGCCGACCGGCGCGTGGCGGAGTTCATCGGCAGCCCCCGGATCAATATGGTCGAGGGTGAGGCCGACGGTGAGGGGCGCGTCATCGCGCACGGCATTCATCTGAAGCGGACGCTCGGCGGTGCGCACAAGGCGCTCTCCATTGGTGTTCGTCCGGAGCATCTCGACGTGCTGACATCTGGTGAGGATGCGGAATCCTGGCCGTTCAAGATCAGTCACAAGGAAAATCTCGGCTCCGACTATTTCCTGCATGGTCATGTCAATGGTAGCGGTCAGCGGGTGATTGCCCGCGCAGTACCGGAACTGGCGGCGCAAGTGTCTCTCGGGCAGGAGATTCATGTGCGGCCGAGGCCCGGTAAAGCCATGGCATTTGGCGCGAACAACAGTCGCCTGCGCTTCGCGGAGGCCTGAGATGGCGGTGGATGTTGCAGCGGCGGCTATCCCGGCGCGGGCGCAACCAGCCCGGAGTCGGACTCTCGCTCCCGCCAGCCTCGCCGGTTACGCTTTCGTCGCGCCGGCAATCCTGTTGATGCTGGTCATACTGGTGGCCCCGGTACTGATCGCCGCCGCGCTCTCCTTTACCGATTACAGTCTCGGTAATCCCGGCTTCGAGTGGGTGGGGACCGAGAATTACGAGAAGATGTTCTCGCGCTCGACCTACACGAAGATGCTGACTGCATCGGCGACCTATGTGCTGGTGGTGGTGCCCGCCTCCATCGGTCTCGGCCTTGGCGCGGCGCTGCTGATCAACTCCCTGAAACGCTTCGGAGACTTCTACAAGACAGTCTATTTCCTGCCCGTCATGGCTGCCCTGTTGGCTATGGCAATCGTCTGGGAATTCGCGCTCCACCCGACGGTCGGCATCGTCAACATGACCCTTGAGGCCGGATGCGGCACGTTCCTGGAGCAGATATCGAGCTGGTACGCCGCCGGGTGCGCGCGGAACTTCCCGCTCTGGTTCGGCGACCGGGACTACGCCATCTGGACCATCTGCTTCATCGGCATCTGGCAGGGCTTCGGCTTCAACATGGTGCTTTATCTGGCCGGCCTGACCGGTGTGCCTCGGGAGCTTTACCAGGCAGCCGCCATCGACGGCGCCGACAGTGCTTGGGACCGGTTCCGGCTGGTGACTTGGCCGATGCTGGGGCCGACCACGGTCTTCGTGCTGACCATCACCACGATCCGCTCTTTCCAGGTGTTCGACACGGTGGAGGCGATCACCGGGGGCGGCCCTTCCAAGACCACTTACGTGATGATGTTCGCGATCTATGAAAAGGCGATCAAACACAATCTGATCGGGATTGGCGCCGCGATCACAATCGTCTTCCTCGCCTTCGTGCTGTTCCTGACTTTCCTGCAGCGCTGGCTCGTCGAAAGAAGGGTGCACTACACATGAACGGGCATGCCTCGCCTTTCTCGGAAGCGCTGAAACACGCGGTTCTGATCGTCGGCGCTTTGATCGTCATCCTGCCGTTCTATGTGATGGTCAGCTACTCGCTGAAAGCGCCACACGAGATCGAAACTAATACCGGCGGATTTTTCGGCGCCCAGGAACAGATGGTCGACGAATATTGCGTCAAACTGGGCAATGCCCGGGAAGACTGCCTCGAGACGCCTGCGATCTTCAATTACAGCCAGGCCTTCAAGAAGGCGCCGCTGCTCCGCTATCTGGCGAACGGTGTGATCGTGACCGCGTCGATCTTCCTGATCCAGGCACTGGTGGCGCTGCCCTGCGCCTACGCGCTGGCGAAGCTCAAGTTCTGGGGGCGCGGCATGGTCTTCGGGATGGTGCTGGTCTGCCTGCTGATCCCGGTGCATGCGATTGCGCTGCCGCTCTACATCATGCTGGCCAAGCTCGGGCTGACCAATACCTACGCGTCCCTTGTCGTGCCCTGGACGATTTCCGTTTTCGGCATCTTCCTGATGCGCCAGTTCTTCAAAACCGTACCGGACGATTTGATCGATGCGGCCCGGATGGACGGCATGAACGAGTTTTCCATCGTCTGGAAAGTGATGCTGCCGACCGCGATCCCGGCCCTGCTGGCCTTCGCGATCTTCTCCGTGGTGGCGCACTGGAACGACTTTTTCTGGCCCCGCGTGGTGATTACCGGGGACCGGGATCTCTATACGCCGCCGCTCGGTCTGCGGGAATTCAGAGGCGGCAGCGACGGGTCTGACTGGGGCGCGATGATGGCGACGGCAACGATCATCGTCACGCCACTGATCGTTGCGTTCCTGATGGCCCAGAAGCGCTTCATCGAAGGGATCACACTCACCGGCATGAAGTGAGGCCCGGCATGAAGTGAAGCGAAGAATGAAATTAGCGGCCTCCACTGCAATGGAGGCCGCCGCAATGCCCCGTTACGGGGCGTGCCAGGCGGGCCGCCGCAAGCATTTGGAGCATCACGGCAGCACGCAGCAACAATGAGGAGCTACGATATGAAACGCCTTTTTGCAATGGCCGCTGCCGCGGCTTTCTACGCGGCGCCCGCCGGCGCGGTGGAGATTGAGGTCGGCTATCCCTACAGCCACCTGTTCGACGTCACCTATGAGAAGATCATGGAGAGCTTTAAAAAGGAGCATCCGGAGATCCAGGTGAAGTTCCGCGCCACTTATGAAGGCTACGAGGATGCGACCAACATCATCCTGCGCGAAGCTGTGTCCGGTAATCTGCCGGACGTGACCATGCAGGGCCTCAACCGTCAGGCCATTCTGGTGGAAAAGGGCATCGCCCGTTCGCTCGAACCGTTCATCGCCAAGGAAGCCAATTTCGAAAAGGAAGGCTACCATCAGGCAATGCTTGATCTGTCGACCTTCAATGGCGACGTGCATGGTCTTCCGTTCTCGATCTCACTGCCTGTCGGCTATTACAATATGGATCTGGTCCGCAAATCCGGTTCCGACAAGCTGCCGCAGACCTGGGACGAAGTGGTCACGCTCTGCAAGGACATGCGCGCCAATGGCGTGAAGAACCCGGTTTTCTGGGGGTGGAACATCACCGGCAACTGGTTCATGCAGGCGCTGATGTGGAGCCAGGACGAGCCGATCGTCAAAGGCAACAAGGTGAATTTCGACGGCGACGCCGGTCTCACCTCCTTCGAGACCATGAAGAAGATCTTCCGGGGCTGCGAGATGCAGAACCTGTCCTGGAAAGACGCGCTGGCTGCTTTCGCTTCCGGTGATGTCGGCATGATGTTCTGGTCCACCTCCGCACTCGGCGCAGTAGAGCGCTCGAAAGGCGATTTCGAGATGAAAACGGCCGAATTCCCGGGCATCGGCGGCAAGCCGCAGGGCCTGCCTGCTGGTGGTAACGCAGCTCTGCTGGTCTCCACATCGAAGGACCCGGAGCGGCTGCAGGCTGCCTGGACCTTCCTGAAGTACATCACCTCCGGCACCGGCGCGGCTGCTGTCGCCGAGACCACTGGCTACATGCCGCCGAACAAGGCCGCGAACGAAATCATCCTGAAGGATTTCTACAAGCGGAACCCGAACAAGGAGACCGCCGTGCGTCAGCTCCCGCTGCTGCGCGACTGGCTTGCCTATCCGGGCGACAAGGGCCTCGCGGTTACTCAGGTGATCTATGACGGCATCGAAAGCATCGTTACCGGCGAGGAAGACGACATGAAGGCCCTGCAGAGCGATCTGGTGGCCGAAGTCGGCGACATGCTGCCGAAATAAAACCTTCATCGGGCCGATGGGGTTCCGCCCTGTCGGCCCGGTCCTCTAAATGCTAATTGCGTTCATTCGCTTACCTTGCTGTCGTCGGCTTTCATCCGGCGGAAAGAAATCGGTGTCATGAGCTTTATCCAGATCACAGACCTACACTTCGTCCCCGGCGACAAGCCGCTCTACGGAACCAGCCCGAAACAGCGTCTCGCCGACGGTGTGTCCCTGATCCGCCGCGATCACAGTGATGTCGATTGCGTGATCGCCACCGGCGATCTGACGCATTACGGTGAGAAGGAAGCCTACGAGACTCTGAAGGAGGTGCTGGCGCCTCTGGAGATGCCCGTGCATCTGATGATGGGCAATCATGACAGCCGGGCACCGTTCCGGGAGGTCTTCCCCGACGCGCCGGAAATCGAGGGCGGATTTGTCCAGTTCACCGTTAATACCGGTGATGCCAATGTGGTCTGTCTCGACAGCCTGGTCGATATTCCGGGCGATCATGCCGGTCGCCTGTGCGAGACCCGTCTGGAGTGGCTGGACAAGGAACTGGATGCGCTGCCGTCGGACGTGCCGTTCGTGCTCGCGGTCCATCACCCGCCTTTCGATCTCGGCATCCCGCATATGGACGAGATCCGTCTGTTGGACGGAGAGGCGCTTTACGAGGTGTTGCAGAAGCGCCTGCCAGACCAGATGATTTTCGGCCATGTGCACCGGCCGATCTCAGGCCACTGGCGCGGCATTCCGTTCTATCTCCAGCGCGGCTTCAACCATCAGGTCTATCTGGATTTCACCAGTGTAGAGGATGTCCGCTTCGTGGACGAGGCACCGGAATTCTCGATTATCAAATCGACCCCGGAGAGTGTCTTTATCTTCGCTCGTTCAGCCGGTGGCGAGGGTGAACCCTACGTTCCACGCGATATTTAGGTTCCGCGTGTTTCATCGCCATCCCTGACCGGGGGTGGCGATGATAGAAGAGGACTAACGTCCGGTTCCCCGTGCTTTGTGCAGAGCGTCGAGCAAAATGTCTTTGTCTCCGACATGGTTCGCCAGCAGCAGGATCAGCCGCGCGTTCAGCGCAATGCTCTGCTCCGGTGTGAGGCCTTGGTGGGCGGCGATCAGGGCTTCGTAAAAGCCGTCGGCATCCGTCAGATTGGGCGCCGTGGTCAGATCCGTCATGATGGCCCTCCGGTCGCTGCGGTCAGAGCGGAGGTTACGGCCTCTCTGTCATAGATGGGCCAGCGCGCTGCGATGTGCTGGTCCGGACGGATCAAGTATACCGCCTGTTCGTTCTTGCCGAGATAGCGTTCTCTCACGGCGCCCAGCTTGTCCTCTCCGGCCTTGATTGTCAGTGTCGTCACGGGGACGGCATCGCTGCTGGAAATGTCGGGCAGCGGCGTATCGATGCCGAGCAAGATGAAACCCGAGGCCAGACGACCCAGCAGCCAGCCGTCGCCGACCGGGGCGTCGACGGCGGTTGCGCCCGGACGAGTACGATCCGGCCCGCCTGGCAATGCATCCTCGCCGTTCAGGGTCGAGCCTGCATAGGTCGTCGGCAGGCTGAGCCGCCCGGAATTCACCAGGGGCCGGGCGAAGGGATGCACTTCTGCAAGGTCGAGTACCGCGTCTCGGAACACCCGGGAGATATCGGACTTGGGCGTGATGAAATCGGTCGACCGGGTGGAGTTCAGGATGTTCTCGTCCGCTGCCGGCACCCGTTCCCGGTTATAGCTCTCCATCAGGCTTTCCGGTGCTGTGCCGTCCAGCACCAGTTTCAGCTTCCAGGCAAGATTGTCTGTGTCCTGGATGCCGCTGTTGGCACCGCGGGCGCCAAAGGGTGAGACCTGATGCGCGCTATCCCCCGCGAACAACACCCTTCCATGGGCGAAGCGCTCCATCCGGCGGCACTGGAACGTGTAGATCGAGACCCATTCGAGGCTGAATTCAACCTCTTCGCCGAGCATGGCCCTCAGGCGCGGGATGACGTTTTCTTCCCGCATTTCAACGTCCCGGTCGATATCCCAGCCGAGTTGCAGGTCGATGCGCCAGACACCATCCGGTTGCTTGTGCAGCAGTGCCGACTGCCCGCGATTGAAGGGCGGGTCGAACCAGAACCAGCGCTCGGTCGGGAAGGCCGCGTCCATTTTAACATCGGCGATCAGGAAATTGTCCTCGAAGACCCGGCCATGGAAGTCGAGCCCGAGCAAAGAGCGAACCGGCGATTTTGCGCCGTCGCAGGCAATCAGCCAGTCGGCTTCAAGAGTGTAGGGGCCGTCCGGCGTCTCGACTGTCAGCCGGACGCCACCATCGTCCCGTTCGACACCGGTGACCTTGTTGCGTCCCCGAATTTCGATTTGGCGGCCTTCCGCTTCCAATTCGCGCAGCCGTTCAAGCAGGGCTGCCTCGAAATAGAATTGCTGGAGATTGATGAAGGCCGGGCGGCGGTGCCCGGCCTCTGCCAGCAGATTGAACTCATAGACCTTCCGCTCGTCGAAGAAGACCTTGCCTTTGTTCCAGGTGACGCCCTTGTCGACCAGCGGCTGACCGCAGCCCAACCGGTCCATGATCTCCAGCGTCCGTTTGGCGAAGCAAATGGCACGGGAGCCGGTGCTGACCCGATCATTGTCGTCCAGGACCAGAACCGGCACGTCTTTCAGCGCCAGGTCCAGCGCGGCGGCGAGCCCGACCGGACCGGCACCGACGACGATAACCGGATGGCGCACAGGCGCCGCCGCGTCCTGGTCCGGCGAACGCCGATAAGAATAAAGCGCCTGCTCGAAGATCTCGGCCATGGGACGGCTCCCGCCTTAGCCCTGTAGGGCTTCCCACATCTGCCGGTCGCGTTCGGCGGTCCAGATCCGAGGCGTGTCCATGCCGAGCGCCTCGTCATAAGCGCGGGTCACGTTGAACGGCAGGCAGTGCTCATAGATCGGCACGTCGCTGAATTTCGGGTCGCACGCGGCGCGGACGGCGTCCCAGGCTTCCTTCAGAGATCCGCCCCGGGCAGCGACGGCGGCAGCCGGACGGTAGGTGTTCGTCAGGAAGTCGCGGGTGAATTCGAGCGCGGCATCGACCATCTCCGTGCCGACCAGTGCGTCGCCACGGCCCGGTGCGATGGCGGTCGGATCATAACTCTTGATAGCGTCGAGCGTGTTTCCCCAGTCGCTGAAATGACCGTCGCCGCAATAGCAGGCGGCTTTGTACTCGACGATATCCCCGGTCAGCATGACGCGCTCGTCGGGTACCCAGGCGACGATATCGCCTGCGGTGTGGGCGCGGCCGAGATGCATCAGATCGACCCGGCGCTTGCCAAGATAGACCGTCATCCTGTCGGTGAAGGTCATTGTCGGCCAGGTTAGGCCGGGGATCGATTCATGGCCCTGGAAGAGGCGCGGGAAGCGGCCGAACTCGCTGTCCCAGTCTTCCTGGCCGCGTTCCGAAACCATGGCCCGGCATTTCTCGGAGGCGAGGATCTGCTCCGCTCCGTAGGCCGAGGCGCCGAGCACGCGGACGGCGTGGTAATGCGAGAGCACGACATATTTGATCGGCTTGTCGGTGACGCCGCGGATCTTCTCCACCACTTTGTTCGCCAACCGGGGCGTGGCCTGGGCATCGACGATCATCACGCTGTCGTCGCCGATGACGACGCCGGTATTCGGATCACCCTCGGCAGTGAAGGCCCAGATGTCTCGGCCGATCTCGCTGAAGGTAATCTTCTTTTCCGCCATGTCGCCCATGGATGCGAATTGCTTGGCCATTTGGCCTCCCTCCCGTTTGATTTTTTATCAGTCTTTTTTAATCGCGGGCAGTACCGTGCCCGTGCAGTCTCCAAACCCGATCCTGTAGCCATCCCCCGCCGCATGGCCGCGCAGGGTCACACGGTCACCATCCTCGAGGAAGCTGCGTGTCTCGCCGTTCGGCAGGGTGATGGGTGTCTTGCCGCCCCAGCTCATCTCCAGCAGCGAGCCGTAGCTGTCGGGCGTATCGCCGGAAATCGTGCCCGAGCCGAGCAGGTCACCGGCGCGCATCGGGCAGCCGCTGCTGGTGTGATGGGCTAGCTGCTGGGCGGCGGAGTAATACATCGAGCTGTAATTGGTCCGCGACAGCACCGCTTCCTCGTTGGAGTCGGCAGGAGTCAGGCCGACCTCGAGCGCAATGTCGTAGAGCATTGGGGTGGGTTCCGCGAGATAGGGCAGAAGCGGTTTTTCCCGTTCCGGCGTCGTTGTCCGGAATGGCTCCAGCGCTGCCCGTGTCACCACCCAGGGCGAGATCGTCGTGCAGAAGGCCTTGCCCTGGAACGGGCCGAGCGGCTGGTACTCCCACGCCTGGATGTCCCGCGCTGACCAGTCGTTCAGCAGGACATAGCCGAAGATCATCCGGTCCGCTTCGGCTACCGTCACGGGCGTGCCCATCGGGTTTCCTGTGCCGACCACGGCGCCCATTTCCAGCTCGATATCGAGCCGGCGACTTGGCCCGAAAGTGGGAGCATCCGCATCGGGCGCTTTCAGCTGTCCGTTCGGACGGTGGAAATCCGTACCGCTGACAACGACGGAAGACGCCCGGCCGTTATAGCCGATGGGGATATGCAGCCAGTTCGGCGGCAATGCGTTTTCGGGGCCGCGGAACATGGTGCCGACATTGAAGGCATGCTGCTTGCCTGCGTAGAAATCGGTATATTCGCTAACCTTGAAAGGTAGGTGCAGCGTGACGTCCGTTAGCGGGATCAGATAGCGATCCGCAGTTTTCTGCAGCGCTGTATCGCCGCTGTCGCGCAGCAGGTTCGTCAGCCGGGCGCGTACCCGCTCCCACACATCGGGGCCGCGCTCCATGAACGGTTTCAGGGCGTCTGCCTCGAAAACAGATGTGCCGCCGGTCTCGATCAGCCGGTCCCGTTCGAGGGCGGCAAGATCCAGCACCCGATCCCCGATGGCAACACCACAACGCGGGTCTTCTCCGTCCTGCGAGAAGACGCCAAAGGGCAGGTTCTGGACCGGAAAATCGCAACCCGTCGCATTGGCGGAGGAGAGCCAGCTTTTCATCGTCACTTGATACCCGGCGTTCCGTCGAACTTCTTCTCAAGCCCGGTCCAACAGGCCGCGTAATCATCCTGCAAGGGAGCCTTGTCGGCGGCGAATTCCGTTAAATGCTGGGGGAACCGGGTCTCGAACATGAAAGCCATGGTCTCCGTCAGTTTGTGTGGTTTCAATTCGGCATTGGAGGCGCCCTCGAAGGCCTGTGTGTCCGGTCCGTGCGGCAGCATGCAATTATGCAGGCTCATGCCGCCGGGCACGAAGCCTTCGGGCTTGGCGTCGTAGGCGCCGTAAATATTACCCATGAACTCGGACATGATATTCCGGTGATACCAGGGCGGCCGGAAGCTGTGCTCGGCAACCAGCCAGCGCTCAGGGAAGATGACGAAATCGATGTTGGCTGTGCCGGGAGTCTCGGATGGGGCCGTCAGCACGGTGAAGATCGACGGGTCCGGATGATCGAACAGGATGGCACCGACCGGCGAGAAGGTGGTCAGATCGTATTTGAAGGGCGCGTAATTGCCGTGCCAGGCGACGACATCAAGCGGCGAATGGCCGATCTCCGTCACGTTGAATGTGCCGCACCATTTGATGATCAGTCGGCAGGGCGTCTCCTTCTCCTCATAGGCCGCAACGGGTGTCTTGAAGTCGCGCGGGTTGGCGAGGCAGTTGGCGCCGATCGGGCCGCGCCCGGGCAGGGTGAACTTGGCGCCATAATTCTCGCAGATATAGCCGCGCGCTTCTGTGTCCAGAAGCGTCACCTTGAAGATCATGCCTCGCGGGACGATGGCAATCTCGCGCGGGCCGAGACTCATGCGGCCGAGTTCCGTGAAGATCTCGATCCGGCCGAGCTGGGGGACGACCAGCAGCTCCGCATCGGCGTTCATCAGATAGTCGTCTACCATGTCCGCATTGCACGCATAGACGTGGGCTGCCATACCGGCTTGTGTGTTCACGTCGCCAGCGGTGGTCATGGTGTGGACGCCCGATACGAAATCGGTCGGCGCTTCCGGCAAGGGCACCGGATTCCAGCGGTACTGGCCGAGGGCGAGGCCATGTTCCGGCTGATGCGGTGCGGTTTTCCAGCCATCGACGGCGATACGCGCGAAGCGTCCGCTATGCTTCACCGAGGGGCGCATGCGGTAGAGCCAGCTGCGCTCATTCTCGCCGCGCGGGGCCGTGAAGGGGCTGCCGGAGAGCTGTTCGGCATAAAGGCCGTAATTGCATTTCTGCGGGCTGTTCTGACCTTGCGGCAAGGCACCCGGCAAAGCCTCGGTCTCGAAATCGTTGCCGAAACCCGGCATATAGCCAGTGTCTGTGCCAGACAGTGGATTGCTCTGCACGGATGCGGACTCTGGAGCCTTGTTCATCTCAATCCTCCCTCCGGCAGCCTCTGACGAGGCGCGTTTTCTGATTGGTTTTAAGAGCCTGTTTGCCGTAGGATCATCATGATCGTTACAAATGAAATGATTGTCAATTGCCGATGGAAGATCACAAGGACCTGCTCGACCTGGACCGTTTCCTGCCCTACCGGTTGGCGGTGATTGCCGCTCGCGTCAGTAAATCCATGTCGGTGCTCTATGCAGAGAAATTCGGGATCTCAATCGCCGAATGGCGGGTGATCGCCCATCTCGCCCGGTCGGAGCGTGTGTCGGTTCGTGATATTCATGCCCGCGTCAATCTGGACAAGGTCAAGGTCAGCCGGGCAGTCAGCCGTCTGGAAGAGGCGGGGCTGGTTCTGAAGGCGAGCAACGCGTCAGATAACCGGTTGCTGGATATCACGCTGTCGGACCGGGGCTGGTCCGTCTACCGGCAGATCGTGCCGCTGGCGAGAGGTTTCGAGGCGGACCTGCTCTCGGTACTCGATGATGCCGAGTGCGCCGCGCTCGAACGGCTGTTCGAGAAGTTGCACGCCCGTCTTGACGAAAATCGGGATGCTCCCGGGCACCTGCCTTCGGAAGTCTAGCCGCTCGGATCAGAAGGCAGAAGGTTCCGTGCCGGGAGGCGTTGGGCGCCATTCGCCGGGGATCTGGCCGACAAGCAACCTCGTGATCTCGTCGTTCTCGTCTTTCAGCGGCAGAATGAGACGCGTCCAGCTCGCGGTTTCCGATGTGTGTTTCGGGTAGTGAACGGTCAGCAGCGGCTGACGCCGGTCCGTCACGGCCTGATAGGAGCCGAGGAAAAAGCTGATGATAAATTCCCTGTCGCCGAACTGACGGAGCGTCGAGCCGGTAACGTCTCTGCCGAACCGTTCGGAAATCATTGTACCGTATAGCCGGTACCGGAAATCGAAACCGTCCTCGATGACATCGAGCAGCATGAGATAGCCCAGGACAAACCGCATTTCAGTCGGGTCGATGGACGCGATCGAAGCTCCAGTCCGGCCGTCCGCTTTCTCGCGCCAGTAAGACAAGAGGCGCTGCAGACGTTCGTCCTCAAGCTGGTTGTGCTCTGGATTCCAGACGACAGCCGGATTGCGAGCGCCAAACTGCAGAAAATAGCGATCGACCGTGTTCAGATCGTCTTTGACGAGGGCGTCCCTGATTTCTGCTGCGGATTGAAATTCACTTATCAATGATCAGGTCTCTCAATCAAGGGGTGCTGTTGCTAGGGAAAAAGCGACAAAACCACGAATTGTGACTGACTGACAGGACGCCAGTTGTTTCAACTCAATATTAAAAAGAGGTGAAATTATGGAGCTGCAAGTCACATTTCGGGCTGGAACCTGCGTTCGCAGCGGTTCCGAACTCTGATTAGGAGACCCTGGTGCGGGTAATTCTGTCGCCGCCGGAAAGACGCTCAACGCAGTCGCATCGGTAAAGTGCCAAGTCAGTGAGGGGGGCGAAAGAGACCCGGCCTTCACCTTCGTGATCTCGGCATCATTTGAAGTATTCCGGCAGCTCTGAGACCAAGGCATCTCTAATACGCGAGCGAACGGGCACCGCTGGGTCGTGTCTCTCGAAATCCAGACCGGTCAGTTGCTCATACAGGCTGACATATTTGTCGCTGAATGTGATCAGGGTCTCGGCGGGTATCTCCGGGATCGGGTCGTTGTAGGGGTCGCATTGGCTGGCGATCCAGAGCCGCAGGAATTCCTTGTCCAGACTGTCCGGCTCTTCACCGGCCGCGAATTTCTGCTCGTAGGTGTCGGCGCGCCAGTAGCGGCTTGAATCCGGGGTGTGGATCTCGTCGGCGATGGTGATCGTGCCGTCCTCGTCGATGCCGAATTCGTATTTGGTATCGACCAGAATAAGTCCCTGTTTGGCGGCAAGTTCCTGCCCGCGCGCGAAGAGCGCCAGACTTTTCTCCGCCAGCTCGTGCCACTGCTCATTCGTCACGAGCTGGCTTTCGAGGATCTCCGCTTCCGTGATCGGCGCGTCATGCCCGCCGTCCGCGGGTTTTGTCGTCGGCGTGATAATGGTCTTGGCGAGTTTCTGGTTCTTCTTCATGCCCTCGGGGAGCTGATGGCCGTAAATGACCCGTTCGCCCCGTTCATACATGGTCCAGGCGCTGGTATTGGTGGAGCCTGTGAGATAGGCCCGTACCACGATCTCGATTGGCACCATGTCGAGATCCTTGCACAGCACCACATTCGGGTCCGGGTAGGAAATCACATGGTTCGGGCAGATATCACCGGTGTGATCGAACCAGTAGCGCGCCGTCTGGGTCAGCACCTGACCCTTGTATGGCACGGCCGCCAGAACCTGGTCGAACGCGGATTGCCGGTCGGTCGCGATCAGCAGCCGTCGCCGGCCCGGCAATTTGTAGGCATCCCGGACCTTTCCCCTGACGAAACCCGGCAATTCCGGGTATTCCGCGTCGGTGAGGCAATTGTCGAGGAGCTGTGAGGTGGCCGTCTGCGGCGCCATGGAGAAGTCCTGTGAACAGTAATCGGATTGCGGCGGCACGATAGCGTCTTTGCGCGTCTGTGCAATGGCGGGGTTGGGGATTGGGACCGCTCACCATAGTCGCCGTGTCACAGAACAGGAGGGGGACCGGCCGCAATGACGGCCATGTCCCCTGAGTCGTTTCCGAGTTTCTTCTTTGATGTCCGGGGTTCGGTTAGCCCAGTTCCCATCCTGTTGCAGAGGTAATCTCAGCCTTTGAGACGCCCATTACGGTGAGGGT
This sequence comes from Nisaea sp., assembly GCF_039990255.1. Classification (GTDB taxonomy): domain Bacteria; phylum Pseudomonadota; class Alphaproteobacteria; order Thalassobaculales; family Thalassobaculaceae; genus Nisaea. The sequence continues at coordinate 69 of NZ_JBDXGG010000023.1, read as the reverse complement.
GCCGCCGTCGGAGAAGGTGATGGTTGTGTTGCCGTCCGTCTCCGTGCCGTCGCTGACGCCGAGGCCGTC
>NZ_JBDXGG010000022.1:0-393720 GCF_039990255.1 Nisaea sp. | reverse complement strand
TTAATGGTATTCAGGGTACGAAGCGCAGTGAATGCTGACGAATTCGTCAGGATAGAATTTTGAACAGCCATTTTGGCCTCCTCTTTCTAAGGACAGCGGAATTTTTTCCGCAGTAATTAGGGGGCAAGCCCCCAGAGCAATACCGCTTCTTCGAGCGGATATCGTACATTAGCACACAAAAGATGTGCTGAAAGCTCAATGTCAGTGACGGGTTTCGCGGACGTATGGAGAGCATATGGACGCGGCAATTTATATTATTGAAATATATGGAAATTCACGCGCGAGTCGCTGAATTTGAAATTGCTTTTTCTTAAGCAGCCAAGATAAAGCCTGAAATCGCAATTGGAAACGCACATACAAAAAGGGCGGCCGAAGCCGCCCTTCCGCAAGAGGTGTTTGTTTTGACCTTAACCGAACAGACCAAGCAGAGACTGCGGACGCTGGTTCGCGATGCCCAGTGTCTGAGTGGACAGCTGCTGCTGCACCTGCAACGATGTAAGCCGCGCCGATTCCCGAGCAAGGTCGGCATCAACAATGTTGCCGAGACCTTCGTCAGTTGCGTCCCTGATTTCCTCAAGGAACTCCGTCTGCAGATTGAGGGCACGAACTTCTGCGCCCAGAGAACCGAGAGCGGTATTAACGACCGATTCGAGGTTGGAATACTGGTTCGCAATCACGCTCTGAGCGTTGGTAGCCGAAGTCAGTGTCGCACCGGCAAGGCTACCCACCTGCGTGTTAACAGCACTCTGCGACGTCAGCGTAAGCAAACCTCCAGCCAAGTTGGAGAGTGTGTTAATATTCCCTGCACCTGACTCGATCAGATTCACGCCATTGAAGGATGAATTGGCGATAAAGTTGGCTGCCTGAGAAACCAACTCGTTAAAGTCAGACTGAAGAATATTCCGCTGAGTCGTTGTGATACCTTCGTTAGCAAGCTCGGTCAGTTTACCGCGGATGTCGGAAAGCAGGTTGGAAACACCGGTCACACCAGCGATTGCAACGTTGCCGATACCTTTGGCGTTGTTCAGCCCCTGGGTAACCGCATCGATAGCCTTAAGTTCGGCCCGAATCCCCTGTGAGATCGCAAAGTTGGAAGCGTCGTCCAAAGCACCCGCAACCTTCAGGCCCGTGGAGACACGGTTCTGAGTTGTATCCAGCGAGCGATTGATGCCATTCAGGGTGCGAAGGGCAACAAAGGAAGACGGGTTGGTCAAAATAGAGTTTTGGATAGCCATTTTTTTTCAAGTCCTCTTTCTAAGGGCTCAGGTTAAGTCAGCTTTTTGCTGACAGCGGGCATAGCCCACAAACATATAATCCACATTTACCTAAACATTGTCAATAAAAAATCTAAAATTGTATTCAAATTGTTTTTTATTGTTTTTCAATAGCTTACAAGACAACCAAAACCAACGCCCGTCTTCCCTCCAAACGCAAGCACCCAAAACACATCAATTATCATGCCATCCACCTCTGCCTCCCTGACAAACTCTTACACGCACAAAAGGAAAAAACGGCATACCGGCAACATCACGCCAACCCGGAAGTTTTTGCCTCCCTGGCAGTTCATGACACAGCCCTTGACGCATCAATGAACCCTCAACCGGCAAGTTCTGCCGTAATTCTTTGGCCCGTTCCTTGCTTGTCACGACACAGAACAACGCGAGAGGGCGAAAGATGTCTCCCGTATCAACATCAAACGATCCAACAATCGGCTACACGAGTAAGCACGGTGCCGGACTAGGCTTCGATCCGATCGCTGCTCGCAATCCTGACCGCCCCAAATTCAGGCTCGACGATTATGAAGCGAACGAGCCAAGGGAAGCAGAGCCTCCGCGTACGGAAAGCAAGCAATCCAAGTCGGATCGCAAAACCGAAACTCCACAGAGCCAGCGCCAGCCGGACAACACTAATGCCAAGGACGCAATAACCGATGCGTCCGGCGTTGCCGAAGCCAAAACGGAACATACACCGGCCCGCATAGAGACGCAGGAGATCGCGGCTCACACAAACACGTCCAAGTCAGCCGAAAAGCCGACTGAAGCTGTGTCAGCAGATACGTCTGCTCAAGACTCTGAAAATGCAGACTCAGGAGTCACCGACCAATCGCTTGAAGGATCCGAGGTTTCAGCGCCCCAGGACGCGACAGCGCCGGCCGAAGCGGCCACCATCGCTAGTAACGTCATGCAGGCAGAGACCTCAAAGGTACTGCCCACTGCTGCTCCTACGGAAAGCCAGAAAACAGGAGCAGGACCGGCCACTACTTCTCGTGACGCGAAACTCGCCGCTCTTGAAAAACTAACGCAGACGGGACAAAGCGCTGCGACCACGGCTGCAACGCCTCGTTCCGTATCGGGCGATGATACGACGGCTTTTAAATTGCCGGTTCCATGGCCCCCGCAGACCCAATCCGAGACGACGCAGGGCAGTAATCAAGCGAAACAGTCCAGCGTTGCAAGCCAGGCTGTCCCCACGCCCCAACAGGCCTCTGGAAATCCTCAGGTGGGAGCTCCTGGGCAAACCAACCAGGCGGCTGCCGTTGCTGAGCAGGCGTCACAAAAGGCAACCGGAGAGACCGTTCCGAAGATAGAGATCGTCTCACAGGAACCAGCCAAACCGACCGTCGCAACCGATACAGCCCTCATCGCAAATAGTCGAACCGCGTCGGCGGAAGGATCGGCCAAACCCGCTATTCTTCCGACCCCAAGCGAAACAATTGCGGCAGCAACGGCCCTGAACAGTCGCCCCGCGCAGTCAAACGCTCTTGGTCGCTCCAATGTGGAGCGCAGCAATGCGGTAACCGCATCTAACGAGAACAACGGCACGAAGGCGACGGCGAACCAGGGTCAGCAGAATTCGGCTATCGTCACCCAAACAGTGCAGACAAACCCGGCAGCGACAGCATTCACCGCAGCCACGCAGGCTCAGAGCGCTGTCGCGACACCTGAACAACTGGTATCAGTCCGGCAACAGTCATCCTCCACGCAACGTGGGCAAGTGGATCAGTCTGCCACGACATCGAACACCTCACGCCCGGCCGATCTTCCGGCGCAAGGCACCGGCAGTGGCTTTACCGACTCGCTTAGAATGGCGTCGGCCGACCGTACGGCGGCCACCCAAGATCGGCAGACTTTGCCGACTCCGGCAACCGAACAGGTGAAGGTGAAGCTGGTCAAAGCTGCGCTGGGCGGGCTCGACAGAATCAAAATCCAGCTCAACCCGTCTGAACTCGGAAAAGTGGAAGTTCGCCTGGAAATCGGCTCTGACGGCGCGATTCGGGGAACGGTGATCGCCGACAAACCGGAAACAATGGATCTTTTGCAGCGTGACGCAAAGCAATTGGAACGGGCCTTGCAAGACGCAGGACTCAAGACCGGTGGCGATGGCCTCGACTTTCAGATGAGAGGTGGAGACACCAACGAGAGACAACAACAAGCTGGTTCCGGAAACGGGGCCCTCTCGAAAGATGGCGGTGACCTTGAAGGCAGCGAAGAGCAGCTGACAACGGACATCACCGGTTCGGAACAAGACGGTATCGGCGACGACGGGTCGCTGAACCTGGTAGCCTAGGAGGCTGATAACATGGTGGACGCAGTTTCAAGCACAAGCGGCGCCAGTATCTTTGCGCAGGCACAGACGACTGAGGAACGGCTCGAAGACGAGCGCGATCAGTTCCTGACTCTGTTTTTGACGCAGCTGCAGAACCAGGATCCGACCAGTCCGATGGACACGAACGAAATGACCAACCAGTTGGTCCAGTTCACCGCCGTCGAACAGCAGATCGAAACCAACAAATCTCTCGCATCTCTGGTTTCCGCACAGGCAGCAAACACGAATGCCACGGCGGTGAACTATATCGGCGAGCACGTCATCTTTAATGGCAACAACACCAATCTCACCGATGACGGTGCGAGCTGGGGTTACATGCTTCCATCCGAAGCGGACTCGACCACCATCAATGTCTTCAACGCGGCCGGTGACCTGGTTTATTCGGAAGAAGGCTCAACCAGTTCCGGTGAACGCTTTGAGTTCAACTGGGACGGCACCAACGAAGATGGCGAGAAGCTGCCGAACGGCCCCTATTCAATTCAGATCAATGCGCTTGACGCCGACAACGAAGGCATAACCGCCGAGGTTGAGGCTGTCGGCCTCGTAACCGGTGTCGTCACCGGAGCCGAAGGGCCGAGCCTGATGGTCGGAAAGATCATCGTTGAAATGAATGAAATTACACGCGTTTCCGCCATTTAAGGCGGAAGGACCGGGCGGCCATAGAGAAGCCCCCGGCCACGATGCCAGACCGGCATCATCGGTAGAACCGGCCAGCGGTCACACCCTGGTCATGTGAATGGAGATTTAACATGAGTGTTACCGGTGGACTTTTTGCGGGGGTTGCGGCGATCGCGTCGCAAGCAACCGCATTCGGGATTATCTCTGACAACATCGCGAACTCGCAGACCGTCGGTTATAAAGAGACGCAAGCGCGGTTCCAGACGCTGGTCACCCGCAGCCCGACCGCAACGGCCTTCACGCCTGGCGGCGTGCAGAGCAAGCCGCTTACGGATCCGAGCCGGCAGGGTCTTCTTCAGGGAACGACGAGCACCACGGACATCGCCGTCGATGGTAACGGCTTCTTCGTCGTCAATGGCTCTGCTGAGCCGGGTGCCGACGACGAATACCTGCTGACCAGGGCTGGTGCGTTCAACACCGACGAAAACGGCCGCCTGGTCAACACTGCCGGCTATTACCTGCAGGGCTGGCGCACCGATGTCGCGGGTAATATCGTCAACCAGGACACACGTGATCTGCTGACCAGCCTCGAGACAGTCGATCTGTCCCAATTCGGACAAATAGCCAATGCGACGGACGATGTTACGATCAATGCCAACCTGCCTGCCGACACCACCGCGGGCGCAACGGTCGTAACGAATCTTACTATCTATGATTCCCAAGGGTTCGACTACCTACTGCGGACCACCTGGACCAAGTCTGCTGCAGCGAACACCTGGACCTATGACTACACCCTGATCCGCAACCCCGGCACGGCCGCCGCAGCCTCCGTGGCAGTCGGAACGCCGTCGAGAACCATGGTCTTTAACCCCGATGGCAGCCTGAATGCTGTTGGCGCCGGCACCGCAGGCACGGCCAACAATCCCGCAACTGAGACCTTAACGATAAGTTCGACCCAATTCGGTAGATCGGTCGATTCAGCCACTATTACCCTTAATTGGGGAACATTCGGACAACCGACCGGGATGTCTCAATTCAACGGCGAATTCGAAACCTCATTGTTGAACCAGGATGGCTCCGGCCCGTCAGCTCTGACAGGCGTTTCAATCTCTGAGGATGGGCTCGTAGCAGCAAACTTCGCCAATGGACAATCGAGGATCATTTATCGATTACCACTTGGCACAGTTCCAGCCGCGACTGAATTGAGCGGACTGAACGGCAACGCATATGGCGTCACGTCAACCTCTGGTGACATTGTTCTCAGCATCCCGACCAACGGTGGCACTGGTCGAATTCAGTCGGGCGCACTCGAGAACTCTACCACTGACATCGCGACCGAGTTTACTGACTTGATTGTAACGCAGCGGGCATATTCTGCCGCAACACGCATAATCACAACCGGTGACGAGCTGCTTGACGAGATTATCCGTATCAAGCGGTAAACGCTGTCACCGTTCACTTTCTACCGATTTTCTTTTGCCCCGGCATTTTTGCCGGGGCTTTTTTTTACTCGAAGCCATCTCGGAAAGCGCTGGGTCTTAAGGATTCTTTAGGGAGCAGCCATTAACTTCGAATAACCGGCATTTTTATGATGCGTTGAAAAGATGACCGCAGACAAACATCAGGACAAGAAATTGAACGATAACTCAACAGAGCCCGTTCAGACATCGGATGACCCGTTTGCTCGATTGCCGCCTGCAAGCACAAAGCGCTGGGTCGTCAGTAGGAAAGCCCAAGTCGTTCGAGCTGTCGAAGATGATCTGATTACACTTGAGCAGGCTTGCGAGCGATACAGTCTCAGCCGTGAGGAGTTCGCAAGTTGGCGGGAATTGATCAAGGCACATGGAACCCGAGCCCTGCGCGCTACGCGCGTTCAGGACTATCGTCGCGCTTCTAGGAGGCTTCGGTCAGACAGTTGACGCAGCTCTAAGGGCCTCGATCTCGGCAGCGATTTTTCGGAACAGCTTGTTCCATTTCTCCGACTGTCGTTTTGCGAAAAACCGGACGCTTGGAAACCATGGGCAACGGCCGTTCTTAAAATAGGTCTCAGGTATCGGAAATGGCCTGAACTCAAGGGTTTCCACACCGAGCGCCCCAGCCATGACCGCAACCGATGTTCCAGGGCTCACCACCAAATCCATACAGCTCGTGAGCGCGGCCGCTTTCTCAAGCTCCATTTTAAGGTCGACGTCGTCCCAATCGACAAGATCGACACCAAACTCCGACTTCACAATGTCGAATTCCTCAGATTTGGCGTCATATTGTAAATTCACGTAGGTCACCCCGTCCACTTTCATGACCGGCCTCATATCTTCAATCGTCGAGTAATGTTCAGCCCGGTACGCCCCCAAAACACCGCTACGCCAACATATTCCGACATAAGGCCCCGGTCCCGCCTCCTTAAGACGTTCCTTAAACATCGAGACCAGTCGCGGGTCCGGCTTGAGGTAGCCGGAATGCATCGGGAAACTCTCTTTGCTATTCCTAAACAACCGCCCAAGCGTGCCAAGCGGGCAGGCAATATCAAATGGCTCAACCCCCTCTTCCGCCGGCCAATATTTAGCCGGAACCACCCTCGTTTGTGGAAAAGAGCGCTGAAAGAGCGAGACTAGACGCGGCGCACATTCAACCACGACCTCACCACCCCGTGCGATCGCTTCTGGGAGCATGCTCGCATGTCTGAGCTCATCACCAATGCCCTGCTCCGCATAGAGAATAAGACGCGCTCCCTGAAACTGGTTTCCGTTCCAGAGCGGTTGCGAAAACTTACGCCAAGGAACCCCCTTGTTCGTTGCCAGCATGCGCCACTCACTATGGTACCAAGCATCTTCCCATTCACCCTGACGCAGCAAGATCACACCAAAATTATGATGCGTATGTGGGTCTTCCGGATCAAGCTCTAGCGCACGACGGAAATAATATCCTGCCTGTTCATAATCACCGAGATCTCCAAGCATCGTCGCCAAATTGGTCATGGCTTCTGGAAATTCGGCGCCTGCTTTCAGGGCTTTGCGAAAAGAGATCAAAGCCTCTGTCCGACGTCCAAGTTTTGACAGAACGCTGCCTAGATTATTATGGATAACGCCATCATCGAGACCCCATTTTATCGCATTTTTATAGCTGACCAGCGCCGTCTCATAATCGGACATCGCATCATAAATGGTCCCAAGATTGCTGGAAATCATTGGATTTCTCGGTTCCAGGGCGAGTGCCTTCTTCATCAACTCAACAGCCACCGGCAACCGCCCCATATCGCGCGCAACGAGGGCAACGCCATGCATCGCGTACACATCGTCCTCGTTCTCTTTCAGGATTTCCGTGAACAATTTTCGGGCTGACTCAAGGTCCCCGGCGCTCAAGAAATGAGTCGCCTTGTTTGCCATGGTTATGTGACGGGTACGCGAAATATCCACCGCCCCCCTGAAAGGCAATCCGGTTTGCGAACCCTTGGGCGTTTGCTTTGGAGATTCAGTTTTCGCCATTATCGTTGCTCCACGGCGCTCACTACGGACAAATCAATTCGAGGAATGATATTCTCACTCGAGATTTCCTTAACCAATACCACAAGTTCCGCCGCTAATTAATTGTTCTCTTTCGATTCATTGTCAGATATATTCACTAGGCAGTTTTTGCCCAGAAGGTTCTTTCAATTTTCGAAAGATACATATAAAATGCAATGTATTGGCGAGAACCTCCGAAACTGTTTTCGGGCACCTACTGTTCGCAATTGCGGGGATTATAACCCATGAATCCTCTCGTGGATCTGATTCGTAATCTTGGCCCTATCCGCATTGCCGCCCTTGTAGGCACAGCAGTCGCGGTCCTTGGCTTCTTCATTTTCCTTGCCTCCCGTCTCTCAACCGGCGGGATGTCGTTGCTTTATGGCGATCTTGATCCGGCTGACAGCGGCGCCATCGTCAAGGAACTCGAAGCCCGCAATATTCCGTATGAGCTAAAGGCTGGCGGTCAGCAAGTTTTCGTACCCGGAGACGAGGTCCTTAAACTCCGTGTGACCCTCGCCGAACAAGGCGTGCCGGGCGGCGGCACTATGGGTTATGAGATTTTCGACAAGTCCGACGGCCTCGGAACCACAAATTTCGTTCAGAACGTGAATTTGGTCCGCGCGCTTGAAGGCGAACTCGGACGGACCATTGGGGCGATGAACAATGTCCGCGGCGCCCGTGTCCATCTGGTGCTGCCGCAACGCGAACTCTTCAGCCGCGAGCGCCGCAAGCCGAGTGCCTCTGTGGTACTGCAGGTTCAGGGCGCCGGCCGCCTTGGGCGCGAACAGGTTCTGGCGATCCAGCATCTGGTCGCCGCCGCTGTTCCCGATATGGAACCGCAGAACATTTCCATCCTCGACAGCAGGGGCCAGCTTCTCGCACGGGGCACCAATGACGAGGACGGGACTCTCCCCGGCCAAAGCTCAGAAGAAATGCGTCTGGCCTTTGAAAATCGCATACGCGGCTCTGTTGAAGAACTGGTCGAGCGCATTGTCGGTCTCGGCCGCGTGCGGGCAGAAATCAGTGCCGATATCGACTATGACCGGTTCACAGAGCAATCCGAAATATATGATCCGGACAGTCAGGTCGCCCGTTCAACTCAGACCATCGAAGAGAGCGAGAGTTCTCAGGAACGGAACAATCAAGACACTGTTTCAGTAGAGAACAACCTCCCGGAGGCCGAAGCCAACGCTGGAGCCGGCGATCTCTCGGCCCTCTCTGAATCTGCCCGGACAGAGGAGACTGTGAACTTCGAGATCAGCCGAACTGTCCGCAATCGCGTCAAGGAAGCTGGCGAAATCCAAAATCTTTCCGTCGCGGTTCTGGTAGACGGGCGCTATGTCGAGAACGAGGATGGCGACAAGGTATACCAACCCCGGACCGAGGAAGAGCTGGAACAGATTGCCACGCTCGTTCGCTCCGCCGTCGGATACAATGGCAGCCGTGGCGATACGGTCGAAGTCGTGAACATGCAGTTCGTCAAACTGGAGCCGCTCGACCTTGGCGATGGCTCGCTCCTGTTTGGTATTTCCAAAGATGAATTCCTGCAACTCGCAGAGGTTCTGGTTCTGGCCGTTGTCGGACTTCTCGTGATCCTGCTGGTCGTGCGTCCTGTATTGACGCGCCTGTTTGAATCCATGCCCACGACCCTCGCCGCCAGCGGCGGCCCGGGCGGGATGATCGCTGGTGCGGACGCTATCGCCCAGTTGACCGGCCCAGGCGCTACCGCCGACATGGCCGAACTTTTGGAAGGCGAAGACGAAGAAGAAAGCCTGCTCGACCAGATGATTGACATCAATCAGGTCGAAGGCCGGGTTCGCGCATCCTCCCTGAAAAAAATTGGCGAGATCGTCGAGAAACACCCAGAGGAAGCTGTCGCAATCATCCGCAACTGGATGTACCAGGAAGCAGGCAATGCCGGAGGCGGCGGTTGACGATCATTAATAACGCTTTCGTTGCTTCATACCTAACAGGTCAGGTGGCATGACAACGCAGAAAGCACGGTTCCTGTTCGACAACATCTTCGACGAGGAATATCAGGAGAAGATGCGCCGCGCGGCCGAGGCCGCGCGCATGGCGGAGCTTGAAGCCGAAGAGCACGCACCGCCGACCTACACCCAGGAAGAGGTCGACGAGGCCAAAGAAGCTTCCTACCAGCTTGGCCGACAGGAGGGCATGTCCTCAGCAATGGCCGGGATTGAACAACAGGTCTCCGTTTCGCTTGAGGGGGTGCTGAGCAAGGTTGGCGAACTCAGCCAGGTACACCGTCAATGGACGGCGGAAATTCAACGCGATGCGGTTCGTCTCGCTGCCACCATTATGCGCAAGATGGCACCCGAACTGACGCGCGGAACGGAACTTCCGCAGATCGAGCATGTTATCAATCAGGCATTCCAGTTTCTGACAGAGCAGCCAAAGGTCATGATCCGTGTCGCTGCCGAACTTGAAGCGCCGCTCCGCGACAAGGTCCAGCTGATGGCTTCCCGCGTCGGCTACGAGGGCGAGGTGGTCCTGGTCGGCGATCCGGAACTCGTCGCAACTGATTGCCGCGTTTCTTGGGCGGCGGGCGCGGTTGAGCGCGCGCTGGACGAAACCTGGGGCGAGATCGACGAAATGGTGGAGCGCACCCTATCCTCCCTACCTGCCCGTTCCGATATCGGCTCGGACACGCCGCCGGAACCGGCCAGCGAAACCACCGGCGATATCGAAGTCGAGATAGACGATCAGATAGCAGCCAAAGAACAGTCCGTCTCCATGCCCGAGACCACGAGTGATCCGGCAATCGAAGAGCATGCAGCAGACGATATACCCGCCCACGACCTATCCGACGCAGTCCCGGAAACGCTTGAAGAGAGTATGGACGCGGACGGTGATCCCAGCGAAGCTGAATTGATCCAGAACTAGCGCCGCCTGGCCGCCAGAGGAGAATGATATGTCCGACGAAAGCGACGTCGATTTCGAAGATCTCGAAGAATTGGATATGGCCGCTGCCATGGAACAGCAGGCCGCGGAGGAACCGCCGGAGGTTGTCCCGGAGGAATCCCGTCAGCAGATCAGCGCACGAGAACTTGAAGCCGTTTACGATATCCCGGTGCAGGTCTCTGCTGTGCTTGGCAAGTCCAGCATGCAGGTCAGCCAGCTCCTCAAACTCGGCCGTGGCGCCGTCGTCGAACTGGACCGCAAGGTTGGCGAGGCGATTGACATCTATGTGAACAACCGTCTCGTGGCCCGTGGTGAAGTCGTTATCGTCGATGAACGCCTTGGCGTGACTATGACGGAAATCATCAAATCCGACAGAACCGGCTAAGCGGCAGGATCGGGAAAAGTCTATGGCAGATCGCGCGACCGTTGAGAATGGCGGGGCCCGTCCGCGCCCGGCACGCACCAGAACGTTCGACGTTCCAGCGAGCGGACGCACACTTGATATCGCTTTGATCCTGGGATTGTCCGTCGCTTTCGGCTTGGTCGCGACCGCACTGGTTCTTGGCGGGTCTGTCGGTTCGTTTTACAATCTCCCCGCAGTCCTGATCGTTCTCATCGGCACATTTGCCGTGACCCTCGTCTCCTACAGCATCTCAGAGTTGTTCGGCGCAATGGCTGCCGTTCTGGGAACGCTCTTGCCGCAGCGTCATGACTTGCGGCTCGCCGGCGAACGGTCGCTCAATCTCGCAGCGATCGCCAGGGACAACGGGGTGCTTGCTCTCGACGCCGTAATTCCGTCCGTCGACAGCGAGCCTTTCCTGCAGCGCGCTGTGGCGATGGCGGTGGATGGCGCAACGCCGCACCAGATCGATCAGGTACTCGCTCAGGAAATCGATGCTATTCAGGACATTCGCCATCGTCACGCAGGTGTGCTCAGAAGAGCCGCCGAAGTTTCACCGTCCATGGGCCTGATCGGCACATTGATCGGCCTCATTCAGTTGCTCGGAAACCTTGATGATCCGGGCTCTATCGGACCGGCTATGGCAGTCGCCCTGCTTACAACCTTCTACGGTGCCATCCTCGCTTACATGGTGTTGGCGCCTATTGCGGCCAAGCTGGAACGAAATGCGGAAGCAGAATTGCTCGAATGCGAGATCTATCATGCCTGTGCGATGTCAATCGCCCGGCAAGAGAACCCGCGGCTTCTCGAGCGGATGCTGAATACCAAACTGCCGTCTTCGCAGCGGCTCGACTACTACGATTGAAGATTAGGGGCGGCACGGACATAGCCGCCCAAACGGGAGAATTGACAGATGCGATTGCTGATCGTCGGCACACTTGGCGGACATATTAGCGTAGCCGGTCAGATCGCCCTGAAAAAGGGCGCGAAAGTAAGTCACCTCGACAATGTCGAGGGTACAATGCATGCCCTGCGCAGCGGCCAGGGCGCTGACCTCGTCATGATCGACGTGGCCCAACCGGTAGCAAAACTGCTCCGGGCGATGAGCCAGGAGCGGATCAACACGCCGGTTGTCGCCTGTGGGCTGGAAAATGATTCTGACGCGGCCGTCGCCGCAATCAAGGCCGGCGCAAAAGAATACATTCCCCTGCCCCCGAACGCCGAGCTGATTGCCGCGGTGCTCGCCGCCGTTGCCGAAGAACAGAGCTCGGTGATTTTTCAGGACCCGATCATGGGCGCTGTGCTCAAACTCGCCGACCAGATTGCACCGTCAGATGCCAGTGTTCTGATCACCGGTGAATCCGGTACGGGTAAGGAAGTTCTCGCCCGGTACCTGCACGAGAAAAGCAAACGGTCGGATAAGCAGTTCGTATCGGTGAACTGCGCGGCGATCCCGGACAATCTCCTGGAGTCTGAACTGTTCGGCCATGAGAAAGGCGCCTTTACCGGTGCCTTGGCCCGCCGCATCGGCAAGTTCGAGGAAGCAAACGGCGGCACCCTGCTGCTTGATGAAATCAGCGAAATGGATATCCGCCTGCAGGCCAAGCTGCTGCGGGCGGTCCAGGAACGCGAGATCGACAGGGTCGGCGGCAGCCAGCCGGTAAAAGTAGACATCCGGCTCCTCGCGACCTCAAACCGGGATCTTGAGCGTCACGTTCGGGAAGGCAATTTCCGCGAGGATCTCTATTTCCGACTCAACGTCTTCAATCTCCAACTTCCGCCGCTGCGCCAGCGTCCGGCAGACATCAAGCTGCTCGCCAGCCATTTCGCTAAAAAATATTCCGAAGCCAATGGCGTTGCGGAAAGGCCGCTCAGCGATGAGGCCGTTGCCCGCCTGCAAGGCCATCATTGGCGTGGCAACGTGCGCGAGCTGGAAAACACTCTGCACCGGGCCGTTCTGCTCGCTTCAGGCGACGAGATCGGGACAGACGCGATCATCCTGACCGGGGAGCAGATGACACCAGCTGCTCAGGAAGCACCGCCCTTGCAGGCAACACCAGCTCCGCAGCCAATCGCTCCGGCGGCCCCCACGACATTCCAACCGGCAGCTTTTGACGAGCCGGAAGCAGCGCCCACACCTCCGCCACAGGCTGCCACCCCGGCAGCACCGGACAGCGAAGCCAATGGGGATCTCGTCGGTCGCACCGTTGCCGATGTCGAACGCCAGCTCATTATCAATACCCTTAGCCATTGCCTCGGCAACCGGACCCATGCCGCCAATATCCTTGGCATCTCCATCCGGACACTGCGAAACAAACTGAAGGCCTATTCCGAGGAAGGCGTTAATGTGCCGCCGCCGGGTGAAGCCGATCGGGCGACAGTCTGACACCCGGCCGGACAATGTCAGGCAATCCGCAATGGAGATAAGAGCAAGCATAATGAGAGGCATTGAATGACCGACGCCTCCAATCAACCTCCGCAGCCGGAAGGCGGCGGATCAGGCACAGCCTTGCCATCCTTCAGTTTTGAAAGCCTGAAATCCGCTGCTCAGCGGGGCGATATCTATCTCGCTCTCGGTGTGATCGGCATCCTTTCGGTTTTGATTTTGCCGGTTCCGACAGTGCTGCTCGATATCCTTCTCGGGATATCGATCGCCTTGTCAGTGATCATATTGATGACTGTGCTGTTCATCGAAAAACCACTTGATTTCAATGCCTTCCCGACGATCCTATTGATCGCGACAATGCTGAGACTGTCCCTTAACCTGGCGTCGACGCGCCTGATCCTTGCGGAGGGGCATACCGGCACCGATGCCGCCGGTGACGTCATCCAGGCTTTTGGCGGCTTCATGATGGGCGGCAATGCTGCCATCGGCATCATCGTCTTCTCCATACTGGTGATCGTTAACTTCATCGTCATCACCAAGGGTTCAGGACGTATTGCGGAAGTCGCCGCAAGGTTCAGTCTCGACGCCATGCCCGGCAAGCAGATGGCAATCGACGCCGATCTTTCCTCCGGTCTGATCAATGAGGATCAGGCCCGGAACCGGCGCGAGGAACTGAGCGCGGAGAGCACCTTTTTCGGCGCCATGGACGGTGCCTCCAAGTTCGTTCGCGGAGACGCCGTAGCCGGTCTGCTGATCACAGTGATCAATGTCATTGGCGGCATGGTCATCGGTATCGCCCAGCAGGGTGTGAGTTTCTCCGACGCCTTTTCCACCTATACGCTGCTGACCGTCGGTGATGGTCTGGTAAGCCAGATCCCTGCCCTGATCGTCTCGACCGCCGCCGGTATGCTGGTCACCAAAGGCGGCACCACAGGCACCACCGAAAAAGCCGTGTTCGGGCAGCTCGGCGGGTATCCCAAAGCGCTCGCGCTCTGTGCAGTGCTGCTGGTTATTCTTTCGATGCTTCCTGGCTTTCCGACGCTGATCTTTCTGGCACTTGCCGCAGTCGTCGGCGGTCTCTCTTACTTGATCTACAGCCAGCATGAAGCTGCCGCGGCCGCTGTGGTCCAAGCCGAGGTGGATGAAGCAGCTGCACCGCCACCTGAAGAGCCTATCTCGGCCGCACTGCATATCGACCTTGTCCGGCTGGAACTTGGCTATGGCCTGCTGCCCCTGGTTAACGAGACTACCGAGGGCCAACGTCTGACAGATCAGATCAGGGCGCTGCGCCGGCAGCTCGCCGTGGAAAGCGGCTTCATCATGCCGCAGGTCCGCATCCAGGATAATCTGCAGCTCCCCGCCAATACCTATGTCATCCGGGTCAAGGAGATCGAAGTCGGGCGCGGCGATATCCGGCCTAACCGTCTGCTGGTTATGGATCCCGGAGGTAATCCGATCGATCTTGCCGGGACCGACACACGGGAGCCGACTTTCGGCCTGCCCGCCATGTGGGTTGGCCCCGAGCAGCGCGAGGAAGCTCTCTTCAAGGGCTATACCGTGGTCGACCCTTCAACCGTGGTCACCACACATCTGACGGAACTGATTCGCGACAACATGCGCGATCTGCTGTCCTATACCGAGACCCAGAAGTTGCTCGACGAGTTGCCGGATCAATATCAGAAACTGGTCACAGACGTGGTGCCGTCGAACATTTCCGTCGGCGGCCTTCAGCGCATCCTGCAAAACTTGCTGAGCGAACGCGTTTCCGTCAGGGATTTGCCCACAATTCTGGAAGGTGTGTCCGAAGCATCCACCTTCACACGCAATATCACCCTGATCACCGAGCATGTCCGCACCCGCCTCGCACGTCAGATCAGCGAGCAGAATACCGCGGATGATGGCGTCATCCATCTGGTCACTCTATCTCCGGATTGGGAGCAGGCTTTCGCAAATTCAATCATCGGGCAAGGCGAAGAGCAGCAGCTCTCCATGCCGCCAAGCCAGCTCCAGGACTTCATTACAGCGCTCCGAAACGCGCTCGATCAGCTTGCAGAGGTTGGTGAATTCCCGACGGTACTCACCTCACCCGGTATCCGGCCTTATGTACGCTCGATCGTCGAGCGTTTCCGGCCGCAGACTGTGGTAATGTCTCAGAATGAAATTCACCCCAAGGCACGGATCAAGACTCTTGGCCAAGTATAGCTTTTGTCTAGGGCGCATAACGGGAGCGCATTGCTGATGAGAACTCCATGCGCCTGAAAACCTTTTCCGCAGACACGATGAACGAAGCCATGATGCTCGTTAAAGAGCATTTCGGCGAAGAGGCCATCATCGTCTCGACCCAGACCGGTGAGGATGGCGTCGGCGTTCGTATAACCGCCGCCATCGATCAGGTCGAAGACGAATTCGAGTTCGAGGAAGACAATTACGACGAGTCCTATGATGATCCTGTCGAGATCATCACGGACGCTCTCCTCAATAACGGCGTACCGCCGCAGATATCCGACGAGTTGATCAGCGCCGCCGAAGAAATCTCGATGGACGACCCGATCCTCGCCCTGGCTGGCGCTCTTGATCGGTATTTTGCCTTCTCGCCGATGCCGCTCGGCACGGCAGACAAGCCAATTCTGCTGGTTGGCATGCCCGGCGCCGGGAAAACCGTTACCATCGCCAAACTGGCAACGCGGCTTGTGATGCAGAAGAAAGCGGTGCGTGTCATTACCACCGACACAGTCCGCGCTGGCGGCTATGCTCAACTGGAAGCCTTCACAAAGATCCTGAAGCTGAACCTGATCAGCGCGGGGACCCCCGGGGAGCTGAGGACCGCCGTTGCCGGAGCCGAAGGCCGCGGGCATATCCTGATCGACTGCCCTGGCGGAAACCCGTTCGACAATGACGATATCGACAGGCAAGCACGCCTGATAAAGGCAGTAGACGCGGATGTGGTTCTGGTTATGGCGGGCGGCGTCGACCCAATGGAAGCTGCCGAGATAGCAGGCATTTACCGAGAGCTCGGTGCGCGCCGCCTCCTTCTTACCCGAATAGATATGACGCGCCGCTTCGGATCCTATCTGAGCGCAGCCGCGCTGACAGGATTGCAAATGACCGAAGTGGGTGTCGGCCCCAGTGTGGCCGACGGCCTCAGACCCATGAACCCCGTGACACTGGCACGATTGTTGCTCCCCAAATCAGTGGTGGAGAGTTTCGACGACGAACAGCAAACGGCACGAGGCGCCTATGGTTGAGGTCGCTATGATGGAACGGACCCAAGGATCAATCAAATGATGTCGCCCGCAGACAATCCTCGCCCCACCACGGCCAACGGTTCTGTGACCAAAGGCGCGAAAATTCTCGCCATCGCTTCCGGCAAAGGCGGCGTGGGCAAGACATGGTTCTCGGTGACCCTCGCTCACGGGCTCAGCAGAATGGGCCAGAAGGTATTGCTGTTCGATGCCGACCTTGGCCTCGCCAATGTCGATATCCAGCTCGGCCTGATGCCCCAACGCGATTTGGGCGGTGTTATCGCCGGTCGGTTGTCCCTTGCGCAGGCAAAAATTCACTATGAGGCCGGCAATTTCGACATCATTGCCGGTCGCTCCGGCTCCGGCAGCCTTGCGACCCTGCCCTCGAACCGACTGCAATCTCTGGGTACCGAACTCGTTCAACTTTCCGATACCTACGACCGCGTGGTCATGGACCTCGGAGCCGGTCTTGACCGCACTGTCCGCATGCTTGCGGCGCGGGCCGGCAAAGTCATCGTTGTCACGACCGCAGAGCCGACATCGCTTACCGATGCCTATGCGTTTGTCAAAGTCGCGCACCAGAGCGATCCTAATTGCGAAGTCTCTATCGTGGTGAACAGCGCAGATTCGGTGAATGACGGTCGGAAAACCTACGATACGCTGCGCAAGGCGGCGATGAATTTTCTTAAGTTCGAGCCGAAATTGCTCGGGATCATCCGCCGTGACCGCAAGGTCATCGAGTCGATCCGGCATCAGAGTCCGATCCTGAGCCGCTACCCGGCGGCCCCGGCGGCGACCGACGTGGAGGCCATCGTCGACGCCCTGCTATAGCGGTCAAAGAGAGAATATTGAGCACCGTACAACCCACCGCGCCTGCCCCGCAGGCGACAAGTTCCTCAAAGCCGGCCAATGCGCCGGTTGCGGGACGGGTGACCAGTGGCGCAGCCGCACTCCAATCGGGCAATCAGGCAGGGCCGGCAGCTCAAGGCTCAGCAGCGCAATCTGCTCAGGTGCAAGCTTCACAGGGACAGGCTCCGCAAACTCAGAGACAACACTCCCAAGGGCAGCCGCCTCAAGGATCACCAGCACAAGGGCAGCAAGCCCCCGTCTCTCAAGCGCCCCGCCAATCGTCGCCTTCACAATCGTCTGCACCACCGCCTGCGCAAAACTCCGCGCCCCCGAGCGCCGCATCTCAGGCCTCTGCCCGTCCGCCTGCCGAAAGCGCATCCGGGCAAGGCCGCGCGACGTCAACGCCTGCGCCCGCACCTCAACCCCCAACATCCCAACCCCAACAACCGGCTCAGCCTCAGGCTCAACAGCCAACGGCCCAGGATGTTACCGTCACGCGGGTTAGAACTGACGGAACCGTTAGTGTCAGAGCAGCTTCGGGCGAAGCGACGATAGAGATCAACCCTCGGCAAATTCCGGCCTTCGTACGCCCAGGAACAATTGTCAGCCTGATCCTGCAGCGATCAGACAACGGACTGCAGGCGCTCCTCCAACCCCGCTCTTCGGCGCAAACAAGTACAGCATCCGGCGCCCAGCAAGCCGCGTCCGGAGCAACGGGCAACGCGCCTGCCACAACGGCCCCCACCCAACGGACATTGCCGCCACTAACCGATGGGCAAATTGCCCGTGCTATCGTGTTGCGTCCGACCTCGTTGCCGCAGAGCGCCTCCGCCGGCCCGATCCCAGAGACGGCAAGCGGCATCACGCCTCAACAGGCTGCCCAGGCTGCAGCAAGGTATCTGCTCGCCTCCAGCCCGTATCTGAAGCCATCCAGTGCCTTACCGTCAGCCTCGCAAAGCGCCACTGCAGCAATATCATCTTCACCGCAGCTCCCCGTTAGCGGCCAACCTCTTCCCACCACCACATCGCCAACACAACAACCGGCAGCGAAGTCGGAGGCTGTCCAGCAAAACGCGCCTGTCACGACACGACCACCTTCACTTGCGCCTACTCAGGCACAGACATCATCCGGTGCTGCAGCATCGCAATCATCACAAGCCCCTGCGACAAAAACCGCATCGGTATCTGCAGTACCAGCCGCAACGAGCGGTCCGGTAACGGTCGGGCAAAGCGGCGCACCGCCTCAGTCTTCTTTGGCAGCAACTCAGGGCGCCACAGAAAGCCGAGCAACGTCAGCACAAGCAGGCACAATACCTGCCGGACAAGCGGTAACGACATCCGCCACTGCTGGGACCTCTGCTCCCAAGCCAGGAACTGCGCTCCCTCCCGGGACGGATTTTCCCGTCCGGGTTCTGTCCGTAGGTGCGCAGACAAGCAACGCATTGCCGTCACAACCGGGCAGCGGGAGTACCGTGATATCCGGAACAATCGTTGCCACCGGCGGAAACGGCCAGGCCATTGTGAACTCGTCTGTCGGATTGCTCGATGTCGCGGCGCGCGCAGAGAGCGGGCAGCTGCAATCGGCCATCCGCATGGAAATACTAGGCCGCTCGGAAAGCGACATGCGCGGCCGGATCGATGGGCAAAGTCAGACACCGCTCTCCATTCTCTCCCGGGAATGGCCTGCGCTGGAAGAAAGCCTCCGCGCCCTTGAGATGTCGGCGCCGCAGAGCGCGGCGCAGTTTGCCGCAACGATCGCACGGCCGGGCCCGCAACTGACCGCTTCCATGCTGTTTTTTCTGGCTGCGGTACGCGGTGGCTCCCTTGGCGGGTGGCTGGGAAAAGACGCGGGTCAGGCTCTCGAAAAATCACACGGCCGGTTGCTTTCGACCCTCTCCGGCGATTTCCAATCCATGTCACGGGCAAGCGAAGGCGGGCCAGACACTGCCGGATGGCGCGCGTTTTTTATGCCAGTTCAGACCCAGGACGCACTTGAGCAGATGCGGCTTTTCATCCTGCCGCCGTCGTTCGAACACACTGGCGATGAGAGTGATGTGGAAAATGGCGAGAACGACGAAAGCGGTGGCGAGGGGGAGACCAAATTCGTCGTCGACCTGATGCTCAGTGGTCTCGGCCCCTTTCAGATCGACGGATCGGTTGCCAAACAATCAATGTCGCTTCTTATCCGGACGCGGCGTGCCCTGCCAAAAGAGATGCGGGCGGAGATCATAGAGATCTTCGACAAAGCGGCCGGACGTACCGGTATGTCCGGCGCAGTGAGCTTTAAGGTGCAAAAGGAATTCCCGCCCTTGCCCATCGCCGATCTCATGCCGGATGGTCGACAGAACCCGGATGTCTATGCCTGAAAATCGGTTCACCTGATGGTGGCCTAGTCTAACCGCGGCGCTGCTTCATCATGTTGAGGGCGATCTCGTCGATCTCCATCTGTTCAAGGCGCCCGATCCGCTCCGCCTCGCGGGCGTTGTACTCATCCCGAACGGCCTCTGCTTTACAAAGCTCTTGATAGGAGTCGAGGACTTCTTCATTCACTGCATCAATCTCGCGGCGTTTCGCCTCGATCCGCTCGTTCTGGGCATGCACCCGGGCCTTGAAGTGCTGCATATAGGCTTCAAGAGTTCGGCGAGCTTCCAGTGATCCGGCGGCGGCCTGCTTCTCCCGATCGAATTCGCGCTGCATTGCGTCGGATTCGGCGAGCAGCCCCGCCTCTTCTTGAAGCAGCACGCCCATCGCACGGCGCTTCTCGTCAAGCTCCCAGGTCCGGAGCCGGATGAGTTGCTCGAACTGGCTCATTGATCAGCCTGCTCTTCCGCAATTTCCACGCTCTCTCCAACCATGGAAAGAATGGCATCGAGCTGGGCATAACCGGATTCTAAAGACGCGGGTTCGTTCTTGTCCTGGGATAGAAATCGCTCGAGCGAGGCATGATACATTATTGCCTCGTCAACTTCTGGATCACTCCCCTTGCGGTAAGCGCCCAAGCGGATCATGTCGGCCATGTTGTCGTAAGAGGCCATCAAAGAACGCGCGCGGCGGACCAGCGCGTTTTCCTCGGCCGAATTACAATCGGGCATGGTCCGAGACACACTGCGCAGCACATTGATGGCCGGATACCGCCCCCGGTCTGCGATCCCCCGCTCCAGCACGATATGACCGTCGATAATTCCGCGCACCGCATCCGAGATAGGCTCATTGTGGTCGTCACCCTCAACGAGAACGGTAAAAAGACCAGTGATTGTGCCTTCTCCCGCACCGGGCCCCGCCCGTTCCAGCAGTTTCGGCAGCTCGGCAAACACAGTCGGCGTATAACCTTTGGAAGCTGGCGGCTCCCCGGTGGCGAGGCCGATTTCACGTTGCGCCATGGCGAACCTGGTCACGCTGTCCATCATGCACATGACGGTCCTGCCTTCGTCGCGGAAATACTCCGCGACGGACAATGTCATGTGAGCCGCCTGACGCCGCATCAGCGGAGATTCGTCTGATGTCGCAACAACGACCACGCTGCGAGCCAGGCCTTCTTCACCAAGATAGTCCTGGATGAATTCCTGGACCTCCCGGCCACGCTCTCCGATCAGGCCAATGACGTTCACCTCGCTCTGAGTGAAGCGGGCGATCATTGACATCAACATGGATTTACCCACGCCCGAGCCGGCGAAGATCCCCATGCGCTGGCCCTTACAGACCGACATGAATGTGTTGATGGTACGCACACCAAGGTCGAGCTTCTCACCGACCCGTTGCCGTGTGTGCGCCGCTGGTGGCTGTGTCTTTATCGGGCATCCGCGGGGGCCGTCGCCCAGAGGTCCCTTGCCGTCAACAGGATCGCCCATTGCATTAACAACACGTCCGAGCCATCCCTCATGTGGAAAAATCACTGGTGCCGCGTCCGAAATCTCGGCCCGACTCCCGATACCGATCCCGTCGAGAGCGCCAAATGGCATGGCCAAGGCGCGGCCGTCCTTGAAGCCGACAATCTCGCAACTGACTCGCGTCCCGCTCCGGGCCTGGAGATGCAAGCGATCTCCAATGGAAAGTGCCCTGTCCACACCACCAACCTCGACCATCATGCCGAGAACAGCGGTTACCCGACCGTAAAGCCGAAATTCAGCAATCTTGTCGACTTCCGAAGCCAGATTTCCGAGGGCAGTGACCACCCGTATACACTCCTTAACTCGGCGAGCACTTTGAGTGCGCCGTTAACTGCTCTACACTATGAGTTTAACACCATTGAGAACGCCTGGCACGCTTTCGACCGGGCGCCAAGGCAGGTTAACGGTTTGTTTATCTTACCCCGTTAACTTTTAGTCTAAGGTCACAGAGGGAGAGTCCAATGCGTGTACTCTTAGTAGAAGACGATTTCGCCACAGCCCAGAGCATCGAGCTCATGCTGAAGGCAGAAGGATTCGTGGTTGATGTAACGGAACATGGAGAGGACGGTCTCGAGATTGGTCGGTTGTACGACTACGACATCATTCTCCTCGATCTTATGCTCCCGGATCTTGATGGATATGAAGTTCTACGCCGTTTGCGAAGCTCCAAGGTAGAGACGCCAATCCTGATTCTCTCCGGCCTTTCGGAGCTGGACAACAAGATCAAGGGCTTGGGCTTTGGTGCGGACGACTATCTGACAAAACCGTTCGACCGCCGAGAGCTGATCGCACGGATGCAGGCAATTATCCGCCGCTCCAAGGGACATTCTGATTCGGTAATCGAAACCGGCCCGATTGCCGTAAACCTTTCCACCCGCAGCGCGGAAGTCAACAAAAAGCCGGTACATTTGACCGGCAAAGAGTTCGCCATCCTCGAATTGCTTTCCCTGCGCAAGGGTACGACCCTGACCAAGGAAATGTTCCTAAACCATCTTTATGGCGGGATCGACGAGCCGGAACTGAAGATCATCGACGTGTTCGTCTGCAAGCTCCGCAAAAAGCTCTCGAAGGCCACCGGCGGCAATAATCACATCGAGACTGTATGGGGACGCGGCTACGTGCTGCGCGACGCAGACGAAGACACCGCGTCCAAAGCAGCCGAGAAGGTCAAGGAACCGGCAGAATAAGCGTTGCTGGCATTTAGGCCTACAAGACCCCGCAAAAAGGGCTGAACCAGTAGATGGTTCAGCCCTTTTCTATTATCGCCTCATTCAGCTTCTGACCTTAGCAGGCCTCGCGTCAGATTGCTGCTTTCTGGCCTTCTTTGGCAGTCGGCTGGTACATTCCGCGCTGCCCTTTTACCGGCTGGAACTTGTCCGTAATGCTGATCACCGTCTCGGCGCCACCGAGATAAAGGTATCCATCCGGCGCAATCTGCCGGGAAACCCCTTCCAGGACTTTCCGCTTGGTATCCTGATCAAAGTAGATCAGGACGTTCCGGCAGAAGACGATATCAAAATT
The DNA here is from genome assembly GCF_039990255.1 of Nisaea sp. Classification (GTDB taxonomy): domain Bacteria; phylum Pseudomonadota; class Alphaproteobacteria; order Thalassobaculales; family Thalassobaculaceae; genus Nisaea. Next base: position 370,786 of record NZ_JBDXGG010000022.1, on the reverse strand, counting down.
GCCCAGCGGACGCGGGTCTTGCAGCAAGTTGAACTCGCGGAAGGTGACCATACGGCGGATCTTCTCACTGAGCTGCCAACGATCACCATCCTGCTGGAAATACTTCACCAGGAGCTGAACCGGAAGGCCGCGCTGAACCTCGAACTGTGAGTAGACGCCGGAGCGAGCCCGGGCAACCATCTCCGTCGAAATATCCGTAGCAACAATCTCTACCTTCCAGCCAACAAGCTTGGATGCCAGCTCGTCCAGAACCATACTCAACGAGTAGGGCTCCTGACCGGAAGAACATGCTGCGCTCCAGATCCGGATCGACTTCTTCGCAGCCCGGGATTGCAGCAAGCTCGGTAAAACAACCGTCTTGAACTGATCGAACGGTGTTCGATCCCGGAAGAACAATGACTCGTTCGTTGTCATTGCATCAGTGATCGAGGCGACGAGTTTTTCATCCCGTCGCGTTTTGAGTGTGGAGACAATCTGCTCAATGGAAACGAGACCGTGGCTGCGCGCAACCGGCTGCAACCTTGTCTCAAGCAGATAGCCTTTGTCCGGCGTCAATACCAAGCCTGATTGCTTGTACAACAGGCTGGACAGGAATTCGAAATCAGAGCTGTTCATACCTGTCTACCCCCTCGCCAGCCGACTAACGCTGGCGCCAATATCCGAAACCGGGAGAACTTCGCAACATAACCCTGCCTGGGCCACCGCGCCCGGCATACCCCAGACCACGCTGCTATGCTCATCCTGTGCAACCACATCGCCCCCCGCTTCCACAACAGCGCGACATCCTTCACGCCCGTCATGTCCCATACCGGTCAGGATCACCGCGAGGACACGCCCATACGACTTGATCAAGCTTCGCATCATCGGATCAACCGCAGGCCGGCAAAAATTTTCGGGTGGGTCCTGATTCAACGCGATCACCTTCTCGGCACCATCGGTTTTCACAGTCATGTGATAGCCGCCTGGGGCAAGGTAAATCCGCCCCGGTGATACGACATCACCACTTTTTGCCTCGGCACAAACCCATCCAGACGTTTTCGTGATGTGCTCCGCTAGGATTGTCGTAAAGGTCGGAGGCATATGCTGTGTCACAAGAATGGGTTGCTTAATGGTTTTCGTAAGATCCGTGAGCACACGAAACAGCGCCTGCGGCCCACCAGTGGAACTTCCAATACCAATCACCTCGGCCCGCCTGCCACTCGGCTTACGCAATGCAAATTCGTTGCGTGCAGTTGCCGTTGGACGCGCTGCCAAAGATGGCTTCGCAGTCGAACGGGCCGCAGCGGGAGCACTCTTCGGAGAAACTCTCGTCGCGCTGGCCAAGGGAGCGGCAGCGCCGGCCTTGCGTCTGCGCTGGGCCCCGAAGGCCTTGACCTTGCTCAGAAGGTCACTCGGGAAATCTGCGGCTCCCGTCATCTCCGACGTGGAACTCGGCTTGGTGAGATAGTCACGGGCACCAAGCGCGAGCGCTCGGAGGGAAATCTCGGCATTCCGGGCCGTGAGAGTCGAGGCCATGACGACCTGAACGCTCGGATTCACTTTCAGCAATTCCGGCAGCGCGGTGATTCCATCCATCCGCGGCATCTCAATATCGAGCACAATAATCTCAACATCGCTATTCTTCAGCGTATCGATAGCACGTTGACCGTCGCCCACGGAGGCGACGATCTTCACGTCCGGATCAGCCTCCAGAAATCGCGTGAAGAGCCCGCGGATCACCGCTGAATCATCAACAAGCATTACCCTGTAAGGATCCGACGACCGCGGTTTGGCATCCGCAGACGCACTTTGTCCACGCATCTACAGCAATCCGATTTGAGAAAATTTAGTTTCGATAATCTCGCTGTCGAAAGGCTTCATAATATATTCATTCGCCCCGGCAGACAGCGCTTCCTGGATATGTGCCATGTCGTTCTCAGTGGTGCAGAATATCACCAGAGGCGTATCGCCTTCCGGCAGCTTTCGCAATTCTCGCAGAAACTCAATCCCGCTCATGACCGGCATATTCCAGTCAAGAAGGACAGCGTCCGGCAACTCGGCCTTACAGGAATCAAGCGCTATTTGGCCGTCTTCCGCCTCAATGGTCTCGAATTTCAATTCTTCTAGAATTTTGCGAGCCACCATTCGGACGACTTTTGAATCATCCACAATCAAGCAGGTTTTCATTTAAAGCTCCGCGAATCTTCACGCGTCAATTGTCACACAGGTTGCAGGCTTTGCACACTATGCTGCTTCTTCGCCCTGAAAGCGAAGCAAAGTCCGAACATCAAATACAACCAGGAGACTTTTATCGAGCCGGTAGATGCCCGTCGAAACCTCGCGGATGTTCCCGTCCAGCGTCGCGGGATGCTGCTCAAACATCGCCTCATCAAGCGACAGCACCTCGCCGACAGAGTCGACCATCAGACTATAAAGCTCGCCCTGATCTTCGACAACGACGCTCATACCTTCGTGATCGCCCTCGTAAGGCGGCATGTTGAGCCGGCTGCGAATATTGATCGCCGTCACAATACGCCCGCGCAGATTGAGCGATCCTGCGACCTCTTTGGGTGCCAGCGGTATCCGTGTTATCCGCTGAGGACCAAGCACGTCATGAACCTGAAGCACCGGAATACCGAAGAGCTGCTTGCCGATCATGATCGAAACGAACTGTTTCAACTCGCCAAGCGCGACCACGCTCTGCCCGGTGGATTGTGTAGCTGGTAAATCTGACATCATTCCCTCACGCGTCAATGGTTTGCGCTAGCGTCTCGAGCAGCGCATCCCGGTCGAGTTTGGCGATATAATCCGTGAAACCGACTTCCCTGCCCCTATCCAGGTCACGCGGAGCTGTGTGGGAGGACAAGGCGATGATCGGCGTATCTTCCCAGCGGGCGATCTCACGCAGGCGACGGGTCAATTCAAATCCGTCAATTCCCGGCATCTCGATGTCGCTGATGATGGCGTCGAATTCGGCGTTACCTTCACACAACTCAAGCGCAGCCTCGGCGTGATCCACAGCGGTCACGTCGTAGCCCGCCACTGAAAGCAGCGGTTTGATCAGATTGCGGAAGAAAGCACTGTCATCCACCAGCAGAACACGCCGCGGATCGGACGCTTCCTGACTATCCGCATCGGCGGAACCGAACCAATCGCCATAGGCCTGGGTCAAGTAGAAGCCGGCATCGATCACTTCAGTCGCCTTACCGGCAATAACCGCACTCCCCATCAACCATGGAGCGTCCGGACTCACCTCGATGTTGATCCGGTCTTCGACGATGTCGACGATCTGGTCAACAATGAGTCCCATTGACCGATCGTTGTCTGTAAAGACCAGTACCGGCTGACGGCCTTCGCTCTCAAGCTTGACGTCGTCGTCCATCGCAACCAGCGGCATTAGCTGACCGCGATACTGCACCAGCGGTCGGCCTTCGGAATACTCGACCGAAGCCAGGTCGATTTCTTCCAGACGGGCGACCAGAGCAAGCGGCACAGCCTTGGGGCTTTGCCCACCGGCGCGGAACAGAAGCAGCGATGAAACATCGGTACGGTGCGTCAGGTGACGGGCCGTATCCTGTCCGTCCTCATCCACCATCTTGAGCTCTCCGCTGGCGGCCGCGACCCCGTTCGGATCGAGGATCATGATCACGCTGCCATCGCCGAGAATGGTGTTGCCCGAGAAGAGCGTGATGTTGCGCAAGATCGGTGCGACCGGCTTGACCACGATTTCCTCGGTGTCGAACACCCGGTCGACCATGATGCCAACCGAATAAGTGCCGATTTGCAGAACGACGATGAAGGCTTCCTGCGGGGTTTCCTCGTCGCCTTCATCCAGGCGCAGCAAGCGCCGGAGTGAAACGAGTGGGAGCAGACGGTTTCGCAGGCGCAAGACCGGCGTGCCGTGAACTTCTTCGATCTTGTGCTCGCTGTTGCTCGAAGCACGGACCAGTTCGACGACACTGAGCTGCGGGATGGCAAACCGTTCGCCGCCAGCTTCGACGATCAGCGCAGAGACAATCGCGAGCGTCAGCGGGATCTTGATGATGAAGGTCGACCCCTTGCCGAAAACCGACTTCAGCTCAATCGTACCACCGATCTTTTCGATGTTCGTCCGAACAACGTCCATGCCGACGCCACGTCCGGAAACCGAGGTGACCTCCGCTGCCGTCGAGAACCCGGCCCGGAAAATGAACTGCTGGATCTGCTGTTCCGAGAGCGAGTCCGCTTCGGATTCCGCGACCAGCCCGTTCGCAACGGCTTTCGCCTTGATTTTCTCAGGATCGAGCCCCTTACCGTCATCCTTGATCTCGATGATAATATGGCCGCCTTCGTGATAGGCGTTCAGGGTTACAGTACCGGTTTCGGACTTCCCGGCCGCCAAACGTGACGGGCCGTCCTCGATGCCGTGGTCGGCCGAGTTGCGAACCATATGGGTCAGCGGATCCTTGATTAGCTCAAGGACCTGACGGTCAAGTTCGGTATCGGCGCCGAGCATCTGCAGATCAATCTTCTTGCTCAGATCGATCGAAAGATCACGAACCAGACGCGGCAATTTCGACCAGGCATTCCCAATCGGCTGCATGCGCGTCTTCATCACGCCCTCTTGCAGCTCCGAGGTTACCTGGCTCAAACGCTGCAACGGCACAGTGAATTCGCTGTCTTTCTCATTACGTGAGATCTGCATGAGCTGGTTACGGGTCAGCACCAGTTCACTGACCATCGTCATCAAGTTCTCAAGCAGATCGACGTTCACACGGATAGTCTGATTGGCAACTGCGGATTCACGGACCTGCTTGTCCTTATCCGGCTGCTTCGCGACGGCTTTCGGAGAACTAACCGCCACTTCTTTTTTCGGCTCCGGCGGTGCGGGAGCAGGTTCAGCGACCTCTTCGGCCTGCGCTTCTTCAACCGCATCGGCCTCCGGTTCATCGGACGGCATATCATCGGGTCCGGGCGCTTCCAAAAAGGCGCGCTCCAGCTCTTCCATGCTGACCTCACCCGGCCGAAGAGCAGCAGGCTCCTCTACGGGCTCCGGCTCCGGCTCCGGCTCTGGCTCGGCAGCAGCCTCCGGCGCCGCAACGTCATCGAGCGTACCGCCCTCGGCAACGTGATTGAGTCGATCGATCAGGTCCTGGTCATCCCCTTCGGGCTCGACTTCATTCTCCTCAAGCGAAGAGAGCAACCACTTGATACGATCAAAGGATTCAAGGATCAGCGTGATCGCATCGGCAGAAACCTCTAGGCTTCCATCACGAATCTTGCCGAGAACGTTCTCCGACGCGTGTGCAACTGCTTCAAGCCGGGGAAGCCCAAGGAAACCACAAGTCCCCTTGATAGTGTGGACCAGGCGGAAAATATTCCCGAGCAGACCCTGATCGTTTGGATTTTGCTCCAACTGGACCAGTTCTACATCGAGTTCCGAAACGTTTTCGGAAGTCTCCGTGAGGAATTCGCTTAGTAGCTCATCCATACGTATTACCCCAATCTACCTCGTTCTTCGACGACCATCCTGTAGATGGCCCGCAGGCATCACTGCGCCGAGCGGTTAGTGTCTCTGCTATTCGATCACAACCTAGGCCAAACCATTAAAGAAAGCGTTAACCCATTTACGACGCGGGAACAATTCATGGCGAATGTATTTCCCGCCTCTTTCAGATGAAATTCAGATTGACTGTGACCCGGCCAGGTTCTTCTCCCACCGCGAACCGGAATCCGAAGCGGCCCGCATTAACGGCCGCGACATGCGCCACGACTGATTTGCTGGTCAGCTCGCTCGCGGTGACGTTCGGCTCAAGGGCCGATCTCACGTCAGGAGGCACATTTGCCCCGTCACCATCAGCACTCAGGACGAAATTCTGACCCTGTTCGCCAACAGAGTTAAGAGCGATGCTTCCGCCACGCGGCAAGCATTCGCACAAAAAGCATATCAGGCCGAGAATGACCTTAACCCCACCGGGTGCCGGGCGCACCAGCTTGGGTTCAACAGGGCAATCGAGGCTGAAGTCGATCTTTCGCGCTTTCAGGTAGGGAGCGGCAAGTTTGGCCCCGTCGGCAAGAGAGTGATCATTGTTCGAACCGGCCCCACCAAATGCGACTCGGAAAAAAGAAAGCCGTTCCGATGCCTGCCGGGCACTGGTCCCGATAAGTGCGAGCGCTTCTTCTTCGAGTTCGGTTCCGCTCCCGCCAAGATCCGAAATCAGCTCTGCTCCATTTACAGTCGCGCTTACCGGGCTGATCAGGTCATGGAAAAGACGCGATAAAAGCATATCGATCAATGTCATATGGTCAGGCATGCACAATCAATCCTCGATCTGATTAGCGGCGCTTCCAACGTAACCTAAGTCGGATCACGTACTTTTTCTCGGCTTATGAATAGCCCCGCATGAAAATCTGTTGAAGTTTGATTCCGCTTTCCTTCACAATTCATTAATCGAGCGAATTTTTTTCTGGCTTGATAGCACTGGAACGCAACCGCGACCGAGGATGCGATGCCCCATTTTCTGCTACCTGGAAGTTTCGTGCTGCTGGCCGATGAGCCCGATTGGGGAGTTGGGCAGATACAATCTGTGGTCGGTGACCGAATAACGGTAAATTTCGAACATCGCGGCAAACAACTGATCAACAGTTCCAAAGTCGATCTCATTGCCGCAGATGACATTGTCGAAGAACGTCGCGTTGCACGCATGGGCTGACTTGGACACGAAGAGCCCCGCAGGCCTATGATTTTACCTCTCCCTCGCCTTCAGCCAGGCTGGCTTATATCGGAAACCAATGATCCTGAGGATGCATCGTTTGATGCTTTCGTTGCACGCCTGTCCAACAACCGCTGGAACGTGCTGCGCCTTCCAGGCACTTCAAGAGATCTCGCTGACGCTGGCGACCTTCTCTTTGTAGACCTGACAACAGAGAAGATTCCGGCCGCTCTCGATGAAACTATCGGAAACGCCCTCAAACAGTCCGTTCCCATCCTGTTTCACGGACCGGCAGAGCTGATCACCAAGATGAGTAAACAGCTCTTCCTGAGACCGATGCTCTTGACCCCGGGCGACCTGCCGCACTGGTGGGGACCGGAGCGAATGGATGAAGAGCTGATCCGTACAACCCCTCCACTCCCAATAACGTCGGTCACACTCGGCCGTAACTGGGCCATTGTCGAAACGAGCGAGAGCATTGGGCTCGCCGCAATGACGCATCCGATGGGCCCCCCTGCGGATCAAGCGGAAAGCGTCGACCCAATGAGCATGATCGGAATGCCTCTCAACAAAGCTGCGGCAGGGCTCCGAGAGCTGGTTGGAATGCGGAGAACCATCGCTTGTGCCGCTGTGAATGCAGCCATCCCCCCCTCGCCGGACGCGGTGCCAGGGGACGGTCTGCTTTCTGACGAAGCTGATCCGGATCGGACGACGGTGATTGTCGGGCGCTTCCCAGCGCTGCAAACTAAGAGGCCGGATGCAATCGTGCTGGAGATGTCACCAGGACCGGAAGACATGCCCGCCGGCGCCGCACCGCATGTCCTTCCAGGCGCGGGAGAACTTTTGATTACCGCTTCAGCCTGGTGCAACGGAACTCTGCCAGGCCTCTTAAGGCTGGCGAGAGAGGTACCCGTAACGCTGGTTGGTCCCGGCACCCCGCTTACACCCACACTTCATGCCTATGGCATAAAGAAACTGGCCGGGTTCAGAATTATCGATCGTGACGCAGTCAGATCGGCGATTGCAAGCGGCGGCGGTGTTAAGGCATTCAAGGAATTTGGTGAACAGATCGTGCTGTCTGCCGATTAGAGCTGCTACAGGGGCAACACCTCAAACGACGCAACGTTTACTCCACAGAACAACCGATCCGTTCGGTCGCGTTGAAGACCACAAGAGTTTCCCCGATCTGCATGGTGACCCAGCAGTCGTCCCACTGTTTTCGGCTGCGCGCATCGACCTGAACAGTCCGGGATCCGGCCTTGAACTCGATGCGTCCGGAATCGCCAGCTTGTATGGGAAGCGCTTCCTTGGTCCAGAGCTTGACCCTGACGCTGACCTCTGTGGAGGAATCGTTTCTGATATTTATGAAGTCCATCTTCGGACCCGGCTTCTCTTCTTCTCCGAAACAGCCGGTCAGCCCCACAAGCAAAGCCATGGTTAACATTGTTAAATTTAAGCGCGTCACTTGAGTACCGATCACCATAGTGAAAGACAATTTAGTTGATCGGACCTTACTCCTAAGCACTCAAGAATAGAAGTCGTTCTACTAAAATCCGAAAATATACAAACTATATAAAATAACTTTTATACAATATTTTGGCCTCTTTTATATCATAAGGCCTGTTCACATTGAAAAACGGATCTGCCGGTTCGTTGGGATAATCAACTACGGCGAGACGATATCCGGCCGTCCACCGATCCACCTTCCGGATACCATCTGTTTCAATCGCACTCTTCAGCGCACCGGCAAGGGCAACCGGCCAAAGACCGATGACAGGATGATGGCGCCCACCGGATGATGCGCATCCGAGATCAGCATTTTCCCGCTCGATAACCTCACCGAGCCGCGTAACCAAATCCGTCGGCACAAAAGGTGCGTCCGTCGCGACCGTCAGTATCCATTGAGCGTCCGGTGCATTTTTGAGGGCCCAGGACATTCCGGTCAGCACGCCAGCAAGAGGCCCGGGTTGACCATCGACGACATCCTCGGCGACCGGCAGGCCATACTCCGCGAAGCGTTCCGGATCGCCGTTTGCGTTCAGCACCAAACGGCCGACCTGCCCTCTGACACGTTCCAGAACATGCTCCAGAATCGGTCGCCCGCCGAGACTTTTCAGAGACTTGTCACCACCGCCCATGCGCCGGGACTGCCCACCGGCGAGCAGCACGCCGACGACCTCACCAATATCAATAGCCATCAGATGTCATACCGGCTTTGCGGCCGCTCCGTCGCGGCTCATCCGCAATTGCCGACCAATCAGCATCGTAGATCAGCCGGTCGTCACCGGAGAGGGCAATGAAGCGTTTACCCTTGGCCCGGCCGATCAAGGTCAGCCCGGCCTCGCGCGCCAGATCCACCCCCCAGGCCGTAAAGCCGGAGCGGGAAATCAGGATCGGAATTCCCATCTGCACGGTCTTGATCACCATCTCACTGGTCAGACGTCCGGTTGTGTAGAAGATCTTGTCGCCCGCCTCGATATTGTTCAGGAACATATAGCCGGCAATCTTGTCGATAGCATTATGCCGGCCAACATCCTCCATATAAATCAGCGGCTTGTCTTCCGTACATAGAACGCAGCCATGAATTGCCCCGGCTTCGAGGTAGAGGCTCGGCGTATTGTTGATGAGCCTGGAAAGAGTATAGACCCAGGATGTACGAAGTGACGCATCCTGCGGCAGCACAATATCTTCGAACTTTTCCATAAGATCGCCGAAAACAGTGCCTTGGGCGCAGCCCGACGTGCGAATCTTCTTTTGCAGTTTCTCTTCGTAATTCGTTTCGCGTTCGGTACGAACTACGACGGTTTCAAGGTCATCATCGTAATCGATCCCGTTCACCCGGTCGTCCTGGCGCAGCATGTTCTGATTGAGCAGATAACCGACGGCGAGATAATCCGGGAAGTCACCGATGGTCATGGCTGTCACGATTTCCTGGCCGTTCAGAAAGATCGTCAGCGGCCGCTCCATGATGACGGATATCTCCTGCTCCTTGCCCTCATGATCAAGGCCGGAAAGGCGCCGTGTCAGGCGTGGATCGTTGGGCCGCGGCCCGACAAGGTATTCTGGAAGATCATCTTTCATGATCTAACTATGGGCAGACCGCACGATCCAGGCAATCCGCATCGCGGTAAATCATCCTGTCGACGCCGGAGAAATTCAGCGCGATATTGAAGGCGGGAACGCTGAGCGCTATATCAGACGGGACATATCGGTCACCGGAAACGACTCAGGCGACCATTAGGGAGGATCAATGCTCGATCCGTTTGGGCGTGACATCAGCTATCTTCGGGTTTCAGTGACGGATCGCTGCGATTTTCGCTGTGTCTATTGCATGTCCGAAAACATGACCTTCCTGCCTAAGTCAGACATTCTCAGTCTGGAAGAGCTGGACCGTATGTGTTCGGCCTTTGTCGGCCTCGGCGTCCGCAAACTACGGTTCACCGGAGGCGAGCCTCTGGTCCGCCGCAATATAATGAGCCTGTTCCGGAACATGCAGCGCCATCTCGAAAGCGGCGCGCTGGAAGAAGTCACGGTCACAACAAATGGCAGCCAACTCGGCCGTTTCGCGCATGAACTTTACGATTGCGGCGTGCGCCGGGTGAATGTCTCCATCGACACGCTCGATCCGGAAAAGTTCCGGGCAATCACCCGCTGGGGCAGATTGGATCAAGTGCTGGAAGGCATCGAAACCGCCAAGCGTGCTGGCCTGAAGGTCAAGATCAATGCCGTTGCGCTCAAGGGTGTGAACGACGTCGAACTCGGCGACATGCTGCAATGGTGTGGCGACAATGGTTACGACATGACCGTGATCGAGGTCATGCCGATGGGCGATATCGGAGGCGAGGATCGCGTCGATCAGTACCTGCCGCTCTCCATGGTCCGGGCGAAGCTCGCAGAGCGCTTCACCCTGACGGACAACGAATACAAAACCGGCGGCCCTGCCCGCTATGTCGACGTCGGTGAGACCGGCGGCCGACTAGGCTTCATCACACCACTGACCCATAATTTTTGCGAAAGCTGCAACCGGGTGCGCCTTACCTGCACAGGCACGCTCTATATGTGCCTCGGCCAGGATGATGCTGCAGACCTGCGGGCGCCGCTCCGGACGAGTGAGAGCGACGCCCCCCTGGTCGCCGCAATCGAGGAAGCCATCGGTCGCAAGCCAAAGGGCCATGATTTCATCATCGACAGGCGCCATAACGGCCCCGCGGTCAGCCGCCATATGAGCGTGACCGGCGGATAAACCAGCCGGTTAATGCTCCGAAACCGAAGCCTCCGTTGCGATTACATCAGACACCCGGACCGTATATCCAGCAGCTCACTCAAGAACAAAGCGGTGCGCGTAAGTACGACCGTCACTGATCGTCAGTTCACTGAAACCGAGCATCTTGCAGAAATCGAGGAAGTTGAAGATCGATTCTACCTGCAGGTCACGCAGAATCTTGGTGGTCCGCGCCACCCCCGTCATCAAGGCCAGAATGGCGCGCGCCTGCGCGAGCGTTGTCATATGATTATCGTAAAGGCTCACAATGATCAGCTTGCTGGCATCGGCCCCCTTGGCAAACATGGCGCGCTGCGGCGGGTACGGGCGCTCACTGGCGCTTTTCGCCACTCCGGAGACGAAGGCCAGGCGGCTTTCGCGCGTGGCTGCAGGGATCTTCTGGGCATGTGAGACATAGCGCTCTTCGGTCACGCTTTCCGGATAGTAGTATCCTGCGTGCCTTTCCGAGGCATCGGCCACGGACCCAAGCAAAGTCAATACCGGCAGCGCCACGACGATCCGGAGGGCAGCCATAAGGCGGAGCAGTCGTCGGCTTTTCATGCCATATTTCCCTGTTACTCTTTCTTGAGACGACCCATCTTTCCGTGGTCGCGCATTGTTGGATCATGCATAGTCCGGCCGGATGAATAAAGCTCGAAGCGCTCTTCCTTATCGCTCCTCGCCGCTTTGACCGGCTTTCAATCGGATTGGCCCGGATGAAAATCTGCTTCACCTCTTCAAAGGCACCGGACGCGCAGGATGCGTTCGACATATTGACCAAGCGGTACGGGAACTATCCCGCCGCAGATGCGGATGTCATTGTCGCACTTGGAGGTGATGGCCTCATGCTGGAAACCCTGCGGGATAATTTCGAAAGACCGCTGAAAGTCTTCGGCATGAACCGCGGCACAGTCGGCTTCCTGATGAATGAGTATCTGGAAGAGGATCTGGAACAGCGTATCGCAGCCGCGCAACAGGTCACACTGCACCCTCTCCGCATGGATGCCGAATCCCGGGACGGGACGGTAACCCAGGCACTCGCGATCAACGAAGTCTCGCTTCTCAGACAAAAAGCCCAGGCCGCGAAGATTAGGATCACCATCGATGGGATCGTCCGGCTGGAAGAATTGGTCTGCGACGGCGTGCTTATAGCTACGCCAGCGGGCAGCACTGCCTATAATCTTTCCGCCCACGGCCCTATCGTGCCACTCGGCGCCGGTGTTCTTGCTCTTACTCCGATCAGTGCCTTCCGCCCCCGGCGCTGGCGCGGCGCGCTATTGCCACATGAGGCGAAGATCGAGTTCGAGGTTCTTAATCCCGAAAAACGCCCGACCAGCGCTACAGCGGACTCGACCGAAGTGCGGGATATCGTCCGTGTCCGCGTCCGCGAGGACCGGACCATCGCCTTGACCTTGCTCTACGACCCCCAGCACAATCTCGAGGAACGGGTTCTCAAAGAGCAGTTTGCTCCCTGAAGATCTTTCTCGTTCGCAGCCTGCCAGCTTACGGAACATTGCCATGACCGGAAAACCAGATCTCGGCGCCCTTTTCGGCGCGACACCCACTTCAACATTTCTCGGACTGGAGAAGTGCGACGATCTGGACCGTATTGACGCATCCTCGGCTTTCATCGGCGCGCCCGGCGCAACACCATATGGCAGCGTCGGCGCCTATTGCCGAAATGCGCCCGAGGCCTTGCGGAACGCCACCTCATCGCTAACGGCAAATATAGACCGGCATAACTTTGACCTGGGAGGGCCGGTTTTTCCCGCCGGCACGCGAAGAGCCGTCGATTGCGGCGATCTGCCATTCGACGAAACTGACTTCGGACGGAACCGGACAGTCATTCAGGACGCCGTCAAGAAAATCGTTGGCAAAAACACCGTCCCAATCCTTGTCGGTGGTGATGACTCCGTGCCCATCCCTATGCTGGAAGCGCTTTCGACCACTGGACTGATCTATACAGTGCTGCAGATCGACGCTCATATCGATTGGCGCAAGTCCCATATGGACGAAGATCTCGGTCTCTCCTCGACGATGCGCCGCGCGTCAGAAATGCCTCATATTGAGCGCATTGTTCAGGTCGGCGCCCGCGGCACTGGCTCCGCCCATTCCGACGACCATGCCGATGCTGTCGCCTGGGGCGTCGAGTTCTTCACGGCACACGACATTCTTCGATCAGGTGTCGCACCAGCATTGGCACGCATCCCTGACGGCGCGAACATTATCCTCTGTATCGATGTCGACGCCCTCGACCCGTCCATCGTGCCGGGTGTCATCGGGCGTTCCCCAGGCGGCCTCACATATCATCACGTGTTGGACTTGATCGCGGGAGCGGCACGGTGCGGCCGCATCGCCGCGATGGATTTCGTTGAATATGTACCGGAAGCGGACATCGATGGATTGGGCGGACTGGCAACGGCAGGGTTGATTTCCGCAGCAATGGGCGTCCTCGCCAGACAGGACGCGGGAATGACCGCATAGCTCCACCTTAAGGCGATTAACATAAAAATCTATATATCAATCAGATAGTTAAAAAATTCGCCTGAAAATTTATTCTATTGGAAAAATACGCTCTCCTGAGGCAAATTAACCAAATGGTTACCATCAAGTCAGAATACCAACCCGACTAAACCTAAAAAAATATGGCATGAGCCTTGTGGGGAAGAGTCATGACCGACTATTGGGATAGTTACGAGAGTACGCCCACGAGCAAAGAAGATCTTGAGGCCTATATAAAGGATCGCAAAAGGCGCGCCGCACGATATTTGCGGACCGCAAAAAAGGCCCAGGAGCACATTGAGAAGCTTCAACAGATCGATGAAGCACACCGCAAGGCGTTGGCTAAGAAGTAATCTCCGGACAGGGAGCGACTCCGGCCGCCTCCTCAACGGGCTGCACATACCCCGCGAGCCACGCGGAGAATGCATCCAGATTTTCTTTAAGACGGATAAACCCATCTGTCTTGGTCATCCGGTCCGGATAGAGATAAAGCCTCCGGTTGATCTCTATCTGAATGGAATGGCGGCCATCCGACGGTACACCATACCGGCGGATCATCTCCGCGCCCTTATAGGGATCGTTCACCGACACAGCATAGCCTCGCGCGCTGAACCAGCCTGCCACGGCATCAACAAGGTCGGGATCCGCCGTCTCCCCCTCACGATCACTAACCACAAAATCCGGACGCGGTTGCCCGTCATCCACATTCATCGGATTGCCAAAAGGCTTCATTGAATGCCAGTCGACATGCCAGACCGCTCCATTAGCGGTGTGGAGCCGGTCAAGGTTATCCCGGACGGCATCGTGGTAGGGTTGGTAAAAGTTCGCAATTCGAGCAGAGACCTCATCCACGGAAAGAGGGGCGGAGTAAATCGGCACATCGCGCAGGATATACTTGCGGATCAGCCCCATTCCCCGAGCACTCTTATCCGTCGGATCGGCCCCGTCGGGCCAGGGTTCGGCCAGCAGGCTCTCGTCGATGTCGTCGACCGCACGATTGGCATCAATATAGGTTCGCGGGAACTCCGCCTGAACCAACCCGATGCCGTAATCAACGCATCCCGACACCAGTTCGTCCACAAACGCATCCTCACCGGTCCTGAGTTGCGCCAGGCTCACGCCGGTGACGAAATCATGCGGAATTGTGCGACCTGAGTGGGGAGAGTCGAATAGGATCGGCACCGTCACGGAAACAGGATGGCGCTCCGTCAGAACGCCATCTAATCGTCGGATCCTGATTGGTTCCCGCGTCTCAGAGGCCATCATTCAGATGGCAGGCAGAGATTCGGCCCGGTGCGATTTCACGGAGTGCCGGTTGCTCGACTCGGCAGCGCTCGATGGCGTTCGGGCAGCGCGGGTGAAAGTGACACCCCGGCGGCGGGTCGATCGGCGACGGGATCTCACCCTTGACCGGAACGAACTTACGCTTACGCGTGTCCAGCCGTGGCACTTCGCTGAGAAGAGCTTTGGTATAGGGATGGTTCGGCTCACGGAAAAGCTCGTCCGTCGGCGCGCTCTCGACCACCCGGCCGAGATACATAATGACAACCCTGTCGCTCAGATGCTCAACCACACCCAGATCGTGACTGATGAAGAGATAGGTGAGATTGAGGTCTTCGCGTAAATCCATGAACAGGTTCAGGACCTGGGCCTGGATAGAAACATCAAGGGCAGCGACAGACTCGTCGCAGACCAGAAAATCAGGCTTCACCGCAAGAGCGCGAGCGATCCCGATACGCTGCCGTTGGCCGCCGGAGAACTGGTGCGGATAGCGCTTTGCATAGCTTGGGTCGAGACCGACGCGCAGCATCACGCTTTCAACATACTCCTGAATCTCGCCTTTCGAGACAATACCGTGCACACGCGGCGCCTCGCCGATGATATCGAGCACCCGCAGCCGCGGATTGAGAGAACTCATCGGGTCCTGAAAGATCATCTGGATCTTGAGTTGTGTCTCACGAGCATCTGCCACACTAAGCTCGGTTACGTCCTGACCACGATAGAACATGTGACCTTCACTCGGCTCATGCACTCCGGCGACAACACGGCCGAGTGTTGATTTCCCGCAACCTGATTCGCCGACCAAACCGACCACTTCTCCATCAGCAATGGAGAGAGACACGCTATCGACTGCGTGCACGGTTTCCTCGCGCACATTGGCACCCAACCTCTGGCCTATCTTCCCAGCCAAATCGAGATGCTTCACGAAACGCTTGGAAATGCCATCGAGTCGAAGAATCGGTGCATCATTCGCTGCAGCATTGTTTTTCATTTGTATTGTCATGGATCTAGGCCGCCTCGGTCGCGAGCGGGTGATGGCACCGGACCTGACGGTCCCCGGCTACCTCGGACAAAACCGGCGCTGCCTCGCAGGCCGGCGTGGAATAGCTGCAGCGCGCAGTGAAGGCACAGCCGGCGGGCAGATTGAGCAATGACGGCGTCATGCCCGGGATTTGCTGCAGACGCTTGCCGCGCGCGTTCCGGCTGGGAACCGAGCCGATGAGACCCGCCGTATAGGGATGCTGCGGCGAGTCCAACACGTCATCCACCTTGCCGGATTCAACAACACGGCCCGCATACATCACCGCCACCTCATCCGCGAGCCCGGCAACAACGGAAAGATCGTGGGTGATCCAGATCATCGCTGTGCCTGTCTCAGCGCAAAGCTTCTGCACTTCGTAGAGGATTTGACCCTGAATGGTGACATCAAGAGCCGTGGTCGGCTCATCAGCAACGATGAGGTCTGGCTTGTTAAGCAGCGCAATAGCAATGGCGACACGCTGGCGCATGCCTCCGGAGAACTGATGCGGATAACTCTTCAGTCGCTCATCCGGAGCCGGAATACCAACCTGGCCAAGGGCATCTCGGGCGCGCTGGCGGGCGTCGTCGTCACTCACATTGTGGTGCGCCTTGATCGCCTCGATCATTTGCGTATCGATCCGCAGGACCGGGTTCAGCGTCATCATAGGATCCTGGAAGATCATGGCGATATTGTTGCCACGAAGCTTCCGCATCCGCTCGTCGCTTGCGCCGACAAGGTTTTCACCGCGGTAGCGGATTTCGCCTCCTGCCACCCGGCCCGGCTCGTCCACCAAGCCGAGTATCGAGAATCCAGTCACGGTTTTGCCGGAACCCGACTCACCCACAAGGCCAAGGATCTGGCCTTTGCCAACAGAGAAACTGACATCGTCGACCGCTTTGACGACACCGGCTTTGGTAAAGAAATGGGTCTGGAGATTACGGACCTCAAGGGTCGCTTGATCGCTCATCTGACCTGGGCCTACTTTTGAAGACGGGGATTGAGAACGTCACGGAGACGGTCACCAACAAGATTGATCGTTACGATAGTGAACAACAGGGCCAGCCCGGGATAGACGCTGATCCAGTACATACCGCTCATGATGTATTCGAAGCCGTTCGCGATCAGCAGACCAAGCGATGGCTCCGTCACCGGCAAGCCGAGACCGAGGAAGGACAAGGTCGCTTCCAGCGAAATCGCGTGCGCAACCTGCATGGTGGCAACCACAATCAGGGGCGGCAGGCAATTTGGAAGCATATGCCGGAAAATGACACGGGGCTTGGACAGACCGAGACAGGTCGCCGCCTCGATATACTCACGCCGGCGTTCTACAAGAGCGGAACCGCGGACTGTTCTAGCGTAATAGGCCCATTGCACTACAACGAGCGCGACGATGATCTTGTCGATGCCTTTGCCCAAAGTAGCGAGTAGAACCAGAGCCACGAGGATGGCCGGAAAGCTAAGTTGGATATCGACGATACGCATGATCACGGTGTCGACTTTGCCGCCGAAATAAGCCGCACAGAGCCCGAATGTCACGCCTATGAACAAGGCAATGACACCGCTGCCAATCCCGACACCGAGGCTGATGCGCAAGCCGTAGATCATCGCGCTTACCATGTCCCGGCCAAGACCGTCGGTGCCCAGCAACGCAATCACGCCACTGCCCATTTGCTCACCCGGCTCGAGCTTATTGTCCATGAACGTGACAGACGCGAGATCGTACGGATCGGTCGGCGAGATTAACGGGCCGAATAATGCGATCAAGACCACAAGAAAAACACTGACCGCTCCAAATACGGCAATCTTGTTTTCCATATAATCCGCGACGAAACGGCGGAAGGGTGTTTCCACTTCCACCGCTTGAGCGGTGGTCCCGGAAGTCTCAAGGGCTGTATTCTCCTGAACGGCGCTCATGATTTCATCTCCTGGAGACGCACACGCGGATCAAGAACCGAATAGAGAACGTCGACGATAAGGTTGATCACGACAAACAGCACCACGACGAACATCAGGTAAGCGACGATCACTGGTCGATCGAGGAAATTGATCGAATCGATTAACAATTTCCCCATTCCCGGCCAGGCGAAAACTGTTTCGGTCACAACCGAAAAGGCAACCAGACCACCAAACTCAAGCCCGAGTACCGTCACCACCGGGATCATAATGTTCTTGAATAAATGCACCCCGATGATCCGTGTATCGCTGAGCCCCTTGGCCCGGGCGAACTTGATATAGTCCTGATGCACGACTTCTCGGGTTCCGGCGCGGGCCAAGCGAATAACCATCGAGAGTTTGAAAAGAGCGAGATTAACCGCTGGCAAAATGACATGCGACAAGCCGTCAAGCGTGAGCAGACTTATAGGAATGCCCAACACCTCCACTGCGTCGCCCCGGCCAGAAGACGGCAGCCAGCCCATGATCACGGCAAAAAACAGAATCATCATAATACCGACCCAGAAAGTCGGCAGACTGAAGCCGAGGATCGACGTCGTCATGATGGTTTTGGAAATCCATGAATTTGCGTTCAGACCGGCATAGATCCCGAGCGGAATACCGAAGGCGACCGCGATAAACAAAGCGGTGAATGCCAACTCGAACGTGGCCGGCATGCGCTCTACGATCAGATGCATTGCCGATTCCTGGAACACGAAGGAATTCCCCATGTCCCCTTGCAGGGCGTTCCCCACAAACCGCAGATATTGCATGTAGAACGGCAGATCCAGCCCCATGGACTTGATGATTGCCTCACGCTCCGCCTGGTCAGCGTCGTCCGCGACCAGCATCTCTACGGGGTCGCCGACGAGAAACACGCCGCCGAACACAAGCAGCGACATGATAAGTACAACTAGAGCCGCCTGCAAAAGGCGACGAATGACGAAAACGGTCATTCTTTATCCCGACACCAGCATGTTGAAGAACGCAGCCGGGTCACATGACCCGGCTGCAATTCGTATTTCCTTTATTCCGGCACGTAGTCCGAAGCGATCGTACGCTCGTCAGTGCGCGGATTGTACTTCAGGCCCTTCTTCGTGGCCCAAGTGTTAACCTGATAGTGCAACGGAATGATGCCCTGGTCTTCACCAATGCCCATGTCCGTAGCCTTCGCCAGAAGCTCAGCGCGCTTCGTATCGTCTACCGTCGCGAGAGCTTCAAGTAAGAGAGCATCCATCTTCGGGTTGGAATGACGGCCACGGTTGGACGCCCCCATACCCTTGGACTTGTCGTGCGTTGCCAGAAGCGACTTGATCGGAGAAGACGCTTCACCGGTGCCGGAGCCCCAACCGACCAGCACAAAGCTGAATTCCGGCAGGCCTTCTGCACCAGAGGACGCCCGCTTGAAGAAGACGTTCTTGGTCATGGTCTCGACCTTGGTCGGAATACCGTTACCGGTGAACAGCTGGCCAATCGCCTCGAGTATCTTGGCGTCGTTGATGTAGCGGTCGTTCGGGCCATGAATTGTCAGAGCAAAGCCATCCGGGTAGCCCGCCTCCGCCAGCAATTTTTTGGCGCCAGCCGGATCATAGGCTTCAACGTCAAGATTCGGTGAAACGCCGAAGAAACCTTCCGGCAGCAACTGGCCGGCAGGAATAGCAACGCCTTCCATCACCCGCTTCACGATCGCTTTCCGGTTAATCATTTTGGAAAGTGCCTTGCGGACACGCGGATCCAGCAGCGGGTTCTTGATCTTGCTGCCATCCTTGGCAGTCACAAACGGCGAGTCTTCGCGGAACTGATCCATGTGCAGGTAAATCACACGGTTCGAGATACCGGAACTGACGGTAACCCGCGGATCCTTCTTCATGCGCTCGACATCAATCGTCGGCACATTGTCGATGGCATCGACGTCACCCGCGAGCAGGGCCGCCACGCGAGCCGGCTCGGACTTGATGAACTTGAAGGTCACCTTGTCCCACGGCTGGGCGATTTCACCAACATATCCGTCGAACTTCTCAAGGATGATGTGCTCACCCTTCTTCCACTCAACGAACTTGTAGGGACCCGAACCGATTGTAGCCAAACCGTCGTTGAAGTCCTTTGCGGATATCCCTTTGTTCTTGCCGGAGCTATCCGTGCCTTTGGCATCCGAGGACATGATCATGACTGTCGTCATGTCATTAGCCATCAGCGGATACGGCCTTTCGGTGACGATATGCAAAGTCAGATCGTCGACCTTCACCAGCTTCTTGCCCTTGGTATAGGTCCGGAAACTGGAATTACCGCCTTCGTACCCATCAGCCCGCTCGAAGGAATAGATAACGTCGTCAACCGTCAGATCAGAACCATCGTGGAACTTCAGGCCTTTACGCAGCTTGAATTCCCAAGTGGTATCATTCACCGGCTTCCATGACTCGGCGATGCTGCCAAAAATCTGCTGCTTCGCATCGAAGTCAACCAGACGAGAAAACACCTGACCGATCATGGCGTTGTTCGGTGTCAGGTTGTGAAAATACGGGTCCATTGAGGACGGCTCGGACCGGATACCAATAACGATATCGGCCGCCATCACATTTGCGGTCATCGCGGACAACGCCACGGCCGCAAGGCCTAGCTTGCGCAGTGCCTTCATCCCTGCCTCCTGTTCAACATCACAATTTGATTTTGCCCCGGTTTGATATTGTTCCGGTGCCATTTGATCCGGGGAGAATGGCCCATAAAGGGAAATGCGGCAAGAGTGCTGGACACACCAAATCAGCCCCTGACAACTTGCCGCCGGGAAAGTCTTCGGTTTACCATCATAGGGTAAACCGGATGCCTGCTCGGAGCGCACCAATTAAGGAAATCGCGTATGTTTGACGTAGTCCCGGCAACCGCCCCGATCCACTATCCCGTGGAAATAGAGGCTCCGGATATTTCCTCATACAGAGACGGCAATCGCGGAATACCCTATTTCACCACATTCGAATCCGGCGTTCCCGGGCCGAACGTTCTGATCACCGCCCTTGTGCATGGCAACGAGCTTTGCGGCGCTATCGCATTGGATCACCTGTTCCGGAACGATGTTCGACCGCTCGTCGGGTCACTCACACTCGGCTTTTGCAACGCGGCGGCCAATGCTGAATTCCGGGCCGACTACCCGGCATTCTCTCGATTCATTGACGAAGATTTTAATCGAGTCTGGGATCTTGATATTCTGGATAGAGACAGCCACAGCCTTGAAAGAGCAAGAGCGCGCGAGATCCGCCCGATCGTCGATGAAGCCGATGTCCTGCTGGACATTCACTCCATGCAGAACGCAACCGAACCGCTTGTTCTGGCCGGGCGCCATGAGAAAGGGCGACGTCTTGCCGAAAAGGTCGGCGTACCGCGCCTGATCGTTCACGACGCAGGCCACGCTTCCGGCCGCAGAATGCGCGATTACACCTTCTTCGACGATCACGCAGACCCGCGCACATCCCTACTGGTCGAATGTGGGCAGCACTGGTCCCGCTCCGCCGCCAATGTCGCAGTAGATGTCACATATCGCTTTCTGCATGCAATGGAGATGATCGACGACGCCCTCCTGGAACGCCATGTCGTCCAGCCCGTCGCACCTTCTCAAACCGTTATCGAGATCACAGAGTTGATAACGGTCACGACGGAGTCCTTCTCTTTCCACGACGATTATATGGGCATGGAAGTTATCCCGAAGGCAGGCACGGAAATCGGTGTCGACGGCCACAAATCCATACGAACGCCGCATGACAATTGCGTCCTTGTCATGCCGTCCAGGCGCCTGAGCCTCGGCCTGACAGCAGTCAGACTCGGTCGATTTATTGAATAAAGACAACGAATGGCTCTAAGATTGCTGTCCCGCCCCGTTATGTAAATACACAGACTTTCAAGAAAGCGTTCGGCCACTGCCGAAGCGAGTTAATAATTGACCGAAGCCAAGGCGCCCGACGCACCAGCCCACAATTCCGTCAAAGACTCCCCTCACAAAGAGAGAAAACCGACAGATCTGCCCGGCGCGCTGCTAGCCCTCGCTATCGGAAGTGCGGGCGGTTTCCTCTTCGCTTATCTGAAGCTGCCTCTGCCCTGGATGATGGGGGCCATGGTCTCGACGACGATTGGCTCCATCGCCGGCCTCAAGATCAGCCTGCCGTCCAGCTTGCGCATGGCCATGGTCGCCATTCTCGGGGTAATGCTCGGAAGCGCTTTCTCGCCGTCTTTGCTGGACCATATCGGTAAGTGGGCGATTTCCGTGGCCGGCCTGCTCGTCTATGGCGTGGTTGCGCTGGTTCTGGTCCTGCTTTTTCTTCGGCGTTATGCCAAATATGATCCGGTCACCGCGTATTTCTCATCATCCCCCGGCGGCCTGAACGAAATGGTGATCGTCGGCAAAGCGATGGGCGGGGATGACAGGATCATTGCCCTGACCCATGCCTCCCGTATCCTGATTGTCGTGATGATCATTCCGTTCCTGTTCCGGATGTTCGGCGGCTATACCCCGCAGACCGGCATGCTGCCGCCCGGTTCCGGATTCGACCTGCCACTCCATGAATGGGCCTTGATGGCCGGCTGCGCGGTGATCGGACCGATCATCGCCATGCGCCTGAAGCTTCCAGCAGCACCACTACTTGGCGCCATGGTGCTGAGCATGGCCATCCATCTGACCGGACTCAGCAAAAGCGCGCCGCCGAGCATGCTCATTGCCGCTGCTCAGGTTGTCCTCGGCACCGGCGTTGGCTGCCGCTTCGCCGGCACGGCCGTCAGTGAAGTCCTGAAGATCATCCGAACCTCTTTCGGCGCCTCGGTCATTTTGCTGGTTACAGCCGTAGGAGCCGGATTGTTTTTGCAGGATATTACCGGTCTGCCCTGGTACGTTCTGGTGCTGGCCTACGCCCCGGGCGGACTGGCGGAGATGAGCATGGTCGCTCTGGGTATCGGGCAAGATGTGGCCTTTGTTGCCACCCACCATCTGTTCCGAATTGCCTTCATCGTCATCTTGGCACCGCTCGCGTTTCGAATGATCCGGCGATGGTTATGGTAAGAGTTTGGTTCGTCGAATGGTGAGATTGCACTCGGTAATAAATCACTGGTTTGGAAAGCTATCGACCAGCCGCCGATTCGATCATCCCGGTGACCCAGGTTTTGGCCGGCTCTAGCGTCTCGAAGAGTCGAAATTCCGCCCCGGCCCCGGCATAGATTGGAGAGAATATTCCCTCGCAGAACAGCCGTCCCTCCGTCTCCGGAGGAACAACAAAAGCTGCAGCCACGAGATTCGCATTGCGCTCTTGATCGGCTAGATTACGCCTGAGCAAATCAAGCGCATCCGGCGTGAACATCACATTGTCGTTCACAATCGCTATAGAGCCCCATGGACCCGATTTCGTAAGGCGTATGCGCTCCGCGCGCGACTCTTCACCCGCCTTCTGAAACAGTTCCAAATTGAAGGGGCCCGAATTTCTAGAAAAGAAAATACGTCCTTCCGTCCAGATTTCACGATAACCGTGCGGGCGCATCGTCATTTATTGTGCCCTCTCAAATTTTCGCTCAATCAATAGTTTAAGTCTTAACACAACCGCCATTCAAAAAATAAACATAACCGCGGACATCAAGAGTGCTTCCTCTACCTCTTGAAGCGCACGACGAGCTGAGCCCGTCTCGCGGCTTCCATACTTTCAGCATGGTTCGGCACAGCCCTGATGCCCAATTCACGCTGCTTGTACTGGTCAATATCGACCTGGGTCAGGTCCATAAGATCGCAAAGCCAGATCGTGAATCTGACGAATACCCGTTCGATCAAGAGCATGGCGTTTCCTCCAGTAGTACGTTTTCGTACGTCCCTCACGGATATCAAAACATATGGGCAGGCGAAGAGAAAGCCATGTACCTAAGCCTATTCGCGAACAATCCGTTCAATGATCTGAAACGGATTAAGCTCCTTCAGGCATCCCGCCTAGCTCCAGAAAAGCGGCAAAAGACGTATGCGCCCGTTTGGTGATCTGATCCGCCGTTAGCTCCCCCAGCACACCGATCACACGCCGGATCTGAAGGTCTCCGATCATCAGGTCGACAAACAGGACCGCTGCTTCAGGGCTTGCACTAGCTCTTGCACCGATGGGGACGCTCCTGACTGGAAAGAGCACCGGTGGATCCGGAACGCATACAGCATAAGCGTTAGTCTGATTGAGATTAACACTCCAGGAAGCCGTCAATCTCGGCCCAGACCGCATGCCGCACCGCATCACATTCCAGCAGCAACTCGTGCGCACCCTCGGCAAAGCTGACGAGCCGAGCATCCGGCAACATCGCCGCGACATCCCTCTGCCCTGCATTGCTGACGATCCGCTCGCGGCCAGCGCTCAGGATCAGCACCGGAATGCGGATCTGCGAGAGATAAGAGGGTCGCTTCACCAACCGGATCGACCTGAACGCCGAGTAAACCCAGGCAAAAGTCGGCCCGCCCAGGGCAACATCCGGGTTGATCTTGATCTGTTCATGAATTCGCTCGAAGCGGGCTCTATCCGTGGTCAACGGATTGTTTTCATAGCTCATCTGTCCGGGCACGTAAGGACCTGCTCCCGGAATGAAGCATTCCCCCAGACCTAGACGTACCGCCGTTTTGGCCACCCCGTAGGCAGCCACTCGCGGCCATGTTCCGGTAAGAATATCGGCCATTGGAGCGCACAGAATAGCCCGTTCAAAGAGATCCGGATGATCGTGTGCCGCACGCAAGGCCAGATGCCCGCCCATGGAGTGCCCCATGATCACATGCGGCCCCGGCAACTCCGCAAACCGCGTAATCCGTATGACTTCCTCCAGATCGTTGAGGAAATGCTGCATATCGGGGATGTGGCCCTTGCGGCGATGGGGTAACAACCGGTCGGAAAGTCCCTGCCCGCGCCAGTCGAACGTTATGACACCGTAACCGCGCGCGCGGAGAGCCGCGATGCTCTCCAGCCCCTTCTCGATGAACTCGGTGAAGCCGGCCAGCATCAGAACAGTGCCAGCCCCTTTCCCCTTCGGCTCGGGGAACCGGGCGATGCGGATCCGGACCCCGTCCGCCATCTCGGAAACCTCTTCTGTACCGCCAGTACTTTCAATTGTAGGGACCAGCCCCAATTCACCTGAATCAGACATTGAGGAGCAAATACTCCCGCTCCCAGGCACTGATGACCTTCTGATAGGCTGCTGATTCCGCAAGCTTCACGGACGTGAAGACATCGACAAAACGCTGCCCCATAATTTCCTTCAGCGGCTTGGCCCGGTTCAGCCGCAACAATGCGTCTTCCAGATGGCGCGGCAATTTCGCGGCAAGCGAATAGGCGCTGGTCTCAATTGGCGCGGAAGGCTCGATCTTCTCGACAAGTCCGAGATAGCCGCACGCCAGGGAAGCCGCCAATGCCAGGTAGGGATTAACGTCCGCACCGGCGACCCGGTTTTCCACACGCCGCTGGTTTGGCGGCGAGACAGGCACACGTAGGCCCGTGGTCCTGTTATCGACGCCCCAATGCATGTTGATCGGCGCATCGCTGTCCGGGATAAGACGCCGGTATGAATTCACGTACGGCGCAAGAAACGGCAGGGCCGCAGGCAGGTATTTCTGCAAACCGCCGATGAAGTGCAGAAAATCCTCGGAATGGCTGCCATCCTCATTCGCGAAGAGGTTCCGACCGCTGGTCACATCATAGAGACTCTGGTGCACATGCATCGCACTGCCCGGCTCGTCCTGCATGGGTTTTGCCATGAAGGTGGCGTAGACGCCGTGGTCCAGCGCCGCCTGCCGGACCGTCCGCTTGAACAGGAAGGTCTGATCCGCAAGGTCAAGCGCATCACCATGGTTGAAATTGATCTCCATCTGCGCGGCGCCGGATTCATGGCTCAGCGTATCGATGTCGATCTCCTGCGCCTCGCAATAGTCGTAGATATCCTCAAACAGGGGGTCGAACTCGTTCACTGCGTCAATGCCAAAAGCCTGGCGCGCAGTCTCTGGACGCCCTGAACGGCCGACCGGCGGCTCGAGCGGATAATCCGGATCGGGGTTCACCTTTACGAGGAAGAATTCCAGCTCCGGTGCAACGACCGGCCGCCAGCCCTTATCCGCATAAAGCTGCAGGATCTTTTTCAACACCATGCGCGGCGATATATCAACCGGACGACCGTCCTGATAGTAGGCGTCGTTGATAATCTGGGCCGTAGGCTCCTTGTACCAGGGGACCACGCGCACAGTATCCGCCTGCGGCACCAGGAACACATCACTGCGGCGCGGGTCCAAATCCTTCTCTTCTATATAGCTGCCGGTCACATCCTGACCAAAGATGCCCTCCGGCAAGCGCAGACCGCGTTCTCCAATCCCGTCCAGAAATTTAGCCGCAGGCAGGATCTTGCCGCGGGGGATACCGGCATGGTCCGAAACCATGCATTCGACTTCCGTTATCCGCCTATCACTGATCCAGGATTTAAGATCGACTGACATAGATGCTCCGTAAGCCGTTTCGACATGATCATGCAGCTCGCCCAGGGCCGACAAGCATGGTAGGGCTCCGATATACCGAGAACGGGCAAGTGCGATGACTTCCGCAACCTATTACCACGCATTCACATCCCAACACGAGCAGCGTCCGCGACTCACAGATGAAATAGAAGCCGATATCTGCGTTATCGGCGGCGGCTTGACGGGAGTGTCCGCCGCACTGCATCTGGCGGAGCGCGGATACGACGCGGTCCTGCTGGAAGCCGGGAGGATCGGCGACGGGGCGTCGGGCCGCAATGGCGGTCAGATCTGCATGGGCTATAGCAGCGGCATGGAGGTATTCGAACGCGCAGCCGGGCTTGAGGCGGCGCAGCGCTTCTGGGTTATGGCCAACGAGGCCATCGAGGATATACAGGTCCGCATTGCCCGCCACGCCATCAAGGCGGATTACCGGCGCGGCTATATTCACGCAGCTCTCAACAACCGGCAGGAGCGCGGCCTAGAAGAGATGGCCGAGTCCTGGTCGAAAACCTACGGCTTCACCGATCTCAAAATGCTGAACCGCGCCGAGACGCAAGCGGCAACCGGCTCACAACTTTACTGCGCGTCATTGCTGGAACACGGCAGCGGGCACATGAACCCGCTCGGCTACCTCTACGGCCTGGCACAAGCTGCTCAGACTGCGGGAGCCCGACTCTTCGAGGAAAGCCGGGCCATCGCAATCCGGAAGGGCGCGACAGTCACAATCGAAACCGATACCAGCCGGGTCAAAGCGCGCATACTGGTGCTGGCCGGCAATGCGTATCTCGACGAACTCGTGCCGGAAATCAGCTACCGCGTTGCCCCCGTGCTCAGCGCCGTTGCCGCCACGGCCCCGTTGAGCGCCGATCAGACCTCCCGTATTCTGCCCGGCAAAGAGGCCGTCGCAGACTGCAATACTGCACTCAACTATTTCCGTAAGACAGTCGACAACCGGCTGCTATTCGGCGGGATCGCCAGTTATTCAGGCCGCCCGATCACAAATGCGGCCAATGCACTGCGCCGGCAGATCGGCAAGGTCTATCCGGAATTGAGCGAGGTTGCGATCGACCACGCCTGGTCCGGAAAAATCGCCATCACCACCAGCCGGATGCCCGACTTCGGGCGGGTCGGAAACAATATCTACTACGCGCAGGGTTTCTCCGGGCACGGCCTGGCCCTCACCGGCTTTGCGGGCAAGATCATCGCCGAAGCAGTGGCGGTCGATGCCGAAAGGCTCGATATGTTCGCCCGCCTCCCCAATCTACGCTTCCCCGGGGGCCCCGCCCGCACAGCCCTGCTTGCCCTAGGCATGGCCTGGTTCAAAATGAGGGATGTGCTCGGGCTGTCGAAATAAACGCTGTCCGGAATACCCTCTACAGCCCAAGTGCTTCCTGTGGTGTCCTGAACGCCATGCCATGCGCGTCCGCGACCGCCTTGTAGGTGATATCACCACAGTGAACGTTCAGCCCCTGCATAAGGTGCGGATCGTCGGCAAGGGCTTGCCGATGCCCTTTGTCCGCCAAAGCCAGAACGAACGGCAGCGTCGCGTTGTTCAACGCAAAGGTCGATGTCCGCGCCACACCTCCCGGCATATTGGCGACGCAATAATGGACCACGTCATGGACCAGGTATGTCGGCTCACGGTGGGTCGTCGCGCGCGAGGTCTCGAAGCAACCGCCTTGATCGATTGCGACATCGACAAGCACTGAGCCGCGCTGCATCTTGGCGACCAGCGCGTCCGTGACCAGTTTCGGCGCGGCAGCCCCTGGGACCAGCACGGCACCGACCACGAGATCGGCAGCCATCACATGCTCTTCAATCGCATCCACTGTCGAATAGATCGTGTTCAGCATCGGCCCGAACTGGAGATCAAGCTCGTACAACCGCTCAAGGCTCCGGTCGATGACAGTCACTTTGGCTTCAAGCCCCATCGCCATGCGCGCTGCGTTGGTACCGACCACGCCGCCACCGATGACGACGACATTCCCCGCCGGAACACCGGGCACACCGCCAAGCAGGGTTCCGCTGCCGCCTTGCGCTTTCTCAAGGCAATGAGCTCCGGCTTGTATCGCCATCCGCCCTGCGACTTCGCTCATGGGCGCCAGCAAAGGCAATCCGCCCCGTGCATTGGTTACAGTCTCATAAGCAATAGCAACCGCACCGCTTTCCACCAGCCCATTGGTTTGGGCCAGATCCGGTGCAAGATGCAGGTAGGTGAAAAGGATTTGGCCATCGCGCAGCATCTCGCATTCGATCGCCTGCGGCTCCTTCACCTTGACGATCATATCCGCCTTGGCGAAGACCTCCTTCGCTGTTTCCGCGATCTTTGCCCCAGCGGCGACATACCGGTCGTCGTCGAGGCCGATGCCGTAGCCGGCATGGGTCTCGACAAGAACCTTATGACCGTGATGAACCAGTTCCCGGACGCTGGAAGGGATAAGTCCGACCCGGTTTTCATCCGACTTTATTTCCCTGGGCACGCCAATCAGCATGGTGTCCTCCCTGATTGAAATTTGATGCAGTTTCCCAACACTCTGTCGAACTCGCGCTCCACACTGTCAATTTAGGGATACTAGCTCAACGATAGCTGGTCTTTTCTCGCCACAATACGGTCACGATTGATCACGATGATTTCTTTTGTCGGAATGTCGAACGGCTCCTAGGTTGTTCACATCAGGGTGTCTTTGTTCGTCTGTTCCAGACAGCTGAGTGACACGGGGGAGAAGGTCATGGCCATGGAAGTTGGAAATCTGAAACGCTCTTGCGTCGTCCTCGGCGCGATTGTTTTCAATGTTCTGGTCTGGCTCACGGCGGCATTGCCGCACCTGGTGGTTTGACCGGAGCTGCATTTGATCCTGCTATCCGTTCGTTCTTGAACGATCGTTGTTCACGCCGGTACGACACGAACACTGGAAGTAATCCACGCTCGGCACTAGGATTCCGGTTCTGAGTCTACCGGAGAGTATTTCATGTACCGCCATATCATCGTGGGCCGAGGCCTGATCGGCTCCGCAGCCGCTCGCCATCTTTCCTCCTGGCAGGATGGGGTCGCCATTATTGGCCCGGATGAGCCGTCGGACAGGCAAACTCACTCAGGCGTATTCGGCAGCCATTACGACGAAGGTCGCCTGACCCGGATTTTCGATCCGGAGCCCGAATGGTCGGTGACTGCCGCCCGCTCAATCGGCCGTTATCCGGAAATCGAGGCCGAGAGCGGCGTCACTTTCTTCACACCGGCAGGCTTTCTTAAAATCGTCGGCTCAGAAGATCCAGACATCAAACCTTCCGTAACTCTGGCGCGAGAGAATGGCGGGAACGCCACCGTGATCGGCGCGAATGAAATGCGCGAGCTCTACCCCTACCTCACACTGCCCGACGATTGCTCGGGAATTAGGGAGACGGCAACAGCCGGCCATATCAGCCCGCGCGCTCTGATCAGGGCCCAGACAAATATCGCCGCGAAACAAGGCGCCGAAATCATCCGCTCCGCCGTTACCAAGATCGATGTCCAAAGTGGCCATGTCAGCGTCTCTACGGATGACGGGCAAACCCTTACGGCGGAAAGAGTCCTGATGGCGACAGGCGGCTATACGACTGCCATGAAACTGCTGCCGAGGCAGCTCGCCACCACGGTCTATGGCCGTACCGTCTTGCTCATCAAGGTTACCGAGCCCGCAGCAGAAGCATTGCAGGCAATGCCAACCATTATCGATGGATATGCCGGCTCTTACATCGTGCCTCCGATCCGGTATCCGGACGGAAATTTCTATGTGAAAATCGGCATTGGAACAGAAGCCGACCCCCAACTGGCAAGCGTCGACGACCTGACAGACTGGTTCAAATCGAAAGGCTCAGAGCGTAATCGGCTTGAACTTACCGACGTCTTCGAAGGTCTTATTCCAGTGTTGAAGGAATGCCCGGACCGGCACACCGATACCTGCGTCACCACGTACAGCGCCACGGGCCTGCCCTATATCGACTACGTTGCCGGCGACCGGCTTGCAGTCGCCATCTGTGGCAATGGCAAGGGGGCCAAAGGGTCAGACGACTGGGGTTACGCCGCCGCCCGGCTGGTTGAGGGCGGAGACTGGGACCATCCGGTCCCCCGGTTCAAACTGAAAGCAGTGTTTGCATGAGGCTTAAACTGCCATCGGCGTGCCACGCGCCGTGTCGACGCAGGCAGCCGCAACCGCATCCATGATCGCTTCGGCGTCAATGCCGTGGGTCTCGTAGAGATCCGGAAGATCGCCGGATTGACCGAACGAAGTGACACCAAGCGGGAACAATCGCCGGCCGAGCGCGCTGCCGATCCAGCTCAGGTTCGCCGGATGGCCATCCTGCACAGTGATAATCCGGGTTTCCGGGCCGAGCCCGCCCATCAGCTTTTCCAGATGCGGGACGGGCGCGTCCGGGCGGCGGACCCGTTCCTGCCAATCCGCATAGAGCCGGTCTGCACTGGTGACCGCGAGCACACCGACACCCGGTAGTTCCTCCTCCAGCATCTCACGCGCCTGCAATACTTCCGGAACGACCGCACCGGTATAGACGATGACAGCGGGCGCCTTAGGATCCGGCTCGCGCAGCCAATACCCCCCGGAGACGATGTCGTGCCGAAGATCAGCATTCATCTCCCGGTCTGGCTGTTCCTGAGGACGCGTGGACAGCCGCAGATAGACAGCGCCGCCATCCTCCGCCTGCATGTAATTGAAGCCCCAGGCCATGATTTCGGCCACCTCGTCGGCATAGGCTGGCTCGAAGCTGAGCAGGCCCGACTGGCCCATGCCGATCAACGGCGTCGAAACCGATTGGTGCGCCCCACCTTCAGGAGCGAGCGAGATACCCGACGGCGTTGCTACCACCATGAACCGGGCACCCTGGTAACAGGCGTAATTCAGGGAATCGAGACCACGCGCGATGAACGGATCGTAAAGCGTACCTACCGGCAAAAGCCGCGTGCCGAACAACGGACCGGACAGGCCGAGCGAAGCCAGCATCAGGAAAAGATTACTCTCTGCAATGCCGAGCTCGAAATGCTGCCCGCCGCCATGCCGCAGCCATTTCTGCGCCGAAGCCACCTTTTCGTCCCGGAACACATCGTTCCGCATGTCGAGACTGAAGATCCCGCGTTGATTCACCCAGGGGCCGAGATTGGTCGAAACCGTTACATCCGGCGACGTGGTGACGATGCGAGAGGCGAGCGCCGAATTGCCGCGCGCCAGCTCGTTCAACACGGCACCGAAAGCCTGCTGCGTCGATGTCCTTGCGGCACGCTTCGGCACGATACTCTCGGGCAGCTCCACTTTGGCTGCATGATGAATGCGCGATCCGCCCCGATTAAAGGAAACGCTAGCGAGATAGTCCCGCACCTCTTCCGCCGGCATGTCGAGATTGGCAAACGGGTCCCACTCGTCCCCTTCCGGCACGCCCATATGGGACCGGAACAGTTCCATCTGATCCGGTGTCATCAGGCCCGCATGATTGTCCTTATGCCCGGCGAGCGGCGTGTTGAAGCCCTTCACCGTATAGGCGATGAAACATTGAGGGCTGTCGCCCTTAACTCCGTGAAAGGCATCCAGCACCGCTTCCATGTCATGTCCGGCGAGGTTGGTCATCAGCGCGTGCAGGCTCTCATCGTCATGATCGTCGAGGATCGACTTGATGCCTTTGACCCCGTGCAGGTCGCGCTTCAGGTTATCACGCCACGTGCTGTCGCCTCCAACCTGCCCCTTGAAAGTCAGCGCGCTATAGAGATCATTCGGGCATTCGTCGATCCAGTTCCGCAGCGCCTCACCACCTGGCTGCTGGAACACCCGCTCCAGCTTTTTGCCGTATTTCAGCATGTTGACGTTCCAGTCGACCGTGCCGAAGAACTGCCGGATCTTCTGGAACAACCCGTCCGAGACCACACCGTCCAAGCTCTGGCGGTTGTAGTCGATCACCCACCAGAGATTACGGACGTCGTACTTCCAGCCTTCCAGCATGGCTTCGTAGATATTGCCCTCGTCCAGTTCCGCATCGCCCATGACGGCGATCATTCGGCCGGCGGGTTGCTGCTGCAGGCCCTGGTCCTGCACAAGGTGATGAAGCCGCACATAATCCTGCACCATCGAGGCGAATAGCGTCATCGCGACACCGAGCCCCACGGACCCGGTGGAGAAATCCACCTCGTCCCGGTCCTTGGTGCGCGAGGGATAGGATTGCGCACCACCCAGAGCCCGGAATCTCTCCAGCGCAGACTGATCCTGCCGTCCCATCATGTACTGGATGGCATGGAAGATCGGGCTTGCATGCGGCTTAACCGCAACCCGGTCCTGCGGCTTCAGGACGTCAAAATAGAGCGCCGTCATCAACGTCGCAACGGACGCGCAGGAGGCCTGGTGCCCGCCGACCTTGATCCCGTCGCGTGACGGCCGGAGATGGTTGGCGTTATGGATCATCCACATGGCAAGCCAGAGAACCTTCTTCTCCAGCTCACGCAGGGTTTCGATCTTGTTCTTCGGCTCTACCAGGCCCATGACGGCCTCCAGAAAACGGACTGTTCGCGACGACTATGGGGTTTACGAAATAATCCGTCGATAGGGGGCGGCAAGTTCGCAATGATCTGTCTGATCCGACTATCCAGCCACCTGATCTTCCCGGTCAAAGCCGCAGTTTATTACAATCACTGCCTCAACAATCTGGACCCGCATATCGATAAAGAAGTTTTAGGCGTTGGCCTTCACCACGCTCAGACTTTCATCACGCTCCGTCACCGACTCGTCCCGCATCTGCTGCCGCCACATCGCCGCATAGATTCCGTCCTGCGAGAACAGTGAATCATGATTGCCGCGCTCGGCGATCTCGCCCTCACGCAATACGATGATCTCATGCGCGTCGACCACCGTTGAAAGTCGGTGTGCGATGACCAGGGTCGTGTAGTTCTCGCTGACCTCGGAGAGACTGTTCTGGATCGCCTTTTCCGTCTGGCTGTCAAGCGCAGAGGTTGCTTCGTCAAAGAGGAAGATCTTCGGCTGTTTCAGCAATGTCCGGGCAATTGCAACGCGTTGCTTTTCACCACCGGAGAGTTTCAGGCCGCGCTCGCCAACCGTGCTTTCGTATCCGTCCGGCAGACTGACGATGAAATCATGGATGCGAGCCAGTCGGGCAGCCTCTTCGATTTCGGCTGTGCTTGCATCGGGCCGACCGTAGGCGATGTTGTAGTAAATTGTATCGTTGAACAGCACCGTGTCCTGCGGAACGATCCCGATAGCCCGCCTCAGGCTCGCTTGAGTAACAGAACGAATGTCCTGGCGGTCAATCAGGATGCCACCGTCGTCGATATCGTAGAAGCGGAACAGCAGCCGGGAGATCGTCGATTTTCCAGCGCCGCTCGGGCCAACCAGCGCAACGGTTTTGCCAGCCGGCACATCAAAACTGATGCCTTTTAGAATGCCGCGATCGGTTGAATAACCGAACCTCACATTCTCGAACCGAACCGCGCCTTTCTCGACCACAAGGTCTTTCGCGTCCGCCGCGTCCTCAATCTCCGCCTCCTCATCGAGCAGCAAGAACATCTGCTGCATATCCGTCAGGGACTGCTTGATCTCACGATAGACGAAACCAAGGAAATTCAACGGCATATAAAGCTGGATCAGGTAAGTGTTCACCATGACGAAATCGCCGATCGTCGCCTTGCCCGCCGCGATGTCCCCGCCAGCGAGCGCCATGACGACCATCAATCCAACGGCGATGATTCCACCCTGCCCAACATTGACCAGTGACAGGCTGGTTCGACTTTGTACCGCCGCGTCCTCATAGCTCCGCATGGAGCGGTCGTAGCGTTCTTCCTCATGCGTCTCGTTGCCGAAATATTTGACCGTCTCGTAATTCAGCAGGCTGTCGACCGCGCGGGTGTTCGCGCGGTTATCCATCGTATTCATCCGGCGCCGGATCTTCAGCCGCCATTCGGTCACCAGCATGGTGAAGGTGATGTAGGAGAAGATCGTCCCAAAGGTAGCGATGGCATAGCGAAAGTCGAACATCCACCAGAGCACGCCGCAGACCAGAAAAATCTCGAACAACGTAGGCAGGATATTGAAGAGCATGAAGTTCAGCAGGAACTCGATCGCCTTCGTGCCCCGCTCGATCACCCGGGTCAGCCCACCGGTCTGGCGATCCAGATGAAATCGCAGGGAAAGCCGGTGCAGGTGCCGGAACGTCTTTATGGCAACCGAGCGGATCGCCCGCTGGGCAACTCGTGCAAAGAAAAACTCACGCAGCTGTGCGAAGGCCTGCTGGCCAAGTCGCGTCATGCCGTAAGCAACAATGATCCACAATAGGACCGTGAAGTCGAATTTGTCGCCCGAGATCAGGTCGACCGCTTCCTTGTAGAGAATTGGCACATAGACTGAGGCCGCCTTGGCAAGAACCAGGCAAGCAAGCGCCACAACCACCCGCGCCCGCATCTCGTACTGTCCCTTAGGCCAGAGATAGGGCAGCAGGGATTTGATCGTATCAAAATCGGCATTTGCTGGAGGATCGGCTTCGGTGAGGTTCGCGGTCGGTCGACGTGACATTGATGATCCTGCCGGGCGTCATCGAGTGAGCCCATTTTTCAAAATTTTGTTCGATAAATATCGAACTATTAGCCGCAGACGCAAGGCTAATCGTTGTGCAATGCCCACCAAAGTCTGCTCACGGCCTTTGTTTCTTCCTGGCTAGACGCGGCTGAAGTCGAAGCATCCGTCACCATCAAGAAGGCGACGGTCGAGATCGCGGTAACACGTGCCGGGAAAAGAAAAAGACAGCGAACTTATTCGCTGCCTTTATGCGTGTTCTTGAACGCTCAATGGTAAGCGCCGTCGCGTCAGCTTGCGACGTTAAAGCTCTCGCCGCAACCGCAACGGCTTTCTTCGTTCGGGTTGTTGAAAACGAAGCCCGAATAATATTTGTCTTCCTGGAAGTCCATTTCAGAGCCGAGGATGAACATCACGGATGTCGGATCGACAAAGATAGTGACCCCCTTGTCCTCGACCATGTCCTCGAACTTTTTCCGCTCTTTGGCATACTCGACGAAATAGCTGAGGCCTGAGCAACCTTTTGCCTTCACGCCAACACGGAGACCGAGAACACCGTCCTCCGGTTTCGCCGCCATCAGGGTCTTGACCCTCTCGGCAGCGGCTTCCGTCAATGTGATCGGGGCTTTACCGGGCTGAAACATATCGTCTCTTTCCTCTGTCGAGCCTGTCTTATTAATATAGTGATTCGCGCGTTATTTTCTAGAACATGTTGAGCGCAAGGCGAGCCTCATCGCTCATCCGGTCCGGGGTCCAGGCAGGCTCCCAGCTCAATTCGACCTGCACCCGGCCCACGCCTTTGACGCTCGCGGCCGCTTCGCCGACATCGATCGGAAGCTGCCCGGCGACCGGACATGCCGGCGCTGTCAGCGTCATCAGAATTTTCACATCGCCATTCTGTGCGATAGCGATTTCGTAAACGAGGCCAAGTTCATAGATGTCGACTGGGATTTCCGGATCGTAGACTTCTTTCAGCGCAAGGATAATCGCGTCTTCCGTGGCGACCGCGACACCGTCGGCAAGCGGCTCACCAACTTCAGCAACGATGCCTTCTTCAGGAGGCGGGATATCAAGAAAGTCATGCATTCCGGGACCTGCGTGCATCACGAGAAGATCTCCCTCACCTTTTCCAGGCTGTCGACGAGCGTGTCGATATCCTGTCGCGTATTGTAAAGGCCGAGACTAGCCCGTGCCATGGCCGGCACATCGAACCTATCCATCAGCGGTTGCGCGCAATGGTGTCCAGCGCGCACTGCCACACCGGCCTGATCGATAATGGTCGAAATATCATGCGGATGGGCACAATCCATGACGAACGACAGCACACTCGCCTTGCCCGGCGCCGTGCCGATCAGGCGAAGCCCCTCGACCGAAGCAAGCCGCTGAGTCGCGTAATTTAATACGTCGCCCTCATGCTCACCGATTGCCGCCATACCAATGGCATTCACATAATCCACTGCTGCACCGAGACCGACGGCCTGGGCAATCGGCGGTGTACCCGCCTCGAACTTGTGCGGCAGGTCGGCCCAGGTCGATTTCTCGATCGTCACCGTGTTAATCATGTCGCCGCCGCCCTGCACCGGCGGCATCTTCTCCAGCAGCTCTTCCTTGCCGTAAAGAATACCGATCCCGGTCGGCCCATAGAGCTTGTGACCAGAGAAAGCGTAGAAATCGCAGTCGAGATCCTGCATGTCCACCGGCATATGGGTGACGCCCTGCGCCCCGTCCACGACCAGCACAGCACCAGCCTTGTGAGCGAGAGCGGCAATTTCCTTCACCGGCAAAACGGTGCCGAGCACGTTTGAGACATGCGGCACGGCAATGATCTTCGTCCGATCCGTGATCAGTGCCTCAAGGGCGGAAAGGTGGAACGCGCCCTCCTCGTCGACATCAGCAGCCTTGAGCATCAACCCCTTTTCGTCCCGGACCATCTGCCACGGCACAATGTTGGAGTGATGCTCCATGGTCGTGATGATGATCTCATCGCCTTCTTCAAGGAAGGCGCGGGCATAGGAGTGAGCCACGAGGTTAAGCGCGTCGGTCGTGCCACGGGTATAGATGACCTCGTGGCTGTGCCTGGCATTGATGAAGGATTGAACTTTCTCCCGAGCACCTTCATAGCGCGCCGTCGCCAATTCGCTCAGGTAATGCAGACCGCGATGCACGTTTGCGTATTCTGCCTCGTACATATGGGTTACGGCGTCGATCACCTGCTTCGGTTTCTGCGCCGAAGCTGCGGAATCGAGAAACACCAGAGGCTTTCCTCGCACGGAAGTGGAGAGGATCGGGAAGTCCTGACGGATCTTTTCGACGTCGTACCCTGCCTCGCTCATCGCGCCGCATCCTCTCTTGTCGCACGCTCCGCCAGCCAATCGGTAATTTTCGCACCGAAGGCCTGGGCCACGGAATCCGTCCGGATCTCCTCCAGCGCATCGCGGAGATAAGCCTCGATCAGCATATTACGAGCATCGTGCTCAGCAATACCGCGCGCTTTCAGATAGAAGAGCTGATTATCATCCAGTTCGCCCACTGTGGCGCCATGACTGCATTTCACGTCGTCGGCATAGATTTCAAGCTCCGGCTTGCTGTCGATCTCCGCCTTGCGGGACAGCAGCAGCGCCCGGTTCATCTGATAGCCGTCGGTCTTCTGCGCAGGGCGCTGAACCAGAATTTTGCCCTGAAAGACGCCACGTCCGTTTTCGTCCAGCACGCCCTTGTAAATCTCGCGCGACTGGCTGTTCGGTTTTGCATGCTCAATGAAGGTGGTGTTATCGAGATGCTGGTTTGCCGCTGCCATATAGACGCCGTTTACCGCATAGAGGATCTCGGAGCCGTCCAACTTACCGCGGATTTCGTTGCGGGCCAGCTTCGCGCCGCAGGACAGGGCGAAATTGTCGTAGATTACCTTCTCGCCACAGGTCACTTGGGTCATTGCCACGTGATAAGCCGAGCGGGCCTCGTTCTGCAGCTTGTAATGATGGAAGACCGCCTCGTCCTCGACCGTGACATGAGTCACGGAGTTAGAGAAATAACTGCCCTGGCCGACACCGACATGGCTTTCAACCAGCGTCGCCTTGGCACTTGGACCAACCCAGACAACATTGCGCGGCGCGAAAGCAACCGGCTCGTCACCGGCGGTGCCAATGGAGATGATGTGGATCGGCTTTGCGATATCCGCGTTCTTGGCTACCTCGATCAGAACACCGCCGGTGATCCCGGCCGTGCTGAGGGCCGCAAGCGGCAACCCCTCGATAGCACTCTCGTCTTCGAGCGCATGTTTGACGGCGCCGCCGCCCAGCTCTATCGCCTTCGACAGCGGCGTGATCGCCAAGCCGACGGGCAGGTCATCGAGCGTTGAGCGTCCTTCGTCAAGCCGGCCATTCACGAGGACGATCTCAATCCCCTTGATGTCCGCGACGCTGTCGCGCGGAATATCGACGGCAGTCGCTTCGTCCGACGGTGCCACAAAAGCAACACCGGCAAGCTCGCGCAAGTTGGTATATTTCCAGGCTTCGGTCCGGTTGGTCGGCAGACCGAGTGTCTCGAACTTAGCAGCGGCGGCAGCGGTAGCTGCCCCGAACCAGTCCGGCGCACCGTCAACCGGTGCCACATTGAAAGCCTTCAGCAGCGCATTGTCATTTGCCATGTCGTTCGGCATGTCCTGTTCTCCGAACCTGTTCAGGCTGCCTTACCGGTGAAGTCGGCATAGCCCTTTTCCTCAAGCTCAAGCGCGAGCTCCTTGCCGCCCGAACGCTGGATCTTGCCTGCCGCCATGACATGCACGAAGTCCGGCTGGATGTAGTCCAGCAGACGCTGATAATGGGTGATCAGCAGCATCCCGCGATTTTCGTTGCGCAGCGCGTTCACGCCGTCGGCCACAATCTTCAGCGCATCGATATCAAGGCCGGAATCGGTCTCGTCGAGGACGCAAAGGGTCGGCTCAAGCACCGCCATCTGCAGGATCTCGTTCCGCTTCTTCTCGCCACCGGAGAAGCCGACATTCACGGCACGCTTCAGCATATCGTCACCCATCTCGAGCGACTTCGCCTTTTCACGCACCAGCTTAAGGAACTGCATCGCGTCCAGCTCTTCCTCGCCGTGATATTTGCGCTTGGAATTAAGCGCTTCACGCAGGAACGTCATGCCGGGCACACCCGGGATTTCGACCGGGTACTGGAAGGCCAGAAAAACGCCTTCATTGGCGCGTTCGGACGCGTCCAGCTCAAGCAATTCCTTGTCGCCAAACGTCACTTCGCCTTCGGTCACTTCATAGCCGTCGCGGCCGGCCAGCACATAAGACAGCGTGCTTTTACCGGACCCGTTCGGGCCCATGATCGCATGCACTTCTCCGGGCTGGATGACGAGATCGATCCCTTTCAGGATTTCCTTGTCTTCCTCTTCCAGCGAGGCGTGCAGATTCTTGATTTCCAACAGAGCCATATCTCTCTCCGAGCGTATTTTTGGTGTTCTGGCGCGTCAGCCGACGCTGCCTTCAAGACTAATTCCAATGAGTTTCTGAGCCTCGACGGCGAATTCCATCGGAAGTTCTTTCATGACTTCCTTGCAAAATCCGTTGACGATGATCGAAACCGCGTCCTCTTCCGAAAGACCGCGCTGCGAGCAGTAGAAGAGCTGGTCCTCGCTAATCTTCGAGGTCGTTGCTTCGTGCTCGACACGGGCAGACGGGTTGCGGGTTTCGATGTAGGGCACCGTGTGAGCGCCGCACTGATCGCCAATCAGCAGGCTGTCGCACTGGGTGTAGTTCCGGGCGCCTTCAGCTCCCGGCAGCACCTTGACGAGGCCGCGATAAGTATTGTCGGCCTTACCGGCGCTGATACCTTTGGAAATGATCGTCGACTTCGTGTTCTTGCCGATATGGATCATCTTGGTGCCGGTATCGGCCTGCTGGGCATTGTTGGTGATAGCGACGGAATAGAACTCGCCGACCGAATTATCGCCCTGCAAGATGCAGCTCGGATATTTCCAGGTGACGGCCGAGCCGGTTTCAACCTGAGTCCAGGAGATCTTCGAGCTGTCGCCACGGCACGCGCCGCGCTTGGTCACGAAGTTATAGATGCCGCCGGCACCCGTCTCGTCGCCCGGATACCAGTTCTGTACTGTCGAATATTTAATCTCCGCTTCCTTCATGGCGACCAGTTCGACCACAGCGGCATGAAGCTGGTTCTCGTCACGCTGGGGCGCGGTGCAGCCTTCCAGATAAGAGACGTATGAACCTTCCTCGGCCACGATCAGGGTGCGCTCGAACTGTCCTGTATTTTCCGCGTTGATGCGGAAATAGGTGGAGAGTTCCATCGGGCAACGCACGCCTTTGGGGATGTAGACGAAGGACCCATCGGTGAAGACCGCGCAGTTCAACGTAGCGAAGTAATTGTCGGAATACGGAACCACCGAGCCAAGATATTTCTTCACCAACTCCGGATGCTCTTTGATGGCCTCGGAAATGGAGCAGAAGATAACGCCGTATTCGGCCAGCTTCTTGCGGTAGGTCGTGGCGACGGACACGGAATCGAACACCGCATCGACCGCAACCACGCCAGCAAGGATTTCCTGCTCTTTCAACGGAATACCGAGCTTCTCATAGGTGCGCAGAAGCTCCGGATCAACCTCATCCAGACTGTTCAGCTTCTCTTTAACCTTCGGTGCTGCGTAGTAGTAGATATCACTCAGGTCGATGGGCGTGTACTCGACCTTGGCCCAATCCGGCTCTTCCATGGTTTTGAAGTGCTCGTAAGCCTTGAGACGCCATTCAAGCATCCATTCCGGCTCTTCCTTCTTCGCCGAAATGAAGCGGATCACCTCTTCACTGAGGCCCTTCGGAGCCATTTCGGACTCGATATCTGTGACGAAACCATACTTGTATTTCTCGGTTCCGAGCTGCTCGACCTGTTCGATTGTCTCGACAGTTGCCGCCATGATCGTGTTATCCCGCTATCTTAAACGCTCGTTCAATTGCACTCTGTCTCGTCCGTCAGCTGTCAGCAGTCACCGACTGCCGCGCACTCGCCGGGGCAGGCTGTAACGGAAACATTTCCGTCGGGTCCAGAAGATCCGCCAAGGTGACATCCTCCAGCGCCCGCCTCACGGCGAGATTGACCCGGTTCCAGTTCCCACTGATCGGGCAGGAGTTACTGACCTCGCACTGCTGGCCGTCGCTGTCATCCACGCAAGCCGTCAGCGCGATCGGGCCATCGATGGCCTGAACGATATCCGCCACCGTCACCTGCTCCGCCGCCCGGTCCACAGAATACCCGCCGTTTGCTCCGCGATGCGAGGTCACCAAACCGACGCCGGCCAGGATCTTAAGCAACTTGGAAACGGTCGGCAGCGGAATCGCGGTCGTCTCTGACAGCACTGCAGCAGTCCGTACGCGACCGGGATCTCTGGCCATCTGGCCGAGCACCACAACCGCATAATCTGTCATCTTATTCAGCTTCAGCATCGCACCGTCCATAAAGCGGACTAAATTCGTACCATTAATTAACCCGCCCAGCGCGGAAATCAACACGAAACTCCAGATTGGAGTGATTTTCTTTGAAAGGTTCTAATTCCGTCCCGGCATCGACACCAGTTCACATTCGAGGAGACCCGGACAGGTAAATATCGCAGGATGCCGGGCACTTGGTGCTGAGCAGCGCTCGCCATCTAGATTGATCTGCATCAGATATCGAAGAAGTCCCTCCATGTCCACGTCGAACCAGCCATCTCAGCCCTTGCTCGCGGTCCTCTGGATGATGGGTGCACTTGCCTCCTTCACATCAATGGCCGTGGCCGCACGCGAGCTGACACAGGAAATCTCGGTTTTCCAGGTAACGTTCATGCGGACAGCGATCTGTATTGCCCTGCTCGCGCCCTACGCATGGAAGCTCGGGTTTACGGAGTTAAAAACGCCACGTTTCAAGGAGCATCTCGGCCGCAACATCATTCATTTCGGCGGCCAGATCGGCTGGATATTCGGGGTGAGCATATTACCGCTCGCAGCCGTCTTCTCGCTTGAGTTCAGCTCTCCTATCTGGACCGCGATCCTGGCTGCCATCTTTCTGAAAGAGCGCCTGACACACACCCGCGTCGTATCAGTGCTACTTGGATTCGCCGGGATTCTGGTCATCCTGCGACCAGGCTCGGAGCTGTTGCAACCGGCTTCTTTTGCCGTGATCGGCGCCGCAATCTGCTTCGCCTGCACCTATGTTTTCACCCGCGGCCTCGCTTCCACCGAAAGCGCCTTCAAAATCATTTTCTATATGAATCTGATCCAGCTTCCGATGGGGCTGGTACCCTCAATACCTCTGTGGGTCACGCCATCAGCGGAGGTTTTGCCGTTCATTGTCGTGCTCGGTATCGCTGGGCTCAGCTCCCACTACTGCATTGCCAAAGCAGTGGCCTATGCCGATGCCACGATCGTCAGCCCGCTGGATTTTCTGCGACTGCCACTGATCGCGGTTATAGGGTTCAGTTTCTATCAGGAGCCTTGGAACCCCTTCGTCTTAATCGGTGGGGCCATCATCTTCTCCGGCAACCTTCTAAATATCTGGGTGGAGCAAAAAGCACATAAAGACACGCTGTAATGCGGCACATTGTTCTCTTGTCGTTTTAGTAAAGCTGAATCACTTCATTTTCCGCGAATCTGAAAACGTCTTTATCGACATGCAAATTCACAATAAAATAGCTGGAAAATCGACGAGGACGGTCGAGCAGAATGCTTCGTAAGAAGACTTTAGAGATCCTGACGCTAAGGGAGGGATCCTGGGCGATCGAAAGCGCCGCTGGCGATCTTGAGACTGCGCAGAAGGCTGCGGTTCAGTTTCTTGGCAAACCCGGCGTCATGGGCGTTCGCGTGCTCAAGGAATCGTCTGAGGATATCGGCAATCCTGCACCAGGCGACATCCTGTTCGAGAAATTGCGTTCCACCGGAGGCGCCGACCGCATCGCTGTTGGCGAGCCCAGTAGCCTGGCCCCAGTGTGCGAGGACATAGAAGATCTGTTTAATGGTGGGGGGCGGAATTCGATCAATCGGCTGTTCCGGGCCTATTTAGACAAGAACACCGTAACCGCAACCGAAGTCATGCATAACGCCCGTGAAATGAAGCGGATCATGGATTTCGAGAGCATGCTGCCTTCAGCAGTCGCCAAGATTGCGCAGATGCAATCCCGTAGTGAAGACGGGCCGACGATGGGAGAGCGGAGGGATACGCTCTTCGGTTTTGCTGACCGACTCAACACGCGGGCCAAGCAGGCAGAAAGTCTCAATCTGCCGTCGCTTACGAATGTCGATATCAACGAAGCAATCCAGCAGATCAACAAACAATCAAACGGAGAAGCACCGGGATATCTTTTCCGGGTCGCTGTCAGCCGGGAGTTGGTCAATGTCCGTAACTGGTGGGGCAAGTTCGCCATGTCAGTTGACTGGGCAAGCGCCTGCAAATCCGATCCCGCGCTTGCAAATCTAGACTGGTTCATCAGCGATACGCTGAGCAATGCTTCGGTCCTACAGGATCTGCTTGGCGAACAGGAAAGCCTTGCGGACGCTCTCATTACTCTGATCGAGATTGCCGACGGAGTGCGCTCAATTGACCCGGAGAAGGCCCGGGATGCTACCTCAACCGAGGCAACAGCAAACAAGATCAACGGCCTTTTCAAAGACTCGAAACTGCCGGAATCAAAACTCGCCGTAATGGAACGGGTTTGCCGTCAGTTACAGGGTAGCGGCACCCTGACCAAAGACGGTGCCGAGGAGCCGAAAGTCTTCCGGGAAATGCTGCAGCGGTTGATTCCGGGAACG
Source organism: Nisaea sp. (assembly GCF_039990255.1). Taxonomy (GTDB): domain Bacteria; phylum Pseudomonadota; class Alphaproteobacteria; order Thalassobaculales; family Thalassobaculaceae; genus Nisaea. The sequence continues at coordinate 327,281 of NZ_JBDXGG010000022.1, read as the reverse complement.
GAGCTGACAGGTGGGCCGGAGATGGCCGAGGCCATTACACATCGCCAATCCCACATCATCAACAAGGGCGGTGAAGGCGGCCTGAAAGCGGCGACAGCCAGTGTGCTGCCCGCACTCCGCGACCCGGGTCGCAAGGCGGGCTATCTGCTTTCCCTGAGAGAGAGCGATCTCGGCAAGGATCTGTTGAAGAACGAGATCGAGCAACACCTGAACGGTCTGTTCATGACCCCCGACTCCGTAACACAGATTGTGCGCAGCGGTGCCCCGAACAAGAAGATGGAAAAAGTCACTTCCATCTTCTACCGCATTCAAAACTCAAGCCTTCCCGACTCCCGCAAAGCGCAATTGACAGAACATCTGGACGAGCTGTTAGCGACATATGTGGTCGACGGTAAAATCCTCGACCGACTGGATGACCCTAACAAACCGCTGCATATTAGAGCCTTCATGCTGGTCAGCATGTGTCAGCCGGAGATGCTTCCCGATGGCAAGGCTTCGAAACTCGCGCGAGAAATCATCGTCAAACATTTGCGCCGGCCGAATTTCGAAACCGAACTGGTGGCACAGGTTCCAGACGACGCAAAGAAAGAGAAGATCCTGAGAGACTTCCATGTGCAGCTGCACCGGAGCGGCTTCTTCAACTAGCCCCACCTTGCGTCTGATTGAATTGCTAACTTGTCTGAAAATCCGATTTTCAGATCCGCCGTGCTTGCCGGTGTAAGCGGCCAGCTGGCCTGGATGCACAACCCAAGGATCTCGTTTCATTCGCGGAGCGCGGCCGTGAACGAATTACTGGTAGTTACTCGAGCTGCGCCTCTATCTTCTTTAGAGATGAATCAGACGCCCACCGCGCCGCAAGATGCAGCAAGATGATGATCATGGCCAAGGGAACCGATACTGAAATCCAGACCATTGGAATGCCGAGTGTGTCTGCGGTTAGGCCCGATTGCCGCGCAAGGTAGCCTTTTGCTAATCCGCCGCGCAGCCCCATGAAACAGAAATAGATCACGGGCAGGATGAAGGTCAGGACCGCCGCACTATGAATAGCGTCGGCGCAGAGACCGAGAAAATGCGGACGCTTGGGAAAGACACTTTCCATGAGCACGGCATCGGATCGCGTCTTGAAGGACAGTGTGGCGCCCAAAAGGCCGGTCCACACCATTGCATAGCGTGCGACATCCTCGGTCCAGACCGGAGGAGCAGAGAAGATATACCGGGCTGCGATCTGGATCATCACTGTGATGAACATCAAGCAGACCACAAACACCGCAACCCGACGGACAAATGAATGAATGCCATCGCTTGCCGAGATGATGATCTGTCGCATTTTTCATTCTCTCCTGAGGAAATGGCGGGCCGCGTCTGCGTCCCGCCATCCGTTTATCAGCGGTTTCCGTCCGACAGATCCGTCCAGACTTTGACATCCTCAGCCGCCATCAGGCCGGAATTGTAAACAGGCTTCGAGGCTTCACGGAACACGGAACGTTCCTCCGGGGTCAGCCGCTGAACAGTGACACCCTTTTCCTCGAGCGCGGCGAGACCGGAAACCGAAGCCTTGCTCAGCCAATCGCGGGCGGCCTTGTCGGCCGTCTCGACCGCCGCATCGACCGTGGCACGATCTGCGTCAGACAATCCGTCATACCAGGACTTCGACATGATGACTGAGCGCAATGGAATGATGACACCCGCGTCCGAGAAGTTCCGCACGAAGTCCGTCTGACCGAACATCACCGGCACGAACGGTGAATTGAGGTAGCCGTCAATAATGCCCGTCTGGAGACCGGCAGGAACCTCACCCCAAGGAACGATCGTGCCACTGGAGCCCCACGCTGTGTACATAGCGATCTGCGCGTCATCCAGCGCCCGCATGCGCAGCTTGGCCATATCCGCAGGCGAACGCACTGCAGTCGTGGTGGTGATAATGCCCGAGGACGGGCCGATCGGCACCAGGGAGACGACCCGCACATCTTGTTTCGCCAAGGTCGCGTTCAGACGGTCAAACACCTTACCTGCAGCCAACGCGCGATCCATATGCGCCGTGTCGTCAAAGATGTAAGGCAAACGGACGCCGTAGATGAAAGGGTCGACCTGTGCGACGGCCCGGACATCGGACAGGGACACTTCCAACAGACCTGTCGAAACCTGATCGAACTTCTCGGCTTCGTTTCCAACAGACCCGGCGGGCATTTCACGCGCGTCCATGCCGGCTGCTTTCAGCGCATTAACAAAAGCATGTGCCCAGTTATAGGATCCGGACTGTTTCAGGTTCGGTTTGCCGTCCAGTGCAATCTTGACCTCTGCTGATGCCGGAGTCGCTATCGCCAGCATCAGTGCCATCGCTAGCAGTTTGAGTTTCATCGTTTTCTCCCTTTTGTTTCTTAGTTGACTGAAAAACCGAAAACGCGTGGCAGTGTCAGGCTAATCGCGGGCCAGTAAACCAGCGCCAGCAACAAGAGGACCTGCACAACGATAAAAGGCAGCACCGCATAGGCCAGCCGCCAGTAGTTCAACGACGTCAGGGCGGATACAACGACGAGGCATTTTCCCAGAGGCGGTGTAATCAGCCCGACGCACAGGTTGAAACACAGCACGATGCCGAGATGGATCGGGCTGATCCCCTGTTCGAGTGCCTGCGGCGCAAACAGCGGAATCAGCAGCGTGAGCGCAACGGGCGTATCCATGAACATGCCTGCGACCAGAAAGATGCAGACAAGGAAAAACAAGTATCGCGTACCGGTGAGTCCGAAGGACTCGACCCACGTCGCCAATGCCTGCGACCAACCCAATTGACCGGCAAGATAGCCAAGCACGGATATCGCCGCGAGAATGATGAAGATCGTGCCGGTCATCCGCGCTGTCGCTTCGACCGCATCGAAGATCATGCTCCAGCTCAGCCCTTTGTAAAACTGCCCGGCCATCAGGGCGACGAGAACAGCGATTGCTGATCCTTCGGTTGGCGTCGCCAGACCGAACACCAGCGACCCAAGAATCACCACAGGCAGGCATAAGGCAGGCGCGGCATTCAACAGGCTCGGCAGAAACTTCGGCAGATCAGCAGAACTTCCGCCGGGATGGCCTTTTACGGCCGCGATCCCCGCGTTTAGCAACATTAGCGCCGCCGCGAGAAGGAAGCCCGGAACCACGCCTGCTATGAACAAGGCAGCAACGGATGTGCCCGTAAGACCGCCGTATATGATCATGATGATCGAGGGCGGAATAATTGGCCCGATCATTGATGAGGCTGCGGTAATCGCCCCGGCATAAAACGGGTCATAACCGCGTGCCTTCATTTCAGGCACGAAAGTCCGCGACAACGCCGCGCTATCGGCAATGGCAGACCCCGAGATACCAGCGAAAAACACACTTGTCAGAATGTTCACATGCCCCAAACCACCGCGAAACCTGCCGACGATGGACATCGCAAAATCGATCAGACTGCGGGTGACTCCGGCACGGCTCATGATCTCGGCAGTCAGGATGAACAGAGGCATTGCCATAAAGGCAAAAACATCGAGCTGCGCGAAAATGCGCTGTGGCATAATCGAAAGGAATTGGGATTTTCCAGCTGCGACAAAAGCCAGAACAGACACCGCCCCCATGAGGTAAGCAAAGGCCGTGCCGCTGATCAGCAACACAGCGAAGATCAGGGGGATCAACCACATGGTGCTACACCGCCGTTCGTAGTGACGACTTTTCCGGTCGCGCATTTTTAGTTGAAATAGGCGGGTTTGTAACGATCGAGCGAAGATCGACGCTCGATGGCTTTACGTTCTCAAGATCCGGCCTGGGGCGTGCCGTTTCAGGCGATGCCGCAAAAAGCGTTTCGACAGCCTTCGCAACCCCCAATAAAGCTTCATCCCCCCGTATCGGCCCAAGCATCTGAAGACCGAAGGGCATGTCATGGGGATCTCTACCCGCTGGAACAGTGATGGCAGGCCCTCCCATGAGCGAGCCCCGATAATTGAGCGCCAGCCAGCGGTAATAGATATCCATATCTTGACCATCGATCTCGCTGGGATGGGATTCGGTCCACCGGAAAGGCGGCACAGGCGCCGTCGGCAACAAAACGACGTCAAAATCTTTCATTAATGCGTTGAATTTGCGTAATATTTTCGTCTGCTCGGCATGAGCCCAAGCCCGGTCAGCCAAGCTCATAGATAGGCCAAGAGCCACATTGCTTTCAATGTGAGGCCCGAATGCATCGGGCGTGCTGCTTAATTGCTCTGCGAAAGCGGTTACGAAACTTTCCGCGCGCAATACATCGAATGTCCGGTCCATCTCGCCCAGATTAAGATCTACCGGACGACACTCGCCAACATGTTGGCGCAGTATCTCAACTCGGGATCGAAAGGTTTGGCGAATGGCGGGATCTACTGGTGCACCGCCAAAATCCTCACTGAACCCAACCCTAAGATCTGCAAGTTTGACCTCGCGTAGTGAAGAGAAACGGTCCGTTGCGACCGAGTTCGTTAGTGGATCATCCGGATCACTTCCCTGACAAACATTTAGCATCAGGATGAGGTCATCCATCGTACGCGCCATGGGCCCGAGCACTGAGATACCGGACCATCCGAGCGGACGCGTAGGGTGCGCAATAACATCGACAGAAGGACGAAAGCCGACAACCCCGCAAAGTCCCGCAGGTAATCGCAATGATCCTCCGGTGTCCGACCCCGTGCACAAAGGCAAGAGTTCTGCAGCCAGCGCGGCCGCTGATCCACCGGACGATCCGCCTGCAGTGAGATTCGGGTCGAAGGGATTCCCGGTCGCGCCCCATACAGGATTGCGGCTGTTCCCGCCTGCTCCAAGTTCCGGGACATTTGTCTTGGCAAGTATGATCGCCCCCGCAGCGCGCAAACGCGCCACCATGGGCAAATCCTTATCGGGGACATTGCTAAGGGCACGGGTGCTGCCATGGGTCGTCAGCAAACCTTTTGTATCCTGCAAGTCTTTGACGCCGATCGGCAAACCGTCCAGTGGCCCAATCGGAGTTCCTGCCTGCCAACGCGAAGTCGCCAACGAAGCCTCCGACACGGCACGCTCAGCGTCGATTGCAGCCAATGCATTTATCTTGGGATTGAATCGTGAAATCTGCTCAAGACAGGCCGCCAGGTAATCATTTGGCGTTAGACTGCCGTTATTAAAGGCTTCCAGGACCTCACAAGCAGAGAGCGCGACCAGAATCGCTCGACTCATCAGCCCGCCCAAAAATCAATTATGGATAGAAGTGGCATTGTTTGATTCCTCCGAATTTATTTTTTGTTATGGTAATAAACTGATATCGGGGAAAATAATAATAATTTGACCTAAAACATTAACCTTACGGAATGGTTTTGAGTTCTTCTGTCTTTTGCTCGAGACATTTCATGAAAAGAGACAAGGCGCCATTCTGTTCGATCTGATCAGCGCGGCAAAAACACCGAACCTCAGACAGCAAGCCACGTGTGTCTAACGGCAGCGTGGCAATCTCGCCCCGCGTGGACTGAATTTGGGCAAGGCGTTGCGGCATCAGCCCCAGCGCGGGCATCGCCCTCATCAGCTCCAGATTCAGGGTCAAGGAGAGCGACGCGATCGTATTGGCGGGCGGCGTCAAACCATTTGCTGCGAAGAGTGCATCCAGAGCCTTTCGCGCAACCGAGTTCGACTGAGGAAAAATCCACGGGCAATTGGCCACATCCGGCCAAGTCAAATCATGCTTTTGTGCCAGTGGATGGTTACGCCCGGCAACAACCACGATCGGCTCTGAAAAGAGTGTCTTCTGGTCTATGCCCGGCAATTCCTGAGGCTGCCAGGTTCGTGCGATCAGAAGATCAAGCGCTCCGGACTCAAGCCTTGGAAAGAGTTCGACGAAATGCCCTTCAAACACGGAAACGCTTGCCTGCGGGGTGCTGCTCTTGAACAAGGCAATGGCCCCGGGCAATAAGGTCGGTGCCACCGAACTCACAACGCCAATGGAGACAGCTCCCGATACGCCGCTTGCCATCGCTTCAATGTCGAAAGCCGCTCGATCAAGCTGACCAAGCACCCGTTTAGCATGGTCGGCGAGACGGCTACCGATCGGCGTAAGATAAAGCCGGTTTCGATCCCGCGTCACAACAGGAACGCCAACAATCCTCTCCAGCTCGGCGATCTGCTTTGATATTGCGGGTTGCGTGACATTCAGCGCCTCCGACACCCGTGCAACCAGTTTCAGATCAGCCAGTGCTGCGATCACACGCAAATGACGGATCGTAATCGTTTTTAGAATTTCGTTACCTGGAATAACCGAGCATCCTCAACTGCCATATACCGACAGAAAGTCACTCTATTGCTGGCAAAAAGTGCCTGAGCGACTCTGTCAAAGCCCCTTTAGTAAACGGGAACGCTCTGCGCGTCCCAGTTTTGATCGGATTAAAATCGCCCTTCTCTAGGTTCCGTTAAGGGCCCCTGGCCAAACCGCTGGGCCTTTAGGACTGCCCAATGTGCGCGTTTCAACGGCGCAAAACGGCTCAGCTTCTTGACCGCAGCGGATATCATCCGGAACAACGGGACTTCTCTCTAGTCCTCACTTCGATTTAGGAATTCGTGCAGCTGCTGCTCCCCGATATCGCACTCATACGGCTTTGCATTCCCCCCCATTTGCGCAGGAACCGCCCGGACCGGGCTTTCAGGCATCAGGCCGGCGACCTCCAGTATCATCTTGCGCCTGACGGCAGCGGCGAAGGATCGAATTCCCTTGGCGACAATGACGAAGGCCCCGCTGCCGCCGATGACGCATTCCTCATAATAAACATCAAGATCAACCAGCTTCGGAAATCCGTAGGGTGACGGTCGCTCATTGAGGATCGGAAGCGCGTTGATGGTAATGCCGTTGGCGATTGCCACATCGCGGGCCTTGTCAACCTTGGCACCGGTATTGTTCGGCCCGTCGCCCGAAATATCGATGACCTGTCGCTCCGAGAAAAACCTCGGGTCCCGGAACCAGTTGGTCGCGAAATTGAGCATGTTTCCGATCGAGGTGCGCCGCCCGGCCATGTGGGGACGCACGTTCAAATTCTCAGCTACAGCATGCGCCGCTTCGCGACTGTCTATCAAGCTCCAGTCGACGACGACCCGCTGATGATCACCGCCGGCCCATTCGACATAGCTGAGAGCAATTCTCCCGGTCTGGCCGGACAAGATCGTGTTGATAACAGTCTCGTCTTTCAGCGCCTTCACATAACCGTCGCGCTGAAGGTCGGACTCCCAGAAATCGATGGAGCCAGATACGTCGACTGCCAACAGAAGTTTCAGGTCGACAAGCTGCGGCGAGTTTTGGGCGGAAGACGGCAACGATAGAAGAACTACCGAGAGCAACGCTCCAAACGCAACTTTAAGCCAACCACCGATAAGATCCGAAAGCGGCATTCCACGCGACCTCCACCAGTATTAGCGCGCACATCCCGTCCCGGAGGCAAGCCTATGATGAGAAGAAATCTCTCAAGAGCGCGTTATAGGTCTCCGCTACTTCCAGGTACGGCGCATGTCCGGCACCATCGAGCCGGACGTGACGCCCCGAAGGATAGAGCGCCGCAAAGACTTGCGACTGGCGCGCGGAGACAACTTTGTCTCCTGCACCGGAAAGCAGCAGGACGGGGCATTTGATGCTGGGTGCAATCGGCCTTGTGTCCGCATGATGCAGCATGGTTGCGCAGGTGCGCAGCCCAGGTGCGGTGACCCCGCCCGCGATCTCCTGAACCTGGGCGCGGATGTCGTCGGGCGTATCGTCAGAAACCATCATGCCGGAACGAGCCGCCGCATATTTCGCACTGCCTTCCGTTTCCAGCGTTGCAATCCGTGTCGCATAACTGCCGGAAATCGGCTCGCTCGCCGGGGCTGCATTGCCAGAATGGGTACAGGAAAGCACCATATGCCGAACCCTGTCACCCGCTTCGGCGGCAACAGCCTGAGCGACCACTCCTCCCATGGAGTGACCGATCACGGAGAACTTATCGACGCCGAGATGATCGAGCAGCGCCAGCGCGAGCACGGCAAACGCCGTCTGGTCAGGTCCGACCACCATGGTCTCGCCATAACCGGGCGCATCCCAACCAATGATATGAAACGCATCGGACAGATCTGCATATTGAGCTTTCCAGGTCCGCGCATTACCACCAAGGCCATGCAACGCTAAGATAACCGGCTTGCCCTCTCCTGCCCCGGCCTCACGGTAGGATACATGCCCGGCCACTGTATCGACGCGTTTGGCTTCAGGTTCCATCGTCAAAGCTCAGTCCTCCGGTTTGCCGCGCGCGGCAGTATGGTATTCGGGATTAGGCATCAGGTGCACAGCACTCGCGACCCGGTTCGACATGTTGAAGAACCCGGCGACATTTGCGATGTCCCAGATGTCACGATCGGAAAAGCCTGCATCGCGCAAGGATTGACGATCCGCCTCAACCATATCATATGGTGCGCGCGTCAGCTTCTCGGAAAAAATCACCATCGTCCGCTCGCGTTCGTCCAGATCGGCATAACGGTAGTTGAAGACGAGGCTTTCCCCCAGCTCCGGACGGCCGGACAAATCACGCACCGCCGCGCCGTGGGCGACTAGGCAGTAATAGCAGTGATTTATCGAGGAAACGACGACCGCGATCATCTCCCGCTCCAACCTGCTGAGGCCCGACGGACCGAGCATCAGCGTGTTGTAGAGTGTGGTGAAACCGCGCAGATGGGTGTCGTCAAAGCTGTAAGCCTTGATAACATTCGGCACCATGCCGAGTTTTTCCAGGCAGATTTTCCAATATTTCCGGGTCTCTTCGGACAGATCCTCGATATTCGGCACCGGCAGCCCAATTTCCAGGGCATGCACTTTTTCTTTACCCACCTGTTTCCTCCTGGTTAATCCGCGCCATCCAGCGCCGCTAGTTCGCCGACGGTCACCGGTTTGATGGGTGGACGGATACGGTAGTAACCGATCGCTTCAGGTTCCTTTCCATGTGAATCGGCCAGAATTTCAGTCACGGTCAGGCCGCACATCCGACCCTGGCAGGGCCCCATGCCAGCACGCAGAAAAGCCTTTGCCTGGTTCGGGCCCGGCGCCCCGTCGGCAGCCGCACCACGTACCGCAGCCGCGCTGACTTCCTCGCAGCGGCAAATCGTAACATCCCCATCAAGCCTGCCAATCCAGCGCGGCGGCGGATACATCGCGTCTAGTAGCGGTCGCACGGCCATTTGGGCCCGGAGGTTATCGCGCGCTTTAGCGATCTCGATGTCGCCTGACGGCCGGTTCAACGCACCATGTTCCGCAGCGATTTCCAGAGCTGCTATCCGGCCGGCATTCTCAGCCGCCATTGCTCCCCCGATACCTCCACCGTCACCGGCGACGAAGACACCCGGCACGCTGGTCTCTCCGCGATCACTCAGGATTGGATGAAAACAGCGTTGCGCCGCGTTCCAGCGATGCTCGCAACTGATCAGTCGTGTCAGTTGCGGGTTTGGCACCACGCCCTCATGCAGAAGTAAGGCCGTCGCTTCGAGCTCAACGGTCTTACCATCGCTCATGAACCTCACCCGTTCGACACAGTCGGTTCCGAGCGCTTCAAGCTTCTGCACATGACGATGGATCGGTATTCGGGACGCCGACAGCGCCTGCGTCAGCCTGCGGCCCTTCAGCAAGGTCCGCCAGCCGAACAAGGCCTTCGGCAAATGAGGCAAGCCGCGGATCATGGCTCCCGGTGGGGTGGTGTCGAGCACGGCGGCAACAGGAATTCCTGCAGCGTGGCATTGCACCGCAAACAGCAACAGAAGCGGCCCCGATCCGGCCAGGACAAGCGGTGCTTGCGGATAGAGGCCGGAGGATTTCAGAACGGTCTGTGCTGCCCCAATGCTCATAACACCCGGCAATGTCCAACCAGGGATTGGCACCGGGCGTTCCATAGCACCGGTCGCAATCACAACGGATCGCGCTTCAACGTGCCTGGTCACTCCGTCGCACGCGACCAAGAGCGTCTTGTTGCCTGCCTCCTGGAGATCAAGATGCCAGACCATGGTCGAGGGCCAGTAACTGGCGCCGGATGCGCGAAACCGTTCGGCCTTTGCGGCACCAGCAGCATAGTCCGGGCCGAGAAACGAGAGATTGTCGGAGCGCTCCGATGCATTGCGTTCAATCGCGCGCCAGATTTGCCCGCCCGGCTCCGGCTGCTCGTCGATCAACAGAACTGAAAGGCCGCATTCGCGCGCCGTCGCGGCGGCCTCCATGCCAGCGGGACCTGCACCGATAATAGCAAGGTCGGTGCGCATCATTGCCCGCCCTCGACAGCAACATTCTCCGGCAAACCGGGTGCGCCCTGCTGACGGCGTACCGCCATGCCATCGCGCACCTCGACCAGGCAGCCCTGGCGGTTCGCCACGCCATCAATCTCGATCAGGCATTCAAAACAGACGCCCATCATGCAATAAGGCACGCGCGCCGAGCCGGACTTCGGCGTGGTTCGCGAATGGCCTATCCCGGCACCCAACAGAGCCGCCGCCACACTATCGCCGGTGTGAGCAGTCACGGCCTCGCCCTCGAAAGTGAAATGCACCGCATGGGCGCGCGGATCAGGCAGCCGGCGAAACATTGAAACGCTCCGGAGAAAAGGCGGCGAACCGGTCGTTAAAACCGCCGCTGAGAATGGTTGGCGCAAGATCGAACGCATGCGCTGCCGCCAGGGTGACCCCGCTATGGCAGGAAATGCTGAAGGCGCCAGGCGCCGTCTCGGACTCGCGGTAAATCGGAAAGCCGTCCGGTGCCATGACCCGGAGCGCGCTCCAGGTGCGCACCACGCGGACATTCTTGAGGATCGGAAAATAGCGCACGATGCTGGCAGCGATCTCCCCCAGTTTCGCGGGATTGATCGAGGTGTCGTAGCCAGCCTCTTCATGGCTGTTACCGAAATTGATCGTTCCGTCGACAGTCTGCCGGGCATTGACCAGCAGCGCCGGCAGCACCGGCTGCAGGCGTTCAGTGATCAGGATGTGACCGCGATCAGGGCGCACCGGGATATCCAATCCGACCATGGGCGCCAGCCACTTATTGGCGATGCCGGCGGCGATCACCATTTTGCCCGACCGGAACACACCAGCCTCGGTTTCGGCCCGAAAACCGTCGCCGTCTTTCCCGATGGATAGTGTCTTGGCCCCGCTGACATAGCGCGCACCGAGCTGTTGGGCGGAGGCATGCAGACTGCGAAGCAGATAGAGCGGATTGACGTGCCCATCATGCGGGCTGTAGCTCGCCCCGGTCACTTCCGGGCCAATAATGGGAACCATCTCCCGGACATCGTCCGCACCGATCATCCGGCGATCATTCTCGCCGACGCCCGGCTGATTGTGCATCCGGTGAATAGAGGCCTCGGTTTTGTTGTAGTCATCTTCCCCGAGGCAAAGCGAGAGTCCGCCTTCCTGCTTCAGTTCGATGTCACAACCATTATGCTCCAGCATGCCGTCGGCGAAGCTCTGATACAGATCCTTGGAGCGCCGGGTCCAGTTGGCATAATCCGGCAAGCCGTCGCCCTTGCCCTGAATCCAGACAAGCCCGAAATTTCCGCGCGAAGCCCGGAAAGCCACATCGCCTTCATCCAGGATCGTTACGGAAGCGCCTTCACGGGCCAGGCCGTAGGCGACGGCCGCCCCCACAAGCCCTCCACCAACAACGATGACATCGGAGCTGCCAGCCATCGCGCGTCAGTCGAGAAGGGTTTCGAGATCGGCCTGCACAGCCTTGTCAAAGCCGATCAGGCGAATTTCGCCAAGATCAATGACCGGGCGTTTGACCAGCGAAGACTGGCTGGCCAATAGAGCTGGCGCGCTCTCTGCCGTAACGCTTTCCTGGATGGCCGGATCAAGCTTCCGCCAGGTGGTGCCGCGCTTGTTCACCACTTTTTCGACACCAAGCTCGGCGATCCATTCCGACGCCCGCTCCTGCGTCAGGCCGCCTTTCTTGAAATCATGAAAATTGTAGGAGACACCGCGCGCATCAAGCCATTTTCGGGCCTTCTTCACCGTGTCGCAGTTAGCGATACCATAGACAGTGATCGTCACTTTCAGTTCCTTTCCATGCGGGACGGCAGATCGTCGATCACCGCCAGCAACACATCGACGAGGCTGCGGCCGAGAATCTTGGAGCGTTCACCATCCCAACCATGCACAGGGTCGGGTTGGTTGTCCGCATCCTTGAACGGCATCTCCAGCGTCATGGAGAGCGCGCCAAGCCGGTTCGCAATATGGCCGGTCGACGTGGTGAGATTGCCTTTGCCCGGCGATGCTTTCGGATAACCGTGCGCTGTCTGGAAATCCGGGTTGATTGCCGCGTAAGTCTGCTGGAAACGGTCCAGCATGGAGACATGCGCGTCAGTGATTCCGGGAACACCGTAGCTTCCGGCGATGAAATTATATGGGATCGCCTCGTCCCCGTGCACATCAAAGGAGAGATCGACACCAAGCCGTTCCATGGCATTCAGCACAGCCAGCACTTCAGGACTCTTCTCCGCGCTCGGCGCCGCCCATTCGCGGTTGAGGTTCACGCCAAGCGCATTGGTCCTCAGATTACCCCGCCGCGTGCCGTCCGGGTTCATGTTCGGAACGGTGTAAATCACCGCTTTTTCCAAGAGTGCCCGGCTGGCACCATCCGCAGGATCGAGCAGCCGTTCGATGAAGCCTTCCATGTACCATTCGGCCATCGGCTCACCGGGATGCTGGCGACCGAAAACCCAGAGCGGCTTCCGGCCGTCCGCTGCTTCGCCGATGGTCAGCATATCGATGGTCTGCCCGTCATGGGTTTCGCCGAGCACCTCGGCGGCACAGCGCTCGGACTGCTGCGCGGCGGCGATCAGATCCTCGTGCCGCTCCATCGAATAGGGTGCGAAATAGGCGTACCAGACGTAATCCGTCTCCGGCACATGCCTGATAGTCAGTTCCGTGCCGTCGTATGATGTCGGCACCCGAAACCAGGTGTCCCGGTCATAGGAAGCACAGGCCCGGTAATTCTCCCAGCCCTTTGGATAGCTCGACCCTCCGGCGTTCAGGATGCGCATTTTCACCCCTCGACCGGCTGCACCGGCCAGGCGGAAGTGAAACCACTGGTAAAAGTCGGACCCGGTATCCGCCGGAATGCGGAGCTGGATGTCGTTCGGATCGTCTGCAGAGACAACCTCTATATTGCCGCTGTCGAAAGCGGCGTCGATACGCAGCATGAGATCTCCCGGTCAGGTGAGCGGAGGAGACTAGAGCCGACAATCCGATTTGAGAAGAGCCATCGGGGCAATGGTAGATCGTGCAGCAGGCAACAGCTGCGATGTTTGAAAGAACCGAGCGACTAGAATCGTTCGGCGCGCACAACCTCTACGTCGGACACACTGATCAGGCCTGACCTCTCATTAACAAAGCCGAATACAGTTTCGAGCACCAACTCCTTGTGATTGCGGTCGAGTATGCACCAGACCATCATCATGCCCTCGGCACCGGCCACCTGCCCGTCTCGCGTCCAGATCCCATTTAGGCCACTGCCGCCCTGAACTGGCAGAATCGTGTATCCGTTCACGCCCTCCAGTCCGTCAAGCAAGGTCGCAAGACGCGGCACCGCGAGCTGCTCGATCAGAATGTCCAGGCGGACTTTCGAATGGGTCTCCATGGCGATTCTCCCTATCGTGCCGCCGAGAACAGCATATCCGCGAGCGCGATATAGAGCGGAATGCCGATCACAACATTGAACGGAAACGTCACACCGAGCGACAGCGTGGTATAGATCGCCGGATTAGCCTGTGGCAGAGCAAGCCGCATCGCCGCAGGCACAGCAATGTAGGAGGCGCTGGCAGCGAGCACCATCATCAGCGCCTTCCCGGCCACAGACAGCTCCAGAGGCCACACCGCCATCGCCATAAGCCCTGCGCCAACCAATGGCATGTAAAGCCCGAACAAGATCGGGCCAACAGATATAGCCTTGCGGTTCTGCAACAACCCCCGCCCCGCGACAGCCCCCATATCGAGCAGAAACAGGCAAAGCACCCCTTTGAAAGGGTCCGCGATGAAAGGTTTTACGTCGGCCATACCCGCAGGCCCTGTGAACCAGCCGATCGCTACGGCTCCAAGCAGCAGGACAACCGAACTGTTGAGCGCCGCTTCACGGATTGAAATGGACGAAACGGCTTCCCCGCCCCCTGAGGCGCCTGACGCGCCCGAACCGCCCGCCGACCGGCCGGCCGCTGCCGCCAGCCAGAGACCGGCGACAATGGCAGGAGCTTCCATTGCGGCGGCAACAGCAACAAGAACGCCCTCCGCTGTATCTCCCCGATCTGAAAGTACCTGAATTGCCGTAAGGAACGTGACAATGCTGATAGACCCATAATGGGCAGCGACAGCCGCTGCGTCCGTCCGGTTAAGGCCGCTCGTCGAACGAAGAGCAGCGTATCCAATAAAAGGGAACAAGGCGCTGAAAAGGATGCCGACTGCGAGAGGAAGAAAACTCGCAAGCCCAGCACCAGTCTCTGCAAGACCGACACCGCCTTTGAAGCCAATCGCAAGCATCAGGTAAAGCGCTACGGTCTTGGCAACCGGCTGCGGCAGGGACAGATCGACCCGCGCCAATGCAGCCGCGAAGCCGAGGGTGAAGAAGAGCACAACAGGCGACCCTAAGGTGCCTGCCGCGAGGCTGAGCAGAGAACCAATATCCATCATTTCCTATACGACCTCCACGAACCTTTCGGCAAGCAGGAGGCAGTACCTCTCACGATCAAGTCTGTGCGGTAACGGCGGAGACAGGCGCAGCGGATCGTCGCATCGCTACTTCAGGACGGCGGATCCAAGCAAGCCGGGGATTGAGGAGAGGCCAGGACGAAAACCTTACAATGCTCCAGGGAGACTTGTTTAGCGCCTCAGCGTTTGCGAACGAATTCCGTACGCAACACCAGACCCTTGATGCCTTCATACTTACAATCGATCTCCTCGGGATTACCAGTCAGCCGTATCGATTTGATGACCGTACCCTGCTTCAAGGTCTGCCCGGCGCCCTTCACCTTCAGATCCTTGACCAGCGCCACCGAATCTCCGTCGGCGAGGACATTGCCCCCGGCATCGTGCACTTCGTTCGCTGCAGCCTGCTCTGCCGCTACTTCGGACGCAGGACGCCATTCGCCAGTTACCACGTCGTAGACGTATTCATCATCCTGGTCGGACATGGGAGAGCTCTTTCGGGAATGGAGAAAAGGCGGTTCCTTATACGCCCCTATTCCACCGATACAACAATACTGCCACCCAAAGTTCGTCATTCAGGTTGTCGAGCCAAGACCGGGGCGATCATGGAGCCGTCCCCTCCGTCACCCGGTCCCCGCTTTCGCGGAAATGATGACAGAAAAAGGAGAAAGCGCGGGTAAATCGCTGCCCTAAGGCTTGAGCAGCAGATACCCACCGGCTGCGACGAAGAACGTCCCCGCGAACGTCTTTGCCTGTTTCAAATAAGCAAAATCCTGCGCCGTCTTGCCCAGCCGATATGCGGCCAACGCATAGGCCACCTTCACCCCTCCGACAGAAGCTATCATGATGGTGTAAAGCAGCGCCATGTCCGCTCCAGACATGGCGCCGAGATCTACAAAGGTCGGCAACAGGCTGGCATAGAAGAAGATCGCCTTGATATCGCCGAGGGTAAGCAACAGACCTGCAGCGAAACTCGCAACCAGGCCATCTCGCCTGCTCCCGGGCTCAGGAGCTCGTTTTTCCAGTGGGGCTCTCGCCCGCTGCGCCCGGATCAACGTCACACCGAACCAGATCAGATAGAGCGCGGCGGCATACTTGATCAGCGCAAACAGAGCACCGAGCTGGCTCGCCAGGGCGGCCATGCTCAGGATCGCCATCGTCATAAAAATCAGGTCGCCCGTCACGATCCCGGCGGCAACGGTCAGACCATGGCGCACTCCATACAGGGCAGATCGGGCAACCACCAGTGCGACGCTGGAACTCGGCAGAGCCGCCATAGCGGCGAGAACGAAAAACAGCGTTAGAGTATCGGCAACACTCATTGGTTCACTCGATAATCGCAGGAACTTTCCGGCCCATATCCGCTGAACGGGACGCTACGGACTCAGCGTTTTGGATTTACCGGTCCCGCGACGTCGGGAGGCTCGGATAGTCGATCACCGTGATGAGTTGATCGACCTGCTCCCCACCGCTGTACCCGACAGGCACTGTGACCGACTCGAAAGCGACCCAGGAATTGTTCAGCGCCCATATCATCTCCCCCTTCCGAAAGGTCGGGATTCCCCGATCTCTCGTCTCGCGGTACCGTGACAACATAGCTTCGGCCCCAATCTTGTAAGCGGATTTGGATACATATTTCCGGCTCAGATCCCGGCCTACGACACTGGCGATCTCTATCCCGACCAGCCGGTGGAAAAAATCCCGACCGTCATCAATCACTTCTACGATCTGCACATGGCCTATCCAGGGCAACAGACTTTCTGCCGTGAAATGCAGCCGGTCCGGAACGGGGCCGCCGTCGCAACATTGCTCCCAAAACGTCTTGAAAGACATTACGAGCTGACTGTCGATCTCATGTTCCGCGACAATATCCGACTTCGGCATCTCAGCGCGCACGCCCGCTCGTTCGGTTGCAAGCGTTTCCGGTATGGCGCTGGTTATATCCGAGGCATGTTTGCGACAAAAAATTAACCATTAAAACATGAGCTAACAAGATGACAATACTACGATACCTAGTTCCCGCACTCATGCAAGCTGGAGAATTCAAAGCGGCAGCGAGCCGGCTCACCTCCTTCGCCTGAGAAGCAAAATCCCGCTTCATTCGTCCTGCAAAAATGCGTGACGCTCTCCTTCTTTCATCCCGCCAATCATCAAAATCCTCGTTCCGTCGAAAGAGCGGCGATACTCCCTTGCGAAACCTGGCCCGACGCGCAAGTCTCCGCGCGCCGAAACAGGAGATATTCTGATGCATGGTGAATACAAGGTTGTGGACGGCAAACTGGTGGTAGCCGATCTGGAGGTGCGTGACGGCAAACTAACGGACGTCCAGATTTCCGGCGATTTCTTTCTGGAGCCGGCCGAAGCCCTCGCCGACATCACCGCCGCACTGAACGGCCTCCCCGCCGAGTCATCGAGCGAGGAGATCATCACTGCACTCGACCAGGGCATTCCCGTTAGCACGGCGCTGGTCGGCTTCTCTGTCGAGGCAATCGCCATCGCCGTGCGCCGGGCCCTCGGTGTCGCCAAGAGTTGGCGAGATTACGAATGGCAGATCATCGATACTGATCCTATGTCCCCCGCCATGCATCTGGCTGTCGATGATGTCCTTGCTCGCGAGGTGGCGGCAGGGCGCCGCGCACCGACACTCCGGATCTGGCAGTGGGACCGCCCGGCCATCATCATCGGCAATTTCCAGTCGCTCAGAAACGAGGTCGATGTGGAAGCCGCCGAAAGGCTTGGCGTGCAGATAGTGCGGCGCGGAACCGGCGGAGGAGCAATGTTCGTCGAGCCAGGCTCTGCCATCACCTACTCGCTCTACGCGCCAGGTGAACTGGTCGGCCATATGGATTTCGCCGCGTCCTATGCCTTTCTCGACGCCTGGGTGCTGCAAGCCTTGAAAGAGGTCGGGATCGACGCCTTCTACAAGCCGCTGAACGACATATCCAGTCCCAAGGGCAAGATCGGCGGTGCAGCGCAGAAACGCTATTCCGGCGGCACCGTTCTCCACCATGTGACAATGTCGTACGATATGGACGCGGAAAAGATGATGCAGGTGCTCCGTATCGGCCGCGAAAAACTCTCCGACAAAGGGGTCACATCCGCCGCGAAGCGCGTTGACCCGGTCCGCAGCCAAACCGGCATGACGCGAGAGGACGTTATCGCCCGCATGATCGGCACGTTCAAAACACTGCATGGCGGAACGGACGGGGCAATCAGTGCGGAAGAGATGGAAGCGGCTGAGAAACTCGCGGCGGCGAAGTTCGAAACAGAGGAATGGCTCCGCCACGTCTCGTGACAGGTTGACACGCCTGCCCCAAAAACAACTCCAATAGAGCCTACCCGGCAAAATATGCCCGGCTCCCTCCGTGCCCGGCATAGGCAAACGTTAACCGAACTTCTCGGCTATTTCCTTGGCCCGGTCGACGTCAAAATCGTCAGTGTGGTTGTAGATCGCCATCCGGACTACCTCCAGAGCCTCCTCACCGGTTTTCGTCTGCGCGTACCCCACATCATCCGGCGTCAGTATAACGATTTCGTCGCTCTGGCTGTCGTAGGCCACTTTGATATCGTTACCATAGATCGCCTTCAGCTCTTTCTCGGCAGTGAGCAAGTCCTCCAGGCGGTCCATTTGGCGCTCGTCAGAGACTTGCAGCTCCCGCAGCCCGACTTCATTCTCCGTAGCATTCTCGAAGTCCACGAAGCGCGTAATCGACATCGAGGTCAGGGAGGAAACGAGCTCTTCGGTGCTATAGAAGGTGACAAAGCTGAGATCCATCGATGCCAACGGCTCGCCTTCAGCATCCTGCATCGTCACATAACTGGACGCGAACTCCTCAGAACTCTCATGACGGAACCGCGACATCTGACTCTTCAGCCGCTCCGCGTCCTCATCGCTGAACATATGATTTTGATTGTCGTAAGCGTGCCCAGATACGGCGACTTCCGTCCCGTTTGAAAGAGTGACGCGCTCGGCCTCATCGGCGTTCTTCTGCGTGCGTTCCCTAAATTCCGTCGCCGAAATTGGGTGCCAGTAAACTTCGTGGGAAAGGAATGAGTTAACAGACGTCATCAAATATCTCCTGCATATGCTCAGCGCTGCTCAGAGCAGGAAGCAAGCCCTACACCAAATCACTTATTTTGAGTGCGGCAACTTTATGAACTGCAAGAACATTCAGCTTAACTGACAATTTTTTCAGGAACACGAGTAAAAATCGTTGCATTCCCGCATTGGGCCGCGAACTGAGTCCAAATGGCCTCAGAGCATTGCCCCCCAGGCACCCTGATCAGGAACGGCTTTTGTTCGCGAGGAGGTGACCTGCGCGCATGATCGGGACATTCAAGCCCCTGAATAGAGGAGAGGATGATCACGGAGCAGGAGATGGAAGCGGCAACAACACTCGCGGCGAAAAAACTCGAAACCGAGGAATGGCTGCGGCATGTGCCCGGAGAGACGGGGGCCTCAGCGCCCTGAAGGCATTCTGGCCTCGATCACGTAGATTCCGTCACCCCGGTCAAAACCGGGATGACGACGTATAGGGCCGGGTTCCCGACGGCAGCCTTAGTAATGCGCCGATTGGGTATCCAGCGGTTTCTGCAGCGGCGGGGCAAACTTGGTGAGGTTGATCCCTTCGACCGCCGCCTTGTACTCATCGATGTTCGGCGTTCTTCCAAGGATCGCGGAGAGCACGACGACCGGAGTCGAAGCGAGCAGAGACTCGCCCTTCTTGTCCGAGGAATCCTCGACCACGCGTCCCTTGAAGAGGCGCGTCGACGTGGCCAGAACGGTATCGCCCTTGGCCGCCTTTTCCTGATTTCCCATACAGAGATTGCAGCCCGGGCGCTCTAGATAGAGCACATTTTCGTACTCGGTTCGCGCGGCCTGCTTCGGCGCGCTGTCGTCGAATTCGAAGGCAGAGTATTTCTGCAGGACTTCCCAGTCCCCCTCCTCCTTCAACTCGTCAATGATGTTGTAGGTGGGCGCGGCAAGCACCAACGGTGCCTTGAACTTCACTTCGCCTTTCTGCTTCTCCAGATTCCGGAGCATCTGGGCGACAATCTTCACATCGCCCTTATGCACCATGCAAGAGCCGACAAAGCCAAGATCGACCTTCTTCTCCGCGCCGTAATAGGAGATCGGGCGGATCGTATCGTGGGTATATCGCTTGGAGACATCGATGTTGTTCACATCCGGATCGGCGATCATCGGCTCGTCAATCGTATCGAGATCAACGACAACTTCCGCAAAATACTTGGCATTCGCGTCCGGCGCCAGCGCTGGCTTCTCGCCCGACTTCACTTCAGCGATGCGCTTGTCCGCCTTGTCGATGAGGCCTTGAAGGACCTGGGCATCGTTGTCCATGCCCTTGTCGATCATGATCTGGATGCGGTGCTTGGCGATCTTGAGGGACTCGATCAGGGTATCATCCTGGGAAATACAGATGGATGCTTTTGCCTTCATCTCAGCAGTCCAGTCCGTGAACGTGAAGGCCTGGTCAGCCAGCAACGTTCCAATATGGACCTCGATGATCCGTCCCTGGAAAACGTTGTCGCCAAACTTCTCCAGCATCTGAGTTTGCGTCGCATGGACTACGTCACGGAAATCCATGTGATCCTTCATACTTCCCTTGAAGGTCACCTTCACAGATTCAGGGATCGGCATGGTCGCTTCGCCTGTCGCCAGAGCAAGCGCGACAGTTCCGGAGTCAGCGCCGAAGGCAACGCCCTTGGACATCCTGGTGTGAGAGTCCCCACCAATGATGATCGCCCAGTCATCAATCGTAATGTCATTCAGAACCTTGTGAATGACGTCGGTCATGGAGTGATAAACGCCCTTCGGATCACGCGCAGTAATCAGGCCGAACTTGTGCATGAACGCCATCAGCTTCGGCGTATTCTCCTGCGCCTTGAAATCCCACACAGACGCGGTGTGGCAGCCGGACTGATAGGCGCCGTCCACTGTCGGCGAAATGACGGTCGCAGCCATCGCCTCCAGCTCCTGGGACGTCATCAGCCCAGTCGTGTCCTGGGAGCCGACGATATTCACCTTCACCCGAACGTCGGAGCCGGCATGAAGCACTTTGCCCGGCGTGACCCCGACCGCATTCGCATTGAAAATCTTCTCGACTGCCGTGAGGCCCTGTCCCGGGTGGGAAATTTCCTTGGAGGGAGCGAAGGCGGACTTCAACTCGATCCCGAGCGTCTCGCATGCGAGGGTCTGCAACTTCTTGCCGAAGACCACGGCATAGGAGCCGCCAGCCTTCATGAATTCCGTTTTTTGCGGTGTGAAGGATGAAGAGACATCGACAAGCTCTTCGCCACCATCCTCGCTATAGAGTTTCTGGTCTTTCGTATTGATCTTGAGAACGGTCCCTGTCTCGACGGAGTATTTCTGCTCCAGAATGGGGTTACCATCGTTGTTCAAAATCGGCTTGCCGCTGGAGTCGAGCTTCTTGACCCAGTTCTTCAGGTCGATCCCGACGCCGCCGGTAACGCCCACAGTCGTCAGGAAAATTGGCGAGATACCATTCGTGCCGGCAACAATCGGAGCATAATTCACAAACGGAACATAGGGGCTGGCCTGCTTGCCGGTCCACAAGGCGACATTGTTGACCCCCGACATGCGGGAGGACCCAACGCCCATTGTCCCTTTCTCGGCGATCAGCATCACTCTCTTGTCGGGGTGCTGAATTTTCAGTGCCTGAATCTCAGCCTGGGCCTTCTCTGAGATCATGCATTTACCGTGCAACTCCCTGTCGGACCTGGAATGCGCCTGATTGCCGGGAGACAGAAGATCGGTGGAGATATCCCCTTCTGCGGCGATGTAGGTAACGACCTTGATCTCTTCGTCTACGTTCGGAAGCTTGGTGAAGAATTCCGCGTCCGAATAGCTGACAAGGACATCCTTGGCGACTTGATTACCGGCTGCGTACGCGTCCTTCAGGCGGTCGGTATCAGCCTCATAAAGCAAAACCTGTGTTTTCAGAACTTCGGCTGCTGTGTGCGCAATAGCTTCATCATCGCCCAGAGCCAGATCGAGCAGAACCTCAACAGAAGGGCCGCCCTTCATATGGGACAGGAGTTCAAAAGCGAAGGTCGGCGAAATTTCTTCGACGACCGCTTCACCCAGAATGATTTCTTTCAGAAATCTGGCCTTTTCGCCGGCAGCACTCGTCGTTCCGGGCAGCGTATTGTAAACAAAGAACTTGATGGAATCTTCCCGGTACGCGTTACCGGTATCTTTTATTTGCGCGATGAGCTCTTTTACAAGTGCCCCATCCTCAATGGGCTTGGGGTGCAAATTCTCGGTTTTCCGAGTTTCAATTTCAGCCAAGTAATCTGTGTACAAGCTCATGATGGTCCCGACGCGTTAGTGTTTGATGTAACTTGAACGCCGGGCAGAAAAAGCTTATGGCGATCCGGCGAAAAGCTTACTCACCGCATGAATAATTCAGCCCACATTGGCTTGCAAGGTGTTTCTGACTGGTTAATGGGGCGGTAAACCTGCAAAAATGCCAGCTTCGAGAGCTCCGCGTTGGTGGCTTCATACATCCACAGCGTCAGCGCAATGGAAACCGGAAAATCTCCTCTCGCCCAGCTCATAGGGCTCGACCGAAGATGCACCTTTCGTTTCGATTTTTTTCCACTCGCAGGACATCAGCCCCACTCTCCCAATCCGTTCAACCCGGCCCAAGAACCGGAACCTCGGCGATCATAGTGCTGCGCTCTTCACTTGCCAGATCGTGGGTCAGGTCCGAGATGACGAATTAAGGAGAGCGCCATTGCCCGCCCCGTGACGGTGATCGTCGCGCCCCGAAACAAGTTCCGCTCTCCGGCAAATCGAACTGCCTACACCCGGCAGCCCATCAAACACATATTTTTTTAGCGTAAAAACACAGCACTTAAATAATTATTCATAATCATTCGATAACATTTCAAGCATTTATAACGCTTTGGAAACTCTGATGCTCTCTAGAAAAACGCCTCTCTACAGTATCATTTTATTTTCGTTCTTTGTGATGGCAACAATTTGCACTGCATCTCAATCCCATGCGATTGAAGAGAAAAAACGTATCCTGATCATAAATTCCTTCAATTGGGGGGGAGTTTGGGCGGACAGCGAAGTACAAGGATTTAGAAGCACCCTTAAAGAAAAAAATATTAATGCATCCTTATTCATTGAACAAATGGATGTAATTGGAAAGCGTGGCGTCGTTGACTATGATTATTTTGCAAATCATCTGAAATGGCGATTTGGCGCGCAAAAATTCGATATAGTCGTTGCCAATGATGACCCCGCAATGCGTTTCGTTGTTTCCAAATACCATGACCTATTTGACGGCGCACCCGTCATATTCGTGGATGTTAATAGTATTCGCGAAATTCTGATCCCCCAATATATCCCCTACACCGGTATTACTGAACAGAATGACTTTCTCTCTACATTGGAAATAGCGCGCGAACTAAGGCCAAACGCCAGCACTGTTGCCGTATTTGGAAACTCTGCTCACAATGGAGCGGGTCCGCGTCATGCCTTGACCTTTTTGATGGAAATGGAGAGCGATCTCCCTTTTGCGTTTCACCTGGATAAAACGGTAGAAGAAATTCAGGATATATCGTCACAATTGACGAGTGAAGATATCGTCATAGGCATCGCATATGCCAAGGATAGATTCGGCATTACGAGAGATTATAATGAAGTTCGAGGGGCCATCAGCAAGGTTTCCCCCGCCGCTAGTTTCGTATTCTGGAAAACTGCGGACGACGACAAATTCGCGATAGGCGGTAAGGTTAGTTCAGCGAATGATCAAGGCCGCGCGTCTGCGGAGATTGCAGCACGGGTTCTTGCAGGAGAAAATATCCGCTCAATCCCAATCATGGCTGCTCCAACAAAGTATATTTTTAATTATCCCATTATGGTTCGCATGGGTATCGATGTCGACGACCTCCCGCTGGACGCCGAATTTATTCAAAAACCGTTCTCAGCCTATGAAACATTTAAATCGGAAATTTGGAGCGCCATTATTTCCTTCATTGTTTTGTTCTTGGTGATTTTTCTTTTGCTCATAAATATCAATCGCCGCAAATCTGCAGAGGCGGCACTAGAAGACGCTAAAGATAAACTTGAAAACACAGTTTCCGTGCGAACAGCTGAACTCGTCAGTACAAATGATACACTACAAGAAACAGTTAGCCGGCTCCAAAAAACACAAGACCAGTTAATAGAGTCGGAGAAAATGGCGGCACTAGGTGGACTCGTTTCTGGTGTCGCTCATGAAATCAATACTCCATTAGGAATATCCATCACAGCTGCGTCTCATTTCGAAGAAATGACCGATAATTTACTTTTGGATTACAAAAAGGGAAACATAAGCCGGAGCAGACTTGAAAACTATTTCACCCTAGTAAGCCAGACAACGCGCATGCTGCTTTCCAATTTGGGGAGGGCTGCAAACCTTATTAGCAGTTTCAAGCAAATTTCCGTTGATCAAAGCATAGAAAAATCACGACCTATCGATCTCGTCGAATACGTACAGACCGTTGCCGATAGCTTACAGCCTGAACTGAAACCTGGCGGCCACGCAATTAATATTACCGGCCAAGACAATTTGGTTGTCACGACATATCCAGGGATAATCGCGCAAATCCTGACAAACTTGGTTGTGAACTCTGTACGGCACGGCTTTGGAGTGGAGCGACGCGAAGGTAAAATCCAGATCGAGATAGCGTCATTTGAAGATGCTATAACGTTGACCTATGGCGACAATGGAAAAGGAATGACGAAAGACGTTCTCGACCATGCGTTCGATCCGTTTTTTACGACCACACGCGGACAAGGTGGAAGCGGTCTTGGATTAAGTATTGTTTACAACCTGGTAACTCATAAGTTGGCAGGACAAATAAAATGTGAGAGCGCTCTTAATGAACAAACACGCTTTATTTTGACATTTCCGGCACAAGCACCAATTGCAAACGAGTGACAAGCGAAACAAGGGCGGTTTACATGCGGGATATCTCGTCAAACGAGGTGATTTTTTGCATCACCGTCCCGGCCCCGGAGCCGAGACTTTGGCCATAGCAAAACTGCTCTCTTCACCTGCCAGATCCCGGATCGGGGTCCCGGATGACGATTTATGAGAGCTATTGGGTCACTTATTCCTGCCGGTCAGCAGGGGCCGGAAGAACGAACGTTCATAACGCAGTAAGCACTTTGTCTCGTTTGCAAATTCCATCGCCTTCTGCACATCCGGATTGCCAGCGGCTTCCTTGCGGTACACATCGTAGGGCGCCAGGCTTTCAAAACTGAATATTGCCAGCGCGACGTCGCTTTCGCCTTCAGACGGCAGAAAATACCCGTGATCGGCACCGCCAAATCGCGGCACGAGATCGAGCCACATCCGCGAATATTCCTCGAACTC
Organism: Nisaea sp.; assembly: GCF_039990255.1. Lineage (GTDB taxonomy): Bacteria > Pseudomonadota > Alphaproteobacteria > Thalassobaculales > Thalassobaculaceae > Nisaea. Next base: position 302,178 of record NZ_JBDXGG010000022.1, on the reverse strand, counting down.
CGCGATCTTGCCCGCGTCGATTACATATCGAGCATAACAGGTGATCGTCAGCCGTCCCCAAGCTCAGCCTCAAACCGCCCAATCTCTTAAATCAAGCTGGGAGAGGGCTTCAAGCAAAACAGGATATTGCAGGCTCGGTCAGTTCCCGCAGACGGTGTTCCAATACTTGGCTCGGGTAGATGGAGATGGTCTCTAAATAAGTCGCGTGTCCCCGCAATCCTGTTCCCGCAATTCAGGATGTCGGACAGCGCATCGCGGACGCGGTCGAAATGGGCGTGCTCGCCGCAGATTCATTACCGGCCATGGGGATCACCCCTCGTCTAGCTTCTCCAAATCCACCTCGCCCCGCTCGCGCTCAGTCTTCGCAGTGTCGTCGACCGCCCCGTCTTCCCCCGTCAGGCGGTTCTTACCCCGGAAAGGAACCTCTCAACCTCTCCACGGAGCAAGTCGGCTTTCCCGTTCAGATCTCTGGCAAGCCCGGTCACGTGCACCGCGGCGCCACCCGCGTCACCCGCGGCCGTTTTCACGTCGACTATGGTTGTAGACACTTCTTCGGCCCCTTTCGCGGCTTCTTCGACATTTTTTGCGATCTCCGACGTGGCCGCTCCCTGCTCTTCAATCGAGGCCGCGACGCCAGACGCTATTTCGCTGATCTCGCCGATTGTCTGGCGGATTCCCTGAATCGCCGCAACAGCCGTGCTCGTTTCGGCCTGTACCGCGCCAATCTGTGTCGCGATATCCTCCGTCGCTTTGGCGGTCTGACTGGCAAGATTCTTCACTTCGCCGGCCACAACGGCAAATCCTCTTCCAGATTCACCAGCCCGCGCCGCCTCAATCGTTGCGTTCAACGCCAGCAAGTTGGTCTGCTCGGCAATGGCTGCAATGAGATCAACGACGTCTCCAATCTTCTTCGCCGCTTCGGCGAGGTTATTGATCTGACGATCGGTATCGTCCGCCTGCTCAACAGCCCGGATTGCGACATCCGAGGTTTGGGAGACCTGCCAACTGATCTCCTTGATCGACGTGGACAACTCTTCGGTCGCCGTAGCCACCGCCTGAACATTCGCAGAAGCTTGCTCAGCCGACGCAGTGACGGTGACCGCTTTCGAATTTGTCGTATCAGCAATTGAGGACACGGATATCGAGGTGCCTTCCATTTCCTTCGCAGCATTAGACACCGCTTCGAGAAGACCGGTAACGCTCTGGTCGAAGTCCTGTGTCATCGTCTCGATAGCAACAGCACGTTCTTCACGATTCCGGCGTTGGGTGTCCTGTTCCGCAGCCAGCTCTTCGGCCTTGATCATATTTTCTTTGAAGACATGGACCGCTTTCGCCATAGCGCCTATTTCGTCCTTGTGATCGGCCCCGGGGATCTCGACGGACTTGTCGCCATCGGCCAGTCTCGCCATCGACCGCGTAATGGAACGTATCGGGTTCGAGATTCCCTTGCCGATCATCAAAGCGAACAACGTTCCAAGAAGGATACTCACTAGCGATATGGCACCGGTCATCGCGATAGCGCGCTCCATCGCACTGGCAGTCGAAGGACCAAGCGTATCCTGTTCCGCTTTTATGGTGCCTTTCAGAGCCTCCATATCCGTCTCGACACGAGACCCGATGCGTTCCAAAACCTCGTCAACGATATGCTTTCTCTTGGTTATGATCTCCATCAATTGCCGGAGCACGTCGGTGAAATCCACGCTCATTGCGTTAACTTCCTCGACGAGCTTGATTTGCTCCGAATTCTCAAGACGTTGCAGCAGCTTCTCGAGATCCTCCACCATCGCAGCATTCTGCTTCAATGCGTCGTCATAGCTTTTCTGGTTGCGCAGCAGGACGAGTTCCGTCGCGGTCATGCGCATGAACATCAAATGCTCCATTACATGGCCGGCCATGGACGCGGCTACGGAATCACCGTCGCGGAAGGCTGTGGACATTATGATGCTGGTCTTCTTCCGCATGTCCGTGCCGAGAGAGTCGAAAGCTCCTCGGACCAAAGTACTTTCGGCTTTCTGAAGTTCGACAATCCCGTCAAAATCGATCAGATAGGCTCCCAGCCGCTCACGCGTTTCAAGCAACGTCTGACGCACGTCAGCGCTCATATTCGTTCCAAGATACGCGTCGACCAAACTGATCGTCAGCTCATTGCGCTCCCGTACTGTCTGCGAGTCGCTGTTCGAACCGGAGCGCAAGAATTCGCTCGCAGCGCGGCGCATATCGAGAAGATTCGACTGAATGCCTCCAGCAAGAGTTGTTTGGAGTGTAATCTCACGATATCTTAAAAAATTCCCTCCCGCCCAATAAAGATTTACACCTCCCGTAATACTAATAAGTACTAAAAACGAAATAATAACACCAAAACCAACCCCTACCTTTAATATAATCGATATTTTATTTAAAAATGTCATGTGTTGTCCAAATTTTCCAATTCAACTGAAAATGTCACGAACTATTTTTGATAATATGATCAAATCTTAGTCGATAATGGTTTCTAAAACAGAATATAAAATTGGAATCAATAGAAAAAATGGAAATAAATTTACTTTCAACCATGTCTTTGTATAAAATTACAGCGCAAAACCATCACTAAATAATGAAAAATTAATCACTATTAAGTAAATTTATTTCTTATTACATTTATTTTTGGTCAAAAATTATAATAATAATTATTATATATTAAAAACCAGAAATACAGCCCCATAACTTCATTCAAAAATAAGTTATTTGTAACATCCAGCAATTATATTTTAACAATTATACATAAATATGGATCACGATATATACATGATCAGATTAATTTACATTAAAAAGTATGAAGCGATTTATATTTTACAAGAAAAGGCTCAGCAATCATCACGGGTGTTAACCCGATACCCCAGCACCAACTCATCACCCGTCTTCCCGCGTATCCCCCAGTTCGCCATCGGCGTCTCAAAGATCGTGATTTCCACGTCCTCGACCGGGATACCCAGCCCTTCCGGCACCCGCTCCATGATCCCATGCAGCAGCGCCTTCTTCGTCTCCGGCGCCCTGCCCTCGAACATGGAGATCTCGATCACAATATAGGCCACGCTGCGGTCTGCCGGGCGGATGAAATCTTCCGGCTCCAGCGGGATGAACCGGTGGAAGCGTTTGTCGTCAGGGAGTTTCAGGAATTCGGTGCTGCAGCCATGCAGGATGTCGGACAGTGCATCACGAACGCGAGCGAGATGCGCGCGCTCTCCGTAGATCTTGTATTGGGCCATGACCCGCTCCGGGTATCAGTTCCGAGGTGATTACTTCTCGTCGGAGGGTGGGAGCCGAGCTTCGACGCTTTCGCGTGCGGCCTTCGCAGCGGCATCGCCCGCCCGGCTCTGCCGCTTCACGCGCCATGAGGTGTAAATATACATCACAGCGCCGAAGACCAGGCCATAGACCACGGCACGGTAGACACTCTCGCCGGTCACATCAGTGTCCGGGCCGAGCCACCCCTGATACTGGGCGCCGATCATCACCAGGCAAAGCACTACGCCGTTGAAGACGCCACGCCAGAGCGGCCGTTCCAGGATGAAGGGTTTGCGTGCTTCAGTCCCTGTATCGTTCTCGCCGCTCATGGCGTTTCCTCGCGTCTCTTAGTTGGGGGTTTTGATATCGAGGCCCAATTGTGCACGGCGGCGCAGCCAGACGCTAGGCCGATAGCGGTCGTCGCCGCTGACGGCATGCATTGCCGCCATGATGGCGAAGGCCCGTTCGACGCCGAGATCGGCGATAATCTCCAGCGGACCCAGCGGATAGTTGAGGCCAAGCTTCATGGCGAGGTCGATGGAATCCGGATCGGCGATCTGGATCTGGGCCATTTCGCAGCCGAGATTTCCGACCATGCCTCGGATACGCTGACCGATGAAACCGGCCGAATCCGCAATCGCAGTGACCTTGCGGCCATTCTTCTGCAATGCCGCCGAGACCGCGTTCAGCGCCTCAGTGGACGCCCCCGGCGCGGACATGATCGTCACGCGCTTGGAGGTATCGCCGGTCACGTCGATGGCGACGAGGCGTCTATGGTCGATACCCATACGGCTGGCGAAGGTGCTGCAATCCTCTCCGAAAAGCGCGGCGACGATCGGAGAACTGCCATCGTCGATCTCGTCAAGCGAGACCCCCGCCAGCAGATCGCTCAACTCCGACGGCGGACTCGCGCAATAGACCTGCACCGCAGGCGCAGCACTGGCTTCGTGGTCCGGGCTCGGCGTGTTTACCTCCTGGCCCTTTTCGTCATATCGGAAATGGCCGATGCCGGTCTTCCGGCCGAACCGGCCCGCATCATACAGCGCCTTGTGCAACGGCACGGTTCGGAGACGCGGGTCGTAGCTGTATTGCTGATGGACGATCTGGGAGACCGGATAATTCACGTCGATCCCGGTCAGATCCATGAGCTGGAATGGACCCATGCGGAAATGCCCGCAATCGCGCATCACCGCATCGACCTGCGCCGGGGTGGCGACGCCCTCATGCACCACGGAAAGGCCCTCGGTGGTGAAGGCGCGGCCGCCGAAATTGACGAGGAAGCCTGGCGCGTCCTTCACCTTGACCGGGGTACGGCCCATACGCTCTCCGAGCGCGCAGAGACCGTCCATTACCCATTCCTCGGTACCGGGGCCACGGATCACCTCGACGAGGCGCATCAGAGGGACGGGGTTAAAGAAGTGGAATCCGGCAACCCGCTCCGGCTTCTTGCAGACCCGGGCGATAGAGCCGATCGGCAGCGATGAGGTGTTGGAGGTCAGCAGGCAATTGTCGCTGACGTGGTTTTCCAGCTCCGAGAATACCTGTTGCTTCACCTCGAGATTCTCGAAGATTGCCTCGACCACCGTGTGGCAGCCGGAGAAATCTGCGAGAGAGCCGGCAACACTGACCTTGTCCGCCATGGCGGCAACCGCATCGGCCGTCAGTTTGCCTTTCTCGACAAGCCGCTCGAGGCGCTTGATCACCTGTTCGCGCCCGGCGGCGGCAGAGCCGTCCTTTGCATCGAACAGAACAACGTTCATGCCGCCCTGCAGAGAGACCTGAACGATCCCCTGCCCCATGGCGCCGGCGCCGATCACGCCGACTGTGAAATCGGCGCGGTTCGCATCGAATGCCATTTTTATCAGACCTTCTCGATGATGGTTGCCATGCCCTGGCCGACGCCAATACACATGGTGCAAAGCGCGTATTTGCCGCCCTTGTCGTGCAGTTCCTCGGTCGCCGTCATCAGGAGACGAGCACCGCTGGCACCGAGCGGATGGCCGAGCGCGATGGCGCCGCCATTCGGGTTCACACGCGGATCGTCATCAGCAATGCCGAGCTCACGCAGCGATGCCAGCACCTGGGCGGCGAAAGCTTCGTTAAGCTCCATCACTGAAAGATCGTCGACCTTCAGGCCAGCACGTTCCAGCACCTTGCGGCTGGCCGGGATCGGGCCGACACCCATGATGCGCGGCTCCACGCCAGCGGCAGCACCGGTGATGATCCGGGCACGTGGGGTCAGGCCATGGCGCTTGGCGGCTTCCTCGGAGCAGACGATCATGGCGGCGGCGCCGTCATTCACGCCACTGGCATTACCGGCAGTGACGGACCCGCCTTCCTTGCGGAACGGAGTGCCAAGTTTGGCCAGCGCTTCCGGCGTGGTTGTGGGGCGCGGATGCTCATCGGTGTCGACGATAGTCACCTGACCCTTGCGGCCCTTGATTTCGACCGAAGCGATCTCGCGGGCGAGACGACCGTTTTCCATTGCGGCACCGGCACGCTGCTGAGAACGGAGCGCGAAAGCGTCTTGATCGTCGCGGCTGATCTGGAATTGCTGGGCCACATTCTCCGCCGTCTCCGGCATGGAATCGGTGCCGTACTGCTTTTCCATCGCCGGGTTAACGAAACGCCAGCCGATGGTGGTGTCGTAGATCTCGGCATTGCGGTCGAAAGCGCTGGTTGCTTTGCCCATGACGAAGGGCGCACGGGACATGCTTTCCACACCACCGGCGATGAAGAAATCCCCCTCGCCAGAGCGAATCGCACGAGCCGCCGCGTTTACTGCTTCCATGCCGGAAGCACAGAGCCGGTTCACCGTCGCACCAGGAACCTCGGGAGAGATACCCGCTAGCAAAAGAGCCATGCGAGCGACGTTGCGGTTATCTTCACCGGCCTGATTGACGCATCCGTAATAAACATCGTCCAGCGCGTTCCAGTCGACCGAGCCGTTCCGCGCCATAAGCTGCTGGATCGGGTGTGCCGCCAGATCGTCCGCACGCACGGCGGACAGGCTGCCGCCATAGCGGCCGATGGGGGTACGGATTGCGTCACAGATGAAGGCTTCGGTCATGGAGGCGGCTCCCAAATCTCTTTTTTGCGAAACTCAATTTCGCAGCTTATTGTCGGTGCAGTATGCACAGCCTAATATCCCGGTCAATTTCCAGTCGGGAAGCATAATCATGCCGACCGCGCGGCTCAGCGCGGCAACTTACTCAGAGGGGAATCATCCGTGTCCGTCGTCATTCTCGATCACCCGCGCGACCGCGAGGAAAACGATCATATTGCCGTTGTCCGCATCAACCGCCCGGACGCACTGAACGCACTCAACCTGGAAGTTCGACAGGAGCTGGCCCGGGTCTTCCGGGAACTGACCGAAGACGACGATGTGCTGGCCGTTCTGCTGACCGGCGACGAGAAAGCCTTCGCCGCCGGAGCGGACCTGAAGGATATGGCGGACCGGACGACTGTCGAGATGTTCCACCGCAAGACTGAGCGTCTATGGCAAAACATCGCCGATTATCCAAAGCCAGTGATCGCCGCGATCAATGGCTATGCGCTCGGCGGAGGGCTGGAACTGGCGATGCATTCCGACATGATCGTGATCGGCGAGACGGCCCAGGTCGGCCAGCCGGAGGTCCGAGTCGGTATCATGCCGGGCGCCGGTGGCACCCAGCGCCTGACCCGCGCTGTCGGCAAATTCCAGGCCATGCGGCTCTGCCTCACCGGCAGGCCAATCGACGGCAAGGAAGCCTTCGCTATCGGTATTGCCAGCCAGGTTGTGCCGGACGCCGAGGTGTACGAGACCGCCTATAAAATGGCGAAAGACATTACGCGGATGCCGCCGATTGCCGTGCAGCAGATCAAGTCGGCCATTATTCGTGGGCAGGATGCATCTCTGGAGACCGGTATGGCGCTGGAACGCGCGATGTTCCAGGGCCTGTTCGCCACTGCGGATCAGAGCGAGGGCATGCATGCCTTCATCGACAAACGGCGCCCCAACTTCAAGGGCGACTAACCATCATTCAGGATCGGCGGGCGGCGGCACCGGGAGGTCAGTGTCGCCATCCGCCGATCCCCACGCGGCACCAAGAAGATCCTTAAGCCGCGTGCCCTCGATCATATCCTCTCCGATAGCATTTCCCAACTCACGATAGGCTTCGAACTGCGCCGGATCGAAGAACTGGTCCGCTGTAGACTGATGCGGGAACTCCGGATGGTCCGCCTTGTATCCGCGTGTCTCCAGACTGAGGCCATCGATCATGGTGGCTTTCACATAAATCAGAATGCCGATCTCCTTACCGGCACCGGCTTCAACCTCCGGATAGGTGACAGTGCCGATGATATAACCGTGGTCAGCCCGCGTCGCCTCAACGGGAAAGCCTGTTGGGTGTTGGGGAACGAGGCTGGAAAGACGGTTGCGCCAATGACCGTAACCGTCGTCTTCCCCGGACGACGTTGCCGAGCCTTTCTGTGACTCATAGGCCTCGCGGCTCCAGAACGGGCGACCGAAAGTGATCTCCACACCGAAATCCTGACTGACTCTCCGGACCGTGTTCTGCACATCCCCAAAACCGAACGCCGGATCGGCGCCCGCGTCGGAAATAAGGATCAGTTTGCAGCGGCGGCGCACGAGCTCGTAGATCGCCAGATTCTCGAAATGCCCGCCGTCACTGAGCTGGAACCATTTTCCATGCCGATCAAAAGCCGATGGGCTGAGTTCCACCTTCATATTGTCAAAATGGTTTGGTTTTCCGGCAAGCGGTGCCAGCGTGTCATAGGCGGCATTCCTCACCGTGTAGCCCAGCCGGATATTCAACAGGTTCATCAGCCAGGAAACCGCCCGGTTCCGCGTCTGGCCTGTTCCCGCCCAACCAGAGTTCGGATGCGCAGCGGCGCCCGAGACCGTCATCGCGGTCGCAAGCGTCATGTCGCCACCAGAGAAGTCCCCGGTCGGATGAAACCCTCCCGCGTCCCCGCCGCAATAAATCCGAGACATCACGAAATTGTCCCCGCCGCGACGGCGGAAGAGCGCGTCATCCGAATCCACCAAAATCAGATTTGTATTCACGAGATGGTAATTGGCAAAACTACCCGGATCGCAGAGATCATCCAGTTGCGCTTCGTTCGCGCCGGGTGCTGGTCTGACCTGATTACCAGTGATCGCCGCCTGCATCGGCATGAAAGCCTCCATCAGGCGGTCCCGGTAGAAACGGTGGACGGATATGTAGTTCGTGTTGACCACATACCCTGTCAGCAAAGCCAGGACGACGAACCAGGCAAAAACAACGTCGCCCGGCTGCTCCAGATTGCCTCCCTCACGAACAACGATGGCGATGCCGCACGTTAGTATCAGGCCGCCTACAAGAAGCAGAACGGCGATGGCTGGCAGGAGTATGTCCTTAACAATTGCGTTCTCGGATTTTCGGGCCGCTGCAAGCCCGGATGCAATGCCGGTCAGCATCGTCCCGGCCCCCGCACTGCCAAAACTCCCGATTGAACTGAAAAAGAACGCCGCTGCATAAGGCAACACGCCAACACCGATGAACAGCAAGGCGCACGGGAGGAGATACTTTCCTTTGACCTCGAACCAGCGCCGGCTCCGGTAGGAAAAGCGCACGAAAGCACCTTCGCCGCCAACAGCCGAAGCAAGCGAAAAGGCAATCGAAAGCACAGCGAAAACAAGCAGGAGCGAAATCCCACCCATAGTCAGAACTTCATGCAGATTGAGGTATCCCGGAGCAAGCAACTCCCGGATACGCGGAGGCCCGCTGTCGCTCGCGTCCAGATTCGTCACCAGAAAGAGAAGGTCCGTCCACCCGTCCACATGCCAGCCAAACTGCAAGATTACGAACAGAAGTGTGAAGAGGGGAACCCAGACCAACAGGTTGAGCAAGATGCCCCGAACAACAACCGCAAGACCGGAAAGAATGGAAATATCCTTGTTCGGCGCCAGATATTCGGCGTGCTCACGGAGATAACGCAGCATACCGTTCCAGTGCCGTGGATCGGAGCGATCCTTTGGTTTCGCGGTACCGAAGGGAAAGTCGTCACGGTCCAGTCCGTAGGGCTCTCCACCCTTTTCTCTGAACTTCTCGCTCAATAGCCATGTCAGAGAGGAGCCGATATAGCCGCCACCGGATACTGTGGAGAGGTAGTCGAAATGTTTCAGGAGATTCTCGCGCGCCAGTGCCTGCAGCAGGCCGAGCGCAAACGTTGCTGAACGTACACCACCACCTGAAATAGCGAGTCCCGTCCGGCTACCTTCCAGGCCTGGAATTAAATCAGCTGCATCATAATCCGGGGGCGAAGGCTGGCCATGGCCATCCGATTGCCCATCGTTCCAGAAATTCTGCCTAGAAAACTCCTCAGCACCCGAGACGCCGCCGACCTCTTTGCGCCGCGTGTCGAGATGCTCGTTCTCCAGATCATAGATCTGGCTGTCGCGAAAGTCTTCGCCACGCATCTCGTCCTTCGTGCGCGACAGGATTGGGTCGAAGCTCTTCTCTGAAGTCATGGCGCCCTCCATCAAGAAACTTCATGATGGAGGAGAATAAATTTCTATGCAACTTTTGCGGGATTAAAAGTACAATCTCCGGAACGGCCCTTACGCTTTGACCACGAGCTTTCCGAAATGCCCGGCTGCCCGCATGGCGTGGAAGGCATCCCGCGCATCCTCAAACGCAAACGTGTCGCTGATCACCGGTTTCAGACCATGCTGTGAAATCGCGGCGTTCATATCCTCGAACACCCGCCGGGATCCAACATAGATGCCCTGCAGGCGGATCGATTTTCGCATGATGTTGACCGGATTGATTTCGCCACCCGTCAGAACACCGATCAGGCCGATACTGCCCGCGACCCGTGTTGCGGCAATGGACCGCTCCAGCGTGCCCGCTCCACCAACCTCGACTGTGTGATCCACACCCTTGCCGCCCGTCAGCTCCAGAACCTTATCCTGCCATTCAGGATGCGTCCGGTAGTTTATCACTTCGTCCGCCCCCATCGCTTTCAGGCGGTCAATTTTCTCCTCACTGGAGGAGGTGCAGATGGCTTTAACCCCCATCAGCTTGCAGAACTGCAGGGCGAAGACCGAAACCCCACCGGTACCAAGCAGCAAAACCGTGTCGCCCGCCTTGACGCCACCACGATGGACGAGGCTGACCCAGGCCGTCAGCGCAGCACAAGGCAGTGTCGATGCTTCCTCGAAGGTGAGATGTTCCGGCATGGCGACCAGACCGCCTTCGCCCAGCACGCGATACTCGGCCAGCATGCCGTCAATCGTGCCGCCAAGTGCCCGCCCCATAATCTCCGGGGTGATATCACCGTCGATCCAGCCCTGAAAGAAACAGCCGCAGACCTTGTCACCCGCCTTCCAGCGGGTCACGCCGGGGCCGACCTCGACCACATCGCCCGCTCCGTCCGAGTTCGGAATGCGCGGGTAGGGAATGCCCCGGGGAACTGGCGCCTCAACCGTGGCGAGATCCCGGTAATTGATGGAAGAGGCCCGAACCCGGACCAGAACCTCGCCCGGACCCGGCTTCGGGTCCGGACGCTCGTTCAGGGCAAGAGCGTCAACGCCGCCATTCGAGACGATTTCATAGGCTTTCATGGCAGCAATCTCCGCTTGATATCAGGGTCAGGCGCCGAAGCGCCCGCAGTCGACCAGCAAGGTTTGGCCGGTCACGGCGCCGTTGGCGCAAAAGAACAGCATGGTCTCGGCAATATCCTCCGGCTCGACCATGCGCCCCAGCAGGGAGTTGGCGACCGAAGTGTTCTTGCGCTCTTCCGGCCAGCCATCCGTCCAGGGCGTCCGCACAAGGCCGGGAGCGACCGCGTTCACCCGTACTTCGGGAGACATCGCCTTCGCAAGGTTCTTCGTCAGGTTCATCAATCCCGCCTTCGATGCCGCATAGGCAATCGAGCTGCCGATACCGCCGAAGGCCGCGATGGAGGCTGTGTTGACGATGCAGCCCCGGCTCTCCGTCAGCGCAGTGCGGGCGGCACGGGCGCAACGGAACGGACCGATCAGGTTGGTGTTGATAATGGTGGACCAGAACTCCTCCGTCATCGCATCCATATCCTCGAACGGGATCGGATCGAGCGAGACCGGCGTGCCCGCATTGTTGATGAGGATATCGAGCCCGCCAAGCGCCTCGATGGCGTCCGCCACCATACGGTCAGCGTCTTTAGGGTCCGCAACATTGCCCGGTATGGCATGCGCCTTGTTCCCGGCCTGATGAAACGCGGCAACGGTTTCCTTGCCGCGCGGATCATCGGCCAGATGGTTCACTGCAACTTCAGCACCGCATTCTGCAAGCAGGCGGGCGGTTGCCCGTCCGATGCCGGACGCACCGCCCGTAACCAGGGCCTTCTTGCCGCTGAGATCAGCTTTCAACATGTCTTATTCCAATTCTCAGTCGTTGCGCCGGACGAGACCGAAGGCCGTGCGGGCCTCGCTCGGGTCCGCAACCTCGCCACCGATGCTTTCTATGATCTGCACTGCCCGCTCGACAAGTTGTGCATTACTTTTCGCAAGTTCGCCGCGGGACATATAGAGATTGTCCTCAAGCCCGACACGGGTGTGACCACCAAGCATGGTCGCCTGGGCCACCATCGGAAACTCGCCTCTGGAAATGCCGAACGCTGACCACATCGCATCTTCCGGCAACAGGCTCTTCATGAAGGCCATGCCTTCCGGTGTTGCCGGCGCGCCCCAGGGAATGCCGAGGCATAGCTGGAACAGGGCTGGCGACTTCAAATGGCCTTCCTTGATCAGCTGCTTCGCCAACAGAATATGACCACTGTCGAACACCTCAAGCTCCGGCGTGACACCAAGCTCCTTCGCCCGGTCGGCCATGGCACGCAGATGCTTCGGCACATTGACCATGGCATGCTCGCCGAAATTCAGCGTCGCTACATCCAGCGTGCAGATATCCGGCAGCAGGTCCGCAATATGCTGCATCCGAACTTCCGGCGTCTTAAGACTGGTGCCGGCAGCGAAATCGATCGGCTCGATATCGCCCGGAATGAAGCGGCCACCCGGGCCCGTCGTCAGGTTGATGACGATGTCGGAACCTGTCTCGCGAATGCGGCCCACCGTTTCCCGATACAATTCCAGATCCATGCTCGCTTTTCCGGTTTCCGGGTCGCGGACATGGATATGAACAACGGCAGCACCCGCCTTCCCTGCATCAAGCGCCGCATCGGCGATCTGTTTTGGCGTGACGGGCACGGCCGGGCTTTTGCCGGTGGTATCGGCACTGCCGGTCACGGCACAGGTAATTACGGTCTTCTGATTCATTTCATTCCCCAGTATCCTGCGCCATCTGGTTGCTCGTTCCGAAGTGTGGAAAGATGTTCCACGGCGCTTGTCTCAACTCGCGCCGCATCTTAGGGAAGCCCTCTTTCCGGTGTCCACGCCGGTTCATGCACAGATTACCGCCCGCCCGCGCACGAATGCGCCCGATCCGACCTGATAGAGTCAAAGCCATGAGAAATCTGCAACTTCCCGGACGTTCCCCCGTTTATGCCCGCCGGGCGGCCATTGCGACCAGCCATCCGCTGGCCAGCCAGGCAGGGCTTACGATCCTGAAGTCCGGCGGCAACGCAGTGGATGCGGCCATCGCGGCCTGCGCTGTTATGTGCGTTGTCGAACCCGCAATGACCGGGATCGGTGGCGATTGCTTCGCCCTGTACGCTCCGAAAGGTGCGAGCAAACCGATAGCCATCAACGGCTCCGGCAAAGCCCCGGCTGCCGCAACTCTGGCGAAGCTGAATGAGCTGGGCGTCAGGGACGAGATCCCGTTGCACAGTCCGCACGCGGTGACTGTGCCAGGCGCAATTGCCGCTTGGACGAAGCTGATCGAGGATCATGGCTCGAAGAGTCTCTCCGAAATTCTGCAGCCGGCCATCGAGTTCGCCGAGCAGGGTTATGTGGTGCATTCGCGGGTCGCCTCCGATTGGCTGAATGAAGTGGAAGCACTGGCAGCCGACCCGGCAAGCGCCGAAAACTTGCTGATTGACGGCAAGGCTCCGAAGGCAGGCACGGTGCACAAACAACCCCTGCTTGCCGAAACCCTGAAAAAGATCGCCGCCGGGGGCCGCGACGGGTTCTACAAGGGCGAGGTTGCCGAAGACATGGTGGCCAAGCTGAACTCCCTTGGCGGCCTGCATACGATGGATGATTTCGCCGCCGCCGATGCGGAATATGTCGAGCCGATCCGGGCTGACTACAAAGGCTTCGATATTTATGAGTGCCCACCGAACGGCCAGGGCATCTGCGCGCTAATGATCATGAACATCATTGCCGGGTTCGACATGAAGTCGCTCAGCGAGGCGGACCGGGTGCATGTGATCGCCGAAGCGACCAAGATTGGCTACCACCAACGGGACTGCTATGTCGCCGATCCGAAATTCGCCGATGTGCCGGTCGAATGGATGCTCGGCGAGGAGCACACCGCCAAGATGCGGGCCATGATAGACATGGACAAGGCTGGGAACTTCGAGGACAGCGACTTCCCGCTGCATCGCGACACGATCTATCTCTCCTGCGTCGACGAGCAGGGCAACGCGATTTCCTTCATCAACTCTCTATTCTCCGGCTTCGGCAGCACCATCATGGCGCCGAAATCCGGAGTCTTGCTGCACAGCCGTGGCAACAGCTTCCATGTTAGGGAAGGTCACCCGAACTGCATCGCGCCGCGCAAACGTCCGATGCACACAATTATCCCCGGCTACGTTTTCAAGAACGATACCGCTATCGCTCCCTTCGGTGTGATGGGAGGCCAGTATCAGTCGACCGGCCAGGCCAATTTCATTTCCAATGTCGTGGACCTTGGCCACGATATCCAGGAAGCCATGGACGCGCCGCGCAGCTTCGCCACCGAAGGCATCCTGCAGGTCGAAAGCGAGTTCGCGCCGGAGACCTACACTGCTCTGGAAGCCAAAGGTCACAAGCTCGACAGGGTCGACAAGCCGATCGGCGGCAGCCAGTGCGTCTGGCGCGATCCGGAAACCGGTGTGCTTCAGGCAGGCTCCGATCCACGCAAGGATGGCCACGCCACCGGCTACTAAAAGCGCTTACCGAAGAACAGAAAGCCTAGAAGACCAATGAGCAAGAGCCACAACATCGTCGTCATAGGCCTCGGCATCATGGGCCGGCGCATGATCCAGTACATGATCCCGCATGACCGTTTCACGGTTGTCGGGGCTTGGGACCCAAGCCCCGAGTCCGTTGCCACCGCAAAGGCCGAATTCCCGGACATGAAGATCTGGGACAGCGCCGAAGCCATGATCGCGGCACCGGAAGCCAATCTCGTCTACATCGCCAGCCCGCCCGCCTTCCATAAGCATTATGCCGATCTCGCTATGGATGCCGGCAAGCCTGTCTTTTGCGAGAAGCCGCTCGGCATCTCTGTGCCAGAGAGCGAGGAGATGGTCCGACGTCTGGCAGATACGAAAACACCAAACGTGGTGAATTTCTCCCAGGCGTCGCTTGAAGGCGTCGAAATGATCGAAGCTGCGATGAAAGACGGCTCCCTGGGGGACATTCTCAGCGCCGAGCTGGTGATGCATTTCTCCCAATGGCCGCGCGACTGGCAGGCCGACGCCGACTGGCTTCGGTTCCGAGACCAGGGCGGCTACACCCGGGAAGTCACCTCGCATTATCTCTACATTACCGAACGCTTCCTCGGCCGCGCAGAACTGCTCTGGAGCAAGCCGACCTATCAGGCCGATCCGAGACTCTGCGAGACCCATGTCCATGCCATGCTGGATTGCAATGGCGTCCCGGTGAGCTACAGCGCTGCTGTCGGCGGCATCGGTCCGGACCGGATCGAAGGCACCTTCTACGGCACGAAGAAAAGCATGCGCCTCAGTGGGTTCTACATTCTGGAGCAGACCAGCGGCGGCCCATGGGAGCTGGGCATGGAACTGCCGGAAGACCCGCGTTCGGTCTCCGTGCCCCGGCAGATCGACAATGTGGCGCGCTGGATGGATGGCGCCCCACACACCATGCCGTCCGCCGCCGATGCACTTTCAGTGCAGAAGCTGGTTGAAGGCATTCTGGCGGATTAAACCAAACACCAATTTAAAACCGTCATCCCGCATCAAGTGCGGGATGACGGTGTGTTTATGAGACCCGTTTTTCAGGCTGGATAAACGACCCGACGCTCGCCCGGATCGAACTGCGTGAGTGACTGATCCCAGCTTCCATTCCGCCAATGAAACGTCGCCTTGCCTTCGCCCGGCACATATTCTGCCGTATAGAGCGTCCCCAGCCAGTCGTCGAAATCCTGCTTACGAAGAAGCCCCTCGACAAACACCGCCCGCGCAGTCTCGGCATCATCCACAAGCGTACAGGCCGTATCGAGCCGTCGTGCGGAATCCGGTCGCGGCGCGACATCCGCCTGATGGTTCGCCACCGCGTTTCCGGCACCAACAAGCGGCGCCCGGTCCGGCGCCAGTTCGGCCCGGAGCGATTTCCCCGATTTATCCTGCACAATAACATTATGTGCCCAGGCGCAGGGCACCCGGTGCAGCACCTCCTCCGCGTCGTCCACATCATCGGCCACCTGCAGCAGATAACGGATGATCTGGACAATACTGAACCCGGAGCCGTAGACATGCCGTCCGCCGAAGGTCAGGGCCACCGTAACACCAGCATCGTTCACGCCGTCAAGCAACCCGCTTACCCCCTCTGACATGCCAAGCACGCCGCGCCCGCACCAGCCGGTGCGCAGGATGATTGCCGCAGTCGCGTCCGGGTGGAAGTCGTAGTTGCGGAGCATGGTTGGCCGGGGCTGGGTGAAAGCGCGGACCGTACAGCCGGCCGGGATCAGCGGCGGTGGATCAATCCCGGCAAGGGCGGCGATCATGGCCGGATCATCTCCGGCAAAACCAGCCAGGGTATCGAACAGACCAAGCATCTCCGGCATATGCGCGCCAACGCGGCGGCGGCATTCCTCCGGGTCGGGAATGTGATCGGCTTTAGCATACCAATTGGCAACGAACCCCCGGCTCTCATCCACCCACAGGCGTGAGAAGTCACCCGGCACCGGCTCGTCCACAGCGCGAAACAGCTTTTCCATCTTGCTCAGCCTTTCAACGGGATACAGATCAGGGTGCGGAGATCACTCTCCGCCACCTCGGCCGGATCGTTCAGATACCATTCGAGACATGGACGCTCATCAAGGCACTCCACGCTTTCCGGCAACCAGAGACCGAGCAGCCGATGAAAGCAGTCCTCCATGCCCATATACGAGCCTTCCAGTAACGTGCAGGCATACCGGCCCGCCGGAAGCGTATCGACGCGGGCATTTTCCGGCAGAGTTTCCGCAAGTATAGGCGCGCCGTCACCGAAAGAAACGCAGGCGTCATAACGCAGGTCGGCCTCGGGAACGCTTCGCGGGTCGTCATAGGAAAGCCCCAGACTCCCAGTGACGTACGGATATAGGGCATGCTGTCCGAGCCAATCATGCAGCTCCCTAAAACTCGTTCCGACTTCATAATACGGTCCGACATGGCGCCAGGCGATGATTGGATCCGGTTTCACGTCCTTGATCTCAACCTGCATGCCATGCTCCTTCCTGTCCGCGATCAGGCGGATGCTTCCCGTCTCCGGGCGGTAGTGAATGCGGGTATTGAGCGGCCTGTAGGGTGGCGGCGCCGATACCTTCCGATAGGCACTTGGGGAAAGGCCGAAACACTGCCGAAAAGCCCGGGCGAACCCCTCGGCGCTGCCATATCCGGCAGCGAACGCCGCTTCCGTCACAGTCTCCCGCTCGATGCGCAAGGCGTGGGCCGCGCGGGACATCCTCACTCGGCGCACCACCTCCTGCACGGTCTCCCCCGTCAGCGCCCGGAACACCCGATGGAAGTGGTAAGCGGAGAAGGCAGCCACTTCCGCCAGCTCGCCAAGCTGCAATGGCGTGTCCGCCGGCTCCGCAATCCTATCCAGGACTCGGCCGATCCGTTCGACATAGGAGGTTTCAGTCTGCTTTCTCATGGCAACAGAATGCCATCGCTTTGACCTTCCTGCCCGACAGATCTTGCGGTTATGATCCCGTTCCGGCTTGCATCAGAACAAGCCATTGCCGAACAAATCACCGGAAACGCCAGCATGCTTACCGTGACAGCGGCCGCGCCGCTTATACTTGCGACCCTCGCCATCCTTCTCGCGCGTCAGTCCGCCATGCGGGCGGGTGGGCTCGGGCTCGCCGTCTCTATCCTGATTGCCGCCACTGTTTCGGACTTTTCCCTGAAATCGGGCGGTATCGCTGCGGCCGTTATCGACGGGCTGCTGACCACGGCGACGGTCGCCTATGTATTGCTCGGAGGTGTTACGCTTTATTGGGTGCTGCGGGCCGGTGGCGCGCTGGAACGGCTTGGCAAGGCAGCCGCGGATGCAATTCCGAACCCGGCGCAGCGTGTGCTGGTCCTTGTGCTCGGCGTCTCCGTCTTCTTCGAATCCGCGACCGGCTTCGGCGTCGGCATCATCGTTACCGTGCCCTTGCTGATCGCGCTCGGCTATCCTCCTGCCCGCGCCGCGCTGATCGCTTTGCTCGGGCAATGCGCAGTGCCATGGGGGGCGCTTGCCATCGGCACCGTCCTAGGGGCAGACCTTTCAAGCCTTCCCGCCAGAGAGATGGCCACAACAGCGACATGGCTTACCCTGCCCTTCATCCTGCTCTGCGCCGTCGCCACGCTCCACTTTGCCGGTGAAAGCCTCACCAGTATCTCGAACATCCTCTCCGCCATCGCCTACAGTGTCCTGCTCGCCGCCGCGCTCTGGACCTCAAGCGCCTGGATCAGTGTTGAGCTTGCCGGCTGCATCGCCGGTCTTGCAGTGACAATTGTGGGACTGGTGCTGGCCCGCCTCCGCTCGAAAGCACGAACAGATGGGAACGGCTTGTTGGCAGCCGCGCTTCCGCTCTTCGTGCTGATGGGGACATTGAGTCTCACAAGGCTTGTTCCGGATGTTGGCGCCATCACGGCGCCTATGTTGCGCATTGATGTTCCCGCCTACGATTTCATCCTCTCTCCGATCCACCATCCGGGTTTCTGGATGTTGCTGGCTGCCCTTACTGGAATCTTCTGCCTGCGCATTCCAGCCGCAGAGGTTCGTTCGCTTGTACCGCAGGCCCTGAAGCAATGGGGCATCGCCAGTCTCTCGGTCGCCGGTTTCATCTGTTTTGGGCACGTGATGCTGCATTCCGGGATGACGGACCAACTGGCGGAAACCGTCGCTGCCGGTGCTGGCGCCGCCTACCTGTATGCCGTTCCAGCGATCGGCGGTCTGGGCGGGTTCCTGACGGCCAGCAACGCTGGCTCGAACGCACTCTTCATGGCATTCCAGAGCACGGTCGCAGAACGGCTGGCGCTCGATCCTGTTGTGGTCGCTGCGGCGCAGAATGCCGCAGGCTCCAACATCACAATGGCCTCTCCCGGCCGGATCGTGCTCGCCGCGTCCGTCTCCGGGCTGGTGGGACAAGAGAACCAGCTTATGCGACCGGCACTCGCCATCGGGATCATTGGATTGCTGATGATGGTGCCCGTGCTGGCGGTCCTATAAATCCGCGCCGAGCAGCGACAGCGTACGCTCGTCCCGCTCGCCGTCATAAAAAATATCCAGCGCCCGACCGAAGAGCTCGCTGTCTCCCTCATTTTCCGCCGCCGCCTCGAACAGCGTCAGGCAGGACCGGAACTTCATGTCGTCGGGCGAGCCGAAAATCTCGAATGCTGTTTTGTCACTGTGTAGCAGGACAGCCTCGACGCATGTCCGCAACCGTGGCCCGAGTACCGGGTCCCGAAGATAGCGCCGGGCCTGATCCAGATCCGTGATGCCGTACTGGATTGCCCGCTGGGAGCGACCGAGTTCGACATGCTGGGGCAGGACATACCAGATCCAGTGAGAGGTCTTCCGGCCAGCTGTCAGCTCGGCAAGAGCCTGCCCATAGACTGGCCTTTGTGCCTCGATGAACTTCTCTAGATCAATATCCGGCATCTGCTTTTCTCCGGAGCTGCCGTCAGTACTCGTCCCCGGGACCGACCCAGGCGAACGGATTGTAGGCTATTTCCCAGAGATGGCCGTCCGGATCGCTGAAATAGCCATGATACCCGCCCCAATGCGCCTTTTGCGGCGGCTTGACGAGCGTTGCGCCAGCGGAGACGACTGCATCCAGCGTCTCATCCACCTCTTCCGGAGAAGCGACGTTGTGCGCAAGGCTTACGCCTCGATACCCGCTTCCTTCAGACGACACGCCGGCATCCGCTGCCAAGTCTTCCCGCTCGGAGAGACCGAGCCAGGTTCCGTTCAGATTGAAAAAGGCAACGCTTGGCGGGGAGTCGAGTCTCGGGAAGCCGAGGCCTTTCTCGTAAAACTCACGCGAGACCGCGAGATCTTTCACAGCCAGAGCGACCATGCTGATTCTGGGTTTCATGCCATACCTCATTCAAGTTCATTGAAACTCTTGCCGTAACCTGAGGCAAGACGCCGCCCGAATGAAGTCAAAACACGATAGCCGCAGCCCCTCAATTATTCCCGCAGACCTCCAGCATGATCTTGCCGCTGTGACCGGCGCTTTCCATGAAGGCATGGGCAGCGGCCGCTTCCGCGAGCGGAAAAGTCTTGCTCACGACCGGCTTCAGCTTGCCATCTTCGAACATCGGCCAGACGTTGAGCGCCAGGCTATCGCGAATCTCCGCCTTGTTCTCCGGCGTGCGGGATCGCAGCGTCGATCCGGTATAGGTCAGCCGCTTCAGCATCACCGGCATCAGGTCGATCTCGACCTTGGAGCCCTTGTTGAAGGCGAGCTGGACGATCCGGCCGTCCGGCTTCGATGCCTTGATGTTCCTGGCGATATTCTCACCACCGATGATGTCGAGAATGACGTCCGCGCCTTTGTATTCTCCGCGCATGATCTCGACAAAATCCTGCTCGCGAAAATCCACGGTGAGATCAGCGCCGAGCTCGCTGCAGACCTGGCAGCGCTCCGCCGGGCTGTCGACGGCGACCACCGTCGCGCCTATCGCCTTGGCAAGCTGGATCGAGGTCGTGCCGAGACCGCCGGCACCGCCATGCACGAGGAAGACTTCGTCCCGCGACAATTTCGCGCCCATGAAGACATTCGACCAGATGGTGAAATAGGTCTCCGGCACCGACGCCGCTTCAAGCAGATTGAAACCGTGCGGCAGCGGCAGGCAGTGCCGCGCATCAACCGCGCAATATTCCGCGTAACCGCCGCCATTGGTCAGCGCACAGACCACGTCCCCAACCGACCAGTTTCCAACCCCGTCGCCGACAGCGATGACCGTGCCGGAAATCTCCAGGCCGAGCAGGTCGGACGCGCCTTTCGGCGGCGGATAATGCCCGCGCCGCTGCACGAGGTCGGGCCCGTTCACCCCGGCATAGGAGACCTTTATCAGCACCTCACCCGGCGCGGCTTCCGGCACCGGCCGCTTGCCCGGCACCAGAACCTCCGGTGCGCCCGGCACGCTGATTTCGACCACGTTCATGTCCGCCGGAAGCGTTTCGTCCGTCATCTAAGAATTACTCCGGTTCAATCAACAACAAGGGATTCAGGGCTGCCGGAATCTTCCGGGAAGACCGGATAAAGCCCCTGCGTCCGCCCAAGCTGTTGTATCAGAGCCAGCACGGAGTCGATATGCGGCGTCTGCAAATCAACCAGCCGCCCCATTTCCTGTACCGCCGTCAGCAGTGCGTCCACCTCAAGCTGCCGGCCTTTTTCAAGATCCTGCAGCATCGAGGTGCGGTGCGCGCCGACTTTGGCCGCTCCGTTGATCCGGCGTTCGACGTCGACCCGGAAATGCACGCCGAGACGGGCGCCGATGCGCTGCGCCTCTTCCATCATCGCCCGCGACAGAGCGCGGGTACCGGGATCGGTCGCCACGACGTCAAGCGTCGCACGGGTGAGCGCGCTGATCGGATTAAAGCAGAGATTGCCCCAGAGCTTCAGCCAGATCTCGTCCCGGATATTTGGCAGAACAGGCGCCTTGAAGCCCGCCTCTTGCAGCGCCTGGCTGAGGCGCGTCGACCGTTCGGACATGCTGCCGTCCGGCTCACCGAGTGCAAACTTGTTGCCGTAGGTATGCTTGACGATTCCGGGAGCGGCGATTTCGGTTGCCGGGTAGACGACGCAACCGATTGCGCGCTGCGGACCAATCAGATCCCATTGGCGGTCATCCGGATCGACAGAGTTCAGCCGCAAATTCTGGAAGGCACTGTTCACGCCGAAGAAATACCACCAGGGCACACCATTCTGACAGGTCACAACTGCGGTATCCGGGCCGAGCAGCGGCACCATCTGCTCCGCAGCGTCCCAGGCCTGGTGCGTCTTGAGTGCGACGATCACGTAATCCTGCGGGCCGAGCTCCGCCGGATTGTCCGTCGCGGTGACTTTTGCAACGCGTTCCTCCTCACCGATCAGGAGTTTAAGGCCGTTCTCCTTGATCGCCGCCAGATGCGCGCCACGCGCGATCAGCGAAACCTCGACGCCATCCACCTTGGCGAGTTCCGCGCCGAGATAGCCCCCGATCGCGCCAGCGCCGTAAATACAAACCTTCATGCCCCTACCCTCGTTCCTGTCTTTCTTACGAAAACGGCGCCGGCTTCAAAAGCCGGCGCCGTCCACGATTTCATTGCTGCCGGACCGGCCTAGACGGCGCCTTCTGCCTTGGCTGCTGCCACGTCATCAGAGGACATGCCAAGCACCGCCGTCAGGATTTCATCGGTATGCTCGCCCAAGAGCGGCGAACGTTCCACCTTTGCTGGCGATGCGGAAAGCTTAATCGGATTGCCGACGGTAAGGTAGGTGCCGCGATGGGGGTGCGGCACTTCGACCACAGTCCCAGTCGCACGCAGCGACTGGTCTTCAGCAAGTTCCTTCATGGAGAGGATGGGGCCGCACGGCACGTTGAGCGCGTTCAGTGTATCCATGACCTCGAACTTGTCCTTGGTCTTGGTCCACTCCTCGATCATCGCGAAGCACTTGTCGAGCTTCGGCAGACGGATTTCCGGTGTGGCCCATTCCGGATCCTCGATCAGCTCCTCACGGCCGATGGTCTTCATCAGCGGCGCCCAGCCCGGCGGCTGGATGATCACATAGATATAATCGTTCGGACCGCCGCCTTTGGTCTGCACCGCCCAACCCGGCTGCCCGCCACCGGAGGCATTACCGGCCCGCGGCACAGCCTCGCCGAACTCGCCGTTCGGATATTGCGGATATTCTTTCAGCGGCCCGTTTTCCAGGCGCTGCTGATCACGCAGCTTCACCCGGCAGAGATTGAGCACGCCGTCCTGCATCGCGCATTCGACCCGCTGGCCCTTGCCGGAATGGGTCCGGTGATAGAGCGCGGTGACAATGCCCAGCGCCAGATGCAGGCCGGTGCCACTGTCGCCGATCTGAGAGCCGGTAACAGTCGGCGGGCCGTCATCGAAGCCGGTAGTAGAGGCGGAGCCGCCAGTGCACTGGGCGACATTCTCGTAGACTTTACAGTCTTCGAAAGCCCCCGGGCCGAAACCCTTGATGCTGGCATAAACGATCTTCGGGTTGATCTCCTGAATGCGCTCCCAGGTAAAGCCCATCCGGTCCAGCGCACCAGGAGCGAAGTTCTCGACCATGACATCGCATTCTTCGATGAGGCGGGTCAGGATTTCCTTACCCTTGTCCGTCTTGGTGTTGAGCGTGACGCTACGCTTGTTGCTGTTCAGCATGGTGAAATAGAGGCTGTCGGCATCCGGCAAATCGCGGAGCTGGCCACGGGTAATATCACCGACACCCGGGCGCTCGACTTTGATCACATCGGCACCGAACCATGCCAGCAACTGGGTGCATGTCGGGCCCGACTGCACATGCGTCATGTCCAGAATACGGACACCTTTCAACGCTTCGCTCATTGTCTTTCTCTTCCCTCTTACCGGATTTGACGGAAAAAGGGCGCGCCGGAGACCCGGCACGCCCTTCCGCTTATTTGTACATGGTCTGGTTTTTGGTACCCGGCGCGTACTCGTTCGGATCGACCCAGATGTTGACGACTGCAGACTTGCCGCTGGTTTTCACCGCTTCGCGGGCGCGCAGCAGGGCCGGCTGGATCTGGTTTGCCTCATGCACCTCTTCACCATAGCCGCCAAGCATCTCGGCAAACTTGGAGAACGGCACATCGCCGAGCTTGTTGCCGACATTGCCGCGCTGATCGCCATATTTCGCGATCTGGCCATAGCGGATCTGGTTCATGGAGGAGTTGTTGCCAATGACGGCGATATAGGGCACGCCGAACCGGTTGGCGGTCTCCATATCGAAAGCAGTCATGCCGAAGGAACCGTCGCCGTAATAGCAGAGAATTTCCTTCTCCGGGTTGGCGAGGCCCGCCGCGACAGCGAAACCGGTACCGACTCCAAGCGATCCAAGAGCGCCCGGATCCATCCAGTTGCCAGGGCCCTTCGGCGCAACGGCCTGAGCGGAGATCGTCACCACATCGCCGCCATCACCGATGTAAACCGTCTTCTCGGTGAGGAATTCGTTCAGCTCCCACGCAACCCGGTAGGGATGGATCGGGGACTGATCGGACAGGAAAAGCGGCATCAGCTTTTCGGTTGCCGACTCTTCCGCCGCACGCAGCTCCTTCAGCCAGCCGCCACGGCCCTTGGCGCCATTGTCCACCCGGCCCTTGATAGCCGCATGAACAGCGCTGAGGATCGCACCCGGATCGCCGGCGATGCCAAGATCCACGTCCCGGTTCTTGCCAACAGTGCTGTAAGACTGATCGATCTGCACCAGCGTCAGGTCTTCGCGGATCCGCTTGCCGTATCCCATGCGGAAATCGAACGGCGTGCCGACGATCAGCAGCAGGTCGGCCTTCTGGAAGGCGAGACGGCGGGTCCGGTTGTAATAATGGCTGTCCGTCTGCGGAAGCATTCCGCGGGCGCCACCATTCATGTAGCAGGCGATATTCAGGTCTTTGACCAGATCGATCGCCGCCTGATGGCCACGGCTCATCCAGACCTGGGAGCCGACGAGAATGGCCGGCCGCTCCGCCTTGACGATCAGGTCGGCCAGACGTTCGATATCGGCCGGGTCGCCGATGGACTTGACCGAAGCGCGGTACTTGCCCGGCTCCGGGATAACAGCGCTCGACAGCGGCACTTCGCGGTCAAGGACGTCGCGCGGAATTTCAAGATATGAGGGACCATAGGCACCGGCGAAACATTCGCGGGCTGCCATGGAGACCATATCGCCCGCCCGTTCCGTTGAGCGAACACCGGCGGAGAACTTGGTGATCGGCGCCATGATATCGACATGCGGCAGATCCTGCAGCGAGCCCATCTTGTGCTGGGTCAGCGCGCCTTGCCCGCCGATATGCAGCATCGGGCTTTCGGAGCGGAAAGCCGTGGCCACACCTGTCATTGCGTTGGTGCAACCGGGACCAGCCGTGGTGACGAGGCAGCCGAGCTTGCCGGTCTGACGGGCGTAACCGTCGGCGGCATGAGCCGCGACCTGCTCGTGCCGGAAGTCGACAATGCGGATGCCTTCATCGACGCAGCCATCATAGATATCGATGATGTGCCCGCCGCAGAGCGTGAAAATGGTGTCCACGCCCTCGTTCTTCAGGGCTTTCGCGACCAGATGGCCACCGGATACGACTTCGCCGGAGCGGTCTTTTTCTTTCAGGGTATCGGTAGCGGTATCGCTCATATTAAGGCTCCCTTTTATACTGGCGGTCGTTTAAACGCGCACCGCCGCTTGATCTTCGGTTATCCGAGGTAATTCACGTTATCGGCGACATGCTTGGCGAGCGCGAGAGCGTGGTCCTCGACCAGACGCTCCGCCAACTCTCCGTTGCGGGCCTCGATTGCCTCGACGATATGCATGTGGTCTTTCATCGATCGGGCAATCCGATCCTGCTCCCCGATGGTCCGAACGCGGATGGCGCGGACATGCAGGAAAATCTTGTCTGTCATTTCCAGAATAAGCGGCGAATGACCAAGCTTAAGTATGGCCTGGTGAAATTCGATATTGCGGCTGGAATACTCGTCGATCTCCAGTCGGCCTTTTTCCGTCTCCTGAAAGATACGGCGCAACTGCTGGATTTCCGCGTCGGTAGCCATCTCGGCAGCCTGGCGCGCCGCCATGCCTTCAAGCGCAGCCCAGACCTTGATCATTTCAATAATCTCGGCCTTGGTTTTACGCACGATAAAGACACCGCGCCGGGGCTGAATATCAACCAGCCCTTCCTGTGCCAGACGAGCCAGCGCTTCGCGCAGCGGCGTACGGCTGATACCAAGCTGTTCGGACAATTGCCTTTCGTCCAGCCTCAGATTGGCATCCGGGTCATAGATGTTCATCGAGACGATGCCGTCTTTCAGGGCCGCATAGGTCTTATCCTTAAGACTGACCTCAGCCGCGATCGGCGTCACCATCAACGCTGAAGAGTCATTCATGCAGATTTCCCCGGCATGCAGAATTCCCGGTCGTTCGACCCATAGACGACGCCCCAAGGCAGGACGCGTGGGTTCTGGTATACCACACACTTTATGCCATGGAATACCTAAATTGCGATCTGACTGTTCGCTATTTCAGAAGGCCGCCGACATGTAAGCCGCAAAAGCCCCGCGGCACGCGTGGGGTTTGGATCGGACAGGCGGTTCCCCCGCGCAGCGTCAGGAACGGGCGCGCTTTACCAGGGCTCGCAGATCGAAATCCGGATCGGCTGCCTGCTCGGGTGTCAGACCTGCATCCACAGCCAGAAGCCGTCGCCCGAGGGCATGGTCGCCGGCTTTGTTCACTGACTCGACACAACGCAATTTACCATCGGCGAAAAGAAATGCGGAAAAGGAGCCGGTTTCAGGATCGCCTCGAAGCGCCGCCGTTTCGGTGCCGTCAGACAGTCCGGCAATCTGAAGCTTTGCGTCGGCCTGATCGGACCAGAACCAAGGCACCTCATGGTAAGGCTCGGCATCGCCCAGCAATGCCGCTGCGGCCGTCTTTGCCTGATCGACCGCGTTCTGCACGGATTCAAGACGCACCCGGCGCCCGACCTGCCAATGCATATAACTGGCGCAATCCCCGATGGACGCGACTTCCGGCACTGAGGTGAGCATGGTCGGACCAACGGAAATGCCGTTCTCGATTGCGAGACCCGCAGCTTCGGCAAGCTCTGTGCAGGGCAGCACACCGGTTCCCGAAATCACACAATCAGCGTCAATCACACTTCCATCCGCAAGACCGGCTCCGGCCGCGAGACCGTTGTCGGCCAATCGAATACCGGAGACCCGTGCATTCAGCCGAATATCCGCCCCAAGCCCGCCAAGATAGCTGAGGAAATAAGCAGAGACTTCGGGCGAAACAGCGCGCGCCATTAGCCTCCCTTCTGCTTCAAGCACGGTTACCTGCTTGCCAAGGACGGCAGCCGTTGCCGCGATTTCGAGCCCAATGAACCCACCACCGATAACCAGAACGGAACTTGCCGCATTGAAGCCGGCCTTGATCGCCTGGCTGTCCTGATAGGTCCGGAGTTCCAGCACGCCCGGCGCATCGATATTCGGGATCGGGATGCGCCGGGGACGTGAGCCTACAGCCAGCGCTATCTTCGAGCAGGGAATTGCAGTTCCGTCCGCAAGTCGCACTTCTCCACCGCTGAGATCGAGGGAGGACGCCGTCGCGCCAAGGAGAAGGTCGATGGACCGGTCAGTATAGAATTTCTCGGGCCGGAGCGGTGTCGGCTTCGGGTCCGGATCCTTGATATAGCCCTTGGAAAGCGGAGGTTTCTGATAAGGAAGGTCCGGCTCGGACGTCAGCATGGTCAAGGGGCCTTCGTAACCCTTTTCCCTCAGACTAGCCGCCAATTGCACGCCACCATGGCTGGCCCCGACGATCACGATGCCTTTTTCCGACACGCGCTTCCTCCTGCACTTTAGTTCATGTTTTGTGAGTCGTACCCTATTCCTTGAGGAGAGAGGAATAGATTTCAGCGTCCCCGATCCGCCCAACAGGTTTTCCGTCAGCCACAACCATGATTTCTTCGCCAGTTTGAAGGCGGGAACGCAACAGGTCCGCCATTGGCGTGTCCGGCACTGCAACCGGCACCGTCCCTGCCCCGATCGCATCGGAGCCGATCGCCTTCACACCGTCCGGCAGAACGGTCCCATCGGGTACCGGCGCCATAACTGAGTCCGCACGCAAAACATTCAATGGGTTCATGTGAGAGACGAATTCAGCCACATAGGCATTCGCCGGGTTCATGACGATTTCATGCGGCGTGCCGCACTGAACGATGCGTCCACCCTCCATGATTGCCACTTTCGAGCCAAGTTTCAGAGCCTCGTCCAAATCGTGGCTCACGAAGATGATCGTGCGCTGAAGCTGAGACTGCAACTCCAGCAATTCATCCTGCAGCTTGGCCCGGATCAGGGGGTCGAGCGCGGAAAACGGCTCGTCCATCAATAGCACAGGTGCTTCAGTCGCAAACGCACGGGCCAATCCAACGCGCTGCTGCATGCCGCCCGAAAGCTCATGTACCTTGCGGTCTGCCCACTGATCGAGCCCGACCAATGCAAGCTGCTTTGCCACACGTTCTGCGCGCTCGACCTTGCCGAGACCGGACAGCTCCAGCCCGAGCCCGACATTGTCCGCAACGGTGCGCCAGGGCAGCAGGGCGAAATTCTGGAACACCATGGTGACGCGTTCTGTCCGAAGTCGGCGCAATGTCGCCTCGTCCGCGCTTGCCGCGTCGATCTCCTTATCACCGTCATGCACCCAGACAGCGCCACGCACCACGGGGTTGAGACCGTTCACCGCGCGCAGCAGGGTCGATTTTCCGGAACCGGACAGCCCCATGATGACGACAATCTCACCCGGGTCGACCGTCAGGCTGCAATCATGCACGCCAAGGATCTGCCCGGTCTCCGTTTCTATCTCGGAGCGATCCATGCCACGGTCCATCAGCGGCAATGCTTCCTCCGGCCGCTTGCCGAAGACGATATTCACATTGTCGAAACGTACGGCGGGTGTCGTCATTTGCCGTCCTCCCCGCGTCCTCGGAACATCCGGTCGAGTATGATGGCGATCACCACAATGGCGAGGCCAACCTCGAAGCCCTTGGCGATATTAACCTGGTTCAGCGCGCGCAATGTCGGCACGCCAAGTCCGTCTGCCCCGACAAGCGCCGCGATCACGACCATGGAAAGCGACAGCATGATTGTTTGGGTGAGACCAGCCATAATCTGCGGCAGAGCATAGGGCAGCTCCACCTTCCAGAGCAGTTGCATTGGCGTCGCACCGAAGGCTTGCCCGGCCTCAATCAGCATTTTCGGCGTTGAGGAGATTCCGAGATGCGTAAGGCGGATCGGCGCCGGAATGGCGAAGATCACCGTGGCAATAAGCCCCGGCACCATACCAAGACCAAACAGGATCAGTGCCGGGATCAGATAGACAAAAGTCGGAATGGTTTGCATCAGGTCGAGAACCGGCCGCATGGCGGAGAAGAGCCAGGGGCGGCGGGCGGCGGCAATGCCAAGCGGGACACCCACGCCCATACAAACAACGGAAGACGCCAGCACCAGGGCGACGGTCTCTGTCGTCTCTTCCCAATAGCCCTGATTAATGATCAGCAGCAGGCCGACCGCAACAAGCAACGGAAAAGTGACGGAGCGGCGCACAGCATAGGCAATGCCGGCAACGATCACGACGGCCAACAGCGGATGCGGTGCCTGCAGTACCCAGAGAATCCCGTCGATCATGAATTCGAGGCCGGCGGCAAGCCCGTCGAAGAACCATGCACCGTGATCGGTCAGCCAGTCGACGAAGAGTCTCGCCGCCTTTCCGATCGGAAGTTTGTTATCGGTCAGCCACTCCACGGAAAGCTCCCCCGCTCTGCCGTCACTCTTTGACGCAAATGACGAGAGGCGGCACGGATGCCGCCTCTACCCAAATGTTCGCCTTAAAGACCGAGGGATTTGCGCACGGCCGGAAGTGCGGCCTTGCCGTCCACCGTCATCACACCGGAAAGCCATGCATCGAGGATACCAGCATTAGCCTTCAGCCATGTCTTGGCAGCATCCTCCGGCTCTTCGCCATCGTTCAGGATTGCGCCCATGATCTCGTTTTCCATGCGGAGCGAGAACATCAGGTTGTCGAGCAGGCGTCCGACATTCGGGCATTCCTTGCCATATCCGGCTCGGGTGTTGGTCAGCACAGAGGCACCGCCCAGATCCGGGCCAAAGAAATCGTCACCGCCATCAAGATAGGCCATCTCGAAGTTGGCGTTCATCGGGTGCGGCTCCCAACCGAGGAACACAACCGGCTCCTCTTTCTTTACCGCGCGGGCCACCTGGGCCAACATGCCCTGCTCGGAGGATTCGACCACGTCAAAGCCTTTTAGCCCGAATGCATCCTTCTCGATCATGTCCAGGATCAGGCGGTTGCCGTCATTGCCCGGCTCGATGCCATAGATCTTGCCGTCCAGCTTGTCCTTGAACTTGGCAATATCGGCAAAGGTCTTCAGACCGGCGTCATAAGCGTACTGAGGCACGGCGAGCGTATATTTCGCGCCGTAGAGATTGACGCCAACGGTTTCTACAGAGCCTTCATCTCGGTATTTCGCGATGTCGCCTTCCATGGTCGGCATCCAGTTGCCGAGGAAAACATCGATATCCTTGTTCTTTAGCGACGCATAAGTGACCGGAACCGAAAGCACCTTCACGTCAGTCTCGTAGCCCATCGCTTCGAGCACCGTCGTGGTGGCAGCAGTCGTCGCCGTGATATCGGTCCAGCCGACATCGGAAAAGCGCACGGTCGAGCAGTTATTCTGGGCCATCGCGGCGCCGGATGACATGATTCCGGCCGCCAAGGCGACGGCGAATGCAGTTTTGGATTTCAGCATGATTTATGCTCCCTGTTTGGATTGCCCCCGTTACTTATCGGAGCAGGCAAACATTATAGCAAATCCTACGCAAGATTTTTATTGATTGAATAGTCAATCAAAAATACGGTCGGCCGCGAAAGGACTTGCCGCCCATGCCCAAAATCGGAATGGAACCAATCCGCCGCAAAGCCCTGATCAATGCTGCGATCGAGGCTATTCACGCACGCGGGTCCTTCGAGGTAACGATGAGCGAGATCGCCCGTCAGGCCGGTGTTTCGGCCGGACTCGCGCATCATTATTTCGGCAGCAAGGATCAGCTCATCGTCGCCACCATGCGGCATCTACTGAGTGAGCTTTCGGTCCAGATTGTCGCGGCGCTTCATGCTGCCAAAACACCGAGAGAGCGTCTGTCGGGCATCATCCAGGCGAACTTCGCGTCCGACCAGTTCCGCCCGGCAACAATTTCCGCTTGGCTAAGCTTCTACGTGAAAGCCCAGAGCATGGACGAGGCATGCCGCGTCCTCTCTATCTATGCCCGGCGCCTACGCAGCAATCTGCAGCACGCGCTGACGCAGCTGACAGACCCGGAGCATGCCCAACATATAGCGGAGGGCACGGCGGCGCTTATCGACGGTCTCTATCTGCGGCACGCGCTGCTGGACAGCGACCCGGACCGCGCAGCTGCGATCCGGCTGACCGAGGATTATATCGACGCGCAACTCACAACCGGGGCAAAGACGTGACGAAGCAGCCCAATATCCTGATCCTGATGGTCGACCAGTTGAACGGAACACTGTTCCCGGACGGCCCGGCGGACTTTCTGCATGCGCCCGCTCTGAAAGCTCTTGCAACAAGATCTGTCCGGTTCAGGAATTCCTACACAGGCAGCCCACTTTGCGCACCCGGCCGCGCAGCCTTCATGTCCGGCCGCCTGCCGTCCCGGACCGGCGTCTATGACAATGCGGCCGAATTCACCTCCGACATCCCGACCTACGCCCATCATCTGCGCCGGGCCGGCTATTACACATGCCTCTCCGGCAAGATGCATTTCGTCGGGCCGGACCAGCTGCACGGCTTCGAGGAGCGGCTGACGACGGATATCTACCCGGCCGATTTCGGCTGGACCCCGGACTACCGCAAACCCGGCGAGCGGATCGACTGGTGGTATCACAATTTGGGTTCGGTCACAGGCGCTGGCGTCGCCGAGATCTCCAACCAGATGGAATATGACAACGAAGTCGCCTTCAACGCGGAACAGAAGCTTTATCAACTTTCCCGTGGCGGCGACGAGCGGCCCTGGTGCCTGACGGTCAGCTTCACCCATCCGCACGACCCGTATGTCGCCCGCCGTAAATTCTGGGATCTCTATGAAGACTGCCCGGAGCTGGAACCGCGCGTCGGGGCCGTTCCATTCGAGGATCAAGACCCCCACAGCCAGCGGCTCTACCTCGCCAACGATTACAAGAATTTCGACATCAGCGCAGAAGATATCAGCCGCTCCCGCCAAGCCTACTACGCGAACATCTCCTATCTGGACGACAAGATCGCGACGCTGCTGGATACCCTAAAGCGCTGCCGGATGGACGAGGACACGATTGTTGTTTTCTGCTCCGATCACGGGGACATGCTGGGAGAGCGTGGGCTCTGGTTCAAGATGAGCTTCTTCGAAGGCTCCGCCCGCGTGCCGATGATGATCGCGGGACCGGGCATCGAGGGACGCACGGTCACTACGCCGGTTTCGACAATCGATATTACGCCGACCCTGGCGGACATTGCCGGTGTTGATCTTTCCGAAGTCGCACCCTGGACTGACGGGGAATCCCTGAAGCCATTGATCGAAGGGGGAGAGCGCACCTCTCCGGTCCTGATCGAATATGCGGCCGAAGGCTCCTATGCCCCACTGATATCGATCCGGCGCGGCCGCTTTAAGTTCAATCACTGCGAACTCGATCCACCCCAGCTTTTCGATCTGGAAGCGGACCCGGACGAGCTGACAAACCTCGCCACCGATCCAGCCCATGCCGATATCCTCACCGCCTTCATGAGCGAGATGCGGGAACGCTGGGACATGCAAAAATTCGACCGCGAGGTCCGGGACAGCCAGGCACGCCGCTGGGTTGTCTACGAAGCCCTGCGCAACGGTTCGTACTATCCGTGGGATTTCCAGCCGCTACAAAAAGCGTCCGAGCGCTACATGCGCAACCACATGGATCTCAACACTCTTGAGGAGACCGCGCGTTTCCCGCGCGGTGAATGAAGCCCATGCAAGCAGATTTCGTGATCGTCGGCTCCGGCTCCGCCGGTGCGGTGATGGCCGACCGGCTCTCCGCCGACGGCAAGAACTCGGTCATTGTTGTGGAATATGGCGGCACCGATATAGGCCCCTTCATCCAGATGCCGGCCGCCCTGTCCTATCCGATGAACATGAGCCACTACGACTGGGGTTATCAGAGCGAGCCAGAGCCGCATCTCGGCGGCCGCCGTCTCGCCTGCCCGCGCGGAAAGGTGATCGGTGGCTCCTCATCGATCAACGGCATGGTCTATGTCCGAGGTCACGCCCGCGATTACGATAATTGGGAGGAACAAGGCGCAACGGGATGGGCCTATAAGAACGTACTGCCCTATTTCGAGCGCATGGAATCAAGTCATGGCGGACAGGACGGCTGGCGCGGCACGAACGGCCCCCTTCATGTAACGCGCGGACCGCGCAAAAACCCGCTCTATCACGCCTTCGTCGAAGCTGGGCAGCAGGCGGGGTTCGAGATGACGGAAGACTATAACGGCGAGAAGCAGGAAGGCTTCGGGCCAATGGAGATGACGGTCCATAATGGTCGCCGTTGGTCCGCCGCCAATGCTTATCTGAAGCTGGCCCTGAAGCGCGCGAACCTGACCATGGTGAATGGCCTTGCCCGTCGTGTCCTGTTCGACGGCAAGCGGGCCACCGGCATCGAGATCGCGCGCGGCAGCTCAATCGAAACCATCACCGCGAACCGTGAAGTGATCCTCGCTGCCTCCTCGATCAACTCACCGAAGCTGTTGAAACTCTCCGGCATTGGTCCGGCAGCCGAGTTGGCCCAGCATGGCATTGAGGTTCTGGCCGACCGGCCGGGCGTGGGCGCCAATCTGCAGGACCATCTGGAGCTCTATATCCAGCAGGAATGCACCCAGCCAATCAGCCTCTACTCGAAGCTGAACCTGTTCTCCAAGGGGCTGATCGGCCTCGAATGGCTGTTGTTCAAGTCCGGCCTCGGCGCCACCAACCATTTTGAGAGCGCTGCGTTTCTACGCTCCAAGGCGGGTGTCGAATATCCGGACATCCAGTATCACTTCCTGCCTGTCGCGATCCGATACGACGGAAAGGCACCGGCCAAAAGTCACGGCTTCCAGGCCCATGTCGGCCCCATGCGTTCGAAGTCGCGGGGCTCAGTCACCTTGCGGTCGGCCGATCCGAATGACGCCCCGGTGATCCAGTTCAACTATATGAGCCATGCGGATGATTGGGCCGATTTCCGGCATTGCATCCGGCTGACCCGAAACATCTTCGGGCAGGATGCCTTTACACCCTATCGCGGCCGGGAAATTTCCCCCGGCGACGATGTGGCAAGCGACGAGGCACTGGATGCATTCATCAGCGAGGCCGTTGAAAGCGCCTACCATCCGAGTGGCACCTGCCGCATGGGGGCAGCCGACGATGCGATGGCCGTTGTCGATCCGGAATGCCGGGTGATCGGGGTCGAGGGACTTCGGCTCGCCGACAGCTCGATCTTCCCCCGCATTCCGAACGGGAACCTGAACGGTCCCTCGATCATGGTTGGCGAGAAAGCCTCCGATCACATTCTGGGCAAAGCACCGCTGGCGCCCTCGAACAAACAGCCCTGGATCAATCCGCGCTGGGAAACCTCAGACCGCTGATATCGACAAGAAGGAGCGAGCCAATGCGCGCCCAACCCACCGCCTCTCACTTTATCGCCGGCAGTCCAATGGAAAGCCCAAAAGGCAAGAGCTTCCCCAGCCTCTACCCGGCAACCGGAGAGACCATCGCGGAACTTCATGCCGCCGATGCCGACACCATCGACAAGGCGGTTTCCTCCGCGCGGGAAGGCCAGAAGGTCTGGGCCGCCCTCAGCGGAGCGGAACGTGGACGGGTCTTGCGGAAGGCAGCGGACCTGATCCGTGAGCGCAACCGGGAGCTTTCGCTGCTGGAAACGCTGGATACGGGCAAGCCGTTACAGGAAACGCTGGTGGCGGATGCCGCTTCCGGTGCGGACTGCCTGGAATATTTCGGCGGTATCGCGGCGGATATCCACGGCGAATACACTGACCTCGGTGGCTCTTTCGCCTACACACGGCGCGAACCGCTCGGCGTTTGCGTCGGCATTGGCGCCTGGAATTACCCGATCCAGATCGCCTGCTGGAAATCAGCACCTGCTTTAGCTTGCGGGAATGCGATGATCTTCAAACCGTCGGAAACGACTCCGCTCACAGCCCTGAAGCTGGCGGAGATCTACAAGGAAGCAGGTCTTCCCGACGGCGTGTTCAGCGTGGTTCAGGGCTTCGGCGATATCGGCGCGGCGCTGGTCAATCATCCTGTCGTTGATAAGGTTTCCGTCACCGGCTCAGTTCCGACCGGCGCAAAGGTCATGGCGGCTGCGGCCGAGGGTCTTAAGCAGGTCACGCTGGAGCTTGGCGGCAAATCTCCGATTATCGTCTTCGAGGATGCGGATATCGAGAACGCGATTTCCGGCGCCATGCTCGGCAACTTCTATTCCAGCGGGCAGATCTGCTCCAATGGTACGCGCGTTTTCGTGCAGAAAAGCATTAAACAGAAATTTCTAGACCGGCTGCGCGAGCGCACCGCGAAGATCCGTCTCGGCGATCCTATGGACGAAGAAACACATCTCGGCCCCCTCGTCTCCAAGCCGCAGTTCGAGAAAGTGCTCGGCTACATCCAGAAAGGCCGCGATGAAGGCGCCCGCGTGCTGATCGGAGGTGACGCAGCCACCGTCCCATCCTTCAAGGATGGCTGGTTCGTCGCCCCGACCGTCTTTGCCGATGTAAAAGACGGCATGACCATTGCCCGCGAGGAAATCTTCGGCCCGGTCATGTGCGTGCTGGATTTCGAAACAGAAGAAGAAGTGCTGGCCCGCGCAAATGCCACCGATTTCGGCCTCGCGGCCGGTGTCTTCACCAAGGACATCCAGCGCGGTCACCGGGTTGTCGCGGCACTTGAGGCCGGCACCTGCTGGATCAACGCCTACAACCTGACCCCGATTGAAATGCCCTTCGGCGGCGTCAAGAAATCCGGCATCGGCCGCGAGAATGCCCGTGCTGCCATCGAGCATTACAGCCAGATCAAGAGCGTCTATGTCGAGATGGGAGACGTTGACAGCCCTTACTGAGTCCAGGCAGTACCTCCTGCGGATCGCGCTAAGAACTCGGTGGCGTACAAGCCCCAGTAGTTGAATTATATTGAGATTTTGGAGCGCAGCAGGTCCCTTCCGGATTCTGAGGGAGAACGACGCAATTCTTGCCTGTATCCCCGGGTATCGGTCGAGGCGTGCCGCAATCGTTTGTCGTACCGTTGAGTGCGTTACCCATATAGCAAGCGTAGTAATGCGCATCGAGCAAGCCGAGGGTCCAGACGAAGGTGCCTGCGATTTTGGGGTGATCCTGGACAATTTCGGCCAATGTCTCGGCACAGTCTGGATAGCCGCGATCATAGTAATATTCACAATTGTTCGGTCCGCCTCGCCCAGATGGAAACTGCGCACCCAAAACCGAGTAGGGCGACATTCCAACGACGTAATTCGAAGCATCCAATGCGAGAGTGCTCCCCGCCGAACAACTGAAAGCCTGCGCCTGGGTAAGGACGCTTGAAACCGATTTTGGCACTGGCTCGTATACGGTTCCGCCAGCGTAATATTGACGAGCAGCCAGATAGTCGTTCAGTCCGTTATCTTGGAACAGACACGAGCCATTTAATACGGCGATGCCAGGCTCCCAAGAACCCTGATCAACGAACGGCGCGAAGGACAGGCCGTAGCTGGTCTGGAAACTTGATGATTGACCGATGCCGGACAGGAGGTTCCCAAACCCGATCGCAGTGCCGCCCTCGATATCGATATCCAAGCCGTCGAAGCCATATGCCGACAGAACCTTATCGAGATAGAAAACCAAACAATTGATGTTTCCAACGCCGCTGCCACCAGCCGCGCAAACTGTTGAATTGGGCGTTAAACTCGCAGTGCTGAGTGCCCCAAGATAATTACCGCTATCTGACCCGAGCACAGACGCGTAGACGTCTGCTCCGCTCGCTTTCAGTTTCGCAATTGTGGCGATCGCAGGTTGATTAGATGCAGGTACGGTCCAATCGTCGGACAATGCCGGGATGTTTCCGATAAGAATAGGATTGGCGGAAAACGGCGGCAAAGAGTGAGGATTGACGTTGGACCACGCGGAGCCTCCAATACTCAGCGCCATCATGTTGAAACGATTGAACGCGGTTTGACCGTAACTAGAGGCCTGCTGGTCGGTCAGATGACCGAATGGCGCCGGTTGATCGTTGATATACGCCGCGTTGAGTTTGGCACACCCGGCAACCGCAAGAGTCAGAAAGGCAACGGTGAACATTTTTGGAGTGAATTGCATTGTCTGCTAACTCCTTAAACGCAGTATCGGCTGGTTAATTGTTTCAGTTTGGACAAAAAATACCCCCATTACTAGGGATCAATAAATTAATTTCTATATTTAATTGTTCAATTTCTCAAAAACCACCTCAGCACGTCAGGCAATTTGGCTCCATGCGGCCGGACTATCCAGCCGGGTCGAGATCGCCTTCCTTGGAATAGTAAATGTCGATACCCCCTATAGATCGACGCCCGGTTGCAAGTCGCCGCCACAGCCACGATGATATCCACCAAGAACTTAAGGGGAATCGCCAATGCGCATCGAAATTATCGGCGGCGGGCCAGCCGGGCTTTATTTTTCATATCTTGTGAAGCGTCAGAGACCTGATTTCGAGATCACGCTTGTCGAGCGTAATGCTGAAGGCGCCACGTTCGGCTTCGGCGTCGTGTTTTCGGACCAGGCACTGGCCTTCATGGCGGCGGATGATCCCGAGACGCACGATGCGATCCTGCCCGCCATGGAAACCTGGCGAAACCTGACGCTCGACCTTGAAGGTGAGCGGATTGATATCGACGGGATGGGCTTCGCCGCCATCGGGCGGCTCGATCTTATCAAAATTCTGACAGAACGGGCCCGGAGTGTCGGTATCGAGCCTCGGTTCGAAAACGAAGCCGACAATATGTCCCGGCTGGACAATGCGGATTTGATCGTCGGAGCGGACGGGTTGAATTCGTTCATTCGCGGTGATGGATCAGAATACGGCACGGAAATGCCGCAGCTGGAAAACCGCTTCATCTGGTACGGCACGGATCGGCCCTTCGATACCCTCACCCAGTCATTTCGGCGTTCCGAAGACGGGCCGTTCAACGCCCATCACTACCGCTACACCCCAACCCTAAGCACCTTCATCGTCGAGACAGACGAGGAAACGTGGCAAGCAGCCAATTTCGAGGATATGGGCGAGGCGGAGACCAAAGCCTATTGCGAGACTGTCTTCGCGGATGTGCTTGAGGGCCATAGCCTGATCACGAACAATTCCTATTGGCGCCGCTTCCCGAAGCTCTCCTGCAAGAACTGGCACAGCGGCAAGCATGTGCTGATCGGCGACGCCGTCCACACGGCCCATTTCAGCATCGGCTCGGGAACCCGGCTCGCCATGGAGGATGCATTGGCCCTTGCAAAGGCCGTGCTTGCGACACCGGATGACATCCCGGCCGCGCTTGCCGCCTACGAAGCCGCCCGCAAACCGATTACGGAAAAGATTGTCCGCGCGGCAAACACCAGTGCGGCCTGGTATGAAGATTTCGCCAACCATATGGAACTTACCCCGGCCGACTTCGCCTATTCCTACATTCAGCGCAGCGGTCGCATGGACAATGAAAGACTGCAACGCCTGGCACCTGAGTTCTTCGCTACCTACAGCCCGCACTGGAACACTGATGTATCGGGAGAACGGGCATGACTCCCGAACAAATCCTGGACCGTGTGCCTAGAGACGCTCCTGAAGCCGGAGAAATCGGGTTTTCAGTACCGGATACCTACAACGCTTCCAGCTTGCTGTTCGATAATCTGGAGCGCGGCCGCGCGAACAAGATCGCTGTCTATTCCGATCGGGGAAACCGGACTTATGGAGAGTTGGCAGAGGATGCCAATCGGTTTGGCAATGGCCTGCTCGCGCTCGGGCTGGGACGCGGAGACCGGGTGTTGCTGCTTATGGACGACACTCCGGCATATCCGGCCGCGATTTTCGGCGCCATTCGGGCGGGCATGGTTCCCATTCTCGCCAACACCCTGTCGAGCCCCGATCTGATTTCCTTCTATATCGAAGATGCCGGTGCGCGCGTCATGATCTTCGATGAGAGCCATGCCGGTACGGTGACGGCACTCGACGCAGCCGCCCTCGCCCCCGTCACCGCGATCTCGGTCAACGGTGCCGGCCCATCAGCTGTTCCTGACGCCCGCGACGGCGTCCGCTGGCTGGAGGCGCAAGCAACTGATCTGAAAGTCGCGATGACGGGACGAGATGACCCGGCTTTCATGATGTATTCCTCGGGTTCCACCGGGCGTCCGAAGGGTATCCTGCACCTGCAGCACGATGCGCTCTACACAGCCGAGAGCTACGCCCGCCATATCCTGCGGATCGGGCCGGACGATATATGTTTCTCGATCCCGAAGATCTTCTTCGCCTATGGCTTCGGTAACGCAATCGCCTTCCCGTTCCATGCCGGGGCCAGCGTCATTCTGTTCTCCGGACGGCCTAAACCGGATGCCGTATTCGAGATGGCCGCCCGTTTCAAACCCACCCTGCTGTTCGGCCTGCCGACACTCTATACGGCGATGATCAAGGACCCGGCTGTGGCCGGAGCCGATCTTTCCTCAGTGCGCATGTGCATCTCTGCTGCGGAAATCCTCTCGCAGGAAATCTTCGACGCCTGGAAGGACCGGTTCGGGTTCGAGATTGTGGAAGGCCTGGGCTCGACCGAGGTACTGCATGTCTATCTCTCGAACACAGAGTCCGAGAAGAAAATCGGCGCCGCCGGAAAGCGCGTGCCCGGCTACGAAGTCATGCTGACGACCCCCGAGGGCAAACCCGCCGCTCCGGGAGAGGACGGCGTGCTTTCAGTGCGCGGCGATTCCAACGCGCCCTGCTACTGGAACCGGCCGGACAAAACGGCCGATACCATGCGTGACGGCTGGATCTACACCGGCGACCGGTTCCGCTGTGACGAGGACGGTTTCTATTTCTTCCTTGGCCGGATCGACGATCTTGTGAAGGTCAGCGGCCAGTGGGTCTACCCGCTTGAGGTTGAACTCTGTCTGAACGAGCATCCACACATCGTTGAATGCGCCGTCGCCGCAGTCCAGTTGCCGGACCGCAGAACGATCCTGCGCGCTTTCATCTCGGCGGCAGACGGGACGGCATCCGGCGATCCACTTACCGCCAACCTGAAAGCCTATGTCCGCGAGACACTGCTGCCTCACAAAGCCCCAAAAGAGTTCGTCTACATGGACAGCCTGCCCAAGACCGGGACTGGCAAGATCGATCGACAGGCCCTGCTCAGGCTCGACCGGAGCGCTTGATCTGAATCCATGTAGCCGTCCCTGCTGCTAAGGCGACAGCGCCAATCAGCAGGGTCGCAAGTGCGTTGATCTCCGGCGTCACACCGAGCCGAACCTTGGAAAAAATGACCATCGGCAAGGTCGATGATCCGGGCCCGGAGACAAAGCTCGCGATCACCAGATCGTCCAGCGAGAGAGTGAAGGCAAGCAACCAGCCGGAGGCAAGCGCCGGAGCCAGCATTGGCAGGGTAACGAGCAGGAAAGCCGTAATCGGACGGGCACCAAGGTCAAGTGCCGCTTCTTCAACGGAGCGATCAATCCCGCTTGCACGCGATTGAACGACAACCGCGACGAAGGCCGTCGAAAACGTGATATGGGCGATCAGGATTGTGTCGATGCCGCGCCCGTAAGGCCAACCGATAAACTGCTCCATGGACACGAAGGTCAGCAGCAGGCTGATGCCGATGATGACATCCGGCATGACCAACGGCGCCGCGATCAGCCCTGCGAAGAGAGCCCGCCCACCGAACCGGCCGAACCTTGCAAGCACCAACCCGGCCATCGTGCCGAGCAGGGTCGCGCCAGTCGCGTTGATCGAGGCGATTTTCAGCGACAGCCAGGCTGCGCTCAAGATCTGCTCGTTGCGGAACAGCTCAAGGTACCATTTCGCCGACCAACCTCCCCACACACTGACCAATTTCGATGCATTGAAGCTGAACAACACAAGCACGACCAGCGGCAGATAAAGAAAGGCAAAACCCGCCATCACCAGCCCGAGCAGCGCAATCTTGCCTCCGCGCCGGCTCATGTCCGTTCCTCGCGTCGGGATTCGGCGAACTGGAACAGCATGATCGGCAACACAAGCAACAGCAGCAGAACCACAGCAAGAGAAGATGCCAGTGTCCAGTCGCGCTCACTGAAGAACGTGTCCCAAAGCATCCGGCCAATCATCAGTGTGTCGGAAGCGCCGAGCATGTTCGGAATAACGAACTCACCCGTCGCCGGGATAAAGACCAGCATGGCGCCGGCGATCATGCCCGGAACAGAGAGCGGCAGTGTGACCAGCAAGAAAGCCTTCCAGGGCCTGCAACCCAGGTCTTCGGCAGCTTCCACCAGCGACCAGTCGAGCCGCTCCAAGGTGGCGTAGAGAGGCAGGATCATAAAGGGCAGATAGGTATAGGAAATGCCGACATAGAGCGCGAAGTCTGTCTGCAGCATCCGGATCGGCGCGTCGATCAGACCGAGATTGCGCAGCAGCCCGTTCACCAGACCAGTATCGGCCATGATCGTCTTCAGGGCATAGACGCGGAGCAGGAACGAGCTCCAGAACGGCAACATGACGGCCATCAGCAGCAGGTTGCGAACCAGCGGCCTTGCCCGGGCGATGACATAGGCCATCGGGTAGCCGATCAGCAATGTCACCAGGGTCGAGACCCCGGCGACCCAGAGCGAGTTCAGGTAGGCCCCACGAAACAGTGCATCTTCGAACAGAAGCTCATAATTGAAGAACGAGCCCTGATAACTGCCGTCAGCACTGAACAGCGGCGAATAGGGCGGCTGCGCGATCAGCGGCTCCGACAGTGAAATTCGGAACACGATGGCGAACGGCACCAGAAAGAAAACGAACAGCCACAGGTAGGGAATGCCCGCCACCGCCCCTTTGCCGGAGAACCAGAAAGACTTTCCAGCCATAACATTGGCCGATCCGGATGCCGGCGCTTCCGCCATCTAGTCGGCTCCAAGCAGAAGCGCGTTTTCAGGTGAGAACCATAGGTCGACCCGATCGTCCCAATCCACGTCCCGCTTGGCCGCATTCTCGCTATTGGCCCGCGTTACCTCGACGAGCGTGCCGTGATCCGTCCTCACCCTGTACGAGGTTATGTCGCCCAAATAGGCCAGCCCTTCAACGACACCGCTGAGCTTATTGATCTGGCCTTCCGGCGCATGCCCTTGGTGCCCGATCCGGACCTTCTCCGGCCGCACCGCGAGCGCCGCCCGGGAGCCAACCGAAACCGAACCGGCAGTAGAGAACAGGGACTCATCGAGGCCACCCACCCTCAATTCCGCGATACCGTCCCGGATTGCGGCAACCGAGCCGTCGAATAAGGTGATATTGCCAAGGAACGCCGCAACAAACCGGGATTCCGGTCTTTCGTATAAGTCCGAAGGAGTACCGATCTGCCGAACCTGCCCCTTGTCCATGACCGCAGAGCGTGTTGAAAGCACCATTGCTTCTTCCTGATCGTGCGTAACCACGATCATGGTGATGCCGGTATCGTCAGCGAGTTTCATCAACTGATACTGCGCATTCTCCCGCAGTCTTTTGTCGAGTGCACCGAGTGGTTCATCGAGAAGCAGCAGTTTCGGACGCTTCACGATAGCGCGCGCCAGAGCAACCCGCTGACGCTGCCCACCGGAAAGCTGATGAGGACGGCGGTTCGCGAATTCGGCCAACTCAAGTTGCGCCAGTGTTTCCGCAACCCGACTTTCAAGCTCCGCACCGCCGATGCCGTCACGTTTCAGTCCGAAGGCCACATTGGCCGCGACGCTCATATGCGGAAACAACGCATAACTCTGGAACATCATGTTGACCGGGCGCTCATAGGGCGGCAGTCCGGTCACGTCTGCACCATCTATTTCGATGCTGCCGGCATTCGGCAATTCGAGCCCCGCGAGCATGCGCAGCAATGTGGTCTTGCCACAACCCGACCCACCGAGAAGACAGAAAATCTCTCCACGATAGATATCCAGGTCAACACCGGAGACAGCTTCAATACTGCCAAACCGCTTGACGATCCCGCGCAACCGCAAAACCGGCTCATGTCGGTCCGGTGCTTCCCACGGTCGGTCGGAATATGCATCGATGGTTGCATGATCGGACATGGCCCGCCCCCGAAGCCGATTGTCGCCAAATGCCTGAAAACGGCACCTGGCGAGGTTCACCGTTCAGCGCGGGGCTGTCAATTGCGGTGCGGCTGCAATCCAATGAAATAAGACCCCAGAAACTCCCGGACAGCAGTGAGCCAGTCAACGAGCGCTTTTATTTTGCGCTAATCGGGTCCTGCCCTACCCTCACAACCATTTTCCCAAAGTTCTTCCCCTTCAGAAGGCCGATGAAGGCTTCAGGCGCTACATCTATCCCCTCGACAATATCCTCACGATACTTGACCCGGCCATCGGCAATCCAGCCTGCCATGTCGCGTGCGAAGTCCGGATAGTCGGACGCAAAATCGTAGACAATGAAACCCTGGATACGCAGCCGCTTGGTCAGCACCGCGCGCATCAGTGCCGGCACACTCGTATCCATCTCCGGAAAGCTGGTCGCATTGTAGAAAGCGATGG
The DNA here is from genome assembly GCF_039990255.1 of Nisaea sp. GTDB lineage: Bacteria > Pseudomonadota > Alphaproteobacteria > Thalassobaculales > Thalassobaculaceae > Nisaea. Next base: position 259,008 of record NZ_JBDXGG010000022.1, on the reverse strand, counting down.
TGCCGCAGACAGGCATCCGGGCAAACTGGTTGAATAACGGGAAGACCGCGTCGAACACCTTGCCGCTGACATTCTCGAAATAGACATCGATGCCGTCAGGGCAAGCTTTTGCGAGCTGTTCAGCGAAATCCGGTGCACGGTGATCCACCGCCGCATCGAAACCGAGTTCATTGATCAGATAAGCGCATTTGTCAGCACCACCGGCGATGCCAACCGCACGGGCGCCCCTGATTTTCGCGATCTGCCCGACAGCGGAGCCAACCGGACCCGAGGCGGCTGCGACCACCAGTGTCTCGCCCGCTTTCGGCATGCCGATATTCTTCAATCCTGCATAGGCCGTCAGTCCCGGCATGCCGAGCACACCGAGCGCCGTCGAGATCGGGGCCTGTCCGGTCGCGACCTTACGTACTCCTGTACCGTCAGAAAGCCCGTAGCTCTGCCAGCCGGCGCGGGCGAGGACGATATCTCCTGCCGCAAAATCCGGAATGTTAGAGTCCATTACCTCGGCAACGGTCTCGCCTTCCATCACGCCGTCGATGGGCACTGGCACCGCATAGGATTTCGCATCGCTCATCCGGCCGCGCATATAGGGATCGAGGGAGAGATAGATCACCCGCAACAGCATCTCGCCAGCACCGGGGACCGGGATTTCGGCCTCCTCAAGACGGAAATTTTCCGGGACTGGAGCGCCTTCCGGGCGCGACGCCAGCAACCAGCGGCGATTAATGGCAGTGCTCATGTCAGGATCTCCTCATCCGTAAGTCGATCTTGGAAGTACAGTCGCCAAGTCTGCCGGGTCCAGCGCCTATCCGTGTCCGCTTCATTCGCAAAAAGGACTTTCTCTTCGAAATCAGCCGTTCCCGGCAAGTTCCACCACCGGCCCGCCAGCAGCCTCAGCATCCTCGGGATCGTGCGTCACCAGGATCGACGGCAGGGCCGCGTCCCGCAGGCGCTCGAAGGTGAAACGCCGTATATCGTCCCGCAGATGCCGGTCGAGCTTCGAGAAAGGCTCATCGAGAAGCGCGGCTTTCGGTTCCGACAACAGCAATCTGAGAAGAGCGACGCGGGACGCCTGCCCTCCCGAAAGCGTTGCCGGATCGCGATCCGCAAAACCTTCCAGACCGAACCGGGCCAACGCTTCCCCGGCAGATGCAGTGCGGCCATGGCCACCCGGCGGCATCCCGAACAAAAGGTTCCCGCCCACACTCAGATGCGGGAACAGCATCGGATCTTGAAACAACAAGCCGACATGCCGTGCCTCCGGCAGCGCATTCGTTATATCGGCGCCATTCAGCAGAATTCGCCCCTCAGCACTAAACGGCGCAGTCAGAAAGCCGGCAAGAAAAGAGAGCAGTGTCGATTTACCGGAACCGGACGGCCCCATTACGGTCAGCACGGTGCCCGGCTCAATCATGCAATCGAGCGACAGCAATGCCTTGCCGCCAAGTGTAATCCGAACATCATTCAAGCCTAGGCCCAAAGTCACCGTGTTCCTCCCAACATGCCGCGACGGTTACGCCAGATGAGGCGTGGTGCGGCGAGTGCCAACGCGAACCCGGCCACAGGCAGGACTGCCTGTGTCAGGGCCCAGGCACCGATCAGGCGGCGGTCCCCGCCTGCGGCAAGCGCAATTGCCTCGGTTGTGACAGTCTCCACCCGGCCAGCGCCAAGCAGACGGGTCACCAGATACTGGCCAATGCTGATTGCAGCCCCGACGGCAAAGGCCGTGAGCAGCGGGGTCAGCAACATCGGCAAACGCACGCGCCAGAACGCCCCCGACGCGCTCTGACCAAGTGTCCGGGCGATCTTGGTCCAGGCCGGGTCCTGCCGACGATAGGCTTCAGAAAGCGAGAGATAGACATATGGCAGCACGAAAATCACATGCCCTGCGGCGACCAGCCCACCGCCCGGTGGCGCGCCAACCAGCTCCGCCAGTAAGACCAGACCGAAAATGAAGCCGATCTGTGGCACCAGAAGAGGCACATAAATCAGGAGTTCCAGAACCCGTCCCGAACGCGCGTCTCGCTGCCGTTCGTTTTCAAGAACACAAACCACCAGCACAAGGGATAGCAGCGTCGTCAGCAACGCGATCCAGAGCGTGGCTGCAACTGGCCCGCCCGCCGTTTCCGCGACACTCTGCCAATGCGCCAGTGTCCAGCGCCCAGGCAGCGCATCCGGAAAGCGCCAGACCCGGGCGAAGGCATTCAGGGCAAGTGCGGCTATGCCGAGCACCGAGGCAAGGATGAGCGCCGGAAACAGTCCCCGCCCCAACGTTGCAAGACCCATATCGCCGGTGCGCCTTTTGCCAGAGACAAGCCAGCCGCGCACCAGCAACCCGATGCAACGTTCGGCCAGGATCCAGAATGCAATGGCTCCAGCCGTTACGGCAAACTGCAGAATGGCGCCTGCCGACGCGATCATCCTGAAATCGAGATCCGGGTCGTTCGACCATCGCAGGATCTGCACCGCCAGCGGCGGAGGCGATACCGGGCCGAGGATCAGGGCCACGTCGATATTGGCGGAGGAGTAAGCGATCACCGCGTAGACCGGCAGGCGCAGCAGCGGATAAAGCGCCGGTACCACTCCCTTGAACCAGGCCGAGATACGCCCGTATCCGAACGAACGGGCCAGTCTCATCCGTTCACCCGCATGAATCTGGGCAAGCGGTGCCAGCGCCATCAGCAGCAGAAATGGCACTTCCTTAATCACCAGCCCCGCCATCAGCGAAAGTCCCCATTCGTCCTGCACGATCAGCAGGTCCGGCGGGCGTTGCCAGCCTGTGGCCCAGGGAGAGAGCAGTCGAGCGAGAAACCCGGACGGAGCGATCAAGAATGCCAGAGCAAAGGCAGCAGCCGCATGAGGAACCGCCAGCATCGGCGCAATCGCTTGGCGCAACCAGATAAAGGCTCGGGTCTCGAAAAAGACGGCCAGAAACAACAATGCCAGAAAGAGAGATATCCCCGGCGTCAAAACTCCCAAGGCAAACGACAGCAAAACCGAATTTCCGATACCCGGCCAATCGAGCAGAGCCCGCCAAGCATCCAGGCCAAATTCTTCATGCCCGAGTGCAGGGAGGAAACCAGAAGACGGAATCAGCGCACCGAGCGACCCGGCAATCACCGGGCCGGTCAAGATAATGGCGACCAGATAAGGGGCTACTCTCAGCATCCAGGGTGTACCAACGGTGAAATTGTCACCCTCCTCCGTACCGCCGCACCCATTCCGCCTCAAGTGCTTCGGTCCAACTCGGATGCGGCTCGGCCAGCATAGTGCCAAGTTGATCAGCAGGAAGCGCCGCCGGGCCGAGATCAAGACTTCGGAACGCATCCGCCTGCTCGTTCTCTAACTGTCCGAGGGACAACACCGTGGCGGAACCCCAATAGGCCGGGTCCTGCTTGCGCATTTGCGCCTCCGGTGAGAGCAGGAAGTTGGCCAGCACCATAGCCGCATCGCTATGGGCTGCGTTGAACGGTATGGCGACAAAGCTGACATTGCCGATGGTGCCGCTATCGAATACGTAGTTCCGCACTGTCCCAGGCAGCTCTCCGCTTTCGATTCCCGCAGATGCTTCGGATTGACTGAAGGCGAAAGAAATATCTATTTCGCCGTCGCTCATCAGGCGCCGCATACCACCGGCATTCTTGGGAAAACTTCGCGCCTGACGCCAAAGAGCGGGGTGAAGCTGATCCAGATAATCCCAGAGTGGCTGAGACACCGCAGCAAAATCACTCTCTGAAATCGGCTTGTAGAGAGCGGATTTATCGGCTGCGCGCTCGATCAGGATTTGCTTGAGAAAGGTTGTCCCCAGAAAACTTGGCGGAAGTGGATAGGTAAAGCGCCCTCGATTCTCCTGGGCCCAGGCGAGCAATGCGTCCGAGGTCGCGGGCGGTTCCGGCAAAACTACACTATCACGGTAAAAGACCAACCGGGCCCGTGCCCACGGCATCTCCAGCCCGTCGACAGGAACCCCGAAATCTAGTCCTAGATCCGGATTGTTCGCAGGATCGGTCAGCGCATGATTTGGCAACCGGTCGAGCCACGGGCCAAAAAGCAGGCCATTCCGCTTCATTGCGGCGAAATTCTCGCCGTTGATCCAGATGAGATCGATGGCGCCGCCTTCAGCACGCCCAGCAGATTTTTCGGCTAGCACGCGGGCGACCGCCTCGGCCGTATCCGTCAGTTTCACATGCACCACGGAAACGCCGAAACGCTCCTTGACCTGCTTACCGGTCCAGCCGATATAAGCGTTGATTCGCGAATCACCGCCCCATGCATTCCAGTAAACGGTCTGCCCCCCGGCAGCACTGAGCACCTGTTTCCATTCCACGGATGCATCTTTTGCAGAGACCGTAGACACCCCCGTCAATAGCCCGAATACCAATACTAGCGGCGCGAAACTGCGTCGAAAATGCACGAGAGAAACTCCATTCCTGCCAATCGATAAGAAGCGGCGAGACGCTAATACAACTCGATTGCAGATCGAAATGACATCGCCGCGAGCACATTCTAGCTTTTCCTGCGCGCGTTTTCGCACCTTATGCCGGCAGTAGTTTCGACACGCGGAACTGCGTTCCGCAAATTGACCTTAGCGCACTGGACGTGGCATATTTGGTCTGAACCTGCCCATGAACGAGAGGCAGGGCCAGAGCCTCAAGGTTCCGGCGTTGAAAAGGAAACGGCCAGGCAAGATGCCCAACAACACTGACCAGAATGATGAAGACAAGGATCGCCAGTTTGTCACCGCCCTCGCCCGCGGTCTCGAAATCCTGCGCGCCTTCAAGCCTGGTGACGGTGGCCTCGGAAATCAGGAACTTGCGGAGCGCACCAATCTACCGAAGCCAACGATCTCGCGCCTGACACATACACTGACAAAGCTCGACTATCTGACACTGGATGATAGCACCGGGCTCTACCAACTTGGCCCGAGCGTCCTCTCTCTTGGCTATTCGTTCCTTTCCAATCTGGATATCCGCGCCCGGGCCCGTCCGCTGATGCAGCAGATGGCCAACGATGTAGACGCGGCGATCTCGCTCGGCACGCGCGACCGGCTTGAGATGCTGTATCTGGAAACCTGCCGTGGTGATGGCGCGCTGACGCTGCGCCTCGATGTCGGCTCGCGGCTTCCTATCGCGGAAACAGCAATGGGCAGAGCCTTTCTTGCAGCCCTGCCGGCAGACGAGCGCGAGTATCTGATGGATCATATCAAGCGCAAGGACCCCGGACGCCACATCAGGGTGAAAGATGGCGTCGATCAGGCGGTGGAAGACATCGCCACCTACGGCTTTACGTTCTCTCTCGCCGATTGGCACAAGGATGTACATGCCGTTGGAGTCCCGGTCATCATGCCGGACCGCTCCGCTGTGTTCGCTCTCAATTGCGGCGGCCCGAGCTTCCTGCTGTCCCGCGAGAAGCTTGAGACCGACCTTGGGCCACGTCTCGTCAGACTGGCGGAAAATCTGACTATGGGGAGTCAGAGTATTCGTGTCGTCGCCTCGAACACCTGAACCAGATCACCTGCCTCCAGCTTACCTGCCGACCGGACGGACCAAAAATGACAGAGAGTTACCAGCGCAGCTTTTCCAAGGGCTCGTATCTTCATGCGATCATCGACCGCAGAGCTGAGGACGCCGCCGACCGCATTCTCCTGAGCGATGCTGAAATCGCGCTCGACGGACGCAGTCTGAAACAGGCTGTCGACAAGGCTGCCGACGCACTGAGGCACTATGGCGTCCGTGGCGGTGATCGGGTCCTGCTGGTCAACGAGAACGCAGCCGCTCTCCAGGTGCTCATCTTCGCGCTCTCCCGCATCGGCGCCTGGACCGTGCTGATCAATGCCCGCATGACCGGCAACGAGATTCGCAAGATCGCTGAGCATGCGGGCGCCCGAACCACGCTTTTCACCACCGGCGTCTCGCCGGACGCTGTAGCCCATGCAACCGCAGCCGGGGCCATACCGTTTGATATGGAACCCCTGACCGGCGTCCGGATCGCACCGCTAAACGACGCCGCCGAGGCCGAACCGCTCGGCCGGGACGGGACGGACCAGGTTGCAGCACTGATCTATACATCGGGTACGACCGGACAGCCCAAGGGCGTCATGCTGACTCATGACAATCTGATGTTCATCGCCGAAATCTCCGGCAGCATCCGCGCCATAGGACCGAAAGACTTCGCCTATGGCGTCCTGCCGACATCGCATGTGTTCGGGCTGGCCTCGGTCTTCCTGGGCACCCTTGCCCATGGAGGACATCTGCACACCGTCTCAAGATTCGCGCCGAAAGATGCTGCCCGCGCTCTCGCCGAAGATGGCGTCACCATTTTCCAGGGCGTTCCAGCCATGTATGCGCACCTGCTGGAGCTCTCGGCCAGGAACGGTGCCCCCCTACCCGCCCCGAAACTACGCTATCTCTCCGCCGGAGGCGCACCGCTCGACCTTGCGATCAAGGCCAATGTCGAAGCCATGTGGAAGCAACCTCTGCATAACGGTTACGGGCTGACCGAAACCGCACCGACCGTAACCACCACTCGCATGCATGCACCTGCAAAAGACGAAACCGTCGGCCCGGCAATTCCCGGCGTTGAATTCAGAATAGCGGACCGGGATACAGGCCAGCCCAAGCAGATCGACGAAGTTGGCGAAATCTGGATCCGTGGCCCCAACGTGATGAAGGGCTATTACCGCGATCCCGAGCAGACAGCTCAGGTCATCACATCTGACGGCTGGTTCAAATCCGGGGACCTCGGGCGTACGGATGCAAACGGCAATCTTTATGTTGTCGGCCGTCTGAAGGAGCTGATCATCCGATCAGGCTTCAACGTCTATCCAGCCGAGGTAGAAGGCGTCCTAGCCCAGCACCCCGATATAGCATTGTCAGCTGTTGTCGGCCGCGTGGCGGATGATAACGAGGAAGTCGTCGCTTTTGTGCAGACGATTGCCGGGCGGAAAATCGAGAAAGACGCATTGGAAGCCCATATGAGGGCTAATCTCGCACCCTATAAATGCCCCAGCCACTACGTCTTCATGCAAGCTCTTCCTGCGACTGCAACGGGAAAAATCCTTAAGGCAGAGCTGAAACAACAGGCGGATATCATCAGTTCTGCATAGTCATTCCGGGACGTCTCCGACGTCCCGCGCATTGCTGCATTGCGCAATCAATTTCTTGACTTCTTTCATTTTAACCATCACTCATATCGCCAAGCGGGGTAATCGCGCGACGGTCCGACTAGGACTTTCTGTTACCCTGAAATTGGATAAATCTCCGTTTGCTCCAGGTGCGCGTGGAAGACGGGCTAAAGGCTAGGCCCTGTCTATCGTCTCCGGACATGATAGCGCTATGTCGCAATGGACCAAATGACTCTGTGACTAATAAGACTTTTTCAGAACTCGCCTTGTGCGAGCCCATCCTGCGTTCCCTGACGGAAGCCGGATACGAAACCCCAACTCCAATCCAACAGCAATCGATCCCCCTGCTTCTGGACCGCCGCGACCTGCTCGCGATCGCCCAGACCGGAACGGGTAAAACGGCAGCATTCTCGCTGCCTATATTGCACCAGCTTGCCGAGTCCGACAAAGCCGGACGCCGCAAGACACCCCCGAAAACCGCTCGAGTTCTAATTCTCGCCCCAACCCGTGAGCTCGCGGTTCAAATCGGCGAGAACATCTCAACCTACACCCGGCACCTTCGCCTGAAGAAGGTCGTTGTGGTCGGCGGTGTTGCCTTTGGCCCGCAGAAGGCTGCTCTCAGCGGCGGAGTGGACATCCTTATTGCGACACCGGGCCGGTTGCTGGATCTTGTGAACCGCCACTGCCTTCTCCTTGATCAGGTCTCGCACCTCGTGCTCGACGAAGCCGACCGCATGCTCGACATGGGCTTTATCCATGACGTGCGTAAGATTGCGAAAATGATCCCGGCGTCCCGGCAGAGCCTGTTGTTCTCCGCCACTATGCCGCCCAAAGTCGAACAGCTGGCTCAGTTCCTGTTGAAAGAGCCGGCCCGTGTGGAAGTGACGCCTGAACAGCTGACCGTCGAGCGGATTCACCAGACCGTGCATCACGTTCAGTCATCTTCCAAGCAGGGTCTCTTGCTTGAGATCCTGTCGAATCCCGACTTCAACAGAGTCATCATTTTCACCCGGACAAAGCACAAGGCCGACCGGGTTGCGAAGATGCTCACCGCTTCCGGAATCGAATCCGAAGCGCTGCACGGTAACAAAACCCAGAGCGCGCGCCAGCGTGCCCTTCAAAGGTTCCGTAACGGAGCTTGCCGGGCGCTTGTTGCAACAGATATCGCCGCACGCGGGATCGATGTCAGCGACGTCACCCACGTAATCAACTTCGAGCTGCCGAACGAGCCGGAAAGCTATGTGCATCGGATTGGTCGCACGGCACGAGCAGGGACCGAAGGGGCAGCTCTGTCACTTTGCGATCCGGAAGAATTCGCTTATTTGCTCGATATCGAACGCCTTACGGGTCAGCGGATCGAAGTAATCGGTGGGACGGCCCCTGAGCGGCAACACGCGAATGACGGTGGAAACCGCCGCGGCCAACGCCCGAACGGGCCTGGCAAAGGCCGGGGTCAGAAGCGGCGCGGCGGCCAGTCTTTCGCAAAGAAAGACGGCAACGGTGGCGGTAATGGCAACGGTTCTGGCGAAAAGCCGGATCGTCGTCCGCAGAAGCCCGGCAACAAGCCGAAGGCTCCGCATCGGAAACCGAATGGCGGTGGGGGTGAAAACACTCTCCGGCGCAAGCAATCGAAACGCCAGGAAGCAGCGTAGGCTGGCGTTCGATTCTTAGCCGGACCGGGGCATCGGGACGGCTATGAAACTGGCATTGATTTAATATGGAGATGAAAATGGCGACAGGGACAGTTAAGTGGTTCAACACCACGAAGGGCTACGGATTCATTAAGCCGGACGATGGCGGCGCAGATGTGTTCGTTCACATCACTGCTCTTCAGACCGCTGGTTTGGACGGGCTCCCTGACGGAACCAAGATCACCTTCGATCTTGAAGAAGATAGCCGTCGTGGCCGGTCATTTGCCGCTAATCTGAAAGTCGACTGATCGACATTCTCATCCCGAACCCTTCTGGGGGTTCGGGATGACCTCTCCGGCCTCTTTTGCCAGCGGCCGCGTCCCCTAAAGGCCGGTCCGTTCCAAAAGAGAGAGCCAATTCTCCGCCGCAATCTTGCGGATCAGTGTTTCGCCATACCCTGCCTGCCGATATCTCTCTATCAGCCGAGGCATGCCAGCAACATCGCCGATCGCAGCGGGCACCGTACACCCATCAAAATCAGAGCCGAACGCAACACCGTCTTCCCCAAGCTTTTCCAACAGATGGTCCGTATGCGCGACGATCTGGTCCAGCCCCGTACGTTCATCCTTGGCGCCGTCTGGCCGCAAGAACCCGACATGGAAATTGATACCCACAAGCCCATGGCTTGCGCGGACCGCTTCCAATTGCTTGTCTGTCAGATTTCGCGGAGACTGGCAGATCGAATGCGCGTTCGAATGGGACGCAACTAAGGGCTTGGTCGAGAGTTTCGCAATATCCCAAAAGCCTTTTTCAGTGATATGCGAGAGATCCACCATGATCCCCATCATATTGCACGCGCGGATCAACTCCCTGCCCGCTTCCGTCAGCCCGCTTCCAGTATCCGGTGATCCTGGAAAATCCATCGGCACTCCATCAGCGAACGCATTTTTCCGACTCCAGACCGGACCGAGTGATCGTAATCCCACATGATAGAGTTCATCCAGGTTGGATAGATCAGGGCTGAGACATTCCACCCCCTCGATATGAAGGATGATCGCCAGCTTACCCTCCGCCATAGCCCGCCGGGCCTCGGTAGCCGAATGCGCGATAACAACTTCGCCGTCGGACAGACGCTCGATGGAGAGCGCCATGTCGATCATCTTACGGGTAAAGGGCTCCGCGTTTTCCTGCGACACTTGAGAGAAATTCGCCGGGTCGTCCGGAGACAGGTCCAGCGTTTCGTCATCCAGCAACCTGGATGGCGTGAACATAGCAAAAAGACCGCCGCAGAAGCCCCCCTTTCGGGCGCGGGGGAGATCTATATGGCCGGTTGAGCCTTCTTCGAAGAATCTCTCCGCCGTCCGTCCGCCGTCAGCCAGAACCAGGCGCAGCAGCGTATCATTGTGACCGTCGAAAACCGGAATAAGATCGGCAGGCATGTCGCTTCCTCAAGGGCAGGCGTGTTGAATAACCGTGTCGGCAGAATATTGCGGGCACCTTGTCCAGAGAATGGACGGCCGATCAGGTTCGCTAGATATGAGACAGCATAATCGCGTCCGAATGGATATTTTTCCAGTCGGTTTCAGCCAGAACAGTTCAAAGATTCTAAGGGAACGCCGTTATTCATCAGAAATTATCGTGAATTCGAAACGAAGTGACATCAGAAAGTCATGCAAAAGCAATTACTTCGTTACGCGACTCACCTAGAGAGAACGGGCGGCGCGGCAGCCGGCGGATGGCAACGGAAGTGCATGGCATACCAGCATACACACTATGCCTTTCGCCGCAGGACGGCTCCACTTGAGAGCCGTCCCCCGCCGCACCAATCCGATCTCTATCCGATAGCCGCTTGCTCTCTCCGCCGGTTCATCCGAGCAAAGAGTAGAACAGGAACACTCAGGGTCCCTCCGATGAGCGTCATGTGCAGATGCGACAATCCAGGAATCACATCCCCCGGAGCGGCGAAGAACAATCCGCCTACCAAAAGAAGCCCGCGTGCCGCCATCGGCAGCATCCCGGAACCGATCGTACCAAAGCCCGCGATATAGCCCTGCAAAGCACTACCGACGAGGTACACACCGAGCAGCGCGGTTGCCAGAACAACGATCACCTCCGCCGTATCGCCCTCACCGATCAAAGCCGGGTTGAGCACGAAGAAAAACGGCACGAAGTAGATGATGCTGCCAAGCCGCATGGCTTCGACACCGGCGGCAAGAGCGTTGGTGCGGGCCATGGTCGCCGCAGCAAAGGCACCGAGAGCCACCGGCGGCGTGATGTAGGACACCATGCCCCAATAGAGGATGAAGAGGTGCACGGCGAGTTCGTTCAGACCAGCCTTCACCAGAGCAGGCGCCAACACCACGGCGAGGAAGATGTAGCAAGCAGTCACCGTCATCCCCATACCGAAGATGAAGCTGGTGATTGCCCCCATGATCAACAGCATGAAAACGGAGCCACCGGCGATGAAGATCAGATCGTTTACCAAGGTCCCGGCAAGTCCGGTCGCCGAGAAAGCGCCAACAATCAGGCCAATACCAAGCAGCACCGCCACCAATTCGGTCAATCCGCGTCCGATGCTGTAGATCAGATTGAAGAAGCCCTTAACGTCGAACCTGTGCTTCTTCGAAATCTGATTGATTATCAGGAGCAGCGCTGTCGCATAGAACGGCGCCCAGGTTTCCTGCCGCAGGAACATCATCAGAAAGATCAGCAGGGCAAAGACAAAGAGATAGTACCAGCCCTCTTTCATGGTCTCCCAGATTGACGGCAACTGTTCGCGCGGAATGCCTTTCAGATTATGGCGGGCCGCATAGGCATCGATCTGGATAAACAGGCCGAAATAGTACAGCAGCGATGGAATTGCTGCGGCCGCCGCAATTTCGAGATAGGGCCGCCCCAGGAAGGACGCCATGACGAAGGCCGTGGTGCCCATGACCGGCGGCATCAAAACACCGCCAGTGGAGGCACAGGCTTCCGTGCCGGCCGCGTAGCGCGCCGGGAAGCCTGTCTTCTTCATCGCCGGGATCGAGATCGCGCCGGTTGTCAGCACATTCGAGATAACACTGCCGGAGAGCGAGCCCATGAAACCGGAAGCAAAGATGGCCACCTTCGCCGCACCGCCGCGCAGGTTGCCGACGAGCGCCAGAGCCAAGTTGTTAAAGAACGCGCCGCCGCCCGTATATTGCAGGGCCGCGCCGAAGATGATGAAGCCAATCACCAGATTGCCGAAGGCACGCATCGGAATGCCGAAAGAGCTCTCGGAAGAGATAATGTGATACGGTATCACGTCGACAAAAGGTTGCGAAAAGCCCGAAATTGGGCCCGGCATGATATCCGCGAAGGTCGGATAGAGCGAGAAGACAAATACGATCAGGAAGATCACCAAGCCACCGGCACGCCGGGTCGCCTCCATGATGAGTACCCAGAACAGAAAGGAAACCCAGCGCGCCGTTTCCGGCGGTGCATATTCCCATCCTTCTTCAAGGCTGAGGTCCGCCGTATAAGCGAAGTAACCGGAAACACCCGCAGCCAGCGCAGCCAGCCCCCAGTCATACCAGGCTACTGAGGTACCCGCCTCACCGCGCAGTGGGAACGAAAGGAATGTGAGCGATAGGAACAATCCCGCGAGCAGGAAAAGATAGCGGCCTTCCAGGATCACGACCCCGGCGAAGAACTGCAAGTTGAAGAGTTGATTGACGGACAGCAAAACAGCCGCCGCAGTGAAAAGAATAAAAACCCATTTTGCAACGCCGCTCAGCGCGCGTGTACGCTGCTTTCCTCCGGAATCGCCATCATTGTCGTTATCCATGCCGGACGACGGGGAAACTTGCTCACTCATGGGGAGCGCCTCAACTCAAAAATGCTGCATCAGAAATGGTCCGAGGACGACGCTTGACGCGCCGTCCCCTGACGTTGAAGGAAGAGTGTTGGACTTAGAATACTGCGTCGAGACCTGCAGCGTTCAGTGCCGCGTGACGAGCAGTGCGCCATTCGTTAGCCCAATCGTCTTCGGCAACATTCTTGGCGAGGAAATCAGCCCAAGCCTTCTGCAGAACGTCCTGACGCTTCAGAAGACCATTGTTGTGCGCCTCTTCGGCGTCACCCCACTTGCCAACCTCTTTGTAGAACTTGATGGCGCCGCTGTGGTACGGCACGACCCATTGCAAGTTCTGCTTTTCCAGCGCCCAGCCATTGATGCCCGGAGCCTTGCCAGCATAATCGTCAAACAGCTCAACCATCGCCTTTGTCATATTGTAGACGAGGTCTTCGTCCTGCTCCGGATAGGCCACGAGAACCGGGTACGGATACGCGGCAGTCGCAATCGGGCTTTCTTTCTTGATGGTGGCGCCGACGGTTGCGTTGGTCGGCTGGAAGAACGGCGCAATCTTGGTCATGCGCGTCCAGCCGTCCTTATCGCTCGCCGGAACCGGCGGCCACAACAAGCCCCGCGGGCTGGCTTCGAGTTCATACGCCTTGCCGGAGCTGGTCGACGCGAACGCCGCATCGACCTGACCGTTTACCATGCCAGCCCAGGACGCACCAAAACCGCCAAACTCGACCTTCTCGACGTCATCCCAGGTCAGACCGCCAAAGGCAAGAAAGGCCCCAGTGTTGACGTTCAGGGACGGCGAACCCTTGACCCAAGCTACGCGCTTGCCCTTCAGATCCTTGTATTCCTTGACACCGACGTCATTGGCAACGCCAACGGCAAGGCCGATAGCGCCGTTATTCATCATCAGCGCGCGGATAGGCTGCGGCCCCCAGCGCTTGGAGCCGAAGTCAAAGGCACCTTCCTGCGCCATGAAGCTGGCACCGACACCGGTCGCGGAAAACTGGACCTTCTTCTGGCGCAGCGGCTCGGTCCGGGAAACGTCGTTCTTGCCCGGCAGGACACGCAGGTTGACGCCGAGCTTGGTTTTCAGCGCGCCACCGATAGCGACAGACTGATTGTAGCCGGCGGTACCGGTGCCGTAGGCCGTCCAAGCCAACTGCTTCGGCAGCTTGGCATCGGCCATGGCCGTACCGGCAAAAGCGACGGTGAAAGCAGCTCCGGCGAGCGCAGCACGCCGGAATGAATGCAGAGTAATGCCCATAAAAATCCTCCTTTAGGCTCCCTGGCGGCCCGGTTTCGCGATGACTTGCGGTCCGGACCCCTTTGCAAAGTGCGACTTATTGATCGCGTCGTACTTTTGCGAAATTGCGTTTCGCAAACAAAATATCCGCAATTGGCAAGCGGTCAAGCGATTGCGTTAACGAAGCCCCAACATTCACGAACGAGACAGATCCAAGCACTGCATAATCGTGACCTCCCGGCCACTTCCGTTCAGTCCCAGGAAGGCTTAGAATCAGCGGAAAAAACATATTGGGAGGATCGAGCATGACATCCGAAACGGTTTATCCGCCAAAAATAGTAATTCGGGCCGGCACGATTGCGGACCTCAGAGCCGCACTCAGCGATGGCTGGAAGGATTTTCTGAGGGCACCTGGATTCGGATTGTTCTTCGGTGGTTTCTTCGCTCTCGGCGGCATAGCCATCCTGGCCATGACCTGGGCCTTGGGGCTGTCTTACCTTGCCTACCCTACCGCAGTGGGCTTTTCCCTGATCGGACCGTTTGCCGCCGTTGGGCTCTACGAAGTCAGCCGTCGGCTATCCGCGGGTCAGAAGCTGGAATGGAGAAACGTACTCGACGTCATCTTCGCCCAACGGCGGCGCGAGATCGGCTGGATGGCTTTCGTAACGATGTTCATGCTCATCATGTGGATGTATCAGGTCCGCGTTCTTCTCGCGATTTTTCTTGGCTTTCAATCATTTACAAGTTTCGACGGTTTCCTGACCGTGATCCTGACCACCTATGACGGCTTGGCCTTTCTTGTCCTCGGACACATATTCGGAGCGGTGCTTGCGTTGATCCTGTTTTCAGCCACAGTCATTTCATTCCCGCTGTTACTCGAGCAGGAACATGATTTCATCACCGCGATGATCACCAGTTTCAAAACCGTCACGATGAGTCCCATCATCATGATCGGCTGGGCCGCCGTCATCGGACTGACCCTCTATCTGTCGATGCTACCGGCTTTCCTTGGCCTGCTGGTCACACTACCGGTTCTCGGGCATGCGACCTGGCACTTGTACAAGAGGCTGATTTCTTTCGAGACTTAAGCGTTCTCAGCAAGATGCCGGTCGATCAGGAGCATCTCAGTATCGATCAGGTTCAGCAGTTCTTCCAGCGCGGCAGAACATGTCTCCGTGGATGACTCTGCATCCTTGAAACAGCTCTCAACCTGCTTCGACTGCTCGAAGATGTCATTTAGCCGTAAATTGCCCGCAACGCCCTTGAGCTGATGAGCGTAGCGACTTGCATTCTCGCTATCACCAGCATCGACATGTCCGGCAAAGACGGCACGCGCATCCGAGAAGCTGTCCCGGAACTGGCCAAGGAAACGGCCTACCATGGAGGCATCGCCGATCATCTCGGCCAGCGGCGCGTAGCGCTGTGCAAGATCGGCAGACGACAGCGCGCTTACATCGTTTTCTTTGATCACGGCACCCTCTTCCGAACTTGCCGGTTCGCCGGAATGCTCCTTCCCCAAGTCAGGAGCTGGCATCGAATCCACACCGCCAATGTTGCACCACTTCCAGAGCGCGGCGAACAGTTTCTTGTTTTCTATCGGCTTCGTGACATGGTCCTGCATACCAACGGAGAAGCACTTATCCCTTTCGTTAGCCATTGCATTGGCGGTCATTGCAATGATCGGCAAACTGTCGAATTCAGGCTCTTCCCGGATGATTTCCGTGGCCGCATATCCGTCCATGACAGGCATTTGGATATCCATCAAAACGGCATCAAACGCCTCATGCCCCCCCGATCTCAGAAGATTCAACGCTACCAGTCCATTCTCCGCTTGCGTGACTTTGATGCCAGCCTTGCCCAGTATTGCTAGCGCAACTTCCCGATTGATCTCATTGTCCTCAACCAACAAGATCCGAAGGCCCCTTAATTCTTCGGGGGGAACGGGCTGGCCGTTTTTCCCGGTTACGAAATCCGTTTCCCCGAAAAGCAGAGCTGCAGAATCGAACAGGACCGATGCATTTATCGGCTTTGTCATTACGCCCATAGCGCCAGCCTCACGTGCAGCACTTTTCAGAGCGTCAGTCTCATCCGCCGAAACAATCAGAATGCGCGGCTTATCTTCGCCATGCGATTTGGCAGCCTCGCAGATACTCTGGCACACCATCAGACCGTCAACATCAGGCATTTGGAAATCAATCAGATAGGCATCGAATGGCCCATCGACAGCCGCTGCGGCTATCGCTTCCGTCCCTCCTTCGACAACATCCGCATCGATGCCCATCCGGGACAGCATTTCCTTCATCAGAACCCGTGCCGTCTCACTATTATCAGCCACAAGAATGCGTTTTCCCTCGAGACTCTCAAACGCCTTGATCTGGTATGGAGTGGAAGCCGTTCCCATAGGGAGCTGTAATCTAAGGTGGAACGTACTGCCTTTACCTGGAATGCTCTCGACCCAGATTTCTCCGTCCAGGAGGTCTGCGAGCGATTTGCTGATAGAAAGGCCGAGTCCCGTGCCACCAAAACGCCGCGTGGTCGAAGGATCCCCCTGAGTGAAGGAATTGAAGATACTTGCGGCCTGCTGATCGGTCATCCCGAGACCAGTGTCCAGCACGGCGAAATGCAAAGTTGCATTGCCGCTGGCGATGGCTTCGGTTTCAACAGACAGGACAACCTCGCCCCGTTCGGTAAACTTCACGGCGTTGCTGAGGAAGTTCAAAAGTATCTGACCAATACGGACCGGGTCTCCTTTGAGATTCATCGGCGTGTCCGGATCGATATCGATACGGAACCCCAGACCTTTTTCAGCCGCCCGAGACGACATCACGTCACTCAGGCGCCGGAGTTCGATATTCAAGCCAAAATCAACGACCTCAAGGGTCATTTCACCGGCCTCGATTTTCGAGAAATCGAGAACGTCCTTGACGATGGACAGAAGGCTTTCGGATGACGCCTCGATCTTCTCCATATAATCGCGCTGTTTTTCATCAAGCGGCGTTTCGGCGAGTAAACGGCTCAACCCGATAACTCCGTTAAGGGGCGTTCGAAGCTCATGACTCATGTTCGCGAGAAACATCGACTTGGCGCTGGTCGCAATCTCAGCCACCTCGCGGGCGTGCCGCAGCTGGGCTTCCTGCTCCTTCAATTCGGAAATATCGATCCGCAGCCCGACTCGACCACCATCACTGGTCTTACTGTGGATGAAACGGGTCCACCCGCCCATGAATGGCCGATCATACCGCAAGATCTCCGGCGACCGGTACGAAGCCAATCTGGTCTCGATCCACTCTTCCTCGGCATCATCCGGAACGTCAAACAGCCCAGATTGGGCCGCCTTGCGCAATGCGTCCTGGTATCGGAGCCCCACTTTGCCCTCAACGCCAAACGCCTTAAGGTAAGCTGCGTAGTGCGAGTTGAACAGCACAAGGCGTTCATCCGAATCATACAGGCAGAAGCCGTCAGGCAGCGCTTCGATCGCCTCAATCAACTGCCTATGAGCCACCTCCGCCCGGCGCTCGGCCTGCTTCAGCTGTGAAATATCCAGGCCGAACCATGCGACAGCGTCATTAGAGAGCCTCTGCTGATGAACCATCATATGACGATCGCCCGACATCTCCAGATAATGAGAGTGTTCAGGCAACCTATACGTTTCAAGCCTCTGGACGATCCACTCTTCTTCCCGCCCGATCGCATCCATTACATGCCCTTGATAGGCAACGGCGCGAAGAACATCCTCGATTAAAACTCCCGGCACCAACAGAGATGCAAAACTCTTATTCAGATTGACATAAGCGTTATTGCAGAAGACGAGGCGTTCATCCGGCCCCCACAAGACAAAGGGCTCAGTTATCTGCTGGATGGCCTCTTTGAGAAGCCCCGCCTCACGGCGGACCATAATCTCGGCGGTAATATTCGATGCAAAGCCACTATAACCGACGAAATGTCCATCAGCATTGAAACGTGGAGCACCACTCGTCCGCATCCAGAGCTCGCCGTAAGAGGTCGGCCTGTGAAAGATAAAACTGTCAAATGGTCGCCTGGCGGCTAAATCGTCAAGATGAGCCTGCCAGATCTCTGGACGGACATATTGGCCACCGACTTCTACACGGGACTTTCCATAGTGCCATTCCGGCGGATTGCCAGCTAGCCGCTCCACAGAGCGCGACATATAGATGAAACGATGGTGTTCGTCCGTCTCCCAGAACCAGCCGTTCGAGACGTCAGCGAACGCCTCAAGACGCGCCCTCTCTCTATCAAGTTCGTCGCCTGCCAAGGAAGGGTCTTTCTCTCGAATATTTGCCAGTTCCGAGAAGCGAAAAATTCTTCAGCCAATTGGTATGCTCAATACCGAATGATCAGAACAAAACGGCTTCCAGCTCTGTCTGAAAGAATAAGTCGTCGTTCCTTAGCATCAGGTTAAATTCTGTGCCCCAGAAGCGACGACAGCTATTGTTTTACAGAGAGAACGGTTTGTTCAGGGACGAACCGTCGAAATCTATCCATCAAAGACAGATATTATAGTCCGGGCAATCAACAGCCCTTTGTAAAGATCGGGAGGATGCAATGATCAAAGGACTTCACCACAACGCCTACCGGTGCCGGGATTCTGAAGAAACCCGAGCTTTCTATGAGGACTTCCTGGGATTGCCGCTGGTCCATGCCTTCGAGATCAAGGAAACCAAGAGCGGACGGGCGACCGGCACGTTGCATTCTTTTTATCAGATGGATGACGGCTCGGCCCTTGCCTTCTTCGAAGCCCCCGACCGGCCTTTCGAGTTCAAGGAGCAGCATGATTTCGATCTGCACATCGCGCTGGAAGTCTCGCCAGACGATCTGAAAACAATGCACCAGAAGGGCAAGGACGCGGGAATCGATACCCGCGGCGTCGCCGACCACGGCTTCATCGATTCAATCTATTTCCGCGACCCGAACGGCTATGTAATTGAATTGACGGCCAAGCGCGAAGGCCATGACGAAGCAATGGCGAGCACGGAGCATGCTCATGCAACGTTGAAAGACTGGCAGGCCCAGAAGGCCTGAAACTCAGGTCAGCTCGATTTCTGCAGCGGGCATAACCGTCGCGGGTCCGACCGGAGACAAGAAGTCGGACCAGACCGTGTTGTGGTGCTCAATGATTTTCGTGGCCGAGAGATAAGGACGGTCAGCCGTGGTATGTCCGTCTGACGGAACAATTGTGTCATAGCATCTGGCGAGCGCAGATCTGACGGTCGTATCGACGCAAAAATCTGACGCACATCCTGTAACGATGACCTGTTTGACTTTTTCCCGCTCCAGCAGTGAGGCAAGCCCTGTGTCAAGAAACGCATCACAGGAAGCCTTCCGCACAAGAAGATCGGCTGAGTTTTGTTCCAGCTCCGGCAGAAGGTGCCATCCGGGTGCATCGGGGTGATGCGGGTCACCATTCGGACCATCGTGCTGCACAAAAATTACCGGCATGCCCTCGCTCGCACCTTCGCCGCCAGGCGATTGATCCGCTTAATTGTTCCAAGCGTGTCATGACGGGCGGAATATGGCGTGAAGCAGCCGAGTTGCATGTCAATGATGATCAATGCTGTGTTCATACTTGCCCCTTGATAACGATCCAGCTCACACCGCGCCGCAGTCTCTTAAACTCGCAACTTCAACGGAGGAATAACCCAACTCGGCGAGAATCTCATCCGTCGACGAGCCCAGCTCCGGGGGTGGCGCATCAACGCGCGGCGCCTCGCCATCGATTTTGACACCGGGAACGACAACGCTAACATCACGGCCAACGCCTGGAACCTGCTCAAAGGTTTCCACCTGTCCCCGATCAGCAACTTGCGGCACAGCGATAATCTCCGGAACAGTCAGCACGCGACCGGCAGGCACACCCGCCTCGTTGAGCAGAAGCTCCCATGTCGCCGCATCGTCTTGCAAAAGGGCTTCCGTCAGCAGCGCTGCCAGCGCCTTCCGATGCTCAAGACGGGCAGATCGGGTGGCGAAGCGCGTATCCGCAATAAGAGCCTCACGATCAACGATCCGGCAGACAGCTTCGAACTGCTCCTGTTTATTGGCCGCTATATTGAGCAAACCGTCACGCGTCTCGAACGTTCCTGACGGGCTGGACGTCACATTGTCATTGCCGACCGGTTGCGGCGGGACGCCGGCGATAAGAAAATTCGATACGGCCCAACCCATGGTCGCGAGGACGGATTCCAGCATCGCCACATCGATGAAACGAGGCTCCCTCCGGTCTTTCTCTGCCAGAGCCGCTGAGATCGCCATCGCCGCCGTCAACCCACCAATCGTATCCGCGACTGGAAAGCCGACCCGGTATGGCGCTGTTTCAGGCGCCCCGGTGATACTCATCACCCCGGAAAGACCTTGGATAATCTGGTCATAGGCTGGCAGGTCCTTCATCGGTCCGTCCTGGCCAAAGCCGGAGATCGCGCAATAGACCAGATCCGGTCGTGCTTCCTTCAATGCCTCGAAATCGAGACCGAGCCGCCGCATCACACCTGGACGAAAGTTCTCGACCAGTACATCCGCACCAGCCACAAGACGGCGAAACACAGCCTTTCCGTCATCCGACTTCAAATTGATCGTGATCGATCGCTTGCCAGCATTCTGCGCCAGAAACGAGACTCCCATCAGGGCTTCGTTAAGAGCCTTGTCGGCACCGAGCTGACGGGCAAGATCGCCGCTTCCCGGCACCTCAACCTTGATCACGTCGGCACCGAGATGAGCAAGCTGATGGCAGCAGAACGGTCCCGCCAGCACATTGGTCAGATCCAGGACCCGCCGGCCTGCCAAAGGCTTCGGTGATGTCATGCTCTCCGTCCCAATCGGATCACTGCGGTTACTTGGTACCGTACATCCGGTCCCCGGCATCGCCGAGACCGGGCATGATGTAGCCCTTCTCGTTCAGCTGCCTGTCGATGGAAGCGGTGAACACAGGTACGTCCGGCAATGCTTTCTGGAAGGTTTCGATGCCTTCCGGCGCCGCCAGCAAGCAGACGAACTTGATGTTCGTTGCACCTGCCGCCTTGAGCCGCTCGATGGCTGCTACAGCGGAGTTACCGGTCGCCAGCATCGGGTCAACGACGATGAAGAGCCGTTCGTCCCGATGTTCCGGCAACTTCATGTAGTACTCAACCGGCTCCAGCGTCTTCGGATCGCGATAGAGGCCGATATGTCCCACGCGTGCAGACGGCACTAATTCAAGCATACCGTCCAGCAATCCATTACCTGCGCGCAGGATCGAGACGAAGCAGAGCTTCTTCCCCTCAAGGCGCGGCGCCATCATGGTTTCCAGCGGGGTTTCGATCTCGATAGTCTCAACATCCAGGTCCCGCAGCACCTCATAGGCCAGAAGATGCGCGATTTCCTTCAGCAGATGCCTGAACTTGGAGGTGGCCGTGTCGGCCTTACGCATGATGGTCAGCTTGTGTTGGACGAGCGGATGATCAACGACGGTGACGGGATGTGCGCTCAAGGGTCTCTCCTCGCTTCCGGTTCCAGACCGGGAAATGTCAAATTTCGCCCAGTCATACGCCGTCATTCGAAAAGGGCAAGCCCGCTAGCGTCAAAATTCAGCTCTTCGTACGGTTCGCCAGCGCAATGCCGCCGAGGACAAGTACCAACGCTGCCGCGTGATACCAGGCGAAGACCTCGCCCAAAACCACCACGGCAAGTCCCGACGCGAAGATCGGGACCAAATTGACGAACACGCCAGCCCTCCCCGGCCCGATCAGATCGACACCACGCAAGAAGAAGATCTGCGCCAAGAAAGAAGGAAACAGCGTGACGAAAAGAACGATTCCCCAGCCTTTGAGCGTCGGCCACTGGAAATCTCCTGTATAGACTTCGACCGCCGCCAACGGCAGGGCGGTGACAAAAGCAGCTGCGGCCATGACAGTGAACATCGCGATGCCCGAAACATTCGGCCGCTTTCGCAGCGCGACTGTATATCCGGCATAGAGTGCACAAGCCATGAGCATCAACAGATCACCGTGGTTGAATTCCAGTGCGGCGAGACGTTCGAGCTCACCATGAGCGGCAATCAGAATGATACCGACCATGGTCAACAGAACTCCCGCCCCCTGAACCAGCGAGACCCGCGTCCCATAAGCAATCAATGCTCCGATCAATACGAAGACCGGAATGGAGCCCTGAAGGATGCCCATGTTGATCGCCACAGTGGAATGGGCAGCGACATAGAACAACCCGTTGAACATAGTGAAGCCGAGAGTACCCAGGGCGAACAGAAACCAGATTCGCTGGCGCAATACGGGCCATTCCGCCAGCACCTTTTTCCGAGAGACCACCCCCATCAAGATCACTACACCGGCCCAGCGCAAGACAACCAGCACCATCGGCGAAACTTCCCCGATTGCCAGCCGGCCCGCGACCGCGTTCCCACCCCACATCAATGTGGTGAGGGCGAGCAAAATATAAGCGTTCCCGTAGAAGGCGCCGCCAAGGCCGCCCGCTTTCGGACCGAACATAAGTAGGCTCCCGGATGAGTGGTCCGGACAGAATGCCGGATTGCGGCCAACATGATAAGAAACGAACTCTTGCGCAACCCGTTTATGTAATAAAATTACTCACGCGGCGCAGGACGATACTTCCGTCATGTAGACCTCCAGCGCATCGGCTTGATCCTTCGACAGTCGCAGCCCCAGCTTGCTACGCCGCCACAGGATATCCTCTGCCGTCACCGCCCATTCCCTGTTCATCAGGTAGCGCACTTCCGCTTCCATCAGACCACCACCAAAATCCCGGCCCAGATCCGATAGCGTCTTGGCGTCACCAAGAATGACTTCGGTTAAAGTCCCATACTGCCGTTCGATCCGAAGGGCCGTGCCGTCATCAAGAAACGGGTACTTTTGCTTCAAATCCTGGAGCCTGGCCGCGAAGTCCTGGACGGGGAAATCGCCGCCTGGCAACGGCTCGGACCCGCTCCATTCCGGCCCCTTGGAGCCTAGAGCGGCCTCAATCTTCTTCATCACGGAGTTGGCCAGCCGCCGGTACGTCGTCAGCTTACCGCCGAAGATGTTCACCAGCATGCCGTCGCAGGCCTCTCCCTCCTCGCGGAGGACATAGTCCCGCGTCGCTTCCTGGGCTTTTGAGGCACCGTCGTCAAACAGGGGACGCACGCCGGAATAGGTCCAGACAATATCCTCGACGACGACCTGCCGCTTGAAATACTCACCTGCGGCAGCGCAGAGGTAAGCGGACTCCTCCGGCGTGATCACCACCTTCGCCGGGTCGCCCTCATAGTCCCTGTCGGTGGTGCCGATCAGGGTGAAATCTCGCTCATAAGGTATGGCGAAGAAAATCCGACCATCGGAATTCTGGAAAATGTAGCTCCGGTCATGATCGTAGAGCTTGGGAACGACGATATGACTACCCTGCACTAGACGGACGTTCCGCGCGCCGTTGCGCCCGAAGGTTTCACCCAGCACCCGGTCAACCCATGGCCCCGCAGCATTAACGAGCAACCGCGCTTCGATATCCCGCTCGGCTCCAGTTTGGAGATCACGCAGCGTCACCCGCCAGTGCCCGTCCTCGCGCACAGCCTGCACCACTTGCGTTCGGGTGTGAATGTCCGCACCCCGATCTGCCGCATCACGGGCGTTCAGGACCACGAGACGGGCGTCGTCCACCCAGCAATCCGAATATTCGAACCCTTTCCTGAACCCCGTCTTGAGAGGCTCGCCCGCCTCATCCGAGGTCAGGTTCAGAACCCGTGTCGAAGGGAGCAGCTTACGGCCGCCGAGATGGTCGTAGAGAAACAGGCCAAGCCGCAGCAACCAAGCAGGGCGCAGGCCGGAATGGTGCGGCAGGACGAACCTCATGGGGCGCACGATATGCGGCGCCATGGCCCAGAGCACCTCGCGCTCCTCCAAGGATTCGCGAACCAGCCGGAACTCGTAATGCTCCAGATAGCGCAAGCCACCATGAATAAGTTTGGTCGACCAAGAAGAGGTTCCGCTGGCAAGGTCGGACATCTCGGCAAGGCAGACCGAATAGCCTCGTCCGACTGCATCCCGAGCGATGCCGCATCCATTGATACCGCCACCAATTACGGCGATGTCATACATTGGAGAATCCTTCTCAGCTTGGATCATTTTCGCTTGGCGCTCCGGGCGCGCTGGAGATTTTCACGCCGTGGAGCGTGCAAAGCTCCCGAACGCTTTCCGGTACATCTGCATCGGTCACCAGAACATCGATGTCACTGAGGTGCCCGATGCGGACTGGCGCGTTGCGATCAAATTTCATGTGGTCGGCGACAAGAATTGTCCGCCGTGCATGCTGGATAATTTCCTGCGCAACGCGGACTTCGCGGTAATCGTAATCGAGAATGGCGCCATCCTCGTCTATCGCAGAGGCTCCGATCACCGCATGATCGACCTTGAACTGGCGAATGAAATCAACGGTCGCCTCACCGACGATCCCGCCGTCCGTCCGACGGACCAGGCCACCAGCGATGATGACTTCCGTTGACGGCGACTCCCGCAGGATGTTCGCCACATTAATATTGTTCGTGATCACCATCAGACCTTCGCGCTCACGCAAAGCAAAGGCGACTTGCTCCGTGGTAGTCCCGATATTCAGAATCACGGAACTGTTGTCCGGGATCAGCGCTGCCGCAACCGCACCAATCCGGCGCTTTTCATCTGCTGCAAGCGATCGTCGAGCATCATATGCGTAATTGATCGCGCCCGATGGATAAACCGCGCCGCCATGCACCCGCTGCAGCAGGCCGGCGTCGCAGATCTCGTTCAAATCCTTGCGAATAGTCTGAGGAGTCACGTTAAACTGAAGCGCGAGATCATCAACCCCAACACGCCCGGACTGCCGGACCATCCTCAGGATATCGGTCTGCCGTGGCGAAACCGCATCCATCTCGCGTCCTTTCATTTATCTTCAATCGAAAAATTCAGCCGCTGGAATCACCGCCTGAATGTTCATATGAACACATACCAAGACGACTTCCGCGCCCAAAATCACCCTACATTCGTTTTCTTTCGATTTCTAGGGTCGCTTTGCATACAAAACCCACCATACAATTATGCGTACAACACGAAGTTTGAAAGCCAGTAAATATGCTAACCATCTAAATTAATTAATATTTTTATGCATCACCGATCCTGGAAAAGCACCGTCCCGCCCTTGCCCTTGGTGGCATTTTACAGGTATTCAACCAGCATCGCTTGACCTTCACTTTTTTTCGTTTGATAGTCATAAAAGCTTTCATGCTGGGAGGAAAATATGAAGAAGACACTGATGGCCGCGGTTGCGGTCACGGCTCTTCTCGCTGTGCCAAACGTCGCAAAGGCGGGCATGGCAGAAGCCGAAAAATGGATCGATAGCGAGTTTCAGCCTTCAACTCTCTCCAAGGACGCTCAGAAGTCCGAGATGGAGTGGTTCATCAAGGCTGCAGAACCGTTCGAGGGCATGGAAATCAATGTCCTGTCGGAGACCATCCCGACCCATGAATACGAATCCAAAACCCTGACCAAGGCATTTGAGGAAATCACCGGCATCAAGGTGAACCATCAGCTGCTTGGCGAAGGCGAAGTCGTTCAGGCCGTTCAGACGCAAATGCAGACGAACCGGAACCTCTACGATGCCTACATCAACGATTCCGATCTGATCGGCACCCACGCGCGCCTGCAGCTCGCGGTCAACCTCTCGGACTGGATGGCCGGCGAGGGCAAGGGCGTCACACTGCCGACACTCGACATAGACGATTTCATCGGCAAGTCCTTCACCACCGGCCCGGACGGCAAGCTCTACCAGCTCCCCGATCAGCAGTTCGCGAACCTCTACTGGTTCCGCTACGACTGGTTCAGCAAGCCGGAACTGAAAGCGCAGTTCAAGGACATGTACGGCTACGAGTTGGGCGTTCCGGTGAACTGGTCGGCCTATGAGGACATCGCCGAGTTCTTCACTGAGCATGTGAAGGAAATCGATGGCGTCCGCATCTATGGCCATATGGACTACGGAAAACGCGCGCCCGATCTTGGCTGGCGTATGACCGACGCTTGGCTCTCCATGGCCGGTGCCGGCTCAAAGGGTCTGCCGAACGGTCGGCCAATCGATGAGTGGGGTATCCGGATGGAAGCGGATTCCTGCAATCCGGCAGGCGCATCCATCTCCCGTGGCGGTGGAACAAACGGCCCGGCGGCTGTCTATGCCATCCGCAAATGGGATGAATGGCTCCGGAAATACGCACCTCCAGGTGCGGCCGACTACGACTTCTATCAGTCGCTGCCGGCTCTGAGCCAAGGCAATGTCGCCCAGCAGATCTTCTGGTACACTGCCTTCACAGCTTCAATGGTTGCGTCCAAGGCCGACGGCAACAACACCGTTGACGATAACGGCGTTCCGCTCTGGCGCATGGCTCCGTCCCCGCACGGTCCGTACTGGGAAGAAGGCCAGAAGCTCGGCTATCAGGATGCCGGTTCCTGGACCCTGTTCAAATCGACCCCGGTCGATCGCCGGAAAGCCGCCTGGCTCTACGCACAGTTTGTTGTCTCGAAGACCGTGTCTCTCAAGAAGAGCCATGTTGGTCTTACCATCATCCGGGACAGCGACATCAACGACGAATCCTTCACTGAACGGGCACCGAAGCTCGGCGGTCTGGTTGAGTTCTATCGTTCGCCCGACCGGGTGAACTGGTCCCCGACCGGCGTGAACGTGCCTGACTATCCGAAACTGGCCCAGCTCTGGTGGCAGCAAATCGGTGACGTCAATTCCGGCGCCTTCACCCCGCAGGAAGCCATGGATCGTCTCGCCAGCGAGATGGACCAGGTGATGGCCCGCATGGAACGTGCGGACAAGGCTAACAATACCTACGGTGGTTGCGGCCCGCGGCTGAACGACGAAAAAGATCCGTCCGAATGGCTTGGCAAGGGCGGTGCGAAAGCAGCACTCGCCAACGAAAAGCCGAAGGGCGAAACCGTTTCCTACGATGAGATGGTGAAACGCTGGTCTCAGAACTAGGTCAGTTCTCCCTGACTTGGAGACTTTACTCCTCCGGGGCCGTATCCCTCGATCCGGCCCCGGATTTTTTCTTCGGAACCCGAAAGGCAAAAACGCCACCGGTTTCGCAACGGGCCGAAAGGTTCCACGAGAACCTTTTCCAGCCTAGTATTCCACATATGCGGATTGTGCGGGACGGCCCGCGATGCGATCCGCCGACCTCTCGATAGGCCATGACACTCACACTCAAAGGCGTAACCAAGCGTGTCGGAAACGCGGTGCATATCCACCCGACCGACCTGACGTTCGAGCCAGGCAGTTTCAACATCTTGCTCGGCTCCACGCTCGCAGGCAAAACCACACTGATGCAGCTGATGGCGGGACTTGAACGTCCACTGGAAGGTGAGATCTGGTTCGATGGTCGTGACGTGACCGGCATGCCGGTGCAACAGCGCAACGTCTCGATGGTCTATCAGCAGTTCATCAATTACCCGAACTTCTCGGTCTACGAGAACATAGCGTCCCCGCTCCGGGTGGCGCGCGCGCCGGAAGAACTCATCCGCAAGCGGGTGGGCGAAATGGCTGAGCTGCTGCGCCTGACCCCGATGCTTGACCGTCTGCCTGGCGCCCTTTCCGGCGGCCAGCAGCAGCGCACGGCGATCGCCCGCGCGCTCGTCAAGGATGCGGATCTTGTGCTGCTTGACGAGCCGTTGGCGAACCTTGACTTTAAATTGCGAGAGGAGCTCCGGGACGAGTTGCCGCGCCTGTTCGCCGACCGTAACTGCATCGTTGTCTACGCGACTACAGAGCCAACAGAGGCCCTGCTTTTCGGCGGCAACACAGCGACCCTGTTCGAAGGTGCCGTAACGCAGTTCGGTCCAACGCGGGAAATCTACCGCAAGCCGAACAGCCTGCTCAGCGCCCAGGTCTTTTCCGATCCCCCGATCAACGTGCTGGCCTGCGAAAAACACGGCGATCACTTCACCGATGCGGAAGGCGCGCGCTGGGCAATCAATAGCGCGACAGCTTCCCTGTCGGACGGCAAGTATACGCTTGGTATCCGCCCGCATTTCGTATCCCCCGCCGCAACTGGCGCAGATCCGGTGCCGGTCTCCGGCCATGTGATGGTGACAGAACTCAGTGGTTCCGAAAGCATCATTCATTTCGCCAAGGGCGGTAAAACCTGGGTCTCCCAGTCTCACGGAATTCACGCTTTCGAGGTCGGCGCCGAAGCCCAGCTTCATGCCGATTTCGCGCAGGCTATGTATTTTGCCCCGGACGGTACGCTTGTCGCCTCCGCCGCGGCGCAAAGCTAGGAGACAGGCGATGGCGAAAATCACCCTCGACGATCTCCGGCACGCGTATGCTCCAGATCCGGAAAGACCCGAAGACTATGCGCTGCAGCAACTTGATGTCACCTTCGAGAATGGCGGCGCCTACGCCCTGCTCGGCCCGTCCGGCTGCGGTAAGACCACGCTGCTGAACATCATCTCCGGCCTGCTGACACCGAGCCATGGCAAGGTGCTTTTCGACGGCAAGGACGTCACCGAGCTTGCCCCGGATGAACGCCACATCGCCCAGGTGTTCCAGTTCCCGGTCGTCTACGACACCATGACCGTCTACGACAATCTGGCCTTCCCCCTGCGCAATCGCGGCGTTACAGAAGCCGACGTCGACAAGAAGGTGCGCGAGATAGCGGCCATGATCGATCTGGAAGACACGCTGATGAACCGTGCCTCCGGCCTGACGGCCGACGGCAAGCAAAAGATCTCTCTCGGCCGCGGCCTCGTCCGCTCGGATGTGAATGTGATCATGTTCGACGAGCCACTGACGGTGATCGACCCGCATCTGAAGTGGCAGCTTCGCTCCAAACTGAAGGAGCTGCACCAGCGGGTGAACCGAACCATGATCTACGTGACCCACGACCAGACCGAAGCCCTGACCTTCGCCGACAAGGTGGTGGTTATGAATGTCGGTCAGGTTGTGCAGATCGGCACGCCGGTCGAGTTGTTCGAGACACCGGGCCATGAGTTCGTCGGTCATTTCATCGGCTCGCCTGGCATGAATATCCTCGATTGTGAGGTGAAGGGCGGTCAGGCCTTCCTGCATGGACAGCCGGTCCAGACAAGTAATGCTGCGGCTGTGAAAGACGGAGCAGAAGGATCGCTCCGGCTCGGTATCCGGCCCGAGTTCGTCACACTCTCCGAGAAAGACGGTATCGCGGCTGATGTGGTCAAGGTCAGCGACAGCGGACGTTACCAGATCGTGGAGACACGGGTTGGCGACGTGCCGGTGAAACTGCTGGTCAATGAAGGGATCGAAATTCCCACCGGCAGGACAGCGCTTTCCTTCCGGGCGGACCGGACGCGGGTCTATCGCGACGGCTGGCTGGTAGCCTGAGGAGGAGGAACATGAACAAGTTGCAGAACAACAAGGCCTGGCTCTTCGTCCTCCCGGTATTCGCGCTGGTTGCCTTTAACGCGATCATCCCGCTGATGACCGTGGTCAATTATTCGATGCAGGAGACTTTCGGGAACAACGAGTTCTTCTGGGCCGGTGTGATCTGGTTCCAGGACATCCTGCAATCCGAGCGTTTCCATGCCAGTCTTGGCAGGCAGGCGATGTTCACCGCCAGCATCCTCGCCATCGAGATGCCGCTCGGCATCGCCATCGCCCTTTGCATGCCGCGCAAGGGTCCCTGGGTGTCTGTCTGTCTGGTATTGATGGCCCTGCCGCTCCTGATCCCCTGGAACGTGGTCGGCGCGATGTGGAATATTTTTGCCCTGCCGGATATCGGCTTCCTCGGATATGTACTGAACGCCATCGGGTTCGATTTCAATTTCACCCGCCAGCCGGGCGATGCCTGGTTCACCCTGATCCTGATGGATGTCTGGCACTGGACCTCGCTTGTCGTGCTACTGGCGTACGCTGGCCTAAGCTCAATCCCCGATGCCTATTACCAGGCCGCCAAGATCGACGGTGCGGGAAGCTGGGCGATTTTCCGGTTCATCCAGCTACCGAAACTGAAGCGGGTGCTGACCATCGCATTCCTGCTCCGCTTCATGGACAGCTTCATGATCTATACGGAGCCGTTCGTGTTGACCGGTGGCGGGCCCGGCAACTCGACCACCTTACTCTCGATCGATCTGGTGAAAATCGCGCTCGGTCAGTTCGACCTCGGCCCGGCGGCTGCGATGTCGCTGATCTACTTCCTGATTATCCTAGCGCTGAGCTGGGTCTTCTACACCGTAATGATGCGGAACGAGGAACAGTGACATGAATGTCAAGAAAACCGCTGGCTGGCTGGTGCCGAGCCTCTACATCCTGTTCCTGATGCTGCCGATCTACTGGCTGATCAATATGTCGTTCAAGACCACGAACGAGATCCTCGGCAGTTTCACGCTCTATCCGCAGGAATTCACGCTCGATAACTACATCACCATCTTCACGGACCCGACCTGGTACATGGGTTATGTGAATTCAATCTCGTATGTGACTCTGAACACCGCGATCTCGGTCGCGGTGGCGCTGCCCGCCGCCTACGCCTTCTCGCGCTACCGCTTCATCGGTGACAAGCACCTGTTCTTCTGGCTTCTCACCAACCGGATGGCGCCCCCGGCAGTCTTCGCCCTGCCCTTCTTTCAGCTCTATTCTGCGGTCGGCCTGTTCGACACACATATCGCCGTGGCGTTGGCGCATACCTTGTTCAATATCCCGCTTGCAGTCTGGATCCTAGAAGGTTTCATGTCCGGCGTGCCGCGTGAGCTGGACGAGACGGCTTACGTGGACGGGCATTCCTTCTGGAGCTTCTTCCTGAAGATCTTTGTGCCGACCATTGCCGCCGGTATCGGCGTCGCCTGCTTCTTCTGCTTCATGTTCTCCTGGGTAGAGTTACTGCTGGCCAAAACCCTGACGGCCGTCGATGCGAAACCCATCGCGGCAACCATGACCAAGACAGCAAGTTCGTCCGGCTATGAGCTTGGGCTATTGGCGGCAGCGGGCACGCTGACCATCATCCCCGGCGCCTTCGTGATCTATTTCGTGCGGAACTATATCGCCAAGGGCTTCGCCCTCGGGCGAGTCTAGGAAGGAGACAGCTTATGGGACTCAGCTGGATGGCCTGGACGTGGCCCACCGCCACCTTCTTCATTTTTATAGCCTGCTGCCTCGGCACCATGACAATGCTGGAACTACGCAACCCCGGCGGCGCCCCGCGCGACGGCGTGCTCGGACTGACAACCACACGGGGCGACCGGCTGTTCGTCTGGCTGCTCGGGAGTGCGTTTATCTTCCTGGCATGGCTCGGGCTGGTCGGCACCGTGCTCTGGTGGCCACTCGGGATCGCGATTGTCTATGGCGTGCTGGTGTTCAGGTACGTCTGAGAATCGCGCCAAGCGCTGGACCTGGTCCTATATCGTCATCCCCATGCAAATAGGCATCCAGTGAAGACGGATAGCGATTTACGGCCCCTGGGTTTCAGCGTGCGCGGGAATGACAAGTGGATGGTCGGCGATGAAAGCGATCACCAGTTCGCCAATACGTTCCGGCTGGTCTTCCATGGCGAAATGACCGCATTCCGGAAGCACATGGAGGCACGAGCCCGGAATGGCCGCGTGCAGCTTGTGAGCCCAGTCCACCACCTGCCAGCAGTCATCCGCGCCCCAGAGTATCTGCACCGGAATCCTGCCAAGTTCGAAGAGCCGGTCTGTTATGCCAGAAGTATGCTTGTGGTCGTAATGGGCCACCTGATGCTGAAATAGACTGGCCTGCCCGACCGGACCGGTAATCAGATCGAGATAGATATCGAGCGCTCCGGCCGCGAGCCGTTCCTTATGAACGACCGTGCTCAACAGCCATTCCCGAAAATGCTCCCGGTGCTCGACATCCGGTTTCTTGATCAGGGCATCGACCCCCGCCTTCATCTGCTCATTGGTCCGGCGGGAAGGCCAGCTATCAAAGCTCACACTGTCGATCAGGGTGAGCGTCCGCGCCCGCTCCGGATGAAATATGCAGAAGCGCTGGGCCACAGCGCCCCCAATATCATGGGCGACGATATGTGCGCTCTTGAGCCCCCAATGATCCATCAGGCTTTCCAGGACCGGAACCTGTCCGGAAACAGAAGTGTCCACAGCAGGATCGAGCGGACGTTCGGAGGCGCCATAACCGAGCAGATCAAACAGGTGCACCCGGTATCCTGCCTCGATCAGGCGAGGCGTCACATTCCGCCAGATGTAGGAAGAGGACGGCGTGCCATGAATGAGCACCACCGGCTTGCCCGAACCGAAGGCCGCGTAGGCGATGCGGCACCCGCCGATCAGAACGTTCTCGTCAGCAAGCGTGGACATGAAAAGACTCACTGAAAATGAGGAAACAGGTAAAGAAATATCACCCCATCAGTTTCTCGTCGAACGGGCAGTTCGTCAAATCCTCGTAGCCGTTCTCAGTGATGAGTACCTGATTCTCCAGCTTGATCCCGTCCGGTGCGCCGACGGCGCCTAGATAAACCTCGACGCAGAGCATCATTCCTGACTCCAGTACACCGTCATATCCCTTAGTCTCCAGATCCTCCGGATAGGGAATAGCCGGCCATTCGTCGCAGAGCCCGACCCCATGGAACTTCGAGCCATAGCGCTGGGCTATAAATTCCTCCGGCAGCAGGTGGCCGCCAAGGGAAAGTTCCCGAAAGCTCACTCCCGGCTTCAAGAGTTCCCGATTGGTCATGATGTGCTCAACAGCGATGGCGTGAAGCCGCTTCTGCTCCTCCGTCGGCTGACCGTCGCCGATGAACCAGGAACGAGAGATATCAGCACACATGCCGTAGCAGCCGATTAGATCGCTGTCCCAGCTGACCAACTCATTATTGCCGATGACGCGAGGGCCGCATTCCCTGAACCACGGATTGGTGCGTGGACCAGAGGAAAGGATGCGGGTCTCGATCCATTCCCCGCCGCGGCGGATATTCTCTTTATGCAGTTCAGCCCAGAGATCATTCTCCGTCATCCCCGGCCGAGCCGCAGCCCGCATTTCGGCGATGGACTGTTCACAGGCATGCATAGCACACCGCATGGCTTTGATTTCTTCCGCGCCCTTCACCGCGCGGGTCCGCTCCGTCACTTCTTCGCCATCCATCACTTCGATACCAAGATGGTCGAGAGCGCGGAGTCCTGCGATTTGAATTTTGTCGACCGCAAGCCGGCGGTTGCCCGGTGTGTGTTCCCGCAGCAAATCGTCGATCTGCTCGGCGAAGAGATCAGCTTTCTCCTCTGTCCGGTCACCGGTCGAGAAATAGAAGAAGGAAGCGCCCTTCCGGACCTCCCGCACCAATGGATTGAACGCGGAGAGGTGGTCGAGGCCGCCATATTCCCAAAGAACCATATGCCCGTCCGCGAGCAGCAGGCAGGCCCGAAACGGATTGTGCGACGCCCAGAGCTGCATGTTCGTCGTGTCCGTGGCATAGCGGATAGAGAGCGGGTCGTACATCAAGAGGCCGGCATAATCCCGCGCCACGACGGCATCGGTCAGCCGTTGCCAGCGCTGTAGCCGCATTGCCTGCAGGTCGGGGCAATCTAGCCCCGCCGCCTGCCATTCCGAATAAGCAAGCGCGGTTGGGCCAATCTCGGTTCGATCATTATCGTCCGGAGTGTTGTCGGGGCGAAGAGCGTGACGGCTTCCGGGACGCCGCGCGGGGTTGATCTTAGGAACCGAGACTGAGAATTGTATGGCCATCGCCGCCTCCGCTTTGGCTGTATCCTAAGGCTCACCCGAGCCGATCTCTTCCTTGCGCTGCGCGACATAGGCTTCCAGCGCCTCGCGGCGGTCCTGCGGTAGCGGCGGTTCCTGATAACGCTCAAGCGCCTGCTGCCACATCTCCGTAGCCCGTGTGCTTGCATCCAGGCCGCCGGCAAGCTCCCAGTTCTCATGGTTCTGCCAGTCACTCACCAACGGCTCATAGAAAGCTGTCTTGAACCGATCCATGGTATGGGCGGCGCCAAAGAAATGACCGCCGGGCTCGGTATCGCGGATCGCCTCGAAAGCGAACTCCGCATCGGAGAAATTCACAGGCTCCAGAAAGGCCGCCATATTCTGAAGGATCTCGACATCAAGGATCAGTTTCTCGAAAGACGCGACGAGCCCGCCTTCGAGCCATCCGGCCGCATGATAGATCAAGTTGCCATGCCCCATGACCGCGCCCCAAAGCGCCATCTCTGTCTCGTAAACCGCTTGCGCATCGGCGACATTGGACGCGTTGCATGAGCTGGTCCGATACGGCAACCCGTAATGCCGGGCAAGCTGACCTCCGGCGAGGTTCGCCCAGGCATTCTCAGGCGTCCCGAAGGCGGGGGCGCCGGTGCGCATGTCCACATTCGAGGTGAAGCACCCATAGATCACCGGCGCGCCGGGCCGCACCGCCTGGATCAGTGCGATCGTCAGCAACGCTTCCGCATTCTGCTGTGCCAGCGCAGCCGGGATCGTAACCGGCGTCATCGCACCCATCAGCGTGAAAGGCGTAACGACAACCGCCTGCCCCCTCTCTGCCAAGGTCATTGCCGCATCGGACATTTCCTTGTCGAGCTTACGCGGTGAGTTGACGTTGATGTTGGTGATGGCCGATGGGCTTGCCGCCAGATCCTCGACCGAGAGGCCCCGCGCGATGGCTTGCATTTCCATCAGATCACGCACCCGGCCGCTACCGATGGACATGCCGCTGAACACTTTATCGGTCATGATCAAGTTGGCGAGGTAGGTGTCGAGATGCCGGGTATTCGCGGCCAAATCGGTCGGTGCCAGGGTCTGGTTGCCGAACATGGTGATGACGTTGAAGCTCTGTGCAAGCTTCATCAGGTCCTTGTAGTCTCTGAAATTTCCGGGACGGCGACCGCGCACGGCGTCATGCACATTGGGAGGACCGGAAACCATGCCGAAATTGATCACGTTGCCGCCGATGGTGACAGCCCGTTCAGGATTCCATGGTGTCAGGGTAAAAGTCTCGGGAGCTTTGCCGACGAGGTCCATGACCAGCGCCCGGTCCATGCGCACAATGCCGGTGCCTTCGTCCGTCTCGGCGCCCGCCTCCCGCAATCTGCGCCGCGCATCGGCGCTCATGACCTCAATACCGATTTCCTCGATAATGCGCATCCCGTTCAGGTGCACCTTTTCGAGTTGCTCTGGCGTCATGGGTGCCAGAGGCGGGAATGGATTGACGATCTGCTTGAAGGGCCGTTGCCGGTCCAGGATCGAGCTGTCACCGCCGCGTCTGCGTCCACCGCCAGCCCGGCGTCCGGATCGTCCCTCTGCACCTGGCACGACAATCATCTCCCGGCGCGGCGGTGAGGACCGCCGCATATGCTTATAGGGCGGTCTTTGCTCGCCGCCCTTCCCGTCCTCTTATCGGAACGAATTGATACTTGCCTGTATTTTCAAGTGAAGATCGTCTCCGTCGGACAGGTATTGGCTGAAAACAGACAGCAAGCCATTATGCTTCACCTCGATCCCCGCCGTCCTTGCTACTCGACCACGATCTTCCTGTCATAGCCTTCATCAAGGAGCCTTCCTTTGGACCGTTTGCCCAAGCTCACCCCGAACAATCTCGATCCCGTCCAATTCGGTCTCTACGAAGCAATTACCGGGGGTGTCCGCTTCAAGTCCGGCCCGGGCATAGACATGATGGAGTCGGACGGCGCCCTGCGCGGCCCGTTCAATGCCTGGCTGCACACGCCGGAGACTGGTGAAGCCGCGCAAGCGCTTGGCGTGAAATTGCGGTTCGAGTCTTCGCTGTCCGGCGCAATGCGAGAGGCTGCGATCCTTACCGTGGCGAAACACTGGCGTTCGCAATACGAATGGTGGGCACACGAGCAGATTGCTCTGAAGGAAGGCATGACCCCGGATGAGATTGCCGCAATCAAGAGTGGCGAAGCACCAGCGAGCAATCCGGACCTCGGGTCCGTTCAGAGATTTGTCGCTGAACTGATGCGGACAGGCGATGTTACGGACGAGACCTATGAAGACACCCATACGCGGATTGGCGACCGGGGCATGGCGGATCTTGTCACCCTTGCCGGCTATTACGCGATGATCTCTGCAAACCTGAATGTCTTCCGCGTTTCAGTTCCGGACGGAGAGGAAGAACCATTCAAGGACTAACAGTTCAGGCGTCCAAATCTCAGGCACAAAAAAACCGCCTCACAGGCGGTTCATCATTTGGCCCTAAACGATCCGGGCGCGGCAAACGCCGCGCCCGGATCGAAGGAAGAATCAGCCGCCGTTAACAGAGGTTTTCAGGGCCTGGCCGGCCTTGAACTTCGCCTGCTTGGACGCGGCAATATTGATGGTTTCGCCGGTCCGCGGGTTACGGCCGGTGGTCGCGGCCCGCTCGGAAACGGAGAAGGTGCCAAAGCCGACAAGACGGACATCGCCGCCGCTCTTCAGCGTATCGGTCACAGCGTCGATCACACCATTGACCGCTGCTTCGGCCTGAGCCTGGGTAAGGCCGGTCTTGGTAGCAACCGCTGCGCTGAGTTCGGATTTATTCATGAACTGGTCTCCCGTTGATGATGGCCGAAGTCTCTGAGATTCTCGTTCCCGCTGCAAGCCCCGGAATTGCTCAGAAATACGAGTTTTCTCACGAGATTCGCCGCTAATTTTCGACACTTGCCCGAACCAAATTAAATATTACGCAAAATCAAAGCCTTACGAAAACCCACGTTAAATTTAATATAATCGACACAGCCAAAAAGCGTGGCTGAAAAGCGGCAAAAAACCGCACTGGAACGGCGTTTTTCGTCGATATGAACAGCCAAGACCAATCGATTCAGGGAGAATCAATCGCAAAGCCGATTGGCGTTAACCCTATTCAAGTTGAAAGTCGGTTTGCACAGACGGTGTTCCGAGATAGATCGGAGCGCCTGAAACGCACGCCCACCCAATTGCGACATGTTCATCGATACAGCCTGTATTGGAGGCCACATCGCTGGTACAGATCGTCGCAAACTGGATATCGCCGGTGCCCGCCCGAAGACTGCCATTAAAGAGGATTCTATATAATGAATGAAGAGCGCGCACGTGCCCGGTTCGATACCGCACTTGCAACCTACCGTCAGGAGTTCGAGACCTTCTTTCTGGCGCGGCTGTTTGATCTCGGTTTCGAATATGAAGAAGAGCTTTGCCGGGTCCGCTTCCCCGTCGAAGAGTTCCTCTTCAATCCCCAAGGCAGCCTTCATGGCGGCGCCATCGCCACGGTGATGGATATCTCCATGGGCCACCTGCTGAAAAATGTCACGGGTACCGGCGGCGCTACGCTTGAGATGAAAGTTCAGTATATGCGACCGCTGACCGGCGGCGTTGCAACCTGCGAAGGCCGTGTACTACGGCGCGGGCGTTCGCTTTGCTTCCTTGAGTCGCGCCTGTTTGGCGAAGACGGTAAACTTGCAGCCATGGCGACATCTACCTGGAAAGTGCCAACGCCGAAGTGAAGCAGGGTACAAGTCGACCGGCGCGTTTCCCGCTCGAGTAATTCAACAAACCCAGAAGACGCGGCTCCTCAATTCGACGTCACATCCTCCGTAGAAGTCCCCTAACTTTTCATCACTCCGAATTCCATACGGCCCCCCCTATAGAAGGTGTCACTCACTCACGGATTCAGGTGCTTCACCGCCATCCGATCAGAACAAGTGGCGTGTTCAATCCGTTTGCAGCAAGAACGGAATCAATTTGGTCAGGACAAACTCCGGCGCTTCTTCCGGCAGAAAATGACCCGATGGAGCCGGACCGCCTTCCACCTTACTGCTGCTCCATTCCCGCCACGTATCGAGCGGATCGGCTGGGCCACCGGGTCCGCCAAAACCGCGCACCGCACCAAACATAAACAGGAGTGGACAGGAAAGCGTCCGGCCTTCGTCACGGTCGGCTCTGTCGTGCGTCACATCGATGGTGGCTCCAGCTCGATAATCCTCACATGTTCCTTCAATTACGGCCGGATCCCGCATTGCCTTAAGATAAGCCTCCATCGCACCAGGCTCGAAAACAAAGTCAGGAGCCGCCCATTTGCGCATCAGATACCGATAGAAGAAGTCCGGGTCGTTACCGATCATGGTCTCCGGTACCGGCGAGGGTTGCGCCAGGTAAGACCAGTGAAAGCCACCGACAGCGCCCGACAGATCCATTTTCTCCCACATATCGAGGGTCGGAATCACGTCGAGCGAACAAAACCGCTTGGCCCGTTCCGGGTGATCCATACAGAGACGAAAACCAACCCGCGCTCCCCGATCATGCCCGACGACAGAGAAACTCTGGTGACCAAGCGCGCCCATCACTTCGACAAGATCGCGTGCCATTTCCCGCTTGCTGTGCACCGCATGGTCCGGCGACGGTGCGGGTTTGCCACTCGCGCCATATCCGCGCAAATCCGGGACAATTACGGTGAACTTTTCCGCCAACGCAGGAGCAATTTTGTGCCAGCAATCACCCGTCTGCGGAAACCCGTGGATAAGCAACACCGGATCGCCGTTGCCGGCAGACCGCACAAAGATCTCGGTGCCATTGGCCGTCATCACCTCCGTCATGAACCCATCAAGCATCGTCGTCTCCCGTTTCGAGTTCGACCGTCTTGCCGAGAATGCCGTCAAGGAATGCGGCAATTTCGGTTTGCACTTTTTCCGGAACTTCCAGATGAGGTGAATGACGACATCCCGGAATCATTCGAACCGTCACCCGTCCGCGTGCGCGCCGCGCCACCACATCGACCTGTGCCCTTGTGCCGTACTGGTCGCTGTCTCCCTGGAGGCACAGAACAGGTACCGTAACTTCATCGAGATAATTCTGGATATCCCATGCTTTGAAGCCCGGATCGAGCCAGGCATCGTTCCAGCCCCGAAAGGCGGCATCGACATGTTCGTGATATCTGCCGAGACGCGTGCGAAGGTCTCCATCCGAATAAGCCGTTCGTGCCTCCGCGATGGCGTTCAGGCCCATTGCCTCGGTGAAGAAATGCGGCGCGATTAAAATCACCCCCCGAACCCGCGGAT
This sequence comes from Nisaea sp., assembly GCF_039990255.1. Classification (GTDB taxonomy): domain Bacteria; phylum Pseudomonadota; class Alphaproteobacteria; order Thalassobaculales; family Thalassobaculaceae; genus Nisaea. The sequence continues at coordinate 220,187 of NZ_JBDXGG010000022.1, read as the reverse complement.
CGCCTTGCGAGCCAGCATGAATGGCCGCAATCGATGCGCCATCACTATGGCCAATCAGTGCACCGTTCGTGAAGCCAATCGCATCTAAAAGCTCCGGCAAGACGAACTTGGCCTCTCGGGTCATGTAATCGAGCGGCCGCGGCAGAGAGCAAGCGTCCGAGCGTCCATATCCCGCCCGGGAATATGCAAACACACCACATCCCGTTTCAGCGAAGAGCTCTTTGGGAAAATCACGCCAGAGATCGACACAACCAAGGCCTTCATGAAGCAATACGAGCGTCGGCGCCTGTCCCGGTGGTGGACCCAACGAATAGGTTTCCAGTAAAGCGCCGCCGATACTCACAGTGCCTGCAACACCTGCCTCATCCCAGCAATATGCGTGGCTGGTCATTTTATCCTCATCTGAATTTGCGCCGTACTCGATGACCCCAAACGTGAAAAGGGGAACACGCAACGAAATCTCGTTCAATTGCTGGGGCAGCACCATTGATTAAGCACAAATGCACGAACGCTGTGCTGCGTTTTTGGAAGTTGCCTTCAAGGCACAGATAACCGACAACGTACACATCAATGCATACGTTATTTTCATTTGTGAGAACTGTACGATATGAATAGCAACCGCATCTATCGCATCGCCCTGTTTGACGGAGACGGTATCGGGCCTGAAATCATGGCCCCGACGCGAACCGTTCTTGATGTGGTAGCGAAGCGAATTGGCCGCAAGCTTGAATTCGACACACTGCCGGCCGGCGCGCAACACTACGCGGAAACAGGCGAGGCCTTGCCTGCCGCTTCCATCAATGCGGCCCGCAGCGCCGATGCTATTTTGCTCTCCGCCATGGGTCTGCCGAACATCCGAAAACAGGACGGAACAGAGATCACTCCACAAATCGATCTCCGCTTCGCCCTCGGCCTCTATGCAGGTGTACGCCCGGTGAAACTGTATAAAGGCCAGCCATCGCCGCTCGCCGACCCGCGCGCCTTCGAGACCGATTTCGTGCTGATCCGTGAATCGACCGAAGGACTGTTCGCACACATGCATGAGGGCAAGGTCGTCGATGACAGTTACGCGACCGAAACCCTGCGGATCACCCGCGCTACCAGTGAGAAACTGTTCGACTTTGCCTTCCGTCTCGCGGGACTGCGCGCCGCAAAGCGCGGCAAACCTGGGCGCGTAACATGCGTCGACAAGGCGAACGTATTCCGGTCTTTCTGGTTCTTCCGCTCGATCTTCGAGGAACGCGCCAAGGCTTTTCCTGATATTGCCGCTGATAGCGCCTACGTCGATGCCTTCGCCATGTGGATGGTGCAGAAGCCCTGGGAGTTCGATGTCGTCGTCACCGAGAACATGTTCGGCGATATACTCTCCGATCTCGGCGCTGGCATAATGGGCTCTCTCGGACTAGCGCCGTCCGCCGATATCGGGGACGAAAATGCGGTCTTCCAGCCTTGCCACGGAAGCGCGCCAGACATTGCCGGACAGGGCCTTGCAAACCCGCTCGCAATGTTCCTGTCTGCCGCAATGATGCTGGAATGGCTCGCCGGCGAGCATGACGACAATGCGCTTACGGAAGGGGCTCAGATGATAGAGGGCGCTGTCTCCGAAATACTCGACGGTGGCATGCCCCTCACCCGCGACCTTGGCGGCGACGCGGGAACCGAGCAAATGGCAGACGCAGTATTGAGTAGGATAAGCGCATGAGTCTTAAGGTCGGTATGATCGGCGGCGGCTATTTCGGCCGCTTCCATATCAATGCGTGGCGCCGGATAGAGAATACCGAACTGATCGGTGTTGCGGACCTGTCAGAAACGAGGCGCGGCGAACTCTCCACACTCTATCCGGACCTCGTGCTGCATCCCGATATTCACGCGCTTCTTGCGGCAGGACCTCCTGACATCCTCGATGTCGCGGTTCCGCCAGCGCATCAGGCCGATCTCATTCGCCCCTTATTGGGTAGAATTCGAACCATCATCTGCCAGAAACCTTTCTGTCGATCACTGACGGAAGCGGAGGATTTGACCAGGGCGGCGGAACAGGCAGGCACGACATTGATCGTGCATGAGAATTTCCGGTTCATGCCATGGTACAGAGCAATCCGGGACGAGATCGACAATGGTCGCCTCGGAGCTGTCCGCCAGGCATGTTTCAGATTGAGACCGGGAGATGGCGGCGGCGCCGACGCCTATCTGTCACGGCAACCCTATTTCCGCGACATGGAGCGTTTCCTGGTCCATGAAACCGGCATTCATTGGATCGACGTTTTCCGTTTCCTGTTCGGCGAGCCGGAAACGATCTATGCGGACCTCTGGCGCGCCAACCCTGCGATAAAAGGCGAAGATGCCGGCTTGATGATCCTGAGCTGGCCGAACGGCCTGCGGGCAACGCTGGATGCAAACCGAACTCTCGATCACGCGGCGGAAAACCATCGCCTCACCATGGGCGAGTTCACGCTTGAAGGCGAGAACGCCACGATTACCCTCGACGGTCATGGACAACTCGCATGCCGGTCTCGCGGCGCAACCGGTTCAGTAGAAATTCCCTACGACTTAGAGGACCGCGACTTCGGCGGCGACTGTGTTTTCCGCTTCCAGCAGCATGTCATTTCACATTTGCTAAGCGACACCCCCCTCGAAACCCTTGCAAAAGACTATCTGCAGAATATCCGTATCGAAGAATCCGCCTATCGGTCCGCCGAACAACGGCAGCAAATTAGTCTACAAAAGCAGAAACACAAATGACCGACGACAAACATCCGAGCGCCGGGGCGAAGGCATATGACGCGATCAAGGCAATGATCCTTGATGGTCGGCTGAAACCCTCTGCGTCTTATCTCGAGGCAGAACTCGCGGAACGGATCGGCGTAAGCCGAACACCGGTGCGAGAGGCCGCGCTTCGGCTGGAACGCGACGGTCTGGTGATCGTTCGGCCGCGGCGCGGCGTCCAAATATTGCCGGTATCCGCCGAGGACATGACCGAAATCTACCAGTTGCTGACCGCGCTTGAGCCGCTGGCAGCGCAACTCGCGGCGGAGCGCGGTCTGAGCGCTCAGCAGGCCGAGGCCATGGATAATGCGACGACTCGAATGGAACAGGCCCTGGCCAATGACAATCTGGTCGCGTGGGCGGAGGCCGACGATGAATTCCATGCACTACTTGTCGAAGCGTCGGGAAACAAGCGCCTGATCGAAGCGACCGCGCGCTATAGGGCTCAGGTTCACCGGGCCCGCATGGCGACCCTCAGCCTGCGCCCGCGGCCAACACAATCGACAGTGGACCATCGCGCGCTCCTCGACTGTCTCCTTAAGAGAGATATGTCAGGCGCAAGGGATGTTCACTTCGCCCACCGGCAGCAGGCCGGACAGATGCTCACCGAATTGCTTGCACGGCATCATTTCGACAATCTCTGAAGCTGCTCTGACGACAAGATGTCTCCCAGCCCTAAAGCCAAAGAGAACGAGAAAGACTCAGCTTCCCGCCCGCCAAACCGGCATCAGCTCATAGACCGGCCCCTCAACCAGTTTGCTCCGATCAAGTGCTGAGAGATCATTCCCTACGATGATCTGGCGGATCTCTTTGATGTAGTCCTGGCCGCGCTCTGAGTAGCGCGACAAGGCAGAGGCCAGCGCTTCGCCCGAGAAAGGTTTGCCCTCCGCACGCGCAGCGGCTCGGTCTTCGCGAAATTCACGATAAGCACGATTCGTGTTCAGGTTTCGAAGGTAACTGCGAACGGAATGTAGTGGCGAGCGGAACGAAGCGACCTTGTGGTCACCTTTTTCAGCTCTTTGTTCCTCCGGGACCATGCCCTTGCCGCCGAAGGTCCATTGCCCGAACAAGGCATTTCCCTCAACCGCAAAGCGCGAGGTTCCCCATGCACTCTCCGTCGCCGCCTGGGCAAGTGCCAGCGACGGCGGCACGATATCGATGCGGCGCGTGAGCGTTTTCAGGAGTTTGGTTACCGAAATCACGTCACTATCCTCAGACAACCGGTATTTATTGGCTAAAGAGCGCAGTTCGTCCAGATCCCCCTCATACGGGACACGCGTCGTTTCCAGTCTGCTCTTCAAATGCATCAACGCTTCGCGGTCGGACGTAACCTCCTCGTTCGCCATCAGGATCAACGGCAGGATCATGCGGAAAAAAATCTGCTTTTTCTGCTCGACGGTCACTTCCTTGAACGTCACTTCCGCAAACCGTTCAGGAACCTGAAGCAAAACCAGCCGCGGCACATCGGTTTGCCCCGCTTTCCAAGTCGCAGCGGTGTAATTGAGTGCTGTTGTCAGCTGAGCCAGATCTTTGAAGGCAACAAACTCTATGCGCTCGACTGGGCGGCCTTCACTAATAGGTTCCCGATCTTTAGGTTCCCGATCTTCTATCGGTTCGACCATCCGTGCTGTCTGATTGAACGCACTGCAGACCCAAAGCACCAGAAGAGCGGCGAAAAACGCCGACCCGAAACGACCCATTACCTTAACCTCACCGGAAACGCATCCATACCAAAACGCAGCGAAGCGGCGTTCCCTATCGATGTCGCGGCACAATGACAATCAAATAAATAGAAATAATTTAGGCTGTGCCAAAACGCAGGCCCGGCTGGTGTTACCAACTTCATGGCAGCTCCGCCGGAGAACCGATAGCATAGCCCCGCTACAGGACCCCAGCGAGGACGGACATGAGCAACGCGGCGAGCCGGAACGAGAAGGCGGCTAAATCCAGCGCTAAGCTCTTACTCGCGCTGTTCATCACCGGCGGGATTGCGGTCTGGGGCATCGCCGACACAAGAGGCCTCGCTGATCTGGCCCAGAGTGTGGTCGGGTTCTATTTCACCAGCCGTGGCTGGTTCGTCATGCTTACGGTCAGTGTCCTGCTGATTACGGCAGTCGGCCTCGCTTTCTCACCATATGGCCGGATCGTTCTCGGCAAGGACGACGATAAACCAGAGTTTTCAACACCCGAATGGATCTCAATGCTCTTTGCCGCCGGTATGGGCGTCGGATTGCTCTACTGGGGCTCGGCAGAGCCGATCACGCATTATCTGATCGCGCGCGATTACACCGGCGAGGGAGACGCGGCGACAGCAGCTCTCTTCGCGACCAACTTTCACTGGGGCCTCCATGCTTGGGCGATATACGCGATAATGGGAATGATCATCGCCTATTTCAGCTTCCGCCGTGACTGTCCGACCCTGCTCAGCACCCCGATCGAGTTGGTCTTTGGCAGGCGCCACTGGACACGAAGCATTGGCTGGCTCAGCGACGTGATGGCCATCATTGCCATAGCCATTGGGCTGGGTGGCTCGATGGCTATGGGTGTCTTCCAGGTCCAGGGCGGCATCGAAAGCATCCTTGGAATCGAGCCGGTAGGACTGAGCCTCACACTCCCCGTTTTTGCTGTCCTCTGCACCGCCTATGTTCTGCCGCTGCTGCTGCCTCTTGATCGGGGCATGTCCCTGATGTCGGAGGCCGCGATGTTAATCGCCGGTGCGCTCATGATCTTCGTTCTCCTCGCCGGCCCCACCCATTACATCATGAGCGCTATCGTCGAGCAGATCGGGACCTATGTCAGCGATGTCCTTGCGCAAGGCTTCGTCACCTACACATTCTTCGACAAGAGGGTTGGTCATTGGTTCCATGACTGGACCCTGACCTACATGGTCTGGTGGCTGGCCTGGGCGCCATTCGTCGGCGTCTTCATTGCGCGCATATCACGCGGCCGGACGATCCGGGAGTTCGTCGTCGGCGTGATACTGGTCCCGACACTCTTTTCCATGGCGTGGTTCGGAACGTTCGGTGCCGCCGGCTTCTACGATATTCTGCGCCGCCCCACAGGTATCCTCGCCGTGACCGAGAAAGACCCGGCCTACACAAGCTTTTTCCTTCTGCAGAGTTTACCGCTCACGACCATTACAAGCATTGCCACCATTGTAGCGGCTTTCCTCTTTATCGTAACAAGCGTGGTTAGCGCCGCCTTCGTCCTAGGCATGTTTTCGACCGGCGGAAACCTGAATCCGGACCGCAAGGTGAAGCTGGCCTGGGGGGTAGTGCTCGGCGCGCTTGGATTAGTGATGATTCTTTCCGGCAGCATTGACGCCGTGAAATCGATAATCGCGCTCGGCGCCTTGCCTTTCGTCTTTATCGTCCTGCTTTTGTTGGTCTGCTTTCTGAAGGCGTTGAAAACGGAGCTCCCGAAGTGAACGAATTCCATATCCCCGACATGCTCGGCAACGTGGCGACCTTCGTCTTCATCGGCGCCCTCTTCTACCTGTATTTCCGGAAGGAAAAGGACTGATCCTGCTCACCGGATCAGGCCGCGCCACGCTTGCCTTCCAGCCCTCCCTTTTCCCGGATGAAGGCCGCGATCTCGGCAATACCCTCGCCGTTCTTCAATTGCGTGAAGACAAACGGCCTGTCTCCGCGCTGACGTTTGGTGTCTTCCGCCATCACCCCTAAATCGGCCCCGACCAGAGGTGCCAGATCCGTCTTGTTGATGACCAGCAGATCTGACCGGGTAATCCCCGGCCCGCCCTTACGCGGGATCTTCTCTCCAGCGGCAACGTCGATTACGTAAATCGTAAGGTCCGCCAGTTCCGGACTGAAGGTTGCTGCAAGATTATCCCCGCCGGACTCGATCAGCGCCAATTCCGCAGAGGAAAACGACGAGACCATCGTGTCGATGGCGGCAAGGTTGATGGAAGCATCCTCACGGATCGCCGTGTGCGGGCAGCCACCGGTTTCCACCCCCATGATCCGCTCTGCGGCAATGGCCCCCGTGCGGGTTAAAATTTTCTGGTCTTCCTTGGTATAGATATCGTTGGTGATCACGAACATATCCGTATCCGCGCTCATTTCCCGGCACAGCATCTCACAGAGTGCGGTTTTCCCTGAGCCGACCGGCCCGCCAATGCCGACCCGAAGCGGTCCCGTAGCCATCTTTTTCTCCCTTATGATCTGAACAGCCGGCCGTCCATGGCCTCATGCTGCATCGAACTCCATTCCGCCATCAGTGCCGCCGTGCCGATATCGTCGATGCTGCGCCCTTCAGACGCACACCAGACCTCATCGACACTGACTTCCAGCGCTGCGATGACCCGTTGTCCATCAGTCTGACCAAGCGGCACAGCCCGCACGGCGGCTGAAACAAGATTATGAACAAAAGCCTGCAAATAGAGTGGCCCGGCCAGATCCAGCGCAATGTCAGCCGCTGCTGTGATGGCGCCATAAGCCACCGGCAATGGTGGAGCCGGCGGCAATGCGATCTGCTCAATCTCTCCCCAGGCGGCAGAGACAGTCTTGATAAAGGCCGTCCCCTGAGAGGAAGCTTCCAGTCGTAACTCGGCAGTCGGGATCAGAGCCGTTGCGAATTCCGTAAGCACGTAGAGAGCCTTTTCATCGCCACCCGAGGCATGCCGCCAAGCCTCGGACAAAAGGATCGCATCGCTGGCGCCGGAGCCGAACTTCAACAGACCGTCAATCCAGTCCCGCAACGTCTCCGCATCAGAGACAAGCCCGCCTTCGATCGCGGCTTCGACCCCATGGCTATAGCTGTAGGCTCCGATCGGAAAAGATGGGGAAAGCCAGGATTGCAGGCGTAACGCCGCCCGGGTTGCCGAAACGTCAGTCATGGTGGTGATGGTGGGAATGCCCCGCATCGTGACAGTGATCATCGTGATTGTGGTCGTGGCCATGGGCATGATCATATGCTCCGCCTTCCGGCTGGAACGGCTGCTCCGTCTCCGTCACAGTGGCGCCGAGCCCGCGCAGCATGTCCGCAATCACATGATCCGGCCGCAGCAGGATCGCATCTTCCAAAATCTGAGCAGGCAGGTGCCGGTTGCCGATATGCCAGGCAATCCGCAGCAGGTGGTGCCTGTCTGTTGCACGAACTTCCATCACCGCTTCCGGCGCCGCCATTACACGGATCCAACCGCCTTCTTCCAGAGACAGACCGTCACCGTCAGAAAGGGCGACAGCGCGGGGCAGATCCAGCAACAGTGTCGACCCGCTATCCGTTTCCAGACGGATACGGCGGCGATGACGGTCATCGAAAGCCAATGTTACTCGGTCGATTTCGCCGCCGGAGTCCCAATGCCCGGACGGTGCGTGCGCAACCGCCCGGCCAAAGTCTCTAACGGTGGGGTCTCTATCCACCATCAGAGCCTCAATACATAAAGTAGCGTTGAGTCATGGACAGCTCCGCTGCCGGCTCGCACGTCAGCAGTTCGCCATCGGCCCGGACTTCGTAGGTTTCCGGATCGACCGAAATATCAGGCAGTACATCGTTTAGGATCATTGATTTTTTCGAGATACCAGCTCTGGTATTGCGTACCGGCAGGGTCTCTTTCTGCAATCCAAAATGGCTTCCGATATTAGCTTCGAAGGCGGCTTCGCTGATGAACGTGACCGCACTCTTCGTCAGGGAGCGTCCGAAGCTGCCGAACATCGGCCGGTAATGCTGCGGCTGCGGCGTCGGAATAGAAGCATTCGGATCGCCCATGATCGCGGTAGCGATGGTGCCACATTTGAGTACCATGTCGGGCTTCACTCCGAAAAAGGCCGGCGACCAGACCACCAGATCCGCCAGCTTGCCGACTTCGACGGAACCCACATGCGTGTCGATGCCCTGCGCGATTGCCGGATTAATCGTGTATTTCGCGATGTAGCGCCGGGCACGGAAATTATCGTTATTGCCCTTCTCCTCCGGCAGCGCGCCGAATTGCTTCTTCATCTTGTCGGCGGTCTGCCAGGTTCGGATCAGCACCTCGCCGACCCGGCCCATGGCCTGGCTGTCGGACGAGATGATCGAGAAGGCGCCCCGGTCATGCAGGATATCCTCGGCGGCGATAGTTTCGCGCCGAATCCGGCTTTCGGCGAAGGCGACGTCTTCCTGAATGCTTTTCGACAGGTGATGGCAGACCATCAGCATGTCGAGATGCTCATCGATGGTGTTCACCGTGAAAGGCCGCGTCGGGTTGGTGGAGGACGGGATCACGTTGGAGAGCCCGCAGACCTTGATGATATCCGGCGCATGACCGCCGCCTGCACCCTCGGTATGGAACGCGTGAATGGTGCGGCCCTTGAACGCGTCCACCGTATTCTCGACGAAACCGGACTCGTTCAGCGTATCCGTATGGATCAGCACCTGAACGTCCATCTCGTCGGCGACGGAGAGGCAATTGTCGATAGCCGCCGGCGTCGTCCCCCAGTCCTCGTGCAGTTTCAGACCGCAGACACCGGCCAGCACCTGCTCACGCAGGCCTTCCGGTTGGCTTGCATTGCCTTTCCCGAAGAAACCGAGGTTCATCGGAAAGGATTCGGCTGCCTGGAGCATGCGCTCGATATGCCAGGGCCCCGGCGTGCAGGTTGTCGCATTCGTGCCCGTTGCCGGACCTGTTCCGCCGCCCATCATGGTGGTGACGCCGGAATTCAGCGCCTCTTCGATCTGTTGCGGGCAGATGAAGTGGATGTGCGGGTCGATACCACCGGCGGTGATGATCTTGCCTTCGCCCGCAATGGCTTCGGTGCCGGGTCCGACAATGATATTCACCCCGCTCTGCACATCGGGATTTCCGGCCTTTCCGATGGCGAAAATGCGGCCATCCTTCAGCCCTACATCGGCTTTCACCACGCCCCAATGATCGAGGATCAGCGCATTCGTGATGACTGTATCGACAGCCCCGTCCGCGCGGGTGGTCTGGGACTGGCCCATACCGTCACGGATCACCTTGCCGCCGCCGAACTTCACTTCCTCGCCGTAGAAGGTGCGGTCCTCCTCAACTTCTATGAACAAATCGGTATCGGCGAGCCGGACCTTGTCACCAACGGTCGGACCGAACATGCCAGCATAGTCCTGTCGTGAGATCCTGTAAGGCATATCAGGCTCCTCCCCCACCGAGCGGCCCCATCACCGCCTGATTGAAACCGTAGACTTTCCGGTCGCCTTTGAACGGGACCAGATCGACCGTCCTTGTCTGCCCCGGCTCGAACCGGACAGCCGTGCCAGACGGGATGTCCAGCCGCATGCCACGCGCTGCGTCGCGATCGAACGAGAGACCCGGATTGGTCTCCGCGAAATGATAGTGTGAGCCGACCTGTACCGGCCGGTCGCCGGTGTTCGCGACCTCGATGGTGATGGCCTCGGCGCCTTCGTTCAGAACGATCTCGCCTTCAGCCGCGATGATTTCTCCCGGGATCATGGCGCCCTCCTAGCGGATCGGATCGTGGACGGTGACCAACTTGGTCCCGTCCGGAAAAGTGGCTTCAACCTGAACTTCATGGATCATCTCGGCGATCCCTTCCATCACGTCGGAGCGTTTTACGACACTGGCACCAGCCGCCATCAGATCGGCAACGGAACGGCCATCGCGCGCACCCTCGACCACGTAATCGGTGATCAGTGCGATCGATTCCGGGTAGTTCAGCTTCACGCCCCGCGCCAGCCGGCCACGCGCGACCATGGCCGCGACGGAAACCATCAGCTTGTCTTTTTCTCTCGGTGTCAGGTTCACCCCGGCCTCCCCTCAGGCATCCACATCAAATTCGCCAAATAACAGGCATCCGCGCCGGCAGTCCGAGCCAGCGCACCCTTGCGGCGCTCCAGAAAGTGCCAACCGCGTTGCGCAGCCGCATGGCATCAGACCCAAGCCAGCGCATCGCGAGAAGATTGCTATCTATGGCCGTCACGCCGCAGCGGATATCGCCCGCTGCCTCAGTCTGCGCTGCTTGGGCCTGAACGTCCCGCGCCCAGTCAAGATCGTCTGCGGCATCAGGCCGGGCAAACAACGCCGTCGCGAAACTGCTCACTCCACGAAGCCCGGAGGAAGCCGCAGCGTTGCCGGATGGGTCCGCCAACTCGAAACGGTCAGCCCAGACAAGGCGCCCGTCCCGCTTCAGGTCCCAATGCTCGCGATAGCGCCCGGACGCAAATGTCTCTCCCATCGCGCTCCGGCCAAGGATGGAAATGGCTCCGGCGAAGAGCGTGCTGTCAGAATCCAGATCGAACCGGACCCGTTGACGGAACAAAGCGCGATCGAACAGGATTGTGCCCTGCGGCAGCCATTCCAGGACGCCTCCTGCAGCAACCCGCATTGTCAGACGGTTTTCAGCCTCCACGCCGGAAGATTTGTAGACTTTCTCAGCCGCCTGGGCCGTCAGTGTCAAGCTGGCGCCTGAGCCGACATCGATATCCGTCTCATAAAGATCTCCGCCGACAATCCCGCCAGAGAGGTTTGCCAGAACGGCGGTCATGGGCTCTCCGACGCCAGGGCGCGGCAGCAAGATCCGCAACGGCTGGGCAGAGTAGAGGTCCGAGGTGACCGAGCGCCCGTCACCGCGTTTCACAGAAAGGCGTGCAGTTCCCGTCGTGCGGTCCAGCGGCACGGTTTCATCGGTACAAGCGAGCGCTAGACTCAATACATCTCCCCTTTTTTGCGAAAATAATCGCAAGCGCCGTGCCAAAGCGTACTCTGTTCCTGTTAGGAATTTTAGATGTTTGTTTTCAGATAGTTAGAAAACACAGCCAGGCTCCCCTCACTGACAGGTTACTGATAGCCGCCCACGCCACGGGCAAAACACCCAATCCTGCTCAAATGTTGGGCAAAGACGCTTCTTCCACCGCCCGTTGCTTTATCCATGCCTCAAGCTTTGGGCGATAATCCGCCATCTCCTCAACGACAGCCTTATGGTGATGAAGGCTATCGCGATATTCCAGTACCCGCACCGGAATATCGACATGAAGACCAAGCAGCGGTATGAGCAGGTCAAGCCAGCATAGCGTCACTGGAAAACCGCAATCCCCCAAAGTAAGCGTGGAGGATGGGGGCGCCTTCTCCAGCAAATGTCCAAGGCTCTCCAGCCGGTCCACCAGAACGCCCATATGATGCCTTGCTTCGAAGCCGCCCCGTTTGCATTCAGGGATATACTGAAACAAGGCCCGAACGGCAGGCTCGAGCCGCGTGTCATGATAACGGGAGCGCTCCCGAACGGTTGCCCGGCTGGCCGCTGTGTCCGGCAGCATCGGGGGCTCGGGATGCACTTCATTGAGGTATTCGGCGATGGCCTCGGAGTCGGCTAGTAACAGGCTCCCGTCCCTCAGCGCAGGCAGATTTCCGGCGGGAACGATCTGTCTGTATTCGATCGATCCATAGCCACCCGGCGGCAGTACTTCTTCCCAAGCGAGCTGCTTGTGCCGCAGCAAAATCCGCAACTTAGCGGAATAGAGACTGACAGGGATGGTATAAATCTGAAGCATGATCGATCCCAACAGATTTCGCGTCACCAGACAACGCTTGCTGAAGCCTGCCGCCGGCGACCTGATCACATTTTGTGCGCCGCAACATATTTAGACATCTCCGATTACTCAAAGTGACCCGATGTTCTCGGACGAAGGTACAACAGCACTGATCATCGGCATCGCGAACGATCTATCGATCGCCTGGGGGTGTGCAAAAGAGCTGGAAGACAGCAGTGCTAAGCTCGACATCTACGATATCCAGGCTGGATCGCCTATTTCCAATAAGCAATCTCCACCAATCTTGAGTTTTCAACCCATTACGTAGACACTTGCAGACATTCAGCTGATCTCAGGCCTTCAGCGGAGAAGGAGTGCCATCTGTTCCAAAGCATGAATAAAAACATGAAACAACGACGGTCGCCCAGTTTCGGAAATGCCCCTTTACTGCGCTTTAAGCCATACCTGCCCGTCTTATGTAAGGTCAGGACATGAGCACCAACCCGATACGCCCCTCCAACGTAAAAAGCGTCAGTGGTCATCAAGCCCGGTTGGTTTTCATCGTTGCTGCATTTCTTGGGCTGACCATTGGCATCGGCGAGTCTGTTCTTGAGTATTTCGGACTGCGGTCAAGCTTGTTCGAAACAACGGAAAAGGCATTACAGGCGTTTGAGAAGACCGCGTCTTTTGCCGTCGTTAGCCAGGACCTTGAGTTGGCCACGCAAATCGCCACCGGCCTGCTGCATTTCGAAGCAATCATATCCGTCGAACTAATGGACCAAACCGGCGCCGTTCTCATCAGCGAAGAACGCACACTGACGCCCGAGGAAGACCGCTGGGGTCCGACCCTCTTTCCCACAATCACGCATGCTGAAGCTGTTGAACTCCGCGATCCGGCCGAACCAGGCGTCACGGTAGGGTTTCTTCGGATTCAAGCGTCCTCTTGGCAGGTATCGGAGGAGTGGGAGAAACGTCTCGTCGTGGCTCTTCTTTCCATGATGGCCGGCATTGCTGCGCTCGCCGCTATACTGTTCTTTATCTCACAACGTTATGTGACCCGGCCTCTGCTAAAGCTAGCCGACGCCTATCGGCATCTGAATGCAGACGCCCCAAAGCAGAGCCCGCTGCCAAAAGCCAGCGATTACGATTTTCTGGAATACCGGGAAATCGCAGCCAGCGGCGCCCGCCTTATGCGCGATATCACCCGCAATACCGAAGTGAGGGACCTCACAGCCAGCGAGCTGTTCAGGAGCCAGAAACGGTTCCAGGACTTTGCTGAAATCTCGTCGGACTGGTTTTGGGAAACCGATCGTGACGGAGGCATCAGCTACATTTCCGCCAGCTTCACCAAAACCCTTAACAAACGTAGTGGAGAGATCTACGGCCGAACTCTAGAGGAAACCGCCTCCGAGGACGCCAACACGGCGAAATGGAAAGGTTTCAATGAGATCATCGAACAACGCCGGCAGTTCCGCGATTTCCGGTACGATATAGAGTCACAGCCTGGCGTTCGCAAAACCGTCAGCATAAATGGCAGGCCGTTCTACGATGAAGCTGGAACCTTTATCGGATATCGCGGAACCGGCGCTGACGTTACCAACGAGCGACTCATTGCCGAAGCCCGAAACGAAGCCTTGCAAAGAGCAGAAAACGCGAACCGGACCAAATCGGAATTCCTGGCGACGATGAGCCACGAGTTCCGGACGCCATTGAATGCCATCATCGGCTTCAGTTCCCTGCTCACGCTACCAAACACCAGAGCTATGGCAGTGGAACGCCTGACAGAGTATTCCGGAGCCATTCATGAAAGCGGCCAGCATATGCTGGAGTTGGTGAACGATATTCTAGACATCTCCGCCATCGAAGCTGGCAAGCGCACCCTGACGCTTGAAGAAGTCGGCATCGGCGCTGTCTTCACACATAGCATCTCGCAAGTGGAAGGTCTGGCGAAGGACAAGGCTATTGCGATCTCAACTTCAGTCGAAATGGCATCTGACCTGATGATCGCGGATGAGCGTTCGGTTCGGCAAATCCTCCTGAATTTGCTGTCCAATGCCGTGAAATTTACCCCTGCCGGCGGGAAAATCCGCTGTACAGCGGAAGCTGACGGAAGCGAGATTATTTTCCGAATTGAAGACAGCGGTGTCGGAATTTCAAAAGACCGGCTGCCGACAATCGCGGAGCCGTTCTCTCACTCATCCATCCATCCCCATGTGGCGAAGGAAGGCACCGGTCTGGGACTGTCCATTGTCCGGTCCCTGACACATTTCCTCGGCGGCACCTTCATGATCGACAGCGAAGTAGGTATGGGCACATGCGTGACGGTCATTCTGCCGCGAGTTGGTCAAGACACGTCGCTGACGCAGGATATGGACGCCACAGACTGACCTCTTTCAGACCGTCAGATGGCCGCGGACATCGTCTTCCGCGAGCGCCGTTTTCGCCCCCGAGAGCACAATCTCCCCACGGTCCATCACCGCGATTTCATCTGCCAGATCGCGAGCAAACTCAAAATATTGCTCAACCAAGATTACCGCCATATCCCCGCGCGCGGCCAACAGGGCTATGATCCGTTCGATATCCTTGATGATTGATGGCTGGATACCCTCAGTGGGCTCATCGAGAACCAGCAGGCTCGGGCGCAGCACCAATGCGCGTGCGATGGCGAGTTGCTGTTGCTGACCGCCGGAGAGATCACCGCCGCGCCGCTTCATCATTTTCTTCAGCACCGGGAATAGATCGAAAATCTCGTCCGGGATCGAACGCTTCGCGCGGGGTAAGGCGGCAAACCCGGATTTCAGATTTTCTTCGACCGTCAGCAACGGAAAAATTTCCCGCCCTTGAGGTACGAAGGCAACACCAGCAGAAGCCCGTCGGTGCACTGGCAGCGCCAACAGATCGATATCGTCCCAGAGGATGCTGCCTGCACTGGGACTTTCCAAGCCGGTCACCGCCCGCATCAAGCTGGTCTTGCCGACCCCGTTTCGCCCAAGAACGCAGGTGATCTTGCCACGCTCCGCAACAAGATCAATGCCCCGCAGCGCATGGCTGGCGCCATAGTGGAGATGCAGTCCCGAAACTTTCAGCATCTCAGCGCCCCAGATAGACTTCAATGACATGAGGATCATTCTGCACCTGATCCATGGACCCTTCGGCCAGCACCGACCCCTCATGCAGAACCGTGACCTTCACGCCGAGCGCGTGAACAAATGCCATGTCATGTTCAATAACCACAATGGAGCGCTCCCCTCGTAAATCCCGCAATAGCTCGACCGTTGCCTCGGTCTCGGCATCGGTCATTCCGGCCACAGGCTCATCGAGAAACAGAAGCTCTGGGTCTTGTACCAGCAACATGCCGATCTCGAGCCACTGCTTTTGACCGTGCGAAAGCTTGCCCGCCATCTGATCGCGCTCACCGGTAAGGCCAATCCGCTCCAGCGTGCTTTCGATCTTCGATCTGCGATCCGTGTCCAGCCTATCGAACAGGCAGGCGAAAGTGCCCCGGTCCGACTTGATGGCGAGCTCCAGATTGTCGAATACCGAATGGTTCTCGAACACACTCGGGCGCTGGAACTTCCGGCCGATACCGAGCGCGACGACCGCCGCCTCGTCCCGTTTTCCGAGATCGATATCGCCTTTGAAAATCACCCATCCCTCGTCCGGCTTCGTCTTGCCGGTGATGACGTCCATCATCGTTGTCTTGCCGGCACCGTTCGGCCCGATGATCGCCCGCATCTCACCCGGCTCGACGACGAAACTCAGGTTGTTCAACGCCTTGAAGCCATCGAAGCTGACCGTCACCCCGTCGACATAGAGCTGGGACTCTGAATATGAGGACCTTCCGGAAACGCTCATTGCCCGGGCTCCTCTGCAAGGGGTGAGGATGCAGGAGGATTCCGTTTGCCCATCCGCCGCTTCACCCAGTCAATCGCGGCAGGCAGGCTGCCGACGAGGCCTTTCGGGAAAAACAGAGTGACGGCGATAAACATGCCACCGAGCGCGAACAGCCAGATTTCCGGGATAACCCCTGTGAGCACGGTCTTGGCGTAATTGACCAGCACGCCGCCAGCGATCGCGCCGTACAGCGTGCCGCGACCTCCGATAGCAACCCAGATCACGGCCTCAATGGAATTGGCCGGAGCGAACTCGCCCGGATTGATGATGCCAACCTGCGGCACGTAGAGCGCGCCCGCAAGGCCAGCGATCATCGCGGAGAGCACGAAGACGAAGAGTTTGAAATTCTCCACCCGGTACCCAAGAAAACGGACCCGTGCCTCGTCGTCACGGATCGCTGTGATCAGACGACCGAGCTTGGAGGCGACGATGCTGCGGCACATCAGATAACACCCGGCCAGGGCGGCACATGTCGACGCCAGCAGCACAGCCCGCGTGTTATCCGATTGCAGATCGAAACCCAGCAGATCCTTGAAATCAGTCAGACCGTTGTTGCCGCCGAAACCCATATCGTTACGGAAGAAAGCCAGCATCATCGCGTAGGTCATCGCTTGGGTGATGATCGAGAGATAGACCCCGCTGACCCGTGAACGGAAGGTCAACCAGCCAAACACAAAGGCCAACAGCCCCGGAACGAACAACGCCATCACCACGGCGAATGGGAAGAAGTCGAAGCCGTACCAGTACCAGGGCAATTCCTTCCAGTTCAGGAAGACCATGAAGTCAGGCAACTCCGCATTACCGTAGACGCCCCGGTCGCCGATCTGCCGCATCATATACATACCCATGGCATAGCCGCCGAGACCGAAAAAGGCACCGTGACCGAGACTGAGAATGCCGCAGAATCCCCAGATAAGATCGATTGAGAGCGCCAGCATGGCAAAGCAGAGGTACTTGCCGAGCAGACTGACCAGATAAGTCGGTACATGAAGAGCCGAGTCCGCCGGGAGCGTCAGATTAAGGATCGGCACCAGGATCGCGATTGCGGCCAGAATGGTGAGCAGAATGGCGCTCGCCAATCGGCCCTTTCCGGGTTCCTGGGATTGCGGCGCATAGAGGCGTTGCAACAGCGACATGGCTCAGGACTCCACGGCACGGCCGCGCAGCGCAAACAATCCACGAGGCCGTTTCTGAATAAAAAGAATGATCGCCACCAGCACCAGGATCTTGCCCAGCACTGCGCCGGCCCATGGCTCCAGGAGCTTGTTCACGACACCGAGCGACATTGCTCCGGCAAAAGCGCCCCAGAGATTGCCGACACCGCCGAACACCACAACCATGAAGCTGTCCACGATGTACGCCTGTCCGAGATTGGGACTGACATTATCGATCTGGCTGAGGGCGACCCCCGCGATACCGGCAATGCCCGAGCCAAGACCGAAGGTCATGGCATCGACCCGGCCGGTCGGAATGCCCATGGCCCGCGCCATTTCGCGGTTCTGCGTGACCGCCCGCATCTGCAAACCGAACGCCGTCTTCTTGAGGACCAGTAGGACGGCGCCGAGCACACAGAGCGAAAACAGGATAATCCAGAGCCGATTATAGGTCAGCGTGATACCAGCGACGGATTCCATAGCACCCTGCATCCATTCCGGCGCGCCAACCTCCCGGTTGGTCGGCCCGAAGATAGAGCGCACGGTCTGTTGCAACACGAGGCTGATTCCCCAGGTCGCCAGCAGCGTTTCAAGCGGCCGACCATAGAGGAACCGGATACATCCCCGTTCCATGGCGATGCCGACAAGCGCCGACACCAGGAAGGCGGCTGGCAGAGCCACCGCGAGCGACCAGTCAAAGAGGCCCGGCGCCAGGGATCGGAACACTTCCTGAACGACAAAGGTTGTGTAGGCGCCGAGCATGACCATCTCGCCATGTGCCATGTTGATGACACCCATCACTCCAAAAGTGATGGCCAGCCCCATGGCCGCGAGCAACAGGACAGAGCCAAGGCTGATACCCTGATAGAGATGTTCGACAGTGCGCCACATTTGCAGCCTGCTCTCCATCGAAGAGAGCGTTTTCTCTGCAGTTGCCCGAACTCTTTCATCAGGTTCGCGCCAGACCTCACCGTCCTTTAGCAATAACCTGGAGAGCATGACCCGACTTTCCGGGTCTGTTCTGTCACCAAGGGACTGCACCGCCGCCAAGCGCTCTTCGGCACTCGCGGACTGCAACTTGATGGAGGCCTTCGCCAGTTGCAGCGCGTTTTTGACCGCCACATCCGTTTCCTTGGCCAGCGCCGTGTCGATCAATGACAGCATGGCCTGATCGCTCGACTTCAAAAGCCCGTCCGCGGCCTCTAATCGACGCTGCGGGTCCGGGCTCATCAGAGTCAGGGTGCCCATAACGGCTTTGACAGATGAGCGGAGCCGGTTGTTCGTTTTGACCCGCTTCACCTCACGCGATCCGACCGTTCCAAGTTCGGAACCTGTCAGGGGATCGATCAGGAGAAGCTTCCCGCCACTTGCCTTCCGGCCGATAACCATTTTGTCATCGCTCTTGCGCTTATAAAGGCCACGGCCGACCAAAGCTTCCAGGATAGGGACCACCTCAGGCGCGCCTGTCGCGACCATACGATCGACGACAGCTTGCTTCTTAGAAAGGCTCGCCGCACCGAGCTCGGTAACAAGCGACCCGAGATCTTCAGCGGCCAACGCACCGGAATGCGGCACCAGAACCGCAAGTGCCCAGAAAACCATTAAGAGCCGGAGTGCGCCCCCGCGCATCCATTGCCTTAAGGACATCAAAATTCCTTCCCATCCCTGCGCGTGGTTCAAACGGTTCCGGAGCGCGGGACGTCCCGCGCTCCGGTCCGGACATTTTTAGAAGCGCGGCGTCTCGCAGTTGCCGCAGACCCACGGATAGGTCCAGTCGGCGGTCAGCTTGGCGCTTTCCGGGATGAAGTCGGACCATGCATCGCCGATCACCACATCATCGGTGGCGGAGACGATTTCGAACTGTCCGTCCTCGAGGATTTCACCGATCAGCACCGGCTTGGAGAGGTGGTGGTTGGTGTTCATCACCGCGACACCGCCGGTCAGGTTCTTGACGGTCTGGCCGTACATCGCCTGGCGCACCGCATCGACATCGGTGGTCCCGGCCTGTTCGACCGCCTGCACCCACATCTTGAAGCCGATATAGTGAGCTTCCATCGGATCGTTGGTCACACGCTTCTCATCCTTGATAAAGGCGTGCCAGGCTTTGATGAACGCATCGTTCTCAGGCGTATCGACCGACATGAAGTAGTTCCATGCGGCGAGGTGGCCGACCAGCGGACCCGCATCGAGACCAGCAAGCTCTTCCTCACCGACGGAGAAAGCGACAACCGGAATGTCTTCCGCATTGATGCCCTGATTGGCCAGTTCCTTATAGAACGGCACGTTGGCATCACCGTTGATGGTGGAGACAACAGCGGTCTTCTTGCCCTGGCTGGCGAATTCCTTCACCTGAGCGACAATGGTCTGCCAGTCGGAGTGACCGAACGGCGTGTAGTTTTCCATGATGTCGGCATCGGCGATGCCCTTGGCATTCAGATAGGAACGCAGGATCTTGTTTGTCGTGCGCGGATAGACGTAATCGGTCCCGAGCAAGACGACGCGCTTCGCTTCGCCGCCCTCTTCGCCGAGCATGTAGTCAACCGCCGGGATCGCCTGCTGGTTCGGCGCGGCACCGGTGTAGAAAACGTTCCGGGAGGATTCCTCACCCTCATACTGTACGGGATAGAAGAGCATTCCATTAAGCTCTTCGAATACCGGCAGTACGGACTTGCGGGACACGGAGGTCCAGCAACCGAAGGTCACGGCTACCCCCTCCTTGGAAATCAGCTCACGAGCCTTTTCCGCGAAAAGCGGCCAATCGGAGGCCGGATCGACAACCACCGGCTCGAGCTGCATTCCGAGAAGGCCGCCTTTTTTGTTCTGCTCATCAATGAGCATCAACATAGCGTCCTTCAATGTGGTTTCACTGATGGCCATGGTTCCGGACAGCGAATGCAAGATACCGACCTTGATCGTATCCGCCGCTTGCGCCGCCCCCATGCCGGCCGTTGCAGCCAGCCCGAAGGCCGTTGCCGCAAGGGCGCTTTTCCACTTTGTGAGCTTCCCCATTTTTATTCTCCCAGGTTCAGGATTGTTGTTGCACCGCACAACAAACAGCAAGCGCTGTGCCACAGTTCCCGCACTAGGAATGAATCAAATAAAGTCGTTTTTTATCAATTTGATAGAAGAAGCAACCGACATAAGGAAAAATATAAAGTTATGAATTGGCCCGTTATATTTGCACCAATATTAAGCACTGCCTGTTTTTTGACCGAATGGTAACAGATCTCCACATTGCGACCCTTTCAGGAAGACAACTACGTATCCTTCTTGGGAATTCCAGCCCTCGCCATGGAGATGCTGCGGCGCAACTCTGCACTCTTCAAGCTTTGGCTAAACCCGCAAAATTCAGAGGTATCCAGACCTATATGAAAGAGCCGGAAGAGCGCGGTTCTCGACTTCTCAGAGAAGAAATCGATAAAATGCCAAGAAATATCAACGAATAATCAACAATGTGGCTGCACAGGCGGAATCACAAAGATATACTAATCCTCGCACATGGATTTGCCCGACAGAACGCCTGGGCTGCGCGGGGCCATTCGAAGAACATCAGGGGGCCGCTTAAATGTCTTTGAATATGTCTACGAAACTCATGGCGCTGGTTGTCTTTATGGCCACCGCGCTTTGCGCATTCGCCGGTTTTTCAATCTGGACGATGACCGCAGTTAAAAGTCAGGTAGACCAGATAATCCTGACCGACACACCGGTTTCTGTGCTGGTTGGTTCGATTGTCGAAAGCCAGCTCAAACAGGAAATGGCCCTTCATATCGCTATATCGATCGCCGGACAGGGACGCGGCGACGCGGCGGACGATTACATTGCGCAGTTTGTAGAACACGGCACCGCCGTCAACGAGCACCTCTCGTCAGTAAATCTGTTACTTTCACCGATTGTCGAAGCAGGTGGAGACCGCGGCATTCGCTATGCAGAAATCCAAAAGCTGCTGGCCGAGATAGAAGAAGCGCACGACCACATCACGAAGACCGGCAACACGGTTATTACCCAGCTCAAATCCTTGATCAAAGCTGCGGGGGGGCGCATTCCCCGACTGTCGCACCTCAGCTCTCATATGAACAAGATTGAAGAGACCCAGGTGATCGTCAGTTCACGTGTGCATGAGTTGCTGAACAAGGTCAATGTCCTGTCCCAGGGATCGGTCGAGGAGATCCAGAGCGCCGAGAATTTGGCGATCAGCAGCCTCAGCATCGCCGCAATCATTGCTGTCAGCCTCTCCCTGATCACCGGCATCCCGCTCGCCATCAGTATTCGCCGGCGCCTGAATGACGCGGTCAGGACCGTTGACAGGTTCGCAGCCGGCGACCTCTCCGTTCCGGTCAATGTCACTTCTTCAAGCGATGAAATCGGCCGCGTGCTGAAAGCGATCGATGCCATGCAGCAAAACCTGCAGGGCATGCTCGGCACCATCAAAACGGCTTCAGGCGGTGTCACCTCCGGCAGTAGCGAGTTGCGCCAGACCGCACAGCAGGTATCGGACGGCGTGAACGATCAGGCATCGAGCGTTCAGGAAACATCTGCCGCGATGGAGGAAATGACCGCCGGTATCCGACAGAACGCGAAAAACGCGGAAGAGACAGAGAAGGCATCCGAACGCATGGCCGGTGAGGCCGGGCGTTGTGCCGAAGCAATGACCCAGACCGCCGCCGCCATGAAGGATATTTCCGACAAGATACTCGTCGTCGAGGAAATCACCCGGAAGATCGAACTTCTGGCCCTCAACGCCTCCGTTGAAGCGGCTCGCGCCGGTGAACACGGACGCGGGTTCGCGGTTGTTGCGTCCGAAGTCTCCCGCTTGGCTGAAATCAGCAAGCAGGCCGCCAGCGAGATCCAGGATGCATCCGCAGACGGACGTGAAGCAGCCGAGAACACGAACCGTCTTTTGAACGATCTACTGCCGGAAATCACCCGGACGAAAGACCTGGTTCAGGGCATCACCGCCGCCAGCGAGGAGCAATCTGTCGGAGCGGACGAGATCAATGTTGCCATCCATCGCCTGAACACTGTTATTCAGCAGAATGCGGCGGCAGCACAGCAGATGGCGGCGACGTCCGGCGCCCTCGCCGGCCGGGGCCGTGAGCTGCAAGAATCCGTCTCACGCTTCAAATTGAGCGAAGGTGACGCACCGGCCAAACAGAAACCGGTAAGCAAAACCCCAGCCCAATCCGAAGCAAGAAGCGACGGAGAACGTTCCCCGGAACAGGACGACAAGATTACGTCAGGTGACTTTGGAAAATACTAATCCGGTCACGGCGGAGTTCGACGAACTCCGCCGTCTGGCGCATTATAAATTCGGGATAATCGTTCCAGCAAATGCGGAAAGTTTCCTGGATTCGCGCCTGCGCGCCTTCATGAGCCAGACCGGTCATGAATCCATTCCGGACCTTTTGCGTGACGCGCGAAGCGACGGGCGCGAGGACCTGCTGATCAATCTGGTCGAGCACCTTTCGACCAATCACAGCTACTTCTACCGGGAACCCGCGCACTTTGAATTCCTAGCCTCGACCGTATTGCCGGAACTTGAGAAGCAGCGGACAAAAGATATTCGTATCTGGAGTGCGGCTGCGGCGGCGGGCGAGGAAGCCTACTCGATCATCATGGCGATGCGGGAGTATTTCGGACCGCATTACCAGGATCTGGATGCAGGCGTCCTGGCGACAGATATTGCCAAGGCGACCCTGCGCCGGGGCGCCATCGGCGAGTACAGAGCTGAGGCTTTCCGCCATATGCCAATGGCCTGGCAGCAAAAATATCTAGAATTTCTCGGCGACAACACCTATCGCGTGGTAAAGCAGGTACGCGACGATGTGATGTTCCGTTGGCTCAACCTGACCGAACCGCTCGAAATGTTACGTGGCCGCTTTCATTTGATCTTGTGCCGGAACGTGATGATTTATTTCGACGATACGACCCGGGAAAACTTGGTGAAGAACCTGAGCTCGATGCTTGCGCCTGGCGGTTATCTCTTCATTGGCCATACAGACAACCCGGATCATGCACGAATTTATCTGGATCAGATCCGCCCCGCGATCTTCAGGAAGAAGGCCACTTGAGCGGACAAAACGGTATTCTCGTTGTCGCTTCGGACCCACTGCTTCGTAAGGTCGTGACGGAAACGATAACGCCCCTTATCGGTGATACCGAAGTCATCGCGGTGTCGCAGACGCGCGCCACGCCAGAGCGCTTGGCCGGAGCCGAGATCGTGGTGCTCGCCGCCCGAGACAACGACTATCCCAGCCTCAAAAATGTGTTCGAGCTGACCAAAGCCTGCGGGCGCCCGCTCCTGCTGGTCACAGCCGGAGAAAGCACGGAAGGCCGGACGGTTGCCGCACAACTGAAAATTCCGTCTGGGCAACTGATTTCCATTCCCGAGCTCGACATCCGCTCGGAACTCACGGCAGCCTCTTCCCGTATTGAGTCCGCCCTGCGTCAAGCCCGCATAGATCGCCCGCGATCCGCACAGGCGCCAGCCGCACCGCGCCCAGCGCCAGTGCGAGTACAGACATCCTCCGAGCCAGCGATGCAACGGCCGCCGGAAGATTTAGGAGCTCCTTATCTTGGTGTCGTGATCTGCATTGGCGCGTCTACCGGCGGCACCGATGCCTTGATGACCGTGCTATCGGGCCTCGATAAGAATTGCCCGCCGGTCGCCATCGTCCAGCATATGCCCAAAGATTATGTCGAGGATTTCGCAAAGCGACTGGATCAGTCATGTGCGATCGATGTGACTCTGGCCCACGACAGCCAGCCACTTCGCCCGGGTCTTGCGGTTGTAGCCCCAGGTGACCAGCAGTTCCGGCTGCGTAAGGGCAACAAGGGTATCTGGACTGCTCTCGGCGAAAACGAACGCATCGGCGGTCATTGTCCCGCGGTCGATGTGATGATGAAATCGGCAGCGCAGGAACTCGGCAAGAAGTCCGTCGGCGTGATCCTCACCGGCATGGGCCGGGACGGCGCCGAGGGCTTGCTCGAAATGCGTCGTCACGGCGCACGGACCCTGGCCCAGGACGAAGCCAGTTCCGTCGTTTACGGCATGCCCAAAGTAGCCTTCGAGGAGAAAGCGGCGGATACAGTTCTCCCGCTACAGAAAATCGCGGGGTGGATCTCCGGCGTCACGCTTAATCTGCCTAAATAAGGGCGCCTAGGCTCCGGCTATCGCAATCAGGGTTTCCGGATCGAGAACCAGCAGCGGCTGGCCCTCCCCCATGACCGTAGCGCCAGCCAGAACATCAACCGCGTTCAACGCCGGATGCAACTCTTTCATAAAGACTTCCTGACGCCGCTTGACCCGGGCCACGGCGACGCCAACCCTGCGCTGTGGCGTACCGATAATCACCACAGGGAACGCCGTCTGATTTGCAGCGACTTCGGGCGTTTCCCATCCGAGCATGGTTTCGATCGCGCGCACTGGCAGGAAACCGTCCCGGTGCTGAATGCCTGCGAACTCGCCGACTTCCTGGATCTGGCTGCGGGCAACCTCGATGACTTCGACGATGGAGCGTTCGGGCAAACCCAGATCCCGCTCACCATCGGTCACCACGACAATCCTTTGCAGAGCGGCCGAGACCGGGAAGCTGAGATAGAACTTGGTGCCTTCACCCTCCACACTGTCAATATCGATTGAGCCACCGAGCCGACGGATCGTGGTCAGAACCACATCCATACCGACCCCGCGGCCGGATGTTTCCGTGATTGCGGAAGCGGTCGAGAAACCGGGTGCGAAGATCAAGCGCTGGATTTCCCGCTCGGACATGCGTGCAGCATCCTGATCCGAGACCAGATTCCGTTCCATGGCCTTGGCCTTGATCCGGGTCGTGTTCAAACCGCGTCCGTCGTCAGCGATCATAATCTGCGCGACATTGCCGCTCTGTGTCGCCTTCAGTGTCAGAATTGCTTTCTGGGATTTGCCTAGATTCTGCCGTTCCTCCGGTGACTCAATCCCGTGATCCATGGCGTTTCGGATCATATGGACCAATGGTTCCATCAGGGCATCCACCATCGATTTATCGATCTGGATGTCTCCATCCTCGATATCGAGGTCGACCTGCTTACCGAGACTGCGCGCGAGGTCGCGTACCAGACGTGGCATGCGACCGAGCACAATGCTTATCGGCACCACACGCAGCTGCAGTGTCACAGAATGCAGCATCCGCAGTGTGGTTTCCGCTTTCGCGATCTGGCTTGCGAGAATCTTACCCGCATCGTCGATATGGCTGGCCGCGAACCGCAACCGCTCCGCCTTGCGCGCGCCGGTCTGCTTCGCAAGAGAGCGCAACTCAGCGATCGTGCTGGCAAATCCGGCTTCAGATGCTCCCTGCTCGATCCGGGAGATGCAGAGGCGCAACTCGGCCACAGTATCGAGATAGTTATCGACCAGTTCCGACGACACCCGGAGCGAACTTCCACCCGAGGCACGCGCGGCCGCTCCGCCCTCAGAACGCTCGGCCGGAACCTTGGCGTCGGCCGAAACGGGCTCCAAAACAGAAGATTGCGACGGCGGCGGGACAGGCGCAGCCTGCGGCGGCGGTGCGGGTGTCTGAATTGGCGCTGCCTGCTGTGCGGCTGCAGGTCTCGGCGCACTGCCGCCTCCGACGGTCCAGTCGTCGCCTACATGCATCACACCTTGCTCTGCCCCAGCAGTCGGTGCGGCAGGCGCCGGTTGTTGTGCGGGTGCCGGTTGCGCTGGAGCCATCTGGGCCGCTGCCCCTGCATTTTGCACTTCGTTGCTTGCCAGAATTTGCCACGACTGAAGAGCGGCACGCGCGCCGTCAATCGCCTGCACGGCATTCATCATCGGATCCGCCGGGCCGATAACGCCGACGAGGAACTGGTAGAGGTCCGGATGCGTATCGACCAGCACCCGGTTGGACATCACTTTTTCCTGATAGATCCGGCCCATGATCTGCTGCGTCGAGGTTGGACCGTCCGGCAGCATCGCCTGGATCTCGATGAGATTAGCGTTCGGCTGCTTCAGGAAATCCGCGATCTGCTGACGTGCGTCAGGCGACAGGCTGTTAAAAACCTCGTCGCCGAGAGACGTCCGCAACTCCGCCACCGCCGCTTCGGCGTTAGTGAGCAACAGGGCCATCTGATCCCGCAGCCGATCATAGGTACCGCGCAGCATATCGAGCGACGCTACATTCAGGCCTTCAATCCCGATCACCTGGCTCTCGCGGCGGATCTCCTCGACCACAGCCAAGGCGCCAGAGCGGTCCCGCCAGTCCGGCTCCGCAGTCAACTCACTGGAAAGTCGCGCCAAAGCGGAAATCCGCTGCACGCCGAGCGCGCGGGCAAGAATGCCGACAAGCTCCCAGTCCTTCGTGGTGCCACCGCCCGCTGAAAGCCGGTCGACCACTTCACGCGCTTCCCGAGAGATGTGAGGCGACATTGAATCGTCCACATCCTCCATCGATAGCCCCGAACTCGCGAGTTCCGACAGCAACCGCAGCCGATGCACGAAAATACAAAGCCCGCGCGTCAGCTCCGTCTTGTCGAGTGGATCTGAATCCCGAAGCAGGTCTACAATATCGCTCAGAACATCCGAAATGCCGAGATAGCCGACTTCGTTCGCCACCTCACGGATCGCAAGCACCGAGCCGGATATGGCCTGTGTATCGAGCGATTCCAGCGTCGGATTCTCCAACGCCTCCGCAAGCTGTCCAAGCTCGCTCCGCACCACCTCGTCAAACGGCCCTACCGTTTCCGGCTGGAATTCAGGCTCAGACGGATCTGCCGGTGCCTGAGAGACTTGCATCGACATCTGCCTCGCAGCGCCACCGTCGTTAGCCTCGACTGGCGCCTCCTGGACAGGAGGTGGTGGTGGAGGCGCAGGAGCAGGAGTGGTTGGGGCGGCTGGCGCTGGAGCCGGGGCCGGTTGTTGCTGGGCGGCCTGCGGCGCAGGCGCCGCAACAGCGCCACCGCTTTTCAACTGCGCCTTGGCCGCGGTCAGTTGCCCCACGAGCTGCATGTCGGCTGGCGCATCGCTTGTGTTAGCGATGCTCTGTTCACGCAAGGCAACAAGCGTATCGGCGGTCTGCAACAGAAGTTCGCGCGTCGCCTCGTCCGGTCGGGCTTCCCCGTTCCGGAACATATCGAGCAGATCCTCGGCGTGATGTGCGACAAGCTCAATGCCGGTAAGGCCAAGCGAAGCGGAAACACCTTTAAGGGAGTGCATGGCGCGGAACAGAGCGCTCATGGTCTCCCCGTTCTCGAGATCGGCCGCACTTCCGGAAAGAATATCTTCGATCTGACCAAGATAGTCCTCGCTCTCCTGCTCGAAGAGTTCCCACATCGCGCCGCCGGCGCCGTCGTCGAATCCGCTCATGCGCCTATCCTCTACCGTCGCCGGAGCGGACGAAATCCGGCACCATCTGGGCAATCAGTGCCGGCACGTCGATCACCTCATGGAACGCGCCCTTGTGAGAAATCACACGTGCCTGGGTGTCGTCGTCGGACGGCCGCACCGGGCTTTCATCAACAACGATACCCAGCACTGTCTCCGTCGCGATCGACCACTTCTGACCGTAATAATTCACAATGATATGGATGGTCTGCGCCTCGAACCCACCACGCGAGAGACGCAGAACGGGCATTACGGTGCCGCTGACCTCAATGACAGAATCCAGCTTCACACCCGGCCGCTTGGGCAGTGGTGTGGTCTCCACTTCGTCGATCGCCCTCTCGACCAAGCTGGAGTCGACTGCATACAGATGATCGCGGATGGTCAGCGCCATGTAGCGCTGACGCGGTCGTTCGACGATTTTTTCCTGCTCGTCGGCAAGTTTCATGGCGCGCTGATCCGAAATCAGCGGCAGGGCACTTTGCGCGTTGAACCAACGGTCCGGGTCGACGGCCTGGACCAGATTGCCGTCATCATCAAGATAGGCGTGCTGCGGCTGGTCGCTCGCCACAAGCCCCTTTGTTGGGTGGGCTGGATCGAAACTCCGGATTCCGATGATTTTCTGAACCGCGAGGCCGATCACCGCGTGGCCGCGTTGCAGGATGATGCACATCGGCAGATCGGTCTCAAGCTCGTTTGCCCCGGACCGGACCACCACCAGCGGTATAGGCTCCTTCCGGAGCACCATAACGCCAATATACTCGTCCGCCTCGCCCTCGATCGGTTCCATATTCTCGATCTCGACGACCTCACGGACACTCGATAGTCTCACGCCATAGCGGCGGCCGTCAGATTGGAAAAGCAGAACAGGAATCTTGTGGGTTTCGAGGACACTTTCCACGGCACTCATACCGACGCCTCCCCGGCTGCCGCGTCGGCCTGCATCAGGCGATTGATCGTATCGATGAGCAGGCTTCCACCGCTCGCATCAACATCCCGGCTGACGGAACCTGAGGGTTTACCGATCACCGCGTCGGCCCCCACCAACCTGGCTTCCACAGCCTTGGGCGATGCCGGATGGGTCAGCGAAGACAGCACAATGACTTTTGCTGGAGAAACTATCCGCAGCCGGCGCAGGCATTCGATCCCATTCATCACAGGCATCTCGATATCGAGCGTGACCACGTCCGGATTCAGTTCCTTTGCGAGATCAACACCCTCGCGGCCATTTTCGGCTTCTCCGACGACCTCAAATCCCTCTGCCCGATCAAGAATGGTCTTGATCGTCAGGCGGACCAGACGCGAGTCATCGACAATCAGAACCTTAGGCATGCGGAAACCATTTGCCAGGGGTGGAAACTATCTTCGAATCAAGGGGTTCATGGTTCCATATCGGCTTGGCTTTGCCTACCGGCAAATTGCCTGAAAACCAACGGCGAGGATGAAAATTTTGCATCCTGAGACGACCGGGCAAGCCATGACGAAAGCACCCATCCATTTCCTTGTCTCGAAGAACACGCGAGCACTTTGGATTTGTTGAAAGCAACGCGCCATCAAGCGCTTGCCCTCTGCCGACGGCTATAGGACGATAGGGACGAACCATGACACGCATTGCGATGGACATGACATGATGGAACAGAACGTATCCCCGAGCGGAACCCAGAACGGCTCCGGAGAATTGCTGGCCTGGCACTTCGTCGACGAAGCGCTGCGCGACGGTCGCCCGGTGCCGGCGGATGGAGAGAAACTCGCTCATGGCGCGGCGCCCTCTCTTTGCGTTTCCGGCCTGCATGCCTCGGAACGCATCCTCGATGCCCTGAAATATGCCCCCGGAAACACGATTTGCCGAGTCGAGTGCGAAGACCTCGCGACGCGGCAGGACGACAAACTGGTCTGCGCAACCCGCACTGTGCTGTGGCGTGTCGACGGCGAAGACCTGCTCCGGGAATTCGCCCGCAAGGTCGCGCTCGACGTCGCCGATCTCTGGGACATTCCGCCTGGCGTCCGCAAATTTCTTGAAACCGGAAATGAAAACTTCCGTGTCGCCGCCAGGGCCGAAGCGCGCGACCTGTCCCGCGCCTATGCCCGGGACGACAATGTCCCCGCCGCAGCAGCCGCCGAAGCCGCGCGTGCTGCGGCTGCCCGCACTCATGCCGCCCGGGCGACCGGGCTTGCCGCGGCCTGGGCCGCAAATCGGGCGCGTGGCGATGCCGAAACCTGGGCGCGCTATAACGCTATTCTGGAGGCTCTCGTCGAAACGGCCCGCACCGCCGAGGACAGTGACGACGAGTGGGGCGACTTCGCCGACGAACTCGAAATGGATATGGGCTGACACGCGGCGATCACTCACCCGAAGAAGCCGCAGCGATGCAGCTGCTCATGGAACTTCCGTAGAGTATTTGCCTGATCCTTGGGATCGGGAATTTGCGAGACCAGGTCCGCCTCGAAATTCGGCCGCTTCAGATGATTGACGATGATTTCGCGCGCCAGATTTGACGCTTTTCCCTTCGGCAGCATTTCCGGTTGCACCATGCTTACAAGCATGAAGGCGCGGACATGCAGCGGCCGATCCGACTTGTCGATCTTATCGAGAATTTTGCCGTCCACGATATAGGTCGCGAGCAGCTCGTCGATACGCGTGGTAAGTTGCTCTTTACGGTTATCCGGCAGAGCGGATTTGTTGATCTGGTTAAAGATCGACGTGACCTTAGCCATCTTCTTGTTCGGTGGCAGCTTTTCCCGCACCAGATGATTCACCGAGGGTGAACCGACCAGAAGCGCATCAAGATGATTGTCGATCTCTGCGCCAAGCACTTCGACGCCAAGTTTACTTTCCAACAGAGAAAGAAGATAGCCGGCCTTGCGCCCGGGATCGGCCAGCGTCGGCAAGACAGACGCCGCCGCCTCTTTCATACCTTTCTGGCCACCCTTGTTAATGATCGTCGACTGACGGGCGGTTACCGCCTCCGCCATGTCCGGGCCGCCAACGATGTTGATGTCCGGGATCAGCTTGTCCAGCAAACCGTGGAAGACTTCACGTTCCTCTTCCCGGTCCCCTTTGGAGAGAGGACTCAAGCCCTCAAGCTGGCGCCGGACACGATCCACCAGTATGGCCTTGCTTTCGGGAAGCTTGCCCGAACCGATAAGCCTGTTGAGCTGGATGTTCGTATAGGCGGGATGCTCGATTGTCAGCTCTTCCGGCTCCTCACCGATCGGCTCACCATTCGCGAAACAGATCATCGTGATCAGCGCGCTGGCAAGATCGCGCTGATGTCCCAGCATGTCGCGCAACACATCCGCATTGTGAAGGATATCGGAGATATAGATATCAAGCGCCGTGATCGTCGCCGGGTCCTCTGCGATCACCGCCCAATCGACAGCCTGCCCCAGTTTGCCGACGAAACTCCGGTTTTCGACAAGTTCCGTCGCGAGTGCAGATCTGATCAGATAATCGAGTTCTTCCGGTGCGGCAGAAGCCTTCAGCTCGGCCACGCCCTCATTGAGCCCAACATCCCGGATACGCGGCATCGGGCGCTGCAGGGTCTTCTGTGCCAGGTGATTGATCTGGTCGACATAAGCGAACAGCGTCTCGCGGCGCTCATTCGCGTTCGTGTCTTCCAACTTCGCCGCCTGGAAAGTCGCTACTTTTGCCACGGCCGAGAAAAGCAACGTGCCATCATCCAGCAGGCGCTTCATCTCACGCGCCGAATGCATGGCTTCAGTTGCCGTCAGGTTATGTTTGTCGAGGTAGGTCCGGAACAGACGATTGATCGTTGTCCGGCCATCCGTCGCATAAAAATCCTCAAGCGTGTAGCAGACCGGCGCATCGTCGATATTCTGGATGAAGACTTTCTCATCACCCTTCGGCTTGATCCGCTCGAAGAGGATGTCTTCCGGGCCCAGACTGTTGACCGGCTTGCCAGTATCTGAAACGACCCGAACACCCTCGATCCCGGCCTGGGAGAGGATCTTCATCGCTTCAGCTTGCGCGCTATCCTTGGATGTCTCGGTGGCCATTATTGACCACGATCCATCGCGCAGCGTCAGTATCTCGAATACTTTATTTGAACTACCAAACACGTGTGTACCCGCACTTACTTTCTGTCTTCAATCGGCCATTGAAGCGATATTCTCTCGCGAGTTTGGCCAATATTAGCGCGAATTTATTTCTAATAGAATCTTAACAGTCCTGCGTCTCAACTCAAGTGCGAATGCTACCAAATTGATGTCAGGGCATAACATGCAACTCTCGTGCCTGTTAACAGAAGGCTCAAAACTCCAATAAAAAGCAGTCAAAACGGCAGATATTGGTCGCCGCTCTTAAATCAGCTCATGCGCAGAAGGCAGGCGATGGGACTATTCAGCGAAGTGGCAGGCAACTTTATGCCCGGTTGAAAGCTCCCGCCAAGCCGGCACCTCGGCAGAACAACGTTCAACAGCGACCGGGCATCGCGTATGGAAACGGCATCCGGACGGCTTGTTGAGAGGAGAAGGAATTTCCCCTTCCAGCTTCTGGGCCGAGCCCCGGTCGTCCGGATCGAGCGACGGGATCGCTGAGAGCAAGGCTTTCGTATAGGGATGCTTCGGCGCGGTGAACAGCTCCCGGCTCGGCGCCATTTCAACAATCGCCCCCAGATACATCACCGCTACATAGTCGCAGGTATGGGCCACGACACTAAGGTCGTGACTGATGAATAGGAAGGTAATGTCCATATCCTTCTGCAGCGACTTCAGAAGGTTGAGGATGTCCGCCTGAATGGACACATCAAGGGCCGCCACACTCTCGTCGGCAACGAGGAACTTAGGCTCACATACAAGAGCCCGTGCGATAGAAATCCGCTGGCGCTGCCCCCCCGAGAAAGCGTGCGGGAACCGCCGCAGATGCTCCAGATTGAGTCGGCATTTCGCGGCTATCTCGCGGACACGCTCGTCCGTTTCCGCACGCGATTTTGTAAGCTTCATGACTTCCAGTGGCTCGGCAATGATGTCTCGCACGGTCATGCGAGGACTGAGTGCCGCATAGGGATCCTGAAATATAAGCTGGGCGCGCCGCCGGTACTCCTTCAGTTCTCCCTTGCTCATCAGACCGACATCGAAGTCGACATCCTCGTCACGATATCGCACTTCGCCGTCCGATATCGGCGCCGCCTTTAGTATCGCCCGGCCGAGTGTCGTTTTGCCGGAGCCGCTTTCGCCGACCAGACCGAAGAACGACCCTCGCGGGATTTCAAGCGAAACCTCGTCCACAGCTTTCAATATGGTGCTGCCGCCAAGAAGGCCTTTGCCGACACCGAAATGAACGGAGAGATGGTTCACCCAGACGTGGCTTTCCTGAACACTCACGATGCGGCCTCCAAAACGGACTCTACCGCGACGCAGGCGGCCTGGTGACTTGCCGATACACTCACCTCCCCGGGCCGGTCTGCATCGCAATTCCCGGGAATAAATTTCGGACATCTTGTGTGAAACACACACCCGTCGGGACGCTCTAACGGGCTTGGGATATCACCTGGAACAGGCGTCAACGGCTCGTCGAGACGCTCGAGTTTAGGCAGAGCGTTTAGCAGGCCCTGAGTATAGGGATGGGCTGGCGTGCGGATCACTTCCCGCACGCTGCCAGTTTCCATCACGCGGCCGAGATACATCACCGCCACCCGGTCCGCC
Organism: Nisaea sp.; assembly: GCF_039990255.1. Taxonomy (GTDB): domain Bacteria; phylum Pseudomonadota; class Alphaproteobacteria; order Thalassobaculales; family Thalassobaculaceae; genus Nisaea. The sequence goes on along the minus strand of NZ_JBDXGG010000022.1, from coordinate 186,899 downwards.
GTTTGAGCAATAACGCCCAGATCGTGAGTTATGAAGAGGATAGCCATGCCGAACTCGCCAATCAGGTCCTTCATCAGATCGATGACCTGAGCCTGGATCGTTACGTCCAGCGCTGTCGTCGGCTCATCTGCGATAAGTAGCTTCGGCTTGGTCGAGAGCGCCATGGCGATCATCGCCCGTTGCCGCATACCGCCTGAAAACTCGAACGCGTACTGATCAATCCGCTTGGAAGCATCGGAGATCCCGACCCGATCCAACATCTCGATCGAAAGCTCCCGCGCTTCATTCTTGTTCATCGCGCTGTGCAGCAGAAGTTGTTCGACCATCTGGTCGCCAATGGTGATGGCCGGGGCAAAGCTCGCCATCGGTTCCTGAAAAATCATCGAGATGGCGCCACCACGAACGATTTTCAGGTCCTTTGCCTTTTGAAGAGAGAGAATATCGACCGGACCGTCATCCAGGTTGAGCGTGATGCTACTGTCCGGACCATAGACCGTGTTGCCCGCATTCAGTTTCATCAGCGCCTTCGCGGTCACCGACTTGCCGGAGCCACTTTCGCCAACCAAACCGAGCACTTCACCGGCGGCAATATCGAAGGAGACATTGTCAACCGTCGTGATCAGGCCCTCGTCGGTCTTGAACTGCACCGTCAGATTGCGGACGGAAAGAAGAGGTGCCGCCATCATTTGTGATCCGAATAAGGGTCGGCCGCGTCGCGTAGCCCATCGCCGACAAAGACGAAGGCCAGCACCATGCCGACGAAGAAAATAACCGGGATGAAGTACCACTGATAATTCAGCAGCACGTCGGCGCTGGTGACGCTCTGCAACAGCACTCCGAGCGAATTGACAGGTTCTTTCAGGCCAAGGCCGATAAAACTGAGCGCTGTCTCGGACAACACCATGTACGGAAAGGAGATCACCAGATCGACGATGATGTAGCTGGTGAAGCTCGGCAGCAGATGGCGCCGGATAACATGGCTTGGGGACGCGCCGCACATCCTGGCGGCCAGCACATATTCCTGGTTCCGCTCGGTCAGCAGATGTGTTCGGACCCGCCGCGCCAAGGTCGGCCATCCGATGAAGCCAAGAATAATGGAGATGAAGAAGAACCGGGCTTCCGAGCTCCACTCATCCGGCACGAACGCGGCCAACGCCATGAAAAGAGGGATGGCCGGCACCGTTCGGATGGCATCCGTGAACATTTGCAAGACACCATCGATCCAACCGCCGAAATAACCCGATACGCCGCCGATCACGAGGGCCAGCACGAAGCTGATAAAGACACCGATGGTACCGACGGCAAGCGATGTATAGATTGCGTGCAGAGTGCGGGAGAAAATGTCCTTGCCCGCATGGTCAGTGCCGAAGATATGAATGCCGCCCTTATCCACGCCGAACAGATGCGTGGTCATACGAAATCCCGGGATCTTGATATCCAGTGCTTCGCCCGGAAGGTTCAGCTCGAAACTGAACATCCGGTATTCCCAGCCCGTCGGCAGCAGCTGTACATAGCGCCGCTCCTCCGTATTGATCGACGTGACCCAGCGGAAGTTTGTCTTGATCGAGCGAGTCCGTTCCAGCGTGTGCAGGAAGGGGCGCAGGGAACAGCCATTGTGATCGCAGAACATCGGGATCTGCGGCGCGCCGTTCTGATACTCCTTATCCCGTCCGGCGATGGTCGGATCATAGGGCGAGAGGAATGGCGCGAAGAAGCCCATTAGGATGATCAAGATCAACACCGCACCGGCGACCATGGCCGCCCTGTTCTTCTTGAAACGCGCCCAGACGAGCTGCATCTGGCTGGCCGTGAAGTAGGCTTCCTTGGACTTTTGGTCAGCGCTTTTCGCGGGGGAGTCTGAGAGTGTTTGATCGACCATCGCCCTAGCCTCCCATCACGCTTTTACGCACTCGCGGATCGATCAGCGAGAGCAGGATGTCAGTTACGAAATTGAGCGACACAATGGAGGCCGTCAGCATGAAGATGATCGCTCCCGCGAGCTGCTGATCATTCGATCGCGCCAGCCCCTCGAGCAATAGAGACCCAGCCTCCGACAGTGTCAGGATCACCGCGACAATGGGCAACTCGTTGAAGACACGGTTCAGGTCAAAACCCAGGGAATTGATGATCGGCCCAAGGGCGTGGCGGGCCGGATAGCGCCAAAGCAACTTGCCGCCGGTGACACCCCGTGCCCGCGCCGCTGTTACATAGAGCTTGCCGTATTCGTCCGACATCAGAGCCCGCACGGTCTGCAAGGCGAAAGCCGTGGCGGACCATCCGAGAATGAAGATCGGCAGCCATGCGCGCGACAAGAAGTCCATCACCCGCTCATAGGACCAGGGCGCGTCCCGGAATTCTTTGGAAAACATACCGGTCAGGCTGTCGCCAAAGACCATGGTCGAGAACAACATGATCATCAGCGCCAGCAGGAAATTCGGCAGTGCGAGGCCAAGATAGGAGACCAGACGCAGACCATTGTTCATGGCCGGGCTTGCCACGGTCGCCGAAATGATGCCGACGGGCAGAGCGATCAGGTAAGCAAACAGCAGTGCCGTGAAACAGATGCCGAGGGAAATCCAGATCTTCTCGCCGAGAAGCTGGTTGATATTGACCCGCAGGATGCAGCTATCGCCGAAATCGCCGCGCAGGAAAACATTTCCGACCCAGTTGACCCAACGTTGAACGTAGGGCTTGTCGAGGCCCAGGCGTATTTCCTCCGCCCGAATATTCTCAAGGCTGATCTGCTCGCCCTGGGTATTCTTAAAGGCGAGATAACGCTCGGCACAGTTCCCCGGCACCATCTCCATCAACGTGAAGACAATAAAAGAAACCAGTAGCAGCGTGACCACGGCCATGGCCGCGCGCGTTAACGCAAATTGTATGAATCTCAGCATATATCCCCGCCCCCGTCGGTCTTAGATCGACCGATCTTCTCAGGTCATCGATCTAAAACCGACGCGGTCAGGACCGGAGCCAATGCCCCGGTCCCGCCGCGCGGAAGATCATTAGCCTTCGTCAGCAAGGAACCATTGTTGCGGACGATAGGGGTAGGTCCGGTAATACTCGTAGGACCAGGTCTTGAACTCCGGGAAGTTCTTGAGCGCGTTCCGATGATAGATCGGGTTCGGCGCCTGTACCGTTCCGAGGAACAGCAGGTTCTCTGTCATGTTCTGAACCAGACGCTGACCGATCTCCGCAGATTCCTTGGTGCCCACTGGAGCGGACTGGAAGGCATCGATATCCGCCAGCAGCTGATCGACATATTCCGGCGGCTTGACACCCTTGGTGCCGTTGCTATCGACATATTCGGCCCAGAGCATGCCATTGCGGCCGCCGAAGTAATTCTCGAACGGCGGTTGGAACAGCTCCGCGTTGCCGAGCACAATGGCGAGCGGCTGACCCTTCTGCCACATCATCACGTCAAGCTGGTTGGAGGACTGAGCCGAACGATACTCATCCGGGGTCACCTCCTTGACCGTTGCCTTGACACCGACATTGGTCCAGTGCTGAGCAACCAGCTCGGCGACCTGACCGGGCATGCCCTGTGTCGAGAACTGCAGGTTCAGTACCAGCGGAGCGCCACTCGGCAGGTCGCGCGCACCGTCGCCGTCCTTGTCGACCACGCCGACCTCGTCTAGCAGCTTCTTGGCCAGATCAGGATCAAACTGGGCGTAATGTTCTTCCCATTTCGGATCGACGAAATCCGGGGTCGGTGAGAAGGCCACATACTGCTTCGGCTGACCGAGATCGAAGAAAGCGACTTCGTTGATCTCTGCCCGGTTCATCGCCACCGACATGGCCTGACGGAACTTCAGATCACCGAATACCTTGCGCTTTTCCTCATCCGTCGAGGTGACGTTGAAAGCGAAGGTCGGCATGGCGATGGTCGGTTTAAGGTCGACCGTGTAATCGCCCTTTTCCTGGTTCTCCAGCATGATCGGCGCCGACGGAAGCTGCAGGGACTGCGACTTGTAGTCGATCTCGCCATTCACGGCTTTCAGGATGCGCACTTCATTCTCGTTGATGTGCACTTCATCAATTTCGTTGATATAGGGGAGCTGGTTACCCGCCGTGTCGACCATGTGGAAATAAGGGTTCGCCACCAGGCGACGTCCTTCGGTCGATTCAGCTACGACGATGTGGGATTCAAGCGTCGGATAAACACCCTTCGGCATTTTCGGCGCTTTCGCCGGATCGGACAGCATGATCGACGGTGTGTCGGTCCAGTCCGAGTTGCCGTAATAGGCGGAAATCACCGCGTAGCCGCTCTCGAAGCCCAGTTCTTTCGCCTTCGCGTCAGCATCCGGGTTGTATTTCGGATGGAACATGCCGAGGAAATGCTTCGGCATGAAGGGCTGGGAATAATGCGTCGCGAAGTGGGCCAGCAGGCCCGGCTTCGGCGCCGGCAGATTGAACACAACGGTCTGCGGGTCCGGCGTTTCCACCGTCATCCGCTTGCCGGCGACCAGCACATAATCTTTCGGCTTTTTGATGATGTTCTCGTCGAACACCATGTCGTCGTACCAGAACTTGACGTCCTCGGAGGTGAACGGCGCGCCGTCGGACCATTTGTGGCCCTTACGCAGCGTCATGGTCAGCTTCGTGAAGTCGCTGTTCCATTCCCAGCTCTTGGCCACATTCGGCACGACCGTCGCGAGATCGTCACTGTAACGCACCAGGCTGACGTGACGGACGGACAGCAGATCGGACGTGCCGGCTTCCGGTGCGTTCGACAAACCATCGAGAACACCGCCATAGGTGCCGATTTCGGCATAAGGCACGACCACCAGCGGCTCGGCAGGAAGACGCTCGGCGAGCGATGGCAATGCACCGTTCCCCTGGATCTTGCCGTTCAGATCGGCCGATTTCGGGTTACCTGCGAAGGCCAGCTTGCAGCCAGCTGTGGCTTCGAATTCGGCCAGTTCATATTGCTGCGGAAAGGCACCAGCCTTTACGCCTTTCATATCGGCCATGGTAACTGGCGGGCAATCGGCCATTGCCGATCCCGCAAAAGCGCAGACAGCTACGCCTGCGAGAAGAAGTGTTTTGCGCATGAAGTCCCCCAAGAATTATGCAGTCCGAGTTCCTCTCCCAGAACCCAGACTGATCGACGCTATTCCGCATCTATTAATATTGCAATGCAATACGGTGATGCCCTTATGACAGTCACACCAGCACGAAATGTTGTCAATCTATGCTCTGGGTACGCGCATTGGTAATTTTTTGAGGCACTTAGGCGGATTTTATGTGTGCGACGCAGCAATAAATCTTCGTCAAAATACAGGCCCCGTGCCGATACACCGACACGGGGCTATAGACAGCGCCATACTTAGTGCCAGGTGGTTATTCGCCTTCCCCCTGCACCGACATGTGCTTGGCAATATAGGCAGGCTCTCCCATACGGGCGATCAGGTTGAGCTGCAGATCGAGCCAGGACATGTGCCCTTCCTCATCCAGCGCAATCTTCTCGAAAAGCACGCGAGATCCTATATCGCCGTCTTCCGACGCTTCACGAGCCGCTTGCGTATAGAACTTGATCGCGCCCTTCTCATCGTCCAGGTCGGCCTGAAACATGTCGTTCAGGGACTGGGCCCTTGTTGGCGCCTTCTCGAACTTTAGTTCCGGACTTCCGTTCAGGAACAGAATGCGCTCAATGAACGCGTCTGAATGCCCTAGTTCCTCCTGCATTTCCAAACGCATCTGGACGGCAAGTCGGTCAATGCCCCAGTCGTCGAGGACATGCGCATGAAGCTGATACTGGTGCGCGGCCGTCAATTCCATGCCGAGCGCGGTTTGCAGATTTTTCAGGGTTTTCTCATTTGCCATAACGCTATCTGTCTCCGTTCTTGTGAGTAAATCTCGGAGGATCCAATCCGCTGGAACACACTCTTTTCCAAGCGCATTAACTTCCTCCATAAACATGGGGTCAGGCGCTGCATGCAACCATTGGTCATATTGTCGCTGGCATATTCAGCGCTCTACCCGGCCTGCTTTGGTCGACTTTCTCCGTCCGCAAGGCATCGGTTCAAACGCACTAGCACGCCGCTACGAATTCATGACAGCATGTTAGCCATGCTGGGGAATGGCTCACCCTTACCCCGGCCACGGGTAACGAAAGGGTCGAACCATGCAACGCCTTCTGAAGACCACCGCACTCGCCGGCGTCACAGCCGTCGCACTTTCTTTCAGCGCAACCGCTACTGCGAACGCGGAAGATATCAAGGGCCATGACGGACTGAACGCCACCTACTGGGTGCAGAATTCTGTCGAATACAAAGCCAATGCCTATGCTCTCTATCAGCTCGCCATGCTTCGCCTCGATCAGGCGCTTGCGGACAAAAAATGGACCGCTGCACTGGAGCAGTCGGGCGATTACCAGTCCAAACCACCGGCCGTAATTCTCGATATTGACGAGACCGTGCTCGACAATTCCCCCTACCAGGCCTGGATCGTCGAAAAAGACAAATATTACAGCTCAAAAACCTGGGCACCATTCGTCGAGAGCCAGACTTCCAGAATGATTCCCGGCTCCCTCGAATTCACCAAATACGCCAAGTCCAAGGGCGTGAAAGTGATTTACGTCTCCAACCGCAAGGCACCCGGTGAAGAAGCCACCCGCGCGAACCTAAAGAAATTCGGCTACCCGGTCGATGAGGACACGGATGTGGTCCTGCTGCGCGGCGAGAAGGATGAATGGAACTCCTCCAACAAGACTCCAAGACGGGAGCATGTGGTGTCCAGCTATCGCGTGCTTCTGCAACTTGGCGACAATCTCGGCGACTTCACGGATGAGAATGTGAAGGGCTCGCCCTCCGAGCGGCTCGGCACCTTCGAAAAACACCAGGCCATGTGGGGCAAGCAGTGGATTATGTTCGCCAACCCGACCTACGGGTCCTGGGAAGGTGCAGCAATAAATAACAACTGGAAAGCCTCCGGCTCGGAGAAGCGCGCCATGAAACATGCCATCATGGATGAGTGGGAAGGCCCGAAGTAATCTGCTAGATCACCTCATCAGCTCTGTCGCAGCAGCCCGGCTTCGTCCGGGCTGCTTTCATATTTACCTGTTAACAACGCCCGGCTGACAGCCCCTCGAAAACGATCACTGCGCATCGACATGCTACGAGAGCGACATATTCGACGCGGCGATCCGATGCGGCGGGAAATGAATTGTCACAGTGGTACCTTTGGAGAGCTCACTTTCAAGAGTAACTGTCGCACCATGCAGCTCGGCAAAGCGCCCGGTCAGGGGCAGTCCCAGCCCCGTCCCTTCATGTGTAACCGCACTATTGAGGCGCAACTGTCCAAAGGGCTGCATAACAGTGTCGATATGTTCGGACGCAATCCCGACGCCGTTATCGCGCACGCCAATGTCAAGTCCGCCACTTGACACGGCAGAAGCGAACACGGCGATTTCTCCGTGCTCGCCGGTAAATTTAACGGCGTTGGACAAAAGATTGATCAGTATTTGAAGAACGAGACGTTCATCGCCAATCAGCGTCGGCAATGACCGATCCATCTCAATACTGACTGTCTGATGCTTTTCCTGGCTTCGCTGCCGGATAAGGCTCACCGATCTTTCAATAACGGCGATCAATTGGATTTTCGTCTCGTGCAGCTCGGTTTCGCCCGCCTCAATTTTTGCGAGGTCGAGAATGTCATTGATGACATTGAGCAGGTGCAGGCTCGCGCTGTGTATCGCGGAGGCATACTCCGTCGTTCTCTCTCCCGAAACCAGACGCTTGTCTCCGCTCTTCACGATTTCCGAAAAGCCGATAATGGCGTTCAACGGGGTCCTCAGCTCATGGCTCATCAGCGCCAGGAATTCTGTCTTCGCCCGGTCTGCCGCTTCGGCCGCCGCCTGTGTCTTGCGCAGAAGCTGGAGCTCTTCGTTCCGCAGTTCTACCATGTGCTCCAGATCATGCTCACGCGCTTCTATAACACTGAGCAGCGAGCGCTGCCGCAGGAAGAAAAACCCGACGATCAAAAGAACCGCAATGGCAAGCCCGGCAGAGAATTGATAGGCGATAAGTGCCCGCTGCTCATTCGTCTGGAAGCGCACGAAATCCTTTTGAAATGAGAGCCATATATCCTGCTCGGCATGCTCCGAACCGCGATGGATCCGGGCCATGTTCTCGTGAAATTCATCAGCCATGGCGGAAGCTTCTTCAATGCTCTGAACTGCTTCACTGATTTCAACATTACGGCGAAGGAACGGGATCAGATCACCGGCCAGCGCCTGGTCGTCCGTCAACGCACTCGAAGCAAAGCCGATCGATGCCTTGCTGAAATTCGCCGCCTTCTTCAGATGGTTTTTATCGCCGGTACGAAGATAGCTAAGAAAGGCTTCATAGCCTCGGCTGGCAAGCATGGAGACCTTGAACACATGACGCATAGAGTCCGTTTTCCACATTGCCTCATTGGATTCCGCAATTCTGGACGGAACGAGGCTGAACTCACGATTGAAGTACAGCCCGGCTGCTATTGCTGAGACAATAACGATCAAAGCAAAGATGATATGGCGGTAGGAGGTCACTCGAATCTGATCTCCTGAATCATCCAAAGCCATTTAGGGAGCTTCGCGCGATGAACTTCCTCATCCGGAGTGAAATCCGGAAACACGATCCGGGCAGGTCCTTTTTGCTCCAGGTCAAAACGCTTCCCGCGCAGCTTCGTGACCAGAAGGATTCTGAATTCCTGCCATTCAGCTTGCTCGAAAGTAATTCTATACCCATCAATTGCGGTGAGCTTAACCGATTTCACTGAAGGATCGCCGTATTTCGCGACTAGCTGGTCAAGCAAGACACCTGAATATGGAACCCTGCGCTTTTCGTATGGGTTGTAGACCCTCTCTGCAACAAAACCGATTAGATCGATCTCATCAAGAGTGACATCCTGTTCGGCACCAGAGGCCGTTTTTCCTGTCATTCGGATCGTGTCCGCTGAGACAGCACAGGTCCATGACACGAGTGCAGCAAAGAATACAAAGGTTACAAAAAAACGACGCAGCAGGCTTCCGCCACAACGGGAAACAGGTGTGGAGACGGAAAAATGATCGATATTTCCAAACATTCGCCGCTCCAGATTGAGCATCTCTATTTCGGCCAAAACTCCGGAAAAGGACTCTCTCCAGACACATCAGGGCCATCCTATAGGGCCCAATTTGTTAACGTATTCTGAACAAATAGACTCATTTTTGGCAGCCCAGAATCCGAGACGCCCAGAAACAACGCTGTATCAAACCTTCATGCTCAAAAACAGGATTGTTGACAATCCTGTTTTTGAGCATGAATACCGCCCCTTAATATCATGCGTAAACGGGACAGATCATACATGCCATATCGAGCCTACGGTACGATCGGATATCCGTCAGCGGTCACAGGATTGGTCAAAGGATCTTCGTCGAGCGCGATCACGGCCCGGGTATTCCGATCACCAGGGCAGACCTGTCGAGCTGTAAGGACAGACTCTCGTTTGTGGCTCGCTGGGACCTTGTCCCGTTTAAAGCCGAGAGTGGTTTTTCGAGTTAGGTTCGTTTACCAGCCGTCCGGATCTTGGTGATGAATTGCTCACTCTCCTGCTGCAATTGGCTCGCCTGACCCGTGACATTCACGGATGAGCTGGAGACTTCAGAATCCATTTCCACAGACTGACGGACCCCATCCTCAACAAGGTTTATCGCTTCAAGCGCGTCCGCTGCCCCATGGTGCGCTTCCGCAGCACTTTGTGAATCTCGCGTGTGACCGCGTCCTGCTCTTCAACCGCAGCTGAAATTGGCGAAGAAGAATCCTCGACTTTCGACATGGATGCCGCGATGTTTTCGATACTTGATTTCGTCAGGTTCGCAACACGTTGCATATTCGTGACTTGCTCGAAAATCTCATCCGTCGCATTCGATGTCTGGTTAGCGAGCGTCTTCACTTCGGATGCGACCACCGCAAACCCTTTGCCCGTTTCACCAGCACGGGCCGCCTCGATTGTCGCATTCAGTGCCAACAGGTTGGTTTGTTCCGCAATGTCCTGAATCAGGCTGACAACGCCTGTGATTTTTTCAGCTGCATGGTTCAAAGCCTCGACGGTCTCCATTGTATTGTTGACCGTCTGGGTGGCCTCGACCGCAATTGAATTGAACTCCGAAACCTGGTGAGAAATCTCGCTGATCGACGCTGACATTTCCTCTGCCGCCGATGCCACGCTCGGAACATTGCGGCTGGCCTGCTCCGCTCCTTGAGTCGCCTTTGCCGTTCGATCAAGACTCGTACTTGAAAGAGAGTTCATATCACTCGACTTTCCGGACAACGTTCCAGCCGATTCCAGCAGGCTGGTCGAGACACCGGTAATCGAGTCCTGGAACTGGTCCGAAAGCGCCTCAAGTCGCTTGTTAAAGTCTTTCGCCTGCTCGTCCAGATAGACAGATATTGCAAGCTCGATATCAATCATGACGACCTTATCGACCGCCTGGATAAGCGCCGCAGCCTTGCCCGTCGCCGCGTTGGCCCGCCACCCTTTGATGCAATGCTGCACTGCCAGCCGATGGAGCTCCCCCAACGCAATGGCATAACCAACTATATACCAACGCGGCTCTAGTCCAAGCCGATTGTGGACCCGGCCAATGGTTTGAATGGATTCGAAATAGTCGGAATCAAACTTACCTGAAAACAGTTTGAGCCAGTGTCGGCTTTGTGCCTCACGGGCATGCTCAATGCGCGCTTCAGAAACAAACATTTTCGCCAGCTTGGGCACGGTCATCACATGAGCATAAAAAACATCCAGGATAGCAGGAAGGTTTCGTTCAACGACGGGCCTGAACTCGTTCACGTTCGTTGACGTAATTTCATCGATTTTAAAAAACGAGAGACGGTCCTCTTTTTCCAAGAAATCTGACGACACACCAAAGCCCCTCTAAAACCCTAGGTTAATAATTGGGAAATTTTCTATATTTAGCTTATTCAAGAAATTTCTTAATAAATCATTTAGTTGTGAACAATTTTTAATTTTAATCGCATCTATTTTTACTTACATCCGACATCCATATATTATTAACGTTTACATAAAATCAATCACGGAGGCGTAGGTTTCCCTCGAACAAAATGCAACCTAAGTATTTCAAAATTATGATTTATATAATTTTTGAACTTTGCGATTTAGAAAGCACCTTAGCAGTCGCAGGCGCGATTAGACGAGGCCGCTGGTCAGTCTAAATACAATAATTTAAATTAATTCAGCTATTAAGGGCATTGATTCTAAATAAGAACAAATACTTTGGTGAAGAGAGAACATGATCATGATTGACACGAAACCTACAACCCAAAAGTAACAACTTCATACTTGAGGCGATTGCCAAAATGCATAAGCGAGACCACACAACCTGATCGCATCAAGTGTCAGCACAGAAAATTTCAGGACTCATCTTGACATCTGTCGCATTGTGTTTATTTCCAACCGGTCGGAAATAAACACAATGCAGGATTATAATGGTTGGGCGCCCCAGATCGATAGACCGTGACGCCGTGCTGGATGCGGCACAAGCTGTTGCAGTCCGAGACGGCGCTGGAAAACTGACTCTCGAAGCCGTTGCCATTGAAGCCGGCATAAGCAAGGCAAGCGTGCTTTACGACTACAAGACAAAACAGGCGCTGATCAAAGCCCTGGTCGAGCGGCGCATCGCCTCGGAAAACGCAAAGCTTCGACACATCGAAAACGGGCTCGGCCATATCCCAAACGCTGCAATTCGCGCTCAACTGAGTTCCGAACTGCAGGAGCCTTCGGACGAGGACGGCGCTGTCATGCTCAGCCTCTGTGCCGTCGTCGCACAGGATGCAGACTTACGTCACCCAGTGCAGGAAATGATTGCGCAGCGTATTACTCGTGTGAAGGAAACAGTAGAAAACCCGCGTGGCTCAATGCTTGCTCTTCTGGCTCTTGAAGGCCTAAGAGCACTGGAACGGCTAGGCCTTCACAAGTGGCCGAGCGAGGAACGAAAACAATTGCTTTCCGAAATTCGGTGGCTCGTTGAACAAGAGCCTGAAGAACGCGCGTGCGACGAGGTGACGGATTCCCCTTGAGTCGCCCGTTTATTGTTCACCACCCTTTTGCCCATAAAACCCGCAGCACATCCTCAGAGATAGAAGCCGGGTCAATTCACAGGAGTTCGTTATGCCCCTTTCCAAGACTTTCCGGGCTGTGGCACTGGTTGCAGTCGTGCTGCCCGCCTTAACCGCCTGCGATATTGGCGGGACTGAAGACAAACAGGCGGCGACAGCACAGAAATCGCGTCCAGCGATGCCGGTCAGCACCATCGTCACCGCAGCCGAGGACATTCCGGTAGTCAATGAACTCCCCGGTCGGATCGCCCCTCTCAACATCGCCGAGGTCCGCCCTCGAATCTCCGGCCTGATCGTCAGCCGCGTCTTCAAGCAAGGCGATGTGGTAAATCGGGGTGACGTGCTCTACCGGATTGACCCCGCCCCCTACAAAGTCCAGGCCGACAGCGCACAGGCGACCATGGCACGCGCCAAGGCTGTGCAGAAACAAGCACGGCTTGAGGCCGATCGGCAAAAAGAGCTGCGCTCCCGCAAAGTCACGAGCGCTCAGCAACTCGACAACGCAATAGCGTCGCTCGCTCAAGCGGATGCAGATGTCGCATCGGCTCAGGCCGGGGTCGCGGCGGCAGAGCTCAATTTGCAATATACCGCAGTCAAGGCGCCGATCAGCGGCCGCATCGGCCGCGCACTTGTTACGGAAGGTGCGCTCGTCTCCACGACCGGCGAGGATCCTCTTGCTGTGATCCGGCAGATCGATCCGGTCTATGCTGACTTCACCCAGTCAGCCGAGCAGCTCCGGGCGCTCCGCAAGGCGATGGATAGCGGGAACATCTCTGTCTCCGAAGACGGGGCCGCGACCATTCACCTGTTGTACGCTGATGGCGCCAGCTATCCGCAGACTGGCCGGCTCCTTCTGCAGGAAAGCACAGTCGATTCAACCACAGGCCAGATTATACTGCGTGGCGAATTCCCCAATTCCGAGCTCTCCCTTCTACCCGGCATGTATGTCCGCGTCCGCATCGAACAAGGCATTCGTCACAATGCGGTTGCCGTCCCACAACAGGCGATACAGCGCGATACAGCCGGAAACGCCCAAGTATATGTGGTGAAACCGGATAATATCTTGGAATTGCGCAGCATCTCGCTTGGCGCCACCAGTGGCAATCGTTGGATTGTCCGGAGCGGACTCGCCGTTGGCGAACAAATCGTCGTCGAGGGCTTCCAGAAGATCCGGCCCGGCGCAAAGGTTACGCCGCAACCATGGCAGCAGGCTGCCATTTCAAGCGCCCAGTAAGGCATATCAAACATGGCACATTTCTTCATTGACCGCCCCATCTTCGCCTGGGTCGTCGCCATTTTCATTATGCTGGCCGGCGCCCTCGCGATTCCCTTTCTACCAGTCGCTCAGTATCCGAGTGTTGCTCCGCCGCAAATCACGGTGAGCACCAATTATCCCGGCGCGACTCCCGATGACATGTATCTCAGCGTGACGCGCCCTATGGAGGATGAGCTGAACGGCGTTCCGGGACTGCTCTATTTCGAATCAACATCCGACGCCTCCGGCCAGATCAGCATAACCGTCACCTTCGAGCCAGGCACCGACGTCGCCGAAGCGCAAGTCGAAGTACAGAACCGGATAAGCCGCGTGGAGGCACGCCTCCCCGCAGCCGTCACCCGCCAGGGTGTCCGGATCGAGCGGGCCGGAACCGGCTATCTGCTCGTTATGACACTTGCGTCCACAGACGGGTCGATGGATGCGATCATGCTCGGCGATTATCTCAGCCGAAACATCGAGGGCGAAATTCGCCGGATACCGGGTGTCGGAAATACACGCCTCTTCTCCACTGAACAGTCCATGCGCATCTGGCTGGATCCCGACAAAATGTTGGGACTGAGCCTCACGACTGACGATGTCGTCGGCGCAATTGAGGCTCAGAACGCTCAGGTGGCGGCTGGCCGGATCGGCGCCAAACCATTGGTCGACGGCCAACGAATCTCGGTCGGCGTACTGGTTAAAGGTCAGCTCCGAACGGCAGAGGAATTCGGCGCCATCGTTTTGCGCGCCAATATCGACGGTTCTTCAGTAAGGTTGAAGGATGTAGCCCGGATCGAGATCGGGGGCGAGTCATACACCTCCTCGGCACGCCTGAACGGTAATCCATCCGCGGCCATGGGCGTGCAGCTTTCTCCAAGCGGTAACGCGCTCGACACGGCGAACGAGATCGAAGCGAAGATGGAGGAACTCGCCAGGTATTTCCCCGAGGGCGTGGAGTACAAGATTCCCTACAACACAGCCCCGTTCGTTGAAATCTCCATCGAGAAGGTGCTGCACACGCTGCTTGAAGCCGTTGGGCTCGTCTTCATCGTGATGTTCCTCTTCTTGCAAAGCTTCCGCTACACGATCATTCCCACCCTTGTGGTGCCTGTTGCCCTTCTGGGTACGTGTGCCGTGATGTATGTGACCGGCTTCTCAATCAATGTGCTGACCATGTTCGCCATGGTGTTGGCGATCGGTATCCTCGTGGACGATGCCATCGTTGTGGTCGAAAATGTCGAGCGCATCATGAGCGAGGAAGGCCTGTCTCCACACGACGCGACGCGCAAGGCAATGAAGCAGATTACCGGAGCAATTATCGGCATCACGCTGGTATTGACCGCCGTCTTTATTCCCATGGCCTTCTTCCCCGGTGCCGTCGGGGTTATTTACGAGCAATTCAGTCTAACCATGGTGGTCTCGATCCTGTTCTCCGGGTTCCTGGCCCTTTCTCTGACCCCTGCACTTTGCGCCAGCATCCTGAAACCCGTGGAGGCAGGTCATGCTCAGGCGAAGCGCGGGTTCTTCGGATGGTTCAACCGGAGTTTCGACAAAACCGCACACGGCTATAGTTCTTTTATTCGCCGGATCGCCTCGCGTGCAGGGCGGTTCATGGTGATCTACCTCGCCCTTCTGGCCGGTCTCGGCTGGGCATGGATCCAGCTACCAACAGCCTTTATCCCTAACGAAGACCAGGGCTATTTGCTGGCCAGCATACAGGCCCCCGCCGACGCGAGCGGCGAGCGGACGCTGGATGTTGTCAAGCAGGTGGAGGGGGCCTTTATGGACCAGCCCGGAGTGGAACAGATTATCGCCGTGTCGGGCTTCAGCTTCTCCGGCACCGGCGAAAATGCCGGACTTGCCTTTGTGATGCTGAAGGATTGGAGTGTCAGGGGCTCTAAAGACTCAGCGGACGCAATCGCCGGACGGACGAACGGTCGGTTGTTCGGCATCAAGGATGCTTTTGTCTTCGCCCTCTCGCCACCGCCAATCCGCGGATTGGGTAATTCAAGCGGCTTCGACTTCCGTCTTCAGGATCGCGCTGGTCTCGGACACGCGGCACTGGTCGAAGGCACAGGCCGACTGATGGCGGCGGCCCAGCGGAGCCCGGTGCTTGCCGGTGTCCGCATCTCGGGTCTGCCAGATGCCCCTCAGGTGAACCTGGTCGTTGACCGTGAGAAAGCGAACACCTTCGGTGTGACTTTCGCGGATATCAATAACACCATCTCGACGCACCTTGGCTCCGACTATGTGAACGACTTCCCCAACGTCGGCCGTATGCAGCGCGTCACGGTTCAGGCCGATCAAGGGTATCGCATGCAGCCGGAGGACATTTTGGACCTTACGGTGCGCAACACCCATGGCGGCATGGTACCCCTGCGGAACTTCGCAAACATTGAGTGGGAAAAGGGATCGGCCCAGGTGGTCGGTTATAATGGCTATCCATCGATCCGGATCAGTGGCGAGGCCGCTCCGGGCTACTCCTCTGGCCAGGCAATCGCCGAAGTTGAGCGGATCGCTGAAGATCTCGGTCCCGGCTTCGGTTATGAATGGACCGGGCAATCCTTGCAGGAGATTCAGTCCGGCGCACAGGGACCACTCCTGATCGGGCTCAGTATCCTCTTCGTGTTTTTGCTTCTGGCTGCCCTCTACGAAAGCTGGTCGATTCCGATTTCGGTAATGCTTGTAGTGCCGCTCGGTGCAATCGGCTCGGTGGCCGCTGTTATGCTCCGCGACATGCCGAACGACGTCTATTTCCTTGTTGGCCTGATCGCCATCATCGGGTTGTCGGCTAAAAACGCGATCCTGATTGTCGAGTTCGCCAAAGATCTCAGGGAAGAGGGTCAATCATTGATGGATGCTACGGTCGAGGCGGCACGTCTGCGTTTCCGGCCGATCCTGATGACATCCTTCGCCTTTTCCTTCGGTGTGCTTCCGCTGGCGATCGCGACTGGCGCAAGTGCGGCCAGCCAGAATGCAATCGGCACAGGCGTGCTCGGCGGTATGATTTCGGCAACCGTTCTGGCGGTGTTCTTCGTGCCGGTCTTCTTTGTCTTCGTGATGACCCTCTTTGGGGGGAAGAAGGCTCCGAAAGAAGCCCCCGAAGCGACGGAGTAGACTGGCTGACCCTATAAGCCGGCAGAGGGCTCGCTTTCTGCCGGCAAGACAGACATGGCGACATCGACGACCTGCTGCGGAGTTTGTCGCCCGACGCCCGAACGCGTTATAATGGCAAGCGCAAAAACCTGGCTCGATTAATGCTCCGCCCTCGATTAATGCTCCGCCAATGAGGTCGAAGCATTAATCGAAGCTGAACGCGTCGAAGATCTATGCAGGTGCGCGCAGCCCCCTTGGACGACCTGAAGAGCAAATTCGGCAATGCCCGAAAGCTGTCGGACGGCATGCTGGTGAAATGCTGCCAGATGCTTACTAGCTCAATCTCAATCGAGGCGCCGACTCGATCCCGGCGTCTCGGCACCTGAAGCTATTCGCCAATTTCTTGATTTGTCGGACGGTTCAGGGTGCCATGTCACTTATGGAGATGAGCCAGAATAGACGTTCGCAAAAAGCGGCGTTCTCAGGTCCAAGCCCAACGAAACACACTCCCATGGGCGCAGATACTGACAAGCATGCCGCCTTTGTGCGCATAGGTCGGCTGATCAGAATCTGGGCCGCTCTGCGCGGACCAAAGAGACGCAGGGACCTTGACCCTGTAGTGATCGGCCCCGAACTTCTCCCGCACCTCTGCCTCGGTCACTACTTGGGTAACGGAACAGATTTTCGCTACGATCTGATCGGCTCCGAAGTTTCCAAACTGGCCCCCCGCCTCAAACGAGGCTCGCTGGCCAGCGACACAATGCGGATACAGAATACCGATCACGATCATATTCTTGCACTGTTTCTGGAAGCGGGACGGGACAAATGGCCCAAAATCCATGAGGTCCGATACAGTTCAATAGACGATGTCCCTCTGAGGATATTCACTGCTTTGCTGCCGCTTGGCGTTCACCAAGACAAACATTGTGCCGAGGACCTGTTGCTGGGTGTTTGGCGAACCACGGTGACGGACGTAATCGCGAAGGACAACTCGACGGACCTGACCGGAGAGTTCCTACAGTTCTCAGGCATGTCCGTCTGACGCACCTGTCAGACTTGCCAAAATCAGTGATCCGATGCTGGAAATTGCGGCAGGTCGTCCGCGATCCCGTAATAGTCCCCTTTGTCTGCGACATAGATATGCCCACGGACAACCAAGGACGACGGACCGTCAAGCGCCCCCAGCGATACTGAGATCCTCGGACTGTCCGTATCCACGAAAAACAGTGCGGAGCCGCATTCCGAGCAGAACCCACGGCGTGCCTTATCGCTGGAGCGATACCATTTCAGTCCCCTATCCTCGGAGATTCGGAGATCTTCCTTGTTCAAGGTGGAGGAAATCCAAGCCTGACTTGCCTGCTTGCGGCACATGGTGCAATGGCAAGCCACCGGCTGCTTCATTTCCCCGGAAATCTCGAAACGCACCGCGCCGCAAAGACACCCGCCTTCCCTAACCATTTCTCCCACGATCCAGCTCCCCGGCACGGTAATGATTTAAAGCGGGAATGTTCCTTTTTTGTTCCCTCCTGTCAATAACCAGCTCCAATTGCCTGCCCCGACCAATGGTCATTGCATACTGGTATGAACAACGCCTAATCATCGACACGTTCTTCACCCTCACGGCCAAAGATCATGCATCCTTCCCATAGCCTCTTTTCCGACACCTACTTCACGGCCCGGCAACGTTTCTTGCATGCCGTCGAAGACAAAGGGTACGCGCTGGAGACCGCGCGCCATCCGCTGAGCTCGAGATTTCCGGCCGAGATCGCGACCGATACAGTCAGGATTGGGCCGGACCGCGCGCGCCGGGTGCTGTTCGTCAGTTCCGGCGTGCACGGCACTGAGTTGACAACCGGATCCGGCATCCAGCTCGGCCTGTTGCAAGAGATTGAGGCGTGGTTGCCGGCGGATACGGCCGCCGTTTTTATTCACGGCGTCAACCCGCACGGCTCTGCCGCAATGACCCGGACGGATGAGAACAATATCGATCCTAACCGGAACAATCTTCTCTCTTTCGAAACCCTGCCGCAAAACCCGGATTACGACGCACTGCATGACGCGCTCTGCCCGGCGGTCTGGTCCGGTCCAGAGCGCGACGCGGCCGAGGCCCGGATCACGGCCTATATCGAGGAAAACGGCTTCGAGAAATTCAGCCGGAAGGTTCTGGCCGGTCAGTATACCCATCCGGACGGCCTCTTCTTCGGCGGCACATCTCGGTGCTGGACGATTGCGAACTTCGCTGGGATTGTCGCCCGGCATGGCGCCGGAGCTGATCGGCTGGCAATTGCTGACCTGCATACAGGCCTCGGTGAATACGGTTCCCTGGAAGCAATACGCCGAGACACAGCGCCAAGAAAGGGCGCCGCGAGCAGCGAGATCAGTCATGTAGCCAGTGACGTGCTCGACGATGTCGCCTGTGCGATGGAGCCCATCAAAGTCATCTTGGAATTCGGAACACGCCCGATTGACCATATCGTCACCATGCATAGGGCGGACACCTGGCTGAAGTTCCACGGCGATCCACACACGCCGCTTGGACGCCGGATAAAGGCGGAACTGCGGGATGCGCTCTTCTGCGACGACCCGGCATGGCTGGAAGCCGTTTATACGCAAGGCGTATCCGGATGCCGCGCTATCCTCGAAGAGCTCACGGCCTGATCAATTAAGCCACGTCACGCACACTCTTAACCGACACGATGACAATCACGGTTCAGAACAGGTCGGAAATTTTATAGCGTCGAAAAAGTCAACGCGACCAAATGCAACCGCATCTTTTGCAACACGTTTCCGAGAACCGAAAACTTTCGTTTACGCCATTAGGTACTTGGTATACCAATATACCAAGAACAAGAGCGAAGGGCCCGTTCGGGACTCGGAAGCCGCATCACGCCAGGGGAGGTCTTTAGACCATGGTCATGTCCGATATTGAAGTTGCGCGCGAAGCTAAAATGAAGCCGATCATGGAGATCGGCGACAAGTTGGGAATTCCGGCCGAATCTCTTCAGCCTTTCGGCCACACGAAGGCCAAGATCGACCTCAACTACATCAAATCCATCCAGGACCGCCCGGACGGCAAACTAGTGCTGGTTACCGGCATCAACCCGACAGCAGCGGGCGAAGGCAAAACCACGACCTCTGTCGGCCTCGGTGACGCGCTGAACCGGATCGGCAAGAAAGCCATCATCTGCCTGCGCGAGCCGAGCCTTGGCCCATGCTTCGGCATGAAGGGCGGCGCCGCCGGTGGCGGGTACGCCCAGGTCGTGCCGATGGAAGACATCAATCTGCACTTCACCGGTGACTTCCACGCCATTGCCGCCGCGAACAACCTGCTCGCCGCGATGATCGACAACCACATCTACTGGGGCAACAAGCTCGGTATCGATGAACGCCGGGTTTCCTGGAAGCGCTGCATTGACATGAATGATCGGGCTCTGCGCCAGATCGCCAACTCCCTCGGCGGCGTGGCCAACGGCTTCCCGCGCGAGGACGGCTTCGACATCGTCGTCGCCTCCGAGGTGATGGCCATTTTCTGTCTGTCGACCGATCTGGAAGACATGAAGCGCCGTCTCGGCAACATCATCGTGGCCTATACCCGCGACCGTAAGCCGATCTATGCCCGCGACGTCGATGCCAACGGCGCCATGACCGTACTGCTGCGCGATGCCCTGGCCCCGAACCTTGTACAGACGCTGGAAAACAACCCGGCCTTCATTCATGGCGGCCCGTTCGCGAACATCGCCCATGGCTGCAACTCTGTGATGGCCACTAAAACCGCCCTCAAGCTTGGCGACTATGTAGTGACCGAAGCCGGTTTCGGAGCCGATCTCGGCGCCGAGAAGTTCTTCGACATCAAATGCCGCAAGGCTGGCCTGAAGCCGTCAGCAGCAGTCGTCGTCGGCACCGTCCGGGCCCTGAAGATGCATGGTGGGGTCGCCAAGGAGGATCTTGGCACCGAAAATATCGAGGCCGTGGTCAAGGGCACCTCGAACATCAAGCGTCACGTCGTTAACACAAAGAAATTCGGTGTGCCGGTCGTTGTCGCCCTAAACCGCTTCATTACCGACACGGACGCGGAAATCAACGCGGTGCGTGATGAGCTGGCATCCGAGGGCGTCGAGGCCATTATCTGCACCCATTGGTCCGACGGCGGCGCCGGTACAGAGGATCTGGCGAAGAAGGTCGTGGAACTGGTCGAAGGTGGCAGCGCCGACTTCAAGCCTCTCTATGACGAAAATCTCGGCCTGCTGCAGAAGATCGAAGCCATCGCCAAGAACATCTACGATGCTTCCGGTGTGGTTGCGGACCAGAAAGTGCTCAACCAGATCAAGGATTTCGAAGCGCTCGGCGCCGACAAGTTCCCGGTCTGCATTGCCAAGACGCAGTACAGCTTCTCGATCGACCCGAACGCCAAGGGCGCACCCAGCGGTCATACACTTCCGGTCCGCGAAGTCCGTCTTTCCAATGGTGCGGAGTTCATTGTTGCGGTCTGTGGCGATATCATGACCATGCCGGGCCTGCCGCGTGTCCCGGCCGCCGAGAAGATCACGCTGAACGATCAGGACCAGATCGAAGGCCTGTTCTAATAAGATACGGCGCGGGGGCATTCCGCTCCCGCGCCTTTCAATCAGCATGTCCGCCCGGGGCGCGCCGGGCGGTGGGGAGGGAGCACAATGCGCATTATCCTGAACGGACAGCAGGCCTTCGGTAAGGCGGCGCTGGAAGCCATTCTGGAAAAGGGCGAAGACGAGATCGTTGCCGTCTACACGGCGCCTGACAAGGAAGGCCGCCCGGTCGATCCGGTCAAGGAAGCCGCCCTTGAGCACGGTCTGACCGTATGTCAGCCCGCCGATTATTCCCTTCCCGAAGTGATCGAGGAACTGAAGAGCTGGAACGCCGATCTGATGATGATGGCCTATGTCATCATCTTCATACCGGAAGAAGCCCGGAACGTGCCGAAACACGGCTCGCTCTGCTTCCACCCGTCGCTACTGCCGCTGCATCGTGGCCCCTCCTCCATCAACTGGCCGATCATCTGGGGCGCGGACAAAACCGGCCTCACGATCTTCTATCCGGACGACGGGCTCGACGAAGGCGACATCTGCGTCCAGAAGGAAGTCGAGATCACCCCGGACGACACGCTCGGCTCGGTCTATTTCGACAAGGTCTTCCCGCTCGGCATTGAAGCAGTGCTTGAAAGCATCGACCTGATCCGCGCCGGAAACCCGCCACACACACCGCAAGACGAGTCCAAAGCCACCTATGAAGGCTGGTGCCGCAAGGCGGATGGCGAGATCAACTGGAACCGCAGCCAGACCGAGGTCTACAACCAGATCCGCGGCTGCAACCCGCAACCCGGCGCCTGGACGACGCTGAACGGCAAGGAGCTGCAAATCTTCAACAGCCAGAAAGCCGACGGCTCCGGCCGGACCGGCCGGATCTGCGCCATCACCGACAACGGCTTCGTTATCAATGCCGGACGCGGCGGTATTCTTGTCCAGCGCGTACGCTATGACGGCGGCAAGAAGATCTCCGCCAAGGACTTTATCGCCGAACAGGGCCTCGAAGTCGGGGCTCGTTTTGGTACCTGAATACGCATAACTCCCCGAACGTCCCCTGCCCAATGCGCACTCGGCCCCGCCACAAGCGGGGCCGTTCTTTTTTCATGACCATGGATGAACGGGACCGCTTCTGTTCGCAGATTTTCATCTCTAGAGTGCCTTTAAGTAGGTGGAACGGAGCAATGCCATGAGTGAAACAGCCCTTATCGTAATCGACGTGCAGAACGATTTCTGCCCCGGAGGTGCCCTCGCCGTCGCTGACGGAGATGCCGTGGTGCCGGTCGCCAACAGGATGATGCAGCGGTTCGATCATGTGGTCCTGACCCAGGACTGGCATCCCTCCGATCACAGTTCCTTCGCCGCCAACAACCCGGGCCGCGATCCTTTCACCCTGATCGACATGCCATACGGTCCTCAAGTGCTCTGGCCGACACATTGCGTACAAGGATCCCCCGGCGCCGCCTTTCACAACGGCCTTGAGACAGATCGCGCCAACCTGATCATCCGCAAGGGGTACCGGAGCAAAATCGATTCTTACTCCGCCTTTTTCGAGAACGACCACACGACCACCACCGGGCTTGCCGGCTACCTGCGCGAACGCGCTGTTGAGAACCTAATCATGGTTGGGCTCGCTACGGATTTCTGTGTCCGTTTCTCCGCTGTCGACGCAACCAAGCTCGGCTTCAAGGTCACATTGCTGGAAGACGCATGCCGGGCCATCGATCTTGACGGATCTCTTGCTGCCGCCAGGGCAGAGCTGGCCGAGCACGGCATTACAGTGACGACATCCAATGCGATCTGAAGAATTGCGCGTTCTTGTTATCGAGAATTACAAGGGGACTGATGTCGGCGAAATGGCCGTTACGTTTGCCGATCGCGGTATCACGCTCGATGTCGTTCAAGCCTTCAACGGGACGCCACTGCCCGTCGGACCAGACGATCATGATGGCATGATCGTACTCGGCGGCGACCAGAATGCGCTGGACGATAGCGGCTCTCCCTATTTCCCGCCGTTGCTGGACTTGATCCGAGCCTTCGATACAGCACGCCGTCCGGTACTCGGCATTTGCCTCGGCGCGCAACTGCTCGCCCGGGCTCATGGCGGCGGCAATATCGTCGGAGACGAGCTTGAATTCGGGTATGTTCCGGTCACGCCTACAGCGGCAGGCATCAAAGATCCCCTGACCGCCATTCTTGACCCTCATGTTCCGATTTTCGAATGGCACAGCGATACCTTCACCCTCCCTCCCGGCGCAATCCACCTCGCGACAAGCAAGGCATATCGGAATCAGGCCTATTCGGTCGGTAATATGAGCTACGGTACCCAGTTCCATTTCGAGGTCGGACGCACCCTGGCGGAACGCTGGAGCACGGCACATGCCGGCTATCTTGATGCACAACGGCCAGGATGGCGCCCGCAGATCGCGCGGGAACTGGAACAACATGAAGCCGGGGCCTGCGCCTTCTGCGCCGCCTTCACCAATAGCTGGATCGATCTCGTCGCCGATGCACGCATCAGGCGGAGCGCCTGAGAGATCACGCTTGACCGCTCTACAACCGGCGGCGAAGGTGAGATAACAATTGCGATGTAATCTAGGAATACGGGCGTCCGATGGATAAATTCGAGTTGAGAGACAAGATTGTGCTGGTTGCCGGAGCCAGCTCAGGCATCGGGGCCGCGACCGTGGAGCAGCTTCTGGGTGACGGTGCTCGCGTTATTGCCGCCGCTCGCCGAATGGACCGCCTGCAATCTTTGGCGAAAGACCGGCCGGGTCATTGTCTTCCGCTGCAACTGGACGTAGCCGATCCGGCTTCCACTGCCTCGATGGTCGAGCGCATGCCCGAGGGCTGGCGCAATATACACGGCGTCGTGGTTTGTGCTGGTCACGATGTCGGCGGCCGGGCGCGTTTCGACGAAGCCGACGCAGATACCTGGACGGATATTATCGACACCAACGTGAACGGAACGATCCGGGTCTGCCGGGCGGTCATTGACCAGATGGTCGCGCTCGGCACGGGTCACATCGTCACCCTTGGCTCCACTGCTGGTCTCCGGGTCTATCCGGGCGGCAGTATCTACAATGCCTCGAAATTTGCAGTCCGCGCTTTCACCGACGGCCTCAGAATGGATTTCGCGCAGACCGATATCAGAGTGACCGAAATCCTGCCAGGCCTGACCCGCACCGAATTCGCGGAAAGCCGCTGGGGCGACGGCGGCAAGGCCCAGACCTTCTATGACAATGCTCCGGGAACGCTCGCACCGGAAAACATCGCGAACGCGATCGTCTATGCGATGACCGCCCCATCGAACGTCAATGTCTCCCAGCTTCTCGTCGAACCGACGCGGGCCTGACATCTGGCAGAGTATTGTGTCTAGCTCAACGCATTCTATCGTGCATTGATAGAAAAATTCCTGCTGCCACCCTCATTATCTTTTTAAGCAGAATCGGCCAAGCATATGAACGAACAAGCTGTCGTTGAGATTATCCTCTCGAACCTGATCGCGTTTCTTCTCGTCATTGGGGCCGTGATCGTCATCTGGAAGGGCGTCAAAATCGTTCCCCAGAGCGAGATATTCGTGCTTGAGCGTTTTGGGAAATTCACACGCGCTCTAAGGCCAGGGCTTAACTTTATCGTGCCGTTTCTCGACGCCGTGGCACACCGTGTCTCCGTTCTGGAAAGGCAACTCGAAGCCTGGGACATCAGTGTCATCACCAAGGACAATGTCGAGGTAGAACTTGAGACAACGGTCTTCTACCGCGTACTGGACGCTTCTCGCTCGGTCTACCGCATAAGAAATGTCGACCGGGCAATCCATACGGCAGCCACCTCAATCGTCCGATCCGCTGCCGGTAAACTGGAACTGGACGAGCTTCAGTCATCCCGGGAGTCAATGAATTCGGAGATTGAGAAAAACCTGCAAAATGCCGCAGAAGTCTGGGGTATCGAGATCACCCGAACAGAAATCATTGATATAAAAGTCGATGGGCAGACGCGTGAGGCCCAGCGGCACCAACTCAGCGCCGAACGGGAACGGCGAGCATCAATCGCCCGTGCGGAAGGTGAAAAACGATCCGTTGAGCTTTCCGCCGACGCAAGGCTCTATGAAGCTCAACGCGAGGCGGAAGCACGAATAACGCTGGCGGACGCCGATGCCTATGCGGTCAAAGTTGCTGCCGAAGCTGAAGCCAACCAGATCCGCGCGGTCTCAGCAGCCCTTCAGGAGAACGGAATGCCCGCCGCCAACTACGAAATTCTGAAACGGCAGATTGGAGCACTCGGTGAAGTAGCCTCATCCGACAATGCCAAGACGGTCATCATGCCGACTGAGATATCGGGCGTGATCGGGTCTTTGACCACACTTCTGGAAGCCCTTCCTCGAGAACAAACCCGATGAGCTCATTTATGTCGATCCATTATTGGGTCTTCCTTCCGGAAGCATGGGTCATCCTTGGCATTTTGCTCATCGCCGCAGAGCTGTTTGACGGGAGTATGATTGCCCTGCCGCTTGGCATTGCAGCACTGGCCATTGCCGTTCTTGTTTATGGACAGTCAGCGCTCTGGTTCAATGAGACTGTACTGTTTGAGACTTGGCGCCAGGTACTGATGATCTACGCAGGGATCGCCGTTGTGATGGTGGCAATCATCCGGTTTGTCTTCCAGCGACGTCGCAAAGTGGAAGAGGAAGATGTGAACGACTATTAGGCAATTGTCGTTCTCATCGTCTGATAGAGCCGCCGAACCTGCCAAACATCAGATCCAGGCAGCTTCAGCTCTCGGCCGCACCCAACCCGTCAAATGCGCTATGGCTGCGGATCAGATCAAGGCGCCAGCGCCTTGTCGGAATATGACGCTCCGCCGCCTGGCTCGGCGATTGCGGCTATGACCCAAACCTCGAACGCCTGGATCAAAGGGTCGGACATTTTCGAGTGCGGGTAGACCAGGTAATACCCGGCATCTTCATCAATTCTCACATCCGACAAAGCAACCAGCAAGCCGCTGAGGAGCTCAGACGCGGCCAGTGCGGGCCGTGCCAAGACCGCTCCCTGCCCGGCAACCGCGACGTTCAGTATTGAGGCCGCGTCATGGAATACCGCGCCGCTTCGAAACCGAAGCCCAGGCGCACCCGCTTTTTCGAACCAAGCCCGCCAGAACTCCGTCGAGTCCTCGTGATGTAATGGCAGTGCGGCAATCTGCTCAGGCGTCAGCGGCAGATCGGCCAGCGCGTAACCAGCATTTTGAAGCAGCGACGGGCTGGCGAACGGCTGCACGAATCCCTCCATGATCCGCTTCGAGACGGTACCCGGCCAATTGCCCCGGCCAAAACGCACCGCCACGTCAACACCATCGGAGACAAAATTCGCCAGCTCCACGGAGTGATGCAGATGCACCTCGACATCCGGTTCCATTGCCGCGAAGGAGCTGAGGCGCGGAACCAGCAGCTTGTAGGCGACAGACGGTGCGGCTGAGACGGTCAGAACCTTTTGGTTAGCATCCTCGCAGACCAAGTTAACAGCGCCTGCGATATTGTCGAAAGCCGCTGAGATAGGCGAAAGCAGCTTGGCGCCTGCCTCCGTCAGCCGGATCTGCCGACCGGCCCGATCGAAAAGCGACAGCCCGAACCAGTCTTCAAGCGCCCGGATCTGGTGACTGATCGCTGCATGGGTGACGTGCAGCTCGTCCGCCGCCTTAGAGACGCCACCCAGACGGGCCGCTGCCTCGAAGGCCCGGAGGGCTGTAAGCGGGGGAAGTTGCCGACTCATGATATGTAAATATATCTAACATAACAGGTGAAAATCAATCATTTGTCCTTGGCCCACTGAAAAGCGATATTCGGATGCAACAGCGGATTGTCTCCAACAACTGACAAGTGAGGAAAAGTTATGGAACACGCGATGCATCTGTTTCTGAACGGCGCCGGCGGCCTGACCCACGATGTCGCCATTTGGAAAGACTACGCCCGGTACCAAACCCGGCGCCACAATCATGCCGGAGAGTTCGCAGAAGCTCCGGCGAAATATGCCGGGCTCGAGGATGCGGCCGAGCAGCTTCGCCGCCTTTCCCGTCATGCGAAACTCAGCGCTCAAGACGCAAAACTGCTCTGCAAGGCGATGACCATCGTTGAAACCGAAGCCAATGCCCGCAGCCAAACAGCATAGCGCCTCTTAACGTTTGGCTGCATGAACGGGCGGCGCCACGGCGCCGCCCGTCTTTTTACCGGTTCCGGTATTAACGTTTCAGTGTGCGCAGTTCGCAAAACGGCGAATGCTTGGCAACGACTGTTTCCGACGCCCGTGACAGGATATCGGCCTGCGCAACCGTATAGCCTTCGGCCTCGACCAGCTTGACGATTTCCAGCAGATAATCGAGATCCGCTTCGACATGGGAGAGTCTGCCCGCTGCCCTGACCAGGGCCGTCCCAGCCTCGCTGAGCCGGTAGCACGGCAATGTCAGGTCTGCCGCCGGATCAGCATGGCTGACGCGGACAACCTTATCAGCGTACAGCAGGTTGGTCGAAAAACTGTCGGTCTTTTGCGATGAGAAGACTTTGCTGAGATCCCGGTTGGTCCGCAGCAAACCATATTCTTCAAGCAGCAGAATGCAGTCTCCTGTCAACTCTCGCTCACCGAAGAACTCATCGGAAAGCTTCACCAGGAAATTATTGATCCGGAATTTCGCCAGGATGGCGACCCAGCGGATCATTTTCCGATTGAGCGTCCTCATGACCCGGAAGGTAACCTGCGGGACCGTCCCGCTTTCTTCGGCTTCCAGAGTGAGCAGGGCTGCCCACATTTCCTGACCGGCCTTGTCGCCACAATCGGCAGCAGCCTCAATAAAGCGCACACACCAGTCCGGATCCACATGCCCGTCTTGTGGCGTATCGCTCTTGAGCATCGTCAGGGCGAGAGAGAACACAGCCTCAATATTGCGCTGACGCCTGATATCGCGTTCTTCGACTCGACATTGGGCGCGCTCGGCAAGTCCAGCATCTTCATGGTCATCGCCCTTGCGCACGGAGTCCAACCAGGACCGACCACTCGAGCCGAGCCCATAAGCCAACATCTCGCTGAAGCGGAGGCAGGCCGGGTCATAGGCCTCTACATCCGCGTTCGTCGAGCGGGGCGACCGTGATTTTGCTTCAGAATCCTCGCGGTTTTCTTCTGTCATGACACCGCCTGTTATTCACACCCAAAAGCCTATCACGGTTTTTCCGCCGCTATTAACAATTCCTGATTTCCGTCATTTCCGGAAATCGGCGACTCCGTCTGACC
This sequence comes from Nisaea sp., assembly GCF_039990255.1. Taxonomy (GTDB): domain Bacteria; phylum Pseudomonadota; class Alphaproteobacteria; order Thalassobaculales; family Thalassobaculaceae; genus Nisaea. Next base: position 158,617 of record NZ_JBDXGG010000022.1, on the reverse strand, counting down.
TGAAAGTGTCCATCTAGCCTCATTTTCGAGCCAGCCCACAACATCCCGGAGAGCATCAGCCCGCGCCGCTTCATCCCGGACAATGCCGCCTTTGCCGATACGCGATGGTCCGACCTCAAATTGCGGCTTCACCAGCGCGACCAGCCGGGCGCCCGATGCCGCGCAGGCGAGCGCCATCGGTAGTGCCAGCCTGAGAGAGATGAAGCTCACGTCCGACACTACCAGCCCGACCGGCTCGCCGATCATCTCAGGTTGGAGATACCGGGCGTTCAGACGCTCGTAGACATGGACCCGTTCATCCGCTGCCAGACGCGGTATCAACTGCCCATGCCCGACATCGACCGCATGCACACGAAGCGCCCCCCGATCCAGCAACACATCAGTGAAACCACCGGTCGATGCTCCAATATCGAGGCACACCAGACCGTTTGGGTCGATCTTGAAGATATCGAGCGCATGCGCGAGTTTCAGCCCGGCGCGGGAAGCCCATTTGAGCGCTGCGTCATCGAGCCGGACAATATGAACCTCAGTGACTTTCGCAGCCGGCTTGGTCACGGTGACGCCGTCGACCGTCACCTGCCCCGCCTCGATCAGATGCCGAGCTCTGCTCCGGCTTGCGGCAAGGCCCCGCTCCACCAGGGCAAGGTCGAGACGTTCAGATCCCACAGCCGGTCAGGCGCGGACCGGCGCCGAAGCCTGGTCGACGCCGAGTGTGCCGAGGACCGTTGTCACGATAGCAGCCGCATCGAGGCCAGCCTCGCGATATTGCGTCTCCGGCGTTTCGTGATCAAGGAAACGATCCGGCAGCACCATCGGCCGAACCTTGAGGCCGGCGTCAAGCAAACCATCTTCAGCCAGCGCATGCAGGACCTGACTCGCGAAACCACCGATGCTGCCTTCCTCGATGCAGATCAGAACCTCATGCTCCGCTGCGAGACGGCGCAAGAGATCCCGGTCGATTGGTTTGGCGAAACGGGCATCGGCCACTGTCGCGGACAAGCCGCGAGCGGCCAGATCGTCGGCGGCCACGAGGCATTCCTGAAGCCTGCAGCCGAGAGACAGCAGCGCGACATTCGCACCTTCGCGAACAATTCGGCCTTTGCCGACTTCCAGCACATCGCCGCGCGCAGGAAGCTCGACACCCACACCCTCCCCTCGCGGGAAGCGGAAGGCACTCGGCCGGTCGTCAATCGCAGCAGCCGTCGCAACCATGTGCTTCAGTTCAGCCTCGTCAGACGGCGCCATCAGCACGACGTCCGGCAGGCAGCCCAAATAGGCGAGGTCGAAAGCCCCGGCATGGGTCGCCCCGTCGGCTCCAACCAGCCCAGCCCGGTCGATTGCGAAGCGCACCGGTAGCTTCTGGATGGCCACGTCATGAACGACTTGATCATAGCCGCGCTGCAGGAAGGTCGAATAGATCGCCACGAACGGCTTCATACCCTCGCAGGCCATACCGGCCGCGAACGTAACGGCATGCTGTTCGGCAATGCCAACATCGAAGCTGCGCTCCGGAAAGGCTTTGGAGAACTTGTCGATCCCGGTGCCAGACGGCATAGCGGCCGTCACCGCGACAATCCGGTCATCCGCCTCGGCTTCCTTGATCAGCGCGTCCGCGAAAACCGACGTATAGCTAGGCGCATTAGAGACGGGCTTCTTCACCTCGCCCGTCACCACGTCGAATTTCGGCACGGCGTGGTACTTGTCCGCCGCCTGCACGCCGAACGGATGTCCTCGGCCCTTTTCAGTGACGACATGGAGCAGTACCGGACGATCCCGCTTCATGTCCCGGACATTGCGCAGCACCGGCAGCAAGTGGTCGAGATTGTGTCCGTCCACAGGCCCGACATAGTAGAAGCCGAGCTCTTCGAACAAAGTCCCACCGGTGACCATGCCGCGGGCGAACTCCTCGGCCTTGCGCGCAGTCTCTTCCATCGGCTTCGGCAAGTGTTGTGCGATCTGCTTCGCCAGGTCCCGCACGCTGCTATAGGATTTCGAAGAAATCAGTTGCGAAAGATGAGCGCTGAGCGCACCGACCGGAGGCGCGATCGACATATCGTTGTCGTTCAACACCACGATCATCCGGTTTCTCAACGAGCCGGCATTGTTCATCGCCTCATAGGCCATGCCCGCGCTCATTGCACCGTCACCGATCACGGCAAGGACGTTAAAATCGTCACCCTTCAGATCCCGCGCCACGGCCATGCCAAGGCCTGCAGAGATCGAGGTTGAGCTATGTGCTGCACCGAACGGGTCGTATTCGCTTTCCGAACGCTTCGTGAAGCCGGAAAGCCCGCCCCCCTGGCGCAGGGTACGGATACGGTCCCGGCGGCCGGTCAGGATCTTGTGCGGATAGGCCTGATGGCCGACATCCCAGATTACCTTGTCCCGCGGCGTGTCGAAAACATGGTGGATAGCGACCGTCAGCTCGACCACGCCGAGCCCAGCCCCGAGATGGCCGCCTGTGACCGAAACAGCGTCAATGGTCTCAATGCGCAAATCGTCGGCAAGCTGCTTGAGCTGCGCGTCGGTCAGCGTGCGGGAGTCAGCCGGGAGAGTGACTCTGTCCAGAATCGGGGTTCTGCGTTCGGTCATAGGTCCAATTCAGCCCTGGGGCTCAGTGCGTGCGGTCGACCACATAAGCGGCTACCTGTTTCAGAAGGTCTGCCCGCTCACCGAATAAATCAAGGGCGCGCGCTGCCTGCTCTGCCAGCAGCCGGGCCTGCGACCGGGCTCGCTCGACGCCGAGAACGGAAACGAAGGTCGCTTTTCCAGCCTCACCATCCTTCCCAACTGGCTTACCTGTCGTATTGGAATCACCAGTCTCGTCAAGCAGATCATCGGCTATCTGGAAGGCCAATCCCAGCTCTTGTGCGAAGGAATGCAGAGCATGGACATGACGCTCGGAGGCATGCCCCATAATCGCTCCCGACGTCGCGGCAAAAGCGAAGATCTCTCCGGTTTTCATCCTCTGCATGCGAGTGATGGCACCGATATCCAACTCGGTATCTTCCGCCAGCAGATCGATCATCTGACCGCCGACCATACCTTCACCACCCGACGCCTTCGCGAGGCCGGAAACCAGTTTGGCGCGGACAAAAGCATCGGAGCTGGTTTCCTCCGCCGACAAAACCTCGAAAGCCAGCGCCTGTAATCCGTCCCCAGCCAGAATAGCAGTCGCCTCGTCGAATTTCTTATGGCAACTCGGCCGTCCGCGGCGCAGATCGCTATCATCCATGGCGGGCAGATCATCATGGATAAGTGAGTAACAATGCAGGAACTCTACAGCGGCACCGACCCGCAGGGCGCACCGCTCATCGACGGCGAACATCTTGGCGGACTGCGTGACAATGAACGGCCGCAACCGCTTGCCACCGCCAAGACTGGAATAGCGCATGGCCTCAAAAACCCGCGCTTCGGCGTCATCCGCTTTCGGCAACAGGAAATCCATAACGCGCTCAACTTCGCGCGCGGTCGTTGCCATCGCGTCTTTAAGCTGGGTCATAAGCGGCGGTGATCCTGATCAATGTCGGAAAAATATGAAGCTTAGGCCTCGAATGGCTCGGCGGACACAGCGCCGTCAGCATCCGATTTCCGGATCTTTTCGACCTTCATGCGCGCTTCGTCCAGCTTCTTCTGGCAATGGGATTTCAGCTCCGCCCCACGCGCATAGGCGTTGATTGCATCATCTAAAGTTCCGTTACCGGATTCAAGCTTGCCGACGATCTCTTCAAGCTGCGTCAGCGCCTCTTCAAAGCTGAGGCCTTTGATCTCCGGTGATGGTGTCTCGCTCACGTCGGTCTCCTTCGGGTCAGTGCCCGACAATAGGCGCGGGGAGCCACCGATACAAGGGAACCCCACCCGCTTTTCGATGTCAGACGGCACTCATCAAAGTGCGCACATGAGCCGCTGTCGATTCTGCCAATGCCTCAAGGTCATAGCCGCCCTCGAGCGTGGAGACGATCTTACCGTCGCAGACCAGATCGGCGACCCGCATAAGCTCCTCTGTCACCCAGGCAAAATCCTCTTCCGTGAGACAGAGTGATGCCAGCGGGTCATCTATATGGGCATCGAACCCGGCGGAGATCATCAACAGTTCAGGCTGGAATTCGATCAGAGCCGGGGAAATGATCTCAGTGATAGCAGCGCGGAACTGTTCGCTGCCGGACATGGGCGGCAACGGCACATTTACGATATTGCCGACACCGCGCTCGCTCTGATGACCGGACCCAGGAAACAGCGGCGATTGATGAGTCGATGCATAGAAAACACCGCCATCCGCTTCGAAGATCGCCTGCGTGCCATTGCCGTGATGCACATCGAAATCGACAATCGCCACACGCCGCAGCCCATGCGCCGCGCGGGCATGCTCGGCACCGACGGCAATCTGGTTAAAGAAGCAGAAACCCATCGGTGTGCGAGGCTCGGCATGGTGTCCGGGTGGGCGCATGGCACAGAATGCGTTTTGTGCTTCACCGCCAAGCACGGCGTCGACCGCCGCGCAAACGGCCCCAGAACTGCGCAGAATGGCATCACCGGTACCGGGTGACATCACTGTGTCGCCATCTATCGGCCGCTCGCCGGTTTCGGGCACAGCCTCCAGGATCGCTTCCACATAGTCGAGGGGATGTGCTCTGGCGATCTGTTCCACGGCGGCTCTTGGCGCCTCCCGACGCTCAAGCCCGTTGAACTCTTCGGCGGACAAGGCTGTCAGCACTGCTTTCAGGCGCGCCGGGTGTTCCGGATGCATGCGTCCCGGGTCATGTCCAAAACTATCCGCATGGGTATACAGAATCGTCCCCATGTCCTTCCTCCCCAACTTTTTCCGGTCATCAGCGACGGATTATATTTCGCTCGTCGTTCTTACCAAGAAGCTCGGAGTTCCATCCAGCATCAACTTGCCGCGATGCGCGCCAATCCCTCATTGAATTAATTGCGATTGCTATGGATACCCGGCAAAATAGGCATATCTTCGCTACCTTCAGAGCAACCAGTCTTGATTTCACCGGCGCGAATCTCGTGACTTCTTGGCATAAAAAGGCGTGCGCGAAATGCCAGCAATGTTAGTAAAGCTGCCTCGAGTCCTTCTCTTCGCTATGCTCGCGGCCATGCTGGCCATCAGCGTGCCAGACATTGCGCATGCTCAGGGGAAAGCGAGCCCCGTTGAGGTCGACAAGGTCCGCGACGAAGCCCTGACTCAAACGGCACCTTTTTCGGCGCGTTTTGTCGCAGTCCAACTCGGCCCGGTCGCGACACGTATTTCAGAACGGATAGCCGAGATTTCCGTTCGCGCAGGTGAGCGGGTCGAGAAAGGTGCCGTACTGGCCCGGCTTTCAGACAACCGGCTGCGGGCAGAACGACAGCTTCGGGCATCGGAGTTAAAAAAAGCGCAAGCGCAACATGAGCGGGCGATGGCCAACCGGGCGAAAGCCCGGCAAGCCCTTGCGAGGACTGAGCAATTGCGCGGTTCCAATGCATTTCGCAAGAATGCACTAGAGGACGCCCAGCGCGACCTGGAAGCCGCGATCGCGAGCTCCATGGAGGCTGAAGCTGAAACTGAACGGGTACAGGCTGAATTGAACCTGGCTGAAATTGCCCTCGCCGATGCTTCGATCCAGGCTCCATATCACGGCGTAATTCTGGCCCGTCACGTGGTTGCTGGAGACTATGTCCAGGCTGGCGAAGCGATCGTCACTCTAATGAATGAAAAAAACCTGGAGATCGAGGCCGATGTCCCGGCACAGAGGCTCTCCGGTCTGCATCCCGGCGTTCCGGTTAAAGCCGTGCTGCAAGACGGGCAGATTCTTACCATCGAGATGAGAGCGATAATCCCCGAGGAGAACCCGCGCACCCGCAGCCGGGCAGTCCGGTTTTCTGCGCTCTTGCCAGAAAACTCTTCGCAAATTGCCGAAAACCAGAGCGTCACCGTCCATATCCCCATCGGCGAAGCGCGTAAGGTGATCAGCGTTCACAAGGACGCTCTGCTTCTGGATGGCAGCCAGCCCAGGGTCTATGTGGTGATCAACGACAAGGTCGAAATTCGACCGGTCACGATCGGTGCTTCCCTCGGCTCACGCTTTGAAGTGACGAATGGCCTTGCCGTCGGCGAGATCGTGGTCATTAAAGGCAACGAACGCCTGCGACCTGGGCAGCCAGTAGCCGTTCAGGTAAAGGGCTAAACCAATGGACACATTGATCCGTCATTCGATCCAGCGGCCCGTCGCAGTCCTGGCTATCGTCATGATGATCGTGATGTTTGGCATTGTCGCCCTGCAAAGCATCCCGATTCAGCTCGCCCCCGATGTGAACCGGCCGGTGATAACGATCACGACCAACTGGGGTGGTGCGGCCCCTGCCGAGATTGAACGCGAAATCATCAACCGGCAGGAAGACGAACTGAGAGGACTAGAAGCGCTGGAATCAATGATTTCCAGCTCTGAGGACGGACGTGGCCGGATAACGCTGGAATTCTCTCCCGGCACCGACATGGACAAGTCGCTGCTTCTGGTAGCCAACAGGCTGGACAGGGTTGGCAACTACCCGGACGAAGTGGACGAGCCGACCTTCCAAACGGCCGGGTCGGAAGATAATGCCATCGCATGGGCAGTGATACTGCGCGAGGACGACAACAACACGCCAATCCACACATACGGCGATTTCGCAGAAGATTACGTTAAAGCGCGGATTGAGCGTATTTCGGGAATTGGCGAAGCCCGGATCTATGGCGGTGGTGAGCGCGAGATGCGGGTGACCATCGATCCGCAATTGCTCGCCCATTACCAGCTCACCATTCCGGATGTCCTAGCGTCCCTGCGCAGCGCCAATGCCTCCGTTTCAGCCGGCGCCGTGGATGAAGGCAAGCGACGTTATGTAGTCCGCACCGAAGGCGACTTCGAGAGTATGGAGAATGTGCGCGGTGTCGTCCTGCGTTCCATCGAAGACCCGATGACCGGACGGGTTGCCCGTGTCAGCGTCTCCGACGTCGCAACGGTATCGATGGGTTACAAAGACCCCGTCGCACGCATCCGGCAGTTCGGCACACCGGCGCTCGCGGTGCCAATGTATCGGGAAACCGGCGCCAACGTCATCGAGGTGATGACTGAGGTCCGCCAGGCGATCGACGAGTTGAACACGGGATATCTATCCGCGCGCGGCCTGAAGATGATCCAGGTCTACGATGAGACGACCTATATTGATTCTTCGATCGAGCTGGTGCGCCAGAATATCTGGGTTGGCGGCATTCTGGCAGCGCTGGTGCTCTACTTGTTCCTGCGCAGCGGCAATGCCACTCTGGTCATCAGTCTCGCCATACCGGTTTCTGTTATTGGATCGTTCGTCGCAATGGCGGCGTTGGGCCGTTCCATAAACGTCATCTCGCTGGCAGGCATCGCCTTCGCCGTCGGCATGGTGGTCGATGCCGCAATCGTGGTGCTGGAAAACATCTTCCGACTACGGCAGCTCGGCCACGACCCGAGAGAGGCAGCATATCGGGGAGCACAACAGGTCTGGGGCGCGGTGCTGGTTTCCTCGCTGACCACAGTCATGGTGTTCATCCCGATCCTGGTGATGGAACTGGAAGTCGGCCAGCTCTTCAGGGATATTGCTGTCGCAATTTCGGTCGCGGTCTGCCTGTCGCTTGTGGTTTCCGCCACGGTCGTTCCGGCACTCGCCAGCCGCCTTCTGAAAAACGAGATCGGCGATCTGAGCACGTCCCGGCGTGTTCCTGTAATCGACCTTTTTGCCCGTAGCTTCCTGACCCTCGTCATGAAGCAGACCCGTGCCGTGGTGAAAAACCGCTTCCTTGCCCTAGTGGTTATCAGTGGCATGACCGTCGGCAGCATCGCCGCGACCTGGGCCATGCTTCCCGAGCTCGACTACCTGCCGGAAGGTAATCGGAATCTGGTCATCGGTTTCGTCAAACCCCCGCCCGGATACAACCTTGACACAATGGCCGAGATCGCCACCAAACTCGAGAACGCGACCAAACCGATTTGGGATTTTTCCGAAACGAAGATCGTCATGGAGGACGGCACGCCCACCATGTCGCGCTTCTTCTTCGTCGCTTTCCGGGCCAATGTGATCGTCGGGACCGCCGCAGCCGATCCAACCCGCGCCAAGGAACTGATACCGGTACTCCGGCGCTCGCTTTTCACCGAGCCGGGAACCTTCGGCTTCTTCCGTCAGAGTTCTCTTTTCGGACGCGGTGTCGGTGGGACGAGTTCAATCGACCTCGACATTTCCGGAGGAGCGCTCGAAGAACTCACAGGTATCGCGCAGCAAACATTTTTCAGGGTCGGCCGCGCTTTCCCGCGCGACGAAGGCACTCAAATACGTCCGCTGCCCTCCCTGTCGCTCGGCGCCCCGGAAGTGCGGGTCGTGCCCGATCGCACCCTACTTGCCGACAATGGCGTAACCGCCCGCGATCTTGGCTTTACGGTCGATGCCTACAACGATGGTATCCGAGTGGCCGAGATCACCGTGCAGGGGGAACGTATCGACCTGACCCTGACCGGTCTTGAGGATCATATTCTGGAAACTCAGGGCATAGCCGATCTGCCCGTCGTGACAAGCGAGGGCAAAATCTTACCGGCAGGGTCACTTGCCAGCGTGGTTGTCACCACCGGCCCGACAGAGATACGTCATGTCGGACGTGAGCGGACAATTACCCTCGTGGTCTCCCCGCCTTCTGGTATGCCGCTGGAAGCCGCTCTGAACAAGATGTGGGACGAAGTGATCACACCAATGGAAGAGGCTGGCCTGCCGCCAGGCGTCAGCATCCGCATGTCCGGCACAGCCGACAAACTGGCGGAGACCTGGAACGAGATGGTGCTCGATCTCGTGATGGCGCTGGTCATCGTCTATCTGGTCATGGCGGTATTGTTCGAGAGTTTCTTCTATCCGCTGGTGATCATTTTCTCGGTTCCGCTGGCAACAGCCGGCGGCGTGGTTGGACTGGCCACACTCAACATCTTCATCCAGCAAAATCTCGACATGCTGACCCTGCTCGGCTTCGTCATCCTGATCGGGATTGTTGTGAACAACGCAATCCTGCTTGTGCACCAAACCCTGCATCACATACGCCAAGACGGCATGGAATCTGGTTCCGCGATCATCGAGGCAACTCAAAATCGTATCCGGCCGATCTTCATGTCGACACTGACCAGTGTCCTTGGAATGCTTCCGCTCGTCGTGTTTCCTGGCGCCGGATCGGAACTCTATCGCGGCCTTGGCTCAGTTGTGATCGGCGGGCTCTCCCTTTCCGCCGTATTGACGCTTGCCATAATCCCGCCATTGCTATCGCTCTGCCTCAGCCTTGTGGAGCCAGGAAAACAGGCGCCTGGCGAGCCGCCTGAAAGCAAATCTGACGGCGCATCCAAACAAGCAGCAGAATAAAGCCGCCCAGTGGACTGGCGACGTCGGAGAAAATTAAAAAATATATGGAATTTATTGGTAAATTTTACATACATTAATACCGGGTAATGAATACGGTGTTCCACTTGGGGATCGAAGTTACCCCAAGTTACGGATACCCTCATGGCGCTTTCACATATGCCCCCCGACGGCTATTGTTCTGCGTGGAATCTAAAAAGTATTACAAACACTCACGAGAGAGCCTCATGATTATGGGTACGGTTCGCTGAAATGACGCCTCAGGAAATCGCGAATATCCTGGATGAACATGAAAAATGGCTGAGCCGCGCCCATAGTGGATCGCGAGCGAATCTGGCGCGCGCCAACCTTTCCGGCTTCACGCTCGAAAAAGTGAACCTGAAATCCGCCAAGATGTCTGGCGCCAATCTGCAGAAAACCATCTTGGCTGGCAGTGACCTCAGCCATACGGACTTGTTCTGTGCTGTTCTGGACGGCGCAGATCTGCGGGATGCGGACCTCCAAAACGCGGACCTTCGTGGTGCATCTATCCGCAATGTCGCCTTCAAAGGCGCTAATCTTGTCGGCGCCGACTTCCGCGGCGGAACATTGATGTTCGGGACAGACGACGACGAAGGCCAGCGGGACGGCCCGACATCCAACCAGCAGGGGGCCGACCTAAGCTACTCAGCCATGCCAAGCGCGAGCATGGCAGGTGCACAACTGGCCGGCGCGAACCTCTCCGGGGTAAATCTGCGCAAGGCAGACCTGAAGGGAGCGGATCTTTCCGGCTGCGTGCTGGTCGAAGCCGACCTTTCCGGTGCGGACCTGCAGGATGCCAACCTGAGCGGAGCCCTGCTCGACAATACAATCCTGAAGCATGCCAATCTGTCAGGAGCAAATCTGGACAGCTGCGACCTCTCAGGAGCGGACTTGACGGGCGCCAATATGGTCCGCAACGAAGACTCTCTCCCATTCGAGGTCCGTGAAGTTCTGAACATGCATTATGTATGGATCCGGGAAGACGGCCGTCTAGGGGATCGCGCGATCCTGAAGAATACCGATCTCAGTTTCATTGATCTTGCCGCGGTCAACCTGTCTGGCGCGGACCTGCATGGCGCCAATATCAGCGGGGCCAATCTCTCGAACGTGCTCCTTGTGATGTCCGACTTATCCAACACAAACCTGAAAGGGGCGAACCTGAGCGGGGCAACCCTTGAAGGGATCAACCTCGCACATGCGGACCTGACCGATGCCGACCTTTCACATTCCATAATCGCTCCGGTCGATCTTAAAGATCAGGAAGGCAATCTCACCGGAAGAAAATGGCCTGCGAACCTATCAGGCACCAAGCTGGTGAATGCAAACCTCAAGGACGCCGATCTCAGGAATGCAAACCTAGCCGGGGCCGATCTTTCTGGTGCCAATCTTGCCGGTGCGGACATGTCGCGTGCGAACCTGACGGATGCAGTCTTCAAAACCGAACAACTTGCCGTCGCTAAGACCGACGAGAAAACCGGTAACAGCTAATCTTAAAAACCAATGACATTGAGCGGCGCAACGGGTTCAGACAGCCAGTTTCGAAGGAGGTTCCTCTTGACCACTGAGCATTTAATGGTGCGAATGCTTCGCAAGAAAGAAATACAGTATCTTACTCTAAAGATTGACCATTCGGGATTGCATCGCATTGATTGATGAAGTGCAAAAAGCCGAACAACTTAACCAGCTCAGCGACGAGATCGAAAAACTTATTGATCGCGTTGCTGATGATGTGAGGGAGCAGAGAGGCGCAGAGGAGGAGCGACGGGCGAGCGGATTTGTGATCTATCTGCTAAGAAACACCGAGAAAGCGCCGTTTCAAACTCTTTTGCTCAAGAAAGCGGGTATTGCCACGAACGATATAACCAAAACACACGGTTTCACGGCTCTCAAAGACTATTGCGAGCGCCTCAGCTTGCAGGCACGCGTCGAAGATGCCGTCAGGCCGTCTCGTGACTATCTCAATCCATGCCTTGGTATTATCGTGGATGGTTGGCCATGACGATTGTTGACCTAAATGTCACCTTCGGGGGGCGCAGTATAGTCCGTTTATCGGTGGCCCTGTACCGATGGAAAGAAATCTGAGTCGATGACGCCGGAAGAGATCCTTCAAGCCATTGAGAGCCATGAGCGTTGGCTCAAACGCAAGCCGGGTGGCGTGCGCGCAGACCTGTCCGGCCTTGAAGTTACCGGCTTTCAGCTTGCACGCGTGAACCTCCAGTCAGCGCGTCTGTCAGGCGTAAATTTCGCCAACACGCTGCTGGCCGGTGCCGACCTCAGCTACGCAGACCTGTTTTGTGCCAATCTGGATGATTCGGATCTGACGAACGCCGTCCTGATGCGCGCCGATTTGCGCGGTGCGAGCATCAGGGGCGCCAACCTCGGCGGCGCCAATCTGAAAGAAGCCGACATGCGCGGCGGCGCAATCATCAACGATCTTACGGGCGAGCGTCCGACCTTTATTCGTGCTGACGCGTCCTCCGCCACCATGGATGATGCTGACATCAATAACGCCAACCTGTCAGGGACCAACCTGTCAGATTCCAGCATGATCGGCGCCAACCTGGAGAACACCCTGCTCTGCGGTGCAAACCTCAGTGGCGTGAACCTCGAAAATGCAAATCTGACCGGCGCGGACCTGTCCGGCGCCAATCTTGCCAGTGCAAAGATTATCGGTGCCAATCTAAGGGGGGCGAACCTGCGCGGCGCCCTGATTTCGGAAACCAGCTTTGCCGGGTCCGATCTCAGCAGCGCCATTCTCGAACGCGTTAATCTGTCGACAGCAAATCTCAACGGCGCACAGTTGGTGACGGAGTCCGGAGATCGCAGCCGCTCCCTCCGAGACATCGTCAACGATCATGAACTCTGGATACGCGAACAGGGGCGCGGCGGCACTCGCGCGCAGCTCGCCGGAGCCAACCTGAAAGATGTTGATCTAAGCGACATTAACCTGTCTGGCGCGGACCTGCGCGACGTGGATTTATCCGGCGCCAAGATGCGCCGCGCGCAACTTGTGATGACCGATCTCACAGGCGCCAAGCTCGTTCGTGTCGATCTTAGAGATTCCGATCTTTCAGGCACCAAGCTGGTTTCGACCGACCTGACGGATGCGCAACTGAATGGCGCACTGCTTTTTCCCGTGGAACTGAAGGATGCTAACGGGAATCCAACCGGACGGTTCTGGCCGTCCGACCTAGAAAGCGCCCTGCTCCGCAATACGGATCTCTCAGGCGCCAAATTCAAAGGCGCCAACCTTACCGGAGCAGACATGATGGGCGCCAGGACAGTCAGCGCCCAATTTACGGACACTGACCTCGACCAGGCACTGACTGACGCCTGAATCTGCTCAAGCCGTTTCCATCACGGCTTTGAGTGCTGTCAATGCCACCTCAATCCCGCTGCGTGTGACATCGATATGAGTCACAGCCCGCATCCGTCGCGGCCCCATAGCGCCAATTCGGACCTGGTGCTCACGCATCAGGCGCTCGGACAGTCCAGCCGCATCGAGAGCTGGTGCTGTGACATCGAAATACACCATATTGGTTTCTATCTCGTCGAGAGCGACGGCCAACCTAGGGATCGACGCAATTCCTTCGGCAAGATAGCGGGCGTTGGCGTGGTCTTCAGCGAGACGGTCAATATGATGATCAAGAGCATAGACGCCGGCAGCGGCGATAATCCCGGCTTGCCGCATCGCTCCGCCGAACTGGTGCTTGAAAAGCCAACTTCGATCTATGAACTCGGCGCTGCCAGCCAGGACGCCTCCTACCGGACAGCCCAGGCCTTTCGAGAGATCGATCCAGAGAGAGTCACACAAAGCGCCATAGGAAGCTGCCGGCGTCCCCGATGCAACAACCGCGTTCAGTAAACGTGCACCATCCATGTGAACCTTGAGCCCATGCCCGCGCGCGCAATCGGCGACGTCTGCGACAGTTTCGAGCGGCCAGACCGCGCCGCCACCGAGATTGGCTGTATTCTCAATATTCACCAGCTTCTGACGCTGTCCATGGTGGCCGCGCGGTGCGCGGATAACTGTCTCCAGCTCGGCTGCATCAAAGATGCCGCAGCGCCCCTTCAGAGTCCGGACCATGGCGCCCGCCAATGCCGCAGGTCCGCCCGCCTCGAAATGCAGCGCATGGGCGCTTTCTTCGAGAATGATCTCCTCTCCCCGATCGACCCAGACCCTGTAGGCGATCTCGTTGCACATAGTTCCGGACGGGAGAAACATCGCGGCTTCAGTGCCGAGCAAAGCAGCGACACGCTCACACAGCAGATTGACAGTCGGGTCCTCCATTGCCTGCTCGTTACCCACTTCGGCCTCGGCCATGGCCTGCCGCATCGCCGCGCTCGGACGCGAGACTGTGTCGCTATAAAGATCGACAGCCGGTCGACTTGCTTCGTTCGTCATAATTGATACGTTTCCTCTACCGGCCGCCTAGAGCGACGCGCCCATTGAATGATCAAACTACAGTGCCAACGTTAGAGGGCCGGACCAGGTAGCGAAAGAGACGGGACTGAACATGGCCGAAACAAATCCGAACAACGGCAATCAGGTGGCCAGGCAGCGCCCACTTCCTTTTTCCTTGGAACTCTCGGAGAACGACCGTCTCGCCGTCCACATCGTCTATGGACTGTATGGAGCAGCGATCGTTTTCGGCCTGCCATCCCTGTTCGGAGTGATTCTCGCGTATCTGAAACGCCCTGATCTGGAAGAAACAGATTTGGAGGGGCACATCACCTGGCAGATACGAACTTTCTGGATACAGGTCATCACCATCGTTCTGACGGCTGCCCTTACCGCGACCTGGATACTCATTCCCTTTGCCTGGCTGATCGGTGGCCTTGGCTGGCTCTGGTTCGTTTACCGGGTCGTCAAAGGCTGGATCCGGCATTCTAACGAACAGCCGATAAAGGACCCCTACGCCCTGTTCTGACTTTGCATTTTGCTCCCGGCCAGGTTCATAGCCAGCAGAGATACTTCCTTGGTCCCGCCTTCGGTCTCCTGACGGCCCACTTCGGTGAAACCGATCGTCTGATGAAAGCGCATTGAGCCCTCGTTCGGCGGCCTCAGATTCACTTCGCACGTCAGCCGCTCCGCACGGCCTGCCGCGAAACCGGCAAAGTCCTCATAGAGCTTCCGGCCGACGCCAAGCCCGCGCGCCGTGGGCGAAACCACGATGCGATCAACATAGAGAAACGAAGCGTATTTATCGCTAAACCACCGATAGTTGAGGCTGTCGTAGGGGCGTCCCGGCAGAAAACCGATGAGGAAACCCAAAATCTTGTCATCGTCCCTCGCGACACGAAAATAATCCGCCGCCTCGAGGAACCAGATAAAACCGGCCAGATCGATGCTGTTGACGTGCGGAATCTCGGCTTCGTTCAGAATACCGACCAGGGCGAGGTCTTCTCTCAGAGCGTCTTCTAAACGCATTCTACGTCCTTTTTTGAACAGTCATGGAACGGCGGAATTCTGCGCCTCTACAAGTCAACTCGGTTCGCCGATACGCTCAGTGTCGCAAATAGATAAATTCTTTGACATCGGCATTATGCGTTGCTCATGATGACTATTAATGAACGAAACGCAGCGTCTTCATGGCCATTTGAACACGAATGTTTGCTATGCAGACAGTGTTGAATCTGCGTTCGCAGTCGAACAGTGAAAATAATACAAATTGAACAAAGCACATTCACACGTTCGATTTAAGAGGATCTGAACAGGAGGCAAAATTCCGGCAGGAATGTTCCGAGTGCATTGGACATCTGCTGCAGCGCAATTGAGCATTACTGGCCATATTTACCCTAAAAACGACACTTTGGTTGTCGCTATTAGAGCATTATGATCCGTGCCAGGCGTGCTTCGGCGCACCACTGCAAAACAGGGAGATAGATATGAACAGGGAATTGAAGGACCGTTCCGGACGGCCACTGCACCAGATGGTCAGCAGTTGGGCGGCCGACACAAAAAAAGGTAAGATGGACCGGCGTGAATTCCTCGCGCTCGCCAGCGCGTTTGGCGCGACAACGGCCACCGCTTACGGCCTGCTTGGCATGGCTGCACCGAGCACTGCACAAGCCGCAGGCAAGAAAGGCGGCACGCTGAAGGTTTCCATGTCTGTTCGCCGTGTAGTTGATCCACGGATCTTTGACTGGTCTGAAATGGGCAACGTCGCGCGGCAGGTTTGC
This sequence comes from Nisaea sp., assembly GCF_039990255.1. Lineage (GTDB taxonomy): Bacteria > Pseudomonadota > Alphaproteobacteria > Thalassobaculales > Thalassobaculaceae > Nisaea. The sequence continues at coordinate 143,026 of NZ_JBDXGG010000022.1, read as the reverse complement.
GAGAACCTCGTGTCCTATACATCGGCTTACACTTTCGAGCCGGCACTGCTCGAAGGCTGGGAAGTCAACGACTCCGCGACCGAATATGTCCTCAAGGTTAGGAAGGGCGTTACTTGGAACAATGGCGATGCGTTCGATGCGGATGACGTCGTCTTCAACATCACCCGCTGGTGCGAGAAGGACGTCGAGGGCAACTCGATGGCCGGCCGTATGGCGACCCTCATAGACCCGAACACCAACAAGGTGCTCGACGGTGCAATCACGAAGGTCGATAGCCACACCGTCAAGCTTACCTTGCCGAAGCCTGACATCAGCATCATCCCGGGCATGACCGACTATCCCTCCCTGATCGTGCACCGTGATTTCGATAAAAACGGCTCCGATCTGTCCGCCAACCCGGTCGGCACCGGTCCGTTCGAGCTCGATAGCCTCGAAGTTGGCGTTTCCGCTCGTTGCGTGCGGCGTAAAGACGGCAAATGGTGGGGTGGCGAGGCTTATCTCGACGCCATTGAATGGACCGATTACGGAACCGACCCGGCGGCCGAGGTCGCGGCCTTCGAAGCCGGCGACGTTCACGTCAACTACCAAACCACCGCCGACTTCGTTGAAATCCTCGACAGTCTGGATCTGAAGAAATCGGAAGCGATCACTGCGGCAACCATCGTTGCCCGCATGAACGTTTCCAACAAGCCCTATGACGATGTTCGCGTCCGTCAGGCCCTTCAACTCGCCGTCGACAATTCCGTCGTCCTGCAGATCGGTTACGGCGGTGCCGGCAGCGTGGCGGAAAACCACCATGTCGGCCCCATGCACCCCGAATACTTCAAACTGCCGATGATCAAGCGAGATCCGGAAGCCGCAAAAAGGCTTCTGGCCGATGCCGGTCAGTCCGATTTCGAGCATGAGCTGATATCCATCGACGATGACTGGCGGAAGAACACCACCGACGCCATCGCCGCCCAGATCCGCGATGCCGGGATCAAGATCAAGCGGACGATCATTCCCTCATCCTCCTTCTGGAACAACTGGACGAAATATCCGTTCTCGACCACCAACTGGAACATGCGCCCGCTTGGTGTGCAGGTTCTGGCACTGGCCTATCGTTCAGGCGAAGCCTGGAACGAAGCTGGCTGGTCCGATCCGGAATTCGACAAGACGCTCGAAGAAGCCCTGTCAATTGCGGACGCCGACAAACGGCGTGCGGTGATGGAGAAGCTGCAGAAAACGCTCCAGGATTCAGGCATCATCATCCAGCCGTACTGGCGTGCGCTCTACAAGCACATGGCCGAGTCCGTACAGGGTGATGCGATGCACCCGACCTTCGAGATGCATTTCGAAAAAGTCTGGCTCGACGAAGCCTGATCCGACATTGACGAACCCGCCCCGGCCTGAACCGGGGCGGGTTCTTAACTCCCGAAAAGGGAGGTTAAGGGCAAACAAGGCCCGCCCGGAATAGGGCACACGGGGGCAATATGCTGATATTTATCCTAAGACGGCTGGGGGTCATGGTCGCGACCATGATCTGCCTGACGTTCGTGGTTTTCTATCTGGTCAATCTCGAGCCAAACCTGAAAAAGCTCGCGCTTGAACAGAACAACAACCGCATGACCGAGGAAGCCGTCGAAAGCTGGCTGCTGAAGGAAGGCTACAGACGGCCTATCCTGGAGCGCTATGCGGAGTGGATAGGCAACGCCGCCATAGGAGATTTCGGGGACTCGACCCGGTTCCGCAAACCCGTCGCCGAGGTCCTCGCCCCCCGTATCGGTTATACTGGAACCCTGATGTTCTGGGTTATGGTCACCATGGTGCCCTCGGCCCTCATCATTGGTGTCCTGGCAGGAATGAGAGAGGGATCGAAAACAGACCGGAGCCTCTCGGTCGTGGCAATTGCCTCGACGGCGACTCCTGAATACGTCTCAGGCATTCTCTTTACTGTTTTGTTCGCGTCCTGGCTCGGCGTCCTGAAAGGCGTCTCGAAAGCCGGCGGCATCGACTTCAATAATTTCGCACTGCCCGTGATGACCATGGCGATCTATGGCATGGGATATATCGCCCGGATGACGCGTGCCTCAATGGCCGAGGTCATGACAGCGCAATATATCCGCACAGCCCGCCTCAAAGGTCTGTCATTCAGAGCCCAGGTCTTGCGGCACGCGCTGAGAAACGCGCTGATAGCCCCCTTCACCGTGATCATGCTCCAGTTTCCCTGGCTCCTGACAGGTGTCGTCATCGTCGAAAAGCTTTTCAACTACAAAGGCTTCGGATGGACACTGGTGGAAGCCGCGGACAATAACGACATTGATCTGCTGCTCAGCTGTTCATTGGTGTCGGTCGTCGTTGTGCTGCTCACGCAGCTCATTTCAGATATCGGGTACGCCTATCTCAACCCGCGCATTCGCGTGAATTGAGGGGGGAGATAAGGCAATGCTGGACTATATTGGATTCTTCGAAATCTGGGGAACAGTGATCAGCCAATTCTGGCCGGTCTGGCTGTCCCTCGCAGTCATCCTCTCCGTCAGTTATTACTTCCGCCACAGCCTGAACCTCTATGGCCGACTGTTCGACAGCTCCGTCGGTATGATCGGCCTTGTGATCGTGCTGTTCTGGATAATGACCGCCATTTTCGCCGATTGGGTCGCGGTTTTCGATCCGCTTCAACAGTTCGCCATGCTGAAACGCAAGGCACCCGGCGTGATCGATGCTGAAACGGGCAAGGCTCTACTCTTCGGGGCGGACAATCTCGGACGCGATCTATTCAGCCGCATGGTGCACGGCTCACGGTTTGTCCTCATCATCGCGCCGGCGGCAACAATGTTCGCCTTCATCGTCGGCATCACGATCGGCCTGCCGGCTGGCTATTACGGCGGCAAGATCGACTCGATCATGTCGTTCCTCGCCAATCTGGTGCTGGCCTTCCCGGTGATCCTGCTGTTCTATCTTCTGGTGACACCGGGTATCCGGGAAACACCAATCCCGACGGCCATGGCCGGGTTCTTCTTCATCTTCCCGATCATCTTCTTCAGCGTGCTGTTCTACAGCCGATATGCAACACGGCCGGGGCTTCTAACGGTACAGCTCATCTGCGTGCTTCTGGTCGGCGGCTGGCTCTATTCTGGACTCGTCTTCGACGCGGATCCGCTCAGCATCATCACGCTTGAGCCGAACGAGCTGAACATCTTCGCCTCAGTTGTCTTTGTGAACTCGCCCACGGTGTTCCGTATCGTTCGCGGCATCACCATGGACATCAAGACGCGGGATTATGTCGCCGCAGCCCAGACCCGGGGTGAAAACGCGTGGTACATCATGCTTTGGGAGATCTTGCCGAACGCCCGCGGACCGCTAATTGTCGATGCCTGCCTGCGGATCGGCTACACGACAATCCTGCTCGGTACCCTTGGCTTCTTCGGCCTAGGTCTGGCGCCCGAAAGTCCTGACTGGGGATCGATGATCAACCAGACAAGGGCCTTTATCCGGATTGTTCCGACCATCGCCCTGCCCCCAACCCTGGCCCTCGCAATTTTCGTCCTCGGACTGAACCTGCTGGCCGATGGACTGCGCGAGCAGTCGCTGAAAGATTGAGGGAGGCACGAAGATGACAGAACCGATCCTCGAGATTACGAACCTTTCGATCTCCTTCTTCGTCCGCGCAGGCGAAATTCCGGCCGTGATGGACTTCTCCTGCAAGGTTATGCCGGGTGAAGCCATGGGCCTCGTCGGAGAGTCCGGATGCGGCAAGTCCACGGTCGCCCTCGGCGTCATGCGGGACCTCTCCAATCGCGGAAAGATCACCGCCGGCTCGATCAAGTTCAAGGGGCGCGAGTTGACCACCATGAGCGAGAAAGAGCTGCGGAAAATCCGCGGCTCCGAGATCGCCATGGTCTATCAGGAACCGATGGCCAGCCTGAACCCCGCCATGCGGGTCGGCAAACAGCTCATGGAAGTGCCGATCTTGCATGAGCAGGTCTCGGTGGACGAAGCCTATGACCGGGCCCTGGAAATGATGCAGGCCGTGCGCCTGCCCGATCCGGAACGGATGATGGATTCGTATCCACACCAGCTTTCCGGCGGCCAGCAGCAGCGCATCGTCATCGCCATGGCACTTCTGTCCAAGCCGGCCCTGCTGCTTATGGACGAGCCGACAACGGCGCTAGACGTGACGGTTGAAGCCGGCATCGTCGAAATGGTGAAAGAGCTCGGCAGCCGGTTTGGCACCTCCATGCTGTTCATCTCTCACAATCTTGGCCTCATTCTAGAGACATGCGACCGGATCACCGTGATGTATTCCGGCGAGGCCGTAGAAACCGGGTCCGTAAAAGACGTCTTCGACCGGATGCGGCATCCCTACACCCAGGGCTTGTTCCGCTCAATCCCGCTGCCGGGCGCGGACAAATACTCTCATCCTCTCGTCGCTATTCCGGGCCAATTGCCATTGCCGCACGAACGGCCAAAGGGCTGCAACTTCAGCCCGCGCTGCTCCTACTTCGAAGCAGGAAAATGCGATCTTAGCGAAATCACGATGCATGATACTGGCCTGGAGGGCGCTCATTTCTCGCGCTGCGAGCGCGTGGCAGAGATCGATTGGGACACTCCGCTCAAGCATGATGGTGTTGTCGAGGCGACGGAGCCGGGCGAAACAATCCTCAAGATCGACGGCCTGAAGAAGTATTACGAGGTAGCCGCGAACCAGATGTTCGGCGGCGGTGAAACCCGCGTCGTGAAAGCGAACGAGGAAATCACCTTTGAGGCGCGCGAGGCGGAGACAGTTGCCATCGTCGGCGAGTCCGGTTGTGGCAAGTCTACGCTTGCCAAGATTCTACTTGGCCTGGAAACCGCGACAGAAGGCACGGTCACCCTCGGCAACACCGAAATAGGAAGCACCGATATAGGCGACCGGAGCACCGGCGCGATCAGCTCCATTCAGATGGTTTTCCAGAATCCCTTCGACACCCTGAACCCGAGCCACACCGTTGGCTCCCAGATCATCCGTACACTGGAGCGCTTCGGAATCGGCAACAATCCGAAAGAGCGCGAAGACCGGATGCTTGAATTGCTAGACCTCGTCAAACTGCCGCGCGCGTTCGCCAAGCGCATGCCACGTCAGCTTTCAGGCGGGCAGAAACAACGGATTGGTGTGGCCCGCGCCTTTGCCGGGGCGCCGAAAGTCGTCGTCGCGGACGAACCAGTCTCCGCGCTCGACGTCTCCGTTCAAGCGGCCGTGACGGAGTTGCTGATGGATATTCAGCGCGCCTCTCGGACGACCATGCTCTTCATCAGCCACGATCTTTCTGTTGTGCGCTATATCGCAGACCGCGTGGTCGTAATGTATCTCGGCCATATTGTGGAACAGGGCACGGCCGAAGAAGTCTTCGCGCCGCCCTATCACCCTTACACCGAGGCCCTACTTTCGGCGATCCCGATCGCAGACACCAAGGTGGTGAAGAAGCATATCGTGCTGGATGGCGACATCCCGTCCGCCATGAACCCACCGTCCGGATGCCCGTTCCAGACCCGTTGCCCGCATAAGAGCGAAGTGCCTGGGAATATGTGCGAGACGGATCTTCCGGCAACGCGGACACTGAGTGGCGGTCATCGGGTCAAGTGTCACCTCACCGACGACATCCTTGGCAGGATGGAACCAGTCGTCGCGCTCGCCTGAACCGGCCCATTGAGACCCAATGAGTTCCTATAGAAAAAGCGGGCGGCCAAGTGCCGCCCGCTTCTCTTGTTCGATGGCGTGTTTCCAGACCAATGGAGCTGTTTAGGAGTCGCCCGGCAAAGCCTGGGAGACGGACTTCACCATTTCAGTGATGCGCTTGCGCACACCGACATTGGTGATGTTGTAGTAAGCACGAACCAGCTCAAGCGTTTCACGCCGCGCCATCGGATCGTTCGGCTTGTCTTCATATTCAGCCGTCGTCGACCCAGACCGGACTTTACGCGGCGAATTCGCCGCCGTGTCGTCCGTCATATCATCGAAGAAGAAGCTGACGGGAACGTCGAGGATCTGTGCGATATCCCAAAGCCGGGATGCGCTGATCCGGTTGGAGCCGCGCTCGTACTTCTGGACCTGCTGAAAGGTAATGTTCAGCGCTTCGCCCAGTTGTTCCTGGCTCATGCCAAGGAGCGTGCGGCGCAACCGAACACGCCGTCCAACATGGACGTCAATCGCGTTGTTATTCGTTACGCGATAGTTCGGATCATCACTACCATTCAATGCTTGCTTTGCTGCGGCCATTCTCAGTCTCTAGCGGTTGAGTGAAGTTGGTTCTCAGTCACATCATTTAAATATAGGACCGAGCGTGCCGGGTTTCTACAACGCCTCGGTGTTATTTCCAACAAAAACTAAAGGATTCGTGGAATATTATCTGGTGACGATCAAATCAATGCTAAAGAAAATTAACTATATTCCTTAACTAGACCTAAAACTTCGACTTACAATTCAAAAATAACGAAAATTACTACTAATTTATGTTTGATTTTCCGTCTTACTGGGGCGAATAGCCTGATATAGCTCAATTTTAACGAAAGTAGAAATCAAAACAAGATAGTTGAGAAGCTTAAACGATCATTCCTTCATTCTGATTTACATCACCTCTCATTCCAAATGCGACCACCACTCTTAATGTTCTGTCGCCGCATGGCTAGACAATTACCCCCTGAAAATGGGCACCATTACGGCAGTAAAAAGGTCTTTTTTGGAGACATAAAACACAATGACCGACGCCCCGAGCCGAACAAGAAAGCGCGAACGAACACGAAAACGCTCGGATTCAGGAAGCACGGCCCGGAAAATCAAGCAGGCAGAATGGCGTCGGCTTCGCTCTCCTTATCCGCCAATGGGCATCGTCTCGGAGGATGAACTGGAGGCGATTCACACCGCATCGCTCCGTATCTTGAGCGACATCGGGATAGACTTCCTCGATGAGACCGCTCGCGGTGTTTTGAAACAGCACGGCGCCGACGTCGAAAAAGGTTCCGAGCGCGTCCGTTTTGACCCAGACATGATCCTACAATATGTCGCCAAGGCTCCGTCAGAGTTCACACTACATGGCGGCCGACCAGAGCGGGATCTCGTCTTTGGCGGTAACAATCTCAACTTTGCCAGTATTGCCAGCGCCCCGTTCTGCAGCGACCTCGAAGGTGGACGCCGGGACGGCAACTATGCCGATTTCCAGAATTTCGTCCGAATGGGCCAGACCGCGAACATCATCCACCTGTTTGGAGGCTATCCGGTCGAACCGGTAGACCTGCCGCCGCAAACCCGGCACCTGGATTGCCATTACTCCTTCCTAACCCTGTCCGACAAGGTCCATCACGCCTATTCACTTGGCCGACAGCGGCCGAGCGACGCCATCGACATGCTATGCATCGCTCGGGGAGAAACCCGCGACAGCATCGTCGAGCGGCCAGGAATGCATTCCATTATCAACACCTCCTCCCCGCTCCGGGTCGACATACCGATGCTGCAAGGCCTTACGGAGATGAGCAGTCACGGCCAGGCTATCTGCGTCACGCCCTTCACACTGTCTGGAGCGATGAGCCCGGTGACAATCTCGGGCGCCCTTGCCCAACAGAACGCGGAAGCCCTCGCGGTGATCGCCTTCACCCAGATGGTCCGGGCCGGAGCTCCGGTGATCTATGGCGGGTTCACTTCGAACGTGGATATGCGCAGTGGTGCCCCCGCCTTCGGGACGCCGGAATATGCCAAGGCCGCTTTCGTTGGCGGGCAGTTGGCACGGAAATACGGCCTGCCCTATCGCTCCACGAACGCCAACGCCTCGAACGCCGTCGATGCGCAAGCAGCTTGGGAAAGCATGATGTCACTCTGGCCGGTCGTGCTCGGGCACACCAACCTGGTGATGCATGCAGCCGGATGGATGGAAGGAGGCCTTACCGCGTCCTTCGAGAAGTTCGTGACCGATCTCGAACTCCTTCAGGGGATGGCCGCGTTCCTACAACCGCTGGAGATCAACGACGCAACCCTCGGCCTGGAAGCCATCCGCGATGTCGGCCCCGGCGGGCACTTCTTTGGCACGGCGCACACGCTGGAACGCTACGAGACAGCTTTCTACGAGCCGCTGCTTTCGGACTGGCGCAATTATGAAAATTGGGAGGAAGCTGGCAGCCCCGATGCACTGACACGGGCGAACAGGACCTACCGCGCCCTGCTGGAGGAGTACGAGGCCCCGACCGTGGACCCCGCTATCGACGAAGAGCTGAAAGCCTACATGGCCAAGCGACGGGAAGATCCCCACATCGAAATGTAATCAAATGAAAGCGGCTGCATTCAGTCAACGCAGCCGCTGTTTCGTCTCTCAAAGATGCGGGTGAGCCGGGCCTTCCTTCGGACGGAACAGCCATCGCCGCGCCACTTCCCGATATCCGTGATAAATCCGTTCCTGCCGACCGTTTGTCATCCTCCGGCGAAGCGTTTCATAGCGCGGCAACGCATACCATGGCACGCCCGGGCTGCTGTGATGCGCAACATGCAGATTATTGTTTAGGAAGAGCAACGCCAGCGGCGCTTCAGCCTCAACAATGGCGGTCCGATCATCCACATCAGGTGCGGCATGATGCTCAGCGAAAGACCGTAGCAACAGAAGTCCCGATCCTGGATAGGCGAAACAAAGGACATAAAGCCAAACCGGCATGTCACAAACCGCAACAATCCAGACGACTAGTAAAGCTAGACCAATCGCGTGAAACACCCAGTCCTTCAAATGACCCCGGCCGCCCGGCAGCCCCCTGGCTTCACGCCAAAGAAAAAGACTGGCAACAAAGAGCGGTCCGAGCACAAGACGTCCGGCGAGCGTGTTCACGGCACGATAAATCATCCGGCGCGGCTCAGAAAACCACGCCCACTGACCCGGGGTGACGTAGAAAGACTCCGGATCTTCAATCGGATCCGTCAGAAATTCGTTACGGTGATGCTTAAGGTGACTGTCCCGATAAATCCCGTATGGCACCCAAAGCATCAACGGCAACCCGGCGAGCAGGGTGTTCAGCCATGTAATTCTGGTCGGGTGGCCGTGGATTGCCTCATGCTGATAGCTCGCGTGCCAAGCCACTATCGGCGCTCCGAGAAGGGGCAGCAGCCATAACGGCAATGCAGTATGCCAATAGGTTACCGCTCCGAAAGCGCCATGAATAATACTCCATAGCACTACGGTCTGCCATTCGACAGAGGCTACGGAAAGCGTAAAAGCAGCCCCGGCATCACCGGGCGAAACTGGTAATTCCGGGATCTGCTCAGAAATCGGTGTGGGATGACGTTCAAACATGCGGACAAGTTATGCTGCACCGCACAGCCACAACAATGAGCGTTTGCGCTATTTTTGCATCATTTGTTGATTTTTTACATCATGCGCAGATAAAATAAAACAATGCTTATTTTTCCCGCAAGGAATCATCTTGGATCGTCGAGACACAGTCGAGATATTCCGCGCCCGCCTTGCGGAGAGCATGGAACGCGCCGGCATAAACCGGTCCGGCCTCGCCAAGCGTGTCGGCGTCGATCGCTCGACCCTTTCCCAACTGCTGTCACCCGACAATGAGCGCCTGCCTCGCGCGGATACGGTTGCAGCTATTGCCTCCGCCCTGCAGGTCAGCCTTGATTGGCTGCTCGGCCTGACCCAGCAGGAGCAGCTCGGCGCTGAGATCCTGCAGCGCTCGGTACACATTACTGAAGCGTCACGGGCCGCCGTGGACCGAAACATCGCCGAATGGCATACGGAGGCCGCCGGCTACAAAATCCGCTATGTCCCGAGCAACTTGCCGGATCAGGTAAAAACCCCGGAGACCCTGGCTTACGAGCATGGCGTCGTTGAAGCGTTCGAGCGGGACAGCGCGCTTGAACGGACACAGGACCAGCTCGCCTACACACGCCGCCCAGAAACCGATATCGAGATCTGTATGTCGCGGCAGGCTCTGGACGATTTCGCCGCCGGTGCCGGTATCTGGCACGATCTGACACCAGCGCTCAGATATGAGCAACTGCGCTATATGCAACAGCTGCATGGCGAGCTGTATCCCAGAATGCGCCTCTATCTGTTCGATGGTCGTAGAGTATATTCTGCCCCGCTGACCATCTTTGGCCCGCTGCGTGCCTCACTCTTCCTCGGCCAAAGCTTCTTTGTCTTCAACACTACCGAGCACATCCGTACCCTGACCCGCCATTTCGACCAGCTGATCCGCGACGCGATTGTCCAGAGCCATGCCCTGGACGACTATATCGAGGGATTGCTCTCACGTTTTCCGGAGCACACTGCTCAATGATTGCTACTCTCGACATGTACGACTTCCCGGAAATCCGGGAGGCGACAGACGCCTGGTGGGAAGCACTGGCGCGGGGATTTTCCGCAGAAGGTCTGTCAGGAATTCCGCCCCACCGTACCCGCTCACCGGAAGAGAGCGCAGCCTGGTCCAACCCTGACCTTGTCTTCACCCAGATCTGCGGCTATCCGCTGCGAAAGCGATATCGAGATGCGCTGCGTGTTGTCGGCACACCACATTATCAAGCAGAGGGATGCGACGGTCCGCGATACCGCAGCGTGGTGATCGTCCAGCGCGGCGCCGGGATTACCTCTATCGAGGCTCTTGAAGGCGCCCGTCTGGCCTATAACGGCGCCCTTTCCCAATCCGGTATGAGCGCTTTTCGCGCCCTGCTCGCGGCGCATGGAATCAAACCGGACTTCTTTGGCGATGCCGTATGGAGCCACGGGCATCGAGCCAGTGTTTCCATGGTCACTTCTGGGGAGGCAGATACGGCAGCAATCGATTGCGTCACCTGGGCTCTGCTCCAGAAACACGCGCCGAAGGAATGCAATGCGGTCGAGGTTCTTGCACGGACTCCGGATGCGCCAGGCTTGCCTTATGCCGTCCCCATCAACGTCAATGACCAAACGGTCGCTGCCTACCAGCGCGGAGTAAAACGGGCACTCGCCGATCCAACTGCACAATCGGCCCGCGATGCGCTTCTGATCGACGGTTTTTCGTCATTGACCGATGCCGACTACGGCGAAATCGACGCAATGGAAACACGTGCCAGAGAGCGAGGACTGCCTTCCCTCTTCTAGGCTTGTTGCATCCCGTCCCGCACGGCAAGATCGCCGCCGAAAGCTAATAACCATTCTTGAGGGAGACTCGCCATGGCCATCACTTTTTACGATCTTTCCGCCAGAAACGGCGCCCGGTTCAGCCCTTTCGGATGGCGTGCGCGCATGGCCCTGGCTCACAAGGGCCTAGAGTCGGACGCAACTGTCGAACACGTTCGCTTCGGCGAAAAGGACAAGCTGGATTTCAGCGGACAGAAGCTCGTTCCAGTCTTGAAAGATGCCAACACCGTAATTTGCGATAGCTGGGACATCGCCTGCTATCTTGAGGAACGTTATGTGGACCGCCCAAGTCTTTTCGGCGGCGAGGCAGGCCGAGGCGCTGCACTTTTCATCACCGAATGGACCAATCGGACGATCAACCCGCTTGTCGCCGGTTGCATCGTCCATGACGTTTACCTCGCCTGTGACGAGCGCGATAAGCCCTATTTCAAAGAGTCTCGCGAGGCGCGCTTCGGAAAATCGCTTGAAGACATACAGAAAGGGCGTGAAGACAGGCTTCCAGACCTGCACAAAGCACTGGCACCCGCGCGCGCAGTCGTAGAGAAGCAGTCTTACATCGGGGGCGCGGATCCGAGCTTCTCGGATTATGCGCTCTTCGGAACACTCATGTGGGCACGAATATCCAGCCCGTTTGAACTGCTTGCCCAAGATGACGCGCTCTGGGCCTGGCGCGAACGGCTGCTGGACGCTCATGGTGGTGCCGCCCGCAAGGAAAAGCTCTGCGCTGACGCCGCCTAAACCAAAAAAGAACTGGAAACCGGCATCATGTCACGTGTCCCCGCCCTCAAACCCGACGATATGTCCGACGCACAGCGGACAATCCACGATGCTATCGTCAACGGTCCCCGCGGCCGGGTCGAAGGCCCACTCAAGATCTGGCTGCATAGTCCGGCGCTGGCGGACAAAGCGCAACAGCTTGGCCAGTTCACCCGGTTCGACAGCTCTCTGGAGCCGCGACTTTCCGAGCTCGCCATCATGGTAACCGGCCGGTTTTGGGGGGCCCAATTCGAGTGGTCCGTGCATAAGCCGTTCGCGCTGAAGGCGGGCATTTCTGAAGCGGTCCTGGATGCGATCCGCGATCGGCGCACGCCGTCCTTCGAGAGAACCGACGAGAGGGTCGTTCATGACGTCTCCCGCGCCCTCCACGAGACTCATAAAATCGGCGACGTACTTTATGCCGAGGCAGTCGAAATACTGGGTCAGCAGCGTCTGATCGATCTTGTCGGGTTACTCGGGTATTACACACTCATCTCCATGACGATTAATGCGTTCGAAGTTCCGCTGGACGGGGATCAGGTAGCTGAACTCGATTGATTTCAATGTCTTGCAGGGAACTCAGGAGGATCAATCCCTGCAACCGGAACAAAAAGCATTATTTTGATAAGGATTTATTTTCTATTTTTCGAACTGGTTAATATTGCATTAACGACCAACCCGCGATACGATTGTCACCATTGAGTAGGAGGGCACAGATGACAACTCTTGCGATGGTCGTCGTTACTTGGTGCGTGGTCGCACTTGTTGGGGGCGTTCTTCTTGGACGCGGTATCCGCGAGAACTAAGTGCGGTGTTGGGCCGGGGGATAGTTTCCCGGCTTTCATGCTCTTTTGTCAGTTTCCTTAATAATTTCATCGATAAAGATTTTCGAGATCGGCTAGCTTCTTCGTCAGAGCGGCCCAGCACGCAGAACGATCTCAATCCCGACGATAATCGCCGCCAGCAATGCAAGATAAATGACGAACTGCGCGTGCTCCTCACCATCGATCACCACTTTGCGCAAACGCGCGCCGAAAATATCAAACAATGAAACAGTCAACAGAATGATCAGCAAGATCGCGGCGCCTGATCCATAGTCGAATCCCCGCAAGGATTCCGAAAGAGACATACCGATACCGCCTGCCCCGACAATCCCCAGCACTGTAGCCGAGCGTACATTCGCTTCGAAACGGTACAGTGAAAACGAGATCCACAGAGGGAGAACCTGAGGTATCACGCCGAAGACGATTTCATGCAGGTTTGTGGCTCCGGTCGCCCGGATACCTTCCACCGGACGCGGATCGATTGCTTCCACCGCCTCGGAAAAAAGCTTCGCCAGTGTCCCCGTGGTGTGAATGGTGAGAGCCAGCACCCCGGCAAGCGGACCAAGCCCGACAGCCGCGACAAAGATCAGCGCGAAGACGAGCTCGTTGATGGCCCTGAAGGCATCCATCAGCCGCCGCACCGGAAAGCTGAGCCAGGAGGGCGACAGGTTTGACGAAGACATAAGGCCGAAGGGAACCGCACACACAACAGACAGGAAAGAGCCCCAGACGGCCATCTGAACGGTCTCAAGCATCAAGTCGAGATAGCTCCGCCAATAGCGGAAATTGGGCTCCAGGAAATCTTCCAGCAACATCGCCATGTTGCCTCCACCGGTTAGAACCTCACCGAAACGGTTCATATCCGCAGGCACAAAACTCCAAACCAGCATGACCAGAAACGAACCCCAGAGCAGATAATCAAACATCTGCTCCCGACGGGTCCGTCCTGGAATCTCAGTGTTCTTGAGGTCAAGTCTGGATGCGGAAACTGTGGTGTTGGACATTTCAGGATTCCCAGAAAGAAGCGGGGGCCAAATCAGCCCCCGCCATCGCCGCCTGACCTGGGCCAGGCAACAGGATTACTTACGCGGACGCGCGGCAGCGGCGGCGCGAATGGACGAGATCTTCTTGTCGATTGCGGCGATCTTTTCCTTCTTCTCCTCTTTGGAGTAGGTCTCGTCACCCTCGATGGACATGCGCTGACGGATCTGATCCATCTCGTAGAAAGGCCAGAGCTGCGCGTTCGAGGATGGGACGAACGGACCCATGTCGATCATGGACAAAATTTCACGCGCCTTGGTGACTTCCGCATCCGACCCGTGACGGCCATAGGTCATGAAGAAGTTCATGATCTTGGCTTTCAGGTTCTTGTTCAGCTCCGGACGCCAGGCCATCGGGTCGGAAGCGATCAGCGGAGAACGCCAGATTTCCTTCAGCTCGGCGAAGAGTTCCGGCTTGGCTTTCTTCAGACGGGAATACATGCCGGTGGAAGAAGCCACAGCGGCATCGACCCGCTTGGTCGCGGCAGAGATCAGATTGGTCTCATGGTTGGCATTGCGAACCGTCTTGAAGCACTCCTTCGGATTCACGCCTTCCTTGGCGAATACAAAGGTAGACGGTACCAGGAAGCCAGATGTGGAATTCGGATCGCCGATACCGAAATTCAGCGTCTTGTCGCACTTCATGACGTCTTCGTAGGTCAGACCCGAATCCTTGTGGGTAACCATGACGGACCAATAACCCTTACCGCCGCTGCCTTTCGTGGTCTGGGCGAAAATTTCGGCGCCAGCCCGGTCGACGGCAACCATCGCGGACTTGTTGCCGTACCAGGCGATGTCGACCTTGTCGAAGCGCATGGCTTCGATGACGCCGGCATAGTCAGCAGCAAAGAATGGCTTAACCGGCATGCCGAGATTTTCTTCCAAAGCCTTCAGGAGAGGCCCCCATTTCTCGCGCTGGGCCGAGCTGGATTCCGTGGCAATGATGCCAAAATTGATCTCTTTCGGATTTTCCCTGTCGGCAAGCGCCGGAAGGGCGCCCGTCACGAGGCTGGTTGCCAGAACCGCAGCGGCGGTCAGGCGGGTGAAGATGGTCATGGGATCAGCTCCTCTTGATGCTGGGAAACGGGTTCAGGCGGATACAGCGAGCCGCGGCTCCGCCGTCTGATGCGCCTCTGCGAAATCCTCGGCGTCGGGGAGGATCAGCTCCTCGCTAGCCGTACCGTAGATTTCGCGGAGGAAAGACGTGGTGAGATCGTGGGACGGACCATCGAAAACGACGCGGCCGTCCCGCATGGCGATTGTGCGCTTGCAATAGCGCCGGGCGTATTCGACCTGATGCAGAGAAACGAGCACGGCCGTGCCTTCCGTCCGGTTGATGTCGGACAGGGTTTCCATCACCCGGCGGGCCGAGGCTGGATCGAGCGAGGCAATCGGCTCGTCGGCGAGAATGGCTTCGGATTCCTGTACAAGGCAGCGGGCGATGGCTGCGCGCTGCTGCTGGCCACCTGAAAGCGTGGCGGCCCGCTGCCGCGCTGTAGCCGCAATACCGACACGTGCGAGCGCCTGCATGGCGCGCTGCTTCTCCTGATGCGAGAACTGCATCAGGACACCCCGCCATTTCGGCATGCGGCCCAGCCGTCCGGCGAGCACATTGGTCAGTACGGTCAGACGCGGGACAAGATTAAACTGCTGGAAGATAACCCCGAGACGACGGCGCACTTTCGCCACATCGCCTGTCAGGCGACCACCGGCCTGCACCCGGTCACCGAAGACCAAAATCTCTCCACCACCGTCACCTTTATTGGCAGCGATCAGACCGCCAATATGCCGGATCAGCGTCGACTTGCCGGAACCGGATGCCCCGATCAGCGCGACCATCTCGCCGGCATCAAGCGTTACGGAAACCCCGTTCAGCGCCCGTCGCCCGTTCGGAAATGTTTTGCAGACGTTCGTAACCTGAATAACAGGCTGGACCTGAGTATATGACATGCGACCCCTTTCCCAAGGATCGCCAATTTACTCAGGAGCGTTGACCACCAAACCGCAAGATCATGACGGTTTCAGGACTCCGGCAAGACTCTAAACCCACAAAATGACGCGGAAACGGCGCAATTTGGTCACACGCTGAGGCGTCCAGGTCATTTGGGCTGTTTTCAAGCAAAGGACAGCTCCAGCCGAAACCGATCCTGCACCTGACTTTACCTATTGCGGCGACGCGCCTGTGTCCCAACCTGTTCCTGCGTGAACTGAAAAGAGGAACCCGATGAACCCGCAGAATATTCTTCAGCAATTTCTTGGATCCAACGCAGCACAGTCTGCAGGTGCAACCCTTCAGTCGGCACAGGGAAAACTTGCGAATAGCGGAACTCTGGTGTGGTCGGCGGTCTAGCCGCAGGAGGCCTACTCGGCGTTTTACTTGGAAACAAAAAAGCGCGGAAGAACGTCGGGAAATTCGCTGGTGGAGTGGTTGGCTATGGCGGTGCCGCAGCTCTTGGCGCTCTTGCATTTCGGGCTTATCAAAATTGGCAGGACGGTAAATCCGCCCAAACGCCTGTAACCGCAGCTCCCAACCCCGGCTCTTCCGGCAGCGTGCCCACACTCCCCCCTCCCGCTCCGGTCGGCTCGAAGTTCGATCCAGCGGCTGCGCCCGCCGCAGACGGTCGATCGTTCGAGTTGGCACTCGTTCTGGCGATGATAGGGGCCGCCAATGCGGACGGCCACATCGACGCTGAAGAGCAAAAACTGATCTTCGAACGCGTCGGCGCGACCGAACTGGAAGCATCGGAGAAGGGCTTCGTCTTCGACGCGCTCGCCAAGCCGCCCAGCCTGCAAGAGGTCGCAGACTTCGCCGATGGCCCGGAGCAAGGCGCGGAGATCTACCTTGCCTCGCGCCTCGCTATCGACCCGGACCATCCGATGGAACAAGCCTATATGGAGGCACTGGCCGCCCGGCTTTCCTTGCCTGCAGAACTCGTGGCACATCTGGAAAGCCAGATCGCCCAGATGGGTGCCTGAACGCGCTCCACTCAGGGAGCGTTACAGGACACGATCTGCGGGCACTCCATTGTCATAACCGCTTCGCCATCCTGATTGAACGTCGTGTATTTGAACCGGACAAAGCCCCTGTCCGGTTTGGAGCGGGACTGACGTTTTTCCAACACTTCCATTTCCACGCTCAGCGTATCGCCCGGCCGCACCGGTTTCAGCCAATTCAGCTGATCGATGGTTCCGGCACCGAGATTGGTCGCCTGCAGTCCATTCGCCTGCCAGGCCAGCCTGAAGCTGACAGCAAGGGTCTGGAAACCACTGGAGATGACGCCACCGAAATGGCTCTCCTCGGCATCCGGCACGCTTATATGGAAGGGCTGCGGGTCATACTTCCAGGCGAAATCGATGATCTCGGATTCCGTCATGGTCTTGCGCTGGGAACGGAGGACCTGGCCGATTTCCAGGTCCTCGAAATAGACGGGCGATTGCATGAGATCAGTCCCGGAGCACGGCGGCGATTGCATCGCCGAGATCCGCAGTCGAAGCCTGACCACCGAGATCAGGAGTCTTCGGCCCGCCGCCTGAAATCACCGTCTCGCAGGCCGCAACGATGGCATCCGCAGCTTCTTGATGGCCGTGATGCTCCAGCAGCATAGCGCCGGACCAGATCTGACCGATCGGGTTGGCGATCCCTTTGCCGGCAATATCGGGCGCCGAGCCATGTACCGGCTCGAACATGGAAGGATATTTCTTTTCCGGATTGATGTTCGCGGACGGTGCGATGGCGATGGAACCGGCCACGGCCGGGCCGAGATCGGAGAGGATGTCGCCAAACAGGTTGGAGCCGACAACCACGTCGAACCAATCAGGGTGCAGCACGAAATTCGCGACCAGAATGTCGATATGATACTGGTCCGTCGCCAGATCCGGATATTCCTTCGAGATCGCCGCGAAACGCTCGTCCCAATACGGCATGGTGTGAATGATGCCGTTGGATTTGGTCGCGGAGGTCACCTTTTTCTTGCCCGTACGCTGACACAGCTCGAAGGCGAAGCGCATGATCCGGTCGGTGCCGGTCCGGGTGAAGACGCTCTCCTGCATCGCCATTTCGCGGTCCGTCCCCTCGAACAGGCGCCCGCCGATGGACGAATATTCGCCTTCGTTATTCTCGCGCACGACATAGAAGTCGATATCTTCCGCCGTCCGGTTTGCCAGCGGGCAATTCATGCCTTTCAGCATCCGGATCGGGCGGAGGTTCACATACTGCTCCATCTCCCGGCGGATCGGGATCAGAAGGCCCCAGAGCGAAACATGGTCCGGTACGCCCGGAAAACCGACAGCGCCGAGAAAGATCGAGTCGAACTCCTTCAACTGATCAATCCCATCGAGCGGCATCATCAGACCGGTCTTCTTGTATCGCTCGCAGCTCCAGTCGAATTCCGTGAAATCGTACTCAATGCCGAACTTCGCCCCGGCCGCCTCCAGCACCTTGATGCCTTCCGGAATGACCTCCCAGCCAATACCGTCGCCCGGGATGACTGCGATTTTGATTTTCGACATTGGGTTTTTCCTCCGCCCATCTGGTTTCTTGGCGCGCATGATAGGCGGCAAGACTGCGGATCGGGAAGCGCGCAATGAGTCTGCAAGAGCTCGGTTCCTAATCGTCACGAAAGGAACATTCGTCTCAACGGCCATCGACAAGACGGGAAACTGAATGCATTTTTACAATTATCTTGATCAGAAAACTGCAGAAATTTGCCGATGAAACGCTTTCTTATTCCGGGATTGTTAGCCTCTCTTATGTCCACGCTCTCTTACACAAATGCACATTCGGGAAACCTTGTTCCACTGTGTGAAGGCTTCTCTCCCGATAAGATCAAGGTCGACGATGGCGCGCCAAATGGGGCAGAGCGCATTTCCGGCATATTCAACGGAAAGTGGGCCAACCAGTTGGAGCACACGTTGGTGGTCGAGCGCATTTCAGCCGACGGCAGCGTCAAAGCATTCTATGCTTGGGGGCAATATGCTCCTTGGGGTGCGGACAAAGCAGCTTGCGTGCAAGCCCCGGGAATTTATCAGGACGGCGTTCTGACTGTCAGGCTCTCACAAGACATGAGCGCCAAATACGCACTCTCGCCATCGGGCATTATGGCTGGCGAATACTATTTTCGAGACAATCTCACCATCGGCACGTTTCAAGAAGTCCACCTGCAGAAAAGCCCCCCTACTTTCACTGCCCCCGCTCCAGAGAAACTCACTTTCCCGAGTGGCTATGAATCAGAACTTGTTGCAACAGATCTGATGGAAGACGGAAAGCCGGTGCGCCTCCAGCTCGTGACCCTCAAACGCGAAGGTCCCGGCCCGTTTCCGCTGTTAGTCTTTAACCATGGATCGACCGGACGTGGTGATGTGCCGGCAGCAGCAGGCGCCGTCCATCTTCCCAATCCAATCGCCCAGCATTTCCTGGAAAAAGGATGGATGATTGTATCGCCACAACGTCGCGGGCGCGGCTGGTCGGAGGGCCTCTATGACGAGGGCTTCGTCAAAGACCGAAGCCATTATAGCTGGGAGCCGCACGTCACCCTCGCTGGGTTCGACAGAGCGATCATGGATATCGATGCGGCGGTGAGTGTCTTGCTCGCGCGTCCCGATGTGAACCCGCACCAGGTCATCATGGGCGGGCAATCGCGAGGCGGAATACTGTCTCTGGCCTATTCTGAAAGATATCCTGGGCGCATTCGCGGAGTCCTGAACTTCGTCGGTGGTTGGCTCAGCACTTGGCACGATACTTTTGCAACCGTGCATCAAACGATTTTAGCCGACGCAGCAAAGGCCGATACGCCGACGTTGTGGCTGTATGGCAGGAAAGACCAACTCTACGGAATCAGCGATATACGGCCGTTCTTCGACGGATTCAAAGAAGCAGGCGGTGTTGGCGAATTCATTTCTTTTCCCAATGCAGGCCACGGCTTGATGGGGGAGACGCCGCTATGGAAGCAACCCGTCGATCACTTCATGCAGGAGCTTGGATTTCCTGAGTTCTCAAGGTAAAGCGCGTTTCGCGAATAAGCTTTTAGAGAATCTCGTGAGCGCTTTTCCACCGCTCCTTGACAATTCAATGCCATCGTCTCAGGGTCCCCGCATGTGATGCTGGGGTGTTCCGGGTGACCGGAACTGAGAGGATACCCATCGAACCTGATCCGGGTCATGCCGGCGCAGGGAGACGTCACGAGACGGCACATGCGGTCGCGTACTTTCCTCTCGCCCCGATCTTGAATCTACAGTTCTGCCGAGCAGGATTATTGGAGTGCCGGGAATGTTTCTGAAATCCGCCGCCATCGCGCTGACTGCGCTGCTGGCAACAAGTCTGATCGCAAAAGCCGAAACCATCCCTGTTCTGGTGCCGATCACAGGTTTCCTGTCGCTTGAGGGGACGTCACAACGCAACGGCGCGGTGATGGCGATTGAGCGCTTCGGCAAACCCTTTGATTTCGAAACAGAAGTGACCGACACAGGCACTTCCCCCGAAGGCGCCGTCACCGCACTGCGCCGTGCGCTGGAAGACCGCCCCCATGCAGCCATCGCCTCCATGCTTGGCACTCAGATGCTCGCCATGCTGCCCATCGCAGGCCGTGCGGGCGTTCCACTGCTCACCGTTTCAGGCACGGCGAAAATCACAGAGATCGGCATTCCCTGGGTGTTTCGCTTCTTTCCCGGCGACAGCGTTGTGAAAGTGGCGCAGGCCCGATACGCGGTCGAGGAACTCGGCGCCAAGCGTCCGGCGCTGCTGTACCAGACGACAGCCTACGGGCAGAGCGGCGCCGAGCATCTCCGCAAGATTATGGAAGAGTTAGACGCGCCACTGGTTTTCGAGGAAGCCATCGACATCTCCGTGAAGGACATGCTGCCTGCCCTGACACGGTTACAGGAGGCCAAACCCGATCTGATCCTGCTGCACCTGCATTCGGGGTCAACCGCTCTGGTGATCCGGCAGGCCCGGGATCAAAATATCTCCCTTCCGATTTTGGCTGGCTCCGCGATGCATCAGCCAACCACCGCAGCGCTTCTGGAGCCTAAACAGCTCGCCGGTGTTTGCGCTGAAAGCGCCTCATCACCGATTTCCGAGCCGATCGGCCCGGTTGAGGACTTTACCGCGGAATATCGGGCCCGTTTCGGCACCGAGCCGGACGCCTTCGCACTAGCTCAGTATGACGGCGCCTTGATGCTGATCGCCGCGAGGAATTCCGGCGCCAGAACGGCGAAGGAAATACGAGACTGGTTCGCAAACAACAGCTATGACGGGCTCGCCATGACCTACAAGTCCGATAGCAAGGGCAATATGGCGCATGACGCCGTGGTCGTTTGCTACGATGGAAAAAGCGCAGTGCCGGCGATCAAACGGCGCTATGAGAATATCACCGGTGTGAAATAGGACGCTTCACGGCAGCCGCCCCAGCCATGTCAGCCATTGCCCTCACACAGATCCTGCTGAACGGCGCCGCCCTCGGGGCCGCCTATGCTCTGATCGCACTCGGCTTCGTCATTGTGCTGAATGCGGCCGGTGCGGTGAACTTTGCTCAGGGCGAGCTGGTCATGGCAGGCGGTTTCGCCTCTGTCGCACTCGCCCCGTTTATCGGCGAGACAACGGCTCTGCCGGGGCTTTTTCTGCTACCGCTGGTGATGGGGTTAATGGGCTTGGCCGGGGCAGGTTTTGCCTGGATTGCCTATTTCCCTCTCCACAAACGCCATCAGGCCGCAGTCTTTGTCAGCACAATCGCCGCCGGACTGGTGTTGCAGCATCTGGCAAACGCCGTTTTTGGCGCCGCTCCCCGTGCCGGGCCGCCACTGGTTGCGGGCGATCCTATGACCATTGGCAGCCTGTCAATCTCGCCGCAGCAACTCGCGGTGATGGCCTGTGCAGCCGTGCTGATTTCCGGCACAGGGCTGTTTCTAGGCCGAACACAGACCGGACGGCATATGCGAGCCGTGGCGCAGGATCCTGAAATGGCAGCCGCCATCGGTATCCGCCCGAAGCGCATGATCACCCTCTCCTTTGCGCTTGCCATCGCGCTTGCGGGCGCGGCCGGATTGCTGCTGTCCAACCAGTTCTTCGTCAGTCCGAACGATGGCGGATTGTTCATGCTGAAAGCCTATATCGCGGTCACCATAGGAGGCTGGGGCCGGCTCGACGGGGCGGTGATCGGGGCGCTGCTGATCGGCATTTTTGAAACTTTTGTCGCCGCGCTGACTTCCTATCTGGTGGCGGAAGCCCTGCTCTACGCCCTGCTGCTGGTTATGCTGGTGTTTCGGCCGTCCGGATTGCTGCCGGAGCGAGCGCGCGCCCGTGTCTGACGCGCGATCAAGACTGGCTCTGGGCATCGCTGCCGGTGCGCTGGCATTCTATGCCCTGTTCTATGCGGGCGACTATGCGCTGCATGTGCTGACCCGCGCCGGGATCTATGCCATCGCCGCGATCGGCTATCAGCTCATCTTCGGGCGTCTCGGTGCACTGTCCCTGGCGCAGGGCTGTTTCTTCGGACTAGGCGCCTATGCGGCAGGTCTGGGCGCGGTTGAATTCGGCCTCGGATTCCCGCTGACACTAGCTGTGGGCATTCTCCTGCCGAGCCTTCTGGCGGCGCTCATCGCCATTCCCGTACTCCGGCTCGCCTCGCACTATTTCGCGCTCGCCACCCTCGGCATCGCCCAGCTTGCCTTGCTCGTTGCAACCAACTGGACAGAGGTTACCGGCGGTGCGAACGGCCTTTACGGCGTGCCGCCAGCTGAGATCGGCACAGCTTCCTTCGGGCACGGCCTGCCGCTGACTATACTGGTCTGGGCCTGTGTCGGCCTGGCACTCCTTGTCTCGCAACGGATGACAGCCGGACGGCGAGGGCTGGCAGTCGAGACATTGCGTGAAGCGCCGCTCGCCGCCAGTGCGCTCGGTATCGACGCGGCGGCAATCCGTTTCCGTTTTTTCGTCGCCAGCGCGGCCTTCGGCGGTCTTGCCGGAGCATTGCAAGCACATGCGGTTGGAGTCGTCTCGCCGGATGTACTGCAGTTCCATGTTCTCGTACTGATCCTCGCCATGACCGTGATCGGCGGGCGCGCCTCCCCCCTAGGGGCCGTACTTGGTGCCCTTCTGCTCATCCATCTGCCTGAATGGTTCCGGGGCTTCGCCGATTATTACCTCGTGATCTATGGTGCTGCCCTGCTGGCCGCCATCATCTTTCTCCCGCGTGGGCTTGCCGGTCTGTTCGGGAAAAGAACAACGCCTGTGATCGAAAGAGGAGAGGCTGCAATACCTCGCTCCCCGGTCCCGCTCGGGCTGTCCGTGGAGACCGTCTCCAAGCGCTTCGGCGGCGTGATCGCACTGGACGGCATTTCCCTCACCCTTGCCCCCGGCGAAATTCTCGGTCTGATCGGCCCGAACGGCTCCGGCAAGACAACATTGGTCAACCTGATCTCCGGTATCGAAAAACCAGATGACGGGCGCATCTGGCTTGGCGGCGCTGATATTACTGGCAGATCGCCCGAGTATATTGCCCGCTCCGGGCTCTGCCGCAGTTTTCAGCATCCACAGATCGCACCAGACCTGACCGTGCTGGAGAGCGTTGAGGCGGTTGCCGCCGAAGGGGAGATTGCTCCGGCACACCTGAGCGAAGTTGGGCTTTCGGATCGCGCGAACGAGAACGCAGGAACTCTTCCACCGGCCGCCCTGAAACGTCTCGAAATTGCCCGCGCCCTTGCAGCAGGCGCTTCGGTTCTAGCTCTGGACGAGCCGGCCGCCGGAATGAATGAGGTAGAGCGCGGCGCACTCGCCACCTTGTTGAAGCGGCTGGCGAATATCGGCCATAGTATTCTGCTGATCGATCATGCCATGGATTTCCTGCTGCCACTTGCGGACAGGGTGATCTGTCTCAGTGCTGGGCAAGTTGTCGCCGAGGGAACACCGAGAGACGTCGCCCGCGATCCGGGGGCCATCAACGCCTATTTTGGGGAGAGCCCGCTGTGAGCGCCTCCCTGCTCTCGTTCCGGAATGTCTCGGTGCGGCGGGGCGGCGCGATAGCTGTCCGCGAACTCAGCCTTAATATCGTACCGGGAGAGATCGTCGCCCTGATCGGCCTCAACGGGGCTGGAAAGTCGAGCCTGTTGCGGGCCGCCATGGGGCTGGAAGTACTCTCGGGAGGGGAGATCCTGTTCCGTAACCGGTCCCTCGCCAGCACCGATACACCCGACCGAGCGCGGCTGGGCATCGGCTATTGTCCGGAAGGGCGCCGCCTGTTCCCTGGCATGTCCGTCTCAGATACGTTACATGCCGCATTACAGGCACCTCGCGTCGAACGTCTCGAACGGATCGCGGAACTCACAGACCTGTTCCCATTGCTCGGCACCATCCTCGATCGGGAGAGCTGGAGCCTCAGCGGTGGGCAGCAACAGATTGTCGCCATCGCCCGTGCGCTGATGCAGCGGCCGGAGATCCTCCTGCTGGACGAGCCCTCTCTCGGCCTTGCCCCCGTCATCTGCCAGGAACTGTTTCCCGCCATCCGCCAGCTCGCTAATGTTGGCGCCGCCGTGCTTCTTGCGGAACAGAGCATTGCCACGGCCCTTTCCGTCGCCGACCGGGTTGCGGTGCTGCATCGCGGCACTTTGGTCCTGAATGAGCCCGCAACCGTGCTTTCTCATGACCGCTTGAAAACAATCCTGCTTTCCGAGGGTGAACAGCGCTGACGCTTGGTTTATGCTCGCCGAAAATCGCCTAGCCCGCCTTTGGAGATCCCCGTCGATGGACGAGAGCACAACCCCAGACTTCCGCCAGAGTATCGCCGAGACAGCAGCCAATATTCTGCTCGAAATCGAGGCTGTGCATATCCGCCCGGAAGAGCCGTTCACCTTCACATCAGGCCGCCTCAGCCCGGTCTATGTCGATTGCCGCAAAATCATCAGCTTCCCGCGCGCCCGGAAGCAGCTGATGGAGATGGGCGTCGAGCTGCTTGCCCAACGAGCAGGCTTCGAGCAGTTCGATGCAGTGGCCGGCGGTGAGACGGCAGGCATTCCCTTCGCCGCCTGGATCGCCGACCTGCTCGGCTTGCCGATGCTCTATATCCGCAAGAAGCCGAAAGGTTTCGGCCGCAACGCCAGGATCGAGGGTACATTCGAGGATGGCGCGCGCATTCTTCTGGTCGAAGACCTCGCGACGGATGGCGGCTCCAAGCTTTCCTTCATCGATGCCATCCGCGAGGCCGGTGGTGAGGTCGCTCACTGCTTCGTCGTCTTTCACTATGGCAACTTCCCGCAGAGCACCTCTTCCATGAAGGAAAAAGGCGTCGACTTGCATGGTCTCTGCACTTGGTGGGACGTGCTTGCGGCAGCGGAAAAGCGCGGCTTCACCACAGCCCAGCTCAATGAAGTGCGCCAATTCCTGCGTGACCCGGACGGCTGGGCCGCCAGCCGTGAGACTGTCGACGTCTGATGAAGTTATAAGCCAACCAAGGGGAAACGTGATGCTGAGGATTCTCGGCCGCAATAATTCGAGCAACGTGCAGAAGGTGACCTGGCTCTGCGAAGAGCTTAAGATACCGAACGAGCGCGAGGATTTCGGTGGGGCATTCGCCAACACGAAAGACAAGTATTATCTCTCGCTCAACCCAAACTCCCGCGTGCCGTCCATAATCGAGGACGATTTCACCCTCTGGGAATCCAACGCCATCGTTCGCTATCTCTGCAACAAGTACTCGGCGGGCGACATGGCCCCGTCCGACCCACGCGCCTATGCGGATGCGGACCGCTGGATGGATTGGCTGCAAACCACAGTCCTGCCGCCTATCACAGTGATTTTTTGGGGTCTGGTCCGGACGCCCGAGGCCGATCGGGACCTGGCGGCCATAGAGGCGGCGCGGGAAAACATGATCCCTATCTGGCGGATCCTCGACGAACGGCTGACCGGACGCGACTTCATCATGGGCGACAGGCTGTCCATGGCGGACATAGCCATTGCCATCAATTGCTACCGCTGGCTGACCTTGATAGAGGACCGGCCGTCAATGCCCGCTCTGGAAGCCTGGTACGACCGGATCGCCGCGCGCCCCGCCTTCAAGCAGCACGTGCTGGATATTCCGCTGACCTGATTTATGGATACCGGGGCGCAGCGCTGGAAATCACCCACCGTGCCTCCTATCCTTACAGCTTCGATTCACTGAAACGGAGACAGCCCCCGATGCGACGATCCGCCGGCGTCCTGACCTTATGGCTGCTCCTGTTTTTTTCGGCATTTACGCTTGCCCGTCCGGCCGATGCCCGTGACCAACTCGTCATCGGGATGACCCAATTCCCGACGACGCTGAACCCGATGATCGATTCCATGCTGGTGAAAACCTATGTGCTCGGCATGGCGCAGCGTCAGGTCACCATTTTCGGCCATGACTGGGAGCCGATCTGCCTCTGGTGTACAGAACTTCCGACCTTTGAGAATAAGCGGGCGAAGCGCTTTGCCGTCCTCGATGCTGCGGGCAAGGAAACAGGCCGTGAGGGAGTTCGAACCACATACACGCTCAAGCCCGACGCACTCTGGGGCGATGGCACGCCGATAACCACCGATGACGTGCTGTTCAGCTGGAAAGTCGGACGCCATCCGGAGACCGGTGTCGCGGATGCCAACAGCTATCAGGAAATTCTTGATATCGAAATCGAGGACGAGCGAACTTTTACCATCGTCCTCGACAAGATCGACTACCGCTACAATGCGCTCGGCGATTTCCAGCTCTTGCCCGCCCATCTGGAACGCGACGCCTTCGCCAATCCGCGCGAATACAAGAACCGGACGCTCTATAAGACCGCTCCCGGCACGCCCGGTCTCTATAACGGTCCCTACAGGGTTACGGAGGTGAATGAAGGCGCCTATATCGTACTGACCCGGAACGAGCACTGGCAGGGCAAGGAGCCTGTTTTCGAACGTATCGTGGTCAAGACCATCGAAAAGACAGCCGCACTCGAAGCCAATCTGCTTTCCGGCTCCATCGACTACATCGCGGGCGAGGCCGGACTGACCCTCGATCAGGCGCTCGGTTTCGAGAAACGGCATGGGGACACCTTCGATGTCATCTACAAGCCCGGCCTGATCTACGAACATATCGAATTCAATCTAGACAACCCGATACTCGCCGACATCAAGATGCGCCGCGCCCTGCTTCACGCCATCGATCGCAAGGCAATCTCAGACCGGCTGTTTGCTGGCAACCAGCCCGTGGCCCATGGCGCGGTCAATCCGCTGGACTGGGCGTATCACGACAAACTGCCGCTCTATCCATACGATCCGTCCCGCGCCAAGGAGCTGCTGGACGAGGCCGGCTGGATGGAGGTCAAGAACGGCATCCGCCACAGGCCGGATGGCACGAAACTCAGCCTTGAGATCATGACCACCGCCGGCAATCGGATCAGGGAGCTGGTGGAGCAGGTGCTGCAGGACTACTGGAAACAGGTCGGCATTCAGGTGACGATCCGCAACGAGCCGGCCCGCGTGTTCTTTGGAGAGACCGTCCAGAAGCGCAAATTTCCTGCCATGGCAATGTTCGCCTGGCTGTCGGCACCCGAATCCCTGCCGAAAACAACTCTCTATTCAACCTCAATCCCGACAGAGGAAAACAACTGGTCGGGCCAGAACGTCACTGGATACAGCAACCCGGAAATGGATGCGCTGATTGATGCCATCGAGGTTGAGCTCGACAAAGAGAAACGCCGCGCGCTCTGGGCCAAACAACAGACCCTTTACGCGACGGACCTGCCAGTCCTTCCGCTCTATTTCCGTTCCGATGCATATATCCTGCCGAAATGGCTGAAAGGCGTGAGACCGACCGGACACAAATACAGCTCTACCTACTGGATTGAACAATGGCGCGACGGGTCGAGTGCAAGCCAGTAGCAACATGAGAAATCCCGGACCGCCATGACCGGGTTCCTGATCCACCGCCTGCTTCAGGCTTTGATCGTTCTCTTGGTCATGTCCTTCGTGACATACGGGCTGCTGGCCCTGATGCCGGGCGATCCAATCGACCTGATGCTGGCAGGCGACCCCAACGTAACGTCCGCCGACGTGGCGCGCCTGCGCGCCCTGCATGGCCTCGACCGGCCTTTCCTCGAACGCTACGGTAACTGGTTGGCGAGCGCCCTCAGCGGCGATCTCGGTTACTCAAGGCTGTTCGGCGCGCCAGTGCTGGATGTCCTGGCGCCAAGACTGCTCAATTCCCTGGTGTTGATGGGACTGGCCTTCCTCGTCGCTATCTCTATCGCCTTACCCGCAAGCGTCGCTGCCGCCCGCCGCCCCGGCAGCTTGGCAGACCGCTTGATCAACCTGCTCTGCTTTGCGGGAATATCGGTCCCAGCGTTTTGGCTCGCCTTACTGATGATCCTGTTTTTTGCTGTCACGCTCGGCCTGTTTCCGGCGAGTGGGATGGCAACCATCGGCGATGGCGGCCTCGGTGATCGGGCCGCACATCTGGCGCTGCCCGTGATCACCCTCGCAGTCGCCAGCGTCGCCCAATATACCCGCCACGGCCGGGCAGCGATGATCGAGGTTATGCGCGAGGATTACATTCGCACGGCCCGGGCCAAGGGCGTCCCTGACAGGACCATTCTCTGGCGCCACGGGTTCCGCAACGCGCTGATCCCTGTGGTGACAATCATGGCGCTCGATTTCGGCGCTCTCTTCTCCGGAGCCCTGATTGTTGAGACGATGTTCGCCTATCTTGGCATGGGCAAGACGATCTATGACGCGGTAATGGGGAACGATTACAACCTCGCCCTTGTCGGCCTGCTGCTGGCCACGACCATCACCCTCGCCGCGAACATCGCCGCCGATATAGCCTACGGCCTGATCGATCCGCGCATCCGGCTGACCGGCGGAAGCCAGGCATGAGCATCGTGTCCTCTTACCCGCTTTCAAGGCACAGTCTGTTCTCGCGACTGATGCGTCATACGTCTGCCGCTGCCAGCCTGATCCTGCTCGCAAGCCTGCTGCTTGCCTGTTTCAGCGCGCCATTGATCGGCGCTATTTTCGACATCAACGCCACATCCATCGACCTTTTTAACATCTCCGCTGATCCGTCCGCCGCCCATCCGCTTGGTACGGACGAAATTGGCCGGGATCTGCTGATGCGGCTGCTCGATGGCGGCCAAGTGTCGTTGACGGTCGGGATTGCCGCTGCATTGAGCGCCACCGCCATCGGCACAGTGGCTGGGCTGATTGCGGGTTATCGTGGCGGCATTGCTGACGCTGTGCTGATGAGGCTCGCCGACGGGGTAATTTCCCTGCCCTTGCTGCCGCTGCTGATCGTGCTTGCGGCCATAGATCCAGCGAAGCTCGGTTTGCCGCCGGAGTTGGTTCAATCGGAGAGTTTCAGCCTGTACCGGATCATCGCCATCATCGCGCTTGTCGGCTGGACCACAACGGCCCGACTGGTGCGTGGCACGATACTCGGTTTGCGGGAACGCGACTTCATCGAGGCCGCTCGGGCCCAGGGATTGCCGACATCCCGTATCCTGTTCCGCCATCTGCTGCCGAATGCGGCATCTCCCATCCTTGTCGCCATGACCCTGACCATCGGCAACGTGATCCTGTTCGAGAGCGTGCTGAGTTTCCTCGGCCTCGGCATTCAGCCGCCAATCCCGAGCTGGGGAAATATGCTGACCGGAGCACAAGATCTGATCTCGGTCGCTCCCATGCTTGCAGTCTGGCCGGGCCTGCTTATCTTTGTTGCTGTTATCGCCTTCAATTTCCTCGGCGACGGTCTGCAGGATGCTCTCAATCCGCGTGCCCGGAACAGACGCTGAAGATGAGGTAATGCGCCGCATTGACGCTTTGGCACCCCGTCTCTAGCTTGACCCCATGAACCGCATCCGCGCCCTCTCCTTTCTACTCATCCTTTTTGCAACGCTCGGCCTCGCCGCCTGTGAGGAAGAGCAGCCGACCGTGGTCAACCGGCGCGATGGAAAAGCACCGCCTGGCGCCGGCCAGACCGGCGAGGTCTGCGTGCTGGTCCGCAATCGCGCGCCCTTTACCATCACCGGACGCGTTCAGCTGAAAACACGTGAGCGGACCAGCTTCCGGTTGGCGCGCAACGGGCGGACCAAGATCTGTCTGGTGGGAACGTTGTTCGGTGGCGACACCGTCTCTTTGGTCCTGACCAATTTCATGACCCTGCCGCTATTCTCCTGCTACGTGCGGTTCGACCAATCGATTGACGTCTATGCCCGGCCACACCCTGATGGCGGCTGGCTCTATAACGCTCCCTGCACTTGATAATCAAGAGGGGCGGGTGTTGGCGCGCCGAAGATCAATAACGCCGGAACTCAGGACCACCCCGAAAGAGGTAAAGCAAAGCGCCAGAAGAGTGTTTTCGGATAGAGCTTCCGCAAGCAGAAAAACTCCTCCGAACGCTGTCAGAAAAGGAACGACGGCACCGCTGGTCGAAGCCGTCACCGGACCGAGGTGACGGATAGCTAATCCGAAGGCCGCAAGACCGGCTACGCCAGCCAGCACGCCCTGCACCAGTGCCTGCAGAATAAAATCACCCAGAGGCACTGCGAACAACCGAGTGCCTGGCATGCTCAACCAAATCAGAATTGCCGCCGGTGCAGACCATAAACAAACCAGAGCGGCAACGTGCCATGGACCATAAGACCCGCACCGGAATGCCACCGTATAGACTGCCCATAAAACACCCGCGCAAAGGAAGAGCGCATGGCCGATCCAAATTTTGTCATCCGTCCCGCCAATCCCGTCGAGTAAGGCCGGGCCGGTCAGACTGAGTATTCCGATAAGAATTGCTGCAAGCCCAACCGATTTCCATAACGGAATCCGCTCCCCGAGAAACATGCATGCAAGCAGGCTGACGAATAACGGCATTGCTCCGGGCATTAACGCGCCCATATGGGCCGCCGGCGCATAAGCTGCCCCCGCCATTGAAATCAGGCCAAACGGCAGTCCGGCACCGGCGACCATCATCAGAAACAGGCCGCGCTCGCCGCGCTTCGGCAGAAACCCGTGACGCCACAATACCGGCATTAAAATCACGGCCGGAATGCAATACCGTAAAACCGCAAGGTCAATTGGAGTTAACTCGGTTGAAACACCAACCTTGGTCGCTAGCTGCCAACTTGACGCAATGGCCGCGACAAATAACCAGTTAGACCAGCCGAGAATGGCGCTCTTCGCTTCAAATTTCTGCATCTCTCTTCCCTGAATAAAAAGACAGGGCAGAATGATACGGATCTGGATGAATCAAGATGGAACCATTTTAGCTATTTTTGGATCTATAATAGAACCATGAATGATCTCCCCCTCAATGCCCTGCGCGCCTTCTCCGCCGTCTATCAGACCGCAGGACTGCGCAGTGCAGCACGCAAACTCGGTGTCGGACATGCGTCGATCGCTCGGCAGGTCCGGGAACTGGAGACAAGACTCGGTGTAGCCCTGATCGATCCTGAGAGACAGGGGAGGAGTCTTGTCTTCACACCATACGGACACGCCCTCGGAGAGCGCGCCAGAAGCGCCCTTGACGAGCTCTCTGCGGCCGTTCGGGATGTGGAAGAAAGGCGTCTCGGGAATGCCATTCTGGTCGATACAAGCCCGTCCTTTGCCGTTCGCTGGTTACTGCCACGCCTAAAGGCTTTCAAAACAGTGGCACCTTGGGTCGACGTCTCACTCAATGTTGAAGAGTCCCGGAGCGCGCCCGTCAACCGGAGTGCCGATGTCGTTCTAAGAATGGGCCCGATACCGGGAGAACAACGTGGTAGAGCGTTCATGAACGACGCACTGCTGCCGGTAATGAGTCCGGATTATTGGAGAGATAACGGGCAACCGACTGTAATGGAGGCTCTCACGAAACAGCGCCTACTGCATGACAGGGATCCGCAAGCGACGTGGCAGCATTGGGCCCGGCTGACCGGGGTTGCATTAGGCGACACCAGCGGGGGCA
The DNA here is from genome assembly GCF_039990255.1 of Nisaea sp. Classification (GTDB taxonomy): domain Bacteria; phylum Pseudomonadota; class Alphaproteobacteria; order Thalassobaculales; family Thalassobaculaceae; genus Nisaea. The sequence goes on along the minus strand of NZ_JBDXGG010000022.1, from coordinate 111,374 downwards.
CGCGCTTCACGTCCGCCGATGTCCTTCTCCAGGCTGCTGAGCGGGGACTAGGGGTTGCTCTCGCCAGGAAACGTTTCATTGAAGAAAGTCTTCGGGCTGGAATTCTAATTGCTCCGATCGAGGGAGCCATGATTCCGCTCCCTGACGCTTATTGGTCACTGCTTTCAGGTGGCGCGCGAGTCAGAAGTGCGGTCCGGATGTTCTCAGACTGGATCCTGTCTGAGGCGAAAAAGTAACCTCATTCCGATTGAGGTGCGAAGGCCATATCGACCAATTTTTGTAGAGCAGAGCATTCTATGAGGAGCAACTCCGTCGCCAGAGCCTAGAGCGGTCTGTCTTTCGACCCGCTATCTGCCGGAACCGCCGAGACCGGTATGTTGCCAACGATGAACTGCTCGCAAACATCACCGCCGTAAGAGACCGGTAGAACCAGACGGCGCCAGATCTTTCCACTAAGCCAGACTGGCGCCAGATGCTCGGAGTAAATCGGCCGGTTCGACTCATAAACAGCCCAATAGACCGAACGGTACATCAAGGCGAGGTCGGGCTGGGTTGTCCGGTTCATCTCGGAGACTGTCTGACCGGTCCAGTCTCTCGAAGAGAAATCCGAAATCTCAGTACCGTACAGCCGATAGCGGGCGTCGAAACCGTTCCTGAGAACGTCAAGAATCATGATGTTTCCGACGGCTGGCAACATGGACAGCATATCGAAATCGGCGCGGTTATGCAGGCCAGTCTGCGGATCCGCCTTGTCGAGCCATAGCTTGTATAAGAACGCGAGCTTCGGCTCTGGTAGTACGTCCATGTCCTCCACGAAGCTGATCCGGCCGACGTCGCAACCTAGCTCCGTGCGGGTGCGCCCTTCGAGAATAGCTCTTCCCGTTCTTCGAATCTCGTCGTCCGTGAGCTCTGTCTGCTCCACCGCTGAGCGCATTGAATTATCTGGGTTTTTCATATGTCGACCATAGAAAGAGCGCCAAAATAAGAAATCAATTTACGCGCCGATTAAGCAAACGAATTTGAATACCGGATCATACCACAGCAACTTCCCTAAGCACTTTCAAATGGCGGCGGACAGCCTGGATTTTGTCGATATCTCCGGTCGCCATGAAGTCTACTGGAGATTTGCCCCGAAAAGGGGTGAGCCGATTACTTGCCATAGGCCAGCTTTCACCGTCTGTTTCCCCGAAAATCTCCGTCAGGCTTCGGTAAATCGCAACAAATGCGGAAATACGTTCGAACTGCTCAGCCGCAAGAGTACCTTTCCAGTTCCCCTCATCCATCGCCGCCCAGGTCGCCTCATCGACATTTAAAAGTTTAGCTGCCTTTCGTGGCGGCAGCGACCATAGATCAAACAACGTCGCCACTGTCTTGACAGCGACAGGCGTCAGTTCCCTACGATCCTTGGTTCTTTGTAGGCGATCGCTTCGCGAACTATCGCCACGGTCCCTGGAAAAGTGATTCATAGTCTGAAATCCCCTGCCGAAGCACTCCGTGTAGGCTCCCCTGATGCACGGCGCACACGCCCGGCGTTCGAGCGTCGGGTCAATCATTATAGGCCAATAAAATCACAGAAATCATATCAGCATCATATGAACTATACTTCACACGATCATAAATTCCAAGTATTGGATAATATAAATAAAATAAAACTTTACAGAAATTCAGTGAAAAAACCCATAAATAAATACTATATTTCGTCAAATAGACGTCATATCGGTCAACCTGTCCAACCTCAGCCTCTGCCGGTGGTCGGACAGGCGCCGGCTGATAGCGAATACAGCCCCGGTAACGCCAATTGCCGTTGCTCCAGCGATAAGAAACATGACCAAGAGCTGATATTTGACCGCCTCGACTGGATCTATCCCGGCAAGGATCTGACCGGTCATCATGCCGGGCAGATACACCAGACCCGTTGCCGCCATTGAGTTAATGGTTGGGGTCAGCGCCGTCTTTAATGCCGATCGGACCATGGGCAGGGCCGAGAGCCGAAACGAACGACCGAGGGTCAATTGTGCCTCGACGGCATTCCTGCCATCGGCCAAAGCGCTGGTAATGGAGCGAATGGCAAGCGCCACACCAGTCATGCAGTTACCAAGCACCATACCAAGCAGGGGCAGCAGGTATTGCGGGTGATACCAGGGATCGGCGGCGACCTGTGTGATCAAGGCAAAACTCATCACCAGCAAAGCAGCTAGTGTCATCACGCCGGTGCCAAGGCCATAGGCCCAGAAGCCCTTAAGCCGCCGATCCTGACGCGCCATAGCTTCGTATCCGGCAAAGCCGAGCATCACCGCCACCGCGAGCCCGGTCCAGAATGGCGAGACGGTGGCCAGAAGAAAATCGAGGATCAGCCCGATCAGCAGAAGCTGCACGATCATCCGAATTGCCGAGATGGCAAGGCTTCTTGCAAGACCGAGCGATAGGACGACTGATATCGCGCCATTGATCAGTAGCAAGGAGGCCGCCAGAGCGAGGTCAGCATAGTCGAGCGTCACGTAATTCATACGCCGCCCTCCGGAACAAACTTGCCTTCTTCAAGACGAAACCCGCGTCGTGCGACCCGGGTGAATTGCGCCAGATCGTGGGTCACAAAGAGGCAGCATCCCCCAGCCTCGCAATGTTCCGCGACAAGCTCCTCAACGACCGCAGTTGCAGCTTCGTCAAGCGAAGCCGTCGGCTCGTCCAGCAGCAGGCAGCGGGGCCGATTTTCCAGCAACCGGACGAAACCGAGCCGTTGACGCTCACCAGAGGAGAGACGGGAGACGGACCAGTCACCCGCAGCCGGGTCCAACCCCAGTCGTTCTGTCGTAGATTGGCAGGCGCTCCAGTCGGTAAAATGCGTGCCCACGCGATCAGCCCACCAACCGGGCTCGGCCGGCAGGTAACCAACCTGCCGACGCCAGTCGGGCGCAATCATGGTGTTCCGATCCCGACCGTCCAGTGCGACATCCCCGTCAGCAGGATCGAGATCCGCTATTGCCCTCAGGAAAAGAGATTTTCCAGAGCCCGAGCGGCCACGCAAGGCAACACATTCGCCGGCCGCGACCTCAAGATCTAGAGGGCCAAGATGTAGCCTTACAAGACCATGGATCTTCAGCATGCGAAATGCCTCTCAGGAAGAACGGATCTCTATCCGTTGCCGATCATCTCCAGATCAGCTCGCCCGCGGCAACTGGTCTTCAACGAGCTGGCTCCAGTAACTAGCGCCCCAGGGCAAAGCCTCGTCGTTGAAGTCATAACCGGCATTGTGCAGCATCTTGCCTTCGCCACCTCCGCCATTGCCCATCCAGATATAGCAGCCAGGCTTCTTCTCCAGCATGAAGGCGAAATCCTCACCGCCCATGCTCGGGGTCGGATCACGCACGACCATCTCGTTGCCGACAAGGCGCTCGGCGACCTGCGCTGCGATCTCTGACTCGGCATCGGAATTCACGGTAGGCGGGTAGCGTTTTTCGTAACGCAACTCGGCGGTCGCACCGAAACCGGCGCAGACACCGTCGATGATCTGCTTCATCTTCGGCTCGATCATGTCCCGCACTTCCGGGCGAAACGACCGCGTGGTACCGGCGAGCTGAACCATGCCGGGGATGACGTTATAGGCGTCGCCGCCATGGATCTTGGTGACCGATACCACCACAGCATCCATCGGATCGACATTGCGGCTGGCGATGCTCTGCAGGGCGGAGACGACCTGGGCGGAGACCAGGATCGGATCGATGCCAAGATGAGGCATGGCGCCGTGGCCGCCCACGCCCTTGATATCGAGTTCGAACATGTCGTAGGCGGCCATCATCGGACCCGGACGGACCGCGACGGTACCGACCGGCATGCCCGGCCAGTTATGCATGCCCCAGACTGAATCCACCGGAAACTTATCGAAAAGGCCTTCTTCGACCATCACCCGGCCGCCGCCCTCGTTTTCTTCAGCCGGCTGGAAAATGAACTGGACAGTGCCGGAGAAGTTCCTGGTTTCCGCTAGGTATTTGGCTGCTCCGAGCAGCATGGTGGTGTGCCCGTCGTGACCACAGGCATGCATTTTTCCGGGGTTTTCCGAAGCATATTCAACGCCGGTCTGTTCGGTTATGTCGAGCGCGTCGATATCCGAACGCAGGCCGATGGCACCCCCTTCGCCATTACCCTTCAGAGTGCCGATCACGCCGGTTCCGGCAAGGCCGCGATGCACATCGACACCAAAACTCTCCAGCTTCTCGGCAATGAAGGCAGCAGTCCAATGCTCCTCGAAAGCTGTCTCAGGGTGCCGGTGCAGCTCACGCCGCCACGCGGTCATCTCCTCATGGAACTCGGCGATCCGATTATTGATGGGCATTGGAAAATCCGCTCCGTCGGTTGAATTCAGAAGGCCGCGTTAGCGGCCCAAGTTCAGATCAAAAAGCCGCGTTAGCGGCTGTAGCAAAGCGGAGCACATTGTCCGCAGGGCTGCGTGTCTCGTGCTCGGTGGAGTCAGTCCTGATCCGGGCCGGAACGCCGTTCTTCACCACCATACGATGGTTCTTCCGATCCGCAACCCGGTCGATATCCGCCAACGGATCACCATCCACGATCAGAAGATCGGCGTGATTGCCCACTGCAATGGTACCGCGTTCTTCCAGCCCCATCAGGTCGATGCCGTTGCGGGTAGAGAAGATGATCGCGTCCATTGGCGACACCCCGATATCGACCATGTAGCGCAGCTCCAGCGCGTTCTTGCCGTGCTTGTTGAACGGCGTGCCCGCATCGGTGCCCATGGCGATCTTGCCGCCCGCCTTGTAGAACATCTGGATCGACTGGATGTGCCGTTCCTCGACCCGGATGGCCTTTTCAACGGCCTGAGCCGGGATGCCGTTATCCTTGTTGGAGACGATGTTCTTCACTGCGGCAAGGGTCGGCACCAGATAGGTTCCTGCTTCCAGCATTTCGGTCAGGCACTGCTCGTCCATGAAGATGCCATGCTCAATGGAGGCAACGCCCGCACGCACCGCGTTCAGGATACCGAGCCCGCCCTGGGCATGGCTGGCCGTGCGCTTTTGGAAGCGCCTGCCTTCGGCCACTCCGGCGGCCATTTCCTCTGCCGTGAAATGCGCGTCTTCCGGGCTGACACCCGGTGTCATCACGCCGCCCGTCGCCATCAGCTTGATCAGGTCCGAGCCGGCATGGATCTGCTCACGCACCGCCTTGATGACCTCGCCCGGCCCGTCTGCAACACGGCCGTTACGGTTGCCGTGGCCACCGGTCATGCAGATGATCTTGCCAGAACAAAGAATGCTCGGCCCGATCTGGGCACCGCTGTTGCAGGCATCACGCACAGCGAGTTCCAGATAGTCTTTGCCACCGCAGTCGCGCAGAGCGGTGATGCCGCCCATCAGCGACGTCTGCGCGTGCTTGTAGGCTGCCATGGTGATCTGGCCCGGCGTCATCATCGACTGAACCGAGACCGGGTTGCCCTCGCCGCCCATGCAGAGATGGACATGGCAATCGACCAGGCCCGGAAGCAACGTGCCGCCGGCGAAATCAACCCTAGGCCCGGCAAAACCCTGAAAGCGGTCACGAGGCGCCACCTCGGCAATCCTGCCGTCACGCACCATCACGCCTTGATTTTCGAGATTGGCACCCTCTCCGTCGAGAATTGCACCGCCCTCATAAAGGGTTTCAGTAGCCATGATTGATCCTCACCGGCCCCGGAGGGTCCGTTATTCGTTCGTAGCGAGTACTGTCGTCATTAAACGTGTAATACGGAAGGCAGGTCGGACAGAGCCGCGTTGATCCGTGCTTCATTCAACTCCGGAGACTGGGCTCCTGGCAAGGTGCAGATAACACCGCTGGCAGCCGCCGCCCGCCGCGCAGCGTCCAGCAAGCTTTCCTCTCGATCCAGAGAGGCTGCAAGAACGCCGCAGAACGTATCGCCGGCGCCCACCGTGTCGACCGGCTGAATAGGTAGCGCAGGCACGTGGAAACACTGCCCTTCCGATGCGACGACCACGCCTTGCGCTCCGATGGTCACAATTCCAGTGCCCCGGCAAAGCCCGGCGAGGCCACGGGCGAGATCGTCATTCTCAAGTCCGGCGCTCGTCCCAAGCAAGCCCATTGCTTCTTCCTCGTTGGCGATCAAAATATCCACATCAGCAATGGCCGATGGGGAGAGTGGACCGAGCGGGGCATCGTTTAGAATTATCCTGCATCCCCGCATGCGGGCTCGCCTGATTGCCTCTTCGGTATCCGCCTGGGGCAATTCCATTTGCAGAAGCAAAGTCGTTCCCTCACTCAGCAGTTCGTCGGCCAACCAGTCCGAAGAGGCCTTCATATTGGCACCACTGGCAACGAGGATCTGATTCTCCCCGCTTTCCTCGACCGATATGACCGCAGCGCCGGTAACACCTTCGACCGTGCGTACGCCGGAAATATTCACACCGGCATCTTCGAGTGCGTCCAGACAGGAGGCCGCGTTTGCATCCTGCCCAACGGCGCCAACAAAGTTGACAGCGGCACCGTCCCGGGCAGCGGCAGCGGCCTGATTCGCGCCCTTGCCGCCCGGACAAAAGGTAAAGCTGTCTGTCAGCACGGTTTCTCCGCGCCGGGGTAATTTGGCAAAGGAAAAGAACAGGTCGGCGTTTATAGACCCGAACACGACGATCATGATCTGCTTCCGTACGGTGCTGAATGTTAGTAAGCCTCTCTAGATACAGAAATTGCGAAGTTTGCACATGATTTATCCCGTCATTCTTTCTGGTGGCTCCGGCACACGGCTCTGGCCCGTTTCACGGGCGCTCTACCCAAAGCAGCTGCTGCCTATGCTGTCCGACAAGACAATGCTGCAGGAAACCGCTCTTCGCTTTCCTGAAAGTGCGAGATTCGGCCCGACATCCGTGATCTGTAATGCCGAGCATCGCTTCGCCGTGGCTGAACAGTTGCAGAGCGCGGGCATCAAACCCTCCGCCATCATGCTGGAGCCGGTGGGCCGGAATTCGGCACCAGCAGCCGCTGTTGCCGCCCTGCATGTGCAAAGCGTCGATCCAGAAGGCCTGGTATTGCTGCTTGCGTCCGATCATAGGATCGAGCGGCCGGACGTATTCCGGGCTGCTGTCGAAACCGGTGCTTTAGCGGCCCGCGCCGGCCAGATGGTCACTTTCGGCATCACGCCCGACCGGCCGGAAACAGGCTACGGCTATATAAGACGCAATGGCGCGCTGGACGGTATGGAAAGCTGTTATGCCATAGAAGGATTTGTTGAGAAGCCGGACCTTGAGACAGCGGAAACGTATCTCGCTTCCGGAGACTATTACTGGAACAGTGGTACCTTCCTGTTCCGCGCCACCGACTTCCTCGCAGAATTGAAGCGCTTGGCGCCGGACATCCTAAAGGCGGCGGAAGCAGCGCTAGACAAAGGTCATTCCGACCTAGACTTCCGCCGGCTCGACGCAGACGCCTTCAGCACAGCGCCCTCTATCTCGATCGACTACGCGGTGATGGAGAAAACCGCCCTCGGCGCCGTCGTGCCGCTCGACGCCGGTTGGTCCGATGTCGGCTCCTGGAGCGCGTTATGGGCTGTGCAGGAAAAGGACGTGGACGGAAATGCCGTACAGGGCGATGTCTGGCTGCACAACACGCGGAACACGCTGGTACGCGCCGAAACCCGGCTCGTTACGGTAATTGGTGGTGAGGACCTGATCGTGGTTGAATCCGCCGATGCTGTGCTAGTCGCCTCAAAAGAAGCTGACCAGGACGTCAAGCTAGCGGTCGAGGCGTTGAAAAAAGCAGGACGGCCGGAAGCAATCAGTCATGCGACAACACATCGGCCCTGGGGCAACTACCGTAACATCGACAGTGGCGACGGATATCAGGTGAAACGGATCACCGTGACCCCAGGCGGCCGTCTCTCCCTGCAAAGCCATAAACACCGCGCCGAGCACTGGACGGTGATCTCCGGCAATGCCCGGGTTACCCGTGGACCGACGATGGACCGGTTGGATGTGATTCATCTCGATGCCGATCAATCCGTCGACATACCTCTTGGCTGGATTCATCGGCTTGAAAACCCGACCGGCGAGCCGCTGATCATCGTCGAGGTTCAATCCGGCTCCTATCTCGGCGAAGACGATATCGAGCGTTTCGACGATCAGTACGGACGATGACCGTCGACGGCACGGCTCCGGAGTTCAATGCCGCGTTCAGGACGCAGTTCGAACAACTGCTGCGCTGGCGCCGGGATGTCAGAACATTCCGATCTGATCCGTTGCCTGAAGGCTCAATAGAGCAGCTTGTGGAGATCGCTTCGCTCGCCCCATCTGTTGGCTATAGCCAGCCCTGGCGCTTTGTCACCGTCTCCGATCCGGAACGCAGGAAGGTCATCCGAACCGCTTTCGAGGATGCGAACAGAGACGCTCTCGAAGGCTATGACGGCGAGCGAAAGCAGCTCTATGCCCGCCTGAAACTGGCCGGACTGGATCAGGCGCCAGAACAGCTCGCCGTCTTCACCGACCATGGAACCCCGCGCGGTCTAGGGCTGGGCAGGCAAACCATGCCGGAAATGCTGGATTACTCGACAGTGAATGCCATCCACACCTTCTGGCTCGCCGCCCGCGCGGAGGGTATCGGCGCTGGCTGGCTGTCGATCCTAGACCCGGCTCGCGTAACCGAGGCGCTGAATGTGCCGGAAAACTGGTCTCTTACAGCATACCTTTGTGTCGGCTATCCGGCGGAAGAGTCGGAACGGCCGAAACTGGAACAGGTTGGCTGGGAAGAGAAAGCGGCAGAGAGCAAAACCATCCTTCGACGTTGATGACCTGCAGCCTAGTGTGTCCGGAAACGCGTGGACTGGATTACCGCGACGATAATCACGGGAAGGCACAAAGTCAGAAGAGCGACTGTGATGAGCAGCATCCCGAGCTCGCTGTAATCAGCCTGGACCTGAACTTCTCCAGTAGCCATGTCTTTCACCTCGCGCGTGACCAGAAAAATCTGGTTCAGGTACTTCGTGCCGAGAGCTCCGGCCGAGAGGCCGAGATTGATGAACGACGTCATAATCGCGAAGAAAGTTGCCTTCAGATGGACCGGGGCAGTATTGGCGATCCAAGCAAGCACGGGGATCAGTGAAACCTGACCAAGCGGCGATTCAATCGCCGTGTCGATCAGGGCAATAAACCGGGCATCCACGACCCCGCCGGTCAACGGAGCGGTCCATTCATGGATACCGTAATAGAGCGCGATGTCCGGCAAGGAAAGAACACCGGCAAAAACGGAAAGCAACACAACGATATAGGCAATTGACCGTGTCGCCATGAGCGGCCGCAGAACCACCATTCCGACCATGGCCAGACTTGCGCCGATCAGCGTCAGAACTGAGAAGAACTGCTGATCGAATCCCAGCTCGTCGATACTGAACCAGGCCGATCCCGCTCCCGGCGAGGGAATCGCCCGGAAGACAAAAACAATGATTGCGGTGCCGACAAGCGCGAGCTGCTGAGACGGTTCAAGCTCTGGCAGGAGGCGAGATATCAGGAAGCAGACAATCGCCATCGACCCGGCGAAAACGAGTTCCTCCGAATATCCGAAACCGCTCAGACCAACACTGATTGTGAAAAAAACAAATGCGAGACTTCCGCCGAGAACCCACCAGTTCGGATCCGCTTCTCCGTCCGGTCGGAACAGCATCGAGTCAACTTCGGATGGCGGCAGACCCGTTGCGATCAATTCGCGTGCCCGCCGGCCCAACATGATCCCGCCAAAGACAACACCAACGACGGATATCACCGGGACGCCAAGCGCCAGCAGGTAGATATCCGCATAGATAGCCACTTTCTCCGCCGCGTTCATGGATTCAACGCCGTCGAACATCGTGATGTTCACCACCGAAACAACCGCGATCCCCGCGATCAGCGTAAATCGGCCAAGCATCTGCATGGTGGTATGCATGGCCTTGATGTCATCTTCCGCGAATGGTTCTCCATGCTCGTCCAGAGCCGGAACGGCTTCCACGGTCATCGCGTCGGCAACAGCGTCCTGCAGGATGTATCCAGTCGGTGATAGCAGCGCGCTCAGCACGAACCAGGCCGCTGCAGGCATAACAGCTGTCATGGCGGCAGTGTGCGCGATGAGGCCATACATGATCAGCAAGCTGGCCGAGACTAACAGCGCGCCGAGATAGACGAGAACCGCCTTCCATTTCCAGATGATATCGACGAGGTGGCCTACGGGCATTTTCAATGCCCATGGGATGCCAACCCAGAAGCCTAGAGCCGCCAGAAATTCAGCAGAAAGGTCGAGGTATTCCTTGACGAAGAACGTGCCGACGATCCCGGTCAGTCCGGAGATGCCGTAGGCAAAATAGACCATGAGGGGTGGCAGATAAGACCAGCGCATCTGTTCCAACAGCCCGATGATGACCTCATGCAGCCAAGTCGTTCTCATGTGCATCGCCGCGCTTGCTTCGGTTAATCCCAGCACCTTGCCTGATGTAGGACAGTGAAGCTAAGTCTTTATGAACCTTGGGCGCGGAGCTGCTAACTACGCCCGGCTGAACCACATCCGCCCGACTCTCAAGGGCAGCATCAAATGCGCGCCAACTGGTTAGACCGTTCTTTATTGTCGAATGTCATCACCCGATCGGAAGGCCTACATAATTCTCCGCGATGGTCTTCCTGCCGGCTTCCGTGCCGGTAAAATAATCAAGATCCGCGATCTGGATGGCTTCATCAAACGGCTCACTGTCCGGGAACTTGTGCAGCAGCCGCGTCATTGACCAGGAAAACCGTTGCGCCGCCCAGACACGTTTGAGTGCAGTGGCTTCATAGGCATCAAGCAGGTCGCCTGAGCCACGCTTGAAAAAGGCCACAAGCGCATCGTTCAATACTTTCACGTCACCTGCTGCAAGATTAAGCCCTTTTGCGCCTGTCGGCGGTACGATATGCGCGGCATCTCCGGCAAGAAACAAACGGCCATGGCGCATGGTCTCGCAGACGAAACTCCGCATCGGGGTTACATCCTTGCGCAGGATCTTTCCTTCGTTCAGGCGGAAGCCGTCTCCGGACTCCAGCCGAGTGTGAAGTTCACTCCAGACACGTTCATCCGGCCATTCATCAAGGTTCTCTTCCGGGTGGCATTGCAGATAGAGCCGCGTCACCTCCGGCGAGCGCATGCTGAACAGAGCGAAGCCGTTCTTATGATAGGAATAGATCAGCTCATCCTGAGCCGGCGGCGCCTCCGCCAGTAGGCCGAGCCAGGCAAAAGGATAGATTTTCTCGAACAGTTTCAGGCGGTCCTGCGGAATGGTCTGGCGGGACACCCCGTGAAAGCCGTCGCAGCCGGCAATGAAATCGCAGGTCAGCACGACATCCTCACCATGCCGGGTGAAGCTCACCGATGGGTTATCGCTCTCGACATCGTGCAGTCGGGCATTCTCGGCCTCGAACAGGATCTGTCCGTCGAAATCCTTCTTCAGCGCAATCAGGTCTTTCACAACTTCCTGCTGGCCGTAGACCGTCACTTTCTTGCCATCGGTGAGAGAGGGAAAATCAATCCGGCGCTTCTCACCACGAAACACAATATCCACACCTTCGTGAGGCAGTCCTACCTGGCCGAGCCGTTCTCCGGCGCCGATGGAGTGCAACAGCTCAACAGTCGGATGCTCAAGCACGCCCGCACGGATCCGGCTCAGCACATACTCTTCGGAGCGCGCCTCAACAATGACGCATTCGATGGCGTTCTGGCGCAGAAGTTGAGCCAGCAGAAGGCCAGCGGGCCCAGCTCCGATGATGGCGACTTGAGTTTTCATTTTCTGGATACTCCGATTTACCTTCAATTTTACCCGGCAAACAGGGGGGTGCTAAGAGAGGTTCAGGACAGAAAATTGCATTTTCCGGCCAAACTGATCTTTATTAGAAGAAAACCCCTAGAAACTCCGAGCAACAGAAATCGATCATTTTATTATGAACACCATTCCTTCCTTCAACTTGTATTTGGATGGCGATGGAATCGTAGAGCCGAGATTCCTGCATATTGAAACCATCCCCATGCGCAGTCGGGAAAATGATTGGACAATCCGGCCACACCGACATCCGGAACTCTTCCAATTCCTGCTCCTCACCGCTGGCGCTGCTGACATGCAGCTAGAAAGCACCACGGCACGCCTCATCGCGCCCGCCTTAACAGCCGTTACCCCAAACGCCATTCATGGCTATGTCTTCCGGCCTGACACGGAGGGCTATGTCCTGACAGTCGCGGAGGCCTATCTGACCGAGTTGGTCGGGCATGCCGACGATGCTGCGGCGCGGGACGCCATTCGAACGTCAGCGATTGTGCCGCTTGCCAACGACCAGGAAATGGTTGAAGAAATCCGGCTTGCCTGCGAACGGGTGCTCTTCGAAAGCCGGAGAGAGCAAGCGGGCAAGCATGCCCTGGTAGCAGCCGACCTGCTCCGCATCCTCGGCCTGTTCATCCGCCTTACGGAAAGCGCCAGAGAGGCCAAAAACGACCCTACCGTGCCGGACAATCTGTTCGAGCGCTTTCGGACATTGGTGGAAGAGTGCTTTAGGGAGCAGCTCACAATTACCGATTACGCGGAACGCCTGGCAACATCCGAGCGCACGCTCCGCCGGGCAACACAGGCGCGCTCCGGGCGCACGCCTCTCGAAATACTAAAACAGCGGACCCTGCTAGAAGCGCAGCGTGACTTGCTCTACACAGCTCGATCCGTCGCGGAAGTCGCCTATGGCCTCGGGTTTGAGGACCAAGCTTACTTCAGCCGTTTCTTCGCAAGCGGAACCGGCCTGACGCCAACCCAATTCCGAAAGCAACACAAATCCTATCTGACGGCCACACCAGAACCCGATACTGCAGCGCTCTGAACTCGCTCTCCCTTGAGAGACACTGGAGGGACCTGTAAGACTTTCGGCATGCATACTCTGATCTCTTTTGCCGGCCTGCCCGGCGTCGGCAAGACGACGGTTGCACGGCACTTCGCTCGGCAGCAGGGCATCCTCTATCTTCGCGTTGATGAGATCGAAGGGGTCCTGATGATAGACGATCCAGAACGGGATATCGGCCCTGCCGGTTATCAGATCGCTGCCGCGCTCGCGGTCTCAAATCTCGGTCTCGGACTGAGCTCCGTCATCGATTGCGTCAATCCATGGCAGCTGACGAGAGATATCTTCCAAGATGCCGCTCGCAAAGCCAAGAGCGCCTTTTTCGGTATTGAGCTTTACTGTTCCAATCAAACCGAGCATCGCCACCGCGTCGAAACGCGCCATGCCGACATTCCAGGTAAGGCCCTGCCTGACTGGCAAAAGGTGATGGCGCGGGATTACCACCCCTGGACTGATGCAGATATCCGGATCGACACAGCAAAGCTCTCAGCGGAACAAGCGGCACACGAAATTATCCGAAACCTCAAATAATCACGGCTGCCTCACTAAATTCCCTAGGCCGGACTTTCTGCCGCCCGGGCTTCCCGCTGCTCGGCAACGCCACCTGTCTGGCCACAGAACTCGGGCACCAGCCGGGCCAGCAACCCAAGCACCTGATCGCCATTGCGTTCCCTGCCGCTCGCCTCGATCTCGTCGAGCACCCGCGACAACACCGCCAGATCGGCGGTACGTGGAGACGCACGGTGAATGCCTTCGATCTCTGTTGCGATCAGGGCCTCGGCGTCGTGGAAAAGTTCTTCGAAAAGCTTCTCGCCCGGCCGCGGCCCCGTATAGATGATCTCGACATCGATACCGGGGGTAAGACCGGACAAACGGATCATCTGCGTCGCCAGATCAGCGATCTTCACCGGCTCTCCCATATCGAGCACGCAAATCGCGCCACTTTCCCTGGTCTCGGCGTTCGCGCCCGCATCCATGGCTGCCGCCTGCAGCACCAATTCCACCGCTTCCCTCACGGTCATGAAATAGCGGGTCATGTCTGGATGAGTAACGGTCAACGGGCCGCCTCGGGCCAACTGGCGTTTGAACAGTGGAATGACCGATCCTGTCGAGCCCAGAACGTTGCCGAACCGGACGGTGACATAGCGCGGGCCGCCCAGGCGCGCCTCTTCCCGGTCCTTGGCCTGACAATAAGCCTCGGCCGTCCTCTTGGTCGCCCCCATGACATTGGTCGGATTCACCGCCTTGTCCGTGGAGATCAGCACCATCTCTCCAACGCCATGCCGCGCCACGGCATCCGCGACATTGCGTGTGCCAATAACATTCGTCATCACACCATCGGTCGGGTTCGCCTCGACCAGCGGCACATGCTTCAACGCGGCCGCATGAAAAACAATATCCGGCGCGAAGGTGGCGATCCGTTCATCGACTGATTGGGCATCTCGGACGTCTGCGAGCAACGCCTTGCGCGGCAGACCCGGGAACTTTTCAGAGATTTCCAGATCAATCTGATAGAGCTGGAATTCACCGGCATCGAGCAAAGCCAACTCCGACGGCCCGAGGGCGGCGATCTGACGCGAAAGCTCGCCGCCAATGGTTCCGCCAGCCCCGGTGACCATTACTTTCCGGCCACCGATCAGATCGGATACACCCTTGCGGTCCAGTACATTCTGAGGCCGTCCAAGCAGGTCTTCCACACTGACAGACCGCACGGTATCCTCTGGTCCGTCAGCGCCTTCCAACGACGCTATTTTCGGCATTCGGCCTACAGCGAGACCAAGGGCGTTCGCCCTCTCCAGCAGATCGCGAACGACGGCGCCTTCGATAGACTGCCGGGTGATGACAAGGCGTTGCGGTGCGGTGTCCCGTTTGCGCAGGTCGGCCACGGCTTCTTCAAGCTCATCCAACGTGCCCAGCACCGGTATACCGCGGATCATACGGCCCACACGACCGCCAAGGTCGTCAACAATCCCGACAACCCGGTAAGGCGCGTCCTTCTCGCGGCCCATTTCACGAATGAACGCATCACAGCCATCCCCGGCACCGATCAGCAGCACCGGCACCCGGTCCGCTGCGTTTCGCTCAAACAGACTGGAGAAAGCACCATCCTTCACCAGCCGATAGGCGAAACGCGGTCCGGCAAGCAGCAGCGTCAAGACGAAAAACTCAATAATCAGAAACGAACGCGGGAAATCGTCCAGCCGTGTAGCGAGAAACTGAACGATCAAGAACAGAGCGATACAAACAACCACCGCTCGAACAATCCGACTGAGATCGCTCATCGAGGCATAGCGCCAGACCGTCCGGTCGAGGCGCATGGAGAAGAACACAACTGCCGCAACGCCGGTAAAGGCCAGCAGCCCGAAGACGACAACCTCGCGCGGCCAGACCAGGATATCCTGACCAAGTCGCAGAGTCAGAGAAACCAGGAATGACAAAGCGGCCATCCCGACATCGTGCAGGAAGGTCAGAAAACTGCGCTTAGAACCGAAAATTGTCACCGTTCTCAACTTCCCCGCCCAACCGGACCCGAAACGCTAAAGATCTTAAACCAGTTGTGCCGGGACGTCTGCCCCCCGGCAAGCCACATGCATACTCAGGCCGACTGCTCCGCCTTCTGTCCGCCACGACGGAAGAGAAAGCAAAGCAAGATCACCGCACCCAGCCCTGCAAGCACAGAGAACACCGGATAGGCTGGCGCTACGAAAAGGGCCAGGACAATCAGGATGATATTGAGCGCCAGAATAGCAAGACACGCACCTGCATGGCTAAAACCCCGTTGCGTTGCCTGTTGATAGAAATGTTGACGGTGCGCCTCGAAAACGTTTTCCCGCCGAAGCACACGCCTCAAAAGCGTGAAAGTCGCATCGAACAGATAGTAGCCCGGCAGCAGCAAAGCCGCAGCCCAACCCGAAAGATCACCCGTTGCAGCGCCGGTCTCAAGCAACATCCAACCGGCGAGAAAACCGAGCGGAATCGAGGCCACATCGCCAATGAAGATCTTCGAGGGCTGCCAGTTCCAAACCAGAAAACCGGCAATCGCCGCAACCATCGCCAGCGCCGGGAGTTGGATGAAAGCACCGATCCCGCCGAGCATGGACAATCCAAGCAAACCGCAGCCAATGCTGATCGTCTCGACCCCAGTGATACCGTCTATACCATCCATGAAGTTGAACAAATTGACGAACCAGAGCCAGGCGAACCCCGCAATTGGAAGCTCGACCCAGACCGGGACCAAACCATTGCTGAAACCCGTATCCGGAACCGTCACCAGCAACCCGCCAGCGACGGCCACCGCCTGTATCAAGAGCCGGAGACGAGCCGGCAGATTTTTCAGATCATCGATGAAAGAGAGCACGGCGAGGCCGGCGGTCAATCCGGCAATCAGCATGGACTTGCTGTCGAGGTTTCCCTGCAGTGCCAGCCAGCCAATCCAGCCGACAAGCATTACAGTAACGACGGCGATCCCTCCGCCCCTTGGCTTGGGCACAACGTGGCTGCTGCGCTCGTTCGGAACGTCGATCACGGCGCGGCGCGTCAACAAAGTGATCAGCGCGCGCGTTCCCAACAGCGAGACAGTAAACAGAACACAGAAAATGATAAGGGCAGTAAGCGGTTGCATGGACGCTCTTATAGCTTTCTGGCGGCCCCAACGGCCAGCCGATTGTCAGCCGACCGTCTTGCTGTCTTCACGCTGAAGAGCCCAACGGATCGTGACTTCCCCGGTCGCCCGGATATCGTCAAGCGGCTCACGGATCACCAGTTGCTCGCAACGCTGGAACTGACCGCGCCGCCCGAAATAGACACTCTCGTTCAGTGCCAGCCCGCGATCGCAACGCAAACGCCAGCCTGAGCCGCTGCCGAGCCTGATAAGCGCGGCCGATCCGCTCTGGATGATGGAGGTGCGGACCTTCGGGTGCAGATGTAGCCGGATACAGGCTTCCTTCGGTAGGTCGCCGGGATCGCCGGTGTAGAGCAGACGGTCCTCAACGCGCAGATCGTCTCCGCCATGGGACAGATAAACCCGGCGGAAATGCTTCAGGCCATGAGTCGGCAGATAGCCGTCATGCTCAGCCTCGATCAGCAAGTCCCCGTCACTTTCCGAGCGCTCGGCCCGCACGTTCGACGGGCGGGCACCGGTAATGCCGTCCGCTTCGATCTCGGCCGCATTGCGGTCATCCACAATCAACGTCGAATGCGCCGCAGTGGCACGGAGTGCGCCATCCCATTTCGGATCCGCCGGGCTTGCACCGCAATTCACAATCATCCGCTGCTTGCCGATACTGAGCTCGAACGAGAGCATACCCGCATGGGCGGAATGATCGGCAGGCGAAGGCTTGCCCGTGTCCATGATCAAACAGGTACGCCCGGCGACGAGGCGTTCAAAACCGCTGTCCGGCGCCGATGCCAGCGACTTCCGCTTGGTTTCAGCCTGGGCGATCAGGCTATCGATGAACCAGACCTCGCCTTCAGTCGCATGATTGAACAAGGCCAGCCCACCATCGCCATGGCGGAGCAGACGCAGCATTGCCGTCATCATGGAAATGCGCTCGTCAAGCGCTTCGTCGGCATGCTCAGCCAGACGCAACGCCTTTCTGATCTCAACCAGATCGGCGAGCACGGAAACCTGTATGGCGGGCGAACGGGATACATGCCCTCCATCTGCTGCAATCTGCCGGTCAAGCTCACGATGCAGCCACTGGAGAGCCTGGGAGATTTTTCCGGAGCTCTCGCCAATCACCGCCATCGCGGCGAAGAGACCTTTTGCCGCGAGCAGACGCCGGGAGCCTGATGCTGAAGCCTCGATATCCCCAACCAAGTGCCTGTATTGCCGGCCGATGGACTGGAAGAAATCAGCGCGGAAATCATCATCGGCAGAGCCGCCAAAAAAGTCGTAATTGCCAATCCAGGAGGACAGGCGCGCGCCGAGAATGTCCGGGCGCCAGAGCAGAGCGTCCCATTCGTCGTGCCGGGTCAGCCAGCCATCGACCAGATCGCGTGCCCGCAGCCGCGCTGCCTCACCGCCAAGATCGCGGAGATCGCGCAGCCAGGAAAAGCCGTGCAGATGCTCCAGCGCACCGGGCTCTCCCGGCTCCTTGATCCAGGGGTCCGCTTCCAGGGCAAAGCTGCCGCCGATATAAGGCATGCGCCCATCAAGGATCGCACGGGCAATCTCTGTATTTCCCGGCAGATCGTCGGAAAGCCGGTCCTTGAGCCCGAGCAACGGTTTCGCGGCAAGGCGCCAGCGGTAAACCGGCGAGGCAAAATAGAGTTCCTTTAATGTCCGCATGCCCGCCCCCAAAGGCTCAGCAGAAACTCAACTATCACCGCGAATGGCCGCTATATTCGCGGCATAGGCATCCGGCCCACCCTTGAAGACTGCGGTACCGGCAACCAGCACGTCAGCGCCGGCGGTGATACAGCCCGGCGCCGTCGCGATCGTCACCCCGCCATCGACTTCGAGATCGATCGTCCGGCCCGTGGCGTCGATCTTCTTCCGCACCGCCTCAATCTTGCGCAATTGGCTGTCGATGAACTTCTGCCCGCCGAAGCCCGGGTTCACCGACATGATCAGGATCAGGTCGCAAAGGTCGATCAGATTGTCCACGACCTCGACCGGCGTGCCGGGGTTGAGCGAGATCCCGGCCTTCTTGCCGAAGGATTTGATCAGCTGAAGCGTGCGATGGGTATGGGCACCCGCCTCCGGATGCACGGTGATGATATCCGCACCGGCATCAACAAAGGCTTCGATGAAGGGATCGACAGGCGAGATCATCAGATGCACGTCGAACGTCTTCGCCGTACTGCCACGCACAGCCTTGGTCACGGCCGGGCCGAAGGAGATGTTCGGAACGAAATGGCCGTCCATGACGTCGACGTGAATATAGTCGGCGCCAGCCTTGTCGATGGCTTCGATTTCCGCTCCCAGCCGGGCGAAATCCGCCGCCAGGATGGAGGGTGCTATTCGTGTGTTCTTCTGCATGGCCTTCACCTAACAGGTTGCCTGACGGGGGACAAGAAGTCTGGCACTGAAGTCTGATCGCATTTGTGATCTGACGCACAGGCTTCCAGTCTATTCTTTCCACACGTCCTGAAAAGACCGGCAAATGATTGATTTTGGCATTTATGAACGTGACGGTTTTGCCGTCTTGGAGCCAATCTTCGGTGACGACGATCTCACAGCAATGCGCGCAGCCGTCGATGCCCTGCACCGACGCGCCCTCGGAGGAAAGGAGCCGGAACTTTCAGCCGCGTGTGTCTTCGAGAAGGTTCAGCCGGTCCGCAAACGCGACGGCCGGGAACTGACGGACGGCCAAGACGCGGTCTTCATCCTTGGTGACCCAACACGGTTCGACCCAGCCCTGTTGCGGTTTTTCGTCGATACGCGGCTGACCGGCATCGTCGAGCAGGCACTCGGTACAGCGGATATAGTGCTGCATTTCGCCAACATCACTACGAAAGCGCCGGAGATCGGCAGCGGCATAAGCTGGCACCGGGATTTCCCGAACAAATACATGTGCCCGGCAGAGCCAAAAATGCTCCGGACCATGATCTGCCTCGACGGTATGCGGGCGGGCAGCGGGGCAACGGCTTTCCTTACCGGCTCACACATAGATGGCGTTTCCGGTAACGACATCGAAGAAAACGATTCTCGACTTGTCACGGCTGAATGCGCACCCGGTGCGATTGTCGCGATCCATCCACTCGTCCTGCATGGCGGCGCCCCGAACGCATCGACGCTTCAGCGGCGCAATCTCGTTCTGCAATGGGGCATAGCGGATTATCCGCTTGTGACAGAGGCTCGGGAATCCGTCACCGGTTTGCGAGCGGCGGAATTGATGGCGTCCGTTTCAGCAATCGAGCTCCCTGAAAGACAGACATCACCTGCCGATGAAGCCCGATAGAATCTCATCGCGCGGTTACACAAAACGTTAAACACTTCGCCCCTATGACGCGATTGACACGATATTTCCCCCGCCCTAGGATTGCGAGAACATTTAGCGAACATTTATTCAATTTAAATGGAGAAAACCATGCCGGATCTCACTTTATATTTTCCCGGTATATTACTCGCCTACACAGCCTTCCTTTTGGCAATTGCGAGCCCCGGACCCAACATCCTCGCGGTGATCGGCACATCAATGAGTGTGGGCAGAGCGTCCGGAATTGCCCTGGCCCTGGGAGTGGCAAGCGGCTCGTTCACATGGGCCTTGCTTACCGTATTCGGGCTATCGGCAATTTTGGCTGCCTACGCATCGGCGCTTCTGGTGATCAAGATCTTCGGCGGTACTTACCTGCTTTGGCTTGCGTACAAATCCTTCAAATCCGCCGCATCCTCACACGATATTGAGGCGAAAGAGCTGAGTGGCGAACGGCACCGCCCTTTGGGGTATTTCAAGCGTGGATACATCATCCAGATGACCAATCCGAAAGCAGCATTGGCCTGGATCGCGATTATCTCCATTGGCTTGCAGGACGGCGCGCCACTTTCGGTCGGCATCGCGATTGTGGTCGGCACCTTCGTGATGTCGATCGCTATTCACGTTCTCTATGCCCTGGCATTTTCAACGCCAGTCATGGTCCGGATCTACAGCAGATCCCGCCGTGTGATCCAGGGCGTGCTCGGAACTTTCTTTGCTCTCGCAGGTCTTCGCCTGCTGACAAGCCGGAGCTGAGCGCGATGGCTTACACAGATCCCGCAGCCGCAAACCTCAACGAGGGTTTTGTTGTCGCGATCAACATAGTGGCCAAAGAAGGCCAGGGCGATGCCGTTGCCGATATCCTGCAGGGGCTGATCGAGCCGACGATGGCGGAAGCAGGCGTGAAGTTTTTCATGCCCTACCGCTCACCGACCGACCCGTTATCATTCTTCATCTACGAGCTCTACGTGGATAAAGCTGGCTGGGAGGCGCACAATAACGCGCCGCATTTTCTGAATGTCGTGGACGAGTTGGTTGCACTGGCGGCGCATCGTCAGCGCATTCCATTCGTCCCGATGTAAAGTTGCCGACCGGACTATCGCTCTCTAGGTCCGCCGGAAGCGCGCAATAAAGAACCCGTCGAAGCCGCCCAACTCCGGATAAACATGCGGGCCTGTGCGGACGTCGCCATCCGGGGTCAGCAGCTTATCGAGTCCGCCCAGCTCTTCCGCCGTCACCGGATCGCGTTCCAACGGCAACTCAGCCAGTGCGCGGGCGACCTGTGCCTCACCCTCTTCCGATTGCTGGGAGCAGGTGCAGTAAACCAGACGACCGCCCGGGCGCAGCATTCCGGCGGCCTTGGCCAGCAGCTTCGCCTGTAAAGTCGTCAGCTTGTTGAGGTCACCGATGCCCTTGGCATGCAGGATATCCGGGTGGCGGCGGATGGTGCCGGTGGCCGTGCAGGGCGGGTCAAGCAGGATGGCGTCGGGCTTGTCGGGTGCTGTCCAGCCGGTGATATCGGCGACGGCGACGCCCGCGCGGAGCCCCATGCGTTCCAGGTTACGTTCCAGCCGCTTCAGCCGCTTCGATGAACGATCAACCGCCAGCACATTCGCGCCCATAGACGCGAGCTGTAGTGTCTTGCCGCCGGGTGCGGCGCAGAGATCGAAGACCCGTTTGCCTTTGACATCGCCAAGCAGTTTGGCCGGCAGCGCGGCGGCGGCGTCCTGCACCCACCAGCCCCCGGCGTCAAACCCTGGCAGGCCGGTAATCGCGCCGTCGAACTCACGGCGGAGAGTCCCCGTCGGCAGCAACGTGGCTTCCAGCTTTTCCGCCCATCCTTCCGGATTGCTTCTGACGGAAATATCGAGCGGCGGCTGGGTCAGAGAATATTCGGCTATCGCATGCGCGACCTCGACACCAAAGGAAGCCTGCCAGCTTTCGATCATCCAGGGCTGGTAGTTCATCTCGACCGGAAACTCTTTCAAACGCTCCGCGCCTTCTCGGGATACCCGGCGCAAAACGGCGTTCACGAGCCCCTTGAATTTCGGATGCCCCCGGCTTTCCACCATCGTCACCGCGCTGTCGACAGCCGCATGCGGCGCGACATCAAGGAACAACAGCTCGGCCATGGCAAGCCGGAGAACGTCATTCACAACCGTCGCCTGACGCGGCAGGGGTTTCTCTATCAGGGTTTCGATCAGCGCATCGATCTGGCCGAGCCGGCGCAATGTCATGCCGACGATGGTGCGGGTGAAACCCCGGTCCCGGCGTGGCAGCAGGTTGAGGCCGTCATGCACGGCCAGCGCATCGTCCAGCGGCGTGCCTTTGGTCAGCACCGCACGGAGAATATCGAAGGCGACGCTCCGGGCGGCGGAGACGTCCTGTTTTCGCTCTGTTTCCATGCCCGTCGCTTACCCCAGCCCCCAATTTCTGACCAGCATTTTCACAACAGGGCGGCCATGTATTTCCCACAGACCTGCCAAAAGATCATCGACCGGTCATTGACGATTAAAATCCTGACGTGTTTGGCATTTCTTAACCAAAATTGGCGATGCTGGCATGGAACTCCGAAATTCGGAAAGGATTAGGTCTTGGCTGATACCATCGCACTCGACGACATCGTGCTCTTGCCGGACTCATTTATCGACGCCCTGATAGCCCGACGCGCGGACCTGCTTGAGCCATATTTTGGCGATCGAACAGATGAAGTCCTCGCCTCGTTCCAGAGTCACTCTCAAGACGCAGAAAGTCAGCTCAAGCAATGGGTTGAGATGTCGGTGACCGCGAACGACAGCGTGCGTCAGGTAGCCGAGATGACCCGCTCTGTCCGGGAAGTCGACTCCCGCACCCAGTCGATAGCGTCTGCAGTTGAGGAACTCTCGGCCACCGTCAACAGTATCACTGCAACCTCCGAAACCGCAGCGGCAGAGGCACAAGAAGCTGTTGCGGTCTCCGACACGGGAAAACAGGCGGCCTCCAGTGCGGTTTCCGCAATGGGTGCCGTATTCGATGTCGTGCACTCAGCCGTGGAAAAGGTCGGAGCGCTTGCGGAGGCCTCGAACCGGATTGGCGAGATTGTCTCCACAATCGAAGCCATTGCCAAACAAACAAACCTGCTTGCGCTGAACGCCACGATTGAGGCCGCCCGGGCCGGGGAAGCCGGAAAGGGCTTCGCCGTCGTCGCTGGAGAGGTCAAGACTCTCGCCAACCAGACGGCCGAAGCCACGGACGATATCCGCTCGCGCATCACCGAGCTGCGCTCAGAGATGGACACAATCGTCACCGTTATGAAATCGGGCGCAGAAACAGTCGAAACCGGAAGGCAATCCATCGAGTCAGCGGGCTCGGAAATGGAACGTCTGGCAGGCGGCATCACCTCTGTTACAGATCGCATGGAGGAGATTTCCGGAATTCTCATTGAACAACAATCCGCGACCGAGGAAATCGCCGGAGGCGTCGGTGTTATCGCCCGAATGAGTGCGGAAAACGTATCCTTGATCGACGGCGCCATCGAATCTCTGGAGCGGACAGCGCCGATCATTTCGAACAGCGTCGATGCTTACGTGCAGGATGGAACCCCGAACGCGACGATCCATGCTGCGAAGTCCGATCATATGATCTGGATGCGCCGCCTTGCCCAGATGCTCGCCGGGCGTGCGTTCCTCAAACCAGACGAACTGGCCGACCACCATAGCTGCAGGCTCGGAAAATGGTACGATGCGCAGACCGATCCACGGCTCACAAGCCATCCTGCCTGGGCAGCTCTTATCGCGCCTCACAAGGAAGTCCATCGCGCGGGCATCGCCGCAGCCGAGACCTTCATGACTGGCGACATGGACGGCGCTATCAGACTGGTCTGGGACGCAGGTGAATCCTCCAATGAGGTCATGCGTCTCCTGGACGAATTGTCCAATCACATGATGCAAGAAGAGGCCTGATCGGGTTAACCAATAGCCCGGCGGATCAGCCCCAGGGGCCTGTATCTGTATTCGCCATCCGCTCCAGAGCAGCGATCCGGTTCTGTGTGTTCGGATGTGTCGAGAACAGGCTGTCCACTGCATGGGCATGCAATGGATTGATGATGAACATATGAGCGGTCGCCGGATTGCGCTCAGCGGCGTTATTGTCGATTGCCGCAGCTCCCTTCTCCAGCTTGCCCAGAGCCGAAGCCAGCCATAGAGGACGGCCGCAGATTTCTGCGCCGATCCGGTCTGCTTCGTACTCACGTGACCGACTGACCGCCATCTGCACCAGCATGGCTGCCATCGGTGCCAAGAACATCATCGCAAGCGTGCCGATCAGACCGAGCGGATTGTTCCGGTCATTGCCGAAGAACAGCGCGAAATTAGCCAGCATGGAGATGGCACCGGCGATGGTTGCCGTGATGGTCATGATCAGAGTATCGCGGTTCTTCACATGCGCCAGCTCGTGCGCCATGACTCCTGCAACCTCTTCATGGGTCATCCGCTGAAGCAAACCGCGGGTGGCCGCAACCGCCGCATTCTCCGGGTTCCGCCCAGTGGCGAAGGCGTTTGGCTGATCCTGCTCGATCAGATAGACCTTCGGCATCGGCAGTTCCGCCCGGTGTGCCAATTGCTGGATCATGTCATGGAACCAGGGCAGGTCGGCGCGATGGATCTCCCGTGCGCCATACATACCGAGCACCATCTTGTCGGCGTTCCAATAGGTGAAGAGATTCATGCCGGCCGCAAAGACCAGCGCGATCATCATCCCTGCCTCGCCTCCAAGCATATAGCCGACGCCAAGAAACAGCGCCGTCATTCCAGCCAGAAGCAAAGCGGTGCGAGCGTAGCCCATCGATCCCTCGTGAAGATTTCAGTCTCCGGCGTTTTGGCCGGAACGACCATTAAGTGGGCACCGGGAAAATCTGATCAAGACTTGGCGAAGCGCCTTTCAAGGGCCATATAGGGTTTATGAGCGAAACCAAACGAACTTTCACACAAGTCACCGTCAACGGCACGAAACCGTCGCCTGCCGGGACGCCGAAACCGGTCAATGCGGAAACTTTCGTTACACCGCCGCAATTGAAGCCGGAGACAAAAGGCCTGCCCGAACAGGAAGAGTTTGGCGGCTATGACGGGCCCGAGCCGACCCGGTTTGGCGATTGGGAACATAAAGGCCGCGTCACCGATTTCTGAACAACGCGACCTTTAACGCTAAAGCGTCAGGAAACCGTCTCCCTTTGCACCAGACCAGGATTTCGTCCAGCGCCGTGGTGACACCGACGAGTTGAACAGCCTCTTCAGATCACTCATGCCACTTATCCTGTTTTTTTGACCACAGGAGACAGTGAGGCCAACACGTCATCCGTATCTCCCCCCAGGGACGGGACCGGATGGCGCAATTGTGCCGGTGTGTCCGAGAGTTTGACGGGGAACCCGGTCATACGGATGGTCGTCCCATCCGGCTGCGGCACATCCAGGACCATATCCTGCGCCAGCACCTGGGGATCGCTGAACACCTCCTCCAGATTCATCACCCGGCCGCACGGGCAGCCGGCCTTGTTGATCGCCTCGATCCAGTGATCCACCGG
The DNA here is from genome assembly GCF_039990255.1 of Nisaea sp. Lineage (GTDB taxonomy): Bacteria > Pseudomonadota > Alphaproteobacteria > Thalassobaculales > Thalassobaculaceae > Nisaea. The sequence goes on along the minus strand of NZ_JBDXGG010000022.1, from coordinate 86,040 downwards.
CTCTTCCGACATCCGCGCATTGATATGTTCGTTCAGGGACGGCCGGTTCCGCACCCGACGTTCGTTCGTCGCGTAATCCGGCAACTCAAGCAGATGTCCGAGTTCGATACATTCAAGGAAGCGGACCACGAAAGCATCGTTCGACGGCGCCACAGCAACCGTGCCATCGGATGCGGTGAACAGACCGTAAGGCGCAACGATCGGATGGTCGTTACCGGTCCGTTTCGGCACCTCACCGGTCGCAAAATACTCCGCCGAAAGATAGCCGAGCATGCTGATCAGGCCTCCGGTGAGGGAGGATTCCACTCTCTGGCCCTTTCCGATCCGCTTGCGGGCATGCAGGGCAGCAAGCGTTCCGAAAGCGGCATAAAGCCCGGCAATAAGGTCACTCATCGGTGGCGCCGCACGCATCGGATCACCACCGTCCGCCCCGTTCACGCTCATGAACCCGCTCATAGCCTGAGCGATGAAGTCGAAGGACGGTCGGTCAACGTAAGGCCCAGTCGAGCCGTAGCCATTCACACTGGTGACAATAAGATCGGGGTTCAGCGCATCGAGACGCGCCTGATCAAACCCCATCTTGTCGAGAACACCCGGGCGGTAGTTTTCCACCAGCACATCCGCCCCCTCGATCAGTCGGGCGAGTGTCTGTTTCCCTTCGGCGGTATAAAGATCAAGGACCACCGATTTCTTATTCCGGTTGAACTGGGCGAAATACCAGCTCACACCATCACGGGTCACACCCTGCTCACGCACCGGGTCACCGGAAGGCGACTCTATCTTGATGACATCGGCCCCCATATCCGCCAGTAATTGCGTACAGAATGGACCAGCGAGAATGCGCGTGAGGTCTATAACCTTAATGTCGGAAAGCGGCATTGAATCAGCCCACCGCCGTTTGAACATCTCCCATGGAATGTAGATCGAGCCGCGGCCCGGCTTTCATCACCTGCCCCGGCAACGGATGCTCAAGCGCTTCCTCCACGAGGCTGGCGATCTTCATCAATTTCGCAAGATCGATACCGGTCTCAATACCCATTTCGTGCATCAGATAGACAAGATCCTCTGTGCAGATGTTTCCGGTAGCCTTCGGTGCGAACGGGCACCCGCCGGCGCCACCGAAGGAACTATCGAAATGCGTGATGCCTTCATCGAGCCCGGCAACCACGTTAACGAGCCCGATGCCCCGCGTGTTGTGGAAATGCAGATGGACCGGCAAGCTCGGCACATGCTCTTTCAGATAGCGCACATTGCGTGTCACCAGTGGCGGCGTCGCCATGCCCGTGGTGTCGCCGAGCGCAACGCCCTGAAAACCGAAATCGACAAAATGCTTGGCGATATAGCCGAGCTGTTCAGCTGGGACGTTCCCCTCGAAAGGGCACCCGAAGGATGTCGCAATCGCGGCCGAAACCGGGATTTTTGCTTCCTCAGCGATCTTGGCAACCTGCGCGAAACCGGCCAGCGACTCATCGACCGTCCGGTTCACGTTCTTCTTGTTGTGGCTTTCGGAGGCGGAGACAAAGACGATCATCTCGTCGACACCCGCTTCTGCGGCACGGATCGCGCCTTTCACATTCGGCACCAGGGCAGCGAGCACCGCGCCCTTGGAGCGATCGACGCCGTTCAAAACCTCAAGAACGTCTGCAAGTTGCGGCACGGCGCGCGGCGAGACGAAAGAGGAAAACTCCATGCGCTTGACGCCGGCATCAACTAAATCGTTGATAAGCTTGATTTTGAGTTCTGTGGGAACGAATTTCGTCTCCGCCTGAAGGCCGTCCCGCGGCCCGACCTCAGTAATTTCCACCCGTGTCGGCCTTGCCATTTTTTTGCTCCTGTTGAAAGTCATTCGCAACGCGTTAGTATTTTGCAGGCATCCTAGCGAATTCGGCGATGCAATCCAGCCGCCGTGTCGGAACCAATGCGGTTCCGAAACTCCTAAACAGAATGATCGTTTAGAATTTGGTAAGACATTTCCCCGATAGTGATTTTGATAATAATTCGCGAGCGACAATAATGTACCGAAGCCAGTTTAAAGCCTGCCATAAGTCACGAATAGCACCGTTCATCGCAGCATTTGTGTTCACAGCCCTGTTCTGCTGCGCGCAGGCGTTTGGCGCGTCTCCGGATCTAAATCTGGACAAGAATGGCCTCGCGCTTCGCGGTTATGATCCGGTGGCCTACCTCCTGAACAATCGTGCTGAGCGTGGCGATTCCGATATCACCGCCGAACATGCTGGCGCCACCTACTATTTTGCCAGTGAGAAGAACCGGGAGGAGTTTCTTCGGGACCCGCGCCTCTACGAGCCCCACTATGGTGGTTTTTGCGCTTACGGAGTTGCGGTCGGTCAGAAATTCGACGGTGACCCTGAAGTGTTCGCGATCGTTGAAGGCAAACTCTACCTGCAACTGGACCGAGCCACGCAGACCATTTGGAAATCCGAACTCGACAAGAACATCGCAATAGCTGACCGCACCTGGCCGGTCATCAAGCCAATCCCTGCAGCGGCCCTCAATGAGTAATCCACTCTCCCATCCCGACTGGACCGTACATCCCGTGCGCCTGACATCCATCAGCGCACGCTATCTGACGCGTTTTGTGCCAATCATCCTGGTGATTTTCACAATCCTGATTTCCATCTATGGGACGATCGCGTACCGGGAAGCTATCAGCAGCCTGGAGGCCAAGTTAGAAACCTTGATCTCGCGGCAATCTCTCTTGTTGGGTGAAGCTCTTGCGGAAGGCCGGAACGACCGGATAGGGCTGCTTGTTGCGCAAACCATTGCCGACCGGGATGTGGCCACAATTGCGGTATTGGACAATAGCGGCGCGGCGCTCAACAAATATGGCGAGTTGCCTGATGCAGACGGCCCGCTGACCCGCTCTATTGCCATCAACCATATGGGCGAGAACAGCTACAAAAGGGTCGGTACGCTCGTCATCAGCATGAGCAATGAGCCGGCCGTGGAGCGGCTGACATACACTCTGTTTTGCATCGCACTGCTTGGCATTGCTCTGCTCGTGGCAGCCTCCATCGCCGCGCATCTGGTATTGCGGTCGACAGTCAGCCAACCGCTCGACCGAATGCTGACGGCTATTCGCATCCAGCGGGAAAGCGGCGCGCGCATCCCGATCGACTGGGACAGTGCGGACCAGATCGGCCAGGTTGTCTCCGCATATAACGCCCTGCAATTGAGGCAGACAAAAACCGAAAGCGACCTGACCCGGTTGCGTATAAAAGCCGAACGCGCGCACCAGTCCAAATCAGATTTTGTCGGGCGCGTGATTGACGAACTCCGCACCCCTTTGAATTCGATCGTCGGGTTTTCCGAGATCGTCAGCAGCCAGAGGTTTGGCCCCGACACGATCCATCGGTATCTCAGCTATGCTGGCAACATCAACCAGGCAGCACGGCATCTGCTGTACCTGATCGAGAACGTTCTCGACCTCACCCGGCTAGAAGGCGGCGAGGTCGAGCCCAACTTTGCTCCGGTTAAAGTCGAAATGCTGTTACGGCGCGCGGAAAGCACCGCCTCTTTAATGTCGCGCAACAAGGGCGTACGCCTGACCGTAAACTCGCCAACGCCAGGCTATGCTCTCAATGTCGACGCAGAATTGATTGGTACGCTGCTCGGAAAATTAATGGAGAACGCGCTCCACCACACGCCTGACGACGGAAAGGTCGAGCTTACATTCGCCGTTTCGCCCGGAGGGACGGCTTCCTTCACCGTACACGATACCGGCAAGACGATACCCGAAGCGGAAATCGAGCGTCTGCTTATCCCCCTCGCGGTCTCCCGCGAGCTTGATGAGCGCCGGTATCATGGGACGGGACTCAGCCTTCCGATCAGCAAAATCCTGGCCGAAATGCATGGCGGCGCACTCGAAGTCACCAATCCGCCGGGCGGCGGCTCTGCCGTTTCTCTGCTCCTGCCGCCTTCACGCGTGACGGAGACTCCCGAGACTGGTCCGTCAACGGATGCCTATATACAGCCCAGCGCCGATCATCGCGCTCCCCGGGCTTATGTTCAGTACCTTCACGGCCCAAGCTGACCGGAAGATTTTTCGGACTCTGGGCACGATCGATCCGCAAGAATTGTTCACCACCAAAAACGCCGCTACCACAATCACGGCAAGAACGGTGATGTCCGATTCTGTCAGCGTGTCGGGATCGACAAAAATCGACGGCAACGCCCCTACAGCCCCTCCATAGAACTGGGTAACTCTCGGATTACCAAGCGTGATCGGGATGCCTGCCATAACCGCTCGTAACATGCCTTATTAATACATGCGGCTACCCTCCGGAAATAGCCTTCACAAAGTCTGCGTTTGTCGGACAGCTGGCTGCCTTGGGCTCGCCAATTCTTGCTTTACCGCTGAATCCTCTCAACAAATAATGGTAGGTTGTGAGCTCTAAAGGGTTCGCCTTGACCCCTCCTCTCGCGAGGTCTAAAGACAGCTTATGGAAACAAATCTGCAGGCTCTAACGGAACGAATGACCGCGTAGCTGGCGAACTGCCCGCGCCGTTATCCATTTTCGATTCTTTTTGAGCTTGAGCTGTTTCATGTCTGTCCTTCACTCCCGATCTGACCCGATGACCTGGCGCCGCGAATTAGTGGCCACTCTTAGGCTTTCCTGGCCTTTGGTCCTGACACAGCTCGCGACAATTGCCCTGACCACTGTCGACGTCATCATGATCGGCTGGCTGGGTCCGGACGAGCTGGCGGCGGCAACCCTTGCCACATCGCTGATCTTCCCGCTGACCTTCTTCGGTATCGGATTGCTTGCCGCGACTGCGGCCATGTTCAGCCAGGAGATCGGAGCCATTCGGCTGCGCGGCGTTCGACGGACTTTGCGACAGGGTTTCTGGGTCGCGATCTCGCTCTGCCTCCCCTGCCTGGTCTTTCTCTGGTACGGCGAGGCCCTGATGTTGTTGATGGGACAGGATCCGTCGCTTGCCGCCTCTGCCGCCGACTATGTTCGCATCGCTATGTGGGGCCTATTGCCCTTGATGTGCTTCACGGTGCTGCGGAACCTGGTCACCGCGCATTCGCGGCCACGTTCCTCAATGATTATTCTGCTTCTCGCCATCGGCGTGAATGCATTGGCGGACTATGCCCTCATATTTGGCAACTTCGGAGCGCCCGCCCTCGGTCTTGAAGGTGCGGCTCTGGCAACCCTGATTGTCCAGTGCTTCATGTTGCTGGCGCAGACCACGTTCGTGGTGACTGACCGGAAGTTCCGCCGCTACAACTTGTTTGGACGGTTCTGGCGGCCAGACTGGGCTCGCTATAGCGAGATTATGAAGATCGGCATCCCGATCGGTCTGACGGTTCTTGCAGAAGCGGGCCTGTTCGCCGCCAGCGCCTTTATGGTCGGGCTGTTCGGACCGGACCAGCTCGCCGCCCATGCCGTGGCCATCCAGTGCACGTCGGTCGCCTTCATGGTTCCGCTCGGGGTTAGTCAGGCAGCCACCATCCGTGTCGGTCTCGCCATGGGCCGAGACCGCCTCAAGGATGCACTTCTGGCCGGTCGGATTTCGACCATCGTCGGTGTCGGCATCGCGACGCTGACAGCGTTGCTTTTCTGGCTCGCCACCGAACCGCTGGTTGGATTCTATCTCAGGCTGGGGGATCCGGAGAACGCGGCCGCGATAGCCCTTGCGGTCGAGTTCATCCGAATTGCGGCAGTCTTCCAGCTCGTCGATGCCGGACAGGCAGTTGGAGCCGGCAATCTGCGCGGAATGAAAGACACGACGATCCCTGCAATCCTCGCATTTCTTGGCTATTGGGTGTTCGGCTTTTCAGCTGGCGCCTATCTCGCCTTTAGCTACGGATTGCAGGGCGCCGGGGTCTGGATGGGGCTGGCGGTCGGCCTGACCGCCGCCTGCTTCGCCCTGATCCTGAGGTTCGAGCTGCTGATGCGCCGTGCCATCAAACAGCACCCCTCTTTCGCCTGACCCTTGTCAGGCGGTGCGCCGGCCGCCACGCAGATAATGGTTCGGAACGCCTTCGATCTGGGCGATGCGAAGTTCCTGGGCGTAGGCGCCACGCTCCGCCCGGATCAGCATTTCCTTCCAGAACGGCGCTGGGGTCTCGATCCTGAAGGCCTCGGCCAGTACACGCCCGGTCGTGCTTTCCGGTGCCTCAACATCGAGCGCGGCCAGCATCGTCGGCAGGACGTCAACCAGGCCGGTCGGCGTCTCCACGATGTGGTCCTGACGGAACAGGTCACCACCGGCGGTCAGCAGGTTGTTGATCTCATGCTGATGCAATCCGCCATGGATGCCGCCGCCCGGCGGAATGTCGCCATTATCCGCAAAGCAGAGCCCCGGATAGCCATGTGCGTTCGCCCCGTCTGATGTGCGCAGCACCAAATAGAGGTCAGGTGCACGCTCATTCGCAACATTGATCGCGCTCATCGGCAATGCGCCCTGTAATTCAGCGCGGCTAAATACCAATCCGCACCACTCCTGCTCGATAAGCCAGCGGAACACTTTCTCGGTCATTGCCTGATCGCGATCCCGAATACTGATGCCACCCGCATAGCTGCGCTTCACCACAACGTCCACATCCGGACCAATCACAGTGCCGATCCGGAACCCCGCTTTGGTGAGCTCCTCGGCGACGTTGATCTGCCCTGTTGCGGTGATCTGGCCATGGTCGGACGCGGCAATGATCTGCCACCCCTCTTCCCTGCCTTTCGCCTCCCACCAATCAAGAATACGTCGGAACGCATCGTCGACGGCCTTGATGGCTGTCAGGGAGTCCGGTGAGCCGATTTCCCTGTAGTGAAAGCTCAGATCCGGCTCGTTGAACCAGATCACCTGGACGTCCGCGTCATGCTTCGGGATAAATTCATCGAGCAACACTGTAGCCGCGAAATTCTGTACGTCGACATTTGGAAACTGCTGATCCGGCACCGGACCATGCCGTTCGATCACACCATCGAAATCGGCGGCTGGGCTGGAAATATCCGCGCCCCAGATCGAGAAGACCGGCTGACCGTGATCAGCCGCATTGAGATTGAGCAATCGTGCATTGCCGATCTTGCCCGTAGTCACGACACCGTATTTGAGCCCGGCCTCGTGGAGGATCTCGCCGGTATTACGGGCACCCTGCAACCGGCCATAGCGGCGAGCCGCCTCGGCCATTTTAACATCGTCGGATGTATCCATCGGACCGTCGAAGCCCAGCGACGGATCATAGAAAGTATTTCCCATGATGCCGTGGCCCGGCCGAGCCCCGTCACCCACCGGATGCAGCGCGGCAGGCCCTGGAAATGAGCCCGTCACAAAGCTGGAAACCTGCACCCGTGTTTCCACCGGGAAGACCGAGGCGCTATTCGGAAAGTCTGTCCAGGACTGGCGGAAACCGTGAATGGCCGGCGCGGTATCGGGCCGCACCATATCGCGACGCAGACCGTCGAATAAGACAAACAGAAAACGCGGTCGCGCCATGGAAACCCCCAGATAGAATCAGCGAATTGCTAATTGCATTGTCGGCCCGCATTCGCGCGCGGACAAGGGAGTGCTCCATGAAAGCTCAATGACAGCCACAAACCACATTAGTTCGATAAAACTAGAATTATCGTTGACTGACCCGCTCACAATGCCTAATTTTGCAACATGGACATACAAACTGCCTCGAAATGCCTGTCAGAACTTGGTAACCCGCACCGCCTTGAAGCCTTCCGGCTGCTCATCAAGGCCGGGCCGGGAGGGGTGACGGTCGGTGATATTCAAAGGCATCTGAATATCCCGAAATCCACTCTCTCTCATCATATCTCGCATCTCGTCTGGGCCGGTCTGGCACAGCAGGAACGGGAGGGCCGGGTGCTGCGCTGCACAGCAAATTTCGAGCTGGCCGATGCACTGGTTAGCTATCTCTGCGCCGAGTGCTGCAGCGGACTGGACGTTGTACAGACTGAAGAGACGCAGGACGCTTGAGTTTTTTTGATCATATAGTTCGATGATTCCGGAAGGATCGGATAAAATTATGACAACAGCAGATTTGACGCGGACCCTCTCGCTTCGCTTTGGCCGGATCGACCGGGTCTGGATCGCAACCGCCCTTATCTTCACCGCCCTCGCCCTTCTCGTCCCCGGGCAGGTCGGGACAAGTGCGATCTTTACACTCGACGCTCTCTTGCATGTCGGCCCCTTCATCCTACTCTCCGTCGTCGTCGCGGCATTTGCCCGGGCGAGCGGGCTCGATCATCAGATTGGACGTGCCTTCTCCGGGAACGCCACACAGGCCATACTGCTGGCTGCCCTTTTCGGCTCTCTATCGCCCTTCTGTTCCTGCGGCGTCGTGCCGATCATCGCAGGCCTGCTGGTCGCGGGCGTCCCGCTGGCTCCCGTCATGGCCTTCTGGCTCGCATCGCCGCTAATGGACCCGGAAATGTTCATTCTGATGACCCCGGTGGTGGGCCTGGAGTTCACTTTCGCGAAACTTGCCGCTGCCTTCAGCATTGGTGCCATAGCCGGCCTTGGCACTCACCTGCTGGTCAAGGGAGGCGCTTTCAAGGATGCCTTGCGCCCCGACCTCGCAAAATCCTGCGGTTGCAGCAGCTCCAATGCGCTAAAGACAGACGAAATCGTCTGGGGTTTCTGGAAAGATCAGGAACGCCGCGAGGCCTTCACCAGTGAAGCCAAGAGGTCCGGTCTTTTCCTGCTGAAATGGCTGACCCTTGCGTTCACTCTGGAAAGCCTAATGGTCACTTATGTTCCGGCGGAGCAAGTGGCGACCTATCTCGGTGGTGACGAATGGTGGACCATTCCAGCGGCGATCCTTGTCGGCGTACCCAGCTACCTTAATGGTTATGCGGCTATTCCGCTGGTCGGCGGCCTGATGGATCTCGGGATGACGCCCGCCGCCGGTCTTGGCTTCATGATCGCCGGCGGCATCACCAGCATTCCGGCCTCGATGGCTGTGTTTGCTCTGGTGCGCGGTGGTGTCTTCACCTGGTATCTGGCGCTAGGGCTGCTTGGCTCACTCGCCGCAGCTTATGGGTTTTCCCTCTATCTTGCGGTTTTGGCATGATATCCTTGCGTTAGACTGGATATTGCTTCCGCATTTGGGATACCTACCTATCCTGAACAACACCGCCGCCCCGACGGGCGGCGGATGCCACGGACGCCGACAAGACGGCGGGGAGAACAGAATGGTAGACGCCAATCCGAAGCCGAAGGCAGTCGTCGATCCGGTCTGGAGTTCTATGCTCACCGATGCGGCGCAATGGGCGGAACAGGAATCCGCACTGGCGAGTTGGATGCATGCCAGCGTCATGGACCAGCGTACCTTCGAGGACGCGCTGGCTTACCTGATTTCACAGAAGCTCGGCGGCACGGAGATGAGCGATCTCTCCGTATATCAGGTCGTGCACAACGCCATGCTCTCCGACGCCTCCATAGGGGAGTCAGCCCGCGCGGACCTCTCCGCGACGTATGACCGCGATCCGGCTTGCACCAGCTATCTTGAGCCGTTCCTCTATTTCAAGGGCTTCCATGCCCTCCAGGCCTACCGCATCGGCCATTGGCTATGGGGCCATGACCGGACGTTCCTGGCGAAATACTTCCAGAGCCGGATCAACAGCGTTTTCGGTGTCGATATCCACCCGGCCGCGCGTATCGGCAAAGGCATCATGGTCGACCACGGCACCGGTGTGGTGATCGGCGAGACCGCAATTGTCGAGGATGGCGTTTCCCTGCTCCACGGCGTGACGCTGGGCGGCACCGGCAAAGAAACAGGCGACCGGCATCCGAAAATCCGGCGCGGCACCATGATCGGCGCCGGGGCGACCGTGCTCGGCAATATCGAGGTCGGCGAATGCTCCCGCGTCGGTGCTGGCTCCGTTGTGCTCAAGAACGTCGAGAAGAACACCACGGTCGCCGGCGTTCCCGCAAAAGTAGTCGGCAGTGCCGGCTGCGCACAGCCGGCACTCTCGATGGATCAGCAGTTCTTCGCCGAAGAATACGACTGAGGACTGAGACGACGCTGCAGGCCGGTCAGGCCTTCGTGACCGGCCAGATCCCGCCGAGCGCGGCTGTGGCTTCTCTGGCGACCGAACAGACGATCTTGCCAAGCTTGTCAATCCGCTCGTCCGTGATCCTGGCCGTAGGCCCGGATATGGAGATTGCGGCAAGCGGCTCGCTGTGATGACCGAAGACAGCTGAAGCGACGCAGCGCAACCCCACCGAATGCTCCTCGTTATCAATGCCGTATTCGACCTCACGGACCTTCGACAGCTCCTGCTCCATCCGCGGCAAAGCATCGATAGTGCGTCGGGTTTTATGCTCCGAGCCGACGCGCGTCAGAAGCTTGGAAACATCTTCCGTTTTCATTCGCGCCAGTAAGGTCTTGCCCACGGCAGAGCCGGCAATAGGTACCCGCGCTCCCGGCTTTGCAAATGCCCGCATCATCTCGCGGCATTCAACCTGGGCCAGATAGACCATTTCGTCATTGTCACGGACAGCCAGGTTCACCGTCTCTCCGCTCTCTTCCATAAGGCGCCGCATATAGGGCCGGGTAATAGCCACCAGATCCCGCGTACGCAGGAAGGCATTACCAACGGCAAAGCATTGAACACCAATCTGCCAGGCGCCACGCTCGGTATCGAACCGGACATAGCGTTCCTGCTGCAAGGTCGTTAGCAGCCGGTGCACTGTTGATGGCGGCAATGTAACGGTATGGGCAATCTGGGTAAGGGTCATGCCGTCTTCGTCGGCAGCCAGCGCATTCAAAACGCTAATGGCGCGCGCCACGGATTGGATTTGGCCAGATCGCTCTGAATCTGATCGCTTCGGAATTGCGTTCATGAACTCGGTATCTTCCCTGTGTTTTTGTATACAATCTTTTTTCCTGCACCGGTCCGTTGGATCGCCGATTTCCAGCATCTTAGGTTTCCGTATCGTGGGATACAATTGCATTTTGGGAATGAATTGTTCTGATTTGCATTTGCCCCGCGCACGGGGCAGCGTTGAGTCGGGACAAAATCAGGCTTTGGGCTGGTAGTTAGACACATGCGCATTCTCGTAACCGGAGGGGCCAGCTTCGGATCCAATGCCATCATCAACCACGGCGGCGTGCAGCAAGTGGACGATCTGTATGATCTGGTCGACCTTCAGATCGACAAAGCGGATGTGGCTATCAAAGACATTGGTGACGTCGCGGACAACGCAATGTCACTCAATGAGCTGACAGAGGCTTGCTCTATCCTATCCAAATACTCCCGGGAAAACGCTGAAAGTTCAACCCACGACGCTAAAGCCCCTGCTGAACTGGAGACCTCCAGATGACGGATGAGCAGAAACTCAACAATCTCCACGAAACCGAACTCATGCAGGTATTTGCCCCTGAACGAGTCACCGAACTCGTTCATACGGTTGCGCCCTATCTATCTCAGGAAGGGAAATCCGCCGTTCATATTATGCCGCTAGCATGGCGGATCGGCCATCTCGCAATGGAATCTCATGCACTCTGGGAGCTTTTCAACGAGACTCACAACCGCCAGATAATCGTCATCCCGCCCGCCTCTCGTGCTCTTCATAGTATGGGAGTTCGTGCACTGATTGAGCCCTTCACGACAATCGTCGAGACCGAAAAGAGGCAAATCTTGCTTATGGGCCACATGGATGCGGGAACTCTCGCGGTCAACCGCCTCACATGGTATCAGCGTGGCCCGTCAGGTCTTATCGACGACTATATCAAGCAGTTACATCACAGCGGTCGGCATCCACGCCATTTTCCCGTCCCCGAAACGGTATCGCGCATAGCACAACAGTTTTGCGAACGCCTCAGAATTACCGAGGCTGACCGGATCGTCGTCCTCAATGTCCGAGACCGCAACTTCCTGCCGGATCAGGACGTCCATTTCTACCGTACGGCCGACATTGCGACTTACGAGCCGGCTATTCGGTATCTACTCGACCAAGGATACTGGGTACTACGCATCGGCACTAACGGTTCGGTCGAGGCTCCTTTGGCACATCCTCGCTTTCTCGATGTCTGGAAAGAGCCAGACTATACGGACATGCTGGATCCCGGCCTGATCGCTCGCGCCAGCTTCGGTGTCACCTGCTCATCCGGTCCCGAGGCTATATTCCACATTCTCGGAATACCGCAACTCATGGTCAACGGCGTCCTGCAATCCGGCATGTGGATGAATCCCGCCGACAAACTGGTCTTCAAGACCTACCGGACAAACGGCGAAGGAGCGCCGGCCAAACTCCGGTCGCTCCTTGCGAGCGGAGTTGCCCTGAACTCGAGTTTCAGTGGCGTAGAGAAATGCGGGTTTACCGTTGAGGACAATACAGCAAGCGAAATACTAGATGCGGTCATGGAGATGGAAGCGTCACTTGCCGGCTCCCATCGTGCTGATGAAGCTGCGAACCGGCGATTTCTGGATATCGGAGCCGAGTATCACGCATTCCTCAACAATGGTGGACACCCGCGCGATCCGGTTTCCGTTTCAGCCAAACAGACCCAATACGGCTATGCTCTCCCCTGGACTCAACTTGCGGACAGTTACGTGAACTCACACCCGAACTTTCTTGAATGAGCAAAGTCGTGCAGGTCGCCGCCCCGGTGATCTTTGTCGTGCTTTGGAGTTCGGCTTTCATCGCGGCGAAGTTCGGCCTGACGCATGTCGAGCCACTTACCTTCATGGCAAGCCGTTTCGGTCTCGTCACGGCAATTTTTGTGATCATCGCCCTGATTACCGGTGCCCGCTGGCCGACAACCGTGCGCGGTGTCTTCGACATCGCCGTGGTCGGCTTCTTCTTGCACGCAGTTTATCTCTCAAGCATCTTCATCGCCATTCACAGCGGCATGCCGTCAGCGCTGGTCGCCCTCGTCACAGGACTTCAGCCGGTTCTGACCGCCATTGCTTCCGGCCTCTTTCTTGGCGAGCCACCGACACGCCGGCAATGGCTTGGCTGTTTTGTCGGGTTCGTTGGCATGGCACTCGTTCTGTCTGACCGGATGAGTGTGAATGGCGTCAGCATGACCGGCATTGGCCTCTCTGTTCTGGCGCTTGTGTCGATTAGCATCGGGACGCTCTACCAGAAGCGCTATGCGACCGACATGAACCTGATCACCGGCAGTGCCATCCAGTGCGCGACGGCTTTTCTCGTCACCCTCACCGGAGCCGCGTTGTTTGAAAGCATGTTGCTGGTCCCGGAGCCTGCATTCATCGGTGCCTATCTATGGCTTTCTCTCGTCGTTTCGCTCGGGGCCTATTCGCTGCTCATGACCCTGATAAAACATGGCCAGGCCACGAAGGTAGCGAGCCTGTTCTACCTCGTGCCGCCAACGGCAGCCGTCATGGCATATATCGCTTTTGGGGAGGTAATAACGCCTGTTGCCGGGGCCGGAATTCTGGTGACGGCGATCGGTGTTGCATTGGTTGTGTTTTCCCAATCGCACTCCGGCCAACGCCATTAGTCAACCTCAGGAAATGAGCCGACCCGCTTCTGCATCTGCATGTTTCTTCTGGCCTTTCTCGACCCGGCGCGCCAGCTCATTGTCCAGCTCCTCGGTCGACCAGGAATGCATAGCCGCAACGATCTTCGCGCGGGCGCGTTCGATACTGGCCTGAGTGTCGAAACCGTCCTCCGGATAGAGCTCGCGGTGCGGGATGATCGGCAGGAAATTCATGACATAAGCAACAGCCCGATCACGATTTTCAACACAATCCGGCTTTTTGCAGTCCAATGCATCGGCCTCCGTCCAGTGCTCGATCAGATCACTCCAGCCATCAAGTGCGAAAGCGACGTCGCGGCGCAGCTTGACCAGGTAGGACACATTCGAATCCTGCTGGGAGAACACGTCGGCAAAACTCCCAAGCAGGGAATCCAGTGTCACGATACGCTCATCCACGTAACGGATCGTCTGATCAACCACTTCCAGCAATACGTCCGCTGCTGCAGCGTATTCTTCCGGCTTCTGCTCCATATAGGCGGCGACGGATTTCCGGAATTCCATCAGGTTGACGTGTTCCAGAAACAGGTGGCCGTTGGTACGGTCCGCCTGAGTGCCTTTCACTGTTCCGAACGGTGTGATCAGGCCGACCAGTGGTTCCAGCCATTCCCGCACGTTGTCAATGCTCACACCGCTGCGCTGGGAGGCGAACAGGAAAACCCGCTCGATCAGCATCTCAAGGTCGAAATGCGTCTTCGACTCTTCGGCGGTCATCAGATCGACCAGCGTTTTGGTATTCGCTCCCGCCATCACGGGGTCGCCTCGCTCGATTCCGCATTCTTTCATCAGTTGGGCGATGCAGGACATCCGGACAACTTCCTTGTCCTCGCTATCTTGCTGAGCCTGCTCACGCGCCCTGGCCCGCTCTTCCGGATCGTCCGAATACGCAGCGTTCACCTTGTGAAGAATCTCACGCACCTGCAGCGGATCGATGCCATTTTTGCCAACAATTCCGGGAACGCCATCGTGCAATTCCCTGTCCCGCTCCGACAACTGAGCAAAATCAGGCAGATCCTTCCACGGCACCACCATCAACTCGCCACGCCGGCCGCCGCCGAAACTCGGGATCACCGCTTCGAGGATTCTGTCGTTTCCATGCTGATAAAGACGTGCGCGTGTATGGCGCAAGGATTCACTCGATGTGAACGGGATGCAGGTCCCGCGCCGCTCGAAGGTCTGCGCGACACTGATGTTATTCGCCATATGGCGGAATCCCAAAGCTTCCAGATTAATTAATTAGCGCAAAAATCACTGATTTTTGCAAGATTTTCAAACTATGAAGCGGCTTAATGAGACTCAGGATTTCTTATAAGAAACGGTAAAAATTGTGTGCCTGTTCACTTTGTTCAGCCCGCAAGAAAACCTTGAAGCATAAGTCGACACATTCACCTGCAACCGGAACGACTTGAACAATCATTCGTGAGTCTTTCCAGGGACCCGCCCCCATATCTGCAAAGTAGCGTCGGCCATCAGGTAACGCGGGGCAATGTGACTGTAACTTCCAGGCCATGAGGTGTTGCTGGCGCAAAAGTCATTGTACCGGAATGGGCGCGAACGACTTCATCTGTGATGGTAAGGCCAAGCCCACTTCCTCCAGTATCCCGGTTTCTCGAGGCCTCCAAGCGCACGAAGGGACGGAGAACTGCGTCAACCTGTTCGGGGGGAATACCCGGCCCGTCATCCGACACCTTGACCCGAATCGAATCAACAGCAACCTCCAGCACCACATTCACTGACGTCGCGTATTTGCACCCATTGTCGATCAAGTTTGCGAAGGCGCGGCGGATCGCCACTGGTTGGCAAATGATGGGAGCGTGATCGGGGCCGTCATAGGCGACTCTGCACCCTGCATCAGAGGCAGTGTCGCAGATGCTTATCAGGAGCGCCGCGAGGTCAACCGTTTCTGCAGACTCCTTGTTGAGCTGCTGGCTCGCAAAGGTCAGCGTTGAGCTGACGATTGCTTCCATGTCACGGATATCCGCCAGTACCATGCGCCTCTGCTCTTCATCCGGTAAATACTCCGCAAAAAGCCGAAGCCGTGTGAGCGGTGTTCGCAGATCGTGCGAAATGGCGGCGACCATCTGAAGCCGGTCGTCAACAAAACGCTTCAGATCGTGCTGCATCTCGTTGAACGAGCCCGCGATAGCGTCAAGCTCGGGGCTTCCGTAATTACCGAGCAGCGTCGGCTCCCGATCCCGTCCAAGACGCTCTGCAGCTGCGGATAGGTCGGTGAGCGGTCTCGCGATACTGCGTGCGACCCAGATCGACAGTCCACAAATCAGCAGAATGGCCGCGATCGGTACGAGCAGATTGCGAATAAAGCGGGCGGCTTCCAGTCCATCGCTTTTGGGAGAGATCGTGAGCCACCCTCCAGAGGAAAGCCGGACCGCAATCCGGAGATGCTCAACCACCATCTTGTCCGTATCGTCTTCTATCAGATCGGAGATCAATGTCGGGATGCTCTCGAGTATGATCACGACCGGCGTCAGCGCGCGGTCGGGCCCTTCGGTATGGCCTGCCCGCAAGAGCACAGCACCAGAAGGTAGACCAAGGCGCTCCGCGAGATCATCCCGGATCCGCCCGAATGCTCCCTGCGCCCATTGATTGGTTATCGGTTGCTCGGCGGATTCCACAAAATCGAGCCATTGTGCCGCAGGCACGCTCTCGAGCACCACATCCCACTCGTCAGGATCGGTTTGCTCGGCCTGTAGCGCCGCTTCGGCCACGGCGTCGACCAGCCAATCCCTCTCAAAAAACAAAATGTCGGGCATGCCGACCAGCTTAGCGAGAAGTTCGTCCGTCGCCATTGTCATCACCAGAGTGAGGACGATAACAATGCCAATCCGCGGGGCAAGGCGCAGGCGGGACCAGAAAGGTATATGCATGAGCCAGCTTTTTTCCTGATTGGCTATCGCTCATCTCCCGCCATGGGCAAGGCACTAACTGTGGCGGTAAAAAAATATCCTTCGTTGCGAACCGTCTTGATGAAGGCCGGGCTCTGCGGGTTGGCCTCGATCTTGCGGCGGAGCCGACTGATCTGGACGTCGATGCTGCGGTCGAAGGCCTGACTCGATCTGCCGTGAGCGAGATCAAGCAGCTGGTCGCGATTTAGGACGCGCTGCGGATGCTCAAGAAAGGCCAGCAGCAAATCGAACTCACCGCTTGTAAGGTCCGTTAATGCGCCATCAGGGGAGACCAGCGTCCGGCGGTTGGCGTCCAGCACCCAGCCCTCAAAATCATATGTGGCATTGCCGCGATGTTGCGGGATGCTGCTGCCAGCTATCATCCGGCGCGTGACTGCACGGATACGGGCCAGAAGCTCTCGCGGGTTGAATGGCTTGACCACATAGTCATCCGCACCAATTTCCAGCCCTATTATGCGGTCAGTATCGGCATTCATCGCCGTCAGGAGGATAATAGGCACCGCACTTTGCGCTCGCATTCGGCGACAGAGTGACAGGCCATCCTCGCCAGGCATCATGACGTCGAGAATAATCACGTCGATCCGCGCATCAGCGCTTACCTGAAACATCTCCACACCATTGCTCGCCTGGCTGACGCGGAGTCCGTGATCGACGAGAAATCGTGCCAGCATCATGCGGATACGTTGATCATCATCGACCACGAGAACATGCGTCACGCCAGCCTTGGGGTTGCCATACTGATTCAATCGGTCTCTCCGTTTGCATGAAACCTTACCCCATTTATCTGCCGCCCGCATCGCACTGCAACATTCTGAAACATATTGATACGGCGCTGACACTCATTCCAGCGAGCCCATCCGTAACTTGCCGTCGCGACACAAACAGCGAACGGATTTTCAGTATGGGATTTCAGATTACAAAATTGCTCGGCGCCCGGATGACGGTCCAGATGCTGATGATCAGCGGGTTGGCAGTACTGGGTGGTTCTTGCAGCGTCCTAGCGGAGGAACCATCATCCGACTGGGACGTGCTGATTGGCGCCGGTGCCATAGCCACGCCCGACTACGAAGGCAGCGACGACTACGAGGTCAACCCGCTGCCTCTTGTCAAAATCAGCTATAAGGACCGCGTATTTCTCGACGGACCGTCGCTTGGCGCCAACCTCCTGATCTGGAACGGATCGGACGCAGGCAACCAGCTCAAGATCGGCCCGCTGGTGCGCTACCAGATGGGACGGGACGAGGATGATAACGATGCGCTAAAGGGACTTGGCAATGTCGATGGTTCCGCCGAGATTGGCGGATTTATTAGCTATGATGCCGGCCCGTTCTCAGCTGGGATAACAGCATTTCAGGACGTAGGCGACGGCCATGAAGGCATGACCATAGAGCTTGAGGCCGGGTACAAACACCGTTTCAACGAAAGCTGGTCCATGCGAGCCGGTATCGCGACAAGCTGGGCCGATGAGAATTATACCCAGTCATTCTTCGGCATCGATTCAGGTCAGTCGCTCCGCAGCGGATACCGGGAGTACACCCCCGACGCCGGGTTCAAGGATGTAAGCCTTTCAATCGGCGTCAATTACGCCGTGAACGAAAACTGGAATCTCACTGGACGACTTGGATACAGCCGGCTTCTCGGCGACACCGCCGACAGCCCGATCGTGGACGAACAGGGCTCCGCCGACGCGTTCATGACCGGACTTTTCGTGGGCTACCGCTTCTAGTCCAGATGGACGTGAGACATGCATAGAGTCGAGACTGAAGCTGCCGCTCCGGAGTGTCTGTCAGGACACCGCCAAGCGGCGGCCGCAGATATCGAGGTTACAGCGGAAATGATTTGGGCTGCGCTCGAGGAATGGTCCGACTTCGACGAAGTCCGCAATGAGTTGGGGCTTTTGTTCGCGCGCGTCTATCGGGCCATGGACAGCGCCCGCCACAATTCCGGCATTAACTCGGCGACAATCACCTCCGCCGAGTTAAACCCAGCCAGAGGGAAAGCACTGTTTTGAATGAAATGGTGCCCCCGGGGAGACTCGAACTCCCACTCCGTTGCCGGAAACAGATTTTGAATCTGCCGCGTCTACCGATTCCGCCACAGGGGCCCCGATTTGCGAGGAGCGCGCATAATAGCCAAAAGCATCAGCCGGTCAATCCGCAACCGATAGCTTGCGTGCCAGCCATGGCGACTGGTAAAGCGATCCTCGCGCCGGAGAAAACCCGGTCTGAGTTTTGGGACATCAGACAGCATGCTGCAAGCGACCTACGAGCGATTGATGCGGGCCGCCGCGCACAAGCGGGCGAATTACTGGCTGGCGCTGATTTCCTTCATCGAAAGCTCTGTTTTTCCGATCCCGCCGGACACCATGCTAATTCCCATGGTTCTGGCTGACCGGCGTAATGCTTGGCGGGCGGCGGGCATCTGCACCGTAGCTTCCGTCCTTGGCGGACTGTTCGGTTATGCGATCGGCGCGCTGCTCTACGAGACCATCGGGCTAAAGCTGCTGGAATTCTATGGCTATGCCGACAAATTCACTTCCTTCACCGACCAGTACAACGAATGGGGTGCTTGGATCGTCTTTGGTGCCGGTGTCACGCCGTTTCCCTACAAGGTCATTACCATTGCCAGCGGCGTGGCCCATCTCGACCTTGCCGTCTTCATCATCGCTTCGGTGCTGGCGCGGGGCCTCCGATTCTATCTCGTCGCCGCTCTGTGCTGGAAATTCGGGCCCGCCGTGCAGAAGACCATCGAGAAAAATCTCGGTCTCTGGACCACAGCCAGTTTCCTGCTGCTGGTCGGCGGATTCGCGATGATCAAATTTCTTGCCTGACACTCTTTGTGATTCTGACGAGGGTCAGGCTGCCGCAACACTCTCTTCGGTACCAGTTATCCAGCCACCGCCAAGTACCCGGGTAGAATCTCCGGGAGTATAGAAAACGGCAGCCTGTCCTCGGGCGATGCCGTGCTGCGGCATATCGAGCAGAATGCGTCCCCGTCCTTCGCTGTCCGTATAGATCCGAGCCGTTGCAGGGCGTGTAGCAGAGCGCAACTTCACCTCGATTGGTATGCCGGCCTCTCCTGGCAGCGCATCTCCAAGCCAGTTCAACTGGTCAACATAGACGATTTCGCGGCCCAGCGCCTCACGCGGGCCAACCACCACCTTACAGGCCGCAGGGTCTAGCCGGACGACATAGAGTGCGTCGGTATCGGGATTGCCGTCATCGTCGCGGCGGCCGCCGATACCGAGGCCTTTCCGCTGACCGATAGTGTAGTGAATGATGCCTTTGTGGCGGCCGAGTACGGTCCCGTCCAGATGCACGATCTCGCCCGGCTCCGCCGCGCCGGGACGCAGCTTTTCGACCAGTTCGGCATAGCGCCCGTTCGGTACAAAGCAGATATCCTGGCTGTCCGGTTTATCCGCTATCGCTAGACCAAAACGCCGAGCATGCTCGCGGGTTTCCTCTTTCTCCATTCCGCCGAGCGGAAAGCGCAGGAAATCGAGTTGTTCACGCGTGGTCGCGAACAGGAAATAACTCTGGTCCTTCTGCGGGTCGATGGCGCGATGCAACTCCGCCCCATTCTCACCCTCCACCCGGCGCACATAGTGCCCCGTGCAGAGCACATCAGCCTGCAGCTCCCTTGCGGTCGCCAGAAGGTCGCGAAACTTGACTGTCTGATTGCAGCGCACGCAAGGGATCGGGGTTTCGCCACGCAAATAACTGTCGGCGAAATCATCGATCACTTCCTGACGGAAGCGGCTCTCGTAATCGAGTACGTAATGGGGAAACCCGAGCGCATCGGCGACAGTGCGCGCATCATGGATATCGAGACCTGCACAGCAGGCGCCCTTCTTGGCCAAAGCCGCGCCGTGATCGTAGAGCTGCAGCGTGATGCCGACGACATCATAACCTTGCTCCGCCATAAGCGCCGCAGTCACGGAACTGTCGACCCCGCCGGACATGGCGACGACGACCCTCGTGTCTTTCGGGGCCTTGGCAATTCCGAGCGAGTTGAGCGTGTGTGCAGTCATAATGGGCGCAATATAGGAAAAACGGCGGTAGAGACAAGAAAACTCAGCGCATGGCTGTATCCGCGCTCAGACGGCATTCAGACCCATCTGCCAGAAATCCCGTTCCAGCACGGTCGCCGCCTCGAAGGTTTTGGCTAGCTCGGCAAACCGGTCTTCACCGCCGCGCCGGGCCGCGAGAGCGTCGAGATGGGCGGCCGCACCGCGTGCGACATCCTGATATTCCTCGCCCGCATACATCTCGATCCAGGCGAGATAAGGATTGCCGTCCCGCTTTGTCGCCGGGTCCGCCGCAAGTTGGGCACCGATCACGCCATAACCGACGACGCATGGCGCTAGCGCCACATGCAGGTCTAGCATGTCGCCCGCCATGCCGCGCTCCAGCACATAGCGCGTATAGGCCATACAGGCCGGATCTTCCGGCAATGCGGCCATCTCCGCTTCCGTCAGCCCCCACCCGGCGCAATACTTCACATGCAGGTCCATCTCAACGTCGAGAATGCCGGAGATGACGGCGGAGGCGGCACGCATATCCTCAAGCCTGTCAGCCTTGTAGACAGCAAGGCCATAGGCCCGGGCGAAATGGATCAGGAACAGATAGTCCTGGCCAAGATAATGCTTGAACGCCGCTTCCGGCAGCGTGCCGTCCGCCATGCCCGCCACGAAAGGGTGCGCGATATAAGCCTGCCATGCATCTGGCGCGGCGGTGATCAGTCGGCCGAGAAAACTACCTTCAGGAACAAGAACCTCGCTCACGCCGTACCATCCGGCGGCAATGTTACGACCAGACCGTCGAGCTCTTCAGTGATCCTGACCTGACATCCAAGACGGGAGGTATCAACGATATTGAAAGCGAGATCGAGCATGTCTTCCTCGTCATCGCTTGGCGCGGGGATTTTTTCATACCATTCCGCGGCAACATGCACATGGCAGGTCGCGCAAGCGAGACACCCCTCGCAGGCGCCTTCGATATCAACATCGTTTTCACGCGCAATCTGCAGCAACGTATATCCGAGCGGGGCATCGACTTCCTGACGGGTGCCGTCACGGCCGATGAATATCATGCGGGGCAAATCACTCTCCGTTCGATTCCGCTGTAGGCGGATTATTGTTGATTGTCTGATGAGCGTTTGTACAAATCACACCAGGCCGCGACAAGCCTGTCGATATCTTCTTCCGTTGTTTCCCACCCGATCGAAACACGAATCGCGGTTTCCGCATCCGGGGAGCCTGGATCCAGAGCGTCCAGCACATGACTTCGCCGGACCTTGCCTGACGAGCAGGCGGAGCCCGAACTGACGGCAACCCGGGCAAGGTCCATCGCAATCACCTGGGTCTCTCCCCTGGCGTCTCGGATCGACACGCAGCTGGTATTGGGCAGGCGCGCAACTCCTGACGAAAAAATGCGGGCGCCATTCCCGGCCTGCCGAACCGTTGCTTCAAACCGATCACGCAGCACCGCAACCCTTTGCCAGTCGCCAAGCGTGATCAAAGAGGCTTCCGCGGCGGCACCGAAACCGGCAATGCCGATCTTGTTCTCCGTGCCCGAGCGACGCCCCTTCTCCTGCCCCCCGCCGGACTGGATAGCTTTGATATCCAGCCCCTCTCGCACGATGAGGGCACCAACACCCGCTGGCCCGCCAATCTTGTGGGCAGAAACGGACATCAGATCAACACCTGCGGCCTTCATATCGATGGGGAGCTTGCCTGCGATCTGGACCGCGTCACTATGAACCAGAGCCCCGTTTGCATGTGCGATTTCAACGATCTGCTCGATTGGCTGCAACACACCGGTTTCATTGTTCGCCCATTGCACGGAGACAAGACAGTCTTCTCCGCCGCCAGAAAGAGCGGCTTGCAAGGCATCAAGCATCAGAACGCCTTCGGCATCGACCGGCAGGCGGACAGCCTCTGGCACGGCCGCAAGGACAGCTTCATGTTCGATAGCGCTGGTGAAAACCCGGGTGCGTCCGCAGCCTTTGAGCGCCAGAGCCGAAGCTTCGGTGCCTCCACTGGTGAACACGACCGATTGCGGCGCGGCGCCGGTCAGGCCCGCCACCTGGCGGCGGGCCGTCTCAATCAGCGCGCGGGCCTCACGGCCTGCTCCATGAACAGAGGATGGATTACCAATTACATCCATCGCTCCGATCATCGCACTGCGGGTTTCACCCCTTAGCGGCGCTGTCGCGTTGTAGTCCGCATAGACTCTGTCTGACATTGTCGCCCCAAATCCCGGCCCATCGCTCAGCCGAGATAAGCAGGCGGGACAAAACCGTCAAGAAAGGAGCGACTCAGTGCGGCACACGCCCCGTCATCAAATCCTCAACGGTTACCTTGTCCAGATATCCGAGAACCTGACGCCCAACTTCTTCCCAGAGAGGCTTCGTCGGATCGTCCGAGCACCCTCTCGTCGCGAACATGCCATCATCGTCCTGGTTCCCTCGCACCGGATGCTCGATCGCCGTCATAACCTCGGAGATTTTGATCTGTGCCGGCTCTACCGCGAGCAAGTAGCCGCCACCAGGCCCGCGCACACTCTTTACGAACCGGGCTTTGCGGAGCTGAGCGAACATTTGTTCTAGATATGAAACTGAGATTTTTTGTCTCGAGGCTATTTCAGCCAGAGAGACCGGCCGTCCATCATCATGTCGGGCCAGGTCGCAGACAGCCATAACTGCGTAGCGCCCTTTAGTACTGAACTTCACGTTATTCGACCCCCGTGCCGATATGGTCACAGCTCACCGAGGCCCCAACAAACGGTGAACGTTGCAGTAGAACGGAGGTCCCGTCCGTTCAGTTACGAAATAGCGACCTATTTTCTATGGTCACAATGTGCATCGACCTATGCGTCCGCGTACGGGCTGCAATGCTACACTTGAATTTTACAGCCCGAGTAAGCTAAAGCCAGACTCTTGCTGTTAGATTGAGATTACAGCTAATACGCAATAAATGTAAACCGGGATAGAGACGGGTTACCCTGATATGCTCGTTGTGAGCAGTCAGCAATTATCCGCCCGACCGGATCGGGTGAGCCGGAATACCGGCGGTTGAGGAACGGATCGTATGCCTGAAGTCATTATGAATGGTCCCGAGGGGCGCCTTGAGGGACGTTACGTCCACAGCAAGAAAGAAAATGCTCCCATTGCTCTGCTGTTGCATCCGCATCCGCAGCATGGCGGGACTATGAATAACAAAGTCGTTTATTCCATGTTCCAGAACTTTGTGAATCGCGGTTTCTCGACTTTGCGCTTCAACTTCCGCGGAGTCGGAAGAAGCCAGGGCGTGTTCGACCGTGGTGAGGGCGAGCTCAGCGATGCCGCCTCGGCTCTGGACTGGCTGCAGACCTACAATCCTAATGCCCCATATTGCTGGGTTGGCGGCTTTTCCTTTGGTGCATGGATCGGCATGCAGCTTCTGATGCGCCGCCCGGAGATCACCGGCTTCATCTCCATTGCCCCGCCGGCCAATATGTTCGATTTCACCTTCCTCGCGCCCTGCCCGGCCTCTGGCATAATGGTGCATGGCGATTCAGATGACGTCGTACCGCCGGACTCAGTGAAGAAACTGGTGGATAAGCTGTCCGCCCAAAAAGGCATTGTCATCGACCATGTCGTGGTGAAAAACGCCAACCATTATTTCACCAAACATCTTGAAGATGTGAACAAAGCGGTCACCGGCTACCTGAACAAATCCCTGCCGGAGAGCGAGCAGCTCGCCGAAGCCTCAAAATAACGCCGGGCTCAGTCTGGCTTGTGCAAGGTGCCGCCTGACAGCGGCACCGGCGCGCGGGTTGTACCAGGGAAGGTCAACGGCTTTCCCTGCAAACTACGAATTGCCAGATAACCAAATGCCTCGGCCTCAATGGCATCGCCGTTCCAGCCAAGATCGTCCGCTGGCGCAATGGGGGCACTCAATCGCTCTGCCAGCATGGCCATGAGTGTTGCATTGTGACGGCCGCCACCACAGGCGATCCATTGCCTTGCGGGATGCGGGAACCACCGTTCGGCCAGAGCGCCCGAGGCCGCCGAGAACGCTGTGAGCAGCGCGGCGCCATCCTCATCTGACAGACCAGAAACAGCTATCGTCGCGCGACGCGCGAAATGGTCCCGGTCGAGAGATTTCGGGGGCTGACGATCAAAATACGGATCACTAAGCAGATCCGCCAAACGTGCTTCGTCGACCCGTCCCTTTGCCGCTAAAATGCCACCGGCATCAAAACGCTCGCCACGCCGTGCCCTTACGAAATCGTCGACCAGAGCATTCGCGGGGCCTGTATCGAAAGCCAGCATTGATTCCGGACCAGCGCTTCCATCTCCGTCGATCCAGGTAACGTTCCCCACACCTCCGAGATTAAGCACAGCGGCCGAGGAGCCGAGCCGTCGCGTCAACGCCCGATGATAGACCGGCACAAGTGGTGCGCCCTCCCCACCGGCGGCGACGTCAGCAAGCCGCAGATCGAAAACAACGGGGCAGTCCGTCAGACGCGCCAGCATATCCGGCACCCCGATTTGAACCGTCCGGCGCTGCGCCGGTTCGTGCAGAACGGTCTGTCCATGAAAGCCTATAACATCGATTTCTGTGCTTTCCATACCTTCAGCGTTTAGCAGAGCAGACACAGCCTCCGCATGACGTTCGGTTAATTCGGATGCGACACCGGGCACATCGCCGACATTGCCCATGACGGATTGCAGCCGAGCCCGGAAATCATCGGGATACGGCGTGCTGAGAAAGCCGCACCGGCGCACTGTCCCCTCGCCGTCGCTCTCAACCAGAGCCGCATCGACCCCATCCATCGAGGTACCGCTCATCAGGCCGATTGCCCGGTATGTCTTCTGCCCGTTCACCACGACATCTCCGCGAAAACTCATTATCGAACGCACAAAGCCCGGCAAAACGGCGGTTCCGGTTGAGACCGGGGTAGCCATGTGCTAAGTGCTCGCGCCTTGGATTCTGACACATCTTCACCGGGAACACGACCATGAGCCAGTTCAAATCGGGCTTCATGCAGACCATGAGCGAGCGCGGGTTCGTCCATCAATGCACCGATAATGACGCACTCGACGAGATGCTGAACAACAAGGTCGTGACTGCCTATATCGGCTTCGATTGTACAGCCGACAGCCTGCATGTCGGTAGCCTGATCCAAATCATGATGCTGCGCCATCTGCAACGGGCCGGTCACCGGCCGATTGTCCTAATGGGCGGCGGTACCAGCAAGATCGGGGACCCGTCCTTCAAGGACGAGGCCCGCAAGCTGCTCTCGGACGACGACATCGAGCGCAACAAGTCAGGTATCAAGACCGTGTTCCAGCGCTTCCTCAGCTTCGGGGAGGAAACCAGCGACGCGATCATGTGCGACAATGCCGAATGGCTGGACGGGCTTGAATACATCCCGTTCCTGCGAAAGATCGGACAGCATTTCTCGGTCAACCGGATGCTCAGCTTCGACAGCGTGAAGACGCGCCTGGAACGCGAGCAGTCTCTAAGCTTCTTAGAATTCAACTACATGATTCTGCAGGCTTATGACTTTCTGGAATTGCGCCGACGGTACGGCTGCCAGTTGCAGATGGGCGGCTCGGATCAGTGGGGTAACATCGTCAATGGCGTCGAGCTGACCCGGCGGGTCGACCAACAATCAGTGTACGGTCTGACCACACCGCTGCTCACCACCGCCTCCGGCCAGAAAATGGGCAAAACGGAAAATGGCGCCGTATGGCTCAACAAGGAGCGGCTCTCGCCATACGATTACTGGCAGTTCTGGCGGAACACAGAGGACGCGGATGTCGGCAAATTTCTTCGTCTCTTCACCGAACTGCCGCTCGACGAAATCGGCCGGCTGGAAAAGCTGGAAGGCGCCGAGCTGAATGACGCCAAGAAGGTGCTCGCGAACGAAGCGACCGCCCTGCTACATGGCCGGGACGAAGCCGATACAGCGGCCGAGTCAGCACGCAAGACTTTCGAGCAAGGCACTCTCGGCGACAGCCTGCCACGCGTCTCCGTCGAAGCGTCGCAGCTTTCCGAAGGTCTCTGGATTGTCGATGCGATGCGTATTGCCGGACTTGCCACGACCAACGGTGAAGCCCGCCGGCTGATCAAGAATGGCGGTGCCCGGGTCAATGATGTCGCCGTTTCCGACGAGACACTGAAGCTCGGCAACGCGGACATCACCGATGGCGTGGTCAAACTGTCGTCCGGTAAGAAAAAGCACGTGCTGCTGGAAATCTGATTCACTGGGCTGCGGCAGTTTTCTGTTTTACAGAACTGCCGCAGTTTAGCGGCTGGTATCTTCCGCCGGCGGCTCGTCAGATTCAGGATCCTTGGGCGGCGCATCCGAAAACCGGAACAGATTGCGGAAGATTCCCGGGGTCAACGCAGTCAGAGGGTTGACCGAAACCAGCGGTTTTTCCAGCGGACCGGTCACTCCGAATTCCGACGCCAGGAACCCCTCGCCTTCACCGCCGGTTAAAAGCGTGCCGATCAGCGGAATTGAATCGATGAGCTCGTTCAGCACGTAGGCCGGGACGAGCATGCCATTTAAATCCATCTCGTCTTCAATGCGGTCAATCGACCCGGAAGCCGAAATACCGAGCGCAGCGCCTCGCGCCAAAAGCCTCTCCAGAACCACCACTTCCTCAGAGACATGCATGCCGATATCGAGGCTGGAAAAATGAATGCCCCGCCCTTGCACAACGGAAGGCAGCCCGGCAATTGACGCCGCGCTCAGTAGCTGGGCCATAACCGGCGCGTCGATCAGATTGAAATCGAGAACCGACAACGAGACATTCCATCCCGTGTGGCCGTCCCGCTCCTCGCGCATACCCGAAGCAACGAGTTTCCCACCCGCAATTGAGTCAAACCCCTCGAACGACTTCAGCATGTTTCCGGCATTCTGGGAGCGGATTTCAAATTGCGCGCTATCGTCAGCGGTCGAATAGGATAAATCGACCGGCTCCGTTCCAAGCAATCCATTTGCTGCGAAAGACAACGTCCCCGCTCCGTCGTTTTCCAGCAAGACGGTGACATCGCCCATCGGATCGAGGTCACCGATCAGCACCTGATCGACTCGTGCATTGACGACAAGCGGCAGATTTATCTCTCCCGACTGCCCGTCGAACTGATCAACAAGCGGGCGCAAATCGGCGAACGGGCCTTCGATATTCGCGGTGAGTCCACCGTCTCCATCCGCGGCAATCACCCCTGACAGGTCTGTCTTGCCGATCTGCAACCGCTCGACCGTCAAACGGCGCGGCAATTTCGTCTGGTCTGAAAACTCGACGGCCCCGGATGCGGCAAGGTCGCCAGTCGCGACCTGAAAACGGTCAATCGAGACCAGCGCATCGTTCCGCGTCTTCAGACTGGCCCGCAGCGTTCCCGCAGCACCCGAGGGTTTCTCCCAGGCAAGCTCATCAATATCTAGCTCGGTATTCTGCAATCCCAGGACGAGATCGATTGTCGCCTCGGTATCGGTCGCCTCCTCGATGGTCGCATCGAGCTCAACCTCCCCGCTGGCGAAGCGACGGATGTCGAACCCCAGATCCGCGAGTTTATCCGTATCCGGCCTCACAATGACATGGGTTCGGCGGCGGATCTCAGCCTCCTTGTCGAAGGATTGCAGGAAGCCAAGCTGCATAGGCAACCCGGAAAGTGCGCCACTGCCGTCCAACAGCATGCCGTTCTTATCGAGCCTCAGGGACATTTCCCCTTGATCGAATGGCAATCGCGTCGTGCGCGTGGGCAGCGAGACCTGAGAAAGCTGTCCCTCCGCCAAAATATCGACCATGTCGAACGTCATAACCCGGAGCAGCGGCATCTCAAAATGCATGCGTCCTTGCGCCGTTCCAGCAACCTCATCAGGAGAAAGACCAAGGGCGCGCGCATATCCGAAAGGCTCCGTATCGAGCACCCGGAGAATATCAGAGATCGGCCCGTCGATTTCGGCATCTATCATCGCGAAATCATCGCTGACTGTGTGAATGCCGGTGAGCGAGACATCTGCTCGTTTCAGCGTGACCCCGTCGAGGTGCCCTGTTGTTACAGCCACATCGAGGCGCTTCTCCGTGAAGCTCATCGTGCCGCCAACCTTAAGTGCCGGCGGAAGCGGTGGCAGATAATGCACCGTGACATCCTGGAATGCCAGATCGCCTTTGACGGCGACGTCCCTGAATCGGGT
The DNA here is from genome assembly GCF_039990255.1 of Nisaea sp. Taxonomy (GTDB): domain Bacteria; phylum Pseudomonadota; class Alphaproteobacteria; order Thalassobaculales; family Thalassobaculaceae; genus Nisaea. The sequence continues at coordinate 57,439 of NZ_JBDXGG010000022.1, read as the reverse complement.
TTCCATGCCGACATCCATATGCCCTGTCACCTGGGCCTTGATCTCTGTGATAGTTCCTTCCTGCAGATTTTGCGTGGTCCAGCCACGTGCTATTTCAAAGAGCTCCGGGGGCCAGTAATCCTTGATGTTGTCCACCGGCAGGCCGGAGATCTTCGTCGAAAGCTCCAGCGCAGGGTTGGACAGGTCCGTGAGAGATCCCTGCAGCATGGCAACCATCTCGCCCCTCTCTAGGACGAAATTGCGCAGTGCCACAGAATCTTCGCGGCCATCATAGCCGATTTGAAAGCGCAGGCTGTCGTAGGGAAGAGGAGCCGATAGGACGGAGCCAACAGAAATCGCACCGTTCGTGGCGGTCGCGATTACATCGATGCTTTCCAGCGCGCGGAAGTCCTCCAGTGCAAAAGCGATGCTGCCGCTGAGCCTGCTCGACACAGAGAAATCGACAGGAAGTTCCGGAAGGCGGGAAAGAACAAGGTCTGGCGCCAGTCCCTGAAACAGAACCGAACCGTCAAGCGTGCGGCTTCTGTAAAAGTAATTGCCGTCTCCCCGAATTTCGACACTGTCGCCGCCTACCGAGAGATCCGCCCGCGCTTCAACGCGCCAGCCGTTGCGCTCACGCGCAAACGTGCCGTCAAAACCAGACATTCTGATGTTACCGAATTGTCCGGCGTCGTCTCTCACGCGCACGGTGGCGCGTCTCAGGGAGAACCTTTCAAGTCGCTCAAGACCAGCCAGTCCTTGCTTTTCGCTCTTTGGGGGCTCCTGCAGCACAGACAAAAGGTTACCGGCGTCCACATCCACGTCGCCGCCGGATGGCGTTGCACCATAGAGCGCATAGGACCCATCGAACCGCCGCTCCAGATTAAGGACAGGCTGATCAATGGCAATATGGACTGGCGCAATCTCGCCGAGCAGAAGCTGCGGCCCCGCCAACGCGATATCCGCGGACGGGGCAAACAAGATGAGACCGCCGGACTGATTGTTGAGGCGCAAGCTGGTCACCCGAACCTCGAACAACCGGCTCCAGCCACGCCATTCCATACTGAGCGCACCGAACGACGCTGTGCCGCGTTCAGCAGGGATAAGGGCTTCGGCAACCCGATGCTTCAAAAATTCGAGTGAGACCGGCTGCGTGCTGGCTCGCCAAAAAACCAGGGCCGCGAGCACGAGAATACCGGCAAAGATCGCAGCTGCGACTTCAAGGGCGATCTTGGTGGTTCTTATCAGCACGCGGGGCACTCTTGGCTCAGGATTGTTCCGCTTATCATAGGGTATGCCGACTGGCGACGTTAAAGACGATAATGACTATAAATCGTGGTGACACGAGGTGATCCGGAGGCCTGTCCGGTTGACGTCCGTCCTGACCGTGCGCACCCTTCACCAAGTTTAACCAATACCGGGGGCGTCGGTGTTTCTGGACCAAATAGAGCATTTCCCGGAAATAACGGATGCCGAGGCGGCCCGTGTCGGCCTCGAGCGCTGGCAGGAACAGCCCGGTCTGCTTTCAGACCAGGCCCTCACCGACAGAGCATGCTTCATAGCCGAACATCGGAACGGTGGGCGCCTGTTGCAAGGGCTCTTTGCAAACAGCCCCTATCTGACCCGGCTAATGATCAGGGACATCGGATTCGCCGCCGCCCTTCTCGAAGAAGGTCCGGACGCGACCGAAGCACGCCTGAAGGAAGAAGCCGCCGCCCTCGATCCTGCCACCCTGAGTACGGCCGACCTGATGACCGCTCTGCGTGTGTTGAAACGGCACTATTCGCTGACCACGGCCATAGCCGACATTACCCGGGTCTGGACGCTTGAGCAGGTTACGGGTGCTCTGAGCGACCTGGCCGACATTGCCATCTCCATCTCCTGGCGACACGCCCTGCATCTGCAAACAAGCAACGGCAAACTTCCCACCGCCGGCAGCGAAGACATTCTCGACGGCTCCGGCCTGATCTGCCTCGGCATGGGCAAGCTCGGCGCACGCGAACTGAACTATTCCAGCGACATCGATCTGATCGTTTTCTATGACAACGAAGTCCCGCAATACCGGGATGTCGAAGAACTGCAGAAGCATTTCGTGACCATGACACGGCTGGTGGTCCGGATGCTCGAAGAGCGAACAGCCGACGGGTATGTTTTCCGGACGGACCTGAGGCTGCGCCCGGATGCGAGTGCCATGCCGCTCGCCGTATCCACCGCCGCCGCCGAGATCTACTACGAAAGCCAGGGCCAGAATTGGGAGCGCGCTGCGCTGATCAAGGCACGTGCCATCGGATCGGACAGAAAAGCGGCTGTAGAGTTTCTCACCCGGATACGCCCGTTCATCTGGCGCAAGCATCTGGATTTCGCGGCCATCGAAGACATCCACTCGATCAAACGTCAGATCGCAGCCCACAAGGGCGGCACGAAAATCAAAGTCGAGGGTCACAATGTAAAACTCGGTCGCGGCGGCATCCGCGAAATCGAGTTCTTCGTGCAGACCCAGCAGTTGATCTGGGGTGGCCGGGATGCCCGGCTGCGCGGCATGAAGACCAACGACGGTATGGAAGCGCTCGTCCAGCTCGACAGGGTGAAACCGGACGTCGCAAAGGCCATGATGGATGCCTACCGCTTCCTGCGCACGGTCGAGCACCGTCTACAGATGGTGAACGACGCGCAGACCCATTCCCTGCCCGAAACAGCCGAAGGCCTCGCGCAGATCGCAGGCTTTCTCGGTATCGCCGATACAGACCGGTTCCGACGGGAACTGATCCATCAGCTCTCCACCGTCGCGCATCATTACGGCAATCTGTTCGAGGAAAGCGCACCACTCTCCTCCGGGAACGAGATCGAAGGTAGCCTCGTCTTCACCGGCGTCGATAACGACCCGGAGACTTTGAAAACACTGGCAGATATGGGCTTCGGCGATCCGGATTTCGTTGTCACCAGAATCCGCGCTTGGCATCACGGCCGCTATCGTGCGACGCGCAGCGAGCGCTCCCGGCAAATTTTGACGGAAATCGCCCCGGCTCTCCTGTCCTCGTTCGGCCAGGCGCCGGAGCCGGACGAGGCGTTCAGGCGGTTCGACCGTTTCCTGGAAGGCCTGCCCGCCGGCGTCCAGCTTTTCTCCCTGTTTCAAGCCAACCCGCCCCTACTGGAGATGCTGGCCGATATCATGGGCATGGCGCCTTCGCTCGCCCGTCAGCTCGGTCAACACCCCTCCCTCTTCGAGGGCGTCTTGACCCATGATCCCTCTGACCGTCTGGGCGACAAGGCCAGCCTTGCGTCGGAACTTGAGAGGGACCTGGAAAGAGCAACCTATTACGAGGACGTTCTCGATATCTCTAGGCGCTGGATCAACGACCAGCGCTTCCTGGTCGGCATTCAGGTCATGCAGGGCCGCGTCCCGGCCTCGCGCGCCGCTACCTGCCTGTCAGATATCGTGGATGCCGGCATTTCCGCACTACTGCCGCGGGTCGAAGCCGAGTTCGCGAAGCAGCACGGCAGAATTCCGGACTGTCCGCTTCCCGCTCTTGCGGTCATCGCATACGGCAAACTTGGCGCCCGGGAACTTTCCGCCAGCTCCGACCTCGATCTGGTGTTCCTGTACGACGCCCCTTTCGATGTCGAGTCGGATGGGGAAAAACCGCTGGCTGCCAGCACGTACTTCAACCGGTTAGGCCAGCGACTGATCGCCGCCCTGACTGCGCAAACAGCAGAAGGCGGTCTCTTTGACGTCGATACACGACTCCGCCCGAACGGAAATAAGGGCACGATGGTGCCAAGCTACGAGGGCTTCGAGAAATACCATCGAGCTGACGCATGGACGTGGGAGCGGATGGCAATGACCAAGGCCCGGGTCATCGCCGCATCGCCAACCTTCGCGGACAAACTCACCAGATTCTTCAGGGAAATGCTCGGCGCGCCGCGAGATCCGGACAGGCTGCTTCGCGATGTCTCGGCAATGCGAGAGCGAATCGCGAAGGAACATCCCAGCACCTCCCATTGGCAGATCAAGCACTGGCGGGGCGGCCTGGTGGATCTGGAATTCATGGCGCAATACCTGTTGCTGAAGCATTGCGGCGATCATCCAGACTTGATCTCCGGTAATACGGCGGATGTATTCGACCAGCTGGCTGAAAAGGGTCTGATGGACACCGGGCTGGCCGACCATCTGTCGGCGACGACACGGCTGTGGCGAGCAATTCAGTGGGTGTTACGCCTCACCGTGGATGAGAATTTCGATCCCCAATCCGCTCCCGAAGCTCTCAAGGCGCGGCTGGCCAGAATTGCCCGAGTCGAGACTTTCGAGGATCTGGACCGCATCATCGAAAAGCGTGGCGCCGATGTCCGTGAGGCTTTCGCTAACCTGATCGACGCCCCGGCAGCGGCACTCCCTTGCCCCGATCCAGAAGCACAGGAATGAGCCTGGACATGGTTGCGGGCCTCTCCGTCCTCCTGTACCAAGATCACAATATCTTGACGCGATAGATGCGCGCGCCCACCAGACTTGGACTTTTTTCCCGATGATGCATGCCGTTCGCCCGGATCCTGAGAGCGAGAAATACCGCGTTCTGAAGGGGATATTCGGGTTCGACGGTTTTCGACCGGGCCAGGAAGCCGTCGTCGACGCAATTCTGAGTGGCCGCAATGCGCTCGCGGTGATGCCCACCGGCTCCGGAAAGTCACTCTGCTTTCAGCTCCCTGCGCTGGTCCGCGGCGGATTGACTGTCGTCGTCTCTCCACTCGTTGCACTGATGCAGGATCAGGTCGCCGCCCTGAAACTGGCGGGCGTGCGGGCCGAGACCATTAACTCGGCGAAAGACCGGGCGGAGAATGTCGATATCTGGCGCCGTGTCGCGGCTGGAGAGGTCGATTTGCTCTATCTCTCCCCAGAACGATTGATGACGGACCGCATGCTGGCCGCTATCGGCAAGCTGCAGCTCTCCTTCCTCGTGGTTGACGAGGCCCACTGCATCTCGCAATGGGGCGCCTCCTTCCGGCCGGAATATGACGATCTCGCCCGGCTGCGGGACATCTTTCCGAACGTGCCGATTGCCGCCTTCACCGCCACCGCCGATCAGGTAACCCGCCTCGATATCGCCGAGAAGCTGTTCCGCAGCGATGCGGAGATGTTCGTGCATGGCTTCGACCGGCCGAATATCCGGCTCGACGTGACGCTCCGTTCCGACTGGAAGCGCCAAGTGCTGGATTTCCTTGGTTTGCATGAAGGCGAAAGCGGCGTGATCTACTGCCTATCGCGCAAAAAAACGGAAGAGACCGCCGCCTTCCTGCGGGAGAAAGGCTTCAATGCCCTGCCCTACCATGCCGGACTGGCGAAAGAAGAGCGTGACCGCAATCAGGACGTCTTCATGTCCGAAAGCGCGGTCATCATGGTTGCCACCATCGCCTTTGGTATGGGGATCGACAAACCGGATGTGCGCTTCGTGCTGCACACGGACATGCCGGGCAGCGTCGAGGCCTATTACCAGGAATTCGGCCGCGCCGGACGTGACGGTGCACCCGCACGGGCTCTGATGCTCTACGGCCTCGACGATATCCGCATGCGCCGGATGTTCATTGACCAGGAGCATGACGACGGCGATCGGCGGCGGCGCGAGCATAAGCGGCTGGACGCGCTGATCGCCTATTGTGAGGCAGCAGAATGCCGGCGGCAGTCCCTGCTGCGCTATTTCGGGGAAGAGTCCGAGCCCTGCGGCAATTGCGATGCCTGCCTGGAGCCGATGGATCTGGTCGACGGCAGCGGCGAAGCTGTACTGGCGTTGAAAACCATTCAGGCCACGGGTGAGCGCTTCGGCACGGTGCATATCGTCGACGTACTGCGCGGCGGCAATACGGAGCGTATCCGCAAGTTCGGCCATGAGAGTGTCGAGACCTATGGAGCCGGAACCGCGCATAACGCAAAGGACTGGCAATCCCTGATCCGCCAGCTCGTCGCCAACGGGTTCCTCACTCTCGACATTCAGGGCTTTGGCGGTCTCTCAGTCAGCGACAAAGGCCGCACCTTGCTGCGCGGCGAACTTCCGTTCCGCTACCGCCGGGACAGCCTGCGCCGCGAACGACAGGGCAAGACGGCACGCTCCACCAGTGTTCCGACTGAGACAATGAACAGCCAGGAGCTGAAACTCTTCAAGGCCCTGAAACAGCTCCGCTCGGAAATCGCCCGGGAAGGCAACGTGCCTGCCTATGTGGTCTTCACTGACCGCAGCCTCGCCGACATGGCCGCCAAGCGCCCGACCTGCAAGGAAAGCTTCTCGGCGGTCCATGGGGTTGGCGAGGCAAAACTGGAGAAATTTTCCGCACCTTTCATTGATCTGATCCTTAAGCAGGACAAAACCTGATCCGGCGGCAGATCTACGTTTCGAAATATGACCACCGACCTGCTATCTAAAGAGGTCGTTTCACCTCCTTAGCTTACGGAGTGCCTCAGTGCCCGCCACTGCGCCCAAAAGAGCATCGCGCATTTTTAAACATTTCCTGAAATATGTTCTGCCTCTCTTGGTTGGAGCCTCCACGTTTGCAGCCTTCGAGCTCGGCGCGGATCACCTGATCGGTGATCTACGGGATCCTGTCATGGCCGGTCTTATGTTTGCCTGGCTGTTCGGCGCCATGCTATGGGGAGCATTCGGCGTCGTTCGTCATGCGGACCGGCTGGCGGAAGCCTTGGGTGAACCCTATGGCACACTGGTCCTCACCCTGGCCGTGGTCGGCATCGAAGTTGCTCTGATCGCCGCTGTTATGCTGACGGGAGAAGCTGCACCGACGCTTGCCCGCGACACCATGTTCGCGGTGCTCATGTTAGTACTGAACGGGCTGGCAGGCGCATCTTTGCTGCTCGGAGGCTTGCGCCACGGGCAACAGGATTACAATTTGCCCGGGGCTCGCGCCTTCATCGCCGTCCTACTGCCCCTTGCGGTTTTTGCGCTGGTCCTGCCGAACTTCACAACATCAACGCCGAACCCGACCTTCGATCCGTTTCAGGCTGCTTTTTTCGCCTGCATTACCGTCCTGCTCTACGCTGTTTTCCTCGGCATCCAGACCACCCGGCACCGTACATTCTTCGAGGAACCGGAAGCTCCCGGTGACGGGGAAGCAGCAGCGGATGCGTTCCACCCCGACCAGGTTCTGGAACGGAAGCCGACCGCGTGGTTCCACGCGGGGTTCCTGATCCTGACTTTAGCCCCCATCATTCTCTTGGCAGAAAGACTGGCCAAGATTGTCGATTTCGGGATCGTCGAAGCCGCCGCACCTCCCGCCATCGGCGGTGTGATCATCGCGCTCCTGGTCCTGATGCCTGAAGGCCTTGCCGCTCTTAGGGCGGCGCGGGCCAACCGGCTACAGCGCTCGGTCAATCTCTTACTCGGCGCCGCACTCTCTACAATCGGCCTGACCGTACCAGCTGCACTCGCCATCAGTCTTGTTATCTCACAACCGATTACCCTCGGCCTCGACGAGACCTCCATGGTCATGCTCCTTCTGACCTTGGTCATGAGCAGCCTGACATTCGGCGGCATCCGTACCAGCGTGCTGCAGGGGGCGGTGCATCTGGTTCTGTTCCTCGCCTTCCTGATGCTGATCTTCAGCCCATGATATGGCGCCCCGCCTTGACGACCGGACGCTCTGCGCCAAATAGGTCGTTAACCTTGTAACTTTCCTGCTCTGGAGTTTCTCGAATGGTCGATGTCGGCGAAAAAGCACCTGATTTCAACATGGCGACGGATGGCGGCGGCAGCGTCTCGCTAAAGGATCTCAAGGGCAAGAAAGTGGTGCTCTATTTCTACCCGAAAGACGATACGCCCGGCTGCACCAAAGAAGCCTGTGCCTTCCGCGATGCGATGCCCGACTTCTCTGGTATCGATGCCGAGATCATTGGAGTATCCAAAGATCCTGTCGCAAAGCATGACAAGTTCAAAACCAAGTACGACTTGCCCTTCATGCTTGCTTCGGACGAGGAAAGCGACGTGTGCGAGCGCTTTGGCGTCTGGGTCGAGAAAAACATGTACGGCAAGAAGTACATGGGGATCGAGCGGGCGACATTTCTGATCGATGGAAATGGCGTCGTGCGTCATGTCTGGCGCAAGGTGAAAGTCCCCGGACACGCGGAAGCGGTGCTTGAGGCTGCAAAGGGAGTATAGCCCAAGCTTGATTTCGGTCTTCTGTTAACCAATCTGATTTCAGTCAGCCTCGCATCCGTTATTTCCCGAAATGGATGCGAGGCAAAGAATAACTTTTTATTTTGAATATATTGATCTCTTCGACGCCACGTCGGATGCATATCGTCTGAGTAGAATTACATACACTCGTAACCCTTATTGCATTTATATATAATTTGATGTATTAACCATTATTCAGACTTCGAAATTGCGAAAGCGTGGTCAGAATGACCTCGATATTGACCAACCCTTCGAGCATGACCGCTCTCAGAAATTTTGGGGCGATCCAACGCTCCCTCAGCATGGTTCAGAACCGTGTATCGACAGGTTTGCGTGTGACAGGAGCAGTCGCGGACGCATCGAACTTCGCTATTGCACAAGGTGTCAGGACCGAGATCAGAGCAATAGATGCTGTCATCAAGGGGCTGAATAACGCCAAAGGAATCGCCAAAGTGGGTATAGCCGGCGCAACAGCCGTCTCGGACCTGATGGCGGACATCCGCAAGAAAATCACCGAAGCTGCTAATCCGGCCAATACAGCCCAGCAGCAGCAAATTCTTCAGAACGATTATGAAGAATTAATCGCGCAGTTCCGCCAAATCCTGGAAAACTCGTCTTTCAACGGTCAGAACGTCATTGTCGAGCAGGCGATTGCCTTCAACCTCGCGATAGGCACTCCGAACAACGTCAACGTTCTCTCGAATATCAATGGTGGCACCCTGACCGTCCGAGGCCATCACCTGGATGTAAGCTACGCCGTTCTCAACAATGAAGATGTCAGCACGTCGGCAAACGCCCTCGACGCCCTGGCGGAGTGGGAAACGGAAATGGTCAATATCGGCGAGGCTCTCGGTGAGCTGGGGGCCGATATGCGTGCGCTCGAACTGCAGACCGAATTTCTGGAAAGTCAGCGCGACGCGGTGGAGGAAGGTCTAGGTAACATTGTCGATGCAGATCTCGCCCGGGATAGTGCACGCCTGACGAGTTTCCAGGTTCAGGAACAACTCGCCGTACAGACCCTGAGTCTTGCCAACCAACGCCCGCAGACTTTACTCGGCCTATTCCAGTAAGAGAGACCGGCAAAACAGTCTTACAGCGCCGTCACCAAACGCAAAGCATCGTAGATCGCTGCATGGGTATTCCTGGCCGCGATGGCATCACCTATGCGGAAGAGCTGATAGTCGCCCTCTGCATTGCGAACAACCTCCTGCGGTCGCCCATCGATGAATGCTTCATGATCCACCTCACCCAGATTGCTGGAACCCGGGCGGAGCTCGAAGTAAATGTCATCCAGCGGACGGGTACCGTGATTGACGACAACCTGATCGACCTGACGTTCCCGCATGACGCCGCCATAATCGCTACCGACCGTGGCGAGCAGACTATTGCCCTCGCGCCGGACGGCATCCAAACGCCAGGTCACGGTGAATGTTACATCCCGCTTCTGAAGTTCACGCATCGACGGTGTCAGAGACATCGCCATAACCTCGGATGCAAAGCTCCTGTCACGCGTCATGATCTCGATCTTTGCCCCGGCCCCGGCAATTTTTTCGGCTGCCTGGAGCCCGGCATAGTCACCGGCATCATCATAGACAAGAACGTTCAAACCAGGCTGAACATCGCCGGACAGGATATCCCAAGCAGAGACCACGAGCTCGTTGCCCTCACCCAGAACTTCCGTATGCGGCAGACCTCCGGTCGCGACGATCACCACATCCGGGCTCTCGGCACGAACCATCTCTTCATCGGCAAAGCTGTTGAAATGAAAAGTCACCCCCATCCGGGTGCATTCCTGGAAGCGCCAGTCGATCAGAGAGATCATTTCCTGCCGTCGTGGCGTGAGGGCCGTAAGGCGGACCTGCCCGCCCGGATCGTTCGCCGCTTCATGCACGATCACCTGATGGCCTCTCTCCGCTGCGACGCGCGCGGCTTCAAGTCCGGCGGGACCGGCTCCGATTACGACAATGCGGCGGGCTTCTTCCGCCTCCGGAATTTCATGCGGCTGTTCCAGCTCCCGTCCGGTGGACGGGTTATGCAGGCAAAGCGCCATGCCGCCCTGATAAATCCGGTCGAGGCAGTAATTCGCTCCGACACAGGGGCGGATGCGCTCTTCCTCGCCACGCAGGATCTTGGCAACGATATGAGGGTCGGCCATATGAGCGCGGGTCATGCCGACCATGTCGAGCTTGCCGCTGGCGATCGCGTGGCGCGCCGTCGCGACATCCTGGATCTTTGCAGCATGGAAGGTCGGAAAGTTTGTCTCGGCGCGAATTTCGCCTGCGAAATCAAGATGCGCCGCACTCTTCATGCCCTGCACAGGGATCAGGTCCGTGAGGCCCGCGTCGGTATCAATATGGCCCCTCACAACATTGAGGAAGTCCACCATCCCGCTATCCTTCAGACGGCGCGAGATTTCCATCCCCTCGTCCTTGTTCAGACCGCCGGGCAAGCATTCGTCGCCCGTATAGCGGATGCCGACGATGAAATCGTCACCGACCTTCTTGCGGATGGCCCGGAGCGTATCGAAGGTGAAGCGCAGACGGTTGTCGAGACTGCCGCCGTAGGGACCGTCAAGGTCGTTCGTCAACGGTGACCAGAACTGATCCATCAAATGCCCGTAGGACTGGATCTCGATCCCGTCCAGTCCTGCCTCTTTCATCCGCTCGGCGGCGTCCGCATAGTCCTCAATGATCCGCGCGATGTCCCAGTCCTCGGCCTTCTTCGGAAAGGCCTTGTGCGAAGGTTCGCGCTCATGACTGGCAGAGACAACAGGCAGCCAATCGGCCTTGTCCCAGCGGGTACGGCGGCCAAGATGTGTCAACTGGATCATCACCGCACAGTCATGATCATGACATTCGTCCGTCAACGCGCGCATCCAGCCGACAACCTCGTCCTTCCACGCCAGGATGTTGTTGAAGACCGGCGGGCTGTCACGCGAGACGGAAGCCGAGCCAGCGGTCATCGTCAGCGCCACGCCAGCCTTTGCACGCTCCACATGATACGCGCGGTACCGCTCCTTCGGCATCCCGTCCTCAGGGTAAGCCGGCTCATGAGAGGTAATCATCAGCCGGTTTTTCAGCGTCAGATGCTTCAGAGTGTAAGGCTGGAAAAGCGGATCAACGGACATGCGGACCTCCTGCGTTTCCAAATGATTTTACAAAATGTTCATATATGTCAAGTTTAAGTTCATTGATGTCCATTTCTCTGGTGCCACGGCGCCCCTGCCGCTAAACTCGCCAGCATGGACACAGAAACATCTGCAGATAACGAGCGGAAAACCTCAGGCTGGCGCGGCTCTCGAGAGATCTGGCTTGACGCAGCGAAAGCAGCCTTCCTCGAAAACGGCATTGATGCGGTAAAAATACAGCCGTTGGCCAACCAGCTGGAATTGTCACGCACAAGTTTCTATTGGTTTTTCAAGGATCGCTCGGCGATCCTCGCGGCCCTTCTTGAACAATGGGAGGCGAAAAATACCGGCGGTATTGTCTCTGCGTGCAATGCATATGCAGGGACTGTCGCGGAGGCGATGCTGAATGTGACGGGTGTTTTCCTCGACGATGACCAGTTCGAGCCCCGTTTCGATTTTGCCATTCGGGGATGGGCCCATCAATCCAGTACGATTATGGCGCGCGTCGCGGCGGCTGACGAGATCAGGCTGGCAGCGATCAGATCGATCTTTGAGCGTTTCGCCTTTGATCCGGGCGAAGCGGATGTCCGCGCCCGCACAATCTACCTCGTCCAGATCGGCTATATTTCAATGCAGGTGGAAGAGGCGCTTGCGCTGAGGATGGAGCGGATTCCGGCCTATGTGAAAACCTTTTGCGGCCACGCCCCGACACAAGACGAATTAGCGCGTTTTCAAGCGCATCACGGATTCATTCCCGCTTGAACGAGGCGGCCCGGGTCACCCCGCACCGGGCCGGTTATTCCGGCGGCATCGGAATGTCCGGCCATGTCTCGGTGACATCGGCCTGCACAGGACGTTCAAGATAGGTCGACAGCACAACAAAGCTCCGTGTCCCCCGGACGCCCGGCAGTACATAGAGCTGGGATAAGAATTCCTCCATGGCCTGCGCGCTTGCCGTCCGCACCTTGAGGATAACGCACGTATCTCCCGCTACCGAATGCATCTCCTCAACCTCCGGAAAAGCACGCAACCGGAGCATGCGCTGGCTTTTTCCCCAGCCATCCGCGTCGACATGCACGAAGGCGAGGAAGGGCTTTCCCACGGCCGCACCGTCAAGCCGCGCCGAGGTTCCGGCAATAACGCCTTGCGAACGAAGACGCTTTACACGTTCGAAGACAGCAGGCGCCGACAACCCAGCGCTCTTGCCAATATCGGCATAGGTCTGCCGTGCATCCTCGGTCAGCGCGCTTAAGATCTTTCTGTCGAATGCGTCCAGGTCGGTGAACCGAATACTATTCTTTTGAAGAATTTCTTTTTCCGCCTTCATTCGATGAAACCTCTCTTTAGCCGAATAATCTTCTGCTTTAGCGAACATAGATCAAAGGAGAGCTAAAAATGAAATCATCACTGATAAATCCATCCACCGGGATCTATCCGGCAGAGGATTACGCACACGGCATTCTGCTCACCGGTTTCGACAAGCTCCTGTTCGTCGCCGGAACCATGGGGCTTGCACCCGACCACAAAGCCCCGACCACTGTTGAAGAACAGCTTGTTCTGGTCTGGGAAAATCTCCGCCGGATCCTGGATGAAGCCGAAATGGGGGTCGACAACATCGTGCGCCTGACCAGCTACATGCGGGACGGCAGCTATGCGGAAGTCAATCGCGACGCCCGGCTCTCCGCCCTTGGCGGACGGCGCATTCCGACCACGGCAATCGTGGTGGAAACACTCGAGCCGGACTGGCTCATCGAGATCGAAGTGATCGCGGCCGCATGAGCCTAAAGCCGGAATCCGTAAGGTAGCAGCCGGTCGATATCGAGAATGTCGGCGGTAAAATCCGCATCGCCCGTATCCATCATGATCAGGGCCGCGTCCTGCGCCTCGTCCCGATCGATGAATTCTCGCATCACCTGCCGACAAATGCCGCAGGGAGAGCGGTCCGGGAGCGGGCCGTCGAGGCTATCTGCCGTGGAGAGGGCGAGGAACTTGATACGGCGAAAGCCTTTCGCGGCGGCGGCATGCAGCGCGTTACGCTCACCACAGATCGTGGCGCCGTAGGAGGCGTTCTCTATATTCGCGCCAGTGATGACGTTCCCCGCAGGATCATCCGCCATGATGACGGCTGCCCCGACATGGAAATGCGAATAGGGCACATGCGCGTTCGACGCCGCCGTGCGGGCAGCCTTGACGAGATCGCGCAGCAGCGCCGGATCCGCCATCACGCGTTTCTCCGGAATGTGCAGCCCGGCGACGCGATACTGTCCCACTTCGGTCTCGATAACCGTATCGGCGGACTCTATCGCAGGCAGGACAATTTCGATCTCCGACATCGGCCTAATGCTTATCTCCATAGACGGCAGCAGGATCATAGGCCTTGCCATCTTTCACCACGCGGAGGACCGCTTTGCCGTCCTCAATCGAGGCTGCGCGGTAGAAGCAGCTATCATAACCGACATGGCAGGCTGGTCCGGCGATCACACGCAATAGAACCACGTCCTGATCACAATCGACCCGGAGCTCGACCACCTTCTGTATATGTCCGCTTGTCGCACCCTTGTGCCAGATCTCGGACCGGGACCGGCTCCAGTAAACAGCTTCACCCAGCTCCAGCGTTTTCGTCAGCGTTTCGCTGTTCATGAAGGCGAACATCAGAACCTCACCGGTCTCCGCGTGCTGAGTGATGCAGGGGATCAGGCCGTCCGCATCGAATTTCGGCTGCAAGGTCGAACCTTCCTCAAGGTCCGCTTTATCGCCACGTTCTGAAAACAGGGTGTTCGTCGACATGGTTATCGCTCCACAATTAGGATCCGGTTATAGGCCGCTGCGCCGCCTTTCTGCAACGCCGCGAAAAGTGGACCAAACAGGTATGGCGCGCGTACAAGTTCTCAAACGGATTTTGAAAGTGACCGGACCGGCATGTCCCGCGTGAATGATTTCCAGTCTTTGGCCGAAGCTGCCGTCGCCGTGCTTGAGACCGGTGATACCCGTCAGAAAGCGACGCTCGGTCGCGCTGCGGTCGCGGCATGGAAAAACGGAACCATCAGCGATATCGGCACTGCGACGCCGCCGGACCGCCCCGCACGCCCGGCATTGCCGGCCCTCCGGCCGCCGCGCGAAGTGCCAAAGCGCAAGATCACGAACGCCCCCGCCGGACGGATTGCCCTGCTGCACGCGCTGGCTCATATCGAGCTGAATGCCATCGACCTGTCCTGGGACATCATCGCCCGCTATACCGGCCACGATCTGCCGAGCGAGTTCTATACCGATTGGATGAAGGTTGCCGACGACGAGTCAAAGCATTTCCTACTGATCGCCGACCGGCTGGAAGAGCTTGGCTCCCACTATGGTGCATTGAACGCCCATGACGGGCTCTGGGGCGCAGCGACGGAAACCGCACATGACCTGCTGGCCCGGCTTTCCATCGTACCGCTGGTGTTGGAGGCACGCGGCCTCGACGTTACGCCAGCAATGATCACCAAAATGCGCGAGGTGGGGGACGAGGCAAGTTCGGCCATTCTGCAGATTATCTTCGATGACGAGATTACCCATGTCGCGGTTGGCAAGCGCTGGTTCGACCATGTCTGCGACCGCGAAGGCAAACCCCGGATCGAGACCTGGCAGCACCTTGTACGCACCCATTTCCGAGGCGGCGTCAAACCGCCTTTCAATATCCCGGCCCGTGAACTGGCGGGTTTCGCGGCGGCGTTCTATGTCCCGCTTGGTGAGGAGTTTCTGGCCTCCCAAAAATCCGGCCGGGGCAAAGCTTCGTGAGCGCAATACTGTCGCGCGAGTTCGTTCACCACCTTGTAGCCTCGCGTGCCAGGGTCTGGGAGGCGCTGGCAGATACGGCGCGCTACAACGAATCCATCGGCTTGCCGAAACATGATATCCGCGAAGAGCCACAGCCGGATGGCAGCGTCCGGTTCTACGCAACCGCCAAAATCGGTCCGCTTACCTTGCATTGGGAAGACATCCCGCAGGAATGGTCCACCGGCAACTGGTTCCGGCACCGCCGCTTCTTTCTTAAGGGCCCGCTGAAACAGCTCAACGTCCATGTTCGTTTCGAGGACGTTCCCGACGGGGCCGGATGTATCGTGCATTACCAAATCGATGTTGAGCCCCGGAACCTGATCGGCCGAATCCTCGCCCACAGGGTAATCTTCCCGATGATGGACCGCGACTTCGAACAGACCGCCGTCCGGGTCGAAGAATGGGTACAGGAACAGATCGAAGCACCCTATCCGACAGAGCCCGTGGAGCTGGACGACGCACATAGCCAGCGGCTTGAGAGCGCGCTCGCTCGACTCGACGCTTCCCGTTACAGCCATGGCCTCGGACGCAGGTTCACAGACTGGCTGCTTTCGGCACATGAAGTCGACCTTATGCATATCCGCCCACTGCGCCTGGCCCGGCAATGGGAAGAGAACGAACGGCATGTTATCGAGCTGTGCCTGCAGGCTGTGAAGGATGGTCTGCTCGAAAGCCGCTGGGACCTGCTGTGCCCCCGCTGCAAGGGAGCCAAACTGACGACATCCAGCCTCGACGCACTGCCGCAGGGCGCACATTGCCCCTCCTGCAATATCAGCTACGACAGGGATTTCGCCCGCAATGTAGAGCTGACTTTCCAGCCGGCGGCCAGTATCCGCAAAGTCGAGCACGGTGAATTTTGTCTCTTTGGCCCGATGTCGACGCCCCATGTCCGCCTGCAGATAAGGGTCGCACCTCACGGCAGCGAGAGCGTCGAGACCGTGCTCGCGCCAGGTTCTTACCGAATACGAACACTGGAACCAGGGCCGGAACGAATTCTGGACTTCTCGGGTGGCAACTTCCCGGCGATTGCGGTCGATGAAACGGAAATCGAAGCTGAAGCGGAAGGAGTGGCTGCCGGTGCGGTTACGCTGAAGAACCGCTGCCAACGCCCCAGGGTATTTATCGTCGAGTCACGGGAATGGGCCGAAGATGCTCTCACAGCTCACCGGGTGACCAGCCTTCAGGCGTTCCGGCATCTGTTTGCCGAGGATGTACTGCGCGGTGGCGACGAGGTCGGCATCGCCCATATCACCCTGATGTTCACCGATCTCAGCGGCTCTACAGCGCTTTATGAGAAAATCGGCGATGCCCCCGCATATGGGCTTGTGCGCGAGCATTTCGAGTTCCTGTCCAGCATTGTGCGCGAGCATGAGGGCGGGGTGGTGAAAACTATTGGCGACGCAGTCATGGCCAGCTTCACCGAACCGGAATCCGGCATTCAGGCCGCGCTTGCGATCCGTGAGCATGTTCTTGAGTTCAACCTGGAACATCCAGACAACCCCATAGGCCTGAAACTCGGCCTGCATTCCGGGCCCTGCATCGCCGTCACCCTGAACGGTCGGTTCGACTACTTCGGCGGCACCGTCAACATGGCGGCCCGCCTGCAGGGTGAGGCAGGACCGGGCGAGATCATCATCAGCGAGGCCATCGCGGGTGATCCAGCGGTGGCGGAAATTCTCAAATCGAAATGGCTGGAGCAGGATCGCCGCGTTATAAGAGGGTTCAAGGAACCCGTCACATTCCGGCGCCTCCCGCCGGAGGGCACTATGCTCAAAGCAGACTGACCACGACCAGACCAACAGCGAAAGGCCACGCCCAGATGAGCCCGGACTCCGCTCAGCATTCGAACACTCCAAAGATCGAGCCTGAAGAAATCCTCGAAGGCATTCTTGACTGGGTCGAGGCGGAAAGCCCGACCACGGACAAGGATGCGGTCAACAAGGTCGCCGACAAGGTTCAGGGGCTCTATGACGGCCTCGGTCTCTCCATTGAACGGACACCGGGACGGGACGGTTACGGAGACATAATCCGGGCCCGAACCGAGAATGCGGCGGGCGAAAAAGGCATCCTCGTGCTCTGCCACATCGACACGGTGCATCCGATCGGAGTTAAGGACGGCGCACTGAAGATCCGTCGCGAGGGCGACGAGGTATATGGCCCCGGCATCTATGACATGAAGGCGGGCGCCTACCTGCCCTACTACGCTTACCGCCACCTGCAGCGCCTCGGCCGCAAGACCGCCTTGCCGATCACGTTCCTCTATGTTTCCGAGGAAGAGGTCGGCAGCCCAATCTCCCAGGCATTCATCGAGGAAGAGGCCCGTAAGGCAAAGTATGTGCTGGTCACCGAGCCGGCCCGGGACGGCGGCAAGGTCGTGGTCGCACGCAAGGGCGTCGGCCGATTCACGATGACCATCACCGGCCGCCCTGCCCATGCCGGTGCCAGATATGAGGACGGCCGCAGTGCGATCAGCGAGTTGGCCAACCAGATCAAGGCCATTGATGCGCTGGTGGATCTCGAGCGCGGGGTGACAACCAATGTCGGCCTGATCAGCGGCGGCACCGCCGTCAATGTCGTCGCACGCGATGTGGTCGCTGAAATCGATCTCCGGGTGCTGACCAAGGCGGACGGCGAAGAAATGACAGCCAAGATTCTCGGCCTGAAAGCCCAGAATCCGGACGTTACCGTAGAGGTCACCGGTGGCATGAACCGCCCACCAATGGAGGCGACCGATGCCAGCATGAAGCTGTTCGAGCATGCCAAGGCCTGCGCGGCCGAAGCCGGGTTCGAGCTTGAAGCCACCGAAACAACCGGCGGCGGCAGCGATGGCAACTTCACCGCGGCCCTCGGCGTGCCGACCCTCGACGGCCTCGGTGCCGACGGCGAAGGCGCCCATACGCTGGACGAGAAGATCTATTTCTCTTCCCTCGAACCCCGCGCGAAAATGTGGGTCCGGCTGCTGGAAACGCTGGAATAAGTATAGACAAAGATACGTTTTCCCGGACTTGATCCGGGACCTTGAAGCCGTAAAGCTTCTTCGAAAGGTCCCGGATCGGGGTCCGGGAAAAACGTCTTCTCTATTTTTCTACTCTGCCGCCACCGCAGAGGCGAGCTGGTGAGAGACGAGCTGGGCGTAGAGTCCGCCTTTCGCCACCAGTCCCTCATGGCTGCCTGTTTCGACCAGCGTACCTTCGCTCAATACCGCGATCATATCCGCGCTGCGGATGGTCGAGAGCCTGTGCGCGATAACGATGGTGGTGCGATCGCTCTGCAATCGGTCGAGAGCCTCGCGAACCGCCCGCTCGTTCACCGCGTCAAGATGCGAGGTCGCCTCATCCAGGATCAGCACCGGCGCGTCCTTCAGGAAAGCCCGGGCGATGGCGACACGCTGGCGCTGACCGCCGGAGAGGCTGGTGCCGCGTTCGCCGACCTTGGTATCCAGTCCGTCCGACAGCATCTCCACCAGATCGCCGAGCGAGGCATGGCGTACCGCCGCCTCCAGATCCGCTTCGCTGGCGTCAGGCCGGGCCAGCATGATGTTGGCGCGGAGCGTGTCGTTGAAGAGGTAGGTATCCTGCGCCACCAGTGCGATCCGACCGCGCAGATCGTCCAGCTTGTAGTCCTTCAGGTCCGTGCCATCCATCAGCACCCGGCCGCTGTCCGGATCCCAGAAGCGCATCAGCATCTGGGCGAGCGTCGTCTTGCCCGCGCCGGAAGTGCCGACCAGCGCCACCGTCTTGCCCGCCGGGATCATCAGGCTGAAATCCCTGATGGCCCGGCGGCTCTGCCCCGGGTAACGGAAGTCGACATCTTCCAGCGTGATTGAGACCGCGCCGGAACGGGCCGGAGCGCCGGGGCCGTCCATCACCGGCACGGGCTCGTTACCGAGGGCATAGACGCGCCGGGTCGAGCCCAACGTATCGGCAAGCTGTCTGCCGATCTGCGCGATCTCGGAGACCGGCAGAAAGGCGGCCATGGCAAGGATAGTGAGCAGCGGCAGCACGCCCACCGCAATCGCGCCGGACGCTGTCAGCCAGGCGCCGGTGACGACCACCGCAAGGCCGCCGAGACCGGTCAGAGCCTCCAGCAGGCTTTGCTGAGCCGTCAGCTCCCGGAAGAACGGCAGGCGCAGATCGATATGGCGCTGACCCAGCGCATCCAGCTTGTCACCGCGCGATGCCTCTTGCTGGAAGGCCACGATCTCGCCGAGCCCCTGTACGCTATCAACCGCGAAAGCACCAAGCTCACCGGACGCCTCGCGGGCTTCCGAGCCCAGGGTGTCGACCCGCCCCCGCATCAGGAACGGGCTGAGGCCAACCGCAACAAGGAACGGTAGCAGGGTCAGGGCCAGGACCGGGTTTTCCATGCCGAGCCAGACCAGCACACCGGCTGGAACCAGAATGGCGACGAAGGCCGGTGCTACCGTGTGGGCGAAGAAATACTCCACCAGTTCGATATCGTGAGTCACCAGCGTCATCAGGTCCCCGGTGCGACGCCGGACCAGATAGGCCGGAGCCAGCGCGTCCAGCTTGCGGAAGGTATCGATCCGCATTTCGGCCAGCAGCCGGAAGGCCATGTCATGGGCAAGCCAGGACTCCAGCCAATGCAGCACACCGGAAAGCGGCGCCACCACCGCCAGCCCCCAGAGATAGGGCGTGAAATCCGTGCCATTCTTCAGGGCGAGTACGACGAAAGCACTCAGCACGCCGACGCCGATAAAGCCGAGTACCCTGAGCACACCGAAGAGGAAGGTGAGCACGAGCTTGCCCTTCCACGGCATGATGACCTTCATCAGTTCGGTGACAACCTCGGTCCAGCTCAGGCCTTCCGCCTTGATGATGCCCTCGGTCGGCGCCTGCATGGCGCCGCCGGGAACGTCGGCAAGACTTTCCGCCGCCGGTTTCACCGCCGCGTCCCGCACCACCGGCTCCGCCGCTTCAGCGGCCTCCGCCTCGCGGGCCTGCTCTGCCATCAGCCCGGCATAGAGCCCGCCCGCCTTCATCAGCGCACCATGCGGGCCTTCCTCAGCCACCTTGCCCTTGTTCAGTACCAGAATGCGGTCGCAATCGATGACGCTGGAAAGACGGTGCGCCAGAACCAGCGTGGTCCGGCCCTTCATCAGCCGATTGAGGGCATCCTGAATAACAGCCTCATTCTCGGCATCCACGGCCGACAGAGCTTCGTCGAGGATCAGGATCGGCGTATCACGCAGCAACGCCCGCGCAATCGCCATACGCTGACGCTGGCCACCGGAAAGCTTGATACCGCGCTCGCCAATCACCGTGCCGTAGCCTTCGGGAAGGCCTTCGATAAAGTCATGGATATTGGCAGCTTGAGCGGCGGAAACCACGGAGGCGTGATCCGCGTCGGGCCGACCCATGCGGATGTTTTCCTCCACCGTACCGTGGAACAGGAAGGTATCCTGGTTCACTACCGAGATCATCGAGCGGATCTGCTCGAAGGGCAGCGCGTCGAGCGACTTGCCGCCAAGCATAATCCGGCCTTCAGTCGGATCGAAGAAGCGCAAAAGCAGGCGAA
The DNA here is from genome assembly GCF_039990255.1 of Nisaea sp. Classification (GTDB taxonomy): domain Bacteria; phylum Pseudomonadota; class Alphaproteobacteria; order Thalassobaculales; family Thalassobaculaceae; genus Nisaea. Next base: position 36,814 of record NZ_JBDXGG010000022.1, on the reverse strand, counting down.
CGACAGAGCTTTTGCCACAACCGCTTGGACCGACTAGGCCGATCCGCTCGCCCGGCTTCACCGCGAAACTGAGCCCCTGATGCACGGTGCGCGGCGCGCCCGGATAATGGAAGCCGACATCTTCGAAGGTAATCGAGGCCTCAAGCGGTGCCGTGCCAGACGCAATCGCATCTACCACGTCAGGCTCGCCGTCCAGCACCCGGTAGATGCCCTTGGCGGCGGACAGCCCGACCATGCCTTCATGCAGCACATTGCGCAGCTCGCGCATCGGCCGGAACACCTCGACGCCGAGCATCATGATGACCAGCAGCGACGTCAGCTCAAGCTGTCCTTCTGTCACCCGATAGGCACCGAGGCCGAGCGCCAAAGCTGCACCGCAGGCAATGGCGCTGTCTGTGATGCCACGGGCCAGCACGTTGCCGCTCAACACCCACATGGTGCTCCGAAACACTTCCCGCGCCTTCACTTCCAGCGTATCGCCGCGTGCCTTGCTCTGGCCGAAAGCCTTCAGGGTGGCGAGGCCTTGGAGAGAATCGAGGAACTCGGCGGCGAAAGATGAGTAGGCCTCCTGCCGCCGGCGGGCACTGCGCTCATTCGAGCTGTGCCAGAGCGCCGGCGCGAACACCGCCAGCAACGCAAACACCAGCATGACCAGTGCAACCGGCAAGTCGATCCAGGCAACGAAGGCAAAGATGAGCAATGGGGCTAACAGGGAGACAGCAAGCTGCGGCAGATACTGGCCGAAATAGACCTCCAGCCGGTCTACAGCGTCTGTCAGAGCCAGTGTGATGGCACCGGAGCGTTCCCGGCCAACATATGCAGGACCAAGGCTCGCCAGCTTGTCATAGACCTTCCGGCGCAGGCTGACCTGCACCTTGGCTGCCGTCTCGTGCGCCACCATGTTGCGCCATTGCTCAACCCAGCCACGGGCGATCATCACCAGGGCAATACCGGCGATCGAGGGCCAGAGATCCTCCAGAGTGTCGCCGGAAAATATCCGGCCGATCAGCCACCCCAAAAGCCCAAGCCGGGCGACGCCGAGACTGACACCGAGCAGGCCGATCAGGATCGCCCATGAGATACGGCCGCGCACCCCTTCGGTGAACTGCCACAGTCTGGTTTCGAAATGCATGGTGTATTCCCTTCGGAGAGACCCGGGAGAGAGCCCCTGGTCGAGCGCTCGACAAATTCCAATCCAGATCAGACTATCCGAAAGATAATATTCCCGAATTGGACAAATTTTGCATCGCAGTGAACAATTTTGTACCGCCACTTTGAGAGCCATTCGCACTAAGGTAGCGCCATGCTGACCGACTGGGACGATTACCGGGTGTTTCTGACCCTTGCACGCGAACGGAGCCTGACGGCAGCCGCGAAGGCGCTCAATGTCAGCCACCCCACGGTGGCCCGGCGCGTGAAGTCGCTGGAAGACGCCATCGGCGCCCGCCTGTTCGACCGCTTGCCGGATGGCTATGTGCTGACACCGGCCGCTGAACAATTGATGGCCGACGTACAGGCCATGGACGATGCCGCGCAGGCTATCGAACGGCGAAGCCTCGGCCTTTCAGATACGGCGCGCGGCACGGTACGAATTTCTGTCGGCGAACACATGATGCACTTTTTGACCCAGCATCTCGCCCAGTTGCGCGACCGGCTACCGGAAATCGAAATCGAGCTGCATGTCACCCATCTGATGGCTAACCTCTCCCGGCGGGAAGCGGACATTTCCATCCGTGAGGTTGTGCCGGATGCGGCGGACCTAGTCACTCGGCGGATCGGCCGATTCCACTATGCCGTCTATGGCACGCCACAGCTTGTCGGTCAGGTGACTGGCGGCACAGATACAGACCCGCTTAACGGCTCCCTCGCCTATTTGCCCTGGATCGGATTCGATGAGGAACATCACTACATGCCAGGGCAGGCCTGGCTGCGGCAGATGCTTGGCAACCGCAGCCCGGTGGTGCGGGCCAATAACGGGAACAGCCTTCATCTCGCGGTAAGTGCCGGTGCCGGTGTCACTGTGCTGCCATGCTTTATCGGAGATGCGGACCCGAACCTGGTCCGCGCCACGCCGATTTTGGATGACGTGATCGCCGACCAATGGATGCTGGTTCACCGCGACCTGCGCACCCTGCCCCGAGTCCGCGCCATGATGGACGAGTTGGCGCGTTTGTTTCAGATGGAAAAATCGGTGCTGGAAGGTGTCGCAGGCTAGAACCGCCACCACCCGCACACAAACGTCACCCCGACGAAGGTCGGGGTCCACTGATTATAGAGCCGGGCACATCTTCCATGGATTCCGACCTGCGTCGGAATGACGGTTGATCCAGCGTCTAGTAAAGCACTTCCTTGTAACGCTCGACCATCTCTTCCTGGCTCTCGCCATCGTCCTTCATTCCGAGCTGATCCATGATCATCTTGCCGAGGGTCGGCAGCGTCGAGCGTTCAATCTGCGCCTCCGGGTCCCAGAGCCGGGAACGCATCAGAGCCTTGGCGCAATGCAGGAAGGCTAGATCGACCTTGATCGTCAGCACCGTCGCCGGAAGCCGTTTCTTTACTTCGAATCCGGCGAGCAAGTCGGCATCGTCACGAATCTCTGCGGTGCCCCGAATACGTAGGGTCTCGTCCACACCCGGTATCAGGAAAATCACGGAGCATGTCGGATTCGAGAGGATGTTCGTAAGTGAATCGAGACGGTTGTTTCCTGGTCGATCAGGAATCATAACCGTGTTGCTGTCCGGAACGGCGACAAAGCCCGGGCCGTCTCCTCGCGGCGTGATGTCTACAACACCATCCGCGTTATGAGTCGCTAATAACAGGAACGGAGACAGTTCGATGAAACGCTTGCAATGCGGGTCGAGCGCGCTGAGTTCCTTCTCGACCGCACGCCCTGCCGCAGGCCGATAGATTTCGCGCAGCGCCTCGACCGTTTCGATCTTTACCATAATTTCCGTCCGGGTAAAAAGAAGAGCGCCCATGCTGCGCTGCCGAGCCTTCAACGTCAACTGGGTGCCGTCAGCTCCGTCGGCGCAAAGCCATAAGCCGTAGCGGATTGTGAACACGGAGATGCCCTGCAAGCCGAATCATCTTCGGGCACAGGCGATGCAAGTGGTGACAGCAGGATCGAGCTCCAGCCGCTTCAGCGGGATTTCCTCACCACAGGTAACGCAGTAGCCGAAATCGTCGTCTTCGATCCGAGCCAGGGCCGAAGCGATGCGTTGCAGTTCCAGCCCGCGACGACGTTCCGTTTCCTTGGCCATCGCCTGTCCCTGCAATGCGTCCATACGAGAGAGGCGCCCAACCCGGCTCTGGTCGAGTTCGACCGGATCAGCATCTCCCGTTGCTGCCTTCATCACCGCTTTCAGCTCAGCGCGCCGGGCAAGCAAAAGGTCGCAAAAATAGTCAAAGTCGAACGCCATGGAATTTAGCGTACAACGTGCAGAATCAGTAAACCAGCTGATCGTCACCGCCAGAGCCGCCGATCACCAGCTCACCGCGATCAGAAAGGTCCTTCGCAGCCGTCACCATGTCGGTCTGGGCATCCTCCACGTCCTTAAGACGCATCGGACCCAGCGACTGCATGTCCTCACGCAACAACTTGGCCGCACGTTCGGACATGTTGGAGAAAAACAGGTCTTTCAACTCATCCGAAGCACCCTTCAGTGCGATGGTGAGCTTGTCCTTGTCGACCGAACGGAGCAGCGTCTGCACGCCCGCCGGGTCGATCCGCGTCAAATCCTCGAAAGTAAACATCAGGCTGCGGATCTTCTCCGCACTGTCCTTGTTCCGTTCTTCCAGCGCAGAAAGGAAGCGGGACTCGGTTGCCCGGTCGAGATTATTGAATATCTCGGCCATCATCTCATGGCTGTCACGCCGGTTGGTACGCGCCAGGTTCGACATGAACTCGGTGCGTAGCACGCGCTCCACGTCTTTCTCGACTTCCTTGTTCACCGCTTCCATGCGGAGCATCCGCATGACGACTTCCATGGCAAAGTTTTCCGGCAGGATCGACAGCACCTTACCGGAATGTGCCTGGCCGATCTTACCGAGAATTACAGCGACGGTCTGTGGATACTCGTTCTTCAGGAAATTCGCCAGAACCTGCTCGTTCACGTTGGCGAGCTTGTCCCACATGGTGCGGCCGGCCGGACCGCGGATTTCCTCCATGATGTCGTTGACGCGGTCACCGCCAAGCACTTTGTTGAGCAAGCGCTCCGTCGAGTCCATCGAGCCAACGAGAGAGCCGGTCGAGGAAATCTGCTCCGCGAATTCGACAAAAAGGCGTTCGACGATGTTGGAACTCACCGTACCCAGCCCCGCCATGACCTGGGAGACTTCCTTGATTTCCTCGTCATCAAGCAGCGCAAACAGTCTTGCAGCTTGATCCTCGCCGAGTGACATCAGCAGAATGGCGGACTTCTCCGGACCGGTGATCCCCCGATAATCCTCGCGGACACGCATTCCCATAGCAGCCTTCCCCAAAAAGGCGTCATTCAATATAAGCACACTAATATTATCACAATTCGGGAAACGCCAGAAGTCCATAAAGACGCCGGCCTGAACGTCTAACACCATGTCAGACAGTCAGTGCCGGATAGCGCCAAAAATGCTTCTCTGCGTCAGTGAGCGAAGATCACCGGAATATCGGCCTGATCGAGGATCTGGCGGGTTGCACCGCCAAAAATCAGCTGCGTGAGCCGACTCTGTGTGTAGGCCCCCTTAAGCATCAGATCGGCGCCAAGATCGCGCGAAATCTCGACCATCTTTGCGCCTGGTCCATTCGGCGCCTCGCTCTTGTGCTGCTCGGCCTTGATACCGTGGCCGGCGAGATAGTTCTGCAAAGCCTTGCCATCCGGGCCCGAGGCGTACCAACCTTCTAGCTCAACAATATGAACGGCCTTGGCAGAGCACAGTATCGGCAGGCTTTGCCCGATCAGACGCGCTGTTTCAGTACTCCGGTTCCAGGCGACCACAACTGTATCGCCAAACGCCTTATCCCAGCCTTCCGGCGTTAGCATGACCGGGCGCCCGCCTTCGAACAGGGCCATCTCGAAAAGGGTCTGCCAGTGCGGGCTGCGGGTTGCCCGCGCCACCACGGTTAGATCGAAAATGCGTGATTCCTCGCCAATCTGGCGCCAGTTCGACAGGCGCTGCAACTCGACGGAAACCCGCCCTCCAAGATCGGCAGACAGCCCTTTCTTCACCGCAAGGAACTGCGCTTCGGCCTGCTCCCGCTGAGCGGCAACCTCCTCGTCAATGCCTTCGTAAGACACCACACCGCCGCTCATAGGATCGACAATCACCGGATCCGGCAGGCGCGGATAGAACAAGGCCGTGACATTACCGTCAAACCGGCTCGCAAAGCGCGTTGCGGCGGAAACCGGCGTCACGTCGGCATTATCGGCCCCGAACGGGAGAAGGATTTGTTTCATCGATTGCGTCCCCTTTTCATACCGCAGCGTAGGCCGGTCACGGCACCGAATAAAGACCCGAGCGGTAAAGAAAGCATAGCAGAAATGCGGAAACCTACTCTAACCCAAACTGCCCGTCGCATCGTTCAATGACCAGTCATAGGCATAGTTTATAGCGACACCGTCCGCCATCATCCGCCGCAGACCCGGCAATGCATAAAGACGCAGGTGCGACAGTATTGCCCCGCGCGAGCCGCCAAAATCTTCCGCGTACCATTCATAGAGGCTCGAGAGAGTTGCGGTCCTCCCGTCGGCCCAGACACCGCGTGGGTGATTGACGAAATCGAGCGCCTGTTCGTCCAACAGCCTGTCGACATTCCCACCGCTAAAACCTTGCGCCAAAAGGCCCGGAGACCCGACCGCACCGTAACAAAGCCCATAATGCACACGACCGTCGCGCCAATAAGCGCGCAGGATACCATTGCGGATATCAGAGAGGCTGAGAGGCCGCCCCTCGACCTCGACGATCGGCCTGTCCCATGGCGTTCCATTGCCGAAATCGATGTCACGCACCGACAGCACGAGATAGGCGCGGGCAATCAGGCGCACCACGAGAGCATTGTGCAGATTGAGCCAGAAGGCATATTGCTCCGGCCTGTCGAGCATGCTGACAGGCGTCGCGGCCAATGTGCTCAGATACGTATCGAGCAACTCCCATTCCGCAGTCGGGATCTCACCATAAGGAAGCATCGGGACGTGGTCCGACCTCAACCTCCTATATTTGGAGAGAAACCTGTCCCAGAGGCGATGGTCCACCAGTCTGCGCCCGCCCGGCACATGCGCCCGCCACACCTCCAGCGGCCGCACCGGACCCGGTACAAACGGCTGGTCCGACTGCGGGAAACCTCCAGCGCAGCCGCCGAGTGCTGTCGCAAGAACACCGCCGATCATCATCTGACGACGGTTCGGCCCGCTCTTGGAGGTCACGGAACGGTAGACATCTGTACCGACCCGATCCCTTCGACTTCGTATAGAAACTGTTCGCCCAAACCGGGAAAACGGGTTTTGAGAGTCGATCCTGTCATTACGATCATTCCGGCCTCCAATGCCCGCCCCTGAGTGGAGAGCTCGTTTGCTGCCCAGGCAAGAGCGGTCAACGGATTGCCCAGCGCCGCGCCGGTTACAGCACTCTCTATCTCCCCGTTCGCGTCGAGACGCGTCGGCGTGGCGGTCAGATCAAAACCACGCCAGTCCATGATCGGTGCCCCCAATACGACACCGCCAGACCAGGCATTGTCTGCGACCAGAGTTTTCGCATCGAAATTCTCATAAACCGCGTTGCGGTCCTCGATGAGCTCGAACGCAGGAAACACAGCATCTACGAACGGCGCAATGGAATCCGCATCGTATGTTCCGGCAGGGACCGTACGACCCAGCCGAAGAGCCAATTCGAACTCGATCCCGACATGCTGAAATTCAGCCAGAGAAATTTCCGCGGGCGACGGAACCACAGTTTGGTCGAAGATCGCGCCGAGCAAAGGGTGGTCAACACCCACAAAGGCCTGCATGGCAGCAGATGTCAGCGCGATTTTGTATCCAGCAATGCTCGCGCCGCTCCGTTCCTGGTACATGGAGACAAATGCTTCCTGGGCCCTGTAGGCCTCAGCAATGTCGGAGAGCGCCAATTCGCCGGACAGCGTTTCGTATCGGAGACGGCCCGCATGCTCCTCAAGCAGGTGACGGGCCACAGCCCTTTCCTTCTCCAAATTCCTGCCAGCTTCAGCCATGGAGCGTCCTTCCCTGTGTATTTGCAGACCTTTTGTCTTTTCAAAGACAAGTCTCTCCGATCCAGGACCTTCTCTCAAGGTGGTGCAACGCTTCACGTTACGTCGAGGGACAAGCCCCAGAAACAGCAGCCCGCTGCTCCTGACGCATTCGAACCTTCATTCGAACAATGAATCTTCGTGCAGACCATGACGAAATGATCTTCGGTTGGCCCTCATGCACATTCTGCATAAAGCCCACACAATCTTCGGAAAATTATCTTCATGCGATTTCCGGCCTCTCCTTTCGCCGCCATCGTTCGCACGTATTCGGCAGCCAAGGTCGAATTACCAAACGCCTCTGACGTGACCCTTGAACGCGATCCTGCATATAAAGCTCAACAACAGAACCAGCAGAGGAAATTCAAAGCGGAAAATTATTTGATTCGTTATCCCAGACCCTTAGGTGCACTAAGCTAAAATATGTCAATTTATCAGCAGTGTAGATAGAAGCGCACGAGCGAATTTTCTCATCCGGGGAAAATAATGCGCAATGAGTGCGCATTATTTTCTGGAAATTGATTTCGTTCGAACATATTTACTAACTCATTGAGTTATAACCCATAGGGGAAAGGTGTGAGGCGGCCGACATGGTCATCAAGGGTAAAGTGAAGAAATCGATCAGGAAACAGATACGCCACCAGGGCTTTGCCGAGGTGGATCTGACGCTTGACCAGATTCAGAAACTTCATCTGATCAATGACGACCGCGGCATGGACCGGGAAAATGAACGGTTCTGGAAGCTAGTCCGCGCAATCAGGGATCACGGCTACGCCTCAAGCGACCCACTCCGCATCTTCTATCTCGACGACAGCTTCGTACTGGTAGATGGCGGCCATCGCCTGACTGCGGCTCGCAAGGTGGCTGAAGAATGGCTATCGAACCTGTTCCGCGAAAAGGTCAATTATATCAGCTGCCTCGTCACGGAAGGACCGTTGCAGGATGTCTCGGATAACGATGACCGTTCCCTGACCGCCTGACCAATCATCTCCTGCATCGTTTCTGTACACTTACCCTCCGACACCCCATTGGCAATAGCTGCACTCTCCTGTATCACGTTCGCCTAGGCGGCCCCGTAGCTCAGCAGGATAGAGCGACAGATTCCTAATCTGTAGGTCACAGGTTCGAATCCTGTCGGGGTCACCACTTTTTTCCATTTCAGTCCGAAACGAAATGATGGCTCCAAATTGTAATCTCTGGGGCTGAGGAAACTCTATTCGGGGTAGTAACGCTTGAGGCCGGCAACCATTTATATACTCCGGAAGGTTACCGAAGCTGAATAAGCGCACAATAATGAGCAACTCTCCGATAGTATAAATCAATCATTTCCAGACACTCGAAGACGTCGTATAGCGCATACTATTGTTCTCTTGCCAGATAAGGAGAACAGACATGCAAGCCCATATCGAAACTGCGCGTTCATTCTACCGTGAAATGATGACCCTTATTGTCCGATCCGGATACCGCATCTCGATCGAGAGCGACATGACCGAATGGAAACGGATAATGTTAGGTGCGCCCGCCACGACGGCCGTCTCGAGCATGTTCGACCCCGACAAAGCTGACTACCTGCCAAGTGACGCATTTTGGTTACGAGTATCAAACAAGAATGCAGAAACTATCGCAATCATCTGTGACCGGATCATCGAGACCGACGACTTTGTCGGCTTCGTGAAGGAAACCGGAATGTTTGCCGAACCTTGCACGAGACACGCGATCAAGATGGATTTGTCCGGCAAGATCGGTCACGCAGGCGGGCTATGGGTCCACCCGAAAGCCCGCAAGACCGGACTTTCTCAATCTCTACCCCGCCTCGTTCGCGCACTCTCGGTGATTCATTGGGGCGTTGACCGGCACTGCGGCATTATCCTATCCGGCCTTCATGACAAAGGCTTCGGCGCGGGTGTATATGGCTTCGAGCGCGAATGGCTTGGCCTGTCAGGTGACTTCCGTCTTACCGGAAAGGCTGACCGAATCTATTTTATCGACATCAACGCCGAGGAAATCGCCCGGCAACAAGCCTTGGAACTCGACTGTCTTATGAACCACGGCACAAAGAACTTGGTCGACTTCTCGGCCATTTGTGGACAGGGGCATGATCAAGCGGCGGTAAGCGTACCATTGACCAACAGAGCGCGCATGAACCTCGGATAGAGAAACACGGCTTCGGAAGGCTGCGTCGGCATAGAGGCTGGCGAGACTAGACCAGAGTTTTGGGCCAAAGAGCGGCACTGTTTCACCGAAGTATCTCGGCTGAAACCCGCCCGTTACAGTCGTACCGAAGCCGAACCTCTCAAACTCGAACGTCGCAGGCTCATCAGAAACATTCAGAATATGGATGTAAGGCAACACATCCGGCGCACGGCGTGCAATTTCATTGAATGAGATGCCGGATATGCTGGGTGCTCTCCGATTTCCAGCGCGTGACGTAAGGGTAAAGACTTCCGCCAGCTGGTTGTCAACTCCGAGGCGAAAATCCAGTTTGTCATACGTAACGACAGCGGCTGGATCCTCTCCTTTGATGACATCAAGGCGCATACCGTCTGTGATCACACTACCACCGCCAGACAGATCCCTGCATTCTGGAAAAGCGGCAGGATCGTGACATCGCACAAAGAGCCGGCGCTGACCGTATATCGTCGCGCGCCATCTTCCGAGCGCGTGATATCGCTTTCAATGATCCTGACAATAATCTCGGCAACTTCTGCGGTTACCTGTGACCCGCATTCGATTACCTCAACCCGACTATCCATGAGCTGGAAGAGCACATGACAAGGACCGGAGAGTGATGGCTGAGAAGCGATGGCTGTCAGAACGGCTTCACGATTATCAGTCCTTGCAAGCTCATAATAGAGCCTGAGCGCGGCCATAGCCGTCTCCGGGATATCATCCACGAAATCAGTTTCCCGCCAGCTATGCAGCGGTAAAAGATCTTCGTTGGGCCGCAATGCCGTTCCCCTAAGCATCCTAAATACAGATTATTACCTTGAAAGCCCGCGTACTTTATGGCGACTTTTTGAGGTATGTCTATACCGAAAGCATGCGCTCGGCTTCTATTTCATGACATGAGAAACCAGTGCAGAAGACGGCCCGCCGCGGCAATAACGGTTGCACCTGCGTACCAAAGCAAGATGCTCCAGCCAAACTCACGAACAATTTGCGGCATCAGAGGCACCATCTCCATTGCTGGTTTTCACTTGATAACCGATAGGAATGGCCGATTAATCAATGATTCCAGGCGAAAATAACGCAGTCACGCGGTTGTGCGAATTCCCCAGGAGTGACGGGTTCCGAGAGCCGCGCGAGGCTCAGCACAAGCAAAAAAAGGCTGCACATAAGCAGGGCGAATGTGTTGGGACGCCGCAGAAACTACAAGCCTATGAAAGATTGCAGGCGTCAGCCCTAGAGCCCGATGGCCTCACCTTCGCGGAGGATGGCCGGATCATACGCCTTACGAGCGAAGACTTGCCGGACCATAGGCTCGAAATGCCCCAGCGGCCGCGACTCATAATTCGGGTCGAACGAGGCTTGGTCCCAGCGCTCGCAGAAGGCCGCGCAGGTCTCGAAACAGGGATGATCCCGGAAGCGGTCGCGGGCGTTACGGTCCCAGTTGTAGTGATGTGCATAATAGAGCATCTGGAAGATCCCATGATGCTCCACGGTCCAGGCGACCTCCCAACGCACGAAAGGTCGGATCACCTCGGCGGAGAACCGGTCATGGTTCTGCGGCGCGAGCCCATCCCCGATGTCATGCAGCAGCGCACCAACGATCCAGTCGATATCGGCCCCCTCGGCCTCGGCCCGTGTGGCGGATTGCAGCCCATGTTCAAGACGCGTAATCCGGTAACCCGGCAACGTTGCCTCGCCATGCCGCCGTAACTCGTCCAGCACCCGGTCCGCTGTCATTGCGAGATAAGGCTTTTCCCGCTCGTGCAGAAGCGCGTAATCGGCCTTGGTGCCATCTTTCATCTGGGTGAAGGATACCGTTTCGTCCTGTTGGCTCATGCCCCTCCCCTCATTGCTCCGGTCGTCGCATATACCGCTAAAACGCTAGTCGCCCCGGCGGCGAACGTCGGTGCCTGATCGGCGAGAACCCTACCATACAGCGCAAGATCCTCGGCGGCGAAAAATCCTCGGGGCCCAGCCAGGTTGAACCAACCACGAGCGCCTGCCTGGGTATGGTCGACGCACTGGACTTGAGGACAGTGCCCCTCGTGTCGTCGGTCGAGGGCAAGCAATCCTTTTACCCTCTGGCCCGACAGCCGCCCGCCCTCCCGCGCGGCACAGCTGCTTCTAGATTGGCTGATCAGCCAAACGCACAGCTCCTGAAATGACGGTAACCTGGTCGCTATTTCAGAGGCCGTTCAGCTTTGCCATGACATCCATCAGCTTGGGCACGTGGGTCTTTCCCTCGCCCTGCGCATTGGCCAGAGCATAGATCTGCTGGACAGTCGCCCCGATCGGCGCTGTGCCGCCACACTCCGCCGCAACACGGTTGTAGTATGTGACATCCTTCAGAGCATTCTCGATGGCAAACTGAAGCCCACTCGGATCCTGTTTCAACGGCCAGTCCATGACTTTCTGGAAGAGCCCGTTATTGAGTGCGCCGGCGGAGATCACCTCATGCAGCCCGGCGATGCTGACATCGGCCTTGCGCGCCGTGGTGACAGCTTCCGAGAAGAGCGCGACCATGCTCATGGACATAAAGTTATTGATCAGCTTCAGGCTGTGAGCCGCCCCGAGCGGACCGACATGAAAGATGTTCTTCGCGAAACTCTCGATGGCGGGACGTGCTTTTTCAAGATCTTCGTCCGCACCGCCCACCAGCACATTCAGGGCGCCGCTCTCCGCCTCCTTCGGCGTCATCGTCAGAGGTGTATCCAGCATGGAGACGCCCTGCTCCCGGAGGGCGGCCCCGATCCGCTTTGTCTCACCCGGATCGGCTGTCGAGGAGTCGGCAATAATCAAACCGTCATGAGCGCCTTCAAGGAGTCCCTCCGCACCAAGGACGACCGACCTCACGATCTCGGAATTCGGCAGGCACAGAAAGACCAGATCCGACGCTTCGGCGACGGCGCGTGCGCTGGAAACTTCCCTTGCGCCGATCGACACCAGATGATCGATCGGCTCCCGGTTCCTGTTGCCCATGATCGTCAGGGGAAAGCCCTTCTCGATCAGATTTTTTGCCATGCCGTGGCCCATCAATCCGGCACCTACAAACCCCACCCGTGATTTCCCGGTCATCGCATCCTCCCCTTTTAATTGTCCGCCAGCTTACCCGCATGACCACGCGGCTTCCACGGTGCGCGCTTGCCAGCATATGAAAAAGCCCCGGTGCATTCGCGCCGGGGCCTTCTTTGTTAGGTATCGGATTTAGCTGTCGGAGTGAACTGGGTCAGGCTTCCGCTTGCTGCAACTCCGCCGCTTTGTTCCGCCTCATCGCAATGATCTGTTGCAACAGAACCGGTGCGGCAAAGGCGGCAGCATAGAAATCGCTGCTCTCTCCCGGCGCTACCAGGAGGATTCCCCCCAGTGCCATGGCCGCGCGAGCGATCCCGGGCATCGGGGCAAGGAAGTAAGCTGCAACGGAGGTTGCAAGCATGAAGACACCCACGGCGCAGGTGATTGAGGTCACCAGAAATGCTTCCAGGGTGAAATGCGTGTCGATCACGATCAGCATTGCCGGTGAGTAGACGAACACCATCGGAACCAGCAGCTTTGCAATGCCAAGGGTGAAGGCCGAAACGCCGGTCCGGAACGGGTTAGCGCCCGCAATACCGGCAGCCGCGTAAGCCGAGGCACAGACCGGCGGCGTGATCTCGGAAATAACGCCGTAATAGAGCACGAACAGATGCGACGCGAGCGGCGGCACACCGAGATTGCCAAGCGCCGGCTGGGCAACAGTAGCAAGCATGATGTAGAGCGCCGTCGTCGGCAGGCCCGCCCCCATCAGAATACAGGTCACCGCGATCAGAATAAGCGAGATCAACAGGGTCACACCGTCCTCGGTGAACGTCGCCAGCGGGAACCAGTCGATCAGGGGCAACAAACCCTCGGCGATCTCACGGGCGCTGTTCGCCACCATGAAGCCGAGCCGGAAGCCGAGGCCAGTGGAGTTGACGACACCGACGATGATCCCGATGGCGGCGCAGACGGCACCCACCGCAAGCGCATATTTGACGCCCAGGGCCGCCGCATCGAAAATATCCCGGAAGCCAATCCGATGCATTGGATTGAGAAGACCGACGGTAAGAGCTGTTGTTATTCCCCAGAAGGCGGCCATATTCGGCGAATAGCCGCTGAACAGGACATAGATCAGAACCGCCAGCGGCAGCACTGTCGGCCAGCCTCGACTAAGGACTCTGAACAGGTTCGGAATTTCCTCGGCCGGCATACCCTTGAGACCAAGCCGCTTGGCCTGGAAGTGCACGATCGAAAGCACGCCAATATAATGCATCATCGCCGGGACGATCGCCGCCACGACCACGGTCGTATATGGGACCTCGAGGAACTCGGCCATGACGAAGGCCGCGGCCCCCATGATCGGCGGCGTGATCTGACCACCGGCACTGGAAGCCGCTTCGACACCGCCGGCAAGATGACCCGGATAGCCCATCCGCTTCATGTTCGGAATCGTCAGAGAGCCGGTCGACACGGTGTTAGCGATTGAAGAGCCGGAGATGGTTCCGAAGAAAGCCGATGAGACCACGCTGACCTTGGCGAGCCCACCTGTATAACGGCCTGCCATCACAGCGGCGATATCCACGAAGAACTGACCGAGCCCCATGCGCTGTGCAAGCACGCCGAACAGCACGAAATGGAAGACGACCGTCGACACGATCCACAAGGTCACGCCGAAGATGCCTTCGGCCGGGAAATACATATTGTTGATGAACTGGGGCCAGGAAATACCGGGATGCATCAAGATCTGCAGCGGCATGTAGGGACCGAAGATGGCATAGGCGGTAAAAATGCCGATAATGATTGGCACGACCATGCCGAGCGTGCGTCGGACAGCCTCAAGCAGCACGACAATCAGTGCTGTACCGAAGACAATATCGATATTCGCCGGGTCTCCCTGACGCATGACCTGTTCGACCAGATGCAAATGCATGCCGAAAATCTCGACATCCATGCCGTACCAGGTGACCCCGATATAGAGCGAGCAGGCGATGCCGACGATGATGAAAAGCCAGTCCCAGAGTGGCACCGTGCCGGGCCGCCACCAAGCCGACGGCTGAACGGTCATCAGGTTCTGGGATTTGATGATCGGGTAGCAGATGAAAACCAGCAGGATGACACCGGACATGTGGAAACCCATGTGCCAGTAGTCGATAGGCGTGCCAAGGCCCGCTGTGAGATAGTGATATCCCGCGAAAAAAATTGAAAAAAGGTAAATGAACCACTCCATGAGTGGCGTCTGTGTCCGCGTCTGCAGACCGGAATCATATTTGCGTTCAAGCTCTTCGGCAGCTTTGACGTCGAACTCAGCCATGCTCTGTCCGGACTTTCAATGATGTTAAAAATGGCAAAAAGAAAAGCGGAGACAGGCGATCTTCGCCTGTCTCCGCCATCGGGTCTTACTTGATAAGACCGACTTCCTTGTAGAACTTCTCCGCACCCGGATGTACCGGGATCAGGACGCCCTTCAGAGCGGTTTCAAGAACGATCTGCTTGCCCTTGGCATGGCCCTTGTCGAGCAGCTTGCGGGTGTTCTTGTTCCACAGAGCCTTGGTGATTTCATAAACCAGATCTTCCGGCTGATTGGCACCGGTGATCAGCTGACCGCTGACGGCAACAGTCGGAACATCGTAAGTGATGTTCTGGTAGGTACCGGCCGGGATCAGGGACTCGACATAGTACGGAATGATCGAGTTGATCTCTTTGCGCTCCGCTTCGGAGAAGGTGTAGAGCTCAAAACCCTTGGTCGAGCCAAGCTGGATCAGCGCCGCGAACGGGGTGCCGCCTGCATAGAAGAATGCATCGATCTGACCATCGGCCAGGCGCTGGGTGCTCTGACCCAAATTCAGTTCAAGCTCGTCGGCTTTGATGTCGTAGTGCTTGAGGATCATCCGCACGGAAACCTGGGTTCCCGAACCGGCCGCCGCGACTCCGACTTTCTTACCAGCCAAATCCTTGAGGCTACCCAGCTTTGTGCCTTTCGGCAGAACCAGATGCATGTCTTCCGGATAGAGATTAGCGATCATCCGGATGTTGCTTTTTTTAGCGCCGACGAACTTGCCTTCGCCGTTATAGCCCTGGGTCACGCTCTGTGCGCCAGCTAGACCGGCATCAAGCTGGCCAGCGTCAATGGCGTTCACATTGGCAACGGACGCATTGGTCGAAACCGCAATGGCGACCAAGCCCGGAACGCCGCAGCTTCCGCCCTTGTCACACGGACGCGAGCCAGGCGGGTTCGAAATCGCGTTCGCGATCAGGCCACCAATCGGATAGTAGGTGCCGCCGGCGCCACCGGTACCGATCCGCCAGAACTTCATGTCTTGGGCGTAGGACGGAGCGACAACGCCCGCGATCCCTACGATGGCGATAAAGGCGGCGACAAACGCCCTAATTCGAAACTTCATTATTCACTCTCCACTTCGCGCAAGACAAAGCACCCCTGGTGCAAAACGTCGCGAAGCCTGCCCGCTGATATTTTGCGGCGCAATACATTCTTAATAAATCGGGAATATTTCACCCCAATTTCACGAAAATAACTCCAGAATAACTCGCAAGGGAAAGCGCAACATAGCCACCGGAGACACCCCAACCAGACGGATAATCGAAAAACAAAGCCCCGCAGCATTATCTGCTGCGGGGCTGGTATCAGTTTTTAAGGAAACGCAGGCTCAGGCTATATCAAACCGGCCTGCATTCATGACCTTGGTCCAGGCGGCGACAAAGTCCTTAACAAACTTCTCCTTGTTGTCGTCCTGGGCATAGACCTCCGCATAGGCACGAAGGATCGAGTTGGAGCCGAACACGAGGTCCATGCGGGTCGCCGTCCACTTCACCGCACCGGTCTTCCGGTCCTGGATCTCATAGGAGCTTTTGCCCGTCGGGACCCACTTGTTAGTCATGTCACACAGGTTGACAAAGAAGTCGGTCGTCAGCGCACCTTCCTTGTCGGTGAACACGCCATGCTTGGTGCCGCCGTGGTTGGAATCCAACATCCGCATACCGCCGACGAGACAGGTCACCTCAGGCGCGGTCAGGCCCATGAGCTGTGCACGGTCGAGCATGATCTCTTCCGGGCTCACCACATAGTCCTGCTTCTGCCAGTTGCGGAACCCATCAGCGAGCGGCTCCATCATGTCGAAGGAATCGGCATCCGTCATCTCGGTGGTCGCGTCACCTCGGCCCGGCGCAAACGGCACCGGAACGTTGAAACCGGCAGCTGTGATCGCCTGCTCCACACCGATATTACCGGCAAGCACGATGACGTCGGCGAGGCTGGCGCCGGCTTCCTTCGCAATTGGCTCCAGCACCGAGAGAACTTTCTCAAGGCGCTTCGGCTCATTGCCGTCCCAATCCTTCTGGGGCGCCAGGCGGATACGGGCACCATCGGTGCCGCCACGCATGTCGGAGCCCCGATAGGTCCGGGCACTATCCCATGCAGTGGAGACCATCTCGCCCATGGAGAGGCCGCTTGCGGCAATCTTCGCCTTAACCGCATCCACGTCGTAGCTCTTCGATCCTTCCGGAACCGGATCCATCCAGATCAGTTCTTCTGACGGTACGTCCGGGCCGAAATAGCGGGCTTTCGGGCCCATGTCGCGGTGGGTCAGCTTGAACCAGGCGCGGGCGAAGCAATCGGAGAAATAGTCGAAGTCATTGAAGAACTTCTCGGAAATCTTCCGATATTCTGGATCCATCTTCATCGCCATGTCGGCGTCGGTCATCATCGGCATCTTGCGCACCGACGGGTCGGACGCGTCGACCGGCATGTCCTCTTCCTTGATGTCGATCGGCTCCCACTGGTTGGCACCGGCCGGGCTCTTCGTCAGCTTCCACTCGTAGTTCAGCAGCAGATGCAGGTAACCGTTGTCCCACTTGGTCGGATTGGCTGTCCAGGCACCCTCGATACCGCTGGTGATGGCCATATTGGCCTCTGCGGTACCGGCAGGGTTGGTCCAGCCCATGCCCTGCTCCTCGATATCGGCTGCTTCCGGTTCCACACCGAGAGCACCGGCATCACCGGCGCCGTGTGCCTTTCCGACGGTGTGGCCGCCGACGGTGAGTGCGACGGTTTCCTCGTCGTTCATCGCCATGCGGGCGAAGGTCTCACGGACCTGGCCGGCGGTCTTCAGCGGATCAGGATTGCCGTTAACCCCTTCCGGGTTCACGTAGATCAGCCCCATCTGCACGGCGGCCAGCGGGTTTTCCATCGTCGCCGGGTTTTCGACGCTGCCGTAACGGGTATCGCTGGGAGCCAGCCATTCCTTCTCGGCACCCCAGTAGACGTCCTTTTCGGGATGCCAGATATCCTCACGACCGAAACCGAAGCCGAAGGTCTTCAGGCCCATCGATTCATAGGCAATGGTCCCGGCGAGAATATAGAGATCGCCCCAGCTGACCTTGTTGCCGTACTTCTTCTTGATCGGCCACAACAGACGGCGCGCCTTGTCCAGGCTCGCATTGTCCGGCCAGGAGTTCAGCGGAGCGAAACGGATGTTGCCGGTACCGGCGCCGCCGCGGCCGTCGGCCAGACGGTAGGATCCGGCGGAGTGCCATGCGAGACGGATCATAAGGCCGCCATAGTGACCCCAGTCGGCCGGCCACCAGTCCTGGCTCTCGGTCATCAGCGCGTGCATATCTTTCTTCAGCGCCGCGATATCGAGTTTCTTCAATTCTTCGCGATAATTGAAGTCCTCGCCGAGCGGGTTGGACTTGGTGTCGTGCTGATGGAGGATGTCCAGGTTGAGCGCCTTCGGCCACCACTCGGTCGGAGACATCTTCGCCTCGGTGTTACCACCATGCATCACCGGGCATTTGTTCATCTCGTTCATCGTAGACCCTCCCATCTTGGTCCGAGAAATCGCTGACGGGCTGAGTCCGTTAGCGCGAATTATAATCATTCTAAAATGACTCAAATCCGCCTAAGTGCAAGAGGGATGATTCAAATTTTTGGAATTATTCTAATTGATGAGACGCTGTCCCGTTTTCATGGATGAAAATTGTGTCTGGACGCTCATTGGGAAGCCACGGCACACGATTTATCCTGGAGCTACAAAGTCAGCAGCTGGGTAGCTCTCTGCGAAAAACCAGACGACAGCTCGGCGACAATACCACGCGGTCAAGCTGATGACGTGGTGGACGCAGATGTCACCTGTACGCAAGCTGATTTAGCTGGACCGTTTGCGTCAACTTACCGACGATGCGCCCAAGGGTTGAAACCTGCCCTTTTTTGGAAACCTGGGAGGTGCGAAATGCCTCGTGAAAGCTACGTGAAACGGCCACTCCGCATAACTGCGGGCGCGCTCTTGACGCGCCGAGGTGCCGAGAGCTTCTACGGCTATGTGGTACTCGAAGGAACCCTCGGAGCCTTTATTGACGCAGAAGGTGACAAATCTTTAATCCATGACGGTGAACAGGTTTGTTTCAAGAGAGGCGCTCTTATAGGCGACACTGCGATCATCACAGACAAACCGTTCATTGTGACCACCCGAGCCCTTGTCGACACGACCGTCATTGAAATCGATGCAAGAGAGATCCGGCGTCATATTCGAGGAATGCCACCAATTCTGAAAGGCCTGCTGAGGGTCCAGGCTGAACGTGTCCATCAGCTGGTCAACGATGCGCTGCACACACACCGGTCGGAGGTCGGTGTCTCTGAGGCACTGTTGTTCTCGGCAGTTATTGGTGAAGCTTGGATCGACGAAAAACTGCGTTAGTCTATGATCAAGAGCTCCTCTGGCCGCATCTACTTTTGTCATGCTTCCAGATGCATAAAAGACCTTAGCGCGTTAGCGTCTAAGGCGTTAATAACGTTGCCCTCTAGAGCTCGATGCGACCTTTACAGAACGGGCGTTTTCCTTTCACCGGAGCCTGAAGCATCGGCCAGTAGCAATCCGGTTGGTATGTCCACTTTTGGTATGGGTGGGCAATGGATATGTCGTCGTTGCGCATGGGGCCAGAAGGGGCCTATGCGAAAGAGAGCATAGGAATCCGAGTTCGAAAGACGATCTTGAAGAACGGTTTAAAAACAGCGTCGTCGAGCATCGCTGAAGTCTTTTTAATTCACCGGAAACGATGCCGCGAACATGCGCCGTTACAGCCCGCTCTGATATCCCGGCATCCTCATCCGTCTTTTGCCTGATCCAATCGGGATGACTTTGGTCGAGTCCTGTAAACGAACAAATCCCCATAATGCAAACCCATTCATTCCCTACTGGATCGAATACGGGGCCCTGCGGGGTTGCCCCGTTCTTTTGCGCAATCTACGCTGCTTCGCTGTCGCCAATCCGCGACACGCAGTTCACAGGGGGTTTTCATGTCCATTCTAACTCGAAGAACACTTCTTCAGGGAATTGGCGGCGCGGCAAGTGTCGCGGCCATGACACCGCTTCTCGGCAGTAACGCGCACGCCGCCAGCAAGATCTACCAGTGGGGATCTTCCAGCCTAGGCTCAACTGGCTATCAGATCATTACCGTGCTGTCCGCCGCGGCATCGAAGTTCTCCGACGGTCGCCACTCCTCGCTGTCAACCGCGGGTGGAGCAGAGAACATGGCGCTGATCGGCGAGGGAACTCTCGATTTCGGTCAGTCAACGACTACCGACTGGTATCCTGCGATCAACGGTCTCGGCCGCTACGAGGGCAACCCGGTCAAGGCGGTCCAGATGTTCTCCTACACCGTCTGGCAGTGCACGCCGATGGTGCGCGCTGATTCTGGCATCGAAACGCTGGAAGATCTGGTCGGCAAGCGCGTGATGCCCGCCACCGCAGGCGGCGCAACCACCGGACTCTGGAACACGCTGTTTGAAGCGGCAGGCATCAAGGACAAGGTCGATTGGACCTATGGCTCCTGGAGCGAAAGCTACGATGCACTGGCCTCAGGTGCGGTCGACTGCATTCCGTCGCTACTGACTGCAGGCAATCCGTCGGGCGTGATGCAACGTCTGGAAACCACTCATGCGCTCAAGATCCTTCCTATCAGCGAGGCGCTCGTCGCCAAGGCTGCCGAGATGAATCCGGGTGTGAAGAGCGCAATGGTGTCGCCGGACACGTGGGCTAGCCTTAAGGAGCCTACCCGAATGGTGTCGTTCGGCGGCGTTTTGGCCGCAAGCCCGGATATCTCCGAGGATGTCGGTTACGCAGTGACCAAGGCGATCTACGAAAACGCCGAGTTCGTGCGCAAGCGCGGTGGCGTTAAACTCAAGGATATCACGCCGGAATTCGCCATGGAATTCTTGATGCCAGCTTATCCGGTCAATGCCGGTGCGGCGAAATACTTCAAGGAACTGGGCGTTTGGGACGATAATCTCAAAATACACGGCTGAAACCGACCCTGACGGGACTCCTTTGACACAATCACACCAGAAGCATCGGCGGTTCGCAGACATCGCCGGTGCAGCCGACACGCGGTCCCGCAGGGCCACGGGCCTCTTGCTCGTGGCAGCGCTTGTCATGCTCGGCATTCATGTAATGCAGTTAGCGACCTTCGCGCTGCCGTCCGGCCAGTTCCGGAACTTCCACCTTGGCTTCGCGATCGTCATCGGTTTTCTCGCGCTGATCGAGCAAAGTGGTGCCGAGCAAAGGCTGCGACGGATTGCGTTCTGGGCGCTGACGGCGCTCACCGTCGCCCTTATGGCGTATATCCATGTGGAGTATGAGGCTCTCACTCAGGTCCGTAGCTTCCTGCCAAGCGGCCCAGACATAGTTGTTGCCATCCTTCTGTTGATGACGGCCTTGATCCTATCCGGCTTTCAATGGGGCTGGACGATCCCGGCACTGGCGGTTATCGGGATCGCTTATGGGCTTTGGGGCTACTTAATGCCGGGGGATATATTCTTCCACGGAGGAATCGCTCCGAAACGTCTGCTCGGTTATACGTCGATCCCCTACTTTCAGGGCCTGCTGGGCAGCCTCACGAGCCTCTCTGCCGGCACGATTTTCATGTTCATGTTGTTCGGCGGTGTGCTGAAGGCGACAGGGGCGATCGACTTCATCGTTCAGCTCGGTTTCACCGTCGGCCGCAGGTCGCGTGCCGGCCCAGCTCTGGTCGCGGTGGTTTCCAGTGGTTTGATGGGAACCGTCTCCGGTTCTACCGTCGCCAATGTCGCGTCGACAGGTGCGCTGACCATTCCGCTCATGAAGCGTTACGGCTTCAAGGGTGAGTTTGCCGGTGCCGTCGAGGCGGTTTCCTCAACCGGCGGCCAACTGATGCCTCCTGTTATGGGCCTTGCGGCTTTCCTGATCGTTGGTATGACCGGGCTGTCCTACAACTCGATCATGGTCGCCGCGATAGCGCCGGCGCTGATTTTTTACGCCTACCTGATGTTTTCGGTGCAACTTCGGGCTGTCAGTTTGAACCTCGACGCCCGCGACTCTGACGTGCTCGACGGCGGACCAAGCCTGGCAACCGCCGCGCGCGGCCAGTGGCATTTGGCGGTCTCGATCGCAGTGCTCGTATGGCTGCTGATGAGCGGCATTCCTGCAGGAAATTCAGCCTTGATCGCCGTGCTGCTTCTACTTGGTCTTGACGTGCTGGTCACTTTAACGCGCGGCCGGTTCTCACTCGATGCTTTCCGCATTGCCCTCGGCCGGGTGGTCAACGGCCTGGTTGAGGGCGCCCGAGCCGGTGCAATGGTGGCAACCGTGATCGCTGTGATCGGCGTCCTGATCGAGCTGCTTACGGTCACTGGCTTTGCTCAGAAGCTGTCCTTCGCCATGCTTGATCTCTCTGATGGCTCGTTGTTCGTACTGTCGATCATTGTCGCTGCGTCGTGCCTCGTCTTCGGCCTTGGTCTGCCGACTTCGGCCGCCTACTTCATCGTCGCTCTGTTTGGCGCGCCAGCCCTGGTCGAAACGGGAGTGCCGTTGCTTGCGGCTCATATGTTCGTGTTTTATTTCGCCAACCTGTCGGCGGTGACGCCTCCCGTCGCGGTCGCGGCACTGGTCGGCGCAAACATCGCAAAGGCGAGTTTCTGGGGAACATCTTTCAACGCTGTGCGCCTCGCCCTGCCGGGCTTCCTAATACCGTTTCTGTTTCTGTTCGAGCCGGAGATCCTCGGTCTCGGTGAAGGGCTGAGTGCCCAGATGCTGGCTGTATCCCAAGCGATCATTGCGACCGGCGCCCTGAATTGCGCGCTGGAGGGCCGCATCTTCCAACGCATTTCGGTGATTGAGCGGATCACCCTCGCCATCACCGCGCTAGGGCTCCTGTATTGGGACGTCCGCATAGAAATGGTGTCGTTGGCCCTTATAGTGGCACTTGTGGCCTGGAGTGGCTGGCGTGCAGCGGCCGCGCGGCGGTCCCCTGTGAATTGACCTATCGGAGCATTGCTGTATGGCAAAGCTAGCCTTCACGACCCGCCCGGAACTTCAGGGCAAATTCGGCATGGTAACAACCACCCACTGGCTTGCTTCGGCGGCGGGCATGGCAACGCTTGAAAAGGGTGGAAACGCTTTTGACGCCGCGATCGCCGCTGGTTTCACCCTGCAAGTGGCCGAGCCGCACCTGAATGGGCCCGGTGGAGAGCTTCCGGCAGTGTTCTTCGCCAACAAAGATGGCCGCCCGCGCGTACTTTGTGCTCAGGGCACTGCGCCGGCTGGGGCGACAATTGATGCTTTCACCGCCCTTGGCCTCGACCTGATACCGGGCAGCGGTCTGCTGCCAGCAGTCGTGCCAGGCGCGTTCGATGGCTGGCTCAAATTGCTCTCTGACTACGGCACCATGTCGTTGCGGGATGTTCTTTCCTACGCGATCGACTACGCGGAATCAGGCGTCCCTGTGCTGCCGAAAATCGCCGAGTTTTCTAGCCGGGTCGCCCCGCTTTTCCGGGATCATTGGAAAACATCGGCCGATGTTTACCTGAAAAGTGGCAAGCCACCTGAGGTCGGTGAGTGGATGACCAACCACACACTTGCCGCGACCTACCGCCGTATCCTGAATGATGCCGAGGCCGCCTCAAGCGATCGGTTGCGTCAGATCGAGGCCGCACGGGAAGCTTGGTACAAAGGCTGGGTCGCCGACGCGATCGACCGTTTTTATCGCAAGGAAATCCTGCTCGATTCCTCAGGACGCGCCCACAGAGGGCTGATGACCGGCGACGATCTTGCCAATTGGCACGCGCATTACGAGGACCCGGTTACGCTCGACTACGGTCGCTACACCGTCTGCAAGTGCGGGTTTTGGAGCCAGGGCCCCGTGCTGCTTCAGCAACTTGCCCTGCTTCGTGATATGGGTCT
Organism: Nisaea sp.; assembly: GCF_039990255.1. Classification (GTDB taxonomy): domain Bacteria; phylum Pseudomonadota; class Alphaproteobacteria; order Thalassobaculales; family Thalassobaculaceae; genus Nisaea. The sequence continues at coordinate 13,168 of NZ_JBDXGG010000022.1, read as the reverse complement.
GTCCGACATGGATGCCGTCGGCCCCGAGTTCGTCCACACCGTGGTCGAAGCGGCGAAACTCGCCTACGCTGACCGGGAAGCCTGGTACGGGGATCCCAATTTTACGGACGTCCCCGCCGACATGCTGCTCTCCAAGGCATATGCCGAGGAACGGCGCGGGCTGATTAGTGACATAGCCTCTCTCGATCTGCGTCCGGGAAGCCCAATGGGCCGCAACCCGAATATCGCTGCGGCACTTGCGGCCGACGGCGACCCGGGTGACATCGGCCACTACTGGAGTCTTGGCGAGCCAACAGTCACCCCCATGGGCGAGGCGCGAGGCGACACAGTCCATATCGACGTCATCGACCGTGACGGCAATATGATTTCCGCGACCCCATCCGGGGGTTGGCTGCAGAGTGCGCCGGTGGTTCCGGAACTGGGCTTCTGCATGAGCGTGCGCGGCCAGATGTTCTGGCTTGACGGCGATGCGGCGACCTCTCTGGAGCCGGGCAAGCGCCCGCGCACGACGCTCTCACCCTCGCTCGCGATGCGCGACGGCGAGCCGTATATGGTCTGGGGCACCCCCGGTGGAGACCAGCAGGACCAGTGGTCACTGCTACTCTTCCTGCACCATGTTGAACACGGCATGAACTTGCAGGAAGCGATCGACACCCCAGCGTTCCATTCGGAGCATTTCCCCGGCTCATTCTGGCCACGCGGGCGCTCACCGGGGAAACTGGTCATGGAGAGTCGCTTCGATGTCGCGACAATTGATACCCTCACGGAGCAAGGCCATAAAGTACAGGTTGGTGCCGACTGGAGTGAGGGGCGGCTGACTGCGGCAGCGAAAGATCACGGCATATTAAGGGCCGCCGCAAACGCCCGCGGTATGCAGGGATACGCTGCCGGGCGTTAGGTACTGGATCGGACGCGGCATATCACCACCCGGTGCGAAATCAAGAATGGAATAATTGCAACCCGTGGCTCAACTCGACCGAATACATTCAGTGCGTTGATGGTTACAGGTTCACGTAACGTTGTCAGGGCAACCTGGATGACAAGGGCTGATTGCAAACAAATCAGCGCTCCAGATCCCAGCTAATTATCAAATCCAATTTACGCGACCTGAGCACAGAGCCTTTTTCTTCCTCTTGAAAAAGCAGAAAGCCGCTTGCGGAGCACGTCCGTAAGCGGCTGTATTAATTACGTTAACATGATCTGGCCAGTCGTCGTCCCATAGCTGACCTGCCAGCCGGTCTCGGCCTTTACTTCGTACCAACCGCCGACATTAAACGCCCTAAACTCCAGATCCATGCCGGTGGTGACACCATCGCGCAGCGCCATCATGGTCGCGAACTCATCCACCGGGTGATAGTGCGTGTCGATGAAGCCGGGGGCCACAACGAGACCCTTGGCATCTATGGTCTCTTCGCCTTCCAGCGGAGCCTTGCTGATTGCAACGATGCGGCCATCCGAGATCCCAACATCGTCAAACATCGTCTCGGGATCCATGACCCTGCCACCCTTGATGACGAGGTCATAGCCCTGCGCAAAGCTTGCCGACGCAGCCATCAGGCCAACGATAAGGGTGGTGTCCGAGATACGTTCTTGTCGTCATTTAGTAATCCTTGCTCGTTGCGGGGCGGCTTCGATGTAGATATAGGCGCCCATGCCCTGGGCGCACCGTCATCGCTCCGCATCAATCGCCAAACAGCGCGTTGTAAATGAAGTTAGGGACGATCGGCGTGAAGTTGAGTGTGACCGCCCAGTCCTCGCCGAAGGCGTCATCCTGCTCGACGAAATAGTCTGCTTTCAACTGCACCTGTATCGGCAGGTCACCGATCTTGACAACCTTTCGCACGCCGAGATTGAGCGGCACGGTCCATTGCTCGTCGACCCAGTCGTACCGGATCTTGGGGTTGGTGAAGATGGTAAAGGCATCCGGCAGAAAAGCGCCGGCGTTGAACTCGAACACCGATGCCGAGTGCCGCCCATCGCGCCATCCGGCGACGTTCCACTGATGCTGCGGGAAGAAGGCGACGTACCCGGTCGCGGGGTCGAGAAACGCGGCGAGTGCCTCGGGGCCGAGCCGAAACTGTCCCCCAGTCAACCGGCCGTCCGTCGCCGTCGGCAGTGTGCCCTGAACGCCGCCGACAAGGATGAGACCACTGTCGAACGACTTGCCGATGGCGGCGTCAAACCCGATGTCGCCGACGCCCGCCACCCCGTCAAAGCCGCCTGCGGTGGCGTTGCCTGCCGGCGACCGCCATATCAGGGGTATGCCAGGACGCGCAAAGAAGTTGAGCGTCCCGTCATCGCTCGGCGGGAACGGAAAGATCGGCTAAAAGACGGTCGCGACCGAGTACTCGTTACCGGCACCAGGCAGCTTGCCGTCGAAAGCGGTATAGGCGGTGTCAAACGACTGCTTTGCGAGCGGCGACGGGTTCGCCAGTTCTGAACTCAGGTCGTCAGCCGAGAGAGCCCCGGGCGTGTCCTGCGCCTCATCGAGTTCCTCCGGATCATCGATCTGTCCCGGATTGTCCAGCTCGTTGGAGACCGAGCGCGTGCCGTCAGCATCGAGAAGCGGATCGCTTTGCGCGTGAGCGATTTGCACCGTCGCCGCCAGTGCGCTCGCCACAAGGGCGGTTCGGAGTATCGAGGATATCATCAAGGGACTCTCCCCTTTTGAATCGGAGATCCCGCGCCAGTTAACCTTCGCCATGAAGCCGCGTCGGGATATGCTCTTTGGCGCAACGTCCCCACAATTAAGTGTCGTCGTTAAAAGCCTGATTCTGACCACTGAGCAATCTCCGATAGTTTAGTGAATTTCATTGCTCGACAGCTTGGCTGATCGGACGGCCTTAGAGGGCCGTCCAATGCCAGTTCAACCTCAATCGCAGCAGCTTACGACGTCCTTGTAGTGCGGTTGCGTTCCCGGCACGCCACCACCGAAGTCCTGCGGCACAGCATAGAAGTGTTGATCCAGGATTCGACTGAGAGTGGTTCCCTCCGGCTTTCGGTCGGCTCATAACAGATCGGTTGTCCGGGATTCACATCCTTGAGGACTTCGGCCTCCTTGACCACAATGGTGCCGTTGACGATTACGTAAGGAATGCCTTCGGATGGCAGCGCACCCTGCACGTAGGTCGCCGTATCGGTCACCGTCGCGGGGTTAAAGATCGTAATGTCGGCCACCATGCCTTCCTGCATCCGGTCACGCTCCTGCATTGCCTTCAGCCCCATTTCGCCAAGTGGACGGGCGGAGTTATAGTTGAGCTGCGAAATACTCTGCATCAACGTGATCCCGTTCTCACGCCACATGCGCAGCGCTCTTGCGAAGGAGCCCGCACCGCGCGGGTGGGTGTTGGGCAGATCCTCGAAGGAGGTATCCCAAGAAATACCCTCCGCGATGATGGGCATCGTGTCCGAGGCCATGGCGACATCCGGCAGTCCACAATCGCGGATTCAGGCATCTTGTAGACCTGCACGAGCCGAGCCGGCTCTGTCTTGAGCATCTCGGCGCGGGTTTCCTCCGTATACCATTCACCGGTCAGCGCATCCTGGATTGTTTCTTCATGTTTGTAGCCAAGTTGGTTCACCCAAACTTCGGCTTCCAGGAACACGGCATTCAATGCGGTGGAACCAGCGGCGTAAGGATAACGCTCACCCCAAACATTCATGCCTTGAGCACGCATCAGGGTCAGCAGTTCGTGCACGAGGTTATAACCGGGGTTATTGAAATGGCACGCTATTGCCGGGCGCACCAAGGGCTGCCGCATTCGCCAGCAATTCCTGAATGCCGTTGGCCTCCATGGTGTCGGTACCCGGCGTATAGCGGAAACGGAATGCACTCTGGCGGCCATAAAGGCCGGCGAGTTTCTTGGATCTCGAACGCCTCGCGGGTCGAGCCCCCGTCGCGCATATAGCCCAGCGTGGACCCTATCCCCACGCCGCCTGCGGTTAGGCCGGCATCCAGCACGCGCAGAATTTCGTTGCCCGTTTCGATATCCGGGCGTGTGCTTGACCAACCGGTCTTTCCTGAATTTCGATGGTTCGGGGCCTCGGGAGTGTCACGTGTGGTGATGCCATCAAGGACCAGTGCAAGCACAAACTCATGAGCAACAGCTGCTCCGTAGTTCGTCTGGTTGTTACCTTCTTGTTCAGCATACCACTGGTCCATATAGGTCCCAAGTGTGCCCATCTCGAGATCCATCAACGATGTCCGGCCATCTCGGAGCGCCAGCTTGTTTCCCATTGGGCGCGGCCAGTGGTAATAGGTGTCAATGAAACCGGCCGTGACGACATGGTCCGCAGCTTCGATGGTTTCTCCGCCCGTGATGACCTCAGTGGTGATGGCGACGATACGGCCATCTCGGACACCGACATTCGCAACCGTGTCAAACGAGGTTTCGGGGTCCATCACGCGGCCCCCTAGGATGACCAGATCGAAATCGCTCCCTGAGGTCGGCGCCCAAGCAGTTGAAGATATCGCCGCGGCAGCCGTTGCAACTCCGGCTATTTCAATAAATTCACGGCGGTTCGGTTTTTTTTACTCCAATGTGTAGTCTTCCTAATGCAAGTCTTTGGTCATTATTGTAACTCTCCCTGCTATTGGATTTGAACCAATGTATTCGGCTCAGTCTGCTGCAGAATTGCGGATTTGGCGACCGTGAGGCGCATCCAGAACCAGTTCGCCGTCACGTACAGAGAAGCCGCCGTTCACCAGAACGGTCTGCACACCAACAGTCGGTTGGTGTGCATTGGCGAAGGTGGCCAAATTAGCAATCGTGGCGGGATCGAAGATGACAATATCGGCATCCATCCCCACCTGAATTCGGCCCTTGTTGCGCATCTGCGGTACGCTGTCTTCGATTGTCTGCGCCGGCATCAGCGTCATCTTGCGGATCGCTTCATTGAGCGAAAGAAGCCCGCGTTCGCGCACATAAGACCGAAGAATTTTTGAATACGTCGCGGTTGAACGCGGATGGCTGAAGGCTTTTTCCGGCAACGGCCATTCATCACCCTCATAGGTTTTGACGTTGCCATCTTCGTCGAAATAGGACCAGAACACTGAATCCGAGGCGATCAGCACGGAAGGATGGGTCACCGACGCGTCCAACAGGGCCAGATCCTCGGTCTTATTCTCATCCAAGAAATGCCAGGTGATAAAGGTCCCGGGATTGTTCGCCTGATAGTCTGCCAGTTCGTCTTCGGTCATCCTGTCCGCGCCAAGCTGAAAGTTATTGGCCGTCGAGGACATCCGGTCGCGCCAGTCAGGGCCACTGAACATGGCCGCGCCGACCACCGTGTTGGCGGCGCCAAAAGGATAAGCCTCGGCCGTGACCCGGATGCCTTTGGCTTGCGCGTCTTCCACCAGCGCCAGTGTGGCATGAATATCCGACAGCGAGGTCGAATTGATGTGGCAGATATGCATATGCGCGCCGGTGATCGAGGCGTTGCCGATCAGTTCCTTGACTGCCTCGAACGAGCTTTGCGGCTCGGTGATGCTGGCGTACCGCACATGTGTGAAGGTCGGAACGTCGTATTCGATGGCCAACTCAGCAAGGGCGAAATATTCTTTCTGCCCATGGCCCGGCGCATAGCTGGCGTTGACTCCGATGCCAATCGCCCCTTCCTTCAGGCCTTATTCCAGCAGGGACAGGATATTTTCGGATTGATCCGCGTTGGCACTATCCATTTTCCAGTCATTGCAGATCGGTGCATCCTGAAAATAGGCCGCAGTCGCGAGCGGATCGGTCTCGGAAAAGGTCGCGATCCGGCTGTATGTCCAGCCCGCCGAGGCGCCGTAGTTGACCGGCGGGTTTTTCTGCGCCTGACCGGCGTACCAGTCGCCGATGGGCAGAACGCCGGACTCAAGCTCCAGCGATGTGGTGACGCCCTGAATCACTTGCATCCGGTAATCGCCGATATTCTGGCCATGCGCGTGAAGGTCGATAAAACCGGGCGATACCACATGACCGCTGGCATCGATCACCACATCGCCCTCCAAAGGAAATTCGCTGATGGCCACGATCTTGTCACCGTCAATGGCGACGTTTCGGATGGCGTCGAGCCCCGTCTCCGGGTCGATGACCCGGCCGCCCGTGATAACGATGTCGTTGGCCAGTACGACCGTGGAGCTGACAAGAAACAAAAGAACGGGAAGGAGATACCGCATGTCGCCGTAAACCTCTCTGGCTGGGCTGAGAACAGTAATGAAACCAGCTTACCCAGAGTAAATTGGGTAAAACCACTTTGTTTTGCAAATTTATATTATAATTTCTACCTTTGGTAATTTTTCGAAGAGACAATTGGCGCCGTTATGCCACGGATCAAGCAATTCCCTGAGTTGCAGGCACAGAGCCATCTGCGTTACAGCAACTATGTCAGCGGCCTGCCGATCCTTGAGCCAGAAACCGCACAACTTGAGTGCGGTCGGACGATTTTCGAATCCTTGCGCATCTACGGCCGCGAATTTGTTTTGTCCAGACTGAAACTGGCCCCAGATTTTCCAGCCGCGTCCTTCCCGACCCAGAGTGGTTGGTATTTATTGTGCCCGTGAGTTGGCGCGGTGATTACATATTCAATGGGCTATTCGCCGAGCCGTACGACATTTTCCTTTCGGGCGGCCCCAATGGCTACGCCACCAGTATCGCCGAACGTGACAACATCGGCATTGGTCTGAGGAAGTCGCGACTGCGAGCGGCCTGCACCGCACTCGCCGGTCTGCCCGACGACGAGATCGAGTTCGAAGACGGCTGCCTCGCGCCGGGTCCTGTTCGCGGGGCACGATTTCACAACCGGTTGGCCGAGCTGATCGCGGCATCGTACAATACGCCATTCGGGCCAGTTCAATTCACGCCCGGCGACACGCTGGAGACGGATTTTATCTCCGACGTCGCCGACCTGCTCCTGCTGTATCTGATCCATAGGACGCCCCTAATCCCGGCAAAACTATATGCACTTCGCGTCATACGCGGCGCCGAGACTTCGATTGGGGTTAGGGCGTTCCGCGCACCGGGTGCAAAGCCAGTGGCATCGGGCCAACTTGGCTCAACCGCTGTTTCGACGAGGTCTGGCACATCGCCAATGACGTTTGTTCGCGCCCACAGGGTTACAACGGCCCGCAACAGGTTTCTCGATCCCGGTGCCCCCTGGCGTCGGTCAAGGATGTTGCGCTGTCGCTGGGCTTCACCAGTAGCGGGCACTTTGCCGCCCAATATCGTGATGTCTTCGGCGAAAACCCATCCAAGACTCTGCTGTGGCGTCATTCCAGCCAGATGTCACGTCCGAATAGGTAAGGCAGTTGGCGGCCGCAATGCTGGCGAGTCAATCGGCGCCGAATCCTGACACCTGATCGGTATCCAATCTTGGCCCCCTTGCTGGGGCGGAAGGTGAGTTCTGGGATGTCGGGCCCGGAGCTGTCGGCGGAGGGCCCGACATCCCGGCGCGCGATCGGCCGGGAGTCACGCCCGGGTCTTGAAGCGCCAACTGTCGTTGCCGGTCTCGAAGATGTCGCACTAATGAGTGAGGCAGTTGAGCAGCGCGGTCGTCATCTTGGCGTCGCCGAACACGCTCAGCCATTCGCCGACGGCGAGGTTGGTGGTCACGATCACCGAGGTCTGCTCGTAGAGCCGGCTGACGAGGTGGAACAGGAACTGGCCGCCGGCTCTGGGCCAAGGGCTGATAGCCGAGCTCGTCGAGGACGACGAAGTCAAGCCGGCACAGGTAGTCGGCCAGCTTGCCCTGCCTGACCGCGCGCGCCTCAGCCTCGAGCTTGTTTACGAGGCCGCCGTTGTTGACTAAGCGCCCGCGGGCGCCACCCCGGATGCAGGTTTGCCCGTGCCGGTGCCGCGGACCGCCAAAGCGTTTCCATCGCTCAGCCACGCTGGATGGAGCGCGCGTGGGGCAGGACGCTAGCCGCATCGCGGACGAGGTCATTTCCCACATTTCCGGACTCATGGGCGCAACGGTCCGTGTGACCTTAGAAATAGAGGCGGAGATTCCCCATGGCGCGACAGATAGTGTCGTTCGAACCGTGACGGAGAACGGTCGAAAGCCGAAGTTCGATAGTCAGGGATTTGAAAAGGAATGAGGTCTTTTGCGTGCCTCACCAATCACCGCAATCGGGTGTGGGTTCAGTTATGATCTTGGCTTGAGTTTGATTCCTAATGATACCCATGTGGTACCCGAGCGTTTCGCAACAATGAAGACGGGTGAATCAAAACGCCGCCAACTCAATAAGTTGGCGGCGTTGATATTGGTTGCGGGGGTAGGATTTGAACCTACGACCTTCAGGTTATGAGCCTGACGCAAAATCAAACAATTAATTGATTTAATTGATATATTTTTTAAAAAATCGAACATATGGGCACAATACTGGGCACAAATTTCTTCAAGAATGACAGCATACATCGTCACTCTCCCTTTTTCACGCTCAAACCCGATGACGATCAGATACGTGTTGTCGAAGACCTGGACGCGGATTGGAAAAGAGCGAGCGTCTTGCGGAGCTATGGCAAAGCCCATTATAGCGACCAGGCCGGGGAGACCGAGGCGGACGGGAAAAAAGGGACTGCTAAAAAGCCGCGCGAATCCTTCTTCATAGAGATGGAGAGCGCTTCCGGTCGGATGTTCAAAGTGTGGGGCGTAGACTTTGAGCAAGCGTTAGAGGCGTCCGGCGCTGAGATTGGCGATAAGATCGAGATCGAGCACCAAGGCACCAAGACGGTAACGCTTCCGGACACGGGGGAAGAGGTCGAACGAAATAGCTGGAAAGTTCACAAGGTTGAAAAGGGCAAGCTGATCGAGCGAGCACCATCAGCGCCAAGCCGGAACAAGCCACGCAGAGCGAGCGTTGACGAGAGTGCGAAAGTGCCAACGGCAACCGCGCTTGTGCGACTTATCGAGCACGGGCACGCACCATTTAAGAACGATCCGACGAAACCGAAAAGCTACTACGTCACTCTTGAGAAGCCAGGCGGTCAACCTCACACCATATGGGGCGTGGATCTTGAACGTGCCATAGGCGAGGCAAACCCCGCGCCTGGCGCGTTGGTGCGGATCGAGCGAACCGGTGCAACGAAGGTGCTTGGGCGCAACGGTGAGACGTTCGAGAAAAACACTTGGTCGGTGCGACCGGAGACAGGTCCGGAGTTGAACCCCACTCGGTCTCTGCACTCCGAAAGGGACTTGGAGTGGTAAAATGCCAGCTAGAAGAGAACACGGCTGGACTGACAGTGTTAGAGCATTTTCTGATCGATTTGAATCGTAATGGGATTCCCATAGGGTTTGAATTCTGATTCAACATAGAGGCTGGAGAAGGAGGCCAGCCTCTATGCCGCAAGTCTTATCGAAAGATCTGCGCCAGCGTTTGGTTTCCGCCGTGGAGGGCGGCATGACACGTCGCTCGGCGGCCAAGCGTTTTGGCGTTTCTGCCTCGACCGCGATCCGGTGGGTCGATCAATGGTTCCAACAAGGGCATGTCGATCCTGGCCGCCAAGGTGGTGACAATCGCTCGCATCGCATGGAAGCGCATGCCGATGAGGTCTTGGCCCTGATCGACGAGACACCGGACATCACTCTCTTGGAGATTGCCGAGCACCTGGAAGAGGTCCATGAGCTTCGGGTTGCCCAGAGCACGGTGTGGCGTCTTCTGGACCGTCATGGCCGGACATTCAAAAAAAACCGCACACGCAAGCGAACAGCAACGGCCTGACGTGCTGCGGCGACGTCAGGTCTGGTTCGAGCTTCAACCGGATCTCGATCCGGCGCGCCTGGTGTTCATCGATGGTGAGCCTCCGAGGCGCCATCGGTTCGAGATCGAAGGCGAACGGAGCCAGCACCAAGATGGCCCGGCTGCGAGGTCGGGCGCCGCGCGGCCAGCGTTGCCGGGCTCCCATACCTCATGGCCACTGGAAGACCACAACCTTCGTCGGCGCCCTCAGACTGGAAGGCATGACGGCACCGATGGTCTTGGACGGAGCCATGAACGGCCCTGCCTTCCTCGCCTATGTCGAACAGGTCCTGGTGCCGACGCTCACACCGGGCGACATCGTCATCATGGACAACCTGCCCGCTCACAAGCCGGCAGCCGTGCGCGCGGCTATCGAGGCAGCGGGAGCCGGGTTGCGCTTTCTGCCGCCCTACAGCCCCGACTTCAACCCCATCGAAATGGCCTTCTCGAAGCTCAAGAGCTTCCTCAAGAAAACCGCCGCACGAACCAAGGAAGACCTCTGGGACGCCATCGGCACTGGTATCGATCTGTTCACCCCCGCCGAATGCATCAACTACTTCGCTGCTGCCGGATATGACCTGGAATGATCGGAAAATGCTCTAGTAAGACCAAGTACGCTCGGCCTCCAATAGTTTCACAGGGGAGCGGGTTCTGGACAAGGATCTGGCGGCGTTAGCCCTTGCGGTAAGCGAGACGGCACCCCACAAGCTGACCCCAATTGGGCTTGGGTTAGGCCGATAACCCAGCGCAGGTTGGCACCCGACAGGTTGGCACGCCACAGGTCCGCCTCTTTTAGTATAGCGTATAGAAGATTCCCTCCAGGCAAGTTCAGGAGATGCAACTGGGTTCCCTCAGCAACCAGGCGCGGGAATGCTTCTTTTGCTTTGGCAGGTATCAGACAACGCCGGCTCGCGTTGCCATTAAGAAACCTGATGATCGGCGGAACGAGGCTATCGCTGCAGAACCGCCCATCGAACTTGCGGTTCAAGAACTCCAGTGCCTGACGTTTCGCGGAGCTGTTTTGGACGGTCGGGTGATCGAGCGCGAGGATTTCCCAGCCCTTGAAAATCCGTTCCGACTGTCGGTCCTCAAGATCGAGGACGATGGTCCCGAAGGTGAGGATGAGGCCAACGGCGGCGAGAATGATGCCGTAAGGCTCGAACCGAACGATCCCTTGATGGACCCTCCCCAACGTCCGAGACAATTGGGAATGCTTATTCGGCATGGCCGCTAATTCAGCAGCGCGCGCCGCTGCGGCTATCCGCCGCGCTTCAATGCGGTCGATGATCTTACGGCCGACATCCGACATGTCCCGCCCCTCCACTTATGAGCAGTGAACACTGCGAGGAAACCTAAATCAATCGAAACGGGTGGGTTGGCGCTAGGAGCGACCGCGAATTGAACGGTAGCCAAGCGTCGCGATTCCAACAGTAAAATGATTCCCCGTTGAGCATGGCTTGCCATGCGAATAAGGGCAGGTACCGCCCTCGGCGGCGTCAGGAGGTGCTACTCGATTATTCGAGTAGGCCCACCTGACCTATCCTGCCAACGGGACAAGAGATAATTGGAGATTTGCGGGCAACTTCGATAATCTTCAATAATCTCGAATAATTATGACAGGGAACCATCAAAACTTTCCCATAATCTCCGATAATTTCTCATAACATCGAGAATCTTCAATAATTTCCAATAATCTTCGATAATCTCCAATAATTTTCCGGTCGATCTTCAATAATTATTGGAGATCACTCAGAACGGCAAAAATCAGAGTGGATGACTTCGATTTCAGCACCGCATAGTGAGCTGAAGCGGCGCGCGGGCCTTCTGTTCAGCATATGTCATGTCAGGAGTTTGTGCGTGGGGGAGACGCAAACACTAACTCGCTCAAGGGTAGTTTGTCCGCGAGCGCTTGCGATTGCGGATTACGCGTCCGGACCAGGGGGACGGTCGCGACGAGCGAAGCGAGAACCGCCCGTGTTCCAGGACATGCAGATGTGCATGAATCCGGGTCTGATTGAGCACTTTCTGTAATCCGCTCCCCGTCCATGAAAGACAAAAAATGAAAGCCTCAATCGCGTAAGACGGGGCTGCGGGAGAGCGTCTGTAACAACAAAAGCGGCCCCCCGAAGGGAGCCGCCGTCTGTCGGTTATGGCGCCGGATCAACGCACCCGGTTTGGATAGGAATTACTATTCAGCGGCTTCCAGAAATTGGGCTTCTTCATCGTCGCTCGATTCTTCAACAGCGTCCGGATCGATGGCTGGAAAAGCCATGATTGGGTCCATCCATTTCGTTGCCATGTCGGCCCGCTCGGCTGGTGTGTCTGAAGGCACCGCCCGGAACCATCCAGTGAGCAGTTTCACCAGATCGCCCTTCTTGGACTTGGCGACTGACTCGATGCTCAGTGCAGCGCCACACTCGACGGCGATTTCCTTCAATCGGTCGGACTTATACCGTTTCAGGAATGTCTCATCGGGCAGGAAGCTGTCGCGCACGTCCGCGTTAACATCGATGGCGACAAGGTTTTGCTCGTCTTCCTCGGTCTTGATCCCGTCCCCGGACTGGTGGAACGTCACTGTAACGAGCAGAGAGTGAAGCCCTTCCAGCTCCTCGTCTGTGAGCGACCGAATAACCTTGAAGACCGTAGCCCTGTCGCCTGAGAGTTTGAACAGCGCCGGGATAGGTTCTGTAATCTCTCCCTCTTCCGGATAGTAGGACGAGCGCAAGGCAGACAAACCGGCATCGCGGAACTTGGTCAGGAACGCGGCGGCGATCTCCTCGATGCTGTTCAGCATATCGCTGCCATAGTGATCTTGGAGACGGGGAGACGGCGCAAGGGAGACTTGGTTCTGAAACCCGGTCATGCATTGCAGCACCGCGACTTCCAGCACCTTCCGCCGATTGGAAATGAGATTCTGCTGAACGGCGATGGTCCGTAACTCGGCGGCGTGTTGACGCTGTGCTGCTGTATATCGCGGCTTTGGCCCAGAAACCGTGCTTGAGTCACTACCACGCGAGACCTTGACCAAGCCCGCCTTGATCGTCACGCGGCCAGACTGGAATTTCATCATGACAGTCGTAGGCTCCTCGCCCTCGTCCGCCGCCCGGTATTTGTGTTCGATCATGTACCAATCGTGACCCGGCTCGATGATGGTCATTCCCTCTGACTCGTAAGCCGCTTTCCTTTCGTCAAAGGCTTTGTGCTGCAACTCCATGAATTGATCAACGTCGCTGAATTGCTTTTCGGCGTTGTCGCTGAAGAGGTCCTGAACAAACCCGCCCGTGTATTCCTCGATGTCAAAGATCGCCGTGTCCGCAGTCGGCTTTTCGAAGAAATATCGCCGCGCCGCGTACTCGCTGTTACCCGCGTTGTTGTCTTCAAGATATTTGAAATAGGCGGCTTGCTCCTCGGCCGTGACAGAGGCCAAATGCTTGGCTTCCCTCTGACACA
>NZ_JBDXGG010000021.1:0-87510 GCF_039990255.1 Nisaea sp. | reverse complement strand
GATTACCGACATCGCGGAGCAGACCAACCTGTTGGCCCTGAACGCCACCATCGAGGCGGCCCGGGCAGGCGATGCAGGTAAGGGCTTTGCCGTTGTTGCCTCGGAAGTGAAGAACCTGGCGACGCAGACGGCGAAGGCGACGGAGGAGATCTCGGCACAGATCGGCGCCGTGCAGACAAACACCAATCAGGCGGTGGATGCGATCCGGGAGATTGGCAATCTGATCGGAGACATGACCGAGAAGATGATGGCGGTGTCCAGCGCTGTGGAGGAACAGGGAGCGTCCACGGACGAGATCGCCCGCAGCACCTCCGAAGCGGCTCAGAGCACCGGGCAGGTCAGCACCACGATGAACGGCATGATGACAGTCGCAGGCGAAGCCGGCACAGCGGCCGATCAGGTGCTCAGCGCCGCCAAAGGCGTCGCCGGGCAGGCGCAGTCCCTCGACCGAGAGGTCAAAACATTCCTCGAAAAAGTCAGGTCGGATAACTAGACAGCAATGACAGGTCCGATCCGTATTTCACCGCCGGAAGTATGGTCCGATGAAGATTTCCCTTTCTCTCAGGCGGTGGTAGAGCCGCTGGGGAGAAGGGTGCATCTGACCGGTCAGGTGGCATGGAATGCGGATGGCGAGATTGTCGGTCCGGGCGACCCGGCAATTCAGACCGGTGTGGCAATCGACAATATCGAGACCGTTCTGGAAGCCCTCGGCGGGCAGCTTTCGGACATTGTCTCGACCACCCTCTATTACGTTCGGGATGAAGATCTTCCGGCGATCCAGGATATCCGCATGCGCCGTTTCTCGAAAATACACGGGCCCGCTACAACCGGTGTCAAGGTTGCGGGCCTGGTAAACCCTGGCCTGTTGGTGGAAATGACAGTCATCGCGGTCATTCCGGAGGAGCGGTTCAAGGCGCCTGCCTAACCTTCTCAGCTATTCAGCCTCTGGAGCGCCGGTCCATTCCCGGGCAAGAATGGCGTAGATGAAATCATCCGCCCAGACGCCCTTGAAAAACTCGCTCTCGCGGAAATGGGCTTCCCGCTTCATGCCGAGCTTCTGCATCAGTCTCCAGGAAGCCGTGTTGCGGGCATCGCAATGTGCCCTAATACGGTGCATTCCGAAATGCCTGAAACCGAGATCAAGCCCGGCGGTTGCGGCTTCCCGGGCATATCCCTTGCCATGATATTGGGGGTCGAGGGCATAGCCGATCTCGCCTTGCCGATGCTCGACGCTGAGGATCTGTAGCTTCAGATTACCGAGATAAGCCCCATCCGCACGCCGTTCGATTGCCAGTTTGAGTTCATCTCCGTCCGCGTCGAAACGCGGAGGGGACATATATTTCGTCAGGAGCTCGGGAACTTCTTCCCGTGTCAGCGGATCCCCATAGAGCAGCTTCACCACATCCGGATTGGAGCGAAGCCGGAAAACACTCTCCAGATCGTCTTGCCGGTAGCCCCTAAGGCAGAGCCGTTCCGTCAGAATCGGAAGCTCCGCCGTCCGGTTTTTCAGAACACCCGATCCCATCATTCCCTCTCGAGCGGCAATGCGTCGACCTTGCCCAGAAGATCCTCTGCAGCGTCAGCCGCACTCTCTACCGTGCCCAGCTCAATCTCCTCGATCTTGTCACCACGCCGGGTGATCTTGTTGGTGGAGGTCCTGATATCGCCGATATCCTTCTCCGCCTGACGGAAATGGGTTTCCAGCTTGCCGACCCGATCATCCAGGCGTCCGACATCCGTCATCATCGTCCGCACCTCTGCCTGAATGACATGCGCCTGCTCCCGCATCCGGGCATCCTTGAGGACCGCCCGTACCGTATTCAGCGTCGCCATCAGCGTGGTCGGCGAGACGATCCAGACCCGCTCCTTCCAGGACTGCTCGACCACATGAGACAGGTTGGCATGCAGTTCCGCATAGATCGCTTCGGACGGCAGGAACATCAGCGCGGATTCCGCCGTCTCGCCGGGTACGATGTAGCGCGATGAGATATCCTTCACATGCTTCAGGATCGCCACGGCCATCTGCTTGCGTGCAGCCTCCCGCTCGGCGTCGTTCGTAGCGTTGGACAGCGCGTGATAGCTCTCCAGCGGAAACTTCGCGTCGATAGCGATGGAGCCCGGCGGGTTCGGCAAATCAATCAGGCAGTCGACCCGGCGGTTATCGCCGATCTGCACCTGAAACCGGTAGGCGTTCGGCGGCAGGATCGATTTGACCAGATCATTGAGCTGGATTTCCCCGAAAGCGCCGCGCGCCTGCTTGTTGGAGAGAATGTCCTGCAAGCCAACCACCTGGGTCGACAGCTCAGTGATGTTCTTCTGCGCCGTATCGATAACGGCCAGACGTTGTTGCAGTTCAGAGAGACTGGACTGCGCCTTGGTGCTGGATTTCTCCAGGCTCTCACCGACCTTTTTGGAGACATCGGCCAGACGTTCGTCGAGACGCTTGGTCACCTCACGTTCCTGGACCTGCATCAGCTCGGCGATCCGGGCCTGGGCCGCCGCATGATTCTCGGAAAGCTGCGTCACCCGTCCTGCGAGCTCGGCCTGCGCGGTTGTCGCACGTTCCGCCTGCTCCGCCTGCCTGCGGGCAGCCTCCTCCAGCGCCGCCGCGAGCAACGGGTCCGTGCCCCGGCCCTTCAGCAATACGATCGCGGCCAGCAAAACCGCACCCGCGGCCACGACCGCCAGAATTAGCGTCAGTCCATCCATTTCGGCACCTTCGGTTCAACCGGTCATCAAAGCCGTCTCGGCGAATCACCATTCTACCACGTCCGGCCTAAGGAAACGGGGGTTCGAACGGACGCCGCAACGCTTGACCTCCAGAGACCGATCCCCTACCTGAAGGGCTGCTGGCAACAAATTCGACACATTTTTATGAGCACGCGCGACATCCTCTGGGCACCCGACCGGGTCCTGAAAACCAACTGCACTCCCGTGGCGGAGATCGACGGCGACATCCGTCAGATCCTCGACGACATGCTGGAGACCATGTATGCCGCGCCCGGCATCGGGCTGGCGGCGCCGCAGATCGGCCTGACCAAGCGGCTGCTCGTGGTTGATATCTCGCGCGACGACGAGGAGAATCAGCCGCTCAAGGTGATCAACCCCGAGATCGTCTGGTCTTCCGACGAGCTGAACTCCTACGAGGAAGGCTGCCTTTCCCTGCCCGGCCATTATGGCGAGGTCACGCGCCCGGCCCAAGTTACGGTTCAGTTTCTCGACGAGACCGGCGCGGAAAAGCGGATGGATGCGGACGGCCTTCTGGCAACCTGTTTGCAGCATGAAATCGACCATCTGAACGGCGTGCTGTTCGTCGATCATATCTCCGCCCTGAAGCGGAACATGATCCTGAAAAAGATGATCAAGGCGAAAAAACAGCGCGAAGAAGACGAGGCGGCCTGAAGCCTTCTCACCTGCCTCAGAACGGATAGATCATGACCGGGTCCGCCCCGCTTCCCGCCGCCGGGACAAACCTCCGGCTTGCCTTCATGGGCACGCCCGACTTCTCCGTGCCCGTTCTGGAAGCGCTGATCGCCGCCGGACACGAGATCGCCGCCGTCTACAGCCAACCGCCCCGCCCCGCCGGACGCGGCAAGAAAGAACGGAAATCTGCTGTGCATGAGGCGGCGGAAGCGCACGGCATCCCCGTCTTCACGCCACTCTCCCTGAAACCTGAAGATGAGCACCGGGCGTTCCGGGACCTGAAGCTCGACGCCGCCGTGGTGGTCGCCTATGGCCTGATCTTGCCGAAGGAAATCCTCGATGCGCCGCGCCTCGGCTGCGTCAACGTCCACGCCTCCCTGCTGCCCCGCTGGCGGGGTGCCGCGCCGATCCAGCGGGCGATCCTCGCCGGCGACACGGAAACCGGCGTCACTATCATGAAGATGGACGAAGGCCTCGATACCGGCGCCATGCTGTTGGCGGAGCGCGTGGAGATCACAGCAGAGACCACCGGCGAGACCCTGCATGACGCACTTTCGGCCCTCGGCGCCAAGCTGATCGTCCCGGCGTTGGCCGGACTGGCCGAATGCTATCTGGAGGCGACACCGCAACCGGATGAAGGCGTGACCTACGCCGAAAAGCTGACCCGGGAGACCGGCCATCTCGATTTCACGCAGGACGCCGCGACACTGGAGCGCACCGTCCGCGCCCTCGCGCCATGGCCCGGCGCCTGGTTCGAGCTCGACGGCGCCCGCTTCAAGGTCTTCGCGGCGAGTGTGCTGGAACTTGGGGCACTGGGCAACGATCCGGGCACAGTGCTGGATGAGGAACTGACCGTTTCCTGCGCCAAGGACGCCCTGCGCATCACCCGCCTGCAGCGGCCCGGCAAGGCGCCTATGGATGCCGCCGATCTGTTGCGCGGCTATGACGGGCTGTCGCCCGGCACCAGGTTAGGCTGAGCCCATGCCCCGCTTCAGAATCACAATCGAATATGACGGCGGCGGTCTTTCCGGTTGGCAGCGTCAGGCCAACGGGGCGTCGATCCAGCAGGCACTGGAAGAAGCCGTAAAAGCCTTCTCCGGAGAAGATGCCGAGGTGGTCGGCGCGGGCCGCACCGATGCAGGCGTGCATGCGCTCGCGCAGGTTGCCCATTTCGACCTGGAATCAGACCGGTTCGATGCCGGAACAGTGATGAAGGCAGTAAACTTCCATCTGAAACCGTCGCCCATCGTCATCCGCCACGCGATGGAGGCGGAGCCGGACTTCCATTCACGTTTTTCCGCAACCAAACGGTCCTATCTTTACCGCATCCTGAACCGGCCGGCGCCTGCTGCCCTCGATCACGGCCGGGTCTGGCACGTCCCGCAAGAACTCGATGCTGCGGCAATGCATGAGGCAGCGCAGGCGCTCATCGGTAAACACGACTTCACCACCTTCCGGGCAAAGCATTGTCAGGCGCAGTCACCGGAAAAGACCATGGATGCGCTGACCGTCAGCCGGGTCGGCGAGGAGATCCACCTGAACGCCCATGCCCGCTCTTTCCTGCATCACCAGATCCGTAACATCACCGGCACTCTGAAACTGGTCGGCGAAGGCAAATGGACGCGGCGGAGCGTAGAAAAAGCACTGGCGGCGAAAGACCGGGCGGCGGGCGGGCCGACGGCACCGTCGGACGGGCTCTATCTGGTCTCGGTCGGATACTGACAGCTCAGATACTGGTCGCAATGATTTCCAACAGCAGATAAGCGATCAGCGAAAACACCTCGTCCGCCAGGACGAAGCCAAACGCCATCAACGCTGAAACACCGAGCAGTTGCCGGGCCCAACGAAACATCAGGAACAGCAGGCCAATCCAGGCAAAAACGCTCAAGCTTTCAGCGAAATCCGCCACAGGACCCTCACCAGCGCGGATCACAGTGAGGGCGCAGAAGAGATATCCGAACGGCAGTGTTACCCAGTTATAAGGCACCAGAAGGTCGAGAATGCGATCAAGCACCCCGATTTTCTCCGCGATGATGCAGGCGACAAGGGGGAAAACCAGCCAATAGATCGTGTAGCGCAGGGCATAGCTGACCCACTCGAACACACCGCCGTCAAGCCATGCAGCCCCACCATTCAAGACATCGGACAGCACGAAAGCAGGCAAGACCAGAGCGGCCGCGAAGAAAGAGCGGAAAAAGCCAGTCTCGCTACGATCAAAAAGATCGATGGCACTCGGCCGACCAAGCGCCAAGCACCAGCAGCCATAGACCGATCTGATAATTTCGGCAGGGCCCGGTATGGCCATCAGGGTCAGGCCCTCGCCGCGTTGAAGAATTTTTCCAGCGCAGTCTCGTAGATCGCTGTCAGCGCCTCGATATCGGCGACCATCACATGCTCGTCCGTCTTGTGCATGGTCTGGCCGACAATGCCGAACTCCACCACCGGGCAGAATTTCCGGATGAAACGGGCATCGGACGTGCCGCCGGAGGTGCTGAGCTCCGGCTCCTTGCCGGTAACATCCTTCACCGCCGCCGAGACAGCATTGCTGAGCAGGCCGGGCTCGGTGACGAAGGCGTTCGACGTGCATTCAATGCGGAGATCATAACGCCCGCCGACCGCATCGAACATCGCACGGAATTTCGCCTCAAGGCTCTCCGCCGTGTGCAGATCATTGAAGCGGACATTGAAGGTCGCACAGGTCTTGGCCGGGATCACGTTGTTTGCCGGATTGCCGGTATCCACCGTCGCAATGGCCACCGTAGTCGGCTGGAAATGCTCAGTGCCCTCGTCCAGCACGCCTTCCGTCAGCGGCTCCAGCATCTTCACCAGCCGATGGATCGGATTGTCCGCAAGATGCGGATAAGCCGTGTGGCCTTGCGTCCCATGCACCGTCAGATAGCCGGTGAAGCTGCCGCGCCGGCCAATCTTCATCATCTGGCCGAGGAACTCCGGATTGGTCGGCTCGCCAACGATGCAGGCATCAATGGTCTCGCCTTCCGCCGCCATCCAGTCCAGCACCTTGACGGTACCGTTGATGGCCGGGCCTTCCTCGTCGCCTGTGATCAGAAAGGAGATCGAGCCGCCGAAATCTGCTCCGTGCTTTCCTACATAACGGGCCGCCGCAGCCGCGAAACAGGCGACGCCGGATTTCATGTCGGAGCTGCCCCGACCGTAAAGACGGCCCTGACGGATCTCACCGGAGAAAGGAGGAGCCACCCATTCCGCCGCGTCGCCCGGCGGCACCACATCGGTATGGCCAGCGAAACAGATGTTCGGCGTGGCGGTACCGATCCGGGCATAGAGATTTTCGACGTCCGGCGTCCCCGCTTCAGAGAAGGCGAGGCGACGGCAGGTAAAACCGTGCGCCGTCAGCTCCTTCTCAAGCAACGCGAGTGCACCGCCCTCGGCGGGCGTCACACTCTCGCAGCGGACAAGGTCCTGGGTGAGCTTTACCGGATCGATCTGATGTCCCACATCAGTCCCGCAGCAGGTCGTTGATCGAGGTCTTGGAGCGGGTCTGCGCATCGACACGCTTGACGATAACGGCGCAGGACAGGGACGGGCCCGGTGTACCGTCAGGCAGCGGCTTGCCCGGAAGCGAGCCCGGCACAACGACGGAATAGGCAGGCACGCGACCGATGAAGATCTCGCCAGTGTCGCGATCGATGATCTTGGTGGTCGCGGAGATGAAGACTCCCATGGAGAGCACGGCGCCCTCTTCGACGATCACACCCTCGACAACCTCGGAGCGGGCACCGATGAAGCAATTGTCTTCGATGATGACCGGGGAAGCCTGCAAGGGCTCCAACACGCCACCGATGCCGACACCGCCGGACAGGTGCACGTTTTTGCCGATCTGGGCGCAGGAGCCGACCGTGGCCCAGGTATCGACCATGGTGCCCTCGTCAACGTAGGCGCCGAGATTGACGAAGCTCGGCATCAGCACGACGCCCTTGGCGATGAAGGCGGAGCGACGGACAACACAGTTCGGCACGGCGCGGAAGCCGGCCTCACGGAAGCGGTTGGCACCCCAGCCGGCGAACTTGGACGGCACCTTGTCCCACCAGACGGACGGGCCGAGATTACCGTCGACCGGGCCACCCGGAACGATATCCATATCGTTGAGCCGGAAGGACAACAGAACCGCCTTCTTCGCCCACTCATTCACCTGCCATTTATGATCGCCAAGCGGCTGGGCTGTCCGGATGGAACCATCGTCGAGACCGGCCAGTACCTGCTCTACCGCCTCGCGGATCTCGCCCTTGGTTTCCAGACCGACATTGTCCCGGTCATCCCAGGCCGCATTGATCACTGTTTCGAGTTGGCTCGCGCTCATAGCCTCACACCCCATAACCTGCATGAAATTCGAGGCGCAACATGAGCACGAGACGGATTTCTGTCAATCTGTGCAGCGTTGCTTTTTTGGCATCATGGCGCGAAGTAGGCACCGCCATTCTGGTGAACGACCTGTCCGATGATATATTCGGCATCCGGGCCGCAGAGAAGCGCAACGGTCGCTGCAAAATTTTCTGTAAGTATTGAGGCGGACATTGACCTAACGCCGTTCACTGTTAAGTTTAACGGACCATGAATGTGAACCGGGTAATTGTCGTAGTTGGAAGGCGCATGGGCACGGCGGTGTAACCGTCAGGCGAAAGCACCCATGCGCGGTAAGCAGGCCCCTCACGGGGCCTTTTTCATGCCCAGCCCTCGAACACGCCAGAGATACCCGCCATGTCAAAACCTCACGATGGTCCACGCCTCTCGACGCTGATCCTGCTCTCGGCCCTCTGCATCCTGCCGATCAATATTTTCCTCCCCTCGCTGACGAACATGGCGGCCGAATTCGGCGTGGAATACAGCGTCATTGGTCTTTCACTGGCGGCCTATGCGGCGGCATCAGCCGTGCTGCAGGTCGTTCTCGGCCCGCTGTCCGACCGGTTCGGACGGCGACCGGTCATCCTTTCCGGCCTGGCACTCTTCATGATCGCAACAGCGGGATGTATTTTCGCGACGGATATCTGGAGTTTCCTGGGATTCCGGTTGTTACAGGCTGTGATCGCGCCGACCTATGCCGTGGCCCTCGCCGTCATCCGGGATACGACCAGCAAGGAAGAGGCTGCGAGCAGGATCGGATATGTCGCGATGTCCTGGGCTGTCGCGCCCATGCTCGGGCCAAGCCTGGGCGGGTTGCTCGACGAGGCATTCGGATGGCGTGCGAGCTTTTGGTTCCTTGAGGCCTTCGGCCTGGCCGTCTTCGCTCTCTGCTGGGCGGACCTCCGGGAAACCAACCACTCGCGTTCCAGCTCCATCGACGCACAGTTCCGCGCCTACCCCGAGCTGCTTTCCTCAGGACGGTTCTGGTCCTATGCGCTCTGCCTGGCCTTCTCGGCTGGCGCCTTCTTCGCATTCCTTGCCGGGGCGCCGCTCGCCGCCGGGACATCCTTCGGTCTCTCGCCCGCCGCGCTCGGCCTCGGCATGGGGTCGATCACAGCAGGTTTCATGTTTGGAAGCTTTCTCTCCGGGCGTTTCGCCGGGAGAGTCCCGTTGATCACCATGATTCTGGCCGGGCGCATCCTCGCCTGCGTGGGCATGCTTCTGGGTTTGACGCTATATGCCTTGCAGATCGATCACATCATGGCGCTGTTCGGTCCTTGCATGCTTGTTGGCGTGTCCAACGGACTGACCATTCCGAGCGCGAATGCCGGCGCTATATCCGCCCACCCGAGGCTCACAGGCAGCGCCGCCGGCCTTGCGAGCGCCATCACCGTGGCGGGCGGCGCCACTATGGCATCAATCGCCAGCGCTGTTCTGACGACTGAAAATGCCCGCTACGCGCTTTTCCTCGTGATGCTCGGATCGGCCGTAATCGCTCTTGCGGCGGCACTGGCCGCTCGCCACCTCGATAGAGCTGCCCAACCGGACCGCCCAGACTGATCTGACCCGGAGCGCAATGCTCAGGCCGGTAAAGGCTTGGACAATCCGTTCAGCCACTCCGTCAGATCATCGGCGACATGATGGACGTAATCCCGCTCAGCTCCCTCTTTCGCCCAGTCGAGTGTCCCCGAAAGCCAGACCGTCGTCATCCCCAGGCCGGCGGCGGGTTCAAGGTTCCGCGCCATGTCCTCGACCATCACGCAGCGCGCAGGAGTAAGGCCGTAGCGGGAAACCAGCGTATCGTACGGAGCGGGATTTGGTTTCGGTACGTAACCGGCCGCGACGATATCGAACACATCCTCAAAATGATGATCGACGCCGATCCGCCCCATGATCCGCCGCGCGTGAGGAACGGAGCCATTGGTGTAGATAATCTTCCGCCCCGGTAGCCGCCTGATGGCCTCCTCAAGCGCATGATCCGGCTCGATATCGGCGACATCAATGTCATGCACGAAATGGAGATATTCCTCCCCGTCGATACCGTGCTCCGCCATCAGGCCGTTCAGGGTTGTCCCGTAACGCCGGAACATGTCCTTCTGAAGTGCACGGGCCGGCTCGTGCTCGAGCGAGAAACGATTCTGGACATACTCCGTTATCCGCACGGAAACACGGGCAAATATGTTGCTACCGGCGGGATAGAGGGTGTTGTCGAGATCGAAGATCCAGGTTTCGACGTGATTAGGGTCCAGCATTCTCTTGTCTTTTAGCAGTTTGTTATCTTTCATCCCCTAACGTGACGTCTCGAACCGGCACGGGCAAGCGTGGCGGGAGTCACACCCCGGATACGGGGAAGCTGCGAAGGGGAACGCAACGTGACAAGGCAAGAAGGCGAAACCGGCGCCGTGGAAAGCAACGAGTTGAAGGAACTTGCGGGGGTAGATTCAGTTCAGATTCTGCATCTGCTGGAGGATGGCGCTCCGCTCTTCCTGTATCCGGGGCCTATCCTGCTGCTGGATCGGGAAAAGACGATCATCGCGGCAAACCCAGCGGCAATGTCTCTGGTTCACGGAATCATGTCCGGCAGCGCCCTTTCGGTCATCGCGCTTGTCAGCGCCACTCTCTCCAGTGGCGGCCGCCCGCAGAATATGAAAATCCTCGACGAGGAAGCCGGACGCACGACCGATATCACCGCCTTGCCAGTCGATAGCGGACAGCATGTGCTGCTTCTGGGACGGGATATCTCCCTCGATCAGAACCTGCGCAACGCCCTCGTCGAATCCCGGCAGCGCTACAAGGATCTCGTCGAGATCTCCAGCGACTTCGCCTGGGAAACCGACGCGAACGGCAAATTCGTCTTCGTCTCCACCGCAGGCGCCCTCGGTTACGAGCCAGACGAACTGGTCAGCCATTCCGCAGACGATTTCGTCAGCAAGATAGATGGCATCGAGGTATTGACCCCCTTCAACGCAAGAGAACCCTCAACGGGAATTGAATTCCGCTTCCGCCGGGCAGACGGCAGCATTGCTGAGCTGGAAGCATCCGCCGCCCCCTTGCACACCGAAGACGGCGAATGGCTTGGGGCCCGTGGTGTCTGCCGGGACGTCTCGGAGGCACGGCGGCGCGACGCGGCGCTGGCAAAGGCCCGCAATCGGGAACGGCTGATGGCCTATATCGTCCGGACCATTCGCGACGAAGTGGACCCCAAGGCCATGCTGGCTTCCGCGGCCCGCGCGATCGCCCGCTCCCTTGCCTCGGACGGCTGTGTGATCTGCCGCAGGAACGACGCGGGCGGCCTTATGCTCGCCGTCGAATTGGGCGACGCTCCCGAGGCATTCATCGCCGACCTGCTCAAATCCGGAGCTGAAGCACTTACCCCAACTGCAGAGACCGACGCCAATGGCTTGAGCATCCTCGCTTATCCAACCGGGTATCATCAGCAAGCCAACGGCGCGGTGATCCTCTGGCGGGACAGTGTCGTCGGGGCGTGGAACGAGGACGACAGCGGCCTGATGAAAGAGGTCTCGGACCAGATTGGCATTGCCATCGAACAGGTCGCTTCGCATGAAAACCTTGAACTGCTTTCAACCACGGACCCGCTGACCAAACTGCTGAATCGGCGTACCTTCCAGCAACGCCTCGACGACCGACTGGCAAAGGCCGGTGAAGGCGGCGCTCTGATCTATGTCGATCTCGATAACTTCAAGCTGGTCAACGACAATCTCGGACACCAGATGGGCGACAAAGTATTGCTCGACGTTGCCGAGATGCTGCACGCCGCAGCCGGAAAACAGGATATGCCGGCCCGGCTCGGCGGTGACGAGTTCGTCATCTGGTTCAATAGTGCCGACAGACAGGCTGCAGCCAAAAAGGCCGAAGAACTGCTGAAAGCCGCAGGCTCTCTGGCTCAATATGCCGTCGATGAGAACCGCAAGGTCGGCATGTCGATCGGTATCGCCTGCATCGATGGGCAGCCCCATGCCCCATCCGAAAATGCCGAGAGCCTAGTCGCCCGCGCCGACGAAGCGATGTACGAGATCAAGCATGGTGGCAAGAACGCCTATGCTTTTGCAAAAGACCCGGAAGAAAGTGGAGACCTCAGTGATGGCCACTGAACCGAAGCGGCGCATGAGCGACAAAGAAAAAGCCGTCTACGAAAAAGCAAAGAGCGTTGCATCGAGCACGGATTTGGCGGAGCGCCGGCGCCTTGCGGAAGATCATCTGACGCCACCCGAGATACTGTTCTTCCTCGCCGAGGATGATAACAACGAAATTCGCGAGGCCGTGGCCGCCAATACGGCGACGCCTCGGCATGCCGACCAGTTCCTAGCGCAGGATAAGAGCGACGATGTCCGCTCCATCGTTGCCCGCAAGGTCGCCTCGATAGCCCCGAACCTCAGCTCGGAGCGGCGGGACAGTATCCGCAAACTGACCGTCGAGGTTCTGGAAACCCTGGCGCTGGATCAGGTCGACCGTGTCCGGGCGGTTCTGGCCGAAGCAATTAAGGATCTGCCAGACGCCCCGCCAGAGTTGGTAACCCGTGTCATCGAAGTCCTAGCCCGAGACACCGTCCTCTCGGTCTCCGGTCCGATCCTGGAACATTCGCCGCTGCTGGCGGACGAACTGCTTGTCGAGATCATCCGGAACGAGCCCGTTGCCGGCGCTCTTTCCGCCATCTCGCGCCGTCAAACGGTGTCCGAGCGGGTATCCGATGCAGTTGTTTCAGCAAATGACGATGCCGCTATCGCCGATCTTCTCGGCAACGAGTCCACACAGATACGGGAAGAAACGCTGGACGAGCTGATCGATGCCGCACCGGATAGGCCGGTGCTGCACCGGCCGCTGGTAACGCGGCCTAAACTGCTCGGCCGTCATGCGATAAATCTCGCCAAATTCGTGGGCTTTGCGCTGGTTGCCGAACTCAGCAAACGCGCGGATCTCGGCGCGGAAACCTCAGCTCACCTTGCTTCCGAGATTGAGAAGCGGCTGGCGGAAAACCCAGCCCTGGCTGAAGGCGACACGATCCTGACAGGGCGCGAGCGGGCCCAGCAGATGTATGAAAGCGGGACATTAACTGAAGAAGCTGTGCGCGAAGCGGTCAGCGAAGGCAAACGCCCGTTTGTGCTTGCCGCGTTCGAATTGATAACCGGTCTCTCGGAAGATGCCGTACACAGCCTTGCCTCTTCGATCAATCCGAAGGCCGTGATCGCGCTGGTGTGGAAAGCCGGTTACAGCATGGACTTCGCCGTGCAGCTCCAACATCGTCTCGCCAACATTCCGCCGGAAAAAGCCCTCAAGCCGACCGAGGATGGTGGCTTCCCGCTCAGCGATGATCAGCTTTCCTGGCAGATCGAACTAGTGAGCGAGGAACCCGAAGAGGCGGAAGAAAACGCGTAGAGGGCGTCGTTCAGGACGCCACTTCGGGCTTCACCGGCTTATTCTCTTCTTTCTGCCAGTCATTACCGGCGGAAATCACGCAGGTTTGCCCGCCCGGCGTGGAAATGGCGATGGTCCAGCTTCCGGTTTCGGAGCTGAAAACCTGGACAAAGTTGCCCGCTCCGTCGAAACCGGAGGCGGAGACCGCCTCTCCGTATTTCTTTCCAAGCTGGTTCACCAGATCCCCATGCTGGGTGCAAAGCCGTGGATCCATCGCACTGGCCGGAGCAACGAAAGAGATGGTCGCGGCAACAAGTACGGCGGCGCCGATGCAACGCTTCGCCTGGATTTTCAAGCTTCCACTCACGGCATTCTCCTTTCTGAGAAATGCGCCGATCCCGGTGCCTGGTCCGACATGCCACCTCGCCAAAGCACCTTTTAGAGAAGCCCCAAAGACTTCTCAGTCCTTATGATTGTACGGAAGGATCGTTGACAAATCGCAAACGGGAATCAGTGGAATTTACATCGCTCGTTAAGGATAATAACGGGAAAAACGCCGCTACTTCCGTGTTTTGGAGGGTTTTGGCTATTGCTGCAGGAGTCACGATTTATGGCTTTCGTCATCCGGATCAGCCGCGGATGATGGTCCCTACACCATGCGGCGTAAACAGCTCGACCAGGCAAGCATGAGGCACACGCCCATCGAAAATAACAGCTGCGCGGGCACCGTTCTCGACCGCATCGATGCAAGTTTCGATCTTCGGAATCATGCCGCCTGAAATCGTGCCGTCTTCAATAAGCTTGCGCGCATCGACCACGCTCAGTTCGGGGATCAGATTGCCGTTCTTGTCCAGCACACCGGCCACATCGGTCAACAGCAGGAACCGCGCCGCATCGGATGCAGAAGCGACTGCCCCCGCAGAAGTATCCGCGTTGATGTTGTAAGTCTCGCCATCCGAACCGAACCCTATCGGCGCGATCACCGGAATCAGCCCGCCGTCGGCGAAGGTTTGCAGAACGCTGACATCCACACGTTCCGGCTCACCGACGAAACCGAGATCCAGCACCTTCTCGATGTTGCTGTCCGGATCGATTTTGGTCCGGCGCAGCTTGCGCGCGGTGATCAGGTTACCGTCCTTGCCCGAAATGCCGATGGCCCGGCCCCCGGCTGCATTGATGGCGGCGACGATACTTTTGTTGATCGAGCCGGACAGGACCATTTCGACAATCTCGACAGTCTCGCTGTCCGTCACCCGGAGGCCGTCGATAAACTCGCTCTTGATAGCCAGGCGTTCCAGCATCTTGCCGATCTGCGGTCCGCCGCCATGCACCACAATCGGATTCATGCCGACCTGCTTCATCAACACCATGTCTGCGGCAAAGGATTTGAACAGATCGTCATCGCCCATGGCGTGACCGCCGAACTTCACGGCGATCGTCTTGCCGCTGTATCGGCGCATGAACGGTAAGGCCTCGGTCAGAATACCGGCTTTCGAAAGCCATTCCTGCCGCAGTTCGTTCAAAGACGATTCGCTCATGTCTCTCTCCCCCAACACTTGTCAGCCACCAATGCTGGTCAGTCCGCCAGCGCGGCGAGCCCGGCTCTCAGCTCCGGTATGCCGGTTCCCTTGTCGGCACTGGTACAGACGATCACCGGATGCGCGGCGACATGCTTTCGAAGCTCGGCCTCCGTCTCCGCCATGATCGCATCCAACTCAGGTTTTTTAGGCTTGTCGACCTTGGTCAGGATGACCTGGTAAGACACCGCTGCGTGATCCAGCATGTCCATCATCTCCCGGTCCGTATCCTTGAGACCATGCCGGGAATCCACCAGCAACAGCACGCGCTGCAGAACAGTACGACCCTTCAGGAACTGACGCAGGGTACGATTCCAGGCCTCAACCGTGGTCTTGGAAACCTTGGCATAGCCGTAGCCTGGCAGATCCACGATCATCAACCGGTTACCCAGATTGAAGAAGTTGAGCTGCTGGGTCCGGCCCGGTGTGTTCGATGTACGCGCCAGTGTCTTGCGGCCGGTCAACGCGTTCACGAGGCTCGACTTACCGACATTGGAGCGCCCGGCGAAAGCAATTTCCGGCATGGTGGCTTCCGGCAACTGGTCCAGCCGCGCCGCCCCCCATACAAAACCGCATTCCTGTGCGAACAGATGCCGTCCTGCTTCCAGTTCTTCCGGATCCAGCGCCTCGGTCATCACTCTCCTACTTGACGCCCATGCGCCACATGATGAGCCGCTGCTGGGCAATCGACAGCAGGTTGTTCCAGGCCCAGTAGATCACCAGACCGGCCGGGAAATTCGCCAGCAGGAAGGTGAAGAAAATCGGCAGGAACATGAACACTTTGGCCTGGATAGGATCGGCCGGCTGCGGGTTCAGCCTCTGCTGCAGGAACATGGTCAGCCCCATCAGGATCGGCCACACCCCGATCATCGGGATGAATGCCGGCGGCGTCCAGGGGATCAAACCAAACAGGTTGAAAAGCGTGGTCGGATCCGGAGCGGAAAGATCGTGAACCCAGCCATAGAATGGGGCATGGCGCATTTCGATGGAAACGAACAGCACTTTGTAGAGCGCGAAAAACACCGGAATCTGTACAATGATCGGCAGGCAGCCAGAAGCCGGATTAACCTTCTCATTCTTGTAGAGGGCCATCATTTCCTGGTTCAGGCGCTGTTTGTCGTCTGAATATTGTTCTCTCAGGGTCTGCATCTTTGGCGTCAGCTCGCGCATCTTCGCCATGGATTTGTAGGACTTGTTGGCGAGCGGGTAAAACACCGCCTTGACCGCGACCGTGAAGACGAGAATGGCAATGCCGAAATTACCAACCACCCCATGCAGCCAGGAAAGCGCATAGAAGAAAGGTTTGGTCAGGAAATAGAACCAGCCGAAATCCACCGCCAGATCGAAGTTTGCGATTCCGTACTCTGCTTCATACTTGTCCAGAAGCTTGACCTCTTTCGCACCAGCGAAAAGGTGTACTTCGGACTCGACAACTCCGCCCGCCGGGATCGCTCTCGCGGAGCCAAGATAATCGGTCTGATAGCGGTCGTCCTGCTGCCGGATCATGTGCATGAAGCGATATTTGACGGCTTCATCCTGGGCCGGCACCAATGCGGCCAACCAGTACTTGTCGGTAATGCCAATCCAGCCGCCGGTCGCCGCAACCTCGACATCCCCGTCATCCTGCAGGTCGTCGTAATCGACTTCGTTCAGGGTTTCGTCAAAAACACCGAGCGGACCTTCATGAAGGATATAGAACCCGGCCGTTTCCGGCGTGCCGCCTCGTGAAAGCAGGCCATACGGGAAAAGCGTCACCGAAGCGCCGCTGCTGTTCCGCACCTTCTGCGTCACCGAGAACATGAACTGATTGTCGATGGCGTACGTGCGTTCGAAGACCAGGCCCGCGCCGTTATCCCATGTCAGGGTTACCGGCTGTTCGGGGCTCAGCAAGTCTCCGTCAGCGTTCCACACCGTCTTTGCGGTCGGCACCGGAACGCCCTCGGCTTCTGAAACCCAGCCAAACTCGGCGTAGTACGATTTCGGAGCTCCGACGGGCTTCAGCAGGTGAATATTGTCGCTGTCCTGGTCCAGCGTTTCCCGATAGTGAGTCAGGATCGCATCATCAATCCGGGCGCCCACGGTCGAGATCGTGCCGCGCATGCCTGGCGCTTCGATCCTGATCCGTTTCGCGTCGGACGCGATCTCGCGCCGTGCCTCGGCTGCATCCGCGGCCGACATCCTGGCGCCACCCGGCAATACAGAGCCTCCGAGCGGCGCACCAGAAGGAACGTTCGACGCCAAGGGTGCGGGCGCGGAAGAGTCGGCCGCACCGGACGCCGCGAGCTCGGCCTGACGGGCTTGCTGCTGCTCAACCTTCGGCACTTCGTAGAAAAACTGAAACCCGACCAGAATCGCCACTGACAGCACGACGGCGAGAATCAGATTTTTTTGCTCGTTCATTGTTCGGCCCGACAATTGTGATGCATTTTGGGAGCGGCCCCATCCCGCTCGGGGACGGGATCATAGCCACAGCCGCCCCAGGGATGACAGCGCAGAATCCGTTTAAGTGTAAGCCAGCCACCGAGAATGCCACCGTGGCGCTCGATTGCCTCGAGACCGTAACGCGAACAGCTCGGCTCGAAACGGCAATTGGTGCCGATAAACGGGGAAATCATGTAGCTATAGACAAGGATCAGCCCGCGGAAAAACCAGGCAAGCGGGGATACGGAAGAAAGCTTCACGTCCGCACCTCCTGCTTGAGAGCATCCACCTTGCCAAGCGCACGCTTGAGGTCGGCGAGCAGGCCATTATAGGAGCGGGTCAGAGTATTAGCGCGGGCTATGAGGACGAATTCATGCCCCGGGATTGCCATCGCATTCATGACATCATGGACCACGGCTCTAAGCCTTCGTCTTGCCCGGTTTCGCTGAACCGACCCACCAACCTTGCGGCTTGCGGTATAGCCGACCTTGATCTCGGTCTCATGACCGGGCTCAAGCGGCCGGGCTTGCAGGACAATCCCCTGCGTAACGGCCTTGCGGCCCGTCCGGGCAATCGTGAGAAACTGGCTGCGCTTTTGCAAGCGCTCCAACGATCCTGAGGACGGATTGCGCATGGCAAAAGAGCTTTCTTAAATGCAGGCGACCCGGCCAATCCGGCCGGGCAGCAGCATTTAGGCGGACAGACGCTTGCGGCCTTTGGAGCGCCGGTTGCGAATGACATGACGGCCGCCAACGGTCGCCATGCGGGACCGGAAGCCATGACGGCGCTTGCGTACGAGGACGCTGGGCTGATAGGTGCGTTTCACGGGAAGTCTCCGTCGACGTAAAATATAGCAATCTCGCGAGTGCCGGGCTGTATATAGTTTTGCCCTGCCCGAGTCAACGCAGGTGCGCATGGTATGTCACATAAATGCAGCGACCGATCAGCGCGTACCGGCATTTCCTCACGCCAAGGTGACTGGTTGTGCCTCGACCGGTGCGCGACATAGGTGTCTTGGATATGTTGCCGTGGTTCGGGCTCTGATGCGCTCAGGCTGTGGTTTTGAGACATTGTATCGAGGAGCATCCCGAGAGTGATGAAGACGAACGTCCCCTCCAGTCAAAATACCGAACAGGAGATATCAGCCGATATCTGCGTCATCGGTGGTGGTTCCGGCGGGCTGTCCGTGGCCGCGGGCGCCGTGCAGATGGGCGCGTCTGTCGTCCTGTTCGAACGCGGCCTGATGGGGGGCGACTGCCTGAATTACGGATGTGTTCCCTCCAAGGCCATGCTTGCAGCAGGCCATGCCGCAGCGGCAGCACGCGGAGCTGCACGGTTCGGTGTGTCCTTGCCGGAGCCAGACGTCGATTTCGGCAAGGTCCATGACCATGTCCGCGATGTAATCGCCGGGATTGAGCCGCATGATTCCGTAGAGCGGTTTGAAGAGCTCGGCGTCCGGGTTATCCAGGCGCAGGCGAGCTTCACGGATACAAGCACGGTTACGGGCGGCGGTTTCCGCGTTCAGGCCCGGCGTTTCGTGATCGCCACCGGGTCCAGCGCCATGATCCCCCCCATCTCCGGTCTCGACAACACCCCATACCTGACCAATGAGAGCATTTTCGATCTGACCCAACGTCCCGATCACCTGCTCATTGTCGGCGGCGGCCCGATCGGTTGCGAGCTGGCGGAGGCGCACCGCAATCTCGGTGCAGATGTGACAGTAATTGAAGCCGCCCGTATCCTCGGCAATGAAGACGAGGAAGCTGCAGAAATCCTGCGCGCGCACCTGACCAAAATCGGTGTCACCCTTATCGAAGGCGCCATGGTGAAAGAGGCTGCGGGCTCCGCAGGCTCTGTCCGGCTTACCCTCGAACAGGACGGCACTCAGCAGAAAATTGAGGGCAGCCACCTTCTCGTCGCCGCTGGCCGTAGCCCGAATATCAGCGGGCTCGGCCTGGAAGCTGCGGGGATCAAATATGGCAAGGCCGGGATCGAGGTCGATGCCGGCCTCAAGACCAGCAACCGGAAGGTCTACGCCATCGGCGATGTCGCGGGCGGCCTGCAATTCACCCATGTCGCCGGGTATCACGCGAGCATCGTTATCCGCAATGCCCTCTTCCGCATGCCCGCGAAAGCCGACCATAGCGCCGTGCCGCGGGTCACATGCACCGACCCTGAGCTTGCCCATGTCGGCTTGCTGGAACGGGAGGCGCGGGCGCAGCACGGCGAGAAGCTGCGGGTTCTCAAATGGCCTTATCAGGAGAATGACCGGGCCAGGGCCGAACGCGCCACGGACGGCTTCATCAAGATCATGACCCTAAAGAACGGCAAGGTTCTGGGAGCGACCATCGTCGGCAAGGGGGCTGGAGACCTGATCCAGACCTGGGCCATGGTGATCGCGCAGAAGATCAAGATCGGCGCCGTTGCATCCTCGATCGTCGCCTACCCGACGCTGGGAGAAATCGGCAAGCGGGCGGCCGGATCTTTCTTCACGGAAACGCTGTTCAGCCCGCGCATGCGCAAAATCGTCCGCTTCCTCGCCGCCTTCGGGTAAGCTTGCCCCGCAAGTTGCGTCGACGGACATGTGTATATGCTGGGCTTTGCCAACAGTCTCTCTTTCAGGCTTCTGCTACTGACGGTATTTTTCGTCATGGTGGCGGAGGTGCTGATCTATACCCCGTCAATTTCGCGCTACCGGCTGAGCTATCTGCAGGAGAAGCTGGCGGAGGGCCACCTCGCCGCACTGTCTGTGAAGGCGGCTCCGGACGGTATGGTCACGGATATCCTCGCGCGCCAGTTGCTGGATCATGTGGATGCCTACAGCGTCGTGGCCAACGACGAATCCAATTTTATGCCGATGCTCCGGCGCGCCCTGGTTCCGGAACCCGATATAGCCGTCGATTTGCGGAGCGATGGCGTCCTGAAGCTCATCCTCGACGCGTTCGATACGCTGGCACAACCTCGTAACCGGGTGATCCGGATACACGGGCAATCGCCCCGCGCCCCTGAAATCTTCGTCACGATGCTGATCGATGAGGCCCCGATGCGGATGGATATGCTGGACTTCTCCTGGCGCATCCTCACGCTCTCTGTCGTGATCTCACTCTTCACAGCCGCCCTTGTCTTCCTTTCCCTGCGTTGGCTGATGGTGCTTCCCATGCAACGCATCACCAGCAGCATGATCGCCTTCCGCCAACGCCCCGAAGACCCAACTTCCGACCTGCCAGCCTCCGACCGGCGAGACGAGATCGGTATCGCTGTCCGAGAGCTTGCAGATATGAAACAGGGCGTACGGCAGGCGCTGCGCCAGAACATGCGACTGGCAACCCTCGGCACGGCAGTGAACAAGATCAATCACGACCTGCGTAACATGCTTGCCACCGCCACACTGGTTTCAGACCGCTTCGCCGAAAGCTCCGATCCGTTCGTCCGCAAAGCGGTACCGCCCTTCCTCAGGACTATTGATCGAGCCGTCAAACTTTGCTCGGACACGCTGAATTTCACGCAGGAATCTGTTCCCCTGATGACCGAACGCATGACGCTGAAGGTCCTTCTCGATGACATCATCCCGGAATTGACGGCCTCAACGACAGAAGGCCATATGGCAATCGAGGTCGACGCGCCCCCGGACGTCCTCATGTCGGTCGACCCCGACCAGATTTACCGGATCTTCGCCAATCTGGCCTCGAACGCGTCCCGAGCCGGAGCCTCCCGCTTCCATATCGGCTTCGACCATGCTGACGAGACACTGACGCTTCTGTTCGAAGACGACGGCCCGGGCATTCCGGAACCAATTCGCGAAAAACTATTTCTGCCTTTCCAGCTATCCGGAAATGGCGGCGGCTCGGGGCTCGGTCTGGCCATTGCGCGCGATATAGCACGCGCCCATGGCGGCTCGCTTTTCCTGGCTCACACCGGCACAACGGGTAGTGGTTTCAGATGTGAGTTACCGTGTCCGGCAAGAGGGCGATCGCGCGGAAGTACACGCGCAGCATAATATCCCGCGCCGAGCGACTTCCACCGGGGACGCGAAAACGTTAGTGTTGGTAAGTCATAGCCATCGGATCGATTACTGATCCCTAGATCTGGCACGGACCGGAGCATCGGATGCAAAGCATTTTGGGAGAGAAGAATGCAAACGCGGCGACCGGATCGCCGTGCGACGATTGTGATATCCGCGATCTCGCCATCTGCGGAGCGCTTCGGGCGGACGAAGTGCAACGGCTTACCGGCATCCTGTCCTCGGTTGAATTGGCGGCAGGCGATCCGATTGTCGATGAAGGCGAAGCCGCGAATTATGTCTATACGCTGACGGCCGGAACGGTCCGTCTTTACAAATTGCTGGCCGATGGCCGCCGGTCGGTCACAGGCTTTCTCTTCCCCGGCGACTTCCTTGGCGTGTCCCATAGCGACGCTTACGGTTTCGGCGCCGAAGCCATAACACCGACGACACTCTGCAGATTCCCGCGGCCCAAACTTGAGGCCCTGTTGCATGAAATCCCCACGCTCGAGCATCGGCTGTTCGC
The DNA here is from genome assembly GCF_039990255.1 of Nisaea sp. Lineage (GTDB taxonomy): Bacteria > Pseudomonadota > Alphaproteobacteria > Thalassobaculales > Thalassobaculaceae > Nisaea. The sequence continues at coordinate 65,813 of NZ_JBDXGG010000021.1, read as the reverse complement.
CCGCGCTTCCGAGGAAATGAGCCTGATGCAGGAGCAAATCGTCTTGCTTGGCCGAAAGACCGCGGCGGAGCGTGTTGCTTCCTTCTTCCGTGGTCTTTCAGCCCGGCAGGTGAAGCGCCATTTGCCTGCCAATCCGGTTTCCGTGCCGATGACGCGGACGGACATTGCAGATTACCTTGGCCTGACTACGGAAACGGTCAGCCGGACGATCACCCAACTCAAGAAAAAGAAGCTTATTTCCGTCGAGAGCGGGTCACGGATACGAATCGACGATGAAGAACAACTCGACGATCTCGCCGAAGCCCTTTAACGCCACACGGTTTCGCAGTGGAGCCGTCTAGCGACGAAGCGAAGAGATCGGCTCAACCGGGCGCGGCTCCAGATCCCAGGGAAAGTGAATCCAGGTATCTTGGCTGACCTCAGTCACGAAAGTGTCGACCAGCGGCCGACCGGCCGGCTTGGCATAGACCGTCGCAAAATGCGCTTTCGGCAGCATCGCCCGCACAGCCTTCGCCGTCTCCCCGGTATCGACCAGATCATCGACGATTAACCAGCCGGTTCCGTCGCCCGCAATGTCGCATGTTTTCATCATGCGGATGGTGCCGCGCTCCTTGTCGGAACCATCGACCCCATAGGACGCGGCGCTGACCGTGTCGATGATCCGGATATTCAGCTCACGAGCCACAACGGCGGCCGGGACGAGCCCGCCACGCGTGATGGCAACAATCCCGTCGAATGGCCCGACTTCCGTCAGCCGCCAGGCTAAAGCCTTTGCGGTTCGGTGAAGTTCTTCCCAGCTAACCGGGAAAGACTTGTTGAAAGAAGTCTGATCGTCACTCGGCATCGCGCCCACCCATCAACAGCGTACAGTGATGTGGCGACATAGCCCGGTCGGCGGGATTCCGCAACGCTGAATGCCAGCATCGGACTTCCACTGATTCCTCTATGCGGATTTTGCTTCGGCGCTAATCATCTGCACGCCAGCAATTCGCCAACTTCCATCAGGCTGCTGTTCCATCTCATACGCAGCCAAATAGGCCAGCCCATCCGGACCTATGAAGAAAACGATCTGGACCGGGCGCGGACCAGAGCTATCGAAATCACGGAAAACCACCTGCTGTGGCCTGTAAACAGCACGATAACCGCCCAGGACCATGTCCCGGAACCGTTCGGGCGATCCGAAGATCCGCTGCAACACCGGACTGGCATAGGCAAATGCACCAGCCCAATCATCGCGCTGAAAGGCTTCCAGCTGCATGCTGATCGTGCTGCGGATATCGTCAACCGGCCCAGTTTTCTCTGCTCGCACGTGCTGCGGAACAGCTGCAAACAAAAACCCGAGCATGAAGAGGCGAAAGATATGAGACCGCATAGCCAGGATCCTTTTTAGCGAAACACCGGTCTCTTTACGTTCGCTTGAACCAACGCGGATCAACTTTGCAGAAGGCGATCTGTACCTGGCACAATAAATCCCGCGCATAAAAAAACGCCGCCCGAAGACCGGACGGCGTTTTTCTTTACTTCTTGTTCTATCGTCTAACGAACGAACAAACGAACCTCGTTGCTCGACGTGTCGCCAGCTGTGGTCGCCGACAGAGCGACCCGGCTCGGCGGCAGCCCCATGTCGGTCAGGGCACGAAGGACATCCTGCGCATTCTTCCGTGCCTTGCTCGTGTCGAGCGCTGCCTGCGCCGAAGAGCCGTTGGACGGGGACACAGCCACAAGGTCGAAGGACGCATCCGGACGACGTTCGAGTGCCCGGCTTACGGCGGTGTAGAGCGCCTGCTGATAATTCACGTTGTTACGATCGAAACGGATTACCACAAGCGGCCGCCGGGATCCGGTGGCAGAACTCAGGCCACGGCTCTGAACAGTCGGTGTCGCAATCGCTGCGGCATTGCCCATCCCATAAGTGCGGGATGCCAGGCTGGTGCCGAAGAACTCACCGTTCTTGATCGCAAGAGCCAACGTGTTCAGATCATTCCGTTCGGTGGCCACATAACGGCTCTGGCGGCGAATATCGTCGCTCAGCTCAGTCAGCAACCTATCGACCAGCACCACCGTGCGGTTGACGTCATCTTCCAGAATTTCGAGCTGGCGATGATCTTCATCTACAGCACCGGAGAGGCCGAAAGCAGCACGCGTGGCGTCGAGAAGGTAGGTCGACAGCGCGGCATCAGCGGCAACACGATTAGAAAGGTCGTTCATGTCGCCGATATCGGCATTCACCTGTTCGAGCAACCCCTGCGACTCATTCCAGGAGGAGACCAGCATCGGGTTGCCCGGCGTGGTACCGACCTGCAGCCGAGAGCGGATGGTCGCAACAGACTGATGATAGACCTGCGCATTGCCGATTGTCCTCTGACGGACAGTCTGCAGATCACCGTTATGGCTTCGAATAGATTCCTGCAAACGCCGGAGATCGTCCCGGAGCTGCACCACCTTATTACCGACAAAGGTGCCCGTTGAGGCTCCTGGTCTGGGCGGTTGGACTTCAAAGTTTGTGCTGTTCAGACTAAGAGGCTGCTGGCCACTAGCACTGAGTGACTGGGCGGAAAGTTCGCCGGCAGATGGCTGGATCGCCACCTGGCCAGGCACTTGCCCGGAAGTCTGAGCGGCTCCGGCGGGAGCTTCGCCAGAAAGGCTCGGCCACAATGCATCGGATGAGAAAGAACAGCCTCCAAGAAGGAGAACCATTGCGCCCAGAACAACGAGCGACGAGCGATTAAGAATCATAGGACGCTGTCACCTTGTAAATAGGTGTGATGTTTGCCGCGGTTTCAGGTAGATCCGTCCAACCGACCAATGCCGACCCCCCTAGCAATTTGCCTCGGCGATCCGCCCTTTCGGGTAGGAGCCCCGCCTACGTCCATCCCCGACCGGTACGGGCAAAGACAGAAGGAACAAGCTTGCTGGCGCAGTCCCCCACTGATGGTAGCCGCAAGCCGCGAAATTCGTAGGGATAGTAACCAATGCCAATCGGGCCGACAAGTTGTTTTCCCAAACGATTCCGTAAGATAAGCGCTTGCGTTTCCAATTCGGCTTGAGTATGTTCCGGCCTCCTTCGGGAGCGACATGCTCCCAAGAGGCGCCCGTAGCTCAGCTGGATAGAGCACTTGACTACGAATCAAGAGGTCGGGAGTTCGAATCTTCCCGGGCGCGCCATTTCACATTATCTCCAAGATTTCCCTTGTATGGTGCGTTCTTGACGCGCTGTTCGGCGGCTTGAGTACAGTCATGCGCTCGCCCCAAATTGAACATTACCTTTTATCGATTTATAAAACGCGCAGGCTGAACACGAGCTTGAGCGCGAACGATGACTGATTTGTCGAAAGAGCGCCTCCGCTCCCTGCGGGTGATGATCGTGGAAGATGACCAGCCAACCAGGCTACTCATTCGATCCTTCATGGAGCATCTTCTTTTTAACCATGTCACCGAACGCGAGAATGGCTAGGCCGCCATTCGGGACCTGACCCGCCGACATTACGATCTGATCGTCACCGACCTTGAGATGCAACCGATGAACGGCTGGGACATGCTGCGCCGTATCCGGCACGATCCGGACATCACCACCCCCTACGTCCTGGTTGTTCTCACAACCCAGCATGCGAGCAGGGACCCCGTCATCAGGGCTCGGGATGACGGCGCGAGTGCCTTAGTCGCGAAGCCGGTCGACTTTAAAAAATCTACAGCGGACAATCGCGACCGTGCTTACCGACGGCAGGACAAACTCCCGCAGGGCGACACGTACCAGCGTGAGGACGATTTCCGCTGGTAACCCATTATACCACCGCATCACTGTTCCGGGGATAAACGACATTCCTCTCGATAGGGTGTCAGCCTTGGCACCTGACCACTGTTCAGACGGCCCTGCATTTCCGTCCAATATTCCAGCGTCAGCAGCTCTCCATGAGCCTCCCGGAAAACACGCCGGAGACGGCGATTCTCGATCCTTAGGTGCGTTTCCAACTCCTCGGGCAAGAAAATCACGCCCTCCTCAAAGAACCAGTCCGGAATATCCTCTTCGCCGTCGAACCGGTCCTGATTGGTCCGCACTTTCACGTCGGTCAGATCCTCGATGGCATCATAGTCGAAGAGATAAACCTTACGGATGCCGCTGATTCCATAGTTCCGGCCATCCAGATCCTTGTTGAAGATGTTGGCGGCGGCGTTGTTGGCAATGCATTGGCCGAGATTGAGGATCGCAACCTCCGCCTCTTCTTCTGAAGCCTCCGCCAGAAACACCGGAAACGGGATCATTTTGATCTGCACGATCAGGTGGCGAAACAGCAGCCCTGCACCGGTCTGGATCACATTGTCGCCTGCCGCCTCCAGGATTTCCTGGCGCAGCGAATCGGTGAAATAGGCCGCAGGCAGGGTGACGTTGTAATAGATGATATTGTCCAGCATCGAGCCGGCACGGTTGATCTCGTGCACCCGGCTGTATTTCTGCAGCACGGACTGAACGCCCGGAAACACCCCCCATTTGTAACCTGCGGTCGGATGGTCGCGTATCACCTTGGCAACATAGCCGAGTGACGGCGCCGAAAACCCGATGGCAACGGTACCCCGGGAGCCGACCGCATAATCCAGCGTCTCTCCAGACGCCTTCAATTCGTCCTCGATTTGCCTGATTACGGCGACCTTGCCGATATGATTATAGCCGATGGTAGAGTATTGCAGGCCGTGCGGCCGGTCGGGCATCAGCTCGAAAAGAAAAGCCGCCATCTCGTGATAATGCTCAGCGGTGACCTGGAAATTCGCCAACGTGGAGCTGAAGACATATTGCAGGTCATCCGATCCGAGAATGACCGCGTCGACCAGGATCCCCTCCGCCTCGTTCAGCAACGCGATGCCAAGAGGTACCGGCTCCAGACCCTCACGCAGAATACGGCCGACGAGATAGGCGCCCCGGTTCCGGTAGAAACCGGCATCGGCCATTTCGATCCCGTCGATCCGGCTCGCCTCGGGCACCGCTTTGAGAATCCGCAAAGCGACTGCCTCGGCATCCGCGGCAAGATCACGCCAAGGCCGCGAGAAGCCGGTCAGCGTCAGGACCGGAACCAGTTGCGCCCCATCAAGCGGTCCTTCGGTATCGAATGTGCGCGTAACGACGGGATGCGGCGCGGTTTCCTCGTTCCGAGCACGGGCGCTGGAATAGGTCGAGGCGCGCCACATGTCCGCATGTACCTGGCGCCGCACGGAATTGAGAAATGCATAGGCGAGGTCGGCATGGTAGAGGCCGTCGATCAACGGCAGATACCGCTCCTCCACCTCCGCCCAGAAAGCATCCTTGCCCTGCACGTCCGGGCAATGCAGCAGGATCACCGGCACCAGCGCGTTAACTGTGGCTCCGTAGATACCGAGCCGCTCCTGGCTGAGAGCTAGGGAAGCCGGCCAATCCCGCGCCTCAAACGCGGTCTTGGCAAGATGCGCGATGGCCCGAAAGCGGCCGTAATAATCAGTGAAAGCGCCATGGATCAATGATGCGAGGGATTCGATCCGGTCCGCATCGCTCCCGGCCGCCTCAAGCTCTTCCTGAGCCGCCGCCGTGATATTCGCTGTTCTGAGCGTTGCCGCGCCGCGCCGGATCGATTGCACCGTCACGTCCCCTCTTAGTGATCTTTTTTCAGATCATGGGCCGGGAGCCGTGACGTAGAAAAGGGTTTTCCCGTCCGCCGGAAGCCTGTCAGTTTGCCGCTCGGTAATTGCAACGCGGCACCTTGATGCCTGTTTCCGAACCATCGGGGCAAATATTCTGGCAATTCTTCTGGCCCTCACAGAATGCAGCTAAACTATTCCGTCCGGCGCCGATCCAATCGATCGTCGAACAGCCAGTCAGTCCCAAAACCAGAACCAGCGCTACGCCAGACACCGTGGTACGCACAATCATATTCCGATTGTCCAACTCGATCTGCTCGCAGAATTCATACCAGAACGAAAAACGGGCGGCCATAAGGCCACCCGTCTTCAATCGTAAAGCTCTTGACCGCTCAGGCGACCCGCTTGCCCTTTTCATCATAGCGGTACCAGCCCCGGCCAGCGCGGCGACCGGCGCGGCCGGCCTTCACCATCTGGCGCAGGATCGGGCGCGGGTTGAAGCGCTCGCCATAGGCTTCATGCAGGATCTCGGCGACCTGCAGGTTCAGGGTGTTGGAGATATTGTCCATCAGCTCGAACGGGCCGACCGGATGGCCGAGGCCCAGCTTACAGCCGATATCGATATCTTCCGGCGTGCAGGCGCCTTCTTCGGCGAGCCGCAGCACCTCGTCCCACATGGCGAAGAGGATACGGTTGACGGCAAAACCGACCACATCCTTTACATCGATCGGGGTCTTGCCAGCTTCGATGCAGACATCGCGGGCGGCGGCGATCACGTCATCATCCGTATCCATGCCCCGGATCACCTCGACCAGCTTCATTCGGCTGACCGGGGAGAAGAAATGCAGGCCGAGGAAGCGGGATTGACGCTTCTCGGAGAAATATGAAGCCAGCACCGTGATCGAGATGCTGGAGGTGTTGGAAGCGATGATCGCATCGTCCTTGCAAACCGCGTCCAGGTCCTTGTAGACGGCGGCTTTCACGCCTTCGTCCTCAAACACGGCTTCGATGACCAGATCGCGGTCGCCAAAACCGGAAACGTCCGTGGCCGTGGAGATGTTCGACAGCGCCGTCGCCATGTCCTCTTCAGCCCAGAACTTCCGGGCAACACCGGATTCCAGCGTCTTCTGGATCCCAGCCATTCCCTTGTCGAGGCGGACCTGTTCCGGCTCCATCATCACGACGCTCTTGCCCGCCATGGCGAACACCAAGGCGATCTCGGAGCCCATCATTCCGGCGCCGATAACGCCAATATTCTTCACTGACATCCCATCCTCCTCGAACCGTTCGGTATCTGAAACTCGTTGCCCGATTTCGTATAGGCTCCGCAGCGCCGGTTCAAGCGAACCAGACTAAAAACTGTCTACGGGCATGCGAAAGACCGTATCGTCGCCGGATTCGAGCAGGTTGAGTGCCGGCTTCGCACGGGGCAGCAGCCAGCCGAAGACAAATCCGCAGATCTCGATCTTGCCATTGAGAAAGGCCCGCTCTTCCGCACCATCAGCCGTAGGCAGCAGTCGCTCGGCAGTTGCTGCCTGCGCCAGCCAGGCACGGGCCAGAATGATATATCCCGCCGCCTCCATGAAAGCTGCGGCATTCGCCAGCGTACGCCGCGGCTCCTGCCGAAGCGCCGGGAGAAGTTGACCGGCAAGCCCCGCGAAACGGCGTGTTGCCTCTTCGAGAGCCGTCGCATGCCGGGCTAATCCGTCAGTGGCGCGCGCTTTGCCCACAATCTCGGCGATACCATCCATAAAGAGTGCGAAAGAGCGGCCGTCGACCTGTCCGAGTTTGCGGCCCATCAGGTCGATCGCCTGGATGCCGTTGGCGCCCTCGTGGATCGGGTTCAGCCGATTGTCCCGCCAGAACTGCTCGACCGGAAAATCCCGGGTGTAGCCTGCGCCACCATGAATCTGGATCGCCGCATCGTTCGCCTCCAGCGCCCGATCGGAAAGGAAAGACTTGAGGATCGGAGTCAGGAAATCGAGCAAAAGTCCGGCATCGCGGCGCGCATCCGCATCGGGATGCGTGCGCTGATCGTCCACCAGCAGCGCGGCTTCCAGGCAGAGTGCAAGCCCACCCTCGGCAACCGCTTTCTGCAACAGCAACATGCGCCGGATGTCGGCATGCTCGATCAGCGGAATCTGCGGGCTCGCCGGGTCCTTGCCGTCCGGATGCCGGCCCTGAGGGCGCGCCTTGGCATAGTCGAGGCTGTGCAGATACCCGGTATAAGCCAGAGCCACAGCACCGGAGCCGACACCGATCCGGGCCTCGTTCATCATGTGGAACATGTAGGTCAGGCCGCGATGCTCTGTGCCGATCAGCTCGCCGATGCAGGGCGCCTCCTCGCCAAGATTGATCACCGTATTGACGGTGCCGCGATAGCCCATTTTGTGATTAAGTCCGGCCAGCACGACGCCGTTTTCGGCCCTCGGGTTATCGCCCCCTTCCAACCGGTAACGCGGCACCAGAAAGAGCGAGAGCCCCTTCACACCCGACGGCGCGTCCGGTGTCCGGGCCAAAACCAGATGGACGATGTTCTCCGCCAGCTCATGCTCGCCACCTGAGATCCACATCTTGGTGCCGGTGAGAGCATAGCGGCCGTCGTCGAGCGGAGAAGCCGATGTGCGCACGTCGGAGAGCGAGGAGCCAGCATGCGGCTCCGACAGCATCATGGTGCCAAAGAAGCGGCCATCCATTAGCGGCGGCAGGAACCGCGCCTTCTGGCTTTCCGTGCCGTGTGCGGCGATCAGGTTGCCGGCGGCGATGGTCAGGAAGGGATAGGCGACGGTGGCGAGATTAGCCGCCTGAAAATAGGCGAAGGCGGCCTGCGTCACGACCCAGGGCAGCTGCATGCCGCCGAGCGCCTCGTCATGATGGGCGGCGGCAAAACCGGCTTCGCTGAAGGCGGCGATAGCGGGGCCGATCTCCGGATGGACAACCACCCGGCCGTTCTCGATACGCGGCTCGTCGAGGTCGGAAGCGCGGTTGTGCGGACGGAACTTTTCCGTCGCGATAAGGCGCGCCGTCTCCAGGATCGCATCGTAGCTCTCCCGCCCCTGCCCCGCGAACCGGGGACGCTCGAGCAATCTTTCAATCCCAAGATGCTCATACAGAAGGAAGCTGAGATCCCGATCGCGTATGAGAAAACCCGTCATCCGATTTGCCTCGCGCTAGCGCAGGACGAAGCCGCCATCGACTGTGACGACAGAGCCGGTCATGTAGGCGCCCTGGTCGGATGCCAACAACAACAACGCGCCGTCCAGATCGTCCGGCTGGCCGAGCCGGCGTTGCGGGATGGTCTTGACCATCTGCTGGCCCGGACCGGTGCTGAAGAAATCGCTGTTGATCGGTGTCTCGATATAGCCTGGCGCGATGGCATTCACCCGGATGCCGTAGCGGCTCAGCTCCAGTGCCATGGCCCGGTTGAGCTGCAGCAGCCCGCCCTTCGAGGCGCAATAGGTCGAGAGAGCGCCGATCACTTCGGTGCCGAGAACCGAGGAGATATTGATGATCGAGCCGCCACCGCTCTCCTTCATCCGCCGGGCCGCTGCCTGACCAACCAGAAAACAGCCTTTCAGATTGGTGTCGAGAACCTGATCGTAATCCTCCGGGCTCATCTCAAGGAACGGCTTCTGCACAGCGATCCCGGCATTGTTCACCAGCACACCGAGTGGCCCCAGCGCGGCCTCCGCATCCTCGATGGCCGCTGCGACGGAGGCAGTGTCGGTCACATCCATCGCTACGGCATGGGCCGTCCCGCCAGCCGCGCGTATCCGCTCCGCCAGATCTTCCAGTTTGGTGACCTGCCGCGCAGCGACGACGACAGCCGCTCCGCTGGCCGCCAGTGTCTCCGCGAAACGGGCGCCGAGGCCCTGGCTGGCGCCGGTGACCAGAGCCACCTTGCCGGTAAGGTCAAAAGACATTGGATACTCCCGGATCAGGCGGCAAGGTTTTCGATCAACACGGCCATGCCCTGGCCTGCGCCCATGCACATGGAAATACAGGCGTAACGCTGCCCAGATTCCTGAAGATGATGCATGGCGGTGATCGTCATGCGCACCCCGGTCGCGCCCGGCGGATGACCGATGGAGATGCCGCCGCCATAAAGATTCGTTACGCCGCGGCCGACGCCGAGTTCCTTTTCCGCATGCAGGTTCACCACCGCGAAGGCCTCGTTGATCTCGTAATAGTCGATGTCGGATGCTTTCATGCCGCGCTTCTCCCAAAGCGCGCGGATCGCCGGGACCGGGCCACAGCCCATGATCCGTGGCGAGACGCCGACAATGGTCCAGTCGACAATCCGGGCCACGGGCTCGATGCCTTTGGACTCGAGAGCCGCCCGGTCGCCGACCAGCACGAAGGCGGCACCGTCTGTCACGCCGCTGGAATTGCCCGGCGTCACCTGACCGCCCTTGCGGAAGACCGGCTTCAGGGTCGCCAGCTTTTCCAGCGTGATTTCCGGGCGCGGGAACTCGTCCTCGCTCATCAACCTTGTGGCCTTCCGGCCCTCCGGCACCTCGATCGGCGCGATCTGGCGGGCAAGAAAACCGGACGCCATCGCCTTGCCGGCTCGGTGCTGGCTCATCAGCCCCCAAGCATCCATATCCTCCCGGCGATACTGAAAATCTTCGGTGAGGTTTTCCGCTGTCGCCCCCATTAGGCCGTGCCCGAACGGGTCGCTATAGACGGACTCCATGGTGTCCTCGAAACTCTGCGCTCCGCGGATGGCGCCCCAACGCATCGTCTGATTGGAGAAAGGCGCGCGCGAGAAATTCTCGCCACCACCGGCCAGCGCGATCTTACCATGCCCTGTCATGATCTGCTGTGCGGCAGTGAGGATCGCCTGGGTACCGGAACCGCAAGCCCGGTTCACCTGCACGGCGCAGCTTTCATCCTTCATGCCGATATTCAGACCAGCAGCACGACCAGTGTAATAGCCGTCCGGATCGACCGGCAGGACATTTCCCCAGACCACATGATCGATCTCTTCCGGCGAAATCTCCGCATCTTCCACGCAGGCCTTGGCGGCATGGGTGGCCAGTGACGTCAGCGGAATGTCCTTCAGCGATTTCCCGAAATCCCCGAACGGCGTGCGCTTGCCGCCTGCCAGAACGATCTCCTGAGCCATGCCCCCTCACTCCCCTGCACCGGCTTTCGCGATGCTTCTTTGTATGTTTTTCGGCGCCGGAACTCTGGCCCGAACGGAGGCGGCGGCGCAAGGCGGATTTGGCAGAAGAAAGAAGCGATCTATGATCGTTATTCGCCCGCACATTCGGATGACGGCAATTGAAAGCGCCATTTGCGCTGAACGGCCGTCTCGAGATCGAGGTCATATCGGTGCGCCAGCAGCAAGACATGACCGAGCAGGTCCGCAGTCTCATCTTCCAGCGCCTTGTGCAAGGCCTCGTTGCTGAAATCACCAGTCCGGCCTCTCCCAGTATAGCGGTTCCAGGCCTGCGTCAGCTCTCCGAGCTCTTCCTGCAGCTTCAGGATGAACCAATCCTGATCGCGCTCGATCCCGAAACCGCGCGCATAGTCTTCGGACGCGCGCTCAAACCGCTCCATCAGTAACCGCAACATCTCACCTCGTAATGTTCATGGTATGTTCTATAATCATTGAAGACATGTGAACGACAGGTCAAGTCAGCCGTCCGACGTCCAATCGAGAGGAAAGGAGTGATCGTGGCGCTCCAAAATCGATAACCAGTGCGTTAGTCAGCGGTCAGCTTGCGCCGGTGCGTCCGGAAAAACCGCAAAGACCCAGTGGGGACGTAACCCAAATACTGACCTATACCGCGAATTATACAGCCAGTGAGTATTTATGCCGAAGCGCCATAGAAAGTCCCGCCCCAAAGCACATGCCGCAGACAGTCTCTTGCAGGTCGCTTACTCACAATGCCAGATTACAATTATGCCTACTTATTGATCATTAATTTCTTTTGCTTAAAAATTGTTCGCCAGCTAACACATCCATCAACCTATAGGCTCTCCGCCAGCTTCCCATAGTCTCGGAAAATCCACATGAGTTCACCTGACGCCATCACAGATCCGGAACAGATCGTCACGCTCACCGCCGATGTTCGAAATACAGCTGAAACCAAGATCTCGGAAATCCATGCCATAACCGGCCGGACCAAGATGCTGGCCCTGAACGCGCTGATTGAGAGCGCGCGGGTGGGCGAGCTGGGGCGCGGGTTCGCGGTTGTCGCCGATGAGGTCAAAGGCGTTTCCGTCGAGATCGCACAGATTGCCGACGCGCTGCAGACTGAGCTCTCCGGTAAGGCTGAAATGCTGGAAACAATCGGACGTTCGATCGTCGATCAGATGAAGGGCCAGCGACTCGTCGACCTGTCGCTCAACGCGGTTGAGCTGATCGACAGGAATCTGTTCGAGCGGACATGTGATGTGCGCTGGTGGGCAACGGACAGCGCAATTGTCGACTGCCTGGCGGCGCCGTCCGAGGAAGCTTCCGCCTACGCCTCCAAGCGGCTTGGCGTGATCCTCTCCGCCTACACCGTCTACATTGATCTCTGGATCTGTGACGCGAGAGGGAACATCATCTCCAACGGCCGACCCGAGCGCTACAATGTTGCCGGCCGTTCGGTCGCCAACGCGGGCTGGTTCCGCGATGCCATGGCGACCCGCGACGGCGAGGAGTATTCAGTTGCCGATATCGCCACGAGCGTGGAGCTCGATGGCCAGCCAACAGCCACCTACGCGGCCGCGATCCGGGAAGGTGGCGAGAGTAATGGCGCCGTGCTTGGTGTGCTGGGTATTCATTTCGAATGGGAGCCGCAGGCACAGACCATCGTCGAGGGAGTCCGCTTCGAGAAAACCGAGGCCGACCGCTCTCGCGCCATGCTGCTCGACGCCAATTTCCGCGTCATCGCCGCGTCCGACCGTGAAGGCATCCTGAGCGAACGGTTCGATTTGAAAACCGGAGGCCGGAATAGCGGCCACTATACGCTTCCAAACGGCGCTGTGGTCGGCTTCCACAAGACGCCCGGCTACGAGACATATGAGGGCCTTGGCTGGTACGGCTGTGTCATCCAGAAGCCCGGCACCTGACAAACGGCTGGCGACCCCTTCGTCAGGTTTGCGTCACCGCCGCTCTATCCCGTGATGGCGCGCGCAAAGGCAGCGTCAAAACGACCGCAAGCAGCACCATGGCGGCAGAGACCCAGAGCGTCGCCATCAGTCCGGCAAGCTGATAGATGAGTCCAGACAAGAGCGTTCCGGCAAACCGTCCAACCGCATTCGCCATGTAATAGAAACCGACATTCAGCGCCACCTTGTCCGCGTCCGAATAAGCCACGATCAGATAGGAATGCAGCGCTGAATTGACGGCGAACACCACGCCGAACAGAAGCAACCCGCCAACCAGAATGATCGCGGGCGCATCGCCTGCTCCGAATCCGGCGGGCATCCAGCCGGGCGTCAGCCCAGCCGCGATCAAGGCCGGGAGCAGCGCCAGAACACCGCCCCAGAACACAGCGCTGCGCGCCGCCGTCCCGGCATCCCGTGTCCGGCGCAAAAACCGGGGAACCAGTGCCTGCACGATGCCGTACCCGACAACCCAGACCGCCATGAACAGGCCGACCCTGTCGAAGGACCAGCTTAGCTGGTCATAGAGAAAGATCGGCACACCAACGACAAACCAGACATCGCGGGAAGCGAACAGGAAAATCCGGGCGGCGGAAAGGAAGTTGATCTCGCGCGTCTTGGCGAAAAGGTCCCGCTTTCCGATCTTCGATTTCGACCGGCCGAGATCCGCCTTGATGGTGAGGAGCGCAGCGGCAAGAACAACCGCCAGCATGCCTGCCATGGCATAAAGCGCATGGGTAAAACCAAGCCCCTCCAGCATCACCCCGCCAAGCAGGAAGCCGACGCCCTTGAGCGCGTTCTTGGAGCCAGTCAGCACGGCGACCCAGCGGAACAGCAACCCGTCTTCTTCAGAGGCCACCACCAGCTTGACGGCGGATTTGGAACTCATCTTGGTCAGATCCTTGGCCACGCCGGAGAGCGCCTGCGCCACCATGACGTAACCAACCGAGAAAAATACCGTCCAAGCCGGGTCCATGGCCGAGAGCATGAGCAGCGCCGCGATCTGTACGGCTAGCCCGGCGAAGAGCGTGATCCGCAACCCGAAGCGCGCGCCGATCCAGCCGCCGAGGAAATTGGTGATCACCCCCATCGCCTCGTAAAGCAGGAAGAGGGAAGCGATATCGAGCGGGGTAAAACCGAGTTGGTGGAAATGCAGCAGCACCAGCATGCGCAACGCGCCGTCCGTCAGGGTGAAGGCCCAATAAGCAGCCGTCACGGACGCATAGGTTCGCCCGTCACCGCTCGGCACAGCCTTGTTGTCCGCCCAGGTCACAACCGTTCCGCCACGTACCGAGCAAGTTCCATCATCCGGTTCACATAACCCCACTCATTGTCGTACCAGGCATAGATCTTCGCCTGCGTGCCGTTCACCACCATCGTCGACGGCCCGTCGATAATAGCCGAGCGCGGATCGTCGGTGAAATCGGTAGAGACCAGCGGTCGCTCCTCGAAGCCGAGGATACCGGCAAGCGGGCCATCCGCCGACGCCCGGAATAATCCGTTCAGTTCCTCTACCGAGCTTTCCCGCTCCAGCTCGAACACGCAATCCGTCAGGGAGGCATTGAGCAACGGAACCCGCACCGCGTGGCCATCGAGCCGGCCCTTGAGTTCCGGGTAGATGATGCCGATCGCCGTGGCCGAGCCGGTGCTGGTCGGGATCAGCGCGTTCAGGGCCGAGCGTGCCCGGCGCAGATCTTTGTGCGGGCCGTCGACAATCGTCTGGGTGTTGGTGACGTCATGAATGGTGGTGATGGAGCCGTGCCGGACGCCGATTCCCTCATGCACGACCTTCACCACAGGCGCGAGGCAGTTCGTCGTGCAGGAAGCCGCCGTCAGCAGGTGATGTTGCTTCGGATCGTAGAGATGGTGGTTGACGCCCATGACGACATTCAGCGCGCCCTCTTCCTTGACCGGGGCGGAGACGATTACCTTGGCGATGCCATGGTCGTAATAGGGCTGGAGTGCGGCACCAGTCTTGAAGCGGCCGCTGCATTCAAGAACGATATCGATATCGTCGCCACTCCAGCAGCTTTCAGCCGGGGAAGCATGGCCTGTCAGCGGGATCTCCCGGCCATCGATCAGGATACCGTTCCCGGTATGACCGACGGATCGGTCCCAACGACGGTGCACTGTGTCAAATTCAAGCAGGTGCGCTGCCATTTCGGGCATGAAGCCGGGGTCGTTAATGGCAACGATCTCATAGCCATCGCGGCCCCACCAAGCCCGCGCGCCAAGGCGCCCCATCCGACCGAATCCGTTGATCGCGACACGCACGGTCATCTGCATCCCCCCTCATGCGCTCCCGCCGTCATCCCATGACCGGCTGCGCGAGGTGGAGAGTATGATTTACACTCCGTCATTTCAATGATATTTGAATTATTGAAATGAATGAACATGATGCAATCTCCGCACTCGGCGCGCTGGCTCAGGAATCGAGGCTTCAGGTCTATCGCAGGCTGATGAAAGCCGGACCGGAGGGTATCTCGGCGGGGGACCTGGCAGAGCAAGTCGGCGTCTCCAGATCCAGCCTCTCCTTTCATGTCGCGCAACTGGAGCGGGCAGGTCTCGTCCAGGCCCGCAGGCAGCATCGAAATATCTTCTATTCAGTCGAGATCGACGCGATGCGGCAGCTATTGGCTTTTCTGACGCAGGACTGCTGTAACGGAAATCCGGACATATGCGGCGACCTTGCCGATACAGCCGCCATGCGCAGGATCGATCCGGAATATGATCAACGCACCGACAAGGAACCTTTGGCATGAGCAATGAAACCGAAGCCCTTGAGGCCGCCCCAGGCGGTATCGGGTTCTTCGAGAAATGGCTTTCTCTCTGGGTCGCTCTCTGCATCGCGGCCGGGATACTGCTTGGCAATCTGGCGCCCGGACTGTTCGCCGTGCTTGCCGGGCTGGAATATGCCTCGGTCAATATCGTCGTCGCGGTGCTGATCTGGGCAATGGTCTATCCGATGATGGTGGCCGTCGATTTCGAGAGCCTGAAAAGCATCGGCGACCGGCCCAAGGGTCTGGTGATCACCCTGGTGGTGAACTGGATCGTCAAGCCCTTCACCATGGCAGCGCTCGGCATCCTGTTCTTCCGCTACCTGTATGAAGGGCTGATTTCTGCCGCCGACGCGGAGCAATATATCGCCGGGCTGATCCTGCTCGGCGCCGCGCCCTGCACCGCGATGGTCTTTGTCTGGTCCACCCTCACCAAAGGCGATCCGACCTACACGCTGGTACAGGTCTCTATCAACGACCTGATCATGATCATCGCCTTCGCGCCGATCTGCGGGCTGCTGCTCGGGGTGACGGAACTGACCGTGCCGTGGGAGACCCTGCTGCTCTCCGTGTTGCTCTATGTCGTCATCCCGCTCGGCGCCGGCTACATGACCCGACGCCATCTGACGGCGAAGGCGGCCAACCACGATGCGGGCGAGCAGATCGTCAATGATTTCACCGCACGGGTTAAACCCTTCTCCGTGCTTGGCCTGCTGGCAACAGTCGTCCTGCTGTTCGGCTTCCAGGGCCAGACCGTGCTGGAAAACCCGCTGACGATCCTGCTGATCGCCATCCCACTGATCCTGCAATCCTACGGCATCTTCGCCATCGCCTATGGCTGGGCGAAGGCCTGGAAAGTGCCGTTCAACGTCGCCGCGCCCTGCGCCATGATCGGCACCTCGAACTTCTTCGAACTCGCTGTCGCCGTCGCCATCAGCTTGTTCGGTCTTAATTCCGGTGCCGCACTGGCGACCGTAGTCGGCGTGCTGGTGGAGGTCCCGGTCATGCTCTCGCTGGTCGCGTTCGCAAACCGCACCAAACACTGGTTTTCCGCTGCATAAAAAAACCCGGGCCGCCGAAAGGGCGGCCCGGGTGAGCCCGAGTCTTCATAGGGAGGAGTCCCGGGTAAACTCAGTCGTGAATTTTGACGTACTCGAAATCGCCCGGCTTGTTGTCGATGCCGACACGCGGGGCGGAGATCCAGCCCGCAAACTGCCCGGGCTCGGTCACCGAGGACATCAAAGAAGTGATATAGTCACCATCTCCGGTGGTCGGCAGGAACTCGTCCCGGCGTGCGCCCCATTCAGCGTCACTCAGCACCTGGCCCTGCGGTGTGGTATGAACGTCGCGGAACTCGCCGATATGGCGGTGGAAGGCAACACTCGGCAGGGTGATCTCGAAATTGATCCCGGCCTTGCTGATGATCCTGTTCCAACGATTGATGCCGCCCTGGCAATCCCGGACGTAATCGTCACGCAGTCGCGCGTTAAGAGCGGACAGCGCCGGCTCATTGACCAGTTTCAGCTCGCTGCCGACCATCTTCAGCACCGGATAAGTATCGTTGACCAGACGGTGGTCGTCGTCGATCCGCTCTTCCTGGAACCGGCCCTTGAGGCCTGAATTGTAGCCGTTGGCAGCGTTGGTCGAGATTTCGGAGCCGAACAGGTCGAGGGACAGCGAGAAGTGCAGGTTCGCCTTTTTCTGCAAGGTTGGAAGATCGATCACGCCGAGGGCACGGACCTTCTCGATCTCGTACGGGTCTTCGATACCGGCTTCGCGCATCGCCTCGCAAGTGCGCTGCACAGTGCGGCCAACGCCGGTCTCGCCGACGAACATGTGGTGCGCTTCCTCGGTCAGCATGAAGCGGCAGGTCCGGGACAGCGGATCAAAGCCGGACTGGGCCAGACTTTCGAGCTGCATCTTGCCGTCACGATCTGTGAAGAAGGTGAACATGAAGAACGACAGCCAGTCAGGCGTGGACTCGTTGAAGGCACCCAGCATGCGCGGCTTGTCACCGTCACCGGAGCGGCGGTTGAGCAACTCGCCCGCTTCCTCGCGGCCGTCGCGGCCGAAATATTTCTGCAGCAAGTAAACCATGGCCCAGAGGTGACGGCCTTCCTCGACATTCACCTGGAACAGGTTGCGCATGTCATAGAGGGACGGCGCCGTTGTGCCGAGAAAGCGCTGCTGCTCGACCGAGGCCGGTTCCGTGTCGCCTTGGATCACCACCAGACGGCGCAACATGGCGCGGTATTCGCCCGGGATCTCATGCCAGACATCCTCGCCCTTGTGCTCACCGAAAGCGATCTTCCGGTTCTCTACCTGCGGGGCGAGAAGGATTCCCCAGCGATAGTCGGGCATCTTCACATAGTCGAACTTTGCCCAGCCTTTGGGATCAACGCTGACCGCCGTGCGGAGATAGACATCGGAGGTCTGGAAGCCTTCCGGCCCCTGATCCATCCACCAGTCGATATATCCCGGATGCCACTGCTCCAGCGCTTTCAGAACCTTGCGGTCGCTGGAGAGGTTGATGTTGTTCGGGATCTTGGTGTCATAGCTGACGTTCAGAACTTCATTCATGATCCGCGTCTCCTCTCGGTTTCGGGTCCAGCCTCTTGATGAGGGTTTGGGGCGATCAGACCCGCTTGATGTCGTATTCCGGCTGGCGGCCGGTGCCGTAGCGGCCGAGCGCACCGTCCGGACCAACCGCGTTCGGGCGCTGGAAGATCCAGTTCTGCCACGCGGTCAGGCGGCCGAAAATCTTGGTTTCCATGGTCTCCGGCCCGGCGAAACGCAGGTTCGCCTCCATGCCGGTGAGCGCATCGGGGGAGAAGCTGGAACGTTCCTCAAGGAACATCCGGACTTCGTCCTCCCAGTCGATATCGTCGAAGATGAAAGTGACGAGGCCGAGTTCGTCCGCCCGCTCCGCATCCAGACTCTCTCCGATCGAACCTTCCGCTTCCGTCACCGCCTCGGGGGCTCCAAGGAAGCGGGTTTGCAGCCGGGTCAGATCGTTGCTCATCGGGAACGGGCCGAAATTGGCCGGGCCGAGCGCGATTTCGGCGGGCGGGCGGTTATCGCCGTCAAGCTGGCCTTCAAGCATGTAACTGCGGTCGGCTGCGAACAACAGTTCCGCCAGCGATCCGGCAAAGCAGCTTCCCGGCTCAATCAGGGCCACCAAAGAGCGTGAGGTCACGTCGATCCGCTTCATCACCCGCTTCCAGTAAAGCGAGATCTCGCGGGCCAGCCAGTGACTGCGATTGGCGGCGATAAAGGCGTCATGCGCCAGCACCTTCGCGCCGTCTCCCACGGTTTTCAGGATCAGGGTGCCAATTTCCAGCTCGTTGATCCGCAGATGCAGGATCGCATCATCCAGCTCGCGGCACAGCTTCAGCATCCAGTAATCGGCACCGAGCGCGGCCAGCGCGTCTGTATCGGCCGGTACATCCTGCTCCGGGCCTTTGATAGTGATGCTGGCGTTACGCTCATCCCGGTCGATCTCGACCATGACCAGATCATACTGCACCAGAGCGCCTTCGATTTTCCGCTCGATTGGCGGAAAGGCGATGCCCTCGGCGTCCGACGGCCGGTCGGAGCTTTCCGCCATTGCCGCCACCCGTGCGGCGACCACGTCGTTAAACTTCGAGTTCGGGGCAACTTCGTCGACCAGATCCCAGTCCGCGGCGCGCTTGCCCTTGATGCCTTCCTCGATGGCGCAGAACACATCTGCCCGGTCCCGCCGGACCTTGCGCTTGTCCGTGACGCGGGTCAGCCCGCCCGTACCGGGCAGGACGGCAAGCAGCGGCGCTTCGGGCAGAGCGACCGAGGAAGAGCCGTCGTCGGTCAAAATGATATGGTCTGTGGCTAGGGCAAGCTCATAGCCGCCGCCAGCGCAGGCGCCCGTAACAGCCGCCAGATATTTCTGGCCGGACTCCGCGCTCGCCTCTTCCATGTAATTCCGGGTCTCGTTGGTGAATTTGCAGAAATTCACCTTATGGGCATGGGCCGCGCCAGCCAGCATGCGAATATTTGCACCGGCGCAGAAAACCCGGTCCTTGGCCGACCGCAGAACCACGACCTTCACTTCCGGGTGCTCGAACCGCAGCCGCTGGATTGCGTCATACAGCTCGATATCCACGCCGAGATCGTAGGAGTTCAGTTTCAGCTCATAGCCCTCGAACAGGCCGCCCTTTTCATCCACATCCATGACAAGGTCAGCACGGGCGCCGTCGAACACCAGTTTCCAGTGTTTGTAACGGGACGGATCTGTCCGAAAATCGATCATCATTTTTGCGCGTCTCCCATGAGGGCGCCACTCGCCGGGGCGCTCCGTCTTCTTCAAACGAAAAAGCACTATAATGCAAACACGAAAATTGACATGCATTATTTTGCATGTTGCGGGCTTATCTGGCTCAGGGCCTTCAGAAAAGCTGGTGTACGCCATCCTGCCCGCAGGGAGAAAAACCAACTGGCATTGGTAAAAAACAACGTGTACTGTAAATTATGCAGGGTTTTGCAGAATCATTCTCACTGGCCTTTCGGCTGATTATTTCTGCGGACGCCGATCTCGCGGAGATCGTGATGCTGTCGCTAAAGGTCAGCCTGTCCGCAACGCTGTGTGCTTGCATGATCGGCATGTCCCTTGGCGCTGCCATCGCCATCTTCCGCTTTCCGGGACGCGGCGTTTTGCTGGTCCTGACCAATGCCTTGATGGGACTGCCGCCGGTGGTAGTCGGGCTGGCGATCTACATGCTGCTGTCGAACGCGGGACCTTTCGGCACATTCCAGTTGCTCTATTCACCGACCGCCATGATCATTGCGCAAACCGTGCTGGTAACTCCCATCGCGACAGCCCTGACCCGTCAGGTCATCGGCGATCTGCATAAAGAGTATGATGAGCAACTGCGCTCCCTCGCTCTCGGACCTTTCTTCACGCTCACGACACTACTCTGGGACGCACGGTTTTCCCTGATCACCGTAGCGCTGGCCGGGTTCGGGCGGGCTGTAGCGGAGGTCGGGGCGGTGATCATCGTCGGTGGCAACATCAACCATTTGACCAGGGTTATGACAACGGCCATCGCACTGGAAACATCGAAAGGCGATCTCGCCCTAGCTCTGGCGCTCGGCATCATCCTGATCGGCATCTCGATCAGCGTGAATGCAGCCCTGATGGCCCTGAAAGGGACGGCGCGGCGGTTTGCCTATGAATAACATCCCGCAGAATGTCAGCCAGAATGCGAGCTTCGTGGCAACCAATCCGCTCTTGCCGCTGCGCGCCGACGACATCAGCTTCGCACCCGACGGGCTTGCCCTACTGGACAAGGTTAGCCTGCAAATTGCCGAAGGCGGCGTCAGCATGATCCTCGGGCCGAACGGTGCCGGGAAAAGCATCCTGATGCGCATCCTGCACGGATTAATTCCGGCAAGCGCCGGCACGGTGACCTGGCGTGGGCAAACCGCCAATCGGGAGACCCGCAGGCGGCAGGCCATGGTCTTCCAGAAGCCGGTGCTGCTGCGCCGGTCTGTAGCGGCCAATCTCGATCACGCCCTTAATGCAGCTGGTGTTCCGCGCGCTGAGCGCAACCAGCGCACAACAGACGCCTTGCAGGAAGCAGACATCGCGCATCTGGCGGCGCGCCCGGCCCGTGTTCTCTCCGGCGGCGAGCAGCAACGCCTTGCCCTCGCCCGCGCCCTCAGTCTGCGGCCGGACGTGCTGTTCCTGGATGAGCCCACCGCCAGCCTCGATCCTGCCTCCACAGCCGCTATCGAAGCGCTCATGCTGGCGGCGGAACGGCGGGGCTGCAAGAT
The DNA here is from genome assembly GCF_039990255.1 of Nisaea sp. Taxonomy (GTDB): domain Bacteria; phylum Pseudomonadota; class Alphaproteobacteria; order Thalassobaculales; family Thalassobaculaceae; genus Nisaea. Next base: position 44,523 of record NZ_JBDXGG010000021.1, on the reverse strand, counting down.
CGTCATGATCAGCCACGACATCCATCAGGCCCGGCGTCTCGCGTCGGACATCATCTTTATGGATCGAGGCCGGATCGCAGAACACAGCGCCGCTACCGCCTTCTTCGACACGCCCTCAAGCGCAGCCGCGCGCGACTACCTCGCTGGACGGCTGCACCTGCCGGACGGCACCTGACCGGACACATCACCGACCAATGGGAGCAAACGTAATGAAACACCTGCAGAGGGTTTTGGGAGGGCTCGCACTCGCGGCGATGCTCGCTCTGACGGGAACCGGCAATGCCATAGCCGCAGACAAGTTCATCATCCTGCAATCGACAACCTCAACGCAGAATTCAGGTCTGTTCGACTACATGTTGCCTGTCTTCACCAAGAAGACGGGGATCGAAGTCCGGGTCGTGGCCGTTGGGACCGGCCAGGCGCTCAAGAATGCGCGGAACGGAGATGGGGATGTCCTGTTCGTGCACGCCAAACCGGCGGAGGAGAAATTCGTCTCCGAAGGTTTCGGCGTTAGGCGCCAAGACGTGATGTTCAACGATTTCGTCATCGTCGGCCCAGCTGCCGATCCGGCGAAAGTCGGCGGCATGAAGGATGCACCGGCTGCGCTCAAGATGATCGCCGATGCCAAAACACCTTTCGCATCGCGCGGCGATGACAGCGGCACGCACAAGAAAGAACGCCGGCTCTGGACGGCAGCCGGTGTCGATGCGGACGCCTCTAGCGGCTCCTGGTACCGTGAGACCGGCTCAGGCATGGGCGCGACCCTCAATGCTGCCGTCGGCATGGGCGCCTATGCCCTGACAGACCGGGCCACCTGGATCAGCTTCAAGAACAAAGCTGATTTCAAGGTCCAGGTCGAAGGCGACAAGGTGCTGTTCAACCAGTATGGCGTCATTCTGGTGAATCCGGCCAAGCACCCAGTCGTGAAAGAAGAACTCGGCCAGAGCTTCATCGACTGGGTGACCGGCGATGAAGGTCAGAAGACCATCAACAGCTACAAGCTGAACGGCCAACAGCTTTTCTTTGCAAACGCCCGCTAGCCAGTCAAGCCAAGGGTCAGGGCGCGTTGTCCCTGACCCGGCCGCATTCCGACACGTCGTATCCGCCAAGTTCCGCCGCCCGTTCATGGAACACGGCCCCGGACGCAAAATCGAGCAGGGCCTGGAACGGCGGCTCGAAATAGAATCTCCGGCAAACAAGCAGATCGAACCGTTCATCGACCAGAGGAATGAAGTCGAGCCCATGCTGCCGTGCTACACTCTCCAGCCCGAGACCCGCCTCAGCCCGGCCGACACGCACCGCTTCGGCCACATCTGTCTCCGTCCGCGCCGGTAAATCAAGCCAGCTCACATCTGTCTCAGCCAGACCGCCGCGCGCCATCAGCTGCTCCAGCAAAAGCTGGCTTCCCGCATGGGCCTGCCGCTGGGCCACCCTCTTTCCCGCCAGGTGGGAGATGTTACCGATTCCGCTGGGATTGCACGGAGCGACGATGAGCCCGCGCGTGCGGCTTGCCCAGGAGATCAGCACAGCGTTGCGAGTTGGACCAAGCGCCCGTACAGCCGACAGATTCCAGCCCGCGGCGTCTTCCTCGGGAATATGAATGCCCGCGACCGAAGCTTCCCGACTCTCGAAACGGGCAATGCCATCAAGACTTCCATCGAAAAGCGTCGGCAGGCCAGCGCCGGATTCCCGCAAGGCCCAATCGAGCAGGGGATCATGGCTTCCCGCCACAATCTCGGCAGGGCGCGGGAACTCGGCCATCGGCGACGTCACAGCAGCTTCGGCCGCACCGGTGCTGGTATCCCCGGCGATCCAGGCCTCGATCTCACCACGGGGGAACAGCAATTTGCCGGTAACTCGGCGGCAGGGAACCTCACCATCCGCGACGAGCTGGTAGATCTTGCGTTCTTTCACCCGCAATAACTCCGCAAGCTCGCGGACGGTCAAATAAGCGGGAGGCGGAACGGTCATTGGTGTCGCGGCTCGCAGATCATGAAAATCATCACCGGAAGCCTTACTGGCGGTATCTGCCCCCGTCAATCTGAAGCCGACTTCAAGGAGAGGGCATAGGCGATCAACGCGTCGAGATCATCAACGGTCATTTCGGCTTCCGCAGCGTTCGCCGGTAACGGCGTCAGCGGCTCGACACCCTCCATCCGAACGAAGGCCGGATGCGGGCGGCGGTCAAAGAACGTGGCGAACCGGTGCTCGCCATCCGGAAGCGACATGAGCAAACGAAAAGACGGAGTGCTGCCTATTCCGCCCAGTCTATTCCCGGCGTCGACAACATGGCATCGGGCACAATGAACAAGCGCGACTTCCCGCCCCATTTCCCTAAGGCCAGTATCGTCAGCCCGAGCCGGAAAACAGGCCGCCAACGTTCCGATGACTATGCAGGCCGGCGCCCGGAGCATCACTAGAGCCGAACGTCGCCCGTGGCTGACTGATTGACTGTTTCGGTACTGAGATCGATCAGGTGGAGGCCTCCCCACGCAACGCCGGTGATGACGACCAGACCAATCAGGGCCGCGACGAAGGCTTTCATTTCATTCTCCCTTGTTTTGTTCGGCTTGACGTTCGGCGAACGCCAGTGCCTGACGTAAAAAATGCAGCAATGCGCGCCGGTCTTCGGAGCTGCGAAGCCGCTGCAGCGGCATCTTGGTGCCCGGAACCACGTGTTGCGGCCCCTTCTCGAAGAGCGCGCCGATGGTATCCTCGCTCCAGACGATATCGCTCTCGAGCAATGCTTTCGAATAGGGGTATCCGGCAACCGTCCCAACCCGGCGGCCGAACACACCGTAAAGAGTAGGACCAGCCCGGTTGCCGCCATCGGGTGTCAGGGTGTGGCACACGGCACAGGTTCCGAACAGTTCCGACCCTCGTTTCGCGAGAACATCTCCCGGCGGCACATAGGGCTCCTCATCAGCAACATCCCGCCCCCCGATCTGCAGGCCGGTATCGAGGTCCCAGCGGATTACACGCCCATCGCGTCCAGCGGAAAGAAGCTCGCCGCCGCCCGGAGTGAAAGCAACCGACCAGACCGGCCCCTTATGCCCCCGAAGGGTTTTCAACGGCTTCCCGTCCGCGAGCGACCAGAAGACGATCTGCCCGCGCGCACCGCCCGTCGCAAAACGCTTACCGTCCGGCGTAATGGCGATTGAAAGCACCGGAGCTTCATGCCCGAGCATGAACCGGCGCTCCTCCCTGGTTTCCGTATCGAACAGGCGCACGGCCTCATCGGTCCCCGCAACCACGAGCGTCTTACCATCCGGGGACAGGGAAAGCCGGTTCACCGGCAGCCCTATTTCGCCAAAGACTTCCATCGCCTGTGAGGCATGGGTCCAAAGACGGATGGTGCCATCATATCCAGCGCTGAAGAGCCGCTCACCGTCGCCGGCAAAGAGGATTGCATTGACCGGTCCGACATGGCCTTTCAGGACTATCGCTGCGGCATCACCTGTAAGCGGACTGATCCGAACCATGCCGTCGAACCCGGCGGACGCGATCAGATTTCCGTCCGGAGACACGGCCACCGCCGACACGTTCCCGTCATGCCGGTGCAGGACGCGCAGGGGTTCCGCCTCCCCGATCCGCCAGAGATAGACGGCGCCATCATTGCCGCCGGAAACAACAACCCCCGTCTGCCGGACGAAAGCGACGTCGGCTACAGCCGCATCATGGCCATACATCAGGGTAAGGGCTTTCTCGGCAGCGAGGTCCCAATGAATGACGGAGTAATCGAAACCCGCGGTCAGAACTGTTTCGCCATCGTCGGAGACGGCGACAGCGTGCACCGGCCCGCCATGACCGACCAGCTCCGCATCAGCCGGCGAGCGGGGCGTGAAAACACATAACAAGGCGAGGAGAACGGACGCGAACCAGCCTGGGGTCGCGCCCGTTACAGATTGTTTAGCACTGCCGTTCCCTCGTCGCACGATGGGTCTCGGCCGTCGCGCCTAGTCCGAGCCGGACGAGGCTTGGTGTGCTTTGACTTCTTCGACCCAGAGGCTGTGATGCTCCTTGGCCCAGTTCTCGTCCACCTGGCCGCTGCCCATGGCATCGAACGCGCCTTCCATACCGATCGAGCCTATATAGATATGAGCGATGATCACCACGATCAGGCCGATACCGACAACGGCATGCCACAGCTGGGACAGTTGCATTTCCTGCATCACCGTCAACTGAGTCGGCAAACTGGCACCGAATATGTTGATAAAGGCAAAAGTCTTTCCGAACATCTGAATCTCGAACGGAAAGAGCAGCGCAACGCCCGAAACACTGATTGACGCGCCTCCTATAATAACTGACCAGAAAATCAGCTTCTGTCCTGCATTGAACTTCTTTGCCGGCGGGTGGACACCTTTGGTGAACAATCCACCAGCCTTCGCGATCCAATTGAGATCAGTCCGACTTGGGATGTTATGTCCGACCCAGAGCACAAACATCATGACGACCCCCACCATGAAGGGGAACGCAAGGTAGTTATGCATGTACTTGCCGGCCACGGTGATAACCGAGAAGGCATCAGCGCCAATCAGCGGTAGGAGCGCATAACGGCCATAGAGCACGTTGAGTCCGGTTAGCGCCAACACCACGAAACTTGTCGCGGTCAGCCAGTGGGCAAAGCGCTCAACCGTATTGAAACGCTCGATCAGCTTGCCGCTAAGGCCATGCTCGACCTTGATCCGGCCACGCAGGATGAAGAAGACGCACAACAGGATGACCATGCCGAGCAGGGCCCAGGCACCGAACACCGATAGCGGTCCGTTGCGAAAAGCTCGCCAGTTCTCTCCCTCGGACTGGACCAGAACACCAGCTCGGGCGTCCGGGATCGAGACATTTCCCTGTTCGCCCTGACGCACGGCGCGCCAGAAATCAGTATCGCTCGATGCGCCGAGCGCATTGCCCGGAACTTTTCCGGCTTGCTGCGCCGAAGCTGTGGAAATGTAGGTCGTGCCGGTCATCGAGCCTAGGCCAGTAACAATGGTAACGACCGCCGCCAGACAGGCGAGATATTTGGTGAATGCCGAGAATGTCATGCTGAGATCTCCCCCGGGGCCTAGAGGTCAAAACCCTGTCGGCGGCCGCGGTCGCGGATCTCCAACAAGGTTTCTTCTGACAAGCGCTGGTCTGACTTACCGAGATAGGTGCCTTTTTTGAACAGGAGCACCCGGTCTTGCTCGGTCTCCCGGCAGCCGCCAAGCAGCGCCAGGACGAGCACCGCGAGTGCCGCGCCGCGAATCCAGTTCGGACGAAGTGAAATCATGTCCGTTTGACTCCTCGAAAGATGCAATGCGTCCGTTTTCACTATCGCGATCCATGGACGACCGGCCGAAACCCAGACATGGCGCCCTGAAATGCTGCGAGGCGGGTTAGGCCGGATACACACGTATTTGGTCACAGACCTGTATGGTCAAAAACCAGGCCGGGGGCCGCAGAACGGCCCCCGGTATCCAGCGGTTACCCGCCGGTTTTCTGATCGTAGGCTGTTCCCCAGCCCCAGGCGCCGGAGCCAAAGCCCCGAGCCACGGTCCGCTCGCGATAGATCTCGGACACGATGTCTCCATCACCGGCCAGCAAGGCCTTGGTCGAGCACATCTCCGCGCAGAGCGGGAGCTTGCCCTCGGCCAGGCGGTTCCGACCGTACTTCTGGAACTCAGCCGAGCTGTTGTCGTCTTCCGGACCGCCAGCGCAGAAGGTGCACTTGTCCATCTTGCCGCGGCTGCCGAAATTGCCGGCTTGCGGGTATTGGGGTGCCCCGAACGGACAGGCATAGAGACAATAACCACAGCCGATGCACAGATCCTTGGAGTGCAGAACCACACCCTCGTCGGTCTGGTAGAAGCAATCGACCGGGCACACCGCCATGCAGGGTGCGTCGGAGCAGTGCATGCAGGCCACCGAGATGGACCGTTCGCCCGGCTTGCCGTCATTGATCGTGACGACGCGCCGGCGGTTTACACCCCAGGGAACCTCATGCTCGTTTTTGCAGGCTGTAACGCAGGCATTGCATTCGATGCAGCGCTCGGCGTCACACAGGAACTTCATACGTGCCATTGTTTCGCTCCCTTACGCAGGCTCAATACGACACAGGGTCGCTTTGGTTTCCTGCATCTGCGTGACCGAATCGTAGCCGTAGGTCTGCGCAGTGTTTGACGATTCACCGAGGACATAGGGATCCGCACCATCCGGATACTTGCTCCGGAGATCCTTGCCCTGGAAATGCCCACCAAAGTGGAACGGCATGAAGGCAACGCCTGAGCCGACCCGTTCGGTTACCATCGCCTTGACCTTGACCTTGCCGTTCTCCGGACCGGTCAGCCAGACCATCTGACCATCCCTGATGCCGTAGTCGTTAGCATCACGCGGGTTGATCTCGACGAACATGTCTTGCTGCAATTCGGCCAGCCACGGATTGGACCGGGATTCTTCACCACCGCCCTCATACTCGACCAAACGGCCGGACGTGAGGATGATCGGGAAGTCCTTGGAGAAGTCGTTCTTCTGGATCGACGCATAGAGCGTCGGCAGGCGATACGCTTTCCTGTCCTCGTAGGTCGGGTAATCCGCCACGAGGTCCCGCCGCGAGGTGTAGAGCGGCTCACGATGGAGCGGCACCGGATCCGGGAAGGTCCAGACCACGGCACGTGCCTTCGCGTTGCCGAACGGAGAGCATTCGTGAGCAATCGCCACGCGCTGGATACCGCCGGAAAGGTCGGTCTTCCAGTTCGTCTTGTCGCCCGAGATGCTCTCGATCGTCTTCCGCTCTGCGTCGGTCAGATCCTTGTCCCAGCCGAGTTTCTTCAGCATGGCCATGGTGAATTCCGGATACCCGTCCTTCAGGTCCGAATTGACACCATAGGAATCGACCGCCAGCAGGTTTTCACCGTTCCGTTCGACACCGAATCGGGCACGGAAGGTAAGCCCGCCCTCGGAAACCGGCTTCGACGGATCGTAGAGAATCGGCGTACCCGGATGGTTCATCTCCGGAGTACCCCAGCACGGCCACGGCATGCCGTAGTAATCGCCGTCGCACGGACCGCCTCTCGCCTGAAGCGAGGTCTTGTCGAAGGTGTGCTGGTTGGCCATGTGCTTGCGCAGCCGCTCCGGCGTCTGACCGGTATAACCGATGGTCCACATGCCGGCGTTGATTTCGGCAGTGATGTCCTCGACGTGCGGCTCTTTGCCGTTGATCTTGATGTTCTTGAACATCTGATCGGCCATGCCGAATTTTTCGGCAAAGAGATACATGATCTCATGGTCCGTCTTCGACTCGAAGAGCGGGTCCACCACTTTGTCGCGCCACTGGATGGAGCGGTTGGAAGCCGTCACCGAGCCATAGGTCTCGAACTGAGTGCAGGCCGGGAGCAGATAGACCCCGTCCTTGCGGTCATGCAACACGGCCGAAACCGTCGGGTATGGATCGACGACAACGAGGAGATCAAGTTTCTCCATCGCCTTCTTCATCTCGACCATACGGGTCTGGGAGTTTGGCGCGTGACCCCAAAGCACCATGGCCCGAACATTCTCGGGCTGGTCCATGTTGTCTTTGTCCTCAAGCACACCGTCGATCCAACGTGAGACGGGAATACCCTTGGACTCCATCAACTCCTTGGAAGCAAAGCGCTTCACCATGTAGTCGTAATCGACATCCCAAACCCGTGACCAGTGCTTCCAGGCACCGGTGCTGAGGCCGTAATAGCCCGGCAGGGTATGGGACAGCACGCCAAGATCGGTCGCGCCCTGGACGTTGTCGTGGCCGCGGAAGATGTTGGTGCCGCCACCGGCCTTGCCCATGTTCCCCAGCGCAAGCTGCAGAACACAGTAGGCCCGGGTGTTGTTATTCCCGTTCGTGTGCTGGGTGCCGCCCATGCACCAGATCACGGTGCCCGGACGATTATTAACCAAAGTCCGCGCGACGCGGCGCATCTGCGAGCCCGGAACGCCGGTAACCCGTTCAGTCTCTTCCGGCGTCCACTTCTTCACTTCGGCCCGGATCTCTTCCATGCCCCAGACACGCTGGCGGATGAATTCCTTGTCTTCCCAGCCATTCTCGAAGATGTGCCAGAGCAGGCCCCAGATCAGTGCAACGTCCGAGCCCGGACGGAACCGGACATATTCGGACGCGTGCGCCGCGGTCCGCGTGAAGCGCGGGTCGCAGACGATCAGCGGTGCATTGTTCTGTTCCTTCGCCCGCAGCAGGTGCAGCAGCGAGACCGGATGGGCCTCCGCCGGGTTCCCACCGATAACGAAGATGGCACGACTGTTATGGATGTCGTTGTAGCTGTTCGTCATCGCGCCATAGCCCCAGGTGTTCGCAACACCCGCGACCGTGGTCGAATGACAGATACGCGCCTGATGGTCTCCGTTGTTGGAGCCCCAGAAGGCGTAGAATTTGCGGAACAGGTAGGCCTGTTCGTTGCTGTGCTTGGCGGAGCCGAGCCAGTAAACCGAATCCGGGCCGCTTTCCTCCCGGATCTTCAGCATCTGGTCGCCAATATCGCTGATCGCCTGCTCCCAGCTGACCTTGGTGTATTTACCGTCAATCAGCTTCATCGGGTATTTCAGGCGGCGTTCACCATGCGCGTGCTCGCGGACCGCAGCACCTTTGGCGCAGTGAGCGCCGAGGTTGAACGGGCTGTCGAAGCCAGGTTCCTGGCCGATCCAGACACCATTTCGCACTTCCGCCTCGACCGTGCAGCCGACCGAACAGTGAGTACAGACCGACCGGACCTTCTCGATACCGGCCATCGGATTGGCTTGAGCTTCGGCTTTCTTGACCATGCCACCGCCGAGAGTGGCTGCGGCGGCAAGACCGCCGGCTGTAATCCCGGAGCGTTTCAGGAACGTTCTCCGGTCGATCGCGCTGCCGGCCTGACCAGCCAATGCACGCGACATGCGGGGCGATCCGGATCGCCCGCCCGTCTTCTTCATCAACATATCGTTCTCCCGAACATTACGGCCTCTTTATCGACCGCTTATGTTTCAGCAGGCGCCCCAGCATGTGGCACCCCGGGACCTCCCGTGTGAGAGGACCCTCCCTGTCTTGCTCCTAGAAGCGCGACAGAGCGTAGGCCGTCTTCACATGCGCGGTTTCCCTATAGCCGGCACTGACCTTTTCGGACCGCGTTGCGGCCTCTGCAGGTTTCTGCGCCCCGGCAATTGCCGCAGCACCGGCAGCAGCGCCGATGCCCGATAATTTCAGGAAATCACGGCGTGTGGATTCGGGCTTTTTTGCTTTCGCCATCACCAACTCCGTTCTGCTCCGCACGGGTCCGATATGTTGATCCGCAAACCGGCCCGTGCCCGGCTGCGGGGAACTGCCTCCGATCGCTCTAATCGAGCATCCGGAAAGACTCGATCTCGATCTCCATGAACTGGCGCCCGATAGCGCCGAGCGGCATGTAAAGACTTGACGCTTTGGCGCCTTCGAGATCTTCGAAAAACTTCACGGCCCACGGCGCCACATGCCGGCTGAAAAACTCGGCCTGACGCTCCAGATGACAGGCCGGACCGAAATCACCGCGAATCATCCCGGCCATCACATCGCAAAGGGCCGCTATATGATCCTCGGGCTCTTTCACATCATCGGCACGCGAAACACCAAGCTGCGCAAGATCATCACGCAATTCGGCGAGCGGCTTTTCGTTGAGAAAACCTGTCAGATAAAAAGAGCCATGGGGCACCAGCTCTCCGCGCCCCACGCCATAAAACAGCTTATGGAATTCTTCATCAGCGGTTTCGACCGTCGCGGCGCGCGCCGCAGCAGCGAAAGCGGCGACGGATTTGCCAAGCGGCGTGTCATCGCCTTCGAAACTACGCGCGATATCAAGGCTGTCCTGATGCGGCTGCCGCGCAAGAAAATGCGCAAGCAGACCGTACCAGTGCGCCCTAACGGCGTCTTCTTCCGACACCAGACTCCGGGCGGTCTCTGTCACCGACCCACTCTCCCAAACGTGCCCGCGTAATCCGAAGGGAATCGCAAGCTTCGTTGTTACAACGGCTTAGAACCGTTCTTAGAATCGTTAAAGTACGCCTGCCCAATCCATAAGTCCACAAAGACTCTGTCATAACAGTGTAGGTTTTCCACTCTGTGAACAAAGCGTCACGTTAATCCAGGTCACCATCACCAACGTCGTCGGCATCATTCTCTGATTGAATTGCGTCAACCAGGTCAGCAGCCGTATCAGTTTCCGCCTTGGTTTTATCGCCATCAACGGCCGCCAGACGCCGTGTCTCTTCATCCTCTGGACCGTCTTCAGCCCCGGTGTCTTCAGCCCCGGTGTCTTCAGTCTCGATGTCTTCAGCCCGGGCGTCTTCCTCGGCTGGCTCCTCACCGAGTTCCTCGTCCGTCATGAAGCCCTTGCCGACCCGATAGGCCGTCTGCATGCCTTCGATCACCGTTGCCGCGTCGGTAAAATCCTCACCGTAATCGACCAGACCATCGACATTCGCCAGCACCGGGTTGAGTCGCCAGAGTGCCCGCAATGCCCGGCGGCGCAGGAATTCAGGCACCTTGCTCTGCATGAAAGGCGTAAAATCGCTTTCCGCCTCGAGGGTTTCGATATCCGGCAGGCCATCGACCAGCTCTTGCTCTTCCTCGGTCAGTGGGCGCTCGTCTCCGGTGATCAAGGCAGGAAGCTGATCGTCCGGCGCTTCATCGGGGAGAGTAGGAGCCGCGCCGCCACGTTTCTCGCGCGGTGTCGCTGTTTCAGCAATCCGGGCGGAGTCCTTGCGATGCGACCAGCGCGCCAGAAAGCCCCGGTCGCTCTCGTCACGGGTGTCAGTCAAGGCGCCGCCTCCCGGGCGTGCTCCGTCCACCTTCTTCGACCAGGGGCCGACGGGCGAACTTGTCATGCTCGCGGCGGTGATCGCTGCGTTTGCGCTTGATGAACACCTCGTCTTCGTGATGCGTATCGCAGAAATCCTGCACCCAGGCGATCAGACCTTCGGGCATCGGCACGCTCTCGACAGTCTCTTCCCCAGAGTCGAGATAGTCCTGCGCCTCATAGGCAGAGGCAGTTGCCAGGAAAGGATAGACTTCGTAAGGCGAATCCGGATCGTCATCCGCACGAAGCACGACATAAACTGACGGCTGGCCAGACAGGTTGACCTTATAGGATTCGGTTTCTTTTCGGTGCAGGGTCAGCGGCAGCGTCGCCGCATGATAGCGTTCAACACCGTCCACCTTGTCCAGCAGAGTCCACTCCCGGACATCCGGCGCCCCAACGATTACAGAGACCGCGTTCCAGCGATGATCCTGCCAGGGATTGTCGATTTTCCGGCGCTCCAGCACCAGTCCAACCGGGATGGTCCGGCTGCGTTCCATTTCCACTCCTTGGATTCTCCGGACGGGGCCATTGCCCCGGCCGCGCCGTGTTGCAAATATGTGTATCAAAAGTGCGCGTCGAAAAGACTGAAACATATAAAGCGCACGGGAGAGAGAAATATGGCCACCGAAAGCGGGCGGCTGCTGGTCTGCAATTGCAATCAGACCATGCCCCTGGAATCCGTCGCGCGCGCAGTTATGCAAGGCGATGCGGCGCCCTTCATCCATTCAGCCCTGTGCCGATCCCAACTTGGAAATTTTCGCGATGCGGCAGCAGCGGGCGCACCGCTAACTGTCTGCTGTACTCAGGAAGCGCCGCTGTTCAGTGAAATTGGCCAGGAAAGTGGACTGGATGAGGGCTCGTTAAGCTTCGTCAATATCCGCGAAAGGGCCGGCTGGTCCGATGAGGCAAAGGATGCCGGACCGAAGATCGCCGCACTCATCGCCGAGGCCTCCGTCGCAGGAACGCCGACAACGCAGGTATCGCTCACTTCCGACGGGGTCTGCCTGGTCTATGGCAAGGATCAGTCCGCTCTTGACGCGGCACGGCAACTCTCGGAGCGGCTCGACGTCACGCTGCTACTGAAAGAAAGCGACGGTATCGTCCCGCCTTCCGTCATGGATGTGCCGGTTTTCCACGGCCGGATCATCCGATCAGCCGGGCATCTCGGCGCGTTCGAAATCGGCGTCGACGATTACGCGCCGGCCAATCCGGCCAGCCGCGACGCCTTCTCCTTCGAGCGGCCGCAAAACGGCGCGGTCTCGAAATGCGACCTTATTCTCGACCTGACCGGAGAGACCCCGCTTTTCACAGGCCATGACAAACGCGACGGCTATTTCCGTCCCGATCCGGGCGATCCAGTCGCGGTACAGAAGGCATTGTTCGAGCTTTCAGATATGGTCGGCGAGTTCGCAAAACCGCGTTATGTCGACTTCAAATCCGATCTCTGCGCCCATTCCCGCAGCCGCAAGACCGGCTGTTCGCGCTGCATCGATGTCTGCCCGGCAGGCGCCATCACCTCGGATGGCGATGTCGTAGCTTTCGATCCCCATATCTGCGGCGGTTGCGGTGCCTGCAATTCGGTCTGTCCGACCGGCGCGGCACATTATGCCTTCCCGCCAACCAGCAACTTAGTCGAGCGCCTTTCTGTGCTCATGCAGACCTATGCGGATGCCAGTGGGCGCGATGCGGCCATCCTGATCCACGATACTACCGATGGGAATGCGATAATCGACATGTCGGCCCGGTTCGGGCGTGGCCTGCCCGCGCATGTGATCCCTTTCGCGGTGACGCAGGTAACCCAGATCGGACTCGACTTCCTTGCGGCCGCCTTTGCCTTCGGCGCCGGGCGGGTGGTGCTGCACGCCCATCCGCGCAAGCAGGAGGAGATCGGCGGGCTGGCGAGCCAGATCGGACTTGCCGAAACGGTCCTGACCGGCCTCGGCTTCGAGAGCGGGCGGGTCGAACTGCTGGTCGAGGCCGATCCTGACGCGGTCGAAACCAGACTCTGGTCGATGGAACGATCCAAAGGCGTTGCCCCGCGTTTCTTCCTTGCCCTTGGCGGCAAGCGGGAAATCATGGATACCGCCCTCGCACAGCTCAGGCTTGCTGCCCCGACCCCGGTCGACACGCTCACATTGCCGCCGGGCGCGCCATACGGCCGGGTGAATGTTGACGCTGAAGCCTGCACACTCTGCCTTGCCTGCGTCAGCGCCTGCCCGGCCAGCGCACTGCTGGACAACCCGGAAGCGCCCCAACTTTCCTTCGTCGAAAGCAGCTGCGTACAATGCGGGCTTTGCCAGAATACCTGCCCGGAAAGCGCCATAACACTGGAGCCCCGCATCAACTTCCTGACCGAAGCCAAGTCACCAGTGGTGATGAAGGAGGAGGAGCCGTTCCACTGCGTACGCTGTGACAAGCCTTTCGCCGCGAAAAGCACCATCGACCGGATCGTCAAAACACTGGCGGAGAAGCACTCGATGTTCGCGACGCCGGAAGCCGCCCGGCGCCTGCAAATGTGCGAGGATTGCCGCGTCGTCGACCAGTTCGAGGAAGGCAACCCGATGGCAGGTGGCGCCCGCCCGATGGTCCGCACGACAGAGGATTATCAGGCCGGCAATGTCCCCGACGAGGACGAGAGCATCCACTGACACCCCGGACCTGAAGACGCGTCAGCCGCCGAACCGGTCCTGGCACATGGCGGCGGCGCGTTGCTTGAAGAGGGTGTGTTTGGCATCGTCGATCACACCCTCCGCCAGCATCCGGTCAACCGCGCCGTAGCGTTCCGATAGGCAGGCCGCCAGTTCGGGGTTCGCCGGCAACGCCGGAGCGTCATCTACGCCCTTGAGGACAGTCAGATCTTCACGGTGAATGTAAGCGAGTGACGCCACCGACAGGATCAAAACCAGACCCGCAACCAAGCGAGCTCGCCTGCTATCGATGAAAGGTTCGGTGGTCACGGCCGTTACTCGGTCTCGATCGTGCCGTCGATGGTCACTTCGAGGCCCGCAGCCGGGATCGACAGTACGACTTTGGCTTCCGGCGCGGCGCCAGGTTTCAGAGAGCCGTTCTCCACCGCCGCCCGGATCGCGGTCTCGATCTCCCGCTGACTGGTCACGCCGACCTTCTTCAAAAACTTGCGGACACTCATGTTGAAGATGTCTTCGTTCACGCCTCTTCTCCCTTACGCCGGCACGGCCAGCGGTAAATTGACCAATAGGTTTTGCGGCTTCATCCGCAGCACGCCTTTCGCGTCCTGCGCCAGTCCGAGATAGACCGGGCGCCCTGCGATATCTGCCCGCATGGCTTCCGGTTGCTTGAAATCGAGCCGGAACAGCGCGATCAGGTTGACCAGAGTCTCCTCGTCCACCTCTTCACCCTTGTAGAGCGCGTTCAGAATACCGGTCGAGGTCGCATCAAGGCCGACATGCCAGACCCAGCGCTCATCCTTGATGCTGCGCACCGGGGTCACGGAGACATCGACGCCAAGGAAATGGGCGGCCCAGCTTTCCAGGACCCGGCACAGCGCATCCAGACCGGGGCGGGTAAAGGTAAGATCGAGCACAGTGTCGAACCTATCGCTCCGGTCCCAGTAGATCTCCGCGTTTTCCTCGGTCAGCACATCCAGCTCGACAGAGCGCAGTGGCGTGTCGTTCTCTGCGATCAGGCGCTCGAGCGAACTCTGGCCCTGTCCCGCCGCATGCATGTCGACGATCTCCTCGTCGGCGCACATCACGGTGCCCTCCTGCAACGTCACCCGCTGGCTGCGGAACAGCAGCTCGGCGGCACGTGCGCGGATCGGGTCACTCACCCCCTCCAGCATATTGCGGGTCACCACATGGGCAATCTGGTCGAGGAACAGTGGCGGGATGGAAATGTCGCCAGACAGAAAGGTCGAGAGATAGAAGGCTTCGAGACTGTCCGCCGCCAACAGGGCATTGCGGAAGCCGAGCACGATCTCGTAATTCTCCCGTCCATCCTGATCGCCGAACGCCGACAGCTCCATTTCACTGACCGGCCTGCGCGGATCGTCCAACAGGGCCGCATGGAGGCTGCGCTCTGTCGCACAGGACTCCTCGACCGGCGCCACTTCGGGCCGGGCGAAGATCGCGCGCAGGAAATCGTCCGTAACCGCTAGGCGGCCGTCAGCCGTCCGGTCGAGCAGAGCATGGCCGGAGCTGATCCAGAAATCCCGTGGTGCATCCAAAACTGTCATTTACCCGCCTGCTTTAATCAAGAGACCACGTTGGTTTGCGCAACATGTCGGTCAACGCCACCAGCGGCGTTTTCGTATCGCCGAGAACCAGTCCGCCATTTTCGTCAAGCCCGAGCAAGGTGCCTTTCCACTGACCGCCTCCGAATTTGAGATCCACCGTCTCTCCCCGTTTTGCGGCACGCGGCAACCAGTTATCGGCGATAGGACGAAAGCCGTCAGAGACATAGCGGTTGGTCCAGAGCAGGAAATGCCGGGAGAAACTCTCCAGCAACCCGCCGGTGGTCAGCTCGCCGCATCCCTCGTCCAACAGTGTCGTCCGCTGCCGCATCATACCCGGCTCCGGCGCATCTTCGCGCGGCGTCATCGCAACCTCAATGCTGAGCACAGCCCAGTCCGGTACCGGATCGTCAGACAGATGTTCCCACACGGAGGGGCCTACCGAGAGACGAACCCCACCGGCCAGACCGCCATTCACGATCAGCCGGTCCGGCCAGCCAAACATGACCTCGACCTGCGGCGGGACCTGTGCGCCAAGGCAATCGCCAAGCGCAACCATCGCCACATGAACCATTGCAAGGCTTTCCGAAAGCGGCTTCTCAGGTGCCAGCACGATGGCGCAGGACATCACATCTGCACTGTCGGTCCAGTAAAGGTTCGCGGGATCCGCACCGTTTTTCGCAGCCTCGACGGCAAGCGCTACAATATCGGCCCCCGCATCGTGGCGATGGGGCAGGTATATCGGCGGAAAAGTAAGCTCTTCTTGCATGTTTCACTCCCTGCCGGGAAACCTACCATGGACACTCCGCCTGTCATCGGGAATCGCCATTGGCAGATCGGCATGATAAGCGATTCACGTGGTTTGGCCCCGGTCGGGGGCCGATGGTGGAAAGGAGACAAGGCGTGCAGATTCGCGAAATGCTGATCACTGCACACGGCCTGCATCAGGCCGGCCGAATTGCCGAAGCCATATCCGGATATCGTCGTGTGCTCTGTGCATTGCCCAACGAAGCAGACAGCTGGCACCTTCTGGGAACCGCGATGCTTCAGACCGGCCATCCTGCGCCCGCTGTTGCCTGCATCAGGCGCGCCCTTGCGGCAGCGCCCGGGCGGCACGATTTCCGGCTCAATCTCGGCTTTGCCCTGATCGACAACGGGAATGCCGAGGCTGCCGTATCGGCTCTAGCCGCCGGGTCCGACAGCCTCTCCGGCCAAGCTGCATTCTGGAGCGCATTCGCATCCGCTCGTAAGCAGGCGGGAGATCCGTCCGGCGCCACTCTGGCGCTCCAAAAAGCGATACTCCTCGAACCCGGCGATTCTGCATCCACCTATAATCTCGCGCTCAGTCTGCAGGAGCAGAACCGCAATGACGATGCACTCGATCACTATGACCGGGCCATCGCTCTTCAGGCCTCGGGTCACATTCCCTTTGCCAACCGTGCCCAGGCGTACCGCGCGCTGAACCGCCCGGTGGAGGCTGCCCGGGACTTCAAACGCGCCCTCGTCCTTACCCCGGCTCTCCCGGATCTGCTGAATGACCTCGGCATCGTGCTCTGGGAGAAGAAAGACAGTTCGCACGCCATCGCGCTCTACCGCTATGCTTTCGCAGCCGCGCCGGACAACCCGGAGATCCTGCGAAACCTTGCAAGCGCCCAGCTAAGCGCCGGAAACTACGAGACCGCGCTCGGCACCTACATTGACGCGATGAAGCGTTTTCCCGCAGTGCCTACTTTCGTGGTCCGCCGGGCCTTCGGCCTGCCGGTTGTTCCCCAGGACGTGCCGCAGATAGATGCCGCGCGCGAGAAAATTTCGGCATTCCTCGATTCTCCGGAAGCCAAACGCATCCGGCTGGCGGACCCGCTCAACGAGATTGGCGCCGCCAATTTCTATCTCGTCTATCACGGCCGCAACGACCGGGATCTGGCGGTCGGTATCAGCGAATTCTACCGGCACGCCTGCCCGACGCTGAACTTCACCGCCCCGCATGCAGGCGACGGCCCGCCGCCCGCAACCCGCAGGATCCGTCTCGGAATCTGTTCAACGCACCTTGCTGGGCACACGATCGGTGCCGTGTTCGGCGATCTTGTGACCGGGATCGACCGGGAGCGCTTCACGCTCACCTTGCTGCGCCCGCCCGGCCTCCGGGATGCGGCGGCGGCGGATATTGCCTCCCGGTTCAATGAGGTGGTGGAGCTGCCGGCGGATATCAGCCAAGCAGCAGAGATCGCGGCGGCCAGCCGTCTCGATGCGCTGCTCTATACCGATATCGGTATGGAACCCTTCACCTACTTCCTGGCCCACACACGGCTGGCGCCGGTGCAATGGGTCACCTGGGGCCATCCCGTAACCACCGGCATCAGCACCGTGGACGCCTATCTCTCTCCGGACTGTTTTGAGCCTGAGGGCGCGGAAGCACACTATTCAGAACGCCTGGTGCGCAGCCCCAGCATTCCGATGAATTATCGCGACGAGCACGTCCCGCCAGCCGGCGCAAAATCCGATTTCGGCCTACCGGATAATCGGCCGCTTTATCTCTGTCCGCAAAATCTCTTCAAATTGCATCCAGAGTTCGACCTCTGGCTCGGCGACATTCTGCGGGTAGATCCGAAAGGCACCATTGGCCTGATCGGTGGCGCTAACAGCGCATGGACGAAGCGGGTGAAGGACCGGCTCGGTCCGGTCCTCGGAGCTGACATGGAACGGGTGCGGTTCGTGCCATTTTTACCGAAGGTCGATTATATGCGCCTGCTCAGCGCGGCGGAGGTCATGCTGGACCCGATCCATTTCGGCGGAAGCAACACGACGCTCGGCGGGTTTGCCGCCGGAACGCCGGCAATCACCTGGCCGAGCGGTTTCATGCGCGGGCGCATGACCATGGGGCTTTACCGGACGATGGGCATAGAGGATTGCATCGCCTCAGGACGTTCGGACTATGCAAGCAGGGCAACGGAGATCGCCAACGATCCAGCCAAGCGATCGGACATCGTCTCCCGTATCCGGGCCGCCCGACCAGCAGTGGTCGGGACAGCGGGCGCGGCCCTGGATCTCGGCAACTTGCTTGCGGACGCGGTCAGCTCGCGGAGCGGTTTGCGATGAAGGAGGCTTTGCCAGCTTCCATATCGTAACGCAGCCGCGGCTCGTTCTCGAGCGGCCGCCCGGTCACACGCACGAAGCAGGCTTGAGCAGGATAATCGATCGCGTGAATGGCCCGCACGTCGTACAGACCGGCCTGACCCGGCTCAAGCCTGTAGGTTTTTACATGCTCGATCTTCACATCGCCGTCGCCGTCACCGCCATCGGGACGACTGAACTCGCTCATGTCGGTATACTCCTTGGCCTGTCCGTAGATCGCCCAGGAGGTGCCGTGGTCGTGCGGCGGCGAGGCGTGCGGCTTGTCGTTCACATGGGCGAGGACGACAAATTCAAGCTCATCATCGCGGTAAAGCTCGGTCACACCAACCGGTGCGTCATTGCCGCAAACCTCCTCGACAAAAGCTTGGTTCAAAAGCAATTTTTCGAGGTTCTTGCGCACCGCTTCCCGGCCATCGGGACTGTTGTCACGGACCAATGTATCGTGGCTGTCGCGACAGAATTCGTCCAGACCGTATGCCATCGGAGATCTCCCTCTAGAATTCTTTTAGGCCTCCCCAATTTGGTTCCGGGCGGAACGGGGGAGTGCAATCAGGTTCGGTATTCTTGCCCCGATACGGCAGGAACGCAACGGGGCCGATCAGGATACAACCGGATTACCGGCCCGCGTTCATCCGGGCGATGGTCGCCGTGGTGCTGTGGCCATCCTCAAGCCCGGCCAGGACCACCCTGCCGCCGTAAGACTGCACGAACTCGGCCCCAACCACAGTCTCGACCGTATAGTCGGCGCCTTTCACCAATACATCCGGGCGGATCATCTCGATCAACTCCTGCGGAGTGTCCTCGCCGAAGATCGCAATCCCATCCACACTCGCTAGGGACGCCAACACAGATGCGCGCGAGGCCTCCGACTGCACCGGGCGGGTTGGTCCTTTCAGGCGTGACACCGAAGCGTCACTATTAAGGCCAACGATCAGCCGATCACAAGCGGCCTTGGCCTGGCGCATCAAGGATACATGCCCCGGATGCAGCAAGTCGAAACAGCCATTCGTGAATCCCACCTTCAGGCCCTGCTTGCGCCACTCTGCCGCCCGCTTGGCAAGCATATCGGGCGAGGCGACCTTGACCTCACCCTGCAGCAAATCGTGGGCCCGGAATGCTGCGGCGAGTTCGGAAGCATAAGCCACCGCAGTGCCCATCTTGCCAACCACGATCCCGGCCGCTGCATTCGCCAGCTCAATCCCCTCGGCAACCGATAGACCGCGACCAAGGGACGCCGCGAGAACCGCAACGACCGTATCTCCAGCGCCCGAGACATCGAACACTTCGCGCGCCACTGCATCGAAATGCAGCGGCTCTTCATCCGGATCACTGGACACGTAGGTCATGCCGTCCTGGCTCCGGGTAACGAGCACAGCTCCGATACCCGCAGTCTCGATGATGTGTCGGGCGGCCGCCACGATCTCATCAGTCGATCCGGTAGGCATCCCACTCGCCTCGGACAGCTCGCGCCTGTTCGGTGTGATAGCCGTGGCGCCACGATAGCGCGTGTAATCGGTACCCTTCGGATCAACGACAACCGGACGCCCCTTCTCCCGCGCCGCCGAGATCAGTGAGGCAAGAATAGCGTCTGTCAGCAGCCCCTTGCCATAGTCAGACAATACCAGAGCGGCAGAGTCTGCAAGGTCGGCAACGGCCCGGGAAATCAGATCCTCCTCAAGCCCAGCATCGATCGCATGCACGTTTTCCTGATCCGCGCGCAGCAACTGCTGTGCTCCTGCGACATACCGGACCTTGATCGTCGTTTCGCGGCCCGGAACCGTCAGCAAGTGGCTTTCAACGCCCGGCTCCTCGGCGACAAGTCCCGTCAACTCCCGCCCGGCAGCATCCCGTCCGATCACTGAGATGAAACAGGCCTCCGCGCCAAGCGCAACCAGGTTGCGAACCACGTTCCCAGCCCCGCCGAGCATCGCCGCCTCGCGCTCGATCCGCAGAACCGGGACCGGCGCCTCTGGCGAAATCCGGTCTACGGAGCCATAGACGAACCGGTCGAGCATGGCATCACCGACACAAAGCAATCGAACGTCGGAGAGAGACTCGACTCTGGCGGCGAGATCTGAATCACGTGTCATTTATGCCTCCGCAAGACCAAGCTGGATCTCGATAGCGCCGCAAAGCGCATGACCGATGGTTATATGCATTTCCTGAATTCTTGCCGCCGCGTCGTGCGGCACCTTTACTAGCGGGTCCGCGAGGCCTGCCATATCTCCCCCGGTCCGCCCAGTGAGGCCGGCCGCCACAAGGCCTTTTTCCCGGGCCATTTTGAGCCCCTCAATAACGTTTGGCGAGCGCCCGGAGGTTGAGATTCCGATAGCAACATCCCCGGGACGGCCAAGTGCTTCAATCTGCCTGGAGAACAGTTTATCGAACCCGAGATCGTTGCCAGTGGCAGTCAACGCGGACCCGTCAGTTGTCAGCGCTATTGCTGCAATAGCCGGGCGATCCTTGATGTAACGCACTGTTAGTTCGGTGGCGAGATGTTGGGCATCGGAGGCGCTGCCGCCATTTCCGAAGAACAGGATCTTGCCGCCATCCCGGAGTGAAGAGACACACGTCTCGGTCAGGGAGACAAATGGGCCGGAAAGGTTCCCCCGCACCGCCTCGGCTACTTTCAAATGCTCGCTCAACTCGCTAACGAAGAAGGTAGTGAGGTTCATACTGACGAGAACTCCGGAACTTTAGATTACGCCCATTCCAGCCGGGCAAAAAACGCGGCACACAGGCAGGATCAATCTGCGCTACTTGATTCAAGATGAAGACGCGAACGTCTTATCCCAAATGCCGCATTCCGCATCAAGCAGTCCTCTTGATTCGATATATTGAAAATAATTGCATAGCTTTTTAAGCATTTTTTCATCATGTTATATAGAGAATCCTTAATGTGTTGTGATACAAGTAAATTCTGTCACAGAATGAGACGCAATTATGTATGCAAAACGCATCCTCGGCTACGACTTGATTCGTAGTTTCTTTAACCTTCCTTTCAATAAGTTGCGGTTCGGCCGGATTGGCACACAATATCTTCGCTCCGCGAGAAACTAGATGGCTGAGCTGAACGGAACAGACGGCAACGATGGGTTAATCGGCACAAACGACGCCGACACCATCAACGGCGGCGTGGGCGCGGACACAATTGACGGTGGCGCCGGAGCGGACTCGCTCATCGGCGGCCTCGGTGACGATCTGCTGCTCGGCAGCGCGGGCGCCGATTCCTCAATCAACGAGCTAGCCTATGACGATACGCTGGACGGCGGCGCGGGTAACGATACCCTGCGCGCTGGCGGCGGGAATGATACATACGAATTCAGGATCGGCGGCGGTCGGGACCAGATCCTCGACGAATATCACATCTATCCGGAGAATCCTCTGGGTGGACTGCAGCCAGTCCAACAAGTTGACGGCGGTTTCGACACCTTGCGTTTCGGCTCGGGACTGTCGGCCGACGATCTCTGGATCACGGTCAGCGGCGGCGATCTTTACGTTGCTATCAGGCAGCCGGGCGTCGATCTGTTTGATTCCGATGATCTTGTGGTGATCCAGGGTTGGGAAAACACTGAAACCCGGATCGAGCAGTTTGAATTCGATGACGGAACGGTCTGGACCGCAACCGACATCCTGGACAACATCTCCGGCTCCGAAAGTGCCGATTCAATAGACTGGAGCAGCAGCGAAGAAATCACAGTCTCGTCCGGAGAAGGCGACGACTCAGTTAGCTCGGGTTCGGGGGCGGACTCAATCGACGGCGGTGTCGGTGCCGATACTGTGAATGCCGGGGCTGGCAATGACGACGTTTTCGGTGACGAGGGGGGCGACCACCTTTTTGGCGAAGATGGCGACGACACTCTTGGCGGTGGCTCCGGTGACGATGTTGTTGATGGCGGGGACGGCGACGACAGCATTGACGGCGGAGACGGTGACGACCTACTGCGCGGCTCGGGCGGCGAGCGCGGCAATGTTAATGAGGAAGCCGGAAACGATACACTGAGTGGTGGTGCCGGTGCGGATACCTTGCGCGGTGGCGGCGGGGACGATGTCTACCGCTACGGTGTCGGTGACGGCCAAGACCAGATTCACGACGAGTATGTCCTCACGCAGATGGCTCCGGGCGATCAGGTCGCTCTCTTCACCCAAGACCAGTTTGCCGGCGACGATATCCTCTCCTTCGAAGATGGAATCACCGCGAGCGACATCTGGATCGATCTCGTGGGCGATGATCTGATCGTCGGCATCCGCGACGGCGTGTCAGACATCCTTGATCTGGATGATCAAATCACGATCGTCGACTGGCGTGATTCGCTGAACCGGATCGAGACCTTCGAATTCGGCGACGGCAGCCAGATGGATGTCTCTGATATCCTGCAAAATATTTCCGGCAGCGCCGGCGACGACACGCTCACATGGAGCGGCGCTGACGACACCGGGATGGACGGCGCGGGCGGAGACGATTCCCTCTCTGCCGCGGGAGGCGACGATACGCTTTCCGGCGGCGATGGCGACGACACCATCCACCTCGGTAATGGTAACAATCTGGGCGACGGCGGCGACGGCGCGGATACGGTCCTCGGTGGAACCGGTAAGGACACGATCAGCGGTGGTGGCGGAGACGATTATATAGATGGCGGCGCCGGCGAAGATGTCCTTATGGGCAATGACGGCGACGATACGATCCGCGGCAGTGCCGGCCAGCGGGGCACAATCAATGAAACTGCCGCTGACGACACCCTTTCCGGCGGCGCGGGCGATGACGAGTTGCGCGGCGGCGGCGGTAATGACAGCTACGTCTATCAGGCCGGCGAGGGCCGCGACACGATCCTCGACGAATATGTATTCACGGGCCAGTCACCGCTCGGCACCGTCTACTCTCCATACGATAGAGATGGGGGAGAGGCCGACAGCCTGCAGATCGTCGGCGACGATATCCTTCAGAACACCACCTTCTCGCTCGATGGATCAACGCTGAACGTCTCAATCTGGCAGCCCGGCGAGGCCAGCCTGGACGATTACAACGACCTGGTTCAGATCCAGCGCTGGACCGAGGATTTCCGCCGCGTCGAAGACTTCGAGTTCACAGACGACAATGTCACCGTCTCAGATACCCAGCTGATGGATGTCTTCAACTCCATCAGCAGCGGCGACGACGTCATCGATGCGGATTTCATCGGACTAGGCTTCAATGCAGGCGCCGGCAATGATCAGGTCAATGGCAGCGCTTATGCGGACCGGTTCGAGGGCGGCGCCGGAGACGACACGCTGTCCGGCGACGGCGGCAACGATGTGCTGCTTGGCGGCGACGGTGACGACTCCCTTGTTGGCGGTTCTGGCGACGATCTGCTGGATGGCGGCGCGGGCAGCGATACTCTGGTCGGCGGCTCAGGAGCGGACACGTTTTCAGGTACGCCAGACTCCTTCAACGGCGATCTGATCGCGGACTATGACGATCAGGACGTTCTGCACTTCAACGATTCGCAGTTTTCCGAAAGCGCCGTCACACTCACACCCGAAAACGGCCAGACAACGGTTCAAATCGATACCAATGGTGTCGGCTCGCCGGATGTGACATTCACGGTGAATGGCGAGTTCCTTGGCGTCCAGGTAACCCAGAACGGCGGCAATACCGAGCTGAAATTCAGCACGGAATCTCTCGACGACACCCTCTCCGGCACGGCCGATGATGACACGCTGAACGGCGGTGCCGGCAGCGATGATATTTCCGGCGGTGACGGCGACGATTTCCTCATCGGCGGTGACGGCAACGACACCATGGATGGCGAGGGCGGCAACGATACGCTGCTTGGCGGACAGGGCAACGACAGTCTCGACGGCGGTGTCGGCAATGACAGCATCGACGCCGATGCCGGCAGCGACACGATCGATGGCGGTGCCGGAAATGACGTAATCGAAGGCGGCGATGGCGCTGATACTGTCAGCGGCGGCGCGGGCGAGGATACGCTCGACGGTGGCGCGGACGACGACTTGGTCGATGGCGGCACGGGCAATGATGTCATCGACGGCGGTAGCGGTGATGATACCGTTCTCGGCGGCGAAGGCGATGACACGCTCGATGGCGGCGACGGAAACGATCTGGTCGATGGTGGCGCGGGCGATGACAGCCTCGCCGGTGGTGCTGGCGACGATACCGTGCTCGGCAATGAAGGCCAGGATACGCTTGACGGCGGTGACGGCAATGACAGCCTCGATGGTGGCGCGGACGATGATGTGCTCGATGGTGGCGCTGGTGACGACACCGTGCTTGGCGGGGCCGGCGACGACACAATTGATGGCGGGGACGGTAACGATCTGGTCGACGGTGGGGCCGGCAACGACACGGTGACCGGTGGGGCCGGTGACGACACGGTTCTCGGCGGCGACGGCGAAGACACGCTCGGAGGCGGCGACGGTAATGACAGCCTCGATGGCGGCGCGGATAACGACACGCTGACGGCCGGCGCGGGCGACGACACTCTGGTTGGCGGCAGCGGCGATGATGTCGCCGAAGGCGGCTCCGGCAACGACAGCCTGGATGGCGGCTCCGGCGACGACAGCCTTTCCGGCGATGCGGGCGAAGACACGCTTGCGGGCGGCGACGGCAATGACAGTCTCGTCGGCGGAAGCGACGACGATCTGCTGATCGGCGGCGATGGCGACGATACCCTCTCCGGCGAAGCCGGCAACGACACGCTTTTCGGTGACGACGTCGAAGATACCGTGATCGGCGACGACTGGGATGAATTCAACCAAGACGAAGACAGCGTCTCCGGCTCTGACGATGACGACAGCGTTTCCGGTTCTGGCGGCAACGACTCTGTCTCTGGTTCTGACGGTGATGACAGCATTTCCGGTTCTGACGGCGGCGACTCTGTCTCGGGCTCTGACGGTGACGACAGCGTTTCCGGTTCTGACGGCGGTGACTCTGTCTCGGGCTCTGACGGTGACGACAGCGTTTCTGGTTCTGACGGCGACGACTCTGTCTCGGGCTCTGAAGGTGATGACAGCGTCTCCGGTTCCGACGGTGACGACTCTGTCTCAGGCTCTGACGATGACGACAGCGTCTCCGGCTCCGATGAAGACGACACAGTCGTTGGCGAGGACACAAGCGACGGTGGGTTCGACGAAGGTGATTTCACGGTCACCGGCGGCACCGGCGACGATACGATTTCCGGCGATGGCGGCGACGACACCCTGAGCGGCGGTGACGACGACGATGTGCTGATCGGCGACGACACAACGGGCGGCTCTGACAGTGTCGCGGCCAGCGGCAACGACCTTCTCGATGGCGGAGCAGGCAACGACATTGCCTTCGGTGGCGCGGGCAACGACACCATCGACGGCGGTACCGGAGACGACACATTGGTCGGCGGTATCGGCAACGATTCTGTGATTGGCGGCGACGGCGACGACCTGATGCTTGGCGAGGAAGGCGAAGATATCCTTCTTGGCGGCGCGGGCAGCGATACGCTGGTTGGCGGCGACGGCAATGATCTGGTCGACGGCGGTGATGACAGCGATCTGCTGTTCGGCAGCGCCGGTGACGATACGGTCGATGGCGGCGAGGGTGACGATACGGTCCTCGGCGGCACCGGCGACGATGTGGTCCGGGGCGGCGCTGGCAGCGACCTTCTTTATGGCGGCGACGGCGCGGACACTTTCTCGGGCACTGCGGCCGAGCTCAACGGCGATATCATCGCCGACTATGATCAGGCTGGCGGCGATGTCATCCAGATCGACGGTGTTGAGCTGAGTGCCGACGCGTTCTCATTCGAATCCGCTGACGGCAAAACCACCGTTTCCGTCGATACCACGGGCAATGGGACAGCGGACACGACCTTCACTGTCCTCGGCGACTACAATGCCGTTACAACAACCGAGGTGGACGGCAATACCCGAATCTTCTTCGGCACCGACGACGACACCACCAGAGGCGGCGCGACACCGGGCGATGACAGCCTGGTCGGCACGGATGGCGACGACACAATTTCCGGCCTTGCCGGAAACGATACCATTGATGGCGGCGACGGTAACGATCTGGTCGACGGCATGGACGGTGACGATACGGTCACCGGCGGTGCTGGCGACGACACCGTGCTTGGTGGTGCGGGAGAAGACACGCTCGGCGGCGGCACCGGCAATGACTACCTCGACGGCGGTGCCGGCAATGACACGCTGACGGCTGGAGACGGTGCGGATGTTCTGATCGACCTTGAAGGCAACAACGTTATCGAGGGCGGCCAGGGCAATGACACCGTAACCGCAGGCGACGGCGACGACAGCATCAACGGCGATGGCGGTACGGATTACATCCTGGCCGGCGGTGGCAACGATACGATTCATCAGGGCGAGGGCGGCGGCTATATTAATGCCGGCGACGGCGACGATCTGGTTTATGGCGGCTCGAACCCTGGCGAACGAGATCTCATCTTTGGCAATGATGGGAATGACACGATCTACGGCGGCGCAGGCAACGACGAATTCGCCGGCGGTGACGGCGATGACCTGATCTATGGAGAAGAGGGCGACGACCGGATAACCACGCATCGAGGCGCCGATACCATGATCGGTGGAGCTGGCGCTGACACCTTCTCCGGTGGTTTTGAAACGCTTGACGGCGATGTGATCGTTGATTTCGACGCGGAAGAAGGCGATTACGTCGAAACCAGCGAACAAGTCGATCTAGAAGACGTTACGCTGAGCGTCTCGGATGGCAACACGATCGTCGAAATCGATGAGGACAACGACGGCAACGCCGAAGCCACTTTCACGCTGGTGGGTGAATACACCTCCGCGACCGTCGACACTGCCGAAACCGAATACGACCACAGCTACATCCAGTTCCATAAAGAGACGGAAGCCACCGCAACGCCGGGTGACGACAGTCTCGTCGGCACGGACGGGGACGACACCATCACCGGTCTGGCCGGTGACGATACGATCGATGGTGGCAACGGCAACGATCTGGTCGACGGCATGGACGGTGACGACACGGTCACCGGCGGTGCGGGCGACGATACCGTGCTGGGCGGCACGGGTGAAGACACGCTCGGCGGCGGAACCGGAAATGACAGCCTGGATGGCGGCACCGGAAACGACACACTGACTGCGGGTGAAGGCAGTGACACGCTTGAAGGAGGGTCCGGCAATGACATCCTTGAAGGCGGCGCGGATGCCGACACACTCGCGGGCGGCAGCGGCGCGGACAGCTTTGTTGGCGATCTCTCCGACCTGAACGGCGACAGCATCACGGATTACAACCCGGAAGACGGGGACCTTGTC
Source organism: Nisaea sp. (assembly GCF_039990255.1). Taxonomy (GTDB): domain Bacteria; phylum Pseudomonadota; class Alphaproteobacteria; order Thalassobaculales; family Thalassobaculaceae; genus Nisaea. The sequence goes on along the minus strand of NZ_JBDXGG010000021.1, from coordinate 17,064 downwards.
ATCGCCAATTCCGAATTCGGCGATGACGCGATTTCCCTCGACTACGCTGATGGCGAGACGACGGTCACCATCAGCGCGGACGGCACGGACTCCACCTTCACGCTCAATGGAGAGTATCACTCGGTCACCACCACGATCGAAAACGGTCAGACGTCCATCTCCTTCTCGACGGACGTCACCGCGACGCTGGGCGATGACAGCCTGATCGGTACGGATGGCGACGACACGATCTCCGGCCTTGCCGGAAACGACACCATTGATGGCGGCGCCGGAAATGATCTGGTCGACGGCATGGACGGTGACGACACGGTCACCGGCGGTGCGGGCGACGACACCGTGCTTGGCGGCGCGGGTGAAGACACGCTCGGCGGCGGAACTGGTAATGACAGCCTTGATGGCGGCACCGGAAACGACACGCTGACCGCAGGTGAAGGCGACGATACGCTTGATGGCGGTGCCGGAAACGATCTGCTCGAAGGCGGCGACGGCAATGACAGCCTGGTTGGCGGTGACGGCACCGGTACACCGGTTATCGAGACCGGCCGCATCGACGGCAGCAACTTCACCTCCACCGACAGCGGCTTCCGCATCACCGCGACCCGTTCTCTCGAAGACGGCAGCCGCAGCGAGCCGAGCGTCGATCATGTGACATCGAGCTCGGACGGCCTCGGTGTCGAAGGCAATACCGGCGGTCCGGGCAATCAGATCGGGTACGATACGGGCCTTGGCTTCTCCGAAGAGCTGATCGTCGAGTTCGACGATACGAGCACGGGCGCCACAATCGAAGTTTCCCGCCTCTTCAGCAATGAGGGCAATGGCGGCGAACAAGGTCACTGGACGGCTTATCGAGACGGCGACGTGGTCGGTGAAGCCGATTTCACAGCCGATAGCGGCTCTTCGACAACCCTCTCCATCGATATTGATGGCGGCTTCGACAAGCTCGTCTTCAGCGCGACCGATTATGCGGACGGCACCAACGGCAGCAGCGATTCAAGCGACTATCTGATCAAAAGCATCGAGTTCACCACCGAAACCGCTGCATCCGGAAACGACGACACGCTGCTTGGCGGCGATGGCGACGATACGATTAATGCGGGCAATGGCGATGACAGTATCGAAGGCGGCGCGGGCGACGACTCGATCCTTACCGGCGAAGGCGACGACACAGTCTACGGTGGTGCCGGTGACGACACCGTCCATTACGGCTCTGGGGACCACGGAGATGATCTGATCATCGGTGGCGAAGGTAACGATTTCCTCGGCGACGGTGCCGGAAACGACACTCTTTCAGGCGGTGTGGGCAACGATTCCCTGTTCAGTGGTGACGGCGAGGATCTGCTCGACGGCGGCGACGGCGACGACTTCATGATCGGCGGCGACCATAACGACACGCTGATCGGCGGGGACGGCAACGACACCCTCTTCGAGAACCATTACAACGACGACGACCTGCTACAGGGCGGCAATGGCGACGACAGGCTCGATGGTGGCGGCGGCAGCGACACCATGGAAGGCGGCGCCGGAGCCGATACCTTCGCAGGTCAGATCTGGGAGCTGAACGGCGACACCATCGCGGACTATGACGCCGATGCCGGCGACAAGGTCCTGGTCTATTCGGATGGCGGCGCCGTCCCGGCTGCTTTCGATGTCAGCAATGTCACGCTGACGGTCGATAACGGTACGACCACCGTCCATATCGACGGCGACGATGACAATGACGCGACCTTCACCATGGTCGGCGAATTCAACTCCGTTACGTCCACGATGGATGGAAACAACACCTATCTCGCCTTCTCAGCTGATGTCACCGCGACGGAAGGCGATGACAGCCTGGTTGGCACGGATGGTGACGACACTATTTCCGGCCTTGCCGGCAACGACACCATTGATGGCGGCGCCGGAAACGATCTGGTCGACGGCATGGATGGTGACGACACGGTCACCGGTGGCGCGGGCGACGACACCGTGCTTGGCGGCGCAGGTGAAGACACGCTTGGCGGCGGCATCGGCGATGACAGCCTGGATGGCGGCGCAGATAACGACACGCTGACCGCAGGCGAAGGTAACGACACACTTGTAGGCGGTGCCGGCAACGATCTCGCCGAGGGCGGCAACGGCGACGACACAGTTCTCGGCGGTGCGGGCGACGATACGCTCTCCGGTGGTGACGGCGCGGACAACCTCGATGGCGGTGCGGGCAACGACACGCTGATCGGCGGCGGTCAGTACGGCTCAACCGAATCCGATACCCTGTCCGGCGGTGAAGGTGACGACGTCCTGTTCGTCTCCGGCGGTGCCAACAGCCTCGATGGCGGCAGCGGGAACGACACCCTTCAAGGTGGCACGGGCGACGACACGCTTAAAGGCGGCGCGGGTGACGACTCCATCATCGGCGGACCGAGTGTGAACGGCGCATTCGGAGACGACGCGCTTCTCGGCGGTGCGGGTAACGATACGCTCGGCGGTGGCCTCGGTAACGATACCTATACCGGCGGCACTGGTACCGATCAGTTCCTGGGCAACCTCAACGAATTGAACGGCGACCACATCGCGGACTACAGCGCGGATGAAGGCGATCTCGTCGTTGCTTATGCCGAGTTCGGCGATGATGCCATAACGCTGGATTATGCGGACGGCCAGACCACGGTCACCATCGACGCGAATGGCGAAACCGCGACCTTCACGGTCACCGGCGAATACCACTCGGTCACAACCACAACCGGGAACGGCCAGACCTCAATCTCCTTCTCGCCGGACGTCACGGCAACGGAGGGCGATGACAGCCTTACCGGAACCAGCGCCGACGATACCATCTCCGGCCTTGGCGGTGATGACACCATCAATGGCGGAGACGGTAATGATCTGGTCGATGGCGGTGACGGAAATGACACGGTCACCGGCGGCAATGGCGACGACACAGTTCTCGGCGGCGCAGGCGACGATACACTCGGTGGCGGACTCGGTGATGACAGCCTTGATGGCGGCAGCGGAAACGACACGCTGACGGCCGGTCAAGGCAATGACACACTGGACGGCGGCGACGGTAACGATCTCGTCGCTGGCGGCCTTGGCGACGACACGGTCACCGGCGGTGCGGGCGACGATACCGTGCTCGGTGGCGAGGGTAACGATACCCTCGGCGGCGGCGCCGGTAATGACAGCCTTGATGGCCATACCGGCGACGACATCCTGACGGCCGGCGCGGGTGCCGACACGCTCAGCGGCGGCGACGGCGATGATTTCCTCGACGGCGGCGCGGGCAATGACAGTCTCGACGGCCATACCGGCAATGACACTCTGTCTGCTGGCGCAGGTGACGACGTGCTCAGCGGCGGCGATGGCAACGATGTCCTGGATGGCAGCGACGGCGATGACAGCCTCGATGGCCATACCGGTAACGACAGCCTCGTGGCGGGTGCCGGAGACGATATGGTCGCTGCCGGAGACGGTGATGACACGCTCGATGGCGGCGACGGTAACGATGTTCTCGACGGCGGCACCGGAAACGATGCCCTGGACGGCGGCGCGGGTGACGACAGCCTGGTCGCGGGCAACGGCGCGGATACGCTCGAAGGCGGCGACGGCAGCGATACGCTGGACGGCGGCGAAGGCGCGGACAACCTCTTGGGCGGTGCCGGTAACGACCAGCTTTCCGGCGGAATCGGCGACGATGTGCTGGACGCCGGTGACGGCGACGATCTGCTTGAAGGCGGCGCGGGTGCAGACACGCTTGCCGGCGGCGCAGGCGCAGACAGCTTCGTCGGCTCCCTCACGGATCTGAACGGCGACGCAATCTCCGACTACGATCCGGAAGATGGCGATCTCGTCATCGCCAATGCCGAATTCGACGATAATGCAGTCACACTGACGGTCGCGAATGGCGAGACCACTGTTGTGATCGACAGCAATGGCGACGGCAGCGCCGATGCTACATTCACCATGGCAGGCGAGTTCAACTCGGTCAGCACGACGACCGAAAACGGCCAAACCTCGATCATCTTCTCGCCGGATGTGACGGCTTCCGAAGGCGATGACAGTCTGACTGGCGGCGGCGGAGACGACACGCTCACCGGCCTTGGCGGCGATGACACCATCGACGGCGGTGACGGAAACGATATCGTCGATGGTGGCGCAGGTAACGACACGGTCACTGGCGGTGCCGGAGACGACACCGTGCTTGGCGGCACTGGTGAAGACACGCTTGGCGGCGGACTTGGCGATGACAGCCTCGATGGCGGCAGCGGAAACGACATTCTGACCGCAGGCGACGGCGAAGACACATTGGCTGGCGGCGATGGAAACGATGTGGCCGAAGGCGGCGACGGCGATGACAGCCTGTTCGGCGGCGATGGCAGCGATGCGCTTTCCGGCGATGCAGGGAATGACCGTCTCGATGGTGGGGCCGGCAACGATACGCTGGTCGGTGGCGAAGGCTCCGACACTCTGTCAGGTGGCGCCGGGCGGGATAGTCTGAATGGTGGCGACGGCGGCGACCTCTACGAGTGGAGCGTCGATTCCAATAGCAACATCCGCCACTACCAGACTGGCGATCCGGAGAACCCGACCGTGGTCGGTGCCGCGGAGAGCTTCAATCCGACCAACCCGGGCCATGCCCAGTACGATAATTACAAGGATGACGGCGAGACCGGCATCGATACGCTGACCGGTACCGACGGCAACGACAATATCGCCCTCGATTTTGGTGGTGAGCGGCTGCAAGGCATCGAAGTCATTGACGGCGGTGCCGGCGATGACGTGCTCGATCTCGCCAGCAACCGGTATGATTATGACGACGCAACGCTGATCGGCGGCGACGGAAACGACGTGCTCTGGGGCAACCAGGGCGAGGATTATCTTGATGGCGGAGCCGACAATGACTGGCTCGCTGGCAATTCCGGCGACGACACGGCCGACGGCGGTGCGGGCGACGACAGGCTCGACGGCAACAGCGGCAACGACAGCCTGCTCGGCGGCGTTGGCGCGGACACGCTCAACGGCGGCAGCGATGCCGACACGCTTGAGGGCGGTGCCGGTGAAGACATCCTTGAGGGCGATAGCGGCGCAGACAGCCTTGAAGGCGGTGATGGCGACGACACTCTCAACGGCGGCGCTGGTGCGGATACACTGCGCGGCGGAGACGGCGAAGACTTCTATCAAGGCAACGCGGACGATCTGAACGGCGACACACTGGCCGATTATGAAGGCGGCGAGACTGTTTCCATCACCAACGCCACCTTCGGGCCGGAAGCCGTTACCCTCACAGTCGATAACGGACAGACCACGGTCGCGATCGACATCACCGGCAGCGGCAGCGCGGACACCACCTTCACGATCGACGGTGAATATCGCGGCGTCATCGCGACCGACGGCAGCGGCAGCGGCAGCACAGACCTCGTCTTCACCGAGGAAGTGCAGGGCCGCATCATTATCGGAACGCCGGACCGCGACCAGATCACCGGGACCGAGGGAGATGACACGGTCAGTGCACTCTCCGACAAAGACACGGTTTTTGCCGGAGAAGGTGACGATCTGGTCTCCGGTATGGACGGCAGTGACAAGCTTTATGGCGAGGCTGGCGATGACACTCTCAGTGGCGGAACGGGCTACGACCACCTTTCAGGCGGCACCGGCAACGACGTCCTGGATGGCGGCGCAGACGGCGATCTTCTGAATGGCGGCGAAGGTGATGACGTTCTGGATGGCGGTGACGGCAACGATCATCTGAGTGGTGATACTGGCCACGATCTGATCAATGGCGGCGACGGACAGGACTATATTCTCGGCGGAACCGGAAACGATACGATCTACGGCGGTGACGACTATGACCGGATCACCGGCGGCGACGGCGACGACCTGATCGACAGTGGTGCCGTATCTGATGCCGTCAGTGGCGGTGATGGAAACGACACGATCTACGGCCGCGACGGAAACGACAGGCTCAGCGGCCAGGATGGCGATGACAGTATTGAAGGCGGCGACGGCACGGACACGCTTGTCGGCAATGACGGTGCAGACACGCTCATCGGCGATGCCGGACGCGACAAGCTGCAAGGTGGTAGTGGAAACGACGTCCTGGATGGCGGCGACGACCGTGACAGTCTTTCAGGACAGGATGGTGACGACAGCATTATCGGCGGCGCTGGCAACGACCATATTGTCGCGGGTAAGGGGAACGATACGGTCAGCGCAGGTGACGACAACGATGTGATCAGTGCCGGCGACGGTGACGACAGTGTCGACGGTGGCAGCGGCGACGATTATATGCGCGGCAACGACGGCAACGACACGATGTCGGGCGGCGAAGGCAACGACAGCGTCTCCGGTGATGACGGCGACGATCTGCTCGATGTTGGGGCCGGCAATGACATGGTCATAGGTGGCTACGGAAACGACACAGTCCTCGGCGGCGACGGAGAAGACAAGCTCGGCGGCGGCCACGGCGATGACAGTCTCGATGGCGGCGACGGTAGCGACACGCTGACCGCCGGCAGCGGCAACGACGTGCTGGTCGGTGGCGCAGGGGACGACATCCTGTCAGGCGGATCCGGCAGCGACACGCTTGTTGGCGGAGCTGGTGCTGACCGGTTCTACGGAAGGCTCTCCGATCTTGACGGCGACGTGCTGGAAGATTACAGCGTCGAAGACGGTGACGAGGTAATCGTCAATAGCAGTATCGACGAAGACGCCATCACTCTGACAGTTGCAGACGGCAAAACCACGGTCTCCATCGATACCAACCATAACGGCCATGCCGAGGCGACTTTTGTCCTGAATGGCGCATTCTCCGAGGTTGAAGCAAATAGCCATCGCGGCAAGACCACCCTCTCCTTCATTCCAGATGAGGTGGCCACCGACGACGACGACAGCCTGCTCGGCACTAGCGCCGACGACACCATTGACGGGCTCGCCGGCAACGACACGATCGATGGCGGAGACGGCAATGATTTGGTTTCCGGCGCAGCGGGCGATGACACGGTCACCGGCGGAGCGGGCGACGATACGGTGCTCGGGAATTCCGGCGACGATACGCTCGGCGGTGGTACGGGTAACGACAGACTCGATGGCGGCACGGGCGACGATACGCTGACGGCCGGCGAAGGCAGCGACACTCTTGTTGGCAGCTTCGGCAGCGACCGTCTTGAAGGCGGTGCTGGCAGCGACACGCTCTACGGCGACGGCGGCAGCGCCTCCGACGTCGAGACAACAACCGTCCGCATCGACTCCTCGAATTTCGGCGAGACCGGCAGCGGCTTCACGGTCACCGCGACCCGCGCGCTTTCGGATGGCAGCCAGAGCGATGCCAGTGTCGACAACATCGTCATCGAGCGCGAGGCACTCGGTGTCGAAGGCACCATGACCCCGGGTGGCATTCCGGATCAACTCGGCTACGACCCGGCTCTCGGCTTCTCCGAGGAACTGATCGTCGATTTCGACACCATGGCGAATGGCGCCAGCGTCGACATCCTTCGACTGTTCTCCAGCGAGGGGAATGGCGGCGAACAGGGACGCTGGACGGCATATCGGGACGGCGAACGTGTCGGTCAGGATGATTTCACGGCCGCCAGCGGCAATGAGACGACGGTTACCATCGATGTGGATGGCGGCTTCGACAGGCTTGTCTTCTCCGCGACCGATTATGCGGGCGGCGATGACGGCAACGCCCATGACAGTAGCGATTATCTGATCCGCAGCATCCAGGTCACCACCGATCCGAGCCTGTCTGCAACGGCGGACGACACCCTGATCGGCGACGACGGCGACGATGTTCTCTATGGGCAGCAGGGCGACGACCTCCTCAATGGCGGTGCGGGCAACGATCTGCTTGAAGGCGGCACCGGTAACGACACGCTGATCGGCGGCGATGCCATCACGTCCGAAGAGCTCGGCCCGGAGTTGATCGTCAATGGTGATTTCGAGAATCTCCCAGGCAACCTGAACCACGGCAAATGGGGTACCTTCAAGGCCATCGACGGCTGGACCGCAGAAGACCTGACCCCGGCGAGTGGCGGCACCGCACCGATCGAAATTCAGCGCGGTACGGTGAGTGGCGCGCCGCAGCAGCCTGACGATTGGGCTGACGACAATCATGTCGCAGAACTCGACAGTCATGCTGAGAACGGCGGCACATCCGGCGATACCAATGTGCTGATGGCACAAACAGTCAATGTCACGGCAGACGGCGAATTCCGCTTCAGCTTTGATTTCGCAGCCCGTCAACGCGGTAATCAGGTCGAGGAAACCAGCGAAATCACTGTCTGGGTCGACGGCCAGCAGGTGTTGAAGATTGACGACGCTGCCAGGGAATGGACGCATCAGACGCTGTCCGTCAGCCTGACGGCCGGTGCTCATGTCATCGCCTTCAGCGGCGGCGACGCGGACGGCACGTCCGACCAGTACGGCGCCCTGATCGACAATGTCTCGCTGCGGCAAATCGCCGAGGCGAACCTGAACGACACCCTGATGGGTGGTGCCGGTGACGATGTTATCTCCGGCGGTACCGGTGCGGACAGCCTGATGGGCGGCGCCGGCAACGATATCTTCCGCGGCACGGCAGAAGAGCTTGAAGGCGACCGGATCGGCGACTACGAGGAGGGCGATTCGATCACCCTTACCGGCCTCGCTCTCGAGCAGGACGATGTCAGCCTGATGGCGGACGGTGCGAACACCCGGGTCTGGATCGACACAGACAATGACGGTGTTCCGGACACATCCTTCCTTCTCGTTGGCAGTTTCGAAGGCGTGGCCGTTTCCGCCGACGGTGATACCACCCTCACCTTCGCTAGCGCCATCGAAGGCACCGAAGACGACGACTCCCTCAACGCCACCGAACTTGAAGACACCCTGGACGGGCTTGCCGGCAACGACACCCTGAATGGCCTCGCCGGTGACGATGTCATCTATGGCGGCGCAGGCGATGACCGTGTCAGTGGCGACGAAGGTGCGGACAGCCTCCATGGCGGTGCTGGCGCAGACAGCCTCTATGCCGATGCGGACGATCAGGTAATCGACGGTGGCGACGGCTTCGACCGGGCCTTCATCAATATCCGGGACGCTCGCGACGGCGCAGACTTCCAGAATGTCGAACAGATCGAGCTCACCGCGAATGCTGCATGGGAATCCGGCTGGTCCCTCTTGACCTCGACGGATATCGACGGCGATGGCGACGAGGACATGCTCTGGCGCAACGACGACAGCGGCCGGGTTACGGCCTGGGCCATGGAAGGCTCCGTCGTGGTCGACCGCAGCAATCTTGGTACTCTGGACAATAACTGGTCGGTCGAGGCCATTGAGGACTTCAACGGCGACGGCACCAACGATCTGCTGATCCGGAACAGTTCCACCGACGCTGTCTCGGTCTGGGAGATAGATGGAACATCCGAGCCAAGTAAGGGCTTCTCCGGCTTCCTCGGCAACAACTGGGATATCCTCGGAACCGGCGATTTCGATGGCGACGGCAAAGAAGACTTCATCGCCCGGAACGACAATGGCGGGGCCGCCTCGGTCTGGCGCATGGATGGCTCTACTCCGCTCGAAAAGAGCTATGCCGGAACCATCGGCGCGGACTGGGATCTGGAATCGGTTGCCGACTTCAACGGCGACGGCAAGGACGATCTGCTGCTGCGTAACAGCGATAGCGGCACCGTCTCGGTCTGGGAAATGAACGGCGGCACGGCCTCGAACAAGAGCGATGCCGGCATCCTGAACTCAGACTGGGATGTCGAGCACGTCTCAGACATGAATGGCGACGGCAAAGACGATCTGGTTCTGCGCAATACCGACACCGGCACCGTTTCGGTCTGGGAAATGAACGGCGGCGTTGCCTCGAACAAAGGCTATGTCGGCGCTCTTGGCTCCGACTGGTCTGTCGAAGGCTTCGCGGACTTCAATGGCGATGGCGCAAGCGACATGCTGGTGCGCAGCGAAAGCGGCGCGGTCTCGGTCTGGGAGATGGATGGAGCGACGTTGCTCAATGCCGGTTATGCGGGTGACATGACCTCCGACTGGACGGTGCACGGCCTCGCCGACTTCAACGGCGATGGCAAAGCGGATATCCTGGCCGAAAACACATCAAGCGGTGCGGTAACTGTCTGGGAAATGGACGGCTCGATGGCAACCAACAAGGGCTTCGTGAAGTCCCTTGGAACAGGCGAGAGCATTACCGACATTGCCGATGTGAACGGTGACGGCAAAGCGGATATCCAGATCGCCTCCGCTGCGAACGACGGCGTCTCCTATTGGGAAATGGATGGTAGCGACCTGAAGAAAGTCGTTCAGGGCGGTCACTATTACATCGACACGCCGTTCATCTAGGGTCCGGCCTTCGGGGGCGGTCATCGCCTCTGAAAACCCATCACTGTCAGATGACTATCCCGACAGATGCATCGCCGGGTCACGGACCGCGTCGAAACTCGGCCGGGCAGAGACCTGGCCGTAATATCGGGCAAGGTTCGGCGAAAGCGCTTTCTCCCCGGCCAGAAGCGCCCAGCGATGCACCCGTATGGTCATCGGTATATCGCCATAGCTCCAGCTATCATCTGCGATGTGACGTGTCCGGGAAAGCTGGTCCTCCACAATACTCCAGGCCCGGGTGAGTGCCCTCCGCGCAGTCTCCGCGACCAATGGATCGCGCTGCTCTTCCGGCAGCCTGATGGTGTGTTTCACCAGAGTGTGCATTGGGGGAATAAGCTCATTGTTCTCCCACATGATCCAGCGGCTCGCCGACGCAAAACGCTCCGTGTTCGATCCGTAGAATCCGTCCGGATCGTATTTCATGGCGAGATATTGCAGAATGGCGTTCGATTCCCAGAGCACGAAACCATCATCCAGGATTGTTGGCACCGTACCGTTCGGGTTCATCGCCCTATACTCCGGCGTATCCACTATGCCAAAAGCCTGATTGCCTTTCGCCACATGGCCGTGTGAACCCATCGTACCGCTGGCCAGTACGAGCTCGTGCGACAGCCCCAACTCCGCCATCGCCAGCAAGACTTTCTGCGTCCGTGCGGACGTCGGTCGCCCCCATATCTTGATACTCATACCCATGTCGCTCCGCATATGTTCTATGGTGCAAGATACAACCTGGCGTGTGGATGTGGTCGCCGTCAGCGCCGTTGAAACATCCTGGCACCCACCCAATCCATTTAATTGGCTTCTGCGAATGACTGGATCAAACAGCCTCTACAAAACGAACGGTTGCGGCGCCATGATACATGACGACAATGTCATTGAAATGCTCTGGTTTTATTTCTGAAGCTAACTATTTTTTAGGGCTTTCCGAGTAGCCTAAGAAATGAGTGACCTTACAATAGAATGGATTTAGATAAATTTTTATTGAATTTATCTTTAAACACCGATAATCAAGGTAACTTAAGGTCAACTGAAGTCCCGGCCCGAGAAACTAGCCGGTTTCGCCCACGCTCTGGAGCAAAGAATGCCAAAGTGGTCGCATGACAGAAATTCCCAGAGGTCCGGTTTGATTAGCGGTGACAATGGTCGTGACACCATCACCGGCTCGTCCGGTGACGATTCGATCTATGGGTATGGCGACAAAGACACGCTCTCCGGCGCCGACGGCAACGACCTGCTTTATGGCGGCGACGGTAACGACTTTCTAAGGGGCGGCGACGGCGACGACATTCTCTACGGCGAAGACGATAAAGACACGCTGAGCGGCGGCGACGGTAATGACGCCCTTTATGGCGGAGACGGTCGTAACAGCCTCTTCGGAAATGACGGCGAAGACTATCTTTACGGCGGCAAACACAAAGACATCATGTACGGCGGCGACGGCAATGACACGTTAATCGGCAACGATGGCAACGATGCCCTGCACGACGTATCCGGCAACAACTATTTCGATGGCGGCGACGGCAAAGACACCATTACCGGCGGCCAGGGCGACGACACCATTCTCGGCGGTGCCGGGAACGACAAAATTATCGGTGGTGCCGGAAACGACAGCATCGATGGCGGCGACGGCAAGGATACCATTTACGGCTCTTACCAGAACGACACCCTCCTCGGCGGCGCCGGAGACGACAAGCTTTACGGCTTTGGCGGCAGTAACAGCATTGATGGCGGCGACGGAAATGATTCCATCGACGGAGACTATGGCAGCGAGACCCTCATCGGTGGCGCGGGCGACGACACAATCTCCGGCAAAGGTGGCAGTGACAGTATTGATGGGGGCGACGGAAACGATTCCATCCGTGGAAATTATGGAAGCGAGACCCTCCTTGGCGGTGCGGGCGAAGACACAATCTCCGGCGACGGCGGCAATGACTTTATAAACGGTGGTGACGATGCTGACCTGATCGTCGCTAAATCCGGGAACGACACACTCTCTGGTGGCACAGGTGACGACACCATTTATGGCGGCGGCGGCCTCGATTCGTTCGACGGCGGCGACGGTAACGACCGGTTGGTCGGAAACTACAGCAACGAAACCTTCACTGGCGGCTCTGGCGACGACACGATCTCCGGTGCAGGCGGCGCGGATCTTATTGAAGGCGGCGACGGCGACGACCTGATCCTGGGCGGCCAGGCCAGCGACACGATCTACGGCAATGCTGGCGACGACACGATCAGCAGCGGCGATGCCAGCGATACCGTCTACGGTGGTAGCGGGAACGATGTCTTCGTCGGGAGCGGTTCCGAGATCAATGGTGACCATTTCGCCGATCTGGATGATGGCGATTCGATCCTGATCACCAATGCAAACATCACCGACGACGAAATCACGCTAACCACGGCAAACGGTATCACCACGGTCGCGATTGACGCTAACAGCAACGGCTGGGCCGAAACCACCTTCACGCTTGATGGCACATTCACAGACGTCGCGCTCGTCCGAAGTGGCGGCGACACCAGTCTCCAGTTCTCATCCGTCCCAACCGGCACCGAAGGCGATGACAGCCTCACCGGAACAGCCGACAGCGACACGCTCAGCGGCCTGGCCGGTGACGATACACTCGACGGTCTTGCCGGTAATGACATCATCGATGGCGGTGCCGGCAACGATGAGATCACCGGTGGCGCGGGCAGCGATGCCCTCTCCGGTGGCGAAGGCTCCGACACGCTTTATGGCGGGTCCGACAGCGACACCCTGTCGGGCGGCGCGGATGCCGATCTGCTTGACGGCGGCGCCGGGAACGACGTTCTCAACGGCGGCGCGGGCGATGACACGATCTCCGCGACAGACGGCAGCGACACGGTCAATGCCGGTGACGGCGACGATGCGATCTATGCAGGCGACGCTGGCGTTGTTGACGGTGGTGCAGGCGACGATACACTCTATGTCGAGACACGCTCCGACCTGGACGGGCTGACGGTCTCCAACGTCGAAGACATTGTCATTGCAGACGAGCAGGCCACGAACGGCGACGACGCCATCAGCGGCTTCGAAGGCAATGACACCCTCAGCGGCCTTGCAGGCAATGACACACTCGACGGTCTTGCCGGTAATGACATCATCGACGGCGGTGTAGGCAACGACGCGATCACCGGTGGCGCGGGCAGCGATGCCCTTTCCGGTGGCGAAGGCTCCGATACACTTTATGGCGGTGCGGACAGCGACACCCTGTCGGGTGGCGCGGATGCCGATGTGCTTGATGGCGGCGCCGGGAACGACGTTCTCAATGGCGGCGCGGGCGACGACACGATCTCCGCAACCGAGGGCAGCGACACGGTCAATGCCGGTGACGGCGACGATGCGATCTATGCAAGTGACTCTGGCGTCATCGATGGCGGTGCAGGCGATGACACGCTTTATGTCGACACCCGCTCCGACCTTGACGGTCTGACGGTCTCCAACGTCGAAGATATCGTCATTGCAGACGAACAGGCCACAGACGGCGACGACGCGATCTCAGGCTTCTCAGACGCGGACACGCTCAGCGGCCTCGCTGGCAACGACACACTCGACGGTCTTGCAGGCAATGATGTCATCGATGGCGGTGCAGGTAACGACGAGATCACCGGTGGTGCAGGCAGCGATGCCCTCTCCGGCGGCGAAGGCTCCGACACGCTTTATGGCGGCACCGACAGCGACACCCTGTCGGGTGGCGCCGATGCCGATCTGCTTGACGGTGGCGCCGGGAATGACATCCTCAACGGCGGTGCGGGCGACGACACGATCTCTGCGACAGACGGCAGCGACACAGTCAATGCCGGTGACGGCGACGATGCCATTTATGCCGGTCAAGACCGTATCGTCACAGGGAATCGCTCCCGTCCGGTCGATAACAGCGTTGTCGACGGCGGTGCCGGTAACGACACGCTCTATGTCGAGACACGCTCACACCTGGACGGTCTGACGGTCTCCAACGTCGAAGACATCGTCATTGCAGACGAACAGGCCACAGACGGCGACGACGCCATCACCGGCTTCGAAGGCAATGACACCCTCAGCGGTCTCGGCGGCGACGACACACTCGATGGTCTGGCCGGTGACGATATTCTGGACGGCGGAGCTGGTAACGACGAGATCACCGGTGGTGCCGGTGACGATACGCTCCAGGGCGGCGCTGGTTCAGATACCCTCTCGGGCGGTGCAGGCAACGATCAGCTTGATGGTGGTGAAGGCTCCGACGTTCTGTATGGCACTGATGGTTCCGACACGCTTTCCGGCGGTGACGGCGCGGACGCGATCTATGCAGGCGACACTGGCGCTGTTGACGGCGGGGCCGGCGACGACACGCTTTATGTCGACACCCGGTCCGACCTGGACGGCCTGACGGTCTCCAACATCGAAGACATCGTCATCGCGGACGAGCAGGCCACAGACGGCGACGACGCTATCTCAGGCTTCGCCGATGCGGACACGCTCAACGGCCTCGCTGGCAACGACACACTCGACGGCCTCGCAGGTAATGACGTTCTCGACGGCGGTGCCGGCAACGACGAGATCACCGGTGGCGCGGGCAGCGATGCCCTCTCCGGTGGCGAAGGCTCCGATACACTTTATGGCGGTGCGGACAGCGACACCCTGTCGGGCGGCGCGGATGCCGATCTGCTCGACGGCGGCGCAGGGAACGATGTTCTCGACGGCGGCGCGGGCGACGACACGATCTCCGCGACAGACGGCAGCGACACCGTCAATGCCGGGGACGGCGACGATGCCATTTATGCAGGTGACACTGGCGTCATTGATGGCGGGGCCGGGAACGACACGCTTTATGTCGACACCCGCTCCGACCTGGACGGCCTGACGGTCTCCAACGTCGAAGACATCGTCATTGCAGACGAGCAGGCCACGAACGGCGACGACGCCATCTCAGGCTTCGCCGATGCGGACACGCTCAGCGGCCTTGCCGGCAACGACACACTTGACGGTCTCGCAGGCAATGACGTCATCGATGGCGGTGCAGGCAACGACGAGATCTCCGGCGGTGCAGGTGACGATACGCTCGACGGCGGCGAAGGCTCCGACACGCTTTATGGCGGGTCCGACAGCGATACTCTGAACGGTGGTGCGGATGCCGATCTGCTGGACGGCGGCGCCGGGAACGATGTTCTCAACGGCGGCGCAGGCGACGACACCCTGAGTGGCGGGTCTGGCAATGATAGCCTTGATGGTGGCGACGGGAACGACCTTCTGATCGGAGAAAGTGAGCAAGTCAGCGGCGACAGGAGTTCCGGGCTGATCAGAAGGGGCGCAGCACCCGTAGGCCCTGTGACCACTGCAGAGGACACGCTTTCCGGCGGGGCCGGCGACGATACATTGTCCGGCGGAGCCGGCGACGATCTTCTGGACGGCGGCAGCGATAACGACCTGCTTGATGGTGGTGCCGGTGACGATACACTTTACGCTGGCTCTGGTTCCGACACGCTTTCCGGCGGTGATGGCGCGGACGCGATCTATGCAGGCGACGCTGGCGTTATCGACGGCGGTGCAGGCGACGATACGCTCTATGTCGACACCCGCTCCGACCTGGACGGGCTGACGGTCTCCAACGTCGAAGACATCGTCATTGCAGACGAGCAGGCAACAGACGGCGACGACGCTATCAGCGGCTTCGCAGACAGCGACACCCTGTCTGGCCTCGCTGGCAACGACACACTCGACGGTCTGGCCGGTAATGACGTCATCGATGGCGGTGCAGGTAACGACGAGATCACCGGTGGCGCGGGCAGCGATGCCCTCTCCGGTGGTGACGGCTCCGACACGCTTTATGGCGGCGCTGACAGCGATACGCTGAACGGTGGCGCGGATGCCGATCTGCTCGACGGCGGCGCCGGGAACGATGTTCTCAATGGCGGCGCGGGCGACGACACAATCTCCGCAACCGAGGGCAGCGACACAGTCAACGCCGGTGACGGCGCGGACGCGATCTATGCAGGCGACGCTGGCGTTATCGATGGCGGCGCCGGGGACGACACGCTCTATGTCGACACCCGCTCCGACCTCGACGGGCTGACGGTCTCCAACGTCGAAGACATCGTCATTGCAGACGAGCAGGCAACAGACGGCGACGACGCTATCAGCGGCTTCGCAGACAGCGACACCCTGTCTGGCCTCGCCGGCAACGACACACTCGACGGTCTTGCCGGTAATGACGTTATCGATGGCGGTGCGGGTAACGACGAGATCACCGGTGGCGCGGGCGACGACACGCTGAGTGGCGGGTCCGACAGCGACACCCTGTCGGGCGGCGCAGATGCCGATCTGCTCGACGGCGGCGCAGGGAACGATGTTCTCAACGGCGGCGCGGGCGACGATACGATCTCCGCAACCGAGGGCAGCGACACGGTCAATGCCGGTGACGGCGCGGATGCGATCTATGCAGGCGACACTGGCGTTATCGATGGCGGCGCCGGGGACGACACGCTCTATGTCGACACCCGCTCCGACCTCGACGGGCTGACGGTCTCCAACGTCGAAGACATCGTCATTGCAGACGAGCAGGCAACAGACGGCGACGATGCTATCAGCGGCTTCGCAGACAGCGACACCCTGTCTGGCCTCGCCGGCAACGACACACTCGACGGTCTTGCCGGTAATGACGTTATCGATGGCGGTGCGGGTAACGACGAGATCACCGGTGGCGCGGGCGACGACACGCT
>NZ_JBDXGG010000020.1:0-12678 GCF_039990255.1 Nisaea sp. | reverse complement strand
ACAATGAGGTTCGGCCTCACTCGGCGATCGGATACAACGTCCCGATCGCATTACAAAATCCCGGTGGCGAAGCCAGCCCGTCACCGTGAAGAAAGCCGGAAAACTCCAGCCACCGGCGCTCCAAAGTTCGGTCTCAGAGCACCGAAGACAAGCTTTTGCGAGAAGCTAGAACTAAAATTCGGGCGCAACTGCGGGGTGCGTTCGGCGCATTGCGCAATTACGTCTCCGACGCGGATGTTCGCGGCAAGCTTTTTGAGAAACGGGATTACCAATTCATCAACAAGGCTGAATCACTTCGCGAGCTTGACGTCCGGTTTTTGACGCAGGGCTCGTTTGCTTATGGAACACTCATTAGGCCCGCTCGGCGTTGGGCTCAAGAAATCGACTTGGACGACGGCATCTATGTTCCCATGCCATTTGTAGATGGCCGGCCGGTGTTCTCATCGGAAGGCCTGTTTGAAATTATGCAAAGGGCACTTGAACCGCTAGTGACCCGCGAGGGCTGGAAGTTCAAGCGAAAAAACACCTGCATTCGCATTACACTGGTCGGAAAAGGCGCGCACATTGACCTACCACTGTTTGCGGTCGATGACACAAGCTTCCGCCGTCTAGCCGAAATGTTTGAGCGACAGACCGAAACAACGTTTGGCAAATCGGCCAATCTTAACGATACTCTGGACACCATCGCGAAATCCGTGCGGCTCGGTTCAGGGCAGATTCTCCTCGCTGATCGTGAGGAAGACTGGCGCCCGTCAGACCCGAAGGCCATCCACGATTGGTTCATCGCCAATGTAACGAGATATGGAAAGGTCCTGCGTCGGCTGAGCCGCTACGCCAAGGCTTGGCGTGACGATAAATGGGATGATGCTGCCTTCTCTTCACTGGCACTGATGGTGCTTTGTGTGGAAGCACTAGCCGCGCTTGGCGAGCGCCCGTCCGAGGATCGGGATGATTTGTTGCTTCTGGCTGTTGCCGAGCACCTTCCCGAGCGGATAAGGAGGGGGAGTATTTCTTGGCGTGAAGGCGAGCGTGCATGTGACGATGAATGGTCACCAGAGTGGCGCGAAGAACTTGCCAAAGCGGCTGAGTCGTTTCGTGACGATGTTAAAGCGGCTCTTTATGACACGTTCCATTCGGACGTAGTCATCCAGAAACTCAGGCGGGCGTTGAGTGATCGTATCCCAAATGCGCCTGAAGCGGTGGTGATTGCCGCCGCAGCGCAGACCGCAGCGGTATTGGAGACTAAAGCTGAAACCGTGCCGATGCCTCGCGTAGGATCTTCGGTATCAGCTTGATAGCGGAGCAGACGGCGCGGTGGGAAGTCGACGCTACCCTAAGAAAACGCGGTTTCCGGCATGTCGGGCCAAATCCCGACCGATACCGTGGTTCGTTGCGAATTGGGCATACGACCGCCGAGGTTGAGATCGACATTCCTGACCTGGAATTTGTAGAACTGCCCAAAATCCGATTCGTTGACCGCTCGTCAGTCAGCCTTCCGATTATTGCACACCTGGAGGAAGGCACAGGCCTCTGCTACGCTGACCGCTCCCTACTGCGATTGGACCGGTTCCGACCCGGCGCTTCAATATTGCGTGTGTTGAGAGAGGCCGAAGCAACGATTGCAAAATCGCTCGCCGGCGGCGCGCTTTTGGAAGTCGCAACCGAGTACCCGTCATATTGGGGCGGAAGCAACGTCCTGGTCATGTTTGGCCGTAGCACAACCGCTAGAACTGCCAGACTAGCGGTTCCAAATAGCTTGAATTCGTCGACACAACTGCTTTTGGTCAACGACAAGCAGCATATCCCGGCCGGATTTCAAACAGGACGTTCAGCTATCACCGTACACGCGTCGACGGATATAGGCGCTGGAACTAATATTCTGGTACCAAAAACGCTTGGTCAGCTTCGAGAATGGTATGAGGAACAGTCCGGATTTAGTGTTCCGAGCTTCGGAGAAATCGGCAACGCGTTGTCTGACGGACAGGTGCTGTTTATCGCGGCGCGCAACGGTTGGGTTGGTTGCCAAATCGAACTCCCTACTGACCTCAAGCTGTTGGCAAAGCGTGGCGCAAGGCGGGAATTTCTGCGCGGCGAAATCAGGAAGCGTGAAACCAATATTGGGCTGATCAGGTATCACGGTAGCGAGGCAAGCTTGGACGATATCACTTCCCGCAACCTGAATGGCATGGCCACGTCGCTAAAAGGCAAATCTATCGCGGTTGTTGGCTGTGGAACAATAGGAAGCCATCTAGCTCGGTATCTTGTCCAATCAGGGGCCGGAAACGACGCTCGCCTGTTTCTGGTGGACCGCGAGTTACTTGCAGCCGGCAATCTCGGTCGACACTTGCTTAACTTCGCCGATATCGGTGAGTCGAAGGCAGAGGCGCTTGCTACTGAACTATCCCGTTTTCATCCGGACGTGCGGATCAAAGCACTGGCAATTGACGTAAAGGACGTGTGGAACCGATTGCGCGGATGCGATCTAGTCGTAGATGCTACAGGTGTCGAAGCGGTAAGCGACTATTTGAACCAAAGGGCGCTGGAAGCTCGGTCACTTGGACAGTCTGCGTTTCTCTTGCACACTTGGTTGTTTGGGAACGGAATTGCGGCCCAATCTTTTCTCAACGTGGGTGACGGGTTCGCTTGTTACCGATGCCTTCGTCCCGATCTTGGCAAGCCGTGGCTGAACGATCCCCGCAAGGACGTGAAAGATGTGGGACGTATAGCTGCTACGTCATGTGGGGATGGCCCATACCTACCGTTCTCCGTTGCCGCACCAGCGATGGCGGCGGGGCTTGGCCTGCAGGCGATATTGGATTTCTTTGATGGCAAACCAGGCGCTCGACTACGAACCATTGCACTTGATCTAGAAGAAGCCAGAAAACTGAATGAAAAATCACCAAAGCCACACGAACAGTGTCCCGCTTGCGGAGCTGGGACAGGTGCTCGTTGACAAGAGCGCGTGGGCGGCGATTATTTCATGTGCAAGGAACGAGGGGGCAAAGCATGAAGTAGGCGGGATACTATTGGGTTTGCGTCGAGGAAAGTATCTTCACGTGACCGCGGCGACACTTCCCGGCCTGCGTGATCGCAGTTCGCGAATCTGGTTCCTCAGATTCGATCGTATCCATCAAATCGCCGCAGTTCGAAAATGGCTCGTTTCTGGATTCAAAGTGGACTGGATCGGCGAATGGCACTCACATCCTGAGGTCTCTCCAAAACCATCTCTGGTCGATATCCAAACCTGGCAAAGCCAAGCCAACAAGCGCCGCGCTCCGATGGTTTATGTCATTCTAGGGCTCGAGGGATTCTGGGTCGGCAGGATGGAGCAGGGTTCTGCAGGACCATATGAGCTTGAGCTAGCCGAGGAATCAGACACATCTTTGCTATTTCAAGTCGCCGATTACGCTTAGAGTCCGTGCCGAAACCGCTCATGAGTTTCGTGCGAAGCGCCTGACGAGGATCATGACGGCTGCAGCGTAGAGGAATGCGGTGGCGGATTCGATAGTGGCCTCTGCATCCTTCCATAGCCTGCGGTTGCGGCTGAACCAGGCGAAGAAGCGCTCGACTACCC
The DNA here is from genome assembly GCF_039990255.1 of Nisaea sp. Taxonomy (GTDB): domain Bacteria; phylum Pseudomonadota; class Alphaproteobacteria; order Thalassobaculales; family Thalassobaculaceae; genus Nisaea. Next base: position 9,104 of record NZ_JBDXGG010000020.1, on the reverse strand, counting down.
ACCGCCTCTGCTGGACCGTGAAGCCGATCTGGTCGGGCTTGCGCTTGACGATCTCGACGGCGATTGAGGTGGCTTCGGCTAGCCGAAGCAGTTCCAAGAGCTGTGGCGAGAGCACCGCGTTGCGATCCTTGCGGCCCTTGCCCTGCTCGACACGGAGGAGCATGCGCGTCGAGTCGACATCATCGACCTTGAGGTGCGCGACCTCGGACACGCGCAGCCCTGCGCCGTAAGCAACACCGAGGGCGGCCTTGTACTTGAGGCCCGGTGCGGCTTCTAGCAGTCGCCCCGCTTCCTCCACGCTGAGCACATCCGGCAGCTTGCGGTGATAGCGGGTAATCACCAGGGCGCGCGACAGATCCCGGCGCTGCAGTGTCACCAGAAACAGGAACCGAAGCGCCGAGACAGCGCCGTTGATGGTCGCAGGTCCAACACCCTTCTCATGCTGATCAAGCTGGAAGCGGCGGATATCGTCCGGCGTCGCGGTATCAGGCGAGCGCCCGAGGAACGCGGCAAAGTACCGGACATGACGAACGTAGTCCTGCCGCGTGTGGGAGCCGAGGCCCCGCATGAGCATGTCGTGCTGCATGCGCTGGCGAAGCGACGAGATAGGTGCATCGGTCGACGGGGTAGCCATGGCGAGTTCCTCTCGTTGAAGGGAACTCCATGGGCGGCTCGCCCGCAGCTAACCGCTCAAAGGCTATGATTATTACGCCATCTCAGGCAAAGGCGCCCTCCCGCGAAGCGGGTTCGTGCTTGGGAGCGCAAAGCTGTCCTTGATCCACCGGAATGAAATGCTTCCGCTCGCGGAGTTGTTATCCATCAAGAATTCAATACAATTCTTGAACCCTAGGGTATCAACCCCGGGGCATCGCGATGCTCCTCAACATGAGGAGTATCGTGATGAGATTGTTGAGCAAGCGGCAGGTGAAGGAGCTGGTCCTGTACTCTCCCCAACACATAGCGCGCCTGGAAGTGGCGGGCCAATTCCCCAAGCGGGTACGGCTGGGCAACAACCGGGTCGGATGGGTCGAGGCAGAAGTGCTAGAGTGGCTTCAGGAACGCATCGACGCTCGTGGTCAACAGCACTGACTCTCCTTTTGTGAGAGCGAAGAGAACCGGTGGCAACGCCGGTTCTCTTTCTTTTTTACCAGTCTGCGATGGGGATATGCAGGGGGATACGGTATCCACTCGCAGCGTGTGGCTTGCCAGCTGGACATATCTGCTCAAACCGGCTCATTGTAGCGCATGCGGAACTCCGAATTTCGGCAGGAATCACAAAGAGGCAAAGAATTCTGCGGCGGGAACTGGTGGCCGCAACAGCTCGACGCTACCAGTCGGATTCGTCGTCCGGTTTCTCGATATCACCAGGAGGGTGCGGCCTGTTGGACTTGGTCTTTGGGTTTGCACTTGTCGCTGCCTCAGACTGTTCCCACAGAGTCCCTTCACCTTCTTCGTCTTTGTCTTTGCGGTCGTCTCGCCCTTGCGCTTTGGCGTCCTCGCGGTCCTCGGATTTGCTCTGGTACTGGCTCAATTCCGAGTAATGGACGGCATAGTTCGCACGCATCTGGTCGCGAAGCGCGTTCTGCTGATCAGAGGTCATGCGGAGCATTTCCTCCAGGGCACCGAGCGGAAATCGCAACGGGATCGCGGCGCGCGTCATGCCTCGTACATGAGCGGCAAAGGCGCCCTTCGGCTGGGCTTCGATCAGCGCCGGATCACAATTGAGCATCTGGGCGGCGGCCCGCGCGTCCTTGCCAGTGAAGCCGCCGGCGAACTTTATCGCGGTGTTGGCCGAGAACGCATCCTGGAGCTTTGAGTCCAGCTGACCGAGATATTGGTGCGCCAACACCATGCCGATCTTGAATTTACGCGCCTGGCTCAGAATGATCCCGACATTGCGATCGAAATAATCGGCGGCCTCGTCGATATAGACCATGGTGGGCATGCGCTGGCTTTCCGGCAGTGTCGCACGTTCCTGGGCGGCTTGGGCGATCATGGCAATGAAGAAGCGCCCGAAAATTTCGGTACCGCTCTCCTTCAACAGGTCCTTCGCAGTGTTGATCAGGATGACCTTGCCCGCGTTCATTTCGGCGAAGAGATCGAGCTTCGACCGCGGATGAGAGAACATCCGTTCGAAGGTCTGGTTTTCGAGAATGCCCCACAATCTGCGTAACACTTGCTGACGCGTCTGCGCGAATTCTTTTGACGGAAACTCGGTTTCGAAGAAATGCCGGGCGGTGCCTTCCAGGCGCGCAATGTGTTCGGCGAAGCGGATTTCGCTGCCTTTCTCCATCAGTTCGCGCAGGGTGTGAATGGTCGCGTCGGGAATGTGCAGCATCAGCCGCGTGACGTAGCGAAAGATCACGCTCTGCTTTTGCGTCATCTCCGCGGACAAAAGCGTGCCCAGCACGAAATCGTAGAGTTCCAGGATCGAATTGGTCAGGCGCTCGCGCTCCAAGAGCGGATAGGATTGAAGCCGCGCTTGGCCGACGTCGAACAGGTTGAGCGAGACCGGCCACTCAATGTCCGTCGGGTCGACGATGCAGACCCGATCATGCAGCGGTTCACCCGGAGCAAACGCCTTCAGACCAGCAATGTTGGAGATCAAATCCCCCTGACTGTCGATGACGATGACCGAACGCTCTCCGGAGGCGACCGCATCAAGATCCTTGGCGATCAGGTATTGCAATGTTTGCGTCTTGCCGTGACCCGACCCGGCAATGATGTGGTGATGCTCGAACCGGATCGATTGCGGGATGGTGAACATCTCCTCGCCGGCGAACAATTCAAGCAGCGGCGTTCCGGACAGGTAGGTGACGACCAAATCCTCCGGTGTCTTGGCATCAAACTTGGAGGGCATACGGAGAGGTCTGGAAAAGCCGTCTATATCGCGCGGGTCACCGCCCGATGCGGCAACGAAATTCGCCTCAAGGCGCTTGCGAAGTCGGGGAAACAGGCCGAGATGCTCAATTTCTTCAACGTGAGCGGCGACCGCGATCCGCTCCACGACTTCGCCCAATGAGGCGATGCGATCGATCCGCGGCGTCACTACGTTGATCCCGTTACCGACGTCATCAGCGCCTACCTTGCCGAGATTGTCGTAGAGCGCGCCGAAGCATCCCTGCACCAATAGCGTGATGGCGTCCGTGACGGACGGGAACCGCTCCAGCAACGCCTTCTGGGCATTGAGTTCGTCTTTCAACTCCCAATATTGCGCGGTCGTCCTGGTCTCGGCGAAATCTACATCCGGTAGCCGGAACATCCCCTCATATGCGATGAGCTGCGCCGTGAAGTGGCGCAGTTCGTCTCGCCGCTCGTCGGGAAGGTGCAAGACGTTGCCAACATCGCCGGCAACACGCGCGCAAAGGTCGTTCAACTGACCTTCCGTCTTGACCCCGTTGGCCTGGAGCAGGTGGTCGATGCGGCCGTGAAGATGCACCACTTCGGTATGATCGCTCTGGCGGAAAAACCCATAGACGAAGCGGTGGAGCCGAGCGCCGAGGTGCTTGGTCGCTACCATCCTCTTGCGAAGCCTCTAAGCATGATCCGGCGCGAGGTTTCCGGATCAAGCGGCGGCACGTCGGTCGTCTGCGTGCCGCCCCAATGCTTGGCGCTTTCCATGACGGCGCGAAGATAGGCGACCATTTGCCTTAGGCGTTCCTCGCGTATCGAAATATCGACGATCGACTTGCAGCGGAAATGTCGGCCGTAGAGCAAATCCTTGACGTAGACAGTTTCGCGAAACCGATCGTAGAACAGCCATCCGGCGAACGCGCCCGTCGCCAGGGCGGTCGGCGTGCCGATCGCGCGACCGAAAAATCCCGCCCAGACGAAGAAGGCAGGAACGACGGTTACCACACCGATGATGACCGACCATTTCATCAGCCCTTCGATTTCTTCGGTGATCAACTTCGCCTGGTCGAAGTCATAGCGATCGATGATCGCCTGTTCATCACCTTCAAGTTCGACCTTGCCCCAAAGCTTGAAGCGAACGGACCGAAACAGTCCCGGAGTCTGCTCGTGACGCATCAAAATCTTCATGTACGGCTTCCTCGTCCCGAACAGGAGAATTGAGACCGGGTTCGATGTATGGGTCAAGTTGCTTTTGAAGATGATCGCGTCGCTTGCTACGGTGGATTCATCCGTTTTCTGTGCATAAGCTCTCGCTAGGCTGGCGATCGTGAAGAGATTAATTGCATCCCTACTGCTCAGCATGGCCATCGCCTGGCCTGCCCAAGCCGAAACCTTCATCGAGAGACTTGGTCGCACCATTGATCAGGTCGGCAAGGATTTGCAGCAAGAGTTGGAAACGCGTGTCTTGCTCGGAAACCGCGCGGCCGGAGACGCCACGCGATTGCGCCAGGGCGTCTGTCTGGCGCTTCGGGGCGGCGAGGTGCTGTTTCGCAACAAATGCACCGCCGAGAAAACCTGCAACGGAACGCGGGACTGCAAAATAGCCTATCGTTGGCCACCGCGTGACTTGATGGAAGCCCGCTGGGGAGAAGGCAAGCCGCTGACCTTTATCGGCGCGGCGGCAAAGCAAGTTGCCTACGAAGGGCAGCCGTGCCTGTCCATTCGCAACGGCACGATCATCTTCTGTTTCATCGACGACAACCGTGCTGCCGCGCCTCTTTTGCCTGCGCCGTCGCTGCCGGGCGGAAATGATATCGCTGAGGTTCCAGAAACCGGCGTCAGCGACACTCCGAAAAAGGACAAGACCGCTCAGAAGGGCGAGCCTGACGAAGACGGTTCACTGCGTCATCAAGCGGAGCGCGAACGGGCGCAAGCCGACCATGACGCAGAGAGAAGGTCGCAAGCTGCCGAACAAAAGAGACGCGAAGCCGAAGCCAAGGCCAATCTCATCGCCGAACTGACCGACGATGCCGACATCGACTGGTTCTTCAAGGACAAGACACTGGCCACTCTGGCACCCGTTGACGCCGCCCAAGCCTGCCGCGACTTCTTCCTGTCGCGCGTTATCGCGGTCGCGCGGCAAGCGCCCGCTGACGCGGTTGAAGCCATGCACGACCGATGTGACAGAAAGGCCGAGCGTTACGGGCGGCGCATCGTCAAGCAGGAAGCCGCGCGTCTGGCTGATCCGTTGCTGAAAGCGCCGGCCACGCTCCAGGGCCTACGACAGCACAACTGGTTCAAGCTGAAGCCGTCAAGTCGGGACCGTTTCACGCCGCTGCAACAAACGCGCTTGGAGATCGAATTTGATAATGCCCTCCGCACCCATCGCGACAGCGCCGTCAACGATGCGGTCGAAACGATCAGGAAAGCCTATAAATCAGCGGAGCCCTTGACCGAATCGGCCGACGCGGCCCTGGCAATGTGCAACCTCAAGGGCAGTCCGCCTGAAGTTCTGATTCAGACCTGCAAGCAGCTCCGCGAATCACTCAGAGCGCGAATCAAGACTGCTCGGTGTCGCCGCGCGATTGACCAATCGGGGGCCACCCGGGGCATGCTCGACATGGCCGTCGAGGCATCCGGGTCGCGCTACGAAACGTGGCCGCTGCGCCGCGTCATATGTGCCGGCGTCGGCAACCATCCCGACTATCAGTTTACGATTGGCAACGGGCTCATTCCCTGGCTCACGACACCATCGCTGCAGGTCTTCAACGGCAACTCCAATAAGCTGCTTGATGTCGAACTCCGGGTTTCAACACCGCGTGACGGGCGATCGTTTGGCCAACTGCTCCTTGATATCGCGACCGGCGAGAACGAGCGCGAAGTGCCGGAAAAGCTGGTGGTTGAAAAAGTTCGCTTTGCGGCCCGTGGCATCACCTGGCGCAACGACCGCGCCATCATCGGCTGCGTCCTCGGTTTCATTAAGTGCCAGTGATTTTTTTGCCTCGACCATAGCGCTTCGCCGCTGATTGTCCCGCGCCATTGCGAACCATAGCAAACGGTGACGCGCGGCTCCGCTTTCGCCAAGCTTGTCTCGGGGCTCGTACAAGAAGACGAGCGACAGTCGAGGCGAAGGACAGATGGACACGGCCGCAAAACGCGACACGCTTGGACGCCGCTGCCGCTTTACCCGCACGCCTCTTGGTAAGCGGCTGGTGCTTGGGCCGCGCGATGCGGTGATCCTGCGCTGGCTCTATCGCTACCGCTATTTGCGCCAGGACCACTTGCTGGCGCTGATCCGGCCGAGGTCAGAAAAGCGCTTTGTGGAGCGGCTCGGCGACCTGTTCCACGAAACCGGCTACCTCAATAGGCCTGCGCTGTTGGCGCCGCATTTCGATGCCCGATCAACGCCGATGCTCTACGAAATCAGTCAGAGTGGCGTGGCCTATCTTGATAGCCATGATGCATTGCCGCCGCGTACCGTCACCTTTTCGCGCCGGTCGCCCCGCGCATACAATCCGCAAATACTGCACACGATGATGATCATCGACACCCTTTTGGCCGTTGAACTCGCGACGAGGCAGACACCCAACCAGCGATTCGTCCCGGTCGATGAAATCCTGGCTCGTGCTCCGGCCTCGACGCGGCGTGCCCCGAATCCGCTATCGATCCCGGTGACTGTTTTGCCGGAGCGCAACCATCCGGTTGTCCGCACCCGCATGGAAACGCACCTTATCCCGGACGCTCTTTACGGCGTAGAGCACCGAGCTGGAGGCGAGAAACGCTATCGGTTCTTCGCGTTGGAATGCGAGCGGACAAGCCCAATTTCGCGATCAACGGCCAAGGCATCGAGCCGGGCCCTTAAGGAAGCGACCTACGATGCGCTGATCCGCTCCGGCGCGTTCACGCAGCACTGGGGCATACCGAACCTTGCGCTGCAGTTCTGTTCGCGGTCCAAGCTGGGTCCCCGTTGAGAGCATCTCATCCGGTCAAAGAAAACGCCGCGCACAGTTACCACATGATGCGCGGCGCTCTGCATTCATTGAACCAAAGGAGAAAAAGGCAATGAATTGATGGAAGCGTACCGGCCAGCCTGATCTTCTTCAACCTCCTTTCGGCGAACTACGCGACGAACCGAACACACTCGGTCTGGTGGGACGGCACTTCAAGTTCCAGGTCGAAGGGATGGAGCGAGACGATTCGGAAGTCGGCCGCTCCTAGACCAAAATATGTCTCCACCGAGAAGCGATCACCGCTACGCGGCTTTTGCTGGAAGTGCCCGCTCTCGGAGACCAGGATGATGTCGTCTTCGAGCGCGACCACAGTGCCGTAAGGACGCCAGGTGCGGTCGGGAACGCCGGACCGACGATAGGCAAAGTGGTATGCGCGCGGCGCTGCAGCATCTCCGGTAGTGAGCAGCACGGCGGCGTAAACGTCAGAGATTGCCGTCGGGTCGTGGTGGAAATCATGCGTGTACCAGTTGCGGCCGTAATGGGCGTTGGCAAGTGCCTGGTTCGGCCAGCCGCTGTCGACCTCGTAGATGCTCCAGAGCGGCGCCAAATGCGTGCTCGTCGGTCTTCGTAGGTGATAGAGGCGTCGTTCGCGGCCGAACTGCGAATAGACGTACTCTTCATCCACGTCCATGAGCGCGACCGGATCAACATCAAGGAGTGACGCAAACCCGAAGACGGTATCGGCGCGCGAGGGGATACCGTGATCAAGCCAGCGATAGATAGTGGCCTTGTGGCGGCTGTCCGGGCGGCCGTTGCTCTTGCCTGAAGAATTGCGCTGGTCGCGATGTTCCCACTCGACCACGAGCCCGTCCACGGATTCGTACCGGTCTTTGATGAGAGACAGCGCCAGAGATTTTCGGATCGGTATCGGCATGTGGTGATCATAGGCAAATCGGTCGCGTTCCCTGTCTCATTTTTTGCGACTCGGTTTGAGACACGCAATTGCGACACCTCGACTATGCTCATTCCCAACGCAATTGAGGTGGGGTGGCCACGATGACGACAAGAGCTATTTCGGGCATGCGAGTGTTGTCTCGTGACCCACCTTAGTCCGCGGGTTCGGTGTCGAGTTCGTCAAGCAGGCGGTGCGCGTCAGCGCCCAAGCATTTGGCGAACACGATGAAGTCGGCAACGTCGAGCCGCAGCTGACCGTTCTCGAACTTCGAGATGTATGCCTGCGTGCGACCGGTCGCACGCGCGAGGTCCGCTTGCGTTATGCCGGCCTCCAGCCGGGCGCGTTTCATGATCTCACTGAGCCGCGTGTTGAGCGGCGAATAAAGGCCGGTGCGCATCCGTTGTCCGTCATACCGCGACAACGGATTGACTAAATTCCAGTTATTATATATTCCAAACAGTAATATTCCTATTGGAATATAGGGAGGGTTATGTTTGCATTCGTCACTATGCGCTCGTTCTGGCGACTGCGGAGCGGTCGTCCGGCGACCTCTCATCCACCAATTCGAAACTAGACGGAAGGAGCAGAGCATGCGGCTACCCACAGCCATTTTTGCAATCGGCCTGGCGGCAGTCGCAGCAGGCTGCACAGCCACCGCTGACGGCGGCGGAGACACGGCGCCAGCGAAGAGGGTTCTTGCGGCCGGCCCGCAAAACGCAACCTGCCAGGCGGACTTTCCGGGCCACGGGCCAGGCTGGCTGACTTTCAGGAATGGAAAGCCGGTTGGTTACCGGACCAACGCCTATCGTGCGAGTTCGGTCAGTCTGTCAGGAAATACCGTCCGAATTGACCAGGCTCGTTTCCATATCAAAAGCGCGAGTTCGCAAGCCCTGGTCGGAGATTGGACCCTTGGACGCTATCACGCAAAGAACCTGAAGTTCGCCTGCAAATAGATACGCCACGCGGCCGGTTTCAGCGCTTCAGACCCAGCATCCAGTCGAAGATGAGAACGGCACCGTCTTGCCGGCACACTGAAAGGCACATGATATGCACATTAGAAGTCTGATCCCCGCCACGGCGTTTCTTTGCGCGTCAAGTTCAGCTGCGTTGGCGGCCGATCCGATCGATCCGGACCGGTTTCGGGAACCGGTCGTGGAGGCTGCCACCTTCGATTGGACCGGTCTTTATGTCGGCGCGCATGCCGGTGCTCTGAGACCGAACTTTGGAGCGCCGGTGGCTGGAGTTTTCCGGCTTTTGCTCTGAGACCGAACTTTGGAGCGCCGGTGGCTGGAGTTTTCCGGCTTTCTTCACGGTGACGGGCTGGCTTCGCCACCGGGATTTTGTAA
>NZ_JBDXGG010000019.1:0-55865 GCF_039990255.1 Nisaea sp. | reverse complement strand
ACGACACGATCTCTGGTTTGGGCGGCAATGACACGATTTACGGTGGGGCTGGTTCTGACGAGCTGAGCGGCGGGGATGGTGTTGACCGTCTGTTTGGCGAAGACGGTGCGGACAGTCTCTCTGGCGAGGCGGGGAGTGATTATCTTTACGGCGGTACGGGTAATGACAGTCTTGTTGGCGGTGCTGGCGGGGATCTGCTTGCCGGCGATGAGGGTGACGACACTCTGGACGGCGGAACGGAGAATGATGTTCTTCGTGGGGGTCTGGGTAATGACAGTCTCATTGGCGACCTTGGCAACGACACTCTGACAGGAGATGAGGGTGACGACAGCCTTGATGGGGGTGATGGCGTTGACCTTCTCATCGGGGGTACCGGTAACGATACACTTGATGGAGGCGCTGACTTCGACAAGTTGAGCGGCGGTGACGGCGACGATCTTCTGGTTGGTGGCGTCGGTATTGACAGTCTGTCTGGCGGCGACGGAGATGACAGCCTCGATGGCGGTGATGGCAATGACACGCTGAACGGCGGAGCCGGTAACGACACGCTGGATGGCGGCGTTGGCAACGACCATCTCATCGGCTTTGGTGGTGATGACAGCATTACTGGTGGTCTCGGCAATGACAGCCTGTCCGGCAATGACGGTGCTGACACGCTCCTTGGCGGTGCCGGTGCCGATTATATTGCAGGCGGCAATGACGGTGACAGTATCGATGGCGGTGCCGGTGACGACTACGTGCTTGCCGGTGCCGGCAACGACATAGTCGATGGCGGCGCTGGGGCGGAGTATGTGAATGCTGGCTCTGGCGATGATGCTGTCAGCGCTGGTGCGGGTGCTGACACGGTGCTTGGGGGTGTTGGCAACGACACGGTTTATGGCGGCGGTGATGCCGATCTTCTGACGGGCGATGCCGGTGATGATGTTCTGCTTGGTGATGAGGGTAACGACACTCTCTTCGGTCTTGGCGAGAACGATACGCTTGATGGCGGTCTTGGCGACGACAGTCTCGATGGTGGTGCGGGCGACGATGTGTTGTCCGCGGGTTCTGGGAGCGACGTGGTTGTTGGTGGTTCCGGCACGGACGTTGTGTATGTGAGCCATGCCTATGCGGCTGTTGTTGACCAGTCTGTTGGCGCGTCGTGGCTGACGCTGGACTTCGGCAATGGTGACAGTGTCGAGATCCGGAACGATGTCGAGAGCATCGTCTTCACGGATCAAACGTACGGTTATGAGGCGCTGCGGATAGCGATCCTGAATGCCGAGAACGAGCCTCTGATCGGGACCGCGAGCTCGGATACTCTCTATGGCAGCTCCCTTGACGACACGATCTCTGGTTTGGGCGGCAATGACACGATTTACGGTGGGGCTGGTTCTGACGAGCTGAGCGGCGGGGATGGTGTTGACCGTCTGTTTGGCGAAGACGGTGCGGACAGTCTCTATGGCGATGCGGGGAGTGATTATCTGTATGGTGGTTCGGGTAATGACAGTCTTGTTGGCGGCCTTGGCAACGACATCCTGTTGGGGGAAGAAGGTGATGATCTGATCTCCGGCGGAGATGGAATTGATACGATCACCGGCGGTGCGGGTAACGATACACTGGATGGTGGCGACAACTCGGACCTTCTCTCTGGCGATGACGGTAACGATCTTCTGGTGGGCGGCGACGGTGATGATGTCGTTCTCGGCGAAACTGGGTCGGATACGCTTTATGGCGACGGGGGGGCGGACACGCTGTCGGGTGGTGTCGGTGACGATCTCCTGTCGGGTGGCGACGGTGATGATGTTCTCTATGGTGAGGGCGGAGCAGACACGCTTTATGGCGGTCTCGGTGACGACGTGTTCTACGACGACGGCTCTGACGTGATCTATGGCGGTGCCGGTGATGACACGGTCTATACGACGGATGACAGCGATCCGACGCGGTTCGTGGATGTCGAGAATATCGAGATCCTGCGCAACGAGATCACCGGAACCGACGGCGTGGATGTCATTGCTGGAAGCGCGGACGGGGAGATCATTTTCGCAGGTACTGGAAATGACACTGTCACAGCGTTCGGCGGCAGCGATATCGTCTACGGCGGTGATGGGGACGATTTCCTGTTTGGGACGGAAGGCGATAACTCCCTTTATGGAGGCTTCGGGAACGACCAGCTCTTTGGTGGAACCGATGCAGACGCTGTGTATGCGGGCGACGGAAATGATTTCCTGCGCGGCTGGTATGGTGAAGATACTCTATATGCTGGCGACGGCGCGGACACTCTTTGGGGTGATGTCGGCGACGATCTTCTGGTCGGTGAAGGCGACAATGACAGTCTATCCGGCGGAGACGGTAACGACACGCTCCTCGCCGGGGATGGAGATGACGTGCTCTACAGTGGTGTCGGCGATGACATACTTGAGGCGGGGGACGGCAATGACACTCTCTATGGCGAGGCCGGTGACAATCTACTGGTCGGTGGTGCTGGCAACGATACGTTTCATCGGGACTTTGATGATGGTGGAGAAGACACAGTCCTGGGTGGTGACGGAGACGACTGGATGAGTCTCGGGTCTATCCTTGGCGATAGTGTGGAAGTCGTCGCATACGGTGGGGCTGGAAACGACACCTTGTTCGCTGCGGATGTTATGTACGGAGATGCTGGTGATGACAGTCTTCAAGGAACACTTCTGAGCGATATCTTCTATGGCGGTCTTGACGCTGATACCGTTCGTGGATTGGCTGGCGATGACCTTGTTTATGGAGACGACGGGGCAGATTTACTTCAAGGCGAGGAAGGAAACGATATCATCTATGGCGGCGTCGGTGTGGACACGCTGTATGGCGGGTCTGGAAACGACACGCTTGATGGCGGCACCGGTAATGACACGCTGTCTGGTGGCGCTGGTGATGACGTTTTGTATGCCGGGGTGGGAACCGATCTTATAATAGGAGACGCGGGCACGGATGTCGCGCATGTGGGCCAGGCTTACGCATTGGCAGTGACGAAGACGGCGGGAGCATCGTCCCTGACGCTGGGCTTCGGTAATGGTGACAGTGTCGAGATCTGGAACGATGTCGAGAGCATCGCCTTCACCGATCAGACCTTCACATACACAGATCTCGAAACCTCGATCAATGCGGTAGATCCCTTGGTGCTCGACCTTGATGGGGACGGTATTGAGCTAGTTAGTTTGTCTGAAAGCACTGCCTATTTCGATATGGATGTTGACGGCATCACCGAGCGGACTGGCTGGGTTTCCGGAGATGATGCTTTGTTGGCGATGGACCGGAACGGCGATGGTGTGATCAACGATCTCTCCGAGCTGTTCTCCGAAGCCTATGCGCCGGACGAGGCGGTGACCGGCTTCACGGCTCTTGCCACCCTGGACGAGAATGGCGATGCCGTGATCGACAGTGGCGACACGGAATTCGCAGATCTTCTGCTTTGGCAGGACGTTAACGAAAACGGGAAGAGCGAAGAGGGCGAACTTCGCTCTCTCGAAGAAGCGGGGATTGATTCAATCTCTTTGGAGACGGAGGCTGTTGGCGAGCACGTCGACGGGAATACTATAGAAACGGTAGGGTCTTACAGCACCTCTGACGGGGAAGTTGGGGCCGCCGCCGATATTCGTTTCGCTTTCGAAGAAGGAAGTGAGACCGAGGCCTCCCAGATAGGAGGATCCGTCGGTGACGGCCTTGATGTGCCTGCGCCGGCTGTCGTGGATACATCGGAGAATACGACGATAGAGCAGATGGGTGAGTCGGACTCTCAGGAAGAGGCCAGGGCGGAAACGTCTGAACAGGACGGCGGCCTGGTTTCAGATGCTGTAATCTCCACGCCGGATGCGGAGCAGAGCAGGGTCGAGGCACTCATCGATGAAATGTCTGACGAAGTCGTCGCATCGGAAATGGCTGGACAGATGGCTGAGGCCATCACCAATTTTGACGCTGCAGCAATTGATCCGGACAATTCGGAAAGCGAAGTACCAGGCGTTCCCCCGATCGACGATGACGAAGCGGTTGATGTGGACTTGGGGGTTGCAGCTTGAAGCTGAGCGCGGTTTACCAAGACACAGAGCAGTCTCGATCAGATTGATACGGTGTCTACGCTGCCTAGTCTCAGTATCCAATGGCTGTAAGATCTGAAAGCCCTGAATTGAGAAATAGGCATCTAATGTTGAAGGAAATCGCATCGAGAGTGGGGGGCTCTCAGCGAAAATCCGTCGCCAAGTCCAAGAAGGACGATCTGGTGAAACTGCTGACTGGATGGTTCCGGGTTGTGCCTTCAGACACACCAGCCGAACGGGCCGACATGGCAACGAAATGGATGGACCCAATCATGGCTTTTCCAGCCATCGATCCGGACGCGGATGATGAAACGAGCGACGAGGGCGAAGTGCAATTTCTGGAAGCCGCTGAATAGTGACTCCTACCCAACCCGGGCGCGCTGATCCGGCGCCATAACCGACAGACGGCGGCTCCCTTTTGGGGGCCGCTTTTGTTGTTTCTGGGCCTATTCGCCGCCTACCTATATTCGTGAAAAGTTTCGCGCTTTTGTCGGCCGGGCCGTTGGCCCGGCCGTCTTATTGTTGTGCGCCCGCTCACGCGGTCGCGGCGCGAGTTTAATGAGAAAAATCGGCCGCTTCGCGACCGATTTTGGCTTTCAATGAAACAGGGTTGCTGTGTTGTCCAGGTTTGCTCAAACCTTGCCCATAAGCACAACCTCAATCGTAGTGGCCATGGTCGCAGATCTGTCCTACTGACGCCTTCGCCACCCTTTGCCGGCAGCATCCGTAAGGCCTCTTTCTATGATTCTCCGTCATTCGCTCCGATTCTCCGAAATTCTCTGACTTTCTCTAAGATTCTCCGACTTTCGGCCTTCTGTTGTGTTCTTTCTCTAAATCTCTCCAAGATTCTCCGAAATTCTCCAACTTCCCGGCTAAAATCCTTTTCTCCTTTGTCTCGTTGGCAGGATAGAGGAGGTGGGCCTACTCGAATAATCGAGTGGCACCTCCTGATGCCGCCCAGGGCGGCACCTGCCCTTATTCGCATGGCGAGCCATGCTCAACGGGAAAGCCATTCTTACTGCGGGATTCACACACCTTGACCGTCTCGGCCAAGCTGATACCGAGTCGTGAGATAACTACTTATACGGGTATATTCGGCTGCGGCGATCCCAATTGGATTCGGCGTGTGGAATGCCCGGACGTTAGCCGCAAGGGCTAACGCCACCAGGTCATCGGCTCGATTAAGCAGGAATAACAGAAGGGAAAGGGGAGGCTGTTCTTTCGACAGTGCCGGCACCCGGTCCAGTTACCGGTCCAGGTCCCTTTCCGAGTGCAGGGATCGCGCACTATGTAACTTCGGCCCTTTCTCCGGTCAGCACCGACCAAGTATTTTTCTCGACCGTCTCACCGTTGCGCCCGGGCACCTTCGTTGCACCTGTTCGCTCTATCCGCACCAACGCGCCAGGCGCGGGGTTTGCCTCGCCTATGGCGCGTTCAAGATCCACGCCCCAAATGGTGTGAGGTTGGCCGCCCGGCTTCTCGACGGTGACGTAGTAGCTTTTCGGTTTCGTCGGATCGTTCTTAAACGGCGCGTGCCCGTGCTCGATAAAGCGCACAAGCTCTCTCCAGCTCAACAAACCTAAACTCGGTCGGCCGTATATGAAGGAGAGGCTACCGCTTCGAGGAATTGCCCTTGTGAGTTGGTGCTCAGTCTGCGATACGCAGAAGTTAGCTAATATTGAAACTCGGGATTTCCATGGGTGCTCGTTCTCGCAATTCACAAGGACGTATCAGCAACTTGATCCGACTGGCGGAAGCAGATGCTGACGCGTTGAAGGAATATGCACGTAAAAATTTTAGCAAAATGTATGAGTATTACGATGCCTCGACGCAGGCATATATCGACGCCGTAGAAAGCGGGCAATCAGTCACTATTGTACCTACTCCATTTCACGTTAATTACAGGGCGCTGACGGTTTACCTGCTCCCGGAGCTTCGTGATAAATTGCAAGAGATCAGTAAAGCTCATGGAACACATATCGGTCGCGAAATCGCCACGGCAGTTACCTTCCTTGTGAGAAATTGAACTATATTGGCAGACGCGGTTAGAGCTGTTTCGCTAGCGGTAGTTAAAATAGGCTTGTGAAATTACTTAATAGTTAAGTAATTTGTAAAAAGTAAATTGGTGCACCTGATTCCGGTGCTCGTCTCGCGAGAGGCAGTTGCGTGACCGAAACACTCGATGATTTTCATTGGTCCAGGGGCCATTCGATGAAGCCCATAAAAACTGAAGAGGCGCGAAGGTACTTCGGGTTGGGGAGAGACGCTTTTAGATCTCTGATTACGGAGTTTCCATTCTACTGCTGCCCGAATCCGGCGTCGGTAAGGAACAAACTGTTCTTTCCCGAAGATCTCAAAGCCCTCGAGGAGGCAATGCGATGGCGCTCAAGGTCATCAAAATCAAGAACTCCAGAAACTACTACCTCCGAGGGAGCGTCAGAGGCGTCTCTGTCTACGAAACTACAGGGACTGACAGAAAGAAAACGGCGGATGAAATCAGGATCCAGCGGGAGAACCAGCTCCTTGCGGAATCAGTCTACGGCAAACGAAACACCGTAACCTTCGCCCAAGGAGCGGCTTCCTACCTTGAGGAAGGAGGAAGTCCGCGATTCCTGGGAAACCTCGACAAGAACACAGCAAAATGGAGCGGCCTCATTGGCCGCTTCGGTGACACGCTCATGTCGGATATTGATCAGAAAGCCCTCGACGAGGCTTCGCGCGAGCTTTTTCCTGATGCATCACCCGACACCCGTAATCGGCAGGCGTATACGCCATTCATTGCTGTCTGGAATCATTGTGTTGTCAACGGCTGGTGCGAGCGGAGAGAGTGGAGAAGGCCTCGTAGATCCAAAGGGACACGGCTCCGATCCGTAAATCGACGTACCGGGTCGTTCCCGGTCCCATATGAGCGTGCGGCGGAGTTCGTTAGAGCGATGTGGCCCTTCGATGCGATCAATATGACGATCCTGTTTTATACAGGGATGCGTCCGATCGAATTGATGACGCTCGAAGATAATCAAGTCCGGCATGATGACAGATGGATTGTGCTGCCGGCATCGAAGACCGGCGAGCCTCGTGGCGTACCAATTGCGGATATGATCGCTCCAATCCTGCGTGCCCTAACCGACACCTTCCAGGGGGTGATCATCAACCGGTTCAACCACGCCCAGGGTCGAATAGAGCCTTATCCAGAGTTCGAGGATGCCGGTGGACAAATGGCCGCTGCAATCCGCGCTGCTCGACGCACCACGGGAATCACAGACATTTCTCCTTACACTGCGCGTCATAGCGTTTCGACTTATCTAGTTGCCGCCGGTGTCCACACGCATATCAAGGCTCAAATCCTGGGGCATGCGGTGACAGAAATGAGTCGGGTTTATACAGAACTGCCGCAAGAATCCCTTATCCAGGCGATAGATAAATTGCCAAAACCACAGCTCTGGCAGGATGCGGAGATAGTGAAAAATCCGTGGAGTGTGCTGGGGGGAGTCGTAAATATGGCGCAATATCAGAGCGTTAAAGCACGTGGCCTTCGCCCTTGGTAAGGGAGAGGTCGAGTGTTCAAATCACTCCGGCAGCACCATCATCCTCAAGTAAATCAATGATGTAGGAAGTTGCGTGCTCAGCCGCACCCGCGTTTGGTGCGATGAGATGCGGTTATTTCCGACTGTAATCCGTGATGTCGTTGGGCGGTCTTGATGGGGCCGATCAACAGCCTTCTGGCAAGGACGTAAATGGAGAAACCGGCTTAACCCGTTCATTTTGAGGGAAGCAGCCAGGAGAAACTATTGATCCTCGCCCGTGGGCATTTTTGCATTAAGCCTATCCGCAGCGAGATGAAGATATCGGCGCGTCGGATATGCTGGGTTTTGGGGCAGCACAGATCTACGCAAAGACATCAGCCAAGTGGCCGAGAAGATGAAGTTCGGCTTGTGGCGGACATGATCAAGCTGGCGAGACAATACCGCAGCTATGGATGCCGCCGTGTTGCGGCGCTGCTGAGACAAGTATGCTGGCCGTTCAGCGATGGTCGTGTTGAATGGTTATGGAAACGCGAGGGGCTGAAAGAGTACCGTCCAAACAACAAAAAAAGGGGGAGGGCTCTGGCTGAACGATGGCTCATGCACCCGCCTAAGGCCCGAGCGCCGAAATCACGTCTGGAGCTACGACTTTGTTGACTGTCGCACCGACGATGGTAAGGCCTTCCGTACATTGAACATCATGGATGAGTTCAGCCGGCTCCGCTCCACTACACCGTTTGACCCGCTTGGTCGGAGAGCCAACAATGCACTAACATTCAAAATTGACCGATCAGGCGAGGCTGCTCAATACTCTGCTTCAACCGTTCAGATACAGTGAGGCCTGATCATAGTTTTCTGGATTTGTTGTGCTTAGAAGATGAGGTTGTAGTGTAAGCGATACTCATCATCTCGGGCTGCTGCGTAGTCGGATGTTATCTGCGCGACTAGTACTTTTACCCAATCAAGTAAGACGCCGCCCTCTTGGGCTGTTAGCGTCTTTTCAGAACTTGCATCAACTTCGAGGTGCTTGTCAGATCATACCCAGAACCATGCGGTTTCTGCTTGGGTGCAGAACACCTGCTATATTGAATAACCCCATACCTAAGGGCATGGTGCATCATTCTCTCTGACACGGTGCAACCGCATTCGATCGATGTCTCAGACCCGCAGCTCACCCCGTTCCAGTACCGTCTTGCCATCGAGTTCCAATGTCGCATCGGTGTAGATCACATCGATATGACACGGGGCTTTCACGTTGCCGCCAATGGCATAGTTACTGCCGATGCCGTGATGGCCGAAGCCGAGCCGGCCGAGATCCTCGAGATTGGTTGCATAGGATCGCGCCTTTGGGTTGAGGCCGACAGCGAACTCGGCGAGGTTATAGGCCGAGCGGTCATTGAATGACGCGAGCGTCGTGTTGAGATAGTCAGCCGCTGCACCGCCCCACGCCTTACTCACCTCGCCGTTTTTCACTTCGATGGTGATCGGCTCCTCGCGCAAGATTCCGAATCCCATGAGTCGGACATTGCCAACAATCACCCCCTCGGTCGAGCCTTCGATCGGCGAGATGTTGAGCTCGCTGTTCGGCAGAGCGCCAAACTCGCCCGGATTGCGGAACAGTCCGGTCTCGTACTGGATCGGTCGCTTTGTCACCTTGCCGGTCAGGTCCGTGCCCGAGGGTGAGGTCATGCGGATCGTATCGGTCTTCTCGAGTACCGCGCCGATCTTCCGAGCCAGCCTGTCCGCCGCCTCGAAATCGGCAAGAATGCCGCCTGCGGCCAGACAGTCCTCCGTCACCTCGCACATGGTGGCGCCCCGGGCGCCGCTCTCCGACGCGGCAATACGCGCGTCCGTATGGGTCATCGACCAGCTGGTCGGCAGGAAAAAGACATCCGCCCGGGCGCAGGCGCCAACCACGGGATCAGGCACCTGGGCGCCGTGTGCGCCGGTCGGCGTGAACATGGTGATTGTCGGCACGCCGCCGACCGCGTATGCCGCCGCCGCCAACACCTCGGCAAGGCGCAGCTTGTTTGTATCGCAGGCAATGACGACATTCTCACCCGGCTTCACGCCGGCGCACTGGGTCATCGCCTTCAGTGCGCCAGGCATCATTTCGATAATGCTGGAAGAGCCTGGAACGTAATGAAAATGCTGAATTGGCCACGACATATCTGATTCCCCCTGTAAGAGCCTGTTCTTGTTTTTTTCTAGAAGAGGCCGCGCGTCGCGCCGCCGTCAACGGCAATCGCCGTCCCCTGGATGTGGCGGGCGGCCGGTGTGCAGAGAAAGGCAACCAGGGCTGCCACATCCTCAGGCTCTCCGAGCCGCCTGATGCCCTCCCGTGCAATGGCGGCGGAACGGACGGCATCGAGATCGCCGCCGCTGTCCTCAGCCTGCGCCTTGAGAAGCTCTTCCATCCGCTCTGTCACGGTCATGCCGGGGTGGACGATATTCACATTGACGTCCTCCTCGATCCCCAGAGCCGCAAGACCCTTTGTGAAGTTCGCCAGCGCCGCATTCACAGCGCCTCCGACAAGAAATCCGGACGGAGGCGTACGGGCGGCACCGCCGCCGATATTCACCACGCTGCCGGAACGCTTTGCCAGTTCCGGCCAGAGCAGGCGTGTCAGACGCACCGCACCATGGAACTTGAGAGCAAAACCGTCGATCCAGTCTGTATCCGGCTGAGAGACGAACCTCCCGCCCCGGGTTGCCCCCGCATTATTCACCAGGATATCGACCCATCCGAAATGCTTGGTCGCGGATGCCGCGGCTTCGGCGCATCCCGCTTCGGTTGCGAGATCGACGGCGGCATAGGCGCTACGCCGCCCAGTTTCCTCTTCGATGCGAGCCGCCGCTTTTGCCAGACGATCACCATCGCGGGCGACCAGGAATGTGTCGGCTCCCTGGCCTGCAAGTTCACGGGCTACGGCAAAGCCAATCCCCTTGCTGGCGCCCGTGACCACAGCAACGCGTTTTCCCAGTTTGCTCATTGGCTTGCCGTCACCCCTCCATCAACATAGACAATCTGTCCGGTCATGTAACTTCCGGCATCCGACACCAGCGAGATGATCGGCCCGGCGACTTCCACCGGGTCGCCTATGCGGCCGAGCGGATTGCGCTCCAGGATAAAATCACGGAACTCCGGCCGATCAAGATGAGGCCGTATCCGGTCCGACTGGATGAAGGTCGGCGCTACGCCGTTCACGGTAATCCCGTGCGGTGCCAGTTCCATCGCATGCTGTTTCAGTAGCATGAGCAGCCCGCCCTTGGTGCTGCAATAGGCCGAGTAGCCCCGTCCCCTGAGGGCAAGTTGCGAGCGGACGGACAGCAGATGCAGGTGGCGCCCGCCGGCCCCGCGCGCGATCTGATGCTTGGCCACCGCCTGGCCGAGAAACATCGCCGATTTCAGGTTTGTTTCGTACATCTCATCGAAGGTCTCTTCAGTCACCTCGAGGAGATTTTCTTCTCTCTGGATACCGACGCAATTCACCAGAATGTCGATGCCGCCGAACGCCTCCACCACATGATCAACCGTTTCACGGATTTCCGGAACCTGCCGCGCGTCCAGACAGTAGGAAACCGCTTCGTGTCCAGCGGTGCGGATTGCCTTCGCAAGGGCATAGCTGCGATCCTCGTTTGGCCCCGCGACCGCAACCCGCGCTCCATGCAACGCCAACCCCCAGCAGATCGCCGCGCCGATCGCGCCATATCCACCTGGCACGAAAGCGGTCTTTCCAGTCAGGTCGAACAGGTTCCCGAGGCGCGCAATGTCCACCTCCGGTGTCAAACTCACAGCGTCAACGGACTCACTCATTTCCGGCTGCCCCGCACTCAGTTATAACCAAAGAGCCAGCGGGAGCCAGCGGCGGAGAGCGTCTTCAGGGAATGTGGAACATCTCGCGGAATGAAGACGAGATCGCCGGGATTCGCGACAAAGGTCTCCTCGCCCACGCTGATCCTGAGCTGCCCCTCGGCGACGGTGACATATTCATCCACCGCATGGACGAAATCGTTCCATTCCTGTCCCATGGGATCAGTCATGAGATGAAAGGAGTAGCCTTCTCCGTCCCAGTGTTTCCGGACCCCCGCCTCATCGACCGGTTCGGGGTAATAGGCTTTCTGAAAGAGTTCCATCGGTTACTCCCTAGTGCAACAATTGACCGAGATAGGATTTTGCTTTCTCAACCTTAACAAGGTCCGCGAAATTTTTCGCGTGGGTCAGCCGGCCATCCTGCACAAAGATAAATTCCTCACAGATCTCCTGCAGTATCTCGAGGTGGAAGCGTTCGTTTGGATGCACGCAGAGAAAAACAAGCCTCTCCTCCCCCCTGAGCTTGCGAAAGAATTCGAGCATGAAACCGATATAGCCGTCCTGCGTGTTGAATTGCGGCTCGTCAAAGAGGTGGACAACCGGGTAGTCCACGCCAGCCGGCTGCATCAGGAAACTTGGCTTGAGCCGCCGGAAATGCCTGACCTGATAGGACTGGTGATAATGGATGGCGAGCCGGTCACGCTCGTCATAGCGCACATCGTGGATGTTCCGTCCGAGGCATCTTACCTGTCCCGCGCTCGGCTGGTTTGAACCGGTGATCAGCTCGAACAAAGTTGTTTTGCCGGACCCGTTCGGCCCCATCAATCCAACGACCTTTGGCTCGTCAATCTCGAAATCGGCCTCAAGCCGGAAAGTCTCGGTCCGGTCGAACAGGCCTTTCCGGTAGATCTTTCTCAGCCCGTCAACTTTCAGAAGTGGTGCGCTCATGCCTCAGATCCCCAGAAGTTTTGCACGCAGGCCTGTGTCGTCGCGAAGCTCGACCGCCGGTCCCTGATGGATGATACGGCCGTGATCCATCACGTAGACCCGATCAGCAACGTCGAGAATGCTCAGCGCGTTCTGCTCGACAACGAGGACCGATATTCCCTCGGACTTGAGGTGGCCAATTGTCTTCATCACATCTTGCACGATCTTCGGCGCCAACCCCTGGGACGGCTCGTCAAACAGAACCAGACCCGGTGCGCCAATCAGCGCCCGCGAGATTGCGACCATCTGCATTTCACCGCCGGATAGATTTTCGCATTCCCGGCCCATCAGGTGCTCAAGGGCTGAAAAGATTCCGTAACACTCGTCCAGGGACCAGGACCGGAAGCGCGTCCGCTTGCGCGCTATCGACAGATTTCGAGCGACCGTCAGGGTTGGAAAGACACGCCGGTCGTCCGGCACCCAACTGATACCGCGCTGGGCGATCTGATGGGTCTGAAGCCGTGTGATGTCCTCGCCATCGAAGGTTATGTCTCCTTGCCGGACAGGCGTGAGCCCGAGGATGGAGCGGATCGTCGTCGTCTTGCCTGCGCCGTTCGGTCCGAGCAAGGCAACGATCTCGCCTTCTCCAACTTCGATGGAAGCACCGAACAGAGCCTGTGTCTCGCCGTAGAAGGTCTCGATATCGTTGATCGCCAGCATCGGCCCCTCCTAGTTCAGGGAGCCGAGCGCCGAGCGCTGGACCCATTTGTTGGCTTGCAGTTCCTCCGGTGTGCCTTCGGCAATAACCTGCCCCCAGTGGATAACCGAGATCCGGTCGGCCAGGCCGAAAAGGAAACGCATGTCGTGTTCGATAACGACGATCGTATATCGGTCCCTGAGACTGCGGACGAGATCGGCCAGCCGCCCTGTCGCCTCGGTCCCGAGACCGGATGTCGGCTCGTCCAGGAAAAGAATTGCCGGATCGGCGGCCAACGCCACACCGATTTCCAGCGCTCGCCGCTCGCCATAGGACAAGGACGCGGCGGGGAAATGCTCTTTGCCGGCAAGCCCTACGCTGGCAAGCACAGCCTCGGCGCGGGCCTCTGCTTCGCTTGCGCCGTCGAAAGCATGCAGGATGTCGAAACGCCGCCGCCGGGTGTCCGGGAGCGCGACCTTGATATTGTCGATGGCGCTGTATTCATCGAACAGATTCATGATCTGGAAAGATCGGGCAATCCCGCCCTGGACGATCTTCTCCGGCGATTGTCCCGTTATGTCCCGTCCGTCGAATGTCACGTTGCCCCGATCCGGCTTGTAGCGGCCAGTCAGGACATTGAAACAGGTCGTCTTTCCTGCCCCGTTAGGCCCCATGATGCCGGCAAGCGTGCCTGCCTCGAAACTCAGGTTGATCTCTTCCAGGACAACCTGGTCGCCAAACCGCTTGTGCAGATTCCTGGCTTCAAAAAGTGCCATTGCTTATCTCCCCGCTTCCGATTGAGCGAGAGCGCCGACCTGGTTGCTGTCCGTCTTCCGGTCCTTGCGCCGTATGACCAGATCCCGCCAGATCCCCGCAATGCCTTCCGGCTTGAACATGACCAGCAGGACGAACATCAGGCCGAACCAGAGCAACCAGCTCTCCGTATAGGCGCCAAGTACATCCCTGGCGACGAAGTAGAGCGCGACGCCAAGGACAGGTCCCCAGAAGCTGACGAAACCGCCGCCAATCAGGGTCATGAGCACGATGATGCCGGACCATTGCAGGCTCATGATGTTGATATACGCACCTTCCTGCGCCATCGCGAAAAGCCCGCCCGCGAGCCCTGCGATCGCACAGGACAGGGTGAAGACGCTCCACTTGAAGAACTTCACGTCATACCCGACAAAGCGGACGCGCATTTCGTTCTGCTTGATGGCGCGTAAAATCCGGCCATAAGGCGAATTCGTCAGACGCCAGAGGAGAATGACGGCAGCAACAAAGAGCGCGAAGGACAAATAAAAGAGCCCGATATTGCTCTTTATGGAGAAGGACGCGACCCCGAGTTCCACCGGCAGGCGGGCGATATTCAGCATGCCGTCCTCACCGCCTGTTACATCCGTCCATTTGCTGGCGATGAAGAAGAAAATCTGGCTGACGGCGATTGTCATCAGGGCGAAATAGATGCCCCGCCGATGCGACAGGAACAGTGCCGCCACTCCGCCGATCAGGCCGGTCACCACAATGGCGGCCAGCAGGCAAAACCAGAGATTTGGCCAGACATTGAACTGTGCCAGTCCGAACGTATAGGCGCCGATGCCAAGAAAGGCACCATGTCCGAAGGATGGCAGGCCTGTATAGCCAAGCAACAGGTTGAAACCGAGAGCGAAGATCATCCAGATCATCACCTCGACCCCGAGATACTGGTAAAGCCCGACAGCTTCGATCCAGAACGGCATGGTTCCGAAGAGGATAAAGGCCACCAGCATTTGAGGAGTTATCCAGGCGGTTGTCTGTTTGCGGTCGTACTCCATACTCTCCCCTTACGCCTCCAGAACACTTGCCTTGCCGGCGATCCCGCGCGCGCGGAACGTCACAACAGCAAGCAGCAGCAGATACATGGACAGCATCGACCAGTCGGTCAGGAAGGCGGCCGTAAAGCCCACGACCAGGCCCACGAGGGTTCCCGCCGAGACAGCGCCCCAGAAACTGCCGACACCGCCGAGCACGATGACAACGAATGCCGGGATCACGGCATCGACACCAACGACAGGTCGGATGCCCCAGATCGGTGCCATGATGATCCCGGCGATTGCCGCGAGTGCGGCACCGAAGGCAAAGACGAAAAGCCGGAGGCGTTTCAGGTTGTAGCCAAGCGCCCGGACCATCTCGCTGTCATGCGCGCCGGCCTTGATCACCGCGCCGTAGGGCGTGCGATTCAGGAACAGCCAGAGCACGCCGATCATGGCGGCGGCGAAGAGCGCCGCGTAGATCCGGTAGTTGGAATAGATCAGGTCGCCGAAGATGAAGCCGCCCGAAATCCCCTTCGGGATCGGCAGATAATATTCGCTGGATCCCCAGATCTCACGGATCACTTCCTCCAGCACGAGCGCGGCGCCGAAGGTGAGCAGCAAGCCATAGAGGGGGTCCGTGCCATAGGTCCGGCGGAGACAAAGCTCCAGTCCCATGCCGATCACGCCGACGATCGCTGGCCCCACGACGAGGGCGATGACGTATCGCGCGACATCCGGGAGAGCGTAATAGGGATCCATGAAAGCGAAAGGCACGCCGCCGTCCGGCGCCATCAGGGCCAGTGCCATATAAGCCCCGAGTGCGAAGAGCGAGCCGTGCGCAAGGTTGATGACCTCCATCACGCCGATAATCAGCATGAATCCGAGACCGAGCAGCGCAAACAGGAGCCCGAGCGCGAGGCCGTTGATGAGATGAGGTATGAGATCGTACATGCAGCTTCCGGGTACCGGCGATGGCCGGTCGTCAGTTCGGAAAATATCCGCGGACATGGCAGCTGATAGGCCGCCACGCCCGCGGGACAGGGATCAGTAAACCGGTCGAGGTTGCGGTTCAGCCCTGATCGTAGTTCGGCGTGTCCGCGTAGGCTTCGAGCCCGCAGGTTGCGTTTGCATCGGCGCGGATTGACACCGGATCGGAGTTGCTCAGGATCTTGAAGTAATCCGTGTCGTCACGCGGATTGCGGTTGCCTTCGGCTAGATAGATCGTCTGCTGCACTTGATGCGAGGTTGGATCGATCACCGCATCATGATGTTGCATCCGGTCCTTGGCACTCATGGTGCGGCCTTCGAGTGCCTTGATGATCTTGATGTTGTCGGTCGAGCCGACCTCCTCGGTCACCCGCAAGAGTTCGCGCATGGCGACATACCCGTTATAGGTCACGTTGCCGGGCATGGTGATCCGCGTGGTTTCGTACCGCGACTGATATCGCTTCACGAAGTCGGCGACGCCCGGGAGGTCCAGATAATGGTACCAGGTCGTGCCGAACACGCCGAACGCAGCATCCGTCCCTAGACCGAAGATATCGGGCCAGTCCTGCTGGTTGTTGATCCAGGCCGGTTTGCCGTCGAGACCCATGTCGCGGACCTGCTGCCGCATGACCTTGAAGTCGTCTCCGCCAACCGCTGCCGCCACCACGTCGGGCTTGGCCTGCTGGATCTTCAACAGAATGCTCGACCAGTCACGGGTTCCGACAGGAACCGCGATCTCGTCCATGACCGTCGCGCCATAACCTGTTGCAACCTTCTTGGTCGCGGCGTTTGTGTTCTGGCCCCAGACATAGTCGTTGTAGATCAGCAGCCAGTTCTTGCCGAAAGCATTGATCGCGTTGTTGGCGGCGGCACGGCTGAAATTCTCGCCATTGCCGTCCCAGACAAACTTAACCCGGTGGCAGTTCTTGCCTGACTCTGTGGGCGAGCTTGAATTGGTATTGAAGTAGATGCAGCCGTATTTTTGGGCCACCTGGCTGATAGCATTGGCGGTTCCGGACTGGATCGCGCCAATGAGGAAATGGGCGTTCTCGCGCGTGATCATGCGTTCGGCAACACGGGTTCCGGTCTGCGGATTGGTTTCCGTGTCCATCCAGACATATTCGATCTTGCGCCCGAGGATGCCGCCGGCTTCGTTTGCTTCATCAATCGCCATGATCGTGCCGCGCTTCTCCGCCTGGCCGGAGTTTGCGAACTGACCGCTGGCATCATGGGTCAGGCCGATCTTGATCGGCTTGTCGGATGCCGCAGCATAGACGCGGTTGTGCTTCCACGGCCCCATGAAAGCCGAGCTGGCACCGATGGCGGCCGCGCCGCCGAGAAAACTCCGGCGTGTGACCTTGCTGAGTGTCGTCCCGTTCGGGATCTTCTTCTCTGTCATTTTTTGTTCCTCCCGTTTGATTTTTATTTTCGCGCTCTTTCTGGGCGCATTTCGTTGCCCCTTTGCGGGACACGATCAGACTAAGGCCCGGACTTTTTTCTAATCGCCGCGCTTTTGGGCGGTGGCTGTCCGGGTATCCTCGTATGCGAAGAGATGACCGACCGTGCGATCGCCAAAGCCTTGATCGCGGGCCTCGTCGTAGCGTGCGGAAACCTGCCCTCCGATACCGGGGTCAAGGTCGGCGCCAACACGCATGCGGCTGTAGTAAGAGAGGTCCTTGGCGGCATTGCGGATCGCGAAATTCAGCCCGTCCATGTCACCATTCAGGATTGAGCCAGCGACCATCTGGAAAATGCCGCTGTTCCCGCCGCCGGCGGATACAAGCTCGAAGAAGCGATCCATCGGCACGCCGCAGGCCCGGCAGGCATGCATCGTTTCCGCGATCATCGCCGCCTGTCCCATAGTGATGTAATTGTTCAGGAGTTTGGCTTTATGCCCGGCGCCGACGGGCCCCATATGAAATATGTTTTCGCAGAAGGCCTCAAGAATCGGGCGCGTGCGAAGAAAATCCTCGTCCGCCGCGCCGACCATCGAGTTGAGCCGGCCTTCGGCTGCTTCCTTCGGGGTTCGCGCAAGCGGTGCATCGACCAGTACGGCGCCTTTACCGGCAAGTTTCTCCGCATTCGCCAATGTGGAATCAGGCTCGCTGGTCGAACAATCGATGACCAACAGCCCCTCTCGCGCCCCGGCGAGAATACCGTCCGTACCAAAGAGGACCTCTTCTACCTGCGGCGTTCCAGTGACGCAGAGCACAACCACATCAGCGTTGGCTGCAAGTGCTTTTGCGCTTTGGGCCTCTTCGGCGCCCAGTGCCTTGAGAGCTTCAATATTGTCGCGTTTGCGGTGACCGAGAACAGAGAGTGAAAACCCTTTACGAACGAGATTCTCCGACATTCCCCGCCCCATCAGGCCGAGACCGACGAAACCAATCTTTCTATCGAGATTTTCCATGACACCCCATAACTAGAATTTTTATTCGAATTTTTCTAATTGCATAAATTTTTGATGATTTTGTCAAGAATGAATTTTCGTTCTTTTTATGGATGAATAAATTTTCATTCCCGTTGATGAAATAGGCTCAACGCGATATGAGTGAAATCAGTTCTTTAGGAGGCAATGCGTTTGGCCGAGACGGACACGGCACCCGAATCTTTCGACCGGTTGCGACACGCGATCCAGTCGCGTTACGACAATCTCAGCCCCCATCTGCAGAAGATCGCCGGACGGGCCCTTGAGGATCCCAACGGGTTCGCGTTGGAAACAATCGCGGTGCTCGCGGACCGTATCAGCGTGCAGCCCTCTACCTTGGTGCGCTTTGCAAAGGAGTTCGGGTATTCCGGCTTCTCGAACATGCAAAAGGTCTTCAAGCTTCGGCTGATCGAAGGGGCTCCGGTTTCGCGTGAGACTATTTACGAGCATCGGGAAAAACTGGAATCCCTTGCGGGGGACGATCCGAAAGCAATCCTGAATGCTTTCACAGAGGCTTCCGAACTCTGCCTGGACCGGCTCCGCGAGACCGTGCCGGCGGAAAGCCTCCGCACTGCGATTGAGATGCTTCACAACGCCGACACGGTTTACGTCATCGGCCAACGTCGTGCCTTTCCGATCGCGGCCTATATCGCTTATGGCCTCACCCGGCTCGAATACCGGTGTAATTTGCTCGATGCCGTTGGTGGCATGGTCCCGCAGCAAGTCGCGACTCTGCGGCCAACGGACTTGCTTGTCGCAATCTCCTTCGCAGAATATGCACCCGCCGTCGTTGAAGTTGTGCGGGATGCCCATATTCGTGGGATTCCGAC
Source organism: Nisaea sp. (assembly GCF_039990255.1). GTDB lineage: Bacteria > Pseudomonadota > Alphaproteobacteria > Thalassobaculales > Thalassobaculaceae > Nisaea. The sequence goes on along the minus strand of NZ_JBDXGG010000019.1, from coordinate 36,822 downwards.
CCTGACCATAACCGACACCGACACCAGCCCGCTCGCCCGCCACGGGTCAGTCTATTTCACCGTAGACGATGCCGAAATCCATCGCTTCCGCCCGATCGCCGGCGCAATCACACTGGTTCAGAGCCTGATCGTCGCTCTTGGCTATTATCGAGACAATCTTGAGTAGGGCGCACTATCACGTCTTCAGAATCAGCGCTTAAGGCCCATGCGACGCGAAGAGGCGCAACTAAGTTGGCCTCTTACAGCGCAGGATCACAACCAAGTTGGATTGTCGCCTAATTGTAAATGCGCGGACGACCGCTTTGGGTCGGAAGTTGGTATCTCAAATTCTGTCATTCAAGACAGGTCTAGATCGCCAGCGAGTGTGGACCAGCGCCCCAGGCATCCAAAGCTAAGCTCAGCTCAGAACTCCTGCACCGTCTCGAATTCCATGAACTGAGGGTTGCCCTGATAAAGCAATATCCGATTGGCGTTGTCCGCATTGGTGGCCTATCGGAAATGAGCCGAATTGGTCCGGGCGACGAAGGCATCGTGCTCCTGCCAGGGCGTGCGCGAGGTGAAGAGGGGGCAGATTCCACCTCGGTGCGCCTTAACAGCAGGAACACGACGAAGGCCCGTATCCGGCAGAGCTAGAAACCCAACGCCTTTCAGATGGTGCCGAGACCTCCTGCCGTTTGTTCTGAAGACAGCAAACCAGATTAGGTAACACCCTACATTATGAACGACCCCATCCGCCGCCCGATGGGGTCTGCATGATGAACAGGTCGCCAGCATGGATGTCGTTCTGGTCGTTACCTGCATGATCGACCAGAGTACCGTCCGCGCGGATGATCCATTCCCGTCCAACCTCGCCGGGCATGGCATCTGGCCCCGCGAAGGGCGGAACGCGGCGGTGTGAGCCGAGCGTCGTCACTGTCATATCCTCGAAGAACCGCATCTTTCGGGTGATACCATCGCCGCCGCGCCAGCGTCCGTTCCCGCCTGAGCCGCGCCGGATCGACCACTCCTCAAGCCTGACGGGGAAACGATGTTCGAGTACTTCTGGATCGGTTCCCCGCGTGTTGGTCATGTGCGTCTGCACGGCAGAACAGCCGTCGAAGCCCGGGCCGGCGCCGGTGCCGCCGCAGATCGTCTCATAATTCTGAATGCGGTCGTTGCCCCAGACATAGTTGTTCATAGTGGCCTGGGAGCCCGCCATCGCGCCGAGTGCCGCCATCAGGGCATTGCAGGCAAGCTGGCTGACTTCGGTGTTTCCGGCGATTACCGCTGAGGGATAGCGCGCATTCACCATCGAGCCTTCCGGGGCGACGATCTTCAATGGCTTGAAGCAACCTTCATTCAACGGGATCGGTGCGCCGACCAGAGTTCGGAAGACATAGAGCACGACGGCATGGCACACGGAGAGCGGCGCGTTATAGTTCAATGCGTTCGACGCCGTGCCGGTGAAATCGATCTCCGCCGTGCGTTGCTCATGATTGACCCGAACGGCGACACGGATAAATTCACCGTTATCGAGTTCATAGTCGACAGACCCGTCTTTCAGGGCGTCGATCACGCGTCGGACGCATTCCTCGGCATTGTCTTGCACGTGCCCCATATAGGCATGCACGGTTTCCAGTCCGAACTGCCCGATCATCTTCGCAACTTCCCGGGCGCCGGTCTCGTTCGCCGCTACCTGAGCCGCGAGATCGGCCATGTTCTCGTTGATGTTCCGGCAAGGGTAGGCACCGGATGCAAGCAGCGACCGTGTTTCCGCCTCCCGGAACCGACCCCCGTCAATCATCTTGAAATTGTCAATGAGGACGCCTTCTTCCTCGATATGACGGCTGTCGGGCGGAGCGGAGCCAGGCGTTTTGCCGCCGATATCCGCATGGTGACCGCGTGACGCGACATAGAAAATCGGTTTGCCGCCGTCGAAGACCGGTGTGACGACGGTTACATCCGGAAGGTGCGTGCCGCCGTTGAACGGGGCATTGAGCACGTAGACGTCGCCTTCCTTCATATCCGGATTGAGACGGATCACCGTGCGGATTGATTCCGACATCGAGCCCAAATGCACCGGCACGTGCGGCGCGTTCGCGACCAGCCCGCCATCCGGCGCGAACAGGGCGCAGGAGAAATCGAGCCGTTCTTTGATGTTCACGGAATATGCCGTGTTTGCCAGCGTCGCGCCCATTTGCTCGGCAATGGACATGAAGAGGTTGTTGAACACTTCAAGCATCACCGGATCGGCGTTCGAACCAACGGCCTCCGCCCGTTCCATTGGAACCGTTCGTGTGAGGATCAGATGTCCCCATTTATCGACTTTTGCCTGCCAACCTCGTTCGATCACATTGGTGCCGGTTGGCTCCTTGATGATTGCCGGCCCGTCGACGGTTTGCCCGAATGACATGCTTTCCCTGTCATAGAGCGGCGTATTCGTCCCGCCGAAATGGCTGTCGATGTGATCAATAGCGGGGGGCGATCCCTCGCCAGCAGAGATCGCCTCAGCGCTTATTTCCGCCGCACCGCCAACAGCCTCGACGGCGAGCGCCTCGAACACCAACTCCCGTTCTCCGGCAGCAAAGCCAAAACGGGCCCGGTGCGCGACTTCGAACCCGGCGCGTAACGCTGCCTCGTCTCCGAACGGCACTTCCAGCGCCTGGTGCGAGCCGCGATAGCGTAGATGCGCACGCCGCTCGACGCGGATTTCCGTCGGGGAGACGCCTTGACCTTCTACTTCGGCGATAGCTTCGGCAGCCGCCTCCTGCAAGACTTGTTCTGCGCCTGCGACCGATGAAATTGGTGCATCGAATTGACGTTCGCGCAGGGCTCTGATTTCCGCCAGTCCCATGCCATATGCCGAAAGCACCCCGGCGAAGGGGTGTACGAAGACGGTCTCCATGCCAAGAGCATCCGCGACCGCACAGGCATGCTGACCGCCTGCGCCGCCGAAGCATTGCAGCACGTATTTCGTAACGTCATAGCCGCGCTGCACGCTGATCTTCTTGATCGCGTTTGCCATGTTTTCGACAGCAATCCGCAGGAAACCCTCGGCAAGGTCCTCCGGCGACCGGACGGGATCGCCCGTCTCCTCGGCGATCTCGCGCGCAAGTACTTCGAATTTCCCCCGTACGACAGCTGCATCCAGCGGCTGATCTGCATTTGGCCCGAAGACTGCTGGAAAATGTGAAGGCTGCAGCTTGCCGAGCATGACATTGCAGTCAGTCACCGTCAGCGGCCCGCCGCGCCGGTAGCAGGCTGGTCCTGGATCGGCGCCGGCGCTGTCGGGACCGACCTGGAAGCGCCCGTCCCGGAAATGCAGGATCGATCCACCGCCGGCGGCGACCGTATGAATGTTCATCATTGGGGCCCGCATGCGGACGCCGGCGACTTCGGTTTCAAAAGATCGCTCGTACGTGCCTGCATAGTGGCAGACATCCGTTGATGTGCCGCCCATGTCGAACCCGATCAGACGGTCATAACCGGCAAGCTCCCCGGTTTTCACCATTCCGACGACGCCTCCGGCTGGCCCGGACAGGATCGCATCCTTGCCCTGGAACAGGGTAGCGTCCGTGAGCCCGCCATTGGACTGCATGAACATCAGGCGTCCCTCGCCCCCGAGCGCATCTGAGACCTGATTCACATACCGCCGCAGGATCGGTGAGAGATAGGCATCGACCACTGCGGTGTCGCCGCGCGGGACAAGTTTCATCAGCGGCGATGTCTGGTGTGACGCGCTGATCTGGCCGAAGCCTTCCTCGGCAGCGATTGCCGCGACACGCGCTTCGTGAGCCGGGTTGAGATAGCTATGCATGAAGGCAATAGCGACACTGTCGATGCCGTCTTCCTTCGCTTTCCTGAGCACGGTGCGTACGCTGTCCTCGTCAAGCGGCGTTACGGTCTCGCCGTCGGCGTCCAGTCGCTCATGGACTTCCGCAACCCGCTCGTAAAGAAGTTCCGGCAGGGTGATCTGAAGATCGAAGATCCGTGGGCGGGCCTGATGGCCGATGCGAAGGAGGTCGCCGAACCCCTCGGTGATCAGGAGCAGAGTGCGGTCGCCCTTGCGTTCCAGAAGAGCGTTTGTGGCAACCGTGGTCCCCATCTTCACGGAGTCGATAGTCCCCGCCGGCACGGCTGCGCCGTCTGCCAACCCCAGCAATTCCCGGATCCCCTGTACTGCGGCATCACGGTAGCGCTCGGGATTTTCGGACAAAAGCTTGTGCGTATCCAGCGCACCGTCCGGACGACGAGCTACGATATCAGTGAAGGTGCCACCACGGTCGACCCAGAATTGCCACATGACAAATTTTCTCCATTGCGCCCGGGGCGCAGCATTCCAAAGATTTTTAGTGCCTGATGATCGCTGAGTAGAACACTCAGCCTAATAGAAGAGGCTTGGGAGCCAGAGTGCAACATCTGGAAAGATCAACAGCACAGCGATCATCGCAAACATCGTCAAGACAAAAGGTGCTGCTCCAATCATGACGTCGGTCAACTCACCGCGTTCGCGCACGCCCTGAACCACATAAAGATTAATGCCGATCGGCGGCGTGATGAGTGCGGTTTCAAGCAAGACCATGAGCAGAATCCCGAACCAGACAGGGTCGAACCCGAGCGAAATGACGATCGGCGTGATCAGAGGCGCCACGGTGAGAAGCATGGAAAGCGTCTCCATAAAGCAGCCGACGACGATCAGAACCGCGATCAGCATCAGCATCGTTTGCATCGGCGAGAGACCGAGCCCCGTGACGAAATCCGCGAGCGCTTGAGTGAGGCCGATCACGGACAAAACAAAGTTCAGGAAAACTGCGGCAAGGATGATCAGCAGGATCATCGAGGTTGTCCGCATGGTGCCCTCGACTGCTGCCCGGATCATATCCAGCGATAGCGAGCCGTTCGCCCAAGAGAGCCCCAGCGCGGCGACGACGCCAAGTGCAGCGGCTTCCGTCGGCGTCGCGATGCCGGCGTAGATTGAACCGACGACGACCAGGAAAATGCCGATCGGCGGCAAGAGAGAGGGGAGAGCCGCGAACCGTTCCGCCCATGTCGAGACTACCGGCTCACCGCCCCAGGCGGGTTTCGCGATGCAGAGCACGACCACAGTGACCATGAAGAGTGCGGCAAGCAGGAACCCCGGGATGAAGCCTGCGAGATAGAGCTCCGGTACGGAGGTGTCCGTCAGCAGACCGAAAAGTATCAGGTTGATGGAGGGGGGGATGAGAATGCCGAGCGTGCCGCCGGCGGCGATGGTTCCAAGAAAGATCCGCTCGTTATAACCGCGCTTCTCGATCTCCGGGATAGCGACGGTACCGATGGTTGCCGCTGTTGCGACAGAGGAGCCGGACGTCGCGGCAAAAAGGGCGCAGGAGCCTGTGTTGGCGTGCATCAACCCGCCCGGCAACCAGCCGAGCCAGGTGACGATGCCCGCATACATCCTGGCAGCGATGCCGGAGCGCAGCAGGATCTCGCCAAGAAGAATGAACATGGGGATCGCGACCAGCAGGAAATCGGTGCCTGTTTGCCAGACCATGTCGCCAAGCGCTCGGTGCAGCGGCATAGGGCTTTCGAGATACTGCAATGTGAGACCGAGCCAGCCGAGCGCGGCGGCGACAGGAACGGCAAGGGCGATGAGACCCAGAAGGATCAGAAGGGTTTTGGTGAGCATCACGCTGTCTCGTCTTTGATCTGTTCGTCCAGGGTCTTCACGCCGATCCGCCGATCCGCTTCGGCCATATTGCCGGTGAGCGTGGAGAACAACATTCCAACGAAGAGCAGTGCGCCGCAGGCGACGAAGAATATCCAGCCTGCGAGCCAGGGAATTTGCGGGATGGCAAGCGGTGTGCGCATTGGCGTGATCGACCGTGAACCATGTTGCAGCGTGTCGGCAACAAGCCCCCAGGCCATCCAGGTGACGATCACGGCAAAACCGATAAGCAGGGCGAGGCCGAAGAAATTCAGAAACATTCTTAGCGGCCGCGGAAGGATCAGGAAGAGCGCATCGACCCGTATATGTGCGCGTTCGAAAAGTGCGAAGGCGAGGCCGAGGGAGGTTGCAACGCCGAAAGCATAGCCGGAGATTTCATCGGCACCGGCGAGCGATGTGTTGAAGAGCTTCCGCAGGACGACTTCCAGGGTAACGAGAAATGCTGACCCCAGGATCAGTGCGCCACCGAGCCATACAAGCCAACGGGACAGCCTGTGCGCGGCATCAATCATGCCAAGCATGTGGAAACTCCTCGATATTTGAACCAGTGCCGGTCTTTGCAGGTCAACCGGCGCCGGGTTTTATCCGGCGCCGGTGAAACCCAGCTTACTGTGTTTTTGCCGTCAGCCCGAGAATCTTGCCGACGGTATTGTTCCAGTCCGCCGCACACTCCGCGCCGCAGCGGTCCGCCCAGCGGGCAAGGACGACATCGGTCGCGATGCTGTCTCGCAGGGCGAGATCCTCGGCTGACGGTTTGACCAGTGTCATACCGCCCGGCTCGCCTATGTCGCATTTTCCGCCGGTGATGCAGCTGACTGCGACGTCATCCTGGGTCGCCGTCTCGGTCCACATCTGATCGTTCAGGATAGCAAGCTCCCTTTGCAGAAGGGCTTGCTTCTCGGCGCCCAGAGCATTCCACTTGTTCATGTTCATGGCACCGAAGGCAAGGCCCCAGCCAACCCGCAGCGTATAGGCGTGGGTCGCAACCTGATGCCATTTAGCCTTGTAGGCAGGCATGGTTCCGGTGATGCCGCAATCCACGACACCTTTCTCCAGCGCAGGGACGACTTCCGCAAAAGGCACGGTCACGGAGGTGCCGCCGACACCCTCTACAAAATCGCCGAGCGTGGTGGAGTAGACCCGGATCTTCTTGCCCTTCAGATCCTTGATCCCGTTCACTTCGGCGTTGCACCAGAGCATCTGGCTGGGGAACGGATAGAGCATCAGAAGCTTTGCGTTATAAATATCTGCAAAGGCTTTCTCGAGGATAGGGAAATAGGCTTTTGCCACGCTCCGTTCGGTCTCGATGTCCTGGGTCACAGAAGAAAGGTCAGCGCCCTCGAACACGGCATTCTCTGCCGCCACATACCCCGGAAGTCCGAAGGCGAAATCGAAGACGCCGTTCTTTACCAGGCGCATGATCTCGAAGCCTTTCAGACCAAGTTCGGTCTGGGGCTTGATCTCTCCGATAATCGACCCGCCAGATGCTTTGGCAATGCGCTCATTCCAGAACGGGCCCTCGTGTTTTTGATAGTTTGTCAGGCTTCCCCAGGTTCCCACGGCCTTGATGACCGACGGGCCGTCGGCTTTTGCCGGTCCGGAAGCGGCAACGCCCAGTGTGACAGCGAAAGCTGCCGCCAAAGCGGTTAGGTTTTTCATTTTTTTCTCCCTGTTTTTTGATTTTTAAGCGATGAAACTGTTGGTCTGGTCGTCGATATCCGTGATCAGCATCCTCCCTGGAGTATGGGTGATACAAATTGGCGGGCGGGCTTCCGCGAGCGCGTTCTGGGGGGTCACCCCGCAAGCCCAGAACATCGGGACGCCATCGGTCGTGACCGGTGGATCACCCCAGTCGGGCGTTTGGACGTCCTTGATGCCAATCTCGGCCGGATCTCCGATATGGACCGGCGCGCCGTGCGCCCACGGAAATCGGGCGGTGATCTCCCGCGCCAGATCGACTTGTTCCGGCGACACATAGCGGAGCGATACAACCATTCCACAATCAAAAGGACCTGCGGGGACTGTTTCGATGGTCGTGCGGTACATCGGCACCGTCTTGTCGGCGTTAATGTGTGCCATCGGAACACCCGCTGCGATCAGCGCGGTCTCAAAGGTGAAAGAACAGCCGATCGCAAAGGCTACAAGGTCGTCACGCCAGACTTCATTCAGATCTGGCACCGACTCGATCAGCGTGCCGTCGCGGTAGATGTTGTATGATGGGGTATCGGTTCGGACATCGATCTCGCCCAGCGCGGGCCAATGCGGGTTACCGGGTTCCGTCATCCCTACCAGAGGGCAGGGCTGAGGGTTCTTACGACAGAAAGCTTCAAAATCCGCCGCCAGGTCAGCAGGCAGGATCGCGAGATTGACTTGGAGTTTTCCAGCAGCGAGCCCGGCAGTATGATCGCGATAATTACCTGATCGGATCTCCGACCGTACGGATGCAACGTCCCGGCCGGTAAGATCCTGATATGGAAAATTCTCATTTTCGCGCTGCTTGTTCATGAGTTCTCCCTCTATGGGAGAAACAGTAAGCAGCACAGTCGATCAGGTTCAAATTAGTAATTTTATACGATTTTGATCACTATTTTTTATCATAAGCAACCGCGATCCTCTGTGCGATCTCAGCCGCGCGGCCACTTACAACCGCCTCCGGCGTGGCAAGATATGAGGCGGTGAAGTTCAGTGGCGCGGGTATCCATCCTGGATCGAATTGCTCGACCTGACCAGAGGCGAGATAGTCCGCCGCGAGCGAAAGGGGCAGCGCGCCAATACCGAGGCCAGCAGCAACCAGCCGGAAGCAGGCCGAAAGCGACGAGGACGGGAAAATGACAGCGCCGGTTCCGTAGCGTTCAAGAAGCGTCTCTTTCAATAAACGAAAGGGGCGGGTATCGCGTGCGAAGGTAATGACCGGCGCCCCCTCGGCCGGATCACTCACCGCCAGCGATGGTGCGCGCAGCCAGGTCATCTGGTAGGCGGGGAGGGCGATGTTCTCGACCCGGTAATCCGAGACCGGTCCCATCAGGAGAGCGAGATCGATCGCATTAGAGAGAAGCCGTTCACGGAGTGACCGGGAAATGTCGACATCAATCTCCACATTGAGCCGAGGAAACTCCTCCCTAAGTGCCGCTATGAAATCGGGGAGCCACGATTGAACGATCGTCTCGGACACACCAATTCTGAAGAGTGACGCCACACCATCCGGCCGCCCCACATCACGCTGGATCAGGCTGTTCAGCTTCAGATACTGTTCTGCATAACCGAACAATGCCGCCCCGTTCTTGGTCGTGCGCATGGAGGCAGAACGGTCAAACAGTTCCACTCCCAGCGCTGACTCCAGTGTTCTGACGCGCGCAGTTACCGCAGGCTGAGTCAGGTGCAATTCCTCCGCAGCCCGGCGTACATTGCCCGTACGGGCGACGGCCAGGAAAGCCCTGAGTTGATCGAGCGTGAAACGCACGCTTCACCCCACCGTGAGGAGGAGCGCGACGCGATCGGGGCCGGTCTCCTCACAGGCGTGCTTCACCTGGAGGGGCGCCGCCGGAGCAAGCAGCGAGTACGTGGTTCCTCGTGCTCCATTGTCTGTCGCTGTTTTGGAAAATTCTCCGTACGCCGGCATTTTCGTTCCGATGCAATCAGATTTGGACATGACACTCACGGCGGCCCGGCAACGGACCTACAGAGAGTTAGAACTCTTCGTAACGTTGTTCGAGCGTGGGCTGAAATGCATTTGATGACAAATCTTAACTGTCGACGGCTCTCCGTTTTTGGGTCACCCAGCGGGATGAATTTCCGGGAGCAGATCAGGTTGCTGACCGAACCGTCACGGCGACGTGAGACACAGTCACTCCATGCGATCAGCGATGCTTCTTCACCGTAGCGGACATGAAGCGGCATGATTGGGGTCAGCACTGGCTTTAGCTTTTGCGGGCAAGTGACGATCGAATGATTAAGTCTGTTGCAAAGCTAACGTTGCTTCCATCTGCTGAGCCAGATTGCATTTCAAGAAGTTTGTCGGCGGCAGTCCAGCCCATCCGTCTGTGAGGGACATGTACCGTCGTCAATGCCGGGTCCATGACCGATGCGAGTTCGATGTCGTCGAAACCGGTGATCGACAATTCTTCTGGAACCCGGAGCCCGATTTGCTTTGCGGCCTGAAGAACACCCGCCGCAAGAACATCGTTTCCGCATATAACGGCCGTTGGCCGGTTGCTTCCATTCATCAGTTTCCGGAGTGCCTGTGCGCCGGCTTCCAAAGTGTAGTCCGCTTCAATCAGGTTCGTTTCATCAAGTGTTAAACCGACGGATTCAAGCGCCTCACGAACACCTTCGACACGTCGTGCGGCACGATCGTTCCAGCTTGTGATTCCTGCCACCATCGCGATGTCACGGTGTCCGTAGTCACAAACCGCAAGTGCCATCCGGCGCGCTGCTTCCCTGTTATCGAAACCAATACAGAGATGATCTGTCGTCTCTCCGTTGCACCAGACAAGAACGACCGGAATATTCCTCATCTTCAAAAGCTCGTAGCTGCTCTCCGGCCGTGCCTCGCCGATAAGAAGAAGGCCGTCTACACCGCGTTGGATCAGGGTTCGGATCTGGCTGGCTTCACGCTCCGGGTCGTAGCTGGAGCAAGCCAGCAGCAAGGTGGTGCCGCTATCGCTCAAACGCTCCTGGACCGCCTGGAGACCGCGGGCGAAAATGGCATTCTCCATTGTCGGGATCACCGCCCCGATCGTATGCGTCCGGTTCATTGCGAGCGCACGCCCACCGAAATGCGGGGTGTATCCTGTTTCCTTGATTGCGGCTTCGACTGTAAGCCGCGTACTGGCTCTGACGCTGTCCGGATTATTCAGGCACCGGGATACAGTCGCAGTCGACACTCCGGCAATTCTGGCAACTTCCTCGATCCTTGGAGCTTTGTTCACTGTCATCGAAAGTACACTTTGGTGATTGATTCAACAGCAAGATATCATGTCACTTATGTAAACGCTTGCATTGTTAATGTAAGCGTTTACAATTTGCGCTGATTGGCCCGTTAAGAGGCTGTCAAAGGGAGGAAAGAATGAAGGTAAATGGGCAGCGAGCGTCGCTGGTGGCCGCATCAGTGGTCTTCCTGATCTTCCTTTCCAACGTTGCGCTTGGTGGCGCAGGTTCCACAACATTTCTGAACGACGTAGGCGATGCACTGACATTGTTCACGGCCGTCTTGTTTTTTGTGGTCGCAATCCTGCTCGCGGAAAAATCCGCCAAACCTGCCAAACGATAAAGTCAGGACAAAAGGGAACAGAGGGAGGACCCGAAAATGAGTGACTCAAAGGAGCGGAACGAAATCAAGTCGCTGGAGCGACGCCGTTTTCTGAAACTCACAGGAACAGCAGGATTTACGACGGCAGTTGTCGCCGCATCCGCCGGGGCGCTGACCTCGACAGAGGCCGTCGCACAGACCGCCAAAGAAGAGCGAAGCCGTGAGAAGGCCGCCGATCACATTATGACTATCGCGACCGCGTATATTCTTGGCGCGTCGCGCAGTTACCCGATCATGCAGCTGGACCTCAAGGAAAACATCCAGAATGCCACCAACGGAAAAGTCTATGTGAAGCTTGCACCCGGAGGACAATTGGGCGCTGGTGGCGCGCTTGCCTCAAAGGTCCAGAATGGAACGATCCAGGCGGCACAGCATTCTCTGTCGAATTTCGCCCCGTTCGCCCCGACGGTCGATCTGATTAACATGCCGTATTTCTGCGGTGCCAATCAGCGTTTCGTGAACCTGGTGAACTCGAAAGTCTGGAAGGATGAGGTCCACCCAAGCGTGGAGGCCAAAGGTTTCAAGCCACTTTTCTATGTGGTTATCGATCCGCGAGTGGTCGCTGTCCGCAAGGGTGGCGCGGGACCGGTCAAAACGCCGGCGGACCTTGACGGTGTTAAGTTCCGGGTGCCCGGATCGAAGATGCTTCAGCAGTATTACCGCATGGTCGGTGCAAACCCGACGCCTGTTGCGTGGGGCGAAACGCCTTCGGCCATCAAACAGGGGGTTGCCGATGCGCTCGATCCGTCTGTGGGCGCCCTTTATGTGTTCGGCTTCAAGGATATCCTGTCCTGGGTAACGTTCTCCCAGGCGGTGCCGGACAGCCAGGTCTATTCCTGCAATCTTGAATGGTTCAATTCGCTACCGAAGGACGTGCAGGACGGTATCGACTTCGCGTCTGATATGACGGCGGCTCAGAATTTGGCGAAGGTTCCTTCTGCCCGAACCTACGCGATGGCGGAGCTTAGTAAGTCCGGCGTGCAATTCTATTCGCCCACCGCTGACGAATTGAGTCTCTGGCAAGAAGCCGGCGGTTATCAGCGTTCGGAGTGGGACCCCTATAAGGTCGAGCTTGCAGGCTCAATGGACAAGTTCGATAGGCTTGTTGAGGCAGCCGGAACCATGGGCCGCCACTACGTCCACGACGCTTAAAGGCCTTCTTCTCGCAACCGTGTCGCCGGGCGGTCATCGCCGCCCGGTGCTGCTTCCCGGGAGCGTCCGGAGATCCTTTTCGATCTCCCGCCGTTCCTGTTGGAATCCGGAGCCAAGGGGAGGGTCCTATGCTTGGTATTATGAATCGAAATGCGGAGCGCTGGGCGCTACTGCTTTTCTACAGCATGCTCGTCATCACCATGGCGGTTGAGGTGGTGCGCCGGGAGGTGTTTGCTTTCTCATCGATCTGGGGGGAGGAGGTTGTCCGGTATGCCTTCATATATCTCGCCTGGATCGGAGCCGCGTCGGCGGTGCGTGAACGCGCCCATATCCGCATCGATGTCATTTATCACTATGTCAGTCCCCGGCTAAAAGCACTCCTCTACATTCTCGGCGATCTGGTGATGCTCGCGGTGGCATGCATCGCGGTTTACTGGTCTGCTGAAACGGTCGCGACATCCTGGAAATTCGGATCTGTCAGCCATGGATTGCGAGTCTCGATGGTCTGGTTCCTGATGGCTGTACCGCTCGGGTTTTCCCTCATGATTTTCCGCCTCATCCAGTCTCTCATCCGCGACGTCCGGGATCTGATCGCCGGCCGCAAGGTGTATGAGGGCGGCCAACTGTTCGACTGAGGAGGAAAATATGCTCTGGAATCAAGTACAGCAGCAGACCGTCGAACTCGGCTGGTATTTCTACGGCCCTGTTCTTCTGTTCGTCCTGCTGGTCGCTCTCGGTATTCCCGTATGGGCCGCGATCGGTGCAGCCGCTGTCGCTATGTTGATGCTCTCCGAGGTCTTGCCGCTCTCCCTGATTGGTGAGTCGCTTTTCGATGGGATTGATCATTTCGCCCTGACGGCAGTTCCCTTGTTTATCCTGACTGGCGATGTGCTGGTCAGGACCGGTCTCAGCCGGAAATTTCTGGATGTCGCGGAAGCGATGACCTGTTGGGCAAAAGGCGGTTTCGGCTCAGCGACGGTTCTGGTTTGCGGCATGTTCTCGGCGATCTCCGGATCGGATGCCGCAGGCGCCGCAGCGGTCGGTCGAATGACCATCAATCGTCTGGTGGAATCCGGGTATCCAAGGCCCTATGCCTGTGCACTCGTTGCGGCTGGGGCATGTACCGGCATCCTTATCCCACCATCGATTGCCTATATCGTCATTGGTCTGGTTCTCGGCATCTCCGCCTCGACCCTGTTCCAGGCGGCAGTGATACCCGGCGTTGCGATCCTCGTATCGATCCTGGTCACCAATATTGTAGTCAATCGCATCCACGCCTACGAAGGCGGCGGTGCAATTACTGTGGGCGAATGGCTGGGAAATATTGGCAAGGCGCTTAAAAGCGGCTGGTATGCGTTCCTGGTACCAGGGATCATATTTTACGGCATTTTCTCCGGCCGGCTGACTCCGACGGAAGCTGGTGCGACGGCGGTGGTCGTCACCATCGCCCTGGGCTTTGCGCTGAAGACTCTGAAATTGTCGGACTTTCCGGAGATGCTCGTCAGCTCCGCGAAGGTAAACGGTGTCATTCTTCCGATCATTGCCTTCTCACTGCCGCTCGCCCAGACCCTTGCCGCACTTGGTGTTCCGCAGGGTTTTGTGTTCGCGGTCACCTCTCTTACTGAAAACCCTTACCTCCTGACCCTTCTCATGATCGTGATCCTGATCACGGCCGGATGCGTGATGGAGACAACGCCGAACATCGTCATCCTGGCGCCGATCCTGAAACCGCTCGCCGACGATATCGGCATGAACGAAATCCAGTTCTGCATCATGATGATCACGGCGCTTGGTGTCGGATTCATCACTCCCCCATTGGGACTTAATCTGTTCGTGGTCTCGGGGCTCACCGGCGAGTCGATCCTCAAAATCGCCTCCCGCGCCGTTCCTTTCGTCTTCTTCATGCTCATCGTGGTGTTGCTGATTGCCTTCATTCCAGCGGTTTCCACCACTTTGCTTCCCGATATCTACAAGTAGCGAGATTGCTGTCATGGCCCTTTTGTATTTGAAGAAAGCTCCCAAGACCTCAGCGACAGGCGAGCAAGATGTGCGGGAAACCGTGCAGGGAATACTCGACGAGATCGAGGCCGGCGGAGACGCTAAGGCCCAGGAGTATGCGGCCAAGTTCGACAAGTGGGATGGCGAAATACTTGTCTCCGCCGAGACCATTGCCGCCGCCGCTGAACAGGTTCCACAGAAACTCAAGGACGATATCCGGTTCTCGTACGACAATGTCAGGCGCTTCGCCGAAGTCCAGAAAGCAACGATCCAGGACACGGAGTTCGAGATCATTCCCGGTCTGATCGCCGGGCAGAAGCAAATCCCGATGCAAGCCGCCGGGTGTTACGTCCCGGGCGGTCGGTATTCGCATGTCGCTTCCGCGATCATGACCGTCACGACGGCAAAGGTTGCCGGAGTAGGGCACGTAACGGCCTGCTCCCCGCCTCGGCCCGGTGTCGGGATCAACCCCGCCATTCTCTATACACTCGACCTGTGCGGAGCCGATGCGGTGTTGAGTCTTGGAGGGGTGCAGGGCATTGCCGCCATGGCCTTCGGTCTGTTCGGACAACCTGAAGCCAACATTCTGGTCGGCCCCGGCAATCAGTTCGTCGCAGAAGCCAAGCGCATTCTCTACGGCAAGGTTGGAATTGACATGTTTGCTGGCCCGACGGAGTCAATGGTGATTGCAGACGCGACCGCCGACCCGGAAATTGTCGCCTGGGATCTCGTGGGACAGGCCGAACACGGTTACAACTCACCGGTTTGGCTGATCTCGCTCGATCATGCGTTGGCCGAAAAAGTGCTTGAGCGGGTGCCTGAACTGATCGACACACTGCCCTCGTTCAATGCGGACAATGCGAAAGCCGCCTGGCGCGACTATGGAGAAATCATGGTTGTCGACAGCCGGGAGGAGGCGGTGGAGGTATCCGATAATTATGCGTCGGAGCATCTTCAGGTCCAGGCCGAAGACCTCGACTGGTGGCTCGACAACCTTGCCAATTACGGCTCCTTGTTCCTGGGAGAGGAGACCACCGTTGCCTTTGGCGACAAGGCTGCCGGTCCGAACCATGTTTTGCCGACCAAGGGTGCCGCGAAATATTCCGGCGGATTGTTTGTCGGCAAATACATGAAGACCGTCACCTGGCAGCGCTCCACCCGTGAAGCCAGCATGTCCGTGGCTGAGGCTACGGCACGGATCTCGCGTCTTGAGGGGATGGAGGCGCATGCACGGACAGCCGATGTACGCCTCGCGAAATACTTCCCCGGCCAGAATTTTGATCTCTCTGCGGCTGAGGACTCGTGACACCCGATTTCGACCTCTCCGGACGCGTAGCTGTGGTGACCGGTGCGAGTTCCGGGATCGGCCGCGCCATCGCCTCCGCCTTCGCAGAACTTGGCGCGCGGGTTGTTGGCGTCGCACGCCGTTCTGAGGCTTTGGAAGCGTGGTCCGCAGAGACTGAGGGAGAAACTGCGTCCATTGCCGGAGATGTTTCCGGCGCAGTTGCGGCGCAATCGATATGCTCACGTTTGTCCGAGCCTTTCGGCCCTCCGGATATCCTTGTTAACGCGGCTGGATTGAATACCCGTCAAGTGGCTGATGATGTGACGACCGAAGGCTGGAATGCGACGATGGACGTCAACCTGGCCACCCCGTTTTTTCTCGCCCAAGGTCTCGTCGGCGCGATGAAGGAAAGACGGTGGGGCCGCATTATCAACATTGCCTCGCTGCAAAGCGAACGTGCTTTCCCGGGAGGGATTGCCTACGGAGCGTCCAAAGGCGGGATTGTGCAGCTTACCCGCGCTATGGCCGAGGCCTGGTCGTCAGACGGGATAAATGCAAATGCCCTTGCACCCGGTTTTTTCCCCACCGAACTGACGGCAGCCGTCTTCGGTGACGCCGATAGGGCCGCCCGCAATGCAGCTCAGACCTGTATCGGCCGTAACGGGGAGCTTCAGGATCTTGTCGGACCCGCTGTCTTCCTTGCATCGCCGGCATCCAATTATGTTACGGGCCAGGTCTTGTTCGTGGATGGAGGATTTACAGCAAAATGAGAGCGCTCGTTTATACCGGTCCGGAATCTCTCGAAATGCGTAATGTTCCGGATGCAGAACCCGCTACGGATGAACTGCTTGTCAGGGTTGAGGCCGTCGGTATCTGCGGATCCGACATGCATGCCTATCTCGGGCATGACGAGCGCCGTCCGGCTCCATTGATACTCGGTCATGAAGCGGCCGGCTCTATTGTCCAGGGACCCCGAACTGGCGAACGGGTTACAATTAATCCGCTGGTCGCCTGCGGCGTCTGCCGGGCCTGTATCGAGGGCCGGGCCAATCTGTGCCCCGACCGTCAGATAATTTCCATGCCACCACGCGAAGGCGCCTTCGCAACCCATCTCGCAATTCCGGCCCGAAATGTTGTGACAGTGCCCGAGCATGTATCTTCGGTGAAAGCGTCTCTCGCCGAACCGATGGCATGCGGTTGGCATGCGGTGGGGCTAGCTGAGCGTATACTGCAGCGATCTCTTTCGTCCTCGGCTTGTCTTGTGCTTGGCGGCGGAGCCATCGGTCTCGGGGCCGCGCTCGTCCTCGAGAGCCGTGGTGCGGGTGAGATCTGGATCGCGGAGACGAATAGTGAGAGGCGCAGTACCGTCAGCGGCGCCGGCAATTTCCGTGTTTTCGACCCTGCGGAGCCGGGCTCCGGCCCGAAGGGTGGTGCCATCGATCTTGTGGTGGACGCGGTTGGTATCGAAGCAACAAGGGCTTCGGCTAGCGCTGCCGCGAAACCGGGCGGAGTGATTGTCCATATCGGCCTCGGTCAGGCAACCGGAGGACTCGATATTCGCCGCATGACCCTGCAGGAAATCACTTTTATCGGCACCTATACCTATACGCCGACGGATTTCCACGACACAGCTCACGCAATTTTCGACGGTCGACTTGGTGCTCTGGACTGGGCTGAAGAACGACCGCTTGAAGACGGTCCAGGTGCTTTTGCGGAAATTCATGCTGGTCGCGTGGGAGCTCCCAAGACGATACTCAGGCCATAGATTCGTAGCCTGAGCGCTATTTTGCCGGTAGTGCGACAAAACATGCTTTGGTGTTTTCCCTAGCCGCCGGTCACGCCGGCAACATTGACGTACAGCGCATAGACTGAATGGCTTGATGCCATGAACAGGCGACTGTTGGCGCGTCCTCCGAAGCAGAGGTTGGCGCAGCGCTCCGGGAGAGCGATCCGGCCGATGGGGCATCCATCTGGCGAAAACACCATGACGCCATCCAACTCTTCAGATCCCATTCCCCAACCACACCAAAGATTGCCAAGAACATCGACACGAAATCCGTCCGGTGTTCCTTGCCCGGCATCGATCAGCACGCGTTTTCCTTGAATTGAAACGCCGTCACGAGAGACATCGTACTCAAGGATTTTGCGGTTTGGTTGGCCTCGGGATTCGACGATGTACAGCTTCCTTTCGTCCGGCGAAAACGCCAGCCCGTTTGGCCCGAGTACGTCGTCGGCGACGATGGATGCCTCGCCTGTCTCCGGATCTAGGCGGTAGACGTTCTGCCCTAACTCGGCCTCCGCCTTATGTCCTTCGTAATTGCCCAAAATGCCGAAGGGTGGGTCCGTAAACCAGACCGATCCGTCGGCCTTAACAACAACATCATTCGGGGAGTTGAGCCGTTTTCCGTCAAAGCGGTCCATCAAAACAGTGATGCTGCCGTCATACTCGGTTCGCGTGACCCGCCTGCCGCCATGCTCACATGAAACAAGCCGTCCTTGTCGGTCGCGCGTCTGACCGTTTGAAAAGTTCGATGGTTGGCGGAAGGCGGACACTATTCCCGTCGCCTCATCCCAACGCATGATGCGATCATTGGGAATGTCGCTCCAGAGAAGGTAGCGACCATCGCCAAACCAGACCGGCCCCTCGTTCCAGCGGCACCCGGTGGCGAGCCTTTCGATCCCGGCAAGGGGTAATTTCAGCGAGTCGAACCTAGGGTCCAGCGAGATTACGGAAGGATCTGGATATCGCGATGACGGGGTCCATTCGCTGACTTTATTGGCGCCGTCTGACATCGTGACTTTCCCGATCAAAAAGAACTCGCAGCTCCGGTTCGGTCAGGTTACCGGGCCCGGATTAAAGAGCGCAAGCTGGTTGCTGAGACCAAGACGTTCCGCGCTCGTCTTCTCTCCGCTGGCGACAGCGAGAATCTTTTCGAACATCTTGAGCCCCATTGCTTCAAGCGTCTCGTTGGCCGAGATGACCCGCCCTGCATCGATATCGACCAGATCGTGCCAGCGCCGCGCGAGATCGGTGCGGGTGACCACCTTAACAACCGGCACCTCGGAAAGACCATAAGGTGTGCCACGCCCTGTGGTGAAGACATGAACATTCATGCCGGCGGCAAGCTGCAATGTCCCGCAGATGAAATCGGATGCTGGTGTCGCGTTGAAAAGCAGTCCCTTTTGCGACGCTCGTTCACCCGCCGGGACCACGCCGGAAATGGGCATGGAGCCAGATTTACTGATCGACCCCATCGCCTTCTCGGCGATATTCGATAACCCGCCTTTCTTGTTACCAGGCGTCGTATTGGCACTGCGATCGGATCGACCGGCTTCCAGATAGTCGTCGTACCACTGCATCTCTCGGATCAAATCCCGCGCAACTTCTGGTGTCTCGGCACGCGCCACCAATTGGTCGATTCCGTCGCGTACCTCGGTCACCTCCGAGAACATCACCGTGCCGCCAGCCCGCACGATCAGATCGGCGGCGATTCCAAGGGCTGGATTGGCTGTAACGCCAGACAGAGCATCGCTGCCGCCACACTGCAATCCAACGACAAGGTCCGAGATAGGGCAGCTTTCCCGTCTCCTCTCGTTCAAGACCGCCAAATGTTGTTCCGCAGACCGGAGAATCGACGCGATCATCGCTTCGAAACCGACATTCGTTTCGTCCTGCAGGGTAATGAGGCTGGCATCATCGGCCTGATCTACGCCTGTCGCAGACGGTGTTCCAAACATGTCCGGGAAAAGCCGTGATGGTTGCAGCTTTTCGCAACCGAGACTCACGACCATTGTGGATTCGGACAGGTTCGGATTGCGGGCAATGTTGTGCAGGGTGCGGATCGGAACAACCGCGCCCGGAGCATCGATGGCAACGCCGCATCCATAAGTGTGATCAAGCGAGACAACATCGTCGACATATGGAAATCGCGGAAGTATCTCGCGGCGGATCCGCTCAACTGCATGTCCGACAACGCCGGAAACGCATTGAACGGTGTTGGTGATCGCTAGAATGTTTCGGGTTCCTACCGAGCCATCACGGTTTCGGAACCCCTGGAACGTATAGCCTTCCAAAGGCGTGAGTTCAGCAGGCTTGGCCGATGGTATTGCCAGTTCCGAAAGAACCGGCGGCAGAGGCATGTTTAGATTCGTCTCCTTCACCCAGGAGCCTGCCGGTATCGGCACAGCCGCGTGGCCAATCACAGCGCCGTAGCGCAACACGGGCTCCCCCTCAGCAAGGGGCGTCAGGGCAACTTTGTGCGCCTGTGGAATGTTTTCGGATAGTGTGAGGCCGTCAACCTCAACTCCCTTGAGCAGCCCGCCGTCATTGGCGACGACTGCGACATTGTCCGTCGGATGCATCCGGATAAGGCGGGGGTGGTCAGACATTGATCAATCCTGCTCGACTTCGTGATCAGCGGCGATCAAATGCCCGGCCAACGAGTCCCCAGTGATGCCGAGACCGATAAAACCAATCTTGTTCATGACGTTCCCCCAAATTTTTTTTCAGTAGTCACTGTTCTTGTTTGCAAGCATCCCGTCACGCATCGCCTTGGGCAACATGTTTATGCTGGACGACAATTCTATTGTCGGCATCGACAATCTCGAATTCCGAATACACATCAATTCGCCGTTACGACAGTTGACGTGCCCTCGGAAACGATCGGATTGACCGTTGTCGGCTACATTTCTGAGAAACCAGCCAACAAACGCGCATCACCGCATAGTCCGGTAGACGTCGAGTTGATACTTCGAGACTCTTCCACTCCGGCAGCAGCCGAAATGCACAGTGACTAAGCCTCAATGGCCAGCGTTCCGGATCGCCGCGCGCGAATTTGAAGATATGAATGGCGTTCCTCATTGCGCGAATTGTTAAGGGCGCACATGGTGTTTTTGTGTCGTACCCGTTCGGGTTTTTATTGGTGTACGAACAACAATTGCGGATTTGGTTTCAGCGCGTACAGAGACGGTGAAGAGTTGACTGTGAACACACAATTTGAATTTGGAGAACATGCGGCACCTCAGCTCGCCACGTTCGCCGCCGATGCGAAATTGCCCAAGGCGGTTGATGTGGTGGTCATTGGTGGCGGTATTGCCGGTGTATCAACAGCTTTGGCGCTGGCGGAAAAAGGTGTCTCCACGCTTCTTTGCGAGAAGGGTGTGATAGCCGGCGAGCAGTCGAGCCGGAATTGGGGGTGGGTGCGCAAATCCCATCGTGATCCACGCGAAATGCCGCTCATGCTTGAGAGCGAACGATTGTGGCGGGGCATGAGAAAACGTGTCGACGCGGATGTCGGCTACCATCAATGCGGCATTGTCTACCTTTGCCCTGACGAAAGGGTATTGGAGCGCCGCGAGGCCTGGCATCGTTCGGTTGAAGAATTCCAGCTGGATTCCCGAATGGCCACATCCTCGATGGTCGAAGAATTGGCTGTTGGATCGACAGTGCCTTGGAAAGGGGCACTCTACACGCAGAGTGACGGACGCGCTGAACCGCAGCTGGCGGTACCTGCGATGGCGCGTGCGGCGCAGAAGCTTGGGGCGCACGTTCTTACGCGTTGCGCTGTTCGCGGAATCGAAACAGAGGCCGGGAGCATCTCCGGCGTCGTGACAGAATTGGGAACTGTGCGCTGCGGGTCCGTCGTCCTCGCCGGCGGTATCTGGTCCAGCCTGTTTTGTCGAAATATCGGTGTGCGCCTGCCGCAACTGAAAGTGCTGGCATCAGTCATGCGTTTGGCTCCGTTTGAGGGCGGACCAACTGTCTCAACTTCTGGGGCGGGTTTTGCTTTTCGAAAGCGCGCGGACGGTGGCTACACCGTCGCAAACGGCAGCGCAAATACAGCAGATATCGTGCCTGACAGCTTCCGCTACATGCTGGATTTCTTACCCGCATTTCGGGTTGAGAGGCACAATCTGATGCTTCGTTTGGGGCGGCGCTTTGTTGAAGAGGCGCGTATTCCCAATCGATGGAAATTGGATGCTCCATCGCCGTTTGAAATGATGCGGGTCACTGATCCGGCACCAGTGCCATCTGTCATGCGGACTGCTCGGGAAAACCTGGATCGCGCCTTTCCGATATTCAAAGGCAAACCGGTTAAAAATAGTTGGGCGGGGCTGATCGATGCCACCCCGGACGCCATACCGGTCATCTCGCCAGTCGGCGAAGTGCCGGGCTTACATATCGCAACCGGCTTTTCCGGGCACGGGTTCGGAATTGGGCCCGGGGCCGGGCATTTGATGGCAAATCTGGTTCTTGGAGACACGCCCATCGTCGATCCATCCCCGTTCCGCCTGTCGCGCTTTTCAGACGGCTCCGGATTGCATGTTACCTCGGGGATTTAGGAATGATCCGCACCCTTGGCAAAACACTGAGAGTTCAGCCAAGCGGCTTATGAAATCGATCAATACCGTTCGATGTCGCGACCATCAGTGTTGGCAAAATTGCAATGCTTCCATCGCCAAGGGGCGGAGATCTCTCGTTTTGCGGGATAATTTTGATTGAATGAGTTCTTTCAGGGCCGTCAAAGAATATAGTGACCGCCATTCCGAGCGACCGAAGGCCGCAGATTTGTTTGCCGGATTGCTCGAAACGGCAGAATAGTCCGCTGTCGTCATGCCATGATCAATTGGACACTTGAACTGTGCGCGGTTCCGTTGCTGGATGCTGGCAAGGGATGATCCGGGAAGTCGATGAGCCAGAATCTGAACACCAACGCACAGGGGCCGCGCGAGAGTGCCGCCGCTGAAAGCCGTCTGACGCTTGACTGCTATCAGGCGACAGCGCGCCGGATTGAATCGGCAGACCGGCATTTGCTGCATGAATTGACCCTCGGCGTATTCTGGCCGCATCGGGATCACGATCTCGATCTCTTCCTGGCTTTGGGAGAGGGCTATCTCGCGATCGACGAGATCGGCCGCGCGATGGGTTCCGCCATGTATTTCAATATGGGCGGCGATTTCGCGATGCTCGGTATGATGGTCACCGCGCCGCGGCTGCAGACCCAGGGCGCAGGAAGATGGCTGCTGAACAGCATCATGACCGACTGCGAGGGGCGTGACCTGCGGCTGAGCGCGACCCATGCAGGCTATTCCCTCTATGAGAGCGCGGGCTTCATTCCGGTAAACAGGATCTGGCAGCATCAGGGGATCGCGCGCGATATCCATTCGCCGACGCCGGCCCAGGGGATCGAGACCCGGGCACTCATGCCAGAGGATGTCCCCGCCTTGCTCGCCATCGACCAGCCCGCTTTCGGCGCGGACCGATCCGAGGTTTTGAAGGTGCTGCTTGAATTGTCCGAGGGGTGCATCGCGTTGCGCAATGGCGAGATCGTCGGCTATGCCCTGATGCGGCCGTTCGGACGAGGCAAGGTAATCGGGCCGGTCGTCGCCGAGGCGGACCGGATCGCGATGCAGATGATCGCGCCGTTGGTTCAGGCCAATGTCGGCAGCTTTATGCGTCTTGACACACCATTGCAGAGCGAGCCTTTCACCGGCTTCCTGGCGGCGGCGGGGATGGGCGTGTACGAAACGGTCACAGAAATGCGTATCGGCCCTCATCGTCGGTCAAGCGAAGGCATTCAACTTTTCGGCCTGGCGGCGCATTCGATCGGGTAAGCACGCTCTCGCGCCGATCGGACGCTCAGGACAGCCGATCCTTCAGGCCGAACCAGAGTCCGACAAAAGGCAGAAACCAGGGCTTGTCCGAATAGGCGGGGATCGCCGGCCAGTCGAGCCCGGCGAGCGGGTTGGTATCCTTCTGTCCCATTGCCATGTCGGCCAGGCTCTGTCCGATGAGGGTCGACATCTGCGCTCCGTGTCCGGAGTAGCCCATGCCATAGATCAAGCCGTCCTGTTCACCCGCGCGCGGGAACCGGTCCTTCGTCATACCGACCAAACCTCCCCAGCAATAGTCGATTTCAATATTGGCCAGATGGGGAAAGGTGCGGGCAAGACTCTCACGCAGAACCTCACCAGATTTTGCGTCCGACTGCTCGTCGGAGACGGCGGAAAAACGGGCTCTGCCGCCGAATATCAAGCGATTGTCTGGCGAGAGGCGGAAGTAATTCCCGATATTCATCGAGGTGACGCAAGTGCGATTGCCCGGCAGCGTCGCGGCCACTTCGACGTCTGTCAAAGGCCGGGTGGCGATGATGAAGGAGCCGACTGCAATGATGCGGCGGCGGAACCAGCCGAAGGGCGCGGCCTTGACTTGCCCGGTATAGGCACCGGTGGCGAGCACCACCCGATCGGCGCGGAGCGTGCCTCTTGGGGTCGCGAGCTCCCATCCGCTTCCTGCCCGGGCTCGGCTCTGCACCGGCGCGTTTTCCCAGATCCGGGCGCCGTGGCGGCATGCCGCATCCGCCAATCCGGTCGCATACCGTCCCATATGCATCATCGCTGCCTTCTCATAGAGCATGGCGCCGTGAAAACGGGGGGAGCCGATTTCTTCCGTGAGATTCTCTTTTTCGAGCCAGCGTGTGTCTGCATCGACTTCCCGCTGGATAAGCTCGAAATTGGCCCGCAGCCCGGCGACATGGCTGGGTTTGGAGGCCAGCTTGAGCTTGCCGGCGCGGCGGAAATCACAGTCGATTCCTTCCTCGGCGATAACCTCCTCAATCATCTCGATGGAACGGTCATGGGCGCGATAGAGGGCATGGGCCCGTTCCGCGCCGAGATGGGCTTTGGCGTCCGCATAGCCGTGCGCGATACCGTTATTGAGATGCCCGCCATTGCGACCGGAGCCGCCCGCGCCGATATGTCTGGCCTCGAGCAGAGCGATACGCACGCCGGCCTTGGCCAAACGCCGCGCGGCATTGAGCCCCGTGAAACCACCGCCAATGATCGCGACGTCTACGTCCCCCTCGACGGGGTCGGTCTCGGCACCGGTAAAGGCGGAGGCGCTGTCATGCCAGTATGATGTGAGTTTCATCTCTGTCTCCGGAAAGCGGGCGGGGGCAGATCTCAGAGGCCGACGGCGCCGGCAAGGCCGGAAATGTCGGCGATTTCCGTGTAGCCGTAATAGGGGTTCGCCGGCTCATGACCGCGATTGACCCAGACCTTGTGCTTGATGCCCAGGTCATGCGCGGTCATCAGGTCGTAGCGGAAGCTGGAGGAGACATGCACCACGTCTTCCGGTCCGCAGCCGAGCATGTCGAACATGTATTCAAAGGCGCGCATTCGTGGCTTGTAGGCACCGGCGCTTTCCGAAGTGAACACATGGGCGATGGGGGCGCCAAGCTTGGCGATATTATGCGGGATCTGCGCATTCATCGAATTAGTCAGCGCCACCAGAGGGATCTCTTTGGCGACCTTTGCGAGTCCGGCCGGCACGTCCGCATGTGGTCCCCAGGTCGGCACGCGATTGTAGATATCCTCTGCAACGGCGGGATCGAACGCGACGCCGTTGCGCTTGCAGGTGCGCTCTAGCGCGTTGTGGACGACCTCAGCATACGGCTTCCAGTCTCCAAGAATTTCATCCACCCGGTAGGCCGAGAAATTATTGATGAAAACCTCCATCTGCTCCGGCGAGAGTATGCCCGCGTAATGGTCGCGTGCCGCCCCCCCCATGTCGAAGAAGATCATCGTGCCGTGGGTGTCGAAGGTGATGAATTTGGGGCGGAAGGTCATGGACTGCTCCGAGATTTCTGTTCTGCCTTCAACATTGCGCAAGCCAGCCAACAGAGATTGCCGCGTTTTCGCATTTCGGCGCAGGAAATTGTGTATCCGGTCCCGGTTGCGGCATGCAATGCCGCAACGAGGGTGCTTTCGGCGGCCCGTGCCGGTCGGGGTGGGCGATGGTCATCTGGTCCCGAGCGGATGCCCGGGGCGATGTGTTCTCCTAACCGACGGAGCTTGAAATGGCCAACCTCGTCCCGCTGTCTCTTACCCCCGACTTTGCTCCGCGCGAAGACAAAGCGCTGCCCGAGCGCCTCCTTGACGGCAATCCGGTCTTCCGGACCTGGGAGCTCGATACGGCTCTGGCCGAAGCGGCGAAATGGGGCAAGATCCGCACCGGAATCTGGGAAGCGACCCCGGGAACGACTCGCTCGATCAAGGGTGAGACATTCGAGTTCTGTTACCTTATTTCCGGCCGTGCGCGCCTGACCGAAGAGGGTGGTGAAAGTCGAGACTTCGGCGCTGGCGAGAGTTTCGTCATGAAGCCGGGTTTCGTTGGCACCTGGCAGACGCTGGAGACGGTGCGAAAGATTTGGGTCATCGCGAGCTGAAGCTGGATCTCTAACCGGTATTCTGCGCGCTATGGGCTGGTGTGGAATTTTCTGCGGTCCCGTGGCGCGGCGGCGACGCAAAGTGCCGCGATGACGGCCAATCTGGGCGATCATGCCGCCTCTCGGCGCCTAATCTCAGTGCAAACATGACGATCATTGGAGTTTTCATGAACCGTTCAGCGACGCAGGAGATTCTTTCCTCGGACGCTTTCACCGGCCGACATATCGATGGCGCGGTGAGGCTTTCGCGCGAGGCCTCCTGGCCTCACCGTCCCGAAGATTGGAAGCTTGTGCATTCCGTCTCCACCGGGGTCGTCGCGCTCAACGGCGACGACGTCGTGGGCACCGCCTTGCGGTCGGATTTCGGTGACGTTTCCACGCTCAGCATGATCATTGTCGATGCGCGGATGCGTGGTCGAGGTCTTGGCCGCAAACTGATGGCCCAGATGATGGATGGTACCGATGCGCGCGAACTGCGCCTTGTTGCGACCGCCGACGGTCTGCCGCTCTACGAGAAGCTAGGCTTCCAGGCCGTTGGCGAAATCCTTCAGCATCAAGGGATTGCAAAGGCTGCTACGCCGGAACGCGCGGTGGAGGAAGTCGACGCGGTTGAGGCGGCCGACCTCATGTCGTTCACGACGCTCGATCTTGCTGCTTCGGGTATGGATCGCGGTGCCCTCCTGACTCGGATTGCTGGCATCGGGACGGTCTTTCGGGCAGAAGGCGGATTTGCCATGTTGCGGCCTTTCGGACGCGGCCAATTGGTCGGACCGATCGTCGCCCGCGACGCCGTTACGGCCCGCGCCTTAATAGCCGCGGCTGCGAGCAGGGTCGAAGGGCAGTTCCTGCGTATCGACATGCCGATGAACGTGGCCGAGCCGCAATTCGTCGAAAGCCTCGGGCTTTCCCATGTCGGAGGCGGCACCGCAATGGTGTGCGGCCCGAAGTCGCGCCCAACCTCAGAACATAAAACGTTTGCCCTTGCCGCCCAGGCGCTTGGCTGACCTCGCGGAAACGGAGATTTTGATGCTGGCCAATTCCCTCACCGAACTCGACCGCTGCCATCTGGTGCATCCGGTATCCTCGTTCCGGGGCCATGAAGCGCGCGGCGTTCGTATCCTGACCGGCGCAAAAGGCGCGACCGTCACTGATTCCGAAGGCCGTACACTGATCGACGGCTTTGCCGGGCTGTGGTGCGTGAATGCAGGCTACGGTCATGAAAGCATCGTTGAAGCCGCAGCAGAGCAGATGCGCAAGCTGCCATATGCGACGGGTTATTTCGATCTCGGTGCCGAGGCGCCGATCCGGCTTGCAGCCGCCCTTGCCGAACGCGCGCCGGGGGACTTGAACCACGTTTATTTCTCTCTTGGCGGCTCCGACGCCGTCGACAGCACGATCCGCTTCGTCCGCTATTATTGGCATGCCAAGGGGCAGCCGGACCGAGATCAGTTTATCTCTGTCGAGCAGGGCTATCACGGATCGAGCTCAGCTGGCGCGGGCCTGACGGCTCTGCCCGGTTTTCACGACGGTTTCGGCGTTCCCTATGCGTGGCAGCATAAAATTTCGTCGCACTATCTCTATCGCAATCCGCTCGGAGACGACGCCGATGCGGTGATCGCTGCTTCGGTTGCCGAACTTAAGGCGAAGGCCGCAGAGATTGGCGCGGAGCGCGTGGCCGCGTTTTATGTCGAGCCGATCCAGGGCTCCGGGGGTGTGCTGGTGCCGCCGAAGGGCTGGATCAAGGCAATGCGCGACGCTTGCGCCGAGATGGAGATCTTGTTCGTCGCCGATGAAGTTATTACCGGCTTTGGCCGCACGGGTCCTCTCTTTGCCTGCGAGGAGGAAGGGATCGTTCCCGACCTCATGACTGTGGCGAAGGGGCTGACCTCGGGATATGTGCCGATGGGTGCGGTTCTGATGTCCAACGGGGTCTACGAGACGATCGCCGAGAGCGCGGGAATGAAGGCTGTGGGACATGGTTTCACTTACTCAGCCCATCCGGTCTCGGCTGCGGTCGGACTTGAAGTCTTGTCGCTTTACGAAGGCGGGTTGCTTGAGAATGGCCGTAAGGCGGGCGCGCGCCTGATGAGCGGCCTCGACACCTTGCGCGATCATCCATTGGTAGGCGATGTGCGCGGGCGCGGGATGCTGGCGGCGGTCGAGCTTGTCACGGACAAGGAAAAGAAGATCCCGCTTCCGGCAAGCGTGCAGCCCGCGACCCGGCTCTTCGACCGGGCCTGGGAAGAGGGACTGGTGATACGCTCTTTTGCGCAGGGCATCTTCGGTTATGCGCCGCCCCTTTGCTGCACGATGGAGGAGATAGACCAGATCGTCGAGCGGACCCGAAAGGTTCTGGATCTGACGCTGGAAGATCCGGAGATCCGTGAGATTCTTGGCTGATGGGGTTCTTGCTGCAAACTTTCCCGGAGCGTGCGGCTGTCTGGGCGCAGGTCTTTGCCGAGGCCGGGGAGACCCTCTATTGCGGCGCCGATCAGGTCAAGGATCCTGCCGACATTCGCTATCTCGCCTGTTGGACGCCTCCCGCCGATCTTGGGATCTATCCTAATCTCGAACTGGTTATTTCGGTCGGCGCAGGGGTCGATCAGATGCCGGCGATGCCGAAGGGTGTCAGGCTTTGCCGCACCCTATCGCCGGGCATCGATGAAATGGTACGCGATTGGGTCGTGATGGCGACGCTGATGCTCTATCGCGACATGCCGACCTATCTGTCCCAAGCGACAAGCGGACACTGGAAGGCTCACGACGTCCCGCTGGCGCGGAACGGGCGGGTCGGGATCATGGGGATGGGGCGGATCGGGCGGCTGGTGGCCAAGACACTCGGGGGACTTGGTTTCAATGTGGCCGGTTTTTCCCGTTCCGGCACAGCGGTCGAGGGGGTGCGGATCTTCGGTGCCGACGCACTAGAGCCGTTCCTGCATGAGAGCGACGTGTTGATCTGCCTTCTGCCGCTGACCGACGAGACCCGGGGGCTATTGAACGCCGAACTGTTTTCAAAAATGCCGAAAGGGGCGCATCTGGTCCATGCCGGACGCGGTGCGCAGCTCGACATGGCGGATTTGCGTTCCGCGCTCGATAGCGGGCGGCTCGGCTCCGCAATGCTCGATGTGACGAACCCCGAACCTTTGCCCGAGGACCATTGGGCATGGACCGACCCGCGCGTGATCGTCTCGCCTCATGTGGCCGCGAGCACGGATCACCGGGAAGGGGCGGAGCATGCGCTGGCGGTCCTCCGTTCCAGCCGCGCCGGCGCGGCATTGCCCGGGTTGGTCGATACGACCGTCGGTTACTGACACTTTCCGCCCGTAGCGAGAAATTCCGCTCAGCTCCGTAATACGGAAGATTCTGCCGTGTATGAGCCAAGATTTGGAGAATCTTGGAGCTCATATGGGGGGAGACTGAATCAAACAGGGAATAGGGCCAACCGCCCGAAATACAAAAAAGCAGGGCGAGAGTGGCCGTCGTCAATGGCCAGGCAGGAATCCTCCGAGCTAACAACAGAATATGCTGCTGACTGTGGCGTGTGACCGAAAGGGCTATCCTGATGACAACAGAAACGGCCGTAAAACCGCTCTCCGCGTTTTCATACGTCACTTTCGACGTGGTCGGCACGCTCATCGATTTTGAAGGTGCGATCAAGGATGGCTTGGCGGAGATCGCCGCTCGCGAAAGCCGGGAGATCGATGGTGAGGCTGCGCTTTCGGTCTATCGCGAAGCGCGCTATGAGCCCGAGGCCGAGCGATTTCCCGATGATCTCGGGCGTTGCTATTCCAAGATCGCAAAAGCCTTTGGGTTACCCGATACAGAGGAATACCGCCAGTTGATGATCGAACGGGTCGGGGACGCGAAGCCGTTTCCAGACTCCTCCGATGCGATGGCGATGCTGAAAGCCCGCTACAAGTTGATTGCGATGACCAATGCTCGTCGTTGGGCCTTCGAGAAATACGCCGAAAAGCTCGGTAATCCGTTCTGGGCCGGTTTCACAACCGACGACACCGGAACCGAGAAGCCTGACCCGGATTATTTCCATCAGGTCTTCGCCTTCGTCGAGAAGGATGGCGGTAGCAAAGGAGACATCCTTCACACCGCCCAGAGCCAGCACCACGATATCGGCGTCTCACGCGCGCTGGGCATGACCAATGTCTGGATCCAGCGCCGTCATGCCCAGCAGGGTTATGGCGGAACAATCGCCCCCAAGAGCTTTACCGAACCCGATTACCGATTCGACGCGCTTATCGATCTTTCGAAAGCGGCAGAGAGCGCTTTCAGGACCTGAGACCACTGCACCACCGGCCCGACACGGCGACAAGAACCGGAAGTGGCCCTCAAACGAAACAGGGAAATTGAGATGACTAAGACACTACCGACCAATTGGACCGGCCGCGACGACTCCTCAATCGAAAACGCCATCCGGCATGGTGCCTCGCGCCGTGATCTGCTGAAGATGCTGATGGCGTCCGGCGTTGCCATGTCCGCAGGCAGCGGGCTGCTTCTGCGTGCCTCCGACGCGGTGGCCGCGACCCCGGTAAGCGGCGGCTCCCTGAAGGCCGCGGGCTGGTCCTCCTCGACCGCCGATACGCTGGATCCGGCGAAAGCATCGCTGTCCACCGACTATGTACGCTGCTGCGCTTTCTACAATCGCCTGACCGTCCTCGATAGTGCCGGTCAGGTTCAGATGGAACTGGCGGATAGCATCTCCTCCGATGATGCCAAGACCTGGGAAGTGAAGCTGAAGAGCGACGTGGTCTTCCATGACGGCAAAACGCTGAGCGCTGCCGACGTCGTCTATTCCCTGAAGCGCCACTTGGATAAGGCTGTTGGATCGAAGGTTAATTCGATCGCCAAGCAAATGTCGGAAATCTCAGCCATCGACGATCTGACGGTGAAGATTGTTCTCGCGGCGCCGAATGCGGACCTGCCGACGATCCTTGCTCTGCACCATTTCATGATCATCGCCGACGGCACGACCGATTTCAGCAAAGCCAACGGTACGGGTGCATTCGTCTGCGAGGTGTTTGAGCCGGGCGTTCGCTCCATCGCAACCAAGAATCCGAATTACTTCAAGTCTGAGGGCCCCTATCTCGACAGCTTCGAGTTCTTCGCCATCAGCGACAACAATGCACGGGTGAATGCCCTGCTTTCCGGAGACATCCAGCTCGCGGCATCAATCAAGGCTCGGTCTCTGCGGATGCTGGAAAACCAGCCTTCGGTGGAAACCTTTGTGACCACGGCAGGCAATTACACCAATCTCAACATTCGCCTTGACCTTGAGCCTGGCGCCAAGTCCGACTTCGTCGAGGGTATGAAGTATTTGATCCATCGCGAGGCGATCCAGAAATCCGTGCTCCGTGGCTTTGCCGAGGTTGCCAATGATCAGCCGGTGTCGCCCGCCAACCGCTATCACAATCCGAACCTTGCTCCCCGCGCCTTCGATCCGGAAAAGGCGAAGTATCATTTCGAAAAAGCCGGGCTGCTGGGGCAGAAGATTCCGGTCGTCGCATCCGATGCCGCTACCGCCTCGGTCGATATGGCCACGATCGTGCAGCAGGCGGGTGCAGAAATCGGCATGGATCTCGATGTGCAGCGCGTTCCCTCGGACGGCTATTGGTCGAACTACTGGCTGAAGGCGCCGGTTCATTTCGGCAACATCAATCCACGCCCGACGCCGGACATCCTGTTCTCGCTGCTCTATTCCTCCGACGCGCCATGGAACGAGAGCCAGTTCAAGTCGGCCAAGTTCGACAGCATGCTGGTTGAGGCACGGGGAGCGCTGGACGACGAAAAGCGGACAGCGATCTATTGGGACATGCAGGAAATGGTCGCTAACGAGGCAGGCACCGTCATTCCGGCCTATATCTCCGGCGTCGACGCGATCAGCACCAAGCTCAAGGGGCTCAAGTCCAATCCGCTTGGCGGCATGATGGGCTACGCGTTCGCGGAGCATGTTTGGCTCGAGGGCTGATCCACCACCATCCTGGCCCGCGCGGAATTGTTTCGCGCGGGCTTCTCCATTCCGGGAGGTAGGCTTGCCCGCATCTTTGGTTCCCTGGTTCCTCATGTCGCAGCGACTAGGCATCGCGATGATCACCTTGATCATCGTGTCTTTTGCCGTGTTTTTCGCGACGGAACTTCTGCCCGGCGACGTGGCCGAGATCCTGCTCGGTCAGGCGGCGACGCCCGAGGCCGTAGCCGGACTGCGCACGGCTATGGGCCTGGATGAGTCCGCCATGAGCCGTTTTCTCGGCTGGTTGACCGGCTTGGTCTCCGGTGATCTCGGGACCTCCTACGTCAATAATGTGGAAGTCGTCGAACTGATCGGCGGGCGGCTTACCAATTCCATGCGCCTCGCTGCCGTGACGACCGTCATCTCAGTGCCCATTGCTCTGGGGCTCGGCATTGGTGCGGCCATGTGGCGTGGCTCTATCTTCGACCGGGCTGTCTCGATCCTGACGATTTCCGTGATCTCCATTCCCGAATTCATGGTCGCGACGCTCGCCGTTCTGATCTTTGCGGTGTGGCTGAAATGGCTTCCGGCCCTCTCTTTTGGCGCCGATATCGGATCCGTTCTGGATATGCTGCGCGCCTATGCGATGCCAGTGATCGCGCTGGCATTTGTCGTCTCCGCCCAGATGATCCGCATGACCCGCGCCGCGGTGATCGAGACGATCAACACGCCTTATGTTGAAATGGCGCTTCTCAAAGGCGCCTCACGGACGCGCCGGGTCTTGATCCATGCGCTTCCGAATGCGCTGGGTCCGATCGCCAACGCGGTGGCGTTGTCGCTCAGTTATCTCGTTGGCGGCGTTATCATCGTCGAGACGATCTTTAATTACCCTGGTGTCGCGAAGCTCATGGTCGATGCCGTCGCCACCCGCGACCTTCCCCTGATCCAGTCCTGCGCGATGATCTTTTGCGTCAGCTATATCTCGCTGATCACGCTGGCGGACATGATCGCCATTCTAGCCAATCCCCGGTTGCGTCACAGATGAGTGAAAAAAACTCCTTCCGCTTGCCCGCTAACCGAAAACCTGGCCACAGGTTCAACTGGGTCGGCCGTATAGGGCTGGCGATCATCCTCTTCTGGGCGGTTGTCGCGGTCGCGGGGCCGTGGCTGACCCCTTATCCGGTCGGAAAGATCGTCGATTGGGACTATTTCAGCCCGATGAGCAGCGCCTTCTGGATGGGCACCGACTATCTCGGCCGGGACATTTTTTCGCGCGTTCTGATGGGTGCTCGCTACACGGTCGGCATATCGCTTGCGGCGGTGACACTGGCCTGCACCGGGGGCATCATTTTCGGGATGGTCGCGGCTGTGATAGGCGGCTGGTTCGATATCATCCTCTCGCGCCTGCTGGATGCCTTCAACGGCATTCCGTCGCTGCTGTTCGGGCTCGTCGTGGTCGCCGCCGTCGGCTCTTCAATCCCGGTTCTGGTTCTGACCCTGGCGGTGGTCTATCTGCCCGGCTCCTACCGATTTGCCCGTGCCCTTGCCGTGAACATCAACACGATGGACTTCGTCACCGTCGCCCGTGCCCGCGGCGAGCGGACGCCTTATTTGATTCTGCGCGAGATCCTGCCGAACATCCTTGGGCCGGTGCTGGCGGATCTCGGTCTGCGCTTCGTCTTCATTGTGCTCGTGCTGTCTGGTCTGTCATTCCTCGGGCTTGGCGTGCAGCCACCCAATGCCGACTGGGGTGCGCTGGTGCGCGAAAATATCGAGGGTCTGTCTCTCGGTGCGCCTGCGGTGATTTTTCCCTCGATCGCCATCGCCACACTGACGATTTCGGTGAACATGTTCATCGATAATTTGCCCTCCAAGATCCGCGACAGGAGCGAATGATGACTGACGGCCCGATTGTTTCCGTTCGCGGCCTGACCGTCGATGCGACCACCGATGCAGGGCGGCGGCTGAAGATTATCAAAGGGGTCGATTTCGACATCGCTCCCGGAGAGATCGTCGCCCTGATCGGGGAGTCCGGCTCCGGCAAAACCACTATCGCCCTCTCGCTCATGGGCCATGCAAGACCTGGGTGCGAAATCACCGGCGGAGAGATCTGCGTGGGCATGCACCACATCACCGAAATGGACGAGCGCGCGCGCAGCAGCTTGCGTGGCACGGCGGTTTCATATGTACCGCAATCCGCCGCGGCGGCCTTCAACCCGAGCCAGCGGATCATCCGGCAGGTGATCGAGATCTCGACCATTCACGAGTTAATGCCGCGCGTCGAGGCTGAAAAGAAGGCGGTGGAGCTTTTTCGTGCACTCGCCTTGCCGGATCCCGAGAACATCGGCAACCGTTATCCTCATCAGGTTTCTGGCGGGCAGTTGCAGCGTCTTTCGGCCGCGATGGCCCTGATCGGGGACCCGCAGCTGGTCATCTTCGACGAGCCCACAACCGCCCTCGATGTCACAACTCAGATCGAGGTACTCCGGGCTTTCAAGGATGTGATGCAAAAGGGCGGTATGGCCGGCGTCTATGTCAGCCACGATCTTGCGGTCGTGGCGCAGATTGCCGATCGGATCATCGTCCTCAAAGGCGGGGAAATTCAGGAAGCGGGGACAACGCAGCAGATCCTCGAAGCGCCGACCCATGCCTACACGAAAGAGCTTCTGGCGGCTTTCGAGCCGGTGCCGCATGTGCCCTTCGCGGTCCCTAGGGGCGCACTGGAGAAACCGATCCTGGAGGTCGAGGGCCTCCATGCGGGATATGGGCACGTCGCTGGCGGCGAGCCGCAGATCAAGATTCTGAAGGATGTGAGTTTCAAGTTGGAGCGCGGGCGCAATCTCGGCGTGATCGGAGAATCTGGTTCCGGCAAGTCAACGCTGGCGCGGGCGATCGCAGGTATTGTTCCGGCCTATCGCGGGTATGTGATGTTGGCTGGTCAGGAACTGGGTCTGTCCCTGGAGGAACGGACGAAGGAGGAGTTGCGGCGGGCGCAGATCGTTTTCCAGCTCGCCGATACCGCGCTCAACCCGGCGCAGTCCATCGGAGCCATTCTTGGGCGTCCGCTTAAGTTCTATCGTGGTCTTTCCGGGCGTGCGCAGGAGGCACGCGTGATCGAGCTGCTCGATATGGTTCGACTGCCCGCCGAGTTGCGCCACCGCCTGCCGGGAGAGCTTTCAGGAGGGCAGAAGCAGCGTGTCAATCTTGCCAGAGCGCTGGCGGCCGAGCCCGAGCTTATCCTTTGCGATGAGATTACCTCGGCGCTCGACACGGTCGTTGCGGCGGCGATCCTGGAGTTGCTCGAGGAACTCCAGCGCGTATTGAGCCTGAGCTATCTCTTCATCAGCCACGATCTCTCGACGGTCGAGGCGATCTGCGATGATGTTCTGGTCATGTATAAGGGCGAGATCGTGGAGTCCTTGCCGGCAGCCAAAATGGCGCGAGAAGCCGAACATCCCTATTCGAAGTTGCTGATCTCCTCGGTCCCGAAGCTCGATACGGGCTGGCTCTCGGGGCTTGAACAGGATCCTGAACTGGTCGCGACTTTCTCCCGTCGCTGACGCGAGCGCTGGTTCTTTCAGAGCCTGTCGCTAAAAAGACGTGTCAGGGGCAGCTGGTTCTTCACGAAGGGCGTCTTTATCACGACGAAGCTGAAATACTTGTCGATCCCGACATCGCGGTCGATCAGTGTTTCGATGATGTTCTGATAATCGACGATCCCGGACGTCACGAATTTCAGCATGTAATCGTAGCCCCCGGAGACCAGATGACACTCTACGCAACTGTCGATTTTCTCGATCGCCTCCTGAAAGCGGGCGAAATCGATCTGCCGGTGATTCTTCAGTGTGATCTCGGTGAAGACAGTCATCGTTTCGCCGAGTTTTGAGACGTCGATCTGCCCGGTATATCCCGTAATGTACCCGGCCTTCTGAAGCTTCTTCATGCGCATCAGGCAAGGTGACGGCGACAAATTGACGAGATCCGCCAACTCGACATTGGTGATCCTGCCATTGCGCTGCAATTCCGTGAGAATCTTGAGGTCTATCCGGTCGAGCTTGTGGCGGTTGGCCATGACGTCTTCCCTGAGGCGCTAGAGGCGCGATGTTTCAGCAGAAAAATCAGCGACGTGTTTCTGTCAATTAAATTTAGCAGATTATGCTGCGAAACGTTGGGCATCCGGTAGCCGCCATCGGTCGATTGCGAATAGAATTGCCTGAATGATAGGAGAACTCCATGTCCGCCCCTTTGTTGCGCATCACCACTGAAGACATTCTGCCTGCGTCAGCGGATTGTGTTGTTATCGGTGCCGGGATTGTCGGCGTGAGTGCGGCTTATTGGCTTGCGCGTGCCGGAAAGTCGGTCGTGTTGCTGGAGAAAGGCGTGATCGGTGGCGAGCAATCGAGCAGGAACTGGGGCTGGTGCCGACAGCAGAACAGAGACGCGCGAGAATTGCCGCTTTCGACGAAGAGCCTTGCCCTCTGGGAGGAGATGACGGCGGATCTCGGAGAGGATCTGGGCTTCCGGCGCTGCGGGTTGCTCTATCTCTCGAACAGCGAGACTGAGATAGAAGGCTGGGCGGACTGGGGCCGGTTCGCGCGCGGTGAAGGCGTGGATACCCGCATGCTGGATGGGAAAGAGGCGACGGAGCGCGGGGTTGCGACAGGGCAGAGCTGGCGTGGTGGCGTCTGGTCGCCGAGCGATGGTATCGCCGATCCGTCGCGCGCTGCACCGCTCATCGCGAAAGGCGTTCTGAAACATGGCAGCCGGGTTGTGCAGAATTGCGCTGCACGTGGACTTGAGCTTTCGGCCGGCGCTGTCTCCGGCGTGATCACCGAACGTGGCGTGATCGCGACGACGCAAGTGGTTATGGCCGGAGGTGCATGGGCGAGTAGTTTCCTCCGGCAGCTTGGTGTGGAATTCCCGCAGGCGGCGGTCCGTAGCTCGATCCTCTCCGTGAAACCGGGCGCGGAGGGATTGCCGCCGGCTTTGCATACTGCGTCCGTATCAGTGACCCGTCGGGGCGACGGCGGGCATACCCTGGCCATCTCGGGCCGGGGCCATCTTGACCCGACACCAGGCGCGCTTTTTGGAGCCAAGCATTTTCTGCCGATGTTTGCCAAACGCTGGCGCGCTTTGCGTCCGGGAGGACTTCAGGCATGGAATGCCGGATTCGAAAGCCGGTCGCGCTGGTCGATGGACCGGCAA
>NZ_JBDXGG010000018.1:0-1751768 GCF_039990255.1 Nisaea sp. | reverse complement strand
CGGTATCTCCAACTTGCTTTCCGATATTCGCGGAAAGCTTACCGAGCTTTCCAACGAAGGTATTACGACTGCACAGCGGAATATTCTCCAGTCTGACTTTAACGAGTTGCTCTCGCAGGCTGGAAACTTCATCGCCAATGCTTCCTTCAATGGCACGAACCTGATCGAGTCCGGTGCGGGCAGCATTAATACGCTCTCGAATTTGGCCGGTGGCGTGTTGGGGCTGACGGCACAGAGTGCGGTTAACACGCAGGTGGGTAGTCTTGCGGGAGCTACTGTTGCTACTGCTACCAACGCACAGAGTGTGATCGCGAACCAGTATTCCAACCTCGAGTCCGTCGTGAACACTGCACTTGGCTCTCTCGGTGCCGAAGTGCGAGCCCTTAATCTGCAGACGCAGTTCCTTGAGGAAATTCGGGACGCAACCGATGAAGGTCTCGGCAACTTGGTCGATGCCGATCTGGCACGCGAGTCCGCCCGACTTACTTCTTTGCAGGTGCAGCAGCAGCTGTCCACACAGACTCTCGGGATTGCTAACCAGCGCCCGCAGTCTTTGCTTGGCCTGTTCCGTTAATAGGGTACCAAACTTACTTGGAAATCGGGGGAAGAAATTCCCCCGATTTTTTTTGTCCAAAATTCGTCGGTACCTAAATTATTTTACTGAGAGCGCTCGCAGGCCTTGTGCGACCTCGTCAGTGATGTGACGAAGCGCATTTTCCGAATTGCTGATTTAGTGTTATGTATGTGCAATCAAGTCGGTTGCGCAGGTTCTGAAGAATGCCTTTAAAAATCAATGTGAAGCCGGGTGAGAAATTTGTCGTTAACGGCGCTGTCATGGTTGCTGGGAAAAAAGGCGCGTCTCTGGTGCTCCAGAACGAGGCGACTATCCTTTTAGGCAAAGACATCATGCAGGAAGAGGATGCGACCTCGCCGGCTAAGCGTATCTACTTTACCATTTTGTTAATGTATCTGGATCACGATGATCCCGATCAATATCGTGGCATGTTCCTTGAGTTCGTTGAGAGCTTTCTTGAGGCGACGACGTTCAAAGAAGTGCGGATGACGCTTTTAAACCTGGTCCAGGATGTGAACGAAAAGCGGTTCTACAGAGCTTTGAAAACCTGTAAGGCGTTGATTAGTTATGAGGCTGAAATTTTCAAGATTGGCGCGCCAGAAGTGGTTGGGAGCAATTAATGTCCGGCATTGACGCCTACAAAAAAACCATCACTCAGACTGCGACGTCACGCGATACAGAGTACCGCCTACTGGCGCAGGTTACCTCTGAGCTAATCAAAGCCGTTGAGAACAAAAAGGGCGCGATGAATGACCCAGCCAAAATGGCCCAGGTTGCGTCGGCGCTGAATTGGAATAAACAAGTTTGGGATATCTTCGTAGAAGACTGCGGCACTGCGGGCAATCAGTTGCCCCGAGACCTGCGTGCAGCGATTGTGAGTCTGGGTATCTGGGTAACGAAGGAGACTGCAATTGCTCTTGAGGGCGAGGGAGATATCGATTCTCTGGTCGCTGTGAATAGGGACATTATGAAGGGCCTCAAGCCGTCTCAGTCGTCAGAAAACCAGACATCGCTGAAACCATCAGGTGCTGTAGGCTCAATTCTGGATCAAGCCTGAACACGCCAGATTTTTGTAGTGTTGCATCTGATACGCGGCCGGCTTGGAGCACGCAATGACTCCTGAGCAGCGCGCCGAATATCTTTCAAAGCTTCTTGAGCGTTCCATTGTTGCGCATCAAGCCGGTGATTTTTCCGAAGCGGAACCGGGATACCGCGAAGTACTCCGGCAATTCCCTAAACATCCTGTAACGCTTGATCTTTTTGGTACTTTGCTCTTTCAGACTGGGAGAGTTGAAGAGGCGCTAGATCCGCTTGAAGAAGCCGTATCACTCGACCCTTCGCGCGGTCCGGCATGGAACCATTTGGGCTCGGTCCGCGCCGCTTTGTATGATCAGACAGGGGCTCTTCAGGCATTCCAGTCGGCGGTAGAATCTGATCCAGACAACATAGACGCGTGGCTAAATCTCTCCCGCGTTGCGGAGGAAATTGGAGATCATTCTCTTTCAAAAAGTGCGGCCATGAATGCGACTGATCTTTTTCCTGATAGCGCCCCGGCGCAAGCGCGACTGGGCGCATTACTTATGAGTTCCGGTGCAAGAGATGAAGCACTGAAGCCACTTTCCCTTGCGGTTCTCTTGTCGCCTCTTGATGCCGAACCTTACCTACATGCTGCGATTGCGCTCTCATCAACCGGCGATGAGCAGGCAGCGGAATTTTCGGTTCGCAAATGCCTTCTCATTGCGCCGGAAAAGGTGGCTCCATACCCTCATCTCGTTGAGTTACAGAAAAGCAGAGAGCTTGGCAGCGGTATGATTGACGGGCGTGTATGGGCGTGCCGTGCGACTAGGGTCACCCCGGCTGATGCTCTGTTGTGGGCGCATTTGGGCGAGGAGTTACTACGTTACTTGGAAGTCGATGACTCAATCACTGCGAGCCAGCGTGCCCTTGTTCTTGACCCGGCCAACAATATGGCGGCTTTCAATTTACCCAAAGCACTGCTTAGCGCAGCCAAACATAAAGCATCCCGAGCGGCGGCTTATCGCGGGCTTGTTGTCTCGCCAAGTGAAGACGCATTTCACATCTTGATTGCGGAAGTTGAATTCGCGCTAGGGAATATCGAAACTGGCTGGAAGCACTTTGATATCAGGCGAACAGCGCGCTTTGGATCGGAAAGAATTGGTTTGCCACCATTCTGGGACGGTGACGGAAATCCAGGCCGTTTGCTTGTCGCTGCCGAGCAGGGGGTTGGTGACGAGTACATGTACCTTTCCGTGCTGCCTCAGCTGAGGGAGCGATGCTCGAAGGT
The DNA here is from genome assembly GCF_039990255.1 of Nisaea sp. Lineage (GTDB taxonomy): Bacteria > Pseudomonadota > Alphaproteobacteria > Thalassobaculales > Thalassobaculaceae > Nisaea. Next base: position 1,748,889 of record NZ_JBDXGG010000018.1, on the reverse strand, counting down.
AACCGTCGAATGTGACAAAAGGAATTTGCCGTTATTTAGGCGGACTTTCCCGGATATCGATTTTGTCGAGCGGCAAGTTATAGGTCGCGAAAATGCTGACCCGTATTTCGACTACAGACATCTTACCAGAGAACGTGTTTTTGATTGCGCAATCCTCGCTGGCTCTCTTCCCAGCCACTTTCTTAAAGACCTGTCAAAACCGGGACCTGATCGGATCTTTGATGTTGATCCAGTGGAGCGGCGGTACTGGAGGGATCGGTTCTTGGGAAAGGGAGAGGGGCCATGGGTTGGTCTCTGTTGGCGTAGCGGAGTCGCTGGCGGATTGCGTAACCAATTCTATTGCAGCGCGACGGACATGGTTCAGGCGCTTGGCACTGGAACGGCAAATTATGTAAGCCTGATCTACAATCTTCAGCCTGGAGAATTGGATGAAGCTCAGCAACTCTCTGACTCTGTCGTTTATGACCCAGAAGGTATAGACCAGAAGAATGAGCTGGACCGAGTGGCGGCGATGTTGTCTGCCCTGGATGCCGTTGTTTCAGTGGATACAGCCATCTCACCATTGTCGGCTTCTATAGGAACGCGAACCATCCGGCTAGGATGGAGCCATCTCCTATTAAGCGATGGTTATGATGCTCTTCTCGGCTCCTGCCATCCAATGACCAGCAGACTAGAACGCTTCGACATTGATGTGTCCTTGCCACGGGCGGCGAAGGTTTTGCCGAAAATTCTTAAACCGTCTACGGACGGCAATTAGTGTCCGTGTGCAGCTGCAAAAAATGCCGGTTTTCCACTGTTCTCTGCCGCTTGACATTTAGTCGATCTCTTTTTCTTGTGAAAAAATTATAAATATCAATTAGTTAGTCTTCCTTCTCTGTTTGGCCCGACAATTGCGATGTATGGGCCAAGACAGTGGTTCGTCGCTGTTCCTGCCCGGCAAAAAAGACCATGTCCAAGAAATGGACTGGATGCTGAAGGGCGGAGGCGACGCGAAGAGAGAAGGAACACTGGAAATGGTTAGCAACTCGATTCTGACAAACCCGGAGGCTCTGGTCGCGCTACGCAATCTCGAGCGCACCAATAACCTCTTGGCTCAGACACAGGACCGAGTCTCGACCGGTCTGAAGGTAACCGGGGCAGAGGATGACGCTTCGAACTTTGCTATTGCGCAGGGAATTCGGGGAGACTTGCGAGCCTTAAGCGCGATTCAGCAGGGATTGAACAACACCAAGGGTATTGCTCAGGTTGCGCTCGCTGGTACAACCTCGATTTCGGATCTTCTCGCGGATGTCCGGCAGAAGCTCACCGAGCTTTCGAACGAAGGTATTACGACGCAGCAGCGCAGTATTCTACAAGACGATTTTAACGAATTGCTTTCACAGGCACGTAACTTCGTCTCTAACGCCGTGTTCAACGGGATAAATGTCCTTAATACGGCGACTGCGGTGAATACGCTGTCAAACTTGAACAACGACACGATTACTCTGCGTGCTCGAGACCTGTTGACTGACATCAACTCGCTCGGCGGCGCTACGCTGGTGACAGCAACTAATGCGCAGAGCGTTTTGACGTTTCAGTATTCCAATCTGGAATCGACCATCAACATCGCGCTCGGGCAGCTCGGCGCAGATACGAGAGCGTTGAATTTCCAGACAGAATTCCTGACCGAAGTCAGCGATGCGACGGAAGAGGGGCTCGGAAACATCGTTGATGCCGATCTCGCCCGCGAGTCTGCTCAACTTACCGCTTTGCAGGTGCGTCAGCAGCTTGGCGTCCAGGTTCTCAGTGTGGCCAACAACGCGCCGCAGGTTCTCCTGGGTCTGTTCCAGTAAACAGTGGATCTTTAGTTTTTGGAGGATCGTAAAGTGCGTCAAGGTTATGCCGCATATTCGAACGTTCAAACCAAGACCGAGAGTCCTCAGCAGATCGAGTATCGCTTGCTTGGTCAGGTAACGAGTGCTTTGCGCAAGGCGCAGGAAGATACGGCCACGTTGCAGGACAAATTGAATGCCGCTTTGTGGAACGGGAAAGTCTGGGACGCATTCCTCTGTGACTTGTCCGAGCCGGGTAACACGCTGCCAGAGCAACTCAAGAAGAGCCTAATTCAGCTAGCCCGTTGGGTGGCACAGGAAATTGAACTTGTGATCCAGGGCAAGGCTGAATTGAAGGCGATGATCAACGTGAATCGTCAGATCATGGAAGGCCTTCAGGATCAGTTCCGGCTTGCTGAGGCCAGCTAACGGGCTGATCCCCGAAACGTTACTTCAAACGGCCGCCTTTTGACAGCATCCGGGTAAGATAAGGGATCGCTTCATTTATCAATGCAGACCAAGAGCCGTCGCCGGATTTTATGAGACTGCATTCTTCTGGAAACCATGGATCAGTCTTCGCACCCAAGAAAGTGGCACCCCGCTCGGAATGAAGTCCAATTGACGGCGTAGCCACCGCGCCGGCGATCATCAGCACTGATGTGTTCGGCGATATAACCAGATCAAGGGCGGCAATCATTGCAGCCACCCTGTCTAGTTCATTTCTCTGGTCGATCCCCGCAGGAATATATAGTTGCTTCGTGGAAGCTTTCTGAATGGCCGTTCTTTCAGAGGATGACATGTCATATTGAAGGCATACGGGCAGGAAATCAGCGCCTTTTAGAAACGGGACGATGTCTTGTAGCTCCGGGTAGTTGTGCCGGGCTCCGGCCCGGCGCATACCGCTGCGCCAGCTCAAGCCGACTGCGGGTTGTTTTCCGGTTGCGCGAAAATGATCTTTCCAGTGTCTGGTTTCAGTGACGTCTGGTGTTAGATACCCCGCTGTCCGTGGAAAGGCTTCGAGAGACGGGCGTACAAATGATTGCAAGTCGGCGAGCATAATGTACCGACCAATGCCATGTTCTTCGACAAGCGGCCGGTATTGGGCCGTTGGCGGATTGCTGTCTGAGCGCTGGACTTTCTCGACAACCGTCAGGCCCGGAAAGGAGCGCGCGAAGAGCGTTGCCAGGCGTTTGTCAGATTCCAGAATGACAGGGCCGCCGAAGCGTTTTTGTATGTCCGGGATGCAGGAGGCAAAGCGGATCTCGTCTCCGATACCCTGTTCGTGGCAGATCAATAAGCTTTGTCCGTCCCTGCATGGCCCACCGTTCCATTCTTCGGGTAACCCCTGGCGTATTATCAGAATTTCCGGCTTCAGATGGCGCCAGAAATTGCGGGCCTGCCCATGTTCGATTTCGCCGGCACTCAGTAAGGCGTCTGTCAGACCGTGCTGTAAGGCCGTATTCCCTGGCTCCAGCACGCACGCGCGCGTCGCGCTTTTGACACCGTCCGGCATTCGGCCGATGCTTTGCTCAAGCAGCCGCAGGTTGTTCAGCGCTTGCGGTGCCGCTGGAGTCATTAGCAAGGACTTGCGATAGGATATAATGGCCTGGCTTGCCTTGAAGGCATCGAAGAAAGCCCGGGCTTCCTGAAAATAATATTCTGGAGTTGGTGCTGAAGTCTTGGCGACAGCCTGCAAGGCTGACAAGGCTTCCTCTGGCAGCTCCAGATCATTGAGCACTGCCGCGTAAGACAGTTGCCAGCCTGCTTCTTCCGGAAGCAGGACCATTGCTTTCTCGAGCGATATACGTGCGTTGAAAGGATCGCCGCGTAGCCGTTCCGCCTCGGCTATATTCCGCCAGGCCTCTGGATGATTGGGTGCTATTACCAAAGCGTGCCGTAGCTGGGGCCATGCATCATCTGGTTCACCATCGGACAGGAAGATGCAAGAGAACCTGTTGATGCAGTTTGCATCTCCGGGAGCCAGCAAGAGTGAGCGGTGAAAGCTATCAATGGCTTCTGCGGACTTGCCTGCTTGAAAAAGAGCCAGCCCATAGAAATGCCAGAAGTGGCTCAAATCCTGCAATTGATGTGTGACGGCTTCATAAAGGGGTAATGCCTCTCCGATCCGGCCCGCAGTATGGACCGCGAGAGCGTTTCGAAAGGCCTGGACCGCAACAGCTCGAGAATATGTCGACATTCGCCGATGCTGCACTAACCGCAGTATATCGGAAAGTCTTTCTGTAAGCGTCCTAAAGCTCAAGCTGGCCCGGTTCTTGCTTCCATGCTTTCGAGGCACTTTGCCTATGAGACTTCGGAGGTGATAGCCACCATGTCAATTAACAGCGCTCTTATTGCGGCAACATCTGGCCTGTCCGCAGCTCAGGCCCGAATCGATGTAGTGTCCCAAAACGTGGCGAATGCCGCGAACGAGACGTATACGCGGAAATCGCAACAGCTCCAGACCCGGATCATCGGCGGTCAGGCGCAGGGTGTTGATCTTGGCGTAGTGGTGCGAACGGTAAATGAAGGCTTGCAGAAAGATATTCGCTCCCAGCAAGCAACCGTTTCCGAGCTGACGGTACTGGACAGTTATCTTGAGCGTTTGGTTGAATCTTTTGGGCGGCCCGGCGACGACGATTCAATATCCGCCAAGATTACTGATCTGAAGGAAAAGCTTCAGGCCCTGTCGATCGCTCCCGAGCTTGGAGCGAACCAGGCAGAAGTCTTGCGCGCTGCGGAAAGCGTGGCGGCAGAATTCCAGGAACTCACGCAGACGATCAGTAATCTGCGAAAAGAAGCAGACCGACAGATCGCGGACACCGTCGAGCTTGCAAATACGGCGCTGGACAATATCGAGACGCTAAATGACTCCATAGCGACACGAAGGACCCAGGGGCTTACGACCGCCGATCTTGAGGATAACCGTGATAAGTTCGTTGAAGAGCTGTCGCAATATATGAACATCAATGTAATTGAGCGCTCGAATGGCGAGCTGACCATTCTGACCGGCGATAGCCGATTGTTGCTCGATGACACAAAGTTCCCACTCACTTTCGTCGAAACGTCTCTTTTTACGTCGACTACGGCCGGTCAACCTTTGCGAATTGAAGATGGGCTTCCCGGCATTGCGACGAACCCGGATATTTCTTCTGAGGTGTCCGGTAAGGACGGAGAGTTAGCGGGTCTCCTCCGGATTCGCGATACGATCCTGGTCGAAGCCCAGGATCAGCTGGACACTCTGGCACACGAATTGGCGAACGATCTGGATACCTTTACAATCAACGGCACGGTTGCGGTGGTCAACTTGTTCGTAGATGGCGGTGGTGCGGTTCCGGCCGACGCACTCGGTAACGAGCAGGGCTTTGCGGAAGTCATACAAGTTAATCCTCTGGTGACTGCTACGCCGTCAATTCTCGTAACCGGCGGTGCCGGGAGCACATATGTTGCCATTGGTTCCGGTGATCACCGCGTCGCAAATGCCATGCTTGATGTGTTTCAGAATACCCAGACTTTCGTTGCCGGCTTCGGGCTGACTGCCGATAACAGTCTTGAAGGCTTTGCCGCCGAGCTGGTTGGCTTTCAGGCGAACCAACATGCGACTTTTGAAAGCCAGCTGACGTTCGAAACGAACTTCCGTGACACGCTGGTACAGACCTATCGGGACGAGAGCGGTGTCAACACGGATGAAGAGCTGGCCAAACTGATCGAGCTTGAGGCCGCTTTCGCTGCCTCCGCGCGCGTCTTGCAGACTGTCCAGCAGTCGCTTGACGAACTCGTTAACATTATACGTTAAAGAAGGAGTGAGACGATGCGTGTCGCCACCCTGACAATGTCACTACGGGCACAGAATACGGTTTTGAACCTTCAAAACCAATTTTCGCGTGCGCAGGAGCAGGTTTCAACCGGCAAGATATCGCAGATCTACAGCGGTCTGACAGGCGATGATGCACGTGTCTCGATCCAGCTTCGTGAGGAAATTCAGACCAAGGAATCCTACGTTACCACTATCGAACAGGTGCGAACGCGGACAAAGATCATGGAATCTGCGCTGACCGGGATTCAAGATCTTGCCGAGCAAATGAGGGTTGAGCTTATCAATCAGCAGGAAGGCAAGTTTGACGATACGGCTCCGGTGTTGAAGCAGTTTGCGGATTCCGCCATTGACCAGCTCGTAAGCCTTTTAAACACCCAATCCGAAGGGCGTTATTTGTTTAACGGAACAGATGTTTCGACTGCGCCTGTGGATGATGCCGCAACTCTGAAAACGGCGGCTTTTGGCGCAATTCCTGCGCTTGCTGTCGGCAACTCAGCGGTTGTAATAGGGGCGTCAGCAACTCATTTCGGGACAGATGCGACCTGGAACAATGTTGCCGGGCTTGTGCCAGGGCAGACAAAGCCGTTTGCATTCGACGCAGCAGAAGGTGTTCGCCTGGAGTTTGGCGAACTTGCCAACGATGACTCAACCTTCGAGGAACTTTTTGAGGTTCTCTCCATATTCGCTGACGTTGATTTCGCCGCTGGTCTTGATAACGATTATCGTGCTTTGGTTAATGATGGTTTGGCAAGGGTTGAGACGGCGGCCGATGAGATTGGCTTGATGATTGCGTCTCTTGGCACAACGCAGGCTCGAATGACTGATATAGAATCACAGCATAAGGATGATAACACATTGCTGTCGAATCAGCTTGATGGCGTTGAGAACGTTGACCCTTATGAAGCGGCGGCAGAATTCCAACTGCTTCAGGGGCAGCTCCAGGCCGCCTATCAGACGACGGCATCCCTCCGGCAGCTGTCACTCGCCAACTATATTTAGAGTAACGGGAAAATTTCGCTGAACTATCTATAATACATGGAGTTATCCTTGATGGCTGCATTTTCTTAAAATTGCATAATGATGCCTGGATGACTCGACATTCTTGTTGCAGGGTGATATATATATTTCAGGTTGCCGATAAAAGGCAGGTTACTTTACTCCAGAATGGAGATGGTCATGGTCGAAATCCTTTCCGGGGCGACCGCCGCACAAACAGTTGCGAAAACCGTCCCTTTGCCGTCGCTGCAGGCATCGATTCCTGATTCTGCCAGCCCCTCCACAAGCGCGTCTTCTGACTTTTACCTGAGTCCGGTCATAAGATTTGACCCAGAAGCTTTGGCTGTGATTTTCGAACTTCGTGATAGTAGTTCAGGCGAAGTGACGAAACAGTTTCCTCCAGAGCGCGTCGTTCGCGAACTTCAAAAAAGCGCTGGTCTTGTGCAGGAACCAGTCGAGACGTCGGAGCAAGCTCCAGGCGCCGTCGTGGAGGCGAATGCGAATGCTGCTGGAAGTAGCGAGTCTTCTCCGAATGCCGGAGCGGAACAGGAAGTTGACGTTCTGATCTGAGTTGGGTCGGCGGCTTCGTGTCGACGCTGCTATAAACTTGGGGTGAATATGATAAAGGGCGAGGGCCACCGGTCCGGCGCCCTTGTTTGTTTTCCGAGCCGCGATTTTATGGATAGATGCAGAGCATTTTAGGCAAGGGGTGTTTCCGAAAATTCCCCTACTGACCCAACTATGTTACGAATTACAAAATGGATTTGAGTATGTCGATGGAGGATTCCAGCGTGAGTGACGAAGACGCGATCAATGAACTGCTGAAGCGCGGTATCAGCCATCATGAAGCCGACGAAGTCGTTGAGGCGCGCAACATCTATGTTGAGATCCTGGAACGAGATCCGCAGAATCACAAGGCGCTGGATCTTGCAGGTTTGCTCTGCATGCAGTGCGACGAGCTTGATGCTGCGGCGGATTTTTTCACATCTGCCATAGAGCTTGATCCGGAATCCGGTCGTTACCTCTGCCATGCAGGTACTCTTGAACTGCATCGAGGAAATTTCGCGCGGGCGATTGAGCTGCTTAAGAAGGCGATTTCCAACGATCCCGAGATCAGTGAGTCATTCCTCTCTCTTGCTCTGGTCTATCGGTCTGAGAAAAAAATTGGCGATGCGATTTCTGTGATCGAAAATGGCCTTTCTCATGATCCGGACAACAGCCGGCTTTTGACTTGGCGCGGTATTCTTGAGGTTGATAGGGAAGATCTTCCAAGCGCTGCCGAATTTCTGCATCAGGCAATAAATGCCGACAATGAGAACATTGAGGCAATGGTGACGCTCGGTAATGTAATGATGGAGCTTGATGAACTGGATATAGCAGAGCGCTGCTACGTCTCAGTTAAAGAGCGTACTCCAGGCGATCTCGGGACGCGTTGCCGTTTGTCTGTCCTGCTTAAACGAATGGGTAAGCGTAACGAATCTGTGACCGAACTAGAGGCGGTGTTCTCCGAGGCACCTGCGGAAAGCGACAGCTTTAACGAGATGGCACTGTTGCTTGAGACCCTCGGGAACAACGACGATGCCATCGTTGCTGCTGAACGAGCGGTTGCGCTAGACGCGAGAAACGCGGCAAGTTTTGAATTGCTCGCGCGCCTTCATGGCAAGGCTGGAAACGAGGAAGCGGCAAAAGATGCTGAAGAAAGGGCTTCCGCCCTTTCCTGATTGATCGTGCGGTTTAGAGCCTTTTCATCGAGTGCGGTGCGTGCGCCTAACCATCAAAGACTTTTGCTGACGGCTGCTACCGGCTGTGCCAAGGGGGCATAGGCGGCATAACCCGTGCGTGTCTTCCCGAATGTCGGTGCATCGGAATCGATTCCGCGCTGTTTGCGCACTGATTCCATGATCAGCGACACCACCCGCTCTGCCGCATCGTGACTGGAGCGCAGCGCCAGCATGTTGTCCGCCAAAGTACAGCGGAAGCGCTGATAGAGTTCGCGCAACTCTGTCCGGTCGTCATCAGGGACACCATCCAGCACTTCCGGATGGGCACGCACTTCCGTCTGATGTTTGTCGAAGGAAAGGGACAGTTGACGCTTGCGTGCCTGAAGCTTGTCCAGCGTCTTGAATTCGCGCTTTTTCAGCAATGCGGTTTCTTCATTCAAGAGCTTCATCAACCCGATCATGCTCTCGCGGAATGCCTCTACGATGGAATAGTCAGGCATTTCAACGTACCTCCTGCAAAGAGATCAACTGGCGTTCAATGTTGTCGGCAAGTCCGATACCGCCTGTGCCCGCCATTTGTTTGCCGTACTCATCGACCAGCAGGTCGCGGTAGATATCTTCTGCCTGGCCGCCGCCAAACATCGGATTGCTTTCCATTCCCTTGAACATGTGGCCGAGCATCTGGCTGATGAAGATGCCCTCGAACTCTTCGGCCGCTGTTCGAATTTCCGTCTTGTCGCCCGAGGCGGTCTGCAGTTTTTGGACTGCGGCGTTTGTGCGAGCAGTTTGGGCATGAGCACTGGCGGCGGCGGAGTCAGCGAGGGATGTGGTCTGCATCTTTCTGCTCCCTTTAAAGGACTTGAATTTCGGCTTGCAGAGCGCCTGCGGCCTTGATCGCCTGCAGGATAGAGATCAGATCGCGCGGGCCGATGCCAAGAGCATTCAGCCCATCGACTAACTCCTGGAGGGTCACGCTCTGGGCGAGAATGGAAAGCTGCTTGTCTTCGTCCTGGTCGATCTCGATCTGGGTTCTCGGGACAGTAACGGTTTCGCCAGTCTGCGCGAATGGCTGAGGCTGAGACACCTGCGGTGTTTCCGTGATTCGGATCGTCAGGTTGCCTTGGGCGATCGCCACCGTGCTGATCCGCACGTTCTCGCCCATCACGATGATTCCCGTGGTCTCGTTGATCACGACCTTAGCGGCAATGTCCGGAGTCACGCGAAGCTGTTCCACGTCAGTGATGAGCGCAACGGCGTTGCCCCGATAGTTTTCAGGAACGATCATCCGGACGGAGGCGAGATCGTTCGCCTGGGAGATTGGTAAGCCGATAAAGGCGTTGATCGCCTGGGAGATCCGTCGTGCGGTTGTGAAGTCAGGGTTTTTAAGAGCGATGGTGACGGTTTCCATGGATGACATGGAAAACGCGATTTCCCGTTCGATAACTGCACCGTTGGCAATGCGTCCATTGGTCGGGACGCCCTGGATAACACTCTGTCCGTCTCCGGCGGCAGAAATTGCCCCGGTCGCGATTGGCCCCTGGGCCACGGCATAGACTTCTCCGTCCGCGCCAACCAGCGGTGTCACCAGCAAGGTCCCGCCCAACAGGTCCTCGGCATCTCCGATAGCGGAGATGGAAACGTCAATCCGGCTACCTTGTTTGGAGAAGGGGGGGAGTGTCGCTGTAACCATAACAGCGGCGACATTGTCGGTGTCGAGATCATCGTTGCGGGCATTGACCCCGAGACGTTCGAGCATGCCGACCAGGCTTTCGCGGGTGAAGATTGCGCTTCCGAGATCGTCGCCGGTGCCGTTCAGGCCTACCACGAGCCCGTAGCCGACCAGTATGTTCTCGCGGACGCCTTCGAAATCGACAATGTCCTTGATGCGTGTCTGGCCGTGCGCGGGCTGTGCCGGCGCGGCAATTGTCAGAGCCGCCGCGACCATAAAGCCAAGGATGGAGCTTGTGAAAAGCGATAAGCGGGTCTTCGTGTTGTCTTGCGGCCGCATCTCTATCGGTTCCTCGTGTTCTCTTGGAGCCGTCTCTCGGACTCAGTTGGTCGAGGTTATGCGAATACCGTGCCAGTTGTTCAGCAGATATAGCCCGAAACGCCTGTCACATGCTTTTTTGAGATTGGCTGAGATCGAATAGGCAGGAATTCACAAGGCTTTATTCGCTATGACGGCGTCTTGCCGATAGTGTATGACTCCGGAATAGATAGGATTTGCACTATGAAAATAGATCCATCACGCCGTGTCAGTACTCCCGCTGCCCGTAAAACCTCAAAGTCGGGCAGTGCCGGCGGGACACAATTTTCCGGTCTTCTGGACGGGGCTCAGGAAAGCGCGTCCGCGCAAGGTTCCGGCCCGGCAATGTCGGTTGACGGGTTGCTCGCCGTTCAGGAAACAAACCCGGATGGTCGTGGTCGGGGAAAGCAGGGCGCGGAGCGCGGGGAAGATCTGCTGGGTCGACTCGAACGGATTCGCGACGGACTTCTTATGGGAGCCATCCCTGAATCTGAATTACGTGCTCTTGCGACCAGTATCACGACAACGCGAGAACGGAGTTTTACCGACCCCCGGCTAGGCGAAATACTGGATGAAATTGAGCTCCGGGCTCGGGTGGAACTCGCAAAACTCGGCACTTTTTTGTGAGTTTCTGAGTTGGTTGAAAAATTCTTATTTAATTTCAACTGCTTGAGCGCGTGAAAAGTGATGCGCGTCATCTGCAAACAGAGGGTTGAAAACGAGTGGGCCCCGGACATATACTCCGGCCGCTCGAAAAGGGCAGAAAGCTTGCCTTTCATTGGCCTTTGTCTTGGAGGACCGGGATGAGCGTCACTTTGCCGCCGGACTACACGCCGTCGGAAGACGAAGAGTTTATGAGTTCAAAGCAGCAGGCGTATTTTCGCCAGAAGCTGCTTAAGTGGCGGGCAGAGCTTCTGCACGAAGCGAACGAGACGCTGAGCCACTTGACCCAGGAAAACCTGCAGAAACCGGATATGGCTGATCGTGCCTCGCTTGAGACAGATCACCAGATCGAACTGCGGACCCGTGATCGCGAACGCAAGTTGATCAGCAAGATCGACTCGGCGCTGCAGCGGATCGAGGACGGCAGCTACGGGTATTGTGAAGAGACGGACGAGCCGATCGGCTTGCGGCGTCTGGAAGCACGACCGATTGCGACTTTGAGCCTTGAGGCTCAGGAGCGGCATGAACGCCTTGAGCGAACACACCGCGACGACTAAGTACGAATTATCTATGAGACCAAAGAAAAGGCCACTCCTCCGGGAGTGGCCTTTCTTTCGTTCATTTGAAATTGTTGCCGCGAGCGCCGTATCTGTTCAAGGCTAAGCCGGGCGGTAAATCTTACCGCCCGGAGCCGCTGGATCAGAAGGGCATCAGGATTTCGAGAGCCTGGGCACCATAGCGCTGTTGCTGCAGGTCGGAGATCTGGCCGCGGCCTCCATAGGCAATGCGGGCTTCCGCCATCTCGTCATAGCTGACGGTATTTTCGGAAGTGATATCCGCTGCGCGGATCACGCCGCCGACCACGATCTCGCGGACTTCCATGTTGACCCGGACCTCCTGACGGCCGAACAGCACCATATTTCCGTTCGGGAGCTGCTGTGTCACCACGGCGGCAACACGCAGGTTAATAGTTTCGTTGCGGTCGATCCGGCCGCGACCGTCATTGGCGAGTGATGAATTTAGGTCCACGAGGCCTGCTCCGGTCGTCCCTTCGGCGAAGACATCGCCCAGAAGGCTCTGAGCCCCAAACAGCCCATTCACATTGAGGCCATCCGTATGTGTGCGATCGTGCCGGGTGCGGTTATCGATCGCGGCATCGTCTGCAATCTCAACAACGACGGTGATGATGTCGCCGACCTGACTTGCGCGCTGGTCTTCGAAGAAAGCGCGGGACCCTTCGACCCAAAGTGAGTTTGCCTGCCGGGTTGCTGTGACCGGTGCCGGCATCGGCATGGAGACTGGCCGGTAGTTGCTCGCCTGCGTCGGGTTCTGGATCGCCGAGAGTTCCGGTGTTTTGCCGATGTCGGCAAGGCGCTGGAAGAGGTTGCAGGCGCTGACGGACATCCCAATCAGGACAACAGCTGAGATGCGGGAGATCACAGCGGGGAATGATTTGTTTTTCATCGTTTCGGTTCCCTCAAAGGAGTGTCTAGTTCATCGCAAGACGCGGGCCCGCGACGGAGACGATCCCGGACTGGGTGATCGAGCCGACAACGGTTTTGCCGCTTGAGAGGTTCTTCACACGGATCGTGTCGTTGCGTGCGCCGCTCTCGAGGGCCTGACCGCGCAATGTCAAAGTCATGAAGGAGGTTCTAAAGATCATTGTCACCAGATCACCCTTGTGGATGAGCTCGATTGGCTTCACATCCGTTCGTCGGATCACGCGGCCGGCACTGATTGGGCGGCGGGCGCTCATGCCGACGAGCTGGTCGGCAGAAGTTACCGTGTTGTAGTTGCTGCGACGGGCTCGCATTTCCGTCCAGACGATGTCGCTGGCATGGATCGTCTCACCGGGAGCGGCATGACGGCTCAGCACCGGAACCTCGATAACCGGATAGACTTCGCCCTGGACCTGGGCCCGGATGACCTTACTGTTACTGATCGGCACAGAGATAGAAGCCGCGAAGCGCTGGTTCTGGCTGTTGTAGTCGATGTTATCGACTGAGATTTCCGGAGGCATGTCAGCCGGGATCATCAATGTCAGCCGACGGTTGGTCAGCTCAACATCGATGTTATCGGCAACATAGTCCTGCTGCAGCCGTTCTGCGATGGCTTCCCGAACCAGCTGCAGCGGAACCGCACGCCCTTCGCGCTGAACTGCGACACGGATGCGGTTGTGCGGAGGTGTCCAGTCCAGGCCGTGGATTGTTGACAATTTTCGAAGCGTGCTCAGGCGGACAACCATGTTTTCCCCAGGGGCCGGGGCGTCGCCGACGCGGGCGTCTTTTCCGGCCGGTAGGCCAATGAAAAGATCGCTCAGCATCAGCGATTCCCGGTCGAGCATGACGCGCTCGTTCGCAAAGAGCGGCACGCCCTTGGTCTCGTTCGCTGTCGCCGTCTTCGGGATGCCGAGGGCAATCCCGAAGAGCGCGGCGGCAGTGATGAGCTGCAGTGACTTCAGCATTTTGCGTGTCATGTCGTTTCTCCCTGGTTTCCGGGGGCAGGCCGCTTTAGCGAACCTGATTGACCGTGGCCATCATCTGATCCGAGGTCTCGATGACCTTCGAATTCAGCTCGTAGGCGCGCTGGGCTGTGATCAGGTCGGTGATCTCCTGTACCGGATCCACGTTCGAGGATTCGATGTAACCCTGGAAAAGACCACCGAAGCCGTCGGTTTCCGGAGTGGCCGTGCTCGGCGCGCCGGAAGCCTCCGTTTCCAGCAGCAGGTTGTTACCGGCATGTTCAAGGCCGGCATCGTTCTGGAAGGTTGCCAGCTGGATCTGGCCGACATTCGACTCCGCCGTCTGGCCGTCCAGCTTAACAAGAACCTGGCCGGACTGGTTGATGGTCACGCCGACCACGCCGGCTGGAACGGTGATGCCCGGCTGTACGGTGTAGCCGTCCGCAGTCACCAGAGAGCCGTCCTGGCTCACCTGGAAGGAGCCGTCGCGGGTATAGGCGGTTTCGCCATCCGGAAGCTGAACCTGGAAATATCCGTTTCCGCGGATCGCCAGGTCGAACTGGTTGTCCGTGAGGATCAGAGAACCCTGCTCGTTGACCCGGTAGGTAGCAGCCGTGCGAACACCGACGCCGAGTTGGATACCGGAGGGTACAATCGTACCCGCGTCCGAGGAGTTGGAGCCAACCCGCCGCAGATCTTGGTACAGCAGATCCTGGAACTGAGCCCGATGCCGTTTGAACGCTGTGGTGTTCATATTGGCGATGTTATTGGAGATAACCTCAACGTTGGTCTGCTGAGCCAGCATGCCGGTGGAGGCGATGTTGAGAGATTGCATGGTTTTCTTCCTTCTTCCGGCAAATTAGGAGGCTGTGGCGGTGCCGAGTTTACGGACCGAGTTGCGAAGCCTTTCGGCTTCCTTATCCAGCATGTTCTTCACGCCTTCGTAACTGCGTTGAATGTCGATCATTCTTGTCAGCTCGGAGATGGCGGAAACGTTTGATGTCTCAAGGTGGCCTTGGAGCATCTTGGAGCGCTCGGCCGGCCGAGGTGCTTCGGTCGTTTCGAAAGTGCTGCCGCCGCGCTTCTGCATGCGCGGTAGGTCGTCGAATTCGACAACCTTGAGAACTCCGAGCACTTCTGGGCCAGCGCTGATTGTGCCGTCCGGCGAGATCTCGATCTTGCGACCGTCCTGCGGGATGAAAATCGGGTTGTCGCCCGTATCCATGACCAGCTCACCATTGCCGGTGACCAGTTGGTTGTCCGGATCGAGCTTGAAGTTGCCGTTTCTTGTGTACATCTGCTCGCGGCCGTTATCGACCGTGAAGAAGCCCGGGCCTTCGATGGCGACATCGAAGGTGTTCTGCGTCGGTTGAAGCGTTCCGGGCTGATGGATGACTATGGTTCCGTGATCGATCACGAAGTCCAGCTTCTCGTCCATCTTGGTGTCGGTTTCATAAGGCGAATAGAGAGCGATTTCCCGCTTGAAGGCGGTTGTGCTTGAGTTCGCGATGTTGTTGGCGACCAAAGACAGCTCGCGCCGAAGGGCGGATTGCCGGGAGAGCCCTATATAGATCGCATTTTCCATGACGATAATTCCCAACCAGTGTCCAAATCGCCGCGTTCTACGGCCGTTGCTGAGAAGTAAGCAGGTTTCATGCCAGTTATAAAAGTTAGTAATATCAATGCTATGGATGTTTGCGGGACGACTCTGGAGGGCTCTGCTCGGCAAGTCACGCCGGGATGGAAGCTTTTGCCGGGCGGCTTTTCCGGGCTTTGCTTGAACGAGGCTCTCGTCTCGCACGCGTGCGTCTTTAGAGACTGGGTTCGTTCATTTAGCGAAGTTTATGATAAATATGGAGAATTGGCGCATTATGTGCTTTACTCTTTAGCTATGTCTGAGGTTCCCGATGTTCGGGGCTGCGCGTGTCGTCTAATGAGCGTGTCGGTTGGCTTAGGCTGGTTACGTTTTGCTATGTTCAGCCATCTGTTGGCTGTTTTAACAGGCTTGGAACAGGACGGAACGCATGGCCGATGAAGGCGAAGTCGTTGAGGGCAGCGGTGAAGCGGGTGAGGACGAAAGCAGTCGAAAGCTAAGCCCGAAAAAAATCATCCTGTTCGTTCTGCTTCCTTTGTTGCTCCTTGTCGGCGCGGGCGCGGGCGCTGCGATCATGCTTGGTATGCTCGGCGGTGAGGAGCCTCCTCCCGAAGTTGAGGCCGGAGCGGAACCTGAGGCGGTGGTGGAAGAAAAAACCTCTGCCCAGGCGATTTTCTTCGAAGTGCCGGATCTCATCGTTAATCTGAATACGAGCAGCCGGAAAACGGCGTTCCTTAAGATCAAAATCGCGCTGGAAGTCAGCGATCCAGCCGATGTGGACGTTGTTAATCAGAACTTGCCGCGTATCGTGGACAATTTTCAGGTATATTTACGTGAACTCCGCGTGGACGACCTGCAAGGGTCAGCTGGGATGTATCGTCTGCGCGAGGAATTGCTCCGGCGTGTGAACCTGGCGGTTCGCCCGGCGCGGGTGAAGGATGTGCTGTTTAAGGAAATGCTGGTTCAGTGAGGAATTCGCATGGCCGATGATGATCTCGCCGCCGAATGGGAGGCGATGGGTGAAGACGACGAGGACGATGATGTTGGTGGCGGCAGTGGAACTGGCGCCCGCGTCCTAAACCAGGACGAAATCGATTCTCTGCTTGGATTTGACGAAGGTGCCGGTGGTGATGGCGATACCTCGGGTATTCAGGCCATCGTCAATTCGGCTCTCGTCTCATACGAACGTCTTCCGATGCTTGAGGTCGTGTTCGACCGCCTCGTCCGGATGATGTCGACAAGCCTTCGTAACTTTACGTCCGACAACGTCGAGGTCTCACTCGACAACATCACCTCCATCCGCTTTGGCGATTATCTGAACTCGATCCCGCTACCGGCGATGTTGAGCGTGTTCAAGGCGGAGGAATGGGACAATTACGGGCTGCTCGTCGTCGATTCGGCGTTGATCTATTCCATCGTCGATGTTCTTCTCGGCGGTCGCCGGGGGACGGCGGCCATGCGTATTGAAGGCCGTCCTTACACCACGATCGAACGAAACCTGGTTGAGCGCATGGTCACGGTCGTATTGAGCGATCTATCCGCTGCGTTCGATCCGTTGAGCCCGGTAACATTCCGGTTTGATCGTCTTGAAACGAATCCTCGATTCGCTACCATTGCCCGTCCAGCGAACGCAGCCGTGCTGGCGCGGCTTCGTATCGATATGGAGGATCGCGGCGGGCGTCTTGAGCTGATGCTTCCCTACGCCACCCTGGAGCCGGTCCGTGAGCTTTTGCTGCAGATGTTCATGGGTGAGAAATTCGGTCGTGATTCGATTTGGGAAACCCACTTGGCGAACGAGCTGTGGGCAACGGATATCGAGCTTGAAGCGGTGCTAGACCAAGTCGTTCTGTCTTTGAACGATGTCTTGAACTGGAAGCCAGGCACTAAGCTTTTGCTTAATGCCAGCCCGAAATCCACGATCGACATGCGATGCGGTGAAGTCCCTCTGTTCGTTGGGAGCATGGGACAGCGCAACAACAACATCGCGGTGAAGATCAAGCAGAAGCTGCGAAAGATGTAGGCGGCCGCATGTCAGAAACGATCCTGCCCCTGATCCTGGATGGCCTTCTGGTCGTGCTGTTACTGGCCACCATCGTCTACGCGATGATCCTGAACCGTAAACTCAATCGTCTGCGCGGCAATCACGATGAGATGGAAGTCTTTGTCGACAAGCTGAACGTAGCCTGCGCGAGGGCGGAATCTGCAACGGCAGGTCTGCGCAATGCCGGAGAGAACGGCAAGACTGTGTTCAAGGAATCCGCTTCCAAGGCTGAAGCGTTACGCGATGAGCTTGCTTTTCTGGTCGAGCGTGCCGATATCGTAGCCGGACGCCTCGCTACTGCAAGCGAAGGCACCAAAGTTGTTCCATCGGAAGCTCAGGCGCAGGGTTCTGCGGCAAAACCCGAGGCGGCAAGAAAACCGGCATCGAAGCGCCCAGCACCGGCAGCCCGACGCGGTCAGGATGCCGGACGAGCGAAGGAGTCGGCAAGGACTGGGCGGGCTGCGCCAGCCGATGATTCGGCATCTCCCCGTTCGGAAGCTGAGGAAGAGCTACTGAAAGCACTGAGGAACGCACGCTGATGGCATATGACAGGCAGGGACGGAAAGCTGCGGTAAAGCCGGAAGAGGGCGCGCAGACGGCGACGCCGAATGCCGCGCGGATCCAGGGTGGTAAGGCCGTTAAGGGTAAGGCGCCGGCGCGGCGTCCGGCTGGGACGAAGTCGCATGCTGAGGGTGACCGCGCGGCGGACCATCGTCAAGCTGGTATCCTGCGCAAACAGGCCCGGCGCTCAGGCGCGTTTATCCGTGTTCTCCCTGTTGTGGTTGTCGTTTCCCTTTTCCTTATGGGGGTCAAGGTCGTCGGCATCTGGGACGTTTTAGAGAACGGTAAGTCGCCGGTCAGCGTTGCAGCATTCGCCGAGGCAGACAGCCCGGCTCCAACGTCAGGAAATGCGCTTGGTGCCGCTGAGCCCCAACAAATTGCGCAGGCTACGGAACCTGCGAAAAGCGATGACGGAGACAAACCGCTCGACCCTGTTCTCTTCACGCGTTCCGAAATTGAACTGTTGCAGGATCTATCGAAACGGCGAAAAGAACTGGATGCTCGGGAGCAAACCGTCATCCAGAAAGAAGGCTTGTTGACTGCAGCTGAAGACCGAATCGATAAGAAAATTGTTGAGCTGCAGAAGGTCCGGACGGAAATCGAAGGGCTGATCAAGACGTATGACGAGCAAGAAGAAAAAGAGATCAAAAGCCTCGTTCAGATTTACGAGAAAATGAAGCCAAAGGATGCGGCGCGAATCTTCGACGAGCTGGACATGAGCATCCTCCTTCGGGTTTTTGATCGGATGAAGGCATCCAAATCTGCGTCCGTGCTCGCTAACATGCGGCCGCAGAAAGCGAAGGAAGTGACTTCGCGAATCGCTGAGCGCAGGACCATCCCAAAGACCAACTGATTCTATCCAGCGTATTGTGCTCTCACAAACGCATAACTAGACTTTGCTTGCCGGGAGCCTGCTATTCGCAGTATTCCATCGGTATATCAGGCATTAACGACCTTTTAATAGGATCGCTGTTAGTATCTGAGCGTTGGTTAATCGAAAGCCGGAGAGGATCCGGCTCTGTATGAAAATGGAGAGGTGCCGATGGCTGTCGACAAGGGCATGAGGGTTCTCATTGTCGATGATTACAAGACAATGTTGCGTATTATTCGGAACCTTCTTAAGCAGCTTGGTTTCAACAATGTGGACGAAGCGAGTGATGGCAGTGCTGCCTTGCAGATGCTGCGTCGCGGCGACGAATACGGTCTTGTGATTTCCGACTGGAATATGGAGCCGATGACGGGTCTCCAGCTGCTCAAGGAAGTACGGGCAGATTCTAAATTGAAAAGCACTCCGTTCATCATGGTTACTGCCGAGAGCAAGACCGAGAACGTTGTGGCTGCAAAGCAGGCTGGCGTGAATAACTATATCGTAAAGCCGTTCAATGCAGAGACGTTGAAGACGAAAATGACCGCGGTTATCGGAGCTTTCTGATAGCCGTCACTCTCTGGAGCCGGTTACAGCGCGGGGTAGGTGTCTATGACTGAAAACGGAATCCGCGAGGATCTGTTGCCGGAAGCAGCGCGGGAACTTGATGCAATGGCCTCGGTTGCCGAGGAGGCAGCCGAGCGAATTCTGACAGCCGTCGAAAAGATCGACGAGCTGCGGGACGGTATGTCCGAATCGGTTTCTGAGGCCGTTGGAGACGCAATAATCGAGATTTTCGAGGCTTGCGGTTTCCAGGATTTGACCGGCCAGAGAGTTGGCCGGATCCATAAGACTCTCGATGGTGTTGCGGATCGGGTAGAGGCTGTAATGTCCCATACGGGGCACGGTGACGGCGATGCTTCATCCGAAGCGAAAAGAAATCGTGACAAACACCCGAAAAATGTAGGAAAATCAGGCAGTGAACCGTTCTCAGAAGAGGGTTTGTTGAACGGTCCGCAGCTGCCTTCCGATGCAAAGAGCCAGGAAGAAATTGATGCGCTGATGGACCAACTCAACAAGTAGTCTATGGCCCAAGGCGAAGACAAGGCGCGTGGTGCAAGCCAGTTCGGCAGCTTGCCGCTGTTTTTGAGCCTGTTTTTGCTCCTCCTCGCGTTCTTTATTTTTCTCAACTCAATTTCAACCCGTCAAACGGGCAAGAGCGAAGATGTGCTCGATAGTGTGCGTTCGAGCTTTGCATCCGTACTGCGAGGAGGCACCGGAGAGGGTGTCTTCGATGGGGAGCCCGGCAAAGCAGACGACAAGGGGCTGCGGGACGAGTTACTTGAAGCGTTCGATCCGCTTCTGAGCGAGGCTGATATCCTTCGGGATCGGCCGGGGAATCCTTTTTACATCGATTTCCAAATCGAGCGCCTGTTCGAGGGGGACCGGATCGACCCCATCCTTGATTTTCGAGATTTTTCAAAGCGTGTCTCCGCCATTTTGGCGTCGAGGACGGCGCGTGACGGTGCTGAACTCCGCTTCTGGTTCAATGTTCCAGCGCCTGGAAGCGAAATGCTTTTAGCTCGGCAGAGAGCGGCCAGACTAGCCGAAATCATGATCGCATCGGGAACACCGCGCGCGAACGTTTCCATCGGATTTCGAGAGTTGCCACGCCCGGATATGGTCCGTTTTGCCGTCCATATCGGTGCTGAAGGGCGCGAGGCCCGATGAAATATAGAACGTCACGGCGCGGCGGCAGCGAAACCAGACAGGGCGGTACCTGGATGGTGACCTTTGTCGATTTGGTATCGCTTTTGCTCGCGTTTTTCGTGTTGCTATTTTCCATGACCTCGCCGGATGCGCCACAATGGGAGGCCTTCACAGCGTCGCTTCGGTCCACGTTCTCGGCTGACTCTGAAAAACGATCGCGCGAGGCGCTGATGCCGGAAAGCGTTGAGACCGAGGACCCGGGGACGGGGGTCAATCTCGGCTATCTGCGACGGCTGCTTGAAGTGGCTATGTCTCGCGATGCGGTCCTTCAAAACGCGACTATCATTGAGAAGAACGGTCGGCTGATCCTGTCTATGGCAAGCGACGTGTTTTTCCAGCCAGGGGCGGCAGCCATGCAGCCCTCGGGCGAGGAAGCGCTTTTCGATCTTGCTGTCGCCTTGTCCCGGATCGACAACCGGATTGATATTGTGGGGCATACGGATCCCCGACCGTTCACATCTCCGTCGGGATCATTCCGTTCGAATTGGGACCTGTCGCTTGCACGGGCCCTCTCTGTTGCCGACACACTTCAGCGCTTCGGTTATCGTAAGCCGATCGAAGTCAGGGGTGCTGCTGACGGTAAATTTGGAGAAATAGACTCATCATTGCCGCTCGAGGACCGATATCGCAGGGCGCGGCGGGTAGATCTCGTGATTTATCACGAGAGGGACCGGCGATGACCATGCAGCAACGTATATGTGAGAAACGCACATGCGATGAGAAACGGCCCATCACTGGGGCCGGATCAGAGGGGCGTTTTGGCGCGATTCGGTTCGCCATGATCCGAACTGTCGCCGCACTATGCCTGGTGCTGATGACATTGGCTTCGGCTGGCGGGCAGACCGTTGGCCTTTCAAGTGGTAGCGCGAATGGTGTCGATAGCCTGCGATTCGACTGGCCGGCGCGGGTGGGCTATCAGGCGCAAAAATTCGGGGACACTCTTGCCATAGTTTTCAATCGCCCAGTCGCAGCCGATTTCGGACCGGTCGCCAGCGGTGTCGGCAATTTTGTTTCAGGAGTCAGCCTCGATAGCGACAATCGCACAGTGCTGATTGATCTTACTGGAAACCCGCGGTTCCGTTCAAGTCGGGTCGGCACATCGGTTGTCCTGGAGTTTTTCGATCGCAATGCACCAGCACCGGCTGCCGCCGTGGCGCCTGCTCCGGCCGCGAGAGCCGCAGCGGCTCCTGTTCCGCCGGTTCAGGCGCCCTCTCAAGCAACAGCAGTGCAGAGTGCTCCGCCAGCGGCTAGTCCGAGGCCACCGAATGTTCCAGAATTGTCTGTACGGACAGGCACGCACGAGAATTTTTATCGTTTTGTTTTCGACTGGACGAAGCAAACGCCCTACAGCGTTTCGGAGCAACCGGACCGCGCGATCATTCGGTTCGAAAACCCGGCCTGGATCAATGATGAAGAGGTTCGGCGCTTCATTCCGGAGCGCCTAAAGAATTTCAGTTCGGCTCCCGGCGGCAATTCGATCGCCGTAACGATCCCATTGCAGGCACGTGAGGGCGTCCGGCATTTCACCAGTGGAACACGGGTTGTTCTGGATGTGGTGGAGGGTGGCGAGCCCAGCAGAACGGGACTGTCCACAGCTGCAACCGCAGAACCTTCGGTGCCAGCGCCTCGAGCGGCACCGGTAGCGCCGGTAACGGCAGCAGTGCCGGAAAACCGGGCGACAGATTCAGCCAAACAAGTCGCTGCCCAGTTCGGATTGCAACCGCAAGCGGGTGGAGTGCCTGGCGTTGCGGTGCCTTCGGCGTCCGTCCCCCCAGCATCTGAAAATGCGACACAGGACGAAGCGGCGGGAAACCCGGTGCCCGCTCTTGTCTCCGGCGCCCAAACTGGGAAAGTGCAGGGTGCCGCTGATGATCCGGCTTCCGGCGAGCCACCAGCATTGGCAGCACAACCGCAAGCGACGGCGGAGGGCGATGGACCTGCAATCGAGCCAGAAGCTTTCGGAACCGCGACGCGGCTTCAGGATATCGATTTGAAGACACTGATGCAGAATGGCGAATCTCTCGTCTCCAGCCTCAGCGCCGGGAATCAGGGGGGGATCGAAGGTCCGGTCATTCCGGTTACGGCCTCTCAGGATAACAACATTGTCTCGGTTCGTTTTGAATGGACTCAGCCCGTCTCCGCAGCCGTTTTCGCCCGCGCGGGTTATGTGTGGGTCGTTTTCGGAGCGCCCGCACAGTTTGATCTCAAGGGCGTTAACAACGTCGATTATCAGTTGTTCGGTGAGAAAATACAGGTTCCCGTTAGTGGAGGATCCGCCGTTCGGTTTCCCACCGTCGAAGGTGTTAACCCAAGAGTTTGGCGTGACAATGCCGTATGGATTGTTGATTTCCGGCCTCAGAACAGCAGGCCGGATGTCCCGGTCCGGGTTGAGACACAGTTGGTCAGTGCGCAGGGCCCCCGTGTTTTTATTCCGCTCGAAGATCACGGTTCGACTGTTACTATCAGAGACCCGGAGATCGGCGATCAGCTCTTTGTCGTTCCAGTTGCCTCCCTCAGCCGCGGCGTCGATGGCCTTCGGCAATTCACTGAGTTCAATCTTCTGAATTCGGCCCAAGGCGTGGTTGTTCAGCCTTTGGCTGACGATGTAACCATCCGGTCTCTGCCGGACGGTGTTGCAATAACGAAGCTTGGTGGGATGACGATTTCGCGCAACGTGCAGCAATCGACGGACGATCAGGTTGCGCAGCGTATAGATGGATTGCCACCGGGGCTCGCACCGGGCCGGATTTTCGATTTCAGCAATTGGCGAAAGGGTGGCACGGATCAGTTCCTGCAGGAAAAGCAGGCGATCCAGAGGCGAATTTCGGAAGCGACGAGTATCGCGCGTAGCGGCCCCCGCCTGGAACTGGCTCATTTTTACTTTGCGCACGGGCTTTCCGCGGAAGCCATGGGGCTGCTTCGGACGATTGAGGCAGAGGATGAAGATCTCTCCCGGAGGCCAGATGTGAAAGCGCTGCGCGGCGCAGCTCATTTCATGCTTGGGCGCTACAAGGAGGCCGAGGAAGATCTGATGGACCGCAATCTTAGCGGTCTATCGGAGGCTGAACTATGGCGCGGTGCGACTAAAGCGTCACAGGGACGATGGCCGGAAGCGGTTGAGCATTTTGCGCGTGCCGGTGAAATACCCGGTGGGTATCCGAGAAACGTTGCGACACAGATGGCGCTGCTTGCGGCTGAGGCGGCGATCCGCGCCGGTGACTACCGCGGCGCTGGCGCTTTCATCGATGTTGTCGCGGAGGGTAAACCGACACCCGGCGAACAATCTCGTTTGAATTACCTGCGAGGGCGGATCCTTTATGCATCGGGTGACATCGACACGGCATTGGATTACTGGCGTCGCCTGTCTCAAGGGCTGGATCGCTGGTCGCGGGTACGTTCTGAGCGCGCGCTGATCGAGCATGGTTTGAGGGCAGGAGAGATCAGCCGTGTGGATGCTATCGCCGGGCTCGAGAGCTTGCGTTACACGTGGCGTGGGGACCAGGTTGAATTCGATCTGCTGCGCGAATTGGGCAAGCTTTATCTGGAGGAAAACGAATATGTCGACGGGCTGAATGCGCTGCGTGAAGCGGTGACTTTTTTCCCGGAGAATCTCTACGCAGAGCAGGTCGCCGAAGATATGACTGATTCCTTCAGTCAGATTTTCACGGGGGGTGATTCTGACAAGATGACGCCGATCCAGGCGCTGTCGCTTTACGATCAGTTCCGCGAGCTCACTCCTGTCGGTGCTCGCGGGGACGAGATCATCCAGAGGCTCGCTGATCGCTTGGTTCAGGTCGATCTGCTTGATCGCGCATCCATCCTGCTGGAACGGCAGGTGAAGTTTCGTCTGCAGGGTGGGGATAAGGCACGTGTGGGCGCCAGACTCGCTCTGATCCGGCTGTTGGATCGCAGGCCGGAGGAAGCACTTTCCGCGCTTGATGAGAGTGTCGCTCCAGGTATGGGGGCGGACTTGGCGCTCGAGCGCAAGCGTCTCCGTGCTCGTGCTGAGTTCGACTTAGGGGATGCGGACGGAGCACTTAGGCTGCTTGCCCGCGATCAGAGCCGGGATGCCGATCTGCTGCGGGCCGATATTTTCTGGCGTACTCAGCGCTGGGCTCAGGCCGCCGAGGTCTTCCAGCGTTTGGTCGGACGGTCGGGTCAGGACGGGCGGCGGATCGATGACCGCGCAGCAACGTTGATCCTGAACTGGGCCGTATCACTGTCGCTTAGCAACAATCTTGAGCAACTGAGCCGGGTCCGGCAGATTTTTACCCAGCAAATGGATAACACGCCGTTCCGCGAGGCTTTCCGGTTAATCACCAACAAGACCGAGGGAGACCTCGATGATTTCCGGACTCTAGCTGACCGGTTCGGAGAGATTGGCCGGTTCCAGGCTTTCCTTACGTCCTATAGGGACCGCCTCAAGGACAAGCCACTGAGTGCGACAAACTAGATACTGTTCGAATTCGATGTTCTCTATGTGTCCTGTGTCGGACTAAGAGGTGCCGAAGCTTCGCACCAGGCTTCCGGCGATCAGGTACCAACCATCGACCAGAACAAAGAAGATCAACTTGAAGGGCAGAGAGACGATAACCGGCGGCACCATCATCATGCCCATGGACATTAGGATCGACGCCACGACCATATCGATGATCACGAACGGCAGGTAGATCAGGAAGCCGATCTCGAAAGCACGCCGGAGTTCACTGATCATGAATGCTGGTACCAGCACTTTCAGGGGCGCGTTGGCACCGACTTCGGCCGGACCGACCTGGCCAATATCCTCAAAGAGCTGCAGGTCCTTGTCCCGGACCTGCCCAAGCATGAAAATACGGAATGGCTCGGCGGCACGCTCGAAGGCTTCGAACTCGTCTATGCGCTCCTCGATTAGCGGAGAGATACCGTCTTCCCACGCCTTTTCTAATGTCGGGGCCATGATGAAGCCGGTCAGGAACAGCGCGAGGCTGATCATCACGATATTGGGTGGCGATTGCTGAGTGCCGAGGGCGGTACGCAGCAAGGAGAAGACAATCACCAAGCGGGTGAAGGATGTGACGGTCACCAGAAGGCCCGGCGCGAGGGAGAGAACCGTGACCGCTCCGACGAGTTGAATCAGGCGTGCCGTTGTTGAACCGCCGGGCTCGCCGATATCCAAGGTCAGAGTCTGGGCTAAGACATCCGGAGCTGCAACGAGGCCGGTCACGGCGATACAGACGGCAGCCGTTGCGAGATAGCACCAGTGCGGCAATCGGCGGGTGAAATGGGCCTGTCTCATGCCGAATCTCCCGTTTCAGCCGTCTTATCGACCGTTCCAGCAGCTTTCAAGGCCGACTGAAAGCTGTTTGTGCCCACAGCGGATTCGATAACCAGATCGTTATTAGGGCCGAGCAGTAGAAGATGTTCGCGTTCATCGCACCGGACAAGCATCACTCGGCGTCGCGGATCGAGAGATATTTGACCGCTGACGGAGAGACGTCCGGCGGTATTGGCGCGCACAATACCAAGCCGCCCCGCATAGCGACGGGCAACCCAATAGACGACGCCGATCAAGCCGATCGTAAAGGCGAAGCCGAGGAAAAACCGAACGTAAACATCGAAACCCATGGTGAAAGCATTTCACAAGGTGTCGCGGATGGGAACCGGCAAGCCGATGTCCATGATGCTAAATCAAGGAGATCTGCAAAGAGAAGCCGGGCAGGGCCGGAAATCAAGGCGACTCTCTGGTGTGTGGTCAGCTCTTGCGGCGCCCGCTGCTGCCATAGGCAGCAGCAGCCTTCCTGTGCAAGGTCGCGGAATCGGAGGCAGGCGGCTGCTCAGCCGCCTTTTTCGCTACTGCCTCAGAAAGCAATTCAAGCAGCCCAATGACGTGTTTCATTTCCGGAGCGAGAGCGTGTGCTTCTTTAGGCGGCAGATCCGGGATGGCTGTACAAACCAATGCGACGTCCGCCTCAATGCCGGTTAGCGCGCCCGAGACGGTCGATGACGGCTCCTGAAGTGCGGCTTCCAGGCGTGTACGGATCGAGGCCAGACGTTTCTCCGGATTTTCAGAATTTGTGGTTGTCATTTCTGCTCCTCGACGCGGACCCGTTCGTTGGCGCGGTATACATAGGTAAGGATCTCTGCCACTGCGGCGAAAGCTTCAACCGGAATTTCGCAATCCACTTCGACGGCAGCGAGGATCTGGGCCAAGTCCGGATCTTTCCGCACTTTCACGTCGTTTTCAAAAGCAAGGCGCAGAATTTTTTCCGCAACTTCACCATAGCCTTTGGCGATCACCCGCGGTGCATCTTCCGTTCCGGAATGGTGGTCGAGGGCGATTGCAATCTGGCGGTCTTTTGCCGCGTTTGCCTCGCGCCGCGCCTTGGCGGCGCGCCTTTCCATTGCACTGGGCTGCCCCTCCCCGCCTGGGAGGGATTCTGCGTCGGATACCGAAATTCCTGTTAGGTCTCTTGGGCGCTCTGTCATCGTGACAAGTATATGCGCGCGCGCATGGAACCTAAACAAGCCAATCTTGGCACGATGTTTGCTTTTAACGTTGCGAGAGCCAAGAGGGTTCTCTGAGATGAATGAAAAGTGCGCGAGCGAGAGTCGATATGTCGATCACCAATCTGACACTGATGAACATGGCACAGCACAAGCTGAACTGGCTTTCCGAACGCCAGTCGGTGCTGGCGCAGAATATTGCGAATGCCGACTCTCCCAGTTACCGGTCGCAGGACCTTAAGCCGATCAACTTCAAGCAGGAGGTTGAGCAGGGGATCAAGCTTCCCGTCGCAATGACGGAAGGCAATCACATAACCGGAACCACGCCGCGCAACGATTTCCGCATCGATAAAGCGAGCTACAAGGAAGTTTACGAAGCGAGCCCGAACGGAAACAGCGTTGTCCTCGAAGAGCAGATGATCGCCGTACAGGACACCAAGCTGCAGTACGACCTAGCGCTGAACCTCTACAGCAAGCAGGTCGGCATGTTCCGCACCGCACTCGGTGCCGGCGCCCGGTAAGCAGGCTTAGAAAGGAGAGGGTCAAGTCATGGATCTTAATTCCGCAATCAAGATTTCCGCATCCGGCATGCGGACCCAGGGCACGCGGCTCAGGGTCATTTCTGAAAATGTTGCCAACGCGGACTCGCTCGGTTCGGTGAAGGGATTAGACCCTTATCGCCGTAAGACCATTGTCTTTGAGAGCTATGTCAACCGGGACGAGGACGCTGAAATGGTCCGCGTTGCGAAAGTCGGGCGGGACGATTCGGAGTTCCAGCTGGCCTACGAACCATTCCATCCGCTGGCTGATGAGGATGGATATGTACGCCGTCCGAATGTGAACAGCCTGATCGAAATGATGGACATGCGGGAAGCGCAGCGCAGTTACGAGGCCAATCTCTCGTCAATCGAGATGGCGCGCAGCATGCTGCAGCGGACGGTCGATCTGTTGCGCGGCTAAATGTCTGGCTGGGCTGGAAAGAACGCCTGATTCCGAGTAATATCGGGCTGAATAGAAATGGAGATATCCATGGTAGGCAATATCGGAAATGCGCTTGGAGCGGCCGGAATCGGTAAGGTTCCCGGAGCTGACGGAGCAAAATCCGCCGAAATGGTCGGGACCGATTTCTCCAGCTTCGTGAAACAAGCGGCGCAGGATGCGGTCGGTGTCATGGAAACGGGTGAGCAGATGTCCATGAAGGGTATCGCCGGCGAGGCGGATCTGACCGATGTGGTGCAGGCGGTGAACAGCGCGGATATCACGCTGCGGACAATCGTGACTTTGCGTGATCGTATGGTTCAGGCCTATCAGGAAGTCATTCGCATGCCAGTTTGATGGCGCTTGCGGCTCCTTTTAGAGTCATAATCGGTTGGTCATGAATTGCCCGGCAGAAATTGCCGGGCTACACATGTTTGCCGGGATGAGATCATGAATGAAGCTGATGCCATCGAGATCGGTCGCGAGGCTGTGATCACAATGCTGACAATGTCGACGCCGATCATGCTGCTCGGCCTTGCCATTGGTTTGATTATCTCGCTTTTCCAAGCCTTGACCCAGTTGCAGGAAATGACATTGGTTTTCGTGCCGAAAATCATCATCGTGTTCGGCGGACTGATTTTCTTCCTGCCATTCATGTTGAACACGATCAGCGCTTTCATGGAGTCCATCGCCGACAAAATCATATCGCTCGGCTAGGGCTGGCACAGATTTATGCCTCTTGAGGATTTCCTCCCTACTCAAGTCTATATCATCCTGCTGGTTTTAGGCCGGTTGGGCGCGACAATGATGCTCATACCGGGGATCGGTGAGACCTTTGTTCCCGTCCGCTATAGGCTGACCCTGGCGATTGGGCTCAGCCTTGTCGTCGCGCCCGTGGTCGGAGACAAGATCCCGTTCGCGCCGAGCGCACCGGAGTTGGTGCGCCTTCTTTTTCTTGAAATGGTCGTTGGGCTCTATTTTGGGATTGTCGCGCGGATCCTGCTGTTGACGTTGGATACTGCGGGACAGATCATTGCCATGAATACGGGCCTTTCGAACGCGCAAATCTTCAATCCAGCCATCGCCACTCAGGGTTCTCTGCCTGGCTTCTTTCTGCTCAACATTGCGACGCTGCTTCTGCTGATCACGGACCTGCATCATTTGCTGATTCGCGCGATGATCGACAGCTATTCTCTGTTTCCTCCCGGAGAACCGCTTCCCATCGCGGATTTTGCCGACGCGATTTCAACGATTATCTCAAATAGCTTCCAGCTTGCTGTCCAGCTTTCCTCCCCATTCATTGTTCTCGGGCTGCTTTTTTATCTGGTGATGGGTGTCATGGCGCGGCTTATGCCGCAATTGCAGATCTTTTTTGTCGCGCTGCCGATCCAGGTAGTGATGGGGCTGGTGGTTCTTTCTTTGGTTCTCAGTGGGGCTATGCTGGTCTTTTTGGAGTATTATAGCGCGAATATCGGGAGTTATGTGATCCCGACCTAAAGTGTGTGGCGCTGCGGCAACGGAGTTGCGGCAGCCAGGGCGATCGGAGCCGGTGGCATGGCCGACCAGGACGATGCAGATAAGTCAGAAGAACCCTCTGCGCGAAAACTCTCCCAGGCACGGGAGAAGGGCAATACCCTCAGCTCCAAAGAGGTGAATAATTTCGCCGTCCTTTTGGGGGCGACATTGATCGTGGGGCTGATCGGGCCCTATTTGCTGACGGATATGAGCCACGCGCTCTTGTTCTTTATCGAGCGTCCCGATCGGGTCGATATGAGTGCTGTCGGCCCGGTCCTTTACGATACACTGTTGAATGTGGGGATAGCTGTTGCACCTGCATTGGGGCTTCTAGTTGTTCTGGCCGCGGGAGGAATTCTCGCACAGATCGGCTGGCTGATTGCTCCGGCAGCGATCGAACCGAAGCTTGAGAAAATATCACCTATAGCCGGCGCAAAGCGTTTGTTCAGTCTGAAGTCGGTAATGGAGTTGCTCAAAGGCATCGTCAAGATGATCCTGGTCGGCTTCGTTGCCTATCTTATCGTCGCTCCGGAATTCTCGCGCGTTGAGCTGATGGTTCAGATGGACATCACGGAGCTGCTCAATGAAACCCATTGGGTGGCGATCAAGCTGTTCGTCGGTGTGCTAGCGATAATGGGTGTGCTGGCGACCGCAGATTACCTCTATCAGCGTTATGAGTTCATGAAGCAGCAGCGCATGTCCAAGCAGGAAGTGAAGGACGAGCACAAGCAGACCGAAGGCGATCCGCATGTGAAGGCCCGGCTGCGCCAGCTCCGGGCCGAACGGGCTCGTACGCGCATGATTGCCGAGGTACCCAACGCCACGGTGGTGGTCACGAACCCTACCCACTTTGCGGTAGCGCTGAAATATGAAATGGACGAAATGGCGGCGCCTAAGGTCGTTGCCAAGGGGGTAGATGCAGTTGCCTTGAAAATCAGGGAGGTCGCGACGGAGAGCGACGTTCCAATCGTCGAAAACCGGCCGTTGGCGCGTGCACTGTTTGATAATGCGGAGATAGACGAGGAAATCCCTGAAGAATATTTCAAGGCCGTGGCCGAGGTCATCAGCTATGTCTTCAAGATGAACAAATCGAACGTGCCAGCGAATATCTCTCTATAAATTGGAAAAAGACGGGACGGTGGTCGCTTACAGGCGTCCCGCCCAAATGTCCCGCAACCTGGGGAGACCGTATGGACCCGATGATTGTGCCCGCTGCGAGTGGCTTTTTGTTGGCCGCCGCTATTGGTGTCGCTGCGGCAGTCAAGCTCAGGCGTACACGTGACGTCGTGAGGGGGCTCGAGGCGGAGCGTGAACACTTGCAGGGGGACGTTGCAGCCCTGACATCGGAGCTCTCCGAGCGTAGCAAAGCGGAAAAAGCGGAAGCTATGCCAATGCTCCCGGTTTGCAGGTTTTCCGAAGAAGGTCGTTTTCTGTCGGCAAATCAGACGTTCCTCAAGCTGTTTGCAGCGGGTGACGAGGACAATATTGCTTCAAACAAGTTTGTCCTTCGCCTGCGCCTGATGGTTAGCAAGCATATGGAGCAGGCTTTGTCGGCAAGCCCGGGAGCGCTTATCACGGCAGGAACGGTTCCGGCGGCCGAGGGGATGTCAGCCTGGGAGGTGCAGCTTGCCTTCGACAGGGATGCCGAAGATGGCAGAAGCATTCTAGCGTTGTTGTTGCCGGAGACGGATAGTTGGACCGCTCCGGCGCTCGATTACGCTCCGGCGGGGATTATCTTTTTAGGACCCGACCTTAAAACCATTCACGCAAACGCGGCCTACAGCGCGTTGGTCGAAGGTACCGGGCCTGGAGCGGCGGATCGCGGCACACTCTTCGTCGATCTTATCGATGAGGAAGACCGTGAGTCTGCGATCCGTTTCCTGGAGGGGGCATCCGCCGACGGCGAGAACATCGAGGTTCAGCTCGTCGATCGTGAAGGTGGCGACGGCATCGAGGTCGCTGTTTTTTGCCGTTCACTAAAGAGCGGCGAAGGCCCGGATGGTGCGAATCTTGTCGTATACCTGATCGATATCGGTCGCCGCCGTCAGTTGGAAGCGCAGGTCGCCCAGTCGCAGAAGATGCAGGCCGTGGGCCAGCTTGCGGGCGGTGTCGCGCATGATTTCAACAATTTGCTCACGGCAATGAATGGGTATTGCGATCTCTTGCTTGCCCGTCACCGGCCGGGAGATCAATCCTTCTCGGACGTCATGCAGGTAAAACAGAACGCCAACCGGGCGGCTAACCTGGTACGGCAGTTGCTCGCGTTCTCCAGGCAGCAGACGATGATCGCGCGGGTGCTCGATGTCACCGAGACCGTCGCTGACCTGTCGCACTTGTTGCGTCGTCTAATCGGCGAGAACATCGTTTTGAAGATTACCCACGGCCGTGAGCTCGCGCCGATCCGCGTCGATCAGGGGCAACTCGAGCAGGTGGTGATCAATCTGGTTGTGAATGCGCGTGATGCCTGTCCCGGTGGCGGCATGATCACAATGAAGACCCATGATTTTATTACTCAGACGCCGGTCAGGCGCGGCGACGACATGATGCCTGCCGGGCGCTATGTGCAACTCGATGTCGTCGATACCGGAACCGGCATTGAAGAGAAGATCATTAGCCGGATTTTCGAGCCGTTCTTCTCGACCAAGGAAGTCGGGCAGGGAACCGGTCTGGGTCTCTCGACCGTGTACGGCATTGTGAAGCAGATCAACGGCTTCATTTCTGTCGAAAGCATCGTTGGAGAGGGAACGACGTTCTCCGTTTTCCTGCCAGCCTATGAGGGTAAGGAGGAGCTAAGTCGCCATAGCGACGGCCAGATGGAAAGCACCGAATCCCGCAAGGATCTAACCGGGGTGGAAACCATCATGCTGGTCGAGGACGAGGACCCGGTCCGTCTGTTCGGTGCCCGCGCGTTGCGCAATAAAGGTTACAAGGTGATCGAGGCGCGAAACGGCGAGGCAGCCCTGCAATTGCTGTCGGACAAGAGCGAGGAAATCGATCTGCTGATCACAGATGTGGTGATGCCGGGAATGGATGGCCCGACTTTGGTGCGCAAGGTGCGCGAGGATCGACCGGACCTGAGAGTTATCTGTATTTCAGGCTATTCCGAGGATGCTTTGCGTCAGCGTATCGAGGAAGACACCAATATTCATTTTCTGCCGAAGCCCTTCAGCCTGAAACAGCTCGCCGGCACTGTGAAGGATGTGCTCCATCCGCTATGAGAGTTTCCGGGTGATTCGGTCAGTCAAGTGGAACGAGATAAGAACAAAATCGAACTTTCATTGATCAAACGCAAAATGTCGTGTGCGGTGTGAAAATGAATCCTACATTTCGAATGTGAACAAAAGGAGAAAATGTTCTTGTAAATGAGAACAAAAATGGTACATGCTGTGATCCGAATTTCAGTTCAGTCCCGCGCATAAGGCTAATCGGACATGCGGGCCTGCGCTGATTGCCATCGCAGGCGTCCTTGTGGGATATGGAGGATCTGGTATGTCGGAACTAGCACTCAAAGTCATCGAACGGGACCCCATGGATAAGACAAAGGCATTGGACGCTGCCCTCGGCCAGATCGAGAAGGCATTTGGCAAGGGCTCGATTATGAAGCTCGGCCAGAACGAGCAGGTGGCTGAGGCCGAAGCGGTTTCGACCGGCTCTATAGGGCTCGATATCGGGCTGGGGATCGGTGGGCTGCCGCGCGGCCGTATTGTCGAGATTTACGGTCCGGAAAGTTCCGGTAAGACCACCTTGGCGTTACATGCCATTGCCGAGGCTCAGAAGAACGGGGGAACCTGCGCTTTTGTTGATGCGGAACATGCGCTTGATCCGATCTATGCCAGGAAGCTTGGTGTTGATCTTGATGAGCTGCTGATCTCCCAGCCTGATGCGGGCGAGCAGGCGTTGGAAATCACTGATACGCTGGTACGCTCCGGCGCGATCGATGTGCTAGTGGTCGACTCTGTCGCGGCCTTGGTGCCGCGGGCAGAGCTTGAGGGCGAGATGGGCGACAGCCATGTCGGTCTGCAGGCCCGGCTGATGAGTCAAGCTCTGCGCAAGTTGACGTCCTCGATATCGAAGTCCCGTTGCCTGGTTATTTTCATCAACCAGATCCGCCTGAAAATCGGCGTGATGTTCGGCAATCCGGAAACCACGTCCGGCGGTAACGCCCTGAAATTCTATGCGTCCGTACGTCTGGACATTCGACGGATCGGCGCCATCAAGGACCGGGACGAGGTGATCGGAAACCAGACCCGGGTCAAGGTGGTGAAGAACAAGATGGCCCCACCTTTCAGAGTGATTGAGTTTGACATCATGTATGGCGAAGGCATTTCCAAAAACGGCGAAATCCTCGATCTCGGTGTCAATGCCGGGATCGTTGAGAAGTCGGGTGCCTGGTTCTCATACAGTGGTCAGCGTATCGGCCAGGGGCGGGAGAATGCCAAGCGGTTTCTGACGGAAAACAAGGAAATCGCTAACGATATCGAACGGCAGATCCGACAGAACGCAGGACTCGTCGCAGACGCGATGATGCAGGGCCCGGGTGATTCAGCATCCGAAGCGGACGCTTGAACTTGGGCGCCTGATCCGGCGCGAGCGGAAGTCCGGCTTTCGGGTTGGAATTCTTATCGCCATGTAACAACAGATAACCCCGGCCCGATCTTGGTGCCGGGGTTTTCTTTTGCAAAAGCATATACCTCGCAACTGTGGTCGCTTCGTCGAGGTGCTGCTGATGTGGAAAATGGCGGTTTCGCTACGGTCCTGCGCTGGACAGAAGAAGGCTTCTTCAGTAAAAGCGGAGCCCGCCTGCCGCGATGTTGCGACGGGCTGAGAGGCATGGTTAGTCCGGCGGCAATACATGCGTCGCCGGTCCGGAGGGACGATATGCAGACCGCGAACGAGATCCGACGTACATTCCTAGATTATTTCGTCGAGAACGGTCACGCCGAAGTCGCCTCTAGCCCCTTGGTGCCGCGGAACGACCCGACCCTGCTGTTCACCAATGCCGGCATGGTCCAGTTCAAGAACGTCTTCACCGGGCAGGAGCATCGTGACTACAACCGGGCTGCCACTTCCCAGAAATGCGTGCGGGCCGGCGGCAAGCACAACGATCTTGAGAATGTCGGCTATACGGCCCGGCACCACACTTTCTTCGAGATGCTGGGGAACTTTTCCTTCGGCGATTATTTCAAGGAACAGGCCATTGAGCATGCCTGGACTCTGATCACCAAGCGCTACGGCCTGCCGGCCGACAAGCTGCTGGTGACGGTTTATCACGAGGACGAGGAGGCGGCGGCGCTTTGGCGCAAGATTGCGGGCCTTTCCGATGACCGGATCATCCGTATCGCCACCTCGGATAATTTCTGGGCGATGGGCGATACTGGTCCGTGCGGCCCGTGCTCCGAAATCTTTTTCGATCATGGCCCCGACATTCCGGGTGGCCCTCCTGGCAGCCCGGACGAGGATGGTGACCGGTTCATCGAGATCTGGAACCTGGTCTTCATGCAATACGAGCAGATCGCGCCGGGTAATCGGGTGAACCTGCCGCGCCCGTCGATCGATACAGGTATGGGGCTTGAGCGCATCGCCGCTGTGTTGCAGGGCCAGCATGATAATTACGACATCGACCTGATGCGCGCCTTGATCGAGGCGTCGGCACATGAGGCGAATGTCGACCCGGACGGGCCATTCAAGATTTCCCACCGGGTGGTCGCTGATCACTTGCGTGCTTCCAGCTTCCTGATCGCGGACGGTGTGCTGCCGTCCAATGAGGGCCGTGGCTACGTTCTCAGGCGGATCATGCGCCGGGCCATGCGCCATGCTCATATCATGGGCTGCAAAGACCCGCTGGTCTGGAAACTGGTGCCGGCATTGGTCAAGCAGATGGGGGACGCTTTCCCGGAGCTCGGCCGCGCGGAAAGCCTGATCAAGGAGACCTTGAAGCTGGAAGAAACCCGCTTCAAGGAAACCCTCGGCCGCGGTCTGAAGCATCTGGAGGATGAAACCTCCAAGCTCGGCGATGGTGAAACGCTCGCGGGCGATGTGGCTTTCAAGCTTTACGACACCTACGGTTTTCCGCTCGATCTTACCCAGGACATCCTGCGCGGACAGGGCCGTCTCGTGGATACGGACGGATTTGAGACCGCGATGGACCGCCAGCGGGCGGCGGCCAGGGCAGCTTGGTCGGGCTCTGGTGATGCGGCGACCGATACGGTCTGGTTCGAGCTGCGTGAGCAGTGCGGTGCAACAGAATTCCTTGGTTACGACACGGAACATGCCGAAGGCCAGATCGAGGCGCTGGTGCTGGACGGCAAACCGGTGAAGCGTATCGAAGGCCCAGCCGAATTTTCCATGATCATCAACCAGACCCCGTTCTACGGGGAATCCGGCGGTCAAGTCGGAGATTCGGGATCCGCACGCACTCTCGGTGGCACGAAGATTGGTGTTTCAGACACACAGAAGAAAGTCGGCGATCTCTGGGTTCACTTCGCGAAGATGGCGGAAGGTGTCGTAGAGGTCGGCGACGCGGTCGAGCTAACCGTTGATCGGACCCGCCGGGGGCATACGCGGGCCAACCACTCCGCCACCCACCTTCTGCACGAGGCATTGCGGCGGCATCTCGGGAAACACGTGACCCAGAAGGGCTCGCTTGTCGCTCCGGGACGGCTAAGGTTCGATTTTGCCCACCCGAAAGCCATGTCCCACATGGAGTTGAAAGCGGTTGAGACTGAAGTGAACGAACGTATTCGTGGCAATAGCGGCGTTACCACGACGCTGATGGACCCAGAAAACGCCATTAAGGCGGGAGCCATGGCGCTTTTCGGCGAGAAATACGGGGACGAGGTGCGCGTTGTCAGCATGGGCGGGGCGACGGATGATCCCGGCAAGCAGCATTATTCGACCGAGCTTTGCGGCGGCATCCATGTGAACCGGACCGGCGATATCGGTGTTCTGCATATCATTTCTGAAGGGGCGGTCGCATCAGGAGTGCGCCGGATCGAGGCTGTGACGGGCGCCGGCGCGCTGGAATATCTCGATGGCCGAGAAGGCCTGCTGACGGCCGCAGCGACGGTGGCGAAGGTTTCCGTCGACCAGTTGCCTGACCGGATCGGTACCCTGATCGAGGATCGTCGCAAGCTGGAGCGCGAAGTACAGGACCTGCGTCGGAAGCTTGCAGAGGGCGGCGCAGCAGGCGAAGCGCAGAGCAAGGATGTGGCGGGTGTCACGTTCGCCGGCCGTGCCCTTGAGGGCGTGCCCGCGCGCGAGCTGAAGGGCGTTGCGGACGGCCTGAAGCAGCAGATCGGCACCGGCGTCGTGGCCGTTGTGTCCTCCGATGAGGGCAAGGCATCTCTGGTGGTCGGTGTTACGGCGGATCTGACGGACAAGGTCAGCGCGGTGGACTTGGTGCGCGTAGGCTCCGAAGCCCTTGGCGGAAAAGGCGGTGGCGGCCGTCCGGACATGGCCCAGGCCGGCGGCCCAGACGCGGATGCTGGCCCGGCAGCGATTGCCGCCATCGAAGCCGCCATGGCTGAAAAACTCGCCTGACCGGTGGTAGCTTTGCCATCGACAGGCCGCGACTGATCGCCGTACCTTAATAAGGAGGCGCCCGCCGAGGGCGCCTTTTCCTTGCCGCCCAGAACCGATCTGCGGGGTGGTATTCAAGCGCCCAAGGGAGTTTTCATGACCGAGACGTCACGCTTTTCCGGAACGGACGGCTATATCGCGACGGAGGACCTCAAGGTCGCCGTGAACGCGGCGATCACCCTGCAGCGTCCGCTCCTGATCAAGGGGGAGCCCGGTACTGGTAAGACAGTCCTTGCCCACGAGGTGGCCCGCGCTCTCGGCATGCCGCTGATCGAGTGGCACATCAAGTCCACCACCAAGGCGCAGCAAGGACTCTATGAGTATGATGCGGTCTCCCGCCTGCGTGACAGCCAGCTCGGTGACGAGAAGGTGCACGATATTTCAAACTACATCGTACGCGGAAAACTCTGGGATGCCTTCGAGGCGGAAAAGCCGTCGATCCTGCTGATCGACGAGATCGACAAGGCCGATATCGAATTTCCGAACGACCTGCTGCTCGAACTCGACCGCATGGAATTCTTTGTCTACGAGACGCAGCAGGTGGTGAAAGCCAAACAGCGGCCGATCGTGATCATCACCTCGAACAATGAGAAAGAGTTGCCGGACGCCTTCCTGCGTCGCTGCTTCTTCCACTATATCCGATTCCCTGAGCCCGAGGTGATGGCGGAAATCGTCGAGGTGCATTTCCCGAAGCTGAAGCAGAACATGCTGCGCGAAGCTCTGACCTCCTTCTACGAAGTGCGCGAGGTGCCGGGATTGAAGAAGAAGCCCTCGACATCCGAGCTGCTGGACTGGATCAAGCTTCTGGTGGTCGAGGACATCCCGCCGGAGACGCTGAGGTCCAAGGACAAGAAGGACATTATTCCGCCGCTTTATGGCGCTCTGCTGAAGAACGAGCAGGATGTGCATATGTTTGAACGGCTGGCTTTCATGGCCCGCCGGGAGGGACGAGGGTAATGAAGGGCCCTGGTTTGATGCTATCCGCCGCCCTGGCCATCGCGGCTTTTTCAGCGCCGGCTGGCGCGGCCGACGAAACCTTGAAACAAGCCCTTGAGGACTATGGAAGCGCTGCCGGAACGATTGCAGCGTCTGTGCCGTTCTGCGGTGGCCCGGAAAAGGAACTCTCCTACTTTATCGCGCAAGTGAAACAGCTCGCCGAGAAAGCAGGCGCCGGTCCGGTCGAGTGGGCTTCAATCGCCATAGCAATGCAAAAATCCAGCGCGGCGGCGGAGATCGGGAACCATCACTGCACCGAGGACGGAGGCCGGTCTCTCGCGACCGATCTTTTGGAAAAACAAAAAGCCCTGCAGGCCGCGCTTAACTAGCCGCTGCTCTGTTCTGCCGTAACTACTTGCTTGGGGGCTTTGGCTTTCGACTCGTTTCGGTCGCCATTGTTCGTATGGTGCTCCGCCGTACGGTTCAGAAGGTTCGGAACAAGTCGTTCGCTGAAACCGGCAAGCACGCTTAGGAAGGCCAGCTTGTCGGCGGCGTCGCCCCCAGCCTCGCTGTTTGGCGTTGTTCCGATAAGATTGTGGGCGAAGCCGGCTTTCAGCGTGATATGCAGGATCACCGCACCCAGAACACCGACCAGCATACGCTGGATGGCATAGGTGATGTTGATCGCCCGTGTCGCGGTTGGGTCAATTGATAGGCTGCGCAACCCTATGGCTGTCGAGAGCAAGGCTCCTAGGCTGCCCATGACGGCGGCGACTGATATATTGAATATATTGAGCCTCAGGATCGTCTCTGTTCTGGGGAGGGGCATTTGTTCTGTGAAGATCGAGAGAGAGACGCTAATCGCAAGCGTCACCAGAACGCAGATCGTGAAGTAAAGCACTCGTAGGTGATTGCTTAGCCGCTTCGAGATACGTTTGCTCAGGTCTGAAAGGGTTTCGCGGCCGTTGTGCGGCTGGCCACTCAGGGCTTGCGCAATGCCTCTGGCTGTTTCCTGTGCATAATAAGTATTCCGCACGTCTTCCGGGAAACCGAGGCGGCGAATAATCGATGAGAATGCCTGGATCCAGCCTGCTTTCAATAAGTTAATCTGCTGGTTCAGATCGGCGAGGTCCGGGCCCAGAGACAAGTAATTTTCGCGCTGTGCTTTTGCGAGTGTCGGATCGTCGGAGAATTGCGGGCTGATACCGTCATCGGTCTTGTAGATCTTGAAGTCATGCTCCGACCAGAGAATGTCGGTCACCACTTTGCCGCACTTGTCTGAAGCACCGACCTTCGGTTCGCTCAGTGGTAAATCGTCTCCTTGCCGAGTTTCAGGCTCCGCCATGGTGTTGGTGATGTCATCTGTTGTCATGAAATTGCAGCCGCAAAGGTTAAGGCGAATAATATGTTGCTCATTCTGGCAAAAAGAAAAAAACATGTAAAGGTTGTGTTTTGTTCTGTACTGAAGTTTTTATGGTTGTGCATAAATGAAGCTTAGGCAGGAGTGGGAATCGGCGATGCGGATCCGCTCATGAGCAACGCTGCTGCTGCTTGGCTATTCTGGACTGGAAAGCGGATGCCGTGCGAATTGCTTGGTTTTGGTGGAAGGTGAGAGATTGCAGTCGGCTGGCTCGTTCGAGCCGGCCCAGCCCAGCCCAGCCAAAAGGTAGGCGCCCTGTTGGACGCCTACCCGTTTGTTTACAAAGTGGATGGCATTGTCATCGTGAGTATTATTTCTCCCGACGCTTCGTGCAGATATTGACCGGTTTGTTTGAAGCCTGTCCGGTCATAGAAGCGACGGCCGATCGTGTTTCTTTCGAAAATGTCGACACGTAAAGGCCCTTTCAGCTTCCACGCATGATCGACCATCCGATGGCCGTATCCTTGCCCGTGGTAGGCGGGGTCAAGAAACAGTCCGCCAATCTCGCTGCCGATCAGCGCAATAAAGCCGATCGGTACGGTGGTGTGCTCAATTACCCACGTCTCTGCATTTGGCAGATAGAGGGTGCGCATGTTGATGGCTTCCTGCGTGAGGAAGTCATCACCCAGAAACGGATGGGCAAGCTTGCTTGCCGACATCCAGATGGAAATGAGGGTTTCGGTATCGCTTGATTGATATTGTCTGATCATTGGTCTGGATAATGTCCATATCCATGCCGACGGCAGTGTGCCGGGGCATATCGATTGATATTTTTTGATGAAGACAAGCC
Source organism: Nisaea sp. (assembly GCF_039990255.1). Taxonomy (GTDB): domain Bacteria; phylum Pseudomonadota; class Alphaproteobacteria; order Thalassobaculales; family Thalassobaculaceae; genus Nisaea. The sequence continues at coordinate 1,708,866 of NZ_JBDXGG010000018.1, read as the reverse complement.
AACAGGCGCCGCGCCGAACCGGCGCAAGCGTGATCTGTTACTGGCTTGGATGGGTGGCCACATGGCCGCCCGCATTCATCGGGACATAAAATCTCAAGTTCCGTGACGCGTTCTTATCTGTGTACTGGTCAGGGCGCAAAGGGAACATTGATCGAAACGCTCGCTATTTTGATTGCTGCCATCGCTGGTGCGACTTAATATTCATCTATACGTCTATATCAATTATTACGTCGTTTCTATTCCAGCCCTTGCAGACAGGAAAGCTCGCAATGTCGACAACCGTTTTCATCGCCGTGATTGGGGCCGCTGTCCTGCATGCCGCTTGGAACGCCTTGGTCAAGAACGGGGCTGACAAGCTGATGGCCATGACGGCGGTTGTGCTCGGGCACCTGCCTTTCGCCCTGGCGGCCCTGCCGTTCGTCCCGCTGCCAGACGCCGAAGCGCTGCCGTACCTTCTTGCCGGGATTGGCCTGCATGTCGGCTACCAGTTGTTCCTTCTCGGCTCCTACACCTTTGGCGATTTGACGCAGGTCTATCCGATCGCGCGTGGAGTGGCTCCATTGATCGTGACGGCGGTTTCAATCGCCGTGCTCGGAGTGGAAATGAGCAACATGGAGCTTTCCGCCATCTCCCTGATCGGCGCGGGCATCATCAGCCTGACGTTGGTCAGGCGGGCCGACGGGCAGCGAAACGGAAAGGCGGCCGCGCTCGCCGTGGCAACGGGATGCTTCATCGCGTCCTATTCCCTCGTGGACGGGCTGGGTGCGCGCTTGGCCGGCACCTCCCTCGGTTTCTATGCCTGGCAAGCCATCGGCAACGGTATCGTGATGTCGATATACGTGGCCATTCGCTCGACCGGCACCTTCGGTCTCATCTGGAGCGGCGGGAAGAAGCTGTTCTTTGTTGGTGGTGGTGCGTCCTTCGTCGCCTATGCGACGGTTACCTGGGCCTTCACGCAGGCGCCTATTGCACTGGTGACGGCACTCCGTGAGACCAGCATCGTCTTCGCGCTGCTGATTGGCGTCTTTTTCCTGAAGGAGCGACTGGACCTGATGAAAGTGGCCTCGACCATGACGACACTGGTTGGTGCGATCCTGTTGCGCTTTGCGAAGCATTGAGGATGCGTATTTTGGCCTTCTCCGACTTGCATCGAAGTGTGAGCTCGACGCGAAAGGTGATTGAGGCGAGCGGCGAGGCAGATGTCCTGGTCGCTGCTGGTGATTTCGCAATCCGGGGGGAAGGCGAATCAGACACGGTCTCCCTTTTGAAACAGTGCGGAAAATCGGTCGTTTTGGTGCACGGTAATCATGATCGGCCCGCGGAAATGGCGGCGCTCTGTGCCGAATGGGAAGACGGCTATTATCTTCATGGCCGTGCCGTGACCCTGGGCGGGATCACATTCACGGGGCTTGGCGGCGAGATTCCGCAGCGGAACGAGGCCGAATGGAATGCCAGCGAGAGCGAGGAACGCGCCGCCGCACTGCTGGAACAGGCAGGACCAGCAACGGTGCTTGTTACCCACGCGCCGCCGTTCGGTTCGGCGGATCTGCAGAAAGACGGCTCCCACCATGGCAGTTCCGCCATCGCGGAATTTATCCGGGATCGGCAACCTGAACTCTGCCTTTGCGGCCATATTCATCATTCCTGGGGCGAGACCGATCAGATCGGGAGAACTTGGGTGCAGAATCTTGGACCGACCGTGAACTGGTTCGATATCAAATGACGGACCGGCTGTATTAAGCATGCTTGACCGGCTACTCCGGTCCTGTGACAAGTCCCCATGTTTTCGAATTTCTTCTATGAACTGAAACGCGCCGAAGTACCGGTCTCCGTGAAGGAGTACCTGATGCTGCTGGAGGCCGTGCAGGCCGGGCTCGCGAGTTATGCGGTCACGGACTTCTACTATCTCTCGCGCGCGACGCTGGTGAAGGATGAGCGGCATCTGGACCGGTTCGACCAGGTGTTTGGCCATGTCTTCAAGGGGCTGGAGTATCTCACCGACCTGTTCGGCGACGATATTCCGGAGGAATGGCTGCGCAAGATGGCGGAGCTGAACCTGACCGAGGAGGAGAAGGCCGAGATCGAGGCCATGGGCGGTTGGGAAAAGCTCATGGAAACCCTCAAGCAGCGCATGGAAGAGCAGGAAAAGCGCCATCAGGGAGGCAACAAGTGGATCGGTACCGCCGGTCGCAGCCCGTTCGGCGCCTATGGCTATAACCCGGAAGGCGTGCGCATCGGGCAGGATGGCAATCGCCATAACAGGGCAGTGAAGGTCTGGGATAAGCGGGAGTTCCGCAATCTCGACGATTCCGTTGAGATCGGCACCCGGAACATTAAGATGGCGCTCCGCAAGCTGCGCCGCTTTGCCCGTTCCGGCACGCCGACCGAACTGGATATGAGCGATACTATCCGCTCAACCGCGCGCAATGGCGGGTACCTCGACCTGAAGATGGTGCCGGAACGGCACAATAACGTGAACGTGCTGCTGTTCCTTGATGTCGGCGGCTCAATGGATCCCTTCATCAAGGTGACGGAAGAGCTGTTCTCCGCCGCCCGGTCAGAGTTCAAGCATCTGGAATATTTCTACTTTCACAACTGCCCTTACGAGAAGGTGTGGAAGGACAACTGGCGCCGGCATACCGAGGCGACCTCGACCTGGGACGTGCTGCATACCTACGGGCCGGAATACAAAGCGATCTTCGTCGGCGATGCTTCCATGAGCCCTTACGAGATCGCCATGCCCGGCGGCAGCGTGGAGCATATGAACCAGGAGGCGGGCGCCGCCTGGATGCAGCGTTTGACAGGGCATTTCCGACGCACGGCCTGGCTCAACCCGACGCCCGAGAAATATTGGCACTATACCCAGTCGATCAGCATGATCCGTGACCTGATGGAGGACCGCATGTTCCCGCTCACCCTGGACGGTCTCGACCGGGCAACGAAGGATCTGATGGCGTGAAGATCGACCCGTTCGACCATCGTTTGACCCCGGCCCGCGAGGATATCGCCGCGGACTTTCTCGAAGCCGATATCGATGCACCGAAATATGTGGCGGGCGAGGCGTGCCGGGTGCTGTCCGGCACTTTGTCTGTGCGCGAGGCGCCGGATGCGAAGGCGCGGCAATCGACGGAACTGCTCTTCAACGAGCGTTTCATCGCCTATGAGCGCAAGGATGGCTGGGCCTGGGGGCAGAACCAGAGTGACGGCTATGTTGGCTATGTCCGCGAGGACGGTCTCGGACCGGATAATGAGGCGACCTACAGTCACGAAGTGCAGGCCCTGCGGAGCTATGTGTTCCCGGAGCCGGACCTGAAGTCTATCCCGCTCGATATGCTGCATCTCTCCACCCGTGTCCGGGTCTTGGAGACAGAAGGGAGTTATTCCCGCGTCGATTTCGGTGAGACGGGCGGCTGGATCTATACGCCCCATCTCTGCGACCTGACAGAGATTGAGCCGGATTATCTCTCGACCGCCGAGCTTTTCATGGGCGCTCCCTATGGCTGGGGTGGTCGATCAAGCTTCGGGCTGGATTGCTCCGCGCTGGTGCAGCTTGCATTGGCCCGGGCCGGGATCACAGCGCCGAGGGACAGCGATATGCAAGAAGCGACGGTCGGCATGCTCGTCGAGGGCGGGCTCGACGCGGCGCAGCCGGGCGATCTGCTGTTTACGGCAGGCCATGTCATGTTCCTGGCCGAACCGGGCATGCTGCTGCATGCCAATGGTTATCATATGGCGGTTGCCTATGAGGGGCTGGCGGACTTCATGCATCGGACCCGGGACATGGATATCCCAATCCGGACCATCCGTCGCCTTCCGGAAATTCAGGGTAACGACTGAGCGCCCGAAAAGTTCGCCTCCATCGGTGGCAGAGCACACCCTCCTAAGAAATTGAGATTGCCGCTTTGCAGCGCCTGTTGCGCTGCCTGCAAGGTCGAAAACGAAACGGCGGCCTTATCCGGACGGGCTACGATTCTGTGTTCCCGCGCACGTTTCAAACGGCCTGTCAGGTCTGTCGGGGTGTAAATAATAAATCGATACGTGTAGTGTCTCTTTCGCTATCGGCATGCTGTCTTGGGCCGAACTCCAGCGGATTGGCATCGGAAAAAAGGAGGGGAGAATGAGTTCGGGGCGTAGGGGCGCTATTTGCGGCTGTTGTTTCCGCGGGAGGCATTGTTCTTCCGATAGATCGACGTTTCTCCCAACATGTCACCATGGCCGTGCGCGGTAATCGCGTGCTCGGGACCGGATCGAACGATGATATGATGGCGCTCGCGGGCAGCGGCGCCGAAGTCGTGGAGCTGGAATTTCTTTTGAGCGATTGGTGAGATGGTCGTGTCTGGCTTGAAAAGATTACTGCTTGGTTTGGGGTTCGTTTTGCTCGGCTTCGGGGTGAATGCTGCCGAGGAAGAAAAATCCGGCGCTGAAAATCCTCTTCTGACCCGGCCGGCATTGCTCGACGGCCCGGAAACGTCCCGACAGAGCCTTCGGGAGGATGGTGTCGACATCAAGGCCTCGTGGACCCAGTTCGGTCAGGGCCTTGTCAGGGGATTTGGTGATCACAGCTTCGAGTTGGGTGGAAAAGGCGATCTCGTTGTCGATCTCGACGGAGAGAAGCTCGGTCTATGGACTGGACTTTACCTGAACATCCATCAGGAGATTGTGGCCGGCGACGATGCGCTGGCTCAGGGCGATGGCGTCATCATCCCGATTAATACGGCTATGGCCTTTCCACGTGTCGGTGACAAAGAGGCCGACACCTCGATCCTGCTCACTCAGCGTTTCAGCAACGGTACCACCCTCAGCATGGGCAAATTCAACATGCTGGATGCTGCCGCTAGAACGCCGCTGATCGGTGGCGGTGGTCTCGACACTTTCATGAACACGGCGTTTGCGGCGCCAATCAGCGGGGTTACACCGCCCTATCTGCTTGGTGCGTCGCTTGGGGTCAAATTCGATCCTGTATCCTTGGGCGTGCTGGTCTACGATCCGCGTAACGCGCAGAACTCAGACGTGATCACGGAACCCTTCTCCGAAGGGGTGACGCTCTCGGTCTCCTCGACCCTGTCGACCAGTCTTTACGGTCTGCCCGGTTTCTACTCGGTTCGGGGTGTCATAAGCAGCGAAGAGAGTGTCGATCTCAAGGATATCCCGCAACTGATCCTTCCGCCGGGCATCTCTGAGCCGGTTGGCACTGCCAAAAATCCTTGGTATGTGAGTTTCAATGCCCAGCAGTTTCTTTGGCAAAACCCCGACGACACCTCCAAAGGCTGGGGATTGTTCGGGCATGTCGGATTCTCGGATGAAAACCCGACGCCCGTCGGCACCAGTTATTTTTTCGGTCTTTCTGGAAACGCGATGTTTGAAGAATATCCGAACGATCGCTGGGGGATAGGCTATTTCAAATACCGGCTTAGCGGGGTCCTGGCCGATGCCATCGCCGCGTCTCCGATCAATTATTTGATCGGTCCGGAACAGGGTGTGGAAGTCTTCTACAATCACGAATTCCTCCCCTGGCTGAATGTGACCGCCGACATCCAGCTCCTAGACGGATTTCCGATATCGAGCAGCAATTCCGTCTATGCCGGACTGAGAACAAAGATCAGCTTTTGACGAAGAGGACCGGCGTGTCTTTAAAACGCGTGCAGATTGAAGGCATCTGACACTGGACGAATGCCTCGGTCCCGTTTTTCAAGATATGAATAAGGCGCCCCGGCACGGACCAGCCGTGCCGGAGACGCCGTAACGTCAGAGCGCTGCGCCGACGTCGATGCGGTTTCCGTCCGGGTCCTCGAAGACGAAGGCCCGCAGACCGTAATCCTTGTCCTGCAGTCCCTTGATGATGCGCGTGCCTGCCTTCTGGCAGAGCGCGTGAAGCGCATCCACATCCTCGACCATCATGTGGGCGATATTGAAGGGCGCCGGTTTGTAGTTTGGCTGCAGGGTGAGGTGCAGTTCAGCCGCTCCCTGCTTCAGGATCATGAAGCCGACGGGCGTGCCGTTTTCGAACACCTTCTTGAAACCGAGCGTGTCGGCATAGAAACTTCGGGCTCTCTCCATGTCTTTCACGGGGAGAGTGGCGGCGATACGGCCGAACCGTATGCCGGACGTGGCATGGTCATCCATCATGGGACCTCAGTTTGGGAATTGCCGGCCATGGTGCGGACGGTGCCGGACCATGCCATTACTCCTGTCTGAAATTACCGGGACGGTGCCCGCCTGTGTTTTCAGGATGTCGACTGAAGAACGCTTTCGCAAGGTCTTCGTCAGGCACTTTCAAGGGGCATGCTCAGCACGAACTCTTCGGTGCCATCCTCCAGCACGTGAAAGCCGTGCTGCGGCCGGTCGAGGGCGAAACAATCCTCTTCGCTCAGCCCGAGATAGATCCCGCGCATGATCTTGTTCACCACGCCATGGGCGATGACGATGTGCGGCACATCGGCCGCGCGCAGTTCATCCAGAACCGGGATCAGCCGTTCGCGCACCATCTCCGTGCTTTCCCCGCCGGGATGCTGGTAGTGCCAGGGATTGGCTTGCCGGGCGACGGCATGCTCTGGGAAATCCCGGTCCAGAGCCGTCCAGCCGTGATAGCCGTCATGCTCGCCAAGGGTGATTTCCATCAGCCGTTCGTCGAACTGCACAGCCTCGTAAGGCAAGTCGGCCGTATCGCAGATTATGGCGGCGGTCTGCCTGGTGCGGCCGAGCGGGCTGGCGATGACGGGCAGGGCAGTCGCCCCGAGCAGCGCACCGAGCTTACGGCCATGGGCTTCGGCCTGCCGCACACCAGTCAGAGTGAGAGGGGAATCAAGTTGCCCTTGCAACCGTCCCTGCCGGTTCCACACCGTCTCCCCATGCCGGATCAGGTAGATCCTGCCCATCATCGCCCTCATGTTCTGTGTTCAATCTCGGCGGTTAACCGAGGCTAACCCGTGCCATCGGTTTTATGGGGTTGTGGGCATGGGGCAAAGAGCTAAAGTTTTCGCTGCCGTGTCCGGGAATGCGTTTTGGGACGGCCTGCTTTTCACTAACTGGATACGTCCCATGCTGATGCCCTCCGCGCCCGACTTCGGTCCGATGAACCCTCTCGTCGAAAATCTGGAGGAAACCGGCATCGTCGAGGTTGCCCAGCATGGCTGGGACCGGCAGGGCCTGATCCCGCTCTGGTTCGGCGAGGGTGACCTGCCGACACCTGCTTTCATCACCGACGCCGCCGCCGATGCAATGCGACGGGGTGAGACCTTCTACACCGACCAGCGCGGCATTCTCGATCTTCGCAAGGAGATCGCCGCCTATATGAACCGGACCTTCGACATCGCGCTCGACACCGACCGTGTCAGCCTGACAACCGGCGGCATGTCCTCTCTGGCCTTTGCCATGCAGATGATCCTGGAGCCGGGTGACGAGGTGCTGGTGATCGGCCCGATCTGGCCGAACATCTACTCTACGGTGGAGATCAATGGAGGCGTCAGCACCCATGTCTCGCTCGGCCTGCGTGACGATGACTGGCATCTCGACATGGATGAGCTGTTCGCGGCCGTCACCGACAAGACCAAGGCAATTTTCGTCAACTCGCCGGGCAACCCGACGGGCTGGATGATCGAGCAGGAGCAACAGCAGCAGATTCTCGATTTCGCCCGGGAGCGCGGCATCTGGATCATCGCCGACGAGGTTTATCACCAGCTTGTCTTCGATCGGGACGTGGCGCCGTCTTTCCTGCAGATCGCCGAAGATGACGACAGGCTCTTCGTCATCAACAGCTTCTCCAAGTCCTGGATGATGACCGGCTGGCGGCTTGGTTGGCTTACCCATCCGGCATCCCTCGGTCCGACCGTCGCCAAGCTGGTGCAGATCGTCACCTCCGGTGTACCGCAATTCCTGCATCGCGGCGCCATCGTGGCGATGCGCGACGGCGATCACGTGATCAAGGACCTGCGAGAGCGCAGCCTGAAGGGCCGGGACATCGTGTTCGACCGTCTCGACGCCTGGCCCCGGATAAGCTCCGCCCGGCCGAAAGCGGCCTTCTACGCCTTCTTCACGGTCGAGGGCATGACCGACTCGGTCGCCGCCTGCAAGGAGATCATCGACAAGTGCAATGTCGGTCTCGCACCAGGCAGCGCCTTCGGGCCGTCGGGCGAAGGCTATCTGCGGCTTTGCTATGCCTCCGCGCCGGAACGGCTGACGGCGGCGATGGATGCGCTGGAGGGCATGCTGGGTGGACCGAAAGCGTAAGGCTTTGCGCCCGATTCTCTCTCGGCTATAGTCTCTGTCGTTGGCATCAAGCCGAGGGCATCGCATATGGCACTGACACCGAGTGGACCAAGAAATGGCGGCGTAGGCGCTCCTAACGGGCGTGTCCGGCGCCCTGTGGTCCGCCGACCGGCTGCCGCGACTCCGGCCCGCGTTGCTCAGCAGCAGCCGCTACAGATTCCGAGCAGTGCGCCGACCCCGGGCTTCCGCCTGCGCACCGCGACCACGGATGCCGATATAGAGCGCCAGATCAAACGGCTGATGGCGCTTCTCGCGAATGACAATATTGATCCGGATGCCCCTGCTGGTTCTTACATCAATTTCCTGATCTGACGCGGTTTCCGGGACGGGAAGAGCGTATGCTCCGGATTGCCACGGCTCAGTCCCCGATCACGTCCGATCCGAAAAAGAATGTCGCCGGAATTTGTAGCCTGATTCTGGAAGCGGCGGCTTCCGGCGCCGATTGCATTCATTTTCCCGAAGCCGCTCTGTCCGGCTATGTGAAATCCGAGATCAAAAGCTGGTCCGATGTCGATTGGGAAGAATTGGAAGCTTCTCTGGATGAGGTTCGGGCATGCTGTGCCGAGACCGGTGTCTGGGCATTTGTCGGTTGCAATCATCGCCATCCGGAACTGAGGCGCCCTCTGAACAGCCTTCACATCATTGACGGTCAGGGCAGGGCCATCGCGCGGTACGACAAGCGGTACTGTTCCAATTCGGAAATCACGGACTGGTACGCGGCGGGAAACCAGCCTGTCACTGTCGATATCAAGGGAACCCGGTTGGGGTTTCTGATATGTATCGAGGTCCAGTTCCCCGAATTTTTCATGGAGTATGAGAGGCTTGGTGTGGATTGCGTCTGCCTTTCGTCCGGTCCTGGCTTGGAGATGTTCCGGATTCAGTGTCAGGGGCATGCGGCCGGTAATTGCTACTGGCTGAGTTATTCCGTTCCCGAAAACGGCAGGGCAGGAGAACCGTCCTGTTTCATTGGTCCTTATGGAAAGATTATTGCCCAGTGCGAGCATAACGCTGCCGGTCTGGTGATTAACGAGATCGATCCGTCGGATGCGAAATGGGACATTCCGGTGAACAAGGCGAGACCCTGGCGGCGCACGGCGCGCGTGGGCGAAATTTATCGTGAACAGAACACAAGTTGAAGGACTGATGGCGCCACATCTGGTCCCTGCCTTCAAGAGGTCCGGCTAGAGTCCTGAACGACTGGGGAGACCGGACTGCCAGTAACCCAGACTGCCAATAGCCAAGATTGCCAATAGCCAAGATTGGCCAGTATCATGGAGCTTCGGCTTGATGGGAGTAGGTCCTGATGCAGGCATTATGGGTGCGGATCTGGGAAACCATGTCTTTCTGACAAAGCCGCAAGAATCTTGTCCTTGTCGGAGATTAAGGCCCGCCCTTCATATGTTCCAGTCTGGTGCGGGGAGGTCGCACCATCTTTAAGGACGAGTAAGGGCAGCGACTGGTTCGTCTCCCCAACCAGTTCCACTAACGGGAGCCGGGGGTGAGGCCATGCAACCCTCTCGACATCAAGGTGCTTGGCCAGTTCAGGGAAAGAGGCCAATACCCCTTCCATGAGAGCACAATGCCAACAATAGAACGTCTGTCCGGGATAGGCCGGGTCTTGAAACCCAGAACGTACTAAAAACAATGTGTCGCGCTGCATTTCTTTGTCCATTCCAGCAATGGTTATCCTCGTTCACCTCATTCCGGCGGTGCACGTAGTTTGTTTCTTCAAATGCACCGCACCTTATCAGTGAATGAAGGTTTCGTGGCTCAAATGTCATTGCAATGCGGGATGCTTGCTTGAGGTTTTTTACAATTCTCTTCTCAGCAATAATCACACTTAAGATTACTGAAAATCTTGAGTTGGATCACGATTACGAATGGTGAGTTTTAATCGCGAATACAGATTGAAGAATTGAGGACACGTTGTCCTGTTGCGGCCCTCAAGGGGCTCGGTTAACTTCCACACCATGTTCAAGAAAATCCTGATCGCCAACCGTGGCGAAATCGCCTGTCGTGTGATGCGGACCGCAAAACGCATGGGCATCCAGACCGTCGCCGTCTATTCCGATGCCGATGCGGACGCCCTGCATGTCCGGACGGCCGACGAGGCGGTGCATATCGGCCCAGCAGCCTCTGCTGAATCGTACCTCGTGATTGACAAGATCATGGATGCGATCCGGCAGACCGGCGCCGAGGCGGTGCATCCTGGTTACGGTTTCCTTTCCGAGAACGCGGCTTTCGCGGAAGCACTCGAAAAGGAAGGCGTTGCCTTTATCGGCCCGGGCATAAAGGCCATCGGGGCCATGGGCGACAAGATCGAGTCGAAGAAGCTGGCGCATGCGGCGAACGTGAGCACGGTGCCGGGCTATCTCGGCATCCTTGCCGACGACACCGAAGCGGCCAAGGTCGCCCGTGAGATCGGCTATCCGGTGATGATCAAGGCTTCCGCCGGCGGTGGCGGCAAGGGCATGCGGGTTGCTTATAACGACGACGAGGTGGTGAGCGGTTTCCGCTCCGCCGTGAACGAGGCCCGCTCCAGCTTTGGTGACGAGCGTGTCTTCATCGAGAAGTTCGTCGAAGAACCGCGCCATATCGAGATCCAGGTGATCGCGGACAAGCACGGCAATGTTGTGCATCTGGGGGAGCGGGAATGCTCCATTCAGCGCCGCCATCAGAAGGTCATCGAAGAGGCGCCGAGCCCGTTCCTGGACGAGAAAACCCGGGCCGCTATGGGCGCCGAGGCCGTGGCTTTGGCACAAGCGGTGGATTATTCCTCCGCCGGGACTGTTGAGTTCATCGTTGATGCGGACCGGAATTTCTATTTCCTGGAGATGAATACCCGGCTCCAGGTGGAGCATCCGGTGACGGAACTGGTCACCGGCCTTGATCTGGTCGAGATCATGATCCGTTCGGCGGCGGGCGAGAAACTGCCCTTCACCCAGGACGACATCAAAATGACTGGCTGGGCCGTTGAGTCGCGGATCTATGCCGAGGACCCCTATCGCGGCTTCCTGCCCTCCACGGGCCGTCTGGTGCGCTATCAGCCACCGGTTGAGAGCGACACGGTGCGCGTCGATACCGGCGTCTATGAAGGTGCCGAGATTTCCATGTTCTACGATCCGATGGTGGCCAAGCTCTGCACCTACGGGGACACACGGATTGAGGCGGTGGACCGGATGGGTGAGGCGCTCGACCGGTTCCTGGTGCGCGGCATAGGACACAATGTCGATTTTCTCTCCGCCGTGATGGCGCATGAAAGGTTCCGCGAGGGACGGCTGTCGACCGGCTTTATCGCCGAGGAGTATCCGGATGGCTTCCACGGCGCGCCGGTGAGCGAAGAGATTGAGAACGCTATGCGTGCTGTCGCCGTGGCAGCGGAATCCGCCTATACGGAGCGTAACCGGATGATCTCCGGCCAGACCCCGGTCAGTGACCGCAATCTGCCTCAGGGTGCATGGATGGTCCGTCACGACGATGCGGCGGAAGGTGCGGACGCGCATGCGGTCGATGGCGGGTTCGACGTGACCATCGTCGGTATGACCTACGCGGTACACGGTGCGCTAAGGGCCGGAGAGCCGGTGTTCGGTGGTACGGTCAATGGCAAGCCGTTCCCGGTGCAGATGGAACGCAAGGGAATCGACTACATCACCTCCATCGCAGGCGCGCAGCGCCGTTATACGGTGATCAGCCGCAAGGCCTCGGAACTGCTGGACCGGATGCCGAAGAAAGAGGCGGCCGATCTCAGCAAGTTCCTGCTGTCGCCGATGCCGGGCCTGCTGGTCTCGCTTGCTGTGGGCGAGGGAGACGCGGTCAAGGCGGGCCAGGAATTGGCCGTGGTCGAGGCGATGAAGATGGAGAACGTACTGCGGGCCGAGAAGGACGGCACGGTGGCGAAAATCCACGCAGCCGCCGGGGGGAGTCTCACAGTCGATCAACAGATCATCGAGTTCGAATAAACGCATGCCTGCCGGACGGGTTTTGCAGGGTTTTTCCCTTGCAACTGCTCCGGAAACCCACTAATACACCGCCCCTGAGATAGCACCGTCGGTGCAATCGGTACCGACGAACTGAGGATAAGTGACATGGCAGTTCCCAAGAGGAAAACGACCCCGTCAAAGCGCGGCATGCGTCGTGCCCATGATCGGGTAAAGTCTGATGCGTACGTGGAAAGCGCGGATACCGGTGAGCTGCACCGCCCGCACCACATCGATCTGAAGACCGGCATGTATCGCGGCCGCCAGGTCCTGAAGGTCAAAGACGCCTTCTAGGATCGGCACGCATATGTGACGTGAAAAGGCCCCTTTTGGGGCCTTTTTCCATTTGGGGTATTTTACGGTGATCCTGCCGGTCCCAACCGGTTGCGGGACGTCTCGGTGACACCGTGGCCGGAGCTCATTTTCGAATTATAATAAAATTCTTTGTCCATATTTTTATTAAGTGCACGTATTAAGTGTTTATTGTTGCGCTTTATAGGGATGAGAATGTGTGTACTAATTTTTTGGTCGGGGATACCACGCCCGGATTCGTGAACGGTCGCTCTATGGAGTTCGCAAGCGATCTCAAGTCACGCCTGTATTTTCAGGCTGCGGGGCATCATTTCAGCGCGCAGGGTTTTGGGGACTATCAGTTCGAGTGGCAGGGGCAACACAATGTCGTTGGCATGAACACGCATGGGCTTCCGGTGCTAACGGACGGGATGAACGACAAGGGGCTTGCGACAGGTGACCTCTGGCTGCCGGGAAGCAAATATCAGAAGATCACGGACAAGAAAAAGGGCCTGTCGATAGACCGATTTGCGGCGTGGTTGCTCAGCAGTTTTGCAACGGTGGAAGAGGTTCGCAAAGCTATGAAGGACGGCGTGGTCGAGGTCGGCGCTCCCGTCTTTGTCCAGAATGTCCTGCCACTGCATTTTCCGGTTCATGACGCATCCGGCGATAGTATTGTGATCGAGTTCACCGGTGGAGACGCGCTGGTCTATGACAATCCTGTAGGGACGCTCACCAACCAGCCACCGTTTCCTTGGCAACTTGAGAATATCCGAAATTACGTCAACCTGACGCCCTGGAATATTGAGCCGATGAACATCAATGGCATGGAGTTTTCTCCGACCGGTCATGGGGCAGGTCTCCTAGGGTTGCCAAGCGATCCGACTCCGCCAAGCCGTTTCGTCAAGGCAGCACTCTCTGCACATTTCGCCGAGCCTTTCACGACGATGGATGAAGGCGTTACTCTTGCCTTCCATATTTTGAACTCGGTCGATATCCCGAAAGGTATGAACCGTTTTCATGATGCGAATACGGGCAAGACATGCTCAGACTACACGCAGTGGGTCGTTGTTAAGGATCTGGAGCGCAAGGGCTATTACGTGCGCGACTACGTATCGCCTCAGGTTTACTCGGTGGATCTTACTAAGATCGATTGGCAGGCGATGGACGGTAAGCAGATCGACATACCGACAGTGCCGATCAGTATAGATCTGGATGCAGGTCTGGACGGCGGACTTGTTGAGAATGCCTTCGAAGCGGAATCGCTGCGCGTTCTGGCACCGTCCGGCGATCCGGGTTGATCCACTTCGCGGTGAACAAGTTGGCCCTGGGTCGCCGAAAATTTTGTACTGGTGAACCCGGGGCCTTTTTCTGTTTTGGCGCCCGGGCTATCGTTCTCGCGATAATCAGGAAAAATTGGGGAGACAGAGGTGGCGGGACATGCGGCGGCGCTAAGGGCGCGTCTTGCGGAAGGTCGAATCCTGACGATTCCCGGCTGCTATGACGCAATGAGCGCGAAACTCGTTGAGCAGGCGGGATTCGATGCGGCCTATGTCAGTGGCTACGCGGTCAGCGCGACGCAGATCGGTTTGCCAGACGCGGGTTTACTCTCCTACAAAGAGATTCTGGATCAGGCCCGGGACATCGCTGGCACCGTCTCCATCCCGTTGATCGGCGATGCGGATACCGGATTCGGCAATCCGGTCAATGTCCGGCGCACGGTGAAGGGCTTCGCCGATTCCGGCATCGCCTGCATCATGCTGGAAGATCAGGTCTTTCCGAAGCGCTGCGGCTTCGCCAAGGGCGTTGAGGTGGTGCCTCGCACTGAGGCGCTGACGCGGCTGCAGGCGGCCCTCGACATGCGGGACGAGATTCGCGCGGAAGGCGGCGACGTGCTGATCCTCGCCCGGACGGACAGCCGGGTCGCCGAAGGGCTGGATGAAGCACTTTGGCGTTGCGAGGCCTTCGCCGACCGGGGCGCCGATATCGTCTATTTCGAGGGACCGCAGAGCCGAGGCGAGATGGAGGCTCTTTGTAGCCGCGTAAAGGTGCCTAAACTGCTCGCCCAGCTGGAGCGCGAAGGTCGCCCGCTGCTTAGCCCCAATGAGGCGGAGGCGATCGGCTATGAGTGCCTGCTGTTCGGTGTCACCCTGCTGAATGTCTCGATCCGCGCCATGCGCGATGCGCTCGCCCTTATGGCCCGGGGTAATCATCCGGGCCCGGACCGCCTGCTCAGCTTCGACGAGCTATACGAGACAGTGGGGTTCGACTGTTATTACGAGGAGGAAGAGCGCTATCGGAGCGAGTGAATGCTGAAACTCGTCATTCTGCCTGGAGGGCGGGAGCCTAACCGATCATAGAACTTTGAGTGCATTCAGCTCTGCATCCGCAAAGCCCAGTCTGCGGGCGGCGTCGAGAATGTCCGTCCAGGCGGCTTCCGAGAGCGGCAGGCCTTCAGCTTGCCGTTCCGCCATCACGCGGCGCTCGTTCTCGCCGGGTACCAGAACATCGTCGTGACCATCTGCCGTACGGGCGCTTTTCACGAAGGCGATGTAGGATTTGATCTCCTCCGCCATGCTGTCTCGGCCGTTGAACTTCTCGGTGTCGATATAGATGGATAGCATACCGTTGCAGAACTTCCGCCGTTCCGGCTCGTCAGGGCCTCCGGCACAACCTGAACCGGTGAGGGCGCCGGCCATCATTTCCATCATGAAGTTCAGACCAGAACCCTTGTGCGCGCCGAAAGCGGTAAGCGCGCCTGGGCCGTCATAGGGCATCGGTGCCTTGCCTTCGGTGACGTCGCCGTAAAGCGGACGGGGATCGCTCGTCAGGGACCCGTCCGCGTCGATCAGGGAACCTTCGGGCAGTGGTTTGCCGCCCCTGAGGGCAACCAGGGCTTTACCTTCAGCCACGGTGGATGTAGCGAAATCATGTATCACCGGTTCCTGCCCCGCAACGGGGATACCGATGCAGAAGGGCGAGGTGCCCATGCGACGCTCCCGCGCACCGAACGGGGCAACGAGGAGTGAGCCACGGACATTGACCATGTGCAGCGATGCCACACCGGCTGCCGCTGCCCGCTCGGCCCAATCGCCGATCCGGCCGAGATGGCCCGAATTGCGCAGCGCGGTCAGGGCGAGGCCATGCTGTTTCACTTTTTTCAGGCCGAGATCTACGGCCTGCTCACCAATTGACTGGCCGAAACCATAATTGCCGTCGAGGATCGCCATGACGTCGTTTTCCATGACAATCTCGACCGTCTGGCCAATCTTCTGCCGCCCGCTCTCGACCCATTCCAGATAGCGCGGCACCCGGATCACGCCGTGGCTGTCATGCCCCCGGAGATTGGCTCCGGTCAGCCGCTCCGCTATGCAGGCGGCCTCCGTTACGGAGCAGCCGGCACGCTCGAACATCGAGCGCACCAGCCGGATCATGACATCCGGGGCGACCCGGATCTCATTTTGCACGCCCATCAGGCACGCATGTCGCTCACGGCCGCGCTGACCGCAGAGGAGAGAAGCCGCACGTCGTTGGACAGTGTTACCAGGTCGAAACCCTTGGCCAGCATGTTCTTGGCGTAGCTGTTCTCGAGGCAATGGATGCCAGCCTTAATGTTGGCTGCCTTGGCGGCGGCGAGGATCTTGTCGATGGCTGCCACCATTTCCGGTTCTGTACGATCCAGCCCGGGTTTGTGTCCGTGCGAAATGGATAGGTCACTCGGGCCGATATAGAGACCTGTCAGACCCGGCGTCGCAGCGATCTCTGCCACGTTCGCCAATGCTTCTTCGGTTTCAATCATCGCCAGGGTGACGATCGTCTTGTTGGACTGGTTGTGATAGTCACTGCCATAAACGATCCCCGCGCGTGTCGGGCCGGAGGAACGATATCCGTCAGGCACGTAATTGCAGGCGCCAACGAATGCTTCCGCATCAGCACGGTTGTTCACCATCGGGCAAATGATGCCGAGGGCGCCAGCATCCAGCAGTTTCATGATGATGCCGGGCTCCAGCCACGGTGGGCGTGCCATAGGAGTTGCATCCGACGCGCTTATGGCCTGCAGCATTGTGAGCGCAGCCTGGTAATCGACCAGCCCGTGCTGCAGATCGATGGTGATGGAGTCGAAATCCTGCATCGACGTGATTTCGGCAGTGAAGGTGTTCGGAATAGAGAGCCAAGCATTGATCGCGCCGCGGCCGTCCTTCAGGCAGTCCTTCAATCGTGTTTTCATGGCCAGCCCTCCCTAGAGCACTTCTTTATTGATGACGGTATCCGGATTCGGCTTGCCGTCCAGCACGTTGAGAATATTTTCCGCCGTCTGGCTCGCCATGCGCAGGATCGACTGTTCGGTCACGCCGGCGCAGTGTGGGCTGACGATGATGTTGTCGAGCTGGAACAGTGGATGTTCCGGCTTTGGCGGCTCGCTGGCGAAGACGTCAATGCCGGCACTCGCGATGGCTCCGGAGGTGAGCGCGTCGTACAAAGCATCCTCGTCGACGAGACCGCCACGCGCAGTATTGACGAGGACCGCAGTCGGTTTCATGGCCTTAAGCTGCGCTTTGCCAATCATGTTCAGCGTGTCAGCGCTTTTCGGACAGTGCAGGGTGACAAAATCTGCGGCCGGCAGGGCCGCATCGAAGTTTTTCACCGGAGTGCAACCCGCCGCTTCGATAACGGCATCCTCGACATAAGGATCGTAGACGGAGACGTTCATGTCGAAGGCAAGTGCCCGTTTCGCGGTCCGGCTGCCAATCCGGCCGAAACCGGCGATCAGCAGAGACTTTTCAGCGATATCCTTTGCCCCCATCCCGAGCTTGATCCAGAAATCGCCGGTCCGGGTCGCATGGTCGAAGGCTACACTTTGCTTGGCCAGCGCCAGGATCATGAACATGGCATGTTCGGCAACTGAAACAGCATTGGATGTCGCGGCGACGCAAAGCGGAATGCCGCGTTCGGTGAGGCAGGCGACGTCGACGGAGTCATAGCCGACGCCATGACGGGAGACGACCTTCAGGTTCGGTGCTGCTTCAATAACTTTTCGCGGAATTTTCGTTGTCCTGACAGCGATCGCATCGGCGGCTCCGACGTGGGCAAGCAGCACTTCTTCGCTAGGCAGTTCAAGGACGGTGGTTTCGATATCGTCGCGGGCATCGAATTGGGACTGGCCGACATCGTGAATAGTATCGACCACAAGCACATGAAACTTGTTTTTCATTGTCACTCTCTTTTGGCTTCGGGCTAGAGGGTCAGTGGATTTCGGCGGAGCCGGCCATTGCGGCCTTCAGCTTGTTGATATCGAAATCCGGTGACTTGGCGGCATCGAGAATGACCTTCTCTTTCCGCTCCAGCAGGGCGATGGCATCCGGCAGCTTCTTGACGGCCTCGGCCGGCACCACCACGGCACCATGGCGATCTGCGTGAATGATATCGTCGTGATTGACCGCCATGCCGCCGACATTTACTGGCACGCCGAAATCTACCGGATGCACCCAGCCATGGCTCGGGCCGACTTTGCCGCCGAGGATCTGGAAGCCGGGCGCTGAGGCGTCGACATCGCGGAAAGATCCGTTGGTGACGCAGCCGAGACAGCCGAGACCCTTGTGGACATTGGTGTTCACTTCTCCCCAGAAAGCGCCGAAACCAGGCTCCGGGTCGAGATCCTGTAACACCACGATGCGGGGGAGCTCGCCGTCCGCGACATAGGTGTAATAGGCCGCGCGGATAGCTTTGGCATCGCCTTGAGGCGGCGTGACGGCGCGCATCGTGGCGGTGCGGGCATAGCCGCAGATCGGGGGCAGGGATGGATCAAGCGCGACCAGCGGCATGGTGGTGAAGCCAATGGTCCGGCGCTCTGGTGTGACGACCTCGAGGCCGTTGCAAATTGTGGGGGTATCCCACTCCGTCAGCTTGCGCAGATCGGATAAGGTAATTTCGGACATGTCCTCCCGTCCTATATAAGTTGTTTTTGATTAGGTATTTTCTTGCAGCTTAACGATGGCTCACGGGACAGTGTAGCGCCCTTTTGGAAACTATCGCTTCAAAGCGGGGACCGTATCGGATGAACGAACGCAAGCGCATTGGGCTGATTGCCCATGATGCCCGCAAGCCGGCGCTCAGAGCGTTTGTGCATGCTCACAGAGAACGGTTCGCCGGAAACGATCTCTATGCCACCGGGACGACAGGGAAGGTTATCGCCGAGGATACCGGGCTCAAGGTTCAGTGTCTGAAAAGCGGTCCGCTCGGCGGCGACCAGCAGATGGGGGCGCTGATCGCCGAAGGCGGGCTCGATATTCTGCTCTTCTTCACCGACCCGATGACATCCATGCCGCACGATGTGGATGTGAAGGCACTTCTTCGGCTTTGCACGCTCTACAACGTCGTTCTTGCCTGCAATCAGGCGAGCGCCGACTTCGTGCTCGGCAGCTCACTGTTCGACACTGCTTATGAAGCGGTTGAACCTGATAATGAAGGCTATCTGAACCGTGTTCTTCCCTGATGGGGATGGCTGTGCCTTTTCGGCACAATTTTGGCTGTTAGCCGCTTTTTGTGTGTCTGCGCTGCATCAGTTTCTTCTGGTCGATCGTCCGAAAAATCTAAGGCGAATTATGGAACTGTTAACCAGAACAGAATAGTAGACCTTTTTATTGATACTGTGATTTATCCGGGATTGATGGGAGTTTTTGCATCAGTTGGGCGTTGGCTGTGAATACTCGCGCGCAGCCAGAAATTTCGGGTTTGAGAGTTTCAGTTTTTCTTCGGCTATACCGGTCAGCAGCGCATGCACTGGACCGGTGAGGGAGGTGTCATAGAGGCCGTCTCGCAGTTCTCGGGCAAGGTCGCGCGACAGGGTGTCGAGCTTGGCTTCGGAGCCGTGTCCTGCCCTGTCAACATTGTCCTCGCCATAGAGCCCGGCGAAACCGTCGAGGATGCGCTGGGTGGCGTCGGGATTGGCATCCGCGTCGAACTCACGGATCGCCGTTGCAAGCGCGCTGGCGATCATGAGGCCGAGATATTTCCTGTCCCCGTCGAGTGCTGGCAAAACCTCTTCTTGGAAAGCGGCGAGGGCTGTTTCGATCAGGTTTTTCCTGCCGGGGGCTTCAAACATTGGCGCGGGTCCTTTCGATTTCAGCGATCTGTTGCAGAACGTCGAGCTCCATCTCGGCAGCTTTCCGACCGGTAAGTGCGAGTTCAATCGACCGTTCGGCTCCGGAATTGTGCCGCTCACCCTGAAGCAGAGCGATAGCGCCCCAGCGCACAGTGGCAAGGACTTCCCAATAGGGTACCAGAGACCAGTCCAGTTCCGAGCCAGCCTCTTCCTCATACCCTGCATAAAGGTCGTTGCGACTGCCGATGCCGCCTGCCTCGCGCTCGTCCGCGCCGAAGCGCCAGCAGCGTGCGCAAAACCAGCCAATATCTTCGAGTGGATCGCTCCATCCGGCGAATTCCCAATCCAGCACGCCTGTCAGCTTGCCGTCGGAAACCATGTAGTTCCCAGTGCGGAAATCTCGGTGGCAGAGCACGGCACGACTTGGCGCCGGTCGTTTCAGTTCCAGCCAGCGCAGGCCCCATTCCAAAGCTGGATAGGCTTTAGGTAGAGTATCGAGGAAGCCGTAAAGCTCGGAAATCCGCTGTGCCGCCGGATCACTCGGCACAGAGCCGAGGAAATCCAGATCCGAGCGGGGCGGTTGTATGCGGTGCAGTCGTGCCATCTCCCTGCCGATTTGCCCGGCAAGGCCGGTAGGGGACGACCCTAGGGCGGCATTGCGCGTGAGCGTGCGGGGATTGGCCGTACCGTCCGCCTTTTGCATGACATAGAAGGGTTTTCCGGTGATTGAGCCTGTCGGCTCAAGGGCGAGTGGCTCGGGGACAGTCATTCCGGCTTCGAATCCGACGGATAGCAGGCGGAACTCTTCCACCCGTCCATGGCTTTCATCCACCCCGGAAGCCGCGTCCGTGCGGAGCACGGCTTGTTCCAGCCCGTTGAGCCGTCCGCCTCGGACAACAAGATCCAGCAGCCAGTTCTCCTGTATGGCACCGCCGGAGAGTAGTTTGGCGCCGGTAATGTCTATTTCTTCAGCGCCCGTTTCAGATAGCAGCCATTCAGCCACGACGGCGCGCGTTTCTCCATCCATACCCAAGAATTACCCCAATTTGATGCGGCGTTCTGGCCCATTCTTACGGGAGATTAAGCAGAGCGTGGCTCCGCTTTGCAATGTCTGAATACGCCGAATGGCGCCGTACTGGCTGTTCCCGTGCGGGCACGGGTGAGATCGGCGGAAGAGGCTATGCGTAAGCAGCTGCGTCCGCTTATGCTGCCGACTCTTTCAACGCTATTGGAGCGAACAGGTTATGGATATCAAGCGCTATCGCACGGGCGAGCGGATGAGTCAGGTCGTGGTCCACGGCAACACGGTCTATACGGCGGGGCAAGTCGCCCAGAATGCGCCGGGCGCCAGCGTCGCCGATCAGACCAAGGATATCCTGGCGAACCTGGATGCCCTATTGGCCGAGGCAGGTACTGACAAGTCGAAGTTGTTGACCGCTACGATCTGGTTGAACTCGATGGACGATTTCGCCGAGATGAATGCAGTGTGGGACGGCTGGGTGGTTGCCGGTTCGACCCCGTGCCGGGCCTGTGTCGAGTCGCCGAAGCTTGCCAGCCCGAAATACACCGTCGAGATCATGGCGATCGCGGCGCTCTGATTTAGCTCGAGGCGCCGGCGTTTCTGGCCCAGTCCAGTTGCGCCGGCGTCTCAATGGTTCCCGGGCGTGCATTGCGGACCGCATCAACAGCGTCGTCCGGTGTTGAGCCGCAGGCCATAAGCAGGCGCGCGGCGATCATGCCACTGCGGCCGAAACCGGCCCGGCAATGGATCAGGATGCGACCGCCGGTTTTAAGGCGTTCCGCCAGAATGGTCTCAAGAGCGGACCAAGCCTTAGTGTCGGCGTCCGATGGAATATCGAAATCCTTGATCGGAAAATGCGTCCAGCTCAACGCATGTTGAAGGAATATATCCTGCATATGCGGCACGCCATGTTCGGAGAGTTCCTCCGCTGTTGCCAGCGAGAGGACGGCATCGATCCCCGACTTGACTATCCCGCCAACAGCTTCCTCATCCTTCGGCACAGGGCCGAGAAAGAGGGTTCCAGACGTTCCCGGAACCGGGATTTCTGTCGCACCATAATGTTCCATGGTGGGATGCTATCCGGTGAAATATGAAAAAGAGATAAACACGATATTCAATCGAACAATTCCCTGCTGACCGGCGACATCAAGGTTCTCGAGTTCGCTGTCTATGTGTTTAAGCGGTGTCATAGGTTTTGCGACAAATCTGTGTTCGGGGCGCAATTTACGAAGCGATATAGACGCCACCATTCACATGAATGGTCTCTGCCGTCAGGAAGGCGGCGCCGTCGCTACACAGGAAAGCAGCGACTTCGGCGACTTCTTTCGGCGTTCCCAGCCTTCCGAGTGGTGTCATATTCAGCATCTCGCCGCCGCGTTCCTGCATAAGTCCGCGCACCATCGGTGTGTCGATCAGGCCCGGTGAGATGGCATTGCAGCGAATATTTCGGCTGGCCACTTCCTGAGCGAGGGAGCGGGTGAGCGCGAGGACAGCGCCCTTCGCGGCGGAATACGGCGCATGGCCGAAGCTGCCCCGATGCCCCGCCATCGAAGCGATATTCACCACCGCGCCGCCATCCGGCATATGGGGCAGGCCGGCGCGCACGGTATGGAAAACGCCGTCGAGATTTACGGCGATGCCGCGCCGCCAGACCTCATCCGCCATACCGTCCACGGTGCCGTCCTCGTAGAGCCCGGCGCCAGTCACTACATAGTCGATCTTTTCGAACCGGTCCCGGCAGGCTTCGGCGGCGGCGGTGACCGCCTCCGGGTCGGACACATCCAGCGGATGGATCGCGAGGGAGGTGTTGTCACCGAGTTCGCCGGCGAGCACAGCGAGGCTGTCCGGATGCAGATCGGTCAGGAACAGATTGGCGCCGGAGGCTGCGAACAGCTTGGCAATGGCCGCTGGTATGCCGCCGCCAGCCCCGGTCAGGAACAGCGTTCGTCCGGTGAAATCGTAAGAAACTGTTTTAGCGGGCATAGCAGCCTGCCTCATGCCGTTTCCGGGTCGTCGAGCGCAATGATCGCGGTGCGCAGGCTATCGGGGATCGGCGCTTTCTCGCCTGTCTCGTTCACCACCATGACGAAGAGCTGGGTCGAGCTGTTGCAGCACCCGTCGGCGTCCCAGGTGGCATAGGTCATCACCAGGCTGGTGTTGCGCATGGAGACCACGCGGCCGGTCATGCAGATCGGCGTGTGATAGGCGATGCCGCGCAGGTAATCCGTCTCCAGATGTTTCATAACCGGGCCGGGGACGTCCATCGCGTGCCGGGGATGACCCAGCGCCTCGAAATAGAGGTTCCGCAGGCTCTCGTACCAGGTCAGGTAGGCGGTGTGGTTCACATGGGCGAAAGCATCGCAATCACGCCACTCGACCAGTTTTGGGATTGCGAAATGCCAGTCGTCGGAAATGTGAAACCGCTTTTTCAGATCGTCGGTGACGGCATAGCGTGCGAGATCGATATATTGCTCAAGCTCTGAGTGCATTCCGATTAGCGCTCCATAAAGGCGACGCGGATGCCGAGGAAGATCAGCAGCCCGCCGAACACCCGGTTGACAATCTTCTGGCTGCGCTCAAGCACATTTCTGACGATATTGGTATCGAGTGTGAGAACGAAGAACAACCAGAACAGGGCGCTGACCGACATCATGATCAGAACCAGCAGCAGGGTGGTCGCGGTCGAGGTCTGTGGCGTGATCACCATGGTGAAGACACCGAGATAGAAGAGTGTGCCCTTCGGATTGAGGATGTTGTTAAGGAAGCCCTGCAGGAACCAGCTCCTGCCGGCGTTCTTCTGCAGCCCGGCGTCCTCCGTTGAGAGAGCCATGTTCCTGGTGCGGAAGCTCATAACGCCAATATAGATCAGGTAGGCGGCACCGGCATATTTCAGAATGCTAAAGGCGAGGATGCTTTCGGAGATCAGCCAGCCGATCCCGATGGCGCAATAGGTGATGTGGACCATGTTCCCGGCCAGAACACCGAGTGAGGATTGCAGCCCGCCGATGCGTCCGCCGATGACGGTATTGCGCATCACGATCACCATGTCCGGTCCGGGACTGATCATGACGAGCAGTGTGATGCCGAGAATGACGAGGATTTGGTCGATCATGGCGTGCGCCTCCCACGTTGAAGAAAGAGCCTAACTGCGCCGGTGCGGCATGATCCAGCAGCTAATTCAGAAATTGTGTGAAGCCTAACCAGCCGCTTGCGAGGTCTACATCAGGGCGCTGGCATTCTCAGCAGCAATGGTGATGCCGATGACGATAGCGATCAGCCCGATGACGCCCTGGATAGCGAAATTACCGACCTTCAGGCTTTTGCTCGTCCAGTGCAGCGGCACGGCGATGATGGCGGAGAGAATGCCCATGCCGATCATGCTGCCGATGCCGAACAGAATGACATAGAGAATGGCATTGGATGGCGTGTCGAGGCCGACGGCCGTCATCATCAGGATCGAGCCCGAGCCAGCCAGGCCATGCACCATGCCGATGGAGATCGTGCTGAGCGGAAGGCCGCGCCGGTGGGCATGTTCGGCCGGACCGTGTTCCGTTTTCTCGCTTTCGGCAGTGACGAAATGGACGTGCGCCTTGCCGTCGGAGTGCCGATGGACGCGCCAGGCACCGCCTTCACGCCAAAGGCGCAGCAGGACACGGCCGCCGAGGATTACAAGCAAGATGCCGACGCCGAACTCGAAGATCGTGCTCCATTCTTCGCTGACGCTAAGGCCGAAGCCGATCATCAGCCCGGTGACTGCGCCGAGAATCAGCGAATGACCCAGCCCCCATGCAAGGCCATGGTTCACTGCACGGCGCACCGAAGTGCGCGAGGTGACCATGCTGGAAACGGCGGCGACATGGTCAGCTTCGAAGGCGTGCTGCATTCCGATCAGGAAGCCAAGCAGCAGAATTCCGGTCATACGATCCTCTTAACTCTAGTCATTTCGTCTCGCCATATGGGCAAGGCAAAGGCGCGGAGAAAATTAACGCTGATATTCAAATGGTCAGAAGATGCGGCAGCCATATTCCAGCGCGCCGTCGAGCAGGCTTTCGAAAAGGTGCGCTCCATAGGAGCGGTGCACATAGATATCAAATACCGGCTCGGCGCTACGGCAATCGATAAGGGCCGGTGCGTGAAAGACTCCGGTCATCCGGCTTGTATCGGTCAAAAATTCTGACGGGTGAATATCGATAGAACAGCCTTTTGCCAACAGCGTTCGGGCGTCGCGTCCGGACAATCGAAAGATTGCGCGCGCGTGGCTGAGGTCGGTGATCGCAACGCTATCTGGTATCGCTGAACGAAGACACGCGGCGAGATCGCGGTGTTCAGGCTCAATGACCAGCCACTTCCCGGTGCCGGTGCCAAGGAGGCGGGGCTGCCCGTTTCCGGCGCTCTGGTTCGGTGTGAGGGATGGAGCGGTGCCGGTGGCCGCATCCAGTGCTTCAGCCAACGCTGGAATTGCATCGACACGAGCTTCGACCTGCACCACGGAAAACGGGGTGTGCTCGGTCAGGTGAATACCCGGACCGTCAAAGCGATTGGTCCCGTGGTCGCCTGGTTCGAAAATTCC
Organism: Nisaea sp.; assembly: GCF_039990255.1. Lineage (GTDB taxonomy): Bacteria > Pseudomonadota > Alphaproteobacteria > Thalassobaculales > Thalassobaculaceae > Nisaea. Next base: position 1,683,640 of record NZ_JBDXGG010000018.1, on the reverse strand, counting down.
GGCGAGGGCCGAGCGGCGGGCGAGAATCAAATCGTCAGCCATGGAGCCTTGCTCCTTCCACGTCATAGACATTCGGACTTGTCACCTTCACCTGGACCGCTTCGCCCTTGAGCGGGAAGACCGCCCAGACAGTATCTCCGATCCTGTTTGGACCATCTTTCAACAGGCCGAGCGAAATCGGATGTCCGACATTCGGGCTGATCGGGGCAGTGGAGGAAACATGACCGAGCTTCGGCACCGGTGGCGGCGTTTTCGGGTCCTCCACCAGGATCGATCCGGCGCGGATCTTCGTCTTGCCGTCGACCGGCGTCAGTCCGACCAGCGTTGGGCGGTTGGGATCTTCCAAGCCTTCACGGGTCGACAAGGCATCGCCGATAAAGCGTTTCTTGGAACTCATCATCTTGCCGAAGCCAAGATCTGCGGCTGAGACGCGGCCGTCGATCTCGGCGACAGTTACATGGCCTTTTTCGATGCGCAGGATGTTCAGTGCTTCAAGACCATAGGGAACCAGTCCGTGAGACTCGCCAACAGCAAGGCACCGTTCCCACGCGGCTTCGCCGTACCCTGCTGGCACGGCAATCTCGTAGGCCAGTTCGCCCGAGAAGCTGATGCGGAAGATCCGGGCCGGGAAAGCGCCGAGTTTCGCCTCGCGTACGCCCATGAAGGGGAAGCCCTCGTGGGAGAGATCAACTTGCGGGAACAGATCCTGCAGAATGGAGCGGCTGTTCGGTCCGGCGATGGCCATGGCAGCCCATTCGTCGGAGACGGACGCAACCTTCACGTCGAGGTCTGGCCAATGGACCTGAAGATGCAGCTCCAGATGCTCCATCACCGGTCCGGCCTCTGCCGTGGTCGTCGTCATGTAATAGTGGTTCTCGCCGATCCGCGAGGTGGTGCCGTCATCGAGGGCGACGCCGTCCTCGCGCAGCATGACACCGTACCGCGCCTTGCCGACGGCCAGGGTCTTCCAGCCGTTGATATAGACCCGGTTCAGCAGTTCCGCTGCATCCGGACCCTGAATATCGATCTTGCCGAGGGTCGAGACATCCGAGATTCCGGCGGCGTTCCGCACTGCCAACGTTTCCCGCTCAATGGCCTTGAACATCGCTTCGCGGGAGTCGGGTTCATCCTTGCCGAGATAGTATTGCGGGCGCATCCAGAGTCCGGATTCCACCATCTGAGCGCCGTGCGCGAGATGCCATTCATGCATCGGTGTGCGCCGGACAGGGTTTTGACGCTGGCCGATTTCGCGACCCGCAAAAGCGCCGATGGCGACGGGCGTGTAAGGAGGCCGGAAGGTTGTGGTGCCAACTTCGGAAACATCAAGGCCGCGGGCTTCGGCAAGTACGCCATGGCCGTTGATGTTCGAGGTCTTGCCCTGATCGGTGCCCATGCCGAGCGTGGTGTAGCGCTTCAGATGCTCGACCGAGACATAGCCTTCGCTCTGGGCCAGTTTTACATCATCCGCCGTGACATCGTCCTGCAGGTCGACAAAGCGCCGTCCCTTGCGGCCCGGCAATGCCGGAACCTGCCAGAGTATCTTGAGAGGGCCGATTGCCTGCTCGTCGGTTGACGGGATATCCGCCGCAGCTCCCGCAGTAAAACCGAGTGCCTCGGCGGTCTCTTGACCTGCCGCATACCCGTCGGCAAGACAGTCCCCGATGCTGAACCGGCCGCGCGCGGCCCCGATGGACCGGTCGTTCATACGGGATGTGCCGGGCACGAAAGCGGCGATGGCCGGATCGTAGAGCGGCTTGCCGCTCTGATGGCTGTAGAGATGGACGTTCGGACTCCAGCCGCCGCCGGTCGCCAGCAGATCGCATGGAATGTAGCGGGTTTCCGGGGTGGCGCCGGATTGCAGGGTGCCTAGATCGGCTATATCCACACCGACAAGGCCGAGATAGCCATGGGTGCGGACCACAACAGCGCCGCTGACGACATCAATCCCCGAAGCGATAACGGCTTCTTTCAGCGGGCCTTGTCCGCCGGTGCGTGGGTCGATCACGCCGCGCACTTCGACGCCAGAATCTGCAAGGTCGAGGGCGGTGCGATATCCATCGTCATTGTTCGCGAAGACCACGGCATGTTTTCCGGGCCGTACGGCGAAGCGATTTGTGTATGTGCGTACGGCACCGGCAAGCATGATTCCTGGCCGGTCATTACCGTCAAACACCAGCGGCCGTTCGGTCGATCCGGTGGCCAGCAGTACCTTTTTGGCGTGGATGAGCCATCGGCGCTGGCGCACCTGGAAGGGACCAGGCATAGGCAGATGATCGGAGACCCGTTCCAGCACGGCAATGGTATCGCCATCGTAATAGCCGAAAGCCGTCGCCCGGCGGAGGAGGGTGACGTTCTCCATCTCCTCAAGTTCAGCGAGCGTGCGCGCGGCCCAATTCATAGCGGGCTTGCCGTCGATGGTCTCCCGCTCGCTGCGAAGGCGGCCGCCTGGCTTGTCGTTCTCGTCTATCAGGAAGACACGGGCGCCGCTCCGGCCTGCGGTCAGGGCTGCGGCAAGTCCAGCCGGACCGGCACCGACCACGACGATGTCCGCATGACCATGCATCTTGTCGTAGATGTCCGGATCGCTGACATGTTTGGCCTCGCCCATGCCGGCCGCTTTGCGGATGAAATGCTCATAGAAGTGCCAGCCTGGCATTCCCATGAAAGTCTTGTAATAGAAACCGGCGAACAGGAAACGCGAGGCAAGGTCATTCACGCCCATGACGTCGAGGGCGAGGGACGGCCAGCGGTTCTGGCTTTGGGCTTCCAGTCCGGCGAACAGTTCGATCTGGGTTGCGCGTGTGTTCGGCTCCTGCCGCCCTCCTGAGCGCAGGTTCACCAGTGCATTGGGTTCTTCCGGTCCCGCTGAATAGATGCCGCGCGGGCGGTGGTATTTGAAGCTGCGGCCCACCAGCCTGACGCCGTTCGCCAGAAGGGCCGAGGCAAGCGTGTCGCCTTCGTAGCCGGTGTAGGGCGTGCCGTCGAAGCTGAAGGTAAGCGGGCGGGTGCGTTCGATCTCTCCGCCTTCGGATTTCCGGAACGGCTGCTGTTCCTTGCCGCGCATCATGGCTTGGTCTCCGCTTCGGGCAGACGGGTTTCGTCGGCAGGCCGTCCGGTGCCGAGCACCTCGTGCGTCTGGGTATTACGCAATACCTTCACCACTTCCCGGCAGCCTAGGCTGTGATGCCAGAGTTCCAGATGCGGGCCGCGCGGGTTGTCACGCGTGTAAACGTAATCCACCCAGGCCGGGTCGTTCTTCTCGGCACCGTCCGGACGTTTTTTGGTGGCGTCGCCGATATAGGTGAATTCGTCGTGGGCGCGTTTGCCGCAATAGGGGCAGTCGATAAAGAGCATGGCCGGCGCCTCCTAATGGTGCCCCGGCACGGGGCCGGTCGCTTCTTCGTCAAGAACGTAACCACGTTCAAAGCGGTCAAGCTGGAGGGCGGCATTCAGCGGGTGCGGCGCGTCCTCTGCGATCGTATGTGCGAAGACCCAGCCGGAGCCCGGCGTCGCCTTGAAGCCGCCATAGCACCAGCCGCAATTTAGATAGAGATTGTCGATCGGCGATTTACCGATGATCGGGCTGCCATCCATGGACATGTCCATGATACCGCCCCAGTGCCGGAGAAGCCGGAGGCGTGAAAGCGATGGCACCATGGCGATGCCGCCGCGCATGACATGGTCGATGGTCTCCATGTTGCCGCGCTGGGCGTAGGAATTATACATGTCTAGATCGCCGCCGAAGACCAGACCGCCTTTGTCTGATTGGCTGAGATAGAAATGCCCGGCCCCGTAGGTCACGACATGGTCGATCAGCGGCTTCAGCGGCTCGGAGACGAAGGCCTGCAACACGTGGCTTTCGATCGGTAGTTTCAAACCGAGCTTGGACGCGAGGTGGCCGGTGTTGCCAGCGACGGCCAGGCCGATCTTGCCGCATCCGATGGTGCCGCGCGATGTCTCTACTGCCTCGATCCGGTTGCCGTTGCGCTTGAAGCCCGTGACTTCGCAATTCTGGATGATGTCCACGCCGAGCCGGTCCGCGCCTCGGGCAAGGCCCCAGGCTACAGCGTCATGCCGTGCCGTGCCGCCGCGCGGCTGCAACAACCCGCCATAGATCGGAAAGCGTGCTTCGTCGGAGTAATTGAGGTACGGTACCATGCGCTTGATCTGTTTCCGGTCGAGCAATTCGGCGTCGATGCCATTCAGACGCATGGAATTGCCCCGCCGCGCGAAACGATCCATCTGCCCGTCCGAGTGGGCAAGATTTAGGACGCCGCGCTGGCTGAACATAACGTTGAAGTTCAGCTCGTGGCTCAGGTTTTCCCAGAGTTTCAGTGATTTCTCATAGAAGTGCGCATTATCGTCGAGCATATAGTTGGAGCGCACGATGGTGGTGTTGCGTCCGGTGTTGCCGCCGCCGAGCCAGCCTTTTTCCAGTACGGCAACATTCCGGATGCCATGTACCTTTGCCAGATAGAATGCAGTCGCGAGTCCGTGCCCGCCACCGCCGACAATGACCACATCGTAGCTTGGCTTTGGCTCGGGATCTCGCCAGGCACGCTGCCAGTTCTTGTGCCCGGTGAGAGCGTTCTGGATGACACTGAAGACGGAATATTCGGCCATGAATCGGATAGCCTTGCCGGATCGTTAACAAAAGACCCGATATGCCTAGCACCGGCTGTGGCAAAACGAAAAGCAAGATTGCGACCTGCTGTCGCGTAATTACGCCATGGTGGCGTTCAGCTACATCCGCTCGACCCTTTCGGCCAGTTGCTCGGTGATGCCGGCGGAGATCCGCCCGGCCTCCGCCGCCATAGCTTCGATGAAAACCACGATGGGTTGACCCAGTCGGTCGATCAGTGAGTCCTGATCGGCCGCGTCCTGATCGACAAGCGCCTGTCGCAGCAATGTCGTGAACTCCTGGTTGACGTAGTCGACTCTGGACTCACTGCTTGCAAGCCAGCGGGCCGCAGTATGTCTGACGGACTGCAGGCTGTCGTCGGTGCGGATGAAGTCTTTGACCTGACGCCCACTCGGGTCCGGGCCGAGTCGGGAGATCATTTCGATGCTTATCCAGGCAAACCACCAGCGCCATGGGTCGGCCCGCATGACCCCGTCATCGTAAACAATCTGCAGAAAATGCAAGGTGGTAACCGGCGCTTCCGGTTTCAGCCGGACGATTTGCGGGGGCAAAGCCGTGAGCGCGAAAGACTGCAGGCGCTTGTCCACCGGGGCAGCCGTCTTGCGTTCCGGGTCCGGGCGAATACCGAGCTCCCGCATACGCGTTTCCGTATCCGTGATCTCGAACCAGTGCCGCAGGGCGAGTGCCACGCCCCGTACCTGATCAGCTTCCCATTGCGCCCGATCCATATCCCGATTCTACCTTGTTCACGATCTCTGTCGGCATGAATTCGTAACCTACTTAAGGTTATTGCGTTCGCTGGTCCGCAGGTTGCCGCCAATGGCGTCTGAGAGCGTTGCCCGCCTTGCTTTGGTGCAGCCTGACAGGTACTCTTATTGAGGGATATCAAAAGCAATCTTCAAGGCTACAAGCGTATGGAAACGCAAAGCTCTTCGCTTGCAAGCAGCATAACGGCCTGGATCAACCATTTTTTCCGCGAGCGCGAGGTGATCTTGCGGTCCGATTCACGGATCCGCTACTTCTCGCTCAGTACCCGATTGCAAGTCGGCATCGTTCTTGTTTGGGTCATGGCGGCGGGCTGGGTCGGCTTCGCATCGGTCGGCGTTTACATGCAGGACGACCTGTTGCGGGGCAAAGACGTTGCCATCCAGCGCAGCCAGGATTCCTACCGTCAACTGCTTGATCAGGTCTCAGACTATCAGCTCTCTGTGGTTGCCATTACCCGGGATCTGAAAGAGACGCAGGGCCAGTTGCAGCGACTTTTCGACCAGAATGAAGGCTTGCGCAGCAACCTGACATCAACTGAATCCAGACTTCGTTACACACAGGTCGAGCGCGACCGGATCAATGCGGGGCGCAAGGCTCTGAACGATCAGTTCAGCCTGCTTGGCCGCGAGTTGCGCCGGATGACAGGCAAGAATAACGGTCTTGAAACACACATCAGCAATCTGCGGACTCATCTCGAAACGCTCGAAGCTGAGAAAAACGAGATCGCGGCTGAGCGAGAGAAACTGGACGGACGCCTCTGGCGCCTGAACAACGAACTCGCTGAATCCGTGGCGCAAAGGGATCATCTTTCCGAAACCATCTCGCATCTCCGTTCGGATCTTCGAACGGTCATGCTTGAGAGAAGCTCTGTGACGTCGGAGAACGACTCGCTGCGGAGCCGGATCTCCTCGCTTGAGGCTCGGCTTACGGATGTCGACGATGAGCACAGGCTCCGGCTCGAAGCGATCTCCGAGCGGGCGCTTAACAACATCCATGCTGTTGAAGCCGTTTTGCGGAAAACCGGGCTCGATCTGGAGCGCATCGCGCCGATGCCGGAAGGCATGATCATGGGGCAGGGTGGACCTTTCATTCCCTACCACCCGGATCTCCAGACGGAACGTTCAGAGGCCGATAGCCTTGAGACCCAACTGGAGCTTCGGCTTTCCCGGTGGGAAAAACTCCGCGATGTCTATCTGTCCGTGCCGTTGATCGTGCCAATGAAAGACTATTATTTCACTAGCGGGTTTGGCCGGCGCAAGGACCCTATAAACAAGCGCTGGGCATTGCATGCCGGTCTGGACATGTCCGGGCCGCGCAAGCAGGAGATCATGGCGGCAGCACCTGGAAAAGTGATCCGTGCGCACCGCGAGGCCTTCTATGGACGGATCGTCGAAATCGACCACGGAAATAATATCACGACCCGGTACGCGCATTTAAGTAGTATCGCAGTGAAAGTGGGCCAGGATGTTGGCCTTGGTGAGGTGATCGGGCGCATGGGTAATTCAGGCCGGAGCACGGCGCCACACTTGCATTATGAAGTTCGCTTCAAGAATAAACCGATGAATCCGCGTAACTTTTTGAGGGCGGGACGATATGTTTCAAAAAAAGGATAGTCGCGGTCAGCAACAGGCGCCGCAGAAGCAGGCTGCGCCCTCGATTTTGAGCGCGGACCTTGTGGTCAACGGCAATCTCGTGAGCGACGGCGACATGCAGGTCGACGGAACTGTCGAGGGCGATATCACCAGCAAGAAGCTAACGATTAGCTCTACGGCTATTGTTCGCGGATCGATCGAGGCCGATGCCATTGTCATCGCTGGTGCGGTCACTGGGCAGGTCAAGGCCCGCCATGTAACGCTGAACAAGACGGCACGCGTTATTGCGGATGTTGTTCAGGAGAGGCTGACTATTGAGCCCGGTGCTTTCTTCGAAGGCAATTGCCGGCACTTCCCGGGCGAAAAGCCAGTGGAGAAGAAGGCGCTGGAGCGGATCGGAGCGAAGCCGGAACTGGCGTCCCCGAGCGTCGTTGGTGGGCCGAAACCGGCAGCCGCAACCGTTGCCGACGCCAAGGATAAAGAATCCCGCGCACTCGCGTGATGATTACGTTGTGTATCGTTTAGGTCGGGCGGCGGTTTCGCCGCCCGTTCCTTGAGAGCATCAATTACGAGCGCACCAGTGCTCGTGCGAGCATTTCAGAATCACAATTTCCACCCGAACAGACCACCGCGACATTCTTGCCCTGCATGTCGATCTTGCCGCTGAGAGCAGCGGCAAGTGCAACAGCGCCTCCGGGCTCCACCACGATCTTCAGATACCGGAATGCTGCAGCCATTGCGTCGAGCGCTTCATCGTCGCTGACTGCGAGACCGCCAGCCAGTAGCAGTTTGCAGAGGCTGAAGGTGATCTCCCCCGGCGTAGGAGTCACGATTGCATCGCAGATGGAGCGTGCAGCGGGATCGTTGCTCTCATGCTTCCCGCTGGCAAGAGAACGGGCCATGTCATCAAAATTCTCCGGTTCTGCGGAATAAACCGCGACGCCCGGCGCGACATTGTGGATCGCCAGAGCGGTCCCGGATACGAGGCCTCCGCCGCCGCAACAAACGATCACCGCGTCAAGTGCTGCTCCGGCTTCCGCCGCCTGCTTCGCAATCTCGAGGCCGATTGTTCCCTGACCGGCGATCACACCAGGATCGTCGTAAGGGCGCACCAGCGTTGCGCCGGTCTCGGCAGCGATTCGCTGGCCGATTTCTTCACGGTTCTCATTATATCGATCGTAGAGAATGACTTCGGCGCCGTAATCCTTTGTGTTCTGGATTTTCATTGCCGGTGCATCCTCCGGCATGATGATGCTTGCCTTGATGCCGAGCCGGCTTGCGGCATGGGCAACGCCCTGAGCGTGGTTGCCGGATGAATAGGCGAGCACGCCACGCACGCGGTCGGCCTCCGGGATCAGCGAAAGCCGGTTGAAGGCGCCGCGGTATTTGAAGGAGCCTGTGCGCTGCAGGCATTCCGGTTTCACCAAGAGGCGACCACCGAGCTTCTCATTCAGCAGGGGCGCTTCCAACAGGGGCGTGCGCACTGCTTCGCCCTTCAGGCGATTGGCAGCGGACTCGATATCGGCGAAAAGGGGGGCTGCGAGGTGCGTCGAAGCAAGCTCGTTCATCGGTTTACTCTCTCCTGTCGTAAGGACCGGTCCGCAAGACAGCACAGATGTCCGGACCGGTTCATGCTGACGATAAGAGTGCCCGGGCGCTGGTGCAACGCTGTGATTGTCTCCGTTTCAATCAGTGGGGCGGGTGTGTCAAAGTAAGGGCGGCAGCTCATCCAGGGTCCGGATTTCCGCATCCGGTTTCCCGGGAAGCCGCTCGGGAGCCTGGGAGAACCGGTTGATCCAGGCGACCTTGAAACCGAAGGCCGAGGCGGCGGTCGCATCCCAGGCGTTCGAGCTCTGGAACGAGATGTGATCCGCATGAATACCGAGCCGGTCGACGGCAAGTTGGTAGACCGATGGGTGGGGCTTGTAGATACCGACGTCCTCGACAGACAGGATGGCGTCCATCAAATCACCGACGCCGGATTTTTCGCAAACCCTTTCCAGCATATCAGGTGAGCCGTTCGAAAGGATCGCCGTCTTCAGGCCGCGGTCCCTGAGGTTTTGTAGAACACCAAGAACTTCCGGATAGGCGTCGAGGGTAAGATAGCTGTTGAGCAGGGCGTCACGCAAACCGGCGGGGCCAAGGTTTCCGAGAACGGATTCGAGAGAGAAATCGAGTGCGTCGCTGGTCACCTGCCAGAAATCCAAATGACGGTTTTGCAGCGCTCGGAGCCATGTGTACTGAAGCTGCTTTGCGCGCCAGATCTCCGATGTCTTGTCAGCTTGTTTGTCGGGATCCGGAAACTGGCTGCGGCATTGCGCGACGGCGGAATGAACATCGAACAGGGTGCCATAGGCATCGAAGACGCAGGCCTTTATGCCTGCGAAGGACGGATTTACCGACATTGAGTTTTACTCCCTTGTGAGCGCCGAAGCCTGATGGGCATCCAGCAGAACGCCGCAAGCCGTAACGCACCACACATCGCGCGGGGAGACTTTATCCCAGGAGATCACGGGACTGTGACGCCCCAGCCTTGCTCGATAGACGACCAGTCCTTCGAGAACACGCTGGACATAGTTCCTGGTTTCTCCGAACGGGATGCGCTCGATCCAGTCGATGACGTCCACCGCGTCGGTACGCGGGTCGCCGCGCTCCCGGATCCATCTGTTCACATTGCCGGGACCCGCATTATAGGCGGCTATCGCAAGTATGTAGTTGCCACCGAAACGGTCGATCAGGCCAGAGAGATAGGTGCTGCCGAGCTTGATATTGAAATATGGATCGGTAGTCAGCCGCTTCACCGAGTAGCGTTGCTTGACGGATTTTGAGACCTGCCGGGCCGTTGCCGGCATCAATTGCATCAGACCGCGCGCACCGGCTCGGCTCTTGGCTTTTGTATCGAACCCGCTTTCCTGACGGATAATGGCGAGCATCAGTGCTGGCTCCAGCGGGCCGTGTTCGGTGGCATAGCGGGTCGGATAGCCTGTCTGAGCCATTACGATACCCTTGCGGGCGGCGGTCCGTGCGGCCCTTACCGTGATATCTAGATAGCCAAGTTCTCGGGCAAGCTGCGCTACGAGGACAGCTTGTGTTCCGTTGTCGGCGAGGCGTGAGATGTGAGCAACGAAATCACGCGCCAGGTCGTCCTGGCCGGTACGCCCAAGGGCGACGGCAACTTGTGCCATGGTCGTTTGGCGAAAAGCTGTTCTTTCTTCTGATGTTGGCTGCGGTTCCCGTGGCAGTTGGAACCCATCTGCGTCGAGGCGGGCCTGAGCAAGCTGGCCGTAAAAGGTCGCGGGGTTCTTCGCGGCTCGCCTGTACCATTGGCGTGCCGCTTTCTTATGCTCGGCCGTCTCCGCGGCCCTTCCTGCCCAGTAACCGGCCCGTGCGAGGCTGATGGACGTACTAACGCCATCATAGAGCTTCTCGAATGCTTGCAGTGCCTCAACCGGCTTGGCCGCGAAGCGGAGAGCGATCCAGCCCGCATGCCATTCTGCTTCCGCGAAGCTCAGCCCGGTTTGCTGGATGTGTGCAGCAGAGAGCAGGTACGCATCCTCTTTGCGGTCATCATCCAGCGCATACCGGATTTGCCGGGAGCGTTCACGCCACCAGAGAGCCGGAAATTGCTGGTCTGCTTGAACAGACCAGAGGAGTTCCAGGGCATCTTCCTTCCGACCCTTACGGTGACGCCAACGCAGACGCTCGTATTGTAAGCCCGGATCGGATCGCAGGCCGTCGGGAACGCGATTGATTGCGCCATCAACGCCAGGGGATTGGGTGCGCAACTGCATTCTTGCAAGGGCCAGGTTTCTCTTGTCCTTGGCTACCAGTGGGAGGACTCGGCGGGCGGAGGAAATGGAGCCGCGCCAAAGCATCCGGTCGAGGCGGATCCAATGGTCGTCCGCGCTGAGCAACGATCTGTAGCGCTTCAGGAATGCCCGGTGGTCTGAGCGCCCAAATGGCGTTTCGTGCCAGTAGGCGCGCGTTTTCTCAGTCAGATCAGTGCGATCCGCGTCGTTCTCGAGTGTTTTTAGATACTTGAGGCGGCCAGCGGCGGTCTGTGGCGTGATCGCATTGAACCAGCTTTTTTGCGCAGAGAGCGGGAGATCGTCAGGCATCAAATACTCCGCCCGAGAGATCATCTTCCAGCGGTCGGGCCAACCCGGATGCGCCTTGAGGAAACTGGCAACCTCCTCAAATCCGGCGCCGCTTGCCGGATCGCGGAGCCGCATCCATGTCAGAACCTTTTCAAGCTCGGGCCGGGCCGGTTCGCGCGGGACGTCAGCGACGGCGCGCCATTTCCCTTTCGTGGCGAGCGTGAAGGCACGTCGATAAGCGGCTGAACTATTCTTTGGGATCAAAAGGTCCCGTGGCCTGACGAGAGGGAGGGGCGGGGTTGATATCGCGGGCCGCATTTCGGGAATGGGTATAGCGGCGCGGCCTGGATTTTCAGCCATGGCCCAAAGAGAGCCTATCAGGACGCCGACACCGGTCATGACCATGCATGAGGTCGATCCAAATCGGAACAGCATTCGCAGTGTCTATTCCCCCGCCGCTACAGGTTGCGCGCGGACTTTCCGACCGGGGAGTCCAGTATGGAGTCTGCGTGCCTATAAGTATGATAGCAGGAAACCTGCCTAACGCTAAGTCACCACTAGCTATGGAAAAGTGGGGCTGTGCCTCATTTTTCGGCAGACCGGCGCAAATACCCATGTATGGAACGCAAGTTCTTGTTCCTCCGCTTAGGTAAGCGTATGGTCCCCGTCTTTCGAAGAAACAGCCAAAAACGGCAGGAGACGAGACGTGGCCTACAATGCTGGAAATCCAATGTTCAAGGGATCCCTGGTAGCATTGATCACGCCGTTCAAAAACGGCGCGGTCGACGAGGCCGCGTTCCGAAAACTTGTTGATTGGCAGATTGAGCAGGGGACGAACGGTGTGATCCCGACGGGAACCACCGGCGAGTCCCCGACGCTGAGCCATCCTGAGCACAAGCAGGTTGTTGAAATGTGTGTCGATCAGGTTGCTGGCCGGATTCCGGTTATCGCTGGCACTGGCTCGAACTCAACCGAGGAAGCCATCGAGCTGACGCGGCACGCCAAGGAAGCCGGTGCTGATGCGGCATTGGTGGTCACACCGTATTATAACAAGCCGACGCAGGAAGGCCTTTACCGTCATTTCAAGGCGATCACCGATGCTGTTGATTTGCCGGTCGTGATTTACAATATCCCGCCGAGGAGCGTCATCGACATGACTGTCGAGACGATGAAGCGACTGGCAGAGCTGCCAAATATTGTTGGTGTGAAGGATGCGACTGCAAGCGGTACACGTCCTATGGAAACCCGCCTCGCGATTGGGGCGAATTTCACTCAACTGACCGGCGAAGACGGAACAGTTGTGCCATTTCTGTCCCAGGGCGGCCACGGTTGCATATCGGTGACGGCAAATGTCGCGCCGGGCCCGCTGTCGGAGCTTCACCGGGCGTGGGGTAAGGGCGATCTCGATACGGTCATGACCATTAATGATCGGTTGTCACCGCTGCATCAGGCCCTGTTCTGCGAAAGCAGCCCGGGTCCGGTTAAATACGCAGCAAGCCTGCTCGGGATCTGTGAGCCTGCCGCGCGTCTGCCGATCTGCGAGATCGCGGATAGCAGCAAACAAAAAGTGGAATCCGCTCTGCGGCATGCCGGTCTGCTGAACTGATCAGCGGGCCGGGCTTGTCCGGCGGTTGAAGGAAGTCTCCCATGGCGGGAAAGAAATCAGGCGACGGATTGATCGCCCAGAACCGTCGTGCGCGGCACGACTACTTTATTGAAGACACGGTTGAAGCTGGCATCGTTCTGGCTGGCTCCGAGGTGAAAAGCCTACGCGACGGCAAGGCCAGCATTGGCGAGTCCTATGCTGGCCAGGACGCTGGTGAACTCACTCTCTTCAATGTGCATATCCCGGAATACCCGGCGGCAGAGCCTTTCAACCATGAGCCGCGCCGGCCACGTCGTTTGCTTGTTCATCGGAAGGAGCGTGACCGTTTGCTTGGTTTAGTGCAGCGGGAAGGCGCAACGCTCATCCCGCTGCGGCTCTATTTCAACGATCGGGGCATTGCCAAGATCTCCATAGGGATAGCAACGGGAAAAAAGAAGATGGATAAGCGCCAGACCGAGAAAAAGCGGGATTGGCAGCGGGACAAGGCACGCCTGATGCGCGAGAAGAACTGACGCGTCAGGGCGCGCTCAGCAAACTCCGGATTGTATCGAACACATCCTCGAACATGGCTTCCGTCAGTTTGCCGGTATTCGTGTTATAGCGTGAGCAATGGTAGGAATTCACGAGAGTGAAACCGGCACCCGGCTGATGAACGGCATTATGCCCGAACTTGAAGCGGTTCTTCGGAATCCCGAGCCCTGACAATACCGCGCCATGGGCGAGGCCACCGAGCGCCAGAACAATCCGCCTAGGGCCAGCAAGCTCCATTTGAAGAAACGGCGCGCAGGCTTTTACTTCGGCGCCAATCGGTTTGTTCTCCGGCGGTACGCATCGAACGGCATTCGTGATACGGCAATTGACGAGTTTCAGATCGTCCTTGCCCTCACTGTCATATGTGCCCTCTGAGAAACCGAACCGGTCCAGCGTCTGGTAAAGCAGGTCGCCTGCATAATCGCCGGTAAATGGCCGGGCCGTGCGGTTTGCGCCGCGCAAACCCGGCGCAAGTCCAACGATGAGGAAGGATGCGTCCTTCGGCCCGAAGGAGGTCACCGGTCCATTATGCCAGTCCGGAAACTTCTCGCGACTGCCTTGGCGGAATTCCACGAGCCGAGGGCAAAGCGGGCAATCCCGGCCTGGCTCTTCCAGACTGGATATAGATAGAGTCACGAGGCCATCCCGACGACGCCTTAGTAATTCGGGCGACGTGGCGTTACCTGGGCCTCGTCGATATCGTCCTCATAATCGTCGTCATCAAGATCGTCGTCGGCACCGTCTTCATAATCGTCCTGTTGCTGACGCACCGGGCGCGCCTGATGGGCGCGTGCGATCTTTTCCTGGAAATCCTTGAGTTCAAGGAAATGATCGGCCTGGCGGCGCAGTTCGTCAGCGATCATGGGCGGTTGGGATTTGACGGTTGAGACAACGGTGACCCGAACCCCCCGCCGCTGGACAGCCTCGACCAGCCGGCGGAAATCGCCATCTCCGGAGAACAGCACAACATGGTCGAGATGTTCGGCCATTTCGAGGACATCGATAGCGAGCTCGATATCCATGTTGCCTTTGATTTTCCGGCGCCCGGAGGCATCTGTAAATTCTTTGGTCGGCTTGGTGACCATGGTATAGCCATTGTAATCAAGCCAGTCGACGAGCGGCCGGATTGGCGAGTATTCTTGATCTTCAATCAGAGCCGTATAGTAGAACGCACGAACGAGACGGCACTCGTCAGCAAAAACAGTCAGCAGTTTACGATAATCGATGTCAAACCCGAGCGAACGTGCAGCGGAATACAAATTGGCACCATCAATGAAGAGGCCAGTTTTTTCTTGAGGATAGAAATACATCAAATATTCCCTTAGTTTTTAATTTTTATCCCAGCCCAATCATTAGATCAGCAAGTTACCAATTGTACAAGTAATTCGCGGTTGTAGAATTGAATTCTTGACTGTCAATCAATTGTAGATCTTTTTCAAATCGAGTCGGATGTGTTGGGAATTCAAGGCAGTATTAATTTCTGTGTCGTTAAAGCATCGACGGAATGGTGTCCATGATTTATTTGGGGGTAGGGGCCAATCTCCCGAATGCCCAGTTTTCCTCGCCGCGTGAGACCCTGGAAGCTGCCGTGGCGGACCTCTGTAAACGTGGTGTCGTACCGGTCGCTGTCTCCGGTTGGTACGAGAGTGCGCCTGTTCCGGTATCCGACCAGCCTTGGTACGTGAATGCAGTCTACCGCGTTGAGACAGAATTTGATGCCGTTACACTGTTGGCAAACTTGCATGCCATAGAAGCGGAATATGGACGGGTTCGTGGACAGGTCAATGCTGCACGGGTCATAGATCTCGACCTTCTGGATTGTCGCGGAGAAGTTCGTGATGGCAGTGACGGGCTTGTTCTGCCGCATTCGCGAATGCATGAGCGCGCCTTTGTTCTCTATCCCTTGCGCGACCTTGCGCCGGGCTGGCGGCACCCGGTGAGTGGTGCCTCTATTGATCGTCTGATCGAGGCGCTTGACCCTGGTCAGACCATCCGGTTGGTGGGCTCTGTCAAGGAAGGGTGCAATTCCTGACCTATTTGACTTGCTCCGGAGAGAGCAAGCCAATATATATTTATCTTTCCGGTATCTTTTTGAACGGGACGGACACCCATGGCACGGGTCACGGTTGAAGACTGCATTTTGGAAATTCCTAACCGGTTCGATCTTGTCATGATCGCCGGTCAGCGCGCGCGGGACATTTCCGCTGGCGGACAGCTGACGATTGATCGTGACAATGACAAGAACCCGGTCGTCGCGCTGCGTGAAATCGCAGACAAGACCGTTGATCTCGGCAATCTTCAGGAAGCGCTGGTGCGCGGCTTGCAGCGGGTTGTCGAAGATGACGGTCCGGAAGAAGAGGATATGAGCGCGCTCGAAGCCGATGGCGGAGCCGCCGTTGAGGAAGCCGCGGACGCGTTGGGCATGCAGATCCAGTCTGCTAAGGAAGAAGGCGCGAGCGCCGGTTTCGAGGACATTGATGAAGAGGTCCTTGGACGCGAAGGCTAAGCCGAACAGGCCTTTCACTTGCCTGAAACGCAGGCCCGAACCGGGGCCTTTGTCGCTACCTGACGACGCCATATGTGCGGTCGCGCAGAGCGCGTTGGGGCATTCATGATACGGCAATATGAACTGGTCGAACGGGTCAAGAGTTACGATCCGGGCATGGACGAAGACGCGCTGAACCGCGCCTACGTCTATGCCATGAAGATGCATGGCTCGCAGAAACGAGCGTCGGGCGACCCCTACTTTTCCCACCCACTCGAAGTCGCCGGCATCCTGACCGACATGCGGCTCGACACCAACACCATCATCACCGCACTGCTGCACGATACTATTGAAGACACAGACGCGACGCCTGAGGACATCAAACGTCTCTTCGGCGAGGATATCCTGCGGCTGGTTGATGGCGTGACCAAGCTGACACGGATCGAGTTGCAATCCGACCGTACCAAGCAGGCGGAGAATTTCCGTAAGCTCGTCCTGGCGATGAGCGAGGATATCCGCGTTCTGCTAGTGAAACTGGCGGACCGGGTCCACAATATGCGCACCCTTCATTTCATCGAGTCGCCTGACAAACGTCGCCGCATCGCCGCGGAAACAATGGATATCTATGCGCCGCTAGCCGAGCGCATCGGGATCCAGGCGATGCGCGACGAGCTCGAAGATCTTGCGTTTGCTGAGTTGAATCCGGATGCGCGAACGTCGATCATGACGCGTCTTGATTATCTCTATGACGAGGGCAGCGACACCGTTGATCGGGTGATCGACGAGTTACGGGAAACTGCGGCGACCGTCGAAATCGTCCCGGAGATTTCAGGCCGGAGGAAATCGCCCTATTCGGTCTGGCTGAAGATGCAGCGCAAGGATGTTGGTTTCGAGCAGCTCTCCGACATCATGGCGTTCAGGCTCGTGGTCGAGAATGCGGGTGAATGTTACCAGTTGCTCGGTGCTCTGCACGGCAAGTACCCGGTGATTCCGGGCCGATTCAAAGACTATATCAGCACACCCAAGCCAAACGGTTATCAATCCCTCCATACCGGGATAATCGGCCCGCTTAAAAAGCGGATCGAAATTCAGATCCGAACGCGGGAGATGCACGAAGTCGCCGAGCTCGGCGTTGCCGCGCACTGGGTCTACAAAGAAGATCCGACATATAGCCGTGAAGGCAAGAAATACCGCTGGATCAGGGAGCTTCTGGAGATCCTAGAGCATGCCTCCGGGCCGGAGGAGTTCCTCGAGCACACCAAGCTCGAAATGTATCAGGACCAGGTCTTCTGCTTCACGCCGAAGGGAGATCTGATCTCTCTGCCGCGTGGGGCGACGCCGGTCGATTTCGCTTATGCGGTACATTCGGAGGTCGGCGACAGGTGTGTCGGTGCACGGATCAATGATCGTCTGATGCCGCTAACCACTGCTCTTAAGAATGGCGATCAGGTCGCGGTCTCGACGTCTAAAAACTCAACACCGTCTCCGACCTGGGAACAGTTCGTCGTTACCGGCAAGGCGAAGGCTCGGATTCGGCGCTTCGTACGCTTGCAGCGGCGCCAGCAGTTTGCCGATCTTGGCCGCGCAATCATGCAGAAGGCATTTCGTCAGGAAGCCCAGAAATACTCCGAGAAAATACTGGAAGGCATTGTCGGCAAGTTTCACGTTGAAACCGTCGAAGATTTGCTGGCCGGTGTTGGCGAGGGCGTGCTGAGTGATCGCGAGGTGTTGCACGTCGCGGTTCCGGAAACATTGCCGGCGCCGGACAAACAGAATGTCGTGCCAATCACCCGGGCGCGGGCAAAGGCCCGTAAAGGCAGTCCCGACGCGGTGCCTCTCAAAGGCCTGATTCCAGGCATGGCGGTGCATTATGCGCGTTGCTGCCATCCGCTTCCCGGAGAGCGTATTGTCGGTATCGTGACCACGGGCAAGGGCGTCACCATCCACACGATCGACTGCGATACGCTCGAGAATTTCCATTCAACGCCGGAACGTTGGCTCGATGTTTCCTGGGATCTGGACAGTGAAACCGACATGCATGTCGGCCGGCTGGATATCGTTCTGGCGAACGAGCCCGGTAGCCTCGGCGCCCTTTCGACCGTGATCGGCAAGAGCCGCGGCAACATAATCAACTTGAAGCTCGTCAATCGCTCGACCGACTTCTTCGAACTCTATATCGATGTCGAGGTGGCCGATGTTCGGCACCTGACAGAAATAATCGCAGCCTTGCGTGCTACACCGGTGATAAATTCAGTGGATCGGGCGCGCGGCTGAACCACATAAGTGAGAAGTGCTGATATCCCGGTGGCACGGGATTTCTAACGGTACAGTGAGCGTGAGCAGAGGAAAGGTTCGGCGTCCATGTTTAAACGCCGGCAGGCAGTGAGTACTGCCTCCAGGATTCGTCAATTTATCTGGCCGCGGATGGGGTTCGGCCGGCTGTGGCGCTATACGGGCCACCGGCTGGGACGCATGCCGGGGACGCCTTACAGCATCGCCGCGGGCTTTGCGTGCGGCGCCGCTGCATCCTTCACGCCGCTGATCGGTCTGCATTTCATTCTCGCAGGACTTTTCGCCTGGGGAATTCGGGCCAATATCCTGGCCTCGGCGATCGGCACGGCGATCGGCAATCCCTGGACGTTTCCCTTCATCTGGCTCTGGATTTTCAAGGTCGGCAGCTGGATTGTTGGCACTCCCGAAGGCGTGGAGCCGCCGAAATTGACCTTGGACTTTTTCCTTGGGATCATTTCCGGAGAGTCGTTAGGGCAAAGCGTCGATCTACTGTTCACAATGGTTGTGGGTAGCGTGCCGACAGCGATTGCCGTCTGGTTCCTTCTCTATTTGCCGCTGCTTGGCTTGATAGAGGGATATCGGAGACGACGGACGGAACGGCGGGACGACGCGGCGGCCCGGAAAAGCGCGGTCGCTGAAGGAATGTCTGTTGATGGCAGGGTTTCTGAGCAGGGAGCGGGAAGCCAATGAGTTATTTGCGGCTTGGCGTTAATATCGATCATGTGGCGACGATCCGGAACGCACGGGGCGGCGCCCATCCGGACCCGGTGCGGGCGGCCCGTCTTGCTGCGGAAGCCGGTGCGGATGGCATTACGGCACATTTGCGGGAAGACCGCCGCCATATTTCAGATGCCGATATCGAGCGACTGACACGTGAGATCGACCTGCCGCTGAACTTCGAGATGGCGGCGACCGACGAGATGCTCGATATCGCGCTCCGCCATAAACCGCACGCGGCCTGCATCGTTCCTGAAAAGCGCGAGGAAGTGACCACCGAAGGCGGCTTGGATGCTGCCGGTCTGCACAATCACCTGACCAGCTATTGCCGTGCGTTGAAAGATGCTGGCATCCGCGTGTCGCTCTTCATCGAAGCAGACAAGCGGCAAATTGATGCGGCAGTCGCGCTTGGAGCACCGGTCGTCGAGCTTCATACCGGTGCTTATTGCGAAGCGGAAGGCGAGCCGGCACGGACGGCCCATCTGGAACGTCTACGGGATGCCGCCCGATACGGCGCGGAGCGCGGTTTGGAAATGCATGCAGGCCATGGTCTGTCCTTCGATACGGTTGCACCGGTCGCTGAGATGCCCGAGTTCCACGAGCTCAATATCGGGCATTTCTTGATAGGTGAGGCGATCTTCAGTGGCCTCGACAGTTCCATCCGGCGCATGCGGTCCCTGATGGACAATGCCCGGGCCGGTGCAACGGGCCGGGTCGGGGCTTGAGAACACGCGCATGATCCTTGGCATCGGTAGTGACCTGGTCGATATCACCCGGATTGAGCGGTCAATCGACCGCTTCGGTGACCGTTTTCTGAGCCGCATCTTTACCGATGGAGAGCGTGCTCGCGCAGATATGAAAGCCAACCGGGCTGCCGTCTACGCGAAACGATTCGCGGCCAAAGAAGCTGTCTGGAAAGCCCTTGGAGAAGCAGATCGTCCGGGGATCCAGTGGCGAGAGCTTGAAGTCGTCAACGATGCCTCCGGAAAGCCTTCTTTCGAACTTAGTGGTATTGCCGCTGCTCGGTTGCTGGAGATCACGCCGGACGGTCTGGTCGCGCGCGTCGATCTGTCGCTGACGGACGAGCCGCCCATGGCGCAGGCTTTTGTCGTGATTTCCGCCGAAGCGCCGGGCTTGAGGGAGAACACGGGAGAATAGGCGTCGCTTGCCGTATTCCCGGGAATACGGCATACATCGCCTTGCCGTCCGCAATCGCGGACAGCTGATGACGGTGCTCCGTTGCCGGACCTGTTCTGACTATATTGCCACCGCGCCCCCTGGAGTATCATGCGGGAATTCATAAAGACGCTCGTCTACGCAATCCTGATTGCCGTTGGCTTCCGAACCGTCGCCTACGAGCCGTTCAATATCCCGTCTGGGTCGATGTTCCCGACCTTGCTCGTTGGTGATTATTTGTTCGTCTCGAAGCCGTCCTACGGCTTTAGCCGGCACTCTCTTCCGTTCTCCCCGCCGTTGTTCGAAGGTCGCATTCTGTTCACAGCGCCCGAGCGTGGAGATGTCGCTGTATTCAAGAAGCCGACGGATGAGTCGACGGACTATATCAAGCGGGTGATCGGCCTGCCGGGCGACCGGGTGCAGATGAAGCTGGGTCGGCTATATATCAACGGCGAGATGGTAGAGCGGCGGCGGATTGAGGATTATGTGATGACCGATCCGTATGGTCGGATGGCGTCCATTCCGCAGTTCATCGAGACCCTGCCGAACGGTGTTGAGCATAGGATCCTGGAAGCCATGGGCAACCGGGCGCAGCTCGATAACACCGAAGAATTCATGATCCCCCAAGATTCCTACTTCATGATGGGCGACAACCGCGACAATTCGCTCGACAGTCGCGACAGCTCTGTTGGTATGGTTCCGGTTGATAACTTTGTCGGACGTGCCGAAATTCTGTTCTTCTCGACGGATGGAACTTCACGTTGGTACGAGGTATGGAATTGGCCGTTTGCCACCAGATTCAGCAGGTTGTTCAAAGTCATTGAGTGACCAAGAGATGGAAAGCGATCTAGAAGAGCTAGAGGAAATTCTTGGCCACACTTTCGGCCATGCCGACGTTCTGCGACGGGCTGTAACGCACGCGAGCGCGGAGCCGCGCGCATGGAACGCTTATGAACGGTTGGAATTTCTTGGGGACAGGGTGTTGGCCCTGATCATGGCTGAGCATTTGCTGGACCGTTTCCCGCACGAGCGGGAAGGGGCGATTGCCAAACGGCATGTCGGACTTGTACGTCGTGAGGCCCTGTCTGAGATCGCCCGGCAGATCGGCCTCGGGCGCTTCCTGATTGTCTCCCGCGGGGAGACCGAAGCTGGTGTCAGAGAAAGCGAGACAATTCTTTCCGATGCTATGGAAGCAGTGATTGGGGCGCTCTACCTCGATGGTGGGCTGGAAGCTGCCCGGCGCTTCATTCTGCAGAGCTGGAACCCGCTCGTCGAAGCGGAGTTGCGGCCGCCGCAGGATGCGAAGACGACACTGCAGGAGTGGGTGCAGGCGCGCAAAATCCCGCTCCCGGCATATGAAACCATTGGCCGGGATGGTCCGGCTCATGCTCCGGAATTTACGATCAAGGTCTCGGTTCAGGGACATGGCGATACGACTGGTACTGGTAAATCGAAGCGCATCGCCGAGCAGGATGCCGCAGGCAAGATGATTGCGAAATTAAATGGCTGATACAGTGGAAAACGGAACGGACACTGGCACGCGGGCGGGTTTTGTTGCCGTCGTTGGTGCGCCGAATGCCGGTAAATCGACACTGGTAAACCGGTTGGTTGGCTACAAAGTCTCCATTGTCACCCGCAAGGTTCAGACCACGCGCACACGTATCCGCGGTGTTTGCATGCATGGTGATACACAGGTTGTGTTCGTCGACACGCCGGGCATTTTCGAGCCCAAGCACCGGCTCGATCGGGCCATGGTGCATGCTGCCTGGGAAGGAGCGGGCGACGCGGACCTCGTTGTTCTCATGGTGGATGCTTCCCGCAAGAAAGTCGATGAAGACACGCGCCGTATCATTGAGGGGCTGCAGAAGACCAAACGCAAAGTCATTCTGGTCCTGAACAAAATCGACGATACCGCCCGTGAAGCCCTACTGCCTTTCGCGGCGGAGCTCGCCGAAACCGGCATTGCCGAAGAGACCTTCATGATCTCTGCCGAGAATGGCGACGGTTGCGAGGATCTGCTGAAATATCTCGCGGGCAGGATGCCGCCGGGCCCCTATCTTTATCCGCCGGACGAGGTGACGGATTTGCCGTTGCGCCTGTTGGCTGCAGAGATCACCCGCGAAGAAGTGTTCAATCGCCTGCATCAGGAACTGCCTTATTCGGCGACTGTGGAAACCGAGAGCTGGGTCGAGAAAGAGGACGGCAGTGCGGTCGTCAATCAGGTGATCTTCGTACAGCGTGATGGGCAGAAAAAGATCGTGCTCGGTAAAGGTGGAGCGATGGTGAAATCCATTGGTGCTGCCGCCCGCCGCCAGATGCAGGAGATATTCGACAAGCGCATTCATCTCTTCGTGTTCGTGAAGGTGCGCGAAAACTGGATCGACGATCCGGAACGTTATCGTGACTGGGGCCTCGACCCGAACGCCTGATACTTTGGTTACGGCGTAAGGGTGTTTGTGGGGCTTTCTTAGGGAAGATTAAGGCTCAATGCGCTTAGGGAGACCCTTTGGATAGCCTTCGACACCAGATTTGGCGGCAGCTCGACATTGAAGCCCGCCCTGGTCACACGATGTCCTTCGTGAACAGGGCTCTGATCGTTGCGATTCTGATTTCCGTTCTGGCGGTTGTATTGGAAACGGAGCCGGAAGTCCGTTCCAAAGCGCCCATACTGTTCATCACTCTGGAGCAGTTTTTCGGATGGCTTTTCGTAACGGAATACCTGGCTCGGATTTGGTCTGCCGGCGAGCGTAAAGAGTATTCGGGGGTATTTGGGCGCCTCAAGTATGTTGTGACACCGGTTGCACTGATTGACCTGCTGGCGGTGACTCCGTTCCTGCTCGCTCCCTTCATTGATTCAATTGATGGAACGGCATTCTACGTTTTGCGTCTGATGCGGTTGTTCCGTGTGCTCACACTGGCGCGGACGGGGCCGTTTACCACGGCGGCGCGTCAGATCTGGCACGGCATTGTCGACAGACGGTACGAGCTGGCGTTCAGCAGCATGGTCGCAATTGCTATGATGATCGTCGCGGCGACCTTGCTGTATGTCGCTGAGCGGGACATTCAGCCGGAGGCGTTCGGCAGTATCCCGCGTGCCATGTGGTGGGCCATCGCGACGCTGACGACAGTTGGGTATGGAGATGTCTACCCGGCGACGACACTTGGTAAAATATTGGCGGGTCTTGTTGCGCTCTCCGGTATCGGGCTTGTGGCAATGCCCGCTGGTATTCTTGCCTCCGCGCTTTCAACGGCCTACCAGGAGCGTAAGGCGCGCCGGACGCGTGATGAGGCTGCAGCCGGTCCGGGGCCAGAAAGTGAAAGGCACCAAAGCGAAAGGCATCCGAGTGGATTGGACTGACGAAGGCATTATTCTGTCGGTCCGGCCGCATGGCGAAAGCGCTGCCATTGTCACGTTGATGACGGAGGCGCATGGGCGGCATGCCGGTTTGATGCGGGGCGGGGCTTCGGCCCGGCATAAGGGAATGCTGCAGCCCGGGAATTCGGTGCGCGCTATCTGGCAGGCGCGCTTGGCGGAGCAGCTCGGGAGTTATTCCCTGGAGTTGGATGAAAGCCATGCTGCGGACCTGTTCGACGATCCACTGAAGTTATCCGGTCTCGCGGCGGCCTGTGCCGTTGCTGATCGGGCTCTGCCTGAGCGCGAGCCGCACCCGGCGGTCCATGCCGGCCTGCAGGCCCTGATCCACGCTATGCGCAATGAAGAACTCGGCGATCTCTGGGTTGCTGTCTATGTCCGCTGGGAGCTCGGTGTACTGGCGGAACTAGGCTACGGGCTCGATCTTACGAGCTGCGCGGCGACGGGTACCAATGACGAACTGGCTTATGTCAGCCCGCGCACCGGTCGTGCTGTCTCCCTCTCGGCGGGTGAGCCCTATCGGGACAAAATGCTGGCTATGCCCGATTTCCTGATCGGCCGGGGTGACGGAGCGATGGCGGATCTGCTCAAGGGGCTGGATCTTACCGGGCATTTTCTGGAGAAGCATCTGTTCAACACGCAGGGTGAGCAGAGCCCGGCATCGCGGACGCGCTTCCGGGACCGGGTCGAGTCGTCTGTTGATCCCAAACTGATTGGTTGAAAATAACCGGTTTCGCGCCTTGAGCGCGTCAGTAGACTTGGAACAACAGGCGGGCTCGCATACAATATCTCGCGTCTAGATTCATGAAGGTCCACAAGATCCATGCTGCCTGACATTCGGGATACCAGCCTCGCCGAAGCGCTGAGCGAACGCTACCTCGCCTATGCCATGTCGACGATCATGTCCCGCTCTCTGCCGGATGTGCGAGACGGACTGAAGCCGGTGCACAGACGTCTGCTGTTCGCCATGCGCCAGCTCAGACTCTCTCCGGACGATGCCTTCAAGAAGTCCGCTCGTGTGGTCGGCGACGTCATGGGTAAGTTCCACCCGCACGGCGATTCGGCGATTTACGATGCGATGGTCCGTCTGGCGCAGGATTTCGCGGTCCGATATCCGCTGGTCGACGGGCAGGGTAATTTCGGTAATATCGACGGCGATAACGCAGC
Organism: Nisaea sp.; assembly: GCF_039990255.1. Classification (GTDB taxonomy): domain Bacteria; phylum Pseudomonadota; class Alphaproteobacteria; order Thalassobaculales; family Thalassobaculaceae; genus Nisaea. The sequence continues at coordinate 1,659,194 of NZ_JBDXGG010000018.1, read as the reverse complement.
GGCCATGCGCTATACGGAAGCCCGTATGACCGCAGTTGCCGAGCTGCTGCTGCGCGGTATCGACGAAGACGCGGTCGATTTCCGCCAGACCTATGACGGCGAAGGCAGCGAGCCACTGGTCCTGCCGGCTGCTTTCCCGAACCTGCTGGCGAACGGATCGCAAGGTATCGCGGTCGGTATGGCGACCAATATCCCGCCACACAACGTGGAAGAGCTCTGCGACGCTCTGTTGCACCTGATCAAATATCCGGAAGCGCGGATCGAGACACTGGTCGACATGATTCCGGGGCCGGACTTTCCGACCGGTGGCATGCTGGTGGAAGATCGGGCAGCGGTAATCGAGGCGTATCGCACAGGACGCGGCAGCTTCCGGCTGCGGGCGAAATACGAGGTTGAGAAGCTCAAGAATGGCACGTATCAGATCGTCATCACCGAGATTCCCTACCAGGTTCAGAAATCCCGCCTGATCGAGCGTATGGCGGAGCTGATGCAGGCCCGTAAGTTGGCTTTGCTTGGGGACATTCTCGACGAATCTGCGGCGGACGTCCGGGTCGTGCTGGAGCCCAAGAACCGCAACGTCGATCCGGCTGTCCTAATGGAGAGCCTGTATAAATTCACCGATCTCGAGATCAAGTTCAGCCTGAACCTCAATGTGCTTGATGCGGACCAGACGCCGCGCGTTATGTCTCTTCCGGAGACCCTACGGGCTTTCCTCGATCACCGTCATGAGGTCCTGATTCGGCGCTCGAAGTTCCGTCTTGGCAAGATTGAGGACCGGCTGGAAGTACTCGCCGGCTATCTGATTGCCTTCCTCAATATCGACGAGGTGATCCGGATCATCCGCGAGGAGGACCACCCGAAAGAAGAGATGATCCGGCGCTTCGAGCTGACTGAGCGTCAGGCCGAAGCCATCCTCAATATGCGGCTGCGGAGCCTGCGCAAGCTGGAAGAGATCGAGCTCCGAAAGGAGTTTGAGGAACTGACAGCGGAGAAGCAGGAGATCGAGACGCTTCTTGGTGACGAAGGGCTGCGCTGGAAGGCAGTGGCGAGCGAGGTCGGCGAGATCCGCAGGACCTTCAGCAAGCAGACCGAGCTTGGCCGCCGCCGGACTGAAATTGGTGCCGCGCCGTCTGATGTCGAAGTGCCGATGGAAGCGATGGTCGAGCGCGAGCCGATTACGATCATCTGCTCCGAAAAAGGCTGGATCCGCGCGATGAAGGGCCATATCGCGGACGATGCAGAATTGAAATTCAAGGAAGGCGACGAAGGCAAGTTCCTGATCCGGGCCGAGACCACGGACAGGATATTGATCTTTGCCAGCGACGGTCGCTTCTTCACGATCATGGCGGATAAACTGCCCCGTGGACGAGGCCATGGAGAGCCGTTGCGCCTGATGATCGACCTAGATAATGACGAGGACATCGTTGATATTCTGCCGCACCGCAAGGGGCAGCGCCTGTTGCTTGCCTCCAGTGACGGTCGCGGCTTCATCGTGAATTCGGATGATCTCCTGGCCCAGAAGAAGGCGGGCAAACAGGTGCTCAACCCGGCTACAGGCGCGAAGGCGCAGATTTGTCTGCCGGTTGAGGGCGAGCTGATCGCGATTGTCGGCACGAACCGGAAACTGTTGGTCTTCGAGGCATCCGAAGTACCGGAAATGGCGCGCGGCAAGGGCGTGATCCTACAGCGCTACAAAGATGGAAGGCTCGGCGACGTGACCTTCCTGAAGACGGACGAGGGACTGAGCTGGGAGCAGACAGGCGGTCGGACGCGTACCGAGACGGACCTGACGACTTGGCGGGGCAAACGGGCCGGTGCTGGTAAGATGCCACCGAACGGTTTCCCCAGACCGGCGCGGTTTACCTAGTCGGAGGCTGAGGTTGCCTCGGGGGTGGCCTCGAGCCAGCCTTCTGGCGTCAGGAGCTCGTAAGGTCGATACTTGGTCTTGTAGGCCATCTTCCGGCAGTCCGGGATCCAGTAGCCGAGATAGACATAGTTGAGACCGCGCGCTTTCGTGCGCTCGATCAGGTCAAGCACCATATAGGTGCCGAAGCCGCGCGTGCCGTCCGTTGTATCGAAATAACTGTAGACGGCGGACAGGCCATCTTCCTGCTCGTCCACCAGCATGATCGCCACCAGCTCCTGGGCGGCATCGCGATATTCAATCAAATAGGTTTCAATTGGCGAGCGTTCGACCATTTCGGCGTAGTCTGCGAAATCCATCATGGCCATTTCGCCGTCACCATGTCGGCCTTGTTGATAGGCCTGGAACAGACGGTATTGCTCGCGCGTGGCAATTGCCTGTACTGGCCGCGCCGTCAAGTCTGCGTTGCGTTTGAGCAGCTTGCGGAAGGTTCTGGACCAGCGGAAATCGCCACAGCGCACGCGCACGGGGCTGCAGGCGTTGCAGCCGGGACAGGCTGGCCTGTAGGTCAGGTGCTGGGTGCGGCGGAACCCGGCCTTGGCGAGTGTATCGTGCGCCAGCTGTCCTCGGCGGCTCGAGATATCCGCAATCAGGCGGCGCTCAGTCTTGCCTGGAAGATAAGGGCAGGGCATAGGCAGCGTATGGAAAAACGCCAGCGGGCGGGCTCGAAGATTGTCAAACATGCGTCGGGGCTATCCTCCGGACCGCACTGGCGGCAGGGCCGAGCCGTTATCCGGCGCTATGATCGGCGGAAGTGTGGTCTCGAGCGGCTGCACCGCCGGTTCGCCTGACGCGACCGCATCGGCAGCCTGATCGCTGAAATCCTGCTTCAGCAGAACGATGCTGATCCGCCGGTTACTGGGCGAGGTCGGGTCGTTCGGCTCGATGGGATCGGTATCGGCTTTGCCGACGACCTGGGCAACGCGGCCTTGTGGAATCCCATTGGCAATAAGCGCGCGCCGACTGGAGAGGGCGCGGTCCGCGGAAAGCTCCCAATTCGTATAAGTCGCACCTTCCGGGAAGGGACGTGAATCCGTGTGGCCCGAGATTTTGATCTTGTTAGGAAGCTTGCTGATGATTTCGGACACTTTAGCCAGAAGCTTGCGTGTCTGCTCGAACATATCGGCGCTGCCGAGGGGGAACAGGGCGACTTTCTCCTGATCGAGCAACTGGATTCGCAATCCCTCCGGCGATTGATCGATCTGCAGGCTGTCCGCGATTTCCTTCAATTCCGGATCGTTAGAATCCTCGATCGCCTTGCGCAGCATTTTTTCCGCTGAGGCAAACTGGGCGGCTTCCCGTTCCTCAAGCAGTTTTTCTAGCTTCTCTGCGCTGATCAGGCCTTCGGCATCGTCGTCGCTGCCGAGACGGGATTCGATATTCTCTGGGTCGTCCGAATCGGCATCAAGGGACTCTGTGTTTTCCGCCTGCGGGCGAGCCACTTGTGGTGTGCTGATCATCGGCGGGGAGGATGCAGATTTCAGCGCGCCCGGCACGGTGATTGACGTCCCGCCGAGCACACCGCCGGAGCCGCTTCGTGTGGAGCGCGAGATGGCCGTCGGGTCGAAATAGTTGGAGATACCCATCTTCTGTTCCTCGGTGGTCGCGTTCAGCAACCAGAGGAGCAGGAAGAAGGCCATCATCGCGGTCACGAAGTCGGCATAGGCAACTTTCCAGGCGCCGCCATGGTGGCCGCCATGGCCACCCTTTTTGACCTTCTTGATAACTATGCTGGCGTGGTTGTCCAAGCTTTCTCGTTCCTGTTTGGCGCGCGGCTAAAGTGACCCTCGACCGCTTGTAGCATTCTGCATGCCAGATATCGGTCCGTACTAGACCGGAGGCAAGGCTGCGACTGCTTCCTCAACTTCGAAGAACGAGGGGCGGTCTTTGGACATCAGCGTCTTGCGAGCAAATTCCACCGAGACTGCCGGGGCGTAGCCCGACACATGAGCCAGAAGGCCAGCTTTGATGCAGCCAAGGTACTTGGCGTCGGCATTCAAAGTCGTACCCATTGTCGCCGCCAATGGACTCACGAAGCCGTAAGCGAGCAGAATCCCAAGGAAGGTTCCCACCAGAGCGCCACCGATAAGTTTACCGAGCACTTCCGGGGGTTCGGTGATCGATCCCATGGTTTTGATAATGCCCAGCACGGCCGCGACAATCCCGAGCGCAGGGAAGCCATCACCCATTGTCTGATAAGCGGCGGCAACCGATGCGTCCTCGGCATGGTGGGTCTCAAGCTCCTCGTCGAGGAGATCGGCCAACTCATGCGGGTTGTCGGTGCCGAGGGTCATCATCCGGAGATAGTCGCAGAGGAAATCAAGTGCATGGTGATCGGACGAAAATTTCGGGAAAGCCTGAAAGAGAGAACTGTCCTCCGGCCTTTCGATATGTGATTCGATCGCCAGCATACCTTTCGTCTTCGCGAGCTTGAAGATCGCGTACATCAGACTGAGGAGCTCTAGATAATCATCTTTGGAGTATTTGGGGCCTTTGAGGGCCGCGCCAAAACCTCTGCCAGCTTGGCCGAGAACGTGTTTGGGGTTCGCACAGATAAATGCCCCAACGCCAGCACCACCGATGATGACAAGCTCAAAAGGCTGCCACAATGGCCCGAGCTTGCCGCCCATGGCCATGTAGCCGCCAATCACGCAGACGATGACGACAACCCATCCGATAATCACCAGCATGTGACGCTCTCCACCCGGTAATGGTCCCAGAACGCATTTCAGGAAACATTCAAAGGGTAATATCTCTCAAATTTCGGTTATTTGTAAACAACAAGGGGTAAACAATTGATTTACCGACCGCTTTGCTCCATGTCAGCCAGTATGGTTTTAGCCGGTAACGGACCAGCCATCGGCAGTTTGCCGGCGAAATAAGGAGCTGCAGTCGTAATGTCAGTGAATTCAGATCAATTCCGCGATGTGATGGGCCGCTTCGCAACGGGGGTGACAGTGGTTACGACCGTCAATCAAGGGCGCCTCGACGGATTTACGGCCAGCTCCTTCTCCTCGGTGTCTCTCGATCCGCCGCTGGTGCTGGTCTGCATTGGCAAGGATGCGACCTGTCATGACGCGTTTTCCAATAGTGGTTGTTTTGCGATCAATATTCTGTCCGCTGAACAGGCCGGTCTGTCCGTACGCTTCAGCTCCGACGTCGGTGATCGTTTCGATAGTGTGGCGCACAAGCCTTGGGTGACTGGTGCACCCATTCTGGAAGGCGCTCTCGCGGCCATCGACTGCAAACTGCACGCGCTTTATGAGGGCGGCGATCACTCAATTCTCGTCGGGCGGGTTGAACGGCTCGACCCCATTCGCGAGGACGCCGAGCCGCTGATTTACTATCGCGGCGCCTATCGCTCGATTTCCTGAGCCCGGGCGTCCTCAGAGCCTCAGAGAGGCCGCCCTTCCATCGCCATGTTGCTCATGACGCTGGTCTTCAGACCGGCCGCGTCGAGAGCGGCTATGATTTCCAGCACGTGATCAGGGTTGCGGGTCTCTATCAGAACCTCAAGTTCGGCCTGCTTGATCGGCACGTCCTGGAACATGCGCTGGTGATGCACCTCCACGATATTCGCTCCCGACCGTCCGATCAGCCCGGCGACCCGGGCCAGTGTCCCCGGTTGATCCGTGATGTCGATGCGCAGGCGCGCCAGGCGGCCATGACGGGTCAGCCCGCGCAGCAACACAGTCGCCAGCATGCGCTGGTCGATATTGCCGCCACAGATCACGCTGGCGACCCGTTTCCCCGCAAATCGCTCCGGTGCCTTGATCATCGCGGCGATGCCGGCCGCGCCGGCGCCTTCTGCGACCAGGTTCTGGTGCTCGGCGCAGCCATTCACCGCACGCTCGATTTCGATCTCATTGACCAGAATGATGTCGTCGACCAGGGAACGGCAGATTTCCGTGGTCATCGCACCGGGAGCTTTCACCGCGATACCTTCTGCCAGGGTTTCGCCGCCGAAATGCGGGGGCTGGCCGTGCATTGCGGCATACATTGAGGGGAATTGCTCCGACTGAACGCCGATCACCTCTATGGCCGGATTGAATTTCTTGGCGGCGATCGCCATACCGGAAATCAGACCGCCTCCACCGATGGGCACAACCAGTGTGTCTAGCGCACCGGCATCCTGCATCAGTTCCAGCCCCGCCGTGCCTTGGCCGGCAATGATCCTTGGATCGTCGTAGGGATGGATCAGAACATATCCGTGCTCGGCGATCAGCTCCTCTACCTTTTCCCGGCTTTCGGCGAGCGTCGCGCCGAATTGAACGATCTGAGCGCCGTAATTACGGGTCTTTTCAACCTTGGTGAACGGTGTCGCCGCTGGCATGACAATGGTCGAGTGAATCCCGAGAGCGGTGGCGTGATAAGCTACGCCCTGCGCATGGTTGCCCGCCGACATGGCGATCACGCCGCGAGCGCGCTCTTCCGCATTCAGGCTGGAGAGCTTCACATAGGCGCCACGGGACTTGAACGACCCGGTGAGTTGCAGGTTTTCGAGTTTCAGGGTCAGGTCGATCCCGAGCGCCTGGCCGAGGGCCGGCGCTGGGATGGTCGGCGTTCGAAGAATTTTGCCGCTCAGTTGTTCCTGAGCCTTTTCAATATCTTCGAAAGTAACAGGCATGGTCATCTCGATGCTCCAGTAAGATCGGCTGGATTATTGCATACCGGTCTGGTCACCGGAGGGTGTTCAATTAACGCTGATTTGACTCCCAGCTCCTGCCGGAGCGTGATAGGAGTCGAGATCATACGGGGGAAGGCGATTGAACGCCGTTCTCGGAGAGAATTAAGGGACTCACCGGGAGCGCAGTGTTGTTGGAGGGACATCAAATGTCCTGCCTTGGCCGTATTGTCATGCCCGCCGTTTTTTGCCTCGCCATTGCGGGGAGCCCTGAGCTTTGTGCTGCCGACGAGTTCGATAAGCAGCAGAACTCTTGGTATTTTCTTGGCGCATCGACTGATCGTTTCGGCAATGAAGAGCAAAATCAACCGGGCTTCGCCAGCGAGCCGGAGCGCCGCAGCTTGGACGATTCACGGAGCGGCGAGCGCTATAAGTTTTCCCTCCGCTATACAGATCTGGGCGAGCCGACCGGTCAAGTCGGATTAGGTCGTGGTCCGGATCCTTACGGGACAGGCGACGTGCTGTCCATTTATCTCGATCATTCCTTTGATCTCGGAGAGGACTGGTTGCTTCGCCCGCATGTGGTTGCTGGCCTAGGACTGGCCTATGGCAACGGTCTCGACCGCCACGATGAGATGTCGCCAGCCTTCGAACTTGGCTTCGGCGCCACTTATGAGATTTCGGATAGTTGGGACTTCTTTACGGAGTACAGGGCGTTTTATACCCGTACGGCGCAGCCCAACCTGAGACCGGAAGGCGACGATTCCGGTTTCGCCCAGAATTTCACGCTCGGGGCACGGTTGCGTTTCTGATCCGAACTAGTTCGGCCGAAGCGTAAGAGTCCGCTCGGAAGACACTTCCGATGTGCTGATCCGGCGGTAACGGCCATTTGCCCAGGCCTCTGCCTGATCGTGGTAGAATTCCGAAAATGGATTGCCGGATTGTCCTAACGACAAGCTGAACAGAGAGGCGTCGAGATCAGAGAGATCGTAGACCGCCCGGATACCGGCCCCGTGGACATTATAGAAGCTGAAATCGGTCTCCGAAATCTGCACAGCCGGGCTTCCCCGGTTCACAGTGAAATCGCCCCCGTCGGTTGCGATTTGGGTATCGAGTAGTTTGTCGAGAAACGGCACACGAGACCAAAGCAGATGCCGGAATCGGGATTCGTGAGCCTTGCCCCAGCGCCAGTCTTCCGGGTTCTGCCCGAATTTGGCTGACAGGCGGGCAATGGCTTCCTGCAGGCTGTCCCGCACGGGCACCGTGCAGGGCTCGACAATGGTGGAGCGGATATCGTCGCACCATTCCTGGGCATCGGTCAGTACGGCATCGAACATGTGTGGATAGACGCGCTTATAGTCGCTGATCAGATATCCGAGCTCATCGCCGAAGATCTTGCGGTGCAAGAGCGCGGTCCAGAGGGTGTAGACCAGCGGCTCTAAGCGGTCTCGGCGCATCTCCCCGTTCCATTGCCGGAGCTTCTCGACCATATCCCGTTCTAGATCCGAAAGTGCTTCTGGATCGAGATGGCGTAGCAGCAGCTCCCGCGTGTGCTGCACGTCGGACGAAAAGTTATCCATCTGCAAATCGGTCTGCGCTTGTGCGGTGGCACCGGAGCCGAATTCCTGCAGCCGCTCATGGATTCGCTCTGTCCGAAATGGCGCAACGAATTCCCGGCTGAGGGAAAGAGCGGGATCTCGGCGTGCCACATGGTCGTTCGCCTGAACGACCATGTGGCTATCCGGATTGCGTATGAGGGGCAGGCGGTCGCTGTCGATCCACCCGATCCAGTCTCCGGAACCGGTTGCGCCGTCGGCGGGCATGAAGCCCTCTCCCGTTTTCCTTTCCGGCATTCTTCCGGCGAGGAGCAGGGCGATGGCGCCATCTTTGTCCGCCAGGGTGACATTCTGCGGCGGGCTGGAAAAGTCGCTCAATGCCTCTATCGCCTCATCGACGGAGCGTGCGCGGTTCAGCAGAAGAACACTCTCGACACTATTGTCGCCCGGTTTGAGTGACGTGGCACTCAGAGCGAGGACAGTCTTCTGGCCGCGTTGTCTGGCGTCGCTCCATATGTCGGAGAGCACCGGGCCGTTCCGTGTGGTTCGGAAGGTCTCGCTCACTTCCCGGTCGCCGATGCGGAATCGCTCTTCCCGGATCTCGAATGTCTGATTGCCATCCGGTGTAAGATATCGTGCCGGGTCGTTGGGATCGACATGCTCGATGAAGAGGTCCTGGGTATCGGCGAGTGGCGTCGTAAAACCCCAGGCGATGTGGTTGTTATGTCCGAGGATCAGGAAGGGGACACCGGGAACCGTCACGCCCGCGAGTGTGTCATCAGGCGTCTCGATCCGGGCGAGATACCAAAGATTGGGATTGGTGAGCCTCAGGTGAGGGTCGTTGGCGAGCAGGGGCTTTCCGCTTTCGGTTTTGCTGCCCGAAAGAGCCCATGCATTTGACGCGCCGCCTGCTGCAATCCGGGCGGGCAGGGCGGCTGCGAGCCGCGTTGCCGCGTCAATCTCCCCCGGAAAGAGGAGACCCTGCAGCAGAGGCGGCATGTCAGGTTTCCGGCTGTCCGGTGCCTGAAAGAGGAAGGCTATCTGGTCCGGGCCGAGGCCGGCTTCGATCATGCGGAGGCGGTTCAGCTCGGCAGGCCAGTTGCTGCCGAGCTGAACCGCCATGAGCTGTTGCCAGACCAGGCTGTCCGCCGGTTTCCAGGGCTCCGGTTCGTGGAAAAGGACAACGAATTCCGGCGGTAGGGCGCCGTCGCGGGTATTCAGGTAGGCATTGACACCGTCCGCGTATCGCTCCAACGCCAGTTTCAGGTCTGGCGATGCCCGCTGGTAGATTTCCTCCGCACGTCGATAAAGTCCGAGACCCCGGGTCAGGCGGTCGAAGGGGAGAACGCTGTCGCCTGCGGACGCTGAGAGAGTCCCGACAATTTCCGCCATCCGTCCGGCGCCGATCCGGCGCATGGACTCCATTTGCCAGAGTCGGTCCTGGGCATGGACATACCCGAGAGCGAAATAGGCATCGCCATCCGAGCCTGCCTGGATCATTGGTACACCGGCATCATTCCGGGCAACCGTCACGGGGGCTGTCAGCCCATCAACGAGGACGTCTCCCTCGATCTTGGGAGTTGACCCACTCAGCCAGACCAGCAGTCCGGCAAGGCCGAAATTCAGCCCCAGAAAGACAAAGAGAAGACCGAGGCCAAGACGTTTCCCCCATCCAAGCATCGGCCTTCTCCTGTTTGATTACGCTAAGACGCGTTTATCAGGTCTTGTTGAAGATGATGGTCTTCTTCTTTGTAAAATGCTCCAGCATGGCTTCCAGCGTGGCTTCCTTGCCGATGCCGGACTGCTTCACACCGCCATAGGAAAGACCCGGCTGCACGACGAGATTCTGGTTTACCTGCACAAAGCCGGCTTCCAGCTTCTCGGTGAAATTCAGCGCGGCTTTCAGGTCGTTGGTCCAGACCGTGGCGGCAAGGCCGTAGTCGCTGTCGTTGGCGGCAGCGAGCACTTCTTCTTCGTCGGTCCATTTGATGACACAGGTCACCGGGCCGAAGATCTCTTCGCGGGCCAGCTTGCTGTCGTTCGTCATGCCGAGGAAGACAACCGGCTGCACGAACAGGCCATCCTTGAACTTTTCGTCCGTCGGCATGGCCGAGCATTCGACGGCTTCCGCCCCGGCTTCGCCCTTGCCGTGATCGATATAGGACTTCACCTTCGCGAACTGCTCCGGAGAGATGATGGTGCCGATATCGGTCTTCTCATCGAGCGGATCGCCCATCACCATGGCGTCGACCTTCTCGCGCAGCTTGGCCACGAATGCGTCATGCACGTCGGCATGGACGAACATGCGGCTGGCGGCGGTGCAGCTCTGGCCCTGGCGGGTGAACCGCATGCCGGTGACAGCGCCTCCGATGGCCTTGTCGATGTCGGCGTCGTTCATGACGATCATCGGGCTCTTGCCGCCAAGCTCCAGGGTGACCGGGATCAGCTTGTCGGCGGCGGTCTTGTAAACGATCTTGCCGGTCTCGACGGAGCCGGTGAAGGTCACCTTGCCAACTTTCGGATGGGCGACCAGCGGGGCGCCGCATTCCGGGCCGTAACCGGACAGCATGTTGAAGCAGCCGGCAGGCAGAACGGAAGCCAGGATCTGGCAGACCCGAAGGACCGTCAGCGGGGCTTCCTCAGCGGATTTAACGACCACTGTGTTGCCGGCGACCAGTGCCGGGGCTATTTTCAGCGCCATCAGCAGCAACGGCACGTTCCAGGGAATGATCGCGCCAACCACACCGATCGGCTCGCGCACGGTGATGGTCAGCATGTCCGGGTGGTGCGGGACGGTCTCGCCCTTCAACTCTGATGCGAGACCTGCGTTGAACAGGAAGGCATCGGCCAGGATCGAGGCTTCGACGCGGCTTTCAGTCCGCAGGGCCTTGCCGGTTTCCAGCGCGATCAGGCGGCCCAGTTCCTCGACATGGTCCATCAGGACCTCGCCGCATTTATAGATCAGTGCGCCCCGGTCCCGGGCCCGCATTTTGCCCCATTCCTTCTGTGCCGTAGCTGCATCCTCGACCGCAAGATTAACGTCTGCTTCGTCGCCCTCGGCACCAAACCCGATCACGGTTCCGGTGGCCGGATCAATGACCTCGAAGCTTTTGCCTGAAGAAGCAGGAACAAGCTTGCCACCGATCAGGTGGCGGCCAGACAGAGCTTTAGCCAGCGCATAGGGGTCTGTGTTTGGGGTAAGGGATGGCTCACTCGAGAAATCGAGATCGTTGCGCATCAAATTCATAGTCCAAGCTCCTTGAGAATACGGTCGCGGTCCTGATCGAGGTTCGGTGAGGGAACGCGGGTTTTAGGATCGTCGAATGCAGTCAGTTTGATCGGGTTACCGACGACTTTCATCGCGCCAGTGACCGGATCGTCCACGTCCACGATCATGTTGCGGGCAGCGGCCTGCGGATGCTCCGCTGCCTGGCCGACATCGTTGATCGGCCCGTTCGGCACGCCTGCTTCATCCAGAATGCCGCCCCAATGGGCCGTTGTGTTGGTGCCCAGGATCGCCTCGATCTCGAGCTTCAGATAGGCCTGGTGCTGCGCCCGGAGATCGTTCGTGAGGAAACGGTCGTCGGTCTTCCAGCTTTCCTTGCCCAGGGCATCGGCCATCTTGTGGAACAGTCCGTCGTTCCCGGCTGCGATGATGATGTAACCGTCTTCGGTCTCGAAGGCTTCGAAAGGAGTGATCGAGGGGTGGCGGGCACCAAGCGGTCCCGGTGCCGTGCCGGTAACGAAATAGCGCATGATGGCGTTTTCCAGCAGGGCGAGCTGACAATCGTACATCGAGATGTCGACTTTCGTTGCCTCACCGGTCGAGGAGCGATGGAACAGCGCCGACATTGCGCCGATTGCGGCATAGAGACCTGAGCCGATATCGCCGATCGATGTGCCGATCCGGGTTGGCGGAGCGCCCTCATGGCCGGTGATGCTCATTATGCCGCCCATGCCCTGCACGACCATGTCATAGGCCGGCCGATACATGTCCGGGCCGGAATGGCCGAAGCCGGAGGCGGAGACATAGATCAGCTTCGGGAATTTCTCGTGCAGCCGCTCCCAGCCGAAGCCGAGCTTCTCCATGGTGCCGGGCCGGAAGTTCTCGACGATGATGTCGGCCTTCTCCAGCAGCTTGTCGAGGATCGCTTTGTCCCCGTTGTCCTTCAGATTCAGCGCAATGCTTTCCTTGCCCCGGTTGACGGACTGGAAATAGGCCGACTTGCCATTGATGAAAGGCCCGTAGTGCCGCGCGTCGTCGCCGGTCTCGGGTGTTTCCACCTTGATCACCCGGGCGCCGAGTTCCGCCATCATCATGGTGCAATAGGGCCCCGCGAGAATCCGCGAGAGATCGACCACGGTCACCCCGGAAAGAGGGCCTCCTGACGCTGCCATGCGCTGTGTCCTTTATTATTTCGTTACCTGTTCAGCGGGCGAATTTGTAAGGTATTGCAAAGGTCACGGCAAGCGGGGCTACGGCAAGAATGCTATCCCCAATAGCGACCGGTCGCGCCGACGATGATGGTCACCCAACCCAAGCCTAGATTGGTGGCGACGATCATTCGTATCCGGTTGAGCCTTGTTCCCGCCGTTGGGAAATCTTCCGCATCGACCGCACGGCGGAACTTGAGCCATTCGGCAAAATAGAGATGGCCGAACAGGCCCATCATGACGAATCCGGTCAGGTTCATGATGTGGATATGAATCCCGGCACCGGCGAAGCCGCCGAACTCCATGAAGATCATCCAGTAGCCGCTGCCCAGCAACAACACGATTTCGATGATCACATACCGGAAGAAGCGAGCGAAGACGGCACGCCAGAGGCGGAGCCGATCCGGCGCGTGCTCCAACGTACCCATGGAGGGGCGCAGGCAGGTATAGGCGAAGAACATGCCGCCGACCCAGATCACCGCGGAGACGATGTGGATGGCGAGGGCGATAATCATTGTGTAGGGCATAACTCTCTCCTGCTCTCTCTGACGGAGAGCCTTATGTCAGGGTGTTTCGCGCTGATAGAGGATGAAAGGCGTCTTGGTGGCGATCCGGTCATAGGCGGACCGGCCGCGATAATTGAATTCCTGGGTCAGCCAACGGACCATCGCCCAGCCTTTTTCCTGGGCCATTGCATCCATCGCTTCGAATAAGGCTTCGAAGACGCCTTGGCCGCGCGCCTCTGGATCGACGAACAGATCGTCGAGGAAGCCGCATTCGGCTCCAGAGAGTGGACGCGGCATGGCGCGGATATGGGCAAGACCGATGGCCTTGCCGTTAGCGTCCTCGGCGATCAGGCAGTTCAGCACATGGGCCGGATCGTTAAGCCAGCCCCAGAGTGTGCCCGCTATTTCATCTGTCATCTCGACTTTGTAGAAAGCTGCATAGCCGTCATAGAGGCGGCGCCAGTCTGCCTTATGCGGCTCCGCAACCGGAACCACGCGGGGTGTTTCGCGTTCCACTGTTTGGTCTCCCACTGAATTGGTCGCCGGACCTTATCAGTATGGCGAGCGCGGGCAAGTGGGCTGCGCACTTGACGCATCGCCGGTCGGTGGGAAACTGTCGGCGGAAACAGAAAGCCTCATGGGGCGAGACCGGGGACCAGACGAGACATGAGACCAGATCAGGGCAGTTTTCCCTTCACCGACGATCACGGCACCATCTGGCTTGCCTTCACGGACTGGGGCAACCGGAGGCTGTCGCGGACCATGATTTGCGCACACGGGCTGACCCGACAGGGGCGTGATTTCGACGCCCTTGCCCGTGTCGTCGGCAAGGATATCCGATGTATCGAGACGGATGTGGTCGGGCGCGGACGCAGCAACTGGCTGAACAATAAAGACGGCTACAATTTCGACACTTATCTACGCCACGCGGATGCGCTACTGGATTATCGCGGCTTGCAGGAGGTCGAGTGGCTCGGCACCTCAATGGGCGGCATTATCGGTATGCTGTTGGCGTCGCGGGAAGGTTCGCCGATCAAGCGGCTGATCCTGAACGACGTTGGACCATTCATTCCTAAGGCAGCGCTGGAGCGGATCGGAACCTATGTTGCCGATCCTCCTGTTTTCCAGAGTTTGAACGAGGCTGGGGACTATCTGCGCGAGACGCTGGCGGATTTCGGCGATCTTTCTGATGCGGACTGGTCCGAAATGACCCAGCACAGTGTCATCCGGGAGCCGGATGGCACGTACAAGATGCATTACGATCCGGCGATCGGGAGTGCGTTCGAAGGGCCGGTCAATGATGTCGATCTCTGGGCAGTCTATGACATGATCAAATGTCCGACCCTCGTGCTTCGGGGTGCTAATTCCGACTTGCTGCCTCGGCACGTCGCCGAGGAAATGACGGAGCGTGGCCCAAAGGCTGATTTGATTGAGTTCGAGGGTTGCGGCCATGCACCGGCGCTGATGGACGAGGTCCAGATCGGCGCCGTGCATGAGTGGCTCATGCAGTTCGAGCCGATCGAGGATGAGGAAGACACGGATTTAGCTGCCAACGAGCCTGTTAACGAAGCCGATGGGACGCCCAATGACGCTTCCTGACATTCCGTCCTATCCGCCCTTCCAACCGCGCTTCCCGTGGGTCGGCGGGCATCCGCAAACTCTCAGGAGTTTTTTGTTCGGAGGGCGTCCGGACATCCCGTCCGCACGATCCGAGCGGATCTCGTTTCCGTTGGAGGACGGCAGCGGAGACCGCTTGTCCGGCATGCTGGAGCATCCGCCAAAACCGATCCCGGGGGCGCCGCTTGTCGTCATCATTCATGGGCTCACCGGTTGCGAGGACAGTTTTCACGTGCGTGATGCAGCGCGTTATTTCGTCAGCTGCGGACTAACGGCCCTGCGGCTGAACCTGCGTGGTGCGGGACCAAGCCGTCCGGACTGCACGCAGACCTATCATGCGGGGCGTAGCGCGGATCTTGAGATGGTTCTGGATCAGCTGATGGCATTGGACGTGGCGGAAAAGTTCGTGCTGTTCGGCGTCTCGCTCGGCGGCAACATGATGCTGAAATATCTCGGGGAGAAAAGTCGCTCCCATGTTGCTGCTGCGATATCTGTCTCCGCACCAATCGATCTTGCGCGCACGTCGGAGCGGTTTATTCAGCCACGTAACCGGTTTTATCATTCCTGGTTGCTGAAAAACATGAAGCGCCAGGCGCAGGCGACACCGGGCCTTTCGGCGCGAGAGATTTCCGCCATCCGCCATTGCCGAACGACGGTGGAATATGACGAGCGGCATATTGCTGCCCGTAATGGTTTTGACGGTGCCCGGGACTATTATGCAAAATCCTCAGCTAAAGGATTCCTGCCAGGTATTCGTGTGCCGACATTGATCGTGCATGCGCTGAACGATCCCTGGATACCGGGCCAGATCTATCTGGACGTCGACTGGGCTGGAAACCCGGCCCTGACACCATTGCTGCCGTTAGATGGAGGTCACGTCGGGTTTCGCGACAACGATGGTAGCTGGCATTTTCGGATGGCGGAGAGATTTCTGGAAGAGCGTGGAGTTCTCTAAACAGATAGAGCCGCGTTAGCTCTTAACTGGACGATCGCGCCGCAGACCATCAACAAGACCAAGATTGACTTAATCAGCATGCGGTCTGGTTGGATGGCGGAGCGTTGAGATTGGCGCTGTTTTCATTCTGCAAATCGCGCGGAAAGCTGACTGTGACCCGGGTGCCGACACCCGGCTGGCTGTGTATGTCGAAATTGCCGTCGTGTAGTCTTGTCAGAGCTTCGGCAAGCGGCAAACCGAGCCCGGTACCCTGCGCGGCAAGCGATGCATTACGCTCTACCTGCTGGAAGGGCTTCAGCGCGACTTTGATTTCGTTCTCGGTCATGCCGACGCCGGTATCTCTGATGATGAAGGTCAGTCTGTCGTCGAATGTGTATTTGATCTCGCATGTAACCGAACCGCCATCGGGTGTAAACTTGATAGCGTTCGAGAGCAGATTGATCAGAATTTGGCGCACACGAATACGGTCGAGCATGGTCGGTTCCAACTCGGTCTCGGACTGTATCAGACTGATATCCATTTTTTTTCGTGATGCTAGATCGGTCATCAAGCGGATACATTCGCTCGCCAGAGCGACACCACTGGTTGGTGAAAGTATCAGTTTCTGCTGCCCGTTTTCAATCTTGGCCATATCCAAGATCTCGTTGACCAATTCTAGCAGATGCTTTCCGCTCATATTTATGTCGTCGGCATACTCCCTGTACTTCGCGGGCAGGTCGCCGAGATAGCCGCCTGAAATCAGATCCGAGAAACCGATGATCGCATTTAAAGGTGTCCGCAATTCGTGACTCATGTGAGTCAGAAATTCTGATTTTGCGTGACCAGCAGACTCGGCCTGGAAGCGTTGTTCGTTGGCTGTGTTAAGGGCTTTCTGGGTCAGCTTGACCTGCCGCCGCAACGAAAACTCCGTATCTTCCAGAGACCGTGCATACCTCCTTAAGGCACGCAGCGGAACGGACCTCAGGAACACGTAGAACAGGGCGGCAATACCGATGGTGAAGAAGCTGAAGGTCGCAATATCGAGGATGACTTTGTTCAGCGATACACTGATGGTGACGTAGGCAACTGTGCGCCCGCTTTCCATCACTGGTACCGTTGTCTTCAGCGTTGGTCGCAGTGTTTCTGGACCAGCCTGTGCCAGTATGTCTCCATTGATGTCCAGAAGTGTCTGGTGTGTCTCGTCGTCGGGTGTTTCGCGTTCAAGAAACTCCGGCAGACGGTGACCGGCATATTTCCATCGGGCGCCGTTTCTATAGGCATACCGCGCAACGGTGTTGGCCGAAATGGATGCTTTATACTCGGCGACTTCCTTGAGCTTTCGGTAATCCAAAAACGCAAAGACCAATAAAGGGACAAGCGCAATCACGATGGCTAGCACTATGGTCAGCTTTTCGATCAGTGCGATGAGCCGCATCGGATTTGAACTTACAGACATGAAAGGACCTTACTCAGATGGAGTCGCTCCCATTTTGATAATCATTTTTTGCCCTTCCGGCGTTACCATCTGCGCAGCTAATTTGCGTGCCAGAGGTGTCGGTTCTTTTGGCAATACTAGGCAGACCCGAAGAGAAAACGGGTAGCTCTGGTCCGCGACTGCGGCTGCGCTGGGCGCCACGCCGTCTATCGAAACCAGATTTAAATTGAGCTCCTCAGCCTTGATCTGCAGCAGAGTCATGATGGCGAGGGAGCCGGAAATGGTCCGCACAAGTCCGGCATTGATCTGATCGCTCGTTCCTATCGCGGTATCGGGGCGCTTGAAGGCTTTCTTGAATTGTTCTCCCAAGCCAGGAACTTTCGAGGCGAGATAAGGAATCTCAGATCCGCTGCGCGAGCGAAGAATGACTTTCAATTGTGTTCCGTCTTCCCAACTAGGGAGGGTGTCCCCGTAGATTGCGGGCAGATCGGCCAAGTTGAAATTGCCTGGGTTCTGATGTCTTGTTGCAAATACCAGCGGCGTGCGCATGCAGTGGGATTCTTGAAGCCCAATGGACTTTTCGGAATCTTTTAGTTTCCGTGCCGAGAACGAGGCTCCGATTACCCCATCGCGCAAGGCCTTCAGGCCGCCTCCAGAACCCATGCTGGGGAGAACGGTTATACTCTCTTCCGGAGAAACAGTGTGAACCTGGATTGCGAGTTTCTTGGCGATTCCGAGCGCGATGCCCGTGCCGCTTACCTCGATCATGTCAGCTTTGGCGCTTGTCCCTGACATCATGGAAGAAAATGTCAGCATTATTCCCGCAACTAGCAGGAGATTAGATTTACAGCGATGCATGTGTTCTTCGCCCGGCAGTTGGATGCAACCGCATGGCCGGAGTCCGCCCAAGCAGTCTTTTCCTGAACGTTATAGGAGCAAAATGGTTGACGGCTGATTAAGGGAGTAATCCTGTCGATCAAATAAACAGGTACAGCTCAGCCGGTTTTTAGTTTTTCGGCGATCTCAATCGCAAAATAGGTGAGAATTCCGTCGGCGCCGGCGCGTTTGAAGGCTAGCAGGCTTTCCACCATGGCCCGTTCCCGGTCAATCCAGCCATTCAGGCCGGCGGCCGAGATCATCGCGTACTCGCCGCTCACCTGATAGGCATAGGTCGGCATGGAAAAAGTGTCTTTCACCCGGCGTACGATGTCCAGATAGGGCATGCCTGGCTTTACCATGACCATGTCTGCGCCTTCTGCAATGTCGAGAGCGACTTCACGCAGGGCTTCGTCTGTATTAGCCGAGTCCATCTGATAGGTGGATTTGCTGGCCTTGCCGAGGGTGCCGGAAGAGCCGACGGCATCCCTGAAGGGGCCATAGAATGCCGAGGCGTATTTCGCCGAATAAGCCATGATCTGCACATTTTCGAAGCCGTGTGCATCCAACGCTTTGCGGATCGCGCCGATGCGCCCGTCCATCATGTCTGATGGTGCGACGATATCGCTGCCGGCGCGGGCCTGGGACAAAGCCTGACGGCACAGGATCTCGACGCTTTCGTCATTCAGGATACGGTCGTTTTCGAGCACACCGTCATGTCCGTGGCTCGTGTAGGGATCGAGTGCAACGTCGCACATCACGCCGATATCCGGCACCGAAGCCTTGATCGTGCGAACGGCCTCGCACACCAGATTGTCGTCCCGTTCCGAATAACTGCCGGTCTCGTCCTTCAGTTCAGGCTCGGTAAAGGGGAACAGGGCGACCGCCGGAATACCGAGATCGCGGGCCTTGCCTACAATTTCCGGTAGCCGGTCGACGGAATAACGGAACACGCCGGGCATCGAGTCGACTGGCTCTGCCAGACCATGGCCAACACGGACGAAAACAGGCCAGATCAGATCGTCGACCGACAGTCTGTTTTCCGCCACAAGCCGCCGTGACCAGTCGGTCTGCCGGTTCCGGCGCATTCGGATCGATGGATATCCCGGACCGGATTGCAGGGGTGTCTCGTTCGCTGACAGGCGCGGGGTGGATCCGTTCAGGGGCATTTTCTTCGGCCTTGTTCATTAACCAGCAGGCGTTTCTCTCGTAATGGATGGTAAAGCGGAGAGGGGCCAGTGAAAAGGCACCGGTTGTCGCACGCTTGTTAGTCTTTGTTCAGAGGCGGCGCGGAATTGGCGCAAGCATTGAACACTGGAAGGGCGCCGCCTATGATCCGCCGCCCGAACGCGTGCTGTCCAGAATACGCCCGGGCCATGGAGGATTTGTAGATGGATTTCCAGCTGAACGAGGAACAGCGCGCCATTCAGGATATGGCCCGCGCCTTTACGGCAGAGCATTTCACCCCGAACGCGGCGCGCTGGGACGAGGAAGAGATCTTTCCGGTCGAGGAGATACGCAAAGCGGCAGAACTGGGATTGGCTGGAATTTATGTCGGCGAGGAACATGGCGGCTCCAGCCTGACCCGGCTTGATGCGGCGATAGTTTTCGAGGAATTGTCTGCCGGGTGCCCGTCTACTGCTGCCTATATCTCCATCCACAACATGGTCTCATGGATGGTTGACCGATTCGGCTCGGCCGAGGTTCGGGCGCGGTTCTTGCCGAGGCTGACCAGCATGGAGTTGATGTCGAGCTATTGCCTGACCGAACCGGGAGCCGGCTCCGATGCAGCCTCGCTGAAAACGCGTGCGACGCCGCAAGGTAACAGCACATTCCGAATGACAGGGGTAAAAGCCTTCATTTCTGGTGGGCCAACCAGCGATCTTTACGCGGTCATGGCGCGCACCGGCGGCGATGGTGCGGGAGGTGTCTCCTGCCTGTTGGTGGAAGGCGGAACAGATGGGCTCTCCTTTGGCAAGAAGGAGCGCAAGATGGGCTGGCACAGCCAGCACACCTCGATGGTGAATTTTGAGGATTGCCCGGTGCCACGGGACAACCTCATCGGCAATGAGGGGGACGGCTTCAAGATCGCCATGGCTGGGCTTGACGGTGGCCGCGTCAATATCGCCGCTTGTTCCCTCGGCGGCGCCCGCGCGGCGCTCGAGGCGGCCTTGTCCTACGCGGCAGACCGGGCTCAGTTCGGCAAGAAGCTCAATGAATTTCAGGCCATCCAGTTCAAGCTCGCGGATATGGCGACGGAACTGGATGCAGCCAGGCTGATGGTGCATCGGGCGGCAGATAGTCTGGACCGGAAATCCCCGGATGCGACCAAGCACTGCGCCATGGCGAAACGTTTGGCGACAGACCTCTGTTCGCGGATCTGTAACGAGGCGCTGCAGGTTCACGGTGGATACGGTTATCTTGGTGACTTCCCGCTCGAACGGCTGGTCCGCGACCTGCGTGTTCACCAGATACTTGAAGGTACTAACGAAATCATGCGCGTGATCATCGCGCGCAAACTCCTTACGGAATGGAATCAATGACCGACGACGTTCGTTTTGAAGTACAAGGCGCAATTGGCTGCATCACCCTGGATCGCCAACGTGCCCTGAATTCACTGACGCTGGAAATGATTCGAGCGATGCAGGTCCAGCTCGATGCATGGGCAGAAGACCCGAATATCGGAGCTGTCCTGATCGAAGGTGCCGGTGAAAAATCCTTCTGTGCCGGTGGAGATGTCGTCAGCGTACGCCGCTCGCGCCTGGAAGAAGGCGAGACTGGTAAGCCTACCAAGCTGATGCTGGATTTCTTCGGCGAAGAATATCGCCTGAACAGGTCTATCGCCGACTATCCAAAGCCATATATCGCACTGCTTGACGGCGTCACAATGGGTGGCGGTGTTGGCATTTCGGTACATGGCAGCTTCCGCATTGCAACCGAACGGACACTCTTCGCCATGCCGGAAACCGGTATCGGCCTGTTCCCGGACGTTGGGGGCGGCTGGTTCCTGCCGCGGTGCCCGGGTGAACTCGGGACCTATCTTGCGCTCACCGGCGCGCCGGTGAAGGCGGCGGACTGTCTCTATATCGAGGCCGCAACGCATTTCGTACCCAGCGACAGGTTACAGGCGTTGCGGGCGGAGCTGCTGTCACTTGATCTCAAGCAAGATGCGGCCGGCCGCATCTCGGTTTTGCTGTCGGAGCACTCAGTTTCAGGTGGTGATGCCACATTGTCGGAGCATCGCTCTATAATTGACAGCGCATTTGCCCATGACCGGATCGAGGATATCCTCGGAGCTCTAAGAGCGGCCGGTGGGAGTTTCTGCGACGAGACTGCTGCGATGCTAGAACATCGCTCTCCGACCAGTCTCAAAGTGACGCTGGAGATGGTGCGCCGGGGCGCCCGCTGTGCCAGCCTTGCCGAAGATCTGGCGATGGAATTTACCATGGTTCAGAGCTTCATGATCGCCGGCGATTTTTTCGAGGGCGTGCGCGCGCTTCTGGTTGACAAGGATCGGGCGCCGAAATGGTCGCCACCGACCCTGGATGCGGTTACCCCTGAAGCGGTCGCAGCTTATTTCTCGCCTGCTGGCAAGATCGGGCTCTGACTGCAAAAAACAATAAGGACGAGGGAGCTAATACATGACGACCATCGCATTCATCGGTCTTGGGAACATGGGCCTGCCGATGGCCAAGAATTTGCTCGGTGCGGGCCACGCTGTGCGTGGCTTTGATCTCTCTGCGGAGAGCCTGGAAACACTTATGGCCGCTGGCGGCACAGCTGCGGCAAGCGCCGCAGAAGCCGTGAGCGGTGCTGAAGTTGTGGTCACCATGTTGCCGGCGGGAAAGCATGTCCGCGTCGTCTATGAGGAGAGCGTGTTCCCTAACGCTGCCGAGGGGACATTCTTCATTGATTGTTCAACCATCGACGTTGATACCTCTCGGGCTGTGGCGGCAGATGCGGCGGCCAAAGGCTTTCTCATGCTGGATGCGCCGGTTTCTGGCGGAACCGGCGGTGCTGAAGCCGGCACGCTGACCTTCATGGTCGGCGGCGACGATGCGGCGTTCGAGCGTGCCAGCCCGTTCCTCGATATCATGGGCGCGACGATTGTCCATGCGGGAGGCACAGGCAGTGGTCAGGCGGCGAAGATCTGCAACAACATGGTTCTCGGCATTTCGATGATCGCTGTATCTGAAGCGTTCGCCCTTGCTGACAAGCTCGGTCTTGATCGTCAGAAACTTTTCGATATCAGCTCGAAGTCTTCCGGACAGTGTTGGGCGATGACCAGTTATTGCCCTGTTCCGGGCCCGGTCCCGACCTCTCCAGCGAATCGGGAATACCTACCTGGCTTCAGCGCAGCCATGATGCTGAAGGATCTCGACCTCGCACAACAGGCGGCGGAATCTGCCAAAGCCATAACCCCGATGGGGAAAAAGGCCGCGGAATTCTACGGAAACTTCGTGTCAGAGGGGAATGGCAATCTTGATTTCTCCGCTGTCTTCAAGAAGCTTTGCGGCAATTAGGTTGCGTATTACGTCTTTTTGACGCTACAAGAAACTGAACTATTGTGTCGAATTCATACCTAATATTGGAGTTCGGAAGCTTATGTCGGGCGTGACGACACCGGACCATAATTCAGCGGACCCTTCCGCGATCAAAAACGAGTACCTCGAAGCGATCAAGCTGATCGAACGTCTTCATCGGCAGTTTCTTGAAGTCGTGAAGATGGAGCTTGACCGGAAGGGGATCGAAGACATCAACAACATCCAAGCCCTGATATTGTTCAATATCGGGGACGAGGAACTGACGGTTGGGGAGCTGACGAACCGGGGATACTATCTCGGCTCGAACGTATCCTACAATGTCCGCAAAATGGTTGAGAATGGCTATCTCGCTCAGGAGAGATCCGCACATGATCGCCGTTCGATCAGAGTGAAGCTCTCCGATAAGGGGTTGGAACTCTGCGGCTTTGTTACTGAAATGTTTGATCGCCATGCGGCCGCTCTTGGGGAAACCGGCGGGAGCCCCGAACGGTTGACCGAGTCGAGTACGGTTTACCGTGAGCTCGAGCGCTTCTGGATGGGACTTCTCAATTTTGGAATCAGAGGTGGTATGCCACCGAGCTGATGCCGGAGCAGTCCAGGCATTCCGGTAATGCCGGAAAAACCAATGAACACGCGGCCGGCTTTCCGGCCGCGTTTTCGTTTGGACAGCCGAAAGGCCTTTCCATAGAGTGTCGCGGCGCTTTACTGACCTGTTGAGCAGCCCGGTGGCTGTCAGGGACAAGACTTCCAGACCACAGAGGATTCCATGCGTCTTTCCGCTTACTTTCTGCCCACGCTGCGCGAAAATCCGAAGGAGGCGCAGATCGTCTCCCATCGCCTGATGCTGCGCGCGGGGATGATCCAGCAGTCCAGCGCCGGGATCTATTCCTGGCTTCCGCTTGGCTACAAGGTTTTGCGCAAGATCGAGCAAATCGTTCGTGAGGAACAGGACGCGGCTGGGGCGCAGGAAGTCCTAATGCCTACCATTCAATCGGCCGATCTCTGGCGCGAAAGCGGCCGGTACGACGATTATGGCAAGGAAATGCTGCGGATTGAGGACCGCCATGGGCGAGATATGCTCTACGGTCCCACCAACGAGGAACTGATAACCGATATTTTCCGGACGCATGTGCGCAGCTACAAGGCGCTGCCGCTCATGCTCTATCACATCCAGTGGAAGTTCCGGGACGAGGTGCGGCCACGGTTTGGCGTGATGCGCGGCCGTGAGTTCCTGATGAAGGACAATTACTCGTTCGACACGACCTATGAAGGAGCTGTCGACTCCTACAACAAGATGTTCGTCGCCTACTTGAAGACCTATGCCCGCATGGGGCTGAGTGCGATCCCCATGAAGGCCGATACGGGTCCGATCGGTGGCGATCTTTCCCACGAATTCATTGTCCTCGCCGATACCGGTGAGAGCGGCGTGTTCTACGATCAGGCTTGGGAGGATCAGGACTTCGCCAACATGACCGTGAATTATGCGGACATGGACGAGGTAAACAACATCGTCGAGCGCTATACGTCACTCTATGCAGCGACCGACGAGAAGCACGTTCCGGGCGAGGCGCCGGTGCCGGATGAAAACCTGAAAGAACGCCGGGGTATCGAGGTCGGCCAGATCTTCTATTTTGGTACCAAGTATTCGGAGCCTTTAGGGGCGACGGTTTCGGCGCCGGAAGGCGGAGATGTGCCGGTGCATATGGGCTCTTACGGCGTCGGGGTATCACGTCTTGTCGGTGCGATCATCGAGGCGAGCCATGACGACAAAGGCATCATCTGGCCCGAGCAGGTCGCTCCCTTCACAGTTGGCATCGCAAACCTTAAAACCGATGATGAGGGATGCACTGCGGTCTGTGAAGACCTATATGCCAAGCTATTGGCAGCCGGTATCGAGACATTGATCGACGATCGGGACGAGCGTCCCGGAGCGAAAATGGCAAATCTCGATCTTATTGGTGTGCCGTGGCAGATCCTTGTCGGACCGCGTGGGCTGAAGTCCGGTGTGGTTGAGGTGAAGAACCGCATGAGCGGTGACGTCGAGGAATTGACACCGGAAGCAGTTCTGAACAGGTTCGCTTCCTGATTGGGGTCCGGCTCTAAGGGGTTCTTAATGTTCGGCATATTCGAGCGCATGGTCGCCATGCGGTATCTGCGCTCCCGCCGCCAGGAAGGCTTTATCTCTGTTATCGCGGGATTCTCTCTGCTTGGTATTGGCCTTGGGGTGGCGACGCTAATCATCGTCATGTCGGTGATGAATGGCTTCCGGGCGGAACTGATCGGCCGCATCCTCGGGTTGAACGGCCATATGTCGGTTTACAGCAAGGGAGCGCCGATCCAGGGGTTCGACGATCTCGCGGTCAGGATTGGCGAAATTCCGGGTGTGCTGACGGTTACGCCGCAGCTTGAAGGCCAGGTCATGGCCATGGCCAACGGCATCGCGTCGGGCGCTTTGGTGCGTGGGCTACGCGCCAGTGCGCTGCTCAGCAGACAGATTGTGCCCGACAATATTGTTGCCGGCTCGATGGAGGAATTCAGCGGCAAGAGCGGTGTGATCATCGGAGCCCGGCTGGCCAGCCGTCTTCGGGTCGGGGTCGGGGACAAGATCACGCTGATTTCACCCAGCACGACGACAACTGTGATCGGTAGTGTGCCGAGGATGCGGGCTTTTACGGTCGCGGCGCTCTTCAATGTTGGCATGTATGAATACGACAACACTTTTATCTATATGCCGCTGAAAGCCGCGCAGACCTTTTTCAAGAGTGGCGATGCCGTCAATGCTGTCGAGGTGATGGTGAACGACCCGCAGGAGGTCGAAGTGACACGCGTGCCGCTCCGCAAGGTGATTGGCGCGGATAACTATTCGCGTGACTGGAAACAGCAGAATTCCAGCTTTTTCAATGCGCTGGAAGTTGAGCGGAACGTCATGTTTCTGATCCTGACACTGATTATCCTGGTCGCCGCCTTCAACATTATCTCTTCCATGATTATGTTGGTGAAAGACAAGGGGCGGGACATCGCCATTCTCCGGACCATGGGCGCGTCGAAGGGCATGGTGATGCGCATTTTCTTTATGTCCGGTGCCAGCATCGGTGTGATCGGAACGATAGGCGGAACCATCCTCGGACTGGTGTTCTGCGAGAACATCGAAACCATACGTCAAGCTTTGCAAAGCTTGACGGGAACCGAACTATTCTCTGCGGAAATCTACTTCCTGTCGAAGCTGCCGGCGGAAGTCGATGCGCTCGAGGTGATCACGGTGGTTTCCATGGCTCTGTTTCTCTCGTTCGCCGCGACCATCTATCCCGCCTGGCGGGCATCTCGTCTCGATCCGGTTGAGGCGCTTCGCTATGAGTGATGTTGGGCAGAACGGGCAAAAAATGTCCGATATCGAACGCATTGCGCGGGGTGGATCGATAAGCGACGCCGTTCTCGAATTGCGCGGTGTCTCCCGAAGCTTCAAGGAAGCAGGGGGAACGCTGACGGTTCTGCACGATATCGATCTCAGCCTCAAGGCCGGCGAAGTGACGGCGCTCGTCGGTCCGTCCGGTGCGGGTAAGTCGACATTGCTGCATATCGCCGGTTTACTGGAGCCGCCGAGTTCCGGCGACGTGATTTTCCAGGGCGAGTATTGCAGTCAGGCAAGTGAGGCAGAGCGCACGCGTATCCGGCGTGACGGTATAGGCTTCGTCTATCAGTTCCATCACTTGCTGCCTGAATTCTCGGCGCTTGAGAATGTGATGATGCCGCAGCTGATCACGGGCCTTACGAAGAGCGAAGCGCGCGAGCGAGCGCGGCAATTACTTGAACTGGTCGGTTTGGAAAATCGCGAAACCCACCGTCCCGCGAAACTGTCCGGCGGTGAGCAGCAGCGTGTCGCTATTGTTCGTTCCATCGCGAATGTACCGGCTGTGCTGCTGGCTGACGAGCCGACGGGGAATCTCGATCCACATACTGCAGACGAGGTCTTCAAGCAGCTCCGCCGGATCATATCGGCAACGGGAATCGCTGCCTTGATCGCTACGCACAACCTCGAGATCGCTCGCTCCATGGACCGGATCGTGGAATTGCGAGACGGCACGCTGAAATCAATTAAGTAAATAAAATCATTTATTTATGGATGGATGACAGGTGTTCGCCTGTTGTTCATGCTGA
Organism: Nisaea sp.; assembly: GCF_039990255.1. Taxonomy (GTDB): domain Bacteria; phylum Pseudomonadota; class Alphaproteobacteria; order Thalassobaculales; family Thalassobaculaceae; genus Nisaea. Next base: position 1,632,589 of record NZ_JBDXGG010000018.1, on the reverse strand, counting down.
CGCTCCCGCAGTGCTGTGAAACAATCTCGCACTTGCTGTTAAGAGGGCCGTATGTCTCACGCTGATTTTGTCCATCTCCGCGTTCATTCCGCCTATTCGCTCGCTGAAGGTGCGATCAAGGGCAAGGAGCTGGTTTCGCTGGCCACAAAGAATGCGATGCCAGCGGTAGCGATGACGGATAGCGGCAACCTGTTCGGGGCACTTGAATTCGCGGTGACTGCCTCAGGTGCTGGCGTGCAGCCTATCGTTGGTGGGCAGCTTGCCGTTCGCAGGCCTGACACCGAGCCGCGCAGCGGCCTGAAAGTCGTTGGCGGCACGGCGCACACGCCGAATCAGACCGATCAGATCGTGCTGATTGCTCAGACCGACGCCGGTTATCGAAATCTAATGGATCTTGTCAGCCGGTCCTTCACCATGACCGATCCGGGCGAGTCCCCCCAGATACCGTTTGAGGATCTCGAAGGTCGGAGCGACGGGTTGATTGTGCTGACCGGCGGTCCCGAGGGGAAAGTCGGGCGGTTGTTGCTGGATAATCGCGCGGAAGAGGCGGAAACAGCTCTGCTGGATCTGAAAGCGCTGTTTGGTGACCGGCTGTATGTCGAAATCCAGCGCCATTTCATCGATTCCGAGAGACGCACGGAAGCTGCTTTTCTCGATCTTGCCTACAAGCACGACATCCCGCTCGTAGCGACCAACGAGTGCATGTTCGCGACCGAAGCAATGTACGAGGCGCATGATGCGCTGCTCTGTATTGCCGGGCGTACCGTGATCGGCAATCCGAACCGCCGCCGTGCGACTCCGCACCACCGATTCAAGAGTGCCGAGGAGATGCGTGAGCTTTTCTCCGATCTGCCGGAGGCCGTTGATAACACGCTGGTCATTGCCCGGCGTTGCAGCTTCATGCCGGAAAAACTGGCGCCGATTCTACCGCCTTTCGAAACGGTCGGAGGCCGCAACGAGGCAGAGGAGCTGAAAGCACAGTCTGAAGCGGGCTTGAAGAAGCGGCTGGAAAACCACGTCTTTACTGAAGGCATGGACGAAGTTGCCCGCTCGGAAGCAGCCAAGCCTTACCATGAGCGGCTTGAGTTTGAGCTCGGCATCATCGAGCAGATGGGCTTTCCGGGCTACTTCCTGATCGTTGCTGATTTCATCCGATGGGCCAAGGACCGAACCATACCAGTCGGGCCGGGCCGTGGTTCAGGTGCCGGCTCGCTGGTGGCGTATTCGCTGGATATTACCGACCTTGATCCGTTGCGCTGGGGATTGCTGTTCGAACGTTTCCTTAATCCGGAACGTGTCTCGATGCCTGACTTCGATATCGATTTTTGTCAGGACCGCCGTGGCGAGGTTATCGATTATGTGCAGCAGCGTTATGGTCGGGACAAAGTCGCCCAGATCATCACCTTCGGTAAACTGCAGGCCCGCGCTGCCTTGCGCGATGTCGGACGTGTGCTGGAGATGCCGTATGGCCAGGTCGACAGGATCTGCAAACTGGTTCCGAACAACCCTGCGAACCCGGTAACCCTTGCCGAGGCGCTGGATGTCGAACCGGAACTCCGCCGTCAGCAGAAAGAGGACGAAGAGGTTGGCGAGCTGATCAGGATTAGCCTGCAGCTTGAAGGGTTGTACCGGAACGCGTCCACCCACGCCGCCGGTGTTGTGATCGGCGACCGGCCACTGCATGAGCTCGTTGCGCTCTATCAGGATCCGAACTCGGACATGCCGGCGACCCAGTTCAACATGAAATGGGTTGAGCAGGCCGGGCTGGTGAAGTTTGACTTCCTCGGTCTTAAAACCCTCTCGGTACTGCAAAATGCGGTAGACCTGCTTAAACGGAGAGATATTGATTTGGATCTCTCTACGGTCCCGCTTGATGATCGTCCGACCTACGAGATGCTGGGACGGGCGGAGTCGACCGGCGTGTTCCAGCTTGAAAGTACGGGCATGCGGGACGTGCTGCGCCGGATGAAGCCTGACCGTTTCGAGGATATTATCGCGCTCGTTGCCCTATATCGCCCGGGCCCGATGGCGAACATTCCGAAATACATCGCCTGCAAGCACGGTGAAGAAGAGCCGGATTACATGCACCCGGTGCTGGAGCCGGTGCTGAAGGAAACCTTCGGCATCATGATCTACCAGGAACAGGTGCAGCAGGCCGCCCAGCGGCTATCCGGTTACACGCTTGGCGGCGCCGACCTTCTGCGCCGTGCGATGGGTAAGAAGATCAAGGAAGAGATGGACGCCCAGCGCGAGACCTTCGTGAACGGCGCTGTCGAGCAGAAAGTTGCGGCTGAGAAAGCGTCTGAAATTTTCGACCAGATCGCTGCTTTCGCCGGTTACGGTTTCAACAAGAGCCACGCGGCCGCTTATGCGCTGGTCGCGTATCATACGGCCTATTTGAAGGCGAACTACCCGGTCGAGTTCCTGGCTGCGTCGATGACCTACGACATGAACAATACCGACAAGTTGAATGTCTTTCGGCAGGAGATCCAGCGCCTCGGTATCGAATTGCTCGGACCGGACATCAACAAATCCTTCGTCGATTTTGTGCCGGAGGTGGGGCCGGACGGTGCGCTTGCGATCCGCTATGCGCTGACAGCCATCAAGAATGTCGGTGAAGGCGCTATGGAAGCGCTGATCAAGGAGCGTACGGAGAACGGCGCCTACAAGTCGATCAACGAATTTGCCAGCCGTATTGATGGTTCCGTCGTCAACAAGCGGCTGATGGAAAATCTTGTCCGCGCCGGCGGGTTCGACTGTATGACGCTAAACCGGGGTCAGCTGTTCGAGAGTGTTGAGAAAATCATGCGGCACGCCAACGCGGCGGCGGCGGAACGCAGCTCCGATCAGGTCAGCATGTTCGGCGGCCCGTCAGGAGAAGCAGAGCCTGATATAGCGCTGGCAGACCGGCTCGACTGGCCGGCGATGGAGAGGTTGAAGGAAGAGTTCGACGCGATCGGTTTCTATCTCTCGGCGCACCCGCTCGATGCTTACGGCGCATCTCTGGAACGACTCGGCGTGGTCCGGTCGGACCAGATTGTCGCTACCGTAAAGGCAAAAGGTAATTCGGCCCGGATCGTCATTGCCGGTATCGTCGTCGGCTCCCGTGTCCGCACCTCGAGCCGGGGCAACCGCTATGCCTTCGTCCAGCTCACCGATCAGGCGGGCGTCACGGAAGTCACGGTCTTTTCCGAGGTTCTGGCAGTCAATCGCGACTTGCTGGAGGCAGGCCAGTCATTGCTGGTTAAAGCCGATGCAAAGATCGAGGACGAAGGCATCCGCCTTACCGTCTCCCGCATCGAGGCATTGGACAAGGCGGTTTCCGGTACGGCGGCGGGCCTCAAGATCTATCTGCGCGACAAGGACCCGATTCCGCATATCTGCGAGATGATCTCCAAGGAGAAGCCGGGACGCGGCAAGGTCAAACTGGTGGTCGACACGGATGACGAGGAGGTCGAAGTGGCGCTCGCCAGAACCTATACGATTTCCCCGAATTTCCGGGCGGCAATCAAATCTCTCCCAGGCATCGTTGATGCCCGGGATATCTGAACTGGAGCTACATCATGTTTGATGCGCTGGTTCAGAAAATATTTTTTCTGATGGGTGGCGTTGCGGTGACCTTTTGCGCCGGGTACGGGCTCTATTCGCTTTGGGAAGAAAACACTATGTCGGGGCGCTGTTTTTCGGCGGAACGCAGGATTGAGCAGCACAAATTCGGGATCGATCTACAGAATTTGATGAATCTTGCGGATCAGCAGGCCAACAGGAAGCGAACTGTTGAGCTGTGTTCCGTCGGGGATGGGGCTTGTTTTTCGGGATATGCGCATGATTTGCAGGCATTCTGCAATTCAGCGACCTCAGGCGGCGGCTGATCGTTTTTCATTCCCGTTACTCTTGCCTCGTCACACATCCGCGCCGGAGCGCATGTGTAATTTCTTCAGAAGTTCCGCGATCCGTTCGATCGTGACGCGTACTTCCGGGATAAATCGTTCCTCGTTATGCGTGACCAGCCATTGATCATGGGCAAGTTCGAGAATCGGCGCGGTCACGCGTACCAGATCGCTTTCCTGATCGCCAATGAAGGTCGGAAGCACGGCACGGCAGATACCGGTTTTTGCCATGTCGAGGGCATTCCGGGGGGCGGTAACCTCAATGCACTCAGCGTCTTCCACTGACTGATTCAGCCAGAGCGCCGATGGTGTGTTTCCAATGACCTTTGCCCAGGGCTTGACGTGCTTGCTTGCTGCATATCCGGCGAATTGAACCCGTCCTACCTTGCGGCATGCCAGTCCAATCTGCTCCGGCCGGCGATTTCGAATTCCGATCATGGCCTCGCGATGACCGATATCGAGGATATGCTCGTCCGAGATGAAGCGGAGTTGTGTTCGGTCGTTCCCATCCATTATGGCCGCTATGTCTTGCATCAGCGCCAGTGTCATCCAGGTTCCGGCCGATATCTTGACCAGCGTCTTTCGGTCTTTTTCCGCAGATGTCGCCAGAGGCGCTATTTTCGCCTCGACATCCTTGATCTGCTCCAGGAACAGCGTTCCGTCTTCGGTCAACTCGTAACCTCTCGCATGCCGTCGAAACAGCTCTCGCCCAAGCACGATTTCAAGATGAAGCATCCGTCGGCCCAGGGTCGGGGCGCTCTTTCCGGTGGCATGCGAGGCCGCTGCGAGACCGCCATGCTGCGCGACGGCAAGGAATAGCCGGAGATCGTCCCAATCAAATTTCATTTCATTCATGAAACGTAAGTTACATTACGTTCCATAGAAGATGCAAAATTCACATCGCATAGTGCGGTTCCCTGCATCGATAAAGGAACCAGACACATGGATTTAATCGGAACAGAGATTCCTCGGATGGGATTGGGGTGTTGGCCTATTGGCGGGCCATTCTATGCCGGTGATCAGGCGCTCGGATATTCAAACGTCGATACAGTCGAGTCGTTCCGGGTGATCGACGCGGCATGGGATGGGGGCATTAGGTTATTCGATACCGCGAACGTCTATGGCGCCGGGCATGCTGAATATCTGCTAGGGCAGGCGCTTGAGGGACGTGCGGATGCCATGATCTCCAGCAAGATCGGAATGAGTTTCGATGAACGGACAAAGCAAATCGGCGATGAGGAGACCGACCCAAGCGGGGTAATGCCGGCTATTGAGAACTCTCTACGTCGTCTGCGGCGAGATCGGATTGATGTTCTGTTCTTGCATTTGAACGATCTGCCGGTGAAAGCCGCCGAACCATTGTTTGAGGAAATGGACAAAGCCCGGGCACAAGGAAAAGTGCGCTCGTTCGGATGGAGCACGGATTTCCCGAAGAGTGTAGACGCAATGGCCGGGATAGACGGGTTTTCTGCCGTCCAGCATGTCATGAACGTATTTTTCGATGCGCCCTCTATGCGGAAAGCGGTGGAGCGTAACAGGCTGGTGGGGTTTGTGCGCTCGCCGCTCGCCATGGGCATTCTGACCGGTAAATATAAAGCCGATTTCAAGGTTCCGGCGGATGATATTCGCGCGATGAATTCAACCGTACGTGACTATTTTCAAGATGGCCGGCCCGGGGCGAAATATCTTGCGAGCCTTGCCGCGGTCCATGAGCTTTTGACCCAGGGAGGCCGAACTCTTGCGCAGGGAAGCCTCTGCTGGCTGATGGCAAAATCGGAGCTGCATATCCCGATCCCGGGCGCTCGCACCGTCGCTCAGGTCGAGGACAATATCGGGGCGCTCGAACACGGAGCGTTGCCGCATAACGTCATGGAGGAGATCGAAGCCTGGCTCGCGCGCGAGCCAGAAGGGGCGCCACGTTCCCGCTAGCTGAACCTGTTGGCACGAGGGCGTATAAAGAGATCTGGAGGGGTCGGCAGCGGAGCGATAATGGTCTAATCTCTGGGTCCTTCCTTCTTTTGATGCCTTCTTCAGGATCGAGTTCACATGAGCAAGAAACGTATCGCAATCTGTGGGTTCAATCTTGAATCCAATCGCTTCGCCCCGACCTGTTCCCGCACCGATTTCGAAGAAAACATGTGGTTTAAGGGAGCGGATATCGACCGCCAAGCGCGAGCAGAACATCCGTCGATCCATACTGGCATCTGCGGGTTCTACGACATCATGGACGAGAAATTCGGCGGTCACGCCGGATGGGAGCCGGTGCCGGCTCTGGTGATCGGCTCGTGCCCCGCCGGCCCGGTCGAGGAAGCGTTTTTCAACGAATTTCTGGCCGAGCTGAAAGCGGACCTGGAAGCCGGCGGCAAGGTGGACGGCGTCTACATCTGCGAGCATGGCGGCGCCTGCGCGACCCACACCCATGATCCGGACGGCGAGGTCTTCAAACTGGTGCGCGAGGTCGTCGGGCCGGACGTGCCGGTGATCGCGACGCTGGACCTGCACGCCAATGTTTCCGAGGAAATGATGGAAGCAACCGATCTGATGATCGGGTATATCACCAACCCGCATGTCGATATGTACGAGCGCGGCTGCGAGGCGGCCAAGGCCATGCTGGAGATGTTCGACGGTGTCGAGACCGCATCATATCGTGTCCGCTTGCCGCTTGTGGCGCCGTCCGTCACTCAGTTGACAGCCGAGGGCCATCCGTATGGCGATCTGATCCGGCTTGGTCAGACCAAGCTCGATGCCAGCGTGATGAACGTGACCTGCCTTTCAGGCTTCGCCTTCTGCGATACGCCCAAGAACGGCATGACAGTGATCGTGACGACCCGAGGCGACGCTGCGGACGCCAGGCGTGTAGCGACGGATTTGGCGGACGCAGCCTGGAATGACAGGGCCCGCTACGTACCGAAGATGAAATCTCTCGAAGACTCCACGGCGTTGGCCCTGGCTGTGAGTGTCGATGCTTCCCGCGAGCCGATCCTGTTCGCGGACCCGGCGGATAATCCCGGCGGCGGCGGGCGCGGTAACACGACCTATGTCCTGAAGGCATTCCTCGACGCCGGGGTGACCGGTTGCACCTTCGCGGTCTTCTACGACCCGGCGGCTGTCCGGAAGGCGAAAGTGGCTGGCGTTGGTACCTCGATCGACGTCACGTTGAACAGCGAGGAAGACAACAGCTTTTCCGACAAGCTCGACGTCACAGCAGAGGTGCTGCATCTCTCAGATGGTGTTTTTGTCGGCAATTACGGCATGGTCGAAGCAAAGACGGTGGACCTTGGAGACACGGCGGTGCTGAAGGTCGGCGGTATCAAGATTGTCTGCATCACCAAGAGAACCCAGTGCCTGTCGCCGGATTATCTGACCGCGTTCGGGATTGATGCGGCGGCCGAGCGCTGCATTGTGGTCAAGTCGCGCGGGCATTTCCGGGCGGGCTACGCCCATATGTTCCCGCCGGAGCGAGTTGTGGAAGTGGACGTGCCCGGATTGACCTCTCCGAACCTCGCCAATTTCGACTGGAAATATGTTCAGCGGCCGTTTTTCCCTATCGATGGGGAAGCCGCCACTTGGGACAGGAGCCAAGCGTGAGCAGAGAAACCTGGAATGCCGTCGACGACTATTTCACTGCCGAACTGGTGCCTGAAAATGCGGATTTTCAGAAAGCGCTGGATGCGAGCGATGCCTCAAACCTGCCGGCCATCAGTGTGTCGGCCAATCAGGGCAAATTCCTGCACCTCATCGCCCGGATGATCGGTGCGAAGAAGGTGCTCGAAATCGGCACGCTTGGCGGATACAGCACGCTCTGGTTCGCCAGCGCACTTCCAGCGGACGGCAGGGTGGTGACACTGGAATTCGAGCCGCTGCATGCCGAGGTCGCGCGCGCCAATTTTCGGGACGCCGGTTATCAGGACATGATCGAGGTGCGTGTTGGCGCTGCGCTAGACAACCTTCCCGACGTCGACGCGGATGGTGTCGGCCCGTTCGATCTCGCATTCATCGATGCGGACAAGCAGAACAACCCCGGTTACTTCGAATGGGCCATGAAGCTGGTTCGTCCGGGCGGCGTGATTATGGTGGATAACGTTGTGCGCGGGGGACAGGTGCTGGAAGCCGGAACTTCGGATCTGGATGTTCAGGGCGTTCGTAAGGTGATCGGGATGATCAAAAACGATGCTCGCGTGGATGCGACGGCACTTCAGGTGGTCGGCTCGAAAGGCTATGACGGGCTGGCTGTCTGTCTCGTGAAACCGTGATCCGGACGGGCTTGCGGTCTGACTGGACATTGGCCAGCATGGCCTTTGAATTCTGAAAGGGAGGAGCGGCGATGGAACGGGATTTTACCGCGCGCGGCCATCACGACATGGGCGGACTGCCTGCTGGCGATATCGATCGGGAAGAGCATGACTACGCGCTTTGGGAAAAGCGGGTCGATGCCCTGATGATGATTTGCGTTAACCGTTTGAAGCTGATGACGGTGGATCAGCTGCGCAAGGGCATCGAGGCCCTGCCACCAGGTGCCTATGACGACATGACCTATTACGAGCGCTGGATTTCCTCGGTCACCAACACTCTGCTGGAGCGTGGCGTGTTCACCGCAGACGAGCTGGGCGCCAAGATCGAGGAGGTTCGGGCGCGCTATCCAGACGGAGTGATGCCGGAAGGTAGCGCCGGAGGAGGGTGTTGATGACGCGCTTTGTTGTTGGCGATCGTGTTCGGGTGCACAAACAGTTCCCGCCGACCCCGCCAAGTCACATCCGCACGCCATATTATGTGCGCGGGCATGCCGGCATTGTGGAACGAATCTGTGGTGCTTTCCGCAATCCGGAGGAACTTGCTTTCGGACGTGATGGTGTGCCTGAAATACCGCTTTACCGGGTACGCTTCCGCCAGAAGGATATCTGGTCGGATTATGATGGGCATGAGGACGACAAAATCGATATCGAGATCTTCGAGTTCTGGCTCGACCAGGCTGAGGGATCTGAAGGAGAGACGGCATGAGCACAGGGCATGACGATCAGGGCCACGGGCATCATCACCACGATCATGACCATGACCATGACCATATGCATCCCTATGATCCGGAGCATCACCATCCGCACCGGGCGGATCAGGACGATAGCATGACCTATTATCGCCTGATGGAAGAGGCGGTGCGCGAGCTCATGATCGACAAGGGGTTGGTTACTGCGGATGACATCCGCGCCGAGATTGAGGCGATGGATTCCCGCAGTCCAGCGAACGGAGCGCTTGTTGTCGCCCGGGCCTGGACAGATCCGGACTTTAAGACACGTTTGATCGAAAGCCCGAAGGAAGCCATCGCAGAGGTCGGGCACGATATAGGTCCGATGAAACTGATCGTGCTGGAGAACACACCGGACGTACATAACGTCGTCGTCTGCACGCTTTGCTCCTGCTATCCGCGCTGGATCCTAGGTATTCCGCCGGATTGGTACAAAAGTCGCTCCTACCGTTCCCGTGTCGTGCGGGAGCCGCGTGCCGTGCTCCGTGAATTCGGCACGGAGATCGCGGATAACCGTGCGGTGCGGGTCCACGACAGCACGGCCGACATGCGCTACATGGTCCTGCCGATGCGGCCCGAGGGCATGGACGGCATGAGCGAGGAAGCGCTTGCCGCCCTTGTCCACCGGGATTCGATGATCGGGGTGACGGAAGTCACCGCCTAACACATCAGGGATCTGTCAGGCGTTGCCCATGCGGTAGAAATAGACGCCTGACAGCAGAACGCCGAAAGCGATGACCGCGATCCGCAGATAGCGCTCGTTCACGTATTTTGCGCAGCGGCCGCCCATATAGCCGCCGATTGTGCTGCCGACCATCATCGCAGCGGCTTCCGGCCATGCGATCAGGCCTCCTATGCCGAAAACTCCGATACTCAGAATGGTGAAGCTTGCCGCGAGCAGGTTCTTCAGGCTGTTCGCCATATGGAATGTCGCAAAGCCCATGATTTGCACCATGGCGAGCAGGATGATGCCGAGACCGGCTCCGAAATAGCCTCCGTAGATGGAGAAGGCGAAAAGCGCGATACGGGCCAGGGTCTGGCTTGCATGATCGCCGAAATGCCGGATCGCACGCGCGCGGAGCAGATCGCCGAATGCGAACAGTCCGGTGGCGAACAGAATCAGAAACGGGATGAGAGCGTCGAACAGTTTCGGGTCGGACACCGTCAGAAGGAGTGATCCGCAAATAGCCCCAAGACCCGAGCACGCCATCAAGGGCCAGACCCGGTGCCCGATCTCTCTCAGCTCTTGGCGATAAGCGGGCAGGGCGCTGAGGTTGGACGGCAGCATCGCAAGATAGTTGGTCGCGTTGGCCACGAGTGACGGCAGTCCCACCGCCATGAGGGCGGGGAAGGTGAACAATGTGGCGCCGCCGGCCATCGCGTTCCACACGCCTCCGACGAGGCCGATAGAAAACAGAAGAAGGATTGTTTCGAGGGGCATGTGCTTAGGGCGCTCCGGTGGAAGTGAGTGACGTTGAGAGGGCACCATAGAGACGTGCAGGTATTCGAAAAAATGAATTGAAACAATCAATGAAATCGTAAAAAACGAACGCTATGGCGTTGAACAATGATTTACTGCGCACTTTTATCGTGATCGCGGAATGCGGAAATCTGACCCAGGCTGCATCCCGGCTGAACCGGACGCAGTCGGCGGTCAGCGTACAATTGCGCAAGCTGGAGGAGGCCCTCCGGGTCACGCTGTTCGAGCGTGGTGCACGGGGCATGCGTCTCAGCCCGGCGGGAGAGCAACTGTTACCGGCGGCCCGGCGTACTCTCGTTGAATTCGAGCGGACGGCCCGGTTGTTCGAGACGCCGCTGTCCGGCCGGTTGAGGATCGGCATTCCGGACGATTATGACGATACTGTCTTTGAAGTGGCCCTGGCTGATTTCAGCAACCGCAATCCGGGAGTCGAGATCGTTGTTGAATCGGGATGTACTTCGGCTTTTGCGGTTGCTGTGGAAGGCGGGCGTCTCGATGTCGCAATATGTTCGGCACCTGAGTCCGTTCCGGGGGAGCCCCTTTTATCCGAGCCCACGGTCTGGGTGGCGGGGGATCGCATGGTTCTGAGCCAAAGCGAGGACGTACCAATTGCTCTGCTTGATCGCGGGTGCCCTTGGTGCCGTCTGCCGACGGAGGCGTTGAAGCGTGCGGGACGCGGCTGGCGGGTTGCCTATACGAGCCAGAGTTTCTCCAGTCTGCGATCCGCAATCCGCGCCGGACTTGCGGTTGGTGTTCTGCCCCTGCGGTGTGTGGAGCCGGGAATGCGGATTCTTTCATCCGCAGAAGGTTTTCCGGAACTGCCTGCATCCAATCGCGCGATCCTGGTCGGCGGGGCAGCCCGGTCGGACCTCGCCGGAGCGATGGCGGAAGCGATAAGGAGGGCTGTTCGGGGCCGGAGTTAATCGCCAGCGTAACATTTACCTGTGTCTTGCCCCTTGCATTTAGCCTTCGCAGGCATTAGAAACCGCCGCATTCATCACGCACACGGGTGTGCGCGGTGTCGGGGAGACATCCTGGCGCAGCGCTCCGGTGTCCGGGCAGGTGCCCGGGCAAAACCCGTGGAGGCATAACCGGAGAAAGACGGAAAGATGAGCGTTCCTACGTTTACAATGCGCCAGCTGCTTGAAGCTGGTGTCCATTTCGGCCACCACACGCGCCGCTGGAACCCGAAGATGGAAGAGTACATCTTTGGCGTTCGCAACAATGTTCACATTCTCGACCTGCAGCAGACGGTTCCGCTTCTGTATCGCGCTCTGTCCGCGATCCGCGACGTCACCGCGTCCGGTGGCCGTGTGCTCATGGTCGGCACCAAGCGTCAGGCTGCTGACGTGATTGCTGAGACCGCTTCCAAGACCGGTCAGTACTACGTCAACCATCGCTGGCTCGGCGGCATGCTGACCAACTGGAAGACCATTTCCAACTCGATCCGCCGCTTGAAAGAGCTGGAAGAGCGTTTCGAGCAGGGAATGCAGGGTCTGACCAAGAAAGAGCAGCTCAATCTGTCCCGCGAGCGCGAGAAGCTTGATCGCTCCCTCGGCGGCATCAAGGAAATGGGTGGCCTTCCGGACATCATGTTCGTGATCGACACCAACAAGGAACAGCTTGCCATTCAGGAAGCCAACACGCTGGGTATTCCGGTCGTGGCCATCCTGGACAGCAACAGCGACCCGAAGGGTATCAGCTACCCGATCCCGGGTAACGACGATGCCATGCGCGCCGTTTCGCTTTATTGCGAGCTGGTCGGCAACACGGTTCTCGCTGGTCTGCAGGAAGAAATGATGGCTTCCGGCACGGATGTTGGCGAGTCGGAAGAAGCCCCGGTCGAGCCTGTTGTTGAGGCCGCCGCCGAAGCTGTTGCTGAAGCTCCGGCGGAAGCCGCTGCTGAGCCGGCTGCTACTACGGAAACCGCAAGCGCCTAATCGCTCCGGTTTGCTATATTGATCGTGACAGCGGCGGCACGCACAGGCGGAGCCGCCGCCGTTACGAGATGGGTTCGAAAAGTTACGATTGTTTGACAGGCCCGCCGGCTCCGACAGGAGTCAGGACGGCATGAGCAACGAAAAGAGGAAGACGATGGCTGTCACCGCTGCGATGGTTAAGGAACTGCGCGAGAAGTCCGGCGCGGGCATGATGGATTGCAAAAAGGCGCTTGGCGAAACCGACGGCAATATCGAAGCCGCGATCGACTGGCTGCGGACCAAAGGTCTTGCCGCTGCCGCCAAGAAGTCCGGCCGAGTGGCCGCCGAAGGTCTGGTTGCGGTTGCGACCGAAGGCACCAAGGGCGCTCTGATCGAGGTCAACGCGGAAACCGATTTCGTTGCTCGCAACGCCGATTTCCAGGGTTTCGCATCAACGCTTGCTGGCCTCGTTCTTTCCAATGGCGACGATGTCGACGCTCTGAAGGGCATTGCCTATCCGGAAACCGGCCGCACCGTCGAAGAGCAGCTGACCCACAACATCGCCACCATCGGCGAGAACATGAGCATCCGCCGCGCCGCGACGATCTCTGTCTCCAATGGCGTTGTTGTTCCCTACGTTCATAACGCGGTCGTGCCGGGCCTCGGCAAGATCGGCGTGCTGATCGCGTTGGAATCGTCTGCTGACGCTGGCAAGCTTTCCGAGCTTGGCAAGCAACTCGCCATGCATGTCGCCGCAACGTCCCCGCAGAGCCTCTCCGTCGACGATCTCGATCCGGAGCTGGTCGATCGTGAGCGTGCCGTTCTTGTGGATCAGGCGAAAGCCTCCGGTAAGACGGAAGAGATCGCCCAGAAGATGGTCGAGGGCCGGATCCGCAAGTATTATCAGGAAGTCGTTCTGCTTGAGCAGACCTTTGTGATCGACAACGAGAACAAGGTCTCCAAAGTCATCGAGAATGCCGCGAAGGAACTCGGTACCGAAGTGAAACTGGTCGGCTTCCGTCATTTCGTGCTTGGCGAAGGCATCGAAAAAGAAGAAGAAGACTTTGCCGCCGAAGTCGCAGCCACTCTGGGCAGCTAATCGGCAGGTTGGGGCCTGAAATTATACGGGGGAGAGCAAAATGACGGCGATCGAACAAGGTCAGGAGCCGCCGGCTCCCAAGTATAAACGGGTTCTGATGAAGATTTCGGGTGAAGCCCTGATGGGCGAACGGGCCTATGGCCTTGACCCGGATATGGTCTCCCAGGTCGCGAACGAGATTAAATCCGTTTGGGACCTGGGCGGCGAAGTCTGCGTCGTCATTGGCGGCGGCAACATCTTCCGCGGCGTCTCGGCTGCAGCCAAGGGGATGGAGCGAGCCACCGCCGACTATATGGGCATGCTGGCGACGGTGATGAATGCGCTTGCCATGCAGAGCGCCCTTGAGGGAATCGGTGTTCAGTGTCGGGTGCTCTCTGCACTTCCGATTTCCGCCGTGGCGGAGCCCTATATCCGCCGCCGTGCGGTTCGCCACATGGAAAAACGCCGCGTGGTCATTTTCGCTGCCGGTACTGGCAATCCATTCTTCACGACCGACACTGCTGCCGCGCTGCGGGCCTCCGAGATGGGGTGCGATGCGATGCTAAAGGCGACGAAGGTCGATGGCGTCTATGATGCCGATCCTGCTATCGCCAAGGACGCAGTGCGCTATGATCAGCTGACCTACATGGACGTTCTGTCGAAGGACCTCCGGGTGATGGATGCCTCGGCGATTTCGCTCGCGCGAGAGAACGGTATTCCGATCCTTGTCTTCTCGATAGAGAATGTGGGAGCCTTTGCGGATGTCATCCGCGGACGCGGTACCTTCACAATTATAAACGAGAAGGCTGAATAAAATGTCTGAAGGACCCGATCTCGACGATCTGAAGCGCCGTATGGATGGCGCAATTTCCTCTCTGGAAAAGGAATTTCAGGGTCTCCGGACCGGCCGGGCATCGGTTAATCTGCTTGAGCCAATCATGGTTGATGCCTATGGCTCCAAGATGCCGATCAATCAGGTCGGTACTGTCGGCGTGCCGGAGCCGCGCATGCTGACTGTCCAGGTCTGGGACAAGAGCATGACCAAGGCGGTTGAGAAGGCGATTCGAGAATCCGATCTCGGCCTTAACCCGCAGGTCGACGGTCAGCTGATGCGCATTCCGCTTCCGGACCTTTCCGAAGAACGCCGCGCTGAACTTGCAAAAGTTGCCGCGAAATATGCCGAATCAGCGCGTATTGCGGTCCGCAACGTCCGCCGCGACGGTATGGATAGCCTTAAAAAAGCCGAAAAAGACGGTGACCTTTCCCAGGACGAACGCCACCTCTACGAAGAGGAAGTACAGGAGATGACGGACAAGTGTGTCTCCCGCATCGATGAGGCGCTCGGATCCAAGGAAAAGGAGATAATGCAGGTCTGACCGATGGGTGAATCTGACGCACAACATCAACCAAAACACCCGCGTCATATCGCCATCATCATGGATGGCAATGGCCGTTGGGCGAACGCACGAGGACTGCCGCGTACGGTTGGACATCAGCGTGGTGCGGAAGCGGTGCGGCGTACCGTCGAGGCCTCGATCAATCAGGGGATCGGCTATCTGACGCTATTCGGGTTTTCTTCGGAGAACTGGAAACGGCCGAAAATGGAAATCCTTGATCTGATGGGATTGCTGCGCCGTTATCTGAAAAGCGAAATCGTCGAGCTGCACGAGAAGGGCGTCTGCTTTCGGGTTATTGGAGAACGGTCGAGGCTTGATAACGATATCGTCACTCTGATCGAACAGGCTGAGCGCATGACGGAAGGTAATGACCGTCTGGTGCTGACGATAGCCCTGAGCTATGGCGGCCGTGACGAGATCGCCGGTACGGCGCGCCGACTGGCACAACGGGTCGCCGAAGGGACGCTGAAACCTGACCAGATAAACGAGCAGATGTTCGGCGAAGCGCTGGAAACGGTCGGTATCCCCGATCCTGATCTGCTGATCCGCACAAGTGGGGAGAAGCGTATTTCCAATTTTATGCTCTGGCAGTGCGCGTATTCGGAATATGTTTTCCTGCCGACGCTTTGGCCGGATTTCGGCAAGGATCAGCTTAGTGAAGCCATAGACGAATTCTGTCAACGGGACCGGCGCTTCGGCGCGGCCGTTGGCTGACCCGGGGATGCCGGGCCAAACTAATGACCCGGCGCCGGGCGACGTTGGCTCCGGAACGAAGCAGGCAACCGCATCCGACGGACGCTCTCGTGAACTTGTCCTGAGGGTCGTCTCCTCGCTCGTGATCCTGCCTCCCATCATCGTGCTGTTCTGGCTTGGGGAACTCTACTTCCTTGCCCTTGTCGCGCTTCTCGCAGCCGCTATGGCTTGGGAATGGTGCACTCTGGTCTCACCGGATAGCTCATCGACGATCCGGCGTCTCGCGGGGCTGACTGCTGCCGTGCTTGTAGGAGTGGCAGCCTTTAGCTTCCAGCAACCGGAAGTCTTGTTGCTGCTTGGCGTCTTGCCGCTTGTATATGCAGCTACGGTCCGAATATTGACCGGAGTGTGGATATTGAAGTTACTGCCGGGCCTGCTCGTCGCTTTTTGCCCGGCATTCGCTATCTACTGGATCAGGGAGATGCCCGATCTCGGGCTTGAAACTGCCTTGTGGCTGGCATTGTCGGTTGTTGTCACCGATGTGGCGGCCTACGCTGCCGGCCGAACCATCGGCGGGCTGAAAATCTGGCCGCGGGTTAGTCCTAACAAGACTTGGGCTGGGCTTATCGGCGGGATGGCCGGAAGTGGGTGCTTCGGCGCTCTGCTGGCGCTGTATATTGGGCAGGCGCCTTGGTTGGTTGTTATTGCGGGGGCGGTGATCGCCATCATCGCTCAGGCGGGCGACTTTGCCGAATCAGCCTTGAAACGGTATTTCGATGTAAAGGACTCCGGACGTCTGATACCTGGGCACGGCGGTATCCTTGACCGGGTAGATGGTCAGGTCACCGTTCTGCCTTTGGCGGCAGCGCTGATGCTTCTTTCTGGAAAGAGCATCCTGCTCTGGACATGGCCCTGAGGCGACATGCTTAGAGCGACTGAAAAAATGCAGGACCAGCACCGCAAATCGGTTTCTGTTCTCGGTGCCACTGGCTCCGTAGGCAGCAGTACTGCAGATTTACTTCTGGCAAATCCGGACCGTTTCTCCGTTGTGGCACTTTCGGGTGGTCGCAATGTCGAGCGTTTGGCGGAACTCGCGCATGCGCTGAAACCGGAATTCGTCGCGATTGCCAATCCGGATGGTTATGCCGCTCTGAAAAGCGCCTTGTCCGGAACCACGATAGAGGTCGCCGCTGGGGACGCCGCTGTTTGTGAGGCGGCTGCCCGCTCGTCAGATTGGGTTATGGCCGCCATCGTCGGATGTGCCGGCCTGTTGCCGACGCTGACAGCGGTTCGGCGGGGTGCGACGGTCGCTTTGGCGAACAAGGAATGCCTGGTTTCCGCCGGCGATATCATGATGAGAGAAGTTGAGGCTGCGGGCGCGACTTTGTTGCCGGTCGATTCCGAGCACAACGCGATCTTTCAGGTGTTCGAACAGCACCGGCGAAAATCTATCGACAAGGTTGTCTTGACGGCATCCGGCGGCCCGTTCCGCGATGATACTTTGGCGGCTATGGACCTCAAGACGCCCGAGGAAGCCGTGGCGCACCCGCAATGGAGCATGGGAGCGAAGATCTCGGTCGATTCCGCGACCATGATGAACAAAGGCCTTGAGGTCATAGAGGCTGCGCATCTGTTCAATCTGGACGTGGATCGTATCGATGTTCTGGTTCATCCGCAGTCGATCATTCACAGCATGGTTGCCTACACGGATGGATCGGTGTTGGCTCAACTCGGTGTGCCGGACATGCGAACGCCGATCTCCTACGCGCTGGCTTGGCCTGAGCGAATGGAGACCTCTGTTCGGAAACTCGACCTTAGCGAGATCGCCAACCTGAGTTTCTTCGCGCCTGATATGGAGCGTTTCCCAGCATTGGCGCTCGCGCGTGACGCTCTACGCAGTGGTGGGGCGCAGCCAGCTATTCTGAATGCGGCCAATGAAATTGCCGTGGAAGCCTTTTTGGATAAACGCCTATCTTTCACGGGAATCGCGGAACTTGTCGGGGATGCCTTGCAGGCCGTAAACGTGGGCGTGCTGCAGACGATCGATGACGTGATTGCCCTTGATCAGGACGTTCGTGAGCAAGCGCGAGCGCTGATCTCAGATGCTTGCCGGACGTCGGCAAAAAGGCTGGTACCCAAGAGTGCCATTGAGATTGAGGCTAAGCGTCTCTAAATAGAAACAATCGTAACAATTCGTTTTGAGGATCGCCGTCGCTATGGAATTTCTGACTGGTTTCGCTGGAAGCCTGATCCCATTTTTGCTGATCCTCACAGTTCTGGTTTTCGTCCATGAACTGGGACACTACTGGGTCGCGCGCCGAGCCGGTGTGCGGGTTGAGGTATTCTCGGTCGGGTTCGGGCCGGAGCTGTTCGGTTGGAACGACAAGCACGACACTCGCTGGAAGGTCTCGGCCATTCCGCTGGGCGGGTACGTGAAGATGTATGGCGACGCGGATCCCGCGAGCGCCACCTCCGAAGGTCTGGAAGAGATGACGCCGGACCAGAAGGCGGTCTCGTTTCATTACAAGAGTGTAAAGCAGCGCATTGCCATCGTCGCAGCCGGCCCGGCCGCGAACTTTATTTTCGCGATTGTCGTTCTCGCCGGTTTGTTCATGGTCGTGGGGCAGCGTTATGCGCCGGCGACGATCGACGAGGTCATGCCGGAAAGCGCTGCCGCTGCTGCCGGACTTGAGGCTGGCGACCGGGTGCTGGAGATCGCGGGCACCGAGGTAACCCGTTTCGGTGATCTGCAGATCGTCGTGCGCGAAAACCCTGGCACGGCGTTGCCGATGATTGTGCGCCGCGGCGATGCGGACCTTAACTTGACGATCACACCGAAAGAGATCGTCACGGAGGACCGGTTTGGTAACACATTGAGGTTCGGTCAGCTCGGCGTGCGCAGCAATAACGTGGCCATGATCAAGCATGGCCCTCTGGATGCGCTCTGGAGTGCGACTGTCGAGACATACAGCATGACGGCTCAGACATTGCGAGCCGTTGGTCAGATGATCACGGGCTCCAGGGGCACCGAAGAGCTTGGCGGGCCGATCAAGATCGCGCAGATGTCCGGCGAAGTTGCGAAGCAGGGCTGGGACACGACGTTCTGGTTCATGGCGGTGCTTTCCGTCAATCTCGGCTTGATAAATCTGTTCCCGATTCCGGTGCTCGATGGCGGTCATCTTGTGTTCTATGCGCTGGAGGCGATTCGGGGGCGGCCGCTGAACGAGCGATTCAGGGAATATGCGTCCGTGGCCGGCTTGTCTCTGGTTATTGCGCTGATGGTGTTCGTCACCTGGAATGACATTGTCAGCATTTCATTCGTACAGAAAATTGGCGAGATTTTCGGCTGACCGCGGTCATGCTCGGTACAGTGCTCCGTAAGTTTTCGAATTATCAACGGTATCACTGGTTTAATGCGTGTTCCAACCGGTCTATAGTCCGGCACCGGACGTACCTTCACAGGGTTTGATAAGTGTTTGCGGAGTTTGATGTGTCGGCACGACTGACGCTTGCCCGTTTTTTTGTGGCCGTAGCCGTTCTCACGGCCGGAGTTTTTGGGGCTCCGTATCTGCCGGGCGGCATGTCGCCTGCGGCGGCGCAGACCATGCAGATCGACGAGATTGAGGTGGTTGGAACCCAGCGCGTGGATCCCGAAACGGTACGCTCCTACATGACGGTGAAGGTCGGTGATACCGTCGATGCCGTCATGCTGGACCGATCTCTGAAAGCACTTTTCGGGACGGGTCTTTTCGCGGATGTCAGCATTCGGCCTGCCGGTCGCCGTATCACGGTTACAGTGGTTGAGAATCCGGTGATCAACCGGATTGCCTTCGAGGGCAATAAGCGGATCAAGGACGATGAGCTGGGGCGCGAGGTTGAGCTGCAGCCGCGCCGTGTGTTCACCCGGACCCGTGTGCAGCAGGATGTTCAGCGCATTCTCGATGTCTATCGTTTGAGCGGTCGATTTGCCGCCACGGTTGAGCCGAAAGTTATTCAGCTCGAACAGAATCGCGTCGATCTGGTGTTTGAGATCGATGAGGGACCACTGACCCGGATCCGGTCAATCTCCTTTATCGGCAACAAGGAATTCAGCGATTCCGACCTGCGCGATATCATTCTGACAAAGGAGTATGCCTTCTGGCGTATCCTGACGACGACGGATACCTACGATCCGGACCGCCTCAGCTTCGATCGTGAGCTACTCCGCCGGCATTATCTGAGCGAAGGTTACGCGGACTTTAAGGTCGTCAACGCTGTTGCAGAACTGACGCCGGACCATAAGGATTTCGCTGTCACCTTCACGATGGAAGAAGGCAACCAATACAGCTTTGGCGAAATGGACTTCGACATCCGCCTGAAAAATGTCGAGGAAGAGGCGTTGATTCCGCTGGTCGAGCTTGTGCCTGGCGACACCTACAATGCTGATGACGTTGACGATGCGGTCGATAGAATTGTTGATTATCTGGGGACGCTCGGCTTCGCTTTCGTCGATATTCGCCCGCAACCGCATCAGGATGTTGAAGGCCGGACCGTCGGCATCACGTTCTTTGTCGGTGAAGGCCCCAAGGTCTTCGTCGAGCGGATCGATATCGAAGGCAATGTGAGGACGCTTGATCGGGTTATCCGGCGCGAATTCCAGCTCGCTGAGGGTGACGCCTTCAACACGTCGAAAATGCGCCGGTCTAGCCGGCGGATCAGAAACCTTGGTTTCTTCAAGGCCGTGGACGTGAAAAACCGCGAAGGCTCGCAGCCGGACCGGGCGGTTATTACTGCTACCGTCGAGGAACAGTCGACCGGGGAAATCTCCTTCGGGGTTGGCTTCTCTACGGTGGACAGTGTGATCGGCGATATCGGGATCCGCGAGCGTAATCTGCTAGGACGGGGGCAGGACCTTCGCCTTAAGTTCTCCGGTTCAGTCAACCGTCAGCAGTTCGACCTGGGCTTCACCGAGCCGTACTTCCTTGATAGGGACGTGGCGGCGGGCTTCGATCTGTTCAGGATCGTCCGGGATGAAACTGATGAGAGTTCCTTCAAGGAGGAGAGTAGCGGTTTCCGTCTGCGTGCTGGCTATGATCTTGACGAGGATCTCCGCCACTCTGTGAATTACCTGTTTAAAACAACTGAGATCCGGGATGTCGAAGACGACGCGTCCCGTTTTGTGAAAGACCAGGAAGGCTCGCAAACGGTTTCCCAGGTCGGCCACACCCTTTCTATTGATACCCGGGATAACCGCTCCGATCCGACGGAAGGCTATTTCGCGAGTGTTTCTAACGATCTCGCTGGTCTTGGCGGCACGGTGGCGCATTTCCGGACGACCCTGAAAGGGTCCTATTACATTCCTCTGATAGACGATTATGTACTTGGTCTGATTGGCGAAGGTGGGCACATCGTCGGCCTCGGTGAAGATGTCGGCATTGCCGAGCGGTTTTTTGTTGGCGGTAACAATTTCCGCGGCTTTGCCCGGAATGGTATCGGCCCGCGCGACAGCACCAGCGATGACGCACTTGGTGGCAACACGTATTATGTCGGTACCGCCGAAGTCGGCTTCCCCCTTGGGTTGCCTGGTGATCTCGGAATCAAAGGATTTGTTTTCAGCGATGTAGGGTCGCTTTTCGGGATTGATGAAAGCGGCTCGGAAATAATAGACAGCACGAGTTTGCGTGCATCCGTTGGAACGGGAGTGTCCTGGGCCACGGCTTTTGGATTGATCCGCGTCGACGTGGCGCAAGCAATATTAAAGGACGATGCTGATGATACTGAAATCTTTAGGTTCAGTTTCGGAACGCGCTTCTAGGACATTCGCGGGGGTTGTTCTTGCCGTTTCCCTGACGGTCGCAGTCGCGGTCTCCCCGGCGATCGCGATCGACAAAATCGAGCCGGTCGGTGTCGCGGTCGTCGATGCGCAGCTCATCATGCGTCAGTCGGATGCTGCGAAGGATATCCGCGAACAAGTGGAAACGCGCCGTAAGGCATACGAAAAAGACTTCCAGCAGCGTGAATCAGCTGTGCGGGAGACGGAGAAAGCCCTGGCTCAACAGCAGGCTATTCTCGCCAATGAGATTTTCCAGGCGCGTGTCCGGGAGCATCAGCAGAATATTGCGGCCCTACAGCGTGATGGACAGGAGATGAAACGTCAGTTGGACCAGGCCTATGGCCGGGCCAATGGCAATGTCCGCAAGATCATGATCGAGCTCGTTGCCGAAGTTGCTGGCGAGGTCGGTGTCGGGTTGGTTCTGTTCAAGAACCAGATTTTTCTCGGCGATCGCAAGATCGATATTACCGAGGAAATCATGAAGCGGCTTAACGCGAAGTTGCCTAAGGTCGAGGTGACCTTTGTCGAAAAACAAAACTGAAAACGATTGACGCCGCACGATGCCGGACCAGAGATTCTTCAAAAAATCAGGAACATATTCGGCAGCAGAGCTTGCTGAACGTGTGGGCGGAGAACTGCTTAACTGCCAAGATCCGGATATGGTGATCGCAGATGTTGCTTCAGTCGAAGAGGCAAGGAACAGTGATATCTGTTTCATTGAAAACCGGCGGTATGTCGCTGCTCTTGCGTCTTCCAAGGCGGCTATTTGTTTATTGCCCCGCAATATCGCCGATCGTGCGCCGGCCGGTCTCACTCTGATCGTCAGCGACCGACCGCGCCGGGCATTCGCCAAAATTGCAGCCTTTTTCTATCCGGAAGAGCGCTCAGCGTCAGGTATTGCCTCCGGGGCGACTGTAGATCCTACGGCGACCCTTGGCGAAGGGTGTTCGATTGGCCCGGGAGCCGTGATTTCGGCAGGCGCGGTGCTCGGAGACGGGGTTTCGGTCGGGGCAAATGCCGTTGTCGGTGAGAGTGTCGAAGTAGGAACTGGGACCATTGTCGGAGAAAACGCGTCGCTTTCCCACTGTCTTATCGGAGCGCGGGCGGTGATCTATCCAGGCGCCCGGATAGGTGCCAGCGGCTTCGGCTTCGAAGTGGACGAAGCTGGCGTTATTAAGATGCCTCAGCTTGGCCGGGCGATTATCGAAGACGATGTCGAAATCGGCGCTAACAGCTGCGTTGATCGCGGCAGTGGGCCGGATACAGTTATTGGCCGCGGGACCATGATTGATAATCTGGTTCAGATCGGCCACAACGTTCAGGTTGGAAAAGGCTGTATAATTTGCGGCCAGGCCGGTATCGCCGGTAGCGCGAAAATCGGGAACTATGTGGTGATCGCGGGACAGGTCGGAGTGGCCGGTCATATCGAACTCGGCGATGGTGTGCAGGTCGCAGCGCAGTCCGGGGTTTCGGGCACGACTGCGCCGGGCGAGAAGATCGGCGGATCGCCTGCCGTACCGATAAGAGAATTCCGCCGCCAGGTGGCTGTTATCAAGTCCTTGGGGCGACGCAACAAAGATCTGGAGAACTGATGGGCGCCGCAGATATAGAAGTCGGAACGGCTGTCGAGACTGATATCGACGTGAACCGGGTAATGGAACTCATCCCGCACCGGTATCCGTTTCTCATGGTCGACAAGATCGAAGAAATTGAGCTTGGCGTAAAAGCGGTCGGGGTCAAGAACGTCTCGATCAATGAGAATTTCTTCCAGGGTCACTTCCCGACCCGTCCGGTTTTCCCGGGCGTTCTGATCATTGAGTCAATGGCGCAGACCGCCGGCTGCCTGGTGGTTGCCACGCTGGGCAAGGAAGCGGAAGGCAAGCTGGTTTATTTCATGACCATCGACGACGCCCGTTTCCGGAAGCCCGTGGTACCTGGCGACCAGATCAAGATCCATGTCGAGAAATCTCGAAACCGGGGTCCGGTCTGGAAATTCACCGGTGTCGCGAAAGTCGATGATGTGCTGGTCGCCGAAGCGACTTTCTCCGCGATGATCGTGGACAGCTAGAGGATGACATCGCAAGAGCTGAGCATCCATCCGACCGCGATTGTCGATCCCGCTGCAGAGATTGGATCCGGAGTACAGATCGGTCCTTATTGCATCATAGGTCCGAACATCGTTCTTGGCGACGGATGCCGTCTCCATGCCCATGTGGTTCTGGAGGGCCGGACCCGCATCGGTGCGGAGACGGAGATTTTTCCGTTCTCGTCGATCGGGCAGATCCCTCAGGACTTAAAATATGGCGGGGAGCCGTCCGAGCTGGTGATTGGCGCGCGGAATGTGATCCGCGAGCACGTCACCATGAATATCGGCACCGAAGGCGGTGGCATGATAACCAAGGTCGGTGACAGTTGTCTTTTCATGGCAGGCTCTCACGTGGCACATGATTGTGTTGTCGGTGATAATGTCATTCTGGCAAACAACGCCACCATCGCTGGGCATGTGACAGTTGGTGATTTCGCGATTCTCGGAGGGCTTAGCGCCGCGCGCCAATTCGTGCGTATCGGCAAGCACGCCATGATTGGTGGCCTTACCGGCGTCGAGAATGATGTAATCCCGTTCGGAACCGTGATGGGGGACCGGGCGCGATTGTCTGGGCTCAATCTGATTGGCCTGAAGCGCCGGGGATTCACGCAGGAACAGATCGCTGAACTGCGCAAGGCTTACCGGTTGCTGTTCGCTGACGAAGGCACGTTCCTTGAACGTGTGGATTCCGTAGCTCGCGAATTCAGCGACAATGAGGTTGTTACGGATATTGTCGGTTTCATCCGTGCGACGAGCAGCCGTGGTGCAATCTGCCAGCCTGGCAGGACCTGAGGTCCAGATATGCCGAAGCTCGGAATTCTCGCCGGCAGAGGGGTGTTGCCCCGCCGTATAGCTGAGCGGCGCCTTAGCGATGGTGACGGTGTTTTTCTGATCGCTTTCGAGGGGCAGACAGATCAGGAAACCGTTGAGGGTCTAGACCATGCATGGGTTCGGCTCGGGGCTACCAGCGGCACACTGAAGCATCTGAAAGACGCCTCGGTTGAAGAAGTGGTAATGGCCGGGCCGATGCGCAGACCGGCCTTCTCGGACATGTCTCTCGATATGCGGTCGGCAAAGATGCTGGCCAAGGCCGGTCGTAAGGCCTTTGGTGACGACGGTTTGCTCTCCGTCATTATCGAAGAACTTGAAAGCGACGGTTTCAGAGTGGTCGGGATTGACGATGTGCTTGGCGGATATCTGATGCCGGCAGGGGCGATCACGGAGGGGGCGCCCGACGCGAGCGCAGAGTTTGACATCGCGCGCGGCAAGGCCGTTCTTGAAGCGTTAAGCCCGGCGGATGTCGGGCAGGCGGTTGTAGTCCAGGAAGGGCTGGTGCTGGCTGTGGAAGCCGTCGAGGGAACTGACGCGATGATTGCCCGGTCCGCGGGACTGAAGAGAGACAGCGCTGAGGGACCGATCCTGATCAAAATGCGCAAGCGCGGACAGGAGCGCCGGGCGGACCTTCCGACAATCGGACCGGATACGGTGCGGGGTGCTGCCGCTGCTGGATTTCGTGGAATAGCGGTTGAGGCGGGGGCAACAATCCTCGTCGACCGAACGGCCGCCGTTGATGCCGCGAACGGAGCCGGACTGTTTCTTGTGGGGGTCGATGGACTCCGGGAGTTAGACCAGTGACAAAGGCTACAGAGCGTACGCCGCTGGTCTATATCGTAGCCGGTGAAGCATCTGGCGATGTGCTCGCGGCCGGCCTGATGAAATCCCTCAAGAAGATGACTGGAGGTCGGGTGCGTTTCGCCGGTGTCGGCGGAGACCGGATGACTGCGGAAGGTCTGACCAGCCTTTTCCCGATGTCGGAAATGGCTGTGATGGGGGTATTCGAAGTGCTTCCGCATATCCCGAATTTGCTCCGGCGCATCGGGCAAACCGTGGATAATATCGTGGAGCTGCAGCCGGATGTCTTACTGACGGTTGATTCCAAGGCGTTCAACTTGCGTGTTCAGAAGCGGCTCTATGCGCGTCGCGCTGCTGGTCAGATCGCCTCGTTTCCTTTGGTGCATATGGTGGCGCCGACCGTTTGGGCCTGGCGGCCCGGCCGTGCCAAGACTATCTCGAAGTTCCTCGACGAGCTTCTCGTTCTGTTTCCATTCGAGCCGTCCTATTTCCAAGAGCATGGGCTCAAGACCACATTCGTTGGCCATCCCGCATCGGAGCAGCCGATTGGCGATGACGCCCGTCTGCGCGCGCGAACGAGAATCCCGCCGAAGGCGCCGGTTCTCGGCGTGTTTCCTGGGAGCCGTCGCGGCGAAGTGCGCCGGTTGCTCCCAAGCTTCGGCGAAACTGTGCGACGGCTTGCGCCGCGTTATAAGGATTTGAGGGTTCTGATACCGACTGTGTCCGGTGTTGCCGACATGATTCGCGACGGGGTTGAGGATTGGCCGGTGCAACCGGTCATCCTTGAAGATGCCGACGACAAGTATGATGCGTTTGCTGCCATGAATGCGGCGTTGGCAGCCTCTGGTACCGTGACGCTTGAGTTGGCGCTTGCTGGCGTCCCGACTGTTGTTGGTTACAAGGTTAATCCGCTTTCCGTGCCGATTGGGCGGATGCTTGTCAACATGGATGCCGTGGTCCTGGCGAACTGGATCTTGAAGCGGCCGGTCCAGCCCTTCTTCATGCAGCACAATTGCACACCCGATTCTCTGACTGTGGCGGTTGCGCGGATGTTTGATGATACTCGAGCCCGTGCCGACTGCTCCCGGGCTGCTGATGAATTACGCGCAGTTCTCGGAACCGGTGAGATTGCTCCTTCGGATCAAGCGGCACTCGCAGTGGCGAAGGCGGCCAAATTGGAATTGGTTGACTGAACCGTTCCGAGAATTGAATTCATCCACGAAAATAAGCAACCCTTCTCCCGCTTAGGTCTGTTTTGCGTTAGAAGGAAGACTCATCATGTCTCGAATCGCATATCTTTTTGTCTTCCTGATTTCTTTTTCGGCTGACGATTCTGAGGTTGTGCCGCTGCTTTGGCAGGACCATCAACGAATCTACAGGCTGGCTGGAGCCGATATGGTGGGGGGAGCGCGTCCTCTCGTGGTCCATATTCACGGTTTCAGAAAGCGGGACCAAGCGATCGCTGATCGTGGATCTCTGGAAAGAGTCGGGTGGTCCGCGCTAGAGCAGCATGCTTTGGGCCAAGAGTTCTTGGTAGCCAGCCCAGCAGCACTCTGGGGGCAGTGGAATTTAGCGCCAGGTCTGAGGAATACGACTCTTCCGGACGGACGATCGGTTGATGACGCAGGTTTCATCTTTGCCGTTGTTCGGGAGCTGATCCAAACCAGGCGTGCCGATCCTGCGCGGATTTACCTGACAGGGATCTCGGACGGGGCGATCATGTCTTATGGGCTGCTTTGCCATCCAGACTCGCCCTTTGCGGCCGCTGTTCCGGTGATCGGAACAATGACGGAGCGCGATCGGGACGCTTGCCGCGCCCTCTATCCGGCTCCGTTGATGGTGATTGCCGGAACCAACGATAGGGTTTTGCCTTGGGATGGTTGGATTTTCCGGGTCGGACGGGAGATATCTGTGCCTGAGACGCTGGATTTTTGGCGCCGGATTCATAGCTGTACCGGGCAGGAGGCAGAAATGCTTGAAGACCTGGACCCAGATGACGGGAGCCGTGTCCGGGAGATCAACTGGACCGGCTGCATTGCGCCTCGCACCGTCAGGTTGCTGCGTGTCGAAGGAGGAGGGCACGCCGTGCCCAGGGCCTTGAGGGACGGAGAAACCCGGCGTAAGGGGCGTAATAGCGATATTGATGCTGCGGAAGTGGCTGTGAACTTTCTCGCGCGTTTTAAACGACCAACCGAATAGTGTTCTTGAGGTCTTCAGGCTGGAATGAAAAACGGCGGCACCAAAGTGCCGCCGTTTGTACTTTTGCTTCTCGTCAAGTTTGGGAGCTTAGCGTTTGCCAAGTTCGACAAACGGACGTTCGGTCGGACCCGTGTAAAGCTGGCGCGGTCGGCCAATTTTTGCCTGCGGATCCTCGATGCTTTCCTTCCACTGCGCGACCCAGCCCGTGGTCCGGGCAACGGCGAACAGGACGGTGAACATGGAGGTGGGGAAGCCCATCGCTTTCAGCACGATGCCGGAATAGAAGTCGACGTTCGGGAACAGCTTGCGATCGACGAAATAGGGATCTTCCAGCGCGATCTTCTCGAGCTCCATCGCCAGTTCCAGCAGCGGATCGTCGACACCGAGGATTTCAAGCACCTCGTGGCAGCTCTCCTGCATGACCTTCGCACGGGGATCGTAGTTTTTGTAGACCCGGTGACCGAAGCCCATCAGACGGAACGGATCGTCCTTGTCCTTCGCCTTTGCGATGTACTCCTTGATATTGTCCTTATGGCCAATCTCGTTGAGCATCGTCAGCACGGCTTCGTTCGCGCCGCCATGTGCCGGACCCCAGAGCGAGGCGATACCAGCCGCGATGCAGGCGAACGGGTTGGCACCGGAAGAGCCGGCGAGGCGGACGGTCGATGTGGACGCGTTCTGCTCATGATCGGCATGCAGGATGAACAGGCGGTCCATTGCCTTGGCCAGGACCGGGTTCATCTCGTATTCCTCGGCCGGGACCGAGAACATCATGTGCAGGAAGTTTTCGGCATAACCGAGGTTGTTTTTCGGATAATTGAACGGCTGACCGATGGAGTATTTGTACGCCATGGCTGCCAGGGTCGGCATCTTCGCGATCAGACGGAAGGACGCCACCATGCGGGCGTGCTCGTCATTGATGTCTGTGGAATCGTGATAGAAAGCGGACAGGGCGCCGACCACACCGCAAAGGATGGCCATCGGGTGCGCATCCCGACGGAAGCCGCGATAGAAGTTGCTGAGCTGCTCGTGCACCATCGTGTGATAGGTCACGTCATGATCGAACTTGCTCTTCTGTTCCTTGTTCGGCAGTTCGCCGTTCAGCAGCAGATGGGCAACCTCGAGAAAGGAGCAGTTGGCAGCGAGATCTTCGATCCGAAAGCCGCGATGCAGCAGAATGCCCTTGTCACCATCGATATAGGTCAGGCCGGACTCGCAAGAGCCAGTTGACGTGAAGCCGGGGTCATAGGTGAAATGATCCGTCTGGGCGTAAAACTTCCGGACATCGACCACATTCGGGCCGACCGATGCGTGCAGGACTGGAAGGTCGTAGCTGGTGCCGGTCTGGTTATCGGTGAGTGTAAAGCTGCCGGTGTTTGATTCAGTCATCCTGAGCTTCCCTTAGTTCTTGTTGGGCGGCTGCCCCGCATTCCCCTGGGGCTAATTGGGGCAACGTGCCGCTTAATCGCGGCGGATATTAGTCTTTATTGTGCAGTGCCGCAAACTGCCTTGAGCCGTGCCAGGGTTTCCGCGCGTTCGAGAACGGCGGCAACCTCGAAAATACCCGGCGAAACGGTTGATCCCGAAAGCGCTGCGCGCAGCGGTTGGGCAAGTTTCCCGAGCTTGATATCGGCTTTTTCGGCGATTGTTCGGACGGCCTGCTCGATGGCTTCCTCGGTCCAATCCGGCATCGCTTCAAGATCGGCGATGAGGGCGGTGAGGTGGCTGAGAGCTTCTTCCGTGAGGAGATTTTGGGCCTTTTCCGTGAAATTCAAGGGCACAGATGCAGCGTAGAACGCAGCACTATCGGTCAGTTCAACTATGGTTTTGGCGCGCTGCTTAAGACCGCCCATGCCTTTGAGAATCCGGCTGCGGCCTTGCTCATCAACGTTGCCGAGACCGGCGACCACGAGTTCTGTCAGCCTTTCATCATCGGCTTCGCGGATATAATGGCCATTCAGATTTTCCAGTTTGGCAAGATCGAAACGGGACGGAGAGCGACCGACAGCTTCCAGCGTGAACCATTCAATGGCTTGCGCGGAGGAGATGATCTCATCGTCGCCATGCCCCCAGCCGAGGCGGAGCAGATAATTGTTTACGGTTTCCGGCAGATAGCCCATCTCCCGGTACGCATCCACGCCGAGCGCGCCGTGACGCTTTGACAGTTTGCCGCCGTCAGCACCGTGAATCAGCGGGATATGGCCGAATTCCGGAACGTCCCATTCCATCGCGCGGTAAAGCGCGGACTGGCGGAAGGCGTTGTTCAGGTGGTCGTCGCCGCGCAGAACATGGGTGATGCCCATATCATGGTCGTCGACGACCACGGACAGCATGTAGGTCGGGGTGCCGTCGCCACGCAGCAGCACGAAATCGTCTAGCTGCTCGTTTTGCACAGTGACTTCGCCCTGAATATGGTCGGCCAGCGTCGTCTCGCCTTCTAGCGGGGCCTTGAGGCGGACAACCGGGGCGACGCCCGAAGGTGCTTCCGACGGATCGCGATCGCGCCACATCCCGTTGTACCGCATCGGTTTTCCGGCAGCCTTCGCCTCTTCGCGCATGCTCTGGAGTTCTTCCGGGGTGCAGTAGCAGTAATAGGCCCGGCCCTTGGCGACCAGTTCCTTTGCCACTTCCGCATGGCGCTCCAGTTGGGCTGATTGATAGACCGGCTCTTCGTCGCCAAGCAGGCCCAGCCACGCGAGACCGTCAAAGATCGCCTGCACCGCTTCGGGTGTGGAGCGTGCCTTGTCTGTGTCCTCGATCCGGACAAGATATTTTCCGCCCGTGTGCCGCGCATAGAGCCAGTTATAGAGCGCGGTCCTTGCGCCACCGATATGCAGGAAACCGGTTGGCGACGGGGCAAAACGCGTGACAACGGACATGGAGCTGTTTCTCGTGATTTTGTTTGGCAAAAAGTCAGCCCCGGCAATCTCCGCCTGCGGGCGCCGGGCTATGTAGCACATTGACCGTTGCAGTGCGAGATTGGACAGTGGTGAGAGCTGTGCTGCGTCGCGGGCTTGTGGGAGTTGGTGACTGGTTGGCGGATGCCCTGGCGGAAAACCGCCCGCGTGCCGGGCTCTGGCTGCCCGTTGCGTTTGGCGCCGGTATTTTTAGCTACTTCGAATTGCTCACTGAGCCGCCCCTCTGGACTGGGCCGTTGGTGCTTGCCTCCCTTGTGCTGACTGTGGCGGCTGTAAGGCGCTCAATGCTTTGTGTGTTTTGCCTGATGCCGTTACTTGCCGCTGCTGCCGGTTTCTCTGCAGCGCAGTTCAGGACCTGGCAGGTTGCCGCGCCGGTCCTGAAACGGGAAACAGCGGCTTCTCTTTCCGGGATTGTGGAGGATGTGCGGGTCACATCACGGGGAGAGCGATTGATCGTACGCGTTGAGCGCCTTGGCCGAGTCGGGCCGGAAAACCAGCCTGGCCGTGTGAGGCTGCTTTTACTGAAACGGGACAGGGCGCCCTCGGTGGGATCGCGAGTCACAGTATTCGGGCGTTTCAAACCGCCGCCTCCGCCGGTTGCTCCTTATGCCTACGATTTTCAGAGGGTGCTTTATTTTGGCGGGATCGGCGCCGTCGGTTTTGCCCTCGGGCCGGTGGCTGCTGAGGCAGCCGGGGATATACCCCTGTCAGGCGGCCTCTCGGTGCTTCGCAGTGACTTTTCGGAGCGGATCAGATCCCGTCTCCCAGGAGACACCGGTGCGCTTGCCGCCGCGCTTCTTGTCGGGGACCGGGACTGGATCTCCGAAAGTGCAACAGAGGCGATGCGGGATGCGGGGATTGCGCATCTGCTCGCCATCTCCGGGTTGCATATGGGGCTGGTCGCGGGGTGCGTGTTCTTCTTTATACGATTGATGCTGAGCCTCCATCCCGGGATCGCATTGCGCTGGCCAACAAGAAGAATGGCGGCAACTGGCGCAATACTGTTCGCGACAGTTTATCTGCTGTTGTCCGGAGCGTCCGTGCCAACGCAGCGCGCCTATGTCATGACGTTGGTCGTGCTGATCGGTGTTCTAATCGGCCGCCGTGCGATTTCGATTCGCCTGATCGCGTCCGCGGCTGCGATCATCATGGTGGTGCGTCCCGAATATGTCTTGGGTGCCAGCTTTCAATTATCCTTTGCCGCAGTGATATGCCTCGTCGCCGTCTACGAGACTGGTACGTGGAACAAGTATCCGGCTGATGGCCGCCGGTTTGGCCGTTTTGCGAGGCATGTTGGGCTGCTTGCCCTGAGTTCTTTCGTGGCCTCAAGCGCTACATTGCCGTTGGCGCTCTATCATTTCCAGAAAGCCGCGCTTTACGGAGTTGCGACCAACATGCTCGCTGTTCCGGCTGCGAGCCTCTGGATTATGCCTTTCGGTGCGGCGGCGTTGATCCTTATGCCATTCGGATTGGAGGGGCTGGCGCTGGTGCCGATGGGTTGGGGTATAGATGGTGTGCTCCATCTTGCCAGGATCGTGCAGGGTTGGCCGTATGCAACACATGCTGTCGCTGCGGCTCCAGGGTGGGTCATTGGCGTCACGGCGTGCTCTGGGCTTTGGTTGTGTCTGTTACATGGCCAAATACGGTTTTGTGCGGTTCCGGTTCTTGTTGTGTGCTTGGGCGTTCTTGTCACCTCTCCGTGGGTTCCGCCAACGCTGGTCATAGCGGACCGGGCCAAGATGGTAGGTGTGTTTTCAGGGTCGGGGATAGTCTCGACCTCGAGGCATTCGGGGTTTGCTGTCGATGTCTGGCGCCGCCGCGCAGGAGTGGAAGCGCAAGAAGGCGGGCCGAAGTCGCTTCTTCGGTTCCACTGCGACAGTCTGGGCTGCGCGATGGACGCGCCATCGATCGGCTTTGTTGCTTGGTCGTCAGATGCGCAGTCTCTTGCAGAAGATTGCCTGCGTGCGGACATTCTTGTGACTCGGGTCCGAGTGCCGGATACCTGCTCTATGCCGCGGTTGATCCTTGGGCCGAAGCAAATCAGGGCGGGAGGCTCTATTGCGATCTGGCTGGATAAACCCGTGCCGAAAGTAGTATACTCAAGGAAAATACAGGGATTCAGGCCCTGGTCTGGTGCGGCGATGCATGGTCGAAATTAAACAAATTGAAATTTCCTACGAAAAAAGAGATAACTTTATACAAATTAATTAATCCTGTCTCTCGGACCGCGATTTAAAGAAAGGTGAAGAGCTGGTGTCGGACACTTTGAAAAAGCGAGCCCTGAACATTCTTGCTGACTCGGTATCCGATGTTGTTGGCACGAAGAACCTTGCCTATATCGCAATCAAGAAAGCTTCTGACGAAGAAGGCAATGATGCACGCCAGGAGTGGGCGACCTCGGTGTTCGATCAGATTCCGCTGACCAACCGGCGAGAGATCAAGAGCGTCGCGATCAACAAGGCACAAGAAGAGCGTCGTCACGTACTTTCGGTGCGTGCGCGCAGCAAGCCGAAGGCAGACGTGAAGATTGCCGATCTCGGTGTGATCTGGGGCTCGAACGCCGGTTAGCCGCCAGGCCTAATATTTCCGCATTAATCCGACGAGACTGCCCTGGATCTTGACCTGATCCGGGCCGAATATACGTGTTTCATAATTCGGGTTGGCTGGTTCCAGCGCAATGGCATGGCCGCGTCGGCGCAGGCGTTTCAACGTCACTTCGTGCTCATCGACAAGGGCGACGACGATACTGCCGTTATCGGCTGTATCTCCGCGTTTGATGATCACTGTATCGCCGTCGAGAATACCGGCATCGACCATGGAATCGCCGGAAACTTCAAGCGCGTAATGATCTCCCGCCCGGATCAAGGAGCCCGGAATGCCAATGCGCGCACTATTGTCGCGCAGGGCTTCGATCGGCGTGCCGGCGGCAATCCGTCCCAACATGGGAAGATCGATCATTTCCTCATCTGAATGCGCTGCCTCCTCCGGCACGGGAGGGGCCGTTTCCTCCACGTTTCGCGAGGCGCGGGTGAAATTACCAGGGATGACATTCGGGGTGAAACCGCGGCTGGCCGGACGATCCAGTGCCGCTGGATGTGTTTCGGCTGCCTGTGCCGCCACCGATACCGTCGCACTTGAATCGGGGGTGCGCAAAATCTCAAGCGCCCGCGCCCGGTGCGGCAGGCGCCGGATGAAACCGCGTTCCTCCAAGGCTGTGATCAACCGGTGAATACCTGATTTGGATTTGAGCTCGAGTGCATCCTTCATTTCATCGAAGGAGGGGGAGACGCCGTCCTCTTCCAGCCGTTTCTGGATGAACAGCAAAAGTTGGTGCTGCTTTTTGGTGAGCATCGGAGACTCCCGTACTGGTTCCGTTAAGAACAAAAGATAAACATTTAAATGTTCTACTTTGGTTCTTGTCAGGCGTCAAGCCTTTGATCGAGCGGGGAGATCAGATTGAAACAGTACCGATACCGAGGGGAAGAACATCGACTTTGGCACCGGCGGGAAGAGCCGGTCCATGCGGCGGGCGGATCAGCAGACAGTTTGCATCAGCCAGCAGGGCGAGCATGGAGCTGTCTTGGCGTTCGAAAATCTCGACCACCGCCTCGCCACTTTCATCCAGATGATAGGTCGCGCGCAGATAGTCCTGGCGCCGGTCGTTTTCCTTGAGCGGCATGGCAAGGCGCGCCTTCAAAGTACGGTTGTCCGGTTCGGTTCGGCCGAGCATTGCGGAGATGGCCGGGCGCAGGAATACAGTGCCGCAGACGATAGTTGAAACCGGGTTGCCTGGCAGGCCAAGCAGCGGGGTTTCGCCGATATGGCCGAAGATCAGCGGTTTGCCAGGCCGCATGGCGATCTTCCAGAAATCAAGCTCAAGACCGCCCGGGCCGAACGTGTCGCTGCCGAGTGCGTGACGGACAAGATCGTGCTCGCCGACTGAAGCCCCCCCAGTTGTGATCAGGATGTCGGCTCCCTTGGCGCCGCGTACCATGGCCTGCAGGCCATCAATCGTATCCGGTGCAATGCCCAGGATGGTCGGCTCTCCGCCGCAAGCCCGGACCAGCGCGGCGAGTGCATAACTGTTGGAGCTGACGATCTTGTTAGGCCCGGTAGGATCTCCCGGCCGGATGATTTCGTCGCCTGTCGGCAGAATGGCGACGCGCGGCTTACGGCGTACCTCGATCCAGGGCACGTTCATGGCGGCGGCCATGCCGATATCCCGTGCGGTCAATACCCGTCCGGCCTTGATTCGGATATCGCCCTCACGGAAATCGAGCCCGGCCGGGCGCACATAGGCGCCAGTTATGGTCGCTTGGGTAACATCGAGAGTGGCTCCATCTTTTTCCGCGCTGGCGTTCACGTCTTCCTGAATGACGATGGTGTCGGCGCCATCAGGCACCGCGCCGCCTGTAAAAATGCGAACCGCCTCGCCGGGACCGACTGTACCCTCGAAGACATGGCCGGCGGGCGCGGTGCCGATCCGTCTCAGTTTTGCACTCTTTTCGGCCACGTCCGCGCCGCGCACGGCATAACCGTCCATTGCCGAGACGGCTTCCGGAGGCTGTGTGCGACGTGCCGCGATATCGACTGCTGCGGTGCGGCCGTGTGCGTCCGTCAGCGGGACTTCCTCGGCAGGCATTACGGGCATCGTGGAGAGGATACGGCTCAGCGCTTCCTCGACCGGCAACAGGTCATTCGCCATGCCAGTCTCCGGATTTGCCGCCTGCTTTATGAATTAGACGTATATTATTGAGCTTCATGCCCCGGTCGACGGCCTTACACATGTCATAGACGGTGAGGGCCGCAATACTGACAGCGGTCAGTGCTTCCATCTCGACACCGGTGCGGCCCTTCAGCTTGCAGGTGGCCTCTATCTCGACTGTGTTGCTGTCGGTATCGCAGGTCAGCTCGACCTTGACGGAAGTGAGGGCGAGTGGATGGCAGAGCGGAATCAGGTCCGGGGTCTTCTTTGCCCCCATGATGCCGGCGAGGCGCGCGACGGAAAGGACATCGCCTTTCTTTACGCCGCCATCGACGATCAGTTTCATGGTCGCCGGGGCCATTGTCACGGTGCTGGCCGCTGTAGCGATCCGTTCAGTGATTTCCTTGTCGCCGACATCGACCATGGCGGCATTGCCGCGCTCGTCGAAATGGGTCAGTTCGCTCATCTTTTCTTCCGTATGCCTTTAAGGAGACGGGTGCTTAGGCGACGGCCGGCACAGGATCGTTCAGAAGCATTGCGGTGGCTCGCCGCACATCCTCCTGCCGCATCAGGCTTTCACCGACGAGGAAGCACCGGGCGCCGACAGCAGCCATGCGGGCCAGGTCAGCCGGCTCATAGAGACCGCTCTCTGATATCAGGAGCCGGTCCGCCGGAACCCTTGCGGCCAGTTCTTCGGTCGTCGCGATATCTGTCACCATGGTCTTGAGATTGCGGTTGTTGATACCGATAAGGGGCGATTTCAGCTTCAATGCCCGGTCCAGTTCCGTCCCGTCATGCACTTCGATCAGCACATCCATACCGAGCTCTGTCGCCAGAGCTTCAAGGTCTGCCGCCTGTTCGTCTTCGAGGGCAGCCATGATCAACAAAATGCAATCCGCACCGAGTGCGCGCGATTCCCAGATCTGGTAAGGGTCGAGCATGAAGTCCTTACGCAGGACAGGCAGCGTCACAGTGTTCCGGGCAGCGATAAGATAATCGTCATGCCCCTGAAAGTACGGCATATCGGTCAGGACCGAGAGGCAGGTCGCACCGCCGCCCGCATAAGCCTCAGCGAGGCGCGGCGGGTCGAAATCGGCGCGGATCAGGCCCTTGCTGGGCGATGCCTTCTTGACCTCAGCGATCAGGCCGTAGCCGACCCTGGAAGCCCGTCCCAAGGCCGCTCCAAATCCCCGCGGCGCTGAAGCTTCTTCAGCACGGGTTTTCAGCTTTGCCTCTGGCCTGGCCACCTTGCAGGCGGCGATATGATCGCGCTTGTCCGCACAGATCTTGGCGAGGATATCAGTCATTGGATGCCGCCTCGTTTAGGGAATTGGTCACCTTGATGAGCGCGTCGAGTTTCGCCAGCGCCTTGCCGTTGTCGATCGTCTCCGCCGCTAGAGCGGCACCGTCTTTCAGGTTGGATACTCTTTCCGAGACCATCAGAGCGGCGGCAGTATTGAACAGCACCACGTCGCGATAGGGGCCCGTCTGGCCTTCCAGCAGTGCGCGAAGAGCGTTCGCGTTCTCTTCCGGAGCCCCGCCTTTAAGATCTTCCGGTCTTGCCAGCGGCAGGCCCGCATCCTCCGGTGAAATCTCAAAGGAACGGACCTTGCCGTCTTCCAGTGCGGAGACGTAGGTCGGACCGGTCGTGGTAATTTCATCCAGACCATCTGAGCCATGCACCACCCAAGCCCGTTCGGAGCCGAGTTTGCCCAGCACCTGCGCCACTGGCTCAACCCATTCGCGCGCAAAGACGCCCACGAGTTGACGCTTTACGAAGGCGGGATTTGAAAGCGGGCCAAGCAGGTTGAAGATGGTCCGGGTGCCGAGCTCGACCCGGGTGCCGCCGACATGGCGCATGGAGGAATGATGACGCGGCGCCATCAGAAAGCAGATACCGGTCTCATCGATGGCCTTCTGCACCAGGCTCATGTCGCACTCGTTATTGATGCCGAGCGCGCTCAAAACGTCGGCTGCTCCAGTCCGAGAGGAGAGGGCGCGATTTCCATGTTTGGCCACAGGTTGTCCCGTACCGGCCAGCACGAAGGCGCTGGCGGAGGAGATGTTGTAGGTTTTCGCCCCATCTCCGCCGGTGCCTACATTGTCCATGGCATTGGCAGGCGCACTGACGCGGAGTGCTTTCGCCCGCATGGCCTTGGCGGCGCCGGTGATTTCCTCGACGGTTTCGCCGCGGACCCGGAGCGCCATTAGAAAACCGCCCATCTGCGCAGGGGTGGCGTTGCCCGACATGATGATATCGAAGGCGGTCTCGGCCTGCTCTTCCGACATCGGGGCTCCGGTCGCCACGTGCGCGATCAGCGACTTCATGTCCTGGATGTCGCCACTCATGCTCCGGTTTTCCGCAATTCTGATTCAAGCTGCTCAAGCGGTTTCAGTGGCTCGGCATTCACACCGGAAATCCGCAGGAAGTTCTGCAGGAGTTTGTGTCCGTGCTCCGAGGCGATGCTTTCGGGATGAAACTGGGCGCCGTGGATCGGCAAGTCTCGATGCTGCAGCCCCATGATCATGCCGTCTTCCGTCTCGGCGGTGAT
This sequence comes from Nisaea sp., assembly GCF_039990255.1. Taxonomy (GTDB): domain Bacteria; phylum Pseudomonadota; class Alphaproteobacteria; order Thalassobaculales; family Thalassobaculaceae; genus Nisaea. The sequence continues at coordinate 1,595,208 of NZ_JBDXGG010000018.1, read as the reverse complement.
TTCGAGACAATCCGGCAGAGTCTCCCGGTCGACGACAAGCGAGTGATAGCGTGTTGCATTGAACGGGCTTGGCAGTCCCTCGAAAACACCTTTATTCGTATGCGTCACCGGACTGATTTTGCCATGCATCGGAACCGGTCCACGGGTGATGTTGCCGCCGAAGGCCTGTCCGATAGATTGCAGCCCGAGGCAAACACCGAACACGGGAACTGTTCCGGCGGCGCGCTCGATAAGTTCAAGACAGATGCCTGCGCTGTCCGGATCGCGCGGACCCGGCGATAGCACAATGCCCTGCGGGTTCTGTGCCATCACCTCATCGGTGCTGATCTGATCGTTGCGGTGTACAACAACTTCCACGCCCAATGACCCCAGGAAGTGCCAAAGATTGTAGGTAAAGCTATCGTAGTTGTCGATAAGTATGAACATTTTCAGAGTTTTATCGAAATGTGTTGAAGTAAGATCGGAGGCTCTTCTAGTGTTTATAGCAAGCCTCCGCGCGAGCGAATAGAGACTGCCCCGGCACGCGTGGCTTGGCAAACCCTTTTGGGACCGGTTTATGGCGCGGAAACGCAAAGACAAAAACGGTATCAACAGATTGGTTCTCACGGTTGGCGGCGGGGCCTTCGTGTTGGCTGTCTTCGGTGTCGGTCTTTGGGCCGGCATGCAGTTCGGGGCTGAGCAAGCCACCAAAGGGGTAGCCATTGATGTAGCAGTTGATGAGGAGCAGGGTGCTGCATTGGCGCGGAAGACACCGGAATTTCCGATCCCCGAACCCGTCGGACCCAAGCCGCTCGATCAGGTTGCACTTGATCGGCTGATAGCCAAAGTCGCTGAACCTGCGCCGGAAAAAGCCGCGAGCCCTGTGCCCGTGATCATTCCTCCCTTAGCGGACCCGACCCCTGTTAAGAAACCCGCCTGGATACGGAATGCAATTGCCTACAAGGCAGAGGCCGGTAAGCCGATGATCGCTCTGGTGATCGACGATATCGGGATTGACCGTCGGCGTTCAGACGCCGTGGTTGCACTTCCTGCGCCTTTGACGCTGTCTTATTTGACCTACGCGCATGATCTGGAAAGACAAACCGCGGCGGCGCGAGCCCGTGGGCACGAATTGATGGTGCACGTGCCGATGCAGCCGAAGAGCGCGGATGCCGATCCCGGCCCAAAAGCGCTCCGGGTCAGAGACAATCCGGTGGAGCTCGCCGAAAAACTCGAATGGGGCCTCTCCCGCTTCAGCGGCTACGTCGGCGTCAATAATCACATGGGTAGTCGTTTCACCACTGACATGACCGGCATGCAGGTCGTAATGGCTGCACTTGGTCGTCGGGGGCTGTTTTTTCTCGATTCGGTGACCGCACCGGACAGCGCCGGGGTCAGTACGGCGCGCGCGGCCGGGGTGCCGGTGCTGACCCGCGATGTCTTTCTCGATAATGAAGACACACCCGAGGAGGTCCGGTATCGTCTGGAGCAGGCAGAGAAGATTGCCCGTCGGACAGGTGCGGCCATTGCCATCGGGCATCCGCACGATGCGACGATCACGGTGCTCCGGGACTGGATTCCGGATGCAGTCTCCCGCGGTATTGCAATCGTCCCGGTTTCCACTCTTGTCCGAAGACGCTATCCGGCGCTATGGGAACAGGCGGGACGTTCTTGATTCACCGACAAAGGGGCTAATCATGGTCGATTGGACATTCGAGGGCTTTGAAAGCCTCTCTTGCGCTGATCTCTATGATATTTTGAGGCAGCGTCAGGATGTTTTCGTCCTCGAGCAGAAATGCTTCTATCCGGATATCGACGGCAAAGATCACCTGGCCTTTCATTTGATCGGGCGCGCCCAGGACGGAACATTCCTCGCCTATCTGCGGATTCTCGGCCCGGGTGACTATTACGACGAGCCGGCCCTGGGACGTGTTCTGGTAACGCCTGAAGCTCGCGGTAGGGGGCTTGCCCGGAAGCTTATGGAAGAGGGTCATGCTCGTGCACTGGAGCTGTACGGTCGCGGTCCCGTCAGGCTGAATGCGCAGTCATACCTCAAGGACTTTTATCTGAGCGTAGGCTACGAGATTATCCGCGGTCCCTATGACGAGGACGGCATCCCGCATTATGAGATGCTGAAAGCGGCCTGATGATTCTCCAGCAATGGGAATTGGATCTGTCGCAGATAGCCTCAGGTAGCGCAGACCGCTGTTGCGGTATCTAGAAGTCTCGGTGAATTAGATCCTTAGAGTGCGATGGCTGCCCCGTCCCGGCGCGAATCCGCAGCACCGGAGAGGGCGCCACTCTTCGGATCGCGGCGTATCGCGTGCATACCGCCACACTCCATTGAGAACGGTTTTAGCGAACCAACCTGATGGCCGCGCCTTTTCAACTCCTCGATCACCGGCTCTTCCACGCGCGCTTCGATATTGACCTTGGCGCCGTCCCAAAGACGGGCGCGGGGAGCGTCGATGGCGGCCTGAAGATCGAGGCCAAAATCGAGGTGATGGACCATGGCCTGCGCCTGAGTTTGCAGAATACCGTAGCTTCCGGGCGTGCCGAGCGCGAGCACTGCCTCGCCGTCTTTGAGTGAGATTGAGGGGGCGAGGCACATCCCGAAACGTTCCCCGCCGATAAGGCGGTTCGGGGAGTCCGGGTGAAGGTCGCCCCAGTTCATGAAGTTGTTCATGGTCACGCCTGTTCCCGGAATAACGACACCTGAGCCGAACATGGAGCCGAGGCTTTGGGTCAGGCAAACAGCATTGCCGTCGCGATCAATGGCAGAGAAGGATGTCGTATGCTCGCGCAGCTCCACGCTCCCGGGCAGAGGGCCGTCACCGAACTGCTCAGTGCGTCCGGTAATCGGTGCCGGGGCGAGCAGCCGTGCGCGTAGCGGCTCGATATAGCTTTCGCTGAGGAGTTCGGCGACCCGTGCCGGGCTACATTTGTTGTTACGGATGCGGACTTCCGCCGCCAGACGGACGGCGCGGAAAACCATGTCCAGGTGATCTGCTGAAAGATGGCCCATGGCACCAATATCGATACCGTCGAGCAGTTTCATGGTCAGCAGGAATTGAAAGGATTCGGCCGGTGGCGGCGGCACGTGAATGTCGAGCCCGCGATAGGTCGTGACTACCGGCTCTTCCCAAACTGGTGCGACAGCGGCGAGGTCGTCCTCTGTCATGCAGCCACCGAGCGAATGCAGATGTGCGGCCATCTTTCGCCCGAGTGGGCCGCCATAGAGATAGGAAGGCCCCTCTGAGGCAATCTCTTCAAGGGTCTCCGCCAGATCGGGCTGCTTCAGGACGGCATTGAGAGTGGCGTTGTCGGTCGGGTCGATATAGGTCGAGAGCCATTCCGGCTGCATGTTTCTTGGACGGCTGACCCGCACCATTTCGACAAAGAATGGCGAGACAGGGATACCTTGCCACGCATGCTTGATCGCTGGCGTGAGGAGGGTGCTCAAGGGAAGTGTGCCGAGCTCGGAGGCAAGCGTGCACCAGCCGGCGAGATTGCCCGGCGTTCCACTCGCGTTCGCGCCGTCCCGAATGTCAAGACTGTCCAGTTTGCTAGCATCGAACGCTGCCGGCACCGGCGGGTGGAAATCGAGAACGCGAACTTTCCGGTCTTCGGCCCTGAACACTGTTGCGCATCCGAGCCCGGCAAGGCCTGACATGAAGGGCTCGGCCACATTGAGAACCGCAGCGGTCGCTACGATGGCATCAAACGCGTTGCCACCAGCCTCCAGCATCTTCGCTCCAGCCGCCGAGGCCAGCGGATGAGCGGAAGAAACCATTCCACCAACCGCGCGCACAGTCGGACGGCCGTGTGAATAGACGGCGACACCCATCGATTTCCCTCCAATGAAGAGACGCAGGCGGGACACCTGCATCCATTGCGAGCCGCAGAACACGACCGAAGTCAGGATGCGGCTGACGAACGCGATGATCAACCGAAGATGTGATCTTACGGCCGGCCGGTTGGTCATTGCCGAGTGCAGATAGTGCTCCAGAGATTGCCTGGCGTGGCTCTGTCACGAACAGGATCCAGTATACGAGATGCTTCGAGGGGCCTAAGGCGCCCTCAGGAAAATCATGTTTTTCGAGACGGACGGTCGTAAGAGACGGATGACTGTTTTTGGCTTCGTTCTAACTCTATCGGCGTCGTATTTGCAGCTTGGACGTGCCGACAGCTTTGACTGCGCGTTCAGCACTTAACTACATCTTTCCACAGTCGCAGAAACCAGAAAGACCATTCGTTAGGGGCTTTCGCTTGCTTGCAGGTGAGTAATTTGATACTCAAATACAATCAATAATAGATATTATTGATAACCTTAATCCAAATAATTGTTATCTTATCACACGAAGATTGGAAAACATGATGCTCGAATTGAAAAGGTACGCTGGGGCGTTCGCTCTAGCTCTCATCGCGTGTTTCGTCGTTACGGCAGAGGCGAAGGCTGCCTGTACAGTCAAAAGTGGGCAAACCGTTTCAAATAAGGAGAAAGCGTGGCCGGGAAACGCTGTCCATGAAGCGCTCAGGAATGCATATGCCGATGGTCGCTGTGAAATCACCAAGGGAATGCATCCTGGTGGGACGCCCTGCGTTCGGGGAAAAAGCGACAACCACATCACAGTGGCTCAATATACGGCTAACGGGTACCTCAGCCATACTTTCCACGTGTTCGGATATAAAGTCATGGTGGATGGTGTCGAACGACAGTGTTCGACTAGATAGAGTTTTTCTAAGAAAAAACGCCGCCCCTCGGGGCGGCGTTAAGCTTGTTTAACAGAATACTCTCAGTCGTCTTATTGTATCGATCAAGCGTCCTGTTTGCGCTTGTCGTCAGAGTCATCGATCGCCGCCTGCGCCGCCGCCAGGCGGGCGATCGGGACCCGGTAGGGTGAGCAGGAGACGTATGTTAGGCCGACTTCGTGGCAGAAGCGGACCGACGCCGGGTCGCCACCATGCTCACCGCAGATCCCCATCTTCAGGTCCGGGCGGGTCTTTTTGCCTTTTTCGGCACCCATGCGTACGAGGGCGCCGACGCCATCCCGGTCAATGGTGATGAACGGATCGGCAGGCAGCAGGCCGCGCTGCAGATATTCGTCGATGAAGGACCCTGCATCATCCCGGGAGAAGCCGAAGGTGGTCTGCGTCAGGTCATTGGTGCCGAAGCTGAAGAATTCAGCCGTCTCCGCAATTTCGTCCGCGACCATGCAGGCGCGCGGCAGCTCGATCATGGTGCCGACCATATATTCAAAGTCTTCGCCGGTTTCCACTTTCACCGCGTCGGCGATGCGGCGGACGATTACAGCCTGATCGTCCATTTCGGCCTTGGTGCCGACCAGCGGGATCATCACTTCCGGAATGGCCTTGATGCCGTCCTTCTTTACTGCGACGACGGCTTCGAAGATCGCCCGGGCCTGCATTTCACAGAGTTCCGGATAGGTCACACCAAGACGGCAGCCGCGATGGCCCAGCATCGGGTTGGCTTCATCCAGTTCCGCTTTTCTGATCTGCAGGGCGCGGAGCGAGACGCCGGCGGCGTCGGCAACTGCCTGCATTTCCTCGTCCGTATGCGGCAGGAATTCGTTCAGCGGCGGGTCAAGCAGGCGAATGGTCGCCGGGAGGCCGTTCATGATGCGGAACAGGGCTGTGAAATCATCGCGCTGATACGGCAGCAGCTTGGTAATGGCCGCGCGGCGGGCTTCAGGATCACGGGCCAGAATCATTTCGCGCATGTGAACGATCCGCTCGGGATCGAAGAACATGTGCTCTGTGCGTGACAAGCCGATGCCTTCGGCGCCGAAATCGACGGCGGTCTGGGCATCCAGCGGGGTTTCCGCATTTGCCCGGACACCAAGGGTACGGAACTCATCCACCCAGCCCATCAGCTCACCAAAATCGCCGGTAAGCTCTGGTTTGATGGTGGCGACTTCGCCCTTCATCACCTCGCCGGTGGTGCCGTCCAAGGTGATAACATCACCTTCGGCGAATTCACGTCCGCCAGCCAGCATCACCTTGTTCTTGCCATCGACCTTGATTTCACCAGCACCGGAGACGCATGGGGTGCCCATGCCGCGAGCCACAACGGCCGCGTGGGATGTCATGCCACCGCGTGTGGTAAGGATGCCCTCGGCCACATGCATGCCTCCGATATCCTCGGGGCTGGTCTCGTTACGGACAAGGACAACCTTTTTGCCGGCCTTCACCCATTCTTCCGCCTCTTCGGCGGTGAACACGATCTGTCCATTTGCGGCGCCGGGAGAGGCTGGGAGGCCGCGGCCAACAACATCGCGTGTAGCATCAGGATCGAGGGTCGGGTGCAGCATCTGGTCGAGCTGCGCCGGATCGATACGCTGCACGGCCTCGCGCTTTTCGATGAGGCCTTCGCGCACCAGATCGCAGGCGATTTTTAGAGCGGCGGCCGCCGTGCGCTTGCCATTCCGGGTCTGCAGGATCCAGAGCCGGTTTTGCTGAACCGTGAACTCCATGTCCTGCATGTCGCAATAATGAGCTTCAAGTTTGTCGCGGATGGCAACGAGTTCCTTGAAGACGTCCGGCTGGGCCTCTTCCATGGAGGCGAGACTTCCGCCGCCTTCCTCGCGCTCGGCGATGGTCAGCGGCTGCGGAGTCCGAATCCCCGCAACCACATCTTCGCCCTGGGCGTTGACCAGGAACTCTCCATAGAAGCGATTGTCACCGGTCGAAGGGTTGCGGGAGAAGCAGACACCGGTCGAGCAATCATCGCCCATATTGCCGAATACCATGCTCTGCACGGAAACGGCGGTGCCCCAGGATTCGGGAATGTCATGCAGGCGCCGGTAGGTGTTTGCGCGCTGGTTCATCCAAGAGCCGAACACGGCGCTGATAGCGCCCCAGAGTTGTTCCTTCGGGTCTTCCGGGAAGTCCTTTCCCAGAACCTCTTTCACCCGCGCCTTGTATTCGGCGACGATGGCCTTCCAGTCGGTAGCCGACATTTCCGTGTCGAGACTGTAGTCCTTGAGCTCTTTGTATTCTTCGAGGATTTCCTCGAAATTGTAATGCTCCACCTCCAGCACGACGTCGCTGTACATCTGGATGAAGCGCCGGAAACTGTCATAGGCGAAACGCTCGTCATTGGTCTCGCGTGCGAGCGCCGCGACGGTGACGTCGTTAAGGCCGAGATTAAGGACAGTATCCATCATCCCCGGCATGGATGCGCGGGCGCCGGAGCGGACAGAAACCAGAAGCGGCTTCTCCGTCGAGCCGAAGCCGCGTCCAAGAGCTGTCTCAACCGCCTTCAGGCCGGCTTCGACCTGATCGGCGAGATCGCTCGGGTAGGTACGGCCGTTGGCATAATAATGCGTGCAGACCTCGGTCGAGATCGTAAAGCCCGGGGGAACAGGCAGCCCGAGATTGGCCATCTCAGCCAGGTTGGCGCCCTTGCCACCCAGAAGCTCCCGCAACTTGGCCGAACCGTCGGCCTTGCCCGCTCCGAAATTATACACCCACTTAGCCAAGAGCCGCACTCCGAGTCATTGTTCCGGTGCCTGGTGTCCGGAAAACTCTCGTCCGGGACGATTGGCATCGTTCGGTTGTTGCACCTGCGAAAAGGTCCAACGGGGTCGGATGGTGTTTACTCAAAGAAATGCGTCGTTGAAAGGAAAGAGTCACAGTTCGTGGCGGAAATTGACTCTTCCGTAACGCTGATTTTGTGAATCAGTGCGCCATCAGGACTGGAACGTTCAGGTTTTCCAGAACGTCGCGCGTGGTTCCCCCGAAAATATCCTCGCGGATGCGTGTCCTGCTATAGGCGCCCATAACGAGAATGTCCGGATTCGTGCTGTTGCAGTGCGTCAGGATCGTATTTGCGATGCCGCCCTTGTCTGGGAGGACAACTTGTCGGGCGTCGATTCCATGCCGTCGGAGATGGCGGAGAATGTCATGCCCGCAGTCGGGCGGTGTGTCTTTCGGGACAACGGTGACGATATCGATCCGGCTTTTGGTCTCCAGGATCTGCATCGCGTCCGTGAGGGCGCGGGCGGCCGGACGGCTTCCATCCCAAGCGACGACGGCAAATTCGTTGAAGGGGCGGTCCTCATAATGCTTGGGCACGACAATTACGGGTTTGCCGGAAAGCAGCACGATATCCTCGGGCCGAATTTCCGCTTTCACCCCGTTTGACGCAGTGAATTGACCGACCAGCAGGATGTCGAAATAGCGCGCACCTTTCGCCAAAACCCTGTTCGGCTCTCCCTGTTCAGCGATCCAGTCGCCATTGCTGGTGTGGCCCAGTGCCGTAAGTTCTTCCAGGAACTGTGCCTTGATGCCGGATACATTGTCCTGTTCCGCCTTTTGCAGGGTTTCCAGAATGCTGTCCGGTATCCACTGGCGGGTCTGGTTATCAAGATTAAGCGGCGGGTTCACATGCAGACCGGTGATGGATGCACCATATTTGGCAGCCATGCGCGCCGCCAAGCGGAGCGCAGCATGACTGTTGGCCGTGCCGTTATAGGCAACGGCCAGATCCTTGATTGCCATTCATTCCTCCCATGGCCGCTTATTCCGCGGCTTCCACACTTTCCTGCACTGCCTCGATCTTGGCAGCGCAGAATTTGAACTCCGGAATCTTGCCCATCGGATCGAGTTGCGGATTGGTCAGCAGGTTGGCGGCGGCCTCCGCAAAGCAGAACGGGATGAAGATCATGCCTTCTGGTACATCCACATCCTGACGGGCTTTCAGTGCGACCGTTCCGCGCCGGGTCGTGACCCGGACGTAATCGCCAGCCTGGACCTCCATCCGCTTCATGTCCCAGCGGTTGAGGCCGGCAATGGCTTCGGGTTCCAGCGCATCAAGCGTGGAGGAGCGCCGGGTCATGCTGCCTGTATGCCAGTGCTCCAACAGACGTCCTGTCGTGAGGATCATCGGGTAATCCGTGTCCGGCAACTCGGCAGGTGCGGTGACTTGGGCCGGAACAATTTTCGCGCGGCCGGACTCCGTGGGGAACCGGTCGCCGAAGATGATGTCGTTACCGGGCTTGTCCGGCGCATCGCAAGGATAGGTGACCGCTTCTTCGCGCTCCAGCCGCTCCCAGGTGATGTTCTTCAGGGAGGGCATGACCTCCGTCATCTCGGTGAAGATGTCGGAGGGGTGCTTGTAGTCCCAGTCGAGCCCGATACGCTGTGCCAATTCCTGCACCAGCTCCCAGTCCTGCCGGGCCTGTCCCGGAGCTGGAACCACGGGGCGGGCGATTTGAACCTGGCGGTTGGTGTTGGTGAAGGTGCCCCATTTCTCCGCATGGGCGGAGGCGGGCAGCACCACGTCGGCATGCCAGGCGGTCTCTGTCAGGAAGATGTCCTGAACGACCAGATGCTCAAGCCGGGCCAGGGCCGCCCGGGCATGGTTCTGGTCCGGGTCGGACATGGCCGGATTTTCGCCGAGAATATACATAGACTTGATTTCATCACGCAGGATCGCGTCGATGATTTCTACCACGGTGAGCCCCTTGACCGGCGGCAGGTCCGTTTTCCAGAACTCTTCATAAGCAGAGCGGATGCCGGGATCCTCGACCGACTTGTAGTCTGGGAAGACCATCGGGATCATACCGGCGTCGGACGCGCCCTGAACATTGTTCTGGCCGCGCAGCGGATGCAGGCCAGCGCCTTTCCGGCCGATCTGGCCGGTGGTCAGGGCCAGAGCGATTAGGCAGCGGGCATTGTCCGTGCCGTGGATATGCTGGGAGACGCCCATGCCCCAGAAGATCAGTGAAGCCGTCGAAGTGGCATAAAGCCGGGCGACGGAACGGATGGTTTCGGCGGGAATGCCGCAAATCTCTTCCATTTTCTCCGGCGCGAAATCCTTGATGCTGGATTTCAGCGCTTCGAAGCCCTCGGTATTCGCCGCGACATACTGAACGTCGTAGAGGTTTTCCTCGACGATCGTGTGCAGCATACCGTTCAGCAGGGCGACGTCAGAGCCGGGTTTGAATTGCAGGACTTTTGTCGCATGACGTGCGAGGCCGTTATTCTGGCCGCGCGGGTCCATGATGATCAGCTCTTTGCCATTCTTGGCCGCAGCTTTCAGGAAGGTCGCTGCGACCGGATGGTTTTCCGCCGGCCGGGCCCCGATCACGATAATGCAGTCGCTGTCCTCAGCGGCGGTGAAGGGAGCAGTCACGGCGCCGGAATTGAGCCCTTCCATAAGGGCTGCGACCGAGGAGGCGTGGCAGAGCCGGGTGCAGTGATCGACATTGTTGGTTCCGAAGCCCTGCCGGATCAGTTTTTGGAAGACGTAGGCTTCCTCGTTGGAGCATTTCGCCGACCCGAAACCGGCAAGTGCGTCGCCACCATCCCGATCAAGCACCTTTTTAAGGCCGGACGCTGCGCGCTCAAGCGCTTCTTCCCAGGTTGCCTCGCGGAAATACTTGGAGACATCGCCGCGATCGATCTGCATGTCGCCAGCTTTCGGCGCATCGTCGCGCCGGATCAGCGGCACGGTCAGCCGGTCGGGGTGGTGGATGTAATCAAAGCCGAAGCGGCCCTTGACGCAGAGTCGGTTGTTATTGGCCGGGCCGTCCCGTCCGTCGATATGCAGGATCTTGTCATCCTTCACGTGCACACGGGTCTGGCAGCCGACCCCGCAATAGGGGCAGAGGGTGTCGACGACGCGATCGGCGTATTCGGTGCGCTTGCCCTGATCGTTCAGCAGGTTGGCTTCCATCAGCGCACCGGTCGGGCAGGCCTGAACGCATTCGCCGCAGGCAACACAGGTGGATAAGCCCATGGCTTCGTCGAAATCGAATACGACTTTTGATCCATGACCGCGATAGGCCATGCCGATCACGTCATTCACCTGAACTTCCCGGCAGGCCCGGACGCAGAGATTGCAATTGATGCAGGCGTCCAGATTGACCGAGATGGCGGAGTGGGTCACATCGGCTTTAGGACGGTCGGCTGCCGGGAATCTGCTGGCATCCCCAATTTCCATCTGGTCGACCCAGTTCCAGAACTTTGAATCCGGATCGTGACTGGTTTCGCGTTCAGGCTGATCGGCGATCAGCAGTTCGAAAACCATATCTCGGGACTTTTTCGCTCGTTCGCTGGCTGTCTGCACCTTCATGCCCGGCGTCGGAGTACGGACGCAGGAGGCGGTGAGGGTGCGTTCTCCCTCGACCTCGACCATGCAGGCGCGGCAGTTGCCGTCGGCCCGGTAGTCTTTCTCCGGCTGCCAACAAAGATGCGGGATCTCGGTGCCGAGACGGTCTGCCACCTGCCAGATGGTTTCACCGGACAATGCTTCTACGGTTTCGCCGTTCAACTCGAAAGAGATGTTGCTGCTCATTTCAGGTCTCCCGGGAAATATTTAATAACAGATCGGATCGGGTTAGGTGCCGCCTGACCGAGCCCGCATATGGAGGCATCGGCCATGACTGCACTGAGGTCTTCGAGAAGATTCGTATCCCAGCGCGGCTGCTGCATCAGTTGAACAGCTTTCTCGGTCCCGTTGCGGCAGGGCGTGCACTGGCCGCAGCTTTCATCCTCGAAGAATTTCAGAAGGTTGAGGGCTACGTCCTTCATGTCGTCCTTGTCCGACAAGATGACAACCGCATGGGATCCGACGAAGGAGCCGTGTTTCTCCAGCTGGCCGAAGTCGAGTGGGATGTCGGCCATTTCCTTCGGCAGGATTCCGCCGGACGGGCCGCCGGGCAGGAAGCCCTTGAAGCTGTGTCCGTCGGCCATCCCGCCGGAATGCTCCTCGATCAGCTCGCGGGCCGTAGTCCCGGCCGGAACCAATTTAACGCCGGGGTTCTTCACCCGGCCCGAGACGGAATAGCTGCGCAGACCCTTGCAATCGTTCTTGCCTTGGTCGGCGAACCATTTGGCACCGTTCTTCAGTATCTCGGGCACCCAGTAGAGCGTCTCGATATTGTTTACCAGCGTCGGTCTGCCGAAAATGCCGTTGACCGAAACATAAGGCGGGCGGTGACGTGGCAGGCCGCGCTTGCCTTCGATAGACTCGATCATCGCGGACTCTTCACCGCAGATATAGGCGCCTGCGCCTCGGCGCAGAGTGATCTTGGTGTGTTTGGAGAGACCGGCCGCTTCCACGGCGGCGATTTCCTTCAGTAGAATTTCACGGGCAGCCGGATATTCGTCGCGCAGGTATATAAAAACCTCTTCGGCCTCGACGACCCAGGCGCCGATCAGCATTCCTTCGAGGAACTGATGCGGGTTGCTTTCAAGAAATATCCTGTCCTTGAAGGTCCCGGGCTCGCCTTCGTCACCATTGACGGCCATAAGGCGCGGGCCCGCCTCGGCCCTGACGAAACTCCATTTCCGGCCAGTCGGGAAACCGGCACCGCCCAGCCCCCGCAGGCCGCCGTCCGAAAGAGTCCCGATCACGTCATCGACAGCGCGCTTGCCAGAGGTGCAGGCCTCCAGCACGGCATAGCCGCCAGCCTGACGATAAGCGTCGAAGGCTTTGTACTCCGGGATGTGCGGATGCAGATGACCGCTTCCGGCGACTTCGAGCACTTTTTCGGATGTGCAGTTGTCGACATGCCGGTGCCCGACTTCGGCAGCCGGTGCCAAATCGCAGCGGCCCATGCAGGGCGCGCGCAGCACGCGGATGTCGGCATCGGCGTTGGTTTCGAGTTCGGAAATTAACCGCTCGGCGCCCGAAAGGGCGCAGCTCAAGGATTCACAAACCCGGATGGTCACCGGAGCAGGGCGTTCTTCACCGTCTCGGACGATGTCGAAATGCGCATAGAAGGACGCGACTTCATAGACCTCTGACATGGGAATACGCATTTCTGCGGCCAGACCGTGCAGCAAACCGGCCGGCAAACATCCCTCGCTGTCCTGTATCAGATGCAGATGTTCGATCAGCAGGTCACGCTGGCGCGGAAGGTCGCCGAGGATTTCGCGAACGCGGTCCCGGTCATCGCCATCAAGGAACCGTCCTTTCGGCAATGCTGGGGCTTTCCGTCGGCCCGAACCGGGATGGATCTTTTTCCCGACTTTAATCTGATTCATGGTCTTTGCGGCCTTTTTGTTGCTTCCTCAGCATATCCCGGACCCTTTTGACAGAATCCTGAGTTTCTCCAATTGCGTCCCGTTGAACGCTATCGACCAGTTCACAATTTGCTTCGCCCGTGCGCGTCATCATTTCGCTTCTGAGCGTCGCCTTTTATGTCTTGCGCGCTTTTCGCACGTCTACGCTTTCCTTGCCTGTCCTGATGCAGGCGGTGGCCGGAAGTCGCCAAAAAATCGAATAACCTCTTCTTTGCTGTGCTTGTATTACATCCGTATAGAACCGATCATTCTGCAGTGGCATCTTGTATACCATAACTGCACGCCATCAGGCTGTCGAGTGCTGGAGAACGTCACGTACCCGAAAACATTCAATAAATCTGCGGCGTTTTATCCGTGCTTTAGCGTATAGCGTGCCCACCTATCGTAGTGCTCAAGAGAAACTGGTATACAAGATACTTGGGCTTGGTATACCATTTTGGTGCCATGAAAAGTTGTTGGTCCTTGCTGAAAAGCCGGACTACGCTGTGGCGACGGACAAAAAGAAAAAAATAAATTTGTCCGGACACAACAAGGGAGGAGTTCAATGAAAATCTCAAGACGCAGTCTTATGGGCTTGGCTGTCTTTGCCGGCTTGGGTATGGCCGTCAATGCACCGGCACAGGCATTCGAGCCGGTAAAGCCGATCGATTTCATTATCATGGCTGGTAAAGGCGGCGGCGCCGACAAGATGGCCCGTCTGATGCAGACCATTGTTGAGAAACATAATATGGCTTCCAAGCCGTTGATCCCGATCAACAAGCCTGGTGGCTCGGGCGCTGAAGCCCTTGTGCATGTTCAGAATGCCAAGGATCAGGACCACACCATCATGGTGACCCTGAACAGTTTCTACACGACGCCGATGCGCCAGCCTGGCCTTGGCGTGGATTCCCTGAAGTTCGCGCCGGTGGCACGGATGGCGGAAGATACCTTCCTGCTTTGGGTGCATAAGGACGCAGGCCTGACCACGTTCGACCAGTGGGTCGACCATGTTAAAAGCGTTGGTGACAAGTGGGTCATGGGCGGCACCGGTAAGCTGCAGGAAGACCAGCTCATCACGGACTTCTTGAACGCCAATTTCGATCTTAAGATGAAGTATGTTCCCTATAAGGGTGGCGGAACGGTGGCCAAGCAGGTTGCCGGCAAGCACATCAACTCCTCCGTCAACAATCCTTCAGAGATCGAAGGCTTCTACAACGCTGGCGTTGCTATTCCGCTGGTGTCCTTCACCAAGGATCGTCTGGAGAAGTTCCCGAACGCTCCGACGATGACGGAAAAAGGGCAGAACTTCGCCTATTTCATGCAGCGGAGCGTTGTTGGCGCGCCGGGTATGTCGGCGGACGCCCAGGCCTATTACACATCCTTGTTCAGGAAGGTGTATGACAGCCAGGAATGGCAGGACTACCGCAAGGCGAAGAGCCTCTATGGCGAGTTCCTGTCCGGATCCGCGCTCCAGGATTACTGGAATGTGAATAACGAGACGCATCGAGCGATGCTGGCCAAGATGGGCGCCTCCTGATCGCCACACTGCGCAACCCCGGAGCCTAATAGCTCCGGGGTTGTAATTTAAGGGATCCGGCATCCCGTCTCTTTTTCTATTCATGATTGAATGAGGAAGGTCGCCGCACATGCGTCGCGCGGAACTGGTCACGGCTGTCATATTGGCAGTATTTTCCATCTATCTGATGTGGAAGAGCACCGAGCTGAATATTGGCTGGGTAGAGTATGAAGGTCCTGGAGGCGGCGCTTGGCCGTTCTGGCTGGCCGGGATGATGTTGGTTTGCAACATCTGGACGATTGTGAACTGGGTTCGAAAGGCGACGCCCCAATCGCGCTCGCAGGACCAGTTCATGGACGCCTACGCAGTCCGGATGTTCCTGCTGGTCGGTGGCAGTGTGGTTGGTCTTGTGGGCTTGGTCCATGTGGTCGGCGTCTATGGTGCTGTGCCGCTGTTCATGCTGTTCTACTTACGAGTTCTCGGACGGCATAACTGGGTACCGACCCTTGTGATCTCAGGGGTGGCGCCAGTCGTTATATTCTTTTTCTTCGATGTCGCGATGCGGATCGTGCTGCCCAAGGGATACTTGGAGCCGCTGTTCTATCCGCTCTACGACATTTTCCTTTAGACGCCGGCCTGGGGATTTAAGTTATGGAAATCATTCAACTTCTCTTGGACGGCTTTCTGATTGCGTTCGAACCGCTCAATCTAGGGCTGGTCGTCGTCGGTGTGACGATTGGCTTGTTCATTGGCGCGATGCCGGGGCTCGGATCTGTGAACGGGGTAGCGATCCTTTTGCCGCTCACCTTTCTCGTGCCGCCTACCTCGGCCATCATTTTTCTTGCCGCTATCTATTACGGCGCCATGTATGGCGGAGCGATCAGTTCGATCATGCTGGGGATACCGGGGGCATCGACCGCTGTTGCCACAACCTTTGACGGACGGCCGCTTGCCCTGAAAGGGCTGGCCGACAAGGCGCTTATCGCTGCCGCAGTGGCATCCTTTTTCGGCGGCACGATCTCGATCATTCTGTTCACCGGATTTGCGCCGGCGCTTGCCAGCGTTGCGCTCGACTTCGGTGACCAGGAGATCTTCGCCTTGATGCTTTTGGCCTTTGCGACCTTCGTCGGCCTAGGCGGTGATGATATCGCGAAGACCGTCTTCTCCATTTGTATCGGCCTGGTGTTCAGCGCTGTCGGAATGGACATCATCAGCGGTACACCACGGCTGGTGTTCTTCGATATCATCGGCTTTCTGCACGGGATCAATTTCCTGGTGCTGGCAATCGGCGTCTACGGCATCGGCGAAATGCTCTGGACGATCGATTCAACCCGCGGAAACCCGTCGATGTCCAAGGTCGAAATCTCGGCCAAGCGCACGGTCTCGCATCTGAAGGAAGTCTTGAAAGAGTGGAAGCCGGCATGGATCGGCTCACTGCTAGGGTTTTTCGTCGGTATCCTGCCGGCGGCGGGCGCGACACCAGGCTCTCTGATGGCCTATGGCATCTCGAAGATGACGTCGAAAAACCCTGATGGCTACGGCAAGGGTGAAGTCGGCGGTGTGATTGCTCCGGAAGCCGCGAACAACTCGGCGTCGACAGGCGCGATGCTGCCGATGCTCACGCTTGGTATTCCAGGCTCCCCGACGACTGCGATCCTGCTTGGCGGTATGGTTATCTGGGGATTGGTGCCTGGA
Source organism: Nisaea sp. (assembly GCF_039990255.1). Taxonomy (GTDB): domain Bacteria; phylum Pseudomonadota; class Alphaproteobacteria; order Thalassobaculales; family Thalassobaculaceae; genus Nisaea. The sequence goes on along the minus strand of NZ_JBDXGG010000018.1, from coordinate 1,578,983 downwards.
CCGATGATGTTCATTGAGCAATCGGACTTTGTTTGGGGACTGACTGCCAGCCTTTATGCTGCGAATTTCTTTGCGGTGATCATCAACATCCTCTTCATTCCGGTCTTCCTCTATGTGCTGAAGATGCCGTTCACCATACTGGCGCCAATTATCTTCGTACTCTGCCTCGTCGGTGGTTATGCGCCGACTGAGGATATGCACGATGTTTGGCTGATGGTGATCTTCGGCTTCGGGGCCTATCTTCTGCGCAAGCTGGACTATCCGCTTGCCCCTGCAGTGCTGGCAATTGTGCTTGGCCCGATCGCAGAGCCCGCTCTGCGGCAGAGCCTGATCATTTCCGGAGGCGACGCCACTGTGTTCTTCACGCGGCCGATCGCAGGACCAATCACGATTATCGCGATCATTCTGCTTATGCTGCCGCTGGTGCAGATTTTCCGGAAAAAGCGCAGGCAGGCGAAAAACGCCGAGGTGTGACGTCCCGATAATATCTTAGTCTGAACAGTAAAGGGCGGCCGTTGTGGCCGCCCTTTGCATTCAGCAGAGACGCCTGCCTCAGACCACGTTCACGACCAGATCGCCAACGCCTTCGACATAGCCATGCATGACATCGCCGCAGACGACCGGGCCAACGCCAGCAGGGGTTCCGGACATGATGATGTCGCCTGGGACCAGCTCGAACAGTCCGGAAAGGTAGGAGATCATTTCCGGAACCTTCCATAGCATCTGGTTCAGGTCGCCTTCCTGACGCATCTCGCCATTGACCTTGAGCCAGACGGCACCGTTTTCCGGGTGACCGATTTCGGAGGCGGGAACAATCTCACCGCACGGAGCGGACATCTCGAACGCTTTGCCGATTTCCCAGGGACGACCGGCTTTCTTCATCTGTGCCTGCAGATCGCGCCGGGTCATGTCGAGAGACACAGCGTAGCCGTAGACACAGTCAAGGGCGTTCTCGATAGGAATGTCAGTGCCGCCCTGCTTGAGTGCAACGACCATCTCGATTTCATGATGGACGTCGTTGGACTGCGGCGGGTAGGGGAACTTCAAATCAGGGACGATCAAGTTGTCCGGATTCTTCTGGAAGAAAAACGGCGGCTCCTTGTCCGGGTCATGTCCCATTTCAATGGCATGTTCGGCATAGTTACGCCCGACGCAGTAAACCCGATGCACGGGGAAGCGATCGTCCTGGCCGCGGACGGGCAGGGAGACTGCCGGGGGCGGTGTGAAAACATAGCTCATGTCGGACTCCTTGGTGGGAGGTTGCAGCGCGTAGCACGGCTTGCGCTCGCGTGCCTGTGAACAACAGCGATACATATCGGCCAGGGACATGAACCCGTCCAGTCCTATATTGGACCAGCTTTCTTCGTCATTATGATCGGGTCTCCGAAGGGATTGGGTACATGCGGGTTTCGATATTCCTGTTTACTGCCGTCATTGCGGTGGCGGTCATGCCTGTCTCCGCTGCCGAATTGGTGTCCCGTAAACTGGATCTGACAGATCCTGGCAGCAGGCTGATCAATTCGGCTGATCATGTGCTGGTGATGGCCGAGAATGGCGCGCTGTTTGAAGTCACCGGTGACGGACAGGTTATTGAGAGATCCGGATCAGCCCGCTTACCGGAGTCGAAGCCGTTGCGGTTGCCGCTCGTGAAGGACGGCCGCGTCGCAATCAGTCCGGATGGTTTGATAAGGGCTTGGTACACCGACGAGACGGAAAGCTACGGCCATGGCGCGCTTGGCGATGTGGTTGAAGCGCTGAGTCTGGTGGTACAGGAGGAGGGCGGCAAGTTGGCGGTCTACTCGGTGATCGCAGACGAAGTATTCGAGGATCTGGAGCCCCGGATTGTCGATTTGGATCGCTCACTGGCTGGTAGACCCGAAATCGTGGCCATCACGGCAACATCAACCGGTGGAGCCGGGATTGCCGTGTTCGGTATCGGCAGAGACAGTGATGGCAAGCCCGCGCTGCTCCGGCTAGCTAACTCCGCAAGGATCGGGACGCCTTACCGCTGGCTGAATATAGCAGGCATTGCCGACTTCGATGGCGACGGCTTTACGGAGATCGCCTATGTTGATCGGCCGCATATTCGCGGCGAGTTGGTCTTTCTTGAATGGCGTGGCGGCCGCCTGCGGGAACAGGCGCGCGAAGGCGGTTATGCCAACCATCATGGAGGCTCGACGGTCCAGGATATGTCGGAAGTCGCCGATGTCGACGGTGACGGCAATCCGGATCTTATTTTGCCCGTTCGGGGATATGGAAGAATTGCTGCTGTATCCCTTGCTGCTGAAGGTCTAAACCGGATCGCGGAAGTGGATATTCCATCGGCACCTCGGTCCGGCATCATCTCGACAAGCCCGCAAAGCGCGGTCTATCTCGACAGAGCTGGCGCGCTTTATGAGATCCGCTGGACGCCCTAGCGGCGCCAGACACCTTAGGTAAATCCGTTTTCCTTGAAAAAACGGTTCATCGCATCAGCCAGGAAGTCCGGTTGCTCTAGGCTTGGAATGTGACCGGCATTAGGAACTTCCACATAAGATGCATTCTTCATCGCATCGGCCATAGCCTTCACGAGAGCTGGAGGCGTTGCGCCGTCTTCCGCGCCACAGAGTACTAAAGTCGGAACGGTAAGTGAGAGGGTTGCTTCTGTCAGGTCGGCATCACGGATCGCCGCGCAGCAGCCGAGGTAACCTGTCTGTGTTGTCCTGGCGAGCAGATTGCGCCATCCCGCTGTAGCGGCCGGATTGTTCTTCCGGAAATCAGCCGAGAACCAGCGCTCCATGACACCATCGGCGATACTTTCGAGACCGTTCGCGGAGATCGCATCAATGCGATCCTGCCAAAGAGCGGCCTCGCCGATTTTGGGCGCGGTATCCATGCACACGAGTGCGTCTACCTGCTTTGGGTATCTGGTCGCAAAGTCTTGAGCAATCATCCCACCAATGGAAACGCCGCCGAGCAGAAAATGATCAAGCTCCGCATGGTCTGCGATGGTCTTCAGATCGGAACTCAGATCTTGAATGGAATAGGGCGCTTCGGATACGTCCGTCAGCCCATGACCGCGCTTGTCGTACCGGACAATGCGTCCGATCCCTTGAAGTTTCGGCAGCATCGGATCCCAAATACGGAAGTCTGTACCGAGAGAATTGGCGAGAACCAGTGTCGGGCCGGTCCCGATGGTTCGGTCGGAATAGTGAAATGTTCGTGATCCAGCTCTGAAGAACGCCATTTTATTCCCTCTTTCGCGATCTATTCCGCACCGTTTTTTGTACCCTTAACCTTAGGAAATTCCATCCTAATTCGGCGCCGCATAATAAATCGAGGTGCGATGAGCGCGGGGTGGCCGATCAGAAACTCTGAAAAGGGGCAACTTTTCAGCCGGAGCCCATCTTTTCGATAGGGATTCCTGCCCTATCTCCTAGTCATGAACTTTGTTCGGTCGAGGGAGGATTAAGATGACGAACGGTTTGAAAGCAATGACCCGGCGAGAGGCGATGTTCGCCGCTGCGGGTACTTTAGCTGCTCCGGCTGTGCTTACCAGCCTGCCGTCCGTGGCTGAGGCAGCGGCCCCGATGCAAGGGACGTCGCACCCGTCCCATTATCGTTTCAAGCTTGGCAAGTTCGAGGTGACCACGATCTCGGACGGAGCCATTCAGCTCGATGGTCCGCATCCGATTTTCGGGCAGAACCAGAAACAGGAAGATGTGGTGAGGCTCGCGGAGGAAAATCACCTGCCAGGGAACCGCATGGAGATCTCTTTCACGCCTGTAATCGTTAATACCGGCAACGAAGTTGTTATGTTCGATGCGGGTAACGGAAATGGCCGCCGGCCGAATGCGGGTCATCTCGCCGAGGCGCTGGGAAAGGCCGGGTTTACCGCGGACCAGATCGATATTGTCGTCCTGACTCATTTCCACCCGGACCATATCGGCGGTCTCATGGAGGGCGGGGGCGCATTGTTCCCCAACGCGCGATACGTAACGGGTGCGGCTGAATATGACTTCTGGTCTCCGCCGGAAGTGGCCGAGGGCAAGCTTGCGAGAGTAGGTAAGCTGGTACAGAGCAACGTTGTCCCGTTCGCGGAGAAAATGACGTTCCTCAAGCCCGGTGAGGATGTGGTGTCGGGTATTCAGGCTGTTGATGCAGCAGGGCATACTCCGGGGCATATGGCGTATCACTTCGAAAGTGACGGTCGCAGATTGCTGGCATGGGCCGACACAACTAATCACTACGTCGCATCGTTGCAGCGGCCGGATTGGCATGTGCGGTTTGACATGGATAAGGAAGCTGCCGCGGCGACACGCAAGCGCTTGCTGGATATGGCAGCGGTCGAGAAAATCCCGGCCACCGGGTATCACATGCCGTTCCCGTCCGTGGGGTATGTTGAGAAGCACGGGGCTGCCTATCGCTGGGTTCCGGCAAGCTACCAGCTTAATCTCTAGGCGTTCTGAACGCTGAAAATGCAAGAAGCGGCGCATTCTTTGAAGGCGCTGCTTCTTATACTTGCGCGAACTGTCATGAAATCTGCTACAGTTCATCAAGAGTGACGCATCATGTTACCGTTTGATAAGGAAACGTTAACCTTTGTTGCGGAACACTCAAACGCTATAAATGCAGCGGGATGTGAGGAAGCGCATGGTAAGCTCTGGTGACAGTGGCAATGGCGGTGGGGCACTTTCGGCGGCCGATGTGCAATCTCTGCTGAAAGATCCTTCTGCGGATAATCGCGCTGCGACGGTAGCCAAGGTCGCGGGTCAACTTTCGTCGTCCAGTTTTTCCTCGACGGAACTGCCGATGGCCCAGGAAATTCTCCGGGTCATGGCCCGTGATGCGGAACGCAGGGTTCGTGAAGCACTGGCCCGTGAGGCGAAGTCGGCGAAAGACCTTCCGCATGATGTTGCGCTGCTTCTTGCAAAAGACGTGGAATCGGTTGCAATGCCGGTCCTCGAGTTTTCCGAGGTGCTGCGCGAAGACGACTTGGTCGAGATCGCATCTGCTGCTGATGAGATGAAGCAATCTGCAATTGCCCGTCGGGAGAATGTCCCGGAGGCTGTTGCTGAAACTTTGATCGACAAAGGGAACCAGACTGTCGTTGAAACGTTGGTGCGTAACGAGGGCGCTGCGATTTCTGAAGAGGGTTTCAAGAAAGCGATCGACCGGTTTGGCGATGATGAAAACATCCAGGACGGTATGGTGAACCGAGCGTCACTGCCGGTCGGGATCTCCGAACGTCTGGTGTCTATTGTCTCGGATCGTCTGCGTGAGCATCTCGTAAAGCATCACGATCTGCCGTCAAATATTGCGACCGACTTGCTGCTCGAAGCCCGCGAGAATGCGACGCTCAGCCTTGTTTCCAATGGTGCGGGAGCGCAAAAGGTTGAAGATCTTGTCGCCGAACTGCATCGGAACCATCGTCTTACAGAGTCGATCGTTGTCAGGGCGGCTTGTCTTGGAGACCTGTCCTTTGCCCAGGCGGCATTGGCCGAACTGGCATCCGTCCCATTGCTCAATGCACAGAAGCTGTTCGACGATGAAGGCAATCGCGGATTGAGAGCGCTGTTCGAACGATCGGGTCTGCCGAAACGCTCTTTCCCGGTTCTGCGCAAGGCAATCGATGTGATGCGCGACACTGATTATGACGGACTGGAGAGTGACAGGGAGCGTTTCAGTCTCAAGGTGCTCGAACGTCTGCTGACAGCTTTTGAAACGGATGACTTCGGCCTCACTGAGGAAGATGTAGAGTATCTGTTGAAGCGGCTTACAGCTCTGACCTCAAGTACGGCTGAAGCGCGGGAGCACCTGCACTGATACCCGGTATTCGACGCTTGCCGAACGCCGCCTTGTAAGTTTCTTCAGGTATCCGCGTTACGGGAAATGCGCACGGTGAAGGTCGATCCTTCACCCAGGCTGCTTTCGACAGAGATGGCGCCTTGGTGGGCCTCCACTATTGGCCGGCAGATGCTCAGTCCCAAGCCGGTGCCGCCACTATGCCGGTCGTCGGCACTGTCCACCCGGAAGAAACGTGTGAATATCTGTTCTTGTTGCTCCTGGGAAATACCTTCCCCAAAATCCTTGACTGAAAATGTTAGTGTGTCTGCCGTACTTTTGGATCTGACTTCGACTTGCTGGCCGGATTTTGAAAATTTTATGCCGTTCGATATCAGGTTCGTAATGACCTGAGTGATCCGGTTTGAGTCTCCCATGAATACAGGATCGTCAGCCTTCCCGCAGATCTTGAGTCTGACACCGAACTTGTTCGAATACGGCTGCATGCTGACAACGCAGTCAGCAATCAACTGATCTATATTGCTCTCCTGCATATCGTAAGACATCTGGCCCGCGTCTATCTTCTCGATATCCAGAATATCGGTCACCAAGGTGCCGAGACGCTCACTATTCCGGTAAGCAATGTCGATGATATTCTGCATCTGCTCTGACAGCGAACCGACAGCACCACTGCGTGCGAGACCGAGGGCGCCGGTGATTGAGGTCAGCGGCGTTTTCAGCTCGTGACTAACTGTGGAAATGAATTCTCGCTTGATGCGCTCAAGCTGCTTGCGCTCAGAAATGTCACGGATAATTCCGACAAACCTCAAGTTTTCGCCAGAGAACATTTCACCGACCGCAAGTTCTACCGGGAAAATAGTGCCGTCCGCTTTTACAGCGGTGAACTCCCTGCTTTTACCAATCACGTTCTTGGTATGGCCGGCAAAATAATTTGCGATATAAAGCGAATGGTTTGTGTGGTGCTCCCCGGCCATGAGGGTATTGACGTTTTTCCCGAGAGCGTCTTTGCGTCTGATACCGAACATGCGTTCGGCCGCAGGGTTAAACGTGAGGATAACGCCATTGCTGTCTATTGTAACAATCGCGTCCACCACCGTGTCGAGGATGGCGCGAATGGACTCAGCGCGTTCGGCAAGAACTTCGGTGTTTCTGACATGTTCGGTTACGTCATGCGCAACGATCATGTGTTGAATGACTGAGCCATCGGTGTCCCGTATCGCCTGGCGTTCGAATTCGATCCAGATCGGATCACCGGTTTTCTTGTAGTGAAGCATTGTGCCGCTTACTGACTTGCCATCGTCAATGTCCTTGTCGACGGCTTGCGTGACCGACTTGTCAGTGTTTACTCCACGCATAATCGAGCGCGGGTCTTCGCCGGCCAATTCATGAATTGTGTATCCTGTGATTTCTGTGAATGCAGGATTTACCCATTCCACGCGACCATCCTTGTCGAGAATCGTGACCATGGATTTGGTACGGTCTGCGACAACAGACAGACGGCGAGCTTCAAGCTCGCTCTTCTGCAATCGTGCGAGAGTAGCCTTTAGCTCAGCTTCGTTCTGCTTCAGCTTGGTTATATCGATCCTCAGGCCGATACGCATGCCGTCAACTGTTTTGCGCTCGGCGATCCGGAGCCACCGACCGTCATCGAGGAGTTGTTCAATTTCCTGATCGGATGTCAGATGTTTAGCCAGTCGCTCCTTGAACCACTCTTCTTCACGTCCGATTGCATGTGTGTATTCGCCAGCGTCTAGCCCAGCCCGAATTACATCGGAGAATGTTGCGCCTGGTATCATCGCATGAGCAGATTTCGGATACAGATCGCGATATCTCTGATTGCAAACGACGAGACGGTCGTCGGAATCGTAGATGACAAATCCATCGTGTAATACATCTACGGCGTGGAGCAGTTTTTGTTCAGCCGAACGGGCGCGCTCCGCAAGGACCGTATTATCGGAAACGTCCTTGATGATGCCGCGGACAATCGATCGTTCTTCGTCTTGAAACGGGTCGACTCTCAGCATGTAGGTCACGGTGGAAGCGCTGTCGTCTGCCCGGGCTTCAAAGGTGATCGGATCTGGAATAGCGTTGCTGAAGATCATTTCGAACGTCTGACGCAACAGAGGCTGACTGGACGGGGCTACCAGCGAGGTGTCAATTTCACCGCTCGGCAGTAAATCTGGCTTCCAGATGGAAAGCATTTCAGCAGCATGAAACCGGAACTCTCTCCGCTCTGAATCCCATTCCCAGTAAAGCGCCTTCGCGAGTTGCTGGATTGCTTTCATTCGGTCCGCATCGCTGAAGCCTGGAGCAACGCTGGTCATCTTCAGTTTTTGCATCAAGCCCTCATCATTGCCCAATTGGCAGGCGCGCAACGCCGAGGCGCGCTTATGGCCAGCCATGATGCTCAATCCCCCTTTAGCCTGATGATCTCGGGAAACAGCCAGCACGAAACTGTGACATAGAGGAGTTAATACTTCGTTGTTACCTTATGAGGCGGTCGCCCTGCCGGATAAAGGGATGGTCTCGCGAATTTATTGACGGCCTTAACCTGATTTAAACCGCTGCCAGATACGTTATCCATCAACATAAATAGGCAACCAGCGCTTGGTTTGTTGGACAAGGCTCGGGATCGTACCCGATAAGTTGCTGAACGGAGATGTAGAGGCTCGAATGAAAAAAATGGCGCTTGGGAAATGACGGACGGCGGTCTTCGGCAGGCATTTCTGGCACTCCGTGACGAATTTCTTGAGATTTGTCGCGGCAGGATTGGTGTCGTCGAGCGGAACTGGTCGGAGATCACCTCCGGGTTAGCAGATGAAAACACCGCTGAGGCTCTGGAGTTCATTAAGCGCGAAGCGCATACGATAGCAGGGTCTTCCGGCACCTATGGTTATGCCGATATGTCGAAATCCGCGAGAGAGCTTGAAGTTATTTGCGCCAGGTTGATGGACGAGAAGGTTGGCGACATGAGCGTCGCACAAAAAGATGAACTTGAGGCAGCAGTGACTTTTTTGCGTGAGGAAAGCACACGCATGTTCGCGGACCCCGAAATCGGCACTATTCCGTTCTGATGATGGCGACAGTCAATCAATCAACCGGTAGGACGGGCGTTCCAGATGCGCTCGACCTCTTTGCTCAGTTGCATGGGGTCGAATGGTTTTGCGATCACGCCGATAGCTCCAACCTCCATGAGGCTGTCGATCTCGTCTTTCTGGCTCTTAGCTGTCATGAAGATAACCGGTACCCGGCTCGCACCCGGAATTTTCTGAAGCGCTGCGAATGTTCTCGGGCCATCCATCTCAGGCATCATGACATCCATGATGATCAGATCCGGCTCGGCCTCGGTAACAGCGGTCATCGCCTCTTTGCCAGAGGCGCAGGAGGTAATGTTGAACCCTCCTATCGATTCCAGGGCGAGCTTGGTAATCGACCGGATGTCGGCTTCATCGTCGACATGCAGAATTTTTATCATGCGTGTTGTTTTCCAAGCCTCCGAGTCCGGCGGGAGAGCGGAAGCACTTCGTACTTTGAGTATCGTGGCGTAAATGGCGCTACTAATTCCACTAGAAACTATAGAATCAACCCTAGCGCAATGGCGTCTCGCCAACGAGTGGTAACGTATGCCATATGATTTTGAGTGTTTGCGCAGGGTCCGGTTTGACGGCAAAAGGAAGGCTCGGTAGCTGATGGAAGATTTTGAGAAGCATCTGGCGCGGCTGCACCAGGAATTCATCGACTCTGCGAATGACAGCATAGGACAGCTCGATCAGATGCTCGACGGCGCTGCACAGCGAGGCGAAATTTCCCCACTGGAAATGGTCGACCTCGCTAGGATTGTTCATTCGCTGAAAGGGTCGGGAAGTACTTTCGGCTTCCCGAACCTGACAATCCTTGCGCATCGTTGCGAAGATTACATTTCAGCATCGGATTCCGGCGCGCCGCTCAAAATTTCCGATGTTCGTCTTTTTGTGGATCGGCTTGGAGATGTTATCGATGGACGGATTTCCAACGATGGCCCGATTGATACTGTTGTCCGATCTCTTCCGATGCGGTCCCGGTTCAATGTCTCTGACGTCACGGCAACGGAGGTTGAAGTCGGACTCGTCATGGAGCCTGGTGCACAAGCACGCCTCGTGACGAAAGAGCTTGAGGCTTGCGGTTATCGCGTGACTGGCATGCAGTCGTCGATCCAGGGCATCAGTTACATTTATCAGACTCGTCCGGACTGTGTATTTGTTTCGGCCAACATGCCGGGTATGGACGGTGTGGATCTTATCTGCGCCTTGAAAGCTATGAAGGTGACGAAAGACATTCCCTGCGCCCTGCTGACCTCCTTCACCAAGGACAACAAATTGCTGAAGGCGCTTCCAGAAACGGTTCCGATCGTGCGCAAAGGCAAAGATTTCGGAGATGATCTGGCGGAAGCTTTGCAGAAGCTTGGATTAATCTGATTTCGCTTGAATGCGTCGACTGGGAAATAAAAAGCGGAACAAAAGCTGGCAAAATTCGCCGGGTATTATATCCATCTTTGCTGGAATATTGGCCGCTCTTGTTTTATTGAGGGTGAATAGATTGAGAGTCGCCACCTTCTGTTAAACCTCCCGTCGACAACGAGTGACAATGACGCAAACTTGGACCAGCAACTTTGCCGTTGCCGTTGAAGAGGTTATAGACGGCGCCTTCGATGTCGCGCCAGATCCCGCGCGGGATGGTATTGTCATATGGAACTCCGACGGTCGTCTTAGCGCCTATAATCGGGCGATCTTTGGGCTGTTCGATTTACCGGACGGAACGCTGTCGCTTGGAATGGAAGAGCGGGATATTCATTCCCTTCAGTCCTCCTATGGTGACGCGAAGTTTCTCAACGGCTCTGGCGCGGCGCAGCTTGATGGCTCGGGGGCACCCGGTTCGGGAAATGAATATTGGCGTGCCGTGTTGCAGTCCGGCCGGGTCGTCCGCGTTGACACAAGACCGTTGAGGCAAGGGGGGGTTGCAACGGTTATTGCGGACATGTCGGAGAGTCCTTCCCGGCCGGTGGTTGAAGAAGAGGCTGCGGTGCTCCGCAAAACGATTGAAGATTGTCCGCTCGGCGCGCTCGTACTGAGTTGCGACAGTAACCGGTGTCTGGTTGCCAACTCTGCCCTTGTGACCTGGCTCGGTGAGGATTTCATCAAGACTCTCGCCGAGATTGCCCCGCAACCGGTCGGTGAGAATACAGACCGTCTTGAAGCAGTGCTGACTGACCCGGAATTCAGCGCCCGGCTCGCCGATTACGAGGTTCAGTGCACGGCGGCTGACGGTGAGACGCATTGGATCTTGTTGTCTGGGAGCTCACTCGAGTTTGAAGGATGTGCGGCGCGGATTATCTGGTTCCGAGATATCTCTGTTAGGCGGCGTCAGGCGCACGATCTTCAGATCAAGGTCGCTGATAAGACGCAGCAACTTGAAGAAGCTCTGCATCGCGCCGACCTAGCCAGCCTGGCAAAGACCCAGTTTCTTGCCAATATGAGCCACGAATTGCGAACACCTCTGAACAGCATCATCGGGTTTTCAGACCTTCTGCAAAAAGAGATGTTCGGGCCGATCGGCAGTGAGCGCTATACCGAGTTCGTCCAACATATTCATTCTGCCGGCGCCCACCTCCTCGAACTCATCAACGATATTCTCGATGTTTCGCGGATCGAGTTGGGAGAGATGGGACTGAAGGAAGATCTGTTCGACCTCGGCCGTTCGGTCTCAGCCACAATTGCCATGATCCGTCCGAAGCTTGCCGAGAAGTCACAACATTTCACGGCCGAGCTGCCGGACAGGCCAGTTGGGTTTACCGGGGACGAGAGGCAGATCCGTCAGGTTTTGATGAATTTGCTGACTAACGCCGTGAAATTTACCGACACGAATGGTGAGATCGCTCTTCGGCTGACCATCGATCCGGAAGAGGGCGCTGTGCTTGAGGTGAAGGATAACGGAATGGGGATTCGCGCAAGCGACCTTGATCGTGTCCTCAACCCCTTCGAGCAAGCGACGGACGAAACCTATAGCCGCTCGATCGAAGGGGCGGGACTTGGCCTGTATCTGACGCAGGCGATTGCCAAGTCCCATGGCGGTGATCTGAAAATAAGCAGCCAGTTGGGCGTCGGAACGATTGTTACCGTCACCTTGCCGGCCACCCGGATCGAGCCGCTTGGCTGATCCGGTCGTGCCGGTTTTGTTTATTCCAGATGTGCCTCAACTGGAACGCCGGCTGGCGTACGGATAAAAAGGGCAAGTACCGCACAGGCAGCGGGATACAGGGCGAGCCCCTGGATCATAAGGGTCGGCGATCCGAAATGATCGAACGCATAGCCGATCGGTAACGGTCCAATGGATGCGCCGACAACCCCGATCATTTGTCCGACACCCTGAATACTTCCAAGATGCGCCCGTCCGAAAAAGCGCGGCCAGACATAGCCGAAAAGAGTCATGCTGCAGGCATTCAGAAGACCGAACAGGGTTGCATAGGCAATGGCAGTAGGTACGTTGGTCACTTGCGTCACCATGAGCAGGGCCGATGCCTGGATCAGCAGGGCAATGGAGAATGCGTATCGAGACTTGATCCTGTCGAGCGTCCGCCCGACCAAAGGCATCATCGCCACCATTGTGCAAGCCGAGATCGGGAACATCCACGCGGCGACCTGTTCTTCCAGTCCCTGAGCGCTGAAGATCTTTACCTGATAGAAATGCAGGCTGGTCACCAGCATGGCGATGGAAACCATTCCGAGCCAGAGAAGGTGAAAGGTCGGTGTCCGAATCGCTTCGCCGAGGGACAGGCCCGTCATAGAGTCTGTTTGAACGGCGGCATCGTCAGCCTGTTTTTCCGGCGCGATCCCGTCGGGATGAAGGCCCTTTTGCTCAGGCTTGTCATGGACGAGCAGCCAGACGACCGGAAGCATCAGTATCCAGGTAGTCAGGCCGAGCACTGTCCATGCCTGACGCCAGCCCACAGTATCGATCAAATATTGCCCGAGCCTCGGGTGGATCGCCATCGAGGCGGCAAAACCAAGCGCCATGAGCCCCATGGCATAGCCCCGTTTTTTGCTGAACCATTGTGAGGTCATGTTGGCGCAGCTCAGCATGAGCGAGCCCTGACCGAAAAACCGCAGCAGAGCGAACCCTATGCCAAGCCAAAGCATGTTAGCGGCCGCACCGAAGAACAAGCAGGCAAAGCCGAGCAGGATGACGATCACACTGGCCATTATGCGAGGACCGAAACGATCGACGAGGCGTCCTGTAAACGGCAGACAGAATGCGGCGAGCAGGGTGGCTGTTCCGTAAGCCGACGCTATCTCGGTACTTGATATGCCGAGATCTTCACTGATCGGGTCGATGAAAACGCTGAAAGTGTGGGACTGCCCCGGGCCGCTGACAAAAAGGCCCAGTCCGGCGACGGAAAGAATGACCCATCCGTAAAAGATGCGGTCGTTCAGGTAGCCGAACAGCTGATCGCGAAGCGTCGCGACGGACATTTCTACCTCCCAGGTGATTTTTATCTTCGAGTTGAACTGCTCGATTACCTAAAGACTGTAGGTAAAAAGATCACAGAACAAGACAGATATCCGTCTCTTGGTTGAATTGCTCGACCCTGCTGATTGGTCACTTCCTGTGCGGCAACGGTTGACGCTGCTCGACATTCCGGACAAGTTCCGTAAGAGCGAATAAAAACAATGGAATGGGTAGCCCGTGGTCAAAATTGTCGAAGCCAGGTTCGGTATCGGCGCGGTTGTTCGGCACAAGATGTTCGATTTCCGGGGCGTTGTGTTTGATGTCGACCCCGAATTTGCCAACACCGAAGATTGGTATCTCGCCATTCCGGAAGATCGCCGCCCGAGGCGCGATCAGCCATTTTATCACCTTTTTGCCGAGAATCCGGAAACCTACTACGTCGCTTACGTGTCGGAGCAGAACCTGCTCGATGACAGCGACAATGGACCGGTGAACCATCCTTCTATTTCAGAGCAATTCACGGGGTTCGATGACGGCCGCTATATCGTTCGTCACCACGAAGCCTGACTCTGACTCACATCTTGTTGATGGCAATCCCGCCGGTCCTTTTGCGATCGGCGGAATAAGCCGTCTATGGTTTCGGCTTGTCTGTTCCAGTCGAATCTCCCGGATCAAGCGTTGCTTAAAACCAAAGACCCTTCGAAAATCAGTTTCGTCCGGCTACCGGAAATCGCTCTGGGCGAGATTGCTGTGCATATGTCAGATCCTCGCGTCGTCGAGCATATGCCGCTCGCGATAGGAGACTGGAATCAATCGCGCTGTAAGCAGTTCGTCGCGTACAAGGAAGAGTTCTGGCGCCGCGATGGTCTTGGCCATTGGGCCATTCTTTGCGATGGCGTTTATGCCGGGTGGGGAGGGTTTCAGAAAGAAGCCGGTGAATGGGATTTTGGCTTGGTGCTCAAACCGGGCAACTTTGGGCTCGGGATCCGGATTGCCGGGAGGGCGCTGGAATTCGCCCGATCCGACATACGCATTCCCTTTGTCACATTTCTGCTGCCGCTTTCGCGAAAGCATTTTCGCTGGACGGATCGGTTGGGCGCTGAGCTGGTCGGCGAGGTAGATTATGCTGGCAGTCTCTTCCGCAAGTATCGTTTGGACACCGAATGAGGCAAGTGGTGGAGAATTCCTCGCGGGTGTTCAGGCGGCGCTTTGACGTTGTCCCGGCCGAGCTGCTTGTTCCGAGTCATGTTTTTTGAATTTCCATACCCGGGCAGGCGGTAAATTGCGCCACGCCGTACCGACATGCTTAGCATTGATCCCGAGGCCATCCCGTAATGTTCGTGACACCGGACAGCTGGGGCCGTAGCTGTATTGGATGAGGCAGCCGTTTTCTCCCAACACCGCGAACGCTTCGGCGAGAATGACACTGCGTTGACTGCGAGGCAGCGATAGCAGGGGCAGGCTGGAAACGATCCGCCGAACCGGGCCCGCATTGTTCGATGCAAGATGACGCTGAAGATGCTCTGCATCCCCGGTAACGACCGTTACTTCCGGGAAAGCGCGCCGCAGCCAGTCGGACAAAGCCCGATCCCGTTCCAGAACGACCATGCGGTCTGGAGCGATACCGTTCTCAATCAAGGCTCTGGTTACCGCTCCCGTTCCGCCGCCAAGCTCGACGATCCAATCGTCAGGTGCCAGGTCGGCGACCGTGCCGGCGATCAATCGAGTCAGGTCCCGTCCACTGGGGCGGACAGACCCAGTCTTGAGTGGGGCACGAAGCCATCTTGAGAGGAAGAAAATTTCCTCTCTGGCTGTTCGAAGACCCATGAAGCACTCCCTGAATTCGGGTCACATTATTGACCTTGAGCTTTCATAGATAGGCGCAACGATCTTGCATCAAAAGCAGAAAAATCGAGGCCCTATGCCTGATACCCCGAACACCTCCCAATATTCTAGGTCTTTGGCAGTTTTGCTGCACGCCGAAGTTTCGGATCAAGCAGATCGCGAAGGCCATCTCCAAGCAGGTTCAGGCCGAGCACGGTGAACGCGATGCAGAATCCGGGGAGAATCGCCAGCATGGGCGCGAAGTACAGCATGGTCTGTGCTTCGTGCAGCATTTTACCCCAGCTCGGTTGCGGCGGCTGGGTGCCGAGACCAAGATAGCTGAGACCGGCCTCGGCCAGGATGGCGAGGGCGAACTGGATAGTTCCCTGCACGATCAGCGGGCTGGCAATGTTGGGTAGCATGTGGCGAAGGGCGATCTGCAGGGGCGGCACGCCGACAGCGCGGGCTGCCGTGACATATTCCATCTTCCAGACCGAAAGCGAGACGCCGCGGGTCAATCGGGCGAAGACCGGGATGTTGAAGATACCGATGGCGATGATCGAGTTCACGGTTCCTGGCCCGTAGATCGCCGTGATCATCACTGCTGTCAGCAGGGCGGGAAAGGCGAAGGCGAGGTCGCTTGCTCGCATCACAGCTTCGCTGATCAACCCGGGCCGCATTGCCGAGAGGAGCCCGAGAGGGCCGCCGACACCAATGCCAAGGCCGACCGCGACCAGACCAACTGCCACGGAATTGCCCGCGCCGACCATCAGCATGGAGAGGATGTCTCGGCCGAAATGGTCCGTACCGAGCGGGTGCGCAAAGGATGCAGCGTTGAGCTTTTCTGCAATATTCAGCACGGTGACAGGGTACGGCGTCCAGATCAGCGCGAGGACTGCTATCAGCAGGACGGACAGGGAGATGGCACCGCCGATCAGAAAGCCGGGGTGACGCATCGCACGGCGCCAAAAACCGGTTCGTTGGCGAATTGAGCCGAGAGTGGCGATATCAGACATTGCCGCCACCCTGTCTGAGACGCGGATCGGCCCATGCGTAGAGGATGTCGACGATGAAATTCACGGTGATAACGATGGCCACAAGCAGAACGACGATATCCTTCACCACGATCAGGTCCCGCTGTGCGATGGCCTGAAACATCAGACGACCCAAACCGGGTAGATAGAATACATTCTCGATGATCACGGTCCCAGCGAGCAGGAAGCTGAATTGCAGGCCCATGATGGTCAGCGGGGCGGCGAGCGCGTTGCGCACGGCGTGCCGCCAGATAACGGTGCCTCCGGGCAATCCCTTTGCGCGGGCCGTCCGGATGTAATCCTCGCCGAGTACCTCAATGACCGAAGAGCGTGTAACCCGGGCCAGAATGGCCGCCTGAGGCAGCGCCAGAGCGATGGCCGGTAGGAGAAGGGAGCCTAAGGCGGGCATGACGCCGTCCTCAAAGCCGGGGAAGCCGCCGGCGCTGGTCCAGCCGAGGGTAACGGCGAAAAGCAAGATCAGCAGAATTGCGAACCAGAAGTTCGGCACTGCAACGCCGAGCTGGGCAATCCCCATAATGACTGTATCGGCCGGCCGGCCCCAGAGCATGGCGGACAGTACACCGCTCGGAAGCGCGATGAGCGTTGATATCAGGATGGCCATCAATGCCAGCGGCAAGGTGACGACCATACGCTCTCCGATCAGCTCGGAAACCGGTACATCGTAGGTATAGCTGATCCCAAGGTCGCCGGAGAGGAAAGCGAAGATCCAGGCGACGAACCGTTCGGGAGCGGGACGGTCTAGTCCCATTTGCGCGCGCAAGGCCGCAAGCGTGTCCGGTTGCGCATTCAGGCCTAGCATGACCTCCGCCGGATCGCCCGGAAGCACTTCCATGACAAGGAAGACGATCAGGGCGGCGACCACCAGGGTCGCCGCCAGTGCCAATAGGCGTCGTACGATAAATTCAAGCATGGAGCAAAGTCCGGCGGGTTCGGCTTACTCCCAGTAAGCCGCGGTCACATCGTTGGCCTGGATCGGACGGTTCGTCCACAAACCCTTGACGCCTTTTTTCCAGACGCCGTTCTGGGCCAGCTCGAAAAGGAAGCCGTTGACGCTATCTTCCGCCAGAATTTTCTGGGCCTCTCCGATCAACTCTTTCCGTTTGGCTGGATCAACGGCTTCGGTCAGATCCGCATAGACCTTGTTAAAGCGCGCGCTCTTGTAATTGAAATAGTAGCTGTCGCGCGCATAGATGCCGATATCGAATGGCTCGGTGTGGGAAACGATGGTGAGATCGTAATCCGTCGTCTTGAATACCTGTTTGAGCCACTGTGCCCACTCTACGGGGATGATCTCGGCCTCGATGCCGACAGCAGCGAGCTGGGCCGCGATCACTTCACCGCCACGGCGGGCATAGCTTGGCGGCGGCAGGGTCAGGCGCAGTTTAAGGCCGCTCGCGTAACCGGCTTCCGCCAGCAATGACGTGGCTTTCTCCTGATCATGTGAATACATGCCGGTCAGATCGAGATAGGCCGGGTGATGCGGGGCAAAATGACTGCCGATGGGGGTGCCGGAGCCGAACATGGCGCCGTCGATGATGGCCTGTCGGTCAATGGCGTGGGCGATAGCGCGGCGGACACGGATGTCGCTGAGAGCTTTGCTCGTATTGTTCATGGAGAGGATGGTCTCCCCCTCCGTGGTGCCAACGACAACATTGAAGCGTGGATCGGCACGGAACTGCTCCAGCAACTCCGGCGCTCCGAAATTCGGGAAGACGTCGATATCACCGGACATCAGTGCGGCGGCCGAAGAGGCGGCGTCGGGCATTATCTTGAAGCTGACTTTCGCCAGTTTCGCAGCATCGCCCCAATAGGCATCGTTCCGCGTGAGGCGGATCTCGGAGCCCTTTGACCAGCGATCAAAAGTGAACGGGCCGGTGCCGACAGGTTTGGTCTTGTTCGTGTCCGCGCTTTCCGGCGCGACCATGACAACATCGCCCCAGCCCAGATTGAACAGGAAATGTCCTGTCGGGCGCTTCAAGGTGATGGTGACAGTGTTGGCGTCAGACGCCTCAACCTTGGCAATCGCCTCGAACAGGCCTTTCTGGGCGTTGGTGCTGTCTTCCGCCATGGCGCGGTCGATCGAGAAGAGAACGTCGGCGGAATCGAATGCCGTGCCATCGTGGAATTTCACACCGTCGCGGAGTGCGAATCTGTAGGTCAGGCCGTCGTCAGAGACGGTCCAGCTTTTTGCCAGTCCGGGCAATACGGCGCCGTCCGGACCAATCCGGGTCAGCCCCTGGAATATGTTCTGATAGACGACTTCATCAATCGCGGCGGCGGCGCCTGCGGTCGGATCCAGATGCGGCGGCTCAAGGGTTATTCCGAGCATCAGGCTATCTTTGGCGATAGCTTCCCCAGCTATACCGAGGCCAGCAGCCATAAGCGCCGCTGCGAACAGCTTGGTCTTCATTGTTTGTCTCCCTGTTCAAAGCGGCTCCGCACGAGGAGGCGCCCGAAAGGGAGCAAGCCTTACACGACCTCTGTTGCGCTGCAATAGCTGGAATGGAAATGTGGGATGCTTTGAGGGATGGCCTGCTGGGCTAGCTGTGGTCCTGCAAAATGCTTGTGAGCTTCGCAGATGCCTCAGCGAGAGCGGCTCGCTGCGGTGCTGCGATTTCTGCATTTTCGAGACAGTCGGCGGTTGCGGACAGGACATCCGCCAGGAGGTAATCGTGGAGATGGAATGACGCGACACGCTTGTCCTCTCCTGAGTGAACGAGCTTTACCGCGATGCCATCATCGTCACGCACCACATCGAATGTACTGTCGCGGCGGAAATAGCCGAGATAGGCCTTGTCGGGAAATTCGATGGAGACTTCAGCTCCATCTGTTATCGGTTTGCGCATAACTGCTCCAGTCCATCGATCATAATACGAATGCCGGTTACCTAAATGCTCGCGCGATGACTGGAGAACATTGATCCATATCAATGTTTTTGCCTTGTTTCCGGATATTGTTGAGAGTGACACTAGTACTGAATGAATCGCCGCGACGACGGCCCGGGATCGCCGGGCAAGCAATGAGAGCGGGCAAGAAAGACCGGAGGAATTTAATGGTGTCGATGGATACCATCCAGGCGCAAGGCAGCCGGATGGAGCCTGACGAACCTTGGGAATGGCTGGCAGCCGGGTGGCGTGACATCCTGGCGCGGCCGGCAATCAGCCTGACTTACGGGATCGCATTCTCCGTCGTTAGTCTCGGCCTTGCCGGTGCGCTGTTCTATTTTGATATTCCGCATCTTCTGCTGCCTCTTTCGGCCGGTTTCATGTTGATGGGGCCGATGCTGGCTGTTGGTCTCTATGAGACCAGCCGACGGCGTCAGGCGGGAGAGCCTGTCTCCCTGAGAACGGCGCTATTCGTACCGGTTCGCAATCCGACTCAGCTTGCCTCGCTAGGTGTGATTCTGATGGCTGCTCACCTGATCTGGATCCGCATCGCCACTCTGCTTTACGCGCTGTTTTTTGGCACCCAACCCTTTCCCGGGCTGGAGCAATCCATCAGCATTCTGTTCTTCACTTTCGATGGCCTTGGTCTGCTTGTCGTCGGAACGGCATTTGGAGGCGTGTTGGCGGCGGCGGTCTTCGCACTGACCGCCTTCTCCGTGCCGATTTTGATGGTACGGGACGTGGATGCGGTCACGGCCGTGCTGGAAAGCGTGAAAATGGTTCGGCAGAACCTCTGGCCAATGCTGGTTTGGGCTTGGCTCATTGTGATGCTGACGGCGGTTGGGATCGTGACCTGTTTCGTCGGTCTGGCGGTTACTTTCCCGCTGATCGGTCATGCGACCTGGCATGCCTATCGGCGTGCCTTTGACGGTGTCAGGCCTGACTAACCGGCCGGTTTTGCCTTTGCCGCGTCGTTGAGCCAGTCGAAGGCGCGCGGATACCAATCCTTCGGGGCTGCGTGGCCTCCATCATAGAGGCAGAGCGCGAGGCGTGATCCTCCGTCGCAGTCGTTCCATTCCTTGCAAAGCAGGCCGTTTGAACCCGTGCTCTCGATTTCCGGCAGCTTGCAATGATTATGGCCGCGCAGAAGCTCGAAGCTTTCAAGCACATCTCCCTGACGCCATTGACCGCGAATTGTGCGGCCCTCGAGTGGCATGACTTTGTCCCCGCGCCCATGCACATGGATCATTGTGACCGGACCTGCCGGGCACGCTTCCGGATGCGGACGCCAGAACGAGCCAGAAACCGGTAGAAATCCGGCATAGCGATCCCCGGCCAGACAGGCGATATCCCATGCCATGGAGGCGCCGAGAGAGAAACCGGAGACCCAAAGGCGGGACTGGTCAATGGGCCAGCGCCTGGCAACATCTTCAATCACGGCTGTCGCGAAGGCGATTTCGTCTCGTTTGTTCGGAGGCGCGCCGCGGACAGACCAGGCCTTGTCGATTCCGTTCGGGGCAATGATGAGCGCGCCGACGTCATTGGCTGCTTTGGTCAGCGCTTTCATCGCCATGACGGAGCGGCCTGTCTGTCCATATCCGTGAAAATAGGTCAAGACGGGAAGGGGACTTTCTCCGTCCCAATTAGCAGGTACTCTTGCGTGATAACTGCCGCCGTCAAGAATGCAGGCGTCTCTTGGGCCACATATGGGGGTGGCGCTCTGGGCTGCTGTAGAGGGCATGCCAGCAGAGAGGAAAAGCGCGAAAAGCGCAGCTTGAAGGATGTGCAACCATTTCATGGAGCTTAGTTTGGCCCGGTCGCACGCAATTTTAACCTGAGAACTTTCTCAATAACGGCGTTGTGACGACATGTCAGTCGTCGTCCAGCATGCGGTGTGCGGCGCCGTCCAGATCCTCGAACTGTCCGTTCTTGAGTGCCCAGAGAAAGGCGATCAAACCGATAAGCCCGAGAAACAGCGCGGCGGGAATAAGGAAGCTAAGGGCGGTCATTGTGAGGCTCCGGCAGGACCTGGCCGAGTTTAGTGCGTAGGGCATTCAGCGTCACCACCAGTGACGATGAGGACATTGCGATGGCGGCGACCAGCGGCGTGGCGAAGCCGGCGGCGGCAACCGGAACCGCGATCAGATTGTAGGCGAGGGCGAGGGTGAAATTCTGCATCACCAACGCGCGGGAAATTCTGGCGGTCTTTAGGCACTCCAGAACCGGTGCGAGATGCTGACCCTGGAAGATAAAGTCCGCTGCCGTCTGGCTCGCGTCTGCGGCGGTGCCGGGCGAGACCGAAGCAAAGGCGGCGGCAAGCGCCGGTGCATCGTTCAGGCCGTCGCCGACCATGCAGGCCAGACGTCCTTGTGCGCTGAGAGCGTCTAGCCGGGCGATCTTTTCCTGCGGTGTGCAGCCATGGCGCCAAGTCGTAATTCCGAGCTCCTTCGCAATCCGGGCAACCGCATCCTCTCGATCACCGGAAAGGAGCTCAATCGCGTAACCGTCCCGCTTCAGCGCGGAAATTACGGACGACGCATCGGACCGGACGGTATCGTTGAACCGGAACTGGACGTGACGGCCATTCTCGGAAAGCCAAAGCTCGGGTCCGTCATGGGCTAAGCCTTCACCAGGCGAAATACCCGCAAACTCACGCCGACCGAGGCGGATTTCGTTCTCACCGTCCGTGGCTATGAGGCCCTGACCTGGGATTTCCTCAACTGATTGGAGCGCGGCGACCGGGCCGGCTACCCGGCGCAGGGCGAGGGAAAGCGGGTGACGGCTGGCTGCAGCCAACGCAGCGGCGCGTTTCAGATCGGCGAGTGCGATATCGTGCTGGTCGAGCAACTCAGGCTGGCCGAGTGTAAGCGTACCGGTCTTGTCGAAGACCAAAGTGTCGACAGCGGCGAGCCTTTCGAGACCGTCTCCGGATTTGGCCAGGATGCCTGCTTTCAGCAATTGCCCGACAGCTCCCGCCTGGACCGCTGGAACAGCAAGTCCCAGAGCACACGGGCAGGTAACGATCAGAACGGTAATGGCAATCAAGAGCGAGCCCTGCCAACTCATCCCGCCTATCAGGAACCAGCCTAGGAAGGTGGCCAAAGAGACGGCGTGCACAACCGGGGCGTACCAGCGCGCCATTCGGTCGGCCAATCGGACATACCGGGCCCGACCTTGCTCGGCGGCTTCCATCAGTCCGACAATTTCGGAAAGCAGTGTTCCTTCGTCAGTAGCCGTCACTGTCACGGTGACCGGCGCTCCGATATTAACTGTCCCGGCGAAGACCTTGTCGCCGATCCGTGTCGCTCGAGGCAGGCTCTCGCCCGTGACCATGGACGTGTCGATCTCTGTCTGACCGCTGGCCAGCACGCCATCGACAGGGAAGCGCTCACCGGCGGCAACCGCGACACTCATCCCGGAGCGGATGCTGTCCATCGGCATTGAGACATAGCTGCCGTCCCGATTGATGACGGTCGCGGAGACGGCTTTCAGGGCCAGAAGATTCTGGGCCGCCGACTCGACCTTGCGCCTTAGTGAACGATCGAGAAAGCGTCCGATCAGCAGGAAGAAAAGCAGGCTGACGGCGGCGTCGAAATACACATGCTCGCTGCCCCGGGTGGTTTCGAACAGGCTCATCCCGCATGCGAGCAGCACCGCGAGCGAGATCGGCACGTCCATATTGGTGCGGCCGTGCGAGACGGCGGAGAGAGCAGAGCGGAAGAACGGGCGCCCGGCATAGGCGACGGCAGGCAGCGCGATCAGCGCGGCAAGCCAGTGCATCAGCGTCCGGGTGGCCTCGCCCATGTCCTGTGCAAGGCCGGCCCAGACAGCGACGGAAATCAGCATCACGTTGGCAGCGGCAAATCCGGCGACCGCCATGGCCTTCAGGAGGTCCCGGTCGTCCGTGCTGGCCGAAGCCGCGAGTTTAACCGGATCGTAGGGGCTGACTTCGTAGCCGAGATCAGCCAGGACGCCAACGAGGGAGGCCGCGTCTGTCTTTGCCCCGTCCCAGCGCAGATGCAGGCGGCGTGTTGTTGCGTTGAGTCTTGCCGTCAGGACGCCGGATTTTTCATTCAGGCTGCCCTCGATCTGACGAACGCAGGAGGGGCAATGCATGTTCCGGACAATAAGATGCAGGTCGGAGATACCGTCTTCACCGGCGGTGACGTAGGAGGCGACGTCCGCCGGACGGATGACGTCATCCGCGAGATCCATGGCCGCCGCAATCTCGCAGCAACTCGAGAGAGGGATCGCTTCTGTATTGCGTGTGCCTGTCGGCATGTCGGACGTGGCGTTCATGCTCGTGCCTATTCTATCCAGAGCGTTCCGTCCTGGCGGAACGGGGTCCCGTCAGCCATTTCCGATGTAAGGCGTGTGTCCCAGTTGCCTGTGACAGGAAGGGTAGCCTGCCCGACATAAAGTCCGTTGGTTGTCTCGGAGAGCGTCACAAGCTGGTCGTAGGTCTCGTTGATCGGGTGGCGGAAAGCGAGGGTGATGCTGTCGGGCATCAACGCCTTGCCAGCATTGTCTGCGAGGCGTGCCGAAACGGACATGGTGATGATCCCCGGCGGGGTCTGGTCTCGCAAAAACTCGATCTCCACCTGCCAGCCTCGCGCCCGCTGTGCTTCCGCGTCGCGGATCGCCGCGTTGTAGGTCAGTCCCTCCTGATAGGATTTGTGGCTGGTCAGCCCGGTCCAGGTGTCGAGGGCGACGAAGACGAAGGTGACGTTCACCGCGATCACGATGCCAAAGAAGGCGAGTAGCATCAGCAGGACATGTTTGCCGTTGATCTTCATGGGCGTGCTCATATGGGTGTCGCTCATTTTTCGGGGCCTCTGAATACCGTGTCGTTTACGGCGCTGTTGCCGTCGGCAAGGTCTGTGACGACGAAGTTGAAATCCTCTCGCCCGTCCGGTGCATTGGCTGCCGGGACGGCAACGAAAACTCGGAACTGGGCGAGACGATCGGCCGGAACCGTGAGGCCGCTGGTGCCGTCCAGTCCGATAACGCTGATCAACGCATTCTCCAGTCCCTCGACCGCGATCTCGAAGCGCCGTATCTCGTGCTGCTTGTTCAGGATCTTGATCGTATAGCCATTCCGGATACCGCCATCGGACAGTTTGACGAACAGCGGGTTCCGGTCATGCAGGATATTGATATCGAGTGTGGAACGGGTAACAAGGGCCGCCAGCATGATCAGCCCGACAATCGCTATCAGGGCCGCGTAGATGACGGTCCGGGCGCGGAAAATCCTTGGTCTCTGCTCCGGCTCGCCCGCCATTCGCCGCTCGTGATTGACGTAGGTGTCGTAGGAAATCAGGTTTAGCGGCCGATTAATCCGCGTCATCACGTCGTTGCAGGCGTCAATACAAAGTGCGCAATGGATGCATTCCAGTTGCTGGCCGTCGCGGATATCGATCCCCATCGGGCAGACCGCGACGCACTGATTGCAATCGATGCAGTCGCCTCGTGTCTCCCAGTTCATATCCTTTCTAAATGGCGCGCGCGGTTCTCCCCGGTCGTCCTTATACGAAACGATCAGCGAGTCCTCGTCGACCAATGCGCCCTGAATGCGCGGCCAGGGGCACATGAAGGTGCAGACCTGCTCGCGCATCATACCGCCGAAAATGTATGTGGTGGCGGTGAGTACCGCGACAGTGCTGTAAGCGACGATCGGGGCTTGCAAGGTGAAGAGATCGACCAGCAGCGTCGGCGCGTCGGCGAAGTAGAAGATCCAAGCCCCGCCGGTCGCCATGCCTATCAGCAACCAAAGCACGTGCTTGATGGCTTTGCGGGCGATCTTGTTGGCGGAAAATGGTGCTTTATCGAGCCGGATGCGGGCGCTGCGGTCTCCTTCGGTCAGACGCTCGACCCAGATAAAAAGGTCGGTCCACACCGTCTGTGGACAGGTATAACCGCACCAGATCCTGCCTGCGAGACTGGTTACCAGGAACAGGGCGAGGGCGGCGATAATCAAGAGCCCCGTCAGGTAATAGACTTCTTCGGGCCAGATCTCGATGAAGAAGAAGTAGAAACGCCGGGTCGGAAAATCGATCAGGATTGCCTGATCGGGCGCGTTCGGGCCGCGATCCCAGCGGATCCACGGCGCTAGGTAATAAACAGCCAGCGTGGCGGCCATGACCAGCCATTTGAGCTTTCGGAACACACCCTTGGCACGCTTCGGGTAGATCTTGACGCGCGCCTGGTAGAGGGAGCGTTCCTCCTTCTTGTTAACCGCATCGACATCGATCGTCTCGACATTTGCTGATGACGCCTTGACTTGGCTGGCTGCCTGGCTGGCCTGGTCCATTTGGGTGACCTGTTTGTCGGTTTACTGACGGGGGTCGGATATGGCCGGCCCCGGATCACGCACGAGATGGTCTGCCGCCGGCAAGCCGGCGGCAGACACAGGGGTTATTCGCCGCCGCCAAGCGAGTGAACATAGATGGCAAGCTGCTTGATGGTCGCCTCGTCGAGGCGGTTGGTCCATGCAGGCATTACGCCGAAGCGGGCATTGTTGACGGTCTCCCGCAGGGTCTGCCGGTCGCCGCCATAGAGCCAGATCGCATCAGTGAGGCGTGGTGCTCCGAAGTCGCGCATGCCTTCGCCCTTGTTGCCGTGACATGAAGCGCATTGCTCGACGAAGACTGTCTGACCTTCGGTAGCCTCTGCTTCGTCATGCTCCTGTCCCGAGATCTTCAGGACATATTCAACGACCTGATTGATCTGTTCCCGCTCCAGCAATTCGTCCCGGCCAAAGGCCGGCATTTCGCTGTAATGGGTGTCGTCATGGTCGGAGCGGATACCGTAATGGATGGTTGCCGAGATCTCTTCCGGCAAGCCACCCCAGATCCAGTCGTCGTCGTTCAGGTTCGGGTACCCTTTGAAGCCCTGAGCGCCCTGACCGTGGCACTGGGAGCAATTGACGGCGAAAGCCGACTTGCCGCCCGCGAGCGAGAAGTTCAGCAATTCGCTGTCATTCCGGATGTCGGCCAGCGACGCGACCTCAATCCGGTCGAGATACTGGGCCTGGGCCGCTTTTGCATCAGCGATCTTGTCCATCACATCCTGGCGGGAGGAATAGCCGATCACGCCCTTGGTATGGCTGCTGATCAGAGGCCAGGTCGGATAGATAACCCAATATCCAATTGACCAAATTATGCAGGCATAGAAAGTCCAGAGCCACCAGCGCGGGAGCGGATTGTTGAGTTCCTTGATCCCATCCCACTCATGACCGGTTGTCTCGATGCCGGTCACATCGTCTTTTTCAACATTGTGAGCCACGGTCAATCCTCCTCAAGCGGCACATGCGCGGCTTTCTTGAACTTGCTCTTGTTGCCGGGCCACAGCGCATAGACGACGGCGGTGCTGAACATCACGACCAGGAACACCAGGCCCCAGGATTGCGCGAAGGCGGAAACAGTCTGATATGTCATGGATTCCTCCTCCTACCTGAGTGCGGGGTCTTTGGCGTAGAGATCGAAGTCGACCAGAGTGCCGAGCATCTGGAGATAGGCGACCAGAGCGTCCAGCTCCGACAGCTTCTCCGGATTGCCGTCGAAGTCCCGTACCTGGGCTTTCGGATAGCGCTCCATGAAGGCATCGAAATCGTCGGCATCCGGATTGACCTGGGTGCGGGCGTCCTCAACGGCCATCTCGATCATCTCATCGGAATAGGGAACGCCAACGCCGCGATTGGCGGTGAGGTGTCCGGCGAGATTCTCGATCTTGAGTGCCTTTTCCGCGAGGAACGGATAGCCGGGCATGATCGATTCAGGCACCACTGAGCGCGGATTGTTCATGTGAGCCACGTGCCAATCGTCCGAGTAGCGTCCCCCGACCCGGGCGAGGTCTGGCCCGGTCCGCTTGGATCCCCATTGGAACGGATGGTCGTACATGCTTTCCGCAGCGAGGCTGTAATGACCGTAGCGTTCGGCCTCGTCACGGAACGGCCGCACCATCTGACTGTGGCAGTTGTAGCACCCTTCACGGATGTAGATGTTGCGCCCTGCCAGCTCCAGCGGAGTGTAGGGCCGCATGCCCTTCACCTTTTCGATGGTGCTCTCCAGGTAGAAAAGTGGTGCGATTTCAACCAGGCCGCCGATGGCGACGGTGATCAGAACGCCGACACAAAGCAGGATCGAGTTCTTCTCGAAGATCGCGTGTTTATTGAGAAGCGACATTGATCATTCTCCCGCCGCGACCGCAGCCTGGGGCGCGCGCACGGGCGCTCCCACAAAGGGGGCTTCATCGCGAAGATCGCCCCGCATGGTGCGGTAAAGATTATAGGCCATGACCAGGGAACCTGCGACGAAGACTGCTCCGCCAAGAGCCCGGATGACGTAAAAGGGGTGCATGGCTTCGACGGTCTCGACGAACGAATATTCGAGGAAGCCGAGGCTGTCATAAGCCCGCCACATAAGGCCTTGCAGGATACCGGACACCCACATCGAGGTGATGTAGAGCACGATGCCGATGGTCGAGATCCAGAAATGCCAGCCGACGAGGCGCAGCGAATAAAGCCGCTCCCGGCTCCACATGATCGGAACCACGCAATAGAGCGCGCCGAAGCTGACCATGCCGACCCAGCCGAGTGCACCGGAATGCACATGGCCGATGGTCCAGTCGGTGTAGTGGCTGAGGCCGTTCACCGCCTTGATGGACATGACCGGGCCTTCGAAGGTGCTCATGCCGTAGAAGGCGACGGAGGTCACCAGCATGCGCAGGACCGGGTCGGTGCGCAGCTTGTCCCATGCGCCCGAGAGGGTCATCAGGCCGTTGATCATGCCACCCCAGGACGGCATCCAGAGCATGATCGAGAAGGTCATGCCGAGAGTCTGTGCCCAGTCCGGAAGAGCCGTGTAGTGCAGGTGGTGCGGGCCAGCCCAGATATAGAGGAAGATCAGTGCCCAGAAGTGGATGATGGAGAGCCGGTAGGAATAGACCGGACGCTCCGCCCGCTTCGGGATGTAGTAATACATGATGGCGAGGAACCCGGCTGTCAGGAAGAAGCCGACGGCGTTATGGCCGTACCACCACTGGGTCAGCGCATCCTGGACCCCGGAGAAGGCTGAGTAGCTCTTCGCACCCGTCAGGGAAACTGGCAGGGAGAGGTTGTTCACGATGTGCAGCATCGCAATAGTGATGATGAACGCGAGATAGAACCAGTTCGCCACATAGATATGCG
The DNA here is from genome assembly GCF_039990255.1 of Nisaea sp. GTDB lineage: Bacteria > Pseudomonadota > Alphaproteobacteria > Thalassobaculales > Thalassobaculaceae > Nisaea. Next base: position 1,550,766 of record NZ_JBDXGG010000018.1, on the reverse strand, counting down.
GCTCACGGCGCTTCCAGAGGGTGCCAAGGAAGACCAGGAGGTATGCTACCCAGACGATGGTGAGCCAAAGATCCACATACCATTCCGGCTCCGCATACTCCTTACTCTGGGTGATGCCGAGCAAGTAACCGGTTGCCGCCAGCACGATGAAAAGCTGATAGCCCCAGAACACGAACCACGGGGCGAGGCCGCCCGCAAGGCGTGCCTTGCAGGTGCGCTGTACGACATGGAACGACGTCATGATCAGCACGTTGCCGCCGAAGGCGAAGATAACGGCGGAGGTGTGCAGCGGGCGCAGCCGACCGAAATTTGTCCAGGGTAGATCGAAATTCAGGGCCGGGAAGGCGAGTTGCAGGGCAATTACCAGGCCGACTGTGAAGCCGACCACTCCCCAGAAGGTGGAAGCAATGGCACCTGCACGGATGACTCCGTCCATATAGCCGACATCGTCACCGGTAACAGGAGCTGCCGGGCTCTCGGACAAATCGTAATGGCGTTTCACCAGCACGAAACAGCCAAGTGTGAAGAATGCGAAGAACAGGAAGGCGTGGAAAGCCAATTCAGGGCTTGCAGCCTTCGCCATCCAAAGCAGACTGACGATGGAGCCAAGCGCAAAGAACACGCCCATGATCCATGCGCCGCCGCTGTCGCGGTTTGCGGTTAGTGTGCTGTTCATGACTTCCCTCGCGATACTGAACACACCTGATTGACCGCTCCATTCACGGAGTGGCCGCTAATGGGACGCTAGAAGCACTCGACCATAAGGACATTGATCCAGGTCAATTTCTTACGTCACCTCGGGCCCTAGGGCCGAAATTCTCTCGAAAGGCGAAAGCCGGCCATGTGGTCGGAACGCGCAGCGGCAATGCGCCGCATATTCAGTCCCGGAGTAATCTCCCGAGATCAAATGGCCCCCGAATGCCGGGCTTTTCCGGCTTGCAGATATGCGTCGAAGCTGGCTGCAACGACGCGGATATATGGTTGTCCGGCTGGAGTGATCTCGAGCATCTCCCCATCCCAGCTTAGGAGGCCGTCTGCCTGCATTTCATTCAGATCGGCCTGTTCATCGAGGAGTGCGCTGGTTGCAATTCCGGCATTGGCACAAAGCGCGACTAAGTCCGCCTTGCCTTCGCACATCAGACTTTCAATGATCTGCCGACGCAGCCGGTCGTCGGCACTGACCGTGATGCCCCGGGCGACCGCCAGCCCAGATTCTCTGACACTTTCCTCATAAAGCCGCGTGTCGGCGATATTCTGAACGTAGCCATTGGGCAGGGAGCCGATAGACGAGGCACCGAACCCGATCAGTGTGGATGCGCCGTCGGTGGTATAGCCCTGGAAATTGCGTTTCAGGGTGCCCGCTTCGATTGCTTTGACCATGCTGTCATCCGGGCGGGCGAAGTGGTCGAGGCCGATTTGCACATAGCCTGCTGCAACCAAAGTGTCGGCCATTGCCTTCGCCTGATCGCGCCTGATTTCTGGCGTCGGAAGAGCGTCGGTCGGTATCAGGTTCTGGTGTTTGCGCATCCATGGAACGTGCGCGTACCCAAATACAGCGACCCTGTCGGGGGCCAGGGTCAGGGCCAATTCGAGACTACGGACTGCATCGGAAATACTTTGATATGGCAGCCCGTACATCAGATCGAAATTAAGCGCATCGATACCGGCCGCGCGGAGCGCGCCGACGCGGTCGGCAACCAATTCGAACGATTGCTCCCGGTGAATGGCCTCCTGCACAGAAGGGGTAAAGTCTTGCAAGCCAAGGCTGGCCCGGTTGACACCGGCAAGTACGTAGGCTTCGACGAGACTGTCATCAAGGCTGCGCGGGTCGATTTCTATGGCAATTTCCGCATCTTCGGCGAAGGGAAAACGGCGGCGCAGCAACGCCATCAGACTGCTGAAATCGTGTGGGTTCAGGCGGTTCGGCGATCCGCCGCCCCAATGTAGGTGACGGACAGTTCCGGGGTGTCGAATGTAACCCGAGACGGTCTCGATTTCCTGCTCGAGAACACGGGCATATTCAGAAACAGGCCCATATTTCCGGGCGACCTGCATGGCGCAACCGCAATACCAGCAGAGCGCTTTGCAGAACGGCACGTGCAAGTAGATCGATAAAGATTCGTCCGGGCTCAGTGCGCCTAGCCATTGTTGGTAAGTTGTAGCGTCGATGCCCTCATGGAAGTGCGGAGCCGTAGGGTAGCTCGTGTAGCGCGGCACATTCCGCATTCCGTACTTTTGCAGGAGCGCATTCTTTGTCACACCTGCGGTGCGCATCATGTTCATTTCTTGATTCACCTGAATTGCCTGATGGCTGGGTTTTTTCTAGAGGCGCAGCTTGTGATCGCCGGGAGCATGGTCGTTGGCTGGCTCCCGTGCGCTCTGCCAGTCCATGATTTCCTGCCGCAAGGCCTCGAACTGGCCTTCCTTCTGACTGCCGAAGATCGGGTCCGCGGTGTCTGAAAGCTCAATGTCCAGTGAGGTCCAGTCTTCAGCGGTCAGAACACGCAAGGCCGTCGGAAAGAAGATGCTCTCCTCCATCCGGATGTGTCGGCGCTGGGATTCGATAAATTCGAGCGCCGCATTGGCGAACTGGCTGCGGGTGATGATGCCTGCGCCGAGGACATTCGACAGGGCGGCTGAGAAAGCCTTTATGAAAGCCTCACAGGCTTCATGCTCTTCTTCGAGCTGGCCGATCTCTTCTGCGGCAGAGGCATCGCGGGCGACAATTTTTTCGTAAATCCTGTCTTCGCGAGCGTGATGGAACTCGGCCGGGTAGGTCAGGAAATAGTCAACGATCGCGGACACGGTCTCGTAGTCGGGCTCACCTGTAAGATGTGCGTCCTTCACCTGATTCTCGAGGATCGACAAGAGAATGTCGTGATGCCGATGATCCTTTTGTAGTATTTCCAGTATCTTAGGCATAGAGACCTCCCTTGCTTAGGTCTTTGATGCCTGTAGCCTATGGAAGGTGGACCAGGTCGGCGTTGACCTATGTCAAGGCAACCCGAGCCGGGATTTTACAATGGCGAGCGTCGCTGCGGTGGTCCCCCCGGCCTTGATCTTCTCCCAGTCGCCGAGTGCCCCGTGTCCATGCTGGGCCTGTGTCAGCATCACTGTTTCGGTGGCATCCGATGCGTCATTGAACCGCGCGACAATCCTGCGTGCCATGACCTCTTCGGGGACCTCGAGCCAGAAACCCTTGAACGGAACGGAAAGAGATTTTGCCAGGGCCGCTATGGCGTGGCGGTCTTCTGGGCGATCGTTCACTGCATCCATGATCACGGGATAGCCAGCCTGCAATGCTTCGCCGGCTCTGGTCAGCATCGTGCGATAGACCTTTGCGCTGACGTCGGAGCTGTAGGCGGAAGCCGGAAGATGCTCTGTTAGGGCGTAGCCATGCTGTCGCTTCCGGATCACGTCGCTGCGCAGATGGATGGCGCCCCGGGCTGGGGATAGATGTTGCGCGAGAGCTTTCGCCAGAGTCGATTTGCCGGAACCCGAAAACCCTCCAACCCCGATCAGGACTGGTTTTGCCGGTTTGATCTGACGTTGTGCTGCATCAAAGGATTGGCGCGATTGCTCCAGCATTGCCTCTCTGATCGACGCGTCTTCTTGAGCTTCGGCGCCACTCACCATGATTTTCGCGCGCACGGCGGAGCGGGTCGACAGAAACAGGGGTAGGCACGGGAGCCCATCATAACCGCCATCAATGAAGTATCGGTTGAAGGCTATGCTGGCGAGGTCGGGAAGGCCCCGGCTGGTCAAATCGCTGAGGAAGTACGCCAGGTCGTAGAGCGTATCAATGCAGGCAAAGCGCGGATTGAATTCGAGGCCGTCAAAAAGGATCGGGTTTCCGTCGATCAGGCAGATGTTCCGGAGATGCAAATCGCCGTGACAATGTTTGGCATGACCGCTTTCGACCCGGTCATCGAGCAGCCGGGAGAGCTGTGAAAGCGCTTCGCGGGCGCGGGCTTTATAGGCGGCCGTTTCGTTTGGAGCGAAATGCTCCGGCTGGGATGCAAACTCCTCGAGGTTTTCCTCGATCACCCAGCGCATTCCCTCGGCGCCGGCTCCGGGCGCATCTTTGGCCGAAAGTGGCTCGGCGGCATCGTGAAAGGCGCGAATGCGCTCGGCCGTTTGCTCGATCAAATCCGGCGTGAGTTTGCCGTCTTCCGCCATTCTGTCGAGCAGGGCGTCCTGACCGAAGCGTTGCATTTCCAGAACATATTCAATGGTCTCTCCCGGCCCATCGAAAGCAAGTGCCCCGTCTGCGGCGCGGGTCAGGTGGCGAATGCCGATATAGAGCTCGGGCGCGGCGCGGCAGTTAAGCACCAGCTCTGCTTCTGTGCATTTTTTCCGGCGCTCCAGCGTGCCGAAATCCATATACGGGAAAGAGACTGCACGCTTGAGTTTGTAGGCCCTATCTCCTGCCAGGAAGACATGCGAGCCGTGTGTGACTATGTGGACCGGCTCATCAACCGGGCGGGGATCATAGTTTTCCGCGCGGGCCAGAAATTCCAAAGCCGCACTTTGGTCCTCTGTTTCTTTCGTGGTTCGATGGCTCATGGTGATCCGGTCCCGCATTCCCGTTGAGCGCCGATGCTGGCGCAGTGCTGGGCGCTCGACCATGACATGACTCAATTCGGGACGTGACTCAATCCGGCCTATGACTCAATGGCTCGGGCGAGCGAAGGAGGAAATTGTGGGTAGAGCGAGCCTCAATGATGCGGAGCAGGCAGGGCCGTCAGCGGCAACACGTGCGCTGGCGGACTGGATCGTCTCAACCGGCGTCGAAGATATTGGAGCCGTGCCGCGCGCCTGGGCGACCGATGCGGTGCTTGACTGGTTCGGGGTCACCGTCGCTGGAAGCCGTGAGCCGCTGAGCCATATCGTCTCTGAAACGATGGGAGAAGAGGGCAGCGGCCCGGCGCGTCTGATCGGTCGGGAGAATGCACTGAGCCCTCTCAATGCCGCGTTGGTAAACGGTGCGGCGTCCCATGCGCTCGATTATGACGACGTGAATTCCCGGATGCTGGGGCATCCGACCGTTCCGTTGGTTCCGGCATTGCTCGCGATTTCCGACATGCAGCCGGTGTCCGGGCGTGCCTTCCTCGAAGCTTTTATCGTCGGCTACGAAGCGGAAGTTCTGACAGCGGAAATGATCGGCCAGGGCCACTATGACCTCGGCTGGCACATGACTGCCACGGTCGGGACTGTTGGCGCTGCCGCAGCGTCGGCTCGCTTGCTCGGGCTCAACGCCGTGCAGACAGCCCACGCACTTGGTCTTGCCGTCGCGCAGGCTGCTGGTCTGAAGTCGATGTTCGGTACCATGTCCAAGCCATTCCAGGTCGGCAAGGCGGCGATGAACGGCTTGATGGCAGCCAGACTCGCAGAAAAAGGCATGACTTCGCGGACTGATGCGATCGAGTGCGCGCAAGGCCTTGCGGACACCCAGTCTGACGGGTTTTTTCCGGTCGAAATGACGTCGGGTGGTAATCGGGCTTTTGCGGTCGAGGAGAATCTCTTCAAGTATCACGCGGCCTGTTATCTGACCCATTCGCCGATCGAGGCAGCGCGCCGACTTCGGGAACTACATTCTATTGCGCCTGACGCGGTGGAGCGCGCGACCATCGAGGTGAACAAGGGGGCTTTGACCGTGTGCAATATCGAACGCCCGGAAACCGGCCTGGAGATCAAGTTCAGCCTGAAACATACGGTCGGATTGGCTCTGAGCGGTATGGATACAGGAGATCTTGACACATATTCGGATGAAAATGCCCAGGATGAGATGCTGCTCAAGTTTGGCGAGCGTTCGATGGTTGTTGGGATCGAGAGCGATATCTGGAGCTTCGGCCGGGTTAAACTCGACCTGAAAAATGGAGCGTCGGTCGAGGAAACACAGAATGTCGGAGTCCCGGCGTCAGATCAGCCGGAACAGCGTCGGCGCCTGCTGGCCAAGTTCAGAACCGTGAGTGAGCCGGTTCTAGGTATCCGCCGGAGTGATGAGCTTGCTGACAGTATCCTGTCGCTGGACGATATCTCTGACGCCAGCATCCTTTCGGAAATGGCGCAACCGAATTAAAGGCGTTCAGATCGCCCCTACTGCGACATTCGAAAGTGCTTTCAGGTCGGGGATGATGACCAATGACGGTCGCGGAAGTCGGATGATCGCGGCTTTCTTGAAGCTGGACATGATCCGGCTGATGGTTTCCGGTTGCATGCCCAGATGGTCGGCGATGCGTTCCCGCCGCATGCTGAGCTTCAGCTCTACTCCACGTTTGGTGGCCCGGCCGGTTCGATCGGCAAGATCCAGCAGAAAGCCGGCGAGGCGTTCGGCTGCGGAAGAGCGCGCGAGCAAGAACATCCGGGATTGGGTCCGGCTTACCTCATCGCGGGCGGCACCATAGAGAGCCTTCACCAACCCAGCCGCATCGGGTGTACTTTCTGTGATCGGATCGACGGAAATAATGCAGAGTTCGGTCGGTTGGACGGCTTCGTAATACTCCCGGATATCGCCTGGCTCCTGTTGCGGCAGTGGCCACGACAGATCGCCATTGGTTTTAAAAGCTGCGATATGACGGCGACCATCATTGGAAACATGTTCCTGCATAAGCATACCGTTGACGACACGAAAAACGGTGTCCGGCGCAAAGTCTGCAACATCCAGCTTTTCGCCCGCACGAGCTGAAACACGGCTAACAGCATTAGGAGATCCGGAGAGCCCGGCTGCGCCGACCACTTGACGGATTGGGCAAGTCAACTCTTCGCACCCACAACAGGGTCCGGTTTCAGCTCGTTCCATCAGTATGGTAGGTGCTCCATCCATCGCCGGTTCGCTTCCTTGTTTCATGGGTCGGTGGCATGAAAACAGATGAAGCATGCATACCGGAATTCGGACCGGCATTGATCCAGATCAATTGAATCGAAGAGGGGTCACCCCCGGGCGGCGAGGCGCATCTTGATCGGGCCACTGGCCCGGCTATTAATCATCTGGTCGAGATAGGGATTGTCTGCCGTCGTAACATTATTGCGCTTTCCGGACCATTTGATCTCTCCGTCGAACAGCATGGCGACATTATCGAAGCGGCTGCGCGCTGCCTTCATGTCGCCGGTCACGACAAGCACGGTCGTGCCTTTTCCAGATGTTTCACGCTCGATCAGAGAGAGGATCGTATTGGTCAGGATCGGATCGAGCCCAGCCGTCGGGTCGTCGAGGATCAGCAGCTCCGGGTTGCCGATCATGGCCCGTGCCACGCCGACCCGCTTTTGCATACCGCCCGACAATTCAACCGGATAGAGATCCGCCATTTCCTCGCCAAGTCCGACGGAAGCCATACGATTTATCGCTCGGTCACGGGCCTCGGCGCGTGCGACTCCCTCGTGACTGATCAGACGAAAGGCGATGTTTTCCCAGATCGTCATGCTGTCGAAGAGGGCATTCTGCTGAAAGAGCATGCCGACCCGGCCCTGGAAATCGCTCCACTCATCGGTACTCAGGCCGCTGAGTTCGAGATCGCCATAGCGCATGTGGCCGTTATCGACCTGCATCAGGCCGACCAGACATTTCAGCAAGACGGATTTACCACTCGCCGACGGTCCGATCAGGACCGTCGACTGTCCGGCGGGGATATTCAGGGAGACAGACCGAAGCACCTCGATATCGTTGAAACTCTTTGCGAGCCCATCGAGACGGATCTCCTGCGCACTTCCTGATCCCATGTTTTTCTTCCCTGGCTCCGCTTTAGCTGGTGGCGCGAAGATCCTTCGTTCGAGCTTCGTCCACCAAGCCTTTTCCATCGACGGCGACACCATATACCGTCTCTGCTGCTTCGGGCGAAACAAAGCCGAGCAGGACGTCGCGTGCAACCTCTGACGGTTCGCGTTCGTGCGGACTTCCGAGACCGCCGCCTCCCGGCATCGAAATCACCAGCTTGTCGTCTCCGTTGACGCTCTGTCGGCCTTTCGAGTTCAAGTGGCTGCCGTCATTTGCCCGTTCAATGATACCGGCCGTGCCATCACCGCCGCCATTTCGGCCGCGCGGGGGGTAGGTCACCCGGTCGAACATGCAGTTGATGGCGAAGGGGGCGTGCTGGGAATGGGAAATCTCCATCACCTGACCGACGCCGCCTCGATATTTTCCAGCGCCGCCGCTGTCGGCCCGATATTCCTTCCGCCAGATGATCAGGGGGGCGATGGTCTCATTCACCTCGATCGGGGTGTTGCGCACACCGGATGGGAAGGCGGTAGCGTTGAGGCCGTCCTTGTCCGGGCGGGCGCCCGTCCCGCCGGCATGGAAGGTGTTGATGGCGAACGGTGTCGCATCGCCATAGTCCGAATAAGTCAGGCCGTGCCCGCCAAGCAGGACGGGGTTCCAGAGACACGATGTGCCCTCAGCCGGTACCCGGTCCGGAATCACCTGATTGAGACAGCCAAGCACGACGTCCGGCAGCATCTGGCCGATCACGTGGCGGGCTGTTACGGCACAGGGGTGTGGCGCATTCAGGATGCTGCCTTCCGGCGCAGTGATGATGACCGGGGCAAGGGAGCCCGCATTGTTCGGGACCGCCCCGCCAACGACGCAGCGGATGCCGAAGCTGGCATAGGCCTGCGTGTAGGTCAGCGGCACGTTTATCCCAAAGCTCGATATGCCCGAGGTGCCGGTGAAATCGACCTCGATTTCCTCGTCACGGATCGTAAGCGCGGCAACAAGATCGATCGGGCTTTCATAGCCGTCGATCCGCATGGAGTTGTGGTAGGTGCCATTCGGCAATTCGCGGATTTCCGCCGCCATGCCTACCCGGGCACTCTCGATGACATAGTCGGCGAGCGTGTCGAGTGTCTCCATGCCGAACTCGCGCATCATGTCGATCAGGCGCGTGCCGCCGACATCGTTGCAGGCGGCGAGTGAGTAGAGATCGCCTTCGACTTCGATCGGATTTCGGACATTGTTTCGGATGATGGCTAGCACCGGTTCCACGAACTCGCCGTTCTCGGCGAGCCGTATGATCGGAATGTTGATGCCTTCCTCGTAGATCTGCCGGCCATCGGGGCCAAAACCCTTGCCGCCGACATCGACCACGTGGGTGGTGCAGGCAAAGAGGGCGACGATCTCGTTACCGAGGAATGTCGGGGTGACCACGGTGAAGTCGTTCAGGTGACCGGTGCCGCGCCAGGGATCGTTGGTGACGAAGACATCGCCGGGCTTCATGGTCGAAAGCGGGAACTTTTCCATGAAGAAACCGACCGAGGCGGCCATGGCATTGACGTGCCCCGGTGTGCCGGTGACCGCCTGGGCCAGCATGCGGCCATTGCAGTCATAGACACCTGCGGAAATGTCGCCGGCCTCGCGGGCCGAAGTGCTGAAAGCTGTCCGGATCAGGGTCTGGGCCTGCTCTTCCACGACGGAGAGCAGCCGGTTCCACTGGATCTGCATGCGGATCTGGTCGAGGGCTGAATTCTGGCTCATGTCTGTGCTCCCTCAGGCCGCTTGCTTGCGGGTAAGGATGAGGTACCCGAGTTCGTTGACGCTCGCGTCAAACGCGGAGGTCACGATGGTCGTTGTCTGGGATTCGGAGATGATCGCAGGCCCCGGAACAGATGCGCCAACTGGCAGACTGTCGCGCCAGAAGGTCTTGGCCTCGACATAAGTTCCGGTGGCAGGATCGAACAGCTCGCGATTGCCGGTTGCTTCCGCCGCACCGCCGCTGGGTGCGGTCAGTTCAGCCGGAACCTGCGGGCGCGGTGCGGTCATGGTCAGTGTCCAGCTCAGGATTTCCGGCTCCGGTCCGGGAATGATCCGGCCATAGAGCCGCTTGTACTCGCTCTCGAACGCGGCCCGGATTGTTTCCGCATGATCTGCTGTCAGGGCCCCGTCGGGCAGGGGGACGGCAATTTCATGGCCCTGTCCGACATAGCGCATGAAGGCTGTCCGGGTCTCCTGAAGCGCAGCACCGCCAGCACCGCTGGAAACAATGACACGCGCCTCGTCGGCCATACCAGAGAGCAGGGTATTGATTTCGCCCGCATCGAAGTCCGAAAGCTTCACATATCTGGAGCGGACGACTTCATAGGAGATTGGCGCGCGAAGGAAGCCGATCGCCGAGCCGACCCCGGCGCCGGTCGGCACCACGACGGTCGGAATATCGAGTTTCTCGGCCAGTCTGGCGGCATGCAGAGGTGCAGCGCCGCCGAAAGCGATCATGGCCCGGGCCGCGATATCCTTGCCCCACTCGATGGCATGGACGCGGGCCGCGTTGGCCATGTTCTCGTCGACGATCTCACACACACCGAAGGCGGAAAGCGCTTCGGAAAGGTCCATGTTGTCGCCGACTTCGGCCTTGAGGGCTGCTTTGGCCTTTTCGGGATTGAGGGTGACCGAGCCTCCGGCGAAGCTCGCCGGGTCTATCTTGCCAAGCACAACGTCCGCGTCGGTCACGGTCGGCTTTGTGCCGCCCTGATCGTAGCTGGCCGGTCCCGGGTCGGCGCCCGCGCTGTGCGGACCGACCGCAATCCGGCCAAGTTTGTCGACTGCCGCGATGGAGCCGCCGCCGGCGCCGATCTCGACCATCTCGATGGCGGGAATGCGAACAGGCCAGCCGCTGCCCTTCATGTTGCGGTAGACGCGCGCGACCTCGAAGGTGCGCGTGGTCTGAGGCATGAAGTCGTCCAGCAGGCAGATCTTCGCGGTGGTGCCGCCCATATCGTAGGAGACAACGCTGGCAAGGTCGCATTCGCGGGCAATCTCGCTCGCCAGGATGGCGCCGCCGGCAGGACCGGATTCGACCAGCCGGATCGGAAATTTCATTGCCGTGTCCAGTGTGGTCAGACCGCCGCCGGAGGTCATCAGCAGAACCGGGCAGGCGAACCCGCGCTTCTTCAGATCTTCGCGCAGGATGCCGAGATAGCGGGACATGATCGGCTGGACATAGGCGTTCGCCGATGCGGTTGACTGCCGTTCGTACTCGCGGATTTCCGGGCAAACCGCGCTCGACAGCGTGATGCTGAGGTCCGGACGCGCCTTGGTCAAGATCTCGCTCACACGCTCTTCATGTGCGCCGTTGGCGTAGGAGTGAATAAGGCCGATGGCGACAGAACCGATTTCATGACTGTCGATCAGCGGGATCAGCGCTTCGACGCTTGCTTCGTCCAGTGGGATCAGCACCTCGCCCTTGAAATTCAGGCGCTCGCGTACGGACCAGCGCAGATTGCGCGGAACCAGCGGATCAGGCCGATCAATATTGATATCGTATTGCTCGAACCTGTTCTCGAAGGCCATTTCTACTGAGTCCCGAAGGCCCTCCGTCGTAATCAGCGCCGTCTTTGCGCCTTTACGTTCGATCAGGGCATTCGTTGCCAGGGTGGTGCCGTGGATAATCAGTCCGATATCGGCGGGAGAGGCATTTGCCACCTCGAGCGCTTTCTCGATCCCCTCCATCACGCCGCGCTCGGGCATTGACGGGGTCGTCAGCACCTTCGCTGTGAAGCGCTTTGGGCCAAATTCGAGAGCGACATCCGTAAAGGTGCCGCCGACATCGACCGCGAGGCGGCCTTGCGCAGAGGTCTCAGTCATTTTGATACAATCGATTTTTACAAGAAAGTAGTCGGAGAGGATCTGGCGTTAGTAAAGCCGTATGGCCGCCGGCCGTCAATGAATGACACGGGTCACAAGCGGACAACATTGCCCGGCTCCGTTTTCAGCACTTCGACGCAATATCGCCGCGCCTCGACTTCCGCCTGCTCCTGATCCTCGTAGAGTGCAGATGCATGCGAGGATTCGACCTGACGGCCGTCCTGCCAGATTGACCACGGATACCGAATTCCGTCCGGGCTGGCCCAGCATTCTATGTAGATCTCGATCATGACCTCGATCCCAAAGCCGGTTGGATGAATTGCAGATATAAGCCGGTTGCGCATCCACTCTTTGACACTGGCTTATTTAATCATCTTGTCGGGGGGCATGGCGAGTGTCTGGTTCCGGTTTTTAGGCAGAAAGGGAATACCGGATTGAGGCAGTGGGTAAAATCAGATTGGGCGGGATGCATCTGTTCGGAACGCTCTACCGTGATCAGGAGATCGTTCCCTGAAACCGCGAGAAATATGCGTCTGACGGAGGTGGTAGAGAGCCATCCACTCCGCTGGCTGTATTCTCCAGATACGACTGTGCCGGCTGCTTGAGGATATCGTATATCCGCGCGGCAAGTTCGGTCGCCTGGCGTCCGCTCCATGTCTCCGGCATGATATCGGCCGGAAGGCCGGGGTCACGGAGCAAGGCGCGCCGGTAGACATGGATCATCAATATCCGCAGCGTGAAAGCGGTCTCCGGGGTCAATGACTTCCGGTCATTTTCCAGCGCGTTCAGTATCGGCGCGAAGCCATTAATAAATGCCCGGTACGCGCTATCGGTCTCTTCCAGATCCCAGGTTTCACGGCATAAGGCGCGTAAGGTCTCTATTGGGGAGCCTGGAGCGGCTTCGAACAAGGCAACCCTGCCTTCAAGCCCAAGATGTGTGAGCTCCTTTTTTGCTGCGTCCAGAGTGCCGCCGATGCCCAGTAGAACTTGTGGGCCGAGTGAACCGTATCCAATCCAGCCCAATGCTTTTCTGAGATTGTCCCGCTCCGTGCTGTCGATAGTGCTAGTGAGCAGGGCAATCTGCCAGGGTGCGCCGGTCGCCTCACGTACCCGGACAGGGGCATAGATTCGCCTTTGCGCGGCGTCGAAGTCTTGGTGGCCGCTTTCCGTCAAGGAATAGACGCTGCGGCGACCGATCTGCTGCGCTGTCAGGATGTCATCCTGTGCCAGCCTGAACACGGCCGTGCGAACAACCCGTTCGCCGATGTTGAAAATTTCCATCACCTTGATCAGATCACTGAGCCAGGCGGCGCCGCCATGCGGCAGAATCGCGTCCCCGTAGACGGTCACGATCAAGGATCTCGCACGCGGTTTCAGCCTCGAAAGCGTATCACGGGCGAGTATCGAAAGTATGTCGGGGCTGTTGGCGACGGTCATTATTGCGGCGCAGCACCGACAAGGGCACCGCCGATAGTGCGGGATTTTCCGCGAAAAAAGGCGACGCGCGTGCCATCGGATGTTTTCACAACGGTGTCGTAGATCCCAGAGCGGCCCCGGTGAAATTGTTCTTCGCAGGTAGCGATCAGATCGTCGCCTTCGCGTGCGGGATTAACGAAATTGATGTCACAGCTCTGGGCCACCGACAGAGCATTTCCTGAATTGCAGGCGAAAGCAAAGGCGCTGTCGGCGAGGGTAAATATCATGCCCCCGTGACAGGTTCCATGACCGTTCAGCATGTCCGCACGGACAGTCATTCGAAGTTGGGCATATCCGGGTGCAATTTCCTCCACCTGCATCCCGAGGGCCTTCGTCGCCGGGTCATTCGCGTACATCCAGTCGGCAACGCGCCGGGCCGTCTCTTCTGCGTTCTCCTGTGCGCCGCTGTTGGTCTGGCTATCGGTCATGCTGTCCTGTCCTCGTCATAAATTATGATACAGTTTTTCCTGGACGACTGGGAGATTATGTATCACATTGTTGGTGCTATTCGGCAACGTCCGAGTTAAGCGAGGAAACGCAATGGTGGAAAGCCAAAGTCCGGGTCAAGTCTCTGATATCGAAGAGGCGGCACGTTTCCAGGCGCGGGTCGATCAGGAAATCAAGATCGAGCCGCGCGACTGGATGCCTGAAGGTTATCGAAAAACTCTGGTTCGTCAGATTTCCCAGCATGCTCATTCCGAAATTGTCGGTATGCTTCCGGAAGGCTGCTGGGTTACCCGTGCGCCGTCCCTGCGCCGTAAAGTACAGCTTCTGGCGAAAATACAGGATGAGGCCGGTCACGGCCTTTATCTTTACAGCGCGGCCGAAACTCTCGGCACACCGCGCTCTGAGATGATCGACGCGCTGCATAGCGGCCGGGCAAAATATTCTAACATTTTCAACTACCCGGTTCTCTCCTGGGCGGATATTGGTACGATTGGCTGGCTGGTGGATGGTGCGGCCATCATCAACCAGATTGCGCTCTGCCGGTGCTCGTACGGACCGTATGCACGGGCGATGGAACGGATCTGTCGGGAGGAGAGTTTTCATCAGCGCCAAGGCTATGAAATTGTCATGTCCATGGCGTTTGGAACACCGGCGCAGAAGCGCATGGCGCAGAGCGCGCTGGACCGTTGGTGGGGGCCGTCTCTGATGATGTTCGGACCCAGCGATCGGGACACCGCGCATTCTTCCCAATCCGTGGCCTGGAAGATCAAGCGTGTCTCCAATGACGATCTGCGGCAGCAATTCGTGGATATGGCGGTGCCGCAGGCCGAATATCTGGGGCTTAAGATTCCCGACCCGGATCTGAAGTGGAACGAGGAGCGCGGCCATTACGATTTCGGTGAGATCGACTGGGCCGAACTGAAACGCGTCGTCTCCGGCGACGGACCCTGTAACAAGGAACGCATGGCGGCCCGGATCAAGGCGCATGAAGACGGTGCCTGGGTTCGAGAGGCCGCTGTGGCCTATGCGGAGAAGAAACGTCAGCGCGAAAGCGCGGCACGTATCGCCGCCGAATAATAGAACAAGAAACGTGGGCCGGAGCACTCGCGCCTGGCCGATCAGGAGAGAGAGCATGACAGCCGGGAACGACTGGCCGCTTTGGGAAGTTTTCATCCGTGCCCGCGAGGGCCTGTCCCACAAGCATGTAGGCTCATTGCATGCGTGCGACGCCGAGATGGCGCTGCAGCATGCCCGCGACGTCTATACGCGGCGGCGCGAAGGCGAGAGTATCTGGGTGGTGCAATCGACCGATATCATTGCTTCCGCTCCTGCGGACAAGGAATCCCTTTTCGATCCTGCCGATGCCAAGATCTACCGTCATCCGACCTTTTATAAAGTCCCGGATGAGGTGGAATGCCTGTGATCAGGACCTGATGGAGCGCATGACATGACGGCCGCTGCACAACGCGAAGCGCTTTTCGAATATCTGCTCCGTCTGGGGGACAATTGCCTGATCCTCGGGCACCGTTTGTCCGAATGGTGTGGCAAGGGGCCGGTACTGGAAGAGGACATTGCTCTTTCCAATATCGCGCTCGATCTCGTCGGCCAGTCGACCCTCTGGCTCGATCTGGCGGCAACGGTGGAAGGTGCCGGCCGGGATGCCGATGCCCTGGCCTTCAAGCGCGACGTGCTTGATTGGCGGAATTTCCTGCTGGTCGAACAGCCGAATGGCGATTTCGCCCAGACCATCGTCCGCCAGTTCCTGTTCGATTGTTTCCATGTCGAGTTGCTTCAGGCTCTGACGAAATCGGCCAACCAGGAAATTGCGAACATCGCAGCAAAAGCGATCAAGGAAGCGGTCTATCACCGTCGGCATAGTGGCCAGTGGGTGATTCGCCTCGGAGACGGTACGGAAGAGAGCCGGACGCGGGCACAGGCGGCGCTCGAACAGCTCTGGGGTTACACGCGCGAGCTGTTCGACGGCGATGCCGTCGACGAGATGATGATGCAGGCCGGGATTGCGATCGATCCGGGCGATTTCCATGAGAACTGGCGTGACGCGGTCACTGCTGTCCTTGGAGAGGCGACTCTCGCGGTTCCGGAAGCATCCTGGTCCATTGGGGGCGGCAAGAAGGGCGTTCATTCGGAGCATCTCGGATTCCTGCTTGCGGAAATGCAGTTCCTGCCGCGCGCCTATCCGGACGCAAAATGGTGAGGTGTGACGATGGCCGAACCCGCACCTACACCTATCCCTATCCCTGAAGGTCCGGAAGTGCGCCTCTGGCGTGCTCTTGAAGCCGTATCCGACCCTGAAATTCCGGTTCTGTCGGTGGTTGATCTCGGTGTGGTGCGGGACGTCGAAGTCTCCGGCGATGCTGCGGTCGTGACGATTACCCCGACCTATTCCGGCTGTCCGGCCATGGCCTATATCGAGATGATGGTACGTGACGCCTTGCTCGGAGCCGGTTTCGACAAGGCGGAAGTAAAGACGGTACTGGCGCCTGCCTGGACGACGGACTGGCTGAGCGAGGCCGGTCGGGAAAAGCTCAAGGCCATCGGTATCGCCCCTCCGGCGGAGCAATCCACCTCCAAGAAGTCATTGCTCGGCATTGATCCGGTCGTTGCCTGCCCGCGCTGTGGCTCGGAGCATACCGAAATTCTCAGTCAGTTCGGGTCGACCGCCTGCAAGGCGCTCTACCGGTGCGCTGACTGCGCCGAACCATTCGATTATTTCAAGTGTCTCTAGGGAGTGCTGCCATGGCGCGTTTCACCAGTCTGAAAGTGCGCGACGTGCGTCCGGAAACATCCGACAGTGTGTCCATCGCGCTCGATGTGCCGGAAGAGCAACGCGCCGCATTCCGGTATCTGCCGGGGCAGTATCTGACACTGCGCCACGAGATTGACGGTCATGACGTGCGCCGGTCCTATTCCATTTGCAGTGGTTTGGATGATGGCGAGATCAGGGTGGCGGTAAAACGGGTCGAAGGTGGCGCCTTTTCCGGCTTCGCGAATGACGCGCTGAAACCCGGGGATACGCTCGATGTCATGGTGCCGGAAGGGCGCTTCACGGCTAAGCCTGACCCGAACGCGACACGCACTTATGTGGCATTTGCAGCCGGAAGCGGAATCACGCCGGTTCTCTCGATCGCAAAGTCCGTTCTGGCTGCTGAGCCGGAGAGCCGCTTCACCCTGTTCTACGGCAACAGGTCGGTCCGGGAGATCATGTTCCGCGAGGCTTTGCTGGATCTGAAGAATCGTTATCCGTCGCGGTTCAGCGTTTTGCATGTGCTCAGCCGGGAGCCGCAGGAAGCGGCGCTGCTGAATGGCCGGATAGACAAGGAGAAATGCGAGAGCTTCTTTCGCGCGATCCTTAACGTACACGCGGTGGACCGGTTTTTCCTCTGTGGGCCGGAAGGCATGATCGGTGATGTGCGGGCTGCTCTGGCGGCGCATGGCGTCGAGGAGGACAAGATTCTCTTTGAATTGTTCGCGCCGTCAAACGATGCGGCGGCGAAAGCGGCCGCGGCCCGGCGCAGCCGCCTCGTAAATGAATCCGAAACGGTGCGCGCGGGAGCGGACGTCGCCATCATTCTCGATGGGGTGCGTACAGAGTTTACGCTCGGTGCTGACGACGTCTCCATTCTCGACGCAGCCCTTGGGGCAAGACCGGATTTGCCCTACGCCTGCAAGGGTGGGATGTGCTGCACGTGCAGGGCAAAGGTCTTAGAAGGCCGCGTCGAGATGGATCTGAATTACACACTTGCCAAGGAAGAGGTTGAGAGGGGCTTCGTTCTGACGTGTCAGTCTCATCCGGCAAGCGAGAAGGTGGTTCTGGACTTTGATGCCCGGTAGGCAGAGGCAGAGAGGGGTGCCGCGACGTTGAGGCCGCGACGCCCGCGAGGTTTTAGCGAATCCAGAACGGTTTGCTGACTTCGTACTCGACATCGCTGTGGCTGATGCCCATGTCGGTGAGCGAACGATCATCGAGCTCCAGAAGGGTCTGGCGCTGACGCAGCCGGTCCTGCCAGGTGAGCAGCGTTGTGACGATCGCATGCGCAACTCCATGACGGCCGCGCTTGTGCGTGAAGACCGAGCTATTGGTTCCTGCTGTCATGCATGCGGCAGGAGCGACGTTCAGGGTTTCGTTCTTGAACATGAAAGTTCTCCTTAATCAATTCGTCACACACGCTCATTCGTGTCTGTCGGTGTTTGAGAATTTGGGCTACAAATGACGGTTCATCAAACGAGTTAATCTGCCATATGGATTAGTTCAGCTAAATCATGTTGAGTCGTCTTCCCCTGAATGGCCTGCGCTGCTTTGAAGCGGCAGCGCGGCATATGAGTTTCAAGCTTGCGGCTGGCGAGCTGTTTGTGACGCCGGCTGCCGTCAGTCAGCAGATCAAGGCTCTGGAGGCGGAGCTAGGCTGTTCTCTGTTCCTGCGGCGTCCGAGGGCGCTTGAGTTAACGCCGGAAGGTGCGCGGCTTGCGCCGGCCGTGAGAGAGGCTTTTTCCCGCTTGTTGTCAGCGGTCAATGACCTTAAGGAGCATGAGGAGGGGCGCCCGCTGACGGTGAGCGTCCTGCCATCCTTTGCCGTTAAATGGTTGATCCCGAGACTGTCGCGGTTCCGCATGCGCTATCCTGAAATCGATGTTCGGATCGCGGCGGAAGACCGGAGGGCTGACTTCGTCACTGACGGTGTCGATGTGGCGCTGCGTCTTGGTGAGGGGAAGGAAGAGGGTGTCTACATTCAGCAGATCATGACCGAGTGTATCTATCCTGTCTGCAGTCCGGAATTAGCAGCCAGGCCACCGGGTCTGAAACGTCCGGAAGACCTGAAACACTACCCATTGCTGCATGACGTCAACAGTTTTGCCGGTGAAACCTGGGCGCATTTTCTTGAGCATTTCGGTATTGAGGGTGTGGATGTGCGTCGCGGAGCTTTCTTCACGCAGATGGACATGGTTCTGCAGGCAGCCATCGAAGGGCAGGGAGTTGCATTGGCCCGTTCGCAGCTGGTGACCGAGGATTTGCGTGCTGGGCGCCTGATCCGGCCGTTCGAAGTCGAGACACCGGCGCCGCTGGCTTACTATTTCGTTTGCCGGGAGGAATCCCTCCGTTCGAACAAGGTCTCTGTATTCCGCGACTGGATTCTCGACGAAGTCCGCCGGGATGGAGATACCGCAGACACTGTCTGATGGCGGAACGCGGACACTGGGACACCCGGATCGCTTTCATTCGTGCCGCGATCTGGTCTGTAACCCCCTGAGTTGCCTTGCCCGCTTGATCCCATTGAGCCGGGCGTCAGAGTGTTAGCGGCTGAAGTCGTAAATGCCGGGATGCGATATGGCGCCGGGATCTGTATCGTCGCGCTGTTTGCTCGCGACAGGCTCGCGGAAAGGATCGATTGATGACCAGAAACACATCCGAAATCCTCGGATACCACGCCCATATCTATTTTGGCTCGGAGAGCGCGGAGAATGCGCGCAGGCTCCGCGAAGCAATAGAGCAGCAGTTCGATATTGAAATGGGCCGTTTTCACGAAAAACCTGTTGGCCCACATCCTCAGTGGAGCTACCAGGTCGCCTTTAAGCCGGAACAGTTCGGGCAGATCGTTCCATGGCTCGCGCTTAATCGTGGAAACTTGACCGTCTTTGTCCATGCCGAGACTGGGAACGACTTGGCTGATCACACGCAGCATGTGATCTGGCTCGGCCCGTCCGATGATCTGAAAACGAGTATGTTCGAGGCGTAAAATCCGTCGACGCTTATGGTATCAGCCAGGTACCGGTCCCGCTCAAAACGTCGAGACGGTATCGGCGGTTGCCGCTCCGTGCGAGTTGCAGGATATCGACTGTTTCGGTTGTAAAGGTAAGCACGCTGAAATTCTCGAAACCTGACAGAGCGCCGGACGGGGCGATGCCGTCACCAGCAGCGCTGATTGCAGAACCTGTTGACAGGCTTGCCCGATAGTTTGGCCGGGTACTTGCTGGAAGCTTCTCCCAGATAGCTTTCAGTGCCGCCTTGTCTAGTTTTTGGCTAATTGTCCCTTTGAGCCGAAGCTGCATGCTGGCCTGTTGGTCATAGAACACCAGCATCGCCGCATCGTTTGCGGCGAGTTCTGCAACTTTCTCGGCCCGGCTGTCAGTATGCAATGTCGCTTGCCATGTTGCCGGGTTTGCAGTCCTGAGCACGAGCGTACGCCCGTTAGGACTCCCGTCCCGTGCGACCGTCGACAGCACGGGATAGCGGAACGGTGCATCGGCGTTTTCGGGAGCCTTTGAGAAGAGTGCGGACGCCCGGTCGATCAGGGCTATTGCTTCCGGATCCATGTCCTGCTTTTCGCTCATTCGGCCGGAGTTTTCTGTTCCAGCGGCTCGGGCGCCTGATTCTTGAACAGGAAGAGGCACGCCAGAGCGCAGCATGCGCCGATCATGACGGTCACCGCGAGCGCGATGAAGTCCGTATCGTTCTGGAAGTAGCCGACGGTAACGGTCGCAACACCGCCGAACACCATCTGCATGAAGCCCATGAGACCGGACGCCGCGCCAGCGATCAGTGGATTGACGCTGACGGCCCCCGCGATTGCGTTGGGTTGGCTCATGCCATTTCCAAACGCGACTAGGGCGAAGGGAAGGAAGATCGCTAATGCCGACAGAAACTCGAGGGTCGCCAACGCAGTCAGAACCAGTGCGCCTCCCATGGAGAAGCAACAGCCAAGCAGGATCATGCGATCAATGCCGAGCCGCCGCGATATCCGGGTAGCGACAAAATTGCCGGAAATGTAGGCCAGGGAAACGATAATGAAGAAGAATCCGTAGACATGCGGCGGGATCTTTAGGATCTCGATTGTCACGTAGGGAGCGGACGAGAGGAAGGCGAAGAAGCAGCCGATCGAGAAAGATGTATTCAGCGTATAGCCGAGATAGGCGCGTGATGTCAGCAGGGCGCCGTAGCTCCGGGCAATACTGCGAACATCGATCCGCTCGGCGCGAGCATGGTGCGTTTCATGCAGGGTCGGTATGGCATAAGCGAGAGCTGCGCCACCCATCGCGGCGACGACATAGAAACCTGCGTACCAGCCAAATGCGCTGTCCAGAAAGCCCCCGATGGCGGGGCCGATCATGGGGGCAACGGCCATGGCCATGGTGATGAACGCGATCACCGGGGCCGCTTCCTCGCGCTCATAAACATCCCGCACAATGGCACGCCCAAGAACCATCCCGGCACATCCGCCAAGGGCCTGGAAAATGCGGCCGGTAATCAGCCACTCGATGGAGCCCGCAAAGGCACAAAGGAGACTGGCGAGTGTATATATCGCCAGCCCAGCCAGCAGAGTCGGCCGGCGCCCGATCCGGTCCGAAATAGGACCGTATAGAAGTTGGCCAATGGCGATACCTGCGAGATACAGCGTCAGTGTGTATTGAACGGTATGATAATCGGTCCCGAAAATCGGCACGAGGCCAGGCATTGAGGGGACAAAAAGATTCAGAGCAAGTGGCCCGGTCGCTGTCGCGATAATGAGCACAAGAATTGGGGGAGCCTTACGTTGGGCTGTCACGGATTACCTGCTCTGATTTCGATGCTGGGGAGGACGATACCAATTTAGTCCGGAAGCTGAGCATCAATAGTGCAAATCCTGCGGGTTACAATTCTCAATTTGTGCGGAAGAGCACCTGCCTGTGATGCCGCCCTAGTTGACTGAAACGGGCTAAAGACTTAATTTGAAGTTTCGAATTGGCCCGGACAGAATTTCCGGCAGCAAGGGATAAGAATGGTCTCTGGTGTCGATACTAGTCTCATCATACGGATAAACAGCACGATATCCGCTGCGGGATTTTCCCAACAGACCGATGAAGACAATTCGCAAAACACGATCGACAGGACAGCTGCGCCGACGGCAGCGGGGCTGACAGATGCATCCGTACTGACGCCGTTTGATAATGGCGGCCAGGACGAGGAACCGATCTTTCTCTCGGGCTTGAACAGCTTGTTGGCGCCGCGTGGTATCGCTGCTGTCCAGGAAGAAAATGGAAGCTCCGAGCAGCGGGGCACTGCGGTTGATGGGGCACCAAGTGTTGCTTCCGATCCTGACGGCGGACCGGCGGAAGCTGCAAGCTCGGAAGATGAGGAAGGTCCCGACGGGCTGACCGAAGAAGAACAGGAAGTGGTTGACGAGCTGAAGCAGCGCGACGCCGAGGTGCGCCGCCATGAGCAGGCGCATAAGGCAGTCGGTGGCCAATATGCGGGAGCGATCTCCTACACCTATCAATCCGGGCCTGATGGGCGTCGCTATGCAGTCGGTGGAGAAGTGCCGATCGAGACGGGTCCGGTTGCCGGAGATCCGGAAGCAACGATCCGCAAGCTGGAGCAAGTACGCCGGGCCGCACTGGCCCCGGCGGAACCTTCTGCTGCAGATCAGGCTGTTGCGGCGCAGGCCAGCAAGGGTATTCAGCAGGCTAGAGCCGAACTGGCCCAGCAGAGTGCCGAGGAGTTGCAAGCCCTGACCGAAGGCGGAGAAGATCCAGGTGCAGAAGCGGGACAGGGCTCTCCTGGAGCGGCTGATTCGCCAGCTGAACAGGTGTCTGGGGTGGCCAACGGGTTCTTGCAGCCTCAAGGAGATGGTATCTCTGAAGGCGCTCAGAGGCTCCGCGGGAGCGAAGCAGCTTTGAGTGGCGCTTCACCGTTTTCGATCGCCGGTCGAAGTGGTTTCGAGAGCCTTACGGAAAAAGGTGATGATGATCGGGGTACGGGGTTCGGAGACCTTGGCCCGTCAGGCCAGTCACCGTTTGATTTCACGCCATCAAGTGGGCGGACAACGCTTGATGTATCAATATAATCAGACTCTTATCGCTCTTTATTCAGGCATTCTTTAAAGCTCTGTTCAGACTGATCCGGGCTCTCGCTACAGCTGACGAAACGGCTGCGGCAAGCTCCATAATCCGTATCGCTACCAACGAACCGGAGTTCTTCGCAGAAATCTAGATAGTGGCGGGCGACTGTTTCGAAAGTCTCGCTGCGGCGTTGTTGAGCAACCTCAGGCGCTTTCTTGAGCGGCGCGATGTTGAGCATTTGGGCGATGGCCTCGTTCGCGCGTTTCAAAGGGATTTCTGCCTGTTCCATTTCGTCGGTTGAGGTCCAGTAGCGAACGTTGAGCGTTTCGCCGAGCATGAAATTACGCAATGGTGGAGGAACCTGTCCCCGCTTCAATGCGCCCCAGAGAATGAATTGAACGCCTTTCTCACTGATCTCGTAAAGCGTGGGCTTGAAGCCGACTTCCAGCTCTTTCAGGGACTCAAGATTGACCGGATCATTTCCGTCGATCCAGTATGTGGGAAGGCGCTTTCGGCTTATTGCTTTCTCGATATGCCGCGGCATGCGGAACTCTGCCCAGAGCGAGTTATCATCCCGCTTCATGAAGTGAAAGCGGTAACCGCGGCGGGACAAAATACGTGCCTCAAGAATGGGAGCCTTGGTGATAGGGTCCGTCAGGACCTCTATGTACCACTGGATGGTCTGGGCTCGGACCGGCGTGGCCGTGATGAGAAACGGCACTAGCAACGCAAGCAGAAGGCCAGAGTGCCAGCCAGTACGGAAGAGGCGTTTGTCCATACCAGTGCGCGATCCTTTTGTTCATCCGAATGAATTTACTCACATAACACGTTACGGCAGATGGCGCACGCGGCGGGCGAAGACGGGTTTTTCTTGTAAAAGCGGCCGCTGGAAACTATTTTTTAAACCGATCAGGTTATTGGTAGGCGCATGAGCATTTCAGGTGCATTGAATACAGCGATGAGCGGCATTCTTGCGGCGGGTAACCAGACCCGTAATGCGGCAAACAATCTCGCCAACATCTCTAGCGTCGCTGCGCCGGCGGATGAGGTTTTGCGCCCGGGCCAGCCGATCCCCGAAACCAATGCCAATGGCGAGACGATTTTCCGTCCGACGGAGATCCAGTCAACCACTACCGGCGCCGCTGGTGTACGGACGCAAACATCGTTGGTCGATCCGGCGTCTTTTCCGATTTATGACCCGAGTGCGCCAGATGCGAATGCGGAGGGCCTCTCCTCTGTGGCGAACGTTTCAATCGCGGATGAGACGGTGAACCAGATCCAGGCCCAGCGTCAGCTCGAAGCGAATGTCGCGGTGCTGCGGACCGGCGATGAGCTACTCGAAGAAACCATCGATATTCTCACCTAGAACGCCGGATTTTTCTCCAGAGCGTCTTTCAGAGCATTAACCGTGGCATCGAATGGCAGGCGCACGCAGTCGTGCCGCGATTTGAAATCCCTCACAGGCGCAAACCTCTCAAGCTCCGACCACTCGGGGCTGTCTTCGCGGGTCCCTGCGAGATAATCCAGGAACTGTTGGCGAATCTTTTCCAGCTCGCTCAGGCTTCGGCCAGGGGCGTTCAGTTTGATCAGAGCAGCGGACGCCTCGCAGAGTGCGCATCCTTGGACCCGGTGTCCGACCGTGGAGATCGTCCCGTCGCTCATTTTCAGATCAACGGTCACCCGGTCGCCGCAAAGGGGATTGTCGACACGGGCAGAGCCGTCGGCATCCTCAAGTCTTTGATTGCCACGACCTTCCTTGGCCAGCCGGAGGATTTCCGCCTGATAGAGCGCGTCGCTCATCTTACTCCGCCTTCTCAAGCGTACCGCCGGCATCGGCCAGCATTTCCGGGGTGTCGATATCGAGATGGATCGCATTATCAGGCGCATCCACTTCAGCAACTAAATGAGCGAACTCGGCAAGTAGCCCGCGTGCACCCTTGTCGCCTTCCAGCTCCTGCATTTCCTCGAAGAATCGATGATCCCACAAGATGGGATTCCCGCGTTTGCCTCCGTGCACCGGCACCACGATGGCGCGCCCTTCGACCGGATCATAGGCCGCGATCAAGGCATCCAGCATTTGCGCCGTCATGGTCGGCATATCGCCGAGGCAGACGAGCGCTGCATCCGTGCCATCAGGCAGGGCGGAAAAACCCGCCTTGACGCTGGTGCTCATCCCAAGGGCGTATTGAGGGTTGTGGACGAATTCCGCGTCCAGACCTGAGAGGGCAGCGCTAACCTTTGTCGCCTCATGGCCGGTTACGACGATGAGGCGGCCTGCCGTGGATGCAAGGACCGCTTCCGCTACCCAGCGAACCAGTGGCTTGCCATCCAGCGTGCCGAGCAACTTGTTGGTTGCGCCCATGCGCGACGATTGTCCGGCCGCCAGCAGAATGGCAACAATGTCCGCACGGCGCGCCTCCGGTTCCCGAGCAGCGGGGGCATTGTCCGTGCGCCTGGCGCTGGCCCGCGGTAGCGGGCGATGAGGAACGTCCTTCAACAGGCCGCCCGCACCCATGCGCATAATGTCCCGGGGTTGAATATCGATACCGGCGCAGAGCCGCTGCAAGGCCCAGTCGAAACCGTTCAGTTTCGGGGAACGCGCGCAGCCCGGCATGCCGATGACCGGAATGTTGCCGATGCTCCCGATCAGCATCAGGTTCCCGGGATCGACCGGCATGCCGAAATGCAGGATTTCGCCACCAACACTTTCAATAGCGCTCGGTATGACATCGCGCCGGTCGACAACGGCGGAGGCGCCGGAGACCAGAATGAGCTTTGGGTCAGCCGCGACAGCGCGGCGCAGCGCATTCATGAGTGAGTCGTGATTGTGCTCACAGCGGGCTTCGGAGACCAGTGCGGAGCCGAGAGTGTCCAGCCGGTCTGATGTGACGCGCAGCGTACTATCGAGAACGCTTTCCTTGGTACCCGGTAGCCGGGACTGAATCATGATTGTGTTGCGCGGCTGGAACGGGGCAACTCGCAGAAGTGGCGTATCTTGGTTCGCCAAAGCCTCTGCAATACGAACGGGGCTTTCGGGCACGGCAAAGGGGATGATCTTCAGTGTGCCGATCATCTGGCCTCGCGTTACAGCTTGGTAGGGCGATACCAGTCCGAGGGTGATGGTCTCGTCAACCAGATTGAAGCCATCAAGCCGCTCTGGGTCGTACAGGACAATGCCGTCTGCTTCCGCGAACAGGTTCGCACGTCCGGTAAATGCCGGGCCGACACGGACCTGTGGGCCGCAACAGGCGCCGGCGAGTAGATCCGCCGCTTTGTCCTCCGGAATGTCATTCTCTTCGAGACGGGCGCAGACTATCCGTTCGATCCCGGCCGCCTTCAGCGCGGTAAGGTCTTCATTGTTGAGAACCCGGCCTTTTTTGAGAACCCGGCCATCCAGCCTGCGGCTATGGGCCAGGATTGAGCCTTCGGCCTCTGCGACCGGCTGTTCGCCGAAATACATATGCGTCTCAGGCCGCGGCTTTGAGCGGCTCGGCTCCATGTTTGATAGCGGTCATCTCCGCCATCACAGATATGGCAATCTCTGCCGGGGAGACAGCGCCGATGGGCAAGCCCGCAGGGCCGTTGAGACGGCGGAAGTCGGCGTCGGTGAAGCCTTCCTCGCGCAGCCTCTCTAGACGGCGTGCGTGGGTCCGTTTGCTGCCGAGGCATGCGATGTAGAAGGCATCGCTTTTCAGCGCCACATGAAGGGCTGGGTCGTCGAGTTTTGGATCGTGGGTCAGGGTGATAATCGCTGTGCGGCTATCCGGCTTGAGCGTTTCCATGGCTTCATCAGGCCAATCGTCATTCAGCTCTATGCCGGGGAAACGGTCCTCAGTCGCAAAGGAGGCACGCGGATCGATGATCGTTACTGTATAGCCGGAGAGCGTGGCCATGGGGGCCAGCAACTGACTTATATGGACCGCGCCGACAATGACCATGCGCAATGGCGGATTATGGACATGGGTGAAATGACTGCCGTCCGAACTGATCCCGCTGCGGTCGTCCCGTACGCGGGTGCGTGCTTCGTCGATCTGTGCGTTCGAAAGGTTGAGCACGCCTTCCGTGCCGGATGGCGTGACCAGTGCTTGTGCACCATCTTCCAGACGCGTGACCATTGCCACCGGCAGCTTTTGCTCCCGGTATGCCATCAGGGCGTCGAACAGCTCGGCTTGCATCTTATTGTCCTTCGATCCGTTCCACGTAAACTTTCACCTCGCCGCCACAGGCGAGCCCAATATCCCAGGCCTGCTCATCGCTGACGCCGAAGTCCAGCGTCCGGGGCAGGCCGTCCTGGATGGACTGCATGGCCTCGCGCACCACGGCGCCCTCAATACAGCCACCAGAAACCGAGCCGATCATGGCCCCACTGTCGTCTATGGCGAGTTGGCTGCCCACCGGGCGCGGAGAGCTGCCCCAGGTCTTGATAACCGTTGCCACCGCGATACGGCGCCCGTCGCGCCGCCACTCTGCGATCCGTCCAAGAATATCGTCCTGCTGCGCAGGATCGTATCTGTCCATTGCCGGTCTCCTTCTCGTCAAAGGGTCCGCAATTCCGGACCCAAATGCAGGAGAGGGGCTCCCTATGCCACCTCCGCCGCTTCGATCTCAGCCAGTTTACCGAGCCAGCCTGTCATGCCGCTCCGTCTAATTCCGGCAGGTTTTCCCAACAGCTCCGCGAGATCTTCAAGGCTGTCGAGCGAATGGACCGGCCGGAACTCGTCCACATGCGGCAACAAAGCCCTCACACCCATTGATTTGGGTGCGAAGCCATCGTACCGCAACAGCGGGTTCAGCCAGATCAGCCTGCGGCAGGACTTATGCAGTCGTTCCATTTCAGCACCAAGGCCCTTGCCGGCTTCCCGGTCGAGACCGTCGGTAATCAGAAGAACGACCGCTCCCTGGGTCAAAACCCGGCGGGACCAGTCACGGTTGAAGTCCTGAAGGCTATGCCCGATCCGGGTACCGCCGGACCAATCCTCCACCGCGCCGCTGATCTTGTCCAGAGCCTCGTCTACGTCCTTGTGCCGAAGATAGCGGGTGACATTGGTCAGGCGGGTGCCGAACAGGAAAGTATGCACCCGGTCCCGGTCGTTGGTCACAGCATGCATGAAATGCAGCAGCATGCGCGAATAGCGTGTCATGGAACCGGAGATGTCGCATAGCACGACCAGAGGGGGCGGCCTGGTCCGGCGTTTCTTGAGCTGCAGTGGAATAATATCCCCGCCAGACCGCAGGGACTGGCGCAGAGTGGCGCGCAGATCGACCTTATTGCCATACCGGCTGGGTGAGAAACGGCGGGTCGGAATGTCCGCTAGGGGCAGGCTCATTTTCTCGATGGCCCGGTGGGCAGCGCGAATTTCCTCCGCGCTCATCTTCTCGAAATCCATACTCTGCAGCAGTTCCTGCTCGGAATAGGTCATCACAGCGTCGAGCTGGATTTCCTGTTCTCTGTCCTCTTCAGGCGCACTGCTCTCTGTACCCGCTTCCTGCTGCTGGCTCAGCGCATCCGCGACACGGCGGCTGATTTCCTCAGCCTCGTCGTCATTACCGTCACTGGCGAGTTTCATTTCCGGCAGCACCATCTGCATCATCTTCTCGAGAATGCGAGGGTTGCGCCAGAAGATGTGGAAGGCTTGGTCGAAGATCTCGCGCTGGTCCCGACGGTTTACGAACACGGCATGCAGAGCCCAGTAGAAAACTGTTCGATCGGTGATGCCGACCGTGCGCACTGCCTCTATAGCGTCGAGCACCTTTCCGGGGCCGACCGGTAGGCCCGCTGCGCGGAGGACGCGGGCAAAGAACAGGATATTAATGACCAGCTTTCCGCTGCTGCCTTCGGGCGTTTCCGGAAGAGCAGGGAGTTCGCCTGGCGGTAAAATGTCGTCGAGCGGCGCCATGGCCGTTCTAACCGGCCATAGCCAACTCGCTCCTGACCTGAGTCAGGATACGGTTGGCTTCGCTGCCCTGGATCTTCTGGATGTCGTCCTGATATTTCAGAAGCACGCCGAGGGTGTTGTCGATGGCCGCCGGATCGAGCGCCAAATAATCGAGCTGCACCAAAGCGTGGGTCCAGTCGATAGTCTCGGCCACGCCCGGTTGCTTGAACAAGTCCATCTTGCGCAGTTCATTCACGAAAGCGACGACCTGTTGGCTCAGGGCTTCTGGTGCACCCGGCGCCTTCTTGCGCAGGATTTCCAGCTCGCGCTCAGCGTCCGGATAGTCGACCCAGTAATAGAAACAGCGACGCTTCAGAGCGTCGTGGATTTCTCGGGTCCTGTTCGAGGTGATGATCACGATCGGTGGCTCTTCGGCTTTGAATGGGCCGATCTCCGGAATTGTGACCTGATAGTCGGACAGCACTTCCAGCAAAAAAGCCTCGAATGGCTCGTCGGTCCGGTCCAACTCGTCGATAAGCAGAATGGGAGCGCCACCTTCGGTTTTCTCCAACGCCTGTAGGATCGGACGCTTGATCAGGAATTCATTCGAGAAAAGATCGGCTGCCAGAGCTTTCCGGTCTGTGCCGCCTTCGGCCTCCGCCATACGGATTTCCAGCATTTGCCGAGAATAATTCCATTCATATACGGCGGAGGAGACGTCGAGTCCCTCATAGCATTGCAAGCGGATCAGCTCCCGCCCCAGTGTCTCCGACAGGACCTTAGCAATCTCCGTTTTGCCGACACCTGCCTCGCCCTCAAGAAACAATGGGCGCTTCAGTTGCAGTGCCAGATGCAATGCAGTGGCTAGCGGTGTATCGGCGACATACTGTCCCTCGCCAAGGAGGGAAAGCGTATCGGCCACGGAAGCGGGAAGCGAAACGGTCATTGACTGGTCCGGATCATTGAGCGGTGATGGCCTTCAGATAGCATGCGGCAGGGGTGTATTAAAAGGGCGTGCGCCGCCGGAGCCGGTCTTGGGCCTGTTCTTGCTGCATTTTTGAAAGCAGTAGAAGCGATGTCATATGGCACCGAGCGGAATAACCACGCGTGGCGCGTCATCCCGCTCGAACCAGGTGGTTTGTCGGTCCGTGGTTGCGCTGATGCCGGTACAGTGCTCTGTAGACACGCGGCTTAATGTTCCGGCGACATATCGTGGAACACCTTCAGCGTCTGCGAACGGGCATCTTATGACTTCTATCTGGCTCCATTCCTGCTTTGAATAGACAACGCGCTCCGTTGTGGCGATGACGATTGGTTCAGCAAGGCAGCGTGTCAGCATGGTGTTAACATGATTGAAGTCCGACTCTTCCAAAACCTCATGCATGAAGCGCTTGGAATGCTCTCTACCTATAATGTCTGCTATTTTTGTGCCGAAAAGACGGAAGAAAAAACCCTGCGGCGGCGCTTCGACGATAAAGATCGTACTCAATACCGGCATGAGCACCTCCGGCATCAAGGCTTCCTTAGAGGGAACAGCGCTGCCTGCTGATAGTTGGGAGCGATAAAATTTGAGGAACCATTGCGCCTCGTCCGATCTGAGATTCGAAATATCCATTGGCATGCCAAATAGTTAATTTCGACCTTAGCCGGCAGGTCATTTAAACAAACTTGATCGCAGAATTTCCCCGGTTACAAAATTATCATATGTGCTGTGTCAGGGGGACTGCTTTACTGCGCCGGATTGCAGCAGATCATCAATTTTACCTTGTGCTATACCCACTTCGGCGAGGATTTGCAGGCTGTGTTCCCCAAGCTTCGGGGCGCCGAGGCGATATGATGCCGGTGTCGAATCGAAGCGAATTGGTTGACCCACTAAACGAATCTCTCCCTCACTCAGATGCTCAAAGAGAGGCCAGAATCCGATCTCGTCGAGATGTGGGTCTTGCAGCAAGGCCTCCGTACCCATGACCGGCATGGCCGGTACGTCGATCTTTGCAAAGAGTGCCAACCATTCCGCCGTGCTTCGGCCTGCCGTTGCCTCGGCGACGATCTCGTAAAGCCGACCTATATGACGGGAGCGGTCGGCTGGATCGGTCACCCAGCTCTCGGATGTAATGTCACTGCGCCCGATGGCATCGAGAAATGCGATCCAGTGCCGCGTCGTATAGGGCAGCAGAGCAACGTGCCCGTCACTGGTGCGATACGGCTTGCGATGCGGGGCGAGGACTCTTTCGTAACCGGTCGCACCGAGGGGAGGCTCGAAGCTCGCGCCCTGAAGATGTTCGACATGCATGAAAGCGACGAGGCTTTCGAACATCGGTACTTCGACGAACTGTCCCTTGCCGGTCCGGCCCCGGGCCACCAGCGCCATGGAGATGGCGGAGAGGCACATCAGGCCGGTTACCTTGTCGGCAAGCACTGTGCGACTGTAGGCCGGTGCGCCGTCCGCCCGTTCATGCAGGTCGGCTAGGCCACAGGCAGCCTGGATGATGTCGTCATAGGCTGGTCGACCTGCATAGGGACCGTTCTCGCTGAAGCCATAAGCGCCACAATAGATTAGCCCAGGATTGAGCGGCTTCAGGTCCTCGTATGAGAGGCCGAGGCGGCGCATGGCTCCAGGCCTGATCGAACAGACCAGTACATCCGCCTCTGGAACCAGTTTGAGGAATGCATCCCGTGCGTCGGCGTTCTTCAGGTCAATACTGAGCGACCTTTTGTTGCGATTCACATTCATGAAAACCGCGCCCATGCCAGGTGTCTTGAAGGGTGTCACGTTGCGGGTCACGTCTCCATCGAGAGACTCGACCTTGATGACATCGGCGCCCATGTCGCCCATGATCTGCGTGGCATAGGGTCCAAGCAGGACCGATGTCATATCCAGAACCCTGAGTCCCGCAAGGGGCCCGGTGGCAGTTTCACCAGCCATGTCGATCAATTTTCCCGAGAAGAGCCGTGACAGACGCACCGATCATAGAGACCGGATACGAAAATCTGAACCCTGTCGAGGAGGCCGTGTCGCAGCGCCGGTCCGTTCGTGCTTTCCTGCCTGAACCGGTACCTGAGGAAACCGTAGCCCGTATCCTCTATCTCGCTGGCCGTGCGCCAAGCGGGACCAATATGCAGCCCTGGAAGGTCGAGGTGGTGACCGGGAGCGCCCGTGACGCGCTTTGCGCGGATCTGGTGGAAGCGCACCATGAAGGCGGTCACAGCGGCGAGTATCAGTATTATCCGAAAGAGTTTTTCGAACCCTTCAAGGGGCGACGGCGCGCCGTCGGCTGGGCACTTTACGGATTGCTTGACATCAAGAAGGGGGATTTTGAGAAGACCAAGGCGCAGCATGCCAGGAACTTCACCTTCTTCGATGCGCCGGTCGGACTGATCTTCACCATCAATCGTGGGCTGGAAATTGGCAGCTGGCTTGATTTCGGCACGTTCATGCAGAACGTCATGGTGCTGGCCCGCAGCCATGGTTTGGAGACCTGTCCGCAGGCAGCCTTCGCTACCTTCCACAAGGTCATCCGGAACCATGTTCCGCTCGGTGACGAGGATGTGGTCGTTGCCGGTATGGCGCTGGGCAAGGCAGATTGGTCGCAAGCCGAGAATACACTCATTACAGAGCGCGTGCCGCTGGAGGATTACGTCCGCTTTCATCGGGGTTAAACTCATTTCAAACGAAATGAAAAAAATGACCCGGAGGAACGTTCATGGATTTCCAGCTGACCAGCGCGCAGCGCGAATTGCAGGAGGCCGCGCGCAGCTTCGCGACGCAGGAAATGACAGAAGTTGCCCGCGAACTTGAGGAAAAGGACGAGGCGCCGTCCCGAGAGCATATAAAGCGCTACGCGGAGATGGGCTTCCTCGGGATCAATGTGGCGGAAGAATATGGCGGGCTCGGCCTCGGCAATCTGGAAGCGCTGATCGTCCTTGAGGAATTTGCCAAGGTATCACCTGCAATCGCCTTTCCGATCTTCGAGTCCTCGGTTGGCCCTTGCCGCGCGGTCGAGCATTTCGCTTCGTCGGAGCTTGCAAAACAGGTTCTGCCCAAGGTCTGCGCCGGCGAGCTGACTGTTGCGGTCGCCATGTCTGAGCCTGATGCAGGATCGGCACTGACGGATCTGAAAACCCGGGTTCGCGAAGTGAACGGCAAGTTGATCCTGAACGGGCAAAAGCGCTGGTGCTCCGGTGGCGGCCATGCAGAGGACTATGTGGTCTATTGCAAAATGTCCGATGCACCGGGCGCCAAGGGAATCGGTGCAGTCTATGTCGAAAAGGACATGAACGGCGTCAGCTTCGGCGAACGGGAACGCCTGATGGGCTTCCGGGGCATTCCAAGCGCTGACATCTTCTTCGACACTGTAGAAATCCCGAAAGAGAACGTCATCGTTCCGGCAGGTGGTTTCCGCCAGCTGATGGAAGCGTTCGACCTGGAGCGCTGCGGTAATGCCACCATGTGCCTCGGCATCGCCTCGGCCGCCTTCGAGACCGCGCTTGCCTATACCCAAGAGCGCAAGGCCTTCGGCAAGGAACTGGTGGAGTTCCAGGCAGTGCAGATGAAGCTCGCCGAGATGGCCATGCGGGTCGAAGCATCGCGCCTGCTGATCTACCGCGCCGCCAAGAATGCCGAGGACGGCCTCCCGTCCGTACTGGATTCCAGCCTCGCCAAATGTTTCGCCAACGAGATCGTCCGCGATGTTGCCGGGTCCGCCCTGCAGGTCATGGGAGCTTACGGCTATTCCAAATCCTACGGCATGGAGCAACGGTTGCGTGACGGGTGGGGCTGGGGGATCGCTGGCGGGTCCATCGATATCCAGAAAGTGAATATCGCGGCTGCCCTGGTTGGCCGACGGTTTAATCAGCGAGCGTGAATGGGGAACAGAGAATGACGAAATTGGAGCCAGGTCTCGTCTGGGGGCCAGGTCTCGTCTGGGGGAAGGACTACAAGGCGCTGGTTTCTGCCTGCAAGGCCGGTGGTTATGCACTGCCGACTGTCAATGTGACCGGAATGAACTCACTCCAGGCATCAGATCGACCCCGTGAGCGGCGAGCCTTACAAAAAGCTCTATGACCCCAGGAAATGGCTGCGGTCCGGCGAAGAGGGCATTATTGCGCGTCTTGGGCAAGCGTTTGAGGAACTCGGATCTGCCGGGAAAAGCATCGCATTAGGCTGAGAATGGCTGTCTCTTCAGACAAAGGCTCGGAAATAGGCGATCGTCTTCTCAAGGCCGTCCCGTAGCCCGACTTTCGGCTCCCACCCCATAAGCTCTCTGGCTTTTGCGATGTTCGGCTGGCGTTGCATTGGATCGTCCTGTGGAAGTGGGTGGTGGGATATCCCATTCTTCCCGCCCGCGAGTCCCGTAACTGTCTCTGCCAACTCCTTCACGGTCATTTCCGTTGGATTGCCGATGTTGATAGGACCGGTCACGCTGTCTTCGCTGTCCATCTGCTTCGCCATGCTCAATAGACCATAGCGTTGCCCATCATTTGCACCTTACTAAGATAATGATTATCATTTGCAATTAGTGTGCGTATTTTAGCCGTTCACTTTTTCTTGATTAAGGTGCTTTTGAGTATGGGGGTATTTAACCCAGTAAAAAAGATTTTGCATGATTTTTGGAAATTTTCGTATCTGACAATCCTGCTGATCATTGCGATTGTGATCATCTCCTCCCTGAGTTCGGTATATGCGCCATACCTGTTTCTCACGGCTTGTGGACGAAGCGGCTTCCTCGGCTTCATATGAAAGCCTCCTGTACGGTTTCATTGCCTATGCATTGTTCATGGGCCTAGCCCATGCTTTGCAGCAATCAATCATCTATTTATCCACCATGTGTTCGGAGAGCCTGAGCTTCATAGCCTCGATCAGTTTTTTCAAAAAGCTGACGCGGAAGCGCGGGGATTTCTTCATCGAGCGCAATCCTACTGAGATACAATCTGCCCAGGCGCAGGGTAGGCAGGCCCTTGCCTCTCTGATGCAGCTCGGCCTGATTGTTTTTGCCCCCGGTATTGTCCGGATTCTGATGACGCTGTCGGTCCTCGGTTATGCGATCAATCTGGGTGTCGTCGCGGCCGTCCTTGTTTATGGCGTTGTTTTTGTCGGGCTGACTTATGTCGGTGCCCAACGTTCCCGGTCTTACCTGGATGACGCTATAAAGACGCAGCAGGAAAACGCCAAACTCGTAGGTAACGCTCTGAACTCAATGGAAACATTGCAATATTTCAGTAGTACATCTTGGATAACGGAGAGGTTCACGGAGGGCGCGCGAAGCGCTTACGGGAGTTGGAGGGTTTTTTGTCTAAATAAGTTGGTCTTTACCGTTTTCTTTGGGGCGGCGCTGGCGATCCAGATGGCTCTGACCTTGACGATGCTGATCCCCCGCTATCAGGACGGTGCAATCTCCATCGGGGATATAGTTCTGTTCAATACCTTGTTGCTCCAGCTTAACATCCCGTTTCAGATGATAGGCGGTGCTATCGATGATTTGAGCAAAGCATTCGCCAAGCTATCTGTTTTTAAAGATATTTGGGATGCACCTGAGGAAAGCGCGCAGGTTGGCTTGTTATTCTTCACACCCGAGGCCGGTGATCTAGAATTCCGGAATGTCTCTTTCAACTACGGGGAGGGGAGCGGCGTAGAAAATGTCAGTTTTACCGCTAGAAGAGGCCGGGTCACGTTCATTACCGGGAAAACGGGGGCTGGAAAGTCCACTCTCCTGAAACTCGCCCTGAAATCATTGGAACCAAGCAGCGGCGCCGTGTTCCTCGATGGAGTGGATGCGTTGAAAATTGACAAGCCTTCATGGCTACAGTCTGTCGGGGTGGTGCCGCAAGAGATCCTGCTGCTGAACGACACGTTGGGTGTGAATATTACCCTGGGGCGAGAGCAGGATCAGGATCGCTTGAGGCAAGCTGCGCGGAGAGCCTCGATCCTCGAGCGTATCGAGGCCATGCCGGACGGTTTCGACACAATCGTCGGGGAACGTGGGTTGAAACTCTCAGGGGGTGAGCAGCAACGGGTTGCGATTGCGCGGGCGCTCTATTCCAGTCCTGATTTCCTTATTCTCGACGAAGCGAGTTCGGCGCTTGATGAAGCGACTGAGCGCGAAATCATGGAATATGTGCGGCTCTTGGTGGATGAGGTGACGGTGCTTGTCGTCACGCACCGGAAGAGTTCGATCCGCCCGAGCGACTGCGTTGTCGAGCTCTAACGCTCATACAAATGCGCGGAAATAGTCGATTGTCTTGCCGAGGCCGGTGCGGAGATCGAGCTTTGGTTCCCATCCGAGCAGTGCCTTGGCCTTGGCGATGTTCGGCTGGCGTTGCATAGGGTCGTCCTGAGGTAGCGGGTGGTAGGTGATTCCGTTCTTCCCGCCCACGAGTGCCGTAACTGTCTCTGCCAACTCCTTCACTGTCATTTCCGTCGGATTACCGAGGTTGATCGGACCGGTCACGCTGTCTTCGCTGTCCATCAGCTTCATCAGGCCATCGACCAGATCGTCGACATAACAAAACGACCGCGTCTGGCTGCCATCGCCATAGAGTGTCAGATCCTCTCCTCGTAGGGCGGAGAGAACGAAGTTGGAAACCACGCGTCCGTCATTTGGATGCATGCGGGGGCCGTAGGTGTTGAAGATCCGGGCCACTTTTATTCGCAGATTGTGCTGGCGCAGATAATCGAAGAAGAGGGTCTCGGCGCAGCGCTTGCCCTCGTCATAACAGGCACGGATGCCGGTGGTGTTTACGTTGCCCCAGTATTCCTCGGTCTGCGGATGCACCGTAGGGTCGCCATAGACCTCTGATGTCGAGGCCTGCAACACCTTTGCCTTCACCCTTTTAGCCAAGCCCAGCACGTTTATGGCGCCGATCACGCTTGTTTTCGTCGTCTGAACCGGATCGCGCTGATAGTGGATCGGAGAGGCGGGGCAGGCGAGGTTAAAGATCTCGTCCACTTCGACATAGAGCGGGAAGGTGATGTCGTGCCGCATCAGCTCGAAGTTCGCATGATCGAGCAGGTGGGCCACATTATGCCGCATACCTGTATAGAAATTATCGACACAGAGAACGTCGTCGCCGCGCTCAAGAAGGCGCTCGCAAAGGTGAGAGCCGACAAAGCCGGCGCCTCCAGTCACAAGAACGCGCTTCGGAACTGTTTTCATGAGGCGCCCGCCGAGCTGTCACGTAA
Organism: Nisaea sp.; assembly: GCF_039990255.1. Lineage (GTDB taxonomy): Bacteria > Pseudomonadota > Alphaproteobacteria > Thalassobaculales > Thalassobaculaceae > Nisaea. The sequence goes on along the minus strand of NZ_JBDXGG010000018.1, from coordinate 1,514,387 downwards.
AAAGCATATCTTCATGTCTGCATACCGCATCCGCTTGCGTGTGAAAATGGGGCAGGTAAGGGCGCGGTTCAGGCCCCTGTTTGAGTCTTGTGAGAACGTTTCGCCGTAAGTCCTTGAATCGGTGAGAATCGTTTCGATCATTCCGAATCACCTTGTACAATATCCACTAGAAGGAGTAGGCTTGCCCTTACGTCGGCACAACATATTGCGTCTCTCAGATGCAGCGCGCACCGGATTAAACCGGGGGACAGCCGACAGTGGAACTTACATTTGGAGGGCACAATGGCTGATAGCGCAGTCAGCGCATGGACCGAGGATCGTCTGAGCCAGCTTACCCAGCTTTGGGCTGATGGATTGTCGATCACACAGATCGGAAACGAGCTCGGTGTTTCTCGGAATGCCGTGGTGGGAAAAGTCCACCGAATGGGATTGCCGAAGCGGCAGTCGCCGATTGTCCGTTCCGACAAGCCGGTTGAGCCGAAGAAGCGGAAAGTATCTCCGCTCGCGGCCCAGGAATGGGACCGGAACAAATGTTCCTGGCCCATCGGCGACCCGAAGTCTCCGGACTTCAAATTCTGTGGTGAAAAAGTGTCGCCCGGGCGGCCATACTGCTCCACGCATTGCGCGGTGGCTTACACCAACATGCGGGAAACCAAGGCGGCCTGATCCGTCTGGATTCGTTTCAAGATATGTTAGGGGGTGCTGCAGAATGCTGTGGCGCCCCTTAATTTTTGTTCGGCCTCCGCCACAATCCTAGGCACAAGGTCAGATGCGGACGGCACATCCCGGATGATGCCGGAAGCTTCCCCGGCAACGACCGGCGCAATATCCATGTTGGCCACTGTCGCTGCCTTTTCGAATTCCGCAATCGCGCTCTCCGGAAGGTCTTTGCCTTCCCAACGCTCGGCAAAACTATTCTGGAACGTGCGCAGAGCGTATGGAGCAGGCCAATTGAAGCCGCGTGCCTTGTCGAACGTACTGCCTTTCACGGTAACATCGCCACTTTCACTGGCTACGGCTTGTTTCGCGGCCTCCGGTGCCAAGGACTCTTCCGTTGCAACAAAGCGAGTTCCCAAAAGAACGCCACTTGCACCAAGCATCAAAGCGGCGGCCAGCCCGCGACCATCAGCGATGCCGCCTGCCGCGACGATGGGAGTCCCAGGCAAGGCATTGACGACTTCCGCTACGAGGGAAAAAGTGCCCCGGTTGGCGCCATGGCCACCCGCTTCACCCCCCTGAGCAATAACGATATCGGCTCCCGCATCCGCCGCCCGCTTGGCTTGATCCAGACTCTGCACTTGGGCGATGAGCGTTGCTCCGGCGGCTTTGATCTTGCCTGCAAATGGCCTCTCGTCGCCGAAAGAAAGCATCACGGCAGCCGGTTGGCGCTCAAGTGCGTGGTCAAGGGCACCAGGAAGCTGTTCAAGGCGCCAGGTAATAAAGCCGATGCCGATTCTGGCATTACCCGCAGCCGTTAACTCATTATTGATCCAGTCCTGATCGCAATATCCCCCGCCAATCAGGCCGAGGCCGCCTGCCTGGGACACCGCGGCTGCCAGCTTTCCTCCTGAAACCCGCGCCATTGGGGCGCAGAGAACCGGATGCTCGATGCCGAGAAGTTCCGTCAGTGCCGTGGTTATTGCCAAATCACCCTCCCCATTTATTGTTGAGTGAAGCCTAGTCGTCTCACAGGCGCGCCGCAATCCTTCCTCCCGCCCGCTGCGCGTGCTCAGACCCCGGAGATATCGATGCGCCTCAAAGACAGAACCGCGCTTATTACTGGTGCAGCTTCCGGCATCGGAAAAGCCATCGCGCTCCGATTTGCCGAAGAGGGCGCACGGATCGTAATTGCCGATCAAACGGATGAGCCGCGAGAGGGCGGCGCGAAGACTTTGGGTGAGATCGAGGCAATGGGCGGAGAGGCCGTCTTTACGGAAATGGATGTCGCGAACTGGACCTCTGTCGATTCGGCTGTCTCTTTTGCGGTCGAGAAATACGGCGCGCTCGACATCATTGTGAACAATGCGGCCATCGGGGTCAGCAAGCCGATCCTGGAGACGACTGAAGAGGATTGGGAGCGGGTCATGGGCGTGAATGCTCGTGGCGTCTTCTTCGGCTGCAAACGGGCCATTCAGCAAATGTTGACCCAGCCTGAGCGGGACGGAGTGCGCGGCCGCATCGTCAACATCTCTTCGCAGCACGGCATGGTTCGCTCGCCGAACGATTTCGCTTACGGGACGGGAAAGGCTGCCGTCGTTTATATGACGCGGCAGATCGCGGGCGATTATGCTGCGGACGGGATCGTTTGCAATGCCGTGGCGCCAGGCAAGATCCTGACCGGAAAGAGCGGTCCAGCCTCCGACCCGGCGATCCTGGCCTACTCGCATGCACGCACGCCCTGGCCACGGCTTGGCCTACCCCGAGATGTCGCCAATGCGGTTCTGTTTCTCGCCAGCGACGAGGCCACCTACATTACAGGCGAGAACCTGATGGTCGATGGCGGCTGGATGGCCAACTGACCCGACTAACCCCAATACACCGAATTGCGGAGCTGAAATGGAACGCGTTGGAAACGCCCCCCGAGCGAAAGTGAAAAATCTGGCGGACTATTCACCGCCGACTTTTCTTATCGACACGGTCGACCTCGATTTCGATCTCCGTGACGGTGAGACAATTGTCACTGCTACGCTGAAGGGGAGGCGTGATCCGCAAGGAGGCTCGGCGTCCGACATTCTGGAGCTGGACGGTCAGGATCTCCGGCTGGTTTCCCTGAGTCTCAACGGGGGTGCGGTTGGAGAAGACCGTTACGAGATTTCAGGCGATCGTCTGACGTTGCGAGGAGTGCCTGATGCATTCTCGCTTGAGGTGGTGACAGCGATTGTGCCGGAGAAAAATACGGCGCTTGAGGGGCTTTACATGTCTGAAGGCATGTATTGCACCCAATGCGAGGCCGAAGGCTTCAGGCGCATTACCTACTTCCCAGACCGGCCCGACGTGATGGCGGTCTATACGACGCGGCTCGAAGCAGACTTCGAGCGGTTTCCGGTGTTGTTATCCAACGGAAACCTGATTGAGACCGGTGAAGCACTTGAGGGGCGACATTTCGCGGTCTGGAACGATCCGTTCCCGAAGCCGTCCTACCTGTTTGCAGCGGTTGCCGGTGATCTCGCCTGCGTCTCCGACAGTTACCAAACGGCCTCTGGCCGGGACGTGGCGCTCCGTGTCTATGTCGAGCACGGCAACGAGCATCTTTGTGCCCACACCATGGACAGCCTGAAACGCTCCATGCGCTGGGACGAGGAGGTGTTCGGTCTGGAATACGACCTCGACCTCTTCATGATCGTCGCCGTCAGCCATTTCAACATGGGTGCGATGGAGAACAAGGGGCTCAATATCTTCAACAGCAAGTTCGTGCTGGCCGATCCGGAAACGGCGACAGATGCCGATTACGAGCGGCTGGAGGGGATCGTTGCCCACGAATACTTCCATAACTGGACCGGCAACCGCGTGACATGCCGGGACTGGTTCCAACTCAGCCTGAAGGAAGGCCTGACGGTATTCCGGGACCAGGAGTTCACTTCCGACACGCATTCGCGCGGGGTCAAGCGGGTTGCTGACGCCCGCTTGCTGCGTGCAGCGCAATTCCCCGAGGATTCCGGACCGACCGCCCATCCGATCCGTCCGGAAAGTTATACCGAGATCAACAATTTCTACACCGTGACGATTTACGAAAAGGGCGCCGAGGTCATCCGCATGATCTACAACCTGCTCGGCGCCAAGGCGTTTAGGCAGGGGATGGATCTTTATTTCAAACGGCATGACGGTCAGGCGGTCCGCTGCGAGGATTTCGTCGTCGCGATGGAAGATGCAAGCGGTGTCGATCTTGGCCAATTCAGGCTCTGGTACAGCCAGTCGGGAACGCCGGAGCTTGAGGTCTCACTGAGCCATGACATGGCGACGAAAACTGCGACGCTAAAGGTCCGCCAAACAGTACCGCCGACGCCGGGGCAGCCAGACAAGAAACCGATGCTGGTCCCGCTCTCGATGGCGCTGCTCGATAGCGCGGGCGTAGAGATGCCGTTACAGCTGCGCGGGGAAAGTGTGGAAGAGGTGCCGGTAAGCCGGGTTCTTCCCGTTACCGAGCAGGAACAGGAGTTCGTATTCGAGAATGTCGAAACAACACCGGTTCCCTCTTTGTTACGTGGATTCTCCGCTCCGGTGAAGTTGCGGAGCAACCTCGGCGGGGATGGGGAACGCTTTCTCTTCCAGCATGACAGCGATCCCTTTGCGCGTTGGGACGCCGGACAAAGCTATCTCACCCGAATGCTGCTCGATGCGGCTGTAGATGGGCGGGAAACCGTTCTTGAGGCGGCCTTCCACGACGCTGTTGCAGATATTCTGCGAGACCCGTCGATAGAGTCGGCCTTTGCCGCTGAACTTCTGACACTGCCTGGTGAGTCCGTGCTCGCTGAATCCATGCGGCCGGCCGACCCAGAGGCCATTTACCGGGTGCGTCGTGCAGCGTGGAAGGAAATTGGCCTGAAGCACGCCGAAGTTTTCAAGGCACTCTATGAGCGTCTGGCCGGGGCCTATGCGCCGGATGATATGTCGACGGATGCGATGGGCTCACGCGCTCTCAAGGCGCTCGCCGTGGGCTATCTGGTTGCTGGCGGAGAGGCGGATGCGCGTGCACTTGCTGCCCGTCAGGCATCGAATGCTGTGACCATGACGGAGTCAATGGCGGCCCTGCAGGCGCTGAATGGCACGGATTGTCCGGAACGGACGGCGGCTCTCGCCGCTTTTCATGACCGTTGGGAAGACACACCGCTGGTGCTCGACAAATGGTTCACTCTCAGGGCCACCAGCAGCTTGCCTGCCACTTTGTCCGAGGTTGAGGCACTGTTGGAACATCCGAAGTTCGATCTTGGGACGCCAAACCGGGTTAGAGCGCTCATAGGCGCTTTCGCTTCAGGAAATCCGGTACGGTTCCATGCGCTGGACGGCGCCGGCTACAGTTTCCTCGCCGATCAGATCATCAAGCTTGACGGTCTTAATCCACAAATTGCGGCTCGGCTTGTGGCCCCACTGACGCGCTGGAAGAAGTACGACGAAACGCGTCAGCGGATGATGCGGGAATGTCTTGAGAGAATCGTGAGGCAACCCGGCTTGTCGCCGGATGTCAGCGAGCTGGTAACCAAGGGACTGGGATAAGGGGAAAGCATGTGACGAAACCAATCGTCGTCATCAATCCGAACAGCACCGAAGCCGTAACCGAGGCGATGAGTGCAGCGCTCGACCCGTTGCGCCTGCCGGGCGGGCCGGAAATCGAATGCCTGACCAACGCGGACGGTCCGCCGGGGATCGAGAGTCAGGCAGATGTCGATCTTGCCGCCGTCCAGACAAGAGATGTCGTCGCCCGGCGTGCGAACAGTGCCTCGGCTTTCGTAATCGCCTGTTACTCCGACCCAGGCATTCATGCCTGCCGGGAGGCGACGGAGCAGCCGGTCTATGGCATCGCTGAATCGGGGGTGCTGAGTGCCATGAGTATGGTGGAGCGCTTTGGTGTGGTCGCGATCCTGGATAAATCCATCCCTAGGCATCTTCGCTATATCCGCACTCTCGGGTTCGAGTCGCGGCTTGCCGGAGAGCGTGCTCTTGGATTGGGAGTGGTAGAGCTTTCAAATGAAAGTGTGACCTATGGGCGCCTCTTGGAAACATGCAGACAGTTGAGGGATGTCGACGGAGCCCAGGCGATTGTCTTGGGCTGTGCGGGAATGGCACGTTACCGGCCATCGTTGGAAGATGACCTTGGCCTTTCAGTTATCGATCCAACTCAAGCAGCGGTTAGCAATGCATTAACCATTTCACTGCTAAAATCCTCATGAAATCAATACAATTCAATGTAAATTCAAGTACTATTGTAACTTTTAGTTCTTGAAAATATCAACAAAGAGCCGCTCTATAACCGTTGATGTATTTGTTACTGGGCGGCGGCGGAAAATATTCTCGATGGACGAAGCCACACTTAAAGAAGTTATAGTGCTCCACCGAGGATTCCTCGACGGCGTGCCCGGATGCAAGCGTGCGGATTTAAGAAATGCAAGCCTCAAAGGACTGCGCGCTCCCAACGCTAAGTTACACAATGCACTTCTGTCCGGCGCCGACTTGACCAGCGCGGCTTTTGTCCGTGGCGATTTTTCCGGTGCGGATATGTTCGGCGCGGTAATGCGTCGGGCAAACCTCGCCGGGTGTAACTTCTTCCGGGCTGATCTTCGCGGTACCAAGTTTACCGGCGCCCGTCTGGGGGGGGCGGATTTCCGTGAAGCTGACATGCGTCCCGGAGATATCCGGGACGCCGGCATGCAGCGGACGCAAAGCGTCGATATGTCGGACGCAGTGCTCGATAAATCAAACTTTTCGCGTGCAAACATGGAGGAAAGTAATCTCGAAGGAGCCTCCCTCCGCAACAGCAATCTTTCGGAAGCAGAGCTTGTTGCTGTGAATTTCTCTGGCGCTGATCTTGAAGGTGCGAACCTGGAATTGGCGCGGATGAAAAACGCGGTGATGGCCGGGACAAACCTCACCGGCGCAAGCCTGCGGGGGGCTGATCTTGAGGGAGCCTTGATGCGGAACGTGGACGTTTCGGTCTGCGATTTGAAGGGGGCACGCCTTGATAATTGCCGAGTCTTCCTGGGGATCCGTGATCTCAAAGAGGAACTCAAGGTCAAAGTCCAGCGCCATATGAAGTGGCTGGCAACCGATGGCAAGGAGGGAGAGCAGGCGGATTTCTCGGGCGCGGATCTATCCGGGATAGATTTTCAGTATGCTGATCTGAGCGTTGCCAAATTCACGGGCGCAAATCTCAAGAAGTGTAATCTTGGAAAATCATTTCTGACCATGGCCGATTTCACAGGAACCAATCTCGTGGAGGCCAATCTGAGAGGTGCCGATATGCGGGGCGTGATTCTTATGAACTCAGATTTGGCTTCGGCCAATCTGGCCGATGCCGATCTCAGTTTCGTAAATATTCTCAGTACCCGAGGTGACCGACGCGTGGTCCGCTTCCCGTCGACCCTGACGGGCGCCAATCTCGATAAGGCTATTTGTACCAACGCCGATTTCAGCGGTGCGCGGCTCGATGGTGTGTCGTTTGAAGCCGCCGCTACGGACGGCGCGATATTCGGTTCAGCCGAAGCTGACGGATCAGAAGCGCCTGAAGAGGCGTTTAAATCCGCCTAATCAACGCTATCCAAATGCTTTGAAGGTGATGATCGTGAATGTGTCCTTCACGCCTTTTATGCTGTGGATTTTTTCGGTCACGAACCGACCGATATCCGTATCGTCAGGCAGATAGCATTTCATCATCAGGTCATATTGCCCTGAGGTGGAATGCACCTCCGACACTTCTTCGAAATCCATGATGGCAGCGTCGGCGACATTATAGGCTTCGCTGAGTTCGCACTTAACCTGAACAAAAATCGTCTGCATCGGGGAACCCGGTATGTGGAAGCGAGAATCTTCCGATGGTTTCCAAAAAGGGCGCCACAATCAAGCGGCGCCGTCGGTTTGAGCCGCTTTCCTACTTGCGCAGAAGGAAAGCCGGAACATGATCGCCGAGGCCGACGACTTTTTCATTGTTGCCGGAATCGTCATCCCGATCACGACGGGATTTACGACTACGAGCCTCTTGCGCTGGGAACTCGGTAACGTTTCCTGGGCCCGGTGTCCGTTCTCCAGGGTAGGCGCGTTCCCGCTCCCGACCGCCACGCGATCGAGGCTTTTTTCGTCCGTTACTATTATCGCGGCCACCGCGTTTCTCGTCACTGCCCTCGGCGCTGTCAGAGCTTGCCACTTCGGCTGTATCTGGCGTATCCGCGGCGGGATTTTTGGCAACAGGTTTATCGGCTGCAGGTTCTTTAGCGGTTGGCCGCGCCTGCTCTTCGAAGAGAGGAATCTCCTTACCAATCAATTTAATAATGGCCTGGAGGTATTTACCGTCTTCAGGAGAGGCGAATGTAAAGGCGCGGCCTTCCTTGCCTGCGCGCCCGGTTCGTCCAATCCGGTGCACGTAGTCTTCCGCGTGAGACGGCACGTCGTAATTGAACACGTGGCTCAGGTCGGCAATGTCAAGTCCGCGAGCAGCTACATCGCTGGCGCAAAGAAGGTCAGCATCGCCATCCTTGAAGCGCTGAAGCGTCTTCATGCGGTCTGGTTGCGACATATCGCCATGCAACTCGACGGCATTGTAGCCGGACTTTTTCAGCGAACGATGCACGACACCGACGTCGCGCTTGCGATTGCAGAAGATGATTGCGTTGGTCGGCTTTTCACTGTCGATCAGGCGACGGAGCGTGTCGCGCTTGTCTTTCGTACCCACATTCACACGCCACTGGGTAACCGTCTCGGCAGCAGAGGAGGCGGCTGCAACGGTAATCTCGCGCGGATTAATCAGAAAAGCGTCCGCCAGTTTACGGATTTCTTTCGACAGCGTAGCAGAGAAGAAGAGGGTCTGCCGGATACGCGGCAGCAGCCCGACGATACGCTCGACGTCCGGGATAAAGCCCATATCGAGCATCCGGTCGGCTTCATCAATCACCAGAACCTTGACGTCGGTCATCAGGATCCGGCCGCGCTCGAAATGGTCGAGCAGGCGGCCTGGGGTCGCGATCAGAACATCGACACCACGATCAAGCTTCTTTTCCTGTTCGGCAAAGGCCACGCCACCGATCAGAAGAGCCATATTCAGTTGGTTGTATTTGCCATACTTGACGAAATTATCCGCGACCTGAGCTGCAAGCTCGCGCGTGGGGCAGAGGATCAGGGAGCGCGGCATCCGCGCTTTGGCTCGTCCAGCCGCCAGAATATCGATCATCGGCAGGGTGAAGGACGCGGTTTTTCCGGTGCCGGTTTGTGCGCATCCGAGAATGTCTCTTCCCATGAGAACATGGGGAATTGCCTGCTCCTGGATAGGAGTGGGTATTGTGTAACCAGCATCGGTTACCGCAGAAACAACTGCGTCGCTAAGTCCAAGGTCTGAAAACGTCAAGGTACCGCCTATTTTATCGCGTTGGCTGAGATTTACAGATTGTCTGCAACGTACTCGGCGCGAAGTTGAAGCGGATATTATGTGTAGCGCAGCCGCTGTCAACAAAGAGATCGTCTAATTCGCGCGCATCAGCCATGTTTTATGGTGTGTGTAGTATCCGTACCATACTTTCGTAATAAATATGAAACTCTACCTGCAATCGGTAATTCTGTCGTCGCTTTCCCTAGCCGTGATCAGACGTCGATATCCGTGACGAATTTTGCGTTTTCCTGAATAAATTGGAAACGAAGCTCAGGCTTCCGTCCCATCAGCGTTTCAACGGTCTGTTCCAGAGCCCGTCGTGCCTCTGCATTTTCGCTTTCAGGGTCGAGCCCCGCCAGAGCCGGCGGTACGGCGACTCGAAGCAGGATACGTTTTTCCGGGTCCATCGTGGTTTCTTTGAGCTGTTTAGGCGGCATTTCGCCAAGGCCTTTGAAGCGCGAGACTTCAATCTTGGCCCGCCCGGTCATTTCCGTCCGGATGAGTTCTTCACGATGGGCGTCGTCCCTTGCGTAGACCGATTTGGTTCCCTGGGTCAGGCGGTAGAGGGGGGGAAGAGCGAGATATAGATGGCCCTGCTCGACCATCTTGGGCATCTCCCGGAAAAAATAGGTCATCAGCAGAGAAGCGATGTGGGCGCCATCAACGTCGGCATCCGTCATGATGATGACCTTGCCGTAACGGAGTTGTTCCTCGTCATAACGATCTCCAGTGCCGCACCCTAGGGCAAGAGAGATGTCGGAAAGTTCCTGGTTGGCGCGCAGTTTTTCGATCGAGGCGCTGGCGACATTCAGAATCTTGCCCCGCAGGGGCAGGATGGCCTGGGTTGCACGATTGCGGGCCTGCTTGGCAGAGCCGCCGGCGCTATCGCCCTCGACCAGAAAAATCTCGGTGCTTTCTTGCTCTGATTTGCTGCAATCTGCAAGCTTGCCGGGAAGACGCAACTTGCGGGTCGCTGTCTTGCGGGAAACTTCTTTCTGTTGACGTCGGCGCAAGCGGTCGTCGGCCCGCTCTGTGACCCGTTCCAGTAACTGGTTGGATGTTTCGGGACTGGCAGAAAGCCAGTGATCGAAATGATCTTTGACCGCCTGCTCGACGAGCTTGGTTGCATGAGCGCTGACCAGTCGCTCTTTCGTCTGGCCCTGGAACTGAGGGTCTTTGACAAAGACCGAGAGCATGATGCAAGCGCCGCCCATGACATCTTCTGCGGTGATCTGTGCAGCTTTCTTCTGGCCGCCGACCATCTCTGCATAAGCACGAATGCCGCGTAGCAGGGCTGTGCGCAAGCCGGCTTCGTGCGTTCCGCCACTGGGTGTGGGAATCGTGTTGCAATAGGCGTTCATGAAGCCATCGTCGCGGTCGTCGGGCCAGGTCACTGCCCATTCGACCCGCTCACGCGTGGCGCCTTCCTCTTTGTCGCCGGAAAAGGCCTCACCGATCAAGGCGCGGTCACCGAGCGTGCTGGTCAGGAAGTCTGCAAGGCCGCCTGGATAGTGAAGGGTCGCTGCGGCCGGCGTCTCGTCCCCGTCGCCGATCAGGGCGGTGTCGCAGGACCAGCGTATCTCCACGCCCTTGAAGAGATAGGCTTTGGAGCGCGCGAGCCTGTAAAGATGGGACGGGCGGAAACGGGCCTTGCCGAAAATCTCCTCGTCCGGATGAAAGCGTACGGTTGTGCCGCGCCGGTTTTGCACCGGTCCCTTGGACTCAAGCGGTCCTTGGGTTATGCCGCGGCTGAAGCGCTGAGCATATAGCTGCTTATCCCGGGCGACTTCGACTTCCATCTCGTCGGAAAGCGCATTCACCACCGAAATGCCGACGCCGTGCAGGCCGCCTGAGGTGCTGTAGACCTTGTCAGAGAATTTACCGCCGGCATGCAGCGTCGACAGAATCACCTCAAGAGCAGACTTGTCCTTGAACTTGGGATGCGGATCGACCGGGATCCCCCGACCGTTATCCCGGATGGTGACGGTCATGTCGGCGCTGAGGTCGATCTCGATCCGGCTCGCGAACCCCGCAACCGCCTCATCCATAGAATTGTCCAGGACCTCGGCCACGAGGTGATGCATCGCTCGCTCGTCGGTGCCGCCAATATACATTCCAGGGCGCCGACGAACCGGCTCCAGACCCTCGAGAACCTCGATATCCTTCGCAGAATAGTCGTCATCGCTGCGGGCGGCGTTGCTTTGGAACAGGTCCGACATGGATGGTGTACGTCCTCAGAAGCCAGAAAATTGGTTTATCCTGTAGTCTGTCAGGCGAATACTACAAGATATGGGCGACACTCGCCAAGCAAACAGGAGTGATTATGACAGAAGTTGCACGTCAGCCGGTAGGGACGCTGCAGGTCCGCACGATCGCGATGCCGTCGGACACGAACCCGAGCGGCGATATTTTTGGTGGCTGGGTGCTCAGCCAGATGGATATTGCCGGAGGCACAGCCGCGGCGCAGCGGGCAAAAAGCCGCGTGGCTACGGTCGGCGTCGAGGCCATGTCCTTTCACAGACCAGTACGTGTCGGTGATGTCCTCTGCTGCTATGCCAGCCTCGAAAAGCAAGGCACGACGTCGCTGACCTTTCGGATCGAGGCATGGGTGATTCGTGCCGGAACCTATCAGGGCGATGAAGTTCTCGTGACAGAGGGCCATTTCACGTTCGTTGCGCTTGACGAAAGCGGTAGGAAGCGGAAGGTTTAAAACCTCTAAGGTGGGTTGCAAATAGAATGTCGGAGGCGTACTGTGTGCGCATATTTGACGTGATAAGTGATCGTCAGACATGGCATCGTATCAGCCTCCATGCGGCTGTCGCAGGGCTTTTTATGACCCTTGCCGGAGGCGCAGTGGCCGGTCAGGCAGACGTTGAGACTGTAAGTGTCGAGCGTGCTGCTGATGGCACGTACAGTTTTCACGTAACTGTGAGCCACGCCGATACGGGTTGGGACCATTATGCGAATGCCTGGTCTGTATTGGCACCGGACGGCACTTTGCTTGGCGAGCGCGTGCTCTATCACCCGCACGTCAACGAGCAACCGTTCACACGGTCGCTTTCCGGCGTTTCCATACCGGACGGCATCAGCAAGGTAATTGTGAGAGCGCGCGACAGCCAGCATGGCGAGGGAGGGCGCAGTCTCGAAGTCGAATTGCCGTGAGTCTGCCTGCAAAGGACCTTTACGGGGCGCGAGCCGCGGCAACGAAACGGAGAGATGATGTTTACCATTGCGGTAGCGAATACCAAGGGCGGCGCCGGCAAAACCACGCTGGCGACGACACTCGCTGCACACTATGCGGGTCGCGGCTTGCAGACAGCCTTGGGTGATTTGGATCTGCAGCAGAGCTCATTGGGCTGGCTACGCAGGCGTCCATCGGAAGTGCCGAAGATCAGCGGTGTCGATCTTGAAGAAGAAGGCGCCAAACCGCGCAAGAAGACAGATGTTCTCGTCGTGGATTGTGTCGCCGCGATGAGCCGGGATGTGGTGAAGGACGTGGTGAAACGCGCGGACGTCATCGTTATCCCTGTTCTGCCGTCAGCGTTCGACGAAGACGGGACCAGGCGCTTTATCGAACAGCTCGCGGAACTCAAGCCAATTCGTAAGAACAAGCGGGCGGTTGCGTTTGTCGGAAACCGGGTGCGTCTGCGCACCAAGGCGGCTGAGCGTCTGAATCATTTTCTCGAAGATCTTGGCTTCCCTACCGTCGCGATGCTGCGGGATACGCAACTCTTTGCTCAGGCCGCGCAGAATGGCATCGCCATAATGGAATTACCCAGCCGTCGCACCTACGATCATGTAATGGATCTTCAGCCGCTCATCGACTTTATCGAGGAATCACGTTTGTCCGCGTAGTTTCGAATTGGCGTCTCTCCTGTACATTTTTGTTCTTTCAGACTTCTAACAATGTTTGTTGCGGCTGGCTCCAGTGCTCCCGATGATCCGCCGATAGAAAATCTGACAGGACTCAGACAATGCCGGCGGGATACGCGTTTAAGACAGCTGTTCTTGTGGTGGTATCTTGTGCCTTTTTTGCAGGGGCCAATGCCTGCGCCAAGGGTGTGCAGATCCTGGAAGTCGGACCGGATCTTCATCCGCTGCAAATCGCCTTTGCACGGTTTGCATTCGGGTTTCTGACACTTCTGCCGTTCATTCTGCGTCGTGGTCGTGTTGTCTTCCGAACACAAGTGCCGGTCTAAACATGGGCTGCGCATCGTCTTTGGCGCGGCCGGCGTCACGGCGTCCTTTGCGGCTGTCGGAATGATGCCGTTGGCCGACGCGATCGCGATTGCCTGGACCAGCCCGATCTTCGCCATGATCTTCGCGATCCTCTTCCTGCGTGAGAGCATTGTGCCATTGCGCTGGGTTGGCGCCGCGCTTGGGCTTGTCGGAGTGGTGGTTATGAACCAGCCCGGAGCCGGTGTGCTTCAGGCCGGAGCCCTGGTGGCGCTCCTGTCTGCGGTTCTGGTCGGGGCTGAGGTGGTGACGATCCGTCTGCTCGCTCAATCAGACGATCCCCTTACCATCCTAGCCATTAACAACCTGGCGGGGGCGGTTATATCGGGATGTGCGGCAATTCCCGTCTTCCAGGTGCCTGACATCGCTCAGCTCCCTTATCTTGTCGGGGTTGGCTCAATCATGGTCTGCGGACAATTGCTTTTCATCCGGGCTGCGGCGATGGGTGAGGCCAGCTTTATCGCGCCGTTTTATTATAGCACGCTGATTTACGCGGCTCTTTTCGGGTTGCTGTTTTTCGGAGAGATCCCGGGGCTGAACCTGCTTGCCGGTGGTGCTCTTATCGTCGCCAGCGGTTTGGTTATCGCATTTGCCCGGCCACGCGCCGCCGCTTGAGCCGGCCCGCTGTCTTTACCTCACACGCGGTCTTTACTCAGACGAACACAAAAAAGGGCCGCGCGAGGCGGCCCGAGTTTTGGGAGGAAGCCTGTCACCGGATACAAGAGCACCGGTGACAGGACTTGGAGACGCCCAAGGCGAAGCGGCCGGAAAGCCCGGCCGCCCGTTGCCTTAGACGGAGTAGTACATCTCGAATTCGACCGGATGCGGGGTCTGTTCGAAGCGGATGACTTCATCCATTTTCAGTTCGATATAGGCATCGATCTGATCGTTGGTGAAGACATCGCCCTGTGTCAGGAACGAACGGTCCGCATCGAGGCTTTCCAACGCTTCGCGCAGGCTGCCGCAGACGGTCGGGATGTCGGCCAGTTCTTCCGGCGGCAGGTCGTACAGATCTTTATCCATCGGGTCGCCCGGATGGATCTTGTTCTGGATACCGTCAAGGCCGGCCATCAGCATGGCAGAGAAGGTCAGGTAAGGGTTGCCGGCAGGATCCGGGAACCGAACCTCGACGCGCTTGCCCTTCGGGCTGTTCACGAACGGGATCCGGCAGGAAGCGGAACGGTTGCGCGCGGAGTATGCGAGCAGAACCGGTGCTTCGAAACCGGGAACCAGACGCTTGTAGCTGTTGGTCGTCGGGTTCGAGAACGCGTTCAGAGCTTTGGCGTGCTTGATGATACCGCCGATATAGTAGAGGCACATTTCGGAGAGATCGGCATAGCCATTGCCGGCGAAGAGCGGCTTGCCGTCTTTCCAGATTGACTGGTGAACGTGCATACCGGAGCCGTTGTCGTCAGCGATCGGCTTTGGCATGAAGGTCGCGGTCTTGCCATAGGCATGAGCGACGTTATGCACGACGTATTTGTACATCTGCAGGGCATCTGCGGTATCGAGCAACGTGCCGAACTTCATGCCGAGTTCGTGCTGGGCCGGAGCGACCTCGTGATGGTGTTTCTCGATATCCACACCCATTTCGCCCATGACCGCGAGCATTTCGCTCCGCAGATCCTGTTCGCTGTCTACCGGCGGGACCGGGAAGTAACCACCCTTGACGCCCGGGCGGTGACCCATATTGCCCTCTTCGTAGGAGCGGGCAGAGTTGTACGGGCCTTCCGGGTGATCGACTTCGTAATATCCGATATTGGAGCCGGTTTTGATCTTCACGTCTTCAAAGATGAAGAACTCGGCTTCCGGGCCGAAGAACGCGGTGTCGCCGATGCCGAGGCCATTCAGATGGTTCAGCGCAGCTTTTGCCGTTGAGCGCGGGTCGCGCTCATAAGGCTGACCGGTAATAGGATCCATGACGTCGCAGAGGATCATCAGGGTCGGCTGAGCGAAGAACGGATCGACACGCGCCGTGGACAGGTCCAGCTTCAGGCTCATATCGGATTCGTTGATGGCTTTCCAACCGGCGATGGATGAACCGTCGAACATGAAGCCTTCAATGAGGCTTTCTTCGTCGATCGTCTCGATGGCCTGCGTCACGTGCTGCATCTTGCCGCGCGGATCCGTGAAACGGAGATCAACGAACTTGCAGTCGTGTTCCTTGATCATGCTCAAAACGGTGTTCACATCAGACATAGTCTTCCTTCCTGACTTGATGGGTCGTTGCCTCTCGGGGCGTTCGGAGCAACCTTTGGCGGTTTGTCCGAAAGCCTTTCTGGCCGAGCGTCCCTGGTTTGACGGGGTTCCGGAATCGTGTCCAGCCCCGACGAATTCATTAGCCCAGCCATGTCAGGCTGGACGGTTCTCGTCTTCCAACTAGGAGGACGGGTTCATTGGTCCCTAGAGGGCGTCGCCCCCGGCTTCACCGGTTCGGATTCGGATAACGTCGTCGACGGTGGATACAAAGATCTTTCCGTCACCGATACGGCCCGTGCGTGCTGCTGACTGAATGGCGTCCACTGCGCGCTCAACCAGCGAGTCCTCCATAACGACCTCGATTTTCACCTTCGGGAGAAAATCGACGACGTACTCGGCCCCGCGATAGAGTTCGGTGTGCCCTTTTTGACGTCCGAATCCTTTTGCTTCAGTCACGGTGATCCCCTGGATCCCGACTTCGTGCAGCGCTTCCTTTACCTCGTCCAGTTTGAAGGGCTTGATGATGGCTTCGATTTTTTTCATTGCGCCTTGCTCTTCTTCATTGATGTCCCGGTCCTCGGGTCACGCCTCCCTAAAAGCATGCTGCATGCCAGTTGGTCCGAAAATCGTAACTATCTGAAACTATTGAGAAGGCGGAGCCTGTCTAGAGGCATGCGAGGTGTTTTTATGCCCCAATTTCGCGCATCTGGTCAAAAAACGGGCAGCAAAAAACAGGCAGAGTTTCACCGGCGCGCGCTAGGCCAGGCATTTCCTGATGCGAGCGATAGCCTCGATGATGTTTTCTGTCGAATTGGCGTAGGAGAAGCGGAGATAGCCTTCGCCGAAGCCGCCAAAGCTTGTGCCGGCAATCACGGCCACACCGGCTTCCTCCAGAAGCTTCTCCTGCAGGGCCTGCGCTTGCATTCCTGTGCCCTCGATATTCGGGAAAGCATAGAATGCGCCGCCTGGCTCTATGCACCGAAAGCCGGGGACGTCGTTCAGTTCCTTGACGATCACCTTTCGGCGCGCGTCGAAGGCCACGAGCATTTCCGAAACGGCGTCCTGGGGCCCGGTCAGAGCTTCAAGGCCGGCGAACTGAGCCGACGCGTTGACGCAGGAATGAATGTTCACACACAGCTTCTCGGCGTGCGGGAAGATGTCTTTAGGCCAAACGCTGTAACCGAGGCGCCATCCGGTCATGGCATAGGTCTTGGACCAGCCGTCGAGCAGGATCAGGCGATCCGCGATTTCAGGATATTGCAGCAGGCTGACATGCTCGCGGCCGTCATAAAGCATCTCGCTGTAAATCTCGTCGCTCATGATGGCGACGTCCGGCCAGGCTTGCAGCCCGGCGACCAGTTTATCGAATTCGGCACGGGGCACGACGCCGCCGGTCGGGTTGGCCGGGCTGTTGACGATGATCAGCCGGGTTCGCTCTGTAATGCCTGCCAGAACTTCCTCGGCCGAAAAGGCAAAACCGTTCTCTTCGCGCAGCTGAATGGAGACAGCTTTCGCGCCGGAAAATTCGATGGCGGATTGGTAGATTGGAAAACCGGGGTCAGGAAACATGATTTTAGCGCCGGGTTCGCCGAAGATCATCATAGCGAGGAACATTGTTACCTTGCCGCCCGGGACAACCAGAACCCGGCCCGGATCGACTGCAACGCCATGCCGCTTTTCTAGGTTGGCGGCGACTGCTTCGCGGAGTGCCGGAATGCCGTTTGCCGGAGTGTAACCGTGATGCCCATCATGCAAGGCTTTTACCGCTGCCTCGACGATATTGTCCGGGGTCCGGAAATCCGGCTGACCGATTCCAAGATTGATGATGCTACGGCCTTCGGCAGCCAGTTTGTTGGCCCGCGCCAGAACGGAGAATGCGGTTTCCGTCCCAAGATGATTCAGTCGTTCCGCGAGCTTGGTCATAACCCTGTTCCTTCCGATTTTATCGGGAATTTATTTTTTCCGTGCCGACCTTATAGCGGTGCGGAAACGGCCGCTCAATTGGCAGTTTCGTCTTGTGCAATAAGTGTTGCGGTGCAGCACCGGTGCGGGAGCCTTGCATTGGCTGCGGCCTTGGGCTAAGCGCCATTCCTCTCTTTTTTGCGGAATACCTCGGAGTCGCGCCAATGAAGCCTGCAAACAGCCTCTTGTCCTCGTTCGGAACAACCGTGTTCGAGGTCATGTCGCGTCTGGCGATCGAGCACGGTTCCATCAATCTCGGACAAGGGTTCCCTGACGACAGCGGGCCGGACGCGGTTTTGCAGCAGGCGTCGAAATTTCTATTCGATAAGCCGAACCAGTATCCGCCAATGCTTGGTGTCCCGGAGTTGCGTCAGGCCGTCGCCAATCACAACAAGCGTTTCTATGACCTTGATGTGGATTGGCAAACGGAGGTCATCGTCACCACCGGGGCGACTGAAGGACTGGCCGCCTGTTTCTTTGGCCTGATCGAGCCGGGAGACGAGGTTGTATTGATCGAGCCGACGTATGATTGCTATCAGCCGATCATCAAGCGGGCAGGGGGGATTCCTAAGGTTGTGACTTTGAGGCCACCGGAATGGAAGCTCGACATTGCTGCCTTCAAGGCGGCGTTCACTGATAAGACAAAGCTCGTGGTCCTGAATTCGCCCATGAACCCGGCTTCCAAGGTATTCACCGAAGCCGAGCTGAAAGTAATCGCCGAGACCGTGATAAAGCACGATTGCTACGCGGTTTGTGACGAGGTTTACGAGCACATGGCCTTTGATGGCCGGCAACATCATCCGCTGATGACACTGCCGGGAATGCGTGAGCGCTCCGTCCGGATTGGCTCTGCCGGTAAGACTTTCTCGGTGACCGGGTGGAAGGTGGGCTATGTGACGGCGCCTGCCGATCTTTTGCAGCCAATTTCCAAGGCACACCAGTTCCTGGTTTTTACCACAGCACCAAATCTGCAGCGTGCAGTTGCCTTTGGTCTTGGACAGGATGACTGTTATTTCAATGGGTTGCGGGATACCATGCAGGCCAAGCGGGATCGTCTTGCCGATGGACTCAGCCGGGTCAACGGATTTGAATGTGTTGAGTGCGAGGGCACTTATTTTCAGTTCGTCGATATTTCCGGGCTCGGCTTTGATGGGGACGATGCTGCTTTTTGCCGCCATATCACCATAGAAGCCGGCGTCACGGCTTTGCCGGTTAGCGGCTTTTACTCCGGTGAGGCGTCGAAG
This sequence comes from Nisaea sp., assembly GCF_039990255.1. Lineage (GTDB taxonomy): Bacteria > Pseudomonadota > Alphaproteobacteria > Thalassobaculales > Thalassobaculaceae > Nisaea. Next base: position 1,495,679 of record NZ_JBDXGG010000018.1, on the reverse strand, counting down.
AATTTCATTCGCTTTTGCTTCGCCAAGCAGGACGCTGTTCTGGACGAGGCGGTCGGCCGTTTGGCCGCGCATTTTGGCGGCTGATATGAACGGTAAGAAGGACTCGGTAAACCGGTTGACTGGCCTGCTGTGTTACAGTAGGTAAACGGCCCTCGCGATTGCGCGAGCGAATTTGTGGCGGGTGTAGCTCAGCTGGTTAGAGCGCCAGATTGTGGATCTGGAGGTCGTGGGTTCAAGACCCATCACTCGCCCCACTACCCATTTTCTAAGTACCTTCTACCGAACGGGCTCCGGCAACACCGAGAGTGAGCCATCCGAGCATGATGGATATGCCCCCATACGGCGCGAGCGCTGTCGGCGTGGCGCCTCCGCTGAATGCGCTGGCATAGAGCGATCCCGAGAAAAGCAACATCCCGAGCAGGAACAGGCAGGCGCTTGCCATGGCTAATGATGAGGCTTTCCGCCCGTTGAGCAGTAATGCAGCGGCTATCCCCGATAAGTGAATCAGATGATAGAGCAAGGCGTTGGTAAACCGGTCATTGGCGACGCGGTCGAACCCGGTTGCATGTGCGCCGTAAGCTCCAATGCCAACGGCAACGAGACCGGCGAGGCCGAGGGCGATCCACAGGGCGCGGTTCAGGGCTGTCATCGGGAATTCCAGAACTTGTTGTGAGCGCGGCGACTGAAGTAGCGCGGATTTACCGCATTCCATGACCGGCACTCTCGTCCTATCCTCCGCCCGACTCAAGGGCTGGAGAGGAATGTGGACGATCTGACGCTGCTCAGTGTCGAGGAGATGGGGGAGGCGGACCAGATAACGATTCGTGGCGGTACGCCCGGTATCGAGTTGATGGAAACCGCCGGTGCGACTGTCTCTGATGCTATTGCGGCCCGGTTTACGCCGCGCAGGACGCTTGTCGTCTGTGGTCCCGGGAACAATGGGGGTGACGGTTTTGTCGTTGCACGATTGCTGCGGGAGCAGGGCTGGGACGTTGCGCTGACGCTATTGGGGGAGTGTGACGATCTTCGGGGTGACGCTGCGCTTGCTGCTGCTAAGTGGGATGGCCAGGTTGCAGCGTTGACGCCTGATCTGCTCGATGGGGTTGAGTTGCTGGTCGATTCGCTTTTTGGCGCCGGGCTCGCGCGCGATATTGACGGTGTTGCGTTCGATTTCCTGGAGCGCGCCAGGACGATGGTGAACGATGGGGCTCTGACGTCTGTTGCGGTCGATATGCCGAGCGGCGTTGATGGAAACACCGGCGCAGTGCGCGGGGGCGCCGTCCCGGCTGTGATGACAGTTACGTTCTTCCGCAAGAAGCCTGGGCATATGCTTTATCCAGGACACGCCCTGTCGGGGGAAATCGTCGTTACTGATATCGGGATCAGGGCGGATGTGCTGCGCGAGATCGATCCCGCCACTTTTGAAAATGCGCGGGAGCTATGGGCTTTCGCGCTGCCGAGGCCGGATGTGGCCAGTCATAAATACACGCGCGGCCACGCTGTTATCAGCGGGGGAGCGATGACAGGGGCCGGGCGTCTCGCCGCGAGGGCTGCACGCCGGACCGGGGCCGGGCTATTGACTGTTGCTGCCCCCTCGGACCTGTGCCCGTTGTTTTCCGCCGACGCGCCGGGCGTTATTATGGCGCCAGTCGATGATGTTGCGGCATTCAGCGATCTCTTGAGCGACACTCGGAAGAACGCTGTGCTGGTTGGGCCCGGTCATGGTGTTTCCGAACACACGCGTTCAATCGCAGAGGAGGCGCTTTCGGGGGAGCGGGCTGTTGTACTTGATGCGGATGCGATTTCGGTTTTCGCAAGCGAGGTGGAAGCTCTCTCCAGCTTGATCCGGGCACCTGTCGTGCTGACCCCGCACCAGGGTGAGTTTGCACGCCTGTTTCCCAACCTGTCTGGCAGCAAGCTGGAGGTGGCGCGCGCTGCCGCAGAGCTGGTTGGCGCCGTCATTGTTTTAAAAGGATCAGATACGGTGATCGCTGCGCCAGACGGCCGGGCAGCAATTAACGGCAATGCGCCTCCTTGGCTGGCAACCGGTGGGACCGGTGATGTCCTCGCAGGGACGGTCCTTGGATTGCTGTCACAGGGTATGCCTGCTTTCGAAGCAGCCGCAGCGGCGGTTTGGATCAATGGTGCAGCGGCCAGCCGCTTCGGGCCGGGCCTGATTGCTGAAGATTTGCCGGAACTTTTCCCACGGATTTTTGCGGATGACCTCGGCTGGTCCGACATTTCCTCAAATTCTTCATCAAGAGAACGTTGAAGAGAACATGCAGCTGGGCCATCATTTAAGAATGCCAAATGATCAACCGACCAGTTTCATCGACCGGACCCTTTTGAACCTGCGCCAAGCATGGTCGGGGCTTTCGGATTCCACGCGTCACATGTTCTCTGGTTTGCCGCGTCCAGATCTTCCCGATGAGGATCTTGAACGTGTCCGTCAGCAAATGGAGAATTGCCTGACGGTTCGCGCGGACGAGGTTTCTGCCCGGGCACGTGCAGCCGACCTTGGACGGATGTATCTGGCACTGGAGCCAGCCGGTCAGCTGCGTTTTCTGAGGCTTCTCGCCGAGAATTACGGAATCGACCGTGCCGCCGTCGATACGGCGATTGATGGCGTCAAGGACGCGAAGGACGACGCGGCGCGCACAAAGGCGGAAGCGACATTGCGGCGTGCTCTAGAGCCGCGCTGGCGCCGTCTCCTGAAACGCTTCACGACATTACCCGAAGGCGTGAAATTCCTCGTCGACATGCGCGTGGTGATGCTTGAGTACGCCCGAACCGAGCCGGCGATCAAGGCGCTCTCGGACGATCTGCGCGAAATGCTGAGTGCGTGGTTCGATGTTGGGCTTCTGGAGCTGACGCAAATAACTTGGGAAAGCCCCGCGGCGATTCTAGAGAAGCTGATTGCCTATGAAGCCGTGCACGAAATCCGATCATGGGACGATCTGAAGAACCGGCTCGATTCCGACCGGCGCTGCTTCGCATATTTCCATCCGGCCATGCCGCACGAGCCGCTGATCTTTGTTGAAGTCGCCCTGGTGCCGGAAATGGCGGCCAACGTGCACGATATTCTCGATGCGGACGCGCCGATGGGCGATGTCTCGGCGGCGACGACGGCGATCTTCTATTCGATCTCGAATGCGCAGAAGGGGTTGGTTGGGATCAGTTTCGGCAACTTCCTGATCAAGCGGGTGGTCGAGCTTCTAAAGCACGATGTGCCGAATCTGAAAAAGTTCGCGACCCTGTCGCCTATTCCGGGCTTCGGTAAATGGTCGAAGCAGACGCTTGATGAAAACGCCTTCGAGCTGACCAACACGGAGCGTAAGGCGCTGGGTCAGCTGGTTGAAGGTGGGACCGACGGCGAATTGCTGAAATCCGCGCTCGGCCGGGCGAACTGGTTCAAGGACGAGCATCTCACGATTGCTTTGAAAACGCCGGTCAGCCGCATGGCGGCGCATTATCTCCATGGAGAACGCCGCCCGGACGGTAAGGCGAAAGACCCAGTCGCGCATTTCCATCTGTCGAACGGCGCTCGCATGGAACGCCTGAATTGGCTCGGAGATACGTCGCAAAAAGGTCTCGCACAAGCCCACGGCATGATGATCAATTACTTGTATCGGGTAAGTGACATTGAGGGTAATAGCGATGCCTATTCCTCCTCTGGAAAAATAGCGGTCTCTTCCTCCGTCAAACCGCTGCTTCGCGACTAATACCATAACAGTTGACGCGCCGGGCCGGTTCGGATAGCCATGCCGGTCCTATACGAGATGGCGCCTCCATGGACGCCGAGAGGGCTCGCGGGTGTGGTGGAATTGGTAGACACGCCAGATTTAGGTTCTGGTGGCGAAAGCCGTGGGGGTTCAAGTCCCTTCACCCGCACCATCTAATTGACCATGGCGCGAGTATCGTGGGCGTACGCAGACGAAGCAGATTGAGCGAAAACCAATGCAGGTTACTGAAACTTCCTCCGACGGCCTGAAGCGCGAATTCCAGGTCGTGATTCCCGCCGAGACCATTAACGGCGAGGTCGATGCGCGTCTGACGCAGATAGCCCCGACCATCAACATGCCGGGTTTCCGCCCGGGCAAGGTCCCCGTTGCGCTGCTTAAGAAGCGTTATGGCCCTTCCGTGATGGGCGAAGTGCTTGAGAAAACCGTCAATGAGACGTCTCAGAAGACTCTCGATGAGCGCGATCTCCGTGCAGCAACGCAGCCGCAGATCGAGATCACCAAATTCGACGAAGGCGGCGATCTCGAATTCAGCATGGTGGTCGACATCATGCCGGAAATTACTCCGATCGATTTCTCGACCCTTGAGCTTGAGCGCCTGTCCGCCGAGCCGAGCGATTCCGATCTGGATGAAGCCATCGGCAAACTCGCGACTCAGCACAAGAGCTCCGAGCCGATCAAGCGCAAGCGGAAGTCCAAGTCTGGTGACACAGTTGTCATCAACTTCAAGGGTACAGTCGACGGCGTGGCATTTGATGGCGGCGCCGCAGAAGGTCATCATCTGGAACTCGGATCCGGGACCTTTATCCCCGGCTTTGAAGAGCAGCTGATTGGCGTAAATGCCGAAGACAAGCTCGATGTAAAAGTTACCTTCCCGGAAGATTATGGTCAGGCCACCCTGGCGGGCAAGGAAGCGGTCTTCGAGACCGAAGTCACCGAGATCCGCGAGACCACCGATCCGACGATCGATGACGAGTTCGCCAAACTGTTCGGCATGGACGATCTCGACACCCTGAAGGAAGCGATCAAAGGCCAGCTTGCACAGGAATATGTCGGCGCTGCTCGCACGAAGCTGAAGCGGACGCTTCTCGATACGCTCGAGAAGCAGCATTCCTTTGAAGTGCCGGATGGCATGGTGCAGGCTGAATATGACGCGATCTGCCAGGCTGTGAAGCCTCAGGATGACGATCATGACCATGACCATGATAAGGAGCATCAGCACGCCGCTGACGAGTCGCTCAGCGACGAGGACAAGGCTGAGTATCGCGGTATCGCCGAACGTCGGGTCCGTCTTGGTCTCCTGCTGCAGGAAGTCGGCCGCCTGAACAATATTTCGATTGGTGACGAGGAAGTCGCCCGGGCGATCTATCAGGAAGCCAGCAAGTATCCTGGGCAAGAGCAGCAGGTTGTGCAGTTTTACCAGCAGAACGCCCAGGCTCAGGCCAACATCCGGGCTCCGCTGCTTGAGGACAAGATAGTCGACTTTATTGTCGAGATGGCCAAGGTGACCGACAAGACGGTGGCCGCGGAAGATCTCTTCAAGGAAGACGAAGACGATTCGGCCTCCGAGGACAAACCTGCGAAGAAAGCTGCGGCCAAAAAACCGGCAGCAAAAAAGAAAGCACCGGCGAAAAAACCCGCTGCAAAAGCTAAAAAAACAGACGACGCTGCGGAAGGGTAGTCATCTGGGGCTAAACGTCCCATATGCTGTCCACTAACCGATTGCGACGTAACCCGATGAAGGCCGACACAATGCATGATCCCGCAGAGATCTATATGAACTCCTTGGTCCCCATGGTGGTTGAACAAACCAACCGCGGGGAGCGGGCCTACGATATCTATTCCCGCCTCCTGAAGGAGCGGATCATCTTTGTTGTCGGCCCGATCAATGACGCGATTTCGAGCGTTGTATGTGCTCAGCTTCTGTACTTGGAAGCCGAGAACCCGAAAAAAGACATCTCGATGTACATCAACTCGCCGGGCGGCGTGGTCACTTCGGGACTGGCGATGTACGACACGATGGAATACATCCGCCCGGACGTGTCGACCGTCTGCATCGGTCAGGCGGCTTCCATGGGCTCTCTGTTGCTGACGGCAGGTGCCGCAGGCAAGCGCTATTGCCTCCCGAACGCAAAGATAATGATCCATCAGCCGTCTGGCGGATTCCAGGGCCAGGCCAGCGATATAGAGATCCATGCCCGTGAAATCCTCAAGACACGTGCACGCCTGAACGAAATTTACGTGAAGCATACCGGACGCAAGGTCGACGAGATTGAGACCGGTATGGAGCGCGATAATTTCATGGTGCCCGATGAAGCTAAAAAGTTCGGCTTGATCGACGAAGTCGTTGATAAACGGCCTGTCGATGCGAAGGAAGAAGACGCCAAGAGCTGACGGATCAGGTACGAGAGTGGCCCCGCCCGAGATGGCTGACGGGGCTGTTCTGCGGCATGTCCGCACCTGGCTCTAATGCCGTTGTTAGACATGACATGATTTTTTCACGTTGTGCGGCTTCGGCGCCTTTGGCTAACATGACCAATCAGCCGTCCCGTAACGAATGTGGATAAGATGAGCAAATCCGGCGGAAGCACGAACGGTGGTGATTCGAAGAACACCTTGTACTGCTCGTTCTGCGGCAAGAGTCAGCACGAGGTCCGCAAACTGATCGCGGGCCCAACGGTCTTTATCTGCGACGAATGCGTCGAGCTCTGCATGGATATCATCCGTGAAGAGCACAAGACCACGCTGGTAAAGTCGCGCGATGGAGTCCCGACCCCCCGTGACATTATGGATGTGTTGGACGATTACGTAATCGGTCAGCCCTATGCGAAGCGGATTCTGTCCGTCGCGGTGCACAACCATTACAAACGCCTTTCCCACTCCAGCAAGAACAACGATGTAGAGTTGGCGAAATCCAACATTCTTCTGGTTGGTCCGACTGGTTGCGGTAAGACGCTGCTGGCACAGACCCTGGCCCGGATCATTGATGTCCCCTTCACCATGGCGGACGCAACGACCCTGACCGAAGCGGGCTATGTTGGTGAGGATGTCGAGAACATCATCCTGAAACTTCTTCAGGCTGCCGATTACAATGTCGAGCGCGCCCAGCGTGGAATCGTCTATATTGACGAGGTCGACAAGATCAGCCGCAAGTCCGACAACCCGTCGATCACCCGCGATGTGTCGGGTGAGGGGGTACAGCAGGCCCTGCTGAAAATCATGGAAGGCACCGTTGCCTCCGTGCCGCCGCAAGGCGGGCGTAAGCATCCACAGCAGGAATTCCTTCAGGTCGACACGACCAACATCCTCTTCATCTGTGGCGGTGCCTTTGCCGGCCTCGAGAAGATTATCTCGAACCGCTCCCAGGGCTCTTCCATCGGCTTTGGTGCCGACGTGAAGGATCCGGACGACCGCCGCACCGGTGAGGTGCTGCGCGAGGTTGAGCCAGAGGATCTGCTGAAATTCGGACTTATTCCGGAATTCGTCGGCCGCTTGCCGGTCGTCGCTACGCTGGAAGATCTCGATAACGACGCACTGGTCGAAATTTTGACGAAGCCGAAGAACGCGCTCGTCAAGCAGTACCAGCGGCTGTTCGAGATGGAGAACGTCAATCTGGAATTCCGTGAAGAAGCCTTGAAGGCAATCGCCGACAAGGCCATCGAACGGAAGACCGGTGCGCGTGGTCTGCGATCCATCATGGAAGGCATTCTGCTCGATCCGATGTTTGATCTGCCCGGCATGGAAGATGTCGAGGAAATCATCATCAACGGTGAGACGGTCGAGAACGGTGCCGCGCCGATTATGGTGCACGGAGAGCGCCGTGAGGATGTTGGTTCCAGCGCATAAATAGCTCCCGACTTGAACGGTGTCGGGAGAGTGCCATCTAAATAGCGGTTCGCCGGGCGCTCTCCCCATCCCGGCAACCTTTTTGCAGAGGGGAGCGAGTTGAAAGACTGATGCAAGAGACAGGCACCTCGAGTTTCCCCGTCCTTCCGCTGCGCGACATCGTCGTCTTTCCGCACATGATCGTTCCGCTCTTTGTGGGCCGAGATAAATCTGTGCGTGCCCTCGAAGACGTTATGAAGGACGACAAGCAGATCCTTCTGGTGACGCAGAAAAACGCTGCCGATGACGATCCTTCACCTGATGACATCTATACTGTCGGCACAGTCGGTACCGTATTGCAGCTTCTGAAATTGCCCGATGGCACTGTTAAGGTGTTGGTTGAGGGCATTCAGCGCGCGCGGATCACCGAGTTCAAGGACAACGAAGATTTCTTCGAAGCCTTTGCAGAGCCGATGGTCGATGAGGAAAGTGACGATCCCGAACAGGAAGCGCTGTCCCGTGCCGTGGTCAGCCAGTTCGAGCAATATATTAAGCTGAACAAGAAGATCCCGCCGGAGGTGCTGGTTTCAGTCAACCAGATCGAAGATCCAGCCAAGCTGACGGACACCATCGCTTCCCATTTGGCGCTGAAGATTGCCGAAAAGCAGGAACTGCTTGAGAGCGAGACGGTTATTGAGCGTCTTGAGCGGGTCTACGGCTTTATGGAAGGCGAAATCGGCGTTCTGCAGGTTGAGAAACGCATCCGGAACCGTGTTAAGCGGCAGATGGAAAAGACCCAGCGCGAGTACTATCTGAATGAGCAGATGAAGGCCATTCAGAAAGAACTCGGCGAAACGGACGATAGTCGTGATGAATTGGTCGAACTTGAAGAGCGGATTCGCAAGACGAAGCTCAGCAAGGAAGCACGCGAGAAAGCCGATGCGGAGCTGAAGAAGCTGCGTAACATGAGCCAGATGTCCGCTGAAGCGACCGTTGTCCGTAATTATCTGGACTGGCTGCTGGCGATTCCGTGGAAGAAACGCTCGCGGGTTAAAAAAGATATCAAGCACGCCCAGTCGGTTCTTGATCGGGATCATTTCGGCCTTGAGAAGGTCAAGGAACGGATACTCGAGTACCTTGCCGTGCAGCAGCGTACTGGCAAGGTAAAGGGGCCGATTCTCTGCCTGGTCGGCCCTCCGGGTGTGGGTAAGACCTCACTCGGTAAGTCCATCGCTGAGTCGACCGGGCGTAACTTTGTTCGTATGTCGCTCGGTGGCGTCCGTGACGAGGCTGAAGTGCGCGGGCATCGCCGGACCTATATCGGCTCACTTCCGGGCAAGGTCATTCAGGGGATGAAGAAGGCCAAGTTCTCAAATCCCCTGTTCTTGCTCGACGAGATCGACAAGCTCGGTAACGACTACAGGGGGGACCCGTCTTCAGCTCTCCTGGAAGTGCTTGATCCGGAACAGAACACAACCTTCCAGGATCATTATCTGGAAGTCGATTACGACCTGTCGGACGTGATGTTTGTGACCACAGCGAATACGTTGCGTATGCCGCAGCCGCTTCTTGATCGGATGGAGATCATACGGATCTCTGGCTACACCGAAGATGAGAAGGTGGAGATCTGCAAGCGTCACCTGATCGGCAAGCAGGTGGAGCAGCACGGACTCAAGAAAGGCGAGTGGACAATCACAGATGGCGGTCTTCTTGATTTGGTCCGCTATTATACACGGGAGGCAGGAGTCCGTAATCTTGAGCGCGAGCTCGCCAATCTGGCGCGTAAGGCGGTCAAGGAAATCCTCATGGACGGGGTCAAATCAGTAGAGGTGACCCCGGAAAATCTGGAGAAATACGCGGGCGTTCGGAAGTACCGTTACGGTGAGGTCGAGGAGAGCGATCTGGTCGGTGTCACCACGGGCCTTGCCTGGACCGAGGTCGGCGGCGAACTGCTCTCTATCGAATCGGTGACCGTGCCCGGTAAAGGCAAAGTGATTTCGACCGGCAAGCTCGGCGACGTTATGCGCGAATCGATCCAGGCGGCTGAGAGTTTCGTCAAATCCCGATCATTCATGTTTGGGATTTCGCTGAAGAGCCTCGACAATCGGGATATTCACGTGCATGTGCCGGAAGGGGCTACACCGAAGGATGGTCCTTCTGCTGGCGTCGGTATGGTGACGTCGATCGTATCGGTCTTGACCGGTATCCCAGTGCGCCGCGACGTCGCCATGACCGGGGAAGTCACGTTGCGTGGCCGCGTTCTGCCTATCGGGGGTCTCAAGGAAAAACTCCTGGCGGCGCTTCGGGGCGGCCTCAAGGTTGTGTTGATCCCCAAGGACAACGAGAAAGACCTTGCGGAGATCCCTGACAACGTGAAGGAGGGCCTGGAGATTATCCCGGTCTCATCCGTCGATGAGGTTCTTGCAACAGCGCTGACAAACCCCTTGGTGCCGATCGATCCGGAAGAGATTGTTATCGAACCAGTGGCTGCGGCAGGCGGCAAAAAAGAAAAATCTCTAACAACACATTAGGTTGTTCAGCCAAAAGACAGGCGGAAACAGAGAATTGAGGTTTATCCCGGCTTTCGAGCCGGGGTTTCTTCATTTTGAACATTGTAAATTACCCGAATAATACCGGATTAAATTTGAGCAATCGCGAAAATCCCTGCAAACCTGCGGGAATCTGCCGGTTGTTCGATTGACGCCTGCGTTTTCTGCGATTTAAACTAAGATACCAGTTGGACCGGTAATCCGGCCAATTTCTGGGTGATTCTATCAATTGATAGGGGGCTATAAAGTGAATAAGAATGAGCTTGTCACAGCCGTTGCCGGTACCGCTGATATTACCAAAGCTGATGCGACTTCCGCTGTCGAAGCTGTCCTGGATTCCATTACTACCGCGCTGAAATCCGGTGATGAGGTGAGACTCGTCGGTTTTGGAACCTTCAGCGTTGCGTCCCGCGCTGCAAGCGAGGGCCGTAATCCGCGGACTGGTGAGAAAATACAAATTGCCGCGTCAAAACAGCCGAAATTCAAGGCTGGAAAGGGTCTGAAAGACGCTTTGAACTGACACTTACTATTTCTTCTCTTTTCGAGTGACGCCGTCCCTGTTAGAAGGGGCGGCGTTTTCGTTGGGGCTTGCCCCGATGCGGAACGGGCGCTTAGCTCAGCTGGCAGAGCATCTCGTTTACACCGAGAGGGTCGGCGGTTCGATCCCGTCAGCGCCCACCATCCTTTTAGGACACTAAACCTGTTCGAACGCTAGATGTGCCGACCTTGCACGATGGCATATCGGTACATAGCGTGCAGGTCGGCCCTGGTCTTGGGGCTCACCCGGTTCTCAGAAATTTCATTTGAATAGTCACGGATGTCCCGTTTGGTCTCGACCGAGACTCGTGGACTGGCCAATAGAATGTCGAACATCTGTTTTGGTGAGGCCTGTGTAGGGTCCGGCGGTTCGCTGTTCTTGGGCGCGACCGTGAGATCGTCACTCTGCGCGTCACGCACCTTCAGGAACTTCCTGGGCAGCAGGAGATCGTTCCAGACCAGCCCATACTGGTTCAGGAGGTTGCTTATGGCATCGACTGCGTTCAACACCTCTCCGTCATTCTCGCTGGCCAGCATGGCGGTGAGTTTCGTGAGTCGGCCGTAATCGCGTTCCGTCATCATCGGGTAGGGATCCTGTTCTGGTCCATAAGTCTTGTTTTTGTAACTTAAGCTTGGATGTCGGTCCGGGAAAACAAAGAATTTTCCGCGGAAAACCGGACAATTACAGCGGTTAAGTGAGGTTGGTCCAAAAAAGTGTAATTTTTCCAATCTATCGCGCTTGACACTCCATGGGGGGGCACGTAAATAAGCGCCTCCTCGTCGGGGGCGCCGCCAAACGGACGGCACCGCGGCCCAGAAAACGGGGGTGTAGCTCAGTTGGTTAGAGCGCCGGCCTGTCACGCCGGAGGCCGCGGGTTCGAGTCCCGTCACTCCCGCCATTCATCTTTAGTTAAATCAATTCTGAGATTGTAAGCGACCCGGTCTTTGACCGAGGTCGCAAGAAGCGTTCAAGCGCTGGAATTTAAAGAATTCTTTCGGTCGTTCTATGGCGACACGGGCTTTTCTTGGGCGCGCTATGGAACTATAGTGCGCCCGGTAACAAGGCGTAGGTGTATCTTTGAGATCACTTCAACGCGCCGGGCATGAGAGAGAGCTGACGATATGAGCGATATCCTCCGGGAATATTTGCCTATTCTGATTTTCCTCGCCGTTGCGATCGGGCTTTGCCTCGCAATGGTGATCGGATCTCTGGTGGTCGTGAAACAGCGGCCTGATTCGGAAAAGGTTTCGTCCTACGAATGTGGCTTTGAAGCGTTCAACGATTCCCGTGGCCAGTTCGATGTACGGTTCTATCTCGTTGCCATCCTCTTCATCATTTTTGACCTTGAAGTGGCCTTCCTGTTCCCCTGGGCGATCTCGCTCGGCGGAATCGGCCTCTTTGGTTTCTGGTCGATGATCATCTTCCTCAGCGTATTGACGATCGGTTTCGTCTACGAATGGCGCAAAGGGGCATTGGAATGGGAGTGAGACCCGTTATGCAGGCTTCGCAGGATCTTCGTCCGCTTCCGCCGGGTGCCGACCAGGATGCTATCCTGAAGGCTGTCGGTGACGAGCTGAATGAAAAGGGCTTTGTCGTTGCTCAGGCGGACAAGCTCTTCAACTGGGCCCGCAGCGGCTCGCTCTGGCCGATGACCTTTGGCCTTGCTTGCTGTGCCGTCGAGATGATGCATTCGGCAGCAAGCCGTTATGATCTTGACCGGTTCGGCATGGTCTTCCGGCCAAGCCCGCGCCAGTCGGACGTGATGATTGTAGCCGGGACGCTGACCAACAAGATGGCGCCGGCTCTGCGCAAGGTTTACGACCAGATGGCTGAGCCCCGTTGGGTGCTTTCAATGGGCTCCTGCGCGAATGGCGGCGGTTACTACCATTATTCCTATTCAGTGGTCCGCGGTTGCGACCGGGTCGTTCCGGTCGATGTCTATGTGCCGGGCTGTCCACCGACGGCCGAGGCGCTTCTTTACGGGCTTCTCCAGCTTCAGAAAAAGATCAAGCGCACTTCGACGATCGCCCGCTAAAACGGGTCCGGACCAACGCCAGGCAGAGGCAGACGACAGCATGGCAGAACCGACACAAATGCAGAGAGAGCTGGCGGACTATTTGTCTGGTCAGCTCGATACCGAGCTTGTCGAGATTGGCTTTGTCCTCGACGAACTCGTGATCCGCACCCGCCAGCAATACATACTGAAGGTGCTTACCTTCCTGCGGGATGATTCGCAGTGCCAGTTCAAGTGTCTCGTCGATCTCTGCGGTACCGATTTTCCGGAGCGGGAGCAGCGATTCGATGTCGTCTATAATCTCCTCAGTGTGCAGCAGAACAACCGGATACGGGTCAAGGTCGCGACTGATGAAGCGACACCGGTTCCTTCAGCCAATGGGGTTTTCCCGTCCGCCGGCTGGTTCGAGCGCGAGACATGGGATATGTACGGGGTATTTTTCTCCGAACATCCGGACCTGCGCAGGTTGCTGACGGATTACGGTTTTGAAGGCCATCCGTTGCGGAAGGATTTCCCGCTCACGGGGCATGTCGAAGTTCGCTACGACGACGAGCAGAAGCGGGTGGTCTATGAGCCGGTAAAATTGGTTCAGGATTTCCGCAGCTTCGATTTTCTCAGCCCGTGGGAAGGCGCGCGTTCGCTCCTGCCGGGTGACGAGAAGGCGGATGAGCAGTCCGAAGAGGGGGCTTCCTGATGGCTGAAGCGCATATCAAGCCGCTTACGCTGAATTTCGGCCCGCAGCACCCTGCCGCGCACGGTGTTTTGCGTCTGGTGCTGGAAATGGACGGTGAGATCGTCGAGCGGGCCGATCCGCATATCGGTCTTCTGCATCGCGGTACCGAAAAGCTGATCGAGTACAAAACCTACCTGCAGGCTGTTCCTTACTTTGACCGGCTCGATTACGTCGCGCCGATGTCTCAGGAACATGCTTATGCGCTGGCGGTCGAGAAGTTACTGGGTATAGAGGTGCCGAAGCGCGGACAGTATATCCGGGTGCTCTATGCCGAGATCTCCCGCATCCTGAACCACCTGCTCAACATCACCACCTTCGCCATCGACGTTGGCGCCATGACGCCGCTGCTCTGGGGCTTCGAAGAACGTGAAAAGCTCATGGAGTTCTATGAGCGGGCCTGCGGGGCGCGTCTTCATGCGGCCTATTTCCGCCCGGGCGGCGTGGCCATGGATATCCCGGCTGGCCTGCTGGACGACATCATGGCCTGGACCGAAACTTTCCCCGCCCTGATGGACGATATTGAGAGCCTGCTGACGGAAAACCGGATTTTCAAGCAGCGGACCGTCGATATCGGCATAGTTACGGCTGATGAGGCGCAGGCGCTCGGCTTCAGCGGCCCGTGTATTCGTGCTTCGGGTATGCCATGGGATCTGCGCAAGTCGCAGCCTTATGACGTCTATAATGAGCTCGATTTCGATATTCCGATCGGCAAGACCGGTGATTGCTACGCGCGCTATCTGGTGCGCATCAAGGAAGTCCGGGAGAGCCTGAAGCTTATCCGGCAGTGCGTCGAGAAAATGCCGGACGGCCCCGTCAAAACAGAAGACCGTAAAGTCGCCCCGCCGAGCCGCGGCGAAATGAAGCATTCGATGGAAGCACTGATCCATCACTTCAAGCTTTATACTGAGGGTTATCACGTGCCTGCTGGCGAGACATATACAGCCGTGGAAGCGCCGAAAGGCGAATTCGCAGTGTTTCTGGTCTCTGATGGCACCAACAAGCCCTATCGCTGCAAAATCCGGGCACCTGGATTTTCGTTCCTGTCCGCCATGGACTTCTTGTCTAAAGGCCACATGCTGGCCGATACGGTCGCCATCATTGGCTCGCTTGATATTGTGTTCGGGGAGATTGACCGGTGAGCGGTATCGACATCGCCGAGAACCAGCCCGAGAGCTTCGCCTTTACGCCGGAGAATATGGCTAAGGCAGATGCAATCATTTCCAAATATCCGGAAGGCCGTCAGGCCAGCGCGGTGATGCCGTTGCTCGACCTGGCCCAGCGCCAGCACGACAACTGGATTCCGCTGGCCGCGATCGACGTGATCTCCGAGAAGCTGAAAATGCCCCGGATTCGCGTTCTGGAAGTCGCTACCTTCTATACGATGTACAATCTGAAGCCGGTTGGGAAATATTTCCTGCAGGCCTGCACGACGACGCCGTGTTGGTTGCGCGGCTCCGACCAGATGATGAAGTGCATCAAGGATAAACTCGGCCTCGACAATCACCAGACCACCGACGACGGCATGTTTACCCTGCTTGAGGTCGAATGCCTCGGAGCCTGTGCCAACGCGCCGATCCTGCAGGTGAACGACGATTTCTATGAGGATGTCGATTACGAAAGCACGGCGAAGTTGCTCGACGCTCTGAAGAAGGGCGAGGTGCCGCCCGTGGGTTCACTCTCCGGACGAAACGTTTCCGAGCCGGAGAAGGGCGCGCAGACGCTGGTGACCTATAAGGACAGTGACGCCGCGCGGACATATGACGCTGAGGTCAGCGCCGGCAAGGCCACTGACGCCAAAGTGGGAGAGAAGTGATGTTGAGGGACGAGGACCGCATCTTCACAAATCTCTATGGCTGGTTCGACTGGGGGCTTGAGGGCGCCCGCAAGCGCGGCGACTGGAGCACGACGAAACAGATCCTTAGCCGCAGCCCGGAAGACATCGTTGAAGATGTGAAGAATTCTGGTTTGCGCGGACGTGGCGGTGCGGGCTTCCCGACCGGTGTTAAATGGTCCTTCATGCCGAAAGAGGTTAAGGACAAGCCGCATTATCTCGTGGTCAACGCGGATGAGTCTGAACCGGGCACTTGCAAGGACCGGGAAATCATCCGTAACGATCCGCACAAGCTGGTTGAAGGCTGTCTGATCGGCGGTTATGCGATGCGGGCGACTGCGGCTTTCATCTATATCAGAGGCGAGTTCTACAATGAGGCGATGCGCCTCCAGGCAGCGATTGATCAGGCTTACGAGGCCGGGCTGATCGGGAAGAACGCCTGCGGTTCTGGCTACGATTTTGACGTCATCCTGCATCGCGGTGCCGGCGCCTATATATGTGGCGAGGAAACGGCGCTGCTGGAAAGTCTGGAAGGCAAGAAAGGCCAGCCGCGTCTGAAGCCCCCGTTCCCGGCTGGTGTGGGTCTTTATGGCTCTCCGACGACCGTTAACAATGTCGAGAGCATTGCGGTTGTGCCGGAAATCTTGCGGCGTGGATCTCAGTGGTTTGCCGACCTTGGGACTCCGAAAAACTCCGGCACGAAACTTTTCTGCATTTCAGGGCATGTCGAACAGCCGTGCAATGTCGAGGAAGAGATGGGCATTCCGCTCAAGGAACTGCTCGAAAAGCATTGTGGCGGTGTGATCGGCGGCTGGGACAATCTATTGGCCGTCATCCCGGGCGGATCGTCCGTGCCGATGATGCCGAAATCGGTTTGTGACGACGTGATTATGGATTTCGACACCCTGCGTGGTGTTGGTTCCGGCCTCGGTACTGCCGCGGTTATCGTCATGAACAAGCAGACCGATATCGTCCGCGCCATCGCGCGTCTCTCTTACTTCTATAAGCATGAGAGCTGCGGCCAGTGCACGCCATGTCGCGAAGGCACCGGCTGGATGTACCGGGTCATGGACCGGCTGGTGCGGGGCGAGGCCGAGGTCGAGGAAATCGACGCGCTTTATCAAGTTACCAAGCAGATCGAAGGTCATACGATCTGTGCGCTGGGCGATGCGGCAGCTTGGCCGATTCAGGGGCTGCTACGGCATTTCCGGCCGGAAGTAGAGCGCCGGATAGCGGCCCGCAAGGCCGGCGAGCCGGTCGTACCGGTAATGGAGGCTGCGGAATGATGCGCCCGACGGGAACGCGCTTGCGGGGAGATCGCAATGCCTAAATTGACAGTCAACGGGACGGAGGTTGAGGTTCCGGCTGGTGCCTCCGTGTTGCAGGCCTGTGAAGAGGCCGGCGCCGAAGTGCCGCGCTTCTGTTACCACGAGCGCTTGTCGATTGCGGGTAATTGCCGCATGTGCCTCGTTGAGATGGAGCGCTCGCCGAAACCCGTCGCGTCATGTGCGATGCCGGCCGGCGAAGGCATGGTGATCCGCACGGATACCGATCTGGTCAAAAAAGCGCGGGAAGGGGTGATGGAGTTCCTCCTCATCAACCACCCGCTGGACTGCCCGATTTGCGATCAGGGCGGCGAATGCGACCTGCAGGATCAGGCGATGGCTTTCGGTCATCATTCCAGCCGCTATGACGAAAACAAGCGGGCCGTCGAAGACAAGTATATGGGCCCGCTGGTCAACACGATCATGACCCGCTGCATTCATTGTACGCGCTGTGTCAGGTTCTCGACCGAAGTGGCCGGTGTCACCGATATGGGCCTGCTCGGTCGCGGTGAGAATGCCGAAATCACGACCTATCTGGAGAAGGCGCTCGATAGCGAGCTGTCCGCCAACGTGATCGACCTTTGTCCGGTTGGCGCATTGACATCAAAGCCTTACGCGTTCGTGGCCCGGCCTTGGGAGCTGCGTAAGACCGAGACTATCGATGTGATGGATGCACTCGGCTCGAACATCCGGGTCGATGCCCGCGGCTCTGAAGTTCTCCGCGTCCTGCCGCGTCTGCATGAAGAGGTCAACGAAGAGTGGATCTCGGACAAGACGCGTTATGCCTGTGACGGTCTGAAACGCCAGCGGCTCGACCGGCCGTATCTGCGCAAAGATGGCAAGTTGCAGCCAGTGTCCTGGGATGACGCTTTCGCCGCTATCGCTGCGAAGCTCAAAGGCCTGAAGGGGGACGAAGTCGCCGCTGTTGCTGGCGATACGGTCGATGTTGAGTCGATGTTTGCCCTGCAGGGGGTGATGGCAGCGCTGGGGTCGCCGAACCTGGATTGCCGGCAGGACGGCGCGAAGCTCGATGCGACGACACGGGCCGGTTACCTCTTCAATGCGACGATTGCCGGGATCGAAGACGCCGACGCCATTCTGATCGTTGGTGCGAACCCGCGCTGGGATGCGGCCGTTCTGAACGCACGAATCCGCAAACGCTGGCTTGAGGGTGGTCTTAAGGTCGGTGTTATTGGTGCGCCGGTCGACCTGACATACAAATACGATCACCTGGGGGCCGGTACTCAGACCCTGACGGAACTGGCGGATGGCAAGAACGCTTTCGCTTCCGTTCTGAAGGACGCTAAGCGGCCGATGATTATCCTCGGTATGGGCGCGCTCACCCGTGACGACGGGGCGGCGGTTCTGGCGACGGCTCGGAATATCGCGGAAAGCACCGGGATGCTTGTGCCCGCCTCGAAGGACGAGGAAGGTAACGAGGTTCCGGCGTGGAATGGATTCAGTGTGTTGCACACAGCCGCATCCCGTGTCGGCGGCCTCGATATCGGCTTCCTGCCGGGCAAAGGCGGAGCGGATGTTGCTGGTATGCTCGACGGTGCTTCAAAGGGCACGATCAAGGCGGTCTACCTTCTTGGTGCGGACGAGATCGATACACAGCGTCTCGGCGATGCCTTCGTGATCTATCAAGGGCACCATGGTGATCGTGGCGCACACCGCGCGGACGTCATTCTTCCGGGTGCGGCCTATACTGAAAAAGACGGTCTTTACGTTAATACAGAAGGTCGGGTGCAAATGGGCTTGCGGGCCAGCTTCCCGCCAGGAGAAGCGCGCGAGGACTGGGCCATTATCCGGGCTCTATCGGCGCATCTCGGTGCGGCATTGCCCTATGATAGCCTCGAGCAGCTCCGTGCTGCTCTGCGTAAGTCGAACGAGATCTTTACAGAGGTCGATATCGCACCGGAAGCGGCTTGGGGGCCGTTTGGTGCCGAAGGCGAAATGTCCGACACAGGTTTTGGTACCACGGTTGAGAATTTCTATATGACCGACTCGATCAGCCGGGCCTCCCAGACAATGGCCGAATGCACGGAAGTCTTTGTCCTGTCGAAGCAGGCAAAGACTGGGACCGAGGGGTGAGGAGTTAAGTGGGTATGGATGCGATCCTCGAAACCTACGTGATCCCGACAGCGATCATCTTGGCGCAGATCCTCGCCATTGTGGTGCCGCTGCTGGTGGCCGTCGCGTATCTCACTTATTTTGAACGCAAGGTGATCGGCGCCATGCAGATGCGGAAGGGACCCAACGTTGTTGGCCCGTTCGGTCTGCTGCAGCCTCTTGCCGATGGCGTGAAGCTGTTCGCCAAGGAAACGATCCTGCCGGCGGGTGCGAACAAGATCATGTTCGCAATGGCGCCCATGCTGACCTTCATTCTTGCCATGATTGCCTGGGCTGTGATCCCGTTCGATGCGGGGATGGTCCTGGCGGATATCAATGTCGGCGTGCTGTATCTCTTCGCAATTTCCTCGCTCGGGGTCTATGGCGTGATCATGGCTGGTTGGGCGTCGAACTCGAAATACGCCTTTCTTGGCGCGCTTCGGTCCGCGGCGCAGATGGTGTCCTACGAAGTCTCTATCGGTTTCGTCATGATCACTGTGCTGCTCTGCGTGGGCTCGCTTAATCTCAGTGCTATTGTCGAGGCACAGAAGACGGTCTGGTTCGCCATTCCGCTGCTGCCGATGTTCGTGATCTTCTTCGTTTCGGCGCTGGCGGAGACTAACCGGGCGCCGTTTGACCTTCCTGAAGGAGAGTCGGAGCTGGTTGCGGGATATTTCGTCGAGTATTCCTCGATGACCTTCGCCCTGTTCTTCCTCGGTGAATACGCGAACATGATCCTGATGAGCGGGATCACCGTGATCCTGTTCATGGGTGGCTGGTTGCCGTTGTTCGATATCGCACCGTTCAACTGGATACCGGGACCGATCTGGTTCTTTGCCAAGATCGCCTTCGTGTTGTTCTTCTTCCTCTGGGTCCGGGCGACCTTCCCGCGCTACCGCTACGATCAGCTGATGCGGCTGGGCTGGAAAGTGTTCCTGCCATTCTCGCTGCTCTGGGTCGTGCTGACTGCAGGTGTGCTAGTGGCGTTCGACTGGGTACCAGCGCCGGTGCTGGGATGAGGACGGATCAAATGATGCCAGACGCGACTGAAACGCGCACGATGGAGAGAGGCTGAGCCATGAGCACGTTGCAACAAAGCGCGCGCGGCCTGCTGCTGTGGGAACTGCTTTCGGGGATGTATCTGACCCTGAAGTACTTCTTCAAGCCGAAGGTGACCATCAACTATCCCTACGAGAAGGGACCGATCAGCAGCCGTTTCCGTGGTGAGCACGCCTTGCGCCGGTATCCGAACGGGGAAGAGCGCTGCATCGCCTGCAAGCTGTGCGAAGCAATCTGCCCTGCGCAGGCCATCACAATCGAGGCCGAGCCGCGTGATGACGGTAGCCGCCGGACGACTCGCTATGACATCGACATGACGAAGTGCATCTATTGCGGCTTCTGTCAGGAAGCCTGCCCGGTCGATGCCATCGTCGAAGGCCCGAACTTTGAATTCGCCACGGAAACCCGTGAAGAGCTGTTCTACAACAAGGACAAGCTGCTCGCGAACGGGGACCGCTGGGAGCGCGAGATCGCGCATAATCTGACCGTCGAAGCGCCGTACCGTTAAGGCTGCTTGGGGGCGAGGGAACATGAAGAAAGCCGATAAAATGGCTGAGATGACTCACAAAATGTCTGCCGGACTTCCGGCGGACCGGGGGCGCGGATGATCCAGGCACTCATATTCTATGTCTTTGCCGCGATCACCATTGCCTCTGGCGTCATGGTGGTCTCGTCGCGGAACCCGGTTCACTCGGTCCTGTTCCTGATCCTCGCTTTCTTCAATGCCGCGGGCCTCTTCGTTCTGATCGGCGCCGAATTCATCGCAATGATCCTCGTGGTGGTCTATGTCGGCGCGGTTGCGGTGCTGTTCCTGTTTGTCGTCATGATGCTCGACATCAATTTCGTCGAGTTGCGTCAGGGCTTTATGAAGTATCTGCCGATCGGACTGCTGATCGGGGTGGTGATCTTCGCTGAACTGTTCTTCGTGGTGACCAGTTGGGTTATCGCACCGGAACTGATTACGGCGGCACCGGCACCTGATCCGGCGGCTGTGACCAATACACATGCGATCGGCGCATTGCTCTATACCCGCTATGTCTATCTCTTCCAGTCGGCTGGACTGATCCTTCTGATCGCCATGATCGGGGCCATCGTGCTTACGCTCCGCAGCCGTCCTGGGGTCAAGCGCCAGCGTATCTCTGAGCAACTTTCCCGGACGACGGACGAGACAGTTGAAGTCGTAAAAGTGCAGCGTGGGGAGGGGGTCTGATCATGTTGGAAATCGGCCTGGCACACTACCTGACGGTTGCCGCCGTCCTCTTCACGCTCGGTATGTTTGGGATCTTCCTGAACCGAAAGAACGTGATCATCATTATGATGTCGATTGAGCTCATGCTGCTCGCTGTGAACATCAACTTGGTCACTTTCTCCGTCTTCCTTAACGATCTCGTTGGCCAGGTATTTGCACTCTTCGTGCTGACCGTAGCCGCGGCGGAGGCCGCCATCGGCCTTGCCATCCTCGTGGTGTATTTCCGTAATCGCGGAAGCATCGCGGTCGAAGACATCAACCTGATGAAAGGGTAAGGCCGGATGTACGCCGCAATCGTCTTCCTGCCGCTGCTCGGCAGTCTCATCGCTGGCTTTGGTAACCGTGCCATCGGGGATCGCCCGGCACAGCTTGTTACCTGCGCCGGAATGTTCGGTGCGCTTGGGCTCTCGATCATCGCTTTCTTTGATGTCGCGCTCGGCGGTAACCCGATTACGATCGAGCTGTTTACCTGGATCTCTTCCGGGTCAATGGAAGCGTCCTGGGCGCTCAAGTTTGACACCCTGACTGCGGTCATGCTGATCGTTGTCACCGGCGTGTCGACCATGGTGCATGTCTATTCCATCGGATACATGAGCCACGATGCGTCGAAGCCGCGTTTCATGGCATATCTCAGCTTCTTCACCTTCTCCATGCTGATGCTGGTGACGGCGGACAATCTGGTACAGATGTTCTTCGGTTGGGAAGGTGTCGGCGTTGCCTCCTATCTGCTGATTGGCTTCTGGTTCCACAAGCCGTCTGCCAATGCAGCGGCGATGAAGGCCTTCATCGTGAACCGGGTCGGTGATTTCGGATTCGCTCTCGGTATCTTCGGCACCTATCTGCTGTTCGATACGGTCGTGTTGGACGATATCTTTGCGGCCGCCCCCGAGAAAGCGGGCATGACGCTCGAGTTCCTCGGCATGGAATGGCATGCGCTGACGATCATCTGCATGCTGCTGTTCATTGGCGCCATGGGCAAGTCGGCACAGCTCGGCTTGCACACCTGGCTGCCGGACGCCATGGAAGGACCGACGCCGGTCTCAGCGCTCATTCACGCGGCAACCATGGTCACGGCCGGTGTTTTCATGGTCGCGCGTCTGTCGCCGATGATGGAATTTTCGCCTGACACACTCATGGTCATCACGATCGTCGGGGCCACAACGGCCTTTTTCGCGGCGACCGTCGGTCTCTGCCAGAATGATATCAAGCGGGTGATCGCCTATTCGACCTGTAGCCAGCTCGGCTACATGTTCTTCGCCTGCGGTGTTTCCGCCTATTCCGCCGCCATTTTCCACCTGATGACGCATGCCTTCTTCAAGGCGCTGCTTTTCCTCGGTGCTGGCTCGGTTATCCACGCTATGTCGAATGAGCAGGACATGCGCAACATGGGCGGCATCTGGAAGCACATCAAGCTCACCTACATCATGATGTGGATAGGGAGCTGGGCGCTTGTCGGCCTTCCGCCGTTCTCCGGGTTCTTTTCAAAGGATCTCATCATTGAAGTGGCGTACGCCCGTCACACAGGCGTAGGTGATTACGCCTTCTGGCTCGGTGTCGGGGCGGCCTTCATGACCGCCTTCTACAGCTGGCGTTTGCTGATCATGACCTTCCATGGCGCACCACGTGCCAATAAAGAAGTCATGAGCCACATTCATGAATCCCCGCCGGTCATGACAATACCTCTGATCGTTCTTGCGATTGGTGCGGTGTTCGCAGGCTGGCTTGGCTACCAGTATTTCGGTGGCGATCTTCGCGATCAGTTCTGGGGAGCCGCGATCTTCGTGGCTGAGGGCAACGATACGATTGAGGGTGCGCACCATGTTCCGACATGGGTGAAACTGCTGCCGATCGTGGTCACCGTCGCCGGTATCGGACTTGCTTATCTGATGTATATGTTCGTACCTGGTTTGCCGGCGAAGGTCGCCTCGACCTTCCGGCCGATCTACCTGTTCCTTTTGAACAAGTGGTATTTCGACGAGTTGTACGACACCATCTTCGTGCGGCCTGCCATGAAACTGGGCCGCATATTCTGGAAGCGTGGTGACGGGGCCATCATCGACGGCTTTGGCCCCGATGGCATCAGCCTGATTACCAAACTCGCGGCGGTCCGTGCCGGCAAGATGCAATCCGGATATGTCTACCATTATGCTTTTGCGATGATGATCGGCGTGGTTGCGATCATCTCCTGGTACATGCTGATGAGCGGGAAGTAAGACCATGAGCGATTGGCCTCTCCTCTCTCTGGTAACATTCCTGCCGCTGGCAGGGGCATTCTTCATCGCGCTGACTCGCGGGGAGGAAGAACAGGTTGCCAAGAATGCCCGCTACGTGGCGCTCTGGACCTCGCTTATCACCTTCGTGGTCTCGCTGCTGATCTGGGCCGGGTTTGACCCGACCACAGCTGACTTCCAGTTTGTCGAAAAACGCGAGTGGCTGCCGGACTGGGGCATCGGCTATCACATGGGTGTCGACGGCATCTCCATGTGGTTCGTGCTGCTGTCCACGCTGCTGACGCCGATCTGCATTCTCTCAAGCTGGGAAGCGGTGCAGAAGCGGGTCAAGGAATACATGATCGCCTTTTTGGTCCTAGAGACCCTGATGGTCGGCATGTTCTGCGCGCTTGATATTCTGGTCTTCTACATCTTCTTTGAAGGCGTGCTGATCCCGATGTTCCTGATCATCGGTGTCTGGGGCGGTGCCCGCCGCGTCTATGCGGCGTTCAAGTTCTTCCTCTACACGTTACTCGGCTCCGTGCTGATGCTGATTGCCATCCTGACGATGTATCTGCAGGCAGGAACGACGGATATTCCGGCTCTGATGGAAGCAGGCTTCGCGTCGGAACTGCAGACATGGCTCTGGCTTGCTTTCTTTGCGTCATTCGCGGTCAAGGTGCCGATGTGGCCGGTCCATACCTGGCTGCCTGATGCGCATGTTGAGGCGCCGACGGCGGGGTCCGTGATTCTGGCAGGCGTGCTCCTGAAGATGGGCGGTTACGGTTTTTTGCGCTTCTCCATTCCGATGTTCCCGGAAGCGACCGAGTATTTCGCGCCTATGGTCTTCGGTCTCAGCATTGTGGCGGTGATCTACACCTCGCTTGTCGCTCTGGTTCAGGAGGACATGAAGAAGCTGATTGCATATTCCTCAGTTGCGCATATGGGCTTTGTCACCATCGGGATGTTCACGCTGAACACCCAGGGCGTGGAAGGCTCGATCTTCCAGATGCTGAGCCACGGTGTGGTCTCAGGCGCGCTCTTCCTCTGCGTCGGCGTGGTCTATGATCGGATGCACACTCGTGAAATCGCGGCCTATGGCGGTCTGGTCGAGCGCATGCCGCGCTATGCGTTGGTCTTCATGATCTTCACCATGGGCTCGGTTGGCTTGCCGGGCACCAGCGGGTTCGTCGGCGAATTCCTGGTCCTGATGGGTGCCTTCGAGGCCAGCACCTGGCTTGCAGCCTTTGCTGCGACCGGATTGATCCTCGGTGCTGCCTACATGCTCTATCTCTATCGCAGGATCATTTTCGGTGCGCTCGACAAGGAAGCTCTCAAGCAGATCCTTGACCTGTCGCCTCGAGAGATCGCGATCTTCGCACCGCTCATCATCCTCGTTTTCTGGATGGGCATTTATCCGTCGACTTTCCTCGACATCATGTCGGTGTCTGTCGATCACTTGATCAGCAACTACCAGGTTGCGCTCGGCGAAGCCGGCGTGGCCGTGGCCGCCCGTTAGAGCAGGAGTACGACCGATGGATGCGATCACAACGCTTCCCGTGATGAGCCCGGCGGCCGGGGAAATTTTCTTGGCGGCCGCCGCCATGGCGCTGCTCATGTTCGGCGTGTTCAAAGGCGGCAAAGCGCAGGACGCGACTTCCTGGCTCGCTGTTGCGGTGCTTCTTGTCGCCGGCGGTCTGGTGATGAGCGACGGCGGTGACACCACACTGGCCTTCTTTGGTATGTTCAAGACGGGGCCGTTTGCGCAGTTCGCCAAGCTTCTTATTCTGGCCGGCTCAATTCTCTCTATCATTATGTCCCGGAGCACGTTCCGGCAGGACAGTTTTGAGCGCTTCGAGTACCCGGTTCTGATTGTGCTCGCGACGCTCGGCATGCTGATGATGGTCTCAGCAAACGACCTGATTGCGCTCTATGTCGGTCTCGAGACCCAGAGCCTGGCGCTTTACGTCATTGCCTCTATCCGCCGTGATACGCTGAAATCCACCGAAGCCGGCTTGAAATACTTCGTGCTTGGTGCGCTGTCGTCCGGGATGCTGCTTTACGGATCTTCAATGGTCTACGGCTTCGCCGGGACGACCGAGTTTGAGGCTCTAGCGACCGTATTCTCCGGATTTGATGGTCAGCAACCTTCCGTCGGCCTGATCATCGGCCTCGTGTTCGTGATCTGCGGTCTTGCCTTCAAAGTTTCCGCCGTTCCGTTCCATATGTGGACGCCCGATGTATATGAAGGCGCTCCAACCCCGGTTACGGCACTGTTTGCAGTTGCGCCGAAAGTCGCGGCATTGGCGCTCTTCCTACGGGTTCTGCTGGAGCCGTTCGGTGCACTGGTTGGCGAGTGGCAGCAGATCATTTCCCTGATTGCGGTCCTCTCCATGGCGATCGGTGCCATCGCGGCGATTGTGCAGACCAATATCAAAAGGCTGATGGCCTACAGTTCCATCGGTCATATGGGCTATGCGCTGGTCGGCCTTGCCGCTGCGAATGAAGCAGGCGTAAGCGGCATTCTGGTTTATCTCGCTCTCTACCTCTTCATGAATGTTGGTACCTTTGCCTGCATCCTGGCGATGCGCCGGCAGGGGCGCCCTGTCGAAGGCATTCATGACTTGGCGGGGCTGTCGAAGACCCATCCGGGTATGGCCGCGATGATCATGATCTTTATGTTCTCGATGGCCGGCATTCCGCCGCTTGCCGGTTTCTTCGGCAAGTGGTTCGTCTTCATGGCGGCCGTCAATGCTGGGCTTTTCGCTCTCGCGATCCTTGGTGTGATCGCCAGTGTGATCGGCGCCTTCTATTATCTCCGTATCGTTAAGATCATGTATTTTGACGAGGCGGAAGAGCCGCTGGACAGCGCTGTTCCGGGGGATCTGAAGATCATCATGACGGTGATGGCAGCCGTGACGTTGCTGTTCTTCATCGTTCCCGCGCCGCTGGTCAGCAGCGCCAAGGCGGCGGCATCAGCCCTGTTCGCCGGTTAAAGTAAGCGGCCCGGACCTGACTGAGTGTCGCGCCGGGCCACGAAGGACCTGAATATTTGAACGACGAGCGCCAGAGCCACGGCTTCAGGATTGTTGGCTACGATTCTGTATCCAGCACGAATGATGAAGCAGGCAAGCTGGCGCAGAATGGGGCTCCTAATCGGACTTTGGTCTGGGCCCGGAGCCAGAATGCCGGACGAGGACGTCTTGGCCGAACCTGGCATTCTCCTGAAGGCAATCTCTATACAACGGCTCTGTTGGACCCCGGATTGCCGCTTAGTCGTTTGCAAGAACTCTCTTTCGTTGCGTCGCTCGCCGTTCACGATACCGTCTCTGGGCTGTTGTCTGATGTGGATCTGGTGCTGAAATGGCCAAACGATGTGTTGCTTGGCGGTGCCAAGATTTCCGGCATCCTGACGGAAACGCGTGTTTGTGGAGATCATGTTGCCGCGCTGCTCGGTGTCGGCATCAATCTCGCCCACGCTCCGGAGGCCGCCCGGTACCCGACAACGTCACTCGCGGATCATCTTGCCGTACCGCCGACGGTCGAGGGACTGCTTGATCTCTATCTGACGGCGCTGTCGGCACGCTATGCGCTCTGGTGTTCAGCTGGCTTTGCACCCATCAGAGCTGCATGGTCGGAGCGATCTCGCTGGATTGGGCAGAGAGTGTCCGTCGAGAACGGCGAGCAGAAGATCGTTGGTCGATATGATGGGGTAGAGGCTGACGGGGCGATGCTCGTCACGGTCGATAGCGGTGAGAAACACAGGATTTCTGCCGGCGATGTTCGGCTTGCGGAGGGCGGCTGATGCTGCTGACGATTGATTGCGGCAATACGAACACGGTGTTTGCGGTGTTCACAGGAAATGTGAAACGCGGATCCTGGAGAGCGTCGACCAATGTCGCGCGGACTGCTGATGAATATGCGGTCTGGCTGACCCAACTGATGGCGCTTGAGGGTATCGACCGGAGCGATATTGCCGACGTAATTGTGGCAACAGTCGTTCCTGAGGTGCTCTTCAATCTGGAAAACCTGTCCCGAAAGTATTTCGACGTGGATCCCATAATCGTTGGCCGTAAGGGCGTGGATCTCGGGATCGATGTTCGGATTGAGCGGCCGACTGAGGTCGGCGCGGACCGGTTGGTGAATGCCGTGGCCGCGCATGCGGCCTACGAGGGGGCTCTGATCGTCATTGATTTTGGCACCGCGACGACCTTCGACGTGGTTGAAGCGGATGGCGGATATGCAGGTGGGGTTATCGCGCCGGGGATCAATCTTTCACTCGACGCGCTTTACCGTGCGGCGGCGCAGTTGCCACGGCTTAGCATTCGGCCGCCGGAGATGCCGGAAGAAGGATCGAACAGCCCTGTGCGGGTTATCGGAAAATCGACGGTAAGTGCCATGCATTCGGGAATATTTTGGGGATATATCGGCCTGATCGAAGGGCTGGTATCCCGCATCAAAGCAGAATACGGAACTGATATGACGGTTATTGGAACGGGCGGACTTGCGGCGATCTTTGCCGACTGCACGCCGGTTATTGAACATGTGGACGAGTCGATCACGCTACGCGGTCTGTTGCTGATCCATGAGCGGAATAAAGCGCAATGACAGCTGTGCCGAAGATCAAGGATGAAGACTTCCTGTTCCTGCCTCTTGGCGGTAGTGACGAAATCGGGATGAACCTCAACCTTTACCATTATGGTGGTAAGTGGCTGATGGTGGATCTCGGAATCTCCTTCGGCGATGACACGATGCCCGGCATCGATGTTGTATTGCCTGATCCGGAATTCATTGAGCAGCGCCGGAAGGATCTGGTCGGGCTGGTTATCACCCACGGTCACGAAGATCATATTGGGGCTATTCCCCATCTATGGCCGCGCTTGCGCTGCCCAATCTATGCGACACCCTTCACCGCCACACTAATTCGCCGGAAGCTTACCGAAGTTGGAATCCTTGAACAGGTTCAACTTATCGAGGTCGATATCTCTGCGAATTTCGTTCTCGGCCCGTTCGAGCTTCAGTTTATTACGCTGACGCACTCCATTCCGGAGGCCAACGGATTGGCGATCCGGTGTGGCGGTGGCACCGTGATGCATACAGGAGACTGGAAGTTCGATCCGGACCCGGTAATCGGGCGGACAAGCGATATCAAGGCTCTCCGTGAACTTGGCGACGAAGGTGTCCTCGCTCTGATAGGTGATTCGACGAATGTCCTGGATCCGGGCCGGTCCGGTTCCGAAGCCAGCCTGACCGAGTCTCTCGCCGAATTGTTCCGGCAGCACGATCAACGTATCGCCATCACCTGTTTCGCTTCGAACGTTGGCCGGCTTGCTAACATATCGGCTGCGGCGGCAGCTGTCGGGCGTAATGTTGCGCTGGTCGGCCGCTCGCTTTGGCGCATGTATGAAGCATCCCTGCAGAATGGCTATCTCCGTGACATTCCCGAATTTCTTTCGGAGAAGGACGCAGGCTTCATTCCGCGCGACAAGCTGGTCTTGATCTGCACCGGTTCTCAAGGAGAGTCGCGGGCCGCTCTTGCCCGAATTGCCGAGAACGCACACCAGGAAATCACGCTCGAGCGCGGTGACGTCGTCATTTTCTCGTCTCGCGAGATTCCCGGAAACGAAACGGCGATTGGTCGAGTGCAGAGCCGGCTCGTGGCACGCGGTATCGAGGTGGTGACGGAGCGGGATCATCATGTCCATGTCTCGGGCCACCCAGCGCGCGAGGAAATGGTCGAGATGTACCAGTATATCCGCCCGAAAATTGCCGTTCCGGTGCATGGGAGCCCACGTCACCTGGAGGCACATGCTCGGCTCGCACGCGAATGCCAGGTGCCGGAATCAGTCGTGCCGGGTAACGGCAGCCTGATCCGCCTTCAGGAAGGTAACGTAGAGACAATCGGATGGGTTCCGACCGGTATGCTGACCGTCGACGGCGGTAGGATAATTCCGCTTGAGTCGAGCGTGATTGGTGACCGGAAGAAAATGCTGTTCAACGGTGCAGTCTCGGCGACCGTGCTGCTGAACGGGAAGGATCAATTACACAGCGATCCGGTGCTGACCTTCAACGGAATTGCCGATGAGGGCGAAATTGACGCATTGAGTGACACCGCGAAAGATCTCATATGGGAGACGGTTGGCGCGCTCGGCAAGAAGGCGCGAGCAGACGATGACGAGGTCGGAGAAGCGGTGCGCCGGGCTGTTCGCCGTGTCGTTCGTGCTGAATATGGAAAGCGCCCAGTCACGACAGTGCATGTGCTGCGTGTCTGACGAAGAATAAAGGGGAGAAAGCCATGATCGGCCGCCTGAACCATGTTGCCATTGCCGTGCCGGATCTGGATGCTGCATGTGCGATGTATCGCGGCGCGCTTGGCGCCGGCGTCAGTGCACCGGAAGATTTGCCCGAACATGGCGTGACCGTCGTTTTTGTCGATTTGCCGAATACCAAGATCGAGCTTTTGTATCCGCTTGGGGATTCTTCACCGATTTCGGCTTTCCTTGAAAAAAACCCGTCCGGGGGCATGCATCATGTCTGCTACGAGGTGGACGACATCCTCGCGGCGAGGGATCGCCTCAAGGCTGAAGGTGCTCGCGTTCTTGGGGACGGAGAGCCGAAGAATGGCGCTCATGGCAAACCGGTTTTGTTTCTGCACCCGAAAGATTTCGCCGGCACGCTGGTCGAGCTTGAGCAAGCCTAGTCGGAGCGCACGGGTATGAATGACTGGGTTTCTATCGTTGTTGTTTTTCTGCTGCTCTGGTGGTGGTTCTTCCTGATGGCTCTGCCGATCGGCGTGCGCGTTGTGGAGGAGCCCGAGGAGGGGCATGCTCCAAGTGCACCCAAGCGACCGCATCTCTGGAAGAAAGCATTGGGAGCCACGATTGTGGCACTCCTTGCCACAACCTTGATCAACTACATCATTGCAGCCGATCTGTTCTCGTTCCGGGATGCTATTCAGAATTGGTAACGGCTGGGCCGGGAGAGGCCGGGGCTGACAAGGAACCAAGTCTGATAAAGAAAAGGTGGCACCAAGAAAAACGGCAAGATCCATAAGATCTTGCCGGCGAATTTTTTTTATGATTCGACCGCAGCGCTTTAACGCTGTGGTTCGCTTCCTCCCTAAACTCGGGCCAAATTCGCGGCTCGGACTTATTCTTTTTTTTATTAATGGGGACCATATGACATGTTGGTGAAGGCGTCACTATTTTTTTTGCGCCTAGGTCAAATGATATCGATTCTCATCTAATTTTTGTTATCAAACGTCGTCTGGGGAGCGAATAGAGACATGATCATGTGCTTTTATACAAAGTTGAAGTTGTCGGCCCCTTTTCTGATTGTCGGAAGCCTTCTCCTTGCGGGTGCGGGATCAGGAAATGCTTTGGCAGATGAGCCGAAAGGTATCGAGATTTCGAAAGAGGATTGCGCACGGCTCATTGCCCATCAGCCTTCTGCCGATGTTGAGTACAAGCCGGGTGTCGATACCGCGGGAAGGCCGGTTGTATCGGCTGACTTGCCCGGGTCGGCCATCATCGAGGCGCCGACAAAGATCATCATTCCGCTCACACTTGATGTCGCCGATCTTTTCTCATTGCCGGAAGGTGTGGCAGGGGAAGCGGGTATCGGAGCAATAGAATACGACATCATGTCGGGACGGCTTGAATATAACGGCCAGCAGCTCACCGATCCGCAGATGGCGGCAATTTCCGCAGCCTGCGCGAATATGAAGAAATAAAAACGGCGGCGCCCTCAGGACGCCGCCGCTGGTATTCGTTCCGTGTGTCGCGTCAGGCGCCGGTGAAGGCCTGAAGCCCGGTCTGTGCACGGCCCAGGATCAAGGCGTGAACATCGTGGGTGCCTTCGTAAGTGTTCACGGCTTCCAGGTTCACGACGTGCCGGATCACATGATATTCGTCCGAGACGCCATTTCCGCCATGCATGTCGCGGGCAACGCGGGCGATGTCCAGAGACTTGCCGCAGTTGTTGCGCTTCATCAGAGAGATTGCTTCCGGCGCACCGTGGCCGCTGTCCATCATCCGTCCGAGACGCAGAGCACCATGCAAGCCGAGTGTGATCTCGGTCTGCATGTCTGCGAGCTTCTTCTGAATAAGCTGGTTAGCGGCGAGGGGGCGACCGAACTGCTTGCGGTCCATCGTGTACTGACGGGCCTGGTGCCAGCAGAACTCGGCGGCTCCGATGGCGCCCCAGGAAATGCCGAATCGGGCCTTGTTCAGGCAACCGAAAGGCCCCTTCAGGCCAGACACGTTCGGCAGCATGTTCTCTTCCGGGATCTCGACATTATCCATGACGATCTCGCCGGTGACGGAAGCGCGCAGGGAGAACTTGCCTTCAATCTTGGGCGCGGTCAGGCCCTTCATGCCTTTTTCAAGGACGAAGCCACGGATCTGGCCGTCGTCGGTCTTTGCCCAGACAACAAAGACATCGGCGATCGGTGAGTTGGTGATCCACATCTTCGCGCCATTGAGCAGATAGCCGCCCTGGACGCTTTTCGCGCGGGTGACCATGCTTCCCGGGTCGGAGCCGTGGTCCGGTTCGGTCAGGCCGAAACAGCCGACCCATTCGCCGGTTGCCAGCTTCGGCAGGTACTTCTGCTTCTGCTCTTCGCTGCCGTAAGCATAGATCGGGTGCATGACCAGACTGGACTGGACGCTCATGGCTGATCGGTAACCACTGTCGACCCGCTCGACTTCACGGGCAATCAGGCCGTAGCAGACATGGTTCACACCGGCGCAGCCATATCCATCGATAGTGCAGCCGAGAAAGCCCAGCTCTCCCATCTCGCTCATGATCTCGCGATGGAAGACTTCATCCCGGAAGGCCTCCTGAACCCGCGGCATTAGTTTGTCCTGACAATAAGCGCGCGCGGCATCGCGGATCATCCGCTCTTCCTCGGTCAGTTCCTGCTCGAGGAGGAGGGGATCTTCCCAGTCGAATTGCGGTCGTGAGGCTTTCGACGACTTCACGGAATCGACAACGGGTTGGACGGACATGGGGAGACTCCCAAAGTTGCTGAATTTATTGCAGAGGTATATACGCCGAAGCTGTTGCAGCTTCAAATTTCCGTTGGGGCACTGTTGCCGTTCCATGGCGCTTGCAAGAACAGCTTTTACTGCCGGGGAGAAAGATGGCGCGAAAGTTAAACGAGCAAAGGGTGATAATCGAGTTTTTGCAATCCGGGAGCTATGTCAAGGTCAGTGCCTTTGATCCCGTGAGCATGGTTGAAGTCTCGATCGTCGGTGATCCTGCCAGCGGTGAGGCCGTCCTTAAGCACGCGGTGTTGCGCAAACTGAAATACGTTCTTGAAAAGAAATCTCAATCGCAGCCGCGCGGTCGCGGGACGGTAGTTTGATTTTAGGCGTCAGGTTTGGTAAGCGCCAAGTCTGCAAAGAAGAAGCGCCGGATAATACCGGCGCTTCTTTAAAAACAGGCTTTGATGGGGTCAGGCGGTTTTCCGCTTGCGCCCACCACGTTTGACGGCGTTCCGGCCAAGGCCGATTTTCTTTGCGAACTCTGACCGCTGAGCGGCGTAATTCGGAGCAACCATAGGATAGTCTGCCGGCAGGCCCCATTTGACGCGGTATTCTTCCGGCGTCATATTGTAGGTCGTCCGGAGGTGACGCTTCAGCATTTTGAGGCGCTTGCCATCTTCGAGGCAGATGATGAACTCCGGGGTAATCGAACGGCGGATCGGCACTGCCGGTTTAGCGGGCTCGGCTTCCGGTTCGCTAACCTCAGTATTGAGGCGCGTCAGTGCTTCGTGAACCGTGCTGATAACCTCTGAAATCTGCGACGCTGCCACAGTGTTATTTCCAAGGTAAGCGGATACAACATCCGTGGTCATACGGAGTAGTTCAGAAGAGTCCAGATTGTCTTCACGGGTTTCGTCGGTCATTTCTAGATCCGAAATTTACAATGTATTGATTAGGGTGTCCTCGGAACATTGTCCCGGGCGAAATAGTTGTCAAGAAATAATGCTGCGTTCCGTTTCTTAAATCCTGAATACAAGTGTAATGATTTTCTGCCCTTTTTTGAGAACAGCTTCTTTCTGGAATATGCGGTCAAAATATTGCGGTGAATATTTTGTGGCGCGAGAGCGTATTCTTTTGTGCATCGCAGATGGCACGGGAGCGCAAATAGTGGTTCGCGGGCCTTCATGCCGTGTATATAGTAGGTACTTCTCTTGCTGGAACAATGAGCCTGACAGGTAATGACAGATAACGTGATCGTGATCGGTTCGGATCATGCCGGATATTCTCTGAAACAAGTACTGATAAGTCACCTTGAAGAAAAGGGGTGGCAGATCATCGATGTCGGCACAAACGGGGCGGACTCGGTCGATTACCCCGATTTCGGTGCCGCGGTCGCGCACGCTCTGAAGGATAGGAAGGCGCCTCGCGGAATAGCCGTGTGCGGAACAGGCATTGGCATAAGCATCGCAGCGAACCGGCATGATTGGGTCCGCGCGGGCCTTTGCCACGATATCACGTCGGCACGTTTTTGCCGGCAGCATAATGACGCCAATGTTCTTGCACTTGGTGCGCGCCTGATTGGTGAGGAAGTCGCGAAAGACTGTGTTGATGTCTTTCTTGCAACAGAATTCGAAGGCGGTCGGCATCAACGTCGGGTCGATAAACTTGGATTCGCCGAGAGCGCATAAATCACGTCCTTGCACTGCGATGCCTGAGCGAGTAGGCCACGGTGCATTGCGGGATACGAACAGGAGCTGTCATGTCCGCCTTTGAAACGAGCACAACCGATAACCCTTTCTTTGCCAGAGCCCTATCCGAGAGCGACCCCGCGCTTTACAGCGCGATCTCAGAGGAGCTGGAGCGGCAGAAAGACCAGATTGAACTGATCGCCTCGGAGAACATTGTCTCCCGCGCAGTCCTGGAAGCGCAGGGTTCTGTTCTGACGAACAAATATGCCGAAGGTTACCCTGGCCGACGGTATTATGGCGGTTGCGAATTCGTGGACAAAGCCGAGGCGCTGGCTATTGAACGCGCCTGTAAGCTGTTTGATTGCAGCTTCGCAAACGTACAGCCGCATTCCGGCGCACAGGCAAACCAGGCGGTCATGCTGGCACTTGTAGAGCCCGGCGATACAGTCATGGGCCTGTCTCTCGCGGCCGGGGGGCATCTTACCCATGGCGCGCCGCCGAACCTCTCCGGTAAATGGTTCAAAGCGGTCCAGTACGGTGTCCGCAAGGAAGATGCGCAGATCGATTTCGACCAGGTGAAGGCGCTTGCTGAAGAGCACAAGCCGAAGCTGATCATTGCCGGCGGCTCTGCCTATCCGCGTGAGATCGATTTCAAGCGATTCCGTGAGATCGCCGATTCCGTCGGTGCTTATTTCCATGTGGATATGGCGCATTTCGCTGGTCTCGTCGCTGGCGGCGCGCATCCGAGCCCGTTGCCCCATGCCCATGTGGTCACGACGACGACGCACAAGACCTTGCGCGGTCCGCGTGGGGGCATGATTCTTTCGAACGATCCGAATCTCGGTAAGAAAATCAACTCAGCTGTGTTCCCTGGCCTTCAGGGCGGCCCGCTGATGCATGTGATTGCGGCCAAGGCGGTGTCCTTCGCCGAAGCCTTGAGACCAGAATTCAAAGCGTATTCCCGTCAGGTCGTCGAGAACGCGAAGGCGCTCGGCGAAGTGCTGAAGTCGCGCGGCCTGGATATCGTCTCAGGCGGCACAGACACTCACGTTTTGCTCGTCGATCTGCGCCCGAAAGGCTTGACGGGCAATGTTGCAGAAGCCGCTCTTGAGCGAGCCGGTATCACCTGTAACAAAAACGGTGTTCCCTTCGACCCGGAGAAGCCGATGATCACGTCTGGGGTGCGTCTTGGCACACCGGCGGGGACCACGCGCGGCTTTGGCGTGGCGGAATTCCAGGAAATCGGAAACCTTATTGGCGACGTTCTGGATGCCGCCGCGCAGAATCCGGACGACAGCTCGTTGGCCGAAGAGAAGGTCAGCGGGCAAGTCAGGGTGTTGTGCGACCGGTTCCCGATCTACTAATCCCGGTCGCGGCCCGGGGAGGCCGCTGCCAGTTGACTGATTGAAGGGGGAAGACCATGCGTTGTCCGTTTTGCGGCCACACCGACACTCAGGTGAAGGACTCCCGTCCAACGGAAGACCATGCGGCAATTCGGCGGCGCCGGTTTTGCCCGGCCTGCGGTGCTCGTTTTACGACCTTTGAACGGGTTCAGCTCCGTGAGTTGACCGTGGTCAAGAAGACGGGCAAGCGCGCCCCCTTCGATCGGGACAAACTGGTCCGGTCTGTGCAGATCTCGATGCGCAAGCGCCCGGTCGAGCCGGAACGTATTGAGCGGATGGTGACCAGCATCGTCCGGCGTCTCGAAAGCATGGGCGAGGCAGAAATTCCGTCCGAAGTGATTGGTCAGATGGTTATGGAATCCCTCGCCAACCTGGACCAGGTTGCGTATGTCCGGTTTGCATCGGTCTATAAAAACTTCCGCGAAGCCAAAGACTTCGAGGAATTCGTTGAAGAAATCAGTCACGACGGCGACGACTGACCGTCCTCGCCGCCCGGCGTCTGGTGTTTCGCCCAAGATTTTCGCCTTTGGGTCAGGGCCGTGACGGGAGCGTGGAGCAATGAGCCAAGATATCTCCTTTATGCGGCATGCCTTGGCACTCGCCAGGCGCGGGCTCGGGAGGGTTGCGCCTAACCCGGCAGTCGGCTGTGTCATTGTCCGTGACGGCCGGATCATTGGCCGCGGC
This sequence comes from Nisaea sp., assembly GCF_039990255.1. Classification (GTDB taxonomy): domain Bacteria; phylum Pseudomonadota; class Alphaproteobacteria; order Thalassobaculales; family Thalassobaculaceae; genus Nisaea. The sequence continues at coordinate 1,459,732 of NZ_JBDXGG010000018.1, read as the reverse complement.
TGGACCCAGCCCGGCGGGCGCCCGCATGCGGAACCCGTTGCGCTGGCCGATGCTGGAGAAGCGGCTCGCGGGGCGACGGTTTATGTCTCTCTGGAGCCCTGCGCGCATCATGGCGCATCACCACCTTGCACGGATGCCCTGATCTCGGCTGGTGTGGCGAAGGTGGTCTACGCCCTGCGTGATCCAGATCCCCGGGTTGACGGCACAGGCCATACAAAGCTTGCAGAGGCAGGAATTGACGTTGTCTCTGGTGTTCTGGAAAAAGAAGCTGGGGAACTCAATCAAGGATTCCTCACCCGTATCCAGAAAAAGCGCCCATTTGTCACCTTGAAACTGGCAACCTCACTCGACGGCAAGGTGGCGCTGGTGAATGGGCGCAGCCAGTGGATTACTGGGCCGGGCGCCCGGGCAGTCTCTCACCAGATCCGCGCCAGTCATGACGCTGTCATGACCGGGATCGGGACTGTGCTGGCGGATGATCCGGCGCTGAGCTGCCGTTTACCAGGACTGGTGGCGCGCTCGCCGGACAGAGTGATCCTTGATGGCGCGTTACGGCTGACAACGGACCAGAACGTCGTTGAGACAGCGCGCGATATCCCTACGACGGTTTTCACAGCAATTGCCGCTGATGATCCCAAAGTGCAGGTTCTGACCGAGGCCGGAGTTGATGTGGCCGACGGAGTGGCGGTCAAGGACGGGCGGCTCGATCTCGACGCCGTCCTTCGCTTGCTCGCTGAAAGAGGCGTTACCAGGCTGATGGTCGAGTCAGGTGGTGAACTTGCCAGCACATTCGTGCGCGAGGAACGGGTCGACGAGCTGGTCTGGTTTCGCGCGCCCGCCATCATCGGCGGCGACGGATTGAGCGCTGTTCGGGATCTCGGTCTTGAGCTTCTCGAATTCATGCCGCGTTTCGAACGGCGTTATGTCCGGTCCGTGGGTGAAGATCTGGTGGAAACATACCGCCGTCGAAACTAGGTTACGGCCATGTTCACAGGAATCATCACGCATATCGGTACGGTCCGCCGTATCGAAAAGAGTGGCGACACGCGCATGACCGTGTCGGCCGCCTTCGATATGGACAGCGTTGCGCTGGGAGCGTCAATTGCCTGCTCCGGCTGCTGCCTAACCGTTGTCGACAAGGGGGACGGCTGGTTCGCTGCAGATGTCTCTGCTGAGACTCTCTCGAAGACCAATCTCGACGGTTGGGAAGAGGGCGTGCGGATCAATCTGGAACGCGCCCTCAAGGTTGGGGATGAGCTTGGCGGTCATATCGTCAGCGGGCATGTCGATGGGCTTGCGGAGATCGTTTCCATCGTTCCTGAGGGTGACAGCCGCCGGCTGACGCTCAGGCCCGATCCTTCGCTGGCCGCTTTCGTGGCGCCTAAAGGGTCGGTAACACTCGATGGTATCTCTTTGACCGTAAACGAAGTTTCCGCCGACACCTTCGGTGTGAACATCATCGACCACACCTGGAAAGAGACCACGTTGAGTGATCGGAAGCCCGGTGACGAATTGAACATGGAAGTCGACATGCTTGCCCGCTATGTTGCGCGCCTGTTGGACGTCCGGGAACCACGGAATGACTGAAACGGTTGAACCGCTTGGCGAGCTCTATCGCACTGCTCTCTCATCCATTGAGGAGGTGGTAGAGGAGGCGCGCCAGGGCCGCATCTTCATCCTTGTTGATGACGAGGATCGCGAGAACGAGGGTGATCTCTGCATCCCGGCCCAGATGGCCACGCCTGAAGCAATCAATTTCATGGCCAAATATGGCCGCGGACTGATCTGCCTCTCCATGGAGCGGGAGCGGATCGAGAAGCTCGGCCTGCCGCTGATGTCTTCGAACAATGGTACCCGGCATGAAACTGCTTTCACCGTTTCTATCGAGGCGCGCGAAGGGGTGACGACCGGTATTTCTGCGCATGACCGGGCCAGGACCGTTCAGGTTGCCATCGATCAGAAGGCGGCACGGGACGATATCGTGACGCCGGGGCATGTGTTTCCACTGATGGCCCGGGATGGCGGGACTTTGGTTCGGGCTGGGCACACGGAAGCCGTTGTTGATATCGCGCGGATGGCTGGGCTTAACCCGTCCGGCGTGATCTGCGAGATCATGAATGACGATGGCACCATGGCGCGGTTACCGGATTTGATTCAGTTCGCGCAGTTCCATGGTCTCAAGGTCGGAACGATTGCCGACCTGATCGAATATCGACGACGGACCGAATCCGTTGTGCAGCGCTCGGTCGAGACCACGCTTGACAGCGAGTATGGCGGCGACTGGCGGATGATCGTCTATGTCAACAAGATCACCTATGCCGAACATATAGCCTTGGTGAAAGGCGACATCACTAAGGGCGACCCGGTGCTGGTCCGCATGCATGCCCTGAGCATCATGGAAGATGTACTGGGTGACAGGACTGGGAAACGGGCCGGCGGTGAGCTACAGAACGCCATGCGCCAGATAGGCGAGGAGGGGGCTGGCGTTGTTGTCCTGATCCGCGAGCCGTCCGCAACGGCGCTTTCCGACAGGGTGCGCCGCAAGCTCCGCGCGGAGGTCGATGGCAAGAAGACCGAGAACGAATTGCGGGACTATGGTGTCGGTGCGCAGATTCTGCTGGATCTTGGCGTGCGTGAGATGATTTTGCTGAGCAACCACGACCGCAACATCGTTGGCCTTGAGGGCTACGGTCTGAGCATGATCGAGCGGCGCGGCGTGAAAACCGAGGACGAAGGAGCCGGCGAATGAGCCGTATTCTGATCGTAGAAGCACGTTTCTATGAGGATATCGCGGATGAATTGGTGAAGGGCGCCATTGCGGCGCTTGAGGAAGCCAGTGTGGAATTCGATCGGGTTGAGGTGCCGGGCGCGCTGGAAATTCCGGCTGCGATCGCCATCGCCTCGCAGCGTACGGATGCTGAGCCATATGCTGGCTATGTCGCCCTCGGCTGCGTCATTCGCGGCGAGACAAGCCATTACGACTATGTTTGCGGCGAGAGCGCCCGTGGATTGCAGGATCTGGCGCTTTGGGAAGGACTTTCCATCGGCAACGGTATCCTAACCGTTGAAAACCGGGACCAGGCATGGGCCCGCGCGGCAGTTGACAAGAAAAACAAAGGTAAGGATGCGGTGCAAGCCGCCCTCGCGCTGGTGGCGCTGAAGCGCCGCTTCGGTGTCGAGTGAGCAAAAACATGACAGTTTCCAAAGATCGTCTTCCAGAACGCCAGCGTCGAACCGCAGCACGTCTTGCCGCAGTTCAAAGCCTCTATCAGATGGCGATTACCGGGATTCCAGCTCCGCGTGTGATTTCAGAATTCAAGGAACTGCGTCTCGCCGGCGGCGCCGAGAACGAGAGTTTCGGCCCAGCCGATGCTGCCTTTTATGAGCGGCTTACAGCTGGGGTTACGTCTGATCTGGAAACGGTCGACGGGCTTATCTCAGGGGCTTTGTCCGACGATTGGTCGATTGATCGGCTGGAAACCATCGTCCGGAATATTCTGGAGTGCGGTGCGCATGAACTTCTGACCCATGGCGATGTTCCGGCTGCGGTCGTGATCTCGGAATATGTCGATGTGGCCCACGGATTTTTCTCTGAGAAGGAACCGGGCTTCATCAATGGTGTGCTGGACCGCATCGCACGCACCGTGCGTGATAACGAGAAGGAGCCCGCTCCGTCCGGCTCCGAAAGCGAATAACATGCCGGAGCTCGGCGAGTTCGAGCGTATTGCGCGTTTTTTCTCTCCCCTCGTCGAAGGCCAGAGCGATGCTCTTGGGCTGACCGACGATGCTGCTCTGGTAACACCTCCACCTGGCAAGCGTATGGCCGTTACAGCCGATGCGCTGATCGCCGGGGTTCATTTCCTAGCGGACGATCCGGCCGACCAGGTCGCGCGCAAAGCTCTCAGGGTCAATATATCCGATCTCGCCGCAATGGGGGCTGAGCCCTACGGCTACACGATCACGCTGGCATTGCCGCGCGGTATGGCGGATGCGGAGGCGTGGATTGAGCGGTTTGCCCGGGGGCAGGCCGCGGATCATGCGGAATACAACATCAGATTACTCGGAGGAGACAGCGTCTCCACGCCGGGACCACTATCCATATCTGTAACAGCATTCGGCTGGGTACCGTCGACCCTGGCACTTACACGCGGCGGAGCTAAGCCGGGAGACGATATCTATGTGTCCGGCAGCATTGGTGATTCGTTTCTGGGACTGGCTGTGCTGCAAGGCGAGGGATTTGACCTTACTGAGGCCGAACGTGCGATGCTTGCTGACCGGTATCTGCTCCCGCAACCGCGGCCGCGGCTTGGCCAACTGTTGCTTGATGTGGCCAGCGCCGGACTCGATGTGTCCGATGGACTGGTTCAGGATCTTGGTCATATTTGCGAGGTTTCCGGGTTTGGAGCAAAAGTTGAGCTTTCGCTCATCCCTTTCTCAGGCTTGGGACAACGACTGGTGCAGTGTGGGGCCGTGCTTGCCGAGGATCTCGTGAGCGGCGGGGACGATTACGAACTGCTTTTCACTGCTCCTGAAAGTGCGCGCGACACTGTGTTCGGCCTTGCGGGGCAAGCGGGTGTCCCGTTGACCCGGATCGGCAAGATGCACCCCGGCCGTGGTGTCGATTTACTGGACGCCACCGGAAAAATCATGGCCTTGGACAGGCGGGGCTATACCCATGCCTGACACGCGGGTTAAATGAAGCCATGAAAATCGTCGTTATCCTTGTTTTATTACTCGTACTTGCCGGCGGCGGCGTATTCGGAATCTCCATGTTTGCCCCTGGACTGCTCCCGCCGATGGTGCTTGAGATGCTGGGCAAAGAGGTTCCTCCGGAAGAGGAAAAGGTCGAAGTGCGGCCGGCTGTCACAGTCTTGGTCGATCTTGAGCCTCTGAGCATTCCGATTTTCAGCGATGGTCAGGTCGACCGCTTCCTGGTTTTGCATCTTTTGATAGAGGTTCGCCCTGGAGCGGATTTCGAGCTGATAAACCTCAAGAAAGTGCGGATCATTGATGCGATCCTGAAATATGTGCATGCGCTTTCCTCGCTTGATATCAAGCCCGGGGTGAACGACAGAGGCTTCCTGAAAGAGCGTCTTCTGGCGAAAATTGAGGAGGTCGTGGGCGAAGGGATCGTTGTCGAGCTTTTGTTCCAGAACGTTTTCGAGCGTCCTTTGTAGGGGAAAGAGGCGTCGGCGTGACCTCTCATATCTGGTCGCTTCGCCGACGCCGTGCTACCAGACGGTCCCCGTTTCTTTGAACTGCGAAAACCATGACCAGCTCGGCTGTTGAAGACCGCGACCCGACGGTTCGCAATGTAGTGCTGTTGGCGATCTGCCAGGCACTCGCCATGACCGGCATGTCTGTCAACATGACCGTGACAGCTCTTGTCGGTCAGCAGCTTGCGTCCGATCCGGCCTGGGCCACCGTGCCACTGGCGTTGCAATTCACCGCGACAATGCTGACAACTCTGCCCGCGTCTTTCCTTATGCGACGTATCGGCCGCCGCGCGGGTTTTGCCCTTGGTATCACTGTCGGCATTCTGGGAGCGTTGATCGCGTTCCACGGCATTTTTGAGAAGAGCTTCCTGATTTTTACCGCCGGATCGATGATGATCGGCTGCTTTCAGGGGTTTGCCGTATTCTACCGGCATGCTGCTGCGGATACCGCCAGTCCGAGTTTCCGCAGTAAGGCGATTTCTCTGGTTTTGGCGGGCGGTGTCTTTGCCGCACTGGTCGGACCGGAACTCTCGAAATGGTCCTACGACCTGTTCTCGCCAGTGATCTACGCCGGTTGTTTCATTGTTGTGGCGTGTGTTCAGGCCCTGTCATTCGCGTTTCTGTACTTCGTTCGCATCCCAACGGCTCCCAAGCCTGTCGAGGGTGTTCATGTCCGCCCGCTTTCTGTCATTGTCCGGCAGCCAACATTTCTGGTTGCCGCAATTGGCGCGATGATCGGCTACGGCGTTATGAGTTTTGTCATGACGGCGACGCCGCTGGCGATCATGGGATGCGGATATGAGTTCCGTGACGCGGCATTCGTGATTCAATGGCACGTATTGGCAATGTATGCGCCGTCTTTCTTTACGGGCTCATTGATCCAGCGATTCGGTGTTCGCCAGGTCATGTTGACGGGAGCCATCATTCTGACGGGAGCCGTCGTTGTTAACGTCGGCGGCATTGAAATCGAGCGCTTTTGGCTCGGCCTCGTGCTGCTTGGTGTCGGCTGGAACTTCATGTTTGTGGGCGGTACGTCGTTGTTGGCGGAATGCCACACACCCGAAGAACGGGCGAAGGTACAGGGATTGAACGATTTCCTAGTCTTTGGAACGGTTACAGCCTCATCCTTCGCATCTGGTGCCCTGCTGAATGCTTTTGGCTGGAACGCTGTGAATTACGGTGTGCTTCCCCTGCTTGGATTGGCGACTTCAGTGATCGCTATTGCTCTCTGGCGTCAAAGGGCTAGCGCGTAAACACCGTAAATGTAATTGCGTATTCAGTTAGACTCGCTTTACAGCCTTAGATTTTTTGCTACGGTTTCAACCTCTTCGATAGGTGGGGCGGGGACCGGCGAAATACTTTCCGCTGTCTGCCTTTTTCACCCTTCGATTTGATGTGCCAGCCGGAGCCCGGCGTAAAGACCGGGCCTTGCTGGGAGGAAATGTGCACAAGAGGAAAGAAGGGTTTCCGATATGAGCGGAACTTTGGCTTTTGTTATCCTTTGCGGGGTGGCAGCCTTGCTCTATGGGCTTTGGGCTATCCGGTCGGTACTGGCCGCGGATGCCGGGTCTGCACGGATGCAGGAAATTGCTGGCGCGATCCAAGAAGGCGCGGCGGCCTACCTAAATCGGCAATATACAACCATTGGAATCGTTGGGGTCGTTGTAGCCGTTATTCTCGGTCTGACGCTCGGCATGACTGTCGCGGTCGGCTTTGTTATCGGAGCGATCCTTTCGGGGGCCGCTGGCTACATTGGTATGCATGTTTCCGTGCGCGCCAATGTTCGTACAACGCAGGCCGCCACTGTTGGTATGGCCCCGGCTCTTAACATCGCTTTCAAGTCCGGCGCGATTACCGGAATGCTTGTTGTCGGCCTCGGGCTGCTCGGCGTTGCCGGGTACTATGCGGTCCTGCTCAATTTTTACGACGCAGGAACGGAAGGAGGCCTTAGGCATATTCTGGAAGCGCTTGTTGCGCTCAGTTTCGGTGCCTCGCTGATTTCCATCTTCGCCCGCCTTGGTGGCGGGATCTTTACCAAAGGTGCCGACGTAGGCGCCGACCTTGTCGGTAAGGTCGAAGCCGGCATCCCGGAGGACGACCCCCGGAACCCGGCCGTTATCGCTGACAATGTCGGCGACAATGTCGGCGATTGCGCGGGCATGGCGGCGGATTTGTTCGAGACCTACGCGGTGACCGTGGTTGCGACGATGCTGCTGGCGGCAATCTTCTTCACCGGCGAGGCCATGAGCCTGATGCTGACCTTCCCGCTCTTGATCGGTGCGGTCTGTATTCTGGCATCCGTGGTCGGTGCTTTCTTCGTCACGCTTGGACCCGACAAGAAGGTCATGAAGGCGCTTTATAAGGGCTTTATCGTCAGCGCCGTTCTGTCGGCGGTCCTGATCGGCGGCGTGATCAGCCAGACGCTTGGCTGGGATGCGGCGATGGTCATGAAGAACGGCCTGGAGGTAACCGGAAAAACGCTCTTCGGTTGCGCGATCGTCGGTCTTGTCGTCACTGGTCTCATTGTCTGGGTAACTGAGTATTACACCTCGACCGAATACCGTCCGGTGCGATCAATCGCGAAATCCTCGGAAACGGGTCACGGTACCAATGTGATCCAGGGGCTTGCGGTTTCCATGGAGGCCACGGCACTTCCGGCTCTGATTATTTCCGGCGGTATCATTGCCGCACATATGCTGGCTGGTGTCTTCGGCATTGGCATTGCGGCAACCACGATGCTGGCGCTTGCAGGTATGGTCGTTGCGCTCGATGCCTACGGTCCGGTGACGGACAATGCCGGCGGTATCGCGGAGATGGCGGACTTGCCCCCTGAGGTGCGCGAAATCACGGATGCGCTGGACGCAGTCGGCAATACCACCAAGGCAGTGACCAAGGGCTACGCGATCGGCTCCGCTGGTCTTGCCGCCCTGGTGTTGTTTGCGGCCTTCACCGAGGACCTGGCGCACTATTTCCCCCAACTGAACGTCAAGTTCGAGTTGCAGGATCCCTATGTCGTAGTAGGGCTCTTCATCGGCGGTCTCTTGCCGTACCTGTTCGGTGCGCTTGGCATGCAGGCTGTCGGCCGGGCAGGTGGGGCCGTCGTGGAAGAAGTGCGGCGTCAATTCCGTGAGCATCCGGGGATCATGAAGGGCACCGAAAAGCCCGAATACGGCCGGGCGGTCGACATGCTGACGAAAGCGGCGATCAGGGAAATGATCATCCCGTCGCTGCTGCCTGTGCTGGCTCCGGTCGTGGTCTACTTCGTGTTCAGCATGATTGGCGGGCAGGGCGCAGCCTTCACTGCGGTTGGCGCCATGCTGCTGGGAACCATCGTTACTGGGATCTTCGTCGCCATCTCCATGACCGCCGGTGGCGGTGCCTGGGACAATGCGAAGAAGTATATCGAGGACGGTAATCATGGCGGCAAGGGCTCGGAAGCCCACAAGGCTGCCGTTACTGGCGATACGGTCGGTGATCCCTACAAGGACACGGCCGGTCCTGCCGTGAACCCGATGATCAAGATTGCCAATATCGTTGCGCTGTTGCTGCTTGCGGCACTCGCCACCTAAGGATTCTCACTCGACCTGCGATTAAAAAGGCCCCGCTTCTGCGGGGCCTTTGACTCTCAAGCCAACGATTTGAGTTTTTATTGCAGGGTATCCTGATTAAAGCGCCCGATATTGCCAAACAGCTGCTGCAGGAAGGAAATGCGCTGCCCTGCAGTTTCCGTCTCTCGGTTTACATATTCGATCTGCTTGCCGTCTTCCTTGTTGAGTCGGCCGATACTGTCGACAACGCCGGTTTCGTCGAAGGCGATATAGATCACCCGCTGATCGATGACCTCTTCGGCGAAGAAAGCCGTCTGTTCTGTATGCCTGGCGATATACATCCAAGTTTCCTGGCCGTACTCACTCTCGGTCGAAGGGGAGCCGAGCAGGGCGAGGACGCGTCCTTTGTCACTCTTACCGGGCTCAATCGCCGCAAGATTATCGATATCTACCAAATTCCCATGAATCTCTACCCGCGGAGTGCACGCTAGCAGCAGCAGGGCAACCAGGGGAAAGGCTAGTCCGGTGCGCCAGAACGGAATGCGGCTCACTCACTGTCTCCGTTACATCTCGTCATTGCCTGAGGTCTCGCGCTGCCGTGAAATTTGCGCTAACGCTTGTGCGGCGGCGTTGCCAAGCATTCTGGCGACAATTTGGGCACGGCAGAGGCCAAGGTCAACATTCCTCTTAGCCGGCGTTGACGACTGAGGCCCGCGCCGCCATTTTGCGGCAAATGCAAACCGGAATTGGAAATCCCCGCGTGTTCAGCAAGTTTTTTAAGCGCGACGAAGTCGCCGACGCAGCCAGGGAAGCCTATCAGGCTGTCATTCGGCAGGCCCGGCAGCCGGATTTCTATACCCGGTACGGTGTCCCGGATACCCTGGACGGACGGTTTGACCTGCTCGTGCTGCATGCGGCGCTTATTCTGATTCGTCTGAAGCGGGACCGGGCCGAATCGGAGCGCTTTTCGCAGGCGCTGTTCGACACGCTGTTCGTCGATCTGGACCAGTCCTTGCGGGAAATTGGTGTCAGCGACATGTCCGTCGGGAAAAAAGTTAAGCAGATGGGGAAGGCCTTCTACGGTCGGCTGGATGCTTACCGGCTTGGCCTTGAAGCGGCGGACAGTGATGACGGACTGCTACTTGCCGATGCCTTGCACCGTAACCTGTATCGCGGCGCGCCTGAGGCTGAGCGTGAGAGCGCGCCGATGGCAAGCTATGTGATGCGGCAGTCGGCGCATCTTGATACGCTTCCCTTGGCGGAGATTATTTCCGGTAAGATAACTTTCGCCGCAGCGTAATTCTCTGTGCTTTGATGGACCATTCTCTTGTAGTTCTTGAGAGGCGGCGTCCCTGAGCATATTGTTCGCGTCTCATGGAAAACACACAGAATATAGAACTCGCCCGGCCGGTCCGGATAAAGGACCTTAAAAAACGGGTCACTCACGTCGATATCGAAGCCTCGGCAGAGGAGCTTTTGGCCCTCGCGGCGCGGTTCGGGTTGCCTGGCATCACCGGATTTCAGGCCAAAGTTCGGATTGAACGATTGGCGCGTGATCGGGCCGTGCGTGTCGAAGGAACGATATCGGCAAGGCTTTCTTACCAGTCGGTCGTTTCCCTCGAGCCATTCGAGACTGTTATAGAAGATTCTTTTTCGGAAATCCTAAGTGGTGAGGCGGCTCTGGATACTGACACGGAAATTGAGCTTACGCCGGATGATGAAAATATGGGAGTGATTGAAGACGGCGGGTTTGACCTGGGCGAGGTACTCTCTCAGAATTTGGCTCTGCTGCTCGATGATCATCCCAGAAAGCCGGAGGAAGAAGATGCTCCGGACGGCGTCATCTGGGCGGACAAGGATACAGAAGAAGCGAAGCAAAACCCGTTCTCGGTTCTGTCGGACATACGGGATCGATTGCGGAATGGGGACTAAAAATATTGAATTTTTGTGAACCTTTGCATATGACCCTCGATCACCTGCCTTCCCGTGGCGCGTCTATGTGGAAGGTTAATGACCGAGAGGTTTCGAAACGCGCCGTGTCGGCTGCGTCTTCAGCCCGGATGATGTCGAACATATGGTAGACGGTCCAACACTCGCCCTGGACGCCATGGGCGGCGATAACTCGCCTGATATTGTTGTTCGCGGAGCGGATATCGCTCTCGAACGGTTGCCTGACCTCAAGTTAATTCTGGTCGGTGATGAAACCAAGGTTCGCCCGCTGATCGAGAAGACCAAGCGGCTGCGGAATAGCAATTACACTTTGATCCATACGGACAAGGAAGTAGCAGCCTCGGAGAAACCATCCGTGGCGCTGCGGTCCGGACGTGATTCGAGTATGCGTATTGCGATCAATCAGGTCGCCGAGGGGGCGGCGAACGGGGTCGTTTCTGCCGGCAATACTGGTGCGCTGATGGCCATGTCGAAATTTGTGCTTCGTATGTGTCCAGGCATTGAACGCCCCGCGATAGCCAGTTTCTTTCCGACCAAACGCGGCGAGACCTGCATGCTGGATCTCGGCGCCAATGTCGATTGCGATGCGGAAAACCTGTTCCAGTTCGCTTTGATGGGAGAGATTTTCTCCCGCATGGTACTCGGCCTCAATAAGCCGACGGTCGGCCTGCTGAATGTTGGCAGCGAGGAGCAGAAGGGCAGCGAAGCGGTGCGCGGCGCTGCAGCCAAGTTGCGCGAGACCAAGTCCGACAATTTCGAGTATATCGGCTTCGTTGAAGGCGATGACATTACGGCCGGAACGGTCGACGTAATCGTCACGGACGGATTTTCCGGAAACATTGCGCTGAAGACCGCCGAGGGTACATCACGGATGATCACGCAGTTCCTGCGTGATGCTTTCCGATCTTCCTGGTCCGCCAGGATCGGCTACCTGCTGTGCCGCGGTGCGCTGGAACAAATGCGCAAGCGGCTCGACCCAAGGCGTTACAACGGGGCTGTGTTTCTTGGCTTGAATGGCATCAGTGTAAAGAGCCATGGCGGCACTGACGAGTTCGGTTTCGCCAATGCTGTTTGCGTGGCTGCCGATATGTGCCGTTATGACTTCCTGGACAAAGTAAAAGAAGAGATCGCGCTGTACGGAAATTCCGAAACCGCGGCCCTGACACGCCAGACATCGGTAGCTTCATGAATCTTAAAAAGTCTCTGTTGGTCGGCTGTGGCTCTTATTTGCCGCAGCGGATCGTGACGAATGACGAACTCTCCAAGACCGTTGATACCTCTGATGAGTGGATCACGAAACGGACGGGGATCAAGCAGCGTCACATCGCGGCGGAGGGTGAAGTCACCTCCGATCTCGCGGTGAATGCGGCGCGGGATGCGCTTGAGCGCGCAGGCATGACCATAGCCGACATTGATCTGATCATTGTCGCCACGACAACTCCCGACGATACCTTCCCGTCGACTGCAACGAAGGTTCAGGCAAAGCTGGGTATGGATCACGGCGCAGCCTTCGATATTCAGGCTGTGTGCGCTGGCTTTATCTACGCCCTTGCGACGGCCGATAACTTCATCAAAGCGGGGCAGGCGCAATCGGTGCTTGTCATTGGTGCTGAGACCTTCAGCCGTATTCTTGATTGGGAAGACCGTACAACCTGTGTTCTCTTCGGAGACGGTGCAGGCGCCATTGTGCTGCGCTCGGCAGAGGGCGGTGAGGTCGAGAGTGACTTTGGGGTGATGTCGACGCATCTGCATTCCGACGGTCGCCACCGGGACGTTCTTTATGTCGATGGCGGACCTTCATCGAGCCAGTCGGTCGGTCATGTCCGCATGGCTGGGCAGGAAGTGTTCCGGCATGCAGTTTCAAAACTGTCTGGCGTGATTGATGAGGCCTTGTCAGCTAACGGGCTGGATTCGTCAGCGGTCGACTGGCTGATCCCGCATCAGGCGAACAGCCGTATTATCAAGAGCATGGCGCAGAAAATGAAGCTGCCGGAAGAGAAGGTTGTTTCGACGATTGCCCGGCACGCAAATACCTCGGCGGCGTCTGTTCCGCTCGCATTGACGGAAGCTGTCGGAGATGGTCGCGTGAAGAATGGCGATCTGGTGCTGTTCGAAGCGATCGGCGGGGGGCTTGTATGGGGTGCCGGACTAGTCCGGATAGGTACTCCCTGAATACCTCATTGCGGTTGATAATCTATCGGAAATTGTCTTGTCGAACGGTGTGGTTGATGCCGTAATTCGTTGTCAAATCAGCGTGATAGAGCCCGATTCGGAAAGGCTTATTCGAAATGTGGTTTGGGGCTTCTCGTGGTTCGAAATTAGTTAAGAAAACCGCTCCAAATTCCTGTAATAAGTAGATTAATTGACTGTCTCAAATTTCCACGATACTTTGGGCGTCTAGGATGGGGGTGGCAATGACTGGTAAGACGGTTACACGGGCTCAACTGAGCGAGGCAGTGTATCAGGAAGTCGGTCTTTCTCGTAATGAGTCGGCCGAGTTGGTTGAATCTGTTCTCGAGGAAATCGCGCAATCCTTGTCTCGTGACGAGGTGGTCAAGATCTCGTCATTCGGAAGCTTTCTGGTTCGCCAGAAAGGGGAGCGCATTGGTCGAAATCCGAAGACCGGTGAGGAAGTTCCGATCCTGCCGCGTAAAGTCTTGGTCTTCAGGCCTTCCCACGTCCTCAAGAATCGGATCAACGAAGGGCTTGGCGGCGACGCCGGGTGAGTACGGAGGCATGACGCCTTATGGCTATGCAGACCGACCATCAAAGCACTGGGACTCGTAGAAACGGCAAGTCGGCTTCCGCTTTTCGTACAATCAGCGAGGTTGCCGACGATCTGGAAGTGCCTCCGCACGTCCTCCGTTTTTGGGAAACCAAGTTCTCGCAGGTGCGGCCGCTGAAACGCGGCGGTGGACGCCGCTATTATCGACCGGAAGATGTCGATCTGTTGCGGCGCATCCGTACTTTGCTTTACCAAGACGGCTACACCATTAAGGGCGTTCAAAAACTGCTCAAGGATGGCGGCGCCCGCGCAACTCTAAGGCACGATGAAGGCGGCGAATACGATCCGGAAATTCCGGGACCATCAGCCGCGCGTGTTGTCGAGGATGCGGAGCCTACCTTGCCGCTTGAAGCAGCCATCCAGGATGCCTCGGAGGCCGAGTCCGCTCCGATCGGAACGGACGCGTTGCAGGAGGTCCGCGCGGCGCTTGGTGAGCTGCAATCCCTGAAGAATGCACTCGACAAGGTGCGTCGTTAAGCATTGACACGCATGATGAATTCTAGGGATACGAAGGCGCTTGCGTCCGGCTGTCCGACAGGCTAGAGAAGCCCTTACAGATCGGTCGGAGCGTAGCGCAGCCTGGTAGCGCACTTCACTGGGGGTGAAGGGGTCGTGGGTTCGAATCCCGCCGCTCCGACCAAATCTCTGTAAATTGCGGAATGATGGATGGCTTTAAGGCCACGGTATCTCTGCTGGGACCATGCCAACACGCTTGAAATAGGCATTGAAACTGGTGTCCGGGCCGACCAGGCTATGCATCAGTCTGGCAACCTTCATGCGCCTTTCCGGCACCTTGTAGGGCGCCGTTTCCACATTCAGGGGCTGCGGTAGAATGCAGCGCCAGTTGTCAACGGCAATCAGTTTCTCCCGATAGACCAGCGCGCCATTGAACAGGAAGTCGAGAATGACGGTGTCGCCTCGTTTGTTCGCCAGCTTTTCAAGCCATGGCTCTTTGTAATTTTTGTTCGCGACCAGGCCCCAAGCCATTGAAAATCTGACATCTTCAGTGAAATTCAGCAGCACATTATGTTCCTGCAGCTCGAAGTCAGAGCCGGGCGTTCGGGACGGAACGATGCGGTGCATAAAAGTCGGAACGTTCGAGGCACGCCAATGATCGGGTTTGCTGCCGATGATGGTGCTCAGATACTCCTCAAGTGTCATTCCGCCTCCCTGAGCGGGTTTGCGCGGATTTAGTTGGTCCGCATATGAGGCACGTGTAACGGCGTCTAAATAGCGCTCTTACGGTTAAGAACAGCGCGGCCCTGATCGGTGATTTTGCAGACGAGCCAGTTTGGTTTTAGCGGGTTCTCAAACCATGGCTCGGCCCAGCCATGATCCAGACAGGACTTTACCATGCGATCATTGACCCTCTGCCCCTCAGTGGTGAAAAGCGGCAACTTTCCGCCAGGTTCGTCGAGACCGCGCGCCAGCCAGGAAATCTGGGCCTTTGTCGGCCGCTTGTCTCTGTGAGAGGTCGATCCTTTACTGGACGTCGGTGTGTCGGACTTTGTCGGCATCGTTACGGTTCCCGGCGGCCCGGCGTTCGGGCAAATCAGGGGCATGGTAAATGCCTGCCGGAATGAGTCAAATGCACAAAGAAGAGTTGTGAGCTAGTCGGCTTACTGCGACTGTTGGGCTTCAGAATCTGTGGAACCATCACAATGAGTGCTCTCTCGGATCGCTTGTCTCTGGGCTTTTCCAGTATTGGACACTTTTATTCTCACTTTTTCATGCTGCTCTATCCGACAGCGGTGATTGCTCTGCAGCGTGTGTTCGATGCCCCGTATCATGAGCTTATCGGATTGATGTTCCTGGGGAATTTGCTGTTCGGACTCTGCGCCATTCCGGCTGGGTACCTTGGGGACCGCTGGAGCGCGACGGGGATGATGGTGGTGTTTTTTCTCGGCACTGGCGCCATGTCGATCCTAACCGGATTTGCGACGTCGTTGTTCCAGATAGCGGCGGGCCTGACAGCGATTGGCTTCTTTGCGGCGATATATCATCCAGTTGGTATTGCCTGGGTTGTGCGGCATGTGACCAATCGCGGCAAGGCGCTTGGGATCAACGGTGTTTTCGGCAGTCTGGGGGTGGGTTCCGCTCCACTCATTGCCGCACTGCTCTCGGACCTTGGGTCGTGGCGTCTGGCCTTCATCCTTCCGGGGATCATCTGTGTGCTGACGGGTCTGTTTATGGCTGTTGGAATTTGGAAGGGATGGATCGAGCGTGATACCCGCAAAGGCGCTCCCGTAGCATCAGAGACGAATCGTAAGGATATGAGGCGCGGAGCGTTGGCTCTGGCTGTAACGGTGTGCTGTTCGGGCCTGATCTACCAGGCGACGTCCTTTGCCCTGCCGAAACTGTTCGAGGACCGTCTTGGCACGGGTGAGGGGCTTGTGGGGATCGGTCTTCTTGTTTCGGCGATCTATTTTTGCTCCGGCGGAGCGCAGATTGCTGGTGGGTGGCTGGCAGACAAGTTCAACAAGAAGCGGGTTTATGTGACTGCCTGGGTTCTGCAGATCCCGCTTTTGGTGATCGTGGCATTGCTGAATGGTTGGCTGCTGTTTCCAGTCGCGATTTGCATGGTGTTGTCGAACACTATCGCTGTTCCGACGGAGAACGCACTGTTCGCCCGCTTCACACCGCCGGCCTGGAGAGGCACGGCGTTCGGTGTGAAGTTTCTGCTGACGCTCGGCGTTTCGGCTGGAGCTGTGCCACTGTTGGCCTGGATTTACAGCGTGACCGGTGATTTCGAGTGGCTGTTCTTGATCCTGGGGGCTTTGGCGTTGGCAGCGCTTTCTGCCGCAGCTCTCTTGCCCACAGAAGAGACGCGAAATTCTCCGGACCTAGCCCCAGAGCCGGCGGAATAAATTTGGTTTAGATGTGCTCAGCAAGGCGTTGATTAATAGAAAAAATAAATGTTTTTCGGCTCCGTTTATCGTCTTGAAACGAATGTGAAACAGTTCGTCAGCTTGTACGCGCTGCGAATTTCACTGCTTCGTCGGCCGCGCGGAATAATGCACGGGCCTTGTTCACCGATTCCTGATATTCGCCTTCTGGGTCGCTGTCCGCCACAACGCCGCCGCCAGCCTGGACGTACATGGTCCCGTCCTTCACTACGGCCGTACGGAGGGCAATACAGGTATCCATCGAACCGTTGGCGCTGAAATAGCCGACAGCACCCGCATAGACACCGCGACGGGATTTCTCAAGCTCGTCGATGATCTCCATCGCCCTTACCTTGGGCGCGCCGGAGACAGTTCCGGCCGGAAAGCCACCCCAGAGGGCATCCAACGCATCCAGACCATCCCGCAGCTTTCCGTCGACATGGGAGGCGATATGCATGACGTGGGAATAATACTCGATCACGAACTGCTCGATAACTTTCACCGTGCCGATCTTAGAGACCCGACCGACATCGTTCCGTCCTAGATCCAGCAGCATTAGATGTTCGGCCCGCTCCTTCGGGTCGGACAGCAGCTCCGCGGCCAGTGCCTTGTCTTCCTCTGCCGTGGCGCCGCGCTTGCGGGTGCCGGCGAGGGGGCGCAGCGTGACGTCGCCGTCTCGCACGCGGACCAGAATTTCCGGGCTTGAGCCAACGATCGAGAAATCGCCAAAATCGAAATAGAAAAGAAACGGTGACGGGTTTAGCCGACGTAGCGAGCGGTACAGTGCCAGAGGCGAGAGTTTGAACGGCACGGAGAACCGTTGAGAAGGCACCACCTGGAACGCATCGCCAGCGGCAATGTAGTCCTTGGCCTTCTCCACCATCTGGTGGAACTCTTCATGTGTCGTATTTGAGCTTGGTTCTGGCTGCGGAGTCGCTTCGCCAACACCCTGACGGGTCATCGGCAGGTTCCTGTCGAAATCCTGCAGCACTTCCGCGAGCAGAGTGCGAGCCGCGTCATACGCCGCTTCCGCCGATAGGCCCTCGTTCGGCCGCACGGGCGTTACAATGGTAACGACATCCTCAAGCCTGTCGAAGATGCAGATCACTGTTGGGCGGAGGAACAATCCGTCAGGAACGCCGAGATCGTCTGGGTTCTCGTCCGGAATGCGCTCGGCCAACCGGACCGCGTCATACCCCATATAGCCGAACAGGCCCGACGCCATCGGCGGCAGATTCTCGGGCAGCTCAATTTCCGATTCCGCGAGCAGGCTGCGGAATGAGGCCTGCGGATCTTCGGCACAGGGCTCGAAGGCATGTGGATCAATCCGGGCTTGCCGATTGATTTCAGCCTGATTTTTCTTGAAACGCCAGATCACATCGGGCCGAAGACCGATGATCGAGAACCGGCCGCGTACGCTGCCACCTTCAACGGATTCCAGCAGGAACGCGTTTGCCCGGCGTTCCGCCAGTTTCATCATTGCCGAAACCGGTGTTTCCAGATCCGCAACAAGCGTCGTCCAGACGACCTGAGGAGCCCCGTCCGCGTAAGTCTTGGAGAACGGGGAGATTTCAGGCGAAACCTGCATCAGAACATTCCACCACTTTGATGCGCGTACCCGCCACCTTGACCCACACCTTCGATCACGCTGAGCGGCAGAGCCGGGTTGATGGATACGTCGTGGTTCTCGCGCAAGGCAGTAATGAGGCTCTCGACGGCATCCGAAGCGATCCCGGCCTTGAGCTGCTGGCCAAGCGGGCCCTCGGCGTCGTCGCTCCCCTCAGCGTCCTGGATGGCGGAAAGCTCCGTGATGTAGACCTGGGTCAGATCTTCGGACATGCCGATATCTCCGACCTTGAGGCCAAATGCGATTTCCGCGACATCTGCCGGCGCACCTTCAGGCAGGCCATCGCCTGTGCGGGCAAATGGCTCGGTTGTGACAACATCATAGCCTGCTTTCTCGGCAGCTGGCGACAGGCCGCCGGAGGCCGCAGCCTTCACCAGTTCCTGCGCCCGAACGAGATTCGCTGAGGCCCGCTGCTCTTCCATGTAATTGAGCTTTACCTGATCTTTCACCACGTCCAGCGGGCGGATCGCAGATTCGGAAATCCCGTCAACACGCAGGATGAAATATCCGCCGTTGCGGGTTTCCTCAAGTTGGCTCTGATCGTTCAGGGGCGTTGCAAAAAGCGTGGTGCGGAAGGACGGATCGCGAACAATCCCGTCGACCTGATTGCCGTCTGCATCGCGGCCCTGATTGTCGAGCGCCGCAAAATTCTGCACATCGACATCAACCGTCTTGGCGGCCTCCTCGATCGTATCTCCGCCGGCCAAAGCGTCTTCGATCTGATTGGCGATCTCGAAAATCCGGTCCAGCGCATCATTCTGAGCAAGATCGGTTTTGAGGCGTTCTTTCACATCGGCGAAGGGGTGGGTGGTTTCCTCGGTGATGTCCGTTACGCGGAAGATATGCCATCCCAGATCGCTCTCGACGGGCGCTGTCGGAACATTAAGCTCTGCGCCGAAGATCGAGTCGGCAAGGGCGGTTCCATCAAGATCGGCGCGTGTGATCGTTCCGAGCGATAGAGCGCCTTCTGGCAAATCGGCAACGTCTTTGGCTACAGCATCGAAGCTCTGACCCTCATTCAGCGCTGCGGCGGCTTTGTCGGCAGTTTCTTTATCGGCGAGGAAGATTTGATCGACCGTGCGCCGCGCGTCAGTACGGAATTCGTCCAGGCGTATTTCATAGGATTCAAGCAGGCGATCCTCGGAGATCTCAATATCGGCTGCCAATGCCTCAGCTGTCAGAGAAAGGACGGTCGCGGACCGATATTCCGGGGCACGGTATCTTTCCTTGTTCTCATTATAGAAACTGTCGAGCGCACTGTCTGTCGGGGCCGCCGGTTCCGGCAGGTTTTTGACATCGAGAGTAATCAGTTTGGCCACGCGGCGTTCGTTCCGGTAGCGATAAAGCAGATCTGTCACGACCTTCGGCGCTTCGATGCCGGCGGTCACAGCGTTGACGATCTGATCGCGCATGATCTCCTCACGCAGCAGCCGGACAAACCCGTCTTCGCTCAACTGAGCCCGGTAAAGCACCTGACGGAACATGTCTGGGTTGAACTGGCCCGTCTGATCCTTGAAGGCCGGCATGTCGCCGATACGCTGACGCACCAGATCCTCACCGACGGCAAGACCGAGGTCATTGCTTTCGGCGATGAAGAGGGCGCGGTTGGCAAGATCGTCCATGACCTGTTCGAGGACGCCGATCTCGGCGGCTTCCTGGGCGGTCATCTGCAGGCCGGTCGTGCGGCGTACGCGTTCGAACTCGTCCAGCACCTCGGCTGTTGTGATTTCTACACTGCCGACTTCGATTGCGGCCTTGCCGGTCGGCGAGCCGAGGAAGATATCCCCTATGCCCCAGACAGCGAAGGATGCAATCAGCAGAACAAACAGCGCCTTGACGAAGATGGATGTGACGCGGGATCGGATCAGTTGAAGCATGAGTAACGTCGCGGCCTTTTCGGGTTTCACGGCCCCTTATGGGGAGGCGCATAATAGAAGCGGCGCAATCTATGCCGCAACTCGCAATTCAGAAGGAATTTCCTGCCTCCCTCAGTCGTGACATGTGTGGTAAGCCGAACCTAGGTTTTCAAGCAAGCTCGAGGGAAGTGACAGAGATGACGCGCCGTGTCCTGATCGCCGGAAACTGGAAGATGAATATGCTGCGCGCCGATGGCGAGGCTTTGGCGACTGCCTTGGCCTCAGGCGTCGCGCCGGGATCTGCTGCGGATCTGCTGGTTTGCCCACCTGCAACTCTGATTGCGTCGGTAGCGGCGAAGCTGTCTGGCAGTGCTGTTTCCGTCGGCGGACAGGATTGTCATATGAATGAGAGCGGAGCCCATACCGGTGATATAGCCGCTGCGATGATCAAGGATCTTGGCGCGGGGTACGTCATTGTCGGTCATTCCGAGCGTCGGGCCGATCACGCTGAAAGCGACGAGACCGTTAAATCGAAGGCCTCCGCAGCGCTTGCTGCGGCGCTGATTCCGATTATCTGCGTCGGAGAGACCGAAGGCGAACGCGATGCCGGAAAAGCCGAATCTGTCGTGGGCTCGCAGCTTTGCGGGTCAATTCCTGAATCTGCGACAGAAGACACCATCGTCATTGCTTACGAACCTGTCTGGGCGATCGGCACCGGCCGGACGCCAACGGTTGATGACATAGCCGCCATGCATTCCCATATGCGGCAGGTGGCAGGCAGTGTGCTGGGCGGATCGGACAATCTTCGTCTGCTCTACGGGGGCTCTGTGAAGCCGGGGAATGCCATGGAAATCCTCGCGCTTAGGGATGTGGACGGTGCCCTTGTCGGCGGCGCCAGCCTCAAGGCGGAAGATTTTCTCGGTATCGCCGCGGCCGCTGAGTAAATCCGCCAGATAGAATTCGTCCTAGCCAAGCGCGGGTGAGGGAGCTAAAACGCGGCTTCAATGATTATGCCTTTCGGGGCGCGTCTATGTCGCTGCGTCGAAAGAGAGCCTGGAAAGAACCATGATCGAAGTCCTGCTTGTCGTTCATCTGATGATCGCTTTGGCCCTTGTCATTGTCGTTCTGCTGCAGCGGAGCGAAGGTGGCGGGCTCGGTATTGGCGGCGGTGGCGGTGCTGGTGGCGGTTTGATGTCCGCGCGCGGTACGGCCAACCTGCTGACCCGCAGCACCGCGATTCTTGCAGCCTGCTTCTTCGGCACCAGCATCCTGCTTGCGATTCTCGCTGAAACGAACACACGCGGCTCGATTGCCGACCAGGTTCCGGTGAGTTCTGAGCCTGCTGTTCCGACTGGTCCTGCGGCGCCAGTCTCAGAATAACTCTTAGTTTCCTGCGTGTTCGGCGCCCCGCTCGAAAACGGGCGGGCGTACGGGCGCGTTTTGTCTATGTCAGTTTCATCAATTCGGATATAACGCAGCTCCATGTCTCGCTTTATTTTCATTACCGGCGGCGTGGTTTCCTCCCTCGGCAAAGGTCTCGCCTCGGCAGCTCTCGGCTCGCTCCTGCAAGCCCGAGGCTATAAGGTCCGTCTGCGCAAGCTTGATCCTTACCTGAACGTGGATCCGGGCACGATGAGCCCGTATCAGCACGGCGAAGTCTTTGTCACCGACGACGGCGCGGAAACCGATCTCGATCTAGGCCATTACGAACGCTATACCGGGGTCTCTGCGACCAAGAACGACAGCGTGTCCACCGGCCAGATTTATATGGACGTGATCTCGCGGGAGCGGCGCGGAGATTATCTCGGCGCCACTATCCAGGTTATTCCGCACGTTACCGACGCCATCAAGGAATTCTGCAAGTCGAACCTCGGCGATGAGGATTTCGTGCTGTGCGAGATCGGTGGTACCGTTGGTGACATTGAAAGTCTGCCGTTCCTTGAAGCCATTCGGCAACTCGGTAATGAGCTCGGTCGCGAGCGCTCCCTGTTCGTCCATCTGACGCTTGTGCCTTGGATCGCCTCGGCTGGCGAGCTTAAGACCAAACCGACCCAGCACTCGGTGAAGGAATTGCAGAGCGTCGGCATTCAGCCTGACATTCTGCTTTGCCGCTCCGAGTACGATATCCCCGTCGAACAGCGCCGTAAGATTGCACTGTTCTGCAATATCCGGCCGGAAGCTGTGATCCCGGCGCTTGACGTCGATACGATTTATCACGTGCCGGTCGCCTATCATAATGACGGGTTCGACGTTGAGGTTTGCCGCCATTTCGGTTTGCTGGAAGAAGGCGAGCCGGAGCCGGATCTGAGCCGCTGGACCGATATCACCCACACCGTCCGCAATCCGGAAGGTACGGTGAAGATCGCTGTCGTTGGTAAATATACCAGCCTGCTCGACAGCTATAAGTCTCTCGCCGAATCCTTGGCCCATGGTGGTATCGCCAACAAGGTGAAGGTTGAGCTGGACTGGATCGACAGTGAGATCTTCGAGCGTGACGACACTATTCACCGCCTTGAGGATGTCCATGGCATCCTGGTGCCTGGCGGTTTTGGCGAACGTGGAGCTGAAGGTAAGGTCAAGGCTGTCACTTTCGCCCGTGAGCACAAGATTCCCTATTTCGGAATCTGTTTCGGCATGCAGATGGCGGTGATTGAAGCCGCTCGTGCGCTGGCCGGGATGGAAGGCGCGGGCTCGACGGAGTTCGGCCCGTGCGAGCTTCCGATTGTCGGTCTACTGACCGAGTGGGTTCGCGGCAACGAGACGGAACAGCGCGCCGCTGACGGCGACCTTGGCGGCACCATGCGTCTGGGCGCCTATGATTGCCGCCTAGTCTCCGATTCCAAGGTGCGTGAGATCTACGGCACCGAGATGATCAGCGAACGCCACCGGCATCGCTATGAAGTGAACATCAATCACAAGGCGGCTCTGGAAGCGGCTGGATTGCGATTCTCGGGCCTGTCCCCGGATGGTGAGCTGCCGGAGATTGTCGAGCTGCCGAACCACCCATGGTTTATCGGGGTGCAGTTCCATCCGGAGCTGAAGTCGAAGCCGTTCGATCCGCATCCGCTTTTCACCAGCTTTATCGAAGCAGCCGTTACCCAGTCCCGCCTCGTCTAGGGTGAGGCGGGCCTTTTAAGGCTTGGGAGACTCCATATGAGCGCGAAAACCGTCAAAGTCGGTTCCGTTGAGTTTGGCAATGATAAGCCCTTCGCGCTCATCGCCGGGCCTTGCGCCATGGAGAGTAGGGAACACGCGCTTGAGATGGCCGAGGCCCTGACTGGCATTTGCGGTGATCTCGGCATCGGCTTCATCTACAAAAGCTCCTACGACAAGGCGAACCGGACGAGTGCAGGCTCAGATCGCGGTATCGGCATGGATAATGGCCTGCCGATCCTGTCGGAAGTACGCGAGACATTTGGCTGCCCGGTGTTGACGGATGTGCATGAGCCGTCCCATTGCGCCATGGCCGCCGAGCATGTTGATATCCTGCAGATCCCTGCTTTCCTGTGCCGTCAGACTGACTTGCTGCTCGCCGCTGCGGCGACAGGCAAGGCTGTAAATGTGAAAAAGGGCCAGTTTCTTGCGCCCTGGGATATGCCCAATGTGGCGGCGAAGGTCGCAAGCAACGGCAATGAGAACATTCTGCTGACGGACCGGGGAACAAGCTTCGGCTACAACACGCTGGTCAGCGACATGCGCGGCCTGCCGACCATGGCCAAGACCGGCTACCCGATCATTTTCGACGCGACCCATTCGGTACAGCAGCCGGGCGGGCAGGGCGGTACGTCCGGCGGCCAGCGTGAATTCGTACCCGTGCTGGCGCGGGCGGCAATCTCTCTTGGGATTGCGGGCGTTTTCATCGAGACACACGAGAACCCGATGAGTGCGCCGAGCGACGGTCCGAACATGGTTCCTCTTGCGGAAATGCGTGCGCTGCTCGAAACTCTGAAGGCATTCGATACACTCGCGAAAGCGAATCCCATATCACTCGAATAAGCCTCAGGAGCGGAAAATGCCGGTTTTCTCGGACGGTCTCGGACTTTCAGTCACAGCAGCGTCCGAAGAGGCAGCCGCGGCTTTCGGCAGCACAGTCGACGGCTATGTCCGTTTTACCCGCGATACCGGTGACCGTTTGAAGGGTACCCTGACGGCCGATCCGGACATGCCAATCGCGCATGTGACCAAGGGCTATTTCATGAAGCTCTTCGGCACCAAGGCGATGGCATTGCGGGCTGACAAGGCGCTCGGAACTGCGAAAGAACTCTCCTCCAGAATAGCCATCACCGAACGGGAGCAGGGCCACCTCGCTGCCCTCGACAACTGGTGCGCTGGCAATATAGACGGCGCGTCGGATGCCTGGGAGAGCGTGCTGCTCGATCACCCGACCGATATGCTCGCTCTCCGGCTTGCTCACTTCGCCCATTTTTACGCGGGTGACGGCGCGAAAATGCGGGATAGCGTTGCTCGTGTGCTACCCGCCTGGGACCGCTCACATCCTCTCTACGGCAACCTGATCGGCATGTATGGGTTCGGGCTCGAAGAGTCCGGCGATTACCGCCAGGGAGAGAGGATGGCCCGCGAGGCCGTCGATATCGATCCGAAGGATGCCTGGAGCGTTCATGCCGTCGCCCATGTCATGGAGATGGAAGGACGCCACAAGGAAGGGATCGACTGGATCCAGGGCCTCGAGCCGCACTGGAGTTCCGTCCATAATTTCCGCTTCCACGTCTGGTGGCACCGCACGCTGTTTCATCTTGAGCGCTACGAGTTCGATACCGTGCTGGAACTCTACGACAGCCAGGTCGCCAGCGATCTTGAGGCAGACCAGTATCTCGACGTGGTGAACGCAGCGGCACTGCTCTGGCGCCTGGAGCTTTACGGCATAGACGTCGGGCCGGAGCGCTGGTCCGCACTGGCGGAGCTCGCCAAGAACCACCTGGATGACCACGAGCTGGTTTTCGTCAGCCTGCATTACCTGATGGCATTGCTCGGCGCAGGCCGGATGGAAGAGGCGGGGGAGCTGGTTGAGAAGCTGCGCGCCTATGCGGACGGGGAAGGCACCCGGGACGAAACCCAGGCGATGGTCACGAAGAAGGTCGGCCTCGCCCTGGCCGACGCCATGACAGCCATCCGCACAGGCAACCCGTCCCGCGCAGTCTCCCTGATCTGGCCGGTGCGCTACGACATCCGCCTGATTGGCGGTAGCCACGCCCAGCGTGATGTGTTCGAGGAAATGCTCGTCGATGCCAGCCTGAAAGGCAACGACCCCCGCATCGCCCGCGCCCTGCTGGCCGAGCGGACCACCCGCAAGCCGAACAGCGCCTGGAGCTGGCAGCGATACGGGGATGCGCTGGGGGACACTCCCGAGGCAACGACCGCCAGGTCCCGCACGGACGAGTTGCTCGCGTAAGCCTGACGACGCCTCCCCTTATTATTAGCCGTCACCCCGGCGTAGGCCGGGGCCCAGTGATCATGAAGCACGGTCCGTCATCCTTCTGGGGCCGGTCCTCCGACGGGATGACAAACTAGGGGGCGCGATGACGGGACTGGGAGGGATGACGCTGTTGGGGGAAGGGCGTCATCTCTCTTTCATCAGTCCAGCACGAGCTGCGGCGCGCCGTTTGAGGTTTTCTGAGGCGTTCTGCCATCAGGTGTCAGCGTGCAGGTGACGCGCTGGCGGAAGGACGAGAAACTTTCGAATGACACGACGTCCACCGGCTCGTCGAAATGCAGGGTGACACGGAAGCGGGCGTGCATCTCCATCGCGTGGACATCCAGAACGGTTGCCGTGAATGGCTGGCCGAGATAGCGGCCGGTCACGCGGTCGCCCTTGGAGGCTGGGCTGCGGATTTTTGGCCGGCTCGCTGCCGCCGACAGGTTGTTCCAGTCCTTGAAGCCCATATCGTGGGCAACCCGCTCAAGGGCCTGGCTGTGGGAAATGATGATCCCTTGAGCCGCGAGGTCCCGGCGTAATTCGCCGGCGCTGTATTTCAGCTCTTCGATAGAGGGAAGTGTTTCGGTGTCGGACATGATAAACCTTTCATCGTCACGACATGCGGAAAGTGAATGGTGCTCGCCTTGCCATTCCCGCATGCCGGAGACATCGGTTTGATCATCTGAACGCTCGGGCATTTCACCGTGGCAGTGCCGCGAGCGGCGGGCATCCCCTAGCCCGTCCGCGGAAAATACCGGCAAAAGCGTTCAAGTCAACAGCCCCTCAATAGGGCGTTCCGTCTTTTTTCTGGAACTGGTGATCCCCGTCGACCCAGTCGACGCGGAGATCGAGCCCCGGGTAAGCCACCTGGTCGCCGGGTGTCCTGTCTCCGATCTCAAGATAACTTGCCGGGGCATCGGACCGGTTCACCAGACAATGCCCATCGGGTTTGTTCTTCGGGAAGGCGGCGCACATGCCGGGTGTCAGGAGTTGCTCACCCGTATCGGTGATCAGTGTTAGCTCACCAGAGACGATAAAGACGAATTCATCCTGCATGGTGTGCCAATGGCGCAGGGCGGAGCCTTGTCCGGGCGGCACGGTCGTCAGGTTGACGCCGAAGTTGGTGAGGCCTCCGAAATCGCCGAGCTTACGCTTTTCGCGCAATTTGGAGCCATCCTGGAACTGGGCTGGGTAGTCGCTACCAACCCGTGCCGGAACGTCCATCGGGTCGAAGGCGGGGTTTGCCGGTTTGTTCATTTTAGTCTCTCCCACATTTGGTTAACAGGATCATAGAGGAGGCTTGCTCACACACAAATTCACCGTGATGGCATTGCAACCTTTCCCCGCGCCGAGTATGCCTCTTCCCGCCGGGCTTTCCGGCGATTTCAGATCCGATCACCGTCATTCTGGAGAACGAAACCATGAGCGCCATCGTCGATATTACCGGACGCGAGATTCTCGACAGCCGCGGTAACCCGACCGTCGAGGTTGATGTGACCCTTGAGACAGGCGCCATGGGCCGCGCCGCCGTGCCCTCAGGTGCCTCCACAGGCGCTTACGAGGCTCTGGAGCTGCGCGATCAGGATGCAGGGCGCTATGGCGGCAAGGGTGTGCTGCAAGCGGTCGACGCGGTGAATGGCGAGATTTTCGACGCGCTCTACGATATGGACGCGAGCGAGCAGCTGATCATCGACAGGACACTGCTCGATCTGGATGGCACCGATAAGAAGGAGCGTCTGGGCGCCAATGCGATGCTCGGTGTCAGTCTTGCCGTCGCCAAAGCTGCTGCCGACGATCACGAAATGCCGCTCTATCGCTATATAGGCGGGGCTTTTTCACATCTGTTGCCGACGCCGATGATGAACATCATCAATGGTGGGGCGCATGCGGATAATCCGATCGATTTCCAGGAATTCATGATCATGCCGCTCTCCGCTCCCAGCCTGGCGGAAGCTGTGCGCGTCGGCGCCGAAGTGTTCCACGCACTGAAGAAGAAGCTTTCCGAGGCCGGGCACAGCACCAATGTCGGGGATGAAGGTGGTTTCGCGCCGAACCTGAAGAGCGAGGAGGAAGCCCTCGGTTTTGTCATGTCCGCAATCGAAGCGGCGGGCTATAAGCCGGGTGATGACGTTGCCATCGCGCTCGATCCGGCCTCGACGGAATTCTTCAAGGACGGCAAGTATATTCTGGCCGGGCAGGGCAAGACGCTGGATGCCGGCGGCATGATCGATCTTTATGAAGATCTCTGCGCCCGTTTCCCGATCGTTTCCATTGAGGACGCACTCTCCGAAGATGACTGGGACGGTTTCAAAGCCCTGACCGATCGTATTGGCGGCAAGGTCCAGATCGTTGGCGATGACCTTTTCGTGACCAACCCGGCCCGGCTGCGCGAGGGCATCGTCAAAGGTGCAGCCAACTCCATCCTGGTCAAAGTGAACCAGATCGGCACCCTGAGCGAAACCCTGGAGACCTGCGAGACGGCGCACAAGGCAGGTTATACAACGGTCATGTCGCACCGTTCGGGCGAGACAGAGGACTCGACAATCGCCGACCTCGCGGTTGCCGTGAATGCAGGCCAGATCAAGACCGGTTCGCTCTCCCGCTCCGACCGGATGGCGAAATACAACCAGCTGATCCGGATAGAGGAAGACCTTGGTTCGGCGGCCCGCTATGCCGGTCGCGCAGCCCTCGGCCCGCGCGCCTAAAAAATTAGCGTGACAACCTCACTCGGAGGCACATAAGCCGCCTCCGAGTGAGTCCTTTTGGCAACATGTTGTTCTGATTGAGAACCTTAAATTGAAGGTTCTTATTTCGTTCACGTTGACCGTCCGATTCGCGAGTGATTCACTCGGATCTATTGGAGACAGGTCATGACCCTCGCATTTGAGATCAAACGGCGCGCACGGCACGTGGTTGGCCCGGTCATTGGCTGTCTGCTTCTTGGCTATTTCGTTTTCCATTCCGTTGAGGGCGACCGCGGCATCCATGCCTGGCGTGCGCTCGACAGCAAGATCGAAATCGCGGAGGCCAAGCTTGCCGTGCTCAAGGGCAAGCGTGAGTCGCTGGAAAAGAAGGTCGCCATGCTGCACCCGGACAGCATCGATCGTGACCTGCTGACAGAGCAGGCGCGCCGGGTTCTGAACTACCTGGATCAGGACGATTTCGTTATCTCCGGGATGTCGGCCACGGAGGTGCCAAATTCCGTTGGTGCGACGCAACAAGTCATTGATGCAGTGCAGCAATTTCCGAAAATGCGCGCAATTTCAACAGCTTCAGGCGTTAATTAGCCAAAATCAGGTTAAATATAGGATATCTCTTTATTTTCAATAAGTTAACTCTATTGAAAATCTAGGTAAATTGCATTACTTCTCTTCTTACATTTAATGAGGCGTTTGCGATCAACGGCGCCTTGTTCCGGTTGAAAGGGAGAGAGATGGCTCAAGCGAAGTCAGCTGCCGGCGCAAGCCGCAGCGCACCCACACGGACTCGTAAATCCCGTCCTGCAAAGCCACCGAAGAACAATGCTGCGGAGCTGCTGCCGTTTTATCGCGATATGCTGCTGATCCGCCGGTTCGAGGAAAAAGCGGGGCAGATGTACGGGATGGGCCTGATCGGCGGCTTCTGCCATCTCTATATCGGCCAGGAAGCGGTCGTTGTCGGTATGCAGTCCGCCATCGGCAAGGGCGACAAGGTGCTGACAAGCTATCGTGACCACGGCCACATGCTTGCCTGCGGTATGGATGCGCGCGGTGTCATGGCTGAGTTGACCGGCCGGATCGGCGGTTACTCCAAAGGCAAGGGCGGCTCGATGCACATGTTCAGCCGCGAGAAGGACTTTTACGGCGGCCACGGGATCGTCGGTGCGCAGGTTCCGATCGGCGCTGGGCTGGCCTTCTCGAACAAATATAAGGGTACGAACGAGGTCAGCCTTACCTATCTCGGAGATGGCGCCCTGAATCAGGGGCAGGTCTACGAGACTTTCAACATGGCGGCGCTCTGGAAGTTGCCGGTGATTTTCATCATCGAGAACAACAAATACGCCATGGGCACGTCGGTAACCCGGGCGGCTGCCGGTATTTCGCTTTACCAACGTGGCGCGGCCTACGGTATTCCGGGCGCTGAAGTGGATGGCATGGATGTCGTTGCAGTGCAGGAGGCGGCCGAGAAGGCCGTCAAGCATTGTCGCTCCGGCAAAGGCCCGTACATCCTGGAAATGAAGACCTACCGCTATCGAGGCCATTCCATGTCCGATCCGGCGAAGTACCGGACCAAGGACGAGGTCAACAAGATGCGTCAGGAGCATGACCCGATCGACCAGCTGCGCGCCAAGTTGTTGGAAATCGGTGTCGAGGAAGACGAGTTGAAAGGCATTGACCGCGAGATCAAGGCGATCGTCACCGACGCTGCCGATTTCGCTCAGTCCAGCCCGGAGCCGGATCCTTCCGAACTCTTCACGGATATTTTGGTCGAAGCCTGAGTAAGCGCGTGCTGCCTGCGCAGGTATTGCGCGGCGCCGCGGGAGGAAAAGCGAATGAGCGTACAAATCCTGATGCCGGCCCTGTCGCCGACCATGACCGAAGGCAAGCTTGCCACTTGGATGGTCAAGGAAGGGGACAGTGTTTCCGCCGGTGACGTTATCGCCGAGATCGAGACAGACAAGGCGACGATGGAAGTCGAAGCCGTGGATGAGGGGGTCATCGGCAAGATCCTGGTGGATGCCGGGACCGATGCCGTGGCGGTTAACACGCCGATTGCTGTACTGCTGGAAGAGGGCGAGGACGCAAGCGCTGTAGACAATGCGCCAGCCGCGCCAGCCCCTGCTGTCGCCGAAGCACCGGTTGCGGAGCCTGCCCCCGCAGCTGCACCGGTTGCGCCAGCGGCCGTGGCGCCAGCAAGCGACGAGGACAAGTATTTCGACAGCGTGAAAACCCAGACCATCCGCGAAGCCTTGCGCGATGCCATGGCCGAGGAAATGCGTGATGACGACCGTGTCTTCGTAATGGGCGAAGAGGTTGCTGAATATCAGGGTGCCTACAAAGTAACCCAGGGACTGCTGCAGGAATTCGGTGACAAGCGGGTTATCGACACGCCGATCACCGAGCATGGCTTTGCCGGCCTCGCCGTCGGTGCGGCCTTTGGCGGCCTGAAGCCGGTCGTCGAATTCATGACATTCAACTTCGCCATGCAGGCTATCGATCACATCATCAACTCTGCGGCGAAGACGCTTTACATGTCTGGCGGTCAGATGGGCTGCCCGATGGTATTCCGCGGTCCGAATGGCGCCGCCGCACGTGTCGGTGCGCAGCACTCCCAATGCTATGCCAGCTGGTACGCGCACTGCCCGGGCCTGAAAGTTGTGGCTCCTTATTCGGCGGCCGACGCCAAGGGGCTTCTGAAATCCGCCATCCGCGACCCGAACCCGGTGATCTTCCTTGAGAATGAAGTGCTCTACGGACAATCCTTCGACGTCCCGGTGAGCGAGGATTTCACGGTTCCGATTGGCAAGGCGAAGGTTGTCCGTGAGGGTACGGACGTCACCATAACAGCCTTCTCCATCATGGTCGGCAAGGCGCTTCAGGCGGCCGAAAAACTGGCGGAGCAGGGGATCAGTGCCGAGGTAATCGACCTGCGCACCATTCGGCCGTTAGACACCGCCACGATCATTGCTTCTGTGCAGAAAACCAATCGCCTCGTGACCTGCGAGGAAGGCTGGGCGACGTGCGGCATAGGCTCCGAAATTGCCACCATGGTGATGGAGCAGGCTTTCGATTATCTGGATGCGCCGGTTGCCCGTGTTGCCGGTGAGGACGTACCGATGCCCTACGCGGCTAATCTGGAAGCAATGGCTCTGCCGCAGGCGGAGAATATCGTAGAGGCGGCCAAGTCCGTCTGCTATCGCGGCTGAGGGAGAGACATAATGGCTATACCCGTTCTGATGCCTGCCCTGTCGCCGACCATGACGGAGGGAAAACTTGCCACTTGGATGGTAGCCGAAGGAGACAATATCTCCGCTGGTGACGTGATTGCTGAGATCGAGACAGACAAGGCGACAATGGAAGTCGAAGCCGTCGACGAAGGTGTGCTCGGCAAGATCATCGTTGCTGCCGGTACCGACAACGTGGCCGTGAATGCACCTATCGCCGTGATTCTGGAAGAGGGCGAAGACGCAGGCAGCGTGGATATGAATGCTGTGGCAGGAAGCGGCGGTCCCGCTCCGAAAGTGGAAGCAAAGCCGGAACCGGCCGCTGCGGCGCCGGTGCCTGCAGCTCCAGCGCCCAGACCTGATCCGGCGGCCCCGGCCGCTTCTTCCGGAGAGCGTGTGTTTGCCAGCCCGCTCGCGCGTCGTATGGCGGAGCAGGCCGGGCTCGATCTTGGTCAAATCGCGGGCTCCGGTCCGAACGGCCGTATCGTGAAGCATGATATCGAGAATGCGATCGCCGGCGGAACCGGCAAGGCTGCTCCGGCCGCTGCACCGGTACCCGCCGCCGCGCCGGCTCCGGCACCGTCTCTCGGTTCTGCTCCAAGCCCGGACGTGCCCGGCTTGCCGGCGTTCGATGAAATTCCGAACACCAACATGCGCAAGGTCATCGCCAAGCGTCTGGCCGAGTCCAAGCAATTTGCCCCGCACTTCTATCTAACCGTCGATTGCGAGATTGATGCGCTGTTGAACGTGCGCAAGGAACTGAACGCCAAGCTCGACGGCGAAAAAGTCTCGGTAAACGATCTTGTTATCAAGGCTTCAGCCCAGGCTCTGAAGAAAGTGCCTGCTGCCAATGCGAGTTGGACTGACGAAGCGATCCGGATCTTCAAATCCGTTGATATCTCCGTCGCGGTCGCCATTGAAGGCGGTTTGATCACTCCGGTTATTCGCGGCGCGCAGAACAAGGGCGCTCTTGATATTGCCCGTGAAATGAAAGACCTCGCGTCCCGTGCCCGTGATGGCAAGTTGATGCCCGAGGAATACCAAGGCGGCACCTTCTCGATTTCCAATCTCGGTATGTTTGGGATCAAGGATTTCTGCGCCGTGATCAATCCGCCGCAAGGTGCGATCCTGGCCATCGGTGCCGGTGAACAACGTCCGGTCGTGAAGGACGGCGCGCTCGCCGTTGCCACGGTCATGAGCTGCACGCTCTCGGTCGACCACCGGGTTGTCGACGGCGCGGTCGGAGCTGAGTTTCTGGCTGCCTTCAAGAAGCTGATCGAAGATCCGCTGACCATGCTGCTCTGATTGTTCGGGCGGCTAGGATGCCGCCCGTCCCATTTCAGGCGTTTCCAATTTCCGGAGCCTATAGGCCCAAGGGGCAGCGGCTTCGATCCGGAGGAAGTTATGGCTGACACCCAGTTCGATATCCTTGTCATCGGCGGCGGCCCGGGCGGGTATGTCTCCGCGATCCGTGCTGCCCAGCTCGGAATGAAGACGGCGCTGGTTGAGCGCGAGCATCTTGGCGGCATCTGCCTTAACTGGGGCTGCATCCCGACAAAAGCGCTGCTGCGCTCCGCCGAGATCTTCGATCATATGAAGCATGCCGAGAGCTTCGGCCTGAGCGCGGGCAACATCGGCTTCGACCTCGACAAGGTCGTGCAGCGCTCTCGCGGTGTGGCTAAGCAGCTCAATCAGGGCGTCGGCCATCTGCTGAAGAAGAACAAGGTCACGGTCTTCATGGCAGCGGCAAAACTCGCTGGTTCGGGCAAGGTCGAGATCGACGAGAAGGGCAAGAAGCAGACACTATCGGCAAAGCACATCATCCTGGCCACCGGCGCCCGCGCACGTGATCTGCCGGGCCTAGAAGCAGACGGAAAGCTGGTCTGGAACTACAAGCACGCGATGGTCGCGGACACCATGCCGAAGCGGCTTCTGGTGATCGGATCGGGTGCTATCGGAATTGAATTCGCCAGTTTCTTCAATAGCCTCGGGGCCGACGTTACAGTGGTTGAGGTGATGGATCGCGTGCTCCCGGTTGAGGATGCAGAGATCTCGGGCCTGGCCCACAAGGCCTTCGAGAAGAAGGGCATGAAGATCATGACGGGGGCAACGGTGAAGGGCCTCAAGCGCGGGACCAATGACGTCATAGCCACCATCGAGAAAGGTGGTAAAGCGATTGAACAGACCTTCGACCGGGTGATCTCCGCTGTCGGTATCGTCGGAAACGTTGAGGATCTCGGCCTTGAGGGCACCAAGGTGAAGGTCGACCGTACTCATGTTGTGATCGACGAATGGTGTCGCACTGGTGAGCCAGGCGTCTATGCCATTGGCGATATTGCCGGAGCGCCATGGCTGGCTCACAAGGCAAGCCACGAAGGTGTAATCTGTGTCGAGAAGATCGCTGGGCTGAAGGGCGTTCATCCGCTCGATGTGAAGCGGATTCCGGGTTGCACATATTGCCAGCCGCAGGTCGCCAGTGTCGGCCTGACCGAGGCGGCGGCGAAAGAGGCCGGGTATGAGCTGAAAGTCGGCCGTTTCCCCTTCATGGGCAACGGCAAGGCTATTGCTCTTGGTGAGCCGGAAGGTCTTGTGAAAACCGTGTTCGATGCCAAGACCGGGGAGTTGCTCGGCGCACATATGATCGGTGCGGAAGTAACAGAGCTGATCCAGGGCTACAGCGTTGCCAAAACTCTGGAGACTACGGAGGCTGATCTGATGCATACGGTGTTCCCGCATCCCACCCTGAGCGAGATGATGCACGAGTCTGTCCTTGACGCTTACGGGCGTGCGGTCCACTTCTAGGCTGATGACGGTCGCTTATCGGCCATTTAGATTGCGGATGTGACCAGATGGATCTGGACCTGAAACGGATCAAAGCATTGGATGGTGTGACGGCCATTCTCGTGCGGAGCAGCGCTGAAACTGAGGGTGACATCTCGCAGGAACTTGTCATCAAGGTGAACTTCCCGCTGGACGGCCCGGACGGTGGCAAGCACCGTAAGAAAGCGGACGCGGTTATTGAGACTGCGGAAGACGTAATCTCCGGCGGAGATTATTTTGACCGCGTCACGATCGAGCAGGTGCTCTGGTCGCGCGAAAGAGAGCTGCAATGAGCGAAAGCCAAGTTAAATCGCCTCGTATTGGCGCTGCACGCCACCCGGAAAAAGCACATCGCCCAGATAACGAGGTGAAGCGGAAGCCGTCCTGGATCAGGGTCAAGGCGCCAACATCCAAGGTGTATCTTGAGACCCGGCAGCTCATGCGGGACCATAAGCTGGTTACTGTTTGCGAGGAAGCGGCCTGCCCGAATATCGGCGAGTGCTGGTCCAAGAAGCACGCGACGATGATGATCCTCGGCTCGGTCTGCACCCGCGCTTGCGCCTTCTGCAACGTCGCTACAGGGCGTCCGGACAAGCTTGATCCGCATGAGCCGGACGAGGTTGCGGAAGCTGTTGCCAAACTCGGCCTGCGCCATGTGGTGATCACCTCTGTCGATAGGGATGATCTGGACGATGGCGGAGCCGGGCACTTCGCGCAGGTTATCCAAAAGATTCGCCTGATGTCTCCGGAAACCACCATTGAGGTGCTAACGCCGGACTTCATGCGCAAGGACGGCGCTTTGGAGATTGTCGTCGATGCTCGCCCTGACGTGTTTAATCACAATCTGGAGACGGTACCGCGTCTTTATCCCTCGATCCGTCCCGGTGCTCGCTATTTCCATTCCCTGAAGATCCTGGATCGGGCGAAGGAACTCGATCCGACGATCTTCACCAAGTCCGGCCTTATGGTTGGCTTAGGTGAAACGAAGGAAGAGATGTATCAGGTGATGGACGACATGCGCTCCGCCGATGTCGACTTCATCACCCTCGGCCAGTATTTGCAGCCGACCCCGAAGCACGCGGTGATTGATCGTTTCGCGACGCCAGATGAGTTCGAGGCATACAAGAAAACAGCCTACGGCAAAGGTTTCCTGATGGTGGCGTCATCTCCGCTTACGCGTTCCTCGTACCATGCAGATGAGGATTTTGCGCGGATGCGGGCTGAGCGTGACCGGCGCCATATCGGCGAGCGGGGAGGTTTGCGTGCTGATCTGTCGCTGACTGATCTTGCCGAAATGGCAGTATCCGCGTCCAAATGACGTGATATAAGCCCACCGATGCCCACCCATGCAGAACAGCGGGTTGTTCCATTTACCTCGGAGCAACTTTTTGACCTCATCGCGGATATTCAGCGTTACCCGGAGTTTCTTCCGTGGTGCGTTGGCGCGCGGATACGCAAACGCGACGGTAACCGGATCGTCGCGGACCTGGTGATCGGGTACAAGTTGATCCGGGAGCGTTTCACCTCGACGGTGACCCTCAGTCCTGAGCAGAACCGGATCGATGTCGAATATACCGACGGTCCGTTCAAGTATCTCAACAACCACTGGGTCTTCGAGCCGCATCCCGAAGGCTGCATGATCGATTTCTATGTGGATTTCGAATTCCGCTCGAAAATGCTGCAGAAGATCATTGAGGTGTTCTTTAATGAAGCTGTCCGCCGAATGGTGGGTGCGTTCGAAGCACGGGCGCATGAGCTGTATGGGCCCAAGTGAGGGTGCGCATGCAATCGGCTGGAAAATATAATTAAACTAAAATATTAGTTATTTAACTGAAAAACGGGTTTTCCATTTCGTTCGCGTTATGACCGGTTGGTGCCCGCTCAGCTATCCTCACCAAGTACGCTATTCGCGCTAGTCGCACTAATTTCTTCCCTGAAGGCATTGATACAGTCACGAACGATCTGTGACGGCGGAACGGCCGGAGGCCGCACAAGCAGGGTGCGGAATTCCAGCGACGGGCTGAAGGGCCGCAAGGCAATGCCCTTGCCCAGAAATGGCTCCGCGCAGATCGGGTTGATAAAACCAATCCCCAAACCGGCCTGAACCATGGCGCAAATGGTATTGGCAAAGGGTGTCTCAAGCACGGTCTTGACCCGGCTTCCGGAGCCGTCCAGCACCCGCTCCAGATCCTGACGCGTCGTATCTTCAGGAGAAAGTGCGATGAAGTCCTGATCGTTCAGGTCATGCGGCTCCAGATGTGCCTTGCGGCACAGAGGATGGTCATCCGGCAAGGCGATGGCTCCGCGAAACCTGGAGAGTGTCTGTGCTTCAATACCCGACAGGTCGATTTCGTCCGCAGCCAATCCCAGATCGAACTGACCGGCTGCCACGAGCTCCTTAACGGTCGAGGACATATGCGTCTGCAGTGTGATCGATACATCAGGATGGCGTTTGCGAAACCGGACCAGAGCACGGGGGACGATATTGGTACTGAGAGCAGAGAGCGTCGCAATCCGGATTTCGCCAGACCCAAAGTCGCGAATACGAGCAGCGGCGCTTCGCAGGCGGGAGAGGGCGGCGAAGGATTCCTCGACCTCGCGGAAATAGAAATGAGCTTCCGCCGTTGGCACCAATCGCCGCCGGGTCCGGTGAAACAGCGCAAAGCCGAGCTGCCGTTCCAGCTCCTGGATAGCCTTGCTGATGCCCGGCTGCGAGATATGCAACACTTCGGCGGCACGCTGGGTGGTTCCGTTGACCATGACAGCGTGAAAGATCTCCACCTGTCTTAAATTCAATGGGTTTTTCAGCATTGCATAACTAAAATATATCAATTGGTCTTAAATATGTATTTTTTTGATAAAACGACTCCGTCTACCGTCTGTGTAGTGGCAGATGGAGTTTCCGATGAAAGACCAGACAAGATGCGTTGTAGCGCCCGAGGTTAACGAGTCCGGGTACCGGTCCCTGGCCCCGGCAGTCCATCGTGCCTCGACAATCGTTTTCAAGGACGCGGCTGATTATGCGGCGCGCAGCGAACGTGGCCCTGACGGGTATTCCTATGGTCTCTACGGCACGCCGACCACGCGGCAGCTTGAGGCGAAGCTGAACGGGCTCGCCAGGGCGGCGAGAACGCTACTGGTACCGTCGGGACAGGCCGCCAACGCGGTTGCGGCTATGGCCCTGCTCTCGGCGGGAGACCATGTGCTGCTTGCGGATACCACATATCCTGTAATGCGTGCTCTTGCGGACGCGGATATGAAACGATCGGGAATCGAGCCCGAGTATTTCAATCCGACTTCGCTTGAAGACCTGGCCGGGCGTATCCGGCCGGAGACCAAACTCGTCTGGTGCGAGTCGCCAGGTTCCACCACACTGGAAGTGCAGGACCTTCCGGCTATCGCCGAAATTGCTCATAAGGCAGGCGCGCTGGTCGGGTGCGACAATACCTGGGCAACCTCGCTGGGCTGCAAGCCGATTTCTCTCGGTGTGGATATCGTGACCGAAGCTCTGACAAAGTATGCGTCAGGCCATTCGGACTTGCTGATGGGGGCGATGTCCTTTGCCAGCGACGATATTGCGCTGAATGTGCGCGACTTTATGGGCCGAATAGGGATTGGTGTTTCGCCGGACGATGCGGCTCTTGTCCTGCGCGGCATGGAGACCATGGCACTGCGCTTCAATCATGCGGCCGAAGGGGCGAGGCGCCTTATAGAGCGCCTGCAAAACCATCCGGCCGTTGCCAATATTCTCTGGCCGCCTTTGGAAAGTAGCCCAGGGCATGCCCTCTGGCTCAGGGATTTCACTGGTGCCGCCGGTGTATTCACGGTGATTTTGGCTGATGGAGCTTCAGCAAAGTTGGATGACGCGCTCGGCGCGTTAAAGACCTTTGCCATTGGCGCGTCTTGGGGCGGCACGCGAAGTCTGGTAGCACCAATGTCTATCGGGCACAGCCGCAGTGTCGGTCAGGTTGCTGGTGAGGATCTGTTCCTGCGTTTCAGCGTTGGTCTTGAAGCGCCGGAGGACCTGGATGCCGATATCGAGGCGTTTTTGGCGGTGCTTGGCTAGGAAGTCGCAGCGGAATCCCAAAACGCCCGGTAATGTGTAGATATTGCTGGAACATCGTTCGACCCGATTTAGCTGGTGGTTCAAGCTTGGTCTCGCCAAAGGTTCATCGAAGGGATGGCAATGAGCGTTCAGGTTATCGAAGAGTTTCGTCCCCGTGCTGTGTTAAATCTTGGTCTCTGGGAAGTTGGCCCGCTCCAGATCAAGGTTTACGGGCTTCTCGCTGAGGGTAGAGAGATCGCAGAAGATTTGTTGTCCAAGGCTGAGGCGTTTTTGATCAAGGATGTTCTGCCGCGTGTTGCTGCGGAAGGCGAAGACAATGGCTTGGGCTTTGTCATTCTTCACCCGGGTGATCTCGGGGTTTCGATTTCGGCGCATTGGTGGATACAGGGCTCGGTACTTTGTCAGCACAACTATCGTAAGCTGTACGATGCGAATGAGCCTATGAACACCGTGGAAAGACCTGCGGTCGCCTGTGTCTGGGAGCTGGCAATCATTAATGCCGAGCAGGAAGCCTGGCGAGAAACGATGATGACCCGTGCGCCTGATCAAAAGGCTTATTTGGAACGCCGAGCCGGTCTCTAGGTTGCCCCTAAATCCAATTTCACACCATCGCTTCTGCACGGAAAAGCATCATCTTGAGGGCATGCTGAACTGTCTGATGCCTGACGGCGCCCCTGTCGCCCTCGAAAACCCGATGTTCGGCGATGATGCCGTCGGGGGTTGCGGCGGCGAAATGCACGAGGCCGACCGGTTTTTCGGCGGACCCGCCGCCGGGGCCAGCGACGCCGGTGACGGCGACTGTCACCGTCGCATCCGAATTGGCGAGCGCACCTGACGCCATGGCGCGCGCGGTTTCCTCCGATACGGCACCATGTGCTGCAAGGGTTTCACGGGAGACGCCGAGCATCTGCATCTTTGCTTCATTTGAATAGGTGACGAAGCCACGATCTACGACATCGGACGATCCGGCGATTTCAGTCAGCGCTCCCGCGATCAGGCCGCCGGTGCAGCTTTCCGCTGTCGCCGCTTTCCAGCCGAGTGCCCTGCAGTGCTCCAGAACCGACGTCGCCAGTGTGCGCGTGGTTTCATCGAAATTGTCCATTTTCAGGCCCCCGACAATAGGAAGTACTGGGCGGCTAGTACGATCAGTGCCGCGTATATTCCGGCGAATATGTCGTCCAGCATGATACCAAGCGCGCCGGTCAGCTTCTTGTCGGCCCAACTCGCCGGAAATGGCTTGGTGATGTCGAGGATTCGAAAGGCGGCGAACCCGATAGCGAAGCTGACCGGATCGAGCGCTGCTGGCAGTAGTGCGATCCACTGCCCGGCCACTTCGTCGATCACAACGGACCCGGGGTCTTCATATCCAAGAGACTCGGCATAACGGCCGGCTGACCAGAAGCCGACGAGCGTCACGACGACAGCGGCTGCCAGCAGCAGCTGCCAGCCGCCGAGCCAGAGGAAAAGCCAGGCGAAGGGCAGGGCCGCGAGGGAGCCCGAGGTGCCCGGCGCGAAAGGTGCTTGCCCGCTCCAGAAGAAAGTGGCGGCGACCCTTACTGGATGACACAGCGGAAGCGGCCTGGTCATTGGTCGATTTCCGCCGGCAGCATAACTGTTGCTGCAGCCTGCGCCGCGATGCCTTCGCCACGACCGGTAAAGCCGAGTTTTTCCGATGTGGTCGCTTTGACGCTGATCCGGCTTTCCGGCAGATCCATGATCTCCGCGATTCTCCGGCGCATGGCCGGGCGATGCGGTCCGATTTTGGGACGCTCGCAGATCAGGGTGACGTCGATGTGCGTAATCCGACCGCCTTTTTTCACTACAAGGTCACGGGCATGCGCCAGAAACTGGTCTGACGCAGCACCTTTCCATTGCGGATCGCTTGGCGGGAAATGGCTTCCTATATCGCCGTCGGCAATGGCACCGAGCAGCGCGTCGGTGATGGCATGCAGGCCGACATCGGCGTCGGAGTGTCCGATCAGTGCGCGGTCATGTGCGATGTCGACACCGCAGAGCATGATACTTTCACCGGGGCCGAGCCGGTGCACGTCGAACCCCGTGCCGGTGCGCGGCTCCATGCTCGACGCCATCATGCATTCAGCCCGCATCAGGTCGGCCTCCGTGGTGATCTTGAAAAGGGATTCTGCGCCTTCGACAAGCTGGACATCCAGGCTATTTGCCTCAAACAGCGCCGCATCGTCCGTCGTGTTGGACTCCGCTGCCTCATGGGCGTCGAGGAGAGTGCGATAGTGAAACCCTTGCGGTGTCTGTGCCCGGAACAGGGTGTTGCGGTCGACCGTTCCCTTAATAGGCTCCCCAAGTTTCGCTGCCTGTTTAAGCGTGTCTGGCACTGGCAGGGCGGGAATAGCACCGGGGGCATTATCCAGTGCGGCGATCACGCGGTCGATCACGGCGCCATCGACAAACGGCCGTGCAGCGTCGTGGATTAGGACCGTTTCTGGGGCCTCTTCGAGCAACGCGCGGAGGCCGTTCAGCACGGAATGACTCCTCTCGGCTCCACCTTCGATCGGCGGCGGCAGATCGATTCCGGCCACGGCCTGCTCATAAAGACTACGATGATCCGGATCGATCACCACGCGAACGGTCCCGATCGCTTGATGCGCGCGGAAGCGAAGCACTGCGTGGCGCAGGACTGGCATCCCGCCGACCTTCAGATACTGCTTTGGAGTTTCGCTGCCGAGCCGGGTACCACGCCCGGCGGCGACGATCAGAAGAGCGGTCTTTGACCGGGACACAAATCACCTCAATTTGCTCTGGCACTTCGGAGCGGAGCGCATGATATAGTGCGGTCATGCCAATGTCTTTGCTCTTGAATATGTCAGCCTTGCTGGCTCTGGTTCCGGTGGGTCTGTTCTCGTTGCGCACGCCGCAGCGGACAGGTGGCCTTTTCTGGTGCCTGCTTTGCGTGGCCGCTGCCGGACCGTTGCTGTTTGTGCTGGTGTCCGTTGGCACTGCGTGGCGATCGGATCTCGCCATGGCGCTTTGGCTGGCGGTTTGCGCCAGCATGCTGATATATCTGCCGCTCTGCTGGTTCAAACTGGAAGCACGTGGGCTGACCGTTCTGCTGGTACCCTATCTCTTCCTTCTGACTCTGATCGCGACAATTGCCGGCGCAGCGCCGCATATCGTGTTGAACGAGGGGCTGCCGGGTACCTGGTTTTCAGCCCATATTGCCGTGGCGCTGACGACTTATGCCCTGCTGACACTTGCGGCCATCACGGGGCTTGCGATTTTTATCAAGGAGCGGGCCCTCAAACTGAAGCGTAGCGCGAGCGGAATTGCACCGATCCTCCCATCTGTCGCAGATTCCGAGAAGCTGCAAAGCCAGCTTCTCGGGGCAGCGGTCATTGTTCTGCTTTGCGGTCTGGCGACCGGTATCGCGTTGCAGAATTATCTGACCGGTCATGTACTCGAGTTCGACCATAAGACGGTTTTGTCGCTTGTCACTTTGGTAATAATGGCCTTCCTCTGGCTGGTGAACAGCCGGTTCGGCATGCGTGGCCGGACTGTGGCGAGACTGGTCCTCGTTGCCTATCTTCTGCTGACTCTGGCTTACCCAGGGGTGAAATTCGTGGCGGAAATTTTGAGCTAAATTAGTTTTTGTTCTAACGTCGTTTATTCGACATACAAAAATACCATTTTGACAATTTTGCGTGCAGTTGCTTAATTCATGGGCAGTGAATTGCGGGTGCATAGTTTATGACCATTCAAATCGGCCCAACAACTCTCGATAACCCGGTGTTTCTCGCTCCCATGTCCGGGGTGACGGATCGCCCGTTTCGCCGATTGGTTCGGGAGTTCGGGTGTGGTCTGGTCGTCTCTGAGATGATTGCAAGCGCCGCCGTTCTGCGAGACGTCCGTGAGGAAATGTTCAAGATCCCGGATGACATGGATGCCGAGCGCCCGTTGGCGGTGCAGCTCGCAGGCTGGGATCCGGAGATCATGGCGGAAGCAGCGAAATTCAATGTCGATCGCGGCGCCGAGATCATCGATATCAATATGGGATGTCCTGCCAAGAAAGTAGTCAACAAGCTCGCGGGCTCTGCACTGATGCGTGATGAGGCGTTGGCAGGCAAGATCATGGAGGCCGTCGTCAAGGCGGTGCCGGTTCCGGTGACACTAAAGATGCGGACGGGCTGGGATGACAGCGACCGGAACGCCCCGCGGCTTGCCCGGATAGCAGAAGAGGCAGGAATCCAGCTTTTGACAATCCACGGCCGGACCCGGTGTCAGATGTATAACGGGCATGCGGATTGGAACTTTATCCGCGAGGTTAAGAGCGAGGTCTCTCTGCCTGTCGTGGCCAATGGCGACATTGCGAATCTGGCTGATGTCGATACATGCCTTGCCCAATCGGGCGCTGACGGGGTGATGATTGGACGCGGTGCCTATGGGCGGCCCTGGTTCCCGGCTCAGGTGGCGGCCCATATCGCGGGCCGGCCAGTTCCCGCGGATCCTTCATTTGCGGAACGGGGTCAAATCATGCGTCGACATGTGGATGATATGCTGACGCACTATGGGAGTGCGCTTGGCCTCAGAATGGCCCGGAAGCATATAGGCTGGTACGCCAGCGGCATCAACGGTTCGGCCGAGTTCCGGAAGACAGTCAACAACACCATGGACCGCCGGGTCGTCGAGGATGCAATCCAGCGCTTCTTCCATGACGGGGCCGAACTGGACCGGCAGGCGGCATGAGTATGGTTGTTGAAACGGCGCCACGTTCGGTGTCGGCAGAACTTGACCCGACAGGCGTGCTCCATGCTGTGCCGACACCGGTAATCGGTCTCGATGAGAGCGACAGCATCGTCTATGTGAACATGGCAGCTGAACATTTCCTGCAGGGAAGTGCGTCGGTTCTTCAAGGCACAAAGCTTTCGGATCTGTTGCCGTTCGACAGCCCGGTCTTCAGCATGATCAGTCAGTCCCGGCGGCAGTCGTCGGTTCTGTTTGATTATGATCTGATTCTCGAAGGCCCGCGCATTGGCTCACATATCGTCAGCGTTCAGGTCTCTCCGGTAACGGACCGGGCAGGGGCTGTGATCGTGTCGCTGCAGATGCGATCTATCGCCAATCAGCTGTACCGGCAGTTCAATTTCAAAGGCGCGGCCCGTTCCGTGACTGCCATGGCGTCGATGCTGGCGCATGAGGTGAAAAACCCGCTGTCAGGCATCAAGGGTGCTGCGCAGCTGCTGGAGCAGAACGCGGTCGAAGCGGATCTGCCACTGACCAAGCTGATCTGTGACGAGACGGACCGAATCTGCAGTTTGGTCGACCGTATGGAAGTGTTCTCGGACGACCGTCCGATCGAACGCAGTCCAGTGAACATTCACGAGGTGCTGGACCACTGCCAGCGCATTGCGGAAACCGGCTTCGGCAGCTACGTGAAGTATCATGAGCGGTATGATCCATCGTTGCCGCCTGTGCTCGGCAACAGGGATATCCTGGTTCAGATTTTCCTCAACCTGCTGAAGAATGCATCCGAAGCTCTCGGCGAGATGGACGGGGGTGGAGAAATTCACATGTCGACGTCATATCGTCATGGCATGCGGGTTACCGTTCCTGGTTCGTCGCAGAGGGTGAATCTGCCGCTTCTGGTAACGATCCGGGACAATGGCCATGGAATTCCCGAGGACATGAAGGCGACAATCTTCGATCCTTTCGTCACATCTAAACGCAACGGGTCCGGCCTTGGGCTCGCCTTTGTTGCCAAGGCTGTTGCGGATCATGGCGGCGTGATCGAGGTCGATTCAGTGCCTAGGCGCACCGAGTTCAGGGTCTCGCTTCCCATCGCAG
Source organism: Nisaea sp. (assembly GCF_039990255.1). GTDB lineage: Bacteria > Pseudomonadota > Alphaproteobacteria > Thalassobaculales > Thalassobaculaceae > Nisaea. Next base: position 1,415,808 of record NZ_JBDXGG010000018.1, on the reverse strand, counting down.
ATATTTCAAAGGCCGACATACGGGCATGACAATGGACAACGCTTCGGTCCTGATCGCCGATGACGATCAGGCAATCCGTACTGTTTTAACCCAAGCCCTGACCCGGATCGGCATGGATGTTCGCTCGACGGGGAACGCGGCGACTCTCTGGCAGTGGGTCGAGCATGGGGAAGGGGATCTGGTTATTACCGACGTGGTGATGCCGGACGAAAATGGTCTCGATCTTCTGACCCGCATCCGAAAGGTCCGCCCGGACTTACGGGTGATCGTCATGAGTGCTCAGAACACATTGTTGACTGCGGTCAAGGCGAGCGAACGCGGCGCGTTTGAATATCTGCCGAAACCCTTCGATCTGGCCGAACTTGTACAGGTCGTGCGCAAGGCATTGATGGCGCGCTCGGAAAATCGCGTCCCGAAGCAGGCCGAGATTTCCGAAGAGGAATTGCCGCTGATCGGTCGTTCTCCGGCGATGCAGGAAATTTACCGCGTGCTGGCTCGTCTGATGGCAACGGACCTGACGGTGATGATCGCCGGCGAGTCGGGAACCGGCAAGGAGCTGGTTGCCCGTGCACTGCATGATTACGGCAAGCGTCGCGATGGCCCGTTCGTGGCTGTCAATATGGCAGCAATCCCGCGGGAGCTGATCGAAAGCGAATTGTTCGGGCACGAGAAAGGCGCCTTCACCGGTGCAACCACCCGGTCAAGCGGCCGGTTTGAGCAAGCACGGGGCGGCACGCTTTTCCTCGATGAAATCGGCGATATGCCGATTGAAGCGCAAACTCGTCTTCTGCGGGTCTTGCAAGAAGGTGAGTACACTACTGTTGGCGGGCGCTCGGCCATTCGCGTGGATGTTCGCATCGTTGCTGCCACACACCGTGATCTTAGGCAACTGATCCGACAGGGTATGTTCCGGGAAGATCTGTTCTATCGCTTGAACGTCGTTCCGATCCGCCTGCCTCCATTGCGGGAGCGGAAAGAGGATATTCCCGATCTCGTTCGGCATTTCCTGGCCCTGGCGCAAAGAGAAGGATTGCCGGAAAAAAGTGTTGATGGTGCCGCCATGCAGCGGTTGACTGCCTATAATTGGCCGGGGAACATCCGTGAGCTGGAGAATTTGGTTAAGCGCCTGGTTGCGCTCTATTCCGAAGAGGTAATCGGCTCAGCTGCTATTGACGAAGAGCTGCTGGACAGTCCCGCCGATGCGGACGAGGAGGCTTCCGACAAAAGCGAAAATCTTTCTGATGCGGTTGAACGGCACTTGCGCGCCTATTTCGGAGCTCATGGCGACAATTTGCCGCCAGCTGGACTGCATGACCGGATTTTGCGGGAAGTTGAGCGCCCACTGATCATGTTGTCTCTTGATGCGACCAAGGGAAACCAGCTTAAAGCCGCCTCAATGCTTGGTCTCAATCGCAATACTCTGCGCAAGAAGATCCGGGACCTTGGAATACCCGTCGTCAGAGGCGCGCGTTAGATAGAGCGGATCACAAGCGTGCGTGCGTAGGCCGATTAGGTTAAAAGTCATTTCGCGATCTGTCCTTTAATAGGTGAGACATGCCAGCGGAAGCAGGTACAGACGCCCATCACACTGAGGTTGCCCTGCCGCGTTCTGAAAACCGGCTCGGAAGCTATACACGGCGGTTCCGTATCTGGGCCCAGCGGATTGGGTTCGAGCGTAAGGCTGCCTATGTTCTGGCCGCGCTCGCCATCATGGCGGGGTTGGGGACCTATGCGGCCTTTACCCGTGCCGGTCCTGCTGGACCGGACCCGGATGTTGTTCTGGGTATCCTCTATCTCGATTTCTCCTTGCTTCTGTTGCTCGGTGTACTGGTGGCATACCGCCTGGCCCGTCTCTGGGTGGAGCGGCGGCAGGGGCTCGCCGGATCGCGGTTGCATGTTCGCCTCGTCGCCATGTTCTCTGTTCTGACCGTGGCTCCGACGATCCTGGTCTCTGTTTTTTCTTTGGTAATGTTCGATTTCGGTATCCGCTCCTGGTTCAGTGAGCGGGTCTCAACGGCTGTAACAGGCTCTGTCGCAGTGGCGGAGCGCTATCTTGAAGAGCATCGGCAGGTCATCCGCGGCGATGTTCTGGCTATGGCGAACGATATCAATCGGGAAGCGCCGTTCCTGGTGAACAACTCGGCGCGTTTCTCTCAGGTTCTGCGGGCGCAAGCCGCGCTCCGCAATTTGACGGAAGCCGTGGCATTTGACAGTACGGGCAGGGTTCTAGCCCGCACGAACCTTGCTCTTTCCTTCGATTACGAGCCGCTTCCCGAGGAGGCGATGGCCAAGGCTAAACTAGGCGAGGTGGTTGTCTTGACCACCGATGCGGATGATCGGATCCGTGCTTTTGTCCGGCTCGACCGATTTGTTGATGCCTATCTGTTTGTCGGCCGTTTCGTTGATTCCGAGATCCTCACCTATATCGAGCGTACGAAGGAGGCCGTTGACCAGTTTACCGAATTGGAAGGACGCCGGCTGGATATCCAGGTTTCCTTCATTATGATTTTCGCCATGGTAGCGTTGCTGCTGTTGCTGGCTGCAGTCTGGATCGGCCTCAATCTCGCCACCTGGTTGGTTCAGCCTATCAGTGACCTGATCGGGGCTGCTGAGCGGATTAGCTCTGGCGATCTCACGGCCAGGGTTACGGGACCGGTCGAAGCGGACGAGATGGGACTTCTTGCTAGAGCCTTCAACCGAATGACTCGGCAACTGGAAATGCAACGCAGCGAGTTGATGAGCGCCAACCGTCAGGTCGATGCGCGGCGCCGGTTCACAGAGGCTGTGCTTGGCGGGGTTTCCGCCGGTGTGATTGGTCTCGACGCGGATGCCAGGATCAATTTGCCGAATAGATCGGCTGCCAGTCTGTTGGGGGTGACAATCGAATCTCTCATTGGCCGGATGCTGTCGGAACAGATTCCGGAGATGAGCGAGCTTCTGGAGCAGGCAAGGCACAATCCTTACCGGCAATCCGAAAAACAGATCGAGCTAAACAGGGAAAGCGGAAAGATCACGCTTTTGGCACGTATCAAGGCCGAGATCGCGGACGGTAAGGTTTCGGGGTACGTTCTGACTTTCGATGATATTTCGGCGCTTCTTTCGGCGCAAAGGATGGCCGCTTGGGCGGATGTCGCGCGCCGGATCGCGCACGAAATCAAGAATCCCCTGACTCCGATTCAGCTTTCCGCCGAACGCCTTAAACGTAAGTATTTGAATCAGATAAGCGATGATCCTGAGACTTTTGTTGAATGTACCAGCACGATCGTTCGACAAGTCGGTGATATTGGCCGCATGGTTGATGAATTTTCAGCCTTCGCGCGGATGCCCGCCCCAGTTATGCGGTCTGAAAACCTGATCCAGCTGATTCGCGAGCAGGTGGTTCTTCAGAAGTCGGCGCAGTCCGGCATCGTATTTGATTTCGATGGGGATCAGGAAGCGGTCGAGCTCGAGTGCGATCAACGCCAGATCAGGCAGGTTTTGACCAACTTATTGCAGAACGCGATTGACGCAATCGATGCCGTCAATCCGTTGGAGCCAGACGGAAAGCGAGCACCGGGGCAACGGATCTCTGTTGCAATTAACCGGCAGGATCGAAGGATCGTGATTGACGTCGAGGATACGGGCCGGGGGCTTCCCTCGACGGACCGTGACCGCCTCACGGAGCCATATGTGACGACCCGGGAAAAAGGCACCGGGCTTGGTCTGGCAATTGTGAAGAGAATCATGGAAGATCATGGAGGCTCGATTTTGCTGATGGATCGCGAAGGTGGGGGGACAAGGGTCCGCCTGGTTTTTGGATCGGACATAGAAGTACGTCTGGATGAAGCGACATCGGACTCGCACGAAAATGACCTTGGGCTGAGCCATCATGGCGCATGACATTCTCATCGTAGATGATGAGGCCGATATCCGGTCTCTGCTCGCTGGCATCCTTGAGGATGAAGGCTACAAGACGCGGCAGGCGCGCAATAGTGACGAAGCTCTGGAAGCTGTCGATATTCGTCGCCCTGACCTCGTCATTCTTGATATCTGGCTGGAAAACAGCACGCTCGACGGTCTTAGAATTCTGGAGCGATTGAGTGCGGGACACCCTGATGTGCCGGTAATCATGATCAGTGGTCACGGCACTATCGAGACTGCGGTTTCTGCCATCAAGATCGGTGCTTACGATTTCATCGAAAAGCCGTTCGAGACCGAGCGTATGTTGCTGCAAGTCGGCAGGGCACTGGAGGCCGTGCAGCTCCGGCGTGAAAATGCGGAACTCCGGGCCCGGTCGGATACGGATGACAGACTTATTGGGGACTCTGCCGGAGTTACCCAGGTAGCGCAGGCTGTGGAGAAGGTGGCGCCGACGAACAGCCGGGTGCTGATCACCGGACCTGCGGGTGTAGGCAAAGAAGTCGTCGCCCGCATGATACATACGAATTCCGCACGTTCGAGCGGCCCATTCACGGTGTTGAACTGCGCGACGCTCAGCCCGGAGCGACTTGAGATTGAGCTGTTCGGTGCGGAACGGCGGGACGGTGATGCTGACGATGCAGTCCGCACCGTGGGGATGTTGGAACAGGCCCATAACGGTACGCTGTTTCTTGACGAGGTTGCGGACATGCCGAAGGAAACCCAGGGCAAGATTGTCCGGGTCCTGCAGGAGCAAAGGTTCCGGCGGGTCGGTGGAGAGCGAGAAATTGCGGTTGATGTGCGTGTCGTTGCGTCGACCAACAAAGACCTTCAACAGGAGATTTCTACAGGCCGTTTCCGCGAGGATCTCTATTACCGGCTGAATGTGGTGCCGATTATTGTGCCGGCCCTGTCCGAACGCCGTGAAGATATCCCGCTGCTCTGCCATTACTTTATCGAGCGCTCCGCGCGCAGCTCGGGTATGTTGCACCGGGTCCTCGCTGAGGATGCCATTGCGGCGCTGCAATCATACGATTGGCCGGGGAATGTTCGACAGCTTCGCAATGTAATCGATTGGCTGCTGATCATGGCTCCGGGTGACGCGAACGAGCCTGTGAAGGCTGATATGTTGCCGCCGGAAATTGGCTCCTCCGCGCCGATCAGCCTCAATTTCGACAAGGGGGTCGAAATCATGGGGATGCCACTGCGTGAGGCCCGCGAAATGTTTGAGCGGGAGTATCTGCTGGCTCAGGTCAACCGGTTCGGGGGCAATATCTCCAGGACAGCCAGTTTTGTGGGTATGGAGCGGTCTGCTCTGCATCGTAAATTGAAGTCGCTCGGCGTCAGCGCCGAACGCTCTGCTTAAACACCCTCTTCAGGACGGGATCACGGCATGAAAGTCGTCATCTGCGGGGCCGGTCAAGTCGGCACCAGCATCGCTCAGCACCTCGCGGGCGAGAACAACGACGTGACGGTCATCGACCAGGATGCGGCTCTGGTTCGAAAGATCACGGAAACGCTCGATGTGCGCGGTGTGCACGGGTTGGCATCTCTGCCGTCAATTCTTGAGGGGGCGGGGACCCGTGACGCGGACATGCTGATCGCGGTGACCTATTCCGACGAGGTCAATATGGTGGCCTGTCAGATCGCACACTCGCTCTTCAATGTGCCGTCGCGGATCGCCCGAATTAGGCAACAGGACTATCTGCAGCCTATTTGGGCGGATCTCTTCAGTCGCGAGAACATGCCGATTGACCACATCATTTCGCCGGAACGAGAAGTGGCAAAAGCAATCGGAAGGCGGCTTCAGGTGCCCGGCGCGTTCGATGTGCTGCCGATGGCGGACGGGAATGTCCGTGTCGTTGGCGTGCGCTGCGACGAGGAGTGCCCTATCGTCAACACGCCGTTGCGCCAGCTCACCAGCCTGTTCTCGGACCTCAGCATCGTTGTTGTCGGCATTATCCGGGATGACCGAGGGATCGTGCCAAAGCCGGACGATCACATGTTGCCGGGCGACGATGTCTATTTTGTCTGCGATGTCGATCATCTGTCTCGTGCCATGGCGGCGTTCGGCCATGAAGAGGAAGAGGGGCGGAGCGTTATTATTGCCGGCGGTGGCAATATCGGCCTGATGCTTGCCGAAGAGATAGAATCAAAGCATTCCGGCGTTAGCGTAAAGGTCATCGAGTATGATCGTGAACGGGCCAAGCTCGTCGCACAGACGCTTGATCACACCATGGTGCTGAACGGAGATGCGCTGGATACCGAAGTCCTTGAAGAGGCAAACGTCTCCAAGACGGAAACCTTTGTTGCCGTCTCCAACGACGATGAAGTGAACATTATCGGCTCGCTTCTGGCCAAGAGAGCCGGGGCGGACCGGACCGTGGCCCTTATCAACAAGGGCACCTACGCGTCTCTGATATCGACCCTTGGTGTTGATGCCGTGGTCAACCCCCGGGCTATTACGGTCTCTACGATCCTGCAGCACGTTCGTCGCGGTAGAATTCGCGGTGTCTACTCCCTGCGTGCCGATTTTGGCGAGGTGATTGAAGCGGAGGCTCTTGAAACATCATCACTCGTAGGTCATCCGCTGCGCGAAGCGAAGCTGCCATCGGGTGTGATCATCGGAGCGATCTATCGTGGGGGAAAGGTCTTGGTGCCGCGCGGGGACACGGTGATTCAAGCTAAGGACCGGGTGATCCTTTTCGCTACTTACGAAGTTGTAAAAAAGGTAGAGAAGCTGTTTGCCGTCCGGCTCGACTTTTTCTAGGCGGAGGCACTCCAATCATGTTGAAACCAAGCGCTGTTCTGTTCGACTGGGACAGCACGCTCGTTGACAATTGGCCGGGCGTGACAGTCGCCATGAATGCGGCACTTACGGCATTCGAGCTGCAAACCTGGACCGAGACGGAAATGCGCGCGCGGGCCAAGCGTTCGATGAGAGAGAATTTTCCCGGAATTTTCGGTCCGGAATGGGAAAGAGCTCGCGATATTTTTTATGCAACTTTCGAGGAGCGGCACCTCGATGGGCTGCGCGCATTGCCCGGTGCGGAAGAGTTGATCACTGAGCTTCAAGATCGGTCGATCATGCTCGGCGTGGTGAGCAACAAAAACGGAGATTTTCTTCGTGCTGAGGCGGAACGTCTTGGCTGGGTTGGATATTTCCACCGTATCATCGGCGCAACAGATGCCGCACAAGATAAGCCTGCCCGTGATCCGGTTGATTTGGCGCTCGCGGAGTCGGGCCATGAGCCAGGTGAGCGGGTATGGTTTGTTGGCGACTCCCTGGTGGATTTACAGTGTGGCCTGGCGAGCGGATGTGTCCCTGTTCTTGTCGGAAATGATCCGATTTCCGAGGAGGATCTGGAAAAATGGCCCCCCGCATTCCATTTCAGGGACTGTCACGATATGCGGCTATCTCTGACCGATTGAGTCATAGGGACAAATGGTTATATAAAGGGGGTGCTTATTTCGCATTTGCGAGATGAGGGCGGTGCCCAGGCTTTTTTGGCATGCGCTGAAACGAAACGAACAAAAGGTCCGTGCAATGGCCAACGAAAAGAATCAGAACGTTCAGGAAGTGTTCCTTAACGCGATCCGGAAGAACAAGACTGCGGTTACGATTTTTCTTATCAACGGCGTGAAACTTCAGGGCATCGTCACCTGGTTTGACAACTTCTCCCTGCTGTTGCGACGTGATGCTCATTCGCAGTTGGTCTATAAGCACGCGATTTCGACGATTATGCCATCTCAGCCAGTTCAGTTGTTTGAACCGGCGCGGGAAGAAGAAGAAACCACTTGATCCTGAAAGATCGGGGCGTGCATGGGTAGCACGCAGGACGCGAGCAGTGGCCTAGCGCTCGTCGTCCATCCTTTTGAGAAACAGAGAGCGGGTGAGCCCGCGGCGATGCGAGACCCGGAGGGGCGTCTTGCTGAAGCTGTCGGGCTTACGGCTGCTATAGAGCTCGACGTGGTGCACGCCGAGACCGTTTCGTTGTCCAAAGTCCGGCCCTCGACCTATCTGGGAGGCGGGGCCGTGGAACGGTTGGCTGGAACGGTCAAGGGGTTGGAAGTCGATGTTGTTATTGTCGACGCTTCGCTTTCACCGGTGCAGCAGCGCAACCTTGAAAAAGAGCTCGAATGTAAGGTTATCGACCGTACGGCCCTGATCCTTGAGATCTTTGGTGCCAGAGCACGGACCCATGAGGGGCGGCTTCAGGTCGAACTGGCGGCTCTGACTTTCCAGCGCAGCCGGTTGGTCCGGTCATGGACGCATCTAGAGCGACAGCGTGGTGGATTTGGTTTCGTCGGCGGGCCTGGCGAAAGCCAGTTGGAGATCGACAGGCGCTTGATCCTCGAACGTATTTCCAGGATCAAGAACGAGCTGGAGGATGTGAAGCGGACGCGCGAGTTACATCGCGAATCTCGGCGCAAAGTTCCATATCCGATTGTCGCGCTCGTTGGCTATACCAATGCTGGAAAGTCGACACTTTTCAATCGAATGACTGAGTCCGAAGTATTCGCCAAGGATTTGCTGTTTGCGACTCTGGATCCGACCATGCGCCGGGTCCAGCTGCCGTCAGGGCGGACGATTATCCTCTCCGATACGGTCGGTTTCATTTCAGACCTGCCGACACATTTGGTCGCCGCTTTCCGTGCGACGCTTGAGGAAGTTCTTGAGGCGGATATTCTGTTGCATGTTCGCGATTTCTCTCATCCGGACAGCGATGCGCAAAGAGACGACGTGCTTTCTGTCCTGCGGGATCTGGGGCTAGGTGAGCAGAAACTCGAAGACCAGATGGTTGAGGTTCTGAACAAAATCGACCTGATGGATGATCCAGCCAGTATCGATATCTCCGCTGAAACTGGCCGGCGGATTGCGGTTTCCGCACTCACAGGCGCCGGATGCGAAAACGTTCTTGCTCTACTGGACGAAATGATCGGCGCGAAGGATGTCATGCGGACCTTCGAGCTGGATTTCACTGACGGGGCGGCTTTGGCATGGTTGTACGAGCACGGGCGGGTCGTTGAGCGTGATGACCGAGAAGCCGATATCCAGGTGAAAGTGCGTTTGGCGCCCGTGGACTCGGAGCGTTTCGATGCGAAATTCAGTGTTTGAACAGGATATGCGTTAAGGTAAATAAGCTCGCTATTAGGAAGAGGTCTTTCCGGCTATCCCGTCAGACTCGCGCCGCACCGCCCGCATGCTCCATGTAAAAGGATCACATGATCAGACTTCCAGATCCCACCGCTGTCATCGACATCATGCGCGAAACGGCTGATGCCGTTATCCTCCCTCGTTTTCGGTCCCTCGAGACTGGAGATATTCGGGAGAAGACCGGGCCTGACGATCTGGTCACCATCGCCGATATAGAATCCGAGCGCCGCATGACGCCACTACTTCAGGAACTATTGCCAGGCTCAAGTGTGGTCGGTGAGGAAGCCGTTGCGCTCGATGCCGCGGTTCTCGATAACCTCACGGCTGACGTGCCAGCCTGGATTATTGATCCAGTGGACGGGACCCGGAATTTTACTAAGGGCAATTCCAAGTTTTGCGTCATGGTCGGCTTGGTCCATAGGCGTCAGCCAGTTCTGGGATTTATTCTCGATCCACTGGGGCAACGTTGTGCTTTTGCCATGCGCGGTGAGGGGGCCTGGATGTATGGCTATGACGGGCGAGAAGAGCGCCTTTCGGTACTCCAGGCGGCGCCAAGCGCTGATATGCGTGGAGCACTCAATTTCCGCTTCCTGCCGTCACCGCTGAAAGAAGAGATGAAGGAACGGGCGAAAACAGAAGTGGGTGAACATTTTCGTTTTGGTTGTGCCGGACACGAATATCTGAGCCTTCTAACCGGCGAAGCGCATTTCGCCATGCATCCAAAAAACATGCCGTGGGATCACGTTGCCGGTTCATTGATGCATCAGGAAGCGGGCGGTTTTCATGCTCGCTTCAACAAGCGTCCCTATTATCCCGATCAGCTCGATGGCGGCTTGCTAATGGCTCCAGACGAAGGATCCTGGGACGAACTCAGGGAAAAGCTCTGGCCGTAACAGGATCGAGGCTCAGGCCGCGCGCTTGTAGGAGAGCCCGAGACTTTCTTCCAGACCCAGCATCAGGTTCATGTTTTGAACCGCTGCACCTGAGGCGCCTTTGCCGAGGTTGTCGAGCGTCGCCGCCAGCATACAGTGTCCGCTCTTCTCGTTCGCAAAAACATAGAAGCGAATCATGTTGGTGTCGTTTTGCTCTTCCGGGTCAAGACGGGCAAGCGAAGCAGACCCGTCCAGCGGAGCCACTTTGGTGAAAAGGTGGCCGCTGTAATGATCGCTGAGGCACTCATGGATGCGGGCAGCACTGATACCGCCCTTTAGCGCCCAGAGATGCAGCGGCACATAGACAGCCATTCCTTTGTAGTAACGCCCAACGCTCGGCTGGAAGACCGGTGCATGCTCCAGCATGGAATACTGCTGCATTTCCGGCAGGTGCTTGTGCTGCAGATTAAGGCCGTAGGCGAATACGTTCGCGGAAACATGATCTGCGGAATTCGTGTCTTCCATTGATTGGATCAGTGCCTTGCCGCCGCCGGAATAGCCTGAGATGGCATTGACCGTGATCGGATGATCCGCCGGTAAAAGGGCATTCTCCACCAGCGGCCGGATCAGGCCTATGGCACCGGTCGGATAACAACCAGGATTGCTGACAAAGCGGGCATGGCGCACGGCTTCTTCATGACCGGCGCTGAGCTCCGGAAAACCATATACCCAATCGTTATCCACCCGGTGCGCGGTCGAAGCATCAATCACCTTGGCATCCGGGTTCTCGATAAGGGACACGGCTTCAATAGCGGCCGAATCCGGCAGGCACAGAATGGAGAGATCCGCTGTGTTCAGCGCACGGCGGCGGGCTTCGGTGTCCTTCCGTTCTTCCGCGCCGAGGCTGATCAGGGAGACATCGTCCCGTCCCGTCAGCCGCTCGCGGATCTGCAGGCCCGTCGTCCCGGCTTCACCGTCGATGAAAATACTTACCGCCATGGCGGATCTCCTCAATGCGTAGCCCAGTTGCCGCGCTTATTTCCGTACAATATTGAAAGGTTTGAAGTCTTGGCAACCCGCCATGACTTCAATCATCACCGCACGTGCGCTCGTCGGGCGATAATTGGTTCAGGAAACTTGCGTGTTCATCAGGCTTTGTCGAACTTCTTCGCGCGTTGCCAGAGCTCTTCAAGCTCTTCCAGTGCGGTCTGCTCCATCGAGCGTTTGGTCTCATCCTTAAGCATCGTTTCCATGGCGCGGAATCGGGTCTCGAATTTCCGGTTGCAGCGCCGGAGTGCACTCTCAGGATCGACATCGAGTTTGCGGGCCAGGTTGACGCAAACGAAAAGCAGGTCGCCTATCTCGTCCTCTATCCTGTTTGGATCGCGCTCTTTTAAATTGTCTTTCAGCTCGGCTTGGACTTCGGCGATTTCTTCTTCCAGCTTGTCGAAAACCTGATCCACTTCGGGCCAGTCGAAGCCGACGCGACCGGCGCGCTTCTGTAATTTGACGGCGCGCATCAGGGCGGGGAACGCTGATGAGACGCCATCGAGAGCACTTTCGCGGACATTATTTTTTAATGCCTTACGTGCGCGCTCCTCGGCTTTTTGAGACTCCCAGTTCAAGGTCTGCGTTTTGGCATCGGCGACATCAGCCGAGCCGAACACATGAGGATGTCGTCTGATCATCTTCTCGGTAATGGCGTGCGCCACGCTATCGAAGTCGAAATGCCCTGCCTCTTGGCCAATCTGGGTGTGATATATGACCTGGAGCAGCAGATCTCCGAGTTCTTCTTCCAGATGCGGCATATCTCCCTCGGTGATAGCGTCGGCCACCTCGTAGGCTTCTTCAATCGTGTAGGGAGCAATTGTCTCGAAACTCTGCTCGATATCCCAAGGGCACCCTCCATCCGGATCGCGCAGGTGCGTCATAACAAGCCGGAGTCTTTCAACAGGTGAAAGATCTAGAGAAGGAATTGGTTTCATCGGTGTTTTCCGGTTGATGTCGTTCGGTTGACGCCATTGTACGGTAGGATTTCGCGCATAAACGTCGCAATCGGTTTGCGAATGGTGGCCCCGGAGGGACTCGAACCCTCACGTCCTAAGACTCGCGATTTTAAGTCGCGTGCGTCTACCAGTTCCGCCACGGGGCCTGCCGGTCAATCGATTGCGGATACCTACAGGAACTCTCCGTCCCAGCCAAGATGCGATGCGGCGCATATCAACAGGAAATATACTTGCGTATTTGCCATTTATTTTCCCTACTGTCCCGCATCCTATCCAAACCACGAACAACGATGCGTGGATCCAACTGCAGTCACTTCCGGCTGCAAAATAAAAAATCGACTGAGGGAGCCGAAACCATGAAACGCAATTTTCTTGGCGCTTTTGCCGCTGTGGCGCTTTCTTCCAGTTTGGCCATTGCGGATTATCCGGAACGGGAAGTGCTTGGCGTTGTGATGTGGGGCGCCGGCGGCGCGACTGACACTGTTGCCCGCGCCGTTAATCCGGCGGCCGAGGAGGCTCTTGGCACGTCCATCGTCGTCTTGAACAAGTCGGGCGGTGCAGGGGCAATTTCGACGGCGTTTGTGAATGCTGCTCCGGCCGATGGTTATACTTTCCTCTATGGCGCCGAGAACCCGCAGCTTCATCCGGTTATGGGGGTTTCCAGCCTCGACTATTCCGCCTTTTATCCGATCAACATTCTGGGCCGAGGCGTCGCTGTGATCGCAGTTCCGGCGTCATCGAATTACAAGACAATGGGCGATCTCCTGGCTGACATAAAAGCCAACCCAGGTGTTGTGAAAATGGGATCGACCGGACCCGGCGGCTTGCCGAGTACGATCAGCGCATTGATCGCAAACGCAGCCGATTTCGAGGTCACCGCCATTCCGTTTGGAGGTGAAGGCCCAGGCCTGACCGCTATGCTGGGCGGTGAAGTGGATTTCATGCCGTCCGGTATTTCCGCTGCGGCTGAGCAGATCAAGGCAGGCAAGATGCGCGCGCTCGCAGTGGTCAATCCGGCTTCTGTCGACACGTTGCCGAACGTTCCGCCGATCACAGACGCGGTTCCTGAAATGAAGAAGTTCCTCCCGTGGGGGCCGTTCTATGGAGTTTTCGTGCGCAAGGATGCTCCGGCGGAGGTGAAGGCAACGCTTGAAAGCGCTTTCGGTAAGGCAGCAGAAAGCGCCCAATTCACCACGCTTATGGCCAATCGAGGCAATGTCGTAATGAATATCTCAGGCAGTGAAGCGGAAGCGTTCCTGAAGAAGTGGCAGCAGGTCACGGTCTGGGCTTTGCAGGATACAGGGGCGGCAAAAGTCGATCCGGCGTCTCTCGGTATCAAGCGGCCGTAAATGGTTGAACGCAGGCCCGCCTTTATGCGGGCCTGCGGCTGCTTTGAAGCTAATGAAAATTCGTGATGTTAAGGGGCGAGGCGAGGCTCTGTTTTCGCTGGTCCTTGTTCTGTTCAGTGCCGCTGCGTTTTGGCTGTCCTATGGTATTTCAGGATTTGGCGGTCTGACGACTGCTGGCGTCTTTCCCATGCTCGCTTCTGCGGCCATGCTGGTTTCTGCTTCGGTTTTATTGACCGAAGCATTGCGGAAACGTTCGCCTGACGGCGCTACAGAAAATGCGACGAAGGAAAGGGGGAGCGGCAAAGTATTTTCTAGAGATCTGGTGATTGTCGTCGCGATGGTCTCGGTCTATGTCGCGGTGATGCCATACTTGGGTTTCGTGGTGTCATCTGCCCTGTTCCTGTTCGCTGCGTTTTTCTATCTTTGGCGCAAAGGTGTATTGGCATCCTTGGCCATTACCGCGCTCTCGATCACTGTAATCTATGTTGTTTTCCGCCTCGGGTTTCAGGTTGTCCTGCCGGGCGGCACGTGGCTGCGGGGCATTTTCTGATATGCTGGAAATACTCTCCAACCTCTCGATTTCGTGGTTCGATCCCTGGTTGCTGTTTCTCACAGCAGCAGGAACCATGGCCGGCATCTACGTTGGAGCGATACCTGGCCTTTCAGTGACGATGGCGACGTCTATTCTGATTTCCTTTACATTCAAGTGGCCGGTGAACGACGCGCTTGCACTGATAGCGGGTGTCTTTGTCGGCGGTGTCTATGGCGGCGCGCGGACAGCCATTTTGTTGAATATCCCTGGCGCGCCAAGCGCTGTGGCGACCGCTATTGAAGGCTATCCGATGGCCCAGCGCGGCGAGGCCGGGCAGGCGATCGGCCTGACGACGGTGATGTCGGTTCTTGGTGGTTTGGTCGGGATTCTGGCATTGGCAGTGTTCGCACCAGCCATTGCGAATTTTGCGCTGATGTTTCAGTCACGGGATTATCTCTTACTCGGTCTGATCGGTATTCTGCTGGTCGGGGCATTGTCCGGCGAGAGTTTCGCCAAGGGTGTTTTTGCGGGCGCCCTCGGTGTGCTGATCGGGATGGTCGGCCTCGATCCGATGACGGCTGAACAGCGGCTGACTTTCGGGTCCGTTCAGTTGATGGGCGGTATTCCCTACGTTGCCGCCATGATCGGTTTTTTCGGTGTCGCCGAGGCCCTGGTGCAACTTCACAATCTTTCACTTCCGCCGATCCGACAGAAAATCGGTAGTGTAATTCCTGGGCTCAAGGACATACGACGTTTCCTCGGTTTGGCTCTGCGTTCCTCAGGTATCGGGACAATTATCGGAGCGTTGCCCGGAACTGGCGGGGATATTGCGGCGCTGCTTGCATACGATCATGCCAAGCGGTCAACAAAGTCCCCCGAAGTGCCGTTTGGGAAGGGAGCGAAGGAAGGATTGGTGGCGCCGGAAACGGCCAATAACGCGGCGGTAGGTGGCGCGTTCATCCCAATGCTGACACTCGGTATTCCGGGCGATGCGGTAACCGCAGTGATCATCGGCGCTCTGTTCATTCACGGCTTGAAACCAGGCCCGCTGCTGCTTGTCGAAACGCCGCATCTGTTCTGGTTCACCGTCGGTAATCTGACGCTAGCGAACCTGTTTCTGCTGATCTTCGGGCTGAGCGGTATCCGGATCTTCACCAAAATTGTCGAATGTCCGAAAGCCATCTTGATACCATTGATCATCGTGCTTTCAGCAGTCGGTACATATGCCATCCAGAATAACCCCGTCCATATTACCTGGATGCTGGGCTTTGGCATTGTCGGTTATTTCATGAAGGTCTTCGGTTTCCAGGTTGGGCCTGTCATTCTCGGGGTGATCCTGGGGCCGATGCTGGATAGTAATTATCGGCGGGCCATGATTGGCGCACGTCACGATGTGGGCGATTTCCTCTGGAACTTCATCGCCCATCCGATATCGCTCGTATTGAGCATATCGTTCCTGTTGCTTTTGTTGTCGCAAACGCCCTTCTGGCGCCGTTGGGTGAGCCCGCGGTCGCAAAAATAGAAGACTCCTCCACACCTTGTCGGTTCAGATATGGAGGAGTTTCTTCCTTACTCGGCGGCCTTTGCGGCTTGGCCGGAATAGACAGGCAGGCGCCATTCAGGATGGCTTTCTGTCTTGCCTTCACAGACATCGAAATAGGTCTGCTGCAAGCCTTTGGTAATTGTGCCGATGGCGCCGCTGCCGACGGGCAGACGGTCAATCGAGAGAATCGGCGTCACTTCCCAGGCGGTGCCGCAGAAGAAGGCCTCATCGGCGGCGGCGAGTTCGCTGCGGTCGATATCCCGTTCCACGGTCTCGTAACCGGCCTCACGGGCGAGCTGCAGAGCAGTTTCGCGGGTGATGCTTTCCAGCACGTCGCTTGAGGTATGCGGGGTGATGACCTGATTTCCGCGCACCATGAAGAAGCACATGCCGGGTCCTTCTGAGACCTTGCCGCGGCTGTTCAGGAAGAGGGCGGTGTCATATCCATCGACTGTCGCCTGCACCGTGGCAAGCCGGCCATTATTGTAATTGGCGTTGCATTTTACCCGCATTGGCATTGCGTTGTCCGGTACCCGCATCCAGGAGCTGACCTGAACGTTCACACCGTTCAGCACGTTGGCAGACCGGGGACGCTCCAGCGCTGTAATGGCGAGACCGACCGGACCACAAGCACCAGGGCCGCCCATTCCGGCGACATAGCAAGAGGTCATGATGTGCAGGTTCGTTCCCTTGAACTCGTTCGCATGTATCAGCTCGAGCGTTTTCTCTCTTACCAGCTTCGCTGGGATGGCATCTTCGAAGCGCATAAAGCGCTGGGAGAAATCCAGCCGATTCATATGTTCGGCCATGCGAAACAGGTAGAAGTCTTCGTCTTTCGCATTCCAGTAGGCGCGCAGGCCTTCGAATACAGTAGTGCCGAATTTGAAAGCGGCCGAGGCGACATGAACCGTCGCGTTTTCCCAGGCCACGATTTCGCCATCGATAACAGCATATTTCGGCGTCGACATAGCCGGTTCCTTTCATCTGAACTTGAGGTGGGATGCGGGACTGCCAAGAGGCGCCGGACGCTTATTGGCAGTCTGCTCCCGTGAATTGTTCTGGTGACAATCAGGCGTTTGTTGTCGCATTCGCCCGATGTCATATTCCGAGCCTAGAGCGTAGCCGGGCTGGTCACAAGCGCCCACGGCTCCTCCGTAAAAAAGGAATAAGCAAATGTCAGGTGCCAGCGGAAGCCAGGATTACAATATGCGGCTTGCCTATGTTGCGCTGTTTTGCGGCGGGATTATCGGCGCTCTCTCCTTCGGCATCCGATCGGGATTCGGTGTTTTTCTGCCACCGATCACAGCGGAACTCGGTGTAGGTCGTGAGGTTTTTGCCTTCTCTCTCGCTGTTCAGAACCTGATCTGGGGCGCGACCCAACCTTTCGCCGGCGCTATCGCGGATCGTTACG
This sequence comes from Nisaea sp., assembly GCF_039990255.1. Lineage (GTDB taxonomy): Bacteria > Pseudomonadota > Alphaproteobacteria > Thalassobaculales > Thalassobaculaceae > Nisaea. The sequence continues at coordinate 1,399,040 of NZ_JBDXGG010000018.1, read as the reverse complement.
GACCGTTTCGGGCGATCTGCGGCGGCGCAATCGTCTATGCGGCAGGTACGGTTATGATCGCCTTCTCAGCCACACCGTCGATGCTGCATCTGAGTGCGGGAATGCTGGTTGGTGCCGGTCTTGCCGGTACGTCGTTTGGGATTATTCTCGGCGCGGTAGGTCAACTCTTCCCGCCGGAGCGGCGATCCTGGGCACTGGGTGTCACCGGAGCGTCCGGCTCACTCGGGCAGTTCCTGCTGGTTCCGGTCGCGGGCAGCCTCGTCGCCAGCTTCGGCTGGAAGGATGCCGCGCTCTTCATGGGGCTTGGCTCGCTGGTGATGGTGCCGCTTGCGATTGCCTTCTGGCCGATCAAGGGAACCAAGGCGAACCCGCTTTCGTCCGGTCAGAGCCTCGGCCAAGCGCTACGCGAGGCGTTTGGTTATAAAAGCTTCTGGCTGCTGACCAGCGGTTTCTTTGTCTGCGGTTTCCAGGTCGCTTTTATCGCCGTGCATCTGCCTGCCTATGTGAGCGATCTTGGAATGCCCGTCACAGTCGGCGCCAGTGCCTTGGCGCTGGTCGGGTTGTTTAATGTGATCGGTTCCTACAGCGCCGGTGTGCTGGGAGGTAAATTCTCGAAGAAGTATCTGTTGAACATGCTTTATCTCGGCCGCGCCGTGGTGATTGTGTTCTTGCTGCTGATGCCGCCGAGCGAATTGATGATCTACGTCTTTGCGTCGGCCATGGGTTTGCTCTGGCTTAGTACAGTGCCTCTGACGTCGGGGCTGGTGGGTCAGATTTTCGGCATGCGTTATATGAGTATGCTTTTCGGCATTGTCTTCTTCAGTCACCAGATCGGATCGTTCCTGGGGGTCTGGCTGGGCGGCATCGTTTTCGACCAGACAGGCTCCTATGATTTGATCTGGTATGTGTCGATCGCCCTTGCGCTGTTCGCCGGTTTCATCCACTGGCCGATCAAAGAAGAGGCTATCGAGCGGGCACCAGCTCCGGCGGAATAGAATCTGGAAGTTGAAGAGTCGGAATGGCTCTAGTAGTTGCGCAATAACTGTTCGCCTTCGAGCCGGAGCCGGTTAGCGATTTCTGGGCCAAGCAACAGTTCGGTGAGCCGTACCTTGGCGAAAAGCTGGCGCTCGGCTTCTTCCGGTTCGAGGGCGGCATGATCACGCTTTCTAAGGGCGTCGAGCAGGTTCCTGGATAGTTCGGCGACGTTTTCTTCTAGTTCGGCCAAACGCCTGTTTACGTCCCGATCAAGGCCCAGTTCGTCTGCAAACCTATCGGCGATCTGAAGTGAGATGATCCGGTCTTCCAAGCCTTTCTGGGCGGTGATCTGCTCTCTGGCGCTCGCACCGCCGCCAAGGCTGCTCATGTTAGCTGATGTAAGGTTATCCTGCGCTTCCAGCATTTCGCGGCGGACAAGATTAGCCATCTCGGTCTTCGTTCGTGCGACCTGTCGGCTTTGCATGCGGGACCCGGAATTACCAATGGCACTGGCGGCGCCAACAACCTCTTTGACGAAGGTTTCAGCTTCCAGAGCCATGTTCTTGCAGCTTGTAGATGAGTTGATTTTTTCCCCGAGTGTCCGGATTTTTTCTTCAGTTTGACTGACGATCGCCTCGTTAGCGACATTCGTCACTGCGGATACATCGGCCAGGGTGCCTGCTTCTTCCACGCGCTGCATGATCTCAACGATCATTGCCGGGCTGCGGAGGCGTGCAAGGATGACGAACACAACGAATTCCGCATTAGCCGGGCGTTTCTGGTGGACGGTGTTCAATGCGGCGCAAATATGCTCGAGGTTGGCGTTGGTAACATGGCTCATCCCCGTTGATGGCAATGCCTTGCGCAGCTCCATGATCGGGACGGCGACTTCCAGCACACCCAGAATCTCCTTGAGTGCAGAATAGAGGAACGGATCACCAAGACCTTCAATCAGCGCTTGCTTGGCTGCCTTGTCCCGTTCAGCCTCATCGACAACCCGGCGCAATTGCCCAGACGCATAGCGCCAAAAACCCGTGCCGAGAGTCATAAGGGCTTCATCGTTATCCGGCTCTATGGCATCGAGATCGTGCTGGTAGCGATTGATACGGGATGGCTCAGAGTGCTCCTGCAAGAGTTTGTAGCAGGGGACAATGGCGGTTCGCGGAATTCGGCCTACCGGTTTGCGCGGCTCGCCTGTGGTGTAGAGTAGATCCGCAAAGGGCTCGGCGAAGAAACGAACCAGCGTGGCTTGTCGTTGCGGCTTCAGGATGGCAAGCCTAGGGCGCAACTGGTCCAGGATTTTACCCACGCCCGGCGCCTTGCCGGGGTCCTGAGCGCGACGCTCCAGTTTTGCCACCAGTTCGGTCAAATCCTGTTCAGGGATTTTGAAGAGCTGGCCCTCTAGGTTGCCGAGGGGAATGTCGTTTGAATTAGAGCTCATGCACGGTTAACCAAGGCTCCGGGCTAGGACCTGTTCCTGCCGCAGCATGTTTTCGATACCGATATCGTTCTGGCTCCTCTGTTCATTCCGCGCGGCGAGCAGACTCAGCCGTTTGGCAAATTCCATCCAGTGCGGTCGGCGGTCCGACGCCACCTCATCGCGAGGCATGAGCGGTAATCCGGACAGTATAGTGCTGACGGTTTGGAGGCGGTTATCGTGATCTTCATGCAAAGCGTTTTCCCACATTGCGAAGATGACAGCCCATCCGTCTTCCAGCCAGGGTATGCGGCCACTCAAAGCTTCCAGAACGCTTTTGGCCTTGTCCCAGTTCTTGAGTGTAGAGCCTGGATCGTGCGCATAGACATCGGCTTCCTTAAAGGCCTTTTCCCAACTGAGAAGAGTTTCAGTGAGTATGTCTGAAATGAGTGTGGCCGGGTGATCGTCCGCAATGTCTCCGGTGCGCATCCAGTCGGCATAGGATGTCAGAAAGTGTGAGGCTTCGTCCAGAATTCGGCGATACCTGCCGCGGGGTTTATGATCAAGGACACCAAGCGCTTCGAGCAAATCCCCCCATTCCGTCAGCACACGGGAGAGGGTCTCCGGAGCAATCTCTTCTTTGCGGGCAATCCGGCCGAGAAGGTTCTGGACTTTCTGCTGACCGGTAGAGGTCGCAAGTTCTGCAAGGCCAATTTCCAGATCGTCTTCAAGGAAGTGTTTCACCAGATGCTGTGTCAGGGCGAGGCTGATCTTGATCCGGTCTTCGGTGATCTTGCTGCTCGACTGAATTGCCGCTTCGGCGGCGTCCTCTCCGGCCAGTCCAGTTGTTGTGGCACGAAGCACTGCTTCCCGCACCGTATCCGGCGTAACAGTATCGATCGTCTGGATATGCTCGTGCAGAACCCTGTCAAAAACCGTCAGTTTGAACGTCTGAGGAACAGCGCTCCAGCCGATAACATAGACGCCGCGGCTGCCGGAGAGGCCCGAAATCACCAGTTCTAGCCGGCCGCGCTCATCATTTCGTACACGTGCCATCGCGACGCTGGGGGTCGTAAAGGGCACGGCAATTCCGCGCTCTGCGAAACTGGTGGGCCAGAAATGGGTCGCTGTTGTCGAGCCGTTCGTCATACCTGCTTGTGGTTCCGTATTTAGCCCCACCAATCGCCCCCAAAATCGGGCGCTTTTTACTTGTGGCGGATACAGGGGTGATTTTCAATGGAATTTCTATGTTTTTTTAATAAAACCAAGACTCTACAAGTCCTTGGCTCCTTGTGGCCTGCTATTCACCGTAGAATCAATATTTGTCAGCATATCGTTCAGTTGCTCAAGCCTGAGCGTGTCTCTGGTGCCTTCCGATAGACAGCGCTCAAATATGTTCCGTGTGTGTATGAGCGCTGTACAGCAATAGCCAAGGAGCCAGTACCGATAATGTGATGTAATCAGGACATTTCGGAAGACTATCGGGTCTCCGTCATTGATAAGTTTGAGATAGTATGTGTCAAAATTTTTAAATATTTGATTAATATTAGCGAGCACATTCAGTGTTTTTTCAATACCTGCTGCTTGAATATTTCCTGCTGTGGGGGGAAGGCAACATGTTCTCGATGGTCAGTCGGCGTGGCGTTTTCCGATTTTAGCCACCAGATAATCTCAGCAATCAGAGGTTTGTTGATTTCGAACTGATATTGGTAAAAGGAAACGCCTTTCCATGCGCTGAACACATTCGCGACTTCCTCGCCGTCAATTTTGAACGCCTGGATTAATAGGGCTGCTTCCGGAATGGTTGGGTCCCAGATCACGGACTTGATTTTGTCCTCTTCGTCATCCCCCATCGTCAAATAGGCGGGATTGCACATCAATTTATGGCGCTCGAAGGCGGTTTTCAGCAAGAGCGGGTCCAGGGATGGAAGGTCATCGGGTCGTTTGCAGAAATGAGAAATCCCGCTTCATCTCATCCGTCATGTCATTCTGGGAGATCCCGACATAACGTTGCAGAAGTTTCTTGGCATCTTTCTGCCGTAGATAAACCGCATACCCGCCTTCATGCGGCCGTTCTTCGTCATTCGGGATGTAGAGCGCGGTTTCTACGGGCCGATCGTCCGATAGCTAGGCGTCCTTGTTCGTAAAATTGGCCGCAGCGGCATCCGATACCTCAACCTTGAAGTTCGGATACTTGAAAATGATAACGCGGTTCAGGCTGGCGATCTTGAAAAGCGGATCTCCGCTTTTCTGCTTCCGTGTCAATTCATGGATGTTCCAGGTGACGTTGGGCAGGCCATGGATAATCTGGTCCAGATTAGGTGAAAGTTTGCGCTTTTTTGCGATTTTTTAGTTGTTTGATCCTGCAACAGCATCTTGAACCTCTGAGCGATTCAGGTGTCATCAGTGACCTCATCTGCTCGCGCAGGTTGTGCCGGAACGTGCGTTCCGAATCCAGCGCCAGACGCCGTCAGATGGCGAGGGCCATTGTGCCATGCGTGTCTAGGTGCTGGGGCCGCCCAGAATACGAAATCGCTTGATATAGGCTTGTTTCGCGGCCGTCGGTGAGATTGGTTCGATCACGACATCGAGCCCGGCTTTCGGTTTCCCGAAAATCTTATTTGCTTCCGGCAAAGAAAAGCCGGCCAGCTGTGTTGCTTCGAGATAAGCGGCGATTTTATCGGCGCGTTTGATTTTCTTTACGGTGTCGGCTGGTAGGGCTGCGGGCAGACCAAAGCGGACATGAACCGCTTCTTCGAGCCGCCTCTCGACGGTTTTATAATCCGATCCAATAATCGACTTGAACGGAGTGATCATATCGCCAATCACATACTCGGCTGAATCGTGCAGTAGCGCTGCGAGGCGCCATTTCAGAGCAAGATCCGGATAAAGCCGGTGAATGAGGTTCTCTACCAGGATGGAGTGTTCGGCAACGGAATAGGGCCAGCGGCCTTCTGTTTGCCCATTCCAGCGCGCGACCCGGGAGAGGCCATGTGCGATGTCCTCTATTTCAATGTCAAGTGGGGACGGGTCTAGAAGGTCGAGCCTGCGTCCGCTGAGCATGCGCTGCCATGCCCGCGCGGGCGGACTGGATTTAGTGGATTTACCTGGTTTCACGAAGACTGTCCCTTTCCCCTTGACCGGCCCTGTGACCGGCGGCGTCTCAGATAGACGAGAAGCCCCAATCCGATCAAGGGCGGGGCCGCGCAGGCAAGAACCCGGTTGGCGGTCATGATGCTACGGGACTGAAAATGCTCAAGTTCCATGATCAGTAGGCAGCGGTCTTGTGCGTCCTGCTCCCGATAACTGGCTTTGCATGTCTGCGCTCGGAGCAAGTACGTGCGGTCGACCGGTGCCAGGTCTTGATCCCACCGGTTCAGGAAGAAAAAGGCGAGCGGGATAAGCCAGATCAGCGATATCAGGGCCCATGTAAATGAAAACCGGCTGAACAGTGCGGATACATGTGGCATTTTCTACATTCAGATTATTAAAAATCATAAAAATCAATAATTTGAAGGAATTTGTTCAGTTTTTTGATCTTGTTCTGATACTGTTGCCGCCGAATGAAAGTAGCACAATGAAAACGGAGATTTTACTGTGCATTTTAAGCGTTTCACCAAAATCGCATGTGCTGCTGTGGTGATGATCACCTGTGCCTCCGTTGTATCGGATGTAGCGCGCGCTTACGATCCGAGGGCGATGACCGGCCCGGGCTTTCTTGCTTTGGCGTCGGGTCGGATGATTTCCGGCTGGTTGAGCAACGGTAATCGTGCCTTCTACCTCAGGGTTGAGAAGGGCAAGGTCTATTCGATGACGGTGCCTGCCCAGAATGGTTTCCCTGAAGTGCATGAGACCGGGACGGTCCGGCCGACCAAGGAGCACTATTGTCTGACACCTTATGGCGGTGCAAAAGAGCGCTGCCTGCGAGTTCGCTTGCTGGAAGATAATGAGTTCGAAAGTACTGACGATTCAGGGAACCGGATTGCCCGCTGGTGGTTGGCACAACAGTAATCCCGTTTCGGGCGAGAGGGCGTACTTGACCTCTCGTCCTATGAGTTCCAGTTTGCAGGCAAATATCAGTTTTTCCGCCTGGAACCCAAAATGACCGCCGAAACGCATGCCGCACCGCCGGAAGGCGGATCACTTGCCGACTTCAAGGTGATTGGCCTTATCGGCGTCGCGCATTTTTTCAGTCATCTGTTCATTCTTCTTCTGCCGCCGCTGTTTCTGACGCTTCGCGACGAGTTCAACGTAAGCTTTCTTGAACTCGGTCTGATCATGACCGTGTTCAGCGGTGCCACGGCGAGTACGCAGCTTCCGTTCGGCTATTTAGTGGACAAGTTCGGAGCGCGCTGGATTCTGATCGGCGGCCTCGCTGCCGAATCACTGGCCTTTGTGATGATCGGTTTCGGGGACGGTTTCTGGGGCCTGCTTATGATGATGGCTATCGCCGGAATTGCTAATGGCGTTTATCACCCGGCGGATTATGCGATCCTGTCGGCCTCGGTTTCAGGGCCGCGCATGGGGCGTGCCTTCAGTTTGCATACCTTCGCAGGGTTTGCCGGCTTTGCCGTTGCACCGCCGCTGATTATTTTTCTGAGTGACGCTATCGGCTGGCGGATGGCCCTGGTCGGCGTTGGCGTTGCCGGTCTTGCGACTGCCGCTGTTCTGCTGGTGTTTGCTGGTAGTTTGCATAATAAGCAAAAGCCAGCGGCAGAGGAGACAAAGCGGGCCGACGCATCCAGTCGAGCGCTTTTGTTCTCGTTCCCGATCCTGATGTGTCTCGGCTTTTACATCATGACGGCGCTTGGCTCGGGCGGGCTCAACAACTTCCTGGTCTCAGCTCTTAACCTTCTGCACGGCACGGCCATTCCAATTGCGACCGGCGCTCTGACGGGCTATCTCGTCGGCACCACCGCCGGGATTCTGTTTGGCGGATATCTGGCGGACAAGACCTCCAATCACAATGTGATCGCGGCCTTCTGCTTCCTAGCGACGGCGGTGATGATTTCTGTTGTCGCGCTTGTCGACATGCCTGAGCCACTGCTGCTGGCATCGCTGACGCTGCAAGGCATCATGCACGGCGTTATCATGCCATCGCGGGATATGATCGTTCGCTCGGTCACGCCGGACGGGCAATACGGTAAGGTGTTCGGTTTCGTGACCACCGGCTTCAGCATTGGCGGGATTATCGCGCCGATGATCTTCGGTTTCATTCTCGACAAGAATGAGCCCGCTCTGGTGTTCTATGCCATCGCCGGGTTCATGTTCCTGTCGATGTTTACCGTTTTCACGTCGGCTCGCTGGCGCGGGCTTCGGTCGGCGTGATCTGTCGGATACGGGTTTCCCTCAGCCAGATATAGAGACCGGCGCCGATAATGAGTGTGGCGCCTATGCTAGTCCAGACGTCGGGAAGGCTGTTGAAGACGACCCAGCCCAGCAGTGTGGCCCAGAGCATCTGAATATACTGGAATGGCGCCAGCAGGGAGGCAGCGGCACAGCGGTAGCCGTGCACCAGGCATAACTCGGCCAAGAGAGCGAGCAAGCCGATCAGAATCAAGGTACCCCAGCTTGAGCCGGCGGCGATTGGCCAGGCATCGGCGAAGGGCAACAACGCGGCGGACCCGATCACGCCTGTAACTGCCGTCAAAAACAGGGTGGCGAGGGCCGGGGTCTCTTTCCCGGCATGCCGGGTCATCAATGAAAATGCTGAAAAACCAAACGCCGTGCCGAGCACCATAAGGTGCGCCATGGTCAGTTCTTGCAGGCCTGGCCTTAGAATGATCAGCACGCCCAGAAATCCGGCCGCAACCGCGCTCCAGCGCCGTATGCCAACGCTTTCTTTCAGGATCAATGCGGAGAGACCGACGGTCAGCACCGGTGCCATGAAGCTGATGGCTGCCGCTTCCGCGAGCGGCAGGCTGGCAATGGCACCAAAGAACAAAACGGTCGAGATGAACAGGAAAGCTCCGCGGATGGTCAGAAAACCGAGATTTGAACCCCCAAGGAAGGTCCTGATGCCGAAAAACGGGATAAGAACCATCAGCAATGCCAGATGCGCGGCATAACGTACGAATGTGATGTGCTCGATCGCAAATGTCTCGGCGCTGTGCTTCACCAACGCATCCATACAGGAGAACACGGTGAACCCGGAAATGATCAGGCAAATGCCGAGGGCAGGGCGAGGATGGTGTGCGCCTGACATGATCTTTTCCGTCTTTTGTACTTTGGGAGATTAATGCTGTGTGAGGGAGGTTGGCTTGATCCGTCGTTCACGGATCCAGACATAAATTCCGGCGATAACAATCAGAGCTGTACCCGCGAAAGTCCAGATATCCGGCCGGTCGCCAAAAACGAAGTATCCGTACATCGTTGCCCAGATAATAATGGTGTATTGGAAGGGTGCGAGTAGAGAGGCGCTGGCGTATCGAAAACCGAAGATAAGAATCTGGTGAGAGATGCCGCCTATGACGCCAATCACCATCAGTAAGCCCCATTCCCGGAGAGACGGTGTTTCCCAATAAAGAGCGGCCAGCATGCCGGTTCCGATAAAGCCGACCAGAGCTGTGTGGAAAAGCATTGCGACCGGATCTTCGGTACGGTTGAGCGACCGCGTAAGGAGGCTGAAAATGCTGAACATCGTGGCCATGGCGAAGACCAGTAAATAAGCCCAGTGGATTTCGTTGAATCCGGGCCGCAGCACGATCAGGACACCGACAAAACCAATCCCGACGGCAGACCATCGCCGAAGGCCGACTTTCTCTCGCAGCGCAAAGGCTGAAAGTGCGACGGTGATGAGCGGAGCCACGAAAACAATCGCATTTGCATCTGTCAGCGGTATCAGAGAGATCGCTGTAAAAAAGCAGATGGTGCAGCCGAGCAGCAGAAGGCCGCGTATGGTTACTTTCATCGGGTCGTTGACATGGAATGATCGCCGGATGCCAAGCAGAGGAAGCATCAGAACCATAGCGACGAAGTGAAAGAAGTATCGCCCCCAGATGACCATTTCGACCCGGATTGTCTCTGAAGAATATTTCGCCAGCGCATCCATGGTCGCAAACATCGATATTGCGACTATGGTCAGCCCGATGGCGCGGGCAGGATTGCTGAGCCCGCCATCTTCAAGGATTGCAGGACTTTTTTCAGTGTTCATCAGAGGACCTGAATTGAGAAGCGTTGATCGCGTCCGATGCTTATCCTGTCCCGCAGGGGCGCGCAATCCATTCCCGGTCTTGGCTCGCCGGCGGGTAGTCGAAAGGCTTAGCGTGCGATCCTGACGGCTTGACAGAACTGGCGCTTAGCTTTCATGGCGCTACAGGCCTGAAGAGCGTCTGCCCGGGTTTTGAAGGCCGCGCCAACCAGCCGGACGAATGTGCCGCGTCCGTCACCAGCATCAAATTCGACGGTCTTGAAGCTGAGATCCTTCAACTCGTTCGGGTACCGCTTTTCAAGAGCGGACCAGCCGCGCCGGGCACCCTGCATGGTTCTGTAGGATTCCAGATGGATGCCGTATTTGCCGTCCGGGCTTGCCGTTGCCATAGAGGATTTCGGATCGCTCTGACCGTCCGTTTTAGCGGCAGATTTCATCTCCGGCTCCGCTTTCGGAGCCATCATCTTGCCTTCGGACATGGTCTCCAGTTTGTCGACCACGGCTTCTAGCCGGGAGATCAGCGTCAGCATCCGGCTGTCGTCCATCTCCTCGTTCATTTGTTCAGCCTTTTTAGGCGCCGCCATCATTGCGTCCGGCTTGGCCATAGTCCCATGTGTGCTGGTCGCTGGGGCAACCATGTCAGTTAGTTTCGCCGGTTGATCAACTGTAACCGGCATCTCCGCCGTGCGGTTGTCGGCCAGGGAAACGGACATGAGTTCCTTGCGAGAACGAGAGTTCGCAAAAGTCCGCTCGCGCAACACGTAGTTCTGTGCAACTGGGGCATAATAAAGGCTGGAATCGACATTCTTCCGCTTGCAGTCGATCCGGTAGGTCGTGAAGGTTCCGGCTGGCACCGTGACATCTTCCTGTCCGGCTACCACGCAGCGCACTTCATCTTCCCACCCAGTTGGCACCTTCTCGCTGCTGCCACGGATTCCGTAGGCGACAATATTGCCTTCCTGCAGCGGGAAGAGGGTGCCCGGATTACCGATAATGCTCTGACGTCCGCGTCCGAGTTCCGGATGGGAGGACCAGGACAGTTGCGGTGTGACCAGCTCGTTCGTCGTGGTCCAGATCAGGCCGGAATCGTTGGTCCAGGTCACGCGGTCCGGCGTAACGCCGACAACCTGTTCCTGCACCACGTTCCCGTCGTCATTAAACACATAGGTATCGCCGGGCTGGTACAACGGCTGCGGTGCCGGCGGGAGCTGTGCGAGCGGAGCCTTGGCAGGAAGCGTATCGCTTTCGCTGAAGAGATCCAGATCCGGCATTTCGAATGAGCAGGCGGTAAGCGTGCCGACCAGAATGACAGGAACAAAGCGTCGGAACAGTTGCCGCATCGAAATAAAATCGCCGCCTGAAAGGGGCAGTCAACCCCGGATAAATAACTGGAAAAATATCCAATATCTTGGCGTTAGTGTCAACTGAACCCCAATATGATGTTGTTGTTTCAGGATCGAGAGAGACCCACGGTCGGGGCGTTGACAGAGCGTCTCTTCATCCGCAATCTGAGCATTCCTCCCGGCAGGCTCCCCGCATCTCCTCAGGGTTCGAGCTGGCCAGCACCGAAAGGAATTGCGACATGGTGACGGCGAAAGCTGATCTGGTATTGCGTGGCGGCAAGGTGTTCCTCGGCTTGGGGTCCGGCTTCACCGAATCGGTCGCGATCTGGGGCGGACGTGTCATCGCGCATGGCAGTGATAGTGAGCTCGAAGGGCTGGTCGGTGCCAATACTCGCCTGATCGAATTGAATGGTCGTCTGGCAGCACCGGGGCTGAACGATGCGCACCAGCATCTGATGTCCGTTGGCCTTGGTCTTTCGGAGGTCGATTGTAAGACCGACACCCAGTTGCAGGCGATGCTGGCCAAAATCAAGGCGCGCGCCGACAAGGCGAAACCAGGGGAATGGATCTTTGGCCGGGGATTCGATCATTTTGAGCTCGACGCCAAGCGTCATCCGTTCCGCGAAGAGTTGGACATGGTCGCGCCGAACAACCCGGTCTATGTCAAGCGCACCTGCGGCCATATGGGAGTCGCGAATAGTGCGGCCCTGAAACTTGCGAAGATTGACGAGGACACGGAACAGCCAGATGGCGGCCATATCGAAAGTCAGAACGGAAAGCTGACTGGCCTGTTGCAGGAACGCGCGCAGGAATTGATTACCAAGGTCCTGAGCGATCACACGATCGATGCTTTGGCGGAGGGTGCCCGAGCTGGACAGCAGCATAATCTCGCGCTGGGTTTCACCAGCGTTACCGATCCAGGTGTAGGGCTGCGCCAAGGCTATGACGAATGGCTTGGCTATCAACAACTCCGGCGTCAGGGCGGTTTCGGTCTGCGCATGCATCTGATGCCGCTTGCTGGCGCCAGCGGTTGGCCGGACCGGGCGATGGACCTCGGCCTGATGACCGGCGACGGCGACGAGTGGCTGCGCGTCGGCCCAATGAAGCTTTTCACCGACGGCAGCGCTGGCGGCAAGACGGCGGCGATGTTCGATCCCTATCTCGGTGAACCTGAAAATCGCGGCATTATGATCTATGAGGATCAACAGCTCTTCGACTATGTCCGCGACTATCACGACAGGGGCTATCAGGTTGCCGCCCACGCAATCGGAGATCGGGCCATAGAACAGATCCTGACTGCCTATGAGCTGGCCATTGGCAACGATGTCGAGACCCAAAGCAACCGTCGCCACCGTATCGAGCATTGCGGTTTCCTCAATGCGGACCAACTTGCCCGCATGCAGCGCATCGGCGTGTTGCCGGCACCGCAGTCGATCTTCATGTATGAGTTTGGTGATCTTTATGTCGACGTGCTGGGAGAGGATCTGTCAGCCAAGGCTTATCCGTTTCGTTCCTTTCTCGAAGCGGGGCTTCACCCGTCTGCCAGCTCCGACGCGCCGGTCTCCAGCACCAACCCATTCCAGAATCTCTATTCGATGGTTACCCGCAAGACCAAGCGCGGCACCCTGCTCGGCGCCAACGAAGCCTTGAGCCTGGAAGAGGCACTGCATTGCTACAGTTATTGCGGCGCCTACGGGTCTTTCGAAGAGGACATCAAGGGTACCTTGAAGCAAGGCCAGCTTGGCGATGTGACAGTGTTCGACCGGGATCTGTTCACCGTCGAGCCCGAGGAAATTCTGGAAGCGTCGGCGGACCTTGCCGTTGTCGGCGGTGAAATCATGTTTGACCGGCAGGCGGAAGCCGCCTGACACGAAAGACGAGGCCGGGAAGGCCCGCGAAGGAGAACCGGGATATGTCGAAAACAACTTTGATCAAGAACGCGTCCTGGGTGATCGGCTGGGAAGCAGACAAGAATGGCAGCGATGCAGGGCACCGCTTCTTCCGAAATGCCGACGTCGCTTTCAAGGACGGTGTTCTGATCCATGTCGGTCCGGGGTATTCCGGCACCGCGGACGAAACCATCGACGGCAGCCGTATGATGGTCATGCCGGGCTTCATAAGCATCCACAACCACCCGACCTCAGAGCCCGGTAACAAGGGCTTGAACGAGGAGCTGGGCAGCCCGAGACTGGGCCAGAGCGGGCTCTATGAGTATATGCCGGTTTTTCGGATCATGCCGGAAGCAGCGCCGTATACCAGCCGCTATGCCATTCACGAGATGCTGAAAAGCGGCGTGACCACCTATGCCGATCTGTCCGGCGCCCGTGAGAACTGGGTTGATGAGGTCGCTGATACCGGCATTCGCGGCGTGCTCTGCCCGATGTACCGTTCTGCCGCCTGGTCCACGAAGAACGGCCATTCGGTCGTTTATGACTGGGACCCGGAGGCTGGAGAGCGCGGCATAGAGCGCGCCATCGAGATCGTCGAGGAAGCGGATCGCCATCCGTCTGGTCGGATGTCCGGTATGATGGGGCCGTCCCAGATCGACACCTGTACGCCGGAATTGATCCAGGCCTCCCACGCGGAGGCGAAGAAGCGCGGCATCAAGATGCAAATCCACGCGGCCCAGAGTGTGGTCGAGTTCAACGAGATGACCCAGCGCCACGGTTTGACGCCGCTGGAGTGGCTGGACAGCATCGGTGTGCTCGACGAGAGCACCATCATCGGCCACTGTATTTTCCTGAACGATCATCCCTGGCTGCACTGGCCGCAGGCGGACGATTTCAATCTGTTGGTGAAGTCGGGCACTTCCGTCGCCCATTGCCCGACGGTGTTCTGGCGTCGCGGTATCGCCATGAACAATGTCGGCCGCTATGTGAAGGCGGGTATCCCGCTCGGGCTCGGAACCGACACCTTTCCGCACAACTTCATCCACGAGATGGAAGTCGCAATGATCGTCGGCCGCATCATGTCCGGGGACTATACCAACGCCTCGACGGAAGAGATCTTCGATGCCGGGACCATCGGCGCCGCGAAGACACTCGGCCGAAACGATATCGGCCGGCTCGAGGTCGGCTGCAAGGCGGACATGGTGTTGGTGGATCTCGATCACGCCTATATGCAGCCGGTCCGCGATCCGCTACGCAGCTTGCTTTATTCCGCCGGCGACCGCGCGGTGAAGCATGTCTATGTCGACGGCACACAGGTGGTGCGCGATGGTGAGGTGATCACGATAGATGTTGCCGAGGCAGCAGCAAAGATGACCGAATATCAGCAGGTCACCATGTCGAGCGTCCGCCAACGCGATTGGGCGCAGCGTCCGGTCGAGGAGCTGTCGCCACTGAGTTATCCGGAAGCGACGAACTGAGGAACGGGTCCATGAGCGAATTTGATCTGGTTATCCGCGGCGGTACCGTCGTCAACGCATCGGACACGGTGAAGGCCGATGTCGGCGTTCGTGATGGGCGCATTGTCGCCCTGGGTGAGACGCTGGGCGCGGGAACCAAAGAGCTGGATGCATCCGGCAAACTGGTCATGCCGGGCGGCGTTGACAGCCACTGCCATATCGACCAACCCTCGAGCACTGGTGGCCGAAATGCCGAGACCTTTGAGACTGCAACTCGGTCAGCCGCCTGCGGCGGCACGACCTCAGTGGTCTGTTTTGCTCCGCAGCAGAAAGGCGTTGGTCTGGCCGAGGGCGTCGCCGCCTATCATGAGCGGGCCAAGTCTGCCTGCATCGATTACAGCTTCCATATCGTGATCAATGATCCGAATGACGAGGTTGTCGGCACCGATCTGCCGAAACTGATCGGGGAGGGGCACCGCTCGATTAAGCTGTTCATGACCTATGCCAGCAATCGGGTCGATGACGGCCAGATCCTGCGCATTCTGGAAGTTGCGCGGCGCAATAAGGCATTGGTCTGCGTCCATGCCGAGAACCATGACGCCATCATGTTCATGACAGAGAAGCTGCTGGCGGCGGGCCATAACGGCACAAAATACCATGCCTGGTGCAAGCCTCCGCTGGTCGAGCGCGAGGCGACCTACCGGATGATCGCACTGGCCGAGCTGATGGACCAGCCGATCCAGATTTTCCATGTCACCTGTGGCGAGGCGGCGGAGGAAATCCGCCGAGCGCAGCAGCGCGGCCTGAAGATTTTCGCCGAGACCTGCCCGCAATATTTCGTCCTGACCGAGGATGATCTCGACCGTGACGTGCGGGAAGGGGCGAAATACCTGTGCTCCCCGGCACCGCGCACCAAGGCGGAGCAGGAAGCGCTCTGGGACTATGTGAAGTCAGGTACGCTCGGCAACGTCACCTCGGACCACGCACCCTACAATATTGGCGATCCGGACGGCAAATTTTGGGCTGGGGACAACGCGCCTTTCAGCTCCATCGCCAACGGCGTGCCGGGCCTGGAAACGCGGATGCCGATCCTGTTCCATGAAGGGGTAGTGAAAGGCCGGATCGACCTGCAGGACTTCGTTGCCATCACTTCGACCAACGCCGCCAAACTGTTCGGTCTGCATCCGCAGAAAGGCACGGTTTCAATAGGCGCCGACGCGGATATCGTGGTCTGGGACGCGGAGAAGAAAACCACTATCAGTCAGGACATCCTGCATCACGCAACGGACTACACGCCGTACGAGGGCATGGAAGTCACCGGTTGGCCGGCAGCCACGGTTGCGCGAGGGTCCGTGGTCTGGAAAGACGGCGAGGACTTCTGCGAGCCGGGCTTCGGCAATTTCCTCGCGCGCGAGCCGTACGACTACATCAAGCCGCGTGGTGTGTTCCCAACGCCGTTCAATCCTGTGGCCGATTAAAAACTGATATAATCCGGCTTAAACCGGAGGAACTTGAACAAGGAGATATTGATGTCCCGCATCGTTACCATCGGCGCCGCCCAACTCGGCCCGATTGCGCCGGATGAGTCCCGCGCCAGCGCCGTCAACCGCATGATCGAGCTGCTGAAGCAGGCGGGTGACCGCGGCTGTAATTTCGTCGTCTTTCCCGAACTGGCGCTGACCATTTTCTTCCCGCGCTATTACGAGGAAGACATCTCGAAAATGAATCACCATTACGAGCGCGAGATGCCGAGTGCGGAGACGCGGCCGTTGTTCGAGGCGGCGGCGGAGCGGGGGATCGGGTTTTATCTCGGTTATGCGGAGCTGACGCCGGACGGGCATCGCTATAACACGGCGATTCTGGTCGATGAGACGGGCAAGATCACCGGTAAATACCGCAAGGTGCATCTGCCGGGCCATTCCGAATACGATCCTAACCGTCCGTGGCAGCATCTCGAGAAGCGGTATTTCGAGCCGGGCGATCTCGGTTTCGGTGTCTGGCGCCAGCATGGCGGCATCATAGGCATGGCTATTTGTAACGACCGGCGCTGGCCGGAGACCTACCGGGTGATGAGCCTGAAGGGCGCGGAGGTTATCGTGCTCGGCTACAACACGCCGGATGTGAACACCTCGGCCTTCGAGCCAAACCATCTGCGCATGTTCCACAATCATCTGACCATGCAGGCCAATGCCTATATGAACTCCGCCTTTGTGGTCGGAGTGGCGAAAGCCGGCATGGAAGACGGCTGCATGCTGATCGGCGGCTCCTGCATCATTCAGCCGTCGGGCGAGATCGTCAGCCAGGTGTCATCCGTCGATGATGAGCTGATCACTTATTCGGCAGATCTCGACCTGGCCAAAATGGGTAAGGAGACGGTGTTTAACTATGCCAAGCACCGGCGGATCGAGCATTACGGTACTATCACGACGCAAACCGGTGTTGAGCTACCCCCCGAACTTTCCGAGGCGGCTGAATAGCTTCACGTCCTCGTCAGCGCAGGTGAGGCGGGCTTGGCGCTATAGTGGGATCACTATAGACAGATGGCCCGTCTGTCCGTGAAGCCGAGAAACAAGTGCCGGAGTTCTCATGTTACGGTTCGCCCGCTCATTCGCATTGGTTTTGCTCGTGGTTTTCCTGTCGATGCAGGGTGCCCGTGCAGATGATGTGAAGCGGATCCGTGTCGAGGGAGAGCTGATCGATACCTGGTGCTATGTCACCGAGATTATGTACGCACGCGGCTCCGCCCATTTCCAGTGCGCTGTCTGGTGTGCGGTCGGTGGCATTCCTGTAAGCATCCGAGCGAATGACGGCACGCTTTATATCGTGCTCCGGGTCGAGGATGACAGCCAGAACGTCTCCAACTCGGCAATGATCCGGATTCAGAGCCATCAAGTCACTGTCGATGGCGATTTGATAGAGCGGGACGGGGTCAAATATCTGCTGGTCACCCAGGTCGCCGATGACAAGGGCATCATCGATCTTACGCACGAAAAGTTCGGCATCCAGCCATGGGGGATGTGATCATGCGCAGGCTTTGCTCTCTTTTCATCGCAGCCGCACTTTATACAGGGGCGATCGTTCCGGCGGACGCGGCCCAGAAATGGGGCATCGATGGCGAGATGATCGCCCAGTTCGAAGCCAAGGTCGTCGATCTGCTCTGTGAGCTTAGCGGCGATTGCCCGGCGTCCTGCGGAGGCGGCAAACGTCAGCTTGGTCTGGTGCGGGATGACGGTACGCTGCTGCTTGCGGTGAAGAGCAACACTTTGTTCGCGGGCGCCGCGCTTGATCTGCTGCCCCATTGCGGTGAGCGCGTAGAGGTCGATGGCTTGATTATCTCCCACCCGGCCATGGTCATTTACATGTTGCAGCGCCTGCGCAAGCCCGGCGACACGGATTGGGTGAGGGCCACAGCCTTCGCGGAGGATTGGAAACGGCGCAATAATACGGAAAACGCCAAACGTTGGTTCCGTCGCGACAGCATTTCGGGCGAAGTGATCCGCACTTTCGGCAAGGTCGGCCGCCCTGATATCGTGCCGCCGCCGTCTGAATAATCGGATGTCTCGGCGCCGCACCGGTTTTTCTACGTTCATATTGATTGCGAGCCTGCTCGCTTCCGGCATGGCCGGGGCCGGGGAAAAAGTGCCGCGCCTGCTAAATCTGTTCGGCGGGCCGTTTCATCTCACCGATGAGCTGGGCCGACAGGTCAGCCCGGACACCTATGCAGGAAAGTTTATGCTGGTCTATTTCGGCTACAGCTACTGCCCGGATATTTGCCCGACTGATCTCACAATCATGGCATCCGCTTTGGATGCACTGGGCGAAAGTGCTGATCAAATTGAACCACTGCTGATCTCGGTCGACCCGCGCCGGGACACGCCGGAAGCACTTCGGGAGTTCACCGACGCTTTTCATCCCAACTTGATCGGGCTGACCGGAACGGAAGCGGAAGTCGCGTCAGTTGCGAAGGCGTACCGGGTGCATCGCCGCCGGTTCCAGATGGAAGGCATGTCCGGCGACGACTACCTCGTGGATCATTCAACGCTGACGTACCTGATGGGGAAGGACGGGCGCTTTGTGACCATGTTTCCTCGGGGCACGACGGCGGAAAAAATGTCGGAAACGCTCCAGAAATACATCCGCTCTGGGAGCTAACGGGGAGGGCGCCAGCCATGAAGATTCCCGATGGTCTGAAACATCTCAAAGGCTCACTGGAGGCGGCGCCATGGTTCCGAAATCTCCCAGCTTTGCTAAAAGAGATCGCCGCGGAATGGGATCTGACGCTGGGCGAGCCTTACGAGCGTTGCCATGTCTCCTACACAATGCCGGTCGGATCGCCGTTCGGTCCCACCGTTCTGAAATTGCAGTGGCCCCGCCCGGAATGCCTAATGGAGGCTGACGCGCTTATCCATTGGAATGGTGCCGGCGCGATTAAGTTGCTGGCGCATGACCCGAAGCGTCACGCGTTGCTGGTCGAGCGGTGCGAGCCCGGCAGGGCGTTTACCGAGTGTGAAACAGAGGACAGGATTGCCGTCTATCTGGATCTTCTCCGGCAATTGTCAGTGCCGACAGGTGCGCCGTTTCGCACTCTGCGAGAGGAGGCGGCGGAATGGCAAGGCTATCTGCTGTCCCGTTGGGAGGCCGCCGGGCGATCCCGTCCCGAGGCTCATATCCACGTGGCGCTAGACCTGCTCGAATGGCTCCCGGACAGTCAGGGCGAGCAGGTGTTGCTGCATCAGGGTCTGCATCCTGGAAACGTGCTCACGGCAAGCCGCGCGCCGTTTCTCGCCATCGATCCAAAGTCGCTTGTAGGTGAACGGGAATTCGCCCTGTCACCGATTATCAATGCCTTCGAACTAGGGCATTCCCCGGAAGACAAAAGCGCCCAGCTAGAGCGCCTGTGTGATGGTCTTGGACTTGATCGCAAAAGGGCACGGGGCTGGGCAATTGTTCAGGCTCTTGCCTGGAGCTTCAGCACGCCGTTCGCCGCCTATCGGCACGACACGGCGCGCTGGCTTATCGAGATGAGCGATTAGTCCGCTGTTTCAGTCTGGGCGGTTCATCTCAAAGACTTCACCGACGGCGCAATAATCCATGTAACCAAGGCGGCCGACCGGCTGGTACTTGGTCACATCGATACGGCCGTCGGCGACATACTTCTCGTCGATATGAATGCCGACAACTTCGCCGAGAATCATCCGATTGACCATAGTCTCGCTGACGGAGGGCAGCTCGATTGTTTTCAGGTATTTGCACTCAAGATGAACCGGCGCGTCCTTGACCCGGAGAGGCTTGATGTACTCGGACGGTATTCCTTCGAGGCCGGAATGCTGCATCTCGTCGGTACCGTGCGGGAAATGGATGGCAGTCTGGTTCATCTGCTGCGCCTGCGCCTTGCCGACGATATTACAGACGAACTCACCGGTTTTGGCCGCGTTCAACGCGCTATCCTTCGGCGATCCGTCGGGCCGTGAGCCGCTGGAGAAGACAACGCAGGGCGGAGCCCAGGAAACAGCATTGAAGAAGCTGTACGGGGCAAGATTGGTGACGCCGTTCTCATCGATTGTCGAGATCCAGCCGATCGGCCGAGGCGAGATGGTCGCCTTGAACGGGTCGAAGGTAAAACCATGGTTCTTGTGATCGCCGGGCTCGAAAAACATGCACCTGTTCCCTGTTCTTAACTATTCGCTGATGCGGAATGCCATAAAGCCGAGAACGGTGCAACGCCAGGCCGTCGCACTGGTGCCATTCCCCAGAGTAGTGGATCGTGCTACCGCTCAAGCGTGGGAGAGAAACGCAGATGACCGCATCGCCGGAAGAAGATGAAGCCCTGCTTGAGAACCTTCGCGCCGAGTTCGGCAAGAAGGAGACGATGGAGAAGTTGTTCCACACCGTCATTCCGCATCTGGAAGAGGGGAAGCGGACGCTTGTCTACATTTTGGCGCAGGTCGACCGGATCGGTCATACCGCCATGGAGCCTTTCTTCCTTAAGACCCTTTTCGGCCCGCATTATGATCGCATTATCCTGATCACGGGGCAAGGCGAGGGAGCGGGTTACAATCCCTTTATCCTGCAATGCCCTGGGGCGGAATTTGTTCATGTTTCGACGCCCGATCCGGTCCTTCCGATGCTTGGTTTCCTCGATGGAGGGGTGCTGGACCTGAAGCTGTTTCATCTTTGCCTTGCCTCGCCGCAACGGGTTGTGCGCGATTTTGGGCGCCATGTTACGACAGGCGGGGAGATTCGTTACTTCGAGCTGCCGGAAGCCATCCGCGTCGCCGGGGAAGCCTTCCTCAAAGAGGTCGGCATGCCAGTCGAAACGCCGTTCGTTGTCCTGCATGCGCGCGACATGAGTTACTTGCCGGAAAAGGCACATCATGCCTTCCGCTGCGCGGACATTCGCACTTATGAAGAAGCTATCCGGCGGTTTGTCGAGGCGGGCTATTGGGTTTTCCGACTGGGTGATAAGGGCGGCGTGCCGCTCGAAGGCTATCCTGAGCAGGTTGTCGATCTGCCGCGCCATCCATTTTACAGTCAGGCCTTGGACGTGTTTCTGTCCGCCCGTTGCGCCTTTGCGTTCAATCAGGCTTCCGGCCCGGAAGCACTAGTCAGGGCCTTCGGCCGTCCTGCCGCGACAGTAAATCTGGTCTACGAGCTCTTGCGGCTGCCTATGATAAACGACCTGTTGTTGTTCAAGCATTACCTCTCGGCACGTACTGGCGAGATCTTGTCATACGCGGAAATCCTGGAGCGCGGACTTCCGGCAATCGGAAAGGGAGAAGATTTCGAGGCGAACGGTGTCTCGATCCGTGAGAACAGCGCCGAGGAACTCGCCGAACTCGCTGAGATCATGATCGAACGTGACCGTTCTGGTGCGACGGTCGCCCCGGACGCCGACCGTCTGGCTCTGTTCCGGACTCTCGGCCGGAACTACGAGCGGACTGTGCTGGCAGATCCTGCGATGCAGACCGACAATCAGGATTTCTATGCTTATGCGCATGATTTCGGGCGGCCCGCGCCATCCGTTCTGCATCGCAAAGGATTTCTGGACCGTTTCTGAGCGCTGGTCTATCACCGTCGCGCCCCGCCACCCACGGAACCGCCTGCATGCTTTATCAGTTGTTCACGATCATCGTGCCCGTCTTCATTTGTGCTGGTATCGGCTATGCTTGGGCGCGCCTGAAACTGCAGTTCGATAACGAGACTATAACGTCGCTTGTGACTCTGGTTGGCACGCCCAGTTTGGTGTTCGGCACCCTGGTTGGCCTAGAGCTGTCGATGGAATCCTTGCTCCGTCTCGGCGCTGGCAGCGCTCTTGTGACCGCTGTCACGGTTGCTGTGGTGATACCGATCCTGTTTCTAGCCAAAAAGTCGGTGCGCGCCTTTTTGCCAGCTCTGATGTTTCCGAATACAGGCAATATTGGCTTGCCGCTGTGCCTTTTTGCATTTGGACAAGAGGGACTAGCGCTGGCGATTTCCTATTTCGCCGTGCAGGCCGTGGTGATGTTTACCATAGGCACCGGGATTGCCTCCGGTCAGTTCGGTCTCTCCTCGCTGACTCGTAACCCGATTATCTATGCGGTTGCCGCGGCGCTTGCCTGCATCTTCACCGATATCCAGGTACCAAAATGGATTATTGATACGGCGGATCTCGCCGGCGGTATGTGCATTCCGTTGCTTTTGTTCGCTTTAGGCGTGTCTCTTGCCAAACTCCGGGTCTCCAACCTGATGCAAAGCTTCGGAATCTCGGCTTTGCGGCTGGTGCTGGGGTTTGGTTCCGGGGTTCTTGGTGTCTGGATATTGGGAACTACCGCGATGGAGACAGGCGTGCTGATATTGATGTCGAGCATGCCCGTCGCGATTTTCCCTTATCTTTTCGCCGTTCGCTACAATCGGGAACCGGAAACCATTGCGGGCTGTGTCATCGTGTCAACAATCATCGGTTTCGTCACCATGCCGGGGCTGCTCTATCTGGTCTTCCGGCTTTCCGGCACGGCTGGCTGATTCCGAAAGCGCAACAATGCCGCTTTAAAGCTGAGGGGCATGAGTTGATCCGGGAAATGCGATCAGGCGAATTCGAGCGCAAGATAGGAGTTCATCACGCTCTCCACCGTTTTCTTCTCCAAGTCCCGGACGATGAAAACGAGGCGGGAGCGGCGGTCTTCGCTCGGCCATTTCTCGATCTTGGCTGGGGGATGGAACATGTGCTGGACGGCATGAACGACGACCGGCTGGTCGTTACCGAGCTCTTTCAGATTCAACAGACCCTTTATGCGCAGGATGTTAGCGCCGTGGGTCTGGGCCATCATGTCCAGCGCACCGGCGATCCGGTTCCATTCCAAAGGCTTGTCGAAATAGAGCACGAAGGAATGGATATGATCGCCGTGCCGATTGACATCGTGGTGGTGATGGTGGTCATGGCCATGATCTTCATCGTGGCTATGACCATGACCATGACCATGACCGTGATGATGCACATGGCCCTCGGTCGCCCTGTAGGCTTCCTCGCGCAGCCACTGGCCGACATCCGCGCTCTTGGTTTTGGGGTTATAGAGCCCGGCATCGAATAGCATTGACGGAGCCACGTCTCCCTGGACGGCCTTGATGACGGGGGCCGCGGGATTGAGCTCGTAGAGCCGCTTTTCGACTGCAGCGACCGACTGTGCGTCCGTGACGTCGATTTTGGTCAGGACGACCCGGTCGGCGACGGCGGCCTGCTTGATGCTCTCGAACTGTTTGTCGAACTGCTCCATCGCATGATGCGCGTCGACCACAGTGATGACGCCGTCGAGGCGGAATCGAGTTACCAGGAATGGGTCAGCCATCATAGTGTGCAGGATTGGCGCCGGGTCGGCGAGCCCGGTTGTCTCGACCACGATGCGGTCGAAATCGGGGATATTGCCTTTTGCCCGATCCTTGAACAGGCGTTTCAGCGTATCGACCAGATCGCCGCGCACGGTGCAGCAGAGGCAGCCGCTGTTCAGCAGCACGACATCCTCGTTCGACTCCATGACCAGCGCGTCGTCCAGCCCGACCTCTCCGAACTCATTCACGATGACGGCAATTCGATCCATTTCCGGGTGATGCATCAGTTTCGAGAGCAGGGTCGTTTTCCCGCTGCCTAGAAATCCGGTAAGGATGGATACTGGTAGCCGCTCCGGCTCGCTTGTCGTGCTTGTCATCTTAGTACTCTTGGTTTTTGGGCCAGTGTCGGTTGGCCGGTATGTAAGCGGATCAGTGATGATGGCTGCAATGGGGACCGTGTTCATGATCATGGGTATGATCGTGGTCGTGACGATAGGGCACAACGGCGGCTTCGTCCAAGCGCCCGAACAGGGCGCGGAAACTCGGATTGCGCTCCACTTCGGCCGGATGGCCGGTGCAGCAGACATGACCGTTGAGGCAGAGCACCCGGTCCGTGCCACGCATGACCAGATGCAAATCGTGAGAAACCATGATGACAGCGGCGCCGGTTTCCTCACGGATGGTTCCGATCAAGCGGAACAACTCCGACTGTGCAGCGACATCCATGCCCTGGGTCGGCTCATCCAGCACCAGGAAATCCGGCTGTTTCATGATTGCCCTGGCGAGCAGTACGCGCTGGGTTTCGCCACCGGAGAGGCCCGTCAGTTGCTGATCTAGCAGGTGGGTGATTCCGGTTCGCTCTGCCGTCTCCGTGACCCGGCCGCGCGCAGACTTCATACCGAGCGAGAGAAAACGGCGGGGCGTCAGCGGCATGGAATTATCGAGCGCGAGCCTCTGAGGCACATAACCAACGCTGGTGCCGAGTCTTAGCTGTGCCGTACCGCTGTCGGGGGTAAGCAATCCAAGAATGACCCGGAGCAAGGTGGTCTTGCCGCCACCGTTCGGGCCGATCACGCTCATGATCTCGCCACGGTCGAGGCTGAAACTGATTTTGTCGAGTATTGTCCGGCCGCTTCTGAGAACAGTGAGGTCGGAAACGTCGAGCAGGGTCGCGGCGGCTTTCAACATGGGTCAGGCCGCATGGGACTTACAGGACGGACAGAGTCCTTCGATCTCGACGGTGCTACGCCGTGACTCGAAGCCGTGCCGACTAGCAAGTTCGGAGAGCAGGTTGCTGAGAGCATCGTCACCGATCTCCAGTGCCGAACCGCATTCCTGGCAAATCAGGAAGCCGCAATCATGGCTCCCCTCCGGGTGGCTGCAGCCGATGTAGGCGTTCTGGGATTCAACTTTGTGTACAAGGCCCTGTTCTATCAGAAAATCGAGCGCCCGATAGACTGTTGGAGGGGCCACTTTCGCATCTGGCTTTCCGTCTTTCTCTGCATCCCGCTGCATCTCCGACAGGATGTCATAAGCTCCGATAGGCGCGTGACGCTGCCAGACCAGCTCCAGCACTCGGCGGCGGGCCGGCGTGATCCGCACGCCGCGCTCGGCACAAAGCCTCTCTGCGGCGCGGAGGGCGTCGTTCATGCACCGGCCATGGTCATGGTCCGGTTTTGGAAAGCTGTCACGGGCATGTGCCAATATGTGTGATCCATCGCGTTCGAAGCTGCGTCATTGCAATAGTATATCGTTTCGCACGCGCGATCCAAGGCCCGGCATTGATCCGGGCTTGTACTGCGGACGTAAAGTCATATGCGATCAATAACTGCCGATCGTTCACCGAGGCTTTCTGAGGGTTAGCTAAATGAGAAATCCGCTGTTTCGGGTCCGTCTGATTCCGGCTTTTCTCCTGCTTATTTCAATTGGAGCGTTCGTATTTTCGCCGCCAGTGCAGGCGAATGCACCGTCCGGCTGGGCGGAAGACGGGCTTATCAAATTTCGGGTCTTCAGGAACGACGCTCCATTGGGTGTCGTTATGCTGCGATTTAACATTAATAAAGATAAATACATCGTTGATACACAAACGTTATTTGATTATAAAATAGGTCCTTTCACACTCTATTACTACGCGCTCCGGGCGCGGGATGAATGGAATGGTACGCTCCTGCTCAAGGCCCGGGGGATGGTCAATGACGATGGTGAAATCTTCCGGGTGGAGGGGGAATCCGAGCCGAACGGTTTTCGGTTTTCTGGTGGCGAGGGAGTGCAATTGGCGCCGCTCGACGCGTCCGTTCCGTCTACCTATTGGAACACCGCGCTGACCAGGGCGAGCAAGTTGATCGACCTGCAATATGGCAAACTGCGCAAAATCACCATGACGAAGACCGGTTCGGAAACCATCCTGTCTGAAGGCAAGGAGATCGAAGCGGTCCGTTATGAGATGCGGGGCGAGCTTGACCTCGACATCTGGTACGACAAACGGGGCGAATGGGCGAAGATGACTTTTACCGTCAATGAGTCCGACTTTGAGTATGTCAGGGTCGTCCCACGCGCTGGTGACGAGGTCCGTTTTCTGGATCTGGAGAGCGTAAAGGATGTTGGCTCCGAAGAGATCCGGAATGTTCTCAAGGAACTTGAATAGCCTTACGTATGAGAGGGACCGGTATGGTGGCACGGTGTGTCTGGATTACTGGGGCGAGCTCCGGTATCGGGCTTGCTCTTGCTGAGCGAATGATGCGCGATGGCTGGATTGTTGCCGGCTCGGCCCGTTCAGCGGGTAGGCTTGAGGATTTGGCGGAAAGGCATCAGGGCAGGTTCTTCGCCTATCCGCTGGATGTGACAGACGCGGACGCGGCGGCTGTTATTGTTGCCCGCATCCGGGAGGAACAGGGCGGACTGGATATGGCTGTGCTCGCCGCCGGAACACACAAGCCCGTAGAGATCGAGGACTTCCGCATTGAGACGTTCCGTGACTTGATCGGTATCAACCTCATGGGAGTGGTGAATTGTCTGGCTGCGGTTACGCCGGGCTTTATTGCCACGCGCAGCGGTCACGTAGCCGTTGTCTCTTCTGTTGCCGGCTATGGCGGTTTACCGACCGCATCGGCGTACGGTGCGACCAAGGCAGCACTGATCAATCTCACTGAAGCGCTGAAACCGGATTTCGACCGGAACGGCCTGAAACTGCAACTGGTTTGCCCGGGCTTTGTCCGCACTCCGCTGACGGACCGGAATACGTTTCCAATGCCGTTTCTGATGGAGCCGGAGGATGCGGCACAGGCATTTTATCGTGGGCTTCAGTCAGACCGTTTCGAGATAACCTTCCCACGGATTTTCGCTGTTTTGTTACGTTTATTGAACATGTTGCCCTATAGCCTTTATTTCCGATTTTTGAAGCAAGGGACTGGCAAGTGACGGTGACTGGCAGAGCAGCGGCACTTGCAGCTTACGCGATCTGTTTCGAGGAGCTGCGTCCAGGTCGCCTCGAGACTCTTTCAGCGTTTCTTGCAGAAGATGTCCGTTTCCGGGACCCCTTCAGCGATGTCCAGGGCCGGCAGGCTGTGCTCGGTATTTTCAGTCATATGTTTGAAGCGATGGAGGACCCGGTCTTCGTCGTCCTAGATCGAGCCATTGGCGGAGAGGCATGTTACCTCAAGTGGCGGTTTTCCGGGTGCGTACGGGCAGGCGGCCGACGGCAGGTGGAAATCACCGGCATGAGCGAGGTGGTTTTCGATGAAAACGAGCGCGTCGTCTCACATGTCGATCATTGGGACGCGGCGTCCCAGGTGTTCGGTATGTTTCCGGTTCTCGGCCCGCTTTTGCGCTGGCTAGGCCGCGGTTTTTCGCCGGTCAGATGATGCATTCTTCGGCTGTGCGCCTTTTTTGAAAAACAGTGTGACAGTTCCAATCGTGATTCCGAATTTCGAGACATCGGCTTTGTTAATCAGCACACCGTCCGGCTGCAGGAACATCCAGTCGTCGAAACGGACCTTTACCCGGCTGTCGCCGATATTAAGCATCAGATCGTAAGACCAGTTCAGTGCCTTGCCCCGGGCAATGCCATTGGCAATACCGACCACATCGTCCGCGCGGCCTTCATAAATTCCGTCACCAGTTTTGGTGATACGCCAGATTCTCTGCTCCTTCTCACCGTCTGCATATTCGAAATCCTCGGTCAGAGTGAGCGTGCTGCCGTCCCAGTCGCCCTGCAGGTCAACGGTGAATTCTCGTTTCAGGTTACCAAAACGGTCCTCGAACATGCCCCAGGCCCGGCTTTGTCCGGCGAAATAGGTTTCCGGACGGAAGTCGGGTCCGGTCCCCGTGAAATCATCGATCTTCATTGAACTGCATGCTCCAAGGATCAACAGCACTACAATCAGATACGGCAGGCGACGGGTCATGGATCATCTCCGGAAGCTGTTGATCGGGCGTTTTCAGCGATCCTGCGTTGCAACTCGGTTTGCCGAGCCGCGGTGAGGGGAAATCCGCGCATGATGGCAATGGCTGTGAGTTTCAACAGAACGGGGACCGCGCCATAAAGCAGGGAAAGCGTTAGCAGGGCGCTTGAGTCATTGCTGCCATTGGCATCGAAACCCACTGCATCCAGCACTGGAAAGGCAATCCCGACGGCAAGGGCAAGGGCCAGCTTCGTCGCCATTCCCCAGAGAGCGAAATAGAGCCCGGTTCGATGACTGCCACCTTCGGCGGTATCGACATCCACCACGTCGGCCTGCATCGACGGAGGAAGTACGAGATCGGCGCCAAGACAGGCGCCTGTGCCAATGCAGATGGCAAGAAAGGCGAGATAATCGCCGGGGCCGAGCAGGGGCACGAGCGCGAAGATCGCACTGTTCGCCAGCATGGCGGCAATCCAGATACGGTGCTTGTCGGCTCGACGGCTGATGGTGAGCCAGACAGGGACGCTGAGGATCCCGGCAAGGAAGTAGACCAGCAACAGGCTGTCGGTCTCCTGCGGCATGCCCAGCCCCTTATCGACAAAAAGCACGAAGAGGGTAGCGGCAAGTCCGTTTGCCAGGCCGTTTAACAAGTAAGCGAGGATCAGTCTAAGAAAAGGCTTGTTGCGGAGTAGAAGTGCAACGCCGGCCTGCCAGTCGGGCGTGATCTTCTGGAGTGTGGCGGGTTTTGGGCGCTCCGGCATGATCGCTGTCGCGAGTGTTATGGCGACCGGAAGTGCAACGATCAGGAACAGCGCCAAGACGGTGAGCACGGTGCCGGTATCGTCACCACCGCCAGCAGCGGAGACGATGGCGGGCATTCCGGCGGCAACCAATGTGCCAAAAACCAGCATGCCTTCACGAAAAGCAGTGATGCGGGAACGTTCGTGATAATTCCCGCTAAGCTCTGCGCCCCACGCCGTATACGGCAGTTGCACCATGGTCCAGCCGAGATACAGAACGGCACTCCAGCCGAAGAGGTGGAGCGTGCCGGCGCCTTCGGGCGGGACGAACAGCATGTAGATTGCAAAGCATGTGATCGGGGTCCCGAGGAAGAGCCAGGGTTTTCGCCGGCCAAAGCGGGTTTCTATCCGGTCACTCAGCATCCCGATCAGTGGATCGGAGACGGCATCCCACAGTCGGGCCAGCAGCAGTGCGAAACCAACGGCCTCAAGGCTCAGGCCCTTGCTCTGTGCGTAGAAAGCAGGAAGGAAGATGAACAGCGGCACTCCGAGCCCGGCCAATGGCAATCCAGGCAACCCGTAGGCCAGAAGTTGGCCCCGCGAATAACGCGCTGGAGTGTTCTCGACCGGTGCCGTGGCCTCCATCCGTTCAGGCGTGCTTCAGCGCGATTTGCCGCACATCTATAAGCCCTGCGCGGAAACCGCCTTCGCAGTAGCAGAGGTAATATTCCCACATCCGCCGAAACCTCTCGTCGAAACCGAGGGAGGCGATTTCCGGCCAGCGGGCGAGGAACCTTTCCCGCCATAAGGCGAGCGTGCGCGCATAGTCGATGCCGAACCCATCATTGGCGACACACTTCAGACCAGAGGCGTCGAAGTGATCGGCCAGGCGTACCTCCGACGGCAGCATGCCGCCGGGAAAGATATATTTCTGGATGAAATCCGGGTTCCGGCGGTAGGACTCAAAATCCCGATCATTGATGGTGATGATCTGCAGAGCGGCGCGACCAGTATCGGTAAGCCTTGCTTTTAGCTGGTCGAAAAAGACAGGCCAGTATTGTTCGCCGACCGCCTCGAACATTTCGATGGAGGCGATATGGTCGAACCGTCCATCAATGTCGCGGTAGTCACAAAGCTGTATCGAAACCTTGTCGGCGATGCCCTCGCGTTTGGCTCGCTCGATCGCATAGTCATGTTGTTCCTGGGAGAGGGTGAGGCCGACGATTTTGGCCCCGTACTCGCGTGCGGCGACGGACGCAAAGCCTCCCCATCCGCAGCCAATTTCCAGCACGGTCTGGCCTGGCTCCAGCTGCAGCATGTCCGCGATGCGTCGGTACTTCCGGCGTTGCGCCGGTTCGAGATCTTCCACACCTGGATCAAAAACGGCAGATGAGTAGGTCATGGTCGGGTCCAGCCACTTCCCGTAAAAGGCGTTCCCGATATCGTAATGATGGGCGATGTTGCGCCGGCTTCCGCTTTTGGTGTTCCGGTTGGAAAAATGCCCAAGTGTTCTCATAATCCGGCCGAGGCGGGTTCCGTCGAGCGCTTTGGCGAGCGCATTGCGGTTCGCAGCGCCGAACGAGAGCAGCGCGGTCAAATCCGGCGTGTCCCAAGTGCCATCCATATAATCTTCGCCGAAACGGAGATCTCCTCCAAGCAAGAGGCGTCGGCACACGGCGTCGCTATGTAACTGTAAATGTGCTTTCGGGCCGGGTTCAGCCCCTTTGATGATATGCAGCTGTCCGTTGGGTGTCTGCAAATGCAATTCCCCCATCCGAACCGCCTTCAGCATTATCAGCACAGCCCGCGTCCAGGGCATGAATAAGTCCGGTTTGGTTGGGAAGGTTCCGCCGGACAAAGTGGATGTTTCGCAAATCTCGCGATCAGTCATTTCAACGCGCCCCAATTATGATCACTCGACTTACGCAGCACGTGGCCCAGTGGATGATTTATCTATGACGGATATCGGCTGTTCCGGAGCCGCAGGTCGTTTGTGGAAGACTGCTCCCTTGATCCAAAGCTTCAAGGCTTCCCAATGGATGCCTGCAACGACCTTGGCTGTGAGAAGCGGATACAGCAGGGCCATCTTGAGGAGAGCCTTGTCTGATATTGCCTCTCTGACTCCCGTGTGGGTCGCGACGAGGGTTTCTCCTTCCGGCGTTTCTTGCCGGATAAGGATAGAAAGCTTTTCGCCGGGTTCTTTCAGTCGGAAGCGATAGGTCGCGGTCATTTCCATGAAGGGAGAGACATAGAAACTCTTGTTGCAGCTCTGCCGGATCGGTGCACCGTCCCGCTGGTCCGGTGCGACCGGAATGAGGTAGCAGTGTTGCTGGCCGAACGTGTTTTTCACCTCATACAGGATCGCCTGCAGATGGCCGTCTCGATGGTGACAGAAATAGATAGAAAGCGGGTTGAACACATATCCAAGAATTCTGGGAAAACAATGTACTAAGACTCTTCCTTTATGTTGATCATAGCCCGCGTGTTGAAGCTGATGGCTGATCCATTCACTGACCGGTCTGCCGTCGCGTGAGGCGTGGTCTTTGTCGAAGAATGAGAACAAATTGAAGCGGTTATGGGAGAACAAATTAAGCCTGTTGGCGAGTGAATCGATCTCTCCCAAATCCAGTAGCATGGAGAAAACCCTATAGGCAAAGCGGTGCCGGAAGGGGATCAAACGCGCGTGCGTGACCATGCCCCTATAGAGGCAGGATTTTGCCAGTAAGGCCGTCTCGTTATCTCCGGATACTTCCATCTCAGTCGTCACCCGCAGCCTGTGCGGGGGCATCCGCTCCGTTTAGATTGAGCCAGTGCTGGCTTGCCGGAACGACCTCGGTTTCCCATGGAGGCACAACGCCAAGACTACGGGTGACGGCAATCGCTGCCTTCAACCCATCTTCATGGAATCCGTATCCGCAATAGCTGCCGCAGAACCAAGTGTCACGAACGCCCTGAATTGGCACTAGCTCGCCCTGCGCCCGGATGGCTGCACTATCGAAAACCGGATGGGTGTAGTTGAAACGCGCAAACTCAAGCGCAGGGTCGGGCTCCTCGAGCGGGTTCATTGTCACGAAGAGCGGAAATTCCTCGTTGATACCCTGCAGTCGGTTCATCCAGTATGTCAGCGCGACCGCGCGGTCCATATCGCGTCGGCCTTCCGAAAGATAGTTCCAGGACGCCCAAGCCTGACGACGTTTCGGCATAAGGCGTGGGTCTCTGTGCAGCACCGCGACATTGTCCTGATAACTGAAGCAGCCGAGCAAAGCGCGTTCCGCATCGCTGGCGTCACTCAGCATGGCGAGGGCCTCGTCGCCGTGGGCGCCAATGACGACCTGATCATAAAAGGTTTCTGAGCCGTCCGGTTCCCCGATCATGACGCCGGCCTCAAGGCGGCGGATGCTGCGAACGGGGGTGCTCGTCCGGATTTTGCCACCGCGCTGCTCAATTTCCGCGGCGAGCCGCATTACATAAGAGCGGGATCCGCCGTCGACAGTGAACCACTGAGGCCGATTGGTATGTTTAAGCAGGCCGTGGTTGACGAAAAAGCGGACAAAGCTGCGTGCCGGGAAAGCCAACATGGTTTCGACCGGACATGACCAGATCGCGGCACCCATCGGCAACAGATGATCGTAGAGAAAACCGTCACCATAACCTTCACGTTTCAGGAAGTCGCCGAGGGTGAGGCCCGGATCGCTTTCTTCCTCAAGCAGTCGAGGGGCGGCGGCGAAGAACCGCGCTACATCGGCCAGCATTTTGTAGTAGCTCGGTTTTAGGAGGTTGGTCGGTTGCGCAAAGAGTCCCTTGAGTGAGCCTTCATATTCGAGTGCACCGTTATCGACAGAAACACTGAATGACATATCGCTGAGCTTCGTCGGCACATCGAGGGCACCGAACATGCTAATCAGGTTTGGGTAGGTCGCTTCGTTGTAGACGATGAAGCCGGTATCGACCGGGATCTGCCGATCGTCATAATCAACGGAAACAGTGTTGCTGTGCCCGCCAAGCCTGTCGTTCGCCTCGTACACGGTAACCTGATAGCGCGAAGATAATAACCAAGCCGCGCTAAAACCGGCGATACCGCTTCCGATTACAGCTATGCGCATTCCAATGCCCCCAGGGAAAACTCTAATCATTATCGTGCTGACTATGCAGCATATCTCGTGTGGTTAAGCGCACGCGGCGATGTCGGAGGGAAGTCCCTCATTCAGCCGTTTGAACGCTGTAAGTGCTCTGGCGCGGCCGAAAGCGAGATCAACGATAGGCGAGTTATAATCCGGTGCCGAATTCTCCGGCGCCTCCCAGGGTTTGTGCAGGTATCGGTCAGGAACATTTGAAAGCTCCGGGACCCAGTGGCGCGTATATTCACCGTGTTTATCGAATTTTTCGCCTTGCAGAACGGGGTTGAATATTCGGAAGTACGGCGCTGCATCGGCGCCGGAGCCGGCGACCCATTGCCAGGAAGCGGCGTTACTCGCGAGGTCGGCATCTACCAGCGTATCCCAGAACCATGCCTCGCCCGCGCGCCAGTCCACCATCAGATGTTTCACCAGGAAGGATGCGCAAATCATCCGCACCCGGTTGTGCATGTAGCCGGTTTGCCAAAGCTCCCGCATGCCCGCATCGACAATCGGAATGCCAGTTTGTCCGCGCTGCCACGCCCGCAAAGGTTTTTCCGATCCGATCCACGGAAAGCCCTCATATTCCGGCCGCAGGCAGGCGTCCGGTAGGGTAGGGTTGTAATAAAGCTGAGCGTGAGAGAATTCACGCCAGACCAGTTCTTTGAGGAAATGCTCCGTCGACCCCGTGAAAGGATCGCGACCTGTCGTGATGCAATGCGCGACTGTGCGGTGCCAAACTTGGCGCGGGCCAATTTCACCGAAATGAAGATGCGGAGAGAGGCGCGAGACAAGAGGCTTTGAAGGGAAATCTCGGCCGGTTTTATAGTCTTCAAGGGCGTTTTCCAGAAACCGGTCAAGCTTGTTGAGCGCGCTCTGCTCACCCGGCAGCCAGAGCGCCGGGAAACCGGACGCCCAGTCGGGCTGGCTCGGCTGCAAGTGCCAGTCTTCAATCCGATCGCCTGCCGGAATTTCTCTGAGACGCGAGATCTTCTCGGGTGCGGCGCCTTCCGGTTCCGGGTCGCCGAGAAGGCGAATGGCCCGCCAGTAGGGCGAATAAACCTTCGGCGGTGTTCCGGATTTGGTCTTTACCTGCCAGGGTTCGAACAGAAGCGCCGCATTGAAACTCTCGACCTCGACGTCATCATCCTTAAGCGCGTTTTTCAGCGCGGTATCGCGGAGGATGGCGAAAGGCTCGTAGCACCTGTTCCAATAAACGGCGCGTGCATCGGTTTCCGCAACGAGCGAACGGATGACTTCTGCCCCAGTGCCGCGCCGCAACAGCAGCGGGCAGTCTATGGCGGCAAGGCTTTGTCCGAGTGCATATAGGCTCTGATGCAGCCACCAGCGGGATGCTCCGCCCGGTGACCATTTGCCCGGCGTTTCCTCATCGAGAACGAAAACTGGAAGGATTGGGGCTCCAGACGCAACCGCTGCCGCAAGGGCGGGATTGTCGCCGAGCCGGAGATCCTGGCGAAACCAGAGAATTATCGGTCGTTCGGTCACGCTACCATCCGTAAAACATTCAAAGTGAAATACGGGCCCGTTCCAGACTCGGATCACTTCCGTTCAGCAAAGTCCGTCTGTCGGAAACCGATAGATCCGTTTAGGCCCAAGGAAGAGAACATCGAATTGGTGGCCCAGGACGGCGCGAATGGCTGCGTCACGAACCGTTAGGCCGCCAGTTAATGCGCCGAAGGCCGGCATAATCAGCTTGTCACCGTTGTGAGCAAAACAGCGACCGCTCAAATAGCGCTGCCGGGTCCGTATTTGTGCCGACGGATGATAATGACCGCTGATCTCGCCACTTACCATGTGCCGAGAAGCCTCGTGGCGAAAGGTGAGGGCGCCAACGGTTTCTTCTGTCATGCATCGTCCGGGAAGGTCATCGGGCAGTTCAGGATCGTGGTTGCCGGTGATCCAGCGCCAATCATGCGCGGCAACCAGGTTTTCAAGAGTGTCTCGGTCGGCTTTTCCCATCCGCTCCGGCCCACCGGTGTCGTGAAAATTGTCACCGAGGCAAATCACGGATTCAGGCCTGTAACGATCGCAGACCTTTTTCAGCCGTTTCAGTGTGACGGCGGTATCGTAAGGCGGCAGATGAATGCCTTTTGCGGCGAAGCTCGACCCTTTCTCCAGATGCAGATCGGAGACAATGAGCAATGACCGGTCCGGCCAGAACAAGGCGCCGGTGAGATCTGCGAGAAGGGAGACGGTATTGAGGTGCAGCGGTTCAGAAGTCATGGCGTTGCTTTGGCCGATCCAAGGAACCGGGTCAACGGTCAAACCGAACAATACACAATGTGTAGTCGCGCCCTGGACCTCTGTTTGGCTGAGGAGGTGAATGTTTCAAAATGATGAAAACAGGGGATTGCGACGTAAAATAACTTGCGATTGCGTATATAGGTCCTATGTGTCTGTAGCGTTTAGAATTCGCTGTTAAAAGACTGCCTCGCCGCTTCGCCGACGACCAAGTTCCTTCTCCGATATTTTGAGCGTTACCCTAGGTCCGGCGCATTGGGCTTCGGATCGCTTCATTTGTCGTGAAAGGAAAAGTCATGACCATTGGTACCGTAAAATGGTTCAACGCAACCAAAGGCTACGGCTTCATCGAGCCGGAAGATGGGTCTAAAGACGCTTTTTTGCACATTTCCGCTCTTGAGCGTGCAGGCATTAATAGCGTCAGCGAAGGCCAGAAGGTCTCGTTCGATCTGGTTCCCGGTCAGGGCGGTAAATCGTCTGCCGAAAATGTAAAGATCGTCGACTAAAGTACTGATTTATAGAAATAGGGGCGGTTTCTGATCGCCCTTATTTACCCAGACAGCAGGTCGCGTTCGATCAAATTTGATCCGCCACTTCCTTAAGCTTTCTGCCAACTATCATGATCACGCACGGATAATATGAACTACGAATCTATTTTTCTTACAAACTACGGCCTTCAGAATTACGTCTCTTTTTCCCGATCAAGCGGTGCGAATGTTTTTTCCATTAAAGGCACCGAGAATTCCAAAATGATCGCGCATGCCCAGACCATCATCTCTGAAATGTATGGTGGGACGCCGACCATCGTCGTGAATTAACGCGTCTGGCTAGATCGGCAGATTTGCCTGCATTTGACCGCCGGTCGCTTCGTTGACCAGGTTGGCTTCCGCTTCCTCCAATAGGGTGTCGAGTGCGCCGCCGTAGACCTGTTCTTTGCCGATCTCAAGAAGAATCGGCACCGCGAGTGGTGAGACCTTGTCGAGGTGCCTGACGTCAATTTTACCATGCACCTGGACCAGAAGCTCGGCCAGACGGCGGATGTCCGTCAGGCCGCGTGCCGCGTCAGCGCGCGTGGCGCGGAGTAGGACATGATCTGGCTCATGGCTGCGGAGTACGTCATAAATCAGGTCGGCATTGAAAGTGACTTGCCGGCCCGTCTTCTCGTGCCCCGGCAGCTTGCGTTCGATTAGACCGGCAATCACCGCAACGTTGCGGAATGTGCGCTTCAGTAGCGTCGACTCCGCCATCCACTCCTCAAGATCGTCGCCCAGCATGTCTTGATCGAAAATGGCGGCGACATCTTCCGTCGTTGGCTCCTTCAGTCCCCAGATGGCAATCACATAATCACTGGCAACGAAACCGAGCGGATCGAGACCCGCCCGTTCCATCCGCCGTGTCAGCAGCATGCCAAGAGTCTGGTGCGCGTTCCGTCCGGCGAAGCAATAAGCGACAAGATAGAATTTCCCGCCTCGCGGAAACACTTCAACCAGAAGCCTGTCCTTTTTCGGCATGACCGAGCGCCATTGCTGCATGCGCAACCAGTCCTCGACGGGGGCGGGCAATGTCGGCCAGTTCCGGTCATCCTCAAGCATGGCGCGCACCCGGTCAGACAGGTGCGTAGTGAAGGGCAGGCGGCCGCCCATATACGCCGGAATTTCCGGATCATCTCCCTTGCCCGGGCTGACCTCGACAATTGTTTCGCGGACGCCCTCGAATTTCAGGAGTTGGCCCGCAAACAGAAAGGTGTCGCCAGGCGTCAGGCCCTGGACAAAATATTCCTCTATCTCGCCAAGGAAGCGCCCACGGCGCATCCGGACTTTAAGCGTGATCGCCTCGACAATGGTGCCGACATTCATTCTGTAGGATCGGGCGACTCGCTGATTGACAACGGTCAGCAATCCGTCGGGCGTCGGCCGTAAGCGGCGGAACCGGTCGTAGGTCCGCAAGGCGTATCCGCCATCCGTGACAAAACGAAGAACCGCATCGAAATCCTCCCGGCTAAGATCTGCATATGGCGCAGCGGTAAGGATTTCTTCATAAAGCTGATCCGGATGAAACAGGCCGGCACATGCTGTGCCGAGAATATGTTGTGCTAGTACGTCGAGAGTGCCTTCGCTCGGCAACTCTCCATCGAGGGTCATCTCGTTTACTGCATCAATGGCCGCCTGGCATTCCAGCACCTCGAATCGGTTCGCTGGAATCAGGATGGCGCGACTAGGCTGGTCGAGCCGGTGATTGGCACGTCCGATCCGCTGTAGCAGGCGAGAGGAGCCTTTTGGCGCGCCCACCTGAATGACCAGATCGACCGCCGCCCAGTCGATCCCGAGATCGAGGGATGAGGTCGCGACGACTGCCCGCAATCCGCCTTTCGACATGACAGCTTCGACCTTGCGCCGTTGCTCCGCTGCGAGCGAGCCATGATGCAAAGCGATTGGCAAGTTCTGCTCGTTGATCTTCCAGAGCGCCTGGAACAGGATCTCAGCCTGCGCCCGTGTGTTGACGAAGACCAACGTGGTCGCGGCACAGCAGATCTGCTCGTAGATATCCTCGACCGCGTAGCTGCCCATATGGCCGGACCAGGGAAAATGCCCACGCCCGATCATGATCCTCACATTGGCTGCGACCGCACCGCCACCCGTGACGCATTCAACCATCCCGCTTCCCGTCCGGCCGGTAGGAGATAGATAGGCTTCCAGTGCGTCGGGATAAGCGACAGTGGCCGAGAGCCCGACGCGGCGTGCTTCCGGTGCGAGTTTAGCCAGGCGGGCTAGGCCGAGCGACAGGAGCTCCCCGCGCTTGTTGGGGGCCAATGCATGCAGCTCATCGATGACAATGGTGCGCAGACGGCGGAAGATCTTCGGCGCGTCGGTATAGGAAAGCAGCAGGGCGAGGCTTTCCGGTGTTGTCAGCAGGATGTTGGGCGGGTTGCGACGCTGGCGTTGCTTTTTAGCTTGAGGAGTATCGCCGGTTCGGGTTTCCGCCGTCACCGGCAGGGCCATTTCCGCGATCGGCTGCGTCAGATTGCGATGGATATCGACAGCAAGGGCTTTCAACGGCGAGATATAAAGCGTGTGCAGACCGTCATAAGGTGATTCGGCCAACTCAACCAGGCTCGAAAGGAAACCTGCGAGGGTTTTACCGCCTCCGGTTGGCGCGATCAGCAAGGCATGTTTGCCCATACGTGCAGCTTCCAGCATTTCAAGCTGGTGCTGGTGCGGGTGCCAGTTTTTTCCGGCAAACCAGTCTCGGAAAGTTTTTGGCAGGCCTGTCATATCGGGTCGGGACTGAGCGGCTTTATCCAGCATGGTCCAAAAGTGGTCGCTGAGCGGGATTACAGCAAGCGGCTATTGCATTTCCGGCCGAGGGCCAGTGAGGGCCCATGCCGTTGCTTCCGCATGATCCTTGAAGCACTTGAATGTGCTGCCTGGAAAGATCGGGCCTAAGGCTTTGTTTACAAGCTGAGT
Source organism: Nisaea sp. (assembly GCF_039990255.1). Classification (GTDB taxonomy): domain Bacteria; phylum Pseudomonadota; class Alphaproteobacteria; order Thalassobaculales; family Thalassobaculaceae; genus Nisaea. The sequence goes on along the minus strand of NZ_JBDXGG010000018.1, from coordinate 1,361,026 downwards.
GATCCAGTAATTCTCGGTGACGATGGCGACATGTTTGCCAGAGTTCCTGCCTTGTGCGTATGCCTGCCATTCCTGGGCGATAGTGAGCAGCCCGTTCCAGCTCCAGTTGTTTGTTTCGTCATTGCGGTGTTGATCGACAACCACGTTGAACCAGATGATGTCCGGATTTTCTTTCCAAATTGTCGGAATATGCTTTGTCAGGTCGTAATCTGTAAAGCCTGACGCCAGATCAATAAACAGCAATTGTCTATCCGTATCCACACGCCAGGACAGGGGCTCAACCTCGTTTGAGGGTGTGGCGCTCACTTTGGAAAGGGTCACGTTATGGCTGTGGGAGGTAGGTCGCTGTCAGTCGATAAAGCGAGGTGGGTAAGGAATGTCTTCATTTACTCCGCGCTCAATCCGGTTGCGATGGACTGTTGTGTACTTGGCTACGACGTTATGGCCAACATACGCTACTACCCATGATAAAAAAAAGATAAAACTGTCAGCTATGTAAGAATCAACCACCCAAACGGAACCCCACCGGGGATCGAACCCTGCCAAGTTTAGAATGTGACTTCTCAGGTCGCTCCTGGATACCAGGACGGCTCACGTTTCTCTGCGAAACTTGTCAGGCCTTCGGAGGCTTCATCCGATTGGCGTTTTGCCGCGTGCTGCGCGACCAATCGTTCAAAATAGGCATCTTCAAGCGCGATGTTGGCGTGTTCCAAGATGACCTGTTTGGTCTGTGTCATCGCCTCAGGTGCTGAAAGCAGCAGCTGGTCGATCACAGGTGCTGCGGCCTCGTCGAGTGTGCTGGTCGCGCAGACTTCATGCACTAACCCCATTTCTGCTGCCTTCGCAGCCTTGAACCGCTCGCAGGTAAGGGCGTAGCGGCGGACATTGCGCGGCCCCATGGCGGCGTTCAGGTGAGGCACGATTATCCCTGCCATCACACCCCAGCGGGCTTCGGTAATGGCGAAAATCGCATCCTTGCTTGCAATCACAACATCACAGGCAGCCACGATACCGACACCGCCCCCGAAACAACCGCCATGCACCAATGCCACGGTCGGTTTCGGAAAATCGTTTAAGCCGCAGACGGCAGAAGCCGTGCGACGCGAAACTTCGACATTTTCTTCCGGAGAGAGTGCGCCGATGGTGTTCAGCCATTTCAGATCGGCGCCGGCCTGGAAATGCTTACCGTTACCCCTGAGTACCACGACACGGACTGCGTCATCCGCGGCACAGTCGCCGAAAGCATCGATAAGCCCCTGGATGACGTCGCCGTTATAGGCGTTGTTTACCTCGGGTCGGTTGATCGTAACGGTAGCAACACCGCGTGTGTCTTTAGAAAGCAGAACAACGGGTTCGGGCATTGGGGGGCCTCTTCGAACGCTGAATATATGCTCCGGGTGGAGCCAGCGAAGAGTAGGCCGTGCTATCCAGTAATCCAACCCTGAGGCTGCGCTAACCGTGGGATCGGGCCGGGGAACAAAAAGCCGGAGAAACTGTTTTAGTCTTATTCGAATTTTATGTTCGCAGTCGCAATACTGTCAGGCGGCTTTCTGGTCTGCCGATGCAGTTTGACTTTCTGTATCGGTTGCATCGTTGTGACGTGCTAAGCCGTCGATCATTTCCTGAGCTGAGGCAGCCTGCAAAGTCGACCATTTGCGCTGTGTGTCAGAAAAATAGACCCGGGGTCGTTTGGTTTTTTCAGTGAACATGTACAGCTCCTGTTCGGGCAACAACATCTTGCGATCTTGTGTAGAAGATCGTCACGAGAGCGCGAATTGAAAATGTTGCAATGCAGCATTGAATTAACGCCAACTGATCACGAATAGGCCTGCAGCATGAAGGCTGATGAAAGAAACACTGCGTCGTGAGGCTGGAGTCTCATCCAGCGGTCGGCTAAGTTCCGGCATCTGGAAAACCTGATATTTCGAGGCTCCCTTGAACAGTTCCGACATCACTTCCCGCATCAAGATGATTCTGGATGCGGAAGCCGCAGCCATCAACGCGATCAAGGTCGATGAAAGCTATGAGAAGGCGCTGGATATTCTCCAGGGTACGCCGGGCAAAATCATCACGACCGGTATGGGCAAGGCGGGTTTCATTGCTCATAAATTTGCGGCGATCCTGAGCTCCACGGCATCACCGGCCTTCTTCATTCATCCGAGTGAGGCCGCACATGGCGATTTGGGCATGGTCGCGCCAGGGGATTGCATCGTTGCGTTCTCGACCAGTGGCAAGACCAGAGAAGTGCTGGAATTCATCGAACTCAGTCGTCATGTCGACGCCGGCAAGGTGATCGGTATCACCTCGCATCCTGATAGTGGCCTGCGGGACTTGTCGGACGTGATCGTCGATATGGGCGCGGTGAAAGAACCGTGTCCGTTGGGGCTTACACCGTCGGCGAGTATGGCCGTCATGTCCGCTGTCAGCGATGCGCTGGCATTGGTGCTGATGGAGCGCAAGGGCGTCTCGCGGCACGAATATGGACTTCGTCATCACGGCGGCTATCTGGGTAAGCAGGCACGTACGGACAATATCGAGTAGGAATGGCCAAAGCCGCGCGCAGGGCAAGCTGGATTAGGGTCAGGCCGGAAGGCCTGCATGTCGAGCCGGGCGGCTTTCATGTCGATCCGACCCGCGCGGTTGATCGTGCGATAATCACCCACGGCCACGCGGACCATGCCCGTCCAGGGCACGGCGCTGTCGCTGCCACAGCCGAGACGCTCGCCATTATGCGGGTCCGCTATGGCGAGATGCCGTTCAAGAGCAGCCAAGCCCTCCGCTTTGGAGAGAAGATCACCATCAATGGCGTGACGGTCTCGTTGATGCCGGCAGGGCATGTGCTTGGCAGTGCGCAGGTCGTCCTGGAATACAGGGGCGAAAGGGTCGTCGTTTCCGGTGATTATAAACGCCGACCCGATCTGACATGCACCGGTTTCGAGCCGGTGCCCTGCGATGTTTTCATCACCGAAGCGACGTTTGGTCTGCCGGTTTTTCGGCATCCGGAGGACCGCCATGAAATAGCAACACTGATGCATTCGCATGCGCTGTTTCCGGAGCGCTGCCATGTGATCGGAACTTATTCCCTTGGCAAGGCACAACGCCTGATATCGCTGATCCGGGCTGCGGGATATGACCGCCCGCTTTATCTCCATGGTGCGTTACTGCCTCTCTGCGCACTTTATCAGGAGCATGGTGTGGATCTTGGTGAACTGCTGCCCGCCACTGCGGGCGAGAAAGGCCAGCCACGCAATGCGTTGAAGGGTGAGATCGTGCTGGCACCACCATCTTCCATCGTCGACCGATGGGCCCGCCGACTGCCGGACCCTGTGATCTGTATGGCGTCTGGCTGGATGCGGGTGAAACAGCGGGCGAAGCAGGGCGGTGTCGAGCTTCCGCTAGTGATTTCGGATCATGCCGACTGGGATGAATTACTGGCGACGCTGGACGATGTCGGAGCGCCAGAGGTCTGGGTAACACACGGCCGCGAAGAAGCCCTGGTTCATGCCGCAGGTCTGAAAGGTATGGAGGCTCAGGCGCTCCGGCTCATAGGATATGAGGAGGAAGGCTGATGAAGCGTTTCTCCTACCTCCTCGACCGGTTGCTCTACGCGCCGCAACGCACTGTCAAACTGAAGTTGATGGCGGATTATTTCACGCATGCGTCCGACCCGGACCGGGGCATCGCTCTTGCGGCTCTGGCTGGCGCACTGGATCTTAAAAGCGCGAGACCTGCCCTGATACGGCAATTGGGCATGCAGCGCGTCGATCCGGAGCTATTTGGCTGGTCATATGACTTCGTCGGCGATCTTGCAGAGACCGTGGCGTTGATCTGGCCCGAGCGGCCAACAAATGCGGCCCCGCCTCGCTTGGGAGAGATTCCTGGTCAGCTTGCAGGTCTTAAGACGGCTGAAGCGGGTGAGCAGCTTGAACACTGGCTCGACACGCTTGATGCGACCGGACGCTGGGCCTTGCTGAAGCTGGTCACCGGCGGGCTGAGGGTCGGGGTTTCCTCGCGTCTCGCCAAGACAGCGCTAGGGGATGCTTTCGGGACATCAGCGGACGAAATAGAAGAAATATGGCACGGGCTGGAGCTGCCCTATGAGGCGCTGTTCGCCTGGCTGGAGGGGCGGGCGCCCCGTCCGGACATGAGTGACCGCGCTGTTTTCCGTCCTCTGATGCTGGCCAATCCGCTGGAGCAACTGGAGCTGGAGAAGCTGGATCTTGCGGACTATGCGGCGGAATGGAAGTGGGACGGGATAAGGGTTCAGCTTGCGGCCCGAGGCGGCGAGAGACGGCTATATTCCCGGACTGGCGACGATATTTCTGCAGCCTTTCCAGATATCGTTGATTCTATGACGTTCGAAGGTGTTCTCGATGGCGAGCTGCTGGTAGTCCGGGAGGGCGAAGTCGCTCCCTTCAACGATCTGCAACAGCGCCTTAATCGAAAGCGTGTGACCGCAAAGATGCTGCAACAGCATCCAGCCCATGTTCGGCTATACGACATCCTGTTCGACGGTATTCAGGATCTGCGTGGTCTCGGTTTTGAAGAACGGCGCACACGGCTGGGTGCCTTCTGGGATCGTGAACAGCCAGAACGCATGGACCTGTCGGAGCTGGTCTTGTTCGACAGTGTGGAAGCGCTTGAGGCGCTAAGGGCCGGATGCCGTGGCGAGCAGATCGAGGGGCTGATGCTGAAGCATCGGGACAGCGTTTATCAAGCCGGGCGACCTAAAGGGCCTTGGTTCAAGTGGAAACGGGATGCGCTCACCGTGGATACAGTCATTATGTATGCCCAGCGTGGTCACGGTCGGCGCTCGTCATTCTATTCGGACTATACGTTCGGTGCCTGGCGGGACGGGGAGGCGGGGCCGGAACTCGTTCCGGTCGGCAAAGCCTATTCCGGATTTACCGACGAGGAACTGAAAAAGCTGGATAAGTGGGTGCGCGATAACACGGTGAACCGGTTCGGGCCTGTTAGAGAGGTGACGCATTCACTTGTTGTCGAGGTTGCTTTCGACAGCGTGCACCGCTCATCTCGGCACAAGAGCGGGGTCGCCATGCGGTTTCCGCGCTTTCATCGTATCCGCTGGGATAAACCGTCGGAAGAGGCGGACCGTCTGGAAAGCCTTGAGAATCTGATTGACTGAAGTGATTTCTCGATCCTGCCTTTCCAAACCAAGCGTTTTCTTGATAAAGACTGGTAACGTCTTGGAAAACCGATATGAATGACCGCGCCGCTGATCGCATCCTGTTCCAACTGAAAACCCGAGGTCCGCAGACCATCGGAGAACTCGGAGCGCATTTCTCGATGACCGGGGAAGCGGCTCGCCAGCATCTGGCGAAACTCGCTGATGCCGGTTTTGTCGAGCCTGAGGACCGGCGCCAAGGGCGGGGACGGCCGAAGCGGTACTGGATGCTGACCGAGACAGGACACGCTAGGTTTCCAGACAATCACGCACAGCTGACCGTTGAGCTCCTGCAGTCCGTCCGAGAGCTGTTCGGGGATGCTGGGCTCGACCGTTTGATCGAGAAGCGACGGGTTGAAACCCTGAATGCCTACAGGGCTCAAACCGATGAAGCTGCAAGTCTCACGGACAGGCTCGATCGGCTGACCGCAATGCGGGAACGGGAAGGCTATATGGCCGATTGGTCGGAGGCGGAAAACGGCTCGTTCCTTCTCATTGAGAACCACTGCCCGATCTGTGCGGCAGCAACGGAATGCCAAGGCATATGCCGAGCCGAACTGGAGCTTTTTCAAGATGTTCTCGGACCGGATTGCGTGGTAGAGCGGACCGATCACATTCTTGCGGGCGCACGTCGTTGTGCCTATCGGATCACGCCTCAATGAATTCCATACGTCTATGAATCGCATACAACGGCACAAGGTTTCCGCGCTGGTCGGCCTGCGCAAAAGAGCGCCCATTGGCATCGGTCACAATATGGGGCCACCTCTGAGCAATGCCTACCATCTCAAATACTGGCGCAAAGCCGTTGCCAAGGCGTGGGAGCCGCCGCCGGACCGCCTGATCCTGCAGCGCCGGCTCAAGCGTGCGAAAGAACTCGGCATGACCTATCGGGAGTACATGCTGGAGATTCTAGAGCGCGGGCGGCATCTTTAGCGACCGCCGTTCCGCTTCACCATGCTGAAATTCTCTTCCACATAGGCCATCAGTTCGGCGACGGATTCATTCACTGTCCGATCCGCTGTCTCGACCGTGACTTCCGGCGTTACAGGTTCCTCATAGGGCGCTGAAACGCCCGTAAATTCCTTGATTTCGCCAGCTCGGGCCTTCTTGTAAAGGCCTTTCGGATCTCGTCCTTCGCAGGTCGCAACATCGGCCGCGATATAGACCTCGTGGAACATATCCGGGGCGATAGAGCGGGCTCGGTCGCGGTCGGCACGGTAAGGTGAGATGAAGGCCGTGATGACCAGCACGCCTGCGCTGGCGAAGAGTTTGGCTACCTCGCCGACGCGGCGGATGTTCTCCACCCGGTCTTCCGGGGCAAAGCCGAGATCGGAGGATAGCCCGAAGCGGACATTATCTCCGTCCAGCACATACACCTGATAGCCTTTGGCGAAGAGCTGCTGTTCCAGTTCAATCGCGATGGTTGACTTGCCTGCGCCGGAAAGGCCGGTCAGCCAGAGAATTCCACCCTCATGTCCGTTGGCATTGGCGCGCAACTCCGGTGTCACCCGGTGCTCGACTGCTGTGATGTTGGTCGAGCGCACGTCGGTGCGGGTGCGCTGGTCCGGGTAGCCTTCCATGAAGATCGTGCCGCCGCCGACTGTGTCGTACCCGTCGACGAGGACGAAGCGTCCTGTTTTCGGATTGTCGGAGAATTCATCAAGCGCCAGCATGGCGCGGGCGCGGAGCGTCACCTCTCCAATGGCGTTGCGCTCCAGCCGGTCACCCATGCCGGTCGTCAGGTTCTCGACATCGATCACGGTCTCGATCGACTGGACCTCGACAATCTGCTCGTTGGTGGCGAGCTTCAGTTTGTAGCGCTTGCCGACTTCCAGCGGATTGTGGCCGAGCCAGAAGATCCGGGCACGGAATACATTGGTTTCGAACGGAGCATTGGACTCGTGGCTGATCATCTGGCCGCGCTCGATGAAAAGCTGCTCGCTGAGCGTGATACCGACCGACTGACCGGCCGAAGCGCTGATTGCTGTTTCCTTGGTGCTCCAGCTCTCTATGCTTTTGACCGTCACTGTCTTGTTGGACGGGGATATCAGGATCGTGTCGCCTGTGTGGATGCGGCCGCTCTCGATCCGGCCTGCGATGATCCGTCGCTCATCGAACTTATAGACATCCTGCACCGGAAAGCGCAGCGGCCGCTCTGTAGGCAGCACCGGAGGCGTGAAGTTGTCGAGCACCTGGACGAGGGAAGGGCCTCGGTACCAGGGCATTTTGTCCGGCTCGGTGATCAGTCCCTGTCCCTCACGGGCGGAGACTGGGATGATGGCGGAAGCCTCGAGGCCCAACTCGGACAGATAATTCCGGACTTCGTTGGTGAGTTCCTGGAAACGTTCCTCGCGATAGTCCGCGAGATCCATCTTGTTGATGACGACCGCAACCTGCCGTACCCCGAGCAGGTGCAGGATATAGCCGTGCCGCCGGGATTGCTCCTGCATGCCGTCCTTGGCGTCGATCACCAGCACGGCCGCATCCGACAATGCCGCACCGGAAACCATATTCTTCAGGAATTCCTTGTGACCGGGCGCATCGATGATGACATAATTGCGATTCTCCGTATTGAAGAAGATCTGTGTCGTGTCGATGGTGATCCCCTGGTCGCGCTCCGCCTGCAGGGCGTCTAGCACGAAGGCCCATTCGACCGGCATGCCGCGCCGTTCGGACATGGCGATGACAGCCTCGGCCTTGCCGTCCGGCAGCGAGTTTGTCTCGTGCAGGAGGCGCCCGATCAGGGTCGACTTGCCATGATCGACATGTCCGACGACGACGAGCTTAAGAGGAGGAATTTCAGAAGAAACGTGCATTTTTAATTCTCGTGACCGGTCAAGTGCGGCAAAGGTTCTTACATATAGCCTGCGGTACGGAGCCGTTCGAAGGCGTCTTCCGCCTCGTGGTCCATGGCGCGGCCGCTCCGTTCGGCGATGGTGGTTCCTTCGAGTTCAGCAATGATCTCTTCGATTGTCGCCGCCTCGCTCTCGATCGGGTTCGTGATGTCCTGATCGCCAAGAGAGCGGTAGCGTTTGCCGTTTTTCGAGAAATACAGATCGACGATCGGAATGTTCTCTCGCTGGATATAGCGCCAGATGTCCAGCTCGGTCCAATGCAGGATCGGATGGATCCGGATGTGGGTGCCGGGCGCAAAATCCGTCTTGAACTGGTCCCAGAATTCCGGCGGCTGATCTCGGAAATCCCATTCGGCATTCGTTCCGCGTGGACTGAAGACGCGTTCCTTGGCGCGGGTCGCTTCTTCGTCCCGGCGAATACCGGCGACCACGGCCTGCATGTCCTGCTCGGCGATGAGACGCTTCAGTGCTTCGGTCTTACGGGCGGCGGAGCGCGTGGCCGGAGGCAGCGTCGGATCGATCTCCTCGATCGGCGGGCAGTCTCGGACGATAAGGTTCACACCCCACTCGGCGGAGTACTTCTTCTGGAAGTCGTACATCTCCGGAAATTTCTTTCCGGTGTCACAGAACATCAGCGGGAACGGGACATGGCCCAGGAACGCCTTGCGGGCGAGCCAGACCATGACATTCGAATCCTTGCCGAGGGACCAGAGCATGCCCATGCGGTCGAACTTGTTAAAGGCTTCACGCAGAATGTAGACACTCTGCGCTTCCAGCGCGTCGAGATGATCCATCGGGCCGGGTGTTCCGTTTAAAATCCAAGTGGAGCGCGGTTTCTAGGCGTCATATGGCTCCTTGTCAAAAGCACAAAAGAGCGTTGGGAACGATTTGCATAGTTCGGTCCTCTTTTTGCGGTCCGCAAGGAATTCCTAGTCTTTCTGTCCCGGTTCTGCAGAAATTATTTTCCCGCTCAGGATTCTGAACCTGTGAAGTAGGCTGCATCTGCAAGCGACGGGCGATCCGGAGCGAGATCGGCAATAGCGAGTCCCTCGGCTGCGACCTTATCGGGGAGGGGATTGCCTTGCGCCAGCGCGGCTGACGTCATTCCCATGGCGGCGGAAGTCTGGATGCCGTATCCGCCTTGTCCAGCAAGCCAGAAGAAGCCATCCAGATCGGGCTCGAAACCGACCACAGGGGATTTATCTTCGACGAAGGAGCGGAGGCCCGCCCAACGGCTGTGAAAGCGCCCTACCTTTAGTGTGGTGGCATTCTCGATCCGGTCGACGGCGATAGCGAGGTCGAGATCCTCAGGCTGTGCATCCGTCGGCATGGATGCGGTCTCATCTGCGGGGGAGCCAAGGAAGCGTCCGCCTTCCGGTTTGATGTACCAGTCCTCGTTCACGTTCACGACTGCGGGCAATGTATCCGGATTGATCCCTTCCGGTGGATCGAAGGTGAAGGCAGTGCGCCGTTTCGGTATAAGCCCGATCGGCTTGGCGCCGGCCATCTTACCGATCTCGTCCGCCCAAGCGCCGCCGGCATTGATGACAACGGGTGCAGTGAAGGTTCCGGCCCGTGTCTCGACCGTCCAGCCATCCGCAGTCCGGGTCAGCCCCTGGATTTCGGCGTCTGTCACGATTTCTCCGCCACTGGCGCGCATGCCGCGGATAAAGCCCCAATGGAGGGCATGGACATCCATGTCCATGTCGCTCGGATCGTAGAGGCCGCGCACGGTCTTGGCGGGATCGATAGCCGGGAATAGCTCCAGCAGGCGGGTGCCCTCGACGATCTCGATTCCGGTCGTGTTTGCCGCCAGTTCTTTATGTATGTCGGCCAGTGCATCGAGTTGATCTGCTTCGGCCAGAATCAGTGAGCCGCGAGGGGTCAGTATCGGGTCTTGGGCGAAGCCCTCCGGCGGGTTCAGAAAAAACGGCTTACCAGCACGGTTCAACGCGCGGATCGCAGCATTTCCATAGCTCTCGATATAAAGGGCAGCGGAGCGTCCGGTCGTGTGATAGCCGGGTTGGCTTTCCCGCTCCAGCAGCAGGACGGAACCATGCGGCGCAAGAAAGTAAGCGCAGGACGCGCCCGCCATACCGGCTCCAATGATGATGTAATCCGCGTGGCGGGTCGTGCTGGAAGTCATGTCGTGATCCACTTCGAGAGGGACCCAGAGCCTACGCCGTGACTTTCACCAATCTCAAGGTTTGTCCTACTTGTGCTGCTGGGCTCCGGCATAAATTCCGCCGCGGCCATTGACTTCATGCGCGCGTCCTCGTCCGATCTAGCCTGGAAATACCTAGGCTGAGGGGAACGGGTAATGGCAGAAGCAGGGTTCGATATCGTTTTGGAAGGCGGCGATATCGTCGACGGCACTGGAGCGCCGAGACGGCGTGCTGATGTCGGTATCCGGGATGAGCAGATTGCAGCCATCGGTGATCTGTCCGAATCGGACGCTGGACGACGGATTGATGTCAGCAACCGCATCGTTGCCCCGGGCTTCATCGACGTTCATACCCATGACGACCGTATGCTGCTGTGCGAGCCCGATTTCGATATGAAGGTCAGCCAGGGGGTGACGACTGTCGTCGTCGGCAATTGCGGCATCAGCCTCGCACCGCTGGTGACCGACGTGCCACCGCCGCCACTCGATCTGATCGGGGACGCTGACTGGTACAAGTTCGCCACATTCGATTCCTTCCTGAGCGCCGTCGAGCAGGCGCCGGCATCAGTGAACGCGGCTTTCCTCGTCGGCCATTCGACGCTCCGGGTCGGCATTATGGATCGCCTCGACCGGGCGGCGACCAACGAAGAAATCAAGTCCATGCGCGGTCTACTGGAAGAAGGACTGGAATCCGGTGCCGTCGGTTTCTCCACTGGCCTTTTCTACGCACCGTCGCAGAAAGCGCCGACTCAGGAGGTAATTGAACTTTCGCGCAGTCTGAAAGCTTTCGGCGCTCGCTATGTGACGCACATGCGGAACGAGTCAGATCAGGTCATCGACTCGCTTGAGGAAACCTTCTCCATCGGCCGCGAGGCGGACGTTCCGGTGATTGTTTCGCACCACAAGGTGCAGGGAAAACACAATTTTGGCCGCAGCTGCGAGACCTTGGCCTGCATCGAGAAACACATGCACCACCAGGATATCGGCCTTGATATCTATCCTTATGCGGCTTCCTCGACCGTGTTGAAGGCGGATGCAATTGCACTTGCAGAGAAGGTGAAAATCACTTGGTCGAAGGCGCGTCCGGATCTGGCGGGACGTATGCTCGATGATATTGCCAAGGAATTCAGCTGTGATGTCTTCGAGGCTGCCGAAATGCTGCAACCGGCCGGCGCGATCTATTTCAGCATGAGCGAGGAGGATGTGCAGTGCATTCTCAAGTTCGAGCATGCCATGATTGGCTCTGATGGTTTGCCCCATGACGAATTCCCGCATCCTCGGCTCTGGGGCACGTTTCCGCGCGTGCTGGGCCACTATTGCCGCGATCTCGAGTTGTTCGCGTTGGAAGAGGCGGTGCGCCGCATGACAGGACTTTCCGCCGATAAGTTTGGTCTGAAGGGGCGTGGCCGTATCGTCGAAGGTGATTTTGCCGATATCTGCGTGTTCGACGAGAAGACTGTGATCGATCGGGCCGATTTCGATAACCCCACAGCGCCGTCCGGCGGTATCGAAAGTGTGTTCGTGAATGGCCGTATGGTCTGGGGGGCAGGCGCCCACACGGGGGCACGTCCAGGCAAGGCCCTGCGCCGCGGCATGGGGCCGCTTGCTGCTTAAAGCGCTAAAGTGCGCAAACCGGAGAAAACCAAAATGAGCGATACGCCGAAAACACTTCTCCAGATGGCTGGCGTGCCCAACACGCCGCCAGCCCTCGGGGAGGCTGTTCTGTTGCTGATTGACGCCCAGAATGAATATGTCAGCGGTGCCCTGGCGTTACCGGGTGTGGCACCCGCAGCGGATGTGCTTGCCTCGGTGCTAGCGAAAGCACGGGCGGCAGGTACACCGGTCGTCCACGTCCGCCACAAGGGAAACCCTGGCGGGGCGTTCGATCCAGAGACGGACCGGTTTGACATCATCGACGCGGTGGAGCCGCACGCGGGCGAGGAAATTGTCGACAAGAAGCTGCCGAATTCCTTCGCAGGTACCAATCTTCAGGCCGTGCTTGAAGCTACAGGTCGGAAGAAGCTCATAATCGGCGGTTTCATGACCCACATGTGCGTCAGCTCAACCACCCGTGCGGCGTTGGATCTTGGCTGGAGTTCTGCGGTGATCTCTGATGGTTGCGCAACCCGTAATCTGCCGAGCCCCACGGGCGGCAAGGTCGTTGATGCCGATATGCTGCACGAAGTCAGTCTGGCGGGACTCTCGGACAGGTTCGCCATCATAGCGCCGGGTTCTGCATTTTAACGGGCGCCGGATTACTTGATGTAATGCGCTCTCATACTGTTGGCGATGGCAATCAGTTGCGGGTCACCGATGCTGTCGAATTGTACATGGACGCCGTTTTCGGTGCTGCAGACGACCCGAGCTGCCACGTTTCCGGCTTCCGGAATGTTCAGTTCAATTTCGGCGTCCGGCTTGACGGGCCAATCAGCGATGATAAAGGCGCCGCCGATTGACAGGTCCTCGATGGCGCAATCGACTTCCTTGCCGTCAATCCGGAAGATGGATATATCGCGGCGCGGCTCTCTCAGGTGGCGCCGCCGGTCTCTATCCTGTGGCAGACCGATGAGGAGACGGAGGGCCGCAAGCTCATGCAGCAGGTCGGCAACTTGGGAGGCGACAGTGTCTTCCGACATCCCCAAGTAAGCGTTCGGCCTGTCCCTGAATGCTTGAGAGGCCCTCAGAGAGGGTTTTAGTCTGGTCCGGATTCAGGTCAGGCATCTCAGCTACCTCTCACTATCGTGATTTAGGTCACTGTCCCAGTATGAGTATTCGCTTCTTTTCGCGATCTGTACAGGCTCGTGGTTGAGCGTTTTCAGCCGGCGATTGGCATTTTGAACGGACAAAGAGCTTCATAAGCAGCACTTGCCTGCAGCACTTTATCTTCCCGATATTTTTGTCCGACTATTTGCAACCCAGCAGGCAAACCCTCGCCGGTAAACCCGCATGGAACCGATGCCGCCGGATGTTGGGTCAGGTTGAACGGGTAGGAGAAAGCGGTCCATTCAGTCCAGCGTCGCATGCCCGAACCTTCCGGAACTTCAAGTCCGGCGTCGAAAGCCACGGTCGGCATTGCCGGTGTCAGCAACAAGTCATAGCGGTCCAGCAACTGATTGACTTCAAGCCCCAGTCTTTCCCTAGCCTGGATCCCATCCTGATATTCGGGGAGAGTGATTTCCAATCCTTCCAGGCAGACCTCAGCGAACCCGGGATCGAGCATCTCACGCTGTTCGGGGCTGAGGTTCCGGTAGGCATTAGCGGCACCGGTAAACCAGTGAAGTCTGAATGTTTCGGCGGAGGAGGAAAAGTCGAGATCGACTTCCTCTATGTGAGCGCCGAGTTCGGCCAGGCGTTTCACCGCCGCTGCGACCAGATCCGCAATCTCACGGTCGACTTTGGCGAAACCCAGATCAGGACTGTAAGCGATACGCATGCCCCGAACGGATTTTCCGGAGAGCTGTCTGAAATCACAGCCGTCATCGGGTGCTGTGTACCAGTCCATCACATGAGGACCACTCATGACGGTAAGCATCAAGGCTGAGTCGGCAACCGTCCGTGTCATCGGGCCTGCATGTGATACCGTGCCCATCACGCTCGCAGGATATTGCGGCACGCGACCAAAGGTCGGCTTGAGCCCGAAGATACCGGTATAGGCCGCAGGAATACGGATCGAGCCACCGCCGTCTGTCCCTTGGTTGAGCGCGCCCATGCCGAGTGCCGTCGCCACGGCCGCACCGCCGGAGGAGCCTCCTGGGGTTTTTGTCGGGTTCCAGGGATTGCGCGTAATGCCGCTGAGCGGGCTGTCTGTCACGCCTTTCCAACCATATTCCGGGGTCGTGGTCTTGCCCATAAAGACCGCGCCATGGTCGCGCAGACGGGCGACAAAGGGGGAATCCGCTATACTTCTGAAGTTGGGATCGCTGGTTCTGGAGCCGCGCCGGACCGGCCAGCCTTTAACTTCGGCCAAATCCTTGATCGTGGTCGGGACACCATCGACGATGCCTATTGGTGTGCCTGCCTTCCAGCGCTCTTCCGAGGCTTTTGCGGCCGCTAGAGTTGTGCCCTCGTCGATGTGGACAAAGGCATTGAACGTCTCGTTGTGCTTCCTGATCTCAACTAATGATGCCTTCACCACTTCGACCGGCGATATAGTTCCGGCGGCATAGGCTTGGACCAGATCGGTCGCACTCATCATTGCGAGATCGCGGCTCATAACAATACTCCTGGACTAAATTCTTTAGCGGACCGGGGAAGGCCAACTGGAATCCCTGAATTCCTGGATCTCGAAACGATAAGCACCGATCCCCCGAAAAAAGGCTGAATAGACGTTGAAGGTCTTGCTGTAGGCGGGCGGGGCATCGAAGACGACGCCCTTTGCTTTCATGCATTCGTAGAAACCGTCCACATCGTCTGACACAAAAGAGATCGTTACGGCCGGATCGTCTGCAGGAGGGCGGTTCGTACAAACGCCAAGAAAGGCGTTTGGCGCCACTTCGAAGATATGACATCGGTCATTCTGATTGAGCGCGAGGCGAAACCCGAGGGTCTTTCCGAGAAATGCGGAGGCGGACGCTAGGTCATCCGTGTAGATGAAAGACAGCATCTGGCCGATGGATGACATGGCTATTTTTCTCCCGTGGGCCGTGGCGAAGGAGAGGGGCCACGGAAAATCGAACGAAGCGGGAGTTTAGGACGCGAATTAATACATACGCAATTGGGTCATTCCGGTAATTCAGTATTCATATGGGGTGATCGCGTCAGCCTGAAGGCTGTAGCCGACTTCGGCCAAGTCCGTTTCCTCATCGAGGATACCAAGCACACCGGAGACATAAACAGGTTCGAACATCTCGCGCGGATTATAGGATTGCGCGATCCTGACAAGAATAAGCTGGTTCGGCGGCGGCGGCGGGACGTGAATGCAGGCGCCGACATAGGGCACGAGGATGAGCTCGTTCACGCCTTCGCCGCTATAATCCAGAGGAATGATATATCCTGGAATCCTGACATTGGTTCCGGCAAGCTCTCTGACAACGTCTTTCCCGACGGTGCTGTAAGCCGGAGCGGCGCGACTATGATCCGGAGCGGGTCCGATATTATCGAACAGTGACGTGCTTTTATCCGTTGGCTGAGGCGCACTGTCAAAGCCTGGAAGCAGGTCTTCCCAGAGAATATCGCGGGGCTTACCGGCGGCAAGAGCCGGATGGCGGCCTACCAGAAATGTCATGGCGGAGGCCGCCGCAATGCGCAGCGAGGCTCGGCGGCTGAATGCGAAATGTTTCATAGCGCTCTCCTCATTGCCGGACAGTCATACCATCAGCCAGGGACATCCGGTAGGCGCCGACGGCGGGCACAAGTCCAGAAAGAATACCACCGCAAGCGAAGCCGCCCAAAATCAAAAGCTCTTTCGCGGAGGGTAACGAGAAAGGCAGGAAGAGCCCATAGGCTTTGTCGACAATCGGGCCAGCGATAGCGAGTCCAGCAAGAAACAGGAAGGTTCCGAAAAGAGCACCTGCGAGAGCAAGGGTTCCAGCTTCCAGGACCATCAGACACCCAACTATTGAAGGTCCCGCGCCTGCGGCTCTCAGGATTGCCATCTCCCGTCGCCGTTCCGAAAGACTGGACAGGATTGCCGCCACCATGCCGATCATGGCTGTGAGCACCACCATACCTGAAATTCCGGCCAACGCCGACTCAGCGACGCCGATCAGGGACCAAAGCTCCTGCAGCGCAACTCCGGGCAGGACTGCGAGCAAGGGTTCTTCCGGATACTCGTTGATCCGGCGCTGCAGACGGAAGGTCTTCAGCTTAGATGTCACACCGACCAACACCGCTGTGATGCTCTTCGGTGTCAGATTCATAGTCCGGACCACATCGGCACCAGTGGATTGGCCCGGCTTGCGTGCGCCGCTTTGCCAATCGACATGGATCGCTTCTATTGCTTTCAGACTTACATGGACCGTGCGGTCAACTGGCGTGCCTGTTTTGTTGAGGATACCGGCGACACGGAACGGCATGTCTTCATGTTTCGTGAAACCGACTGCACCGAGACCGTGCGCCACGACAATCGGATCCCCGACCTTGTAGCCGAGATTCGCAGCCACGTCGGCGCCAAGTACGGCATCGAAAAGATCGTCGAAACGTTCACCCTCGGAGAAGGTAAGCGGGGCATTACCGCGAAACTTGTAATGATCGAAATAAGCGCCGGTCGTGCCCATGACGCGGAAGCCGCGGTGACTGTCACCGAGCGAGATAGGTACAGTCCAGGCTACTTCCGGCTGGTCGGCGATGTCGCGGTAGCTCTCCCAGGTAATGTTGTTCGTGGCATTGCCGATCCGGAACACCGAATAGAGCAATAATTGAACGCTGCCGCTGCGCGCGCCGACGATAAGATCGGTTCCGGCGATGGTGTTCGCGAAGCTCGCCCGGGCGCCTGTTCTGATCCGCTCCACACCAAGGAAGAGGGCGATACTGATGGCGAGCGCGAGAATGGTCAGCAGCGCCGTTGAACGCCGGTTCGCCAGTGATTGAAGGCTAAGACGCAGCAGCATCGGGTATTTCCTCGTGACGCTGTATGTCCGTCAAGCGAACCACGCGGTCGAACCAGCCAGCCAATCGTTCGTCGTGGCTGACCATCAGAAGCGATGATCCGCTTCGGTCCAGTTGTTTGAAAACCAGATCGAGAAAGGCTTTCTGGGATTCTCCGTCGAGAGCAGAGGTCGGCTCGTCTGCAATCACGAGTTCCGGGTCGCCGATCAATGCCCTGGCAGCGGCTACACGTTGCTGCTGACCTGAACTGAGCAGAGATGCGGGTTGCCCCGTCTGGATGTTTTCCGGCAGGCCGAGTGCGCTCAGGAGCCGTGCAGCCGCAGCCTCGGCTGTTTCCTGTTCCCGGACCCGGCGGCTTCGGTGCGGGGCGAAACTGAGGCCGATGCGGACATTGTCGAGGGCTGACGCATAGGGCAGCAGGTTGAACATCTGAAAAATGACGCCGAGATGTTCCGCCCGGAAGCGGTCGCGTTGCGCCGAAGAGAGGTTGGTCAGATCTGTTCCGAGAATTTCTATCCGGCCTTCCTGTGGTTGGGAGATCCCGGAAATCAGGCCGAGCAGAGTAGATTTTCCGCCTCCGGACGGGCCGAGCAGCAAAACCCGCTCGGCCCTTTCAATTCTGAACTGGTCTAGTCCGAACCGGAACGCGCTGCCTGGCCATTGGAACGCAATGTGTTCCAGAAGGACAGTTGGTGTTTCCGATGGTTCGGAGGGCTCGGTCATGGTGCTCAGTTCAGTGTCAGTGCCGGTTCGTCAGGGCTTACCTCAAACTGGAACTGACCTTTTGGCGAGACAATTTGAACTTCTAGCTCCTCGCTGTTCGGAAACTGTTTGAAGAAAGGAAAGGAAAATCCGGAGATCTTGGCAGTGTCCTCGCACGAGAAATGATAGCTCACATGGAATTCCATATGTTCTTCGTCATGCTCTGCTTCAGATGATTTTTTATCGTGGTCATGGTCATGATCTTCTTCCTCATGGAAATGGGTTTCCTTGAGGGCACAACCGGCTTCGCCGACGACACTGAACAAAGCATCACCTTCGGTGAGTTTGGCTTTTCCGGCATCGAATGCCTTGTGCTGTGCGTCCGTCTCCGGTGCATGCTCGAAGCCGACAATGTCCATGCCCGGGATTTCAATTTCCATTTCAACCTCAGCACCCGCTATGGCTATGGTGAGTTGGCCATGGCCATGTTCGTGTGCATCTGCTTGGCGCGTTTCACTGGCTGTAGCCAGGGTGCTCGTCGCGGTTAACGTAACTGCGAAGAGAAGGGGAAGTCGGATCATTTTCGAAGCTCCTGGGAGGGAAGACCGGGATTTAGAACAAATGTTATAACGTTACATTTTCTGCTATGGATCAACCGTTTTCTTCACGCTTCAATCCTGAGGTTGGATTTTGATTTGTGCTCCATCTCTGGGTGTGCAATCACCGCTAAGCCATTGCTGAACCATACTTTCCTTGCAGGCAGTCCAGGGGCGGTCGACGCCACCGCCAATTTCTTCCTGATAGATCGTTGCAAACACGACGACCAAGAGAATTGCGGCTAGGATCCACATATTCCGACTCATGACTTTGCTCCTCCGTTCGGCTTCAGATGGGAACCTTCTGATGTCGAGAAAAGGGTTAACGCTGCATTTTCCTATTCGACCCACTCGACAATATGGTCCAGTAGTTTTTCATCCGGCACAAACTCCTCGGACACAGCCCGGCCACGGACAGAGATACCTGCGGCATGAACCATGTCTGGATCGCCACAGACAAGATAATGCCAGTGCGGCAGATCCCGTCCTTCTTTGACAAGCCGATAGGCACAGGTCGAGGGCATCCAGATAAGGTCTTCCAGCACGCCCGGAGTCAGTATGACGCAATCGGGAACCTTCGCTTTGCGGTTTGGGTAATCTCCGCATCGGCATGAATGACAGTCAAGCAGGGTACAGGCGACATCGGTGTAGTGCAGCTCGTCTGTCACGTCGTCGATCAGCTTGACGAGGCAGCACTTGCCACAACCATCGCAAAGGGCTTCCCACTGCTCCGGATTCATTTGTTCCAGCGGGGTGGTTTTCCAGTACGGCGTCTCTGCCTCGTGTTGATCCGGAGCCATTCAGTCCTTGTCCGCAATTTTCGCCAGCACCGGGAGGATATGCTCTCGGAAGGCCGCCGGATTCTCCGACATGGGGAAGTGCCCCATATCGGCCATGATGATTGCTTCTGCACCTGGAATACGCTCTGCGGTACGCAGCGTGTCTTCCGGCGTGCAGGAGTAATCATATTCTCCGGTCATGAGATAGACGGGACAGTGCCCCGTGTCGATGGTGCTGCTCTCCTGGGCATAGTCGCTGTCAGTGCGGTAGAAGTGCATGTCGCCCTTAAAGACCTCCGGCCCGCCCTGATAATAATGCCAGAGAGTCTCCCAGCGGAATTCATTCGGGCTTTGCGGAGCAACGAGGCCGGAAACCAGAGCGGCACAGAAATCGCCGCGCAGGAACTCCGGGCTTTCAAGCCAGCTGTTATCGTACCAGGGCGAGGGGCTGTCGGAACCCTCAAGCCCAATGACACCGCGGAGGGCTTTGCCCTGTTCCAGAGCCAGCCGGACCACGACCCGTCCGCCCATGGAGCAGCCCATGACCACCGGACGTTCCAGCGCCATCGCCTGTGAAAAAGCGTCTATTACCGCCACGTAGAACTGGTCGGTCAGCTTGTATTCCTCGCCTTCCCAGCCGACGGGTGGGTTCGATTTTCCGTGCCAGGGAAGATCAAAGGCAATAACCCGAAATCTGTCCGTCACAGCCTCGTCGCACATCAAGTGCCTGTATTGGCTGGAATGGGCGCCGGCGGTATGGAGGCAGAGCAGAGGGATACCGCTGCCTGCCTCTTCGAAGTAGATCCGATAGGACCGTCCCTCGATATCCAGATTGATATAGCGTCCTGTGATCGGCTCGATACGCGCGGTCATTCTCCTGCCTCCTGGCGGAGGGTACGCGGCAGAGCCAGCAATTCCTTCACATAGCGAAGGTTGTGCAGCAGGGGCGCCGTGTTTCCTTCAAGGCTGGCATGACCGTAGCGGGTCATAGCAAATAGATCCTGATAACCAGGGGGGGGTATGTCCGAGCAAAACACGTCCCAGACATCCTTTGGTGCCCGGATGGCGAAATCCCAGCTCCGCATCTTGAACGGCCCAGTGTCGACCGCGGTTACGTGACCGTTCTCGACCGTGACATGATAGGGCGTGTCGCCGACCTCGATCAGGAACCGGGCATGCATGTAACGGCCGATCCGCTGCAGATCAGGTCGTGCGGCGACGGCATCTTTCAGGCATTCGTACACGGAAAATTTCCTTCTTCGGGAGAGCCTGCTCAGACGAACATGAGATCAGTAGACGGTGCGACCACCGGAAACATCGAAACAGGCGCCGGTACTAAAGCTGCACTCTTCGGAGAGCAGCCAGCACACCATGGAGGCGCATTCCTCTGCTGTTCCGAGACGCTTCAGCGGGCTTTTCGAGATCATGACCTCCACATGTTCGGGATCCATCCGGTCCACCATCTCTGTCTCGAGTGCGGCAGGGGCAACCGAATTGACCAGCACGCCGGTGCCCGCAAGCTCCTTGCCCATGGATTTGGTCAGGGCGATGACCCCGGCCTTTGCCGCGCTGTAAGCGGGCGCATTAGGGGTGCCCTCCTTGCCAGCGAGCGACGCGATATTCACGATCCGGCCGTATCCTCGGCCGACCATGCCTGGGGCGACGGTCTTGGAGCAGAGAAATACACCCGTAAGGTCAACATTCAGCACGCGTTGCCAGTCGGCGAGAGTATAGTCGATTGTGGAGACGGTCGGGCCCGCAATGCCAGCACTGTTTACCAATAGATCGATCGGCCCAAGAGCGCCCGTTGCCGAGGCATGGGCGACGCAGACGTCTGATTCGGAAGAGACGTCGACCGCAGTGGTGATCAGTCCATCCGGAGCACCGAGCGCTTCGGCAGCGGCAGCGAGGGCATCAGCGTCCTGATCCCAAAGGGTGACTTTTCCACCGTTTTCCAGAATCCGTATCGCGACGGCGAGACCGATACCCTTTGCGCCACCCGTCACAATCGCTGAGCGGCCGCTGAATTCCCCATCCTTCAAGGCGTTTCTCCCCAACGCATTCTGTAACTGGGCTCTTAACGGCCACTTGTTACCTGATTCCGAATCTTATTTTGGCACTGATCGCTACTTAGAGGCCCAATCGCTATTTTGGGGAAAGCGTAAATTCTCCCTCGCGAATGCGGTCCGGCCATTCGGCGACCATGTCCGCGACAGCTTGCTCACCATAGTTCTCGATCATATCCGTCAAGGCAGCAAAGATAGCGGACGAGGCGACCATTTCCGGGGCGCAACCGTTATCGACCGCTTCATCCCAGGCTTCGAGGATGAGTTTCAGGGCGATGCGTTTCTGTTCATCATCTGGCAAAACGCCCGCATCTGAGTCCGACATGTTTCTCTCCAGAAAGTATTCGGTTCCAGCTCCGTTTTGAGTGCCTCGCATTGTTTTAGTGTTGCTTGAGGCTGGAGCCTGCCGAAAGCTAGACTGAAACGATAAGCAGTGGGAGGAAAAACATGTCTGAACCTCATGACTTCTTGCATCACGTTGGCGACGAGCATCCATTCGTTGCGCGTGGTCTGAGAAACTATTTCGAGTATCGCGATCTGGGAATCGAGGGCGCATCGAAAGGCGATGTCGTCTCGCACGTCATCCGTGCCCGGGAAGGTCATAACGCTACTGGCGCCTGGCATGTGCATGATTGCAAGTTCCAGATGTTTTATGTGCTGAAGGGATGGGCCCGCTTCGAGTATGAGGGGCAGGGTGTGCACACCATGAAGGCTGGCGATTGCGTGATGCAACCGCCGATGATCAAGCACCGGGAGATTGAACATTCGGCGGATCTTGAACTTATCGAAGTGGTCTCTCCGGCCAATTTCAAAACCTACGAGGTCGACGGGCCCGAAGCCTGACGCCAATGGTCTGACACATGCCTGATCGGTCGATTCCGGAGGATCCAATGTCGGCGGACATGGCCTGGAAAGAAGGCGATTCTCCTTTTTCCGGCCGCTTCGGAGACGTCTATTTCTCGGCGGACGACGGGCTTGCGGAGAGTCGCCACGTCTTCCTGAAGGGAAACGGGTTGCCATTAGCATGGGCCGGGAGAAGTGATTTCACCATCGCGGAAACCGGCTTCGGGACGGGGCTGAATTTTTGTGCGGTAGTACAGCTTTGGCTGGAAATCCGGCCGCGGGGCGGGTTGCTACACTATGTCAGTGTTGAAGGTTATCCGCTAAGTGCCGACGAGTGTTTCCGAGCGCTTGCACGCTGGCCTGAACTGGGGGCAATCGCGGGTGCTTTGAGGCAGCGCTATCCAAAGCCCGTACCTGGAATGCACCGTATTCATTTCCAGGAATGGGGCGTTGTCCTGACGTTGGCCATCGGTGAGGTGGGGGCGATGCTATCCGGCCTGCATGGGCGCATTGATGCCTGGTTCCTTGATGGATTTGCCCCCTCCAAAAACCCGGAAATGTGGCGTGATGAGGTCCTGTCCGAAGTTGCAAGGCTAGCGGTTCCGGGCGGCAGCCTCGCCACCTTCACTGCGGCCGGGGCTGTCAGGAGAAGTCTTGCGACACTTGGATTCGAGATCTGCAAGGTGCCTGGATTCGGGCGGAAAAGAGAAATGGTCGTCGCTCGAAAGTTGCCTAGTTTACCGGACAGCAGGGCGTCTTTGTCAGCGCGGGCAGTGACGGTTCGCGAGCGGTCGCGGCTGGATCGGGTTGCTATTGTCGGCGGGGGCATCGCGGGCGCGTCTCTGGTAAGAGCCTTGCGGCGGCGCGGTATTGACCCGGTGTTATACGACGGAGCTGGGCAATGTGCGGGCGCATCCGGCAATGCTTTCGCACTCGTGACGCCACGGATGGACGCTGGAGACAGCGCTGTGGCGCGGTTTTTTGCGGCAGCCTACCGGTATGCGATTGCACAATATGATGAGGGCGCTGGTTGGGATCCGTGCGGCGTGATGGTCATGCTGGAAGATGAAGACACGCTGTTGCGGGCCAGAAAAGCCCAGGGCTTTACGTGGCAGCCGGCGGCTAGCGGCAATTTGCTTGACCGGTCACAGGCCAGCCAGGAAGCGGGGATAGAGTTGGGGTGTCCGGGGCTGTTCTATCGGTCTGCGGGACTTTTGCAACCCACGCGCCTGATCCGTGACTGGATCGGCTCAACGACGATTATTGAAACCGATATCGACCGCGTCTTGCGAACCGCGCGAGGATATTCATTATTGGATTCAAATGGAGGTCAAGCGGGGGAGGCGGATGTAGTCTTTCTTGCTGCTGGGGATGGCAACCGGCGCTTTGCAGAAACGCACTGGATTCCGCTTACGCCTGTGCGCGGGCAGGTTTCCGAGGCCCCGGCGACGGGTGCCGGCCGTGCTTTGAAATGCGCTCTGTCCTGGAGTGGATATCTTTCTCCGGTCCGGGATGGTCGCCATATGCTCGGTGCGACCAACGATAGAACCAACAGAATTGGAGGCGATTGGGGCTGGGCAGTTCTTGAGGAAGACCATCGCCATAACCACGGAAATATGCCGGAGTCCCTCGCGCATCTCGTGGACAAGCCTGATGCCGCATGGTCCGGGCGGGCTCGGTTGCGGTCGGCCACCCCTGATCGCGTTCCCCTGTTCGGTGCTGTTCCGGATGTCGCCAGTTTGGCTGACGCTTTCCGCAGGCCGGCGGGCCGGGGCTATGTAACATTTCCGGAGGGCGATCTACTTATCCTTGGAGGGCTGGGCTCACGCGGCTTTGTTACCGCACCACTTGCGGCCGAATTACTCGTAGCTCGTTTATTAGGTGAAGTCTGGCCAGTGGAGCAGTCTTTAGGAATCACCGGCGACCCAGCCCGGTTCGCGAGCAGAGCTCACCGGCATTCTCGGATTGACGAATTTCTAGGCTAACGTGTCAGACGAAAATAGTAACTTAACTATTAAAAAAGGAGTTTCTGTAAATCTCATGGCTGGAGAGCGGCTGCGGCCTGATGAGTTCTCCGCAGCGCGTTTATCGGTGTTCTCTCTGATGTAACAAGGTGGGAAGCAGATTGAGCGGTTCGAATAAATCGGATAACGGAATCTCGTCTGGTCTGCGAGCGCATCTCACTGCGTCTCCTCTTGTTGTCGCCGGGATTGCTTTTTTCGTCGTTCTTTCTGTTACGCTCTACGCCCATTTCACCATCGAAAAACGTGAAGATGAGGAACGGGTTGCTCATCATGAATTTGCTCGTGCGCACATTGGTCAGAATCTGAAAAGCTATCTTGAGGCCCGGTTTCTCTCGGTGAAAGGCATCGCCGCAGTATTGGAGAACGAGAGCCAACCACCAAGTAAAACTGAGTATGAGGCGCTAGCGCGACCGTTCCGTGAAAATTTCAGAGGCGTTCAAGCTGTTAACTGGGTTGATAGCTCAGGGACGGCGCGCTGGATCGTCCCCCTCGATGGTAATGAGCAGGTCAGAGGCAAGGATCTGACAGCTCTCAGGATTCCGAGCATAGCCATTGCTGCTGCGCGTTCAGATGGACTGGCTCACGCCACATCACCGATCACCTTACTTCAGGGCGAGATTGGTTTTGCGAGCTATTTTCCGGTTAGCCTAAATGGTGAAATTAGCGGCTTCATCAATGTCGTGTTCCGTTTTGCAGATCTTCTAGACAGCATCGCCGGTTTGGACCCGAGGGGATCGATCTCAGTGGCGCTTCACTATGACGGGGAATACTTGCTGTCCCAATCGGAGGGACCACGTGGCGAGGTTCAAAGTTCTCTTTTTTACGATCTGGATATACTTGACCGCACCTACCAGATTGAAATCCGGTCCCATGAAGCGCCAGTCTCATATATTGATCCGATCTTGCTCATCATTGTCGTCAACTTGTTGTTCGCAAGCGCTATTTATCTGTTGCTGAAGCAGATTGGATTATTGGCCAAGAGCGAGGCGCGTATTCGCGATTATACCGAAATTGCCTTTGACTACCTTTGGGAGTCGGATCAGGAGCAACGGATTACGTACCTTTCACCACGTTTCGAGGAAATCACCGGGCGTCCGGCAAGTGAATTCCTTGGGCGAAGGTTGAGTGAATGCAATATCCAAACCGCCACGGAGGATGGCCTCAGAGAACACGCTGATATGATGGCCCGCAAACAGCCTTTCGAGAGTTTTGTGTTTGCATCAGATACCGAAAACGGGAGAAAGACGTGGATATCATCATCGGGAAAACCACGTTTCTCGGCAGGGGGGCGTTTTCTTGGCTACAGGGGCGCAGACCGGTCCATCAATGAGCAGGTCAGCACGGAAAAACGTTTGCGTCGTGCTTGGGAACACGCTGAATCGGCTAATCAGGCAAAGAGCAATTTTCTCGCCGGTATGAGTCATGAGCTGCGGACACCCCTTAACTCGATCATAGGCTTTTCCGAAATCATCCGTGATCAGATGCTCGGCCCGGTCGGCAAACCGCAATACGCCGAATATGCGAGCGATGTTGTGTCATCAGGCAGACATCTGCTTTCGCTGGTTGATGATGTGCTCGATTTATCGAAGATAGAATCCTCCACATTCGAGCTGTCTGAAGACTCGATCGAGCTCGCCGATGCATTTGAATTCGTGCGGCGCGGGTTCAGGCGGCATGCGGAAGCGCGGGGGATCAGTATTCATCTTATTGTTGCAGATGACGCTGCCTTTATTCGTGCGGATACACGTATTGTGCGCCAGATGGTGATGAATCTCGTCTCGAACGCCATAAAATTTACGGATTACGGCGGTGTGATCAAGATCACCTCGGAACGTGACACTAACGGAAGTGTGCACATTAAGGTCACCGACACTGGCGCCGGCATCCCAAAAGAACATCTCGATCGGGTGTTCGAGCCGTTTGTCCAGGTTCGTGAGACGGCCTTACTGAGCCATGAGGGATCCGGGCTTGGTCTTTCCCTCGTGAAGAGATTTATTGAACTGCATGGTGGTACGATAGATCTGGTAAGTCGCGTTGGCGAGGGAACGTCTGTCGACCTTACATTTCCAAAACATCGTTCTCACTGAACACAGCTATCAGTAATAATAAGGGCTTATGTTCTTCTAATTATACTAAAATCCTAATGGAATTAATTTGAATTAACCTATAGGGTGCATTTTATCCTAAGGGTTATCAACGGTCCAAAATCAATTTTCGTCCCGCATCGATGTTCAAAATTTATGAAGGTTCAACGTGGCTAACAAAAATCGATCCTGCCTCGTTCGGCGCCATTTTCGTTTACGTGGAACTGATGGAGGTGAGCTGCGCCGCTCAATCGCTCTTGAACCAGGGTTTTGGTCGGCTTTAGATGACATTGCGCCGGGCGAAAAACTAAGGCTATTGATAGAAGAGTGCTTGGCGGGACTGTCTCCAGAAGAATCTCTCGTATCAATTCTGCGATGCTCTGTGCTGAACCATTATCGCGTTCTATGCAATGAACGGCGACCGGAGGTGAGGCCTAGCGATACTGAGGGGAAAAACGAGAAACTGGTCGCGGCGCAGAATCAATAACAATGGCCTTAAGATAGCATTCAATGAACGAGCTGTCGGCAATGGTGCCGGTTGAGGGACTTGAACCCCCGACCCCCTGATTACAAATCAGGTGCTCTACCAACTGAGCTAAACCGGCTATCAAACTGCGAAGCGGAATATCGCGTTTCTCGGCCACGGTCAACGGGATAGCACTTACAAAAATCAGTTTCGTCCAAGATGGACGTTGAAACTCTTTTTGGGCACGTTTCTAGCTGTTTGAAACGACGAGGCGTGGCCTCTCATAACGAGGCTGCGAGCCGGCGGCTACAACTTTGCGCGCTGCATCCATCAGGTTAGTAAGGGGGGCATCCTCCGAGCGCAGACTTGCCAGCATGCTGACTGCCCGTTGCAAAGCTGAAATCTGGTTGTCTGAGTAAACGAGAGCCTTGCGGGTCTGAACTGCGGCTTCTTCAAAGCGCGTAACGAGTTCGGATATCAGAAGGGATGTATCTTTAATCGCGCAATCAAGTTCTGTCCTTCCGCAGGTTGAGTTTTTCAATTGATAAAGCTGAACATTCAGCTCGAGCAGTGAATAAACCTGTTGGTGGCGGACATAGAGTTCGCGTCCACGGGGATCCCGATTGGTTAATTCTAAACGTTCGAGCATCTATCACTCCAAGTCGGTTGTAGCTGTGATTTGGTTTGCCTCGCGTCGCGGTTATGCGAGACGCCGTGTTTGTCTGAAGAGACTTTAGGCTTCAAAACGTGAATCGCTCGTGAATCATCAGCGCAAAAATCATGGAAAAAAGAAAAAGAAAAAAAGTATCCGTTTTGATCTCTTTATGTTCTTTTTATGTTCATGGTTTGCATATCTTTTTGCGTCGAATATAGGGTGAGATTTTCCGAAATTTGGCGTTGAATAGCCATTAGGCTTTTTTTAAATGAGACAATTTCGACGACATATCAGATTTTGGCTTTTAGATCTGAAAGCCGATATGGAAATGATGTATCGTCTACGAACTAGGTCGCAAGCTGTTTCGGCGGATACTGATGTGCTTATGTTTATTAAATCTTAAGCTCAATGGCTGATAAGTTGCGCGTGTACGGGACAAGAAAGAGCGCTTTTTATGAGTGTGGATTTGCAGGATAAAAAGTCGAACAAGGTCGAGGTTGACGAGGATGCCCTCGATTCGCTTCATACCTTGCCGCTTTCAATCATCCCCTTGCAGACGCCAGGTCTTAAGAAAGCCTTCATGATTAAGAATGCGCGCTTAGAAAGCGCGATTGAGCTTTTTCGTGATGGCGGATCGGGAAGCGGCCAGGTCGAGCCAAAGGAGCTGCACGGATATTTCCAGGATGTCGGCGGCGCTTTGTCTCACGACCTCATCATTCTGGACAGGCTGTCCTCCCTTGAGTCTTTTGACGTCTATTCGCTTCGCCTCGAGCTGCGCAATCTCGATATCGGATTTGAAGATTTTTCGGCATTGCAGCTTTCCGAATCCAAGCGCGCTGAACTGACCGAATATATGCGTGCCTTCACACGTCCGTTGATTCAGCGTGTTTATGGTGGCGATCAGTCGGACGAGATAAACGACGTCGGACAGATCATCAAGATGATGGCTTCTCCAAACCGGAACGAAGCCATGGCAAAACTGAAGCTTCTTGCCGAAGAGCTGAATACTGAGTTGACGGAAGTGCCGAAGTTTCTTGAACGCTATGGCGACATATTCCTGTCCTTGTCATATTTCCGGAACTGCCTCGACAAGATCATGCAGCAGCTCCCGCCCTTCATCTCCTGGATGGAAGAGCTGCATAGCAACTATCAAGTCCAAAACGACCGAAACCAGCTTAAAATCCTTAAGGAAATAGAGTCCGATCTGAATGAGATTTCGACATCCTTGGTTGGTCGATTTGAGTACTTCAACCACCGCTCCCACGATTTCTGGGACAATATCAGTGCGGACTCATTTCAGTCGTTCCAGGAATTGGTCACCGCACACCATGTGAGCATTGGTGCTGTTCTCTGTGGTCTCGCCGTGAAGATGGATCTCTACGAGACACGGTTTCCCAACCATGGAGGAGGGCCGGTGAAGCGCCTGGAGTTCATTAACTCCGAGATTAAACCGGGTTTAAAACGTATCAAGGATATCGAGCAAAGAGTGGGCGCGGTAAAATAACGCTGCATCCAACTTACCTCCGAATCTGGATCTCTCAATTTGAGACCGCTGAACGGATTGTAAGGTTTGGATTTTGGTAATTTTATCTTTCGGCAAACGCGGTCTGATGGCCGGCGTACGTTTACCTCTATAAAGTCAGGTTAATGACCTTGTATTCAGGTAGTGCCTTACTCGTCCGGAACGCGCTGCTCGCTCCGTATTTCCTTCACGGAATAGATGGCTCCAGCGAGAATCACCAGTGATCCGACGATAGTAAGTAGGCCCGGTGTCTCCTGGAAAAACAGAATCCCGATCAGACCCGCGAATAAAAGGCGGGTATATTCCATCGGCTGTACAGCAGATGCTTCGCCGTGTTTGTAGGCTTGGATATTTGAATATTGGGCCATGGACATGAGTCCGCCGATCAACACCATCGCGATGAGTTCAAACGCAGTCGGTGTTTCCCAATAAATATAGGCTGGAATCGCGAAGACGACGGCTAGTCCGAATGATTGGTACGTCATGATGGTCACCGGGCTCTCTGTCTTGGTTAGGACCCGGGTGACAATCATGACAACCGCGAGGAAAATCGCAGAGGCGAGCGCCAGGAAAGCGTAGTAATCGATCCCGTCGAAGCTGGGTTGCAACACGATCAAGACGCCAATGAATCCGAATATCGTCGGACCCCAACGCTTGAGGTCAACGACTTCCTTAAGCATTACAACCGCAAGCAGCGTGATGAACAATGTGCGAGCGAATGAAATCGCGGTCACATCGGCCAGAGGCATGTGAATCACCGCCGTGAAGCCGGTTGCCATGGCGCAAACTGAACAAAATATGCGTGCTCCATGGAGTTGCAGACGGTCGGTTTTGAACGCGTGCGGAAAGGACCGCAGTATCCGGGGGGAGAGGATGACGATCACACAAATCTGACGAATGAACAGGATTTCCCAGACCGGAATCCTTTGTCCCACATCCTTGATGGCCGCCATCATAATTGTAAAAATAAGCGAAGCGAGCATGAGCCAGATGCAGCCCTTCAGATTCTCGGGCAGGCGACTCCAGATTTGGAACGCCTTGCTCTGCACCTGTCGGCTTCCGAGCAGGTCTTTCCGAGATTCCAAGCTTTCAGGCATAAAGTTCGCTTACATATTTCTTGACGACGGTATTCGTGATGTATTTTAGGGTGTTGTCAATTGCTTTGTGCCCGAATCAACACTGATAAGTTGCTGCCTCATGCACCGTGGAATGGTCCTAAAACGGAGGGCCAATCTGCCTGCATATATGCTACAGACCATCGCTATTCCTATCCAGAGATTGAAATTCCGCGATTCTCATGTCTGAAAAATCTGCTGCAAAGGCAAACATCAAGCCTTTGATGGAAAACATCCTGAAGACTCTCCAAGAACAGGCACAGGTGATCGAAACTCCATGCGGTGATGGCCAAATGGTCTGGCGCAAATGGGGCGAGGGACCTTACATTGTTCTAGTGCATGGTGGATTCGGGTCGTGGAATCACTGGTGTCGGAACATCATGGCGCTGGCGCGTGAATTTACCGTGATTGCGCCGGATCTTCCGGGACTCGGCGATAGCGATGCGCCGGAAGATCCGAAAACGGCGGAACATATTGGCGAAATCCTGACCGATGGGCTTGATCGGGTCATCCCATCAGACGCCGGGTTTCATTTAGGCTGTTTCTCTTATGGTGCCGTTCCCGGAAGCGTAGCTGCTGTTCGCCATGGGAAACGTGTGAACAGCTTCACTCTGGTAGGAGCTGCGGGATTCGGCCCGCGCGAGCGACCGACTGACGGTCTGATCCGGATTCAGCCGAAAATGGATGCGGCCACGCGACGCGCAACAGCGCGTAACAATCTTGCGGTACTTATGTTTGCCGATCCTAGGAGCATTGACGATCTGGCTATTGATATTCAACTCGCAAATACGGCGCGGGCGAGATTCCGGTCACGACCGCTTTCGCTCTCTGACACGGTGTTGAGGAATTTGCCTCTGATTTCCGCGAGGCGGAATGCTATCTGGGGCAGGGAGGACATTACGGCGAAGGGCATGCTGACCCATCGGAATGCAGCCATAATGAACGCGGATTCTGGCGCTCAAATTGTCGTTATGGATGGTATTGGACACTGGGTTCAGTACGAGGCGGCTGACGCGTTCAATAAATGCTACCTCGGGATGCTCAAGCAGACACCCTGAGGTTCGACGATCCGGCAATCCAAATGCCGGACGAAAATATTGGAGGAAACAAGACATGAAGCTCGTTGTTCTGCCCGGAGACGGGATCGGTCCTGAAATTGTCGATGCTACACTGACAGTTCTGAGGGCCGCAGATCAGCGGTTTGGGCTTGGGTTGCAACTCGATGAGCATGCGATCGGCGAAGTTTCGCTCGCACGTGATGGCTCGACCCTGCCGGAGCCCGTATTCGAGAGTGCGTCGGCGGCGGACGGGGTTATTCTCGGCCCCGTCTCTACAGCAACTTATCCTTCGCCCGCTGAAGGCGGTCTCAATCCATCGGCCGAATTCAGGCGCCGTCTGGATCTGTTTGCCAATATCCGTCCGAGCCGATCAGTCGGACATGATGCGGCGTTGGTCAAGGATATGGACTTGGTGATCGTGCGCGAGAACACAGAGGGTTTTTATGCGGTTCGCACGATGTTCGCCGGCGGCGGAGAATTTATGCCGGATAAGGACATGGCCCTCGCCGTGCGCAAGATCACTCGACAGGGAGCGGAACGAATTGGCCGTGCTGCTGCCGAGCTCGCTATGACTCGACGCAAGAAACTGACAATCGTCACCAAGTCGAATGTCCTGAAACTGAGCGATGGGCTGTTCTTGGAGGCTGTGACTGCGGGCGCGAGCGCATTTCCGGATCTTGAGATCGAGGAAGTACTTGTCGATGCCATGGCATCTCACCTTGTCCGAAAACCGGCGGCGTTTGACGTTATCGTTACCTCCAATATGTTCGGCGATATCCTCTCGAACGAAGCGGCGGAGCTCGCAGGCGGGCTCGGTTTTGCTGGGTCGCTCAATGCCGGGAGCCGGCATGCTGTTGCTCAGGCCGCCCATGGATCGGCGCCGGATATAGCGGGTAAGAACGTCGCCAATCCGAGTTCCGTTATGCTGTCGACAGGAATGTTGCTCGAATGGCTCGCGGATCGCAGCGACAGCAACGCGCTGCGTGAAAGCGCGCGCGCAATTGAGCTGGCTGTCATGGCGTGTGTTGCGGATGCCGCTACCAGAACAGCGGATATGGGCGGCGCGCTGAGCACGGATGCATTCGGCGCCGCAGTTGCCCGACGGGTCGCTGAGGGTTGATTAAGTAATACTGCAATGAAGGAACGGACGATGCGCACCCTGACACTTCCGGACGGCCGTAATGTTTCGGCTCTTGGTCTCGGCACTTGGTATATGGGTGAGAGCGGCCGCGCCCATGAGGGTGAAGTCGGGGCTTTGCAGGCAGGTGTGGATCTCGGGATGACCCTGATCGATACGGCTGAAATGTATGCCGAAGGCGGAGCGGAAGAGGTTGTCGGCGACGCCATCAAGGGAAGGCGCGACCAAGTTTTTATCGTATCCAAGGTGCTGCCTTACAATGCCAGCCGGAAAGGGACGGTCGCCGCCTGTGAGGCCAGCCTCCGGCGGCTCGGAACCGATCATATAGATCTGTATCTATTGCATTGGCCGGGCTCCCATCCGCTTGCAGAGACGATTGAGGCCTTTGAAGCCCTGCAAGTGTCGGGGAAAATCGGCGGTTATGGTGTCAGCAATTTTGATGTGGCGGAGATGGCCGCATGGGAAAAGGCCGCCGGTCCTGGCGCCTGCCAGACAGATCAGGTGCTGTACAATCTCTCTCGACGCGGAATCGAGTGGGATCTTGTGCCGTGGGCGCGCGAACGGATGATCCCGCTTATGGCTTACTCGCCGCTTGAACAGGGGCGTTTGCAGGACGAGAGTCTGGATTTTGTTGCAGACAAGCACAATGTAACGGCGATGCAGGTCGCGTTAGCATGGGTCTTGAGGGACCCTTCGGTTATGGCTATTCCGAAAGCATCGAACCCTACTCATGTGCAGGCGAACAGGGCAGCCCTTGATCTTGTTCTCGATGATGACGACCTGGCATTGCTCGACCGTTCCTTTCCAGCACCGCGTCGAAAACAGGCATTGGAAATTCTTTAAAAACCTTCATCGAGACGAACTTTCGTCATTTAATGTTCATGTCCAATTTGCTTGGCATGTTGAAGGTGTTGTGGTTGTTAGGCGATTAATCCGGTGATGAATCAGTGAAATCGCATTTGCTATAAAAAGGGCTTGGAAAAATTTGGCCGAATCACCACAATATAAAGTATTGTGGCTTGAATACGCGACAACTTGGAGTAAAGGCAATGAGTGCCGTCGATAGTAAACATGTTGAGCGTAAGAGCCTTGAGATCCTCGCTGAAGCGATTGATCGCACGGTTGGGTCAGGCTTTGTCCACTCAGCAATTGCGAAAGCGGCCAAGACTCTCGAAGAGAAAGAATTCAATGCCGCGGATAAGGCATTCCGTATGCTGAACCCGCGTGAGACCCGAAAGGTTGAGAAATCGGCTCTTGAGAGCGCGTCGCTTTTTGTTGAGCACGGCGAGTATTCGGATCCGACCGATGATATGAAGCCGAATCCTGATTACAGCGAGATCCGGGCGCGGTCCGTAAAGCTGGGTTCCTGAGTTTATAAGCTTTTTCTGGCACCTCGAGCAGCCAGTGCGATTGTGCCTGCTCCGGTAACCGCCAGTATAGCGGTAACCATGAAGCTGCCGCTGTATGTGCCCAGCAACTGGTAGCCGAGTGTGAAAATTGCTGGCCCTACAATCACACCTGAAAATGTGAAGAAGAGCGCGGCGCCAGTCATGTTGCCAGCTTTCCCGTCAGGGCTGTGTTGAACGACGGCAGAGGCGAACACTCCGTTCCAGCCCATGGCAGTGAACCCGAAGACAAAAAACAGCGCATAAACAAGGCCAACGGGCCAATCTGGCGCGATGAAGACCGTCGCTAGTGCGGACAGTGCCGTGAGCAGTGCATTGATGATAAGCGCGGCAAATCCGCTCCGGATACGATCCGCAAGAACTCCCCATGCAATACGGCCGATGACGCCGGCAACCTGAACGGCAGTCAGCGCGAGACCTGCCGCGACCAGCGTATAGCCGGTTTCCTCAACCAAAAAGGTGACGGCGAACGCATTCAGGGAAAGTTGGATCGCGGCCAGAAACAGCCCGGTAAAGCAAAGCCAGCGGATAGCAGGCAGTTTCCAGGCGGCTTTGATGTCAGCAAGCGGGGACCGAATGAGCGGGGCTGCACGCGAACGGTCGCTATCCCAATGCTTCCGGAAGAACTCCATGACGAGCGCCATTGAGAGTGCGGCGAGGATGGTCACCAGCATGCTGCTCTGCCAATCCAGCGCCAGGGCAATGGCGGGGGCAAAGGTGCTGGCGGCGATGCCGCCGAGTGGTACGCCGGTAAACCGGATGGAGAAGACGAGATTGCGGTTCTTCGGTGTGACAATCTTCGACATCAGATGGGCCGCCGGCGGATTGATCAAGCCATAACCTAAGCCGATGATGAAGGAGCCGAGCGCCATCAGCGGCAGCTCTCCGCTGGCAATCACGAGGTGAGCAAGGGCGAACAGACAAAGGCTGACCTGGGAAACCCGCCAGGCACCAAGCCGCGCAACCAGACCTCCGGCAAACAGGCTGGTAACCATACCGCCGATATAGACCACAACGACCTGCAGGCCGATGAGCGAAGCATCGACGCCGAGCGCTGCAGCAGCCTCCGGCGCGATTGCCGGCAGCCATAGGGATGCCATCGAGCCAATCAGTTGAACCCAGATCATGAAGAAGACAACCGTCACCGTGTCGCGGAGAGGCGGTGACTGTCGGGGTTCTGTGGGGTGTGTCATTTCGGCGAGCGCCGTCAGTTCGGATGCAATGCCTTGTCCGGCCCGAGCACTGCACTGCGGAACGTGTTCTTCACGAACTTCCCGTCGCGTGGTGGCATGATAGTCTCACCGGTTGCTACATCGATTTTGATCACGGCAACGAGAGGGAACTGACCTTTTTCCAACACTGCGACCAATTCATCCAGTTCTTCATCATTCCGGACCGTCATTGTGTTGCCGATGCCGGCGCCGGCTGCCATTGCGGCGAGATCTGTGCCGCGCCCGGTTGGTGCGGCCTGCATGCCTGTCTCGCCGTAATGCTCATTGTCGAGCACAATGATGGCTAGGTTTTTCGGTTGTTGCAGGGCGATGGTTGAGAAACTGCCGACGCCCATGAGTTGTTCCCCATCTCCTGTCAGCACCCATATCGTGCGATCCGGTTGTGCCAGAGCAAGACCGAGCCCGGTCGGTGCCGCGCCGCCCATGCCGCCCCAGATATAAAAATTCTCCGGGCGGTGATCGATCGCCGC
This sequence comes from Nisaea sp., assembly GCF_039990255.1. Classification (GTDB taxonomy): domain Bacteria; phylum Pseudomonadota; class Alphaproteobacteria; order Thalassobaculales; family Thalassobaculaceae; genus Nisaea. Next base: position 1,326,120 of record NZ_JBDXGG010000018.1, on the reverse strand, counting down.
AAGGTCCCATGTTGGGGATCCGAGACCACTGATACACAGCGCATTACTACGTACTGCCATCAATTTTTTTACAACGTCGCGGCGGAAGAGTTTGTTATTGTTCAATATTCAATCTCCTGTCGCATCTTGCGCCGCTGGCGCTGCGAACGCTTTCGCACCGATCAGTTTCTGACTGATTAGAACGGCGACAGCCTCGCCACCATGAAAAGACATCATCAGTCCCGCTTGAATTGCATCTGCGGCATCCTCGGCTGTATCCGCGCGCAGGCAGCGCACACCGACCGCTTCAAGCACAGGCTCGACCGCACGCCCCATAGGCATTTGCCAGGGATTTGATTCGCCGTAATCACCGCGCATGGTGACGATCATGAAAAGCGGGAAGGCGCAGGTTGTGGTCAGGGATGCGATCATGTTGATCGTATTGCCGACGCCGCTGCTTTGCATCATGACTGCGCACTTCTGGCCGCCGAGCCAGGCACCTGCGGCAACCGCAACGCCTTCTTCCTCGGTTGTCAGCGGCACTGTCTGGATGTCGTTGTCTGCAAGGCTGGCTTTGATAATGCCGCTGAGGCCTGCATCCGGAACATAAGCGACCTGCTTGATTCCATGTTCCTTGAAGAGGCTGTGCGCGTTAGCGCTCCAATCGCCGCCCATCTGTTTCCTGCCCGTCTATTTGATTTGCAACATCATGGCCTGCCGCCGTTGCAACTGTCCATGCGCGGGTGGCAGGTTATTCGGCACCGGTCCCATTCCGCGATGTCCATATTGCCAAGCATTCCATTGTCTTGATCTGGCGGCTGTCTCATAGTCGTCGCGGATAGAAACCGGGAATTGACCATGTCGCTCAAGACCGACCGCCGCCTGATACCGACATCTGCCCATTGGGGTACCTATTTCGCCGAGGTTGAGAACGGCAAGCTTATCGCTGTGCGCGATTACGAGAAAGACCCGGCGCCGGCCATCATCGGTCCGGGCATTGTCGATGCGATCGATGACGAGGTGCGGGTGCGCCGCCCGATGATCCGCAAGGGCTGGCTGGAGAACGGACCGGCCTCGCGCGACGGGCGCGGCAGCGATCCTTATGTTGCCGTTCCATGGGACGAGGCGCTCGACATGGCGGGCGCTGAGTTGAAGCGGATCGCTGACAGTCACGGCAATGAGGCGATCTTCGGCGGCTCTTACGGCTGGTCCAGTTCAGGCCGCTTTCATCACGCGCAAAGCCAGGTACACCGGTTCCTGAACTGCATGGGCGGTTATGTGCGCCATGAGGGAACGTACAGCTATGCGGCAGGGCAGGCGATCACACCGCATGTTGTCGGTCACTTTAAGGAGCTGCTTGACGGGCACACGACCTGGCCTGTGATTGCCGAGACCAGCGAGTTGGTCGTGATGTTTGGCGGAGTGCCTGTGAAAAACGGGCAGGTGACGTCCGGCGGTGTTGGACGGCACACTGTTTTCGAAGGACTGAAAACCGCCTACGAGATGGGGGTTGAGTTCGTTAATGTCAGCCCGATCCGGAACGACGTTATCGAAATTGTCGAGCCTGAATGGATCGCGCCGCGGCCGAATACTGATGCGGCGATCATGCTCGCACTGGCTCACACCCTCTATACTGAGGGACTGCACGACGAGGGTTTCCTCGACGAGTATTGCGTTGGTTTCGACAAGTTCTTGCCCTACCTACTGGGCACGACTGACGGGCAGCCGAAAACGCCGGAATGGGCTGAAGGGATCTCCCAGGTCCCGGCCGAGACCCTGCGTTCGCTTGCCCGGCGTATGGCTGGCGGCCGTACCATGATCATGGTCGCCTGGAGCCTGCAGCGCGCGGATCATGGAGAGCAGCCTTATTGGCTCGCTATCCTGCTCGCTGCCATGCTCGGGCAGATCGGTTTGCCTGGGGGCGGTTTCGGGCTTGGCTATGGCTCCGAGAACGGCGTCGGCAATCCGGTCGAAATGTTCAAATGGCCGGCGCTGCCGCAGGGACGTAATCCGGTCGACAAGTTCATCCCGGTCGCGCGGATCTCTGACATGCTGCTCAATCCCGGCGGCAGTTTTGAATTCGACGGCGGAACGCATACCTACCCGGATATCAAGGCCGTCTATTGGGCGGGCGGAAACCCCTTCCATCATCATCAGGACCTGAACCGTCTGGTGAAGGCGATCCGCCGTCCGGACACCGTGTTCGTGAATGAGATCTGGTGGACGGCTCTGGCGCGGCATGCGGATTTTGTCTTCCCGACAACCACGGCTCTGGAGCGCAACGATCTATCGATGACGCACTGGGAGCAGACCATCGTCGCCATGCAAAAAGCTATCGAGCCGGTCGGCGACTCTCGGCACGACTATGACGTCTTTACCGGTCTTGCCGAGCGGTTGGGCGTTGCCGAAGCATTCACCGAGGGCCGGGATGAGGAAGCCTGGTTGCGCCATCTCTGGGATCAGGCACGCCAGCGTGCGGCGGAGGCCGATTTCGAGCTGCCCGATCTCGAGACCTTTCGCGAGATAGGCGCTATGGAGGTGCTTCAGCCGAAAGAACCTGTCGTTCTGCTGCGGAAGTTCCGGGAAGATCCGCAGGCCAATCCTCTGACCACGCCGAGCGGAAAGATCGAACTCTTCTCGGAGGCCATCGCGGGATTTGGTTATGCGGACACGCCGGGTCATCCAGCCTGGGTTGAGCCATATGAATGGCTTGGCTCGCCATTGACCGAGACTTACCCGCTGCATTTGATTTCGAATCAGCCGAAGACGCGCCTGCATAGCCAACTCGACAGCGGTGCTGTCAGCCGCGGCTCAAAGATCCAGGATCGGGAGCCGATGAGCATGAACCCGGCGGATGCCGCTGCGCGCGGTATCGAGAATGGGGACGTTGTGCGGCTCTACAATGACCGTGGAGCCTGCCTTGCCGGGGTGATTATCTCCGATGCCGTGCGGCCGGGTGTTGTGCAACTTTCGACCGGTGCCTGGTATGATCCTGAGGAGCCGGGCGTGGTCGGATCGCTCTGTAAACACGGCAACCCGAACGTGCTAACCCGCGATATCGGAACCTCCCGGATCGGGCAGGGGCCGAGCGCGCAGTCAGTGCTGATCGAGATAGAGAAGTATGAAGGAACGCCGCCGCCGGTGACGTCTTTCGTGCCGCCGAAGATTTTGGAGAAAGAATAAGGCACGGCGTTTAGTAAGCCGGGAAACCGATCAGAACTGGAAATACGATGATTCATTCCGCTCCAGCGCCGCGCACCAAGACTGAAGAGTTCTACCCCGGCTTCCGCTTCACGGAGCAGCCGGTGATCCGGACACGGGAATATCAGGACAGTCGGCTGAAAGCCTGCGGTGTTGATCCGGCGCTCTATGGCGATCAGGCGGCGGCCGGGCTGTTCGGGCAGGAGTGTTTCAAGGCAATGCGCGCGGCTGGTCATCAGGTTGATGGGCTGGTGCAGACAGAGCAGAGGTTCCGGCAGTTGGAGCCGGTCGCTGTCGGCGAAACCTTGACGCAGCGCGGCTGGATCGAGGCGTATGAAGAAGTTCCGCGTGGCCACCGGTTGCATCGTAAATTTGAGTTCGTATTGAAAGACGGCACAGTCGCGCTTACTGCGGATGTGATCGGCTTGGTACCCGACAAGGAGAAATGGGCCGCAGCCGCGACAGGGAAATCAATATCTCCACCATCAGATCCGCGTCTCGGATTTGAGTTGGAGTCAGAAAAAATGATGACACCAGAAGATGTTACGTTGTTTTCTTCTGACGTCGGAAACCTGATCCATTTCCAACCGGAGTTCGCTGCCAATCTCGGTTATCGCGCACCGCTGGCGCAAGGACTGCAGACTATGGTCTGGATGATGGGCAAGCTAACCGAGGATGGACCGCCGGCGTCTTTTGAATTGGTCGCGACCTTTCGGCGGCCGGTGTTCTGGGATGAAGCAACGAGTCTCTGGCTGAATCGGGGGAAGACAGGCTTTATAGACTCCATGCGCACCTTGAACGAGAGCGGTAAATTGACTGTCGAACTCATGGTCTCCTCGCTTTCCTATGTCTGAACCGTCGAGCGGAAAGACAGTCCGGAACATCCTCTTTGTGATGTGCGACCAGTTGCGTTGGGATTACCTTTCCTGCGCCGGTCATCCTCATCTCCAGACGCCTCATATCGACGCGCTGGCCGCGCGCGGGGTGCGATTCGACAGGGCGTTCTGCCAGTCCCCGATCTGCGGGCCGTCCCGTATGTCTTTCTATACGGGTCGCTACATGTTCAGCCACGGCGCCGGGTGGAATAATTATCCGTTGCGTGTCGATGAATGGACCCTTGGCGATTATCTCCGTCCGCTTGACCTAAGGGTCGCGCTGGCTGGTAAGACCCACATGAAGGAAGATCGCGCGGGAATGGCGCGGCTTGGCCTCGATCCGGTTTCCGAACACGGTGTGCTGGTCTCTGAATGCGGCTTTGAGCCTTTTGAGCGGGATGACGGCCTGCACCCGGACCGGAGCGTCGATCCGGATCTGCCCTATAACCACTATCTCCGTCAGAAGGGGTATTCCGGCGATAACCCCTGGTCCAGTCATGCGAACTCGGTGCTTGGCGGCGATGGCGCGACGCTGGACGGCTGGTACTGGGGACATTCGAACGGCGCCGCGCAGGTCCGGGAGGAAGACAGCGAAACGCCCTACATGACCGATCGGGCTATCGACTTTATCAATGAGATGGGCGAACAGCCCTGGTGCCTGCACCTGTCATATATAAAACCGCATTGGCCTTATGTTGTTCCTGAGCCCTACGCTTCTCTCTACGGGCAGGAGCATATCCTGCCGGTGCACCGGGATGCGGGAGAAGAAAAGGACCCGCATCCGGTCTACGGAGCGTTCATGCGGCATAAGGACAGCCGCCTGTTCCGGCGCCCGGAGGCGCGGGCGACGGTCGTTCCTGCGTATATGGGCTTGATCAAGCAGATCGACGATCATTTAGGTCGCCTGATGGCCGAACTGGAACGGCTTGGCCGCCTGGACGACACCATGATCGTTTTTACCTCCGATCACGGCGATTATCTTGGTGACCATTGGCTTGGCGAGAAGGACCTGTTTCACGAAGCGTCCGTGCGCATACCGATGATCGTCTACGATCCGCGTGTGGCAGCGGACGCAACGCGAGGGACTGTCTCCGATAAGCTGGTCGAGGCCATTGATCTCGTTCCCACTTTCGTCGAGGCGGCGGGGGGAGAGGTTCCCTATCATCGGCTGGAAGGCCGCTCCTTAATCCCGTTGCTTGAAGGCAGAGATATCGGCTGGCGGTCCTTTGCGGTTTCGGAGAGTGACTATTCAGGCCGAGATGCCCGTGCGGATCTCGATCTCGACCCGATGGACGCGCGCTGTTTCATGCTTCGGACAGAGCGTTGGAAGTATGTTTTTCATGAGAAGTTTCGCCCGCAACTCTTTGATCTGAAGGCAGACCCGGACGAATTCATGGACCTCGGCGCGGACCCGGACTACGCTGCAATTCGCGCCGATCTGCACGAGAAATTTTTTACCTGGTTCCGCAACCGAAGGCTCCGCGTCACGATTTCTGACGACGAGATCATCGCCAGAACCGGCGGTGCGGACAGGCAAGGGATCCTGATAGGCTATTGGAGACCGGATGATCCTTGAGCTATCGGCTGAACAAGGCAATTGCGTCGTTGTGCTGCGGAACCCAACCAAGTTCCCGTCTTATCTTCCCGCTGCCCATTCGTTGATCCAGCGCCGGGCCTGCAGCCCATGCGCCGTGACGGGTGATAGCATCTGCGACCGGAAGGATAGTGTGCGGTGCGGCTGAACCGAACCGCGCTCTGAAAGCATCAGCAAGAGCGCCGGTCTGGACCCCGTCTTCAGCCGCTACACAATAACTTTCACCGGAATTACCTCGCTCGAGAACGAGCCTGTAGGCCGATGCCAGATCGGCTCGGTGGACGAGTGGCCATCGTGCCTCTGCTGAACCCCATATCTCTATCGAGGTACCTTGGGTAGCCGCATCGATATAGCGATGAAGGACACCGCCAGCCAAGTCATAGACCATCGCCGGGTGAACAAAGGTGGGGGCAATGCTCGATTCATTGTTCAGCCATTCCCAATTATCCGCCATCCAGGCAAAGCTTGGCAGCGGACTGAATGGCGTGCGTTCGTCCGCGATTCTGTCGCCGGTTTCGCCGAAAAGCCAGCAACCCCCCGTATAGATCAAGCGGAGAGGGGCGTTACGTGCTGAGGCTGTTGCGGTGATCGCTTTGAGGGCGGCCTTGTCGATGGAGCCCATGTCGGTATCGAAAGCGGCGGCAACCTGAATTACGGCATCAATTTCGGCTGCGACCGGCACCCATTTACTTGGTTCTGTGAGATCTCCCGAAAGTGGTTCGGCACCTCTTTTGGTAAGATGCTCCGTCGCCGCGCTTGAGCGGGCGAGGGCGGTGACATGATGGCCGTGAGCAATCAGGTCTTCGAGGATGGCTGAACCGATGGAGCCGGTGCCACCGAGCAAGAGGACGTGCATATAAGATATTCCGGGCTGGATGGTGTGTGACCACTCGATTACAGCCATGCCCGAAATAAAAAACAAGAAAAATCTTGATAATAAATGCGCCGGACAAGGTTACGTCGCCCGGCGCATTCAGCTCAGTCGTTCGTCAGAACCACGCGGCCGACGATCTTGCCAGCGCGGAGTTCATCCAGGCTTCGTTGAACCTGGTCCATCGGACGGTTCTCGATGGGCACCTGCTTCACCTTGCCTGCCTTGACCAGTTCCATGAGCTCCTTCAGCTCCTTCAGGCTGCCGACATAGGAGCCGATGACCGAGGCAGCGCGAAGCGGAAGAGTGGGCAGCGGGATGGTGAAATCGCCGCCATAGAGACCGACAATGACATAGCGACCGCCCTTGACGAGCGATCCGTAGCCAAGTTTGGCTGTTGGATTTGCCCCGACCGTATCGACCACCGCACGCGGTCCGCCACCTGTCGCTTCGGCGAGGGCCTTGGCCACATCATCCCTGGAAATATTCAGGGTCGCCGTCACGCCCATATCCTTTGCAGCGGCCAGCTTATTGTCATCGATGTCACAGGACAGGATCTGTTTGATTCCCATGGCGCGGGCGATACCGACAGCCGCAAGGCCAAGCCCGCCAGCGCCCATGATCACCAGCCACTCGTCGTCGAGCACGGGCTGCGCCTTGCGTAGGGCGCTGTAGACCGTCACGCCGGAGCAGGCAAAGGGCGTTGCCTCAGAGGGGTCAACATCGCCAATATCGACCAGGAACATCGCGTGCGGGACGAGGATATATTCCTGATAACCGCCGTCCCGGTAGACCCCGAGGGTGCGCGGTTTGGCGCAATGATTTTCCTGTCCGGATTTGCAAATCGAGCATTCTCCGCAGCCGATCCAGGGATGGACCAGCTTGGTCTCGCCGGTCGGAACCGGGCCTGCATCGGGGCCACCCTTTACCACCTCGCCAAGGATCTCGTGACCCAGAACGTGGGGCAAAGGCACGCCGCGGTCGCCCATGTTGAGGCGCCCGGCGGAACCGAGGTCGAAATAACCGTCCCCGATATGCAGATCCGAATGACAGACCCCGCAGCGTGTCACTTTCACGAGCACCTCAGTACCTGTCGGCTCCGGAATTTCATGCTGGATCATTTCCAGCGGCTTCCCGAAATCGGTGACTTTCCAACTCCGCATTTGCATGGACCTGTTTCCTCCTGTTAATCGCTATTGCGAAATTCAATTTCGTTTTCGTAACTCTAGGCGGTCTTATGTGCCGCCAACAAGGTGCGAGACTGGCATTGTGTCGAAAAGCATTCTCGCGGAATCCGAAGGGGTTGCCGAGAATAGATCGGCGATAATCCGGCAAGAGACCGGAATCGACCGGATCGGGGAAGGGAAGAATAATGGGCGTGAGAACCGTTTTGGTTACAGGCGCGAGTCGTGGCATCGGACGATCCGTTGCCGCCTATCTTGCAGATCGTGGATATAGCGTTGTCGGTCTCGCGAGAACAGAGCCGACGGGGAGCTTCGACGGTGCTTTCAGAACTGCCGATCTTAGTGACGCGGACGCGACGCGTAAGACGTTGGCCGCAATAACCGATGAGTTCGATATCGATGTCCTGGTGAACAATGCGGGCATTGCACCGTTGGGCATTGTCGAAGAGGTGACGCCGGAAATTTTGCAGCAGCTGATGTCAGTTAATGTCCGGGCGCCATACCAATGCATGCAGGCAGTCTTGCCCGGCATGCGGCAGCGCGGGTTCGGACGTGTGATCAATATCGGCTCACGGGCAGCCCTCGGCAAATACGGGCGTAGTGCCTATGCGGTGACGAAAGGCGGTATCGCAGCCGCGACCAGGACTTGGGCCATTGAGGCCGGCCCGGACGGGATTACTGTGAATTGCGTCGCACCGGGTCCCATCGCCACGGAAATGTTCGAGGATGGTAATCCTGTTGGCTCGGACAGCCGTAATGCAATCGAGGCGGCGATTCCGGTCGGCCGGATCGGCCAGCCGGAGGATGTCGCCTCCGCTGTGGCGTTCTTCGCGGGCGAGGATGCCGGGTTCTGCACAGGTCAGGTTCTCTATATCTGCGGGGGTCTCTCTATAGGATCGGCACCGCTATGAACGACTTGAGCGATATCCGGAAACGCAATCTGGCGCGTCTTGTCGCGCCAAAATCCATTGCCGTAATTGGTGCGTCGGACGATCCGATGCGGATCGGTGGCCGTCCGATCGATTATTCCGTGCGTCATGGCTACAAGGGCGCGATATATCCGGTGAACCCGAAGCGGGAGACCGTTCAGGGCTTCAAGGCCTATCCGACGATCAACGATGTGCCGGAAGCCGTCGATGCCGCTATCATTGCATTGCCGGCCCCGATGGTTGTCGAGACGATAGAAGCCTGCGCTTCCAAGGGCGTCGGTGCGTGTATCGTCTTCAGCTCGGGCTTTTCCGAGCTTGGCGCCGAAGGCGAGGCCATGCAGGCGCGCCTGACGGAAATTTCCCAGAGGACTGGAATTCGCGTCCTCGGGCCAAACTGCCTTGGTGCCTTTAATGCATCAAGCGGCTGGACCGGTACCTTCTCCTCCTCGCCGCAAGTCGACCCGCCGGAACCGGGCCCCATCGCCATTGCCAGCCAGAGCGGCGCTTATGGCGGTCATATCTACAATCTCGCGCGCAAGCGGGGCCTCAAGGTTGGGCGTTGGATCACCACGGGTAACGAATCCGATGTCGAATTGTCGGAATGCATCTCCTACCTGCTCGACGACCCCGAGGTGAAGGTGGTGATGTCCTATGCCGAGGGCATTCGCGATGGAGAGGGGCTCCGGGCTGCTTTTGAAAAAGCGCGTACTATGCGCAAGCCAATCATCATGGTTAAGGTTGGGCGCAGCGATATAGGTGCGGCGGCGGCGGCCTCGCACACAGCAGCCCTGGCGGGTACAGATGCCGTCATCGACGGTATGTTCAAGCAGTACGGCGTCTATCGAGCGGACGATGCGAACGAGATGCTCGAGGTAGCCTATGGCTGCCAGCAAGGGCATTTTCCGGATGGTAACAAGATCGGTTTTATTACCATCTCTGGCGGGCTTGGCGTGCAGATGGCGGACAGCGCATCGGCGCTCGGCCTCGATGTCTCGAAATTCCCTGAGGCCGGGCAGAAGAAGATGCTGGAGCTTCTTCCTTTTGCAGCACCTCGCAATCCTGTGGATGTAACGGGACAGGTTTTCAACCAGCGCGATGCGATTGCCGCGTGCCTGAAGATCATGATGGAAGAGGGCGATTATGATGTTGTTATCTCGTTCTTCACTGCTGTCGCGGCCCGCCCCGAAATTGCACAGGACATTATCGAGACCCTGAAACCGCTCCGGCAGAGCCGTCCGGACATGCACCTGTTCTTTTCGATCCTGGCGAACGAAGAGAACACGCGGTTCTATGAAAGCAGTGGTTATCCGATGTTCGACGATCCGGTGCCAGCGATCACGGCGGCGAACGGTTTGATGTATTTCGGCCGTGCCTTCGCGGCGGCGCAGGGAACCGTTCCGAGCTTGCCGGCAAATGCAGAAACGGTGCCGGATCATCCGACGGCGGAGCATGAGGCAAAGCGGCTTCTTGCTTGTGCCGGGTTGCCTGTTGTTCGTGAGGAACTCGCGACTTCGGCTGAGGATGCCGTTTCGTATGCGGCATCTTTCGGCGGCAAGGTCGTGCTGAAGATTGCTTCGCCCGATATCGCCCACAAGACGGAGATAGGCGGTGTGCTGGTCGGACTTGAGGGCGCGGATGCTGTGCGGGATGGTTTCGCCACCCTGATGGCTCGGGCGGCGGAAATGCGCCCCGATGCCGTGATTGACGGGGTGATCGTCTGCGAGATGGTCTCCGGCGGGGTGGAAACGGTTGTCGGGGTGCAACTTGATCCCGTGTTGGGGCCGGCGGTCATGTTCGGGCTCGGCGGGATCCTGGTTGAGGTGCTGAAGGATGTTAGCTTCCGGTTGGCACCGTTCTCGGTCGAGGAAGCCTATCGGATGATCCGCGAGATCAAGGGATACAAAGTGCTTGAAGGTGTTCGCGGCGCACCACCCGCTGATATCGCTGCATTGGCAGATGCACTGTCGAAACTTTCCGTCTTTGCTGCGGCGAATGCGGAGAAGCTGGATAGTATCGATATCAATCCGTTTATCGTGCTGCCGGAAGGTCAGGGCGCTGTTGCCGTCGATGCACTGATCGTTCCCTCAACCAGCAGGAAGGATTGATCGCAATGAGGCCGCAAAGCGTCCGAACACGGATCACCGATCTCTTCGGCATCCGTCACCCGATCCTCTGTGGCGGCTTGATGTGGCTGTCCGATGCTAATTATGTCGCTGCCGCTGCCAATGCGGGATCTATCGGCTTCATGACAGCGAAGACCTTTCCTGACCCGGGCCGCTGGAAAGAGGAGTTGGAGAAAGCGAACGCGCTTTCGAAAGGCAATCCCATCGGCGTCAATCTCTACATCTCCCAACGTCCGGAAGAGAACGAGATGCTGACGGGACATGCCGACCTGGCTTTGCAGGCTGGTGTGCGCAGGTTCGAGACGGCAGCCATGCCGCCGGCAGAACTGGTGAAGCAGTTGAAGGATGCCGGTGCGGTTGTGATTCATAAGGTCGCGTCCGTTCGTCACGCCGTCTCGGCGGCAACCAAGCTCGATATCGATGCGGTGTCGGTTGTCGGCATGGAGTGTGGCGGCCATCCCGGGCTGAACATGATCGGTAACATGGTGCAGGGGGTGCTGGCAGCACTCCGCGTCGATATTCCTGTCGTGATTGGCGGCGGTATAGGTCATGGGCGGCAGGTGGCAGGTGCGCTGTCCTTCGGGGCGGAAGGCGTTATTCTTGGCACGCGTCTGCTGGTGGCGTCCGAGATCTGGAGCCACGATGCGGTTAAGAAACGCGTAATCGAGGCAGACGAAACCGGCTCCCGCCTGGTTCTGGCCTCGATGCGCAACACCTATCGGGTGATGGATAATCAGACAGCACGCACGGTTGCGGAACTCGAGGCGGCCGGGGCAAATGATTACGAGAGCTATCGCGCGCATGTACGCGGCACTCTCCAGAGGGAAGCTTATGAGGAAGGGGACCCGGAGAAGGGGCTTCTCTCCATGGGCCAGTCGGCCGTCTTCGCGGACCGTATTGAACCGCTGGGCGATATTATCGACAGAATGGTCGACGAAATGGATGAAGCACTGGATCGCCTCACTTCTCTTCGTGTGCCCAATAACGTGGCGGCGGAGTAGGGAGGCTGTACTTCCTCAGCCATGCTGATGTCGTCATTGATCCGGAAATCCCAATCACGGATTGGTGCCTTTCGGAACGTGGCCGGGAGCGAATTGTTGCGGGTCTTATGCAGCCTTGGCTGTCTTCAGTTACCGCGATCTGGTCGAGTACTGAGCGCAAGGCCCTCGATACAGCGGAGATTCTCGCGGATTTTCTTGGCTTGGAAGTGCAGGAGAGAGCCGATCTCGGCGAGAATGACCGCTCTTCCACGGGATATCTACCACGCGCGGAGTTCGAGAAAACAGCGCATGCATTCTTTGCCAACCCTGACCGTTCCGTGCGCGGTTGGGCGCCGGCCCGTGTAGAGCAGGGGCGAATTGTTTCCGCCTTTGATGAGGTCCGGCGTTTGGAGCCGAACGGCACACCACTGATCGTCTCTCACGGTGCTGTCGGAGCGCTGTTGCTGGCGCACTTGCTTGACCAGCCTATATCGCGTGACCTGGATCAACTGGCCAATGGCGGCGGAAATTGGTTCAGCGCCTTTGATCCATCACCGTCCTGGAAGGTGTTCGACGATTAGCAGACCTAGCTATCCAAGAAGTAGATGCCGGTGAGCAACTTGGTACAAGTCTCACCGTCGGTGCTGAGTGGGAGGACCAATCTCTCGGAGATGCGAAAGTCCTCGGCACCGGTATAGTTGATGAACGCGCCACGGAATTTAACAGGAGCCATCTCTGAAGCGGCAAGATTGTATTGTGCGAGAATTGACTGGCTCCGCCCGGCGAAGTTGATTTCCGATGCCGTCTTGCCGGAATCGTCCCGACCGAACTGTTCAGTAATCCAGGTTCCAATTACGCGAAATCGAATATCGGTGCCGTCATGCAGCAAATCTGAAAGCATCAAGTGTGGCAGCCACGGCAGTAGCTCGGGGACATCAAAATCATTTCGCGCCGGGGCTTTTCGGCCACCAGATTTTTGTTTCCAGAACTGGAACAATGACGAAAGCTCCGGTCGTATCAAGTCGTCCGTTCGGGTGACCTCTGAGAAAATTGTGTCAGTCGTTTTTGATGCCACAACGGCGTTGTGTTTATGTTTAGACAACGATCTAACCTCATGTAATACACGCGTGATCAAATATTCGTACGAAACGGAATCTTGGTCGCCGCCGATACGAGGAGTTCACCGCACCCGCTCGTATGTGGAGACCTAATCGCAGCGCGAAGACAAGAATGCTTTCGCCTTTGCCTTCACGAAGCGGGGCATAATGGTCAGCTTTGCTGGCTCGTCAATCACTGCGTGTGTGTTTGGGGCTGCGGCATGTCAGATATGCGGGATCGTAATGGGATGGACCCAGCATCCTGAAATTTAAATATCGCTGAATATGTTATTTACTATAGTGGCTTGTCAGCCCTCGTTAAGGTAGTAAATAGCGGAAATGACCTTGTTACAGGTTCGCCCATCTGCGCTAAGCGGTAGCATAAGGCGTTCTGCATTGGTGAACGCCTTGATCCCATTCTGATCATAAAAAGGGCGAGTAACACTTTGTGGCACCATACTTGTTGCAGTTACGAGAAACTCACTCGTGACTTCCTTGAGTTGTTCCGTCAGGCCGATTTCTGACATCGTCTGACCTGTATTATCCTCTCCATAACGCTCTACGATCCAGGTGCCGATGACGCGGTAACGAATGTCAGTGCTGTCCTCGATGACGTCCACGAGTTGAATGTGCGGTAGCCATTTTCTGAGTTCCAGAACGTCGAGATTTTGCCGGGTGGGCGCGGCACGGGTGCCGGTTTTGGTCTTCCAGAGCGAGAAGAGTGCGCGTAGTTCCGGGTGCACCAGATCGTCCAATGCGCTGACCGGAGCGAGATCTTTAAATTCGAAACCTGTCAATGGGTCCCTTGGTGGTTGGCGTGTTGCCATGGCATAGGCTCCGAACGCGCTATTGAGTGTCACTGAGCTGTGAGCGCCGGATCGTTGGCTATTGTAAGCTCGATTGGAGCGCTTGATCCAGATCGGCGATGATGTCCTCAGAAGTCTCGAGCCCGACCGAGATACGCATGACGTCATCTCCGGCACCTGCTGCAGTGCGTTGTTCTTCGGTGAGTTGCCTGTGCGTTGTCGAGGCTGGGTGCAGAATAAGTGATCTGGTATCGCCAATGTTGGCGAGGTGGCTTAGCAGCTCGACTCCCTCGACGATCCTGGTGCCGGCCTCATACCCGCCCTTGACCCCGAAGGTGAAGACCGAACCGGCTCCGCCGGGCAGGTATTTCCGGGCCAGTGCGTAATAGGGACTGCTTTCGAGGCCGGCATAGGAAACCCAGGATACGGCCGGATGTTTATCCAGATAGGCGGCAACCTTGGCTGCGTTGGCAACATGTCGTTCCATCCGCAGAGGCAGGGTCTCGATGCCGGTTATGGTGAGATAGGCATTCATTGGTGCCATGGTTGGCCCGAGGTCGCGCAAGCCGACTGCGTGGCCGTACGTGGTGAAGGCCAGATCGCCGAAACTCTCCCAGAACGAAATACCGTGATAGGCAGGCTCTGGCTCGGAGAGAGACGGGAACTTGTCGTTTTGGCCCCAGTCGAATTGCCCGGAATCGACAACGGCTCCCCCCATGGCATTCCCGTGGCCGGAGAGAAACTTGGTGGTCGAGTGCACGATAAGATCCGCGCCGTGCTCGAACGGACGGCAGAGATAGGGGGTCGCCATCGTATTATCGATGATCAGCGGGACGCCTGCCTCATGCGCAATTTCGGCCAGTGCCGCGATGTCACTGATCACGCCGCCCGGATTTGCAAGAGACTCAGCGAAGAGCGCCTTGCAGGATGGATTGGCGACAGCGGCACGTACCGCCTTCAGATCGTCCATATCGACGAAATCGCAGTCCCAGCCGAACTTCTTGAATGTCTTGCCGAACTGGGTAATCGAGCCGCCATAAAGCCGGGTGGAGGCAACCAGTCTGTCTCCCGGTTGCATCAGCGGGAAGAGGGCGAGCATCTGGGCTGAGTGTCCCGAGGCCGTGCAGGTTGTTCCCCGGCCACCCTCAAGACTGGCGATCCGCTCTTCCAGCACAGCAGTCGTCGGGTTCGAGAGGCGCGAATAAATATTGCCGAAAGTCTGCAGGTTGAACAGCGAGGCGGCGTGATCCGCATCCTCAAACACGTAAGCCGTGGTCTGATAGATCGGTGTCGAGCGTGCGCCAGTTGTCGGGTCCGGCGCCGCGCCAGCATGAATAGCGCGGGTCTCGAACCCGGCCCTTTCCCGAGGGGCGGCAGCCGGATTTGCTGCCTCCTCGGTACCTGGAGTGCCTACGGCGCGGCGCTTCGAGGAAATGACATTGCTGTCAAAACCGTGCCAGGAAAGCTCGCCATAGAGCCGGGAGAACTCGATTTTCGGGCAGCGGTTCATCACGACCTTGAGTCCGGCCTTTTCGGCTTTCTCCGCGCCTGCATCGTGGCGCACGCCAAGCTGCATCCAGACCACGTCGGCACCGATTTCGACGGCTTCCTCTGCGATCGGGCCTGCGGCTTCCGAATTTCGGAAAATATCAACCATATCAATCTTGAATGGGATGTCTTTAAGAGAGGCGTAGACCAGCTCACCGAGGATTTCTTGGCCCTCGATGCCGGGATTAACCGGAACGATCTGATAGCCCTTACCCTGGAGGTACTTCGCCATGAAGTAGCTCGGCCTGGTCCATTTCTGGCTTGCCCCGACGACAGCAATTGTGCGGACGGAGGAGAGGATCTCCTTGATGTAGCTATCCGGATAATTCTCGTGATCAATCGGGCGGGCAGCTTCGCTCTCGACCATCTTTATTCTCCAGTCCATTCGGGAGTCCGCTTCTCTATGAAAGCGTCGATCCCCTCCGCCGCATCGCGGGCCTGCATGTTGTCGACCATTACTTGGCTGGTATAGGCGTAGGCATCTGTGAGTGTCATTTCGAGCTGCCTATAAAAGGCCTTCTTACCCGTCGTCAGCACCAGCGGCGATTTTGATGCAATCTTCCCGACCATCTCCTGCACCGCATCTTCGAGCTCGCTCTCCGAAACCGCGCGATTGATCAGGCCATGGGAAACAGCGGTCTGGGCATCGATCATCTCGCCGGTCAGCAGCATCTCCATCACCTTCTTGCGCGGAATGGCTCGAGAGACCGCGACCATAGGGGTAGAGCAGAACAGGCCGATATTCACGCCTGGTGTGCCAAACAGGGTGCTCTCGGTCGCGATGGCCAGATCGGCCGTTGCGACGAGCTGACAGCCAGCGGCGGTCGCGATGCCGTGCACTTTGGCAATAACTGGCTGGGGCAGGTCCGTGACCGTCAGCATCAGCTTCGAGCACGCGGCGAACACCGTCTGATGAAAGGCCTCATCAGTGCGGGAGCGCATCTCCCGGAGGTCGTGTCCGGCGCAAAAACCTTTGCCGGAGCCTTCGATTATCACGGCCTTTACGGTCCGGCTGGCGGCGATCTCTTCCAGTTCGTTCTGGAGAGCGGCCATCAAGCCAAGTGAGAGCGCGTTATAGGCTTTCGGTCTATTCAGGGTGAGTCGGGCGATACCGTCCCGATCTTCGCGCAAGATAAGATCGGCCTCTAATTCTGCCGCGACAGACATGCATTCCTCCCGATTGGCTTTTTCGCCTTAGTTCATCGCGAACACTAACGCCGCAACGCGTCGAGTAACAGTCATGACGGCGGGATTTCGATGAATTGAGCGGCGAATTTAGCTGCTGACTTTCAACCACGTCATCATGCCGGCTGCGGCATGCTCGACCATATGGCAATGCAGCAGCCAGTCGCCGGGATTGTCGGCGACGAAGGCAATTTCTGCGACCTCGCCGGATTGAACCAGAAGTGTGTCGCGCAGCGGCCCCATACGCTCTTCTTGAATGACCTGCCTGAAATGATGGCCATGCAGGTGTATTGCGTGGGGCCAGCGGGACAGGTTGTCCATTCGAATGCGCACGGTCTCTCCGGTCCTGGCTGATAGCAAGGGCGTATCCGTCATCTCTGCGTGCCCGTTGAACGCCCAGGCCTTGCCCTTCCTGACGAGTGTGCGGATGTCGGTGTCAGTCTCATTCAGCATCGCGCTACGCATTCCGCCCATGGCGCCGCCATCCATCACAAGGTCGACCACTCGGGCACTCTGAAGCGGACCCGTTTCGGGGACGGGGTTTGCCGGGAGTGCTCCCGGGCCTTCACTTCGTCGCTCCGCCTCGGCTTTGTCGACGCGAAAGACGGCAACGGCATAACTGCCGCCGCGTTCGTGAGAGACCAGGGAGGCTTCAGTGCCAGCATCCGCCGTGACGTCAACAATAAGATCGACACGTTGTGCCGGAGCGAGCACTAGCGTTTCCGCTGGGTGAGGCTTCGAAAGCGGCTGACCGTCGAGCGCGATGACCCAGCCGGAGAGCCCTTTCAGGCTGAGATTGAAAATCCGCGCATTTGAAGGATTGACCAAGCGAAGGCGCAGCCGGTCATTCTGGCGTGCGTAGGACGTCCAGTAACCGTCGCCATTGACCGTGATCCAGTTGCCGATCCGGCCGCCATGGGACCAGTCGTGCATGGCGCCGAAGTTTTCTGCGATCTGCGCCGTTTCGGTCAGTCGCCAGTCGTCAATAAGCAGGACTTCGTCCCGGTCGACGTCAGGCGCTTCGGGTTCTTCGACGATGAGGGCGCCGTAGAGACCGCGCGCGAGTTGCTCCCAAGTCCGGTTGTGCGGATGATACCAATACGTGCCTGCATCCGGCAGGATGAAACCGTAGTCGAATGTTCCACCCGGAGGGACGGCGGCCTGGGTCAGTTCAGGAACCCCATCCATCGCATTGTCGATCCTGATGCCATGCCAGTGGATTGTGGAGGCTTGCGGCAGATTGTTGAGAAACTCCCGGTCGACCCGTTCGCCCTGCCGTACACGGATCGTAGGGCCGGGCACGCCGCCGTCATATCCCCAAATCGGTGTGGGCTCGTACTCTGCCGGTGCCAAGCGCGCCGTCCCGGGCCGTGCTTCCAGGCGTGTCTTCGACGTTACGGCAGCAAATCCCTGACGGCCGTCAACAGTACACGCAATGCCCGTCGCGCCCATGGCTCCGAGCAAGTTCCGTCTGGAGAGCTTCATTGCCTGGTCCGCCTTTCCCGGTTCTTCCGACCAGTCATGATATGGAGCTACCGAACGCCAAGGAAATGCAGAAGCAGGCCAATGGTGCCAAAAGACAGAAAGGTGGAGATCAGCATCGATGTGGCGGCGGCGGGTGCGCCGGCATCATAGCGGTCGGCAAACAGATAGACATTCACCCCGACCGGTAGCGCGGCCATAATGACCGCGATGTCACGCCAGAGTGGGGCCATGATGAAGACATGGGTCGCGATCACATAGGTGATGGCAGGAAAGGCGATCAGTTTCAGGACACTTCCGGCTAGAGCTTCCCAGATCGCCCCGGAAATCCTGTATCTGGCAAGCGAAGCGCCCATGGCGAAGACCGCGCAGGGCAATGCGGCGCGGCCGAGGAACCCGGTAATGTCGACAACGGGTTGGGGCAGTGGCAGCGCAAATATGTTCCAGGCGAGGCCCAGCAACAGCCCGATCAGAATCGGATTTTTTGACAGGCTTTTCAAGATGATCCAGGGAATCCCTATCATCGTACCCTTTTGCCCGCGGCCACCTTCGACAAGGATGGTGACGACCGCGAACCATTGCCAGGAGTGGAAAGCGATAATCAGAAAGACAGGTAGAGTTCCGGCGTCTCCGAAAGTGGTCAAAATCAATGGGATGCCGAGCAATACCGTATTGCCGAACGCGCCAGTCATCCCTGCCAACGAAGCATGAGCGAAGTCACGCCCGAACCACCAGAATGACAACAGCATGCCGAGTATCCAGACAAAATAACCGGCACCGAAGAACGAGATCAGGAACTCCCATTCGATTGGCTCGGGAAGTGTCTGGCGCGACATGTTGTGGAACAGCATTGTCGGGATGGCGAAATTGAAGACGAACTTGGACAGACCATCGATCGCCGATTTCGGAAACAGCCTGAGACGAACCGCGAAATAAGCAATGAAGACAGTGCCGAAGACCGGCAGGATGATGTCGATCAGGATTTCCATGAACGGTCCGGTACGGAAGAGAAGCGCCGTTAAAGCAGCTCGTAACTCTATCCTCGATAACGGAAAAACCCTTTAGATGACAGCCAAGACAGAGATCATCGATTCTACGGCGCATCCATTTCTGGAGGGGCCGATTGCCAGCAAGATCCTGCGACTGGCCGCTCCGGGGCTGCTCGGCAGCCTGCTGCAATCTGTTCTTTTCGTGGCGGATGGCTGGTTTGTCGGCAGGCTTGGTCCGCTGGCTCTTGCCGGTGTCGCACTGGTGTTTCCGTTGTTTGTCCTCTCCGTGATGTTCTCTGCCGGTGCGGTAGGTGGTGCAGTTGTCGCCGCAACTGCAAGGGCGCTTGGCGCGAAGGATCATGAAGCAGCAGGTGCGCTCGTGCGGACTGCGCTCATCCTTGCCGTATGCGGCGGGATTTTGAGTGCGTTGATCGTCTGGCTCTTCGGTCCGGCGCTTTTCCGTTTTCTCGGCGGTGAGGGGGTAATCCTGCAAACGGCAGTCGATTATGCGGCGGTGATTTTTCCCGGCATTTCTCTTGTCTGGCTGTTCAATATGCTGGCGAGCCTTATGCGCGGCAACGGAGATATGCTGCGCCCGTCTCTGGGGCTGGGTGTCGTTGTGCTTGTGCATTTCATAGCCGCATCGTTCCTGGTAACGGGGGCGGGTCCGGTGCCGTCACTCGGGATCAAAGGCGCAGCTCTGTCGATCCTCATCGGCTACAGCATTGGCTGCCTGTATCTCGCGGCCTATCTGTTCAGCATTAAACGGCCGGAATGGGTGCAGCTTGCAGGCACCATCCGATGGCAGCAGGTTCTGGTCGTCGGGCGTCGGGGGGCTCTCGCCAGCGTGCAGTCCGCGCTGACCATTGCAATGGCGATGGTGGTGACTGGCTATATGGCGCGAATTGGCCCTGAATCCCTCGCAGGGTACGGCATCGGCGTCCGGCTCGAGTTAATCCTCATTCCAATCATTTTCGCCTTCGGCAGCGCGAGCATAGCCATGGCGGGGCTTAGCGTTGGGGCCGGACTGCGAGAGCGTGCCTTGCGGGTCAGCTGGACTGGGAGCGGGTTCGCTGCTCTGTTTGTCGGCCTGATAGGCACTGTTCTTGCCATGGCGCCCTGGTTGTGGAGCGGGCTGTTCACCGACAACCTGGAAATCGCGGCAACGACGGCGCTCTACCTGCACATAGTTGGACCGGCATATGCGTTTTTTGGGCTGGGCTTGTGTCTCTATTTCGCAAGTCAGGCAATGAACACGTTACTTTGGCCGGTTGCCGGCGCCGGAATCCGGTTTGTCGTTCTGTTGGCGGGTGGGAGCCTTTTACTGGAGCCAACGACGCTCAACGAGACATCAATATTTGTTCTCGTAGCCGGTGCTATGGCGACCTACGGCCTGTTCAATGCCCTGACATTGAGACTGGGCCCCTGGCGGCACTAGAGAGCTGTCTAGCGGACTTGCAGCAGGCTGAGAATGATTGCAATGGTGCCAAATGACAGAAGTGTCGACAGCAGCATCGACGTCGCTGCTGCCGGCGCCCCGGCTTCGTAACGGTCCGCGAAAAGATAGACATTAAGGCCGACAGGAAGCGCCGCCATGACCACGGCGACATCGCGCCAGAGTGGCTCCATCGTGAAGATGTAGGTGGCTGCAAAGTAGGTGATGGCGGGGAATGCAATCAGCTTCAGCAGGCTGCCTGCGACGGCTTCTCCAATGGCGCCGGTAATGCGGAACTTCGCGAGAGACGCGCCCATGACGAAAACCGCGCAGGGCAAGGCAGCACGTCCCAGAAAGCTGGTGATGTCCGCAACTGGATCCGGCACCGGAATGGCGAGAATGTTGAACATCAGTCCGAGCATCAGCCCGACCAGGATGGGGTTGGTGGCAAGGCTTTTAGCGATGGTCCAGGGCAGAGCTTTAAGGGTGCCATTCTGCCTTCGGCTGCCCTCCAGCAGGATCGTTACAAGGGCGAAGAACTGCCAGGCATGGAAGGCGATGATCAGGAAAATCGGGATGGAGCCGGCGTCGCCGAAGGTGGTGAGCACCAGCGGCAGGCCAAGCATGGTATTTCCGAAGGCAGCGGTCATGCCGGCAAGGGAGGAATGCGCGAAATCCCGTCTGAAGATCCAGCGCGAGATCAGCAAACCGGCGAACCAGACCAGATATGCGGCACCAAAGAACGAGATCAGCAGTTCCCACTCAATTGGGTCGGGTAAGGGATGACGGCTGACATTGTCGAAAAGCAGTGACGGGACGGCGAAAGTGAAGACGAAGGTCGCAAGCCCCTCGGTCGCCTTTTTTGTAAACAGTCCTGTCCGGGCAACCAGATAGGCGACGAACAGCGTGCCGAAAATCGGCAACACAATGTCGATCAATATTTCCATGGATGGCCTGCGCCAATTGAGGAGAATACACTAGGTCAGTATTGCTTACATGTTTTCGCATTTTGTGCGATGCAGCAATAGTGTTTCTGCATGCCTTATCTGGCAGAGGCATGACTCTCAGCTTATAGTCGTCGAAAAACTAAGAATGGGAGGGAGAAATGGCCAATCTGGAAATCAATTCCGGTAACAGTCTCTACTATGAGTATCAGTCGCCGGGTGCCAAGGGGCAGACTTTCGTCTTTGTGAACGCGCTGACCGGCAATACCGGGATGTGGGAAGTCGACGGCATCGGCCCGGCTCTTAGGGCCGCCGGTTACGGCACGCTCGTCTATAATTTCCGTGGTCAGGCGGAAAGTACTTTCACTCCGGATGCAGATCTCGGACCGCTGACCATCGTCGATGATTTGAAACGGATCGTCGATCATGTGGCGCCGCCGCGTCCTATTCTCACCGGACTGTCCATTGGCGGACTGTTTGCCGCTCAGGCCTATCTGAAAGGAGCCTCTGCCGAAGGGCTGGTGCTGATCAACACTCTGCGCAAGCCGAGTCTCCGGTTGGAATGGATCAACAGCGCTATGGTCCGCATGGCGGCAATCGGCGGCGCGCAGCTCATCATGGAAGCCAATCTGCCGATGCTGGTCAATCCGGACCAGCTGGCGAAGATGCGGCCAACCTTGCTGCAGGGCGATTACCAAGGCATGAAAGACGGCGAGGGCCTTTACGAGCTGATGAAGGGATCGGTCAGCACGGAATGGGATTTCCCATACGAGAAGCTGGACATTCCCGTGCTGTTGATGACGGGGGAACATGACCGGGTGTTCCGTATCGAGGCAGACATTGCGGAGCTTGAAGCCCGGATCTCGAAGAAGTCCCATGTCGTGTTCGGTAACGCAGGACATCTGATCCCGGCAGAGCGGCCGGAGAAATTTTCTTCTGAAATCATGACGTTCTCCGCTTCTCTTTAAGCAGATTGCCCCTCTGGAGCGTCGCCTAGCGGCGCTCCTCCCCTCTGGCTTCGCGTACGGCGCTTTCAATGCTGTCTGAGTAGTGCACCAGGGGTGGCCGAAGGCCGTGCGCGACGAGGTCGCGGCGGGAGTCCGGGACCGCTCCTGTGAGATAAACGGAAACACCCCGCCGTTCGGCTTTCTGTGCGAGCACTTCTATCGTATTCGCAGCAGTTGAGTCGACGAAGGGCACGGCGCTGAAATCGATGATCAAGGCCCGGTGCGTGTCGGCTATCTGGTCGAGTACCGATCCTATGGAAGCGGCGGCGCCAAAAAAGAACACCCCCGAAATACGATAGATGACGATCTCGGGATCGTTCTCCGCATCCTCCTCATAGGGCGCTCGGTGACGGTTGGAATTGTCCGCCTCATCTTCCATAACGAACGGTCGCTGGGTCTCGATGGCCGTGGTCTTCGACATCCGGTGAATGAACAGGACCGATCCCAGGGCAAAGCCGACAATGATGGCTTCTGTAAGGTCCCTGAAGATGGTCAGCAGGAAGGTCGTCAGCAGAACGGCCGCATCCCCGCGTGAGGCCCGGAGCAGGGTGATAAAGGCGTGCTTTTCGACCATGTTCCAGGCCACCAGCGCCAGGACACCTGCGAGGCTGGCGAGCGGAATAAAACCGGCGAGCGGGGCCGCGATCAGAATGAAGGCCAACAGGAACAGCGCGTGCAGCATCCCCGCTATCGGGCCATGTGCGCCCGCCCGGACATTTGTCGCCGTCCGGGCGATGGTCCCGGTGACGCAGATCCCGGAAAACAGGCCCGACACGACATTGGCAGCGCCTTGCGCCACCAACTCGCAGTTGGAGCGGTGCCGTCGTCCTGTCATGCCGTCGGCAACCACTGCGGAGAGTAGGGATTCGATGGAGCCGAGCAAGGCAAAGGCAATCGCGTTCGGCAGAACGGCCACAATCTTTGCCGTGTCCAGAGATGGCAGGGACGGCAGGGGAAGGCTGCTGGGCACGCCGCCGAATCTTGACGCGATGGTGGCGACAGGAAGATCGAGCAGGGTGGTTGCGACTGCGGCACCGGCGACCGCGATGAGCATGCCGGGCCAATGCGGGCGGAAATATTTGAGCCCGGTGATGACGGCGATGGTCGCTGCCGCCATCACTATAGTGACAGGCTCGGCGGTCGGCAGGTCGATCCAGAGCGCGGGCAGTTTTTCCAGCAGCGGTCCCGGCTCCGGCTCGGAGAGGGTTAGGCCGAGCAGTTCCTTGATCTGACTGGCAAAGATGATGGCGGCAATGCCAGCGGTGAAACCGACAGTCACCGGATAGGGGATGAACTTGATGTAGGTGCCGAGTTGCAGCAGGCCGATGGCCGCCAGTATCAGGCCGGAGAGCATGGTGGCGATGATCAGCCCGTCCATGCCATGGGCCTGTGCTGTGGCTGCCACTAATACAATAAACGCGCCTGCCGGTCCGCCGATCTGGAACCGGCTGCCGCCGAGCAAGGAGACTAGAAAGCCGCCGAAAATCGCAGTGTAGAGGCCCTGTGCCGGGGTTGCCCCCGAGGCAATGGCGATGGCCATGGAAAGCGGCAGGGCAACAATGGCGACGGTCAGTCCAGCGAGAGCATCGGCCCGCAAATTCGCAAGCCCATATCCCTCGCGCAGGACTGTCACCAGCTTTGGGGTGAAAGCTTCAAGAAAGCTCGGCTCTTTGGATGCGGGAGAGGGGGCGACGTTGCTGCTCATGCGATGAAGCCGATCGGGCCGGGCGGCGTTAACCGGTCAATCCAAGTTGATGGTTAACAGATGAAAGCAAAAAAGGCCGGGACTGTCCCGGCCTTTTCCATGTGCAATAGTGCCGCAGGTCAGAGTGCGTCGTCGCCAACTTCGCCCGTGCGGACGCGAGTGGCTTTCGAGACGTCGAGTACAAAGATCTTGCCGTCGCCGATCTTGCCTGTCTTCGCGGCCTGGGCGATGGCCTCGACGGCCCGGTCAGCCAGCGTATCGCTGGTGACCACCTCGATCTTCACTTTGGGGACGAAATTGACCGTATATTCGGCGCCGCGATAAATCTCGCTATGACCACCTTGACGGCCATACCCTTTTACTTCGCTTGTTGTCATTCCGTGAACACCGACCTCGTTAAGCGCCTCGCGTACTGCGTCGAGGCGATGCGGTTTCACAATCGCGATAATCATCTTCATCACCGGTCTCCTCAGGTTAGGTCGTAGCCGCGCTCGCCATGCGCAATGATATCAAGGCCTTCGATCTCGCTCTCTTCGCTCACGCGCAGACCGATTGTCCGGGAAATAATCTGGGCAAGAACCCAGGTAATCACGCCAGACCAGAGTGCGACGGACAGGATGCCGATCATCTGTACCCAGAGCTGATCCGTAATCGTAATACCTTCAGCGAGGCCAAGGCCTCCGAAGTCCGGCATGGCGAAAACGGCAACCAGCAGCGTTCCTATAATGCCGCCAACACCGTGGACCGCAAAGACATCTAGAGAATCGTCTATCTTGATCTTGAATTTGATCCAGGTTGTGAACCACTGGCAGACGAAACCTGAAATCAGGCCGATGGCGATCGCGCCCATTGGACCGACAAATCCGGATGCGGGCGTGATGGCAGCAAGGCCGGCTACCATGCCCGTCACGATGCCGATCACGCTCGGTTTTCCAAATCTGAAATACTCAGTGACGGCCCAGACGAGAGAGGCAACCGCTGCTGAGATATGGGTCACGGTCATGGCCATTCCGGCATTTCCGTCCGCTGCCAGAGCGGAACCGGCGTTAAAGCCGAACCACCCAACCCACAGCATTGCCGCCCCGGTCACAGTCATGCCTGGGCTGTGCGGCGGGCGAATTTCATGCGGGAAGCCGCGACGGGGGCCAAGGACGATGGCGAGAACCAGCGCGGAGACACCGGCCGTGACATGAACGACGATACCGCCGGCAAAATCAAGCACGCCCATGTCAGAGAGCCAGCCGCCACCCCAGACCCAATGACAAGCGGGTGCGTAGACCAAAAAAAGCCAGGCCAGACTAAACGTCGCGACAGCGCCGAAGCGAATGCGTTCCGGATAGGCACCTACGATCAAAGCCGGTGTGATGATCGCGAAAGTCATCTGGAACATGAAGAACACGGTCTCCGGGATCGTGCCCGAGAGAGTGTCGGTACCGACACCGTCTAGGAACATCTTTCCGAGTCCGCCAATCCACTGTTGATTGGCGCCACCATCGTCGAAGGCCAGGCTATAGCCCGCGACTAGCCAGGCAATCGAGGCCACGCAGGCGACGGCAAAACAATGCATCAGGACGGACAGCACGTTACGGGCGCGCACGAGCCCGCCATAAAAAAGCGCCAGACCGGGCAGGGTCATAAATAGCACGAGCGCGGTAGCCGTCAGAATCCAGGCCGTATCCCCGCCGCTCAAAGCATCTGCCGCCCTGGCCTCACCGATGCCGAACCCGAAGGCGGCGGCAGTGGTGAAGCCGAGGGAGGCGAGCCTCCGGATATGTGTCATGAAAAGTGTTTCCCCCTAAAAGTAGGTTTTCGTCACGGGTACCCCCGTACCCGTCAGGCCGGAAGACTAATCACCATTGCCTGTTCCGCAAGCAGAAACGCAACCTGCATATTTTTTGACCAGAACTGACTATTGTACTTCCTGCTTTAGGGTCCAAAATTGTCTCGATACATTTGGTGACGAGACATGTCCTCGGCTGCTATACCGAAGACATGAAATGCGAACTCGTTATCTTTGATTGTGACGGTGTGCTGGTTGCCAGCGAAGCCATTGCAAACCGGATCATAGCCGCCGCCATGACCGAAGCCGGTGTCGAGATCATGGCTGAGGATGCGCTTAAGCGTTTTCTCGGCGGCAAGCTCACCTTCATCCAGAAGGACGTGGAAGCGATGCTTGGCCGGGAGCTGGGCGAAGACTGGGTCCCGAACATCTATGCCAAGCAGTTCAAGCTCTATCGCAAGGAGCTGCGGGCCATTCCCGGGATCGACAGCGCACTGTCCATAATCGCGGACTCCGGTACGAAAATCTGTGTTGGTAGCAACGGGCCGGTCGAAAAGATGGATGTCACGCTTGGTGTGACGAACCTGAAACGACATTTCGAAGGTCGTATCTTCTCGGCCGACATGGTCGGTATTCCGAAACCGGAGCCGGACCTCTATCTCTATTGCGCGGAGCGCATGGGGGTGGCGCCGGAGAACTGTGTCGTGGTCGAAGACAGTCCGACGGGCGCCCGCGCCGGAATTTCAGCCGGCATGCGGGTCTTTGGATATTATGCTGATCACGGCCCGGAAGGACTCGCCGCCGTCGGGGTACATGAGCTGTTTGACGATATGGCAAAGCTGCCAGAGCTACTGGGGATCGCGACCCCGGATGTTCCGTCGCGCGAAGTTGGCTGAAAGGGGAGCCGATCAGCCTCGTTCCAGCGGACGGGTAAGGCAGGTCGGTCCGCCACAGCCCTTGGCAGATATCTCTGACCCGTCATAGATATGAACGTCGACCCCGGCCTTTTCCAAGCACTGCCGGGTCACCGGATTGCCTTCCAGCATCACAGCAACCCGTGGGGCAACTGCCAGTACGTTGCAGGCCATGCTGTCATATTCCTCGTCCGGTACCTCGACCAGCGCGATACCGCGGTCTTGCAGCCAGTTGCGGAAGAAGACCGGCATCATCCGGGAGTAGACCAGCGCCAGGTCCGGTGCGATGGGGCTGATGAAAGACATCAGATGCAACACATCGCCGGGGCCATTCCAATGCGGCAGCGGGACGGTGATGACTTCGGAGACAGCATCTCCGAGAAGAGCCGTTAGCTGCCGGACACCTTCCGCATTGGTCCTGTAACCGTTGGCCACACATAGGACATTGCCGTCCAGCCAGATCAGATCGCCGCCCTCAATCTGCCCGGTACCGTCAATCTGGCCGAGGACAGGCGCTCCAGCCTGCTTCAGCCCCGGCGCCATCGCCGCAGGTTCCGGACGACGCGCTTCCTTGCCCATCCGGCAGAGGACAAGCCCGTTGTCTGAGGCGATAGCATTGTCGCGGACATAGATGGAATCGATACTGACTGTTTCGTCAGCCGCAAGCCATTCGACGGAACAGCCAAGGCTGATCAGAATGTCGGCCAGAGCGTCCGACTGGGCGCAAGCCTTCGAAAAATCCGGCTCCTCCAGATAGTTCAGGCTACGCCATTCAGAAGCCAGTTTTCCCTGGGAAACAAAGGCATCCTTGGCATGCTTCATCAACACCCGGCGGATCTGGCTGGTTTCATTCTGCATGCGTTTGCGTCCTTTGAAATTGTATGTCGAGTGTACCCGCGAAGAGGCGTGCTATGTGGAGGTTGATATTCAGCCGGCAGATGATCTCTACTTAATCAAAAAATATTGGGGAGGTTTAATAATTGCCGATAGACGTCCGTGAGCATGACGGCCTTGTTGAGTTTGTGGGCATTGATGATCTGTCTGCCAACGAAATAATGTCGGTTTCCGAGACCTATCATTCAAACAGCCCGAAAAAGCTCGCGCTCTGGAATTTGCTTGGAGCGCGCATTTCATCTTTCAGAGCCTCAAACTTTCAGAAAGTTGCTACGAAAGGCTCGGAGCTCTCCAGGTTACGCGGTCCCGGGGCCCGGAATGCGATTGTCGTCGGCATTCCGTCGGAGTATCAGCTGTTACAGGCCTTCAGCAACATGGCAAGCGCAGTATCTGCAGTAGAGCACGCAGTTTTCTACTGTCGAGAAGAAGCAATAGCCTGGCTAAAAAGCAGTAACAGTGGCGTCTGACTGAAGGGCCGTATGGTTCACGGCTATTTACTTCAATGTGGCGCCGGTCCATAGATCCGGCGCACAACGCGCATACTGCGCCGGGTAGGTAATGCTCTCACCCAACTCCTGAGCCGCGTGCCAGGCCCAGCGCGGGTCGTCCATCACGCCGCGGGCCAATGCGACCATGTCAGCTTCGCCTTTGGCTATAATGTTTTCCGCCTGCTGTGCTCCGACGATCATGCCAACTGCCATGGTCGGGATACCGGCTTCTTTTTTTACCTTTTCGGCCAGAAACACCTGGTATCCGGCTTTGACTTCGATTTTCTGGCGTGGGTCGAGACCACCTGTTGTGACGTCGATAAAATCACAGCCGAGGGATTTCAGCTCCTTCGCATAAGCCACTGCCTCATCAGGTGTGAAACCACCATCGACCCAGTCTGTCGCCGAAAACCGGACAGCATAGGGTTTTTCTGCCGGCCAGACTGCACGGCAAGCCTCGAAAACCTCAAGCGGGAAGCGCAGGCGGTTCTCGAGGCTGCCACCATAGCTGTCCGTTCGCTGGTTGCTCAGCGGCGAGACGAATTGATGCAGCAGATACCCATGTCCGCCATGCAGTTCGGCGAGGTCGAATCCCGCTCTGTCCGCCCGTATGGTGCTCTCGACGAATTCCGCTTTGACCTTGGCCAGCCCGGCATCATCGAGGCCGAGCGGTGCCGGCCAGTCCGCATAGCCAATAGGAGAGGGGCCGACGGGCTGCCAGCGGCCTTTGCCCTCGGCAACGGGCGTGCCGCCCTTGCCCGGGGGATTGGTCGAGCCTTTGCGGCCCGAATGACCGATCTGAATGCCGAGCTTTGCAGTACCGTATTCTTTGCAAAAGTCGACGAACCGCTTGATCGTCGCTTCGTTCTCGTCCGAATAGAGACCGAGGCAATTGGGTGAGATCCGCCCTTCGGCGGAGACATGCGTCGCCTCGGTAATCAGCAGCCCGCCTGCGCCCATGGCCAGATTTCCATAGTGCATCAAGTGCCAGTCATTCGCGGACCCGTTCTCGGACGCGTATTGGCACATGGCCGAAACGGCGATGCGGTTATCCAGAGTGAGGCCACGAAAACTGATCGGGGAAAAAAGATGACTGCTCATACGGCTCTATCCTAGTTTTTGTCCGCACATGCTGGCGCGTAAAATATCTTATGAATACAACAATATCGGTATTTCGCCCCCGGAGGAGGACTGAATGACGAAGTTGAGCAATGCCGAAATGGACCGGATCGCTCGGGAAGAAGTGCCTGCGGTTGGCCAGTACGGCGTGCGGTTTGAGGAGATCGGCGACGGGACGGCTCGGGCGGTTCTGCCGTATCAGGAGGATTTCTTGCGTCCCGGCGGCACGGTAAGCGGTCCGGTTATGATGGGGCTGGCGGATGTCGTGGTTTATGCTTGCGTGCTGTCGCGCATTGGGATTGTGAAACTCGCCGTGACCACCAGCCTGAATGCCAACTTCCTGCGCCGTCCGAAGCCGGCTGATCTGGTCGCCGAAGGGCGTTTGCTGAAATGCGGCAAGCGACTGGCCTATGGTGAAGTGACGTTGTTTAGCGCCGGTGAGGAAGACGACCCTGTCTGCCATGTAACAGCGACCTATTCGATTCCGCCGCGAGATCAGCAATGATGACCGATTTTGTCCTTCGGCTTTCGGACGGTAGTCTGTCTGCCGAGATTCTGCCTGAAGATGGTGGCCGTATCGCCGCATTCTGGAGTGAGGCTGGTGGGAATCGGACGGACTGGTTCGTGCCCCGGCCGCAACCCGGAGACTCAGATGCTGGATCGACTGCTTGGGGCAGTTTTCCTTTGGTGCCGTTCTCCAATCGTATCCGTGATGGCCGCTTTACGTGGGATGGTAAAGAACACCGGATTACCGCTACAGAGAAGAACGCGTCCCACGCCATTCATGGCCATGGCCGTACGGTACCGTGGGAGGTGGAGAGCCTTTCTGAGATGCGCGCCGAACTGTCCTATGTTTATCCAGGTGACGACTGGCCTTTTCCTTACAAGGCGCGACAGGCGTTCGAACTGATGGACGGAACGCTTGCAATTTCAATGAGGCTCGAAAACACCGGAACGAAAGCTATGCCCAGCGGGCTTGGCCATCACCCGTATCTGCCATGGCGGTCCGGTCCATTGTTGGCAACCTCGTTCGCTTCGATATGGCCGGCTGTTCATGGGGTTTTGCCGGTGAGCTCGGAAGGTGTTCCAAGACATCTCGATTTTTCCAGGGCAGAGGAACGTGCTCTGCCGCGTGGACTGGATACAGGTTTCAGCGGCTGGAGCAGTCATGCTCTGCTACACTGGCCAAAAGAGGGGCTGAGCCTCGAAATAGAGGGCAGTGAGACGCTCTCCCATTGCATTTTGTTTACACCAGAAGACAAGCCGTTCTTCTGTGTCGAGCCAGTCACCCATTGTATAGATGCCATTAACTTGTCGGCTGCCGGTGTTGCTGGAACAGGGATGCAGACGGTTCCGCCGGGCGGAAAACTTGTCGCTTCGATGCGGTTCAAACCAGTTCTTGAAGCACAATAAGCCTTTCATACTGTTATAAAACGACTTAGATGCACGGTAATATGTTACCGTTCTTGTAAAGCTATTGAAAAACCGCGCTTTTTCGCGCTTGACTTCACAATACGTATCCGTATTTTACGCCAACCGCTGCAGGGGGCTCCGGCCTTTGTGCGGCTATTGAATTTCGCAGCATCACTGGATGGTTAGAGAGATGCGTACTTACTCGGCTAAACCGAGCGAGATCGAGAAGAAGTGGTGGATCGTTGATGCCGAAGGCATGATCCTGGGCCGCCTCGCGACCGTTCTTGCAAACTACCTGCGCGGCAAGCATAAGCCGACCTTCACCCCGCACATGGATTGTGGCGACAACATCGTCGTGATCAATGCTGAAAAGGTGAAGCTCACCGGCAACAAGCGGACCGACAAAACCTTTTACTGGCACACCGGTTATCCGGGCGGCATCAAGTCCCGTACTATGGACAAGATCCTGGACGGAAAGCATCCGGAACGTGTGCTCGAGAAGGCCGTACAGCGGATGATCAGCCGTGGCCCGCTGGCCCGTGAACAGATGCGCAATCTTCGTATCTATGCCGGTACCGAGCATCCGCATGAGGCGCAGCAGCCTGAAGTGCTGGACGTCGCCGCGATGAACCCGAAGAACAAGAGGTAAACCATGTCCGTTGAGACCGAAGCGACCAACGAAGGCGCAGGCATGGAAGCGCTCGAAGCTCTGAAGCAGGATGCTGTTGAAGAGGCTGCGAAAGCTGAGCCGAAGCTCGACAAGTTCGGCCGGGCCTATGCCACTGGTAAGCGTAAGAACGCGATTGCCCGCGTCTGGATCAAGCCGGGTACCGGCAAGATCGTGGTCAACGGCCGGGATGACAGCGTGTACTTCGCCCGTCCCGTGCTGCGCATGATCATCAACCAGCCGTTCACGGTTGCGGACCGCACTGAGCAGTTCGATGTCTATGCGACCGTCACTGGTGGCGGCCTTTCCGGTCAGGCCGGTGCCGTTCGTCACGGTATCTCCAAGGCGCTCACCTACTTCGAACCGGGCCTGCGCTCGCCGCTGAAGAAGGTCGGCTTCCTGACCCGTGATCCTCGTGTGGTCGAGCGTAAGAAATACGGTAAGGCGAAAGCGCGCCGGAGCTTCCAGTTCTCCAAGCGCTAAAGCGATCAAACATATCAGACGGAAAAACGCGGCCTTGTGCCGCGTTTTTTTTATTTGGCTGTTCTGTTGTGATTAAACCGATCCCGTATGCTTCCATGCACTAAGCCGGAAACACGGGAGGATTAGGTGAATATCTTTCTTACTGGAGCGAGCGGATATATCGGCGGCTCGGTCGCTGTCCATTTTTTAGAGAACGGCTTTAGCGTTCGCGGTTTGGTTCGGACAGAGGAAAAAGCATCACTCGTTCGGGCGCGGGGTGTAGAACCGGTTATAGGCAGCCTTGATGATGGCGCTCTTCTGAAGCGCGAGGCGATAGCGGCAGATGCAGTTGTTAACACGGCGAGTGCGGATCATCGACCTGCTGTCGAGGCTTTTCTCGAAGCGCTTTCGGGAAGTGGCAAGACCTTTCTCCACACTAGCGGATCAAGCATCGTCGGACAACGCGACCAAGGGCGATATCGGGACGTTGAATTCGATGAGGACACGCCGTTCGAACCTTCACCGGCCCGAATGGCGCGTGTAGCCCTCAACAGGGATATTTTGGCGTCGACGGAGAATGGGATATGTCCCGTGATAATTGCTCCGAGCCTGATCTACGGAGCGGGGCTGGGCGTTAATCCGGATAGCATGCAAGTCCCGTGGTTGATTGATCTTGCGCGCTGTACTGGTGGCGCGCGCCATATAGGGCCTGGCACAAACGTATGGTCTAATGTTCATATTCAGGATCTTGTCGGGCTCTATTTCATGGCACTGAACCACGCCCCGGCCGGGGCGTTCTATTATGCCGAGAATGGTGAAAGCACCATGCGCGACGTCTGCGGCGCTATTAGCGAAATGCTGGATTTTGGTGGTGAGACCGTCGAAATGCCAGTCTCTGAAGCAGCTGAACACTGGGGCGACGGGCCGGCTAACGACACGATGGGATCTAATAGCCGCGTGCGGGCGGTGCGGGCCCGGAACGAGCTTGGCTGGGCGCCCAGTGCGCCCAGCCTGATTGAAGAGATTAAGAGCGGTTGCTACGCTGTTGCCTAGACCGGCACGTTGACGGAGGCGGGAGCTTCTCGTTCTCTAAGTACCCAATTATGTTACGTCGAAGCCATAATCTGCGGCGCTCCCCCTCAATGGTGGCGCCGCTTATCTTTTTCGACTTGGCTGTGTTTTATATTTTCGAGCGCAGACCAAGAAAATGGTCTCATTTTTACGTTTTATTGTGTGTTTGCCGAATTATGTCGTTTTGAAACAAGTAATTATGGGGACATCTTAAGTAAAAGCAATTAGCCGGTTATAAAAAAAATTTAGGGTGGAATTCGATGGGTATTCCTTTTCTTTCGGTGTCACGCAGACTGCGCCGGACGCCTTTCTCCGAAGGTGTAGAGCAGGCCGGTGTCCGCGCCTTCACGGTTTATAATCACATGCTTCTACCAACCGTGTTCCGGTCGGTCGAAGAAGATTATCGCCACCTCAAAGAAGCCGTGCAGGTCTGGGACGTCTCTTGCGAGCGCCAGGTGGAGATCCGCGGACCCGACTCTGGCCGCCTCGTTCAAATGCTTACCCCTCGCGAT
This sequence comes from Nisaea sp., assembly GCF_039990255.1. Lineage (GTDB taxonomy): Bacteria > Pseudomonadota > Alphaproteobacteria > Thalassobaculales > Thalassobaculaceae > Nisaea. The sequence goes on along the minus strand of NZ_JBDXGG010000018.1, from coordinate 1,292,866 downwards.
CTGAGAAGCATGTTGCCAGGCCAGTGCTCATACATACCGATCGTGGATGAGACTGGGGGGATGCTGAATGACCCGGTGCTGCTTAAGTTAAGCGATAACAGATGGTGGATATCCATCGCAGACAGCGATTTGCTCTATTGGGTTAAGGGGCTGGCCTACGGGTACCGTCTTGACGTGCTGGTGGACGAACCTGATGTTTCGCCCCTGGCTGTTCAGGGGCCGAAAGCAGAGGACCTGATGGCCCGGGTTTTTGGCGATTCTATCCGCCGGATACGGTTTTTCCGCTTTGGCCATTTTGAATTCAAGGGACGGGATATGGTTGTCGCCCGCTCAGGATATTCGAAACAAGGCGGTTTCGAAATCTATGTCAATGGGTCCGATATGGGGATGCCTCTATGGAACGCCCTCATGGAAGCCGGGCGCGATCTGGATGTGCATGCCGGATGCCCAAATGTAATTGAGCGTATCGAGAGCGGGCTTCTTTCCTACGGAAATGACATGACCGACGACAACACGCCGCATGAATGCGGATTGGGGAAGTTCTGTAATACGCAAAGCGCCATCGGGTGTATCGGGCGGGATGCTCTCTTGAGAGTGGCAAAGGAAGGCCCGGTTCAACAAATTCGGCCGATCTCGATTGATGGAGACCCTGTCCCTGTCTGTGAAACGTTCTGGCCAATTAAGGCCAACGGCCGGACGGTCGGACGCGTGAGTTCGGCAGTATGGTCGCCGGACTTCAAAACGAATGTCGCGATCGGCATGGTTCATGTAACGCACTGGGACGCCGGTACAAAAGTGAACGTAATCACTCCTGATGGCCCACGACAGGCCGAAGTTCATGAAAGTTTCTGGAACTGATTGGGCATTGGATTAGACGCGAACGGTCGGCCTGATTGAGTATCCGGGCGATACAGTGTCTCAGGATCATCCCTGCAGCACGTGTCGCTCGGTATGGAAACTTTTTGATACCCAATCTATTGCTTTACGGAGATACGGAAATTGTTCTGTCTCCGGGGGGATGATCATCCAGTATTCCGCAGCCAGCTCCTCTATCGGTGATGTTACGCGGACGAGGTGCTGATCAGTATCGCCGATAAAGCAGGGCAACAGGCCAAGGCCCGCGTGCCCCCTGATAGCATCACGCACGAGATGTGTGTCTGTTACACGCAGGGTCGGTGTTAGCGGAGCCAGGCGCTCTTCTTGCCAGCGCATGCTTTTGTAGTGCGCCTGCTCTTCCGTGAAGAGAACCCAACTACAGGCCTGATAACGGGCCTCTGTGAAAGCCTCCTGATGGCTCTCGGCATAGTCACGGCTTGCATAGATTGCCGATCTGATAATCCCAACCTTGCGCGTAATGAATGTTCCTGTAAGCGGCAGGCCATGGCGAACCGCGATGTCTGCTTCCCGGCGGGCGAAGCTTTCCGTTCGCTCTGAGGCGACCAGCTCAATTGCAAGACCGGCATCGCGAGCTGCTCTAAGGTGGCGCGCGAGGAATGCAGCCGGCCATTCCATGACACTGATCCTGACGGTTCCTCCGGCTGATGCTTGCAGATGCTCGCTTTGCCGGGTGAGTTCCGCCGCTGATTGTTCCATGGCTTCCGCCGTGGGCCTTAATGCTTCTCCGGCGGTCGTCAACAGATGCCCCGAGCGGCCCCGTGTGAACAAGGCAACGCCAAGGGCATCTTCCAGGGTCTGTAAACGGCGCCCGACTGTTGGCTGCGTTACGCCTGTTTTTGCTGCTGCTTGCCGCAATGTGCCTGTGCGCGCGATTGCGAGGAATATGCGGAGGTCATCCCAGTTCACATCTTGAAGCCTATTGTTAGAAAAATGTATCGTAATTGCCAATAATATATCTATCGCGTTAAAATTGTATCGGTAATCTTTGCGTCGTAGATGCCTTAATTTTTCTCGGATCAATGATAATGCAGAAATCGGTTCTCCCGATTTTGATTTCCGCCGTCGCGACATGGGCGTTGTTGCTGGTTTGTAGCCGTGCCTTGGTCATTGGACTTAGCCTCGACCCATGGATGTTCACATTCCTGCAAATGGGATCTGGAGGCCTTTTCTTCATCGTGATTTCACGGGGAGCTGAAGCTGGCATCAGTGCTCTTTGGCGGACCGATACATGGCTCATTGGTGTGTTCAGGGTCGGAACGGCAGCGCTGTACATGGCAGCGCTGATTCATGTCGACGTGCTTCAGGCCGGGTTTTTTGCGTCCATCAGTGTTCCGATGTCCGCACTCGCTGTTTGTTTTCTGTTTAACCGACAGCCAACTCGCCTTGAGTTGATGGGACATCTCCCGCTTATTGCCGGAGCCGCCGCAACTGCCTTCGGGTTCGAGGGCAGCATTCAGAACCCGGCATTTTTATTGTTGGCTCTGTCGCAAGTCTGCGTTCTGGCTGCGAGCCTGTTTGCCGAGCGGCATCCACACATGATGGCAATGGCGCCGCGGACGCGCCTGCGTCTCACCGGGATTATCCTGCTGGTGACCGCGATGGGCTTTGCCGTCTGGCGCATTCTTCAGTCAACGGTGGGGTTGGCCGGAGATGCGGATATTACAGAGCTTATGAGACCGGAACTCTGGGCGGCGGGACTTGGGCTTGGGATTACGCTGAGGGGGCTGGCGACATATCTCGGCTTACGCGCAGCGGCTGTCGCCGGCACGCATAACTACCTTGCGGCGGCGCTCGCCCTGCCAATGGTGGGGGCGGTACTGGAGTGTTTTGTTGCCTGGTACGGCTATGGCGCCTGGCCGGATATCGGACCGCTTCAAACGATCGCCGGTACGCTGATCCTAGGCGGCGGAAGCGTGGTAATTTACGCCCGGAAGCGGGCAGGAAAGATGGCCACCCAGACCACTTGATGGCCTGGGTGGTTCGATGATGAAGGCCTATAGACCGAGCTTGTCGATATCTGCTGCGGAATGCCGTTCTTCGAGTTGTTCGCTCGGATCGCCGGACACGCGATTGACGACGCGGCCACGCTTTACCGCTTTGCGGGCGGCAATCTCCTTGGTCCAGCGCTGAACATTCTTGTAGCTCTCTACCTCAAGGAAGGTCCCGGAATCATTGTAGATCTTGCCTTGGGCGAGGATTCCATACCACGGCCAGATCGCAATATCGGCTATGGTGTACTCATCTCCGGCGATGTACTGGGTTTCGGCAAGCTGGCGGTCCAGAACATCGAGCTGACGCTTCGTTTCCATAGCAAACCGGTTGATCGGATATTCGTATTTCTCCGGCGCATAGGCATAGAAATGCCCGAACCCGCCGCCGAGATAGGGCGCGCTGCCCATTTGCCAGAACAACCAGTTCATGCATTCGGCCCGCTCTGCGGGGGTAGTGGGAAGGAAGTCGCCAAACTTTTCAGCGAGGTAGACCAGAATAGAGCCTGACTCGAAAACGCGGGTCGGTGTTGGCGTGCTGCGGTCGAGCAGGGCCGGGATCTTGGAGTTAGGGTTGATGGCGACAAAGTCGCTGCCGAACTGGTCGCCGTCACCAATACGAATGGTGTAGGCATCATATTCAGCGCCCTTGTGGCCGCGCTCGAGCAGTTCCTCAAGCATCACGGTGACCTTGACACCATTCGGTGTCGCCAGAGAGTAGAGCTGAAGCGGGTTTTCGCCAACGGGGAGCGTCTTTTCGTGCGTAGCGCCTGCAATCGGCCTGTTGGTGCTGGCGAATTTGCCGCCATTCTCTTTATCCCAGGTCCAGATTTTAGGGGGCGTATAGGGCGTTTGATCGTTCATGAAGCCTCATCCATTCAAATGATTTCGGGCCCGGGCCGACGCTCCGGTTATTAGCCAGATGGGAGATGGCCACATTTGAACAAGCTTAAAAAGCGGATTTTGACCTCAGGAAAAAGACTGTTTCTGTTTTGCAAGCGAGTGGTGTGTGACGTTGGCCTGCCATTTTAGATCAATTTCGCGCTAGCGGCGTCCGTGCGCGAGTTTCATGGAGGCCGGCATTGCTCGCAACCGGGCCATAGCTAGCACGCCGAGGAACGGGCCGGCAGCCAGTGGAACAAACGCGCCGCTCCAGCCGAACCAGTCAACGAGATATGGCACCGCATGAATGGTTGCGATCGTGAGAACGAAGCCAATACAGGTCTGTGTTGTGACCATGGTGCCCACATAAGCGGGTGGGGAGAGCTCGATCACGCTGGCGGAGAACTGGGCTGAGTCGGCGATGATGGATGTGCCCCACACCACGCAGAGGATGACCAGCACATAAGTAGGCATGCCAAACGCGAAACCGGCGAAGATGCAGCAAAGACCGCTGATGGCCATGGCTCCGATGGTAAGCCGGGTGCGGCCAATCCGGTCGGCGAGAAAGCCACCCGCGATGCTTCCCGCGGCGCCAGAGCCGATCATTGTGAAAGCGAGTAGTTTTGCCAGCTCCGGTGCAGAATCTCCGCCAGGATACATAGCAAGGCTGGACGCGAGGAACAGGCCAATCCAGGCCCAGACCGCATAAAGTTCCACCATATGTCCGAAATAACCGAAATTGGCGAGCCTGAGTGCCGGGTCGGTCAGGGCCTGAAGCATTAGTCCGGGCTTGAAGGCCGCAGCCTTGGAAAAGGGACGTCCAGGCTCGAAGAGCTGGCAAAGAAGCCCGGCGACAGCCGCCATGGCTGAGCTGGCGATAATGGTGAAACGCCAGTCGAGGCCGCCGAACAGATCGATCAGGTGCGGCGCTCCGGAGCCCAGTGTCAGGGCCGCGACCAGCAGGCCGACCAGGAAACCACGATCTTTTTCTGTCCACGAGGAAATCAGAACCATGCCGACCGGATAGACTCCGGCCATGCAGGCACCAACGATGAACCTAAGGACAGGCATCCATGGGCCGGCCGGATCAATCGAAAGCGTCGCCAAGTTTGCGGCGGCAGCCGTGAGAGCGGAAAACATGAACAAGGTCTGGGGCTTGACCCGGTCAACAAGTGTGAAAAAGGCACTTGTCAGAGTGCCGGCGACAAACCCGAAAGACACGGCGCTTGCCATGGCGGCAGCCTGACTGTCACTCAGAATCATTTCCTGACGAAGCCCGGGAATGATGGCCGAGCCGCTGAACCAGAGTGTCATCGCCAGGACTTCACAGAAAGTTAGCAGGGCGACGTTGCGCCACTTCCCGGTCAGCACGATCCCGTCTCCTGGAATGAGCGGGAGATATAGATTGCATCTGGTTCGCCTTCTTCGTTCTGAGAGCCATCACGTAAGGCAGAGCAATGGAAACCATGCCTCTCATAAAACCGGCGTGCGTGTTTGTTTTCTTGAAAGACACAAAGAGAGACTGGGCCAGGCTGTGATGACATAGCGTTGTGAAGTAGTTTTGAGCCGATACCTTGTCCCTGTGCTTCCGCAGCCACGTAGAGATGTTCCAAAAAATTTTCTCTAGCTGCAGCAAAGCCCACAAGGTTTCTAGAGCAGAGGGCGACGGTGACCGCATTCCCTTTCAAGACAACGTGCTCCATCCACCTTAGGGTCTCCTCGCGGCTGTGAATTATCGGAAGATATGGCATGCTGATATGGCGCACGGTGATGAACAGTTCAGTCATTGGTTCCGCATCGCCGGTATGTGCGGCCCTCAGTTCGACTTCCATTGATGACCCAGTAAGACATTCAATCAGCTTGAGCGGTTTTGGGCTTCCGCTCCTGAGAATTCAAGTCCCGATTCGGCATGACAAGCGGGACTGATCCAAGTGTGATGACATGAAAAGGCTAAAGGGAGACAAGCGTGCCGGCACTTTTGAGACGCGTTAAGGGGAAGATGCCTTCAGTCGCGACACCATCCTTTCTGGCGGAAACGGCGGCGTTGATTGGCGATGTTACCGTCGGAGCGGAGAGCAGCATCTGGTATGGGGCCGTCTTGCGCGGTGACGACAATCCTATCCGGGTCGGGCGGCGCAGCAACGTCCAGGATGGAACAATCGTACATGTAAGCTCAAAGGGGCAGGGCACCGAGATTGGAGATGATGTGTCGATCGGTCATGCGGCGATCATCCATGCCTGCATCTTGCAAGATCGCTCTTTCGTTGGCATGGGCGCTACCGTGATGGATGGGGCCGTTGTTGAAAGCGGAGCTATGGTTGCCGCAGGGGCGCTCGTCGCTCCGGGGAAGATAGTGCGCACGGGCCAGCTTTGGATGGGGAATCCGGGACGATATACCCGCGACCTGACGGATCAGGAGAAAGACTATCTCTCATATGTGTCGGTCCATTACTGGGAGTTGGCGCAGGAATATCTCACGGAAAGCTGACTCCGAGGGGAGCCCGAAGATCTCTCAGTCCTTATTCTGGACTTTCACATAACTTCCCGGTGCATCCTCGATTGCTGTCAAAGCGCCGTCACCGGGGATCCTCGCCTCGACCTTACCGCCTCCGTGCCGAGACATCCATTTGGCCCATTCAGGCCACCAGGTGCTTTCGTGATAGGTTGCTCCTTCGAGCCATTTATCCGGTGACTTCGGTCGGCGGCTATTCGTGTAGTGTCCATATTTAGGCTTGTCGCTGGGCGGATTGACCACGCCGGCGATATGCCCCGAGCCTGCAAGGCAGAATTTGATGGGACCGGAATAAATCTGTGTCGCCCTATAAGTCGATGTCCATGGGGCGATGTGATCTTCCTTGGTCGACAGAATAAACGCCGGCGTCTTGATTGTGCGGAGGTCGATCGGAGTCCCGGCAAGAGTGATGGCGCCGGGCTCTATCAGTTTGTTTTCCTGATACATATTCCGCAGATAGAAGCTGTGCATCACCGCCGGCATCCGGGTCGAATCAGAGTTCCAGTAGAGCAGATCAAACGGGAACGGGTCTTTGCCGAGCAAGTAATTGTTTACGACGAACGACCAGATCAGATCGTTGGCGCGCAGCATGTTAAAGGTCGAAGCCATTTCCGAGCCGTCGAGGTACCCACGTTTGTTCATCTTGTCTTCGAGTGCAGCGAGTTGCTCCTCGTCGATGAAGACGCTGAGCTCTCCCGCTTCCTCGAAATCAACCATCGTCGTGAAGAAAGTGATCGACTTTACGCGATCATCTTTCTTGTTGGCCATGTAGGCGAGGGTGGCCGCCATCAGAGTGCCGCCGATGCAATAGCCAATGACATTTGCTTCTTTCTCGCCTGTCGCTTGCTCTATCGCACCCAAAGCGGCCAGGGGGCCTTCAAGCATGTAATCCTCGAAGGATTTCTGGCTCAGAGTCTCATCCGGATTGACCCAGGAAACGACGAAAACCGTGAAGCCCTCTGATACAGCCCAGCGGATAAAGGAATTCTTTTCCCGTAGATCCAGAATGTAGAATTTGTTGATCCACGGGGGCACGATCAGCAGCGGACGGCGATAAACCGTCTCGGTCGATGGTGCGTACTGGATCAGTTGCATCAAGTCGTTCTGGTAGACGACCTTTCCCGGAGAGGTGGCGATGTTCTTACCAACTTCGAAGGCATCGGGATCAGTCATCCGGATCGACAGCTTGCCTTTGCCGCGTTCGAGATCTTCCAGCAGGTTCTGCAGGCCATGAACGAGGTTATCGCCATGGGTTTCAATGGTCGTTCGCAGCACTTCCGGATTGGTCATCAGGAAGTTTGTCGGCGCCATCGCGTCGACAAACTGCCGGGTGTAGAAGTCGACCTTCTGCTGGGTTTTCGGATCGAGCCCTTCGGTCTGCCCGACAAGATCCTGTGTCCAGCGCGATGTCAGCAGATAGCTCTGTTTGATGAAGTCGAAGACAACATTTTCCTGCCATGCCTCGTCACGGAAACGGCGGTCGGGCACTTCCGAGGAAACTGTCGGCTCTGGTTCCTTTCCGAGCCAGCGTTGCGCGGACCGGTTCCAGATATCCATGTAGCCTTGCCAGAGATCCATCTGGGCCTGAACGAGATGAGCCGGATTGTTCATCATCTGGTTCGTAAGGGACATGAAAGCATCAGCCAGATGCAGAGGATCGGGTTCGGCGGCTTTGCCCTCAGTTTTCTGTCGCTCCACGAAGCCGTTCACGAGCTTTTGCGAACGCGTGGCGATGTCCTGCATGGTGCTTGCGAATTCAACCGGATCGATCTGCTTCATCTCCTCCGAAAGCTCATGCATCCCAACCTCACTTATTCAGCCAACGATTTGAAATCAATTGTAGCAATAGTAGGGATTGAGTGTGGCATTTCAAAGAACCATACCCTTAATTTCAGATAGTAATCTGTGTTTTTCCAAGCAACTATGGTAAATCCGTCCGCAGCAAGTTTACTGTCGATGGCCAGTGTTCGCATGACCTGTCCCATGGGCGGAGTTTCTGAAGGATGACGGGTATGTATAAAGGGCGCCACAATTCGGCTTTGGGTCTTGTAACGGCCTTGAGTATGACACTTGCTGGGTGCTCATCCGTGCCGGACGCGCTTAATCCGGTTGAGTGGTACAATGATTCCGCATCTGCCGTCGGCGGCTGGTTTGATGATTCTGGTGCCGATACGTCTGGTGACACAGGCGCCTATCCGAATGTCTCTTCTGTTCCCGATACTCCGGCACCACGGACGACTGCGTCAGAAAGAGCGGATATCAAAGACAAACTGGTCTCTGACAGGGCGAACGCGCAGTATGACGATAAAGACTCCGCACCATCAGTGACGGATGCCAGCACTGCATCTCTTGCGCAGATTCAGCCGAAAGCTCCTGCTGCTGTCGTGCCTGCTGGAGGGACCGAAAGTGTTACCTCAGAACAGATTAAACCGCTCCGGATGACTGCTTCGGATGAAGCTACCAAGCAGATTGAGGAGCCGGTAAATGCTGCAGCATCATCGCTGCCGTCTCAAGCTGCGATCGATACCGGGAACACATCGCGGCGATCCAGCTTGTGGCCGAATTCGCCGGCGCCTGAAACTGGTGGGGATCGCCCGGTAACGAGCGCCAGGGTAGGAGAGCCGACAGCGCGTGATAACACCGCAAACCGTACCCGCACCGGGACGCTTGGCGCGCGTTACAAACGGTTGATCGCTGGTTCAGAGTCCAATTCTTCCGAGCCCGTTGTAGCAGAATCTGAACCTGTTGTTGCAGAGAGTGCATCCGCTCCGGAGACGGTCCTTGAACAAGTGCCGACAGCGGAAACTGTAACACAGACAGCAACTGTTCCAACGACCCCGGAGCCAGTCACCGAACCTGAACCCGCTCCGGTGCCAACCGCTCCAACTCCTCTCCCTGCTGAAACGGGCCCGCTGGCGCTCAGCATTCCGGAGAACGGGGCCTTCAATTTCGACGATCCGAGTGTGATCGTTGACGAGAGTGCTTTGCCAGGTGGCTTTGGAAGCTATCCAACTGCCGGCGGCGGTTCGTACCAGGCAGGAGTAATCAGGTTTACCAACGGGTCTTCACGTCTATCTGCTTCGGATCGCGGCGTAATACGCGAGCTAGTGCCATTGATTCGGGAATATAATGCAAGCGTCGAGGTTGTCGGGCATGCGTCGAGCCGTACCCGGAACATGGATCCGTCCGAGCACAAACTGATTAATTTTGAGGTTTCCCTGAAGCGCGCGAATACTGTTGCCGAGGCGCTGATCAATGCAGGAGCGCCGTCGGATAGGATTTCCGTGCTCGCTGTTGGCGACAGCCAGCCTCTGTCATCAGAAGCGATGCCGGCAGGTGAGGCCGAAAATCGCCGGGCTGAAATCTATCTCATCTATTGACCCGCGATCCCTGCGGGGTATGAAAGCGGTGCTTTGGCGGCTCGGCCGCTGGGTCGCACGTTAAATCTGGCGCGGCGGGATTCGTGACATGACGGATTCCGGCGCAGGTCCGTTAGGGAGAATGAATCCATGCAGCCGTTCAGAGTAGCAATCGCCGGACTGGGTACTGTCGGGGCGGAAACGGCGCGTATTCTGTTGACTGACACGGAGATGCTGAGTGCCCGTGCCGGTCGTCCGATCGAGTTGAAAGCTGTTTCAGCGCGGGATAAGACCCGCGATCGTGGTGTCGATCTTGATGGCGTCGACTGGGTAGATGATGCGGCAACACTGGCTGCACGCAATGACGTCGATTGTGTGCTGGAACTCATCGGCGGTTCGGAAGGCGTGGCGCATGACCTCGTTTTGGATTCCGTAAAATCCGGTAAGTCAGTCGTGACGGCAAACAAGGCTCTGATCGCGCATCATGGATCTGAAATAGCAAAAGCCTGCGAAGAGAACAAAGTCGGTCTCGGGTTTGAAGCTGCTGTTGCCGGCGGCATTCCGATTATCAAATCGCTGCGCGAAGGTCTGGTCGGGAACCATGTCACACGGGTCTATGGAATCCTGAACGGCACCTGTAACTACATCATGAGCGTAATGCGAGAGACCGGTAGGCCATTCGATGACGTGCTGGCTGATGCCCAGCGCCTTGGTTACGCCGAAGCCGACCCGTCCTTCGATGTAGACGGGATCGACGCGGCGCATAAGCTGGCCATACTTTCTGCCATTGCTTTTGGGCATCATGTCGATTTTGACAATGTCCATGTCGAAGGTGTTCGTCATGTATCGCCGCTGGATATCACCTTCGCCGAGGAACTCGGTTACCGCATCAAGCTTCTTGGGATCGCCGAAGAATCGGATGCGGGCGTGCAGCAGCGAGTTCATCCGTGCATGGTGAAGGCGGACACACCCATTGGGCAGGTTGAAGATGTGTTCAATGCCGTGGTCGCGGAAGGCAGTGCTGTTGGAACGACTCTCTCTTACGGCCGCGGCGCCGGAGCGGGCCCGACTGCGTCGGCGGTGATCGCCGATGTGATGGACCTTGCTGCTGGCCGGCGGGTGCCGGTATTCGGTCTCGATTCAAGCAAGCTTTCACCGGCGCGCACAGCACCCATCGCTTCTTTAACCGGATGTTACTATCTACGTTTGATGGTGATAGATCGACCGGGTGTGCTCGCCGATGTAACGGCGGTGTTCCGTGATCATGAGGTCTCTATTGAGGCGATGATCCAGCGGGCTCGAAATCCGGAAGAAGCGGTGCCTTTGGTCCTGACCACACACGAAACGTCGGAAACGGCGATCAAGGCATCGTTTGAGGAACTGGCGAGGTTGGATTGCGTGCTGGAAGAGCCTCGTCAGATCAGGATAGAAGACTTCTAATTTCCGGAGGCCATTGCCCTCGGGACGATAGTGATCAAAACCAAGACGAAAAAAGGACGATAAATATGGCCGAGAGGGAAACGCAGGGCGCGCTGACCATGGACCGGAACCTTGCGCTCGAAGCCGTGCGGGTGACGGAAGCTGCGGCGCTCGCGGCGTCTCGCCTGATGGGGCGTGGCGACGAGAAGGAAGCCGATCAGGCGGCAGTCGACGCCATGCGGAGCGCCCTAAACAACCTTGAGATCGACGGCACTGTGGTTATTGGCGAAGGCGAACGAGACGAGGCGCCGATGCTCTACATCGGTGAAAAGGTCGGCAAGGGTGGCCCGAAGATCGATATCGCACTCGATCCGCTGGAAGGCACCACGATTACTGCCAAGGGTGGCCCCAACGCTCTTGCGGTCGTCGCCATGGCCAATGAAGGCGGTTTCCTGAATGCTCCGGACGTTTATATGGACAAGATCGCCGTTGGCGGCGATCTGCCGGAAGGTGTTGTCGACCTCGACAACAGCGTCGCTGAAAATCTTGCCAATCTCGCCAAAGCGAAGAAGATGGAGATTGAAGATCTCGTCGTCTGCATCCTCGACCGTCCTCGCCATAGCGATCTGATTTCCAAGGTGCGCGACGCGGGTGCCCGGATCATGCTGATCGACGATGGTGACGTTTCGGGTGTGATTGCCACCTCCCAGCCGACCAGCGGTGTTGACCTGTATATGGGCTCGGGCGGCGCTCCTGAGGGCGTTCTGGCCGCGGCAGCACTTCGTTGCATCGGTGGCCAGATGCAGACCCGTCTATTGTTCCGGAACGATGATGAGCGCGGACGGGCAACCCGACTGGGAATCACTGACTTTGATCGCAAGTACGGTTTGCTTGATCTGGCCAGCGGCGATGTGATGTTTGCTGCGACCGGCGTCACCACCGGCACCATGCTTCAGGGCGTGCGCAAGTATCAGGGTGGGGCGATGACCCACTCGATCATCATGCGTTCCAAGACCGGTACCGTCCGTACCGTAGAGGCGCACCACGACTGGACCCGGAAATCCGCCGAAACCGGTTTCGATAAAGACCAGTAAGACCGTGCAGAGTTTCCTCGGGATTGAGCGCTCCTTCAGCGGTAAACGCTGGATCCCGCGGCATGGCACGGACTCCGAGACAGAGCGTGTCGGGCTCGCCATTGCCCAGCGCTTTGGATTTCCCGAGCTGGTGGGACGGATGATTGCCGCGCGCAATGTCGGACTGGACGAGGTCGAGGGGTTTCTCGACCCGACGCTGAAGTCACAGATGCCTGATCCGGGTACCTTGCAAGACATGACATGCTGCGTCGAGCGTATCGCGAAAGCGGTAAGGGACGGCGAACGCATAGCTGTTTTTTCGGACTATGACGTTGATGGCGCGACCTCGGCTGCCATTCTGATCCGTTACCTCCGCTGGATGGGTGTCGATCCGCTGCTCTACATTCCTGACCGGATCAATGAGGGGTATGGGCCGAATGCCCCCGCTCTTCTGAAACTTAAAGAGCAGGGCGCCTCTGTAATCATCACACTCGATTGCGGCGTGACTGCCTACGATCCACTGCGTGCTGCGGCGGATGCTGGTATTGAGATGATCGTCGTAGATCATCACATGGCGGAACCGGAGCTGCCGAGAGCGCTCGCGATAGTCAATCCGAACCGGATCGACGAGGACGGATCGCTTGGCCATCTTGCGGCCTGCGGTGTCACGTTCCTCGTTACCGTTGCGCTGAACCGGGCTCTGCGGGAGGCTGGCTATTTCAGCGGTCGGCAGGAGCCAAACCTGCTGCACCTTCTTGATCTGGTGGCACTTGGCACAGTGTGCGACGTTGTGCCTCTGAAGGGCCTGAACCGTGCCTTCGTTATCCAGGGGCTGAAGGTCATGGCCAAGCGCGGTAACAAGGGATTGGTCGCACTTGCTGACGTTGCCGGTGTCGACTCCCGGCCGGAACCTTACCATCTAGGCTACATACTCGGGCCGCGGGTAAATGCGGGTGGCCGTGTTGGCAAGAGCGACCTTGGCGCGCGCCTACTTCTTACCGATTCTCCAGAAGAGGCTGCTGCACTGGCGGCCGAACTCGACAAATTCAACACGGACCGCCGTGAAATTGAGGCACAGGTCCTGGCGGAAGCTGAGGCGCTGGCCGCCGAACAACCCGACGACGCACCGGCAATTGTCGTGGCCGCCGAGAACTGGCATCCAGGCGTGATCGGTATCGTTGCCGGACGCTTGAAGGAGCGCTACGCTCGACCAGCCTGCGTGATCGCCTTGGATAATGGAGTCGGCAAGGGGTCCGGACGTTCAGTTCCTGGTGTGTCCCTCGGTCCGGCGGTGATTGCTGCTCATCAGGCTGGGCTGCTGGTTGCCGGCGGCGGTCATGCCATGGCTGCGGGCTTTACAGTCGAAGCAGACAAGCTGGACACCTTCCGGGCCTTTCTCGCCGAACGAATTCACAGCGAGCTGGAAGGCGAACCGATTGTGCCGACCCTTTCTGTTGATTCGCCACTCGCCATTGGCGGTGCAAGCCGGGATCTGGTCGACACTATCCAGAAAGTCGGCCCTTTTGGCGCCGGAAATTCAGAGCCGCGTTTTGTGCTGACTGATGTCCGCCTTGTCGATGTCCGTGAGGTCGGTACGGGTCATGTGCGCTGCGTCTTCACTGGTGCCGACGGCAAGCGTCTGAAAGGCATCGCCTTTCGCGCTCTGGAAGGTGATCTCGGCCCGGCGCTGCTGAAAAGCAGCGGGCGCCCGATTCATGTTGCGGGCCATCTTCGGCCGGATGACTGGAATGGCCGCAGTGATGTACAGATCATGATCGACGACGCCGCCGACGTCTCCTGACAAACATAAAGCGGTGCCCGAAGGCACCGCTTTTCAGATATGGCAGTAAAGTCTTCTAGCGGATTGCGAGAGGAGCGCCCATTGAGCCCGTGGCGCCCGCCACCGGGGTCGGCGTGTACATATAGGCGAACTGATAGACCCCGTCGGCTGCCAGTTCCGATAGCTTCATGTTTTCCTGATTCACGATACCGTGTCGTGTCTGCAGGAAGGTGTGAACACAGAACACGCAGGCCGGGTCCGGGTTCGGCACCGCATCGACCGGCCATGTATCGGCCCCCGTTACGCCCGCTTTGACATCTTCGGCAACCCATCGGGCGACTTCCATGCCGATCCCTGGACAGCCGTTGTTGTAAGTCTCTGCATCATTCCAGTGCTTTTCCCAGCCAGTGCGGAAGATGATCGCGTCACCTTCTGCAAACTGAAAGCCTTCCATACCCTGTTTTTTCAAAGCTGCCTCTACATCGGCCATCGTGATCACGTCACCGGCGACCATCGACTCGACCCCGCGCACAGCCGCGATGTCCAGCATGATACCGCGGGCTACAATCGGATGCAGTTTTTCGGTCCCGAGCTTGGTTAGCCCGTAAGGCGTGATCATCTCGTCGGCAGTGACGCCGTTGTACCAGCGCATCTCGCCTTTGTTTCCGGCCGTTCCGCTATTTACACCTATATGGCCCAACCCATCGAACTGGGTCCCGACCTGGCCTATTTCGGTTGCCAGAAACTCGTCGTTCCACAGCACCTGATTGCCCCCGAATGCCCCTCCGGTTGGTGCTCCGGGAATGCGGAGCGTGAATTTACGGGCGCCGAACAAAGGCATATCCGCTGTGTATGGGTGCCCAAGCTTGTAGGTCTTCCCGGTTTTGATCTGCGAGATCGCCCGCATGACCACCTCAGGTTTCAGGTACCAGTTGGTCGAACCAGCTTCGTCTTCAGCGCCCCATAGCGGATTTGGCCACCATTTCGAGCCGAGCGGTGTTTCCATCTTGTCCCCGTCGACCCAGGGTTTTCCTGCGCACCCTTTCCAGTTTTGAGGTGTGCAGTCGGCATCCGCCGCACCGCCGAATCCGAGCGTTCCGGCAATTGCCATTACGACGAGTGTATATTTTCTCATTATTTCCTCCCTGGTTTGTGGGCGGCGCGTTTAAGGGACAAAGTGGCCGTCCGTGCTCCCAACGCAATTATTCGCGACTTTTCAAAGAACAGCAAAAAGGTTTTAACGCGTGTGGCGCGAATAGAGATTCTGAGCTTGATTTCCCAAGAATGAACGAGTACACCAACGCCTCGCTCGACGACGACCCCTTCGTCTAGAGGCCTAGGACACCGCCCTTTCACGGCGGCAACACGGGTTCGAATCCCGTAGGGGTCGCCACTTTACCTCGGAGTATCGAGCGGTTGGAGAGATTTGGTTTCTCCTTCGACGACCCCTTCGTCTAGAGGCCTAGGACACCGCCCTTTCACGGCGGCAACACGGGTTCGAATCCCGTAGGGGTCGCCATTCACTTTTTGCCGCTCTATAAGGCTGATGACAGACTTGTCTACAGGCCCCTTCGTCTAGCGGTCAGGACGCGGCCCTCTCACGGCTGAAACACGGGTTCGATTCCCGTAGGGGTCACCAACATTTAATTTTCCCAAGACCTGCCTAGTCACCCCCTGTAAAGCTTAACGGGGAGGGGCTGATGATCATTTCTAAACATTTTCTCGTTGCTGTCGGACTTGGCTTGATCGGCGGCACGGCATTCGCGGCTGATATCCAGCCGGAAGGGCCGAGCGGTCTGACGGAGCAAACCGGTGCGACGGCCAAGCGTTTCATGGTCGCAGCAGCCAATCCGCATGCTGTCGAAGCCGGGTACGATATCCTGAAGGCTGGTGGCACTGCCATCGACGCTGCGGTTGCCGTGCAGACGGTACTTAACCTCGTGGAGCCGCAATCGTCCGGAATCGGCGGCGGTGCCTTTCTCATCTACTGGGATGCGACAACAGGGCACCTTACGACGTATGACGGGCGTGAGACCGCGCCAGCTGGTGCAGGAACGGACTACTTTCTGAAGCCCGATGGCAGCCGTAAAGGGTTCTGGGAAGCCGTTAATGGCGCTGGTTCCGTTGGTGTGCCCGGCACGGTTGCGTTGCTCGATATGGCGCACGAGGCGCACGGTGCATTGCCTTGGCCGGATCTGTTCCAACCGGCAATCCGATTGGCGCGCGACGGTTTCGAAATCTCCCAACGGCTGGGCGGAGCTATTGCTCGAGCGGCACAACGAGGATTGTCTGACCAAAAGTCCGGCAGCGGTGCCTATTTCTTCAATTCTGACGGCACGCCGAAAGCCTCCGGGACCTTGCTAAAAAATCCGGCCTTTGCCAACAGCCTGGAGGCGATTGCGGCCAGCGGTGCTACGGCTTTTTACGAAGGAGATATCGCGGAGAGCGTGTTGGCCGCTTTGGCATCGACACCGGACAATCCCAGTCTTATGACGCCGGCGGATCTCGCAGGATACCGTGCGGTTGAGCGAGCGCCGGTCTGTATCGGCTATCGTGCTTACGAAATCTGCGGCATGGGGCCACCGAGCTCTGGTGCTCTTACTATCGGCCAAATCCTGGGTATGCTCTCTGAATTCGACATGAAGGCCATCGGCTATGGGCCTGTTGCTGCACATCTTTTTTCCGAGGCGTCGCGTCTCGCATATGCGGACAGGGCGCTCTACGTGGCGGACGACGATTTTGTGGACGTTCCGGCGCGGGGCTTGCTTGATCCGCACTATTTACGGGCGCGGGCGGCGATGATTTATGCGGGACAGGCCATGGGAAAAGCGGAGCCTGGAACCCCGCCTTTTGCCAGAAAGGGCGATCTTTCCCCGGACCAGCAGCCTGAGCGGGCAGGGACCAGTCACTTCGTTATTGTTGACGCGGCTGGTAACGCGGTTTCCATGACCACAACGATCGAGACTGGTTTTGGCAGCCGTCTTATGGCTGGCGGTTTTCTGTTGAATAACGAGCTGACCGATTTCTCGTTCCTTCCGGAGAAAGACGGCAAGCTGATTGCCAATCGCGTCGAAGGCGGAAAGCGCCCCCGCAGCTCCATGGCGCCGACGATTGTTCTCAAGGATGGCCGCCCGGTGATTCTGATCGGCTCGCCCGGAGGCAGCCGTATTATCCCCTATGTGGCCTGGGCACTGATTGGGATGATCGACTGGGGCATGGACCCGCAACAGGCCATTAATCTGGGACATGTCAGTAACCGGAACGGCTCGACGGACCTGGAAGAGGGAACACCTGTCGCTTCCTGGCGTTCGGCGCTCGAAGCGAAAGGGCATACTGTCAAGGTCCGGTCGATGAATTCGGGTCTGCATGCCATCAGGATACAGGATGGCATGCTCACCGGCGGAGCGGATCCTCGGCGCGAAGGAACGGTGAGGGGCGATTGAGCACTCACCAGTAGACTGGATACTTTTTGCCCGGGCGCAGATTATTGAAAATCAACGCGACGACGACGATCAAAAGCGCGCCGGACAGGACAGGCGTGGGCAAAAATGCCGGGCCCGGTTGAAGAACGAAGATCACGGCGGGATCGGCACCCGCCGGTGCGTGGCCGGTTCCGGTCCACATCATTGCGGAAACAGCTAGCCCGATTGCCAGCGCCATGGCGGGCCAGTCGGGACCGAGGACAGCCAGAACTGAAAGGCCAACGAGGCTGGATATCAGGTGCCCGAAGACGATGTTGCGGGGCTGCGCCAAGGGGCTTTCCGGCAAGGCAAAAGCGAGGAAACATGACGCACCGAACGGCACCATCATCAACACGGCGTCCAGCATTTCCGAAAGCCCGGCGGCGAAACCGATGGCAAGCATAGTGCCAAGGCCGCTGAGGAGTGCGGCGGCCGGTCGCACTGGTTCAGGGCAGACGCCTCCACCGGTCATTTTCTTGAAAAGAAATGGCACGTGATCAACCCTCCAGTTCGGCCAGTCGGGTTTCCAGAAAACTCAGACGGTCGCGCAGCGGCGCAACCGCATCGGCGATGTCGGCTTCCGTGAACCGAGGCGTGATATGCTGTGGGCAATTCCAGTCGGTCGCCTCGATGTGCAGGACGACGGCGCGTTCAACGCGCGCCCGATAGTCCGGAAGCTGTAGGCTTTCCAGAATTTCCGGTGCGTCCTCGTTGTGCAGGATTTCTGCCCGTGCCAGGATTTTGAGCCGGCGCCGGTTTGCATAATCCATCAGGATCATCGCGACCCGGTCGTTTCCGTTTATGTTGCCGACGCTCAAATACTGCCGGTTTCCACGGAAATCCGCGTATCCGATGGTCTTCTCGTCGAACACTTTTAGAAATCCGGCAGGGCCGCCGCGGAACTGTACATAAGGCCAGCCGGTCTCTGAGACGGTTGCCTGATAGAAACCATCCCGGGCCTGGATGAAAGAGACCTCTGCTTCGGTCAGTCCGGTGAAGTCGTCCTCGCCGGACGACTGGAAGCGACTCATCTGCGTCCTGCTGCCATAGCGCTCCTGCGCTGTCTGGACATTTGGAGTAAAGCTGATTTCTGCGAATGGTCTGGCCATGATCCAGGCTCCTGCATTGCGGGGGAGGAGGGACGGCAAAGCGCCGCCCCTCCGGAGGGGCTCAGGCGGCCTGTGCCGTCAGCGCGACCTTCGGGAAGTCAATATCCACTTCAGTCGATTTGGCGAGAATGTTGGTCAGCAGGTTCATGCCGACATGGACCACGATCTCGACAATTTCTGCGTCCGAATAGCCAGCATCGCGGACAGCGCCGAACTCGGCCTCGGTCAACGCGCCTTTGTGTTCACTCAATGCCAGAGCGAAAGCGACGGCGGCAGCAGCCCGTTTGTCGGTAGACCCGCCGGACCGGTTCGCGGTCATATCGTCGTCCGTCAGGCCGGACTTGCGGCCGATGGCGGTGTGGGCGGACAGGCAGTACTGGCAGCTATTCCTGTCCGCGAGAGCAATTGCGATCCGCTCCCTTGTCTGCGCATCGAGAGCGCCGGCACCGGCGATTTCATGCAGGCCGAGGAAGGATGTCAGGGCTGTTGGTGATTGGGCGAGAACGGCGAGGAAGTTGGGAACCATCCCGAGCTTGCCTCGAATGGCGTCAAGCAAGGCGCCCTGTTCAGAGGTTGCGGTTTCCTTGGTGATCCTAGCAATGCGGCTCATATCCGATCCTTTCAGCGCCAGTGGTTATGATTGGGGGAAAGCTGTGATGTCCGGCGTCTGAAATAGATCGTCTATTCCGTTAGAAGAATGAATGAGCATATAGTGAAAAAAACCATTCCACTTAATGGAATAAAATGGACCGATTTCGCGAGTTACAAGTCTTCATAAAAGTGGCTGAAACGGGTGGCTTCGCAGCAGCAGCTCGGTTGCTTGCCATGTCTCCGCCAGCGGTGACGCGCGCGGTCTCCGCACTTGAGGCGCGTCTGAATGTCCGGCTTCTGGTGCGAACTACACGGTCTGTTCGCCTGACCGAGAACGGCCGGAGGCTGCTGGCGGACGGGCGCTCCGTTTTGAATGCGCTGGAGCAGGCCGAGGAAGCGGTTGGAGGCTCCCCGCAGGCCCCCAGAGGCCATATCCGTATAACGGCACCGGTTCTGTTCGGCTGCCACGTCGTTGCGCCTGTGCTGGGGGCGTTCCTGGACCAGTTCACAGACGTGACGGCCGAGACGCTGTTCGTTGACCGGGTCGTCAATGTCGTGGAGGAGGGGCTGGATGTTGCTATCCGCATTGGGGACCTGCCGGACTCATCCCTGACCGCGATCCGCGTGGGGTCAGTCTGTCGCGTGGTCGCTGGCGCTCCCGCTTATTTCGAAGAGCACGGGGTGCCGGAACACCCGTCCGATCTTGTAAACCATCGCCTTATCAATCCATTGGCATTTGGCAGACGGATCTCATGGATTTTCGAGCAGAATAGAAAGCCGATTGTTTTTGAATCAGAGGCGCGTCTGGCACTCAATACGAACGATGCGATCCTGGAACTGCTGCGTGGGGGATGGGGAATATCACGACTACTTTCCTATCAGGTCGCGACTGGGGTCAGGAATGGCACGTTGATGACCGTACTCGACGCATTTCGGCCCACGCCTGTACCAGTGCATGTGGTTCATCCTGAGGGACGTATAGCCTCGGCAAAAGTGAGGGCGCTGGTGGACTTTTTGGTGGAAAACCTCAGGCGTGATGAGATTTTGCAGATGGCCTGACATATTGGGGTGCGGGTATCCACTTGCACGGAGTGACTATGAAACTGACCACACTCGGCTTTGATGCCGACGACACGCTCTGGGAAAACGAGCGGTTTTTCAAGCTGACGGAGGAGCGTTTTACTGAACTCCTGATCGATTTTGCGGAACCCGATCATCTCAGTGAACGATTGCTGGCAGCTGAGCGACGCAATCTCAAAATTTACGGCTTCGGCATTAAGGGCTTCACCTTATCGATGGTCGAGACCGCAATTGAAGTGACGGACGAACGCGTTCCGGCACATGTGATAGAGAAAATCCTGTCAGCGGGCAGGGAGATGCATGCGCATCCGGTCGAGACGCTTCCTTATGTACGCGAAACCCTGGAACAACTCGCGCCAGATTACCGCATGGTTCTGATCACCAAGGGCGACCTGTTTGACCAGGAGCGGAAATTGGCGGCATCCGGGCTCGGAGAGTTATTCGATGCAATCGAGATCGTCAGCGACAAGATGGCGGAGACATACAGTCGGATTTTCTCAGAGACAGGTACCGACCCTCAACATGCAATAATGGTCGGTAACTCATTGAAGTCAGATATTATTCCTGCAATCGAGGCCGGGAGCTGGGGCGTGTATATTCCCCATGACCTGACATGGGCGTTTGAGCATGCTGATGAACCAACTGAAGCAAAGAAATTCCGTCGATTGGGTCATGTAGGTGAGGTGCCTGCGCTGTTACGTGAGATATTTTGATCCAACATCATGGCGAGCTCTTGGCCTTGATGTTCGGACGAAGGTTTTAGAGCTGAGCTATCATCAAACGAAGCGCAGTCAGACCAATCCAAGCGGGTGCAACTGCCCGAATGAAGCTTGCAAGAGTGCTACCCCGAGCAGAATCAAAATGGCACTGCCGGTAAGTGCAACTGCATCACCCACCGGCTCAAGAGTATTGTTCCGCCACTGCGTCGCGGATGTAGCCCACCTTCGGGCGATAACCGCCAAGAGAGCCAGGCACGCCACAGCGATTGCGGTTCCGAAAGACATGGCCATAACAGCGGCAATACCGGCTCCCTGAAGCCCCATGACGGACGAGAATACGAGAACCAGGATCGCACCGGTACAGGGTCGAAGACCGATGGAGAGAACCAGACCAAGTGTTGTGCGAAAACTGGCCGTTTCGTTGATCTGCTCAACAGATGGCGAATGAATATGGCCGCATCCGCAATGCTCGCTATGGACATGTGGCGCTTGTTCAATCGAGGGTATCTCGTGGCCTGAGAATTGAGCCAGGGTACCGGATCGTGAAATTGCGGCTTTCGGAATCAGACGGACATGTCTCATTCGGACGAATAATGACCGAAACGAGCGGAACGCCAGTAAACCGCCCACAAGGACGACAAGCGTATAACTTGCGCGTTCAGACCAAAGGGTTGCTGTCGATGTGTCGCGCGGAGCAAGGCCCGCAAGCCATGTGATGCCATAAACGAGCAAAATCGCTGTGCAGCCTTGGCATCCTGCTGAGAGCGCGGCAAGTCGGACACCTTTGGAGACACGTTCCCTGTGCGTAAGCAGATAAGTGGCAAGTATTGCCTTTCCGTGTCCCGGACCAGCCGCATGCAGGAGCCCATAAAGAAAGCTCACCGTTATCAATGTCCAAGCAGCCCGGACACCGCCTTCGTCCTTCAAGTGCCTTAGGTTCTGCGTGAGCTCCCGATGAAACAACCGTTGTTGCTCGAATATCCAGATGATCAAGTCGGTGAGTGCGGAGCTGTCGGAGAAGGCGTGGCCCAGCAACAAGACACTCACAATGACCGCGCACGTTAGCAACATTGGGCGAAGCCAGGATGTCATCAGCAGGACACCTCAACCCTCTCCGCGAAAAGGTCGCCAAGACCATCATCGCCCGATTGGGTTCGGTCTAGATTTGCGGCGCTGACAATCGCTTCCAATGTGGGTTTTGGAGCAATCAGTCGGTAATCACAGCCGACGGGTGCTTCAATCAAGCTTATGGCATCGTCCGACTGCGCGTGAAGCACCTCAATGTAGTAGGTCGGGTCGTAGATTTTGTATGAGATTGGTTTGCCATCAAGATTAATTGCTTCGGCTAACGGAATGACGAATTCCATCTCGAGGCGGGACCCACGGAGTGTTGATGCCATTTCCGCAATTGAGCCGAGTTTGATCTCCTTCCCATCATGAAAAACTCTGGTGAAGTATGTGTATTCAGAGAGATTTTTCATATTCTCGCGCATTAAATCATCGATTTCGCTTTGGGATGGCGAGGTTCCCTCAGTGCGATAGGAATCCAGAGCGAAAGCCGTATAGAACTCGTCCAGCAGCCAGTATTGGCGGAGTCCGTAGACATCCCCGGCGCCATCGAACAGAACCTGAATTGAGGCATCGATCCATGCGTGAGGATGCGCGTTTGCCGTACGCTCCGTGAGCGCGATGAGAAAAAAAGCCGCAAGCAGCCCGACAAGCTTGGTGTGAAATCGGCGAGTGCTCAGGTCAAACATTTCTCTTTCCGAACATGGCCGCGATGCGCGGGGGCGCATCTCCCAGGAATGCGCCCCCGTCAAATCAGGAACCGCCGAGTGCCGCCGTCAGGCTGCGGTAGTTATGCCGCATCATTTTCACGTAAGTACTCGCCGGCTCGTCCTGTTCCGACAAGGCATCCGAATAAAGAGTCCCACCGATAACCGCACCGGTTTCCCGGGCAACCTGCTGCAGCAAGCGCTTGTCCGAAATGTTCTCCACAAAAACGGCGGGAATATGTTCCGCTTTGATTTGACGGATCAGTTTGGCCACATCACCGGCGGAAGCTTCCGACTCGGTGCTCATACCGACGGGCGCCAGGAAGGTGATACCGTATTCGCGGCCGAAATAGCCGAACGCATCATGAGAGGTCACAACTTTGCGCCGGCTTTCCGGCAGCGTATCGATCGCTGCATGAATTTCAGCATCAAGAGCATCGAGGTCACTCAGATAGGACCTCGCGTTCGCGGCGTAAGTCTCTCCGTTTGCCGGATCCATCTTGGTCAGAGAGGCGAGGACATTCGCTACATAGATCCGGATGTTAGCGACGCTCTGCCAAGCGTGAGGGTCGAATTCACCATGATGATGGCCGTGCTCGTCGTCATGCTCATCTTTCTCGGCATGGCCTGCATGCTTTTCGGAGCCATGATCATCATCGTGTTCCGGTTCTTCATCAATCTTGATCGCCTCCAGGCCTGCGGTCGCTACAGTTACCTCTCCTTTGTAACTGGCAGCGGCAATCAGGCGGTCGAGCCATCCCTCGAAACCAAGGCCGTTTACGATGACGAGGTCTGCACCGGCAACAGAACGGGCGTCGGTCGGCGTCGGCTGGTAGACATGCGCGTCGCCATTCGCTCCGACAAGCGTTGTAACTTCAATCAGGTTACCCCCGACCTGTTTGACGATGTCGCCGAGAATACTGAAGGAGGCGACGACTTTTGGATGGTCGGCGGCGTTGGCGCCCGGGGCGAAAGTCAGGCCTGCGACAACGATCGCAGCGCCAAGAAACGTACGTCTTCTAAGCACGGAGTGTTCTCCTTTGGGTTGGTTGTTGGATCAGGCTTCGAGATGCCGTTTTTCGCGCAGCCGGGTCATGGGAGTGCTGTAAATGCCGAGGCAAAGCGAAAGAACGTAAAATAATCCGGCCGTAAGAATTATCGCCGGTCCGGAGGGAAGACTCAGATGGTAGGAAAGTAACAAGCCGACGGCGCCGGAGAGGAAAGCGGCTACACTGCTGATAATGAGCAGCATTGTAGTGTCGCGCGCCCAGAAACGCGCAGCCGCGGCAGGCAGTATCATGATCCCAACAGACATCAGAGTTCCGAGAGCATGAAAGCCACCGACCAGATTCAGTACAGTAAGAACCAGGAAACCATAATGAGCGACGGGACTTAGCGGGCTTACGGAGCGCAGGAAACCGGGATCGACACATTCCATAATCAAGGGGCGATAGAAGACAGCAAGGGTGAGGAGGGTGAACGTGGCAATTCCCGAGATCAGGTAGATCGCATTGTCATCCAGCGCCAGAACAGTGCCAAAGAGCACATGCAACAGATCGACGTTGCTACCCCGCGTGGAAACGATCAGCACGCCGATTGCAAGCGAGATCAAATAGAAGGCCGCTAGACTGGCGTCTTCCCGGGCAACCGTGTTCCGGGCAACCAGACCAGACAGTATAGCAACAGCTAACCCAGCGGCGATGCCCCCCAAAGTCATCGCGCCAAGAGAAAGGCCAGAGATCAGATAGCCAATTGCAGCTCCCGGAAGAATCGCATGCGCCATTGCGTCACCAGTCAGGCTCATCCGACGTAAGGTGAGGAAAACCCCGATGGGTGTCGCACCAAGGGACAAGGCAAGGCATCCGACCAGTGCACGCCGCATGAAACTGAATTCAATGAAAGGTGAAATGAGGTTTTCATAGATCACGCGACTTTTTCCCTGCTGCAGGGTTCCGCGTCGTTGTCGAAGGACTCGCAGAGCTGACGCGCGCGGGTGAGGTTGTTATCGGTCAGAACGCGTGATGGCGGACCGCTTGCAATACATTCGCGAGCCAGGAGCAAGGCTTGCGGAAAATGGGCCCTAACCTGAGCGAAGTCATGCAGAACCGCGATAATGGTACGGGATTCCGAATGCCAACGAGAAATGAGTGCGAGCAAGTCCGCAGCCGTTTTGGCATCGATTGCCGCGAAGGGTTCATCGAGCAAAATAAGATTCGCGTCCTGTAACAGCAACCTGGCGAAAAGCATGCGCTGCAATTGCCCCCCGGAAAGCGATCCAATGGAGCGGCGCTCGAAACCGCTGAGACCGACCGCTTCCAGGGCTTCGGCGATGCTTTTGGCATCACGCCGCTTGAATTGACCAAATGCGCCAATTCGGCGCCACAGCCCCATCGAAACCATGTCCCACACGGTCACTGGAAAGCTGCGATCGATATCCGTCTGCTGCGGTAAGTATGCGATGCGGTGGCTGTACGCATCGTCAATGACTATTCGGCCTTCGTATGGAGAGAGAACTTTGGTTATGCCCTTGAGAAGCGTTGATTTCCCGGCTCCGTTGGGGCCGACAAGAGCGGTCAGTGACCCGGCACCGATGACAGCGCTCAGTTGGTGAATAGCCGGGTGCTGATCATATCCAAGTGTCAAATTTTTAAACGAGATCGACGGTCCCACCGACGCGCTCATTGCAGAGCCCAGATGACACCAGCCCACAGCAGTGCCGCGCAGATGGCAGAAATTGCAAGGCGCGCAGGAGCGCCCAGGCTCAATGGAGAGAGCAGGGGGATGCGGCTCGCCAGATCAAAGCGCGGCCTGTTTCCATGACGGGCGAAATGGGAGTTTGTATTGTCCACGGACATTTTAGCTCGCTGGTTCCGGTTCTAGTTCGGGTTCTGTCTCTTCCCGACTACTCGCGAGAGTCGTGATTGCATCGAAAAGAGTTTTCACCGTTGCTTTCGAGATGCCGCGTGTGATGAAGACGATTTTGCTCCGGCGATCTGTATCGGGCCAAGCGTCTAGCCAAACAGGATCGTGAAAAACGTGCTGGACGCCGTGGATCACCACCGGCGTCTCAGGCTTATCCAGAATATTCAGAATGCCTTTGACCCGTAGGAGGTCAGCGCCTTTCGACGAAATCAGAAGATCAAGCGCGAACGTGAAGGCAGTGCTGCTGATCGGCTCGTCGAAGACAAGACTGAAAGCCTCGATATCGTCACCGTGCCGGTTGATGTCGTGATGATGCCCGTGCCCATCTTCGTGGTGGTGGTCATGACCATGATCGTGTTCATGCGCATGTTGATGGTCGTCCGCATGAGCGCTTTCACTGTCCTCGTAAGCCTCGCTGTTCAGCCAGCGCTGGACGTCGATGCTCTTCGTTGCGGGATCGTAGAGCGACGTGTCAAAGAGCTGCCTGAGGTCGAAACCGGCATCGTGCCTGTCAACGATACGTGCACCGGGATTGAGACGCTGAAGATCGGATTTCAGGATCTCTAGATCGGATTTCGACGTCGGGTCGAGGACCATGTCCGTCTTGGTCAGGACAATCCGGTCCGCGACAGCCACTTGCTTAACGCTTTCGGCATGACGTTCCAGCGTCATTTCCGCTGTAACCGCATCGACGGTCGTGACCACGCCGCCCAGCATGTAACGGTTTGCGAGCCGAGGCTCTGTCATCAGCGTATGGAGGACGGGAGCCGGGTCAGCGAGCCCGGTGGTTTCGATAATGAGTCTCTCGAAGGCAGGCACTTTGCCTTCAGCCTGTCGTCTATGCAGGCTGAGAAGTGTTTGCCGTACATCACCTCGGATGGTGCAGCAGAGACAGCCTGAGGTCATTTCAACGGTCTGTTCAAGCGAATGCTCGACAAGAAAGCCGTCCAGACCGACCTCACCGAATTCGTTCACGACCACTGCCGTATCGCTGAATCGCGGGTCGCGCAGAATACGGCCCAGGAGCGTCGACTTGCCGCTCCCGAGAAACCCGGTCAGCAGGATAACGGGAATAGGAGCGGTTTTCATCGGACAGCCTCGCGTTTTTCGTCATTGGAGCGGCACCCTGAGCACCTACCGCGCATCTCGATGCTGCCGGCGCGCACACCAAATCCCATCTGTTCTGTTATCTCTTGCAGTCTTGTCTGCATCATTGCGTCGGAGAACTCGGCAACAGTCCCGCATCCATCACAGATGGCAAAAGCAGGCTGCGTGCAATGCTTCCGCTCTCTGCAGCGCACATATGCGTTGAGAGTCTCGATACGGTGGGCGAGGCCCTTTTCCAGAAGCTTGTCCAGGGCGCGGTAGACGGTCGGAGGGCCCGAAATTCCATCTTCCCGCAGCCGGTCGAGAATTTGGTAGGCTGTCAGCGGTCCGTTCGCGCGCCGCAATACGCGCAATACGAGTTGATCGTTCGTCCGCTTGGTCTTTGTTGAGTGTCCGTTTTTGCTCATGGGCTTGTCTTTGAAGACAGGCTGTAAGCCGAAAAGCGGAAATTGTTATACACCTTGCGAACCAGGATGTGGTCGGCATTCCGATCTCTATATGTGGTGCGCATTGGACACTCATTATACAGCTGATGTTGGGATAATATGTTATGATATAACATAACATTCAAGGCATTCTTTTTGCTGCGAACGTAGACCTCGAAAAACCTATCCAAAGGGATAGTGATCGAGGGAGCGCATATAGCGCCAATATGATGCGGTTATTAGTTTTGGCGGCGTCGGATTTGATAATGAATGGGATATCCGCGTTTTAGCGATGTTGCGTAGAACAGAAGGCATTAGGCAGACAGCCGATCGCCCCAGTCTTGCCTGATCCAAGACCGTACCTATCCCAATGAGAACAGGCCTTTAATATCCTATTTGGCTGACGCATTACTAAAATGCCGCTACATATAATGATGTCATAATGTATATTATGGGAAATTATGTTTGGCACCAACTTTCTAGTTTACCTATTTACCGCCGCTATAGCTCTCAGGTGCCGCAGAAGGTCTGATATACACGCTCGTCAGGCTGTGGAGGCTTCGCGTAGGTCGCGTGTTCCGATCGTGCTGTGTAAGGATCGGAAAGAACTCTCAAGAGATCCTCGAACGGTTTGAAATCACCATCGAGACCCGCCGTTATCGCAGCGTCAACAAGATGATTGCGCGGAATGAATAACGGATTTATCTGATTCAAACCCGATGTCTCGATGCCACCACGGCCACGCCAATCGCTCAACCATCTGTCAAAAGCTTTTGGGTCGCGGAATTGTTCGCGCGCCGATCCGTTTGAAATCCCTCTAAAAGTCAGGGTGAAGTCGGCTTCGGCCTCCTCCATAACTTTAAGCAGGTTTTCAATCAGGACCGCATCCCCCTCTTCGGCGCCGGCGAGTCCCAGTTTGGTCCTCATCTCGGTTAACCACGCGTTTCGGAAAAGATCAGAGAATGCATCGACGGCATGTCGAGCGGCTTTCAATGTCGCATCTTCATCGCCTGAAAGAACAGGCAGGAGCGATTGTGCCAGACATGCGAGGTTCCACTGCGCGATACGTGCTTGATTGGCATAGGCATAGCGTCCGCCATGGTCAATGGATGAGAAAACACGCAGTGGATGATATGAATCCATGAACGCGCATGGCCCGTAATCGATCGTCTCTCCGCTAACGGTCATGTTGTCCGTATTCATAACCCCGTGGATAAATCCCAAAGCCATCCACCGGGCAACCAAAGTTGCCTGACGCCCCACAACGCCTTGCAGGAAGGCCAAGGCCGGGTCCTCTGCCTCAGCTGCATCCGGGTAATGCCGCTCAATCGCATGATCAGTAAGAAGGCGAACGGCGTCGCTATCGCCGCGTGCTGCGAAGAACTGGAAAGTACCGACGCGGATATGGCTCGCCGCAACGCGCGTCAGAACAGCACCGGGCTCAATCTCATCCCGGTAAACGCTGTCACCCATCGCGACCAAGGCCAATGACCGAGTCGTTGGAACACCGAGCGCGGCCATCGCTTCAGAGATGATGTATTCCCGAAGAACTGGCCCCAGCGGCGCACGTCCGTCCCCACGGCGCGAGAACGGCGTCCGCCCGGAGCCTTTCAACTGAATGTCGAAGCGATAGCCATCAGGCGCAACCATTTCGCCCAACAGGATCGCGCGGCCGTCACCTAGTTGAGGGTTCCAATTGCCGAATTGATGCCCGGCATAAGCCTGAGCAAGGGGTTCGGCACCTTCCGGCAGGACGTTTCCCGCCAGGGCCGCAACCATGCCGGGTCTCTCGAGCGCGATTGGATCCAAACCTAGGCGAAGCGCCTGTGTGTGGTTCACTTTGATAAGATTTGGCGCCGAAACCGGCTCGGGCGAAAGTCTCGCATAGAACCGCTCCGGAAGCCGCGCAAAGCTGTTTTCGAAAGGGATTACAGTCATGGAGGACAGCTTCGAGGCTCACGTTAAGAGAAATAAACCGACATCGGTAGATAGTTGTTTTTGACTGGTACGAATACAAGCGGCAACCATCATTAGGGCTAGCTTTTATCTATCGGATCATGGCTCGGTGGGCCAACCGTCGATGCCTCTAGAGCAGTTGCGTCGAAAGACTCAGCAAGAGCATTTCCGCCCAGATGCCCCTACTCCTTAACAAATCATGCGGAACGGGCGATTGTGGACTGAGTCGAACCATCACCGGCCTGGACCGCATGTAAGCTGCGATAACGGCCATTAGGCCGGGCCAGCAACGCGCTGTGGCTTCCCTCTTCGACGATACGGCCTTCTTCGATCACCAGGATACGGTCTGCATTAA
The DNA here is from genome assembly GCF_039990255.1 of Nisaea sp. Lineage (GTDB taxonomy): Bacteria > Pseudomonadota > Alphaproteobacteria > Thalassobaculales > Thalassobaculaceae > Nisaea. The sequence continues at coordinate 1,263,456 of NZ_JBDXGG010000018.1, read as the reverse complement.
CGATCGTTGCCAGGCGATGGGCGATCACCAGCGTCGTGCGGCCATCCGAAAGATCTGTCAGGGATTGTTGAATGGCACGCTCGGTCTCCGTATCGAGCGCCGAAGTCGCCTCGTCAAGGATCAGGATCGGCGGGTTTTTCAAGAAGATACGTGCTATGGCCAGCCTTTGCTTCTGCCCGCCGGAGAGTTTTACCCCGCGCTCGCCAATAACGGTGTCGAGATCATTCGGGAGTGCAGCGATCACATCCTCAAGCCGAGCGCGACGCACCGCTTCGGCAATCTCTTTGTCTGTCGCTTCAAGCCTGCCATAGGCGATGTTCTCCCGGATCGTGCCAGCGAACAGGAAGACATCCTGTTGCACGATACCGATGTTGGAACGCAGAGACTTCAGAGTCAGGGCACCGGTGTCGATGCCGTCGATCGTAATCGCCCCGTCAGTAACCTCGTAAAAGCGCGGCAACAGAGAGCAGATCGTCGTCTTGCCCGCCCCGGAGGGTCCGACAAAAGCGATCGTCTCCCCCGCCTTAATGGAAAGGTTCAGATCCTCGAAGACCGGAGTCCCGGGCTGATAATCGAACTTCACGGCGTGGTATTCGATATCGCCCTTAAGACGGTCGACGGTTTGCGCGCCGTCTCGGTTCATGATGTCCGGCCGGGTATCGAGAAATTGTGTGTAGCGCTGAAAGCCAGCAAAGCCTTTCGGATAGGTTTCGATGACGGAGTTGATCTTCTCGACAGGACGGAAAAACACTCCAATCAACAGCAAAAAGCCAACGAATCCTCCCGCCGTGAGCTCCCCATGCACGACGAACCAAGAGCCTGCCAGCATTACCACGACCTGCACGAAACGCATGGACAGGTATGAGAGTGACATGGAGGCGGCCATCACCTTGTAAGCTTCGAGCTTGGTGTTGAGATAACCTGCATTGTTCTCGGCAAACAGCTTGCGCTCGTGATCTTCGTTGGTGAAAGCCTGCACCACACGGATACCGCCGATATTCTCCTCAATACGGGCATTGAAGTCAGCGACCCGGCCGTAGAGCGCATGCCATGTCTTGGTCATTCGCCGGCCATAGCGCGTCGTTACCCATGCTGTCAGCGGAACGATCAAAGCAGTCAGAATCGCCAGCGGCACATGCACCCAGAGCATCAGGACAAACGCCCCGATCAATGTCATCAAGGCAATGAACAGATCCTCTGGGCCATGATGGGCAACCTCGCCAATCTCTTCCAGATCCTTGGTAAGCCGCGCTACCAGATGGCCAGTCTTCTGATTGTCGAAGAAACCGAAGGACAGTTTCTGAAGATGATCGAATGCCTTCCGCCGCATCTCTGTCTCGATCTTGATACCAAGCATATGTCCCCAATAGGTGACGATGACCTGGAGCCCGGCATTGAGCATATAGATGAGAAGCAAACCGAGAGCCGCGAGCGCGATCAGGCCGAGCTCGTTGGTTGGCAGAAGACGATCGATAAATATGGTTACCGCGATTGGGAAGGCGAGCTCCAGCAGCCCCGCAACCACGGCGCTGGAAAAATCGAGCGCAAACAGACCGCGATGCGGTCGATAATAGCCAGCGAAACGCTTCAGCAGATCAGTCACAACGTGACCCCTGTCGGATGAGTTGACGGCGGAACTTTACAAACGAGCAATCGGCTAGGCTTGCTGCAGATCTGTCTCTAACAGCTGTATCTGGGGCTGTCACTGGTACCAGCCAAGCTTTCAGCCATCCCGCTCTGTTCTGCTCACTTTTCCCAAGGAGGCCAAAGGTCCGACTGTCGCGCGACTTTACAATCTGTACTGCATCAATCGTTAATTTGGATCGATCAAATATTTCGGGCCTGAGCTTGATGAGCCAAAATGGCTTGCCGATCAGAACTTCGCCGGTCGAGAGCGTTGACCTGGGCGACAAGACATCGTCGACTTTTAGGGAAACGGCTGCCATGCAGAAAGCCACCCTGCTCTTCTCGGATGATCTCCGGCATATGTTCCACCGGACCGCTTACAGCTCCCAATCCCTGAATGCGCTGCCCCATCGTTTAATCCTTCAGAGCAATCTTCGCGGCAGGCGCGCGGCCCTGTGAATCGACAAGGGTCTTGAAGGTCGTCCGCGTGTCAGATTTCTCAAAACTCTTGGAAAACCTGATCATCCCGTCCGAAGTTCGCAGCAACACATGATGTTGTCGGCAAAGCGCGGCGAGATCCCCAAGAAAAGCTGCAGCTTCTTCCTTTGAAAGAAGCATTTTCTGGTGATCTTTCTGTAACTCGCCGATCAGATTCGGGTCTATCATCGAACTCGGGTCCCTCGGTCACGGTCATTATCTGGATTTCTTGTGGGCAGAATAGCACTTGAGGACGCTCTGAAGAAACCTGGTCGGGTGATTACCTGGCATGCGGGCGAGCACAACAGATCGCACAAGAGCTCACAGCGCGAGGATTACATTACGGTCGTCCCGAAAGAGCTTGCGGGCATGTTGCACGCAATCGGTTCGACCACCACGCTCTATGAATTTCTCGAAGTCTTTATCGAGGATCTTCTCTACGAGCGATTTGCGGCATTTAATTCCGATAGGGTTGAATGCCCCGGACCGTCAGATACGGGCGCTGAACCTGTTCTGGAGTTACGCGGGTATTTTGATCGCTGGATGGAATTCTATGTCCGGGAGGTAATCCCGCCCCTGCCCGACCCATCTGGACCAGCAGGCGCCACTGGGTTCGTTGAGGCCATGAGGCGTCAGCAGCCCCGATGGCTTATTCTTGCGAACCAGAATGCACGTGACGAAGCGCGCTGCATGGAAGGGTTTGAAACCTTGCTTGATGTCGCTGAAACGGTATCGAAGCGCTTCGACTTGCGTCTCGATCTCGAAATGGCCCGCAACGGTTTCAGGAGCATGCTGCGCAGGCGCGCGGAGTCAGAAGGAAAACCGGCTGACTGGGCTTTGCTCGATCTGGATCTTTCATAGTTTGATTGTTTGACTTCTTCTTTTAACCAATTAGAACGCATTAATATTGTGGGTTATCAAATTTCTGAGTTCCGAAAGCAATCAATATGTCGAAAAACAAGAACGCCTCCGCGTCTCACATGCGCGGTTTTGGGTACGCTGGAGCCTGTGATGACAATGAGTTCGAAGACTGGTTGTCCGAAAAGCCGATGCGCCAGCAGGAATGGGAACAGTATCTATCCGTTTTGCAAAATGGGCCGCGCAAATCAGAGTTCGATCCGAAAGACATGAATACGCCTTGGGTGCATTCTCCATTTTTTGGCCGTCTCTTGGCGGAAAAAGATTTGTCTGGCGACAAGGCAGAGTTGGTACGGGAGTTTCACGAAAACGGCCTCATTAAGATTGATTTGCGGGAAACGATCTGTGACGGCACCGCCGAGAAGTTGATAGAGGAACTCGCAGAAGGTTACGACGATCCTGTTCGAATTCAGGATGCGTGGCGGTCCAACGAAAAGGTCAAGCAGATTGCCCTGTTTCCGAAAATCCTGGACACCCTTGAGCTGATTTATGGTCGCGATGCAGTGCCGTTCCAGACACTCAATTTCCGTGTTGGAACCGAGCAGGCAGGCCATACTGATACTATCCATTTCGACTCCCTACCACATCGCTTCATGTGCGGTGTATGGGTGGGACTGGAGAATATCGACGAAAATAATGGCCCGCTATTCTACTATCCAGGCAGCCATCTCCTCCCGATCTATGACTTTTTCGATGTCGGACGGGAAGGCAGTAGGAACCCCGACGAATCCTCTGCGGCTTATGCGGTCTATGTGGATTTCATCGACCAATTGATGTCGGCGCACGGACTACAGAAAGAAACTCTTACTGTCGAAAAAGGTGAAGCAGTGATCTGGTCGGCGAACGTCATCCATGGCGGTAGCCCCATTCTTGAGGACGGACGCAGCCGACACAGTCAAGTGACGCACTACTATTTCAAGGACTGCAGATATTTCACGCCGCTGCAGTCAAATTGGCACAAGGCAGACGTACTCTACCGCGACATCGTCAACATCCGAACCAATGAAGTGGTTCCGAATGCGCACTTGTCCGATCCGGCAACGACTCCCGGGTCGCAGCCAATAGGAAAACGGCGTGCATTGAAAGTGCTTCTGGGACTGGCACAATAAGATCGTGAAAGGGCCGGATCAGAAACTGGTGCGGCCCTTCAGATCCTGAAACGGGATCATTACGTGCTGACGATATGCGGGCCGTTCCTTCAAGCGTTCATACCAAGCCGCAACCCGAGGCACAGCAGGCCATTCCAGATCCATGCCGAAAAGCCGGTAGAGATTGGTTCCCGCTGGAATATCGGCCAAACCGAATTGTGAGCCGCCCAGAAAGTCACGGCCGTCCAGTGCTTCGTCCAGACGTACCAGGCATTGGTACGTAAGCTTTTGCTTTTCCCTGATAGATGGCCAGTCTCGCTGCGCTTCCGGCGTGCGAAAATAGCCCCAGAATATCCCGGTCAGAAATGCCGGCTGAAGACTTGTCTGTGACCAGTCCATCCATCTGTCGGCCTCCGATCGTGCCGCCGGGTCATTCGCCCAGAACGCGGTATCTCCGGTGATGGCCGCGAGATAGCGCAGAATGGAGTGGGATTCCCAGACGATTGTTCCATCGTTGTCGATCACCGGAACTTTGCCGTTCGGATTCATGGCGAGAAACGCCGGGTCATCCAGCCCACCCGTCGCACCTCCAGCTTCTGTGTGCTTATGCGGCAACCCGAGCTCACCGATCAGCCACATGACTTTCTGCACGTTGAAGGCGCTGCGACGACCCCAGATTTTTAACATTAATATGCTCCGGTAACAGTATGATATTACGATCATAAAGTGATCAAAAAACTAACTCCAGATCAACGGTTCACGATCGCAAGCCGCAAGACGGATATCAGACTTCTATGACCAACCCATCATAGCCAGGCGCAACGCCAGGCGGGCATTTTTCGAGGGTCTTCTCATAGTCAAGAGAGGCGGCCATGTGGGTAAAAATTGCTCGCGCCGGCTTCACGCGCTCTATCCAACCGAGTGCTGTTTCAAGGTTAGCGTGACTTCGTGCCGGATCGATGCGGAGACAATCTACGATCCAGACTGAGATATTTTTCAGCCGGTCCAGCTCAGCATCGGTAAAAGCTGCGACATCTGTTGAATAGGCGAAGGCACTGTTGACTAGCAGCCCGAGTGAGGTGCCACTGGGACCGTGATCCTGCTCCGATAGCTCAATCGAGAGCGGACCGATCTCGAGTGTATCGCCTGCAGAGATTTCCCGCGCTTTTAGCGGTGAGCGGAAATGCGGCGGACTTCCCGGCGTTTTCTCGAACATGTATCCGAACCGCTGGAAGAGGTCCTTGCGGGTCTTGGCATCCATGTAGGTCGGGATCTGCTTCCCGGTTCCCCAGCAGAGCGGACGGATGTCGTCGATACCGTGCACATGATCCGCATGGCTGTGCGTGTAGATGATTGCATCGAGATCTGTGACCTTCGCATCGACAAGCTGATCGTGGAGATCAGGTGTCGTATCCACCAGGATGCTTGTGCCGCCCTCCTCAAGCAGGATCGACGGGCGCCTTCTGCGGTTTTTCGGGTTTGACGGATCACATGCTCCCCAACCGTCACCGACAACCGGAACGCCGGAAGATGGCCCGCATCCGAGCATGGTGATCTTCATGATGGTGGTCAGTCTCCGTCGTTGAGGGTGATGGCCTCAGGCACAGAAACTCGGGAGAACAGACGGAAGAAATTCTCCGTCGTCAGTTTTGCCATTTCCTCGACTGAAACGTTGCGTAACGCGGCCAGCGCCTGATGGGTATGGGCGACATAAGCCGGCTCATTACGCTTGCCGCGCTTTGGAACGGGCGCGAGGTACGGAGAGTCCGTTTCGACCAGCAGGCGGTCCAGTGGCACGTCTCTTACTGTCGAGCGTATATCTTCGGCATTCTTGAAGGTGATGATGCCACTGAGCGAGACATAAAAGCCGATCTCCAGCGCCCGCTCAGCCAGACGGTGGCCGCTGCTGAAGCAATGCAAAACACCCGTATAGGGCTTGCGGGCATATTCTGCTTCCAGGAGTTCGGCGGTGTCGTCATCCGCATCACGGGCATGGACAATCAGCGGCAGTCCGGTTTCCTGGGCCGCCCGGATATGGGTGGTGAAGCTGCGTCGCTGCGCGTCGCGCGGGGAGCTGTCATAAAAGTAGTCAAAGCCCGATTCGCCTATGCCGACCACTTTCGGATGCGCGGCAAGCCCAACCAGTTCCTCAACGGAAACCTCCTGCTCCTCCCCCGCCTGATGCGGGTGAATGCCGACAGAGCAGAAGACATCGTCATACTGCTCCGCGATAGCGCGGATCTTTGGGAAAGTCGTGACCCGGGTACTGATCGTGACCATGCGGCAGACGCCCGCTCGGCGGGCCCGCGCGATCACCTCGTCCCGTTCTTCCTCGAATGTTTCGAAATCAAGATGGCAGTGAGAATCAACGATCGCCGGCACGTTCACTCAGACCTCCGCCAATTCCGGTTCGACATAACGCGGGAAAACCGGACTTGGCTTAGGCAGTTCAGTTCCAGGAACCAGCCGGTTTCCGAGAGCTGCAAACTTCCGGTCCTCTTCGCCGAGTGCAAGCTGATCCAGCATCTTCGATGCGCTATCCGGCACAACCGGCTGCATCAGCACGCCGAGCACACGGATAGTATCGGCCAGCACATAGAGCACGGTCGCCATCCGGTCCGGGTCGGTTTTCTTGAGCCCCCACGGAGCCATCTCATCAACATAGCGGTTGGCGTCCCCGACGATTTGCCAGATCTGATCGAGTGCCTTGTTGAAGGCTTGTGCATCATATGTCTGCCGCACCGTCTCAAGCAGGCCGGCTGCCGCATCCATTAGAACCTTGTCCGCATCAGTAAAATCTCCATGCGTCGGTACCCTACCGTCGCAATTCTTGGAGATCATCGAGAGAACGCGCTGAGAGAGGTTGCCGAAATCGTTGGCAAGCTCGCTGTTCACCCGGTTGACCATGGCAGTGTGGGAATAGTCGCCATCATTGCCGAACGGCACTTCCCGCAGCAGGAAGTAGCGCACTTGATCGAGTCCGTACTTCTCGATCAATTCCAGCGGATCGATCACGTTGCCGATGGACTTAGAGATTTTCTGGCCTTCATTGGTCCACCAACCGTGCGCGAAGACACGCTTCGGAAGCGGCAAATCCGCAGCCATCAGGAAAGCTGGCCAATAGACCGCGTGAAAGCGGAGGATGTCCTTGCCAACCATGTGAAGGTCCGCTGGCCAGAAGGCCTTGTACTCAGCACTGTCGGTATCCGGATATCCGGCGGCCGTGATGTAGTTCGTCAGCGCATCCAGCCAGACATACATGATGTGCGCATCGTCGCCCGGAACCTGCACCCCCCATTTGAAACTGGTGCGCGACACCGAAAGGTCGCGCAAGCCGGACTTCACGAAGCTTATGACTTCGTTGCGCCGCGCGGATGGGGCGATGAAGTCAGGATGCTCCTCGTAATATTTCAGGAGCGGTTCCTGCCATTTGGACAGATCGAAGAAGTAGCTCGGCTCTTCCACCCACTCGACGGGCGCTCCGGTCGGCGCCTTACCGTCGACGACCTCGGTCTCGGTGAAGAACGCCTCATCGCGAACCGAATACCAGCCCTCATAAGCGCCGAGATAGATGTGCTCCTTCTCCAGCAGCTTGTTCCAGATCGTCTGGCACGCCTTCTTGTGGCGCTCTTCCGTCGTCCGGATGAAGTCGTCGTTCGAAAATTTCATCGCGCCCGCAAGATCGCGGAAGTTTTGAGACACCTTGTCGGTGAAGGCCTGCGGATCGACGCCAGCATTCGCCGCCGCGGTCTCCACCTTCTGACCGTGTTCGTCGGTGCCGGTCAGGAACTTAACGTCATAGCCATCCAGACGCTTGAACCGGGCCAGCACATCACAGGCAAGCGTCGTGTAAGCGTGGCCGATATGGGGCTTGTCGTTGACGTAGTAGATCGGCGTCGTCAGGTAATAATGCGCGCTCATGGAAGTATCCGATCGGCGGACGCTGTCCGGCCAGGCGGACAGTCTGTTAAATTTGGTGTCATGAGGTACCGCCCGCATCCATCAGTTTCAAGGCGAAACGTCAGGTAGCAGCGTGATCCGGAGCCAGAGAGTAGAACACATCCATCAGCAATTGCCGCTTATCAAGGCTGAGGCCGATGCCCTTCCCCAGAAGCGATGCGATCCGTGAGCGGCGCTCTGCGATACCGGCAGGACCAAGGGTTTCGGTCAACCGCATTGCGGCGGCGCTCATCCCCTTTACCTGATCGACAGGAGGCTGTCCGGCTGCCGCATCCCGCGCAACACGGCCGAGCCACCAGTCCAGCAAGTTCATCCCGGTCAAGAAAGGATCGCTTTCCTCCGCCTTGACCGCTCTGGTCCAGCGGTCGGCCAGTTCCAGCAGCGCGAGATCCTGAATCTGTGGGTAGGAACCAAGTGCTCCGAAAATGTCCTCAAGCGCAGAGATGCCGCCCTCCGCCGCAAGTCCTAGAGCGCGGCCAATGCTGCCTTCGGAAAGGGCAACCAGGGTTGCGGAAGTTTCAGGTGAAAGCTCTGGCTGATGGATGGCCAGTAATTCAGTTACCTGATTATCGGAAAGTGGGCCGAGCCGAACAGTCCGGCAACGGGACCGGATCGTCGGCAGCAGCCGGCCCGGCGTGTGGCTGACCAGTAAGATCAGAGCCTGCCGTGGCGGCTCTTCCAGAAGTTTCAGGACCGCGTTGGCCGCGTTCCGATTCATTTCGTCCGCGCAGTCCAGAATGACAATGCGCCAGCCGCCAAGCGATGGGGTCAGGCGCAGGAAACTGCCTATCTTGCGGACATCGTCGACCACGATTTCGCCGCGCATTTTCTTGCGTTTCTCGTCGTAGCCGCGCTCGATGACCAGCATGTCGGGATGGCTTCCGGCAGCTATCTGCGCGAACACGGGATCATCGCGCGACACAGCAAGGCTTGCAGTTGCCTTTGGCAATACATCGCCGAAGAGACCCGGTCCCTCCTCTTCCGCGCCACCGGACAATACGTAACGGGCAAACCGGTAAGCCAGAGTTGCTTTACCGATACCGGCCGGCCCTGTGATCATCCAGGCGTGCGGGATGCGTCCTGAGGAAATAGCGTCATGAATCGCCGTCTCAGCAACTTCATGGCCGATCAGCACGTCGCTCTCTCTTGGAAGCGAAAGGTGTTGTTCTTCGCTCATAGAGTGACGCCAAGCCTGTCTCTAACCAACATGGAAATGGTTTCACTCACGTGGCTGGTATCGGCAGCTGCATCGACGAGGACAACCCGCGCCGGCTCACCCACAGCAATTTCCCGGAATCCGTCCCGCATACGCTGATGGAAGGCAACCTCCATGCGTTCGAACCGGTCTTCGGCCCCGCGCCGCTGCGCTTCGTCCGTAACGCGGGTGCGGGCCAGGCCGATTTGGGGATCAAGGTCGAGAATAATTGTCAGGTCTGGACTGAGAGGGCCGAGCACAATTTTGTGCAGGTCTGCGATCTTGTTGCGGTCGAGGCCATGACCGTAGCCCTGATACGCCATGGTGGAGTCAGCAAACCGGTCGCAGAGCACCCATGTGCCTTCTTCAAGCTTCGGCTCGATCAAGCGCCGTACATGATCCCGGCGAGCCGCATAGAGTAGCAGCAGTTCCGTCATGGCGTCCCAGCGTTGAGGATCTCCGGTAACTAGCAGTTCGCGGATCTGCTCTGCTCCGGCAGAGCCTCCAGGCTCACGTGTCAGGCAGATATTCCGCCCGGAACTCTCAAGCGCTGCAGCCAGCACCCGGATCTGCGTGCTTTTGCCAGCACCTTCACCGCCTTCAAACGTGATGAAGCGCCCTCTTTCGGTGACAGCGGGATCAACCACCACTGCCCCAAACAAGATATTCGACAGCAGCACCGACTTTGCCAAAGACGCCAAGCTGATTTACATCGGCACCGGCATAGAGCGGGATCGTTACATCTTCCATCTCAGGGGCTGAGACTTTCAGTGTTGCCAGTTGCGTGCCCGCAGAAATGGGCGCTGGAATTGGCCCCTCATAAACCACGCTGACTTTCATCTTCTGGCGTGCAGTCCGCTTGAGCGTAAGCAACACATCGTTATCCGTCACCAGTGGCACGGTCTTGGAATTCCCAAGCCACACATCAGCGTTAGCGACGACTGAGCCTCTTTCAAAGAGACTGTAGTTCTCGAATTCGCGGAAGCCCCAGTCAATCAAGGCCTCGCCTTCACGGGAACGAGCGGACACGCTTTCCAGCCCGTTGACGACAAGAATCAGACGTCTGCCGTTCCGGACCGCAGACGCGGTCAGACCGTATCCAGCGGCTTCCGTATGCCCGGTTTTTAGACCGTCTGCGCCCATATTCTTGTAGAGCAGCGGATTCCGATTTCCTTGCTTGATCTTGTTGTAAGTGAATTTCGTTTCCGAATAGATCGGATAATACTCCGGGAACCTGCGGATGGTTTCGATGGCGAGACGCGAAAGGTCGTGGGCCGTCATCCGATGCTCCGGATCCGGCCATCCGGTTGCATTGCGGAAGGTACTGCCGGTTAGTCCGATCTCGTGGGCGCGCCGGGTCATCTCCGCTGCAAATGCTTCTTCGGTGCCGCTGAGGGCCTCGGCCAAAGCGATCGCAGCGTCATTTCCACTTTGCACGATAATGCCATGCAGAATGTCGCGTATAGCGACACGGGTATCGACCTTCACGAACATCTTCGAGCCGCCCTTGCGCCAGGCCTTCTCGCTGATCGCGATGGTGTCGTCCATCGAAAGCCGGCCATCCTTCAAGCGCTCGAACGCCATGAAAACAGTCATGATCTTTGTCATGGAGGCCGGCGGCATTGGCTTGTCCGCATCCTTTTGAAACAGGATCGTGCCTGTATCGTAGTCGACCAGGATAGCCTCACGTCCACTGGTCTCGAGCGCGGACGCTTCCTGCGCATACAGGAAACTGCCTACAAGCAGCGCGGAGACGCCAAAAGTAATGCAGATGCGTCCGACTGCTGCGTTCAGTTTTCTCGCGAATTTCGTCATTAGATCCCCACCCGTCCGCATGACGAGACGTTTTGATCAAACAGGTTTTTGGCTTCTATAGCCCCAAGCGGCTGTAAACATAATGCACAAATTTGATTGAAATGAGACATAAGCCCACCCCGCAAGGATTTCGCGGCCAGTAAACCGGCGCTATTCAACGATCACGCGTGCGCCGGGATATCCTTTGCTAATTATGGCCTCGAGAATGCGGTCGGCATCTTCAACAGTGTCCAGAGGGCCAAGGCGCACACGGTAGAAATATTTACCTTCAATCTGGCGCGGATCTATCCTTACCGGGCCGACATCGGCGAGGATTTGCGTCAGCTTGTCCGCATTGTTCGCATTCGTAAAAGCGCCCGCCTGAACGAAAATCTCCGTCCGTTCCGGCTCCGATTGAATGACGTTCTGACTGCGGGACTGACGGGCAAGATCAATGGCACTGCCTTGATCCGAGGCACTTGGCGCTGTGGATACGGGCGCTGGGGGCGGTGTAAGGACGACAGTCCCCGGTATTTTTGAAACGCTGCCTTTTGAAACAGCAACACTCGGGGCCGCGGTTGGTGTCGGAACCGGTTCCGGGTTGAGGCTGGCAAGCCGCACAGGTTTACCCGATTTATAGGCTTCAGCGATCTTACGGCTCTCTTCCGGCAGGATTTCGACCCTTACTTTTGCCGTACCTTGGCGCTGGAAACCAAGGAGCTGAGCAGAGCGGCGGGAGAGATCGATGATCCGGCCATGAGCAAACGGCCCTCGATCGTTGATCCGAACTACCAAGGCGCGGCCGTTTTCCAAATTGGTTACCCGCACAACACTGGGCATAGGCAAAGTGCGATGGGCCGCGGTGACAGCATTCTGATCGAACACCTCACCATTAGCGGTGTCCTTATTGTGGAAATTTGGTCCGTACCAGGAGGCGATACCGGTTTCGACATAACCGTAGTCTACTTGAGGGTAGTACCAGACATTGTTGATTGCGTAAGGAGACCCAACCTTGTACCGGCCAAGAGGTCTCCCGTCTGATGCAACGTTCTGGACCTGCTTGGCCGTATGAACCACAAACTCCGTTTCCGCACATGCGGACAACAGCAAGGCAAGCGTCATGAACGAGAGCGTGGCGAGAGGTTTCATGTCTGTCCTTCTGGTCCGTTCGGCGCACGACTTACAACGGGTATGAAATTTCGACCGCGATGCTACCACATACTGCGGCATATCTCGTGATCGAATTCATGATGAACTATTCCTGACCGATAGCTTCTGCGAGTGTTCCCACCGCTGTCGCGAAATAGCTCGAGCGGTTCCATTTCAGGATGACCTCGTAGTTCGAATAAGCGAGATAAGCTGGCGCCAGCTCTCCATCTCCAGGAACGATCAGCTGGCTGGTTAGGTTACGGCTGGGTAACGGGGTACCGTCACGCCGCGTCACGCCAAGTGCTTCCCATTCGCGCATCGTCTTGGTCGTTTTGGAATCAACAAGAGTCTTGTCGAATGTTGCAGGCAGGCTGACGGGCCGGCCCCAGGTCTCGGTGTTGTTCCAGCCGGATCTGGAGAGGTAGTTGGCGATAGATCCGAAGACATCTGCTTTGGTACCCCATATATCTTTATGACCGTCACCATCGTAGTCGATAGCGAAATTGTGAAAACTAGAGGGCATGAACTGACTCTGCCCCATGGCGCCAGCCCAGGATCCCTTCATATCGGCGTGCGCAATATGGCCCTGCTCCAGGATCTTTAGTGCCAGTAACAATTCCTTGCGGAAGAAAGCACTACGGCGCCCGTCATAAGCGAGGGTCGCCAGAGAAGCGACGACAGGAAAGCCGCCGGTAATGCGCCCGAAATCCGTCTCAACGCCCCAAAGGGCGACAATGAAGCGCGGTTGGACCCCGAACCTCTCGGAAACTTCAGTCAGCAGCGCTTTGTTCTGCTGGAGAAGTGCGCGCCCTTTCTTTATCCGGGAGTCCGGTACGACTCGGGTCAGATATTGCTCAAAAGTCAACGTGAACTCGGGCTGCTTGCGATCCAGCTCGATGATGCGCGGGATAGGCGCCACTCCAGCAAAAGCCTGATCCAAAATGGATCGGCTGATCCCCTGCTGTTCTGCTTCGGTTTTTAGTTCCGTGACCCAGGCATCAAACGACTGCGTCGTGGCGGCATGGGCTGAGGTGAAACTGACCGCCGAAAGCAGTCCCGCAAGTACCAGAATTTTTTTCAACATGTTCTACGCCCAATGCCTAGCCTGTGTCGCCAAATGCAATACCGCATGTTGTGGCATAGGGGGCAAGCGCTCGCAAGAAAGCGCAGAACCGCTCTGCAAGCCATTGATCCAAGACGACAGTTTTAACGCGGAATAAGGCCCTCCACTGGGCGCATTTGCGAATCTAACCGGATCAAACGGCGGCGTGAGCATGGTAACGACCGGTCCTGGTGGATTCGGTCAAAATTCATTCTAGACAAAATAATCATACTAGGTATCCTGAATATCATAATTAATCATACCTAAGAGATGATTAATGAGACGAGTACTGCTTACCGGTGCCGGTGGAGGCATTGGCCGTCGCATGCGACAGACGCTCGCCGGCGCTTACCCAATATTACGCGTATCCGATATGGTTGACTTGGGGCCCGCAGGAGATGGTGAAGAGGTCACCCTCGCCGACCTCACGCGTAAGGAAGATATTGAGCGGATTGTCGATGGAGTCGATGGGATCATTCATCTAGGCGGATTGTCCGTCGAAAACGCGTGGGACGATATCCTCCGCACCAACATTGACGGGGCATACCGGTTCTATGAAGCCGCCTACAATGCGGGTGTAAAACGGATTGTTTTCGCCAGCTCGAATCATGCCATCGGATTTTATCCGCGCGGCCAGATCCTGGATGGATCGGAGCGACCGCGCGCTGATTGCCGCTATGGCCTCAGCAAAGTCTTTGGTGAAGCGTTGTCGCAATATTTTGCGGACAATTATGGCCTTGGCGTCCTCTCCATCCGGATTGGTTATTGCTTCGAAAAGGCCGAAACACAGAGAACTCTCGGGTCCTGGATCAGCATCGGTGATTTGACGCAACTCTGCCGGATCGGGCTGGAGGTTCAGGATTTACACCACGAAATCGTCTACGGCATGTCCGATAATTCGCGCACCTGGTGGGATAACAAGACCGCGAAGCGCCTGGGGTATCAGCCAAAAGACTCATCCGATGTCTGGGCAGCGGAAGTGGATAGTTCCGGTGTCCCGGAGCCAGGAGACGCTGTTGGTCTGGCGGTCCAGGGCGGTCCTTTCGCGAGCGAAGGATATCAGGGCGATCCCAGCCGTGTTGCCGTGCAGGGCGCGAAGTCGAACACCTGACCCACACATCGCCCCTTCTTATCAACCCGTATCGGGAGATCTGCCGTGTCTCTTTCACCCCAGGAGCTCAAGGCCCGTATGGCGACCGGCCTTCTGTCCTTTCCTGTCACGCATTTTGACGACGCGCTAAAATTCGCACCACAGCCCTATCAGGATCATGTTTCCTGGCTGGCTTCTTACGACGCGGCGACGCTTTTTGCCGCCGGTGGAACCGGTGAGTATTTTTCGATTGGTCAGGACGAATTTCCTGGCATTATCCGCGCCGCTGTCGAGGCAACGGACGGCCGTTGCCCAGTCGTTGCAGGATGCGGTGTGAATACAGCTCGGGCTATCGTCGATGCGCAGGCTGCGGAAGCGGCAGGAGCGGACGGCCTGTTGCTGTTGCCGACATATCTCATGGCAGGAACGCAAGCTGGGCAGATGGCGCATGTCAAAGCTGTTTGCCAATCTGTTTCCATCGGGGTCGTGGTCTATAACCGCGCCACGTCCGTGCTCACTCCCGATAGCGTCGCTCGTTTGGCTGAAGAATGTCCGAACCTGATTGGCTTTAAGGACGGCGTCGGCGAAATCGATCTTGTGACCCGGATGCGGACTATGCTCGGGGACAGGCTGGTCTATGTTGGCGGGATGCCGACCCATGAGTTGTTCGCCGCAGCTTATGATGCTGCCGGGTTCAGCACTTATTCCTCTGCCGTGTTCAATTTCGTGCCTGAGCTGGCACTGAAATTTTATGCTGCCATGCGAGCTGGCGACCGGGCGGTGATGGACGATATTCTGAAGAATTTTTTCTACCCATTCGCGCATATTCGCGACCGTGTCCCTGGTTATCCAGTTAGCCTGATCAAAGGGGGGTTACACGCGGTCGGCAGGGAGGCTGGAGCAGTACGTCCCCCTCTTTCCGCTGCTACTGACAAGGATATCGAAGACCTTGCAGCGGTAATCGAGTCTTCCGGGTTGGCCGTGGCCGCTTAGAAGTAAGATTCATTTCTCGATAGATTGACCAATTGTAAAAAGGAGGCATACTTATCCGAAGGATATAGACGGCGCATCAAGTGCCGCATTCCGCAACAAGCACCGCATAAGAAAAACAGACCAGCGGTGCATCGGTCCCGAGCACACAGTCGGGACTAAAAGGGAGGAAATACAAAATGTCGATTATTCACAAAATCGGATCTGCCGCATTTGCAGTCGCATTGCTGGCAGGCGGCACAGCCAATGTTGAAGCCGCTGAATGGAAGGGCTGGAATATCCATAAGCCCGGATATCCCAACACAGTCGCCATGGACAAGTTCGCCGAGCTTCTGGCGCAGAAGACCGACGGGCGCCATACGCTGAAGATGTTCCATTCAGGAGTTCTCGGAAGCCAGCCGGATGCGATTGAGCAGTTGCGTATCGGCGGCATTGAGATTGGAAACTTCAATCTCGGGCCAATCGGGCCTGTCGCTCCGGAAGCCAATGTTGTCTCCTTACCCTTTATCTTCAAGGACATGGAGCATATGCATCGGGCCATGGACGGGGAGCCAGGCGATCAAATCAGCGCCGGCATGGCGAAGAAAGGCATGGTTGCGCTTGCCTGGTATGATTCAGGCGCACGATCTTTCTATAATTCCAAGCATCCAATCAATAAGCCCGAAGACGTCGAGGGTATGAAGGTCCGGGTGATGAACAACGATCTTTATTCCGGGATGATTTCCGCGCTCGGCGGCAACCCGTCTCCGATGGCATTCTCTGAAGTTTATCAGTCGCTCAAGACCGGTGTCGTCGACGGAGCCGAGAACAATTGGCCCTCTTATGAGTCGACCGGTCACTTCGAGGTCGCGGGATACTATTCTCTATCCCAACACCTGATTATCCCGGAGTGCGTCTGCGTTAATGCCGACGTCTACAATGGGCTTTCCGATGCAGACAAAGCTGCTGTGAAAGCCGCAGCCCGTGAGTCAGCAGATCTGCAGCGGAAATTGTGGGCAGAACGGGCGGAAGCCAGCCGTCAAATGGTGATGAAGTCCGGCGTTAAATTCAATGACGTGGCCGACAAGCCAGCATTCCAGAATGCCATGAAGCCTGTTTTTGAGAAGTTCTTGGCAAGCAATGAAGAACTGAAGCCGCTCGTCGCCGCAATTCAGGCAACGCAATAAAAACTCCTGTCCCGTGGCCGCCGGAAGTAACTCACTAAGTGAGTCTTTCCGGCGGCACTTTTTGACACTCGTCAAGCTGCGTGCCGCATGCGGCACTTAACGAGCCGGGGTTTCAGATGAACTCTATGCATCAGACCGGTCCTGAGACCGGCGCCTATTCGTCAAAGACTCCCGGCCCGCCAATGCTGTTGCGTCGGTTTTATCTGGGGCTGGATACACTATGCCGCATCAGCCTTTGGGTTTCCGGGACTGCAATGGTCGTTTTGACTGCCATGTTCGGTTGGCTTGTATTCGGCCGCTATGTGCTTAACGCCACGCCGACTTGGGTCGAGCAAGTCGCTCTCCTGCTAGTCGCCCTGATCGGTTTCGTCGGAGCGTCAACCGGCGTCCATGAGAGATCCCATCTCGGTGTTTCGTTCTTTCGCGACATAGCACCACCCCCACTGCAGCGGGCGATGGATTTCCTCGTCCATCTGATTATGGCCGTCTTCGGCGCAATCATGATGGTGCAGACTTATAATCTCGTGCTGTTCAAATGGAGTACACAGATACCCCTCATCCACGTCCCGGAAGGGCTCCGTGCAATACCTCTGACCTTCTGTGGTGCGGCGTGTCTCATTTATTCAGCTGGCCATCTGATCCGGTTCTTCCTGAACCGCGAACCGCCCTCTTCTTCTCCGCGCTAATCGGGATATTCAAATGGGACTTCTTATTCTGCTCGGCGTATTCGCCGTATGCGTGGTTATCGGCGTGCCGGTGGCTTTTGCTTTGGCTGTCGCAGCCGTTACGGCGTTTTTCATCGAAGGGCTGCCGCTGGTCGTAGCCTTCCAACGCATCATCTCCGGCATCAACGTATTCTCCCTGATGGCGATCCCCTTTTTCATTTTTGCTGGGGAGTTGATGTTTCACGGCGGTATCGCCATCAGACTCGTGCGGCTCGCGTCCGCAGCCGTTGGCTGGGTGCGTGGCGGTCTTGGCGTTGTGAATGTTTTCTCGTCCATGCTGTTCGGCGGCATTTCCGGGTCAGCCGTGGCAGATATCTCGGCGCTTGGCTCGATCCTAATCCCTGTGATGAAAGAAAAAGGCTATGACGACGATTATGCCGTGAATGTCACGGTGACCTCATCGATCGCGGGCATTCTGGTGCCGCCATCCCATAACATGATCCTGTTTGCGATCGCAGCCGGCGGCGGTATTTCGATTTCCCAGCTCTTTCTTGCCGGCGTTCTTCCTGGTGTCCTGATGTGTCTCTGCTTAGCGGCGGCTGCCTACATCATCGCGGTCCGCAGGGGGTACGGGGTTGAGCCGTTCCCCGGATTATACGCTTTGTTCATCAGCTTCGTTACAGCCCTGCCCGGGCTTTTCACAGCGGTCATCATTGTCGGCGGCGTACTCTCCGGCATTTTTACCGTCACAGAGTCTGGTGCATTCGGAACACTCTACGCTTTTGCGGTCACCTTGATCGTCTACCGTTCCCTGAGCTGGACGGCTTTCAAGACGGCTGTGCTCAATTCAGTCCGCACCACATCGATGGTGCTGATCCTTGTCGCCTCGGCGACGGCATTTGCCTATATGCTGACCTTCTATCAGGTCCCGACCCGGATGATCGATTTCATGACCGGGGTGACTGAGAACCCGATTGCCATCCTGCTGATGATCAACCTTATGTTGCTTATACTCGGCATGATCATGGACATGGCGGCTTTGATCCTCATCTGCACTCCAATATTTTTGCCCGTCGTGATCTCACTCGGAATGGACCCGGTTCAGTTCGGCATGATTCTGATGATGAATTTGGGGCTGGGGCTTTGCACACCGCCGGTTGGAGCATGCCTGTTCCTAGGATGTGCGGTAGGGAAGGTTCCGATTGAACGCGCCGTCCGGACAATATGGCCGTTTTACGCAGCCATTCTTTTCGCGCTTATGCTGACGACATTTATTCCTGCAATCTCCCTGACACTGCCGCGTCTTATCGCAGGATAATGGGGGCTAGGTCAGGCTACACAGGGCGGCGGTGCATAGCCCTTCACACCGGGCTCACAGACCAAAATGCCGCCAGCGTAGGGCTGGCGGTCTTCGGTTCCCGGTGTGATCAAACCTTCTCCCATGCTGGTAATATAAAGCTGTTCCAGTTTGGCGCCACCGAAGGCGAGACAAGTGGGTTTTTCGACCGGAACCGAAATGGTGCGGTCGACCGCTCCGTCAGGTGTAAGCCGGAGAATCTGCCAGCCATCTACACCGGCCATCCAATAACACCCATCCGCATCCATTGCCGCGCCGTCCGGCCGGCCGGCCACGGCATTCGTATCAAAGAAGGTACGTCGGTTCGAAGGGGTACCTGTTTTGATATCGTAATCGAAGACCCAGATTGTCTGGATCGGTTTGTAGCTATCAGAAAGATACATCCGTGTTCCGTCCTGCGAGAACGCAAGCCCGTTCTGGATGTAGAGACCTTCCAGGAACGACCGGCAGGTCCCGTCTGTATCCAGACAAAACAGCGTTCCATCTCCTGCTTCTCCCGCCGCCGCATCGCGCGGACCGTTTTTCGGCATGGTACCGGCCCAGAATCGTCCTGCCGGATCGACGGCGCCATCATTAAAACGATGCGTGGCGAGCCCGGGTGCCATGTCGTTCAGCAGGTGGACAGAACCATCCGCTGGGTCGAAGGCGCACCAGCCTTCTTCAAGCCCGACTATCGCCCCGCCTGACTGACGGGGGGCGACGCATCCGATGGCTGACGGCATTGACCAGGTTTCGTTACGCGTCAATCCAGGATGAAACCGGTGCAAGGACGGCGCCGCAATGTCCACCCACCAAAGGGCGCTTGACTCAATATCCCAGACCGCGCCTTCGCCAAGTCTGGCTTTGGCTTCGAGGACGCAGTCAACCGCGACATTCATACCCGTCTCCTAGAATTCAGGTCTGCTGGATCGTTACGAAGAAGCGACCTATGAGGAAAGGGAATTCCTGTATCGGGTGATGCTCCCGCTCAAATGGTCACGCATGGCACACCGGGCCGCGTCCGGATCACCGGCGGATATTGCGTCTGCTATTGCCCGATGCTCCTTGTTCACCCTCTCGAGATAGCTTTTGTCTATTAGACGGTCGCGTTCCTGTTCTGAGAGACTGCTCCGTGGAATGGCATTTTTCCCAAGTGATTTCAGGAAATTGGCGAACAATTCGTTGTTGGTTCCCTGTGCGATGGACAGATGAAAGGCTGCATCCAATGCAACAGAGGACGCACCGCTCTCTACGGCGCGTTCTAACTGATACAGGTTCTCACGAATTCGGGCATCTTGGGAGAGGCTGCGACGCGTAGCAGCAAGGCCTGCTGCCTCAATCTCAACCGCCATGCGCAATTCCAGAAGGTCGAGCGTACCGTGAACATCTCCGGGCAGGAACGACGCGATTCCCTTGTTCCGGTTGCCGTGCGGGTCACGGACAAAAATACCTGCGCCGCGTCTTGGTTCGACCAAACCATCCGCCTTCAGGACGGCGACGGCCTCTCGAATAACAGTCCGGCTGACGCCAAACTCAGCTTCAAGCTCTTTCTCCGTTGGCAGACGGTCACCGGTTTTCATAGGCCCAGCGGCGATTTTTGCACGCAGTGCCGCCGTCGTTTCCTGGGTGAGATTCCGCCCAGCTTGAACCTTCTGAGGCATTGATATCGCTTCCCGTTGCGTCTTCGAGGTATTATTAGTGGCCGGCATATGTAGTATTAATTTAGATGATTGATCAATTCGATTCTGAACATAAGGGTGACCCCGCTGCCCCCCAATCAGCCTTATGCAAACCAGAAAACGTGAAGCCATCGCCTGGAAAACTCATGAACTCAGCATGGTTCATCTGTTCTCTGTCGCTGGGCGCGGCTGGGTTGCATACAGCCCCCGTCATCGCTCTTTTTAGCGGAGCGCGCATTCGGGGCTAATTAGCTTCGGGTCCAGCCGTTCAGAAAAGGCCTCTCAAACCTGCAAATGAGGTGTGGCGGGACGCATATGAACAAGTGCAAGAGCCAATCCAATTCTTTGACTTAGCCGAACGAAAGCTTAGAGACGCGTAAGTCAGATTCTGGCAACAAGATGCCCTTGTAAGCGATGAAGGACGAGCATAATTTCAACGCAACTATGTTCTAAAAAAGCTATACGATCAGCTAGAGAATGGCACATATGCTCAACGAATTGCCCGAGGACTTTGACCCGGAAGTCTATTTGAGTTTGCACCCCGATGTGGCTGCGGCAGGCGTGGATCCATTACAACACTATTTATTACACGGAGCCTCAGAAGGGCGTGCGTATCGTCGAAAAACAAATTCCACAGCTTTCGTCACTGCGGTACCGAAAACTTCAAGTATCACCGAATTAAATAGAAAAGAAAAAAATACATTTTCAGGAATACATGATTTTTCCGACGATGAGATCCCCCAAGACGCAAAAGATAGACCAGGACTAGAAGGCCTTTTTTGGTCAAATAAAGGATCAATAATACATAAATGGCATCATTATCTACCAATTTACGAAAGATACTTCGCAACTTACAGAAATCGGAGGCTAAGATTTCTTGAAATTGGTGTTTCTGAAGGGGGGTCATTATCCCTTTGGAGGAACTATTTTGGGCCTGATGCTGTGATTTTTGGGATTGATATTAATCCTAGTTGCGCTGCCTTGGATGGCCAAAGCGGTCAGGTTCGCATTGGCTCTCAAGACGACCCGGAATTCCTAGCCAAAATCGTAGAAGAGATGGGAGGCGTTGATATCGTTCTTGATGATGGCAGCCATGTCTCCAAGCACATTCGAGCGTCCGTTAATACATTGTTCCCGCTCTTAGCTGTTGGGGGCATATATATGATCGAAGACCTTCACGCGACGTATTGGAAAACGCATGACGGTGGCTACCAGGAACAAGACTCATTCATTGGAGATATTCGTCAGATGTACGACGATATGCACCATTGGTATCATGGAGAGGGTCAGAAAATTGATGGTACCGCCGATTATCTCGCAGCACTCCACCTTTACGATTCCATCGCAGTTCTAGAAAAAAACAAAGTTTCGCGACCTCGCCACAGCAAGGTTGGGACAGCGACACTCGCTTCATAAATAAACCGTTAACTCGTTACATAAGCCTCTCCATTATCATCAGCTCGGGATTGATGTTGTTCTAAACTCAGTGATCGAATCGGATCGCCCATATCAAGATGATTGATCAATTCTATTCTGAACGTGAGATTACGGCCATTCCCCTCCCCCGATCAGCCCTATGCGAGGCCGAAATCGCGAAGCCGTCGCCTAGAAATTTTGTGAACTCGGCGCGGTTCATCTGTTCTCTGTTGCAGGGCGCGGCGGGGTTGCGTATAGACATCCCTCCTCGCTCGCTTTGGCGGGGCGGCATTTGAGGTTAATTTGCTTTTCGGGCAATGCCCTGAAGCAATATCGAATGCCAATTGCGGATGGGTGGCCGAGCGGTTGAAGGCACCGGTCTTGAAAACCGGCAGGCGGGAGACCGTCTCGTGGGTTCGAATCCCACCCCATCCGCCATACCGCTCTTCATTGCCAGACCTCGTTTCAGAACGTTTGAAATCGCTACTGCTGAGCGTGTCCATGCTTGAGCTCGCAATTCAATCTGTGCAGGGTGCTAAACAGTGCGTGGCCTGATGCAGGCCTGCGCGAAAGTTTCTTCTGGAGCCCCTTCTATGGCGATCACCTGCCAACGGGATCTTTTCGATCTGCCGACCGGCCTGACGTATTTCAACACGGCCAGCCAGTCTCCTTGTCTCACGGCCAGTTTCTCCGCCGGTGAACGGGGACTTATGCGCAAGCGGCAGCCATGGAACGCCGAACGTTCGGCCTTGCCGGGGGAAATGGAGCGCTGCCGGGAGTTGTTTGGCGGTCTGCTCGGTGCCACGGCAGACGATGTCTCGATCGTTTTTTCGACCAGTTACGGAATTGCTTCCGCTGCGGCCAATCTGACTTTGGCTCCGGGGCAGGATGTGCTGGTGCTTGAAGCACAGTTCCCGTCGAACGTTTATGCGTGGCAGAGACTGGCGGAGCGGTCAGGCGGCGGAATTCTCTATGTCCCGCGCGGCGCGGATTTCGACTGGACCGGGGCGGTTCTGGAGGCACTGGACGATGGTGTGGGTATCGTCGCGCTGCCGAACTGTCACTGGTGCGACGGGGCGCTAGTCGATCTCGAGCCGATTGCTGCGGAGTGTGTGCGGCGCGGGATACCGATGGTCGTGGATGCGACCCAGTCACTCGGCGTAAAGCCGCTTAACCTTGAAACTGTTCCTGCGGATTTCATCGTCGCCTCGGGCTATAAATGGCTGCTTTGCCCGGACATGATGGGCTTCATGTATGTCGCCCCCAAGCACCATTCGGGCATGCCGCTGGAGCTGAACCACGCGTCGCGGATCGACGCGCCGTCGATGGAGACCGGCAGCGGCCTTGGTGGGCGTCTCAAGCCGAATGCCCGGCGCTTCGATATGGGGGCAGCGGACAGCATGATCCACATTCCGATGTGCGTATCCGCACTGGAACAGATCACGGAATGGATGCCAGAGGCGATCCACGCCTACCTGGTCGGGCTTGTTGATATGATCGCAGGGAAGGCGGAGGAGCGCGGCTTCACCTGCCCGCCGAAAGCCCGCCGCATCGGGCATTTCATCGGGATTTACCGGAATGATCCATGGCCGAAAGATCTCGCTGCACGGCTGGCGGCACGCGACGTTCATGTGGCCTTCCGCAACGGCGCGCTGCGGATTAGTCCTTATCTCTTCAATGACGAGGCCGATGTGGATCGGCTCTTCGAGGCGCTGGACGCGGAAATGCGCTAGACCCGCCGGAAATCCACCTCGTGGCTGTTGCCGCTGATTTTGACTGTGCTGATCTGCGGTGGCGCTTCGGCAATGACCTGGCCCCGGCGGATGACAAACAGCCTGTTCGGTTTCAGGCGGATGGCTTCCATTGCATCGCCCGCCTGCAGGATTATCAGGTCGGCATTGGATCCCTTCGAGATGCCGTAGCCTTCCAGCCCCATGGCATCTGCCGAGTTTTCGGTGACGGCGGCGAACATTGCCTTCATCTCGTCGACGCCGGTCATCTGGCCGACATGGACAGCCATATGCGCGACTTCCAGCATGTCGTGGCTACCGAGGCTGTACCATGGGTCCATCACACAATCATGGCCCAGCGCGACATTGATGCCGGCGGAGGTCATTTCCTTTACCCGAGTCATGCCCCGGCGCTTTGGATAGCTGTCGTGCCGACCTTGCAGGGTGATGTTGATCAACGGGTTCGGGATCGCGTGTATCTGGCTTTCAGCCATTAACGGCAACAGCTTCGAGACGTAATAATTGTCCATGGAATGCATGGAGGTCAGGTGCGAGCCGGCCACCCTGCCCTCCAGCCCGAGGCGCTTGGTCTCCGCTGTCAGTGTCTCGATATGGCGCGACATCGGATCGTCCGTCTCGTCGCAATGCATGTCGACCCGCAGGCCGCGCTCGGCCGCGATCTCGCAGAGTGCGCGGACCGAACGGGCGCCGTCTTCCATGGTGCGCTCGAAATGTGGAATGCCGCCGACTACGTCTACGCCCTTGTCGAGCGCGCGGGCGAGGTTCTCCGCCGCACCGGGCGAGCGGAAATAGCCGTCCTGCGGGAAAGCGACAAGCTGGATGTCGATATAGGGCTTCAGTTCTTCCCGTACCTCGATTAGGGCGTCGACATTGATCATGCGGGGATCGGACGTGTCGACGTGGCTGCGAATGGCGAGCGTGCCCTTGGCGATGGACCAGCGCGCCAGTTCCCGCACCCGCTGCTTGATCGCGTCCCCAGTCAGGTGTGGCTTCAGCTCACCCCAGAGCTGGATGCCTTCCAGCAGGGTGCCAGACTGGTTCAACCGCGGCTCGCCGAGGCTGAGGGTGGAATCCAGATGGAAGTGAGGGTCGATGAACGGCGGCGTCACGAGACAGCCGCCCGCATCGATCACCCTGCCTGCATCGCCTGTAACAGCCGGGCCGACCTCGACGACACGGTCGCCCTGAATGGCGATGGATTGCCCCGTGCGGCCGTCGGGCAGTGTGGCATTCGTGATCAGAATATCGAGCATAAGTCAGGCTTTCGTTAAACGCGGTCGCCGCGCCGGAATGGTACCAGTAGCGCTTTCGGGTAAAGCGCCCGCCGGGACATCACCACCATCGCAGCAATGGAGAGGACGTAGGGCGCCATGAGGAAGAACTGGTAGGGGATCTGCGCGCCGGCAAGCTGCTGCGCACGGACCTGCAGAGCGTCGAGCCCGGCAAACAGCAAAGCGCCGAGCAACGCCTTGCCGGGGCGCCAGGAGGCGAAGATCACCAGTGCGACGCAGATCCAGCCACGGCCGTTGATCATGCCGAAATAGAATGCGTCGAACGCGCTCATGGTGATGAAGGCACCGCCGATGGCCATGAAGGCGCTGCCGACCATGACCGCGCCGGTCCGGACCGCCAGCACATCGATACCCTGTGATTCGACGGCGACCGGGTTTTCCCCTGCCATGCGCACTGCGAGACCGAGCGGGGTGCGTTCCAGCACGTACCAGACAGCCGGAACCGAAAGCAGCGCCAGATAGGTGAGCGGCGTCTGGCTGAACAGCGCTTCACCGATCACGGGAATGTCGGAGAGGCCAGGAATGGCATAGGGCTGGAAGGGGACGATCTTCGGTGGTGTCGTCGCGTCCGGAAGCAGCATGCGGAAAACATAGTAGCTGAGTGAGGAAGCAAACAGCGTGATACCGATCCCCGTCACATGCTGGGAAAGGCCCAGATAGACCGTAAAACTCGCGTGAAACAGACCGATCAGTGCACCAATAAACGCGGCGAAGACAATCCCGCCCCACAGGTCTCCGCCCTGAAAGACCCACATCCATCCGGCCATGGCACCCATTGTCATGATGCCCTCAATGCCGAGATTGAGCACTCCTGCCCTCTCGCAGATCAGCTCCCCCAGAGTCCCGAGAATGAGGGGGCTGACGATCCGGATTGTCGCGGCCCAGAAGCCGGCGGTGAGGAGGATTTCGAGGATGTCGCCGATCATTGCCTCAACTCCAGCGGATGCGGTAGCGGGTCAGCATGACACTGACCAGAATGGTCAACACCGAGAGGCCGACCAGAACGTCCGCAATGTAGGTTGGAATATCGGTCGACCGGCTCATCGCATCGGCGCCGACATAGATGGCCGAGATGAAGAAGGCCGAGAGGATGACACCGAGCGGATGCAATTGCGCCAGCATGGCGACGGCAATCCCCGCATATCCGAAGCCCGGTGAGAGATCGAGCGTGAGATAGCCCTTGAGCCCAGCGACTTCGCTAACCCCGGCAAGACCGGCAAGACCGCCTGATATCAATGCAGTACGGATCACCGTTGCATTGACGCCAATGCCTGCAAAGCCGGCGGCGGACGCATTCAGGCCAACGGCTCGGATCTCGTACCCCCAGACTGTGAAGCGCATCAGCGCCCAGGCAAGCAATGCGGCGACGATCGCGAAGATAAAGCCGAGGTGCAGGCGCCCCTTGGCCAACAGCGGCGGCCAGATGCCTTCATCCACAATGGGGGCGGCCTGTGGCCAGCCGAGTGACATCGGGTCCTTCCACGGCCCCTCAAGCAGGTATCCGGCCAGCAGAAGGATGACGAAGTTCAGCAGCAGCGTCGTTACGACCTCATCGACCTTCATGTGGGTCTTCAACAAAACCGGCACGATCAGGATGGCGCCGCCTGCCATGGCGCCGACAATCATCAGGAACGAAACCATCAGGACGGGCGGCAGGGAGATCAGGCCCGTACCGAAGAATGTCACTGCCAGTGCCCCGCAATAGAGCTGCCCTTCGGCGCCGATATTGTAGAATTTAGCCCGGAAGGCGACCGCTGCTGCCAAACCTGTGAAGATCAGCGGCGTGGACCGCGTCAGCGTCTCATTCAAGGCAAAACTGGATCCAAGGGAACCCTTCAGCAGAGCCCAATAGGAAGCCAGCACCGGCTCTCCCGCCCAGATGATCAATCCGGCGCCGAGCACCAGTGCGGCCAAAACGGCCAGGACCGGGGCCAGCATCACACGCCAAAGCGTCACGTCCTGTCGGGCTTCAATGCGCATGGGCGGCTTCCCCGTCATGGCCGGACATCAGCAGGCCGACATCGCCGACCGTGAGGTGTGCCGTCTCTTGCGGGGCTGTCAGCCGACCGTGATACATAACGGCAATCCGATCACTGAGAGCGAAGAGCTCGTCCAGATCCTCGGAGATCAGCAGAATACCGGCGCCGTCGGCGCGAGCCTGCAACAAGCGGCTCTGGACATAGGCAATGGCCCCCTCGTCCAGACCGCGGACCGGCTGGTTCGCGATGATGAAGCGTGGCCCCTTCGAGAGCACGCGCGAGAGGATAAGCTTCTGCATGTTGCCGCCTGATAACAAACGCGTTTCTGCTTCCGGACCTTCACATCGAATATCGAACTCATCGATTAGGCGGTTTGTTCGCTGCACAGCCCTGGCCTTGTCGATGATGAAGCCGGCACGGGCAATTTCGGGTCCGCGCCTGTCTTCGCTGATCAGGTTTTCCCAGAGCGGCATTTCACCGACCACACCTGTCGCGTGACGGTCCTCGGGAATACGCCCAACACCACGCCGGACAAGTTCTGTCGGATCGGCCACACCTGGCGCACCGAGTATATCGACATGACCGGCCTCGGCTGTCGTAAGGCCGGACAACAGGTTTGCGAGCGTCCGCTGACCATTGCCAGCCACACCGGCAAGTCCGATGATCTCATGCGCCCGGATCTCAAGGCTGACCTCTTTCAGGCTCTGCGATTCACTATCCGCGCGGCATGAGACGTCAGTCAGGCGCAGAACCGCATCGCCCGGTGTCATTGCTGTCGCTTTCGGGCGGTTCACTTCCTCGCCCACCATCATATGCGCCAATCCGGCGCGGTCTGCGTCGGACGTTGTTACGGTTCCAGCAACGGCGCCCCGGCGCAGCACCACCACCCGGTCCGTATGATTGAGGATCTCGTTCAGCTTATGGGAGATGAAAATGACCGCAAGTCCATTGGCCGTCAGCTTCTTCAAAGTCTCGAAAAGGCTGTCAGATTCCTGTGGCGTCAGAACCGCTGTCGGCTCGTCCAGAATGAGGATGCGGGCGTCGCGGTAGAGAGCTTTTAGGATCTCCACCCGCTGCCGTTCACCGACCGAGAGCGCGCTGACCGGCTTGTCCGGATCAGCATGCAGGCCGTACTCGGAAGCCATTTTCGCGATTTTGGCCCGGGCGGCCTTGATGTTCCGGCGCCAAGCAAACAGCGGCTCGGTACCGAGCGTGATGTTCTCCAGCACCGTCAGGTTTTCGGCCAGGGTGAAATGCTGGTGCACCATCCCGATACCAGCCTGGATAGCTGCGTCAGTCGAACCGGGAGGCAATGGCGCGCCATCCACCATGATCTCACCCTCCTCGGCCACGTAATGCCCGAAGAGGATGTTCATCAGCGTTGTCTTGCCGGCCCCGTTCTCGCCCAGGAGCGCAAGGACTTCTCCCTGGTTTAGGTCGAGCGATATCGCATCGTTCGCGACCAGCGGGCCGAAACGCTTGGTGATGCCCCTGAAGGATAACAGGGGCATCACTGAGGAAGGTCTATTGGTCACGTGCGTGACATCCTAAAGAATCAGAACGTGGATTTAGGCTCGTTGTCGTTGATCTCGACCACGAAATCGCCGGCCAAAATCTGCTTGGAAAGCTCGGCGACCTTGGCTTTAGCATTTGCCGGGATTTTATCCTCGAACTCATAATACGGGGCAAGGCTGGCGCCGCCCTTCTGCATCATGGTCCATTCCTTGTAGTCTTCGGCTTTGAAGCTGCCTGCCTTGACCTGCTCGATGGCGTAATCGATAGCACTTTCCATGTGCCAAAGGGCAGACGTCACGACCACACCCGTTCCATTCTCTTCCTTGTTCATGTCGTTCACATTACCAAAGGCAAGAATGCCTTTTTCACGAGCCGCATCAACCACGCCAGCACGTTCAGCATAAAGGATATCGACACCGGATTCGATCTGGGCGAAGGCAGCTTCTTTTGCTTTTGGCGGATCGTACCAGGAACCGATGAAGGTCACCTTGAACTCGATCGACGGATCGACGGACTTGGCGCCTGCCATGAACGCGTGGAACAGCCGGTTTACCTCACCGATCGGATAACCGCCGACCATGCCGATCTTTTTCGACGTGGTCATGCTGCCGGCGATGATCCCCATGAGGTAGCACGGCTCATGGATATAATTGTCAAAGACCGAGAAGTTGCTTCCATGCGGCTTGAAGGGGTCGCCCATTACGAAGGCGACGTTCGGATATTCGTCCGCCACCTTGCGAGCCTCGCGACTGATGCCAAAGGCCTCGCCAATGATCAGCTGCACGCCGCTTTCGGCATATTCGCGCAGCACACGGATATAGTCGGTATTAGAGACCTTTTCCGAAAAGGAATACTCAATTTTGCCCGCGGCCTTGGCGGCTTCAAGTGCAAGATGCAGGCGCGCATCCCATTTTTGCTGGATTGGTTGGGTATAGATCCCAGCAACCTTGATCGTGTCTGCTGCGTTGGCGATGCTGGCCGGCAGCACTGAGGCGGCGCTGAGAGCGGCTAGCGTTGCCATAACCTGGCGGCGCGAAAAAAGTGTCATATCAGTCCCCCGAAAAGCGAAACGGCACGTGCTCCGGATATTCTCCGTTGCATCAAGCCGCTTTCTGTTTTGCCAAATCCTCCCGTCTCATCCGTGGTATTCTTCTTGGCGTTCCTGTTTTCGGAGCGCCGTCCCAATTCGGGACTGTGATTCCATCGCATGTGACAGATCAATTTCAGCGATTTGGTTTCGCATTGTCAATCGAACCCGAAAGAATACGAAAAAGGAGTATTTGGCGGCGCCACCCTATGTCCCAACGGGCGAGTTTTTGACGCTCCCCGTATCCTCACCCTCGTGCTCTGGGGCAATAACGGGAATCAGGAGTTTGAAAACTGAACCCTCGCCAAGCGTGCTCTCGACCGTCAGGCTTCCGCCAAGCACGTTAGTCGCCGCGTTATAAGATATATTCAACCCGAGACCGGTGCCACCCTGCCCCAATTTGGTGGTGTAAAAGGGGTTGAAGACCTTCTCCGCCACGTCCGGCGGCATTCCGACGCCATCATCCCGCACTGATATTTCAATCTTTTCCTGGTCGGTTTCTGCAACTGAAATGTGGATGTTTCCGGATCTGTCCGGAAATGCATGCTTTGAGGCGTTGTCCACAAGATTGGTAATAATTTGCCCGAGCTCTCCTGGATAGCTGTCAATCTCAAAATTCTCAGGCATATCGTCAATTACGACTTGGATGTTTTTCCCGATGGACGGCTGCAAAGTCAAAACAGTGCCAGAAATAAGATTGTGCAGATGAAACTTCCGCCGAAGTGACGTTGTCCTGTCCACAGCGACCTGCTTGAAATTTGTAACCAAATCGCAAGCACGTTCAACATTCATGAATGCAACTGAGGTCGTTTCACGAACATGAGCCAGGAACTTCATCAAGTCCGACTTTCGCAGGCCCTTTTCCAGCAGCGCGTCGAAATTCCGGATTTCATGTTCCTGAGAAGACAGGCTGAGCTTGCTGTTTCCCAAAGGCGTGTTCAACTCGTGTGCGATGCCGGCGACCAGACGTCCAAGTGCAGCCAGTTTTTCGGCCTCTATCAATTCATTCTGAGTCTTCTGCAGATTTTGTAAGGCTTTCGAAAGATCCAAATTAGAGTTGGCCAAATCGTACGTACGCGTCCGGACCCTGTTTTCCAGATCTTCATTCATTTCCTTCAAGGCTTGTTCACGGCTGACAAGGGCGTCGGCCATGGCTTCTAGGTCTCCTGAAAGCTGGTTGAACTCCTTTATAAAGCTTATCGGCCAGTTCTCGGGCCGGCTGCCGGATGCAACAATACGGGCGCGCCGGATAACGGATTGCACGGTGCGCGACAGAGTCTGAGCCCAAAGAGGAGCCAATAGCGCACCGATGATGGATGTGGATATGAATCCCGTAATGATTATGGCAACAAGTTCCCGTGTCGCGGGATTATCCATCCCGCGCGGGATGCGGCTGACAAAGAGCCATCCAAGAGATTTGGAGAATTCCGCCCAAGCATAGAAATCCTGCCCATCATAAGAAAGGCGGTCCGGGATCTCTGTCCCATTTAGCCCGGCCTGAACGATTGGCAGATGTAGAAGATTCCGCCGGCCAAAACTTGTGACTCTTGTATCCGCCACAACTTCGCCGAGACGATCCAATATCCAGAGATCAAGTTGCCTGTCGCTACGGGAGAACTTGCTTATGGAGATAATCTGGTCGAGAGGTACCTCGCCGATTATGGAGGTTTTACTTCCTTCGACCGGAATCGCCACGCCAACAGTTACGGTTCCTGAGACCGTGGAAAGTTGCGTATCGCTCCATGCCTGTTTTTGTGTATCGGAAACTGTGCGAAAAAGCTTATTGGCGGACATATCGATCCCGACGATCTCGTCGATATATTGCCTGCCGTAATTCTTCACGCTGGCGTCAATCAGAAGGCCCTTTTCGTCGATCAGATAGATTGCATCAAATTCGTCCCCGCGCGCGGCCACCAGTAATTGATAGACATCGTCCCTAGGAACGTTTGCGACCGCGGCCGTTAAAACCTTGAGACGATGTTCGAGAGAGCGCAAATACTCCTCAACTCGCGCCGCCATCTCTGCAGCCGATTCCCTAGCTATAGATCTGTTGTCATCCATAATCTGGGGTAAACGGATGGCAAGCGTGGTCGACCCAACAATCACGAGCGCGACCAGCGGAGTCAGAACAAATAAAAGCGAGAGTGCAACGCGCAGAGACAGTGCTTTTGGAACCTTCATTTAGGTATGAACTTCCCCTCCTGAACGGTGATCGTAGTGATTTTTCGAGTACTGTCCCCGAAATCGTCAAATTCTACTATTTGCTGCAACCCTTGAAAGCGTCCAATCGCATCGATCGACGATTTTATACTTTCATCTTCTGCCAAGTTTTCAATGACAGAGAATAAAACAGTCACGCCGTCATAAGCCGCAATACTCGCGAATCTTGGACTTGATTGAAACCTGGCACTGTAAGAGTCGCCGAACGCGATGTAACGCTCCGATTTATCAAATCCATCATAAGCTTGCAGCAGGGTAATCCCGTCGATTGCTCCTCCCCCGAGCGTAAGAAGACTGTCTGAAGTCGCCCACTGGGACGCGAGAAGCGCCACCTCTGTGTCATGTTTTCGAATTTGCTGGGCAAGCAAAGCAGTATCGACCGCGTTGGCGAGTAATATCAATGCGTCGGGATTCGAGTCCGATAATTCTATAGCCAACCGGGGAATATCGCCTCGAATGGTACTGTTAAATTCCCGAAACTCGATCAGCGTTCCACCAAGCGCCGTGAAGGCTTCGTCAAACGCGTGTATCAAATTCATAGAGTAGAGCTGATTCTTTCCATCGAAACCAATGGCAACCTTTTGATGTCCGGCATCAATGCAGTGTTTGGCATAGCTCTTTGCTACTTCGTGCGTAGATGAGTTTATACGATAAAAATAATCATCCTGACCGACAAAGTATTGAGAAGCGACGGTCGGAGAAATTGCTACAATTTCAGCCTCGTTTATCACCGGCACCATGCCGCCAGCGACTACGCTGAGATTGGGGCCGATAATTGCTTCAACACCCTCTGAAATCAGCGACCGGGCGGCTTCCGCGCCTCCTTCCGCCGTACCGTGGTCGTCACGAACGAAAACTCTTATCTGACGCCCGTTTATTCCTCCTGCTTCGTTCCTGGCATCGACAGCCATGCGAACAGCGCTCAATGACGCGATGCTGATCTCTGATGCTCTTCCTTCGAGGCGGCCGACAAAGCCCAAACGGATCACCTCCGGATCGCCACAGGCCGCTAACTGCAGCAAAAACATTGCTACCGCAGGTGTTAACACATATGGCCGCATGACCGATTCTCCGGTATTTAACTACCTGAAGGTTTTCATGATTTGAATAAAATTTAGTAAATATCTCTCTATTGGCAATCAGTTCCGATCCGACAGATAATCTATTTTGGTCTTGCAAAACGGCCATCTCTAACCATCACAACGGTCAAAGTCCTTCTGCTATCTCCATAAGCATCGAACGTGATTTCTTGTTGCAGGGCTTTATATGATTCTGAGTTCAGCAAAGCGGCTTTTAAGTTTCCTCCCTCACCGGCTGTCCGCAATGCCGCAAACAATGTTGTTGCAGCATCGTAAGACGCAACACTTGCGTGGTTTGGTGGAGCCTTAAATTTCCCTTGGAAGCCTTCGCGAAACCCTAAATAGCGCTTGCTCTGGTCATTCCTATCATATGTATCGGCCAGCATTATTCCTTCAACTGCCCTGCCTCCATGGGTTATTAGGTTGTCAGACCCAGCCCAGGAAGTCGCAAGTAATTGAATATCTCCATCACGCTTTCTGAATTGCTGCACAAGTTGGGCGGTGTCTATGCCGTTTGCCAAAATGAGAACCGCTTCAGGTTTGTCAGCAAGCAGAGAAACAACGACATGTTTCAACCCGACTTCCTTTGCTGCATCAAAAGGTACAACTGAAGAAATCTTGCCACCATACGCACTAAACGCTGCGGTGAATAACTTCATCCAGTTCTCTGTGAATGCTTTGTTGTGAGCATCGGTAGCCGCCGCGATTCTGCTAAATCCGGCCTCATGGTAAACTCTCGCGTAATCGGCAGCTGATTGCTCACCCGATGAATTCAATCGGAAAAAAAAGTCGTCTTTTCCGACAAATTTGGAAGAAATAACCGTCGGAGATACCGTCACAAGTCTAGCTTCGTTGATGACGGGCACGACGCCGCCAGCCACGACACTTAGGATCGGCCCAATGATCGCTGTAACCTTCTCGCTGACGAGTGAGCGTGCAGCCTCAGCTCCCCCTTTGGCAGATCTCTTGTCATCACGAATAACAAGTTCGATCTGACGCCCATTGATGCCGCCATTTGCATTGGCTTCATCAACCGCCATTTGTACGGCGTTGCGCGAGGCAATTCCGAGAGCTGACGCACGGCCTTCCAGCCCGGCAATAAATCCGATGCGTATCGGACCAGGTTCGCTACACCCTACCAAAACCGATAAGCTAGCGAGAAAGGCAAATTTTTGTATGGCTCGCATGATTTCAACCAATTAAAGCCGATGTGATCACCCATCTTTCTTTGAAATAGATAAGATTCAGTTAAACATGATTTGGGCAAGATTTTTCATCAAGATGCAAATAGGCTTAAACGCTGTAAATAGCGCGGCAGACTGTAGAAAAACAGGAATCTGCGCTATCAAGTGCGTTCTGTTCTGTAGGAGGCTCTCATGACTGATCTTGAAGTTTATTTGTCCGGTGAAATTCACACGGACTGGCGCTCTGAAATCGAAGAAGCAGTGAAAGCTGCCGGATTGCCAATCATCTTCACAGCACCGGTAACCGTTCACGAAAATAGCGACGATTGCGGCGTGTCCATTCTCGGCGGTGAGGACAATCCATTCTGGGCAGACCACAAAGGCGCGAAGGTCAATGCGATCAGAACCCGAACGTTGATTGAACGTGCTGACATTGTCGTTGTTAGGTTCGGTGACAAGTACAAACAATGGAATGCCGCATTCGATGCTGGATATGCGGCCGCTCTCGGAAAGCCTCTGATCGTTCAACACGATCCGTCTCTTACCCATCCGCTGAAAGAAGTTGACGGCGCGGCGTTGGCCGTTGCGGAAACGCCTGCGCAGGTCGCTGCGATCCTGCATTATGTGATTACCGGAAAGCTTTAAGGTCAAGCGTATAAGCCGATGAAACATTGAGTTTTCATCGGCAGTTTGGCCGCAGAGCTGGAGCTTCGGCTTTTTCGTTCAGGATATTTAAAACGATGTGCCTTCAACTTATTTTCGGATGAATTCTCCGTCTTTCACGACCACAAGCGTTAGTGCTCTGTCCCCGTCTCCAAAGCCGTCGAACCCGATTTCCTGCTGTAGCCCCTTCAGCCCCCTGATACCCAGCAATTTCGATTTCAAATCCGCAGCACCATCCGTGTTTCTCATGGCCGCAAACAAGATCTGTGCCGCGTCGTAAGAGGTAATGCTCGATTGAGAGGGAAGAACACCAAATAGCCCGGTAAATGCGTCGCGAAACCGCACATACTGCGCGCTCGTGTCATTCCGGTCATAATTCTCGCCAAGCAGCATGCCTTCAGCGGCGCGGCCGCCAAGGACAACCAGATTTTCAGATGCGGACCAGGAAGTCGCCAACAGCTGCATATGTTCATTTGTTTTTTTGATTTGCTGTGCAATCTGCGCGGTATCGATGCCATTTGCCAGAACAAGAACCGCATCAGTTTGCGCCTTAAGCAATGCCGCAACAGTGGCGCTCAGACCTTTTGAATTTCCCGCGTCAAACGGAATTGACGCTGTAACGGTGCCGCCATTTTTCTCGAACTCCGCGCGAAACGTCTCCACCCAGGGGCCGGTGAACAGTTCATTATTTGCATCTGACGCGACAGCGATCTTGTTATATCCTTCGGCATACAATCTTCTTGCATAATGTTCCGCATCCTTGCGGCTGCTTGATGCCATTCGGAAAAAGTGATCATCTTTTCCGACGAGCGATGCCGCAAGCACTGTTGGAGAGACAGTCACAATCTCTGCCTCATTAATAATTGGAACGACGCCGCCCGCCACGACGCTCCGAATGGGGCCGATGATCGCGCGAACCTGAGCTTTTACAAGGGAGCGCGCAGCATTAGCCCCCCCTTCTTTCGTGCTCATGTCATCGCGAACGAGGAGTTCAATTTTGCGCCCATTTATGCCGCCCGCCGCATTGACTTCGTCAACAGCCAGTTGAACGGCATTTCGCCCTGATATACCCAGTTCCGATGCGCGTCCTTCGAAATCGGCGATGAATCCTATTCGAATGGGTTCCGGCTCACTGCATCCAAATAGAAAAAAAAGGCCGCCGAAAACAAAAATAAGGCGTTGAAAACGGCACATATAATTCATCGCATGAAAGTTGATGATAGCCTTATATCTGCAGCAAAAAGTTACATTTTCGTAAATTTCCGCAGAAACCAGAATTATCTCCTTCTGGACTTTCGAAAGCTTTTCAACGAACCCGAATTCTCACGATAGAGTTTCGAGGTATCACGCGGTGAAAGTCAAATGGGGGGTAATTGATGACTGATCTTGAAATCTGTTTGGCCCATGAGTTTCCTACGAACTGCCGTTTGGAAACTGAATATGCAGTTTTTGAGATCCTGAAATATGTCGTTACCGAAATTTTTTGAGATAAGGCGCATAAGCCAATGAAACATATTGGAATCGTCGGCTGCTCAGCCGAAGGCGCAGCACTGTGCTACAAAACGATCTGCACTGAAGGTGCAAAGCGCCTCGGCGCACACAGACATCCTGAGATATCGATGCATACACCATCGCTCTCAGAATATGTCAGATACCTGGATGCTGGCGATCTGAATGGAGTTGGAGATTTGGTGCTCGATTCCGCGCGCCGGCTGGAACGTGCCGGCGCCGACTTTCTAGTCTGCCCGGATAACACAATCCACCAAGCGTTTGATTATGTGGTGGAACGATCCCCTCTTCCCTGGCTTAACATCGCCGAAGAAACTGCGATGGTTGCGCGTGAACTCCAGTCTAAGAAGGTCGGAATTCTCGGCACGCGATGGTTGGTTGAGAGTAACGTTTATCCGGAGAGATTTGAGGCGTTCGGCATTGATTGGATGAGGCCGGATCCAGAGGAAATTGCTGAAATCGACCGCATCATCATGGACGAACTCGTTCCGGGCAATTTCCTCGCAACATCAATCTCGTATTTCCAGGAGCTTATTCGGAAAATGAAGAACCGCGGGGCCGATTCTGTTGTGCTTGGCTGTACAGAGATACCGCTCATCATTAGAGACGATAACAGCGCGCTCCCGACCTTGGATTCGACGCGAACGCTGGCACGCTCCGCACTCGAAGCAGCGACCGCCTGATCCCTTCCCTCGAACAACAAAACGCGCCGCTCAAGAGCAGCGCGTTCCGCAGTTTTTCGGATGTAGGGGGAATTATCCGAAAGTAATGTATTCAGCCCAGATCTGATCCAGTTGACGCAACGTGGCGGTCGCGTTTTCCATACCACGCAGAAGCTCACCGCGACCGCTGGTGAATTCCATGTGGCGCGCTTCCAGTTCCCGGAGCCGGCTGACAATGTCCCTGCCCTTAGGAGACAACCGCAGGCGCACTGAGCGGCGGTCATGTGCGGCGCGCTCCTGTTCCAGGTATCCATATTCGGACAGCTTCTTGACGTTATAAGAAACGGTCGAGGCCTGGTAACCCTTGCGATGGATAAGATCCCGGACAGGGATATCCTCGTCCCCGATACCGACAAGCATCAATGCCTGTGACGGGTTGATGTTGTTGATCCCCATGGATTCGAGTTCCACGCGAACAACATCGAGATACCGGCGATGCAACCTGTCGAGCATCGAGGTCAGTTCCAGATAGCCCGACCGCACGGTTTCGGCGGATGCGCCGATGCCGATATCAGCCGTATCGATCTTCAGAGCAGAGCGTCGAAGTGTCTGTACGGTCATGGTGTGTCTCCGCATTGCATGAGCAGTTGCTTCCGATTTGATGCTATTCCATCAAAATGGTTTCTATTTGTAAAGCTTAATCGATAAATGACGTTACGAATGATTGTCATCAAATTGTATGCGCTTACATTGCTTCGCTAATAGCCTGATTTCCTTCTAAAAATTGAAAAGAAATTCACAGAAAATATCGCGCTGCACAAGCGTGGCTCTCTGAAGTTTGCCGTTTTTGAAGAGGTGATGGTTAAATTTTTATGCCGTTAGCCATTCGGGAGAGCGATTGACCAACGCGACCGCTCAGCGATTATAAGAACAGGACCTCAACGCAAGGCAGGGCAAGGAAGTCGGTTTCTGTACAAAATCCGGCTCAAGAACCTCCGATAGAAGATGGAAACGAGAATGACTGACCTGGAGCGGCGCAGCATTGGATATGTGGACACATATTACGGCCGAACCCTCAAGGCGCCCATCTCACGCCCGTCTCTAACGCACGATCTCGACTGTGATATCTGTGTTATCGGAGGCGGTATGGCTGGGCTTGCTACGGCCCTGGGTCTTGCAGAGCGTGGAAAGAATGTTGTCCTGCTTGAGGCCCATCGGGTTGGTTGGGGAGCATCAGGCCGCAATGGCGGATTTGTAAGTAGCGGTTACAGCCTTGGGTCGGATGATATCGAAGCCGTAGTTGGCAGCGAGGATACAGATGCGCTTTTGCGTCTTACCCTCAACGCCCTTGCCCTGATCCGCTCACGGCTTGATCGATATGGCATAGATGCCGGGCCGATGCGGAACGGGATTATGAAAGCGTCCTGGTACAAGAATGCCGATGGCCTGAAAGCCAGTGCAGAGAAGATGAACAAGCGGTTCGATCTCGGACTCGAATTCAAGAATCGCGAGGAGATGAAGGAACTCTACCGCACAGAGCGGTACCATGAAGGCCTCCTGGACCCGACGGCATTTCAGTTTCATTCCCTGAACTTCACCAACGGTATCGCGGATGCTTGCACCAGTCTGGGAGCAACAATCTTTGAAAACAGCGCCGTAACTCATATGGATCTCAGCGCGGACAAAAAACGGATCGATACGGCGACTGGTAGCGTAACGGCCAATCAGGTCGTGATCTGCTGTTCGGGCTATATCGGCAGCCTGCATTCGAAGCTGTCTCGTGCCACTTTGCCGGTCGGTACGTATGTGGTCCTCACTGAACCACTCGGCGATCGGTTAAAAGATGCTATCAGAACACCCTATGCGACGTCCGATAGCCGTATCGCCAATGACTATTACAGAGCCCTCCCCGATACCAGGTTGCTATGGGGCGGACGTGTCAGCTCCAATCTCTCGCCGCGTAAGTTGGGCCAGAAGATGATTAGCGACATTCTCAAGATTTATCCCCAGCTAGAAGGTATCCGGGCCGAGGTCGCCTGGCCCGGGACCATGGGTTATTCGGTGCATAAGATGCCTCAGATAGGCCGTCTGCAACCGGGTGTCTGGTACAATCAGGGTTATGGCGGGCATGGCATGTGCGCAACCACGGCCGGCGGAGAGGTCGTCGCAAAAGCGATCGCCGAGGATGACGAGACTTATCAGCTGTTCTCCCCCTTCGGCCTCAATTTTGCTGGTGGACCGCTCGGTCCACTCATTGCCCAATGTGCATATTGGGGCTTTCAGATACAGGACCGTTGGCAGGCCTGGCGCTCGCGCTGAAGGTCAAGCACCTAGGCCATCTGCTCCTTCACTTTCAGGAATGTGATCTTCGGCCAGTTCTCGGCCGTGTGCTGCAGGTGCCAGCCATTGCGGGCCATGAAGACCGGCATGTTGTCGTGATCGTCGCCCAGGTCGCCCTGGTTGGCATCAATGAACTTCTTCATCTCCGCCGGATCGTCGGCTTCCAACCAGCGCGCTGTGTGCAGGCCCGCGGTCTCGAAGCTCACAGGGACGTCGTATTCGGTACGAATCCGGTCTGCCAGCACCTCAAACTGTAGAGCGCCGACAACGCCAACGATCCAGCTTCCGCCAATCCGGGTCTTGAAAGCTTTCGCAGCCCCCTCCTCCGCAAGCTGGACGATGGCTTTCTCCAGATGCTTGGCCCGGAGCGGGTCTGTCGGACGCACCCGTTGTAGCAGTTCCGGCGCAAAGCTCGGTATACCGCTGAACTGCAGATCTTCACCCTCGGTCAGAGCGTCTCCGATCCGCAGGTTTCCATGGTTCGGAATGCCGATGATATCGCCCGGCCAGGCTTCGTCCGCGATCTCACGGTCCTGGGCCAGGAACATCACCGGGTTATGAATATTCATGGTCTTGCCGCTGCGGACATGCTTCAGCTTGGCGCCACGTTTGAAATGGCCGGAGCAGATCCGGGCGAACGCGATGCGGTCCCTGTGTTTCGGGTCCATATTCGCCTGAATCTTGAAGACGAAGGCCGAGACCTTTTTTTCATCTGGCGTCACTTCACGGGATTTCGTCGATTGCGGTCGCGGCTGGGGGGCGTAACGGGCGACACCGCCAAGCAGTTCGCGAACCCCGAAATTATTCACCGCACTGCCGAAATAGACCGGTGTCATGCTGCCGCCGAGGAATGCTTCCGGATCAAAATCCGGGCACAAACCACGCGCCATCTCGACTTCCTCTCGAAGCTGATTTGCGGCAGACGCAGGCAGCAACTCGTCAAGTTTCGGGTCATCCAGCCCGTTACAGGTCAAGCCCTCGTCCGGCGCGTCGTGACTGCCTCGATCCATCAGGATCAGCTTGTCGTTCAGAAGGTCGTAACAGCCCTTGAAAGCTTTGCCCATGCCGATCGGCCAGCTCGCCGGCGTCACGTCCAGCGCGAGTTTCTGCTCGATCTCGTCCAGCAGCTCGAAACTGTCCCGCGCCTCGCGATCCATCTTGTTCACGAAGGTGATGATCGGCACATCGCGAAGGCGGCAAACCTCGAACAGCTTCAGGGTCTGTTCCTCGATACCTTTCGCGCCGTCGATTACCATGATCGCGCTGTCGACAGCCGTCAGAGTCCGGTAGGTGTCTTCCGAAAAGTCTTCGTGGCCCGGAGTATCAAGCAGGTTGAAGGTATTGTTCCCATAGTCGAAGGTCATGACCGACGAGGCGACGGAAATGCCGCGCTCGCGTTCGACCTTCATCCAGTCGGAATGAGAGCGCCGCTGCTGACCGCGCGCTTTCACGGCACCGGCCATCTGGATTGCGCCACCGAACAGGAGCAGCTTCTCGGTCAGGGTGGTCTTACCGGCATCCGGGTGCGCGATGATCGCGAAAGTGCGCCGGCGCCCCACAGCGTCGTCAAGGGAACTCATCTAATCGTCCTTATTGGGGATCGCCGTCGTATATAAAGACTTTGTCCGGTCAGTCCAATAGCGGATCCTGACGAGCGGCTATGCGGAAACAGGAGGCCTTTAGAAGTGCAGCCGGGGAAACTCAATCTAATTACCGATGTTTCGGGCCTCCTTGTGGGCAATGCCCATGGCGAAGACTTGCGGAGCGGTGTCACCGTTCTGGTGCCGCACGGCGAATTAGTTGCCGCGGTTGATTCGCGTGGTGGAGGGACCGGATCGCGCGAGTTCGACCTGTTACGGCCCGAAGCAACCGTTCAGAGTGTGAATGCGATTGTCCTGAGCGGCGGGTCCGCCTTCGGGCTCGATGCGGCAGGCGGCGTGATGGCCAGCCTGCGGGCAAAAGGTATCGGATATAGAGCTGGCACTTCAATTGTGCCCATTGTTCCCACTGCAATCCTCTTCGACCTCAATAATGGCGGTGACAAGGACTGGGGAGACTCATCGCCATATCCGGCCCTTGGCCAAACAGCCTTCGACTCAGCATCAGTTAATTTCGACCAGGGCAATGCAGGGGCAGGATTTGGCGCTAATGCAGGCGGGTTCAAAGGCGGACTCGGCAGTGCATCAGTTCAGGTTGCCGATGATGGCACAACGGTCGGCGCATTGGTTGCCGTAAACTCGGTCGGCGCTGTCACCTATCCCGTTTCCGGGGCATTCTACGCTTGGGGCTCCGAAGCGGGTAACGAATTTGGCGGCGTCCTGCCCGTCGCCGAAGACAGAGGAAATGCGGTGCGTATGCCTAAACTCGCAGGACCGAGGGAAAACACGACAATCGGTATTGTGGCGACAGACGCGGCACTGACCAAATCCCAGTGCCAGCAATTCGCCATTATGGCGCATCAGGGATTAACCCGCGCCATTCGCCCTGCAAACACACCATTTGACGGAGATGTGGTTTTCGGGGTTTCCACTGGTATCCGGCCTCTTGCGGATCCGGTGCTCGATCTGGCAACACTTGGCGCACATGCTGCGGATTGTCTGGCCCGTGCAGTTGCGCGCGGGATCTTTGAAGCTGACAGTCAGGGTCAATCCGTAAGCTATCGGGAAAAGTTTGGATTTTCATGCCAGACGAACTGAAAACTTCCAGTCAAAGGATCAGTATCCGCACCTTATTGCTGAGGGATGTTGGCGGATTGTTTTTGATCGCCCTCGTGGCGGTGATGGCTGTTACGCTCTATTTTGGCAATCAGGGCGGACTGGCCGTTGTCAGGGAAAGTGCCAACGCCACGATTGGCACGATCAAGCAAACATTGTCGGCACATACGCGACCAGCTCTGAAGGCTGCAGAATTCGTCGGCAAGAACATCATGCCGAAAGGTACCCTGCTGAATGCTGCCTCGCGGGAAATGGCGCAGACTGTTCTACAGCTGGAGCCCCATATTCGCGCACTGGCCTTTGTCTGGGATGGCGGTCCGCTGATCTGGATCGCATCCGATGGAAGCAGCGGCAAACGTCCCGTACCCCCGGGATCTTTTGACGATGAGGCCGTTCATGAAGCACGCCGGATCGGAGCCCCGTTTCTTGCGTCGGCGTTTTATTCGAAAAGCGCCGGAACCGCTCTCGTCAGCGCGCGCAGTCCAGTTTTCGATAAGGATGGCGCTTACATCGGTGTTTCAGCCGCGGTATTTTCACCGTTGGATATCTCTGTATTCCTGCGGGATGCAGGCATTGGAGACGGCGCTGTATTTGTATTGGATGAGAAGGATCGTTTGCTTGCCCACCCGATCCTGACGGACCCAAGCATGCAAGCGCTGATGTCCGAGGATAAGCCGCTGCTTAATGCAACCGAACTGGGCGACCCGATACTGGCCGCTTTACTTGACCCTGAACGCCGCGACGCTGGAACGCTCGATAAAGATACCGGCCTGAAATACTGGACGGCTGAAATAGAGGATAAAAAATATGTCGCTCTTGCTCAGCAGGTCTCCGTAACACGCGGAAATCGCTATACGGTCGGTGTCTATATCGACCAATCAGATTCAAGCTATACTGATATGATCCGCTACTTGGGCTTCGGCGCAATCGCAGGGTTGATTGTGATGGGCCTTGCAATGCTCAGGCTGCGACAGCTTGCCGAACGGATTAGCCAACCGGTCACGGAATTGGCGTCCGCGTCCAACGCAATTGCAAGACTCGACCTTGAAACGGTACCGGAAATCCAAAGTAATCCGGTCCGCGAGTTCAATGACGCAGCGGACGCGTTCAACGCTATGATCGCCGGTCTGGCGCAGTTCCGGGTCTATGTTCCGCGATCACTTGTCATGGAAATTCTTCGGGAACGCGGCAGCAAAGGTGTGCCATCCGTTGAGCGTGAGGTGACAATTCTGTTTTCGGATATTGTCGGCTTCACGGGAATTTCGCAAAAATATCCGCCGGATGAGCTTGTCGAGATGCTCAATGACCATTTCACACTGATGAACGGTGCGATCGAGGCGGAAGGCGGCAATATCGACAAATACTCGGGCGACAGCGTGATGGCTTTCTGGGGCGCTCCAGCGATACGAAAGGACCATGCAGCAGCCTGTTTGCGGGCAGCCAGTAGAATTTCCCATTTACTTCGCGAAGATAACCAGCGGCGGCTCGAACAAGGCGCTGACCCGATCCATATTCGGATCGGCATTGCGACAGGCAAAGCCATTGTCGGCAACATCGGAGCGCCAGACCGGATCAATTATACGATCATCGGCGATACGGTAAATGTGGCAAACCGGTTGGAGCAATTGGGGAAACAAGTATCGCCGGACGCGGATATCTGCGTTTTGGTTGCTGCGGAAACAGCGGCATCGGCAGACAATCCCGAGAACATCTCCAATGTAGGCATGTTCGAACTGCGTGGCAGGACCGGTTCGGTTCAGGTTTTCCAGATGAACCTTGAGGACGCCCCCTCTTAACGAACCAGAAGAATATTGCTTTCATCCGTATTCGCGTCTTCCGAGCGAGTTCAGCTAAGCTCCCTCCCGAACGGTACAAAAACGCCGTCAGGGAGGAAGCAAAAATGAAAATAAAGTCAGTCGACGTCATTCCCCTGCAGATTCCATTCGAGGAC
This sequence comes from Nisaea sp., assembly GCF_039990255.1. Taxonomy (GTDB): domain Bacteria; phylum Pseudomonadota; class Alphaproteobacteria; order Thalassobaculales; family Thalassobaculaceae; genus Nisaea. The sequence continues at coordinate 1,219,859 of NZ_JBDXGG010000018.1, read as the reverse complement.
GGAAGCACCGGAAGCGGTCTGATGCCAACCAAATGGACCACTCTCGAAATCGTGCTTGTCCGGATAGAGACGGAAGACGGCATTGTCGGGTGGGGCGACGGATTCGCTTATTCCTGCCGCCGGGCAGTGGCAGCGGCAATCGAAGATATGGTCGCGCCCCTGCTCGTGGGGCGTGAAATAGATGACATAGCCGCGCTGAATTTGGAATTGCAGCAGCGCCTCCATCTGCATGGCCGGTATGGCATCACAATGTTCGCCATATCCGCCATCGATATCGCCCTTTGGGATATCGCTGCGAAGCATGAAGAGACGTCGCTCGCCAGACTGCTGGCCGTTCGTCCGAGAACGTCTCTACCAGCATATGCCAGCCTTATGCGGTATGCGGAGCCGGACCTTGTCCGCTCCTTCGCGGCCAAGGCTGTCGCTGAGGGTTACAAGACCGTCAAACTGCATGAAATATCCCTCGATGCCATCAAAGCCGGCCGACAGGGTGCTGGGACGGAAACCAAGCTTGCGACGGACGTAAATTGCAACTGGTCCATCGAGCAGGCACACGAAATTATACCTCATATGCGGCGTTTGGACCTTTATTGGGTCGAGGAGCCAGTGTTTCCTCCGGATGATGCGGAAGCTCTGGGCATGCTGCAGGCCGAATACGGTGTAGCAATTGCCAGCGGCGAGAATGCCTGCACTTCGGTAGAGTTCGCCCGCACCGCGCCGCACATCAAGTACCTTCAGCCGAGCGTGACCAAGGTCGGCGGTGTCAGCGAGTTCCTGAGAGTCTGCGATGTTGCAGAGGAATACGGTGCATCTGTGATGCCGCATGCGCCCTATTTTGGCCCTGGCTACTGGGCAACGATACAGCTCACCGCCGCGCGCGAGATCTGCGAGCAGTTCGAGCATCTCTATATCGAACCTGAGGCCTATCTCGATCCGTCGATCCCGCTGCCGTCCAGCGGCGAAGTGGAAGTCCTGGACCGTCCGGGAATAGGCTTTGAGCCCGACCCGGACATAATCAAGAGATTCAAGATCTAAACAACACCCTGTAACAGCAAGAAATCAAAGATCTTTTGCCTTGTCCCGCAATACAAATTTTTGAATCTTGCCGGTAGATGTCTTGGGCAGGTCGCCAAAGACGATGGTGCGCGGTGCCTTGAAAGGCGCCATATGCTCACGGCACCATTCCGTAACCTCTTCCACACCGACCTCACCGGCACCGGGGGCGAGAGTGACGAAGGCACAAGGCGTTTCGCCCCACTTCTCGTCTGGCTTGGCGACCACAGCGGCTTCCATGATTTTCGGATGCTTGTAGAGAACTTCCTCAACCTCGAGAGAGGAAATGTTCTCGCCGCCGGAAATGATAATGTCCTTCGAGCGATCCTTGACCTCAGCATAGCCATCGGGGTGTAGAACCGCTAGATCGCCTGACCGGAACCAACCGTCGGTCAACGCTTCCGCCGTAGCTTTCGGGTTCTTAAGATACCCCTTCATCACCGTGTTGCCGCGCAGGCAAAGCTCGCCAATGGTTTCTCCGTCCGCCGGCACAGCCTCACCAGTATCCGGATCACTCACCCGCATGTCTTCCAGCGTCGGGTACCAGACGCCTTGCCGGGCCATGCGTTGGGCCTTCGTATCCAGGTCGAGAGCGTCCCATTCCGGTGGCCAGGCACAGATTGTCGAGGGACCGTAAGTTTCAGTCAGGCCATAGAGATGGGTGACCGAAAAGCCCATAGTTTCCATGGAAGAGATGACCGCGCTTGGCGGAGCGGCTCCACCGGTGGCGATATTTACGCGCTGGGAAAACGCTTTCTTCTGCTCCGCCGGAGCATGAATGAGCATGGTCAGCACAATCGGCGCCGCACACATATGACTGACGCCATGCTCTGCGATCTGCTCGAAAATCAACGCCGGATCGACCTTTCGCAGGCAGACATGTGTGCCGCCGACCGCGGTTACCCCCCAGGTATAGGTCCAGCCGTTGCAATGGAACATCGGAAGCGTCCATAGATAGCTGCAGCTGGAGGTCAGACCGAAGGCAATTGCATTGCCCATGGCGTTCAGATAGGCGCCACGATGGTGATAGACTACGCCTTTCGGGTTGCCAGTGGTTCCGGATGTGTAATTGAGCGACATGGACTGCCACTCATCCGTGGGCCGCGGCCAGTCCGGCGCAGGCTCGCCCTCGGCGAGCAGCTCTTCATATTCTTTCTCTCCGAGTGGCTTGCCGCCTTCGGCCAGCGGATCGTCGATCCAGATGACCGGCGGCGGGTTTTCGATCTGCGCCAGCGCTTCTTCCATCACCGGCGCAAACTCTTTATCCACCAGCACCAGCTTTGCCTCGGCATGCACGAGGATAAAGGAAATGGTCATGGCATCGAGGCGGGTGTTGATGGCATTCAGCACCGCGCCCGCCATAGGAATACCATAGTGCGATTCGAGCATCGCCGGCGTGTTTGGCGCCAGAACCGAAACAGCATCACCCTGTCCGATACCGCGTTTCCGTAAAGCATCGGCTAAGCGTCTGCTACGATTCAGAAAATCACCGTAGCTGCGGCGCAGGGCGCCATGGATAATGGCCGTTTTCTGAGGAAATGTTGCCCCCGCACGCTCAAGGAAATCGGATGGCGTCAGCGCCGCATAGTTCGCCCGATTTTTCGAAAGCCCCGTTTCAAAGATCGACATGACCGCCCGCAAATGTTTCTCTGTCCCCGTTAAGTGACATGGTTTCTTCCTTACGATAAACCGTCAAGCACTGGAAGAATGCTGTTGCGCGCTAGCAGCACGCGATCCAGACAGAACGGGCTCCGGAGCCGCACTATGACCCAAATCGATATATTCTCCGACGTCATTTGCCCATGGTGTTTCATCGGCAAACGGCGTCTTGAACGGGCATTAACGGCTCGGCCACTGCCGAACTTGACCATTCAGTGGCGGGCGTTTCAGCTGAATCCCGAAATGCCGCCCGAAGGCATGGACCGGCAGGCCTATCTTGAAAACAAATTCGGCGGCCCTGATCGGGCAACGCAGATCTATGACAACATCAAGCGCATGGGCGACGGAGAGGGCATTGATTTCCGCTTTGACCTTATCCAGCGCACACCGAATACGGTCCTCGCCCACCGCACAATCAATCTTGCGACCGTGATCGGAACGTCGGATGCGTTGATGGAGCGGATGTTCGTGGCCTACTTCACCAAAGGCGTCGATATCGGCGAAATCGACAATCTAGTGGAATTGGCGGAACAGTCCGGCATGAAGCCGGATGATACCCGCGAATGGCTCGAAAGCAGCGGCGGAACCAGTGAGGTGATGGCCGAAACCCGGTTTGCTTACGAGAATGGCATCAACGGCGTGCCTTGCTTCATCTTCAACCGGCAATATGCGGTATCGGGCGCACAGGAACCGGAAGCCTTCTTCCCTCTCTTGGATATGGACAGCTCGGACAATACGGTAGTGGCTAATCAGGCCTAACTGCCGAAGACCTTCTTCAGCAAATCCGTGGATCGGGCGACAGGATCTGTCCTGATCGCCTTTTCCTCTATCGCGAGGTAATGGAAGAGTCCGTCCAGCGCCTTCCCGACAACGTGCGTCGACAGTTCGGCCTTCGCATCCGGGACGAAAGGTATTTTCGCATATTGCCCGACGAAAGCGTCGTAGCTCTGCACCACGCCAACTTTGGACATCGAGCTCTCCACAACCGGCGTAAAGCGGGCCGTCAATTTTTCGCTGGTTCGCTGTTGGAACCATCGCGTGGCCGAATCGTCGGGGCCCTCGTAGATTGCTTTCACATCCTCAAGGCTCATCGACGAAATCGCATCGGAGAATATGGCGCCAGCTTCTGGTGCTGCAGTTTCCGCCGCCCGGTTCATCCGCAACTCCAAATCGTCGGCAAGAGAGCCAAAACCGGCTGTATCCAGGAATTTCCGCGCTGTCTGCAGACTCTCCGGCAACGGAATATGCACGGCGCTGTCACCGAAATAACCATTCGATGCGCTAAGCTGGGCGACGATTTTCTCGGTACCGACGCTGAGCGCCTCCTTCAAACCGGCGAATATGGTTTCGTTATCGAGCCCCGTGACTGATCCGGCCTGGCTGCTGCCGCCCAACGAGTTCAAAAGCCCCTTTGCCGTTCCGAACAAATCGCTCTGGGCACGTGCTGTGCCCGCGGTAACTGTCACCGAGAGCGAAACAGAGGCGCCAAGGAAACCGCGGCGGGAATACAGTCGTTCAATCACAGGCATATCGTCTCTCTGCGGTTAGAGGGCCGATGTCGTATCGGTAATCACTCGCTGTTTCGTCTGATCCAGGCGATTGTGATCATCAGGTACAACATAACCATTAATTGGATCTGAGGATGCTTCAACTCCGGCCAAATTGCGAGCTTTGCGACCAAGGTCATCCGCCGGCCTCTGACGATGCCGTAATACTTTATTATGAACACCCACGCCGATATCGACGCTCATGGGGCCCGCACCGACGATATTGCGCCTGAAGAACGCTGAGTGCGGTCGGCCTATAGGCCCGGTCTGAAATGGTCCTGCCAGAGCAAGGCATTCGCAGCCTTTCGCCGGTTAACCTGTATCAAAGCGTCCTCAACCGAGCCACCTTCATCTGCCGTTCCGTGTGTTCCCAGTTGGCGCAGCCGCTGCGTATACCATGCCGTGACGCCACCTGGCGGCGTTGAGGAAAATCGAGGAAAAACAGTTTCATCCCCGGATTTTCTCATCCATTTACCCGGCAATCTCGGGTCAAGCGCCAGAGCCCGAGCCAATCCGATCATATCGACAGCACCAGATAATAGTGCCTCTTCCGCTTCCGCCCGTTTTTTGAAACCACCCGCCGTCATCAACGGCTTGCCAGTGCGGGCGCGTGCCGACCGTGCGAAATCGAGAAAATAGGGACCGGCTTTGGTACCGTCACTGGCAGCGGCCGCTCCCGGGAAATAGGCACCGCCGCTGATATCGATCAAATCGATATCCGTCTCGTCCAGCATCGTAACGAGGTCAAGTGCCTCCGTTTCCTCGATACCGCCCGCAAGCTGATCGGTTGCGTTGATCTTGACGGCGACAGGGAAACCGGGACCGACAGCGGTTCGTACCGACGCAATGATATCGAGCAAAAGCCGTGCGCGCCGTTCATGACTGCCGCCCCAATCGTCGTTTCTGCGGTTGAATAGTGGGGACAGAAACTGGTTGAGCAGAAAGCCGTGGGCCGCATGAATTTCAACGCCGGTAAAACCGACAGATCTGGCATTAAGAGCCGCTTTTGCATAGGCAGCAGGCAGTGCCCTTACCTCTGTAGCCGTCATTTCAACGGCATGAATCCCCGATACATCGAGCGCCGATGGCGCTTTCGCCGGACCGGAAACCGGCACCGCCAGCGCGCCGGCATGGCCAAGCTGAGCCCAGAAATGGCTATCGTTGATGGTTGCAGCGTCTGACAAGGCGCGGAAGCGCTCCGGGGCGCTTAGAGGCTCAACAACGAGGTTCCCATAATTTTCGGGCGCCCATGGGGCGATTTGCACCTCGCCGACCAAAGACATCGCAGCGCCGCCGCCGGCCCAAAGCCCGTAAAGATGCTGCTGTGCATCAGTCGGCGCGCCTCGGCCATCGCCGAGATCGTCGGACATGGCAGCTTTGGCGATACGGTTCTTCAGAACCGCGCCGCAGGGAAGGCGCAACGGTTTGTCCAGCATCAATGCTCTCCACCATCTCGATAACGCGGAAAGGCTAACGTACCGTCCGGCCGCGCATTAGTTCTCTCTCAGAAAGGCTTCCCCTCATCCGCCCTGGGAGGCAATTGCCACCAGCTCTTGCATCAGTCCGGTTAGACCCCGCACCCGCACGTCCTTCTGCTCCCATGCCCGGCGATAAACCAGTTTGTGGTCCGGCCTGAGCTGAACAGAGCCAGCCTGCTTCGCAATAAAGCCGACAAGCCCGCGTGGATTGGAAAAATCGTTGTTCCGGAAGGTAAGAACGGCACCCTTTGGCCCTGCATCCACTCGCTCGACCCCGGCCAGTTTGCAAAGCTGCTTGATGGCGATGATCTTCAGAAGATTCTCGACTTCCGGCGGCAAGGTGCCGAATCGATCCGCCAGCTCGGCCGCAAAGCTGTCGATCTCCGCCTCGTCCACCAAATTGGCGATCCGGCGATAGAGGCTGAGCCGGACCGTTAGGTCCTGGACATAGTTTTCCGGGATGAGAACCGGCGTGCCGAGGGAGATCTGCGGGGTCCACTGCTCCTCCGGCTCCATGCTCTCGAAGCCCCCTTCCCGTGCCGCCTGAACAGCTTCCTGCAGCAGATGCTGGTAAAGCTCGATGCCGACTTCCTTCACCTGACCAGACTGTTCCTCGCCCAGCAGGTTACCGGCGCCACGGATATCCATGTCGTGGCTGGCAAGACTGAAGCCGGCGCCGAGACTATCGAGGGTCTGCATCACCTCAAGCCGACGCTTGGCGTCCGCCGTCAGGACCTTGGTCGGGTGCGTGGTGAGATAGGCATAGGCTCTGGTCTTGGAACGTCCAACCCGGCCACGCAGCTGATAGAGCTGTGCCAGACCGAACATGTCGGAACGGTGGATGATGATGGTGTTTGCGTTCGGAATATCGAGACCGGACTCAACAATATTGGTGCTGAGCAGGATATCGTAGGCTCCGTCGCAGAACTTGGTCATCACGTTCTCAAGCTCAGTCGGACTCATCCGGCCATGTGCTGTGGCGATGCGAACTTCCGGTACCAACTGGGTCAGCCGGTCATGCATGCGCGGCAGATCGTCGAGGCGCGGGCAAACATAGAAGGTCTGACCGCCACGATAATGCTCGCGCATTATGGCTTCACGGATGACCAACCCGTCATAAGGCATGACGAAGGTGCGGACGGCCAGGCGGTCGACCGGCGGCGTGGTGATCAGGCTCATCTGCCGGACCCCGCTCAACGCCATCTGCAGCGTCCGTGGGATAGGCGTCGCGGTCAGAGTTAGCACGTGGATGGCCGAACGCAGTTCCTTCAGGCGCTCCTTCTGAGCGACACCGAAATGCTGCTCCTCGTCGACAATCACCATGCCAAGATTGGAGAAGCGAATACTTTTCGCCAACACGGCATGAGTGCCAACGACGATACTGCAATCGCCATTCGCCAGTTCTTCCTTGATCGCTGTCTGGTCCTTGGCTGGCACCATGCGAGAGAGCTGCCGCACCTTGACCGGCAGGCCCTTGAACCGCTCTACGAACTGGCTGAAATGCTGGCGGGCCAACAGCGTTGTCGGCACCACGACGGCAACCTGATAGCCTTGCATCGCAACCACCATGGCGGCGCGCAAAGCCACTTCAGTCTTGCCGAAGCCGACATCGCCACAGACCAACCGGTCCATGGGGCGTCCCTTGTTCAGATCATTCAGTGTTTCCTCAATGGCGCGAAGCTGGTCGTCCGTTTCGGTATAGGAGAATTTGGCACAGAACTCGTCATAGGCGCCGGTTGGCGTCGGAACTGGGTCGGTCTCTCGCACTTCGCGCTCAGCGGCAAGCCGAATCAGCTGTTCCGCCATGTCGCGTAGACGTTTTTTGACCCTGGCCTTCCGGGCCTGCCAGGCGGCACCGCCAAGTTTATCCAGTTGCCCACCTGACTCCTGAGAGCCGTAGCGGGACAGCACATCAATGCTTTCAACCGGGACGAACAGCTTGTCGCCACCGAGATAGAGAAGCCGCAGGCAATCATGCGGCGCGCCGCCGATCTCGAGGGTCTCCAGTCCGTCATACTGGCCGATGCCGTGTTCCACATGAACGACATAATCGCCCTCGTTCAGGGCGGAGACTTCCTGAAGAAATTCCTCGCCCCGGCGTCCGCGCCGAATTGATGGCCGGGCCAAACGCTCCCCGAGGATATCCTGCTCAGCGATGCAGAGTAGGTCGTCGCTGGCAAACCCCTGCTCAATCGGGAGTACAATGGCAGCGGCTGTGCCTTTCGGAAGCTTGCCTACTTCTTCCCATGACCCGACTGGCTGCAAACGCTCCAGCCCGTGCTCATGCAACAGAGAAACCAGCCGATCCCGAGAGCCGCTAGTGTATCCGGCAACCAATACCCGTCGATCTTCCGGCTCGTCCAGAATTCGGTCACGCACGGCGGCATAGAGATCTATGTCCGGCCGGGCCCGCGCCTCGGCAAAACCGACACCGCCATGTCCGCCGCAATCTAAAACCGTGGCGCCGTCGGCACCACTCTCGGGCAGATCGAATGGGGTGAAGCGCGCCCTTGGCAGGGATTGTTCAAGACTCTGCCAGTCGCGTTCGTTGAGATAGAGACTGTCCGGCGGTAACGGCCGATAGACACTGCCGCCGTCAGGCGTGCCGCGAACATAGAGGCTTTTGCGAGCTTCGTAGTATTCCTGGATCAGATCGAAACGCGCGCTCATAGCCGCGTCGACCTGATAGTCGAACGTCACCGGCGCCGAGCCCGTATAATCGATCAGGGTCTCCAAATCCTCATGGAACAGCGAAAGCCAGTGCTCCATGCCGACATGGCGTCTCCCTTCGCTGACTGCCTCGTAGAGTGGGTCCTTGGAAATTTCCCCACCAAAATGGGTCCGATAGCCGGAGCGAAAGCGTTTGATGCCTTCTTCGTCGAGGCGGAACTCTCCAACAGGGAAAATTTCGAAGGAGTCCAGTTTACCAGTCGTACGCTGGCTGACGGGGTCGAAGGAGCGGATTGTTTCGAGCTCGTCCCCGAAGAAATCGAGCCGCAACGGCTCTTCCGCACCTGGCGGGAAGACGTCGATAATGCCGCCGCGCACCGCGTATTCCCCAGCCTCCCGAACCGTCGCCGCACGGGTGTAACCATTTGCCTCGAAAAACCGGGCGATATCCTCAACCGGCTTGCTGTCACCAGGCTTCAGGGCAAGGCCCACGTCGGTGAAAAAGCTGCGTGAAGGAACACGCTGCAGCAAGGCATTCACCGTCGTTAACATCACGGCGCCGCCGGAAAGCCCTGTTGAGGCAAGCCGCGCAAGTGTCTCTACCCGCTGGCTTATCAAATCGCCATGCGGGGAAACGCGGTCATAGGGCAGGCAATCCCAGGCGGGCATGCTCAGGACCGTCTGTTCCGGCGCAAAGAAGCCAAGTGACTGGCGTAGGACGGCAAGACGTGAGTCGTCCCGTGCCACATGCACAACACCGCCATGGGCATCGGCCACTTCCAGCAGGACACGCGCGTCATGGCCTTCGGGCACGGATGAAAAGGCGGCGGACCCTGCATCCGCAAGGACAGATTTGTTATAAATCAAAAGACTATTCAACAAGTTTGAAGTTGCGAATCATATCGAGGATAGGCGTTTCATATTCCTCCGGCGCTTCTTCCTGGCCGGTAATCCACTTGTAGAGCCGTGGGTCGGGAATTTCGAGAAGGGTTTCATACGTGTCGAGCCCTTCTTCATCAAGATCCGCAATATGGGCGCGGGCAAAGGCGCCGAGCAAAAGATCGGTTTCCTTGGTGCCGGTGTAGGCGCTGCGGTAGATCAGCTTCTTCCGCCTCTCGTCGAGACCGGTCATTCGGCGCACTCCTTGTTTGTCAACGCGTTGCGCTAGGATATAAATCGAAGTCCTGGCATGTCAGCCCCCGGAACAGAGGCCAGCGGCTCCAAGCCGCGCCCTTAATAGCATCGGCGAGTAATTTGCGACCGGAAATTCTCTACTCCCTTTTTGCCGATACGACCCGCCTTCCCGGCGTGGGTCCGCGTATCGCGAAATTGCTGGAGACCTTGGCCGGGCGCGCGGTGCTGGATCTGCTTTGGCATCTGCCAAGCGGCATTATCGACCGCCGCTTCAATCCCCAGGTTGCCGACGCGCCGGATGATGTCATCGCAACCTTGATCATCAATGTCATAGAGCACCGACCGGGACGCAGCCGCAAGCAGCCGTACCGTGTGCTGGCCGAGGACGAGAGCGGTCAGCTCGATATCATCTTTTTTAATGCCAAACCGGACTATGTGGCCCAAATGCTTCCCGTCGGCACACGCTGTGCCGTCAGCGGCAAGGTCGAGCATTTCAATGGCCGTGCGCAGATGACACATCCGGATCACATGGTGCCGGCGGATGATGCTCAGAGCATCATGCAGGTCGAGCCGACTTATCCGCTAACAGGCGGCCTGACCCAGAAAACCCTGCGCAAAGCCATCACGGCTGGACTTGCAGGCGTTCCGGAATTGCCAGAATGGGGCAACAAGCCATTTCTGGCCGTACAACAGTTTCCGGCCTGGCGAGAGGCACTGTTGGCGGCCCATGCGCCAGGCTCGCTTGAGGATATCGATCCGCACGCTCAGCCGAGACGCCGCCTTGCCTATGACGAGCTGCTGGCAAATCAGTTGGCGCTGGCGCTCGTTCGGGCGCACCAGAAGCGCCAGAAGGGACGTGCGCTGACCGGTGATGGCCAGCTCCGCCGGACCGCCGAGCAATCCCTGCCCTTCACGCTGACAACGGCACAGGCGACGGCACTGACCGATATATATCGGGACATGACAGCGCCAGAACGCATGTTGCGGATGATCCAGGGCGATGTCGGCAGTGGCAAGACAGTTGTCGCGCTTCTGGCTATGTTGAATGCGGTCGAGTGCGGCGCTCAAGCCGCCCTGATGGCACCGACGGAGATTCTGGCACGGCAGCATTTTGCCTCCATGCAGCCGCTGGCGGAAGCAGCCGGGGTGCGGATCGCAGTGCTGACGGGCCGGGACAAAGGCAAGGCCCGGGAAAAGCTGGTCACAGAGATCGCCGAGGGCACGGTCGATATTGCCGTCGGAACCCATGCGCTATTTCAGGAAAGCGTGGTCTTCAAGGACCTGGCACTGGCCGTGATCGACGAGCAACACCGGTTCGGCGTGCATCAGCGCATGAGCCTTAGCGAAAAAGGCCTCGCAGTCGATACGCTGGTGATGACGGCGACACCGATCCCCCGGACATTGACCATGACAGCCTATGGCGATCTTGACGTCTCTCGGCTCAATGAAAAGCCTCCGGGGCGTCAGCCGATCGACACGCGGACCATTCCTCTCAATCGCCTTGCCGAGGTCGCCGAGGCCGTTGGCCGTAAAGCAGCGTCAGGCGACAAGGCCTATTGGGTCTGCCCATTGGTAGAGGAATCCGAAAAACTGGATGTTGCCGCCGCCGAAGAGCGGTTCCAACACCTGAGTCGGCTCTACCCAGACCGCGTCGGCCTCGTTCATGGCAAGATGAAAGCGGCGGAAAAAGACGCGGTGATGGACCAGTTCAAGAACGGTCCGCTGGATATCCTGGTCGCCACCACGGTGATCGAGGTCGGAGTCGATGTGCCCGCCGCGACGGTCATCGTGATCGAGCATGCGGAGCGCTTCGGGCTGGCACAGCTGCACCAGCTGCGCGGCCGGGTTGGCCGGGGGAGCGCGGCCTCCACCTGTCTACTGCTCTTCGGCTCCCCGATCTCTGAAGCCGGCCGTGCCCGGCTGGCCGTGATGCGTGATACCGAGGATGGATTTCGCATTGCCGAAGAGGATCTGAAGCTGCGCGGCGCCGGCGAAATCCTCGGCACAAAACAAAGTGGCCTGCCAACATTCAGGCTGGCCGATCTTGCCGCACACAGTGAACTGCTCGCCGCCGCCCGTGACGATGCCCGACTCGTGCTGAACAACGATCCAGATCTGAAGGGAGAGCGCGGCGAGTCACTTCGGGTGCTGCTCTACCTTTTCGAACGAGACGCGGCTATCCGGTATTTACGCGGAGGCTAGTCTTCTGCCTGGCAGATCGCTTCCGCCTCTATCTCCACGAGCCAGTCCGGATCGACGAACCCGGGGACTTCCATAACGGTACAGGCCGGGCGTATGTCAGCGAAGACCTCTCCATGTGCCCGGGCCGCCTCTTCCCAGGTTTTTGCGTCCGTCACAAGGATGCGAGTCCGGATTACATCCTCAATCGAGCCACCGGCGTCTTCTATGGCGGCCTTCACTATTTCAAGGCAGCGCACGGTCTGTCTGTAGACGTCACCGACTCCATCAGTCTTTCCATCGATCCCAATCGGCGCTGTTCCGGCAACCGAAATGAAATCTCCGACACGGACAGCTCTGCTAAAACCGATGATCGGCTCAAGATAAGAGCCGGAAGAAACAAGCTTACGCTGCATAACGAACCATTCATTTGTGACGTTTAATGGACAGAATTAGTCAGATGTCTCGACATGAATAACAGGCTTCGCCTGTTCTTCCATCGGGCGGCGATCCGGCGGTGTGACGATTCCTGCGGAGATCACCATCTTGATCCCCTCTTCCACGGTCATGGAGAGGCGATAAACATCCCGGTTCGGAAGGAACAACAGGAATCCTGATGTCGGGTTAGGAGTGGTCGGCAGGAAAACATTCACCATTGTTTCGTCTGTAACATGCTGCACCTCGCCAACGGTGCCGCCAGTGATAAAACCGACCGCCCAGATACCCCGACGCGGATATTCGATCAGGACCACTTCCCGGAAAGCGTTCGATTGCTGCGCCATCACGGTTTCCATGATCTGCTTGATCGCGCTGTAAACATTTCGAACCACGGGCATTCGCGCCAGCAGATGCTCACTGAACCGGATCATCCAGCGACCGAGAATGCCAGCCGTCAGCCAGCCGATCAGGGTCAAAGTGATCAGCATAACGATCAGGCCGATGCCTGGAACGGAGAATGGCAGGAAGTTCTCAGGATTATAGCGTTGCGGGATCAGTGGCATCACCTGGTTATCGATGAAATGGACGATGACCCAGGTCAGATACAAAGTAATACCGATAGGCGCTGTAATCAGAATGCCCGCGAACATATAGGCACGTAGACGGCCAAAAACTGTTGGCCGGACGACGCCCGGGTTTTTCTCTTTGGTCATTTGGATTGCCGCCTGATGTTCGATGCCCCAGCCTGACCATATAGGCACAAAATACCGGGACGCAAACGGTCTACTCGATGCTCAGGAACCCTTTGAGTTCTTCCAGGAGCCGACCTGGCACTTCTTCGGGGATATAATGCCCCGACGGGACGACGCTTCCGGTTACCGCACCGGTGGTATAGCGCTGCCAGACAGCCAACGGCTCGTAGAGCCGCCCGATGATCCCTTTCTCCCCCCACAGCGCATGGATCGGAATGTCGAGCAAGTGCTCGCGGTCGGCACGATCATGCTCCAGATCGATGGTGGCACCGGCACGATAATCCTCACAGGTGGCGTGGATAGTCTCCTGCATGGCGAAGCAGCGTTTGTACTCGGCCATTGCTTCCGGCGTTATCGCGGTACCGTCGGCCAGGAATTTAAGTTTCTTATCAAGGTAGAAATCCGGATCCTGTCCGATCATGCGTTCCGGATAGTCGGCAGGCTGGATCAGGAAGAACCAGTGATAATATGCCGCCGCGAAGGCCATATCTGTCGTCTCGTACATATCCAGTGTGGGGCAGATATCGAGTGTGCAGAGGTGAGTCACACGCTCCCGATGATCTCGGGCCAGGCGATGGCCGACACGCGCGCCCCGGTCGTGCCCGACCACAGCAAATTTCTCGATCCCTAGTGAGGACATTACTTCAGCCTGATCCCGTGCCATCTCCCGTTTGGAGTAAGGAGTATGCGCCGCATCAGTCGCCGGTTTTCCGCTGTCCCCGTAACCGCGCAGATCTGTTGCCACGACAGTGAAATGCTCCGCCAGAACCGGCGCAACCTTGTGCCAGATGACATGGGTTTGCGGATAGCCGTGCAACAGGAGGAGTCCGGGGCCGCTGCCACCAACCACCAATTCGATCTCTGTTCCGGAGGTCGTTATCCGACGTTTCTCGAAGCCTTCGAACATGTTCTTTCGCCCCATCTTTGGTCATGCCATTGTTTGGTGGTGCAATTCTGGCGCGGACCATATCAGAGTGAGTTTCATGGATACATCTCTACACCCGAACGACGCTTTTGCTGGATTCGGCAAACTGGTCCGCTCCGACTTCGTGCTGGAGCGGGATTACGCTCACTTAAACCACGGCTCCTATGGGGCCACGCCTGTTTCCGTGCTTGCCGCCCAGCGGGTTTGGCAGGATCGTCTGGAGCTTGAACCGAGCCGGTTCATGCGACGCGAGTATAAACCTGCGATGCGAGCTGCCGCCGAAGCGCTGGCTCCGAGGCTAGGTGTCGAAGCGGATGGAGTAGTTCTGGTCGAGAATGTGACCCAGGCCGTGAATGCTGTCCTGCGCGAACTCGATCTGTCAGCGGGCTCAGAGATTCTCCTCACCGACCAGACCTATGGCGCAGTCAGAAACACAGCCCGGCATATCAGCAAGCGCAATGGCTGGACACTGCGGGATGTCGCACTCCCTTTTCCTGCCTTGTCAGCAGATGAAATTCTCACGACGTTCAAGGCTGCGCTTACCCCGGCTCCAGCGCTGGTTATCATCGATCATGTTACGTCGCCGACCGCCTTGGTGATGCCGGTCGCCGAAATGGCAGCAGCAGCGCGTGAGGCAGGAGCTTTGGTTTTGGTCGACGGTGCCCACGCGCCCGGAATGCTCGACCTGGATATCTCCAAAATCCCCTGTGACTGGTACACCGGGAATTGCCATAAATGGATGTTCGCGCCGAAAGGATGCGGGTTTCTTTGGAGCTCGGAGTCCCGTCGCGACGGCATGCACCCGCTGGCAATCTCTCATTGGTATGAAGAAGGATATATAGCGGAGTTCGACTATGTCGGGACCCGCGATGCATCCAGCATGCTTTGCATGTCGAGCGTTCTGAGTTTCATGGACGCCCACGGCCCGGAGCGAATACGGGCGCACAACCATGCACTTGTGAACGATGCGGCTGACATGCTCGCCAAAGCCTGGAAAACCGAGCGCGGTGCCGAACAGGCACTTACAGGCTCAATAGCCATGGTGCGCCTTCCCGACGGCCTTGGGGCTACTCTGGAAGAAGCCGATACGCTTCGAAACCGTTTGGTCGATGAGTTCCGGGTCCAAATACCGATCAATGCACTGACCGGCACGCTTTGGTGCCGTCTCTCGGCCCAGATTTATAATGATATCGGCGATTATGAACGGCTGGAATCGGCGGTCGCAGAAATTTCCTGATAAGTTTTTTAATTCAGCTTGCTGCGAAATTTTCTCTCGAGATAAGAGAGGATTTCACTCTTGTGGGCGCCGTTATCCTCGCGCGCCAGCTTGAACAGCCTGGATGCTTCATTGTCCTGTGGCGGTTCGGGCTTTTGTCCCATTTGCGCGAGCGCTGCCTGTCGAGCCTGTTCCAACACCCGGGGGTCAATCTTCTTGCGGATCTCCCGCATCATCAGGAGCAGTTTCTTACGTTCATCCATGATGGACTACCTTACTGCAAAAGCGTCCGGCTGTTTTGCCGATTTAAGCCCAAACCGAGCCGTAAGAAACATACCAGAAACAGACAATCGGTTCTCTAGTGATCGTATGGCTTGATCGTGAATGCGGCGGCCAGAGCGTTTCCCGCAATCTTGGTCACAACAGCCTCCGCGGAACCTTTCATCTTGTGATTTCCCTTCGAAACATCGATCTCGAAGCGGAATCGCTGACTCTTGACCAAGATGTCCTTATCGTAGGGTTCAATGATGAACCCCTTTAAATTGTAGTCCTTCACGACGAAGCTGAAACTGTCGATTTTGATGATACCGCAGGACTCAAGCTTCCCCTTGGCTTTGACACTCTTGATGCCTTGAGCCTTGGTCGGCCTGGCCGGCTTTTTATTTTTGGCCCTGACACTGAGGAAGTCAAAAAACCCCACACTATCGTCCTTCTAGTTCAGAACGCCGCGGCGGCGTTTCCCGGTGCAGTGATAATACTAATATAAGCTAACTGATAATTCGAAAAAGCTAAGCAAGTTAGTTTTTCCGGAAAACAGATGCTTTGTAAGTACAATTAAGGGTGATTCTCTGAGTATATGATCAGGATTTCAAGTCATATGGGGTACGGTTTAGTTAACCGAAATGATTCGCATTTTATCCAATATTCTGAACAATTTTAATTCATGATAAGTACACGCTGGCACTTTGCCGGATCTGGTTTGATCTACCTGGAATGAACGCGTCAGGCGGCTTTGAAAGGAATGAACGCGACATTTCAGCGTACGTACGCAAACCCATCCTAGTGTTCATTCAGTCAAATAACTTCAATGCCGCACTTGATAGCCTACGTCTTATGGCAAACAGCCAAAGCATTCATATGTCGGGAGGAATGGTGAGCGCGACAGGGTTCGAACCTGTGACCGTCTGATTAAAAGTCAGATGCTCTACCAGCTGAGCTACGCGCCCCCCGAAAGGAAGCCGGAACCTATGCAAACAGCGCGGTCCGGTCAACCTCTTCCGGAAAGTTTTTTTCTCCGGCTTATTGGAACTTGTCCTGAACCCGTGCAACCACGCGCTCAGGCACAAACTGGTCAATGGCACCGCCCATATTCGCGATCTCCTTTACCAGACGAGACGATATGAATTGGTTACTGTCGGAGGCCATCAGAAACACCGTTTCGACGTCCGCATTGAGACGCGAATTCATGCCGACCATCATGAACTCATACTCGAAATCCGAGACGGCACGCAGTCCGCGAATGATTGTCGCAGCGCCATTCTGTTCAACGAAATGCATCAACAGGTTGCCGAAAGACATGACGACAATCTCGCCGTGAACGCCACTATCCTTTCGGGAAAAGTTCAGTTTCTTGATTTCATCCTGCACCATCTCAACCCGCTCATCCAGGCTGAAAAGCGGGCCTTTTCCCGCATTGCGGGCGACGGCAACGATCAACTTGTCGACCAGTTTGCTGCCGCGCCGGATGATGTCCAGATGCCCGTTCGTAATCGGATCGAACGTGCCCGGATAAACCCCAATCCTCATGTCTCCAAGTCCCCCGTTAGCTCTCGGCGGTGTCTCCGTTGCCGCCTTCGTCTCTGCCTATTTCATCCTCACCTTCCACATCGTCTCCGTTTTCATCGCCGGCCAAGCCCACGGATACGACTTTCTCGCCTTCATCGACTCGGAAGATCCAGACACCCTGGGTTCTGCGCCCAGTGATGCTGATTTCACCGACCGCACAGCGAATCACCTGTCCGCCGTCGGTCACAAGCATGATTTGATCGTTATCGGCTACCGGGAACGCGGCAACAACACCGCCGCTGCGCTTGGTGAGCTCCATATTGGCAATACCCTGCCCGCCCCGGTTGGTGATCCGGTATTCATGGGCTGATGTCCGCTTGCCAAGCCCGCTTTCAGTCAGCGTGAGGATGAATTCCTCCTCCGCTCCGAGCTGGGCGAATCGTTCCGGCGTCAGGGAGCCGGTCGCCGGAGCGTCGCTATCCTCGTCGCCTTCTCCCGTCGCCCGACGCAACTGTCCGGCAAGCTTCAGATAAACATCGCGCTCGAGTTCGTCGGAGCCCGGAATGTCCTGATAATCGACATGGTGCAGGATCGACATGGAAACGACTTCATCACCAACTCCTAGCCGGATACCGCGGACACCAAGCGAATCGCGGCCACGGAACAGCCGCACGTCAGTTGCCCGGAAACGAATCGCCTTGCCGTCCCGCGTCGTGAGGAAGACATCATCGGCTTCCATGCAAGGCTGTACGTTGATCAGGCGGTCATTCTCATCCAAACGCATAGCAATTTTGCCGTTGCGCTTGATATTGGTGAAATCTGACAGCGAGTTACGGCGGACTGTGCCGGCAGAGGTCGCGAACATGATATGCATGTCCGCCCATTCTTCCTCTTCCGCAGGCATCGGCATGATGGTCTGGATCCACTCGCCCTGCTCAAGCGGCAGCAGGTTGACCAAGGCCTTGCCACGCGATTGCGGCGTGCCGATCGGCAGCCGGTAGGTCTTCATCTGGTAGACCATGCCGCGCGAGGTGAAGAACAGAATCGGCGTGTGGGTGTTGGCAACGAACAGCCGGCTTACGAAATCCTCGTCCCGTGTGGCCATACCGGATCGGCCTTTGCCGCCACGCTTCTGGGCCCGGTAGGTCGAAAGCGGCACACGCTTGATGTAACCGTTATGGCTGACCGTGACGACCATATCCTCGCGCTGGATCAGGTCTTCCATGTCGTGCTCGAACTCGGCATCGATAAGCTCGGTCCGGCGCGGTGTGGCGTAAGCTTCCTTGGCAGCGACCAGTTCGGCGCGCAGCACTTCCAACATCCGAGGGCGCGACTGCAGGATTTCAAGATACTCGGCGATCTTGGACGCGAGCTCCTTGGTCTCCTCGATAAGTTTGTCGCGTTCCATTCCGGTCAGGCGCTGCAGGCGCAATTCCAGAATGGCCCGGACCTGGGCGTCGGAGAGACGGTATTTTCCGTCAACGACGCGGTGCCCAGGATCGTCGATGATGCCGATGAACTCCGCTACATCTTCGGCAGGCCAATCGCGGCCCATCAGCTTTTCTCGGGCGTCGGCCGCATCGCGGGAGCCACGGATGACCCGGATAACTTCGTCGATATTGTTAACGGCAACCAGCAGGCCGGCTAAAACGTGCGCCCGGTCCCGCGCCTTGCGCAGCAGGAATCGGGTCCGTCGGGTAATAACAACTTCGCGGAAAGCGATAAAGGCGACGATCACGTCGCGCAGGTTCATCTGTTCCGGCTTGCCGCCATTGAGTGCCAGCATGTTGACGCCGAAGCTGGTCTGCAACGGGGTGAAACGGTAAAGCTGGCTCAATACCACGTCCGGCACTGCATCGCGCTTGAGTTCAACAACCACGCGCACGCCGTCACGATCGCTCTCGTCCCGTAATTCGGCAATGCCTTCGATGGTTTTCTCGCGCACAAGTTCGGCGATTCGCTCCATCAGGCGAGATTTATTCACCTGATAAGGGATCTCGCTGACGACAATGGCGTGTCGGTCCTTCCGGATTTCCTGGATATCCGCCTTGGACCTCATCATCACTGAGCCACGCCCGGTGTGATAAGCGTCACGGATGCCGTTTTTGCCGAGAATCATGGCCCCGGTCGGGAAATCCGGCCCCGGCACGATCTCGATCAGTTCATCGATGGTGATACCAGGATTGTCCACATAGGCGCAGCATGCGTCGATAACCTCGCCAAGGTTATGCGGCGGGATGTTCGTGGCCATGCCGACGGCGATACCGCCGGCGCCGTTCACCAACAGATTTGGATATTCGGCAGGCAGGACACTAGGTTCGGTCGTCGTCTCGTCATAGTTGGCAACGTAGTCGACCGTATCCTTGTCGATGTCGCGGAGCAGGCCTTCAGCAGATTTCGCGAGGCGTGCTTCTGTATACCGCATTGCCGCGGCCGGATCGCCATCCATCGAGCCGAAGTTACCCTGGCCATCGACCAGCGGCAGGCGCATGGAGAATTCCTGCGCCATGCGGACCATGGCGTCGTAAATCGCGCTGTCGCCGTGCGGGTGATATTGCCCCATGACCGCACCGACAATATTAGCCGATTTACGGTAGGGCTTGGACCAGTCGTATCCACCTTCCTTCATGGCGTAGAGAATACGACGGTGAACCGGCTTCAGGCCGTCACGCACATCGGGGAGCGCCCGGGACACGATCACGCTCATCGCGTAATCGAGATAGGAGCGCTTCATTTCGTCTTCGATCGAGACAGGCGAAATGTCGAATGAGGAGGATTCGGATGAGGTCAATTCACGCGATTTCCGGTTGGTTACGTCCGTATCGACGGCGGTGGTATCCGTTTAAACGTCAGCCCTCCGCCAGGACCTTCAGAGTCCTTGGATTTATAACAGAACGGTAACGAAGGAACAATCTTTACGGTGTTTTTTTCGTGCTTAATTGTCTCTTTATTACAATGGCTTGCGAGCCGATATTGAATAACTCATCGGAAGCCGTGGCATACCCTCGGGCAAACGGTACAGACCATCATCGCACAGCTCCATGAAAGCCAGCGCCTTCCAGGTCACCGTATCGAACTCATGCAGGTACTCAATCCGCAACCCGGCATCGACTAAAGCGGTCACGACTTCGCCGACCGGATGGGTCCATTCATAGGACCGCATCGTCTTCAAGGTCGCGTTCTCGTCCGAATATACGCTGGTATCGTCGATAGCTATTGGATCCGGCTTATGAAAATAATCATAGACCGGCTCATGCGGTGCCGGCGCATGATCATCGAAACTCAGCACAACCGGATGCTGGTCCAAAAAATAGAACCGGCCACCGGGTTTTACAAAATGCGCAATCACACGCGCCCAGCCCTCGATGTCGGGCAGCCAGCAGATCGTACCCCAGGTGACGTAAACGAGGTCAAACACACCATCGATAAGCTTGGGAGCGTCGTAAAGATTACCCTCGACGAAGGTTACGTCTGTATCGGTCGCTACAGCCAAGGCACGTGCATGCTTGATTGCCACCGGTGAAAAATCCAAACCAGTAGCGCTCCGAGCGCCAGAACGCTTCAACCGGATAGTGTCTTTTCCGAAGTGACACTGGAGGTGGAGGATGTCTAAACCTTCGACGGACCCAAGCTCCTTGCGTTCCGTTTTATTGAGCCCCTCCACGCCGTCAGCGGCCGCAATGAAGGACTGAACATCGTAATCGCTACCGGGCGAGCGGAAATTCACCTCCGCCAGTTCGTTCCACTTTTGCTTATTGGCTTCAAGGTGCTCACTCATTTAACCGCTCCGCTTGACAGACTCTATGATGCCGTTACGGAAATCGATGTCCAGCGAGGAACTACGAAGATCACAGATGTTTCGGATCGGATCTGACGCCTTTAAAGGGCCTAAGAGTTAAAAATCCATATAGGCGATTCATTTAACGCAAAACACATCGATAGATCGTTCTTCGCCGCAATAAAATTATTCATAAGGGGTTTCTCATACCGACAGAAACGGCCTGGGGCGTAAATGAGAAAGCTGGAGAAGTTTTGAGTGACAGCGGAGAGTTTTCAACAACCAAGAAGAGCACTGGAGAATTTCAAATTAACTGCAATGATGACTTCGACGTCACTCTGGCTATCGTTGGATCTCAAACGTCCTTCGGAAGTGACGATCAAAATACATTAGATAAAGTCGTATTTCCGTTCTCGAACAAAAACGGCGCCACGGCGTTAACTGGAGACTCTAGCGGCAACAAATCAAGTCGCCCGTTTTCCTTCGCCGCAATCGGTACCAGATAAAAACCAAATATTCACATTAGTCGAGGCGTGCGGTTTCAATCACACGCCTCGACACACAATCAACATAGTCGGTCAGTTGGCTCTAAAACGAACAGCCGAACCTAGAACGGAATTTCGTCGTCAAGATCGCCCGGGCCGCCGACAGGAGCTGGACCGCTGCCCCCGCCGCCATAGCCACCACCCTGGTTACCACCACCAGAACTGCCGCCGTAACCGCCGCCCTGATTATAGCCATCGTCGCCGCCATAGCCGCCGCCCTGGCCACCTCCGCCCTGTCCGCCGCCTTCATTGCGGCCATCGAGCATCTGCAACTCGCCACGGAAGCGCTGAAGCACAATCTCTGTGCTGTATTTCTCCTGACCTGACTGGTCGGTCCATTTTCGGGTCTGCAACTGACCCTCAACATAGATTTTCGAACCTTTGCGAAGGTATTGTTCAGCGACCTTCGCGAGATTCTCATTGAAGATCACAACACGATGCCACTCAGTCTTTTCCTTGCGCTCACCGCTATTGCGATCGCGCCAGGACTCCGAGGTTGCAACGGAGAGGTTCACGACCTTGTTTCCGTCCTGCATGCTCCGGATGTCCGGATCGCGTCCGAGATTGCCGACAAGGATGACCTTATTGACGCTGCCTGCCATGGTTCTACTTCCACTCTGCGAATTTGTTTGCCGGACTGTCCCATATCCTAAGCGGCTAATCCAGTCGCTATGCTTTCGGTCCGGCAATCTTCGGGATTTGCTGCACCTGCAAAATGCAGGTGGCCAAGTCCGGTTGCGCGCCTTATAAATGTTTCTGTTTCGTTCTTAGTCCGGATTCCGCCAATGTCAGCCTCTTCCGAACCTAAAGATATCCGTGTCCAGGGTGCGCGTGAGCACAATCTGAAAAGCGTCGATGTCTCCATCCCCCGGAACAGCCTGACGGTTCTGACCGGGCTCAGCGGCTCGGGTAAATCCTCTCTGGCCTTCGATACGATATATGCCGAAGGGCAACGTCGTTATGTAGAGAGCCTCTCGGCTTATGCCCGGCAGTTCCTCGAACTGATGCAGAAGCCCGACGTGGATCTGATCGAGGGGCTTTCCCCCGCGATTTCCATTGAACAGAAGACAACGTCCCGAAACCCGCGCTCCACGGTCGGCACAGTGACGGAGATCTACGATTATCTGCGGCTGCTCTATGCCCGGATCGGTATCCCCTACTCGCCCGCGACCGGCCTGCCGATCGAGAGCCAGACCGTCAGTCAGATGGTCGATCTGATCCTCGAAATGGAGGAAGGCACCCGGCTCTATCTGCTGGCGCCGATCGTGCGGGGCCGCAAGGGTGAGTATCGGAAGGAGATGGCTGAGCTGCGCAAGCAAGGGTTCCAGCGCCTCAAGGTTGATGGCGAACTCTATGAAATCGATGAAGTTCCGGCGCTTAACAAGAAGCTGAAACATAATATCGAAGTAGTGGTGGACCGGCTCGTCGTCCGGGAGGGGATTGCAACCCGCCTCGCCGACTCCGTGGAGACTGCGCTGGATCTGTCTGACGGTCTGCTGATTGCCGAGGATGCTACCAGCGGCGAGCGCAAGACATTCTCCGCCAAGTTCGCCTGCCCGGTTTCCGGCTTCACCATCGATGAGATAGAACCGAGGCTGTTTTCCTTCAATAATCCCTTTGGGGCCTGTCCGGCCTGCGACGGGCTCGGCAACAGCATGTATTTCGACCCGGACCTGATTGTTCCGGATGGCAGCAAAACCCTGCGCAAGGGAGCGATTGCGCCATGGGCCGCTTCCTCCTCGAAATACTACATACAATCCCTGGAGAGCCTGGCAAAGCACCTGGATGTCTCACTCGACACCGCGTTCAAGGATCTGCCCGAAGTGGCTCAGCGTGCCTTGCTCTACGGTACTGGCATTGAGCGTGTGGTGATGACCTTCGATGACGGCTTGCGTAGCTACCAGACCAACAAGCCGTTCGAAGGGCTGGTGCCGAATATGGAGCGGCGCTTCCGGGAGACCGATTCTGCCTGGAGCCGGGAGGAGTTGTCAAAATACCAGTCCGTGGCACCGTGCGAGGTCTGTCATGGCCAACGCCTGAAACCGGAAGCGCTGGCAGTAAAGATCGAAGGCCGCAATATCAGCGAGCTGACGGAACTGTCGATCTCCGAGGCCGTGAAATGGTTCACAGGGCTGAGCGACAGCCTGACGGGCACGCAGGCGGAAATCGCCGAACGCATCCTGAAGGAAATCAACGAACGTCTTGGTTTCCTTAACAATGTCGGTCTCGATTACCTCACCATGTCGCGTGCTTCCGGCACGCTGTCCGGCGGCGAGAGCCAACGTATCCGCCTAGCATCCCAGATCGGCTCCGGCCTGACTGGGGTACTCTACGTTCTGGACGAACCGTCCATCGGCCTGCATCAGAGGGACAATGACCGGTTGCTGACCACCCTCGTCCGCCTGCGCGATCTCGGTAACACCGTGCTCGTGGTCGAGCATGACGAGGATGCGATCCGGGCTGCCGACTATGTCGTCGATATGGGCCCCGGCGCCGGGGTACATGGCGGCACAGTGGTCGCGGCCGGCACGCCGGAAGAAGTCATGCGGGCCCCGCAAAGCCTGACGGGACAGTATCTCACCGGGCTCCGGCAAGTGCCGATTCCGGCGAAGCGGCGTAAAGCGATCAAGAAACGGCATATCCGGTTGACCGGCGCTACGGCGAACAATCTGGACGACGTTACGGTCTCTATCCCGCTCGGAACCATGACCTGCGTCACCGGAGTTTCCGGCGGCGGCAAGTCGTCGTTGATCATTGAGACACTGTGGAAAGCCATCGCCAAGAAACTGCATGGCGCACGTGAACACCCGGGACCGTACGACGAAATTCATGGGCTCGAGTTTATCGACAAGGTCGTGGATATCGATCAATCGCCAATCGGCCGCACGCCACGCTCGAACCCGGCGACCTATACCGGCGCCTTTACCCCGATCCGAGACTGGTTCGCCGGGCTGCCGGAAGCCAAGACCCGTGGGTACAAGGCCGGCCGGTTCTCCTTCAACGTGAAGGGTGGACGGTGCGAGGCATGCCAGGGTGACGGCGTCATCAAGATCGAGATGCACTTCCTGCCGGACGTCTATGTCCAGTGCGACGTCTGCAAGGGCAAGCGCTACAATCGGGAAACGCTGGAGATCACCTACAAGGAAAAATCCATCGCCGACGTGCTCGCGCTCACGGTCGAGGAAGGTGTGGAATTCTTCAAAGCTGTGCCGTCGATCCGCGACAAGCTGGTGACGCTCGAACAGGTCGGTCTTGGATATGTCCAGATCGGTCAGGCGGCGACCACCCTCTCCGGCGGTGAAGCTCAACGGGTGAAACTCTCGAAGGAGCTGTCCCGGCGGGCGACGGGGAAGACGCTCTACATTTTGGACGAGCCGACGACCGGACTGCATTTCGAAGACATCCGCAAGCTGATGGAAGTGCTCCATACACTGGTCGATCAGGGTAATACGGTGATTGTCATCGAGCACAATCTGGAGGTCATCAAGACTGCCGACTGGATCGTGGACCTTGGCCCCGAGGGTGGCTCCGGTGGCGGCAAGATCGTTGCCGAAGGGACGCCGGAGGCCGTTGTTGAGACAGCGGGCAGTTATACTGGCAAATATCTGGCGCCTTATCTGGCTTCTTCCGGGGTGAAGAAAACGGCCTGATTGGAAAATTTACAAAGACCGGGTCCAGCCAGCGGCCCAGTCGCCAAGCGGTTCCAGATGCTGAAACAGCGCTGTGCCTGCTTGCGTCAACGCGTATCCATTTTCTGCCTTCTCAACGAGCCCGGCAGTTCGCAGTTCTTTCAGGCGCGTATTGAGCACGGTCGGCGAGACCGAGTCGCAGCGGCTCTGTAATTCACGGAACGTCAAAACCTCTCCGCTTAGGTTCCACAAAATTCCCAAGGCCCAGCGCCGTCCCAATAGGTCAAACAGGACCATGATCGGCTGACCGGTCCGCGATCCGCGAACGGGTTTTCCAGGGCGGGGAATCTTAGTCAGATTTTCTCTTGTCATATCGCTATTAAAAACGTAGCAGTATTGCTATTATTTTTGTAGCGCATTTTCGTTCGCCCCGCCACCCCTGAAACTGGAGGCCATGATGCATTTGATAGTTCTTTGGGTGATCCTCGCTTTGCTCTGGAGTGGCTCCTATGCGGCAGTAAAGATCGGTCTGGATGATTTCGGACCATTCACCCTGGTATCCACACGCCTGCTAATCGGCGCCGGATTGCTCTATCTCATCCTGTGCCTGAGATCGGGACACTTGCCACTCAGCGGGCGTGCATTGATTGACTATGCCGTTCCGGCAATCTTCGGAAACCTGGTCCCGTTCCTTCTCATCGGATTCGGAGAGATCCATGTAGATAGCGGCCTGGCAGCCCTGCTGATGGGAATTGCACCGGTAGCAACGGTTTTCCTGGCCCCGCTCCTGATACCGGACGAGCATCTAACACCACGCTCTATTCTCGGGATTGGTTTTGGCATCGGGGGATTACTGGTGCTGGTCGGAGCGACTGCGCTTTCCGGCCTCGGTCATCATGTCACGGGGCAATTGGCGATCCTCGGCGCAGCACTCTGTTACGCCGGGACAACACTCTATGTCCGCCGTTGGATAACCCTGCCGGCCTTGCAAATGGCGACCGGCTCCCTTGTCATCGGGGCAATTCCGGCAACGGTCGGGGCATTTATGTTCGAACATCCCTTTAGCGTGGTGAGCGCTGACATGGCCCCAATCCTGGCAATCCTCTATCTCGGCGTCTGTTCGACGGCCATAGCAACCCTGATCTACTTTTATCTGGTGCCCCGTCTCGGGGCCGGACGTATGCAACAGATCAATTTCATGGTCCCAGCTGTGGGAACCTTGTTCGGGGTTGCCTTACTGGGCGAGCGGTTGGAGGCGAAGACCCTTGTCGCTCTCTCCCTGATCACCATTGCGGTCTATTTGGTGACATCGGCCCGGCGTCACATTCCAGCCGCTAGCCCAAACATTGGGGAGACTTCGTAAATGCTGCTCGGCGCTCTTGCGGCTACCAGTGCTTCCTTTGGTTGGGCAACGGGAATGATGCTCGCTCACGCACCGGCACGGCGATTGGGTGCATTCGAGTTCACCCGCATACAGTTGCTGTCTTCCGGTTTCACGATGGGGCTCATTACAGCCCTTCTCGGATATTGGCCAAGCGTCACCTGGGGAGAGTGGCCTGCTTTCCTCGTGAGCATTCTGTTTGGAGTAATTCTAGGGAATCTGGCGATGATCGAATGCCTGCGCCGTTGCGGCCCTCAGGAGACCGAACTGGTCATCTCCCTGAAAGCGCCCCTTGTCGCGCTTATGGCATTTCTCTGGCTCGGCGAAACACTGGCTCTGCAGGACATAGTTGGCGGCGCTATCGTGCTTGCCGGTATCGGTCTGGCTGTAACAGCTGGCGCGAACCGGACGAAAAGAGCGCGAGGAAAACATATCGTCGCCGCCCTTTTCTTCGGGGGAATTGCAGCGGTGTCTCAGGGCGTGGGGTTTCTTGCTCTGAAACCTGCCATGCTGGCAGGTAGTGAGCCCATTGCACTGTCCGCGATACGGCTGCTCGGTGCGGCGCTTCTGATTTCCCTAGCCGCACTCTGGCCAGATTCTACTGCCAATGCGAACGCGGTACTGACGCCGACCCTGCTAGTCCGTACCATTATCCCAGGCCTGATCGGCTACGGCATATCAACGTCATTGCTGCTTTATGCCTTCGCTCATACCGAAGCGGGAATAGCGGCAGTTTTAGGGTCATTATCACCAATTCTGATTTTACCGATTGCCTGGATAGCCGAAGGCCGTCGGCCGTCGCATCAGGCTTTTTTTGGCGCGCTACTTTCTGTGTTGGGCTGCGCAATAATGGTTCTTTGGTAACGCTCTCGTGTTTCAGGCAATCTTGAAGACAGGTCCGAAAGCACTGAGCGCCGGAACCACTCCGGGTCCGTCTACATAATCGCAATGAACTTTGCGTGCCGTGGTTGCCGTGTCGAGGTCCGGGGCGTCGAATATGAATGTCCGAATTTTGCGGCCATTATTCTTCACCACGAAGTTGCGCAGCTCCTCGACCAGGGAAGGCGTGATCCCTTCTGCATCTCCAGTACTGCAACCGGTCCCGATCAGCCCCGCTCCCTCCAATTGCTCAGCACGGGCGAAGGTGCGGGAGAACGTTCCAACAAATCCGGCACAAAACGGCGAGATGTAAGCGAAATTATTGTGCAGAACGGTCTGTGGCACATCATCGTCCAGCCCCATGATCAACAGCAGGAGACGGCGCTCGGCCCATTCCGGGAGAAGCTTGAGTTCGGATATAATGGCTTCCCGGAACTGCTTGTTGGTCAGGGAAGTAATGTGCAGAGGCAATAAGAGAAACGGCTTCGCCTTTGGCGTATCCTTCATCATGGCCTGCGCCAGTTGAAGGGCCGCGACATCCATCGCACATTCAAGAGCGCCCGTTTCACGTTTTTCTTCCGGCATCGTTCCGTCTGGTATCGACAACTCGGCGCGATACATTGAAACCAGACGCTTGCGGATATTGGTGATCGGCCAATAGACCAGCTTGATTGTTTCCCGGGCCTTCTCAAACGCCTCGGTCTCTCCCACCTGTTTCTCTTGTCGCGCTTCTTCTACTGTCTCGGTGAGTGCCTTTACGTCCGTCAGCTTCTCCGGCTCGTCACGAGGGATCTCAAAGACCATGGATTTAACTGTGACGCCGTGAAACCCGCTATCAGCACTGCTACCATGCAGGCGCCGGTTCACCTCCTTGGCAATCTGTTGCGCCTTCTTGTTTGCAACGTCCTTATCGCATTTGCCGAACAGCACAATGAACTGCTCCGCGTTGGCGAGCACGTAAACATCATTCGGCGTAATGACCTGCTTGATGATGGTCTCAGTCAGTAGATGAACCTTGCCCCTGACTTTGCCCCAGTTCGGACCGAATTTTTCCTTGAGGCTCTCCAGACCGAGCATCTCGACATTGCCGGCCATCAGGGCATCGGCCGCCATCGCGTTCGTGCGGCAAAAATCGATCATGGCGGACTTGAAACCGTCCTTATCGGTCGGATCCAATTTCTGGCGGTCGAAACTTTCGAAATACCCTGTGTCGCTCATCAGATCTTTAGCCGGTTATCCGCAGTTCGCTAAATCACTGCATTATATGAGCATTACCATATAAAAAATAATGAAAACATGGTTAACGCGAACACATCCCCGCTGTGCCGCGTTGATGTTGGTGCTTTTAAGGTCTATCTGTCTGCCAATTGCCACCTGCAGTCAGAATATTGGAAGTTTGATGGATAACATACGCCCGGTTCATGTCATTGGCGGCGGCCTAGCCGGATCCGAATCGGCCTGGCAACTTGCCGAGTCAGGTGTCCCGGTCGTGCTGCATGAAATGCGCCCAGATCGTTCGACCGAAGCGCACCAAACGGATGGGCTCGCGGAACTCGTCTGCTCCAACTCCTTTCGTTCGGACGATGCGGAAGGAAACGCTGTAGGCGTGCTGCATGAGGAGATGCGCCGGGTTGGATCGGTCATCATGACCGCGGCGGATGCTCATAAGGTGCCCGCGGGCTCCGCCCTCGCTGTCGACCGGGATCATTTCTCGGCAGCGGTGCAGGAGGCCCTTACCGGGCATCCAATGATCACTGTCGAACGCGGCGAGATTGACGGATTGCCTCCAGAGGATTGGGATTCCGTCATCGTTGCAACCGGCCCACTAACCTCACCCGCGCTTTCCGAGGCTGTAGCGAAACTGACCGGACAGGACTCGCTCGCTTTCTTCGATGCGATCGCGCCGATCGTACACAAGGAAAGCATCGATTTCGACAAAGCCTGGTTTCAGTCCCGCTACGACAAAGTCGGCCCCGAGGGAGACGGCAAGGACTACATCAACTGCCCTATGGATGAAGCACAGTATGACGCTTTCATTCAGGCTCTGCTTGATGCGGAGAAAATGGAGTTCCGGGAGTGGGAGAAAGACACCCCCTATTTCGAAGGTTGCATGCCGATTGAGGTGATGGCTGAGCGTGGGTCCGAAACCCTGCGGTTCGGACCGATGAAGCCAGTAGGCCTGACCGACCCACGTACCGGAACCAGAGCGCATGCCGTGGTCCAGCTGCGTCAGGATAATGCCCTCGGCACGCTGTACAACATGGTCGGGTTTCAGACCAAGATGAAGTACGGGCCGCAAACCGAAGTCTTCCGGAGCATTCCCGGGCTCGAAAAGGCAGAGTTTGCTCGGCTGGGCGGCATTCACCGCAATACCTTCATCAATTCACCGCTGCTGCTGGATGGCACGCTGCGCATGAAGGCAATGCCTCGCTTGCGCTTTGCCGGGCAGATCACAGGTGTCGAAGGCTATATCGAAAGCGCCGCCATAGGCATGATGGCCGGACGTTTCGCTGCCGCGGAGCGACTGAACAGCGAACTCTCCCTGCCGCCGCGAACCACAGCGCTCGGTGCACTGCTTGCCCACATTACGGGCGATGCCGATATCGAGACCTTCCAGCCAATGAATGTCAATTTCGGACTGTTCCCGACGGTTGAGCCGGAAATCACCCCGAACGGAAAAAAACGAAAACTGAAAGGCCGTGATCGCAAGGCAGCCATGGCCGGACGCGCTTTACGCGATATAGATGCATGGCTGTCGGGCAACAAAGCTGCCGCCGCAGAGTAACTCAGTACCGCCGGATCAGCCTTGCCACCCAGAAGCGCCAGACATCGAGCGGGTCATGGTCGGCAAATTCCGGTCTGAACGGATCATAATCCAGTTTGGCCAGTAAAGCGGTCCGCGCTCGGGCTTGCCGAGCAGGCAACAACAAGGGCGCAAGATGTGGGTGCTTAGGTGTCCGCGACACCCCTCGTAAGATGAGGCTTTGCGCGTGCTCTGCGATCTCTCTCACCGCTTTACGGGCACCGTCATCCGCCTTTAGCTCCGCAAATTGGCGGCTTTCCCCGCCATGTGCTTCAAGACTCGCGCGAGACAGAAAAGGGCGTCGGACTGATTCATCAAAAGCTGCCGCGCGTAGTTTCCCGACCAGAGCATGTCCGGCGGCAATATCAGCAAGACCGTCCGCATCCGAGCTTTGGCCTGGCGCCAGTATTCGAGTTAGCAGGTTAACCAGAGGCTGGGTGGTGGCGCGAAGATAGGATTCGGTTTCCGCCAAGTTCGCCATCGGACGGTCTTCAAGGTCCCGTTCCCGGGCGTCGATCAACGCGTCGAATGCCTCACGCGGTAACCCGTAATCTGAGACACATGCCGCAAGTGGTCCAATCACTTCATGATCGCGCGGCGCTCCGCTATAAATCCCCTCGATACTGTCACGCCACCATTGCAACCTGATCGCGCCGATCATGGTCTCGCTCACACTTTCTCTGGTCTTCGCCACCTCGTGATTGAAGGCGAACAGAGTGAAAACTGCCTCGCGATGCTTCGCCGGTGCAAACAGAGCGAATCGAAAGCGATCCAAATCATGCCGCCGGACGAGTGCGGCTGGCGCCGAGAGAGTGAGAGACTGAGGCGTCATGACGGGACTTGCGAGGCCAGCAACTTCTTCCGGAGCGCCTGCTCGAGGGCCGGTGCATCAGCCATCCCCGCGAAGTAATCCGCTGAAAAGCGATCGAAGAGCGATTCGTAAATTCCAATTAGTCCAGACAGAGCCAATTGTTCGCGCCGCCCGATGAGCGGTCTGAGGGGCTGCAAACAATCGCGTCCGGCATTGAGATGAAAAGATGCCCGCTCCCGGAGATCCGCAGCAAGAGAACCGACACGTGGATCACGGGCTCTGATGGCGTCCGAGAGCCCGATCTTCTGCAACTCCGCGTCCTCAATCAGGGAATCGGGGATTGTAACCAGCCGCTCCGACCGTTCAGCATCCTTTGCCAGATCGCGGAGAATATGTACGAGGTAGCAAAATATGCCAAGGTCGGCTGCGTAATGCACCGGCAGCTCCGGCAGATCCCAGGCAAAACCTCGCTCCGCTGGTTTCGCGCCGAGCAGGTAGATAAAAATGGTTGCTGGAGCTACGGTCGCCCCCGCCGCATAGCCGAGGAAATCATCCCAGTCTGGCATCGGCTGTTCATAAACATCGCGCCGCATGGCATCTGCGAGCCCGGTCCAGGGCGTCTCGCCAAGATCGGAACGTTGCGCCGTCGCTTTCAGGGCTCGATAGACCTCCGCTGGAAGCGGACCCTGTTCCCTTTTGCCGAGACATTGGTCCTGCCAATTATCGATATCGGCCAGCATGGCACTGCGCTCATGCTCTCGCTCTTCAGTCGGACGGCAGAGAAAACCATCGTCAACCGCGTCGTCGATCAAACGCATGGCTGCGTAGGTTGCGAAGAAAAACTCCTGCCGTGCTGTCGGAAGAAGGCGCGCGGCATGCAGCAGGTTCGCGTTGGCCCGTCCGGCTATCTCTCGGCAGAATGCTAAATCCTCTGCCATTGGCCGATTGTTGTTTGAAGAATCAGTCAACGGGTAATAGCGCGGCGGCGACACGGCGCCCTTCGGCAAGCAAGACATTGTAGGTTCGGCAGGCGGCGCCCGTATCCATGATATCCACAACAGGCCCCTTTTCCCGGACCTCCGCGCGGATAGAAGGCAGGATGAACTCCGTGCGCGGGCCGGTGCCGAGTAGCAGGATCTCCGGAACCGTCTCTCTATCCGTGACCGGCGCGAATGCCGCCGCCGTCAGCCCCTCGACACTGGCCTGTTGCCAGAACTGTGTTTCGTCAGGGAAAACAAAAACTGCGCCCTCATAGCGAACGCCGGTGATCCGGAACGCCCCGTCGCCATAGGCCTCTATGAGCTGAAGGCCTTCCGGGATCAGGGGCGTCACATCCATTTGATCAGTCCTTTTTGTCGGCAGCTCCCTGCCGCTCGTATTCCGGCATCTGGACCGGAGAGTCCGCGTCATCATCCTCGTCGCCCCGTCGCGGCTGCATGTAAAGCAGCAACGGCACGGCTATAAAGATCGAGGAATAGGTCCCGATAATAACACCCCAAATCATCGCTAGTGCGAAATCGGCCAGCACGGCTCCGCCGAAGAAATAGATCGCTAACAATGCGAGCATGGTAGTGACCGAGGTCATCGTGGTGCGCGAGAGGGTTTCGTTGATCGAAAGATTGAACAAATCCGCGAACGTCATTTTCTTGTACTTGCGGAAATTCTCTCGCACCCGGTCAAACACAACCACGGTGTCGTTGATCGAGTACCCGGCAATGGTCAGGATCGCGGCAACCGTCGGAAGATTGAACTCGTGCCCGTTGAGAGCGAACAGTCCGAGAGTCGAGAACACATCATGGCTAAGCGCAATCAGGGCGCAGATACCGAACTGCCACTCGAAGCGAAACCAGATATAGATCAAGATGGCCGATAGCGCGCAGATAACTGCGATCAAGCCAGCTTCCTTAAGCTCCTCGCCAACGGTCGGCCCAACAAACTCGGTGCGGCGATATTCAACACCTTCACCCAGAGTCTCTTTCACCTTTTCGACGGCAGTAAGCTGTTCCGCTTCCGATCCGTCCTGTCGCTGAATACGGATCAGGACGTCGTCCTCGGCCCCGAATTCCTGAATGCTGACATCACCAAGCTCAAGACTACCGAGCGCGGTTCTTATCGACGGAATGTCGGCCGGACCGTCGGTCTTCACCTCCATCAGGATGCCGCCCCGGAAGTCGATACCGAAATTAAGGCCGTTGACGACGAGGCCGCCAAGACTGACCAGCATCAGCACAACAGAGAAAGCAAAGGCCTTATAGCGATTGGCAACAAACGGCACATTGGTTCCGTGGGGAACGATGCGAAGTGGTCTGAACATCTATCTATTCCCTCAAATCGGAAGTTCGATCGGCCGGCTGCGCCGCATCCAGAGCACGATGAAAAGGCGACTGACCAGCGTCGCTGTGAAGAGAGACGTCAGAATGCCGATGCCCAGTGTCACGGCGAATCCTTTCACTGGACCTGACCCCATGAAGTAGAGGAAAAGCGCCGCGAACAGGGTCGTCAGATTCGCATCGACGATTGTCCGGAATGCGCGCTGATAGCCGGCCTCGATGGAAGCCATCGGCGTTCGGCCGTTCCGGACTTCCTCACGAATACGCTCGAAAATAAGAACGTTTGCATCAACCGCCATGCCAACCGTCAAGACAATCCCCGCGATCCCGGGAAGGGTCAGGGTTGCCTGCAGGCTGGAGAGCACGGCCACGATCAAAGCCATGTTGAAGAACAGGGCGAAGTTGGCCAGCAAGCCGAAGAATCCGTAAGCGACGATCATGAAGCCGATCACCAGCAACATACCGATGACACTGGCAAACTTGCCGGCGGCAATAGAATCGGCACCAAGCCCCGGTCCGACTGTACGCTCTTCAAGAACCTGCAACGGGGCCGGAAGCGCACCGGCTCGCAGCAGCAGCGATAGATCCTGAACTTCCTGCACGGTGAAGCTGCCGGAAATGATACCGGAGCCGCCAAGAATAGCGGTCTGGATCACGGGCGCGCTGATGACCTTGCCGTCCAGAACGATGGCAAAAGGACGTCCGACATTTTCGGTCGTCGCTTTGCCGAAACGGCGGCCGCCAACAGTATCGAACCGGAAGCTGACGACGGGCTGTCCATCCTGGAAACTCGGCTGAGCATCAACGAGGTTCTCACCGCTGACCATAACACGCCGTTTAACAACGTAACTCTGCGGTGCCCCTGGGCGTTCGTTGGCTGCCGGCAGCAATTGCGAACCCGGCGGCACGCGGCCCTGAACTGCATCCTGAACGGACGCGGTCGAATCAACCATCCGGAATGTCAGTTTCGCGGTCTGGCCGAGCAACGCCTTGATCCGTTCCGGGTCGTCAACGCCCGGCAACTGCAACAGAATACGGTCTTCACCTTGCCGTTGGATCGTCGGCTCGCGCACACCGGTCTCATCAATGCGCCTGCGCACAATCTCAATCGATTGAGCAATGGCCCGTGCTTTGAGATCGCGCATCGCAACTTCGGTCAGCGTGATCCGGATCGTATTTCCGGCCCCGGTTTCCGTTTCCGTCTCCGGATCGATCCTGCGGACAGACTGTCTCGCTTTTTCAAGATCTTCGGGATTTCGAACTGTGAAGTGGACCGCATCGCTCGCCACACCAAGACCACGATAGCCGATCCGCTCCTGGCGCAGGTTGCGCCGGGTCTGATCAACAATGGCTTCCAGCCGTTCGGCAACGACAACATCCACGTCGACTTCGAGAAGAAGATGTGAGCCGCCCTGCAAATCAAGACCGAGATTGATCTTCTTACCAGGAAGCCAGGAGGGAAGAACCTGGGTCAGATCGCGCTCAATCACGTTTGGTACTGCGTACAGGACACCCAAGGCGCAGACCAGCGCAACGAGAACGGTTTTCCAAGGCTGAAATTGGAGCATCTTTATGTGCCTCTAGCCATGACGGCCATCGCCATAACGGGTCATCGGATATGTCAGCGGCGCCCGTGAGGGCGCCGCGAAGACTCTTACTTTTTGTCGTTGGATTCGGTCGTCGCGGGTTCGGTTTTCGCGCGAACGTCGGAGAGCATGCTCCGGGCAACGCGGACCTTCACACCTTCGGCGATTTCCACAAGGATCTCATCTTTATCGTCGATCACCTTGGTAACCGTCCCGATCAGCCCGCCATTGGTGACAACAACATCATTCCGGCGGACTTTGGACAGCATTTCCTTGTGCTCTTTCACCCGCTTTTGCTGCGGACGGATAAGCAAGAAATAGAAAACAACGAAAATCAGGACCAACGGCAGAAATGCCATTACATCGAAGCCGCCGCCGAGACCGCCAGCCGCTTGGGCATAGGCTGGTGAAATGAACATCAAGTTCTCCCAATTCAAACGCAAAGATCAGCACGATCACTATCGATTTTCGCGCACACTTCGCTCACATAGTCGCTCCCAGGCGTCTCGGCCAGCGATTTCCACTGGAACACGCCGAAAACTCGGAACGGCGGACTATACCGGTCCGGCGCGCTTTTTCAATGGCCGGAAAGCCCGTGGAAATCACAGGCCGGGGAATTGACGGACAGGCGGCGTATGATACCTTCCCGCCGCGCCGGTAACTTGGCCGGTTGAAAGCTTCGACGATTCTTCTTTTTCAAGGTCCAGTGACATGTCCGACGCCCGAGAGCTTGAGATTCTCGCCCGTATTGCCGACGCTCTAGAGCGTATCGCACCGCCGCCCGCCAAGGCCGCTGATCTCAGCGATGCAGAAGGCTTTGTCTGGAATGCGCAAGCGGGTCAGGTCGATCCAGTCAAGCGGATCAATCGCGTCGATATATCTCTCCTGAAGGGGGTTGGGCCTCAACTTGACCAGCTGCGCGAGAATACGGACCGGTTCGCCCGTGGCCTGCCCGCCAACAATGCATTGCTCTGGGGCTCACGCGGCATGGGCAAGAGCTCTCTGGTCAAGGCAGTGCATGCCCAGGTAAACGAGAAGCGAGACGGCATCCTGGCCCTCGTGGAAATTCACCGTGAGGATTTGGAAACGCTTCCGCGCCTACTTAACCTCGCACGGGATACGGAGCGTCGTCTGATCGTGTTCTGCGACGATCTCTCCTTCGACTTCGCCGATAATTCCTACAAGTCGCTGAAGGCCGTTCTTGAAGGCGGCGTCGAGGGCCGTCCCGACAATGTGCTCTTCTACGCGACGTCCAACCGCCGGCACCTGATGGCCCGCGACATGATCGACAATGAACGCTCTACGGCCATCAACCCCGGCGAAGCGGTCGAGGAGAAAGTCTCGCTTTCGGATCGCTTCGGACTCTGGCTCGGCTTCCATTCCTGCGATCAGGACACCTTCCTCTCCATGATCGAAGGCTACGCCTCGGCCTATGATCTGCCGATCAGCTCGGAAGAGCTGTTGGCCAAGGCGAAGGAATGGCAAGTCACCCGTGGCGCCCGTTCCGGGCGTGTTGCCTGGCAGTTTATTCAGGATCTGGCCGGAGATCTCGGCAAGAAGCTGACCTGATTGACCAAAGTCTCAGATGCTATCGAGATATTGGCGCGGATCTACAGCCCGCTTTTCCCGACGCACCTCAAAGTGCAGCTGAGGCTGATCCACACTGCCGCTTGAGCCCACTGTCGCGATGGTTTGGCCTCGCTGCACAATCTCACCGCGTTTCACCAGCAGGCGGTCACAGTGGGCGTAGGCCGTGATCCAGCCATTTGCGTGCTTCAGCAGCAACAATTTGCCGAATCCGGGAAGCCCGTCCCCCGCATAAGCGACCACACCATTGTCGGCGGCCGTCACCGCAGCACCGCGCGGGGCGGCGATATTGATGCCGTCATTATGAAGCCCGCCCTTGCGTGGTCCGAAATTTGCAATAATTCTCCCCCGAACCGGCCAACGGAACTTTGAACCCGCGCGTTTCGGCGGTCGAATCTTCGCGACCTCAAGGCCGGTTTTAGCCTTGGTCGCCGGGACGGGCGCCGCACGGGGTTTTACAACGGGGGGCCGAAGCACAACTGTTTGTCCCGCTGACGGAGCAGCGTTTCGCGGATTAAGCCGCGGCAAGGCAACAGTCCCAGGTGACAGCAGCGCCGTTCGGGTCGTGCTACCGCGACTGCCAGGCCCCTTTGGAAGTTGCGGGGCGCTAAGCGATGTTCTGGTGTTGGAGGCGACGGTCGCGTCTTTAGCGATCTCCTGCGATGGCAGACGCATCTCCTGTCCAACCCGGATCTGGTAAGGCGGCGTGATGTCGTTCATCTGCACGACCGTACGCATATCGACATTGAAGCGCCGGGAGATCGAGAAAACCGTGTCTCCCTGCCGCACCACATAGCTGCTCGGTGCCGGCAGACGCAGGTCCTGCCCTACATAGAGTTTGTAGGGTGGCTGAAGCTGATTCGCGAGGATGATGTCCCGCACCGGAACACCGTATCGCCGGGAAATCTCATAGACCGTGTCTCTCGGGCCGGCACTGATCCTCCCACCAGATGGGATGGCAAGATGAGACGACGCTTTTCCTGAAGGGCTATAGGCAAGACGCGGTGCGCCCGCGCCGCAGGCAGCGAGCAGACTGGCCAAAACAAGAAGGGCCAACCAATTTCTAATACGTGGGAACGTCATTGCCATGGTGCGAGTTTAGGTTTTGCAAAGCACCTTCTCAAGCAGAGCTGACAGGTCCGCGCCAGGAGCCGCTCAACACTGGAACAGTCAAGCGCTGTCCCGCACTTCGCTCTCGACCAGAGGCACGAATCGCACCGGCAGAAGGCATTCATCCTCAATTCCGTCCTCTGTCCGTGTAAAGCGATGAATATGCTGGGTGCCGTCTTGCGGGCCGATCGGAACGACCATGATACCGCCCTCGCCCAGTTGCTCCAGCAAGATTTCCGGCACGCTTTCCGATGCCGCCGTGACGAGTATGCGATCAAACGGTGCCTGTTCCGGCCAGCCCTTGCTGCCGTCACCGACCCGGGTCACCACTTTATGCAGGTCTAGAGCTTCGAAACGCTCTTTCGCTTCATCAGACAGGGTGGGATGCCGCTCTATCGTGTAGATACGACGTGCCAGACGGCCCAGAATCGCAGTCTGGTATCCAGACCCGGTGCCAATCTCGAGAACCTTGCAGCGATCGTTGATAGTGAGGGCCTGCGTCATGAAGGCGACCACGAAGGGCTGGCTGATTGT
Organism: Nisaea sp.; assembly: GCF_039990255.1. Lineage (GTDB taxonomy): Bacteria > Pseudomonadota > Alphaproteobacteria > Thalassobaculales > Thalassobaculaceae > Nisaea. Next base: position 1,182,051 of record NZ_JBDXGG010000018.1, on the reverse strand, counting down.
TTGGCCGGCCCCAATGGGTAGCGCCCTGTTGTCGTAAGCAAAGGTCTTGATAGGCGCCGGGATGAAGATTTCCCTCGGAACGCGCTCAATAGCGCCCAAAACGGCACTGTCGGCGATCCCCTCGCGCCGCAGCTCCATGATCAGGCGTATCTTGCTTTCCTCAAGAGTCATCGCTGCTCAATCAGTTGAGTGTGCCAGTTGAAACGCACCCTGAAGCGACTTCAGAGTCTCATTGTCGGTCATGTCCATCTTGATCGGTGTCACCGAGATGTAGCCTGCATCGACTGCAGCGAGATCGGTACCCTCCGCGTAAGGCTTCATGCTTTGCATATGCCCGATCCAGTAATGCCGTGCGCCGCGTGGGTCTGTCACCTCCATAATATCGTCGCCACTTTTACGACGGCCCTGAGACGTGAGACGGATGCCTTTAACCTGCTCTGCGGGAACAGGAGGGAAATTAATATTTAGCAGTGTGTTAGCCGGAAAACCTTCATGCAGAATTCGGCGCAATAAATTTGGCCCATAGCATTCAGCCGGGGTCCAATCCGCCGGTTGGCCCTCGATCAATTCCTGACTGAAAGCAACAGCAGGTACACCAAGGATGGTTGCCTCCATGGCAGCCGAGACCGTGCCAGAATAGGTCAAATCATCTGCCAGATTGCCATGCCGGTTCACGCCGGACAGCACAATGTTGGGGCGCTTACCTTTCATCAGCTCATTTACAGCGAGCAGCACGCAATCAGTCGGTGTGCCGTTCACGGAGAACCAGTTGGGTTGATGCTCACGGGCCTGCAGGGGACGTCTGAGGGTAAGGGAATGCCCTGCCCCGCTCTGTTCGCTCTCCGGCGCCACAACCCAGACATCTTCCGAAAGTGATCGGGCAATCCGCACCAGGACCTGAAGCCCCGGTGCGTAATAGCCGTCATCGTTCGAAATCAGAATGCGGGCTTTGCTGACGTCGAGAGGCCAAGTCATGTTTCGCGCTCCTGTCAGCCCACGGCCGAGATCTTTTCCAACCCGCCCATGTAGGGGCGCAGCACCTCCGGAATACTGACGGAGCCATCTGCTTCAGCATAATTTTCCAGCACAGCAATCAGTGTCCGGCCAACCGCAAGCGCAGAGCCGTTCAGCGTATGCACGAACCCGTTTTGCTTACCGCCATCGACACGGTAACGGGCTTTCATCCGGCGGGCCTGGAAATCGCCACAGTTGGAGCAGCTTGAAATCTCCCGGTACATGCCCTTACCGTCGTCCTGCCCCGGCAACCACACCTCTATATCATAGGTCTTGCGCGCGCCGAATCCGGTATCCCCCGAACAGAGTGTGACGACACGATAAGAAAGCCCGAGGCGCTTCAGCATTTCCTCGGCGCAACCGGTCATCCGCTCATGCTCTTCAATTGATTTATCGGGATGCGTGACCGAGACCAGCTCGACCTTGCTGAATTGGTGAAGCCTGATCATGCCGCGCGTATCCCGGCCAGCAGAGCCCGCTTCCGAACGGAAACACGGCGTATAGGCCGTGAAGCGTAACGGCAGTTCCTCTTCTGCCAGGATCTTGCCAGCTGCGATATTGGTTAGCGGTACTTCTGCAGTCGGGATCAGCCAATGATCCCCTGTGGTTTTGAAAAGATCCTCGCCGAACTTCGGAAGCTGGCTCGTGCCGTAAAGCGCTGTATCCCGCACGAGATAAGGCGGCGACACCTCCGTATAGCCGAACTCTCCCGTATGGATATCGAGCATGTAGTTCGCCAGGGCCCGCTCCAGACGGGAAAGCTGGCCGCGCAGCAACGAGAAGCGAGCGCCCGAAAGCTTCGCCGCTGTCTCGAAATCCATCATGCCAAGACCTTCGCCGATGGCGACGTGGTCCGGAGAGGCTTCGTTCGGACGGTGAGCGTCGCCGACAGTGCGCAGCAAGACGTTTGCGCTCTCGTCGGGGCCGTCCGGCACATCGTCGTCCAGCACGTTCGGCAAGCCGGACAGCACGGCATCCAGCTTCTCGGAATGGACACGCCCCTCTTCCTCAAGGCTTTGCATCCGATCCTTGATATCGGCAACTTCCTTCATCAGGGCATCGGCATCGCCGCCCTGGGATTTCACCTTGCCAATTTCCTTGGAAGCTTCGTTACGGCGCTGCTGCAGGCTCTGCAGCTCGGTTGTCGTATCGCGCCATTGCTTGTCGAGGGCTTGGATAGCGTCGGCCTGCGAGGCAAATCCGCGGCGCGCCATGGCCTTGTCGAAGGCCGCTCCGTCCTCGCGAATCCATCTGATATCGTGCATCTCACACGTCCATTCTGTTCGGAATTCCGGTTTGATCTTATAGGCAGTGCCACCCGACGGGTCCAGCGGCAGGCCCCGATCCGTTGCCGGGGCGCCGCATGGTCAGGTGGCGGTGCTAGACGAGGTCTCGTCTTCGTCCTCATCATCTTCGTCGTCATCAGCCTGCTGGCCGCGCTTTTTCTCGATGATGCGCGCGCCGATGATCGAGATCTCATAGAGAATCGCAACCGGAATGGCGAGCAGGACCTGGGAGATGACATCCGGTGGCGTCAATATGGCGGCGACGACGAACGCGATGAGAATCGCGTATTTCCGCTTCTTGGCGAGCCCCTTGGAACTCACCATGCCGACCTTTGCCAGCAGGATGATGAGTACCGGTAGCTCGAAACATACGCCAAAGGCGAAGATCAGACGCATGACCAGAGACAGGTACTGATCGACTTTCGGCTCAAGAACCAAAGGCAGTGAGCCGTCAGTACCCGGATGTTCAAAGCCTAGGAAGAATTGCCAAGCCAGCGGGATGACCAGATAATAGACCATGGCCGCACCGATAGTGAACAGGATCGGCGTCGCGATCAGAAACGGCAGGAATGCCGTCTTCTCATCCTTATAGAGTCCGGGAGCGATGAAGCTCCAGATCTGCATCGAGATGATTGGAAAAGCCAGACAGGCTGCCGCAAAGAAGCCGACTTTAAGGTAGGTGAAGAAGGCCTCGTGCAGTGCCGTGTAGATCATCCTGCGGCCCGGTTCACCCTCGGTCAGACTGGCAAGCGGCTCGACCAGAAACGCGAAAATCGGCTCGGCGAACGCATAGCAGACGAAGAAGGCGATAATAAAAGCGGCAAAAGAGTAGATCAGGCGGCTGCGCAGCTCCACAAGATGGTCGAGCAGAGGCATCCGCTTTTCTTCAGTATCCTCAGTCATGGATCATTGTCCTGCCGCGGCGCTTTCCGGCGCGTTCTTACCGTCTGATTTTGAGGGTTTAGCCTCGGTCGGTTCAGCAGTAACAGGGGCTTTCGCATCCTGTATGCTCTCGGCTTCTATCTCATCCGGCGCCGATTCGACCGGGCGTGACGACGCCACATCCCGCGCCTGACCGGCGATCCGCTCCATCTCCTTCTTGGTGTCCCCGCCCGGGTCCACCAAGTCGGTGACGCGCTTTCCGAAATCGCCGCTGGAGATGCTTTTGGCTTCCTTGCGGAGATCGTCGAGTTCGGCTTCGCGGGCGACTTCTTCCAGACTACTCTGGAAGTCACGGGCAATCGTACGTGCCTTTCGGATATAGGAGCTGACCGAGCGCACGAGTCGCGGCAAGTCGCGGGGCCCGACAATGACCACCGCGACAAACGCGATCAGCATAAATTCCTGCCAGCCGAGATCAAACATCAGCGCATACCATTATTCACGCCACGGCACCTGATGGCCCGTACGTGGTTCGTTTCCGGCATTGTGGCCGGTTAACCAGCGGATTTCGTCAGCTCTTCTGTGCTTCGTCAGCCTTAGGCTGCGCAGCAGCAGCGGGCTGCTCGGCATTTAGGCTCTTCGAGGAATCGCCCTCGGATGCCTGATCGCCATCCTCGTCCTTAATGCTTTTCTTGAAGTTGCGCAGACCTTTGCCGAAGTCGCCCATGAGCGAGGAAATTTTCCCGCTTCCGCCGAAAAGCACGACGACGACCAGCAAAACAACGAGCCAATGCCAGATACTACCGAAACCCATGAGCGAACGCCCCCGTCTGTCTAGATTAGTTACGTCCCGTACTAGGACTTTTGCCGTATATAGGCATGATCATGGGTCCTCTGCAACGTCCAGCGGGGCATTTGGCCAAACGAATTCAGTCTTCCTGCGCGGGAAACACGAAGATTTGCCCCGGGTCGAAATCTACCCGCAGCCGCGTTCCTACATCCGGCAGGAATATACCGGGCATTCGGGAGTGGAAATGCCACTCTTTTGTACTGCCATTCTCACCTGACTGAACATGCAGATGAATCAAGCTGCTGCGCCCAAGCAGACGTGCCTGCATGACCAGAGCCGTATAGTCACTCTGACTGGCCTGAGACGTGGTCACATGCAGTCCCTCGGGCCGGACCACCACTGTTGCCTGCGAGCCTTCCGCAAGATCCCCGGCGACAGCTGGTCCAACCGGTGTTGCGACGTGACCATCTCTCACCGGTCCGGTAAAGGCATTCACTTCTCCGAAGAACCCGGCAACAAACGCCGAGTCCGGATAGCAGTATAGACTGTGCGGAGAGCCTTCCTGCTCGATCCTTCCGTCACGCATCACAGCGATCCGATCCGCCATGAACATGGCTTCCTCTGGATCATGGGTGACCATCAGCGTGGCGGCACCGCTCTCCTTCAGGAGATGAAGGACATCGTCACGAACCTGAGCCCGAAGCGCGCTATCCAGCCCTGAATAAGGCTCATCCAGCAGAATGATCCTTGGATTAGGAGCAAGTGCCCGTGCGAGCGCGACGCGCTGCTGTTGACCACCGGACAACTCATGCGGAAATTTGTCGGCGGCACCATGCATACCGACACGCCGCAATTCAGTAAGCGCCTTCTCCCGGCGAACCGGCTTCGCGAACTCGGAGAGACCGAAAGCCACATTGTCGATGATGTTCAGGTGCGGAAACAGCGCGTAATCCTGAAACACGAGACCAATTCCGCGTTCCTCTGGCGGCGTCTGTAAACCGGGTCCAGCGACTTCTGTATCGCCCATCAATATTCGGCCGGTTTGGAGCGGCTCGAGACCGGCTGCTATGCGAAGCGCCGTTGTTTTCCCGCAGCCTGAAGGCCCCAGCAGACAAAGCACTTCACCCTGCGCGATATCCAGAGTCAGGTCATCGACCACGCGCATACCGTCGAACTGATGGCTGACGCTTTCCAAGCGAAGAACAGACGTCATTCTCCGCTCCCGCTCCAGATGCCGGAAAGTATTGGCGCTTTACGCTTCGAAACGCGATTAATTTGCAATGTCATGACACACAGGGAGGTATCAGAAGGCACACGTGCGCTCAAGCACCGAGGCATCACAACAACTCAAGAAGAGCGAGCCTATGCGCCGTCATCACTTTCCAGAAGATCGAACTGCCCATCATCCTCACCATCGCCGTCGTCCGGCTCAATGCCGTCTTCTTCCCCCATGGCGATTGATGTCAGGCCGGGCCGTTTGTCCAGCATCCCAGTCGCCTTCAATTCTTCCAGCCCCGGCAGGTCACTAAGTGCCGTCAGGCCGAAATGATCAAGAAATGCCTCCGTCGTACCCCAGGTCAATGGGCGCCCCGGCACCTGACGCCTGCCCCGCGGTTGAATCCAGCCGGCCTCAAGCAACGCATCGAGCGTTCCCTTGCTGACTGCAACGCCCCGAATTTCCTCGATATCCGCCCGGGTAACCGGCTCGTGGTAAGCAACGATGGACAGGGTTTCAACCGCCGCGCGGGACAACTTCCTGCGCACAGCCATCTCGACCCGTAGCGCATCTCCAAGATCGGGCGCGGTTCGGAAAGCCCAACAATCCTTGACCTGCACCAGATGAACGCCGCGCGTGGAGTAGCGAGCCTGCAGGATTTCCAAAATACTTTCAGCGGAAACGCCATCGGGTAGACGCTCGGCAATTTCGGAGATCGGCAACGGGTCTTTACTCGCGAACAACAGAGCTTCAACGATTCGTTCAGATCGGCTTGGGCCGGAATTCTCGGATGTATCAAAACTCACGCATCGCCCTCCCGGGAGCGAAAATAGATCGGGGCGAAGGTCCCAGCCTGATTGATCTCCGCCTTTCCGTCCTTCACCAACTGCAGAGAGGCAACAAAGGTCGAGGCAACGGCAGAGCGCAGACGAAGGCCTTTGCGCAATCCGCTCGGCAGGAAAGAAAACAGGGTTTGCCATTCCGGCACGGCGCCGAGAACACGGCTGAGGCGCTGGACTGCATCCTCAACGGAGTAAAGGTGGGTTGCCTCAATGCGCAGGGCCAACCTGTCGTGGCGCACCCGATGATCCGCATAGGCGCGCAGCAATTCATATAGCGTCACGTCGTAAATCGGACGCCTCCGGACGGAAATGCTTTCCCCCTGCCCTCTGGCAAAGAAGTCCGCACCAAACTGTGGAAGGGACATCAGCGCCTGACCGGCCTGTTGCATCGCCTCCAGGCGCATGAGCTGGAACCGCAAGGCTTCCGCCATCTCTTCCGGGCTCTGCTCCTCCTCTTCCTTCTCGTCAGGCGGCAGAAGCAGACGCGATTTCAGATAGGCGAGCCAGGCGGCCATCACCAGATAATCAGCGGCGAGTTCCAGGTTGAGTTTCTGGGCCTGATTGACGAAGCCGAGATACTGCTCCGCGAGTTGCAGGACGGAAACATGAATGAGATCGACTTTCTGATCCCTGGCAAGTTGCAGCAGAACGTCGATCGGTCCTTCGAAACCATCGATATTCAGGAACAGTGAAAGCTGAACCGGCTCCCGCCTGCGGCGGTGATCCGGAAACGGGCTTTCGAAACTGTCACTCATTGCCTGCCTCAGATTTGCCCCGTGAGCATCAAAATAAAGTGTAGCAGATTTTTGACGCCGAACATGACGATCTGCATGGCGTAACTGAGATCGACGCCGATCTCGCGGCCAATATAGGGCAGCAGAAACATCAGGCCGATGACAATGAAAAGGCCGAAACGCTCAAGCTTGGAGTAGCGGACAGCTAACTCATACGGCAGGAGACCAGTGACGATCCTTCCGCCGTCAAGTGGCGGAATCGGCAGCAGATTGAATACAGCCAACACAAGATTGAGCAGGATGCCGTTGATCAAGGTCGCTTGCCACCAGGCGCTGAACCATTCCGGAAACCAGGAGACAGTGTGCAATAGTACCGCTGCGCAAAAGGCCAGCACTACATTGATGGCCGGACCGGCTGCGGCGACCAGCATCATGTCGCGGCGCGGGTTATTCAATCGGGACACTGCAACGGGCACCGGTTTAGCGTAACCGAAGACGAAGGGTGTTCCTGCGAGAGCCCATCCAGATATCACGCAGAGAACCGGCAGGATAATTGTGCCAAACCGATCGATATGAGCGAACGGGTTCAGGGTTACGCGGCCCATCAGGCGGGCTGTTGGATCCCCCAGCATATTGGCGACATATGCATGCGCCGCCTCATGCATCGTGATCGCGATCAACACTGGTAGCGCCCAGATAGAGGCCGTGAAAAGGACGTTGGAAATCAGGTCTTCCATAAGGGTTCCGTCTATTCCGCGCCGGTCAGCGCAACAAATGACGCAAGAAGCTCTTCGTGCACCACCGGTTGGGCCTCCCGCCGGATACGTTCGAGGAAGCCCCGCACCATTTCCGCACGGGAAAGAGCCTTGCCGGACAGAACCGGAGCCGCTCCGGCGACTGCCTGCATCTCCGTCATATCGCCATTGCAGTGCAGAACAACGTCACATCCTGCCTCAAGTGCCTTAGCGGAAGAGATCTCCAAAGGATCAGCGAGCGCCTTCATGGAAATATCATCGGTCATCAGCAGACCGTCGAAGCCGATTTCCTTGCGAATTATATCTCTGATCACGACCGGCGATACCGTGGCCGCCCGTACCGCATCGAACGCTTCGTAAACGACATGCCCCGTCATCGCCATCGGCAGATCCCGAAGGTCCCTGAACGGAGTAAAGTCGATAGAAGCCAGTTCGTCCCGTTCTGTATCGTCTCTCGGCAGGGAATGGTGACTGTCGACACCTGCCCGGCCATGTCCCGGAATATGTTTCATCACCGGCGCCACTCCGCCGGCCGCAAGGCCCTCTGCCTGCGCGCGTCCTAGGCGGGAAACGATTTCCGGTGTGTAGGCAAAAGCTCGATCACCGATAACGTCATGAGCGCCATCCTGCCGGACATCAAGCAACGGCAGACAGTCGACATCGACGCCACACTCCGTGAGTTCCGCTGCTATCAGGCGGGCATTGATCCTTACAGCTTGCTCCGCGCGGATCGGGTTATCTGCGTAGAGCACGCCAAACAAGGCTGCCGGCGGTGCGGCACGCCATTGTGGTGGCTTCAGACGCTGAACGCGTCCGCCTTCCTGATCAATCAGGACCGGCGCGTGTCGGCCGACACAGTCGCGCAGATCTTCGGTCAGCATGCGGATCTGCGCGGGACTTTCGCAATTCCGCTGGAACAGAATAAACCCAAATGGATCGATATCGATAAAGAACTGGCGCTCGGCCCGGCTGAGTTCCGGTCCTGCACAGCCGAGGATCAAGGCGCGCATTGGCGTTTTCCTGTCTAGCGTTTTACCACGAGGCAGGCCTGACCTTTTTCTTTAAGGGCAGTACAAGTATCTCGCGCGGCCTTTTCACTCAACGGTCCGCCCTGCACCCTGAAAAATACCCCGTTGGAGGTCGTCACACGCTGGTAAGTTGGCCGGAGTGCGCCAAGCAAAGCAGCATTAGCCGCTTTCACTCTGTTCCATTCCTTCGCGCCTGCATCCTCGCTCCGCAAGGCGGCGATCTGGATATTGAAACCGCCTGCGGCGACTGGTGCAGGTACTGGAGCAGGTGCCGGTGACGGTTTGGGTGTCTTTGCCGCGATGGTCTTCGGCGCGAGAGACGTGACCGGGGTTTCGACCTTCGCAGCAGGAACAGCGGGCGGCGGCGGAACAAGTGTTTTCGGCGCCGTGTCCGCAGTTTTCTTCGCCGGTGGAATCACAGCGGTTGCCGTCGAGGTCGGATCCGGGGACGGCGTCGCATCGGGCACACTCGGCGTCGGGGATTCCGCAGCCAGTGTCGCATCATTCGTCGGGATCGAAAGGGGTTCTGGCGGCGGCAGCGGCGTCTCGGGTGGGGGCAACAGGCGTTCCACCCGGCTCTCGCTGTTCTGTGCACCACGGCCGGAGCCCAGATCGTCGAGCACCAGCTTGTCCTGATGCGGAACTTCCATTCCGCCCGGAGCATCAGGCCGGACCTTTGACGGCGTTGCATCGGCTTTGATTAGCGGTGCAGCGGTTTCACTACCTATCCGGCGCCCCTGATCATAGGCGTACCAGACGATGCCCGCAAAGGCTGCAACCGCGAGCGTTGCGGCAATGATCGTCAATCCCCTCCCCTTGGTCTTTTCTTCCGACATGAGTGGCGGTGGGCCAGGACGGTCCTCTTCCTCGATCATTCGCGGCCGTTCCGGCGCTCCCGAATGCAAACTCATGCGCGCAGCTCCTCCACAGGCTCAACCCCGATCACTGACAGGCCGGACGCGAGGACGGTCTGCGTTGCCCGAACCAGAGCCAGCCGGGCCATAGTCAACTCGCGGTCATCGTCGACCAGGAACCTCAAAGTCGTGTCTTCCTTGCCCCTGTTCCACAAACTGTGGAAACCGGTGGCAACCTCGCCAAGAAAGAAAGCGATCCGGTGCGGTTCGTGCGCTTCCGCAGCACCTTCAACCGTACGAGGCCATCCGAGTAACAGTTTCATGAGACCAAGCTCGGCAGGATCGGTCAAGCGGTCCAGCACTACCGGCGCCAATCCGGCACAGGAAACATCCGTACCCTCAAGTGCTTCAGCGGCATGTCTTAAGACGGAATGACAGCGCGCATGCGCATATTGCACATAGAAAACCGGGTTTTCCCGGCTTTGCTCGGTGACTTTCTTGAAATCGAAATCGAGGGTCTGGTCGTTGCGCCGGGTCAACATGATGAAGCGCAATACGTCCTTGCCTACCGAATCGATGACATCGCGCAGGGTCACAAAGGTTCCCGCGCGTTTCGACATCTTCACAGGCTTGCCGTCATCCATCAGATTCACAAGCTGACAAAGCTTGACGTCCAACGCGCCCTTGCCATCGGTCACGGCCTTCACCGCAGCCTTCATACGCTTAACGTAACCGCCGTGATCCGCCCCCCAGACATTGATCATCTCGGCAAAGCCGCGGTTGTATTTATCTAGGTGATAAGCGACGTCATTGGCGAAATAGGTCCAGCTGCCGTCAGACTTCTGGATCGGCCGGTCGACATCGTCTCCGAACTGCATAGCCTTGAACAAACGCTGCGGGCGCGGCTCCCAGTCATCCGGCTGCTTGCCTTTAGGCGGCTGCAGGACGCCGGTATAGAGCAGGTCGCGGTCCTCCAACGTCTGCATCACGGCATCGACAGAATCGGCCTCGACCAAAGCTTTTTCGGAACTGTAAATCTCGATATCAACGCCGAGCCCTGTCAGATCCTCCTTGATCCCGTCCATCATCATCGAGATCGCAAAGGCGCGCACTTCAGGAAGCCACTCCTCGTCCGGGGACTGCATCCATTTTCCGCCATCGCGCGCCGAAAGAGCCTCACCGACATCCTTCAAATATTCGCCCGGATAGAAACCTTCGGGAATGGAACCAATATCCTCTCCCCGCGCCTCCCGGTAGCGGAGATAGGCAGAACGGGCCAAGACATCTACCTGAGCGCCAGCATCGTTGACGTAATACTCGCGGGTTACGTCGAACCCTGCCTTGGTCAGCAACGAGGCCAGCGCGTCCCCAATCACGGCACCACGGGCGTGAGCTGCGTGCAGCGGGCCTGTCGGGTTGGCGGAAACGTATTCCACCATCACCTTCTTGCCTGCGCCGATATCAGACTTGCCGTACTCCAAGCCTTTTTTCAGCAGTCCGGCAATGCCGCTGCGCCAGAACCCGTCGACGATGCGAAGATTGATGAACCCTGGTCCAGCGATCTCTGCCTCGCTCACCTCGTCCCATGCTCGCATCTTAACGATCAGCAACTCGGCAATATCGCGCGGCTTCATTTTAGCGGGCTTGGCCAGCACCATGGCGGCGTTCGTGGCAATGTCGCCGTGGCTCGGATCGCGCGGGGGCTCAACGCCGGCCCGGCTGATATCCATGCCCGAGGGTAGTGCTCCCTCGGCAACCAGCGCCTCAATCGATGCATCAAGTTTGTTCTGAAAGTATCTGAAAACGTTCATTTAAGTCTTCGCGTTTAGATCAAAAAGACGAGCATGCTCAATCACTGCAAAGCGGTCGGTCATGCCTGCGATATAGTCGGCGACAAGGCGCGCCTGTTTGGTATCGTCAATCTGGCCCGGCTGGTCGTTGCCGGTGCGCTGCCATTGCGCCGGAAGGCAATTAGGCTCTGCCATCAGCAACTCGAACATGTCCGTTACCACCCTGCGGGCCTTGCTGGCCATGCGATTCACTTTGTAGTGACGATACATGTTGTGGAACAAAAACGCTTTCAATGTCCGGTTTTGTTCCTCCATTTCGGCGGAGAAAGCAATTAGCGGAACGGGCGCACTGCGGACGTCATCGGCGGAATTTGGACGGTGTTCTGAAAGTCTTCGCCGCGTTTCGCCAAGCAAATCCTCGACCATGGCGCCAATAAGACGGCGGACAATCTCTTGCACCATTTTGGCGCGGGAGAGGGTCCCGTAACTTTCCATTACTTCCGAGACGATGGGGCCGATCAATGGCACATCGCGCATTATTTCGATATCGAAAAGATCTGCATGCAGCGCATCGTCAATATCATGCGCGTGGTACGCTATATCGTCGGAAAGCGCCGCGATCTGGGCTTCTGCGCTGGCAAAACCACTTAACTGCAAAGAAAGTTTCGAATCCAACTCGGTAATAATCGGTGGTACGTCACCAACTCCGTCCCGATCAGTCAGCGGGCCGTTATGCTTGATGATACCTTCGATGGTTTCCCACGTAGGGTTAAGGCCATCAAATGACGCATAGCGCTGTTCCAGAAGAGTGAGAACCCGAACGGTCTGCACATTGTGATCAAAGCCACCATAAGGCTTCATCACGGCGTCCAAAGCGTCCTCGCCGGCATGGCCGAACGGCGTGTGGCCGAGGTCGTGCGCAAGCGCCAGGGCTTCCGCCAGATCCTCGTTCAGGCCTAGGGAACGGCTGATCGAGCGGGCTATCTGCGCCACTTCAAGGCTGTGAGTCAGCCGGGTGCGGTAATAATCGCCCTCGTGATAGACGAAAACCTGGGTCTTGTATTCCAGGCGCCGGAAAGCGCCGGAATGCAAAACCCTATCCCGGTCTCTCTGGAACGGTGTGCGCTCACGTGCTTCCGGCTCCGGGAACTGCCGGCCGCGGCTGTTCCTGAAATCCGCAGCATAGGGCGCGAACTGCTGTTTGAACGTCCAGTTTTGGGACTCGGGCATTTACGGGGACCAAGTGCGATTCGAACTGGGCGGAACCTACTCTCGGGCGCACTTCTGCGCAATGCCAAGGGCCCGAAAACAGTTGAATTCAGGGCCTGAAGCATTACTTTCTCATCAGGGACGTGATTATGATCACGGTCATAAATTTGAACGCGATGATCGGAGCGGCGATGAGCCTCACTGAAAACCATGGTGACAGTGCTGTTGCAGCACCTCCGGGTGCTGGTGTGCGCAGCTTCGGGTTAAGCGAAAGCGCGGCCCGGCGGATCAAGGTCCTGCTGGACATGGAAGAGAATAGCGACGGCAAATTCATGCGCGTCGGCGTCGAGGGCGGCGGCTGCTCCGGCTTCCAGTACGATTTCGGTTTCGACGATGTGATGAAAGATGACGACCACGTGTTCGAGAGCCACGGTATGAAAGTGATTGTGGACGATACCTCTCTCGACCTGCTGGATGGTGGCGTGCTCGATTATGTCGACGAATTGCTCGGCGCCTATTTCCAAGTTACGAATCCGAATGCCTCATCTTCCTGCGGCTGCGGTACGTCCTTCTCTCTCTGACCGACGCTAACGCACCGGTTTCCTTGATATCAGGCAAAGTACCTTGGCCGCGCGACGGAGCGTGGGCAAACTGACAGTTCGTACTCTCCAAGCTCCTTCGGAACGGATTCCCCATGAAAGCGGCCACATGGAACGTCAACTCGGTCAAGGCGCGGCTCCCGAACCTGCTGGAGTGGCTCGACAGCTTCCAGCCGGACGTCGCCATGCTCCAGGAAACCAAAACCGTCGACGAGAACTTCCCACGCCTCGAGATCGAGGAACGAGGCTACAAGATCCTGGCGCACGGGCAGAAGAGCTATAACGGCGTCGCCATTCTCTCTAAGCACGAAATCGAGGATCCTCTGATAGGACTGCCCGGCGATGACAGCGATGAGCAAGCTCGCTATGTCGAAGGCACCATCTCCGGTATCCGTTTCGCCTCGATCTATCTGCCGAACGGTAATCCCGTCGCGACCGAGAAATTCCCCTACAAGCTGGGCTGGATGAATCGTCTTAAGGTTCGGGCGGAACAGCTCCTGCAACGCGAAGGCCCGGTCGTGCTCGCCGGCGACTACAATGTCGTGCCGATGGATGAAGACGTGCATGATCCGGCCGGCTGGGCCGACGATGCGCTGTGCCAGCCGGAATCCCGCGCCGCATACCGCTCCATTCTCAATCTCGGCTATGCCGACGCCTACCGGATCTACAGCACCGCACCGCACCGCTACAGCTTCTGGGATTATCAGGGCGGCGCCTGGCAGAACGATCACGGCGTGCGGATCGACCACCTGCTGCTTTCGCCACAAGCAGCCGACCGGCTGAAAGCCTCCGGCATCGATTCAGGCCCGCGTGGCAAGCCCAAAGCCTCGGACCACACCCCGGTCTGGATTGAACTAGCGGCGTAATTAGATTACGTCGTCATCGCTTTTTAGACGTCATCCCGGCCGGAGCCGGAACCTAGATGATCATAGAGCTCTATTGGCCTTCCTTGGGTCCCCGCGTGCGCGGAAGCCGATTTAGAGTGAGCTCAACCCGCCTTAAAAGGCTCCCCCAGCGGCCGTGTCCTCAGCCCTTCACGCAGATGTTTCCACGGTAGCGCCGCCGGATCCGCCAGAACTGGGCCCGGAGACGCACATTCGATGATTTCCGCGGCAATCGGTGCGAAATCAGCGCGGTAGTGCACCGAGCTTTTGTTCACAAGGATCTTCATTTGTTCCGGCTCGATTCCAAGGAACCGGTACATCATCCGATCCGCCATCTGCACCTTGCGTGAGCCGACCAGAACCTGCACGCCATTGATGCTCACCCGCGCGGATGGACCCAGTCGCAATTGACTGCCTGAATAGAACGGCCCGGTCGCCGTAAACTCGCCATCCGACAATGCCTCGACCCGGAACGTACCGTCGAAAGGGGCGTCTCCCGGGACACGGGACTTGCCACCGAGAGACAGCACCACGTCAGCCCCTTCACCGGCCTCATGCGCGGTCAGAGCCGCCTCTGCATCGACCACAAGGCCGATAGCAGCTCCCTCGGCGCCGTTGCGTACCAATGCACGCAACAGCCCCATCGTATCGCTGTCGGCGCCGCCGCCGGAATTGTCCTGCACATCCGCAATGACAACCGGGCGGTCCGCCGAGGCCGCAACCCTCATTGCTTCACGCACGGCTTCGTCCGGATTGGGCAAGGCGGCCGAGAAGTCTGCCTCCTTGGCGCAAATGGCATCAACCAATTGTTTCACCGACTGTTTCACACCTTCCACGGTGTCTCCATAAGCAAAAACAGAGGCGCCGCAATGATGGATATCGGTTGCCGGGAAGCCCGTTGCAAAGGAGAGCGAGACGCCATGTGCCGCCTCCAGGTCCGGGATCATCGCGTAGAGGCCGGCAGCAGGCTCTGCCATTGTGCATTGCCGGACCAGCGGCATCAGAAAAGGAATTTGCTCGAAAGTGTGGACGGGTTTGCGGCCTGACTTCAGGAGAGCATCCAGCCGGCGCGCGACCCGCCCCCCTGTATCAGCCATATCGATATGCGGATAGGTCCGGTAGGCGTCGAGCCCGTTAGCCCGGGAGACCATTTCCGGCGTGACATTGGCATGCAGGTCGAGGCTGGCCAGAACCAGCATATCCTCGCCGACGAGCGCACGTATCCGGCGCAGCAGCTCTCCCTCACCGTCTTCATATGTCTCCGTCGCCATCGCGCCATGCAGGCAGAGATAGATGGCGTCAGCCGGCAGGGCCTCTTCAATGCCCTTCAGAACCAACCCGGCGATATGTTCGTAGGCGTCGTCCGTTACATGGGCGGAGGGAGACGCTGCGGCCCAGCTCGTCGGCACCAGCTCATGTCCGAGCTTTTGGGCCTGCTCGATAAAGCCCGCGACGGACAGGTTGATGCCTTTGACGGCTTCGAACAGTGGCGCGCCCGTGACCAGTGCTGGCCAGCTTCCGGGGCTGGTGAAAGCGTCCAGTCCCGCCTTGCTTGGCCCGAATGTATTAGTCTCGTGCTGAAAGCCGCCGATGATGATCCGCGCCATTCTGGCTCTCCTGTCCGATTGAGATGGCTAAACTAGTTGATGCCGATGGCGCCGCAGAGTGCGACCCAGACGTCCTGGAGGATGTAGCTGTCCCGCACAAATGGCAGGACGGCCACGCAGATGAGAAGAAAGGCGACAAGACCGATAAACTCGGAGCTACGCCAGCGGCGCGGCTCCTGTTCAATCCCGGTCCTGTCTCCGTGCTGTACCATTCAGATTCCGTACCCTCGGGGATGAGGCGGCGTTGGCAGACGGTGCATCTGCCTGTAATCAATGCATGACATCGCATGACATCTTAATCATGGGCCGTGCGCGATAGCAATTTGCCCGGAACCATTCTTCTGGAACCGCTCCGGTTCCAAAACCCGACCGACTGAGGGACTGACAGGCATGTGCGCGAGGGAATATCTGACGTTCGACGATAGCTGGGCCGGGTATCTGCGCTGGTCGCACCGTTTGCCGCCCGCACCGCCGCCCGTCACGCCGCGCCGGATAAGCGGCATTGCCGAGATCATTGACGATTTTGACGCCGTGATCCTCGACAATTTCGGAGTTCTCAGCCTCGGCCCGCCGGTCATCCCCGAGGGTCCTGCGGCTTATGAGTGTATTCGCAAGGCAGGCATTGCCGTCCGCGTCGTCTCGAATGACGGCTCAAAGAACATCGCGGCGATGTGCGAAAGCCATCGCACACGAGGTTATATGTTTGACGAATCGGAAATTTTCGCCGGTGTCAGCCTGCTGGAAAGCATGCTTAAGAGTGGAGGAGATGGTTTCTGGGCGGCTATCGGCCTCGATCCCCGCCTTATCCCTCAAGGAGGCCATGACATTCGTGCCTGGCCGGGTAACAACGTAAATGTCGACGAGGCCTCCGGCCTGTTGCTGCTCGATTGCGATGATTTCTGGAGAAAGGATTTCGCGCCGATCCTCGAGAGCTTCAAGCGCCATCCCCGCCCGGTCATAGTCGGCAACCCGGACCTGACCGCTCCCTATACTGACGCAATGAGTCTGGAGCCCGGATTTCTCGCGCATCAACTTGCCGACGAAGCGGGAATAGAGCCTGTGTTTTTGGGCAAACCCTTCGCCCCGGTTTACGAACTTGCCATGCACGACCTGGCCCATATCCCGCCGGAGCGAGTGCTTTGTGTTGGCGACACACTGCACACTGACGTACTCGGTGGTCGGGCACGCGGCATGAAAGCCCTATTGGTCGAAACTGGTTTCACACGTGGAAAAGATCCCCTCAGACTTGCAGAAGAAAGCGGAATCTGGCCTGATTTCATCGCACCGTCGATTTAATCATGGAGCGACCGCATGCATGCGCCAGTTCTCTTGCTATCGATGCTCTTCTGTCTGACCGGCTTTTCCAATGCCCCAATAGCGGCAGAAAAGGAGCCAATCGTCGTCGAGGGCGAGGCCCGCGTTATTGATGCCGGGACCATCCAGATAGACCGAAACGTGATCCGATTGTTCGGGATTGTTGCACCGACCCCCCGTCAGAAATGCCTGCGCGGCTCCTTGCCCTGGCTCTGCGGCGCCGCTGCAAAGAAGCATCTTCAGAAACTGGCGGATCGCAAGCAGGCGCGCTGCGTCGCCGTGGAGACCTTCAACGCCCGATGTATCGTTAATAGGAAGGATCTATCGAACGAGATGGTGCTGTCCGGCTGGGCAGTTGCCGATGAAGCGGGCGATGCCTACAGACCTGCCGAACAAAAAGCCCGCGCCGGGAAGCGCGGGCTTTGGGAAAGTGTTCCGGACTAAGGTGTTAGCAGCCTAAAGCGCAGCGATCCGCTCCAGCGCGGCAGCCAGCTTGTCCCGCTTGGTCTTCTCGTCGGTCAGCCGTTCGCGGTTTTCTTCCACCACTTCCGCCGGCGCGCGGGAGATGAAGCTCTCGTTCGACAGCTTCTTGTCCAGCTTCATGATCTCGCCATCGAGCTTCCCCAGATCCTTTTCCAGGCGCACGCGTTCCTGAGCCAGATCGACCACATCGGCGATCGGCAGAACGAGCATCGCCTCGTCAATCACGCCCTGCACCGCACCGGTCGGAATATCGTCCGTTGCCGAGATATTCTCCAAGCGAGCGAGACGGAGGATCACATCCCGGTTCCGCTCCATCCGCTCCACTGTCTGAGCGGACATATCCTTCAGCAGCAGATCGATCTTAGCGGCAGCCGGCACGTTCATTTCCGAGCGGATAGAGCGCACTTCGGAAATCAGCCGCACCACCCAGTCCATCTCGGCGATGGCATCCGCGTCCGCAGCTTCCTGCAAACCATCCGGCCAAGCTGTGGTAATTAGTTGGCCCTCGCCGCCGAAAGCAGACCACAGCTCTTCGGTAATGAACGGCATCAGCGGGTTCAGCAGATTGATCGCCTGCATGAGCACCCAGGCGGTAGCTTTGCGAGTTTCCTCCGCAGCAGCCTTGTCGGCACCGGAGAGAATCGGCTTGGTAAATTCCAGATACCAGTCGCAGTAGGTTCCCCAGATGAAATGATAGAGCGCACCCGCCGCGTCGTTGAACCGGTAACCCTCGATAGCTTTGGAGACCTTGGCTTCCGTGTCTGCCAGCTCGGAGATGATCCAGCGATTCACGGTCTGTGTCGCGGCTTTTGGATCGAACGATGCATCCCACTGACACTCGTTCATTTCCGCGTAACGGGCGGCGTTCCAGAGTTTGGTGGTGAAGTTCCGGTAACCTTCGATTCGGCTCTCCGCGAGCTTGATGTCTCGGCCCTGCGCGGCCATGGCAGCCAGCGTGAAACGCAGCGCGTCGGTGCCAAACTTCTCGATAAGATCGAGCGGATCCATCACGTTGCCCTTGGACTTGGACATCTTGGCGCCGTGTTGATCGCGCACCAAAGCGTGGATATAGACCGTGGAGAACGGCACCTCGCCCATGAAGTGAATCCCCATCATCATCATCCGGGCGACCCAGAAGAAAATAATGTCGAAACCGGTGACGAGCACGTCGCCAGGATAATAGCGATTCAGCTCCGGCGTCTGTTCCGGCCAGCCAAGCGTGGAGAACGGCCAGAGCGCTGAAGAGAACCAGGTATCCAGTACATCTTCATCACGCGCGATCTCGGACGCTGCTCCATAATGCGCATCCGCCGCAGCCTGTGCTGCTTCTTCGGACTCCTCGACGAAAATAGTGCCGTCCGGGCCGTACCAGGCCGGGATCTGATGCCCCCACCAAAGCTGACGGGAGATGCACCAGGGCTGGATATTACGCATCCAGTCAAAATAGGTGTTCTCCCAGCTCTTCGGAACGAACTGGGTCTTCCCGGTCTCCACGGCCTCAATAGCCGGTTTCGCCAGAGTTTCCGCGTCGCAGTACCACTGATCGGTCAGCCAAGGCTCAATCTCGACACCGGAGCGATCGCCATGCGGGACCGTGTGCTGGATATCTTCAATCTGCTCCAGCAGCCCTGCTTCTTCCATGTCCGCGATGATCTTCTTGCGGGCGTCGAACCTGTCGAGCCCCTGATAGGCCTCGGGCGCATTCTCGTTGATGCGCGCGTGGCTATCGAAGATGTTGATCTGTCCCAGATTGTGCCTGCGACCGACCTCAAAATCGTTGAAATCATGGGCAGGCGTCATCTTGACCGCGCCGGAACCTTTTTCCGGATCGGAATACTCGTCCGCGACAATCGGAATACGGCGTCCCACCAGCGGAAGAATGGCGAATTTGCCGACCAGATCCTTGTAGCGCTCGTCGTCCGGATGAACGGCAATGCCGCTGTCGCCAAGCATGGTTTCCGGACGAGTCGTCGCAACAACGATATGCCGGCTGGGATCGTCTTCCAGCGGATAACGGAAATACCAGAGATGGCCTTTGCTCTCGACCTGCTGGACCTCCAGGTCCGAGATCGCCGTATGCAGCTTCGGGTCCCAATTCACAAGGCGTTTATCCTTGTAGATCAGACCTTTCTTGTGCAGTTCGACAAATACCTTCGCGACGGCTTCCGAGCAGCCGTCATCCATCGTGAAACGTTCGCGTGGCCAGTCAGGCGAAGCACCGAGAGCACGAAGCTGGTTAGTGATGGTACCACCGGACTCGGCCTTCCATTCCCAAATCTTCTCGACAAACGCGTCACGACCGATATCCCGCCGGTCGATCTGCTTGGCGGCGAGCTGACGCTCCACAACAGACTGGGTGGCGATTCCGGCATGGTCTGTTCCGGGCTGCCAAAGCGTATCCTGTCCTTTTTTCCGCTTATAGCGGACCAGAACGTCCTGAATGGTAAAAGTGAGCGCATGGCCCATATGCAGACTGCCGGTGACGTTCGGCGGCGGCATCATGATGGTGTACGGGACCTTGTTCGAACTCGGATCAGCGGCGAAAGCGCCTGCCTTTTCCCAGTTCTCGTAATGGGTCCGCTCAACCGCGGCCGCGTCGAATGTCTTTCCAAGCATGATGATGCCCTTGGCCTTGTCATGAAACCGGTATCAGGAAACGAATAGAGCCCGCTCCCCGAAAGGAGAGCAGGTTTAGGGCATCATCGATTGGAATTCTAGCCCGGAAAGCTGGGACACAAAGGTTCTTACCAGGGATCGCGCCGCTGAGACTGCATCACCAGCCGCTCGATCTCCTCACGAACCAGCCGTTCAACCATCATAGGCAGGTGCTGATCGAGCCACTCCTTGAGCATCGGACGCATCAACTCACGCGTCAGGCGTTCAAGCGTAATAGCCCCGTTGCCAATAGGCAGCTCGTGATAGTCCTCGTTCAGCTTTTCGTTAAGACGGCTGAACGCATCGACCGTTTCGGCAGCCTGAGGTGGCGAAACCAGCCCCTCACTCGCCGGCGGTTGTTGCAACGGCGGCGGAGGTGGTGGCGGAGGCGGTGCGGGAGCAGGTTCCGGTTCGTCGTCGGTAAATTTCTGCTCTTCGAAAAGCGGCTCCGGCTGTTCTTCCTCCATATCCGTCAGATCGAGAACGTCTTCTTCTTCCTCGAAATCAGGTTCAGGCTCCGGCTCAGCTTCAGGCTCTGCTTCAGGCTCCGGCTCTGCTTCAGGCTCGGACTCCGGTTCCGGAGTCGGCTCTGGCTCGGCAGCTTCTTCGGGGGGTGGGGCTTCCTCGCCCTCCTCACCGTCTTCGGAAATAATTCGCCTAATCGAGGCGAGTATTTCCTCCATCGACGGTTCTTGCGCCGTATCACTCATCCAGACTCAAACCCACAAGGAATCAAGAGACTTAAAGGGTATCCTACAAGTTTATGAAACGCCAGCCTGACGTCCGAGCAGTAGTCCCAGGAGGTCAGGGAAGTTTTCCTGACACATCTGTACCCCAGACACGATCGATGACATCCCGGTAGTGCTTGTCGTAATCGTAGAACTCGACCGGAAGGTCAAGATCTTCCGCCGTGAGTTTACCCATGGCGAGCAGAAGCGTATACGCAGCCACGACTTCGTCCCGGTTTGCGCTAACAAGGCTGACCTGAGAGTCGAGGAGCTCCTGTTCCGCATCGAGAACATCGAGCACAGTCCGAGCACCAACGGTAGCTTCCTGCTGGACACCGTCGAGTGCGATTTCGGCGGCATCGACGCTGGAATTAAGAGCCGAGATTTGCGCTACCGAAGTCTGCCAAGCTTCATATGCACGTGCGGCAAGGTCTACCGTATCGCGGCGAATCGACTCAACGACGATCCTGGAGCGGTTTGCATTTTCCTTCGCGGCGCGCACACGGGCTGAGACTTGGCCCTTCTGATAGATAGGGATGACGACTTGAGCCGTAACAGAAAGTTCAGTCGTTTTGTCGTCGTTAAAACCGCTATCCTCGACATATTCGGCAGAACCAACAAGATTCACAGTCGGCAGCAACTCACCGAACACCAGATCAACCGTTTCGCCAAGCCGAAGTTCATCAAATTTGGCAGCGATCAGGGAAAAATTATTGATAACTGACTGCTCGACAGCCTCTTCCCGACTTTCCGGAAGGGCTGTATCAATGTCGGGATCTTCCAGATCGGTCGGTACAGTACCAACGATCCGTTCGTATGCGACCCGGGAGCTAATCAAATTACCTTCTGCCTGAATCAAATCGGCATCGGCAATAGCGACTCGCGCTTCCGACTGCGCGACGTCGGTCCGCGTCACTTCACCGACTTCGAAACGATCCCGCGTTGCCTGAAGCTGGGTTTCCAGGCGCGCCCGGTTCTTTTTCTGGAGCTCCAGAACGGACTGGTCCCGAATTACATTCATGTAAACGGTAAGCGCATTCAGCAGCGTATTCTGTTCGGTATCGAACATATTGGCGCGCTCTTGCTGCACACTATAATCCGCAGAATTCACATCCGCTTCCGTACGCCCACCGCGATAGATCGGCTGAGTTACCGTAACGGTGGCCGATTTCGGCGTCGTGTTGCCGTCACTGGACGTTAAATTGGTGTCAACGTCGGTTCTCGCATAGCCGAGAGAAAGTGTTGACGAGACCGTCGGCAGCCAACCGCCCTTAGCCCGCGGAACGCCTTCATCGACGATACGCAGGTTCGCTCTGGCTGCATTGAGAGTGGGATTGGTTCGGTACGTATAGGCAAGAACCTCAGAAAGCGTTTCGGCAGTAACTGCAGGTGCAGAAACACCAAGAATGCAAGCTGACACTGTCAGCATCGCAGCAGTGCGATGCAGTTTCTTCATACCGATCACCCGTGTCATTCGAGAATTTTCCGCTTCAATAAAAACAAACTTGAGAGTCTAAAAAACAAATTTCGACTCATTCCGGAACTCCGGCAACAACGGCACGGAGGCGTCGAAGACCACCCGTTTCGAAACCGTAGATCCGAATTTTTCGATAAGCACTGCGTTACCCTGCCGCGCTCCGTTCTCATATAGTATCGTGACCAGCCTTCCGCCATCGGTAAGTTGATCGATGATCGATTCCGGGATCCGTTCAACCCCGCCGCCAATAACAATCAGGCTGTAAGGCGCTTTCTTTGCATAACCGTCAAGCGGGTCCCCCGCGACAATCGCCGCATTGTCCACATCAAGAGACCCGAGCCGTTCGTTGGCGCCACTGACAAGCTGCTCATCCTGCTCAATACCGTAAACCGTCCCGGCCAAACGAGAGAGGATTGCCGTCGAATAGCCACACCCGCAAGCGACATCCATTACCTCGTCTGTTGCATCAGGCAAGGCTATCTGCAGCAATCGCGCGAATACCATCGGTTCCATCAGAACCCGGCCGTCGCCAAGGTTCAAATCTTCGTCGACATAAGCGACGCCCATCAGGTGTTTGGGGACGAACAACTCCCGGGGGACATCCTCGAAAGCGTCAATGATCGCCGTATCGGTGACCTTGTTCGTCCTGATCTGACTCTCGACCATATTGTGGCGTGCAGTGGCAAAGTCCGTCATTTCGCGACAGTGCTCCAGCATGTGAAAAGGCAGGCCGATACGCGGCCTTGTGGCTGTTATACTTTGAGGGGTTTTTGAACACAATCCAGATACCGCCCTAGGGAGGAACGGCCCGTTATAGGCCGCAACGATAATGAGCATGAAAAAATACCAAATTGCCGCTGTCCCAGGTGATGGCATTGGTCCGGAAGTTGTCGATGCCGGCGTCGAAATTCTCGAATCACTCGCATCCAGCAGCGAAGAATTCGAGCTCTCGTTCGAGCATTTCCCGTGGGGCGGCGACTATTATCGCAAGCACGGCGTGATGATGCCGGAGAACGGCGTCGATACCTTGCGCCGATTCGATGCAATCCTTTTCGGCTCCGCCGGCGACCCGGATATTCCTGACCACATCACTCTGTGGGGCTTGCGCCTGAAGATCTGCCAGACGCTCGATCAATACGCCAATGTCCGCCCTGCCCGCCTGCTTCCTGGTATCAAAGGCCCACTCGCAGGCGTCACGGCAGAAGATCTCGACTGGGTGATAGTCCGTGAAAACTCGGAGGGTGAGTATGCCGGAGCCGGCGGCCGCTCTCATGTCGGCATGCCAGAAGAAGTCGGTCTCGACGTTTCCATCTTCACAAGGGTAGGCGTCGAACGAATCCAGCGCTTTGCCTTCGAGCTCGCTCAATCCCGTCCGCGAAAAAAGCTGACGCTTGTGACCAAATCCAATGCCCAGCGGCACGGGATGGTGTTCTGGGACAGCGTTTTCGAGCGAATCAAATCAGACTATCCGGATGTCGAGACGGACAAGATGCTAGTCGACGCGATGACCACGCGAATGGTGCTAGACCCTAAGAGCCTGGATACGGTTGTTGCCACAAACCTGCACGCCGACGTGCTCTCCGATCTCGCTGCCGCCTTGACCGGTTCACTCGGCATAGCACCGACGGGGAATTTGCGGCCAGAGAGAGATATGCCCTCCATGTTCGAGCCCATCCATGGCTCGGCCTTCGATATCACGGGCAAAGGCGTGGCGAATCCGATCGGAACATTCTGGAGCAGTGCCATGATGCTTGAGCATCTCGGCGAGACCGAGGCAGCGTCACGATTGATGTCCGCCATCGAGCGGGTGACTGCGGATGGATCTGTTCTTCCTCGCGATCTCGGCGGCACCGCGACCACGCGGCAAGTGACCGACGCCGTTCTGGGAGCGCTGGCAGCAGGTAACGTGTGATCTTGAAAGCGCAAGCGGCAGCAACAATTAAGTCCCAAAATAACTTACATGCCTCAGAAAGCGGAAATCAGTATTCCGCTTTCTGACTAACCGCCATCAATTCGTCCTCAAATGCGGATAGTGCCCACATCCATATGCCGGAATAGTGCCATCAGTCACTTGATGGCTCGCGAGATTAAAGAGATCTCCACGAGCACAGATAATGGTGGAGATGATGGAAAGCACGGCAGTTAATGGAGGCAATCGGCGCCGGGATACGGATCTCGGGATCCGGCGCGTTCTGATTGTCGACGATATTCATGAAATCCAAAGCACGCTTCGACGGGTATTTCGCATGGCCCGTGTCGAAGAAATCGTAACCGCCTCGAATATTGACGAGGCGCGGGAACAACTCGAACTCGCGACTTCAACTCAACAGCCTTTCGACATTGTCTTCATGGACCAGATGATGCCTGGAGGAACCGGAACAGAACTTCTTGAAGAAGTCGTTGCTCGCGGTCAGGACTTCGTCGACCGTCGCTTCACGGGTTTTTTCATCCTTTCAGGCATTACGGAAACTGGTTTCCGGGAAAAAGCCAAATCAGCTGGTGCCGTAGACGTCATGCAAAAGCCATTCAGCGCCGAGCAACTCCTCCAATATGGCCGGAAGTGGGTGCAATTCAGAACGCGGGTGCAGGCGAAGCAGGCAGAACAGAGCTGACGACACATTATTGCGGCACGGCTAACCGAGGAGATTTTTCATGACAATCGGCGTTCTATTTGTAGATGACGATCAGAACTTTCTCGAAGGCCTTCGCCGTTCACTTGCAAAGTACAGGAACGAATGGCGGATAGAGGTCGCTGTCGGCGTTGAGAGAGCCTTCGATGTCCTTGAAAAACGCAAGGTGGACATCATCGTTGCGGACCAGGACATGCCCGGCCAGTCCGGCGACTATCTGCTTGAGGCAGTCGGTGTTCGCTGGCCGTCGACAGTAAGGGTCACGCTATCAGGACGGTCAAAGTCGGAGATTGCCTCCCGGCTTATCTCCAAAGCCCATTACATCCTGACTAAACCATGCAAATCCGAAGAAATCGCCCAGTACGTAACGCGGGTCGCAGAGCGTAGCAAAGAGCTTAAGAACGATTTTGTTCGGGCGGCAGTCACGCGCTACACAACGCCTATTCTGCCGAACAGCACAAAGCGCAGCCTTCGAGAAGGCCGAATGGATACCGATCTGATCACAGGCGCCGGTTTACTCCAGATAGCAGTGAGTCATCTCTCCAGCGACGAGAACAATTCGGCGCCAACAGTGACGGACGCAATGATGCGTCTTGCTGTCGAGCAACTCATCCAAATCAATGATGACGTTAAGATCGGGTCATATTCGAACACTCAGGTTCAGCGACTATGGGACGAAACCATTGAGATTGCAGAGACAGCAAAAGCTATGGGCGCGGCAGCAGGGCTGACAGAACAACCAGCCCGGTCACTCGAGGTTGCAGCAGCCTTTTGTAACATCGGATCAATCGCACTCGCCGACCAGTTTCCTGATCTTTACCAGAACCAGATAGGGGAACTGGACACCCCCGAACGATGGGAAGCAGAAAATAAGTATTTCGGTGCTACTGGCCTGATGGTCGGAGCCTATCTTCTCGGAATATGGGGTTTCAGCGATGCGGTGATAGAGGAAGTCATTAATCAGAATGTGACTCTCAGTACCATGGCCGGTCACGACGTCAACGAACGCGTACTCTCTGCTGCTCGGGACCGGGAATGGCCAAAACCGATAGAGATAGAGAATATCGAATCCGGCGATAGGTCACCGAGTAACGAAGGGGTGTCGGCGCAATGATGCATGGCCCATACATGCCCATCGGACACCGCAACAAAGGTGCAAATTATCGCCTGGCCGGAAAACCAATACAACAGGTATTCGGATTCAAATCCGGCGGTCAAATCCGGAAGAAAACACACGGGATTTTCTCCCCTCGACCGATTTTGACGGGAATACAAGGTAGCAAAGTATGAGCAGTAACATCACGAAACCTGTCATTCTCTTTGTGGATGACGAGCCTAACATTATCAGCGGTCTACGGCGGATGTTGAGGAGCATGCGAAATGAGTGGGATATGGAATTTCTCGTCGGAGGTCAGGAAGCCGTCGATCGCATCAACGCCGAACCATTCGATGCCGTTGTGACCGACATGCGAATGCCCTCAATCGATGGAGTAGCCGTACTGACTGCAGCAGCCGAGAAAAACCCGGAAAGTATCCGTTTCATTTTGTCGGGGTTTGCAGAACAGGAAGCAATGCTCGCCGCTCTTGGATATGCGCATCGGTTCATTGCAAAACCGTGTGATGCAGATCTCCTCATCGGAGCACTCCGCAGCACATTCTCCGTGCGGGATTTACTACCGGTAAAAAGCCTTCGTATTCTCCTCGGCGAAATGAAGAGCGTTCCTGTCCTTTCAGAACGCTATACGCGGCTTCTGAAAGAGCTCGATGATCCACTCAGCACAACGGTCGATATCGCAAAAACTATTGAAGAGGATCTGGGGCTATCAACCCAGATCCTAAGGTTGGCGAATTCTGCATACTTCAACCTCTCCCGAAAACTCTCTAACTGCGGTCAGGCTGTTGATGTTTTAGGAATCGAAACTGTGCGCGCGCTCCTCATGGTGTCGGAATTCTATGTATCCGAAACAGCCGATAGCGCCGAAACATGTGAGAGTAAAATTCTGGCTGAAAGGTCATTGATGATAGGAGGGCTATCGCGCCAGATAGCTCTAACGCTTAATCTCGGTGAAGCTCAAGTCGACGAGGCGGCGACGGCAGGTGTCCTTTGCCATATTGGTACCGCCATTCTTCGCCTTAACCACGTCGAAAAATTCACAGCCGCGATGAGCCTCGTCGAAGCAGGAACGATGTCTGTCATTGAAGCAGAACGAGAAGTGTTCGGAGCGTCACATGCTGAACTGGCAGCCTATCTGATGGGCCTTTGGGGATTTCCCGACGGCGTCGTCGAAGCGGTCGCATTTCACCACGAGCCGGCGAAGAGTGGCAAGACCGAGGTTTCACCTTTGTCCGTGGTCCATCTGGCTCAAGCTTTTGTTGGCTCTTTCAACAGCTCGGAAAGCAATATGTTCATAAGAGCTCCCCTGCATTATCCGACGGATGAGGCGTATATCGAAAGCATCGGATTGGCGAATCGCATTGATGATATCAAGGCAAGCACTCAAGTTTCAATGAGTCGCGAGTGACACCAGAACTGTACGTACAAGTTCAGCCTGACGGGATACGCCGACTTTCAAGAAGATACTTTTGAGATAGGTCCGCGCCGAACTTTTTGTAATTCCGCATTCAACAGCGGCTTCTTCTATCGAAAGGCCCTTCGATAGTTGCGACGTTAGTCGTGACTCCGAAATGGTAAGACCGAACATCTCCATGAGGAGTTTCGGGGCTGGCATAGATACCTCGGACTCGGAAAAAAGAAACAGTCCAACGTGCCCAAGCGTAGCCCCGTTCTTGTCATCAAAAGGCTGGACAGTAACTCGCAAAGGCTGTTCGGAATCGGACCCTAGAGTGAGTGCGGTCATCGCACTCTCTTCCCGTGCCTCTGAAATCGCATTGCGTAGCTTTTGAGTTTCCTCAACATATCCCGCTCTCAACCGATGCTCGGTATCAAGAGACAAACTCTCTTCGTTTCCAAGAATCCGGCTTGCACGAGAGTTCACGAATATTGCTTTTCCATCCGTATTGCAGACGACAACGCCATAAGGAATCAGCTCAAGTCCAGTTGTCGAAATTGCAGCAAGCCTGCTTCCAGGCTTTGGCTCTGATACTTCTGCATTTACCGGCAGAAATCTTTCGCGATGATGTTCAATAGCTTCTGTGATCCCACAGATCAGCTCCTCAACAGGGCACGGCTTCACATAATACCGAAAAATATTTGCATCATTTATTGAAGATACCGCCAGATCAAAATCTGTCGAACCCGAGAGAATAATACAAACTGTATTATGCCCATATTCTCTGATTTTACGAGCCAGCTCAATGCCATTCATATCCGGCATTCGAATATCGACAACAACTACAATCGGTTCGTTCTTGCGGAATGCATCAAGTGCATCGACGGGGCTATCAAAAAAGGTCATTTCCCAATGGGCTATTTGCCCTCTGAGGCGCCTTTTAAGGCCTGCAAGGACCCGTTTCTCATCATCTACGAAAGCAATTTTGGGCAAAGACAACATGTTTCTAAAAGAACCCGCTCAAAAAGAAAAATTTCCGCAAATATTGCCCCCAAATGCGGATAGGCCAGACAACAGAACGGCCGGAATATGCTCCCAGAAAAACTGTAACTCAGTTGTCAGGACACCGTGAACCGAAACTTAAGATCAAACAAGGATCATTCATTTGCTGAGCTGAGCTCAGGCAGCACTTCAACGGACCGGACAACATTCAAATAGGTCGTTTTGATCAATCAGGAGGAGTAAAATGAAGGGAGAGATCTTTGTTGAGTTTATCAATCTTGTTGAAGATCAATTCGGCTTGGCAACCGCTGACGCTATTCTCAGCGACCCAGAATTACCCTCTGGTGGCAGTTACAGCCGGGTCGCAACCTATTCGCATGAAGAGATGGTCCGGCTTGTTCTAAGCCTCTCTTCTGAAACCGGCGTGGATGCCATCTCCCTGCAAATGGTATTCGGGCGCTTTCTATTCGGCCGCCTGCTTAACGCACATCCTACCTTTGTCGCTCCTTATGCGGGGTGTTTCGAACTCCTGCATGCTATTCACGGCGTGATCCACACTCAGGTCAGGACGCTTTACCCGGACGCTGATTTACCGAAAATCATTGTTACGGACGAATCTGCGGAAAGCCTCCTCCTGAACTATACCTCGGAACGCGGTTTGGGGCATGTGTGCCACGGGTTGATCGAAGGGTGCATCGAGCATTTCAACGAACCCATTCAGGTGGAACGCCTCGATCTGGCAAACGAAGCTCTTGTCTTCAATGCCAGTTTTCGCCTGACCCGTTTGAACTAACGGTGGAAGAGGAATGACTATGTCGAACGAACATGTTGCCGATCCGCTTGAGAAAGTTTCCCTTCTCGAACGTAAGCTTGCCCGCGAGACAAAAGCCCGCGAGGAAGCAGAACAACTTTTGAACACAAAAAGTGTTGAGCTGTTTCATGCTCGGGAAGTTGCGGAAAGTAACCTTCGGATGCTGAAGGAAACGCTCTCGATCATGAAGGACGGTTTCGCGATCATCGGGCTCGAATGCGAGATGGTGTTCTGGAACACAGCGGTTTTGAATCACTTTAACATTCCGGTAAAAACCGACATCAAGAACTATTCGATCAAACAGGTGATCGAAGCCTGCAATCCTGTCCGAATAACGCGTGAGAACGGGCATCTTGCGGAAGAAATCGATGGTGTCTTCGATGTCATTGAAGACCAGGACGTGATCGAAGTCACGACTGGGGATGGCAGAATCCTCGCAATCAAGCCCGAACCTCTCTCTTCGATGGGACGGCCAATAAATATCCGCGACTTGACTGGACGCCGACAGCTCGAGCAGCAACTCATGGTCGCCAACAAGCAGGAGGCACTCGGTACTCTTGCCGGCGGAATCGCACATGAGATCAACACCCCGACCCAATATATCTCCGACAATCTTCGTTTCCTGCAAGATGGATTCGACGACATGTTCGGCGCACTCGATACCATGTCCGAAAAGCTAGAAGCCGTCCCGGATGCAAGCGAGGTGATGAAGGGCATTCAAGCTGAATTCGATACCGACTTCCTGCGCGAGGAGGTGCCCCGGGCAATCTCACAGGCACTCGAAGGGACCGGACAAATTGCCAATATCGTCAACGCTGTCAGGCTCTACAGCCACCCAAGCGGCGAAAAGCTTGAGCCTGCAAATATTGTCGATCTGGCAAACAGCGCGTCAGTTATATCAAAGAACGAATGGAAATATGTGTCGACCTTGGAAATCAAGGCTCCTGATAACATTCCCCCGGTACCGATACGTTCGGATGGCATTAAACAAGTCCTGCTCAACCTGATAGTTAACTCAGCGCAAGCGATTGCAGATAATCGAGACCCGAGTGCGGCAATTCTGGATCACATCCAGATATCTGTGGGGGCAACAGCGCAAGAGGTTTCGGTCTTGATTGAAGATACCGGACCGGGTGTACCTGAAGCACTAGTCGATAAGGTTTTCGATCCTTTCTTCACGACAAAAGCGCCAGGCAGGGGAACCGGGCAAGGGCTTGCCATCTGCCACCGCATCATTGTCGAGGAGCATCAGGGTGAATTCGAATACCAAAAAAGTAAGCTTGGAGGGGCCGGCTTCAAAATCAGTCTGCCCTTGGCGTAACCCGGATTCGCTACCGGCACTTCCGTCACATTGATAGAGCGAACACTTTACATTGATAGAGTGAACACTTTTGCCGGGCCAGGGTAAGAACGGTCACACAGCCACTATCTATTGGAAATTTTTTTGGGTCTCAGCTGAGCTGGCACTCATTAGAGAAAGAAAAGCACTATAAATGCATTGACGGATGATGGCACCGAGGCTACCAATCGCGCCCTGTTGGCCCGGTGGCAGAGTGGTGATGCAGAGGACTGCAAATCCTTGTACGTCGGTTCGATTCCGGCCCGGGCCTCCAACTTCCCTTCCAAGATTTCGTCGATAGTCCAGAAGACCTCGGTACCGTTGCGGCCTTCAGTGCCTGTTTTCGGGCGTGAGAACGCGCCATCCAAAATGCTCTCACGAAAATCGGCAAAACGTTACGTTTCGCGTTTGCACTCTCAGAAAAGCGCTGCTATATACCGCCACCTCGTCGGGGCAAACACCTCGGCGAGCTGCTGATCCCCGGTAGCTCAGCGGTAGAGCAAGCGACTGTTAATCGCTTGGCCGGCGGTTCGAATCCGTCCCGGGGAGCCAATAACAAGAACGGTCGAAACTTTGGTTTCGGCCGTTTTTTGTTGTTCAGCAAAAACCTTCTCAGCATTGCCGCGGGTTCGCAATACAGCGACCATGTGTCCCCATGCCCGAACAGCTGGATACCGCACATGTTGTCTGATGTCCGTATCATCGAGATTGAGGCTATAGGCCCCGCTCCATTCGCCGCCATGCTGCTTGCCGACCTTGGCGCTGACGTAATCACTGTGCACCGCAAGGCCCCAGCGGATGCTCCAGGTAAGAGCGACAATAACCTGCTCGACCGGGGCAAGCGCTCAATCGCCCTCGATCTCAAAGCGCCGGAGGATATCATTACCCTGAAAGCCTTGCTGAGAGGGGCCGACGGGCTGATAGAGGGGTTTCGACCCGGTGTAATGGAAAGATTGGGGTTGGGACCGGATGAGTGTTTCGCGGAGCAATCACGACTTGTCTATGGCCGCATGACGGGATGGGGGCAGGCCGGCCCCAAAGCCCGCGAAGCCGGTCATGACCTGAACTATATCGGACTGTCAGGGGCGCTCTGGTATGCCTCTCCGGCAGGCGCTACGCCTTTCCCTCCCCCAACCCTTGTCGGCGATATAGGCGGCGGCGGTCTTTATCTCGTGATCGGCATGCTATCCGCCCTGTTAAAAGCCCGTGCTACCGGCCGGGGTACCGTTGTGGATGCCGCTATTGTCGACGGCTCGGCGCATATGATGAATCTGCTGATGTCGCTTCGCGCTGCAGGCTCTTTCGCTACCGAACGGGGGCACAGCCTGCTGGACGGGCCACATTGGAGCCGCACATATCAATGTGACGACGGCCTGTTTCTCTCCGTTCAGTGTCTGGAGCCGAAGTTTTACAAGATCTTTCTGGAGCGCTTGGGACTTGCAGGTGATGCAGAATTCGAACAGCAGTTCGAGAAGTCCCTTTGGCCAGATCTCAGCGCGCGCCTTACCGATCTGTTCGCCGGTCAATCGCGTGCGCATTGGTTAGCACTCTTCGATGGCAGCGATGCCTGTGTCGGTCCGGTACTCTCGCCAGATGACGCCAAGGCCGATCCCCATATGGCAGCACGCGGGGTTTGGCAGACTACGGACGGACGGTTGCAGGCAGCAGCGGCGCCTCGATTCGATGGCAAGAAACCGGCACCCGCGCCACCAAGTCCTTACAGAGGCCAGCACACAGCTGAAATCCTTGCCGAACTCAAAGGTGACGCATCAAATCGCTGAGCGATTTGGTTTTGGCCAGAATCGCCCAGCATCCAGAAACCGGTTCCATGCATCTTCGATCTCATGATCGGCGCGGGCCATTTCCGCACCATGCCAGCCAATGACAATTCCCGACGCCTTCATCAGGTCCCGCATGTTCGCTCCGGCTTCCGGGGCAACAAGAGTCTCCATTTGCTGAATGCACACGGCGTAGTCGTTCGCGTAGCCGAGCAGATCCTGCAAACGGGCAGCAGACTTGGAAAAGATCTTGGCTTTTCTTGGCTCGAACAGGGACGCGAAGAATTCCGATGCATAGCGCATTTTTTTCATTTCAAGCCGGAGGTCATGTTTTGCGACAGTATTCCCCCGGAGCGCCGTTCGCCCCATTCTTCGAACCTTGCGATAGCGTTTCTCCAGCATAGAGGCGGCAAATTCCTCGCTCCGGGCAAGATGGTCGAAAGCACCCTTTTTCTGTGAACTTGTCAGCGTTTCTATCAACAGACCAAGGTGCAGCTGGAAAGAAGTAAACCGGGAAGATGCAACAGCTGCCCGGGCGTCTCTGTAGCCAACCTCCTGCCGGGCCTCGGCAAGTGCCCGAAGTTCCCTCAAAGCCGGAAAGTCTACACCGAGAGCGGCTTCGACGGGTTCATGCAGATCCGCGATATAGACGTCCCATTCCCGCGCCTGACCGAGGGAGCCTGCGAGCCATTTTCCCTCTTCACGGACGCCGTCAATCAACTCCTTATCGGCGAATGCCCTGAACATACCGAGCGCGGCTCTTAACCGGCGCACCGCCACCCGCATTTGATGTGGGCCTTCGGGAGCCATACTCTCGAGAATCGGAAATTCATTCGCAGCGATCTGCGTCTGACAAGCCTTCAGGATCGCAACGGCCGATTCATTGATTCGGCTTGCCTGTACCAACTTAGGCCGCCGCCCTTTGACCGGCTTCGGCTCCTGTGCGTTTTGTAATTCCCCTGCCCTCGTCGCCTTTCCGCGATACTCGATGCGGACCGGAACATCTTCGTTGATCGCACACGCCAACTCGAACAACGTGGTTGGTGCACCGTCCTTCAGCTCAAGTTCCAGCTCACAAACAGCCATTTTCCGAGTGCCGGAGCGAATCTCCCCGATATCGAGATCAGCTGAAACAAGGGCATTGCCGAACCGCCCGTTATATCTCAAAAGACGACAGGTTCTCCTGAAGTCCGTTACAAAAGCGGGCACCAACCGCTCCCATAGCCCGCCCCGGGTAAGCAAATCGCGAATTTCTGGGACATGAATAAGGTCAAGGGTCGGCTCTTCGCCGCTCACCCAGCCTTCGATCTCTATCCGTTTCGTGATGCCCGCCTGCCAGCCGCTACCAATCTTCAGGGTTTGCAGTTTGCGGCGCCCCATTTCCCGGATCCGCAAATTAATGCCGACACCAGCAAGCTCTTTGTCCGGCGTGTCAAAATATGTCGACTTCAGATGGGTCGTCTTCGCCCTCTCGCTTGCTGACTTGACCAGCAATGGCAGTCGCTTGAGCCTATTCCCCCATTTCCCAGAAACCGCGAGCCGCAATTCCGATTCTGTCGGCAGGGGCACAGCTTTCTTACTCATACGAGATCCTTTGGAACCACAAAGCGACGTAGCTGCCCTTTTCCGGGCGCGATGTCTTTCCAAGCGTCGATAGCCAGCTCAATTGTCGCCAAAGCGCCAGTCGGAAACTTCTCCTGCACGCGGTACAGCTCTTCACCTCCCACTGTGCCGCACAGAGACAGGGTCAATTGTTCCAGGCCGGGATTGTGCCCGATAACCAAGGGTTCTTGAACATTGTCCGGAAACTCGGACAGAACCGTAAAAACATCCCTCACGCTTGCTTCATAAATCCGGGAGGATTCCTCAACCGGGCAATTGCGAGGTAAATAAGGGCGAATAATGTCTCGGGTCTGCAAAGTCCGGCGGGCCGATGAACAGAGAACGAGGTCCGGAAAAATCTTCTCCTGCTTCATCATTATGCCCACAACCGCCGCCGACCGTTCGCCGCGCCGGTTCAACGGCCTCTCGAAGTCGCTGTCGGCCAGAGAGCTCCAGCTGGACTTGGCGTGACGCAACAGCAACAGCGTTTTGCTCACCAGGCAACTCCGGTGTTCTGAGGACAATCGTCTGTCATTCTTCGGCACCGCCTCAGTTTAGGCCCCTTTTACCAAGCGCTAAATTGACAGCGTCGAGCTCTGCCGCCAAGGTCAAACGAAGCGGTTGGCACGAACCGCACCCTGTTTATCCAGTGGAAATTTAGATGAGCGCCGAAACGACACCTCACCATGCCGCGCTCATCGACCCTGCCGCGGAAAGCAATAGCGCGGCCTCAAGGAAAGTAGCCGATATCCGTCCGCTCGATCCAAAGGACGTTGATGGGCTAGCGCTCCTCGCTCAGGAACTCCTGGCTTTTTATGGCCTGCCGGCGCGAAACCAGCGCTCCTATATGGCGCACAAGATGGCTGAGGAGCTTTTCGAGCGCGAGAGCAATCTGAAGGTATTGGTCGCCGAGACAACGGCCGGGTTGCAGGGATTTATCGCTTATACCGAAGTCTTCGCTCTCGCCAGCTGCCAGCGTAGTTTTTTCATTCAGGATCTTTTCGTGACGCGTCGAGCTCGTGCATCCGGCGTAGGCGCAGGCCTGATGGCCGAACTGGTACGCCAGGCGGAAGAGTGCGGTGTCGAGCAAATCGACTGGACAGCAGATCCCTGGAACGAGAAAGCGACGGCCTTTTATGAAAAGCTCGGCCCATTGTTGAAGAGCGATAAAATCCTCTATCGCCTTGCCGGATCTTCTCTGCGCCGATCCATGCAGGAACAGAAACTGTGAAATCCGCACCCGGCCGCTCACATTAAAGGCATACGAACTGGTAAGCGAACGGTTCGAACACTAAGTTCGGAGCCTGATGGCCCGCACGTAATACCGGAGAAAAAGAATGCAAATTCGCGATGGCTTCGTCGGCACAATCGGCAATACCCCGCTGATCAAACTGAAGCGCGCGTCGGAGGAAACCGGCTGCACCATCCTCGGCAAAGCCGAGTTCCTCAATCCCGGCGGGTCGGTAAAAGACCGTGCGGCGCTGGCGATCATTCGCGATGCCGAAGAACGTGGAGATCTGCGTCCTGGCGGCGTGATTGTTGAAGGGACTGCCGGTAACACCGGAATCGGCCTTGCTCTCGTCGGCAACGCCCTCGGCTATCGCTCCGTGATTGTGATGCCGGAAACTCAGAGCCAGGAGAAAAAAGACATGCTGCGCCTCGTCGGCGCGGATCTCCGGCTGGTTCCTGCAGCCCCTTACAAAGACCCGAACAATTACGTGCGGTACTCAGGCCGTCTGGCCGAAGAAATCGCGGCGAGCGAGCCGAATGGCGCTATCTGGGCCAACCAGTTCGACAATGTCGCCAACCGCCATGGCCACTACACCACAACCGGCCCGGAGATCTGGGAGCAGACTGACGAAAAGGTCGATGGCTTCATCTGTTCCGTCGGCAGCGGCGGGACCATCGGTGGCGTCAGCATGGCCCTGAAAGAGCGCAATCCGAATGTCACCATTGGCCTGGCGGACCCGATGGGATCAGCCATCTTCAACCACTACGCCCATGGTGAGCTCAAATCCGAGGGCGGCTCGATCACCGAAGGAATCGGTCAGGGCCGGATCACAAAAAATCTGGAAGGCATAACGGTCGATGCCCCCTTCCAGGTGACGGACGAGGAAGCGCTTGATGTGGTATTCAAGCTGCTGATGGAAGAAGGCCTTTGCATGGGCGGCTCAACCGGCATCAATGTCGCCGGCGCCGTAAAGCTCGCCAAACAAATGGGTCCAGGACATACCATCGTGACCATTCTGTGCGACTGGGGGCACCGCTATCAGACCAAGATTTTCAATCCGGAATTCCTGAAAGAAAAAGGATTGCCGGTGCCGAGCTGGCTGGCCTGAAGGCCCGGAGCGGGAGGAACGACAATGGAATACAAGAACCCAGAAGCGCTCGTCGAGACAGCTTGGCTGGCAGAGAATACCGGTAATCCGGCGGTCAAGATCCTCGATGCCAGCTATCATCTGCCTGGGATAGATCGCAATGCCGACACGGAGTATCTCGAAAAGCACATCCCTGGGGCCGTGCGGTTCGATATCGATGATGTAAAAGACCCCGCAGCCAGCCTGCCCCATATGATCCCGGATGCCGGGACATTTGCGGCGAAGGTCGGCGCGATGGGGATCTCGAACGATGACCTCGTCGTCGTCTACGATGTCTACGGCATGATGAGCGCCGCCCGGGTCTGGTGGATGTTCCGGCTGTTCGGTCATGACAATGTCGCTGTACTGAATGGTGGATTGCCAAAATGGCTGGCCGAAGACCGGCCTGTGACATCCGGCGCGGAAACACACCCAACGGCCAAATTCACCGCGACCTTCCGCAAAGCACTGGTCACTGACCTTCAGGCCCTCAGCGAAAATATCGACAGCGGCACCCGGTCTGTTCTTGACGCCCGTGCCGCTGAACGCTTTGCCGGTACAGCTCCCGAGCCCCGGGCAGGGCTGCGCAGTGGTCACATCCCAGGCAGCCTCAGCATGCCATTCGGAACCCTGTTGAACTCGGACAAGACGTTCCTGCCTGCAGGCGCCTTGCGTAGCCGTTTCGAGTCCGATCTGGGCCTTGATTTCGCACAACCCGTCTCGACGACCTGCGGGTCCGGTGTAACCGCCTGCATCCTGTCGCTCGGCCTATATCTTGTCGGCAAGGAAGACGTCGCCGTTTATGACGGTTCCTGGAGCGAGTGGGGTGCGCACCCGGAAACGCCAGTCGAAACATCCTGAAGGAGGCCAGTGTGGCTTTGCACGTGCGTCCGGTTGCGGACGGCGATATAGCGTCCGTTATTGCCCTTTGGGGTGCGGCTGGCCTCACTGTGCCGCACAACGATCCATTCGCAGATATCAAGTTCTGTCGGTCCAGTTCTAATGCGGAGATTTTGCTCGGGTTTGATGGCCAGGAACTTGTTGCCACTGTCATGGTCGGTCATGACGGGCATCGCGGCTGGTATTATTATGTCGGGGTGGATCCACGCTTGCAGACCGGCGGTCTTGGCCGGGAAATCATGTCCGCCGCCGAGGAATGGTTGAAAGAGCGCGGTGTCGGCAAGGCCCAGCTCATGATCAGGTCAGCCAATACCAAGGTGAAAGACTTTTATAAGCGGCTCGGATATGTCGAGGAAGATCGCCTTGTGATGGCGAAGCGTTTTGCCCCGGTACCGGATTGGCAGAACGGACAAGTCGAGACGATGGTGCTTCATCTCGAAATGCTTTCCAGACCAGACCGGGAACCGGCTCAACCGCCGGAGATCGGTAAACGGATCGTGCTGGAACGGATGACCATCCCCAGCGTCCGATTCTACCGGTTCCTCTATGATGGGGTAGGCGGCGATTGGACCTGGGTGTCTCGCCGGATCATGGATGACGAAACGCTGGCAGCAACCCTCTCACGCGCAGGAGCCGAATATTACCTGCTGAGTGTGGATGGAGAGCCCGCGGGGTTCTGTGAGCTTGAGCGCAGCGAGAATGGCAAGGACGTGGAGCTGTCCTATTTTGGCTTGTTGCCTGGCTTCATCGGGATCGGGATCGGGCGCTATTTCATCGACGCGGCAATAGATCTCGCATGGCAGCCGGAAACAAAACGCGTCTGGGTCCATACCTGTGACCTCGATCACCCCCGCGCCCTCGGTAATTACCGGAGAGCCGGGTTCGTGCCCTACGCACGGGAGGTCGAGATCTTGCCAGACCCGCGGCTCGCCGGGCTTCCGCTCCCTCCGCGCTCTTCGGAACGCGGGCACGCGCCGAACAGCCTGTTCCTTGATCATGCGGCAGCCGAAAAGCTTCCTTTGGCCGACGGTGCCGCGCGCTGACCTCAACTCCATGAGTTAGAAATGCGAAGGGCGCGCGCGAATTCTCGCAGCGCGCCCTTCCGGAGGGTCCCCCGTTAGTCCCCCCCTCCCAGACTTTGTAAGCCCCGACCATATAGGCCCGGGCTTGTGGGTTAGTGCGCCAGGATCTGGCTTAGGAACAGTTTTGTACGATCAGAACGCGGGTTCGTGAAGAACTCTTCTGGTGTGTTCTGTTCGACGATCTCTCCGTAATCCATGAAGATCACGCGATCGGCCACCCGCTTGGCAAAGCCCATCTCGTGGGTCACCACCAGCATGGTCATGCCGGATTCTGCGAGCTCGACCATCACGTCCAGCACCTCGGAAATCATTTCTGGGTCGAGAGCCGAAGTCGGCTCATCGAACAGCATGATCTGCGGGTTCATGCAGAGTGAACGCGCAATGGCGACACGCTGCTGCTGACCGCCCGAAAGCTGACCCGGATATTTTCCGGCCTGCTCCGGGATCTTCACACGCTTCAGATATTCCATCGCCAGCTCTTCAGCTTGCGCCTTCGGCGTCTGCTTCACCCAGATCGGAGCCAGCGTGCAATTTTCCAGCACTGTCAGATGCGGGAACAGGTTGAAGCTCTGGAACACCATGCCAACATCGCTGCGGATCGCGTCGATGTTCTTCAGGTTATTGTCGAGCGTCACGCCGTTGACGATGATATCGCCGCCCTGATGCTCTTCCAGACGGTTGATGCAGCGGATAAGTGTCGATTTACCGGACCCAGACGGGCCGCAGATAACGATCTTCTCACCCTGATGGACCGAGAGATTCACGTCTTTCAGGACGTGAAACTCGCCGTACCATTTATTAACGCCGGCAAGTTCAATGACGACTTCATCGCCCTTGGTGGACTTGACCGTTGGTTTTGTTTCGACCTGAGCGTCCATGCT
This sequence comes from Nisaea sp., assembly GCF_039990255.1. Lineage (GTDB taxonomy): Bacteria > Pseudomonadota > Alphaproteobacteria > Thalassobaculales > Thalassobaculaceae > Nisaea. Next base: position 1,143,012 of record NZ_JBDXGG010000018.1, on the reverse strand, counting down.
CATGTTGTTAACTCCTTGGCTCGATACGCTGAAAAGGAAATGGGCGTGACCGGGTTATCTCCCGGCCTGCCCTGCTCCCAGCGTCCGTTCAAGATGCTGGCTGTATTTCGACATGATGAAACAGAGAACGAAATACAAAGCTGCTCCGAAGACAAGCGGCTCCGTGTGAATGCCGTTCCATTGCGGGTTCTGGCTGACTGCCTTGAGCATCAGAAGCAGATCATAGAGACCGACGATGGAGACCAGTGTGGTGTCCTTCAGAAGGCCGATGAAGCTGCCAACAATGTTCGGAATCATCAGTTTCAGGGCCTGCGGCATGACGATCAGAGTCATCATTTTCCAATAGTTCAGACCTAGGGCTTGCGCCGCTTCATACTGACCCTTTGGAATTGCCTGAAGACCGCCACGTACCGTTTCCGCCATATAGGCCGAGGAGAAAATACAAACCGCGATGATCGCCTGAACGATCTTCACCGGGTTGATTGCCTCAGGCAGGAATAGCGGCACCATGGTGACCGCCATGAAAAGCACTGTGATCAACGGAACCGAACGGAACAGCTCGATAAACGACACGCAGAAAACCCGGATGACCGGCATTTTCGAGCGACGCCCCAAAGCCAGTACGATGCCGGCCGGCAGCGAGACCGCAATCCCAATCCCTGAAATCACCAGAGTGACAAACAAACCGCCCCAGAGGTTTGTTGATTGCCCGCTGATATCCCAGCTGGCTTGCCAAGCAAAAGCTACGGCGAACACAACCAGAAAGGCAGCGATCACCGGATACTTCTGCGTGGATTCCGCCTTCGCAGAAAACCCGCTGGCCTGAACGATGAATGTCCAGAGCGAGTTGCCGGTAGCCATAGACAGAATGGTATGGGCCCAGCAGAAAACGAAGGACGTGATCGCAACAGAGACCATGACCTGCAGAAAAAGCCCCTTCTCGCCACCGGCAAACAGATAACCGAGCAGGAAAGGAGCGATCAAAATAGCTGATGCACCAATGGCGATCTTCGAGGTCACCCGGGGAAGCCAGAACGGAAGCATCCATAGGATGAGCGTTCCGAAACCGAGATTAATCCGCCAGATTTCCGCATCGGGATACCGGCCGTAGATGAAGTTCTTCATCCAATGGCTGACACCCGCCCAGCACGCTCCTGAAAGACCTACCTTGTCGAGACATTCACGACGTGAATTGGCTTCCCAGACGGCATTTACGATCGCCCACTCGAAGGCATTGGAAACAACCACCCAGATCACGTAAAGCGACAGGATCGTCAGAAAGGCATTCAGCGGACTGCTGAAAAGATTCTTCCGAATCCAACCCACAACACCCACGGTATTGGGCGGCGGAGGCAAGCTTGGTTTCGGATTGAAGACAATGTCGGAAGCAGATACGTCAAGATTTGCCATGGCTCACCGCTCCTTCAACTGAACGAGCTTGTTGTAGTAATTGAGTGCCCCGGAAATCGTAAGGCTTACGGTCATGTAGAAGAACATCACCATTGCCACGATCTCGATCGCATGACCGGACTGGTTGAGCGAGGTCTGCATGAAGACTGCAACCAGGTCAGGAAAGCCCACGGCAATTGCCAGGGACGAGTTCTTGACCACATTCATCCAGTTACTGATCAGCGGAGGAACAATGGCCCGCATGGCCTGCGGAATGATAACCAGCCGCAGCGTAAGCGACGGCTTCAGCCCGAGGGAATAAGATGCTTCGGTCTGACCGTGGCTCACTGACAGAATTCCGGCCCGCACCATCTCTGCGATAAAGCAGGCGTGGTAGATCACGAGAGCAATGAAAACGGCCAGGAATGCTGGCGGAACAGATGATCCACCAGAAAAGTTGAAGCCCTTCAGAACCGGGATATCCCATTGCAGTGGTGAACCGGTAACCAAGAACATCAGCAACGGGACGCCGACGATAATGCCCACGCCGGTCCAAAAAGCGGGAAACCTCTGTCCGGTCGCGTTTTGGCGTTTTTTGGCCCAAACAGCGATGCTGTAAGCAACAATCACGCTGATCAGAAGCGTGACCATCGTAAGCCAGAAAAGCTCGCCCGGAACCGGCGCCGGGAAATAAAATCCCCGGTTGTTCAGCTGAAAAACCTCAAGGCCGAGAACATCCAGGCTCTGCTTCGGGCGCGGCAGAATCGCGAACACAGCCAGATACCAGAACAGGATTTGCAAAAGCAGCGGCGTATTGCGCAAGATTTCGACGTACCAAGACGCCAGCTGCGCAACCATCCAGTTTTTGGAAAGCCGCAGAATACCGATGAAAAACCCAAGAAGTGTCGTCGCCACGATAGCGAGAAACGACAACAGAAGCGTGTTGGTGATGCCTACCAGATAGACCCACAGGTAACTGTCACCGGCTTCGTAGGGAATGATCGAGAACGCGATAGAAAATCCGGCGGTGCTTCCAAGGAAGTCAAACCCGGAGCTCATCCCGCGCGCTTCAAGATTTTCGGATGTGTTTGTAAATAAGTACCAGCCGGCCCACATAACGGCTGCAAACACAAGAATTTGGTAGAATACGGACCGGTAACGTTCATCGTTTACAATTACTGAAAACGATGAATTCTGTCCCGACGCCCCTCTGTCAACGACAGCCATATAGCCGATCTCCGCGTAAGATTAAGTGATCCAAAGGACAGAGGCCCGGTCGAATTTCGACCGGGCCTGCTGCGTTGGATATCTTACCGGAACGGCGGGGAGTACATCAGACCGCCTTCGGTCCACAGTGCGTTCGGGCTACCCGCGCGCGGGATACCAATGGCGAACTCGCCTTTGTTACCCATGTACTCTTCGTACACTTCGCCGTAGTTGCCGATATGTTTGATGATGCGAACAACCCAGTCTTTCTCAAGACCGAGGCCTTTGTTCAGATCACCCTCAACACCGAGCATACGTGCCATTTCCGGAGTAGCCGGATTGGCTGCCATATCCATGATGTTGGTGCTGTCGATGCCCATTTCCTCGGCCTGAACCAGAGCGAAAACGGTCCATTTCACGATGTCCATCCACTGGGAATCGTTCTGGCGAACGACCGGGCCAAGCGGCTCCTTGGAAATCGTTTCCGGAAGAACGACATACTTGGATGCATCCGGGAACTTCGCGCGAGTGGAAGCAAGGCTGGACTTGTCATTGGTGATCGCGTCACAGCCGCCCTTGGCGAAGGTATCGTCACGGACGTTCGAATCTTCGAAGACGACCGGCTCGATTTCCAGGTTATTAGAACGACTGAAATCGGTCAGGTTAAGTTCTGTCGTGGTGCCGGTCAGCACGCAAACGGTCGCGCCCTTAAGCTCAAGAGCACTGCTCACGCCGAGGTCTTTGTCGACCATGAAGCCCTGTCCGTCATAGAAGTTGACGGCGGTGAAATCGAGGCCGAGCTGCGTGTCGCGGAACAGCGTCCAAGTCGTGGTGCGGGAAAGCACATCCGACTCGCCGTTGGCCATTGCGGTGAAACGCACCGCGCTGGTTACGGACTGGAATTCAACTTTGCTCGGATCGTCGAAGATCGCGGCTGCAATAGCGCGGCAGACTGCAACGTCACTGCCGTACCAGTCACCCTTTTCGTCGAGCTGGTAGAAGCCCGGAGCTGGCGTGCCAACCTGGCACCGCAAAAGTCCGCGCTGCTTCACAATATCCAGCGTGCTTTGCGCGGACGCCATTTCGGCTGTGAAGCCAAGACTGGCAATCATGCCAAGCCCAAGGCCCAAAAGACTCAGTTTCTTCATCCTGAAACCCACCCTGTTATGTTTCGGTTAACGACGGCCGGTTGTCCCGGTCTGCATACCCCTGACTAAGACTTTAGGATCGCCCCCGTTGATCCCGGTCGTTGTTCACCATCACGTTTTCCGGCTTCTCGGCTTTTATCTTCGCCTCTAGTTCGCTGATCTAGAGCGAAACACGGGCTGCCTTGGAGCTAGTCTGCGTGACAGTAGATACAATTCCAACACGCCGTTGTGGTGTTTTGCAAGTGCGAGAGGGACCGAACGTTCAGGAATGTCCATGACCTTACGGTCACTCGTGCGGATTTTCGGCGGACATCCGTGCCTTTTTGACAATAAAATCTCAAATGCAGATTCTTCATGACAGCCACCAAAACTTTCGGAGATCAGATGAAAACCGGCTCCAAAACTCGAACACGCACGCTTGTCACCAATGCAGGGCGCGCTCCGCACCGCAATCACGGGGTCGTCAACCCGCCAGTTTATCATGCTTCCACGATTTTGAAGCCGACCCTCGCAAAGCTTGAGGAGTCCAGAAAAACAGGTTTCGACGGATATCGATATGGACGCCGGGGAACGCCGACAAGCCGTTCCTTTGAAGAGGCGGTTGCAGCTCTATACGGAGCCGACGACGCGATAGCGGTCTCTTCCGGTCTTGCTGCAATCTCTTGCGCCATCCTCAGTCAGGTTTCAGCCGGGGATCACATCCTGCTGGCGGACAACGTTTACTTCCCGACACGCAAATTCGCAGCCGGCTTCCTTGAGAGGTTCGGAGTCAATTCTAGCTATTTTGATCCAATGAAACCGGAACAGCTCGTCGAACAGATCCGGCCGGAAACTAAGATCGTTTATCTGGAAGCCCCAGGAACCATGACGTTCGAAGTCCCCGATATCCCAAAACTGGCGGCAAGCGCACATCAACACAATGCGACCGTCATCATGGATAACACCTGGGCAACAGCATTGTATTTCAATGCACTGGAGCACGGTGTCGACATCGTTGTCGAAGCGGTAACGAAGTATATCTGCGGTCATTCCGACATCATGATGGGAGCAATCGTCAGCCGGAACGCTCATGCCGACGCGATCCGCGACATGGTCTACATGCAAGGTAACTGCTCCGGACCGGATGACCTGTATCTGGCACAACGCGGCCTCAGGACAATGTCAGTGCGACTCGCACAGAACGGAGAGACGGCCCTTACGCTGGCCAAATGGCTGCAGGACCGACCCGAAGTAGATCGGGTTCTGCACCCCGCGCTTCCCTCCTGCCCCGGTCATGATCTCTGGAAACGGGATTTTACCGGCTCAAGTGGGCTATTTGCCTTTGTTCTAAAACCAGTCGCCAAATCAGCGCTCGCCGCGTTCCTGGACGGGCTCGAACTCTATGGCATGGGCGCGAGCTGGGGCGGCTATGAGAGCCTTATCCTTCCGGGCGACCCGGCCGCGGCCCGCACAGCGACTAAATGGGATGAGGCGGGGCAGCTCCTGCGCATTCATGCGGGGCTGGAAGATGAAAAAGACCTCATTGCGGATCTCGAGGCCGGCTTCGAGCGCATGGCCGCCCTCGTATAGCCGGAGCTGGTTTAACCAGCCTCAGACGGCAGATGCCGGTGTGTTCATCAGGTCCGATAAGATCGGAAGCTGATGCCGCCGGCACGCCCAATCTGCTCGACCAGGGCAACTTCCCAGGTGAGATAGGCATTCATACGACGCTCCATCTCCGCTTTGCCTGCCTCCTTGTCATAGGGGCGCATATAGACGTCATCCAAAACAGCCAGTGGCGCGCCCATGCCTGCCGCCATAGGGAGACCGGCGGCTTCCCAGGCATTGCTACCGCCATCAATGACCGTGCAGCGAATACCGCTATCTGCAAGATCGCCAGCCGCCAGGACGGCTAATCTGACATCGACGGCTGTCAGGATGACTTCCGACGCGTCTATCGCCAAAAGATCGCCTGCCAGGCTCTCTCTTTTGCCCCAGCGGGCACCCTCGGGATGATTCTCCCGGTAATCCAGGCTTCGTGTCAGGTCAACGAATGCAATTCCTGCCGCGACCTTATTCTGTGCGTCCTTCGGAGAAATCAGATCTGCAGCTGGCAAGTCACCGAGCAGGATGGATGTGCGCGGACCGCTTTCCAGTTTCTGACTATCAAGCGTGGCTTCAAGGACATAAACCTCCTCCCAGCCGAGCTGCCTGAGCCAACTTGCGGACATATCTGCACGTACCATCTCCGGATCGACCAGAACCACCCGCGCACGATGGGTCGACATGAAGCTATCGGTCGACTGAACAAGCTGGCCACCCGGCGCATGACGCGATCCAGTGATGTGGCCCGCCGCGAATTCCTCTGCGGTCCGCACATCGAGAACATAGAGGGTCCGTTCAGCGCTCTCCGACCTCCAGCGATCGAGAGTGGCGGCGTCAACACGCCGGACGCCGAACCGATCGGCCGCAGCACGGGACCGTTGCCGCGCAAGATTGCCGCCTTCGGGACTGACCTGTGGCGGTGGACGCATGTTGCCATGCTCAAGCTGATAACCGGCCAGATGCCATCCCATTGTGCCATTGCGCAATGCGACGACCTTGTTCGGGATACCGGCATTGATCAGAGACTGGGCCCCGATAATGCTTCGGGTCCGACCAGCGCAGTTGACCACGATTGTGGTGTCAGGATCGGGCGCTGCTTCCTGTACCCGATAGACCAGTTCCGCGCCGGGCATATCGATACCGGTCGGGATATTCATTATGGTGAATTCGCTCATTGGCCGCGAATCCAGCACCACCATATTTTCCCCCTGCTCCATCATCTGGTGCAGTTCCTCGGCGGAGACCGAAGGAGTTTCATATTCGTGCTCGACATATTCGCCGAAGGCTTTGCTTGGCACAAAGAGCCCGCTGAAAAGCTCCAGACCTGCGGCTCCCCAGGCGTTCACGCCGCCTTCAAGGATACTCAGATCCGTATAGCCAAGACCGGCCAGGCGTTGAGCGGCAAGCTCCGAAAGCCCCTCACCGCCATCGCACAAAACAACAGCTACCGACAACCGGGGCACCCGGTCAGCCATGCGTAGCTCAAGAAGACCAAGCGGAATGTTGGCGGCGAGAAGGATATGATTTGCACCAAATATCGCTTCCGGCCTTACATCAATGAGGGCTATTTCACCGGTTCCGTTTAGCGCGTCGTGAAGTTCGCGCGCATTGATCGTCCGGGCCATGACTGCCCTCCTCCCGCTTTAATCTGTTTCTTCCAGGGCCGCTTCTGCTTCCAGCCACTCTGCTTCCACGGCTTCCAGCTCCTGATTCACTGCTTCTTTCTTCAGGATCAGCGCCTTCATGTCCGATGTTGGTCCTTCATACAGCTTTGGATCGGCAAGCTGTGCTTCGAGTTTGGCTTTACGCTGGTTCAATTTCTCGATGGTTTTTTCCAGCTCGCGGGCTCGCTTTCGGAGATCCGCGGTTTGCTTGCGGCGTTCAGCTGCATCCTTGCGCGCCTGCTTGCGGTCATTTTTCTTCTCCGGTCCACCCGAGCCATTCCCCGCGCGGGCCGCGGCCCGCTCTTCCTGACGCAACCAATCCCGATACCCGTCGAGATCGCCGTCATAGGGTTTCACGCGCCCCCCGGAAACAAGCCAGAGACGATCTACCGTGAGCTCCAGCAGGCGTCTGTCATGGCTAATCAGGATCACAGCGCCGGTATAGTCGTTCATCGCCTGCACCAGCGCGTCACGAGCATCGATATCGAGATGGTTCGTCGGCTCGTCGAGGATCAGCACATGCGGGCTGTCATAGGTGATCAGGGCCAGAGTCAGGCGCGCCTTCTCACCTCCGGACAAATGCTTCGACTTTGTGGTCTGCTTGTCCTGCACGAGGCCGACACCGCCGAGCCGCGCCCGGACCTTATCCGGAGCCGCCCCCGGCATCAGCCGCGCCATATGATCTGCGGCCGTTCCTTCTGGGTCGAGGTCCTCGACCTGATGCTGGGCGAAGAAACCAACCCGGAGCTTTGCCGTACGGTGCTCTTCGCCGTCGAATCTCGCCAACCGTCCGGCGATAAGCTTCGCCAGTGTCGATTTGCCGTTACCGTTTCGGCCAAGCAGGCCGATCCGGTCATCGCCGTCAATTCGCAAGCCAAGCCCACTCAGGATCGGCTTTCCGGGCTCATAGCCGACACTGGCATTATCGAATGTCACCAGAGGCGGCGGCAGCTCTTCCGGATTGGGAAAGGAGAACCGCGTCGTCGGATCGTTCACTGCGTCCGGCAGCTTCTCCATCTTTTCGAGCGCCTTGATCCGGCTTTGTGCCTGACGTGCCTTTGAGGCCTTGTAGCGGAACCTCTCAATGAAGGCTTCCATATGCTTGCGCTGGGCGGACTGTTTGGTGCGCTGTGCCTCTACCTGGGCAAGCCGCTCTTCCCGGGTTTTCTCGAACCGGTCGTAACCGCCTTGATAGAGGGTCAATTGGTTGTTCTCGAGATGCAATATTGCATCGACCGCCTTGTTCAACAGGCCTCGGTCATGACTGACGATCACCATGGTCTTCGGGTATTTCGCGAGATAGGTCTCCAGCCAGACAGTGGCTTCCAGATCAAGGTGGTTCGTCGGCTCATCAAGTAGAAGGATTTCCGGTTCCGCGAACAGCACCGCCGCCAGCGCGACGCGCATGCGCCAGCCGCCGGAGAAACTCGACATGGGCTGCGATTGCATCGAGTCCTCGAACCCAAGACCGGCCAAGATCGCCGCAGCTTTGGCCGGCGCGGCATGAGCGCCTATATCGGCAAGCCGCGTCTGCACTTCAGCAATCCGCATCGGGTCTTGCGTGGTTTCGGATTCCTGTATCAGCCGCTCCCGCTCCTTGTCGGCGCGCAACACGACCTCAAGCGGTGTGTCCGGCCCGCTAGGAGCTTCCTGGGACACCATGCCGATCGGGTCATCCACACCGCGCCCGCCGCTGACGAAGATATCTCCGCCATCCGGGTGATATGTGTCGGTGAGCAGTTTCAGCAGGGTGGATTTGCCCGTGCCGTTTCGACCGACAAGGCCGACCTTGTGCCCATCCGGGATCGTCGCCGATGCGGAGTCGAAAAGAGTGCGGCCCGCAATGCGGAAAGTCATGTCTGTAATCTGGATCATGGCACGCCTGATAGCACTTGCCTCGACTAACGCCAATCCCACGCGAGTTCGCTTGCAAATTCAGGAGGATAGGTAGAGGGTCTGAACTCTGCCAAAGGACTTCTCCGTGTCTCCGAAAAAAGAAATCATCGCAGGGGGCTCGATCTCACCCGCCTCTGCCGTTGCTCCGGTCACAGCACCAATCGCCTCTTCCGAAGAAAGCCCGAGGCTCGGGTGGATGTATGGTGCTGTCTGCATGACCGGCGGCATCGGCCTGGTGACATTGAATGACGGGATCGCGAAATGGCTGACTGATGTCTATCCAGTGGGACAGGTTATCGCCCTGCGTGGTGTGCTGGTTCTGGTGCTGATCTTCGGATTCGCCTTCATGACCGGACGGCGCCGTCAGCTTCACGTCACCCATTGGCGGTTCCAGCTCATCCGTGCCGCGATCATTGTGTTCAGTACCTACAGCTTCATCTGGGCCCTGAAACTCATGGCGATTGCCGATGCAACGGCCATTGCTTTCGCTGGTCCTATCGTGACGGCGGCCCTTGTCGTGCCTCTTCTGGGCGAACAGGTCGGCTGGAGGCGCTGGATGGCGATCCTGGTGGGTTTTTGTGGCGTGCTAATCATGGTGAAGCCCACCCCAGAGACCTTTTCCGCCGTGGCGCTGCTGCCTCTGTTCGCGACTGTCATGGGATCCTTCCGGGATATCGTGACACGCAAGATGCACCGGACCGAGACCACGCTCTCCATGCTGGCTGTCGGCATGAGTTTCGTAACGCTTTCCGGTTTCGCCAGCTATGCATTCACCGATTGGCAACCCGTTGCGGTTCCCCACATCCTGCTTTTCGGTGTGAGCAGTATTTTCGTCGGCGCTGCGCAGTTCCTGATGATCGAGGCATTCCGCTATAGCGAAGCCGGATTTGTAACGCCGTTCAAATATACCAGCATGATCTGGGCTGTGCTGATTGGGTTCTTCGTCTGGGGCGATGTCCCGGATCTTTGGATCCTGGGCGGGACTGTGCTGGTGATCAGTAGCGGACTCTATATCCTGCATCGCGAACGGGTGCGGCGACGACAGGTTCAAGTGCCATCAGAGTGCTGAAATCTCAGCTCTCTTTGGCGAGGTTTTCGGACCCAGAAATGTGTATTCACGCACACCGGCAGCGAGCGCAAAACAGGCCAACTCCACTGCTTTTGGTATATCGAGCGACTCACCGTCTCGTTCGCCCTTTTCATAATACTGGATCATTCGGCGCTTCAGACCGAGCGCTTCCGCCATTTCCTTCTGCGAGAGCTTCAGGAACTTTCTGAGCTTTTTAAATTCACCCGACGTCATACCGCCTCCTTGAGAAGCGCATTATATGCGCATTCGAAGATGATGGCATCGGAGAATTAAATTCGTCGAACCGAAAGGGGCGGATCCACACGCCCCTTTCGAATTTTCAACTAGAAGGTCAATTTGATACCTGTTACGGCATAAGCCGCCTCGACATCGCTGACGCTGGCAGTGTCACTGGTATATTCGGAATAGCCGAGCGTGCCTTGCAGGGAAACGCCCGGGCCAAGGATGTAACGTCCGCCGAGGGCAAATGTATCCCGGTCAGCCTGGGCGCTGCCGGAGGCAATGCTTCCGGCGAGACCGTCGCGCTCACCATGGAGATAAGTGGCGCTCACCCCGAATTTGTCGAAGTCATAGGCGGCACCGACGACGTAAGCATCACCATCGTTGATACCTGAATCCCGGAAGCCGGCGTAGGAGCCACCGACCTGGAACCCCGCATAGTCAACTGTAAGACCGAAGGCATAGGCTTCCGGTTCCGGGTTGTCACCCGACGCCTCCAGGAACGTCCCGTACCCGGCGGATGCGGCAACCTTCACGCCATCGAAATCATGTGAATAGTCGATCGCGGCCATGACGCCGTCAGTCAGGCTGCTGGTCTCGCGGTCCGGCAGGACATTACTGTCCTGCTCGCTGTCCGGCGAATAGGACAGACCGACGCGAATACCTTCTATGCGAGGTGTGTAGTAGGTCAGTTTTGTCGAATCGTTGGCCCGGCCCGGCTCGATAAAGGTACCGCCGAAAGGTGCCCGGAAATAACCGGAGTCGCTGATGGAGGTATTCCCGGTCAGTTCCCATTGAACAGTATCGCCGGAATTGATCCCGATGCCGTATTCCTTCGGCGCGACGTGTGTTTTGTAAAGTGCCGAGTTCTCGTCACCGATATCGATCTGACCGAAATTGCCGCGAACGGTCAGATAGCTCTCGTCGATCTGATCGCCACTGTTGCTGTTGCCCTCAAGCTGGACGTTGATCCCGACTTCAAGACCGTTATCCAGTTTGGTAGAGCCCTTGAAATGAATTTCCGTATCCGATTTGACATCGAACCCGGACAGATCCTGATCTGTGTTCCCGTCGTCCTCAATGTCCGTATAGCCAAACCATTGCTCGGCATATCCGCCGACACCGATCTTCAGCTTTTCCGCAGCACCCGCGGGCGCTGCGGAAACGATAAAGCCTGCCGCGACAAGCGTTGTGGTCTGAAGCAAAACCCTCTTGGGCTGCGCATAATTTCTCATCCGTTATCCCCATGCACCCGACAGGAACCGCCCGTCAAAATGCTATCTGATATACAAAACCAACCGGTAGCCAGTAACACTATGCTGACCGACTGCCGTTAGATGTGAATAAGTACACAGATGTACAATAGTCTCGATTGGCACGAAATTGTGAGCTGTGCGTGGCTGAGCGGAAGACACAATCTCCACAACTGGTTCCGAGAATTACTCCTCGTTGGAAACAAACAGTATCGGATCGCCGGCTCTTGAAAAACGGACGCCGACGCACCTAAAAGAATTTCGGTCGATGCTTATCCGCAGAACTGCTCTGTGATAAATGCCCCGTTACGCTACCGGAGATTAATCCGGATAAGCTGAGACCATTGCATCCATGGACGCAACACAGCGACTGAAAGCCAATTTTCATAATAGAATAATGGAAATTGGCGACCCCGGCAGGACTCGAACCTGCAACCGTCGGATTAGAAGTCCGGTGCTCTATCCAGTTGAGCTACGGGGCCGCGAAAGCAAGCACTGATCAGTGCGTCCAGGTACCCCAGGTCGCGAACCGCTCGGCCGCGAAATTGTCGGCATAGGCTTTCGGCTTGAGGCTGCGCTTGTGATCGCCCTGCACGATGTAATCGAGTTCGTGCTTCTTGGCGTAGGCAACCGCCTCTTCCTTGCTCTCGAATGTCAGCCGGATCTGATTATTGGTATCGCCGCTGCTGACCCAACCCATGAGAGGTTCCGGAAGTCTGGCGGTTTCGAGGGTAGGCTCCAACACCCAGTTCTTAGTCTTGGCGCGCCCTGATTGCATGGCAGTCTTGCTCGGCCGGTAAATCCGCACTGACATTGAAATCTCTCCTCGTACCTCGAGACCCTTCCGGGCCCTCTGCACGCCCACAAAAGAGCGTCCTCGGGTTTCGTATGGCTCAAAGGCGTTGCGAGGTCAATGCGGCAGAGACTCAGCTTTTCGGCCAAACGATCTTCGGGCCGAGATTTTCAATAACCTCTTTGGCTATATAGACGTTTGCTTTGTTGCCGGAAAGCTTCGGGCCACCAACGACAATTTCCGCAATCGCCTCATAACGGGTAATCGGAACGCTCTCATCGGGGCCAGCAAAAACACGATGCCGGAAATAATACCCTCCGCGATAGCCGTAGTAACCATATCCAAAGGAAGCGCGGGAATAGGTCAGATAACGGTCGGTCTTTTCAACATCCCGCTCTACCACGACGAAATAGTCAGCCCCCTTCTCCAGTGTGAGCTCCGCAGCGCGATATAACAGGTACGTTTCGACCGTTTCACGGTCCGTAGACGAGTTTCCGCTGAAACTCACCCGGTGTCGGTTACTTTCGATACTGCTGTCTTTGTAGCCGAACTGATCGGAAAGAGGCGCATATGGCGAGGGTGAAGCGCATCCAGCAATAATTGGAAGCAATAGAGCCAGCAACAGAAATGCCGGAGTTCGCATCTGCAGGGCCGAAAAGTGCGATAATTCAAAGGTCATGACTTTGTTCCCCACTGCCGGAGGCGTAATTGAAAGAGAGTTAACTCCATGAAAAGATAATAAGAAGCATTCGCACTTACCAGACCTAAGAAAGAATTAGGCGGCATAGTGAACATCAATAAAGTGTGAGTGGTCGGGGTGGACGGATTCGAACCGCCGGCCCTCTGCTCCCAAAGCAGATGCGCTACCAGGCTGCGCTACACCCCGACAAAGCCCGCAGCAACAATTCCAACGGGCGCACGCTTGGTAATGCTTTTGAGCGGCCAGCGCAACACTGGATTGTCATATTCCGGCTTTCAGCGTCCCCTCGCCAAGCGAGCATGCTCCACGCGATCACCAGCGCGGAGGCCAAGGCGCACAACAGTTCCTGCAACGACCTCAAGAACCGCCTTCACACGAAACCGCGAAGAGATGACCTTCGTCGATAAAGGCGTTGTTCGTTCGGCCATGTGCAGAATCGTGCCGTCCCGGTCGAGGAACAACATGTCGAGTGAGATCAGCGTGTTCTTCATCCACATCGAGATCTTTTGTTTACTGGGATAGATGAACAGCATACCGGCGTCATCCGCCAACTCCTTTCGGAACATCAGCCCTGAAGCCCGGCCCTCGGGTGTATCCACAACCTCGACTGTGAAGACATGCTCTGTCTCTCCACGGTGCAAAACCAGACGCTCACTATCATCGGCCGATGCCATGGAGGGAACGACCGCCAACAACCCAAGCAGAAATATTGCGTGAGTGATTATCTTTATGATTTGGGTCAACGCGATTTCTGCCAGTTCATCATGGAAGCAAAAGAGCAAGGTCCCGCACAGCGGGTCTCACCTCGCCCTCTAACGGCGCATCAGCCAGAGTCGTGAACCAATGCTCTGGTGGATTACGGCCACGGCTATGGTTCCAGAACAAGCCCCGCAGAATATCTTCGGCTTCACTTCCTAGAGAGACGTCGCGCGGATCGGTTCCGTTCAAGTGCGCCCAGATGCCGGTCCAGCAGCGGGCGACGGCCCAGGGGTTATAACCGCCCCCTCCAACCACAAGAACGCGAGGAGCGAGAGCTGAAAGGCGCTGAATTGCCTCCCAGATCGCATTGTTCGAAAGCGACAACTTGCTTTGAGGGTCGTCGGCCAGCGCATCGCATCCACTTTGGATGACAATCGCGTCCGGACGGAAAGCATCTCCTATCGGCAGGGTCGCTTCCTCGATCAGAAAGCGGAATTCGGTGTCATTCATATCCTTCGGAACCGGAAAGTTCCGGGCCATGCCGCCGGCCCTGTCTTCCGCGGGTCCTGTCCGGGGCCAGCGGTTATCCTCATGAATGGAAACCGTCAGGACACGATCCTCGGCGTGAAAGGCATCCTGCACACCGTCGCCATGATGAGCGTCGAGATCGACATAGAGGACACGGGATAGTCCCCCGTCCAGCATGGCCAGGATACCGAGCACCGGATCGTTGAAGTAGCAGAACCCGTAGGCCATCGCAGGGCGGCCGTGATGGGTACCTCCCGCGAGAGAATGGATGGTCCCACGCTCGACCGCGGCCAGGGTTCGTCCGGCCAGCAAGGATGCCCCCGCCGCCGTTGCCGGACGGCTGAATATCTCCGGGAAGACCGGGTTTCCGCTGCGGCCGATATTGTACTGCTCCTTCACCTCCTCACTGACATGCCCGTCCCGTTCAGCCGCAACCACGGCGGCGATATAGTCGGGAGCGTGAAAGCGGGCGAGCTCATCCGGTGTCGCCATCGGGCTGTCCACGAAGCGGCTTTCGTCGAGCAAGCCGAGCGCACGGGCGAGATCCATCACCGGCGTTACCCGCTGGATCGAGAGAGGGTGCGTCGCGCCGTACCGTGATTTTCGGTAGATCTCGCTGCCGATCAGAATCGGGCGGTCAGGAAAAACATCTGGTATGGCGGGGTCCAGACGCGCCTGCAGCGGGGTGTCATGCTCTCTCATGCGGTTCTGCTGATCACGGCCTGCTGGGGCGCGACCTCCCCTTCCTCATCGGGAAGCAGGAATTCGGGCAGGTCATAGGCTTTCAGACTTTCCCAGTGCTGCTCCACGTCTTCTGCCATCAGATCCCGGACGATCCCCGAGACAAGACGCGGAACCGCGAACTTCATCGCGTTGATGGAAGACCCGGAGGGTCCGAAACTGAGCGTTGCGCCATAGGTGAAGAGCCGAACATTCCGGAGCCATCCGGCCATCCCTGCATCCCGCTCCTGAAAGGCGTATGTCGGATCGAGATAAGGATAGGATTGGAGACGCGGGTTTTCCTCACCGGCCGGCGGGCTGTATCGGTCGCGCCAGGTAGCCGCCGACGCGGCGATCTCGGAAAACTCCGGCCGCGCCGAAAGATCGATCGCGAAGCCAGTTCCGACGATCAGGAAATCTGCTTCCAGTGTTCCTTTCGGCGTCTCAATGTCGATTTGGTCGCCTGTGATTGCACAGGACAGCCATGGGGCGCCGGTCAGGAGTTCGAAGTTCTCGTGCTTCGCGACCCTCTGCCAGGTCTCTTTCGGGAAGGCTTCGCGCAAGCTCATAAGATGGTTCATGAAGCGCCAGCGCCAGGTATCGTCTAGATCCGCGAAATGCCCTAGAAATCCAGGAAAGGACAGCCACTTGAAGGGCTGCACCCGCTGCAGGTCTTCTCGCCGGCAGCAGACGCTCACCCGGGCGGCACCTGCCTCCAGCGCCGTCGCAGCATTGTCAAACGCCGATGCACCGGCCCCCAGCACGGCCACGCGGCGGCCGCGAAGTTTCTCGAAATCGATAGTCTCGGAAGCATGTGACCAAAACCGTCTGTCGAGCGCACTGATTTCCGGCGGTGTCCACCAATTCCCGGGCGTTTCGATGCCGGTTGCGATCACAATCTTTCTCGCCAGGACCTGCTCTCGGATACCGGATCGCAGACCAACGAGGTCCACGCAGATCAAATCGCCATCCGGGGCGGGCGCAATCCGCTCCGCCGAGACGTCGTTTTCGATGGAGATATCGAGAACCCTGCGCAGCCAGAGCAGATAGCTGGCCCAGTCTTCCTTTACGATCTTGTTGAGATCCTCCCAGGCCGCGCTGCCGTGCTGCGCGACGAACCATGACCGGAACGCGAGTGAGGGAATATCAAGATCCGGGCCGTTGACCTCTTTCGGCGACCGCAGTGTGGGCATCCGCGCATAGGTCAGCCAGGGGCCTTCAAACCCTTCCGGTGATCGGTCCACGATGCGCACCCGATCTATACGGGCCCGCTTGAGGGCGTGGGCAACAGCAAGGCCGCCCTGCCCGCCTCCTATGATCAGCACATCGAGGACTGGCTGTCCGTCAGGAGATCGCCGCTCTGGCACCCAGGCCGCATCGGGATAGGAAACCGTCCGGAGATCCTCCGCGACCCGCACTTCAAGTGCATCAAGTCCAATGACCAAGCCTGCGTCGCTCACATGATCCCCACAGAACGTCTTGTTCCCCCTGTCACTAGGTAGCGCGCTTTGGCGCTCTCATCCAGTGGGGCGCAATCTGACGGCTTGCTATGGGCATAAAGCTCGCCCATATTTGCCGCTCATTCAGGGGAGCTACAATAGTGGCTGAGAGGTTCCGGGAGGAACGACCCTAAACCTGATCCGGGTAATGCCGGCGTAGGGAGAGCAAATGACCCGGTACATTCTTTTCAGCAAGCCTCCGACTTTCCACATTATTGGTGCTGGTGGCGGCTCATGAATGCCGTCCGCGGGGTGATCATATTCGCCGGCATACTGGCTGCCTGGCAACTCATCGTCAGCATAAGCGGCACGCCCGTCTACATCCTGCCGGGGCCGGTTCCCGTCGCGGAAGCCTGGATCCGGTCAGCCTCCCTGATCGCCGGGCATGCGTCGATCACTCTCGCAGAGATTCTGCTAGGCCTCACTCTGGGGACTCTTTTCGGCGGTTCGACAGCGCTGATGCTGGCCTGGTCAGCACGGATACGCCCATGGCTTCTGCCGGTTCTGGTCATCAGTCAGGCAGTGCCAGTCTTCGCGCTGGCGCCGATCCTTGTGCTTTGGCTTGGCTACGGCATGGCGTCCAAGGTGGCCATGGCCGCACTCATCATCTTCTTTCCGGTGACGGCAGCGATGTATGACGGCCTGCGCCGGACAGATCCGCTATTTATCGATTGCGCCCGCACGCTTGGCGCCAATCGCCTGGAGCTGCTGCTGCATGTCCGCCTGCCGGCCGCCCTGCCCGCTTTCGCTTCCGGGTTGCGCGTGGCAACCGCCGTGGCCCCCATCGGAGCGATTGTCGGCGAATGGGTCGGCTCCAGCGCGGGCCTCGGCTACCTGATGCTGCATGCAAATGCGCGGCTGCAAATCGACGTCATGTTCGCCGCACTCTTCACTCTCTCGATCCTCGCCATCACGCTTTATTACGGGATCGATTTCCTGCTCAGGGCAGCCATGCCCTGGCAAGCCGGCGAAGCTCGGCCAACATCGCATACTGGAGGATTTTGAATGTTCACCCGGACCGCGGCGCTTCTCGCCGCGCTGATCGTTCTTGGCACAGCGCCAGCCAATGCCGCTGACAAGCTGACCGTCCTGCTGGACTGGTTCGTCAATCCCGATCACGGCCCGCTGATCGTTGCCGACAAAAAAGGCTTCTTTGCCGATGAAGGCCTTGAGGTCGAACTGATCGCCCCGGCCGACCCGAACGACCCGCCGAAGCTGGTCGCCGCTCAAAAAGCCGATATCGCCGTCTCCTATCAGCCGCAGCTCCATATCCAAGCCGCTGAAGGCCTGCCGCTGGTGCGGTTCGGCACGCTGGTCGCAACACCGCTGAACACGCTCGTGGTATTGAAGGGCGGGCCGGTAAAGTCCATTGCGGATCTTGAGGGCCGCAAGGTCGGATATTCGGTCGGCGGCTTTGAGGACGCGCTCCTTGGCGCCATGCTGACAAAGCACGGCCTGTCACTATCGGATGTCGAGCTGATCAACGTGAATTTCTCGCTCTCGCCGTCGATCATCTCGGGTCAGGTCGATGCCGTGATCGGCGCTTTCCGGAATTTCGAGCTGAACCAGATGGATATCGTCGGCAAGCCGGGTAGGGCTTTCTTTGTCGAAGAGGAAGGCGTGCCGCCCTATGACGAGCTGATCTATATCGCGCACAGGGATCGCCTCGATGACCCGCGCCTGAAGAAATTCCTCTCCGCCGTGGAACAGGCAACCCAATACATCGTCAACCATCCCGGCGATGCCTGGGCCGCATTCATCGACGGTCGCAAGGAGCTGGACGACGAGTTGAACAAGCGGGCATGGCGCGACACCCTGCCCCGGTTCGCGCTCCGTCCGGCGGCGCTTGATCGTGGCCGCTATGAGCGGTTTGCCGCATTCATGAAGGAAAGCGGATTGATCACTAAAGACGTAAAAACAGAGATTTACACGACAGAGCTACAGTAAAAACAGGCCCCAGGCATTGATCCCAATGCCTGGGGCCTGCGGACCAAGCGACTACTCCGCCGCTGCCTGAATAGCGCGCGTGTTGTCGACAAATCCCATATAGAGTTTTCGCGCTCGCTCAAACACCGGCCCCGGTGTCAGAACGCGGTCTTCAAAGCGGTTGATTGCCTGGATTTTCCCGAAATTACCGCAGACGATAATCTCGTCAGCTGCGCGCACGTCCGCTGCAGTCAGCGTGACCTCCTCAACCGGAATGCCATCTTCCCGCAACAAGCCTATCACCCGGCGCCGGGTGATACCTGACAGAAAAGTGCCATTCGCCGCCGGTGTCCGTGCCACGCCGTCCTTTACGATCCAGATATTGGCTGTTGAGAACTCAGCGACATTACCATTGGGATCAAGCATGAGCGGCAAATCGAAACCACGGTCTCGTGCTTCCTTAAGCGCCCTTTGCCCATTCGGATAAAGCGAGCCGGTTTTGGCGTCTGTTGGTGCCTGATCAGTGGCGCAGCGCCGGAAGCTTGAAAGACAGGCCGATCCGGCGACAGCATTCGGCAAGGGCGCCTCGAAGACAGCGAGTACAAATTCCGTATCGTCCCCCTCAGGCGCCACTCCCTGGCCAGTGGAGAAGAACATCGGCCGTACATAATAGTCCAGCTCCTGCGGGAGCCGTTGCACCGCCTCGCGACAAAGAGCCTCGATTTCAGCCGGCTTAAGCCCCGGCGTCAGCAACATCGCCTTCGCTGAGCGGACAACTCGCTGACAATGCAAATCGATGTCAGGCAGTGCTCCCTTGATAGCGCGCGCACCGTCGAAAACCGTGCTTGCCGACCAAAAAGATATCTGTAATGGGCCCGACAACATGGGTTCTTTTGATAACCATTCGCCTTGATACCAGAAAATTTGTTTCATTTGATATCCTCCACACGCAACATAATAGGACAATAATATTGACCTTTAGTGTGAAGGTGACCAGTCAAACTTTGTCATGGTGACAATCGAAACGCTAAGCCGAGAGCCAATTAGCAGAAGATCAGGTATCCGTATCTGGCACTACACTGGCAGCAATAGTTCCATCCAGCGCCTCATACTCTCCGTAGCCGATATGATCGTAGATATCTCTCCGGGCCATAAGGCGGTCGAGAAAACCTTCCTGCCCGCCATGTTCCGCCAGATGCTGATACAAAGCGCGGACAATCCCCGCCTCGGCCCGCAAAGACGTAACGGGCCAGATCACCATGCTGAAGCCCCATTCCTGGAATTGCTCAGCAGAGAAATACGGAGTCTTGCCGAATTCCGTCATGTTCGCCAGCAGGGGAACGTCCAGCGCTGCGGAAAACGCTCTGAAATGTACTTCGTCGGTGAGCGCTTCGGGAAAGATCGCATCCGCTCCGGCAGCGACATAAGCCTTGGCCCGAGCGATTGCACCATCGAGCCCCTCGGACGCCATCGCATCCGTCCGAGCGATAATCCGTAAATGAGTCCGAGCCTTTCGGGCCGCAGCAATCTTTGCGCTCATTGAAGCGGTGTCATTCAGCAGTTTGTCTGACAGATGACCGCATTTCTTGGGCAGCATCTGGTCCTCAAGCTGAACGGCGGCGGCTCCCGCCTCTTCAAGCTCCCTGCAGAGCCGCATCACATTCAAGGCTTCGCCGTATCCGGTATCTCCATCGACGATAAGGGGAATCTGAGAAGCCCGCACGATGGTACGAACCTGATGGATCAACTCCTCCATCGTCATCATGCCGAGATCGGGAAGAGCCAGACTTGCAGAGAGTGCGCCACCCGAAAGATAAAGCGATTCGAAGCCTGTATCCCTGGCAATGATTGCCGAAAGCGCATCATGGGCTCCAGGGACCCGCAAAATTTCACGCCGCTCCCAAAGCGCAGCCAGGCGGTCACCCGCTGGAGTCGCAACCTGTTTTTGCAGGAGCCATGCCATATTCATTCCTTCCGCTGCCGCACCGACTTGCCGGGCGTTTCATTATTAATTTCGTTCGTCGAAGATTGCACTCAGCTACAGCCTCGTGTCATTTCATTGTAACCACCATATTGACAACGCAGGCACGCTGTCGGATTGGTCCTGGTACACGAGATAGCTGTCTGCGGATTGAAAAACGAATCTGGTCAATAAACGCGAGGGAGACGCGTCGATGAGGCACATATTAGGTCTGGGAGCGAGCCTTGCCGCTTTCTGGATGCTGTTGTCTGGATCGATCAGTCTCGACCATAAACTGGTCCTAGGCTTGGGAATCGCCTCCGTAATCCTGACGATTTTCTTCGCCATCCGCATGGATCGTCTCGATGGTTTCCCCGTTCACATCCGTCTCAGCCCGAAACTTATCCAGTATTGGATCTGGCTCGCCAAAGAGATTGGAAAGGCGAATTTTGACGTCGCCAGGATTGTTCTCTCGCGAAAAATGAGCATTTCGCCGCGCATGGTCCGGATTAAGGCAAGCCAGCAGACCGATGTCGGCATTGCAACTTTCGCCAACTCCATCACGCTGACACCGGGCACGGTTTCCGTAGATATCGACAATGACGAGATCCTGGTTCATGCGATCACCGACGAGATGGCAAAGGGATTGATCGAAAGTGATATGGATGAACGGGTTACGTCCATGGAGTTGAAGTACCGATGATGTTTGCCGTCGCCGCCGCAGGCTTGATCATTCCGATGCTGATGGCGCTGGTTCGCGGCCTCGCAGGACCGACCCTTTATGACCGGGTGCTCGCCGGAAACAGCTTTGGTACAAAGACTGTTCTGCTTATCGCCGTGGTTGGATTTATCGGCGGTCGGCCGGATTTTCTGGACATCGCCCTGCTCTACGCCCTGATGAACTTCATCGGAACCATCGCGATCCTGAAATTCTTCCGCTACAGGAACCTTGGTGTCGCAGACAGTGCTGACATCAGAAATGGGACTGACAGCCAGAACGGGGGCGCGGCGTGATGGACCTGATCATTGACCTCGCTTCCTGGGGCTTCATTCTCGCCGGGGTGTTCTTCATCTTCTCGGGCACGCTCGGCATGTTGCGGCTCCCGGACTTTTATACGCGCCTGCATGCCGCCGGTATTACCGACACATTGGGCACTGAACTCCTCCTCATCGCCATGATGCTGCAGGCTGGCTGGTCCATCGCAACGGTTAAACTGTTGATGATCTCTCTGTTCATATTTTTCACAAGTCCGACCGCAACGCATGCGTTGGCAAACGCGGCCAATGCAGTGGGCCTGCGGCCATTCGGCGTTCCGGAATCCGATCTCCGGCCGAAAAAGACGGAGGGAATGTGATGGACTCAGGAATCGTCAACACTCTCGTCGATATCTCTTTGATGACATTGCTCGTTATCACCGCCGTCGGCATTGTGCGATCCCGCAATCTGTTCGCGACCGCCATGCTTTCCGGTATCTACAGTTTGATTACCGCAGCGTTGTTCGTAACGCTGGATGCGGTTGATGTTGCCTTTACCGAAGCCGCTGTCGGCGCGGGTATCTCAACTGTCCTGATGCTCGGGGCCATGACCCTCACCAGGCGGAGCGAGAAGCACGCGATAAAGCTTCATATCGGCCCCCTTCTCGTAACGTTCGGTATCGGCGCCGCTCTGATCTACGGCACGGTCGACATGCCGCCGTTCGGTTCGACCGACGCTCCCGGATTTCAGCATATTGTCCCGGAATACATCGCTGGCTCCCGGGACGACATTCAGGTGCCGAACATCGTTACCGCCATTCTGGCAAGTTATCGCGGATTCGATACGCTGGGTGAGGTCGCTGTGGTTTTCGCAGCTGGCATTGGGGTCCTGTTCCTGCTCGGCCGCCGCCGCGAGGAAGATGAGGCCGATGCTGAAACAGACAGCAGAGAGGAGAAGGACGCATGAGACATCATCTGATTTTGCGTGTGGTCTCGAAGCTTCTGATTCCGTTCATCCTGCTCTACGCGCTTTACGTACAGTTCCACGGAGATTATGGACCGGGAGGCGGTTTTCAGGCCGGGGTTATCTTCGCTGCTGCCATTGTTCTCTACGCTCTGATTTTCGGCGTTCAGGCCGCACGGAAGGCTTTTCCGGACAGCTGGCTCGACATTCTGATTCCGCTGGGTCTCCTGATCTTTGCCGGTACCGGTGTAGCGTCGCTCCTCCTCGGCGGCTCATATCTCGACTATGACGTTCTGGCATCCACGCCGACCGGTGGGCAGCATCTCGGCATTATCGTCGTCGAATTCGGCGTCGGCGTTACCGTAACGGCCGTGATGATAGCCATCTTCTTCGCCTATGCAGGCCGTACACGTGAAATTCAGGATGACGACTGGTAAGCCATGCTCGATCTGTTCCTAGATAAATACAACTACTGGATCGTCATCGTCCTGATGATGATTGGTCTCTATATCGTTATCGATCGCGGCAACCTGGTGAAGAAACTGGTTGGCCTGAACGTGTTTCAGACCTCCGTCTTTCTGTTCTACATCTCTCTCAGCAAGGCTGAAGGTGGTACGGCGCCAATCCTGAGCGGCAAGCCAGAGCTGTTCTCAAACCCTTTACCGCATGTCCTGATCCTGACGGCCATCGTGGTGGGAATTGCGACAACATCGCTCGGCCTCGCTCTGGTGGTGCGAATTCGTGAAAGCTACGACACCATCGAGGAAGACGAGTTGGACGGAATGGATAATACCGTCGTCACGAAAGAGCGTGCGCGCCTCAGCTCCGGGGATGCATGATCATGATCGCCGTAGACCATTTGCCGGTTCTGCAGGTTGCCGGTCCGCTCATTGCGGCCCCTATCTGCAGCCTTCTCCGGACCCGAAACGCCGCCTGGCTTTTCACCCTGCTGGTCAGCATCGCCGCCTTCCTGTGCAGCGCCTATCTGATGCAAACGGTTCTGGAAACAGGCCCGATCAGTTATGAAATCGGTGGATGGGCCGCACCGCTCGGCATCGAATACCGTGTCGACGCGAGTAACGCTCTCGTGCTGCTGATAATTTCCGGTATTTCATCCGTTGTACTGCCCTTCGCAAAGCGCAGCATCGAGGCGGAAGTCCCTGAAAAACAACACGCTCTGCTCTATACCGCATATCTTCTCTGCGTTACGGGACTGCTCGGCATCACAGCCACGGCAGATGCCTTCAACGTTTTTGTTTTTCTGGAGATTTCATCGCTTTCGACGTATGTGCTGGTTTCAGCTGGCGCAAAGCAGGACCGCCGTGCCCTGACTGCCGCCTACAATTATCTGATCCTCGGAACCCTGGGTGCGACTTTCTTCGTGATCGGTGTCGGCTTGCTCTACATGGCGACCGGCACGTTGAACATGGCGGACCTCGCGGCACGTATCGAACTGGTCGGCACCTCGCGCACAATCGATGTCGGCTTCGCCTTTATCGTTATCGGCCTGTCCCTGAAGCTAGCACTCTTCCCGTTGCACGCCTGGCTGCCGAATGCCTACACATACGCGCCAACCGCAATAACGGCCTTTCTCGCCTCGACCGCAACCAAGGCTGCCGTTTATCTGCTGTTGCGCTTCTCATTCACCATTTTCGGCTCAGGCTCTTCCTTTATGGCTCCGATGGTCGGGTTTGTGCTCATGCCACTGGCGCTGGCCGCCATGTACGCAGGTTCGATCTCGGCGATCTATCAGTACAATCTCAAACGGATGCTGGCCTATTCGAGTGTTGCGCAGATCGGATACATGATGCTCGGCGTCAGTTTCCTAAGCGTCACCGGGCTGATGGCAACGACCCTGCACCTGTTCAATCATGCCCTCATGAAGGGCGCGCTCTTCATGGCACTTGGTTGTGTCTACTACCGGATCCGCTCGGTCCATATCAGCGACCTGTCCGGGATCGGCAGGCAGATGCCTTGGACCATGGCCGCATTCGTAATCGGCGGTCTCAGCCTGATAGGTGTTCCGTTGACGGTCGGCTTCATCAGCAAATGGTATCTGATTTCAGCTGCGCTGGAGCAGGAAGAATGGCTCATCATAGCCCTGATCCTGGCCAGCTCCCTGCTCGCAGTCATCTATATCTGGCGCGTCATCGAAGTGGCCTATCTCAAAGACCCGATCCCCGGCCGGACCGTGTCAGAGGCACCTCTCTCCATGCTGCTGCCAACCTGGGCGCTGGTTCTTGCCAATATTTACTTTGGCATTGATGCCAGCCTGACGACACGGATCGCCCGGGTTGCTGCCGAAGGCCTCGTGGGAGCGGCACAATGAGTATGGAAACAGCCCTCCTCGCCACCATCATCCTGCCGCTTATCGGCATGGTGCTTATCTGGCTGACCGGCAAGTCACCGAATCTGCGCGAAGGCGTAACGCTGGTAACCGCCGTTGCACTTTTCGCCATCGTGCTTGCGCTACTTGACGCAGTACTGTCGGGTGAAGCCCCGGGACTGACGCTGCTCGAAGTGATGCCCGGCCTGGAGATCGCTTTCAAGATCGAGCCGCTGGGTATGCTGTTCGCCTGCATCGCCTCCGGTCTCTGGATCATCAACTCGCTCTATTCCATCGGCTATATGCGCGGGAATGACGAGAAGAAGCAGACTCGTTTCTACATGTGTTTCACGATAGCAATCTCCAGTGCCATGGGTATTGCCTTCGCCGGAAACATGTTCACGCTCTTCATCTTCTACGAAGTGCTGACCCTTTCAACCTACCCACTGGTTGCTCATAAGGAGACTCCGGACGCCAAGCGCGGGGCGAGGACCTATCTCGGTATCCTGATCGGCACTTCCATTGGCCTGCAGCTGACCGCCGTAATCTGGACCTGGATCGCAGCCGGAACGCTCGACTTCACAAAGGGCGGAATCCTGGCGGATCAGGTTGAGCCCGTCCTGCTGCCTTTCCTTCTTGCGCTCTACATGTTCGGCATAGGCAAGGCTGCCCTTATGCCCTTCCACCGTTGGCTTCCGGCCGCCATGGTGGCACCGACGCCCGTGAGCGCCCTGCTGCATGCCGTCGCCGTCGTGAAGGCCGGCGTGTTCACCGTGCTGAAGGTGGTTGTCTATATCTTCGGGATCGACCTGCTGACCCAGACCGGGGCGGCACACTGGCTTATCTGGGTGGCTTCCTTCACCGTACTCGCTGCCTCCCTCGTCGCAATGACCAAGGACAACCTGAAGGCCCGGCTCGCCTATTCAACCGTAAGCCAGCTCGGCTACATCGTCCTCGGCGCGGCGCTCGCTAACCACTATTCGATCCTCGGCGGTGCTCTGCATATCGCCACCCACGCTTTCGGCAAGATCACGCTCTTCATGTGCGCGGGAGCGATCTATGTCGCGACCCACAAGACAGAGATCAGCGACATGCAGGGACTGGGGCGCGTCATGCCCTTTACCTTCGGCGCCTTCTGCATCGGAGCGCTCTCGATCATTGGCCTGCCGCCCTTCGCCGGAACATGGAGTAAATGGTATCTCGCGCTCGGTGCTGCAGAGACCGGCATGATCATTGTGGTCGCGGTCTATATGGTCAGCTCTCTGCTCAACATCGCCTATCTTATGCCAGTTGTAGCGCGCGGTTTCTTCCGCCCTGCACCAACCCTCGTCACAGCATCGGCAGGCGCCGCCGTGTCGCCGGCAAAAGGCGGAATTCAGGAAGCGCCATTCTTCTGCGTCCTGCCTCCCTGCCTGACGGCCTTAGGCTGTCTCATCCTGTTCTTCTATGCCGACGCGATCATCGCGTTGCTGCGTCCGATCGTCGAGTGAGGCTGTCCGATGACCAAATCCGATAATCCGGAGCTCCTTTCAAAGCCTGACGAACAACCTCGCTGGCTCGACACTCAAAGCAACGTCAACAAGATCATTGTTGCGGTCTTGGTTGTCTGCGCCCTGCTCTTTGCCGCAGACGGATTTTATCACAAGCACCCGTATTTCGAAGCTGAGGCATGGTTTGGCTTCTATGCCATCTACGGCTTCGTCATGTGCATTGGTCTTGTGCTGGCTGCGAAACTGATGCGAACCTTCCTAACGCGGGACGAAGATTATTATGACCATGATCGCTGATCTTTTTTCCCCGCTCAGCCCCGGTCTGCTGTTGATTCTCGGTGGGCTGCTTGTTCCGTTCCTCGACAACCGCATCGGACGGTTCTATGTGCTGCTCCTCCCGGCCGTTTTGCTGGTTTATCTCTTCGCCTTGCCGGATGGAAACCATGCCACGGTCACGATGCTCGATTACGAGCTCGAATTCCTTCGCCTGGATAGCTTGTCACGTATTTTTGCGACGATTTTCCTGATCGCCGCGCTGCTTGGAAACATCTATGCGTGGCATGAACCTGACCGAGTGCAGCGCACTGCCGCGCAAATCTATGCAGGTAGCGCCGTCGCAGCCGCTCTTGCAGGCGATCTGGTTTCGTTGTTCATTTTCTGGGAATTGACCGCCGTCTCTTCGGTTTTCCTGATCTGGGCCAGCGGAACCGAAACCGCTTACCGCGCCGGTATGCGATATCTGATCATCCAGGTGGGCTCCGGCGTCATCCTTCTCACTGGCCTGATCGTCCATGTCACCGCGACAGGCTCAATCGCGTTCGATCATTTCGGACTTGAAGCTCCCGGCGCCTGGCTGATCCTTCTGGCCTTCGGCATCAAATGCGCATTCCCGCTACTGCATAATTGGCTGCAAGACGCCTATTCCGCGGCAACAGTCACCGGCACAGTGGTGCTCTCAGCATTCACGACAAAACTTGCCGTCTATACCCTCGCGCGAGGTTTTGCAGGCACTGAGATGCTGATCTGGATCGGCGCAGGAATGATCCTGTTCACGATCTTCTATGCCGTGTTGGAAAACGACCTGCGGCGCACTCTGGCTTACAGTCTGAACAACCAACTTGGCTTTATGGTGATCGGCATCGGCATCGGTACCGAACTTGCGCTTAATGGAACGGCGGCGCATGCCGTCGCCAGCATCCTCTATAAGGCACTTTTGTTCATGGCAGTCGGCGCCGTTCTGTTCAGGACGGGAACCAGCAAGGCATCAGAGCTTGGCGGTCTCTACAGGTCCATGCCCTGGACAGCGGCATTATGTATGGTCGGCGCTGCATCTATCTGCGCTGTTCCCTTGTTCTCAGGCTTCGTCTCGAAGTCCCTGATCTTATCGGCCTCCGGCAAAGAAGGATATTGGTTCGCTTGGGCAGTATTGCTGTTCGGGTCCGCGGGAGTCGTCCTGCATTCCAGTATCAAAATTCCTTACCTAGCCTTCTTCGCGCGTGATCGTGGCCTCCGTCCGCAAGAGGCACCGCTGAACATGCTGGCGGCAATGGGGGTCACGGCCATCCTTTGCATAGGTCTCGGTGTATGGCCGGCGCCGCTCTATGCGCTGCTTCCGTTCAACATCGACTATGATCCCTATACGACGTCGCATGTCATAACGCAGCTACAGCTTCTGTTGTTCTCCGTACTGGCTTTCATCGTTCTCACGCGAACGGGTCTCTACCCACAGCTATTGAAAGCAACGATCCTGGACTTCGACTGGGTCTACAGGCGTTACCTGCCAAAAACGTTAGGCCAACTGGGAAATGCTATTGATATCAGCTACCAAAGCATCACGGACAACGCGAAAACAGTCATGAGAAACGCAATGTCAGCGTCCGCAACAATGTTTGCGCCCGGTGGTCTATCCGGACACATTGCCCGCGTCGGCAATGCAGCTGCAATCGTCGCCTTCCTGTTGCTCGTGGCTTTGATTGTCAGCTACTCAGCCGTCTGAGCTGCCCCGGCTGCCAGCGGCCGCGGCTCCCTTCCGATGGATTTCCACCTGATCCAGCTTGTCTGGAACGGTGGCGAAAAAGATGATAATGGCAACGCCTCGGGTTAATGCCCTTGTGAAGAAAGGTTCACCGCTATGGACATGACTGGCGAACATCTGGTTCCGGCGCCGAAGCAGGCTGTATGGGAAGCGCTGAACGATCCCGAAGTCCTCAAACTGTGCATCCCCGGCTGCGAGGAGGTCAACAAGACCTCGGATACCGGTTTCGATGCCAAGGTTTCAGCCAAGGTCGGCCCGGTGAAAGCGAAATTCTCCGGTGCCGTAACCCTTTCAGACATCGATCCGCCGAACGGCTACACGATCAGCGGCGAAGGAAAGGGTGGCGCAGCCGGATTTGCCAAGGGTGGCGCGAAGGTCGCGCTCTCGGAAGCTGAAGGCGGAACGCTGCTGAAATACGAGGTTAATGCTCAGGTTGGCGGCAAGCTTGCACAGATCGGCGCACGCCTGATCGATTCGACCGCGAAGAAAATGGCGAACGATTTCTTTAAGACGTTCAGTGAAACCGTCGCTGCTGGTTCCGGCACCTCAGACACTCAGGCGGCCGAAGAAAGGACGCCGGCAGCAACCGACCATGGAAAGGAAAATGCAATGAGTGAGAATGGGGTTCCCGCAGAGAACGTGTATCACGGCTTGCACTGGATGGTGATCCTGACAAGCGGCCTCGCGATCGCCAGCCTGGTCTGGTACGCGATGCACGGCCTCGACTTCTAGACAGGCAGAATTTCTCCCGGGACAAGGTTCCGGCCAGAAAGAAACGGCGCGAGACGGGAGTTTCGCGCCGTTTTTGTGTTTGGATTTCGCCGCTTCGAGAGATATCCGCACTCCGTCGGGACAGCAAGGGTTTCCTGCCGCACCGGATTTCTGTGCTTCTCCTATCCTCGCTTGACCTTGGACCGAACGGCGGAGAGACTGTCTTCGAAGTCGAGAATTCAAACATTCGACACAGTCGGAACCTTGAAGTCCAGGAGCCGGCAAACGGCGCCTTGGAGAGATAACTGGGAGAGAGCCTATGGCCACCGTATCCATGACGGTGAACGGGAAGTCTGTAAGCGGTGAAGTTGAGCCGCGCACCCTTCTCGTTCAATTCATCCGCGAACAACTCCACCTGACCGGCACACATGTCGGCTGCGACACCAGCCAGTGCGGCGCCTGTGTCGTGCATGTGAACGGCGATTCCGTGAAAAGCTGCACCATGCTTGCCGTTCAGGCTGATGGTATGGACGTCACAACCATCGAAGGCCTCGCCAACGGCGACACGCTGCACCCGATGCAGGAGGCTTTCCGCGACAACCATGGCCTGCAATGCGGTTTCTGCACTCCGGGCATGGTGATGAGCGCTGTCGATTTGCTCAAGAAAAACCCGACGCCGAGCGAAGGCGAAATCCGTGAGTGGCTGGAAGGCAACATCTGCCGTTGCACCGGCTATCACAACATCGTCAAAGCCGTTCAGCAGGCGGCGGAGGCTTAAAGACCAGGCATAAAAAGCTGCAAAAGACAGGCAGATAAACTGCCATGCGAAACGGGAGGAAATAATGCCGGACGGAACGACAGGTACGGGCATAGGCGCCGCCGTAAAGCGCGTCGAGGACTTCAGATTTCTGACTGGAAAAGGTAACTACACGGACGATATCGATCGCCCGGGTCAATCCTACGCATATATTCTGCGCAGCCCGCATGCGCATGCAAAGATTACCTCAATCGACTGCTCGACGGCCAAGTCTGCAGAGGGTGTGCTTGCGGTTTTCACGGGCGAAGACATGCAGGTCGGCTCCCTGCCCTGTGGCTGGCAGATCCATTCCAAGGATGGCTCGCCGATGCTTGAGCCGGAGCACCCGCCGCTTGCCAAAGGCAAGGTCCGATATGTAGGCGATCAAGTCGCTGTCGTGATCGCAGACACCTATAGTCAGGCGAAAGATGCGGCTGAGAGAATCACCGTCGAATACGAGGTCCTGCCAGCCGCCGTCAGCATGGCCGATGCCCTTACCGACAAGGCTCTGGTGCATAACGATATCGGCTCAAACCTCTGCTTTGACTGGGAAATAGGCGACGAGGCTGCTGTTGACGAGGCCATGTCGAAAGCCGCGCATATCACCAAGATTGATCTGGTGAATAACCGCCTAGTCCCGAACGCGATGGAGCCGCGTGCCGCAGTCGGCGAGTACGACGCCGCATCGGGTGAGTACACACTCTACACCACAAGTCAGAACCCGCATGTGATCCGTCTGCTGATGGGTGCCTTCGTGCTATCCATTCCCGAGCACAAGCTCCGCGTGGTGGCGCCGGATGTTGGCGGTGGTTTTGGCTCAAAAATCTACCACTACGCCGAAGAAGCCATCGTCACTTGGGCTGCACCGAAAATCGGCCGACCAATCAAATGGGTAGCGGACCGCAGCGAGGCCTTTATCTCTGACGCGCATGGCCGGGACCAGATCAACCACGCCGAACTTGCACTGGACGCGAACGGCAAATTCCTTGCGTTGAAGGTTCAGACCCAGGCGAATATGGGAGCCTATCTCTCTACGTTCGCGCCCTGTGTGCCGACCTATCTTTCCGCCACCCTGCTTGCCGGCACCTACACAACGCCGGCAATCCACGCCAATGTGAAGGCGATCTTCACCAACACTGTGCCAGTCGATGCCTATCGCGGCGCAGGACGGCCTGAATCAACCTACCTGATCGAACGTATCGTCGATCAGGCAGCGCGCGAAACCGGGATCGACAAGGTGGAAATCCGCCGCCGGAACTTCATCCCGACCGATGCCTTCCCCTACCAGACGCCAGTGGCTCTGCAATATGACAGCGGCGACTATGAAGCGACCCTGTCCTCTGCCACCCAGATCGCAGATGTTGCCGGTTTTGCCGCCCGCAAGGCGGAAGCCGCCAGCCGCGGCAAACTACGCGGGATGGGGTACTCGACCTATCTCGAAGCCTGCGGTATCGCGCCGTCGGCCGTTGTCGGCTCTCTCGGGGCTCGTGCCGGGCTTTATGAGTCGGCAGAGGTCCGGGTGCACCCGACAGGCTCCGTGACCGTATTCACAGGCACTCACAGCCATGGTCAGGGACATGAGACCACATTCGCTCAACTCGTGTCGGACCGTCTTGGTCTGCCGATGGAGAGCATCGAGATCAGCCATGGCGACACCAACAAGGTGCAGTTCGGCATGGGCACCTACGGCTCAAGGTCCCTCGCCGTCGGTGGCGAGGCACTGATCCGGGCTGTCGACAAGATCATCGACAAGGCCAAGAAGATTGCGGCCCATGTGCTCGAGGCATCGGCCGACGATATCGAATTCAAGGACGGTAACTTCACGGTGGCCGGAACCGACCGCTCCATGGCATTTGGCGAAGTTGCTCTCACGGCCTATGTCCCGCACAACTTCCCGCACGATGAACTGGAGCCGGGTCTGGACGAAAAAGCCTTTTACGATCCGGCAAACTTCACCTACCCCGGCGGCTGCCATATCTGCGAGGTCGAGATCGATCCGGAGACCGGCGTTACCGAGGTGATCAAGTTCACGGCAGTAGATGACGTGGGACG
Organism: Nisaea sp.; assembly: GCF_039990255.1. Classification (GTDB taxonomy): domain Bacteria; phylum Pseudomonadota; class Alphaproteobacteria; order Thalassobaculales; family Thalassobaculaceae; genus Nisaea. The sequence goes on along the minus strand of NZ_JBDXGG010000018.1, from coordinate 1,111,389 downwards.
GGTGATCAATCCGATGATCGTCGAAGGCCAGGTGCATGGCGGTGTCGCCCAGGGAATCGGGCAGGCGCTTCTTGAATTTGCCGCGTATGATGATAGTGGGCAGCTCGTGACCGGTTCCTTCATGGACTACACGATGCCGCGTGCCGACAACTTGCCGAAATTTGATGTGGCGACGCAGGGCACGCTCTGCACCCACAACACGCTCGGCGTGAAAGGTGTTGGAGAGGTCGGAGCCATCGGCTCTCCTCCCGCCGTTATAAATGCGGTTATCGATGCGCTCTGGGACCGGGGTGTCCGGGATATGAGCATGCCGGCGACGCCGGAAAAAGTATGGTCGGCCCTGCAGGCCGCAGAGTAAGCGAAAGCCAGGAAGGAAGACTCAAAAGATGTACGAGTTCGAACATCACAAACCGGCCAGCGTCGCGGATGCGGCGAGCGCCATGAAGGGTGCGGATGACGGAAAGCTGCTTGCCGGCGGCCAGACCATGATCCCGACCCTTAAACAACGCCTTGCCAGCCCGTCCGATCTGGTCGATCTCGGCGGCATCGCGGAGCTGAAGGGGATTGCGGTCAGTGGAGGCACCGTTACAATCGGTGCAATGACGAACCACGCGGCAGTCGCCTCCTCCGCCGATATCAAATCCGCCCTGCCCGCGCTTGCGGAACTCGCGGACCATATCGGCGATGCACAGGTGCGAAACCGGGGCACAATTGGCGGGTCCGTTGCGAACAACGACCCCGCGGCGGATTATCCGGCGGCGTGTCTTGCGCTCGGTGCTACAATCCACACCAGCCAGCGTGACATTGCAGCAGACGATTTCTTCACCGGTCTGTTCGAGACCGCCCTTGAGGAAGACGAGATCATCACCAAGATCTCCTTCCCGGTCGCGAACAAGGCCGCCTATGTGAAATTTCCGAACCCTGCCTCGCGCTATGCGCTGGTTGGAGTATTCGTTGCAGACGGCCCGGCCGGCACACGTGTTGCCGTAACTGGCGCCGGTCAGGATGGCGTGTTCCGCGTTCCAGAGATGGAAAATGCTCTGTCTGGCAGTTTCTCGGCCGACGCGATTGCAAATGTGAAGGTTGCAGCAGACGATCTGAATGCGGATATCCATGCAAGCGCCGACTACCGCGCACATCTCATCACTGTGATGGCGAAACGGGCCGTCGCTAAGATCTGATTGACGTTCGTATCAAGATCCTGAAAAGCCCCCGGCACAATGCGTCCGGGGGCTTTTGATTTCAGCAATCAGGAAGCCGACCGTGTCCGCCGCTCGTTGTAGTTGGATATTGCGCCGCTGATTTGCCCGACGAGATCGCTGGTCTCCTCGCTAGGGAAGAACGCTTCAAGAATAGCGCGTGCCAGCGGTTTCAGCAGTTCGACATCATCCGGAGCAGCTCTGTCCGGTTCCGCCGCTATCCGACTGGACAATTTGTGTAGCGATTTGCAGAGCTGCGATACAGGCTCATACTTCGTATTTTCGAGCCGTTGCACCGCTTCCTCGGTCATTGAGGCCAATCGATCGAGATTTGTCCTCAGCTCGACGTCGAACTCACCGACACCGAACTCCGGCAGAATAAGATCGACCAGAAAGGAAATCTGAAAGCCGATACGGCGCAGCTTTTCTTCTGTGATCTCAGTATTGCTCTTTGCTATCTGCTCTCGAATGCCTGCCGCATCGACGTTCTCACCATTCTGACGCATGCGCAAGGTATTCGGCGGCTCGTATGTCGGAATATCGCACTTCCGCATCGGATCACGGCGCCGCTCCGGGCCTACATAATCGCTGGTTACGATGAAAGGTTTGCGATCCGTGATCATCTTCTTGATGCGTTCGAGTAACTGCCCTGTTGAATAAGGAGCAACTATCAGATCATCGACACCGCAATTTATCGCAGCGCGAATTGAAACGGGATCGTTGGCCCAGGTTGTCATGATCGTGACGACAAAGGGGTTCTCACCCAGATCACCGCTCCGGATCTCTTTGACGGTCTGGATCGCGGCGCCCTCGTCCAGAGCATGATCGGCGACAATCAGATCCGGAATTCCTGACACGGTCCATCGGCGCAGATCTTCGTCAGACCTGATCCACTCGGTGTCGAGATAGCCGATGCTCATAAGCTCCGAGCGGACAGGAAGCAACACCTGCCGGTTCTTACCGCAGAGCGCGATACGAATCCGTCCTAGGTTCGCCTTGACCGGATCTTTACTCATACACTACCTAATCGGCACAGCGCCGGACCGAGTTACTACGCACTGATTCCAAAGTATTGCGCGGAAATCAGTTCGATTTACTGTCCATTTGTGTACCCGATGGTGCGTCCACGTCAAACTTTACTGAAAACACCCCAGGAATTCGCCAATTAAATCAATCTGTTTATCCAGCATATGTCGGCCATATTGAACGTTACAGCCATTCTTCAAAGCTGATTCGAGCAGCCGTGTCTTTTCCGGGATCATGATTATTTCAGCCACAAGAAGATCTGGCTTGAGGAATTTGTCGTCGATCGGCAACGGGTCACCGTCATGCAGTCCGGCCGACGTGGTATTGATCACGATCTCGCAGCCATCCGGTTCTGCCGCACCAACCGAGACAGGAATCTCGGGATAAGCAGCTGAGACAGCCGCTGCCAGTTCTTCGGCCTTTGCACGTGTCCGGTTATGGATGACCAGCCGGGAGACGCCGGCATCAGCCAGGGCAAAAGCGATTGCCCTGCCCGCTCCACCAGCGCCCAATTGCAGCACGGAACGACCAGTGACCTCATGTCCTTCCGCGCGCATCCCGGCAACGAAACCCGCTCCGTCGAAATTATCGCCAATCATACGCCTTTGCGCATTGAACCTGACCGCGTTGACGGCCCCGACGAGGCGGCCCTGACGGCCTACCTCATCACAGAGCCCCATGATAGCGAGTTTATGCGGGACGGTTACGGCAAACCCTCCAAAGTTGGGCTGTGCCTTCAAACCATCCAGAACGATCTCCAATTGGTCTGATGGGGCGTGCACCGGCACCATAACCGCGTCTGTGCCCCGTTGCTCGAACAGCGGGTTGAAAACAATCGGCGCACGCACATGTGCGATCGGATCGGCAATGACTCCGTAAACACGGGTCGTCCCGGTAATATCGAGTGTTGCGGACATCGGCTCTAGAACTTCACCATGTCGCCGCCCTTGAGCGCCAACATCTCACGAGCTTCCGCCGGGGTTGCCACCTCAAGAGAGAGATCCTCGACAATGCGCCGAATCTTGGCCACCTGATCCGCATTACTCTCGGCCAGTTTGCCCTTTGAGATGAACAGGCTGTCCTCAAGCCCGACCCGAACGTTACCGCCGAGCATGGCCGCCATGGTGCAAAAGTTCATCTGGTGACGGCCCGCCGCCAAAACGGACCATTCATAATCGTCGCCGAACAGCTTGTTGGCGATCCGGCGCATATGCATGAGGTTTTCCTCATCCGCACCGATACCGCCCAGAATTCCAAAGATCGTCTGCACAAAGAATGGCGGCTTCACCAAGCCACGATCAGCAAAATGCGCCAACGTATAAAGGTGGCCGACATCGTAGCATTCGAACTCGAAGCGCACGCCATGGCCGTCCCCGAGCTCTTTCAAAATGTACTCAATGTCCTTGAAGGTGTTCCGAAAGATAAAGTCGCGGGAATTTTCGAGGAACTGAGGCTCCCACGGATGCTGGAAGTCCTTCATTTTGTCGAGGATCGGGAACAGACCGAAATTCATCGACCCCATATTGAGCGAGGTCATCTCCGGGCTGGCTCGGAATGCAGCCGCGAGGCGCTCTTCCAGACTCATGCCGTGACCACCGCCGGTGGTGATGTTTACGACCGCGTCGCAGGACTGTTTGATCCGCGGCAAGAACTTCATGAACATGTCAGGATCGGGCGTCGGGCTGCCGTCTTCTGGATTACGGGCGTGCAGGTGAAGGATAGATGCTCCGGCTTCTGCTGCCGCTATCGCATCGGCGGCGATCTCATCCGGCGTAATCGGCAGGTGCGGGCTCATTGTCGGTGTGTGAATAGAGCCTGTGACCGCGCAGGAGATGATCACTTTCTTACTTGCCGACGCCATTACTTCCTCCAGAATTTTTTTTTAATTCGTTTAACAGCTTGGAGGCTACTCCCGGGATCGGTCGTTTAAAAGAGCCTCTCAGGAAAAATAGTTTATTTGCACCAACAGCGACGGATTTCGCATCGGCCCACGTTTTATGGATATCCCCGTTGATTGAAAACGGGACAGTCCAGTGAAGGAACTGACGATATGAAGAAGTTGTTTGCTGTCGCCCTGCTCGGCACCATCGCCCTTACCCCGGCGCTTGCACATAGCGAAGGCATGAAAGGCAAGCATGGCGGCGAAGAATTCAAGGCTCGGATGATAGAGCGCTTCAAAGCCGCCGACGAAAACGGTGACGACAAGTTGACAAAGGCTGAAATCTACCAGTCCCGTGGCAAACGCGCGGCCGAGATCGACACGAACGATGACGGTGTGATCGATGTCGAAGAAATCGATGTTGCCCGGAAAGAGATGCGCCTGAAACGTCAACAACGCATGCTAAACCGGATGGACACGGACGGCGACGGTGCCGTCAGCACCGACGAGTTCGCCCGCTCCGGTACCAGGATGATGCAGCATATGGATCGTGATCGCGACGGTGTCGTCACGATGGAAGAAGCCACAACCCGGCCAATGAAAGGGTATGGCAAACATCACGGCAAAGGATTGAGTGACACGCACGGCGGCATGTCTGGCTGCAAAATGGAATGCACGCGCTAGACCTGTCAAAGCGGTTCGTGGAATCGGGAATGTGCATGACTGAATCTGATAATGAGCTGCTCTGTCTCGTCGCCGATGGTGGCGAGATAGCCTTCGACAGACTCGTTTTGCGCCATCAAGGGCCGATATCCGCCTTTGCCTACCGCATGCTCGGGAACCAGAGCGATGCCGAGGATATTTCGCAAGAAACCTTCGGCCGCGTCTGGTCCCATGCCCCGCGGTGGAGCCCGAACGGCAAGGCGAAGTCCTGGATCTACAGAATAGCCCATAACCTGTGCATCGACCGTCTGAGAGCCCGGCGTTCGACGGTCGATATCGCGGATCAGGAAATCGAGGATAGCACTCCCGGTCCTGAACAGACCCTCGCCCGGAAAAGAACGGAGACGAACGTGCGTGATGCGGTGGATCTTCTGCCCGAGCGCCAGAGAATCGCGATCTCGCTGTTCCATCTCAAGGACATGACGGCCGACGAGGCTGCGGAAACGATGGATATCAGTATCGATGCTCTGGAATCATTGCTCCGGCGAGCACGGAAGAAACTGAAAGAGATCATGCTGGACCAACAGTCCGGCACATTTGAAACAGCAGCTGTCGGAGAACACTGATGACAAGCATGAGTGAAGCAAGATTCAGGGAACTGGCGGATGCTTTCGGAGGCGATCCATCAAAATGGCCGGAGCATGAACGACCACTGGCACTCCAACTTTTGGAGATCCATCCGGCTCTCCAAACCGTACTCGACGAGGCTGAAACTCTGGATTTCGAACTCGATGCCATGATGGCTACGCAGGAAATAACCATTGTTCCATCGCCGGACAAAGTCCGCGCGCCAGCAGGGCTGAACCTGAAAGGGCTGCTAAACACCTTATGGCCGTTCGGTGGTTTGTGGCAGCCCGCAGCGGGTCTGGTCGCGGCGAGTGCGGCGGGTTTCATCGTCGGCATCACCTTCACGGACTTACCTGCAGAGACCGATACGACTTTGAATGATCAAGTGACTATGATTGAACGTGCGCTGGGCGCAGACGTTGAGGAGAATTTCCTATGACCTGGACCCGGACACGCACTCTTGCTTTGGCCCTGTTTGCATCGATTGCCTTGAACCTGTTCTTCGCGGGCATCATGATTGGCCGTTTCGACCGCTGGCATGGTGAACCGAAGAGTCGGGACCACGGCGCGTCGATGACCCGGAAAATCGAGAGGGCCCTCGGAGACAGTCTGACGCCAACTCTTCGCGAGAGATTGGAGGCGCATTCAGAGACTATGCGGGAATCCCGCCGAGAATCCCGCGATAAACGGGACGCAATTCGCGACACTCTTTTGCAGGAACCGTTCGACAGGACCGCCTATCTCCAGGCGTTGGAATCGATGAATGAGGTCTTCGACCGGATGCGGGCAGAAACTCATTCCTTCATGATCGATATCGTCGAGCAATTGACGCCGGAACAGCGGCGCAAACTCGTCAAATCTCTCGGCAGACATCGCATGGATGACAACGATTAAGCGTTGTCGTTCAGAGGCGGCTTAGGGACTTTGTCCAAAAGCCGCCTCTGAAACAAGGACACGCTAAAACGAAAAAGCCTGATCTCAGCTGGCCTTTTCCAAGGCACTTTTCCTGATGGCAGAGAGTGTGGTTTTCGGCGTGATAGCTTCCGGATCGATCTTCACCTCGATCACGGTCGATTTGTCTGATGCGAGGGCCCGTTCGAACGCCGGCTTGAATTCCGATGTTACAAGAACCGTCTCACCATTCGCTCCATAGGCTTTTGCCAATGCCGCAAAATCAGGGTTCTGGAGTTCGGTATGCTTCACCCGCCCAGGAAACTCGCGCTCCTGATGCATACGAATGGTGCCATACATGTTGTTGTTGATGACGATGGCAATGATCTTCGCACCATGCTGCATTGCGGTTGCCAACTCCTGGCCGTGCATCATGAAGCAGCCATCGCCATTCATCGACACGACAACCCGTTCGGGATGCACAAGTGCTGCAGCAACCGCCGCCGGCAGACCGTACCCCATCGACCCGCTGGTCGGTGCAAGTTGCGTGCGGTAGCCACGATATTGATAATAGCGATGCATCCAGTTGGCGTAGTTTCCGGCGCCATTGGTGATGACCGCATCGTCCGGCAGTGTGGCGTTCAGCCAAGCGGCAATTTCGCCCATCTGCACATCGCCCGGAACCGGTAACGGCTCAAGCGTTGCAAGATAGTCAGCATGGCCCTGGGCAATAGTCTTCGACCGGCTGGCGCCATCGACCGGAACCATTGCCTCCAAAGCCTCCGCAAAAGCTCTTGGCCCGGAATTGATCATCATATCGGCCTGATACACCCGGCCAAGCTCTTCCGCGCTGCCATGGATATGCACGAGCCCCTGCTTCGGGCGCGGAATGTCGAACATAGTGTAGCCGCCGGTGGTCATCTCCCCCAGTCGGGTGCCGAGCGCGATCACCATATCGCTTTCCTGAATGCGGGCCGCGAGGGACGGATCGATGCCAATGCCGACATGGCCTACGTAGTTCGGATGCCGGTTGTCAAAATAGTCCTGACATCGGAAGGAAGCGCCGACCGGCACGCCGTTGGCAACAGCGAACTTCTCGATCCGCTGGCACGCCTCACGATCCCAGCCGCCACCGCCGACAATCATCACCGGCCGTTCCGCCTTGTCCAGCATAGCGCGGAAATCGGCCATTTGCTGCTGTCCGGGATGCGGCTCGACCGGTACATAGGGCGCGATCCCGGACACATCGGCATAATCCATCAGCATGTCTTCGGGCAGCGCCAGCACTACCGGGCCCGGACGGCCAGAAACAGCCGTGTGGAACGCCCTGCTTATATATTCAGGAATGCGCGCCGCATCGTCGATCTGCGCCACCCATTTGGCCATCTGGCCGAACATCCGGCGATAGTCGATTTCCTGAAACGCCTCGCGCTCAACCATCCAGCGCGCCACCTGACCGACAAGCAACACCATCGGCGTCGAATCCTGAAACGCAACATGTACGCCCGCACTGGCATTGGTCGCGCCGGGACCTCGGGTCACCATGCAGACGCCGGGACGGCCGGTCAGCTTGCCATAAGCATCGGCCATCATAGCCGCGCCACCTTCCTGGCGGCACATCACGGTACGAATACCGTTACGCTCCTGCAGGCCATCGATAACCGCCAGATAGCTTTCGCCCGGCACGCCGAAGACAAGATCGACCCCCTCCTCAACCAGCGCATCGACAAGAATATGGCCACCGAGACGACCAAGGCCGACACTGTCACTTGAGAGAGAGGAGCTCATCTACATAACTCTTATATCGTTGGGATTTCGGTTTACGGCGATCCGCTTCGTTGAGGTAGTGGATCGAACTCTTGCCTTTGACATCTTTCGGCAACAGGAGCACCCGAATGAAACGTGTGCATTCCTGTGAGCAGGCTTCCGCCCAGACAGTCTGGGAACCTGGCTCGAACCAAGCATCACCCGGCATATAGTCCCTGGAGAGCGTATCCGTCGAAAGTGTAAGTTTGCCGTTTCGAATACAGCGAATACCCGGGCCCAAATGGCTATGCGGAACGGCAGTGCCGCCCGTCGGGAACAACACGCTGTCGCATCGGATCAGCCAGTCTTCGATATTCTCAACGGTGGGAACCTCATTCGACTCGACGATTTGGCTCTGAATGCTCTCGCCCAGATCCACTTGCGGTTCAGCTGACGTCTCGTCCAGCTCCCAACGCCATAGTTCACCGCCTTCGGTCCCGGCCCGCACCGCCATGCCGGAACGCATGAATCGCGCCTCATCCGGCTGTAGCACCGAGCCGCCCTCGAAGCTCAAATCACCGGCGTTGCAATAGACAATCCGATATCCGTCGGGCAGACGTTTTGAGACCGCATGTGGAGAAAACACGTCTTTGATCAGACGCAGAACGTAGGTGGATGTTGCCATCTATCCTATTGGCGGGATTGTTTCCCGCCTCCCTTTTGTCGTCCCGCTTTGCGCAGGTTGAATTGCTGCCTCTACCTCGCGCAATGCAACGCCGCCGGTCAAGGATCGCTTTGCGATAAGTTTCATTCGAATCTGCGACGAACACTCGCCTTGATTAGGCTGATCAGCTTTCGAATACCAGCTGAAAGCGGTCCGCAGCGTATCGGGCAACACCATATTCGATAGGCATGCCAGTCGGATCCACATTGATGGATTCGATCACCAGCACCGGCCGATTGCGCGGTTGCTGCAAGTGTTCAGCATCTTCGGCGTCCGGCATCCGTGCCGTTACACGAGTCTCAAGGCGCGTGTATTCGCCATAGCCAAGATGCGTCAGGACCTTGGTGATCGAGTTCAGTTCCTCATGCAATTCCGCGAATCCCGGAACCCTGGCAGCCGGAAAATAGTGACTGCCGACAGAAATAGGCCGACCGTCCACTTCACCGATCCGGTCAAGCCGGACAAGATGCGTCCCTCGGGATAGACCGAGCTGTTTCAGAATGGCGGGATCACCGACCTCCTCCGTCAGAAGCAATGTCCGGCCGCCTGGGGTCCGCTTCTGCCGCAGCACATTGTCCGAGAAACGCGTTTTCTTGGCAACGAGATAGTCCAGCACATGTTCCTGGACGAAGCTTCCCCGCCCCTGCTCCACCCGGATGACGCCCGCTTCTGCGAGTTCTGAAACAGCCCGTCGAAGCGTATGCCGGTTCACGCCATATTGCTGCGACAGCGCGGCTTCGGTCGGCAGTTTGCTGCCGGGCGGATACGTGCCTGAACGGATGGCGTCCGAAATGTTGTTTGCGATCTGACGCCAAAGGGACTGGCCGCTTTTTCGTTCAATCAAGGCACCCTCACCCGATGAGTCATCAAAATGTCACTGCACTCCTGTTGCAGCGGAGCGCCGACATCCGTATAACAAAGATAGATATAGACATCTAGACAAATTAGAAATTTGTCGAGAAAAAAGGATAGACCGATGGGGACTCAGTCACCACAGCATCAGTCACCAGCTCGGAAGCGATGGATGTCGATCCTCGCCAAGGCCTCCTTCGAAGACTTGCGTAGTCTCTGGCAAAACCTGCCGGACCAGCCCTCCTGGACTCGGATCCGCCCGGCGGAAATCGGCATGGTCATGGTGCGCGGGCGCATGGGCGGCACTGGCAACCGCTTCAATCTCGGCGAAATGACGGTAACCCGTTGTTCGGTCGGGCTCGAGAGCGGAGTCCTCGGACACGGATATGTCTCGGGCCGGAACAAGGAACATGCAGAAATTGCGGCGGTAATCGACGCCCTGATGCAGCACGAAGAGCGTGCCGAAACAGTCGAGCACTCGATCATCAAGCCGCTGGAACTCCGTCATCAGCAGAGCCGCGATACTGCGAGCCGAAAGGCCGCGGCCACGAAAGTCGAGTTCTTTACCGTGGCGCGGGAGAACTGAAGATGTCAGCGAACAACTCACTCCAAACACTGAAGCCGGGCTTCTCCGATCCGGTCAGCCAATCGCAACTGGTGTTCCGCCATCTGCTCGACGCCATGGCACGTCCGGGAAGCATCGAGACTGTAGATCTCGGCATTGAAGGGCCAGAGTCACTCGATCTCGCCGCAACCGCCATTGCCTTGGCGCTGGTCGATTTCGAAACCCCACTCTATCTCAGCCCTGCATTATCGAGTGAAGCCGCAGAAACCTATCTGAAATTCCACTGCGGCACGCGGATCGTGCCCGGCACGAAGGACGCCGCCTTCGCCATTCTTGACGGCACACCCGACGATCTCAGCGCGTTCAATACGGGCACGGAAGAGTATCCCGAACTAGGCGCCACCCTGATCATCCAGGTCGAAACAATCACGACAAACGGTCCTCTCGTCCTGACAGGCCCTGGTATCAAGGAGAGCGCACAACTTGGCCTGCCGGACGTCCCGGCGGCGTTCTGGGAATCGCGCACGAAACTGCAACGCTATTTTCCGCGCGGCATCGACCTCGTCTTTGTGTCGGGCGCCTCCATGACGGCATTGCCCCGCACCACAGACGTCACCCTGCAGAGCGGAAAGGAATAGCCCCATGTACGTGGCTGTAAAAGGTGGCGACAAGGCCATCGAGAACTCGCTGCACTACCTAGCCGATATCCGGCGCGGAGACCGCCGGGTTCCGGAATTGTCCATCGAGCAGATCCGCGAACAGCTCCCCCTTGCTGTCGACCGGGTAATGACCGAGGGCTCGCTGTACGATCCCGATCTTGCTGCCCTGGCCATCAAGCAAGCTAACGGAGACATCCAGGAAGCGGTGTTCCTGCTCCGGGCGTATCGCACCACCCTTCCCCGGTTCGGTGCATCGGAAGCAATCGATACCGGCGCCATGCAGATCCGACGACGAATTTCCGCCACTTATAAAGACTTGCCCGGAGGCCAGATCCTTGGGCCGAGCTTCGATTACACACACCGTCTGCTGGACTTCACCCTGGCCGCAAACGGCGAGACGCCGGAAGCTCCGAAATCGGAGGAGCCTGTCGCTGACGGCATGCCGCGCGTGGCCGATATCCTCGACCATGAAGGCCTGATCGAACTCGATCTGCCAGATGACGAGGGTGGCCCGGTGCCCGACCTAACCCGGGAATCGACGTCCTTCCCGGCGGACCGTGCGACACGGCTTCAGAACCTCGCACGCGGTGATGAAGGTTTTCTTTTGGCCCTTGGGTATTCGACCCAGCGCGGCTTCGGAAATAATCACCCCTTTGCCGGCGAGATCCGCATGGGCGAGCTTGCCGTCTCCTTTGAGCCGGAGGAACTCGGCTTCGAAATCGAGATCGGCGAGATTACCGTTACCGAGTGCCAGATGGTGAACCAGTTCAAGGGCTCGGTGAAAGTGCCGCCGCAATTCACCCGCGGCTATGGCCTGACCTTCGGCCATTGCGAGCGCAAGGCCATGTCCATGGCACTGGTCGACCGGGCTCTCAGAGCCAAGGAGTTCGGTGAAGAGATCACCGCTCCTGCCCAGGACGAGGAATTCGTCCTCTATCACTCAGACAATGTCGAGGCATCTGGCTTCGTGCAGCACCTGAAATTACCGCACTACGTCGACTTCCAGGGCGAACTCGTGACTGTGCGCGAATTGCGCAAGGAGATCGAAGCCCGCGAGAAGGCGGAACGCACCGATGACGATGAACTGGCCGCAGCCGAGTAGGACGAGATCCATGAGCATGACGCAAGAAGCGCAGCCCTGGCAGGCGCCGGAGCACGACAAGCCGGTCGAACAGGTCGAGGGTTATAATTTCGCCTATCTGGACGAGCAGACGAAACGGATGATCCGCCGGGCGATCCTGAAAGGCGTCGCCATTCCCGGCTATCAGGTGCCGTTCGGCAGCCGGGAAATGCCATTGCCTTATGGCTGGGGCACCGGGGGTATGCAGGTGACCGCTGCCGTGATTGGCCAAGAAGACACGCTGAAGGTCATCGACCAGGGCGCGGACGACACGACGAACGCCGTCAATATCAGGCGTTTCTTCGCCAAAACAGCAGGCGTGGCGACAACCGAGAAGACGGCAGATGCAAGCCTGATCCAGACCCGTCACCGGATTCCGGAAAAGCCACTGACCGACGATCAGATCTTGATCTATCAAGTGCCGATCCCGGAGCCGCTGCGCTGGGTCGAGCCGCGCGAGACCGAGACCCGGAAGATGCATGCGCTTGAGGAGTATGGCGTCATGCATGTCAGCCTCTATGAGAGCATCGCCCGCTTCGGCCGCATCACGACCGCCTACAATTACCCGGTGCAGGTAAACGGCCGCTACATCATGGCGCCGAGCCCGATCCCGAAATTTGACAATCCGAAGATGCACCAGATGGCCGCTCTCCAGCTGTTCGGTGCGGGGCGTGAGAAACGGATCTATGCGGTACCGCCATATACGGATGTGAAGAGCCTCGATTTCGAGGATCACCCCTTCACCATCCAGAGTTGGGAGCAGTGTTGCGCGCTCTGCGGCGCGGATGACAGCTATCTCGACGAGGTCATCACCGACGATGCCGGCGGCAAGATGTATGTCTGCTCCGACAGCGACTATTGCGCAGAACGCCGGGAGGCCGGCCATGTCGGCGATCAGGGTGAACCACAGAATCCCGCAAAGAAGGGAGCCGCCAAATGATGGCGCTGCGTGACAACGGACCTTTGCTTGAAGTCGAAGGCCTGACCCAGAAATACGGTCATCAGATCGGCTGCGAAGATGTGGATTTCTCGCTCTATCCCGGCGAGGTGCTGGGGATCGTTGGTGAATCCGGCTCCGGAAAATCCACCCTTCTGCGCTGTGCTTCCGGTCTGATGCAACCGACGGCCGGGTCCGTGCGCTTCAACACGCGGGTCGACGGCCTGCAGGAGATTTACGCCCTGTCAGAAGCCGAACGGCGCATGCTGATGCGGACGGACTGGGGGATCATCTTCCAGAACGCCCGCGACGGGCTGAGGATGAACGTCTCCGCCGGCGCCAATGTCGGCGAGCGGCTGATGGCCGTCGGCGAACGCAATTACGGAAGCATCCGGGACGTCTCCTCGGAGTGGCTTGAAAAGGTCGAGATGGATCTCGGCCGTATGGACGACCTTCCCCGGACCTTCTCCGGCGGCATGCAGCAGCGCCTGCAGATCGCCCGCAACCTTGTCACCAAACCGCGCCTCGTCTTCATGGACGAGCCGACAAGCGGCCTCGATGTGTCCGTCCAGGCGCGACTGCTCGATCTGGTGCGCGGGCTGGTGCGCCAGCTCGGTATCGCCTGCATCATCGTCACCCACGATCTCGGCGTTGTCCGGTTGCTGTCGGATCGACTGATGGTGATGCGGCGGGGCCGCGTCGTCGAACAGGGCCTGACAGATCAGGTGCTAGACGATCCGCAGCATGCCTATACCCAGCTTCTCGTCTCCTCGATCCTGCCGGTGTGATGACCATGACCAGTACAAACAAAGACATGATCCGCGTCGACAGCCTGATGAAGAGCTTCACGCTGCATAATCAGGGCGGCGTCACTCTGCCGGTTCTGGAGGATGTTTCCTTCACTGTCGAACAGGGAGAATGCGTCATCCTCGCCGGGCAGTCAGGTGCCGGTAAATCGACCCTGCTTCGCTCGCTCTACGCTAACTACCTGCCGCAATCGGGACAGGTCCTGATCCGGCACGACGATGAACTCATCGATCTGGTCAGCGCCGCGCCGCATGTCGTGCTCGATATCCGGGCCCGGACGCTTGGGTATGTCAGTCAGTTCCTGCGCGTCATTCCCCGCGTCGGCACGCTCGATCTCGTGGCCGATTCCCTTCTCGCCCGCGGCATCAACGAAGTCTCGGCCCGCGAAAAAGCGGCGACCTTGCTCGCCCGCCTGCGCATCCCGGAAAGCCTCTGGTCCCTACCGCCCGCGACCTTCTCCGGCGGGGAGCAACAACGCGTGAATATCGCCATGACCCTTGTGCAGGATTACCCCGTTCTCCTGCTCGACGAGCCAACGGCTTCGCTCGATGCGGAAAACCGGCAAACAGTCATGGACCTGATCACCGAAGCCCGGCAAAACGGGGCGGCCATTGTCGGCATCTTCCACGATCAAGCCGTTCGCGAAGCGGTCGGTACCCGGACATACGAACTTCAACCTGCAAGGAGCGCGGCGTGAGCATGAGCGAGGCCCCCGATGCCATTCTGACCAATGCACGGATCATTCTGGCCGATGGTGAAGTGCATGGCACCGTTACAATTCGGAATGGCAAGATCGAGGACATTTCCGAAGGACGCACCGCAGCGCCCGGCGCTATTGATTTCGACGGCGACTATCTGATCGCCGGTCTGGTCGAGCTGCACACGGATAATCTCGAAAAGCACCTGATCCCGCGCCCGAAGGTCCATTGGCCGGTCATGTCCGCCCTTTTGGCACACGACGCACAAGTCACGGCGGCAGGTATCACGACAGTGCTCGATGCGGTTGCCGTCGGCGGCACCTTGCGGGACGACGCCCGGGACAAGATCCTGATGGAATCCGCCGATGCCATCCGTGAGGCGAGCGCGCATGACATGCTGCGGGCCAGCCACTTCCTGCACATGCGCTGCGAAGTCGGCAATCCGAGCGCCCTCACCCTGTTCGAGCCGTTCAAGGAAGATTCGCTGGTCAGGCTGGTCTCCCTGATGGACCACACGCCCGGCCAGCGTCAATTCGTCGATCTGGAAAAGCTGAAGATCTACTACACCGGCAAGCACGCCATGAGCGATGCCGCGTTCGATGCCATGGTCGAGGACCGCAAGAAGAACCAGGTTCTGTATTCCGACAAGCACCGCCGGGCCATCGCCGCTGCCTGCCGGGATATGGATGTGGTGACGGCCAGCCATGACGACGCCACGGTCGGTCATGTAAACGAGGCGCATGAGCTGGGCCTGACCATCAGCGAATTTCCGACCACGCTGGAAGCAGCCCAGCATGCCCGCAAGAAAGGCCTCACCAACATCATGGGCGGGCCGAACGTGGTCCGTGGCGGCTCGCATTCCGGCAATGTCTCCGCCGGCGCGCTCGCCGAAGCGGACGTGCTTGACGCGCTCTCTTCCGACTATGTCCCGGCCAGCATGCTGCACGGCGCTTTCATGTTGCATGAGAAGCACGGCCTATCCCTGCCAAAAGCCCTGGCGACGGTCACGTCCAATCCGGCCCACATGGTCGGCCTCGACGACCGTGGAGAGATCCTTCCCGGCAAACGGGCCGACCTGATCCGCGTCCGCCAGGCCAAAGACGGCACCCCGGTGGTCCGCAAGGTCATGCGGGGCGGTACGCGCGTCACCTGACGCTTTTTTGAACGAAAGACGGAAAGCCCGCCTCATGGGACAGACACAACTCTCCTCGATGCCGACTGTGCATGAAACCGCCCAGGTCCGGGACTGCGAGCTTGGCGCCTGGACGGAAGTCGGCGCCCGTACCTCTATCATCGAGACCGAGATGGGCGACTATTCCTACGTAGTGAATGACAGCGACATCATTTACGCGACGATAGGAAAATTCTGCTCAATCGCCTCTCATGCGCGCATAAATCCCGGAAATCATCCTAGCACCCGGGCGTCGCAGCATCATTTTCTCTATCGCGCGGCTGCGTACGGACTGGGAGACGATGACGAAGCGTTCTTCGACTGGCGCCGCCAGCATCACTGCACCATCGGACACGATGTCTGGATCGGCCACGGCGCGACTGTGCTTGCCGGTGTGAATGTCGGAACGGGCGCTGTTGTCGCGGCTGGAGCCGTCGTCAGCAAGGATGTTGCACCTTATACAATCGTTGGCGGTGTTCCTTCAAAGGAGATCAAACGCCGGGTGAATGAGGAAACAGCCGAAGGTTTGCTGGAACTGGCCTGGTGGGATTGGCCACATGCCTTGCTGAAAGAGCGCATGAGCGACTTCCGGACTCTGCCGGCGGCCGATTTCCTGGCCAAATATCGTTAAGCACCTATCGAAATATCGGATTTTACCTATATTTCGCCTATTGCGTGAATATTGCCGTGAATGCTGCGATCGATTCTTCAAGCGGCCGGTCGTTGATGAAGGTGATCACGCCCGGCCCTTCGAGCGTGAAGGCCTCGGCCCGCTCCAGACGTTTCTGGATATCGGCCTCACTCTCCCGCCCCCGTCCCCTCAGGCGGCTTTCCAGAACCGCGCGCGGTACCGTGATATTCACCACGCGCACATCCGGAAACATCTCGCGCGCCGTGTCGATCAGCGCACGCGACACATTCACGATGACATGCCGTCCGGCAGACAATTCCGCTTCAATCGCCTTGGGAATGCCATAGCGCAGATCGTGGGCTTCCCAGCTCAGGCAGTAGCCGCCCTCTTTCTGCGTCGCCTCGAATTCCGCGACCGACACCGGATTGTGGTCCTCGCCACCCGCATCTGCCGGGCGCGTAATGTCACGGCGGACGAAATAATGGTCCGGACTGTCCAATAAAGCGGCCTTGGCACCATCCAGAAGGCTGTCCTTGCCGGCACCGGACGGCCCCACGACGAGCCAGAGAGTACCGGTGTTGGAGCGACTGTTCATTCGGGAAAACTCACTTGGATAAGGAAGGCTATTACTAGCTCCTCCTCCCCGGCATGGCGAGGCTCAAGCGCGCATT
The DNA here is from genome assembly GCF_039990255.1 of Nisaea sp. GTDB lineage: Bacteria > Pseudomonadota > Alphaproteobacteria > Thalassobaculales > Thalassobaculaceae > Nisaea. The sequence continues at coordinate 1,094,523 of NZ_JBDXGG010000018.1, read as the reverse complement.
TCACAGATCCTTAACATGCGGGAAACAGGCCTCGCCCGATGGTTTGGCGAATTATCCGGGCGACTTGTTCGTATTAGGCACTTTCCAGTCACACGCGCGCTGACTAATGTCCGCAACCATGACACAGGAACTTACCTATCTGCTCGGAGACACGCGGCCGGAAGACGGCGCGCTCCTTGAAGTCGCGCCGGGTGTGCATTGGCTGCGCCTGCCGCTGCCCTTCTCGCTCAATCACGTCAATCTCTACCTGCTGGAAGACGATGCCGGCTGGGTGATTGTCGATTGCGGCCTGAACTCGGAAGCTTGCCGGGCGGCCTGGACGAAGATCCTGAAGGACGTGATCGGGGACGATCCGGTGCAGGCCATCATCGGCACGCACTTTCATCCGGATCATGTCGGTCTCGCCGGTTGGCTGCAGGAGCAGACCGGCGCCCCGCTCTGGATGAGCCGGACCGAATGGCTGAATGCCCGCGCCTACTATCTCGACACGTCCGAGGATTTCGTCGACCAGATGGTCGATTTCTACGGACGGCTCAGTCTCGGCGAGGGTATCGGCGGCGAAATTCGCAAGATCGGCAACGAATACCGCAAGCTGGTCTCGCCCATCCCGCCATCATTCAACCGTATCGGCCCGGATACGAAATTCAAGATCGGCGGCCGCACCTGGCGCCCTTATTTCGGCGCCGGCCATTCACCGGATCATGTCTGCCTGTTCTCCGAAGCAGACAATCTGATGCTCGGCGGCGATCTGCTGCTGCCCCGCATCACGCCGATCATTGCCGTCTGGTGGACCGAGCCCGACGGCAACCCGTTGCAGGATTTCTTCACCTTCCTCGACAGCATGAAGGGCGGAAAGGACGAAATCCTCGTCCTGCCGGGACATGACGGCCCCTATCGCGGCATCAATTTCCGGATCGACGCACTCCGCAGTCACCATGATGAACGGCTGGAGGAAACCATCGCGGCCTGCGACCGTCCGTCGTCAGCCGCCGAGGTGATGAAAATCCTCTTCACGCGCGAGCTCGACCTGCACCAGACCCGCTTCGCCGTCGGCGAAACGCTGGCCCACCTGCATATGCTGATCGAGGACGGGCAGATAACGCGGGAGCTGGCTGAGAACGGAACGTATCGATACGGGCGGGCTGCCTAGACCTCACTATTGCGAGGCTCCAACCACATTGAGCCAACCTGCAGAGCCTGATTGCCTATCCGGCCTCTCCCGACTCTTTGCGGTCGTTGCGCGATTGTCAATATCATGCAATGCGGAGTGCCAAATCCGTCCAATAAGGGCCCGAATGGGCCGACCGAATTAAGTTGGCAATTCCCTATGGAGCATTATCACCGGCAGGGCCTTCGTCACCGCCTACTAAACCTATTGCATCATTAGTTTGAGCAGTCGCGGTATTGGCATTGATGGCGACGGCGGCCACCTCAGAAGCTACCTGCTCCACGCCTATTTCGTTTCGGTCCGGCAGGGCGACATAGGCGTCCCCCATCATCATTTTGTAGTGACCTGCATGCCCCGACTCTTCGAATATGCGCTGAAAGACTCTTAGATACCGGCCAATTTGTCCAGGATCACAGGACATAAATAGGTCGTCGTTCGCAAAATGAGAGCCGTCGTTGATCCAGGAAAACAGCGAGGCGCAGATCATCTTCTCTTGCCCCTCGAATTTGTCGACAATCTCTTCAGGCGTGATACCGCCGAAAAACTTAAAATAGTGCTCAATGATGCGGCGCATCACGTTCTGGATTGCAGTTTCTGACGGCGGATTCTGCCTGATTTCCCTCCACAGCAGCTCATAGCTGGACTTGATTGGATTTTCCAAAGATGGAACAAGTTCGGACCGTGTTGAGGTTTTCCGAACGATCCAGAAGGTTTCGTCGCGCATCGCATCGGCACCACTGCGATTTTTATGGAATGTGATTTCCTTGTGAAAATAGATGTTGTGCGTCAGCACAAACACCTGCTTGATCGCGCTGTTTCCGGCGCGCATCTCGTTGATAACCCCTTTGATCAGGTTGCACACGATGAATAGGATATCGGCATCGAGGCTCGATACCGGATCATCGAAAACCACGATGCGGTCGGTGTTTGCGCCGATTGCGGAAAACGATCCTTTGATATGGTGATAGAAATACAAGAAGGTGATGAAAGATTTTTCACCTTCACTCAGTGTTCCCTTGGCGTCTTCGCCGTCAAGCCGCTTAACTTCGTAAAAGCCCTCATCGGCACTTTCCAAGAGGCGAAAATTCACGAAGCCGAATGATTTCAGCAATTTATTGATCGCTTCAATCGTCGGCTTGATACTCGTGATCTGCTTCTCGGTGTCCTCGACTTCCTGCCGTTTCTCTTTCAGTTCTTCTTCGCGTTGCGTAATCTGATTCGTCAGATTGATGATCGCCGTGTCCAAGTTCCCGCTGGCCGTCTGGTATGTTTCAAAAAGCGGCTTGGTATCTTCGAGTAACCGCCGCCACACCTGCGCAATCAGGGTTTTCTTACGGGCGTCGAGATTGTTCAGCGTATCGTTATTCTCCTGAACCCTAGCATTCGAAGCATCCACATGGTCATCCACCGCTGCGACAAGTGGCTGCGTGTCTTTGAGTGTGACCGGTGTACTCGGTTCCTTCTTTTTTCCTTCGATGGCGTTGCGGTTGACCTCAAGGGCAAGCCGCAGCGCAGTAAGGTCACTTTCGAAGGCATCGCGGTCCAGAAACGGCGAGTCGATCACAGCCGGAGCCTGGTATGCTACGAGCAGTGCCCTTGCTTTTTCCTCATAGTCGGTGCGCAGGCTTTCGATGGCGGCGAGATCACTGACGTAGCTTTCATCAAAATATTCTTCGAGACTTTGCCGAAAGGACCGGTCCGTCTTCTGTTGGCAAAATGGACACTGATCATCCAGTTGATCGAAATAGCGCCGCCCTTGCTGGACCCAATCGCTGTTGCTCAGCTTTTCGATCACGGCAGCAATATCCACGTCATCTTTGCCGATGATTTTTTTGCCCAGAATTTCCGATGTTTCCAGCGCCAGGAGCGGCTGGCCGTCCGGTTTTGGAAGAGCAGACGCCTGCATCAGGGAATTCGAGAACACCGTTGCGGCGTCATTCCGTAGTGCCCCGATTTCCCATAGCTCAGCTTCGTTCTTTTCGGCCTCTGAAAGGTAACGCTGACAAAATTTCTTTTTGTTGTTATTCAGGCCGGAGAAGGCGTCATCAAGATCGCTGCAACCCCGCTTGGCTTTCCAGACATCCTCGACCAGCTTTTCGCTGAGATCATCCCGTTCTTTCTGCTTGCCACCGGCGCCGTCATCACCGTGGAGTGTCTTTTTCAGGTTCTTGAGCTTCTTGTCGATTTCGTCTTCGTCGGATTTGAGCTCTGCAACCTTGTTGACCGCTTCGACATTGCCTTCGCCAAGGGTGTAAACACCCCTGATGCTTCCTGGCGTGTCGAAGTGCTTTACAACGAAATCGCGATTGTAGACCCGTGTATCGAGCGAGTTTCCCGCCACCCAGCTCAACATGCTCCCAGCATTGACATTCGTACCCGCGATGACACGGGAAATCGTCGTTTTTCCGGAACCGTTTGGTCCGAAGATAAAATTCAGCGCCCTAAGACCATTCAAACCGGTTCCCGTTGCGTCGTAGGAACCTTCGTTTGCTAAATGTATTTTCTCAATCATCCAATGCACGACACCTAGAATACAACACCTCTATAGGTTGCCATCTAGGGCTGTGTGCTGACAAGTTTCTTTGAAAGTTTTCGGTCGGTTTGCAGTAATTCGTTCAAGCCGCAGCGAATTCACACTTTTCACCCATTGCTGACCTAGGCGGTCAAGTGACCGACTTCCGAGATTTTACCGAAAGTAGTCATCGGCACGCGCCCGTTTATGAAGGCCCGCCCTACACAGCCTCCCCATTATGCACCACGCCGCTGATCAGATTTTCCTGATAAAGCGCGGTCTCGTCGAGCCAGGCCGCCGCCGGGCTCAGTGATCCGATCAGCCTCTTGATCTCCTTTTCCTGCTCCCGGCGCGCTTCTTCAGCCTCGGCAACGCTGACTTCCGCGAAGGACAGGGTATCGCCCGGCTTCAGACGGCCAAGACGCGGGATATCGGCGGAAATGACGGTGCCGATTTTCGGGTATCCGCCCGTTGTCTGGTGATCCGCTAAGAGGATGATCGGCAGGCCGTTGCCGGGCACCTGGATGGCGCCGGTGACGATGCCGTCCGAGGTGATGTTGTAGCCGCGCGCATGTTCCAACGCCGGTCCTTCCAGGCGCATTCCCATCCGGTCCGCTTCCCGGCTGACCTTGTATGCGCTGGTCAGGAAAGCGGCGGCGCTCTCGTCGGTGAAATAATCCCGCTGCGGGCCGAACACGACACGGACCGGGCCACAAGCATCGAGATAGCCGGGGTTCTCCAGCCGAAGTTCGCCGCGCTCGGGAGCTTCGTTCAGACGCAACGGCAAATCGTCCCCGTCCTTCAGGGCGCGACCTTGAAACCCGCCGATCTGGGAGCGGCCATAGGTGGAAAGGCTGTCAAACACGGCGGGAAGGTCGAAGCCTCCCTCGACGCAGAGATAGGCGGCTCCGCTGTCTGTCACCGGATTGACGGAAAGCCGGTGCCCGCGTTTCAGCATGACGCTCTGATATGACGGCAGCTCGGTGCGCTCCCCCGCCTCGACGACAATCCCGGCACGGGTGCCGACCAGCGCGACACGGACGCTTTGGGCCATAACTTCAAGAACCGGCCCGATCATCCGGAACTCGATGGCGGCCGTCCCTCCGTTATTCCCGACCAGCGCATTGCCGATCCGAAGAGAAACCGGGTCAAGCGCTCCCGATACCGGGACGCCCCGGTTCTGGAAAGCCGGGCGGCCGAAATCCTGCAGGGTCGGCGCGAAACCGGCCTGGATCACCCTGAGCCCGCTCATGCGCCCTCTCCCGGTGCGATGTCCTGCACGACCGGAACATAGTCTCCGGACTCGACGGCTTTTCGCAGCTTTTCGTATTCGGCTATCGGCACGGCCTCGAAGTGAATCCGGTCCCCGGCCGCGACCAGAATGGGCTCATCCCGTTTGGGATCGAAAAACTCGATCGGCGTGCGGCCGATCAGATGCCATCCGCCCGGGCTCTCGACCGTGTAGACCGTTGTCTGACGGACCGCGATGGAGATCGAGCGTGCGGGCACCTTCACCCTCGGCTCGAACCGCCTCGGAACGTCGAATGTCTCGGGCAGCAGGCCAAGGTAGGGAAAACCCGGCAGGAATCCCATCATCAGGACTTCCTGCGGTGCGGCCGTGTGACCGCGAACCACTTCCGAGGTATCCAGTTTCATGTCCCGCGCCACGCTTTCCAGATCGGGCGCGCACTCGCCCTCATAGCAGACTGGAACGGACCACAGCCGGTAGCCGTCCTCGCCCTCATGCTGATGATGCAGGATTTCCGAGATCGCCGATTGCAACTCGGAGGAACGCGTCACCAGAGGGTCGTAATGCACCATCAGGGAGCGGATCGTCGGCACGATATCGACGATACCGGCCAATGACAGCTCGCGCAGCTTGGCCGCGACATGGCGCACCTGGCGGTTTACGGCCGCGTCGACGGCTTCACCGAACTGCACGACAAGGGCCGTATCCCCGGCGGGAAGAAAAACAGGTTCCGACATCACAATGGTTCTATTCCGGAGATGGACCGCACGAAAGCTTTGGCGCTAGTCTTCAGATCCTATCGACCCATCGCCCCTCGACAATGCGTCCCGGACCCGCGACCCGCGCATCCAGACAATAGCCACGGACCGTAACCATGACCAAAGTGAATTTGAACGCCGACATGGCCGAAGGCTTCGGCGCCTACGATATCGGCGACGACATGGCCATGCTGAAGATTGTCGGCTCCGCTAATGTGGCCTGCGGGTTCCACGGCGGGGACGCCAACGTGATGGACCGCGTTGTGGGAACGGCCAAAGCGGAAGGCGTCAGCATTGGAGCGCATCCGGGTTTCAACGACCTCTGGGGCTTCGGCCGCCGCCGCATCACCATGGCCAAGCGCGAGGTGGAGGCGATGATCGCCTACCAGATCGGCGCACTACAGGCGATGGCGGCAATGCACGGTATGAAAGTCACCCACATGAAGCCCCATGGCGCGCTAAACAACATGGCCTCCGAGGACAGGGATCTCGCCGAAGCCATCGTACGCGCGACCAAGGCGGTCGACCCCGATATCATCCTGCTGGCGACAACCGGGTCAGAGCTGATGAAAGCAGGCGCGACGCTTGATGTGCCGACAGCCTCCGAAGTGTTCGCTGACCGGACCTATGATGCAAAAGGCAACCTGACAAGCCGGAAGCGCGACGATGCCATGATCCGCAACCCCGAACAGGCGGTCGAGCATGTCCTGCGCATGGTCGAGACCGGCAAGGTTCGCTCGACCGATGGCGTGGACGTTCCCGTCACCGTACATTCGATCTGCATTCATGGCGACGAGCCGACCGGCCCAGCCGTCGCTGCCTCCGTCCGGGCCGCGCTTGAGGCAAAGGGTATTGACGTCGTCACCCTTCCAGAAGTCCCGCTTAACTGATCATCGATATTGCCAAACCAGGAGCTACCCTAGTGAGTCGTGAGCAAGCCATCGCCGCAGCCGCAGATTATTTCGATAGAGGCGCTTTCTTCGAGGATATGAGCAGGCGGATCGCCATCCGCACCGAAAGTCAGCTTTATGCCGACCGTAAAGCCGAGATAGACGCTTATCTGGACGAGATGCAGCAGACGCTGGAGCCCATGGGCTATAGCTGCACGAAACTCCCCAATCCTTCCTCCAAGGCCGGGCCTCTGCTGATCGCGGAACGTATCGAGGATCCGAGCCTCCCGACTGTCCTGACCTATGGACATGGCGATGTTGTAAACGGCATGGAAGGCCAGTGGGACGAGGATCGCGATCCGTGGACCCTGACCGAAGTCGGCGACCGGCTCTACGGGCGCGGCATCGCTGATAACAAGGGCCAGCATTGCGTCAATATCGCCGGACTTGCCGCTGTTCTGAAGACCCGCGGCAAGCTCGGTTTCAACTCCAAGATCCTGATCGAGAGCGGTGAAGAGTGCGGCTCTCTGGGCCTGGCGGAGTTTGCAGAGCTGCATAAGGAGAAACTCAAGGCCGACTTTCTGATTTCCTCGGATGGACCGCGTTTCAACGCCAGCAAGCCGTGTGTCTTCATGGGCTCGCGCGGCGGCTATGTCTTCGACATTACCTGCGATCTTCGTGAAGGCGCGCACCATTCCGGGAACTGGGGCGGGTTGCTGCCCAACCCCGCCATCATTCTCGCGCACGCGTTGGCGACGATTACCGACAAACGCGGCCAGATCCGGGTTCCGGAATGGCGCCCAACGACCCTGACACCGGCTGTTCGCAAGGTTCTGGCGGAGTGTGAGTGGGAAGTTACTCCCGGCTCCCCCGCAATCGACCCGAACTGGGGCGAGGAATCCCTGACTCCGATTGAACGGGTCATCGGATGGAACAGTTTCGAAATTCTCTCCTATATCGCGGGTCAGCCGGAACGGCCGGTAAATGCCATACCAGGCAAGGCAACCTGCCGGGCACAGCTTCGCTTCGTCGTCGGTACCGATCCGGAAGAGATCGTCCCGGCCCTACAACGTCACCTGGAGCGTGAAGGCTTCCCACAGGTAACGGCCAAAGCCGTTGTAGAGCGAGACTATATGACCGCCACCCGGCTTGAGCCGGACCATCCGCTCGTCGAGTGGGCCGTGGCCTCGATCAAGAAGACTTCCGAGAAAAACCCGACCATCCTACCAAATCTTGGTGGCTCCCTGCCGAACGAAGTCTTTTCCGACACGCTCGGCTTGCCGACGATCTGGGTGCCGCATTCTTACTCCGGCTGTTCCCAGCACGCCCCGAACGAGCACAACCTGAAACCGATCCTGCGCGAGGGGCTGGAAGTGATGGCCGGGCTGTTCTGGGATATCGGTGACGGCACCCTGCCGAAAAGCTGGTAGGCAATGACCGCGCGGCGTGTCCTGTCGGCCGAAATCAGCCACGAGACCAACACGTTCAGCGTGCTCCGGACCGGTATGGATGCCTATCTGCGTCGGCAATGCTATTTCGGCGACGAGATTGCCGCGCATATGTCCGGCACCGCAACGGAAATTGCGGCGCATATCGACGCCGCGCGGACCTATGGCTGGGAGCTAATCCCGACCGTCGCAGCCCATGCGACACCAAGCGGCATGACCACAGCGGAGGCCTGGGAGGAGCTTTGCAGCGTTGTTCTGGCCGGTCTCGACACGGGACCGGTCGACGGGATCATGCTCGCCCTGCACGGCGCCATGGTGACCGAGAGCACCCAGGATGCAGAAGGCGACCTATTGAAGCGGTTGCGTGACCGTCTCGGTAATAATGTCCCGATTGCCGTGACGCTCGATCTGCATGCGAACGTGACGGACCGCATGGCCACGCTTGCCGACATTCTGGTTCCCTACCGGACATATCCGCATATCGATCAGTATGAAGTCGCGACGGAGGCGGCTTCGCTGCTCCAGCGGGCGATGGAAAAGGACATCAAGCCGGTTACCATTGTTGCCAGGCGGCCGACGCTTGATGGCCTCAACCACGGCCGCACGCAGGAGGGTCCGATGGTGGAGCTGCTGGCACGGGCCGCGGAGATCAAAGCGGCCGATCCATCCGTTCTTGAAATTGGCCTCTGTGCAGGTTTCGCCTGGTCAGACATCGCCGAGACCGGCCCTTCCGTTAGCGTCACGACGAACGGCAACGCCGCAAAGGGCCGGCAAATTGCTCAGAGTCTGATGCAGTTCGTCTGGAACACACGCGCAATCAATACTGTCCCCCTGCTCTCCTTGTCTGACGTTGCTATCAGTATGAAGCAAGGTCAGACCGGCAACGGGCCGCTCGTCATTGGCGATACCACGGACAATCCCGGTGGCGGCGGTTATGGGGATGGCGTGCGCCTGCTGGAAACACTTATCCGGAACGGCGTCGAGAACGCGGCGATGGCAGCCATCTGCGACCCGTCCGTTGCCGAACACGCTCATGCCGAGGGCATTGGTGCGCGCATCGCAATCTCCCTTGGAGCCAAGATCGCCCCCGGGACCTACGGCCCGCCGATTGAGACAGACGCCACTGTTATAGCCCTCAGCCAAACCGGGGCGTTTGTCTGCGACGGTCCCATGTGGGCCAACATGGAAGTACGTCTCGGCCGCTCTGCCTTGCTGGATATATCAGGGGTGAAGACTGTCATCGCCAGCAGCAACCTTCAGATCACCGACCAGCAGGCTTTCAAACTTTTCGGGATCGATCCGGCTGCACTCGATGTGATCGCCGTCAAGTCTTCCCATCATTTCAGGGCAGCTTTCCAACCGATTGCCTGCGATGTCGTATTGGTGGATAGCGGTTGTCTCGTGTCTCAGAATTACGACAGCTTTAACTATAAGAATCTTCGACGGCCTATTTGGCCGTTAGACAAAAATTTGAAATGAAAGAATCATCCTCAAGCATTATTTTCCTTAAATTTTAATCAATTATGCCCCTGGTTGATTTTGCAAACTCTTCGGTGAATTTTTTCCTTATTTTTCCAATGCCTTATGAAATATTGAGATTCCGATGCCGGTTAACGGGCTGAAAATTAAGCATTCGTTAATTTTTCGCCGACATAAGAACGCTTGGGAACGACCGGCTCTTGGTTAATGCAACCAAGGTCACCCGATTCAGCAATATTGATCCTTGGAGAATTCTTTCTATGCTCAAGAAATTCATCGTCGCCGCAGCAATGCTTTTCACCGCAGTGACCGGTGCAAACGCGGCGGATTTCGGCACGGAAGCTGAAGCCAAAGCGATGGCTGATAAAGCGGCCGCACATATGAAATCCGCAGGATTCGATCCCGCCATTAAGGATTTCATGGCGCCTGGCGGCGCATGGCACGACCGCGACCTCTATGTTTTTGTCTTCGATCTCTCTGGCAAGACAATCGCGCACGGCGCCAAAGCGTCTCTCGTTGGCCGTGACCTGTCCGGCCTGCGCGATGTCGATGGCAAGCTGTTTGTTCAGGAAATGACAAAAATTTCCAGCGATGGCTGGGTCGATTACAAGTGGCAGAACCCAACCACAAAAGCAGTGGAGCCGAAGACGTCTTACATCATCCGGGTAGCGGATCACATTGTCGGTGTGGGCGCTTACAAGCGCTAATTGCTTTGTTAAGAAGCCGGGAGCGAACAACGTCGCTCCCGGCTCAGAGATCTGTTGGGGACCGGGATCGCCTAAAATGCTTAAGAACTTACCGATAATTCAGAAAACACTTATTGCGCCGGGCATCGCGTGCGTGATGATTCTAGTCATCGCCACTGTGTTCTTTTTGTCCTCTCAAGAAACAGGCGACCTTAGGCTCCAGGCGGCGCGCGCAGGGGAACAAGTTCTTCAGACAAAAGACCTGCGCGTACAGGTGAACGCCGGTCACGCCACCCTGTTCCGCGCTCTAAGCTGGCAACAAGCCGGAGTTGCAGCAGCGGACGTAGAGAAGGCGGCGAAGGAAGCAGTCGTAATCTTCAACGAGGTCGACTCGCTCATTGGAGAAATCGCTGCAAACGCGCACGCCAACGACCTGGATGCCGTAAACACACTAAGGGAAAGCTACGGAGAATATCAAAAAGCCGCGACTGAAACGCTTGATACCGTAGCCGTTGACGCATTCCTCGCCTCAATGCTGATGACAGATGCCCATGTCCGTCTGCTCGACGTTTCCGGCAAGATCGAAGAACTATCACGTGACATTGTTCAGCTTGCAAAAAATTTGCAGGATCAGGCCGATGCAGCTCAGAATATTGCTGAGCTGCAGGTAATGGGTGTTGTTGTCGTCTCATTCATTCTTTCTCTTACCGTCAGCATCTTTACTGGCCGTGCCATCACAACACCGATCAGCCGCATTACAGCGGTCATCAAGCAAATCGCGGCAGGTAACAGCCGCACAAAGATCACGGACCAGGACCGCAAAGACGAGGTCGGCGCCATCGCTAACGCGCTTGATGTCATGAAGGAAGGGCTGATCGAGCGCGAGGAAATGCGCGCGCGACAGGAAGGTGAAGAGCGGGAACGATCGGAGCGCGGCCACAGGATTGAAGAGGCAATCGCTCGTTTCGAAAGCCTGATAGGCCAGTCCATGACCGAACTCAATGACATGGCATCAACACTGAACCAGACCGCCAATGCGATGACTGATGCCGCCGGGGAAACCAATGTCCAGTCGGATCAGGTGTCATCAGCAGCATCCCTCGCCTCGACCAATGTGAATACAGTCGCTGCCGCAACCGAAGAGCTCTCCGCATCAATCGGAGAAATTACCAGCAAGGTCTCGGATGCCTCCCAGATCAGCGCTTCTGCTGTGACAGAGAGCGAGAACACCAATGAACAGATGCAAGCCCTGGCCCAATCCGCCGAAAAAATCGGTGAAATCGTTACCTTGATCCGCGATATAGCTGAACAGACGAATTTGCTCGCACTGAACGCCACAATTGAGGCTGCGCGTGCCGGTGATGCAGGCAAGGGATTTGCTGTGGTCGCGAGCGAGGTCAAGAGCCTGGCCAACCAGTCCGCCCAGGCGACCGAAGAGATTTCCACGCAGGTTCAGGAAATACAGCAGTCCAGCACGGCAGCCGTCGAGGCGATCAATCGCGTCACAAGCCTCATATCGACACTGTCTGAATCCTCAACAATGATCGCCGGCGCGGTCGAGGAACAATCTGCCGCGACATCCGAGATTTCACGTAATGTCCAGGATGCAGCGTCAGGGACGGACGAGGTCACGAACAGCATTGCTCTTGTGAACCAGGCGACGGTGAAAACCAGCTCGGCAGCAACAGATGTAACCGGCACAGCATCGCGCATGAATGACTCTGTCAGTGCTCTACGCAGCCAGGTCGATGCATTCCTTTCAGAAGTCCGCTCCGCCTGAATTGAGAGAAACATCCACTCATATGAAAACGACCGGACAAATGCCCGGTCATTTTTTTTACGCCTCTTTGGTCTCGACCGGCCCGTCCGCTTTGAGCCACTCGCCGAGACCGCCTTCGAGATGGGCCACTGGCGTAAGCCCCATATCCTGCGCTGTCTTGGCTGACAGCGCCGAGCGCCAGCTCGCAGCGCAATAAAACACGAAGGTTTTGTCCTCGCCGAAGAAGTCCTTGTAATAAGGGCTCGCCGGGTCGATCCAGAATTCCAGCATGCCGCGCGGGACGTGTCGCGCCCCCGGAATGCGGCCGGACTTGGCGATCTCGCGCACATCACGGACATCAATGAACGTCACGTCGTCATTTCCGACCATTGTCTTCGCATCCTCTACGGACACGATGCGGACCTGCTCGTTGGCCTCGGCCACCATGGAGTCGACTGTTTTGATGGTTTTCTCGGCCATTGAGGCCCTCCCTCAGTATTATGTTTCTGGGAAGAGCCTAGTGTGCGCGGCGCGCAAACGGAATGGCCTTTCGGGAACCGGACTGATGCTCCAGTTCCCGCCGGAAGATTGCTAGAGGTCAGCCTTCGGCAGCGACCTTGCGGGCGTGCTTCTTGCGCTCGTGAATATCGAGATAGCGCTTGCGCAGCCGGATGTGATTCGGTGTCACCTCGACCAGCTCGTCATCGCCAATATAGGAGATCGCCTTTTCCAGGGTCATCCGGATCGGTGGAGTGAGAACGATAGAATCGTCCTTGCCCGATGCCCGGAAGTTGGTGAGCTGCTTGGACTTCAGCGGGTTAACGTCAAGATCGTTACCCCGGCTGTTCTCTCCGATCACCATACCCGGATAGATATCCTCACCGCCGCCGATCATCAGCGGGCCGCGCTCTTCCAGGTTAAACAGCGCATAAGCCGCTGCCTTGCCCTTCTCCAGGCTGATCAACACACCGTTACGGCGCGCCGGTATCGGCCCCTTGTAAGGGCCGAAGGAGTCGAACACCCGGTTCATGATGCCGGTACCGCGGGTATCGGTCATGAATTCGCCATGATAGCCGATCAGGCCGCGCGACGGGCAGCGGAAGGTCACACGCTGCTTGCCGCCACCGGACGGACGCATGTCCATCAGCTCAGCCTTGCGCTGCTGCATCTTCTCCACGACGGCGCCGGAGAATTCCTCGTCCACGTCGATGACGACTTCCTCGATCGGTTCCAGACGCTGTCCGGTCTGCGGATCGGCCTGGAACAGCACCCGGGGACGGCTGATCGACAGCTCGAAGCCTTCTCGGCGCATCTGCTCGATGAGCACGGCAAGCTGCAATTCACCGCGACCGGAAACCTCGTAGGCATCCTTATCGGCCGTTTCGGAGACACGGATGGCAACGTTGCCTTCCGCTTCCTTCTGCAGCCGGTCCCAGATCACCCGGCTCGTAACCTTGTCACCATCCTGACCACCGAGCGGGCTGTCATTGACGGAGAAGGTCACGGCGATGGTTGAGGGGTCGATCGGCTGCGCAACGATCGGCTCGGTCACTTCCGGCACACAGATCGTGTCGGCGACTGTTGATTTAGAAAGCCCGGCAAGCGCCACGATGTCACCGGCCACAGCTTCTTCCAACGGCACACGCTCCAGACCACGATAGGCGAGGATCTTGGTGATCCGGCCCTGCTCCAGAATCTTGCCGTCGCGGGACAGCGCCTTCACGGTCAGGTTCGGCTTCACCGTGCCGGTCTCGATACGGCCTGTCAGCAGACGGCCGAGATAGGGATCGGCCTCGACCGTAGTCGCCAGCATCTTGAAAGGCGCGTCCTTTTCGACGTCTGGTGCCGGAACATGCTTCAGGATGAGTTCGAACAGCGGCGTCATGTCGGTGCCGACTTCTTCCGGTGTCTCACTCGCCCAGCCGGCCTTGCCGGAGGCGAACAGCGACGGGAAGTCGAGCTGATCTTCATTCGCCTCAAGCGCGGAGAACAGGTCGAACATCTCATCCTGCACTTCGTAGGCGCGCTGTTCCGGCTTATCGACCTTGTTGACCACGACCATCGGGCGCAGGCCAAGCTTCAGGGCCTTTGCGAGCACGAATTTGGTTTGCGGCATCGGCCCTTCGGCCGCGTCCACCAGAACGACAACGCCGTCCACCATGGACAGGATACGCTCAACCTCACCACCGAAATCCGCGTGGCCCGGTGTATCGACGATATTGATACGGGTGCCGCCGAATTCGACCGAGGTACATTTGGCGAGAATGGTAATACCGCGCTCACGCTCGATATCATTGCTATCCATCGCCCGTTCCTCGACCTGCTGGTTCTCGCGGAACGTACCGGTCTGTTTCAGGAGCACGTCGACAAGCGTCGTCTTGCCGTGGTCAACGTGGGCGATGATGGCGATGTTTCTCAGTTCCATGGAACGACTCCGAACAGGTCCGCCGCGCGCCGCTATTACGGCGCGGTGCCAGGCGTGCAAATCTGCGTTGATTTAGCCCAGGGCGGTTCAGGCCCGGCAGTGTCAAAATGACTCGGCGCTAACATACTTATATTGCAGCGCGAAACAAGGGCTGGATTGCATGGCTGCATCCCACTTGAAGCCCCGCTTGTGCTGACTCTTGGCATTGCCCTTCGATGTGATGCCGCCCTGTCTTGCCAGCAACCCGATAAACGGGAACAATAAGAGAACAAAAAAAAGAGGGAGTGAGCATGGCCGCATCGAGAGAACTCGCGGACTTCATCACCGACATGCTGGAGCCGTTAGGCGATATCCATGCTCACCACATGTTCGGTGGCTATGGCATCAAATACGGCGAGGTAAATTTCGCCCTGTTGCTGGGGGACCTGCCCTATTTCCGCGTAGACGACGGGAATCGCCCTGCATTCGAGGAACGTGGCAGCGAGCCGTTTCGCTACAATACAAAGAAAGGCGAGGTCACGGTCGGCAGTTACTGGGAGGTTCCGACAGACATAATGGAGGACCCAGAGTTGTTTTTAGATTGGGCCCGCGCGGCCATCGACGCGGCCCTCAAGGCACATAAACCTAAGAAAAAACGAAAATATAATTAACAAAAAAATCCAAGACACCCATCCAGACGCTTGCGTTTAAGGATTATTTAATACAAATTAATATCCATTAAATAAACGTCCAGACGATAAAAAGAAACATCTATGGTTCCCGAATCAGACCGGATCGAATTCGATTCTGGCGACGTCATCTGTGAGCATGATGATCCGTCGGACTATGTCATGTACGTCCTCAGTGGCGAGATAGCGATGGAGCACAGCCCAGGTCTCTATATCGAGCTGGACGGAAAGGTCACGACCTTCAAGCGCGGCGCTCTGCTCGGTGAGAGTTCTGCCATTCTGAAGCGCCCCTATGCCAGCACCCTTGTCGGCTTCTCCAAAGGCGCCTACGCCCGCGTGCGCGCAGACCGCATCCGTGCTGATATCGCAAAATGCGCGAAACTGCCCAAGATGATCATCCTCAATCAGGCCCATAAGCTCGATCAGGCCTACAGCTTCATCATGAAGAACTACAAGAATGCCAGCCGCAGTCAGGTCAAAGAAGTCTTCGAACCTAACCACAGCCTTGGCGATTTTTTCGAGGAAGGCGTCGCGAAGTAAGACAAATGACGGCTACCCCGTCAGCGCCACCCGACCTTCCAACGGATAAGCCGGATCATTGTAGCCCGGCGTGGACGGGTGACCTTCCGGGACCAGACCGTTGATCAACGCCTCATCCTCTTCGGTAAACTCGTATTCCAGCGCCTTTGCGTAGGATTTCCACTGCTCCATCGTGCGGGGACCTGCGATGGAGCCGGTGATGAGGCCGTTGTTCAGCACCCAACCGACCGCAAGGTCGATGATGCTTGCACCCTTGGCTTCCGCATGGGCCTTGATCTTCTCCGCAATCACCAGGCTTTCCTCGCGCCATTCGGTCTGCATCATGCGGGTGTCGGCGCGGGCGGCGCGCGTGCCTTCGGCGGGTTCGGCACCCGGCTTGTATTTGCCGGAGAGCACCCCACGGGCGAGCGGGCTGTAAGGGAAGACGCCAAGGCCGTAATAGTCGCAAGCCGCCAGATGCTCGATCTCCGGCATCCGGTTCATTGCGTTGTAATAAGGCTGGCTGACGACCGGACGGTCGATCCCCGCCGCATCGCACAGATTGCAAATCTCCGCCACCCGCCATGAGCGGTGATTGGAGACGCCGAAATGCCGGATCATGCCAGCATGGACCAGGTCCGCCATGGCATTCACGGTCTCTTCAAGAGGCGTCGAATGGTCTTCCTTATGCAGGTAGTAGATGTCTATATATTCGGTATCGAGCCGTTCCAGCGATTCCTCGCAGGCCTGCAACACCCATTTCCGCGACAAGCCACGCGCGTTCGGATCGCCCTCGCGCATCGAATTTCCGAGTTTGGTCGCCAGCACCCAGTAATCCCGCTCGGCGGCGATCCCCTTGCCGACCACACGCTCGGAATTCCCTTTGTAATAGGCATCGGCGGTATCAATGAAGTTGACCCCTAAATCCCGCGCTTCGGCAATGATCTCATGAGAATCGGCCTCGCTTGTCGGCCCGCCGAACATCATGGTGCCGAGGCACAGTTTCGAGACCTTCAGTCCCGAGCGCCCGAGATTGCGGTATTCCATGGTTTCTTCCCCAATAGTTTGCCGCCCGGTTGCGTCAGGTGCGGTTCTGGAATGACAGAATAGCCGGGATTAGCGACGACCGCACTTGAGGATCGTGAACTCTCCATGCTCTGATGCAGTCCAATGAAAAAACCGGCACCGGGAGGACCTTCAATGACCGGACTGAGCGACACGGCACGGGAAAAGCTTGCGCATGTCAGCACCGCGACCCTGACAACGCAGCTTCTGAAGCGCGGCTTGCGCAATCAGTGCCTTCAGGGCGTCAGCCGCCTGACGGCACATGACCGCAACATGGTCGGCGAGGCCTTCACCCTGCGGAACATCCCGGCGCGCGAGGATATCGACCAGATCAGCGCTTATGACGATTACGATCACCCGCAGCGCAAGGCCATAGAGACCATACCAGCCGGCAAGATCCTGGTGGTGGATTGCCGTCAGGACGCCAGCGCTGCCTCCGCCGGCAACATCCTGATGACCCGCCTGCAGGTGCGCGGCGTTGCAGGGTTCGTCTCCGACGGCGGCATCCGCGATTCCTACGAGATCGCGGAATACGACATTCCCTGCTATGTCGGCGGCCCCTCCGCCCCAACCAGCCTGATCAAGCACCATGCAGTGGCCGAGTTGAACACCCCCATCGCCTGCGGCGGCGTCGCTGTTTATCCGGACGACGTGCTGGTCGGTGACGCGGAAGGTCTTGTGGTTCTGCCCGCCCATCTAGCCGAAGAGATCGCCGAACAGTCTTACGATCAGGAGAAGATGGAAGTTTTCATTGCCGAGGAAGTCGCGAGCGGCAAGCCTTTGCGCGGGACCTATCCGCCAGACGATGCAACCAAGGCGCGCTATGTGGAATGGCAGAAGAAGCGGGACGCCGAAGCGTGAGCACTACCGAGACCGATAACGAAGCACTGATCGCGGTCTACGATCGCGACGCGCGGCGCTTCCGGACGGAGTGGTCCGCAGGCTCGGAATCAGCTACCCACAGCGATAAATTCATCACCTTCCACACCCCGTTCCTTCCCCCGGCGGGAAGCCATGCGCTGGATATCGGCGCCGGTTACGGGGCCCATGTAAACGGCCTTGAATCCCGGGGGCTGGAAGTGGTCGCGGTCGAGCCCGCCGCCGGCATGCGCGCGGAGGCCAAGACGCTCTATCCAGACTCCCGGGCGACCTGGCTCGATGACCGCCTGCCCAACCTCGCAAAGGTCCATGCGCTTGGCCGACAGTTTGATTTCATGCTGATGAACTCGGTGTGGATGCATCTGCCGCACGACCAGCGGGATCAAGGCATGGAGTGCCTCGCCACGCTGCTCGCGCCTGGTGGCCGTTTCTCCGTGCTGCTGAGACACGGACCGGCACCGGCGGACCGGCCAATGCTCGAGTCAGACGCAGATCCCTTCCTGGCCCTCGCCGAAGCGCAGGGGCTTTCCCTTATTCATCGCGAACAAAACGGCGACGAGCTGGAACGCGACAGCGTTTCATTCACCCGCCTTATTCTTAAGAAATTAGGTTAATTCAATGACATACGAAACCTTGCTCTTCTCGATCGAAGACAACATCGCCCGCATCACACTGAACCGGCCTGAGCGGATCAACGCCATCACGGCGGTCATGCACGAGGAGTTGCGCGACGTCTTCACGCGCTTGGAAAAACCGGCCTCCGCCCGCTGCGTGATCATGACCGGCGCCGGTCGCGGCTTCTGCTCCGGGCAGGATCTCGCAGACAGGAAAGTAAACAGTCCGGACGAGCGGCGCGATCTCAGCCAGTCTATTCAGCAGAACTACAACCCGCTGGTCAAACGCATGGCCGCGCTGCCGATGCCGATCATCTCGGCGGTCAATGGCGTTGCAGCCGGTGCCGGCGCGAGCCTGGCTCTGGCCGCCGACATCGTGCTGGCTGGCCACAACACAAAGTTCGTGCAGGCCTTCGTCAATATCGGTCTGGTGCCGGATGCAGGCGGAACCTACGTACTGCCGCGCCGGGTCGGGCTCGCCCGGGCCCTTGGCATGACACTGATCGGCGCGCCCGTGACAGGCAAACAGGCGGCCGACTGGGGCCTGATCTGGTCATCAGTCGAGGATGACTCCCTGCTTAAAGAAGCCGAGGCGCTGGCACAAACACTGGCAGCGAAGGCTCCAATCGCACTCGCCAGCATCAAGAAGATCATGCGCGCCTCACTCGATAACGGGATGGCAGAACAGCTCGATATGGAAGCGGAATTCCAGCGTCAGTGCGGCTATACGGACGACTACCAGGAAGGCATCGCCGGTTTCCTAGAGAAACGCGCGCCAAATTTTCAGGGAAAATAGACCGGAGCATCCCAATGAGCGTTGTCATCTATCACAACCCGCGCTGCTCAAAATCACGGCAGACGTTGGAGTTACTTCGAAATAAAGGAGTCAAGCCGGAGATCCGGGAGTATCTGAAATCCCCACCGAGTGTTTCGGAGTTAGAGGAAGTGCTCGGTCTTCTGGGCATAGAGCCGCTGGATTTAATGAGACGCAAGGAAGCAGCATTCAAGGACCTCGGGCTCGGAGACGGCTCAAAGGACCGTGCAATGCTTCTTCAGGCCATGCATGAAACCCCGGTTCTTATCGAGCGCCCCATCGTCCTAGCCAACGGTAAGGCAGCCATCGGCCGCCCGCCGGAAGACGTTCTCAAAGTCCTCTAGGCGACGAGGTCAATAGACCTGGCCGGAGACCGAGTTCCGCAACATGAGGGAACGGGTTTTCTATCCTCAAACGCGGAACTGGTCTTCTTCGTTCAGTATCTCGCTCTCGGTAGGATCACGCTCAATTCAAAACGCGAATGAGCTCTCCTGCGTGCCAGGCTTTGATGTCTTCAACCATCTCGCCGTAGAATAGCTTGTAGGTTTCCTCGGTCACGTAACCCATATGCGGCGTGAGCAGAATATTATCGAGCGTCCGGATAGGATGATCCGCAGGAAGCGGTTCCGGTTCGAAGACGTCAACGGCAGCGCCAGCGATCCGGTTGTTCTTCAGCGCCTCGATCAATGCATCCTCGTCAACGATCGGGCCGCGCGCTGTGTTCACCAGCAGCGCTGTCGGTTTCATCTCCGCCAAAGCGGCGGCATCAATCAGGCCTCTGGAACGATCGCTGAGCACGACATGGATCGAGACAATATCAGCCTGTCGCAGAAGGTCTTCCTTACTATCCGCTTTGCGTACGCCAACTTCCGCACACCGTTCCTCGGTCAGATTCGGCGACCAGGCGACGACATCCATACCGAAAACCTTTGCAACACCAGATACCTGGCTGCCAAGTTTGCCGAGGCCGATGACACCTAGCGTCCGCCCCATCAAATCGACGCCGATCCGGGTTTGCCATTTGCCTTCCCGCATCATCCGATCGTCATGCGCGACCTGCCGTGCCAATGCCATGAGCATGGCCCAGGTGTGTTCCTTCGTCGTATTCCCGCTGGTCGCCGTGCCGCACACCGGAATGCCGCAGGCACGGGCCGCCGGAAAATCGACCGCGTTGTTCCGCATGCCGCTGGTCACGAACAGTTTCAGGTTGGGCAGACGCTGGAAAATCTCGGCCGGAAACGGCGTGCGCTCCCGCATGGCACAGACGATCTCAAAGTCCTTCAAACGGTCGACCAGCGCGTCGTGCTCTACCAGATTATCGGTAAAGACGACCGTCTCGTACCCCTCCGGCAGGCTTCCCCAATCCGCCATGCGCAGAGAAACATTCGCATAGTCGTCCAGAATCGCAATCTTCGGCATTTCCTCACCTGTCACTTTAGTTTATTTTTATAACAATTTGTTTTACGGACATTTTTTATCCGGTTCACATAGTTTCTATTCGTCCTCTTGCTTAAGATCGAGCGACGCCGAATTGATGCAGTAGCGCAAACCGGTCGGCTGCGGCCCATCCGGGAACACATGTCCGAGATGGGCTTCGCACTTCGCGCAATGCACTTCGGTCCGAACCATGAAGTGGCTCCGATCGGTGGTGCTCTCGATATTTGCCCCGTCGATCGGCTGATAGAAACTCGGCCAGCCGCAGCCAGCATCGAATTTCGTCTCACTTTCAAAAAGCGGCTCTCCGCAACAGACGCAGGTATAGGTCCCCGGATCCGTGGTGTCAGCGTACTTACCCGTGAAAGGGCGTTCCGTCGCATGTTTGCGAGTCACCTGAAACTGCTCGTCTGTGAGCTGCTCCCGCCACTCGGCGTCACTCTTCACGACCTTATCCATCATGCCCTCCGATCCCCTTGTCAGGGCTGAAATTGTGCCCATGCGCGGTTCAGGCAAGTCACCTTTCCGCAATCCGTTATTTTGCCTTGCGCCGTTCCTCGACCAGAACACCCTGATCGGCCAGAGCGGTGATCTCTGATTCGCTAAAACCATGCTCGGCAAGAATGGCGCGGCCATGCTCACCGAATTTCGGCGGCACCGATTTCACCGAGCCGGGTGTGCGGGAAAGCTTGATCGGGATTCCCCATGATTTGTACCAGTCTAGCTCGACTGCCATATCCCGGTGCTTGGTGTGCTCATGGGTCATGACATCCGCTGTATCCCGGATCGGCCCGACAGGCACTCCCGCCCTCAGCAGGCGGTCACAAATCTCGTTTCCGTCCTTATTCTTTAACAGAACTTCAAGCTCTGCCCGCAAGGCATCACGGTTGGTCACACGATCCGCATTGCTGGCAAACCGAGGGTCCGTGGCCAATTCCGGCTTTCCAAGCTCTGCCGTCATACGCTGCCAGGCCCGGTCATTGCCGCCCGCGACAAAAATGTCACCTGTCTGGGTCGAGAACTTGTCATACGGACTGATATTCGGGTGCTGGTTGCCGGTAATCCCCGGCACTTTGCCCGAAAGCTCATAGTTGGCGACGTGCGGATGCATCAACGACAGGCCACAATCGTACAGCGTCATGTCGACATACTGGCCGAGGCCGGAGCTGTGTCGTTCGAACAGCGCCATCATGATCGCGTTCGCGGCATAGAGCCCCGTTCCCATATCGACCATCGGAATGCCTACCCTGGTCTGATCAACGGGTGTCGAGCCGTTCACGGAGAACCAGCCGGTCATGGCCTGAATGATGCCGTCATAGCCCGGAAAACCGCCATAGGGACCGTCGGAGCCAAATCCGGAAATCCGGCAATGCACCAGCTTCGGGAACTTTTCCTTCAGCACGTCCTCATAGCCGAGCCCCCACCTCTCCATCGACCCGGGCTTGTAGTTCTCGACTAGGACATCCGCATCCTCAAGCAGGCGCAACAGTACCTGCTTGCCCTCTTCCTTCGAAAGGTCGAGGCCGAGGGATTTCTTGTTCCGGTTCACACCAATGAAGTAGGAGGCATCGCCTTCATGGAATGGCGGGCCCCAGTCCCGCACCTCGTCGCCCTGCGGCGGCTCGATCTTGATGATCTCCGCGCCGTGGTCCCCAAGCATCTGGGTGCAATACGGACCGCCGAGCACGCGTGTGCAATCGACAATCTTGATCCCCTGGAGCGCGCCGGCGGATGCCGCAGTGCCACTCATTCCGTTACTCCTCAATTCTCAAGGCTGGAACCGGTCAAAACGATCGGTCATTCTGGAAACCCAGTGGTACCGGGTCAATTATCAGGCTGCTTTTCCGATCCCGAAGACCTCGGCTGCGAAGCCCGGATAGATTTCAGCAATCTGCGTGGCAACCGGCCCTCGGATGGTCTCAAGGGTTTTGGCATCCGGCAGCCGTGTCTCGGGAACGTCGGCCGGCTCGTCATACTCGAAACCTGTCTGCTCCCTGACTTCCTCGACCGTATGCCCAGGATGGACACTCGCGAGACTGAAACGCCCCTTCTCACGGTCGAAATGAAATAAACAGCGGTCGGTGATCAGGGCATAAGGCCCACCCGGCCGGTAGATATTCGGCTCGGATGTTCCGGGCGCGCTGATGAAATCGACTTTCTCCACCAGGGTGCGCGCTGTGTGCTCCAGACGGAACAGGATTACGCGCGGCACGGTGAAGTACATGTAGGAGGACCCGAAGGAGCCCGGAAACCGGACCTTCGGCTTGTCCGGATCGCCGACCGAGACGAGATTGATATTCGCCTGCCCGTCGATCTGCGCGCCGCCGAGGAAGAACGCGTCGATGCGGCCCTGCCCGGCGCAATCGAACAGCTCCTTGCCGCCATCGGTGAAGAAGTTGTTGTCTTCACTGCCCAGCACAGAGACCCGCGTCCGGTCCGGATGCCGTGCTCGGGCCAGCATGGCCGCCGCTCCGGGCACCGGGGAGGATGCGCCGACGGCGATATGGCCGAGCCCGTCCAGCATATCCGCGATGGAGGCGATCAGGATTTCCTCGGCGCGTACGCCATCTGTCGTTGCTGTCACCGTATCACTCCGCCGCCACGGCCTTGGTGCCGGCCATATAGGCTGCAAAACCTTCTTCAGTGCGCGCCATATCGACATAGCGCGCCAGCTCGTCCTGGTCCGCGTCATAGCCGCCCGGAATGCCCAGCGGCCAGGCGCCCTGCTCCGCTTCGGCAATGGCGCCGACATAAAGCCCAGGGATTGTCCCGGCGGCGCGCACCGGATCGTCCAGCAGGTTCCCGTCGACGATCTTCTCCGCCGTCACCAGGCTGGATTTCGCCGCGTGCGCCATCAACATCAGCTCGCGCCGGACACCAACCCAAACATTGCCGAACCGATCTGCCAGCGGAGCATGAAACATGGCGAAGTCAGGCTGGATCGCCTTGACCATGAGGATCGGGTCGTTCTCCGCGAAAGGGTTCTGGCCGATGACCCAGTCATCCCGGCGTTTCTCGACATCGGAGCCGATGACGCCGCGCAACGGCATGAACGGCACGCCCTTCTCGGACGCCTGCAAACCAGCATGGATTGCCGGGCAGGTCGCGTCCAGCATGCGAATAGAAGCGGCCTTGATGGATGCACTGAACCGGGGCGCCAAACCAAACTCGCCAAGCGTGACAGCAGCCGTCTCGACTGTGCCAACGCATCCGGCGCCGATCAACTGGTCGGCCTGGAAGCCGAGCGCCGGGACACCGACCAGATGAAGATCCCGGACATTGCGAGCAATGATCGCGCGCACCAGCGCCATAGCGCAGTACGAGTAATCCGGCGGCAAAGCGATTTTCGCACCGTCGCTCACCCGAGCCGCCAACCCCTCAAGGTCAAGCCGGATGGCATCCATCGTCATTCCTCCCAGAATGTTTCCCGCATCCTACGCGAACGGGTACCGGAATAAAGCGGCAACCCGTCATGACATCGTTTCCAAAGCAGTAGGCTGCAAATCAATCGACGGCAATCGACCGGACGCATATTCTCCCAGCAAATGAAGCGATTAAAGTACCAGGGGAGTAACGGGGTGAGCGAAGTTTACGACTATATCGTTGTCGGTGCGGGCTCGGCTGGCTGCGTCGTTGCCAACCGGCTGTCCACCGATCCTAAAAACCGCGTCCTCCTGCTGGAAGCCGGCGGCAAGGACCGCAATCCCTGGATCCACATCCCGGTCGGTTATTATCGCACCATGTATCATCCCGATATTTCATGGGGTTACGAGACAGAACCCGATGCTGGCGTGAACGACCGGGTGATGGTCTGGCCGCGTGGCCGCGTGCTCGGCGGCTCAAGCTCCATCAACGGTCTGCTCTATGTCCGTGGCCAGCATCGGGACTACGATCACTGGCGCCAGCTTGGCAACGAAGGCTGGGGCTGGGATGACGTGCTCCCCTTTTTCAAGAAGTCCGAAAGCTTCGAGCGCGGCGGGAATGAGTTGCGTGGAGGCGACGGGCCGCTCTCTGTCTCCGACATCACCGACCGGCGGCCAGTCTGCGAGGCCTTCCTTGAAGCCTGCGAGGAAGTCGGCATTCCGCGTAACGAGGATTACAACGGGGCAGTCCAGGACGGTGCCGGCTATTATCAGACAACCAGCCGGAATGGCCGCCGATGCAGTGCCGCAGTCGCTTTTCTCAATCCGGTCAAAAACCGGAAGAACCTGCATATCGAAACCCGCGCCCTCGCCTCTAAGCTTGATCTGAAGGACGGACGCGCGAGCCGCATCACCTATCTACGCGACGGCATCGAATACAGTGCAGAGGCAACGCGCGAAATCGTACTTTGCGGCGGGGCCATCAACTCCCCTCAGCTGCTGCAACTGTCGGGTATCGGTCCGGCGGAGCATCTGCGCAGCGTCGGCATTCCGGTACAGCATGAGCTGCCCGGTGTCGGCGACGATTTGCAAGACCACTTTCAGGTCCGGGCGATCTATGAGCTGGACGGCCTTGAATCTCTCAATACCGATGTCGGCAATCCGCTGAAGCGGATCGCCATGGGCCTGCAATATGCCCTCACCCGAAGCGGCCCGCTCACCGTCAGCGCGGGTCAGGTCTATGTCTTCACCAAGACCCGGGAGGAACTGGAAACGCCGGACATCCAGTTCCACCTCATCCCGTTCAGCGCGGACAAGCCGGGCCAGATGCTGCACCCCTTCCCCGGCGTCACCTCCTCAATCTGCCAACTCCGCCCGGAGAGCCGGGGCACTATCATGGTACAGTCGGGTAATCCGCGAGACTATCCGAGCATCAAGCCGAATTACCTTTCGACCGAGGGAGACCGGCGGACAATCATCGACGGCATGAAACTTAGCCGGAAGATTTCTCAGTCCCCAGCTTTCAAAAAGTATCTGAAAAACGAATACGAGCCCGGCCTCGACCGCGCAGATGACGACGGTCTCCTCGCCTATGCCCGCGAAAAAGGCGGCACCATCTTCCACCCGACCAGCACCTGCCGGATGGGCTCCGATCCGAAAGCCGTGGTCGATGCCCGGTTGCGGGTCCACGGCATAGCGGGATTACGGGTCGCCGACTGCTCAATCATGCCAACTGTTGTCTCCGGCAACACCAACGCGCCGGCCATGATGATAGGCGAGAAAGCCTCGGCAATGATTTTAGACGACAACCAGGGATAATGACGTTCACTGCGATGCCCTAAATATACGGCCCCGTAAGACACAAATGGATCCTAGGGAGAGAACAGGATGGATTTCAGCGAGGATCCAGTCATTGAAGCCGTGCGTAATACGGTGCGCCGCGTCTACGAAGCCGAGATAGCCCCGAAGATTGCCGTTTATGAAGCCTCAGGTGACTTTCCCTATGAGATCATTCGGGCGATGGGTGATGCGGGTTTGTTCGGCGCCGCCTTTCCCGAAGAATTGGGCGGTACCGCTTTGGGGTTTTCTGCTGTTGGCGCGATCGCCGAGGAGATTTCCCGTCTCTCGCCGGGTTTTGGCTATGCCATGAACATGCAGGCCATGACCTGCCCGTTCACCATTCTGAACTGGGGAACCGAGGAGCAGGCGCGGCATTTCGTTCCGGAGCTGATCTCGGGCCGCAAAATCGGCATGTTCGCACTGACTGAGCCCGGCGGCGGTTCCGATCCTGGCGGCGCGATGCGGACCGTGGCAAAGCGCGTCGGCGACAGCTATGTGCTGAACGGCTCCAAGATCTGGATTACTTTCTCCAATGCAGCCGACGTGGGTGTGCTTTTCGCAAGAACAGATCCCGCTGCTGGAAAGCGCGGTATCTCGGCATTCATCGTTGAGCCGAAGAGCTCTCCGGGGTTCACTGCCCGGCCGATCGAGATGCGGCCTCTGTCCAACTGCCTGCGTTCCTGCGAGGTCTTTCTGGAGGATTTCCGGGTACCGGCGGAGAATTTGCTCGGCCGTGAGGGTGATGGGTTGAAAATTGCGCTCAATGCCCTGGAATATGGGCGCCTGACCGTTTCCGGGCGGCTCGTCGGTCTCGCTCAAGCCTGCTTCGATGAGACCTTGCGCTATGCACAGGAACGCGAGGTGGGAGGGCAAAAAATCGGCGCATACCAAATGGTCCAGCACCCGATAGCCGATGTTGCCGTCGGCATTGATGCCGCGCGTCTCATGATGCGTCGTATGGCCTGGCTGATGGATAAGGGAGAACGCTCGACAAGGGCAGCGGCGCGGGCAAAATATCTGGCTTCGGAAGTCGCCCAGAAAGCTGCTCAAACCGCCAGGGACACATTCGCGGCCTATGCGCTCGCAGAGGAGTATCCGATCAATACATTTACGGCCTACGTGAACATGCTAACGGTCGGCGAAGGGACCCCGAACGTACAGCGAATTCTGATCGCAGAGGACGCACTCGGCTTCAAAACCGCAAACCGGCACCCTGTGATGAATCCACTCAGGAGCCAGCTGACCTGAATAAATGAAAAGGCCGCCCGAAGGCGGCCTCTCAGAAAAGATCTTTCGTCAGAGCAATCGTTTAGAGCTTTTCGACGTTCACACCGATGGTGATGGCTCCAATTGGCTTACCGCCATCACTGATCGTCGCGGACATCTGAGACTGGAAAGCGCCAGAGCTTTCGTCGAACTCAACCTCGTCAATGAAGAGCGCATCGCCGCCGGAACCATATGTTTTCTGATGCTTGCCTTCATCGCCCTGCATGTAGTCGGATGTCAGGTCGCTCAAGCCAACGTTAAGCCCCTTTGCGTCCATAACAAACGCCTCGGCAATCTTTCCGCCTGCCTCTTCCTTCTTCGCCTTCAGCCAAGCCGATAGCGGGTTGGCGGAAACTTTATCCACGAGCGGGCCACTACCCGCTTTTGCTTCGGCGCGCCACTGCTTGTCGAGCGTGTCGATCTTCGCCGCATCAAAGCCAGACGTTTCTCCGTTCTGCGCCTTGATCGCTTCAATTACTGCCGGGTCGGTAAGCCAAGCCTTAACCGTGCTGTTGTAGAATTCCTTGATCTGCGGCTCGAAATCATTTGCCGCCGCTGGCAAGGCAAAAGCCATGGTCAAGGTGAGTACGGCAAGTCCGTTCAACATTTTTTTCATGAGGGTCTCCTCCTTCAGCTTCCTTTCGGAATGGAACAGCAATCTTGTGAATATATGATTAACGATATTGCTCAAAACTTTGTTAACGCCTTCTTAAATTGTGCCCGTCATTGTTCTGATATTAAATAATTTTAAACCACAACAGTGTCTGGGTTTGCCATGCGCATTGGATTTCGGATCGCTTCGGGCTTCGCTGTTACTCTTTTGATTGCTGTCGGCGTTGGATTAATCGGATATTTCGGCCTCACCCGGTATGACAAAGATATCACGCTCACCCTCAACCTGCTGGGTGCAGTCGATACCTTCCGCAGTGCGAACAGCCAAACAGACCTCTATGCGCTTAGTAGAGAGGAGGCGTATTTCGGTCAGGCAATCACAGGCATCAACGAAACAATCGAGAAGCTAACTGATATTTCATCAGGTGGCACAACAGACTCTGCCATCACCGAAATGAGCGGGGAAGTCGACTCCTACCGGGCGAAACTTGATGAATTACACACTGTAAACATAGAAACCAAAGCAATCACCGCCTCCATGGCCAAAGAAGCGGAAGACATCAAGGACAGTGCAGAAAAGCTGAGCGTAGTAGCATCGGAAACGCTCGACATAAATCGCGAAGCCGAGGATTCGGCGACGAAAAATCGTGAGAGCAGCATCTCTGTGATGAACGCCTCGAACGCACTTCTGGCGAATGGTAATGCGATCCGCGCCGCCGAAGCTTCCTATCGTCTGGAACGCAATGATCAAAACCGGACCGAGCTCGAGAACGGCACAAAACGTCTCTTTCTAGATGCGCTATCTCTTCGAAAATCGGCGAAGGGTACACCGGCTGAAGCGGCCGCAGGAAAAGTGGCGCAACTCACCGTCGCTTACCGCAAACTCTTCTCGTCCCTTGTGGAAGACATCGCGGATGGAGGCGGCCAGGCTTCAAGCCTGTTCGCAAAACTGTCTGAAACGAGCAAAGCCCTTACACAGACCGCACAAGAGATCCTGAAAGACCGAGCGGCCGCTCTTAAGGACGCAAACGCCGCATTCGAAGAAGCAAAAATTCGCGGCTCAGAAGCCACTAACGCCCGCATTGCGGCCCTTGAAATGGTTATCGCAGCGGAGGCGATGGCAACCGAGACCCGGTCTTACATTGTCACGACAGAAGACGCTGAACGCGCGGCGATACGAGCCTCCATCAGCACCCAAGTCTCCCGAGTTTTCTCTAAAGCCCTCGTCGTTAAAAAAGCGCTTCCAGCAGAATTCGGTAAGATCGCTATCGATGCAGCCAAAGCGGCAAAGAGTTTTCGCAGTCAGGTTGACACGGTCGACGCGGCCTTGGCGAAACAAGCAGAGATCGAAGCCCAGATGCGCCGGGCAGAGGAGCAAAACGAAGAACTCACCAGTAAATTCAAGGCTGACAAGCTGGAAAACCTGAAGGATTTGAAAGAACAATCCGTGCAATCGATCCTGTTTGGCACTGTCGGCGGCGTGGCGATTGGTTTCGTTCTCGCATTCCTGATTGCCCGCAGCATCGTACGGCCGATATCCGCAATCACAGGTTCCATGAAGGGTCTCGCCGACGGCGATCTCGAAAGTGAGATTCCTATGATCGACCGCAAGGACGAGATCGCCGAAATGGCCCGCGCGGTTCAAGTCTTCAAGGACAACGCAACCGAGATGAAGCGCATGGAAAGCGAACAGGAAGAGTCAGAACGCCGAACAGCGGAAGAAAAACGCCGTCAGATGGCGGAGCTTGCGGACAATTTTGAGAGTTCAGTGAAGTCCATTGCACAGCGCGTCGCCGATGCCGGCGGCACAATGGAAGGATCTGCAGGTGAAGTGAGTCAGGCGATCGCCCAGACGCACGATCAAGCAGCCGCTGTCTCCGCGGCATCAACCGAGGCCAGTTCTAATGTTCAGACCGTGGCAGCGGCGACATCCGAGTTAACCTCATCTATTCAGGAAATCAGCCGCCAGATTGCAGTTTCCAATGAGAAATCAAACGATGCCTCCCAGCGGGCGGAACAATCCGTCGCCCTGATGGGAAATCTGCGCAAAGCCGTTGGCGAGATCACCGAAGTCGTGCAGCTGATCCAGGAAATTGCCGAACAGACCAATTTGCTTGCCCTCAATGCCACGATCGAGGCTGCGCGTGCAGGTGATGCCGGTAAAGGTTTCGCCGTGGTCGCCTCCGAAGTGAAAAACCTGGCGACGCAGACCGCGCAGGCAACAGAACGCGTCTCCGAACGCGTGGCTGCCATTCAGCAGGAAACCGACAGCGCTTCCGTGAACATGGAATCTGTGTCGAAAGTTATTGAAGAGCTTGGCGAAATCTCGGCCAGCATCGCGGCCGCAATGGAAGAGCAGACGTCCGCGACGCAGGAAATCGCCCGCAATATCGAAGAGGCCAGCGTTAGTGCGGATGATGTTGCCCGCAATATCGAAGGCGTGAACTCTAGTGCTGAAGTCTCCGGCAGCGCCGCCGATGCGGTCAGCGAACGGGCGCGCGAGCTCACGACGCAAATCGAGAACCTTAACCGCCAGGTCGAGGAATTCCTTGTTGAAGTTCGTCAGAAGTAGACGCGTTAGTCAGCATCGGGTGCGGTGCCAACAGTCCAGAAAAGGCCCGCCCCGATCAGCGCTGCCAGAGTGCAGCCGATGAAAGCGGCTGTGTAGCCGCCGGTAAGGTCAAACAACAGGCCCGAAAAAAAGGCACCTGAGGCAGCTCCCAGGCCCTGCCCGAAATTCGCGGCTCCGAGAATGGCGCCGATGCCTGATCCGGAGAAACGGCGCGCCATCAGTGTCGTGATGATCGGTCCCCGGGCCCCCATGCTGAGACCAAAGCAGACAATAAATACAACCAACGAAATGCCCGAACTGTCTGTCGGCACCAGCGCAAGCGCTCCGATGCCGATCACGGTAAGTCCATAGCTGCTCGTCGCGACGATCCTATGCCCGAACCGATCCGCCGCCATCCCGGTCGCCGTCATCCCGAAGAAAGACAACATCCCCGCCGTACCGAATGCGAAGGCGGCCTGCTGCTCGCTCATGCCCCCGCTGACCAGATAGGCAACCGATTGCAGACTGATGCCGTAAATCGAAACGGCAGTGACGAAAAAAATTATGAAAAAAGCCCAGAACTCCAGGGACTTCAATGCGGCCTTCAAAGTAGGCCCCGACCGGCCCGCCGCTGCGATATGACGACGCGGGTTGCCGGGAGCGCCTTCCGCGATCCGGCGCCAGGGCAGGAACAGCACAAAACCGCACAAGACCGCGAAAACCAGGGCATACCAGCCATAGGCGTTCCGCCACCCCTGACTGGCGATCAGGTATTCCGCCAGTGGCGCCATGATCAGGGTGCCGATACCGAGCCCGCCATAGGTCATGGAAAGTGCCGTCGCCAGACCTTTGTCGAACCAGCGACTCACGACAGCCTGTGCCGGAGCGAGGCCGATCAGCGCGGCCCCAAAACCGCAGAAGCCACCAATCGCAATCTGGAACTGCCAAAGCTGGGAAAGAGATCCGGCAGCAAAATAACCGACCGCAAGCGCTCCGAGCCCCACTGCATAGACCAGGCGACCGCCAAACCGGTCGAACAGGTGGCCCGCCAGCGGTGCGAAGAAACCGGTCGCAGCCATGAAGAGCGAATAGACAGAGGTTGCCGATGAGCGATCCCAGCCAAGCTCTCCCGACAAAGGGAGTAGAAAGACGGCATAGCTTTCCCCTGCCCCTCGACCGAGTGCTGTCATGCCGAGACATAAGGCGAGAACACCGAGAGCGCCAATCGTGGCAACTCCCGCTCCGCGTAACAGCCGCATCTGGAAACTCTCCGGCAGCGATCAATGTCGAGCTGCCAGACTATGGCCTGAAGGTTGCTTTCGGAAGACGCCGCTCCGGCACTTCAGTCACGCGTTTTCCTGAAAAGCTGGGTCAGGATCAGGAGCGAGGAGGAAATCACGATCATGATGGTCGAGATTGACGCAATGGTCGGATCAATCTGGTCCCGGAGCGCATTGAACATGTTTCGGGTCAGGGTCGAGTTGTCACCGCCCGAAACAAACATGGCGACGATCACTTCGTCGAACGACGTCAGGAAGGACAAGAGAGCTGCGGTCAGGACTGAAAAACGGATCTGCGGCAAAGTCACGTCCATAAAGGCCGTGAAGCGCGACGCGCCGAGGCTGCGGGCCGCCATTTCCAGGTTCATATCAAAGCTCTTCAGAGCCGCGCTTATCACGATCAAAACCAGCGGCAGCGCCAGGATGGAATGCGCGATCACCAGCCCGAACATGCTGTTGACCATCCTGATCTGCACGAAAACGTAGAAGGCCGCGATGGCGATCAGAATGACGGGGATCATAATCGGTGTGATCAGGAGGACATAGAACATCCGACTGAGCGGATGCTTAGTCACGAATAAGCCGTAGGCGGCAGCTGTGCCTACCGGTGTTGCCACACACATGGTAAAGAACCCGGCTTTCAACGACGTCCAGGTCGCCTGAATCCATTCCGGCGAATTGAGATAATGCTCATACCAGCGGAGCGACCACTCCCGTGGTGGGAACTCGAGATATTGCGACGCTGAGAAAGACATCGGGATCACGATCACCGTCGGTGCGACCAGTAGGATCATGATCACCGTCGCTAGAATGTAGAGCCAGAGACGCTGTCCGTGGGTGACCTGGGTCTCGGAAGCGGGCTTATTCAACCAACTCATCAATGACCTCCCCCAAGCACGCTGTCGAGTTTCAGCAACCGGGAAGCTGCCAGCAAGATCGCTAGGGTTATGACCAGCAGAACAACGCCAAGCGCACTGGCAGCGCCCCAATTGAAGAACAGCTCGATATTGCTGGTGATCTGCATGGAGACCATAATGACTTTGCCACCGCCGAGCACCGCTGGAGTGACGAAGAAACCGAGGCAGAGCACGAAGACGATCAGCGCACCGGCGAACAGACCCGGCAGCGACAGCGGGAAAAAGATATTCCAGAAGGTCTGCACCGGGCCAGCCCCAAGATTGGATGAGGCTTTCAGGTAATCGGCACTGATCGCTTTCATGGAGCCGTAGAGCGGTAGCACCAGAAACGGCAACATGATGTGTACCATGCCGATCAGCGTGCCATTCAGGTTGTGCACCAGTTTCAGAGGCTCATCCCAGAGCCCGAGATCAATTCCCCAGCTATTGATCAGTCCCTTGCGCTGCAACAGCACCAGCCAGGCGTATGTCCGGACCAGAAGCGAGGTCCAGAACGGCAACAACACGGTCAGCATACAGATCGCGGCCATGCGCGCGGAGAGTTGCGAGAGGAAGTAGGCCAGCGGATAGCCGATCAGGATGCAGAGGCCAGTGGTTATGAAGCTAACCTCAAACGTCGTTACAAAAATCCGGCCGTAGGACTTGCTCTCCAGCATCCGATTGTAATGCTCGAGCGAGAAACTGCCGTCATCAGCCAGAAAAGACAGGTAGAACAGCCAGCCGACCGGAAGAACCATGACAATCAGAACAGTCAGTATCGCGGGCGATGCCAGCCCAAGCAGCGCCCATTCCTCTCTTCTGGACTGCTTCAGAAGAGTCCCCTCGTTGGCACGGGAATCCGATCCGATACTTACCTCGGTCATCGAGTTCACCCCTCCTCACGCGGGATCAGAACGGCGTCCGCGCTTTTCAGGCCAAGCTCGACCTTATCCCCGACAGAGGCTTTCTCTATCGGCTCGCCCGAACGGGTTCCGGCCCGGACGGTCAGGTCCGTCCCATCCGCAAGCGTGACATAGGCCAGGACCGTATCGCCCTGATAAACCATCTCCCGGATGGTACCGGAAAAAACATTGGTATCCTCTGGTACCGGGCCATCGAGGACGCTCAGACGTTCCGGCCGGATGACAAGAGACAGTTTGCCTTGAGCAGGGAGCGCTCCCGTTTTCAGTTCCGATCCGGAAAAGCTTACCCGGTCTCCATCGCGGTCAACCTGCAGAAAGGTGGACTCGCCGATGAACTCGGCGATGAAACGGTTGGCCGGCCGCTCGTAAATCGTGCGCGGAGTATCCAGCTGCATAAGCCGGCCGTGATTGATCACCGCAATGCGGTCCGACATGGTCAGCGCCTCGCGCTGATCGTGGGTCACATAGACCGTGGTCATGCCCAGTTTCTCGTGCAAATGACGCAGTTCGATCTGCATATGCTCGCGCAAATTCTTGTCGAGCGCGGACAACGGTTCATCCATCAACAGGATGCGCGGGCTGAAAACGATGGCGCGGGCAAGCGCCACACGTTGTTTCTGACCACCAGAAAGCTGACTGACCCGGCGCTCGCCATAGCCGCCGAGCTGAACGGTTTCCAGAGCGTCCGCCACAAGTTTTTCGGTCTCAGCCTTCGATGTCTTCCGAAGCTTCAGCGGATAGCCAACATTCGCGGCGACGGTCATATGCGGGAACAGCGCGTAGTTCTGGAACACCATGCCTACACCGCGTTTGTGCGGCGGCATGGAGATGATTTCGTCTTCTCCGAAACGGATGCTTCCGTAATCCGGCCGGGTGAACCCCGCGAGTGCCATCAACAATGTGGTCTTACCCGAGCCGGATGGACCCAGCAGCGTCAGAAATTCACCGCTCTGAACTTCCAGGTCGACACTGTTCAGGGCGAAAATATCGCCATAGGCCTTCGTCAGACCGGAAATAGAGATCGGAAGCGCTTGCTGCTTCGACATGCCAGAATCACCGATTGTCGCTGGAATGATAACATAGCCGGACAAAGCCGGCGACGGGACGGCAGAGAACCGCCGTCCACGTCCGTTCGGAAGCGCTAACGCTATTCGGTCAGCATATCCTGATACATGGCAGCGGCTTTCTGCTCCCACTTGGCGTACCAGGCGAGGCTGACAGGAAGCTGCATTGCCGCATTTTCAGGGTGAGACGGCATCATACGCGCCATCTTGTCGTCGATCTTGCCGATCTCGTAGGCCTTCTTGTTGGTCGGACCATACGTGATGTGCTTAGGCAGGTTTGCCTGGATTTCCGGCTTGCTCACTTCGGCCAGGAACTTCATGGCCAGATCTTTGTTCGGAGCGCCTTTCGGAATAGCGAAACAATCATAGTCGAGCAGGCCCTGATTGAACGTATAGGCGACTTTCGCGCCATCCTTCTTGGCCACGTCGAAGCGGCCGTTCCAGCCAGTCGTCATATCGACTTCGCCGTCTTTCATGAGCTGCGCATGCTGGGCGCCAGACTTCCACCAGACAGCAATTTCCGGCTTAAGCTCGCGGATCTTGTCCAAGGCGCGCTTGATGCCTTCCTCGGAATCCAGAACCTTGTAGACATCAGCCGGCGCAACACCGTCCGCCATCAGTGCAGGCTCGAGCGCACCGGCAACCTTGTTGCGATAAGCCCGCTTACCCGGGAATTTCTTTACATCCCAGAAATCTGCCCAGCTCTTCGGCCCACTATCGCCAAAGGTGGCCGTGTTGAATGCCATCACAGTCGAGAAAACATCGCTGCCAACGCAATAGTCTGTCTTCAGCGTCGGATAAAAATCCGAGACATCGATAACACTGTAATCCAGTTTCTCAAGCAGGCCTTCGGCTGCAGCGCGCGCAGCACTCCCGGAACCACTGGAGACAATGTCCCAGGACACCGCACCGGCCTTCACTTTCAGACGCACGTCGGACATACCGCCGTAGGTCTCTTCCTTCACGGTGATACCCATAGACTTCGACGCCGGCTGAAACAGCGCGAGGCTTTGCGCTTTCTGATACGAGCCGCCCCAGGAGGCAACAGTCACCGAGCCATCCGCCTGAGCGGGAATTGCCGTCATGGACATCGCCATGGCGCCTGCGGCAACCGCCAGCAAGCCACGACGTGAGAATTCTGTCTTCTTCGTCATAAGAACGTTCTCCGCTGTTCGATTTCTGGGTCTTTTTCAAAGCCGGGCATCCCCGCCCGGCTCCCGGATTGATTTCAATCCTGCCCACTATCGGGAATTGAAGGCCTCAATTGGACTTAACAACAGATCCATTCTCAATAAAACATCAGACCAATCTTGCCAAAACTTCTCGCCCTTATTCGCTTTCCAATTACCTGTTGAGGCCATCGCGCCACCTGTAAAATGCGACGGATGCGGACAAAAACCAGGGTCGTCCGGTATAAAGTGGACGCGAGGGAAAACTGATCACGTCGAACCCGGTCCGGCCTTCCTTCAGCCCCAGCATCTGCTGCGCAACCCTCATCCCCAAATATCCCGACATGGATACACCCGACCCGCAGTATCCCATCGCATAGTGGATGTTTTCATGACAGCCGACATGGGCAAGCGTATCGAAGGTGTAAGCGACAAATCCCATCCATGAATGACTGACCCGAACACCTGACAACTCCGGGAAGAGCCGGATCAGCTCCTGACGCAGCAATGGAGCGCTTTTGAGCGGATCGGTTTCGCTGCTGGAAACGCGCCCCCCGAACACGATACGGCTGCGATCAGGCGACGGACGGTAATAGTAGACGACCTTTCGGCTATCCCCGAGCATCCGGTCTGTCGGCATAATCCGGTCCATCAGACCCTTGGGAATAGCATCGGTTGCGATAACATAGCTGCCGATAGGAATGACCCGCCGGCGCTGCCAGCCTGATTCCGCGCCCGTATAGCCATTGGTGGCGACAAGCACGTTGCGGGCCCGCACAATGCCGCCAGGCACCTTCACCCGGAAGCCCGGAGCAGATTCTTCGATTTCGGTAACAGGGCAATGCGTCATAACCGTGACACCAGCCTCGCGGACCCTTTGCAGCATCCCTTGATGGAACATTGCCGGATCGAGCGATGCCGCGCTGGTGTTTACGATGCCGCCGTAATAAGCGTCGGTCCCAAGCTCACGCTGTTGCTCCGCTCTCGTGACGACCTCAAGCGGTTCTTCGAGACCCTCGGGCTGGTTCTTGGCGGCCCGGGCCATGGCTTCGAACTGGGTTGGATTGTGGGCACCGGTGAATTTCCCAGGTACCGCGAAGTCACATTGGATATTTTCCGATGCGACAAAACCTTCTACCCATTCCAAGGCCCGCGAGCCTTCGCGAATGATCTCAAAAGCTGTGTTTGCGCCGTAACGCCGGGTGAGTTGCTCATATCCCGGTTTGACCGACCGGCTGATCTGCCCGCCATTCCGAGTACTGCAGCCCCATCCCGCATCCTCAGCATCGAAGACCAGAACGGAACGCCCCGCACGGGCCAGCACCAAGGCTGCGGAAAGACCGGTATAGCCTGCCCCGACGATAACGACATCCGCCTTCTCCGGAAGCGGCGGGGCACTGATATCAGGCCTCGGAGTCCTCTCCCACCAGTAAGGCTCAGTCTTGAAATCCTCGGTAAAGATGTCGCTCTGCATGGTTCCGTGTCCGCGTTTCAGCTATCGAGCTCGCTGCACTGATATTGCGCATTTTCCAGCCAATCGCGCCTGATCTGAATGCCCCAGCCCGGCTCCGAGGGTATTTGAACCTTGCCGTCTTTGGCTATCGGGAACGGATCATAAAGGTCTTTCTGCCATGGATAGTAATCGAGCCCTTCAATGGCAAATTCCACATAGGGTCCCGCCGCCTCTATCGCGCCCATCAGATGCAGCGTGAAGATGGTAACAAGCGAGAGGTTCGCCGAATGCGGCGTGCAGGCCATCTCGTACCGCTTCGCCAGCTCCGCAACCCGCATGGTCCGAGCGATGCCGCCGAGATAGCAGATGTCAGGCTGCAGCACATTGACCGCCCCCATAGACGCCATGCGGCGCCAAGTCGCCAAATCACAGTCCTGCTCTCCGCCGGTGACGTCGATGTCGAGCGCGTCAGTAACTTCCTTCGTCCAGTCGAGCTCCCAGTAAGGGCAAGGTTCTTCGAAATGAGAGAATCCATTATCCTCAAGCATCCGGCCAACCTCGATCGCCCGGGCCGGTGTGAAACAGCTGTTGGCGTCGGCCAACAAGGTTGCCTTCCCGCCAAAGGCCGCGCCCATCGCAATGATTATGGCCTCGGTCCGACCAGGCCATTCATCGACATCGTGACCGTATTCACTGCCGACCCTGATCTTGAAAGCGTCGTAGCCGCATTCGTCCTGCAGTTTCTTGAGCCGTTCGACTTCATCCTCCGGAGTGATATCGCGCCGCATGCTGGACGCATAAACCCGAAGTGGCCTGGGTGAGCCGCCAAGAAGCTCGCAAACGGTCTTGTTCTCGCGCTTGCCGTAGAGGTCCCAGAGCGCCGTATCGACGCCGCCGATGGCCCGACGCAGATAGGCGCCGGGAAACTTGTGCTCCTTCTCCGGTATGATATCGACCAGCCCATTCAGATCGAACGCATCCCATCCGAGCGCATAAGGCGCCACCTGCCGATGCAGGACGAGGGAGGAGATATCCGAGTTATAGGTCGAAACCTGCCCCCAGCCTTCGCTGCCGTCTTCGGTGGTCACTTTTACGAAACCAACGAACTCCGTGCTGAAGGTCTCGATCTTCGTGATTTTCATCCGTGGCTTCCCATGCGTTTGGATCAAAAGCGGAAATTAGCAGCCCAGCAGAGACTGAATGACGAGTCATCTTGACGAGCAATTTGGATGGAATTTAAGGTCCATTATCGACATATAGCCAAACCAATTTTTGGCAACATTGCAAAACATTCGCTACAGCGGTCGAAAGAACAGTAATGGTGAAACGAGCCGCCGGCGCCCTGCTTAGCGCAATTCGCATCGATCATGGATCGTCGCGCCTGCTCGCAACGCAAATAGTTTCCTCCATCCGTGACATCATTCTAACGGGCGGCCTAAGAGCAGGAGACCGACTGCCGGCCACACGGACACTCGCCAACGATCTCGGCGTCTCGCGCACAACAATGGTCGACGTATTCGAGCGTCTGACCGCGGAAGGGTTACTGGAAGGGCGGACTGGCGCCGGAACGTTTGTCAGTCAATCCGTCCGGATAGGGACCCCACCAGAAGAAACAGTGATTGATATCGCAAATGCCGGGATTGAGCCGCAAGCCAACAGCGCATTCCCGTCCCCTGCTCCCGCCGGTTCCGATTTCGTCGAGCGGCTGCCACATACCATCCGGGCGTTTACGACCGCCCTTCCCGCCGTGGATATGTTTCCGATCGCACAATGGACCCGTCAGTCAAACAAGCACTGGCGCGAGCGGCGCGACGTGGTTCTCGGCTACGGCGACGCCTCCGGCTTCCCACCGCTTCGGCGCGCCATTGCAGCGCATCTGCGCGCCAATCAGGGCATCAATTGCCAGGAAAGGCAGATCTTCATCACCAACGGGGCACAGCACGCCTTCCATATCATCGGCTCGATGTTGCTGAACGGGGGAGACAAGGTCTGGTTCGAGAATCCGGGCGCAATAGGAGCATATAATGCCTTGCTGGCGGCAGGCGGCGAGATGATACCACTGCCGATCGACGATCAAGGCATGATGGTGTCGGAAGGGCTCCGGCGCGCGCCTGACTTCCGGATCGCATTCGCGACACCACTGCACCAGCAACCGCTCGGCGTGACCATGAGCCTGGAACGCCGCTTTGCCCTGCTGGAAGCCGCCGAGGCGGCCGATGCCTGGATCATTGAGGATGATTACGACGGTGAATTCTACTACGGAGATCACCCCATCCCGACCCTGAAGAGTATCGATCATGCCGACCGAGTTTTCTATGCCGGCACCTTCAGCAAGACGCTGTTCCCCGCCCTCCGGCTTGGCTACATGTTGGTGCCGACAGCCTTCGTCGAACGTCTCGAGCAAATGTTCGCCGCCTATCTGCCGAGCGCGCCCCTGAACCAACAGGCAATAGTCGCGGGCTTCATGGATGAAGGCCATTTCTCGACGCATCTGAGACGCATGCGGCGAGTCTATACGGAACGCTATCAGGTTCTGAAAGCCTGTGCCGACCGGAAGCTAAACGGTTTGCTGAAACTGAAGCCAACCGATACCGGCCTGCACACAATTGCGCATCTGCCTGACGAACTTGACGAAAATTTAGTCGCAGACGCGGCGGGCAAGGCCGGCATCACGGTGACACCCTTCAGGCGTTATGCGACAGCTCCCCTCACCCTCAATGGCCTTGTGCTCGGTTTCAGCGGGGTTCCATCAAGCGATATCGAAGTAGGGACCAGTGTCCTGGCAAGTGTTCTCGACAATGCGTTCCGCGACAGCCGGAAGGCGAAGACAGTAAGGGTTTGAGAGTTGGAAGATCAGTTTGACTACATCATCGTCGGCGCCGGGTCGGCGGGATGTGCGCTTGCGGGACGCCTAAGTGAAAATGGACGGCATCGCGTGCTTTTGCTGGAAGCGGGAGGTGATGATCGGCGGTTCTGGATTCAAACGCCCATCGGCTACGGGAAATCCTTCTACGACCCGGCTGTGAACTGGATGTATATGACCGAGCCCGTGCCCACAGCCGGCAACCGTCCCAGCTATTGGCCGCGCGGCAAAGTCCTCGGTGGTTCGAGTTCGATCAACGCGATGGTCTATATCCGCGGTCAGGCTGGCGATTTCGACGATTGGCGCGATGCTGGCAATCCCGGGTGGGGCTGGGACGACATCCTTCCGTTTTACAGAAAGATGGAGACCCACGAATGGGGCGAGAGTGAGTGGCACGGTGGCTCCGGCCCATTGCATATAGCCGCGCCAAAGGACGACCTGCACCCGCTCTGCGAATCCTACATTAAAGCTGGAGAAGAAGCGGGCCTGACGCGCAACGATGATTTCAATGGTACCAGTCAGGAAGGGATCGGCACCTACCACGTCACGACCCGGGATGGCGTTCGCATGTCGGCCTCGCGTGCCTATCTCTGGCCTGCCCGTCGGCGATCAAACCTGCGGATCGAGACGCAGGCTATGGCCGAGCGCCTGCTGTTTGAGGGAACTCGCGCAATCGGGATCGAATACAGATGCCGTGGAAAGCTGATACGCGCACACGCCAAAGCCGAGGTGATCGTCTCAGCCGGCGCAATCGGCAGCCCTCTCTTGCTCTTGCGGTCTGGTATCGGCCCGGCTGAAGACCTGAAAGCCGCCGGCATTGATGTGCTTGTCGACAGGCCCGGCGTCGGTCGGAACATGCAGGATCACTACATTGTCGACCAGACGCTGAAATCCCGCCTTCCGACGCTCAACAACACACTGACGCCATGGTGGGGAAAACTCTGGGCCGGGATGCAGTATGTGGTCGCACGACGCGGCCCGATGTCGCTAAGCCTGAATCAGGGCGGCGGTTTCTTCAAGACCCGTCCGGATCTCGAGCGCCCCAATATGCAGCTCTATTTCTCCCCCTTGAGCTATCTTAAGGGGCCTCCCGGTCAACGAGCCTTGATGCATCCGGATCCATTCGCCGGCTTCATCCTGAGCATTTCGCCCTGCCGCCCCACCAGCCGGGGCTATCTCCGACTGAGTTCCGACGACCCGGATGCAGCGCCGGAGATTCAGCCCAACTACCTCGCGACCGACGAAGATCTGCGGGACAATCTTGAAGGACTGAAGTTCCTTCGCCAACTCACCAGCACGCCTACGATGAAGGGCATCGTGCAGGAAGAAGTCTTCCCTGGTCCCAGTGTCGATAGCGACGAAGCCATGCTCGACTACATCCGGAACAAGGGCGGCAGCGTCTTCCACCCTAGCTGCACCTGCATGATGGGCCCCGACACGCAGACCTGCGTCGTTGACCCGAGCTTGAAGGTATATGGCCTTGAGAATCTGCGTGTCGCAGACGCGTCAATCTTTCCGAATGTGACGTCCGGGAACATCAATGCGCCCTCGATCATGGTCGGTGAGAAGGCGAGCGACATCATTCTAGAGGCTGCGAAAAGTGCCTAAAACCAAGATCTTCTTCCGAAACCGGCCTTGTCCATCCCGGCCGCTCAGAAAAAAATTCGCTCCGAAGAATGCATTCATTGACAGTAGGCAGGCCGCCGCATAGAAGGGGCGCTGCATACGTCGTGCGGTGGGTTTACCCGCTGTGTCGCTCCGGCGGAGGGGTGGCCGAGTGGCTGAAGGCGGCGGTTTGCTAAACCGTTATACTGGGAAACCGGTATCGAGAGTTCGAATCTCTTCCCCTCCGCCATTCTTCCTTCTTTTAATTCCCCGAGAACAACCATTGGCAACCGGATCGGCCCTAGTCGATCCTCAAGCCATTTGATCAGGCTGACAAAAACCTACCCGACATTTCCTTAGCCATGCTTGATACTGCCATTTTCTAAATGCTCGCTGAGGTGCATGGGAGATTTGTGATAG
Organism: Nisaea sp.; assembly: GCF_039990255.1. Taxonomy (GTDB): domain Bacteria; phylum Pseudomonadota; class Alphaproteobacteria; order Thalassobaculales; family Thalassobaculaceae; genus Nisaea. The sequence goes on along the minus strand of NZ_JBDXGG010000018.1, from coordinate 1,052,853 downwards.
CGCAGTAGGATTGAACTACACCGCGCTGGTGCTCCCCCTGGATATGGTTCTCATCTCAGAAGGCGAAACAGACTGCCCCAAGAAACAGTTCGAGGTTATGGAAGCGATCCGTGCGCAATTGGAAGAGCATGAGATTGATGCATGTGCGTTAATATCGCCAATGCCGCATTGAGTCAGCGCCAATCCGCCGAGCACTGGCTTCACAATCGCATCGCGCATTACTGGCAGTAGCGTTTCCACATCTGCGTCAGAGGGATTCAGAACGGACTGTCAGCCTCGAAGTCCGCGCGGACGACCATGTCGAAACGACAGCGAACCCAAAAGAATAAGCGGCCCCGCCTAAGACGTTTTTACGACGGGCCAATAAGCAGGCACTACAATAAAAACGGGCCGGTCGCATTACGACCGGCCCGCAATAGTGCTGTTGGAAATTCCGCGTTAGAGCGCCCGGACATTCCCAAGGAACTGATCGATCTCGCCTTTGAGCTTGCGGTTCCGGTCGCTCAACTCAGTGACAACGGTCTGCTGGCTCTCGGCTAGCTGGCCGGTTTCTCCGGCCGCAGTGGACACCGTCTCGACGACCTGCGCAACCGTCTGGGTGCCAGAAGCAGCCTGTTCGATATTCTGCGCGATTTCGTTGGTCGCAGCCCCTTGCTCCTCAACCGCGCTGGCGACCACGGCCGTCAGTTCATCAATCTTGTTGATCGTGTTCCCGATACCAAGAACAGCATCCGCAGCGGCACTGGTTTCGCTCTGGATCTCCGCGATCTTCTGACTGATTTCCTCGGTTGCCTTACTGGTCTGGGTCGCCAGGCTCTTCACTTCGCTGGCAACAACCGCAAACCCTTTACCGGCCTCACCGGCCCTGGCGGCCTCAATGGTCGCGTTCAGGGCAAGCAAATTGGTCTGCTCGGCAATCTCATCGATGATCTGGATGACCTGGCCGATGCTTTCAGCCGCCTCATTGAGAGCGCCGACCCGCGTGTTGGTCGTCTCGACTTCGCCGACAGCGGCACGGGTTACAGTTGAAGCCTGGGCCATTTGAGAGGAGATCTCGTTGATGGACGACGACAGTTCGGTCGTTGCGGACGCCACAGTCTGAATATTGGCGTTTGCTTCCTCAATCGCCGCCGCCGCATCCTGAGAGAGGCCGGTCGTATTCTGTGCGTTGGACGCCATCGTTTCGGACGAGACACGGACACTGTTGACCGCTTCTTCCACAATTTTCAGCGCGCTTACCATCTCGGCGTCGAAAGAGCGGGTGTAGCCCTCCATTTTCTGATGCCGCTCGCTCTCCTGCGCCTGCTTCTCCGCCTCACGGGCCTTTTGCTCACGCTGCTCGAGGCCGTTGCGTTTGAAGACCTCGACGGCTGCCGCCATGCTTCCGATTTCGTCTTTCCGCTCTGTACCTGAAACCGTGATATCGAGATTGCCTTCAGCCATCTCGCCCATCAGTTCAGTCATGGAGCCAATCGGAGTCGCTATCGAGCGGCTCATTGCAAGGGCCGAGACAACAGCAACAACTATGACCAAGGCGATTGAGACGATCATTGTTACCGTGAAACTGCCAAGCGCCGCCGCGCGCTGTGCAACAGCATTGGACGATATGCTGGAAAGTTCCTGCTCCAACTTCATGGCTGCATTAGTGAACTGATCGATCGCAATCTGTGGCTCACCAGTCACCTCAATGGCCCGCGCTTGGTTCACCGTCAGATAGTTACTCATAAGCCGAACCTGCTCGGCAGCATATACGTCGAGCCAATTCTTGTAGTCCAGAACGAGCGTATTCACGAGTTTGGAGACCGCTGGAATATCAGCCGATTGATCGCGAAGCGATGCAACAGCGGCGTCGATCTTCGGTGACATCTCGTTGAATTGATTTAGCCCGGTACGATCTCCAGTGAGAAGGTAGTAAAGCAGGCCCTGACGTTTAAGGGCAAAAGCCCGCTCATACTCGATATAGATATCGCCAAGCTGCTCGGCTTTCTGACTCTCGGCTTCCGCCGACTTGATTTGCTCCATGGCTGCAAATGCCAGGATCGCTGTCAAAACCGTCATTGCGATAATGATGGAGAAACTGAGACCGAGCTTCCGTGAAATCTTGAGGTTCTGAAGAAAATTCATTTCATAGGTCCTTAGTAAACCGCTGGTCAGGCTGCGTCACATTATTCCCCGGCGACGCGCCAGCTCGCTCAGGTTGTACTCGACGGTAACCGCGCCTATCGGCTTTCCGTCCTTGGCGAGGGTCAGATTCACCTGAGTACGCCATGTCTTGCTCTTCTCGTTAAACTCGGGCTCATCGACAAAAACGGCCGTCGGGCTGACAAGGAATGTCTTCTGGTATTTAGCCTCGTCTCCCTGCCAGAAATCGGATGTGATCGCACTTTGCCCCACGTTGAGGCCGACGGAATTCATGACGAAAATCTCCGTGAAAATTCCGCCTGATGCCGCTTGGATCTGTGTCAGGTAAGTCGAAAGAGGGCTGCTGAGCGTGGCCGCGATTAGAGGCTGGTCCGCGCTGTCTCTCTCCGCACGCCATGCTTTGTCGAGCTCATCGATCTGTGTCTGGTCAACGCCTTCATACAGCCTGTTGTGCGCAGTCACCGACATCTCAACGACTGGATTGGAAAGCCAGTCACGGATTTCAGCAATCGCTTTATCGTCGAGAATTTCCACTGGCGGAGGATTTGTCTGTGCCCCGCTCTCCGAGGCCATGACTGGAAACGCGACGATCAAAAGGACGGCAAACCGCAAGAAGACCGTATTCATTGCAACCTCACATTCATACCATGATGCAGACCGCCTGACTCTCAAGCAGCTTGAGGTTATTAACGCCGCAAGGAATTAAGAAAAATTTAAATTAAGTCAAAATTTCCACTCCAGACACGATCTAAAGCATGATCCTGCTGGTTTTTTGATGTTAGTCATTTTTTTCTTTAGGGTTAATAATTCAACTTAAAATATGTTTTATGAAAGTAAAATTCCGTATGCATGATGATCCGTAACGTAAAAACTTGACCGCAACTCGACGCAACGATCCGCAATATCATATGCCTTGCGTTCAACACGCATGACCGGACGAGACAAAACGATCCCTAATGCAGAAGCAGTTTCCTGATCAGCCGCTTCGGCCTTGATGCTTTCGTCCGCGCGTACGATCGCAATCCTGAACGCTTGCTGATATAGGGCGTAAAGAGCATTCGGCAGCGGTGTGCGCTCCGCCAGACCAGGAAAAAGCACAGTCGACACGACCGACTTTTCATAAATCAGCCGTGCACCATCGATCGTCCGCACGCGAACGATCTCATGTACCTTTTCTGGCGCACCGGACAATTGCCCCGCCTCACATGCCGCCGCCTTTCTCGATGACACAGTTTCCTCAGCGAAATCCGGGACAGTGTGAGACCCATCGGGGTTACGAAGCCTGAAAAATTGAAACAGGGCATTCTCGGGCGTTCGAACGGCAACGAAGCTCCCCACTCCCTGACGGCGTTTGATAATCCCTCTTCGCTCCAGCTCTTCAAGCGCCTTCCGAGCGGTGCCCTGACTAACGCCGAGCTCCGTGCCGAGATCATGTTCACTCGGCAACATCGCTCCCGGCACGAGTTCACCCGAAATGATGCGATCGATCAACGTTCCGATCACGGTTTTGTAGAGCGGTTCAGTCATCTGCCTCGCCTGGTCCCATCCGGATTCCATCACTGTATGGACGTCATGTAGCAGATCTCGGTGCATCAGTCTTGTATAAGAGTTCTGCTACATGTAATGACATAGGCTAACGAAACTCAAAAAATCAAACCGAGGGAGCAAACAAATGACCAACATCCCCCAATTGCTGGTCCATAACCCGGACGACACAGTCGGTGTCGTCGTGGTTGAAGACCTGAAAGCCGGAACCGAGATGCTTTGCGTTGTCACGCATGACAACTCGGATTTCCGCGTCACCGCCAAGGCGGATATTCCCATCGGGCACAAGGTCGCCCTGAAGGATCTCAGCACTGGCGATACGGTCATCAAATATGGCGAGGATATCGGCAAGATGGTCGGCAATGCCGGCGTCGGCGAGCACGTCCATACCCACAACATGAAAACCAAGAGGTGGTAGAGATGGCCGATCTTGCAAATACGAGTGTGAATGCCTGGCGCCGGGAAAACGGCCGCGTCGGCGTCCGTAACCACGTCCTCATTCTGCCCGTTGACGATATTTCCAACGCTGCCTGTGAAGCCGTGACGAATAACGTCAAGGGCACCATGGCGATCCCTCATGCCTATGGCCGCCTGCAGTTTGGTGAAGATCTCGACCTGCATTTCCGAACCATCATCGGCACTGGCGCGAACCCAAACGTTGCCGCCGTTGTGGTTATCGGTATTGAGCCTGAATGGACCAAGGTGATCGTTGACGGGATCGCCAAGACCGGCAAGCCGGTGACCGGATTCTCCATTGAGCAGAAGGGCGATCTTGAGACGATCCGAGCCGCCTCCTGGCAGGCCAAGGACTATGTTCACTGGGCCACGGAACTGCAAAAGGAGGCCGTGCCTCTTACCGATATCTGGGTCTCGACCAAATGCGGCGAGAGCGACACTACCACCGGTCTTTCCTCCTGCCCGACCGTCGGCAACATGTACGACAAACTGCTGCCGCACGGCCTCTACGGCTGTTTCGGCGAGACATCGGAAATCACCGGGGCGGAGCATATCTGTGAGGCGCGCGCCAAAACACCGGAGATCGGCGCCAAGTTCCGCAAGATCTGGCAGGCCTATCAGGACGACGTGATCTTCGCCCACCAGACCGACGATCTTTCAGACAGCCAGCCGACCAAGGGCAATATTCTCGGTGGCCTGACGACGATCGAGGAAAAAGCCCTCGGAAACCTGGAAAAGATCGGCCGGACCTCGACCTATATCGATGCCATTGGCCCCGCGGAGTCTCCTGAGAAGGGTCCTGGTCTCTATTTCATGGACAGCTCATCGGCGGCCGCTGAGTGCGTTACCCTGATGGCAGCAGGCGGCTATGTCATCCACACCTTCCCGACGGGACAGGGCAATGTGGTCGGCAACCCGATCGTGCCGGTCGTCAAGATCTCCGGTAACCCACGCACCCTGCGCACCATGTCCGAGCATATCGATGTGGACGTAACCGGCGTGCTCACCAGGGAGATGACCATCGACGAGGCCGGAGACTCCCTGATCGACATGATCATCCGGACCGCGAATGGCAGAAACACGGCAGCGGAAGCCCTCGGCCACCGGGAATTCTCCATGACCAAGCTCTATCGCTCGGCGTAATGGGCGCCTAAATCAGAGAGAAAGCCGGCCCGAATGTGCGGCCGGCTTTTTCGTTCACGCCACGCATGCACGGCTGTCTTTGCCAGCCGGGCGATTGATCCCGTTCAGGACGCACGTCATCATTCTGCTAAACGACGGGAGTGAAAGATGCGCGAAGACGCAGCAGGTAAAAGCACGGCAAGACAAACTCACGCCGAGCGCTATGACGCGCTGGTCATCGGCGCCGGGTTCACCGGCCTCTACCAACTCCACTGCCTGCGCGACCGACTCGGCCTCAATGCAAAGGTGCTCGAAGCGGCGAACGGTGTTGGCGGCACCTGGTACTGGAACCGTTATCCGGGCGCGCGCTGCGACAGCGAGAGCCATTCCTACTGCTATTATTTCTCCAAGGAACTGGTCACCGACTGGGAATGGTCAGAGCGCTATCCAGGTCAGGAAGAAATCCGGCATTACCTCAATCACGTCGCCGACCGTTTTGATCTGCGCGAGGATATCCGCCTAGGAGACCGCGTGATTTCCGCCCATTTCGACGATGCCGAAACCCTTTGGCATGTCACGACAGAAGACGGCAAGCAATATGAAGCACAGTTCCTGATTACCGGCGTCGGCTGCCTGTCATCCGCAAACGTCCCGGAGATTCCAGGGCTCGATAATTTCAAAGGCGACTGGTATCATACCGGCTCCTGGCCCCATGAAGGTGTCGATTTCACCGGCAAGCGTGTCGGTCAGATAGGTACAGGATCGACCGGCATCCAGAGCGTTCCGGTCATCGCGGAAACGGCGAAACATCTGACCGTTTTCCAGCGCACGGCCAATTACAGCATCCCTGCCCGCAACGCCCCGCTGAGCGATGACTTCAAGCGCTATACCAAGGAACACAGTGACGAGATTCACGAGATCATGCTGGCCGGCCCGAACGGTCACCCATTTCGCATAGAGGACCGTCCCGTCTCCAGTGTCACGCCAGACAAGCAGCAGGAGATCTACGAAGCTGCGTGGGAGAAAGGCGGCCTGCGTTTCCGTTCCGTCTTCAAGGATTTGCTGACAAGCAAACCCGCAAACGATACTGCCGCCGAATTCATCAAGTCGAAGATCCGGGAGATCGTCAAAGATCCGGAAACGGCGGCCCTGCTCTCCACCATCGATCATCCCTTCGCAACAAAACGTCCCCCAATCGACAGCCACTATTTCGAGACCTTCAACCGGGACAATGTCAGCCTGGTCGATATCAAGACCAATCCGATCACCCGGATCACACCGACAGGCATAGAGACCTCGGCCAGCCACCACGACCTCGACATCATCGTCTTCGCTACGGGTTTCGACGCCATCAGCGGCCCGCTGCTCGCTATGGATATACGCGGCACGAACGGTGTCTCTCTGAAAGAGACATGGGCAGAGGGACCGAAGACCTATCTCGGCCTTCAGATTGCCGGCTTTCCCAATCTCTTCACGGTAACGGGCCCCGGAAGCCCATCGGTCCTGACCAATATGCCGGTCGCCATCGAACAACATGTGGAGTGGATTACGAACTGTATCGATACGCTTCGGAAAAGCGGTAGGAGCCGGATCGAGACAACCGCGGAAGCAGCTGAAGAATGGGTTGGCGAGACCAACGCGGCGGCCAATGCCACCCTGTTGCCTCAGGCCAACTCTTCCTGGTATCTGGGCGCAAACGTCCCTGGTAAACCCCGCGTTTTCATGCCCTATGCTGGCGGAATGGCACGTTACCGAAAGCGCTGCAACGATGTCGCAGCGGACGGATATAAGGGATTTGTGCTTAGCTGATCCGGCCGGTGTCTATGTCGGCTGTTTACGCCAATGCCCCGGTGATTCACCGGAAACACGCCTGAAGACCTTCGCAAAGTGACTGGGATTGCTGTAGCCCACCGCGAAAGCGGCTTCGGCGACATTGAAGCCTTCGTCCTTCAGCAATTTCTGCGCGGCTTCGACCCGGGCGGATTCGAGCCTGTTATGAATTGTTTGGCCGAGCACAAGACGGAATCCGCTCTTCAGCTTGCGCTCGTTGATACCTGTTTCCGCCGCCAGTCTGGCAATCGTCCAAGGCTCGTCATAGCGCGTGCACAATGTATCGGCCGCCGCCTCGATCCGCCGTCTGTCGCGCGCGTTCACACTTTCAGGGATACTTTTCGACGCCTCACACATCGATGCTACATGAGCCAACACCTCAAGGGCTTTCGCTCGGAGATAAAGCCGGCGCGGCATGCCCTCCAGCCTGCACCCGACGGCCTGCTCAGCGATCAGGCGTAGAGCCCCGGTGAGAGGGCGGTGCATGAACAGGCTGACAGAACTGGGGCCGCCCAAATGGTCATCCCGGCTGCCAATCTCCAAACTCCGCACGAGGCCGATCCGCCGCAGGACGGGAATGGAGAATCTGAATTCAGCGCCCCGGAGACGGGTATTGGCATACATCCGGTCACGGCCACGCGTGGCCGCTTTCGTCAGAAACAGGAACATGGATCCGGCGCCGAACTCAAAGCTCGGCCCGTCTTCAACCTCGAAACACCCCGTGCCCTGCAAGAACAGGCTGACGCTGAAGACCGGCGGCCCCTCGACCATATGGGTCTGATCTTCGGTCACAAGGCAATCGACGACACCTACGCGGCACTCCTCGCCAATCTCGTCGCAACGGAACTGCTCTTTCCAACCACCCTCATTTTGGTCATCCGCACGCGAGAATAAACGCGGGTCCGCGCCAAAGCGATGACGCGGCGGTGTCAGATCCATTTTTGCCCCCGATTCATAATTGCCCCAATTATATTGAAAATGATAACTAATCGCAAATAAAGTCCGGATCGTGGTTGCTTTGGCCCTCATCGTGGCCGCCAGAATCGGCTTGCATCAATAAGCTCGCCCTAGATTCTGAATTGGGGAAGTAAGCCATGCAGGCGAAAAACAGATACCGGTCCCGCGCTCTTCGCGCTCTTCTATGCAGTACAACTGCGGCAATTGCAGTGACGGCTCTGGTCCCGGCACAGCTTCAGGCCGAGGAAATCGCCGAGATGGTGTATCTCGACACCATTCAGGTGACCGCAACTAAACGGTCTGCTCCACTTGGCGAAGTGGACGGCTCCGTCAGCGTCAAAACCGGAGAAGACCTGGAAGAAGCCGGCGTAACCTCAACCGAAGATCTCGAAAAACTGATCCCCGGCCTGATTATCCGGGAGCGCGGAAACCGAACCTATTCCAGCTTTTCCCTGCGCGGGATTTCATCGCCCGATTATTACAATCCGTCAGTTCAGGTCTATGTAGACGGCGCGCCGCAGGACACATCCTACTTTTCCCAGGAATTGTTGGAAGTTGAACGGGTTGAAGTCCTTCGCGGACCGCAAGGCACCCTCTACGGCCGCAACGCTCATGGCGGTGTCATCAACATCATCACCAAGCAGCCAAGCAACGAATACCACGGCTATGCTGGCGGCGGATATTCGACACATCACTGGCAATCCGAAGCCGGTATGTCGGGGCCACTTGTGAAGGACACCTTATTCGGGACGGTCAATATCAAACGACTGGACTATACCGGCCAGATAGATGACCTCTCGACGGGCAACGAGGATATCGACAACAGCCGGAACTGGCTGGGCAATGCAAAGTTCCTGCTCTCCCCCAAGGATGAGCCATTCGAGGTGGAGTTCACTGCCGGCCGCGATAATTTGAAGAGCCATGAAGAACTCTACATTTCGGAAGCCAATCTCGGCGATCTGAAATTCGATAGCGCGTCCCAGGGGGGCGTCAACGAATACAGTCGTGATGTATCCACCTACGCATTGCGCGCGTCATATGCATTCGACAATGCGACAGTGACCAGCGTCACCTCCTATCAGAACAGGGATATGGGCAAGCGTCTGATTCAGGGCTTCGATACACCTGAGTTTCAGGACACTGTCTCGGAAGAACTTCGGGTCAACTTCGACCTCGGCAGTCGCTGGACCGGTATTGGCGGTGTCTATATCCAGGACAGCGAATTCCGCCGAGAAACACCCGCTTTTGGCGGGTTTGTAGGGCAGTCACAGAACCTCGTCGACACGACATCAACAGCCTTCTTCGGCGAAGCGACCTATGCCGTGACGAGCAGCATTGACCTGACTGCGGGCCTCAGATGGTCACGGGAAGATGCAAGTGTCGAATACAGCCGCGTCTCACCTGGGCCTCTCAGCCTGACCGACGATGACAGCTTCACAGACCTTTCGCCGAAACTGTCCATCGGCTGGCAGATCAATGATGCGAACCGCGTTTACGCGCTCGCCAGCCGGGGCTTCAAACCCGGCGGATTCAACCACACGGTCGGCTTTACCGAGTTCGATGCAACTCAGAATCTCCGCTACGAGTCTGAAACCTCGACCAATATCGAGGCCGGCTGGCGTGGACGCCTGTTCGGGGACGTCGTAGAGGCTGGAGTCTCCGCCTACTACGTGCTCACCGACGACAAGCAGTTCTATACCGGCCCGCAAGGCTCGCAATATATCCGCAACGCGGGTGAAGCCGAGAGCTATGGCCTTGAACTCGACGCCCGCGCTCATATCAGCCCTGCATTATCTGTCGATTTCGGCGGCACCATCGGACGCTCAACTTTCACCAGCGCCGGCAATCCGGATACCGGCGAAGAGTTCGACGGCAACACGATACCCTTTGCTCCGGACTACACGTTCCAGGCCAGCGGCCGCTATATCATCCCACAGAAGGTGTTGCCGGGCGATGTCAGCATCCGCCTTGCCGGCAGCTATTCGGGGCAAACCTATTTCGACGAGTCGAACACGCTCTCCCAAGATGGTTATTTGCTGCTCGACACATCTCTCGACGTCCAGCTCGATAACGGCCTGACCATGCGGCTCTATGTCGACAACATTACTGACGAGATTTACCGGACTTACAGCTACGCCTCCGGCAGCAGCGTCTTCAGTTCGGTCGGTGAAAGCCGCGTGATCGGTGCCAACTTCCGGTACACCTTCTGATGACCGCTTCGGCACTTGCAGATCCGCAGCGGGCGAGGCTTCCCCTCGCCCGTCTGCTTTTCCTGATGGGCGGCGTATACACCGTACAAAGTACGGTGGGCGCGATGATGTTCCAGGGTGTCCCGACGGTTCTCCGAAGTTCCGGCGCGGCCCTGGACATGATCGGCCTGGTTTCACTGTTCATGATTCCGTGGGCTCTCAAGTTCCTATGGTCCCCCTTTGTCGAAAGCTGGCGCATTCCGGTGACAGGGCCGCGCCGCTCCCGTGTCATCATTGTCACAGGTCAGGTCGTCATGGCCGCGCTGCTGGTCGTTCTCGCCCTTCACGGGATTGAGCAGGGCTTCGGCTGGCTGTTCATCGGTTTTGGGGTTATTGCCGTAATAGCCGCGACCGTTGACATCGCCGGTGACGGTTTCATGATCGAGCAGCTCAAGCCAGAGCACCGGGGGTGGGGCAACGTTATCCAGGTCGGTGGCGGTTATGCCGGGATCATGATCGGGGCAGGCTTGTTTCTGGTACTTGTCGACCGGTTCGGCTGGTTGTTTGCCGTGGCTGCGATGGCAGCCATCGCCTGTTTCCTTACAGCCCCGTTCCTGTCGGCCCAGGAACTTTCCTCCGGTGACAAAGCTGAAGAACGCCCACGCCCATCCTTGCGCAACGCATTTGCCCGCACCGATATCCGCTGGGGATTGCTGACCATCATCGTCAGCCAGATCGGCCTGCGCATGATCACGGTCATGACTGGCCCTTTTCTGATCGACAACGGCCTGACAGCATCAACGATAGGCATTCTGACAGGAACGGTCGGCACTGCGCTCTGCATTGCCTTTATAGTGCTTTCCGGGTTTGCCATACGCCGATGGACGGCACGGCGTACCCTGATCGGTATGCTCGCCCTGCAAATACTGAGTTTCGGTCTGTTCACGCTGTTCGCCCTGGTACCGCAGCAGGAAACAGTCCTGAGCGGGTTGTTCCTGATCCAGTCCGCCATCATCGCCGGGTCCTTCGTGGCACTCTATACGGTGATCATGGACTGGACATCCGCACATCAGGCAGGAACGGATTTCACCATTTTCCAGTGCACGGACGCCCTCGTATCCGTCGTTGCCGGGTTTGGCTCGGGAATCATCGCAGAACATTTCGGATACGGTATCAGTTTCGGCATCGCCACAGGCTTCGCCGCATCTGCGCTGGTGCTCCTGCCCGTTATCATACGGCGTACGGACAAGGCTGGCGCCAATGCATGATAAAACTGCGTTGATCGTTGGCGCCGGTGTCGGCGGCCTGGCCGCTGCGTGGTGGCTGCGCAAGCATGGCTGGCAGCCAATCGTTCTTGAAAAAAACCCTCAAATCCGGACGGACGGCTACATGCTTGGGCTGTCTGGGCCCGGTTACACGGTCGCCGGTGAAATGGGATTAATGCCAGAGCTGCGCAAAAAGCACCGGCCCATCCACGAGAATGTCTATTACGGCCGGGACGGACGGGAGCTCTGGCGCGCGAAATACCAAGAACTTCTGGGGCACCAGGACTGGATCACCCTGTCGCGCACGGACCTCGTACACACTTTGCGCCAGGCATTGCCGCAAGACCTCGATCTGCGGTTCAACACCTCCGTGACGGCTATTGAGGAGGATGAGAGCGGTATCACTGCGACCCTGAGCGATGGAACCATATGCCGAGCGGCGCTTCTTATAGGTGCGGATGGTGCACGTTCATCCATCCGTCGTCTCCATTTCGGCCCGGACAGCACCTTCATCCGAGCGCTCGGATACCGCTTCGCAGCCTTTCAGCTAAAAGACACGCTCGGATTAGGGCATGATTTTCTGTCCTTTGCCGAACCCGGCCGTCTCACTGAATTCTACACCCTGTCCGAAGGACGCCTTGCGACGCTCTATGCCTGGAAGTCGGACGATCGTGGCTATGTCGCACCAGAAGATCGGCTGAGTACACTCCGCAAGGCCTATTGCGATGCGCACGAAAACGCCCTGCACTTCATCGACAGCCTGACGGACATCAGCACACTCTATTTCGACAATCTGGAATTGGTGGAAATGCCGCGCTGGTCTTCAGGACGGATCGTTCTGCTCGGAGATGCGGCACATTGCCTGACACTAATCTCCGGACAAGGAGCCGGCATGGCGATCACGTCTGCGAAGATTTTGGCCGAGGAATTGTCAGAACGCTCTGTTCCAGAAGCACTTGCCGGACACGAAACACGTCTCCGACCGGCCATCGAGAAATTACAGTCACGCAGCCGCAAGATTGCTCCACTGTTCATTCCGTCGACAAACAGGGCGTTCGCCATACGTAATTTCGTCATGCGCCGCGCACCGAAAAAGCTTCTTGGCTGGTATCTGTCCCGCTCATTCAAGGCAGAAGCGCTGTCCGCAACCGCCGTGCTTCGGTCAGACCCGCTCTAGATATTACCTCCATCAACTTTAAACTCCTGGCCGGTGCATCCGCGTGATGCGCTTGAGGCCAGGAACAGCACCATCTCGGCGACATCGTCCGCCTGCATCGGGCGTTTAAGGCACTGGCGGGCGATAATGTCGCGCTTTGTCTCTTCATCAATCCATTCACGAAGCTGGCGGGGAGTCAGAATAGCGCCGGGCACGACCGAATTTACACGGACCCCGGCCTGTCCGAAATCACGTGCGAGGGAACGCGTCAGACCAAAGGCCGCTGCCTTGCAGGAGGAATAAACCGCGAGGTTCTTCACGCCTTGAGTCGGTGCGATCGAGCCGAAATTGATGATCGACCCTCCGCCATTTCCGGACATGATCCCGAAGGCTGCCTGTGCGGCAAAGAACTGGTGCTTCAAGTTTACCGCAACGATAGAATCCCAGTCCTCTTCCGTTACGTCTTCCGCGACGAAGCGCTGGTCATGCGCCGCATTGTTGACCAGCGCGTAGAGAGAGCCAGTCGCATCTGAGGCCCGCGTTATCGCGCTTTTCAACTCCGCAGTGTCCGTCACGTCGCACCGGTGGAAAAAGGGTACGTTCCCCGTTTCTCTCGCCAAGCGCTGCATCAGTCCTTCAGCAGCCTCGACATCGATGTCGACAAAATAGGTATGCGCGCCTTGTACGGAAAATGCCTCGACGATGGCTGCGCCGATTCCTGTCGCCCCGCCACTGACAAAGACTGCCTGTCCTTCCAGATCTGGATACCGTGCTTGGTATGCGCCCATTTCAACATCTCCATCTCAAACCCCTCGCAACCGGACCAAAGACAGCCCAAGCAGCTTACAGGGTACGAAAAGAAACGGCCCCGGGAAGTAAATTATTGACGCCGAAAAAGGCTTGCGGCAACATATTTTTTGATCAAAAAAATAAATTAAAGGGCGAGTCAACGCCATCTCAAAAGGGAGGAAAAAATGAGGGTACGTTTCCCTGGATTACTTGCTGCCGGGACATTGCTTCTCGGTGGAATGATTGCAACCTCACAACCAACCAAAGCAGCCGATCTTGTTATCGGCGTAAGCTGGTCAAATTTTCAGGAAGAACGCTGGAAAACCGACGAAGCGGCGATCAAGAGGGCTCTGGATCAGGCTGGCGCTGAGTATATCAGCACGGATGCGCAAAGCTCTACGGCCAAGCAACTTTCCGATGTTGAGAGCCTTATCGCACGTGGCGCCAATGCCCTTATCATCCTGGCGCAAGACGCTTCTGCCGTAGCACCGGCGATAAGAAAGGCCGCCGCCGAGGGCATACCGGTGGTCGGGTATGATCGCCTGATCGACGACCCGGATGCGTTCTACATCACCTTCGACAATATCGAGGTCGGACGCATGCAGGCCCGCGCGGTGTTCGCGTCCCAACCGAAAGGCAACTTCGTCTTCATCAAGGGAAGCCCGCAAGACCCGAACGCTGATTTCCTTCATGACGGCCAGATCGAAGTCCTGAAAGCTGCAATCGATAAAGGAGACATCACGGTCGTCGGAAATCAATATACGGACGGCTGGCTACCAGCGAATGCCCAGCGCAACATGGAGCAAATCCTCACCGCAAACGACAACAAGGTCGATGCGGTAGTTGCATCCAACGACGGCACTGCTGGCGGCGTTGTCGCCGCCCTTACGGCGCAGGGCCTCGACGGCATTCCAGTTTCCGGCCAAGACGGCGATCATGCGGCTCTCAACCGTGTAGCGCTTGGCACACAAACGGTTTCTGTCTGGAAAGACGCCCGTGAACTCGGCAAACGAGCCGCTGAAATCGCCGTGGAGCTCGCAAAAGGCGAAGATGCCTCGAAGGTTTCCGGCGCTGTGCAGTGGACCAGCCCGAACGGTAAGACCCTGAGCTCGCTCTTCCTCGCACCTGTGCCAATCAGCCAGGACAAGCTCAACGTCGTGATCGATGCCGGCTGGGTGTCGAAAGACGTGGTCTGCAAAGGCGTCAAAAGCGGCTCCGTCGCCGCCTGCAACTGATCCACCCCTGTCCACTGGCCGGCACCATCGGTGCCGGTCTTTTCTTCTCTGCGAACTGGATCCGCTGAATGGGCGACCGCGTTCAATCACTCTCTGACATGAAACAATCCGAGATGCCGGCATCGCCAGGAACCAGAGGCGGCATAACCGGTATGGTCCGTACGATGGACCTCGACCTTCGCCTGCTTGGCATGGTCGGAGCCCTCCTGCTCATCTGGATTGTTCTGGACCTGCTGACGGGCGGACGCTTCATTACCCCGCGCAACCTCTTCAATCTTTCCGTCCAGACGGCCTCGGTTGCAGTCATGGCGACCGGCATGGTCTTCGTTATCGTAACGCGCCATATCGATCTCTCCGTCGGCTCCGTCCTCGGCGTCATCGCCATGGTCATGGGGGTGGTCCAGGCGGAAATCCTGCCCGAAGTCCTCGGATTCAACCATCCGGCAAGCTGGATTATCACGATCCTTGTAGGGCTCTGCCTCGGGCTTCTGATCGGCGCTCTTCAGGGTTGGGTGATCGGATATCTTGCCGTGCCGGCTTTCATTGTCACGCTCGGCGGCCTCCTTGTCTGGCGCGGCGCCGCATGGTGGGTCACGACCGGCCGCACGGTGGCACCGCTCGACTCAACCTTCATCCTTTTCGGCGGTGGCGTCGCCGGCACCTTGGGAGAAACGGCCAGCTGGGTTTTCGGGGCATTCATGGCTGCGCTGGTACTTTACGGGATCTTGAGGGGGCGTCGCAGGCGTCAACTCTTCGATTTCCCACTGAAACCGCTCTGGGCCGACTGGCTGAATATCGGCGTTCTGACTTTGGCCATCTTTGGGTTCGTCGCGGCAATGAACGCCTACCCGGTACCCGCCCGTGCTGCCAAACGCCTGGCAGAAGCCAAAGGCTGGGAAATTCCCGAAGGCGGGTTGGAGCTGATGCATGGGATCGCCATCCCGGTTGTCATCGTTGCCTTGGTCGCCATCGCAATGACAGTCGTCGCTCGGCGCACCAAATTCGGCCGCTATGTCTTTGCCATTGGCGGAAACCCGCAGGCGGCAGAGCTTTCCGGTATCGATACCCGCCGCATGACCCTCTACATCTTCACAATGATGGGCGGGCTGTGCGCCATCTCGGCCGTCATTGCTTCCGCTCGGCTACAATCGGCGGCCAACGATCTTGGCACGCTAGACGAGCTGCGCGTGATCGCCGCCGCCGTTATCGGTGGAACATCGCTTGCCGGAGGCATCGGTACTATCTATGGCGCAATCCTTGGCGCGCTCGTCATGCAAAGCCTGCAAAGCGGAATGGCTTTGATCGGCACCAACACATCACTGCAATCCATTGTCATCGGCCTTGTCCTGGTTCTCGCCGTCTGGGTTGATCAGGTCTACCGCCGCCGGATCGGGGAATAGACGCCATGCCGACAGATACCGCTCGTCCCCTCGTCGCGCTAAACGATATCCATGTCTCCTTCGGCGGCATCAAGGCTGTTGATGGCGTGTCCTGTGATCTCTATCCGGGCGAGGTTGTCGGCCTGCTGGGCCATAACGGTGCCGGGAAATCAACCTTGATCAAGGTGCTGTCCGGTGCCTGCCATTCGGACTCGGGCGAAATTCGGATCAACGACCAAAAGGCCGTTATCCGTAATACGCGGGATGCAAGAGCCTGCAATATCGAAACGATTTACCAGACACTCGCCCTTGCCGATAATCTTGACGCCGCCGCCAATCTCTTCCTCGGGCGGGAAATCCAGACCTCTTCAGGAATGCTGGATGATGTGAAGATGGAGGACGAGACCCGCAAGATAATGGGGCGTCTCAATCCGAACTTCCGGAAGTTCGCAGCCCCGGTGAAAGCGTTGTCGGGAGGCCAGCGTCAATCGGTGGCTATTGCGCGCGCGGTTTATTTCGATGCCAAGGTTCTGATCATGGACGAGCCGACTGCAGCGCTCGGGGTTCAGGAAACCGCCATGGTTTCGGAGTTGATCAAACAATTGAAGGCCGAAGGCATCGGCATCTTCCTGATCAGCCATGACATTCATGACGTGTTCGATCTTTCGGATCGGCTGACAGTCATGAAGAATGGGCGCCTGGTCGGAACTGTCCGCACCGAAGAGGTTTCGAAGGAAGACGTGCTCGGCATGATCATTCTCGGAAAAATGCCAAGTCACCTGGAAAAAAGCTCAATCGCGGGCACTCCCCCTCCTCAATGAACCAGCATGACCGCCGCATCGGACGGCACATATCCGATCCAGTACGGGCGCAAAACAGAAAAGCGATAGTCGACTGCCTCCGGCGGCACCAAGCAGCAGCTCGGATCGAAATCGCAAAGCATGTCGGCATCAGTCCCGCTACAGTTACGGTCATCACCTCCGAGCTGATCGAGGACGGCGTGATCCGCGAGGAAACAGTGGTAGCGGACAGAATCCGGCCGTCGCGCGGACGTCCTCGCACACGACTGGAACTGAATCCTGAAGCCGGTTTCGCCGTGGGCATCAAAATCTCGATGCACCAGGCCTCCATCTCCCTGACGAACCTCTCAGGAGAAATACTGGGATCCAAGATCGTTCCCATGCGGGCAAACCGCGACGCGCCGGAACGTATTGCTGAGATCTGCATGACCCAGATCAAGGAGGTCATCAGCAATACAGGGATCGATCCGGAACTGGTCCTCGGCGTCGGAATTGGTGTTCCTGGATATGTGGAATATCCATCCGGATTAGTCAGATGGGCGCCGGTCTTCTCGCGACCTGACGTGCCCTTTCGCGAAATCGTCGAGCAAAAGACTGGATTTCGAACCTTTATCGACAATGACGCCAACATGACGGCCCTCGCCGAGAAATGGTTCGGGGTCGGACGGCAATTCCAGACCTTCATGGTCGTCACCGTCGAGCATGGCATCGGCATGGGGTTGGTTGTCGATGAAAAGCTCTACCGAGGTGCCCGCGGCTTCGGAGCTGAATTCGGACATACCAAGATTGTCGTTGGCGGCGCTCTATGCCGCTGTGGACAGCGCGGATGTATCGAAGCCTATGCCTCGGACTATGCCATCGCCCGCGAAGCGAACGTCCTGGGGTCAACAACCGATATCGACGACCCGTTCGCCTTGCAGGACCGGATGGCGCAACTCATCAAGCTGTCCGATGAAGGCTCGCCAGCCGTAACATCGATCTTCAAACGCGCGGGAACCATGCTCGGCACCGGCATTGCCAATCTTGTCGATGTGCTGGACCCGCCTGTCGTTGTACTGTCCGGCGCCCGATCCAGATCCGCCAAAGCCTTTTTCACAGCTCTCTCCAGCGCAATGGAAACGAATACATTGCTCGAAGGCCAGACCAAAGTCGATCTGAGGGTCGATCCCGGCGGTGACGAGGTCTGGGCGCATGGCGCCGCCGCGTTAGTGCTTGAAGAAACCCTTATTTGACCCGGCTAATCAGACGCTTGCGAGTGCCTTCAGACGAGCGGGGTCGAGCCCGTAGACCATGTCACGCAGATCATCGAGCAACGCTTGCCGGTCGTTCCCGTTGGAAAGCTCCGATGAGCGGACCGGTGTGCCGACATGCGCCTGCACATCGTCGCCAATCCGGCGCGCCACCTCATTCATCAGCAAAGCTTCCCGCAGGGCCTCGCTGAAACGGCTTACCAGATGAAACAGGAAGCGATTTTGCCCTTCAAAGAAGATCGGAACAACCGTTGCGTCCGTCTGCGCGATCAGCTTGCCCACAAACAGCTTCCAGGGAGCATCGGTCGCTCGGCCGAATAATTTCTCCGACGTCGACACCCGTCCCGCCGGGAAGATTACCAACGCTCCGCCATCATTAAGGTGCGCCAGGGCCTCGCGCTTCGATTCGACATTACCGCGCACCGCACTTGAAGCCCCGTCGAACTCAATCGGAATCAGATAGCGCCGTAACGGCTCCACGCGCCCGAGCGCTGCGTGTGCCAAAAGTTTGAAATCATCGCGGACGAGCGATGTGATATGACAGGCCGCAATCCCGTCGAGCACCCCAAACGGATGGTTCGCAACAATGATCAGCGGGCCTTCAGCCGGAATCGCGTTGAGACTGTTCCGCTCGAAATTGACGGATAACCTCAGATAATCAACAGCCGAATGCCAAAAATTATCGGTGCCGTGATGTTTACGGCAGTAATCATCGTACATCCGTTGCAAGCGTGGCTGGCCGCTGAGCAATTCAACGAAACGGATCAGCACCTGTCGGGTAAGGGAGTCGTCTGGGTTGCAGTACGAAACAACCGGAGTCCGCTTTTCGAACTCTTGCCGGACCCAGTTCTTCCCAGATTTTCCGAACATTTCATCCCGCGTCTTTTGTGTAAAAGACGGACGTTAGCGGCTGCGAATGACAGCTTGATGACCGATTAATTGCAATCTTTCTGCCCCCACCCTTCGAGCCTCCATCACTCAAGAGAGGAATGAGCCTCAAGCCCCCTCTTTCTAACTAACCGGCTGACTCACCTGTGCGGGTACCGTTGATCCCGCATTGCTTTCCCGATGATCCGACAGAATTTTTAATTCGGCTTCGTTCCTTGGGTGGCGGATATTAAGGTCTGGTCTATAAGGTAGAATCAGATGATGCACTCTCGGGTAACATGGTCGACTCTTCCTACAATTTGACGGAACACCCAAACCCTGTCGGCACTGCTTCGGCCTACCCGAAAGCAGGTCCGCAATCAGCTCTTATCAAAATTAGTTTGCTTGGCGGTTTTTTGATCGAAGCGCCAAGCGGAACAGTCGATTTACTAAGCCGAAAAGCGCAGGCCATTCTCGCCTACCTGATACTGTTACCGTCTCAAAAAGCGACCAGAGAGAGCATTGCCGGGCTACTCTGGAGTAATGCCACAGAAGATCATGCGCGCGCATCTCTGAGACAAGCCCTTCGCAGGCTTAACCAGTATTTTGATGCAATTGGCATTGTTGGAATTGACGCGACGCGTAACGAAGTCCGTCTCAACAATAAGGTGTTCGAGACCGATTTGTGGGCGATCCTGGAAAACGACACCGGTGCACCGGTTCACCCAACCCTGTTGGAACGCTCCGATATTTCGGCTTCTCTGTTGCTCGGCTTCGAGGACCTGGACGAGGCTTTTTATTCCTGGGTGCTCACGCAAAGGCAAAATCTGAACGACCGTCTGGTTGCGAGTCTGGAGCTACGCCTGGCCCAACGCTCCAAGCGTGAAGGCCATGATGCGGCTCACTCGACCAAGAATGCAGCACTCGCCCTCGCCAATCTTGACCCGACCCATGAAGGCGCATGCCGGGAGCTGATGCTGCAGCATGTACGTGCAGGTGACATCGGCTCAGCGCTGAAACGCTATAACCGCCTTTGGTCTCTGCTTGAAAATGACTATGACATGGAGCCGTCGGACGAGACCAAAGCGCTCGTCGCTTTGATCAAGACTGGCGCCGATGAGGCTGACGAAGAACCAGGTTCGAGGTCTTCCAGACCAGATCCGTCAGGAACTCCCCGTCTTGTTGTCGAACCGTTTAGTTTTGGGGGCGTACCGGACCCGCTGAAATTCATGGCCCGCGCTTTCCGTCATCAATTCATGTCCAGTCTCCTCAAATTCAGGGAATGGCTGGTGGTTGACGGCGAATACATCGAGCGCCAGAAGATTGTGCTCCCGACTAACCCGGTCTTCAGAATTTCGGGCGATACCTATGTTAAAGACACAATCCTCTATGTCGTGATTTCGGTCCGTGACTTCAGCAATGACACCTTGCTCTGGAGCGAAGAGAACCCGGCAAGCCTGGATACCTGGCCGCGGACGCTCAGACAGCTCGTGCAGAAACTCGCCATAGCCATCAACACCCATGCCGCGAGCAACCGGCAGATCACCAAACGCGAAGAGCCGAACCAGTCCCATCCGGTTTACGACAGATGGATGCAAGGCCGTCGGCTGAATCATCTCTGGACCCCTACCGGTTGGGCCGAGGCCGAGGAAATCTTCACCTCTGTGCGCAACGATCAGCCCGACTTCGCGCCAGGTCATTCCAGCCTTTCATTCTGCGCCAGCCTTAAGCGGTTCGTTTATCCAGGGTTCCGGGACGAGCCCGGTCTCTCACTCTTGGCCATCGAACATGCAAAACGCTCGATAGAGCTCGGCCCAAGGGACGCAAAGGGCTACCAGGCCTCAGGCTGGGCTCACATTCTGGTTGGGGAGTTCGAACGGGCCGCAGTCTGCTTCGGTATCGCCGAAACCGTGAATGAAAACGACATTGGAGTCGCCGTGTCCGCCGCCCTAGGTCTGGCCTATTGCGGAGACTCCGAAGAGGCTTTGCGACGGTTGGATCACCTGCATGAATCCGGCTTCGTCTACCAGTCTATACACTGGTCCTTTGAAGCCGCCTGCCGTTTCATTTGCCGGGATTATCCGGGAACACTCTGGGCGGCGGCCAAAGCAAACGAAGGCGCATTTTACCCTCAGGCTTGGTCGGCCGCAGCCTTTGCCCAACTCGGGGACGACCGCGCGGCTGAACGAGAAGCCCGGAAATTCCTCGTCGCGGCCCGCGAGAACTGGACCGGCGAGATGCCCCCTCTACCAAGCGATATTTCCCGCTGGTTCCTGTCGGTTCAGCCTTTTCGCAACCCGGCAGACTATTTCCATATGAAACACTCCCTGGAACGCGCCGGCCTTACGACCCGCTGAGAAAACGCCCCAAGAATATCCCCAGATCTTATTGGCCGACCCGATGCTCCATCCGGCTGAGGATGCGAACCACGGGCCAAAGAATCACAAGATACATCGCTGCCGCCATGACAAGTGGCGAGGAATTGTAAGTGAGTGATCGTGCCATATCGGCCGAGTACAGCAATTCCTGGAATGACACGACGCTGGCGATTGATGTCAGCTTCACGACCTCGATGCTATTGCTAAGCAGGTCCGGCAATACGTTCCGTGTGGCCTGCGGCAGCACAACGTAACCCATGGTCTGAAACGGCCCCAGTCCGGTTGACCGCGCCGCCTCTGTTTGCCCAGCCCCGATACTCTCTATGCCAGCGCGGAAAATCTCGGCGAAATAGGCTGAATTGTTCAGCAAAAAGGCAATACAGACAGCCGCAAAAGGCGAGATATCCAGGCCAGCGAATGGCAAACCCGCATAGACGAAAATAAGCAGAACGAGGGGCGGAACGGCACGAAACAGATCGATGAACGCGATTACTGCATAGCGTAGAACCGTGTTCCGGGTGCGGGCCGCAAGTGCGACGATCAAGCCACCGAGCAACCCAAGCGGGATCACCGCCGCGCACAACAGCAGGGTTTGCCCCACACCGCGGAGCAACAAGGGGTAGGCTTCCGCCATAATCTCGAAATTGAAGAAATTGTAGATCAGCAAATCCATATCAGGCACGCCTCCACTGGAACCGTGTCTCGATCCATCGCCCCACAATGACGACCGGGATGAAAAGCAGAATGTAGGCAATCGCTCCCATCATCAGCGGCGTTGCGCTGCCGGAGAAGGATTGCGCGGTCGATGCCTCGTTCAGGATTTCACCAACCCCGATCACTGTACCGAGCGCCGTATTCTTGGTGATGGCGATGGTCCTGTTGGTGAGCGGCGCGACTGTCATTCGAATCGCCTGCGGTACCACCACATATATCAGGCACTGATTGAACCCAAGACCAGTGGACCGTGCCGCTTCCCATTGTCCCTTGCGGACAGAGAGAATCCCGGCCCAGAAAATCTCCTCGGCAAATGCCGCGAGCACCAGTGTCAGAACAAGCCAGAGAACGAAAAAACCTGAGAGTGTCAGACCAACCGTCGGCAGGCCGAAATAGATCAGCAGAATGAGAACCAACGGCGGCAAAGACCTTAACAAGTCAACCAATCCGACGATGATCATTGACAGCGCGGTGATCCGGTAAGCCCGCACAATCGCCAGGAGCATGCCTAGTGCGAGACCACAGATGACGACCAGAACCGCTATCTCGCAGGTAACGATGACGCCTTTTCCAATTGCACCGGCATACTGATCGATCAGATCCGGCCGGAAAAAGGTTTCAATGAAGCGCGCCCACGTACCGGCTTCCGGTGCCGTACTCATTGACCAATCTCTTGCATGAATTCGCGGGTCCGGGCGTGTTCGGGAGCCTCAAAGATCTTGTCTGGCGTTCCTTCTTCCAGAATTTTCCCGTCCGCCATGAAGATAACCCGGTCTGCTGCCGCGCGGGCAAAACGCATCTCGTGGCTGACCACAACCATCGTCATACCGGCTTCGCGCAGCTGCTGCATAACTTGCAAAACACTGCCGACCAATTCCGGGTCGAGCGCGCTTGTTGGCTCGTCGAACAGCATGACGGAAGGCTCCAGCGCCAGCGCCCTGGCGATGGCCACACGCTGTTGCTGGCCGCCTGACAGTGCGCCCGGGTGGGAGTGGGCCTTATCGGCCAGACCAACCCTGTCCAGCATGTCTTCGGCAATTTCGTTCGCTTCGGCCCGGGACTTGCCCAGCACCTTGCGCAGGGCCAGCGTGACATTATCCCGCGCCGTCAGATGCGGATAGAGATTAAACTGCTGAAACACCATGCCAAGGCGCCGCCGCATCAGATTGATATCAACTGACCGGTCCATCAGATTCACGCCATCGAACATGACCGAACCGTCTGTTGGCTCTTCAAGCCGGTTGAAGCATCTGAGCATGGTGCTTTTACCGGACCCTGAAGGGCCGATGACGAAGACGAGTTCGCCAGTATTCAGGGTGAAATCGA
The DNA here is from genome assembly GCF_039990255.1 of Nisaea sp. Lineage (GTDB taxonomy): Bacteria > Pseudomonadota > Alphaproteobacteria > Thalassobaculales > Thalassobaculaceae > Nisaea. Next base: position 1,029,453 of record NZ_JBDXGG010000018.1, on the reverse strand, counting down.
CACCTTTCAAGGCATCGAAATCGCCAAATGATTTCCAGAGACCCCGGGCCTCAAGGATGGCTGCCATGGCTTATGGCTTTCTTTAACGCTTTAGGGAGGAATGGCGGCGGGTCATGTTATGCCGCCGCCATTCGAGACGTGAACTCTTCGGCCGCAGGCCGATCAGCTGCAATCAGGTGTATGAGCGGTAGGATCGTAGCCCTCAACACCTGGCTGTCCGAAACCGGGCTGCGGCGTGACTGCCGCTGATCCCGCTACCGGAGTGACACCGAACCATTTTTCACTGATCCCGATGAAAAAACCGTCCTTTTTCATGCATTCGAGAGCGGCATCAACCTTGTTCCGCAACTCAGCGCTGTCCTTACGGAATGGAACAGCGAAGACCAACCCTGTGGAGTGAAGGTAGGAAAGCTCTAGAAGCGGATTTTTCTTAACTGCCCAAGCAATCACGGTATTACCGGCGGCGACAGCGAAAGCCCGTCCCGACATGACCGCCTGCACAGCGTCTGTGGTGGTCCCGTATGACTCGACCTTCCAACCGACTTCACCTTCAAGGTTCCGCGCCCAACGATCATAGGAAGAGCCTTTGTTGACTGCGATCGTTTTACCCGAGAACTGCTTAAGATCCGTAACGGACTCAGCCCCCTTTTTTACGGCGAACTGGTAATCCGTGTTCAGGTATCCTTCGCTGAACAGCATGCTCTTTGCCCGCTCTTCCGTCAGGGTGGTCGGCGCCACAAGGAAATCGTAGGTGCCTGCCTGCATCCCCGGCAGCAGGCCCGACCATTGCGCCGCAGTGATATCCATCTCCGCACCCAGCCGCTTGCCAAGTTCGTTGGCGAAATCGACATTAAACCCTTCAACGCCACCGGAAAGTTTCGGCATGGCATGCGGAGCAAAAGTTCCGTCCAGCCCGACCTTGTAGGTCTTTGCCTCCGCATTTCCGGCAAATGCCATCGCGACGACCGCGCCGATAGCCGCAATTTTCAAGAAATTCATAGTCAGCCTCCTTGTTTTTGAACCGCCTGCCCGCCGCTTCATTTTGAATAACGCCCGTCCCCACAGGCATTATGTCGGCTGAGCTCCACGAAACAGCCCGCAGGACGCGACCCTATCTCGCAGCAGCGAATTGTTCGGAGAACAGAAGCTCCAAACGATTGAATGTGAAGTCTAGACCGAGATTTTGCAGTGCAACAATATGATTCTTCGAATGAAAGCCCCACAGTTGACTCCATAATGGATCAATTTGTCTGGTGCCGTTTGCGCATGTTGCGCCGAACAATTTCATGGGCTAATGGGAGCTATGCCTTATTCTGACGAGGCTTCTTGTACCGGCCCTTCCCACTACCCAAATGCGGCTATTGAGCCGTTTAGTCCTGTGACGGGCCAACATTCACTGAGCGAGCGCGCGGCTCGACTAAATGCCGCGGGAGGATCAAATGGAACGCAAGACCGATTTCTTTATCGATGGAAAATGGGTAGCGCCTGCCAGCGCAAATGACTGCGAGGTCATCAACCCGGCCAATGAAACTGCTTTCGCGACGATTTCCCTCGGCGGCGAAGCCGACGTGAATAAGGCTGTCGCAGCCGCCAAGACAGCATTCGCGACCTGGAGCAACACGCCCCACGACGTGCGTATCGGCTATGTCGAAAAGCTGGCCGAAATCTACCAGGAGCGCATTGAGGAGATGGCGACCGCTATCTCCAACGAAATGGGTGCGCCGAAGAACATCGCCAGCACACAGCAGGCAGCCGCCGGGCTTGGTCATATCAAGGCCTTCATCCGGGCGCTGAAGGGGTTCACTTTCGAGCATCCGTTGAACGAAAAGTTCCAGACCGAATATATCATAAATGAGCCGATCGGCGTCTGCGGTTTGATCACGCCATGGAACTGGCCGATGAACCAGGTGACTCTGAAGGTCATACCGGCAGTTGGCGTTGGCTGCACTGTGTTGCTGAAGCCGTCCGAAATTGCGCCGATGTCCTCCCTGCTCTTTGCCGAATTCATTGAGCAAGCAGGCTTCCCGGCTGGTGTGTTCAACCTCGTCAACGGCGACGGCCCGACTGTCGGCGAAGCGATGAGCAAGCACCCCGATATCGACATGATGAGCTTCACCGGCTCCACTCGTGCAGGCATCGCCGTCACCAAGGCTTCCGCCGACACAGTCAAGCGCGTTTCGCTTGAACTTGGCGGCAAAGGCCCGAACCTTGTTTTCGCCGACAGTGATGTTGCCAAGGCCGTCAAGCGTGGCGTGCTTCACATGTTCAACAACAGCGGCCAGAGCTGTAACGCCCCAAGCCGGATGATTGTTGAAAAGTCGGTCTATGGCGAAGCTGTTGAAGTTGCGAAGTCACTGGCCGAAGCTCAAGAGATCGGCGATCCGACCCAGGAAGGCCGTCAGATTGGCCCGGTGGTCTCGCAGGCTCAGTACGACAAGATCCAGGGCTTGATCGAATCTGGTATCAAGGAAGGCGCAACACTCCTTGCAGGCGGTCTTGGCCGTCCGGATGGCCTCAACCGTGGTTATTATGTCAAGCCGACTGTCTTCGCTGACGTGAAAGAAGACATGACCATCGCTCGGGAAGAGATTTTCGGCCCGGTGCTTTCGATCATGTCTTTCGAAGATGAAGCAGACGCGGTGCGTATAGCTAACGATACACCGTACGGCCTTACATCGTACGTGCAGACCGGTGATCCGGAACGGGCCAAGCGCCTCGCCCGTCAGCTCCGTGCCGGCATGATTCAGATGAATGGAGCCAACCGTGCGCCGGGCAGCCCGTTCGGCGGCTACAAACAGTCCGGTAACGGACGTGAGGGCGGCGAACACGGCCTCATGGAATTCCTGGAAGTGAAGGCAGTCGCCGGCTGGCCAGCCGAAGCCGCAGAATAACATTCCAGATACCCGGAAAAAGCGGCCGCATCCACCCGATGCGGCCGTTTTTTTATCCGTATTGATCCAGTGGATTGTCCGTTAAGACAGGTACCCGAACCGCTTCATCACAGGACCATGATCTCTGGCAAGACGCGCGAGTTGTTGCTCACTGAGCGAACGCTGCCCCTCGCCACTGCCCCCGGAGCGGAAGAAACGTTGCATATGTGGCGGGCGTTCGGAGAAACCATTTTCCTCTTCCTGCCGACTGAGCTCTTCGAAGGATGAATGCCGGATCGACCGCGCCAACCGCTCAGGATCAAACGGTAGTCCGAGCACTTTGAGAACCTGTCCAAAAGCCTTTTCCGGATTTGCGCAAAGGTCTTCGTATCTCACTAGGCAAATCGGAAGCGAACTGCTTCCGTCTATCCAGCTTTCGACATGCGCTCCCCACCGGCCCATATGGGTCAAAATCTTTACATCAGCCTCAACTGTCGCATGATCCAGATCAGCCATGATCTCAATCGCCACGTCGGGCGTCACGCCCATATGGCTGGCATAGGACGGCACGATATCGACGGGATTTCGGATAATGTAAACAGCGCCAGCAGAGACCGAACGCTCTATGAGAGGTGTACCGTTCAGTTCACCGAAACGTGAATGGGTCTTGACGAAATGATCGTGCTCACGCGCTGCGGCAAGTCGATGCTGCGCCTCGGGGCGCACTGTCACGCTCTCTTCAACCGTCATTTCCTGGACGGGTTTTGTCAGGACTTCCGCATAGAAACGCGGACGGACGTCACTCAGCGAAAAGGCGCGCAAATCCTCAATAGGAACCGGTTTTTCCCGGCCAAGGAGATAGTTGGCGAGGAAAGCGCGCATCCACGTGTTCCCTGACTTGGGATAGGACGCAAGCCATATAATTCGTGGCATCTCATATTCCGATAGGACAAAACTACACCGGGTAGTTTTGTCCTAATTAAGTCAAATTCAAGATCCGCGCGATCACTTTTTGTAAAAACCGATCAGTTGGATGGAAACTCTTTCAACACAAAAACCAAAGGCGTTGAGAAGAACAGCCTATTTGCATTTACGTAATTGATATGGAATGATTTTTAAGATTTTCCAATCGGCCCTAAATTCATCCGATTTCGAATTTTTGCATGACTGCTTTGCGCGATCTGGATACCAGACACCGACGTATTTAGCGAACAAACAGGTGCGCTGAATTAAGGTTTACACCCCCTGGCCGAGCCAGTCTGCCAAGAGCCGCACCGTCTCTTGAGGTGCCTCTAACGGCAGCATGTGACCGCACTCCTCGACGATCTCTAGTCTTGCATACGGTATTCCATCTGCAAGCTCCTGCGCCTCCTCTAGACTGCGTAACGCATCCTGACGAGACCAGACGACCAGAGTCGGACAGGTAATCCGGGCCAGCAGATCATGTCCGTCCCGGCGCACCACACCGATCTGGTTTACGAATCCGTCCTTGCCGATCAGGTCAGCCATTTCACGGATCTTCCCCACAAGCCCCTCGTCTGCCTGTCGTTCCGGGTGAAGAGAGGAAAGGATGGAGTGGCGCGAAAGTCCACGAAATCCACGACCTTCCGCCGCTTTGGCAAGGCCAGCCTTGCGGGCTGCCTGTTCGGGACTGTCGCCGCGCGCGCTGGTGTTGAGCAACGCGAGGCGCTCAACCCGCTTCGGCGCCATCAACGCGATCTCCCGCGCAACAAATCCCCCCATGGAAAAGCCGACCAGTGAGAAACGCTCTGGTGCCCCGGTCAAAACATGCTCCGCCATAGCTTCGAATGTCCGGTCCCGGGTGAGGTCTCCGAAGTGCAGAGACCCGAGCTGCTCCAGGCCGCTTCGGGCATCGTCCCAGAGATGCCGGTCGCACATAAAACCGGGAAGAAACAGAATATCGGTCATGGAAAGCCTTGAGGATTAATGGAGAGTATTCGCAGGAGAGATTACTCCGCCACGATGCGAAACATCCAGTCAACTCAAGGCATGCGGAGATCGTTCCGTCGCGGAGCCTCAGCGCGGAGCCGAGAAGAGATCCGTATAAACCAGTGTCTGGTTCGCATGCTCACGCATCATCGACTCGGCACGCTGCGGATCGCGGGTCCGGATCGCATCGAGGATCAGCTTGTGCTGCATATTGCCGAGACGCAGGCGCATCAAGTCGGCCTCGCAATTTTCTTCATTGAAGACGACGGTGCCCAGCTTGATCATTGGCAGCGTCTCCATCCGGCCGAAGGTGAAAGCGACATAGGGATTGCCGCAATCCTTCATGATGGTTTCGTGAAAGGCAACATTGCCGTCCTGATAGTCGAGCGCCTTACCCGAGGGATCCATGTCCGCATCGAGAGCGATCGCCATCGCGTCGACGGCTTCCTGCAACCTGGCATCGGCCGTCTCGGATATGCCGGTTTTAGCCATCGTCCCCGCTGACAACCCTTCGAGAACACCACGTACTTCGTAAGCTTTCTTGATATCGCCGAGATTAAACTCCTGGACGGTGAACCCCCGCCCCTCGCGCTTCCGGATAAGCCCCTCGACCTCAAGCGCGCGGAGTGCAAGGCGTGCGGGCGTTCGGGAAACGCCGAACATCTCAGCAGCAATGACTTCGGAAATCTTTGTGCCTTCCGACAGCGTTCCATCGATGACCATGCGGCGCAATGCCGACAGAACGCGCTTGTCCGCGGAGCCTTCATCGGCTGAAGAGCGCATCAAATGGTTCACCCGGTTTTCCTCCCGCCGCTTCCGATCATAGTGCGGCAACAATTTTCCATATCGATTATGGATACATATTTTTGATCTTATTTCCAATTCGAACCTGGAATCAGCATTTCCTTGCCATGCTCCCCACATTATGGATTCATTTTAAGGCAGCCGCGAAAAAAGAGCTGCAACCAAGGGAGGACAATCATGAATCGACGCAATTTCGCGATCGCATCGGCAGCGGTCGCGTTGAGTTTCGCGTTTTCTGAGGCCCCGCAGGCCCAGGAACCCATCAAATTCGGGATGGTCGCGCATCTCTCTGGCCCCCTGGCGGGCGGCGAGGCCGTGACGCATCTTCCGAACGTGCAGCTCTGGGTCGAGGAGGTGAACGGACGCGGCGGCTTGATGGTGGATGGCAAGCGCCGTCCGGTCGAGATCGTGCAATATGACGACAAGACCAATCCGGCTGAGCATATCAAGGCGGTCCAGCGCCTCGCCTCTCAGGACGAAGTCGATTTCATGATCGCGCCCTACGGAACCGGCTTCAACATTGCCGCTGCGCCGATCTATGCGCGCTACAAGTATCCACTGGTCGCCGTCACGGCGATCACCGATGAGATCCATGAGCTGACCGCTAAATTCCCGAACATGTTCTTCACACTCGGATCGACGAGCGGGTTTGTCGAAGGGGCCACGAACACACTGAAGACCCTGCAGAGCGAGGGCGTGATCGGCGACAAGGTCGCCATGGTCAATGTGGCCGACGCCTTCGGCATCGAGCTCGCCGGCGTGGCCCGGGAGAAGTTCAAGGAAGCGGGCTTCAATATTGTCTATGACAAGTCCTATCCGCTTGGCACACCGGACCTTTCACCGGTGATGAAAGGCGCGAAAGCGGCTGCCCCGGATGCCTTCGTTGCCTGGTCCTATCCGCCCGACAGCTTCGCGCTGACCGAGCAGGCCATCATCGAGGATCTCGACGTGAAGGCCTTCTACACAGCCGTCGCCACGGCTTTCCCGGCATATGGCGGGAAGTTCGGCAACGCCATCGAAGGCAATCTCGGCGCCGGCGGCGTGAACCCGAATACCGACGCCATGAAGGCCTACCGCAAACGGCATCAGGACGTGACGGGCAAGGCTCCGGATTACTGGGCGTCCGCCACCTACTACTCCGCCTTGCAAGTGCTGGAACAGGCAATCGAAGGTGTCGGCAAAATCGACCGCGAGGCCGTGACCGAGCACATCAAGAACAACGCTTTCGAGACCGTGATCGGAACCATCAGGTTCGACAAGCACAATAATTCCGAGCGCTACTGGTCGGTCGGCCAATGGCGCGGCGGACAGTTTGTCGCCGTCGCCGATACCGGGATGGGCGACAGCGTTGCACCGGTTGCGAAAAAGGGCTGGAAGTAACCTGCCCTGGGCCGGCTTTCGATGCCTCGGGCCGGCCCATTTTTTCCAGGCCCAATTGCTGCAGGAATGAAATCTATATGGACATTGTGATCTCGGGCTTGCTGCTCGGCGGAGCCTATGCGCTGGTCGCGATGGGGCTGAACCTGCAATACGGGGTCGCGCGGATCATGAACCTCGCAAATGGCGAGATCCTGATCCTCGGCGGCCTCGCGGCTTTCTGGGCCTTTGTCAGCTTCGGTCTCAGCCCTCTTCTGACGCTGTTCATTGTTGCCCCGCTTGCCTTCTTTGGCAGCTGGGCAATGTACAGGCTGCTGCTGCGTCCTCTGGTCAGACGTGCCAAATCCCGCGGTCAGCTGGAGGTGGATTCGATCCTCGCCACCTTCGGTATCAGCTTCTTCCTTGTCGGGGTAATGGTCAGCCTGCGTGCCGAGTACTTCACCTATTCCTTCCTTGCCACGCCCGTTCATATGCTTGGGACAACCGTCGCCGCCAACCGCTTGGTAGCGGCGCTCATTGCCGCCGCCATCGGAGGCGCGCTCTATGTCTGGCTGAACAGATCCCGCCCCGGCATGGCCGTGCGCGCTGTCGCGGTCTCACCTGAAGCCGCCGGGCTGGTCGGGATCAATGTCGACCGGATCTCGGCCTTCGCCTTTGCCCTCGGTGGTGCGGTGACCGCGCTCGGCGGATGTCTGATCTCGACCTTCGTGACCCTCGATGCGTCCTCCGGCGTCATCTTCACCATGAAAGCGCTGATCATCGTCATCATGGGAGGCGTGGGCGACATCAGGGGCGCGATCATCGCTGCCCTGATCCTCGGGCTCGTCGAAACCGCCGTCGCCACGATCATCGACCCGGGGCTTACCCTGGTCGCCGCCTATGCGATTTTCCTCGCCGTCCTGCTCTTCCGGCCCCAAGGCCTCTTCGGACAGGGGAGCGCCTGATGCAGGATATCCTTCGCGGCGGCACGATCCTGATGGCCCTGCTCGCAGTAGCCGCCCTGCCATTTCTGGTCGACGGCTACTGGCTCTCCATCGCCGTCACCATCATGATGTACACGGCGCTCGCCACCAGTTGGGCCCTGTTCTCCGGACCGACGCACTACATCGCCCTGTCGACGGGTGCCTTCTACGGCATCGGCGGATATCTGGTCGCCACGGGGATGAGCGATTTCGGCACCTCCTTCTGGAGCATGATGGCGATTGCTCCCTTCGTCGCGGCACTGCTGGCCGGAGCGATCGGTATCGCCACTCTGCGCCTTTCCGGCGTCTATTTCGTGATTTTCACACTTGGGTTGGCGGAGATGATCCGCAATCTCGTGAGCTGGGTGCAGAACAATTTCCTCGGCTCTAAAGGCCTTTATGTCCTGACCGAACTGGAGGAGCGCCACATCTATTGGATGCTCCTCGCCGTCACTGTCGCGGTCTTCCTGTTCGGCTGGCGTCTTGACCGCTCGCGCATGGGTTTCGCACTCCGCATTCTCGGCAATGACGAGGAGGTCGCGCGGCATGTCGGAATCGACACGGCGCGAACGAAGGTCCTGCTTTTCATGACGACCGGGTTCTTCGCCGCACTGGTTGGCGCCATCGTCGCGCCGCGCTACTACTATATCGAGCCTAATGTGGTGTTTTCCCCGGAGCTGAGCTTCCTCGTCGTCATCATGGCGTTGCTGGGCGGCACCCGGCGCCTCTATGGCCCGCTTTTGGGGGTTATCCCCTTCACCCTGCTTTGGGAAGTGGTCTCCGCATCCTTCCCGAGCGCAACGACCATGGTGCTCGGCCTCGCCTTCCTGCTCATCGTCTATCTGATCCCCGACGGTGTCACCGGCCTGATCGAAAAACTCGGCAAGCGGAGCGTGTCATGACACCGGGCGAGACCATCCTCGAAGTGCGCGGACTGACGAAGCGCTTCGGCGGCCTGATCGCCGTCAACGATCTCTCGTTCGATGTTCGCGAGCATGAGGTCATGGGTGTGATCGGGCCCAACGGCTCAGGCAAGTCCACCACGATCAATCTGATTTCCGGAGCCCTCCGGGCAACCTCCGGGTCGGTTTCGCTCGAAGGCCATGATCTGACGGCTGCACGGCCGCACGAGACAGCGCATCTCGGGATCTCCCGCACCTTCCAGCTGGTCCGGATCCTACCCGCACTCTCTGTTCTTGAGAACGCCGTCGCGGGAGCCGTCTTCGGTCACAAGCGGCGTTGGGGACGTGAGGCGGACGTGTTCGCGACGGATCTGCTCGAACGGGTCGGGCTCGCGGACAAAGCCGCTGTTCCGGTATCCGCCCTCACTTATATCGACCAAAAGCGCCTGGAACTCGTCCGCGCACTCGCCGGGGAGCCGGAAGTGCTGCTGCTCGACGAATGGCTGGCAGGGCTCAATCCTTCTGAGCTTCAGGTCGGCATCGACCTGATCTCCTCTCTCCGGGCCGAAGGCCGGACGGTCATCCTCGTTGAACATGTCATGGACGCTATCCGGTCTCTCTGCGACCGCTGCGTTGTCATGAATTCAGGCAAAAAGATCGCCGAAGGCACGCCAGCGGAAGTCCTCTCCGATCCGCATGTCATCGAAGCCTATCTGGGAGACGCCTGATGCTGAAAGTCCAGGATATCAGCGTTTCCTACGGCTTGCATGAAGCCCTTCATGGCGTATCGCTGACTGTTGATAGAGGCGAGATCGTCGTTATTCTCGGGGCGAACGGTGCCGGAAAATCCTCCCTGCTACGCGCCATCGCCGGGATCTCGGACGGCAAGGTCCGTGGCGCCGCCTCTCTCAATGCGCAGACTCTCACCGAGAAGAAACCGGACAGTATCGTGGAGACGGGCTTGGCCCTGGTGCCCGAAGGACGCGGGATATTTGGCGCTCTCAGTGTCGGCGAGAACCTGACGCTCGGCGCCTATCCGGCACGCGCGCGGGCTGCGGAGAAAGAAAATCTGGCGAAAGTCCTGGAACTCTTCCCGAAGCTCAAAGACCGTAGAGCGCAGATTGTCCGTACCATGTCCGGAGGCGAGCAGCAGATGGTCGCCATTGGCCGCGCCATCATGTCCAACCCCGATGTCCTGCTTCTGGATGAGCCCTCGCTCGGCCTGTCCCCGATCCTCTGCCAGGAGCTGTTCCACAATCTCGCGAAGATCCGCGACACCGGTATGGGCGTTCTGCTGGTCGAGCAGAATGCCCGTCAGAGCCTGGCGATTGCCGACCGCGGCTATCTGATAGAAAATGGACAGATTATCGGGGCCGGTAGCGCGCTCGAACTGGCAAACGACCCGGCGGTCCAGAAAGCCTATCTCGGGGCCAGCACTTCATAAGCGCATGAAAAAGGCGGCTCTGAAGCCGCCTTTTCCGGACCGATCTGAAGCGCTGCTTATTTCAGCGCCTTGTTTGTGATCATGTGGGTCCAGGCATTTTCCGGCCGCTTGGTAATAACCGGGCTGGAGCCGCCTTTCAGAAGGGTGTTCACTGTCCGCTCGTAATCTGCTGGATCGAGCGAGCCATTGGAGCCTGTCGTAAGCTTGGCGATTTCCCGCATCATACGGCGCTGGTGCTTTTCGGTTTGGGCACCGGAAGCGTCGTTCTCGAGCACGATATCTGCCGCCTCGTCCGGGTTTGCCTCTGCATATTTCCAGCCCTTCATAGAGGCTTTAACGAAGCGCGCCATCTTGTCGACGAAAGCCGGATCCTTGAGATTCTTCTCGAGCACGTAAAGGCCGTCCTCAAGCGTAGCAACGCCCTGGTCCTGATACTTGAATACCACCAGCTCATCCGCCGGAAGGCCGGCATCGATGACCTGCCAATATTCGTTGTAGGTCATGGTGGAAACGCAGTCCGCCTGCTTCTGCAGCAGGGGGTCAACGTTGAAGCCCTGCTTCAGCACGGTGACGCCACCAGCGCTTCCGTCGGTCTTGATACCGAGCTGAGCCATCCAGGACAGGAACGGATATTCATTGCCGAAGAACCAGACGCCCAGGGTCTTGTCCTTGAAGTCAGACGGTGACGTAATGCCAGTTTCCTTTCGGCAGGTCAGCATCATGCCGGAGCTCTTGAAAGGCTGAGCTATATTGACCAGCGCGACGCCCTTCTCTCGGGACGCGAGAGCGGACGGCATCCAGTCGATGATCACGTCGGCACCACCACCGGCGATGACTTGCGGCGGCGCGATGTCCGGACCGCCCGGCTTGATTTCGACCTCAAGCCCCTCTTCCTTGTAGAAACCCTTGTCGGCGGCGACGTAATAGCCGCCGAACTGGGCCTGGGTCACCCATTTCAGTTGCAGCGTGACCTTGTCCGCGGCCATTGCAGTGGTCGCCATCAGGCCAACCGCCCCCGCGAGCAATCCTGTCAGCATCTTTTGCATGGTTACTCTCCTCATTCGATGAAGCCTGTCTGACCCCGGTTCTTATCTGTTTGACGGGTGCCAGAATGTAAGGGAGCGCTCGATTAGAACGAGCGACCCGTAGAACGCGGAACCGGCAAAAGCCGCAACCGCGATTTCCGCCCAAACCATGTCGACATTCATACGGCCGACCTCAGTTGATATACGGAACCCCATACCCACAATCGGCGTTCCGAAGAACTCCGACACGATGGCGCCAATAAGCGCCAGTGTCGAATTGATCTTGAGGGCGTTGAAGATGAAGGGCAGTGCCTCGACGAGACGCAGTTTAAACAGCGTCTGGCCATAGCTGGCGGCATAGGTGCGCATAAGGTCCCGTTGCATCGTGCTGGAGGCAGAGAGGCCTTCCAGCGTATTCACCAGCATCGGGAAGAACGTCATTATGACGACGACGGCCGCTTTCGACTGCCAGTCGAAGCCGAACCACATCACCATGATCGGCGCCACGCCGATGATCGGCAGCGCACTCACCATATTGCCGACCGGGACAAGCCCGCGTTTCAGGAACGGCGAACGGTCAACCAGGATCGCCGTTCCGAAACCAATACTGCAACCGAGCACATAGCCCGCAAGCACGGCTTTCATGAAGGTCTGCACGAAATCCGCCCAAAGGATTGGCAAGGACGTTATGAGCTTGGCCCAAACGGCGCTGGGAGCCGGTAGCAGCACCTGTGGCACGCCAGCGCCACGCGTGATCGCCTCCCAAATCAAAATCAGCCAGACCCCAAAAATAAACGGGATCAGAAGATTGACCGCTTGTCTGGCCGATGGCGGCACGGACTTGGCAGCTGCCGTCAGCCGGGTGACGCTTGTCCAGGCGGCCAGCCAGCCAGAAACCAGAAGCGCCCAGTAGGCTGGCCCCATAGCGCCTTCGCCGTGGCCAATATGTCCGATCAACGGAATAGCCGCGAGATGCACAGCGATCAGCAACAGCAGCGCCGCCGCCGCACCATGCCGCATCACGATCGCAAGGACGTAGGAACCCGCCAGCAACGCTAAGGCGAACCCATAGGACGGTGACCATATAGCCTCTGAGGAGACGATCTGGATCGCAAGCCCGACCAGCAGAGCAATACTGCCACCCAGCACGGTAAAAGACAGGGACCTGCTCATCGCGCTATCCCCATGCGGCGGCGTACCGCCTTGTCCGCAAAACCGACAATGGTCACCAGCATGGCCGCCAGAAAAGCCGCGCTCAGCAGGGCCGACCAGATCTGTACTGTTTGCCCATAGTAAGAACCAGCGAGTAGCCGCGCGCCAAGCCCGGCGACAGCCCCGGTCGGCAGCTCACCGACAATGGCGCCTACAAGACTGGCCGCAATGGCGATCTTCATTGAGGTGAAGAGGAACGGGATCGAAGACGGCCAGCGCAGTTTCCAGAAGGTCTGGAAGGAGGACGCGCTGTAGGTCCGCATCAGGTCCAGCTGCATCGGGTCGGGTGAACGCAGGCCTTTCACCACACCGACCGTGACCGGGAAAAAGGATAGATACGTCGAGATCAGCGCCTTCGGGATCAGCCCGGAAATCCCGATTGCGTTCAACACCACGATAACCATCGGAGCAATCGCCAGGATCGGGATGGTCTGTGAGGTGATGATCCAGGGCATCAGGCTGCGCTCAAGGCTTTCCACATGGATAATAGCCGCTGCCAGAGTAACACCGAGAACCGTGCCCATAACAAACCCGAGCATAGTTGAGGAAAGCGTTATACCACCATGATAAACAAGACTTTTTTTGGAAGTAATGCGTTTCTCTACAGTGGTGTTCCAGATCTCAACAGCGACCTGATGCGGGGCCGGCAGGACTGGCCGTTTCTGGTTCAGTGTCGCTTCGATGAATTGCCCTGTCGTCGGGTTGAGTTTTGCCCGCTCGTCCAACTCGCGCTGGAAAGGCGCGTTCAGCAGAACCGCGCTGAAATACCAGATCGCCACCAGCACCAGCACAACCGTCGAAACTGCGAAGGTCTTTGATTTCAGGAAATCATTCATCGTCATAGGCGTGCCCTGCCCTGAGCCCGTCCCGGACCCTGTGGGCGATTTCCAGAAACTCCGGCGTCTCCCGGATATCCAGAGTGCGCTCGCGCGGCAGATTGCAGTCGATCACGTCATGCACCCGTCCGGGGCGCGGCGACATGACGACGATCTTGGTCGACAGGAACACCGCCTCGGGGATCGAGTGCGTTACGAAAATGACTGTCTTGTTGGTCCGGTCCCAGAGCCGGTTGAGCTGCTCGTTCAGGTGATCGCGGACAATCTCATCCAGGGCGCCGAATGGCTCATCCATCAGCAGCAGGTCAGGCTCGACCGCAAGCGCACGGGCAATGGAGGCCCGCTGCTGCATGCCTCCCGAAAGCTGCCATGGGAATTTCCGCTCGAAGCCCGCAAGGTTCACGAGTTCCAGATTTCGGGAGATCCGCTCTGCCCGCTCCGCCTTATCCAGCCCCATAATTTCCAGCGGCAACGCGACATTGCCAGCTATCGTCCGCCAAGGATAAAGGGCGGCTGCCTGAAATACATAGCCATAGGCGCGCTTCTGTCGCGCCTCTTCCGGAGACATCCCGTTAACAGAGATTGTACCGGCAGTCGCCGTCTCCAGATCTGCGATAACCCGGAGCAACGTTGTCTTGCCGCAGCCTGACGGACCGATGAAGGAGACAAACTCCCCGCGGTCGACCGTCAGGTCGATGTTTGAAAGCGCGTGCACCGGGCCGTCATTGGTCTCGAATGTCAGGCAGAGCTCCCGCGCATCGATAACCCGGAAAGCATCGTCTTCAGCCGTGCCGCCCGCCGCGTTACCCGTCCCTGGGGCCGCACCGGTTGCCTGGATGTCTGTCACCATATTCTCCAAATCGGCGGACCGTCCGACCCCTGTCGGCGGTCCGCTTCTGCTTTATCCGGTATCTTCTGGTCCGGTCTAGACGCCGGCCGGCATGTTTGCGGCGGACCGCACCACCTTGCGCGGCGCCGTCAGTTCCTTCCACTTGGAAAGTGCCTTGTTGGTGGCCGGATACGGGTCGCGGCCAACAAATTTTCCGCGCCCTTCGGCGGCATCGACCTTGCCCTCGGTCGCCACCACATCACCCCGACTGAGGGTGAAGCGCGGCAGCCCCATGACATCGATGCCTTCAAAGACATTATAGTCGATGGCAGAGGTCTGCTTCGCGGCGGAAATGGTCTTTGTCGCCTTCGGGTCCCAGACCACCAGATCGGCATCCGCGCCAACCATCACCGCACCCTTTTTCGGGAACACGTTCAGAATCTTGGCGATGTTTGTTGATGTTACAGCAACGAACTCGTTCGGCGTCAAACGGCCGGTATTGACGCCACGCGTCCAAAGCACGGGTAGCCGGTCTTCAAGACCGCCGGTTCCATTCGGGATCTTGGTAAAGTCGCCCAGTCCCATGCGCTTCTGGTCCGTGGTGAAGGCACAATGGTCGGTCGCCACGCATTGCAGCGAGCCTGCTGCCAGACCTGCCCAGAGGCCATCCTGATGCATCTTGTCCCGGAATGGCGGGGACATGACACGGCGCGCGGCATGGTCCCAATCAGGGTTCGCATATTCGCTCTCGTCCAGCACCAGATGCTGGATCAACGGCTCACCGAACACCCGCTTGCCGTTCTGCCGGGCCCGGCGGATCGCCTCATGTGCCTGCTCGCATGAAACATGCACGATGTAGAGCGGCACGTTCGCCATATCAGCGATCATGATGGCACGGTTGGCGGCCTCGCCCTCGACTTCCGGCGGACGAGAATAGGCATGTGCCTCAGGGCCGTTGTTACCCTCGGCCAGCAACTTTTCCTGCAGATGCGCAACGACGTCGCCATTCTCGGCATGAACCAGAGGCATGCCCCCGATATCCGCACAGCGCCGGAAGGAGGCGTACATCTCGTCGTCTTCAATCATCAATGCGCCTTTATAGGCCATGAAATGCTTGAAGGTATTAATGCCGCGGTTCACCACCTGTTGCATCTCGTCGAAGACCTGCTCCGACCACCAGGTGATGGCCATGTGGAAGGAATAGTCCGTAACCGCCTTGGAGCTTTTCTGATCCCAGCTTTGCAGCGCCTGCATCAGGGACTGGTCCGGCACCGGTAGGCAGAAATCCACCACCATCGTGGTACCGCCGGCAACCGCCGCGGAGGTTCCGCTCTGGAAATCGTCCGCCGAATAGGTGCCCATGAAAGGCATTTCCATATGCGTGTGCGGATCGATCCCACCCGGCATTATGTAGCAGCCGGTCGCATCGATGGTCTCGTCGCCCTTCAGGTTCTTGCCGATAGCAGCGATCACGCCGCCTTCGATCAAAACGTCGGCTTCGAAACTATGGTCTGCGGTGACGACGGTCCCGCCTTTGATGACTTTGGACATGAACTCATTCCTCTCCCGGTTTTATTCGACGATCTGTGCGGCCTCGACCACTGCATGAAACAGCACATCGGCGCCTGCGGTCGCCCACTCCTTGCTGATCTCCTCGTCCTCATTGTGGCTGAGGCCGTCGACACAGGGGCACATGATCATGGATGTCGGAGCAACCCGGTTGATCCAGCAGGCATCGTGACCGGCGCCGGAAACGATGTTCCGGTGCGTATAGCCAAGGCTTTCCGCGGCATTGCGAACCGCTGTAACGCAGCCCTCGTCGAAGGTGACCGGGTCGAATCCGCCAGTCTGCTCGATCTCGATACCGAGTCCGATTTCCGCTGCGATCTTCTCCGCGCCAGCCCGCAGCTTGGCATCCATCTGCTCCAGCGACGCCTTGTCCGGATGCCGGAAATCTACGGTGAAAACAGTGCGGCCCGGGATGATGTTCCGGGAATTCGGGTAGAGTTCGAGATGGCCGATGGCACCAACGCCGTTCGGGCCATGCGCAAGGGCGATCTCATTCACCAGTTCGGTGACGCGCGCCATACCAAGCCCGGCATTGATGCGCTTCGGCATCGGTGTGGAGCCGGTGTGGCTTTCCTTACCGGTCAGGGTGATCTGGATCCATTTCAGGCCCTGGCCGTGTGTTACCACGCCGATATCAATATTCTCGTCCTCGAGGATCGGACCTTGCTCGATGTGCAGCTCGAAGAAAGCATGCATCTTGCGCTTACCGACCGGCTCATCGCCCTTGTAGCCGATGCGCTCCAGTTCGTCGCCGAGCCTCAGGCCATCCGCGTCCGTCCGGTCGTAGGCCCAGTCCTGGGCATGAATACCAGCGAAAACACCTGAAGCGACCATCGCGGGCGCGAAACGCGTGCCCTCCTCGTTGGTCCAGTTCACTATTTCGATCGGATGCTTGGTCTTGATGCCGAGGTCGTTCAGCGTGCGGATTACTTCCAGCGCGCCAAGAACGCCAAGAACACCGTCATACTTACCGCCTGTCGGCTGGGTATCCAAATGGCTGCCGAGCATCACCGGGAGTGCGTCCGGGTCCGTGCCATCCCGACGCGCGAACATGTTGCCCATGCTGTCTACGCCCATGGTTAGGCCCTGGTGCTCACACCATTTGGTGAACAGATCGCGACCCTGTTTGTCAGAATCGGTAAGGGTCTGACGGTTGTTGCCACCGCGCACCCCAGGCCCGATCTTCGCCATGTCCATTAGGCTGTCCCACAGCCGCTGCCCGTTGATCCGGATATTGCTGGCCGGTTCAGTCATCCCAAACTCTCCTGTTCGCTCCGTCCCTTCACGAGACGATTTTGATCGGCATCGACTAATTCTCATAACGGGACGAGGACTTGCCGGTACCGACATTTGAGGGCATTTGTGCTCACACCCTTCTGGGGTATAAGCAAAGACATAATTGACCATTTGATCAAGATTAAAGTGTAGGCAATCATGGAGGACGCTTGCCCAGCAAACATGCAGACATTCTGGTATCTCCCCACGTACGCGCTGCCTTGCTGTTTCCTTTCGCCCTCCTCCCTGAAAAAGACTCATAACATGCTGGATTGAACGAATGGCTGTGACTTCTGAGAATGGCGGCCGCACACGAATTCAGCAGGAAAACCGCGAGCGTATTCTAAAAGCCGCGCTCGATATGTTTTCCCGGTCGGGCTATCGCGGCACCACGCTGGACGAGATCGCTGCTGCGGCCGGCATGTCCAAACCGAACATGCTCTACTATTTCCCGACCAAGCAGGAACTGTATCAAACAGTTTTGCAGGAAACCCTGGACGATTGGTTGACTCCGTTCGCCAAACTCGACCCGCAAGGCGATCCAGCCTCCGAACTCGGCGCCTATATTTCCGCCAAACTGGCCCATGCCCGGCTAAACCCCAAAGCCTCCCGCCTGTTCGCCAACGAAATTCTGCAAGGCGCTCCACTGCTTGAAGACACGCTAAAGGGGCCGCTCAAAGATCTGGTTGAAACCAAATCAAACGCTATCCGAACCTGGATAGCGGACGGCAAGATGGCCCCGGTCGACCCGCTGCACCTGATATACATGATCTGGTCCTCGACCCAGCATTACGCCGATTTCGAGACCCAGATGGATGCCCTCGAAGGCACCGAGCCGGGCACCCGTGCCAAACGCTTCGAAGGAGCCGAGAGAACACTGTTCACCGTGCTCTTCAACGGTCTGAAACCGCGTTAACCTGAACAACCCCAACCTCCCTTCACCGTCATCCCGACGCAGGTCGGGATGACGGTGAAGGGTGCATCCCCTACTCAGCCGCGACCCGCATCGGGTTGTTCGGATGGGTCGTCCAGTTGCCGTATTCAGGATTGATCGGCGCTCCGGTGCGCGCATCCACGCCGTCGGTCTGCTGCTCCATCGTGATGCAATTCTCGACCGGACAGACGCTGACACAGAGATTGCAGCCGACGCATTCCGTATCGTTGACTTCGAAATGCCGCTGCCCGTCCTTTTCCGCCCAGATAGCCTGATGGGACGTGTCCTCACAGACGATGTGACAACGGCCGCACTTGATGCAGGAGTCCTGATTGATCTTGGCTTTCACCACGTAATTGAGGTTCAGGTACTGCCAATCAGTAACGTTCGGTACCGCCATGCCGACAAACTGGTCGACGGAGGTGTAGCCCTTCTCGTCCATCCAGTCCGACAGCCCGAGCTTCATCTCCTCGACGATCTTGAACCCGTAGGTCATAGCAGCGGTGCAGACCTGAACAGTACCGGCACCAAGCGCCATGAATTCCGCCGCATCCCGCCAGGTGGTAATACCGCCGATAGCCGAGATCGGCAGACCACTAGTCTCTGGATCGCGAGCGATCTCCGACACCATGCTGAGGGCGATAGGTTTCACCGCCGGGCCACAATAGCCGCCATGTGTGCCCTTGCCGTCAATATGCGGGCTCGGCGCCATGACATCGAGATCGACGCCCATCACCGAATTGATGGTGTTGATCAGCGAGACCGCATCAGCACCGCCGTTTTTTGCGGCACGAGCAGGCTGACGGACATCGGTGATGTTCGGCGTCAGTTTCACGATGACCGGCATGCGAGTGTGCTGCTTGCACCAGCGCGCGACCATCCCGACATATTCCGGCACCTGACCGACAGCCGCCCCCATACCGCGTTCCGACATGCCGTGCGGACAGCCGAAATTAAGCTCGATCCCGTCCGCGCCGGTATCCTCGACCAGCGGCAGAATCTTCTTCCAGGCTTCCTCCTCGCACGGCACCATCAGCGAGACGATGATGGCCCGGTCTGGCCATGCCTTCTTTACCGCCTTGATCTCGCGAAGATTGACCTCCAGTGGCCGGTCGGTGATCAACTCGATATTGTTGAGCCCGATCAGACGGCGGTCGTTGGAATGGATCGCCCCATAGCGCGGGCCGTTGACGTTCACAACATGGGGGTCTTCGCCCAGCGTCTTCCAGACCACACCACCCCAGCCCGCCTTGAAAGCGCGGGTGACGTTGACCTCCCGGTCGGTCGGTGGTGCCGAGGCGAGCCAGAAGGGGTTGGGGGATTTGATACCGAGGAAATTCGTTTGTAGATTTGCCATGATCTCTCTCCCGATCCGGCCTACGCGCCTGTCAGCGCGTTATGGATGGAAAGCGCGGCTTGCTTGCCGTCTTCAACGGCCGCGACGGTGAGATCCTCACCGCCGGCAACCGCATCGCCCCCCGCCCAGATTTTCGGATGACTGGTGAGCCGGTCTGCGCCGGCCTTGATCCGGCCGGCTTCCAGAGCCACCTCGACTGAACTGCTTTGAAGCGGCACCGGCACAAAGGTCTGGCCAATGGCTTTCAGCACCATGTCAGCTTCAAGCGTGAAATGCGCGCCAGTGTCGGTCAGCTTCCCGCCCTCGTCTTTCGTCCGGGCAAAACTGATCGAACCAACCTTTCCGTCCGGTCCGGCATCGATTTTCTCCGGCCGGGCCCAATGACGCAGCACAACGCCCTTTTCCTTGGCGAGAGACTGCTCGTAAGGGCTGGCATTCATTCGGTCCGCCCCGCGGCGGTAAACCAATGTCACCTCGTCTGCGCCGAGCAATTTCGACTGAACCGCCGCATCGATCGCCGTCATCCCGCCGCCGATGACAACAACATTGCTTCCAACCGCGACTTTTTCCATCGCCGTCGCCTGACGCAGGTCCTCAATAAAGTCGACCGCATCGGCCACGCCATCGAGCGCCTCTCCATCAACGCCAAGGCCATTGGTTGCCCCGAGGCCGAGGCCAAGGAAGACAGCATCAAAATCCGCGACCAGACTGTCGAGCGTAACATCCCGGCCCAGGGCCATTCCGTTTTTCAATTCGACGCCGCCAATGGACAGCACAAAGTCGAGCTCTTTCTGGGCGAATTCATCGACCGCCTTGTAAGCGGCAATGCCGTACTCGTTGAGCCCGCCACCCTTCTCCTTCGCTTCGAAGATGGTGACGTCATGCCCCAGCATGGCGAGACGATGTGCACAGGAAAGACCGGCAGGACCGGCGCCGACTACGGCAATGGTCTTGCCGGTCGGGGCTGCGCGCTCAAACGGCTGCGTGCCCTTTTCCATCAGATGATCGGTGGCATAACGCTGCAGCTCACCGATCCGCACCGGCTTCTGTTCTATCTCCCGAACGCAAGCCTGCTCGCACAGGGTTTCCGTCGGGCAAACCCTGGCGCACATGCCCCCCAGGATGTTCTCGCTCAAGATCGTCTTGGCCGACCCGGAGGCATTGTCGGTCAGGATCTGGCGGATGAAGAGCGGGATGTCGATGCCGGTCGGGCAGGCCGTGA
The DNA here is from genome assembly GCF_039990255.1 of Nisaea sp. Lineage (GTDB taxonomy): Bacteria > Pseudomonadota > Alphaproteobacteria > Thalassobaculales > Thalassobaculaceae > Nisaea. The sequence continues at coordinate 1,008,885 of NZ_JBDXGG010000018.1, read as the reverse complement.
CACAGGGTGCATCATGGCAGAAATAACAGCGGTCAGCCTCGACAACAGCTTCATGCTTGCTGAGCAACGGGTGGAGATCGGCGAAATTCGACTCGACCTCCGCCGGGGACAATCTGTCCCCTCGGATATCAGACGGCATAGTCTCTCCAGTTCAGAAGCCACGGTGCATTTGCACTCGTTTTTTTACTATTTGATCAAAAATTAGAGACGCCGTCAAACCGAAGACGCAGTTTCTAAGCAAAAAAACGAAATCGGAAAATTCGCTCATTTTGAATAGGGTCAGCATATCTATTCAAGATGAGCCCACTCAGATAGCGGAACGGCGCTGATACCCCATGAAGACCAGTCACCTCGTTCAGTCCGGCAGCGCTTCAATCGCTGCGGAAAGCATCGGCAACGGGCCGCCCATCGTCTTTCTCCATGCAAATGTCGCCGACAGCCGAATGTGGCGCGCGCAGATGGAAAGCATCGGCACAGATCATTTGGCGATTGCCTATGACCGGCGCGGATTTGGGAAAACCGTCACAGGACCTGAGCGGTTTTCTGCCGTATCCGACTTGATGACCGTCATCGACGCCACCTCGGACAGCTCTCCGGCAATCCTCGTTGGCTGCTCCCGTGGCGGACGGGTCGCAATCGACGCCGCCCTGCAGTATCCGGAACGGTTTCGCGCGCTGGCGCTCATAGCACCTTCGATAAGCGGCGCGCCGGAAGTCACCAATCCTTCTGAAATCCGGGACCTGATGCGGCACGCAGCAGAAGTCGAAGAGTCAGGCGATCTTGATAAATTGAATGCTGTTAAGGCGCGTATGTGGCTCGACGGACCGCTTGGCGCCGAGGGCCGGGTCAAGGGCGATGCCCGCCGGTTGTTCCTCGACATGAACGGCACTGCCCTCCGCCTGAAGGCGGATATGGAAGCAGAAATCGAAACTGCGCCTGCCTATCACCTGCTAGGCAATATATCGATGCCAACTCTCGTTATTTCCGGCGACCTCGACTTCCCCTTCATTCAGGAGAGGTCCAGGCATATTGCAAAGACAGTGCACAAGGGTACGCACCATGAAATGCACGGCGCCGCGCACCTGCCAAGCCTTGAGCAGCCGGAAGAGATCACGGAGCTGCTCGCCGATTTCATCTACGCCAACCGGACATAGAAAACGCCGGAGAATATCGTCCGGCGTTTTCATTTACATCAGTATGCACGGGCGCTTCAGCCGCCCGCCATATTAGTAAGCCCAGCTTGCCAGCACGGCGGGCTCAACACGTGCATATGCGCCGCCGTGACCGGATGTTGCGGTCTCCGCCTTGTCCATACAGGTGCCTTCAATCACATCGAGCGCCGGCTGGTAATACCCCTTGAAACGGCGATTTGCCCGCAACCAGGCTTCCAGCAATTTCTCGTCCGCGACCTCGACCGCGTCGACGCCGCAGCGCTGCAGGAACAGGAACTGGTCCTGAATGACGTGTCCGGTGGCCCTGATCTCGCCCTTGAAGCCGAAGCGGTCCCGCAGCAGGCGGGCCTGGGAGAAGGCCCGGCCGTCGTTGAATTTGGGAAACACCAGGATCACAGCGTCGAGATCCGCCAGATCCTCACGGATATCCTCGACATCATCGGCATTTTCCAGCCGGACAGCCCGCCGGTCGAAATTGGCGACCAGCGTCTCGCGTCCCGCCTTCCATTCATCGAGGCTGACAAGCACGGGCGTGTCCCGACCCAGCGTTGCCGAATCCCGATCCGTCAGCGAAACCCAGATATCTTCCTGGATACGGCCATTCTTAATGATTGGCATAGAGAGTCTCCTTGAAGGGGGTAATGCCGACACGGGACACCGTGTCGATGAAGGTCTCGCCTTCGGTGCGGATTTTGCGGAAGGTTCCGATCAGGGTGTCGATGGCATCCACCACCCCTTCAGCCGGGAAGGACGGGCCGAGGATCTTGCCGACGGCGGCATTCTCATCCGCGATCCCACCGATGGTAATCTGGTAGTGCTCGACGCCTTTTTTATCGACGCCGAGGATGCCGATATTGCCGACATGGTGATGCCCGCAGGCATTGATGCAACCGGAGATATTGAGAGTGACCGGACCGATTTCTGATTGCAGCGCCGGATCGGAGAAATGCCGGCTGAGACGCTGAGCGATCGGAATCGCCCGGGCGTTTGCAAGGTTGCAATAGTCGAGCCCCGGGCATGAGATGATGTCCGTAATCAGGCCGATATTTGCGTCGGCCAGGCCATGCTCGCCGAGGGCCTGCCAGAGCACATGCAGGTCCTGCTTGCGGACATAGGGCAGCACGACATTCTGCTCATGCGCGATACGCAGCTCGCCGAGCGAATATTTCTCCGCCAGATCGGCAAGCACTTCCATCTGCTCGGCCGTGGCATCGCCCGGAACGCCGCCCGCAGGCTTCAGAGACACCGTGACAATGGCGTAGCCCGGCTGCTTGTGTGGGAAAAGATTGGTCCGGGTCCAGGCGGAAAAAGCCGGATCGGTGAAGCGCGCGGCATCGTACGGAACAACCGACTCCGCGATGGTCTCGTAGGTCGGCGGCGCGAAATGCTGTTCGATCTCCGCTATCTTCGCGGCGTCCAGCGTCAGTGCGCTATCCTTGATCGCCAGCCACTCCTCTTCAACCATCTCGGCAAATTTCTCGATACCGACGGCGGCGACCAGAATCTTGATCCGGGCCTTGTAAAGATTGTCCCTGCGGCCAATCAGGTTGTAGGTCCGCAGGATCGCCTCAAGGTACGAGAGCAGGTGCTGCTTCGGCAAAAACTCGCGGATTGTCTCACCAACGATGGGGGTACGCCCCTGCCCGCCGCCGACTATCACCTCGAAGCCGACTTCGCCCGCCTCATTACGGCGCATGCGCAGGCCAATATCGTGCAGCTTCACAGCAGCCCGGTCGTTCTCGGAGCCCGTGATAGCGATCTTGAACTTGCGCGGCAGAAAGGTGAATTCCGGATGCAGCGTCGACCATTGCCGCATGATCTCGGCCCAGACACGGGAATCCTCGATCTCATCGGCGGCAACGCCTGCGAACTGATCGGCGGTCACATTACGGATGCAGTTGCCGCTGGTCTGGATGGCATGCATCTCGACGTCGGCGAGCGCGTCCAGAATGTCCGGCACATCGTCCAGCTTGGTCCAGTTGTACTGGATGTTCTGACGGGTGGTGAAATGGCCCCAGTCGCGATCCCAGCGCCGGGCGATATAGCCGAGCTGGCGCATCTGCACGGCGGAAAGCGTGCCATAGGGGATTGCGACCCGGAGCATATAGGCATGAAGCTGCAGATAGAGGCCGTTCATCAGGCGCAGCGGCTTGAACTCGTCCTCGGTCAGCTCACCGGCGATCCGGCGGGCGACCTGATCGCGGAACTCCTCGGTTCTGTCCCGAACGAAGGCGTGATCGAATTCGTTATACTTGTACATCGCGTCAAACCAGTGGGGTTGTTGCGGGAAGGTCGGTGCCGACGGTCGGCCCAGCGGCGCGGATGATTTCGCGCTGGCTCACCGGTGCAATACCGGTGTCGGAAACGGAGACGGCGAACAGATAGGTGCTCACGACTTCCTGCCGGGCAGCCGATGCGGCGGCACGAGCCTCAAGGGCAGCTGTTGCCTCATCTCCGTCGGCGACCTCAGCATCGTCGAGCGCCAATACCCAGTCGTTGTCATCGGCGAGATAAACAACTGCGCCATCGCCCAGACGGTTGGCGGTCATGACCTTGGTCGTCACTTTCATTCTCTTCAGTTCCTATACGGCGAGGCGCCGGCCCTCGGGGGCGACGGTCTCAAAAATTTCACCTTCGGCAAGCGCGGCCACATCACCGAGAACGATCAACGCGGGTGCAGAAACCTGCCGCTCGGCAACCATTCCGGCGAGATCGGCCAGAGTTGTTTTCAGAATGCGTTGGTCCGGCAGGGTGGCCTTTTCGATAACGGCAACTGGCGTCGAAGGGACACGGCCAGCGCCGAGCGCTGTCTCCATGATCCGAGGTGCCGCGCCGAGGCCCATATAGATGACGACGGTACCTTTGGTGTCGGCAAGAACATGGCTGTCGAACTCGGACACTCCGTTCCGGTCATGCCCGGTCAGTATGGTCAGCCTGTTGGCGTGATCACGATGGGTCAGAGGCAGACCGGCGGCGGATGCAGCGCCAAGGGCCGCTGTCACACCAGGTACGATTTCGACGGCGATGCCGCGCTCTTTCAGATAGGCCAGCTCTTCACCCCCACGGCCGAAGATGAATGGGTCCCCGCCCTTCAACCGCACCACGCGGCTACCTGCCTCGGCATGCTCGGCCAGCAGCGCGTTGATATCGTCCTGGCTGTACGAATGCTGCCCTGCCCGCTTGCCGACATCGATCCGGATCGAATCCCGCCGGACATAATCCAGCATGGTCGGGCCTATCAGCGCGTCATGTACGATCACATCCGCATCCTGCATCAGACGCAGCGCCTTCAAGGTCAGTAGATCCGGGTCGCCCGGCCCTCCACCAACAAGGGCAACACTGCCCGATGCGCCGCCGCGCTGATGGGATGAGCCATTCACCAGCCGCAACATGGCTTCCCGCCCGGCAGCTTCTCTTCCGGCAAGCACGTCTTTTGCGACGGCCCCGTCAAAAACATTCTCCCAAAACAGCCGACGCTCACCGCCATCCGAGATGGCGGACATCACTGCACTGCGAAAACTCTGTGCAAACCGGGCCAAAGCGCCGAGCCGAACCGGCAGGGAGCGCTCGATCTGCTCGCGGATGCGGCGCACCATGACCGGTGCCGTGCCCTCACTACCAATGGCAACCACAATCGGATCGCGATCCACAATGCCGGGAATAATGAATGTCGAGAGATCCGGACGGTCGACGACATTAGTCGGGATACCAGTGTCGCGGATCTGCCGCGCCAACCGGTCCACATCCAGGGCCTCCGCATCGCCGACGATAGCCAGCCGGACATTGTTGAGGTCGCGCGCCTCGAACCCGCGCCGATGCAGTTCAATGCGTCCGGCAGCGGCTTCCGCCTCGATCTCTGGATAAGGGTCCGCCGACACGACGCGAACCACCGCTTCGGTTTTCAGCAACAGGCGCAGCTTGCGAGCCGCATCTTCATTGCCCCCAACCAGAAGCACATGCTGCTCGGCGAGATCGGCGAATATCGGAAAATACTTCATAAGTGACTGTCCGCTTGGAGAAACCTGATCTGAAAATCGGCCGCGTCCCCGTCTCCAGGATCGGAGAACTATTGAACTCTCAACACTCCTGAAATATCATTATTTTTTCCACATGGACAATATGAGCCCGCTAAAAAGAAAATATTGTTCTCATGACTAGCAAGACGAGAACGCAACGGTCACAAAACAGGAAGTTTGAGAATGGATGACATGGACCGGAAGATCCTGCGGCTTCTGCAGGAAGACAGCAGCATCTCCGTCTCGGATATCGCCCGTCATGTCGGGCTTTCCGCGTCGCCGTGCTGGAAGCGTATCAATCGTATGCAGGCAGAAGGATTGATCAAACGGCAGGTTGCCGTGCTGGATGCGGATAAGCTCGGATACGGCCTTACCGTGTTCGTCAGCATCAAGACCGGGGAACATTCGGGCGACTGGCTGAAATCCTTCGCCGAGACCGTCCAGGGCATGCCGGAAGTTCTCGAATTTCACCGTATGGCCGGTGAAGTGGATTACATGCTGAAAGTCGTCGTGCCCGACATGAAAAGTTTCGATTTATTCTACAAGAAACTGGTGGAACTCACGGCACTGAGCGAGGTCACTTCACGCTTCTCTATGGAAACCATCAAAGAGACGACGGCATTGCCTGTGTGAGGCGCGCCCTGATTCGACCATATTTCGAGATGTAGAATCGGGAAATTGATATTTTCTAACCCTAGGGAGGGGCCATTGAGCAAATTTATACCGCATTGCGGCAATCGACGTGAAGAATGGTTGCCAAATTAGGATTTCGAACGCACTAATTTCCGCGAGCTGTGAATAGGCACTTGTATGGTGTGTAGTCTATGGCTTCACTCTGCGATCCAATTCGCACCGTTGAACGAAACAAAGTATCTAGGGAGCTTCATCATGAAACGTCGCGATTTTATCACTAAGGCAGGGCTTGCGAGCGTTGGCGGCGCAACAGCCGTTGCCGCAGCGTCCTCCTTCCCGAAACCGGCCCTCGCCCAAGAGCGCATCGAGATGGTGATCGTCTCTACCTGGGGCCGCGATTTCCCGGGCCTTGGCACCAATGCCCAGCTAATGGCAAAGCGCCTCGGCGATGTCTCCGACGGCCGCATCCAGGTTGAATACTTCGCCGCCGGCGAACGCGTTGGCGCGTTCGACTCGTTCGACGAAGTTGCTTCCGGTAACGCGCAGGCCTATCACGCCGCCGATTATTACTGGAAAGGCAAGCATCCGGCTTGGGCATATTTCACGTCCGTGCCGTTCGGCCTTACCGCCAGCGAAATGGGCGCCTGGATCCACCACATGGGCGGACAGGAACTCTGGGACGAACTGGCAGGTGAATACGGCCTCAAGTGCCTTCCGGCCGGTAACACCGGTGTGCAGATGGGCGGTTGGTTCAACAAAGAAATCAACAGCGCCGATGACCTCAAGGGTCTGAAGATGCGTATCCCGGGCCTGGGCGGCGACGTCATGGCCAAGCTTGGCGCTTCTCCGGTTTCCCTGCCGGGCGGCCAGATCTATGAAAACCTTGTTTCCGGCGCCATCGAGGCAACGGAATGGGTCGGCCCGTGGAACGATTATGCGATGAAGTTCTACGAAGCCACCAAGTACTATTACTTCCCGGGCATGCATGAGCCGGGCGGGTACGACTCCCTCGGCATGAACGCCTCCTGGTGGGGTACCTTGAGCAAAGCCGACCAGGCTCTCATCACCGCCGTTGCCCATCAGACCAACGACTGGATGATGGCCGAGTACAACGCCAAGAACGGTGAATACCTCCGTAAACTGGTCGACGAGCAGGGTGTTGTCGTCAAGGAATTCAACGACGACGTCTATGACGCGTTCGGTGGAGCTGCGCAGGAAGTGTTCGAAGAAACGAAAGCGCACAGCGATCTCGCGCTTCGCGTTCACGAGAGCTTCGAGAAGGCCCGCAGCGCGGCCGGCGGCTGGCTGAAGCTTGCCGACATCGGTTATTCCGAGAAGCGCAACCGGGTGCTTGGCCTCTAAAATCAGCGTTTTCCTAACGCGTGCCGAGGCGGGGTTTTTAAACCTCGCCTCGGTCATATAAGAGATTTCAAGAAATGTCCGACTCAACCAACGTCACCGGGTTTGCCCCTGTCGGCGCGAGCTATCAGACGCCCGTCTCCGCTTTTACCCGCATATTCTGCTGGGCGAGCGTAGCCCTCACGCTGATGTTCATCGTCAACAATTACCTGATCTTCTGGCGGGATTGGCCTGGTTTCCTAACGCTCGTCGATCATCTGGCGATCTTTGGGCCGAGCAGCTTGAAGAAACCGCTGGACGGAAGCGCACAACTTCTCGGCTGGCTCCAGGCGGTGAGCTATTTTGCCTGCATCGCCGGCGCTGCTCTGTATACCAAGCGCACACCCGACAGGCCCTTGCGCCAAGATTCGGAGCTCATGGTGGACATTGCGGCCTACATCGTACGCGCCGCTTTCTGGGCCGTGATCTTTGTTGGTCTGGCCGACATGATTATTTCCTTCCTTCGGGTTGAAGGCCTCCTTCCGGCTGTACTCGGCGACGAGCTGGCAACCGCACTGGGACGTTCGCAGTTTCGCGGCTCCTATGTTCATATTCCGCTGGTTCTGGTTGGCGCACTGGTGGCCTGCTTTACCCGCTCGCTCGGTTTCACCTGGCTCGCTCTGCTCGTTGTGGGTGCAGAGCTTGGGATCGTGCTCAGCCGCTTCATTTTCTCCTATGAGCAGGCGTTTCAGGGAGACCTCGTGCGCTTCTGGTATGGCGCCCTCTTCCTGTTTGCCAGTGCCTATACGCTCTATGAAGACGGCCATGTCCGCGTAGATGTTTTCTACGCCGCGCTGACATCCCGCATCAGAGGGTTGATTAACATCTGGGGTTCGCTTCTGCTCGGCATGTCTCTTTGTGTCACCGTGATGACCATCGGCATGTGGAGCAAGTCGGCGATCATCAACAGTCCGATGCTGAGCTTCGAAGTTTCCCAGTCCGGCTTTGGCATGTATGTCAAATACCTGATGGCAAGCTTCCTTGGAATCTTCGCAGTCACCATGATGATCCAGTTTGCCAGCTATATCCTGGAAAGCCTTGCCGACTATCGAGACGAACCCGGCCGACGTGAAATCGGCGGGTCCTCCGCACATTAAGACCTGAAGAGCGAACCAGACCGATGGAACTCGTATTCCTCCTCCTCCTTGTCGTGCTCATGGCCGGCGCGCTTGCATCCGGCTTCCCGGTTGCATTCGCGCTTCCGGGCTCTGCAATCATCACCATCGGTCTTGCGGCCGTCACCGGCGAGTTATTCGCCGGTGACGCCTCGGCCTATTTCGCGCAAGGCGGGCCCGTCAACTGGCTGACGGCCGGTGTTACGAACTTCAGGGGGGTCTACTGGGAAGTAGAGCGAGACACGCTGATAGCGATTCCCCTTTTCGTCTTCATGGGCATCATGCTGCAGCGCTCGAAGATCGCGGAAGATCTTCTGGTTGCGATGGCGCAGCTGTTCGGCCCTATCCGTGGCGGTCTCGGCATCTCCGTCGTTTTCGTTGGCGCACTGCTGGCCGCGACGACAGGTATTGTCGGCGCGACCGTGGTTGCAATGGGACTGATTTCCCTGCCGGCCATGCTGCGGAATAATTACTCACACTCACTTGCGACCGGGACGATCGCCGCATCCGGAACGCTCGGACAGATCATCCCTCCCTCCATCGTTCTGATTATCCTCGCCGATCAGCTATCGAGCGCGGTAGATCAGGCAGGAATGGCCCGGAAGGCTTACTTCAAGGAAACCACCGGCGAATTCTCCATGCCGAGTTCCTTCGGTGTCGGATCTACCAGCGCCGGCGACATGTTCATGGGCGCTTTGTTGCCCGGTCTCGTTCTTGTCGGCCTCTATATGGCCTACATCCTGATCGTCGCGTTTCTGAAACCGAAGATCGCCCCTTCAGTACCGTTCGAAGGCCAGTATGATCGGAAATTTGCCGCCCGCGTACTGCTCGCGCTGATTCCACCGCTGACTTTGATCTTCGTCGTTCTCGGGTCGATCATCACCGGTATCGCAACCGTCAACCAGGCTGGCGCGATCGGCGCAGTCGGTGCGATGGTCATGGCCGGTTACCGGCTCTACGACGGCCGCAGAGGTGCCTTCTATCCAGCCATCCTGGCAATGGTGTCCCTCATCGTTATTCTGGTGCTGAACAGCGTTCATCCGATCAATATCCGGAACGTTCAGACTTCGGCCGACACAATTGCGGTCGTGATCGCTGTTGCCGCAGTCGTCATGTTCCTTGCCGGCATCATCTGGAGCGGTGTCCGCGCGTACTACATTGAAGATACCCTGCGCGGCGTCATGGTCGAGACGGCCAAGACCTCCGCCCTGGTCTTCATCATCCTGCTCGGCGCAGCAATGCTGACGGCGGCCTTCCGGGCCTTCGGCGGCGAGGAACTGGTACGTGAATTCCTGACCGGCCTGCCAGGCGGGTTCTGGGCCCAGTTCATCATTGTCATGGCCGTGATCTTCATTCTCGGGTTTTTCCTCGACTTCATCGAAATCGCCGTGGTCGTGGTTCCGATCGTCGCACCGATCCTGTTGGCAGATCCCTCCGCCAACATCACGGCTGTCTGGCTCGGCGTCATGATCGGCATGAACATCCAGACCTCGTTCCTGACACCGCCTTTCGGATTTGCGCTGTTCTATCTGCGCGGCGTCGCGCCAGCCGCTGTCAAGACCCTGTCGATGTATAAGGGCGTGATCCCGTTCATCTGCCTGCAGCTTTTCGCCCTCTTCATTGTCGGCATTGCGCCGCAACTGGTGAATTATCTGCCGAACAGAATGTCCCTCACCTCGGAGAGCTCACCGCCGCCTAAAAACCCGCGGTTGCAGGCCTGTGTCGAGGATTATGTATTCGCGACTTTCGCAGAAACAGGAGAAGCAATTCAGGCCTCTATCTCCGATGCGAAGAGCTGGGACCTTTCCGCCTTGCCTAAATCGGTGCAGAAGGATCTCGATAAGAGTTTCGCTTCAGCGGAAAAAGCGTTCCCCGCGCTTGACGAGGCATTTGCAGCAACAGCCGCTATTGAGGCTGCTGCAGTAGAGTATCGCCCGTTGCATGTATCCGTCCGCTCTATACAGCGGGATATCGGCAAGCATGTTGATGAAATCGAAAGTCTCGAGCAGCTCATCAGCAGCCTGAATCGGCAAAAAGATGCGAAGCCAGGCCAGATCGAGAAAGCAACGGCGAAGATCGAACGTCTGACTGCCGAAAAGACCGAACTGGAGAGTCAAATCCCCGCAAACTGGGAAGCTGATCATAAGGCCTTCAGCAAAATCCTAGCCGCAGAGAAGAAGGCACGCCTGATGTATCGGAGAACCGCAGATTCGGCATACGAGCCGATCCAGGTCCTTCGAGCAACCATCCAGGACGCAGATGCACTGGCTGCCTTGTCAAATGACATTGATGCACTGGCAAAAGCGGTGACTGACCTCGAGCCCAAGCAAGCCGAACAGGCGATCAAGGATGTCGAGTCCAAGATCGGCCGGATCGTCGAAGCGGGGTCCATCCGGTCGGCGGTCAGCAAGGTTCGCCGTGCAATCAAGGGCAAGACTCCTGACCCCGAGAAGGCATTGGGCGAATTGCAAAAGGCCAAAGCGCTTTTCGACGAAGAAGTTGCCTGGCGTCAGGCGGCGGTAAAATCGATCGGAACAAAGCTGGGCGAGTATGACGTTGCTATACGCAATACAATTGGCCTGCGTTTGCAAGACCGTCTCCCGCGCGACGCCGCCCTAGATGTCGCTGCGTGCCAGTCCAATCACGTAGACATCTCACTTCACTTCTAATTCGGCCCAGCAAGGGTTCGAACGAAAAGCCGGGGAACGTTAAGTTCCCCGGCTTTTTCTATACCGCGCGTCTCACCGCACGGCAGTCAAACGTTCAAACGCACATAATCCGTTATCGAACCGTCATAAAACGAACAGTATTTCCGCAACAAAACGTCTCTAGCTTTCGCCTCGCATTCATTTGAACACACATGCGAAAGCGATTCAGTGGCTCCCAACCTCTCCTCGAACGCTTCCAAGCGCCGGGCCGAAATCACCGAACTGGTGCGGGTCGCCGGTTACCAGTCGATCATCGATCTCGCTGACCGGTTTGCAGTTACCGAACAAACCATTCGCCGGGATGTGAACCAGCTTTGTGACAGTGGCCTGCTGCGCCGACGTCATGGCGGGGTCGAACTCCCCTCACCGAACACGAACATCGACTTCGACCAACGCATGATCCTGAACGCCAATGCCAAGGCGAGAATTGCCAGCGCCGTAGCGGCTCGCATCCCGGATGGAGCGTCAATAGCCGTAAGCATTGGCACTACGCCGGAGATGGTCGTTCGCGCCCTGCGCGCCCATACCGGCCTGCGGATCGTCACTAACAATATCGCCGCAGCACTCACGGCGAGCGCCAACCCGACCTTTGAAGTCACCATCGCGGGTGGACGCATCCGCTCCGAGGGACGCGATGTGCTTGGCCGGCAGGTCGAACAGTTCTTCTCCGCCTACAAAGTAGATTTCGGCCTCTTCGGTGTTGGTGGCGTGGATGCGGACGGTAGCCTGCTGGACTTCACCGAGGATGAAATCCGGGCGCGCGAGACCATCAGCCAGAATTGCCGGACCAAGATCGTGGTCCTCGACCACACGAAATTCGGGCGCGCGGCCTATGTCCGCGGAGGTCACATCTCCGATCCAGATCTGGTGTTCTGCGATGGTGAGCCACCGGCGGACGTCGGCGCGATGATCAGCGACGCCGGTCACGAGCTGATTACAGTAGGGAACGACAGCTCCGCCCTTGTTCTTCTGCCCGAATTTGCGGAAGTCAGAGTATGACCGGGATCTCCGTTACGGGGCTGACAAAGCACTGGGATACGGCAACAGCCGTGGATGATGTTTCGTTCGAGGTCGAACCCGGGTCGTTCGCCGTCCTGCTCGGTCCATCCGGGTGCGGCAAATCCACCATTCTAAGACTGCTCTCGGGCCTGGAGTCCGCCAGCGCCGGAACCATCACCATCGGCGGCAAGGATGTGACCGACCTTCCCCCGGCAGAACGTGATCTGTCGATGGTCTTCCAATCCTACGCCCTGTTCCCGCATCTGACCGTCGCCGAGAACATCCTTTTCGGACTCAAGGTCCGCAAGATCGCCAAGAACGACCAGCGAAAACGGCTCGCACGTGTGGCGGAGCTGATCGGCCTCTCGGCGTTGCTCGATCGGCGCCCAAATCAGCTTTCCGGAGGTCAACAGCAGCGTGTCGCACTCGGGCGGGCGATCATCGCCGAGAAACCAATCTGCCTGATGGACGAGCCGCTCTCGAACCTGGACGCCAAGCTACGGCACGAGATGCGAGTGGAAATCCGAGCCCTTCAGCGCAAGCTCGGCATCACCATGGTCTATGTCACCCACGATCAGGCCGAGGCCATGGGGATGGCCGACCGCATCATCCTGCTGAAGGACGGCCGGATCGAGCAGAATGCCACACCGGCGGAAACGTATCGGAAACCAGCCACGAGCTTTGCCGGACGCTTTATCGGCACGCCGCCAATGAATGTTCTGGCGCTTGAATGGAGTGGAAACGATGCGCGTTTTACCGGGCAAGATGCTGAAAGCACCGCTCCCGTTTTCTCTGGGAAGCCGGATATGCCCGTCTCCATCGGAATACGGCCGGAGGAAATCTGCTTCAGTGCCGGAAGCCCATGCCGGGCCATGGTTGAAGCCGTCGAGTATCTCGGCGCCGACACGCTGGTCGACTGCCGCATCGGCAGCGAGCGCCTGACAGTCCGCACCCGGAATGCCGACACCCTCACAACAGGCAGCGAGGTCGGCCTCTCGTGGCCGCGCGACTCCATCCATCTTTTCGAAACCGTCTCTGGTAAGCGGCGGGACGATCTTCTGATCGGCACAGACGCATAGCGCGAGCACCGACCAGGAATTGGCGCCCACCCCATAGGGCGCCGGAGCATGCCGGGCGGGTTTCGCCTGGAAATCAGTTTCAGACAAGAGGACTTAAAAACGATGCACTTCACGAAAAAACTTGGGATCGGCGCCGTCGCGGCTGCGATGTCGCTCTCCCTCGCCGGCACGGCCCAAGCCGTGGACCTGCAGTTCTTCTTCCCGGTCGCCGTTGGTGGCAAGGCAGCGGACACGATTGAAGCACTGACAAACGAATATGCCGCTGCTCATCCGGACGTGAAAATCGACGCCGTCTATGCTGGCAGCTACCAGAACACTGTCACCAAGGCACTGACCGCAGCACGCGGCGGCCAGCCTCCGCAGCTCTCCGTGATCCTCTCGGTAGACATGTTCACCCTGATCGAGGAAGAAGCCATTGTCGCCTTCGACGATCTGATCAAGAGTGACGAAGACAAGGCATGGCTGCAAGCCTTCTACCCGGCGTTCATGGAAAACAGCCAGACCGGCGGTAAGACCTACGGTATCCCGTTCCAGCGCTCCACTCCGGTGATGTACTGGAATAAGGAAGCCTTCAAGAAAGCAGGCCTCGACCCGAACACCCCGCCGGCAACTTGGAAAGAGCTGCTCGAATTCAGCAAGAAGCTGACAGTCAAGGACGCCTCCGGAAACGTCACCCAGTGGGGCGTGCGCATTCCGAGTTCCGGCTTCCCCTACTGGCTGTTCCAGGGCCTGACCACCGAGAATGACGTCATCCTCGCGAACAGCGACGGCAACAAGACCAACTTCGCCGATGCGAAAGTGGTCGAAGCCCTGCAGTATCTCGTCGATCTCAGCGCCAAGCACAAAGTCATGGCGCCGGGCATTATCGAGTGGGGCGCTACGCCGAAAGCCTTTTTCGAAGGTGAGTCCGCGATCATGTGGACCTCGACTGGCAACCTGACAAACGTCCGCAACAATGCACCATTCGATTTCGGTGTTGCCATGCTCCCGGCCAACAAGCGCCGCGGTGCGCCGACCGGTGGCGGCAACTTCTACATCTTCAAGGACTCCACGGACGAACAGAAAGCGGCATCCCTCGATTTCATCAAGTGGATCACCGCGCCGAAACAGGCCGCCAGATGGTCCATCGCAACCGGCTATGTTGCACCGCGCCCCGATGCATGGGAAACCGCCGAAATGAAGGCTTATGTCGCTGATTTCCCGCCTGCACTGGTCGCCCGCAACCAGCTTGAATATGCGGTTGCAGAACTCTCGACCTACCAGAACCAGCGCATCACCCGCATCTTAAATGACGGTCTCGAAGCCGCCATTACCGGCAAGTCCTCGCCGGAAGAAGCAATGAAAAATGCGCAGCAGAAGGCGGAAAAGATCCTCAAGGACTACCGCTAAAACTCCGGGACCCGGCGGCGTGCCAAGGCCCGCCGCCGGTCTTTTTATCCGATCACTGAAAGCACCGCACGCTATGGGCCCCACAGCAAAAAGAACCTGGATCCATGCCTGGCTGTTTCTCAGCCCAGCCATGATCCTGCTGATTGCCTTCACCCACTATCCGGCAGCGGTCACCCTCTTCCACAGCTTCTTCTCAACGCCGCGCGGCAAACGCGAGGCGAAATTCGTCGGTCTCGAAAACTATCAAACACTCATCGCGGACGACACGTTCTGGATCGTGCTGGTCAACAATCTCTGGTACGCGCTTGTCACCATCCCGCTCTCGATTGTCATAGCGATAGCCATGGCGCTCTGGGTCGACAGCAAGCTGAAGGGCCGGTCCTTCGTCCGCATGGCCTACTTCACCCCGACTGTGCTGCCGCTGATCGCTGTCGCCAATATCTGGATGTTCTTCTACACGCCCGGCTTCGGCCTGATCGACCAGATCAGTGGCGCCTTCGGTTTCGCGCAGCAGAACTGGCTGGGCGATCCTGAAACCGCGCTGAATGCGGTGATCGTGGTCGCGATCTGGAAGGAATCCGGCTTCTTCATGATTTTTTATCTGGCCGCACTACAGACCATCCCAGCATCGCTAAGGGAAGCTGCCTCTATCGAAGGCGCCGGGCGCTGGTACTTCTTCCGCCGCATCACCTTCCCGCTACTGATGCCGACCACCCTTTTCGTCTCAGTGAATGCCATCATCAACGCGTTCCGGCTGGTCGACCATATCTTCATAATGACGGAAGGTGGCCCGGACAATGCCAGCTCACTGCTGCTGTTCTACATCTATGAGACAGCGTTCCGTTTCTGGGACACAGCCTATGCCTCGACCCTGACAGTCGTGCTGCTGCTGATCCTGTTCACCGTGGCCATTGGCCAGTTCCTGCTTCTCGACAAACGGGTGCATTACCGATGAGCGCCGCAAGAGCCTTCCGCTTCGACTATGACGGGGCGCTGAACACGACAGCCGCATGGGCGCTCGCCCTCGTCTGGTTCGCCCCGCTGATCTACGCCGTCTGGACCGCGTTCCACCCGACCGAATTCTCCACCCGCTTCGTGCTGACAGCACCGCTGACGCTGGAAAATTTCACCGCCGCCTGGAATGCCGCGCCGTTCGCGCGATATTTCCTCAATACCGTACTGCTGGTGACGTCGATCCTGATCGGCCAGTTCGTGCTCTGCACGCTCGCCGCCTTCGCGTTCGCCAGGTTTGAGTTCCGCGGACGGGATACGGTCTTCGTTCTGGTCCTGCTCCAGCTTCTGGTCATGCCGGACATTCTGATTGTCGAGAATTACCGGACCATGCGGTTCCTCGGCCTGGTCGACACCATCCTGGCCATCGGATTGCCCTATATGGCGTCCGGCTTCGGCATCTTCCTGCTGCGGCAGACCTTCAAGACCATCCCGAAAGAACTGGACGATGCCGCCCGGGTCGAGGGCGCAGGGTTCTTCACCATTCTGATGAAAGTCTATGTGCCGCTGGCCAAGCCGACATATCTTGCCTACGGCCTGGTCTCCGTCAGCCACCACTGGAACAGCTTCCTGTGGCCGCTGATCATCACGAACTCGGTCGAGACACGGCCGGTGACGGTTGGCCTCAGCGTCTTCTCCTCTACAGACCAGGGCATCGACTGGGCCGTCATCACCGCCGCCACGCTGATGACCTCCGGCCCGCTGCTGATCGCCTTCCTGTTGTTTCAGCGGCAATTCGTTCAGAGCTTCATGCGCGCCGGGATCAAGTAACTTCAGGTATCAGGAACAACCTTGCCAGGGTTCATGATCCCCTTCGGGTCGATTGCCTTCTTGACCGCCTGCATAAGGGCGATCTTAGAGGGCGAGCCGTATTTCACGAGGTATGGCAGCTTCTCCGCGCCGATCCCGTGCTCGGCTGAAATACTGCCGCCGAGCGCGACCGTACTGTCATACATACGCTCGGAGAGGCCGGGCTTTTTGATTTCCCATTCCTCGTCGCTCATGCTCTCAGGCCTGCGGGCGGTGTAATGGATATTGCCATCCCCCATATGGCCGAAACAGTTGAAGGCCATACCCGGCACATAGTCGCTCAACACGGCCTGAGACTGATCGATGAATGTAGCCACCTTGGAAACCGGGACCGAGACATCACCTGTCATGCGCGGCAGACCGTCACGGCGCCCGGCCTCCGCCTGCTCTTCCCGGATACGCCACAGATCCCGGCGCTGCCCCTCGCTCTCGGCAATCACACCGTCTGTTACCCAGCCCTTCTCCATCGCCTCTTCGAAGATCGCCTCCAGCTTGGCGCGGAGATCGTCCAGTGGCGACGGTGTGGCCATCTCCAGCAGCACGTACCAGGGAGATGAAGACGACAATGGATCGGTGATCCCTTCGATGTGCTTGAGGACCAGGTCGAAGGCCATACGGGGCATGATCTCGAAGGCGAGGATGGTGTCGCCGGAAAGCTCCCGCGCACTCGCCAAAAGATGCTGTGCTTCGTGCGGCGACGGTACGGCCAACATGGCCGTCTCACGCACGCGCGGCAGCGGCATAAGACGGAAAGCCGCGGCGGTAACGATCCCAAGCGTGCCTTCCGCGCCGATGAACATCTGCTTCATGTCATAGCCGGTATTGTTCTTGCGCAGCGTTTCCAGCCCGTCGAACACAGAACCGTCCGGCAGCACGGCCTCGATACCGAGGATCTGCTCCCGGGTATTGCCGTATTTGATCGTGTTGTTGCCCCCTGCATTGGTCGAGAGCGTGCCGCCAATCGTGCTTGAGCCTTCAGACGAAAGCGAGAGCGGGAACAGCCGTCCCGCATCTGCGGCAACCGCCTGCATGTTCTGGATCACGCACCCTGCTTCCGCGATCATCGCGTAATTCTCTGGGTCGAGAGACCGCACGGCCATGAGCCGGTCGGTCGAGACAACAATGGTCGGACGCGGCTCCGTCGGAATCGAGCCGATGGCAAGGCCGGTATTGCCGCCTTGAGGCACGATGGCGATATCCGCCTTTGCCGCAACCCGGACGACCGCCGCCGTCTCTTCCGTCGAAACCGGACGGGCGACGCCAAGCGCATCGCCGGTCGGCGCGCCGCGCCAGTCGGTGCGGTATTTCAGCGTGTCATCCGGATCTTCCAGCCAGCCCTTCGGCCCGAGAATGGACCGGATTTCCGTAAGCGCAGCATCGATGGACTGGGGCGTCTGATCGTTCACCCACTCTCTCCCGTTGAGATAACTTCACGAGGGAGGCTATCAGCGATCTAGGAATGCGCCAATTAGACGGGTAATCTGTTTATGGAAATTCTCTCGGTCAGTTCCAGACGCTGTGCCGCACCGAAGAGTGCGCCGATGCGCCGGGCCACCTCCTGCATGCCGCCGTCGAAATCCTCTTTCGAGGTCTCGGCCCGCACCATGGAGAGTGATTGAGAAAGGGTTTTGTCATCCTCGGCAACACTCAGCAGCGTCAGGATCAGGGCTGCCAGATCGCGATCCGGCACATTCTCCGGATCTTCAATAAGAGTCTGGGTGGATAGTAGAGACATCTAAACCTCCTCCGGTGCACCCCGCCCGGGTTAAATGTGAACACAGCGTTGGCAGGTTTCCTGACTCCCAGCTCTTCAATCCGTGCCGCCTTCCCAGCCCATCAAGAGCCAGTGGCATACCGGTCGGATCTAGCCGGTTACAGTTGCGGGGGCAGTCCCGGACTTGCGGCGATAAAACCGCGCACCGGATTCCCTTTTGTCCCGAAGGACACCAACGATGGAAGGCTCGTCTTTGCGGCCTCCTCTGTCAAGGAAGGAGGCTGGAAATCACTCGCGGATGAGCCGCTCCAGCTCACGGATGAAGGTTTCCCGGTCTCTTTTGGAAAAAGCACCGCCTCCTCCGGAGACCTCGCCCATGGCGCGGAGGTCGGACATCAGATCGCGCATTGCCATCGCCATGCCGATTCCCGCCTCGGTGAACTCCTTACCGGAATGGCCAATCGCCTTGGCGCCGCTCTCGATCACCCGGTGCGCCAGGGGGATATCACCGGTAATAACGATGTCTCCCGCCGCCACCTTGCCTACGATCCAGTCATCCGCGGCGTCGAACTTGTCGGAGACAAGGATGTTCTGCACATTCGGCCGGTCACCGGTCCGGAAGCCACGATTGCTGACGACGAAAACCTGGATGTCGTGCCGGTCGGCAAGCGACAGGATCTCGTTCTTCACCGGGCAGGCATCGGCGTCGACATAGACAGACTTCATTGCGTGCTTTGACCCTATTGTAGCCAATCAGTCGTGCTAGGTTCCGAGCCCGACCTGATTGCATTGAACATTAAGCTGGCCAAGAAACACGGATGTACACAGTCCTTCAAGATTTGATAGTCGTCGAGGGCGCATCTTTCATCGCCGCCCCCTCCTGTACCCTGAACATGCTGCAGATGGGCGCAACGGTGATCCGCTTCGACGCCATCGGCGGAGGTCTCGATTACCGGCGTTGGCCGAAAGCGCCAAATGGTACCAGCCTTTACTGGGAGGGTCTGAACAAGGGCAAGAAATCCGTGGCGCTGGATCTGCGCAATCCGGAAGGCCGGGAGCTTGCCCTTCAGCTTGCCACCGCCCCCGGTGAAGGACGCGGCCTGTTCGTGACCAACTACCCGGTCTCCGGTTTCCTCTCGCATGAGGCATTGAAGGCACGGCGAGAGGATATCATCACTGTCCGCGTCATGGGTTGGGCGGATGGCACCCAAGGGGTCGATTACACGGCCAATGCAGGCGCCGGATTCCCGCTGATGACCGGCGAGCCCGGCCCCGTCGGCGAGAAGCGTCCCGTGAACCATGTGCTTCCCGCCTGGGACCTGATCGCCGGCGCCAATGCCGCGTTCGCCATGCTGGCCGCGGAGCGGGACCGTCAGAAGACCGGCAGGGGCGCCGAAATACGCCTGCCGCTCGGCGATATCGCGCTTACCACGCTTGGAACACTGGGCCAGGTTGCAGAAGTCATGACGGAAGAAGAAGACCGGCCAAGCTATGGCAACGATGTGTTCGGTGCCTTCGGCCGGGACTTCAGGACCAGCGACGGCCATTACCTAATGCTTGTCGCCCTCTCCCCCCGGCAATGGACCGGTTTGCTGGCATCGCTCGGTATCGAAGCCGAAATTGCCGCCATCGAGGCCGAGACCGGGATCAATTTCTCCAAGGACGAAGGCTTGCGGTTCGAGTACCGGGAAAAGATCAATCCAATTGTCGAACGCGCGGTCGCAGCGGAGACGCTGGATGCGCTGGCGCCGCGCTTCAAGGATAACGGCGTCTGCTGGGAGCCGTACCGCACCGTGCGGGAAGCAGTCGCGAGCGAGCGGTTCAAGACCATGGGCAAGCCTTACAGCGACGTTACCCATGGCAGCGGCCTGACTTACCCGACATCCGACACGCCTATCGATTTTCACGGACAGGCCTCTGAGAGGCCGACACCGGCGCCGCGCCTTGGTCAGCACACGGATGAGGTACTGGCGGACTTTCTCGGCCTCGAAAGCGGCGCCATCGGACGGTTGCACGATGAAGGCATTGTCGCTGGTCCCGATAACACCGGTTGAGCTGGACCATGACCCTTTCGAAAATGACACGGGAAGAATTCGCGGCCCTTGATGCCGCTGATCCACTTGCCCCCTTCCGCGCGGAATTCGAGCTGCCGGAAGATGTCATCTATCTCGACGGCAATTCCCTCGGCCCGCTGCCCCGGATCGCGCGTGAACGGGTTGCCGCCTGCGTTTCAGAGGAATGGGGCAATGGCCTGATCCGAAGCTGGAACGATGCGGGCTGGATCGATCTTCCAAAGCGCGTCGGTAGCAAGATCGGCGCGCTGATTGGCGCCGAGCCGGACAGCGTCATCGGGGCTGATTCGACTTCGGTCAACCTCTTCAAATGCCTCTCCGCCGCTCTGGCACTCCGGCCGGACCGTACAATCATCGTCTCGGAGAAATCGAATTTTCCGACCGATCTCTATATGGCTGAAGGTCTGTCGGCGCTGCTCGGCGGGCGGCATGAATTGCGGTTGGTCGAAGACCCGTCCGAACTCCCGGGCGCTCTCACGGACGATGTTGCCGTGCTGATGCTGACCCATGTGAACTACCGCACCGGCTACATGCACGACATGAAGGCTGTGACCGATGCCGCGCACGCCACCGGAGCGCTGACGCTCTGGGATCTCGCCCACTCCGCAGGAGCCGTCCCGGTCAACCTCACCGCCGCCAACGCGGATTTCGCGGTCGGCTGCAGCTACAAATATCTGAATGGCGGGCCCGGCGCCCCGGCGTTCCTCTATGTCGCCCCACGCCGCCAGCAGGATGCCTCCCAGCCCCTGACCGGCTGGTTCTCGCACAAGACACCGTTCGCCTTCGATCACCGGTTCACACCGACGGACGGAATCGGGAAATTCCTCTGTGGTACGCCTCCAGTGTTGGCCATGACTGCGCTCGACGCGGCAATGGATATCTGGGCCCGTGTCGATATGGATGCCGTCCGGGCAAAATCAGTGGCACTGACCGAGAACTTCATCACCCTGGTCGAAGAGCGCTGCGCCGGTCTCGGTCTGATGCTGGCAAGTCCTCGAACCCCGGAGCACCGCGGCAGCCAGGTCTCCTTCGCGCATGAAAACGGTTATCCGGTGATGCAGGCCCTGATCGCCCGGGGTGTGATCGGCGATTTTCGCGCGCCGTATCTTCTAAGGTTTGGTTTCACACCGCTCTACACCCGGTTCACGGACGTCTGGGACGCGGTCGAGCATTTGCACGACATCCTTGAGAGCAGCAATTGGGATCAGCCCAAATTCCATGCCAGGGCAGCAGTCACCTAAGCTTCCGGAAAACACTCCCGGAACCGTCGTTCACCCTCACTGGTGAAGGAGACCACCCGGGAGCCTTCGATCCGATGTGCCCAGCCAAGATCGTAGAACCGGTCCAGCAGCCCGGTGCCAAGGGCACCCGACAAATGGGTGCGCCGCTCGCTCCAGTCGAGGCAGGAACGGCACAGTGGACGGCGGGAATTTATCAAGTCCGGCAAAGCGATGCCCAGCTCACCAACAAAAGCCTCACCGGCGTCGGTCAGGGAGATTTCTTCCCCTTCTTCCACCAACAGCTCTCGCGCCACCATGCTGTCGAACAGTCGGACACCGAAGTCACCGGCCAGATGGTTGTAGCAAACTCGCGCTTTGCGCAGCGCGGGATCGCGCGGGCCGGTACGGGCTCTCATATGCCCGCGTTTCGCTGCCAGTCCCATCATCGCTTCCAGCAGATTTCCGACCTCGTCATCTGCGAGCGCAAAATAGCGGTGCCGCCCCTGCTTGCGCTGGCTCAGCAAACCAGCCGCCTCCAGCTTGGAGAGGTGTGAGCTTGCTGTCTGCGGGGTGATACCGGCCTCGGCGGCAAGTTCGCTCGCCGTCAAAGCCTTGCCGGTCATCAACGTGGTCAGCATGTTCGCCCGGGCCGGGTCCCCAATCAGGGAGCCGATGAGCGCAATGTCAGGTCCTTCTTTCATACTTCGACCATAACCGAAGCATGACCATTCGCCAAGATGGGATTGTCCTCCCATCACATTGGAGGACAACATGCTTACCTGCTTTATCCGCTATCACATAGACCCGACCAAGAAAGACCAGTTCACGCAATATGCCCGGAACTGGGGCGAAGCAATCCCGCGTTGCGGCGCCGACCTGATCGGCTATTTCGCCCCGCATGAGGGTTCTACGACACTGGCCTATGGTGTCTACAATATCGAGAGCCTGGCGGCCTATGAGGCCTATCGCGCGCGACTTTCGGCTGACCCGCTCGGCAAAGAGAATTATGAATTCGCGCAGAAGGAAAAGTTCCTGCTGCGTGAAGACCGGACTTTTCTGATCAATGCGTCAAATCCGACGCCAAAGAGAAACGCATAGGGAGAGACGCGCCATGATAGCCGTCATTTTCGAAGTTGAACCGCATCCGGACCACAAGAACGGATATCTGGAAATAGCCGCCAGCATGCGCGCGCTGGTCGATCAGGTTGACGGTTTCATCTCGGTGGAACG
The DNA here is from genome assembly GCF_039990255.1 of Nisaea sp. Classification (GTDB taxonomy): domain Bacteria; phylum Pseudomonadota; class Alphaproteobacteria; order Thalassobaculales; family Thalassobaculaceae; genus Nisaea. Next base: position 986,319 of record NZ_JBDXGG010000018.1, on the reverse strand, counting down.
TTTTCAGAGCCTTACAAACGAGGGGAAACTTCTATCCCTTTCCTATTTCCGTGACGAGAAAGCGGTCGAAGACTGGCGGAACCTCGTCGCCCACCGCCAGGCACAGGCGAAGGGCCGCGACAAATATTTCAAGGATTACCGTTTGCGCATCGCCTCCGTGCTGCGTGATTACGGGTTGAATGATCGGGAACAGGCGCCCGCCGACAGCAAGGACGTGCACAAGGCGGGCACCACCTGATCCCTTTAGCGCCCCTCGAAGCACGGGGGGCGTTTCTCAATAAACGCGGCGATGCCTTCCGTCAGATCATGGGTCGGAACCATGCGGGCAAAGTAACCCGCTTCAATCGCCAACCCCTCGTCAATCGGCACATTGATCCCCCTGGTTACGCTGCCGAGGCAGGCAGCAACGGCCAGTGGGGAAAAATCTGCGATCTTGCCACTCAAGGCGAAAGCTTCATCCAGAAGCTTTCCCTTCGGCACGACGTCGTTGATGAGTCCGAAGTCGCAGGCCTGCCGGGCGGTGATCGGATCGGCCGTCAACAACATCCGCAACGCCCGTTTGCGGCCAATGAGGCGGGGGAGCCTTTGAGAGCCGCCGAAAGGAGGGGCGAAACCGAGCCGGATTTCAGCCTTGCTGAACGTTGCCTCCTCACACGCAAGAGCAAGGGGGGCGGCTTCCGTGATCTCGCAACCACCACCATATGCTAGACCATTCACGGCGACGATGACGGGTTTGGGATAAGTTTCTATCCGCGCAGTCATCGCCTGCCCCCGCCGGACAAACTCGCGCAAGGCGGTCTCCTGCCCCGCTCGGACGCTCGGCGCAAAATCCTCGATGTCCGCGCCTGCGGAAAAGGCACGATCCCCCTCACCTGTGAGAATTACCGCCCGGATATCGCCCCGCGCCTCGCATTCGTCGAGACAGCGCACCAGATGATCAATCAAGTCATAGTTCAGCGCATTCAGCTTGCTGGGGCGGTTCAGGGTCAAGAGTGCCGTCTTGCCATGCTGTTCGAAGAGAACCGGGTCCGACATTTTCATACCTTTCAAAGAGTTGCATGTCGGACTGACTGTCAATGAGGTGCGAATGACTGTACATTCACTAGACGGTATACATGACGCGGATATGATCCGCCCGACCCGAACACTGATCATCGAGGCCGCCGCGAAGCTCTTCTACGAGGAGGGCATCAGAAGCACGAGCGTGGAGGCCATCGCCAGCCGGGCCGGTGTGACGAAGCGCACGCTCTACTATCATTTCACCAGCAAGGACGAACTTGTCGCAGCCTATCTCGAAGCGCGCGACCAGCCGACGCTTGCCCTATACAAACGCTGGTTCGACGAGACACCCGGTCCGGTAAGCAACAAGATAGAAGGAATTTTCATGGCCTTCGCCAAGGCTTCCAACGATCCCTCGTGGAAAGGCTGCGGGTTCATGCGAACTGCCGCCGAACTGGCCGCCCTACCGGGCCATCCCGCTATCGCTGCCGGAGCCCGTCACAAAAAGACGTTTGAGGAATGGCTTCGCGGGCAACTAACAAACGCAGGCGATTCCAATGCCGCCGATACGGCACGACAGATCCTGTTACTTCTGGATGGCGCCGCATCGGTCATGCTTATCCATCGCGACCCGTCTTATGTGGAAACAGCCGGGAAACTGGCTGCATCCCTTGCAACGCCAAAACCTTCTAGCCAGCCGAACGCTTGTCTATGATCCGGCGTGCCTTACCCTGTGAGCGCTCGACGCTTCCGGGCTCACCCACCCGTACCGACGCTGTGACACCGATGACACTCTTGATATGGTGCGCCAACTCCGCGCTGCTGGCGTCTCGTGCCTCCTTGCCGGCAGCATCCGGAGCCGCCTCGCCCAGCACGGTCATGTTGTCCATCCGTCCACTGCGTGTCAGTTCGATCTGGTAATGCGGCGCCAGTCCCCTGCACTTCAGGATCTGTTCCTCGATCTGGGTGGGAAACACATTCACGCCGCGCACGATCATCATGTCGTCCGAGCGGCCGGTGACTTTCTCCATCCGCCGCATGGTCCGCGCGGTTCCCGGCAGCAAGCGGGTCAGATCACCCGTTCGGTAGCGGATCACAGGGAAGGCTTCTTTTGTCAGTGATGTCAGCACGAGCTCGCCACGTTCGCCGTCCGGCAGCACTTCGCCGGTGGCGGGATCTATCACCTCCGGGAAGAAATGATCTTCCCAGATATGCAAACCGTCCTTGGTCTCAACGCACTCATTCGCCACGCCCGGCCCGATGATCTCCGACAGCCCGTAGATATCGACCGCGTGGATACCGAAAGCCTCCTCGATCTCGGTCCGCATGGAGCCTGTCCAGGGCTCCGCACCAAAAATCCCGACCTTCAATTGCGTATCCTTCGGGTCCAGTCCCTGTGCGCGGAACTCATCCAGAATCGAGAGCATGTAGGACGGTGTCACCATGATCACCTGTGCGCCGAAATCGCGGATCAGCGTGACTTGCCGTTCAGTCATCCCGCCCGACGCCGGAACCACGGTGCAGCCCAGTCGCTCCGCGCCATAGTGCGCCCCAAGCCCGCCGGTAAAGAGGCCGTAGCCATAGGCGACATGCACCACGTCCCCTGGCCTCCCGCCTGACGCGCGGATGCTGCGGGCCATCACCTCGGACCAGATATCGATATCATTCTTGGTATAGCCGACGACCGTCGGTTTCCCCGTCGTGCCAGAGGAAGCATGCACACGGGCCAACTTTTCCCGCGGTACGGCGAACATGCCGAACGGGTAGTTCTCGCGCAGTTCGGCCTTCCGGGTGAACGGCAGCCGCGCCAGATCTGCAAGTGAAGAGACATCGCCCGGATGCACATTCACATCCTCGAACTTCTTCCGGTAGACTGGCGAGTGCTCAAAAGCGTGTCCGAGACTCCAATTCATCCGGCTCAGCAGCAACGCTTCAAGCTCATCCCTGCTGGCCCGCTCGATCGGATCCAGATCTTCCTGCTTCGGCGCAATATCCTGCACGCCTGCCTCCCTTGTATCGTGCCGCCTCATACCGGGCGGCTTCGCTCTTCAGCGCAACGTTAGTGTGGAGAAGACGTGACTGCAATCGCGCGCCGGAGGTTGACCGGAACCGGCGGCCCGACGTCTAATCCCCTGCCTTTCAAATTCTTCACTCCTGCACGGACACATCTCATGACCGACTTCCAGACCGCCAAACCTTCCGCGCTCGGTTTCAGCGACAAGCGCCTGGAGCGGATCGGCGACTGGATGAGCCGCTATGTCGATGGCGGCAAACTGCCCTTCGCCGAAACTTTGATCGCCCGTCGGGGAGAGATCGTGTTTCACGAAACCGTTGGACATCGCGATGTCGAGAATGGCCTGAAGGCGGAGCCGAACGGCATTCACCGGATTTATTCGATGACCAAGCCGATCGTCAGCACGGCGATCATGCAGTTGCTGGAAGACGGCAAACTGCAGCTCGACGATCCGCTGGCCTGGCATATCCCGGAGCTGGCAAACCTGAAAGTGCTTGAAGAGGATGGCGTAAGCACACATGTCGCCAAGACTCAGCCGAGCCTGCACCATCTGCTGACACATACATCCGGCCTGACCTATGGCATTTTCGATCCAGGCCCGGTCGGCAAGGCACTGCGCAAGGCGAAGATCGATTTTTCCGAGAAGAACGGCCGGCTGGACGAGACCGTCGCCAAGCTCGCGGACATTCCGCTGGTCTTCGAGCCCGGCACACGGTGGAATTACGGTGTCTCGACGGATGTGCTCGGCCGGGTGGTGGAGACCGCCTCCGGTATGTCCTTGCCCGAATTCCTGCATGACCGAATCTTCGAGCCGCTCGGCATGGAAGACACCTTCTTCGCTGTCCCGTCCGACAAGCTGGACCGGTTCAGCGCCTGCTATGCCAAGACCGAGGATGAAAGCATCCGGCGGATCGATGAGATCGAGGACAGCCGCTATGCAAATTCGGTTACGATGTTCTCCGGCGGTGGCGGGCTTTGCTCCACGACGAAAGACTATCTCCGTTTCATGGAAATGATCCGCACCCATGGCGGCACGGGGAGCGACCCGATCCTCGGACGAAAATCTGTCGAGCTCATGCTGATGAACCATCTGCCCGGTGACATGGCCTCGATCGGCCAGCCAGTGTTCAGCGAAATGCCGATGAAAGGTATCGGTTTCGGCCTGGGTGGTTCGGTCGTGATCGATCCGGCGAGGACACAGGTGCTTGGTACAACGGGCGAGTGGGCCTGGGGCGGCGTGGCCTCAACCGGATTCTGGATCGATCCGGTCGAAGAGTTGAGCGTGGTGCACATGACCCAGCTCATGCCCTCCTCCTCCTACCCGCTGCGCCGCGAGTTGCGCACACTGGTCTATCAGGCCATGACGAACTGACGCCCCCGGCGGCGCTTGCCTGCCGCCGGACGGATTGCAAAAATTATATAAAACGACTTCAGGGATGGAACGACGTGACCAGGGACCTCGGGACCTACGATTACATCATTGTCGGCGCCGGCAGCGCCGGTTGCGTGCTGGCGAACCGGCTGTCCGCCGATCCGGCGAACAAGGTCCTGCTGCTGGAAGCCGGGGGTAACGACAACTATCACTGGATCCATATCCCCGTCGGCTATCTCTACTGCATCGGCAATCCGCGCACGGACTGGCTGTTCAAGACCGAGGCCGAACCCGGCCTTGGAGGGCGGGCCCTCAACTACCCGCGCGGCAAGGTCATCGGCGGCTGCTCGTCCATTAACGGCATGATCTATATGCGCGGTCAGGCGCGGGACTATGACCAGTGGCGCCAGCTTGGCAATCCGGGCTGGGGCTGGGACGATGTGCTGCCCTATTTCACCCGCTCCGAAGGCTTTCAGGTCCGCGACGAGAATGGCCGCAATCCGGACGGCGAGCTGCGGGTCGAGAACCAGCGGCTTTCCTGGGAAATTCTCGACGCCTTCAAGCAGGCCGCTGTCGAGGCAGGCATTCCGGAGACGGACGATTTTAACCGCGGTAACAACGAGGGTGTTGGCTATTTCCACGTCAACCAGCGCAAAGGCATCCGCTGGAGCGCCGCCACAGCCTTCCTGAAACCGGTCAAACATCGCTCCAATCTGCATATCGTTACCCATGCCCATGCCAAGGCGCTGGAATTTGACGGCACGCGCTGCACCGGAATATCGCTCTCAGTGAAGGGCAAAGACGCCCGCGCCACATGTAGCGGTGAGATGGTACTTTCCGCTGGCGCCATTGGCTCCCCGCAGATCCTGCAACTTTCAGGCATCGGCGATCCGGAACTGCTGAAGCAGCATGGCATTGAAGTGCGACATGCAAATGCCGAGGTCGGCGGCAATTTGCAGGACCATCTGCAAATCCGCTGCGCCTACAAGGTGTCTGGCGTAGAAACCCTCAACCAGAGAGCCAATTCTCTGATCGGCAAACTCGGCATCGGCCTCGAATATGCCCTGTTCCGGCGCGGCCCGATGACCATGGCTCCGTCTCAGCTCGGCCTGTTCGCCAAGTCTGATCCGTCCAAGGACACGCCGGACCTCGAATATCACGTCCAGCCGCTTTCGCTTGATGCCTTCGGCGATCCACTGCATTCCTTCGGTGCCTTTACTGCCAGCGTCTGCAATCTACGTCCTGAAAGCCGTGGCACGGTCTCGATCAAGAGCGCGGACCCGATGGCGGCACCAGCGATCAAGCCTAACTATCTTACCTCCGAAGCGGACAAGAAAGTCGCCGCCGATGCGATCAGGCTGACCCGGCGCATTGCTGCGCAGCCTGCCCTCTCCCGATACAGCCCAGACGAGTTCAAACCGGGCCCGAACTATTCGGATGCGGACGAGTCTCTTGCGGAAGCTGCCGGTCAGGTCGGCACGACGATCTTCCACCCTGTCGGCACCTGCCGCATGGGCGACGATCCGGCGGCCGTGGTCGATCCGGAGCTGAAGCTGAAAGGTTATCAGAATCTTCGTGTGGTAGACGCCTCTGTAATGCCGACCATCACCTCCGGCAACACCAATGCACCAACGATAATGATCGCTGAAAAAGCAAGTGACATGATCCTGGCTGCCGCACGGCAAGCTGGATAGAAGCGCCGGTCAGAGGCGCCGACAGAGCGTGAAGAAAGCCAGCGTCGCAATCAGTCCCGCAGCCCCCATTACGACGCACATGGAAAAGGCCGTGCCATCATGCAGCGCGCCGACAGCCAGTGCAGCAAGCGCGCCAAAGCCGAACTGAGATGCCCCGAGAGTGGCGGCTGCAGCACCTGCATTCTTGGGATAATGCGCCATCAGCAACGCCATGCCGTTGGCGCCGATAATCGGTACCATTGAGACAAACGCCATCAGGCCGGCCATAATCGTAAATGGTCCTTCAAGATCGCTAAACTCGATCACGACCAAATAAAGCCCAGCCGCGAAAGCAATTATCATCCCCGCCGAAATAAGGCTCTTCAGTTCAAAATGCCGGGTCAGGCGGCTGTTCGCGAAAGCAGATACCATGATCGCCGCAGAAATCATGGCAAACAACATGGCATAGAAGCCCGGCGTCATGCCGAAGTGCTCGATGAAGACGAAGGACGAGCCCGCGATATAGGCGAACAGTCCGGCAAAGACGGCGGAGCTGGCAACCGTCAGACCAAAGGCCGGGCCATTCGAGAGAATATGCCAGTAGGCGCCAAGCGCTTGCATCATGGTTATACCGCCCCGCGCCTCTTTCGTATGGGTCTCGGGAAGTAATAGCAGCACCAAAAGAATGGATACTGTCCCGAAGCCAAGCAGCACGACAAAGATCGCCCGCCAATTGGCAACCTCCAACAGCGCTGCGCCCGCCAAAGGTGCAAGAACCGGCGCGAGAGTAGTGAGGACCATCATCAGCGAGAGAACACTGGCCGCTTCCTGCGCGGTAAAAAGATCCCGAACCACTGTCCTGGCAAGGATTGAAGCCGCACCGCCGCCGATTGCCTGAAACAGGCGTGCGACGATGAGCTGATCGATACGCTCCACATAGACACACGCGAGCGAGGCGATGATAAAAATCAGAATACCAACCAGCATGACCGGGCGGCGCCCGAACCGGTCCGAAATCGGGCCGTAAATCAACATTCCTACAGAGAAACCAGCCATGAAGATGGCGAGCGTGGCCTGCACCTCGCGCGCTGGCACACCGAGATCGCGCGCGATCGCAGGCAGGGCTGGCAGATACATGTCAATTGACATTGGAGCAAAGGCTGCGAGAGCTGCCAGCAGGACCACAAGCCACGATCTGGGCAGCGTAAAACGCGCATGCGCGAACATTTAAGACTTTCTCCTGACAGGCGCGAACCGTGGGGGGCCGATCCGATAGTAATTAGGTGAATCACAGTCCCGTTTGGCAGAGCGCCGGAAGCGATTTTAAACGGAATACCACATCATGCCGCAGTGCAGCGTGGTAAATGGAAAAGCCCTTGCCCAACGCGTCTTACACACTACGATATTTGCACATTTTCCGTCGCGTCCGCGATCGGCTTACTGCGTCTGACCTTACAGGGAAAGAATTATGGATTCTGTCGTCGAAGACAATCAGCTCGGCATGATGAAATACGGGATCGGACAACCGGTGACCCGTTCCGAAGACCCCAAGCTGCTGCGCGGCGAGGGCAATTACACCGACGATGTAAACCTCGACGGCCAGGCCTATGGCGTAATGGTCCGCAGTCCATATGCTCACGGCACCCTGAACGGAATCGACATTGCGGAGGCGAAGGCGGCTCCCGGCGTCCTCGCAATCCTGACCGGGGCCGATCTGGATGCGGCCGGCCTCGGAACGATGAAATGCGGCTTGCCCTTGAAAGGGCGGGACGGCAGTCCGATCAACTACGTGCCGCGCCCGGCGCTGGCGACGGAAAAGGTTCTCTATGTCGGCGATCCAGTGGCCATCGTCATCGCGGAAACATCTCTGCAGGCCCGAGATGCAGCGGAACTGGTAGAGCTCGACATCGATCCTCTGCCCGCCGTCACGGATGCCCGTGCGGCCGCCGGAGATGGCGCACCACAGCTTTATGAAAGCGTCGCCGGCAACACCGCCATCGATTTCCAGTATGGCGACACGGCTGAGGTCGATGCGGCTTTTACAAAAGCCGCTCATACCACCAGTCTGCCTATACGTAACAACCGGATCGTCGTAAGCGCGATGGAGCCTCGCTCGGCCGTCGCCTCGTTCGACACAGCAAGCGACGGATATACCCTGCATGTCGGCTGTCAGGGCGTCTTCGGCATGATGAACACGCTGGCCAAGCAGGTGTTCAATATCGAGCCGGAAAAGATGCATGTCATCACGGGCAATGTCGGTGGCTCCTTCGGCATGAAGGCCGGTGCCTACCCCGAATACATTTGCGTTCTGCACGCCGCGAAGGTGCTGGGTCGGCCGGTGAAATGGACAGACGACCGCTCCGGCAGCTTTCTCTCCGACTGTCATGGCCGGGATCACGACATGACGGCGGAACTGGCTCTGGATGCGGATGGCACGTTCACCGCACTCAGGATCACCGGCTACGGCAATGTCGGTGCGTTCCTGACTGCCGTCTCCCCGATGATGCCGACCCTGAATACGCTGAAAAATGCCAACAGTGTCTATCGGTTGCCGTTGATCGAAATGTCTTCCAAGGCTGTCTTCACCAACACGACACCGGTCACAGCCTATCGCGGGGCCGGACGGCCGGAGGCGAACTACTACATGGAACGGCTGATCGAAACAGCTGCGCGGGAAATGGGTATCGACGCCATTGAACTGCGCCGCCGAAACCAGATCCTGCCGAGCGAAATCCCCTACGCCGCCGCGAACGGCATGAATTACGACAGTGGCGATTTCCCGACCATCATGCAAAAAGCCGTCGAAGCGGCGGACTGGGACGGATTCGACGGTCGCAAAGCTGAGAGTGAGAAGCGCGGCAAGCTGCGCGGGCGTGGCGTCGGCTGCTATCTTGAAGTCACCGCGCCGGTGCAGGAAGAAATGGGCGGCATCCGTTTCGAAGAAAACGGCGACGTCACCATAATTACCGGCACGCTCGATTACGGCCAGGGCCACTGGACCCCATTCGCCCAGGTGCTTCACCAGAAACTCGGTGTCCCATTCGAGCGGATTCGGCTGATTCAGGGCGACAGCGCCGAGCTGATCGCAGGCGGTGGTACGGGCGGTTCCAAATCCATCATGGCCAGCGGCGCCGCCATTCTTGAAGCCAGTGACATCGTCATCGACAAGGGCAAAAAGATTGCCGCCCATGTGTTCGAGACGGCGGTCGAGGACATCGTCTTCGAGGGCGGTTCTTTCCAGGTTGCGGGTACGGACCGAACCGTCACAGTCACCGAACTGGCGGAACAACTTCGTGGCGGGCTGGACCTGCCGGAGGAGCTGCCCCGGGATCTAAGCGTCAAGCACATCTTCGACGCCGCCCCGTCGGCCTTCCCGAACGGCTGTCATGTCTGCGAGTTGGAAGTCGATCCGGATACCGGTGTGGTCGAGATCGACCGGTACAACATGGTCAACGATTTCGGAACCGTGGTGAACCCGCTGATGGTCGAGGGTCAGGCCCATGGCGGCATTGTGCAGGGCCTCGGCCAGGCATTGATGGAAAACGCCGTCTATGACTCGGAAGGCCAGCTACAAACCGGAAGCTATATGGATTACGCGGTGCCCCGCGCCAGCGACGTGCCGAATTTCACCTTCGCCACCCATGCCGTTCCAGCGACGACGAACCCGCTCGGCGCAAAGGGTTGCGGCGAGGCAGGCTGCGCAGGCTCACTGCCCTCGATCATGAACGCCCTTGTCGATGCGCTCGCGCCTCTTGGCGTCAAACACATCGATATGCCGGCAACGCCGGAAAAGGTCTGGGCGGCGATCCAGGAAGCCAAGGCCGCCTGAAAAGGCGGCCTTGGCCAAGTTTAGAACGCTTCACTCTGGGCCTTCTCAGACCGCCAGAAGCGCCTGCTCAAGGTCTTGAATAAGATCGCCGACATCTTCGATCCCTATTGAGAAGCGCAACAGGTCAGCCGGAACCGGTGTGCCCTTGCCCTCGATCGAGGCGCGGTGCTCGACCAGGCTCTCGACGCCACCGAGCGAGGTTGCCCGGTGGATCAGCTCGAGGTTCGCCGCCGTCTTGATCGCGGCCTTCTCACCCCCGTCAATCCGGAGCGACAGCATGCCGCCAAAACCGTCTTCCATCTGTTTCGCCGCGACATCGTGCGTAGCGTGGGTCGGCAGCCCAGGATAAAGAACGGACGCAACTTTCGGATGATTGTGGAAATGCTCCGCAATCGTCATGGCGTTCTCCGATGCCTTGCGGACCCGGAGATGCAGCGTGCGCATGCCACGCAACAGGAGCCAGGCCTCGAACGGCCCCATAACCATGCCGTGAGCCGTGCGGACCCGTCGGATATCGTCCCACCACTCGTCAGCCTTGGCAGCGATCAGGGCACCCCCGAGCACGTCGCTGTGCCCATTCAGATATTTCGTCGCCGAATGCATGACCAGATCAGCGCCATGGTCAATCGGCCGCGACAAAACCGGACTTGCCGCAGTCGAATCAACACACAGCCGGGCACCAGAATCGTGAGAGAGTTGTGCGAACCAGGCAATGTCGAGGCAATCCCAAAGCGGGTTTGCGGGAGTTTCAATCCACACCAGCTTTGTATTCCCCGGCCGGACCAGATCCGTGGCACTCTCCGGTTTATTCACATCGAAAAAATCGATCTCGATATTCCACTGCGCAGTGAAGTCCAGCAGCCAGCTACGCAGGGCCCAGTACATCACTGTCGGAGCCAGCACATGATCGCCCGGACGCAGGGTCATGAAAGGGGCCACCGCCGCAGACATCCCTGCGGAGAAAATCAACCCGCCCGCTCCGTTTTCAAGCCGTGCCAGCAGATCTTCGGCAACGTCGTATGTCGGATTCTCGCTGCGCGTGTAGACGAACCCCTTGGGATAGCTGTTGTCGGCATTCCGTTCGAACGTCGTCGATAGATGAATCGGTGGCGTCACCGCCCCCGTCGTCTCGTCGACATGGCCGAGTGCCTGTGCCGAAAGGGTCTCGGGCTTCAGGTCGTTATTGCGCATTACCGGCTCCGGCAAGAGTTGGAACGATGGACCACATATGAGCGGATCGCTTATGCCTCTATCATGGGGCGGGAAGCGTGGGAATTGCCCCGATTGTCCCGTGACAAATAAGGCTGCAGTGATTTCCATCGTGCGGAAATCTCTGCAGCCTCATAAAAAGCCGGTCAGACGGTCCGGATGTCCAAAAGAGTCAGTAAGGACACCAATTATCGAGTGGGTCTCCGATACGCGGCGATGAGGGGCACTGCCGCAGTTCGTACTGTCCGCCCGGCGGGGCAATTGAACAGGTCGATAGACGAGCACTGTCATTCTTAACGTATGATACGGGCAGTCAAACTGATAATTCTCTTTTAAAGCATCGTATTAGTTCCTATAACGAATGAATAATTCCGTACCGTTCAGGGGAAATGCGCTGAAATGGATACTTTAACGGCGATGAAGGTTTTTTGCTCCGTAGTCGAGAATGATAGTCTCGCCGGCGCTTCGCGAACCCTCAATGTCTCGCCCTCGGTCGTGAGCAAGCAGCTCTCTGGACTTGAGGACCGGCTCGGCGTCCGCCTGCTGAACCGGACAACGCGGCGGGTAAGCCTCACTGAGGTCGGTTCCGCCTATTACGAGCGCTGCAAACGCATCCTGGCCGATGTGGACGAGGCGGAAATCGCTGTCTCCCAAGCGCACTCCGCGCCTCGCGGACTGCTCAAGGTTACTGCACCGACGACCTTCGCACACCGCCATGTAGCCCCTCACCTGCCGGAATTTCTCGACCGGTATCCGGAAGTTGAGGTGCAGTTGCTGGTGAACGATCGCGTGGTGGATCTCGTCGATGAGGGGATCGATCTCGCCATCAGGATCGCTCAGCTTAAGGATTCCAGCCTAATTGCACGCAAACTGGCAGTGAACCATCGCATGATCGTTGCCAGCCCAGACTATCTCAAGAAATGGGGCCAGCCTGAAACGCCGGACCAGTTGAACGACCACTCTCTGATCACCTACGCGCCGGGCAACCCGATCAACGACTGGCACTTCATGGTCGACAACCAGCAGAAGATCCTGCGCGCCAAGGGAACGTTGGCCATGAATAACGGCGACTCGGTTCTGCAAACCGTGCTGTCAGGCGGCGGCCTCGCCATGCTGGCGGCCTTTATGGCTGGCGAGCATGTCAAAAGCGGCAAGCTGGTAACCCTGCTGGAAGACTATGTCCGCGAGGACGTGCCGATCTACGCCGTCTATCCGAGCGGACGCCACCTGTCACCAAAGGTCCGGGCGTTCGTCGACTTCCTGGTCGATCTCTACAACCCGACGCCGTACTGGCTGTAATGCTTTAGACCGTCATCCCGTTGAAAACGGGATGACGGATATTGTGAAAGTTTAAAGGGCTTTAGATTAGCGCCAGCTCTCGTCCAGCTCGGTCGGCTCGCTCGTATAGCCGGCTTTCTGGATACCCTTGCAGGCACAGAACTCGTCTTTCTCGGATAGATCGCCGCTGACGCCGACGGCGCCAATCACCGCACCATTTTCGAGGATGAGCGAACCACCCGGAACGGCCGCGAACTGACCGTCAAACGCGCTGGCAGCCGCGACCTGGAAGCCAAGACGTTCTTTCAGGCGGCCACCAAGATTGCGGGACGATTCACCGAAACCGAGGCCACCCCAGGCTTTCGCCGTCGCGATCTCGACACGGCCAATGCCGGAGCCGTCCTGACGCTTCAGACACACCACCTGACCGCCGGCATCGAGCACAACAACGGTCATTGGCAGCATCTTTTCAGCGGTTGCGACGCTAAGGGCCTCATCGGCGATAATTTCCGCCTTGGCCAACGGTAGTGCGACGTGGAGCGGGAAGTTCCCAGCCATAATTAGTCCCCCTAAATCAGGATCATCACAAAAAGTGCTAAATGCTGCGGTGCTTATAACATCGCCCTGCACCGCCACGATACGAAGCCGACATCCGCATCGCGGAAACAAAAAAGGCGGTCGGGAGCTCCGACCGCCTTTTCATTCAGCCTGATATCAGGATCACCCGGCGAGCTTCTTCTTCAGTAGCTCGTTGACCATGGCCGGGTTGGCCTTGCCCTGGCTTTGTTTCATCACCTGACCGACGAAGAAGCCGAACAGCTTGTCCTTGCCGGAGCGATACTCCGCAACCTTCTCTTCCTGGGATGCCATAACGCTGTCGATCAATTCTTCGATCGCGCCCGTGTCGGTGACCTGTTTAAGTCCCTTCTCCTCGACAATCGTGGCAGCATCCTTGCCGCTCTCGAACATCTCGGCGAAGACGTCCTTGGCGATGCGGCCAGAGATCGTATCGTCGGCGATCAGATCGATCAGTCCGCCAAGCTTCGCCTCGTCAACCGGCGAGTCAGAAAGATCCTTGCCCGCTTTGTTGAGATTGCCGAACAGCTCGGTGATCATCCAGTTCGCGGCCAGCTTCGGGTCGCGCCCGTTTGCCACCTTCTCGTAGAAGGCCGCCGTCTCCTGCTCTTCCACCAGGATCGCGGCGTCATAAGGGCTGAGCCCCCAATCGCTCATGAAGCGTGCCTTCTTGGCGTCCGGCAGCTCCGGCAATTTAGCCTTCTCCGCAGCGACAAACTCCTCGCTGAAACTCAGCGGCAGCAGGTCGGGGTCCGGGAAGTAACGGTAATCGTGCGCTTCTTCCTTCGACCGCATGGAACGGGTCTCGCCCTTGTTGGCGTCGAACAGGCGGGTTTCCTGATCGATACTGCCGCCATCCTCGATGATCTCGATCTGACGGCGCGCCTCGTATTCGATGGCCTGCTGCATGAAGCGGATCGAGTTAACGTTCTTGATCTCGCAGCGGGTACCCAGCTCGTCTCCAGGCTTGCGCACGGAGACGTTCACGTCGGCGCGCATCGAGCCTTCCTGCATGTTTCCGTCGCATGTGCCCAGATAACGCAGAATGGACCGTAGCTTCTTCACATAGGCCGCCGCCTCTTCCCCAGACCGCATGTCCGGACGGGAGACGATTTCCATAAGCGCCACACCGGAGCGGTTCAGGTCGATATAGCTCTTGGTCGGGCTCTGGTCATGGATCGACTTGCCGGCATCCTGCTCCAGATGCAACCGCTCGATCCCGATGGTTTTGCTGCGCGGACCCGGCAGATCGACGGTGATCTCGCCCTCGCCCACGATCGGCTGTTTGAACTGGCTGATCTGGTAACCCTGCGGCAGGTCCGCGTAGAAATAGTTCTTCCGGTCGAACACGCTGAAGCGATTGATCGCGGCATTCAGCCCAAGGCCGGTGCGCACGGCCTGCCGGACGCATTCCTCGTTGATCACAGGCAGCATGCCCGGCATGGCGCTGTCGACCAGCGACACCTGGCTGTTCGGCTCGGACCCGAAAGTCGTCGCCGATCCGGAGAACAGTTTAGAGTTGGAGGTTACCTGAGCGTGCACCTCAAGACCGATGACAATTTCCCAGTCACCCGTGTTGCCCGTGATCAGGTTTGATTTTTCCGCCGTCATCTCACTTCACTCCCGTCAGGAAGCCCGGCAGGGCATCGAAGCCTGCCGCCTGTTCCAGTACATGGCCAACCTTGAGGACGGTTTCCTCGTCGAACGCCTTGCCGAGTATCTGAAGCCCCAGCGGCAGACCTTCCCCGGAGAGCCCAACGGGAACCGAAATGCCCGGCAGACCGGCAAGGCTGGCCGGCACGGTGAAGACGTCATTCAGATACATCTTGATCGGGTCGTCCTGATTCTCGCCCACGGCAAATGCTGCGGACGGCGCCGTCGGGGTTAGGATCGCGTCGACCTGACTGTAGGCGTCATTGAAGTCTTTCTGGATCAGCGCCCGCACTTTCTGCGCCTTCAGATAGTAGGCATCGTAATAACCCGCCGACAGCACATAGGTGCCGATCAAGATACGGCGCTTCACCTCGTCGCCGAAACCTTCGGCGCGGGTGTTCTCGTACATCTCGATAAGGCTGTCGCCATCGACCCGGAGGCCATAGCGGACACCGTCATAGCGGGCCAGATTGGACGAGGCTTCTGCCGGCGCGATGATGTAGTAGGTCGGCAGCGCGTATTTGGTGTGTGGCAGGCTGATATCGACGATCTCCGCCCCCGCGTCCCGGAGCATATCCGCGCCTTTTTTCCAGAGCGCATCGATTTCATCCGGCATGCCGTCGACCCGGTATTCCTTCGGAATGCCGATCTTCATGCCGCGAACGTCACCGGTCAGCGCTGCTTCGAAATTCGGCACCGCAATGTCAGCGGATGTGGAGTCCTTCGGATCGTGCCCGGCCATGGCGCCCAGCATCAGGGCTGCGTCGGAGACGGTCCGGGTCAACGGGCCGGCCTGGTCGAGCGAGGAGGCAAAGGCCACGACACCCCATCGCGAGCAACGGCCGTAAGTCGGCTTGATGCCGACAATGCCGCACAGGCTGGCAGGCTGACGGATCGAGCCGCCGGTATCAGTGCCCGTCGCGGCAATGGCGAGACGGCCGGAGACGGCAGCGGCGGAGCCGCCGGAGGAGCCGCCGGGTACCAGCTTCGCGTTATCGCCGCCGGACCGGCGCCACGGGTTCTCGACCGCACCGTAATGGCTGGTCTCGTTCGAGGAGCCCATGGCGAATTCATCGAGATTGAGCTTGCCGAGCATCACCGCGCCAGCGTTCCAGAGGTTCTGGCTCACCGTCGACTCATATTCCGGCTTGAAGCCGTCGAGGATGTGCGAGGCCGCCGTGGTCAGCACGCCTTTGGTGCAGAACAGATCCTTGATCCCGACCGGCAGACCTTCCATGGTCCCGCCTTCACCCTTGGCAAGCTTCTCGTCGGAGGCCTTGGCCATCTCTCGAGCCTTGTCCGGCGTCTCGGTGATGAACGCGTTCAGGCTCTTGCCCGCTTCCATGGCGCCGATATAGGCGTCGGTCAGCTCGGCGGAGGATGTCTTTTTCGTCTTCAGCGCATCGCGCGCCTCTGTAAGACTGAGAGAGATAAGATCGCTCATTATTCGACCACCTTCGGAACAGCGTAATAGCCATGCGCCCGGTCCGGCGCGTTCGCCAGAACACGTTCGGGATAGGCGCCGTCGGACACCGCATCGGCGCGCAACGGCAGGCCGTGGCCTGTGACGCTCGCCAACGGCTCGACATTGTCCGTATTCACTTCGCTCAATTGCTCGACGAAGCCGAGAATGGTGTTCAGATCACCGACCATTGCATCCAGTTGTGCGTCATCGGTCTTGATACGCGCGAGATGCGCGATTTTCGCGACAGTGGCTTTGTCAAGCGACATCGGATAAGGCTCTCCGTAATATTCGGAATTTCGCGGCAGCCCCATACATCAAGCACAGAGCCGCAAAACGGTGGCGAAGGTATCACTGGCACATGACATTCTGCAACCCTGCCGACCTGCCCGCAAAGATGGGCAAGCTGACCCGGATTCTGGGGCTGGACCTCGGCTCCAAGACCATAGGCATTGCCGTCTCCGACCCGTTCCTGCGCGTCGCCTCTCCAATCGAGACAATCCAGCGCAAGAAGTTCACCAAAGACGCGGAGCATCTGGCCCGCATCTGCGAGGAAAAGAATGTCGGTGCCTTCCTGATCGGCCTGCCCCTGAACATGGACGGCACCGAGGGTCCGCGCTGCCAGTCGACCCGCGATTTCGCGAGGGAGCTTATCTTGCGAATCGACCTTCCGGTTGCCTTCTTTGATGAACGCATGAGCACCATGGCCGTCGAGCGAGCGATGATCGACGCGGACATGACACGGAAGAAACGCGCGGCCCGGGTTGACCAGCTCGCCGCCGCTTACATCCTGCAGGCCGCGCTGGATTCGATGCCGGACTGAACAGGCCTGCCCGCGAATACCGAGACAAGACCAAATCCAGAGAGACCCGATGTCGATATTATTCATTACCTCCACACGGATCGGCGACGCGATTATCTCGACCGGTATTCTCGCCTGGCTGCATGAACAATATCCCGAAGACGGCATCACCATCGCCTGCGGCGGCCCGGCATCGAAGGTGTTCGGTGAAGTGCCTAACCTGGAAGCACTGCACATCATCAAAAAGCAGCCCAATCATGGCCACTGGTGGAAGCTCTGGCGGGCCATGGCGCCCCGGAAGTGGCGCGTCGTCGTCGATCTGCGCCGCTCGGCCATGCCGTGGCTGTTGCTAGCCGGAAAGCGCTACAGCGTCCCGAAGGACCGGACCGGACGGCACCGAGTGGAGCTGAACGCCTCGATGTTCGGCTTGCCGTCACTGGACCCGAAGATCTGGACCGCGCCGGAACATCGGGAGACGGCGGAAAAGCTGCTCGCGGGAGCGAAGAACCCGATCGCCCTCGCCGTCGGCGCCAATTGGGCCGGCAAGACCTGGCCCGCGGACCGCTTCGCAGAGCTTGCGGACCGCATCCGGCAGATGAAAGCCTTCTTGCCGGGTGCCAAGATCGTGCTCGTCGGCGGTCCCGACGAGCGGGAGGCCGGCGCGACGCTGCTAGAGAAACAGGATGGAGGAAGAGTGATCGACGCCTTCGGGCTGGATATCCTCTCGACCTACGAGCTGCTGAGAAAATGCAGGCTAATGGTCGCCAACGACTCCGCCATGATGCATCTCGCGGCCGCTTCCGGCATTCCGACCATCGGCCTGTTCGGGCCGACCAAGGACCAGCATTACCGGCCCTGGGGCGAAAATGGCTTCGTTGTCCGCACCCCGGACAGCGCCGAAACCCTGATGGACCGCCTGCACAGCGACAACGCTGCGGTCTCGACCCTGATGGACGGCATAGAAGTCGATCACGTCCTCGCCAAAATCGGGGAGCTTGAGGCCCGTGGGTTGTACAAAGCCGAAGCGGACGGAAGCGCGCCCAGGTGAGCATAGTTGCGCCGTCCAAGGTCGAGCTGGAACGCATCGCCGTTGACGTCCGCCGGTTTCTCGAAGGCATCTGGCCCGCGTGGCACAAATTGCGCGGCCGCCCTCTTCCCGATCCTCTTTCAATCGGCACCTGCCAGACCAGCAGCCTTTTCCTCGCCACAGTGCTCCAGGAATACGGGTTCGACGCCCGCGTCGAACAGGGCAATGATCCGGCGCAGGACGAAGGCTTTTTCAACGACGGCCGCTGGCACGGCCATGCCTGGGTCGTATGTGGCGGCTGGATCGTGGACGTCAGCGCGGACCAGTTCGGGTGCCCGCCGGTCAATATCGAGCAGGAAAACGCGGCCCGGTACCGCAAAGGCAGCGAAGACACGGCTTTCGACGTCGCCAAGCAACAACGGCACCGCCTCGTTAACGCCGCCCTCTCCGAATGGAGCAAAAACAGCTGACTCTTAATCGGCAGGCCGCGCCGTATCCTATCATCGCCAGCACACACCTCGTCGTCATCGCGCCCGCATCGTCGTCATCCGGCGCCCATCATCGTCATCCCGGCCCCCTCGTCGTTATCCCAGACTTGATCCGGGATCTCCTTCATCATAAGTCGGTGCCTGACACAGAAAGGTCCCGGATCAAGTCCGGGATGACCGATGCAAGAGAGTGTTGAGGAGTGTTTGGCGAGGATCGCTGATGCTGATGAACATCCAGCCCACTCTTTTTAACGCCTACGGCGCGCGTCTTCGTCCGCCCACCATCCGTCTTCAAATTTAATGGACTTCTCCGGTTACAACCCCGAACCTTCAAGGCGTTCCGGGCGCATGCTCTTCCCGATTTCGGTCAGGATCGTCTATGCGGCCCGGACACCCTAAACAGGCTAGGAAGACCTGAGGGTAAAAGGGAGGAATGTCCATGTCGAACACGCGAGAGAACACCGGAAGCGAACCCTGGAACGGCCCGCGCTGGGCCACCAGCAGGCATAATTTCGATCCGGCGATCGCCGTACCGCCCCGCCCGGTCGAACTGCACGACCTGACACTCCGCGACGGCGAGGAATCCGCCGATCTCGCCTTCACGACGGCGGACAAGGTGAGGATTGCCGAGGCTCTGGCCCGCCTCGGAATCAAGCGCACCGAGATTTTCCTGACGGTGCCGGGCTGGCAGGAAGTCATTCGCGAAATCATGCGCCGGGATCTCGGCATGGATTTCTGGGTCACCTGGCAGCCGGGACGGGTCGAGAAAGCGCTCGAGCTCGGCGTGCGGCATGTCATGGTCTGGTACCATATCGGCGACGAGATGCAGCGCCACGTCTTCAAGACCAGCCGCGAGGCGCAGTTCGCAAAGATGATCGAGGAAGTCCGGGCGGCCCGCGCGGCGGGCTGTGTCGTGAACCTGTTCATGCCGGAGACCACCCGCGCCGACCTCGACCACATCACGCGCGCCGCCAAGGCGGCGGAGGCGGAAGGTGCCAATTACGTTACCGTTGTCGACAGCCAGGGCATCGCCCGCCCCGCCGCGATCCGCTTTCTGGTCAGCCACCTGAAGGAGCACACGGGCCTGAAAGTCGAGGTCCATTGCCACAACGATTTCGGCCTCGCCGTCGCCAACGTGCTCGGCGGCTATGAGGGCGGCGCCGATGTGCTGCAGGTCTCGATCAACGGGATCGGCTATCGCGCCGGAAACGCATCCATGGAGTCCGTCGCCGCCGCGCTCAAAATGATCTACGGCGCCGAAACGGGCCTGCAGCTCGACCGGCTGCCGGAGGTTTGCCAGCTCGTCGAGAGCATCAGCGGCCTGCCGATCGACTATTACAAGCCGGTCGTCGGCAAGGGCGCGTTCCGGTACGAGCAATGGCGCGCCATCACCGAATTCACCAACGAAAACGCCCGCCGCTTCGCCTTCCCGTTCGAGCCGGAAGTCGTCGGCCGGACCGCGGAGCTCGTCATCGGCAAATGGAGCGACTCCGGCGCAATCGTCCAGAAACTGGCGGAATACGGCCTGACGGCAACACCCGAACAGGTCGGCCGCATCCTCACAAGAAGCCAGCGCGCCGGCGCGTCGAGGCACCGCCCGCTGGAGGATAGCGAGTTCCTGGTCATCGCCGAGCAGGAAGGGGCAACCGACGCCGAGAGCTGAGGCGCGCGAGACCTGCCGGACGCTGACGACAACTGGGGGCCGACTTACCTGCTTGAGGAGGTCGTGCGGATGACCGCGCACCGGAATGCGGAGCGGCGGTTCGGGTGGGAGGTGTCGACTGAGTTGGCTGGGAGGATGAGACGTTGGGGACAATCAGGGAGTGTGTCCCTTTAATTCAGTTGGTTGGGGTGCAGCAGGCGCTAGTATAGCGAGAAAACGAACAGAACCCTATAATCAGAGCGCGAATTAAAGTCGTGCCCTATAATCTCGCGTGTTCCCTGTAATTCTGTGGCGGTCGCAATGGATGATTACGTTACCGGTGACATTTTTACATTTAATCCCCCTCAACAGACACTCTCAGCATGGGCGCCATTTTGGGACTGTGTTTCCATACTTTTTAACTTCCGAACATCAGAGATTTCGGACGGTGACGAGGAGTATGTGGAGTGGAGACTCTTTTGGGTTGCAGGGGTAGCACTTCTCAGGACAGTTGGTCATGTCTTGGCAAAAGTCGATACGAACGCATCTGAAGAACACGCCCAAGCCATCGCCAGCTGGTGGAAACAAATTAGATCTAACAAAGAAAATTCTTGGATCTTTTGGCAATTCATCGAGAAAGAGAGAAATAACCTTCTGAAAACATATACATTTGGCGCCCAATTCTCGCTACACGGAGATGAAGCAAAGATCATATTCGAGGATGGAGAAGACGCATTTGAACGGTTCCGAGAGGCCGTATACTGGTGGCGGCATCAACTATTGACGCTTGAAGGTCAACTATCTGAGATCACTTTTGATTGAGCTTCTCGCGAACGTACTCAAGCCATTTATCATACCACCACCAATCGCCCGGTCTGAGCTCAACGCCAAACTTAAGAGACGGGTTTTTCCCATCTGCCTCTAACCAAAGAAGTTGATGCGCATACTGATTAAAGCTGCTGTGACCTTCTTTCCGCATAGTCTCAATTATGTCTTTAGGTTTGTATTTTCTTCGCTCTGATTCCTTGACTAAAACTCGACTAATCTCTTGTCCCTCAGCCGACTCCGGCCTGATGAATTCGACAACTTGATCTGCCTTGCCCTTGGAGTTGATTGATTGCTCAACGTAAGCGACGCGATACGAGTATTGCGGGTCTCTGATAATTGTTTCCGGCAGGTTGTCTTCGAAGGCGATGTGAGCAGCCAAAAAATTCGACGGTAACTCGGCGTCTTTTAACAACAGATCTCGCTGTGGCTTTGCAATTCCTGCAAATTGTAGAGCAAGGCCCAATTCACGATCCAATCCGTACTCCTTCCCAAACAAATTCTTCAGGGCTTGATTGAAATTCAGGCAACAAGCCTGAAGCTTGGCGCTGATCAGATCGTCAATACGACGCGTCATCTGGTGTTCAATTTCATGACGGATTTCGATAAGAAATTTTAGGTTTGTTTTGGCTGCTTCATCCAAAGGGCAAAAGGGACTGTCAAGGCAACTTCCTAACTCCCAATACTTGTCAGCACCATGGCGGGTTTTGAGAACACTTCCCGTTTTCCTATCTCGGTATCTGTAGTCCAATCCTAAATGCCTAAAATGCGAGTGCATAAGGTAGGTCCAGGCAATCACTGCCGTCACAATGAAAACTTCAGACTTAAAAAAAGCTCGTGGATTATTGAACGCTTGCACCGCCTGCAGCATCGCTTCGCGCGCCTTAATAAGCAGTTCGTCACCTAACAGATGGAGTCCTTTACCGTCTAAATTTGGCCATTCGTCAAGAAATGCAGCCAGTTCCTCTGCACTTGCCGGAGCGACGTTAGAGTGTGTCTTCCCATCACGAATATCTTTAATTCGTCCATGATTTATCGAACGCGTGGGCCGAGTGAAATAAGCTAGAATATCTTGATCATTTTTACGCGGGGACGCAGCAATCATTGCCTTAATGATCGCTACCTCCCACCGCTCGAGTCGGTTCTTGGTTTTCTTAACCATGAATTATATCTACACACGCTCTTGTAGAAAAAATAAGCCCCCCACCCCCCCCTAACAATGATCAGAATGACTGAAAATGTTCAATCCAGATCTAACAAAAGTGCAACTAGCAGAACTCATCCATGGCATGTCGGACCTCGATGTAGCTAGGCTTCTCTATTGTCAGGAAATCGCTGGCGCCTATTTGGCTGTGGCAAGTTTTGAAGAAACGCTGATTACCGCCATGCTAATGTGCGACCTTGTAAAAATTAAAAAGGTTTTAGGGTCAGACTCTGACAATTGGCAAAATATACTAAGCAAGAAAACACTACTTCAAGATTCAACTTTAGGATCGTTAATAAATATACTTGAAAAACATGATATAAATCAACACGATATCAACTACTTAAGGTGGATGAAGAACAAGCGGGACTATTTCATTCATCGTTTATTCCATGACGGCGATTGGCCGGGAAACCTCGACGAGGAGAGTTGTCGAATAATGAGTCGCCGACTGCTCGCCATTCAAATGTGGATGACACGCGCAAGTCATCGAATATGGCCGATTTTCGAACGCGCCGGCCTATACGAAATAAAATACCTCCGTGATGGCAGCATTTTGGCGTTCAACCGCGACCTCTTCGAAAACGATGCATCACCCAACACTTAGAATCTTTAGAAGATGCGATGATCGGAATGGTTTTCCCCAAGAAGGTAATTGGTAGGCTCCCATACCAATACTTCTACCCCCATCACTCCCCCTCATACCGATACCGAAAATCACAGTGGCTAGCCCCGCTCATGATGGTCTGGCCCCGTTCCATCGTGATATTGTCCGAGTATTCCTCACCGAAATTAAGGAGACATACGATTTAATTCACGGTCCCAAAAGCCCAAGTCTCATATCCCATCACCCGGCTCATTCCCCGAAAAAAGCCCGTCAGCCGGATCGCTCCCCCGCCTCAACCAACGCCTTCATCTTCCGAACCGCTGCTTCCGGCGCGGTCAACACCGGCCGGTCGGTCACGGCGCGGCAGGCCGGGGCGGCTGGGGCCATGGAGAAATGAGCCAGCAGGTAGACATCCGCGTCCGTTGTGCGGGCGACCGCCTCGGCGATGAGGCGGTTGTGGGTTTCGGCGTCGCCGCCAGCCAGCGCCTCCCGGGCGCCCTCCGCGAAAACCGTCGTCAGGCCTGCTCCGGAATTGCGCCGTGCGGCCTCTTCGCGGAATTCCTCTGCCATGCCCTCGACCGCCGCCGGGAAGGTGTAGATCATCGCAACCCGGGGTCCGTGGCCGAAGGCCTCCTCGAACATGGCTTCGTTCGGTTTCAGGACGGGCAGCGGAGAGGTGCGCGCGGCCTCCTCGATTGCTTCGCCGAAGGCCGAACAAGTGTAGAGGATACCGGCTGGTCCCGTTCCCTCGGCATAGCGCGCGAGGGAGACGATCCGCGCCGCCAAATCTGGCGTCAGCGCGGCATCTTTCGCGCGGTCGACCGACAGCCCCTCGTCCAGCAGGGAGAGAATTTCAGCCTCCGGCCATGCCTCCCGGAAAGCCGCCTCTATCGGGGCCATGGCGAGCGGCGTTGCGTGGATCAGGGAAATGCGGAGCGCGTCAGACATGTCTCTGTGGTCCTCAGACCTGGTCCTGCGCCGTCCGGCGCGCGAGAAAGCCCGAGAGGCGTTCCAGCCCCTCCCCAATGATCGCGGGCGTGTTCGCGTAGCCGATGCGCACATAGCCTTCCATGTTAAGGGCCGCGCCGGGGGTCAGCATGACGCCGGTCTCCTTCAGCAGGGCTATGCAGAAGTCTCGCGAGGACATCGGCAGATCGTAGCGCAGCAGCGCCGTCGTCCCGGAGCGCGGTTTGACCCAGGAGATGGCGGGCTCCCGCTCGACCCAGTCCGCGAGCATGGCGAGGTTGCCGCGGGTGATCTTCTGGCTGCGCTCCAGCACCCGGTCCTTGTGTTCCAGTGCCAGGGCCGCAAAATGATCGTCGATCATGCCGACGGAGATGGTGTCGTAATCCCGGTGGATCGAGACCGCCTCGATGAGCGTGCGCGGAGCGGCGATCCAGCCAAGGCGGAGGCCCGCGAGCGAGAAGGCCTTCGAGGTGCTGGCGGTGCTGATGCCGCGCGCACTCACGTCCGCCATGGAGACGGTGAGCCCGTCGCCCTCCTGGTCGGTGCCGCGATAGACCTCGTCCGAGAGGATCCAGGCCCCGGCCGCCTCGGCGATCCGGGCGATCTCCTCCAGCATGGCCCGGTCCATGAGCGCGCCGGTCGGGTTGTTCGGATTGTTGATCGCGATCAGCGTCGTTCCCGGCACGGCCAGCGCCTTCAGCTCGTCGAGGTCGGGCAGGAAGCGGTTCTCCTCGCGCAGATGCAGGTGATGGACATCCGCGCCGATGCTTTTCGGAATCGAGTAATGCTGCTGGTAGGTCGGCACCACGGAAATCACCCGGTCGCCGGCACTGACGAGAGTCTTGTGCACCAGCATGTTGGCACCGATCGTGCCGTGGGTGACAACGATGTTCTCCGGCGCCTGCTTCTCGTAGAGCGCCGCGATCGCCGCCCGCAGGCGGTCGGAGCCCTCGATCGCGCCATAGGTCATCTTCATTGACAGGAGAGCCGAAAGGTCGTCGTCGTTCTTGCCCGCGAGTTTCAACAGCTCGGCTATGGTCAGGCTTTCAACGCAGGTTTCGGCGAGATTGAGCTCGCACTTCGTCTCCCATTCGTTCATCCAGATCTCGACACCGAACGGTTCGATATGCATGCAGAAGTCCTTTCCTGAGGGGCGCGGGCGCTGCGCGGGGATTGCCGTTCATGCCTGCCGGTCTATCACCGGGTCAGACGTTCATCCGACGCTCACCCGTCCCCTTCATACCGATACCGAAAATCACAATGGCTCGCCCCGCTCATGATGGTCTGGCCGCGTTGCATTGTGATCTTGTCCGAGTACCCTTCGCAGAAGCTGCCGTCCCGGTTGCAGGACAGGAGGTGGCCGATCTCGCCGAGGCCCATGTCCTTGTACATCTCGGCATAGCGGCAACGGGTGACATTGAAATGATAGGTATCCTCCGTCGCCTCCAGCACGTCGGTTTCCAGCGCCCCTCCCTTGGTCCAGAGGCCGTACAGGTCCTGGAAGTCGCGCATGTTCCGGTCAGGGCCGTCGCGCTCGGCGAATGTCTGGGCTTGGGCGATGGCGGCCTTGCGGATGGCGTTGCCGAGGATCTTCTGGGCCGCCGCCGTGCCGATCTCCGCCACCATCTCCTCGTAGAGCGGTTTGATCACGTTCGCCTCGATGCGGCGGAGTTCGATGATGGGAAGATCGGTCATGGCATGTCTCCGTTAACTCAGCGGCCGGGTTCTTTGGCGGCCCAGCTCTTTAGCGGCCCGTTCTAGCGGCCAAGCGTGCCGCCCTTTAGGGAGCGCGGGTCGCGCAGGCCCCAGCGGCCGGCCTCAACCTCGTGGAAGAAGTCGAGAATGGTGCGGTTGAAAAGCGCCGGCTCCTCGATATTGAGAGTGTGGCCTGTATTGGGGAACACAGACATTCCGGCGGACGGGATGGTGCGCTTCATCAGCAGGCCCGGCTCGAGGCAGCTTTCGTCCTCGTCCCCGTTCACGATCAGGGTCGGCACGGTCAGCTCGGCCATCTTGTCCCGAAGGTCATAAAGCGACGGCCGGTTGGCCTGAACGCCACGCAGGGTGTTGGCGGAGCCTTTCGAGGAATGCTCGCCAAGCTGCGCCGCGAACTCGGCCCAGCCGCGCGGGTCCTTGTTCTGCAACTGCACCCGGGCAGGCTCCAGCGCATAGCCCGGAGCGATCTTGTCCATCCCCTCACTCTTGATGCGCTGCGCCAGTTTTTCGGACTGGACCTTGAAGTCATCGCGCCGGTCCGGATCGGCGCCATAGCCGCAGCCTGCAACGACCAGCGACAGAGCACGCTCTGGATAGGCGAGGCCGAAATGCAGCGTGGCGAACCCGCCCATGGAGAGGCCGACAATATGCGCCGCCTCGATATCGTTCGCATCCAGCACGGCCTTGATATCGTCCCGCGCGCGTTCCTGCGAATAGCGGGCGGGATCGTCCGGCACGTCCGACGGCGGATAGCCGCGCGAGCCATAGGTGATGCAGGTGTAATAGCGGGACAGCGCCCGGACCTGCGGCTCCCAGCTCCGGTGATCTCCGGCAAATTCATGCACGAAGACGACAGGCGTCCCCTCACCGGTCGTCTCGCAATAGAGCGAGATACCGTCATCCGTACTCACATAGCCCACGCCAGCCCCCCGTTTTTATTGGTTGGCAATAACTATGCAGGATCAGGCGGCGGCACCCAAGGGGCAGGATTGAGAATAAACTGTTCCGGTTACGGCGCTGTTCCGGCCCGGCTCCAAACGTCAGACGAAGCTGTGAAAGGGCGCAATCATAACCCCCGCCGCTTCCAGCGATGCTAGCAGAGCCCGCGCCATGCCGACGGCAGCCGGATTGTCCCCATGCACGCAGATCGTATCGATCCGGCCCCCGATGCGCTTGCCGCTCTGGGTGATGACAGCGCCTTCCTGCAACATCCGTAGAACCGAATCCGCCGCTTCCTCCGCATCATGGATCACTGCGCCAGGCTGGCTGCGCGGCACCAGATTGCCGTTATCCTGATAGGCCCGGTCGGCATAGATCTCGCGCGCCATGCGAAGGCCGCACACCCCGGCGGCGCGTTCCGTCGCCATGCCGGGCATGACGACGAGGATCAAGTCGGGATCGACCGACTTTACGGCTCTGGCCACCGCTCCGGCAACGCCGTCATCCTCCGCCACCAGATTGCCGAGCGCGCCGTGGGTCTTCACATGGGTGACTTTCGTACCCTCAAGCGCCGCCACCCCCATCAGCGCGCCGATCTGGTAGGCGATCTGTTTCTCGATTTCCTCCAGACTGTCGCCGGCGATCTTGCGCCGCCCGAAGCCCCAGAGATCGAGATAGCCCGGATGCGCCCCGATGCCGACACCGCCATCCCGCGCCCGGATCACGGTCTGCCGCATCACATCCGGATCGCCCGCATGAAATCCGCAGGCGACATTCGCGCTGGAAACAATCGACAACATGTCCGCATCGGCCCCCAGCTCATAGGTGCCCCAGCTTTCCCCAAGATCGGAATTGAGATCGACGCGCATTTTTCTCAGGCTCCGGTTAAACCGCCCGATATTCATATATCGACAGTGTCCGGTATTGAAGCGCGGCAGTGAAGAACGACCGTCTTACCAGCCTTGCTTTATGTCGAGCGTGACCAGCCGTGTGCTAACATCGTCGGGGGACGGAGCCTCGACGAAGCCGAGATCACTGCAGAGCGCGAGCATCGCCCGGTTCTCCGTCATCACGTAACCGAACATTTTTTGCAGGCCACGCGAATGGGCATGCCGGATAAGGTCTCCCATCAGGCGACGGCCAAGCCCTTGCCCCTGCTGGTCGGTCCGGACCAGAGCAGCGAACTCACAGGTTTCAAAATGCGGATCTGCCGTCAGGCGAGCGACACCGAGGATTTCACCATGGTTCTCCGCAACCAATGCCATCTCCCGGTCGTAGTCGATCTGGGTAAGACGCGCAGCCGTTTCATGCGGCAGGGTTTTGACCGGTGCGAAAAACCGCCGGCGCAGATCGTCGAGGGAAGATTTCTGGATCAGATCGAGCAATGCCGGCTCGTCTTCCGGGCGGATCGGGCGAACCGTCAGCGCCAGTCCGTTATCGAGACTGATATGCCGCTCCAGTTGCTTCGGATAGGGCTGGATCGCTACCGGGATCGCCTTTGACGGATCTTGCACACGGACCCTCGCATCGAGGGCCAAGATGCCGAAATCGTTGATGTAGAGCGGGTTGACATCGAGCTCCCGGATTTCCGGGAAATCCATGGCGATCTGCGAGAGTTTGACCAGCGCCATCGTCAACTCCTCGATGGCTGCCGCCGGACGGTTGCGGTAACCCTGCAAAAGCGACCAGATCCGGGTCCGCTGGACCATATCGCGTGCCAGCGGAATATCCAGCGGCGGCAAGGCAACCGCGCTGTCATCCGCGACCTCGACCTCGACACCGCCTTTACCAAACAGAATGACTGGCCCGAACACACGGTCGGTGGTGATGCCGATGATCAACTCTTCCGCATGCGGCATGGTGGCCATTCGCTGAACCGCAAATCCGTCGATCCGGGCTTCCGGCTTCACGCGCGCCACGGTCCGGAGCATTTCCTCTGCCGCCGCCACGACCTGCTTACGTCCGGTGAGATCGAGACGAACACCTCCGACATCGCTCTTGTGCGTGATGTCGTGGCTGAGAATCTTGAGCACAACATGATTGCCAAGCTCGACAGCAGCCCGACCAGCCTCATCCGGCGTCTGTGCTATCACTGTCTCCACAACCGGAATGCCATAAGCGTCCAGCACGTCTTTCGCTTCCGGCTCAGTCAACCATTCGCGACCGTCATCAAGCGCCTTCTGGACGATCTTCCGTGCGCGTTCGGTCTCCGGGTGATAGCCCTCCGGCAGCGACGGCGGCGTTTGCATCAGCATGTCGCGGCGGCGCTTGTAACGCACCAAATGCATAAAGCCGGTCACCGCCTGGTTCGGCGTGTCATAGGAGGGAACAGAGGCCCTGTAGAAAGCCTTTTTCGCCTTTTCCTGCGCCCCTTCGCCGACCCAGTTCGTCAGGATCGGTACACGCGGCTTTTTCGCGACAGCGTGTTGCACAACTTCCGCCGCCTTGAAACTGTCCGCAATCGCAGTCGGACAATTCAGCACCAGAACCGCATCCACATTCGGATCCTTCACAACCTCTTCGAGTGCGGCTTCATAGCGCTCCGGCGGTGCATCCCCGATAATGTCGACGGGATTTCCGCGCGACCAGGTAGAGGGCAGCTTGGTGTCAAGCGCCGCAATGGTTTCGGGCTTGAGGTCAGCTAAACGTCCGCCCAATTCGATCAGGGTCTCGGTTGCCAGCACACCAAGGCCGCCTCCATTGGTAACGATCGCCAGACGATCATTCGCAGCCTTGAGGCCGGTGCCGAGCGTGTTCACCGCGTCGAACAGCTCAAGCAGGTCATACACGCGGAGGATCCCGGCCCTCCGGAAGGCTGCGTTGTAGACTGCATCGGAGCCCGTGAGTGCGCCGGTATGAGACGCCGCAGCCTTGGCTGCTGCCTCATTACGTCCCGACTTGATGGCGATCACAGGCTTGTTCCGCGCCGCCGCGCGCGCGGCTGACATGAACTTGCGGGGGCTGCTGATCGACTCGATATAGAGCAGGATCGCCTTGGTATTCGGGTCCGCAACCAGATAATCCAGCATGTCGCCGAAATCGACATCGGTCATGTTGCCGAGCGAGACCACATGAGAGAAGCCGATATTGTGATGTGCCGCATGGTCAACAACGGCAGAAGCGACGGCCCCGCTTTGGGTTACGAAGGCGAGATTACCCGCAGGCGGCTGGATATGCAGGAAGGACGCATTGAGCCCGATGGTTGGCACCATGATGCCAACACAGTTCGGCCCGACCACACGGATCGGATAATGCGCCTTGATGCGCTTGATCTCTCCGGCCAGATCAGCGCCATGACCATCACCCTCACCGAACCCGGCGGTAACCACCACAGCCGCCTCGGTTCCCTTGGCCGCCAGATCCTCCAGCACCGAAGGCACTGACGCGGCCGGCGTGCAGATAACAGCGAGGTCCGGAACGATTGGAAGATCAGCGACGCTATTGTAGCAAAGCGTGGATCCAATCGAGTCCTCATGCGGATTGACCGGCAGCACAGGCCCATTAAAGGAATCGCCCAGCAGGTTTCGCGAGAGAACCTTGCCGACCGACTGCTCGCGGTTGCTGGCCCCGATGATTGCGACCGACCTCGGCTGAAAAAGCTTATCAAGATTCCTGATCGACATAGGGCGGCCTCATTATGTTGCAATGCAATATAATAACTATGCCGCCGGAACGTGTCAGTCGTAATGCGCGCAGAAGATAATTTGTCGCAGCGCACAATATACAGCGAGCATCAGTTCGGTTCCCGGCCGGCACGCGCGCTATCGACCATGCGCTCCAGTTCGGCGATATCTTTCACCACGTAAGCGCCACGGGTCCGCTCCAGCAAGTCACTGCGCTCGAGAGCCTTCAACTCCCGGGTCACCGCTTCACGATGAGTACTGATCCGGGCCGCGATCTCGGCATGTGTAGGCGGCGGAGAAATGCGCCCGGTTCCATCAACAATGCGCCCCGCCCGCGCGAGACGCAGCAACTCGGCATGAATACGGTTGCGCACCCCGAGCGTACTGAACTCGACCACACGCTCTACCAGGGTCCGGATCGAGCCAACCATGCGCTTCATCACGATCTGCGACATTTCAGGGGTTTCGGCAAGCAGCTCCCGGAACATCTCGGCAGACATGCAGCCAACGACCGTTCTGCTCAGCGCGACGATGCTCGCGGAGCGACGCCCACCATCGATTGCCGCGAACTCACCGAAGTGATCTCCCGTCTTGAGATCATGAATAATCACGGTCTTTCCCGTTTCGGAAAAAACGGTCACACGAACATCGCCCCAGGTGATGAAGTAAACATCGGTCGATTCATCGTCGAGATTGATGATCACCTGATCTGCTTCAAAATTCCGCCAACGGCATCTCCGGTCGAGATCAGCGATTTTCGCTTCAGGCAAGCACCGCAGCAGATGGCAAGCCCCAAGGCTGCGATTCATAGTCGACACATGCATCTCCCCCCAATGGCCGGAACATAGCATCAATCACCTGAACCGGCATCGTCCCTGCACCAAGTCACTTTATCTAGCTACAGCGCAAGCCCACTCACAACCGCGCTTCGATCCCGCATTTGTCCGCCTTGCTAGGCGAAGTTCTTCTAAGAGCCGACGTACCGTGCGGAATCCCACACCGGCCTGATCAGAACGTCCCTATCTTTCAATCAGAGAGGAAGGGATCGGAACAGCCGCCATAACAGCGTTTCCCCAGCGTCGGCGGTCTCCCCCCTTCCCTCTGGATAGAGCGAATTTTCATGAGAGTCATCTTCAGGACCGCGCCAAAAGTGATAGATCAGGGGCACCCCGCCTCCCTCATCAATCCGGCGCGGTCTCTTTTTGTGGCAATTCGCCCTTTCCGGGCGCATCTCAGGCGTTACCGTGCTTGTCGCCAAATACTACTTTTAATCACAAATTCACTTGCCGCACCAATATGCCCGCCCTATTTCAATCTTGTCTGTGGACGGCTTTATAAACGGGGTGCCTTCTGCTGCTTAGTGCCGATCGTCTCTCCTAAAGCGTGTCTAAGAGTAAGTAACTGAGTGAGTTTATTGGAGTTTGTGAAGAGGAGAGGTATCCAGTCATGCCAACGGGTACAGTGAAGTTTTTCAAGACCGACAAAGGGTACGGGTTCATCACCCCCGAAGATGGATCGCGCGATGTCTTCGTGCATGTTTCTGCAGTTCAGAATTCCGGGTTGGCGACCATCTCCGAAGGCCAAAGGCTGAACTTCGAAGTTCAGGAAGACGCTCGCGGCCCCAAGGCCGTCGATTTATCGGTCGCGGATTAATTAGAGCGCACCGCTTGGTCTTTAGCGGTGCATGAGTAGATAGAGACAACAGTTCCAGCTATAGCTCGACATAGCTGGCCCTTTGGTATGCCCGGCTGTGTTACCTTCGAATTGCCCTCAGCTCATCCTGACATCACGGCCCCAACGACGTATTGGACAGATTCAAGCGCATTGAAGCGTGTTGACGCTTCACAGACCGCAGTCGAATTGTCATATTCGCGATCGTCCGGACAGAACAAAACCCGCGACCGGTTAATGACCGTTGTTCCGGAGGTTCGGAAAATAATACGGGAGGATTACCCTCTAGGCGCGAGAAGACCGGCAATCAGTCGGCTGGCATCGCCTCAAGGCTTCACAAATTCAGGAGATCTCAATGATTAGAGACATCGTGCGCGCCCTCCTCGGCGGCGCAGGTTTGGCGGCGACGGTGCTGGCTGTGGGCGTCGCTCCCACCAGTGCCAATGCGGATGAACTCAAGGTCGGCTTCGTTTATGTCGGCCCGGTCGGCGACCATGGCTGGACCTATCGCCATGATATTGGGCGCCAGGCCATCGAGGCGGAGCTTGCCGGCAAGACAAAAACAACGTTCGTCGAGAACGTGCAGGAAGGCCCCGACGCAGAGCGTGTCATCCGCCAACTCGCCAGCGACGGCAACAAGCTGATCTTCACCACCTCCTTCGGCTTCATGAACCCGACGCTGAAGGTCGCGAAAAAGTTCCCGGATGTGAAATTCGAGCATGCGACCGGCTACAAACGCGACAAGAACGTCTCGACCTATGCCGCGCGCTTCTATGAAGGCCGCTATGTCGCCGGCCTGATCGCTGGCAAGATGACCAAGTCAAATGTCATCGGTTATGTCGGTTCTTTCCCTATCCCAGAAGTTATCCGCGGCATCAATGCCTTCACACTGGCAATGCGGTCGGTCAATCCGAAAGCCGAGGTGAAAGTTGTCTGGGTGAATTCCTGGTACGATCCGAGCAAGGAAGGCGATGCCGCCAAGGCCTTGATCGATCAGGGAGCGGACATCATCCTGCAGCATACAGACTCTCCGGCACCGCTACAGGTCGCCGAGTCCCGAGGCGTCCACGGCTTCGGTCAGGCGTCCGATATGGCCAAGTTCGCTCCGAAAGCCCAGCTTTCGGCGATCATTGATAACTGGGACAGCTACTACGTGGCCCGCGCCAAGGCGGCTC
Source organism: Nisaea sp. (assembly GCF_039990255.1). Classification (GTDB taxonomy): domain Bacteria; phylum Pseudomonadota; class Alphaproteobacteria; order Thalassobaculales; family Thalassobaculaceae; genus Nisaea. The sequence goes on along the minus strand of NZ_JBDXGG010000018.1, from coordinate 953,569 downwards.
TGGACGGCAGCTGGGAGTCTACGGACACCTGGGGCGGTCTGAAGTCAGGCATGGTAGAAATGGCTCCCTTCGGCGCTGCCGTACCGGATGACGCAAAAAAGCTGGCGAACGATGCGATCGCCAGCCTCACGGATGGTTCGATCCACGCTTTTGACGGTCCGATCAAGGATCAGAGCGGCGCTATAAAGGTCAAGAAGGGGGAAACACTTGATGACGGTGCCCTGCTTGGCATGAATTGGTATGTAGAGGGTGTTCAGGGCAAGATCCCGAACTGACCCGACCAACGAAACAGCGAAACGGCCCCGCCCGCACCCGGCGCGGGGCCGTCTTCATTTGAAAGGCTTCTCCATGACCCCAGAGGAAATCCGCGACCGGGTAGTACATCGGGATGGACTGATCCTGGTCATCGACAAGCCTGCCGGATTGCCAGTCCATCAAGGTCCCGGCGGCGGTGACAACCTCGAAGCCTACTTCAAGCATCTGACATACGACATTCAGCATGTCCCGGCGCTCGGGCACCGGCTGGACCGCGACACGAGCGGCTGCCTCGTCCTGGGGCGCAATCCGAAAGGGTTGAAGAAGCTAGGAAAACTGTTCCGTGAAGGCCTTGTCGAGAAAACCTACTGGGCGATAGCCAACGGCGTCCCTAAAGAACCTGAAGGCAGGATTGAGCTCCCTCTTCGAAAAATCAGCAGTAAAGACAAGGGCTGGCGCATGGTTGTGGACCGGAAAGACGGCCAGCAAAGCATGACCGACTACAGGGTCGTGAGCACTGCTGATGGAATTAGCTTCATTGAGTGCTTTCCGCGCACCGGCCGGACACATCAGATCCGTGTCCATCTAGCCGCTATCGGCTGTCCGATTGTCGGAGATCCGATATATGGCAAGACAACAGACGGAAATGAGCCTCTACAGCTCCACTCCCGGGCTCTGCGCCTGCCGATGCAAGAGAGTAAACCACCGGTCTACGCGAAAGCGCCGCCGCCTGCACATATCGCTGCCTATTTGGAAAGACTTGGAGCTGGTCTGGATACGGAAACGTGCCAGGGTGACAAGTAAGGCTGCGGCATATAGGGTGTCAGGCAAGGCTCAGAGCCAAGGGAAGAGATCCATGGACATCAAAAGCACCATCGCCTCACAGACTATTGCGAGCACGCAGGCTAAACCTGTCCAGCGCAATGAAGGGTCGCAGGCACCTGGTCAATCTCAGCCATCGGCAGGCGCCGTGTCCGTGTCGGTAACTGGTGAAAGCCGGCAGTCGGCAGAACTTGGCGAAGGCGTGAATGACAATCTCTCTAGAGAGGACGCGCTCGCACTTGCCGGAAATATTGCGGAACAGCTTGCTAACCTGCCAGGCGATACCGGAATCGTCAGCAATCCGGCACTGCTCGAAGAAGCTGCACGCGGCATAAGCTAAGTACTATAGAACGTCATTGCTCTATGAATTCGGAGGTCCTTCTTTAAAAGGGATGACGATCTCAAGAGCCTCGGGAAATGAAAAGGGTGCCCGATGGCGCCCTTACGTATTGTGACGAAATGCCAGTGTCACACTTCTTTGTTTTCCAGTTCGCCCCGGGCTGCGCCAGCAATCATACGCTCCCTGACTTCAACCATGATTTCTTCCGGCGTCTTGTTGAGATAGTCGAGCAATGCGGTCACGACCGCCGATTAGCCAGCATTGGCATTCACCGCACGAGCCTCGGCCTCGGCCGTCCCTTCAATGGCTGAATTGTAGACACCGTTGAAGGTCGTTTTGAACCCACCCACGTTCGATATGCCAAGACTTTTTAGCTCTTTGCCGTTCAGGAGAGCGCTGTCGCTTTCCGCATATGTAATTGCTTCCATTGTTCCGCTCCTCGTTTGAAGATCAAACAATCACACGCAATATTTACGCCTAATGGGCGGTCCGAAAATCTGATCCATGAAGGCGGGAACACGAAGAACAAGCAGATGCCCCCTCGCTTAAGCGGCCTCGCCCTTGGTCCCCGTCCCCACCTTGACCTGGGAAGTTTCTTCCGGCTCGGCAAAGACTGCCCCGATCCGGCTACTGTAGACGCCAGTCGGGTGCATCCGGAAGTCCCCCTCGAAAAGCTTAGTAAGATCAATCTTTTCCCAGCCTTCCTCAACCGAAGAAGAGGCCGCGATGCCGGGTGCAGAATCTCTGTAGGTAACAGCTTTCACAATTAAAGCTCCTTTGCTGGATGATACCTAACCAATCCAGAGCAAGAAGCGTGCCCGGCGCTGTTAACTAAAAATGCGGCCAAAGCATCCGGGAAACAGCAAACGTCGCCATCTCCACGTAAAGCAGCATGAAGCCGAGCATGATGTAACGGTGAACATCGCTGGCAAACCGCGACTTCTGTGCCAGCGCGGTGCGGGTAAGCTCTCCGAGATGCGCGCGCATGAAAGACTGTTTCCTAGCTTCTGAGCTTTGCCAGCCCTGCAGCATCAGGATCGTACCGACTGTCGCGAGACTGAAAAGCCAGACGAGGTAAAATAGGAAGCCGATCAGGCTGACGTCGCCCCAGCGGAGCCAGACACCGACAGCAACCACACCGACGCATAACGCGGAAAAATAAATCAGCGTGTTCCATTGCTGCGCCTTAGCAAAGCGAATGTTCTCAGAAGCGTCGGTATAGAGTGCGAGAAACTCCTGCCTGGTATCGGAATCAATGTCCAGATGAGTCGTGTCGTGATGTGCAACCGTCCGGCGCACACGTTTCGGATCCTGTGGGTCCGCTCTGGACAGTCCATCAGCCATGGAAGGTTCCTCCAGCCAGCGTGTCTTAACAAATTATGCGCTTCCGTTCGTCATTGAATCAACTGCTTAGGATCCAATAAGGGACAGAGTTTCAGGACAATTTGCGCCTCCCCCTGCCGGATCAGCTCCGGCTCGCCACCGCGCTTTATCAGGTAAGTTCGTCGCGGTTCCGGCGCGGACCAGGTCAGAACCTGTTCAACTTCGACCCTGTCACCGGATATCCGATAGCTTGAGCGCCCCATCTCAAGGACCCGGTCTCCCGAAAGAGTGCCATGTTTCGGCAGGGCGCGAACATAAATCCCCCCGTGGAACACCAGCACCGCCGTACCACTGCATTTCGGCTGACCATCCGGCCCGGCTATGCCCCAAACGCCCTCGATTTTCGGCTCAGCCGCTGAGGCACTCCACGCCGTACTTGCAAGCGCGAGAAGAAACAGCAGCGCAGATGCCCGGCCGCGTGCCATAGCTCAGGCGGCACCCTTCTTCTTGGCCAAGAATGCCTCCATCATGACCTGCGGCTCACCCGTCTCGTAAGCGGCGGCAAAGGCTTCGATGCCCGCCTCGATGCCTTCTTCAAGCGACTCCTCTTCCCACACCTTCATCAATTGCTTCTGGATACGGACCGCTGCCGGACCGGCCTTGGCGATCTCTGTTGCCATATCCTCGGCCATCTCAAACAGCGAGTCCGACGTCACCATGCGTTCAATGAAGCCCCAATCACGGGCAGTGCGGACGTCAATCGTGGCGCCGGTATAGATCAGGTAGGATGCCTTGCCCCAGCCGATCAGACGCGGCAGCAGGGCCGCCTCGATGACCGACGGGATACCCACTTTGACTTCCGGCATGCCGAACTTGGCATTCTCTCCGGCAATCCGAATATCGCAAGCTGCTGCGACCTCCATGCCCGCGCCAAGGCAGTAGCCGTCGATGGCGGCGATTACCGGAACACGGCACTCCCGGATCGCCTTCATCAAGCCATGCAAACGCGAGATGAAAGCCTCTGCACTGTGAGCATCGCAAACAGCCATCTCATTAATATCGGCGCCACCGATGAAGGCCTTGTGCCCAGCACCACGCAGAATGACAGCACGGACTGTGTCGTCGTTCTCCAGAGCGGAAATCGCTCCGGTCAGCGCCTCTATTCCTTCAGAGCCGACAATGTTGATCTTTGTGCTGTTTTCCCAGGTTATCGTCACGACGATACCTGTGCCCAGCTCTCTGCGGTCTATTTCAACCGGCATTCCCTTTCACCCCCACGTCTTATCGCTCCCCATCGCCTTCCGGGCGCGCTTCAAACGGCTCGCCGCCAAACTCTCTTATCATTTGCCGGATCGCCTCTGCAGCGTCTTCCAGCATAGCCTCGTCCGTGCCGCGTGCCACCAGCGTGGTGCCGAATCCGCCAGCCCGGTAGTAGGGATAGCTGCCGATCTCGACATCGGGGAAACCATCCTGGATGGCGCCCAGTGCGACGGCAACAGTTCCCTCTCCGATAGTGCAGCTGACGGAGCGGGATTTCATCTTGGTGCCGTGTTTCAGTCCTGGCAGCAACTCCAGTATCATTGCCTGAAAGACGCTCGGCACGCCGGCCATCACATGAACGTTGCCGATAATGAAACCCGGCGCCACGGAAACGGCGTTGTCGATCAGCGTGGCCCCTTCCGGGGTTTCCGCCATCTTCTTGCGGGCCTCATTGAACTCACGCCCGGTCGTCTCATAATGCACTCTCATGCGCCGCATCGCTTCGGGATGACGGATCACCGGCTTGTTGAAAGCCGCCGCGATGGAGGCACAGGTGATATCATCATGAGTGGGGCCGATACCGCCCGAAGTGAATACATACGTATAGGCTTCAGAGAGAGCCTGGACAGCCGCGACGATCTCGGCTTCCTCGTCCCGCACCACTCGGACTTCTGAAAGCCGAATACCGGTTTCGGTGAGTTTCTCGGCAATAAAACCCAGATTCTTGTCCTTGGTGCGTCCGGACAGGATTTCATTACCGATGATGAGAAAGGCGGCTGTGACGGTTTCGTCTGACATGTTCGTCCGGGATTGCTATGACGGATCAGGAAACTAGAGCCCCGGAACCATGAGACAACGGACGCCCCGATGCAACTTCCGTCGCCGCTTTACGAAGGCACGCTGATCCAGCGCTACAAGCGTTTCCTGGCTGATGTTCGGCTTGCGGACGGGACGGAGGTCACGGCGCATTGCCCCAATCCAGGCGGCATGATCGGCCTGAAGGACCCGGGCTCTCGCGTCTGGCTCTCCAAATCAGACAACCCGAAGCGGAAGCTCGCTTACACATTCGAGCTGATCGAAACCCCCGGCGGTCTTGTCGGGATTCATACCGGCCATCCCAATGCCATCGTAGAAAAGGCCGTGCTGGACGGTACCATCACTGAACTTGCCGGATACGCAAGCCTGAGACGCGAGGTCAAATACGGCGAAAACTCCCGGATTGATCTTTATCTCGAGGATCCGGAAAAAGGCATCTGCTATGCCGAGGTGAAGAACGTTCACCTGAAGCGCGACGATGGACCAAACCCTGGCGCCGCCGAATTCCCTGACGCGGTGACGAAGCGCGGGGCCAAACACCTGGTCGAACTTGGCAATGAGGTGGCAAAAGGTAACCGGGCCGTCATGGTTTATCTGGTGCAACGGATGGATTGCGACCGGTTTTGCCTCGCCGAGGATATCGATCCGGGCTATGCGGAAGCGCTCAGGGTTGCCCGTGATGCCGGTGTCGAGGCGATCTGCTACGACACATCAATCACAACCGACGCCATCTCAGTCCGTCGCCCACTTCCCATTGTCTGGCCCTGACTGCGCCTTTTGGACCAGATTGACTTGACGCTTGCGCCGTCGGGTCGCATGTATGGCAGACACATTTACTGACATTGCCCGGCTCGCGCCGCGCATCTTGGAACAGCATGCAAGATCCTTCAGTCGCCCAGGATGAGAATTACCGCGCCATCAAACTGCATGGTCCGCTGGACTTTCAGGGCATGCGCCAGGCCGGACGTCTGGCAGCCGAGACACTTGATTATCTGACGCCGTATGTGAAACCGGGTGTGACCACGGAAGAGCTGGACCGGCTTTGCCACGAGTTCATTTTGGAGCACGGAGCCACCCCGGCACCGCTTGGCTACAAGGGGTTTCCGAAGTCGATCTGCACCTCGATCAATCACGTTGTCTGTCACGGTATTCCAGGCCCCCGGAAGCTGGAAAACGGCGACATCCTGAATATCGACGTCACTGTTATCCTGAATGGCTGGCATGGCGACACCAGCCGAATGTTCGGCGCCGGCAAAGTCGGCGTGAAGGCGCGCCGGCTGATGGACATCACCTATGAAAGTCTGATGCGCGGTATTGCCGTGGTAAAGCCCGGCGCGACGCTCGGCGATATCGGCTACGCCATCCAGACTTATGCGGAAGGCGAGCGCTGTTCCGTGGTACGCGATTTCTGCGGCCACGGCCTCGGCCGGACCTTTCACGCTGCTCCAAGCGTGCTGCACTACGGCGAGAAAGGCACCGGCCCGGTCCTGCAGGAAGGTATGTTCTTCACCATCGAGCCAATGCTCAATGATGGCAAATATGCCGTAAAAATCCTGCCCGATGGCTGGACCGCAGTGACCCGCGACCGATCCCTTTCCGCCCAGTTCGAGCATTCGATCGGCGTGACGGCAGACGGCTGCGAGATCTTTACGGAGTCCCCCAAGGGTTATACCAAGCCGCCCTACGCGGACTGATTTCCCTGCCGGCCGGAAAAACGCACCCGCCCCTTCCATGATCATTTCAGCGAGTGATCGAAGGGGAGGCTTTATTCGTGCCACGGGACCTAGTGAGTCCGGACTTTAATTCCGGGCACCGGCGCCGGCTCCGGGAACGTTTCCTGAAATCGGGCCCGGATACTATTGCGGATTATGAATTGCTTGAGCTGGTGCTGTTCCAGTCCCGTCCGCGCGGGGATGTAAAGCCACTCGCCAAGTCCCTGCTGGATCGGTTCGGCAGCTTCGCTGAAACCATCTCAGCCCCGGCGGAAGACCTGATGAAGGTTCGCGGCGTCGGGGAAAGCACGGCGATTGCGCTGACAAGCGTCCGTGCCGCAGCCGTAAGACTGATGCGACAGGAAGTTCAGGAACGCGCCGTTGTCTCCTCCTGGAACCAGCTCATCGCCTATTGCCGCGCCGCGATGGGTTTCTCGAAGCGTGAGCAATTCCGCGTGCTTTTCCTCGACAAGAAAAACCGGATTATCGCCGACGAGGTATTACAGGAAGGCACCGTCGACCACACACCGGTTTATCCTCGCGAGGTGGTGGCACGCGCGCTCGATCTCGGGGCGACTGCGCTGATCCTTGTGCACAACCATCCGAGCGGAGACACCACGCCGTCAAAGGCCGATATCGACATGACCGGCCAGATTCAGCGGGCAGCATCGGCACTCGGCATCGTACTGCACGACCACATCATCGTCGGCCGGGCGGCGCATACTAGTTTCAAGGCGCAAGGGCTGATATGAAGGAATGCGGGTCAGCAAAAGGCCCATTCTTCGCTTATCAGCCATACAAGGAGCCGCTGCCATGGATCTCCCGCTGATTCTGCTTGCCGCCCTGGTAGCGACCGCGAGTCCCGGCCCCGCCATTATCGCCATCGCAGGCACCTCCATGACATCCGGCCGCCGTGCCGGGCTTTCTGTCGCCTCTGGCGTGACTGCGGGCTCATGGATGTGGTCCGTAATGGCCGCCTTTGGTCTCGGCGCCGTCATGCTGTCCCATGTCTGGCTGTTCGAGACCATCCGGATAGCCGGTGCCGGCTACCTGCTCTTTCTGGCTTTGAAATCGGCACGAGCGGCGCTACGCCGGGGAAGCATGGAGATCACCAGAAAGCATGTGCCGTCCCTACGGCGCGCCTTTGGCAACGGGCTCGCGCTTCACCTGACCAATCCGAAGGCCATCCTATTCTTCGGATCCCTGTTCTCCCTCGGTGTTCCGCCCGGCTCTACCTGGGAGCATCTGGCAACAATCATTGCTGCTGTCGGACTCCAGAGCGAACTTGTCTTCCACGGTTACGCGCTACTGTTCTCCAGCCCGCACATGGTCCGTGTCTACAGTCGCTTCCGACGCGCATTCGAGGCAGTTTTTGCATGCGTTTTCGGCGCAGCCGGTCTTCGGATTCTGACCGCACGCGTGGACGCCTGACAACAGCACTCTTATTCGAGCTCTACCAGTTACGGATCGGCCAAGACCGCGTTACAGACGCATACGGCTTTATCCAGGACGGCCGGGCCGATGTCATCGGTCCCTCACTTCCCGGATGAAGCAGGCTGCCGCCACTCCGGCAAGGCAGCACCAGGGCAGCACCTGCAAGGCAAAACCGAAAGTCTCGACGGAATAGACACGTGCTCCATCCACCATCCGTCCGTCCCAATCGAGATCAAGCAGGTAGCCTATAGCGGGCTGGAGCACCGCGCCGCTACCGACAACGAAGCTGTTGATGATACCCAACGTCGCACTATTGGCCCATGGCGGGTTGTGCTCCCGTGCCACGGCGAAACTCAGCACCATGGATGACGACCCGAATCCCTGCATCACCAGAACCGCCTGAAGTAACGGTAACGGCATCGTCGGGAACAGGATGGTCAGCGAGATGCCCGCAGTAGCCAGCAGGCCGCCCGAAACCATGAAGGGCCGGCGCTTGCCGAACTTGTCGGAAAGCCACCCGAAGAGCGGCGCGCCGACGCCCCAGCCAAAAAACATGACAGACGCCAATGCAGCGGCTTCGGGCTTCACAAGGCCCCGCGCCTCAATGAAAAACGGCACGCCCCAAAGACCGCCAAACGCCAGCATCGCCCCGGTCATGCCAACGCCGAAAGCGGCCGCGAGCCAGGTCTGGTTGTTACTCAGGGCACGCTTCAGTCCTTCAAGTAACGGCCGCGACGGCTCGGCGCTGTCCTGCGGCCGATCGCGTACCGTGAGGAAGAGGCAAATAGTGAGGACCGCACCACCAACTGCAACCGCCCAATTGGTATCACGCCAGCCGAACTGCTCAACAGCATACCCGAACGGCGCCTGCCCCAGCACACCGCCGAGAACACCAAGCATCTGTGCAAGACCGCCCAGCAGGGCAAACCGCCCGGGGAACCAGATCGCCGCGACAGAGAGCGCGGCGACGAAACTGCAGGCGCAACCAAGGCCGATCAGAAAGCGCCCGAAATATGCCACCCAGAGCGAATCCGCTCCGGCGAACACCATTACCCCGACGGTACAGATCGCCGCAGCACCGGTTGCCAAACGCCGGGCACCAAGCCGGTCAATCGCAACGCCAATCGGGATCTGGATACTCGCATAGACATAGAAATAGACTGCCGAGAGGTTTCCAAGAATAGCGCCGCCGACCGCAAACTCCCTCATCAGATCGTCGACCATGACCGACGGTGAGACGCGCAGCACGAAGGCATAGAGAAAGAAAACCGAGGCAAACAGCCAGCCGGCGAGCAGCATCGCGCGTGGTGGTGAAAAAGACGGCGTCTTGGCTTCGGCAGTCACACAGCATGCTCCGGAAACGGTGCTTTCACCGAACTGAGTGACACGCAGGCACAACAGCGGTCAATCATTCCACGTGGCAGGACAGCCGCATTGAATTGTCATCAGTCTCTCCACGCGACACACTTCCCGCCAAAGGCAGCATTACGAGGACTTCATGCAGGACAACGGCACGGACGAGCGCAAGACAACGCACGATGCGGAAGATGATCCACGCAACCGCGACATCAAGATCTATATAAATGGCAGATTGGTTCCGCGCGCCGAAGCCACTGTTTCTGTTTACGATTCAGGCTTCATGCTCGGAGATGGCATGTGGGAGGGAATGCGACTGCACAACGGCAAATGGGTGTTTTTCGAAGAGCACATGACCCGTCTATTCGAAAGCTGCAAAGCAGTCTCCCTCAATATAGGCATGGACAGCGCCGGCATCCTCTCCGCCTTGAACCAGACCGCTACCGCCAATAAGATGCATACCGACGCGCACTGCCGTCTGATGATCACACGCGGTTTGAAGGATCGGCCGTTCCAGCATCCCTCGCTTTCCCGCAGCGGGCCGACAATCGTAATCATCCTGGAGCATTCGAAACCGGCGAGCGGCCTTCACCGGCGCGGCATCCGGCTGGCGACGGTGCCCCAGGTCCGGGGCTTGCCGCATTCACAGGACCCTAAACTGAATTCTCACTCAAAGTTGAACTGCGTCATCGCCTGCCTGCAGGCCGAACAGGCCGGGGCCGACGAAGGGTTGATGCTTGACCCGCACGGCTTCGTAAACACGACAAATGCCTGCAATTTCTTCATTGTCAGACATGGGGAAGTTTGGACATCCACAGGCGACTACTGCATGAACGGCGTCACCCGTCAAAAGGTCATCGATCTATGCAGGCAACATGAGATCCCGGTGTTTCAGAAGAATTTCTCGCTCGTCGAATGCCATGGCGCCGACGAGGCATTTCTGACCGGTTCATTCGGCGGCATCACGCCTGTCGCCGAGATTGACGGCAAGACAATCGGCTCCAGCAATTTCCCCGGGCCCATGACGCAAAAACTACACACACACTACAACACTCTCGTTGAAAATACGTTCATTGAGCATCCAAACCAATGCAATTAAGTAATCAGTCAAATATTAGTATACTCGCCACACACTTATATTCTAATCATAATGCGTCACATTCAAGAAAGATCCAGCCGACGCCATGAAACAAAACATTACGGATCAAGACATATTTTCGTCCGTGATCGAAAATGTGAGCCAAGGTCTCTGTTATTTTGATCAAGACCTCAATCTGGTTGTCTGTAACCGGCGTTATCTTGATTTATTTGACTTCCCGGACCGAATGGGAACTCCAGGGACTCCGTTTGACCAGTTCTTGCGACACAACGCCGAGCGTGGCGAGTACGGCCCCGGGCAAATAGAAGACCTGGTCAGCGAGCGGATTACAGCAGCGCGTCAGGCGGAAGCCCACAGCTACGAACACGAGCGGCAGGACGGAATGGTTCTCCGTATTACCGGCACTCCCGTCAAAGGCGGCGGATTCGTAACCACTTACGACGACATCACCGAATTGCGGAAATCCCAGCGCGCGCTTGAGCAATCGAACGAACATCTGGATGACATTGTCTGGAAGCGCACCGCACTGCTTCAGAAACGAGAGAGCGATCTGTCGGCCCAGACCAAAGCACTGGAAACCATCCTCGACGCCGTGAATTACGGCATCACCCTTTTCGGTCGCGACCTGAAGCTGGTCGCAGCGAACCGTCAGGCCTTTGACATGATAGGCCTACCCCAAGAACTCAATCACCCCGGAGTGCGGTATGAGGATCTCGCGAGGCTCCTGGCCACGCGTGGCGAGTATGGCACGGGCGATGTCGAGGTGCTGGTGCAGGAGCGCGTGGATCGAGTCAAAAACCTAGTGGCGCGGCGATTCTTTCGAGAACGATCAGACGGCCGGATCCATGACGTCTGGAGCCGCCCGGTCGAAAACGGGTTCGTGACAACCTATGTCGATGTGACCGAACAGAAACAGCTGGAATCCCTCTTACGTAGCAATAACAAGGAACTTGTCGAAAAATCGGCGGCTCTCGAAACTATTCTGGAAACGATGAGTGACGGCATATCGCTATTCGATAAAGACCTGAATCTGGTTGCCGCAAACCCGCAGGCATTCGACCTGATGGCCGTACCGCATCATTTCAATCAGCCAGGCCGCCATTTTACCGAATTCCTTCGATATCAGGCGGAAATGGGCGAATTTGGGCCGGGCGACATCGACGAAACTGTAGAACGGCATGCCGCAGCAGCAACGGGGGACAAGCCATATAAATCAATTCGGCAACGCGTGGACGGGACCATAATCGAAGTAAATCGCCGCCCGATCGAAAACGGTTTCGTGGTGACCTACAGGGATGTGACAGAAGAAAAGCGTCTTGAAGCCCTTCTGCGCTCGACTAACGAGGAACTCGAAAAACGGGTCGAGGAACGTACGTCCGAGCTGAATAAGCAACTGCAAGAAACCGAACGCGCGGAAGCGGAAATGCGGGAGGCGAAAAGCCGTGCCGAACATGCCGACAGAGCGAAGTCGGATTTTCTTGCCCGCATGAGCCACGAAATCCGCACTCCATTAAATGGGGTCATCGGTCTGAACCGCATCCTTGCGGATACGGAGCTGACAGAAAGACAGACAGATATCGTTGCCAAAGTGCGCTCCTCATCGGACGCTTTGCTCAGCGTTGTGAATGATGTCCTTGATTTCGCGAAAATCGAAGCTGGTCAGCTCGATATCGAGTTAATTCCCTTCAAAGTGAGCGATGTTCTGGACAGGGTCACATCCATTGCCGCGACACGCGCAGAGGAAAAGGCGCTCGCCTTCGAAGTAATCTCGAATGGAATTGAAAAGATGCAATTCCTCGGGGACCCTTTCCATATTGGCCAAATTCTTACGAATTTTTGCAGTAACGCAGTGAAATTCACCGATACTGGCAACGTTCGGCTGAGCGTAACCTCGGGAGCCGAGAGGAACGGGATCAAACATGTCCGATTTTCCGTCTCCGATAGCGGAATCGGTATAGAAAAGGAAATTGCAGAACGCATTTTTATGCCTTTCCATCAAGCGGATGCATCAACAACACGCCAATTTGGAGGAACCGGTCTCGGACTAGCCATCTGCCGGGAACTTGCTCATTCGATGAATGGAGAGGTCTCGGTCGAAAGCCAGCCAGGTCAGGGAAGCACGTTTCACGTAGACCTGCCTTTGAAGTCGGTGACGGATGAGAATGCCATCCCCCTTGGTAGAGATCTGGACTGGCGTGCCGCGTGCAATGGTCTTCGGGTTCTGCTGGTGGAAGACAACTTGATTAACCGCGAAATTGCGAGAGTCCTGCTTGAAGGCGCCGGTATCCACGTGACATCGGCCGAACACGGCAAGGAGGCTGTCGACATCATGCTTTCCGATGCACCGCCAAAAATGGATGCCATCCTGATGGACCTACAAATGCCGATAATGGACGGTCATGAAGCGACGAGACGCATTCTGGCCGATCCAAGGCATCGCAATCTGAAGATTATCGCGCTGACCGCACACGCAGTAGCAGAAGAGATGGGAAAAAGCCGCGCAGCTGGAATGTGCGGCCACATCACCAAACCTTTTGAACCCGATACTCTGTTCCGGCATCTGGCAGAATGCAGCGCCTGCAACGGTTCAGAATGTACCTAGACGGTGATATCGAGAATAGAGCCACGCGGTAGGTCTGCACTGACCTCTTCGAGTGGAATGGCTTGCTGGCGTTGCGGAGTGCGTTGATCAGCATTTTGATTCGTGCCAGTCAGTTCCTGCGCAAAACGGCTGGTTGCCGGATCCAATGATCCGGCATTATTTCGCCGATCTTCAGCACCACTGGGCTGAGATGGGACCTGCCTCTGCCCGGTTGGAACCGGTATCAGAGGGAAGTTGTTTATCGGACCAATTGCCATACCAACCCTGATCACTCAGGCCGGTCTCCAGCACGTATTCTGCCGCAAACCGGTCAAATAATCCATCGCCATATCACGAGGATATATTTATATTGGATTTTAGATAAATATGTCAATTATGCGCTTTACATTAATTGACATCCGGCAGATCCGCCCTTGGCAGAACCATATCGATCAATCTCAACTCTCCGGCGGCAACGCCCTTTTTTTCAATGTCTTGACGAAACCCACGGGATCTTGCAGCGGATCATGTTCGCCCGCCGCATCCCGAACGGACTCGCTGATCTGACGTCCTGCATTCTCCAGTTTTGGCTTTGCCCGGACATAAACCTCCGCAGCAATGTCCGTCGCACGCTGCTGAACCTCAGGGTTCTGCACGATCCGCCGAGCAGCTTCCCACAAGAGACTTTTACCGAACATTGACCCCTCCTTGTGCTTCCGAACCCGGTTCAGCGTCCACCATAACCGGTGACGCCGAACTTCGTCGCGACTTTCTCGATCTCTTCATCCGGAAGGATCGCCGGTTGGCCGATCTGCAGAGCCCGCCAATACATGGCAGCCAACGTCTCGGCCTCGACAGTCAGTGCCAGAGCACGCTCCAGATTGGGCCCCAGCACAATCAGTCCATGGTTCCCAAGCAGACACGCCTTGCGCCCTTCCAGCGCCGTCAGCGCATGATCGGATAGCTCCTGAGTCCCATAAGTGGCATATGGGGCGCAGCGGATCGTAGGCCCACCGAAAAGCGCAATCATGTAATGAAAGGCCGGAATTTCCCGGTGCAGACAAGCCAGCGTGGTCGCGAACATGCCGTGGGTATGAACGATGGCACCTGCGTCCGGGCGGGCCCGCATGATGTCGAGATGGAACCGCCACTCACTGGAAGGCTTGTGCTTGCCCTCCACATTTCCTTCCAGATCCATTCGGACGATGTCTTCCGGGGTCAGCCGGTCATAGCGAATGCTGGACGGCGTCATGAAGAAGCCTTCTGCAGGGTCTTCCCCGCAACGCACACTGACATTACCGGATGTGCCCTGGTTCAAACCCAACTCGTTCATGCTCAGACACGTATCGATGACTTCCTGCCGGAGTGCCCGCTCAGCCTTACCTATTTTCACAGTCATTAATCCTCACCCGCCTGACGCATTTCCGGGAACAGCTGCAACAGCCCCTCCTCACTCGCTTCCGCAAGACCTCGCTCCGTCAACAAACCAGTGACAAGACGCGCCGGCGTCACATCGAATGCCGGGTTAGCCGCCTTGCTCTTTTCCGGCGTGATCGTCACCGTCGCCACTTTGCCATCCGCCATACGCCCGGTGATTTCCGTCACCTCGCGGAAATCACGCTCTTCAATTGGAATGTCACGCACACCGTCAGCGATGGTCCAGTCGATGGTCGGAGACGGTAGGCCAACATAGAAAGGCACGCCGTTATCAAATGCCGCCAGCGCTTTAAGATACGTGCCGATCTTGTTGCAGACATCACCGGCCCGCGTCGTTCTGTCCGTCCCGGTGATTACCAGATCGACCATGCCATGCTGCATATAATGACCGCCCGCATTATCCACGATCACCGTATGCGGCACACCGTGATTGCTCAGCTCCCACGCTGTCAAGCTAGCGCCCTGGTTGCGCGGCCGGGTCTCGTCGACCCAGACATGAACCGGAATACCCGCATCGTGCGCCAGATAGATCGGCGCGGTCGCGGTTCCCCAATCCACTGTCGCGAGCCAGCCCGCATTGCAGTGGGTCAGCACGTTGATGGTCTCGCCCGGCTTCTTGCGTGACTGGATATCCTTGATCACCGCGAGGCCTGCCTCCCCGATGGAGCGGTTGATCTCCACGTCCTCGTCACAGATGTCACCCGCCAGCGTGAAGGCGGCATTCGCCCGAGCCTCCGGCGCCAGAGGGCCGAGCTTCGTCCGCGCGGCATCAAGTGCCCAACGTAGATTGACCGCCGTCGGCCGGGTTTCGTAAAGCCGATCATAGGCGGTCGACAGGCCTGCGTCTGAGGCATCCTCGCGCATGGCCAGCCAAATGCCGTAAGCCGCCGTCGCCCCGATCAACGGCGCGCCGCGCACCAGCATCGCCTTGATCGCATGGGCTGCGTCCTTCAGCGTCTCAAGCCGCGCGATCTCGAACCGGTGCGGCAATTTTGTCTGGTCGATGATCTCGACCGCATTGCCGTCAGGCGTCGGCCAGATCGTGCGATGCGGCTTGCCGTCGATCTTCATGGATACGCTCCCTCTTGAGCTGTCTTCTTAACTGTCCCGCCCACAGCGTGACTCAAAGCGGCGGCAATGATAAAACCCCGCCTGCCTGATTGCCATCACGCAATCGAGCAGGCATTCCGGTATCAATCGCACGCAGCAGTCACCCGAGGATACACATGATCCCGCGCTATTCCCGCCCCGAGATGGTCAAGATCTGGGAGCCCGAGAACAAATTCCGCATCTGGTTCGAGATCGAGGCCCATGCCTGCGACGCACAGGCCGAGCTCGGCGTGATCCCGAAGGAAGCCGCCAAGGCTGTCTGGGAACGCGGCAATTTCGACATTGAACGGATCGACGCAATTGAGCGTGAGACCAAACACGATGTCATCGCGTTCCTGACCAACCTTGCCGAATATGTCGGCGACGAAGCCCGCTTCGTGCATCAGGGCATGACCTCCTCGGACGTTCTCGACACGTGCCTTGCGGTACAGCTCACCCAGGCGGCGGATCTGTTGCTGGCCGATCTCGACGCCTTGCTGGCGGCGATCAAGCGCCGGGCCTTCGAGCACAAGATGTCCCCGACCGTTGGCCGCAGCCACGGCATCCATGCAGAGCCACTGACCTTCGGTGTGAAGCTGGCCGGGTATTACGCCGAGTTCGACCGTAACCGGGCACGGCTGTTGGCCGCCCGGGCCGAGATCGCCACCTGCGCCATTTCCGGTGCCGTCGGTACCTTCGCCAATATCGATCCGCGCGTCGAAGAGCATGTGGCCGAAAAGCTCGGCCTTGCTGCCGAGCCGGTATCCACCCAGGTCATCCCACGCGACCGACATGCAATGTTCTTCGCCACCCTCGGTGTCATTGCCAGCTCCGTCGAGCGTCTCGCCACAGAGATCCGGCACCTGCAGCGCACCGAAGTCCGCGAAGCCGAGGAATACTTCTCTCCGGGCCAGAAGGGCTCGTCGGCCATGCCGCACAAGCGGAACCCTGTGCTGACAGAAAATCTGACCGGCCTCGCCCGGCTGGTTCGCTCCGCCGTTGTCCCGGCAATGGAGAATGTTGCGCTCTGGCATGAGCGGGACATCTCCCACTCCTCCGTCGAACGGATGATCGGCCCGGACTCCACCGTAACACTCGACTTTGCCCTCACCCGCCTGACCGGCGTGATCGACAAGCTGCTGATCTACCCGGAAGGCATGCAGGCGAACCTCGACCAACTCGGCGGTCTCGTCCATTCCCAGCGCGTACTGCTCGGCCTGACCCAGGCTGGCATGAGTAGGGAAGACGCCTATCAGGCAGTGCAGCGCAACGCGATGCCGGTATGGCTGGAAGGTAAGGACTTCCTGACACTGCTGAAAGCTGATGATGCAGTGACAGCGCTGCTCGACGCTGCTGCGCTCGAGTCCCTGTTCGATCTCGGCTACCACACCAAGCACGTGGACACGATCTTCAACCGGGTATTCGGCGAAAGCTGATCCCTTGGAGGGTCAAAAAACGTAAAACGGCGCCTCAAGGGGCGCCGTTCTTTGTTTCTTCGCATGAAACGCGGAGAGTATCAGCCCTCGTTCTGGATCTGATCGACCGCGATTCCCATGAATTCGTCCAGTTTATGGCGGATACGGTGCTCTGAGAGATCGGCGCCGGTGCCTTCGATGCTCTTCAGCACGAACTCCACCACATCGTCGATTCCCGGCTTCTCCATGTCGGCCATGACAACTTCTTTTGCATAGGCAGCGGCTTCGTCACCGCTCTTGCCGAGGAATTCTTCCGCAACCCAAAGGCCAAAAAGCTTGTTGCGGCGGGCGCTTGCCTTGAACTCGAGTTCGGAGTCATGAGCAAACTTGGCCTCCTCACCTTTTTCGCGTTTGTCGAAACCTGACATTGGTGGAGTTCCCTTTCGTCGTTTTCAATCCGCTGCTCGTCATGCCGTCTATCATGTCGGCATTTGACGCAACATAAATCTTTGCAAGAGAGCGCAATTTACCAGTCCTTACGCTCTCTGTTAAACGGCAGATGGGGAGCGATAGACTTCTTGTCAAAAATTGTTTCGACTTTCGTTTCCCCATCGTACGGTCCAGCCATGTGCACCCTCATCATTTTGCGCCGACCGGGCCATTCCTGGCCGGTCCTCATCGCCGCCAACCGGGATGAAATGCAATCCAGACCCTGGACGGCACCAGATCGCCACTGGCCGGATCGGCAGCATGTTATCGCCGGACTGGACAAGTTGAGTGGCGGCTCGTGGCTCGGCGTGAACGATCACGGTCTGGTCTCAGGCATACTGAACCGCCGCGGTTCGCTCGGACCAGCGGACGGAAAACGTTCTCGGGGGGAAGTCGTCCTCGAAGCGCTGGACCATGCAGAAGCCGAGGCGGCCGCCAAGGCTCTTGGTGAGCTGGACGGAACCAGCTATCGCAGTTTCAACATGATGATTGCCGATACGGAGAAAGCTTTCTGGCTTCGCAACGAGGCAACTGACGATGGCGAGATTGATGTTTTCGAGATCCCGGAAGGGGTTTCGGTCTTCACAGCCTATGACGTCAACGATCCGGAGAGCCCACGCGTCCGGAGGGCTCTGCCCCGTTTTCGTGTTGCAGAAACACCCGACCCGGACAAAGGCGACTGGGCCGCATGGGAGACCCTCCTCGCCGACCGGACACAAGCCGTATCAGACGATTATGGCTCAGCCATCAATCTCGATAACGGGGCTGGATTCGCAACTGTTTCCTCTTCGCTGATCGGATTGCCCGCCGACACTGGACGTAATCCGGTCTGGCGTTTTGCAGCCGGACCGCCAGACAGGTCCAAATTCACTCTTGTCGATATATTGGACTGAACTTTTGACTGCAAAGAGGCCCCCCCAACGAAAAACGAAAAGCGCGCCACTATCGAGCGATTCCATAATCGCCGCCGCGATCCATTTGTTGGACAGCCAAGGGCTGGATAACTTTTCCATCCGCAACATCGCCAAGGCCCTCGGCGTCTATCCCACAGCGCTTTATTGGCATGTGCCGAACCGGCATCAACTGATCGCCAGGCTTATGGCAGCGCTGTTTGCCGATGTACTGCCACCCCCTGATCCTGACTGGCAAGCGTGGCTGAAAGCACTGTTCCGACGCTATCGCGACGTTGTGCGCGCGCACCCGAATATCTCGCCACTGATTGGCGGACATCTGGTCTCGAGCGCCAGCGTGGATCTGGATCTTGTCGAGGGCATTCTCGCAACCTTGCGAAAGACCGGCTTCGCCAATGACGATCTGGTGGATGCTTACAACACGGTTATCGCCGGTTTATGCGGGTACGCCACTCAGGAATTCGCACATGTCTTTCCTGATCCGGCGGGAGATCTCAAACACTCGCTTACCGCCAATATCAAGGCGGCTGACCCGACCCTTTACCCGACCCTCGCAGCAGAGCGGGACAGGCTACTGAACCACGCCCTCATGCTGCGATGGCAGAACGGAAGCGGGTCGTCTCTGGAGTCCGGTTTCGAGATGTATACGGATGCTCTGATCGCCGGATTGGCGCGGAAAGCAGCTCAGATTAAGAGTTCTGTTTGAATTTTATTGTACAGTGTACAATGTTGTGATTTTCTCCGCCTTGAAAGTGCTTTTCTCAAGTGTGGAAATCAGACAATGGCGGCTGAGCTCAACGGAACCGGCGGTACCTTCGGCAGCCATGGCGGGCCGATCGATGTTTTCTATATGCCCGAAGGCAGCAAGCGACACCCGACGGTTTCTCATGGCAAGGGTGCCTGGATCTGGGATACCAAGGGACGGCAGTATCTGGATTCTTGCTGCGGACCAGTGGCAACCAATCTCGGCCACGGAAACGAGCGCGTCATCACCGCCATGACCGATCAGGCGCAAAAAATCTGTTTTGCCAGCAGACAGCATTTCGAGAACCAGCCCAACATTGATCTCGCAGATCTGGTCGCCGGACAAGCAGGGTCGGGCTTTGAAAGAGTCTTCGTCTGTTCAGGGGGGTCTGAGGCGAACGAAGCCGCTATCAAGCTGGCAAGACAATATGCCATCACTCAGGGCGAAACCGCGCGCTGCAAGATATTGGGGCGCGACCCCGGCTATCACGGATCCACTCTCGGCGCCGCGGCGATCAGCGGAGACCCGGCTTCCGAAGCCGTATTCTCCGGTTTGATGAAGGTGATGCCAAAAGTCCCGGCGCCCTTCAATTACCGGCTGCCGGACAATCATGATATCGACAGTTACGCCCGGCATGCGGCCGCCATGCTGGAGGCGGTTATCCTTGAGGAAGGCCCGGAGACTGTACTGGCTTTCATCATGGAACCGGTCGGCGGCCTCGCCACGGGAGCATTGGTGGCGCCCAATCATTACTACAAAGCCGTGCGTGATATCTGCAGCAAACATGGCGTGCTGCTGATCTATGACGAGGTGATGTGCGGCGCTGGACGCACCGGGACTTTCCTTTGTGCGGAGCACTGGCCCGAGGCAAAGCCCGACATGATCACCCAGGCCAAGGGTATCGCCGCCGGCTACACCCCACTCGGCCTGGTGCTGGCACCGGCAACCATGGTGGATGCCGTCACCCGTTCGGACGGATTCATGCATGGCCATACCTATGTCGCCAATCCTCTGAGCTGCGCTGTCGGCCACGCCGTGGTGAGCGAGCTTATCGACAATGATCTGATGGCAAATGCCACAAAGATGGGCAACCGCCTGCGGGCTGGATTGCGCGATCTGGAAACACGCAGCGGCATTCTTGGCGATGTGCGTGGCCTCGGCTTGCTAAATGCTATCGAGATCGTTCGGGACAAGGAAACCAAGGAGATCCTGCCCGCGACGATTAAGGCCGTCTATCGCTTGATCGAGATCGGTATGGAGCACGGCCTGCTGCTTTATTCACGGCGAACAGCGAACGGCAAATACGGCGAATGGCTTATGGTCACCCCTCCCCTCACCGTCACCGAAGAAGAGATCGACGAGATCGTTGTCCGCCTGGGTAAGACCCTTGCCGCCTTCGAAAAAGAGCTGGATTAGTCCTTTTCAGCGGGATGTTTCCCGCCTAGGCTTCACGTATTCCAAGGGGTGCCCTTACGGGCTGAGAGGCATTGCGCCGACCCTTCGAACCTGATCCGGGTTATGCCGGCGTAGGGATGGAAACGCGTTACCGCTCTCGAAGCCATACGCACCCCATTTATCCTGAAGCCTCCCCGGATCTCTGTGCAACCGACTGCAAGGGATCCATCTTATGAACAAGCACACGCCCATCGCCGCCGTCACCACGGGGCCGTTACCGGCCTCGCGAAAGATCTATGTGCCAGGCAGCATTCATCCTGATATCCGCGTGCCCATGCGCGAAATCGCCGTGCACCCGTCCGCCGGAGAACCGCCGGTGACGGTCTATGACCCCTCCGGCCCCTATACCGACGCCGACGCCCAAATCGATATCGAGGCTGGGCTGCCCACCCTGCGCCGGGACTGGATCATCGCCCGAGGCGATGTCGAGACCTATCAGGGCCGCGTGGTGAAGCCGGAAGACAACGGCAATGTCGGCGACGCCAATCTGGTGACAGAATTCGGCGCGATCCGGCCACCGCTGCGCGCAAAGCCCGGCAAGCGACCAACACAGCTTGCCTATGCGAGGGCCGGTATCGTGACCGCGGAAATGGAATTCGTCGCCATCCGCGAGAACCAGCTCCGTGAAGAGCTGAAACAGACCGCGCGGGACGGCGAGGATTTTGGTGCGTCTATTCCTGATGTGGTGACGCCCGAATTCGTGCGCGACGAGATAGCACGGGGCCGGGCCATCATCCCGGCCAACATCAACCATCCGGAAACCGAGCCGATGGCCATCGGGCGGAACTTCCTGGTCAAGGTGAATGCCAATATCGGCAATTCCGCCGTTACCTCCTCCGTCGCGGACGAGATCGACAAGATGGTCTGGGCTATCCGCTGGGGCGCCGACACGGTGATGGATCTCTCCACCGGCCGGAACATCCACAATATCCGCGAATGGATCATCCGGAACTCACCGGTACCGATCGGCACCGTGCCGCTCTATCAGGCACTGGAGAAAGTCGACGGCGTTCCGGAAGCGCTGACCTGGGAAGTTTATCGCGACACTCTGATCGAGCAGTGCGAACAGGGTGTCGACTATTTCACCATCCATGCCGGTGTCCGTCTGCCCTTCATTCCACTCACCGTGGACCGGGTAACCGGCATCGTCAGCCGGGGCGGCTCGATCATGGCGAAATGGTGCCTGGCCCATCACAAGGAGAGCTTCCTCTACGAGAATTTCGAGGAAATCTGCGAGATCATGGCCGCCTACGACGTTTCCTTCTCCCTCGGAGACGGGCTGCGGCCAGGCTCAATCGCGGACGCCAACGACAAGGCACAGTTCGCAGAACTGGAGACGCTGGGACAGCTCACCAAGATCGCCTGGAAGCATGACGTACAGGTGATGATCGAGGGTCCGGGCCATGTGCCAATGCACAAGATCAAGGAGAACATGGACAAGCAATTGGAGGTCTGTGATGAGGCCCCGTTCTATACGCTTGGCCCGCTGACCACGGATATCGCGCCCGGTTACGATCACATCACCAGCGGCATCGGTGCGGCCATGATCGGCTGGTTCGGCTGCGCCATGCTTTGCTACGTTACGCCAAAGGAGCATCTCGGTCTGCCGGACCGGGACGACGTTAAAACGGGTGTGATCACGTACCGTATCGCCGCCCATGCGGCGGATCTGGCGAAAGGTCATCCAGGAGCGCAACGACGGGATGATGCGCTGTCACGGGCGCGCTTCGATTTCCGCTGGGAGGATCAGTTCAATCTGTCGCTCGATCCGGAGACGGCCCGCGGTTTCCATGACCAGACACTACCGAAGGAAGCGCACAAGACGGTGCATTTTTGCTCCATGTGCGGCCCGAAATTCTGCTCGATGCGGATTTCACACGAGCTGAAAGACGAAGCAAAACAAGGCATGAAAACCATGGCTGAGCTTTTCAGGGACAAAGGCAGCGAGATCTATCAGGCGCCGGACGTCAAGGCCGGATAAACAGAACCGGGCCCCGGCAAGACCGGGGCTCGGCTCTAACCGGTTACATCGCCCGGACTTTATCCAGAAACCGGTCAACTTGCTCGTTCAATCCGCCAGCCTGCTCCGACAGTGATCGCGCGTAGCTCAGCACATTCGCGGTCGAGGTTCCGCTTTCCTCGGTTGCCTGGGAGACACCGCTGATATTCACGGAAACCTCCTGCGTGGCCGCTGATTGTTCCTCAACGGCGCTGGAGATTGACGTGCCAATCTCGTCAACCTTGGAAATGATTTTGGCAATGTCGCCAATTGATTCGGCGGTTGTGTTCGTGGAGTCCTGGATCTCCTTGATCTGCTGGGCGATTTCATCTGTTGCCTTGCCCGTTTGAGTTGCCAGACTCTTCACCTCGGAGGCCACGACAGCAAAGCCCTTGCCAGCTTCACCCGCCCGTGCGGCCTCAATGGTAGCATTGAGCGCCAGCAAGTTCGTCTGTTCCGCAATGTCGGCGATGATTTTGGTAACTTCACCAACCTTCTGAGCGGCGGCAAGCAAATCATTCACCATCTTTTCCGATTTACCGGCCGCTTCGACAGCGCTGCCAACAGCATTGGTGGATTCCGAGATCTGGCGTGCGATCTCGCTAACAGAAGCAGAGAGTTCTTCCGTCGCCGAGGAAACTGTTGCGGTCTGCTGGTTTGTCTGCTCCGAATTGGCCGCCAGCGACTGCGCGGTCGCTTCCATGTCTGCCGCAGATGCAGAGACAGATTCAACTGCACGCTTTACGCCTTCCTCGAAGGCCTCGGCCAGTTCAACATTCTGTTGTTTTCGGCCGGTGATGTCGGTGGCGAACTTGACGACTTTAATCGGACGCCCATCGGGATCAAAAACAGGATTATATGAGGCCTCGATCCACACTTCATTACCGTCTTTTCCGAACCTTCTATACTGCCCGGCCTGAAATTCACCGGCTGCAAGTTTTGCCCAAAAATCTCGGTATTCCGGAGAATCCTGCACCCCTTTCTCGACAAACATGCTGTGATGCCTGCCTATAATTTCCTCAAGCTTATAACCCAATGTCGTCAGAAAATTCTGGTTCGCTGTCAGAATCGTCCCATCAAGCTGAAACTCGATTACCGCCTGAGACCGATCAATGGCTGCAACCTTGCCCACAAAGTCCGCATGTTCCATCATCTTACTGGTGATGTCCGTTGCGTACTTGACGACTTTGTAAGGTATACCCCGCCCGTTCAGCAGCGGATTGTAGGACGCTTCGATCCAGATTTCCTTTCCGCCCTTGCCGAACCGCTTATACTGCGCCTGCTGAAACTCACCCTGACCGAGCTTTTGCCAAAACTCTCTGTATGCTGGAGCGTCGCTTTCATCCGGATCGACAAAAATACTATGGTGCTTGCCGACGATATCTTTGAGTTCGTAGCCCATCGCCTTCAAAAAATTCTGGTTGGCGGTGATGATCGTGCCATCCAGCTTGAATTCGATCGATGCCTGCGACTTGTCTAGGGCGGCCAACTTAGCTGAAGCATCGCCACCAAAAGCCATTATCGACATTTTTGTTCCCCAGCTTAAAAGACTAAAATTCTACGTAACATGCATGCAAAACATGAATAAATTAATAACCCGGCACGCATAATAGAAGCGGCTTCCATTTTCAACCCAATGTGCACATTCAGTCTGCAGCCCCGGCCTGGAAATCACTTGATAATCTGGCATATCGTCTTGCAGGCAGCACAGTGCGCAACATCGCAAGGTCGGCTATTCCGGGCATAACACAAGCTGACGAGTTAACCAGCTTCCCTGATTGTGTTTGCCTTGCCTTGTGTTTATATGAAGCGCGCATTTCCTGCCGCTGACACCTGCAGGCTTCCCGCACTTCGGAAACCGACCGCCAATCAACAGGCGGGGAACCCATGGCACGACGCAGAAAAATTTACGAAGGCAAGGCAAAGGACCTTTATGAAGGCCCAGAGCCCGGTACCCTGATCCAGTATTTCAAAGATGACGCCACCGCTTTCAATGCAGAAAAGCAGGGAACCATCACCGGTAAAGGCGTGCTGAACAACCGCATCAGCGAATATCTGATGACGCGGCTGACCGAGATCGGCATCCCGACGCATTTCATGCGCCGCCTGAACATGCGCGAGCAGCTTGTCCGGGAAGTCGAGATCATTCCGGTCGAAGTGGTAGTCCGTAATGTTGCCGCAGGTTCTATAGCCAAGCGGTTTGGGCTAGAAGAAGGTACACCGCTGCCGCGCTCAATCATCGAGTACTTTTACAAATCCGATGAGCTTGGCGATCCGATCATCTCTGAAGAGCACATCACGGCGTTCGGCTGGGCGACGCCGCAGGACATTGACGACATCATGGCCCTGTCGCTTCGGGTGAACGATTTCCTTGCCGGTCTCTTCATCGGCGTGGGTTTGCGTCTCGTAGACTTCAAACTCGAATTTGGCCGGTTCTATACCGAAGATACACTACAGATCGTGCTGGCTGATGAAATCAGCCCGGACAATTGCCGGCTTTGGGACGCGGAAACAAACGAGAAGCTGGACAAGGATCGGTTCCGGCAGGATCTCGGCGGTGTTCGCGAGGCCTATCAGGAAGTCGCCCGACGCCTTGGCGTATTGCCCGAAGCAGGCCCGATGGACCTCAAAGGTCCGAAAGCTATCCAGTAACGCCGCAAACCGGCACCGGTGATGAACGAATTGGTGAGAATATGAAAGCCACAGTCCATGTCACGCTGAAAAACGGCGTCCTCGATCCGCAAGGCAAAGCCATCGAACATGCGCTCGGCGCGCTCGATTTCGACGGCGTCAACCAGGTTCGCCAGGGCAAATTCCTCGAGCTGGATCTAAGCGAGACAGACGCGGACAAAGCACGGGCTCTGGTCACCGACATGTGCGAGAAGCTTCTCGCCAATACCGTCATCGAAAATTACTCGGTTGAGATTGAGGACTAACGGCGACGACATGGCCGCCCTCCGCCTTCTCCGTCTCGCCGAGGCACAGCAGCATCTTCAGACCATCGCCGCATGGAATTACTCGGAATGGGGCAAAAGCTCAGGATCGTCCCTGCAGAACAGCATGGAATGGTTCCAGTCGATAATCAGCGCTCCGAGCGAGGAATGCGTGCTCGCCGAGCAGGACGGCGTTGTGATCGGTATGGCATCACTTGTCGATCACGATCTTGATGAGAGACCGGATCTTCTGCACTGGCTCGCCAGTGTTTATGTTCTTCCTGCCTTCAGGAAATCAGGTGTTGCCTCCGCTCTGATCGAGGCCGTCGAGCACGAAGCAGCATTGCGCGGCATTGCCTGCATGTATCTCTATACGAATACTGCCGAGCAGCTTTACACCCGTCTCGGATGGGAACTATCAGAGCACTTTCAACGCGGTCCGGAACATTTCGCAATCATGCGGAAGGACCCGCGCGGCTAGGCGAGCGCATAGTGGTTCTTGCCATTCTTTTTGGCCTCGTACATGGCTTTGTCGGCACGCTTGATGAGCGATTCGGACGTATCCGAGGCGCCGTTAAAAAAGGCGATACCGATGCTGGCCCCGATATTCGTGCCACCTTCCTCGAAGCTGAATTCATCGGAAAAGCTGCTCAGCAAGCGTTCGGCCAATGGCACCACAACATCCCGAAAACCAAGTCCAGTAAGAAGAATGAGAAATTCGTCACCTCCGATCCTGGATACGGTGTCCACCTCGCGGAAACATCCAAGCATCCGTTGCGCGACTTCCTTCAGGACCTGATCACCGGCATCGTGTCCGTACGTATCGTTGACGGGTTTGAACCCGTCCAAGTCGACGTAAAAGACCGCCAAAAGAGTCTGGCTGCGCTGGGCCTGCGCCATGGCCTGATGCAATCGATCATGACAGAGCCTCAGCGTCGGCAATCCGGTCAGACTATCGTGATTGGCAAGCTCCGCCATTTTCCGCTCTGACTCAGCGAGGCGCGTCGCCAAATTCTCCAGTTCGGCTGTCTGCCGTGCCATCCGTTCTTCACGATCACGCAGCTCAAGAACCTGAATTTCCAGCTCTTCTCGGCTCCGGATCTGGCTTGCTTCGAGTTCCATCCGGTCAGTGATTTCATAAACCCACCCTAAAATGCACTCCTCACCGTGGTATGAGAACGGACGACATGAAGCCAGCACCCAGAAATGGCATCCGTCTTCTCTGACAAGCTCCACTTCTTCATTCTCAACCGCGCCGCCTTCCGATATTCGGTTCATCATCCGGTCGCGCAGACCCGGATCAGCATAGTGTTTTCCTGCTTGGGATTCCCGGATCGCTGCTTCGGACAAGCCCAGCATCTCCCGCATCCTTCTGTTGCTGTACCGGCGCTGTCCGTCCTGGCCGACGATGTTCACACCGATCGGGCTATCATCAAGGATTTGATGAATGTGACGCTCCTCATCGAGAACAGCCTCTTCGGAGCGATTAAGTTCAGAAACATCCCTGAAAGTAACAAGATAGCCTGACTGCTGAAGCGGTAAACCGCGTATCTCGCAAACAATATCACCCACCGCGATTCGCTGACATTCGACCGCGACGCCATTGGCTGAGGCTCCGACAATTGACGCGGACCAGCCGGTATCGCTGAGGCCCGAACGATCAAGCGTATCAAAGAGCGTACCGATTTGCTGACCGATCGGAGAACCGTTCAGCAAAGGCTCGAAAAGCGTCATGAAATGGGAATTTGTGGCACATACTTTGCGCTGTTCATCAAACAGCAGCATACCGTAATCGATGGCAGTCAGAATCGTCTCAACTAAAGCGGTATTGCTCGCGCTATCGACGTCGATTCTTTCCACTGAAATCGCTCCCGCCTTTCCCGACACAGCCGTGAGCGGTTTAGACCGGCTCATCGCTCCATTATTCAGGATTTGCGTCAATCAACCTACTATTAGCGACCTAGGCCGCTATGACGCCTGCGTTGAATTGATCCAGGCGCCCCCCGGCAAGCCCGGAAACCTTCGGCGCGACGGTGTCCCGACTTGCACTTCAGCCCGGCCTCCCGTACTTTCCGCCGCGCCGATCCAGCCCCAAATAAGAGGCCCCAGCGTTGAAATCAGCGATCATCGTCTTCCCAGGCACGAACAGAGAGCGCGACATGGCGATCGCGCTTGAAAAAGCGAGCGGCACGGCGCCGTTCATGGTGTGGCACAAAGACAGCGAAATCCCGGATGTGGACCTGATCGTGGTCCCCGGCGGTTTCTCTTACGGTGACTATCTGCGCGCCGGTGCCATGGCCGCCCACTCTCCCGTGCTGCGAAGCCTGAAGGAAAAGGCGAACAAGGGCACGCCGGTGATGGGCGTGTGCAATGGCTTTCAGGTACTGACCGAAACCGGCCTGCTGCCGGGCGTCCTGATGCGCAATGCGGGCCTCAAGTTCATCTGCCGCAATGTCGGCATGAAGGTCGAGACCAGCCAGTCTCTCTTCACTGGTGGCTACGAGGACGGACAGGTCCTGTCGATTCCGGTCGCCCACAATGACGGCAATTACTTCGCCGACAGTGAAACGCTGGACCGGATCGAGCAGAACGGTCAGGTCGCGTTCCGCTATGTCGACGACGACGGTGCTATGACCGAGGCCGGAAACCCCAATGGTTCCGCCCGCAACATCGCCGGCGTCTTCAACAAGGAAAAGACGGTGCTCGGCTTTATGCCGCACCCTGAAAACGCAATCGACAGCGCGGTCGGCGGCACCGACGGACGCGGTCTCTTCGACGGACTGGTGAGGGCCCTCTCGTGAGCATTTCCAATACGGCAATCACCCCGGAAATCGTCGCTGAACACGGCCTTTCCGAAGACGAATATGCGAGCATCCTGAAAATCCTCGGCCGCGAGCCGAACATGACGGAACTCGGCGTTTTCTCGGCCATGTATTCCGAGCATTGCTCCTACAAAAGCTCGAAAAAATGGTTGAAAACGCTTCCGACCGAAGCGCCGCATGTCATCCAGGGTCCAGGAGAGAATGCCGGCGTGATCGATATCGGCGACGGCGAGGCCGCGGTCTTCAAAATCGAGAGCCACAATCACCCGAGCTTCATCGAGCCCTACCAAGGCGCAGCGACCGGTGTCGGCGGCATCATGCGCGACGTCTTCACAATGGGCGCGCGCCCTATCGCCAACCTCAATGCACTCCGCTTCGGCAGCCCGGATCATCCGAAGACCCGCCATCTGGTCGGCGGCGTTGTCTCCGGCATCGGCGGCTACGGCAACTGCATGGGCATTCCGACAGTTGCCGGCGAAGTGAACTTCCACCCGGCCTATAACGGCAACATTCTGGTGAACGCGATGACCGTTGGTCTCGCGTCCGCTGACCGGATCTTCTATTCCGCCGCCGCAGGCGCCGGGAACCCGGTGATCTATGTCGGCGCCAAGACCGGTCGCGACGGTATTCATGGCGCGACCATGTCTTCGGCCGAGTTCAACGAGGATTCCGAGGAGAAACGCCCGACCGTACAGGTTGGCGATCCATTCACCGAAAAACTGCTGCTCGAAGCCTGCCTGGAGCTGATGGCGACCGACACCATCATCGCCATCCAGGATATGGGCGCGGCCGGCCTCACCTCCTCCGCTGTGGAGATGGCAGGCAAGGGCGGCCTTGGCATCGAGATGGATCTGGCCAAGGTTCCGGCCCGCGAAGAGAAGATGACGCCTTACGAGCTGATGCTCTCCGAAAGCCAGGAACGGATGCTGATCATCCTGAAACCGGGTGCGGAGGCGGAAGCCGAGGCGCGTGCGATTTTCGACAAGTGGGAGCTGGATTTCGCCGTCATCGGCAAGCTCACGACCACCGGCAATCTGGTTCTGAAACTGGGCGAGGAGACCGTCGGAGACATTCCGATAGCGCCGATGGTTGCCGAATCCCCCGAATATGATCGTCCGTGGGAAGAAACCCCGGCATCCCCGGTGCTGGACGCGGCCTCCGTGCCCCCGCCCGCGAGCCTCACCGGCGCGCTGAAAGAGCTGATCGGCAGCCCGGACCTTTGCAGCCGGCGCTGGATCTGGGAGCAGTATGACCATCTGATCATGGGCGACACCGCAATCCGTCCGGGCGGTGATGCGGCCCTGGTGCGCGTGCGCGACAGCAAGAAGGGCATCGCGGTCTGCGTCGACTGCACGCCCCGCTATGTAAAAGCCGCACCGGAGACCGGCGGCGCGCAGGCGGTTGCCGAGACCTGGCGCAACATCACCGCGACCGGCGCCAAGCCGCTTGCCGTGACCAACAACATGAATTTCGGCAATCCGACCAAGCCGCACATCATGGGCCAGTTCGTCGGTGCGATTAACGGCATGAAGGCAGCCTGTCTCGCCCTCGACTACCCGGTCGTCTCCGGCAACGTCTCGCTCTACAACGAGACAGAGGGCGCAGCAATCCTGCCCACCCCGGTCATTGGCGGCGTGGGCGTCATCGCGGATATCGAAAAGCGTGCGACTGTCGCCTTCAAGGCGGCGGATGAAGCCGTTATCGTGATCGGCGAGACCACGGGCTGGCTCGGCCAGTCGGTCTATCTCCGGGAAGTCGAAGGCCGCGAGGAAGGCGCTCCACCGCCGGTCGATCTCGCGTTGGAAAAAAAGAACGGCGATTTCATCCGCGATCTGATCGAAACCGGCAAGGTGACGGCCTGCCACGATGTGGCCGACGGCGGTCTTGCCATAGCACTCGCGGAAATGGCGCTCGGCGCCAAGGGACTCGGTGCGGATGTCGCACCGGCTGGCGATTTGCCCGCCCACGCCTGGGCGTTCGGCGAGGATCAGGCGCGCTATGTCGTCACCGCCGGTAATGCGGACGAAATCCTGAAAGCCGCCGCGGATGCCGGGGTTCCGGCCACCGTGATCGGCAGGACGACCGACAGCGGCGAATTGAAACTCGGCACCGGTGACTCCATATCCGTCTCAATGCTACGGTCACAGTTCGAGGATTGGCTGCCGGATTACATGGCCGCATCCTGAGACGGTAAGACAAGAAACCCAAACGGGCAAAAAGGATAAGAACGCATGGCAATGGAAGCCGGAGAGATCGAACGCCTCATCAAGGAGACGTTTCCCGATGCCCAGGTCACGATTGAAGATCTGCGTGGGGACGGCGATCACTATGCCTGTCACGTTCTGTCTACAGCCTTTGAAGGCAAGACCCGCATCCAGCAGCATCAAATGGTCTATGCGGCCCTCCAGGGCCGGATGGGCAACGAGTTGCACGCTCTTGCCCTGCAGACCGGCACGCCAGCCTGATCATACAGAATTTGTTCCCTACTAACCCGACGGCACACGGACCCATGAAAGGACCACGCCATGCTTGACGAAAATACCCGCCAGAGAATCCAGGACGAAATCGGCGATACCGACGTTGTTCTCTTCATGAAGGGTACACCAGTCTTCCCGCAATGCGGCTTCTCCGCTGCCGTTGTCGGTGTGCTCAGCCATGTCGGCGTGAAATTCAAGGGCATCAACGTCCTTGAAGATCCGGCCGTGCGCGAAGGCATCAAGGAATTCTCCAACTGGCCGACCATCCCGCAGCTCTACGTGAAGAACGAGTTTGTCGGCGGCTGCGACATCATCCGCGAGATGTATGAAACAGGCGAGCTGATCGAAATGTTCAACACCAAGGGCGTCGACGTGCAGATTGGTGCCGAAGCGTAAGCGACTTCCCTATTTATCTGTCATTCCCGCGCACGCGGGAACCCAGATGAACACGGGGTGGAGTTCCGTGTCCCCTAGGTCCCTGCTTGCGCAGGGATGACGATCAAGGGACGGATATCTAGCAGATGAAAAAGGCCGGCTTCTCGTCGGCCTTTTTCTATGCCTGCTTGACGCGCCTCGGACGAAACAGCCGCCCGTCAATCGCAAGCAACCCCACTGCGATCAGTCCCATACCGGCGACATGACTCGGCGCAAGAGACTCACCAAGGAACGTCACCCCAAGCAGGATGGCGCTGACCGGCACCAAAAGTGTCACCAGCAGCAGGTTCATCGCCCCCGCCCGCTTCAGCAACTCGAAGTAAAGAATATAGGCGAAGGCTGTGCACAGCAGGGCCAGACCGATAAGAGCCGCGATGGTTGTCCCGCTTGGCATCGGTAGCTCCCATGGCCGGTCTACGAGGATAACGGCGGGTATCATGAGAATGCTGGATGCGGTCACCTGACCCGCCGCGGTTTGCGCGGGTTTAACACCCATCGCCTTGAAACGCCGACCAAAAACGCCGCCAAAAGCGTAACTAAGCGCTGCCCCTAAAAGAGCAAGCTGGCCAATGAGCGTGCCGGAGAATCCTTCTGACAAGTCATTCCCAATCATCAGCGCAACGCCTCCAACCCCAAATACCACACCGAACACACGCAAGGGCGTAATCCGTTCATCGTCAGTCAGGAAATGCGCTACCAGAACACCGAAAATCGGCGTGGCGGCGAGGAAGATTGACGCAAGGCCACTGGCGATCTGGGTCTGGCCGAAGACAATCAGAGAGAACGGAACCGCATTGTTCAGAAACCCCATGAACAGAAACGCCCGCAGGACTTTCCAGTCCGTCGGCATGCGCAAACCAAAGAGCGGCAGAGCAATCTGCATTGCGATGGCCGCCAGCCCCACCCGGACCAGCACCATGGTCAGCGGCGGCACCTCGTGGATTGCCAGCTCGACGAAGAAAAACGACCCGCCCCAAACAGCGGAGAGCAGTATGAGGATGCCCCATTCCATCGGTCCCATTGTGAGATTGACCTTGGCGTTCATGTCCGCTCCTGACCTCATCTACTCAATCTGACTTCAATCGTCCCGGTCACTCTAAGCGACGCAAAAAGAGGCGCCGCCGCAAAACAGGATCAGAACTGGCAAATAGCACATGCCGGCCGGAACGCTTCTCCGTTTCTTGCGCGGTTTATCGTCAACACCAATTCGGCCATTGAGCAGCCTGAGGCCTCTGACTAGTGTGTACCGCAAAATCAAGGGAGTGACGTTTATGCAGGCGCGCGAAAGCCGACCCGGAGTTGCACCGGTTCTGGATAGTCTGAAAGATCGGTTCGCGGACCGGCTCTCGACAGCCCCGGCCGTCCTCGAACGGCATGGCCAGGACGAGAGCTATCACAGAGCCGTGCCGCCGGAAGGCGTTGTCTTCGCCAACAGTACCGAAGAAGTAGCAGAAGTCGTGAAACTCTGCGCCGAACATGGCGTTCCGGTTATTCCTTTCGGCACCGGAACTTCGCTGGAGGGCCATATCGGGGCGGTTGCCGGTGGAATCTGCATCGATCTATCCCAAATGAATGCGGTCTTAGACGTCAATGCCGAGGATCTGGACTGCCGCGTACAGGCCGGAGTGACGCGCAAACAGCTCAATACCCATTTGCGTGATCAGGGCCTGTTCTTCCCGATCGACCCTGGCGCCGATGCGTCTATCGGCGGCATGGCGGCAACACGTGCTTCCGGCACCAACGCGGTGCGCTACGGCACCATGCGCGAGAACGTGCTGTCGCTGACCGTGGTGACAGCCAGCGGAGAGATCATCCGCACCGCCCGCCGGGCCCGCAAATCATCCGCAGGATACGATCTGACGCGGCTGTTTGTCGGTTCAGAAGGCACACTCGGCGTGATTACCGAAGTTACCCTCAAGCTCTATGGCATTCCGGAAGCGGTCTCCGCGGCCGTTTGTCAGTTCGATGATCTTGAGAGCGCCGTCAGCACGGTAATACTGACCATCCAGACCGGCGTGCCAATGGCCCGTATCGAGTTGCTGAATGACGATCAGATGGAGGCCTGCATACGGTTCTCCAAGCTTGAGGGTTACGAGAAAAAGCCGACCCTGTTCTTCGAGTTCCACGGCAGCGAGAGCGGCGTGAAAGAACAGGCCGAAATGGTCGAGGGGATCGCGTCCGAGTTCGGCGGCAGCGCTTTCCAGTGGGCGGAGAAAGCCGAGGACCGTAACAGGCTCTGGGAAGCTCGACATAATGTGCATTACTCGATCAAATCCATGCGCCCGAACTGTGAAGTCATGGCAACCGATATCTGCGTGCCGATCTCACGGCTGGCAGAAGCCATCCTGGAAGCCCAGAAAGACCTGATCGAAAACGGCCTGACCGCCGGTATCGTCGGCCATGTCGGAGACGGTAATTTCCATGTCGGCTACTGCATCGATCCGAACAACGCTGAAGAGGTCGCCGCCGCCAAGGGCCACAACGAACGCATGGTGTTCCGGGCTCTGGAAATGGACGGCACCTGTACCGGCGAGCACGGCATCGGCCAAGGTAAGATCCGCTACATGGAAGCCGAGCACGGGTTGGCCCTCAACGCCATGAGGGCGATCAAGCAGGCGCTCGATCCGCAGAACATCATGAATCCGGGAAAAGTTCTGCCGTCCTGAGGGTGTCGCGGCTCAAGACACAACACACACATTCAAAAGGCCGCCCCCGAACTGGGAGGCGGCCTTCTATTTCCGGCTGAGAGAAAGGAATCAGGCAATCATCAGGCCGAGACCAGCGGCAACGGTCAGGCCACCAGCGCCACGCACAACGGCCGATGCCATAGCGGCGCGCTCCAAGAAGAGCTTTTCAGCCAGCAGACCAGCACCAAGGCCAGCGCCATGCAGCAGCGCGGTCGCGGCAACAAAACCGGCACCATAGGCAAATGCCGTCGCACCGCCGATTTCACCGCCATGGGCATGTCCGTGGAACAATGCGAAGGCACCGACGACAACAGCACCGACAATTGCCGGAAGCTTCACCGCGCAGGCGACCAGCAGGCCGAGCGCGACGACGGATGCAAGAATAGCGGGTTCAACGAACGGCAGAGCAACGCCCGACAGCGCCAGCCCGAAGCCCAGCGCCATGCAACCGACAAAGGCGAGCGGTACGCCAACCAGCCCCCGGCCGCCCATCTGGAAAGCCCAAATACCGACCGCGACCATCGCAAGAATATGATCCGCACCGAGCATCGGGTGTGAGAGGCCCGCGGCGAAAGAGCCATGTTCTGCCGGGTTCAGATGCGCCAGGGATGGGGATGCGCTGGCAACAAGCATTGCGGCGCCAAGAGATAAGGCTTTAATCATGTCTGTGATCCTTTGAGGAAGTCGATCATGCGCCCCTGATTGGGTCGCGCGCGTCAACGGTTACACATAAGGTTAACGAAGCCAAGAGCCCCCCTTCCCGATGCCTGATACCCTTCCCGAAATCCGCGCCATTCTCGAAGCCTCTCCTTACGCTTACGAGGTAATGGAGTGCGATCCGGCGCTTGCCGACACAGCCGTATTTTGTGAACGATATGGCAAGGCCCCGGAAGACTCGGCCAACACGATTCTCGTCCGCTCCAAAACGGGCGATCTGAAATTCGCCGCCTGCGTGGTGCTGGCGACGCATCGGCTGGATGTGAACAAGGTGGTACGCAAGAGGCTCGAAGCGCGAAAGGTGTCATTCGCTAGCGCGGAAGAGACGAAAGAACTCACCGGCATGGAAATCGGCGGCGTTACGGCGCTTGGACTTCCGGCGGATCTACCGCTCTGGATCGACGCCGATGTAATGGCACGAAAGGAAATCATTCTCGGCGGCGGCAACCGGTCCTCAAAGCTGATCGTCGATCCGAAACTGCTGACGGATCAGCCAATGGCAGAAGTAGTCGAGGGATTGGCAAATCCAATCACTCTGTGATCGTAATCTGTGACACCCTCAAAAGCGGGCTCTAATCCTACCCTCTCTTACCCTTTGCAGGTATTCTGTTCGCATAATTCGCGTGTCAGGCAGATCGAAGATCCAGTGCCCCCGCGCCGTGGATCGGCCCATTTCCCCGCGCCTGCACGAGGACCGACAACCGGTCCGTGGGCATCCTGGCGGCACTGCCCGGAATGCGGAATTTATCCGCCTTGCCATCCCAGCTGCCGAGAGACCGGTAGAACCGGACCACGGCGAAATCCTCCAACGTCCGGCCTCTGTTCTCACCGCGCGGGATCTCGGTCACATGCCGCTCATCGCTACCAACAAGGAGAATTTCTGCACCGGCATAGTCGGTGCCCTGCCTTGCATCCAGCAACAATTCGAAATCGCCGCCGTCACGGTTAAATGTAACGTCAAGGCCAGGTCCGCCACGCTGTGCCCGGCGCCGCTCCAATTCCTGCAGCACAATTGAGCGGCGGGAGCCGACCAGATCCGCTTCCCCATCAATGACAAGCTGCGGCGTGTAAATCGTCCTCAGCTTCATGGCATGCGCATAGCGCCGCTGGCGGTCGCTCATCTCCTTCGAGGAAAACGGGTCTTCCCAGCCAATATAGTTCCAATAGTCGACATGATAGGCGAGCGCGACCACATCCGGTTCCTTAGCCAACTCGCCCAGTAACTCATCCGCCGGTGGACAGGATGAGCAGCCCTGACTGGTAAAGAGTTCGAGAACAATCGGACCTGAACGGCGGGTTGCCGCTATCACGGGCCGGCTCGGGCGCGCCAGGGATGCGAGGCCGAGAGCGCCTGCGGCGGCGATGCCGCCGAGTAGGGTGCGTCGCGATGTCATCATGGGACACGAGACTATGCGCGCTTGCCCCTTGGTGCGAATCAACATCCGTCACGGGTCAGTGACCGATAACCTAGCTCAAAGATCATGCTTGAAGTGTGCCCGAGCCTGGCTACCCATCTAGCCTTGGTGGGGGCCTGTTGTGCCTGGACTGTCTATCACACGGCACGCCTGCAGAAATTCTATGCACGCCGCCTCGGGTAGCGGGCGACTGAAAAGATAACCCTGAAATTGTGTGCACCCAAGGGCGATCAGCATGTCCCGTTGCGGCTCTGTTTCAACGAATTCCGCAACAATGGAGACCCCCCTTGTTTCGCCCAACGCAGCAATACTCCGGATGATGTCCGCATTGGCCTTGTGGGTCAGGACATCGCGCGAAAGCGAGCCATCGATCTTGATCGCACCGACATTAAACCGCCTGAGGTACAGTAGAGATGAATAGCCCATTCCGAAATCATCCATGGAAAGGTGGACACCGATTTCCGACAACCGGCGAAATGCAGAATCTGCTTGTTCGCTATCCGGGATCGCCTGGGATTCAGTTATTTCCAACTCCACCTCATCGGGCGCAAGCCCGCCGCGCTCCAACGCTCGGGCGACCTGCTCCGGCAACGCCGGATCTTCAAGCTGCATAGGAGAGACGTTAAGAGCCATCTTGAGCCCCGTGTATCCAAGAGCGTTAAGTCTTGCCTTGCAGGCGCAAGCTTCCCCGATTACCCAGCCACCCAACTCGTTGATAAGACCACCGTCCTCGGCCAGCGTTACCGCGAGTATCGGCGCAAGCGGACCGTGCCGTCGATGGTTCCATCGCAGCAATGCCTCGAGACCGACCACCGTCTCGTGCTTGTCCAGCTTCGGCTGGTAATGCAACTCCAGTTCGCCGCGTGCTATGGCCTGCCGCAGATCGACAAGCATAGCCCTGGCAACGAGACCGACATCGTCTTGACGGCGAATGACGGGGGAACGCTTCTTCTCTTCCATGATGGCATCTGCCGCTTTCGCGACAAGATCAGCCTGATAGTCTCCACGCCGACGTTCAGCCAATTGGACGAAGGGAAAATAAAGCGCCGTGCTGAGCGCGATCAGAAATGACTGCAATGCCGCGCCGCGCCAGGATTCGGTAGCCATCCAGCCCGAAATTAACGGCGGCGTTGTCCAGGGCGCAGATGTCTCGCCGAGCGAAATGAAACCGCTCTCAAGCGCTCCGATGGTAATCAATGCCAGTAGCACCGGTACTCCGACGAACGGCGCCAGATATATCGGATTGAGCACAACCGGCAAGCCGAACAACACGACTTCGTTAATGTTGAAGAGTGACGGCACCACCCCCAACCTTGCTACCCGAAGCTGACTTCCTTCTCGCACGGTAAGAAAAATAGCAAGTAGCAAACCGAGCGTACTCCCGGAACCGCCCATCAAGACAAATGCGACGAATAACTGTTGGAATTCGAGCGAGAACAGATGGGGCTCACTTGATCCCGCCAATAAGGTATCCGAGGCCGTTCTGAGCACGGATCCACCGTGTGCGCCAAAGAACCACGTAACCTGATTCACAAATGTGGCGGCTAAAATTGACCATCGGGAATCAGTTCCGAACGCCCACTCAAACACCTGCTGCGGAATTGCAGACAGCGCTGGAAGCAACAGAACGGCACACAACAGAATAGTAAAAAGCGCGGCTACGGCAGTCGGAATACATGCCTGTAAAGCCCGAGAAAAAACCACATCCGTGTCATAGGCAAACTGCCACGGCCACGGAACATGCCAGCGCGATAAAACGTCCGGTACGATGGCTGAGGCAAGTCCGATCAGAATGGCAGCCGACATAGCCCCACTGCTGAAACCATCCGCAAGAGATGTTCCGCTCATGAAGACATAGAGCATGAAATTAACAAGCGCTGAGAAGGAAATCATGAAGGAGGGCATGGGTCCTCGGTCAGCAGCCTGACGCGAGAGCCTCTGATGCGTATAAACAGCGATGGCCACTGCCGTACCGACGGTCCAAGCCGCAACACTTGCGTCAATCATTTGGCCGACAACAAGCTTCCAGCCGTTGCCGAATACCCCGTTCATCATCTCTTGATAAGCAGGGAGGGGCAGTTCCTGCGCCAGTTCTGCCATCACCTTACAGAAGGTCAGCGGCAACAACGTGATGAAGGCATCCCGAATTGCAAAAAGATAAAGACGCAAATGCGTACGCAACATGACCGGTCGTTTCACCCCAAGCCAACCGAAGGCCTACCGATCCAACTGATAGTCCGAGGATCAGCCAGTCGAGTCCGCAGATGAAAATCTGCACGAAGCAGTTCCGCAACTGTCTTCGTTGCAGAAGCTTACGTCACCCCAACTTATACTCTGTTCAGATAAAGTTAATTCTAAAAATCCGTGACACCCCGAAAACTTTCTAAGCCGTTCGAATATCAGTAATAATCTCGACACCGAAGTTTTTTCCGGTCACGTGCTCTACGATTTTTGCGCCAACCTCTTCCGGTGAAGCCAGTGCTCCGGTCGCCTTGAGTTCTACGAACTGGGCGCGCAATGCGAAGTCCTCTTCCGAGGTTCCACGTATCGTTGACTGCATGCCTGTATCAATCACGCCAGGCGCCAGGCTCTCGATCTTGAGCCCCGGCAGAGCGTCCTGACGAACACCGTTTGCATGATGATCCAGCGCCGCCTTTGTTGCACAATAAACGCTCCATCCAGTATAAGCATGCCGGCCTGCTCCACTGGAGATATGGACCAGCCTCCGGTCGGCCACATTGGTGCTTGTGGCCGCGAAGGCATCCGCCAAAACCAACGCGGCGCTGACATTCACCGTAACCGCCCGGGCGATTGCGGCGGAACCTTGCCGACCAAGCGGCGCGATCGGCTCGACAATCCCTGCATTGTTGATCAGCAATGCACTCTCAGCGCCTTCCAGAAAACTCTCAAGCTCCCCACCATCTAGCCACGCGGCAAGGGCATCGACATCGCCAAGATCAAGAGCGACCTGCTCAAGACCTGCCTCAAAGCCAGGCAAGGCGGACCGGGATAGGCCAAGCACATTGTATCCGTCAGCCAGCAGCGCAGCGGTAATCCCGGCTCCGAGGCCTTTACTGTGTCCTGTGACAATGGCTTTCTTCATGGTGATCCCTCCGAGGAAATACAGCGGCCCGCGCCGAATAACATTTCCTCATCTAACATTCGAGGCCACCGCTGTCCCGCCTCTCGGCCTCCCTCAATCAGGAAAGGCTCCTACGCGCCCAAAATTGAGGTTATCCGGGGCGTTCCGCACCGAAACAAAGGCATTCGATCCAGCTAAATAGCGGCACTTTATGCCGCGCACAGACAGCCTGCGGCTATCTATCCATCTAGCGCATCAGCAGATTCGGCGAGCCTCTTTCAACGGGCGCGCCCCCCGCAACTTCCTTCGGTCCGAGGCAGACGGCGATCTCGTTGCGGTCAAGCGTCTCCCTCTTCTCAAGATCCTTGATCAGCCGGAGCACTTTCTGCTCGTTCTTCTTCAGCAGTGCCACTGCACGCTGTTCGGCCTCTATGAGATACTTACGGACCGCGCCGTCCGCCAGTGCTGCCGTCGCTTCCGAGAAGTGCCGCGGCTGCGCCATCTCACGGCCGAGAAACGGATGCGACTCACTCTCCCTCACGTCCACCGGGCCGACCTCTTCCGACATCCCCCATCGCCCGACCATGGAGCGGGCGATCTGAGTCGCCATCCGGATGTCCTCATCGGCCCCCGAGCTGACCGAACCGAGAAAGACCTGCTCCGCAGCACGCCCGCCGAGGATGACCGCCAACCGGTCGTTCAGATAGTCCTCGGTAAGCGTATGCCGTTCGATCTCAGGCATCTGGTGTGTTCCGCCGAGAGCGCGGCCGCGCGGAATGATTGTCACCTTGTGCAGCGGATCCGCGCCGGGCAGGAAATTCGCGACCGCGGTATGCCCTGACTCATGGACCGCCAGCCGGTGTCGCTCCTCCGGATGAATCGCCAACGTGCGCACCGCCCCCATGATAATGCGGTCGCGCATCTCGTCGAAGTGCCGAGGATCCACCTTGAGCTGGTTTTCCCGCGCCGCTGCCATTGCAGCTTCATTGACCAGGTTCTTCAGATCAGCGCCGGAAAAACCGGGCGTTCCGGTCGCGATCACATGCAGGTCGACGCTGTCGGCCAGAGGTACATTGCGACAGTGCACCTCCAGGATTGCTTCCCGGCCCTTCAGGTCTGGCAACTCCAGCGTTACATGCCGGTCGAAACGACCTGGGCGCAACAGAGCGGGATCAAGGACGTCCGGCCTGTTGGTAGCGGCGAGCACCACCACAGCCTCGTGTCCCTCGAAGCCGTCCATCTCGGCCAGAATTTGGTTCAGGGTCTGCTCGCGCTCGTCATGCCCACCGCCAAGACCGGCACCCCGCACCCGGCCGACACTGTCGAGCTCATCAATGAAAATTATGGCCGGGGCCGCCTTTTTTGCTTCATCAAACAGGGAGCGGACGCGCGAAGCACCGACACCGACGAACATCTCGATAAATTCAGAGGCCGACATATGGAAGAACGGCACCCCCGCTTCCCCCGCCAGCGCGCGAGCAAGCATGGTCTTACCGGTGCCTGGCGGTCCCTGCAGCAGAATGCCGTGCGGGACTTCCGCGCCGAGCCGCTGATAGCGTTCGGCGTCACGCAAGAATTCCAGGAGTTCGGAAACCTCGGCCTTTGCGTTTTCTTGCCCCGCGACATCGGCGAAACGGATCTTCGGCGTCTCCGCCTTCTTGACGGCCTTCATCCGGCCCCTCAGGAAATCCCCTGTCCCCCCGCGACCACCGAGACCACCGAGACCACCAGGCATAGCTCCCGACATCCGAGACCACATGAAGAACCAGAACCCCAGGATCAGCAGCCAAGGCAAAAGACTGACAAGCCAGGACCCTTCTTCGGCGGGACGGGACTGAACCTCGACACCCGCTTCCTGGAGCGCGTTGAGCAGCGCTGGATCGCCGGTCGGGGGAACATAGGAAACGAAAGCGGTCGTCGCTCCTTTCGGGCCAGTCGCTGCTGCTCGCAGCAGACCTTCAATCCGCTCGCCCCGGAAGAGTACGCTCTCCACCTGACCTGCGGCGACCAGTGACTTGAAATCCGTGTAACTCCGGACCGCGCGCGTGTCGGTCCCGGGAAGGAGCCGGGAAAGAACAAGAATGGCCATAAGCACCAGAGCCATAGCCGCAAATTTTATTAGGTGTGGCTTCCAGTCTTTTGGGTTTTCTTCCATTCCGTCACCTGCGCCCCACGGTTGCAATGCCGTCTTGAAGCTAACAAATGAAGATACAGAAAGTCTTTGATCCAATTCAGGATCGAGGTCAGACGGCATGTAGAACAATCGATTCCTAAGAACTCAATTGCAAGCACCCGGAAATGTAATCGCGCCTTTACCGCCGTAGCTCCGGCACGCACCAGACCAGCAAGGCCGTCGCTGCAAGGCCTTCGATTGCGATCACCGACAGAGCTGCGGAACCGCCGATCAGTGACGCAAGCCATCCCACATGCAAAACGCCGAGCGGCCCGGCGCCGATGCAGACAGAGAGAATCCCCATAAGCCGGGAACGGATCTCCGGCGGTGCCTCGGAGAACATGATGGCACTCTGCATTGCCGCGAAACCTGCAATCCCGAAGCCGCCGACCGCCAGGATGAACAGCGCGGCGATGTAGCTGGTCACAAGCGAGAAGGCCAGGATGCAGATAACGAAGAGTATTGAGCCCAGCAGATAAATTAGGCGGAACCGGTTAGGTGCGGCGACAAATGCGATCAACAATGCACCGGCAAAGGCGCCGCCACCTTCAACCGTCAGCAAAAGGCCAATCCTGACAGGATCGATATCAAAGGTCTCCCGCCCGACCACTGGCGCCATCGAGGCATATGGAAAGGCAAACAGGTTGACGATGACGGTGATACCGAGATGGCCGAGCAATGCCCGGCTTTTGCGCAGATAGGCAATTCCCTCGCCAATTTCCCGGAACAGCGCGAACGGGCGTGGCGTCTTGTCTGTCACCTTACAGACAACAAATAGCGCGAGAAGAACGGCCACAAAATAGAAAAACGCGGCGACAGCGTAGGTGCCCTCCATACCGATTGCAGCATAAAGCCCCCCACCGGCAATCGGACCAAACATCCTGGTGGCGTTGTTTGAGGCACTGTCCATCGACATCGCCGGGCCGAGCCGGGCATGCCCGACGCTCTCTCCAAGAATCGTCCGGCGAACGGGCAAATCTGTTGACCAGCCCATTCCGGAAAGGAAGGCGCCCAGCCCGACCTGCCAGACCGTAAGCGTTCCGGCCCAGGCCGAGACCGCCAGCACGCCTGCGGTACCCGCCATCAATGAGAGCGAAAGCACCAGCAAGAGCTTTCGATCGAGCCTGTCCGCGATCACCCCGACAATTGAGCCGAAAAGCGCGAGAGGCGCCATCCGGAGCATTGTCATCAACGCCACGAGAACGGGAGAGTTCGTGAGATCGTAGACCCAGACTCCGACGGCAAGCAGCTCGAGCCAGCGCATCGCCCCCATCAGCACGCCGATAAGCCAGAGCTTGCGGAAGGTCGGATCGGCAATCAGGGAAAAGGCACTGGCCGACCGGCTCGCTTGCTGGCCGTCTCCGGCGTGACTGTTCATCGCGAAACGGCCATTAAACGACCGACCATTCCGGCGGAACGCTCTGTGGCGGCGGTACTGGGCGGCCCGGAGGGTTAACGGGAAGCGTCAGCCTGAAGCTGTCACGCGCCGAGAAGCGTTCGAACCAGTGTGCGAGATCGGGACAGTGAGCACGCCAGGGAAGCGTCTCATAGCGAAAGACGATATAGCCGAGCGCTGCCGCCGTCGCGATCTGGCCATGGCACATTTTTTCACCCGCATTCCAGCCCACAGCCTCCCGGTTCAGCCCCAGAAGGGCATGAGAGATCGCATGGTCCTGACGGTCGATGAATTCCCTGGAAATCAGGCTTTCCGGAGTCCGCAAGGCCTCGTTCCGCCGCAGATTGGCCGCATCCGCCAGGCCGTCCGCCAGGGACTCCGTCCTGAGCACCTGCCAACGCCCAGCCCCACTCTCCGGGATCAAGCGGGGACCGTCATGCTGCGTGTCCAGATAGGCGCAGATCACGGTCGAGTCATAGAGCGCAATTCCCTCGTCCGTCTCCAGCGCCGGGATTTTTCCGAGCGGGTTCAGCGGCCTCAGAATCTGCTCGTCCGCAGGGTTTGTATAAACCTCCGAAACCCGCTCGGAGAGACCGGTTTCGATCAGGAAAATCTTCACTTTCCGGACATAGGGCGAGGTGTAGGAGGAATGCAGATGCATAGCTCTCGATCCGGCGTGTGATGTCGTCTTTTGCTCGCAGGGACGCGATTGGTCCGGCAAGGTTGCCGGGCAGACTGGTGTATCAGCCTACCTCATACTCACGGCGTGCGCACGCTACTCCGCAGCCGCTACGCCGCGCCTGTCTTCCATATAGGCGTTCAGCTTCGGCCAGACTTCCTCGGCCATGCGTGTGAAGGAGCGATGCCACAAATCCTGCCTTCCCTCCATATCGTGCCCGGTCAGCATCAACGTGCCGAAATCGCCAATCTCGTCACGGAAGGCGACCAGCTTGTCGAGCACGGTCTCCGCCGTCCCGGCGATAACGAATTCCCGCGCCTTCTGCATCGATTCACGCTTCAACACATCCCAATCGATAGCGCCGGGCGCGTCACCATTCGCGAGACGGCCCTGCGCCCCGAGATACTGATAATACCAGGAGAAAACGCCGTCGGGATCTGCCAGCATCTCTTCGGCCTCCGCATCACTATCGGTGATCAGCACTGAGCGTCCAACCCGCCAGATAGACGGGTCCGCCACGCGTTCCGCCTTCTCCGCGCCCGCCACATAGGTCGGCCAGTGGGTGGCAATGTCGGCGGCGGGCACGAAGTTTCCGGACACCATGTACCAGCCGCGCTGACCGGCGAAATTGGCTGTCATTGAATTGGCGCCGCGCACGGACACGGCGATTGGCGGGTGCGGCTGCTGGTAGGGACGGATGAAACGACCAATCCCCATTTCCGGCAAGACCCTTTGCTCCATGCGCGCGGTGAAGTGCGCGCCCTGGTGGTTCCATGGCGGGTCCTCGGTCCAGACCTTCCGGATCAGATCGACGGCTTCCACCATCGCCATGGCCCGGGCCTTGTGGTCGAGATTATCGAAAATCTCCCAATCGCTGGACAGCCCGCCGGAGCCGATCCCGAAGATAAAGCGCCCGCGCGCCAGATGGTCGAACAGGGCCGCATGGCC
This sequence comes from Nisaea sp., assembly GCF_039990255.1. Taxonomy (GTDB): domain Bacteria; phylum Pseudomonadota; class Alphaproteobacteria; order Thalassobaculales; family Thalassobaculaceae; genus Nisaea. The sequence continues at coordinate 909,267 of NZ_JBDXGG010000018.1, read as the reverse complement.
CGCCACCACGACGGGGTGCTGCTGCGGCAAGGAGATCACCCCGCTGGCGAATGTGATCTGTTTGGTTTCGGCGATCAGCGAGGCATTGAACAGCAGGGGCGAGGCAACCGGCTCGGCGGTGGAGGTGTAATGCTCCCCCATCCACGCTTCCGCATAGCCGAGCTTGTCGGCCAGGATGACAAGCTGCCGGTTTTCTTCCAGCACATCCGCAAAATCCCGCGACGGCGGATGCAGCGGCATCATGAACAGACCGAGCTTGGCCATATTCGCCTCCCTGATTTTATTGTTTTGACGGAGGCTAGCACCGGGTTTGGTGGCGGGGAAGCGGTCTGGCGCCGACAAGATTCTTTTCCCGGCCACCGAGCCGGGACCTTGGCGATCGTGTGACTGCGCCCTCCATCCCGAGGTCCTCGGTGTGAATTGGCAATGTCGGAGCCGTTTGATCGCCAAGGTCCCGGACGGGGTCCGGGAAGGCGACTTTGAAAGCCCCGTACCGCGCACATAAAAAGGCCGGGGCAGCTTCCGATGCCCCGGCCTCCTCTTCTCGTCTTTATCCCGCCCCGATCAGAACGCCTTGTCGGTTTCCGGACGGTATTTGTTCTTCGGCACGAAACCGGACCGCTCGGCGACCCGCTGCTCGCGCACCCAGACCTCGCGGTTCGGGTGCAGACCGGCGCCGCGGCTTGCCGGGACCGCCGTGTGGCGGGCGCGGTGCAGCAGGCGAGTGTCGGCGTTGCCGCAAAGCGGGTGCACCCCGCCATTATCGGCCACGACCTTGTCCCAGGCCGCCTTGCGGGCCGCCCTCACCGCCGGGTCGTTCAGCGCGGTACAGATCAGCTCGTTCGTCGTCAGGTCGGCGACGATCTCGTCCCCGTCCTCGACCAGTGCAATCGGGCCGCCGAGCGCCGCTTCGGGGCCGACATGGCCGATCACCAGACCGACAGAGCCGCCGGAGAAGCGGGCATCGGTCATCAAGGCCACGGTGATATTCCGCTCACGGCACAGCGTGGTGATGCGCGAGGTCGGATCGAGCATTTCCGGCATGCCCGGCGCGCCGCTCGGACCGGCATAGCGGATGATGGTGATATCGTTGTCCTGGAACACGTCCGGCGTCTCGTCCAGAGCCTTCAGCAGGGCCGGCTCGCCCTCGAACACCCGGGCGTTACCAACGAATTTGTTATCTTCGAGACCACTCTCGACACCTGCCAGCTTCAGGATGGCGGAGAAGTCCGGCGAGAGATTGCCGCCGAGCACGCGCAAGCCCCCGGTCGGCTTGTAGGGCTTTTCGACCGGATAGATCACGGTGCCGTCGACCTTCTTCGTCTCCAGTCGCTTCACCTGCTCGGCCAGCGTCTCGCCGGTACAGGTCAGCACGTCGCCGTTCAACAGGCCCGCTTCCAGCAGCTCGCGCACAATCACCTGCACGCCGCCGACGCCGTCGATATCGACCATCGAGTATGTGCCGTAGGGCCGTGCGTCGGTCACCACCGGCACAACATGCTCGGCCAGATGGTTGAACTCTTCCGGCGTGATCACCTCTTTCCAGAAATCGGCGAACCCGGCGGCGCGGGCGATTTCCGGCGCGTGCAGCGTCACGTTGGTGGAGCCGCCGATGGCCATGGCGACGATCATGGCGTTGCGCAGGCTGTCCCGGACCACGATGTCGCGCGGCTTCAGGTCGTTCTTCATCATCTCGGAGAGAATCTGCACCAGTTCGGCCGGGAATTCCTTCAGGCGGCGCGGATCGTCGGAGGCCGGGGCCACCATGTGCAGCGGCTGCATGCCGACGACGCCGATGAAGGTCTGCATCGTGTTGTAGGTGAACATGCCGCCGCAGCTGCCGAAGCCGGGGCAGGCATTGCAGGAGATCCGGTGCCGGAATTCGGCGTCCGGGTTCCCGGCGACCTGATAGGCGGACACGATATCGAGGGTGTCGCCGGTCTCCGGGTCCGTGCCCGGGCGGATCGGCCCGTCGGACATGATGATGGAGGGCTGGTTATGCTCCAGCAGAGCTGCCAGCGTGCCGACCGGCGGCTTGTCGCAGGCGACCACGGCGATGGTCCCGGCGAGGCCGGTGGCCTCCAGATGCTCGCACAGTGCGTCGTTGGTGACCTCCCGGCCGATCAGCGAGTAGCGCATTTCCGGCGTGCCGTTACGCACCCCGTCCGAGGTGGCGATGGTGAATTCCGGCTGCACCAGACGGAACGGCAACTTGCCCGCCTCCCGGCCGATCCGGCCCTTCAGCGCCTCGTGAATCGCCTCCACCTTCTCCGCCACGCCAAGATAGCACTGGCTGTCCCCCTTGGTGCCGACCACGCCGACGGACGGCTCGTGGATCAGCTCCGGATCGGTGCCGAGCGCATTGGCAAGGCCGATAGTCTGGGCCGAACGGCCCGGATGGCGGTCGATAAGGACGGTTTTTGAATTCTTCACGGGAGCATTTCCTCAGGGTGGGCGCATATCGCTCGGACGGCAACGGCGAGGCTGCCAGCTTGTTTGAGCGGGATATTAGGACATGCGGGGGCGTGAGGGAAAGGGTGGGGGGCTGGGAGGTTAAAAATGCGACTAGTGTCGACGGATGAAAACTTGGGTCCCGTGCCAACCGCTCGCTGAGGTTAAGGGCTGTACCTCCCCAGCTAATGGTAGCGCTAGTTAAGAGTAAGTCACTTTAATTTCCTAAACTTCGTAGGAGGTTATAGGTACCAAGGAATCGCACAGAATGCCGGTCGCGACTCGATAACACTGCGAGTCGCTTTTCCGAGATTTTAGAAGGACGGCGCACATAAAAATGTCGCTACGTTTTACGCCAACACCAATGAAAGCAACCCTACAAGATCCTGATAGACCTATTAAATTAACCATTCCGAAACGAGGGTCTCAACAGATTGAAAACTCGTATAAAATTCATACTTCCAGCGCTTTCTGCTAAAATAAGTAGAGCGAGTTTGGCGGCAAGAGCCCCTAATGAAAGCGGCATCAATCTGGTTAGTTAGGCCAAAACTCAGCAAGTCTGCTTGTCAATCAGCAATCTGGTCCGTACGATCTTGCGCATAAACTTAAGAGATAAAAGATTAATGGATTCCTATCTCGAGATCGCACACAAGGTACTTTCTGAAGCAAGGCAGCCACTGTGCGCCCGGGAAATGCTAAAAGCTGCCTATCAGATGCAAATTGTTCCAAACGACCTATATGGGAAGACGCAGCACAAAACGCTGCAGGCCAGACTTTCAACCGATATTTTAAAATATAAGAAAAATAGTAAATTTTTCCGAACCGGCCCAGGTCTCTTTTATCTGCGTTCTTTGTTGGACAAACAATCATCGACTGCACACCATACGCAAGAATACATCGCACCACTAAGGTCAGAACAGTTAGGCCGGTTTGATGTTCTCACCTTTTTAAGGAATGATGTTTTTTCATTACAAAAAACCGGAACAACCCAAGTTAATCTAAAAGACCTAGTTTCAATTAAATGGAAATATCGGCGATTGAGTGATTTAAAACTAGAACCAGACACTATTTCTCTTCAGTTTTTAATCATTATATTCGACGGACGTCGCGTTGCTCTGAATAAAACCCACACACCAACTGATGAAAGTATTTTTAAAAGACTTTCATTCGGTTTTGAAGGAATCGTTCGGAAAGAAGACAGGTCTCTTTTCTCCAATGATAGTTTTGGTCTAACAGAGGCTGCAATTAGAACGCTAACTCAACAATTTTCATTATCTGAGACCGCAATTAATATTTTGGAAGAGAGTTCTCGCTGGTCCTTCCCAGTCACTTTTTATGAAACAGCTGGCCCACCGGGATCCGATGATCTACTGGCAATCATATCGTTTCAAAGTGCTGGTTTCCCAGAGCTTATTGAAACAATTGATGATCTCGAGACGATGGAGTGGGCAACATTTCCTCCGAGAATTAACGACACAAGCCGACTAGGAAGATGGTCCGCCCGGATTGCCGAAAACATTGAGGACCAACAAGCAATATCGCCGATTTAAAATTTACTCAACATATATTTTAGCGGTAATTTCTCGATTAAGTTGGCTATAGTAGCTACACCTAATCGGCGCCATTTGTCATCTGCTTTTGCTGGGTCTGCAAGATCTGAAATAGCACGAAGCATAGCGAATTTAACATTATATACTTCAGCAGCGGCACACACGCCGCCAGCTTCCATTTCAACACCCAAGAGTTTTTCTGCCGCTTTTAGCATCTGATTTCGCCAGTCATCACTCGAAACCACTTCATCGGCGCTTGCCATTGCTCCAAAGCGAATTGCCGGTCGACGATCATCATCCCAACCAAGACTACAAGCCTCTATGGCCCATTCATCACGGTTAAATGCGTTTAATGTTCTCTGGAAAACCGTTGCCATTCGGTAATCTTTTCGCCGGAAATTATGAGAAGTGCCTCCGTCCTCAACATCGCGAACTTTCCGGATCCCAAGATCCACACAATCTGTCACACAGACTATGTGACCGACCTTGCTTTCGTTTTCTTCAAATCCCCCGGCTATGCCAACAATCATTATAAGTTTTGGGATATCTTCAGATCTTTTAGCCAAGTAATCTGTAACTGCAATTCCTGCAGATACTCTTCCCATGTTAAGTGGGCATATTATTTCTACGGGAGTTTCTCCAACTAAACCGGATGCTGCAATCTCATCGGAATATCTAGTTAACCCCCACGAATCAACTAGAACTTTCAATTCTTCTTCCAATGCAACAAATATAACTAACTGCGATCTGCTTCTCGACATCACTGCAATTTTTCCATTTTGTTTTTCACTTCCCTTGTCTTTTTCACCGAAATCAGCTGCCCGTCTCTCTAAGTCGAGATGTGCTGAAATTACATCAGCGGCCTCTTGAAACGCGTGATCCATCTCGAATATTTGAACTGGGGATAGGTCAAACAAGTTTCCTTTGAGGCGAGGAACCGTATTCCACTCATATTTCGTCGCGCGTCGCGCTCGGTCCGCATAATATTTTATCTCAAGTTCATTTTTAGATAGTTTGACAAGCTTCCTAGCCGCACCAACATAAGCATCAATAAAACTGATAAACCCAGACCGCCGACGAAACTCTAAAATTAGGTCTGCTGATCCATCCAAAAGCAAATCTGATAAATAAAAGACATCCAAAAACGACCTCAACACCCTGTAATCATAAGCTTTATCGGTCGGAATTCGAAAATCTCTTGTAATATTTGGTATGCTCACAAGGCCAACAAGCCCAAATTCTCGGCAATATTGCCCAAAATATACATGCTGAAGAACATCTCTTAATTGAGCATTCGCAACCGAAGCCTCTCGAGGCAATACTGGTTGGATAGCTGCCCATGTGAGAGCGACTCCATCTTCATATAATTCAAGTGGCTTTTGCGATATCCGATCAACATCAGAAGGGGTCAGCAACTTTTTAACCGGGCCCCAAATATTTTTCCCGATTTCCGGTCCTTCTTGCCATTCTTTTATTATATTTTCTGTAATATGCGTTTTCCTATTAATTATTCCTGTTGCGTTATCTCGAAGAAAACCAATTCGTGTATTATCAAACAGCCCGGAATATCTATCACGCATTGGCTCATAACCAATCCGCTTTTTATCGGCAAACTCAGCTAAGCTACTCTCACGCATAGGAAACCTGAGGATCCCATCGGCAAGATACGCCGATTGAGCAATTGCGAGATCGAACGCGTATTGATCCTCTACAATGAATCCTGGGGGCACTATGCACTGATCCTCGCACAATATTACTGCTGCGTTTAGTGCCCTCTTAAGTAAGCCAGAATGCCTCTCATCCAGCATATCGTATACACCAAATATTTCCCTCGTATCTCTATTCAGAAAATGTAAAAATATGTCTCGACGCACTTATCACCTATAATACATTGAAACAATAGAGCATTTCAAATGGGCAATAGAGTTCTCGTTTACGATTTCGTTATCTACAGAAACACCATCGAGTTCAACCTCAGACCTATGATTTCCATCACTCTCTAGAGAAAACACCTGTCCACGTTCTTGTAACCTCTGCACTCGAATAGAATCTTGAGCCAAAATCCGTAATATTTTGCACCCATTATATTTAGCAAGAGATAGATCAGATGAAAATCTAATAGAATCGATAATATACCCATCCATATCAGTTACACCTCTAAGTGCTGACTTGAGAAATATGCTCCCGTCAATTTGAGTTAAAGCATCATCCAACATCTGCGTTGATCTTTTATCCTCATTTCCGAACAATATTTTTGAAACTTTTCTGCATACAGCACCAGTTTTAATAATTGGAACGTCGAATTTTTGACTTAATATTTCGGCCACAGCAGACTTTCCTGAGCCACTTTTCCCTATCAACGCGATTCGAAACACCTCATCCATCTCTTCATTCCAATGAATTTTTCCCATACACCTGTCGACTTACGAAAACTGTGATCAGAAAATATCGCTCCGATCTCCAATCTTACATTTTCTTTTTCCATCAAAATCTTGCCCGCACCATTTGTGCATCAAAATGCGAACAGATCGAAAGCTTAGGGGAGTAATCTACAACCAGCGCAAATTTAACACCCTATTTTCACCCTATTTAATAGAAATTAACCTAATTTGTAACGAAAAATTGCAAAATTGCATTGCCCAGATTTGAATTGCTCAGTTTCTTAATCGTGACCAACGGTAGATAATAAATCGCACAAGGTATCTGACTCCGGGCGTCTTGCTTTGATAGTTGATATCCCGCCCCCTCAAATTAGTCATTCCATTGTCAAGGATTGCTGCATGGAATTAGGGGCGCACATTCCTTGATTTACCTCTTCGTCTCTCCCACTCAAAATTGCCCTAGCCCCTCACCACTCTCCCACTCCGGCAACGGACGCTCCTCGTAAGGGCACCATTCCGCGCAATTCTCCCGCCCGATGACCTCCACCGGAAGCGTGATCACCTCCGGCACCGCCTCCCCCTCCAGTATCCGCAGCGCCGCCATCAGCGCGGTGCAGACCAGTGCCGGGGCGTCGAAGCTGACTGTGGCGAGCATCCGGCCCGCGCGGATTGCCGTGATGGCTTCCGGCATGGCGTTCATGCCGACCATGGGGATCGACAGGCTGGCCGAGTCGGGGGCTTCCAGGACACCGAGGGACATCGCGCCGTTGTCCGGCCAGCAGGATCGCCGAGCGGCCGTGCATGTGCGGTAACGGGACATGCGGGCGCGGGCGCGTCGGCAGTTGCGGAGTCCGCCTAACGCCCTTGTTCCGGCGCCATTCGGCTGCGCGTTCGGCTCGCAGCGTCGCGGCACAGGGCACCCGCACGCGCGGCCCCGCGCTGCCTCATGCCACCGTCCATGTCTCCTCTGACATCCCGGCCCCGGCTTTTCATATATGGCTGAATTCTATACCCTTTGGTTCTTGCGGAAATGGAGGGGCGTCTCGCGTCTTGTCCATGCCGCCACATTCGGACCCGTATCTCCGCGCCGGCAGCGCCCGAAAATCAGAGATAAGAACGAAGACTGCCAATCGGGAACCGAGATAACAGGGAGGAAAAATGAATGTCATCCCCTAACCAAACCGGCCCTAACGAACCCGGGCAGGTCGCCGACACCGGCCCGATGAAGGGACTTCATGCCGGCATGGGCATCGCGGCCAAGGCCATGGTGCTCAGTTTTGTCGTCTTCACGATCCTCAACGTGGATTTCGCGAATTCGATCTATTCGTCGATCCGCGGCTGGATCGAGAGCTCGTTGAGCTGGTACTACATTCTGGTCGCCATGATCATGATGTTCGTCTGCTTCTATCTGATGTGCTCGCGCTATGGCGAGATCAGACTGGGCGACGACGATTCGCGGCCGGAATTCAGCAATTTCTCATGGTTCGCCATGCTGTTCTCGGCCGGTGTCGGCATCGGTATCCTGTTCTTCGGAGTCGCCGAGCCGATCTTCTATTTCGATAATTCCGGCGGCTTCGGCTATCCGAACAACCCCCATGCCGATGTGGCGGGCGCGACGGCAATGGGAATGGAACGCGCGGTGCATGCCATGCGGGTCACCTATTTCCACTGGGGTTTCCACGGCTGGGCGATCTACGTGATGATCGGGCTGTGTCTCGCCTATTTCGGCTTCCGCAAGAAACTGCCGCTGACACTTCGTTCCGCCCTCTATCCCATCCTAGGTGACCGGATATACGGGCCGGTTGGCCATGCCGTGGACCTGCTCGCCGTTTTTGGCACGGTCTTCGGGGTTGCCACCTCGCTCGGGCTCGGCGTCAACCAGATGGCGACAGGGCTGAACGTGCTGTTCGGCACCGATCCGGGGATCACCACGCAGATCATCCTGATCGCCGTGATTTCCGTGATCGCAACCCTGTCCGCTGTTTCCGGCGTCGGGAACGGCATCCGGATCATCTCCGAATGGAACATCTGGCTCTCAATCGCGCTCCTGGCGTTCTTCCTGTTCGCGGGGCCGACACAGTGGCTGATGGGCTTCTTCGTCACCTCGATCGGGGATTACCTGTGGAACGTGATTCCCATGGGCTTCTGGACCGCCGGGACCGAAGAGCATTCCGCCTGGCAGGGCGGCTGGACGATCTTCTATTGGGGCTGGTGGATTTCATGGGCACCGTTCGTCGGCATGTTCATCGCCCGCATCAGTCGCGGCCGGACGATCCGGGAATTCATGGTCGGCGTGCTGTTCGTGCCGACCACGATCGCCTTCTTCTGGCTGTGCATGTTCGGCGGCAATGCCATGTATCTGGAGCTTAACGCTGCGGGTGGTGTCGGCACGGCCGGCATTGCCGAGACGGTGATGAACTGGAACCTGCCGTCCGCACTCTACGGCACGATCGAGCGCATGACCGACATCGGGGCTCTCCAGTGGGGCGTGTCCGCTCTGGCGACGTTCCTGTTGGCGACATGGTTCATCACCTCGTCCGACTCCGGCACGCTGGTGATCACGACCATGCTGTCCATGGGAGACGACAACCCGCCGCAGCGCTTCCGTATCGTCTGGGGCATGGGTGAAGGTGTCGTTGCCGCCGCCCTGCTCCTGGCCGGCGGCCTGAAGGCCTTGCAGACCGCCTCCATCGCGGCGGCTTTGCCGATCTCCGTCATCATGCTGATGATGGCCTACGGGATCATGAAGTCCCTGCGCGAGGATCCGTCTGCGGTTGCGGCAGCACCTGCAAGAGCGGCTCCGGACGGAACCTCCCTCGCGGGCGAGTTGCGCGCCTAGGCGTCCGGTAGAAACATACGTCCACATACGGGACGGCAGAGCGGGCGGAGCCAACAGGTTCCGCCCGTTTTGTATTTGCGCGCCCTCGGGATTTGCATCCCCAGCCGCTGCACCATAAATAAGAACAAGGCGCTTCGGCGCCATACTGTATTTCCGGAGGCACAGCCCATGACGACCACCATTCCGCTCAAGAGCTGGCCCGAGGCCGCACCGCGTCTTGTTGCTGTTGCCGCCGGGCGAGAGGCGGCGGATCTCGTCATCCGCAACGTGCGGCTGGTCAATGTGCACAGCCGCGAGGTGCTGGACTGGCAAGTCGCCGTGGCCGAGGGACGGGTCGCCTATATTGGGCCGGACGCGGCGCACTGCATCGGCCAGGAGACGCGGATGATCGAGGGCGGTGGGCGCTATCTCATTCCGGGGCTGTGCGACGCGCATATGCATATCGAGTCCGGCATGCTGACCCCCGCCGAGTTCGCCGCCGCCGTCATTCCGCACGGCACCACGACCATGTTCACCGACCCGCACGAGATCGCCAACGTGCTCGGCCTTGCAGGCGTCCGGATGATGCATGACGAGGCGCTGATGCAGCCGGTCAATATCTTCACCCAGATGCCCTCCTGCGCGCCCTCCGCGCCGGGGCTGGAGACAACGGGTTTCGAGATCGGCGCCGAGGATGTGGCAGAGGCCATGTCCTGGCCGGGGATCATCGGGCTGGGCGAGATGATGAACTTTCCCGGCGTGATCAACGGCGATCCGCAGATGCTGGCGGAGATCGCGGCGACCATGCGGGCGGGAAAAACCGTCGGCGGGCATTACGCCTCCCCTGACAAGGGCATCGCCTTCAGTGCCTATGCGGCGGGCGGTCCCGCCGACGATCACGAGGGCACCGAGGAGGCGGACGCGCTTGCAAGGGTGCGGAACGGCATGCGCTCGATGATGCGGCTGGGTTCGGCCTGGTACGACGTCGAAAGCCAGATCACGGCGGTGACCGAGCGCGGCCTGGATCCGCGCAATTTCATCCTCTGCACCGACGATTGCCATTCCGGCACGCTGGTGAATGACGGCCACATGAACCGCGTCGTCCGCCATGCCATCGCCTGCGGCTGCGATCCGCTGGTGGCGCTGCAGATGGCGACGATCAATACCGCCAGCCATTTCGGGCTGGAGCGGGAGCTGGGCTCAATCGCCCCCGGCCGCCGGGCCGACATGATCCTGACCTCGGACCTGACCACGCTGCCGATAGAACACGTCATCGCGCGCGGGCAGACCGTCGCCGTCGACGGCAAGATCACCGTGGAGTGCCCACATTACGACTGGCCGGACTCGGCCCGTAATACGGTGCATCTGGGCAAGGTGCTGGCGGCAGCGGATTTCGCGGTCCCTGCCCCCGAAGGCGCGAACGCGGTCACCGCGAAAGTGATCGGTGTGGTCGAGAACCAGGCGCCAACCAAGGCGCTCACCGCCGAGCTGCCGGTCGTGGAGGGTGTGGTTGAAGGAGAAGGCGATACCTGCCAGATCGCGCTTGTCGAGCGGCACCGGGCCACCGGCGGCGTGGTGAACGGCTTTGTCTCCGGCTTCGGTTATACGGGGCGGATGGCCATGGCCTCCACCGTCGCCCATGACAGCCACCACATGATCGTCGTCGGCACCGACCGGGAAATGATGGCGCTGGCCGCGAACCGTCTGGGCGACGTCGGCGGCGGCATCACAGTCTGGAAGGACGGGGTAGAGATCGCGCTGGTCGAGCTGCCCATCGCCGGCCTGATGTCCGACCTCCCGGCAATCGATGTCGCGGCCAAGGCGGACCGCATGGTCGCCGCTATGGCGGAATGCGGTTGCACGCTGAACAACGCCTACATGCAGCACTCCCTACTCGCACTCGTTGTGATCCCGGAGCTGCGGATCAGCGATCTCGGGCTGGTGGACGTAACGAAGTTCGAGTTGACAGAGTTGATTGAGGGCGGCGCATGAGCCTCCCGGATCTACGCGCCCAGTTCCCAGTAACGGAACATTCCATCTATCTGGATCACGCGGCGGTCTCCCCCATCTCGCTCCGTGTGCAGGCGGCCATGCTCCGGCAGACCTCTATGCAGTCCAACCACATCATGAGCACCAGGCCGCATTTTACAGAGACCTACGCGCGGCTTCGGGAAGCCATCGGCAGACTGGTCGGCACATCCCCCGGAAATGTCGCCTTCATCCAGAACACCTCGCACGGACTGTCACTGATCGCCAACGGTCAGCCGTGGCAACCGGGCGACAATGTCGTCGTTCCGGCCATGGATTTTCCCTCGAATTTTCTGGTCTGGAAGCGGCTGGAAAGCCTTGGTGTCGAGTGCCGGACAGTCGAGGTGCCGGACGGACGGATCACACCCGAGGTGATCTCGAAAGCGCTCGACGCGCGCACCAGAATCGTCGCTCTCAGTGCCGTGCAGTATTACAATGGCTACCGTCCGGACCTCGCCGCAATCGCCGATGTTGTCCACCGGAACGGCTCCTTCCTGGTCGCGGACGGAACGCAAGGCGTGGGGGCTTTCAGAGCGGACCTGTCAGAGCATGCTATCGACGCGCTGGTGGTCAGTGCTCACAAATGGATGCTCGGCCCCCTTGGTGTGGGCTTCATGGCCATGTCCGGGAGATTGCTGGAGCGGACCGAGGTCACACAGGTCGGCTGGCTCAGCGTTGAGGAGCCCTTCGCTTTCCGGAGAGAGCTGGAACTCCTACACACTGCGGAACGGTTTGAACCCGGAACCGAGAATTCCGCCGGACTATTCGGATTATACGAGCGCCTGAGAGAAATAGAGGAATTCGGCCTGCAGCAGATCTCCGAAAGGATCCTAAGCCTGACAGATCGCCTGGCGGACCGTTTGCGCGGTCTCGGCTGCGTCATCGACAGCCCTTGGGAGACTGGGCGCCGTTCGGGAATTCTGACGTTCCGCCACAGCGCGCTGGATACAGATGCGGTGGTCCAATCCCTGAAAGCGCGGCGGTTCTATGTCAGCGCCCGGCACGGAAACCTCCGCGTCTCGCCTCACTATTATAATTCGGAGTCCGAGATCGACGGTTTTGCCGAGCAGATCGAAAATCTCGTGACCAGCGGCCATAAATAGCCAACGGATCAAGTTCGCCCAGTTTCCCGCCGCTCAATAGGGTGTCAGCTCCTTTTTCAGTTCTTGCGGGATGCCCTTCCGAATCAGATCGGCAGCGTGGTGCCGGCAAAGGTCGGCACCTGTCGCGACGTGACGCCGGACTCACCTGCCTTTCGGTATGAATCCGTCACGCCTCGGTCCGCCTTCAAGCCGAGAGCCAAGCGCGCCCCCGACCACGCGGTCACTAGGGCTGATATTCGGGCCGGAAACGTCCAAAAATATTTCTTATAATTGTATTAGCCGTAAATTTTTATTCTTTTCCGTGATTAATTTTTGATTTTTCTCAGAAAAACTGTGCACGACGATTGACAGTCTTGATCAACTGGTATGATCATAATATATGTGATGTTCAGATTTGAATGAGAAGAACCCACGTTTCAGCCCGGAAGCACCGGATAAAAAATCCGCCATATCCGCAAATACCCGACAGAAGACAGGCACACTCGCCTGAAAACCAAGAAGGTCCACCGGGATGCCGGAAGGACCGAATACGGGAGGGGTTATCAATTGGCTCCAACACGGGCAGACGCCGCACGCGCCGCCATGCCGCAAATGGTCGGCCGCCGTAAACCAATGTCACGGGACAGGCAGATCGGACTCCTTCTGCTGGTTCCGCTGGTGGTGCTCGTCATCGGGCTGACCGCCTACCCGATCCTTCAGGTCATCCAGCTCGCGTTCCAGCAGCAGAGCCTCTACAGCCAGGAAGCCTCATTCAACGGGTTGGCAAATTTCGAAGCGGTTATTGGCCATGAGGGCTTCACCCGCTCGGTGAAGAACACCTTCGTCTTCACCTTTGGCAGTCTGGCGCTGCAAATGGCGCTCGGCCTGCCAATCGCCATTCTGCTCAGCAAGGAATTCCCCATGCGCGCCCCGATCCGGGGAGTGATGCTGTTTTCCTACCTGGTGCCATATGTCGTGGCTGCAATGACTTGGAAGTTCATGTTCTCCGATGCAACGGGAATCCTGAATTATTGGGTGCGCGCCCTGAGCTTGCCCATGCCTGCATCTCCGTTCGGCTCGCTCGACTGGTCGATGGCCGGGGTGATCCTGGTGAATTCATGGAAGAACTTCCCGTTCATGGTGATTGTCTTCCTGGCCCAGTTGCAAACCATCGATCAGCAACTCTATGAGGCTGCCTCGGTCGACGGGGCGACGGCATGGCAGAAATTCTGCAAGATCACTTTGCCGTCGCTGATCCCGATCATGCTCGTCGTCGGCATGCTCCGTACGATCTGGAACTTCAACAATTTCGAGGTTGTTTTCCTGCTCACCCAGGGCGGGCCGATCGGGCGTACAGAGACATTGCCACTCTATATCTACCGTTTCGTCTTCGGTGAATTCAGCCTCGGACGCGGAGCGGCACTGGCTGTCATCGTCTTCTTCGTCCTGCTGATCATGTCACTGATCTACTGGCGGCTCTATGAGCGCACGCAGGAGCAATTCAAATGACGCAACGCACGCGGGAAGTCCCGAAACTCGTAGTCAGCGACCGGTCACGCCGGGCTGCAGCAAAGAAGCGGTTCGAGAAAATTCTTCTGACACTCTGCGCAATCGCTGTGCTGATGATTGTCCTGTTGCCGTTGTTCTGGATGCTGGCGTCGAGCTTCAAGCCGAATGTGGAGCTGTTCAAGCGGCCACCGACGTTGCTGACCCAAACGCCGACATTCGAGCATTACCGGGAGCTTTGGGACTTCACCAGTTTCCCGCGCTATTTCCTCAACACATTCCTGGTGGCGGGGATCTCCTGCGTTGCCGGCGTGGCGATCAGCCTCGTCACTGTCTATTCGGTGACCCGTTTCGAATTCATCGCGGCCCGCGCCTTTACGTTCGGCGTGCTGTTCATCTACATGCTGCCGCCGATCCTGCTCGCGCTGCCCTTTTTCCGCATCTGGTACAAACTCGACCTGCTGAACAGCCTGCCAGCGCTGGCAATCACATACCTCACCATCACCTTGCCGTTCTCGTTATGGATCCTGCGGCCCTATATCGAGGCCATTCCGCGCGCACTGGAAGAAGCAGCCATGATCGACGGCTGCACCAGATTCCAGGCGTTCCGCAAAGTCATCGTTCCCCAGGCATGGCCGGGCATTGTCGCATCTTTCATCTTCACCTTCGTGGTGGTGTGGAACGAGCTGCTCTATTCGCTGGTCCTGATAAGCGACGAGGCAAAACGCACCGTGTCTCTCGGCATTGCATCACTGATCCTGGAAACCTCGGTCTATTCATGGGGGCTGGTCAATGCAGCCGGTGTCCTGGCCACCGTCCCCGTCCTGTTCCTGTTTGCCTTCGCCGCACGACACATCGTCTCAGGCCTTGGAGCAGGCGCGGTCAAGGGATGAGCGAAACAGCAGATTAATCAGAACGGGACAGTGAAGAGAGCGAACAAACCCAGCGTGTGCAGTGGTCGGAGTGGCACGCAACTCAATGGGTAAAGAACGATCGCCAGACGATCGCAAAAAAATCCGGCCGATATCAATAGGGAGGTACTGGAATGAAACTGCGATCAATGATCGGCGCAACAGCCCTGATCGGCCTGAGCATGATGGCCGGGGGAGCGAGCGCGCAAGGTATTAATGTCGTGCGCTACCTCAGCCAGGAAACAGACCCGGCTGTAGTCCGCATACAACGCGAATGGGTGAAAGGGTTCCTGGAGGAAAATCCGGGTTCCGACGTCATTCTGGAAAGCGCCCCGGCCGGGGTGATCAACCAGCGGATCGCCACCTATGTGCAGGCGGGCGCCCCGCTGGATGTCGTCCACTCCGATCCCGGCACAGCGGCGAGGCTCGCGGTCGAGGGGCTTCTGGCCCCGCTCGATGACGTCGTCGACGCCCTGGGCGGACGCGAGGCCTTTCTCAACAATCGGCTTCTGATCGTGAACGACCATGTCTATGCGATCAACCAGGCCGCGACCTCACCACAGCTATTCTATCGCAAGGACCTGTTCAAGGCTGCCGGAATCGCGCCGCCGACTACCTGGGCAGAGGTCAAGGCCGCTGCAAAGGCGTTGCATTCTGACGACGTGATCGGAATTGCGCTCGCGGGCGGTGAGAACCGGATGACCACGATCATGGCCGGCACGATGCTGTGGCAGAACTGCCATGACTTCTTCGACGGCGACCTGAAAGTGATCCTCGATGATCCCAAAGCTGTCGAAGCTGCCGCACATTATGCTGATCTGCTCAAGTACTCGGCACCCGACGCCGCTGCTTGGTCGTTCAACGAGCCGCCGGAGTCCTTCTGGTCCGGCCGAGCAGCAATGGTTATTCACTGGCATGTTCTCGACCTGATGATGCGCCAGAACCCCGACATGGTGAAGAACGTCGCAGTTGCCCCGGTGACATCGAACAAGATGACAGCGACCCAGACCGGCGGACGCTATGTGGCCCTGTTCGCCAACTCCCCGACGCTCGATACCGGCAAGAAATGGATCGAGTATGTCTTCACGCCGGAAAATGCGGCCAAGCTGACCGGAATGGGGCCGCTGCTATATCCGCCGGCGACCGGTGCGGCAATGGATGCATTGCGCAAATCGGACGCCCCGACGATAGCAGCCTTCGGTGATCTGCTGTTCGATCAGGTCTATCCGGCTGCCGTACATGGCTATAGCGAAATACTGCATGCTGGCGGGCTGGATACCGGGACATGCGCGTTGCAGGCAACCGGTGTGGTCAATCCCTTCACCAGTGTGGTCTGGAACTCCAATCTCTATGCCCGTGCGATCCAGAAAATCGCCTATGAGAATGCGGACCCGGCCGTTGCAATTGCCGAAGCCGCAAAGCTTCTGACCGAGCGTGTGGACCAGGCCCGCAAGGAAATGGCACAGAAATAAATGCATGCGTAAACGGCGCAGACCGGCCCCTGCCGTGGGCCGGTCTGTATCCTGTTCGATGCTCACGCGCTCCCGGCGCATTTTTCCGGAGTCTGCGAGCAGCAATTCCGGCCGGCACGCGCCGCACTTACCGATATCCCGCATACCTCCAGAAGGCCCTCCAGTCCGGAACCCAAGAAAGTCCGGAAACGTTGGGAATGTTAAGAAGGAACTGACATGGCATCGATCCGCATCAAAGACGTGTGGAAGGCATACACGACCGATCCAGTGATCTTCGGGATCGACTTTGACATCCCGGACAGTGCGTTCGTGGTTTTGGTTGGCCCCTCGGGGTGCGGAAAATCGACACTGCTACGAATGATCGCCGGTCTGGAAGACATCAGCGCTGGTGAAATCCTTATCGGCGACAAAGTGGTCAACGACGTGCCGCCAAAAGACCGTGACATCGCCATGGTGTTCCAGAATTACGCGCTATACCCGCATCTTACAGTCAAGGAGAACATGGCCTTCTCCCTGCGCTTGCGTAAACAGAAGCGCGATCAGGTCGAGGAACGTGTGCGGGAAGCCGCTCAAATCCTGGGCCTGACGGATCTGCTGCACAGATATCCGCGCGCACTTTCCGGCGGTCAACGGCAACGCGTAGCGATGGGACGCGCAATTGTCCGAGACGCCTCTGTCTTCCTGTTTGACGAGCCTCTGTCTAACCTAGACGCCAAGCTACGCGTACAGATGCGCACGGAGATCAAGGCATTACATCAGCGGCTCCAGACCACCACAGTTTATGTAACGCATGACCAGATCGAGGCCATGACCATGGCCGATGTGATTGTGGTGATGCAGGACGGCGTGGTGATGCAGATGGGCGCGCCCCTGGAGCTTTACGACCGGCCGGCAAACCGGTTTGTCGCCGGCTTCATAGGCTCTCCTGCTATGAATTTCTTCGACGGCAGGATCGAGAGCGGATCTTTCCTGACCACCGAAGGTCACAGGCTCCCCCTGCACGCTACCATGTCAGCGCACGAGGGCGTATCGGCAACATACGGCATCCGGCCGGAACATCTGACGATCGATCCTACAGGGATGCCTGGCATCGTCTCGGTCGTCGAGCCGACGGGATCCGAAACCCAGATCGTGGTCGGTCTCGGTGGCAGACAGGTTCTGGCTGTCGTCCGCGAAAGGCATGACCTGCACCCCGGAGACGAAATCCGCCTCCGACCGGCCCCGGATTCGGCACATCTTTTCAACAGTGAAAATGGCGAGCGGCTCTGACGTCACCCAACGCCCGCTCCCGAACGATCATATCTCGATTCTACAACTCATCCGCCAGATTCGCTGAGCTTGTGGATGTAGTCGAAGTGGGAGCCTCTTTCTGGTTAACCCGGTTGATCAGGTCCTCGCCGGTTTCTTTCCGCTCACTGTAGCGATCGACGAGATAATCCGAGCGATCCCGTGTCAGCAGGGTGAATTTCACCAGTTCCTCCATCACGTCGACCATCCGGTCGTAGAAGGACGACGGCAACATCCGGTCGCTGTCGTCGAACTCGAGAAAAGCCTTCGGGGTCGAGGCCTGATTCGGGATCGTCAGCATCCGCATCCAGCGTCCAAGAATGCGAAGCTGATTGACCGCGTTGAAGCTCTGAGAGCCGCCGTTTACCTGCATGACGGCGAGTGTCTTGCCCTGAGTGGGACGAACCGCGCCCAGAGACAGCGGAATCCAGTCGATCTGTGCCTTGATGATCCCGGTCATTGAACCGTGCCGCTCCGGTGAGCACCAGACCATGCCCTCGCTCCATGAGACGAGATCCCGTAGTTCCTTCACCTTGGGATGATCCGCGTCGGCGTCGTCCGGCAGCGGAAGGCCGCTCGGATTGAAACTCCGTGTTTCCGCCCCGAAACGTGTCAGTATCCGGGCCGCTTCCTCCGTCATCAGGCGGCTGAAGGAACGGTCGCGCAGGGAGCCATAGAGCAGCAGGATACGCGGCGCGTGCATAGCCCGCTCAGCGGTAAACAGCCGTTCCGGGTCAATTGCCCGGAACTGCACTTCATCGAGGTTCGGTGTGTCAGTCACCTTTTTCTCCGGTCTCATCCAAAAGCCAGCGGAAGAAATATGTCGCCAGGAATGCCGAGACCAGCTGCACCCCTATGAAGGCACCAACGTCCGCCGGAGCAATCCCCGCAAAGGTATCGGAAAACCCGCGCGCGATGGTCACGGCCGGATTGGCAAAGGATGTGGACGAGGTGAACCAGTACGCCGCCGTGATATAGAGACCAACCGCCATTGGCACCGCCGCCGGACGCGCCTTCAGGCACGCCAGGATGGTCCCGACCAGGCCGAAGGTAGCGACGAACTCCCCGGCCCACTGCCCTGCCCCCGTACGCGCTTTCATCGAGGGATCGATCAGCGGATGCTCGAACATAAAATGGGCAGCAAGCACGCCGCAAATCCCGCCGATCACCTGCACCACCACATAGAGCGCCGCATCGCGCCGATCAATCTCTCGCCGCAGCGTAAAACAGAGCGTCACAGCCGGGTTGAAATGCGCCCCGGATATCGGCCCGAACACGGTAATCAGTACGACCAGGATAGCACCGGTCGGAATGGTGTTGCCGAGCAGCGCGACCGCCACATTCCCGCCAGCCAGGCGCTCCGCCATGATGCCGGAGCCGACCACCGTGGCCAAAAGCGAAAACGTTCCAAGCCACTCAGCCATCAGGCGACGGTCAAGGGTCATCACTCGGTCTCCAGTAAACTGTGGAAGCGGCCGACGTCAATGTTACCACCGGTGATTACGGTGGCGACGGTTCGGCCGGAAATGCCGATACGACCGCTGAGGATTGCTGCGAGCCCCACCGCCGCTCCCGGCTCGACAACGATCTTGAAATATTCAAAGGCGAAACGCATTGCCGCGCGCACCTCAGAATCGCTGGCGACCAACCCTCCCGCGAGCAGGTCAAGGTTGATCGGAAAGGTCACCTCGTTCGGGATCGGCGTCATGATGGCGTCGCAGATCGTCCGCTGTCCCTTGGGATTGCCGACACGCTCGCCCGCCGCAAGAGACCTCCGGGTATCATCGAAGAGTTCAGGTTCGACGGCATAAACCTCCGTGCCCGGTGAGGCCTCAGTCATCACGATCGCGGTCGACGCTGTAAGCCCGCCACCGCCACAGGGCACCAACACTGCGTCAAGCCGTGCCTCAAGCTCCTCGGCCTGTTGCACCATTTCGAGGGCAGCCGTTCCAGCGCCAGCCAGCACCAAAGCATGCGCGCTCGGCGGAACCTCGATCCGTCCACTATCTTCTTCAATGCGGCGGACCACATCGGCGCTACTTTGGCTATCCCGGTCAAAGGGCACAATCTCCGCCCCAAGCGCTCGCACGGCCGCCATCTTCGCTGCGGGCGCGTCAGCAGGCATCACGATCACAGCGGACGACCCCAGCAATTTCGCCGCCCGAGCCACGCCAAGCGCATGGTTGCCCGACGAATAGGTCACCGCGCCCCTCGCCCTCTCTTCCGCGCTCATATGCAGAATGCGCCAATAGGCGCCCCGGATCTTGAACGCGCCGGTCCTTTGTAGATTCTCCGCCTTCAGCAACAGCCTGCCACCGAGCATCGCATTGACGTCCGCGTTTTCGAGAAGCGGAGTCCGGCTGACAATGCCCCGGAGGGCGGGCGCAGCCGCGCGAACAGTCTCAAGTGAAACGGGATGGGTCAGGCGCAAATTGGTTTCTCACAATCAGTCAACGTCCGGATCCCGAGACAGACGGTCAGGTTTTCCGAAACCTCGTATTTCGGCAAGTACCGAATTGACTATGGGTAAGTCGGCGCCACGGGTCTAGTCAAGGTTCGATACTTTGGCTATTACCGAAGCATGGATCAGGAACACGCCATCGATGCCTTCGCGGCACTCGCTCAGCCAACACGGATTGCAGCCTTCCGCTTGCTGGTTCAGGTCGGGCCCGGCGGACTGCCAGCGCTGGAAATATCACGCCGGCTCGGCACCATACCGTCAACACTGTCTGGGCACCTTGCGATCCTCAAGCGCGCCGGCGTTCTGACGTCTAGCCGACACCAGAGAGAGATTCACTATGCCGCCAACCTCACCGCCGTGAACGATCTGGTGAGTTTCCTGATCGCGGATTGCTGCGGCGGCAAAGTCGAGAACTGCTCCGAAATACTCACTTTACTCAAGCTCCAGAAATAGGGTGAACACCACCCTCCGATTCTGAAACGGAGGGAATGAAAACCGAGAACAATAAAGGTGGAAGTGAGTAGTCTCGATCCAAGGACGCTTCAGAGAGACGGTACTGAATATCCCTCCCCTGCCCGCACTTACTTCAGCATCCGAAGCACAGCTTCCCGACCCTTAAACAGCCAGTCCTCGACATGCATAGCAGTGATCGGCGTGTCGCTGCTCTCGGCGCCGAGCAACAGCAGGCTGATGGTGTTGTAGGTACCACGGCCGAGATTGTCGTCCTCCCAGGAGACAAGCAATTCGCCTTTCCCATCACCAGTCCAATCGGCCGCCGCCAGCAGGGAGAGTTTCCGGAACCAGGATTCCTTGCCTTCATAGCGGGAGAGATATTCAAAGCTGTCCTGGCGTCGGGTCAAGACGGCATCCGGATTCGTCCCCGGCGCACCGAAAAAATAGCGGAGCGTGACCGCCCCCTGTCCGTCCGGCAGGGCTGGACCGAGCGACCAGCGGAAGGAGCCGATATCGAGCCGTTCCACGATGTCCGGGACCGGATCAGTCATGTTGATACCACCGACAGGCGCCGGGCGAGCCGTCTTTTGCAGAACGTGCAGCAGGCAGGGCTGCAAAAGGAAATGATCCCACGCCAACATGCTGGCACGGAAGTCTGCCACGTCGCCGGCAAGCAGATCCAGCAGCCGACTACAATCGGATGGGGTCAACCGCGTTAGATGCGGATGATCAGAAAGGCCGGGCGGTGACGGGTCTTGTGATGCGAACTCCGCGAAACGAGGCTGCCAATACGGGAATCCGTTGATGTTTTGCGGCCGAGATAGCGTCTCGCCTGAAGCACCGGATAGAGGGAGGAAGACCGTAAGCGAACAAGCGAGGAGGACTGCAGGAAGAACTGGCTTCAGGACACGGTTTGCCACTTCAGCTCTCCCTTTCGCCCTAAGAAAACGCCCGGCCGAAGCCGAGCGTTTCAGTATCAGGTTTTGGATATCACCCCGGAGTCTCAAGCCGCCTTTGCGATATTCCGCAGCACGAACTGCAGGATGCCGCCGTGACGGTAGTAATCCACCTCGTCCGCGGTATCGATGCGGCAGAGCAGGGTCACATCCCTGGTCGAGCCATCCGCGTAGGTGATCTTGCAGGGCACGTCCATGCGCGGTGTGATGCCATCGGCAATGCACGTGATATCGAACTTTTCCGTGCCCTTAAGGCCCAGCGTTTCTCGGTTCTCGCCATCCTTGAACTGAAGCGGCAGCACGCCCATGCCGACGAGGTTGGAGCGGTGAATACGCTCGAAGCTCTCGACGATCACGGCCTTAACGCCGAGAAGACGGGTGCCTTTCGCAGCCCAGTCGCGGCTGGAGCCGGTGCCGTATTCCTTGCCGCCGATGACGACCAGAGGCACGCCTTCCTTCTCGTAGCGCATGGACGCGTCGTAGATCGCCATCTGCTCGCCGGAAGGATGATGCACGGTGTAGCCACCGCTCACGCCCTCGACCATCTCGTTCTTCAACCGGATATTGGCGAAGGTGCCGCGCATCATGATCTCATGATTGCCGCGCCGTGCGCCGTAGGCGTTGAAGTCCACCGGGCGGACCTGCCGTTCGCGCAGATAGTCGCCCGCCGGGCCATCCGACTTGATGGAGCCGGCCGGAGAGATATGGTCGGTGGTGATCGAGTCCCCGAGGATGGCAAGCTCGCGCGCGCCGGTGATGTCGGTCAGCGCGCCCGGTTCCTTCGCCATCCCCTTGAAGTAAGGCGGGTTCTGGACGTAGGTCGAGCCGTCGTTCCAGTTGTAGGTCAGGCTGCCGGTGGTCTGCACCGCCTGCCATTCCTTGGTGCCTTCGAACACGTTGGCATAACGGTTCTGGAACATCTCGCGGCTGAGATCTGCCTCCAGGAGGTCGCTGATCTCCTTGTTTGTCGGCCAGATATCCTTGAGGTAGACCGGATTGCCGTCCGGGTCCTCGCCGAGCGCGTCCCTGTAAAGGTCAACGTTCATGTTACCGGCAATGGCATATGCAACGACCAGCGGCGGCGAGGCGAGATAGTTCGCCTTGACGTGCGGATTGACCCGACCCTCGAAATTCCGGTTGCCGGACAGGACGGATGTGACGACCAGGTCGCCCTTCTCCACCGCTTCCGCGATGTGAGGCTCAAGCGGCCCCGAATTGCCGATGCAGGTGGTGCAGCCGTAGCCGACCAGGTTGAAGCCGAGCTTATCGAGCTCGACCTGCAGATTGGCCTTTTCCAGATAATCGGTGACGACCTGGGAACCCGGAGCGAGCGAGGTCTTCACCCACGGCTTCACCGTTAGACCTTTGGCCGCCGCGTTCCGGGCGACGAGGCCGGCGGCAATCATCACCGATGGGTTGGACGTGTTGGTGCAGGAGGTGATGGCGGCAATCACCACGTCGCCATCATCCAAATTGTAGTCATGCCCCTCGACCGGGATCGAGCGCGGCGCGACACCGCCGGCGAGATCCTTGAGAGCCTTGGCGAATTCCGGCGCCGCGTCGGTCAGCAGAACACGGTCCTGCGGACGTTTCGGTCCGGCAATCGACGGCACCACAGTGTCGAGATCGAGAGACAGGGTATCTGTGAAGACCATTTCCTGACTGTCATCGCGCCACATGCCCTGGGCCTTTGCATACTCTTCGACCAGCACAACCCGGTCATCTTCGCGGCCGGTCAGCCTGAGGTAGCCGAGGGTCTCGTCGTCGATCGGGAAATAGCCGCAGGTGGCTCCATATTCCGGGGCCATGTTGGCGATGGTTGCCCGGTCCGCCAGGCTAAGATGGCTAAGGCCAGAGCCGTGGAATTCGACAAACTTGCCGACCACGCCCTTCTTGCGGAGCATCTGCACGACGATCAGCACAAGATCGGTCGCTGTCGCGCCTTCTGGCAATTTGCCGGTCAGCTCGAAGCCGACAACCTCGGGGATCAGCATGGAAACCGGCTGGCCAAGCATGGCGGCTTCCGCCTCGATACCGCCGACGCCCCAACCAAGCACCGCCATACCATTCACCATCGTGGTGTGGCTGTCCGTGCCGACCAGCGTGTCAGGATAGGCAATCATCTTGCCGTCCTCGTCCTTGGTCCAGACTGTCTGAGCCAGATGCTCCAGGTTGACCTGGTGGCAAATGCCGGTTCCGGGCGGGACAACGCGGAAGTTGCGGAAGGCCTTGGAGCCCCAGCGCAGGAACTCGTATCGCTCGCCGTTCCGTTCGAACTCCAGATCGACGTTCCTCTTGAACGAGTCGGCGCCGCCAAAGGCATCCACCATGACCGAATGATCGATAACAAGGTCGACCGGCGACAGCGGATTGATTTTTTCCGGATCGCCGCCGAGCTCGGTCATCGCATCGCGCATGGCGGCGAGATCAACCACGGCCGGCACACCGGTAAAGTCCTGCATCAGGACCCGGGCCGGGCGATAGGCTATTTCGCGGGAAGATTTCTTGCTTTTCACCCACTCGGACAGCGCCTTGACGTCGTCCAAGGTTACAGTGCGCCCGTCTTCGTAACGCAGCAGGTTTTCCAGCAGCACTTTCAACGAGTGCGGAAGCTTGCGAATCTCAGGAAACCCGGCATCCGCCATGGCTTCAAGGCTGTAATAATCGTAATTTTTACCGGACGTTTTAAGAGTACGTCGGGTGTTCAGGCTGTCTTGGCCAACAGTCACTATCATCTCCTATGATTTGTGATGGTGGCCGCCCGAGGAGCGCCTCGGCCCGGTCTTTTCCATGATTCTTTGTGGCGCGGGAGGAGAGCGCTCCTGACTGCGCATACTATTTATAGGAAATTCCACCGACGAGTGCCAGCACCCAGTGCATGCGTTGGTTCGGTGAATTTGCGAAATTCAGTTCCGCAAAATGCCCCTATTGAAATTATCTTGTTGACGTTGGAACGAGTGCATCCAAAAATCGGCACAGATATGGAGCCTGTCGCAATGTCGTCGGGCCCTGAAAATAACAAAGGTCCGAAGCTGATCATCTGCGGCAAACGTGGAGGTCAAGGGCCAGGGCAGACAGGGAGGAAAGGCTCGCGGCACAGATCCACGAGTCTAACCGTGGCTTTTTCGATAGCCGAACTTCGTCTGCGCCTGCCCGGTTTTGGTCCGTGTATTAGGGACGGAACATGGCGTACGAATACCCGGACGCTTCGGTTTACGACACGTTGCCGAAGCTCCTCCGCTACAATGCGGAACGGTTTCCCAATGACGTAGCGCTCCGCGAGAAGGATTTCGGTGTCTGGACCGAGTTCACCTGGGCCGATTACCTGGAACGGGTTCGCAACCTCGCGCTGGCCCTGAACGAGGCCGGGCTGGTAAAGGGCGACGTCTTCTCGATCATCGGCGATAACAATGTCGACTGGATCTGCGCCGAGCTCGCGGCCCAGTCAGTCGGCGCGATGACCATCGGCTTTTATCGCGACGTGCTGGAAGACGAGATCGCCTATCTCACCGGCTACAGTGCAGCCCGAATGACCTATGCCGAGGATCAGGAGCAGGTCGACAAGTTCCTTAATCTCGGTGACCGCGCCGGAACGATAGAGAAAATCATCTACTCCAACCCTCGTGGTATGCGTAAATTCGATGATCCGCGCATCGTCAGCTTCGACGACCTGGTCGCCCGCGGCGCTGAGATCCATACCGCGTCGCCGGAATTGTTCGACCAGATGGTCGATGCCGTGACCGGCGAAGATGTCGCCATTCTCTGCACCACCTCGGGTACGACGTCTAACCCCAAGCTCGCTGAGCTACCGCACGGCAATTTCGTCCGCCACACCCAGCTATATTTGAAACATGACCCGAAGGATGCAACGGACGAATATGTATCCGTGCTGCCAATGCCCTGGATCATGGAGCAGGTCTATACCGTCGGCTTCGGCCTCAATTCCCGCATGAAGGTGAGTTTCCCGGAGAACGAGGAAACCGCAATGAACGATATGCGCGAGATCGGCCCGACCTTCCTGCTGCTTGCCCCCCGGGTGCTGGAGCAGATCGCCGCCGACATGCGCGCACGTGTGATGGATGCAGGACCACTGACCCAGTGGATCTTCGACAAGGGTGTCGAACTGGGACGCGACGCACTCGACAAGGGTGGCAAGTCCTGGCTCGCCGATGTTGCCCTGTTTAGCGCCCTGCGCGACCGGCTCGGTTTTGCCAATGTGCGCTCCGCCGCCACCGGCGGGGCCGCTATGGGTCCCGATACTTTCAAGCTGTTCCTCGCCATGGGCGTGCCATTGAAGCAGCTATACGGCCAGACCGAACTGCTCGGCGCCTACACCCTGCAGGATGGCAAGGAAATTGACGTCGACACGGTTGGCATTCCGTTCGAAGGCTGCGAGGTGAAGATCATCGATGCCGACACAGACGGCGTCGGCGAAATCATCACCCGGCACCCGAACATGTTCCGCGGTTTTCACAAGAACGAGGAAGCCACCAAGGAAGACATGAAGGACGGCTGGATGCATACCGGCGATGCTGGTTTCTTCGATGCCAAGGGTCGCCTGACAGTGATCGACCGGGTGAAGGACATCGCCCAGACCCGCACCGGCACAAAATTCTCGCCGCAATACATCGAAAACAAACTTAAGTTTTCACCATATATCGGCGAGGCGGTGATTCTCGGCGCCGGTCAGGATTATTTGACGGCTATTATCTGTGTCCGTTTCTCGATCGTCTCGAAATGGGCAGAGAAAGCCCGTATCCCCTTCACCTCCTACACCAATCTCTCGGACCGGCCGGAGATCTATGAGCTGATCCGCGGCGAAATCGCCCATGTGAACGAAAGCCTGCCGGACACCCAAAAAATCCGAAAATTCCTGCTTCTCTACAAGGAGCTGGATGCGGATGACGGCGAGCTGACGCGCACCCGAAAGGTTCGCCGCAGCGTCGTTTCAGACCGGTATGGACCGATCATCAAAGCGCTCTACGGCGATGGCGACCGGGCGGAGATGAATTCCGAGGTAACGTTCGAGGATGGCCGCAAAGGCAATATCCAGGCGTCCATGCAAATCGAGCAAGTCGACGGCGCCGCAGCGCCGGCAATGAAAAA
The DNA here is from genome assembly GCF_039990255.1 of Nisaea sp. GTDB lineage: Bacteria > Pseudomonadota > Alphaproteobacteria > Thalassobaculales > Thalassobaculaceae > Nisaea. Next base: position 882,805 of record NZ_JBDXGG010000018.1, on the reverse strand, counting down.
GGCAGGCTGAGCCGTGGCAGAAGCACAGGTAATCGAGTCCGGCGGGACGGCCGAGACCTCCGGGACCGTCGATACACGGACCATCGGCGGCCCAGTCCTCGCCGTAGAGAACATCGTCGTGAAATTTGGCGGCGTGACCGCTATCAACGACGTGAGTTTCGATGTCCGCAAAGGCGAGATTCGCGCCATCATCGGGCCGAACGGGGCTGGCAAATCCTCGATGCTGAATGTCCTGAACGGTTTTTACAAACCGCGCTCCGGACAGATCAAGTTCGCCGGCAAGACTTTCCCGTCGATGGACCCGTATTACGCGGCGTCCAACGGCATCGCCCGGACCTTCCAGAATATTGCCCTGTTCCGCGGCATGAGCACGCTGGACAACCTGATGACCGGTCGACTGCTGAAGATGAAAAGCAATTTCTTCTGGCAGTGCCTCTATTTCGGCCCGGCCCAGAAGGAAGAGCTGGAAAACCGGGAGCATGTGGAAAGGGTCATTGATTTCCTCGAGATCCAGCCGATCCGCCGCACGCCTGTCGGCCGGTTGCCTTACGGGTTGCAGAAGCGGGTCGAACTCGGCCGCGCACTGGCGATGGATCCGGACATCCTCCTGCTCGACGAGCCTATGGCCGGCATGAATGTCGAGGAAAAGGAGGACATGTCCCGCTTCATCATGGACGTGAACGAGGAATTCGGGACCACCGTGATCCTGATCGAACACGACATGGGCGTGGTCATGGACCTTTCCGACCGCGTCGTTGTGCTGGATTACGGCAGCAAGATCGCAGATGGCACGCCCGACGAGGTGCGCGCCAATCAAAATGTCATCGACGCCTATCTTGGCGTGAGCCACGACTGACACGGCGCGCCAAGGGAGTCCGAACGTGGAATTTATCTATGCATTGCTGGTGCAGCCCTTCGTGGACATGTACCTCGACCCACTCATCTTCATCGAAACTGTCATCAAGGGCCTGATGGCCGGAGTGCTCTACTCTCTGGTTGCCCTTGGTTTTGTTTTGATCTTCAAGGCATCCGGTGTTTTCAACTTTGCCCAGGGTGTAATGGCGCTGTTCGCCGCGCTGACCCTGACAGGCATCATGGAATATATGCCCGACGGCTTGCCCAAATGGCTCACAGTCGTTGCCGCGCTGGGCATCACTGTCGTGATCATGATCCTTCTCGCCGTCATCATTGAAAGAGTCGTACTCAGACCATTGGTCAATCAGGAGCTGATCATCCTGTTCATGGCTACACTGGGCCTCTCCTACGTACTGGAGGGGGCCGGCGACCTGATGTGGGGCAGCGACGTGAAGGTTCTGGATATTGGCCTTCCGACCGACATCTGGGATATCGGCGGGGTTTATGTCGAGCAGCTCGACGTGACGGCGGCCATCGCCGCCGGCTCGCTCGTCGCCGTGCTCGCGATATTCTTCACCAAGACCCGGATCGGTCGTGCCTTGCGCGCTGTGGCTGACGATCACCAAGCCGCCCTCTCCGTCGGTATTTCGCTGCAGCAGATCTGGGTAATCGTATGGTCCGTCGCCGGCATCGTCGCGCTGGTGGCCGGCATTATGTGGGGCAGCAAATCCGGGGTGCAGTTCAGCCTATCGCTGATCGCGCTGAAGGCCTTGCCCGTCCTTATCCTTGGCGGCTTCACTTCGATCCCCGGCGCCATTATCGGCGGCCTGATTATTGGGCTCGGGGAAAAAGTCGTCGAAGTCTTCTGGTACAGCGTCCATGGCGGTGCCGTGGAAAACTGGTTCGCCTTCATGCTGGCACTCGCCTTCCTGATGTTCAGGCCGCAAGGACTGTTCGGCGACAAGATCATCGAAAGGGTTTAAGTCCATGCTGTACCGTGAAACAGGCCAGTTCAAACGGAACTATGCGGCCGATCAGCAGCTCTTTCCGATCTTCCAGGACAAGATCCTGCTGGCAGCCATCCTGGTGGTGGCGTTAGCCATCATTCCCTTCGTTATCAACGACTACTGGTCAAAAGCTATCCTGCTGCCGTTCATGGTCTATGCGCTGGTCGCGCTCGGCCTGAACATCCTGGTAGGCTATTGTGGCCAGATATCACTCGGCACCGGCGGCTTCATGGCCGTTGGGGCCTACAGTTCCTACAAACTCTGCACGGCTTTTCCAGAGCTGAATCTGGTGTTTGTGATCCTGTTCTCCGGCGGCTGCACGGCAGCGGTCGGCGTCCTGTTCGGCCTGCCCAGCTTGCGGATCAAGGGCTTCTATCTTGCCGTCGCGACATTGGCGGCGCAGTTCTTCCTGATCTGGATGTTCAACAAGGTGCCGTGGTTCTACAATTACGAAATGAGCCAGATCACGGCGCCACCGCGCGAGGTGTTCGGCTTCCTCGTCTCCGGACCGCAGGCCGAGCCTGCCGCACAATATCTGTTCGTGCTCGGGTTCATCATCGTATTCACATGGATCGCGCTGAACCTGGTACGCGGCCGCGTCGGACGCAGCTGGATGTCGATCCGGGACATGGATATCGCTGCGGAACTTCTGGGCATCCGTCCGCTGCAGACGAAGCTGCTCGCCTTTGCCGTCTCGTCTTTCTATATCGGCATGGGTGGCGCGTTGATCTTCCATATCTGGCTCGGCACGGTTGAAGCCACGGAAGCCTTTGATATCCTGCAATCCTTCTTCGTGCTGTTCGCCATTATTATCGGCGGTCTTGGCAGCGTGCTCGGATCGTTCCTCGGTGCCGCCTTCATGGCGCTGATGCCGGTTGGACTGAAGGTTGTCCTGGTTGACTGGATCGGGATGGTTCCGGTGACGGCGAAACATATCGAGTTCATGCTCGTCGGCTCGCTGATCATCTTCTTCCTCATCAAGGAGCCGCACGGTCTGGCACGCATGTGGCAGATCACAAAGGAGAAGCTCCGACTTTGGCCATTCCCCTACTGACCCTCGCTTGGGCATGGGAACAGGCTCCGCGTGGCACTTCACGCACAAACCTGAACGGACCGCGAAACATGCGGCCATTTTAAGGGAGGCAACTAATGAGACTATCGAAGGCAAGCATTGCCATCGCGGCGGCGGGCGTTATCGCTGGCGCGACCTGGGCGGAAACGGCCCGGGCGGACTATGACTCCTACACCGTTCCGAACCTAGTTTACCGGACGGGCGCCTATGCTCCGAACGGCATTCCTCTGGCGAACGGCTTCATCGACTATTTCAACATGCTCAACGAGCGTGACGGCGGTATCGAAGGCATCAAGGTCGATGTCGTCGAGTGCGAGACCGGCTACAACACCAAGGTCTCCGTCGAGTGCTATGAAAACCTGAAAAACGAAGGCGACTCAGGCGCTCTCGTCTTCAACCCGCACTCCACCGGTGTGACCTACGCGCTGATCCCGAAGGCGAGTGAGGACAAAATTCCGATCCTCTCCATGGGATACGGCCGGACCTCAGCCGCTGACGGCACCGTCTTTCCTTACATCTTCAACTTCCCGGCCACCTATTGGTCCCAGGCCAGTGCGTTCGTAAAATATGTCGGCGAAAAAGAAGGCGGCATGGACAAGTTGAAGGGCAAGAAGATCGCCCTCGTCTTCCACAATTCCGCTTACGGTAAAGAGCCAATCAAGACGCTCGAAACACTCGGCGCCAAATACGGCTTCGAACTGATGCTTCTGCCGGTCGACCATCCGGGACAGGAACAGAAGGCCACATGGCTGCAGGTCCGTCGCGGCAAGCCCGACTGGATCTTCATGTGGGGCTGGGGCGTCATGAACCAGGTGGCCATCAAGGAAGCCGCTGCAATCCGCTTCCCGATGGACAAGTTCATTGGTGTCTGGTGGTCCGGTTCCGAGAATGACGTTGCTCCGGCTGGTCCGGCTGCGAACGGCTATCTCGCGGGCACCATGCATGCTCCGGGCGCTGACTTTGAAGCTTTGAAAGAGATCAAGAAGCACGTTTATGCCAAGGGTAACGGCTCCGGTGAAGAAGGCCGTGTCGGAGAGGTCCTTTACAACCGAGGCATGCTCGAAGCCATCTTCACAGCCGAAGCCATGCGCAATGCCATCAAGATCCACGGCACGAAGGACATTCGTGGTGTGCATGTGCGTGACGGTTTCGAGGCAATCGACCTCAAAGAGGAAGACTTCGACAGGCTCGGCCTGAAGGACTTCATGAAGCCGATCAAAATCACCTGCGAAGACCACGAAGGTGGTGGGCCGATTGCCATCCAGCAATGGGATGCTGCCGCCGGCAAGTGGAACATCGTTTCCGAGTGGATCGAGCCGATGAGCGACATTGTCCGGGCACTTGTGAAAGAAGATGCCGCGGCTTATGCCAAGGAAAACAACATCACGCCGCGCACTTGCAGCTGATGACCTGATACGGACGCGGCGCCATTTGGTGGCGCCGCGTCCAACCATCCGGAGGAATAGGAAGTGACAGCGGTCGAACAGGATACCGGGGCGGAGCAGCCGATACTGCGCGTCAATAATATCGAGGTCATCTACGACCACGTCATTCTGGTCTTGAAAGGCGTCTCGCTTGAGGTACCGCGCGGCGGCATTGTCGCACTGCTCGGCGGTAATGGCGCCGGCAAGACCACCACACTGAAAGCTATCTCGAACCTGCTCAAGTCAGAGCGTGGCGAGGTGACTAAAGGCACGATCGATTTCGAGGGCAAACCGATCCAGTCGATGAATCCGCATCAGCTCGTCGAGCGGGGCGTCATCCAGGTCATGGAAGGCCGCCACTGCTTCGAGCATCTGACCGTCGAAGAAAATCTGATGACCGGCGCGTTCACCCGCGGCGGGGACAGGGCCGGCATCGCCCGTGACCTGGAGATGGTCTACAATTATTTCCCGCGCCTGCGCGAACGGCGCACCAGCCAGGCCGGATACACATCAGGCGGCGAGCAGCAGATGGTTGCCATCGGCCGCGCATTGATGAGCCGTCCGAAAACCATCCTGCTTGACGAACCCTCCATGGGTCTTGCGCCGCAGTTGGTCGAACAGATCTTCGAGATCGTCAAAAAGATTAACGAGCAGGAAGGCGTCTCCATTCTGCTGGCCGAGCAGAACACCAATGTCGCTCTGCGCTACGCCAAATATGGCTATATCCTGGAAAGCGGCCGTGTCGTTATGGAAGGCGACGCGGAAAGCCTGCGCTCGAACGAGGATGTGAAAGAGTTCTATCTTGGCATCAGCACCGGTGGGCGAAAGAGCTTCCGCGATGTAAAGCATTATCGCCGCCGGAAGCGTTGGCTCGGCTAACGCTTCGTCACGCAATCAAGAGTTGGGGACCGTACCGAAATGAGCGGCGATTTTTACGACACGCTTGAAACCCGCAGTACCGACGAACGCGAGGTCGCCCAGATGGCGGCCTTGTCCGCTCAGGTTGACCTGGCCAGGGGCAAGACCGCCTATTTCGGCAAACTTCTGGCGGATGTAGGTCCAGGTGCGATCAACAGCCGCTCGGCCCTCGCTGGCCTCCCCGTCACCCGAAAGGGCGATTTGCTCGACCTGCAGAAAAGCACGCCTCCCTTTGGCGGCATGACCACTGTCGCAGCGAACGGCCTCGCCCGGCTCTATATGTCACCGGGTCCGATTTACGATGCAGAAGGCCCCGAGTCCGATCCCTGGAGATTCGCGCGCACGCTTTACGCCGCCGGATTCCGTAAGGGCGAGATCCTGCACAATTGCTTCTCCTATCACCTGACGCCCGCTGGCATGATGGTCGACAGCGCTGCGCGCGCTATTGGCTGCGCCGTATTTCCGGGCGGTGTTGGTAATACCGAAATGCAGGTTCAGGCCGCTGCAGACCTTAAACCTGCCGGTTACGGCGGCACGCCAAGTTTCCTGAAGATCATCCTGGAAAAGGCACGGGAACTCGGCACCGATATCTCCTGCATGAAGAAGGGGCTCGTCGGCGGCGAGGCACTGCCCCCGAGCCTGCGTAAGGAGTTATCCGATCTCGGCTGCGATGTGCTGCAATGCTATGGCACGGCCGATCTCGGGCTGGTCGCCTATGAGAGCCCAGCCCTGGAAGGCATGATCCTGGACGAAGGCGTCATCGTTGAGATCGTCCGCCCCGGCACAGGCGATCCGGTAGCCGAGGGCGAGGTGGGCGAAATCGTCGTCACCAGCCTCAATCAGAGCTATCCCCTCATACGCTTCGGCACCGGCGACATGTCAGCGGTTTTGACGGGCACCAGTCCGTGTGGGCGCACGAACCAGCGCATAAAGGGCTGGATGGGCCGTGCGGACCAGACAACCAAGATCAAAGGTATGTTCGTGCACCCGGGGCAAATCGCAGAGATTGTGAAGCGCCACCCAGAAATCTCGAAAGCGCGTCTTGTCGTGACCGGCCGGACCGGTGACGATGTGATGACTCTGCATTGCGAGACGACAACATCCGAAGACACTCTCTCCGACACAGTTGCAGCCAGCTTGCAATCCGTCACGAAGCTTCGCGGGACGGTGTCTTTGGTCACCGAAGGCAGCCTCGCCAATGATGGCAAGGTGATTGAGGACGCGCGTAGCTACGATTGATCGAACGCGGCTGTAAGTCCGGGCCTTAATTGCACCTTGAGTAAATAAGTACTTTTATTCAGTTGCCATAAACGATAACATAAAATACACTTTTTACGAGTTTTTTGAAAATTGAGCACCACCACGCTCTATGGAGGTTGTATGCGCACTTTGCGAAACGTCGTGGCCGGAGCGATGCTGATTCTACTTTCCGCTTGCGCAACACCACCCGAGGTCAAACAGCTTTCAACGGCGCAAATTCAGTATTTCGATACGGCGATCCAGGCCGTAGCCACCCAGTCCGAAGCTCTTGTCCTTGCCTCCACGAAAATCCAGAAACAGGCGGAGGAGCGGATTGCCAAGCGGGAAGCGGATAGCAACGCGCAATTGGTGAAACTCCTGTCCGATAGCAACAAGGGCGACAGTACGGACGAGCGAAAGTCACTTGCGGAGAAAGTCCTGACGGCGTCCAAGTCATCGGCCAAATCAGCGGCTGATGCACGTGCAAAGCTGCAGCAGGACCTGGACGCCATAAAAGCAAAATCAGAAGAGCTCGGACGGTATATCGCCACGATGAAGGACGTGCAGATTGCCCTGGATGCTTACATCCAATCGGAAAAAGCAGGCGAGAAAATCGTCAGCAGCGTCCTCGGCCAACCCTCTGTCTCACATCTGATAGATAAGGTCCAAAAGACCATTCCAAACGTGACCGGTGCAGCGAACGATCTGAAGCTCCTCCTGTCCGGTCTGGGCGGCTAACGCCCCATCTCTCCCTCCCCGTATTCTTCCGGAAGGATTCTCCATATGACCCGCGATGAACTGAATCAGAAGATCGCTGCGCTGGAAAGCGCCGCAGGCTCCCTTGAAGAGCCAGACCGCACCTTGACCACGGTCAAGATCAACGATCTGAAAAACGAGATCGACGGGATGTCGCTTTCTGAAATTGCAGCGAAGATGGCGACCATCAATACGCCAACGATCGCGGATATGGACAAAAAAATTGCAGCGGCGAAAGACGCAACGGCAGCTCAGAGCATGCGTGTCGATGCGATCAACTCTGTCATCGGACTGATCAAGAAAGGCGTTGGATTGGTTCTCTAGGAAAATACGTCTTTTCTTCGCCATTGGCTGGCGCTCTGAAGCGCTTCACTTCACAATCGAAAATCGGCAAAGACCGACGGCGACTGTGGGGGGAAAATGAGCGCGAAAGTATCGGCAATTGAGACCATTCGGATCGAGGAATTTCCAAACCTGCTCTGGGTCCGCGTCATTGCAGATGATGGCTCGGATGGCCTTGGAGAGACATTCTACGGTCCCGGCGCCGCCGAAGCACATATTCACGACATTATTGCCCCCTACCTGCTTGGCAAGGATCCGCACCGGATCGAACAGCATCAACGCGATATGACCGGCTATGTGGGCTTCAGCGGAGCTGGCGCGGAAATGCGTGGCCGCTCCGCGGTCGACATCGCGCTCTGGGATCTGTTCGCGAAATCAAAAGACATGCCGCTGCACCAGGCGCTTGGCGGCGCGGTGCGGGACAGTATCCGCGTCTATAATACCTGCGCCGGCACGCGCTACGTGCAGAACCGACCGACCCAGGGCACGGATAACTTCGGCCTCGACGCCAATCAGGGAGGTTTCGAAGATCTCGACGCTTTTCTGAACCATGCCGACGATCTGGCCGCCAGCCTGCTGGAAATGGGCATCACGGCAATGAAGATCTGGCCGTTCGACTATGCCGCCGAAGCCAGCCGGGGCCACCATATCAACCCGCGCGATCTGGCAACAGCCATGGCCCCGTTCGAGAAGATCCGGGAGGCCCATGGTGATCGCATGGATATCATGGCCGAGCTGCATTCCATGTGGGACCGGCCGACTGCGATCAAGATCAGCCGTGCCCTGGAAGCCGTCGACCCGCTCTGGGTCGAGGATCCGGTTTTCATGGACAATCTCTCCAGTCTCGATGAGGTCGCCCGTGCCACTGCCGCGCCCATTGCCGTCGGAGAGACACGTGGCGGCCGCGCCGACTATCGGCAATTACTGGAAATGGAATCACTCAGCCTAATCATTACTGATATCGCCTGGGGCGGGGGAGTATCCGAAGCCCGCAAAATGGCAGCCATGGCGGATGCCTGGCACGTTCCGGTCGCCTTCCATGACTGCACCGGCCCGGTCGTGCTCTCCGCCTCCACTCATCTTGCCATGAACACGCATAACTGCTTTATCCAGGAAATGGTACGCGCCTTCTATTATGGCTGGTATGGAGATCTCGTCACACAGCTTCCCCCGGTCACCAACGGCGAGATCACGGCACCGGACGGTGCCGGACACGGCCTCAGCCTGCAGCCAGACATTCTCAAAAGACCCGATTGTCATATCCGCCGGTCATCGCTTTAACTAAAACTCACAAACCACTGAAATATAGGTTTTTTAATGATCGAACTCTGGATTCCGATCACCATCGCTGCAGCCTTCTGCCAGAACCTGCGATCCGCACTGCAGAAGCATCTGACATCGAAGCTCAGCACGTCCGGAGCAACCTTTATCCGCTTCTTCTATGCCGTTCTGCCGGCCTGGCTCTATGTCTGGTTCCTGCATGACGGGGTGGGTCTCAGCATGCCGGAGCCGCAACCAGCCTTCTGGATCTATGCGGCTATCGGCGGAGCGACTCAGATCGCCGCCACAGCCCTGCTCGTTTATCTCTTCGCCTTCCGGAACTTTGCCGTCGGAACCACCTATTCCAAGACAGAGACAGTGCAGGCCGCGGTCTTCGGCATTGTCATTCTTGGCGATCCACTGACCGCCGGCGCAATGGTCGCGATCCTGATCAGCTTCATCGGGGTGCTGGCCATTTCTGCCGCCAAGCAGGCCACGGGGATTTCCGGCATCGTCCGGTCCCTGACCAGCCGGACGGCCATGATCGGTCTCGCCTCCGGCGCCTGCTTCGGTATCTCGGCGGTATCTTACCGTGCGGCATCGCTTTCCCTCGGCGGTGAAGGATTCCTGATCCAGGCCGCCTTCACGCTCGGTTGCGTCACCATCATGCAGACCGTCGCGATGGCGGGCTACATGCGCATCCGAGACCCGGGGCAGATCACGGCGGCGCTGCGGAACTGGAAAGTAGCGGGCATTGTCGGACTCAGCGGCATGGCCGCTTCCGCCTGCTGGTTTACCGCAATGACGATCCAGAATGCCGCCTACGTCCGTGCGCTCGGCCAGATCGAACTCGTTTTCACCTTCGCCGCCTCCTATCTCTTCTTCAAGGAGAAGAGCAGCCCACTGGAGCTGGCCGGGATCGGCCTGGTGATCACCGGTATCTTCTTCCTGCTGCTGTCGACATGATCCGCCGAAGAGGTCATCCGATGCAGCCTCCTCTGCGTAGAGAGAAGGATTGGAGATCACGGTCATGCATTTCCGCACCTCACACCTCGCAAGAGCCATCCTTACCGGGCTCCTATTGATGCCCCTGGAACATGCGAAGGCGACGAATGCCCACGATTTTGACTTCGTATCGATAGAGGGCGAGCCGTTTTCATTGAAGGATTACGCGGGAAAGGCCGTGCTGGTCGTGAACACCGCATCATTCTGCGGCTTCACCAAGCAGTACAAGAGTTTGCAGACACTCTGGGAGCGTTACAGGGAGCGCGGTCTTGTGGTTCTCGGCGTGCCATCCAATGATTTCGGTGCGCAGGAGCCTGGAACGGCGGCCGAGATCAAGGAGTTCTGTGCAGTCAATTTCGCTGTCGATTTCCCGATGACGGAAAAACAGACGGTCTCCGGCAAAGATGCTCACCCGTTCTACCGTTGGGCGGCGAAAGAACTGGGAACACTCTCCAAACCACGATGGAACTTCTATAAAATCCTGGTCAACGCCGACGGCAAGGCCATCGACTGGTTTGCATCCACGACGCCCCCCTCTTCCGCAAAGCTTATCAAGGCAGTTGAGGCTGCTCTGCCGCGATAGACCGGCGCCTATCTGCGAACTCTGATAGCGGCCCTCTCAGCGCGACCGGAACCGGGGTTTTGCGTATCCGTGATAATCCGGTGCCGGACGGTCATGCCACCGTCATCGTCATCGCCATCATCCCCCCGGCCGCCAAAACTCATGACCGCTGCTCCCATCGCCAGCGCGCTGAAGGAAGCAAAGAAGGAAAAGCAGAGCAGAAACGGGCCAAGCCATGTCGGTTCGGACTTCATGCTCAGGCTCGCAAGACCGGCAACATCGAACGCGAGCAGGCTGACCGCAATCGCGATACCAGCCCCGCCGCCGATCACCCCGTGACCGAACAGAAACCGCAGCATGGGAGATTTGAGATGCATGATTCAGCTCCCTTTAGAAGATACACGCAAAGAGTGGCCCCTTTATCGGGCCCCTTCAATGGTTCAGGATGACGCATGGTTGCGAAGAATGTTGTCGCACCCCATTCTCTTCACTTGCGAGTTGAGCTATCAGAGAAAAAACAGGACACGTTAGTCCGGTCAAACGCCTTGGGATAAAGTATGAGTGACGAGTTGAACGAGAGCTATAATAGGACCGGCTGGATGCGTGATATGACCGAACAGGAGCGCCGCGCATTCGATCGCGTGGCATTCCATGTCGACGCTGAACTGGCACTTCCCGACGGATCAGTCGTCAAAGGCGAAATCGTGAACGTCTCGTTGATCGGCTTTCTGTTCACATCGGAACCCTCAATTGAATTTCGTGGCGAAGCCTTGCTTTCAATTGGCGATGAGATTTCCGGCTTGAAGATCAAGATCATCGACACCAGCCAGGTCGGCCTGCATCTCGAAACCTATCCGGGCGAGACCGACATACGTGACCTCGCCCAGAAACATCCTTCGATAGCACGCCTATTCCTGCCGTATATCTACAATTACGACAGTGCGAAGTAACGCCTTCTAACCGGCAAGTTACGAGCGCAATCGTGCCGTCCGGTTAGAGCTTTCTGTAGACGGCATAGATAGCTTTCACCTTATCCGCAAAATCGGGATGGCCGGGCAGATAAGGCATCGGCCTGGAGACATGTAAGGCTTCCCAACGGCCCTCCAGTTCCAGGCGATTCAGCATTTCAGCAATGCCGCGAGACTGCCAGAAATCGTCCCTGCTTGTGAACACGGCAATGCCTCCGCCACGCAGCACCCTTAACCACTCCCTGAATATAGCCTCTTCTTCAAGATAGGTAAGAACTCCGATGCAGAGGATGCCGTCCACGGACTCATCCTCGAGCGGGAGGTGTTTATTGAGGTCCGCATGTTCCAGGCGGTCATAAACGTGCTTCTGTTTCGCGGTCTCGAGGCTGGATTCCGATGCATCCAAACCTGTCAGTCGACCGCGCGCGCCCGCGGCCCTGAGCGCCGCTCCGGTCAATCCGGTTCCACTTCCGCAGTCGAGAATTGCCGCCCCGTCGAAACCGGGAAGATGCCCTTTCAAAAGCCCTGCTGCTTGCTCCGGCGCTTCATAGCCCCAGTTCGCAAGCTCCCTGTCATAGTCACTTGCCCAGTCATCGTAGCTTTCCGCATTGACAGCTCCGATGCGGGACACGTTTCCGTCGGTCCTCAAGATCTTATCCTGCGACATAACTGCGTCCTCCCCTAATTGGAGAAAGCCTATCATCCGGAACAGCAGGTTTATGCAGCGATTTCAGAAAGATTTACCGTAATTCGCTTTCCATGAGCGTTCCGGAAAAAAATGCGGACGCAGTAAAGCCGCGTCCGCATGTATTTTTGATTTAGCGGTTCTTGAATTCAGGCTTACGCTTTTCCATGAAGGCCCGGCGACCTTCGATGTAATCTTCGCTGGCGAAACAGGCCGTGACCAGCTCGTCACACTTCTTCAGATCCCGCTCGCTTTCCGGCGCGACTGTCTGATTGGCGATGAACTTCACTGAATTAACCGTCATCGGCGCGTTCTCGGAGATGGTCTTCGCATAGTCGAGGCAGAATTGTTCGACCTGATCATCTGGAACCACTCGGTTCACAAGCCCCATAATGCGGGCATCCTCGGCCTCAAAACGGCCAGCTGTGAAGAAGATTTCCTTAGCGAAGCTCGGCCCGACGAGCGCGGACAGGCGAGCAATTCCGGGATAACCATATCCGAGACCAAGCTTGGCAGCAGGGATCGCGAACTTGGAGCTCTCGCCACAAATCCTGAGATCGCAGCAGACCGCAAGCGCAACGCCGCCGCCGACGCAAAAACCGTTGATCTGCGCAATGACCGGCTTGGGAAAATCGGCAACCTTGTCATAGACCCGTTTGGTGGTCGCATTGTAACGGGCGACACCGTCGGCGCTGGCACGTTCGGATTCGAATTTGGAGATATCGGCGCCGGAGACGAAAGCCTTCCCGCCCGCGCCGGACAGGATCAAGATCCGAACGCTGTCATCCGCCGAATACCGGTCGAGCGCGACTTCAACGGCTTCCCACATTTCCAGCGATACAGCATTGCGCTTTTCCGGCTGGTTAAAGACGATCCGGGCGATCGAGCCTTCCTGGCTGGTGAGAATCTTGTCAGTCATTTGTCTCTTCCCTTGGATAATTTGGACGCTCAGATCACACCGTCGCGTTTCATTGTTTAGATATCATCCGCAATGCAATCGATATCCGCCAACATTTCTATATTGTCGACACCGACATCACACGGGATTCAGCAAAGTTGACTTCGCTTGTCGTGCCCGAAATTCCCCTATTCATCCGCTATTGGAACACCCCGGAAACGCCAATCCTAAGGCGCAAATCGACACGAGTGAAATTCTGACCGATTAGGAAAACTGATCCCGACATCCTTGACAGCCGCAGGCCCTTCTCGCATTTTCAACGCATGGGGCCCGCGAGCGCCTCGTGAGGCGACAGCCCAAGTTTCGCGTCCTTTAACCCCGTATTTTGGGAGGACGCGCCATGCCGTCACCAGATATCATTACAGTTTCTCAACTCGCCCGCCTTATCGGCACGCCAGAAGCGCCGGTCATAGTCGATGTATGCGTCGATGATGATTTTAACGCAGATCCGCGCCTGATACCGGGATCATTCCGGCACCCGTTTAGCGACATTGAAGCCCTGATGCCCCGGTTCCAAGGCCATAGGGTCGTCGTCGTCTGTCGAAAGGGTCACAAACTCGGCCAAGGGGCAGCGGCTCTGCTACGAACCAACGGAATTGCAGCCGAAAGCCTCGAAGGCGGTGTCGTTGCCTGGCACGAAGCAGGAGAACCTGCAGTCCCCGCAACGGCTATTCCGCCACGTAGGGAGTCCGGCGAGACACTCTGGGTGACACGTCATCGTCCGAAGGTGGACCGCATCGCCTGCCCCTGGCTTATTCGCCGCTTCGTCGATCCGTCTGCACGTTTTCTTTTCGTTGCCCCGGCCGAAGTGATGGACGTGGCCGACAGGTTCGGAGCCACTCCGTTCGATGTCGAGGGTGTGTTCTGGAGCCATCGCGGCGAAGAGTGTAGTTTCGACACAATGGTCTCGGAATTCGGCCTCGGAACGGAACCGCTGAAGCTGCTGGCAACCATCGTCCGCGGTGCCGATACAGATCGCCATGATCTGGCACCGCAGGCAGCCGGGCTGCTTGCCGCGTCGCTTGGCCTCTCGCGCATGTATCGGGACGATCTGCGTCAAATCGATGCCGGTATGTTGCTTTACGACGCCTTCTACCGGTGGTGCCGGGATGCAGTCGATGAAGGGCATGACTGGCCGACTGGCAAAGTGAAAGCCTGAAATCATGACCGACACATATACCGAAACCGTCGCGGCGGGGCGCAATGCCCCGTCGCTCGGCACCCTGTTCCACGTTTTCCTGAAAATCGGCCTTCTCTCCTTCGGCGGTCCGGCAGCTCAGATTGCCCTGATGCACCGGCTGCTGGTGGAGGAGCTGAAATGGCTCACCGAGCAGCAATACCTGAACGCCCTGAGTTTCTGCATGCTGCTACCGGGGCCCGAGGCCATGCAGATCGCCACCTATGCCGGATGGCGTCTTCGTGGCATCGCGGGTGGCCTGATCGGTGGCTTGCTCTTCGTCATACCGGGGGCCGTACTGATCCTTGTCCTGGCGGCAATCTATGCCCTGTTCGGCCAACTACCACTGATCGACAGTCTGTTCCTCGGCGTTAAATCAGCGGTCTTGCTGATTGTCGTCGAGGCCTTGCTGCGGGTCTCGAAACGGGCGTTGCGCGGGCGCGCTGACTGGGTCGTTGCCGGGCTCGCCTTCGCGGGGATCTTCATCCTCGACCTGCCCTATCCGCTCATCGTTGCCGCTGCGGCTCTCTGGGGCTGGGCGGCAAGCAGCGCGGTATCAACGTCTGATAACATTTCCGCGCCGATCAGCCGTTCCTTCGGCGGAACCATGCTCACAATCACCATCGGGCTCACTATCTGGTGGCTTCCGGTTTTGCTCGTCGCCCAGCTCTCCGGGTTTCCGGTCCTGACCCATCTTGGCCTGTTCTTCTCCAAGCTCGCGGTGGTTACGTTCGGCGGCGCCTATGCCGTGCTGGCCTATATGGCACAGGACGTGGTCGGCACCTTCGGCTGGCTTAACGCGGGTGAAATGATGGACGGCCTCGGTCTCGCTGAGACCACACCCGGCCCGCTCATCCTGGTGACGGAGTTCGTCGGCTTCCTTGCCGCCTATCGTGACGGCGGCATCGTGCTCGGGATCGCCGGCGCGGCACTGACGCTCTGGGTCACGTTCGTGCCCTGCTTCCTATGGATATTTGCCGGCGCGCCCTACATCGACTGGATCTCTGCCCAGCCCAGACTTAAGGGAGCACTCTCGTCCATCACCGCAGCGGTGGTCGGCGTGATCCTGAACCTGTCACTCTGGTTCGGCCTGCATGTGATGTTCGGGGCGATCACACGGCAGGACATCGGCCCGTTCACGCTCTGGCAGCCCGACCTTGCAACATTCGACTGGCGCGTGGCGGTATTGGCCGCGCTCAGCGGCCTGTTGTTGCTTAAATTGCACTGGGGCATCGGCCGGGTACTGGCGATTTGCGCGGGACTCTCCTGGCTGATGGTCAATAGTCTGTGACAGATCAGGCTTTGCCGGGCCCGGGCGCACCAGCGCCCGGGTTCAGATCCGAATAGAGCAGCATCGCGTCAAAGAAAATTCATAGAGTTGATTGAAGACGAGCTCCCGACCGACGCTTGGCAGGCTGCCCCCACCCTACTCAAAAACAAGGCTGAGAGAGGGTGCAAAAGTGAGGATCAACGTTACCAGGCTCATCATCACCACGAACGGAAAAGTCCCAATGAAAATGTCGCCAAGTGTTGTGTTGCGGTCGGCGATCGTCGCCTTGACGACGTAGACCGTAAGCCCGAACGGTGGGGTCAAGAGCCCTATCTCCACGGCGATCACCGTCACAATACCGAACCAGATCAGGTCGCCGCCCAACCCGGCAACGATCGGAAGAGATAGCGGCAGCAAGATCAGCATTATGGAGGTCGAGTCGAGGATCATGCCCATGACGATCACGAGCGCAAGATAGATCAACGTGAAACCGAACAAGCCGAGCCCGGCATCGGCGAACAAGACCGTTACTTCCTGCGGGATCGTCGAAAGCGTCAGCATCCGGGAATACATCGACGCAGCGATGATCAGCAGCAGGATGGCGCTCGATACAAGGCCAGTATCGACCAGCACGCGCCAGAACCGCGCCAATGTCAGGGTTCTTTTGGCGAGCGCCACGGCGATTGCCGCGGCGGCACCGGCCGCTCCGGCTTCCGTCGGCGTGAAGAAGCCTGAATAGATCCCGCCGAGCACGATCACCACAAGCGTTGCAATAGGGAGAAGCTTCAGAAGCGCTGTCTTCCAGGTTTCTCCCTCGATCCGGATCGGCCTTGCGGATTGCATGACCATACGGGGCTTGAAGCGCGCCATTAGGTATATGCCGACCGCAAAAACGAGAGCCAGCAGTGCCCCCGGAACGATGGCAGCAAGGAACAGGGCGCCGACGGACTGTTCGGCCAGTACCCCGTATATGATCAGCAACAGGCTCGGCGGGATAAGCATGCCAAGCACCGACGACCCGGCAACCACGCCCAATGCGAACCTTTTGTTGTAACCGTTGGCCACCATCTGCGGGACGGCAACGCGAGAGAACACCGCTGCCGAGGCAATGGAAATCCCAGTGATCGAGGCAAACACCGCGTTCGCGGCGACTGTCGCGATGCCAAGACCGCCGCGTATCTTCTGAAGCATCCAGGCTGCCACGCGATAGGCATCGCGGCCGATATCAGCGACATCGACAATCAACCCCATCAATACGAAAAGAGGAACAACGCCGAACAGGTAACGATTGATCGCGCCGTCGGCTGCCAGCGCCAGAGACCGGATCGCGACATTGGGATTATCGCGGATCAGCCAAATCCCAAGAAAGCTGAGGACGATTAGCACCACCGCAATATGCGCGCCCGAGAAGATGAGCAAAAGCATGAAGACGATTGCGGCAACACCGATCTCGATGCGGCTCAGGTCAGTCAGGAGCACAGCATACCCGATGGCAATCAATGCCCCGAATGCGATGATGTAGGGCCAACCCCGGGGTGAACGGATCACAGTGTGGCGAACCGTCAACGGCTCCGCGCGGCCATGATTCACAATCTCCTTTACGTCTTTCAGGACTTGCGTCGCGAAGGCCAGACACGTCAGCAGCGATCCGGCAAATAGACAGGCTTTGATCGGCCAGACGGGAGCAGTGAAGACACCTTGCGCGCCGAAGAATTCATTCTCGACCCAGGCATCGACAAGTTTCGGCCATGTGCCTTGAGCGATCACGGCAAAGACGCCGATGCCGGCAAAATGGAAGACTAAGCGGATCACAGCGGCGGAGAACGGACGATCCTCCTCCAAACCACCGATCAATATGTCGGTTCGCGTCATCCTGCCGCTCATCAAGGTGTGAGCGGCCTGCAGAAAGACAATCGCGACAATCGAATTCGAGACGATCTCAGAAACACCCTGAACCGGCGCATTCAGCAATGATCGCCCCACAATGTCGGCACAGATCAGGATCATCAGGCAGAAGATCCAGATCGACGCCGCTCCGCTCACGCCTCCGGTGAGCGCGGAAACCGCGCGCACCGTCAGGTCGGTACCGTAGCGAAATTGTCTGGCAATGCTGGCCACGGCACCGCTCCCGATTAGCGTTTGGACCAGTCGATCCTAGGCGCGAGACCCGCATCCTGAACCTTATCCATGTAGATAGAGAGAATCTCCGCAGCCCCCTTGCCCGCATTGGATTCTGCCCAGTCCCCGGCAAGATCCGGGAGCCCTGCGGCCCAGGCCTGGATCTCACTCTCCGGCAACTTCGACACTTTCGCCCCAGCACCCGGCAATTTAGCTAGGAATGCTTCATAGCGCGCCATCACTTCCTCCGCATGAGCGACAGTGTACTCCTCGCCGAGGTCAATCAGCACTTTGCGGACGTCGTCCGAGAGGCCCTCCCACACATCTTTGTTTATTCCGAGCCCTCCAGTCATCTGAGCCCCCATACCGACCAGGGTCACGTAAGGCGCAACCTCATGGTGTTTGTTCGGGAAAGCGCCGGTAATGATAACCACCACGCCATCGGCGACGCCTGTTTGGATCTGATTGTAGTACGTCGGCAGCGCGCCGTTCACAGGTACCGCCCCCACACTCTTGATCCAGTTGGCAGACGGCCCGGGAGCAAGGATCTTGCGTCCCTCGAGGTCCTTCAAGGATGTTACCGGGAAATTTGTGAACAGGTGGTAGGTCTCGACACCGGACGCGCCAAGGAAAACAACATTCTGATCTTCCCAAGCTTTCTTGAGCTGCGGTACTTCGCGGTGCATCTCGTTCATGATTTTTAGAGTCGCGACGAGATCGTCGCTAACGAACGGCGTAAAATAGGTCATGTTCTGGAGCGGCATCTTCGAGCCCTCCCAGAGCGTGCCGACCCAGCCGGCATCGGTCAGCCCGTCGCCAACAGCCTCCAGCGTGTCCTTGAAACCGAAGAGAGACCCACCATAAGCCTCGGTCCATTCGATCCGGTCAGACGATCCTATGGCCTCCAACCGCTTGTTCGACTCACCAACAACAAGGGTCGAAAGTTTGCCGACCCAAGGCAAAATTGTTGGATGGCTGGATGCCATGGTCAGTTTGTAGGTCTCCGCACTCGCCGCGGAGGCGACGAGGGCAAAAGCAGCGGCTGCAATAAAATGCTTCATGGTTATTCCTCCCTTATTTTTCTGCTGTCGAAAGACGGCTTAATTTCCAGACTGGAGCTTTGCTTCCAGCTGTTTTGCGGTTCCCATACGTGGTCTCAGGTGACAACTAGAACCGGTACAGTTTGGGCAATCATAGCGGCGCGAATCTCACGTTTTTTTAGAGGGTTTGACATACATCGCCGTAGGAGAGCCGGGGCAAGCGACGGAAAATTTTTGATGTATCCGCGTAGCCGAGATTCACCAGAAAATTCGACTTCAACGAGGTCCCGTGGAAGAACTCCTCGTCGACCTTGGCATTGTCAAAGCCTGACATGGCACCGACATCCAGCCCGACCGCTCTCGCGGCAAGCATGAAATAGGCACCTTGCAAAGTGCCATTCCGGAAAGCATTGACCTCGGCTGCCGTCGAGTTGTTCTTGAAGATATCCTGGGCGGCCGGATTTGGCGGGAAAAGCTGCGGCAATTCTTCCCAGAAGTTGAGGTCGTAGGCGATGATCGCTGTGACAGGCGCTGTTCGCATCTTTGGCCGGTTGGCATCCATCAGACACGGCTCAAGACGATCCTTAGCCTCCTCCGTGCGGATAAACACGACACGCATGGGCTGCTGGTTCATCGAGGTTGGCCCCATCTTGGCAATATCATAGAGCGCCTGAAGCGTTTCCTCCGACACGTCGCGAACCTGCCAGCCATAGTGCGTGCGCGCCTCTGTGAAGAGAAGTCTGAGCGTATCGTTTTCAGCGCTCAGATTTGAGTCCTGAAGGGCTTTCGCTCCGGCGCGCGCGGCTTCGTCAGCGGCAACATTCGGATCGGTCATTATCTGCTCCTGTTAATTATTCAATATGATCCGGCGAGGCATGCCCATTACTCAGTCCACCGCCGGGATCAGCACGAAATCGTGCTCGACGTCAAAGTAACGGCCCTCGAAACCATGTTCGGCTTGGCGTACCGGGTCGTCCACGGGCTCAAAACCCGCCATGAGGCTTTCCTTCACCCCGAAAACGGCATCGGAGTGAATGTATGGATCGTCCGGATCAAAGATATGCGTGGTGAGCGGATCGTACCCGTCCTTGGTAACGATATAATGGAGGTGTGCTGGCCTGAATGGATGCCGACCAAGGCGCTTCATCAACTGTCCGACCGGCCCGTCATCAGGAATGGGATAGAACCGTGGCTTTACGCCCTTGAACCAGTACCGTCCATCAACGCCAGTTGTGAACTTGCCGCGCAGGTTGAATTCCGGCTGGATGCCTTTCTGCTGAACGTCGTAGAAACCCTCATCGTTGGCCTGCCAGACATCAATGGATACGCCCGCCAAGGGTGAGCCCTTGCCATCAAGAATGCAGCCATGAACGAGCATTGGCTCGCCCTTGCCGTCGAGGCAGATATTGGCGCCCATCGGAAGTACCGGCGCGCCATCAACATGAAATGGCCCCAGAACCGTATTCTCGGATGCTCCTGTCGGTCGCCGAGAATTGATTGCATCCACAAGCATCGAGACACCCAACGTGTCGGAGAGCAGAATGAACTCCTGGCGCCAGTCGTCGCACATGTGTCCCGTCTTCGTCAGAAACTGAATGGCTGCCATCCACTCATCCTGCGTCGGCTCTATCTCCTTAATCGCCGCGTGCAGGTGGCGTATCATCACAGCCATGATCTCTTTCAGACGGGCATCCTCGCATTTATCCATGCGGCTGATGACGACCTCAGCCGAGTTCTCCTCGGTGAAATAGCCCTGTTCGTGCGTATCCATCGCACCGGTTCCTTCCCTGTTTCCCGCAGCCATGCCGGCTCTGTTTTTCCTATGCGCCAGGCGGGTTTCCCGCCCAGGCATTCCGCAATATCGCCGTCAGCCCCTCAGCAGTGACCTCGCGCGGGTTCCAGTACGGATTCCTCATCGAAATCTCGACCGCACGATCGATTTGATATTCCTCCATCCCCAGATCTCGAAGCGCGAGCGGAGCCTTCATCCGTTTGCCAAACTCCCACAATGCCCAGCCCGGATCGCGTCCGTCGAGTAACGTTGCCAACGGCGCGAGCAGGTCTGGGACGGCCGCAGAATTATAATGAATGGCATGTGGCAGAATCACTGCGTGGACATCGGCATGCGGCAGGTCAAACGAGCCGCCAACCGTGTGACAGAGCTTATGATGCAGTGCCATCCCGACCTGACCCAGCACAGTTCCGCAAGCCCAGGCCCCTCGCAACGTTCTCTCGCGCGCGTCCAGATCGGAGAGATCCGCGATAACGTTTGGCAACCCAGTGACAAAAGCTTGGAGGCCGACAAGCGCGGTTTCGGTGCTGGCAGCCGTTCTCTCGCGCGCATAGAGCGCTTCGGCAGCATGCGCCACGGCATTCAATGAAGAACTTACAGTCATCTGCTGCGGCAACGACACGACCAGCTCCGGGTCGTACAGAATGATTTCCGGCAAGATCTTCTTGTCGATCAGCGTTGTTTTCACGCCGTTCTCGGTCTGGCCAAGAATTGGTGTCGCCTCGCTCCCGGCATACGTCGTCGGGATTGCGACTTGAGGAAAGTCAGCTCGGAGAGCCAACGCCTTGGCCAGCCCGATCGTCGAACCTCCACCGACCGCCACAAGACTGTCAGCGCCGACGGAGCGCGCATGTGCGAGTGCCTCCTCCGTTACGGCAACAGGCGTATGCATGGCCGCCATAGTGAAGATGCCCGCCGCGCACTCACCGAGATCAGCAGCAATTTCAAGCGCCATTTCGGCTTGACCCGGGGTCGCAAGCACCAACGGTCGCCCGGCATTCAGCGCGGCAAGCTCCGTTCCCACCTCATGGCGAATACCGCGGCCAAACCGCGCTCGCGGGACCGTATTGCGCACTTGGATTTCCCCCACAGGATTGCGTCCGTTCTGATGCGGATAGCTCAAGATCCGGAAAACCCTACCTCAAGACTCAGATCAACTTGATCGAATTACAAAAAAATAATATAACTCAATGTTATGAAATTCGATCCGCGACACTTGGAGATACTCGCCGCCATCGTCGAAGCTGGCGGATTGACGGAGGGTGCGGCAATGCTTGGGAAGTCGCAGCCTAGCGTTTCGCGCAGCATCGCCTTTCTCGAAAGCCGTATCGGTCAGCGGCTCTTCGAACCGAAACGACGGCCTTTGAGACCTACGGCAATCGGGCTTTCTCTGGCACAGGAAGGCAAGAAAATCCTGGAGGCGGGGCGGGCAGCAAGTACGATTGCGGATACCTTCGCGCGCGGTGTGGCGGGCGCGGTGAGGGTCGCGGGAACACCAATTTTCATGGACGGCGTGATCTCCGGAGTGATCGCCGAATTCCAGGGTAACTATCCGAATATCCGCATAGACCAGAGCTATGCCTATGCTGACGAAGCGCTGGAAAAGATCGCGCAGGACCTGCTGGACCTCGCAATTCTGCCGATGCGCCCCGGAACCTATTCGGACGATTTCGCGTTCCACCAGATTTTACCCGGACGCAATGTCATCGCATGCCGGACCGGACATCCGCTCGCCGGACAAGCAGACCTGAAATCAAGGGACGTAGAGAGTTATCCGTGGATTGCCCCGCCAGCGAACAGCCCGCTATTCAGCGATCTTCGGGCGTTGCTCGATAGGATCGACCAGAGGGAGATGAAGATAGGCTTCACGGGCGGCTCGTTAAGCGCAGTTTTGAATGTTCTCGTCGGTTCCGACTCTCTGACAGTCCTGCCATTCTCAGTCGTTTTCATGCTGCAACGTCAAAACCGGATAGCCGCACTTCCGATCGAGATTGGTGACCCCGAACGAAATCTCGGGATTTTGACCCGACGGTCAGCAAATCCGCATATGGCCGCCCGGCGCTTTACCGACTTCATCACATCCCGCTTCGATACAATCCAGCGCGAGATCGCCGCAGCTGTCTAAGACCAGTCTGTAACCGGCGGCCGCGAGACACGCGGATAAATCGAATCAGGTTTCTTTACATCAGCACAGCGATGCTGCCGCGCACCGACGCCATGCACATCCAACCTACGCCTGCTGGCGTATTCGCGGTGTTACCGGCGGCCCGATCGGCAGTTTGTTGTTGCTGCGATGGCACTGGGCATCGACCGGTTGCTCGCTCTCTGCGCAGACCTCTCCCGGCTGATGGTGGACGATTTGTGACATTACCTGCCTCAACCATACCCGGGTGCTCTCACATCCAAGTCTGAGCCTGCATGATACCGGGCAAATCGGTGCCGTTGTCGATCGATAGACGGCACGGTCTGCAAATGAATTTCTCCTTCCATTCCCACATGAAAACTTTGCTGAACCTTCGGATACAGACGATTGGACGAGAAAAAATAGATCAGACCAATTACCGCACAGTGACTCAATTGAGCAGAAATTGATTATGCATGTGTCATACAAAACGTTGCTCGCAAAGCGCTCACACGATAGCTTTCCGTTGGTGACTAACGTGTCATCGAAATAAGCGGTCTAAAATCGACGCATGAATTAACATCACGCGAGCTCAATCGCTGAGGGAGGAAAATCGTGACTATTAAATCAGCATTCATGGGGGTTGGTGCTGCGGCGTTGCTGGCTACCACTGTTATGGCGGAACCGGTTACCCTGCGCATCCAGAACCACTATTCGACCGAACATCCGATGGGTAAAGCCATTGCCGAGTTCGTAGACGACATTCAGGTCATGTCGGACGGCGATATCACGATCGAGATGTTCTACGCCTCTTCGGTCGTCGCAACGACCGAGACCTTCGATGCCGCGATCAGCGGCATACTTGACTGCGATATGACAGGCGGCGCCTATCAGACCGGAAAGAACCCGGCCTTCCAGTTCGTCGGTGATATTATGGGCGGTTATGACACGCCCTGGCAGCAGTACAGCTGGCTGCATTATGGTGGCGGCGATGCCGCAGCGCAGGCGCTCTACAACGAGCAAAACATGCATCTGGTCGGCTGGACGATCTACGGTCAGGAATCCCTGTCCTCATCGCGCCCAATTGCCAGTTTCAAGGACTTGAAGGGCTGGAAATTCCGGTCTCCCCCAGGGATGGAAACCGAAATTTTCGAAGAGCTGGGTGCATCGCCCATCGTGATGGACTTCACGGAAATCTTCACCGCGCTTGAGACAGGCATTATCGACGGCGCCGATGCATCAGGCCTTAACAACAATGTCGGCCTCGGCCTCTACGATATCGTCAAGCACGCGACCTATCCCGGCTTCCATTCGATGCCTTCGGATCACCTCGCGTGCAATCTGGATGTCTGGAACGGCCTGACTGAGCAGCAGCGCCGGATCATCGAGACGGCGATGCAGAAGCTGGGTTTCCACGTCGCCCTGGCAAACGAGAAGCTGAATTCCGAAGCCGCAGCCAAGCTGCAGGCCGAAGGCATCACGTTGTATGACTGGTCTGCTGAAGATCGCGCCACATTCCGCGCAGCCGCCCAGACAGCCTGGAGCCGTTGGGCAGAAAAGAACGAGCAAACACGTAAGCTCGTCGAGAGCCATCGCGCCTATCTGACGCAGCTCGGCCTGCTGAAATAGGTTTCGACAACCTAATTCCTGGAAAGTGAAGAACGCGAGCCCCACCGGGCTCGCGTGACACCGGTTTCTTGGGCCGTCGAAACGCCCGGAGAGGCAATGGGTATGAATTCGGAAAGCTTGTGGTTGGGCGGGATGCGGGAACCGGTCCGGCTGGCCATGCTGGCCTTCACCGGCTCAGCTGTTCTGCTGTATTTGTGGATCATCGGAAACGCGCTTCTGTTCGAAGACGCCATCGACATGTTTGACATGATCCGGCCGAAAGGACGGTTTGTCGTCCTGGCCATGCTGGTTTCCCTGACCGGCGCCATCCTGCTTGCATCGATCTACTTTTCCGACACAAGAGGCGCGATCGAACAGAAGTCAGACGGCTTCTTCGACATCGTCTCCCTGGTGACGTCGCGGCTCTCGATGATCATGGTCGCGGGCATCGTGTTGGTCATGTTGTACGAAGTGGTCTCCCGCTACGTATTTGCCCGGCCGACGCTTTGGGCAAATGAGTTGTCCCTGTGGATAGCTGGCTTCGTGTTCCTGTTCGCGGGACAGTACGCAATGCAGCAACGCAGCCACATCCGGATCTACGTGATCTACGATATGATGCCCCGCTGGATGCAGAAAACGGCGGATGTGCTGTCGCTGAATCTGCTCCTGTTCTTCACTTTCGCGCTCGTCTGGGGAGGCTATTCGGACGCGATGCGGCGCATGATGCGCATGGAGACCTTTGGCACGGCCTGGGACCCGCCCCTCCCTGGCACGCTGAAACCTGCAATCCTGATCATTATTCTGCTCGTCACCATTCAGGCGATCTCGAACCTGATCGCGGACTGGAACAAGGCGCCGGAGCATCACAGCCCGGCGGGCGATATCGACGAAACCGAGATCGACAAGATCCGAAAGACGCTGGGAACCTGACCGCATGGAATTTCTCGATCTGTTCGCATGGATGAAGGTCGGCGACGTCGCGACGCTCAGCATCATTCTCTTGCTCGTGATGTTTTTCCTGCTTGCCATCGGAATGCCACTTGGCTTCGCCTCGGCATTCCTCGCTGTCTTAGTGCTGATTATGAAATTTGGGCCCGATTTGCTGTTCAGCAGGTTCGGGCACGGGCCGCTCTCGGTCGTCGGCCAGGCGGTCTATCGACAAATGACCAACTACGTCCTCATTTCCGTGCCGCTGTTCATCTTCATGGCGGCACTGCTAGAACGCTCCGGCATCGCGAAGGACATGTACACTTCCTTGAATGTCTGGCTCAGCCGAACGCGGGGCGGTATTGCTATCGTGACGTCGATCATGGCAGTGATCATGGCGGCGATGTCGGGAATCATCGGCGGCGAGGTTGTGTTGCTCGGCTTGATCGCGCTGCCACAGATGTTACGGCTCGGCTATAACCAGAATCTCGCGATTGGAACGATTTGCGCCTCCGGCTCGCTCGGCACAATGATCCCGCCATCCATCGTTCTGATCTTCTACGGGCTGGTGACAGAGACATCGATCAAAGCCCTGTTCACCGCTGCATTTCTTCCGGGCTTTGTCCTGGCCTCGTTCTTCATCATCTACATTCTGGTTCGGACCAATCTCAACCCCAGCCTGGCACCGCTTCCCGAGGAAGACGCCGACGCGCCCAAGGGCCGCGAAAAAGCCTTGTTATTCATCGGGTTTCTGTCGCGTTTCACACTCTGGCTGACCGGGTTCCTGCTGCTCCGCGCACTGTTCTTTACTGTGACCGGCGAAAATGTCGTGCGCGAAGGCGTGGATCCGATCGTGCTCGGTATGGTCTCCGACATTCCCTACATCGCCGGGGCGGGGGCGCTCGCGCTCTCTATCATGCTGTTTCTGGTCGGCAAGGAACGCTCCCAAAAGGGTTGGGAGATGGGCAAAGGGCTCGTCCCACCGATCGTGGTGATCGGGGTCGTTCTGGGATCGATCTATATGGGGATCACAGGCATCACCGAGGCGGCCGGCATGGGCGTTGTTGCGGTTTTCGTGATCGGCCTGCTTCGGCGCGAGATGACGTTTGAGATCGTATGGGACAGCCTCATGCGAACCCTGAAATCCACCGGGACGATCATCTGGGTTACCATCGGCGCGGCCTCTCTCGCCGCCGCCTATACACTTTCCGGCGGCCCGACCTACGTCGCCAACACCATCATTTCGGCGGAGTTGCCGACGATGGGAATCATCCTGGTCATGATGCTTATTTTCCTGGTGATGGGCATGTTTATGGACTGGATCGGGATCGTGCTTCTGATCATGCCTGTCTTTCTCCCCATTGTGCTGAAGCTGCCGGTTCAGGAGATCGGATTTCTGGGCAGCCTCGACCCCAAATTCGTGGCGGTTTGGTTTGGTGTCGTGTTCTGTATGAACATGCAGGTCAGCTTTCTGTCGCCGCCTTTCGGCCCGGC
Source organism: Nisaea sp. (assembly GCF_039990255.1). Classification (GTDB taxonomy): domain Bacteria; phylum Pseudomonadota; class Alphaproteobacteria; order Thalassobaculales; family Thalassobaculaceae; genus Nisaea. Next base: position 856,206 of record NZ_JBDXGG010000018.1, on the reverse strand, counting down.
AGCGTTCTACCTGAAGTCGGTGGCCCCTTCGCATATCACCCTGACAGCCATATTCCGCGGGTTCCTGCCATTCATCGCGCTGCAACTCCTGGCTTTGTCCGTCCTGTTGATCTGGCCGTCGATCGTGACGCTGTTCTTGTAACTGGCGGAGCGCGCGACCGGATCAGCTGTTACCGCTAACGTCGCGCGTCTTCCAAGGGTATGCGGGGTATCTGAATGGATGCACTTGCGTTACCTGGCGGTAAAACCAACCGTCGGCTGTATGGAGACAAATACAAACACATGGCGAATTTCCTCCACGAAACGCAGCGTGGGTCCGCACAGATTCTGTGCTCCATGGGCTTCGAAAATCAGAGCCAGATCCGGCCTGACACGCTGCACATTCAAGCGACGGACCCGGATAGCATCCTGCGGCACCGGCTAACCTCTGGGGCCTTACCCGGGTCGGCAGCTTCACGCCCACGGACATAGCCAAAAGGTCGACCTCAGCGCCCCACACGCGGGCAGAACCACACTCTTAGCTCAGCAACAGATCGGCGTTGTGTCCGAGACCTGTTCAATCGCCCGCCGGAGCGAGGTGCGGATCCGTCTGACAGCGCTGCCAAGAAGTCGCTTCATGCCGTTGCCCTCCCGTTGTCTTCAGCGTTGTCGCGAGCGCGCTGACGGCGGACCGCAACAAGCTCTGCCATGATGGAAAGCGCGATTTCCTCCGGTTCGATGGCGCTGATGTCGAGTCCCGCCGGAGCCTTGAGCGTTTCGAGCCGTGCCTCCGGCAGCCCGCGCTCCGCCAAACGTGTGCGCATTACGTTCGCCTTGCGGCGGCTGCCGACGAAGGAGACAAAACCGGCACCGCTGTCGAGCGCCCCCGCCAGTGCTTCACGGTCGCGCTTGCCCTGCGTCGCGACAACGACGAAGTCGCGCGCCGCCAGTTCCAGCTCTTCGAACGCGAACCCCTGGTGTCGCACCACATCGGCGGTGAATCCGGTGAGATCTTCCGCCAGCGCCGCAGCCGTCACCCGGTAGCCGAGGGTGACGGCGAGCCGCGCGAGCACGGTCGCGACCGAAGAGCCGCCACAGATCACCAGCCGTGGCGCCTGTCGCATCGGTTCGATAAAGATGTCGACGGTACCGCCGCTCGGACAGCCACTCTTGTGCAGCTCGACACCATCGCGGTCGAGCCGCTCGACTACTTCGTCACCGGGCTTCACCCGGATCAGGCGGGGCTCCCCCGCGTCGAGCACCGTTTCCGCTGAGCGGCGCACGGCGCCCTGCACGCAACCTCCGCCGAGAAATCCCTTGATCGTCCCGTCCGCGAGCACCACCGCCTTGGCTCCGGCCTTGGCGCTGGTCGCGTTCTCGGTCCGCACCACGGTCGCAACGCAAAATTCCGCCTCCGCCGCCATCAGGGCTGCGATCGTGGTGAAAACGTCATCGTGCTGCCGTTCCATTCATCCGCCTCCCTATAAGCCCGCCAGCTCGTGCTCAAGCGCGGCCAGCGCCTGCAGGCTGTTCGCAGCGGCAAAATGATCGATATGGGGCAGCGCCGCCGCCATGCCCCGCGCCACAGGCTCGTAATCCCTCCAGCCGAGCAGCGGATTAAGCCAGACGATGCGGCGCGCGCGGGTTTTGAGCCGCTTCAGTTCCCGTGCCAGATGCTCCGGCGGTTCGGTGTCGTAGCCGTCGCTCAGGATCACCACGACGGTCCGGCTGTCGATCGCCTGCTTAGCGTATCGCGTGTTGAAATCCTCGAGCGCACCGGCGATCCGCGTGCCCCCGCCGAAGCCCTCAATCATCAGTGAGAGCTTAGCCAGCGCCCGGAACGGGTCCTTGTCCGTAAGCGCGTCAGTCACCCGGACGAGACGGGTATGGAAAAGGTAGGCGTCGGCCCGCATCCAGCGGCAGAGCAGGCCGCGCACAAAGAGCAGGAAATAACGGCTGTAGAGCTTCATTGAGCCGGAGACGTCGAGCAGCACCACGATGCGCACGGGACGGTCCGGCCGCGTCCGTTTCAGCAGATCCACCGGCTCGCCCCCATGGGCGATATTGCGCCTGATGGTGCGCCGCAGATCGAGGCCGCGCCCCCGTGCCGAAGGTTTGCGTCGGCGGCTGAGACGGTAACGCATCGCCCTGGCCAGGCTCTCCGCCACCTTCTCCGCCTCGGCGATATCTTCTTTCGCCGCGATCTCGCGCAGGTCAGTCTTGAACAGACTGTCGCGACGGTCGGCGGCGACCCTGTGTGGCGCGGATGGGGAGCTCTCATCCTCCTCCCCGTCACTGGCATTTGTCGCCTGCGCCGCCGAACCGATCGGGCGACCCGCCCGCTCTTCCGGCGGCAGCACCTTGTCCCAGAGCGCCGGGCGCGCCCGCTTCGGCGTGCTGGTGTTCTCCCCCCGAAGGATGTTCGCGCGCCTCACACCCTCGCCAAACCAGAAGGCCCGGAACAGCGCCTCGAAACGCTCCCAGTCCTCCCGGTCGCCGCAAAGCGCGACCTTGAGCGCCGCCTGGACGCCGTCCGGTGTCGGCCTGTCGAGGCGCCTGACGATGTCGAGCGACAGGGCCGTCTCAGACGGACCGAGAGTGAAGCCGTTCAGCCGGAGATGAGCAATGAAGCCCCGCATCCGCTCCCGCGCGCCCGGGGGCACCGGGACGACGTCGTTCTTGCCGGACTCCGTAATTGTCACGCGACTTTTCCCATCAGGCGCTGGGTGACTTCCGGCGCGATCGCGCGCTGATCCGCCTCTGTTTTCAGCAGGCAGATGAGGCTCGCCTGCAGCAGATCGAGATTGTCCTCAAGCTTCTCCACTTTGAGGCCGACAAGCGCCATCGCCCAATCCAGGGTCTCGGCGATGCCGGGTACCTTCTCCAGCTCCTCGCGGCGCAGTTGCTGTACGAAGCCGACAATCCGCCGGGCGAGTTCGCCGTCGATCTTCGGCATACGCGCGGCAAGGATCGCCTGCTCCTTCTCCGCGTCAGGATAATCGACATAGGAATAGAGACAGCGCCGACGGAGCGCATCGGAGAGCGCGCGGGTCCCATTCGAAGTCAGAATCACATGCGGAATCGAGACCGCTTCGATGGTGCCGAGTTCCGGGACTGTCACCTGATAGTCGGCGAGCAGTTCCAGCAGAAAGGCTTCAAACTCCTCGTCGGCGCGATCGATCTCGTCGATCAGCAGGACCGGCGGTTCCAACTGGCTGATCGCTTCCAGCAGCGGCCGGCGCAAGAGGTATTCCTCGGAGAAAATATGGTTCTCCAGGGTCTCTGCGGAGTCCGCCCCGTCTGTTGCCTCCCGTGCCCGGATGGACAATAGCTGACGCTGATAGTTCCACTCGTAGAGCGTCGCGTTCGCATCCAGCCCTTCGTAGCACTGCAGCCGGATCAGCCGTGTGCCGAGCAGCCTCGCCAGCGCCCGTGCGATATCGGTCTTGCCGACTCCCGCCTCCCCCTCCAGCAGCAGAGGACGGTGGATCTCCGTCGCCAGCGTCAGCGCCATCGCGAGACTTTCCTCCGCGATGTAGCCGGCCTCAGCGAGTTCTGCCTGCAGTTCTTTGTAATTTTTCATGGCTTGAAAACCCGGACCGAACGACGCGCGATCTGCCGTCCAGCCCGGAGTTGGGTTCCTAGGTCGTGATGCCGAGCCGCTCGGCCGTCTTCCACACACGCCAGTGATCATGCGGCATTTGCGTGTGGGTCAGACCGAGGTGGGCGAAGGCATCGTTGACGGCGTTGGAGAAAGCCGAGACGCCGCCGACATTCGGCGACTCCCCGACACCCTTCGCACCGATCGGGTGGTGCGGCGACGGCGTGACAGTGAAGTCGGTCTCCCAGACCGGCGTTTCCACCGCGGTCGGCAGGAAAAAGTCCATCAGGCTCGCGCCCTTCACGTTCCCCATTTCGTCGTAGGAGATCTCCTGGCCCATGGCGATGGCAAGCGCTTCCGTCAGGCCACCATGCACCTGTCCCTCGATGATCATCGGGTTGATCCGGGTACCGCAATCGTCCAGCGCGTAGAAACGGCGGATGTCGGTCACCCCGGTATCAACGTCGATATCGGCGACGCAGACATAGGCCCCGAATGGATAGGTCATGTTCGGCGGATCGTAATAGCTGACGGCCTCCAGACCCGGCTCCAGACCCGGCGGGACGTTGTTGTAGGCGGCGAAGGCGACTTCGGCCATGGTCTTGAAACGCTCCGGCGCCCCCTTGACCACGAACCGGTCGACGTCGAACTCGACATCATCGTCATGCACCTCGAGCAGCCAGGCGGCGATCATCTGCGCCTTGGCCTTGATCTTCCGGCCCGCCATCGCCGTCGCGGCACCCGCGACCGGCGTCGAGCGGGAACCGTAGGTCCCGAGGCCATAAGGCGCGGTGTCCGTATCGCCTTCCTCGACCGTTATCTGATCCGCCGGGATGCCAATCTCGGAGGCCAGGATCTGGGCAAAGGTCGTCGCATGACCCTGCCCCTGACTGATGGTCCCAAGCCGGGCAATCGCGCTGCCGGTCGGATGCACGCGAATTTCGCAACTGTCGAACATGCCGAGCCCGAGGATGTCGCAGTTCTTGATCGGACCAGCACCGACGATCTCGGTGAAGAACCCGATCCCGACCCCCATCAGGGAGCGGGTCTCACCACGTGCGAAGGCCTCGCGGTTGGCTTTCTGTTCGTCCCGGAGCGCCTTGTATTGAACGGTCACCAACGCCTTTTCCATCGCGGTATGATAGTCACCGCTGTCGTACTCCCAGCCAAGCGCCGAGGTGTACGGGAACTGCTCCTTCCCGATGAAGTTCTTTATCCTGAGTTCCGCCGGGTCCATCTCCAGCTTGCGGGCGAGTACGTCGATCATCCTCTCGATGAAATAGGACGCCTCGGTCACCCGGAAAGAACAGCGGTAGGCAACGCCGCCCGGCGCCTTGTTGGTGTAGACGCCATCAACGGATACGTGGGCGACTGGGATATCGTAGGAGCCGGTGCAGATGTTGAAGAAGCCGGCCGGGAACTTGGTCGGGTCGGCGCAGGCATCGAAGCCGCCATGGTCGGCGAGCACGTGGCATCTGAGCCCCGTGATCCGCCCGTCCCTGGTCGCTGAGATTTCCCCCGTCATGTGATAGTCGCGGGCGAAGGCCGTCGACTGCAGGTTCTCGATCCGGTCTTCAATCCACTTCACCGGTACGCCGAGCACGATGGAGGCGACAACGGCGCAGATATACCCCGGATAGACCCCGACCTTGTTCCCAAAACCGCCGCCAATATCCGGCGAGATCACGCGGATCTTGTGCTCCGGGATGGTGGAGATCAACGAAGCCACGGTGCGCACCGCGTGCGGCGCCTGGAAGGTGCCCCAGAGCGTCAGTTGGCCGTTCACCTTGTCCATGCTGGCTACGCAACCCGCTGTCTCGAGCGGGCAAGGATGGACACGCTGATAGGTGATCAGCTCTTTCGCCACCACCTCGGCTTCGGCAAGCGCCTTGTCGGTCGCGTCTTTGTCGCCGACTTCCCAAGTGAAGATATGGTTGTGGTGACGGCGGGGGCCATGCGCCCCTTCGGTCTTACCTTCGAGATCCTCGCGCAGGATCGGCGCATCCGGGTCCATCGCCTTAACGGGATCGACCAGAACCGGCAGTTCCTCATAATCGACTTCGACCAGCTCAGCCGCGTCAGATGCCGCATAGCGGTCGTCGGCGACGACAAAGGCCACTTCCTGGCCCTGGAACAGGACCTTGCCATCGGCGAGCACCATCTGCACGTCACCCGCGAGAGTCGGCATCCAAGCGAGATTGACCGGCTTCAGGTCGTCTGCGGTGAGCACCGCCTTGACCCCCGGCACAGCCAGCGCCGCCTCCTTGTTTACCGACTTGATCCGGGCATGGGCATATGGCGAGCGGACGAAATCACCGAACAGCATGCCTGGCAGCTTGATATCGTCGACATAGTTTCCCTTGCCCTGCACGAAACGGGCATCCTCGACCCTGCGGCGGGAAGATCCCATGCCTTTTAGGTTCTGTTTACGTTCCTCGACGCTGGCGACTTCGGCGTTCATTGCGCAGCCTCCTTGCTCGCATTCAACTCGTCCGACGCGGCCTGGATGGCCTTGACGATGTTCTGGTAACCGGTGCAGCGGCAGAGATTTCCCGAGATGCCGTGGCGGATTTCCTCCTCGCTCGGGTTCGGGTTTTCCTGCAGCAGCCTGTATGCTCTCGTAATCATGCCCGGGGTGCAGAAGCCGCATTGCAGGCCGTGATGCTCGCGAAAGGCTTCCTGCAGCGCGTGCAGGGTGCCATCGGCATTCGCGATGCCCTCGATCGTGGTTACATTTGCGCCATTAGACTGGGCAACGAAGACAGTGCAGGACTTCACCGACTTGCCGTTCAGATCGACGGTGCAGGCGCCGCAATGGCTTGTCTCGCAGCCGATATGCGGGCCGGTAAGGCTGAGCTGCTCACGCAGGAAATGGATCAGCAGGGTGCGCGGCTCCGCAAGGCCTTCGACCTCGGCGCCGTTGACGTTCATTTTTACATGCATCTTTGACATCAGTCGGCTCTCCCTCAACCGGCGTTCTTCTGGGCGCGGGCGATGGCGCGGCGCACCATGATCCCGGCGACATGAGTCCGGAAATCGGCCGGCCCCCGTCCGTCGCTCGTGGGTTCAGTGATCTCTTCGGCGAGGCGAACCGCCGTGTCGACCGCGTCCGCTCCGAGATCCGTTCCAACGAGCGCGCCTGCCGCAGCTTCCGCGTAGAGCGGCGTCGATCCCACATTGGTGAGCGCGATAGATGCCGAGGTGCAGCGCCCGGCTTCCACGGTCAGGATGACGGCGGCCGCAGCGGTCGCGTAGTCACCGATCTTGCGCTTCTGCTTCTCGTAGGCGGCGCCGTGCCCGGCGGCCGGGGCAGGGATTCGGATCTGGGTCAGAACCTCGTTTTCCTCGAGTTCGGTGAAGTAGGCGGCTTCGTAATAGTCCCGCGCCGCGATGTCCCGGCTGCCGTTCGGGCCGACCGCGCGGTAGCGCGCGCCGAGCGCCTGCATGATCGCAGGCATGTCATTGCCCGGATCACCGTTGGCGACATTTCCGCCGATCGTGCCACAGTACCGCACTTGAGGGTCAGCTATCAGAGCGGCCGCTTCCGGGATGAGCGGACATTTGCGGGCAAGCGGGCCGGAGCTCAACACCTCGTGCTGTGTGGTGAGCGCGCCGATGACGATCTCGCCGCCATCTTCCGAGATGCCGGACAGACTATCGATGGCCTGCAGATCGACGATGTGCGACGGCACCGCCATGCGCAGCTTCATCATCGGTATTAGACTGTGCCCACCCGCGAGCAGGCGGGCCTCGTCTCCATGCTCGTTCAGCAAGGCGACTGCACCGTCGACGGATTCCGGGCGATGATATTCGAATGATCCTGGGATCATTATGGTTACCCTCCCTCAAGGACTGCGGCTCTAAAGGCCTCGTTGCCGATTTGCCGACACTTGAAGGACAGGATGAGTGCTTATTCGCGGGTGCATAGATGGTTACGCGTCCCGGTCGTCTCCTTTGCACGAATAGCGAAATAGCTGCACGAACTGCAGCGGTCACTGACGCCGGGGCTACAATCCCAGCGCCTTACGCACGTCCCCCATATGGGATCGACTGACCGGTATCGCCTCCCGGCTCAACCCGGCGACCAGCACGAAGGCCTTGTCCTTCTGCCGCTCAAAACCCGCGGCATGCTCCATGTTGAGCAGAAAGCTGCGGTGCGTGCGGAGGAAGGCAGTACCTTTCAGCATTCCCTCCAGCTTGGACAAAGACCACGGGCAGAAGACATGCGCCGCGCCATCATAGATCTCCGTGTAGTGACCGTCGGCCCTGATGGAACGGATGTTATCCGGGGTCAGGAAGTACGTCGTGTTGTTACGCTCGTAAGGAATGCGGATCCGGCCAAGCGACATCGCTGGCGCCGAACGGACCTGTTGCACCGCGATTTCCGCGTACGGCGACAGACCGGCAAGAACGAGGGCGTCTTCGCTCGTCCCGTTCGCTTCCGGTGCCTGCGTGTCGCGGTCCGGACGAGGGCCGTCCATTGGAAGCGCAGAAAGCAGGAACAAACCGCAGACGACAAAGGCGGCGACCGCGACCACCAACGCCAGATAGGTGTCGGGCAGCATCGGGCGCTCAACCAATATGGTGGTCGCGGTTCGGCTGAAGGCCGTAAATGCCATTGCCGAATAATGCATTCCGGATATCGTGACCCCCAACACCAGCGCTCCGAGACTGAGCTGTATCAGGGTCCGCTTTTTATAAGCGAGCGCCAGGGCACAGGTAGAGGACAGAACTGCAATCATGGTCGGCAGCACGAAGCCGAATGGGCTGTAGCTGACGATGCAGCTCCCCTGCAGGGCCTCCATGCCCACATAATGCATCGCCACGATCCCGCATCCGATGAGAGTTCCCGCCGCAACGGTCTTTGACGGCGAACGGGCGCCCAGATGCATGAGCGCCAGGCCGGCGCCCGTGATCAGGATTGCGATCAGCACGGAGCCGAGCGTGTAGAGCAGGTCGTAGGCCACCGGGACTGGCAGGCGCAGAGCCAGCATTCCGACGAAATGCATCGACCAGATCCCGCCGCCGATCGCCATCGCCGCCTTTGCGAGCTGCGCCTTGCGGGTCGCGCTGTCCAAATAGCGCAATCCGGTCAGCAGCCGCAGCCCGGTAAAGGACGCCATCGCCGCGACCGCCACCGACGCGACAACCAGAAGCGGATCGTATGAGACGATCATTTCGCCACCACCCTCATGCTCCTCCCTAAATCGAGCCGGTTTGCCAGCTTCATCGTTCAATTATTCAGTGTAACAAACATCGACGCGTTTAAGGAAGGCGATCGGTACTCACCGCAGCCGTGGTCGACGTAACCCTTAACCTGTCACTCTGGTTCGGCCTGAATGTGATGTTCGGGGATGTTACGAGGCAGGAAGTCGGCCCCTTCATGCTTTGGCAGCCCGAGCTTGCAAAATTCGACTAACGCGTGACGATGCTCGCCGCTCTGAGTGGTCTGTTGTTGCTGCGATGGCACTGGGGCGTCGGTCGGGTATTGGCGATCTGCATGGGGCTCGCCTTTCTGATGGTCAATGGTTTGTGACACACTGAATTCTAACGAATCCGGGTGCATATGTTCCCGGGCTCAAACCCGAAAATTACTGAAATGACTTGGGGGATTTTTTGGTGGAGCCGAGGAGGATCGAACTCCCGACCTTCGCATTGCGAACGCGACGCTCTCCCAGCTGAGCTACGGCCCCACCGAAGCCGGGCGATCAAGTGCTCCGGCGCGATTCAGACAGATAAAAGAAGCAACAATGCATTGCAAGGGCAAAGCTCCTCTTATCCAGGGCTTTGCAAATGGCTCTACCTGCCACATATAAGCAGGGTTAAAATGAGCAACGCCAAGCGCTTGCCCAGCGCGCAGCCGGGCGGTACGGTCCGTTGCGCAATATATCCCTGAAGGACGGAAACTCGCACATGCTGTCGTTGCTGAATCTCGTTAGTACAGTCATCCAGCTCTATATCTACGCGCTTTTCATTTTCATCATCCTGGGATGGCTGGTGCAGTTCAACGTGATCAATTCGCAGAACCGGTTTGTCTATCTGGTGATGGACTTCCTATACCGTGTCACCGAGCCGCTGTTGCGCCCGATCCGGAATGTGCTGCCGAACCTAGGCGGCCTCGATGTGTCGCCGATTGTCCTCGTTCTCGGCCTGAGCTTTCTCCGCAGCCTGATGTGGGAATATCTCGGCTAGGAATAGAGCCTCGAAGCCGCGCCCGATGGCCACCCTGCCATTCGAGGCCACGGCCGAAGGGTTGCGTCTCCGTGTTCGCCTGACGCCTAGTGCATCGCGCGACGGTATAGGCAGTGTCGCCACGGATGCGGAAGAGGTCGCATGGCTGACAGCCACGGTCACCTCAGCTCCGGAGAATGGTCGAGCAAACAAGGCTCTGATCAAGATGCTGGCGAAAAGCTGGAGATTGCCGAAAAGCATCATCAATGTTCGATCGGGCGCGACGCAGCGGCGCAAGACACTGCTGATCGCCGGAGACGGGACGGCTCTGGCGGCACAACTGGAACACTGGCTAACGCAACACGCGCCCGGATAACAAAGAGCACGGGCAATAAAGGGAAATACCCCATGGGCAAAGCCGCACTGATCGACGGAAAGGCCTTCGCGGCCGGGCTGCGGGACCGCATCGGCACCGCGATTACGGATCTGAAAAGCAAACATGGCACAGTCCCCGGTCTCGCCGTGGTGCTGGTCGGCGAGGATCCCGCGAGCCAAGTCTATGTCCGTAACAAGGGCAAGCAGACAATCGAGAGCGGCATGGCCTCGTTCGAGCACAAACTCGATGTCGCGACCAGTCAGGATACTCTGCTGAAACTCATCGCGGACCTGAATGCCGATCCGGCGGTAGACGGCATCCTTGTGCAGCTTCCCCTGCCCGATCACATCGACGCCCAGGCCGTGCTCGACACTATTGCGCCGGAAAAGGACGTGGACGGCTTTCATGTGGTCAATGCCGGTCGTCTGGCGACCGGCGGGGACGCGCTGGTGCCCTGCACCCCGCTCGGCTGCCTGCTGCTGCTACGCGATCAGTTGGGCGATCTGACCGGCAAGCATGCGGTGATCGTCGGCCGCTCCAACATTGTAGGCAAACCGATGGCTGCTCTGCTTCTGCGCGAAAGCTGCACGGTGACAGTCACCCACTCCCGCACACAGGATCTGCCGGCGGAATGCCGCCGGGCCGATATTCTGGTGGCTGCTGTCGGGCGCCCCGAGATGGTCAAGGGAGACTGGGTGAAACCGGGAGCTACCGTCATCGATGTCGGCATCAACCGGATCGATGCGCCAGAAAAGGGCGAAGGCAAAACCCGGCTGGTCGGCGATGTCGATTTCGCCAGCGCGTCTGAGATTGCCGGTGCCATCACCCCGGTGCCGGGCGGCGTCGGCCCGATGACCATCGCTTGCTTGTTGCGCAACACCGTGGAAGCCGCCTGCCGCCGCCGCGGCTGGGATATGCCGGAGCTTTAGAAGAAACGCTTCGGCTCAGTGGTCGGGCGTGGCCGCGTACCGGATCACGCCCTTCGCCTCGGCCAAGGGAACCGGCTTGCCCTTACGCAGAGCCACCAGAACGCCTTCAGCTTCAAGTGCCACAGCGACTCGCTCGATCTGACGTAACAGCGCCCGCCAGGCCGGTTTCGGGCCCATCGGATCGCCGCTTGCAGCTGCGCCAATCTGGTTCGGGGACAGTCTACCATCCCCTCCGGCGGAGCCGAGCATCTCGCACATCAGCTTCTTCAGGCTTTCGTCATCCATCGTTGCATCCAGACCGGCTACACTTATATGCCTGTGATGACCTGAAACCGGCGACCCGTCCACCACAAGAGTCGAGCGCCGCGACCTACAACTGCTTTGGGGGCGGTATGACTGGAAGTCTGGACGCACTTTTCGCTGCCGTCGTGGCCTTTGTCGGCGGGCACTTCTTGCTCGGCTGGCCAAGTATCCGTGCCGCTCTGATCGAGCAGATCGGCGCCAACCGGTTCCGGGCGGTGTTTTCCCTGGCCGCAGGCGTCGCGATGGTCTGGATGGTCCTGGCCTATGGCGATGCCCCCTATGTCACAATCTGGGAGCCGCCGCTCTGGACGCGCTGGATCCCGAATGTCGTGATGCCATTCGCTGCAATTCTGCTGGTCTGCGGTTACAATCCGTTCAGTCCGACAGCAATGATGGCCGACGAGGATTTCGACGACCCGCATCTGGTACGTGGTATCCTGACGGTGACGCGACACCCGGTCATGATGTCCATCGGACTCTGGGCGCTCGCGCACCTGACCGTGCGTGGCGACGCCGCATCAATGCTGTTGTTCGGTGGCATGGCCGCGCTCGCTTTCGGCGGCATGGTCAAAATCGACTTCAAAAAACGAGCCGAATTCGGCGCCAAATGGGCCCCCTTCGAGCTCACCACGTCTGTGTTGCCGTTCCGGGCAATCCTTGAAGGCCGGACGAGGCTTGATTGGAAGGGTATAGGGTGGCTCCGTCTCGGCGGCGGGCTGGCACTTTGGGCCGCGCTGTACAGCGCCCACCCCTATATCGCCGGGGTCAGTGCAGTACCGATGTAAGCACCACTGCTTATCGGGTTACTCGACCTCGTAGCGGCCCCGCGTCAGTAAAATCAGTAGCACGAACATCACAGGCACTGCACACAGCGCCGGAATAATGATTCCCGGATATCCAAAAAACGCCGCCGACAATATCCAGAGCAACCCGCAATTCACCAGAAAATACATGAAAGCCGACGCGCCGCCAGTTTGCAGATCTCGGAGGCACCATCCAATGATCGGAATCGCGTGAAGCACTTTGAGCACAGATTGGCCCTCCGGGTTCTTTTGAGGTAAAGCGTCTAGGTATGGGTCAAGGCGGCATCACAACCTGATGCACTTGACCGGTCTTGCAACACACAGTCTGACAGCTGCCAGTCCCACTGGTCACTGCGCCTTATTTGGCAAAAGCCTTGCAGCGCAACAATGTGCGATTTTGACGCAGATCAAATTTATGGTTATGCGGCCAGCCGCTAATGGTGCCCGGACAGAGCAACCGCGATCCAAGCTCCAAGGCGTGCATTCGCTCGAACCAGCTCTACATTGGCAGTGAGACTGGCGCCGCCGGTCGCGTTACGAATCTGCGACAGAAGATAGGGCGTCACCTGTTTGCCCGATGCTCCCGTCCGCTTCGCCTCGAACAGGGCGTCGTCGATGATCCGCTCCATTGTAGCTCGGTCAAGGGCATGCTCTTCCGGCACCGGGTTGGCGATCAGCATGCCGGTCTCGAGGCCCATATCCCGGCCCGCACGCCAAGCGGCAGCAATCTCTTCGGGGCTGTCCAGACGTAGCGGCACCGGCAACCCGCTGGAGCGGCAGAAAAAGGCCGGAAACTCGTTCGTACCGTAACCAATCACCGGCACCCCCTTCGTCTCCAGGACCTCCAGTGTCTTCGGCAAGTCCAGAATGGATTTCGCCCCGGCAGAAACCACCATCACCGGAGTTCGGGCCAACTCGTCCAGATCGGCGGAAATATCGAAATCCAGTTCAGCCCCGCGATGCACCCCGCCGATCCCACCGGTCGCGAAAATCTCTATCCCGGCTCTGGCAGCAAGAATCATCGTGGCGGCTACCGTGGTACCGCCAGTCCACCCCTTGGAGAGCGCCACGCCGAGATCGCGGCGGGAGAGCTTGACCGCACCGTCCGTGGAGCAGAGCCGAACGAGATCCGGCGTTGAAAGCCCGACGCAGGCAGTCCCATCGAGCACCGCTATGGTCGCGGGCGTTGCTCCCGCGCTACGGATTTCCGCCTCTATCTCCTGGCCAATATGGAGATTGTCGGGCTTCGGCAGGCCGTGGGTGAGAATTGTGCTTTCAAGCGCGACAACGGGCCGCCCCTCGGCGAGAGTTGCCTGCACTTCCGCTGAATAGACCAACCCCGTCATAACCGTCTCCTCAACCGCCATCCCGGATTCGATCCGGGATCAACGGATCATAGGGCGATAAACGCCTTCCGTGGATCCCGATTTTTACCGGGATGACGAAGGGGAACAGACTGACTAGCCTTGCAGCATCTTGTTCAGGCGCAAGCGCAGCGCGTTCAGCTTGATGAAGCCGGCGGCATCCTTGTGATCGTAGGTGCCAGAGCCTTCCTCGAAGGTCACGATATCCTCGGAATAGAGGCTGCGGTCAGCTTTGCGGCCGGTGCAGGTGACGTTGCCCTTGTAGAGCTTCATCCGGACGGTGCCGGTGACGTTACGCTGGCTGTGATCGATCGCGGCCTGCATCATCTCGCGCTCCGGCGAGAACCAGAAGCCGTTATAGATCAGCTCGGCATAGCGCGGCATCATCTCGTCCTTCAGATGCGCCATGCCGCGGTCAAGAGTCAGGCTTTCCATCGCCCGGTGGGCATGGTGCATGATCGTGCCGCCCGGGGTCTCATAGACGCCGCGGTTCTTCATGCCGACGAAACGGTTCTCGACGAGATCAAGCCGGCCGATGCCGTTGGCACCGCCATATTCGTTCAGCGCAGTCAGCAAGGTTGCCGGCGACATCCGCTCGCCATTGATCGCAACCGGGTCACCATGCTCGAAATCGATCTCGATGTCGGTCGCCTTGTCCGGCGCATTTTCCGGCGAGACGGTGCGCTGGAAAACATACTCTTCCGGACTCTGCCACGGGTCTTCCAGCACCTTGCCCTCAGAGGAGGAGTGCAGCAAGTTCGCGTCGACGGAGAACGGCGCTTCGCCGCGCTTGTCCTTGGCGATCGGAATCTGGTGCTTCTCGGCAAACTCGATCAACCTGGTGCGGGATGTGAGATCCCATTCGCGCCAGGGCGCGATGATCTTGATGTCCGGCTGCAGCGCGTAATAGCTAAGCTCGAAACGCACCTGATCGTTCCCCTTGCCCGTCGCGCCGTGGGAGACCGTATCGGCGCCAACTTCCTGGGCAATTTCGATCTGGCGCTTAGAGATCAGCGGCCGGGCAATCGAGGTACCGAGTAGATAAGTGCCTTCGTAGAGCGCGTTGGCACGGAACATCGGAAACACATAGTCGCGCACGAATTCCTCGCGCAGATCCTCGACATAGATTTCCTTGATGCCCATCATGCGGGCTTTTTCGCGCGCTGGCTCGACATCCTCTCCCTGCCCCAGATCGGCGGTGAAGGTCACCACCTCGCAATTGTAGGTGTCCTGCAGCCAACGCAGGATGACGGAGGTGTCGAGGCCGCCGGAATAGGCCAGGACAACTTTATTGACGCTCTCGGACATGGGTTCGCCTTGACGGTAGAGGGCCCGGCGGGGCCGGTGAAACACAAGCGGGGCGCGGCAAAGAAGCCGCTGCACCACCAACGGCGCGGGAGTATAGGCAAACTGTCATGATCGGCAAGGAAAAGGCCGCCCAATTGACGCGGCATTGTGACCTGAAACCCGGAAATTTTGCCCTATATCAGGGAATGAGCGATGCTGTGAGCAAAGGGAGTAGATTTATGAGCACGGAACGAGAAACCGCCCTCCTCGCTGGAGGCTGCTTCTGGGGCATGCAGGACCTGATCCGCAGGCACCCGGGCGTCACCATGACCCGCGTGGGCTATACCGGCGGCACGGTAACAAATGCGACCTACGAGGATCTGAAAACTGGTCAAAGCGGGCATGCAGAATCCATACAAATCCAGTTCGATCCGGCAGAGACGAGCTACCGGGCGATCCTGGAGCTGTTCTTCCAGATCCACGATCCGACCACGGTGGATCGACAAGGTAACGACCGCGGTCCGCAATACCGCTCCGCGGTCTTTTACCTGTCGGAGGATCAGAAGAAAATCGCCGAGGACACCATCGCCGATGTCGAGGCCTCTGGCCTGTGGCCCGGCAAGGTCGTCACGGAAGTCACCCCCGCCAGCGATTTCTGGGAGGCCGAGCCAGCCCATCAGGATTATCTGCTGCGAATCCCACATGGCTATACCTGCCATTTCCCCCGCCCCAATTGGGTGCTGCCGAAGCGTGCGGCAACTATGGCGGCGGGAGAGTAAAACGGCCGACGTTTCCGCTCTTTTCGAAAATCGCCTTCAATAGAAAGACCGCTCTCAGGAGCGGTCTTTTTGTTACCCCTCCACTTTCCCAGACGATGAGACTGAAATACTGACGCACTTATCGACCACGAAATTATATCAATCTTATGGCCTTATAATTTTCCGACAAAATACGTCATAAGACTTGACCTGTTTTTATATTGCGCCGCAACATATACATCCAAAAGTACTTTAATTTGCCGCTTTTTAATTAAATAGTGGAGATCGATCAATATGCTGCGGCTTCGGGTTGGAGGGCGGATTACCGCCGGATTTTTCATTGTTTTGCTGGCCCTGTTCGCAGTGGGGGGATTGGCATTCTGGTCGTCACAACAGCTGTTTGGAATGACAGAGAAATTGCACCGCAATTCCCTGGCCGTGACCAATGCCGCGCTAGCCGCCAATGGACATATTCTCGACATGCGGCGGAATATGGCTGCAATCCTCGAAATCCGCCGCGATGCCGACCGGCTGGCCGAACTCTCTGGTGAAGTGAACGCACGCGCAGCGGATGTCGAAAACGCCTTTGCCATCGTTGAAGAGCGCTTCCTTGGCGATAAAACGCTGGTCGCGGCAGCCAGGGCTGCGTTTGCCGCATGGGGGCCGGTGCGGGATGAGGTTATTGCTCTGGTCGGCAAGAAGAAGCGCCTCGCGGCCGATGCGCTGACGAAGGACAAGGGCCTGCCACTCATCCAGGAGATCGACGATGACATGCATCAGTTGATCCGTATCACCAATGAGCAGGCCGACGCGTACATGGCCAATGCGAGCACAGTCTTCAAAAGCGTCGTCATCTGGATTGGTGCCGCGACGGGTGGGGCATTTCTGCTCAGCCTGATTGCCGCTGCCCTCGCCATGCGCAGCGTCACCCGCCCCTTGTTAAAGCTCACCGATGCAATGCGCGGTCTCGCCGACGGCGATAATGATGCGGAGATTCCTGGGACCGGATCCGCCGACGAGATTGGTGAAATGGCGCAAACCGTTGAAGTCTTCAAGACCAACGCAATCGAGAATGCCCGCCTCCGCGACGAACAGCGTGCGATGGAACAGCAGGCAGAGAACAATCAGAAGCAGACCATGCGCACACTCGCGGACGAGATCGACAGCCTGATCTCCTCCGTTGCCGAGAAGGTTGCTCAGTCCGCCGATGCCTTGCGCAATCAGGCGGGCGAGTTGACCATGAGCGCAGGAACCGCAAAATCCGTCTCCCATGATGCCACCGGAAACGCCCACCAGATGCATACCGACATCGAAACCGTCTCGAACGCCGTGCAGGAACTGTCCAACTCGTTCCGGGAAGTCAGCGATCAGGTTTCCCAATGCGCGGACATGTCGGTCTCCGCTGTCCAGACCGCAGATCAGACGGCGGGCACGGTCCAGAACCTCAATCAGGCTGTCGACCAGATCGGCGAGATAATCACGTTGATTCAGGATATTGCCGAACAGACCAACCTTCTCGCCCTGAACGCAACCATCGAAGCCGCACGGGCCGGAGATGCCGGCAAGGGCTTTGCTGTTGTCGCAAGCGAGGTGAAGAATCTCGCCACCCAAACGGCCAAAGCCACCGTCGATATCTCCGAGCAGATCACGCAAGTCCAGACAGTGACGCGATCCGCTTCGGATTCTATGACCGAGATCCGTGACACCATCTCCGAAATCAGCGAACGCGTGGCCGTTCTCTCCGCCGCAGCAGAGAAGCAATCAACCACGACAGACGAGATCAGCCATACAGTACGAAGCAGCGTCGAGCGGACCGATGCCGTCCGGCAAGGTCTCGACACGGTGGGCTCGGCCATAGATCAGGCGGCGTCGATCTCCGGAGGCGTATCGGAGCAAGCCGATGCCTTCGCCGCCGACGCTTCCGGATTGCGCCAGGCCGTTTCAGGCTTCCTGGAGAAATTGCGGATGGCCTGACCAACATCACCAACCGCAGCCCCAAGAATCAAAAAAGGCCGCTCCGAAGAGCGGCCTTTTCCGTAACGTCTTGATCCCGGTTTAACGGGAGTAGAATTCGACCACGAGATTCGGTTCCATGTGAACCGGATACGGGACGTCTTCCAGCTTCGGGACCCGGGTGAAGGTGCCGCGCTTCTTGTCGAGGTCAACATCCATGTAATCCGGAATGTCGCGCTCGTTCGACTGAGCGGCTTCGATCACCATCGGCATTTCGCGGGACTTTTCCTTGAGCTCAACCACGTCGCCTTCCTTGACCATGTAGGACGGAATGTTGACGCGCTTGCCGTTCACCATCACGTGGTTGTGGCTGACGGCCTGACGTGCAGCGAACACGGTCGGCACGAACTTCATGCGGTAGACAACGGCGTCCAGGCGGCACTCCAGGATACCAACGAGATTCTCGCCGGTATCACCGCGGCGCCGGACCGCTTCTGCAAAATACTTACGGAACTGCTTCTCACCGATATTGCCGTAGTAGCCTTTCAGCTTCTGCTTCGCCATGAGCTGAATACCGAAATCGGAAGGCTTGCGGCGGCGCTGACCATGCTGGCCCGGGGCATATTCACGATCATTGAACGGGGACTTCGCACGGCCCCAGAGATTGACGCCAAGGCGCCGGTCAATTTTATGCTTCGAGTTAAGGCGCTTGCCCATAACCCATCTCCTTTGGTTTTCTTCATTTTGTCCCGATAGTGCCCCGGGCCTTTGAGAGCCTTGGGCCGGGGACCGACGGCTTATCCGCCTGCCCCACGTTCTCGGGAATTGAGGCGCGCACTATACGTATAGCGGCCTCCAAGTCAAGCACCTGAGCGACGTTAACAGTGAGGCGGCGCACTGCAGGACGGAACCGGATAAAATTCGGCATGTTCTAAACTTAAGCAGGCAATGCAGCCGAAGAAGCACATCAGCCACAGAATCGATTCTGGACCCGGCGATCTGGAAGAACCTCGCTGCCCTACTGCGGTCGAAATACTCGATCTGGTAGGGCGAGCGTTACCAAAGAAGGCGGCAGGCTAAGCTTCGTGTGAGCAGTTACTGCAGGGTGACCCGTCAGCCTTTTTTCCGAACCTTGTTCTTCAACAACGTGCTGACCACACCATGCATCGTTCGCACATCCTGATCCGTCATCTGCGCGCGGTTAAAAATGTTGCGGATATTGCGGCGGATGGTCGGCGCAAGGGTTTCAGGAAACAGAAAACCACCGTCGTGCAGCTCGTCTTCCAAGCGGGTCAGAAAGTACTCCCTATCCTCAACGCAGGCGGGATCGCTTTGGCCGCTTAGGACAAGATCAGGGGTTTCGTCTCCGGCCTGGTACCATTCGTAACCAAGCAGGAGAACCGCCTGCGCGAGGTTGAGCGAGGAGAAGGCCGGGTTCAACGGTACATGCACAATCGCATCGGCCAGCGCCACCTCGTCATTCTCCAGCCCTGACCGTTCCGGCCCGAACAGCATACCGCCACGATGGCCGCTGCCTATATGGCGTTTCATTTCCGCCGCGCCCGCACGGGGCGTGAAAGCGCGCTTTACCTGATCCCGGCTTCTGGCCGTGGTTGCCAGAACCAGATTAAGATCGGCAATCGCGTCTTTCGTAGTCTCGTAGACCCTTGCATTTTCAAGGACTGCGACAGCGCCGGCCGCCATGGCATTCGCCGCCGGGTTCGGCCAGCCGTCACGCGGAGCAACAAGCCGCATATCTTCCAGCCCGCAATTCAGCATGGCCCGTGCGGCGGCGCCGATATTCTCTCCCAATTGCGGGCGCACAAGAATGACCACCGGCGCATCCGCATCACCGCGGGCGCCCGCCTTGCTCTTATCTGTTCCAGCCATGGCTCAGGCGTCGACTTTCGCGGCGGTTCCGGATTTGAGCAGCCGATAGTTCAGACTGTCTGAAAGCGCCATGATCGACGCGTCGATGATGTTGGCGGAGACACCAACCGTGCGCCACATGGAACCATCCGGCCCGGCGCTTTCGATCATCACCCGGGTCACGGCGTCTGTACCATCACTGTTCGGCGGCGGCGGCAGGATACGCACCTTGTAGTCCATCAGCTTCACATCATCGATATTCGGGTAAGCGGTGCTCAACGCCTTTCTGATCGCGAGGTCCAGCGCGTTCACCGGGCCGTTTCCGACAGCGACTTCGTGCAGGCGCTGACCGGCGACCACAACTGTAGCTGTTGCTTCGGACTCGATCACCATTTGCCCCTTCGCATTGAAACGGCGTTCATCCATCACCCTGAAGCGTTCGATGGAGAAGTAATCCGGCACGGATTCAACGGTACGGCGAGCCAGCAATTCGAAACTGGCTTCGGCAGTGTCGAAGGAATAGCCAAGATACTCCTTCTCCTTCACATCCTCGACCAGACGCTGGATCTTCGGGTTTTTTGGGTCGATCTCGACCCCGATCTCGGCAAAACGGGCAAGAATGTTCGAGCGCCCCGCCTGATCGGAGACCAGAATGTGTCGCTGGTTTCCAACCAGCTCAGGATCGATATGCTCGTACGTTCTCGGATCTTTTTGTACGGCCGAAACATGCAGACCGCCTTTATGGGCGAAAGCAGCATCGCCGACAAAGGCCGCATGCGAGTTCGGCGAACGGTTCAAGCGGTCATCCAGCATCCGTGACAGCTTCTTCAGCTGCTTCATGCCTCTCGCATCGACTCCCGTCTCGTAACCCATCTTGAGGCCAAGAATGGCCGTGAGCGTGATTATGTTCGCATTGCCACAGCGCTCGCCCAGACCGTTGATCGTACCCTGCACTTGGCGCGCTCCGGCCCGCACAGCCGCCAGCGTATTAGCCACCGCATTCTCGGTGTCGTTATGCGTATGAATCCCGATATGACTGCCAGGCACCACCTTGACGATTTCGGTGACAATCGCCTCGACCTCATGTGGCAGCGCACCGCCATTTGTGTCGCAGAGCACCACCCAGCGGGCACCGGAGTCGTATGCCGCCTTGACGCAGGACAGCGCATATTCCGGGTTAGCCTTGTAACCGTCAAAGAAATGCTCGCAGTCGAACATCGGCTCGAAGCCGCGCTTGATCGCCAGCTCCATGCTGTCGCGAATCATCTGGACGTTTTCGTCCCGCTCGATCTGAAGCGCGACATCGACATGAAAATCCCATGTCTTGCCGACCAGGCACGCCGCGCCCGCTTTCGAGCCAAGCACGCCGGCAAGCCCTGGATCATTGTCCGCGCTCCGCCCCGGACGCCGCGTCATGCCAAAAGCGACAAGGGTCGCCCGCTTCAACTCAGGCGGTTCGGCGAAAAACCGGTCATCCGTGGGATTGGCGCCCGGCCAGCCGCCCTCGACGTAATCAATCCCTATCTCGTCCAGAGCACGCGCAATCGCAATCTTGTCCGCCGGCGTAAAATCAACGCCGCGGGTTTGCTGGCCGTCTCTGAGTGTCGTGTCGAAAAGATAGATACGATTATCCGTCATAAGCTCAATCCTGTTTATGCGTGACGCTGTTCTAGCATTGCCGCGACAACTGGCACAAAGGCATAAGCCTTGTACGACAGAAGTTCCGGCACAACGTATGACGACGGAGACTCATGATCGGTGATCCCGTACTAAATGAGGATAGATCTCCAAATAAATTTTGCGGGCCCTTTAACTGAAAATTATTCAAATCGGCTCAATGAGACCCGACGAGTTCACATTCATGCTGACCAGTGAGCGCACCATTGCGAGACGAATTCATATACGCGTCGATTTCCGCCGATGACTCGAATCTGCAAAGACTTTTGCCAGATACGCGAAATTACACGTTGCGTAACTATGCTATCTCAGCCGTTCGCAACGCAGATCTAGACATCAATCAGTTCATCCACCCGCAGCATCGCTGTTTGGTGGACTGGTTCAGATCGAAATACCGGACTGACATCGACGGAGTCATCTACAAACTCTTCGATCCGCTAGACGTAAAGCCGGCTCTCGGAACTATTGTTGTCCTGGAGCCGACAGACGATTACGCGGATTACCGTTACCGACTCTATGGCTCGCGCGTTGTCGACACCTATGGAGCAGATCTCACAGGTCGTACAGGCGGGGACCTGAACACGGAATCGACCCGAAATGTCCGGCCGCAGTACCAAACATCAGCGCGCAACAACATCACGGTCTACACTGAGCACGACCGCGAACGGACACGCGAGTTGGACAAAATTACTCGCTGGGATCGCTGGTCCCGCCTGATCCTTCCCCTTGTGAACGAAGAGAACAGAGTGAAGCGGCTTATCGTCAGCATGGTTGCAACCGAGATCCCCTTCAACAGCGCCTGAGACCGGGCGATGTCCCTGCCTAGCCTCTCCGCCAGGCCGTCCCGCCGGCACCGTCCTCAAGCACGATGCCTGCCTCGGCAAGTTGGTCGCGCACACGGTCTGCCTCGGCGAAGTCCTTCGCCTTGCGTGCTTCGATACGGCGCGCGACCAGTGCCTCGATCTCGTCATCGCTGAGACCTTCCGCCGCCGCGTCCGGCATCCAGCGGAACCAGGCATCCGGATCGCTTACGAACAGCCCCATAAGCTCGCCCGATGCTTTCAGCAGAGCCTGTGCCCGAGCCTTCTTTCGCCGGGTCGGCGCCTTGTTGGCTTCTGTCGCAATTGCATGCAGTCGTGATATCGCGAGCGGTGTGTTGAGGTCATCCGCCAGCGCTTCGACCAATTTCGGATCGGGCTTGGCATCCGGGAGCACGTCCACCTCAACGTTACGCAGCACCAGATAGAACCGATCGAGCGCGGCTTTCGCTTCCTTCAGACCGTCCTTGGAGAAATCCAGCGGCGCCCTGTAATGGGTGGACAGCAAATGATAGCGGATCACCTCGCCCTGCCAGTCCTTCAGCAGATCGTGGACGGTGTAGAAGTTGCCAATGGACTTGGCCATCTTCTCACCCTCGACGGTGACGAAGCCGTTATGCACCCAATAGCGGGCCATGCGGTCAGTATCGTGCGCGCAGCAGCTCTGTGCGATTTCGTTCTCATGGTGCGGAAAGATCAGGTCCAGCCCGCCTGCGTGTATATCGAACTCCGCGCCGAGATACCGCGCACTCATAGCCGAGCATTCGATATGCCAGCCGGGACGGCCGTAACCCCAGGGACTTTCCCAGCCCGGCGTTTCATCGTCGGATGGCTTCCAGAGAATAAAGTCTGCCGGGTCCTTCTTGTAAGGCGCCACTTCGACACGGGCTCCTGCGATAAGCTCGTCCCGATTGCGCCGGGAAAGCCCGCCATACGCTTTCATTGACGGCACGCTGAAGAGGACGTGGCCGTCCGCCGCATAGGCGTGGCCTTTTTCGATCAGGGTCCGGATCATCTCGATCATGCCGTCGACATTCTCAGTGGCACGCGGCTCGACCGACGGGGAAAGCGCTTCAAGTGCCGCCATATCGGCCCGGTAGACCTCGGCCGTACCGTCCGTCAGCTCGCGGATGGAGATGCCGGACTCCTTGGCCCGCGCGTTGATCTTGTCGTCAATGTCCGTGATGTTGCGAACATAGAGCACATGCTCTTCACCATAAGCGAGCCGTAGCAAGCGGAACAACATATCGAAAGCGACAACAGGCCGCGCATTACCGATATGTGCATAATCATAAACTGTCGGGCCGCACGCATAGAGCCGCACGTTCGACGGATCGATCGGCTCGAAGGTTTCTTTTTGACGCGTCAGTGTATTGTGCAAATTGATGGTAAAGTCGGACATCGCGCGGGCTTCCGTTTCGCGTGGAATAGAGACTGATTGGGGGGATCGGTCGGAGCCGATCGGGACATTTAGGCGCGACAGAGATCGCCGGCAAGAAAAGCCGGAACATTGATCACGTCATGCAATTTGCGCGAAAACATCGAGAGTTCCTCAGGCGCGGGAGCCTTGCAGCCGTGCGAGTACTTTCTCGCGCGGGATCAAAGGTAGCAGCTCACCCATGTCCGGTCCACGGCTTTGCCCCGTCACGGCCTCGCGCAATGGCATAAAGAGCTGTTTCCCCTTGCGCCCGGTCTCCGTCTTTACCGCATCCGCCCATGCTTTCCAGGTGCCATGGTCCCAAGGCCCATCCGGCAGGACAGCAGCAGCAGCAGAAGCGTACTCAGCATCCTCGATCAACGGATCGATCTCGCCCGTGCAGACATCCCACCAGAGTTTCGTGTCCGGCAGCAGTTCGAGATTGCCGCGCACAGCGAGCCAGAACGGCTCTTCACCGGTAATACCCATCTCCGACAAACGCTCCTCAACAGAGGTGAACGCCTTATCGTGAAGGATCTTTGCATTCAGGCCGTGCAATTCAGCAGGATCGAACCGGGGCGTGGCGCGGGAGAACTTGGAAATATCGAAATCGGAGACAAGCTGATCAAGGGACTGCCTCGGTTCAACCGGATCGGATGTCCCGAGCTTGGACAGCATCGTGTTGATGGACATGGCCTCCAGACCATCGCCTCGAAGTTGCTGAAGGGAGAGAGAGCCCAGCCGCTTTGAGAGCCCCCGTCCTTCCGCATCTGTAAGCAGCGACAGATGGCCCATCTGCGGCGGCTCTGCATCAAGCGCCTTGAAGAGCTGGATCTGTGCCGCGGAATTGGTCAGATGGTCTTCGCCGCGGAGGATGTGGGTGATACCAAGTTCGATATCATCGACCACGGAAGCCAGCGTATAGATCGGCCGCCCATCTGCGCGCAGCAGCACCGGATCGCTGAGGCTTGCCATGTGGTAGTGAGACTCACCACGTACCAGATCGGTCCAACGCTCTTCCTCGTGGATCAGCTTGAAGCGCCAATGCGGATTGATACCGGCCGCTTCTTTCTCAGCTTTTTCGGCATCCGTCAGGTTGAGCGACGCCCGGTCATAAACAGGTGGCCGTCCGGCGGAGAGTTGCGCTTTACGCTTCAGGCCGAGTTCATCCTGGGTCTCGTAACAGGGATACAGCCGCCCGGAGGCTTTCAGTCGCTCGACAGCCGCGTCATAACGGTCCAGACGATCTGACTGGCGTGCGAACTGGTCCCATGTAAGACCGAGCCATGTCAGATCCTCTTCAATGCCCTGCGCAAACTCTTCGGTGGAGCGTTCATCATCCGTATCGTCCATGCGCAGCAGGAAAGTGCCACCCGCCTTGCGTGCAAACAGCCAGTTGACGATTGCGGTCCGGGTGTTGCCAAGATGCAGCCGACCCGTTGGGCTCGGTGCAAACCGGACTGTCACATTGTTCAAAGAGGTCATTCTGCGGCCTTGGATACGGGCGACGCGACATAGGCGCCGAGAAATGCGTTCGTCAGCGGATAACGACGGTCACGACCGAAGGCTTTCAACGTCACCTTGACACCCGGAGGGGCCTGACGGCGCTTATATTCCGCTCGGTCCAGAAGACGCCATACCTTGAGTACTGTCTCCGCATCGAAGCCCTTGGCCGCGATATCGGCGATTGGCGTTTCGTTCTCGATCAACTCTTCAAGGATCGCGTCCAGCACCGGATAGGGCGGCAGGGAATCCTCGTCCTTTTGATCCGGGCGAAGCTCCGCAGACGGCGGCTTTGTTATGATCCGCTGCGGCATGACCGCTCCGTCCGGGCCGAGAGCGCCAGTGGGCTTGTTCTCGTTACGCCAGCGGCAAAGCGCGAAGACGGACATCTTGTAAACGTCTTTCAGAACGTTGTATCCACCGCACATGTCGCCATAAAGCGTGGCATAACCGACCGACATTTCTGACTTATTGCCAGTAGACAGCACCATGTAGCCGAACTTGTTGGACAATGCCATCAGTGCCATTCCGCGCGAGCGGGACTGGATATTCTCTTCCGTGATATCGCTGTTCGTGCCTTTAAAGAACGGTGCAAGCATTTCGTCGAAGGCGGCCATGGCCGGACCAATATTGATCTCGTCCAGACGCACGCCAAGCAACCGGGACGCTTCAGCCGCGTCTTCCAGACTCTCCTGGCTGGTGTAGGGCGACGGCATCATAACGCAATGCACCCTGTCGGGGCCCAACGCATCGACAGCAACGGCGGCACTGAGAGCCGAATCGATACCACCAGACATGCCGATCAGCACGCCCTTGAATCCATTCTTGTTCACATAGTCGCGGACACCGCAGACCAGCGCCTGATAAAGCGCCGCGTCCTTGGTCTCGATTTCCAGAGTATCCGTCGGCGCGCAAACCCAGCCGTCCGGACCATTGCGCCAATGTGTAACGACAAACTTTTCCTGCCATGCGGGCAATTGCGCCGCGAGGGTGCGGTCGGCATTGAGCACGAAGGACGCGCCGTCGAACACCAACTCGTCCTGGCCACCAAGCTGGTTCAGATAAACCAGCGGCAACCCACTTTCGATCACACGGGAGATCCCGAGTTGCTGGCGCTGATCCGTCTTGCCTGCCTCGAACGGAGAACCATTCGGGACCAGAAGAATCTCGCCACCGGTCTCGGCAATGCATTCGACAACGTCCGGAGTCCAGATATCCTCACAGATCGGAATCCCGATGCGCACGCCTTTGAAAGCGATCGGCCCGGGCATGTCACCAGCGGCGAACACCCGCTTTTCGTCGAACACACCGTAATTCGGCAGGTCGGCCTTATAGCGTTCGCCCGTGACCTTGCCGTCCTCGATCAGCACCATCGCGTTATAGACCCGCCCGTCATCGCCGCACCATGGCGTGCCAAGCAACACGGCCGGGCCACCATCCGCAGTTTCCGCAGCAAAGGCATCCACGGCGATGCGAATACTGTCGACAAACATCGGTTTCAGGATCAGATCTTCCGGCGGGTAACCGCAAACATACAGCTCGCTCGTCAACAGCAAGTCCGCACCATGCGCCGCCGCCTCGGACCGCGCTTCGCGCAATCGTCCCAGATTGCCCTGGAAGTCCCCGACGGTCGGGTTCAACTGGGCCAGTGCGATCATAAGTGTCTCGGTCATGGCGCCTGTCTTAGCGCGGCCCGGGTAGGCTCTCAAAGCGAAAACAGACGTCCCGCCTTTCAGGCCTCGATGATGTGCCGGGCTTTGATCTCTTTCAGGACGGGCATGAAGTCATAGGTCGGGTAAAATTCTGTATCGAACGCACCCCAAGCACTTTTTTCTATTGCCAGATTGACTTCACGCAACCGATGCCCCGGAACCCGGAGGATGGCAACCTGCCCAATCCCCATCATCACGTACCAGTTGACTACTTCAATGCCTTCGGGCGGAAACCGTTTCCAGAACTCCGCGTTCTCCAGCTTTTCATTGATTTCGCTAAGATTTTTGTCCTTCTGATGCTTCAAAAAGACCGTCAGCAGAATTTCTCCTTCGCCCGCGCTCATAACGTCCTCCCTCGACATTCCATTGATGCGTGTCGAGAACTGAAGCATTCGCCCCGCCGATTGGCAACAGGCCGCCAGAAACCGCTATTGTGGGCGAAGCATAATTCAAACAGGGGAAACACGATGCCGGCCGGATATATTATTGCCCAGATTAACGTCTCTGACGCCGCCGCATTCGAAGAATATCGCGCCCAGGTCCCAGCAACGATCGAACAATATGGCGGTGCGTACATTATTCGCGGCGGGAAACAGGAGGATCTTGAAGGGTCTCCAAATCCGCGCACCGTGGTCGTCCGCTTCGACAGCTTCGAGCAGGCCAGAAAATGGTACTATTCCGACGAGTACGAAAAGCCAAAGGCTCTTCGACAGGCAGCCTCCACAGGTAATGCCGTCCTTGTAGAAGGAGTATAGAGAGCCGAAAAGCGCGCCGCTACGGACGATCTACGGGGCGGCACGCTTTGATACAATTTTGTGCGTTACGATACGATAACCGCCTAATTTATTGGCAGCCCAGTACAAACCTCGGGCTCTGCCACCCGTCTCTCCCTCGCCCGTCTCCCACGGGCTTTGGCTGGTTATCTCTCATTTCTTAGCTACAGCGCTCAGTTGGCACATGAGTTGCGACGTGCTCCCGACCCTCCTAGCGACTTCAGATCGCGAAACAATGCTTACACATGTCACCAAACGACTTTTCGTTTCCATACCTGTTCTGTTCGGGGTGCTGTTTATCGGCTTCATGCTGATGCAGGTCGTGCCGACGGATCCTGCGACCGTTCTCGCGGGGCCGACGGCCAGCGCGGCGGACATCGAGGCTATCCGGGAATCGATGGGGCTGAACGAGCCAGTCATCGTCCAGTTCGGCATCTATCTCAGTCGGGTACTGCAAGGCGATCTCGGCCGCTCCATGATTTCCAACAGCCCGGTGATCGACGAGCTTGCCAATACTGTTGGCCCAACCATGGAGCTCATGGCGGCAAGCCTGATCTGGGCCATCCCGCTCGGTATTCTGTTCGGCACCCTCGCGGCGGTGCGGCGCGGTAAGATTTCGGATCGTATCATCATGGCGGCCTCCGTCGCCGGTGTCTCCATGCCGATCTTTTGGTTCGGCCTCATTCTAATCCAGTATGTCGGCTTCAAATGGCAATTGCTGCCGTTCCAGGGACGCGCTGGGCCGCTCTGGACGATAGAGGGAATTCGGCACATCATTCTGCCGGCGATCACGCTCGGCGGCGTTTTTATAGGCCCTGTCGCCCGCATGACCCGCACCTCGCTCCTAGAGGTCTTGAACAGCGATTTCGTCCGCACCGCCCGCGCCAAAGGTGTTTCGGAACGGGCGATCGTTCTGAAGCATGCCCTGCGCAACTCGCTGATCCCCGTAGTCACGCTCATCGGGCTGCAGATCGGCTTCCTGCTCGGCGGTGCGGTTGTGACGGAAACCATGTTCGCCTGGCCCGGTGTCGGACGCTTGGCTGTCGGCGCCATCGTTTCCGCCGATTATGCCTTAAGCCAAGGCGCCATTCTCGTCCTGGCGGTTTCGTTTATCGCGGTCAACATCATCGTCGACCTGCTTTACGCCGTGCTCGATCCACGCCTGAGGACATCATGAACGCCACCCCCACAACTATGTCCGCATCCGCCCTCGAAGACGAGGCCCCCAGCGCCGGGATGTCCCTACGCCGGAGCACGCTGCAGAAGCTGAAGCGTGACAAAGGCGCCGTCATATCCGCCAGCCTGCTCGCCATCGTCATACTCGCGGCCCTGCTTGCGCCGGTTCTCTCGCCGCATAATCCGTACGACAACAATCTGCGAAACATGCTGAAGCCCCCGGTCTGGGCTCCAGGGGCAGTTGCGGATCATCTGCTCGGCACCGACGGGCTGGGGCGGGATATCCTCACTCGCCTGCTCTACGGCACCAGGACAACGCTGGTCATGGGCATCTCGGCCGTACTGGCGGGTGGCACCATCGGCGCCTTTCTCGGGTTGATCGCGGCCTACTACAAGTGGCTCGAAGGTCCGATCATGCGGATCGTCGACATCCTCCTCTCCTTCCCATCAATCCTGTTCGGCCTCGCCATCGCGGCTGTTCTGGGCTCGGGTATCTTTTCCATCGCGATCGCACTGACCGTTTCAGCTATCCCCAATATCGCGCGGATCACCCGCGGCGCCGCCGTCGTCCAAATGCAAATGGAATACATAACCGCAAGCCGCGCCATCGGCATGAGCGACGCCCGGATCATCTGGATTCATCTTCTGCCGAACAGCGCTTCAACGATCTTTGTCTATCTGACGCTTCAACTAGGCCAGATTATCCTGTTAGGCGCAGCGCTCAGCTTCATCGGTCTTGGCGCCCAGCCACCGACCGCCGAACTGGGTACCATGGCGTCGGAAGGGCGGAATTTCCTGTTCTTCGCGCCGCACGTTTCGACCATCCCCAGCCTGGCGATCCTGGTCATCGTGCTCTGCTTCAACGTGTTGGGAGACGCGCTGAGGGACGTGCTCGACCCCCGGCTGCGTCAGTAAGAACGCGCCCGGGTCCAGCCCCGGGCCGAAACCGGATGCCGACCGGTACTCCGGAACAAAAAAGGAGGCTTCATTATGGAACTTCGCAAGTTGTTGCTTCGCGCCGCGGCCATAGCCCTGACCGCGAGTCTGCCTTTAGCGGCTTCTGCCGGCGCAGAGACATCTATCAGCGTCATGCGCACCATCGACACGGATCGGTATGACCCCCACACATCGACATCGCGGGCAACCGCAGAAGTCATGTTCATGATGGGGGACACACTGGTCGCACTCGCTCCCGACATGAAGGAAATTCGCCCGCTATTGGCGGAATCCTGGACCGTTTCCGAAGATGGCAAGCTCTACACATTCAAACTGCGGGAAGACGTCACTTTCTGCAGCGGCAAGAAACTGACCGCAGCCGACGTGAAGGCGACAATCGATCGCTGGCTCGCACTGGAAAAAGGCGTGGTCAAGAACCGCGCCGGCGATGTGAAGGAAATCCGGGCCGTCGGCGACTATGTCGTCGAATATGAGCTTGAGCAGCCTTATTCGGAACTGCTGTATCAAATGACACAGCACTTCCACACGATCCTGAATGTCGATCAGGTGAACGAACTCGGCGACGATTTCGGCGTGAAAGGCTTCGACGGCACCGGTCCTTACTGCTTCGACAACTGGGAGCCGCGCAACCAGCTCGTTATGACCAAGCACGACGCTTACAAGTGGGGACCGGATTTCTACAAAAACACAGGTCCCGCAAAGCTCGACAAGGTCGTTTGGAAAATAGTTCCGGAAGACAACAACCGGGTTGCCGGCATCCAGACCAACCAGGGCGACGTGACCCAGTATCTGCCTTATTGGTCAGTCGATCAGCTCCAGGCCAACCCGCAGATCTCGGTCACCTCTCCGCCGTATTATTTCTGGACCTACTATGTCGGCTTCAAGATCACCCGCGACATCGTGGATAACATCGAAGTCCGCAAGGCGCTTAACCTCGCGGTCGACCAGAAAGCCATGGCAGAAGGACCGTTCTTCGGCAAAGCCGCTCCGGCCTATGCCTATACCCACTCCGGTACGCTCGATTATGCGTCCGATCTGATCGACGAAAGCCTGTTCGGATACGATCCGGAAAAGGCAGCTGCGATCCTCGACGCCGATGGCTGGAAAATGGGCGACGACGGGTTCCGGGTCAAAGACGGCAAGAAGCTCGAACTGGTGGCCTACAGCTTCTCCAACATCTGGCGCCAGGTGATGGAAGCCCTGCAGGGCGATCTCCGTAAAATCGGTGTCGATCTCAAGGTCGAGGTGTTCGACGCCACGGTCATCTGGGGCAAGCTGAAGACCCAGGATTTCGATCTCTACACCATGAGCTATCCGTACGTCTCAGCGGGCGATGCTCTGAACCTGTACTTCCCGTCGGCCAACATGCCGACGCCGAACCGGATGAACTGGGACAATGCCCAGACAGACGCGTGGCTGAAGGAAGGCCGCGGCGCCCTCACCGAGGCCGACCGCGCCACAGCCTATGGCAAGGTGCAGAAGCAGGTACATGACGCCGTTGTCTGGATCCCGATCGTTCACGAGCCGATGTTCGTAGCCGCGGGACCTCGCCTGAAGCCGGTTGAGGCACATGGCATTTACGGCGCCGGTCTCTACAAGGGACTCAGTCTCGAACTGAAGTAGGCTTTCCCGTAAGCAAATTTGATAGGGTGGAGCGAATGAATTCGCTTCACCCTTTTTTTTGTACACATACAAAAAATTCAGTCTGACAGGAAAACCAGATGAGACTGCTAGGGCAGCCAAACTCGATCAATGTTCGCAAAGTGCTCTGGACCTGCGTGGAATTGAATCTGGAACCAAACATTGAACACTGGGGTGGAACAGAAGACAACCACGCCACTTCAAGCCCGGACTTCAGAGCCGTTAACCCCAAAGGATTGGTGCCCGTTCTGATAGACAGAGATACTGCTCTGTCAGAATCGAACACAATTTGCCGCTATCTGGCCGCCCGAGAAAATCGCACCGACCTCCTCCCGGTCGCTCTAGTGGAACGGGCCACCGTCGAAGTTTGGATGGACTGGCAGCAGACTGAACTGAATAACGCTTGGCGAGCAGCATTCATGGGGCTCGTTCGCCATGACAGAGCTTATTCGGATGTCGTATCGCAACAAGCGAGCGCGAATGCATGGAACGAGCAAATGTCACTGCTCGATACACATCTTGCCAACTCGGGGTCGTTTGTTTGCGGGGACGCTTTCACGCTCGCAGATATTGTGCTCGCACTCTCAGTCAACCGCTGGGAGATGACCCCGATAACTAAACCGTCGCTTTCGAATGTCGCGGCCTGGATGGAACATCTCTCTAGCCGCCCCGGATTCCAGCTTCACTGTCGGAACGGCGTGCCATAAAAACTTTAATGAAAGCTAGCAACCAGAAGACTAGTCGGCCGCATCCATCACCGCGCGCGGGGAGCCGCGCAGGCCGAGCCAATCCAGCGTCGCCCTGCCCCACCGATCAATGCTGTCGCTGAACATCTCGAATCCCTTGATATGCGCTTCCTTGGGCTGTGCCCCCGGAAGCTCCATCCGATGTGCGGCGCCTGCGGTCCAGCGCTGGATCATCTCAAGCGTGATCTCCGGATGAAACTGGATGCCGAGCTTGTTGTCGCCGTAGAGGTAAGCCTGGTTCGGAAAGCGGGTACCGGTGGCCAGCAAACTAGCCCCGTCAGGCACATCGAAGCCTTCCTTGTGCCATTGATAGAAATGCTCGGAATGCTCAAAGTACGGGCGCCCCGTCTCGGTCGGGTTAATCTTCGTATAGCCGACCTCGACATCGCCCTGATCATGCAGATAGACCCGCGCGCCGAGGGCCCGCGCCAAGAGCTGACCGCCGAGGCAAATGCCGAAAAACGGTGTGTCGGACGCCAGCACCGTATCCATGAACTTGAGCTCGGCGCCAATCCCGTCAAGATGCTCGTCATTGGCACTCATCGGGCCGCCGAACACCACCACGCCGGCGTGGTCGTCGAGGGTTTCCGGCAATTGATGCCCGATCATCGGGCAACGCCGGTCCAGCCTGTAGCCGCGCTCCTCAAGTAGTACGCCTACATGCCCCGCGACGGAGGTTTTCTGGTGTACGACGATCAGAACTTTGGAAGTCACGGCAGCCCTATCTGGTTTTATCCAACAAAAATTCGCGCCCAACCTTGACGCGCTCTTCGCCATCGTAGCGCACGATGTCGGCGGTCGCATAGGTCTCGCTCCATTTATCAGGGAGATAGGACCCGGTGCCAATCACGTCAATCGGGGCGTCGGCAAGCGCCATGACCCGGCATTTCTCCGGGGAGAACCCGCTGGAAGCGACGATCTTGACCGCCTTAAAACCATCCCGGTCCAGCCGCTCGCGCATATGCCAGATTGCAGCAGCTGAAACGCCGGTGCCGATCAGGTAGCGCAACTCGTTGTCAGTCCGGTACCCCCGGATCGCCCGCGGCGCTGTCCGATCGAGCACCTGATAGGACATGCCGATATCCATATCTTCGACATAACGTCCGCCATGCGTATCGAGCCGGACCGCAACCTTACCGGCAGCAGCCAGTTCCGGGAACCGTCGGCAGACCGCCAGCGCGTCGGTGAATTCCTGCCCGAAGTAATCCACCAGAACGGTCAGATTTTCTTCCGGATGGGTTTCGTTGAACATTTCCGCCGCACGCACGGTCGAACCGGCATAGCCGATCAGGGCATGCGGCATCGTGCCGTAACCCCGGTCCTTGGCAAAGAAATGCGCCGTTTCGTCCGAAGCGTTCCCGATGAACCCGACGGCGCCAAGTTTGCGCTGCGCCTTGGCGGAGCCGACGCTGGCACCATAAGCCATCATCTCGGCCATCTCGGTACCGGCACAGTGCCGGGCATCCATGGCGAGAAAGGCAGTTTTCGGCATCTCCGCGCACATCACATAGGAATTGTAAGCGGCGACGCAGCAGGCACCGAGCTTCTGCAGAAATTGGGTTTCCAGATCAATCAGGTGATAGAGCGAGCCAGAGACATTCATGATCGGCTCGCCTGCGCCGACCCACGAGCCTTCCTTCTGCTTCAGATCGACCTTGAGCTCAACGCCGCGCGCCTTCGCCATCCGTTCGAGCCACTGCATGGCCAACCGGGGGGCCGATGTCACCGGGCGCCGCATGAAAACGGCATAGGTAACATCGACGTCGCCGAACTTGGCGACCACCTCCTTGGTACGGAGGAAGTATTTGTCGACGAAACGCGGCAGATCGGATTCCGCCGGATGGCTTACCGTCCGTGGTGTTTCGTCCGGTGTAAGCGACGCGATACCTTCAGAGCCGTCCATGAGCCCCAATCCTACTCAGCTGCGTATCAGGATGCCGCAGCCATGCTTGCAGTGCCGCCGTTCACACGGCTCTGCTTCATCATATCCGCAATCAGGAATGCAAGCTCCAGCGATTGGGATGCATTCAGACGCGGGTCGCAATGCGTATGGTAGCGGTCCGCCAGGGCATCATCGGTGATCGCCTGGGCGCCACCGATACATTCGGTAACGTCCTGACCAGTCAGCTCGAAATGCACGCCACCTGCATGAGTTCCTTCGGCCTGGTGTACTTCGAAGAACTCCTTCACCTCGCCCAAGATACGGTCGAACGGCCGGGTCTTGTAGCCGCTGGTGGCCTTAATGGTGTTGCCATGCATCGGATCGCAGGACCAGACCACGTTCTTGCCCTCGCGCTCGACGGCACGAATGAAGCGCGGGAGATGCTTATCCACCTCGCCCGCTCCGACGCGCACGATCATGGTCAGACGGCCCGGCTCGTTCTGCGGGTTCAGGACATCAATCAGACGCAGCATGTCGTCAGTCTCAAGGCTCGGCCCGCATTTCATACCGATCGGATTGGAAACACCACGCAGGTACTCGACATGCGCGCCATCCAGCTGACGGGTCCGATCGCCAACCCAGAGCATATGCGCGGCAGTGTTATACCAGCCGCCATGTTCGGTGATGGTGTCCTTGCGGGTCAGTGACTGCTCATAGCCGAGTAGCAGCGCTTCATGGCTGGTGTAGAACTCGGTCTCGCGGAGCTGCTGGTTGTTCTCGGCCGTAATGCCGCACGCCCGCATGAATTCCAGCGCCTCGTCGATGCGTGACACCACGTTTTCGAAACGCGCCCCCTGCGGCGAGTTCTCAACAAAACTTAGGGTCCAGCGATGGATCTGCTCCAGATTTGCGAAACCGCCCTGGGCGAACGCGCGCAGCAGGTTCAGAGTCGACGCAGACTGGTTGTAGACCTTGAGCAGGCGGTCAGGATCGGGGACGCGATCTGTTTCTGTGAAGTCGATGCCATTGACCATGTCACCGCGATAGCTCGGAAGTTCGACACCGTCGATGGTCTCCACATCGGATGAGCGCGGCTTGGCGAATTGACCGGCAAGCCGGCCGACCTTCACGATCGGCATACCCGCGCCGAATGTCAGCACCACCGCCATCTGCAGCAGCACACGGAAGGTGTCGCGAATATTGTTCGGGGAGAACTCGGCAAAACTCTCGGCACAATCACCGCCTTGCAGCAGGAACGCCTCACCCTTTGCCACCCGGCCGAGGGAGGACTTCAAACGCTGTGCTTCCCCTGCAAAAACCAGGGTCGGATAACCGCTCAGTTCTTTTTCGACAGCCGCGACACGGGCCGCGTCTGGATAGGACGGAACTTGCTTGATCGGTTTACCACGCCAGCTGTCGGGGCTCCATGTGCCGGACATTGCTGTTCTCCCAAGTTTAGAATCTGCCGCTTGCCCGCCGATTTCAGCGAATGCGGACGCGTTTTGTACCAGCGGAATTCCGCGAATACCAGTGCGAGTACTGCCTAGCAGCGCATTACAACCGCCCCGGCGTCAACCCGATAGAACAAAAGCCCGAGTTTATTCAGCCGCCTGACGCTCCGGTTCCGGCCGCTTCGTGCGCATGGTGACAAACTCTTCCGCCGCCGTCGGATGGATGCCGATGGTCGCGTCGAATTCGGCCTTGGTGGCACCGGCCTTGATGGCGATACCAAGGCCCTGGACGATCTCCGGCGCGTCGAGGCCGACCATGTGGGCACCGACCACCCGGTCAGACGCGCGATCAACGATCAGCTTCTGCATGCCGCGCTCTGGATTGTCCGTCAGCGTATATTTCATCGGCCGGAACCCGGCGACATAGACATCGATATCGCCATACTGATCGCGCGCTTCCGCCTCCGTCAGACCAACGGTGCCAATTGGCGGCTGGCTAAAGACCGCGCTCGGCACGTCCCGGTGATCGGCCTGCATCGGGCGGTTGTTGAAGACGGTCTCTGCAAAGGAATGTCCTTCGGCGATGGCGACCGGGGTCAGATTGATCCGGTCCGTCACGTCGCCGACTGCATAGATGCTGGGTACGGAGGTCTGGGACCATTCGTTCACCACGACGGCGCCGCCCTTGGTCAGCGCGACACCGGCTTCCGCAAGACCGAGGCCCTTGGTGTTCGGGTGGCGCCCAGTCGCATACATCACCTCGTCAACTTCGAGGGTAGAGCCGTCATTCAAGTGCACCTTGTAGACATCACCGATCTTCTCAATCCGGTCCGGCAGAGTGCCCGGGTGCAGATGCATGCCCTTCTTGGACATTTCCTCGGTCAGCGTATCGCGCACATCCTCATCGAAGCCGCGCAACACCTTGTCGGCGCGATAGATCAGATGGGTCTCTGAGCCAAAACTGTTGAAGATCCCGGCAAACTCGACGGCGATGAAGCCGGAGCCGACAATAACGATCCGGTCCGGTCGCTTCGGTAGTTCCAGTGCCTCGTTCGAGGTAATCGCGTGCTCCGAGCCCGGCACGTCCGGCACGCTCGGCCAGCCGCCGACTGCGATCAGAATACGTTCCGCTGTATAGTGCTTGTCGCCCACCGCCACAGTGTGCGCATCAACCACAGTGCCGCGACCGTGAATGCGCGTTGCCCCAGCATTTTCCAGCAGGCTGACATAAATGCCGTGCAGCCGGTCCAGTTCCTTTTCCTTGGCGGCGATCATGGCCGGCCAATCGTGGCTTACATTGCCCGCTGACCAGCCGTAGCCGCCGCCGTCCTGCATGTCGTGGCCGAAATGGGAGCCATAGACGAACAGCTTCTTGGGCACGCAGCCGCGCAGAACGCAGGTGCCGCCCTCGCGCTCTTCCTCGACAACCGCGACCTTCGCACCGAAGGAGGCAGCCAGCCTGCTTGCCCGGACACCGCCGGAGCCGGCACCAATCGTAATCAGGTTAAAATCATAATCGGACACGGGCTGGCTCCAAGGATCGCATATGGTTTCAGGACACGGCTAATCTGTTGATGGTCAGATAGGAACGCAATTGATGCCTGTCCGCCACAAGACAGTCAACGAAGCGGGACCTAATCGTCCTGACGGAGATGCTAATTGTTCCGGCGCCTGCGGCTATTTGCCTGT
Source organism: Nisaea sp. (assembly GCF_039990255.1). Taxonomy (GTDB): domain Bacteria; phylum Pseudomonadota; class Alphaproteobacteria; order Thalassobaculales; family Thalassobaculaceae; genus Nisaea. The sequence continues at coordinate 819,371 of NZ_JBDXGG010000018.1, read as the reverse complement.
ATGTCAGTATTTTACCCGATAAAGGCAGGGCGCTAGAGTCCCCTCTACGCGCTTACCCACATTTCCGAAAGGCTCACCAGATGAGCGGAGTTACGCGCCGCGATCTACTTGTCGGCTCCGCCGCTGTTCTTGCGGCTCCTGCCTTTGCGGGAATTGCCGCACACCGGACATTTGCCGCCGTCGATCAGTCGATCGAGATGCACAACCTTACGCACGAGATAGTGCAGGACATGCCGACGCCCGGAATGATGGGGTTCTCAGCAGACGGACCGCCTCCGGTTATTCGGATGCGGCAAGGCGAGACGACAGCAATAGAGGTCCGCAACAGGCTGGACGAGGCCTCAACGGTGCATTGGCACGGGCTCCGTATCAAAAATGCGATGGACGGTGTTCCCTATCTGACGCAGTCGCCCATCGAGGCAGGCGAGAGTTTCCGCTACCGTTTTACACCGCCAGATGCTGGGACCTTCTGGTACCATCCCCATTGCAACACGCTGGAGCAGATGGCTCGAGGCATGACGGGCGTTCTGGTCGTTGACGATGCTGAAGATCCGGGCTTCGACCAGGATCTGCCGCTCAATATCCGGGATTTCCGGATCGGCAGCAAAGGCCAATTCCTGGAGTTCTACAAAGCCCGCAATACAGCGCGTGGCGGGACGCTTGGGACAATTTCCACGGTCAACTGGCGGATCGACCCTTCATATGACCTGCCAGCAGGGTCGCTGATCCGATTGCGTCTCGCTGTAACGGACCTGACACGTGTCGGGCATTACACCCTGAAAGGTGGCGAGGCACACGTCATCGCACTGGATTCCAATCCTGTCCCCGCGCCCATGACAATTGAAGCAATCGAGATGGGGCCAGGTCAGCGGGCGGATATCGCGCTCAGAATGCCAGACAGCGAAGGCGAGCAGGTCGAACTGATCCTGCGCAAGCCTTCCGGAGACCTTCGGCTCGCCTCCTTCAGGGCCACAGGACAAAGCGCCCGGCGACAGCTCGCCGAGTTGAAGCCGCTGTCCCCCAACCCGATCCCCGAGCCCGACCTCGCGAGCGCGGAAATAATGGAGTTTGTATTTGGCTGGTCCCCGGCCGGAGATGCACCAGCCAATCCGATCTGCGGAAGCCTCGGATATCTCTTCTGGTCAATCAACCGCATTGCCTGGCAAGGCGATACACCAGATCCGCTCGCTCCACTGGCGATCATGAAGCAGGGGAAATGTTACATCCTGCGCCTGCGCAACGAGACGCCCTATGACCATCCAATCCATCTACACGGGTTGACGTTTCGGCTGCTGCGGTCGAACAAACGCCCGATCCCTCCCTTGCTGACCGATACCGCGTTGCTGCAGGCCGAAGAGACCATGGAAGTTGCCCTGGTCGCGGATAATCCGGGCGACTGGGCCTTCCACTGCCACGTGATCGAGCATCAGAAAACTGGGTTGACCGGATTCATTCGAGTCGAGACCTGATGACAGAGACATAAAAAGCATCCTCGATGCTTCCGGAAGACTCAGGGCTATGAAAAATTCTCGGGCCACCCGATGGCATCCGGAAAATCTAGATTTTTCGACAAACACTTCGACACACATCGAAGCATATAAAGTCTCATCGCTGATAAGACACCGTGCAGTAACGCTCACGGAGGTCTCCAATGCTGCTCAACTATCTCTATTCACATTTCCTGGAAGAAAGCGCCTTTGCAGAAACCTGTGGCATACCGCTGCACGACTTGCTCAGCCTTATGAATCGACGGATATTTCCAGCGCCATCCTATATTTATGAAAGTAACAGCAGGTCGGTGTCGTTTGTCAGCGACTTTGACGAAGACGCAACCTATCGCTTCCATCTACGGGGTCATGAAGCCTGGTTCGACGCCATTCGCCTTTTCGGATTTGAAAAAGAAGAGCGTGCGCGCCGCTATTTTTTCAGCCGCTACGAGACAGCCAAGCAAACTTTTCTGACGAGTGAGCTTGGCCGAAAGCTTGCCGAGATTGTTCCAGACGTCCCGGAGCAATTCAATTCCAGCCACGCAGACATGACCTGGGAAAATTTCCTCAAGGGTGTTTATGGCGTCTGCACCCGGGATGGTCAGCCGGAATCCGTGTTTCTGAAACAGGCCGGCGTGATGTTCATCGAAGAATTGACGTCGACTGGTCCCGGCTCACTTGCGACACCAGAGCTTCGACTGCTTGCACAGGCCGTGACATTGCTGGACAGAGTAGAGTCGGAGTTTGCCCCACACGAAGCCCTTCATGCATCGCGCCAGCGCTGCATTGTAGACGTACAATCCAAATTTCTGGATAAAGCGGCTGCTTGAGCAAAAGATCCAACGACTCTGCAACTGACGCTCCATTAAGACAAACCCCGCCAGGATAGACGGGGTTTGTCGTTGCTTGGAGTGAGTCCGGCACCGTCATCTCACCGCAGATGGAACAACGGATCAGCCGTTAAGGCCGCCCATCAGCAGGTACTTGATCTCGAGATAATCATCGAGGCCGTATTTCGAGCCTTCCCGGCCAAGACCGGATTCCTTTACGCCACCGAAGGGAGCGACTTCGGAGGACAGGATGCCCTCATTGATCGCGACCATGCCGTATTCCAGCGCTTCCGCCACCCGCCAAACCCGGCCGAGATCACGGGCATAGAAATAAGAGGCAAGGCCGAATTCGGTATCGTTGGCCAACTCGATCACCTCTTCCTCCGTCTTGAAACGGAAAAGCGGGGCCACCGGACCAAAGGTTTCCTCGCGGAAGATTGCCATGTCACGGTTTGCTTCGGTCAGTACAGTCGGCTCATAGAACAGCGCGCCGATATCGCTGCGGGAGCCGCCAGCGGCAACCTTCGCACCCTTGGCAACTGCATCCTGCACATGCTCTTCGACCTTATCGACTGCCGCCGCCTCGACCAGCGGGCCGACGACGACACCGTCATCGAAGCCGTTGCCCATCTTCATCGCTTTTGCCGCCGCTGCAAACTTCTCGGCGAACGCGTCATAGATACCGTCCTGCACGAAAATCCGGTTAGCACAGACGCAAGTCTGACCCGCATTACGGAATTTGCAGATGATCGCGCCCTTTACGGCTTCATCGATATCCGCATCGTCGAAGATGATCAGCGGCGCATTGCCGCCAAGCTCCATGGAGACCTTCTTTACCGTCGAAGCCGACTGCGCGATCAACGTCTTGCCGACCTCGGTTGAGCCGGTGAAGGTGATCTTGCGAACCAGCTTGCTGTGCGTCAGCTCATTACCGATGGCGGACGAACTGGCACCGCAGACGACGTTGAAAACGCCTTTCGGGATGCCCGCCCGTTCTGCCAGAACCGCAAGCGCGATGGCGGAGAACGGCGTCATCTTGGCCGGCTTGGAGACGAAGGTGCATCCCGCCGCCAGCGCCGGAGCAGCCTTGCGGGTGATCATCGCGTTCGGGAAGTTCCATGGCGTGATCGAACCGACGACACCGACCGGCTGCTTCAACACGACGATCCGCTTGCCGTCGGCGGTGTTTGGAATAATATCGCCGTAGATCCGCTTCGCTTCCTCGGCATAGAACTCGACATACGAGGCGCCGTAAGCGATCTCGCCCATGGCCTCAGCTAGCGGCTTGCCCTGTTCGGCGGTCATGATGATGCCAAGATCGCGCTGGTTCTCCATCATCAGGTCGAACCATTTGCGCAAAATGGCTGAGCGCTCTTTCGCCGTCTTGGCCCGCCATTCGGGCCAGGCCGCATTTGCAGCAGCAATCGCGCGGCGCGTCTCGTCTGCACCCATGTCAGGGATCGTACCCACCACAGCGCCCGTCGCCGGGTCTGTCACATCGACCTTGCCGCTGCCATCAGCATCAACCCAGGCGCCATCGATGTAGCCCTGCTCACAGAACAGGGAAGGATCGGAAAGTTTGCTTCTGATATCCATAAGGGGCTCCTCCCTCTTTCAACCGGTAGCCGACAGCCGTCTCCAGCCGGGCATCACCGGACCATTACCCCCCGACACATACTGAACAGGCGCCGGGAAACGTCAAAAAATTGAGTCCTAACAGAGCACGCTATCAGGCCACGTGATTTCGTTCGTGAGACCTTGCCCCAGCCGGCACAAGCCCTAGGCTTCCAAGATGACCGAGCGCAGGCACCGTACGGTCAATACCGGCAAGGCGCAGCATGTGCCAGGCCAGCACCTGGTTACTGCACAGGAACGGTTTTCCCGTGCGACGCTCTACCTCCTGAATGACAGATGCTGCACGCAGATTGGTGCAGGAGGCGAAAACCGCATCGACGGATGCGTTAGCCGCAACCGATAGTGCCGCTTCGATGATCGAGTTCAGCGAGATCCTCGCCACCGCCCTTTCCTCTTCTTCACCGAAAACCACCGCTTCGACGAATGGGCAATCGCTTTCGGCCATCTCAGTCTCCAGTGCTTCGGTGACGGAGCGAATATAGGGGCTGACCAGCCCCAACCGCTTGACACCAAGTGCCGCTGCTGCCGCTTTCAGGCCGGAGAGCGGGTTCGTCACCGCGCTTTTCGGATGGGCGGTACGGACCAGTTCAGCGACTCTCTCTTCACCAAGCAACGTCGATGCGGATGTACAGCCATAGCCTACGACCGAAAGCGGTGTGTCCTGCGGAAGCAGAGCAGCCGAACCCGGAATGCGCTCTTCCATCTGCCGCAGCGTTTCAGGCGTCACGTTCGGAGCGCTCTCGATACGGCTGTGGTAAAGCGCGATGGAAGCGTCGGCGGCGAAGAGCCGGAAATCCTGCTCGATCGTTTCATCCGTCTTCAGCACAATCAGCCCGATCCGATATTGCCAGGGCAAGTCCGCATCAATTTCGTGATCGCGCATGGTGGCCTCGTTAGAGAAAATCCAGGACAGGGTTCATATTGCGCCGGAAAGCACAAACCCCGAGCCAGAGTTGTAAACAGATTTCCTTTTTCCTACACCCGATCCACACTGATTTCCAAAGCGAAACCGGAACTGGATGGTTTATGCAATGGGCGATCAGCCAGAAACAATGCGCGCTGTCCTGTTGACCGGGCATGGCGGATACGACCAGCTCAGTTATCGCACCGATGTCCCTGTTCCAAAGCCCGGACCACATGACGTTCTGGTGCGTGTCGAGGCTGCAGGGGTGAACAACACTGATATCAACACACGAATTGGCTGGTACTCGAAAGGCGACGGCGATCCGGACGATGCCGGTTGGGGCGGCTCAGCGCTTGAACTTCCGCGTATCCAAGGAGCCGATATCGCCGGACATATCGTTTCCGTGGGGGCCAATGTCGATCCCGGACGAGCAGGTGAGCGGGTTCTGGTCGAACCCTGCCTGCGGGAATTGCACGGTGAAACGGTCCAGAATTTTGCTTATGTCGGCTCGGAATGTGACGGCGGTTTTGCCGAATACGCCGTTGTCCCGGCCCGGCACGCGCATTCGATAAAGACCGATCTCAGCGATGTCGAACTGGCGTCTTTCCCCTGTTCTTATTCAACCGCTGAAAACATGCTCACACGTGCCAGAGTTACGTCCAGTGACCGGGTTCTGGTAACCGGAGCCTCGGGCGGCGTTGGCTCGGCAACAATCCAGCTCGCGAGGGCTCGCGGCGCTGAAGTAATCGCGGTCACCAGCCGGTCGAAAGCGGAGGGGCTGCGCGCGCTCGGTGCCATGGAAACCATTGGCCGGGAAACAAGACCGACAGAAATTCTGGGCCATGACGCTGTCGATGTCGTTGTCGATCTGGTCGGCGGCGCGCATTGGCCGGATCTGCTCGACCTCATGAGGCCAAGCGGACGCTATGCCGTCGCCGGCGCAATCGGCGGCCATACCGTCCCGCTCGATCTGCGGACGCTTTACCTGAAGGATCTGAGTTTTTTCGGATGCACCGGTCTGGAGCCGGAAGTCTTCTCCAACCTTGTCCGCATCATCGAAACCGGCGCGATCCGCCCCCTCGTCGCGGCAACCTATCCACTCCGCGATATCGTATCGGCGCAGAGAGCTTTTTCGGAAAAATCCCACACCGGAAAGATCGTTCTCGACGTCGCGGGGAGTGGCTAGGTTACGACTGGAATCTCAGGGGACGCACGGCGCGTGATGAGTTCTGCGCCATGCTCACCGATGAAGATATTCTCTTCATGAACCATCATTTTGCCCGGCGCATATTCAAGCCCAGGCTCAAGGGTGAGGACCATGCCAGGCTCCAGCACCGTCATGTCGGTTGCCGTAATCGACGGCCATTCGGTCAGTTGCATGCCAAGACCGTGCCCGAGCCGGCCAACATCGCCGACCTGGGCACCGCCCGCCTCCAGCACGTCCGCCATCGCCCGAAAGAGATCGGCACAGGTCGCGCCGGGCCGGGCCGCCGCCAGTCCTGCATCGGTCGCGGCATAAGCAGCCGCATAGGCAGAACGCACATCATCGGACGGCGTTCCAATGGCAAAGTTACGGTCAAAGTCACAGAAATAGCCGTCGTGCATGCTGCCCGTATCGAGGATCAGCACGTCTCCGCCGGTGATCTTGCGATCCGTCGGTGGCGAGATGATATCGCCATACCCTCTGGGTCCGGCCCCGCCGACCAGATAGGACACGTCATCCACGCCCGCTTTCAGGCAGGAGATCTTGAACTTGCGGAAAACCTCCCGCTCGCTCATCCCCACGCTGAGCCAGGATGACCAGTTCTCGAACACGCCTGACACCATCTGGCAGGCTGTCCGGATCTTTCCGACTTCGGCCTCCGACTTGATCATGCGAAGACGCCGATGGATGCCTCCATCATCCCGAAACACCGCATCCGGCAAAGACGATCGGAGCGCCGCATAGTCCGAGAGAGGCAATCGAAGATGGGTTTCAGGGCCGGATGGAATGCCAATGACCGGTTTGTCTCCACCCAGCTCCGTGATCGTCTCCGCCAGCAGAGACAGCCCCTCATCCTCGGGGCACGGGGAGGACCAGGTTCGGATGTCGTCGAGCCAGGTCCGCTCCATTGCAGCGGCACCGATACCCGGGATCACTGCCACCGGTTTGCCCGCACGCGGCACGAGCAGAAACCAAGGGCGCGTCGGGCTTTGCCAGAACTGGGTAAGGAAACCGCTGAAATAACGCACTTCCGGCTCTGTGGTCAGCAGCAGCAGGTCGAGCCCCTCCGCCGCCGTCAGACCCTGCGCGCGTGCAACCCGTGCCTCGAGTTCAGAGACGGGGAAGCCGCGCATCGCGCTCATGCCGCCAGATCGCCGACAATCGATTTGTAGATTTCGGGGTCCGTCGCGCCTTCGCTGCCGATCAGCAGTATCCGACTGTCCGGCCCGAGCCCGAGCTGTTCCTTGAGAGCAGGGTTCGCGGCCGCCGCCAACAGACCAACCAGCCCCGCGACACCGGATTCACCACCCGTAATCTTCGCGCCCGCCTCGCCCGACGCCAGCAGACGCATGGCCGGACCGACGCCTTCTTCACCGACGGTGATGTAATCGGTGCAGCCGGCGGAAAGGATCGGCCATGCAACCAGAGACATTTCCCCACAGGAGAGGCCGGCCATCAGGGTTTCCTCGTGGATCGGCACGATGGCGGGTTTATCCTGCCGGGCGCTCTCAATGGCGCAGGCGGCAAGGTCCGGCTCGACAATGACCGTACGCGGAGCTTTTTCTCCATACCCCTGCCAAAGCCGAGCTACCATCGCGGCGGCAAACCCTCCGACACCGGCCTGCACGAACATGTGTGTCGGCGCTTCTTCGGCCTGCCCCAGCACTTCGCTCGCCATCACCGTATAGCCAGCCATCACATCGCGCGGGATATCGAGATACCCCGGATAGGAGGCGTCGGAGACCACAAACCAGCCGTTCGCCTGGGCTTCGTTCTCGCAATATTTCAGTGACAGATCGTAGTCACCGTCGATCCGCCGGACATCGGCACCGAACGCTTCCATGGCCTGCTTCCGGCCCTGGCTGACTTCGGCATGGATGAAGATGACGCAAGCGCAGCCCGCCATCTCGGCGCCCCAGGCGACGGACCGGCCGTGATTGCCGTCGGTCGCGCACGTCACCGTCATATCTTTCAAGATACCGGCAAATTTCCCGGAGCGGATATCAGACAGTTCCGCATCGCCGTGCCCCTTCTCAGCCAACCATTTTCGGGCCAGCAGCATCACCGCATAAGCGCCTCCAAGAGCCTTGAAGCTGCCGAGGCCGAAGCGCGGTTCCTCATCCTTGTAAAGAACAGCCCCGATGCCGAGATGCTCGGCGAGCTTTCCGAGCGAATAGAGCGGTGTCGGCGCATAACCCGGCCAGGATGAAATCTCCGCAATGGCCGCTTCTGCCATCCCCGTCGGGAAATCAGCCTCCAGCGCACGCGGGTAGGTGCCACCGTCGGTGTCATGCGTCGCGTGCTGACGAAGCAGTTCCGGCGCCAAAAGTTCGCGTTCCATCGTCATCCTGCGGGCTCCTGCTTAAAATCAGTCTGACCGCGTTACTCCACGGTCACGCTCTTTGCAAGGTTACGCGGTTGATCAACGTCTGTTCCTTTTTCTACAGCCGTGAAATAGGCCAGCAACTGAACCGGCACCGAGTAGAGGATCGGCGCCACCATCGGATCGCATTCCGGCATCTCAAAAGACCATGTTGCGCGGTCGCCGAGCCGCTCGATCCCGGTTTTGTCGGATAGCAGGATCACCTTGCCACCTCGGGCGCGCACTTCCATGGCATTACTGGCGACCTTCTCAAACCAAGGGTCCATCGGCGCCACCATGATGACCGGCAGGCCTTCCTCAAGCAGCGCGATGGGCCCATGCTTCAACTCACCGGCGGCATAGCCCTCGGCGTGGATATAGCTCAGCTCCTTCAGCTTCAGAGCACCTTCCAGAGCGACCGGATAAGACAGGCCGCGGCCGAGATAGAGTACGTCGCGGGCCTTGGACAATTCATGACTAACAGGTTGCCAGCGCTCCATATCTTTCAGCACCTCACCAATCTGCGCCGGGAGATGTACAAGACTGTCGAGCACCCCGTTCAGCACCTCATCAGACGCAGTACCGCGCTTCCGGGCGAAATCTACGGCCATGGTCAGCAGAGCGACGAGCTGGGTGGTGAAGGCCTTCGTCGAAGCGACGCAGATTTCCGGCCCGGCCAGGGTTTCCAGCACCACATCGGATTCCCGCGCGATGGTGCTTTCCGGCTGGTTGACCAACGCAAGAATGTGCTGATCGGCCTCGCGGGCATGCCGCAAGGCCATCAGCGTATCCAGGCTTTCGCCGGACTGGGAGATGAACATCGCGGCTCCGCCCGGCGGCATAACCGGGTTGCGGTAACGGAACTCGGAGGCAATATCGATTTCGACCGGCACCCGGGCCAATGTCTCGAACCAATATTTCGCCACCATACCGGCGAGGAAGCTGGTCCCGGCGGCAACAATCGTCAACTTGGGCAGGCCGACAGGATCGAACGGCATGTCCGGTAGCGCGATGGATCTGTCCCTGGCCCGGTAGTACTGGAACAGGGTATAGCCCATGACTTCCGGTTGCTCATGGATTTCCTTCTCCATGAAGTGCCGGTAATTCCCCTTGCCAATCAGCGCCCCTGTCGCCTCGGTCAGACTGATCTTGCGCTCGACTTTTGCCCCGGTATCGTCATGGATTTCGGCGCCTGCACGGCGGATGATCGCCCAATCCCCATCTTCCAGGTAAGCGATCTTCCGGCTGAAGGGGGCCAGCGCCAGCGCGTCGGAGCCGATGAACATCTCGCCTTCGCCATAGCCAAGAGCCAGCGGCGATGCCCGGCGGGCACAGAGCAGCAAATCTTCCTCGCCATCAATCATCAAAACCAGCGCATAAGCGCCGGTTACCCGTAGCGCGATTTCCTTCATCGCCGCTTCTGGGCTTTTTCCGGCGTCGAGCAATTTTTCGAAGTAGAGCGCGACGATCTCGGTATCTGTCTCACTTTCCGGCGCTATGCCTTCAGCCGCGAGTTCCGCTGCCAGCTCCTGATAATTCTCGATGATGCCATTATGGACGATGGTTACCCGGCCGGCCCGGTGCGGGTGGGCGTTGCGCTCGGTCGGTGCACCATGCGTTGCCCATCGCGTATGCCCGATCCCGATGGCACCGGAAAGCGGCTGCTCGGTAACGGACTTCTCAAGATTGAAAAGCTTGCCTTCCGCCCGCCGTCGCTCGGCCGGACCGCCGTCAAGCGTCGCCACCCCGGCGGAGTCGTAGCCGCGATATTCCAGCCGCTTCAGCGCGTCGACAATTGGTCCGGCAACAGGCCGGTTCGCGATCATTCCGATGATGCCGCACATCCGTCGGGCGTCCTTTCAGTCTGATTTACGTTTACTTGGATTTATTTGCCGCCTTGCGGGCCGCCCGGGTCTCTCGGAACCGCTTCGCAGCTCCCTCGCCGACCGTCCGTTCGCCACGCACAACCGCGATATCATCCGGCCCCACATCGTCGCCGATCGTGCTTCCTGCCCCGATCAGGGCGCCGTCACCGATACTCACCGGCGCCACCAGTGAGGAGTTCGAGCCAATGAAGGCACCAGCGCCAATCTCTGTCCGGTGCTTTTCATAGCCGTCATAATTGCAGGTGATGGTCCCGGCGCCGATATTTGCCCCGGCACCAACGCTGGCATCACCGACATAGCTCAGATGATTGGCTTTGGCGCCTTCGCCAAATGTTGCGTTCTTCACCTCGACGAAATTGCCAATATGCGCCCCCGCCCCGAGATCCGCACCCGGCCGCAACCGGGCGTAGGGTCCAATCCGTGCGCCGTCCGCGACACTTGCCCCTTCGAGATGCGAAAAACTCTTGATCTCGACGCCTTCGCCAACAGTCACACCCGGCCCGAAAACGCAATGCGGCTGCACCACACTGTCCCGTCCGATCTTCGTATCGTAGCTGAGGAACACTGTCCCCGGCGCAACGAGCGTCACACCGTCTTCCATCAAACGGCGGCGCAGGCGATCCTGCATCCGGGCTTCGGCTTCGGCGAGACCCAAGCGAGAATCGACCCCCATGGTCTCCACCGGATCAACCCAGACGACAGCCCCCCGGCGTCCTTCCTCCAGCGCAAAAGCCAGTAGATCGAACAGATAGAACTCGCCCTGCGCATTGTGCGGCGCCAGTTTGCCCAGCCAAGCCGCCAGTCGTTTCCCGTCGACGGCAAGCGCGCCGCCGTTGCAAAGCCGGATACAACGCTCCTCGTCTGTCAGGTCCGGCGCCTCGATGATCTTCAGCAGGCTTCCAGCATCATTCAAAACCAGCCTTGCATAGCGTCCGGGATTATCGCTCTCGAAGCCAAGAATGACGAAAGCCGCACCATCCGGTCCTTCCGTCGCGGCCACCATCCGTGTCAGCGTGTCCTCGCTCAGCATCGGCGTGTCACCGAACAGCACCAGCACGGTACCGGTAAAACCTTCCAGCTCACCGAGCGCCGCGCGAACCGCATCGCCTGTTCCGCGCGGCGGATGCTGGATTGCTGTCGGGATCGGCGCCACGCTTGCCGCAACCTCCTCCTGCCCCGGCGCCAGCACCACAACCCGGCGCTCCGGCGAAAGTGTTTCCGAGGCCGCCAGCACATGATGCAGCAGCGGCCGTCCTGCAATCGGGTGCAGCACCTTGGGCAGATCCGATTTCATTCGGGTGCCCTTGCCCGCAGCAAGGACGACGACAGCAACAGGAGAATCAACAGAAGAGTTCATATACCGGCGAATTTCCGAGAGAGTCCAAAAGGGGTTAAACGCAGGGCAAAAATGCCACAGGGCATCGAGCCGAAACAGTCACGTTTTCTTACTCTTCACAACAGCTTGCTGTCAGGCTCCGGCACGGTCGCGTATCTGGTATCCGGCGCGACTGCGGGTCCGGTATATAGAGTCGTCAAATTCGGCACAATGACGGCGTCCCCCCGTGCTATAGCGATCATTCCAAGCAACAGAATGACCCGGCAAGCTCCATGACGCGCAGCATCTCCCACATCGTTTTCGATCTGGACGGCACCCTGATCGATTCCGTGCACGACCTGCGTGCCGCCGGCAATCTGCTGCTGGAAGAGCTGGGCCTCGCCCCGATCGACCTTGCGACCGCGCGCAGTTTCATCGGTGACGGCGGGCAGGTCTTTGTCAGGCGCTCCCTCGAACTTCGCGGCCAGTCACCGGACGCGGCCGCCCTCAGTGCCGCGACGGAACGTTTCATCGCGCTGTATGAGGCCAATGCCAGCAACCGGACCATCCCCTACCCGGACGTCCCGGAGACTCTGACAGCTCTGAAAGACAACGGCTTTCGACTAGGCATTTGCACCAACAAGCCGGAACGGGCAACCCACAAGGTGCTGGCCCTGCTCGGCCTTGACCATCTGTTTGAGGCCATTGTCGGCGGCGATACCCTGCCCGTACGGAAACCGGACCCGGCCCACCCTGCCGCAGTGCTCGAACGTCTTGGAGCCACGCCTGAAACCGCCTGCATGGTCGGCGATAACGAGCATGACGCCCATTCCGCCAAAGGCGCCGGCATGCCCTTCATCCTGATGCGCTACGGCTATGCCCGCACACCGCTGGACCAGATCCCGGCAGCGGCCCGGCTTGACCATTTTCGTGATTTGCCAAAAGCCATCGCATCGCTCGCTTGACAGCGCAAAGCCCGCCCCTTAAGAGAGCGGTCCGTCAAGCGACGGGCGCGTAGCTCAGCGGGAGAGCACTGCCTTCACACGGCAGGGGTCACAGGTTCAATCCCTGTCGCGCCCACCATTTCGTACTCTGTTTTATTCAGTACAAAAAATATCGCGACCCGGCTTTCTGCCGGATCGCGATGTCGGGAGTGAGCGGAACGCCCCGCCACGGCAACCCCGACAGGGAAAACAGGGCTGCCTGACCTGAAAGACTTATCTGCTAGAATCGGCTAATGGACTGCGGCAGGATACCGGGTCTCACCGCTTGCCTGTCACCGGTGTAAAAATCACTTGGCACCATGGCGTTTAAAGGGATTTTGAGCTGTTGCCCCTTGAGTAGTCTCGATAATATGGAATTTGGCCTAAGCGTTGCGGCAGTTTCAGTATCGCCAAGCGCCGTAACTAGGCTTTCGATTCTAGCATTCGCCACTTTGATCGAAGAAACTGCGCTAGCTGGATAGATCGCCGCGATGGTGGCCCGGTCACCGTCGGACAACTCTATGTTCTCTTCACTGTAGCAACGGCTATCCTTACCCGTTTTGTAGAACTCAGGTGGGAAGTAGTACTTCATGATGGAGTTCTTATCCAACTTCGTGCTCTGGACATTTCGGTCCCGGATAGAGCGTAGATTGTAGTCCACCTTCTTGCTGTTCCAGAAATTCGGCGGCCCAGCAAGGTGGGGATAGATCCGATCGAACGCGAAATCGTCCTCGCAGGTAGAGGCGGCATTCTGGTGCGCATGGCGCAGACCAAGTGCATGGCCGAATTCGTGTAAGACCGTCGCTCGCATCTCGCGGGTCGAGACGCCGGCAGAGGGTGCGCCCCATCGTCCAAAATTCATCGACTGCTCGCCCTGAGACGCGATCAAGACGGAATCCCGCCCGACCAACGACCAGTATCCGGTTGGCTCGAAACCGATACGGATCTGATACGACCCTGAGCGGTCATCACAACGATTCAAGGCAGGATAAAGCCCGAAATCAAATCTCACCCCAGTGTCAGCGCTTTCCCATTCAGACGCGTATTTAGCAATCTTCAGAAGCACGTCCGAGCGATTTGGAAAGAAGCAAACGCGGAGCGGGAACGAGCCCGGTTCCCATATCCTTTGCACATCGATGACTTGGCCCGCAGCCGACGCATTACCCAGATTGAAAGCGACATCGGCCTCATATGCCTCGATGCGGGAGGCTAGGTACCGGGGCAATCCTTCAAAGGTTCGTTCCTGACTAGGCGGTGATCCGCCTGTTTGAGACTGTGCTGAGAATGAGACAACCAGAGCGCAAATAATTCCGAGCGTAAGTGACCTCAACATGATGTTTCTCCTGTTTCGAAATAGAGCCATGCGTCATTTGAGAGAGGCGACACATGTTCCCGGGTCCCCCAGCAGTTTCAGAACGCCATCCGAGATAGTGGTGACATTTTCCGATTCTTTCTTGAGCATTTCGATATCGTCGATCGTCGCAGTCAGATCCGCCGTCCGGAGACTGTTTTGCCCACCAGGCGCGAGGCTCGCCGCGAGGCTGAGGTTTTCCTTCGCATCCTTTGCGTCCTTGATGCTGTCGTCGCCACCCTCCTTGAGGTTCCTGGCCTTTTCGGTAAGCAGCTTGTTGGTAGAACCGACTTGATCGAGCGCTGCTGTGAGTGCATCACCGGGCGTGATCGGAAGGTTGTCGACCTTCGTGTTGACCGCCTCGACGATGGTCCGCACCGCTTCATGTATTCGCATTCCTCGGGAAGCAATGGCTGCTGTGAGACTATTAGCAAGATCGTCCGCGTCCCTACGATGCTCCTTGACGGAATTGGCAAGCCGAGCGGTCTTGGCACCGGCAAGGGCTCGCATCACCGCGAAGGCAGGTGCATCGTTTTCACCCGACGGAGCCAACAACATGCCTGAGCGTGACTGCAGCGAGTTCAACTCGTCGCTACTCACCGGCCGATCAGCTGCTTGGGAACTGCGCCTCCCGGCGATCAGCTGCAGGCTTGTGATTGAGGTCACCAGAGCCCCGGCCGGGTCGCCTACAGTTATGTCTCTTCCTTCTGCGAGACTTTTAATGCCCGTAACTTCTTCTGAAGTCATCTCTTGCACGCCGAGACTGACCGTCGACATAACGCAGGCGATGGCAGTTGACCCTTTCCGGTATACAGCCTTGCGGTCGCGGAATGGCAGAAACGAGCGTCCGGCATAAGCAGTACCGGCGCCGAGCGCCGCGCCGTAAACCGCGTCCGAATGGGCGTCATAGATGCCTAGAGCGAGCCCGGCGATCCCAGCTCCCACCAGCAATGAGCCGGTCGCGAGATCGAATTGGTCCAGATCATCGGCGCGCTTGTTCAGCTCCTTGATCGTAAACTGGGCCATTTTCTTTGCGTCCGAAAAGGTCGGATTGGTCGGGAAAGGGCCGCTGCCGTCGGTGCCAATACCGACATGCGGAATCGAAGGGTTGGTCAATCCGCTACAAGCCCCAAGCGTCAAGCTGCCAGCGACGGCGAGAGATCGAACGGACAGGGTGAAAACACAAGGGCCGGGCCAGAGGCCCCGGCCAAACCATGATTTTTTCATTATTGCCTCCTCTTGAAACATCATCGGCATCGATATCGGAAAGCAGCTTAATTGCGCCCCCGGATCGTCTGGACGGGTCCATAAGATCAATCAAAGCGAGAGACGAACGTGATTTGAGCGTAAAACCGATGTGAGAAATGGCGAATATCGATAAAAATGAATTTCCAGCGACAAGAGGAAACTGCAAAAAGCAATACTTAATGTATTATAAAATATAGTATTTTAACGAATTCACTCGCGACCACGAATCAGAAACCCTGACTTTTTACGCCATTTTCACGATCTCCGAACGCTCGGCCTCCGCACTACGCATACTCTATCCACTGGCAAAATCGGATGGACAGGCGAGGATTTTCAAGCATGGCGAGCAAAGATACCATCCCAGTATCGGGAGATGCAGAAGATCTCCTCGAAGCACTGCGCAAAAGGGCCTTCCTCTCCGAAGAAAAAGCCAAACTGGTTCTGACCAACAATGCCCCCGCGAAGTGGAACACGATGATTGTAGCTGCGGGCGTCAAGTTCTTCTTCAGAGACGGAACAAACTTCACCGACGGTCCGCGTGAGTTGCAGCTGCCAACCGGAGACCGAACGGTCTTCTCCGGCAACGACCCACGCGGGTGCGTTTTTCAATATGTTGTTGCCACCCTGGTCATAGTCGATGACGACATTCCCGAAATAATCACCTACCGCGACGGCATGGCACCGGGTCAGTGCATGCAGCGGGCGACGATATCCCTGCAACTGCCGACAACAATCTCTGAAAGCAGTCTCGCCAGCGGACGCAAGAGCGCGCGTCTCGGCCTGAGCTCCGTAGATTGACAGTGATCATGCCACCAATCACTCAACTCAACCACAGTATCGATTTGGCCTGCGAGATGACTTGCAAGCGCCCCTCACCTCTCGAATTCGCCCAGCAAATGCATGATCTGCATACCCGTGAAAAACACTCTTTTAAAGAGAGTTTTAAATGGACTTCAGAATCATTTTGGTTGCAATCTGCATCCGGAGACACCAGCGAGCAGGCACACAACCCGCTCGAATTGCTGTGTCTAATTGGAAGGATGCCGAAACAAGATCGTTTGCGCACGAAGACATCAGAAATACTTGGCGCAGCCGCGCCGTATCGTGGCAACGAAAAGCTCGAAACAGCCGTCTCCACCGAGAGTGCACTGGCCAGTATCCAGTTAATTGGCCCAATGAGGGCAGCAGCCGCAGATGGCTCCGACATTCTGCCCCGCGGGCGCAAGACCAGAGCCTTGTTCGCGTTTCTCTGCCTAGCCCGAGGCGACCGCGTGTCGCGCAGCAAGCTGGCGGGTCTCCTGTGGGACCGTTCCAGCGAGCAGCAGGCGAAAACCAGCCTGCGCCAATCTCTTGCGGAACTCATAGCGATCATACCGGAACAGGTTAAGCCTCTTCTTGAGGTGGACCGTGAACATCTGCGCCTTAATATTTCATTGTGTCGAATAGACGTGTTTGACCTGCTCGATAACAGACTGGATGGTCCAGACTCTTTGTTCGACGATTTGCCGGAGATTTGCAACGAACGCCTGCTGGAAGATTTTCTCGGACTAACCGCGAGCTTCGATCAATGGTTACTCAGCGAGCGGGCACGTCTCGGAGATACCCTCCGGAAACGCCTTGAGATTGCCATCGAACAAGTGAACGAGAGCGGAACAGGGCCGGAAGTCCAGGTAATCGTGACCCGGCGGCTGGTCCGTTTCGACCCCACTCACGAGGTGGCCGTGCGAAACCTAATGAAAGCGCTGGTCCAGCTCGATGACCGGCCCCAAGCAAGCCGAGAATTCGAGCGCTGCCGTCAAGCCCTGCGCACACGCCTCGATCTTGCGCCATCGCAGGAAACGACCTCGCTCTACGAGTCACTTCGTCACGTCGTCACGAAGCGGCCACCGTCAGCAACTGCCGAGACATTTCTGCTAGAGCCCCGACGGGAACCCGGGCCGACCAAGGAATTCGCCCCCGCTTCACCTGATGATTCCATATGCGGAATCTCTTCCGGGCAAACCTTCCAAGACCGTCCATCGGTCGCCGTGCTGCCCTTCGTCGAATATGGAACCTCCGTCAACGAAACCTATTTCGGCGATGGCGTCGTCGAGGAAATCGTCAGCGTTCTGTCGACAGTACCAGAGCTCTTAGTCATCTCCCGCATTTCGACCCTGTCTTATCGTCAGGGTCTCTTAGACATGAAGGCAGTCGGCGAGGCACTTGGCGCACGCTATCTGCTCTCGGGCAGCGTCCGGCGCGACCGCAACCGGGTCCGCATCTCGGCCGAACTGTGCAATGCCGCGAACCAGACCGTACTCTGGAACGAGCGGATCGAAGGCACCGGCGACGACCTGTTCGAACTGCAGGATCGCATCGCTGACAGAATCATACGGTCCATCGTCCCACACGTGCGCGACGCCGAGACACGCCGGGCACTGCGAAAGCCGCCAGAGAATCTCGACGCCTACGACTGTTTCCTGCGCGGTCTCGATGCACTCTACAGGCTCAATCGCCCGGAATTCGAGCGCGCGGAGGGCCTCTTTTCCCGAGCAGCCGAACTCGACGATAGTTACGCCGCGCCACGCGCCTACAAGGCGCTCTGGTACAGCATTCGCATGGACCAAGGCTGGTCGCCCGACCCGACACGGGACCGCAACGCGATGAACGAGTTGGCCAACGCGGCACTCGAGCGCGATCAGAGGGACATTGCCGCGCTCGCGATCTGCGGACATGTTCGGGCTCTGCGTCTCCGAGAGTATGACAGCGCGATCGAACTGTTCGACCGTGCCCTTACGACAAGCCCGAACTCCGCCCTCGCCTGGGTCCGGAGCAGCCCGGCCTACAGCTATATGGGGGACGGCGCAGAGGCACGGCGGCGGGCGGAGATTGCCCTGCGGCTATCGCCGCTTGATCCTTGCCTGTTCTTCACACATTGCGCTCTTGGCCTCGCCGCCTATACGTCCGGCGATTACGACACGGCGGTCGCCTGGCATCGCCGGGCGTTCGCGGGAAATCCCAAATTCGCCGCCAATGTGCGGCTGTTGACCGCCAGCCTGTCCGCGTCGGGCCGCATCGGCGAGGCTCGAAAGATGGCGGCTCAACTGCTCGATCTCCAGAACGGATTCCGGGTCCGGCGATTTTGTGCCGGATACGCGATCCGGGACAACGGAGGCCTTGATCGGTTCGCGGCACATCTGCTCACGGCCGGGCTACCCGAATAGGGACTGAACCAACCTCGTCCGTAGGACGACAATCATAAAAAGGGGGACTCACATGTCTGGGTTAGCATCAAAAAACATGAACATGAACATGAATATGAACATGAGCTCAGGAGCGGAACAGAGCATGTTTCGGGTAGCCCGGTTCAACAGCTTTGTCTTCCAGAAGATGATGGATTATTCCGAAGACGATTTCGTCGCCCAGAACCCCGGTGCAGATCACCCAGAGTTCTGGCATGCCGACTTGCAAGCTCACATGTACCTGCGGGATTTTCTTGAGAGAAATCCAGGCTGGATGGACGAGTATAAAATGGCTGCGGAACGCGCAGGAGCACCGGCGCAACAGATGTCGGTCAAACAGCTCAAAACCCAAACCCTGCACATCATCGATGCAACATCGGAACGCGAAGGCCGGTTTGCAGAGGCGATTCACCAGGACGACGGGAACAGCGCGATTGGATACTGGCTCGGAATGATCGGCGTTGACCCCGTTCGCCACCCAGCGACCTATTTGATGATCCGCGTGGCGCGGCTGGTTGGTGAACATGTGGTGATGTGCCTCAAAGGGCATTACAGGGGCAGCAGGCCGTCAATCGTCTGTCCGGCGATCGTCCCGCTGTTCGATCCGCCGGCGACGCCCTCTTTTCCGAGCGGGCACGCGCTGCAGTCCTACCTGATCTCAAACGTCATCGCGGGAGCACTCTTGGAGTTTCCCCAAAGCAGTCCACCGAGCAACGAGGAAGAACCCGGCGCAGGTCCGCTCTACGATCTCGCCAAGCGCGTTGCATATAACCGGGTTGTCGCCGGGGTGCATTTCCCCTGCGACAACGAAGCCGGGCGCAGGGTGGCGTACCAGTGCTTCCTGCATCTCAAGAACATCCCCAGTTTCTGGACCGATCAGGACTCCCTGAAAGCGAGAGTACAGAGAGAGTTCCCACACTACGCCAGCTAGGCTTCTCGGGGCCCAAATCGGGCCCCGAGAAACGCGACACGCCCTCATTAGGAGACTGATGATGTTTGGACTTCACGTTAACGAGATGGCCGAGAGCGAACTTGAAAAATTGGTCACGGACTATGAAAGACAGATCATAATAGGACAGCCTACGACCGAGGGGGAAACGACAGTATCCGGAATTAAACCTGCCGCCCCGGAACTGCTGGAAGCCTTCGCAGAAGACAACACACGCACAATCATGCAGTTCAGATGCGGCGATTGGACCATTTCCCTGGTGCATGTCGACATACCCTCCTGGAAGGTGGGAGAACGCATCGAGTCGATGCAGCAATTTCAAGCCATCGCAGGGGCAGAGGGCTGGGTCGAGCGCAATGCTCGATTAAACTTCCTGCAGCTCCCGGTCACGGACCCGCTGCAAGAACAGCAATGGGCCCTGGAAAAAATGGGGGCACCCGCAGCCTGGTCACGCCTGGCAGAGCTTGGCCAAAACGGCACACGCCGTTCAAACGACACGGTCGCCCCTGTCAAGGTCGCGATTGTCGATTGGGGTGTGTTCACAGGGCACGAAGATCTGCGAAAAGCGAAAATCAGCGGTAAAAACATCCTGCACCCGTCGAAAAGCTGGAACGATGAGAATGGCCACGGCACGCTGCTAACCGGAACCATCGCGGCGGTCGCGAATGGTCTCGGCATCGTCGGCATGACGAAAGGAACGGAGATTTCAGCGCTCAAGTTCGTCGATGCCCGTTCCACGCCAACGGCGGGGTTGGCCGCCATTGCGGTCTGCGAGGCGGTCTGCAGCGGCGCCAAGGTAATCAACGCCAGCTGGGACATAGGCCACGACACTTCAGAGACTCTGCGACGAGCGATCAAGTATGCCGCGAAGAACAACGTAACCTTCGTCGCGGCCGCCGGAAACAGCGGTTCGAACAACGCTCGGGATCCGGTGCTTCCGGCAAGCTACAATTTCGACAATGTAATTCCGGTCATGGCGTCGGATCGGAACGGCGAGAAACCGGGCTTTTCCAACTATGGAAGCAACGTCGATATTGCCGCACCTGGCGTAGATATCATGAGCACCCATCCCTATTTAACCGACCCTGAAAATCAACCAGATGGGGGGCTAGGGATCTCCTATCGCAATTACTCCGGCACCTCCGCCTCGGCTGCGCATGTGACCGGTGCGATAGCCCTCCTCCTGCAACTCGATCCGGGCCTAAAGCCACGCCAGATCAAGGAACATCTCGTGGCGTCGGCAATGCGGACGCCGGATCTCGAAGGCAAGTGCCGTGCAAGCGGCTATCTCGACTTGCGCCGCGCGATACTTGGGCCGCTCGCCGTGATCGTCCCGCGCGGTGGCGAACGGCTCCGTCGCGGAACCCTCTGCGAAGTGGAATGGCGTTCGGACTATGAAACCGAACTCGTCAGAAAGCGTCTGCTAGCGGTTTTCGACCTGCAGACCATGACTACGGTAGGCACCCCCGTCGAAGTAGGGCCAGAGGGCCAGATCCATCTCGAACTGCCTGACGTAAAGGTCCGGCGCGCGGTAATCCGCATCAAATCGGACAACGGTCTCTTCCACGCGGACTCGAAGCCGTTTTCGATCATCTGAGACGGCGGAGCACTTATTGATACCCAAGCATGTAACTCAACGGGAGAGCACTGCCTTCACACGGCAGGGCGCACAGGTTCAATCCCTGTCGCGCCCACCAGCTTTTTCAATGATTTAGATCGAAATAAGCAGCGCTCTCTAGTTCAATTGAACCGGGGCTGGCAATTTTATGTCTCGCTAAACATCAGTTTTCATCAAGTTCAACGGAAACCTGCGCCCTTAGGCCCTGCGTCCACGCATTGACCGTATTGGTGCGCCAATACGAGCGAGCACCAACCTGAAACGTCTCGCGACGCAATTCGGAAAACGGGCCGAAGATCTCTGCTCTACCCCACACACCTGAGCCCCATTCTAACCGCGTAGATTGTGGAAATGGGTCTTTGCCGAGCAGGTGAGGAACGTCGTCAGCCCCTCGTCCGCCCTTTTCGGCAACTGCACCAGCAGCGTCTCATACCTCCCTAACGCTCCCGCAGATTGTTCCCCACGCCCACTTGTTACACGCCGTCTCCCCACCGACTCAGCCGACACAGTATGCGGCATGAAAATTACACAAAATTTTTCTTGTAATAAATTTCTACTCATAATATTTACACTTTAAGATTGCATGTTTTGGACATCACTCCAGCAACAAAAATTATCGCTTGGGACCAACATCCCAGGGAGAGGCAGGATTGAAGCCGATGAAAATGTCCAACAGCGTTAACGGTATCCACCGTTAGGTAAAATCAGCCCCGATAAGGCCGACTATCCGTCTCCAAACAAGCTGCAGAATCGAAACTGATTGAGCGCATACCAGCGCTCTGATGGACCGCACACATCCGATCAACCAAATGGAGAAATTTTCGGTGGGAAACGAAGAACAGATCGACTTTGAGAATAAACTCAAAACTGCTTACGAAGAATTCAAGGAGAAAGTCAGTGAAGCTGAGCTCTTGCGGTTCCAAAGCTTCATCAAATCCGTCCACGAGAACGCCTGGCAAGTTATCGAGGGAAAATCGGATAAGCTCGAATACCCAGAGTTTGCGTGGGCGCTCTCAATTCTGGAGCCTGAGTTAAGCAGTCTCCCCCCGCTCCCCAAGACCAAGTATGGTTGGATCAAACTTGCAATAGAATTAAGAAAATTACTGGAAGAGTTACCCAAGGTCATGGGCGACGGCAGCATAGTTGGCTTTGGCAAATGGGAACAGCTTGACATTGGCTGGGCTGAGTGCGTTCTCAGCTGGTTGAAGAACTATCACACACCATTCATTACGAACCCGGTTCACAACACCATTCCCGACAAAGTAAGTCTGTGCATTGCGGGAGACTGGGGAACAGGTGAGTGGCGGGAAGATCCCAAAGGCCCCTCACAGTTAGTCGGCGAGCAAATAGCCAAGCTCAAACCAGATATCACACTGCACCTGGGTGATGTCTACTATGCCGCTACGCAGACGGAGGAACAGAACAACCTCATCAATATCTGGCCATCCGGAAACGAAGGCTCCTACACGCTGAATTCAAATCATGAGATGTTTGACGGCCCAATTTCCTATTACGACGCACTGAATACGCATTTCACGAACCAGGGCGGGTGCAGCTACTTTTTACTTGAGAACAGCAACTGGCTGTTTGTCGGTCTGGACAGCGCCTATCACGCGGATCGCAACGATCTTTACCTGACAGGAAACCTTGGGGACGACCAAATCAACTGGCTCAAAGGCCTGCCTCCGAAACAGGGAATCATCATTACGTCGCATCACAACGGGTATGAGCTGAAAGGTGCCGAGATGATGGCGCTCTATTCTCAGGTGATGGATGCCCTCAACGGCGAAGATGGAAAATGCCGGTATCAGAACGTCTACTGGTACTGGGGACATGAGCATAATGCGGTGGCTTACAAAGACCGCCAAGCCAATGGTGCTACGCTTAAAACCCGCTGCATCGGCCATGGAGCGCTTCCCTATGGCATAGCCTCAGAGCTTGAAGGCCATCCCAAGGTAACCTGGTTTGAAACCCAATCCGCCAACGACCCGGACATTCCTCTCCGTGTGCTCTGCGGGTTCGCACATGTCCAACTGGACGGCGCCAAACTGACCGAAGCTTTTATCGGCGAGGACGGTTCCGTGCGATGGTCACAGGACCGATAGATACCCTCTCGGGTCCGACGGACAACCCAAGCTCAAACGTGCACGCGTGAAAGCACCAATCGTTAGCTTGCTTGCACAAGCACCTGCCCACCCGAACCTCCAGAACGTTTCGTTTCAAACGGAGGTTCGGGACTCTCAGGAACGCCCGCAAACGTCCGGGTCATCCTTTTTTGCCAGCGCCTGACAGGTTTGTTTCACCGGATTGCCTTATGTACCCTTGGTGACGCTGATCGACTCGTAAAGCGCATCAGCAATCATCGAAACCTTTCTCTGGAATTGAACAGATTGAGGGAGGAGAATAGCGCACTTCATTCGGGAGGGTCCGCAAAGGATCGGTGGTGCTCGTAAGTTTGAAACGCGCCAAATAATAAACGCCCCCCGGTAGAGACAAACCACGGGAGGACATAAAGATGCTTGCTGCGGACGATATCGCGTTCTATCGCGAGAACGGCTACCTCATGGTCGAGGATGCGGTGAGCGCCGAGCAACTCGCCAGGCTTAGGGAAATCACCTACGCGCTGATAGAGAAGTCACGGGCCGTCTCAGAGAGTGACGACGTCTATGATCTCGACAACGGCCACTCGGCAGATGCGCCGCGACTGACCCGGATCAAGCTCCCGCACAAACAGGACCCTTACTATTGGGACGTGCTGCAAGACTCCCGCATGACCGGCGTGCTGACTGCACTGCTCGGCACGGACACTGCGCTGCAGACGAGCAAACTCAACACCAAGGCGCCCGGCGGCGGAGCAGCTGTGGAATGGCATCAAGACTGGGCCTTCTACCCGCACAGCAATGACGACATGCTTGCCTTCGGGCTGATGCTTGAAGATGTCGAGCAGGAGAACGGGCCGCTGCAGGTCATCCCGGGATCGCACCGGGGCCCGGTGCTCTCCCATCATTCCGCTGAAACCGGCGTGTTCTGCGGGGCGATCGACCCGGACGATCCTCTGTTTCATCCGGAGAAAGCCGTCACGCTCACCGGCAAGGCTGGCTCCATGACGGTGCATCATGTCCGAGCATTGCACGGCTCGGCACCGAACCTGTCAGACCGCAACAGGCTGATTCTGTTCTATGAATGCCGTGCCGCAGATGCATGGCCGCTGGTCGGTTCGGCCAGCTACGGCAAGCTCGCATCCGGCGGCGCTCAGGCGCTCTGGGATCACTTCTCTGAGCACATGATCACTGGCGACATGACCACGGAACCACGCGCTGAGGCCGTGCCGATGCGACTACCGCTCCCCCCTGCCCCACATGCCGGATCGATCTTCAAGACACAAAAGTCCGGTGGGGCCCGCAGTGCGTTCAGCGGCCGCGAGAAAGTCGAAGCATGAGAGCGCAATTAGAGCAATATTAGACTGCAAAGATTTCATCTGCCTGATCGCCGTGGTGTCGTCGGATGACGCGGCATACACGCTGGAGTCCAATTGCGCCCGCCACCAACACGCCTCCATGCCTCCCTATTGATCAGTCTGCCGGGAGACCTCCAACCTAGTGCGACGTTCCGCTGCGATGAGCATCTCGACGAACGCCGTCACTTTGGTCGGCCGGAAACGGGCTGCGGGATAGACCGAGTAGATTCCACCCGACGGCAAACGCCATTCCGGGAGTGCGACACTGAGCCTTCCCGAAGCCAGATCGTCTGCAACAAGAAAATCCGGCAAAACCGAAAGACCGCCGCCGGCGCGCACAGCCGCCAGCACTCCCGGCGTCGTGTCGATGGCAATGCTTGCCTGCATGTTCACGGCCCGCCGCTCCAAGTCTCCACGGGAGAAGTGCCAGCGTAATGGCTCGCGCAGCGCCATATTCGCGATGAACGGAAGCGCTGCGAGATCCTCCGGATCACGGGCGGCCGATATTTGATCCGCGAAGGCCGGGGCGCCGACCAGGAGCTGTCTGAAAGAGCCTATCTTGCGCGCCTGCAGACTGGAATCCGCAAGCCAACCGACACGGATAGCCATGTCAATTCTACCCGAGACAAGGTCGACGGTATCATCGCTCAGTGTTAGCTCGACCCGGCAGGCAGGATAGCGCGCCGTGAAGGCGGCAAGAACTGCGACAACAACGGCCGTGCCGTAGTCATTCGGAGCTGTGATCCGCAAGATCCCAGTCGGCTCCGCCGCCGCCTGGGCGAGTTCGTCAAACGCATCCTCCGCTTCGCGAAGGATCAGGACACACCGCGCGTGAAACATCCGACCCGCCTCGGTCGGCTGAACGCGTCGCGTTGTTCGAACGAGAAGCGTTGTCCGGAGATCCTGTTCAAGGTGCGCGACCTGCTGGCTGACGACGGCTTTGGTAACGCCGAGCCGCTCCGCCGCTCGCGTGAAAGATCCTGTGTCAACGACAGCGGCGAAATATGCAAGACGGTTAAGGTTCATGGATCTGGATCTATTCCTGTGGATCTAATTGTATACCTATAACAAACATTTTGTCATTTTTGTTGGTATTTTCCGATCATTAAGGACGTGCCATTGTCTCGGCCAAGGAGATTCCCATGGCAGCGACTACTCACGTTACATGTCTTTACGACCCGCTCTGCGGCTGGTGTTACGGCGCTTCAGCGATTCTTGAGACGCTCGCCAACCAGCCGGGATTCGCCGTTGATTTCATGGCCACCGGTCTCTTTGCCGGAGACGGCGCACGCCCTATGGATGACGGTTTCGCGGAGTTCGCCTGGACAAATGATCAGCGGATTTCCCGCCTGACCGGCCAACCCTTCAGTGACACCTATCGTCAAAATGTTCTGACTGACCGGAAACGCCTGTTCGACTCCGGCCCAGCGACACTGGCGCTCACCGCTGTCACCCTAGCGGCGCCGGATTTGGCGGGCGCGGCTCTCAAGGCCATCCAGACCGCCCGTTATGTCGAGGGCCGCGACATAACGGACATTGAGGTGCTTTCGGATGTATTGCGCATCATGGATCTGGCGGAAGTCGCGGATCACCTGGAGCATCCCGACGAGTCGTTAATGGCCGCCTATAGCAGCGGCATAAATGCTGCGCGCCTGGAGATGCACCGCTTCGGCGCCAATGGTGTTCCGGCGTTGATTGTCGGTGCCGGAGATAACCGTCGCCTCGTTCAGAGCAATGCTCTCTTCGTCAGTCCTGACGATCTAATCGCCAGACTGAGGGCGATGAGCGAAGGCAGCGCATAGACAGTCAACGAGCCGGGTCACCGGAGCTGAAATTCGGCCGCCCGAAACCAATCACCACTCACATCAAGCGAGAAAAATCATGATCACAAGACGAACCATGATGACGTCAACTCTGGCTGCCGGCGCCCTGTTTGCTTTAGGTGGGATTGGGCATGCAGCGGGTAAACTCACTTGGCAAAATTTCCCCGCAGGTCCGAACGGTTTCTTTCGCGCCCCTGTCCTGATCTCCGGGGCCTCGGAAGCGGTCCTGATAGACGGAGGCTTCACACTGCCCGATGGAAAGGCTGTCGCTGAAGCAATCAAGAAAACAGGCAAGCGCCTCACGACGATCTATGTCAGCCAGAGCGATCCTGATTTCTATTTCAGTCTTGGGCCGATCAAGGCAGCTTTCCCGGAGGCCCGCGTGCTTGCTGCGCCCGCTGCAGTCGCCGCCATCAAGAACAACGTCGAGAAGAAGCTGGCAATCTGGGGCCCCCGGCTCAAAGAGAACGGCCCGCAGACGCTCGCGGACGTGGTTATGCCGGAGCCTTTTGACGGAAAGACACTGACTGTCGATGGCCAGACCATCGAGATCGTCGAGGCGGAAGGATTGGCCAACCGGCGTTATCTCTTTGTGCCCTCCCTGAATGCAGTGTTCGGCGGCGTGATGATCTTTTCGGGCGTTCATGTATGGACCGCAGACACGCCGACGAAAGAGCAACGCACTGCCTGGATTGCAAACCTGGAGAAGATCCTGGAACGCAAACCGTCGGTCGTGGTTGCAGGTCATATGGCGCTGGAAGTACCGACCGATATTTCAGGTGTCGAACACACAATCGCCTATCTGAAGGCATTTGATGAAGAGCTGGCAAAGGCCAGTGATTCGGGAGCGCTCAAGGCCGCTATGGAAGCGCGGTTCCCAAACCTCGGCATGGGGATCGCCCTCGACATCGGCTCCAAGGTCGCAACCGGCGAGATGAAGTGGGGCTAAGCCCTCCGGCACTTTTCCCTGCGCGTTGTTTTTCCGATCCATCCATACGATCGACTTCGACAGTAGCATTCAAAAAGGACTTTTTATGATCACGATCGCCAATTCCCGGACCGCCGATCACGTCATTGATCCGCTCTTTCTCGAGCGCTGGTCGCCGCGCGCCTTCAAGGACGAGGTGATCTCCGATGCGGATCTCATGTCTATGTTTGAGGCTGCACGTTGGGCACCGTCCGCGTACAACTCCCAACCGTGGCGCTTCATCTATACAAAGCGCGACTCGATCAGTTGGGAGCTCTTCCTCGGGCTTCTTAACCCCTTCAACCAGAGCTGGGCCAAGAACGCCGGCGCCCTGGTGTTCCTGGTCTCAAATCCGATGATGCGGACACCTGGCGCCGAGCAAGATGTTCCATCACGCAGTCACTCTTTCGATGCCGGGGCGGCCTGGAATTCACTTGCTTTGCAGGCAGCCCGCCTGGACTTGCAGGCTCATGCCATGGTCGGCGTTGATTTCGACAAAGCGGCCAGTGATCTGGGCGTGCCCGCAGACTTCCGGATTGAAGTCGCTGTCGCAATCGGTCGCCCCGGCGACAAGGCACAACTCCCCGAGGCACTCCAGGCTCGCGAGCTGCCAAGCCCGCGCAAGCCGTTGGCCGAGATTGTCTCCGAAGGACGCTACGCGTTCTGATAACGATCGGGGCTCCAGCGTGATGACACGCTGGAGCCGTCCGGCAAAACCGGTGGTTTAACGCCCTCTGTTCGCGACGCGGCGTCTCTCAGTTTTCCTCAAGATGCGCCGAGATCCGCGCCTGCACGTCCTGCGGCTGGGCATTGACCGCGTCGGCGAGCCGGTGCAGCTCGTGGCGCAAGCCGTGCACCTGGTCGAGCAGCGGCAGGACGACGTCCAGAGCATCGTCGTCCAGTGCAAGATCGGTACGGAATTCGACAATCAGACGCAGCCGGGCCACGTCGATTTCCTGAAAACGGTACCCATCGCCGCCGCGCGTCGGCGCCAGCCAGCCGCGCTCGATCCAGACATGCAGCGTCTCGCGCTGAAGTCCAGAAAACAGGCCGAGGATTTCTGCTTCTTCCCGCATCTCTCAGCCCTCCTTCTCGGCGCGCGGATCGTAGGCATGGGTCTTCGCCCATTCCTCAAGGAAACGCGTCAGCTCCTCGTCTGGCTCCTTCGGCAGTTGCACACGCAGCGTCACCACCTGGTCGCCCGCCGTGCGTCCTTTAGCGGCAGGCACACCCTTTCCGCGCAGCCGCAAGGTGTCGCCGCTGTTGGAGCCGGCCGGAACACTCATCGTCACGGCGCCGGTCACTGTCGGCACCCGGACCTTGGCGCCGAGAACCGCTTCATGCAGGGCAATGGGAAGGTCTGAATGGATGTTGTTCCCGTGCCGACGAAACCCGGGATGCGCCGCGATGTGAATCTCGACATAGGCATCGCCAGCCGGCCCCCCGCCATATCCCGGCATACCCTGGCCACGCAGCCGGAGTATCTGGCCCTCATGCACGCCCGCTGGAATACCAATTTCCAGCGCCTTGCCGTTCGGCAGGGTGACCCGCTTTTTCGCGCCGTTTACGGCTTCGAGAAAGGGAACTTCTATCGAATACCGGGCGTCGCCGCCGCGCATGCGGAAGTCGGCGCCGTCACCCCTCTGGCCGCCACCCTGGCCGCCACTCCGGGCATGGGCGCGGAAAATATCCGAGAAGACGTCGTTGATATCTTCGTACCCAGCGCTCGACCTGTAAGCATGGTCCCCGCCCGCGCCGGCATAATCCCGGTAATAGCGCTGCTGGGTCTCGTTTCCTTCGGCATCTATCTCACCGGCATCGTACTGTTTCCGCTTTTCCCGGTCGGACAGCAGGTTGTTGGCGGCCTGAAGTTTTTTGAACGTCTCCTCAGCCGCCTTGTCACCTGGATTGAGGTCCGGATGATACTTCTTCGCCAGCTTTCGGTAGGCTTTCTTGATGTCATCGCTGGACGCGTCTTTGGAGACGCCCAGCACCTCGTATAATTCGTCCGCCACGGTGGCACTCTTTCTCTGCGGTTACGCAACTGGAGTTAGAAAGACACGATACGTCATTCGGGAAGGTCCGCAATGGATCGGTGACGCCTGTGGGTTTTGGCCGCACCTTTAAGTAGCGTGTCCCTTTCCTTTAGATACCCTCTACAGCCGGAACCGGTTCCGCAGGCCCAGACCAATCAAAAACAGCAGGACGAAGCTCAACGTTCCCTGGACCACCATGACAATGTCAACCCACAGGCTCGTCGTCTCGCCATACAACGCCTCGCTAGCGTCCAAACGCAGGGTCCTGGACTGGGGCAAGAAGGGAAGGCTATTGCTGAGCGATAGCCGGGCCGCCTGCCAACAGTCCGCATATGCCGGACAGGCAGCGCACCGGTAGAACATCGCGGCAATCACCCCGAGCAAACACAGCCAGACGAATGGCCGTAAAATGCTCTGGCCGTAATTACTGGTGCCACTGAAAATCATATCGAGAACAGAGGCGAGCCGGGGCGTCTCCCGCCACCGCCGCGCCCGGTTCTCATCCGCCGAAAAACGCAGAGCGGCGTGATGATCTCTGTTCGCTTCAGCGATCTCCTTTAGCCGGCGCAGCTTAGCCGCGTCTTCGCGGTCAGACGCCAAGCGTGAGAGCTCCGACAGAGGCCAGAACGGGAAAATCGAATCTCGCTTGAGCTCTACCGAGAGCTTTCCGAGCTCCACATGATGCGCTGCCTTTACGCTCCGGAGATCCGGCGGAGTGGTTAAATCTCCCTCCAAGGTCAACGGACCGTTGAATGAAGACCCGCTCAGGTCGAACTGTTTCAAGCTTTTTGCAGAGGGAGGAAGCCTAAAAATGGCCGGCCCATCCACTTTCATTCCGCAGGCAGTGATGCTACCCGAACCTATAACCTTGGGACTGAATGTTATTTTTGAGCACTCGACGTTATCGAAAGACACAGCGCAATCACCGAACACAGCCTCCTCAAAGGAAACACCGGATTTGACGAAATTGGCGCCATCGAAGGACACGTCGCCGCCTCCGAATTCAGCGCCGTCAAAGGATACGTCGCCAATTTTAGAAGTGACGGCGTTGAAGGACACGCCGGACCTACCGAACAGGAACCCACGGAACGATTGACTGCTATAGGGTTCCGAACTGCTCCCGAAATCGACATCACTGAATTCAATCTTCGCGACTGGATTCTTAGTTACCCAATCATTCCAGACGCCCTTGCCTTCCTTCCATTTTTCAACGGCCTTGCCACCTTTCAGGACAACCGGCTCAGATACCTCAGGCGGATCCGCATCGGTCATTGCGCCACACCTTCCCGCTCGCCCCGCATGACACCTCCCCCGAATGAGTTAACTTCGCACGCAAAACTCTAGCATCGGGGGCACCACAGCCAAAGCCCCTCACTCCCTGATCCCGGGCCGGGCGGCAGAGCAGATCGCCGTAGATGCCCATGCCGTCGACGTAGGTGGGTCATCGTCCAGAAAGGCGGGTTCTCATATTTCGCGGACCATACCGAAAACTGTCTCGTAAGCCGTGCGGCTAAATCAACTGAGCGCGCCAATCAAAAACGGCGGCCGGATCTCTCCGCCGCCGTCAGTGAAGCCTGCATGTCGCGGGCGCACTAAATCCAGTTCATCAGCAACCTACTGTTATTACTGGAGGGTGAACGTATTATCTCCTGTTATCAGCCCGCCAATCGGCGTAATCCCAATACCGGTTAAAACCCAACTTGACTCAATTTCTTTTAAGCTCGGATTTGGGGATTCTAGAACTGTAACAAATTCTCCGCTCCATATCGTTGAGGTCCCACAATTACTTGGATGAGAGTTTTGCCAGTTTACCGTCCAGGTCACGTAATTTTGGGTATACGAGCCAGTTACAGCATAGGAATCTACAGCGCAGGGAAACGCGGTCGTCTCGCCGTTCACATAAGTTCCGGTGAATGCTCCGTAAGGTCCAGGGTTATGCGTGCCCCGTGTCCCGACAGGAGAAACCGTACTTATGGTCAAGGTAGAGTTCCCCTGGTTTTCCCAAACTTGCCCCACCGCTATTGGTGCGGACGAAGATTGAGCATCCGCCGGTGTCAAAGGCGTCACCAAAGAACCAACAAGTAAGACAAATGCAGCAACTATCATTGATCGCATGAGCATAATCGTACTCCCTACTAGTTCAAATAGAAAAATACACGTATCATGCGAAATATTAATTATCAAAATAAATCAAAAGGCGTTTCTTGGCTCAACTATCGCCGCTCAGTGCGCTAATGCAAACCTCATCTGGGCATAAACGCTCAACCGACACACGAGCGGGGGCCAATATGACGCACCCTCACCGACGGGCCCGGACCTGATCGCGGAGCCACGTATAGTTGCCGCCAGCCTCCACAGTGGCTGAATCGAGCGACATCACCGCCACCACGCCCACCAGACGGTCATTGAAAGCGTGGCTGCACTCCTTCAGTGGCGGAC
Organism: Nisaea sp.; assembly: GCF_039990255.1. Lineage (GTDB taxonomy): Bacteria > Pseudomonadota > Alphaproteobacteria > Thalassobaculales > Thalassobaculaceae > Nisaea. Next base: position 787,656 of record NZ_JBDXGG010000018.1, on the reverse strand, counting down.
AGAACGATGGCTTAGAGCACTTCCGATCAAAGGGACACACTCCTTACTAGTACGCTGACCGGAGCGACGGAGCCATCCGGATATGATTGCTCCCACGCCCTCCCCTTGCCAGACCGCCCACCCCGTCCGACACTCTCCCCCATCTCGCGCCCAACCGGCGCACAAAAACAAAAAACATTGGCGAGGAAGCGATGAGCAAGCGGTGGAAGAACCGTCCCGAGGGGTCGACCTGGGGGGATTTCGGGGCGGATGACGAGAAGGGCCGGATCAACCTGCTGACGGCCGAGAAGGTTCGCCAGGGTGTGGCCGAGGTGCAGACCGGCGAGACGTTCTGCCTGTCCCTGCCGCTGGATTATCCGGGCAAGCGCCTGCTCAACCCGCGGCGCTTCCCACCCCGGCATTTCGCGACGGCACGTGGCGGGCTGGCGAATTTCAACTTCCCGCTCAGCCTCAACGACGAACGCCTGGTGGATGTGATCTCCGACGATTCCGTGCTGCTGTGCCTGCAATATTCGACCCAGTGGGACAGCCTCTGTCATATCGGCGCGCGCTTCGATGCGGACGGCGATGGCGAGGCGGAGATCGTCTACTACAACGGCTGGCGCGGCGGCGAGCATATCACCGGGCCGACCATGGACCAGCCGGGCAACGAGCATACCCGCTTCGAGGGCACCGACGCGAAGCGGCTCGGCATCGAGAACATGGCCGAGACCTGCGTGCAGGGCCGGGGCGTCCTGATCGACATCGAGAAGCATTTCGGCCGGGAACGGACCTATGTCGGCTACGACCAGCTCATGAAGATCATGGACGCGGACAAGGTGGTCGTCGAGAAAGGCGACATGGTGCTGCTGCATACCGCCTTCACCAAGGTCATCATGGACATGAACAAGGAGCCGGACGAGAACACGCTGCTGCATGCCTGCTGCGTGCTGGACGGCCGGGACGAGCGCCTGCTGAACTGGATCACCGACAGCGGCCTTTCGGTCCTGATCGCGGACAATTACGGCGTCGAGGACCCGCACGCACCGCTGCCGGACGACGCCACGGTGTTCATGCCGCTGCACCACCATTGCATCTTCAAGCTCGGGGTTCACCTTGGCGAGCTGTGGTACCTGCACGACCTGGCGCTGTGGCTGCGCGCCCAGAACCGGTCGCGCTTCCTGCTGACAGCACCGCCGCTGCGCCTGCCGGGTGTCGTCGGCTCGCCGGCCACGCCCGTCGCCACGGTCTGATTCCGGACAGGTCTTCGCCGCCCGCCATTCCGCTGGACAGTGGGCGGCGATGCCTGTCAATTGACTTTCCACAAGCGGCACGGCGTTCGGGATCGTGCAGCACCGGCAGAGGGCGCGCCTGAGGCATGACGATGGATCGTTACAGCGCGTCCGAGGACGCCCAAGGCACGCGCGCCGGTATCGGCATCATGTTCGCCGTCACCTTCGCTTTCTCGGTGATGGACACGCTGACCAAGATGGCGGCGCAGATCTATCCGGCACCACAAATTCTCTGGGTCCGTTACATGGTGTTCGGCAGCGTCACCCTGGCGCACGGCCTGCGCAAACGGGGCCGCCGGGTTTTCGCCTCCCGCGCGCCGCTCCTGCAGCTCACCCGCGGGTTCCTGCTGGCCGGTGAAATCCTTGTTTTCATCGTGGCCCTGCGCCATCTGCCGCTGGCGGATGTCCAGGCCATCGCCGCCGCCGGCCCGCTGATAACCACCGCCCTTTCCGTGCCATTGCTGAGGGAGCAGGTCGGGATCCGGCGTTGGAGCGCGATCGGTGTCGGTGCGATTGGCGTGTTAATCATCATCCGGCCGGGCTTTGCCGCCTTCGACGAGATGCTGCTGGTGCCGCTGTTCGGTATTGCCCTCTTCGCTGTCTACCAGGTCCTCACGCGCAAGGCAGCGCATTACGACGACGCCAGCACGACGGTGCTCTATACGGGCATAACCGGGCTCATGGCGATGACGTGCGTCGGCCCGTTCTTCTGGATCATGCCGGACTGGCAGGGGCTGGCCCTGATGGTCGGGATCGGTGTCATCGGCCTGACCGGTCACGGATTGCTGATCAAAGCCCTGTCACTCGCACCGGCGAGCGTGCTGCAACCGTTGAACTACCTGATGCTGCCCTGGGCGGTCTTGTGGGGATACCTGATCTACGACGATCTGCCGGATCTGGCGACAATCGTTGGCGCCACAATCGTCATCGCCAGTGGTATCTACACCTTCCACCGTGAACGGATCGTCCGCAACGGCGGTTGACCGGCAACAAAAAACGCCAACCCACAGAATGGATTGGCGTTCTTCAGACCGTCACGGAAGAAGCTCAGTGAGCCGCTTTCCAAAAGGCCGCCCCGGAGGCTCAGTTCTATCGAACAAAACCAACCGGGGTTATGTCTGAAAGGTCTGGCTTAGACCATTTTCAGGTTAGCAGCGGAAGACTTGCCGCGCTGGCGATCTTCTTCGATGTCGTAGCTGATCTTGTCGCCTTCGTTCAGGCCGTGCATGCCTGCACGCTCAACGGCAGTGGCGTGAACGAACACGTCGTTGCTGCCATCATCCGGCTGAATGAAGCCGTAACCTTTGGTGGTGTTGAACCATTTCACTGTACCTGTAGCCATGATCATATTCCTTATACTGATCGTTGTGGTCTGGTGGTCGTTCCTGTTGCCGCCTTCAGGCGGGGACAGCTGGTGTTGTGGCGCCGATATTGCCCAACATGCGGAGAAGTCCCGCCGTCGGAGCATCGGGGCCAGGTGTGCGTTCGCCCGACATGTCGGTACGTCGCGCATTCTTTTCAATCCGGCGCGGGTCCAACCCGGACCGACGGGACTGAATCGGGGACGAACTCTTGGCCGCATTCGCAGGATGCGACATACGCCCAGCCACCTGCATGGCAGGGGTCACTTCGTCCTGAATGGGAGTTGGAGCGGTAATGCTGTGTCCTTCGGCGGGTACGGCTCGAAGGTGGGACTTGGCTTGGCCAAGGTCGTTAAACTGTTTCAAGTAGGCTCTTTCACTGGTCACCCCCTGATCGCGCCGAACTGGCAGCGGGAGATGGCCCTTTTCTGTTCTGGAAGCTTGCGTAGATCAGCTGCCGTATTGTTAATCTGCCCAAGTGGGCGTTCTGGCAACGATCGATACGACGTATTGCTAGAATGACCGCTACTGACGATAAACTCATCATCTACGCGTAGCGCACGTCCGAAAAAAGCCACGTTGCAGCCTCAGTTGCAAGAGAAATCTTTCTGACACCCCGAATGTGGCTCTCCACCCTGAAACCCACTCCTCCTCAAAAAACCAACCTATATTCACGTAGCCTTTGAGACAGTTCATTTCCGAGCCTGGGGCGATTTGCGACAAAGCCGCCGCTCCACATGGTGGAACAGGCTTTCATTTCACTGGTATTTTGTATCCCAGAGAGGCAATACTTATCCAAGGGGACATTAACCGGTCCGCCGTGCAGGAAGAAGCACGAAACGCCGGATATGGGAGGAGATGAGTGATGAGTGACCGTATCGCGCGGGATCTGCCGGTCGATCTGGAAAAAGCGACGCTGCTGGGCAGGGTATCCACACCGGAGGGTCCGGCTGTCTGTACCGTGCGCGGTGAGGATGTCATCGACATCACCGCCCGAATCCCGACCATCACCCATGCTCTGAAGGCCGCCTGCCCGGCCAGCATTGTGCGCGGCGCCGAAGGTACGGTGATTGGCAAGATCGGCGACATTCTGGAAACAAGCTTCGATCCGAAAGCTGCGGGCCCGCGCTTGCTGTCCCCCATCGACTTGCAGTCCATCAAGGCAGCCGGGGTGACTTTTCCGAATAGCATGATCGAGCGTGTGGTCGAGGAGATGACCAAGGGCGATCCGCTGAAGGCGGACGAAGCCAGGTCGCAGCTCGGCCGGGATATCGGTGACGATATTTTCTCCATTGTCCCAGGCTCGGACGAAGCCATGAAACTGCGCGAGACCCTGCTGGCGAAGGATCTCTGGTCGCCCTATCTTGAGGTTGGCTTCGGCGTGGACGCGGAGATCTTCACCAAGGCGCAACCGATGTCGTCCGTTGGGCACGGCGCCGGTGTCGGCCTGCATCCGCGTTCGGACTGGAACAATCCGGAGCCGGAAGTCGTTCTGATCTGCGGGCCGGACGGAAAGATCGTCGGCGCCACTCTCGGCAACGATGTGAACCTGCGCGATTTCGAGGGCCGCAGCGCCTTGCTGCTCGGGCGCGCCAAGGACAATAATGCCTCAGCCAGCCTGGGTCCGTTCATCCGGCTGCTGGACGATCACTTCACCATGACCGATATCCGTAACGCCGACCTGTCGCTGGAGATTACCGGTACTGACGGCTATACGCTGAGCGGCTCCAGCACCATGCGGGTCATCAGCCGGGCCCCGGAAGACCTGGCCCAGCAGATGTTCGACTGCCATCAATACCCGGACGGTGCCGTACTCTACACCGGTACTCTCTTCGCCCCTACGGACGACCGGGACCGCCCCGGTGAAGGCTTCACGCACAAGCTCGGCGACGTCGTTCGGATTGCAAGCCCGCGACTCGGGTGCCTGGAGAATGTCGTTGGCCGTTCAGATACCCTGCCGGAATGGCAGGACGGTGCGCTCGCCCTCTTCCGTTCACTCTCCAAACGCGGCATCGCACTCTGAGCCGTTAGTCTTCCCGGAAATCGAAGCCGTCAAAATACAGACCGGCTAACCGCCCATCGCCGACTACGGCGTGCGCGGTGGCGCCGAGTGTTGTGCGTAGCGCGGGTTTTCCTGGCAAGGCTGATGACAGCCTCAATCGCGAGAAAGATAAGGCACAACTGACGATAGGATTTCTGATAGGAAAAAACCATTATCCTATTAAAACTCTTACACAGACTTTCCTGACACAACGAAAAGAAGCCCGAGGCTTCGATCCTCTTGCGTCGCGCTATAGGCGGCGTAAGCTCCCCTCCGATTTAAAACCCGGCTCGTAATGGCGCCGGAACTGAGAGAGGGAACTCATGACACTGCACCGCAATCTGATCGCCGGAGACTGGGTCGAAGGCACGAACGCGAGCGATAACATTAATCCGTCCAACACCGGCGACGTGGTCGGCCAGTTCGCGCAGGCTGATGCCGCCGCGACCGAACAGGCCATCGACGCCGCCGTCGCCGCCTCACACGCCTGGGCTCGCAGCCCGATCCAGCAGCGCCACGACATTCTGGCAGCCGCTTCCGCCGAGATCATGGCCCGCAAGGAAGAACTCGGCCGTCTGCTTTCCCGTGAGGAAGGCAAGACCCTGGCGGAAGGCATCGGCGAGACCATCCGCGCCGCACAGGTGTTCGATTTCTTCGCCGGTGAATGCCTGCGTCTGTCCGGCGAGAAGATCGCCTCCACCCGTCCGGGTCTCGAAGTCGAGATCACACGAGAGCCGATCGGTGTCGTCGGCATCATCACACCGTGGAACTTCCCGATCGCCATCCCGGCCTGGAAGATCGCCCCGGCGCTTTGCTACGGTAACGCCATCGTCTTCAAGCCAGCCGGCCTGGTCCCGGGCTGCGCCTGGGCTCTGGTCGATATTCTGAAGAAGGCCGGCCTGCCTGACGGCGTGCTGAATTTGGTGATGGGCAGCGGCGGCACTGTCGGCGAGGCAATCCTCTCCAGCACGAAGATCAATGCCGTGACCTTCACCGGCTCGGTCGCGACCGGCGCGCATGTGGCGGCGAAATGCTCCTCCACCATGAAAAAGTACCAGCTCGAGATGGGCGGCAAGAACCCGCTGGTTGTGCTGGACGATGCAGATCTCGCCACCGCCGTCGATGTTGCCGTGAACGGCGCTTTCTTCTCGACCGGCCAGCGCTGCACCGCCTCCTCCCGGCTGATCGTAACCGAAGGCATTCACGACAAGTTCGTCGCGGCCTGCATCGACAAGCTGAAAGGCCTGAAGATCGACGATGCGCTTGCCGAGGGCACGCATATCGGCCCAGTGGTAGATGCCAGCCAGCTTGCGCAGGATGAGGAATACATCAAGATCGGCCAGCAGGAAGGCGCCAAGCTGGCCTTTGGCGGCGAGCGGCTAGAGCGGTCCACGCCGGGCTTCTATCTGCAGCCGGCTCTGTTCACCGAGACGACCAATTCCATGCGCATCAACCGCGAGGAAGTTTTCGGCCCGGTCGCCAGCGTCATCCGAGTGAAGGACTATGACGAAGCCCTCTCCGTTGCCAATGACACGAGCTTCGGCCTGTCCTCGGGCATCTGCACCTCCAGCTTGAAATATGCGAGTGACTTCAAGCGCAATTCCGAGGCCGGCATGGTCATGGTCAATCTGCCGACAGCGGGCGTCGATTATCACGTCCCGTTCGGTGGCCGGAAGGGCTCCAGCTATGGCGCCCGCGAACAGGGCCGTTACGCATCGGAATTCTACACAACAGTAAAGACCGCCTATATCCTGCCAATCTGACGAACACAGATTGAGGGACGCGCCGGCGCACCATTGCGCCGGCGCCTTTCATGACCGGAGAAATCTCATGTACACACCGCCGCATTTTCGCGAAGACGACGTCGCCCTGCTGCATGAGACGATCCGCCGTATCGCCTTCGGCACGTTGGTGACACTCGGTCCGGACGGGTTGGTGGCAAGCCATGTGCCGATGCTGCTCGACGCCGACAAGGGCGAGCGTGGCACCCTCACCGGACACTTGGCGAAAGCGAATATCCAGACCAGGACCGAGGCAACGGAAATCGAGGCGCTGGCAATCTTTCAGGGGCCAGAGGCCTATATCACACCGAACTGGTACGCGACAAAGCAGGAGCACGGCAAAGTCGTGCCTACCTGGAACTATGTCGCCGTCCATACCTATGGGCCGATCAGCTTCTTCGAAGATGAGGAACGTCTGCGCGAACAGGTCTCCCGGCTGACCGACCGGCACGAGGCCGCAAACTCCGAGCCCTGGGCGCTGAACGACGCACCTGAGAAGTTCGTTCGGGGTCAACTCAAGGGCATCATCGGCTTCGAAATTCCGATCACCCGAATGGACGGCAAATGGAAGCTGAGCCAGAACCGCCCGGCGGCAGACAAGGAAGGCGTGATCCGTGGCCTGGAAGCACGCGACGGCGAAGATACGCCGATTACAGCCGAAACGCGACAGACCCTTCGGTCATCCTGATCAGCAAAAGACAAAGCTCCGAGAGCCCGTCCGGGGCCACGATCTGACGCCAGAGAACCTCGCTAGGACCAAACGAAACGGGCGACCTGATCGATCTGCGCCTCCGTCGTGTCCTTACCCGAAACCCGTACAACCGGACAGGGCAAACGCTCCATCCACGCCTCATGCATTTTCAGGCTGCGGATTTCGGGACCACCTGTATCGTAAGACGCTGCCCACTCGATGAAGGCCATATGCGCGTCATAATGCGCCCCGCCCGGCTCTAGAGCTTCAGCGCCAAAGCGCCCTTCCTCGCGAGCGATCAGGCGCTCCAGGCGCAGATTGAAGGGTGTGTAGACAAAGACGGCGAGCTGGAAATTGTCGGTCATCGGCTCGCCCCAGGACACCATCGAGCCAGTCAGTATCCAGTTGCCGGCCTCGTCGAAGGCCTGTTTCAACAGCCCGATACGCTCCTGAGCCGGACGTTTTTGCTGAAAAGGCGGTTCGGTCGGCACCCAGTAAAAATCGTCTGTGTCCAGATGCTTGTGACCAAAGCGGTCGGCCCAGGCGCGGCCAAAAGTGGACGTGCCCGAGCCGGAGGCGCCAAAGACATGCAGTCTCTGCGGCAGATTCCGCTCTGCCGTCCCAGTGGCGCCTGTCATGACCTCATGCCGATCTGGCGAGCCGGGTTTCGACCAGTTTGCTCCAATAGCTGGCGCCAACGGTCAGGGCTTCGTCATTGAAGTCGTATTCCGGGTGGTGCAACCCGGCGGTGTTGCCATTGCCGCACCAGATATAGGCGCCCGGCTTCTCAAGCAGCATGTAGGAGAAATCCTCGGCGCCCATGCTCGGCGGCAGTTCCCTGTCGACCGAGCCCATGCCGCCGGCAATTTCGGCGCAGACCGTGGCTGCGAAATCAGCTTCCTTCTCAGTATTCACTGTCGCCGGATAGCCGGAAATGTAATTCAGCTCGGCCGTCGCCCCGTAGGTCGCAGCAATTCCGTCCGCCACCTGCTTGATCCGCTCCGGCAGGGTTGCCTGCAGCGCCGGGTTCAACACCCGGCAAGTGCCACGCAGGACAATATCGTCCGGGATCACGTTGAAAGCGTCACCGGCATGGAACTGGGTAGCGCTGATGACCAGCGACTCTGCCGGATCGGTGTTCCGGCTGGTGATCGTCTGCAGGGCCATGACGATGTTCGCGCCGACCACAACCGGGTCGACGCCCTGATGCGGCATGGCGGCATGGGCGCCACGGCCGGAGATGAAGATTTCCCAGTTATCCCGGGCGGCCATCACGGGGCCTGCAGAAACGCCGAAGCTGCCAACCGGCATTTCGGGCCGGTTGTGCATGCCGTAGACTTCGTCCACAGGGAACAGCTTGAAAAGACCGTCCTCGACCATCTTCTTGCCGCCTCCCTTGCCTTCCTCGGCTGGCTGGAAGATCAGCTGCACGGTACCGGCGAAATTGCGGGTCTCGGCAAGATACTTGGCGGCACCAAGCAACATGGTTGTGTGGCCATCATGGCCGCAGGCATGCATCTTTCCATCATTCTTCGAGCGGTATTCCGGCGTGCCTTTTTCTTGGATCGGCAACGCGTCCATGTCGGCTCGCAGACCGATGGCAGGCCCGTCGCCACCATTGCCCTTGATACTCGCCACCACGCCAGTGCCGCCGAGACCGCGATGGATCTCCAACCCCATTTCCGTCAGCCGTTCAGCCACGAAATCGGCGGTCTCAAACTCTTCGAAACCAAGTTCCGGGTTTTGATGGATATGGCGTCGCCAGCCGGTCAGTTCAGCATGGAAATCGGCGATGCGATTGACGATAGGCATAAAGTTGCTCCTTGCGGGCGGGAAGAATTCTCAAGAATGGAACAGCGTACACGATGGCGCGACCTGCGGCCCTGTCAAGTGCCGAACAGGCGCTTAAGACTTACACCTGCAGAACCTACCAGTCATACGCGACTTGAAGGCTTTTAGAGTATCCTCTCGACAAAAAACGGGAGGACATGATGACTGCATCTACACCATTGCTCTTTGAGCCGATCCAACTCAGGGGCATTACCTTGCCTAACCGCATCGTGATCCCGCCCATGTGCATGTATTCGGCCGAAGAGGGTTTCCCGACCGACTTCCACATGGCCCATCTCGGTAAATTCGCCCTTGGCGGTGCTGGCATGGTCATTCTGGAGGTGACAGCGGTGAGCCGCGACGGGCGCATCACGCATGGTGACCTCGGCATCTGGGATGACGAACACGCCAAAAGGTTGGCGCCGCTCGCGACATTCCTGAAGTCTGAAGGCAGCGTGCCCGCGATCCAGATCGGTCATTCAGGTCGCAAGGGCAGCATGCAGCGCCCCTGGAAGGGTAACGGTCCGCTGACACCCGAAGACATCGCCGATGGCGACATACCGTGGCAGCCGGAAGCTCCGAGCGCCGTGCCGCTCGCAGACGGCTGGCTGACCCCTCGCGAGCTTGATCTCGATGACATGAAGCGGCTGCGGGGCGCTTTCGCCGACGCGACGAAACGCTCGGTCGATGCCGGGTTCGAGTCCGTCGAGATCCATTGTGCCCACGGCTACCTGCTACAGACTTTCCTCTCGCCGCTCGGCAACTTCCGAAACGATGCTTACGGCGGCGACCTCGAAGGCCGCATGCGCCTGTCGCTGGAAATTGCCGAGGATGTCCGCGCTGCGTTGCCGGACAACCTCCCGCTGTTTGTCCGCATCTCATCCGTCGACGCCATCGAAGGCGGCTGGGAGATGGAAGACAGCCTGACTTTCTCGCGAGAATTGAAAGCGCGCGGCGTGGATGTCATCGATTGCTCTTCAGGCGGTCAATCCCCAAAAGGAGCGACCAACTTCAAGCTGGTCCGGGAGCCGGGCTATCAGGTGCCTTACGCCGCCCAGATCCGGCGCGAGGTTGATATCACGACCCAGGCTGTCGGCCTGATCACCGACCCACATCATGCAGAGGCCATCCTGCAGGCCGGAGACGCTGACCTGATCGCCATCGGCCGCGAGGCGCTATACGACCCGTTCTGGCCGCGTCATGCGGCGGATACTTTCAAGCTGGATCCTGATTTCAAAACCTGGCCTCCGCAATATGCCTGGTGGCTGGAAAAACGGGCAGCCGGACAACGCGCGCCGGCCGCTTCCTGACTTCTGCTACCGGCACTCGCGCCGCGCACACGATTGTTTGAGCGAGCGTGACACACCATACATGTGCACTCATGACACTCTCTCCTGAAACAAAAAACAGGCTTCGAAACGGTTGCCTATCTTCAGGAGAGAGAGATGAAATTCACAAAAGCGCACCTCGTTCTGCTTTCGGCATCGGTAGGTCTTATGGGCCTCGGCATTACCGCTGGCTTGCCCGCGCAGGCCGAGACCGAAAGCATGGACGAGCTCGAAGCCAAACTTGACGCGGTCTGGGAACACAGTAACCAACTTGCAGCCTCGACCAGCAAATGCACCGTGCAACGGGTAGAAGACGAATGGAAGGCCTCCGGCAGTCCGAAAAAGGTCAAGGGAAAGGCCGACTTGACGGATGAGGAAGCGATAGCTGCTTACGAATGCATCAAGGAAACGATGTATCCGCGTTTCGCCAAGTCCGACCTGCCCGGCGCCAAGGATTTTCATACCTGGAACAAGTACAACACCATCCCCTACCAGTCCGGCACGCATGGCAATCGGTATGTGAACAACTGGGGCGATGATATCGGCAAGGCCTATGGTGGGTTCGAAGAAACCAAGTCCGTCCCAGTCGGCTCCGTGCTCGTCAAGGACGGCTTCCACGTCACCATGAAGGGCGAGGTCAAACGCGCACCTCTTTTCACGATGGTGAAGAAAGAAGATGGCTTCAACGCGGGCACACTTAACTGGGAATACGCGCTGATCTTTCCGAACGGGAAAACAATGGGTGTCACCAACGGGAAAAACAGCAAGAAGGTTCAGTTCTGCGCCGATTGCCACAACGCAGCAGAAGAGAATGACGGCATGTTCTTCCTGCCCGACGAGTATCGGGTGACATCAAACTAGCAGGACGGATATCAGCGATCAGTTTTTCGCGCCCGTATTTACACGTCCTTGCCGGTTGACACTGTCGTGCCTGGCCCGAATATCCGCGGGCCAGGTACTCTTGATGAAAGACAGCACCGCCACGATCTCCCGGTCGCTAAGCACACCCTCGAACCCCGGCATATCGCTTTCGTACCCGTCGCCGACAATCCTGGCCGGACCAAGTTTCGTAAGAGCAAACAGCTGCCTGTCGGAGTGATGCCAAGTGTGTCCGGACGGGTCGTGCGGCGGAGCCGGAAGTCGGCCGTCCGGCTTACGCTGTCTCCAGTTCGCCTGACCTTCAAGAGCCGCACCGTGACAGCTCGCACAGGCCTCCGCATAGATCTCGCGGCCGTCCGCGACCAGTCCGGTGTCACCGGGCCGCAGCCTGATTGCAGGGCTCTTATCGGCATCGGTTGCGCCCGGAACAATCTTGGAGATCACGGACGGGCGTTCCGGGTCCTGCATCCGCGAATAGCCAGCAAGGCCGAGCACTATCAGGACGGCGACGCCGGATGCCAGGAAGCGCCAGTTCACGCGCCATCTCCAATGCCCGCGAGATCGTTCAGGATCGGACAATCGGGCCGCGCGTCCCCGTGACAGGCATGAACCAGATGCGCCAATGTTTCACGCATCCCTTTCAACTCACGGATCTTGCGACCAATCTCATCCAGATGTGCTTCGGCAATGGCCCGGACGTCCGCGCTCTCCCGGCCCGTCTCGTCGTAAAGCGACAGCAGCGCCCGGCAATCCTCGATGGAGAAGCCGAGTCCCCGCGCCCGCTGCAGAAAACGCAACCGGTGCACATCCTCCGCCGAGTAATCGCGATAGCCGTTATCCTGTCGGTTTGGCCTGATCAGGCCGATTTCTTCGTAATAGCGGATGGTCTTGGCCTGCAGCCCCGCACTCTTTTCGACCTCCTTGATCAGCATGACTTGCCTCCTCAGAGTTTAGTCGACCGGAGCCTCAGTGCATTGCTGATAACCGACACAGAACTGAGACTCATCGCTGCCGCCGCCAGCATCGGGCTGAGTGTCAGCCCAAGCAGCGGGTAGAGCAAACCAGCCGCGACCGGAACGCCCAGAGCATTGTAAATGAAGGCGAAGAAAAGGTTCTGACGAATATTCCGCATCGTCGCCCGACTCAACCGCCGGGCCTTCACCAATCCACGCACGTCGCCTTTGACCAAAGTTACGGCAGCGCTTTCCTTGGCAATGTCGGTGCCGTTGCCCATGGCAATGCCGATATCGGCAAGCGCTAGCGCAGGAGCATCATTGATGCCGTCACCAGCCATGGCAACGATACGCCCCTCGGCCTTCAGATCTCGAATGAGGTCCGCCTTGTCGGACGGCATCAATCCACCACGCACGTCCGGTATCCCGAGTTCGGCACCGATGGCAGCGGCGGCTTTCGGATTGTCGCCAGACGCCATGACCACGCGAATGCCGTCCCGGGTCAGATCGGCGACAGCTTCCACCGCGCCATCCTTGATCCGGTCGCGTACAGCAAGCAAGCCGATGGCCGAACCATCATGCGCAACATAGAGCAACGTCGCACCGGCTTCCGAATATGTCGCCGACGCCTCCGAAAGCATGGATATATCAACATTAAGGGTTTCCATGAAACGCGCCGATCCGGCGGCCACCTGCGCCGCATCGACGAGCCCGCGCAAACCGAGACCAGCTTCGACCTCGACACCCGCCGCATGCTCCACCGGAACGCCCCGCTCCATGGCAGCCCGGATAACCGCCGCGGCCAGCGGATGCTCACTGCCGCGCTCAATCGCGGCGGCGAGGCCAAGAACCCGGTCCTCGCTCGCACCCGCTACCGTCGCAATATCGCTCATGTTGGGACGGCCCTCGGTCAGAGTGCCGGTCTTGTCGACCACCAGCGTGTCGATCTTCTCGAACCCTTCGATAGCCTCTGCATCGCGGATCAGGACACCCGCCGACGCGCCGCGCCCGGCACCGACCATGATCGACATCGGCGTTGCCAGACCGAGCGCACAAGGACAGGCGATGATGAGGACCGAGACAGCCGCGACAACACCGTGCGCCAGCGCAGGCTCGGGACCGAGCAGCGCCCAGGCCACGAAGGCGGCCACCGAAGACAGTACCACGGCAGGCACGAAATACCCGGCGACGGCATCGGCGACTTTCTGCACCGGCGCGCGGCTCCGCTGTGCTTCCGCCACCATTGTCACGATGCGGGACAAAACCGTGTCTTGCCCAACAGTGACGACTTCCATTACAAGCGTCGAACGGCCATTCAGTGTACCGCCAACAAGGCTGTCACCCACGTTCTTCTCAACCGGCAAAGGCTCACCTGTCAGCATCGACTCGTCGACCGCGCCGGTGCCCTCCAGAAGACGGCCATCGACCGGAATACGTTCCCCCGCGCGAATGCGGATACGGTCGCCCTGACGGATATCGTCAATGCCGATTTCTTCGTCATCCCCACCGTCGGTCAGGCGTCTTGCCGTTTCAGGCGCAAGACTGAGCAACGCTTTCAGTGCATCCGATGTCCGCTCGCGGGCGCCGAGTTCCATCACCTGTCCCGACGCCACCAGGCAGATGATGACGGCGGCCGATTCGAAATACAGACCGACATGCCCGTCTGCGCCCCGGAAACCCGCTGGAAAAAGATCCGGCAGCAACAAGGCTGCAAGGCTGTAGAGATACGCAGCCCCGGTGCCGATGGCGATCAGCGTGAACATGTTGAAATGCCCGGTGCTCAGCGACGTCCAGCCACGCTGAAAGAACGGGAACCCGACCCAAAGGACAACTGGTGTTGCCAGCACAACCTGTACCCAGGCATTCCATTGGCCTGCGACCAGATCGGCCAGTCCGGGCACCATCTCCCCCATCGAGAGGATGAATACCGGCAAGGTCAGAGCGGCCCCGATCCTGAACCGCCGGCGCATGTCGAGATATTCCGGATTGGGCGGCGTGTCCCGGGTGATCATCTCCGCCTCAAGCGCCATCCCGCACATCGGGCAGCTATCCGGCTCCGGGGCCCAGACACTCGGGCACATCGGGCAAATATAACCGGGCCCCACACCTTCAGGTTTACCGGTCATGACCGCTTTACCCGAACTGGCGCCGCCACCACCATCGCCGTGACCGCAGCAGGTGCTGACAGGCTTTTCTACCACAACATGACAGCAGGATTTAGGTGCCTCGGCTTTTTCAGGTTCATGGCAGGACATGATGGCTCCGTGGGATGGTTCCTTAAACCGGCATGATCCGGCTTCATGTCCCTGCATAAACGTTCCAGCGGCTGGAAGGTCAAGCGCGAACCGTACGTCTCAACCTAGTTACCAAGCAGATGCAGAACGACTTCGCGGCGATGCGGCGCGCGGCGGTGTTCAAGCAAATAGACCGCCTGCCACGTGCCAAGCAGCATCCGTCTGTCGGCAACCGGAACCGGCAGCGATGTCTGGGTCAGCATGGTGCGGATATGCGCGGGCATGTCGTCCGGCCCTTCGATCCCGTGCCGGTAGCGGCCCGGATCTTCCGGCGCGATATCGGCAAGATAGTCAGCCAGATCAGCACGTACATCCGGATCGGCATTCTCCTGGATTGTCAAAGAGGCCGAGGTGTGGCGGACGAAGAAGGTCAACAAGCCCGTCGATATGCGGGTCTCCGCCAGCCAAGAGGACGCATCCCTTGTCAGATCGTAGAAGCCGTGTCCTGTCGTCCGAACCGTCAAAATATCCTGTGCCTGCCGATCCACATTCAACATGGCCACGCTATCCCATTACAGTGCTTAACAAATTCACGGGTCAAATTTCCACGCAGGAACTATGCTCACGACATTGCATTGGCACAACAAGACAGCGGCACGATTGAGGGCAGCCATGACAGGCACCAAGAGCCAGGAGAATGCTCTTCACCACGCCGTGATCGAGTTAACGCGGCGCGATCCAGACATCGAGTTACTTTATAAGAAGCTTGGTCCACCGCCATCAAGGCGCGAGCCTCCCGGGTTCGCCTCCTTGATCCGTATCCTCACCGCGCAACAGGTCTCGCTCGCGTCCGCAAGCGCCATTTGGGCACGCCTCAACCAGCAGATCGACGTCACCCCAGCTGCTGTTTCCCGGGCGACGGACGAGGATTTCAAACAAGCTGGCTTTAGCCGCCCGAAGGTTCGCTACGCCCGCGCCCTTGCCGAGCACGTGCTAGATGGACGGCTCGATCTTGAAAACTTGCAGAACCTGGATGACGAAGCCGTCGCCCAGACGCTGACATCCGTTCCCGGCATCGGCCGTTGGACATCGGACATCTATCTCCTGTTTTGTCTCGGCCGATTGGATATCTGGCCCGGCGGGGATCTCGCCATTCAGGAGGCGTTGCGGGCACTCAAAAAACTGGAGGCCCGTCCGCGGGAAAGAGACACTCATCCAATTGCAGAACACTGGCGACCGTACCGCGGTGCGGCAGCGCAATTACTCTGGCAGTACTATCGGATGCTAAAATTTGGGGGTAAAACCTCGGGAATTGGAGTGTTTCCCGTGACAGACGCGGCATCGCCCTGATATCTTTCGGAAAATCGACACGGAACCAGGGCATTGGAAATGCCTGAACAACTGATCTCCTTGCCGCCAGCATCAGTCCAGCGGACACCTCCTATCAACGGAACGGAGAGTCAGAATTACGCAGTCCAGCCTGTAACTGTTACCTTATGGGAAGAGGGTTTGCGCGGCATGGGAAGTAAAGTGACAGAATGAGCATGACCAAGCTGGCAGCTCTTGAGAACCATCAAACTGAACTGCTATGCGCTCTGGAAGAAATTCAGGTCGGCCTCTGCCATTTCGACCAGAACGGTGGCATCACCTCCTGGAATGCTCAGTTTATCGATCTCTATCCCGAACTCGAAGGTATCGCGCTGGTCGGGAGAACTCTCGACAGCCTGCTGAACGAGCCGGAAATAGTAAAACGCTGGATTACCGACACCCCGTCTGACCGTCCCGATCTATGGCAAGAAAGGCGGCTTCAAGCGCACCATGAACCAGGCGGGCGCGTCCTGCTCCACGACCGCAAGAACCGCTGGATCGAGGTTACGGAACTCCGAACCAGCAGCGGTGGTTTGTTGAGCTTTCACCGGGACATCACCGAGGAAAAAGCGGCCCGAAAACATGCTGAAGACCAAACCATGCTGCTGCGCGCAACGCTGGATAGCATCGATCAATCCATCGCAGTGTTCGATTCAGCACTGACGCTTAGGGTCTGGAACGCCAAGCTGGTTGAGATGTTCGATTTCCCAGAGCATCTGATGCGCATCGGCACACCGGTCTCCGATTTGGTGGATTTCATGATGGCACGGGGTGACTTCATGGAAATCGACCGCGCAAAGGTTCTTGAAGAGGTCGTCGAGTATCTTCGGCTGGAACGCTCTATGACCAGCAACCACCGTCTGGCGTCGGGCCGTATCCTTGAGCACTATTTCACGCCGATGGCGAATGGCGATGTCATCATGGCCAGCACCGACGTGACTCTGACCGAAACAGCCCGCCAGGGACTTGCCGAGAGCGAGGAACGGTACGCTCTTTCCGCCGCCGGCTCAAACGACGGCCTGTGGGACTGGGATCTTCGTCGGGAAAAAATCTATCTGTCCCCGCGCTGGAAGGAAATGCTCGGCCTGGACGACGAGGAAATCTCGGATAACCCGGTCGAGTGGTTCAGCCGGATTCATCCGGATGACGTCGCCCGCGTCACCACGCAGATGGATGCCCACCTCGCTGGGAAGATCACCCATTTCGAATGTGAGTTCCGGATCCGCCACGCGGATGGCACATTCCTCTGGATGCTGACACGAGGCCTCGCGGTGCGCGGTCAAGACGGCACAGCACATCGCGTAGCTGGCAGCCAGACGGATATCACCGGGCGCAAGAAGGCCGAGCAACAACTTGTACATGATGCCCTGCACGATGCATTGACGGGCCTTGCTAACCGGACACTGTTTCTCGACCTCGTGCGCAGGGCATTGGAACGATTGCGCAAAGATCCCGACGCCCGATTTGCTGTCGCCTTCCTCGATCTTGACCGTTTTAAAATCGTAAATGAAAGTCTGGGACACGTTCATGGCGATGACCTGATCTTTGCCACAGCCCGGCGGTTCGAGAGTACATTGCGCGAGAGCGACACCGTCGCTCGCCTGGGCGGGGACGAATTCGCCATCCTTCTGGAAAACATCAAGACGCCCGAAGAAGCGACCAGCCTGACAGAGAGCCTGCATCAGACACTGGACACGCCCTTTCGCCTCGGCGGTAAGGAAATCTTCGTCTCAGTATCCCTTGGCGTAGCCCATTCAGAACAAGGCTACGAGCGGCCGGAAGACATCCTGCGCGATGCTGAGCTTGCCATGTATCAGGCCAAGGAACGCGGCAAGGCTCAGAGCATCGCCTTTCAGGACACCATGCGGGTCTGGCCAGTGACCCCGCTCGACCTCGATTCGGATCTCCGCCGTGCGCTGGAACGCAACGAGATGCAGCTGTACTACCAGCCGATCGTCGATATGCGACGCGGGAAGATTGCCGGGTTCGAAGCCTTGCTCCGATGGTTCCATTCCGAGCGCGGGGAGATTTCTCCGGTTGAGTTCATTCCGGTTGCAGAAGAAACGGGAACCATTTTCGCGCTCAGCCAGTGGGCCCTTCATACTGGCGGGATGCAGTTGGCGGCCTGGAACGCCGACCGTCCAGATGACGATCAGCTGGAAATCAGCGTCAACCTGTCGGGCCGGCAATTTGCCCGCCCGGAAGTCGTGTCCGGCATTATCGATTGTCTGGAGGGCGTTGGCCTGCCGGCAACACAGCTCAAGATCGAGATCACCGAAAGCACGCTGATGCAGGATGTCGCGCTGTCGACCCAGATGCTGGATCGCTTGAAGGCCGCGGATATCAGAATTTGCGTCGACGATTTCGGTACCGGCTATTCGTCCCTTTCCTATCTGCACACGTTCCCGATCGACACTCTGAAGATCGACAAGTCCTTTATCGAGGACATGACCAGCAACTTCCAGAATCTGGAGATCGTGCGCACAATCACGATGCTGGGACAGAACTTGCGCCTGGACGTGATCGCCGAAGGCGTCGAGACATCAGAGCAGCTTGCCCAATTGCGGGCGCTCGATTGTCATTACGCTCAAGGGTATTTGTTTTCGAAACCAATGAACGCCGAGAATGCAACGGCGTTTCTTGCGGAAGACAAGAGTTGGTAGCACGGTTATCATCGGGTCCGTCATGAAGCGATATGCGCATTATTACCTCCAGTCCCGCCCCGCCACAGATCGTAGCGGCCCTTGGGAAACTGTCGAGCAGGCCCGTGCCTACTCCGTCCTGAAGTCCGGGTTGGCACGGGAAATCGCGAATGATCGCGGTGCTGAAGTCCGGCTGGTCGGCGCCTATCACGACGACGCATCCGGCGACTGGCAATATGCCCAGCTGTTCTATCTCGATCAGTCCAGCATCGATCTGGCGATGATCGCAGATCAGTCCGCTGCAGATTTCGAACCAGACCTCGACGATGATGCTGTGGACGGTTTCGGAGAGAATTCCGAGCTGGAAGATCCTTACTCGGAACGCACCGAGGCTCCGCGCCGGGACGAAAGTATCTCGATGAGCTACGAGTCCCCGCCAGAAAGCGAGGACGACGATACCTGGCAAAGCGGACCGGACGAAAAATCCGGGCGTCCGGCGTATGATGATCTCCCGCCTGTCTTCCGGAAACCTGTGCCCCGGAAGAAAGGCTCCGCGCTCAAAACAATCATCCTGCTGATGCTGGTATTGTTTCTCCTTGGTGGCGGCGCAGTGTCGGTAATGCTTTATCTGCAGCATCCTGCGATGCTCTCTCTCGCCGACAAGGTCGGACTCGGCAGCTACGCCCGCATGTTTCCGCACGCCTCGGTGGCACCAAGCGGCCCGGAGATGGACAGTCAGAAAGCGGAGGAACCGGTGGTGATGCCATTGACCACTGGAAATGTGATCCGTTATCGCGGCATCGCGCCAACGCTGGTCGGCCGCTGGTCACCCGACAATTGCGGGCAGAATTACGTGATCTTCACCGAGACCGGCTATACCGTGACCCGTGAAGGTAATACCTCCCCCGAAACCGTCAGCATCACTGAAACTCTGGAAGACGATTTCCAGTTTTATCTCCGGCGCTCGCCCACACTTGTTGAGCACCTGCAGAAGCTCGGCCCGAACGATATCCAGATGGCGGGATCGACCGGCACCGGCGGCTTCATGGCAAGCGGCAACACGATCCAGATTTTGAACCGCTGCCCCCGGGAGTAACGCCGGCCTCGATTAAAACAGGGACCCCTGCCGGGGAGCTGGAGGTTGAGCTTCTTTTTGCTCCATTTCGACAACAGGCTCGATCAGGGATCGATCGTCGTTCCGAACATTGCCGACACGGTTCGAGACAGGCGTGAAAACCAGGTCTGCTCCCCCATAGGGTCGCAGCAATGCAGCCCTCTCCTGCACATCGCCCGCAAGCCAGCGGGCATATTCCTCCTGCTCCGACAGCATCACCGGCATCCGGTGGTGAATATGCTCGATCCTGGGGTCCGCATCCGTCGTGAGCAGGGTGAAGGTCTCGACTGGCTCTGTGCCTCTTTCCCAGCGCTCCCAAAGACCGGCAAACGCAAATGGGCGCTCTCCCTCAAGCGAGACCCGGTAAGGCTGCTTCCCACTCCCCACCTTGCGCCATTCATAAAAGCCGTCCGCCGGCACCAGACAGCGCCGCTTCGAATAGCCATCGCGGAAAGACGGCTTCTCAGCGACCGTTTCCGACCGCCCGTTGATCAGTGATGCGGCCCGGCTCTCGTCCGGTGCCCAGCTTGGCACCAGCCCCCAACGGAGCCCGTCCATATGGCGTTTTCCGTCACGCTCACGGATCACCGGCGCGGCCTGCATTGGTGCCATGTTGTAGCGCGGCTCCAGATTGAGCATGTCCGTCACCGCGAACAGGCGGCGCAGGGCCTCTGGTGCCGTAGTGATGCTGTAGCGACCGCACATGCCTGTTCAAATCCACTCGGTTCCGGTATTCCAGATCGAAACTACGACCGCTCATGCACCCCGATCAACACTCAGCCGGACAGACCATGGACAAACAGACGTTGCTGAACGAAGTCATCCTGATTGCCCGGGACGCCTCCGCACTGATCATGAAATATTATGAGGGTGAGATCGAGGTCGACGAGAAAACGGATGGCTCGCCGGTCACCGCAGCCGACCGGGCAGCCGACGCGCTGATCTTCCCGGCACTTGAGAAACTGACGCCGGACATCCCGATCATCTCTGAGGAGAGTTTCGCCGACGGTCACAATCCGGATGTCTCCGGCGGCACCTTCTGGCTGGTCGATCCGCTTGACGGAACCAAGGAATACATCCGCCGCAACGGCGACTTCACCGTGAATATCGGTCTGGTGGAGAATTTCGAGCCTACCCTCGGCGTGGTGCTGACCCCGATCGATGGCCGGGCCTCTGCCGGTTTCGTCGGCGGTGGTGCTTTCGAGGAAGAAAGCGACGGCACCCGCACGCCAATTTCGGTTCGCGAGGCCAAACAGGAAACGCTGACAATTGTCGGCAGCCGCTCCCACCGCTCGCCGGAGCTTGAGGCATATATCGAGACCCTGAAACCTGCCCAGTCCATATCGCGTGGTTCGGCTTTGAAGTTCTGCCTTGTCGCCCGTGGTGAAGCGGATGTTTACCCGCGCACCGGCCCGACTTGCGAATGGGATACCGCTGCCGGTCATGCCGTGCTGAATTCAGCCGGCGGCACTATGACCGCGTTCGACGGTACTCCGTTCCGCTATGGCAAGTCCGGGGAGAAATTCCTGAACGGGATGTTCATCGCCAAAGGCCGCAACGTCTAGGTCACAAGATCGCTCAACCAGCGGCTTTCAGCACCGCCTTGGCGAGAGCGTTGATCTCTTTCGCCGCAACGCTGCTCTTGGCGAATTCAACGACACCAAGCCCGTCTGCCATGCTACTCGCCAACGCAACGCGGTTACCAATCTGCGTATTGGCCACCGGCACCTTCAGCTCAGCAAGCGCGGCAACCATGCGTTCCGTCAATTTCGCCCGAGGCGGTACCCGGTTGAGCACCAGCAGCACCGGAGTCTTCTCTTTGTCGGCCATCTCCAGGGTCGGTTTCGTCGCCCAGACGTCCATCGGGCTGGGCTGGACCGGCACGACAGCCAGATGCGCATTGCGGACCGCGATCCGCGCCTCGGTTTCTGCATGCGGAGGGGAATCAACGATGACCACGTCGTTTTCCCTGGCCTGGCGCTCGATCTCGGACGCTGCGCGCCAGCCCGTAACCTGCAAGATCTCCAGTGCGCCCTTACCCTTGTAGACAAGGTCTCCATGCATCTCTGCGCGCATATCGAACCAGGTGGAAAGACTCATTTGCGGGTCGATATCGATTGCCGCGACCCGCTTGCCGCTATGGGCCAGGGCGACAGCAAGTTGGGCCGCCAGGGTGGTCTTGCCCGCCCCGCCTTTCTGCTGCGCAATAGTGATGATAATTCCCGTCATGGCCGCACTCCCGGACTGCATCACGACTGTATCGCAAGCATCACGTTAACACCATTATTGTGCATCGCAACATAAGACCGCCTCTTGACCAATCCCGTCAGACCGGCGGATAAGCGGCGGTCATGATTGAAACACGGGTTCTGAAACCAACCGACGCGGCGCTTTACGAGGCCGCCGCAACGCTTGCGGCCGGCGAGCTTGTGGCGTTCCCGACCGAGACCGTTTACGGCCTCGGCGGCGATGCGACCAGCGACACGGCCGTCGCCAGAATATTCGAGGCGAAGGCGCGCCCCAGTTTCAACCCGCTGATTTCCCATGTCCAGGATCTGGACGAGGCCTTCATGCTCGGCGACTTTGACGAGCGCGCGCGCTCCGTTGCAGAGGTGTTCTGGCCGGGACCGCTGACCCTCGTGGTCCGGCGACGGGAGAAATGCCCGATCTCCCTGCTGGCCAGCGCCGGGCTGGATACTATCGCCATCAGGGTGCCCGCACACCCGCTCGCAGCCGAACTGCTGCGCGCCGTCGGACGGCCCATCGCCGCTCCGAGTGCCAATCCCTCCGGGCGGGTCAGCCCGACCATGGCGGAGCATGTGCTTGCCGGGCTGGCAGGTAAGGTCTCGATCATCCTGGATGGTGGCCCCTGCTCCGTCGGGCTTGAATCGACCGTCCTGGACCTTTCCGGCAATGTGCCATCCATCCTGCGGCCCGGTGCTGTCACGGTGGAGATGCTCGCCCCGCTTCTGGGATCGCTGACAACCGCCGACACCACTTCGAAAATCGTCGCGCCGGGTATGCTCGAAAGTCATTACGCACCGGTACTTCCCGTTCGTCTGAATGCTGAAACAGCAAAGGATGGTGAGCTGTTTCTCGGCTTTGGAGAGGAATCGGGATCAACCGGTGCGGAAACCCTCAGCGCATCCGGCGATCTGACCGAAGCAGCTTCCCGCCTGTTCGCCCTGCTGCGTGCACTCGATCTGCCCGGTGCAAGCGGCATCGCAATCGCACCGATCCCGGAAGTAGGCCTTGGCGTGGCCATCAATGACCGCCTCCGCCGCGCCGCTGCGCCGCGCGCATAGGTGCCTTCTCGGAGCGGCGGGTTGTCGTTCCCGCGCTGCTGCATAATATTGCTCACGATTTGCATTCGCTCTGGAGATCCGTCTTATGTCCGCCCCGCGTTCCACGGCCCTTTCCGACGCCCCTTACGCGCCGACCGCAGCCGAAACCACCGCCCTTGAACAGATCAAGGCGCTGGTCGGCCCAAAAGGCTGGACGACTGACCCGGCAGACATGGAACCCAACCTCGTGGAGTGGCGCGGTCTGTACAAGGGGCGCGCCCTGATGGTGGTGAAGCCGATCACGACCGAAGAGGTCTCCGGCGTCCTGAAAATCTGCAACGGGGCGCACATTCCGGTCGTCCCACAAGGCGGGAATACCAGCCTGTGCGGCGGCTCCGTGCCGTTCGAGACCGGCAACGAAATCGTGCTGTCCCTTGCCCGAATGAACAAAGTCCGCTCGGTCGACCCGCTGAACTACACCATGACCGTCGAAGCCGGCTGCGTGCTGCAAAGCCTGCAGGAGGAAGCCGCCCGAGCGGACCGCTATTTCCCGCTCAGCCTCGCGGCCGAGGGCAGTTGCATGATCGGCGGCAATCTCGGCACCAATGCCGGCGGCACAAACGTGCTGCGCTATGGCAATACACGCGAGCTGACGCTTGGCCTTGAGGTCGTTCTGCCGGACGGCAGGATCTGGAATGGGCTCGGCAGTCTGCGCAAAGACAATACCGGCTACGACCTGAAGCATCTTTTTGTCGGCTCTGAGGGCACGCTCGGAATCATCACGGCTGCGGTCCTGAAACTGTTCCCGAAGCCGCGCGATATCCGCACTGCCTTCTGCGCCATCCGGGATGTGGATGCGGCGCTAGAGTTGCTGCAACGCGCCCGGGCGGAAAGCGGCGACAGTGTCGAAACGTTCGAGCTGATCCCGCGGCTTGTCATTGACCTTGTGCTGAAGCACATGCCGGACTGCCAGGATCCTCTGGGTAAGCGGTACGAGATGTATACGCTGATCGAACTGGTAACCACGTCCGACAATGACGAGGGCATCGAGGAACGCTTCGAGGCCATCCTCGGAACAGCAATGGAGGACGGCCTGATTCTTGATGCCGCACTCGCCCAGAATGAGCACCAGCGTCAGGAGTTCTGGAAACTGCGCGAGAACGCCTCTGAATCCCAGAAAGTCGAGGGCGCCTCCATCAAACACGATGTCTCGGTGCCTGTGGCCAGCCTACCGGCCTTCTACAAAGCTGCCGCCGAAGCAATCCGCAACGTGGATGAGAATGCCAGGATCGTCGCCTTTGGTCATGCTGGCGACGGCAACCTGCATTACAACGTGGCAGAGCCCGAGGGCGGCGATTCCGATGCGTTCCTGAACCGGTGGGACGACTATAATCGGGCGGTTCACGATGTCGTCGTCTCATTCGGTGGCTCGATCAGCGCCGAGCACGGCATTGGTAGGCTGAAGCGCGAGGAGCTGGCCCACTACAAGGATCCGGTTGCACTCGACCTCATGCGAACACTGAAGGCAGCAATAGATCCGAACGGCATCATGAATCCCGGCAAGATGATCTGAAAACTCTGCGCGGCTGACCGGATCGTTTGACCTGGCTCAATGAGCGTCCGGCGGCGACACTCTATTCTTCTCTATCTGAGCATTACCGAATGCTCCTGAGCGAAGGAGAAACGCCACGGGAAACGTAACAGCAAGTAAGAGTTCGGAACCCGCCAAGACATATGCCGATCCCTTTTCCGCTCTTCGCGCCGAAATGGACCGTATGTTTCACAGCTTCCTTCAGGCACCGGCCTTTTCCATGCCAATGCCATTCGCCAGCATGCAAAATAGCCTTGCGTTCCTACAACGGATATGAAGGAAGGTGACAAAGAAATCACCATCACGACGGAACTCCCCGGCATGGGCGAGGAGGATGTCGAGGTCACGATAAAAAGTGGCTCAGTCACCGTGAAGAGCAAAAAGACCGAGGAAAAGAAGGACGAGAAGGACAATTACTATCTGACGGAACGCCGCTACGGCCAGTTCCAGCGCGCCTTCAGAGTCCTAGAAAACATCGATGAGGCCAAGATCACGGCCGCCTTCGATAAAGGGATTCTTACCATTTCGATGCCGAAGAGCAAGGATAGCACCGACTCAGAGCGCCGCATCAAGATAGGTGCTTGATCCTTTCGTCCGGCTCCATTCAGGAGCCGGGCCTTTCTCATGACTTCCACATCTTGCGTTCTGCTCTATTTGGATTGCAACACGTGCTTCAGGCACTAGACTGCGACAAATTATAGGGAACCTGGCGCCACAGCCCGGACCGACCAAGTGTGAGGAAACCAATGTCTGTTTATTCTGCCCCGCTTGACGATATGCGCTTCACCCTGCGCGAGATTGTCGGTTACGACAAAATCGCCGCATTGCCGGGTTTCGACGGCGCCGACGAAGCACTCGCGGACCAGATCCTGGAGGAAGCCGGCAAATTCTCGCGCGACGTCCTCGCCCCCCTGAACAAAATAGGCGATCAGGAAAAGGCACGGCTGGAAAATGGCGTTGTCCGTCCGGCCGAAGGCTTTGCCGAGGCATATAGTCAGTTCTGGCAAGGCGGATGGAACGCCATGCCGTTCGAGGAGGAATTCGGCGGCCAGAACCTGCCTATGTCCCTGACCACAGCGGTCTGGGAGATGTGGAACGCATCCAATCTTGCCTTCACCCTCTGCCCGCTCCTGACCCAGGCCGGCATCGAGGCTATGAGCAAACATGCAAGCGCTGAGCAGAAGGAAAAATACCTGCACAAACTGGTTTCGGGTGAATGGACCGGGACAATGAACCTGACCGAACCGCAATCAGGTACCGATCTCGGCAGCATCCGGACCCGGTCCGAGCGGCACGGCGACCATTACCGGCTGAAGGGCCAGAAAATATACATCACCTGGGGCGAGCACGAC
The DNA here is from genome assembly GCF_039990255.1 of Nisaea sp. Lineage (GTDB taxonomy): Bacteria > Pseudomonadota > Alphaproteobacteria > Thalassobaculales > Thalassobaculaceae > Nisaea. Next base: position 761,936 of record NZ_JBDXGG010000018.1, on the reverse strand, counting down.
ATGACGGACAATATCGTCCATCTGGTGCTGGCCCGCTCGCCGGACGGCCCGCCAGGCTCCAAGGGACTGTCACTCTTCATTGTGCCAAAGTTTCTGGTGAACGACGATGGCTCTCTCGGTGACCGGAACGACGTGCGGGTGGTCTCGTTGGAGCATAAGCTCGGCATCCACGGCAGCCCGACCTGCGTTATGTCATATGGCGATAACGACGGCGCTATCGCCTATATGATCGGCGAGGAAAATCGCGGCATCGAGTACATGTTCGTGATGATGAACAATGCCCGGCTAGCCGTCGGCCTGCAGGGCCTCGCTATTGCCGAGCGCGCCTACCAGCAGGCGGTGAGCTTCGCCCGGGACCGGGTGCAAAGCCGCGCCATCCAGGGAAGCGAGGGGCCCGTCGCGATCATCCAGCATCCAGATGTGCGGCGCATGCTGCTCGACATGAAGAGCCAGATCGAGGGCATGCGTGGTCTTTGCTATTACACTGCGGCCGAGATCGACCGGGCCAACCGGCACACCGATCAAGACGCAAAGGCACGCGCTCAGCGCCGGGTCGATCTGATGATCCCCGTCGTGAAATCGTGGTGCACCGATACAGGTCTCGCCATCACCTCGACCAATATCCAGATCCATGGCGGCATGGGGTTCATTGAGGAAACCGGCGCCGCCCAGCATTACCGCGATGCCCGGATCACCACGATCTACGAAGGCACCAACGGCGTGCAGGCGATGGATCTCATTGGCCGCAAGGTGGCACGTGACGGCGGTGAAGCGGCGAAAGAGCTGTTTGCCGACATCCGCGCCGACCTGGAGCCGCTGCGCGTCAGTGATGAATTGTCCGCCCGCTCCATCGTCCGGAACATGGACACCGCGCTCGCGGCGGCTGAAGACGCCGTCCAATGGCTGGTCACGACCTTCCCCAAAGACGCCGCCAAAGCGGCATCTGGCGGCGTCTCCTTTCAGAACCTGATGGGTCTGCTCTGTGCCGGCTGGCTGCTGGCCCGCGGCGTGAAGGCAGCGTCCGAGCAGAAACAGAATGCCAACGGAAACGCGGCCTTCCTGGAGAGCAAACTGATCAGCGCCCGGTTTTTCGCTGACTATCACCTGAGCCAGGCTCCGTCGCTGCTGACGCAGATGACGGAATCCGGCGATAGCGTGATGGCCATGGCGCTGGACCAGTTCTGATCACGCGTTGAAGAAATCTCTGGTCATTACATCGCAGAACAGCCCGGACGGGCTGCTTTGTGTCGATGTTTTTCAAAGGCAGGACGGCAGTTTCGGCTTTGAGGAATTCCGCCGCGATCCGGAGGATGCATCGGGCTGGTATGCGGTGGGCGGCTTCAACGCCCTTCGTTTCGAAACAGCCTATGATGCCGATAGAGACGCGGCAGACCGCGTCTCTTGGTTCGGAACAGATTAGAGCTATTGCCACAGCGGCACTGCCGCAACTGCATCGCTAAAAAATCGACAGGGGAAGACTGTCGCTATCCCTGTCGCGATCCCGTTCAATCGGGAAAAGCTCGTTGATCAAGGTACGGATCATCTTGCGAAACACAGGATCGCTGCTCCCCGCCGGAGTAGGCGCAGCGGACCATGCCGTACTAAGCGGCTCTGACTTGCTACAAAAAGCTGCATCCAGTCGCAACTTTCCGGCTATCTGGCGCGTCGGGATGGTTTCTTCTTCACACAACTGATCGGTTGAGCCGACAATATCGGCATTCGCCAGAATGACGATCCGATAATCCGGGTGGTCGGTATTGGCGCAGTCGGAGGTGAAACGCGCCGAAGAGCCCAGAATCGCACCGGACGCAAATTCCGCAGCAGCGACCGCAACATCAGAGGGTTTTGCCGCATGGTCCACAAATGCCGAGCCAGTAAAGGTCAGGCAGACGGGTGTACTCGAGGCCGCGTAGCTCAGATAGTCGCGCTTTCCCTCATTATCAACGCCGGAATATCCATGCATTGAAGTCACACACCCACTCAGCACCATCGCGGAGAGAAGGGCTCCCGCCGTCATCGCTTTCCCTGCCATGGGTTTCTGCTCCATTTTCCCTCGTGTCTGACGCACTCAAGGCGCCGCTTCAGAAAATATGGGTCGTTAACGACGACGCATCAATCAAAGCTGCGCAATACGTCCTTTACCTGGAACAAAGATCATAGAATTCCTTCGAACGGATTCAGTTTGATCCGCGGCTTCGGATCGAACTCGAGAATGCCGAGGCTACCAGTGTCATTCGCATCGCCCTGGAACATTTCGAGCGCTGCCTGAAGCAACAGATTTCGATATCTTGGATCCGTTAGTGACGTCATACGGTCCGAGCGCGCCTCGACTGCTGCGATTGAGATGTCCTGCCGGCAAAATACCATGACGAGAGTCTGCCGGGTATCGCGCCGGTCATAACTGAGCGGTTTCTGGGCGCTGGCCGCGCAAACCTGATCAGGTGATGTCGAGGTTGGCGGATCAAAGGCGATCCTGAACCTGAATTGCGGTGCTCCGGCAATCGCCGGGTTCAGAGTAAAACCGCGCGGAACTTCGGGATAGACGCCGGAGAGAATGCGTGCGGAGGTCGCCGCCGTTTCACCCTTGCCCTCCTGGAACGGCTCACCGGAAACCTGAAGCAGCATCGGCCCCTGCTCCCCCGCGAAGGCCAGTACCCGCTTCTTGGCTCCGCCACTCACCCCCGTCGGGGACTGCACGACAGACGTACCGCAACCGGCAACGAGCAACAGAACGACAAGCGGCAAACAGTATTTTCTCAACGCGCGGATCATGTTCTCTCCAGGCTGGACCGGTAGCAGGCGACTATCCCACTGCGGGTTCCAGTCATTACTTGGATATCCACAGGACGGAAGTCCAGTGCATTTACCTTGCGCATGCTGGCGGTTTATCGTTCCCGCTCACCGGGACTAAGTCAGGGCAGAAATATGCGCGACATTGAGCAGATACACAGTTTCTGGTTCGAGGAATGCTCCGAAAAACAATGGTTCGAAAAGGACCCGGAGCTCGACCAGCAGATCCGGAAGCGGTTCGGCGCGCTTGTCGAGTCCGCGTCGAATGGAGAGCTGGAAGACTGGCTGGAAACACCACGCGGCGCTCTCTCCTACATCCTGCTGCTGGATCAATTCACCCGGAATATCCACCGCGGATCGGGCCAGGCCTTCGCCGCCGACGCGAAAGCCCGTGCTGCCGCCATGAAGGTTCTCGTCAATGGTTACGACCAGGAACTCTCAGACCGGGAGAAGACTTTTCTTTACCTTCCGTTTGAGCACAGCGAAAATCTGGAGGATCAGGAACGCTGCGTCGCCTTGTTCGAAGCAATCGGCGACGACAAGCTAATCGATTACGCGGTGCGTCACCGTGACATCATCGCCCGGTTCGGCCGTTTTCCACACCGCAATGACGTTCTTGGACGCGAAAGTACCGAAGCTGAACAGGAATTCCACAAACAACCGGGCTCATCTTTCTGATCCAAACCGGCACCGACATGCCTGGAACAAGGCCGCAAGAAAAGGAAACATAAAGTGGCAGACAAACCTCACGTCCTAATCCCCGCTCCGTATTACAAGCCGGCAATGGATCGGCTGGACGAGATCGCCACCACGCATCACCTGTACAGTGCTCCGGACCCACAGAAGATGCTGGACGAGGTCGGAGAGAAGTGCGTCGCCTTCGCCACCTTCATGAAATGCGACCCGCCGCTATTGGAGCAGGTCCCGAACGCCAAGCTGATCGCCAATTTCGGAGTTGGTTACGACGCCATCGATATCGACGATGCGAACCGCCGGGGCGTCAAGGTAACCAACACACCAGACGTGCTGAACGACTGTGTCGCTGATCTTGCGCTCGGCCTGCTGCTGTCCGCGCGCCGCCATATCGTCAATGCGGACCGTTTCGTGCGCGCCGGCCAATGGCCGGTTAAGGAACTCTATCCTTTCGTAAACAAGGTGCACCATTCCAAGGTGGGAATCGTCGGTCTTGGTCGCATCGGGCTGGAGATTGCCGATCGCTGCGCCGCCTTCAAGATGGACATCTCCTATCACAACCGCTCCATGAAGTCGGACGTGCCCTACCGCTATTATCCCGATCTGGTGGAGATGGCCCGGGACGTGGAAATCATGGTCGTGATCACGCCGGGCGGTGCCGCCACAAACAACCTGGTGAACGAAGCGGTGCTGGAGGCACTCGGCCCTCAGGGTCTACTTGTCAACGTCGCGCGTGGTTCCGTCGTCGATATGGATGCTCTGATCGCCTGCCTGAAGGACGGTCGCCTCGGCGCCGCCGGACTCGACGTGTATCCGGACGAGCCCAACGTTCCGGAAGAATTGTTCGGCATGATGGAGAACGTGGTACTCACCCCGCATATCGCAAGCGCCACGCACGACACCCGCATGGCCATGGGCATGCTGGTTTATGAGAACATTAAAGCCCACTTCGAGGGCGCGGAACTTTTGACGCCAGTCAACTGAGGCACTCTTTCGAACGCCGAAAGATCAAGCGCGGGAGAAGGCGCGGCGCAAACTGTCACTCATGGCGGCACACAGCGCCGGGTCAGCGCCTTCTCGCCGCTCAATCACCAGGAAGGACGGCGGCAGGTCGGAAAACCCGTCCACCGGCGAGAGCGTAACCAGATCGTCCTGAATTACCGAGCGGTTGAGGACGCCCACAGCAATCCCGGCGCGGATAGCCGCTGCCACACCGGCGGCCGTTTCACTGGAATAAACAACGCGGTAGCGGCGTCCGCTGTCCCGCAAGCACGAGATAGCCACGTCCCGCCACCAACAGGCCCGATCGAACAGCGCGACCGGTAGCGGGTCATCCCGTTGCACTGAATGCGCTCGTGACCCCGCCCAGGCGATGGGCTCGGCCCAGAGCTGCTCCATCCCCGGGCCAACACTGCCGACCTCATGCACCGCAAGATCCAGACGTCCTTCGGCCAGCGCCTTCGGAAAGCCCGCGCTGAAGGTACAATGCACGCTGAGTTCCACCCCAGGGTGTTTTCGGGCGAAGTCGGCGATCACACGAGACAGCAGGCCTTCACGATCATCGTCAGGAATACCGACCCTTAACGTGCCCGAGAGCGCATTCCCCGTCAGCTCGGCCAGGGTTTCATCGAGCTGGCGCACCACACCGCGCGCGACAGGCTCCAGTTTTTCTCCGGTCGTTGTCAGGCGAACACCACGGCCATGACGCTCGAACACATCCGCCCCGAGCAGGGCTTCAAGTTTGGCAATCTGGGTGCTGGCGGCAGATTGGGAACGGTAGATCCTTGCCGCGCCGCCCACAAAACTTCCGGCATCACTGATCGCCAGGAAAGTGCGCAACAGGTCGCTCTCAAGATGGGACATTCACATCCATCGATTAATTGAATACCTGGATTTCATATTATTCGTTTTTCAAATCTCTTCTCAAGCAACAATCTGTCTGGCAACAGAGACAGGAGTCGAATTGATGAGCGAATGTGCATCCACGGCGCCGGTTATGACGCGCCGAACCATTTGGGTTCTCAGTACGGCATTGACCGTGTTCCTCGGACTCACGCTGGTATTTCCGGCTCGCAGTATCGCCACGATCCATTTCGTTGGCTGGAGCCTTCTGGAGGTCTCTCCCCTCGTCATTCCTGGTATCTTGCTTTCCGCCTGGGTTCGGGCCAGCGGCGCAAGTGGTCGGATATCCGAGATATTCAGGGGCAACATTCACCGCACGATCCTGGCGGCATCCGCGATTGGCGCGGTCACGCCGGTTTGCGGTGTCTCCGTCCTGCCGCTGATGGTCGGTCTTCTCGCTGGCGGCGTCCCGCTTGCTCCGGTGATGGCATTCTGGCTCTCCTCCCCTGTTACCGATCCGGCCATGTTGGCCACGACCGCCGCTACGCTCGGCGTCGAATTCGCCATCGGCAAAACGCTTGCCGCCTTCTGTATCGGGCTGGCTGGGGGAAGCCTGACGGCGATGATGGCACACAAGCACTGGGCCGTAACATCATTGCGGGAGAACTCAATCGTCGGCAATCTCGGTCAGGTCTGCCAGCCGGACGGCTTCACACCTGCGATATGGAAGGATGTGGACAAAAGGGTCGGCTTCTATCGCGAGATCAGGGCGACGGCGCGCCTTATCCTGATCTGCCTGATACCCGCTTTCGCCACGGAGCATCTGCTGAGCTACATGCTGGCGCCTGAATCCCTGTCGGCCTATGTCGGCGCGGAAAACTGGTGGTCAATACCGCTGGCCGTCCTGATCGGCGGACCGCTCTATCTCGACGGTTTCGCCGCCCTGCCTCTTACGCGCTCCCTCTTGGATCACGGCATGTCGCCTGGAGCGGCCATGGGGTTTCTGATCTCGGGCGGCGTCGTCAGCACCTACGGAGCCATGGCGATCCTGCCCGTGCTCAAGCTCAAGCCGTTCCTGCTGTACCTGTTCACGGCCCTCGCCGGCTCACTCGTTGCCGGTTGGGTCTTCGATGCTGTTGCGTGAACCTTCAGCCAGCACCAGGCGGACCCGCAAGCGTCATCAATTTGTCTCTGACATTGCCCGGGATCGGCATTGATTTCCGGGCCTTCATGTCGAAACAGACCCCGACTACGCGGGCCAGACCGGTGAGCTCGGCGTTGAAAAGGATTGCCTGGCGCATGACGAGGGAACTGTTGCCCAACTTCTCGATCCGGGTGCCGATACGGACCGCCCCCGGATAGTACATTTCCTTCAGGTAATCGACCTCCATCCGGGCCACCACCCAGGAGAACCCACCTCGATCCCCGCCATACATTTCGCCCGCCGCATCCGCGAACAGCGTCACGCGTGCTGATTCGAGATAAACCCCGATCGCGTTGTTGTTCACATGGCCAACGGGATCCAGATCAGCGAACCGGATCTTCTCCTCGATCCAGTAGCCGTAGCTTGCCGCGTCGCGCTCATCGAAGCTTTCGAAATCACTCATCCTGTCCCCGCATACAAAAGGGCCGCGACAGTGCGCGGCCCCGACTTCTGTTTCCGCCCGACTCAATCTCCGTCGGGTTCGGGCAGGTCCTCGCGCGTGATGCGGTCGCCCGGACGGTAATCGAGGATCACCGAAAAAACCAGCAGCACCGCCAGCGCCATCGTGATGCCGACGAAAGTGTTAAATTCGCTGACATGCAAGTGATAGATACCGGTCACCCAGAAGCAGGCGGCAACAATCACAAGAAGCAGCCAGTGCCGAGCTTTGCCGAGAAAAATCGTACTCATCTCACTCCTCCTACCGCGCTGGCTGGACGGCGGGAACAAAGCGCCGCCAGGCATAGATTGATCCGGAGGCAGCCAGGCCGATACCAACGATAAGAACACCAGGAATACCGAACGGACTTCCCGTGACCGGCACCATCAGGAACAGGGCAGACACCAGGAACACTGCTCGTTGCACAGGCCCGATCCGCCCCCGGCACCAGCCTTCGAGCCCAAACGAAAGCACCCAGAGCCCGAACAGCACAAGAGCGGTCGAAACGATCGTCATCCAGGTCGGGCCTTCGACCAGCAACGACGGGTTATAGACGAACGCAAAGGGCACCAGGTATTTCGCGACCCCGACTTTAGTGGCCTCGAACGCAGTTGCCATAGGCGGTGTGCGGGCAATAGCCGCTCCCGCGAATGCCGCCAGCGCCACCGGAGGCGTGATGGTCGACACCACCCCAAAGTAGAATGCGAACATATGCGCGGCAATCGGGTGGACGCCAATCTTCTCAAGCGACGGCACGATCAATGCCGCGACAGTGATATAGACGGCTGTCGTCGTCATCCCCATGCCGAGCAGGATCGCGGCGACCGCGGTCATGCTCAGAAGCAGCGCGAGATTGCCGCCCGACATTTCGATCACCGACTGGGTGAACTTCAAACCAAAGCCGGACGCGAAAATCGAGCCGATGATAATCCCCGCACAAGCACAGGCGACCGACACCGCGACCGTCGATCGCACGCCGGATTCAAAAGCCGCGAGAATATCGACGGGACTCATCCGTGTATGCGGGTTGATGAAACTGAGTGCGATCAGGCTGATAATGCCCCAGAACGCGGACTTCATCGGTGTGTAGCCAACCATCAGGAAGGCGATGAGGATGGCAAGAGACAGCAAGAGGTGCCAGCCGCCCTTGAACACTTCCCAGGCCTGCGGCAGGCGCTCGGCCGGAATGCTCTGGATGCCATGCTTCTCTGCTTCCAGATGCACCATGAAATAGACGGTGACGAAATACAGGAATGCCGGAATGGCGGCGGCAATGATCACCGTGAAATAGCTGACCTGCAGGTTCTCGGCGATGATGAAAGCGGCGGCCCCCATAATCGGCGGCGTGATCTGCCCGCCGGACGAGGCACAAGCCTCAACGGCGGCTGCGAAGCGACCGCGATAACCGGTCTTCTTCATCAACGGAATGGTGAAGGAGCCAGTCGTCACGACATTGGCGACGGCAGACCCCGAAACGGTCCCCATGAAAGCGCTTGAAAGGGTCGCGGCCTTGGCCGGGCCACCGACACGGTGACCTGTGAGAGCGACCGCGAGATCGATGAAGAAGCGCCCGGCGCCAGACCTGATCAGGATGGCTCCGAAGACGATGAAGAGCACGATATAGGTCGACGCCACATAAAGCGGAATGCCGAACACGCCGTTGCTGCTCATGAACATGGTATCGATATATTTCGAGAACCGGGTCGGCGGCCCATAGAAGATCCCGAAGAAATAGTGCGAATAGAGCGTGTGCACGACGAAAAACCCCGTCACGCAGACCATGGCGAGACCAACGGCCCGACGCGTGCTCTCAAGCACCAGCCCGATCAATATCGCGCCGAAGAACATATCCAGAGGCTCCTTGGAGCCGAGACGCATATGGAAAGCGTCGATGTCCAAAAGCGTCCAGACCTGAATCACGATCACGAATCCGACAAGGATCATATCGATCCCGAAGCCCGCAGCGCGCAAGAGATTACGCGGATCGCCGGGCAGCAGGATCGGATCCTTGTGGCTTTTACGGAAGAGCGGATTGACCAGAACCGCCAGGGCCAGCATCACCGTCAAATGGATGGATCGGAAGGACCGCCCCTCCGGTGTGCCGTACAGAGCGACATAGAGATGGAACAGCGCCAGCGCGATGCTGATGGTGCAGCAAACGAGCGTGACGATATAGGCAAGGTTCACGCGCCGGGAGACGAGAAGGTCTTCTAGGAAGGAGTATTCCTTGACCTCATCGTACTCTAAGCGCCCTGCCGGCGCGGGCTGGCTGGCTTCGCTCATGATAGGTCCGATGTTCTGAAAGAAGGTCGTGGACCGGGGCGAATCCCGGTCCACGCAAAAAAGTCAGCTTCAGCCGGCTTTGACACCAAGCTCGTCGTAGCACTTCTGCGCACCCGGATGGACCGGGATGGCCGCGCCGTTCAGAGCGTTCTCCACCTTCACGCGGTTCCACACTTTCTTCACCTCGGCGAAGGCAGCATGGTTTTTCCAGAAGGACTTGCACATCTGGTAGACGGTTTCATCCGGCAGGTCCTTGCTCACCACCATGTTGGTGACGATACCGAGGGACGGGATATCGCCGGTCAGGCCCTCATATGCATCCTTCGGAATTGAGCCTGTGATGAAACCCGGGTTGTCGTTCAGGATCTGCTTCATCTTGTCGTCAGACAGGCCGATGAAACGGATGCCCGGGCTGTGCTGCAGTTCAATGAAGGAGGCCTGCGGCACCGAGGTCGCCGCCATAAAGACGTCGACATGGCCGTCTTTCATCAGCGCAACAGACTCTGTGTAGCTCACATAGTGAACCGTGCCGCCGTTTTCTTTGATTTTGGCAAAGTCGAAACCGTAGGCTTTCAGGATCGACTCGGCGAAGGCGGTACCGGTCCAGCCGGCCTTGCCCGGGCTGACATTGGCGGCCTTCATGTCATCAAAGGACTTGATCGGTGAATCGGCACGCACCGCAACCTGGAAGGTTGCCGGATAAAGCGTTGCGAAGTGGCGAACATTCTCATGCTTGCTGGTGAATTTTCCGCGTCCGACAAAGCCGTTGTAAGACGTGTGAGCATAGGACCAGCCGATTTCCGCATCGCCGCCATCGACAGCCTTCACGTTGGAAATGCCGCCGCCGGACGTGTTGGACGTCGAGATGCCTGGCACTTCGTCACCGAGTACCTGCATGATTTTCGCACCCAGCGGATACCAGGAGCCGCCGGCCGGGCCGGACACCATACGGACGAAAGTATCGGCGTCGGCGGCAAATCCGGTCAACGCCAAAGGAGCGGCGACAAGCGCCGCCTTAAAGACATGCTTCATTGTTTCCTCCAAAGATCGCGACCTTGATGGCCGCTTACTGACAGCACCCGATAAGGTGCAATCTCGGCGCCCATACTTCAGGACAAGTGCGCCCGCTGCAAGTCCGGGAACCGAGGCGATTGCCTCTTTAACGGAAAGACGGCGGCGACATTTGCGAATATGTCGCCGGAATATATGTGTGTTTTCTAGTGAATTTCAGGCTCTGGCGTCGGCGCCGTGCCTTCCAGCACATCGAAATCGCACCCCTTATTCGCCTGCGTTATATGGGCCGCATAGATTGCCCCGAAACCGCGTGCGAATTTGGCTTCCGGCGCAACCCAGACAGCACTTCGAGCCGCAAGTTCTGCATCATCAACCAGAAGCTTGAGTGTCCGCCCCGGAATATCGAGGGCAATCATGTCCCCGTCATGAACATGGGCCAACGGCCCGCCGACAAAGCTTTCCGGAGCCACATGCAGCACGCAGGTGCCATAGCTGGTACCGCTCATTCGTGCGTCGGAGATACGCACCATATCGCGAACGCCTTGCTCCAGAAGCTTCTTCGGGATTGGCAACATGCCCCACTCCGGCATACCGGGTCCGCCCTGCGGTCCGGCATTCTGTAGAACGAGGACCGAGTCCTTCGTCACAGGCAGATCGGGGTCATCGATCCGCGCCGCCATGTCATTGTAATCCTTGAACACTACAGCCGGGCCGGTATGCGTATGCAACGAAGGATCGGCGGCGATGTGCTTGATGATAGCACCGCCTGGCGCCAGATTGCCGCGCAATACTGCCAAGCCACCCTCGGCCGAAAGCGCGTTGTTCCGCCGCCGGATAACGTCCTCATTGTAGATGTCTTTACCCTCGATATTCTCGCCCAGGGTCTTGCCGTTCACCGTCATGCAGTCGAGATGCAGGATGTCCTTCATTTCGTTCAGCAACCCCGCAAGGCCACCCGCATAGAAAAAATCCTCCATCAGATACTTACCAGACGGCCGAATATTGGCGAGGAACGGGGTGCGCTTGGAAATTTCGTCAAACCGCTCAAGATCCAGCTCAACGCCGAGACGCCCGGCCATAGCGACCAGATGGACTACTGCATTGGTAGAGCCACCCATCGCCATCACTGTCGTGATCGCATTCTCGAACGATTTCTCGGTGAAGACGTCAGACGGCTTCACGTCTTCCCAAACCATATCGACAATACGGCGGCCACAACGCGTCGCCATCCGGGCATGGTTGCTGTCCGCGGCCGGAATCGAGCCCGCATCCGCCAAGGTCAGTCCAAGCGCCTCGGCAGCACACATCATCGTCGCCGCCGTGCCCATGGTCATGCAGGTGCCGGGTGTCCGGGCGATGCCGTCCTCGATCTCTTCCCAATCATCCTCGGTGATATTTCCGGCCCGCAGCTCGGCCCAGTATTTCCAGGTATCGCTACCGGAGCCGAGGGTCTTGCCGCGCCAGTTGCCGCGCAGCATCGGCCCCGCCGGCACGAAAAGCGCCGGAATGTTCATGCTGGCCGCGCCCATGAAAAGGGCGGGTGTGGTCTTGTCACAGCCGCCGAGCAACACCGCGCCATCGCAGGGATAGGAACGCAGCAGCTCCTCCGTCTCCAGCGCCAGCAGGTTACGGTACATCATCGTGGTCGGCTTCTGGAACGGCTCGGACAAAGAGATTGCCGGCATCTCAACCGGGAAACCTCCTGCCTGCCAGACGCCCCGTTTCACCTCTTCCGCACGGTCGCGGAAATGGGTGTGGCAAGGATTGATATCCGACCAGGTATTGATGATCGCGATGACCGGCTTTCCAGCCCAATCCTCACGAGCATATCCCATCTGCTTGGCTCTGGAGCGATGCCCGAAAGAGCGCAGGTCGTCAACTCCATACCAGCGGTAACTCCGCAATTCCTCATAGGATTTGCGCGTCATAAATTCCTCCCATTATCTCCGCCGTATGAAGCCCGCGGCGGGTCGGGTCTGCCTTACCGGCATGTTCTTTAGAGTGTTGTTCTAGAGTGGTTTTTCCAGGACAAGTTCCATCGGGTCAAAGCCAAAACCACGGTAAGCGGCGAGTCCCGCAGCATTGCGCGCGAGCGTATGGATACGAAGCCGTCTGGCTCCCTGATTCTTCAGATGGTTTTCAATCGCCACGAGAAGCTGCAAGGCAATGTCCTTGCCGCGCCATCGGTGCAATACGAAGACATCCGAAACATAGCCGTGCGAAGCCAGTTCCGGAAAATTCAAAGGGTCTTGATCGAGCGCCATCCAGCCGGCAACGAATCCGGCAATGTCTGCACCTACCCAGGCAATAAAGATAGCGCCGGCGCCCTCTTCGGCAGAATGGATCAAATAGTCAACATGATCCGCCGCGACCCTGTCACCCGGCTGCCGTGCCTGATGCAGGTATCGCTCGAAATCTTTCAACTCGCGTACAAGGTCGGTCAGCCCTTCCCTGTCACTTGCGCGAGCTGGCAAAATTTCTACTGCATCCATGACTTAGGAACGTCCCCAGTAAAGCTGCACGGCTCCTGCCGCATTAAGAAACGCAGTGAAACCGGGGATCCGGATCGAGTCAACCAACGCGAATATTAGACCGCGGGAGCGGACAGGATACTGCAGTCCGGCGCCAAGGTCAGTTCAGGCTCAGTAAGCTCCTGAAGTCCAGAAAGCGTCAGTCCCTCGACCATTTCGCGGACAATCATCCCCTTGTCGGTCACGTCGATCACAGCGAGATCCGTGAAGATCTTCGTCACCACATGCTTCGCCGTCAGCGGATAGCTGCAGCTTTTGACGATTTTCGGCTCGCCCTTGCGGGTCACGTGGTCGGTCAGGACCCAGACCTGTTTGGCTCCGGCCGCAAGATCCATCGCGCCGCCGACACCCGGCGGAAATTTCGGGTTCTCGGTAGTCCAGTTCGCGAGGTCGCCTTTTTCGGAGATCTCGAAGGCGCCGAGCAGTGCGAGATCGATATGGCCACCACGGATCATGACGAAGGCATCCGAATGCACGAAGAATGAACCGCCTGGAACCAAGGTGATCGGGTCTTTCGAGGCATTGATCAGTTCGGGGTCTTCGGTGCCCGGTTCAGGAGCGGGACCGACGCCGAGGATGCCATTTTCACTATGCAAAACAATCTCGCGGTCCTCGGGCATGAAATTCGCGCAGGTGGTCGGCAAGCCAATCCCGAGGTTCACGTAACTGCCGTCGGGGATTTCGTTGGCTGCACGCCAAGCGACCTGATTCCGCGTCAATTTAGTCACTGCGATATCCAGTCCCGCCGCTTCCATGGCCATCCTGATGCTCCAGATGCGTTATAAGTCGTGCCGTATAATAGCGCCTCACACTCGCTTTTGAAGTGTTGCCGCCTCGCGCGACTGACCATATAACTCAGGTCGCACGTCCCGAATAGACGGGATTCCTTACGGATCACCCAAAGAGAAACGTGGATAGTGCCGGATCGTTGCCGGGTTAAGCTTGCTGTACCGGCGTTCCGGCGCGGAGAAACAGGAGCTACGGATATGTCTGGTTACAGCGTCAAGCGCGGTCGGAACCTGCTTAACACCCCCGGCCCGACCAACGTGCCAGAGAGGGTCCAAAGGGCCATGGTCCGGAACCCGATGGATCTTGGCGATCCTATCGCGCTTTCCATGATCGAGACATGCTTCGAGGACCTGAAGAAAGTCTTCAAAACCAAGCACGAGCTCTTCATGTATGCCTCGAATGGGCATGGCGCCTGGGAAGCCGCTCTGGTCAACACCATGTCCCCGGGTGATCTGCTGCTTGTCCCGGAACTCGGCAATTTCTCGACCGGCTGGGGTGAGATGGCAGAAGCGCTGCAGATGCGCACTGAAACCTTAAAGGGCGACTGGCGTCAGGCCATAGACCCGACCAAGATTAGGGATCGCCTCGCCGCCGACAAAAACCACGAGATCAAAGGCATTCTGCTGATCCAGACGGATACCGCCACCAGCGTCACCTGCGACGTTCCGGCGATCCGCAAAACAATTGACGATGCGGAGCACCCTGCCCTGCTTCTGGTCGATACGATCCCGACGCTCGCCGTCACCGATTTTCGGATGGATGAATGGGGTGTCGACGTTGCCGTGGCCGCCTCCCAGAAAGGCCTGATGATGCCGCCAGGCCTCGGGTTCGTGGCCGCTTCTCCCAAAGCACTCGAGGCGCACAAGAAAGCAACGTCACAGCGACGCTACTGGGACTGGTCCTTGCGGCTCGCCTCGGAAAGCTACAGGACGTTCTGCGGCACCAGCCCGCAGGTCCAGCTCTATGGCCTACGTGCCGCTCTCGACATGCTGCTTGAGGAAGGTCTGGAGAATGTTTTCGCCCGGCACAAACGGCTGGCCCAGGCCACCCGGCTAGCGGTCGAGCATTGGGGCCAGGCCGGCGCCATGGAACTGAACGCGATCAATCCGGATCAGCGCGCGGACGGTGTCACCACAATCCTTCTTAAGGAAGGCATCGACGGCACCCAGATCCGCGATGTATGCCGCGACGAATTGCAATGCGCCCTGGGTGGCGGCTTGCGCAATCTCAGCGGCAAGGCTTTCCGTATTGGCCACATGGGCGACATGAACGAGCCGATGCTTTACGGCGCACTCGCCAGCGTGGAAGCCACCTTCGCCTATCTCGACATCCCTTACACGCCTGGTGGCGTGACCAAGGCAATCGAGTATCTGGTGGAATGCCGCAAGCGCGGCTGCAAAGCCTGAGTCCAGCGGCCTCAGGTTTATTTTCAACAAATCCAGCCCCAGCCGCCCTCAGGCGGCTGGCTGTAGCTTACCCGGCATCTTTAGGCAGCTATGGCAACTGCCGGAACGTGGAAGACGCGGTCCACGAAAACTCCCGGCGTCACGATGGTCTCAGGGTCAATTTCGCCCAGATCAACGATCTGACGTGCTTCGACGATGGTGCACTCAGCAGCGGTGGCCATGACCGGACCGAAATTCCGGGCTGACTTATTGTAAATCAGATTGCCCCAACGATCGGCCTTCTCGGCCTGAATCAGTGCCACGTCACCTTTCAGGGCATATTCCAGAACATATTCCCGTCCGTCGATCTCACGGACTTCCTTGCCTTTGGCGAGCTGCGTGCCCACACTTGTTGGCGTGTAAAACGCGGCAATTCCCGCTCCAGCTGCGCGCATCCGTTCGCTGAGCGTTCCCTGCGGCACCAGTTCCAGTTCAATCTTTCCAGCAGCATACAACTCATCAAAAGCGATGGAGCCAGCGGAACGTGGATAGGAGCAGACGATCCGGCGGACCCGGCCCTCTTTCAGAAGGGCGGCAAGTCCCCGATCTCCAGTCCCGGCATTGTTCGAGACCACCGTCAGATCGCGGGCGCCCTGGTCGAGCAGTGCATGGATTAGTTCCGTCGGCACGCCAGCGGCACCGAATCCGGAGATCAGGATCGTGCCCCCATCCTTCACACCGGATACCGCGTCAGCGCGCGCCTCAACGATCTTGTTAATTGCCACACCGAACCCCTTATATACAGCACCTGGACCATCAATCCGCCTTTATGCCGGTGCGCTGCTGCTCCGTCCAGCCTCGATTAAGTGTCCTCAAGCTCTTGGTTAGCACCACTCTTAACGAACCCTTAAACAGCATCCTATAGGGTGAACAGCATGAGCTCTCTCAATTACATCTCGAAAGAGTCCCTGGAAAACACCCTGCACCAGCACATGCTGTGGCTGGATGATTCAACGCTTGGAAAACCTGCGGACCTTTCGGAGACAAACCTGTTCGGCAGTGATTTTCGCAGCAAGAAGATGCGAAATATCCTGTTGCGCGGCGCCAACCTTCAGGGTGCAAACCTGGAAGGCGCTGACCTGTCTGGTGCCGATCTGTCCGGTGCTGACCTGATGTCTGCGAACTTCCGCGGCGCTAAACTGGAGAAGGCAAATTTCACCTCGGCAGTTATCGCATCGGTCAACTTCACTGACGCGGATATGCGTGGCGCCAATTTGTCCCGTACCAGAGGGCGTTTGACCGAAACCAAATGGTCCGGAAGCGAAAGCGACACGACGCCGCTCAATCTGTCCGATGCCAAGTTGCATCACGCCAATATGGAGCGGGCGGACCTTTCCGGTGCAATCCTGGAAAATGCGGACCTGTCCGGCGCGAACATGGAACGCAGTAATCTGTCCAACGCAAGACTGAGTGGCGCGACACTGCGGAACGCCAAGCTTGTCGGCGCGGCACTGGATGCAGCCGACCTCAGCCAGTCCATCGCGACCGGAGCCGACCTGAGCGGCGCCACCTTAAAGAATGCGATGATCAAGGGCGCTGTTATGATCGGCGCCCTGATCAAAGATGCGGATCTTTCCGGCGTCGACATGAAAAGTGCGCGACTGCACGCAGCAATGGACCCGATGTCCGTAGAGCTGCATCGTCAACTCATTGAGCATGATTTTTGGGTTTCGACCGGAGGTGCGAGAGGCGCACGCGCCGATCTCGAGGGCGTTAACCTCGACAATGCGGACCTTAGAAACCTCAATCTCAGTGGCGCTCAAATGCGTGATGTCAGTTTCAGGGGAACGCAGTTCAATGGCTCTATGCTGATCCTGGCAGATCTCACAAATTCCGATTTCGAGATGGCGAGCCTGCGCGGATGCAATCTATCTGGTGCCTGCCTGTGGGGCTGCAATCTACGCCGGGCAGACCTGACAGACGCATCAATCCAACCCGCACCGATCAGCTCAAGCGACGGCTCAAAAGCAGGTCGCGTTCAGAAAACGAACCTGCGCGCGGCGAACCTTGAGAACACTTTACTCGAACCGCTCAACCCGGATCACGTCCTGATGGACAGCCCCCAGGTCGCATCCTGAACCAAGCCTTCGATCCTGTTCAGAGCGGATTATCCAGGGAAAGCCTCCGCAATCAGTCTTTTGGCCGGGAGGAGCGCACTCTGTGGCGAAGTTCCGTAAGACTCACGGTCGCAACGCTCTTGAGCGGCAAGAGGTCGCCAAGCCCCATGCGCAGCGTGTGCTCAATCTTTTCTTTTGAATAGCGCGTTACAGGATCACTGACCGCCAGGGAAAGTGCGCCAGAAAGTGCTTCGCTAATCCGCGACCGGTTCGCGAGAATTAGATCGGCAACCTCTGTATCGTAAACGTTGATCAGAACACGTCCCAGACACTCGAACTTATCGATTTTCGGATCGCCCGTATTTGGCGAAGCGATAATCTCGTCAGGAAACGGAACGGCATGGATCGAGTTTTCAACCGCCACCAATCGTAACCGAAGCAAGTGAGCCACCAAGGACATTCCGGTAAATACGCCTGTCACGCGCATCATACCGAGGTAATTTGGATCTCCGACGAGAGAAACACCAAAAAACAGATCGAAGACAAAATTGAGTATCAAGAGCCCAAGGGCCATCAGCATACTTACGGAAGCAAGAATAGCTGCCGCGATAGTTGCCAACCAAAGGAAGTATTTGAGATCAAGTCCCGAATCCGGGGCCTGCGTATGCTCAGTTTTTTTGGGCGACGGTTTTAAGCTGCCACCCGCCGACGGTGGGCTCGGTGCTTTACTGTCTGCCTCTGGCGGTTCTGTACCCGCATCCTGCTTCTGGTTTCCGTCCTCAGACACAGATTCAATCCCGCACTTCTCTCAGAGCGTTTGGACACCAGCCAGCTATAAGTGATAGAGACTGCTCATGCAGAAAAACAGGGCACATACAGGGGATCTCACACAAGAATCGCCATGTCTTGATCGATCTGATTTCGGTATGAATGCGTGTCACGCAGCCGGGTCTCTACATCCTCCGGCGTCAATGGTTTATCGAACAGGTAACCTTGAGCGAGATCGCATCCATACGATTGGATATCAGCAAGCTGCTTACTCGTTTCAACACCTTCCGCGACGCAGACAACTCCCATCGCCTTTGTCATGGCAACGATGGCCTGGACGATCGCATTACTGCCCTTGCTCGCCTCCATTGTCTGCACGAATGATCGGTCAATCTTCACAACATTGACCGGCAGATCAACGATATGGACAAGCGATGAATAACCGGTGCCGAAGTCGTCGACAGCCGTCGGCACCCCCATTGCAACGAGTTGATCGAAAAGCTGTTTCGCCGACCGGATGTCGGCAACAATACTTGTCTCGGTCAACTCGCACTCAAGAGCACCAGGCTCAACCCCGGCATCGTGGAGGAGGTTCGTCAGAAATGGCACTAGCCGGTTCTCACGTACATCCTCCGCACCGATATTGAATGCGACGGGAACAGTACGGAGCCCTGACGCTCGCCATTCCTTGATCTGCGCCACAAGTTGTTCGAGCACGATGAATGTCAGGTCCGATGAAATACCAGCCCGACCAGCAATCGGCAGAAACTCATTCGGCCCCACGATACCGCGTTTCGGGTGATTCCAGCGTATCAGCGCCTCAAGTCCTGAGATCTCACCGGTTTGACAGTCGACCTTCGGCTGATAGGCGAGCCAGAACTCCGCCCTACGCTCCGAAACCGCACGCCGGAGATCGTGCTCGACAACCAGATTCCGGACCGCCTCACGGTGTGTCTCGTCTTCGTAAATCTCTGTACTGCCAATCGCTTTCTGCATCGCTGCATTCAGGGCAAAACGAGCTTTACGCACGATGTCCTCGGGATCGAGGTCTGGATCGTTGATCCGGCTGATCCCGAAATGCGGGACGATGCGCGCAGCATTTTCGCTCGGCGAGTAACTGACCTCGACACAAGCGCGCAACTTTTCAACCAATCCCGCGAGATCTTCCGCTCCGCCTTCAGTCGAGACCACAACACCGAGGGTGGAATCGTCTAGCAGAGCAACTTCAGAGACAGCCTCCAGGCGCCCCAGCCGGTCCCCCGCTTCCCTGACAATCCGGGCACGCGTTGCTTCGCCAAGCGTGCCTGCAAAAAAACCAAGGCGCCCCAAGGAGATCGCAATGACCATTGACGTGCCATCGAGCGAGAATTCACCGGCATGAACGCGTTGTCCAACCCGGCTGCAGAATCCGACCAAATTCGGCAATCTGGTTGCTGGATCGTTGAATGCGGCCCAAACAAGCTTCTCTTCCAGAGAAACCCTGCTGCGCCGATCACGCAGAACCAAAAGACAACATCTGTTAGCATCGCGGTAGACAACCGATGAACGGCCTTCGAGCAACAAGCCGGAGCCGTCACCGCGGCGCCCGTTGATCTCGACGACATCCCCCTCCCCTCCGGGAAAAAGCATGTCGCTATCAGGAAAATAATTCGAAAAAGGGCTACCGATCAGTTTCAAAGCCGTCAGCCCAAGCGTTTCGAGTGCGGACGTGTTTGCCGCAACGACGAGACCGCCTGAATCGATCAGAAACACGCTATCATGCAGCGCATTGAAAGAACTGAACTGGTCAGCGATATCTGTATCACTCATCAATTGGTCCAGGAGTCCATGCTGGCTTACTAATCAAGCCAGCGAAAACGGCTTTACTTGTCGCATACCGTTAACTGACGAAATTAGTCGCGGTGAACCTAAGAAACGGTAAACGCACCGGGTTTTATTGAGTGGGGAGTGTTCATAGGTAACCATAATCGCGTCTAGCCGCAGCCCCAAGAACCGCGCCGCATAATGGTGCGTCGCTGACACCAACATCGCTAACCGCCAGCTTCTTCCAGCACGGCGGTAAACTCATCCGGCATATCGACCATGATATCATGTCCGCAAGGAAAACTCCTTACGTCCCAGTCCGGCCTGCCGCTCAATTTCTCGACACAAGCGTCGAATTGCGGGGCTTTATACGCGTCTGCCCGGACGTAATACTTGGCGGAAATTCGATCAACAGCGCCAGTCAATCTGACCGGTTGCGTAAAACAAGACATTGGAAAATTCGTGCATTTCGCATCGACCCATGCCTGATCCGCCTCGTTCACACGAAATGACGCTGCCGGGGTTGGCGGCATCCACCAGCCTTTGCCGACAGACCTCACTTGCTCGAAGGCCAGCTTGACCCGCTCAGGCGGTCGCAAGTCCATTGCGCTTTCCCCGTCCGAGGGCACAAAGGCATCGACATAGACAAGTGATTTGATCCGGGGCGCTTCCCGGTCTGCGGCACCGGTGATCACCATCCCGCCATAGGAATGTCCGCACAGGATCACAGATTCCAGATCTTCCCAAGACAACAGGTTCGCAACATCAAGGATATGGGTCTGGAGCCTGACCGAAGGTGACAATAAATGCGAACGGTCAGCGAGCCCCGTCAGGGTCGGCGTATAGACATCATGTCCCGCTGCACGGAGCCGGTCGGCGACCCGCCGCCAACACCAGCCACCATGCCATGCTCCATGAACCAGAACGAAAGTTGCCATACTCAAGCCATTCCTGAACGATCGACCACTAACCCCACACTATTTCCATGGTGGTGTGGGAGCACAGGATGGTGACACCGCCAGATGTGTCCGACAAGCGATGAAACACGTCTGGTATGTATCATCGGGAAATGTGCTTGCCGGAAGACAGATGCATAGCAAAAACGGAAACGCGACTCGCGGCTACCAAAGCCGTCCAGCACTCCAAATCAGACGAAATCCACCTCGATACGACCGAGTTCGCCAAGATCCGCAACACATTGGGCCGGCTCGTCAAAATGCACCGTCTTGATAATACTGCCTAGGAGCACGAACTCTCCTGCCCTGAGCGGGCGCCCCTGCTTACAACGCAAATTTGCCAGCCAGGCAAGCGCTTCGAACGGATGGCCGAGAATATCGGCTCCGACACCGGCTCCAGCATCTTCCCCGTCGATATAGAGGTTACCGGTGATCGCCGCGAGATCGAGATGCTGCCAGTTCATTACCGGCGCCCCGAGAATGGCTCCCGAATTGAAAAAATTATCTGCCACGAGCATTGGCACCGGCAGGGACGGATAATCGGTATAGCGGTCATCAACGAGCTCGACCGCAGGCATTACCGCCTCGACGTAACCACTGACAGACTCCCGGGTAAAAGCCTCGTCCTTGGCGAGATCATGCGAGAGCAGGACCCCGATTTCGACCTCAATGCCGATCCGGTGATAAAGCTTTATCTGAACATCCGCGCGCTCATGAAACTCCATGGTGGCGAAAACCTCGCCGGCACATGGCTCGCTGATCTTCATATAATCCTGCATCACTTTCGTAGTGCAACCGATCTTGTGGCCGACAACCGGCCCGAAACCTGACTGCGTCAAATGTGCATTGAGCTGGTTCTGCAGTTCGTACCCGTCAGCAACCGTCTCCGGCATTAGCGCGTCGGGAAGACGATCGGTCGGCCCACCGCCGAGGCGCGCCGCTGCGAGGACCTCGACAGCGCGCGCCGTGTTTTCGGCTGAGGTCATGATGTCTCCTTCTGGGAGGTTTTGAGGATGGACGCAGTGGCATCGGCGAGCACCTGGCACCCGGCAACAATGTCTTCCTCATGGCTGTCCTCGGCGAAATCATGGCTGATGCCCCCGATAGACGGAATAAACAACATGGCACAGGGTAATGCTTCGCTCAGTACCATCGGATCGTGTCCGGCCGCACTCGGCATGCGTCGCCACTTGCCCGGAGAAGTCTTCTCCGCAGCAGCCGCCAGATGAGCCTGGAAACCGCCATCCATGTCACATGGCGGGACCGGCGTGCGGGAGCGTTCGGCACTCGCCTTGATGCGGCCCTCCGCATTTACCTCAGCGATCAGCTCAGCGACAATTTCCTCGAACTTGTCGAGCAGCGCTTCTTCGCTGTCCCGGAATTGCAGCGTGAGCTCGGCATAACCCGGCACGATAGATGCCGCTCCCGGCTCGATCTCAACCCGCCCGAGCGTCCAAACCGTGGTCGGCTTTGCATGCTTCGGGAATTCTTCGTGGATACGACTGGCCACCTGGAAAAGGGCCGTAGCCGCGTCCTTGCGGCGCGCCATCGTGGTCGTCCCAGCGTGGTTCTGCTCGCCGATAAATTTAAGCGTCATGCCTCGGATGCCTACAATACCGGTGACGACACCGATCTGCTCGCAGGCATCTTCCAGCCAGGCACCCTGCTCGATATGCGCCTCGAGATAACCGACATAGCGGCCCTCTTCCATGCGCAGGCGCGGAACATCGGTCAGCCCCGCATCCTTCAGCGCATCGGTCAGCTTCACACCATCCCGGTCGGTCGCGTTCGCTTCCACTTCAGGATCAAGCGTACCGATCCACGACCGGGACCCGATGCAGCCATAGAACCGGCTTTCCTCGTCCTGCCATGAGATCACATCAACGGCGAGATCCGAGGTTTCCGGATCTTCCGCGAGAGCGCGCGCCACCTCGAGGCCGTAAATCACGCCGAGGGCGCCATCCAGCCAGCCACCGCGCGGCTGAGTGTCCGAATGAGAGCCAACGATAAGGGCCGGTCCATTCTTCCGGGACCGGCCGAGAACGTTGGCGACGCCGTCGAGAGTCGTGTCCAGACCTGCCTCTTCGAACTGCTTCTTCAGCCAGCGCCGCGCCTCCAGATCCTTATCACTCAATGCGGGCCTGACGACCCCCGTTTCGACCGCTCCAATAGAGCGCAGGGTTTTCAGGTCGTTCAGCAGGCGCTCGGCATTGATCTTAGGCATGGGGTCCCTCTTACTAAATCAGCGCGCATCCTAAAGACCTAAGGCGCCGGACATAACCCCGTTTACCTGAATGGGACCGTTCCTTGCCTCACGCCGCCGTTTTAACGGAACCGTTCCGCAGGCAATCTCCATGGTGTAGCCTCCTGCCCAAACGCGGACAAAGGCCCGACGGCCAATTAAGGATAGAGAACAATGACTGTACCGGCCCTGACAACCGTCTCCGAAGCCAAGGCCTTCGGTGGAAAGCAATTCGTCTTTTCCCATGCCTCCTCCGAGACCGGGACCGATATGCGATTTGCCGCCTATCTGCCGCCAGCCGCGGAAACGGCGAAAGTTCCGGTTCTCTGGTTTCTCTCTGGCCTGACCTGTACCGAGGAGAATTTCACGGTGAAGGCAGGTGCCCAGCGCGATGCCGCTGAATTGGGCATAGCCCTGATCGCTCCAGATACCAGCCCGCGCGGCGACAACGTTCCTGACGATCCGGATGGCGCATACGATTTCGGTCTCGGTGCCGGTTTCTATGTCGACGCCACTGAGGCCCCCTGGGCCGTCAACTACAGGATGCGCAGCTACATCGAGAAGGAACTGCCTTCTCACATCGAGCAGGCCCTGCCACTCGATATGACACGGCAAGCGATCACCGGGCACTCGATGGGCGGTCACGGCGCGCTGACCATCGCTCTCAGAAATCCTGACCGGTTCAAAAGCGTTTCCGCCTTTGCCCCTATCTGCTCACCGATTAACTGCCCGTGGGGCAATAAAGCACTCAGCAATTATGTCGGGGCGGACCAGGCCGACTGGCGGCAGTATGACGCCTGCGCCTTGATCGAGGATGGCGCCCGGGTGCCGGATATCCTTGTCGACCAGGGGTTGGCCGACGGTTTTCTTGAAGGCCAGCTAAAGCCCGAGATGCTGGAAGCCGCCTGCGACAAGTCTGGCATCCCCCTGACTATGCGGCGCCAGGACGGCTACGATCATTCCTATTATTTCATTGCCAGCTTCATGCAGGATCACATGCGCTGGCACGCGGAACGGCTGGAAGGTTAACACCCGTGTCCACCGTGATTACCCGGGAACCCGGTACCGGTAAACATTGGCGCTCATGGATTCCGGCACTGTATGTACTTCCTCTGACTTCCAGTCCGGCAGCGCGAAAGTGCTCGTGATCACCACAGCACCCGGCTGCAGATCGTCGACGAGTTTCCGCTGTAGACCGCGCATCGGCGCGACCATCAGGTAACAGAATACGAGATCCGCATCCGAGAGATCGCTCTTAAGGAAATCACCACGGTGGATTTCAAGATTTAGACGACGCTGAAAAAGTCTCCGTATCTGGCAAACAAACCAAGGGACTGGCGAGAGCTCGATGGCAACCACGCGTGCAGCCGGGTACCGCGCGGCCAGCTCGAAAGCGATACCGCCCCAGCCGCAGCCGAGCTCATAAATCGTTACCGGTGAGAAATCCCCCGGGATCAGCCGAAACACGGCCTTTCGGGCTGACGGGTGTGACGGCATGGGCGGCACACCGGTGCGTAGGGTGTAATAGAGGATCGAAATCCCGGCGAGCAGCAAGACAGCAAACAGTGAGGCTTCGAGCATCCCATGATCAATCAACTCGCCTAGGAGATTGCCGAGAGACGAGGCTTGCGTGCTAGTTTGGTCAGCCATCTTTATGTGTCCTTGCCCAATGGCTCGCGGCGGACGGCAGACCAGTAACCGGAAATACCCATGTCCCTTTCCGAACGCCTGACCGGCCTACCACTTCGGGAAAACTTTCCCATCGCGCTTGTTGGCCTCGGCCACGGCGCCATCCATTGGACGAGTGCTGTCTTCTACCTGCTGCTCCCAGCCCTGTCGACGGCTCTCGGGCTTAGCTACACGGAGACTGGAGCACTGGTCAGTGTGCTTCATTTCAGTGCTTTCGCTGCGAACTTTTTCAGCGGGCCACTGGTGGATCTTTCCGGCCGCCGTGTGATCTTTCAGGTACTGTCAGTCGCCATCGGTGCTTTGGCCTTAATGGTTATGGGGCTTGCCACCACCTTCTTCGCCCTCGCCGGGCTTGTCGTGGTGCTCGGCGTCACAAGTAATCTCTGGCACCCACCGGCAATCTCATTCCTGTCAAACCGATATCCAAAGAGCAGGGGCTACGCCTTGTCCATTCACGGGCTCGGCGCCAGTGCCGGCGATACCGTGGCGCCGCTCACCGCCGGTGCCCTGATGGCCGCTTTTGGCTGGCAGCAGGCGGCGGAGATCTCCGCCCTGCCAGCGCTTGCTGTTGCCGGCATCCTCTTCATCGTTCTCATGCGCTACGAGACGACAAAGTCAGAAGACGCGACGGCACCTGGTGTTGGTTTGTCTGAATACTTCGCCGGTATCCGCTCTGTCATCGCCAACCGAGCCATCCTCGGCCTGTGCATTATGAGCGGATTCCGTTCCATGACCCAGGGCGGTTTGTTGGCTTTCCTACCGCTGTATCTGGCGGACGTGATGCAGTCCAGTCCCGTCATGATCGGCATCGCCATGGCCGCCATGCAGGTCGGCGGCGTCATCGCAACACCAGCGGCGGGAATATGGTCCGACAGGGTTGGACGCCGGACAGTCGTGCTCGCCGGGCTGACAGCCTCCACCGTGCTGATTACAAGCCTCACCTTCCTCGGCAGCCAGGCGGCCTTTGTTGCCGGTATATCACTACTCGGCTTCGTGCTTTATGCGGTTCGACCTGTAGTGCACAGCTGGATGATGGACCTCACTCCGAGTCGTCTGGCCGGGTCAGCCACCAGCCTGATGTTCGGAACCCAAAGTGGCTTCTCCATTGTCATGCCGGTCATCGGCGGCATGCTGGCGGATCAGTTCGGCCTAGCCTCCGTCTTCTACATGCTGGCTGGGACCATACTGATGACCAATATTCTGACCCTCCGCCTGCCCAAAGAACGGCCCGAGACATCAGGTTAGGTTAAGGTTACGCCGGATCGCGGTCGCAGCATCGCCGATCAGTTCATGCGCCAGGTCCACCATCCGGGTCAGGTTGATGAAAGCATGACAAACACCGGGATAGAGTTTGTATTCCACGGGCACCCCTGCCGCTTTCATCCGCTCATGCATGACGATTGAATCGTCTCGCAGCGGATCAAGTCCGGCCGGATAAAGCTGGGTCGGCGGCAATCCTGCGAGATCCGCCTTCAGCGGACACGCCAGGGGGTTCACTGCATCCTCATCATCGCGCAGATAGTGATTCCAGTACCACCGCATCGACGCAGAGGAGAGACCGAAAGAGCCGTCGCCAAACAAGGTATGGGACTCATCTTCGAGATCCCGGTCGAAGCAGCCATAAAACAGGGTCAGAGAGCGGATAGGACTGGCACCCTTGTCGCGCATCGACAGCGCCGACCCGAGCGCCAGGTTTGCGCCCGCACTATCGCCGCCGACAGCAATCTTTTCGACATCTAGGCCCCAGTCAGCCCCATTGTCCCGGACATATTCGATCGCCGCGACACAATCCTGCAGGGGCGCCGGAAACTTGTTCTCCGGCGCGAGGCGGTAATCGACTGCGACCACAGCGCATCCGCTCTGCAGCGCGAGATAACGCATCGCCCGATGATGGGTCTCAAGCGAGCCGACAACCCAGCCACCACCGTGGAAATAGACCAGAACAGGTGCCGGGCGCGGTACGTTTGGGTAAAGCAGGCGCACCCGGATCGGGCCGTTCGGGCCATCGATATGCTCTTCGCGCACATCCGCCATTTCCGGCAAATCCTGATTCCACCAGGATCGCTCCGCTTCCATCCGGACACGGGATTCCGGCGGGCTCGGGTCAATGGAGAGCGGCGGGAGCCCTTCCTCTTCGACAATCTTGATCATCCGCTCCATGGCCTGCGCCATCTGCGGATCAATCGAATAGTCAGTCGCCTCGCTCATAGCATCCCCCGAATGCACTCTCTGTTTTCAGCAACTTAGCAGCGCTTTGCAGGCGCCGCCAAGATGCGGCACAGGACCGGACCAATCAGCGACCTGCGACGGATCACTACGCCTGCTCATAATCACTCCGCAAAGCTCTGCAGGGTTCGTTAAAACCGCTCGGCAAAGCTCCGCTCTACTGGCCCCTCAGCCGTTACTTCAATCCCGTTCAAAGTGCGCTCGCTCATCGCCTGACGCCAGGAAAGCATCCCGCGAGCCGCTTCCAATTCCTCGGCTGCATAGTCCGGGTTACCGGAGAGATTCACAAGCTCATGCGGATCGTTCTCCAGATCGAAGAACAGCGGAGGAAGTCCGGCAAAATGCACATACTTGAAACGGTTCTCCCGGCGCACAGCGAGTTGGCACTGATCAAGCCGAAGGCCAAGCTCAGCTTCCGGAATGCCACCGGTAACATCCCGAAAATCGAATTCCCAATGGGCCGCATCGCGCCAAGTAGACGGCTCCTTGCCTTTCAGGAACGGCAACAGGGACCGGCCATCATATTGCAACGGTGTCGGGATACCGGACCATTCCGCCAGTGTCGGCGCGATATCGATGGATTCCGTGAACCTGTCTACTTGGACACCACGCGGATTGTTCGTTCCAGGCATCCTGACAATGAGCGGAATATGATAGCTCTGCTCGAAATAGCCGAGCTTGCCGAACAGGTGATGGTCTCCCAGCATTTCAGCATGATCGCTTGTCAGTACGATCAATGTGTCGTCATAGGCTCCTGCCTTCTTTAAGCCTTCAACCAGCAGGCCGAGCTGCGCATCGACCTCCGCCACCATGGCGAAGTAGACCGCCCGAACAGCCCGGATTTCGTCCTCGCTCCAATCGGTCACCAGCCGGTCGCCGCCGCCAGGCACGAAATGCTTCGACGGCACACGCCCCAGCATGAAACGGAGGAACGGATGCTGCGCCGCTTCCGCCTCAACCGTTTCCGCCCTGTTCGGTTCCGGAACCAGCCCGTCCTCAATCATCGAATTGTAGGGCTCCGGCACCGAAAATGGCGGGTGCGGCCTGATGAAGGATAGGTGGGCGAACCAGGGCTTGTCCGCGTCCTGCTGCCCCAGATAATCCAGGAACCGTTCAGTTATGTAGCCAGTTTCCGTGTGCTCCGAGGCGAATTTTGGCGTCAGGTCGGCCCGGCTGAACGGACCATCTTTCGGCACCGAACCGTAGACGCCCTTGAGACCTCCCGACGCATCCTCACCCTTGCCTTCCAGCCAATGCAGCCAGTCGTACGCGTCCTCATCGTATCGGGTGTGGCGTTCAAAGCCCGGCAGCACCTCTTCATACGTGGTGAGGCGCGGGTCCTTGGCGTGCCGGATCCGCGGATCGAGGGTCTGATCAGTATAGCCAAGCAGAACAGGACCGTACCCGGCACGTCGTCCCTCCTGCGCGATATTGGTAAAGCGCGCATCTAACGGACTGCCGTTACGGCAAACCCGGTGGTTCATCTGGTAGAGCCCGGTATAGAGAGAGGCGCGGGCCGGTGAACACGGTGCAGCCTGACAATAATGCCGCTCGAATAAAACGCCATCTGCCGCCAGCGCATCGATATGCGGCGTTCGCACCGCCGGATGGCCAAGGACCGACAAGCAATCGCCACGCCATTGATCGGCAGTGATAAGCAGGATATTTCCGGGTAACGCCATGACGACTCGCACTCACACTTTTCTGGCACACACTTATGGATACAGTGGCCGCAACGCTGACAACTTGTCCCGATCAGCTCAACAGATATTTCCGTTACGGCAATGGTGCCAGTATGTGGCTGTTTGCTAGTCTCTCCTCCTTCACGGCTTTCGCCACCTTCCCCATGGACTGGACCAGATGAGCATCCTCGAATTCATCGATCACGCGTTTTCCGAAGATTACCGTCAGGCCCGCGAGCGCTTCCTCGCGGCGGCCGAGCGCGAAGGCGCCACGGTCACGACTTACGAGAACCCTAATAAGGGTCCCTATGGCGAAACCCTCGCCTGTGACGCCGCCTGGGTTGGGCCGAAGGATGCCACGAAAGTTCTGGTGACGATCTCCTCTACCCACGGCGTGGAGGGTTTCTGCGGCTCGGGCGCGCAGGTCGACTGGTTCCTGTCCGGTGCCCGGCAGGGTCTCGACGCAGACATGGCAGCGCTGCACATCCATGCGCTGAACCCGCACGGCTTTGCCTGGCTGCGCCGGGTCACCGAAGAAGGCTGCGATCTGAACCGTAACTATATCGACTTCACGAAGCCCATTCCGGAAAACCCGGGCCATGACGAGTTGGTCGATGCCCTCGTCCCGCAGTCCCTCGATGAAGAGACCATGACAAAGGCAAAAGAAGAGATCGCCAACTACCGGATCGAACATGGCGAAAGCGCTTTCCAGACGGCTCGCAAGGCCGGACAATACAAGCACGCACACAGCATGTTCTTCGGCGGTTTCGGCCCGTCATGGGCGCGCCAGACGCTAGAGAAGATCATCCGTGACTTCAAGCTTGCGGACCGCTCTCTGGTAAGCGTCATCGATTACCACACCGGCCTTGGCCCCTATGGATATGGCGAGCCGATCTGTGCCCACCTTCCCGGCAGTGCTGGCATGAAGCGGGTTGTCGAGATGTATGGGGATTCCGTTGGCGTGCCCGAACTGGGCACGTCGTCTTCGATTCCGTTGCACGGCACGTCTCGCGAGTTATGGAATGCCAAACTAGGCGATGATTACACCTATGTCGCCCTGGAATACGGCACCTTCCCGACGGACCGTGGTCTGACTGTGCTCCGCGAGGACCACTGGCTGCACAATCAGGGCGATGTTGACTGGTCGGCGCCGGAGACGAAACGCATAAAACAGCAGATCCGGGATCACTATTCCCCGGACAAAGCCGACTGGAAGGAAATGGTGCTATGGCGGTCCCGCCAGATCATCCGCCAGACCCTGCAAGGCCTCGCCAAATTCGGATAACGGTCCGAACTCCGATAACGGATTGCATAAAAGCGTAGCAAAAAATAAGGCCGCCCGAAGGCGGCCTTATTCCTATTTGGTGTCCGCTTGTTAGCGGATGATTTCGATCTTCACGCGGCGGTTCTCAGCTTCGCGAACACCATCCTCGGTCTTCTTCTTATTGTTCTTCTCGCCATAGACCTTGATCTCTGTGGACCCGGCGATCTTCATACGCGACCGAATGTCGAGCGCCCCCATGACGGCCTTCGCCCGGCGCTCCGAGAGCGCCATGTTGTAGGCTTCCGGACCGGATCGGTCAGCATACCCGGACAGGATGATGGTGCTTGCCTTCATCTCGTCGACCGCCATGCCTGCATCAGCGATGATCTGGCTGGCCTTGCCTGTGATCTTGTCAGAGTCAAAGTCAAAGTTGACGGTGTAGGTCGCGGCCATACGCTGCGGAGCCTTCGGCGCCGGAGCAGGTGCCGGAGCGGCAGCTGCCGGAGCCGGTGCAAGCGCGGAACGTACGGCTTTCATCGATGCCATGTAATCTGCGCGGCAGCGGGCGATATCGTCAGGCTGGAAGTTTTCTTCCTGCTCCTGCATCCAACACTCGAATGCGGCCTGTGCCTGCGCGGCGTTAACAGAGGCTTTCTCGGTCGCCGTTGCAGCCAGGGCCTCGACCAACTCGCGGCGGGCTGTTGCAAGTTCGCCCTGGTTCGCTGGCGGCAGATTACGAGCGCTTATTTCTTCCGGGGTGGTCGGGTTATTGTTAGCGGCTGAGATTGCCCGCAGCGCAAACGCATCGGAATCACCATAATCGCCTTCTAGGAATTCGAGCTCAGAGAGAGCCATGTATTCCTTGTAAAGCGAAGTGCTGAAATCACTTCCTTTTGGTTCAACCATGCGTGCATTGTCGAGCTGCATGCCGGCACAGCCGGATAGAAGTACCGCTCCAAATACGGCAGCGGACTTTTTCAATATTGGGTTCTGAAAGCGTTTCATGCTTCTCCCTTTCAAACTGGATTCTCGTAAATGCCTATGAGTCCCCACGGGACTCTTATCCCATGAGACGCCGCAAGCAATGGTTTTCTCAACATGATAGTCTGTAAGCTAGGTTTGTCAGACCCCCGTAATATGAATATGCCAACCTGAACGAGAGCTAAAAGCGACCGGCACTGAACGGCATCAAGTCAATGGAAGGCACCCGGCCAGAGACCAGATCAGCCAACACATAACCGGTACGCGCCGCCAGTGTAAGCCCGAGATGGCCATGTCCGAACCCCAGGAACACATTCGGTATCCCCGACGCAACCCCAATCACAGGCTTGCTATCTGGCGTAGACGGTCGGCATCCGACCCACTCCCGGGTGATTTTATCTCCCAAACCGGGAAGAGCCTTTTGAGCCAGCGGCACCATACGCCTGATACTCCTGAAGTCCGGAGGGGCATCAATGCCGGCAAATTCGATACCGCTGGTCAGCCGAATGCCGTCCTGCATCGGCGCCAGCACAAAACTGTGGTCACCGACCACCACCGGGCGGCTAAGCTTCGGGTTATCTTCGGCACCTATGTTGAGATGATACCCGCGTTCCGTGTCCAGAGGCACACTGAAACCGAGCATTTCACAGATCCTCCCGGACCAGGCACCAGCGCAAACAACGACATTGTCCGCTTCATGCATGCCGAGATCTGTAATCACTTTGCGCACCCTGGCGCCGTCAAATTCGAACCGCGTCACCTTCTCGCCGAGGAACCGGCCACCCAAAACGATGAGAGCTTGGGCATAGGCCTCAGTCAGCTTGAGCGGACTGGTGACGAAATGGTTGTCGGGCTGAAAGGCGCCATGGGTGAAGTGTGGCGACAGGGCTGGCTCCAGCTGGCGAAGTTCGTCCTGGTTCAGGAGCTGCACGTTCGCCCCCAAACGCTCAATGGTCTGCCGCTCCTCAAGCGGGCCCGCGAAAGACTTCTCCCCGGCATAGACCTTTAGCCAGCCGAGGGGCTTGACGATGCCCTCGATCCGATGAGCCTTCATCAGCGACAGATGGGCCTCGGCGGCCGACGGAACGATACTTGCCAACTCGCGGGATATCTGTGCCACCCGGGACGGCCGGCTCGCCGCGAAGAAACGCACGAGCCAGGGCATTATTCGCGGTAGGTAGGACCAGCGAATGGAAACGGCCGAGGCAGGATCCATCAACATTTTCGGCACCTGCTTCAGATTTCCTGGAGACCCAGTCGGATACATCCCGCCAATCGCAATCGACCCGGCATTGCCAAACGACGTCGCGGTTCCGGGAGACTTGGGATCGAGCACCGTCACCCGGTGTCCCTCCATCTGGAGGCAAAGCGCAGTGGCAACGCCGACGATCCCGGCGCCG
Source organism: Nisaea sp. (assembly GCF_039990255.1). Classification (GTDB taxonomy): domain Bacteria; phylum Pseudomonadota; class Alphaproteobacteria; order Thalassobaculales; family Thalassobaculaceae; genus Nisaea. The sequence goes on along the minus strand of NZ_JBDXGG010000018.1, from coordinate 729,838 downwards.
ATAACGATCACGGATTTTCCAGGACCGGCCATTTCAGTCTTTACCCTTTCACCTGAAGCATCTTGAGCAAGGCAATAAGCTTTTCATCCCGCTCGGCCTCTAGCTGGTCGATGGACCGGCCGGCCGCTTCCGCGTCGACGCCCTCAATCAAATTCGCCCGGAGATCCGCATCCAGCTTTGGCGTTTCCTGCATGGTCTCCCACCAGGCTTCCATAGCCGGGCCGATATGATCGTAGAAATGTCCCATGCCGCCTTTCCCGCCTGCCAGACCGAAGATCATGTGCGGGCCCATAAGGGCGAGCCGCAGCCCCGGTCCCTGCGCCATTGCGGCGTCGATATCCTCGATGGAGGCAACATCCTCTTTCACCGCCATCACAGCCTCACGCCAGAGCGCGGCCTGCAACCGGTTCGCCAGATGGCCCTTGAGCTCCTTCTTCAGACGGATTGGGTGCTTGCCGACATGCCGGTAGAAATCCATCGCCCAGTCCGCCGCCGCCGGATCTGAGTCTTTCCCGGCGACCACCTCGACCAGCGGGATCAGGTGCGGCGGGTTGAACGGATGGCCGACGACGAACTGGCGCGCATTCTTCAAGCCCTCTTGCAGATCGCTCATCACCAGCCCGGATGTGCTGGAGGCGAAGATCGTCCGCTCCCCGATCACAGCATCGACGCGGGCATAAAGCTCCTGCTTGATATCAAGCCGTTCCGGCGCGCTTTCCTGAATAAAATCGCAACCCGCGACCACCTCTTCTGGCGTCGCGACGAACCTGAAGCGCGCCACGGCGGCACCGGCGGAAAGCCCAAGCTCGGTCAGCTGTGGCCATGCATTGTCGATGAAAGCCCGCATCTTGGCTTCGGCATCCGGTCCCGGATCCCAAGCCACAACGTCATAGCCTCTGGAAAGGAAGAAGGCGGACCAGCTCGCGCCAATCGTGCCGCCACCGAGAATGCCAATTTTGCGGACCGCGTCGACCGCCGGATAGTGAGCCACTTTGAGCCTCCCTGTTTATTTCACTGTTCTTGGAACAACTAAACACCAGGGAGCAGCGCCGGAAAAGAGATCAGTCGGAAGGGCTTTCGTTGCGGCAGAGCACGCCAAAGGCAAGCACGGTGAAGCCGATGATGCCGAGCCACGTCTCCTGCCAGAGGCCATAGGAGACGGCGGCGATCACCAGCCCGCAGCAAAGCGCCGAGATCGCAGCGGCCCGAGCCGGACGCGGCAGCCCGTCGGATGCCACAACCAGACGCCAGATCAACGCCAAGGCCGCCAGGATGCCGCCGAGGCCGAGCTCCAGCCAGATCTGGATTGCCGCGTTATGCGGATGGATCGTGCCATGCTTGAAGAAGCTGTATGTCGCCCTCACCGCCTCCGGCACCTCAAGACTGCGCATTGCCCCGAGACCAAAGCCGATAAATGGCTGTTCCAGTGCCACCATGGATGCGCTGTGCCAAATCTCCAGCCGGTCCGCGAAAGACGGCGGGAATACCGCGACATAATCCGGGACCCAGACCAGCAGGTTGCCGAGCAGCCAGGGCGCGGCAATCATCAAAGGTAACGCGAGCAGGAACACGAACCGGGACGCGATCCGGCCACTCAGAGCCGCCAATGGCAGTATCAATAGTCCAACCACAGCCGCAAGCATTGCCGAGGAGGACTCTCCAATAGAAGCCACGGCCAACCCGGCCAGAACAAGCACCAGCGCCACCGCACGGCGACCGGCGAGCCACAGACCCGCTGCGGCAGGCCAGCTCAGCAGGACGAGCGCGGTACTGCCCCGGTTGAACCGGGACGGAGCCACGTCAACATCCCATCCCTTACCGGAGAAAAACCGGTAGAGCGGTGCATCAAAATTCAGCTCGATTGTGAAAATCATTGCGCCGAGAAGAATTCCGGCGCCCAGACACAGCACAAGCGGCCGCGTCGAGAACCCCGCCCTGATTTCCGGCGCGGCGGAGACGCATACCAGTAGCAGAGCAAGCAAGCCTAGCTTTTTCAGCATTCCGGCAATGTGCAGGCCATTTCCGCCGAACCATGCGCCGAGCATCGACAGGGCGACAATGGCAGCAAAGACAATCAGGACCGGCTTTTCCGGCCATGCGATCCGCCGCCGCTCCAGCCAGACAACGCCGAGCAGCAGGATGGCCAGCGCGATGAACAGCGTCGCCATCGCCTGCTTGGCCAGCACACCGACCGGCACGAACAGCAGCAGCACGACTGCCAGAGCCCAGAACCGGAATCGCGCGAAACGGGGATCGGGCGCCATCGCGCCGGAAAATGTCATGCCCGCCTCACTGGCTAGCCGTCTCCGGCGGGAGATAATCCTTATAGGACTTCTCTTCGACAAGGGCGGAGCCAAGCAGAAGATTGATCTCTTTCTTGATTGCCGCCCGCTGGTCGTTGACGCGGTAGACGCTGCGCGCCAGCTCGATGAATTTCGGCCCGAAATCGCCGCCACGCTCGCAATCCCGGATATCGTCCTCGATCACCCAGAGCGTCTCGTTCACCGCTTTCAGCCGTGCATAGGCACCGGCCAGCTCCGGGCTCTCCGGGATCTTCTCTCCGCGAACCTTCTGCAGCATTGTGTGTTCGAGTTCGACATTGGCGCGCTTCGCCACGTCCTCGATCCGCTCCAGCTTGATTTCCAGGATCGTGATCTTGTCCAGCATCTCGCCGGGCGCAACGGGGACCAGAATTGTATCGCTCATAAGGGCTTTCCAGTTATCTGCCGAGTATATGCCGACCAAACAAAAAATGGTCCGCTTGGCTACCATGTGTGGTTTTGGAAGCAAAGATTCGTAATAGTGCGGACCCGCGACAAAATGAACCGATCACGCGCCATGACATCCAAGCCCGCCGCTTCGCAAACGCCCGAGACGATCCTGATCTATTCCTGCGGGGAAACCATCGGCGACGGCCTGTTCAAGCTGCCGTTCCTGAAAGATCTCCGGACGCGCTTCCCCGAGGCGCGGATCACCTGGCTGGCGGGACTCGGCCCGTCCATGTATGCGGGCCCGCTCGCACCAGTGGTCGCCCCCCTGCTGGATGAGGTGATCACCGAAGCCGGGATCGGCGACGATATGAACCATATCCTGCCCTGGGGCACGCGCCCTCTGGACGGCCGGCACTTCGATCTTGTGATCGACACCCAGATCACTTTGCGCCGCACCCTCTCCGTCCGCCGGATCAGGCACAGCCGGTTTATCAGCGCCTGCGCGGGCTACTGGCTCTCCGACGCGCGCCCGACAGCGGCCCAGAAGCCGGGCCGCCACCTCTTGAAAAACCTCACCCTGCTGCTCGACCTCGCCGCCCCGGAGCGGATGGCGCACGCCCATAAAGGCCCGATCGACGTGGTGGCGCCGGAACACAAGGCACTCGCCGCCGAACTGCTGCCGGACGGCCCCGTCTATATCGGCATCGCTCCCGGCGCCGGGGACAAAGTGAAGGTCTGGCCGGAAGCGAACTTCCTCGCCGTCGCAAAGGAGCAGGTGGCAAAAGGCCGGACCCCGGTCTTTTTCGCCGGACCGGAAGAAGCGGCAAAAGTCCCTGAATGGCGCGCGGCGGTACCGGAAGCCCTCTTCCCGGAATGGAACCGGACGGACGACAAACCCCACCTGAAAGGCCCGGTCCTCGCCATGGCGCTCGCCGGCCGCCTGCACGCCGCCCTCGCCAACGACAGCGGCACCGGCCACATGATGGCCACGGGCGGCGCCCCGCTGGTCTCGCTCTTCAGCAAGCACAACCCGGCGAAATACGCGCCAAGCGCCGTGCGGCTGAAGATCGTCGATGCGAAGGATTACGGCGGGAAGGACCCGGAGTTGATTCCGGTTGGCGATGTGATTGGGGCGATGGAGACAATGACCGAAAGAATGGTATGTGGTCCGTCCGCTTGAATCTCTGGCGTCCACCCACTTTGTTCCGACTGTATGAGTGAACATTATGCCTGAAACTCCCATTCGCGCCTTGCTCAGCTCCCTAGTTGCGGTCCGGCAATCCGAAACGCAGAGCGAAGTACTCCTACTGAAAAGGACCCGAACGCCGGCTGGCGAATGGTGCCAGATTTCCGGCAGTATCGAAGAGGGAGAAACCGCCTGGCAAGCGGCGTTGCGCGAGTTACAAGAGGAAACCAGCCTGAAGCCCGTCTCGCTCTACTCCGGCGATATCAGCGAGCAGTTCTACGAGGCGGCGCGCGATGCGATCATTTTGGCGCCAGTGTTCGTCGCTTTCATCGATCAGGCACATAAGGTGATGCTCAATCATGAACATAGCGAATACCGGTGGGTCGGATTCGACGAAGCGGTGGAGATGGTCGCATTCGGCGGCCAGAGGCGGGTTCTCCGCTGGGTCGAAGACGAGTTCGTTAAGCGAACTCCAAGCGAATATCTGCTGATCAGTACGGCCGCGACGCCGAAGTAGGGGAGCCGGGGTGACGGCGTTTGTGGGCTGACGCCAACCAAGAACGACGAGATGTCGATTGAAGAGCCGATGGTGCTGAACTGTGTCCCCCAAAAACCGTCATCCTCGCGAAAGCGGGGACCCAGGCATCGTAAAGTCCCGCCTTTGTTCCCTGGGTCCCCACGTGCGTGGGGATGACGATGTTAATAGAGCGCGGCGCCCCTATTTCCCCTTGCGAATTAAGGGGCTAATTAAAGGGACACGATACTTCATTTCCCCGCCTTTCCAAGGTCATCCCGACGCAGGTCGGGATCCATACGCCCACCGTCACCGCTCTATGAAAAAATGGGCCCCGCCTCTCGGACCGGGATAACGACGGTGGGAAAGGGGTGGGGTTTGCGCCTTTCGGCAGGCAATTTCCCAGTTCCCGGCGCACGGCAGTGCATCGGCTTACCGCTTGCGGTCGTGAAGATCATTTCTTATTTTATCAAGCATAATCTTTCTAAATTAGGAGACATCTGATGATCGTTCCCATTAAAGGTCTCTACGAGGCTCACCTTACCGTTCGAGACCTGGACCGTTCCGTCTCCTTCTACCGGGATGTGCTCGGTCTGCCGCTGGCTCATATCGTCAAGGATCGCAACGTCGCCTTCTTCTGGGTGCCGGCTCCGGAAACGGCGATGCTCGGGTTGTGGGGTGTCGGGTCGGCGCCGATGGGGATGAAGCTGCATATTGCCTTCAAGGTCGCGCTGGAGGATGTCGAGCGGTCGGTCGCGAGGCTGAAGGCCGCAGGGCTAACGCCAACCAAGAACGGTGAGGAGGCGATTGACGAGCCGGTAGTACTGAGCTGGATGCCCGCCGCCAGCGTCTATTTCGACGATCCGGACGGGCACTCGCTGGAATTCATCGCAATGTTGCCGGAAGACCCGCGTCCGATCCCGAGTTTCCTGCCTCTATCGGAATGGCGGGCGGGCGCCGGGTTGTGAAGCCGATCAGCTCTGGGCGTCGTCCCGGCCGGAGAGCCGGGACCTTTCTGTAACAGGCGCCGCTTCACGATCAAAAAGGTCCCGGATCGGGTCCAGGATGACGATGTTAATTGGGAATGGCGGCCAAGAAGAGGCCGGGCGTACCCCCCCTATTTCCCCTTGAACACTGCCTTGCGCTTCTCGTTGAAGGCCCGCACGCCCTCCAGCCGGTCCTCGGTCGGGACCATGCGGTTATAGGCCTCGATCTCGAAGGCGTAGCCGCTTTTCAGGTCGAGCTGGGTCGACATGTCGATGGCTTTCTTCACCTGGCGTGTGGAGATCGGCGCGTTGCCCGCGATCTTTTCCGCCGTCGCCAGCGCGTCTTCCAGCAGCTTGCCTTCCTCGCACAGCTTGTTGGCGAGGCCCCAATCCATCGCATCACTGGCGCTGAAAGGGGTGCCAGTCAGGATGATTTCCTTGGCCCGGCGAACACCGACCGCGCGCGGCAGGTTCTGGGTACCGCCCGCGCCCGGCATGATGCCGAGGGTGACCTCGGTCAGAGCAAAGCGGGCATTCGGCGCGCAATAGACGAAATCGCAACAGAGCGCGATTTCGAGGCCGCCCGCGAAAGCGGCGCCGTTCACAGCCCCGATCATCGGGATCGGGCAATCCATCATCGCCCGGACAGCCTGCTCGAACAGCGCATGCTGCGTCTGCCAGGCCTCATCCGTCATGTTGTTGCGCTCTTTCAAGTCGCCGCCCGCGCAGAATATCTTCTCGCCGCGTCCTGTGATGACGATGCAGCGGATGCCCTGCTGGTCGTGATAGAGCGCAGTGAAGAGATCACGGAGATCGAAGCCCATCTGGGTGTTAAGAGCGTTGCCGCGCTCCGGCCGGTCCAGGGTGAGCAACAGGACGTGCTCGGACGGCATCTCGAGACTCAGGGTTTCGAACGGACCCGGAAGACTGGCGGGCATCTGTATTCCTCCATGACTTTCTTCTGGCCGGTCACGCGACCGATGACGGCATCATCCCGCCCCGGTAACTTCGGAACAAGTCCGCACCCGGCATCTCACCCTGTCCCAAGTGCGAGCAAAAGGCAGTGCTAGCGCAACGCCGCTGGCAGGCTCTTCAACAGCAGGTCCGTCGAGACAGCGAAATTCACGCCGATATCGGAATCCGAATCCTTGGTGAAGATCGCCGATAGCATCCCGACCAACCCGCCTTCCAGATCAACCAGCGCACCACCGGACGAGCCCGGATTGACCGAAGCATCGGTCTGGATGAAATCCTCCGTGTGGTTGAAGCCAATGCCAGACCGCTTGCTCGCGGAGACCACGCCGCAGGTAATACCGATACCAAGACCGAACGCGTTTGAAAGCGCGCAGACTGGTCCACCGGTTTCCGGCCGCTTGTCGGCCAAAGCGATGGGAGTGGTGTCGATGCCGATGCTCAGAAAAGCGACATCGGTTTTCTGGTCGATGGCGAGGATGGTCGCCTCAAGCCGGGTGCCGTCCGGCGCGCGGACATGGACCTCGGTCGCCTTCGAGACGACATGCGCCGCCGTGACGATCAGGCCCGGGCGCAGGATGGCAACGCCAGTACCTTCCGGCGCGGTGCCCGCCGGTGCACCGAAGCCCGGCCGTTGATAGCCGGGCCACGTCGGCTCCACCTCGAAGATCGATGGCGAGGCGGTGGCCCAGGCAAGCCGCGCATCTGTCTGTGCCCGCGCATCTGTCGCCGAAAGCAAGAGCGTGACAGCGAGACACGCTGCGACAATTACGCGAACGATATCAGTCATCCAGAACGCCTCCCGCTGATTGCTCCTGCGACTCTAGCAGAGTGCGTTGCCGTACTCCTCATTGCAGAATCGAAACTCTTCTCGCAGGCATGAAACCCATATTTCAGATACACCCGCAAACCGTTATAGATTACCCGCTCTCCGGCTGAGCAAGGAGCACATCATGAACGACACACCGATACCGCTGATCCTCGATCTCGTGGAATGGGTCGCCGAAAAGCCGCGTCCCTATGGCGAGGTCATGGATGCATGGCGGACGTCCTGCCCCCGCCTCACCGTCTGGGAAGAAGCCGTCGACCAGGGCCTCGTGGTCCGTCGCTACGTCTCCGGAGTTGGCGCCATTGTCGAGGCAAGCCAGAGCGGCAGAGACGCTCTCGTCAGCCACGGACGCGCCTGACCTCCGATTCGAGGTACCGTAAACTGGGGTTTCCACGCACGCTTCTGCACGGGCTGAGTGCTGCTTTACCCTGCGGCTCCAGATTCTCTAGCGAGCATTCCAACGCAAGAACGGACTCCTGGTAAATTTCATAATATTTCATTATTTCAATATACTATTTATTTTTATTAATCTAAAATATTAATATTCCACACAATTTCTTCGACGCACTTCCCTGGCACAGGGATCCGCATCTGTCTGTATTGCCGCAACAAAGCTGCAACATGAATCCCGTATGAGGGAGGGCGAGATATGGACCGGTCCGGCGGCGTTCGCGCGGAACCGCGCCATCCGGGAGAGTTCGCCCCCATGACCGCCAACACCCTCCTCACCGACGCAGTCATCAAGAACAAGCAATTGTCGAAGCGCGGCATCCTTGAGCGGATGTTCACAATGGCCTTCAAGGGCTTCGTCTATCCGCAAATCTGGGAAGATCCCGAAGTCGATCTGGAAGCGCTGCAGCTCGACAAGAACAGCCGTATCTTCACCATCGCGTCGGGCGGTTGCAATATCCTGAACTATCTGACGGAGCAGCCAGCGCATATCCAGGCCGTCGATCTCAACCCCGCCCATGTCGCCCTCACCCGGCTGAAACTGACGGCGCTGGAACAGCTCCCCGACCACGAGACGTTTTTCCGCTTCTTCGGCCATGCGGACGAGCGGGAAAACAAGCGTGTCTATTTCCGCGACCTCGCCCCGCATCTCGACCCGGAGACGCGGGCCTACTGGAGCAAGCGCGGGCTGCGCGGCCTTCGGATCGACATGTTCACCCGCAATGTCTACGAGTTCGGACTGCTCGGGCGCTTCATCGGCCTGCTGCATTTCGTGGCCCGGCTGCATGGAAAAAACCCGCGCCATATCCTGCGGGCGGAGACCATGGAGGAGCAGCGCACCCTGTTCGAGGACGTGATCGGTCCGGTCTTCGACAGCCGCGTTGTCAAGGCGCTCTGCCGGATGCCGGTCTCCTTCTACGGGCTCGGCATTCCACCGGCACAATTCGAGGCACTATCGTCCTCGGCGGGCGGCGACATGGCAGGGCTGATGCGTTCCCGCCTAGAGCGGCTGGCCTGCGATTTCTCGATCGACGACAATTACTTCGCTTGGCAGGCATTCGGACGCGGCTATGACCGACAGCACCGGCAGGCCATCCCGCGCTATCTCAGGGACAGCAATCACCAGATCCTGCGGGACAATGCATCGAAGGTGGATGTCGTACAGGCTTCGATGACCGACTTCCTGGCAGACTGCGACGCCGAAAGTCGGGACCGCTACATCCTGCTGGATTCCCAGGACTGGATGAACACAGAGCAGCTGACGGCCCTCTGGTCGGAGATCCTGCGCACCTCGGCGCCGGGTGCCCGGGTTATCTTCCGCACCGCTGGCGAGGAAAGCCCGCTACCCGGCCGGGTGCCCGCGGAAATTCTCGACCGCTGGGATTATCAGGCCGAACAGTCCCTCGATCTTGGCCGGCGCGACCGCTCGTCCATCTATGGAGGCTTCCATCTCTACATCCGCAGAGATTGATCGTCCCGGGGAAGATGCCGGGGAGAAGATGGACCGGATCTACCGGATCCAGCGCCACTTCTACGACCTGACCCGGAAATACTATCTGCTGGGCCGGGACCGCCTGATCCGGGAGCTGGAACCGCTTCCGGGTCAGACTGTCTGCGAGATCGGCTGCGGCACGGCGCGTAATCTGGTGAAGATGGCCCGGCGCCATCCGGACTGCCGCTATTTCGGAATCGACGCCTCGGCCGAGATGCTGGAGACAGCGGAAGCCTCCCTGCGTCGCGCGGGCCTTGAGGTGAAAGTGCGTCTCGGGCTCGCCTATGCGGAAGAGTTCGATCCGAAGACTACTTTCGACGAGGCCGGTGGTTTCGACCACATCGTTTTTTCCTATTCGCTTTCCATGATCCCGCCCTGGCAAGACTCACTGGAACGGGCCGTCTCCCTGCTTCGCCCCGGCGGCACGCTGCACATTGTGGATTTCGGTGATCAGCGCGGCATGCCCGTCTGGTTCCGGCGGCTGCTGTTCACCTGGCTTTCCTGGTTCCATGTCGAGCACCGCCCCGGACTCCGCGTCTGGGTAGAGTGTCAGGCGGCTGGCGAAAACCTGACCGTCTCCACCACGTCTCTCGCCGGACACTATGCCGACCTTTACAGGCTACGGAAGCCGGAACCTCAGTATGATAATCCGCAAAGCTCTTCGGACACTGAGATTTCTACGACAGCATCCGCTCGACGGTGGTGATCAGGTTTGGCAGTTCCACCGGTTTGGGGATCGATTCATGCGCTCCGATCATTCGAGCGTATTCCAGAACCTGAGAATTGCCCATCGACCCGCCGGTGGACATGGCAATGATATGGACATCGGGATAAAGCGTGCGGATCTCTTTGATGGTTTCCATGCCTTCCTTACCCGGCATGATTATATCAGAGATCACCATCTCGAAACGCGTACGCGCCATCAACGCCAGCGCTGCGTTTCCTTCCTCTGCGGTTTCCACGTCGTAGCCTCGTTCCCGAAGCACTACTGACAGCAAATCCCTTAGAGACTTGTCATCGTCCACGACGAGAATTGCTGTCATCAGACCCCCAAAACGCCTTGGCGCTGGTCACTATGGAAAAACTAAGGGCGAATGTTATCAAGAATTCGCGTCAGGGTTAACGTTTATTCATCTTTGGACTGATAACAGGTTCAAACCGGCAAGGATTCCTCGACAACGGCACCGGTCTCTAAAGTGACATAAATGTGCTTCTGAAACTCGGGCAAATAGCGCACTTCTGTATTTTGTCTCGGAACGATCTCCGCCGTCGCACCTACGAGACCGAGCATGGTCTGGCCATCGTCGGAAAGCGGCAGCAAGATTCGCTCGCCATGAATAGGATTGTTTGTTTCTGCGTAAAGCCGTCCATAGACGTACAACACGGCGGGGAAATCGACGACATTTTGGTAATAACGATGAACGCGCGGATAATAGTCAGGGTCCGTATTGTCATCGAGATAGTGCTTCGAGAGTTTGTGGCCGAACCGTTTCGCCACTTTCTCGCCAGTCAGCCTGTAGCGGAACCGGTCTACGTCCCGCTCATAATCGCAAAGCCATACGCTTGAAAGAATCTGTACCAATTCCGATGGGTCAATCCGGTGCCGGCTCGGCGCCGGATCGGTCCCTTTGATCGTGCGCCAATGGTGCAGCAGATTACGCGTACTGGCTGTACGCAACCTGCCTGCAATCTGGTCAAGGGCATCGCCAATTGGTGAACCCGAGTCTCCAAAGGTCATTGCTCTGACCGCCCCACACAAACACGATAAATTTACTAGAAACCAATCAAGGCTATCTCTTTCAACGTAATAGTAACTATTCGGTCCTAGCACAAACCCGTATCAGAAACGCGAAGTTTCATTTTGCGACGCAGATTTTCCGAACGGCTGAGAGACGCGCTCAGCGCTCAAAGCTAATGTCACACCAATCCTCCCATAGCTTCGCCAATGACGCGTAATCCTGCCCTCCCATTTCCATCGATTCGGCAATCTCATAGGGAGTATGCGCAGCCAGAGTGGCAAATATCGGCACACCAAGCTGTTGCGCGGTTTCAAGGGCCAGCACGGAATCCTTCCGCGCATTGCTGACGGACATCCCGCCAGTGTAATTGCCATCCTGCATCCGCTCTCCGACACGATGAAGCAAAGGCCTCAACAGGCCTTCCTCCCTGTTCAGGATTTCAATCAGCGTATCCGTCGGAATGTCGAGCTTGCGCGACATGGCGAATGCCTCAATCAGGACGACCATGACCGCGTGCATGACGCCGTTATTGACGACCTTCGTCCCCATCCCCGCTCCGACCGGACCAAGGTCGTGAATCCGCGTGGCGATACGGTCCAGGATCGGTTTCGCTGCCGCCTTGTTTGCGTCTGTACCACCAAGGAAAAACGTAATCTCTCCGGCCGCCATACTGGCAACACCGCCGGCGATCGCGGCATCGACGAAGCCTACCCCGGCGGCTTCCAGAAGTGCTGCCGTTTTCTGTGCGGTCTCCGGCGTCACCGTGCTGGTTTCGATAACAAGTGCCGGAAGGCTTGACCAAGCGGCAATGGTCCCCGACACCGCCAGAGAAGCCTCCGGCTTGGGTAAAGACAGCAGAACGGCAGGCGTCCGGCCATCGAGATCTTTGAGAGTCTCCACCACGTAAACACCGGCATCCTGCGCCAGCTTGCAGCGTTCCTTTGAGCGATCATACCCAAAGACAGGGCCATGCTTCAGCAGCGCCGATGCCACTGCGAGACCCGCGTTACCGAGTCCCACTATTCCTGTTGCTTCCGACATCATTTCCCCCGTTTGTCGTTTTTTCAAAGAGGGTAGTCGAGCGACAGGGCGATTGCGAGCGGGCTACAGGTCGTATATCGGAACTTGAGAAATTCAGTTGATAATCTGCGGCCAGTTTTGATCTGCAGAGCGAATATTCCCAGAAATATCCCGCTCCCAGCGCATCTGGATATCCGTATTGTAATTCAGATAGAGCTTACCGTTGACGACCCGCCAGTTCATCGGATCCCCTTTAGCCGTATACCCTTGCGAAACGGCCCAGGCACAATAGCCTCCATATTGCGGTGCATATTGCTCAGGGTTCTGTCTGAATGCATCGCGATTTTCCGAGGAAACAAAGCGCCACTCGGCGCCCTGGTACTCAAGCGTGTGATCGGAACCGCCTTCAACCGGCCGCCCTTCTTTGAAATAGGCAACGGGATCGTAGCCATTCACAGCGAGATTGGAGAGAAATCCCGTATATACAGGACGCTCGCCCGCTACGACCGGAGCCGGAGTCAGAAACAGAGAGCCGGCCACCATACCAATGGCGATCAATCCGAAACGTAGAAACAGACGTGGTGACACAGACAACCTCCAAAGCAGGAATTCGAATGTCCGCTGTTTTGCCACGATTTCCGGCAGGCCTTTGTTCAAACCTCAATCACATTGACGCGACAGGTAACAATCGCATTACCGGTATGGGAATATCAACTTGCGTCCCGGGCTCGAATTACCGTCAAAATTGATTCATACTGGCCCCACTCTGGAAAACAAACGTCTTTCCGGATGCCTTAAAGATCGAAATCAACCAAGCTGCCGGCACGGGACAAACCATGGATTTACATACTTTCATCCAGGATCCTTCAGCGGAAGACCTCGCCAGCGATGCTCAACGCGCCATGTATGAGTACTGGCAGACCGCACGAAATGACTCCCAACTGGCGCCAAAGTCAACGCTCGACCCCGTGGAATTGCCTCGTCAGTGCTTGCCACTACTTGCCGTACTGGAACCCCTAGAAGGCAACGATTTTCGCATCAGAATCGTCGGTACAGGCGTCCGTTCGTCGATCGGCAGGGACATTACCGGCCAGTTGGTCAGCCAGATCAAAGGCGCGGAAGACTTTTTGGATTGTCTGCGCCAGTGCTGCGGTAAGGAATCCACATATTATGCCGGCGGCCCTGCAAGTTGGGCCAGCGGGCGGCAAGAATTCTTCACGTCTCTCATGCTGCCGTTTGGCTCACCCGGGCATATTGAGCGCATTCTGATTGTGTTCAAGTTCACTCATCACATGCCAGCGTCTCCCAGAAAGTCCCCGCCACAGGTATCGGTTCAACAAGCCTGAACCAAAAGAAACTGCGGCGTTCGCAGCCTCTCTCTGGAAGATCAAACTAAACGCCTAGGCGTAGAACATGTTCCTAACACCCAGATGTGCACTTTCCGGAACCGTCGAAAGCCATGGCTTTGCCACTGAGTGGTAAATGCGCCGGAACCTTTAGTGCTTTGATAAAAATATCCGTCTTGCTGCCAGCGACGACCTTGCCTCCCCTGGTTCCGACCTCGTTAGCGTGCGAGGGGATTACCGAAGCGGGCTTAATCAATTCATTCACGACAAAAGCCGCCTCGGTGGGGCCGGTGGTGTAAGTATCGCCAATATTCATCACCACAAGCTCGGCTCCGTACTGCTCGCCAACCACCGTGCGCTGCTCCGATGTCACGCCAGTGTCGCCTGAAAGATAAGCAACAAGTCCATTGCTGAAAGTCAGCACATAACCAGTCGGCGGCCCGGCATAAGCCGTCAGTCCTGAAGCATTCAGCAGTTTGCCGAGTTCCCCACCGATAAACGAACCCGCCACCCCATTTGAATGAACTGCCGGGACAGTCGTGATAACGACACCGCCAACCTTGCGAGATGCACCGAAGCGAACGAGCTGGGATTTTTTCGGGTCGCCGCCAAGCGCCTTAAGCTTGCTGGCGAAAAACCGCGGCATCTCGCTTCCGGTGACAATCAGCGCGGATTTGCCAAGCGCGATGTTCACGCTGTTGGTATTCGGCACAACCACCTTCGTCATAGCCGGCGCGCCGCACTCCCCTGCATTGACCGCATCGATGTGACGGTCACCCACATGATCGCCGTGCATATGGCTGACAAGCAACGCATCCACTTTGCCGAGACGCGGGTCATCTACCCCGGCAACCGTGCGCCCCGCATCGTACAGAATACGTGTGCCATCCGGGTCTTCGAACATCATGGCCCGATCGAAACGGCAAAACTCGCCTTCATGGCTGCCAAGCGGCGTTACACTCACGGTCTGCGCTTCGACAGCCTCTGTCGAGAAAGCCAGAGTTCCAACCAAAGCAACTGCAAATCCTATGGATCTCGAAAGCATTGTTACCTCCCTGCGAATACTATCTGAAACTGCGCTATACTTCGGACCATCCAGACACGAAACGACACAAACAGCACTCAACCATTCCTGACGACGTCAGATACCCTGGTTTTCACGCACCGAAATACAATCATCCTTCTGTCTTTTCCGGATTTCCGGTTCGGCGACTGAACTGCATCAGCCTGTCTTTGGTTCTATGAGGTATTAAGTGAACCATTTAGTTGACTAATAAAACTGCACCCAGTATAGTCAACCAATCAGTTCACTGTAGAGCGTGAGTAATGCCAGCACTCGATCAGACATTCGCAGCCCTTTCGGACGAGACACGCCGGGCCATTCTAGCCCGCCTGCATGAGGGAGAGGCCGCGCTGTCGGATGTCGCACAACCGTTCGACATGTCACAAACGGCCGTCTCCAAACATGTCCGCGTCCTGTCCGATGCGGGGCTCGTCATCGTCCGCAAGCGCGGCCGGACCCGCTACTGCGCCCTCAATGCCGGGCCGATGAAAGACGCAGCAGCCTGGCTTAATACCTACAAGCAGTTTTGGGAGGATGGCTTCAAAAGCCTCGCCCGTTATCTGGAGCAAGAGAAATGACATTCGCCTATCTGAAATCACCGCATGGTGCCGACCCGATCATTGTCGAAGGCACCTTCCCGGCATCACCCGAACGCGTCTTCCGGGCCTTCACCGATCCGGAAGAGTTGGTTCAGTGGTTTGGCAACAAAGCGCTGAAAACTGCCAAGGTCGACCTCAAGGTCGGCGGAAGCTGGACATTCACCTTCGCCGAGAAAGACGGCGAAAGGGATGTCCTGCAAGGACAGTACGAGGAGATCGATCCCGGCCGGATACTAGTCTTTACCTGGCGCCATCATAAAGAGACCGCCACCGGGAAGGGCGAAACTTCTCCAGCATCGGAAGTCGCCATATATTTCACAGAGGTGGCGGACGGGACCCGTGTCCGGTTGAGCCATTCGATGGTGGAAAGCGAAAGCACGCGGCTCAACATCTGCGGTGGCTGGGACGCCTGTTTCAGCGATCTTGACCGGATATTGCGGAGCCATGACGCAGCAGCAGCTATTGCCTGACGTGACTTCGGATACCTGACTGAATCACCCTCGCCGCTTTTGGTTTCCAATGCTAGAGACCCAGCATGGATTTGCGAATAGCGGCGAGAAGCGGACATGACGAAGCAACGAGGACTTCAGGAGTTTTTTGACGATCCGGCCACCATTGCCGCCCGCCATAAGATGAGCGCATCCGCGTCGGAACCCGTCGGCCAGGCCGAGCTCCTCGCGCTTGAGCCAGATGCAGCGGAGCAGTTTATTGATCTCGGGCTCGACTATCCGGAGCGCTTCGGTCCATCCACCCTGCGGACAGCAATTGCGGCGAGATTCAATTCTGTTCCGTTTGACGGTGTGCTGATCACCAGCGGACTTGATGAAGGTCTTGCCCTACTCGCAACCGCACTAATCGAGCCGACGGACCGGGTGATCGTGCTGACGCCTTGTTATCCACAGCATCTTCTGCTGCCGGAATGGCGTGGTGCGGAGATCGTTCCCTGGCCGGCAAGGCCGGAAAAAACTGGGTACCGGATCTCGACGAGCTTGCCGGCCTGCTATCGAATCCGACAAAAGCTGTCATCGCGACATTTCCTCAAAACCCGACTGGCTTCATGCCGGATGAGGCCTATCTCTCCACCTTTTTGGCGCTGCTGGAACGCTCCGGTACGTTATTGTTCTCGGATGAAATATATGCGGGCTTGCCTGCCGATACCGCTGTACCGCGCCTCGCGGATCGCTACGAAAAAGCCGTCTCGCTACACGGTCTCTCAAAAACATGCGGATTGCCCGGCCTGCGCTTCGGCTGGCTCGCCAGCCGCGACATGGAAACCATGCGCGCGCTAACGCGCTTGAAAGACCTTTTCAATTGCTATGTTCCTGCCCCCGTGGCTTTCCTCGCCGACATCGCCTTCCGGAACGAGGAAAAGCTGATCCGGCGCAACAGCGACATTTTGGAGGCGAGCATCAAGGCCACCGAAGCCTTCATCACCCGGCACAACAACCTGTTCTCATGGGTGCCGCCCCGTGCCGGAACCGTCGCTTTTCCGCGCTGGCACGGTCCCGGAGGTACGCAGGCACTGAGCGACCGAATGGTGAGCGAAGCATCCATAGCGCTGGCACCGAGCCTCTGCTTCGATGCGGGCGATGAGCATGTCCGCTTCGGCTTATGTCGGCGCAGCTTTCCGGACAGTCTCGCGGCGCTGGAGAAGTTTATCTCCAGCGCCCTCTGATCGCGAAACAGATCATGCGTTCGCGATGGTCTTAGGAACGCCGAACTCCTCCCGACAGACCTCAGCGAGTGCCGCCACCCCCTTGCGGATAGTTTCAATAGGAGGGTTGGCATAACAGATTCGGATCGCCCGCTTCGCCCCTGGCCCTTCAATAGACCATTCGGCACCCGGATTGACCTGGATACCGTGCTTGGCCGCTTCCGCCGCAAGGCGTGACGTATCGACCTCGGCCGGCAGTTTGACCCAAAGGAAGATGCCGCCCGGCGGCGCTTCGAATTCCGCCACCGTGCCGAAGTTCTTCTCCATCGCCTCGACCAGCACATCACATTTCTGCTTCAGCACCTTGTTCAGCCCGGCGACATGATCTTCGAAATGCATGTTGCAGAATTCGGCCAACACCATTTGCTCAAGGGCGCCGGAACCTGCGTCGGTCTTGCAGGACAGCAATCGCGCCAAGAACGCCCAGGGTGCAACGATGAAGCCGACGCGAAGGGCCGGAGCGATGGATTTGGAGAAGGAGCCGACAAAGACCACACGTCCGCTCTTGTCCAGCGCATGCAAGGCAGGGGGACGCTTGCCATCCCAGATCAGGTCCGAGTAGCACTCGTCCTCAATCACGGCGACATCGTACTGCTCGGCCAGCCGCAGCAACTCCTCGCGGCGGTCCAACGGCATAATTGAGGCGGTCGGGTTCTGCACGGTCGGGATGACGTATATGAATTTCGGCTTTTTTCCTTCGGAAGCCAGTTTGGCCAGGGTCTCGGCCAGATGGTCCATCCGCATGCCCTGTTCATCCAACTTGATACCGATCGGGGTAACGCCGAGGCGCTGGAACCGCGTCAGGCAACCGCCGTAGGTCGCCTCCTCGATCAACACCGTATCCCCCGGCGCCAGCATCACCTCATTGATAAGGTCGAGCCCCTGCAGGGAGCCGGAAGTCAGAAGCACATCGTCCGCCGTACAGGTCATCCCCGCATCGCGGCCCAGTTTCCCGGCAAGGAATTCACGGAGCGGGCGATAGCCTTGGGGGCCGCTTTCCAGACTGTAGGTTGCGAGAGTCGCCCCCTCGCGCTGCAGAACGCGTGTCGCCGCATCAACCAGAGCGTCGGTTGGAATGCTCTCCGGCGCATTGTGACCACCAACGAAGTTGAAGTCCGGAAACCCATTCCAGCGCCCCGCCGGCGCCGGCAGGTCCGGCCGAACCACGCCTTCAAAATCAAACTCCTGCGATGTCATCGCGCTTCCCCACCTGATGATTCCCCAATTGGAACACAGCGTGGCGGGGATCAGAGGTCAGGACAAGGTCAGGACGCACAAACGACGCGCACTAGTGACGTTCCAGTTTCCGCAGATACGCCTCGCCAAAACGCGTTCCCAGCATGGCATCGCGGGTCAGCAGTGCCCGCAGGGCGACGTCGAAAGAGCTGTAAACGTCATGCATGATCAACGCAATTTTCAGCAACTGCACTGGGTTCAGCAAGTCGAAGCGCGTGAAATCCCGAATGAAGATCGCATCGGCCCACACGAACTGGCTAAGACCAGCATATGGATTGCTATCAACGGTAAGCGGCTTGACCACCCTGCTCACCTGCTGAACGAAGCGATGAAGCATGAACCCATGTTGCCGCAAGAACAGATCGACGTCTGAGAACAGAGGTTGGTTCTCATACATCGGCATGAATTCGACTTCAGACTGAATAACAAGACAGTTTGCGAGTTTGTCGGTCCCGTTCCGAAAGACTTCCAGCTCAGCACCCTGAATGTCGATTTTCAGAAAGTCGAGATTATCAATCTCGGCAACGTCATCCAGGCGAACCGTCTGGACCGTCTCTCGGCCAATTACCTGGCCCCATTCGTCGAAGCCGTGAAAACAGTTCAGCACCGCTGGATTGGGTTCCAACAAAGAGGTCATACCCGGCGCTTTACAGATCCTCAAAACCTGCTCAGTTCCATCGTAAACCGCATGGGGAAGATAGGTTTCATGTGCGCTTTTCTGCGACTGCAGCTCAGCCAAGGCATCCATGTTAGGCTCGAACCCGACGAGCCGCACCTTCCCTGCTTCAAGAAGATCCTGATAAGGCGGGCGGCCATCGACCGCAATCGGATTGGCGCCTATATCGACGACATCGAGCGTCACTTCAATGTCGAGCATTTCCGTCAGCGACGGTCGTTCCGCACTCATCTTGCCCCCACGAGGAAACATGTCACCGATTTAACTGTGGAGGCTCGCATCTCCCGTCCAGCCCGGCAACAGAAAGCAATTTTCCCGGCATGCAAACGGCGCCCCTGTTTCCAGAGGCGCCGCAGAAATGAATTATCGTTTGCGGACTAGCCGGCGCGCGGCAGCTCCGCCTCTACTAGAGCCGCCCACAGGCTGGCACCTGTGGTCAGGGTCTCGTCGTTGAAGTCATATTCCGGATGGTGCACCGAGTGGGTGTGGGTTTCGTCGCCACCGCCAAGGAAGATATAGGCGCCCGGGCGCTCTTCCAACATGAAGGAAAAGTCCTCACTCCCCATCAATGCTTCGGTCTCAGGGTCAACAGCTTCCATGCCGACGACGCTGGCTGCGGCAGAGATGACCCGATCGACCTGAGCATCATGGTTAGACGTGACCGGGTATCCCTCGTGGTATTCGCATTCGATTTCAATCCCGTTAGCCAGCGCCAAACCCTCGCAGAGCTTACGGAACTTCTCCTTTATCAGCGCCTGGACCTCTTTGGTCATGGTGCGGACAGACGCATCCAACGTGGCCTCGCCCGGAATGACATTGTTCGCCGTACCGGCATGAAACTGTGTGATGCTGACAACGGCAGTATCGAACGGATTGATCGAGCGGGAAACGAAGGTCTGGGCAGCCTGATAGATCTGTGTTCCGATGGCAATCGGATCAATTGCCATGTGTGGCATCGCCGCATGGCCGCCGCGGGCCTTAATGGTGATGGTGACCCTGTCGGCACCTGCCATTAGCGGCCCCTTACGGATGCCGAAGGTGTTCTTTGGAAGCTGTGGCATATTGTGCAGTCCATAGACGGCGTCGCACGGAAAACGCTCAAACAGGCCGTCCTCAATCATCGTCCGGGCCCCTGCACCGCCTTCTTCAGCGGGCTGGAAGTAGAGGTTTACGGTGCCGTCGAAATTCCGTGTCTCTGCCAGATATTTCGCCGCGCCGAGCAGCGTAGACGTATGCCCGTCATGGCCGCAGGCGTGCATCTTGCCGGGAACCGTCGACTTATATTCCGGGCTTGAGACTTCCTGCATCGGCAGCGCGTCCATATCCGCCCTGATGCCTATAGCACCTGTTCCGGAACCGTTACCCTTGATGACGCCAACCACACCGGTCCTGCCAACACCTTCATGAGTTTCAATCCCCCAGGAGCGCAGCTTTTCAGCAACAATTCCGGCCGTCCGCGTCTCTTCGTAACAGAGCTCCGGGTGCATATGAAAGTCATGGCGCCATTCGCGCATTTCGCCCTCGAATTCGGCGATACGGTTCTTGATTGGCATTACTACCTGTTCCTTTTCAATTTCCCATCGCAGCGGCAAAGCCGGGCGGGTGCGTTGACGCCGCCATATCGGTCGGCCATGTCGGGATAGTCCGGGGGAAGGTTGCATGGGCAACCCAACAGTCACTCTGATTGTGACCAGAAAAGAGTATTTACTTTACAACAACCGAGCCCAGCACGGGAAGCAACAAGCTCCAATTTAGCGGAAAGAGACCGTTTACCCAAGACGAAGCGCCAATGCCGTTCATCCTGTTCGCCGCAGCAATCAGGACTTACCGCAAGCGCACATGAGAGACACCACCCAGAAAGATTCCGAATTTACGCATGTTTCCAAAAGCATTAACACATCGTTAATAATATGATATTAATCATATTAAAAGAACACTAAAAGTAGAAAAACACTTAAAAAAATAATTAAATACCCACTTATGCACCCTAGATTCAACAATAGGGAGATATTCATGATCCCAATAAACTATAATCGGACAATAAAAATGTTTTAGTTGTGCAATTTTTAGCACAACAACTTACTAAATGATCACGTAAAGGGTTGCTCGACATGTTTACCAGTCTCTCGATCCGCAAGAAAATAGTAGCCGTATGCCTCGTCACTCTCCCGCTTCCACTACTTGCTCTGGCTTATGCCGTATATTCAATGAACCTGATAGGTATGGAACTCAAAGAGATTGCAGAAGAGGACATGCCAATCACCCGGCAATTGACAGAAGTAACCGTATTGCAGCTCGAGCAAGCGATTCACTTCGAAAAAGCCCTGCGGTTTGCCGGAATAATGAAAAATGGCATGGATGTCGAGGCCACAGTCTCCAAAGAAATCAAGAAATTCGAAGAACAGAGTAAGGCCACAGACGAAATATTCATTGAGCTCGAAGAAAAACTTAAACACGCCATCCAAATCGCCACATCTCATGGCTCAACAACCGCAGTTGAGGAGTTTAATTTAATCTCCGCGCAGACGAAAGAAGCCAAGTTGATTCATGCTGATTACGAGGCTTTCGCCAAATCCTCGTTTGAAGCAATTCGGGCTGGAGACATTGAAGCAGCAACGGGTTTCGCCGAGAAAGCTGAAGATCTGGAAATCGTCCTCGATGAAAAGATGAAAAATACTCTTACTGAAATCGAAGACTTCACACAGCACTCGCTCTACATCGCGGAGCAACATGAGCGAGAGAGTTTGAAGATCATCATCGTTCTTGCCGCCATCGGTCTTATCGGCGGGCTTTTTAGCGGCATGTTCATCGGTAATGCGATTGCGCGCCCGATCGTAAAACTGACATCCGCCATGGCCCGTCTTTCCACGGGAGATAACAGTGTGGAAGTGCCCGCGCTAGAACGCAAAGACGAGATCGGAAGCATGGCGGAAGCCGTTTCGGTTTTTAAGGAAGCCAACATCGAGCTCGAGCAGATGACCGAATCCCGACAGCAGGAGCAGGAAGAACAACAGCGCCGGTTGCAGGAAGAGATGTTGACCCTCAGCAACCAGCTGGAGGATGAGCTGAAAACTGCGGTCGCCTCTATCGCCACGGAGATGGAGCAAATGCGCCAACGCTCGGAAACCATGAACCAGTCGGCGGATAATGTGAGAGAAGAAAGCATGGCTGTCGCAGCCGCCTCCGAGGAAGCAACAGTTAATGTTAATACCGTCGCCGCAGCATCCCAGGAGATGTCCCAATCGATTCAGGAGATCAGCCGTCAGGTCGGCTCGTCAACCAGTATCGCAAGGGATGCGGCAACTGAGATCGAGAAAACCAACACAACGGTCGAGGGGCTGGCGAGCGCAGCAGAGAAGATCGGCGCTGTGGTCAATATGATCACGGATATCGCTGAGCAAACCAATCTTCTGGCCCTCAATGCGACAATCGAAGCGGCCCGCGCCGGGGAAGCAGGAAAAGGATTCGCGGTTGTTGCATCGGAAGTAAAATCACTCGCCAACCAAACCGGCAGCGCGACGGAAGAAATCGCCGGGCAAGTCCAGAGCATCCAGAACATCGCCAGCGATGCGGTTCAGGCAATGCGGGGAATCGGCGATACCGTGTCGCGGATAAACGAAATCTCGGAAGAAATCACGTCCGCGATTGAGCAGCAAACCGATACGACCAATGAAATCACACAGAACGTCCAGGAAGCCGCTATGGGCACCCAGGAAGTCTCAGGAAAGATCACGGGTGTTGCCTCTTCGGCCGCGGAGAATGGTAACATATCGAAGGAGATCAGTTCGTCCGCTAGCGTGATCACTGAAAAAATGCTCGAACTGCAAGGCCGATTGACTGCAATCGTTCGGGAATCTGCGGCGGGAAATCGGCGCGATGCAGAGCGTAAATCGCTCATGACAACATCCAGGTTCCGCGCCGGAAATACCTGGTATGATTGCAATATCCACGACATCTCGGAGTCTGGACTTGAGATTGGCACCGACCAGCTTGTACCGGAGGGCTCGGTAATCGAAATTGACCTGACTGGGCTCGGCACTGCCCGTGCGAAAGTTGTCAGGCAACGCAAGCGCGTCAAAGGCTTCGGAGCAGAGTTCATTGAGCTCGACGAAGCCATCCGCGATTCGATTAGCAAATGGGGCAGTGGCAACACTTCTCTGGCCGCCTAACGAACATAGAGGCGCTCTATCGATCAGCCGTTACCGGGGAGCTTATTCTAACGCGCTTATCGAAGGGACAGATTTGAGGTAACGGGCGATCGCGCGGCGATCCTCGTCACTCAACTGGCTGGTATTATCTACCACCTCAACCATCGAACCTCCGACAGTATCAAAATCCGGGGTGAACCCGGATTTCAGGTATTCCGCGATATCGGCTTCCGACCACGACGCAATCCCCTTGCCGGCCGGAGTCAAGTTCGGGATGGATCCTTCCCCGTCCGGATTGGGCCCACCTGCCAGCCAGTGCGAAAGATCGGGGCCACCGATAGCAGAGCGTGGCGTATGGCATTCCCCGCAATGGCCCGGCCCTTCAACCAGGTAACGCCCTCTCTCCAAATCGACGCCGACCTCCACCACCGGACCAGGATCGAGATAGAGCCGTTTCCAGAGGCCTAGACCTCGCCGGACCGAAAACGGGAAGCCGACTGCGTGTGGACTGTTCGCCTGACCACTCGCTGGCAGCGCCCTCATATAGGCCCAGAGGTCCAGCAGGTCTTCGGTCTTCATCCGAGCGTAAGAAGTGTAGGGGAATGCCGGGTAGTAATGGCTGCCATCGGGCGAAACGCCATGCTTCATGGCATTGACGAAATCGACAACATCCCAAGCCCCGATGCCAGCATCGGGATCGGGAGAAATGTTCGGGGCATAGAAGGTCCCGAAAGCGGTGACGAAAGGCCGGCCGCCCGAAAGGACCAGCTTGCGCTCTCCCTTAGCGTCATCCGCCGCGTGACAGGAAACGCAGCCGCCTATAGCGAAAATCGTCCGGCCACGTTCAACATCACCGCCGACGGCCGACACACTATTATCCGGCACCGTTTCAGGCGCAGTCAGAACCCACCCGGCGACTGCGCCAGCAACAACCGCAACCCCGAGGAACGCCCTGCGCACTCCACCTGTCATCTTACCTTCTCCCGCGCGTCATGCGGAGCCCGGCATTAAGCCAGGCTCCTACAGAACGAGGTTCGCCTATTTGGGCGCGCGGAAGGGTTTATGGCATCCGCCACAACTTTTACCGACATCGCCCATCGCCCCTTGCAAGGCCGGCAAACCATCACCGGCAACCTTGGCCATCGCGGCCGAAGCATCCGCGAGCGCTTTACTCTTCCCGCTGATCTCTGGGTAGGTCGACCAGATTTCCGCCTTGGCGCGGGTCTTGTCGGGCATCGCTGTTGCGTCCGAGCCTTTCGGCCACATTGCCCCCTGGCTCAGAGCAGCCAGCGCGGCGAGGTTACCAGCAGCGGCACTTGCCGCAGCCGCATCATAGGCGACATTGCCTTTAGCCATCGCACCAAGTTGGCCAAGATTGAAGGAATAGAGCTGCATCGCCGCCTTACGAGCTTCAATAGCTTTTTCCAGGTGGCCATCCGCAAACGCTGGGGCCGCTACAAGAAGAGCGGCGGAAA
Source organism: Nisaea sp. (assembly GCF_039990255.1). Lineage (GTDB taxonomy): Bacteria > Pseudomonadota > Alphaproteobacteria > Thalassobaculales > Thalassobaculaceae > Nisaea. The sequence goes on along the minus strand of NZ_JBDXGG010000018.1, from coordinate 705,682 downwards.
GGCCGATACCGGCCAGTATTGTTTTGATTTTTTGCATGTTCGATCTCCCACTGCAGGCAAGTTTGCCTGCCTTCAGGCTACAGCAGGCAAACTTTCTGTATAATCACTAACTTGTAAGTCATCAAAAAATCGCTGATCTGAACGACACCAAACACGCTGGCACAGCTAACGTGTGACACCTGAGTCACCTGCCCCCCTGTGCAAATACCGGCGCAGATCTAAATCTGTTCCATGACCTGTCGCGCGCTCATCATCATCCTTTTCATACTGCTATCTTCGGCGGCGCGGGCGGACCTCGCCGTGACCTTCGTCGAGGCTGCGCCTAAAGACCTATTCATCGTGGAAAATCGCATGGATTGCGACCTCTACGATTTCGGTCTGCAGATCGACCTGAGAAGCTCCGCAGGTGGATTGTTGTTTGACATTTCCGAAGGTGGCGCGGGCGCAAGCGTCTATCAGCCATTTGAAATAGCCGAAGGACACGGGGCCATCAGGAGCTTTGAACCAGTCACGGACGGAGACCGCGTTGTCTCCATCTTGTTCGACAGGCTCGACGGGCGCAGTCGCGTCGTCTTCACAGTTGATGTGGACGACACGCTCCCCGAGGGGCCTTACGGACAGACGATGATCGACGGATTAGAGATTGCCGGCTCAAAGGTATTCATGACCATGGTCGGAGAACCGCCGTCGATGGCTGCCTTCCTCCCGAGTGGTGAGGCGACAGTCAAGCACAGGGGATGCGGGCCAGTTTCATAACGGCCCAATAACCACGTCCACGTGTCAAAGCCGGATGAATGGCCGATGTAATCGGGAGAGGCATTCACGGGCGGAGAGTGGTGGGCGCACAAGGACTCGAACCTTGGACCCGCTGATTAAGAGTCAGCTGCTCTACCAACTGAGCTATGCGCCCGCCCGTCGAAGGAGCGGATAGATACTAAAGGCGTGATCCGATTGCAAGCGGGTTTTGGACTATTCTCCGGAGGGTGCGGACCTACGCCAGGTTTGGCCGGAGCCCGGGCCGAGCAACTGTTCACGCAGCTCCTGCAGCGGGTCCTTGTCTTTGTTACTTCCACGTAGAGTCGGATCGTCAGGCAGGGCCTGCCAATTCCAGTTCCCCTCGCCGTCATCCGATAGCGGCGCTTGAGCCGTTGGTCGGGGCGATTTCGGGTCACGAACTCGGTTTTTTTTCTTGCGCGACACCTCCGGCGCGCCTTCAGGCTTTCCCAGAACCCAATCCAGTCCGAGCATATCGCGCTCTTCTTCAGCTTGCTCCGCCGGCGCCGGCGGACGGCCCCGGGTTGCTTTGGAAAGTTTCGCCTCGATCCGAGCCGTTTCCGCCTGCTCTACAGCACCGCTACCGATACTGCGCCGTTCTTCCGGCGGCAGGGAATCGAAGCTGTCCCGCGCACGATCATAATCTTGGAGATCGCCGGTTTCAGCCGCCGCATCAAGGTTACGCGTGAGATCGGTATCACCCTGACTCTCACGCGTGGAGTCGGCGAGAATTTTAAGGCTCTTGCGTTCAATCTTGTCCAAGGGTCACCAACCTGTTTGGACCTGCCCCGGAAACAGCGGACGGCATGGCCGCTAACAAAACTCTCAATCGTACAAGTTTAACAGAAAAACCCCTTAAAAGTCTATTAAGTCGCTTTTCTGATTACGGAAAACTCAACATTAGAACATTTCAACCGCCGCCTATCACGGTCGTCAGGCTCAATCTTCGTCTTCAAACCCTTGCCGACCGATCTCAATGTCACGGTGAACATAGCAGTTTATGATCAGGCCAAAACCGATCATTGCGGTCAGCATCGCTGTTCCGCCATAGGAAATCAGCGGCAACGGCACGCCGACGACCGGGATCAGCCCCATTACCATGGCAATGTTGATGAACATATAGAGAAACAACGTCGTGGTTGTTCCGAGCGCCAACAGGCGACCGAATTGACTGGAACAGCGCAGCGCAATGGCAAAGCCGTATCCGAGTGCCAGGACATAGAGCAGCAGCAGGAACAACGCTCCCGCCAGACCCAGCTCTTCGGCCAGCATGGTGAAGATGAAATCGGTCTGCTTTTCTGGCAGGAAATTCAGATGGCTTTGAGAGCCTTGCAGGAACCCTTTACCGAATAGCCCGCCGGAGCCGAGCGCGATCTTCGATTGCAAAATGTGATACCCGGCGCCGAGAGGATCGTTCTCCGGGTTCAAGAACGTTAAGATCCGGTTCTTCTGATAATTATGCAGGAACTGCCAGCCGATCGGGATAGCAGACAGGCCAAGCACAAGAACGGTGACGAACTTCCAGATCCTTACACCGGCGAGGAAGAAAATCGCTCCACCACCGAGAATGATCATGCCCGCCGTGCCCAGATCGGGCTGTCGCAGCACCAGTATCGCCGGAGCGAAGACCAGAACCAGCGGCACGAAAAGGCTGCTGATGCGGCCAACCTCCTCGAATGTCTGGCGATGGAAGTACCGCGCCAGAGCGAGCACCAGCGCCAGTTTCATCAGCTCGGAAGGTTGCAGACGAAAAACGCCGAGATCAATCCAGCGCTGTGCGCCCATGCCGATCTCGCCCGCGACCTCGACAACTCCAAGCAGGCCGAGAGACAGAAAATAGAATGCATAAGCCCAGCGCATCAGGAACCGCAGGTCGACGAGCGCGATGCTGAGCGTGATCACCAGTCCAACGCCGAACCGAATAGCCTGACGCATCGCCCAGGGCGTCCAGCTACCGTTGGCGGCCGAATAGAGCATGGCGAAGCCAACGGAAGCGATCAGCGTCAAGAGCAGGATAAGCCCCCAGTTGATCTGCTGCAGCTTGATGCCGAGCGTCAGCTCCGGCGGATTGAGAGAATTTGAGTGCATGCCAGTCGCCATGACTTAACCCTGATCCGTTTCAGGCTGGCTTTGTGGCAAAATCTCGACGGGCTCGGCCTCAGATGCTTCAAAGCCATCCACCGTCATCGCTCGGGCGAGAATGTCGCGGGCAATAGGCACCGCATATTTACTACCGCCGCCATGCTCAAGCACCACCGCAATCGCATAGCGCGGCGCGTCCGCCGGAGCATAACCGACAAACAAACCGTGGTCACGTTCGCGCCAGGGTAAATCCTCGTTTTGAATAACGCCGGTCGCCCGCTCCGCTTTGGTGATCCTCCGGACCTGGGCTGTTCCGGTTTTCCCACCGACCTGAAAACCGGATTCAGGGATTTTGGCGCTCCGTGCCGAGCCATTTGCACCGTTCACCACCCGCCGCATGCCTTCAAGCACATGGGCAAGATTGCCGCGCGAGACATTCACTTTCGGGATCGGCGCGTTGCTTTCCTGACGCTGGATAAGAGTCGGCCTCACCGCATAGCCACCATTGACCAGCCGTGCTGTCATCACCGCGAGCTGGAGCGGTGTGGCCAGAACAAAGCCCTGACCGATACCGGTAATCAGGGTCTCGCCCTTCTGCCAACGCTCACCGCGCACGGCAAGCTTCCACTCCCGGGTCGGAATCAGGCCGCTGCGCTCACCCGGCAGCTCAATCTCGAGTGTCTCGCCAAGGCCGAAGCGGCGCGCCATTTCCGAGATTCGGTCGATCCCAACCCGTTTTGCGGCCTCGTAAAAATAGACGTCACAGCTCTGCTCAAGCGCATCCTTAACATCCATCTTGCCATGCCCCCACCTCTTCCAGCAGTGGAAGCGGGCATTGCCAAGATCGGTGTGGCCGTTGCAATAGACTTCCGTCTCGGGCCCAATAACTCCGGCTTCGAGTGCGGCAAGCGCCACGATCATCTTGAAGGTAGAGCCTGGCGGGTAAGTCCCGGCGATTGCTTTGTTGGTCAAAGGGTGGCGCGGATTGGAAAGCAGGTTTTCCCAATCCCGGGCGCTCAGGCCTTTGTTGAAATTGTTCGGATCGAAACCCGGCGTCGAAGCAAGGGTCAGCACCTCACCAGTATGCACATCCATGACAATCGCGGCGCCGCTTTCGCCTGGCACAATTTTACCGCCGTTGTCGAGGAACACCGTTCCGTCGTCGTTCTCCAGATAGCGCTTCGGCACACCGGACCGCGCTAGAGCTTCCTGAACCCGGATATCCGCAATGGGAACCCGTTCAGAGCTACCGCGCTCAAGCCGTTCGTGCGCGAAAACCTGCAGGTTCATGTCAAGGGTAAGGTGAACATTCTTACCTTGTTGTCCGTCGTCGCCTGGAAGTTTCCGGATGATCCGGCCGAGCGCGTTTACCTCAACCTGGCGCCGGCCCGCAGAACCGCGCATTTCCTTATCGTAAAGCTTCTCGATACCGCTCTTACCGATGCGGAAGTCCGGTAACTCAAGCACCGGATCGCCGGTCAATTCGGTGTCGGAGACAGCCGCCACATAGCCCGTTATATTCACTGCCTTTGAGGCATAAGGATAAACCCGGGATCGGCCCTCCTCGATCCGGATACCCGGCAGATAAGGTGCATTGACCGCAACCCGGCTGATATCATCGCGGGTCAGATTTTCCACCACCGTCACCGGCACGAAGCTGCGCTTGCGGGCGACTTCTTTCAGCACCCGCTTTACGTCCCATTCGGCCACATGAACCACCTGACGCAACGCATCGATGGTGGCGCGCACATTACTGGTTTGTTCGGGCACGAGATCGACCCGGAAATTATCCTCGTTCGAGGCAACCAGAATTCCATTACGGTCCAGAATCAAGCCACGGGTCGGCGGCAGAAGCTCCAGATTGAACTGGTTTTCTTCGGACAGCGTCCGGTACCGATCCGCTTCTACGACCTGCAGATAGTAGAGCCGCGCACCAAGCGCACCGACAAGACTGAGCTGGCCCGCGCCGAGTAACAGCGAGCGCCGGGTGAAGGCCCGCTTGGTATCCTGATCCTTTGGGTTCTTCATCCGCATATTATCGCACCAGATAGCGGTGAATGCGAACGAAGAGCCAGGCCATGGCCGGGAAAAGTGCCACCGTCAGCCCAAAGCGTGCCAGCACTGTATCCGGGGCGATCCAGGCCAGCGAAAACAGTGACATGAGCGTCCAGTCCAGCAGAAACGCGCCGAAGGAAATGATGACAAAACCGCCCCATGCAATGAAGAAGGGTTTGGTCAGGAAAGTCTGACGCTGGGTTGTGGCCACACCATAGACAGCGAGGAAGATGATGGCGGTCAGGCCGAGCGGAAAGCCATGCACCAGATCCTCAGCCAGACCGGTCAGGAAAACCACCGAAGGCGGCGTGAGATCCGGTCGGTAAACGGCCCAGTAGAACACAGCCATCAGTGTAAAGGCAGGCGAGACCTGCGCGTATCCTGGAATTCCGAGCGGTACCGCGCTCACGAGCACCAGCAGCAACATCGTCGCGGCAGGCATCAGATGGCGCGCCCAAAGATCCATTCTTTGGACGAAACTTGTCTTCATCTATCGGTCTTCCCGCGGGTAACCCCGAGACGTTCAACCAGCGTCGGCTCAGGGTCCGGCGCCAGCACAGTGAAGGGCGGCGGATCCATCGGACCTGCGATCACGCCTTGCATCAGGTAATCGACGATGCGGACGAACTGAAGGTGCGTCCAGTCCACCACCGGCTTTACGCGAATACCGGATTCCGAAACGGAGGAAACAGTACCGACCGGCAAACCGGCGGGCAACATCCCGCCATGACCGGAGCTGATCACCAAATCGCCGGGAGAAACGCGATTATTCTGCGGCAGATAGAGAATGCGCGGATGGTTCGTATTGTCGCCGACAAGAATGCCCGGCTCCCGCGCCGCGCCAATCAGAACCGGAATCTGGGCATTGAGGTCCGTCACCAGAAGCATACGTGCATGCAACTCGCCAACTTCGACAACGGTCCCGGCAAGTCCGTCTTCCGAGACCACACCCTGGCCGCGCCGGACACCGCTGCGACGCCCGGCATTCAACAAGGCACTCCGGACGAACGGGCCGCCAGCCTCGGCGATCACACGGGCAGAAATGTAGCTTACAGGCGGCGGTCCGACATGCTTTGTCAGACGTTTAAGCGCCTTATTCTCCGATTCCAACAGATGAGCGACATGCTGCCACTGTTTGAGGCGACCATTCTCTTCACGCAGCAGCTCGTTCTCCGCATGCAGGTCACGCAGAGAAATGACGGTTTCCACACCTCTGGAGACGGCAGCAGCAGGGTGCGAAAGGGCATCGAGAATAGGTGCTACGGCGTCAACCGCCGCAATCTGCAATCGCTTGACGACAACAATGTCGGCTTTGCCAAGCAGCATCAGACCGAAAGCCGCCAGAACAAGGGCAGTGAACGCAAAGCGTTGCCAAAGGGTTCGCACAGGCTGGGCGACGCGGGAAAATGATGCCGGTCTACGCCCCATTCCTTGCCTGCTCCTTCCTAAGCAAACGCCATTACCACAATCTCACCGGTCAGTAGGCACCGATAAGAACGTTGCGGAGTACCTTCATTTCCTCGAGGCAGCGTCCGGTACCGAGGGCCACGCAGGAAAGCGGATCATCGGCGATGGAGACCGGGAGGCCCGTCGAATGTCGCAGCACGTAATCGAGATTGCCGAGCAGCGCACCACCACCGGTGAGCACGATGCCCTTGTCGACGATGTCCGCCGCGAGTTCCGGCGGGGTCTGCTCCAGGGCGACCTTGACCGCCTCAATAATCTGGCTAACCGGCTCGGCAAGACTTTCAGCGACCTGGCTCTGGTCGATGACCAACTCTTTCGGCACACCATTCATCAGATCACGGCCCTTGATTTCCAAGGTCTTGCCAACGCCGTCTTCCGGCGGGAAGGCAGAGCCGATTTCCTTCTTGATCCGTTCCGCACTGCCCTCACCGACCAGCAGGTTATGGTTCCGGCGGATATAGGCGATGATAGCTTCGTCCATCTTGTCGCCGCCGACCCGAACCGAGCGGGAATAAACAATACCTCCGAGCGACAGCACGGCGACCTCTGTGGTGCCACCACCAATATCGACGACCATGGAGCCTGTCGGCTCCGTCACAGGCAGGTTGGCACCGATTGCGGCAGCCATCGGCTCCTCGATCAGGAACACCCGGCGGGCACCCGCGCTCTCTGCACTTTCTTGAATGGCGCGGCGCTCAACAGCTGTCGAGCCGGACGGAACGCAGACAATGACCTGCGGGCTGGCAAAGCTGCGCCGGTTATGCACCTTGCGGATGAAGTGCTTGATCATTTCCTCGGCGACTTCGAAATCCGCAATGACACCATCGCGCAGTGGCCGGATCGCCTGAATATTGCCTGGCGTTCGGCCAAGCATCTGTTTCGCTTCGTCCCCGACGGCGAGAACCTGCTTCTTGCCGCGCACAGTGGCGATAGCAACAACCGACGGTTCATTGAGAACAATGCCCCGCCCCTTCACATAGACCAGCGTGTTCGCGGTCCCAAGGTCAATCGCCATATCGGCGGAGAGCATGCCAAGTAGGTTTGCAAAAAACATTTAGGTTCAGCCCGGTCGCGCGCTTCGGAATCGGTTCAAATACAGTGTCGCCGCCGGAATAGACCAAAGTTCGGTTTGGCCTTGCAACGGAAAACGGTCATTCGTTGCATTTACCTCTCTCCGTCCACCCGAATTCGGTGGCGCCACGGAGGAATCATATCAAAGAATCAGCTTACTATGTAATTTAATTGTCGCGGTGCTTTAGCAAAAATTTTCTAATGCGCGAAAGTGGCGGCGCGGCGGCGAAAGAATCGCCGCCGCGCTACCCTCAGGTTAGTTCTGCCAGATTTGCGCTGACAAATCAGTTCTTCGCTTTGTCGACGAGAGCGTTCTGGGAGATCCAGGGCATCATAGCGCGCAGCTTCTCGCCGACCACCTCGATATCGTGCTCGGCGGCGCGACGGCGCATGGTCTTGAAACCAGCCTGCTTGACCTGGTTTTCCAGCATCCAGCGGCGCGCAAAGTCTCCGGACTGGATATCTTCAAGAACCTTCTTCATCTCCGCCTTTACAGAATCGGTGATGATGCGTGGGCCGGTGACGTATTCGCCATACTCCGCCGTGTTGGAGATGGAGTAGTTCATGTTGGCGATGCCCCCTTCGAAGATCAGATCGACGATCAGCTTCACTTCGTGCAAGCACTCGAAATAGGCCATTTCCGGCGCATAGCCGGCTTCGACCAGAGTTTCATAGCCAGCCTTGATCATCTCGCAGAGACCGCCACAGAGGACGGCCTGCTCGCCGAACAGATCGGTTTCGCATTCTTCCTTGAAGCTGGTCTCGATGGTACCGGCCCGGCCACCGCCAATGGCGGAGGAGTAGGAAAGCGCGATCTCGAGCGCATTGCCGGAGCCGTTCTGGTGCACAGCGACCAGGCAAGGCACGCCACCGCCACGCACATACTCTGAACGCACGGTGTGGCCCGGGCCCTTCGGTGCGATCATGAAGACATCGAGGTCGGGACGCGGATCGATGAAGCTGAAATGGATGTTGAAGCCGTGCGCGAATGCAATGGCGGTGCCTTCACGCATGTTGTCTTTCAGATCCTGATCATAGATGTCGGACTGACCTTCATCCGGGGTCAGCATCATGACGACGTCAGCCCACGCAGCCGCTTCTGCTGCGGTCATGCATTTAAGACCGGCAGCTTCGACTTTGGCACGGCTCGACGAATCTTCCCGAAGCGCGACGACGATGTCCTTCACGCCACTGTCTTTCAGGTTATTGGCGTGGGCGTGCCCCTGGCTGCCGTAACCGACAATCGCAACCTTCTTGTTCTTGATCAGATTGACGTCGGCATCCCGATCGTAATAGACGCGCATTTCTAGGCCCTCTCGTTTCCGTTCCTGTATCTCAATACTTCAGTGGAGCCCCGTGGCTCCCACCCGGCGAAGATCGCCGGGCAGAATTAATCGGGCAACGGGTCGGGCTCCGGTAACTCCCGCTGCCTTAGGCCCGTTCAGGCCTTTTTCTGTGCCTTCTTGCGGTTGACCTCCAGCGTGCTGGAGACAGGCATATCCAGATTGCTGCCCCGGGCGATCGCGACGACGCCGGTGCGGGAGACCTCGATGGCGCCCAGCGCGCTCATGAGCTCGACAAACGCCGTGATCTTTGACGGGCTGCCTGTCAGCTCGAAAACAAAGCTTTCAAGCGTGCTGTCGATGGCGCGAGCGCGGAACACATCCGCGATACGAAGCGCCTCAATACGATGCTCGCCGATATTGCGGATCTTGATCAGCGCCAGCTCGCGCTCCAGGTGCGGGCCTTCGAGCGTCAAATCGTGCACGGCATGAACCGGCACCAAACGACCGAGCTGAGCCTTTATCTGGGCAATGATCAGCGGTGTCCCTGTGGTCACAATGGTGATCCGGGACAAGTGCGCCGCCGTGTCGACCGACGAGACCGTCAGGCTTTCAATGTTATAACCGCGACCGGAAAACAGGCCGATGACACGCGCAAGCACACCCGGCTCGTCGTCCACCAGCACGGCAAGAGTGTGGGTCGCTTCTGCGATTTCAGTGACTGCGTTCACTATACGCTCCGAATTCTGGGCGGCCGACCGGCCGCCGATACCTTATAGAGTGAATGGACGAATGGCGCCCGCGCCTTTTCCGGCAAGCGGGCGACAGACCTTCAGACAGGGTTTCTAGACCAGAACCATCCCGTTCTCCGACGTCTCCAGCTCCGCCTTGTCATCCGGCCCAAGGAGCATCTCGTAATGCGCCGCTCCGGACGGAATCATCGGGAAGCAGTTCTCGTCCTTCTTGACCATGATATCAGCCAGCACGAAACGGTCCGTCTCAAGCATCTCCATGATGACATCATCAAGCTGATCGACAGTCTCGGCCCTTAGGCCAACGCCGCCGAAGGCTTCCGCGACCTTGATGAAGTCCGGCAAGCTCTCCGAATAGCTCTCGGAATATCGGCCACCATGGTTCAGTTCCTGCCACTGCCGAACCATCCCCATCCACTGATTGTTGACGATGAAGGACTTCACCGGCAGCCGGTACTGGGAGAGAGTCGACAATTCCTGAATATTCATCAGGTACGATGCCTCACCGGCAATATCGATCACCGTAGAGTCCGGATGCGCGATCTGCACGCCCATCGCCGCAGGCAGGCCGTAGCCCATGGTGCCGAGGCCACCGGAGGTCATCCAGCGGTTCGGCTCTTCAAAGCCGAAATACTGGGCCGCCCACATTTGATGCTGACCGACTTCGGTAGTGATGTAGGTATCACGGTCAAGTGTCAGCTCGTACAGCCGCTTGATCGCATGCTGCGGCTTGATGATCGACGTGTCTTCCGTAAACGCCAGGCACTTACGTGCGCGCCATTTCTCGATCTGCGCCCACCACTTTTCCATCGGCTTTGCGTTAGCTGTGTAGCCCTTGGCCTTCCAGACCTTCAGCATCTGCTCCAGGATATTGGCCGCATCGCCGATGATCGGCAGGTCCACGACCACGTTCTTGTTGATCGAGCTCGGGTCGATATCGACATGCACTTTGGTCGAATTTGGCGAGAAGTCGGAGATCCGTCCTGTCACCCGGTCGTCGAACCGTGCGCCGATATTGATCATCACGTCGCAATTATACATCGCGAGGTTGGCCTCGTAGGTACCATGCATGCCAAGCATACCGAGGAACTGACGATCCTGCGACGGATAGGCACCGAGGCCCATCAACGTCAGGGTAGTCGGTGCCTGGGTCAGACGCACCAGTTCTGCATAGAGTTTCGAAGCCTTCGGACCGGCATTGATCAGGCCACCGCCGCCATAGAAGATCGGCCGCTTGGCTTTTGCCAGCAGATCGACTGCACGCTCAATGGCGCTCTCATCACCTTTCACCTGCGGCTTGTAGCTCGGGTGCTCATTGCCGTTCGGGGCATAATACGGCCCTTCGGCAAACAGGATGTCCTTCGGCAGATCGACCACCACCGGGCCCGGACGACCGGTTTTGGCGACATAAACCGCCTCATGAATGGTGTCGGCGAGCCGCGTGACGTCTTTCACAAGGTAATTATGCTTGGTGCACGGCCGGGTGATTCCCGTTGTATCCGCTTCCTGAAACGCGTCATTGCCGATCAGATGCGTCGGTACCTGTCCGGTCAGGCAGACAATCGGAATAGAGTCCATCAACGCATCGGTCAGACCGGTCACGGCATTGGTCGCGCCCGGACCGGACGTCACCAGCACGCAGCCGACCTTGCCGGTGGAACGCGCGTAACCTTCCGCCGCATGCACGGCCGCCTGCTCATGGCGCACAAGAATGTGGCGGATACGGTTGGACTTGAAGATCTCGTCATAGATCGGCAACACCGCCCCGCCGGGATAGCCGAATACAACCTCTACACCCTGATCCTGCAGCGCTTTGAGAATGATCGCCGCCCCATTGATCTGGGCGTCGGGTTTTCGGGCATTCGGCGTGCGCGGGGTAGGCATTTTACCGTTCCTCTCTCAAATCACATTCGCAGTTGCGGCAAAAGCCGCGCCCACTCTCAAGCGGGACTGATCAGATAAAAATCTGTCAAATCAATTAGATCGACAGAAATGCAGACAAATATCGCGACACCGGAGGCGCCGCGACGGGCCGGAACCTAGACCGTCAGATATGACCGGTCAACAGAAATTGACGAATATTCTTAAAGATTCTTCTGTCCGATCTTTCCGAATATTGCTCACAGAGAGTAAAATTTGCATGAACCTGATTTCGGAACCAGGTCATCTGCCGTTTTGCATAGCGTCGCGTGTCCCGTTGCGCGATCCGGACGCACTCCTCACGAGCCATATTTCCATTAATTAATTCAATGAGTTGCGGAACACCCAATGCCTTCATAGCCGGCAAAGCAGGATCAAGATTAAGAGCCATCAATGCCTCCACCTCCTCCGACGCACCACGTTCCAGCATTTTTTCGAAGCGCACATCGCAGCTGCGATACAAAGACGCACGTTCCGGCAACAGTGTGACAGTGAAGAAGTTGATGCCTTCCGGCGGCTCCGCCGGACGCTCCTGCCAAGCGGAAAGCGGCTGCCCCGTTTCTTGCAGAACTTCCCAGGCCCGGATCAGCCGTTGACTGTCTCCGTCGTGCAGGCGCGCAGCCAGTACGGGGTCACCCTCAGCCAGCTTTTGCCGGAGTGCCGCCCCTCCGACCTCCGCATGCAATCTGCGCGCTTCGGCCCGCACTTCTGGCGAGACCTCGGGCATTTCGGAAAGGCCATGTGTCAGGGCGCGCAGATAGAGGCCGGTACCGCCGCAGAGGATCGGCACCCTGCCCGCCCGAGCGGCTTCGCGAATTTCCGCAAGGGCATGTTCACGCCAGAGTGCAGCTGAGCAGACTTCAGCAGCACCGAGAAACCCGTAAAGTCTGTGTGGCGCCCGTTCCAGGTCGGCCGGGTCTGGTCTGGCGGTGATGATCTCCAGCTCCCGGTAAACCTGCATCGAGTCCGCATTGATAACGGTCCCGCCCAGCGCCTCGGCAAGATCGACTGCGAGCGCAGACTTGCCGCTCGCGGTCGGTCCGCCGATGACAATGGCTCGGGTCGCAGTGGCGCCGGCTGTGCCGGAGCCGTCTTCTGTATCTGAAACTTCGCTGGACATGCCCATGGCGATTACGCGATAAGCCGAGCCTATGCAATATGTCCTCACGCTTACAGCGAATCCAGCAGCTCCGTCCCTGAACGCCGCTGCAGTAGCAGAAGCTGAAGAAGCCCTTCGCAGCAATGGTCTTAGCGTCGGCACAGCCGACTGGCTCTCTTCGGAAATTGCCGTCGATCTGCCATTCGACGGCACCCTCGCCGAAGATCTTGCGGACACTCTGCGTTCCGCGCTTTCCAATCTGTCGGCGGATATCAATATCCAGCCTTCAGCCGGACGCCGAAAGCGACTGCTGATCGCCGATATGGATTCCACCATCATTACGTCCGAATCTCTTGATGATCTCGCGACCTATGCTGGGATCGGCGACAAGATCGCACCGATCACCGCACGGGCCATGCGGGGCGAGCTTGATTTCGAGGAGGCCCTGAAGGAACGGGTCGCGATGCTGGCGGGTCATCCTTCCAGTCTGCTGGACCGACTTCTGGCCGAAGTAGAAGTCACCCCGGGGGCGCAAGCACTTGTCGCAACCATGCGCCGCGACGGAGCTTATACCGCGCTCGTCTCAGGCGGCTTCACCTCGCTGACCGGTCCGGTGCGCGAACGGCTCGGCTTCCATACCGACCGCGCCAATACGCTAAACGTCACCGATAATTGTTTTAGCGGGACCGTCGGAGAGCCGATTCTGGGGCGGGATGCAAAGCTCGTTGCTCTCAACGATTTTTGCGCCGAACTCGGCATCGATCCAGCGAACGCCGTCACGGTCGGTGACGGAGCCAATGATCTGGCCATGTTGCAGGCCGCGGGCGTGGGTGTGGCGTTCCGGGGAAAGCCGGCAGTGCGCGAGGCGGCCACCTTTCGGATCGATCACGGAGACCTCAGCGGCCTGCTTTATCTGCAAGGATACAAACAGTCCGAATTCGCCGACTGACCGAACTGAGGTCTGATCTATCTTCGATTAAATCTGGATCTATATCTGACTGGCGCCAAAAACAACGGCGCCGGTCTTTCGACCGGCGCCGCGCGTCGCACTCGCTAGGGCTGCCTGGGGGGGCGGGGGAGAATTAGCCCTCAGTAATGCGGAGTGCGACAAACCTCATTTCACCACCGCGATTGACCGTTAGCAGAACCGACTTCTTGCCGGCATCTTTGGCCGTCGCGATGCCCTTCTGAACGCTGGACGGCGATGTCACGGGTGTCTGCTGCACCTCGACAATCACATCGCCCGGGCGCAAGTCGCGGGCTGCGGGTCCGTTTTGATCAACGTCCGTGACCACAACGCCTTTGGCATCGTCTCCAAGGGAGAACTTACCCCGCATGTCGTCGCTGATTGCCGACAATTCAAGGCCCAAAGATTCAACCCGGTCTGGTTTAGCCGGTTCTGGCAACGGACCACCACTGGTAAGCAGAGCTTTCTTCTCAGCTTCCTCAAGCTCACCGATATTCGCGGTGACCATGACTACCTTGCCTCCGCGCCAGAGCTCCACCGGCACATCCTTGCCAATCGGCGTCTGCGCCACGATTTTCGGCAGCTCTCGCATTGAGCCGACGTTTCGGCTGTTGAACTTGAGGATGACATCACCGGCACGGATGCCCGCTGCCTTGGCGGGGCCCTTCTCGTTGACATTGGCGACAAGAGCGCCACGTGCGCCATCGAGCGAAAGACTCTCGGCCACTTCCTCCGTCACTTCCTGAATCCTCACACCGAGCCAGCCCCGACGGGTCCGGCCGAATTCACGAAGCTGCTTCACAACAGGATCAGCCAACGCTGAGGAAACCGCAAAACCGATACCCACGGAACCACCGGACTGAGAGAAGATCACAGTGTTCACACCGATCACCTCGCCATCGATATTAAACAGCGGACCACCGGAATTGCCCTTGTTGATCGCCGCGTCAGTCTGAATGAAGTCGTCATACGGACCCTGCCCGATATCACGACCGCGGGCGGAAACGATACCGGCCGTGACCGTGCCGCCGAGACCAAATGGATTACCGATAGCGACAACCCAGTCGCCGACACGCATCTTGTCCGAATTGCCGAACTTTACCACCGGCAGGTCAACATCAAGTGGGTCGAATTTCAGCACGGCAATATCGGTTTTCGGGTCGGTACCGACGAGCGTCGCTTCGAACTCCGTATCGTCCTGCATGCGGACCACGATCTCGTCCGCATCGCGGATGACATGATTGTTAGTCACCACGTAGCCAGCCTTATCGACAATAAAGCCGGAACCAAGTGACTGTGCCGGACGGGAGCGCGGCTCACCGTTCGGACGCATCCGATCTTCGAATTCCTTGAAGAATTCCTCAAATGGTGTGCCGGGCGGCAGCGCACGCTCACCGCTCGCAGCTGTGATAGTTTGCGTCGTGGATATATTGACCACTGCCGGAAGCAGCTTCTCTGCAAGATCCGCGAAAGTCTCCGGCGCGGCTCTGGCAACTGCGGGAGATACCGGCATAAGTACCGGCACGGCCATAGCAATCGCCATGAAACCGGCCACTAATCCGTTCCTCAAGCTCCAGCGGGCCGAATGTGAGATTTCTGAGGGGACGCCTGTCATAGTTTCAACGCTCCTTGGCAAAGCTTGTATCGATTTTGGGTATCGGGACCCTATCCCGGCCCGGAAGCGGCGGGCCTGTGGCCCGTCGACAGAGGTTAAGTCTTTTCGCCCCGTTTAGTACGACATCAAAGTAGGGACGATCGAACGGCTTTCAACGCTGCCCCTCGATAATGTCAGATATAGCGACTGGTTGTGGCGGCAATATGGTGCGGATAGATCAACTATGTCCGAATTGCGGCAATTACAATCTTCTGCCGATCCTGACGGCTGCAGCAGCCTCAATCGGCGCGCAATATCCAGGCCAGCACGAAACCCAGAACCATTGCCGCGAGGCCAGCGCGCCGGAGCACAACCTCATCCAGTTCGAGCGCCATCCGCATCATCGCCTTCATTCGGCCCGGCATCAGTGCGTAAAGACAGCCCTCAATAAAAAAAACGAGGGCTAGCGCCGTCAGGAAATCCGTCACGGCACTGCCCTCGTCTATTTTCGAGCCGCGTCGGCCCCGCTATTGCGGAGCCGTCGCGCCTTCGATGTTCTTGAAGTATTTGAAGAAGTCGCTGTCCGGAGACAGTACCATCGTCGTGTCGCCGCTCGTCATCGCTTTCCGATAGGCCTGCATTGACCGGTAGAAAGCGAAGAACTCGGGGTCCTGGCCGAAGGCATCCGCATAAATCCGGATTGCTTCGCCATCGCCCTGACCACGCAGGATCTCGGACTGCTTCTTCGCCTCGGCGACGATCACCACACGCTGCTTGTCGGCGTCAGCACGGATCTTCTGTGCTTCTTCCTGACCTTGCGCACGGAACTCCTTGGACTCTCGTTCACGCTCAGACTTCATCCGGTTGTAAATGTTGAGGCTGGTTTCTTCCGGATAGTCCGCGCGGCGAATTCGCACCTCGACCAATTCCATACCGAGCGGCCGCGCATCATCATTCGCCTGCTGACGAATGCTGGCCATAATCGAGATCCGCTGATCGGAAAGAATGCTGAGCAGCGTTTCGTTACCGAGCACACGGCGCAGCGACGAATTGATAATCGGGCTGAGGCGCGAACGAGCTCCTGCTTCGTCCTTAACGGTCTGGAAGAACAGCAACGGATCGACGATCTTGAAGCGTGCATAGGAATCCACGTCGAGACGCTTCTGGTCGGACAGGATGACCTGTTGCTTCGGCGGATCGAGATCCAGCACACGCTTGTCGCGGAACACCACATTCTGCCAGGGCAGTTTAACCTTGAGGCCCGGATCCTTGACCGCGGTAATCGGTGCACCGAACTGCAGAACGATAGCTTGCTTGATCTGCGGAACAACAAAGAGAGAGTTATAGGCGACGATCCCGGCAATCAGGATCACGACACCCAAAACGGCAAGTCCTCTATTCATTGCGTGCCTCCCGTGGAGGTGCTGTTCTGC
Organism: Nisaea sp.; assembly: GCF_039990255.1. Taxonomy (GTDB): domain Bacteria; phylum Pseudomonadota; class Alphaproteobacteria; order Thalassobaculales; family Thalassobaculaceae; genus Nisaea. Next base: position 689,185 of record NZ_JBDXGG010000018.1, on the reverse strand, counting down.
TTCATCTGTTTCTGGATCTCCGGAAGCGGCAGATACGGCACAACACCGCTGCCACCATCCGCACTGTCGATGATGATCTTATTCACATTGCCAAGGACCTCTTCCATTGTCTCCAGATAAATACGCTTCTGGGTGACGTCCTTCGCAGCCGAATAAGCCTTGTAGATAGAGTTGAAACGGTCCGCGTCACCGATGGCACGGTTGGTCACTTCCTGCCGGTAAGCATCCGCCTCCTCAATCATCTGGGCCGCTTCGCCTCGTGCCCGCGGCACCACATCGTTCCGGAATGTCTCGGCTTCATTCTTAAGCCGGTCCTTGTCCTGACGGGCACGCTGGACTTCGTTGAAGGCATCGATCACCTGCTTCGGCGGATCGACTGCAAGCAACTGAACCTGACGGACGGTTACACCCGCACCGTACTCATTCAGCAGACTCTGCAATTCTTCCTGAACCGTGCTTTCGATCAACTGTCGGCCTTCGGTCAGCGCAACCTGGATCGGCCGCTTGCCGATTGCGTCGCGCATCGCCGATTCAGCCGCCATCTTCACTGTTTCGGCAGGCTGCTGAAGGTTGAACAGGAAATCCCCAGCTTCCGCGATCCGCCAGAACACGACGAAATCAATATCGACGATATTCTCGTCACCGGTGATCATCTGGCTTTCTTCTGGAACATCCCGCTGCACGGAACTGCGGCTGGAGCCATCGCCAGAGCTTCTATAGCCAACTTCAATCCGGTTTTCTCGAGTGACATCCGGTTTGATCACCGAGCCGATCGGCGAAGGATAATTCCAGTGCAAGCCAGGTTCTGTCGGCACGCCGGTATAGCGGCCAAAAACAAGTTCTATGCCCTGCTCGTTCGGCTGGACTCGATAAAGACCAGAGAACAGCCAGAGAGCGAGAAGGCCGATCACAACAAGAGTGATCCCCGTCGGTCCGCCCATGCCGCGTGGCAGCATGCTTTTCAGGCGGGCCTGGCCCTGACGAATGACCTCGTCGATGTCAGGTGGCTGTTGACCGCCGCCACCTGGGCCGCGACCACCCCACGGGGACTTACCGCCACCGCCATTACCGCCGCCAGCACCGTTACCACCGCCGCCGCCCCAAGGACCGCCGCCGCCGCCACCTTGATTACTCCAAGGCATGTATGTTTCCCCTCATCATAAAGCGCGTCGTCGCTCTTAGCAGATGCCCCCCCTGTTGCAAAGGAATAGGGGAAGCGTATATCTGCTTTCGCGCGACATTACGTTGCAATCGCATATTGGCTAAAAGCCGGAGAAATCAAGCATGGCACGGGTAACCGAAGAACAAATCCTCGCAGTCCTGAAAGCTGTCGAAGACCCCGACAAGGGGCAGGACATCGTTTCCCTTGGCATGGTGAGCGGCCTTGTCGTGAAAGACGGAAATGTCGGTTTCGCTATTGAGGTCGACCCGCAACGCGGCCCTCAGCTTGAGCCTTTGCGACAGGCCGCGGAGAAAGCCGTGGACACGGTTCCCGGTGTGCTATCGGTCACAGCCGTTCTGACCGCCCACCGTCCCGGTGGTCAAAATCAGCCCCCCCCGCAGCCGACGGCACAGCAGGCCCCGGCAGCAGCCCCTCAAGGCCGCCCGGCACAGAATACGCAGAAAACCCTGGTGCCCGGCATCAAATCCATCATCGCCGTCGCCTCTGGCAAAGGTGGCGTCGGCAAGTCCACCACCGCGATCAACCTCGCCCTTGCCCTGAAGGCCTCGGGCCTGACCGTCGGCATGCTCGACGCGGATATCTATGGCCCGTCACTGCCCCGTATGATGGGAATCTCCGGCCGCCCCACAACGGAAGACGGCAAGACCCTGAAGCCGCTTGAGCGGTTCGGCATCAAATGCATGTCCATCGGCTTCCTCGTGCCTGAAGACAGCCCGACCATCTGGCGCGGACCTATGGTGATGAGTGCGCTGGAACAGATGCTGCGCGACGTGCTGTGGGGCGAACTCGACGTGCTCGTCGTCGACATGCCGCCGGGCACGGGCGATGCTCAGCTCACCATGTCTCAGCGCGTGCCTCTGGCAGGTGCGGTCATTGTCTCCACTCCGCAGGACATCGCTCTGCTGGATGCACGCAAGGGCCTCAACATGTTCCGCAAGGTCGATGTACCGGTGCTCGGCATCATCGAGAACATGAGTTATTTCCTCTGCCCGAGTTGCGGCGAGCGGTCGGATATCTTCGGTCATGGCGGCGCCCGCGACGAAGCCGAGCGGATCGGCGTCGATTTCCTTGGCGAAGTGCCGCTGCATATGGATATCCGCGAGACATCGGACGCCGGAAACCCGATTGTGGTTTCAGCTCCGGACAGCGCGCACTCCGTTGCCTACAAGGCAATTGCAGCGAAGGTGTGGAGCAAGATCGGCAGCGGTGACACGGGGAGCCGGGCGGCTCCAAACATCGTATTCAACTAGTCGCTAACCTAGCAACCGGCAATGGCGCTGCGCCGCTCCATGATCGTGGTGTCGCGCCATTGCCCGGCCATCGGGCCGTAGGTCATTTTCGCAATCCGCTCCCGCGTACCCATGATCCGGAAGCCATAAGCTTCATGCAGCCGGATACTGGCTTCGTTTTCCGGGAAGATGCTGGTTTGCAGGGTCCAGAACCCGGCCTGTTCGGACTGCTCGATGAGCGCTTCAAGCAGTTTCCGACCGATCCCCATGCCGCGCGCCTCCGGCGCAATATAAATGCTGTGTTCCGCGACCCCACGATAAACGGCACGGGTTGAAACCGGTGTCAAACCGACCCAACCCATGACAACTCCGTCATTAAACGCGACCAAACGGCATTCAGTCAGATATTTTGCATCGAATGCGACCCAATCCGGCGCCTTAACCTCGAAGGTCGCATGACCGGTATCGATCCCGGCCTGATAAATCGCAAGCACCTGCGGCCCATCGCCCAGCTCCATGGCGCGTAGGCTGACCACCTTACCGCTCATCCCTCAGCCCCGTTCAAGCGTGACGAAACTGTGTGCAGGCGTATCACCCTCCGCCGGGTGGTCTTCCCGCTCTGTCTCGTGCCACTCGGCACGGTCGAAATCAGGAAAACGGGTCTGGCCCTCGGCGTCGATATGGATTTCCGTCAGATGCAGGCGTTTCACCTTGTCGAAGGCCTGACGATAAATCTCGGCACCGCCAAAGACGATAATCTCATCGACACCATCTGTCAGTGCCACGCGGCGGGCGAGGTCCAGCGCCTCGTCGAGATCATGCACAACCTCGATACCATCGGCCTTGAAGCCACGCTCACGGGTGACAACGATATTTGTCCTGCCCGGCAAGGGTTTGCCGATCGACTGGTAGGTTTTTCGGCCCATCACCAAGGGTTTTCCCATGGTCATCCGCTTCACCCGCTTCAGGTCCGCCGGCAGGTGCCAGGGCATTTTCTCGCCATCCCCGATCACCCCGTTGTCGGAGACCGCGACGACAATCACCGGGACCGGGAACTGCACCACCTTGTCTTCAATGCTCATGGCTAAACCGCGACCGGTGCGGCGATATGCGGTGCGGCCTCATAACCGGTGAGATCGAAATCCTCAAAGCGGAAAGCAAACAAGTCTGTGACCTCCGGGTTGATACGCATCGTCGGCAGTTTGCCCGGCACGCGGCCAAGTTGCTCCCGCGCTTGCTCGAAATGATTGCTGTAGAGATGGGCGTCACCGAGGCTGTGCACGAAATCACCGGGCTTAAGGCCTGTAACCTGCGCCACCATCACGGTCAGCAGAGCATAGGATGCGATGTTGAACGGCACACCCAGGAAAATATCCGCACTGCGCTGGTAGAGCAGACAGGAAAGCTTGCCATCAGCGACATAGAACTGGAATAGGCAATGGCAGGGCGGCAGCGCCATTTTCGGGACGTCGGCAGGGTTCCAGGCAGTAACAATCAGGCGCCGGGAATCCGGCCGTTCTCGGATATCGTCAAGCAGGTTCCGGATCTGGTCGATGGTCCCACCATCTTTGTCGGGCCAGGAGCGCCACTGATGTCCGTAAACAGGCCCAAGATCGCCGTTCTCGTCCGCCCATTCATTCCAGATCCGGACACCGTTCTCTTGCAGATAAGCAATATTGGTATCACCCGCGAGGAACCAGAGCAGCTCATGGATAATGGACTTCAGGTGCAGCTTTTTGGTGGTCAGGGCGGGAAAGCCCTTCGAGAGATCGAAGCGCATCTGGTGCCCGAAGATCGACCGCGTCCCGGTGCCAGTCCGGTCGGTCTTCTCCGCCCCCTCTTCCAGCACCTTCGCCATCAGATCCAGATATTGCCGCATGGGTAGATAGCCCCGTCACACTCATTGAGAAACGGCACATATTGTGTACTGGGACTACACCAACGCAAGAGGTTGCAGACAAATATAGCATTGACGATTGACAGATCGCTGAATCCGCTCGCACTTTTGCCTCGCAATTCCATCTCTCCGAAACCGGGCCGGGACCGCCTAAATGCAAGAAAGCCGCGACTCCCTTTTGGCCGACTGCCAACAGCTCATGGCAAACGGCAAATGGAACGAGGCGCGCTCCCGTCTGGAAAATGCGTTCGCGACATCTCCCAGCGATGTTCTTATCGCCTACACCCTCGCATCAGCCTGTCGCATTTCAGGCGCAGCCGATCGTGCCGCACAGCTATTCCAAGCCATCCACACCGCCCTACCCGATATGGCAGAGGCGGCAACCGGGCTGGCCTTCAGCCTCGCCGAACTCAACAGGGCCACCGAGGCGACAAATATACTCCGCCAGTATCTGGTGCGGCATCCGGAGCAGGCGTCAGCTTACGGGGCGCTTGCAGAGATCTGGATGAAGTCCGGTTTCTTCGCTGCAGTGACACGCGGCTTCAAGGCAACAGCGATACTCGCTCCCACAGCGGATAATCTCGGCAACCTCGCGGAATCCTTTAGCCTCCAGCGTTCCTTCGAACTGGCCGAACAGCACTACCAACGTGCGATGGCAAAAGCTCCCGGCTCAGCCAAATTGCAGCTGAATTATGCGGTCCATTTGCTCACGCAGGGAAAAACCGACGACGGCTGGAAATATTTCGAGGCACGCCTTCACCCCGATGTCGCCGACGCCCCCATCCGGACACTCTCCTTGCCCCGCTGGGATGGTAACGCGCTTGCCGACAAGCATATTCTGGTCGTTAGCGAGCAAGGGCTCGGCGATGAAATCAGACTGGCCGCGATGTTGCCGGAACTTGCCGGGAAGGCGCATGCCCTCTCGGTTGAATGCGACCCTCGCCTGGTCCCTCTTTTCAAACGGTCCATGCCGAACGTGAATTTTCACGCTTTTTCACGGATCAAGAAAAGCGGTCGCGGGCATTACACTTATGGCTGGCTCCCGCGCGACGGCGGCCCTGAATGCTATATTGAAATCGGTAGTCTGCCGCTGATGCTCGGCCACGGACTTACCATGCCCAAGAATGAGGGCGGCTTTTTGACGCCATCGGGCACATTACGGGACACGATCGGCGAAAGACTGAGAGCGGTCGCAAAGGGGAGTTCCCTCGTCGGCTTATCCTGGGCGAGCAGCGCCCGGCAATTCGGACGGGCAACCAACTATCCACCGCCCGAATCATGGCGGTGCCTGCTGGACTTACCGGATACATGCCTCGTTTCTCTGCAATATGGTGAGGCCGCCCGCGCCGTGAAAGAGATGGAAAAAGCGACCGGCCGCGAGATTTTTCAGCTTGAGGAACTCGATCTGCGGGACGATCTGGAAGCACTGGCCGCACTCGAAGCATCGCTTGATCTGGTGCTGGCCGTTGGGAATGCCACTGCCGCACTCTCAGGTGCGCTAGGCACAAAAACATTGGAATTACTGGCATCTCCGGGTTGGGTCCCTCTTCTGAACGATCGGGATTCGTTTCTCGGGGCAACGCACCGTGTGGCGCAAAAGCAGCTTGGTGACTGGATTTATCCCGTCGAGAGGGTCCGAGAGCTTGCATTGGCGCATCTACGGAAACGATAGCCACCTTCGCTCTTGCCAACTCTCCTCTTTTTCCTGAGACAACAAGCGCCTATATTGAGCGTGTCGGGCAACCGACTATGGCGATAAACGGCCTGTGGAATAGGCATTGCGGACCCGGGGGCGGTACCCGGCGCCTCCACCAAAGATTTCCGGTCTCACGACCGGCTCCTTGGGGGCGAAATAGGATCGACGCGTGTAGTAAAGACAGAACTTTCGCTCGGCATGGTACCACCGATATCGGGCCATTATAGTAGTTGCAAATGACAACAACTATGCGGAAGCACGTCTTGCTGCGTAAGCAGTCAGATGTCTTCATTTAAGTCCTAAGGGTTCGCACTTTTAGGCGGGGTTTGGGGCGCACCTGGCAACAGAAGCGTCCCGCTGAGTTTGAGTGTGCTGACGAAAGAATGCCGGGGGAAATTTTGGAAGAGCCTTTCCAATACGATATGATGGTGGATGAGGCGCTGCGCGGCGTTGTCCGGCGCGCGCTGAAGCAGGTCGCTCAGCACGGCCTTCCCGGAAACCACCATTTCTACATCACCTTCAAGACCCGGGGAGAAGGCGTTTCGATCCCTCCCTATTTGCTTGAGAAATACGCCGACGAAATGACGATCGTGCTCCAGTTCCAGTTTTGGGACCTGGAAATCGAAGAAGAATTCTTCAGCGTGGCGCTCAGCTTCAACGATGTCCGCGAAAGACTCGTTATTCCGCTCGCCGCCATCACCGGGTTTGCCGATCCATCGGTGAAATTCGGCCTTCAGTTCCAGACACTGGAGGACGGCGAGCTCAGCGATGCGGAAATGCATGAGGTGCCCAACGACGAGACCGACGACCCAATGCCAGAGGGTGAAGACGATGGTGCGGCCATGGGCCAGGTCGTTTCCCTCGATACTTTTCGGAAGAAGAAATAAGTCCGGCGGCCGCTTCGCGGTAAAGACCGGATAAATTTCGACGGAGGCGGCCCTGTTTCCGTAAGAGAGATATACGCTGGAGAATAGCCCTAATGGCCGACTTCAATTTCACCGAAATGTTCCCCCTTGCGGAGGACACAACGGAGTACCGTAAGCTCACCGGCGATTATGTCGGTGTGGAACAGTTTCGCGGCCAGAACATACTGACCATCGAGCCCGAAGCTTTCACAATGCTGACGGAACAAGCCTTTCGGGACATCTCCCACCTGCTCCGCCCCGCGCATCTGCAGCAATTGCGTAATATCCTCGAGGATGACGAAGCGACCAACAACGACAAGTTTGTTGCGTACGAATTGCTGAAAAATGCAGGCATCTCGGCGGGCGGCGTGCTGCCGATGTGCCAGGATACCGGCACCGCTATCGTGATGGGCAAGAAGGGCCAGAACGTCTTCACCGGCTTCAACGAAGAAAAAGCCATCGCGAAGGGCGTTTACGACGTCTACACAAACCACAATCTGCGCTACAGCCAGATGGCTCCGCTGGATATGTTCACCGAGAAGAACACATCCAACAACCTGCCGGCGCAGATTGAGCTTTATGCGACCGAAGGCGATGCCTACAAATTCATGTTCTGCCAGAAGGGCGGTGGCTCGGCGAACAAGAGCTTCCTGTTCCAGGAAACCAAGGCGATCCTCAATCCCGACGCGCTGATGAAGTTCCTCGACACCAAGATCCGCACCCTGGGAACAGCAGCCTGTCCGCCCTATCACCTTGCCATCGTGATCGGCGGCCCATCGGCCGAGTTCAACATGAAGACGGTGAAACTCGCCTCGACCAAGTATCTCGACGGTCTGCCGACCAATGGCAGCGAGTCCGGCCACGCCTTCCGCGACGTGGAGATGGAACAGCAGGTCCTGAAGATGACCCAGGATATGGGTATCGGCGCTCAGTTCGGCGGCAAATATTATTGCCATGATATTCGGATTATTCGCCTGCCCCGTCATGGCGCCTCCCTACCCGTCGGCATCGGTGTTTCCTGCTCCGCTGACCGTCAGTGCTTTGCCAAGATCACCAAGGACGGTGTCTTTGTGGAGCGACTGGAAACCGATCCCTCCAAATACATGCCGGATATCGATCCAAGCGAGTTCGAAGGTGATGTCGTCAAGATCGATCTCGGCCAGCCAATGGACGAGATCCGCAAGACGCTCAGCCAGTATCCGATCAAGACCCCGGTTTCACTGTCCGGCACGATCATCGTTGCCCGCGACATCGCCCATGCGAAACTGAAAGAGCGGATCGATAGCGGCGAAGGCTTGCCTGACTACGTGAAGAATCATCCGATCTATTATGCCGGTCCGGCCAAGACGCCGGAGGGCTATGCCTCTGGCTCGTTCGGTCCAACGACAGCGGGACGAATGGACTCTTATGTCGATCCATTCATGGCGGCTGGCGGCAGCTTCGTGATGCTGGCAAAGGGCAACCGTTCTCCTCAAGTTCGTGAGGCCTGTAAAAAATATGGCGGCTTCTATCTCGGCTCCGTCGGCGGAGCGGCCGCAAAGCTGGCACTGAACAGCATCAAGAAGGTTGAGGTTCAGGAATATCCCGAACTCGGCATGGAAGCCGTTTGGCGGATCGAGGTCGAGGATTTCCCAGCCTTCATCGTCACGGACGACAAAGGCAACGACTTCTTCTCCAACATCTGACGATCAGGCGCAAATGACTGCGCCCGATTTTCTCGTAAATGGGCCGGCGGATGCGCCGGCCTCTTTCATTTTTGCCCACGGCGCCGGCGCACCGATGGATACCTCCTTCATGAACCGGATTGCAGAAGGCATCGCGACTGCGGGCTTCCGGGTCTTGCGTTTTGAATTCCCCTATATGGCTGGCCGACGTACTGGCGGCAGCAAACGCCCGCCGGACCGGCAGTGCGTCCTGCTCGATACCTGGCGGAATGCCATCGCGGCAACAAAAGGGAACGGGGCACTCGTCATCGGTGGAAAGTCGATGGGCGGGCGCATGGCGAGCCTTGTCGCCGATGAATCCGGCATCAATGGCGTAATCTGCCTCGGATATCCGTTTCACCCGCCACACAAACCAGACAAGCTTCGGACGGAGCATTTGAAAAGCATAATCAGCCCCACCCTGATCCTGCAGGGCGAACGGGACCCTTTCGGCACCCGAGCGGAAGTTGAGAGCTACCAATTATCGGAAGCGGTCACTCTTGAGTGGGTGCCGGACGGCAATCATGACCTTTCGCCGCGAAAAGCCGCAGGACAGACAGTTGAAACAAACATGGCAAGAACGGTTACCGCCGCAGTGACGTTTCTCGAAAACGTCATTCCCAGATAAAAAGATTACCGGTGAACCTCGGGTCTGGAATCAATAGCAGAATTGATCAATTCGGCTGGCGACTTGATCTGCTTCTCAATCACAGGGAGCTGCAGCTCATCAGCACTGGTGCGATAGACGATATAGGCGTTTGCCATCCAGCCGCCGAGTACGATCGGGCCAACCAGAATGACAGCTAAAGAAACCAGAGAGACTACGCGCAGAAACGAACGGAAAAGCGCTTCCGAGACACTCTCTTCTGTCTGTTCCCAAACGGCCACTGCTCAAATCCCACCCAGAGAGTGCCCCCCAAAGGGCGTCCCCACAATCAACAAGCGAACTCTACAATAGCAGAAAGAAATGAAATCCTCAATGCTATGTCACAACACATTGCTGCAAGTGTCACAAAATACACAATTTTCCACAACCTGAGATGTGCACCCACACAAACTAAGAACAATGCGAATAAATACATAGACAGTCATATTTTAAAGTTGTCTTAAAATTTTACTAACAAAACGTAAGCGCATTGCCCGCATTGCCGCCCATTCATTAAGCGTCCAAGGCCCAAAACAGACCGCAAAGAAGGAACCTTTCGGTATCAACTCTAGAAGTATAATTGACACGGTACTGACGCAGATTTGTTGTCTTGCGATATAACTGTAGATCATCGGGAGCGCCAAATTCCGCACATCTGACGGAGATTTCCGCGCTAATTCCACGCCAATTCGCGATCAAATCGCCCCAAACGGAAACGAAACATCAAGCGCATAGAAAAAGCAGCCGATCCCGCCGCAGAACTGGGCGGGCGACATCTTTCACACCGGGTTTGTACGGGTTGCCGATCGCGCCTGACAAAAGATCGAGAAAGTGCTATATTTCCGGTTGAGGTAGAAAATTCTATCTCAATACCCTGTTCATGCACCGTTATAGAGAGTGCGTAGATATGGCTATCAATAATTCGATCAATACGAATAGCGGCGCCTTTTCTGCGCTCCGGAGTTTCAATTCCGCGCGTAACGATCAGAGCCAAACCCAGAACCGTATTTCTACCGGCAAAAATGTTGCAGGTGCTCTGGATCAAGCATCGCTGTTTGCAATCGCGCAGAGCATCCGAGGCGAACTGAGCGCCAATGCAGCCGTGCAGCAGGGACTGAACCAGACGTCTGGCGCGGTGCAAGTCGCCACAGCTGGCGCGACAGCAATCTCAAACCTGACGTCCGACATTCAGGGCAAACTGGTTGAGCTTTCCAATCCTGCTAACACGACTGAGCAGCAGGGCATTCTGCAGAACGATCTGGACGCCCTTCTGGGACAAGCACAAGGCTTCGTCGATAACAGTAGTTTCAGCGGAACCAATTTACTGGAGTCCGGCGCCGGTGATCTGAACACGCTTCAGAATGGCGACGGAGACGTGTTGAGCGTTTCCGGTCAAGGTTCGGTTGCGGATAGCTTAGCGGCACTGTCTGCCGCCGATTTCAGCGATCCATCTGCTGTTCTGGAAAACGAGTTCACGGACTTCCAGGCGGCGCTGAACACATCCCTTGGGGAGCTCGGTGCAAGTGGCCGCCGCATTACCGCGCAGAACGAACAGCTGCAGGGCATAGCGGATGCAACCGAAGAAGGTCTTGGCAATATCGTCGATGCAAATCTCGGCCGGGAAGCAGCCCAGCTTGCGGCTGATCAGGTCCGCGGTCAGTTGAGCGCACTCTCGCTTGGCATCGCCAACAGAAGTCCGCAGGCACTTCTAGGCCTATTCCGCTCCTAACGGGACTGCTGCCGCACCACGCAGTTAAATCACTGGCTATAGAAAGGCCCGCCGATTTGATAATCGGCGGGCCTTTTCTTGTCAGCGAACCACAAGAACTGAACAGTTGGCGTGGCGCACCACACGCGCCGCGTTCGGCCCGAGCAGATAATCCTTCAGCTCCGGACGATGCGAGGCAATAATGATGAGATCTGCGTCGATTTCCTCTGCGGTCAGAAGCACCATCTCATAGACAGTGCCTTGCCGTACAATATGCTGAACCTGCATCCCCTCTGGAACGCGCGCCGCCACCAGTTCGTGCAGGCGCTTGTTCGCCTCCGTCATGACCTTTTCGATGTGATCCTTCGGGAAGTATTGTCCGACAAGGCTCATTCCAAAGTCGGGCACAACAGTCATGACCGAGAGGGTTGCCCCGTGAGTCTCGGTATTGGAGATGGCCAGCGGCAGCGCCTTGCTCCAGGAGTCCTTGTCGTCCAGATCAACTGTCAAAAGGATGTGCTTATACATTGTGTCTCTCCCTTAGACAGTTTCGCTCCGGGCGCGGCGCGACCGTTGCAGGAATATAATTAGAATCATCAGGCCAATCGCTGGAATGAAGAACAGCTCCTTCGGCATGCGATCTGCAGGCGTCATGACTTCCGTGATCTCCCAGTCGAAATCGATCTCGGCCTTTTCCGCGGGGCTGCTGAAACCGAGATTGTCAACCAAAGCCTTGCCGTCCTCGAACCGCATTTCCAGCCCGGCCACAGTCGCCAGCCTGTCCGCACCCGGGCCAGCATCACCAAGCGGCAACAGGACCGCCTTGGAGACGGTTCTCCCGTCGATGGTTTCTCCCTGCACCATTAGCCTTATGTCCGCACCCGCCGGGATCGCCTCGGCAACTTCATAGATTGTCGTCGGATCATGCTGGACAAACGGCGGATCGATCTGGTCCAGCCAGAAACCGGGCCGGAACAGAGTAAATGCCACCAGCAACAAAGCGGCGGATTCCCACATCTTGTTCTTGACCAGAAGGAACATCTGCGTCGCCGAGGCGAACATCAGCATTGCCAGAACAGCCGTGGCCACGGTGATGATGAAATGTAGCACCCCGTCGATTCCGATCATCAGAAGTTGGGTATTGAAAATGAACAGGAACGGCAGGATCGCGGTCCGGATATCGTAGGCAAAGCCCTGCAGGCCGGTCTTGATCGGATCGCCGCCCGACAGGGCGGCGGCGGCATAAGCCGCCAGCCCGACGGGTGGCGTATCATCCGCCAATATCCCGAAGTAGAACACGAACAGGTGCACCGCGATCAGCGGCAGGATCACGCCGGACTGAGCCGAAAGAGTAACGATCACCGGCGCCATCAGCGAGGAAACGACGATGTAGTTCGCCGTCGTCGGCAGGCCGAGACCGAGTATCAGGCAGATGAAAGCTGTGAAAAGCAACATCAGCATCAGGTTACCGGCGGAGATGAATTCGACGAATTCGGTCATCTTCTGACCGAGCCCCGTCAGCGTAACGCCACCAACCACGATCCCCGCAACTGCAACCGCAACGCCGATCGGGACCATATTCCGGGCACCCGATACCAAACCGTCATAAAGCTCCGTCCGGCCAATGCCGAAAGCCGCGATATCAATGCCCTCTCCCCGGAAGAACGCCTTACCGGCCCTGTGGGTCAGTGCGACGAACAGCATCACCACCGAGGTCCAGAACGCGGCCAGACCAGGCGAGAAGCGCTCGACAATCAGGCACCAGACCAGCACGCCGATCGGCAGCAGAAAATAGAGGCCGGACATCAGCGTCGGCCGCATCTCCGGGCATTCGGTCATCTCCTCAAGGTCTTCCGGGCGGCCGTCTTCATAGGACGCGCCCAGCTTCAGCAGAGCCGCATAGGCAATCAGCAACACGATTGAGGCGATGTAGATCGTCCCATCGCCAAAGACATCCTTGGTCCAGGCAAAGCCGAAATAAGTGATCGCCATCAGAACGAGGAACCCGACCAGAGCGGTTGCAGTGCTGAAGATCTTGGCCAGGATCGTGCGTCCCTTCGAGGAACGCGGCAACCCTGTCATACCGGCCTTCACCGCCTCAAGGTGCACGATGTAAACGAGCGCAATGTAGGAAATGATCGCCGGGAGAAAAGCGTGCTTCATGATCTCGACCAGATCGATGCCAACCCGTTCGATCATGATGAAAGCGGCGGCGCCCATGACCGGCGGCGTGAGCTGCCCGTTGGTCGAGGATGCAACCTCCACGGCGCCAGCTTTCTCCGCTGGAAAACCGGTACGTTTCATCAATGGAATGGTAAAGGCACCCGTGGTCACCACGTTGGCCAGGGACGAGCCGGAAATCAGGCCGGTCATCGCCGAGGAAACGACTGAAGCCTTGGCCGGGCCGCCCCGCATATGACCAACCAGCGCTATGGAGAGCTTGGTCAGGTAAATGCCGGCACCGGACTTGTCCATCAAGGCGCCGAACAGCACGAACAGGAATATGAATGATGTCGACACGCCGACACCGATACCGAACACGCCTTCCTGGGTGATCCAGAGGTGGGACATGGCCTTTTGGAAGGACGCGCCCTTCCATGCGATGATGTCCGGGCCGTACTGGCCGAAGAAGATATAGGCGAGAAAAACCAAAGCGACTGCCATCAACGGCACGCCAAGAGACCGCCGGGTCGCTTCCAGCAGCAGCACGAGACCGATACCGGCTGTCGTAACATCCGCGGTGGTCGGGATGCCCATACGGCCAGCGAGTTCATCGGCTTCCACAACCAGATAAAGAATACATACTGACGAAGCGATCGCGAACAGCCAGTCCGTTACCGGCACGCTGCGGCGCGGCGAGCTCTTCAGTGCCGGATAAGACAGAAAGGCCAGCACCACGGCGAAGCAAAGATGGATCGGCCGCGTCTGGGTGTTGTTCATCAACGGGATAAAGTCGGCCAGCATGAATGGCAGCGGCGACGCAATCCAGAGCTGGAACAGGGACCATGCCAATGCGCCGAGCGCGATACCCAGCCCCACCTTTCCAGGAACGCTGCGTGCACCCGTATCAACGGCAGCAACTAGATCTTCAGCCGCTTGGCGGGCGGATTTCGACTCTGTCGTCTCGTTGCTCATATAGCCCCCTCCTAGCGCGTCCTTTCACTCAGGACACGTCACCCTCAGACAAATTGCAGCGCGCAGTCGGCGCGCTGTTCCCAGTTCACATAGCGAGCCCATTGGACAGGGCTGCCCGTCGTTGTTTGTTATTAGTCAGGCAAAGCAAGAAGGGAGGGGCGAACCCCTCCCCGCTTCTGGCCAGATTACATCCAGCCTTTTTCTTTGTAGTACTTCGCGGCACCGCCATGGATCGGAGCGGACAGACCGTCCTTCACCATTTCGGATTCCTTCAGATGACCGAAGGCCGGATGCAGCTTCTTGAAATCGCCGAAATTCTCGAAAACCGCTTTCACGACTTCATAGACGACATCATCGGCAACGGCAGTCGAGCTGACAAAGGTCGCACCCACACCAAAGGTGTTCACGTCTTCCGGATTGCTGGAATACATGCCACCCGGAATAGCGGCCTTACGGTAGTAGGAATTATCGGCAACCAGCTTGTCGATAGCCGGTCCGGTCACATCGACCAGCACCGCGTCACAGGAAGCGACGGATTCCTTTGTCAGAGCTGACGGGTGACCGACGAGCCAGAAATAGGCGTCGATCTTGTTGTCGCACAGGGCCTGACCGGTTTCGGAGGACTTCAGCTCGGCTGCCAGCTTCAGATCGCCGCGCGTCCAGCCCAGGGCTTCTTCCATCACTTCCCAGGTACCACGGGTACCGGAACCGGCATTGCCGATATTCACCCGCTTGCCCTTGAGGTCGGTGACGTTCTTGATGCCGCCATCGGCACGCGCCAGAACCGTGACCGGCTCGGCATGGACGGAGAAGACAGCGCGCAAATCTTTGAATTCGCCCGCATCCTTGAACTTCGAGGTCCCGTGATAAGCGTGGTACTGCCAATCGGATTGAGCGACGCCCATATCCAGCTCGCCAGCCCGGATGGTGTTGATGTTGTAGATCGAGCCGCCGGTGGACTCGACCGAGCAACGGATACCGTGCGCCTTACGGCCCTTATTGACCAGACGGCAAATGGCACCACCAGTGGGGTAGTAGACACCGGTTACACCGCCGGTACCGATGGTAATGAACTGCTGCTCAGCAGCGCTCGCGCTCTGCGTTGCTCCGACGAGCGCCGTGCCAGCCACCAGGGCCGCTGCAACGCCAAACGTGAAAGCCCGTTTCATGAAGCCTCCTCCAAGAGAATTCGTTGTTTAAACTTGCCTGCGTTCTTCAGCTTCGTTTTGTCAGACAAAAAAAAGCCTGAACCGGATCCGGATATACTCCCATGCCTATCGCGCATCAAAGCCATCGGGTCGCAGGCCAACCTATTCAACTATGCCCCGCAAAAACGAGAAAGGTCAATCCAGTCTAAATGTCTGAAAAATATAAAAATACTGAAGATATTTTGTATACAATGATAAATTTAGCCGAACGTCAGTGATTGCTGCACTGCGATCATTCCCCGCTCCAGAATCAAGATCTCTTTCAGCAAATCGACGGTTCTGACGGACCTAATATAGCCACAATTTCACAGTCCGGCGGTTCGCTAGCGGGACGCCAAAGCGCTTTCAACCGCCGCGCCAAGCTTCTCAACAATTTCATCCACATGGCTGTCGTCAATGATGAACGGCGGCGCCAACAGAATATGATCGCCCGTCCGGCCATCGATGGTACCACCCATCGGGTAACACATGAGCCCGTTCGCCATAGCATTGGTCTTTACCTTTGCATGGAGCTTCAGGCTTGGGTCGAAGGATTGTTTGCTCGCCCGGTCCTCGACCAGCTCAATGCCGATGAAAAGACCGCGGCCGCGGATATCGCCGACATGGGGATGGTTGCCGAAGCGCTCCTCAAGCGCGGTCTTCAGCTTTCCCCCCATAACCCGGACCCTGTTCAGCAGTCCGTCTTCCTCAATTACCTGCTGCACCGCGAGTGCACCGGCACAGGCGGCCGGATGTCCCATATAGGTATGGCCATGCTGGAAGAAGCCGCTGCCATCGCGGATCGCCTCGAAGATCTTCTTTGAAACCAGTGTGGCTCCGATCGGCTGGTAGCCGGCACCAAGTCCTTTGGCGATCGTCAGCAGGTCCGGCGCAACACCATCCTCCTCACAAGCGAAGAGATAGCCCGTCCGTCCCATGCCGCACATAACCTCGTCGAAGATCAATAGGATGTCATGGGCATCACAGATCTCGCGGATACGTTTCAGATACCCCGGAACAGGAGGCACCGCGCCGAGGGTCGCGCCAACAACAGGCTCGCACACGAAAGCCGCAACCGTTTCCGGGCTGTGCTCCTGGATAGCCGCTTCCAACTCGTCAGCAACGCGCTGCCCATAGGCCTCTTCGCTCTCATCATCCTGTCTCCCCCGATAAGCGTAGCAGGGCGAGACGTGTGCGATGTCGATCAGCAGCGGGCGGAACTGCTCACGCCGCCATTCGTTACCGCCGACAGCCAGTGCGCCTAGCGTATTGCCATGATAGCTCTGCTTGCGGGCGATGATCTTGTGCCGTTCCGGCTGGCCGATCTCCATGAAATACTGGCGCGCCATCTTCAGCGCCGCCTCGACAGCTTCGGAACCACCCGAGACGAAATAAACCCGATCAAGGTCGCCCGGCGCCCGCGCAATCAGGTGATCCGCCAGACGCTCCATCGGCTCGTTCGAGAAAAAGCCGCTATGGGCGAACGGGATCTCGTCCAGCTGCGCCTTGATCGCATCGATCACCCGCTTGTCGCTATGCCCAAGGCAAGATACGGCAGCCCCGCCGCTGGCGTCGAAGTAGCTCTTGCCAGCAGTATCCTTGATATAGACACCCTCACCGCTTGAAGCGACGGGATAGGAGGCTACAGCACTGCGATGAAAGACGTGGTTCATGCCGGAGACTTTCAGTTGGGATGCCAATAAACTCGACAGTGCTCCTGCACTTCATATCCGGTCAAGCCATCCGGATCAGAGCTCCGCTACACGCGTCAATGTCCAGCCGACGATCTTCTTCATCACGTTACCGAGCGCCAGATCGAAGGACTTGATGATGCTCTCCATCCGGTTATCCGGCGCCGGCCGCAGGGACTCGAAGGAATGCGATGCGACGATGATCCTTTGCGGGATCTTCACCAGTTTGCAGTTCATCCGGACCCGAATTTTCGGAACAGCGCCGCCCTCCAGATATTCGGCCTGGAATTCCCGGAGTTCGGTCTGCAGCTCGTAATCACTGCGCAGACCGACACCACTTCGGCCCACGCCAACAATCTTCCCCGAATTCTCGAAGGATTCGACAAGCAGCCGGTGCACCATGGCCGGCGCGGTATCGACCCATTTCGCCCGGGCGAAGTAATCCATCGTCAACTCGCCCCGCATGACCGCGATCTGGGACGAATTGAGACCGGCCGGCGCCAGCGGCGGCTCGATACCGAGTTGCAAGGCGACGTTCGGGATATTCTCGTCGAAGGTGCTTTTCGGCGACAGCCGGTAAAGCTGCGAGGGAGGCTGAGGCGTCGGGAGTATTCCGCAGGCGGAAATGACGCCAGCCGGCAGTACTGTTCCGGTGAGCACTAGCAAGCGGCGGCGGCTCAGAATGGGGACGTCATGCTTGCTCATCGATCTGTCTCCACACCTTTTTGCCTGTTACCAAAGAGAATACGTGCTGGATCTGCTTCAACTTGCCGGACCAGGCGATCCAGATCGCTCATCAATTGCCGTCCTTCGACAAGAAACTCCGTGAGCTCATAAAGACCGGTCACCGCGAAATCATTGACCGCCTCGCGGTTCTCCGAAATCAGGCTTGCCGCCTCGCCGGAGGCCTTGCTGACACTCTGAAGCGTGTTGCGAAGATCAACTGAGACAACTGCAATCTCCGCATCGACGGCCGACACCGTGCCGCGCGCCGTCGCCATGGTCTGGGATATCTCCTCGCTCATAACCGCGATGTCGCCGCTGACCTGACTCACCGTATGATCCAGCACCAGCATCGTTGTATGCGCATTCTCGATAATCTCTTCGATCTCAGTACTGCGGTTGGCGAGAATAGCTGAAACGCTCTCAAGATTTTTCAGAGTATTCTCTATGGACGCCCGGTTCCCGTCATTCAGCAACTGATTGGCCCGGTTCACCAGAACGACAAGCTGTGAGGCGATTTCAGGCGCGGCTTGGGCGACCTCCTGCAGGACGGAGGATCGCGATTCCAGCACCGGCACGTCGTCGCCCGGGCGCGCGGCCAGCAACGGAGCATCGTTCGAGCCCCCAGCAAGCTGGATATAGCCAACTCCTGTCAGACCCTGACTCTCCAGGACCCCATAGACGTCCCGCTTGATCGGAACCTTCCCGTCGAGCTCCATGCGGACCCGGATGATCTCGATGTTATCCGGATCGATAGCGATATCCGTCACCTGCCCGACAGGAATGCCCCGGTAGCGGACAGGGCTGCCGACTGAGAGTCCGGTCACCTGCTCCTCAAACTCGATCACGTAAGTCGAAACGTCCCGGTCCAGCTCGACCTTGCCGAGCCAGACGACAAACCCCATACCGGCCGCGAACATCGCGAAGACGAACACTCCGACAACGACATAGCTTGCGCGTGTTTCCATGGCAGTTCCGTCTCCCTCCCCTAGCCTTTGAGGCCGGGGGTTTCGAAAGCGGCCCGTGCGCGGGGCCCGTGAAAGTATTCCTGTATCCAGGGGTGCGGATTGGCAACCAGCTCCTGCATGGTTCCCACCGTCACCTGTTTGTCGATCAACACCGCGACCCGGTCACAGATCGCCACCAGACTGTCGAGATCGTGGGTGACCATGACCACGGTGAGATTGAGGCTGGTCTGCAGGTCCCGGATCAGCAGGTCGAAATTGGAGGCCCCGATAGGGTCGAGGCCGGCTGTGGGCTCGTCGAGAAAAACCACCGGCGGATCGAGCGCCAGTGCCCGGGCAAGGCTTGCCCGCTTGCGCATGCCGCCAGATAGCTGGGATGGGAATTTGTCCGCCGCATCCGGAGGCAAGCCAACCATATTGATTTTCAGCAGTGCCAGCTCGCGCATGAGCTGCTTTGGAATACCACCACGCTCCCGCATCGGCGCCATGATATTCTGCGCAACCGTCAAGGAGCTGAACAGTGCTCCATCCTGGAACATCATGCCGAACCGGCCCTGCAGCTTGCGCGTTGGCATCTCGCCATGCCCGGCTTCGATCTTCTCGCCGAGCAGTTCAATCTCGCCCGCTGCGGGTACCTGCAAGCCGATCACGGTACGGAGCAACACGGACTTACCCGAGCCAGACCCGCCGACAACACCCAGCACCTCGCCGCGCCGGACATCCAGATCAAGATTGTCATGCACAACCTGCGAGCCGAATGCATTCCGGATACCGCGCAAACGGATGGCAGGCTGGGTCTCCGGATATCCTGAGATGCTCTCCTCCGTCATCACCGCCACGGTTTAGATCCCCACTTCGGCAAAGAAAACAGCGAACAACGCATCCAGCACGATCACGATAAAAATGGATTCAACCACGGATTTTGTGGTGCGGAAGCCGACACTCTCGGCACTGCCTGAAACCTTCAGGCCCTGATGACAACCGACAACCGCGATGACATAGGCGAAGACCGGTGCTTTCAGCATGCCGGTACCGAAATCCCAGAAATCGACAGCGCCCTTGAGCTGTGTCAGGAACTGCTGGATCGTCAGATCCAGCGAAACGACGGCAATCATGGCACCGCCCGCCAGCCCGGCGATATTGCCGATAAAGACAAGAATCGGCAGGGCGATGAACAGCGCGATCAGGCGCGGAATCACCAGCACGTCGACCGGCGACAGGCCAAGTGTCTCCAGCGCATCCACCTCCTGGTTTACCTTCATGGTGCCGATCTGGGCGGTAAAGGCGCTGCCGGACCGGCCGGCGACAATGATCGCTGTCAGCAGCACGCCGATCTCACGCAACACCGAAATGCCGACAAGATTGACAGTCAGAATCGCCGCGCCGAACCGTTCAAGCTGCAAAGAGCCCATATAGGCCAGCACCACACCGACAAGGAAACAGAGCAGCGAGACGATACCGACGGCATTGAGACCGACATGTTCGAGCTGACTGACAAGCGCGACAAAGCGGAGCTTCGTGCGGCCCGTCAATAAAGACAGCAGCGAGACGATGGTCAGGCCGAAAAAGCCGAACAGATCGCGCCCGACATGGGCCATGTCGAACATCGCCTTCCCGGCCCGGGCGGCAATGACGACCAAAGGGTTCGGCCGATCTTCGTCCGTCGGCACGTCCGAGTCAGGAATGAAGGCTTTTTCAAGCAGCGCTGAATATTCCGCCCGCAAGCCGTCCAGCCGCACCTCAATACCGCGTCCGGAGAATGCCTCAGACGTTCGGCGCAGAGCCCAGGCTCCGGCACTGTCAAGCGCGGTGACCCCGGCAGCATCGATCACCACCTTACGCGGGGAGGCTTTCACAGCTTGCCGGAACTGCCGGTCCAATCGTGCGACCTCTTCGATTGTGAGCGGCCCGGCAATGCCGATCCTGAGTTCGCCACTTGCTTCCGTAATCGAAAGCGAGGCTTCAGCTGCAGCCGCCACGTCTAGCTCCCCCCAGTCCAAGGACATCGGCGCTCGGCCGGCCGGCTCCGTAATTATATTCACTCACATCCCATGCGCCTGAAATCGCGTACATTTCATAAGATACTGGAATTAATTGCAACTCTCACCTATCAAGGCCGCTGCTTAACAGACGCCACGGGAATCCGAGCATGGACCTCAAGAAACATATCCGCGAAGTGCCCGATTTTCCGAAGCCGGGCATCCTATTCTACGATGTCTCGACCCTGCTCGCCCATCCGGCGGCATGGAAAGAAACCGTGGACCAGCTAAAATCCGTCGTCGATGGCTACAAGCCGGACGTGCTGGCTGGCATCGAGTCCCGCGGCTTCCTCGTGGCCGCCCCGCTCGCCCTGGAACTCGGCCTCGGTTTCCACATGGTCCGCAAGAAGGGCAAGCTGCCTGGCAAGACCATTCCCTATACCTATGATCTGGAATACGGCAGCGACACGATCGAGGTCCAGGACGGCGCAATCGAGCCGGGCCAACGCGTGGTCATCCTGGACGACCTGCTGGCCACCGGCGGCACGCTTGCCGCCGCCATTGAGCTTGTCCGCAAGGTCGGCGGCGAAGTCACCGGCGCCGCCAGCATCATGGAACTCACCTTCCTGAAGGGCCGCGACCGGCTCGACATCCCCTTCACATCCCTGATCGCCTACGACGACTGAGGGGCTCCCCGCCCCACATCGTCATCCCGGCCAAAGAGCCGGGACCTAGATGATCATAAAACCGCACACGTCTTCCATGGATCCCGGATCGGGGCCCAGGATGACGGCTTGATTCGACGCCGTAAAAACGTAGGGCATCCTATCAGCTAACTCAAAGGCAGGTGGAGGGCATAATGTAAGCCAAGAGGCGGGCGTTGGTCGCTGACCACCGGCCCTCTTCAGCCTACCAAAGGCCTAGAAGGCATCTAAGCCCACTTGGCGGAGCTCTGAAATTCTGCAAGGATTTCGACACTTACTGCCTCAATGGACTATAACTAACTTGAAGCGACGATAGCTGTTGCATTCCAAAACGTTCACGTTGGTGCTGAGTAGACATGTCTTTTTTCCGACCACACGTCGTGCATATAATTGAGAAATTGGCACAAAAAAGAAGAACAACATGTTAGCAGAAAGACTTGGAATCTGGTTTGAAGCTCCTCCTAAAGATGCCTCATTCTCGAAGACAAATTCGACAACAGATTTCTTTTGCTTGAATTCTAACTTAGGACTTAAGCGAAATGAAAACCAAGACCGGACGGCTGCTTTGTACGTCAATTCAGGCGGAAACTTAAAGCAATCGTTTTATTGTTTTGTTCTTTGCGACGGCATGGGGGGAATGAAGAACGGTTCTGCAGCTGCATCTGTCTCCGTCAGCACTTTTATTGAATCTCTAATAGTTTGTCGGAACGACCCTCCAGAGCAAAGACTCCAAATATCCGCATTGGCCGCAAATGATGCCGTTAAGAAAAGAAACGGTGGGGGCTCGACACTATCTGCCGTATTGATATCTGAAAATAAGATTTTCTCTCTTAACGTTGGAGATAGCCGTATTTATTCAAAGTCGACAAATGGTGTCGTTAAGAGACACACAAAAGACGACAACCTAAAAGAATTTGCGGGAGGCGAAGACGAGAGACTTCTACAGTTCATTGGTATGGGAGATGGACTACGCCCTCACATCAACACCCTAGAAAATGATTTTGATCTACTTTTCCTGACTTCTGATGGAGTGCATTCCTTAGATACAAATGTATTTGATAAACTTGTTCAAAATTCACATTCTTCTACTGAATTGTGCAGCCGGCTTGTATCAACCTCTGTTTGGACAGGAGGGCATGACAATGCGTCTGTGATTGGAGTTTCAAAATCAATAACTGAAAATCTCAAGCCTGAACGTCAGGGGCCGGAAATCGCAGTATGGAACAATAGTTCTGAGATGCAAATTGTTTGGGCCGATCGCGAACAAAAAAAGCCTCTTTCCGGAGACAACACACTTGACGCCAAACCTCCCGTTGCGGAACATCAAGATCCTGATTTCGACCTGACAGAAAATGACGATCTAGGTTTAGAGGGAGGACAAGATAATAGAAAAACCCCTCCAAAAAATAAAAATAAAACCAAGAACAAAGAGCCTAAAGACTCATTTGGTGATTTTGGATAAGTAATGATCATTAGTTCACGATATGAGATTTCAGGGGACGATCCCTTCCGCGGAGGAATGAGTGAAGTCCGCAAAGGAAAAGATTTACACTTAGATCGAGATGTCGCTTTAAAGTGCCTGCAGCCATTTCAAGACCCGCAACGAATTATTGATGAGCAGACAGCACTTCAAGAAGTCACATCAAAACATGTAGTGCAATTGTTGGATATAGTTCAAGAAAAACTTGACTCTGTTAATAGAACATTTTTGGTCATCGAATATATAGATGGTGCTGACCTTCAAGAATTTACATTTGAATACAATGAAGAATATTTGATCATGCTCTGGCAAATTGCGTCAGGGCTATCGCAAATTCATAGTTTTTCTGTAATTCACAGAGATATCAAGCCAGGAAATATCCGGATCGATCAAGAAGGCGTCGCGAAAATTTTTGACTTCGGACTAGCCAGACAGCAAGGAGTAAACAATAAGACGCAGAATGCTATGGGTACTCCACTCTATATTGCTCCGGAAATGTTTGGTGATAGCACTATTAATTTCACGATTTCTGCCGACGTTTTTTCTTTTGGGGTCATGGCGTTGACGCTATTGAAAAGGCAGCCACCGACTTGGGTCAGTCAACTTCCCAGAAGCATTCCCGTGGGGGCCGTTGCGGCCCATATTCCAGAATTTCCCGCATCGATAGCTGACATTATACAAAGGTGCTTGTCGGAAACGCCAGATAGAAGACCCTCGATGCATGATGTCTGTTCCGCAATATCTAAGATCTTGTTGAAAGACAAACACACAGCCCAATTAGTCTTGGCCGGTTCGGTCAGCAACATCGACAAAGACCGCCGAGAGGGTTTTCCAAAGGTCGTCATCACGACATCTCAAGAAGTAGTAAGTGGCCTTAAAATTCGCTACGACGGTTACGATTTCATCGTTGTTGAAAATATCGGAGATGTTGTAGCAAACAATCTTCCTATTAAACCTGGCGCTAAGCTTGCACCTTCATGTGTCATCGCCTTCCCACGCACTGGCAGCACTCAACCGTATTTCGCCACATTCAACGTTAATCAGCCGGAGGTCTTAATATAATGGATATCGGCGATATTCTTTCGGATCGTTATGAAATATTCGAAAGAATTGGCCAAGGAGGTATGCAGGAGGTCTTCAAAGCGACAGATGGCGTTATTGGAAAAATAGTAGCCGTCAAAACTCCACTAGAAGGACAGACACACCGCCGTTTTAAGCAGAGTGCTATTCTCGCAGCCAAGGTCAACAACCACGGCACAGCTAAAACGTTGGATTATTTTGAAGAGAATGAGCGGCCCTTCCTTGTTGAGGAGTTTGTTGACGGGCAAACACTCGACAAAGCAATAATCGATTTTGCAGGCTACATTGACCCTCCATTAGCGGCAATTTTGTTTGGAAAGCTAGCCAAAGGCATCGGAGCGTCCCATCACGTAGGTGTAGTACACCGCGACCTCAAACCATCCAACGTTATGGTTACAGGAGGCTTCGCACTTGATGCTGTAAAAATTACGGACTTCGGAATCGCCACACTTGCCAAAGAGATTGTTGACCAAGAGTTTGAAGAGAATGCCGATATTACTAAGTCCACATCAGGCACTGTCAAAGGCGCCATTCCGTTTATGGCGCCAGAAATGTTGTTCCGGAAACAGGGTCAGTCTATCGATGCACCTGCAGATATCTGGTCACTGGGATGCATGATTTTTTATGCGTGTACTGGTAAGCACCCTTTTGGCGTCGGAATGGATGCGGTATTGGCGATTGGTAACGGTGATCGACTAGACTGGCCAAATTTTATGATCTCTAACCCTCAATTCAAGCCTGTGGCTGAAGCTCTCCAAGCGCTAGTTGAACAGTGTCTCACACCAACTCCTGCGAACCGACCAACAGCAACCGATTTGGCACTAGAACTCTCGAAATTATGTGTCTTTTCTAGCCCGCGCTTCAGCGGACATATTCACTTCAAATCGAGCCCCACAGTGTTCTTCATCACTAACGACCATGGTGGGCAAACTATGCTCCATAGAGACAGTGTTTATGGTCCAAATCGACCAGCAGAAGGAAAGCGGGTGGTCTTCTCATCGTCTCCCGGCAGTCCACAACAGCGAGCTTTTCCAGTCTTAGTGCAGCGCACTGAAGCCGTTTAGAGCGTGTTTAAGAGAATTGGAGTTGGGGGAGTTATGGGAGCAGGGGCGTAATCGCGGGAAAACTGAGCTCCCTACTCCATGGGTCCCGCATCAAGTGCGGGATGACGGTGCAGGTGTGGGAACCTCACTCCCCGTTCACCTTTCTCCCTTCCTCCATTAGCCAATCGCGAAACGCAGCGATCTTTGGTGTATCGGCACGATCCTTCGCGCTCAGCAGATAGAAAGCGAAGGTCAGCGGCGTACTAAGGCCTGGATCGAAGGGACGCACGAGACGGCCCGCCGCAAGGTGATCAGCCACCAGTAATTCCCCCACCAGAGCGACACCTTGTCCATCGACCGCTGACTGAACAGCCATGCTCTCCATGCTGAAGCGCGGCCCCCGGGCCGGATCAATATTCTGCAAGCCCGCGGCCAGAAGCCACATGCGCCAACTCGCCTCGGCCTCGATCCAGTCAATATGCAGCAGGGTATGGTGACGCAGATCCTCGGGCATGCGTAACGGGTGTTCGCCGTCCAGCAGTGCCGGGCTGCAAACCGGTGTGTTGACCTGACCGAATAACCGGTCGACCCGAACGCCTTCGTATCCGCCGGGGCCATACCGCACCGCCACATCGACATCATCGCGGACCAGATCAACCAGGCGGTCGGTTCCGTCGATGCGAACTTCGATGTCCGGGTGTCGGCTGCGGAACCTCTCCAGTCTGGGAAGTAACCACATACCTCCAAACGAAGGGCTGACGCTGATCGTCAGGACCCCGCTCTCGCAATGGGTACGCATCTGTTCCACCGCCTGAGCCAGCTTGTCAAAGCCCTGCCCCAGTGTCGGCAAGGCAACCTGCCCCGCCTCAGTGAGCCGAAGCGCCCGGGTCAGGCGCCAGAACAAAGGCACCCCAAGCATCTCCTCAAGCGATTTGACCTGATGACTGATTGCGGCCGGCGTGACGTTCAACTCGGCAGCCGCCTTTGTGAAGCTGAGGTGCCGCCCAGCCGCCTCGAAAGCCCTGAGAGCATTAAGCGGCGGTTGCGGTCGCCCCATGACTCATACCCAAATTTTTCTAATACATAAATCGAGATCTTCTCGTTTGTCGGTAGCAATAATACTCAATATTTTCTCAAAAATACAACAAACGCCGCGCCTCCCCGACAGGAGCGGAAGATGAAATCATCAAATAAATCTCTTCCATAAAAAAATCGACGGCCGGTGAAATCTTAAGCCGTTGGAGGACATCATGCACCTACGCCACCAGCACCCCGAACCCGCTTGCGACTTCCAGCAACCGCGCCTCGATCAGCTCGGGCACCCGATTTTTGGAAGCGTGTCACGGCTCATCCGGGCCGCGAATTCAGCCATGCGCCGGGGGCTCCACAAGATCGCCCGCGAGCGACTACGGCGCGCCAGAATCAAGGAACTACAGGGCCTGACGGACCACCAACTTCTGGATATCGGTGTAGAGCGCTCCGAAATTGCCGCGACGGTCGAGAAAGTACTCGAACGCAAAGTGTATCCCCGATGAGCCACGCCTCACGGGCCGAATATTTTGTCGGCGTTGCACTCCTTGTTACAGCGGCAACGACCTACAGCACGGCAGGTCTGTTCACGAAAGGCGTGGAAGCCGGGTCATGGGAGGTTATTTTCTGGCGAGGCGTTTTCGCCGCCGGTTTCACGACGGCCTGGACTATAAAGAGGCGGGCGCTGCGGGCCAACTTCATCGGCATTGGAACCAGTGGCTGGACGGTGGCGATTGTCGGCGCGCTGGGTACGGCGGCCTTTATTCCAGCGTTCAAGCTCACGTCGATCGCCAATGTCGCGTTGATCTATGCAACATCTCCGCTCATCGCCGCCGCGCTCGCCTGGGTCATGATCGGCGAAAAGGCCTCGACGAAAACTGTGGCCGGGTGTGTGGGCGCGCTGCTCGGGGTCGGGATCATTGTGTCAGGATCGCTCGGCACCGTCAGTCTGCTCGGCGATTTTCTGGCTCTCTGCATGACGGGTGCCATGGCCTCGATCATGGTCATTTACCGGAAATGGCCGAAAACACCCGGAGCGGGCCCGGCCGCCCTGCAATCGATACTCCTGCTGCCTTTTGCGGCGATGTTCGGCGACCCATTCGACACAGCGCCCGAGGAAATCTTCATTCTCGCCGCATTCGGGCTGATATTCGCCATCGCTTCCGTCGCCCTTGCAGAAGGCGCCAAACGGCTCCCCTCGGGTCAGACGGCCCTTCTGAGCAGCCTGGAAACCCCGCTCGCACCGATTTTCGCGTTCTTCCTGTTCTCGGAAGTTCCAGCGATTGCGACGGTCCTCGGAGGTTCGGTCGTGCTTTTCGCGGTTCTGTTCTCGATCAGGAGGGGCACCTGATCGCTTGCTCCGTCCAAGGCCGCTCTACTTCTTCGAAATGCACAACCACGCTGTCACTAGAGGTCATGACGACACCGTATCCCGGCGTCTCGAAACTTACTGACGCTACATCCTGCGTGGTGAAATCCAGTGCGATCTGATGGCTGGTGCCGCGCACCCCGGAAAAAGGCACGCCATGCCACGAGCCGGCAATCGCGCGATGCAGATGGCCGACAAACAGGTGTCGAATGCGCGGCAGATCTGGGTGCAGCACGTCCAGCAGGCGTCCCGCATCCTGCAGGCGTATCTGATCCATACGCGATAGCCCGGCACAGAATGGCGGATGATGCAGGAAGAGGAAAATTGGCGCATCCCGCACTTCTTCAATACGCTGCCGCAGCCAGTCAAGCCGTTCGCGGCATAGACGCCCCTCAGCCCGTCCGGGCTCACTCGTATCCATAAAGACAAGCCGGCCGATCTCAACGTCGATCACATGCTGCACGAAACCGGCGCCATCACGGGGTGCATCGGGAAAGACAGACTGGAAAACATTCCGGTCATCATGATTGCCCATCATCAGATGGACGGGCATCGGCATTCTGGAAAGATGGTCCCGCGCCGCCTCATAGGCCTGTGCGTCCCCGGAATGAGTCAGATCCCCCGAGACCACGCAAAAGGCCGCATCGGCATGTTTTCGGAGAACGTCCGTGACGCAGAGCGAGAGTTGTTCTGCCGGGTCAAGACCATGCAATACCGTGCCGGGCCGAACCAGATGCAGGTCCGAAAGATGCAGAAATTTCAGCATACTATCAGTCAGGAATGCGCCACGACAGGCTTGCTCATGATGACACTTCGATAGTTGGTATGCTCCCATTGTGTGTGCTCGATGAAGCGATATCCGAGGCGCGTGTACCAATCGACGAGATGCGTCGCCGGTTCAGCCGTATCCAGCGCAATTTCAACCGCACCCGACGCGGCAGCCTGTTTTTCGGCGACAGTCATGAGGCGTCGTCCGAGGCCATTCGCCTGCAATGTGGGCTCAACCGCGAACTGGCCAATAGAAGCCACACCTGGACGGTCGTACCAGGGGCACCCCTTTGTTTGCACGGCCTTCTTGAAGACAATCGTTCCCTTGATGATGCCATCCACGACGGCAACAAAGCAGTTCCCTTCTGCCACGCGTTGCCGGGTGACATCGTCGTCCTGATGCGTTGCCCTATAGCGCAGTCCCATATCGGCAAGAGAGCCATAGGCGCGATGCAGCAGTTTCGTCAGTTCGGAAATGGAATCAGTTTCCGCAAAAGGACGGACGGCTATGGCGTGAGGAGCGTCTGTCTTGGTAATTTCGGTAACAGGCATTTCTGACCTCGTGTGCGTTATCCTCGTATTTTCCAGAGCCGGTCGCTATACACAAACGAGATTTTTTCCATTTCGTGTGAGGTTTACTCACGGATGTTTCGCCGCCTTCCGCCACTCAATGCTGTCCGAGCTTTCGAAGCTTCGGCGCGCCTGAAGAGCTTCACCGCTGCCGCCGGGGAGCTCGGCGTCACCCACGGCGCCATCAGCCGTCAGGTTCGCAATCTAGAAGGCTGGTTCGGCTTCGCTCTCTTCCTGCGATCCAACCGGAAAGTCACGCTGACCACGGAAGGCCAGGAATATCTGGATGAGGTGAGCGCCGTCCTCGACAAGCTCTCTGTCGCGACGGAGCGGTTGACGGGTCCAAGGGGCGTTAAGGTATTGCGCGTCTGCGCACCCGAAACCTTTTCCGTACGCTGGCTGATACCAAGGCTCTCGGCCCTTGCGCGCGCCCACCCGAATATCGAGATCCGGCTGCGCCCCATGGTGACGCTGGATGAACATTTGACGGACTCGTTCGACGTTGTAATCCGCCGGGGCGAAATGGAGCGCCCCGGCTTCAAAAGCACCCCGTTTCTGCGGGAGACCTGCACTCCCGTCATAAGCCCCCGGCTGCTTCAGCAGGTACCGCTGGATACGCCGCGTGCGCTGCGAAACCACACCTTGCTAAACGCGGAATCGCTCGACCATCTATGGCCTTCATGGCTTCGGAGCGTGGGGTTAAACGCGCGTAAAGCCTCTCGCAATCTGCGCTTTCAAAGCCTGAATTATGCACTTCAGGCCGCAGTCGAAGGTCTTGGTGTGGCCATGGGACCATCCGCAATCGTCGCCGACGACATCGCCTCCGGCCGATTGGTAACCCCTTTATCCGAACATACGTTGACCATGGGGGATTTTCACATCCTTACGGCGGCCAACATTTCAAGCCACGATCCAGCCTATATATTTCGCCGATGGTTGATTGAGGGACAGCCTCAGGAATGACGCCTGGAGGGTGTGTCGGCAGCGGCGTGCGAAGCGGCAAGCGCCTCCCTCACCTCACCATCACGCGGCATCGACCATTTCTGTCTCGATCCTAATCTCCGAATGCAGGGTCCGGTGGACCGGGCACTTGTCTGCAATCTCCAGAAGCTTTTGCCGCTGCTCCGCATCGAGTGGTCCCTCGATAATGATCTCGCGGCTGATCTTGTCAATCTTCCCGGCCTGCGTTTCACAGGAAGAGCAGTCATCGGCGTGAATTTTACTGTGTCGAAGCCGGGTCTCCAGACGGTCAATGTGCCAGCCCTTGCGTTCGGCATAGAGCGACAATGTCATATTGGTGCATGCACCGAGGCCGGCCAACAGGAAGTCATAGGGCGCAGGGCCACTATTATCACCGCCGACATTTCGGGGTTCGTCCGCCCGTAATCGGTGCCCCGCCGCAAGAATGGTTTGCGGGAATTTCCCTTCCCCCAGATGCGCGACCACGACCTCTCCCTCGCGCGCCGCGATCTGCAGTGGCGCCTCTTCCGGAACGAGACGGCCCGCCCATGCGGCAATCACCGAGGCAACATAATCGGCATCGGCGGCTCTGGTGAGCAAATGGTCCGCCTTGTCGAGGGAGACGAAGCTCTTCGGATGTTTGGCAGCGGCGAATATCCGGCCCGCATTCTCGATACCGACGGTCATGTCCAGGGGCGCATGGAAGATCAGCAGGTCCCGTTTCAGGTTCCCGACCCGCTCCTCAAGGTCGTGTGTCTTGAGATCGTCGATGAACGACTTCCGGATCCGGAAGCTCCGGCCGGCGAGCGACACATCCGCCTCTCCGTCCCGCTCGATCACATCAAGATCCGCACCGAAATTATGCACGACATGTTCCGGGTCCGCCGGCGCCCCAATGGTGGCAATCCCCTTGACCTCCGGGATATGAGAGGCCGCCGACAGAACCGCGGCGCCGCCAAGTGAGTGACCGATCAACAGTGCAGGCGCCATCCCTTCACCACGCATCCAGTCCGCCGCCGCGACGAGGTCCTGAATGTTCGACGCGAAAGTCGTATTCGCGAACTCCCCTTCGCTGTGCCCGAGGCCGGTAAAGTCGAACCGCAGCACGGCGAGCCCCTGTGCAGCCAACCCACCCGCGATCTGGCGCGCGGCGGCAATATCCTTCGAGCAGGTGAAGCAATGGGCAAACAGCGCATACCCGCGCGACTTGCCGACCGGCAGATCAAGACGCGCCGCCAAAGTGTCACCATCCGCACCGGGAAAACTGACTCTACTGGTCTCGATCGACATCGGTTGCCTCTCCATAAAAATCACGGTCTGGACGCACGCTTGCCGTTCATGACATCAAGACCACCGGCGTGCGCATTGACATATGCCGGGCATCAGGCGTGAGACTTCATATCTGCGCGAGCGCAGCATATTTACAACCGCAGCGGCTCTATACCTGTGCTGTAGCCCTCCGGGTCCTGCTTCACGTGCCGGTTGGCGACATCCGTGTAGGGCGCTCGAAAAGCGCTCGCTCCGCCATTGCCCGCTCCCACACGATACATGTCTCGATGTGATCGTTGATCAGTCCCATGGCCTGCATGAAGGCATAGACCGTGGTCGGGCCAACGAATTTCCAGCCTCGCTTTTTCAGCTCCTTGGAGAGCGCGATTGAGCTTGCCGAGGTTGAGGCGGTTTGCGGGGGCGCACACTCGGCCCTGCCTGGCTCATAGCTCCAGAAGAAAGCTGCGAGGGAGCCTTCCCGCGCGACCATCTCCAGTGCCCGACCCGCGTTATTGATCACCGCCTCTATCTTGCCGCGATGGCGGACGATACCCGCATCGCCAAGCAGCCTTTCGACGTCCTTTTCCGTGAATGCCGCGATCTCCGCGAACTCGAAATTCTTGAAAGCGGCCCTGAAGTTCTCCCGCTTTACCAGAATGGTGCGCCAACTCAGGCCGGACTGGAAGCTTTCGAGACAGAGTTTCTCGAACAGCCGACGGTCATCAGCGACTGGAAATCCCCATTCGGCGTCGTGATAGGGCAGGAATTCCGGTGCACCGCCGCACCAGCGGCAGCGCGGTTTGCCGTCCGGCGCAATGAAGGTTTCGCTCATGCTGCTGGTCTCCTCAAGCGGTGAGGAAATCTAGGCGCTTGTCGGTCATGGCCGGTGCGATTTCGATGATTTCGGGACGGACTACGTCTTCGGCAACGAACGGATCATCGGCCAGCCGTGCCTCCAGCGCCCCCCGGTCGATATTATGAACGAGGATACCACCGCCCGCACCCGGCGGCAGGCCACCGGCCAGCAGAAAAACGCCATCCTCGAAACCTCGTTTCAACCAGGCTTTGTGCTTGTCCATGAAATCACCAGCGCGGTCTTTCTGTGCGGAGAACTTAAGCAAGACGACAAACATCGGATCGATCTCCCGATTAATTCTGATCTGTGGAGGAAGGGGCGGAAGCGTCCCGCGCGGTTTCAGCCGCCAGCCAGGCGCACATGGACGCGACTTCGCGCTCGACAAAAGCCGGGTCCCGATAGGCGGCGGAGAGTGTGGCGACGCCTTGGCTGCGCACAAGCAGATGCATGGCGAGCGCGTCAGCATCAGCCTCCCGGCCAAGCCGTTCAAACTGCCGTCGGAGCCAGACCCGAAACAGGGTGAAAATCCGAGC
Source organism: Nisaea sp. (assembly GCF_039990255.1). Lineage (GTDB taxonomy): Bacteria > Pseudomonadota > Alphaproteobacteria > Thalassobaculales > Thalassobaculaceae > Nisaea. Next base: position 656,877 of record NZ_JBDXGG010000018.1, on the reverse strand, counting down.
CGCCTCGTCTTGGGCCCCATGGTTGAGCTTGGCAAGCTCAGTGCTGAGAGAGCCGACAGGGCAACCGAACTGTTCGATTTTGTCCCGGTTGCGGATCAGGATCTGGATAAAGTTGCGAATGCGCTCCTCCGGATCTTCCCCGGCAACTTCCCAATCCTGAAGCATCTCTGAGGTGTTCGCCATACGGCGCGCGATCACGGCCTCCAGCAAATCGTCCTTGGCCTTGAAGTGGTAATAGAAATTACCCCGAGAGATACCGACCGCAGCGGCGATATCGGCGAAAGATGTCGCCTCGAAACCCTGCCGGTAGAACAGATCGTCCGCCGTTTGGACAATAAAATCACGTGTCTTCTGCCCGCTCACAAAAGTTGCTCCCGCACGCCGTCAGGCAGTGAAAAATATTTAGGACAAACGTCCGAATAAAATAAATAGGACGAATGACCTAATCGCGTCAAGCCGTCGATTGCGTGGCGCAGCATTGATATCGAACACTACTGACATCCTGCTGTCAGCAGGTCCTGCTTATGGTCGCTCCGGACATAGCAACAAGAGAGAAGAGTGATGTTTGAACGCGTTATGAATTCGGGGGCAGCACATGGCTGAGACAGACATTATCAATAAGGGTTTCGACACAAGGCCGATCGACATGCAACCGATGTGGCAGATCATGTTTCAGGCGCCGGAAGAGGATATCGACCGGATCTTCGAAGCGATCACCGGGGTTACGCCCCTGCCCCAGGGAAGGACAGACAGAAACGGATATCGCGCGCCGGCCGGGGTCGAATATTACCGTCCTCGCGAAGGCGCCCCGACCGGACCTGAAGATGACACCCGCCACCGCCCGAACGTGGATGAAATGCGTTTCTTTATCCCGAGGGACACGAATATCCTGAACGAAGTGATCGAGGCGATCTACGCTGTGCATAGCTATTACGAGCCGGTCATCACCGTGACCGAAGTTCTGCGCAGTCAAAGCAAAGGCCTCGACGACAAGGACAATCCGCACCGCTGGTGGAACAAGGGCGGCGACTGGCAAACGCAATGAGCGAAAGCGCTTCGAAGACTGGAACAGGTTTCGATATCCGGCCAGCAGATTGGTGCGGCTTCGAAGCCGTCATGGGCGAGAAAGGCGGCTGTGGCGGGTGCTGGTGCATGCTCTGGCGATTGCCGAAGAAAGACATGGATGCAGGTATGGGCGACGGCAACCGCTTGGCTATGAAATCACTGTTCGACAGCGGACATGTACCTGGCCTCGTCGCTTGGCACGCCGGCGAAGCAGTTGGCTGGATTCAGGTCGATGAAAGAAGCGCCTTTCCACGTCTTGATTCTTCCCGCGTGCTGAAGCCTCTTGATGATCAGCCTGTCTGGAGCGTTTCCTGCTTCCTTGTCGACAAACGGTTCCGCAAGAAGCGCCTGTCAGTAAAGTTGCTTGAAGCCGCATGCCGTCTCGCCAGAGACCGGGGCGCGACAATTCTTGAAGGCTATCCCGTCGACAGTCCCAAGAAGAGCTATCCTGCGGTCTATGCCTGGACCGGGTTCATCGGAGCGTTCCGCGATGCCGGCTTCGAAGAAGTCGCGCGGCGCTCCGAAACACGGCCGATCATGCGAAAACGGCTGAACGAGATCGATGAGTGATTTTCGAGCCGGAGGATAAAAGTCATGAACCGCGTGCTCATCCTCGGCTGCCCGGGCGCCGGTAAATCAACTGCGGCAAGGAGCCTCGCGAAAATCACCGGGCTGCCGGTTATTCATCTGGACCGGCATTACTGGGAACCCGGATGGGTGCGTCCGGGCCCGGATGAATGACGCGCGAAAGTCCGGGAATTGGCAAACAGGCCGCGCTGGATCATGGACGGCAATTACGGCGGATCGCTGGATCTTCGCCTTCCAGCTGCTGACACGCTCATACACCTGGATTTCGGCACACCGGTTTGCTTCACCCGTGCGTTGCGTCGCGCAATAACCGGGATGGGCACTCTGCGCGGCGAAGAGTTTGGCGAGGGCTGTCCCGAGCGGCTGGACTGGGCTTTCTTGCGCTTCGTTCTGACCTATCGGCGCAGTCACAGGCAAGGGGACCTTGACCGAATGTCCATGTTCACCGGAGACCTGCTGCGGTTCGCCTCACCGAAACAGCTTCAGATGCATCTGAGCGATTTGAGTAATTACCGACAGATAGACTGAGCGGATTACACAAATCGCTCTCGATATTCTTGTGGGCTGGAGCCGAGGCGGCGCCGGAAGATGCGGCGCATGGTTTCCTCCGTCCCGAATCCGCTATGTCGGGCGACGCGCGAGATATGGCCGTTCTGCTCGAGCAGGCGCCGGGCAGTTTCCAGCCGCATGTCCTCAAGCGCGCTTGCCGGGGTACGGCCCGTTGCGGCCCGGTAATGCCGGGAGAAACTCCTGACGCTCATTCCCGCCCGGGCGGCGAGGTCGTCGACGGAGAGACGATGCTGCAGGTTTTGCTGCATCCATGCATGCAGCTCGTCGAAACGGCCGGCTTCCCCCTGCAGCGTAAGCGCAGTGCTGAATTGCGACTGACCACCGGGGCGCTTCAGAAACACCACCAACTGGCGGGCCACGCTCAATGCCATGTCCCGTCCAAGATCGGCTTCTACCATAGCCAGCGCCAGATCGATCCCTGCCGTCACTCCGGCCGAGGTCCAGACATCGTCATCGCGCACAAAGATCGGATCCATCTCCAGACGAACCTTGGGAAAGCGCAAGGTGAATTCCTCACAGCGCTGCCAATGCGTCACCGCCCGGCGGCCATCGAGCAATCCGGTGGTCGCAAGTAGAAACGCGCCGCTGCAGACCGATGCCGCCCGGACTGCCGAGCGGGCCCGATCGCGCACCCACGCCACCAGCTCCGCATCCTCGCAGGCAACATTGACGCCCACACCTCCGGCAACGATGAATGTATCGAGCGGCCGATCAGGCGGTCCTAGCGGCTCCACCGCAATCGACAGGCCGGCACTGGTTCTCACATCCGATCCGCGCCCAACGACAACAAGCGCATAAGGTGCCTTGGCACCATCCGACCGCGCCAGGTCATTCGCCGTGGAAAACACCTGCAACGGACCCGCAATATCCAGCAATAGGCAGTCCGGAAATCCCAGTATTTCGATCTGGCGAGTCATTTTGGCCTAATTCGTTGGATCTTTGGCAGTACGGCCAGAATAATTGGCTTTAGGCTCCCCACAGTCAACCAGGAGCACTCACATGACGGTCAAAATCGGTCTTTTACTGTTTCCCAACGTTCAGTTACTCGACTTCGTCGGTCCTTTTGAAATTTTCAAAGCCACGCGCGACACGGAAACATTTCTAATCGGGGAAGATAAGGAGGCCATTGCCGCCTCCTGCGGCCTCCCTTTGCAGCCTACAGTCTCATTCGATGACTGCCCGCAGCTCGACGTGATCTGCGTGCCGGGTGGCGGCGGGGTTAACCCGCTATTGCGCGATGAGGCCACGCTATCCTTCATCCGCCGTCAGGCCGAGGGCGCACGCTATGTCACGTCTGTCTGCACCGGCTCGCTCCTGCTCGGCGCAGCGGGATTGTTGAAAGACAAGAAGGCCACGTCTCACTGGTCTGCTGTCGATTATCTGGAAAAATTCGGTGCCACTTACACACCGGGACGTGTTGTGCGCGACGGCAATCTCATTACAGCCGGCGGCATCACCTCGGGCATTGATTTCGGACTGGTTATGATCGCCGAACTGTTCGGCCAGGAAGAAGCAGAGGCCGTCCAATTGATGATGGAGTACGCCCCACAACCGCCATTCAACAGCGGAACGCCCGAGGATGCGCCCGCAGCGGTCAGAGCTTTGATCGAGCAGCGCATAGCCGGCTCGCGGAAAATTCGGGAACAGATCTTCGCTGAAATGTGAGGTGCCCGAACTTGTCATCCCCTCACACGAGGGGATGACAATGCTGGAGTGAAATGAAGGTGACCGTGTTGCCTAGAAGTCCAGCGCATCAACCCGTGCGACGTTTGGCAATGCCTTGACCGCATTCAGCAAATCCTCACCGACCGCGCTGTCGACCTCGACAAGGGCTACTGCCTCACCGCCCTCTTCCCGGCGGCCAAGATGGAAAGTAGCGATATTGACCCCGGCATCGCCAAGGGCGGAACCCAGCGAGCCGATGAAACCTGGCTTGTCGTAATTGCGGACATAGAGCATGTGCGCGCCGAACTCAGCCTCGATGGAAATGCCCTGCACGTCGACCAGGCGCGGCAGGTTTTCCGCAAACAACGTTCCCGCGACCGACCGGGTCCGGTCTCCCGTCTCGACGGTGACCCGCAGCATGGTCTGGTAATCGCAGGGCCGGTCATGCTTGATCGTCGTCACGGCGATTCCGCGCGCCTGCGCTTCCGCCGGGGCACTGACCATATTGACCGAGGTCAGCGTCGGCTTGAGCACGCCCGTAAGGGCGGCCGCCACAACTGGGGCTGGGTTGATTTCAGCCGCCAGTCCTTCGAACTCGATGGAGATCGACTTGATTGCACTGCCGATCACCTGGCCGGAAAACGCGCCGAGATTTTCGGCCAACTTCATATATGGCTTGAGCAGCGGCGCTTCTTCCGCCGTGACAGACGGCATGTTGACAGCATTGGTCACAGCCCCCGTCAGCAGATAGTCGGACATCTGCTCGGCGACCTGCAAGGCCACCTTCTCCTGCGCTTCACTGGTGGACGCGCCGAGATGCGGGGTAGCGATGAAGTTCGGTGCGCTGAAAAGCACGTTCTCCTTCGCCGGCTCCTCGACGAACACGTCGAAGGCAGCCCCTGCAACGTGACCGGTTTCCAAGGCACCCCGCAGGGCAACCTCGTCCACCAGACCTCCACGCGCACAATTGATGATCCGAACGCCCGCCTTCATCTTCTGGATTGCGCCAGCATCTATGATATTCCGGGTCGCATCCGTCATAGGCGTGTGCAGGGTGATGATGTCCGCCTCGGCGAAGAGCTGATCGAGCTCGACCTTGGTAACGCCGAGCTGTGCAGCCCGTTCGTCGCTCAGATAAGGGTCATACGCGGCGACGCGCATTTTCAGGCCGCGCGCCCGCTCAGCAACGATAGCGCCAATATTGCCGCACCCGATCAGGCCAAGGCGCTTGCCGGTCAGCTCGACGCCCATGAACTTGGACTTCTCCCACTTGCCTTCCTGGGTGGAGCGGTCGGCAGCCGGGATCTGGCGGGCCAGTGCGAACATCATTGCGATGGCGTGTTCCGCCGTGGTGATGGCATTGCCGAATGGCGTGTTCATCACCACGACACCGGCGGCCGTTGCGGCGACGGTATCGACATTGTCGACACCAATCCCGGCCCGGCCAACCACCTTGAGGTTCGGGGCCTTGGCCAAAACCTCTTTTGTCACTTTAGTCGCGGACCGGATGGCGAGGCCGTCATAGTCGGCAATGATCTCAAGTAATTCTTCCGGCGACAGACCCGGCTTGAAATCGGTTTCGAGACCACGCGCTCGGAAAATATCGACGGCGGCGGGGCTCAGTTTGTCGGAAATAAGGACTTTGGGCACGGCATGCTCCTCGTGCGCTCGTAACGTAGCGCTGTATAGGTAAATTTCTGGGCAATGCATGGAAAGACGCTCCCGGCCTGTTGCCGGGAGCATTTTCGATCAGGCAGCCTTGGAGTTGGACTGCTTCACTTGGGCATAAGCCCAGTCGAGCCATGGCAGCAGAGCTTCCATATCGGAGGCTTCGACGGTCGCACCGCCCCAGAGCCGGAGACCGGCAGGCGCGTCACGATACCCGTTGATATCGAAAGCAACACCTTCAGCCTCAAGCAGAGCGTCGATCTGTTTCATAGCCGCCCGCTGCTCGTCCTCGGACAAGCCGTCGAACCACGGATCGGACGCGGAAATGCAGATGGAGGTGCTGGAACGCACCGCCTGATCGGTGGCGAGGAAGCCCGCCCAGTCGCTTTTTTCGACCCAGGCAGAGACCGCGGCCAGATTGGCTTCGGAGCGGGCGATCATTCCCTTCAGGCCGCCGATCTGTTCCGCCCATTTCAGCGCGTCGAGAACATCTTCGACCGCGAGCATGGAAGGCGTGTTGATGGTCTCGCCCTTGAAGATGCCTTCGATCAGCTTGCCGCCCTTCGTCAGGCGGAAGATCTTCGGCATCGGCCAGGCCGGAGCATAGCTTTCCAGCCGCTCAACAGCGCTCGGGCTGAGGATCAGCATGCCGTGCGCCCCCTCACCGCCCAGCACTTTCTGCCAGGAATAGGTGGTGACATCGAGCTTATCCCACGGCAGATCCATGGCGAAGGCGGCCGAGGTCGCGTCACACAGCGTCAGGCCTTCACGGTCGTCCGCGATCCAGTCGCCGTTCGGCACCCGGACGCCAGAGGTCGTGCCGTTGAAGGTGAACACGGTGTCGCGCTTGGGATTGGTCGCGGATAGGTCTGCGATCTGGCCATAATCAGCCTCAAGCACACGGACATCCTCAAGCTTAAGCTGCTTGACCACATCCGTCACCCAGCCGGAACCAAAGCTTTCCCAGGCCAGCAGATCCACACCACGGGCACCGAGCATGGACCACATGGCCATCTCGAAAGCGCCGGTATCGGACGCGGGCACGATGCCGATGCGATAATCATCCGGCACACCCAAAAGAGCGCGGGTCCGGTCTATGACTTCCTTGAGTTTTGATTTTCCGATCTTGGATCGGTGAGAACGCCCTAAAGCGGCGTCAGCAAGTGCAGCGGGGCCCCATCCGGGTCGCTTAGCGCAAGGTCCGGATGAGAACTGAGGCGCACGCGGGGTTACCGTCGGCTTCATCGTATCATCCTTAACATGTAACCACTCGTTGGGGAGTGGCGGCCCGCCGCGAACGCTATGGATTTCGCCGGGACTGTCAACCGAGGAATTGTTACCACCCAATGCTGCGGCGCAAAAAAGAAAAAGCCATTCCCGGTTCGGTTGAGGCGGCAAAGCGACCAACTCCCCCCCTCTAGAACCCAGATTATTACAGTCAAAATTGGTTCAAATGACTTCAATTCGTTGCAAATTAATCACATCCCATATGGGAAACCGGCTCGTTCCAAATCGAAATCAATTTTGCCCAATGAATGGGTTGCACCGCAGAAATTCACAACATATATTGTGCACTGCAATACGGACTGCCCAGCCGTATTGTTTACTTCTTGGGCGTTTCCTCCCTTAACTCGGGCCGCTGTAAAGCGGCCCTTTTTTCTTGCCTATAGGTCAGATATGACCGGCAGAAATCGCCTGTCCTAGCAAGGTTTCAGCCATTCCAAAATCTATCTGGGTAAAATTTTATTCATACAAATCAATAGTATAAACACAGAAAACCTCTACCAAAATGTACTGGCCCAGCTCTTGCTCTTCTTGTTCGGACAATCAACGCAGCATCCGACAGCTGGAGCAAAAAATGGCAGACATCGATTACCGCACCTGGCCAGCCCATGGCTCAAACATTGAGCCATCCGACGACCACTGGATGACACCAGCCGGGCGCTTTAACCACGGGTTTTCATCTGCCGACCAAGTCCATGGCGAAACAACGGCTGCAAACCAGAACATCGGGGCACCTGCCTTCTCACTGGCCGATCATCTCCCGGAAGTTATCGTCGAAGCTGTCGCCGAATGGGCGACTCACCTTCAGCACCAGACCTGGCGCTTGCGCCGGCGCGCCCTCTCACGCTTCGCCGAGGCCTTTGCCGATCAGTTCGTCGCACTAAACCCGTCCCTGAACGACGAGGAATACGAGAGCCTTATCGATATCGGTTACACTTGCCTGCTTGAAAAACTGGATAGCGGGAACCCGATTGCCGATCTGGACCAGGCTCATTGCTACAAGCGTAGCGTCCATGATGAACACCGGTTCGCCGCCGATCTTTTCATCGAGATCAACCTTCCGACGGCGACCATCCACTAGTTCCCCCGCGCTGTCCCCTACGGCGCATCTCCCCAGCTATGGGCCGCAATCGCGGCCCATTTTTTTGCCGATTGCTCTTCTTCTCCTGTCAATTCAAGTCACAGACCTGATAACTGCGACACTTTTTTTTCAAAATGACGTCGGTGAAGCAGACTTGCGATGGTGAGGGTTTTCGAACATGTCGTCACACGGGCTTGGCGCCACTTTCTTCAAGCCACTGGCAAGCCTCGTCATAATCCGAAAACAAGCGTGTCACCTGACCATATCTGCTTTCGGAAACCGCCCGCCACAGCTTGAGGAGCATGAAATCAGCGTCCCTGAGAGCGAGGACAGCAATACGAACAGACCGTCGTTTTGGCGTCTGCTCCATAAAACTCAGCATCAATTTCATATCCTCGGCCGCGATGGCCGAGAGATCAGCCTCACGAAAATCCCACAGCGCATTTAATCCATCGGAATAGCCATCAACCAAGCGCATTTCTGCGATGGCTTCCACCATTGACGCACCTGTGACAACGTCGTGGCAGATGCCTTCGACAAACCGTCCGTTTGGTATTGTCCGGATTTCAAATCGCATACTGAGTTCACAACAAGGTGATGCCTGCGGCTTGAATAGCCGCAGGCATTGAGAAATTCAAACGCTCTTATTTGTTTACTAGGCGTCGAAATGCTTTTCCGGCGCCCGTCTGAAGTGCTGAGTTAACGGCGCTTCGACATGCCGGAAACAGAGATATCTCCGGCTTCAATCGCATCCCGCATGGCCTCGAATCCCTGCGACAATTCCTCGTACATTTCACGATAGAACTTAAGCTCGGTAATCTCCGCTTCCTGCAGGAATCCGTGACGCGGCGCGCCTGCATCGAGGAGCTTGGCGAAATAGCGGCCTCGCGCCTTCGCTGCCATCTGGGCGATGCCTTCGAGCTCGCCTGACGCGACCTCCATGACTGTTTCCTGGGTCAAATGCCGGTTCTGCTCATTCCTGTAACGATCAAGCTCGCGGGCATACTGCTGCGGATTGACTCGCATCGCGTTGTTTTTGCCGTGCAGCCAAGGGGCATTCTTGGCTGTCGACGGTCTCGCCTGCTGGGTCTGCTGGGCCTTTTGCGCCTGCTGAGCTGCCCGTTCGGCGGCAGCATTCGCATTGGCCGGACGCGGTGTTCGTGCAGGAGCTGCAACGGCTGCGCCGGGGCGATCCGCCCGTTCGGCGCGAAGCGGCTGTTTCACCACCGGAGCCGGCTGCTGCGCGGCCTTCGCGGGAAGCTTGGAAGCCGCTGACTTACCGCCCTGACCATCTTCAGGATACGGGTCCCAGTCGGCACCAGTGCCATTGCCCGAAAGATCCTTCAGGCGGGCACCCAGACCCGCTTTCAACGCCGATGTCAGGGACATATGCTGCTCCTCTCATTCTTGGGCCGGTACTGCACCGGCATCTCGAAGAGAGATAAAGCAAAGAGCGTGCCGGTTTCGGATCAGGCGGCCAGAAGACGGGCTCGGTCATGCGGCTGATTGAAATCGAGTACCGGTCCCTTCGGCACGATGCACTTGGGATTGAGACTCTTATGACTACCGAAATAGTGCTGCTTGATGTGCCGCATATTCACCGTTTCAGCCACGCCACCGATCTGGAAAAGTTCTCGCAAATAGTTGGAAAGGTTCGGGAAATCGGAGATCATCTGGCGATTACACTTGAAGTGTGTGAAATAGACCGCGTCGAACCTTACAAGCGTGACAAAGAGCCGCCAATCCGCTTCCGTAATCCGGTCGCCGACCAGATATCGGCTTCGGCCAAGCTTTTCCTCTAGGCTGTCCAGACGGGCAAACAATGCATCATATGCCTCCTCGTAGGCCTCCTGCGTCCCGGCAAATCCGTTCCGGTAAACTCCGTTATTGATGTCGTTATAGATGCCCTCGTTAACGGCGTCGATTTCAGTACGGAGCCCTTCGGGATAAAGATCCAGCGCGGCATCCACTCCCTCCAACCCATTAAACGCGCTGTTGAACATCCGGAGGATCTCGGAGGATTCATTGGAAACGATCGTGCTCTCCTTCTTGTCCCAGAGCACCGGCACTGTGACCCGGCCCGTATAGGTGGGGTCCGCCTTCACATAAACCTCCCGCATGAACCGGGCACCGTTTACCGGGTCGTTGATGCCATCCGGGTCGTCACCGAAAAACCATCCGTCGTCCCCCATAATCTGATCGACGACAGAGATGTCGATATGCGGCACAAGGCCTTTCAGGGACCGGGCGATCAGTGTGCGGTGCGCCCATGGGCAGGCATATGACACATACAGGTGATAGCGCCCGGACTCCGGAGCGAACCGAGCATCGGGGGCGTCTTCGACAGCATTGCGAAATGCCGAACTCTGACGCTGGAAGCGACCATTCTTCGTTTTCACACCCACATCGTCCGCCTGCCATTCGCCATCTACAAGCATGCCCATATCAGATATTCCCGCGCTTATTTCCGTCCACCCGATCTGGCGATCTGCAGCCATCACATCAAGGCTCGTATTTGGAAACGGTCCTGTTACCATGCGGGCCAATTACCATGCGGGAAGGGAAATTGGGGCCATGGTTGCGGTTATACGCGGGCTACTGAATAAGGATCAGGTGAAGACCATCGCGGCGAAGCTGTTTTCGGCGCAGTTCGTCGATGGGAGTTCGAGCGGCGGCCCGCTCGGCAAGGACATTAAGAAAAACACTCAAGTTCCGCCGAACAGCCCTCAATACCGCGAGATGGCGGACCTGGTTATGGGCGCGATAAAGACCAACGAGACCGTCGCCATCAAGGCCCTGCCCCGACGCATCCTGTCGCCGATCTTCGCCTCCTATATGACTGGCAACAAATATGGGGAGCATATCGATGCGGCGCTGATGGGGCCCTATCCGGGCATGCGCACGGACCTCTCAATCACCATTTTCCTGAACAAGCCGGATGCCTACGAAGGCGGTGAGTTGGTGCTGAGCACCGATTTTGGCGAGCAAGTCTATAAAGAAGAACCAGGCGACGCTGTGCTCTATCCGACGCACTACCTGCACCATGTGAACCCGGTAACGTCCGGACGGCGCCTGGCCATCGTGACCTGGATGGAAAGCTTGATTCCTGACCCGCTAAAACGGGAAGTGATCAGCGATCTTGCAGAAACTCAGGCGATCCTGACCAGCTCCGACATAGACAAAAAAGCTGTTCTGCTGCTCGAAAAGGGTCGCCTCAACCTTCTGCGCATGTGGGCACAGACCTGAGCCTATCACAGTTACGTATTGAAGTGCGTTACCAGCCCGGCCGGCAATATGCCGCGCCGGGCAAGCGCATCTGCTTTCAGCAGCATGGTCTGCGCAAACGCATCGACAATCTCGCCGCTTAGCGCCATTTCGACCGCCTCGCGCACCGGCAGCCGGCGCAGTTCAAGCCGCTCGCACGCTTCCGGTTCTGCCGTGCCCTCTTCCAGATCCCAGGCAAGAAAACCGATTGCCTGCTCATCCGTGATGGCGTTCGAGAGGTCCATGCGCAGGAGTTCCTGCCAGCCGGCGGCTTTCAGCCCCGTTTCCTCAAGCAACTCCCGCTCGGCAGAGCCTTGCGGGTCGTCGAAGGAGCCGCCGCCTTCCGGCAGCTCCCAGCTGTAATAGTCTCGCGGAAAACGCTGCTGGCCGACGAGCCATGTCATGCCTTCGTGATCTACCGGCAGGATGCCGACAGCCAGCGCCTTTACCCGAACGACGCCGTAGAGGCCCGGATTGCCGTTCGGATCGATCACATCGTGCTCGGTAACGCGGATCCATGGGTTGTCGTAGACATCCCGTTCTTCGACCACCTGCCAGACCGCATCGCCCTGCTGTTTCGTCATCGTCCGCCGCTTTCCATCTTATATGGGCGAACCCTAAGCGAGCGCAGGTCAGAACAAAAGAGCGGGCTTGACCGATCAAGTCCGATCAGGCCCGCTCCGGATCGGCCAGCGGGCGTACTGTCGGCGCCGCAGGACGGATGAGCGCGGGCTGAGGGACCGTAACCTGCACGTCTCGCAAGACCTCCGGAACCAGGTTTTCCTCAGGAACGGCACACACACCCAACCGGCGGAACAGGCGGCCGAGAAATGGCGTCGCGGTTACAACAGCAAACGGAACGGACAGCAGCAGGCCGGCGATTACGGGCGCCGCCCAGGGCAGAATGTGCGGTGCGACCATTGAAAGCACCGCCAGGAAGACCGCACCCAGTATTGTCTGCTGCCAGAGACCGCTCAGTGCTTCCCGTAGCGTCACCCGCCTGTCGTCCCGTTCCTGCGCGTCCCAGCGGATCCGCTTGCCGAAGAAGAGACCAAAGACGAAAACGGTCTGCGCCAGAGCGATAACCGGCGACAAAAGCAGTGAAAAAAGCGTCTCCAGCACGGTTCCGGCGGCAATCCTCAGGCCTCCGCCATAAGTCCTGCGCCCGGAGCGGCGGAGCGCCATATCCAGGATCCCGAAAAGCTTCGGCGCAAAAGTCATCCCCATGACGGTCGCGAACAGAGCCAAGCCAAAGCCGGGTGCCTCAATTGCCGGACCGGTCCCACCGATGGAATCCGCAGCGAGAGAAAGATCCGCCAACCCAAGCCCCATGAAGGCGTACCAGAGCGGCGCGCCGGTATACATCATTATGGCAAGCAGCAGTTGCAACCGCCCCATTGGCCGGACTCCCCGGATCAGGGAGGGGTGCCGAAGCAGTTTCAAATACTGCATATTGCCCTGGCACCAGCGTAGATCCCGGGTAAGAAAATCAGGCAGGGTGGTCGGGTTTTCCTCATAGCTGCCATCTTCCAGCGGTAGTACCCGGACTTCATAACCACCACGGCGCATAAACACAGCCTCGACCTGATCGTGACTCAGAATTTCGCCGCCGAGCGGGCGTGCCCCCGGCAGGGTTGGAAGCGCGCAGTTCCGCCGGAAGGCTTGCAGTCGCAATATGGCGTTATGCCCCCAATAGGGCCCGTCCGGTCCCTGCCACCAGGCGCTGCCCGTCGTGTAGGAGCGCATGCCGTGACGCATACCGAACTGGAACATCCGGGCGAAGGCACTGCTAGCCGGCATACCGGTCACAAGGGTCTGCAGAATACCGAGCGCGGGATTATGCTGCATGAGCCGGACCAGACGCAGGATCGCCGGGCCGGACATCACGCTGTCCGCATCCAGCACGATCATAAAGTCGAAACCGTCGCCCCAACGCTTACAGAAATCCTCGATATTGCCGACCTTCTGACCGGCATTATCCGTCCGTCGCCGGTAATGCAGCCGGTCCGGTCGGTCGTTTCCGTCCCGCCATGCCTCGAAAAGAGCTTGCTCGCGCTGCGCGATATCTGGATCGGTCGTGTCGCTCAAAAGGAATATATCGAAGGTGTCGGAGTGCCCGGTAGCATCCAGACTGTCGGTCACGGCTATCAAATTACCGACGACCAGATCCGGGCTTTCATTATGGACCGGCATGACGATCGCCGTCCTGCTGCCGAGCGCGGAAGTCTCATCTTCCAAGCCAGCGAGGCCGGTCACCGACCGCAGCCAGGCGCGATTGAAATGCAGCAGGGAAAAGCCGATCACGGCATTCCAGAACCCGATCACCATCCAAGGGGTGTTCAGGGCAAAGACGACAATCATCGCGATTTCTATGGCCCGGAGACCGTCTGACGCAAAAACGTAAGTGAGCGCTGACACAAGGGCGAGAATGGTGCTTGCAACCAACCCGAAGAAAAGAATACGCCGCGCGGTCATCCTCCGGCTGGAGACCGAAAACCCTGCCCCCATACGGTGTCCTACATCCATAGACCTTAGCCCCTTCGGCACTCTGCACTCGACGCGACTTCAACGGCGACCATGCCGCCGCCCGCGCATTACCACCTACTCCATTGGACAAGGACGATGGCTTTTTTATGGTGGCGAGAAAGACATAACCTTCTTACCCACCGTATCAATGCAGACACTTGATCCGGAGAGACCTCCACGTCAGCAAAACAAGCTTCACAAAGGCGCGAGACCAAATTGACTGGAGATGCCCGTCAATTCAGCTCTTATTAGCGATATGGCAAGATGATGACGGTATGCGATTTTCCCGCTGCCAATGAGTGGAATGCATGACGGAACAACCGACCAAGACACAGCGGCAACGCGATCCGAGGCTCGACTTCTTTCGTGGCGTTGCCATGCTGATCATCTTCATCGCTCATGTCCCGAAGAATCACTGGTCGAATTTCATTCCGGCGCGCTTCGGATTTTCCGATGCGGCAGAAATGTTCGTCTTCTGCTCCGGTTTCGCGGCCGCGATCGCCTTTGGGGGCACTTTCATCAAGGCCGGTTTTTGGCACGGCACCGGCCGCGTCCTTTATCGGATATGGCAGCTCTACACTGCTCACATCCTAATTTTTTTCCTGATAGCCGGGCTCATGCTGGCGGGAAATACGGTCTTCGCGGAGCCAGATTATATCAGCCGCCTGAACCTGCATTTCTTCTTCAACGAAACGCCAGAAGCCCTGCTCGGCCTGCTGACACTGACCTATGTGCCGAACTATTTCGACATCATGCCGATGTATATGGGTGCCTTGCTGATGATACCCGTCTTCATGGCACTGGCGAATGTCCATCCCTGGCTGGCGATGAGCTTCTCACTTGCAGTCTACAGCCTTAACTGGATCTTCGACGGCGGCCTTCCTGCCCATCCGAGTCATGACCATATCGAATGGTTCTTCAACCCACTCGGCTGGCAGCTGGTGTTCTTCACCGGCTACTCCATCTCCCGCGGCTGGCTAACCCCGCCACCCTTCAATCGTGCCCTGATGGCGGCTTGCATTGTTTTTGTGATTGCCGCAGCGCCGGTCTCCCACTGGTGGTTTTTCGTGGGTTATAAAGAGAGCCTGCCGTTCCTCGCCGAGTGGCGGCAGGCGATCCTGCCATGGCGCGCGAAGACAGATTATGGAATCCTCCGCTTCATTCATTTCCTTGCGCTGGCCTACATAGTTGTCAATCTGGTACGTGGGCGAGAGCATCTGCTGCAGCACAAAGTCTTCCACCCGATCCGGACAGTCGGCCAGCAAGCACTTCCTGTCTTTCTGCTGAATATGTGGCTCGCTCAGCTTGGCGGCATAGTTCTGGACCAGCTGGGCCGCAGCCAGACGACATGGGCGCTGGTAAACCTCAGCGGTCTCGCCATCGTGGTGCTCTTCGCCTATCTGGTCACAGCAATCAAAAAGGAGTGGTGGCGCGGAGCTGCAGACGCCAATCGCGAAAAAGCAACTGTGCGCAAAAATGCGGATACGCCGTCCGGCTCTGCGCTCTCGCCCGCGGAATGACTATCCGGCTTTACGGCGAT
Organism: Nisaea sp.; assembly: GCF_039990255.1. GTDB lineage: Bacteria > Pseudomonadota > Alphaproteobacteria > Thalassobaculales > Thalassobaculaceae > Nisaea. The sequence continues at coordinate 641,626 of NZ_JBDXGG010000018.1, read as the reverse complement.
TGTTTAGCAGCCACCTTCGCGTTTCTTCTATTCGTTACAACCTCTCATGCAGCCGAACTGCAGGAAAGCCTGACGATAGAGAGCCCTGCACTTGGCAGGGAAATGCGATATTCGCTCCTTCTGCCGGATCCGGTGCATACCTCACAGCGCCATGGACCAATCCCGGTCCTCTACCTGCTGCATGGATTGGGCGGAAATGAGCGGGACTGGGAAAAGCTTGGCAGGATCACAGAAACCGCATCCCGATTGATTGAAGACGGCGCCATCCCTCCGATGGCCATCGTCATGCCGGACGGCGAAAACAGTTGGTATGTGAATTCCGCAAAACACGGGCGCTATCAAGACGCCCTCATGGACGACTTAATACCGAGTATCGAAAAGCTGCATGATATCGGCGGCGACCGTTCGCGGCGCGCGATTGCAGGGCTTTCAATGGGTGGATATGGAGCTTTAAGACTGGCCTTCCGCAATCCATCCCACTTTGCAATGACCGCCGCACTCAGCGCCGCGATCTTTCCCGACCTGGAAAGTACGGAAGATGTCTCCCGCCAGCAGATCCGCTTCTTCAAGGGAGCGTTCGGGGAGCCGTTCGATATAGTGGCATTCAACCAGGAGAATTTCTTCTCCGATATACAGTCATTGAAAGCAGCCAGCGATCGGCCATCGATATGGATCACGGTCGGCGACGATGACGGGTTTCGCCTCTATGAGGGAAATTTGGCACTTTACCTGGCACTCAAGCAAACCGGTGTGCCGGTCGAGTTCCGGGTGACCGACGGCAATCACACCTGGAAGCTCTGGCGCTCCGAGATCGAAAACATTCTGCGCTTTTACGGACGTATTCTGACTGCGGGTGCCGAATAGGCGTTTTCAGCTGGCCTGCATCAGATCCAGATCGATCAATGCATCGTCTTCATCGCTCAGTGACCAATCGCCGCCAAGAATCTCGACCATCTCGCTGCCGTCATTGAACAGGAAGGCTGCATCGAAAGCATCTTCAGTATTGCTCAAACCGTAATCGTCTGCATGTTTCGGAATGTAACGCATCATCTTCTCCTGCTTTTTGTCGTTTGCTACACGTTTCACTCACTCCCGAACTCATAACTCAGTCAGAGCAATTGCCATGCCAGTTTGAGCCTAATTTTGATGGTGATAATCGGGAGTGTTCTGGTCAGCTGGCGTGACCTGCTATTAGATTTCTCACGGTCGACAAAAGATCGGCGGGGAGGAACAGGATGAATCAGGCAGCACTTTTGGCGCAGGTCGCGCGGATACATGCGGACCGGCCGGCGATATCTTACGGGCAGAGGGTTTGCCGGACATATGCCGCGTTCGGAGACCGGGTGGCTCGGCTCGCAGGAGCCCTCCGAAATGAGCTTGACCTGATGCCAGGCGACCGGGTTGCGCTGGCCATGAAGAATGACCCGGTCTATCTGGAAATCCTTTACGCCGTCTGGCATGCCGGACTCGCTGCTGTGCCGATAAATGCCAAGCTTCACCCGAAGGAATTCGCCTTCATCCTCTATAATAGCGGCGCCAAGGCCTGTTTCGCGACGCCGGACGTCGCCTTCACGCTGGCCAACGTGAAGGCGGAAGCCCCCGACCTTGAGCACCTGATTGCCATCGACGATCCTGATTTCGAGGACTTGTTCGCGGGCGCGCCGATCCCCGTAGCGACTGTCGATCCGGACGCACTCTGCTGGCTGTTCTACACCTCCGGCACCACCGGACGGCCGAAGGGCGCGATGATCACCCATCGCAGCCTGATGTTCGCGACGACGAACTATCTCGCCGATGTTGACCAGATAAGCGAGCGGGACTGCATGATCCATGCGGCGCCGATGAGCCACGGGTCCGGCCTCTACGCCATGCCGCATGTGGCGCGCGGAGCGAACAATATCGTGCCCCAGAGTGGCGGCTACGATGTCGAGGAGAGCCTGGAGCTGATCCGGTTCTGGCCAGGCGCCAGCTTCTTCTTCGCGCCGACCATGGTCAGCCGCCTGCTCAACCATCCGGGAACGGGCAACGCCGACCTTTCGAACCTGAAGACCATCGTCTATGGCGGCGGGCCTATGTATCTTGAGGACACGCTGAAGGCGCTCGACATGCTCGGCCCGAAGCTGACCCAGATCTACGGCCTCGGCGAAGCGCCGATGACCATCACCGGCCTGCCGAAATCGGCCTATCTGGACAAGGAGCACCCGCGCTATCTCGCCCGCCTCGCGTCCGCTGGCTATGCCCGTACGGGCGTCGAGGTCAGGGTTGTGGATGCGCATGGCAATGATGTCCCCTACGGCGAGACCGGAGAGATCATTTGCCGGGGCGACATTCTCATGGCCGGTTATTGGCTGAACCCGGATGCGACGGCCAGCACCCTGCGCGACGACTGGCTCTGGACCGGTGATCTCGGCGCCATGGACGAGGATGGCTACGTCACCCTGAAAGACCGCTCCAAGGACATGATCATTTCAGGCGGCACGAACATCTATCCGCGCGAGATCGAGGAAGTACTGCTGCGCCATCCGGATGTCTACGAATGCGCCGTGGTCGGCCGCCCGCATGCGGACTGGGGCGAGGAAGTGGTGGCTTTCGTCGTTCCCCAGCCGGACCGGGAGATCGACACAGCCGAACTGGACACGCTTTGCCTCGACAATATCGCCCGCTTCAAGCGGCCGAAGGAGTACCGGCTGGTCACGGCCCTCACCAAGAACAATTACGGCAAAATCCTGAAGACGGAGCTTCGCGACTTGATGGCGGCGGAGGCGGAAGGTTAAGCTGGCTGCTCCTTTCGCGACTCTCTTTCCGGATAAAACGATGACCTCTGGCTCGAACGCTTTCGCCGTTGCCTCCGAGTTCGGCGTCCTCAAGGACGTCTATCTCTGCCGCCCCGATAATTTCCAGTGGTCGGACGTGGCCAAGGAAGACACAACCGCCAATGCCGTGGTCAGGGCGACCCTGCGCGACGGTGTCCCGTTCGACAAGGCAACGGCACTTGCCGGCTATCAGGAATTCATCGATGCCTATGAAGGCGCCGGCGTTACCTGCCATTTCGCCGACACAGACCCTGCCCTGAGCTACCAGATCTATACCCGCGACCCGTCCGTGATGACGCCGTGGGGTGTGTTCCTCGGCCAGATGTACCGCCAGCAACGCCGTGGCGAGATCGCCACGACATACCGCTTCTACGAGCAGCTCGGCATTCCGGTCTGGAACTGGGCGACGGCAGGGCCGATAGAAGGCGGTGACATCCATCTGATCAAGCCCGGCGTCGCGGTCATCGGCTATACTGGACAGCGCACCTGCGAGCCAGCAGCGAAACAGCTTCAGGCATGGCTGCAGGCCGAAGGCTGGGAATGCCGCATCCAGAAATTCGCCGAGCATTTCCTGCATCTCGACCTGCTCTATGCCACCGTGAACGACCGCCTTGCCCTAATGTGCCTCGACGTGCTGCCGGATGATTTCGTCGAATGGCTAGCCGGTCACGGCATCAAACCGGTTCCGGTGAGTTACAAGGAAGCCATGCTGCTCCAGTGCAACTGCATGTCCCTCGGCAATGACCGGGTGATTTCATCGAAGAGTGCCAAGCGGGTCAACGAGGCCCTGCGCGCCGAAGGCATCACCGTGCTCGACCCGGATTTGTCGATGTTTACCCAGGCCGGCGGCGGGCCGCGGTGCCTCTCGATGTCGCTCCTGCGGGAAGCGGTCTAGCGCGGAAAGGTCACCGCCTCGATCTTGTTGCCGTCCGGGTCGCGAATGAAGGCGCCATAATAGGTGGTCATCTGAGCCTGCCTATCCGCTGGCACGCCGTCGTCGCGACCGCCTTGCTCAAGCGCTGCCGCGTGGAAATCATCCACCGCTTGCCGGGAACTGGCGCGCAGGCAGATATGGATACCGGTTCGCTCTGGAACCACTTCCATATCGGGGCGGAGATTGAGCCAGAATTCCGGGTACTTCTTGCCGAAACCGATGGTGCGTTCCCGCTCTGCGAGGCGGGTGAAGCCGAGCGGTGCCAGTACGGCCTCATAGAAGGCCGCACTGCGCTCGAGATCGGAGACGGCGATGGAAACATGGTCAATCATGGCCCGAGCCTAACCGGCCCCGACCGGAAGCGTCACGCAAGAAACCACGGATTGAGCCCGGCCCAGGCGGCCGAAAGCGTGCCCATGTTATGGGCGTAGGCATAGACGTCGTTACCCTGGAAGCGTGCGATTTCATTGTTCCGGATCTGATCTTCATAGCTCTTGCTCATCACGACGAACCGCGCGTTGGCCGCGTCATCCGGTGCTGGCCCGTCACCAAGGCGTGCGTGCATTTCCTGTACCGCCGCCAACAGATCATCCGCTGAGCAATCTTCCGCCCGGAACCCGTGTTCCGCATACCAGTCCTGGTCCGGCAACGGCCCTGACACCAAACGGTTCGGAAGCATGCAGGACAGCTGTTCCTCGTAAGAAAACGGCGTTGTGCTGTCGCCGCGATAGAGCGGCTTGAAGAGAAAAATATCGCTGCCGAGATGATGGCTCATCACCGTCGGCAGAAGATTGGTATTGACGCTCGGCCGCCCGAACGCGCGCGCCAGGGCTTCAGGGCCGGACTGGCAGTTCAGCGAGAAACTGCAGGTGGCCATCAAATAAATGTCGAGAAAGTCCTCGGCACGTGGATCATGGGGCAGATCGATCACCTTCCCGGATGGGTGCATGAACGGCTCAGAGTTTTCTCCCCCCAGACGGAAAACCGTGTATCCGGCCTCGACAAGCCAATCGACAGCGGGGCGGAAGTTGGCGGGATCTACCGTGCGCAACTTCCCGTAAGGCGCGCTGCCGGCATCATGCGCGTAGCCTTCCTCACGCATATGCAGGGTGACGTAGGGGCTCCCCTGCTCCAGTCCGATGCTCACGAGCCAGCGTTCCCCCACCGCACGCATCTCGTCATCAAGCCGGAGATGCACCAGCGGTTTCCGCGCCGCGCGGTGTTGCGTATAGGCGCGGTAGAATTTGTGAGTATGCACAAGACACAGATCGAACGGCCCCATCCGAACAATCCCACGGTCGAGATCCCGCAGCAGCAGCAAAGACACATGCTGGGTTTCCGCCATGCCGAAATCCCGGGCCAGCAGATCGTAAAGCGGGCGCTTCATCGTCGGCACGGCGCGGGGTGGCGTCAGCAGTACGATCCGGTCGTATTCCGGGCCGTAGAGCGACGCCAGATAGTGCGGCTCCGGCGCCAGATGGCCGATCGCGTCCGCATAGGGCATCGGATAGACCAGCGTCCGGGTGCCGTCCTTCAGATGCGGCTCCAGCGCGCGACCAAGGAGCGTCAACGTCTCCGGCTTGCTCAGCTCGCCGAGCAGGGTTTCGACATCCATCCGTTCAGGCCGCCCGTTCCATCAGGTTTTCCAGATAGCCATCCAATGCGTTGCGAAACGGGATAAGGCTCTTGTAGCGCTGCATGCCCTCCGGCATATCCGCGACGGCGCGACGCAGGCCCATGGCAAGATCTGGCCGCGCCTCAAGCGAGGAGAGCGGGTCGACGAAGGTGCGGATGGTAAACAGGATATCACCGGATTCTGGCAGTCGCCGCAGGGTCTGCCGTTCGACACGAAGCCAGAGCCGCTCACCGGCATTCTGTGCCGTGACGCCGGATTGCCTCACTGTCGACGAGTGGCCCGAAGTCTGGAACAGGGCTGGGTCATCTAGGATCGACCAATTGAGGCGCGATACCGGTTTGTCTGCCGTCAAATGCGTGAAGAACCGATCGACCGGTTTTCCAAGTTTCTCCGCATATCCGGAGACCGGCTCGTGAATCTCCATCATCGGCCTGCCCAGTTTCTCGCCAAGCACCCAGCGCCCCGGGAAGCAAAGAGAGGCTGCATGCAGGACGTAGCCCTTCTCGCCAGGCGTCATCAGGCATAGGTCCTCCTGAACCAATCGGCCTGCAAGGTCGAGGGCATTATCGGCAAATTCGCTGAGACAATAGGACTTTCCAGTCTCTGCAATCCAGATTTTGCCCTCGTCAAAGGCGATCAAACCGGGATGGTGAAGCTCCAGATTATCCAGCAGGAGCATCAAAACTTCTCGCTGGGCAGCTTCGCTTCCATGCAGATCACCGAACACCGCATTGTGCTGGCAGGCCAGCAACCGCTCCTTCTCCCGCAGCTCAACAGCGCGGTTCTGATCGACATCGATCCAGTCCCTCAGATCAAGCGCGACCATGCCCATTGCCATCTGGAATTTACCGCTGGCATAGGGCGCATAGCGCGGCCCCTTAGCCTCCGGGATCGTGTTCATCTCAGTTTACTTTTCAACCGGGTTACCGGATTTTATCCAGTCAATCATGCCAGTCGCGTGATTGTAGACCTTCGCATAACCTGCTTGATCCGTCATGGCACGTGCCAGCGCGAGAGAACGCTCGCCGCTTCGGCAAATCAGCACGACCTCAGCATCCTTACCGACCAGTTTTCCAAGCGCATCCGGGAAACTCGGCACGAATTGTCCGTTCCTGTCGAATGCCGTCAGCCGTTCCACTCCCTTGATCGTTCCTGTCTCCGCCCATTCTTCAGGGCGCCGTATGTCCAAAACGATAACGCCGCGCTCCATCAAGCTCTTCAGTGCGTCATTTCCGATTGCCCTGAATTTCGGTGCCGAAACCGAGATCAGCTCGACTTCAAACCGTAGAGCCGCATCCGGCGGAATCACGCCGCCCGCTCCGCGCGCGCCATAAGCAAGCTTCGACGGGATGAGGAGTTCTCGCGTGCCGCCGACTTTCATGCCGACAACGCCCTGATCCCAGCCTTGGATCACGCGACCGGCGCCAAGTGTGAAGGTCAAGGGTTGGTTACGGTCGTGGCTGGAGTCAAACTTGGTTCCATCGAGCAACCACCCCGTATAATGCACCGTCACCGATGCGTTCTCGGTCGCTGTCGCTCCTGTACCAAGGACCATATCGAGGACCTTCAGCCTGTCGGGCGAAAGCTGCTGGTTGGCATGCACTGGCATAGCGTTCAAAGCGAACAGCATCATGGCAGCAGCAATGAATTTCATCATCGGGATCGATCCTCGGACTGAATGGTTCGGGCATCAGGATAATGGGATCTGCGAACCGGTCCAACCTAAGACGGCGGATTCTATTCCGGCAATGTCATGCGCCAGGATTCGGCGCGTTCCAGAGCTTCCGCCTGCCCCTTATCATCGAGCGCACCACGAACGGCGCGCATTGCCGACGCGACACTTTCGGCATCCGCGCGTTCCGCCAGAATGAGCCACTTCAGGGACTCTACAAGATCCTGCTCCACCCCATCGCCCCTGGCATAGAGAATGCCGAGCGGCAGAAAAGCCTGCCGCACGCCCTTACCTGCGGAGATTTCATAGAGCCGGGCTGCGTCCTTCGGCTCGCGCGCTCCGCCCGAGCCGGTCTCCAGCATGACCGCGTAATTGAATTCAGCTTCACGCAGACCTGCTTCGGCAGCAACACGGAACCATTTACGCGCGTCAGCAAGCGAGCGCTCAACACCCTGGCCAATTTGGTAAAGTACGCCGAGGCGATATTGAGCAAGCGCGAAACCGCCTTCGGCTGCTTTCTTGTACAGCTCGACAGCTTGCGCCTTGTCCGCTTCTCTCTTCGCGCCTTGCGCACCGCGTTCCAGCGCAAGACCATAATAGAACTGCGCCTTAGCATCGCCCGCTTCCGCCTGCGCACGGTACCAGTCCATGGCTTCGCCATAGGTCTGACGCTTGCTGTCCACCGCGAGGGACGGTGCGGAATACAGACTGAGGAACGCGCATGCGGCGAGGAGTGGCGGGAGTACCCGTTTCAAGGAATTTTCCGTTAATTCAAGGGATGCGAACGCCGTTACGGCGAAAGGGGCCCGGTTCCGGCGTTCGGACGCGGCGCCGGCCCCTGATACCCAACAAGACGGTTCGCTTCCGATCCATCAAGGGGCTGAGTGTAGCAATTAACTTTTCCGAGAGTTTTGTAACAGTAGCGGGGCTCGGGCGATGTAGACGGTTCCGGTTGGGCGCGCGCACTGACTTCGAACGGCAAGTTAGCACATGCCGAAACAAGGAAACAAACAAGCAGTGTCAGCGTTCGTACCGCCACCAGAGTATCCAATGGTTGGTCAAGTCATTCTGAATGTGACTTTTTTAACCGTACTTGGCAATTGAAAAGCGGAATAGGCAAAGATGTGTCGCATCCCACCTAGTTGAATGTTTTCCATTGCCAATGCCCCTCTCATGAAGAGACACCAATCATACCGATAGCAACGCCACCCACTCCCCATCAGATACAAGCTTCAAAATTGACAGGTCCTAATGTCCTGAGAAAGATATGGTAATGGTAATGATCATGGACCTTGCCGTAAGCGTTTCCTCACTATGCATGCATTTGCGGTGTGAGGCGTGCACTCCGCGACGAAGAAGGTAATTGGGACGCGCATTCCCGCATTCACCTCCCAGAAGTCAACCGCCCAGCCCATTATACGATCGGCAGGGCTATTATGTACTTGCGAGAACAGTATGTCTGAAGACCTTCCCCTGCATTTCCGGAATGCCCTGTCCGAAGACGCAAAAGCAATCCGGACACTGGTGTGCGCCACCTACGCAAAATGGGTCCCCGTCATTGGCCGAGAGCCGAAACCGATGAGGGCCGATTATGAACTTGCCGTGCGGAAGCATGATTTTGCCCTGCTCTGCATCGGAGAGGAGATTGCCGGGCTGATCGAGACAATGACGCGCGATGATCATCTTTGGATCGAAAACGTCGCCGTTTCCCCGGCATATCAGCGAATGGGGTTGGGCCGCCGGCTTCTCGAGCATGCCGAAGAGATCGCCAGACAATCGGGCCTGAGTAAACTCTCCCTGCTGACAAACGCGGATTTCGAAGCGAACGTCGCCCTCTACGAGAAGGTTGGATATGCCGTCACGCTGAGAGAGCCACTCATGGAGGGCACCACACTTTACATGAGCAAATCACTCAAGGATGGCGCACAAAGAACGCCTTGGAACGACTAACCATTGCACCGCCCGGCAGAATCGCCTGCAATGCCTATCATCGCCTCCAACCCGCCGGGGTCAGCACATGTCATCGCACGGATACGAAACGGGCCGCCTCAACCTGCCTTTCGTCGGCATCGCAACCTTCGGAAAATATCCCTATCAGCCGGACTGGGACGCCATCGAGGCGGATGTCGCGGTGCTCGGTGCGCCGTTCGATTTCGGTACCCAGTTCCGGCCCGGCGCCCGTTTCGGCCCGCGCGGTATCAGGGAGGCATCCACCCTGTTCTCCTTCGGCCATGGCGGCGCCTACGACCATGAGGACGACATCACCTACCTGCCCGCGGAGACGACGCGGATTGTCGATCTGGGTGATGCGGACATCATCCATACTGATACGGAACAGAGCCACGCCAATATCGAATTCGGCGTGCGCAAGATCCTTAAGACCGGAGCCATCCCAGTCGTTCTTGGCGGCGATCACTCGGTGAACATCCCCTGCATCAACGCCTTCTCCGAGGAGGAACCGGTCCATCTAGTGCAGATCGACGCTCACCTCGATTTCGTCGACGAGCGGCACGGTGTGCGTTCCGGCCACGGCAATCCGATGCGGCGGGCGGCGGAAAAGCCCTACGTCACCGGCCTCAGCCAGATCGGCATTCGCAACGTGTCATCGACTGCGCGCGAGGGGTATGAAGATGCCCGCTCCATGGCCTCGGACATCCTCTCCGTCCGTCAGTTCCGCAAGCTCGGCGTGGAGGGAGTGCTGGAACGCATCCCCGCTGGAAAACGCTATTACGTCACCATCGATATCGACGGCTTCGACCCCTCTATCGCCCCCGGCACCGGTACGCCCAGCCATGGCGGCTTTACTTATTACGAAGGGCTGGAGCTACTGGATGGACTGACCAGGCTCGGATCAGTGGTCGGCGTCGATCTGGTGGAGGTCGCACCGGATTACGATCATTCCGGCAGCACGTCGACGCTGGCCGCCCAATTGTTGCTGAATTTCATCGGGCGAATATTGCATCATCGGACGTGAATCTGGAACTGGCTTCCGAATAACACCTCAAAACCCCTCATATCTCGAATTGCGATTCTCATTGTCTGAAATCACTTTTCGCGATATTTTGCATGAAAGAAGTTCGATTCACGGAGGCAGCGCACAAGCAGCTCCGCTCGCTTTCGGAGGCGTCCAGGATCACGGTTAAGATCCAACGCTATGCCGAAACTGGCGAAGGTAACGTCGTTGCACTGAGAGGAAGCCCCGGCTTTCGCATCAGGATCGGCAACTACCGGGCGATCTTTACAGAAACCGGCACAGAAATTCTGGTTCACGCTGTCGGGCGCAGGCGAAAAATTTATGACTGAACATGTCCAGATACCCCTCGTGCAGAGCATCTTCACCCCGAGCGGAGAAGAGCTGGTTGTAATTTCGCGTGCGGAATATGACGAGCTCGTCGCCGGGATGGCAGATCTTGACGATGATGCCGTCGCCGGACGAATCATTGCCGAGAGCCTCGCCGCCATCGAACGCGGTGACGATATCGCCTTGCCGGAAGCCGTCTGGAACAGGCTGGAGGCGCGTGAAAGTCCTGTCCGCGTCCTGCGGGAGTTTCGCTCCATGACTCAGAAGGAACTGGCGGAGGCCGCTGGTATTTCCCAAAGCTATCTTTCCGAAATCGAGCGCGGCTCCCGCGAGGGAACGCTCAGCACTATCAAGGCGATCGCCAAGGCGCTTGCCGTACCGCTGACTGTTCTGACCGAGGATTACTGAGCGTAAAACGAAAAGGGCGAGCCCGAAAGCCCGCCCCTTCCCTATCCATTCACAACCGGTCAGATCGACTGCTTGAACAGCTCCGCCAGGTTCTTGACCGTCAGCTCCACCGGGTTGCCGCCACAGCTCGGGTCTTCAATGGCCATGGCTGCCAGCTCGTCGATCCGGTCGGTGCCGACGCCGAGGGTGGACATCTTGTCCGGGGTGGCCAGGTCCTCGCGCAGCTTCAGCACATAATCGAAGAAGCCGTCAAAGCCACCGGAAATGCCGAGATACGCCGACGCCTGGGCAAGCCTGTCCTCGATTGCCGGACGGTTGAAGCGCAGCACCGGGGGCATGACCACGGCGTTGGTGGTGCCGTGATGGGTGTTGTAGACGGCACCGAGCGGGTGGGACAGCGCGTGGATGGCACCGAGGCCTTTCTGGAACGCCGTGGCGCCCATGGCCGCCGCGCTCATCATATGGGCGCGGGCTTCAAGGTCAGAGCCGTCCGCATAGGCGCGCGGCAGATATTCCTTCACCAGCCGCAGGCCTTCAAGCGCGATGCCCTGGCTCATCGGGTGGTAATGCGGGCTGCAGAAGGCTTCGAGGCAATGGGCGAAGGCATCCATGCCGGTGCCCGCCGTGATCGGCTTCGGCATGCCGACGGTCAGCTCCGGATCGCAGATAACCACGCTCGGCAGCACCTTCGGGTGGAAGATGATCTTCTTCACGTGGGTTTCCGAATTGGTCAGTACGCTGGCGCGGCCGACTTCGGAGCCGGTGCCCGCCGTGGTCGGCACGGCGACGTTCGGATAGATCGCGTCGGCGTCGGCGCGGGTCCACCAGTCACCGATATCCTCGTAATCCCAGACCGAGCCTTTCTGGTCCGCCATGAAGGCGACCATCTTGCCAAGGTCAAGGCCGGAGCCACCGCCAAAGGCGATGACGCCGTCATGATTACCTGCTTTGAAAACCTTGATACCGGCTTCGAGGTTCTTCTCGTTCGGGTTCGGGTCGACCTCGGAAAACATGGCGCGGCCAAGGCCGGCGGCTTCCATCAGATCCAGCGTCTTCGTGGTGATCGGCAGGCTCGCCAGCCCCTTGTCCGTGACCAGCAGCGGGCGTTTGATACCCGCAGCGGCGCAGGCCTCGCCGATTTCGGCGATACGCCCGGCTCCGAAGCGGATCGCGGTCGGGTAGCTCCAGTTGGCGGTGATGCTCATCGCAATCAGGCTTTCTTCAGATGGTATGATTTTGGACGGGTCAGGTTCTGGAAACCGATGACGGACAGCGCGCCGCCCCGGCCAGTATCCTTGCACCCGGTCCAGCACAGGCCCGGATCGAGATAGTCCGCACGGTTCATGAAAACGGTCCCGGTCTCTAGCTGCGCGCCAATAGTTGCCGCCCGCTCGGTGTCTTTCGTCCATAGCGATACGGTCAGGCCGAAATCGCTGTCGTTCATCAGACGGATCGCTTCCGCGTCGTCCCTGACCTTCATGATGCCGACAACAGGGCCAAAGCTCTCTTCCCGCATCACCCGCATCTCGTGGGTGACCCCGGTCAGGATCTGCGGCATCAGATACGCGCCGCCGTCATCTTCCGGGAACAGCTTCGGGTCGATAAGTGGGGTCGCTCCGAGGGCAACGGCCTCATCGGTTTGCTCACGCACCAGAGCGGCAAAGCGCTTGTGCGCCATCGGGCCAAGCGTCGTTGTCTCTTCCATCGGGTTGCCGAGCTTGTAGCCTGAGACGATGGCGACAGCCTTCTCCACGAAAGCGTCATAGAGGCTTTCATGCACGTAGATCCGCTCAATGCCGCAACAGCACTGGCCGGAATTGAACATGGCACCGTCAATCAGCGTATCAGCCGCCGCGTCGAGATCCGCGTCTTCCATCACATAACCCGGATCCTTGCCGCCAAGCTCAAGGCCAAGCCCGGTGAAGGTTCCCGCCGCCGCCCGTTCGATGGCACGGCCGCCACCGACGGAGCCTGTGAAGTTGATGAAGTCGAACTCGCGGGTACCGATCAGCGCCTCGGTCGTGCCGTGATCGAGGAAGAGATTGACGAACAGCCCCTTCGGCAACCCCGCTTCTTCGAAGGCGCGGACCATCCGCTCGCCAACCAGCAAAGTCTGCGTCGCGTGCTTCAGCGCCACCGCGTTACCGGCGATCAGAGCCGGGGCGACGGTGTTGATCGCCGTCATGTAGGGATAGTTCCAGGGCGCAATGACGAAGATCAGGCCGTGCGGCTCCCGCATGATGCGGCGTTCGAACTTGTCGGAGTTCTCCACCACGATAGGCACCAGGGCCGTCTCGGCAATATCGGCCATGTAGGAAGCGCGCTCGTTCGTGCCGCCGAACTCGCCGCCATAGCGCACCGGACGGCCCATCATGTGAGCGAGTTCCGGCGCCATCTCGTCCTGCATCTCGCCGAGCCGGGCAACACCGGCACGGACCAACGCAACCCGGTCGGCCAGCGGCCGTGCGGCCCACGCGCGTTGCGCATCGCGCGCTGCCGCGAGGATCTCGCGCGCCGCTGCCGGCTCGATCACCGGACGCTCCGCGAAGACGGAGCCGTCGATCGGCGAAATACACTGAAGCATCTTGGTCATTGAAGTGTCAGGCCCTTTCAAACCCGCGATTGACTTCCCAGTCAGTGACGCGGCGGTCATATTCAATCTGCTCCCACCGGGCAGCATTCAGATAGTGGTCGATCACCTCGTCTCCGAAGGCCGACCGCAACATTGTCGATCCATCGAGCGCTGTGGTCGCTTCCCGCAGCGTCGCTGGAATCTCCCGGATATTCGCGCCGCCATAGGCATCGCCCTTGAATTCCGGCTCGAGTGCCATCTTCTTCTCGATCCCGTCAATGCCGGCCGCGAGCAAAGCCGCCATGGCGAGATAGGGGTTGAGATCGGCGCCGCCGATCCGGCATTCGACGCGCACTGCCTTGGTGCCGTCGCCACAAACCCGGAAGCCGGCTGTTCGGTTATCCATAGACCAGACAGATTTGGTCGGCGCGAAGGTGCCCGCGACAAAGCGCTTGTAGGAATTGATGTAGGGCGCGAGGAAATAGGTGATTTCCTCGGCATGCGCCAACAGCCCCGCGACATAATTTTGCATCAGCTCCGACATACCGTATTTGGCTTCCGGATCAAAAAACAGCGGCGCGCCGTCTTGCGACCAGAGAGACTGATGGACATGTGAGGAATTGCCAGCGAAGTCATAATTCCATTTGGCGAGGAAACTGATTGCATGCCCCTTGGCCCAGGCGATTTCCTTGCAGCCGTTTTTAATCAGGACATGCCGGTCCGCCATAGTCAGTGCCTCGGCATAGCGGACATTGATCTCTTCCTGGCCCGCGTCAGCCTCGCCCTTGGAATTTTCCACCGGAATGTCGGCGCCATGCAGACCGTTGCGGATGGCCCGCATCACTCCCTCTTCCTTCGTGGTCTGGAAGATGTGGTAATCCTCGTTATAGGGGCTGATGACGTCGAGGTTGCGATAGCCTTGGGCGTGCGCTTCCTCAAAGCTCTGCTTGAAGAGGAAGAATTCCAGCTCGGTGGCCATGAAGGCCTTCATATCCATCGCTTCCAGCCGGGCGACCTGTTTCTTCAGGATCGCCCGCGGCGAATGCGGGACTTCCTTGTGGGTGTGATGGTCGAGCATGTCGCAGAGCACCAGCGCCGTGCCTTCCAGCCAGGGAATGCGGCGCAGTGTCGAGAGATCGGGCTTCATCGTATAGTCGCCGTATCCCGCTTCCCAGCTCGTCGATTTATACCCCTCGACCGTATTCATCTCCATGTCGGTCGCCTGGAGATAATTGCAGCTATGGGTCTCGTCATAGGCGCTTTCGCAGAAGAACTCGGCATGAAAGCGTTTGCCCATCAGCCGGCCCTGCATGTCGATCTGCGCCGCGAGCACTGTGTCGATTTCGCCGCTCGCAACTGCCGCGCGCAATTCCTCAAGGGTGAGTTTGCCTGCCATGCCGATAACCCATCATTCCTGTGTTCGGGGCTGCCCCCGTTGAGTGTCCTGTATCAGCGCCCGGACCAGACGGACCGGGACGAGGTCCGGCCGCCAGACCACCCTTTCAAGGCATCCGGCGGCCGGTATTCATAACTCCCGAAGGGGGAGCCAGGTCTTAGCTATAGCGGTACGGCTTGCCCGCCTTCTTCATATCCGCCGCATATTGTTTGAAGATCTCGACGACCTTCTTGGTACGCGGCGTCCGGTCGGCAATCTCGTCCCAGAACTTCAGCGCTTCGTCTTCGACTGTCTTCCATTCTGCGTCGTCGATGGAGGTCAGCTTCAGCTTCGTGCCGTTGACACGCAGCTTCGCTTCACCACCCCAGTACCAGTGCTGGCGATAATAGTGCGAGCTGTCCATGCAGAGCCGGAACAGGGTCTTCAAATGCTCCGGCAACTCGTCCCAACGCTCGGAATTGGCGAAATAGGAACCACACCAGGCGCCGGAGATGTTGTTGGTCAGGAAGTAGTTGGTCACATCCGCCCAGCCGACGGTGTAATCCTCGGTGATGCCCGACCAGGCAATACCGTCGAGCTCGCCGGTCTGCACCGCAACCTCAATGTCTTCCCATGGCAGGGTCACCGGCACCACGCCGAAGCGGGACAGGAACTTGCCCGCCGTCGGGAAGGTGAAGATGCGCTTGCCCTTCAGGTCGTCCAGCTTGTTGATCGGATCGACCGTGTTGAAGTGGCACGGATCCCAGGCACCGGCGCTGAGCCAGGTCACACCGTCGACCTCGCCATAGGCTTCTTCCCAGATTTCCTTCAGGCCATACTGCTCGAACAGCACCGGCACGTCGAGGCTGTAGCGGGTGGCGAACGGGAAGTAACCGCCGAACACCGAGATATCGACCGGAGCCGCGATGGAATCGTCATCACTCTGCACCGCGTCGATGGTTCCGCGCTGCATGGCACGGAACAGCTCACCCGTCGGGACCAGCTGGTCGGCGAAGTAGAGCTCGATTTCCATCTCGCCATTGGCGACCTTGTTGAAGGCATCAATGGACGGTTTGATCACATGCTCGGCAAGGGCCGGGCCCGCATAGGTCTGCAGCCGCCACTTGATCGTCTTGTTGGTAGCGGCCTGCACATAAGGCGCGCTCAGTGTCGTTGCGCCGGCCCCCGCCGTCGCGACGGCAGCCGTCTTCAGAAAATCACGTCTGTTCTTCATCTCACCAATCTCCCTCGTCGATGGTGGTTCAATCGAACCCGTTGCCCCGATGCGACCGTAGGAAACAACCGTCGCATCTCCCTGTTGTGGCGCGTCGCGCCTTCCTTCCCCGCCTGATTTTCTTTTGCATCACCGCCCCGCTGCTAGCGACCATAAAAGGTCTTCGGCAACCAAAGCGCGATCTCAGGGAAGATCATGACCAGAATGAGCGCCAATGTCATGACCAGCACGAAGGGGCCGATGGACCGGTAAATGTCCGACAGCGTGACCTCCGGCGGCGCCATGGCGCGCATCAGGAAGAGATTGTAGCCGAATGGCGGCGTCATATAGGCGATCTGGCAGGTAATCGTGTAGAGCACGCCATACCAGACGAGATCGAAGCCCAGCAGCTTTACCAGCGGCACATAGAGCGGCGCGACGATCACCAGCATCGCGGTGTCGTCCAGGAACATCCCCATCAGGATGAAGGAGAGCTGCATCAGGATCAGAACTTCCCACGGGCTCAGGCCGAGCTTGCCTATAAAGAAGCCCTCGATGGCTTTCACCGCGCCCAGGCCGTCGAACACCGAGCCGAAGCAGAGCGCGGCCAGGATGATCCACATGAACATGCAGCTGATGCCGAGCGTCTTGCGCAGGGTTTCTTCCATGACATGCGCCGTCAGGCGGCGCTTTACCAGAGCGGCAAGAGTCGCAGCCGTGGCGCCGACAGCCGCGCTCTCGACCAGGGATGTCACGCCCATCAGGAAGAGACCGGTCATGGAAAAGAAGATGAACAGGGGCAGAATACCCGCCTGCAACAGCCGGAACTTCTCCGCCCAGCTGATCTCCTCACGTTCTTCCTTGCTGAGGGACGGGCCAAGGTTCGGCTGAAACCAGCAGCGGATGACGATATAGGCGATGAACATGCCCGCCATCATCAGCCCCGGAAGGGCACCGGCGAGCCAGAGCTGGCTGACCGGCTGACGGGCGATCATGCCGTAGAGAACGAGCACGACACTCGGCGGCACCAGAATGCCGAGCGAACTCCCTGCCTGAATGACCCCGGTGACCATGATCTTGTCATAGCCCCGCCGGAGCAATTCCGGCAGCGCGATGCTGGCGCCTATGGCCATGCCGGCGACGCTGAGGCCATTCATGGCGGAGACCGCGACCATCAGCAGAATGGTGCCGATGGCGAGACCACCGTTCAATGGCCCCATCCAGACATGGAACATCCGGTAGAGATCGTCGGCAATTCGCGATTCCGACAGCATGTAGCCCATGTAGACGAATAGCGGCAGGGTCAGCAGCGGGTACCATTTCATAAGCTTCATGGCTGCGCTGAAGGCCATTTCCGAGCCGCCGTCGCCCCACATCAAGAGGGCGGCAGCCGAGGCGACGAAACCGATGGCCCCGAAGACCCGCTGCCCCGTCAGGAGCAACAGCATCATCGAGGAGAACATCAGGAGAGCGATCAGCTCATAGCTCATCAGAGCTCCTCCCCGCGTGCGGCGGCAATATCCTTGAAGAGGGTCGCCAGTGCCTGCAGCAACATCATGAAGACACCGAAGGTCATGACGATTTTCACCGGCGCCATATAGGGCGCCCAGGCGGAATAGCTCTGCTCGCCATACTGGATTGCATAGGACGTCGAGGAATAGCCGCCATAGAGCAACAGCGAGAGATAGAAGATCAGGCAAAGCACGGTAATCGAGTCAACCAGGGACCGGGTGCGCGGCTTCCAGGTCGTATAAAGCAGGTCCATGCGCACGTGGTCACCGAGCTGCATGGAATAGCTGCCGCCCAGAAGGTAGTAGGCCACCATCAGGAATTGGGCGGTTTCAAGGGTCCAGTGCGCGGGCAGGAATACGGTCTTGGAAAAGGACGAATAAAGCAGTACGCCCAGCATCGCGAAGATTAGATACATCGCGCACCGGCCGATCGCCCGGTTTACCTTCTCCACATACCTGACATAAAGCCGTATCGCTTTCGGCATCCCGACCTCTTAAGCCTTATGAAGAACTGGATTACCGGCAGCCGGCCGATCATATCCGGAGCATCGGCTGATCGCATCCCCGATCACATCCGAGAAAACCCGCGCTATCGCCGTCTGCTCCGAGGGCCGGCGGATCACATCATTGCGGATTTCGATCATCACATTGAGCATGCGACGCGGCAACGCATGCCTCTGCAAGGTGTGCGTTACGCCGTCCACAGGACCATAGGGTTCGTTCCGCCGTACATCCATTCCATCGAAGGCGTCTGACTTGTCGAGCATAGCATCAGCAAGCCGGGCATCCTCGTCATGCAGAATTCCTATTTCGAAAGGACGTCTGGCACCGTGATAGGTTGGCGTAAAGGAGTGAATGGTGACGATGGCGGGCGCCGTACCGGCCGCAAGTCGCGGCTCGATCACGGAACTAACCGCAGCATGGAAAGGATTATAGATCCGTTCCACCCGTTCTGACCGTGCAGCATCCGAAAGGTTTTGATTGCCGGGGATCGCGAAAATCTCACTGACGGCAGGCATTGCGCTTTCAGCGCTCGGCGGTCGATTGCAATCATAGACAAGGCGCGAGAAGGAGGCGGCCACCATCGGACAATCCAGCGTCGTCGCGATAACGCTTGCTACCGCCAGGGCGCCCGGGTCCCACGCGACATGACTGTCGCAGACATCCGCTTCGAGACCGAGATCGTTCAATTCGGGCGGAATGAAATTCGAGGCGTGCTCACAAATAATGACAGCTGGACCGCACCCGCTCTCATTGGTTACACGCACCGGATCGCCCCACGCGGCAGCGCCGGACATTGGCTGAGCCATCGTCGCCACTCGTATTCTCCCTGCCTCTTGCTGGCATCTTTTCAACTTTGACCAAGCAGTCAAGATTAATTCTGAAAATTCTTCTTCTTTGATTTTTAAAATGTAACATTATTTTCAGAACAAAGAGCGGCGTCGCAGCGCCGACGGGGAGAAACAAGTGTCGGAAACCTCGGCAGGGACCGTCGCGGAACGTATCAGCCGCCTGTTTGAAACGCTCACGCATGCGGAACGCAAACTGAGTAACGTGATACTGGAGAACTATCCGGTCTCCGGACTCGGGACGATCACGGCGCTTGCCGAAATAGCAGAGGTATCAGCCCCCACCGTTGCCCGAATGGCCCGGAAGCTTGGATATGGCGGCTTCCCTGAATTGCAGACAGCCCTCCGGACGGAATTGGAAGCGACACTCTCCAGCCCCATAACAAAGCACGATAGCTGGGCCGCGAACGCACCGAACACCCATATCCTCAACCGTTTCGCGGATGCTGTGACGGACAATCTGCGCCAGACTCTGCAGCAACTGGATCTGGAGGATTTCGATGCGGTGGTTGACCTGCTTTCCGATCCGTCCCGCAACATCTACGTCGTCGGCGGCCGCATCAGCCGCTCCATGGCGGACTATCTGTACACCCACATGCAGGTCATTCGGGACCGGGTGACGCTGATCCCGCCCAACTCGAACACCTGGCCGCACTATGTGCTGAACATGACAGAAGGCGACGTTCTGGTGGCGTTCGACATCCGGCGATACGAGCACGACACCCACCGGCTCGCCGAGATGGCGACCGAACAAGGGGCACAAATCGTTCTTTTTACGGATCAGTGGGGCTCGCCCGCCGCGAAACATGCCCGGCACGGTTTCCGTGCCCGGATTGAGGCACCATCGGCCTGGGACAGCTCGGTTGTCATTATGTTCATTCTGGAAGCCCTGATCGCGGCGGTGGAGACAGAGCGTTGGGAAGAAACCCGGGACCGGATGAAAACGCTTGAGCAACTGTTCGACAGAACAAAGCTGTTCCGTAAATTCACCTGAAGCGGCACGGATTAGCGCCGGAAAGACTCGAGCAATTCCAGATACTGGCGCACCACGGTGTCCTCGCTGAATTTGGCCTCGTATTCAGCACGCCCGGCGGCAACGAGTGACCCGGCCAACACCTTGTCGGCAATCACCGCTTTCAGCTTTGCCGCCAACCCCTCCGCGTCCTCAAGTTCTGCCAACAAACCAGTCTCGCCGTCTCTGATCAGATGCACCGGACCTTCACTGCGAGCCGCGACCACAGGACGATCCCGAGCCCAGGCTTCGATAACCACGTTACCAAGCCCTTCGACCCGGCTGGAACAGACCAGAATGTTCGCTGTCGCCAACAGATCCGCCGTATCGTCACGCCATCCAAGAAAGACAACCCGGGACACCACATCAAGCTCTATTGCAAGCGCCTTCAGCGCCCCCTCTTCCGGGCCGGTCCCGGCTATCCAGAGGTACGCATCCGGCACCTTGGCGAGAGCGCGGATCAGAACGTCGAAGGCCTTGTTCCGGTGCAACCGGCCGAGTGCCAGCAACAATGGAGCATCTTTCGGCGTTCCAAAAACACTACGATCCAAAGCCTCCCCTGGCACGGCGTTGACAAAGTTAGGCAGGTAATGCAACCGCTCCGTCGGCCAGCCCTGCCCCATCATGTGATCGATCAGACCTGGCGCATTGCAGATCAGATGATCGAAACCCCGATAATATTTGATGTCGTAATAGCCGCCGATCCGGCCGGCGCGGATGTAGTCACCAGGCGGGGTTTTCGATGCCGCCCGGTTCATCCAGGCAAGCACGACATCTGGTGCGAAGGAGCGAATGTCTTTTCTCAACCGCCAGGGCGTCAAAAAGTCAATCGCGCCTCCAAAGCGGAGCTCGGTGAAATCGACACCCGCAGCACGCAGAATGCCGGCACGCCGATCATCCCGTCGGATCGCCACATGCTGTGCCACAGCCGCGCGGCGTTCAGGCTTCGCCATGGCGGAGACCAACCGTTCGAAAAACACTTCGGCGCCGCCGTGGCGCGCCCCAGCCATGGTCTGGTAAAGACGGATCATTCAAATATCAGAAAAGCTTGTGACAACGCGGCGCATTGTGGTGTAGCCGGGACCTGACCGCAAGCGCAGCCACTTCGGGAGTAATGAGACGTGGAAGCTGAAACCGCAGGAGCGAACCCACGCCACATCGGCGGAACGCTTGTCATCCAGCCACTGCCCGGTATCGGCGACGCAATCTGGCTTTTGCCACACCTGAAAAGCATTGCCGCGCAGACCGAGGAAAAGACAGTCACCTTGCTGACCAAGAAACGCTCTATGGCGGATGCACTGTTTCAGCGTCTGGACTGCGTGCGGGATGTGCTGTGGCTCGATGATGATCGGCATCGCGGACCTTTCGGTGGCTTCAACCTCGGCACAGCCCTCAAACCCTACGGATTCGACACCGTCTGGATCCTGCATGCGTCAGCCCGCTACGGACTTGCGAGCTGGCGTGCCGGTATCGGTGAACGGATCGGTTATGGCATTGGCTGGCAGGATGCATTCCTGACGTCGCAACACAGCCTGTCACGCGAAGCCCGAAAATTTACAGCCATCGAAAAAGCGAACCAACTCCTGCTGAACCACTCGGTGCCGAAGCTGGAATCGATGCCCAATCTGCCTGTCCCGGCATCCATGCGCGAAGAGAATATGCGCCGGTTTGCCGACCTGCCCCGCCCCTGGATCAGCTTCATCATCGGCGCCAGTGAGCCTTTCAAGCAGTGGGGTGCCGAAAATTTCGGGGCCCTCGCCGACCGACTTCGCCGGGAAACGGGTGGCACCATTTTCCTGATCGGCGGGCCAGGTGAAGCGGATCTCGCGGACAGGCTGCACACCCGCTTTGGGCGGCCGGACTGGATGATTCCCATGCTGACCCAACCCATTCTCGACTCCGCAGCCACCATTTCGGTAACGGATATCGCTGTTGGCAACGACACCGGCGGCCTCAACCTGGCCGCCGCGACAGGCATCCGGTCTGTCGGCCTGTTCGGTGGCTCCCGGCCAATGATGGAAGATAGCAGAATCGATGTTGTCATGCCGTACGGCGACGTGCGCTATGGCACTGACCGGATGTCGGATATTGGCCCGGACAGAGTTGCCGACAGGATCATCTCAACTCTCGCTGAGAATTAAACGCTCTTCTGCTCGTGCATCATCCGAAGCCAAACGGACACCACCGCCCCGGCCTCCGAAGAATCAAAACTGATTCGCGAGCCTCCGGTATCGTTACCGATCAGATGGCCGGTCAAATTGAGGCCCGACGCAGGATGCTTGATCGTCAGATCGGCGCCAGCTTGAGCCTCCACTGGTGGCTCAAGCCGGAGACCACCAACCGACACATTATCAATGATGCAATTATGCGCCGTGCCGTCCACCGTCACCTCAATTGGCGAGGTAACGGGATAGCGTTCGAACTGGCGTCTTTCATCTTTCGAAGAAAGGCCAATGGCCTGCAGTATCGCGTTCAACATGGTTCAGGACTCCTCCGGCACGAACGCCGAACGTTCAACCAATGATACGCACTCAATGCGATATTTAAAACGTGGTCTGTGCGAAAATAAACGCCAGAGACAAATTATTTCCGTCAACCAGTTAACTGTCGATTCCGAATAGCGCATTATCAGGCCAAGTACCAATCCAAAAGGACGGATCGGGCATCGTGAAGAAACTTACACTGGAAGACGTCCGGCATCGATTTGGTGGAATGCCGTCAGAGACTGAGGTGCATGCGGTCGGAGCAGCGGAATTCTCTCTTTCGGATGGAGAATTTCTGACAATTGTCGGACCATCGGGATGCGGAAAGTCGACGCTGCTGCGATTGGTCGCTGGCCTGATACCGCTGCGCGACGGACATATCAGCTTCGATGGCGCGTCAGTGACAGGCCCAAGTCCCCGGCGCGGGATGGTGTTTCAGCAACCCGCGCTTTTCCCTTGGCTGACGGTGGAACGGAACATCGCGTTCGGGGCGCGCTTCAGATCACTTTCCCGCAGTCAGACAGCAGATGTGACCGCGGAACTGATAAGCGCAGTCGGGCTGGAAGGCTTCGAGGCATTCTATCCCTCAACTCTCTCCGGCGGCATGCAACAGCGGGCGGCACTGGCGCGTACACTTGCGGGCGGGCCGGACCTGTTGCTGCTTGACGAGCCGTTCGGCGCACTTGATCAGCAAACCCGGGCAAAAATGCAAGTCTGGCTTGCCGGACTTCTGGCCGAGCGTGGCATTTCGGCTCTGCTGGTAACGCACGATATCGAGGAAGCCGTTTTTCTTTCCGACAGAGTGCTCGTGATGAGCGACAGGCCAGGGCGCATTGTCCGGGAAATCCATATCGACCTTCCCCGGCCGTGTAAGGCCCATATCAGAACAGATGCCAATTTCGTCGCTCTGAAAGCCAAGATCGGCGCGGCACTGGAGGGTTAAGCGAGGAAGTCACAGCCGCCAGGACCTCAACCGGCTAAATCGTTAGAACGACTACAAACAAGTCATGGCCTCACCGCATACTTTTCTGTTACTAAAGAGGGAATCGCTCGGCTGGCTGTGTATGCGGTCATCCGGTATCTGGTTTATCCCTGACCGTCCCCGCGGGGTCCATGTACATCTACCTGCCCATCGCAGAGATGTCGGTAAACGTCCTTACCATTCTGGCAATGGGCGGCGCCGTCGGCTTCCTCTCCGGCCTATTTGGTGTCGGCGGCGGGTTCCTTATGACTCCCATCCTGATTTTCATCGGCGTACCTGCGCCTGTGGCCGTCAGCACCGGCGCCAACCAGATTGTCGCCAGCTCGGTATCCGGCGTGATCGCCCACTGGCGACGCGGAAACCTTGATTTCACCATGGGCTTCGTCCTGCTGGCCGGCGGTATCGTCGGCTCGACGCTGGGCGTCCTCCTGTTCAAGTTTCTGGAAAGCCTCGGCCAGATCGATCTGGTCATTAAGCTCTGCTACGTGGTCTTCCTGGGTGTGATCGGCAGTCTGATGCTGCTGGAAAGCGTCCGCACCATCCTGCAGGTCCGGCAGAGCGGCGGACGCCGGCGGAAACTGCATCAACACACTTGGATGCACGGCCTGCCGTTCAAGATGCGGTTCCGCAAATCGAAGCTCTATATCAGTGCCCTGCTACCGCTCGGAATCGGCTGTTTTGTCGGTGTGCTCTCTGCCATTATGGGGGTTGGCGGCGGCTTCATCATGGTGCCGGCGATGATCTACATGCTTGGTATGCGGACCTCCATGGTGGTTGGGACCTCGCTGCTGCAGATCATTTTCGTCACAGCCAACGTGACCTTCCTGCAAGCTATCTCGACGCAGACCGTCGATGTCGTTCTCGCCATCCTTCTGCTGGTCGGGGCCGTTGTCGGAGCTCAATTCGGCAGCCAGTTTGCTGTCAAACTCAAAGGTGAACAGCTCCGCGGGTTGCTTGCGCTGATGGTTGTTGCCGTCTGCCTGAAGCTCGCATTCGATCTGGTGGTTACACCGGACGACCTCTATTCCATCGTGGTGGCCCACAATGGCTAAGCGCGAGAACAGGCTTACAAAGCTAGGCATCCTGCTACTTGCGATCACCGCACTGAGTTATGGAGCCGCCGACAAAGCCAGTGCGCAGGATCTAATCGCCGATCTTTCCAGCCACCGGGTCGACATTACAACGGGGTTTACGGGCGCCGATCTCCTGCTCTTCGGCTCGGTTGACGACGATGGCGATATTGTCGTCACGGTCTCGGGTCCGCGTGAGTCCGTGACGGTACGGCGCAAGGAGCGGGTTGCCGGTATCTGGATGAACACCCGCAGCATGCAATTCTCCGCCGCTCCGAACTTCTATGCCGTCGCTGCCAGCCGGCCATTGAAAGAAATCGCAGCCCTGGAAGTTCTGGAGCGCCAGCAGATCGGTGCGAACCACCTGCGGCTGCGCGCCTCCTCAAGCGGCAGCGAACTGCGGCCTGAGGACGAGGATATTTTCCGCAAGGCTCTTGTGAGGCGAAAACAAGCGCAGGGCCTCTATGCGACCGAGCCCGGCCAGGTCACCATAATCGCAGGCAAACTATTCCGCACCCAAGTCCATTTCCCGGCCAATTTGGCAACAGGAACCTACACTGCTGTCGTCTATCTGATCCGAGGCGGCCGCGTCGTCCACGCCCAGACAACTCCGTTATTGGTCGAAAAAGTCGGTGTGGGTGCAGAGGTTTACACCTTCGCGCACGAACGCTCCGCAATCTATGGGCTGGCCGCAATTCTGATCGCCGTCGCCGCAGGCTGGCTTGCCGCCGCTGTTTTCCGTAAAGTCTGAAGCCAGTATAGGCGGAACGGACAACACGCATGAATCAATTGACGGACGGATCGAAGCCAAGGGTCTTTCTCGTCGTTGTCGACGACAGCGAGGAGATGCTGATTGCTCTGCGTTTTGCCTGCCGCAGGGCGCGCCATAGCGGCGGCCATGTAGCGCTGTTCCGCTCTATTGAACCGCAGGAGTTCCAGCATTGGATGGGGGTTGGTGAATTGATGCGCGAGGAAGCCCGGGAAGATGCGGAAGCTCTTCTTGGCCAGCTTTCCGAGCAAGTCGTCGAAATCTCCGGACAGATCCCGATCATCTATGTCCGCGAAGGAGCCATCCGGGACGAATTGCTTAACTTGATCGATGAGGAGCCGAGTATCTCCGTTCTGGTGCTCGGCGCGAACACACAGGGCGAAAGCCCGGGGCCACTTGTCACTTACATGACCGGCAAAGGCGCCGCGCGCATGCGCGTTCCTGTCACCATTGTTCCCGGCAATCTCTCCAACGAGCAGATCGACGCGGTCACCTGACGCACAACGCCGATAAAGTCAATTCGTCCACCATTTCCGAACGAAACAAAAAGTCTTGTTTCCATCCTGACTTTTTCCGACAAGTCCTGCTATTGTCTCTGAAAATAATAATATAATGCGCCGAACAGGCCTTCCCGCCCCGGAGAGATAATGAGCATCAACCCGTTCGAGACGGTGATTGAAACAGTCGACACGTCGCCTGCAGTGTCCGATGAGACCAAATTCACGACCTGCTATATGTGTGCCTGCCGCTGCGGCATCAAAGTGCACCTCCGCGACGGAACGATCCGGTATATCGAGGGCAACAAGAACCACCCGGTGAACAAGGGTGTGCTCTGCGCCAAGGGCTCCGCCGGGATCATGCAGCATTACTCGCCGGCACGGCTGACCAAGCCGATGAAACGGGTTGGCGAGCGCGGCAGCGGCGAGTTCAAAGAAATCGAGTGGGACGAAGCCCTTGCCACTGCCTCCGAGTGGCTCGGCGATATACGCAAGAGCGATCCGCGCAAGCTCGCCTTCTTCACCGGCAGAGACCAGTCCCAGTCACTCACCGGGTGGTGGGCCAGCCAGTTCGGAACGCCGAACCACGCGGCCCATGGCGGCTTCTGTTCCGTGAACATGGCGGCGGCGGGGCTATATTCCATCGGCGGCTCCTTCTGGGAGTTCGGCGAACCGGACTGGGAGCACACCAAATTTTTCATGATGTTCGGCGTTGCCGAGGATCATGATTCGAACCCGATCAAGATGGGTCTCGGACACATAAAAACCCGTGGTGCCAAGTTCGTTTCCGTAAACCCTGTAAAGACAGGCTATTCCGCCATCGCGGATGAATGGGTCGGTATCCGGCCCGGCACGGACGGGCTGTTCATTCTAGCCCTAGTGCATGAGCTGCTGCGCGCCGGCAAGGTCGACCTGCAATATCTGGTGCGCTACACGAACGCCCCCTGGCTGGTGATCCAGGATCCGGGTGCCGCCGATCACGGCCTGTTCGCGCGCGATGCCGAAGGCCGCCCGCTTGCCTTTGACAAGAGTGGCGGCAAGGTGGTCTCCGCGCTGGAAGCAGACATTTCGCCTGATCTCGCCGGCGAACATGTCCTGCCGGACGGCCGGAAAGCCGTTCCCTCCTTCAAACTGCTGGCCGAACGGTATCTCGACCCGTCCTATGCGCCGGATGCTGTTGCCGAACAGACCGGCCTCGATGCCGCGACAATCAAGCGGCTGGCCGCCGAGATCGCCCATGCAGCCTTCGAGCAGGAAATTACCCTCGATATACCCTGGACTGACTGGGCTGGACGCCGGCACGAAAAGATGATCGGCCGCCCCGTCGCCATGCATGCGATGCGCGGTATCTCCGCACATTCCAACGGCTTCCATACCTGCCGCGCCCTGCACGTGCTTCAGATGTTGCTCGGCAGCATCGATTGCCCGGGCGGCT
Source organism: Nisaea sp. (assembly GCF_039990255.1). Classification (GTDB taxonomy): domain Bacteria; phylum Pseudomonadota; class Alphaproteobacteria; order Thalassobaculales; family Thalassobaculaceae; genus Nisaea. The sequence goes on along the minus strand of NZ_JBDXGG010000018.1, from coordinate 614,594 downwards.
TCCGTTACAAGCCGCCCTTCCCGCGCCCGGCACCGCCGCCTCTGAAACCTGTGGGTCGAGCAGAACAGATCAAGCCGGGAACGCCCATGGCCGGACCGCCGCTCGGCTTCCCGATGGGCCCGGAAGACCTGCTGGTGGACGATGCCGGAAACCCGGCCCGGATCGACAAGGCCTTCTCCTGGGACGCACCGATGGCCGTGCACGGCATGATGCATATGGTCATCCACAATGCCTGGGCACAGGACCCGTACCCAATCGACACCCTGTTCATGTACATGGCCAACATGAGCTGGAATTCGACGATGAATTCCAGGGGAACGATGGAGAAGCTGACGGACAAGGACCCGGAAACCGGCGAATACCGGATACCGAAGATCATCTATTCCGACGCCTATGCCTCCGAGATGGTGGCCTATGCCGATCTGATCCTGCCGGATACCACCTATCTGGAGCGCTGGGACTGCATCTCCCTGCTGGACCGCCCGATCTGCGACGCTGACGGGGCGGCAGACTCTATCAGACAGCCGGTGGTGGCACCGGACCGGGACGTCCGGCCGTTCCAGGAAGTGCTGATCGATCTCGGCGTCCGCCTCGGGCTGCCGGGCCTCACCAATGAGGATGGCTCCGCGAAATATCCAGGCGGCTATCCCGATTATATCGCCAACCACGAACGCGCACCGGGCATTGGCCCGCTGGCGGGCTGGCGCGGCGCAGACGGAACCGAAGGCGGCAAGGGCGCGCCGAACCCGGACCAGCTCAAGCGTTACGTGGAGAACGAGTGCTTCTGGCGCCATGAGTTCAAGCCGGAAGAGCGCTACTACAAGCACGCAAACAAAACCTATCTGGAAACAGCAACACGCCTCGGCTTCATCGGCGCGCCGAACCAGATCATAATGCAGCTCTATGTCGAGCCGTTGCAGCAGTTCCGGCTGGCCGCCGAAGGGCATGGCGCCAACCAGCCGCCGGAAAAGGACCGCGACCGGATCAAACGCTATTTCGACCCACTGCCGATCTGGTATCAGCCGTTCGAGGAAAGCCAGGTCGATACCGACAGCTTCCCGATGCACGCAATCACCCAGCGCCCGGCGGCAATGTATCATTCATGGGGCGGCCAGAACGCCTGGTTGCGCCAGTTGCACGGTAAGAACCCGCTCTTCATGAACCGGAAGCAGGGCGAGAAGCTCGGCATCGCGGACGGAGACTGGGTCTATGTCACCTCCCATCACGGCCAAATCAAGGTGCCGGTGAAACTGATGGAAGGCGTCAATCCGGACACTGCCTGGACCTGGAACGCTATCGGCAAACGCCGAGGTGCTTGGAACCTCGGCAAGGACGCTCCGGAGACGACGAAGGGTTTCCTGCTGAACCACGTGATCTCCGAGCTGCTACCCGCACGCAAGGACGGCTACCGCTATGCCAATGCGGACCCGGTCACCGGCCAGGCCGCCTGGTATGATCTGCGGGTTCGGATCGAGAAAGCGGAGGATGATCACCCAGAGACGGTTTCGGAGCCGCAATTCCCTGTCCTGAAGACAGCACCGACGGCGAAACGTCCAAAAGGGCCGCTCCAATACAAAGGGAGGCGCGGCCAATGACCTCTCTTCCAGCAGCCCTTCCCGCTTCGGCCGGGGGCAAGAAACTCGGTCTCGTCATCGATCTTGATATCTGCGTCGGCTGCCATGCCTGCGCGGTGAACTGCAAGGAATGGAACACCAGTGGCCATTCGGCGCCGCTGACGGATTGGAACGCCTATAGCGCCGACGCCGAGGAAGACGGCGACGAAGGAGCGTGGGGTGTCTGGTTCAACCGCATCCATACCTTCGAGGCCGGTGACGGCGAAGACGCCCGTACAGTACATTTCCCACGCTCCTGCCTGCACTGCGATACACCCGACTGTGTCACCGTCTGCCCGACAGGCGCCTCCTACAAGCGCGCTGAGGACGGCATTGTTCTGGTAAACGCGGATCTCTGCATCGGCTGTAAACTCTGCTCCTGGGCGTGTCCCTATGGCGCGCGGGAGTACGACAAGACCGAAGGCGTGATGAAAAAATGCACCCTCTGCGTCGACAAGATCTACAATGAAAACTTGGAAGAACAGGATCGTGTCCCGGCCTGCGTCTCGACTTGCCCAGCCAGCGCCCGCCATTTCGGTGATCTCGGCGACCCGGACTCCGATGTCTCTAAACTGGTTGCCGAGCGCACCGGGTACGAGCTGATGCCGGAGATGGGCTATAAGCCGGTCAATCGCTATCTGCCGCCGCGCCCGCGCCGCAACAAGGCAGAGGATTTCGGCGCGCCGGAACGGCTCGCGGATCTTGCCCGGCGGGTTCCCGCAGGAGAGACCTCTTCCGACGCCACTGGCCTGCTCGGCTGGCTCGACACCATGCTTTCCCGCTGAGGACCGCAGATGCATCCCGCCCTCTCAGTCATCTTCTTCACCACCGCCTCCGGCGCCGGCTACGGCATGCTGGTCTGGCTAGCGCTGCATGCCGCCCTCACTGGCGATGCGAACCCGCTGATCGGCTGGATTGGTTTCCCGCTTGCCCTTGGTCTTATTACTGCCGGGCTGCTGAGCTCCACCTTCCACCTCGGACACCCGGAACGGGCCTGGCGCGCGATGAGCCAGTGGCGGAGCTCATGGCTGTCACGCGAAGGTCTCCTCGCCGTGCTGACATATATACCGGCGCTTCTGTTTGCCGCCGGATGGCTGTTGTTGGGTCACAACGACGGGCCATGGATGCTGGCCGGAGCGGCGGCTGCCGTACTGGCCCTCGTCACGGTCTATTGTACGGCAATGATCTATCAGTGCCTGAAGACCATCCCGCGCTGGCATAACAGTTTCACCGTGCCCGGATATCTCGCCATGGCGATGGCGACCGGAGGCCTTTGGCTGCTGCCGCTTCTCGCTCTTTCGGGCAACGACCTGCGGGCAATGGCCTTGTCTACAATGGGCTTCCTGCTGCTTTCAGCAGCGATCAAGTGGCGCTATTGGATCGCGATGGACAATGCGGCTCCAACTGCGACATCTGGCACCGCAACCGGGCTCGCAAGTCTCGGAACCGTGCGGTTGCTGGAAGGACCTACAACGTCAGAGACTTACGTGATGCGCGAGATGGGCTACAAGATCGGACGAAAACATGCAGTGAAGCTCCGGCGTCTTGCAGCTTTCTTCGGCCTGGTGATCCCAATTGCGGTTCTGTCTGCCGTGCTCGCTATGCCCGGCTCCGGCACGATGGCAAGCGGCCTGGTTTTGCTCGCGGCCATCTCGGGCAGTGTGGGCGTTGTCGTGGAACGCTGGCTCTATTTTGCCGAAGCGAAGCACGTCTCGACGCTCTATTACGGCGAAGAGTTTGCCTGAACCCATTCCTCGGCCTCGCCTTCGACCGCTGACTCGATAACCTCGTCGTAGGAGAAATCCTTCGGCAGGTTCTCGTCCATCACGTTCGGCTCGACTTCCTCGATAAACTCGCCACGCGGATCGAGTTCAGCAACGATGGCCGAAGTCCGGGCATAAGCGACGTACGGCCCCTGCTCTTCCATGGTCGGCGCCTCGCTGCGCAACATCCGGTAAACAGCGAAGATGCCAACGGAAAAGCCCACAAAGGCGGTGAACTGGAACAGGCCGCCGGGTCCCACTTTATCCATGGCAAACGCACCGATAATCGGTCCGATGGACGACCCCAAGCTCGCCGCGATCAGGATACCGGCTGCAGCGGGCACCAGGTCGGAGGCGTCCACATGATCGTTCACGTGGGAGATCGCCAAGGGATAGAGCGCGAAGTTGAGCCCGCCAAAGACCACCATCAAGCCAAGAAACATAAATATCCCGCCATCAAACAGCAGCGCGATGGCGAGAGACACACCGCCCACGGCAAAGAGCACAACCGCAATCACTGTACGACGGTCGAAAAAGTCGGAGAGCTTTCCGATCGGATATTGCAGCAACAGGCCGCCAAACATGGTCACCGTCATCATTGTTGCGATCTGCGCGACCGAAAACCCGATCTGGTTACCGAAAATCGGACCGAGGCCCATGACAACCGCTCCCAGAACACCGCTGGCAAAACTGCAAATCATGCCGAGTGGCGAGACCTTGAATAGTTCTGCCATGCTGAGACGGGACGGTGCCAACTCTCCCGCCGTCGCCCGGCTGGCCAGCGACAGCGGGACCAAAGCAAGCGAGAAGAGGATCGAAGCCACGCTGTAAAGTATGAAGCTGGTCGGCGGCGAGAGATTGAGGATCTGCTGCCCCGCAGCCATACCGAAATAGATCACCACGACATAAATCGAGAGCATACCGCCACGTCGCGTATTCGAAACCGCACCATTCAGCCAACTCTCAGCGACCATAAGCGCCCCGGCGATGCAGATGCCGGTTCCAAAGCGTAACAGCGACCAGAAATACGGATCGACGAATATTGCGTGGGCAACCGCACAGGCAGAGATGATAGAGGCGAATGCCGCAAACGAGCGTACATGCCCAACACTCTCGATAATCCGTCCGCAGAACACAGCCCCGACAAGCTGACCAATGAAGTAAGCAGCGGTAACCAGACCCGCGACAGTCGTATCGAATCCCTCCTGGCTCATACGCAGGGCGATCAGACTGTGAAACAACCCGTTCGCGGTCCACAGGAACGCGACGGAAATCATCAAGGCAACGATGGGGTGACCTAGCATGCTCATCGGAAAACCGTTTCGGTTGCGCGTGGCCCTTTATACAGAGCAGCCCTTAGGGCAAGAGAGGCATCAAAGTCTCGCTTCCCGGCGACGGAGGAGGCGCAAACAGGATGATTTACCAACCAGTCTCAACAGTTTTATAAAAACCCCGGCCTTCTGCAACGGTTGACAGATTCCCTCTCCGGCGCATATCGATGCCGATCACGTAAAATGGAGTCCCCCATGCGCTGGCGCACTGCCCTCGGCGGAATCATAATGATCGTCGGCCTTATCGCCTATATCGTGGGCACCGTAACCATCGCGAACCACATGCTGCCTCAGCACTGGCTCGCCGAGCTGATTTTTTACCCTATTGCCGGCTTCCTGTGGATTTTCCCCGCAATCAGCTTGATTGGCTGGACCAAAAAAGACAAAGAGCCGCCGCTGAATCTTTAATGCGGCAACGTCTGGAAAACCCATTCATGACGGCCGGAGCTGGGCAATTCATCAACCCAGGCAAGTTTACCCGGGCCACAATTATGCGAACGTCAGTCAATCTGACGACTCTCGTTCAGCCTTCCCGGAAATCCCTGGCGGACAGTCCGAAACGCGACAGGCGGTCGTAGAACGTATTGCGCGGTACGCCCAGTATCCTGGCTGCCTCGGCTGCCTTCCCGCTGGTGCGCTTCAGCGTTTCCGTCAGAACCATTTTCTCGAATGCCTCAACCTGTTCCGCCAGAGTCCCCTGTCCGGCGCCATTGCTCTGGACCCGTGCACCCAGGGCATAGGTCATGGCAAAAGCACGCAGTTCCGGCAGACTGCCCGGCCAGGACCGGGTCATGATCTCAGTCAGGGTAGTTGTCGCTATTTCCGGCATGTCCATGTCGAGGCTACGCACCGTAAGGCGAAGGATATTCTCAAAAATCTCCGGCAGGTCGTCTCTTCGCTCATCCAGTGACGGAACCCGAACTTCCACTACCGTCGCGCCCTCGAAAATCGGATCCAGACGCTCCAAATCCGCAAGCGGAAGCGTCGAGGATGATATGACGCGAAGCTCCGGGCAACGGTGTATCAACGCCCGCACATCCTCTATCTGGTCTGGAGTGGCACACTCGACGCTTTTCAAAGATAGGTCCGCCGGGCCTTCGGGCACACGCAGGCGCTGCACAGCATCCGACGAGGCGTAAGAAAGGTTCAGAGTAAGGAACACACGTGGCTCAGCCGAAAGAGTATTGATCGCAAAAGCTGCCTCTTTCCGGCCCGTCCCCTTCTGGCCATGCAGATGGATATGACAGTCGCTCGCGGCCACCCGGCGAAGCGCCGTGCGCAATGCTGTCGAGACAGGCCCAGAACCCGGGAAACTCCGTGCCGCGGCATCGCTGCGTTCAAGCGCCCGCTCGATCCGGCGGGATTTCAACACAAGATCTCTATGCTCAATCGCCCTGAGGACAACATCGACCAGACGATCCGTTCCGACAGGCTTTTCGAGATATTCGTATGCTCCCTCCTTTATTGCCCGCATAGCCGTCGGCACATCGCTGTGCCCAGTCAGCAGGATCACCGGCAGCTCCGGATCGGCCCCACGAGCCGCCGACAGCACGGCGAAACCATCCTGATGCGGCATCCGGATATCTGACAAGACGATGCCAGCGAAATTCGCCCGGATAGTCCGCTTTGCCTGCACATAACTGCTCGCTGAAATGACAGCCAGATCGGCAAGCTCAAGCGTCTGCGCCAACGAGTTGCGCAAGGCATCGTCATCCTCGATCAGCAGCACCTGCCCGGTCATTGCACTACCTTTTCGGTCAATGGGAGGCGAACGGTGAATACCGCTCCGCCATGCACACCGTTTCGACACGAAAGTGTCCCGCCAAAACTACGAATGATCCCATAGGAAATCGACAGCCCGAGGCCAAGGCCTTTCGAGGCACCAAGCTCCTTGGTTGTGTAAAACGGCTCAAACACCCGGGTCGGGTCTGGGATACCTGGTCCGGTATCGGCAAGTTCCAGAACAGCGTCGCTCGTATCAATTTTCAGCGTCACGTCGATCCGCTTTATACCCGACGATGCCATCGCATCCTGTGCGTTGGTCAGGATATTGACCACGACCTGTTGCAGACGGACCTCGCCACCAACGACCAGCACCTGCTGGTCAGGTCGTGACCAGGACAAGACGATCCCGTCCCTGTTAAAAGACGGCATCGAGAGGGTGATCGCATGTTCAATGGCGGCGACGAGGTCTACAGGTTCTGTGGCGACGGTTTCGCCTTCATTTCGGGCGAAGGCGCGCAGATTTCGGATGATCTTGTCGATCCGCTGCACCTGGACGGATATCTGACTGAGATTGTCGGCTGCATCGTTGAACCGGTTCCGGTCGAGTAGCTTTTGCCCGTTCTCCGACAGGTTCAGAATGGCCGCGAGTGGCTGGTTAAGCTCGTGGCTGATCCCCGCAGACATTTCTCCAAGCGCGGTGAGTTCGGAAGCCTGGACAAGCTGCTCCTGTGCCACTTTCAGCTCTGACGTGCGCCGGTCGACACGCTCTTCGAGATGCGCGTTTACCGCCGCCTCGATCGCCAGACGATCTGCCATACGCCGTCGCCAAAGCGCCGCGATCAGCATCGCCAACCCCAATGCCCCGAGAACAGTCGTGGTCAGTAAACCGCGCAATGTGGCAGCGGTCCTAGCCGGGGCCGTGTCAAGAAAACCGCGTGCGATCATGTTCACCTGCGGTAATTCACGGGTTACGACAAGAGCATGTTTCGGCAATTCGATAGCCTTGGAGAAGGACCACACTTCGTGGCCGCCTTCATGCGCCAAAGTGTGACGTGGAAATGGTTCAAATCTGGAGTCATCTTTTCCCCGACTCTCATCCCGCCGGCTCAAAAGCGATTGTCTGGTCGAGGCGAACACGGTTTGCGACGCATCGAAGAAACAGATCGCCTCCGGATCGACCCCCCATTCAAATTCCAGCGCCGCAACATCGATGGTCAGGAATATCGCACCCTTTGCAGGAGCCGCACCATCTAGGATGCCGCGGCTCAACCGGATCATTCTGCGACCATCATCGTCGAAAGCCGCTTCCAGTCCCAGACGGCCATTCCGCGCCGCACGCAACAGGGAAGTATCAACCGGGCCATCGACTGGTTCCGGTTGTGTCTCAGGAGATGAAGACGCCACCAGACGGCCGTCCGCGTTGGTCAATTTGATCCGGTCGGCGCCATAGGTCAGAACAGAGTCGATCAACAGGTCTTCAATAACCTCCGGGGAAACACCTCCAGAGACGCTTTCGATAACCAGTGGATGTCGCGCTAGCAAATTGATCAGATATGAATAGCCGGAAAGCTGGCCCATCAGGCGGTCACTCGCCTGTTGCACCCGAATTCTGCCGGTCTCATCCAGCTGGTCAAGAGATCCCAGATAGGCATGGCGATACACCAGCCAGCCAGCCAGCATGGAGAAAAGCGCATAGAACGCGCAAAGAAAGACAACGGTCGCCTTGAGCCGTGACATGATACCCGGACTGCTGGTCGCCTTCCCGAAACGAATACGGGTCGCGAAAGTTCACAATGATTTGCCCGAAAATTCGGACAAATGAAGTTCTTGCGCACATTAGCAAAAGTTAGTGTGCTGACTTTAAAGAAAAAAAAAATTACCTGAATTGGCGATTGCCCAGTTGAGCGAGACAAATTCAGTTATCAGCCTATGCGGATTCAACCGCGTGTCTATCGGGAGGACACAATGAAGAAGTTTTTTGCTGCCGCTCTGGCGGCTGCCGCCCTTATTACGCCTGGCGCTGCTTATGCCAATTGCGATGACGGCGAGGTTGTCATCAAATTCAGCCATGTCACCAACACCGACCGGCACCCGAAGGGTATCGCTGCGTCGCTGCTGGAAAAGCGCGTGAACGAGGAAATGAACGGTAAGGCCTGCATGCAGGTTTTCCCGAACTCAACCCTCTATAACGACAACAAGGTTCTGGAAGCGATGCTTCAGGGCGACGTGCAGCTCGCCGCTCCGTCGCTGTCCAAGTTCGAGAAGTTCACCAAGAAGTTTCGCCTGTTCGATCTGCCGTTCATGTTCAAGGACATCAACGCTGTTGAGGCCTACCAGAACTCAGCGGCCGGCCAAGATTTGCTCGACAGCATGCAGCGCCGCGGTCTGCAAGGTCTCGGCTACTGGCATAACGGTATGAAGCAGATGTCAGCGAATAAACCGTTGCTTATGCCATCCGACGCGAATGGCCTGAAGTTCCGCGTGCAGTCTTCGGAAGTGCTGGTCGCCCAGATGGAAGCCATCGGCGGCACCCCGCAGAAGATGGCCTTCTCCGAAGTCTACGGCGCCCTGCAGCAGGGTGTTGTCGACGGTCAGGAAAACACCTGGTCGAACATCTACGGCAAGAAGTTCTTCGAAGTGCAGGATGGCACCACCGAGACCAATCACGGCATCATCGATTACCTGCTGGTCACCTCCGTCGACTGGCTGGAAAGCCTGAAGCCGGACGTGCGTGACCAGTTCCTGAAGATCGTTGCCGAAGTGACCAATACACGAAACCAGGAATCAACAGCCGTTAACGAAGCTGCCAAGCAGTCCGTAATCAAGGCTGGCGGGACCGTTCGCACCCTGACGCCGGAGCAGCGTTCTGCCTGGGTTGATGTGATGAAGCCGGTCTGGGCCAAGTTCGAAAAAGACGTCGGCTCCGACAATATCGCCGCTGCACAGGCCGCGAACAGCCTGACGAACTAACTCCACAGCACTAAACTCCAAGGCAACGGCTCGGACTTTAGCCTTGTCGCGCGGTGCGGACCTCCCTCCGCACCGCGCTTATTTCTGGGGCGCACGCGATGACGACCACCCCCCTTACCGACCGGATCGAGGAAACCGCTATAGCGGTGATCCTCGGATCCATGACCGTGATCACCTTCGCCAATGTGATCGCACGCTATGTTTTCGATTCAGGCATTCTCTGGGCTCTTGAAGTCACCGTCTTCCTGTTCGGCTGGCTTGTACTTCTCGGCGCTGCCTACGCGGTCAAGATCCGCGCTCATCTGGGCGTCGATGTTGTTACCGCGGCCCTCACCTCACCAAAACGCCGCATCCTGGCGCTGCTCGCCTGCACCATATGTGTTCTCTATGCCTTCCTGCTGCTGAAGGGGTCGTGGGATTACTGGGCAAACTTCGCAAACCTTCCGGCCACCGAAGGCCGCTGGTTTCCGCTCGGCTTTGAAGACAAGTTCCGAGAAAAAGGCTGGTACGAGACAGAAGACACACCAATGCCGGACATTTTCGGCTTCCGTCCGCTTGACTGGCTGCAGGACGTCTTCAACGAGGGGGAGGCTTACGAAAAAATTCCCCGTCTCATTCCCTACGCCATTCTGCCAATTGCGATGGCGTTACTACTGTTTCGTTTCGTTATGGCCGGCATAGCAATCTGGCGCGGCCGGATGGAAGGGCTGATTGCCAGCCATGAAGTCGAGGACGCCGTCGACGAAGCCGCCAAAAAACTGAAGGATCTCTGATCCATGGAAGTCGCCCTTCTCTTCCTCGCCATTATCATGCTGCTGCTGATCGGGGTCCCCATCGCGGTCGCGCTTGGCTTGTCATCCATTCTGTTCCTGCTGGCTTTTTCGGACTCGTCCCTGGCTTCCATTGCGCAAACTCTCTTTAGCGCTTTTGAAGGCCACTATACGCTGTTGGCGATTCCTTTCTTTATTCTCGCCTCTTCCTTCATGTCGACGGGCGGGGTCGCGAAACGGATCATCCGGTTCTCCATCGCCTGCGTTGGGCATTTCCCGGGCGGCCTTGCCATTGCCGGTGTCTTCGCCTGCATGATGTTCGCCGCTCTCTCCGGCTCCTCGCCCGCGACTGTGGTCGCCATCGGTACCATCGTGATCGCCGGCATGCGCCAGGTTGGTTACACCAAGGAATTCGCGGCCGGTGTAATCTGCAATGCCGGAACCCTCGGCATCCTGATCCCGCCTTCCATCGTCATGGTGGTCTATGCTGCTGCCGTGGAAGTCTCGGTCGGCCGCATGTTCCTTGCCGGTGTGATCCCGGGCCTGTTGGCCGGGCTTTCGCTCATGGCGGCGATCTACATCATGGCGAAGTGGAAGAACCTGCCGAAAGGGGAATGGGCCGGCTGGCGCGAGATTTATGCCAGCGCCAAGGATGCCTCCTGGGGGCTGCTGCTGATCGTCATCATCATGGGCGGCATCTATGGAGGCGTTTTCACACCGACCGAAGCAGCGGCCGTCGCGGCCGTCTATGCCTGGATCATCGCAACCTTCGTTTACCGGGACATGGGTCCGCTGGCGACCGAAGGCGAGGCACGCAATGTCTCCCTGTTCCGCCAGCCCAGCGCAGTGCTGACAGCGCTCTACCACCCGGACACACGCAAGACCCTGTTCGATGCCGGCAAGCTGACAGTGACGCTGCTGTTCGTCATCGCCAATGCGCTGATTCTGAAGCACGTTCTGACCGACGAGCAGATCCCCCAGCAGATCACCGAAACCATGCTGGCCTACGGTTTCGGGCCAGTGATGTTCCTGGTCGCTGTGAACGTGATCCTGCTAATCGGCGGGCAGTTCATGGAACCGTCGGGCCTGCTGGTCATTGTGGCACCGTTGGTCTTCCCGATCGCCATGGAACTCGGTATCGACCCGATCCATCTCGGCATCATCATGGTGGTGAACATGGAGATCGGCATGATCACGCCGCCCGTCGGGCTCAACCTGTTTGTCACCTCGGGTGTCGCCGGTATGCCGATGATGTCAGTGGTGAAGGCAGCCCTGCCATTTCTGGCAGTCCTCTTCGCCTTCCTCATCCTCGTAACATATGTTCCATGGATCTCGACGGTGTTGCCGAATGCTGTGATGGGACCGGAGATCGCTACAAACTAAAATAAATCAGGCCGCGCCCTCGTCCGGGTGTGGCCTGCTGCATGTTCAGATCGACGACATCATCTTGTTAAGATCGCCGCCGCTCAGCCAGTCCGTATTGGTATCACTTGCATAGCGGAATTCGGCGGGTACCAACTTGCAGCCTTCAGCCAGATAGTCATCCAGCACCCGGTCACTTTGGGCCGGAAGGATGACATACCGGTCTTCCAGTTCAACCGTGGTGCGGGAATCGTCTTCCGAGATCATCACCTCATGCAGCTTCTCGCCCGGCCGGATGCCCACATTGCGGAGCGGCAGACCGGGGGCCATGGTTTTTGCCACGTCCGTAATCTTCATGCTCGGGATCTTCGGCACGAAAATCTCGCGGCCCTTCATCATCTCCATACTGGAGAGAACGAAGTTCACACCCTGCTGCAGGGTGATCCAGAAGCGTGTCATGCGCTCATCTGTGATCGGCAAATCCGCAGACCTATCGTCAATCAGCTTCTGGAAGAAGGGAATCACACTTCCGCGCGAGCCGATGACATTTCCATAGCGAACAACAGCGAAACGGCAGCCGTCTGCTCCGGAAATATTGTTGGCAGCAACAAAGATCTTGTCAGAGGCAAGCTTGGTCGCACCATAGAGATTGATCGGGTTTGCCGCCTTGTCCGTCGACAGAGCAATGACCTTCTTCACCCCGGTCCGAAGCGCCGCCTTCACGATGTTTTCAGCGCCATAGATGTTTGTCTGAACGCATTCAAACGGATTGTATTCGGCTGCCGGCACATGCTTCATTGCCGCTGCATGAACGACATAATCCACGCCGCGCATCGCCAATTCCAAACGGTCAACATCGCGCACATCGCCGATGAAATAGCGGATCGGCTTGCCGGGCACCGAGGGGTAATCCTGGCCCATGTCATAATGCTTCTGCTCGTCCCGTGAGAACACGATACAGCGGCGCATTTCCGAGAATTCCAGCGCCGTGCGCACGAATTCCTTCCCGAAAGAGCCTGTGCCGCCTGTAACCAGCACCGTCTTGCCATTGAGATCGATATGGTCGGTATCAAACGAGAATGGTTGATAGCTCATGCGGCTCGGAGCCTCCCCCTAAGACATTCGAATCATTTTATTTTGCCCTGTTTCCCGCATCTGCGGAAGAGGCAGGTTTGATCCCTTATGTCCCGAGTACCTCAGCCAGTGCCTCAACCACCCAGTTAACATCTGCCTCATCCATCGCCGGAAAAAGCGGCAGGCTGAGGCAGCGGGCGTAATAGGCGTCCGCGCCGGGCAGGGACTTGGTCTGGTACCGGCTCGCGTAATAAGGCTGGCGATGAACTGGAATGTAATGCACCTGGGTGCCAATGCCGCGCTCTTTCAGCGCTGTCATGACCGCCGTCCTGGTAGTGCCCAGCGCCGCGAAATCGATCAGGGCCACCGCGAGGTGCCAAGCGGGGCTGCAGCCTGGAGCAACCTTCTGCATCGCGACGTGCGGACCAAGGCCGTCCAGCAGCTCCTGATAGCGCCCCCGGAGAACACTGCGCTTGGCGACGAAGCTGTCGAGTTTGCCCAGTTGGCTCAAGCCGAGAGCGGCATTGATGTCGGAGAGCCGGTAATTATAGCCGGGCTCATGCATCTCGTAATACCAGGGAGCCGGGACGCCATCTTCAAATCCCATGCGCTTGTTCAGGAAGTTCTCGGGCTCCCGCACGAGGCCGTGATTCCTGCTCCGCCGGAGCGTGTCTGCAAAGCGGTCGCTGTTGGTTGTCAGCATGCCGCCCTCGCCCGTTGCGATGGTCTTCACCGGGTGGGTCGAGAACATCGTGATACCGCCGCGCGGACAGGACCCGACGGGTTTCATACTGCCGCCGACCTCATATTCCGCGCCGATTGCATGACAGGCATCCTCGACCAGCACCAGTTCAGGGAACTCCGCGGCGAGTTCATCCACATTGACCGTATGTCCGGTCAGATGGACCGGAAAGATCGCTTTGACCGTCCCTTTAGACATACCCGCGATGGCCCGTTGTACGTCCTCCAGGCGCATCACGCCTGTTTCCGGATCCACATCGGCGAAAAGAACATCCGCCTTGACGTATCGGGCGGCATTGGCCGTGGCCAGGAAGGTCACGCTCGGAACGATAACGATGTCGCCGAAATCAAGGTTCAGAGCAATAGCCGCCATGTGCAGACCCGCCGTTCCGCTGGAACAGGCAATCGCATGTTTTGCACCGACGCGCTCGGCGAAAGCCGCCTCGTAGGCCTCCACAGCTGGACCTGTGGTCAGCCAGTCTCCGCGCAGCACGTCGAGAACGGCCTGCTCGTCGGCCTCGTCGAGCATCTGTCTGCCGTAGGGAAGAAAAGAACGCTTGTCGGACACATCATTCATCGGATCAGTTTTCCCTCAATCCAAGCTCGAAACTGCGCACCAGTGGGGCAAGCAGATATTCGAGCAAGGTCTGGTCGCCGGTCGAAATTATCACGGTTGCCGGCATCCCCTGTACTAACTCCAGTTTAGGCTGCCTCGCCAGACTGTCGCCGTCGAGAACGATCCGAGCCTCGTAAAAGGGCGCACCCTGCTCGGGCTGCACGATATCAGCCGAAATACTTGCCAACTCGCCATCAATAGGTTGCGTGGTACGCTGACTGAAAGAGGTCAGCCTGATGCTGGCTTCCGCGCCGACCGAGACCACATCGATATCGGTCGGATCGATCCGCGCCTTCACCACCAGCGTATCTCCCTGCGGCACAATCCCCATGACCGGCTCCCCGGGAGCGACAACGCCACCGACCGTATGGAACCGCAGACCGTAGACCTGCCCGTCCTGCGGTGCCCGGATGCGGGTCCGGTCAAGCGCATCCCGAGCACCAGTCAGACGATCCTTCAAGTCTATCATCTGATCCTGCACCTGACGCAGGTTGGTCTCAACCTCGGTCTTGAATCGCTCTTCTGTGTTCAGCAACTGGAATTCGGTCTCGGCAATGGTCTGTTCGGCCCGTGCGACCAACGCCCTGCGGTTTCCAATACTTCCTTCCAGCTGCACCGCAGTGCGCTCGAGAGACAAAAGGCGTGGTTTGCGCTCCAACCCTTTTTCGTACAACTCCCGGACATCCGCGATTTCTTCCTGGATCAGCTCGTATTGCCGCCCATCCGCGCGCTGCTGCGCCCCGAGTGCAGTGATCTCCTCACGGGTCTTCTGGATGCGGCGGCGAAGCAACCCGAACTGGCTGTCGCGGGCACTGATACGGGTCTCGAACAGGCGTCTCTGACCGGCGATAACTTCTCCCACATCGTCGTCAGCCGACTGCGACAGGAGTTCCGAGGGGAAATTCACCTCTGCCAGATTATCCCGCTCGGCCACCAATCGTGCCTTGCTGCCAAGGTGTGTCAGAAACTGCTTATGCAGCAGCTCGTATTCAACCCGCGCCCGGGTATCGTCCAGCTTGATCAAAACCTCCCCTGCGCGCACCAGATCGCCGTCCCGGACATTGATCGCTTCGATAATCCCACCTTCAAGATGCTGAACTGTTTTCTGGTTGGAGGAGACCTGCAACTGCCCCTGCGCGATCGCGCCGCTGCCGAGTTGGGCCAGAGATGCCCACAATCCGAAACCGCCGAAGAATGCCAGCAATATGATGAAACCCGTCCACACGACAGGCCGCCAAGCTTTCGGGTTTTCAGCCTCAGAAAGCTCAGAACCGTCGCTTAGGTCATCTACGGCATTCGACATTAATAGTTCCTGACAACGGACATTGCGCCCGGTTCCGGGCGATTACGACTTGGCACGGGGGCGTCCCGAAATGGATTGTATGTCCGCGATATTGAGGGCCGCGACCGGCCGGGCATTCGTCGCCGGTGGTGGCGAGAGTGGGCGGGAAACCGAAGGCTGTTCGACATGCTTCTCAGCGCGCGGTTCCTGCGTGTTCGCCGGTTTCGGAGCCGGACGTACCGGTCCGGAAGGAGGCGGTTCCATGCGCACTGTCGTTTCCATTTTCGGCGGCCGTATCATTGGCGCAGACTCGCCAGCCTTTTCAGACTGAGGCGAAGCACCGGGGCCGGGGCCGGCAGTTGGTCGGGCGGCCAGAATTTCCATAGCCTGGGCCGAGCCTTGACCAAGTTGCGGCCTGACGCCATGGCCAGTACCTGGCTGCAGAGTCGGCGGCGTCGTCTTGCCGGAACGCGTCCGGCGCGCCGACGGCATTTCGGGAATGCGTGGCGGCGGAGGCAAATTAGCTGCTGCGGGCACGCCGCGCGGTGCCGGTCCTGGTCCTGCCCGCGGAGGTGACGGCATGCGGCGGCGCTCAACCTCGGATTTGTCCTCTTCAGCTTTGGACGGCGCCGGCTTATTTGAAGCGCGTTGTACGGGAGCCTTGGGAGTCGATGCACCGGTCCCACCTGACGAAGGCGACGCGGAGGCGGGAGCCCCTCCCATACCGGCACTCGCCAGCACTTCATCACGGGAGCCGTATTTGTTGATCATGCCATCCTGCAGAACCAGCAGCTGATTCATATTGGCGAGGGTCTGCACCCGATGCGTGATCATGATAACCGTGGCGCCACGTTCCTTAAGGACATTGACCGCATGCGCCAGTGCTTCATCACCCTTTGAATCCAGGTTAGAGTTCGGCTCGTCCAGAACCACAAGAGACGGGTCGCCATAGAGCGCGCGGGCAAGCGCGACGCGCTGCCGCTGGCCACCAGAAAGGATCGCACCGGCATTGCCAATATCGGTGTCGTAGCCGTTTGGTAATTGCAGGATAAGCTCATGCAGACCGGCAAGCTTCGCCGCATCGATCACCTGTTCCGGATTCGGATCGGCGTCAAGGCGCGCTATGTTCTCCGCGACGGACCCACCGAACAGCTCGATATCCTGCGGCATGTAACCGACATGCTTGCCTAGGCTTCCGGTGTCCCAGTTGAATATATCGGAGCCGTCGAGCCGGACATGCCCGACATGCGGCTTCTCGACCCCAACAATAAGGCGTGCCAATGTAGATTTTCCGGCAGCAGACGGGCCGACGACACCCAGCGCCTCACCCGGCTTAACCTCAAGGCTGATGCGCTGAAGGATCGGTCGCGGCGCACCGCGCGGCTGATACCCGACATTCTCCAGAACCAGATGCCCTTTCGGTGCCGGCAGTTCCATCCGGCGAATGCCAGACTGGGCATTGACCAGCGCCGTCTCGATACTCTTGTACGCCGCCAGCGCATCGACCAACTGGCGGGCCTGGCTGATACCCATTTCGACCGGCTGCAGGGCGCGACCAAGAATCAGCGAACAGGCGATCATCATCCCCGGTGTCATGTCGACCGCCGGATCGATGATCTGCAAGACGGCAACCGTCATAATCACCATCTGGATCAGCATCCTTGCGGACTTCGACATCGAACTGAGAATGGCGGCACGGTCACTTGCCCGCCCTTGCAGGGTGAGAACCTTTTCGTTTTCCCGATGCCAGCGCGCCATCACGTTCCGGCGCATGCCCATACTTTCAACAACCGCCGCATTACGAACGGCGGATTCCGCTGCCGAATAGGCTTTGGAGGAGAACTCCTGTGCCGCGTTGAGTGCCGGCCGCGTCATCCGGTCGTTGACGATGCCAAGCACCAGCATGACCACAGCGCCGGCTATTGCCGCCATACCCATGTGCGGATTGATAAAGAAAATAAGGGCCATGAAAACCGGCACCCACGGCAAATCAAGCATGGTGAGCATGCCGGGGCCCGTCAGGAACATCCGGAGTGTTCCGAGCGAACGAAGCGGGTTGCTATTCGGCTGGCTGCCCCGGTCAAGCGCATCGGTGATGATCGAGGAGAGCAGAATCGGGCCAATGCGGCGATCAATCCAGCCACTGATCCGAACGAAAGCGTAAGCGCGAATTGTGTCGAGCGATGCCTGGATGCCGAGCGTGAAAGCGGCGATTCCCAGCAGCAGGTAAAGCGTTGACTCGCTGCGACTTGCCAGCACGCGGTCGAACACCTGGAACATGAAGACCGGCAGGGTCAGCATCAGCATGTTCACTGCGAAACTGAAAATGCCAGCCGACATCAAGGCCGTATAGCAGGCTCGCATCAACCGATTTACGGTTACGGGCTGATCCGCCCCTGCCATTGAATCACCTCGGTATCGAATATCCAAACGAAGCCGCGCATCTCAACTTGCGCGGCTTTTGCCTCGAAAACTATCAATACCATACATGATTCGCCGATGCGAAACATGAAGTTGAGCGTCTTGTTTATTGATTTATCGTCAAAAAAGGCCTGCCGGAACAGCCCCCTTGCAGGCCTTGAGGATCAATCCTCGGTAAATTTCGCCAGATCGATATCGCCGTGACGGAATGGTACCCAGTATTTGGTTTCCGGATTGTACTGCAGGCCATAGATATTGACGCAGAACACCTTGGTCGGCGGGCTTACGCCCTCACCTTCGGTCCGCGCAGCGTCAACCAGCTCGGCGGGCTTGAAGTAGGTTTCCCAAGCCCCCGACACGTCAGAGCGCTCTTGCTCGGGAAGATCATTCACCTTCATGGCAAGATCCCAAGTTTGCTCAAGATCGTTCCAAAGGTCGTCGAGATACTTGCCCATCGATCAAAAATCCACAATTTCGTATGCGGTTCGGCCTAACGGCCTTATATCGGATCGCTTTCGAGAGGTGAAGGTGTAATTTAAAACTGGCTGGGTGATTGACCATAACATATTTATGGAAATTCTGGCTAACCAACCGCCTCAACGGAGGCTGGAGCGCGCGTGCTCGACAAGATCTTCGACAAGTTTTTCGCCTATCAGGATACAACCGCTCCCCTGTTGATCGGTGCGACCGGCGGATCGGGAACCCGAGCGCTTCACAGCGCGCTGGATAAGGCCAATTTTTTCGTCGGCACCCGGCTGAATCATGCCGGCGATGCGATGGATTTCGAGCCTTACCTGGACGAGATTATCAATCCGATTCTGCGGGAAACGCGCTCACTCGACTACGTTCTCGACCAGCTCTCCGACGGAACGCGCGCAGCTGCGGAACGCGGTTTCAAAGCGGCCTTGAAGACATACACGGCCGATCTCACGCCAAAAGCCGGGCATTGGGGCTGGAAGAATCCCCGCAGCATGTACATCCTCCCAATCATTGCCGCTGCCTGCCCGGGCATGAGCTTCCTGCATCTGGTGCGCGACGGGCGCGACATGGCCCTGAGCGACAACCAGAACCAGCCCAACAAGCATTATGCAGCCCTTTTCGGCGAAGCCTACGAAGGTGCCGCGCCCGAATTCGCCATCAGACTTTGGGCAGCGGCCAACTCCCAGGTCGCCGATTGGGGCGAACGGGAACTCGGCAGCCGCTATATGCGCATTCGATTCGAGGATCTCTGCGCCGCACCCGGCGCGGTTATGTCCGATACGTTGATCAAGCGCGGCATAGAG
The DNA here is from genome assembly GCF_039990255.1 of Nisaea sp. Taxonomy (GTDB): domain Bacteria; phylum Pseudomonadota; class Alphaproteobacteria; order Thalassobaculales; family Thalassobaculaceae; genus Nisaea. The sequence continues at coordinate 595,643 of NZ_JBDXGG010000018.1, read as the reverse complement.
CCTTCTCTCGCCAACCGCATCGGCGCCGGAGCTGACGCCGTGATCAAGTCCCCCTCTTCCATCGAACGATGGAAAAGCATACCTGTTGCAGACGCGCACGCTCTCACGGAGAAGGCTCGAGATGCGCTGGAGCGATTCGGTTACCAACCCTGAGCCGAACAAGGCGGCAACACCGCCGAATTGAATGGCATGTAACACTAAAACAGTCAGTCACGCGAACTGCGAACCGCGAACGACGTTCACCCGGCGAATCAAAATCGATGAAATCAAAAAACAAGACCTCCAAACCGACCGCCATCATCATTCTCGGCATGCACCGAAGTGGCACGTCAGCGATGACACGGGTATGTAACATCCTCGGGGTCAATCTGAGCGACAACCTCCTGCCACCGACCAAGGGGAATAACGAGACCGGGTTCTGGGAACATCTAAACACCGTCGTGACCAACGAGGAGTTGCTGGATGCGTTCGACATGCATTGGGACGACCCGCGCGCCCTGCCGAGCCGCTGGACGGAAACGGAAGCGGCCAAGGCAGCGCGCGAAAAAATCCTCGCTTTCCTGAAAACGGATTTCGGAACGGCGCCGCTCTGGGGTATCAAGGACCCGCGCATGTGCCGTTTGATGCCGCTCTGGGATCCGATTATCGACGAGCTTGGCGTGGCCCCCGCCTACATCATCATGCTGCGGCACCCGCTCGAGGTTGTCCGTTCTCTGTACCAACGCGACGGTCTTTCGGACGGCCGCGGCATGGTTCTCTGGCTCCGGCATGTGATCGAAGCGGAGCGGGCGACGCGGGGCAAGCGCCGCACTTTCGTTAGCTACGACCTCCTGATGCAGGACTGGCAGCGCGCTATCGAAGGTATGGTCGGACAACTTGGCCTGCCTTTCGAGAAGACAACAGATGAGTCCCGCGCCGAGATCGAGAGTTTCATTCGTCCACGGCTGCGCCATTTCAACTTTCACGACACCGAGCTTTACGGTTCCGCCCCCCTCGCACGCTGGACTGGTCGTGTCTTTGCCGCATGCCGCGCGCTGGAGCAGGACCCGCAGGATACGAAAGCCCTTGCCGATATAGACATGGTCGCTCGAGAGCTTGATCAGGCTGGCAGCTATTTCGACGACATCGTCGGCGAAGGCGCCCCGCGTGAGAGAAAGTTGCGCCAAGAGATCGTCAACCTCCGTCGCAAGGTGACCGAGCGGGAAAACTGGGCCAACGAGCAAATCAGTCGGGTGGCTGAACGCGATGCGCGCATTGTCCGGCGCGACGCAAGAATTGTCAGCCTGTCCGAAGAACTTAATGCTGCGGCCGAAACGAGCAGACAGACGACCTCAGAGCTTATGATCGAGAATTCCAGGCTGCATGGAGAGATCCAGTTCATTGCCAGGACCTGGTCCTGGCGCCTGACCCGACCATTCCGTGGCATATCACGCATTGCATTACGCAGCCTCGGTGCCATGCGCGTGATGACCCATCACATGACCGTCAAGTCCGCGGTCGATGCAGAGCCGCTTGGCAACCACAAGTTCCGTTCCCAGAAGCCGAATCCGCAGTTGGTGCTGGCGTCGCCGTGGCGCTTCCTACCGAGCGGCTGGGTCGAGATCACCTACGAAATCGATGCGAGCCAGACCGCCACGCCGTTCCTGTTTGCAGACACGGGCCAGGGTTTCACGGAAGCAAACCGATTTCGCCTGCCAACGACACGCGATGGCTTTGGGCGTGTCATCGTCCGCTTGCCGAACCATGTCTCGGCCTTGCGCTTCGACCCAGTGCATTTCGTTGGCACCTTCACAATCAAGTCGATCAACATCCGCGAAGTCAGCCGGATCGGTCTTGGGCTGACCGCATTGGCTCGCCAACTCCGGCAGGTTGCGAGCTACAGCGACACCCGCAAGCGGAATTAGACGTTCCTCTGGAAAGCCCTAAGCATGACGGTACGAGATTACATCCGGCCAGGCCCGGAGATATCTCGGCCTTCATCATCAAATTTCAGGCTCCCTACCGCCCTTCCCGCAGCAGCTTGACGAAATCCGTCAACCCCAGCCGCCGGTCGCGCTTCAGGCGTTCGGCGGTCAGGATGGCGCGGACCGCCTCGACGCTTGCGTCAAGATCGCGGTTGACGATGATGTAGTCATATTCGCGGTAATGGCTGATTTCGTCCGCAGCCTTGGACATGCGCTGGGCGACGACTTCGGCACTGTCCTGTGCACGTCCCATCAGGCGGCGCTCCAGCTCATGCGTCGAGGGCGGCAGGATGAAGACGCTGACCAGATCGTCACGGGCCGCGTCGGCGACCTGCTGGGTGCCCTGCCAGTCGATATCGAACAGCACGTCCTTGCCGCCACTCAGAACATCGTCCACCGGGCCGCGCGGAGTGCCGTAGTAATTGTCGAAAACCTTGGCGTATTCGAGGAACTCGCCCCGGTTGATCATCAACTGGAAATCGGTCTGATCGATGAAGTGATAATCGACACCGTCCACCTCCCCCGGCCGCCGAGGACGCGTGGTGGCCGAAACGGACATAGTCAACTCGCTTTCTGTTTCCAGAAGGCGGCGGGAGATCGAGGTCTTGCCGGCACCGGACGGGGAAGACAGCACCAGCATCAGGCCACGGCGCTGCATATCTGGATGAAAACCTTCCGACATGCTCATTCGACGTTCTGAACCTGCTCGCGGAACTGCTCGACCGTCGATTTCAGCTCAAGCCCAATATTGGTCAGCGCAAGAGAGGCCGCCTTGGAGCAGATCGTGTTGCTCTCCCGGTTCAGCTCCTGACAGATGAAATCGAGCTTCCTGCCGATTACCCCACCTACACTGACGAGGTCCCGGCAGGCGGCGACGTGGGCGTCCAGACGGTCGACTTCCTCGCGGATGTCCGCCTTGGTCGCCAGCAGTGCCAGCTCCTGGCCCAGCCGCTCCTCGGAGACCGGCGGGGATTGTTCGAGGATCTCGGCGATCTGCTGCTTCATCCGCTCACGCTGCTGACCCGGCTGCAGGTCCGCCGTATCTTTTGCCGCTTTGGAGAGCCCGGCGAGCGTGTCGAGATGGCTCGTCAGCATTGTGCCAAGATGGACGCCCTCCTCACCGCGCATTTCCGACAGAGGCTTCAGCACCGTTTCGAGTCCGGACAAGAGCGCCGCAATCAGCGCGTCCTTTTGCGCCGGGTCCTGCGCCGGCTCTTCCTCCGTCTCCAGAATGCCGCGCACGGACAACAAGCTGTCGAGACGCGGGGGGGATGGATAGATCTTGCCTTCGGCTTCGAGCGTAGTCTGGAGGTCGAGGATCTGCTCGATCAGCTCCCGGTTCACCGTCAGCGCCTTGGAATTTGTCTGGCGGGAGAGCATCAGGGAGACGGAGAGCGAGCCTCGGCCCAATTTCGTGCCGATCAGCTTGCGGGCGGGGATCTCCAGCGTGTCGAAACCGCCAGGCAGGCGGAAGCGGATATCGAGGCCCTTGCCGTTGACCGACTTGACCTCCCAGCTCCATTGCCATTGTGCGGCACCATCTCCAGAATCATGGGTTCCCTCGACACGGGCGTAACCCGTCATGCTGTTGATCGCCACTCGCACCACCAAATTTTTGCTATAGGTTCAGGGGGCGCACTATATCCGCGCCCCGTTACGGCAACAAGACGCGGAGCAGCCAGGTGCGTGCGCCCAGATCGATTCTCATCACCGGCGCCTCCAGCGGATTAGGCGCCGCGCTCGCCGAAACTTATGCGGCGCCGGGCAAGACCCTGTTCCTCGGCGGACAGGATACAGCACGGCTGGAAGCGGTCGCAAGGATCGCGACAGCGAAGGGCGCGGAGGTCCATACCGAGACAGTCGACGTGACCAAACGGACACATATGGAAATTTGGATCGACTCGGCAAACGGGATCGTGCCCCTCGACCTTGTTATTGCCAATGCCGGGATTTCCGCCGGAACCGGCGACGGCGGCCCCGAGCCGGCAGATCAAGTCCGGCGCGTTTATGCGGTGAATGTCGACGGCGTGATGAACACAGTGCTGCCCGCTCTGCCGCTGATGCAGAAGCGCGGAAAAGGACAGATCGGGATTGTTAGCTCGATGGCCGGGTTTCGGGGTTTTCCAGGCGCACCGGCCTATTGCGGCAGCAAGGCGGCGGTTAAGGTCTTTGGCGAAGGACTTCGGCCGACCGCTGCCCGCCATGGCGCCGAAGTGTCAGTCATCTGCCCGGGCTATGTCCGCTCACCGATGACGGCCGTGAACAATTTTCCAATGCCATTCCTGATGGAAGCGGACGACGCGGCGGAGAAGATCCGGCGCGGGCTGGAGCGAAACAAGGCACGGATCGCCTTTCCATGGCCAATGTATGCCACTGTCCAGCTGTTGCAGATCATCCCGCCCTCCTGGATCGACGGACTCATGGCGCGCCTGCCGACCAAGTCGAGCTGAACCCGGCGCATGCCTTTCGTTAATTTGTCCAGAAGCCGCGGTCGAATATCACCAAAATGGTGAATATTTCCAGCCGCCCGAGAATCATGGCAAACGCCAGGAGCAACTTTGCGCTATCAGGCAGGCTGCTGAAATTCCCGGCCGGGCCAACCACAGGGCCAAGACCGGGCCCAACATTAGTGATAGCTGCCACGCTGGCCGAATAGGCCGTTATCAGATCGAGATCCATAAAAGTCAGCGCCAGTGTGCTGAGCGCGATGGTCGCAACAAACATGGTCAGAAACGCCAGCACGGAAATCGCCACGTCATCCGGCAAAGGGCGGCCGTTGAAATGCGTCGGCACCACGCGATGCGGGCTGGTCAGCCGTTTTATATGCGCGCTGATGACCTGGGCCAGAACCTGAAAACGATAGATCTTAATCGCGCCCGAAGTCGATCCGGAACAACCGCCGACAAAGGTCAGAATAAGAAATGCGCCGACAGCGCCGGTGCCCCATAGCGTATAGTCGGCGCTGGCAAAGCCGGTGGTCGTTACTACTGACGTAACGTTAAAGAATGTAAGGGTCAGTGCATCGCCAAAATCCATATGGCTGTGACGAGAAAGCCAAACCGCCATGGCGACACTGGTGGCAATCAGAAAGATAACCAGCGCCCGAACCTGACTGTCGGAAATCATAGTCCAAGCATTCCCGCGCAAGGCCTTGATATAGACGTAGAATGGGATCGCGCCGGACAGCATGAAGATCGTGGCGGTCCATTGCAGGGCGTTGGACTCGAAGAAGCCGAAGGACGCATCGTGAGTCGAGAATCCGCCGGTCGATACTGTCACCATCGCATGGCAAATTGCATCGAATCCGGTCATCCCCAGCAGGCGAAAAATGATCCCGCAAAGAACGGTTAGAAACAAATAGACCAGTAGGATATTCGACATCAGAACAAACCAGCGCGGCTCGACTTTGTCTGACGTATCGGAGCTTTCCGTGTGGAACAGCTGCGCCCCACCGATCCTCATAAAAGGCAGCAGAACCACGGCCATCACCAGGATCCCGATACCGCCGATCCATTGCAGGATAGATCGCCACAGCAAAATTCCCGGCGGCAGATCGTCGAGCCCCGTAATAACGGTCGAGCCGGTTGTGGTAATACCGGACGTGGCCTCGAAGATCGCATCGGCGTAACTGAGACCGAGATCCAGAAACGGCAGTGCGGCGAACAACGGCAAGACAAACCAGGAAAGCCCCGTCAGAAGGAACGCTGTCCGCAGAGTGATGGATTTGGATTTCTCACCGCGTGTTGCCAGAATACAGGCGCCGCCAAAAAAGCCCATTGCAGCGGCCGAGACAGCGAAAGCCAGCCACTCGGCCCGGCCTGCGATAAAATCGGCCAGCATCGGCAGCACGGCCGCAATCGCGGTGCCGAAGACAACTAAACTGACAATGTGAACAACGAAATTTACCTGCATTGGCAAACCTTTGTCACGGGCCGCGCGCTGAGCTCCCGCTATATGCAAACCGGCGAGCCAGGCCTTTCCTACGCCCCCTCATCCTCCATCGCGAATTCTCCGCCATTTGCGGACGTTGCGATTATGTTCTTTGAGGGTGCGGGCAAAAGCATGACCGCCTGAACCGTCGGCGACGAAGTAAAGAAAATCTGTCTCGACGGGGTTCATCACAGCCCGAATTGCATCAATTCCGGGATTGGCGATCGGCGTTGGCGGCAAGCCCTTGATCACGTAAGTATTATACGGCGAAGGCTCCTTGAGATCCCTCCGGGTCAGCGGTCGGTCGAGGCCGCCAGGCGCAATACCGTAGGCCACGGTCGGGTCTGACTGCAGACGCATGCCACGCTTCAGACGGTTGACAAAGACACCCGCGACCAGACCGCGCTCACGAGCTATCCCGGTCTCCCGCTCCACGATAGAGGCGAGGATGACGGCCTCTTCCATCGTCTTGATCGGCAAATCCGGTGAACGCATGTCCCAAAGCCGGGCGACAGCGACCTCCATGGAGGCCTGCATGCGTTTGACAAGTTCCTCGCGGCTGTCGCCATAAGAGAAATGATACGTCTCGGGCAACAACGAGCCCTCGTCCGGTCTGCCTGCTGGCTCGGAGAGCCCTTCTGCCAGATCCAGCCGGGCCATCACTTCAGAGGAGGTAAGCCCTTCCGGGATCGTCAGCCGGCGGACGACCGTCTTGCCGGATGCAAGGATGTCCATCACCTGGCGCGGACTGGACGTCGCCGGGATCATGTATTCCCCAGCTTTCAGGCTCCGGGCCTGCCGCGAAACCCTGGCACCGATAACGAAGACAAAGTCGCGCCGAATTGCACCCGCCCTCTTCAGCGAAGTAGCGATCCCTTCCAGGTCAGTTCCGGAGGGGATGACTATGGCGGTTGATACAGGAAGCGGCCCCGGGCTGGTGAACTGCGCATAAAGCCAAGCGCAGCACACCGCACCGGCGATAGCCAGAATCACCAAACCAAAGAATGCACGCAGCAGGGCCCGGCCCATGCTGCTTTAATCCACGGCGGAGAAGATCAGGGACGCGTTCGTACCGCCGAACCCGAAAGAATTGGAAAGCGCGTGTCTTACCTTGCGCTCCTTTGTCTTGAGCGGCACGAGATCGACCGGTCCTACGTTCTCGGCCGGTGTCTCAAGATTAAGAGTTGGCGGCAGCATGCTATCACGGATCGCAAGTATTGAATAAATTGCCTCGACCGCACCGGCCGCGCCGAGCAAATGCCCGATGGCCGATTTAGTCGACGACATGGAAGCGCCGCCCAGATCGTCACCCATTAGACGCTTCACAGCACCAAGCTCGATCATGTCGCCGAGCGGCGTGGAAGTACCGTGTGCGTTGATATAATCGATCTGGTCAGTCGCCAGATTGGCCCGCTTCAGAGCGGCCTTCATGGCACGGAAACCGCCATTACCGTCGGCGGCCGGTGCCGTGATGTGATTAGCGTCACCGGAGAGTCCATAACCTGTTACTTCGGCGTAGATCTTCGCGCCTCGGCGTTTGGCATGCTCGTATTCTTCAAGAACAACACAGCCGCCACCTTCACCCATGACGAAGCCGTCGCGGCCTTCGTCCCAGGGGCGGGAAGCGGTCTCGGGAGCATCGTTAAAATTGGTCGATAATGCGCGGGCCGCAGCAAAACCGGCAATGCCGAGCCGGCTAACAGCCGCTTCGGAGCCGCCAGCGACCATCACATCAGCATCATCCAGCATGATCAGACGCGCAGCGTCACCGATAGCATGCGCGCCGGTCGCGCAAGCCGTGACTACCGCATGGTTCGGCCCACGGAACTTGAAGCGAATGGAGACATGACCGGAAATGAGATTAATCAGAGCAGCCGGGATGAAGAACGGGCTGATGCGACGCGGGCCGCGATCCCGGATCAGGTCCTCGGTCTCGGCAATGCTATTAAGCCCGCCGATCCCCGATCCGATAAGAACGCCGGTACGATCCTGGCTTTCTTCATCTTCAGGCATCCATCCGGAATCGCGCACCGCCTGATCGGCTGCCGCGACACCAAGCAGAATGAAACGGTCGACCTTGCGCTGTTCCTTCGGCTCCATATAGGCAGACGGGTTGAATAGCCCCCCTCCGCCTTCGCCTTCCTCAACTATTCCAGCGATTTTCGCGGGCAGATCGGAAACATCGAAAGTATCTATAGCCTTGATGCCGGACTCGCTTTTCAGGAGCCGGGACCAATTATGTTCTACCCCATCGCCGAGGGGCGTAACCAGACCGAGGCCGGTGATTACGACACGTCTCATGCCTTGCACTTTTCCAGATTACAAACGTAACCCCGGGCGGAAAACTCCGCCCGAGGGCAGTCGTCAGTCAATTACTTGGAAGATTCTTCGATGAAGGAAATCGCGTCCTTCACAGTCAGAATTTTCTCGGCGGCATCGTCCGGAATTTCGACGCCAAATTCTTCTTCGAACGCCATGACAAGTTCAACCGTGTCGAGGCTGTCGGCCCCGAGGTCGTCGATGAAGCTCGCGGAATCGACCACTTTGGCCTCATCAACGCCGAGATGTTCGACCACGATCTTCTTCACGCTAGCGGCGACGTCACTCATTTTTGTTTTCCTCGAATCTTAAGCTCAACGGTTTGTCAGCGAAACGTCTGCGCTCACCGACCTCAATATACTCCAAGAAACCCGTGTTTCATCATGGAGTCCGAAACAGATAGGCAACACACCTGTAAGCGGCGGCGGGATACCACACTTTTTTTTACTTGCCTAGCATCAGAAACACCAAGCGCCTGCAGCATGAAAGCCAATGCAGGGCCTGCGACTCGGCCCACCCACACTCGCTCGGCAGCACTTAAAGCATCGCCATGCCACCATTCACATGAATGGTAGCACCCGTAACATAAGCAGCTTCCTCTGAGGCGAGATAAACAACCGAGGCCGCAATATCCTCGGGCGTGCCGAGACGGCCAGCCGGAACGGCGGCGAGAAGTTTCTCGTGCTGCGCCTCGTCCAGGGCATCGGTCATCGCGGTTTTAATAAAGCCCGGCGCCACCACATTCGCGGTGATGCCCCGGTTAGCGACTTCCTGAGCGAGCGACTTAGTGAAACCGACCATGCCCGCCTTTGAGGCCGCGTAGTTCGCCTGGCCCGGATTGCCTGTCGTGCCGACGATGGAGGAGATACCGACAACACGGCCCCAACGCCGTTTCATCATACCGCGCATCAATGCGCGGGAGAGCCGAAAGCCGGACATCAGGTTGACGTTCATCACCGCCTCCCAGTCCTCGTCCTTCATCCGCATCATCAGACCGTCACGGGTCACGCCCGCATTGTTGATCAGAATGTCGATACCGCCGTCGGCGACTTCTTCCGCCGTCTTGGCAAGTGCGGCGACCGATTCGGCATCGCCAAGATTTGCCGTCACCACATGGGCCCGCTCGCCCAGCTCAGCGGCCAGCGTCTGCAGCGCCTCCTCACGGGTACCGGACAGAACGACTTCCGCCCCTTGCGCGTGCAGAGCTTTGGCAATTGCATTGCCGAGGCCGCCGCTAGCGCCAGTAACCAGGGCTGATTTTCCATCAAGACGAAACATATGAGTTCTCCCCGCCCGCGACCGGGCCGATTGGACCTTAAAGGGTTTCGAGAAAGGCCGCGATCTCTTCCGGCGCACCGATAGCACTGCCCTTCAGAGAGCGGTCGATCCGCTTGGCCATGCCGGTCAGCACCTTGCCCGCACCAAGTTCGACAATATCGGTGACGCCTTCGGAGGCAAGCCACAGGACGGACTCGCGCCAGCGCACCATGCCGGTGACCTGCTCGACCAGGCGGATGCGTATTTCACTCGGGTCGACCAGTTTGTCCGCCAGTACGTTCGCAACCAGCGGCACCAATGGCTGGCGCAGATCCGTAATCGCCAATGCTTCCGCCATCGCGTCCGCGGCCGGCGCCATCAGGCCGCAATGGAACGGGGCGCTGACGGGTAACATGATGCTCTTGCGCGCACCCTTTTCAGCCGCTGCCGCGACGGCACGCTCAACCGCCGCCTTAACCCCGCTGATCACAACCTGTCCGTCGGCATTGTCATTGGCGATATCGCAGACACCTCCGCCAGATCGGCCTTCCTCCGCGATCTCCTGCGCCACTTCGAGCGTCACACCGAGGAGCGCCGCCATGGCGCCCTCACCGACAGGAACCGCCGACTGCATTGCTTCGCCACGCAGCCGGAGCAGCTTGGCGGCATCCGCAATATCAAGAGCACGGGCCGCCGCCAGCGCGGAATACTCACCAAGCGAATGGCCGGCGACGAAACTAGCCATATCGCGGATCGTCTTACCGCTCTCGGCTTCCAGAACACGGACGATCGCGAGGCTGACCGCCATCAGTGCGGGCTGCGCATTGCGGGTCAGGACGAGTTCCTCTTCCGGCCCCTCAAACATGAGCCGGGACAGGGGTTCGCCAAGAGCCTCGTCAACCTGTTCGAAAACCGCGCGCGCTTCGCCATAAGATTCTGCGAGAGCCTTCCCCATTCCGACGACTTGGGAGCCCTGTCCAGGGAACGTAAATGCGCGAACAGTCGTCATATGTGAGATCCTTTTACTTAATGGCGTTTCCGAAGCCTCTTCCACTCGACCAGGCCAGCGGAGGCCAGCCAATTAAAGAAGAACGACCTGAATAGGCACGGTATTTTTGGCGCCAAAAAGAACGGGCTGCCAAAGCCCTGTCAAGCGGAACCGACAGCAGAGTTGCGCGTCCGTAGGATTTGTGTATATTCCGCCGGTCCCGCGCTAAGGTACCTCGTGCCGGGGCGGGTTTTTACATAACTCCTTGCCGGTTTATGCCGGCTTAGCAGCGTTCCATGAGGGAACGCTCTGATTATCCGTAAGGAGCACCAATGCCTCTCTATGAGAGCGTGTTTATTGCACGCCAGGACATTTCGTCCGCACAAGCCGAGCAGCTTACGACCGAATTCTCCGAGATCATCACCAACATGGGTGGTGAGATCAAGAACACCGAATTCTGGGGTCTGCGCTCCCTTTCCTACAAGATCAAGAAGAACCGCAAGGGTCATTATGTGCTGCTGCACATCGAAGCCCCGGCCGAAGCCATCACGGAGATGGAACGCCTGATGCGTCTCAATGAAGACGTGCTGCGTTACATTACCCTGCGCATGGAAGAGCTGCCGGAAGGTCCGTCCGCAATCGTACTCGCCAAATCCGAACGCACCGACCGTGGTGGCCGTGGCGGCCGTCCTGGTGGCGGCGGTCGTTTCGACCGTGGTGACCGTCCAGGCGGTGATCGTCCGGACCGTGGCGATCGCCCGGAACGCGCCGACCGTGAGCCGGCCTCAAGCGAAGCCCAGGGAGACTGATCCATGAGCACTCTTACGATTTCCCGCGCCGCTGTCCGAAAGCCGTTCATGCGCCGTCGCAAGTCGTGCCCGTTCGCGAGCACCAACGCGCCGAAGATCGATTACAAGGACATCAAGCTGCTCCAGCGCTTCCTGTCCGAACGCGGCAAGATCGTTCCGAGCCGCATCACGGCCGTGTCGGCCAAGAAGCAGCGTGAGCTGGCGCGAGCCATCAAACGCGCCCGCTTCATGGCCCTGCTGCCGTACGTGCTCAGCTAATAGACGTGCTTAGCTAACGCGATTGGCCGATGCCCGCGTATGCGGGCTTGACGAGGCAAAATGTGGTCCAGGTGGTTTCCCATCGGAGCGGCGGCAACAGCAAGCGCGCTCATGTATCTCTCCACGATCCTCGGATCGCTTGGGGCGGTTCTGCTTGCGTTCCTGTCGCCTCTTCCGCTGTTCGCCCTCGCTCTCGGGCGGGGGTGGGTTGCGGGGATCGCCGCCGCACTGGCGGGCAGCGCAATCGTGCTGGTCGCCGCCAACGGCATGGCTGCACTGTTCTTTCTGGTCTTCTGCGGACTGCCTCCAGCCCTGCTTGCACGGCAGGCGCTGCTGGCGCGTCCTCTGAACGAGGATCAGGAGAACAAGGATCTCGAATGGTTTCCTCCTGGCATGCTGGCCATGTGGCTGACGGCAATCCCCGCTACGGGATTGCTGACTGCGATCGTGGTCACCGGCCTGCAGGGGGAAGGTCTCGAAGCCATCGTCAGGGTGGAAGTCGAGGCGCTTTTCGAGGCGATGGGAACGACCTTCCAAGGGCCGTTGGCCCTGCCTCCGGAGCAGCTTGCTGCCGCCCGGGAGCTGACCATCGCGGTGCTTCCCGGTGTGGCCGGCTTACAATGGGCGGCGATGATCCTCGTCAATGGCCTGTTGGCACAGGGCGTGCTCGCACGCTTCAACGCCAACCTCAGGCCTTCGCCGGACATGCGGGATATCCGTCTGCCGAACTGGGCCCCCTTCCCGCTCGCCGTTGCGGCATTGCTGGCAGCGGTGGCAGATGGAACGCTCGGCTATCTCGGATGGAACGCAGTGCCAATCCTATGCCTGCCGTTCTTTCTCTCGGGCCTTGGGCTGATACACGCCCTTGCTTCCGCGCTGAATGGCAAGCGTTGGCTTCTGCACGTGACCTATACGCTGATGATCCTGTCCTTTGTGCTGCCTGCTCTGCAGTTCGTCTGGCTCCTGCTGGTTTTCGCGGGACTGGTCGATCATTGGGCGGACCTGAAGGGCCGAATCGCACGGAATTCGAATTGAACGTGACCCTGGCCGGAACCGGCCTGCACCGCGGCAACGCGGCAACGGCTTCGGCCTTTAAGGAGTAAGAGAAATGGAAGTCATTCTTCTGGAGCGTATCGAACGTCTCGGCCAGATGGGCGACGTCGTTAGCGTCAAACCGGGCTTTGCCCGCAACTTCTTGCTGCCTCAGGGTAAAGCCCTGCGCGCCAGCAAAAATAACCTGACCCACTTCGAAGGCCAGCGGGCTCAGCTCGAAGCGGAAAACCTTGAGCGCAAGGGCGAGGCCGAACAGGTCGCCAAGAAGCTCGAAGGCCTGATGGTCCCGATTATCCGGGCCGCCGGCGACAGCGGTCAGCTCTACGGCTCCGTCACCTCCCGTGACATTGCAGAGTCCGCGACCGCCGAGGGCGTCACCATCAACAAGCGTCAGGTCATTCTCGACCGTGCGCTTAAGGTCCTTGGTCTTGAAGAAATCCGTGTCGTTCTGCACCCGGAAGTCGCGGTGAACATTACCGTGAACATCGCCCGCAGCACGGACGAAGCCGAACAGCAGAAACTCCTCGGCCGCGCCGTCGGCTCCGAAGAGAATGAAGACGACGACGAAGATGAAGTCGAAGTCCAGGCTGCCCCGGAAGCGACTGAAGAAGTTGCTGAAGGCGCTGCTGACGAAGAGAAGACCGAAGAGGCCTGAGCCTCCCGGTTCTCTCGCGTCGATGCATCAGGAAACGGCTGCCCCGCAGGGCGGCCGTTTTCTTTTTCACAAGCAATAGCCGTTGAATAACAGGGACTCTGCGATATTTATCCCCGTTATTTTGCTTTATCCACAGGATTAAGCCTCTGATATTTCAAGGCTTGTGGATAAGATTGCGGAAGACGTCCACAGCCCTTCTTGGTATGTGTAGGCAATGTCGAATTCAGAGCCCGTTTCCACAGTTGCATCGCTCCCGCTCGCTGAACCGCAAACCAGCGCGTATCGTGAGCCACCTCATAATCTGGAAGCAGAGCAAGGTCTGCTCGGGGCTATCCTCGTTAACAACCGCGCCTTCGAGCGGGTGAGCGAATATCTCGCTGCCGACCATTTCGCCGATGCTGTTCATGGCCGGATCTTTGCCGCCTGCGGTCGCTTGATCGAGAAGGGCCAGATCGCCAACCCGGTCACTCTGAAAGGCTTGTTCGATCAGGATGAGTCCCTTCAGGAAGCCGGCGGCGCCCAGTATCTTGTTCGCCTTGCCGCCTCCGTGGTTACGGTTATCAACGCCGACGATTACGGCCAGGCGATTTACGACAGCTTCCTCCGGCGCGAACTGATCGATCTTGGCGGCGAGATCGTCAACGAAGCCTACGAACATGATCTTGAGCTGCCCGCATCGGAGCAGATCGAAGCGGCGGAATCGAAACTGTTCGGCCTCGCCGAACGTGGCTCCAGCCAAGGCGGCTTCCAGGATTTCGGCGAGGCTCTGACCAACTCCGTACGGATGGCCGAGGAAGCTTTCAAACGCGATGGTGGTCTTGCCGGTGTATCGTCCGGCCTGACGGACCTCGACGCTAAACTCGGTGGCCTGCATCCATCGGATCTGCTGATCCTCGCCGGACGGCCTGCCATGGGTAAAACCGCTCTGGCCACGAACATCGCCTTCCATGTCGCCACCGCATCACTGAAGGATCCGGAGCTCGAACGGCAGGTCGTGGCGTTCTTCTCTCTGGAAATGTCAGCCGAACAGCTCGCCACCCGTATCCTCGCCGAGCAGACAGAAATTTCCTCGGAACACATCCGGCGCGGCGAGCTTACCACCGAGGATTTCCAGAAACTGGTTGCTGCCAGTCAGGATCTGGAGCGCGCACCGCTCTATATCGACGACACGCCGGCGATCACCATCGCCACCATGCGGGCCAGGTCGCGACGGCTGAAGCGTCAGCAGGGTTTATCCCTCATCGTCGTCGATTATCTACAGCTGATGCGCCCCTCCGCCGGGCAGCGGGCCGACAACCGGGTGCAGGAGATTTCCATGATCACCCAGGGCCTGAAGGCGATCGCCAAGGAGCTTGAGGTTCCGGTCATCGCACTGTCCCAGCTCTCCCGCGCCGTCGAGCAACGCGATGACAAACGCCCGGTACTGGCCGACCTTCGCGAATCCGGCTCGATTGAGCAGGATGCAGATGTGGTCATGTTCGTGTTCCGCGAGCAATACTATCTGGAAAAGGGCGAGCCGGCCCAACGCATCGATGAATCTGACGAGAAATTCCATGATCGTCATGACCAGTGGAAAGAACGGTGTGAATCGTCATACGGCAAGGCCGAAGTCATCATAGGCAAACAACGACACGGCCCAACGGGCACCGTTACCCTGCACTTCGAAGGCGCGACGACCCGTTTCTCCAACTTCATCGCAGACGATCATATACCGGACAATTTTTAATGCTCGACACTCTCCCGTCGACTGACGGCTCCGGCGCCGCGTCGGAACTCGTGATCGACCTTGGTGCGATCAAACGGAATTACCTCGATCTGAAAGAGCGACTCGGCGGCGTCGAATGCGGCGCGGCGGTGAAGGCCGATGCCTACGGAACAGGTGTACACCAGGTCGGCCCGGCTCTGTTTGAGGCCGGGTGCCGGACGTTCTTCGTCGCTACCGTCGACGAAGGTATCACCCTGCGGGACGTACTTCCCCGAGCTCGTATTGCCGTGCTGAACGGCTTGCTGTCCGGCACCGAGGAAGTTTTTCCGGAGCACGGATTGGTCCCGGTGATCAACGATCTGGAACAGATCGCGCGGCTTAGGCAGATGTGCGTCAAGGCCGACAGGGCTCTGAAAGCGATGCTGCATATCGACACCGGCATGAGCCGGCTGGGCTTGACCGCCGAGGATATGAAGTGGATTTCCGACGAGCCGGATGTGCTCGGCGGGCCCGATTGGCTTTACGCCCTTTCACATCTCACCACAGCCGACAATCCCGATGCCCCATCAAACGCCGCGCAGCTCGCCCGTTTCAAGGAACAATTGCCGCGGCTACAACGCAGGATGAAGGCCAGCCTGGCGAATTCCGCCGGTATCTTTCTCGGGCCGGATTATCATTTCAATCTCGCCCGGCCCGGCTTCGCACTTTATGGCGGGCGCGTAAAAGACGGGGAGCCAAGTCCGATGGCGCCCGTTGTTAAACTGTCTGGACGCATCCTTCAGGTTCGTGCTGTTAAAGCCGGCGATACGGTCGGATATGGCGGCACTCATAAGGTGCAGAAAGACGGGCGTATCGCGACCGTTGCCGTGGGATATGCCGACGGATATCTCCGCTCTCTGTCCAGTCAGGGTGTAGTTTATCTCGGAGAACGCAGACTTCCTGTTGTCGGCCGTGTTTCCATGGATATGCTCGCGGTCGATGTCAGCGATGCTGACCGGGCTGAGGTATATCCCGGAGGCTTTGTCGAACTGTTGGGGTCGCGCTACACGGTGAACGACGCGGCCGACGCGGCCGGAACCATCGGCTATGAAATATTGACAGGCCTCGGCCATCGCTATACCCGACGCTACATTGATGCGGCGAGCGGAGAAGCCTGATCATGCCAAGCGAAACGTTCGGTTCCTTCAAAGAGACCCCACACGCATGAATTTTCTTGCAGCGATCGGACGGACCTTTCTCGGCTTTCTAGCAGCCACCGGACGGTTGGCGGTCTTCACCGGCATCACCCTAAGCCATTGCGTGCGTCCACCAGTCTATTGGCGCCTGCTCGGCCGCCAACTGGTGGATATCGGTTATTACTCCCTGCCAGTCGTCGGACTGACGACCCTGTTCTCCGGCATGGTGCTGGCGCTGCAAAGCTATACCGGCTTTTCCCGCTTCAATGCCGAAAGTGCGATTGCCACCGTGGTCGTACTGTCCATGACCCGGGAACTCGGACCTGTCCTGGCCGGTCTTATGGTCGCTGGCCGCATTGGCGCCTCGATGGCAGCGGAAATCGGCACCATGCGGGTCACCGAGCAGGTTGACGCGCTGACCACACTGTCGACCAGCCCCTTCAAGTATCTTGTCGTGCCCCGCGTGCTTGCAGGCATCATCAGCCTTCCGTTCCTGGTTCTGATCGGGGATATCATCGGCGTGTTCGGCGGCTATCTGGTCGGTGTCCACAAACTTGGCTTCAATGCCGGCAGCTATTTGAAAAGTACTTTTGATTTTCTGGAAGTTCAGGACGTGGTCTCTGGCCTGGTGAAAGCCGCCGTCTTCGGTTTCCTGATCGCCCTCATGGGCTGCTATCACGGTTACCATTCCGGGCGCGGCGCCCAGGGTGTCGGCCGAGCCACGACCAACGCCGTGGTCTCCGCCTCGATTCTGATACTGATTTCGAACTATCTGATCACCGAACTGTTCTTCGCCCGCTGAGCGGCAGGGAAACTCCATGGCCGAACTCACGGCGGCACTTCCGAAAATCAGGATCCAGGGACTGACAAAGTCCTTTGGTTCGAACCATGTGTTGCGCGGACTGGATCTTGTTATTGCCGAGGCGGAATCCGTTGTGGTGATTGGCGGCTCCGGCACCGGCAAATCCGTCCTGATAAAGACCATCTCCGGCCTGATGGACGCCGATGGCGGCTCGGTTGAAATCGACGGCACTGACGTGTTGTCTCTGCCTGCTTCAGGGCGGCGCACGATGATGAACCGCTTCGGGTTGCTGTTTCAGTCGGGCGCCCTTTTCGATTCGCTGAGCGTACTCGACAATGTCGCCTTCGGTCTGGTCGAGGCCCAAGGCATGCCGCGCCGCCAGGCCTATGAGCAGGCGCTGGATTATATGGCCCAAGTCGGTCTCGAGCCGGATGTCGGTGCTATGTATCCGGGCGAAATCTCCACCGGCATGCGCAAGCGCGCCTCCCTCGCCCGCACCATTGCAACCCGCCCGGACGTGGTATTCTTCGATGAGCCGACCACAGGTCTAGACCCGATCATGGGCGACATTATCGACGAGCTGATCGTCAAATGCGTTCAAGAGTTCAAGATCACCGCACTGACCATCACCCATGACATGGACAGCGCTCGCCGGATCGGCGACCGCATCGCCATGCTCTATGACGGCAAGATCATCTGGCAGGGACCGACCGCGGAGATCGACAACTCCGGCAATCCTTATGTGCATCAGTTCATTAACGGCCTCGAAGATGGCCCGATTGAACTCGTGACCAGCAGAGCCTGAGCGGAGCACGCGCGATGGCAAAATCCCAAGCCCGTTATGTCTGCCAGGAATGCGGCGGGGTCCAGCCGAAATGGTCAGGAAAGTGCGACGCCTGCGGCGCCTGGAACAGTCTCGTTGAAGAGGTTGTCGAGAAAGCCGCGCCGAAGGGCCTCGGCGGGGCAAAGGGCCGCAAAATCGACTTTGTCAGTCTCTCCGGAAGCTCCAAGAAATCGCCGCGCCGGGTCACGAATATCGCCGAGTTTGACCGGGTCGCGGGTGGCGGTCTCGTTCCCGGCTCTGTCGTGCTGATCGGCGGCGATCCCGGTATCGGCAAATCCACCCTGCTGCTTCAAGTGACAGCCAAACTGTCCGAGAACTCCCGCTGCGCCTATGTCTCTGGTGAAGAGGCGCTGGATCAGGTGAGGATGCGCGCCCAGCGCCTTGGCGTTGCCGAGGCGCCCGTGCAGCTCGCCGCCGCAACGAGCGTGCGCGACATCGTCACCACGATGGACGGCGAGGACGCGCCTGACGTGCTGGTGATCGATTCGATCCAGACAATGTATGTGGACGCTATAGACAGCGCGCCCGGAACGGTCTCACAGGTTCGCGCCTCAGCCCAGGAGCTGATCCGCGTCGCCAAGCGGCGCGGCATCGTGCTGCTGCTGGTCGGACACGTAACCAAGGAAGGCACCATCGCCGGTCCCCGGGTGCTTGAGCATATGGTCGACACGGTGCTCTATTTCGAAGGCGAGCGCGGCCACCAGTTCCGTATCCTGCGCGGCGTAAAAAATCGGTTCGGGCCGACCGACGAGATCGGCGTCTTCGAAATGACCGAAGGTGGTCTTGCCGAAGTCACTAATCCGTCCGCCCTTTTCCTTGGCGATCGGCAGGACAATGTTTCAGGCGCCTGCGTCTTTGCCGGCATGGAAGGCACCAGGCCACTGCTGGTCGAGATCCAGGCATTGGTCGCCCCTTCCCCCTACGGCACTCCGCGCCGGGCCGTGATTGGCTGGGATTCCGGACGTCTCGCCATGGTCACCGCTGTTCTGGAAGCCCG
This sequence comes from Nisaea sp., assembly GCF_039990255.1. Lineage (GTDB taxonomy): Bacteria > Pseudomonadota > Alphaproteobacteria > Thalassobaculales > Thalassobaculaceae > Nisaea. The sequence goes on along the minus strand of NZ_JBDXGG010000018.1, from coordinate 576,887 downwards.
TTGCGGCGTCGTGCTGGCAGGCAGCGACGTGTTTCTCAATGTCGCCGGTGGTCTGAAAGTCAGCGAGCCTGCCGCCGACCTTGCCGTCGCTGCGGCCCTGCTTTCCTCGCTGACCGGGAAACCGGTCCCGTCGAATTCGGTTGTGTTCGGAGAAATCGGCCTTTCAGCGGAGATCCGTGCCGTATCCCATGCAGAGGCGCGGTTGAAAGAAGCTGCCAAGCTTGGTTTCGAACGCGCTATCCTGCCGGAGCCGCGGCGCTCGTCCGGTGACAAGAAAGCCCCACGCAATGGCAGCCTAACACTTGCCACGATCAAGCATTTGCATGACCTGGTTGCGATGTTCTTGGACGAAACCAATATCGGCCGCAAAGCGGGAGAGGCGTGAGTCATGGATAACCTGCCGGTCAATGTGACCGACATCGCGATCATCGCCATTGTCCTGCTCTCGGGCATTCTCGCCTTCGCGCGTGGATTTTTCCGTGAAGTGCTGTCCATCGGCTCATGGGTCGCAGCGTTTTTCGCCGCCCTTTACCTCTACCCTGTCGCCGCGCCCTATGTCCGGCAACTTCTGGGCTGGGGCGATATGGCGGATCTGGCAGCAGGTATCGCGGTTTTCGTCGTCTCGGTCATTGTAATGTCGCTGGTCACCCACTATGTTGCGGCCGCGTTACAAGGAAGCGGCCTTAGCGCCGTTGATCGCTCCCTTGGGTTCCTTTTCGGGATCGCCCGTGGCGCGGTACTGGTTTGCTTGCTCTATCTCGGACTGAACTGGCTGATCGAGGATGATGGCTATCCGCAATGGGTAACCGAAGCGCGAACATTACCTCTCGTCGAACAGGGCGCACAAACCCTTGTCGGCCTCGTGCCGCCAAAATTGCGACCAAAGATTCAGGGGGCCGCTGGGACAGCCGGCGCGAAAGCCCGCGAGAAAACAGAACAACTGCTTTTAGAACGTTTGATCAGTCCGCCGGCAAAATCCGATGCGCCGAAGGACGGCGATGGGTATACTGCCGATCAACGTCGGGGACTGGAGAAGGTTATCGAGGGCACGGATTAGCGCTTTCGATGAATGTGCCATGGACAGCAACCGGCAGGAGGATGTCGCCGTGACGGATTTGAAACAACCGTTGGACCGGTCCCCCAATTGGGACGACGATCATCTCCATGAGGAATGCGGCGTCTTCGGCGTCTTCGGCGCTCCTGATGCATCCGCACTGACGGCCCTCGGACTTCACTCCCTGCAGCATCGTGGACAAGAATCCTGCGGTATCGTCTCTTGGGACGGTGCTCATTTCCATGCCCACAGGGCGCTGGGACATGTGGGTGAAAACTTCGGCGATGAGTCGGCGAAGATCATCAATCAGCTCAAGGGGCATGCTGCCATCGGGCATAACCGCTATGCCACTACCGGCGGAGCCAATCTCCGGAACGTACAGCCGCTCTTCGCCGATTTCGAATTCGGCGGTATGGCGCTCTGCCACAACGGCAACCTGACCAACGCTATTGATCTGCGCGATAGTCTGGTGCGCCAGGGCTGCCTGTTCCAGTCCACCTCGGACACCGAAACCATCATTCATCTGGTAGCCCGCAGCCCGCAGCACACCGTGCTGGACCGGGTGGTTGACGCCATGCAGAAGATCGTCGGCGCCTATTCTCTGGTTTGCCTCTCCCGCGACTCGCTGATTGGCATCCGCGATCCATACGGTGTTCGTCCCCTCGTGCTCGGTAAGCTGGGCGACTCTCATATTCTCGCTTCGGAGACCTGCGCGCTCGACATCATTGGCGCTGACTATGTGCGCGATGTGGAGCCCGGCGAGGTTGTCTACATCACGGAAAAAGGCGTTCAGTCGCTGAAACCTTTTGCCAACAAGCCAAGCCGCTTCTGCATTTTCGAGTATGTCTATTTTGCCCGCCCGGACAGCGTGATGGAAGGCAAGAGCGTCTATAGTGCCCGCAAAGAAATCGGCGCGGTGCTGGCCAAGGAGAGTCACGTCGATGCGGACGTTGTGGTCCCCGTCCCAGATTCCGGCGTTCCAGCCGCGATTGGATACGCGGCGGCGGCCGGCATCTCCTTCGATCTCGGCATCATTCGCAATCACTATGTCGGACGGACCTTCATCGAGCCTACGGACCATGTCCGGCATCTCGGTGTGAAGCTGAAGCACAACGCGAACACAGCACAGCTCAAGGGCAAACGCGTTATCCTGGTGGACGATTCCATCGTCCGTGGCACAACCTCGACCAAGATCGTTGAAATGGTGCGTGCCGCCGGTGCCAAGGAAGTCCATATGCGCATTGCCAGTCCGCCGACGACGCATTCCTGTTTCTATGGTGTCGATACGCCAGAGCGAGAGAAGCTGCTGGCCTCCAAGATGTCGGTGGATGAGATGGCCGAGTTAATCGGCGTCGACAGTCTTGCCTTCATTTCTCATGACGGCCTTTACCAAGCTGTTGGCGAGGCCGCGCGCAACAAAGACAATCCTCAGTACTGCGATGCCTGCTTCACCGGTGACTACCCCATCGCGCTGATCGATCAGAACGACGGATCAAACGTCCGGCAGCTTTCCCTGCTGGCTGAGGCTTCCTGACTCAAACCAATCTGCTGAGAGTTCCATGACCGGCATTCTTGACGGCCGCATTGCGGTGATCACCGGCGCGTCCCGCGGCATTGGCGCCGCCGTTGCCAGGGCCTTTGCCCGTGAAGGCGCGCATGTCGTGCTTGTTGCCCGCACCGTTGGGGCACTGGAAGAACTTGACGACGAGATCCAGGCCGCCGGTGGCAGCGCCAGTCTCGTGCCTATGGATCTTACGGATTACCCGGCCATCGACCGGCTCGGCTCAGCTCTTCACGAACGCTACGGCAAGATTGACATTCTTGTCGCGAATGGCGGCATGCTCGGCAATCTGACACCCGTCCATCATTACGATCCCAAGCTTTGGGAAAAGGTCATCGCGACCAACCTGACCGCCAATCAGCGTTTGGTGCGCAGTCTCGACCCTCTGCTTCGCCAATCGGACGCGGGTCGCGCCATTTTCGTGACCGCCGACGCCGCTCACGGCGAAAAACCTTTCTGGGGTGCCTACGCGGTCAGCAAGGCTGCTCTAGAGGCTATGGTCCGCAGCTATGCGGTGGAAAACACCAAAAGCAATATCAAGGCAAACCTGCTGAACCCCGGCGCAACGCGCACGACATTGCGGGCGACAGCCTATCCCGGAGAAGATCAGGAATCGGTCAAGCCGCCGGAAGATCTGGTGCCCCTGTTCCTTGAGTTAGCCTCGCCGGAATGCCGTCGCAACGGCGATCTGGTCAATGCTTAGCAAGCTCGTCAGCCCTTTCTCCCTCGCAATCGTTCTGATCGCCGGGTTTTCCAGCATGGCTGTGGCTGTCGAAGTCCAGGGCCACCGCGGCGCCAGAGGCCTACTGCCGGAGAACACGCTTCCCGCCTTTGAGAAAGCCCTCGATCTCGGTGTCGATGTGCTGGAACTAGACACGGTGGTAACAGCGGACGGTATTGCCGTCATTCATCACGACCGCGCTCTATCGAAAGACAACACGCGCCTCAACGGTGCTTGGATCAACCGCGAGATCCCGCTGAACACGCTCACTACGACCGAACTGGAAGCATACGATGTCGGCCGGATACGTCCCGGCAGCCGCTATGCAAAGCGTTTCCCCGATCAGATACCAGTTGACGGCACCCGGATTCCGAAACTGGCGGACCTTTTCGCCATGGTCGCCGCGCGGGGAGATAAAACAGTCCGCTTCAATATCGAAACCAAACGTTCCCCGCTTGAACCCGGAGCTACGCCCGAGCCTGAAACCTTTGCCCGGCTGTTGATTGAAACAGCCCGGAATGCCGGTGTCCTGGACAGGATCACATTGCAGAGTTTTGACTGGTCGACTTTGCTCGCGGCCAAGCGGATCGACCCAGCTATTCCGACCGTCTGCCTAAGCGCCGAAGCCCGATGGCTCGACTCGGCAGAAAAGGGCAAGGAGGGCGCGTCTCCCTGGCTCGGAGGACTTGATGTCGACGATTACGGCGGCTCCATCCAGAAAGCAGCCAAAGCGGCGGGGTGTGCTGTGTGGTCGCCCTATCATCGCAACGTCACCAGAATTGCCATAGAAAAAGCCCATGCAGAAGGGCTCCAGGTCATTGTCTGGACCGTCAATAAGGCAGATGACATGAGACGGCTGGTCGATTTGGGTGTCGACGGCATCATCACCGATTATCCGGACCGAGCAAACGGGTTCTGATCCGGCGGCCCGGCATTGCCCGTTCGCGCCGCCTAGATATACTAATCGGGGTATCGATCATGAGCCTGGATGTCCGGACGCTCAGATATCATAAACTGCTGAAATAATCTGCGGGACCGGGCCACAGAATATCATGCCACATCATTTCAAGACCCTTCTTGTGCTTCTGATTTTCGTGCTTGGCTTTAGCGCCCTCACCCCGACGCTGGCTAATGGCCAGGAGACCGCCGAAAGTATTTCGCTGGAAGAGTCTGACAAAGTCAGACCGCAGAGGGTTCAATCTCTGCTCGACACGCTGAAGGACGAGACCAAGCGCGACGCTCTGATCACCGATCTGGAGACGCTGCTGGCCGCAACCGAGAAAGAAAAACCCGACGAAGGCTCTTCCGTCGCTTCCGCGATGTCGGATGTGGTCACGGGGATCAGCGGATTTCTTCAGGAAGCCGTGCGCCGGCTCTCCGATACCGCGATTGCCCTAACTGACGTAAAAAGCCTGGTTCCTGCTATTTCCGCACTTGCAGCCGACCCGGAAGAACTTTTTAGCATCGGACGATGGTTGGCGATAATTGCAGGCATCGTTGGGCTTGGACTTATTGCCGTCCGCCTGACCACCCGATTGATACGGCGCCCCATCGACAGAGTAGAAGAATGGGTTATGCGTGGGACACTGCTGCGCAACCTCGCCGCCCTTGTGCCGCTGCTCGTGCTCCGCAGTACCCGCAGCGTAGTCTTCTTCGCCGTCACTCAGGGGGTATTGACCACGGTGAGCAGCACCAACGTGCAACTGGCCGGCCGGGCGTTCGTTTTCGCCGTCGCCTCCCATATCGCGTGTCGCGCCGTGATCCACACCCTTCTGAAACCCGCCGGACTGATCAGCCGTTCGCTGAATATCTCGGAAGCGACCGGCGCCTATCTCGGGGTCTGGGCCAATCGGGTGATTGCCACTGGCATCTACGGTATCCTTGGGCTGCAGAGCGCTTACATCCTCGGCATGCCGGTCGCGACCTTCATTTTCCTCGAGAAAATTGTCTATGGTGCGCTCTGGGTACTTCTCACGGCTTTCATTCTGCAAAACCGAGGAAGTTTCGCCCGAGTTATCGCAGGCAGCGACGCTAATGCGACGAGCCGGACATTCTGGTCCATTCTCTCCGCGGTCTGGCACCTGATCGCAATTGCCTATGTAACCGCTGGCCTGGTGATCCTGATGTCGATGGGGGATGCAGGCTTCAAGCGCCTCGGCGAGATCGCGGCCTACATGGTCGTTATCTCGATCGCCTGGCGGCTCGCCTGGCTTGCTGTCGAGACCGCCGGCCGCTGGGCTTTCTCCATCTCGCATGAAATGACCGACCGTTATCCCTCTCTGGAACGCCGTGCGAACCGCTACCTGCCGCATCTCCTGGCCGGCGCCCGCGTCCTCATTTCCATTGTGGCTCTGGGTGCCCTGCTTGAGATCTGGGGCATTCAGCTTTCAGCCTTTTTCGCCTCCGAGAACGGCCAGGTCCTGATCCGTGCCATTGCCACCATAATTGTCGTCGGCGGCGGTGCCGTTGCCTTCACCGAAATCGTCAGCCTTTTCATCGAGCGTCGGTTGTTTGTGCTGGAGAGCACTGGTGTTCTGAGCGGGCGCGAACGTACCCTGCTGCCTCTGCTAAGGCGCGCCATGATCATTGTCATCGCCGTGCTCGCCGTGTTCGTCATATTGTCCGAGATCGGCGTCGATATTACCCCGCTGCTTGCCGGTGCCAGTATCATCGGTCTGGCCATCGGCTTCGGCTCGCAGTCTCTCGTCAAGGACGTGATTTCCGGGATCTTCCTGTTGATCGAAGACACGCTGAACGTGGGCGATTATGTCGATGTCGGCGGCAAGTCCGGAACAGTCGAGGCCCTGAGCATCCGCACCCTGCGGCTGCGCGACGTCGCGGGCGATCTGCACACTATTCCGTTCGGCACCGTCGACGTCATCACCAACATGACGAAGGACTACGCCTACGCGCTGGTCGATGTCGGTATCGCTTATCGAGAGGATGCGGACGCGGTGATGAAGCTGCTGCAGGAGATCGGCACAGAGCTTGCCGAAGACGACGCCTTCAAGGATGGGGTCGCCGGTCCGTTCGAGGTGGTCGGCGTGCAGGATCTTGCCGATTCCAGCGTCAATATCCGGACCCGCCTGAAAACCGTCGCAGGCCGACAATGGTCGATCCGGCGCGAATTTCTACGCCGCGTTAAAAGGCGGTTCGACGCAGAGGGAATCGAAATCCCGTTCCCGCACCAGACACTCTATTTCGGCGAGGACAAGGACGGCGGAGCACCACCAGCCTTTGTGACGGTCGCCCAGGCCAAATCCCGCTCAGGTGCAAGAGGAGCAAGTGCAAAAGAGGCAAACGGAGAACCTTTAGAAAGCGCGGAATTTTTCGAGACTGCGGACCCGGAAATGGCCGATGCGGAGACCGCCCGGAATGCGGAGAAAGACTCCCAGGAAGCAGACCGCAAGCGTCTCCTCAAGGAGCGTGAAGAAGCAGCCGAGGACGCCAAGGAGGCGGAACAGGAACTGATTGGCGAAGCCCCTGATAGCGACTCCACAAAGGACGGTGCCTCCCCGACCGGGAAAAAACCGGGTTAACCCCGGTATCGGCCGATGCGCAGAGTTGATTGTCTCATTATCGGCGCCGGTGCCGCCGGAATGATGTGCGCAGCCGAGGCCGGCAAGCGTGGCCGCTCTGTGCTGCTGGTCGATCACGCCTCCGCGCCGGGAGAGAAAATCCGCATCTCTGGCGGGGGCCGCTGCAACTTCACCAATCTCCGCGCCGCTCCGGAAAACTTCCTCTCTAATAATCCGCGCTTCTGCATTTCCGCGTTGCGGCGCTACACCCAGCGCGACTTCATCGCCCTCGTCGAGAAGCACACCATTGCCTATCACGAGAAAACGCTCGGCCAATTGTTCTGTGACAGCTCGGCAAAAGCCATTATCGACATGCTGCTGGCCGAACTCGCCGAGGCGGGCGTCCGGATGGAGCTTTCAGCGCGAGTCGACGGCATTGAACGACAGGGAGAGGGCTTCCGCGCTACGCTCTCCTCCGGTCCGGTAGAAACCGCGTCGGTTGTCATCGCCACCGGCGGCAAATCGATCCCGAAGATGGGCGCCACAGGTTTCGCTTACAGCACAGCCGAACAGTTCGGCATCAATGTGATCGAGACACGCCCCGGTCTGGTGCCCCTCACCTACGACGCTGCCATGCTTGAAAGGCTCAAACCTCTCTCCGGCATTTCCGTCGATGCGGTTGTAGCATCAGGCAAAACGCGGTTCGCCGAAGGGCTTCTTTTCACCCATCGCGGCGTTAGCGGACCGTCAATCCTGCAAATATCTTCCTACTGGCGGGAAAATGGTGAAATCATCGTCGACCTAGCGCCGGGAACGGCAATCGAAGATCGCCTGATCGCTGGTAAATCCAGCAATGGTAAACAGGCCGTCCAGACCGCTTTGGCCGAGCATCTGCCGAAACGGCTGGCTGTGGCAATCACGGAAGAAGTCAGCCTCGCCCGCCCGCTTGGCGATACCAGCGACAAGGCGCTCAGACAGCTCGGCGAGCGGGTGAACCGCTGGCGTGTGAAGCCCTCTGGCTCGGAAGGCTATCGCACAGCCGAAGTCACACTCGGCGGAATCGATACCGCCGCACTCAACCAGAAGACAATGGAAGTGAAAGCGCAGCCCGGCCTGTATTTCATCGGCGAGGCCGTGGATGTTACCGGCTGGCTCGGCGGCTACAATTTTCAGTGGGCCTGGTCGAGCGGCTGGAGCGCCGGGCAGGCCGTTTAAACGCGCGCCTTTGCTGCCGGTCTCTGGATTCCCAACACAAGCCCAAGCAAAAGCAGTGCACACACGCCCGTCAGCACCCAGAGACTGACTGTAAAACCGCCGGTCATGTCATGGATCACCCCGATGGCTACCGGACCCGAGACGCCGCCGATTTCCGCCGCTGAAAAGAACAGCCCGCCGGCGGAGCCCGCATTCTTCGATCCAACGCCGCGCGCCTCAACCAGAAACAGCAGCGCGATGGTCATCATCGAGCCGCGCGCCAGCCCCTGGAAGATCAGCGCCAGGATCAGCCCCGGGCCTTCCCCGAGCTGCAGCAGCAGGGTGCAAAGCCCCGCCAGCACGAACAACCCGCCAAGTATCGCGCCACGCCGCTCCGGTGTCGCCAGACGCGGGATGGTCAGAGAGCCTAGTACACCGACCATCGTTGGCAGCGCCGCCCAGTAGCCTGCATCGACCGCGCTCATACCCGTCGATTTCAGGATCTCCGGCAGCCAGTTATTGGTTCCATGATTGAAGAAGAAGATCCCCACGCTCATAGCGAGGATGACCCGCACCACCGAATTGGCCATCAGCTCTCGGAAGATTTCGAGTTGGGGCCGTTTCGGAGCCGCCTTCTCAGCGGCCTCGCGCGCCCGCGCTTCAGGATGCTGTGCAATCAGCAACCAGAGCAGACCGGCGATTGCGGTGACAGCGGCATAATCCAGCACCACCATACGCCAGTCGCCGTCATGGAAAGGCAGCACAATAGCGTTGGTAAGGCTGAGAGAGAGTATGCCGCCCATGGCCGGGCCGGTGATATAGATGCCCATGGCGAAGCCGCGCTCCTTGCCTTCGAACCATTCGGCAATGATCTTCGGCGCCCCGATAGAAATCAGCGGCCCTCCGAACCCGAATATGCCGACGGCAAGAAATAGAGACAAGTGATCAACCGCCACCGCCCGGCACAGACCGGAAGCGGCCATAATCATAGCGGCAAGCAACAGAGCCCGACGGGCTCCAATCCGGTCCAGCAGAATGCCGCACGGCACCGCCGCGCCAATATAGATGAAGGGCCAGGCCCCGAGCACGGTCCCCATGGCGCCATGGCTGAGCCCCAGATCATGTGTGATCGGGCCAACCATCGGGGCCAGCGCGCTGATCGTCAGGCCGAAGGCGAAATAAATCAGCCAGACGCCAAACAGCATTGCCCAGCGATAGGGGTGCTGCGTCGGATCTGCGGCGGTAACGTCGATGGTTTGATTCACGCGAAGGGCTCAATCGAAAACGGAGAAAGGACGCAACGACAGTATGGCCTCCGTCCGAATCCGCGCAAGTAAGGTGCGCGCCTTACTTGTCCGTATCTGTCTTCATTCCCTTCGCCGCCAGCCGGAGATTGCGGGCCGTCTGCTCCATCTCCCGGCGCTGACGTATTGTCAAATCCTCATAGCGCAGTGCGTACTCGATGCCGTCCGCCCGTTCCTGCAGCCGTTTCAGCCGGACCTCGTCATGCACCACCTCACGTTTACGTTTGGAGTTGAACACGGGTGTCTCGACCTTCCAACGGCGGTAGTAGCGCCTCTTCTGGCTCTCCAGAAGCGTGTCATAGAGAGCGGCGATATCGTCGACCGTAAGCTGGTGACGGGTGATGCGGCGGCGGCTCATACCACGAAGTATGACGGCTAAGCCGCCGCGTGAACAAGACCGGATCGCGGTACTAACGGGCTCGCGATCCAGCGTGGCGCATGACGGCCTGGCGCAACCGCGTGGACGGATGTGGGATACAAATAAAAAAGGAGAAGCTTCCGATCATACATGAAGGACATAGCGCTGGGTCTCACCGAACCCCTCGAAATCAGTGAGATTGAACTTCGCTCTATCGTCACAACGGACAAACTCGAACACTTGGGCCGAGAGCACATGGTGGACGGTGTGCCCATCGTTCGAAAACGGCATCATCAACCGCTGCGTAGAGCGTGTTACGTAGTCTTTCCAATGAATTGTGCTCTCTGTAAACAGAGGTGCCCTCTCTTGCACGAGCCGCTCATAGATGCCGATTATATAGTCCCTGTACCCCCCGCGCTCTGGCAACTCATCGAGGTACGAACCGGTCAGGTCCCACCCGACCGCCTCAACATGAGCTGTGCCATGCAACCGGTAGAGGAACCTCTTTTCCTCTTGAACCTCTACAATCATGAGATTTGGCAGGGTTTTTGGGGGCACTTCCGTCGGGTCAAACTCTCTCCGGGTCGGCATGACCCGATTCGCGCGCAGCGCGCACCAATGATTCAACATCCAATCAAGCTGATCATTTCCGGTCGATTGCTTAGATTGCATCCAGCGAATGGAGTCCCGATTTTCCCCTTGAGCGAGACACTACAACAAATTTGTTAAGCAAGTCTTTGCTAGCCTCCGAATTCTAAGCGACTAGGGCGGACCCGCTCTTCCAGAGATCTGGCACCCACACAAGATGTCATCGCATTATTTCCATTGGCATCATCATCCGGAAATTTATGCGCCTCTGATCAGCGCAGCCCTTTGCGCTTCCATAGCTCATGAATCTGAACACCATTCACGCGCTCTAGCGCTTCGGCCGCATCAAGAGTCAGATCTTCGCGAAAGCGGCGGCCGATGATCTGCACGGAGATAGGCAGACCGTCGTGATAACCAGCCGGTGCGATGGAGGCCGGCAGACCGAGGAAATTGATCAACCAGCTATAGACAGAACTATCGAAAATATCCTTCGTTCCTGCGGAGCTGTCCAAATCCTCGTTCCAGGTGAAGCCCGGGCGCATCATGAAAGGGGTCAGGATCAGCGGATAGTCCTCGAGAAAGACATTCCACTCCCGAAGATAACGGGTCCTGCGGGACATGGCACGCAGTAGGCCTTCGGCATCAGTCGGCGGATAGTTCTCGAAGTAGAAATCAAACGCCTTCTGGATCTCAGCGCTGCCGTATTTCTTGATCACCTCGCCGATGAAGATCTCGCAATCGGCATAAAGCGCGGGCAGTGCTTCGGCCGCAGCCTCCCGGATCATTGGCGGCGCCGCTTCCTCAACCCGATATCCGGCCTTTTCCAGCTGTTCGGCGGTTTTTTCCAGCGCGGCGTCGATCGCAGGGTGCATGGAATAGCCATTGGTTTCGCGGCAGAGAGCGACCTTGATCGGCTGCTCGACCGCCGGCCCTTCAAACGGCAATGGCACCTGCATCGGATCGCGGGCGTCATATCCGGCCATTACCTTCGTTGCGAGCCGCACATCGCGCACCTCGCGGGCAATGATGCCCTGGACAGACATAAGCTGGGCGAGCAGCGACCGTTCTTCCTTACCGGACGGATTATAGGCAGGCACGCGTCCCAGGGTCGGCCGTACGGTCACGGCGCCGGTCTGATAGGCCGGAAAGCGCAGTGAGCCGCCGATATCATTGCCGTGGGCAATGGGACAGAACCCGGCCGCAACGGCGGAGGACGCACCGCCGGAGGAGCCGCCGGGCGAATGATTGTCGTCCCACGGATTGTAGGTGCGGCCATGCAGCTCGTTGACTGTCGTCGCGCGGAAAGAGAATTCCGGCGTATTGGTCCTGCCGACTATAATCGCCCCGGCCTTTTTCAGATTGCGTACGACCGGAGCATCCTCCGGCGCGATCAAATCCTTGAAGGCGACGACACCATTGCTGTTGGCCGTGCCCTTCTGATCCACGTTGATCTTGATGGCTACCGGCACGCCGTGGAGCGGGCCAATCGGGCCATCCGTTTTCAGAATTTCATCATAGGAAGCTGCCTGCTCTTTGGCGGCCTCGGTCTGGTCGAATACAATCGCGTTGAGATGGCCGTTCTCGGCACGAATCCGTTCGACGACAGAGCTTACGGCATCAGACGCGCTGACACGCGCATCACGGATGGCTCCCGATAGCTCCACAGCGCTCCATTGCCACAATGGAACGGGATTCTTGGGGGCGGCAGACATGGCAAGGACCTCGATTGGGAAAGGCAGGACCACCATGATGTCCCCTTCCCCGTCGATTGCCAAGTCCGCTTTGGAATGAGGCGCTTACTCGTCGTTAACGTAAGGGTTCTTGCTGCCGCGCAGATAAAATCGGATCGGCACTGCCGTGAGCTGGAAGCTCTCGCGCAAGCCATTCACCAGATAGCGCGTGTAGGCTTCCGGCAGTTCTGTCGGCTGGCTGACGAAGGCAGCGAAGGTCGGCGGACGGGTCTTGATCTGCGTCATGTAGCGCAGCTTGATCCGGCGCCCCTTGGCCAGCGGCGGAGAATGCTGAGCCGTCATGTCCGCGAGCCAGCGGTTCAGGCGCGACGTCGACACCCGGCGGTTCCAAGTATCATAGGTCTGGACGATGGAATGCAGCAGCTTGTCGAGATTGCGGCCTCGTTCGGCCGAGATGGTGATGTAGGGGATGCCCTTCACCTGCGGCAGCGACGTTTGCAGCCGATCGCGAAGTTGACCAAGGGCTTTCTCGCGGTTCTCGACAATATCCCACTTGTTGGCGGCGATGACGAGGGCACGGCCCTCCTCGACCACCATGCGGGCGATGGTCAGATCCTGCTTTTCCAGCATCGTGCTGGCATCAAGCATCAGCACAACGACATGGGCGAACTGGATAGCCCGGCGGGTGTCTTCACCGGAGAGATACTCAAGCCGCTTGGTAACTTTCGAGCGGCGGCGCAGACCCGCCGTATCGAACAGCTTGAACGGCTGCCCCTCGAATTCCCAGTCACTCTCAATGGCGTCACGGGTGATCCCGGCCTCAGGGCCGGTCAGCATGCGGTCCTCGCCGAGCAAGGCGTTCACGAAGGTAGACTTGCCAACATTCGGACGGCCGACAATTGCCAGCCGAATGGTGTCAGGCGCCTTGGCATCACGCCAGGTCACGGCACCGTCTGGTGATTCTTCAATGATATCGTCAGCGCTCTCTCCGTCATCGTCGAGATCTCTGTAGTCGTCATGCGCGCTTTCCGGCGCGAAAGCGGCAAGCGCATCGTAAAGCTCGCTCAGCCCCTCGCCATGCTCGGCGGAAAGCGGCACGGGGTCGCCAAGACCGAGCCCGAAAGACTCGTAGAGACCTGGCTTGCCGGCCTTACCCTCACACTTGTTGGCGACCAGGATGACCTTCTGCTTCTCGCGGCGGAGCCAGCGGGCAAAGTGATCGTCCAGCGGCGTAACGCCGGCGCGGGCATCGATGACAAACAGAACGGCATCCGCTTCAGCAACGGCAGCCTCGGTCTGCTGCCGCATCCGGCCTTCGAGGCTTTCGTTATCCGCGTCTTCAAGACCGGCCGTATCGAACAGGCGGAAGGTCAGATCACCCACTCGCCCCTCGCCCTCGCGACGGTCGCGGGTAACCCCCGGCTGATCGTCGACAATAGCAAGGCGCTTGCCGATGAGCCGGTTGAAGATGGTCGATTTGCCGACATTAGGACGGCCGATGATGGCGACTGTAAAACTCATGGCTGTTCCGTAGTCCCGAGGCACGCCTCAGATCAAGCATTGTTGCGGCATAGCCGCCATGCGGGGTTGCGGTATAGCCACTGTGCGAGCACGGCCCCCACCGGCCAAAGGCCTAGCGGTAAGCGTCGAGATCACCATTATCGGTCAGGAAGAATACCGTTCCCCCGGCGGCGATCGGCGGCACGAAAACCGGTGATCCGATATCGATCTTGCCGAGGATGTCCCCCGTATAGGGCGAAATCGCATAGACATCCCCAGTCGAAGCCCCCACCAGCAAACGGTCGCTGACCAGCACCGGCCCGGCGTAAGTGATAATGCCTTCCTTGTCTTCGGGATTTTCGAAGACCGGCAATTGCTGAATCCAGCGGATCTGGCCCCGGCGCTTGGTCAAGGCCAACACCTCGCCTAGATCGGACACCACAAAGATATAATCACCAGCAACCCAAGGGGTCTGATCCCCACCGACCCGCGCTTCCCAGACACGGCGACCGGACTTCAGATCCGTCGCCAGCAGGCGTCCAGCCTGGCTGATGGCGATCACAAGGCCATCATCCACCACCGGATTACCGCGAATATCCGAAAGCCTGGAAACGGCGTTGCGGCCCCTGATCGCACTCAGGTTGTCACTCCAGATCAACCGGCCATTCTCCACCCGGAGAACGAAAATCTCGCCAGAGGAATAGGGAATGATAGCCGAACCGCCGCTCACCGCCGGGCTGGCGATGCCAAGCAGAGCAGACTCTTCCGAAATTCCTGTATGGGACCAGACACGGGTCCCGTCCCTGAGATCAAGCGAGAAGGACTGGTTCCCGAGAATGCTTACGAAGATCCTGCCGTCAATCACTGTCGGTGCGGCACGGGCCGGCCCGGGGAGCCGAGAGCGCCAGAACTCCGAGCCGTCCTTCAGATCGAAGGCAATCACTTCGCCATATCCGGTAGCCGCGATCAGTTTTCCGTCACCGGCCGCGATGCCGCCCGGAAAGATCGTCTCGTCTTCATCGTCTGGCCGCGTTTCAACCGACCATATCCGGTCACCATCCACAACGGAGAGCGCGGAGACCTCTCCTTCGCCATCCATCGTGTAGATCAGGCCGTCAACGACGATCGGGCTCGCGATAAGCTGGATTTCATCGTCCGAGCCACTGCCGATACTGGTTGACCAGGCGCGTTTCAGGACATCGCCAGCCGCCAAATGCTGCATTGCGTGTAAAGCGTTGCCGCCCGGCTGCGGCCAGTCCCTGTTCTCGAAGGGCCGCGGCAGAACGATCTTCAGTTCGGCAAGGTCAGGATCAGCGGTCAAGCTCTCCTCAAGCGCAAGGATTGGCAGCCGCTCGCCTTCCAGCGGCGGACCTTCCTCTTCCTCACCGAAAAACAGCGAGTCTGCGCTGCAACCCTGCAGGAGAGCTGCCGCAAAAAATGCCAAGCCTAGGGCCCGCCAGGAACGCATGCCACTCATCCCGCTCACTCGGCGCCGATGGCGCTGATCAGTTCCGTCACTCGGGCCCGCTGCTGCCGCGGCGTCGCCACATCGGCGTTGAGCGCGTTTAGAACCTCAAGAGCCTTAGCCTTGTCACCGACCTTCAGCGCGATCATAGCTTCGGTCTCGCGGGCCAGTGAGCGCCACGGGCCAGTCTTGCTGGCGAGCGCTGAAATGTCCCGGGAGAGATCTGCCGCATCCCCGCTATCGATCCGATGCGAGATGGAAAGCAGAAGGGCCAGGTCACGAAACAGTTCGGGCGCAGCCTGATCATCAACCATTTTGTTGTAGATCAGCACCGCACCTTCAGCATCACCAGCCTCGATAGAGGCCGCTGCCTGACGCAGGGTCGCAAGAGCGGCGTAGCCGGCATTGCTATCTCCGGCGAGCGCGCCAAACCCGGCTGCTGCCGCTGAGGGGTCTTCGGCAAGAGCTCTCGCCGCAGCCTCATAACGGGCGGACTGGTTTGCGCGCTGGTCTGCCTCGTAGGACTGCCAGAAACGGTACCCGGCAACAGCCGCTATAACCAGAACCGCAAGCGCGATGACATAGGGGCCATACCGCTTCCAGAGCTTGGCCGCCTTCTCCTGCTGGAGTTCTTCATCAATCTCGCGAAAAATGTCTGCCACGCGTATCTCCGTTGCGATGCGCCGCCCCCGCTCGCTCGCTTGAGCGAATGGACCGGCAGCCAGGTCCCAGCGCCTTTGTTCCGGACAGCATTCCGCGTATCCGGCTTCCGGCGGAAGAGCGCAACCTACATGGCGCGCCCGCCGAAATCAAACCGCTCTGAAGGTCTCCTTACTTTCCGCTATCGTGGCCTTTACGCCGGGCGATTTTTCGGGAAAACTGTCTTTCATGAAACGGCAACAAATCCAACGGTGATCAGCTCATGGCGGATTTGATTCGGCTCAAGAAAAGCCGGTCGCCGCAGCGCGGTCTCTTCTTCACAAAAAAAGAACTCGGCCAGCTACTCGCATTATACTCGAGCCGCGTTATTTCCGGCGAGTGGCGCGATTATGCAATCGACCATTCGGACGACGGTGCCGCCTTCTCGATTTTCCGCCATAGCCACGAGTTGCCGCTGTTCTCGATCTCCAAGAATCAACGCAAAGGCCAGCGCCAACCGACCTTTGAGCTGGTGTCGGGTTACAAAAAGATCGCATCCTCGCCATCTTTGGTAGACGTTATCTCTCAGTTTGAGAAATTGCCCCGCCTCGTTACCGGTTGAAACCATGCCCCCATTCGATGCTTTTCTCTCCGAGATTCGGAAAGCCGCCCGGCTGTCCGACCGTCCGGCACCAACCGTCACAGGCTCCGGAACCTTGCCATCAGCCTATGCCGTAACGGATCTGGCGGCGGCCTCCATCGCGGCCGCCGGAGAAGCCATTGCCGAATTGATTGCCGCTCGACACGATGCGGCCCCTGCTGTGGATGTGGACCGGCGGCTTGCCTCATTCTGGTACAAAAGCTCGCTTCGGCCGGACGGATGGGAACTCCCGGCGCCTTGGGATTCGGTGGCGGGAGATTATGCGACGAAGGACGGCTGGATCCGGCTTCACACCAATGCGCCGCATCATCGGATCGCCGCCCTGAAGGCCCTTGGCATCCCTGATACGGCCGAGACCGAACGGGCGGATGTCGCCGCCGCCGTGGCCAAATGGAATGCCGCCGAACTCGAAGGCGCTGTTATCGCAGCTGGCGGCTGCGCCGGGGAGCTACGCTCCAGCGCCGCCTGGGCCGCACACCCTCAGGGCAAGGCCGTCGCTGAAGAGCCGCTTCTTTGTCGCGAAACCTTTTCCGGGCCCTCCCCGGCAAACTGGGAAGTGAGCCGCGCCCGACCGCTGGACGGCATCCGGGTGCTCGATCTGACCCGGGTCCTGGCCGGACCAACCGCCACCCGCTTCCTTGCCGGATACGGGGCCGACGTGCTCCGGATCGACCCGCCGGCCGATCTCTGGGTCGAGGCGCTGGCGGAGGAAATGACCCTGGGCAAGCGCTCTGCCATTCTAGACCTGCGCAAGGGTGCAGACAGGCAACGCCTGAAACAGCTGATCGCGGAAGCCGATGTCATGGTGCACGGTTATCGCGGAGATGCGCTCGACGGTCTCGGTCTCGGCGCATCCGAACGCCGCTCGCTCAATCCCGGGCTGGTCGACGTGGCGCTTTGCGCATATGGCTGGACGGGGCCGTGGGCCGGACGGCGCGGCTTCGACAGCATTGTGCAGATGAGCAGCGGCATCGCCGAAACCGGCATGCGTCGTTACGGCAAGGACAAGCCGACGCCGCTTCCGGTCCAGGCACTGGATTACGCAACCGGCTTCATCGTCGCGACAGCGGCCATCAGCGGCCTCGCCGAGCGCGTCCGGAACGGCGACGGCAGCGCCTTCCGCACCTCCCTTGCCCGCACCGCCGTACTGCTCGAAGGCCAGAAGCAAAACACGGACGAGCCGCAATTCTCCCCGGAAACCGAAACAGACCTCGCTCCGGACATCGAAGAGACCCACTGGGGGCCCGCACGCCGTCTGGCGTCGGCGCTGACGGTCTCGCGTGTTCCGGTTTCCTGGGATTTCCCGGCTGGCCCCATCGGCACGTCGGAACCTGTCTGGCAAAACCTCTAAACGTCACCGGAACGTAGTCCCGACAATCCAGTCATCTGCTTGTTTATCTAAAGTGTTCTTGTTATGTTCTCATTCAGTTTCCAGCATGGATGCGATGGATGGGACGCTTTAAAGACAAGGCCCTGCAGCGGGACGAACAGCACAACCGGCCTGCCACTCTCGCCGATCTCGCGCGGGCTGGTATCGGCGTGTTCTGCTGGTGCAACCGCTGCGGCCACAATGCCGAAGCGGCAACGGCCATGCTCATCTCTCAACTCGGCCCGGATTATCCCGTGCCCGAGATCGGCACGCGGATGCGCTGCAGTGCCTGCGCCTCGAAAGATATCGCAACCCGGCCGGCCTGGCCCTCCAGGGACCCGGTCATCGCCCGGCACAGCTAGGTACACCTGGCAAGTCCGGCAGTTTCAGTCCGGCAGAACTTGCCGCATCGGGCGAGGCCACGCGCCAATCCTTGCAAATAGCAATGAAACTCACCCTAATTTAAGGAATTGTCGTCGCGGCAAGAAAAATGGCACGCAGGTTGCTTGCAAAGCTGGCATCCACCGCGGGTCGGAACAGAAGGGCCGGAACCGCCAAGAAAATCGCGAATGACAGAAACGAGGCCGCCCATGTCGCAGTCCACTTCCGAGTCCGTCGACCGGTCATTATCTGATGACCGCCGTCGCGCGCCACGCGCAACCGCACCGATGACGGCTGTGGTCGGATCGACCCCCTATACGATCGACGACTGGAATACGCATGGCATCAAGATCGTTGGTTATTATGGCAACCTGAAACCGGACGACCGGGCGGAACTACGCGTGCTAGTACCGACTGCCGGACCCGGCGCGCTGTTCAACGCCAAGATCTCCGTCCGGCGTTACGATCCTGAAACGGCAGCCTTAACCCTGCTGTTCGATCCCGCCGAGCCTGTTGCAACGACGACCCTGAACCGCTACTTGCATGAAATGGTCGCGCAGGGATGCGCGTGAGCTTTATGCGATGAACAGTTTCAGAGGAGCCGCCAGCTTGATGGCCGACGATCGCACACCCGCCGTATTCGATCTGACACGCGATGCCTCTTCTGACGATAAAAAGGACCGCGACAACGACTCCGCATTTCCCAGCCTGAAACGGCGCCCTGCGGAAGAGCGGGCGAAAGAGATCGTCGACGACCTGAAAGAGGTGATCCTCAACCCCGGCCGGACCGACGGCAAGACCGGGATGCGCGTCGGCGACTGGACCAAGCTCGCCCGCAAGGATATCACCAAGGCCATTCGCGACGCCGAAACCAGCGCCGCCTTCCGCGAGCTGATGTCGGCCAACCGCATCGGCGGACTCTGCGTGCGCATCGGCTTCCTGCTGATGGCTGCCGTCGCGTCTTTCTTCTCCTTCTGGTACGGCATCGTCTTCATCGGCCGAGAATACGGCCCACTCTGGGGCTTCGGCGCCACAATGTCCGCTCTCGG
This sequence comes from Nisaea sp., assembly GCF_039990255.1. Lineage (GTDB taxonomy): Bacteria > Pseudomonadota > Alphaproteobacteria > Thalassobaculales > Thalassobaculaceae > Nisaea. The sequence continues at coordinate 557,834 of NZ_JBDXGG010000018.1, read as the reverse complement.
CCTCTCCCTAGCCTTCGTTATCGCCGGTCTGGTCTATGGCAGCGAGAACAAGGAAAAGGCCCGCGACAAGGTGAAGCGTCAATACCAGAAGTAGCTATTCGAAAACCATACGGAGCATATCGGACCAGGCTTTCCCCTTTTCGAAGGGGCCACCCGGTGATGGCCTTGTCTTTTGCAAAGGACTTCTGGCTAAAGAGAAACCATCTCACGCAGTTGACCGGCTGTCCGATCTATGACGTCGGTCCAGTCTCCGAGCCGCTTCTGTTCGAAGACCTCCACACTCGGATACCAAGGCGACGTCTCCTGCCCGCTCGGCCAACGCCATTCGGGGGCTTTCGATTTGAGAAGCAAGGCCGGTCGCCCAAGGGCTCCTGCCACGTGAACAACCGATGTGTCGACTGTAATCAGTAGATCAAGTTCTTCAAGTGCAGCCGCCGTCTGTTCGAAATTCGTGAGATGCGCGCTGAGATCCGTCAAAGTGGTAAAGAGGGGTTTCGGTAAGTCGCTCTGTCTCTCTCCGACCTGCAGACTGAACCAGTCAATCCCTTCAATATCGAACAGAACCTCCAGGCTGGCATTATCAGCGGCCGGCGTTCTCGGACTGTCGGCCAGCCCCCCCAAATTCGGAAGAGAAGCGACGCGCGCCATCATTTTGTTGAAATCAGGAACGGCTTTCGTTGTCCCAATTTGATCCTTCGGCTGATAAAGCGAGCGGAAACGGTCGTTGCGATGCATCGCGCGCCCGGCCCACACTAGGCCGACCTTGAGACCTTTGAACGGAGCAAGGCGTTCCTGCCATTGCCGTTTGGCATTCGCGCCAGCCGCAAGATAGGGGAATTTGGCCGGGATCGTGTCGACGCGCGTCTCGAACAAAAGAGGCAGACTGCCAAGCGGGCAATGAAAGGCAAAATTCGGAAGATCCGCAGCGTTCGTGTATATCTCGTCCACACCCGCCAGCGACTGGAAAAGCTCGGCAAGGCCAGTCCTGCTTTGGTCCACCAGCATAATCACACGACCACCCCGCTCCTTGACCATCGGCACATAGCGAGCAAATTGAATGGTGTCTCCTATGCCCTGTTCGGCGTGGAGCAGAATCGTCTTTCCGTTGAGAGGCCTGCCGTCCCAGCTAGGCCGGGGGAAGTTCCGACGCTCCAGAGCCTGTGTGGGAAGCTGCCAACGCCACTCATATTCCAGCCAGCCACGTTCGAACTCCCCACAAGCAATGTCGAGAAGAGCGCGATTGAAGCGTGCGGATGCAAATTCCGGTCGAAGTCTCAGTGCTTGCCTGAAATGCCAGGCCGCGCTCTTGAGCTCTCCAACTCGCTGAAGCGCATATGCCAGATTGTTATGAATGAGGTGGTTGTCCGGGTTATAGGCAAGCGCGGCCTCAAGGACCGGGATTGATTCCTGGATCAGCCCAAAACCCTGAATGTTTAGGGCGAGATTGTAGTAGGTATTGGCATCGTCCGGATCGAGTTCGAGCGAGTTGGCGATCGCTTCAAAAGCCTCACATTGCCGCCCCAGCTTAATAAGAATCAGCGAATAATTGTTCAGGTAAGCGGCGTTGCGGCTATCTAGCTCAACAGCCTGGGCAACCAACCCTTCAGCAACGTCAAAACGTCCCTCTTCGAAGTGAGTCATGCCAAGCATATGCAGCGCGTCGGCGTGCTGAGGCCTATTCTTGAGCATCGCTTCGTAGATCGGACGGGCTTCGGAACTTCGGCCAGAAAGGTGCAAAGCGCGGGCTTTGTCAAAGTCGCTCGGGATGTCGTTCATCTGTCTTCACTTTTGCTGATTCCGGCAGGCCGCAAGGTTTCCGATCCCGCCAATTACCGGTCATGCATGGCTTGTAGAAAGTCGGGGGAAACTCGGGGAGACGGCGTATCATTTACGGTAGCACTCCATGCCACACTCCCGAAACTCAGGCAAATTCAGAACTGATACTTCGCCGATTTCTCTCTCATCGCACCGCAGCATAACGGCTATAGTCACCCTCCAAACAAAACCAGAAGCTTTTGACAGGGGGGAAACATGAAGCTCGATCTGACGGGCAAGCGCGCGCTGATCACGGCAGGCGCAGGAGGCATCGGCCGCAGGACAGCCGAAATGTTCAGCGAAGCCGGTGCAAAAGTCTTCATCTGCGACATTGACCAGGACCAGCTCGAGGATGCCCGGGACAAGGTGCCAAACCTGAACGGCACGATCACCGACGTCTGTGACCGGCTCGCGCTGAAGGACATGTTTAAGGCCGCGATCGAGGATCTCGGCGGGCTCGACATCCTGGTGAACAATGCCGGTACGGCCGGGCCAACCGATCGGGTTGAGGATATCAGCCTCGAAGACTGGCAGACCTGCATGGACATCAATCTGACCAGTACGTTCCTGATGAGTCAGATGGCCGTTCCTTACCTGCGAGACTCAGGCGGCGGCGCGATCATCAATCTCTCCTCGGCGGCAGGCAAGTTCGGCTTCCCGTTGCGCAGCCCCTACTCCGCTGCAAAGTGGGGCATTGTCGGCTTTACGCGCACACTGGCACTTGAGCTTGGGCCGGATGGAATCCGCTGCAACTGTATCCAGCCCGGTGCCGTCGAAGGTGACAGGATTGATCGGGTAATCAAGGCCAAGGCAGCAGCGAAGAAGGTCTCCGAAAACGCAATGCGGGACGAGCTCGCTTCCATCACCTCACTCAAGGTCTTCGTCACGGCAGACGATATCGCCTCGATGATCCTGTTTCTCTGCTCGTCAGCCGGAGCCCACATCACAGGCCAGGCGCTCAGCGTCGACGGCGGTCTCGAAGGACTGGTCTAACCCGTGGCAAAAGCAGCGCTCTCAAATAATCTCCAGGGAGCGCTGTGGATCCTCGCCTCCTGTCTGGCGGCAACAGTGATGACCGTCGGGGTCAAGATGGCGTCCGGCGGTCTTTCGTCCACGCAGATCGTGTTTCTGCGATGCGTTCTCTCGCTGGTCATAATGGCACCCTTCGTCATCAACTCCGGCAAAAACGTGCTGTTCAGCCGGCACTGGAAAAAGCATCTGGTGCGCGGCGCCTTGGGCGCCGTCTCGATGAATGCGGGCTTCTATGCCCTCGGCAACCTGCCTATCACCACGGCCTCCGTACTGTTCTTCTCGACCCCGCTTTTCATGACCGCGCTGGCCGGACCAATGCTTGGCGAGAAAGTCGGCATACACCGTTGGGGCGCCACTCTGGTCGGGTTCGCCGGCATTATCGTTGTGGTCAACCCGACCCTGGACACGGTCGAATTCGCGATGCTTGCGGCGCTGATCAGTGCCGTACTCTTCGCAGTCATACTCATACAGGGAAAGATCCTCTCGAAGGATGACCCTCCCGGCACGTTGATGATCTATTTCATGGTAATGACCACACTGGCTAGCGCACCGCCCGCCCTGTCCCATTGGGTCTGGCCGGACCAGTCGCTCTGGCTCGTCCTTGTTGTGCTCAGCATCGGGGCCACCGCGCGTGTCTATTTCGACATCAAGGCCTACGCCGTCGGCGAGGCCAGCGCGATCTCGGTCTTCCAGTATCTCCGGCTGATCACCATTGCCGGAGCCGGCTATATCGTGTTCGCGGAGGTTCCAGACGAGCGTACCATCGTCGGCGCGGGTCTCATCGTCGCCAGCACGCTCTATATCGCCCAACGCGAGACGTTCCGGCAAAGACGGGCGCGGCTTGCGGCGGCAAAGGCTGACGATTAATCAGGATACGTTATCAGGCTAGCGTGCGGTCGAGCCAGCGGGCCGTGCGCAACAACTTTCCATCCTCGCCAGGCTTCCCGACAAGTTGAACACCCAGCGGCAAACCATCGACGCTCAGCCGCGGTAAACTCACGCAAGGCACACCAAGGTAGGTCCACAACCCGTTGAACTTGGGTGAGCCTGTGGTGGCGAAACCGCGCGGTGCGGGTCCAGGCGCAGGCAGACAGAGAACCGCATCATACCGATCAAGTAACGCGGCCAAAGCCTCGTTAAGAGGGCCGCGTGCAAGCAGCGCCGATATATAATCTCCTGCACCAACACCCTTGGCGTCAGCCAACCGCTCTTTAAGCAAGGCGCTGACCTTATGAGGGCTTACTTCGGCATGATGCCCGTAATAGGCCAAAAGCTCGCCGGCGCCGACCGCCCCGTGAAAGTCGATAATGCGGTCGAAGGGAGATGGTAAGCTTTCCCGCACACATTGTGCGCCCAGACCAGCGACAACGCCCTCAATAGCTTTGCGAGCACCCGCATCCGCTTCAGCCCAGGCAGGGGTCTCCAAAAAGGCAAAGCGCGGTGCGAGGATATCCTGCTGGATGGCCGAGACAAGTTCCGCGCAGCGGTCGCCATATCTTGAAACATTCGTGGCACTGAAATCCGATAAACTGTCCGTGATCAGCGCCAAATCCTCGACGGAGCGGCCGAACACACCGACTGTATCGAGCGTGTGAGACTGCATCAAAACGCCATCGCGCGGGATACGTCCGACAGTCGGCTTTAGGGCATGGATACCATTGAAGGAGCCGGGCCGGATCACCGAGCCAGCGGTTTGCGTGCCAAGCGCCAGCGGAACATGGAAATCCGCCACCGCCGCGCCAGAACCAGCGGAGGAGCCTCCGGGCGTATGCTCCGGGTTATGTGGATTGCGCGTCTTGCTGGGACAGCCATTGGCAAGCTCGGTGGTGACCGTCTTGCCCATGATCACCGCACCGGCATTGCGCAGCATGGCAACGCATACCGCATCGCGCCCCGTATGCTGTCCACGGAACAGATCCGAGCCATTCTCGGTTGGCATATCGGCGGTCTCGATCACATCCTTGATGCCGACAGGCATACCATGCAGAGGCCCAAGCGCAGCCCCCGCCTTACGGCGGGCATCGGCAGTGCGGGCATTGGCGAGGGCGATTTCAGGGTCAAGGAAGGCCCAGGCCTGCACCGTCTCCTCGCGATCAGCCACACGTTCAAGGCAGGCACGCATAAGCTCTTCAGCGGAGACATCTCCCGCCGCCAGCATCTGTGCAAGCTCGGATGCAGTCCGTTCGTTCAATGCAGTCATCGGGACTTCCCTTTCCGGTTACCCCGACAACTATCGGCTGCGCCCCAGCTTAAATATCGAGCGTGTTATCCCGCTCCCATTCCGTGAGGTGGGAAGCGTAGGAGTTCCATTCGCCTGATTTCAGCTTCAGGAAGGCGGCCGAGAATTCGTCGCCGAGAATTGACTTCAGATCCGTATCCTTATCGAAGGTCCGCAGCGCGTCCAGCATGTTCAGCGGCAGACGCGGTGCATCGGCAGCAAGTTCCGGCTGGGCATACATGTCATTGTCGTACCTCTTGCCGGGATCAGCCTTGGTTTTCAGACCGTCGAGACCAGCGGCGATGACAACAGCTTGCAACAGGTACGGGTTCACAGCCCCGTCCGGCAGACGCAGCTCAAACCTGCCCGGACCTGGCACGCGGACCATATGGGTCCGGTTGTTGCCCGCCCAGGTAACCGTGTTCGGCGCCCATGTAGCACCGGAGAGGGTCTTCGGCGCGTTGATGCGTTTGTAGGAATTCACAACAGGGTTGGTGATCGCCGTCATTCCCTGGGCGTGCTTCATGATGCCGCCGAGAAAATTCATCCCCTCTTTCGAAAGATCGAGTTCGTCCTTCTTGTCGGCGAATGCATTCTCCTTGCCCTTCTTGTCCCAGACTGAGACATGGCAATGGCAGCCATTGCCGGTCAGGTGCTTGAACGGCTTCGGCATGAACGTGGCACGCAACCCGTGTTTCTCGGCCACGGACTTGACCATGAACTTGAAGAAGGAATGCTTGTCCGCCGTTTTCAGGGCATCGTCGAATTCCCAGTTCATCTCGAACTGACCGTTCGCGTCTTCATGATCGTTCTGGTACGGCCCCCAGCCGAGCTCCAGCATGTAGTCGCAGATCTCGGAGATAACATCGTAGCGGCGCATCACCGCCTGCTGGTCGTAACAGGGTTTCTCCGCCGTATCGAACGGGTCGGAAATCTCGGTCCCATCCGGCAGGATCAGGAAATACTCGGCCTCGATCCCGGTTTTCACGCGCAAGCCCTGCCCGGCGGCCAGATCGACCATCCGCTTCAGCGTGTTGCGCGGCGCCTGTTCGACAGACTTGTCCTCCATGACGCAATCGCCCGCGACCCAGGCCACGTCCTTCCTCCAGGGAAGCTGGATAACAGTCGAGGCATCCGGCACGGCGAACAAGTCCGGGTGGGCCGGCGTCATGTCGAGCCAAGCGGCGAAGCCTGCGAAGCCCGCACCCTCTTCCTGCATGCCGGCAATTGCCTGGGCAGGCACCAGCTTGGCCCGCTGGGCGCCGAACAGGTCGGTAAAGGAGATCATGAAATACTTGACCCCCGTCTCTTTCGCGAAAGCCGCGAGATCCTTCGTCATGAAACCTCCAATGTCCCCTGTCGTCTCCCTCGGCACGCGACGCGTTGGCCGCAGCGTCTTAGCCTGTTCCTAAAGTCCGCTCTTGCCCGGTATCCAGTCCGTCCCCGCCAGCGGCACGCCCGCCATGGCCGACGCCTCGATGCTCAGCGCACAAAGATCTTCCGGCTCGAGATTATGCACATGGTTCTTGCCGCATGCCCGGGCGATGGTCTGCGCTTCCAGAGTCATCACCTTCAGATAGTTCGCCAACCTGCGCCCGGCGGCAACCGGGTCGACCCGCTTCATCAGCTCCGGGTCCTGGGTGGAAATACCCGCCGGATCGCGGCCCTCATGCCAGTCGTCATAGGCACCGGCAGTCGTGCCGAGGGCCTGGTATTCCTCTTCCCAGCGCGGATCGTTGTCACCGATGGCAACCAATGCCGCCGTGCCGATGGAAACCGCGTCCGCGCCCAGCGCCAGTGCCTTGGCGACATCCGCGCCGTTCCGCACCCCGCCGGAGATGACGAGCTGGACCTTGCGATGCATGCCGAGATCCTGCAGCGCCTGCACGGCGGGCCGGATACAGGCCAGCGTCGGCAGGCCGACATTCTCGATGAAAACTTCCTGGGTCGCCGCAGTGCCGCCCTGCATGCCGTCCAGCACGACAACATCCGCGCCGGACTTCACCGCCAGCGCGGTATCGTAATAGGGCCGGGCACCGCCGACTTTCACATAGATCGGCTTTTCCCAGTCTGTGATCTCACGCAATTCCTGGATCTTGATCTCCAGATCGTCCGGCCCGGTCCAGTCCGGATGCCGGCAAGCGGAGCGCTGGTCAATGCCAGGCGGCAAGGTCCGCATTCCCGCCACCCGGTCGGATATCTTCTGACCCAGCAGCATACCGCCGCCGCCCGGCTTGGCGCCCTGTCCGACGACAACCTCGATAGCGTCGGCCCGGCGCAGATCGCGCGGATTCATGCCATAACGGGACGGCAGGTATTGGTAGACGAGTATCTCGGAGTGCCCGCGCTCCTCCTCGGTCATGCCACCGTCACCGGTCGTCGTGGACGTCCCGGCGAGCGTCGCGCCGCGTCCCAGCGCCTCCTTGGCGGGACCGGAGAGCGAGCCGAAGCTCATTCCCGCGATAGTGACCGGGATCTTCAGCTCGATCGGTTTTTTCGCATGACGCGCGCCGAGCACCACATTGGTTCCGCACGCCTCGCGATAACCTTCCAGCGGATAGCGGGAGATTGAGGCGCCGAGGAACAGCAGATCGTCGAAATGCGGCACCTTGCGCTTCGCACCGGCTCCGCGAATGTCATAGATTCCTGTCGCGGCGGCGCGGCGAATTTCCGACAGCGTGTAGTCGTCGAACGTTGCAGACTGACGCGGCGTGGTCGGGGGATTTTTATAGGTCATCTGTCCGGCCTCAATACGCGTCGACATTGTCGATGTTGAAATTGTAGAGAGTGCGCGCGGAGCCGTAACGCGTGAACTCCTCCGGCTTCACGTCAGTGATCCCCGCCTTCGCCAGCAGGTCCGCCAATAGCGCCAGATGCTTCGGCCGCATTTTCTTCTTCACGCAATCGGCGCCCAGGCTTTTTACTTCTCGGCGCACGAAGAGCTTCGCCTCATAGAGCGAGTCCCCGAGCGCATCACCAGCATCACCAAGCACGACGAGGTTCCCGGCCTGCGCCATGAAGGCGGACATGTGGCCGATATTGCCTTTCACGACGATATCGATGCCTTTCATGGAGATGCCGCAGCGCGAGGAGGCATTGCCTTCGATCACCAGCAGGCCGCCATGGCCCGTGGCACCGGCATACTGGCTAGCATCGCCTTTCACCACGACGGTGCCGGACATCATATTCTCCGCCACTCCGGGGCCGACGCTGCCATGCACAGTGACCGTCGCCTCGGCATTCATTCCGGCGCAGTAATAGCCAACGCTGCCATGCACATCGACGCGGATAGACGCATCGATCCCGACAGCCACCGCATGGGCGCCACGAGGGTTAACGACTTCGAACTCGGTTTCGTTCTTGCCAGCTTCCACAGCGTGGAGCGCCTGGTTCAGGTCCCGTAGCGGAACCGACGCCAGATCAAAGGTCGGCATCGCTCAATGCTCCCAGAAATAGACAGTTGCGGGTTCCGGCTCCCAGACCCGGGCGGCTTCAATGCCCGGCAGGTTGACCAGCGCCCGGTATTCGGAGCCGAAGGCAACATAGCCGTCCGTCTCGGCCATCACAGCAGGCTTGCAGGCAATCGGATCGCGCAGCACGCCGAAGCCGGATTTGGTGCCGACCACGAAAGTGTAGAAGCCGTCCAGATCGCTCAGCCCGCTCTCCAGCGCTGCGCCCAGATTGCTGCCGGTCGCGAGCTTGTGGGAGAGATAGGCAGCGGCGACCTCTGTATCGTTCTCGGTCTCGAAACGGAGCCCGTTCCGGACCAACTCGCGCCGCAGATTGTTATGGTTGGAGAGCGAGCCATTGTGAACCAGACACTGGTCCGGTCCGGTCGAGAACGGATGCGCGCCAAAGGTGGTCACAGCCGACTCGGTTGCCATACGGGTATGGCCGATGCCGTGCGTGCCGGCCATTGCGCCGATCTTGAAGCGGGCAGCCACGTCTTTCGGCAGCCCGACTTCCTTGTAAATCTCGACGCTCTCTCCGCTGCCCATCACGGTGATGCCCGGCCGGAGTTCCTTCAGAGCCGTCCGCGCCGCATCCAGCTTGCCACTCTCCACCGCAATCACCGCATGTGTCGCCCGCACCGTCACGGAGACGGGAACGCCCAGCTTTTTCGCGAGCGCAACTTTGAGCCCTTTGAAATCCATGGCTAGGTCGGCGGACTGGACCGTGATTTTTCCAGAGCCCGCTTCGCTCGGGCCATAAATCGCAATGCCGGCACTGTCCGGACCACGATCCGTCATGGTGATCAGCATATCCGACAGCAGCGCGCCGAGCTGCGGCTCCAGCGCCTTGTCCTTCAGGAACAAACCAACGATGCCGCACATACCGGCAACCCTCCGTATCAAGTTCTGACGGAGGTTAGCAGCCCGTCTTCAGGAACTCAATTGCGAAGAATAATTGTTTCTTATGGAGAATAATTCGTTCAGTCCTGCGATCCGCGCTGGGGATAGGAAATGATCGAGAGATAGCGGATCGGCCGGGTGATAAGTTCTTCCGGCCCGTGCGGCGCATCCGCATCGAAGAACAGGCTGTCCCCCGGCAGCATCCGGTGGGTCTCGTCTCCATGCCGATAAAGCACCTCGCCCTCCAGCATGTAGATCAGCTCGGTGCCCTGATGTTGAAAGGCGGGGAAGATGTCGGAATCCTCGGTCAGGCTGATCACGTAGGGCTCGACAAGAACGCCGCTGGTATTGCCTTCGAGATAACCGAGCAGATTGTACTGGTGCCCGGCCCGCGTGCCCCGGCGCTCGACCTGCACCCCTTCACCCGCCTTCACGAAGACCGCGTTGCGTGGTTCCTCGAACCGTTTGAAGAGATCGGTGATCGGCACACCGAGAGCACGGGCAACGGCCTGTAGTGTGGTCAGGGAGGGAGAGATCGCGCCGTTCTCGATCTTCGACAACATGCCGACCGAAAGACCGGTGGACGTGGCGAGATCCGCGACGGTGATACCGAGTGCCTTGCGGAATTCCCGCACCTCCCGGCCGATCGCCTGCTCCAGGTTGTTTTCCTTAGGTTCCTTGACCGCATGCGGGTCCTGGGCAAGGGCGGGTCTGCCGCTGATGCCCGCCCCTTTGGCGACCTTTGGCTTTTCGGAAGACATCAGGAGTAACGCGAGAGGCGGTTGAGCAAGCGGGCGAGGAACTCATCCGCGTCGACATCCAGCATAACGGTTGCGTTCGGCGCCCCGTCGCCCGCATCGCGGACGATGCTGCGCCCCGCTTCAATGCCTTCGGTAACAATATCCACGCGCCGCGCTTCACCGGAGAACAGTTCCGGCCAGAGCATGTAGCCAACCGTCAGCACGTCGTGCAGAGCCGGGTCATTGTCGGAGTCATAAAAGGTCAGCATTCCGGCAGTCGCATGGCCAACTGTTGTATCGAGCGCCCGCAGCGCCGCAATCCAGTCCGGCTTCGCCCGAACCTGATGGGTGATATTCAGACCGTGCATGACAATCGGCGCGCCACTCTCGAAGACGATATGGGCGGCATGCGGGTCGACATGGAAATTGAACTCGGCATGGGGCGTGACGTTACCGGGTCCGGTCGAGCCGCCCATGACGACGATATTCGAGACTTCCTGCGCGAATTCCGGTCGCGCCGCCAGGGCATGCGCGACATTCGTCAACGGCCCCACCGGCATCAACGTGATACCGCCCGGCGCATTGGAAATCTCCTGGCGCAAGACATCCGCGCCATGTCCCGGCGCGAGGTGAGAGGCCGGGTCGGGAAGGTCGCTTCCGTCCAGCCCGGTCTTGCCGTGAATCTCATCCGCCGTTTTCAGCGCCTTGATCAACGGGCGCGGGCAGCCGGCATGGATCGGCACCTCGCCGCGCCCTGCAAGATCTCGGATACGACGGGCATTCGCCTCCGTCCGGTGCAGCGGCACATTGCCCGCAACCGTGGTGACGGCTTTGATGTCGAATTCTTCCGGGCTGGTGAAGGCAAGCAGCAGGGCCACCGCATCGTCAATTCCCGGATCACAGTCAATAATGATGGTTTCGCGCTGGGTCATGCATCGGAAGATAGGCAGCGACGTAAAACTGCGGCAAGCTGTTTTACCGGAACGCCTTGAACCATCGGCATGGTTCCGCTATTCCCGTCCGCTCAATCGAACAAGGGGGACACCCGTGCAAAAGAGCGAAATCGAAAAAGTTCAGCGCTACCTGCGCCAGACCTTCGGAAATCACGGCATCAGCATCGAAGGCCGTCCGAATAAAGACGATTCGGCCGAAGTCTCCCTGGATGGAGAATTCATCGGCGTCATCTTCAAGGATGATGAAGAAGGCGATGTTTCCTATGATTTCCATATGACTATCCTGGAAATGGACCTCGACTAAGGGGTCCATTCGCGCGAGCGAAAAACTCCACAAAACCGAAACACAGGATGTGTCATTCTGTTCCGTACATGGAACGGAGGATGCGACATGCGTCTGGATGACATTGTTTCGGTAACCTGCACCGATACGGACAAGACAGAACACGGCAAGGTGGTGCGTCTCAGTCGCGACCGCGCCGACATCATGATTGGCCCGGCGGTGATCCAGTTCAGGATGACCAAGCCCGGTTTCTATATCGGCAACATGCACGGGCTCGAATTCACCATGAAAGCGGGATGACTTTGCGCTCAAGAATGTTCCGGCATGCCCGGCACCTCTCACTCGCGCCTGCCCTGGCCGGATTTCTGCTGCTATTCTCACTCTGCATCCCATCCGTCACTGGCGCGGAAAGCATGACACCAGACGTAACCCTAAGAGCGCTGTTCGAAACTGAGAAGCTGGACGATGCGCGCTTCTCAACGGCTTTTCTCGCTCAAGTCCCTGCCTCAAGCATCGCACAGATTCTTTCCAGCCTGCGTCAAAGCTATGGCGCGCTTGGCAAAATCGAACCAGACGGGGACGGGTACCGGCTGAGTTTCGAGGGTGCGGATATCCCCGCAAAGATCGTTCTTAATCAGGAAGGCCGTATTACCGGTCTCTGGTTCGGCGCTCCGGTGCCGTCTGGATCGGTCGAGGAGCATGCGGCAGCCATCACCGGGTTGCCGGGAGCCGTCTCGCTGCTTGTTCTAGAAGACGGGAAGCCGCTGATATCGCACAACGCGGACGAACCTCTCGCAGTCGGGTCCGCGGCAAAACTCGCAATACTGAAAGCTCTGTCTCTCTCTGTCCGCAATGGGGACAAGCAATGGTCCGACGTCGTGGAGTTGCGGCCCGAATGGAAATCCCTGCCCAGCGGAACGCTACAGGACTGGCCGGACGGCACGCCCCTCACACTCGGATCACTGGCGCATGTCATGATATCGATCAGCGACAACACCGCGACAGACGCCTTAATCCGTCTGGTCGGGCGGAATGCGGTAGAGGCAGTCTCGCCACGCAACAGCCCGTTCCTGACCACCCGCGAGCTGTTCACCCTGAAGACCCGGGACCATTCCGCGCTGCGCCTTGAATGGGCGGGTGCGGACGAGGCCGCGCGCAGGCTTATTCTGGAGCGGATCGCGGATATACCGCTGCCCGACCCCCATGCGCTCGCGTCCGAGCCAACATTCGAGGCAGTAGAATGGTTCTTCTCCGCTCGAGAGCTTTGCACCTTATTGGAAGACACCTCCGGTCTGCCGAGCGGCAGCATCAATCCCGGCCCTATCGATCCCGGCCAGTGGCGAGAATTTTCCTACAAGGGCGGCTCGGAAACGGGGGTCCTTAATCTGTCCAGCCGGGTGGTTGGGACGGACGGGATCGCACGCTGTGTGGTCGCCACCTGGAACCATCCCTCAGCGCTCGACGAGAACAGCTTGCTGCTGCCCTATCGCGGAGTTCTCTCGGCCCTGGCCGGGCTAAGCCGCTGATCCAATAAAATGGACCGGATCAGTTACTGAATCCACAGCGGCTCATTGGATTAATTTGTTGTCGAGGAGCATCCACGCTCCGAACACAGCGAGAAATCAAAGCCTAGAACAGCGAAAAATATTCCCGCTCTTCCCACTCGGAGACGGCCTGGGCATAGCGATCCCACTCCGCCTGCTTTATGTGGCTGTAGTAATCCACATAGGCATCACCAAGCGCTTTCCGGAAAAAGCTGCTCTCTCGAAACAGGCCAATCGCATGCTCCAGGCTTGATGGCAGTTTGTCCGCATCGCTGTCGTATGGCCGCTCGACCGGCATCGGTGCTTCAAGCCCGCGCTCGATTCCATCAAGGCCCGCAAGGACCTGGGAAGCCATATAGAGATAGGGATTGGCCGTCGGCTCGCCGACCCGGTTCTCTATCCGGCTGGCTTTGTCGCCCGGTTTGGCCAGAGCACGGATCATGGCGCCCTTGTTGTCCCGGCCCCACTGCACCCGATCAGGCGCCAGAGTAAAGGGCCGATAGCGCTTGTAGCCGTTCACTGTCGGTGTCGAGAGCAGGCAACTCTCGGCCGCGTGCTCGAGCAGGCCCGCAACCCAGTTCCCGCAGAGCATCGAAAGAGTTTCGCCCTCCTCTGGGATGAACAGGTTTTCACCGCTCTTCAGATCAACAAGAGACTGATGCAGATGCCAGCCGCTGGCCATCGCGTCCTTGAATTTCGGCCGACACATGAAAGTCGCGTGCAACCCGGCACGGCGGCAGACCTGCTTCACCATAGAGCGAAACAGGATCATGTTATCCGCGTGCACCATGGCGGACGCTGGATGGAACGTCACCTCGCACTGGCTCGGACCGAATTCGGCCTCGAAGGAGCGCACCGGCAGACCGAGCGCCGCCGCATTGCGCCGGACCAGATCGAACACGTTTTCCAGTCGGTCGTACCTATCCTCGGTCAGATATTGATAGCCGTGAGAGAGTAGCTCGGTCTTCGGCACCGCCTCTGGCTGCCCCGTATCCTCATGGCCGAGCTTCGGATCGACCACCTTCAAGACATGGAACTCGACCTCCAGCCCCGTGATCAAATCGTACCCCTGGGCGTTCAGCCTCTCAACCGCGCGGCGCAGAATACCGCGCGAGCAGACCTCAAGCGGCACTCCGTCAGCATCCATCAGGTCCGCCTGCATCCAACCGGAATGCGGCGACCAGGGCAGTACCTTGAAGGTTGCCGGGTCGGGATACATCAATACATCTGCAGCCCCGGTCATCCGCCCGGCCCCAAATCCCGCATCCTCCTGCCAGACAGGGAATACCGTCCGATGCGAGGTGTCCTTCAGCAGCAGCGTGGAGGTCATGGCGATGCCGGAGCGGAAGGCGCTCTCCAGATCCGCCGCCATCACCGTCTTGCCACGCAGAATTCCATGCTGGTCGGCAAAGGAAATGCGGACGACCTCCAGCCGTTCTTCCGCTACCCGCGCCAGAACGGCATCGATAGCGGTCTGGTCTACACTTGAGCCGTTCACGAGAGCGCCGCATCCCAGGTGCAGGAGGCGCGCCGGCCGGCGTCCCGGTCGGTCCAGACGGACTCCCATTCCTCTGTCGGCCCGATTGCGTCGATTGAGATCGGCCCCTGAATGTCTTTTGCCGTGACCTCGTCAATCACCAGCGGCAGCTCGCCTTCACCCAGCTTCACGCTCTTGATCGCGGCGCGCAGCATGCGCCGGTAGCGAACGATGGCGGCATCGGAGGACGCCAGATGCTCGCGGGTGCGGTCCTGAACCGCTCCCATGGATTCCACCGCCCATTGGTCATGCACGTTGATGTCCAACCCCATGCCCGTATAGGTCAGGGTCTTCTGCTCTTCCGGGTCATAGCCATACTCGTTCGACTTGTTGCGAAGCGGCGCATAGTCCGGCAATCGGTGCTCCTTCAAGCGCTGCTCCCGCATCTTTTCCTTGTCGACGGGGGCACCGAAACTGGTGAACATCGAGTACCAGTAGCAATGCGTGTCATCCACCGGCACATGCCACTGGGTGATGGTCATCTCGTTCGACATCGGAATGGTGATGGCACAGGGAAAAACCTGATTGGTCACCCGGACATGACGCTGGCCGTTGCCGAGATCGCGCAACGCGATGATCCGCAGCCCGTAATCGGTCTCCTCGACCTTCAGTTCCGGATTATCGAAATCGCGCAATACTTTTGTCATCGGCAGGTCGCTCTGGGCCGCTTTGTCCCGGAACTGCTTGCCGTATCCGTCCGCCGGGTCCTCATCCTGCAGAAAACGATGAAGGAAGGAAGCATGCGCCGGATCGATACCTATCTCGAGCGCCTGCAGCCAGTTGCACTCCCACAGTCCCTTAAAGGCGAAGACATGGCTGTCGGGCGCGCGGAAACAGTCCAGCGCCGGAAAGGCCGGCGGCTCACCCGGCCCCATATAGGCCCAAATTACACCGTTCTTCTCTACCGCCGGATAGCTGGAAATCTTGACCCGCTCGTGCATGCGCGAGCCATCGGGTTCTGCCGGCTGCTCGGTGCATTGCCCGGTCTGGTCGAAGTGCCAGCCGTGGAAAGAGCAGCGAATACCGCCGCCCTCAAGCCGTCCGTAGCAGAGATCGACCCCACGATGAGGACAGAACCGGCTCATCAGGCCAAGCGTGTTGTCCTCGCGCCGGAAAAGTACCAGATCCTCGCCCATCAGTCGGACCGGCGCCACCGGGCGCGGGCCGTCAAGTTCGACCGCGAGCGCCGCTGGCATCCAGTAATGACGAAGCAATTGCCCAGCCGGCCGGTCGGCGCCAACCAGCGTGATCTCGTCGTTCTTTTCCTGGCTCATCATGGCTGGGAACTCCTTTGCAGCCAAGCGCTCCGGTCCGGTAGCGCAAAAGCGGTTTCTTCAGTACTGACGATCCGGGATATGAATCTTGATCCCGTCCATCTCACCCGTAAGTTTGACCTGACAAGAGAGACGGCTGGTCGGACGCACTTCGGCAGCCGCGTCCTCAAGCATAACCGTCTCTTCTTCCTCGGCTTCGGGCAAAAGACTGGAGATCGCGTCGTCGAAATAGACATGGCAGGTAGCGCACATGCAGCTGCCGCCACATTCTGCCTCGATCCCCTCGACGTCATTGAAAACAGCGGCTTGCATGACGGATTCACCCGTCTCTGCCTCGACCGTTTCGACCGATCCTTCCGACCGGACGAAATGAACCGTGATTTTGGTCCCCACGTCACGTCTCTCCTTGCCAACTCGCGTCAAGGACACACCTGAGTTGACATATAAGTTTGACCGATTATCGAACATTCGGTCTATTATTGATCATAGTAAAAAATACACCGCAAACAGATGCATCGGTCAAGCCCTGGGAGCTTCATGATTACCGATAAAGATATCTCGCTCACTTTCATAAAAGGGATGGAAGTCCTTGAAGCCTTCGAGCGCGCTGCGGCTCCCCTCACGATCCCGGAGCTTGCACGCAGAACCGGCATCAATCGCTCGGTCACGCGGCGACTGGTTCTGACCTTGGTTCGACTAGGCTATCTGGCAGAAACCAACCGTGCTTTTACGCCGACCCCGCGCATCCTCCGTCTGGCAAGCGGCTATTTGAAGGAGCGGCAGTTCGGACGCACCGTACAGCCTGTGATGGCCGCTTATTCGAAACGCCTCGGGGACGCGATCTCGCTCGCGGTCAGGGACGGAGTGGATGCAATCTATGTCGCTTATTCTCCCGGTGACCCGACACTGATCACGTCCGGGTTCAGCATCGGCTCAAGATTGCCGCTGACCGCGACCGCAATCGGCCGCGTGCTACTGGCATTTAGCGATCCGGAAGAGATCGAACGCTTACTCGCCAAGCCATCAGCGTCCTATACGCCAGATACCAAAACAGATCCGGACGCAATTCTTGCTGATCTCTCAGCTGTTCGAGCGCGTGGGTTTGCCCATGTCACTGGGGAATACGAGCCTGGCGTCGCCTCCATCGCGGTACCTGTACTGGGACCGGACAACACAGCCAAAGCTGCTCTCGGCATCGTTGGGCCTGCAGCACGCTTTGAAGAAATGGAAATTTGTGCCCGGAAAGCCGCCCTGCTATCGGAATGCGCAGAAACTTTGGAGAGCTTCGTTTAAGCCCACCAGAAAACGGCATCAGCGGGCAGATGCCGAGACGCAGCGAGCCGGAGACGAAGCCCCGGCCCGCCACCCTGAGCCGATCCCAAACGGCCGCAGGAGATCAATCACACACCCCGCTCTAAGCTAATGTTCAGAGCACCAGAACTTAAAATCTCGCAATTTTTAGATGTGTATTCTGAAATCTCGGAAAACCATACATCAGTACTCTCTAGAACCGCAAGGGTTTAGCCCCAAAATCATCACGTAGAAACACACAATGCGTCATAAAAACTACTTCAGTATTAAAAATGGCTAAAATGAAATGCTTTTCATGACATCTCGTTAACAGTGATGATTTCCAACGGTCGATCTCGCACAAGTAAAAATAAACTTAAAATTACTTAAAAATCGGAAAGCTGGAAAGGAAACCCCATACAACCCTAAAAGCACTTCATCGTTGATGCCTCGGGAAGCTCCTTCAAGCTGAGGAATGACAGTTTTTTTGCCTTTTGCACTGGCCCAGATTTTTCTGCCTACATGACGCCGGAGTCACCATCGGCAGGCTGACACCGCTCTGCTAATTCTCTGGTGAAATCGACACTCAACCCAAAGCGGATCGAGATCCGTTCTTATGCAGTTTCTTCGCCATCCCTCAAGACAACCGCCGGAAATATCGCCATCGCAAAACCACTCGAGTCAGCGCCAATGCTGCTATGGAACAACAACGCCGCCTCGAGCCGCGCAAGAACAACTAGCTCCGCGCGCCCGCACTGCATTGGCACCGCCGCAAACGATAATATACCTTCTAAGGGTCCTGTCTTAGGCTCGTCAGCCCGATACCCGTAGCCTCGAAGCCGCCGTCGACGGCGAGGTATTGGCCATTTACGTAACTCGCCTTGTCGCTTGAGAGAAAATAGATCGCTTCGGCCAGTTCTGACTCGAGCCCGTAGCGGTTCAGCGGGATGTTGGCGTGATAGTCTGCACGGATTTCAGGCGTATGCACCTTCATCGCCATAGCCGTGTCAACCGGACCGGGACAAACAGCATTAACCCGGATACCCACGTTACCAAGCTCAGCCGCTTGCTGCTTCGTCAAATGCAGCACGCCTGCCTTGCTGGTGCCGTAGGCGACCCGGAGCGTACTCGCCCGGAAGCCCGAGATGGAGGCGATGTTCACAACTGCTCCGCCTCCGGTTTTCAACATCACCGGAGCAACGGCATTAGTGCAAAGGAACGGGCCATTGAGGTTGGTCGCCATGATCTCGGACCACTCCTCGAAGCTGGTCTCCAGGACCGGCTTGAAGTTCGCAATCCCGGCATTGTTGACCAGCGCATCGATACGCCCGAAGGCGGCCTCGGTCTCCCCGACCGCCCGACGCACCTGATCCGGATCCGAGACATCGGCAAAGATCGGCATGGCGCCATTGCGATGGCCGATATCTTCCATCGCCTGCGTCAAGGTTTCCCGGTCCCGATCCAGCAGCGCCACGCGCCAGCCCTCGTCCAGAAACTTGAGTGCCGCCGCCAGGCCAATACCGCGCGCGGCCCCCGTGATGATGGCAACCTTTGAATCAGTCATTTCCTACCCCGTTTTTTGATACTGACGCCTCTTGCTTTGGCGTCTTCAGACTTGCTCGTGCCAGACGTTAGGAGATTGCCGCCCGGACAAAAAGAGAGGACAGTCGCCCACCGCCATTATGAGCAGGCGCCAGTCCGGCGGATCAAGGCTCTTCCGCCCCGCTTCCGATCAACGTCATGTCGAACGGCGTCGTCTGGTAGATCTGGTTGATCCAGTTGGCGAACAACAAATGTGCATGACTGCGCCAATGGTTCTTTGGCGCCTGCTCCGGATCGTTGTCCGGGAAGTAATCGTGCGGCAATGCCGTATCGAGCCCCCGGGAACGGTCACGGAAATATTCGTCGCTAAGCGAGTCCGAGTCATATTCGATGTGATTGAACATGAAGAGCGTGCGCCGCGCCTTGTCCTCAAGCAGGCATGGCCCCTTCTCGGCCGAATCCATCAGGGTTGTAATCCCCGATTCCGTTGGAATGTCGGCTGATCGGATCTCGGTCCAGCGGGACACCGGTATGGAAAAGTCGTCTGAAAATCCACGCAGGTAAGGTGATGCCGGCGCCATATTGCGATGCCGGTAAACGCCGAACGCCTTTTGCGGCAATTCGTGCTTTGGCACGCCATGGAAATGATAAAGCGCCGCCTGAGCACCCCAGCAAATCGAAAAGCACGAATGCACGTGGCTCCTTGTCCAATCGAAGATCCGGCAGAGCTCGGACCAATAGGACACGTCCTCGAATTCCATCTTTTCGACCGGAGCCCCGGTGATAACCAGCCCGTCGAACTTCTCTTCCCTGACGTCTTCCCACGGCCGATAGAAGGAAATCATGTGCTCCGCAGACACATTGCGGGACACATGATCCGTCATCTTGATCAGAGACAGCTCAACCTGTAGCGGTCCTGCACCGAGCAGGCGGGCGATCTGGGTTTCCGTGCGGATCTTGTCCGGCATCAGATTCAGCAAACCGATCTTGAGAGGCCGCACATCCTGACGGATGGCATCCGCCTCACGCATGACCATGACGCCTTCAGCTTCAAGTGCGGCGAAGGCGGGAAGATCGTTTGGAATCTTGATCGGCATGTAAACGTCCTCTGCTTTTTCGGCGCATCGAGCAGAGCAGACGTTATGGCGAGACCCGTTTGGTTGCCGGTTCGGCCACATCTTCCTTTAGAGGAGCGCCACCTTGCCCGGAGAGCAGGTTGGCGTTGAGCGTCGGCTCAACTCTTGATGCAGATTAATATTTAGTCGAACCGGGCGCGTTTGGCAATTCTGTCGCCAAGTGCAGTCAGATACGCATTGTATGGGGCTAGCATTCCAGCACTTCCGTGCGAACCTGACCCAGCAATCGCTCCACTTCCTCTTTGTGGCAGAGATCGGTGCCCGGTGTCAGAAGCGCGGCCGAACCGGCTGCAATGGCATACTTGAACGCCGCCTCCGGCGCATCGCCTAACGCCAGCCGCCAGACCATGGCGGCGAGGCAACTGTCGCCCGCGCCTACAGCACTGACGGCTTCTACCGGCACAGCATCCGCGCGCACACGAAGATCCCGGGTCGCAAGGAACGCACCCTCTTCTCCCAGAGTCAGCAGAACAATCTCGACCTGGTGAACCCGGACCAGATCGGCAGCGGCTTCCTCCCACTCCGATCGCCGCTCAAGTAGAGAACCGGTCAGATCGCGTAGTTCCTGAAGGTTGGGCTTGGCGAGATAAATTCCGTTGCGTATTGCCGCGTCGAGCGCGCGCCCCGAACTATCGATCACAAGACGGACCTTGCGACCCACGAGTTCTCCAGCGAGTCTTGCATAGAAGTCATCCGGCACGCCGGGCGGCAGGCTACCGCTGGCGACAACATAGTGATGCGGCTTGGCGTGGGTAGCGACAGCATCGATGCATGCCTGCCAATCCGCCTGCCCGAGGGGATCGCCGGGAAGAACGAACCGGTATTGCGCGCCGCTGCGCGCCTCGGTTATGGAAAAACTCTCTCGCGTTTCGGCAGAAACGTCGATGGCCAAACTATCGACACCCTGTTCCACTAGTATGCCCCGGAGCTGCTGCCCTTGCGCGCCACCAGCCGGATAAATCGCGCGACAGGTTCTGCCAAAGCGTCCGATCACCCGTGCAACATTGATCCCGCCGCCCCCGGAATCACGATGAGCGTCGCGACAGCGGAGTTTATCGGTTGGAACCACACTATCGGTCACAGCCGAGACGTCGATCGTGGGGTTCATGGTCAAAGTAAGTATGCCGCCTGTCACGAAAATGCCCCCGGCACCGTCCTTGCCGGTAACGAAGATGCCTCTGTTATTCCATAACGGTTGCTGTACATCGTAAAATCCGTCCGCATTGTCCGACCAGGCATCGAACGTCGCCCCTCAATCAGCTACCCCTCAAAATCAAGAAACCGAGCGTGTCGGAAAGCAGGGTAAACTCCTGCCGTTCTGCAGAACAGAGCTGGCCCGTCCGCATTCGGAAGTCGATGCCGAACTCCCATTCTCCCTGCGTGGAATCCATTTCCTCCGCGAAAGCATGCAGATGTTTCACCAGACACCCCATAACCTCTGTGAGCCTGGGACTGATATCCTCCCCCATACGATCGTTCACGGCCCCGGCGTAGGCCTACTCCGCAAAATATCGGATCATATGACTTCTCTCCCAGATCCGACTGCCTTCTTACGAAAGCCCGCGACCTCTCGGTAGCCGGCAGCCACTTCTTCAAGCTCCTCCGTCGAGATCAAATCCTCGATCCTGTCGTCGGGGCCGGTCACCCGGGCAGCGGCAATGTCCAGTACCCTCTCGGGCCCCGAACGCCGATTGGTCATGACCAGCTTTGAGGTTGCCGGACAGCGGAGTTCCTCATAGGCGAGCAGACCGTCCGGGCCGGGTTTCTGGCCCAGGATGTCTGCGAGAATACGAGCGTCGATAATCGCTTGCGAGGCGCCATTGGCGCCGATCGGATACATTGGATGCGCGGCATCGCCCAACAGGGTGACCCGTCCGACTGTCCAGAACCCTACCGGATCGCGATCGACCATCGGAAACTCGTTTACCTGCTCGGTTGCGTCCATGAGCGCCGCGACATCCATGTCCGGCAGTGCAAATTCTCTAAAGGCGTCGATGAATTCCCGTGTGCCCTGCCGGGTCCAGTCCGCATCCTGAACATGGCGGGGTTGATCGCGGCGCAGCTCCGCCACCCAATTGGTCAGGGACTTACTCTGCCGCCGGGCCTGCTCACTGATCGGATAGGTGACGAATTTCACATCATGATCGCCAGCGATCACCATGGTTCGGCCATCGCCGATCATTTCCATCTCGACCGCCCCCCGCCACATCATCGTCCCTTCGTAATGCAGCGGCCCTTCATCAGGATGTATCTGTGCCCGTATCGCCGAATGCAGACCGTCGGCGCCGATCAGCAGATCGCATTCGGTATTGTCACCGTCGGCGAAATGCACCGTCACCAACGCCTCTTCCTGTGCAAATCGTGTCACCTTCTTTCCGGTAACAACGGCATTCTTACCCAGACGCTCTTTCACCGCGTCCAGCAGCAGGAACTGCAGATCGCCGCGATGGACCGAATATTGCGGCGCCGCGAAGCCTGCTTCCATGTTGCGAGGATCGGACTGGATCAGATGCCCGTATCTGGTCCGGTATTCGATGCAGCGGGTTTGAATAGCGGTTGCGTCCAGCACGTCCGCCAACCCCAAGTCCCGCAAGATCGCCGAAGCGTGAGGCATTACGTTGATGCCGACACCCAAGGGGCTTATGTCGCCGACCGCTTCGTAGACCTGCACGGAAAATCCCCGCTCGTGCAGACAAAGGGCCGCGGTCAAACCGCCGATCCCGGCTCCCGCAATGGCAATTCGCGTCACAGCATCCTCCCGCAGTATTTTCATTATTCAATTTCGGCCGATTTTTAGCCGAGATAGATTTTGTCGAGATTCAGCATCATTCCGGTTAGGATCAAGCCACTCTTGTGACAATAAATTGCACTATCTCAACATATCAGGCATGCCATGAATGATGCCGCTCTCGACCAGCATCAATATGTCCTGGGCTCCCCGTCAGCCCACGTAGGCCTGCTGAATTGCGAGCGGATCGCCGAGCGCCGCCACATCCACAACTGGACCGTCGCCCCGCATTATCACGAGGGACTATCGCAGCTCTTTCTGTTCGGCCGGGGGAACGTCACGGGTCAAATAGACGACAGTCATTACCGTCTTCAGAGTCCCGCGCTGGTCTGGGCGCCCGCTCTGTGCCGCCACGGTTTCGATTACGAGCCGGAGATGCTTGGGTGGGTGATTACCATACCGAGCGCGGACGTCGTCCGGCTGACGGAAGGGCGGCCATGGCTGCGGGATCTGACCCAGAAGCCGCATGTTCTTCAGGGGCAGCAACATGCAGCCTTGCTGGCTGAAGTCCAGCTTCTGGTCGGCAGGATCGAAGAGGAACATCAGCGCTATGGCGTGGACCGCAACCTGGCTTTGGAATCTCTGTTCCAGCTTCTTTTACTCAACCTTTACCGGGGCCTTCCCGAAGAGCCGGGCACCACACCATCCGGAACCGGCCGGGGGCGCCGAGTGGTCCAGCGTTTCGAGGAACTGCTGGATCAACATCTGCACACGACCAGATCGGTCGCGTCGTTCGCCGCCATGATGGCGGTCACCCCGACCCATCTTTCCCGAACCGTCAAGGAAGTGACCGGGTCCACAGCCGGAGCCATCATCCAGGACAGGGTTCTATTGGAAGCCAAGCGCCGGTTGGTCTTCAGCGATCATCCGGTCGCCGAAATCGCTTACGCACTCGACTTCTCGTCACCATCCTATTTTTCCCGCTTCTTCACCGCACGAACCGGCGAGACACCGGCAAGCTTCCGCCGCCGCGCACGCTATACCGCCGAAGACGTATAGCAACGGGCCCGGATTACTCCCACTCAATGGTCCCCGGAGGCTTCGAGGTGATGTCGCAGGTCACCCGGTTGATACCCTTGCATTCATTGATGATGCGGGTGGAGACCCGTCTGAGGAACTCGTGGTCGAAGTGACGGCGCGGAGCGCGCAGGCGAAGTCGTTGGTCCGGCCGTCGCCCATGACGCCCACGGTGCGGACAGGCAGCAGCACCGCGAAGGCCTGCCAGATGGCATCGTACAGGCCGGCATTGCGGATTCTCTTCCAGATACACCGCGTCGGCCTTACGCAGGATATCGAGCTTCAGCGCAATTATTGCCGCTGCCTGAGGTACATAATTCCTATTGATAGGAACAGCAGAATTGCGCAAGGATCGAGAAATTTACGGCAATGGGAGAGAAGAAATCGGCAAAGTCCGTTATTGTCCAAAGCAGAACAGGTCCGTCAGCAGACGTGATTTTCTGAAATCATCCGCTGCTGCAACAGCCCTTGCTGCTATGCTTCCTGCACAGGTCAAGAGAGCTTGCGCAAAATCTAAATCTATTGATGAGTTCGTGAACTACGACGCACTCGGCATGGCCGAATTGATCAAAACTGGCGAGATTTCACAAATAGAAGCCGTTGACATCACCATCCGCCGCATTGAGGCCATTGAGCCGCTGATCAACGCGATCACTACCCCAACATTTGAACGTGCTTATGAAAAAGCAGAGACTATTTCAAAAAACTCCACCTTTGCTGGAATGCCGATCCTTATCAAGGATATGATTGATGTTGGAGGCGTGCGCCGTACGGACGGCTCTCGGATGATGCTCACAAATATTCCCAAGGAAAATGTAAAATACATAGACGGTATTGAGGCCGCTGGCATGAATATCATCGGGATGACCAACGTACCTGAGTTCGCTCAGCTGGGCATCGCGACCAACAATACTGCTTTCGGACTCACCAAGAATCCTTGGGACTTGTCCAAATCTACTTTGGGCTCAAGCGGCGGCGCCGGTGCAGCAGTTGCATCAGGCATGGTGCCTCTGGCCCATGGCACAGATGGCGGAGGGTCAAACCGGTTACCACCTTGCACACAGGGCGTTTTCGGGATTAAACCGAGCAAAGCACGCATGTTGCCTGGTGAAGCAGGTGGCGCACACGGTCCTTTCAAGACAAATCAGGCCATTTGCCGCACCGTGCGTGACAGTGCAGCACTGTTTTCTCACACAGAAGATCCCGATGGTCCATTTCCCGCAATTGGATTGGTTGAGAGACCAAGTAAAACCAGACTCAAAATAGGTTATGCAGCTTCGATCAAGGGAGGTGCAAAGGTCGAATATGCTGTGCGGAGCGCACAGGAAAACGTGGTCGAACTTATTAAAAACCTTGGGCACGAGGTCGTCGAAATCGATATTCCTGTAACTCAAGACGAATTTTTTATCAATTTCAATGGAGCTTTTCTTGGTCAATTTGGTGCGCTCACTGAAAGAGCAAAGGCCATTACCGGGATGAGCGCAGCTCAATCTGGTCTACTGGATCCTTTCACCGTAAATTTGATTGAATATGGAGCATCCATTACTCCCGAACAGCAGGCCGCAGGACTTGCTTATTTGAGTACCGTTCCAAATCTATATGCCAAAACATTCGAGCAAGTTGACCTAATTCTCAGTCCAGTAATGCCGCTAGTTTCTTTACCTGGAGACACGTTAACACCAACCACAAAAGTCAATGAAGCAACATTGGCAATACTAGAGAACAACCTGGGTTACACAGCGTCAGTTAATGTTTCAGGCCATTGTGCGATGTCTGTACCGCTCAATTGGGACCCGGAAAGCGGCATGCCGATCGGCTCAATGTTTCAGGCAGCAACAGGTAATGACCGCATGCTGTATGAGCTAGCATTTGAGCTGGAAGCAGCCCGCCCATGGAAGGATCGATGGGCACCATACTCAATTAAGAATATTCCGGTTTAAGCTACGACAAGGATGGGCTGATTTATCCAAAACTGGAGATCTTTATACGCCAGGCCTCGCTATGCTTGAGGAATAACACTCGCAGTATTGCTCCCGCACATCAGTCATTGATGATGCAGTCGGGGCCCCTCTTCAGGGACGCTTGGTCAACGCAATAGCAATCCACTGCCTCGCCTTTTGCAAACTGTTGGCGTCGGGATCGGTCAAAAGCACTGCCAGACGTGACGCTTATTCTACCTGTCGTCCTTTTGTTGCCCGCCAGCGCCCTGTTGCTCCAGTAACTCCTGGTCCAGCACTGGGGCCACAGCGCCGGAAACCGCTTCCTTCTTCTTGTCGGAGAGGGTGCTGCTCGTTTCATCCGCCAGACGCACGGTGACTTCTCGTGTCGCGAACCTGATCCCATTGGATTCGAACAGTTCCCGGAGCTTGGCATAGATGATCTTGCGGGCAACGAATTGATCTCCCGGCTTGGTCATGAACTTGACCGAGAAGATCATCGCCGAGTCTTCCATCTGGCGCACACCCTGAGCCTTGAGAGGTTCCAGGAAACTGCTTCCAATCTCGGGATGTTCCAAAAGCTCCTGGCCCAGCTTCTTGATCAATTTCCGAACTTTTTCCGGATCCGTATCATAGGTCAACCGGAGCGGCAGTTTCATAATCACCCAATCCCTGGAGTAGTTCGTCAGGGATTTGATCTCGCCAAAAGGAATGGTGTGAAGCGGCCCTAGATGATGGCGGAGTTGCATGGATCGGACAGAAATTTTCTCGACCGTGCCGCGAGTCCCGTCTGTCTCGATGTACTCGCCTTTACGGAAAGCATCATCAAGCAGGAAGAACGCGCCCGAGAAAATATCCCGGATCAGTGTCTGGGCGCCAAAGCCAACGGCAAGTCCGACAACACCAGCCCCTGCGAACAAGGGTGCGATGTCGACACCCATTTCCGACAAGATCACCATACCCGCGGTCGCCACGATAACGGCTAACAGGAAATTGCGGAAAATTGGCAGCAAGGTCGCAAGGCGGGATGCCCCGCCTTGCCCGCCTTCATCGCCCGGCAGTGCCTCGACAGCGTCACCACCTTCCAACGCGATCATGCCGTCAATTTTGATGCGCGCTGCGTTAAAAGCGATATAGGCAAGGACACCGACAATGATGATCTGCGCTGTCGCATCGAGTGCACTGCTGCTCTCCAAACTCACAGCGAACCAGTCCTGGAAGATAAACAAACCCGCTCCTAGGGCGAGCGTCATAGCGATCACATTCTCAATCAGCTGCTTTAGAGCATAATTCTCGCCGGAAAACGGAACATCGTCCGCATCAAGGGATGGGGCCGCCCCTTTCATGAAACGGTCGAGGATCAAAAGGCTGACTGCATAGAGATAGAAGCCCAAAGTGCCGTATTTCAACGGCGACATGATCAACCCCAAAGCACCGGGCTCCTCCAGCAACAACCGGATCGCGGAAACAAACCAGGCGCCCATGAAGTAAGTGGCGGCAATGGCGTGCCACGAGGAGGCGAAGACCCGCAGCGCAGGACCAGCGCTTGAGATCCCGTCGCCCGCTTCTTCCATCCCCATATTGGCAGGCCCCAGCATCGCCCTTGCGACCGCATCGCGATACCGGATCGCAAGGCCAGAGAAAAGCAGTGCCGCCAGCAACGTTGAGCATATCAACATTAATGTATGGGCGCCCCGATCGATCCCAAGCAGGTCCATCAAGACACAGATCCCTCCGACGGGGGCGGCGATAAAACACGCCGTCACAAAGCCCCGATAAAGGCCCTGCGCGTCCTCGTCGGACAAGTGGATCATGCGATGCCTAGGCAGGTCGGGACCAATCATCCCCTCGAAGATGACAACCCCGAGCTGAGCCACCCCAAAAAACACGACAGTCATCATCATTGTCGAGCGCCACGGCACCGATTCATCGCCGAACAACACGACGAGCATTGCCGCGAGCCCGATCAGCAACGCCACGCCCAGCATTTTCAAGATCACCCGCTGCAACGGATAGATCAACCGATCCGTCCGGTCCTCCGGCTCGGGCGTATAAAGATTTTCAAAGCGGGATGCCATCCAGCGACGGACTGGAATCACAACGAGATAGGCAACAACCAGAAAGGCGACAGCCAAGACAAAGGCCTGAACAATCCACCAGGGGCTACCGTCGAGCCCCGCGTTTTTCTTGAGCACCTCATGAACATGTTGCGGGAACGCATCCATGTCGGAGAGAATTTCGACAAGACGCCCACGGGCCTTGCGAGCCAGGACTTCAAACCGAGCTGTGGCGGAAATAATATCAGCGCCACCGCTTTCAACGTCAGATGTCGCCGCGCCCTGCGGGACGAGAATAATCTGATACCCATCCTCTTGAGCCTGCTCAACCAGCGTTTCCAAGGTCCCTGGTTCAGCTTGAACCGGGATCTGCGCCCGCGCCGCGATCGGGCCAAAGGCTGCTGTTAGGATCAATAAAGTCGGTAAAAGCGACGCAACCTTTCGCACCATGCCCCCTATTTGAGCAGCGGGCCCCGACACATGGTGTTTCAGGGCTTAGGGAGACACTAGCCGATCATCGTGAAATGGGCGAGCCCTTGCACGATCTCGCCGCTTACTCCCACTCAATGGTCCCCGGAGGCTTCGAGGTGATGTCGTAGGTCACCCGGTTGATGCCCTTGCACTCATTAATGATGCGGGTGGAAACACGGCTGAGGAAGTCGTGATCGAAATGGTAATAGTCTGCGGTCATGCCGTCGGTCGAGGTGACGGCACGAAGTGCGCAGGCGAAGTCGTAGGTCCGGCCATCGCCCATGACACCAACGGTACGAACCGGCAGGAGGACGGCGAAGGCCTGCCAGATGGCATCGTAGAGACCTGCATTGCGGATCTCTTCCAGATACACCGCGTCGGCCTTGCGCAGGATATCCAGTTTTTCGCGGGTGATGTCGCTGCCGGGGATACGAATTGCAAGGCCCGGACCGGGGAACGGGTGGCGGCCGACCAGGGTTTCCGGCAGGCCGAGTTCGCGGCCGAGATCGCGGACCTCGTCCTTGAACAGCTCACGCAACGGTTCGACCAGTTTCAGGTTCATCCGCTCCGGCAGACCGCCAACATTGTGGTGGCTTTTGATAGTGACGCTCGGCCCGCCAATGAACGAGACGCTCTCGATCACGTCCGGGTAAAGCGTGCCCTGGGCAAGAAACGCGGCGCCCTCGATCTTGTTCGCTTCTTCCTGGAACACGTCGATGAAGAGAGAGCCGATGGTCTTACGCTTCTTCTCGGGGTCGGTCTCACCTTCAAGCGCGCCGAGGAACAGATCGCTCGCATCCTTGTGGATCAGCGGGATGTTGTAATTGTCGCCGAACAGCCGCACGACCTCTTCCGCCTCGCCCTGGCGCAGCATGCCATGGTCGACAAAGACGCAGGTGAGCTGGTCACCTATGGCCTCGTGGATCAGCACGGCGGCGACGGAGCTGTCGACCCCGCCGGAGAGACCGCAGATGACTTTCCCGTCACCAACCTGATCGCGGATTTGCTGGATCGCCTGATCCTTGAAGGAGGCCATGGTCCAGTCACCGGCACAGCCTGCGACCTTGTGCACGAAGTTGGAGAGCAGCGCGGCACCGTGCGGCGTGTGCACCACTTCGGGGTGGAACATGGTGGCGTAGTAGCGGCGCTCATCATCAGCGACCACCGCGAAGGGAGCACCTTCGCTGGAAGCGACGACCCGGAAGCCCTCCGGAAGCTCGATCACCCGATCGCCATGGCTCATCCAGACCTGTTCGCTGGCGCCGATCTCCCAAACCCCGTCGAACAGGATGCAATTGTCCTTCACGTCAACGAAGGCGCGCCCGAATTCGCGGTGGTCGGAAGTCTCGACCCGTCCGCCGAGCTGGTGACACATGGTCTGCTGGCCGTAACAAATGCCCAGCACAGGAAGGCCGGATTCGAAAACCAGGTGCGGCGCCCTTGGCGTTTCCTCTGCAACCACGGAGGCCGGTCCGCCCGAGAGGATATAGGCCTTGGCGCCGAACGCCTCGATCTTCTCGACAGGTGTGTTGAAGGGCATGATTTCGCAATAGACACCAGCTTCGCGGACACGGCGCGCGATCAGCTGTGTGACCTGACTGCCGAAATCGAGAATGAGGATACGATCGGTCATCGGGCACCAATTTTGCTGGGCGGGAATGAAGCGCAGGAAACTACCCGAACTGCTGCATTGCGGCAAGGCTAGCGAACAAGCCCTTGGCACCGGTGTCGCTCTAAGGCGAGACTCACTTTCAATCCAAGCGCCCGCCCCTTCGAATCATGCTTTATGCATCGAGGCGAAAGAGCCTGCCTGCCCGCTGATCCCGAAAACCGTCGATCAGCGATCGGTCCGTTCAATCCGGGCAAAATCGAAGACCGTCAGACCCTCGGAATGTGAAAGGCTGTGAGTGCCGACGAGCTTTTCAAAAAACCGAGGCGAGATCGCGCAGATCTCGCTCTCCCGATAATGCTCTTCATCCAACGTGTCGATCCGGGCAACGCCCATGCCCTGGCCGTAAGTGTCGAAACCCTGAATCTGGAACACACGGAACAAACCTCGATCATCCAAAATGAACCCACCATTCCGTGCCCGACAACTGTCGAAGACCACCGGATTGCGAGGATGCGGAACCCAATTCTCGGAATCGAATGCATCGGCATGAAAAACGTGAAGCTCGGAATCATGATCGCCGATCCCCGCGCTATCGATATTCGTAAGCATCCACCATTTGCCGTTGTGCCTGAAAATACTGGTATCGGCCGCGCTCACATCCCGCACGATCACTTTGTGAAGCTCCCACCTGTTGGGAAAATTCACACATTTGTATAGCCGTATATCTCCGGCCTCATGCGTCTCCGGGCACATGTAAAGTCCGCCTTCCGCCTCAAACAGATAGGGGTATGAGAGGTGGAAATCTTCCTGCAGTGCGCACCCCAGATCGTCATACCCGCCCTCTCGCAGACCCAGCACAGAGATCTTCCCTTTTCCGCTCGCATAGCCATAGTCCTCAACAAAGCAGAAATGTGCACCATCCCGGAAGATCAGGAATGGATCGGCCAGATAGCGACCTGGTAAATTTTTGATCGTCACGCCCCGCCGGAAAACTGCATCCCTCCAGTCTCCACCCAACAGGTAAGCGACACTCCATCGTTGTGACTGCCCCCGTATCCAGCGGAGGATCTTGCCCGACAGGTGAAAGCCAGTGCGCCCGAGATAAGCCAGTTGTTGAGTAATCGTGGGAGTGCGATAGAGCGGGCAGGCATAGGGCACTTTTGGATAGGCGTCCGGCAAGCTCCCCGACCGGCCGATACCTTCCAGCAGCCGATGCAAGAAGATGTTGGCTTTCCGGTAAAGCTTCGCCTGGTTCAGGGCATAGAACGGCGCTGTCCCTATATGCCCTTTAAAGAGGACATCGCCCCCGTCGAGTTCGGTCGACAGTTTCTGAATGACAAACCCGGTAGAGGGTTCCCGATGCAACACCTCCCAAAACCCGGCGGGGCTGCCCCGATACACATCGTTATCTCCATGGTGAAACGAGAGAACGCCAAAGGGACAAACAGTGAGGATATCTCCCTTCAGGATGCCACTTCCCCCACGGATCAGAACATCGATATTTCTTGTTTGGATCGCCTCAATGTCACTCTCCATGTAGCGGTAGACCAGCCCGCCGTCCGAAATCTCGGGTGTGACGTAAAGTCTCTCCAGGCCGACTTCATCCAGAGATTGCCGATCGAAAAACCCGAATAGTATGGAAGAAGCACGTGTGTTTCCGAGGGCCTTCGATGCGAGGCTCGCAAACCGCCATTCAGCCCGCTGCAGAAAAGCAATCAATGCTTTTTCGACGAGCTTTTTCACGCCTCTTCTTTTGATGAAATTAAGTATTTTCCGGACTTTAGATACCTCATTCGTCCGAAACGTTCTTTGAACAATCAGGAGAGCAATTTCATAGTCATCCGACTGTCGGCTCTTCTCGATGAGATCGGAAACAAGCCATTCCTGCTCACAATCATCGACAATGTAAGCAGCTTTTAACTTTCCCATGGAGAGTCCCAACGCACAGGCGCCGCTAGCCTTCCGCGCTTGCAAGACGCTCCTGAAGCAAGCGGATGTCCGGCCAGCGATAAACCGTCTCTTCCGTCTTCACGCCCATCACACTGCACTCGATAGGGGCATCGGCGACACCGTCCAGCTTCTCATAAAACGCCACACCGCCGCGATTTTCGCTCAACACCGTCAAGACAAGGGCGCCAAATCCAGCATTGGAAAGCCCCTGAACAACACGCCCCAGAAGCGCCGTTCCCACGCCAAGACCCTGAAAGCTCGGGTCCACATAGAGAACATAAATTTCGGCAAGCTCGCCAGCTTCATTTCCGGCGGCTGTGATATCCTGCCGGCGCATCCCGCCCTGGCAAAAACCCACAATCATGCCATTCCAGTCGGCGACTTGAAAAAGCTCGGCATTCCCGTTCTTGGCAATCGCGTTCGACCATTGCCCCGCCGAACGCACCGCGCGCAACTCAAGCAGAACGCGGTCAGGCAGGATCCCTACATAGGCATCCTGCCAGGTTTCGACCTGCACTCGTGCAATCGCGGACGCGTCCTTGGGTTGGGCGGGACGTATCTTTATGTCTCTCGGATCCGGCATTGCTTTCCTCTCATCGGAACGCATCGGGATCATGATAATGGAGAGACAGCACCGTTTAAACGCCGAAACAGCACGACGAAAGCGCCCGGACCTTATTCGGGTATTTCTTCTGCCGCGCGACGCTCCAGGATCTGCACGAAAAAACCGTCCGTCCCGTGCTTGTGCGGATAGAGCCGCAATGCAGTCCCTTTACCCGGGCAGTCTCCACCACCGAGCGGAGCCACCGTCTCGGCCCAGACTGTTGCGATATCCAGTGCCTGGAACTCGCCTTCCCGTGCTTCGAGGAATGCGTTGACGATCCCCTCGTTCTCTTCCGGCAAGAGCGAGCAGGTGACATAGGCAAGCCTGCCGCCCGGCTTCACCAAGCGAGCCGCCCGTTGCAAGATCACCGCCTGCAGATCATTCAGCTCTGCAAGATCCGTCTCATTGTAGCGCCATCGGGCATCGGGATTCCGGCGCCAGGTTCCCGTTCCGGAACAGGGCGCGTCAACCATGACCCGGTCAAACTTCCCGGCGAGCCGCTTAACCCTGCGGTCGCTGCCTTCAGCCAGAACGTGCCGTTCGATATTGTGCAGCCCGGCGCGCCGGGTACGGACACCGCAGCGTTCCAACCGGCCCTCGGAAGTATCGAGCGCGAGGACACGGCCCTTGTTCTCCATCAGACCGCCGAGCACGAGGCTCTTGCCGCCAGCACCGGCACAATAATCGGCTACCTGCATGCCAGGCGCAGTACCGAGCAGCAGCGCGGCAATCTGCGCGCCTTCGTCCTGCACCTCAATGAGACCTTCCTTGAACAGCTTGAGACTATCAATCGGCTTCCGGTCTGCAGACCGAAGACCGAAGGGCGACAGCGGTGTCGGGGTGCACTCGATGTCCTGCTTGTAAAGCGCCTCACGGACCGAATCCCTGTCCGCCTTATGCAACGGATTGATCCTGAGATCGAACGGAGCCTCGGTTCCCATGGCTGCGAGGGCGGCTTCCCGCTCGTCACCCAGCACCGGCTCAAGCCGCCGGTAGACCCAATCAGGCGTCTCCAGACGCACGGCCGCAGGCATGTCCGGAGCACTGTTCAGAATCTGCCCCTTCAGCTTGGACAGCAGCCGCAGCTCCACCTCGTCCATCACGTAGGGAGCATGATTTTCACCGGAAAAGAGTTCCGTGATCGCCGTTTTGGTCAGCTCATCCACGAGCACCAGATCCGCAAGAACCCGCATGCGCGCCGTCGGGTGCTCGGAAACTCCGGTTCGGCCAAGGTGCCAGTCGACCCGCGACCGGCGCCGGAGCAATCCATACACCCGGTTGCGGACCGCATGCCGGTCCTTTGACCCCGCATAACGCCGCTGCCGGAAATAGCCTTCAAGAACGCGGTCAACCGGACGCGGATCCGCGTCGGCTTCTTCCATGATCTCGATTGCGGCAAGGAGGCGGGCCGCTGGGGTCATCTAAGTTGCTTTCGTTATGCCGGGTATGCCCCGGGCGTTGTACCGAACTGGTTTACATGCTCGGACGGTAATTTGGGGCCTCACGGGTAATCGTCACGTCATGGACATGGCTTTCCCGAAGACCGGCGGAGCTGATTTTCAGGAACTTGCAGTTCCTCTGCATTTCCGCCAGCGTCGCGTTGCCAGTGTACCCCATGGCCGCCCGAAGCCCACCGATAAGCTGATGCACCACGGCGGAGACCGGGCCCTTGTATGGCACCTGACCCTCGATCCCTTCCGGAACCAGCTTCAGATTATCCGACACTTCTTCCTGGAAATACCGGTCAGCGGAACCTCGCGCCATGGCGCCGAGCGAGCCCATGCCACGGTAGGATTTATAGGAACGGCCCTGGTAAAGGAAGACTTCTCCCGGGCTTTCGTCAGTCCCGGCGAAGAGCGAGCCGATCATGGCGCAGTCGGCGCCGGCTGCGATGGCTTTGGCAAGATCACCGGAATACTTGATACCGCCATCGGAGATCACCGGCACCCCAGCCTTGCGGCAGGCTTCGAGCGCTCCTGTAATGGCCGTGAGCTGCGGCACACCGACACCGGCAACCATGCGCGTCGTGCAGATCGACCCTGGGCCGATACCGACTTTGACCCCATCTGCGCCCGCATCGATCAGAGCCTGCGCCCCGTCCCGTGTGGCGACATTACCTGCGATGATCTGAGTATTGTTGCTGAGATTGCGGATTGCCTCGACGGAACTGAGCACGCCCTGTGAGTGACCATGAGCGGTGTCGATCACGATAATATCGACTTCCGCATCGATCAACGCCTCAGCCCGGGCAATACCGTCCGAACCAATGCCCGTCGCAGCAGCGACCCGCAGGCGGCCCTGCTCGTCCTTGCAGGCATGCGGGTGGGTCTGGGCCTTGTCCATATCCTTTACGGTGATCAGGCCGATGCACTTGTGATCGCCATCGACCACCAGCAGTTTTTCAATCCGGTGCTTGTGCAACAGCGCCCGCGCTTCTTGCGGCGTGACATCCTCGCGCACCGTGATGACCCGCTTGGTCATCAGATCTTTCACTGGCTGGCTCATATCCGTCGCGAAACGCACATCGCGGTGAGTCAGAATTCCAACAAGCTTGCCGGTCTTGGCTCTCACCACCGGGATGCCGCTGATCTTGTAGCGCATCATCACTGACATGGCGTCCGCAAGGCTCTGTTCCGGCGCAATGGTCACCGGGTTCACCACCATGCCTGCTTCGAACTTCTTCACCGTGCGGACTTCACCGGCCTGAGCGTCCGCGTCCATATTCTTGTGAATAACGCCGAGGCCACCAAGCTGCGCCATGCCGATGGCAAGACCGCTTTCGGTCACGGTATCCATCGCTGCGGAGATAACCGGAATCCCCAATCGGATCGACCGGGTCAATTGTGTGGACGTATCGACTTGTGCCGGGAGAACCGACGAAAGGGCCGGTTCAAGAAGGACGTCATCGAAGGTCAAAGCTTCGCGGATATCCATGGTGCCTCCGTTTGCTGCGGTGGCACGGCGCTATAACACCAGCCCTGCCACCTGCCAAGCACGAAGTGCCTACGCTTCCGTTACGTTTCCGCAGAGCTGCCATGCGAGGCAGTGCACAAAGCCTTATCGGTGGCCTTCACAAGCCGGAAAGCAAGCGCGTCCAGCCCTTTCCACACCATCTCGTCCGACAGGTTTCCGTCATCTCCAAAAGCGCTGCCCACGCCCGGAACCGTGACGAAACCCTGAACCGGCACGCCACCGAGTCGGCCTGGAGACGCCGCCATTACCGCGACATGTTTCGACATCAGGACGTCTTCGGGTCCGCCATCCTTTGACGGACGGGACACCCATCTAAAACGTTGGCCAGAAGCGGCGGCACGAAGCCGTCATATTCCGGCGTCGCGATCATAAGCCCGTTATGCTCGGCAATCAGTTTTTTCAGGGCGCTAATGTTCGCGGAAACACCGTGAGCATCTTCGTCGTCACCGTGATAGATCGGGGCCGGATAATCGTTGAGATCGATCAGAGTAGCCTCGTCTCCGGCCTTCCGGATGGCAGCCGCGCTAGCCGTGGCCAGTTTCTTGTTCAGGGATTCCGCACGTGCACTTCAGGAGAAAACGAGGATCTTCGAATTGCTCAATTAATGACTTCCATAAAGGGAGGAACGAAAGGTTTTAAAGTGGGGCAGTCAGTCTGTCGGACAAGCCGGCGCTCTAGAGATCTCGGCTGAGATAATAGCGACTGTTGCCCGTTGGGTAGTCCAGAGTCCCGAAAACAATAAAGCCAAGCGACTCATAAAAGGGCCGGGCCTGAAAATCGTAGGTATCGAGAAGCATCTTGGACGCCCCGAGCCGGCGCCCTTCGTCTGCGATCGCATCAACGATTCTTTTGCCCCATCCAGTGCCCCGCAGATCTTCGTCGAGCCAAAGCACTCGGATTTCTGCCACGCCAAGATTTACGCGCCCTCCGGCACCGCCCTTAAGTGCGCCTTCGGCATCCCTGATTTCGACTGTGAAATACTGGCTGTTCCAGTCGGATCGATCCTTGTTGAAGGCGACCAGACGCTCATCGAGCTCCTCAAGAGCTTCAGTAACGCCCTCCTCAGCCTTAATCGTCAGACCTGTCGTCATCACCTTCGTCCAATTTGGAACGGTCCGGCTTTTCCTCGGAGATTCCCCTGAAACCAGTGCAGACCACATAGGCTTCCGGCGATTCAGGCCGGCTGGCGGCCGGTTTCGCATGCCTCACAACCCGGAAGGCAAGCTTCATACGCCGCAGCATCTCTTGTTCGCTGCCGCCTTTGAAAACCTTTGCGACAAAACTGCCGCCTTCGGCCAGCACCTCAAGCGCGAATTCGAATGCCGCCTCACAAAGTGCAGCGGTCCGCAAATGATCCGTCGGTGCATGCCCGGTGGTCGAGGCTGCCATGTCGCTCAGCACGACATCAACCTGCTCCGGCATCCGCTCGCGCAGGGCCGCCAGGCCTTCGTCGGTCATGAAGTCACCCTGGAACAGATCCGCGCCCGGAACCGGCTCCATTTCCAGAAGATCAATCCCGATGACAGTGCCTTTGCCCTTGCCGGCCCCGACGATGTCCACCGCGATCTGAGTCCAACCGCCCGGCGCGGCGCCAAGATCAACCACCTTCTGACCGGACTTCAGAAAGTGAAACTTCTCATCAAGCTGCTGCAGTTTGAAGGCCGCACGAGACCGGTAGCCGCGCTTTTGCGCCTCGACCACATAAGGGTCGTTCAATTGTCGGCGCAGCCAGCGCTGAGATGAAGGTTTATGTCGGCGCGCATTCTTGAGCTCGACGCTGGTCATCCGTGACCCAGAGCCGCGCCCGCCGCGCCGTCCGCCGCGATTGGTTGTCATGGCCGCTTTAGTGCGCCGGAAGCGGCTGTCCCGTCAACCCATCCTGCCTATTCTGCGGGCAAAATACGCTGCAAGAGTTCAACGAGAATTCCCTCGCGCAGTCCTCTGTCAGCGACCCGGAGCCTGCCAACAGGCCAACGCTCACAAATTCCTTGCAGAATGGCGCATCCCGCCACGACAAGGTCTGCACGGTCTGAGCCGATACATGGCATCGCCGCCCGTTCCCGGTACCCGACCGACGCCAGGTGCTCTGCAATCCCTTCCATCTCCGAAAAATCGAGATAGGTACCATCGACACGGTTTCGCTCATAGCGGCGGAGATTCATATGCAGTCCGGCCAGTGTCGTCACCGTCCCTGACGTTCCGAGCATCTGCACCTGACCATCGCGAATTGCGGAGCCGATGCCGAAACGGGTTTCAAACTCGTCAAGCGCCGCTCGGGATTCCTCGACCATTTTGCGATAGGTGACACGGTCGAACCTGTCCCCACCATAGCGCTCCGACAGGGTGACCACGCCGAATGGCAGGGAAATCGTATCAAGCGCGCCGCTGCCGTTGCATTGGGCTCCATCGTGGTGATGTGCCCGGTGCCAGACCAACTCGGTACTGCCGCCACCGATATCGAAAACCAGTGCGTTCGGGATTTCCGGATTCAGCAAGGGCAGACATCCGGCGAGCGCCAACGACGCCTCCTCGTCCGTCGAGATGATCTCGATCTCCAGATCCGTCTCGGAAGCAACCCGCTCCAGAAAAGCATCGCAATTACGTGCTTTGCGACAGGCTTCCGTCGCCACGATGCGGGAAGACGTCACGTTCCTCTTGGCCATCTTCCGAGCGCAGATTTTCAATGCTTGGAGCGTCCGGTCCATGGCGTCAGTAGACAGCTCCTGTCTGCTCTGGAGCCCCTGCCCCAACCGGACGATACGGGAAAATGCATCAATAACACGAAAGCCTGATCCGTGCGGAACCGCGATCAGCAACCGGCAATTGTTCGTCCCCAAATCCACAGCGGCCAGGACCGGCGGTTGGCCTGGCTTATGGGGTGCGTGGACGGCAGCGTTCGACGATTTCGGAGCCTCGCGTCTTGAAGGCGGCCGCAACCGCTCAAGGCGCCCTTGTTCGCGGCTACCCTCTGTCGAACGTCCTCCCCGCCGCGTCGAATGCGAACGGCCGGCGGACATGCATCACTCATTTCAAATGGCGCGCCTCCGGCATTCGGAGGCTGTTTCATCGGATACTGTAATAGGATTATCTAAAATTTCATACAGTACGGACTGATGAGTTCCGTATTTTGTGAACGGATGATCAGGTGCCGTTTAGTTTCTCTGCAATCAGACTGCCGTTCGGCGTCAGCGCTCATAGATAAAAGTGAACGATAGAGCGTCCGTCGACGGACTCGACCCGCGCCTCCAGATCAAAAATCTCTTTGATATTAGTTGAGGTCACGATCTTGGAAGGCGCGCCCTGTCGAACCAGCTGACCGTCCCGCATGGCAATCATCAGATCGGAATAGCAGGACGCGAAATTGATATCGTGGAGCACCAGAATGACGCTTTTGGAGAGTTCGTCGGCGGCACGCCGGAAGAGCTGCATCATCGCGACGGCATGCTTCATATCGAGATTGTTCAACGGCTCATCGAGCAGCACATATTTGGTGTCCTGACACAACACCATGGCAATGAAGGCTCTCTGACGCTGCCCGCCGGAAAGCTCGTCGAGAAAACGATGCGTAAGCTCCTCCAGACCAAGATAGGAAATCGAGCGCTCGACATGCGCGAGATCTTCCGAAGTCGGCCGCCCCTTGGAGTGCGGATAACGCCCAAAGGCAACGAGATCGCGCACGGTCAGCCGGGTCGTCAGATGATTGTCCTGACGCAGAATGGAGAGCTTCTTCGCCATCGCATCGCCGTCCGCCGTCAAGATATCCATTCCATCGACCGTGACCTGACCGGAAGACATCGGCAGCAGGCGGCTGATCATTGAGAGGAATGTCGACTTCCCGGCACCGTTCGGACCGATGATCGAAGTCACCCCGCTGGCAGGAAGACTGGACGTCACACCGCGAACGACTTCCGAGCCGCCATAGGCTTTTGTGACGTTGCTGACTTCGATCATCGTGCCCCCCGCATAACGATCATCATGATGAACACGATCCCCCCGGCAAATTCGATCACGATCGACAAGGCGCTGCCATAGGACAGAACACGTTCAAGAAACAATTGCCCGCCGACAAGGCAGGTCACCGCCAGAAACGCCGCTCCTGGCAGGACAAGAATATGACGGTGGCTTGGAACCAGCATGTAGGCGAGGTTCGCAACCAGCAACCCGAAGAAAGTGACCGGGCCGACCAACGCCGTCGAAACTGAAACCAGAACGGTGACCATGGCGAGCGTCACCGTCACCATGCGGCGGTGGTTCACACCGAGATTGACCGCGGTTTCGCGCCCGAGCGCCATTACGTCAAAAACATTCCGTAGCCGCCAGGCGGCAAGAGACACAAGCAACACGAGGGTCGCGGCCACCGACAAAAGTTCCGGATTAGCCCTGTTGAAACTCGCGAACAATGTGTCCTGCAGGATAAGAAACTCATCAGGATCGATAACCCGGCGGAAAAACGAGGACAGGCTCCGGAACAGGAGCCCGAAAATGATCCCGCTCAGCAGCATAAGGTGCAGCTCGCGCACCCCTCCCCGGAACAGCCAATTGAACAGGAGGCCGGCAAAGACAGTCATTGTCGCTGTCTGGATCAGGAACAGAAGACCAGGCGGCAATCCGGTCAGAAACATCGCCCCGAAGAAGAAGGCGATACTCGTCTGGATCAGGATGAAAAGAGCGTCGAAGCCCATGATCGAAGGCGTCAGAATGCGGTTTGCGGTAACCGTGTGAAACAGCACGGTGGAGACCGCGATCGCGTAGCCGACAAGCGCCATGGTTGCGATTTTCAGGCCACGGAAGGGCAGAACAAAGCCCCAGTTGCCCTTGACGCCGACAGTCATGAAAAGCGCCACGGACAGGCACGCGAGCCCGGCCAGAAGCATCAACGCCAGAGCCGGTGTCCAGATCCGCTTGGCGTTACTCCCCATATCCGCGCCTCCGCAGCAGGAAATAGAGGAAGAGGCAACTGCCGATAACCCCCATGATCGTGCCGATCGGAATTTCGTACGGCGCGATGACGAGCCGGGCAACGATATCGCAGGCAATGACGAGCGCTGCACCGAGGAGCGCGACCCAGGGCAATGTGCGCCTCAGATGATCTCCGATGACGAGCCGGACGATATTCGGCACAACAAGGCCAAGGAACGGGATGACGCCGCACGTCACCACGACCGTCGCAGTAACCAGGGAAACAATCACCATCCCGAGCGCCATGACCTTGCGGTAATCCAATCCGAGGTTAGTCGTGAAATCCTGCCCCAAGCCCGCAACTGTGAACCTGTCCGCCGCAACATAAGCGACACATGTCAGCCCGAACGAGATCCAGAGCAGTTCATACCGCCCGCGCAAGATCGCGGAAAAATCGCCGATCATGTAGGCGTTGAGCGACTGAAGCAGATCGTAGCGGTAGGCAACGAAGTTCGTTCCGGCCTCAATAACGCCACCCAGCATGAGACCGATCAAAGGCACGATGAATTCGCTTCTCAATGGCACACGCCTAAGGATACCGAGGAAGACAGCCGTACCGGCCATGGCGAAAGCGGCAGCCACCAGCATCTTCAGGATTACCGGCAATCCCGGCGCCAGAAGCATCACCACAAGAAGGCCAAGCGTCGCAAATTCGACGGTACCCGCCGTTGACGGCTCGACGAAGCGGTTGCGCACCAGCATCTGCATGATCAGCCCGGCCACGGCAAGAGCGGCCCCGGCAAGAACCAGCGCCAATGTGCGCGGTAACCGGCTGACCATCAGCATCTCGACGGCGTGGGCCGATGTCGCGGGATCCAGCAACGTCGCCGGCGTCACATCGCTGACGCCGATGAAAAGACTGAGAATGCCCAGAGCAACCACGCAGAGGCAGGCTAAAACAAAATACTTCAAGACATTCTTCGGTCAGACAGAGGGGCATAGAAGCACATAGGCCGTCACAGGACGGCCTATGTACCCGATTTAACCACGATTTCGGAGAGACTATTTGGCTTTCAGGGCGCCTGCAATCTCATCCACATTCATCTGGAGAGCCTGAAGACCTGTGCCGGCAAGATACCAGTTTGCCGCATTCACATAGACAATGTGCCCTGCTTTCCAGGCTTTCATCTTGTGGACGATCTCGTTATCCAGCATTGCCGCAGCCGACTGTCCCTCACGGCCGATAGCCGCATCCCGGTCCACTACGAACAGCCAGTCGGGATCCGTTTCCAGAAGGAATTCGAACGAGATCGGCTGGCCGTGCCGCCCAGTGCCCTGACTCTGGACCGCTGGTTTGAAGCCGTAGACATCGTAGAGAATCGAGAAGCGCGAGCCCTGGCCATGCGCGCTCATCTTACCGCCGGTCGTGATCATCGCGAGCGCGGTTCCCGCTTCGCCTGCAAGCGACTGAAGCTCAGCCGTTGAATTTTCGAGTTTGTCCACCAGAGCCTTCACCTCGGCGTCCTTGCCGAAAACCTTTCCGAGCATCAAGGCGTTCCGTTTGGTGTCCTCGATATGATTCTCCCAACTGGCGGAGACATCGACCGTCGGCGCAATTTTCGCCAGATCGTCATAGCTCCTGGAGGAACGACCGCCGACGACAACGAGGTCCGGCGCGGCAGCAACAATAGCTTCATAGTCCGGCTCGAACAGGGAGCCGATATTCAGGTAGTCGCCGGATGCATATTTAGTCAGATGCGAGGGCTTCGGCCCGCCGGGAACGCCAGCGATCTCGACGCCAATTGCGTCCAGGACATCAAGGGCGCCAAGATTGAAAACGATCACCTTTTCCGGAATTGCCGGCAGCGTTGTCGTCCCCTTTGCATGCTCGACAACGATCTCTTCGGCAGAGGCCACGGGCGTCCAGACAGTCAGGGCCAGGATGGTTGTGCAGACGAGAACGCTGCGACGGATATTTGAAAACAAGGAATATCTCCTTTGCGGGTGAACAATCCGGAGAACCAGGGATGGTTCTCCGTCCCCTTTACCAGAAGGGGAAAATTCGAAAATCAGAACTTTGCCGTCATGCTGAGCCAGACACGGCGCCCATCCTCAACATATCCGAATTCGTCATAGGTAACGCGCTTGTCGGTCAGGTTGTAGCCCGCGAGGTTGACCTGAATTGTCTCGTTAAGATCATAGCTAACACCCATGTCGAGGAAGGTATAAGACGGAGCAACTATTGAGGTGCTGGACGGCCCAGTGGTGGGCTGGCTTTCCTCGCCGCGAAACGTCACGCGTGCCCAGGGCCGCAGTTGCGGCGTTGCCCGCCAGTCGATCTGGCCTGTTGCCTGATGCTTCGGCAACTGAGTCAGTGGCTCTCCTTTATAGTCACCGCTGAGCTGCTCGGACTCTGTGAAAGTATAGCTGCCGGACAGCGCAATCGTATCGGTAACATCGGCAGCGAGAGACACTTCAATTCCCTGCGTTTCCGCCTCGTCGATATTGACCCGGTAAGTCGGATCGGCCCCAAACTGGTTCGCGCCATCCGAACAGATCGTTGTCGGGCAGGTGATCCGGGTGATCTTGTCCTTGAAGGCATTGTGGAAGACAGTGAAGCTTGCCTCAATGCCAGATGGACTTGAATAGATGACGCCGATTTCCTTGCTCAGAGAGGTTTCCGGCTCAAGGTCCGGGTTACCGTAAATGTTGCCCCCGCGACTGGTCTGTCCCCAGTCCGGCGTTGTCTCCCGGAGGCTGGGGGACCTGTATCCGGTAGATACTCCGCCCTTCAGCGTCCAATTGTCGGTGACGTTCCAGTTGGCATAGACACGCGGGCTCAGGTTTGCGCCGTAATCCTCATTGAAATCCATCCGCACGCCGCCGGTTAAAGAGAGATCGGACAGCACCAGCCATTCATCTTCCGCGAAGGCAGCATATTGGGCCA
The DNA here is from genome assembly GCF_039990255.1 of Nisaea sp. Taxonomy (GTDB): domain Bacteria; phylum Pseudomonadota; class Alphaproteobacteria; order Thalassobaculales; family Thalassobaculaceae; genus Nisaea. The sequence goes on along the minus strand of NZ_JBDXGG010000018.1, from coordinate 514,863 downwards.
TCTCCGCCTTCGTCCGATCAGAAATCTGGTTTGTTGTTGAATCGTCCAATTCTTCAAGACCATAATTGCCACCAACCGTCACCAGATGATCGCCGAAGGGCATCCACAGACTGGTCTTCACCGTTGTGTTGGTGATCTCGATATCCCGGCTCTGATTGTCGGAGATTTCCCGCTTGATGTGACTGTCGGTATTGCCGAAGGCAAATCGTCCGCTATGAGCCAGAGAAAAATGCGTATTGGTGTAGGTATTATCGCTGTCCACGCAAGCGCCACGGCAACCGGTTGTCGCACCCGTGTTCCCGACCGTCCCTTCACGATGCTGCTCAGAAACACCGGCCTCAAGCGTTAAATCGTGATCCGGTGTCGGCGTCAGCGTGAGGCGCGCTGTGACACTCTTATGCTCACGCTCCTCAAATCCGTTGAGAATTTCGTCTTCTTCCCGCGTGCTGTACTGGCCATAGAGCTGAAGCCCGACCAGATCCTCGCTCAGAGGGGCTGCGAGATAGAAATTGGTCTGGTACGCATTTCCAGAGGCATTGTCCTGCTGCAGAAGCGCATCGGCCTGGAACGCGCCTTCCAGCTTTTGCGGAACCTTCCGCGTAATGACATTGATAACGCCGCCGATTGCATCGGATCCATAGAGCGTCGACATCGGCCCGCGGACGACTTCGATACGCTCGATTGCCTGCAGGGGCGGTAGCCAGTTCTGCTCGAAACCTGCACTGCCGTTTGGCCGGCTTTCCCTGGAGTCAACCCGCTGACCGTTGACCAAAATAAGCGTGTAGGAGGAAGACATGCCGCGAATACTGATATCCGCACCGGTATCTCCCGCCCCGCCTCCGGTCACGATAACACCGGGCACATCCCGAAGAGCGTCTGTGATGTTTTTGTATTGGTGACTTTCCAGCGTCTCGCGGGTAATCACACTGATCGACGCTGGTGCATCTTTGATTACCTGTTCGTGACCCGACGCCGTAACAACAATCGGCTCGATCCTGATCGGTTCCTCGGCCGAAACCTGTGTTGCAACAAATGCCGCAACAACCCCGACGACGACCGGGAAAGTGCACCCCTGGCCTACGCCCCTATCCTGGTGCAAAAGCTCGCTCCCCAACATGCAATAACTCCAGCCAATGCAAGACATCTGAAATTCATAATGCTAATGTAAATCATTCTCATTTTTGTCATTCAACCAAGAACCGTGGCACAGAGCGTTGCAAAAAATGGAACCTCTCTCCTTGACCCTCCCGCAAAGGCAGGATTGGTAAAAAATCACGCTCCCGGACAATTCAAATTCACGTTCCATGGAAGACGCCTAAAGCGAGCAAGCGATGTATGACCTGAAGGCCCTCGACATATTTAATTCAGTTCTCCGGCATGGCAGCCAGACCGCAACCGCCCGGGAATTCGGCTTGCCAAAATCGACCGTAAGCCGGCGCTTGAAGGATTTGGAAAGCCAGGTTGGCCACCAGTTGCTGCGCCGCGACGCCAACCGAATGATTCCGACCGAAGCCGGCCTCGTCTTCGAGAAGTATTCAAGAGCAATCCTCGAGCTCACTGAAGACAACCGGGAGGCCCTCAGCGAACTCAGCCAGGAGGTCAGTGGAGACCTGACGCTGCATGTCCACGAGGGCCTTATCAGAGGATGGTTCGCGAAACAGATGACGCATTTCATCGCGCGTTACCCTCATGTGAAAATTACACTGAGGACGGACACTGCCCTGCCGGCATTGGATGGTAAGGATACTGTCTGCATATGGCTTGGCCCCGTGCCGGAAGAGGTTCGCTTGCGTCAGGAGACACTCGGGCGGCTCACACGGGGGCTTTTTGCCCATCCCGACTATCTTGCCCATCGAGGCATGCCCCGACACCCGCGGGAGCTTTCCCACCATAGATGGGTAGACCTGCTCGGCGACAGCGGCGACGGCTTGATCCTGCGCCATTCCCGGGAGGGAAAACACTGCGTGACACTGCCAAAGTCGCAGATCAAGGTGGATCGGATCGCATTACAGGGGGATGCCATTGTCAGCGGTCATGGCATCGGCTTGCTGCCACATTGGATTGTAAAGAAACGCAGCCACTATCATCCGGGCACGCTGGTACCCTGTTTGCCGGAGTGGCATGCAGCACCGCTCGCGGTACGCCTGCTCCATCCGGACACCCCGCTTCCTCGCCGGTCACTTGCCTTCATCGAGCATATCCGCGCGGCAATTCCCGCCGACTGGGCGCCAACCACTTCCATGCACGGAGCAATGTCTGAAGCGAACGGCGAGTTTCAGGTGCCAAACCCACGCTTTAATGTCGCGTAACCGGCCTTCAGGCCCGGTCAATCTCCCCGCGGGCAACTCGTTCCGCCATCCAGACATAGGTTTCATCTAGAACCGACCGCAGAGACACAGTCGGCGCCCAGTCTAACTAGGCCCGGATCGGATTGTTGTTGGAAGTCCGGCCACGCACACCAAGTGGCCCTTGCACATGGCGCTTCGTCAGAGATTTTCCAGCAATGTCGACCAGCCGGTTGATGCTGACCATCTCGTCCGAGCCTATATTCACCGGTCCCGCGCCCCCCGACCGGGTCAGCCTCTGCACATCCATCGCATCGAGATTGAAGACAAGGATCTTTCTCGGAACTTCCGGAAGCACTGTCGTGCCTTGTGAATGTTCAACGACAATCTCTCCAGCGGGAGCGCCAGGAAGACGTTTTCGAAAACCGCAATGAATACTGCAAGTGACAAAAAACTCTTTTTGGATAACTAATTAACGGTTTTTTATAACTTAAATCATATTTTACCAGCATTGAAAGTGAACTTAAGCAGATCCCTGATCCGGAGCGCTCATCGTTGAAAGACGCTACGTCCCGTACGCAAGAAACAATCAGGTCTGCAATAGATTCGAATATGTTCTCCATCGCCATCGCCGGTGCTTGGTTACCGGACCTTCCTCTGGTCTACGTCAACAAACAGTTCGAGAACATTACCGGCTATTCGGCAGACGACGTCGTCGGTCGAAACTGCCGGTTCCTGCAGGGTCCAGAGACGAGCGCAGAAGCCATTGCGGAAATCTCTCACGCGATCGCAAACCGGAAGCCTGTTGCCACGAACCTTCTGAACTACCGCAAGGACGGCTCCACGTTTTGGAACAGGTTCCAGATGTCCCCTCTTTTCGGAAAATCTGGTGAGTTGGACGGCTATATGGGCATCCAGGTCGACATGACCCTCGATGCAGTCAACGCCAGCAACCAGGCTGAACGTTTGAAGCTGGAGACCCTTGGCAAAATCGCGGGCAGCATTGCACACGATCTCGGTAATGCCCTGCAGCCAATGAGACTGATGGCGGAGGAACTCAGAGACATCTGCCGCAATCTCCCGCCGGAATTCCAGACTCAAGCTGAGAATTGTCTGTCGATCATCCTCGATCAGGCTTCCGTCGGAGCGTCCATCACACGACGGGTCCTGACCTACTCTGCTCCGAACCAGCAGCACACAATTACCGAGGACTTCCTGAAGGTGTTCTCCGACGCCTGCGCGTTCGCGTCCGGATCTCTACCGAAAAAAGTTGTTATGGCGACCCGCTTGGCAGCCGGTTTCGACAAGAACCTGACCGTTACGTTAGAGGCAAACAGTCTCAATCAGGCCTTCATGAACCTGTTCGACAATGCGGCCATCGCAATGGACGGATCGGGTGAACTCACACTCAGCGTCCAAGAGGACGACACCTGGCGTCGTCCCGGAGACAAGGCATCTCCCCGCATGGTCCGAATTGACATCACGGATTCCGGCTGCGGCATCCCGGACAGCGACCTCGACAGAATCTTCGAGCCCTATTTCACCTCAAGGCGCGCCGGTCAGGGCAGCGGCCTCGGCCTCTTTGGAGTCAGACGTCTGGTAACGGATTGGGGCGGCAAGATCAGCGTTCGAAGCACCTTAAACGAAGGCACAACCTTCAGTCTCTACATCCCCGCTCGATCAGGAGAAACAAGCAATGCCTAACATACTGCTCATCGAAGACATGAAGGGCGTTCAGACCTCCATGGCGATGATCCTCACCAATGCGGGATACTCCGTGACCACGGCCGACAACGGACGGCACGGTATCGAGACATTCGAAACCAAAGAATTCGATCTGGTCATCACGGATATTCTGATGCCCGAAATGGATGGATCGGAGGTGCTTTTCGCACTTATGAAAAAACCGTCCAAGCCTCCCATGATTGCCATTTCCGCCGGCGGCGGAAGCATCAATGCGTCCGAGGCTCTTCGGTTCGCAAGCAAGATCGCCGATGCGGTGCTCGAAAAACCGTTCTCGCGCAACGAATTGCTCGAAGTCGTCGAGCGCCTCACTTCCAATCCGACCAAGAGTTAAAGGAGGGATGATAATGTCCGCCTTCAAAAACATGCGGATCAAGCACCGCATCCTGGCGCTTGTTTTCATAAGCCTAGCAACCTTGGGCTGCATCTCTCTTACCTCGATCTACACGATGCAGGTTATTGGAGATGAACTCGCTGATATTGCGGAACAGGACATTCCCCTGACCGAAGCACTCCAGGACATAACCATCCATCAGCTCGAGCAGGCAGTGATCACCGAGCGTCTTATTGGGGTTATCGAGGTCACGCGTGCCGGCGGCGAACCGATTGCGGATACTGAGGAACTGCTGAATTCCTTTACAAAACTCGGCCATAAAATCGAAGACGAAATCAAGGACGCGGAAGAGCGCTCCGTGGCGGCACAACTCAATGCCCATGACGAGGCGACGCGCCAGGAGTTCGTGCTGGTTTCGAATGAACTCAAGGAGATCGAAGTCCTTCACGCCGCGTTCGACAGGCATGTTCTAGAACTTGCTGACATGGCGGCAAGCGGCGCTTCCTTGACGGAACTCCACGCGCTGGAAAAGAAAATCAAGGAAGAAGAAGACAAGCTCGATCATTCCCTGACCGATCTGCTTCACGAACTGGCCGCGTTCACAGAACATGCGAGCAAGCGGGCACTTCAAGACGAGCGCAACGGACTGACCGTCATCATCATCATTTCAGTCGCCGCTTTGCTGGTTCTGCTCATCTCCGCCTTTCTGATTACCACAAGCATCGTCGGGCCGCTGCGCAGCGCGACCAATAGCTTCAAGGCTCTTTCAAAAGGCGACCTTTCTGTCAAACCCGCCGCAACGATGTTCAATGACGAAGTAAGGGAAATGAACACCGCGCTTGAGAGTTTCCGGCAGCAATCAATCACCCGCGTCGACAATGAGCGTGACGAACAACAGGCGCGCGAAAAGCGAACACAACAGCAGTCGGAAATGAACCAGCTTGTCGGAATTTTCGGCGCGAGTATCGGCGGAATTTTTGAACTGGTGTCAAAGTCATCGTCCGACATGACGCGTCAAAGCGAGACGATGGTGAATGACGCGATGACCACGAGGTCAATGACAGACGAACTCCTCGGGATGTCAGAGACGACCTCGGAGAATGCGCAACAGGTGAGCGCCGCCACAGAAGAGATGGTCGCATCGATAAAGGAAATCGCCACCCAGGCCGACTCCACAAGCAAGATAGCCGACGAAGCCCTCACCGTGGCGACGAAATCAGCCGACGAGGTTCGCGAACTTAAGGAAGCAGCCGACAAAATCGGAACCGTGATCGGTATGATCAACGATATCGCGGAGCAGACCAATCTGCTGGCGTTGAACGCGACAATCGAGGCCGCACGTGCTGGTGACGCCGGCAAGGGGTTTGCGGTCGTAGCGAACGAAGTCAAGGCGCTGGCCACCCAGACTGCGAATGCAACCGCGGAGATTGCCGACCAAATCCAGGGCATTCAAACCGCGTCCGGACATGCCGCGGACAATATTCAGGGCATCGGCGATGTTATCGGCAACTTGAACGAGCTATCATCAGCAATTACCGCCGCCATCACGCAACAGGAGGCGACGACACAGGAAATCGCGCAGAATATCAGCAGCGTGGCGGAGATTTCGCAACAGGTCAGCGCCCAGCTCGAAGATGTTCGGGCGAGTGCGCAAAACTCGGAGACCATTGCCACGCAAGTGGGAACCTCATCCAGAGGCCTCGAGACAGAAGCGATCTCGCTTGGCGGAGAGGTGGACACTTTCCTCGACACCCTCAGAAATGCCGGAGCTGAAAATCAGGACACAGTTGTAGCGGCCAAGAAAGTCGACCTCGAAGCCTCCCTGCAATTGCAGGACGGCACGCGTAGCGGCCGGCTCACAGAGATATCGCCGTCACATGTCCTCTTTTCCCCCGCTATCGACGCTGCCCCCGGAACGCCGACAACGGTGGTTATCGGGGATTGGGGGCAGACAATTTCCGCACGGGTTTCGGAGAAAAATAGCCATGGCACCTATTTGCAGCTCCCTCTAAACCACGAGCATATTGCCAAAATGCGGGAAAAGTTGGCCGCGGTTGGGGATGCATAGAGATCTGGGGTGACGAACGCCGTTTACCGGATCGTCACTCCAGCATTTCAGAGGGTGGCCCGCTCGGGAGAATCCGTTTCCTTGCGAACCACCTTTTCCTCTACCCAGCGATAGGTCTTCGTCAGGCCATCGCATAGTGAGGCGCTTGGAGCCCAATCGAGCTCTTGTCGGATCAGCTTATTGTCCGACGTTCGTCCGCGCACGCCGAGCGGCCCCGGGATATGCCGCTTGGTTAGCGATTTTCCGGCAATTTCGCAGACCATGTCAACCAGCCGGTTGATGCTGACCATCTCGTCCGAGCCTATATTAACGGGCCCCGCGAACCCCGACCGGGTCAGCCGCAGCACGCCGTCCAAGCATTCATCGATATAGAGAAAAGATCGGGTCTGCTCTCCATCGCCCCAGATTTCGATCTCCTCGCCATCCCGCGCTTCGGCAACCTTCCGGCAGATCGCCGCCGGCGCCTTTTCCCGGCCGTCGTTCCAGGACCCTTCCGGGCCGAAAATATTGTGAAATCGTGCGATCCGGCATTCAAGGCCGTGATTGCGCTGGTAAGCGAGATAGAGCCGCTCACTGAAAAGCTTCTCCCAGCCATATTCACTGTCCGGATTGGCCGGATAGGCGCTATCCTCGCGGCAGTTCGGATTGTCGGGGTCCCGCTGGTTTTCCTGCGGATACATGCAGGCCGAGGAGGAATAGAACACCCGCTTGATGCCGTGCTTGCGGCAGGTATCGACGACATTCAGGTTGATCGCCGCGGAATTGTGCATGACATCGGCATCATGATCGCCAGTGAAGATGTACCCGGCCCCGCCCATATCCGCCGCGAGTTGGTAGACCTCATCGAACGTCCGGTCTATTGCCGCGCGAACATTGGCAGGCTCGCGCAGGTCCGCTACGACGAAATCGTCGGCTTCAGTCCTGGCATAGCGCGGATGCTTCAGATCGACACCCCTGACCCAGTTTCCCTCGGCCTTGAGCCGACGCACCAGATGGCTGCCGATAAAGCCGCCGGCCCCGAGCACCAGAACCTGTTTCATACTGAGAATTCCACTTTCATCGACACCAGAATCACCTCGCCGTCTGCCCGGCCGAAGATCATCCAAGACAAGGATCCTATGATGCAAAAATGTATAAAGGATAACCGTCGAAGCAAAGCACTGGCGGCCCGTTTCGACTAATTTCGAGGCGCACCGGCAAAGCATTTCCCTAACAGCTATTTTGGTACTTGCCATCCGCTAGCAAGCTCGCTAATTTCCGCTCCCTGCCGCGAACGCACTCGATGCGCCGGTCCCGTTGGGGGATAGTTTAACGGTAGAACTGCGGACTCTGACTCCGTCAGTCCTGGTTCGAATCCAGGTCCCCCAGCCACTTTTCGTCAAAACATATGCTAAACGATTGATCTCATAAAGTTCTTAGCCCACTCGCCCAGCGTGGCACCCACTTTAGGTTCCGGACCCATAAATTAGTTGCGCGGTGTTGCACGGGTTGATGACCGTCGGGTGATCAGCGGGATCGTGCATGTTCTGAAGAGCGGCGGGCGTTGGGTTGATGCGCCACGTTCGGTCTATGGGCCGCACAAGACCTTGTATAAGCGCTTCGTGCGCTGGTCGGCGAAGGGAGTTTGGGCGGACATCTTTCATGCTTAGGCGGCCGCCGGAGGTCCTCCGGCGCAGCTCCTGATCGACAGCTCGGCTGTGAAGGCGCATCGCTCGGCCGCCGGTGGTAAAGGGGGGCAGCAGCCCAGGCCATAGGCCGCTCTCGCGGCGGGCGCACGACCAAGATCCATGCCCTCACCGATCTTTGGGCCGCCCAGTCGCCTTCTTGCTCACCGGCGGCAATGTGGCCGACTGCACGGCGGCGGATGAGCTGCTGGACCGCTTACCCCCGGTGCGGCTGGTCCATGGCGACAAGGGGTATGACAGTAACGCGGTCAGAGCCAATATCGAAGCCTCAGGCGCCGCGCCGAACATCCCGCCCAAGGCAAACAGAAAATGGAAAAATTGTTTCTCGCCAGCGCTCTATAAAGACCATAATGCCATTGAACGCATGTTCGGGCGGATCAAGGATTTCCGTCGTATCGCAACAAGATACGACAAACTCGCCACGCACTTCCTCTCCGCAGTCCAACTCGTCGCTACCGTATGTTATTGGTTATGAGTCCGGAGCCTAAGCGAACAATTGTTGTCCGTCGTCCAAACCACAAAAGGCGCTGTGGGTCTGATGTTTGACGCCGTTGATTTCATGGACGGCCTCGGGCTTAAACTTCTTGTCTCATTCCACGGTCACCTTGCAAACAAGCAACGCCGCTTGTGGATTAGGGGTGCCTGTGGCCAGCCGAACGAATTGCTTTGCATCACCGGCCGTTGGCGCATGCTGTGTGACGAGAAAACGTGAAGAAGGATGATGGGTGTCTTCACCCTTCCACACCTCAAACAGTAAGAAGCAGCGAGACGCCCGAACGGAAAGCAGTGAAAGAGCGACCAAGCCCGCTTCAGGGTCCATTGAAGCCTAGGTGGGACATAGAGGCTTTCCCGCCCTATTAAGCGTACAATATCCCTCAGGGACCCTTTTGAGACAGCGTGCCGGACTTCTCCGGCCACTTGTCCGTCGCGTCCCAGCCGCCACGTCGTTTGAGCCGAATGCGGTTGCGGATCAGAATGGATAGTGCGACGCTAAAAACCGTCCATACTGCCAGTCATTTTGGAGGAATTCGCCCCATGATCGCTATCCGACTGATCGCTCTCATTATGCTTCTTGCTGGCATCTCAGTCACCCAATCAGCATCAGCGCAAGCATTGTTCGGTGGCCGGAATATGGCGACGGAGTTAATCACAATTGAAGACCTCGAGATCCAGAATAAAGTCGGCTTAGAGCTGCTGAACTCAGGCAAAGAAGGCGACTCTGCGGAATGGTCCAACCCGCAGACTAAAAGCCATGGTACGATCACGTTACGCGATGCCTTTGAATACAATGGAATGAAGTGCCGCAGGGCGGAGATGGAAACCACGCCTAAAGGACTGACCACGCACACTGTCTGGTACAAACATGGTGTTTGTGCTGTGCCAGGAGAAGGTTGGAAATACCTTTACTGACGACCTCTCGCAATTGTGCTGCAGTCCACAATCCGTTTTCAGTTATGATTTAGATCGGTCATAGGTTCGGAGGCTGAAATGGCTTTCTGGTCGTGTTTAAGTCTTTCCCGAATTTTCTTGGTCACTGTGATCGCTTCGGCTGTAACCGTTGGAAGTCAAGCGGTCCAGGCCCGACAAAGCGACGAAGCCCAGGCACTGGTTGAAACAATTATCGACGATCTCGACGTTGACCGTTCCCGTATTCGGTCAGTTGACGTTATTGCCGATCAACAGGGCGGTCGATCACCGGCGTCGAGTTATTCGGGCTGGATCTCGTTCAAGGATTGCAAAGGCAATCTGGTGATTATCCTAGGCCGGACGTTAGCTGTCCAAAGCATCTACACAACAGGCGACTGCAAAGTCTCCGGCGTAGACTGACTGTTTACGTAAAGCGCCGCAGAGCCGGTGCGGCGCTTTACTATTTCAGCAATCCTAACTGGATGTGACGCAGCGCGCCCAAATCCGGAAACTCCAGTGCCATCGTCTCACAGTCTTGCGTCTCCACATGGCTCAAGCTGCGGCTGGCGGTCCCTGTGCGGGTCATTAACGTTGGCTCGGGAAGCGTTTTCGCCATTTAAGTTGAACATCACCAGCTTTCGATCAATGATTGATTGTCGATCAATGCGAGCCCTAAAACAGCGCGCACAAGAGTGGAGCAGAACAGCCCAGACAGTAAAAAAACAAGGCCTTAACAACGGCTTAAATATAGGGGAGAAATGCGCGATGAATCAGGTTCAAATCCTGACTTCTAGAATTCTTGCCCTCGGCGCGATAGCGCTGACCGGCTTGCAGCCTGCAGCGGCCCAGGACATCCAGACCAAAGATGTAGAAGGTTTCGGCGGCGTTATTGCCAGGGAATACGAAAATTCGCGCGAATGGTGGCCGGCCGACCCACGACCGCCCGAAGGTGCACCAAACGTCATCATGTTTGTCCTTGATGATGTCGGTTTCGCCCAGGTCGGAAGCTTCGGCGGGCTGATCGAGACTCCCAACATCGACAAACTGGCCTCCAACGGGCTGCGCTATAATAATTTCCACACCACCGCACTATGCTCGCCGTCGCGCGCGTCGCTTATGGCTGGCCGCTTCCCGCATTCCATCGGCCTCGGCAGCCACGCGCTGACGGCGATGGGCTTTCCCGGCTACAACGCGGTGATGCCTGCCTCGGCAAAGTCGGTCGCCAACTATCTGCAGAGCGTCGGATATGTGAACTACGCACTTGGCAAATGGGACCACACGCCGCTCTACGAAGTTTCTCAGGTTGGCCCCTTTGACCGTTGGCCGAGCGGAGAAGGTTTTCAGCACGCCTATACGTTCATGGCCGCCGATGTGCACCAGTTCGTGCCGGTCATGTGGAACGATCATTCGCCAGAGCCTTACCGGAAGTCCGTTCATTTGGATCAGGACTTGGCCGACCGGGCCATCGAATGGATTACCGGCCACAAGTCCATCAAGCCTGACTTGCCGTTCTTGATGCTTTGGGCGTCTGGCTCCATGCATTCACCTCATCACGCCCCGGATTCCTATCTCGACCGATACAAGGGCAAATTCGACATGGGGTGGGATAAGGCACGCGAAGCCATCCTCGCGCGGCAAAAGCAACTCGGAATCATTCCCCAGAAGACGGAATTGACCGAGCGGATTGATGAAATACCTGCTTGGGATTCCCTTTCAGCGGATGAGAAGAGACTCTATGCAAGACAGATGGAAGTCTTCGCAGCGCAGATGGAGTGGGTGGATTTCCAGATCGGGCGCATTGTAGGCGAGCTGGAGCGGATTGGCGAACTCGAGAACACCCTGATCTTCGTCACAGCCGATAACGGCGCCAGCGGCGAAGGCGGCCTCGCCGGCACCTTCAATGAAACCTACGTGCTGAATGGATTGCAGACCAGCCTGGAAGCAAACCTCCGCCACTTGGAGCGCTGGGGGCGCGAGGATACCTACCCGCACTATCACGCCGGATGGGCAATGGCGGGTAACACCCCCTTCCGCTATTTCAAGCAAAGCCAGCACCGTGGCGGCCAACACGATCATCTGGTGGTGCATTGGCCAGACGGTATTGAGGCGAAAGGCGAAATCAGGAAACAATATCATCACATCTCGGATATCGCGCCGACGATCATGGAAGCGGCTGGCGTCCAGGTCCCCGACAGCTATCACGGCGTGAAGCAGCAGCCGATGGATGGCACTTCAATGCTGTACAGCTTCAATGATGCCGCCGCACCGGACCGGAAGCGGCGCCAGTACTTCGAGATGTTCGGCAATCGCGCGATCTGGGCCGATGGCTGGAAGGCCGTGACCTTGCATGCCAACCGGATGCCCTGGAACGTGAATGTTGTGTTGCCGTTCGATCAGGACGAGTGGGAGCTTTACCACGTCGCGGAGGATTTCTCCGAGAACGTGAACCTCGCTTCCGTTCATCCGGAAAAACTTGAGGAGCTGAAACAAATCTTCGATGAGGAGGCATGGAAGTATAACGTCTATCCGCTATACGACGACATGGTAAAGCGCCTGACAAAACAGCAGGACCGCCTGTTCGAGGGGCAAAATCAGTTCGTCTACTTTGCGCCAGGCGCCTTCCGAATTGCCGAAAAAGCCTCGGCCCCGGTCAAGAACCGGGCACACCGGATCGAGACCACGCTTGAGCTACAAGGCGGGGAAGAAGGCGTGATCGTTGCTGTCGGCGGGATGACCGGGGGATTCTCCATGTTCGTTCAGGATGGCAAGCTTCACTTCGATTACAACTATCTCGACGGCGTCCATTACAACCTTGTCTCGCCACCGTTGCCGCAAGGCGCAACTGAGCTCAAATTCAATTTCATCAAAACCCGGGAGTTCGGCGGGATCGGCGAGCTCTATGTGAACGGTGAAAAAGTGGACGAAGTCGAAATGCCTCAGATGCATATTTCCACCTATTCGCTCGCCGAGACCTTCGATATCGGTCTTGATACCGGCACGCAGGTGTCGAGACTCTATACGGATCCCTTTGCATTCAAAGGGAAGCTCGACAGAGTGGTCATCACGCTGACCGATTAACGGGTCCGCATCATGAGACACATCTTTGCCGGGCCGCTTTTGGCATTGCTTCTTCTGCTTCCAGCCAGCGCGGAAGCGGCCCAGAAAGTCTGTGTAGAAGGACGACAAGACGGCAGCCCAATCACGTCCCGAATGGTACGGATCGACGGCGGTCTGTTTACGATGGGCGCCGATATGGAGCGGCCGGAAGAAAACGCCCCGCATCTGGTTCAAGTGTCAGCTTTCTGGATAGACCGTTACGAGGTCACCAATCGTGATTTCGCCGCCTTCGTCGAGGCGACCGGTCACAGTACGGTGGCGGAACGTGGTCTCGATCCGGTCCGCCATCCTGGCCTCCCGACCACTCTCCTAGCACCTGGCTCAATGGTGTTTTCCGCCCCGCAAAACAAGAACAGGGTTACCGATCCAAATGCTTGGTGGTCCTATGTCGCCGACGCCAACTGGCGCGCACCACTTGGCCCTGGCAGTAGCATAGAGGGACTGGAGAACCATCCAGTCGTCCATGTCGCCTATGAAGACGCCCTTGCTTACGCGAAATGGATGGGCCGCGACTTACCGACCGAGGCGGAATGGGAATTCGCTGCCCGCGGCGGGCTCGAAGGTAAACGCTACCCCTGGGGGGACTCCTATGATCTGATCGAGGGCTGGAAGGCGAATACTTGGCAGGGTGCATTTCCAGCGACCAACACGCAAGACGACGGCTACCGGAGCACTGCTCCAGTCGGCTGTTTTCCCCCGAACGGCTACGGGCTGCACGACATGGCCGGAAATGTCTGGGAGTATGCCCGGGATCTCTGGGCGCCCGGCCATTCTCGCGCGCCAGCCGCAAACCCGACCGGACCGTCGCTCAGAATTGCGCACCGCTACGCTGGAGCAACTGGGCCGTCTGTCGTCATCAAAGGCGGATCATGGCTCTGTGCGCCTAATTTCTGCCAGCGTTACCGGCCATCAGCGCGGCAACCCCAAGAGCTTAGCCTCGGCTCGAACCATATCGGATTCAGGACCGTCCTGCGTGAGAGAACCGGCACTGACCGTTAAAGCCCTCTACTTCAATGCTTCGGCTGCATCCAGATAGCTGTCGCAGGCCGAGACTTTGAGTTGATCGCCTTCGGCTTTCTTGACGCAATCCTGAAACTCTTCAATCAGGTTCAAGCGCTCCCGTGCGAACTTTTCCTGCGCATCAAAGGCTCTCTCTTGAGCCTTCGCCGCGTCGTCCGCCGGCGTCGAACACGCTGCCAGCAAACCGGCCACAATTATGGACGTGAAAATGGATATCCGCATGATCGCCTCCCCCGACTGCGATTCGTCTCTTACTCAGAAATAATTCGTACATTTCTTTTGAGTAAAAAATCAGTCTTCATACTGTTTTATTGACATCAGTGTTTCATCGATTTTATCTGATGTCGATGATGAACACTCTGCCCGTCCAGCGATATTAGAAACCATCGCGGTGAAGACTGTCGAAGGGTCGTGCCGAGCGGAAACGCGAACGCACTAAAATGTTCGTAGGAGCCATTGCCCGACACAGCTTTCCCGGAAGAACAAATCCATCAAAACAAACCGACCCGGCATTCAAGGTTGCCGGGCCGCTGGTGGAGTTTGATCTCGAAATCGACCAAGAGCTGGAAAAGAATCAGATCCTAAAGCGGAGCGATCCGGCGACCTGTAGAACCGAAATGTAATCCGCTAAGACGGCGTAAGCGGGCGCAGACGCGCTGCGAGGACGCGGAGCGTGAATACAAGCACCAGAGCATACTTCTCGAGCGCGGGCATGTCGGTCATGATCCTAGCCGGTCTGACGCTCGGTGCTTTCCTGATCATAGTGCTGATCACCCTCTTCTAGGCTATCCTCGACCGGATCGGGTAACCCGGCACCTGCGGCTCCGTTCAAGAGGGACCAATGCTCTTAATCAATTTGGCCGTCGCCACGGCAGCGATTGCGACCGTCATTGTGGTGCAGCTTGCTGCTACATTGGTCCTTGCGTACCAAGTCCGCCGGTTCATTCCAGTCTGGATCGAACATCATCCGGCGCAGTTCGTCATCGCACGCTCGGCTCTCTTGTCTTTTGCAATTTTGTTCCTCGGCCACATTGTTCAAATCTGGTTTTGGGCCGGCCTCTATATCGTTCTGGGCGAATTCACCGATTTTGAGACGGCGCTCTACTTCTCGACAGTGACCATCTCCACGCTCGGATATGGCGACATTGTCCTGTCGCCCGATTGGCGGCTACTTGGAGCAATCGAGGCCGCCAGCGGCATTCTGCTGTTCGGCTGGAGTACCGCGATGCTCGTCGCGGTGCTTATGCGGACCTGGCAAGGTGCGCTGCAGCGGCATCAGTCCAGCGCCGCCGCGATGCGCTCGATCCCTTCGGCAATGCGGGCGGAAGGGATCGACGAATAGGCCAGACGATAGAATTGAGCGTTACCGTCTACGGCATCGAAAAATGTCTGCCCAGGTTCGATCAGAACGCCCTGCTCGCGCAGAGACACTGCCAGATCGGCCGTGTTGACGCCATTCGGCGCTTTCATCCAGAAACTGGATCCGCCGAAACTGCCGGCTCCAGCAACCTCAAGCCCACACTCACGTATCGCCTTCTCCATGACGGCGCGACGACGGCCATAGGCCTTACCGATACGGTTCAGCATGCTGTCGTGATAGCCGCGAGAGAGGAAATAAGTCGTTGTGCGCTGAACGCTTCCAGGCGGATGCCGCAGCACCATAGCCCTGAGCGCACGCGCCTCCCGGATGAAGGCCGGTGAGGCAACAAGATAGCCAAGCCGCAGACCGGGAAACAAGGATTTGGAGAAAGATCCGATATAGATCACGGATCCGGCGCGATCGAGTGACTTCAGCGCGGGAGTCGGTTTCTGGGCGAAGGACATCTCGAATTCATAATCGTCTTCCACGATAATGAAATTCCGCTCTGAAGCCAGACGCAGCAAATCCCGGCGCCGGCCCATCGGCATCGTCGTGTTCGTCGGGCATTGATGGCTTGCCGTCGTGAAGACCACATTGACCTGATCAGGCAGCCGTTCCGGAGGCAAGCCGTTCTCATCAACATCGACAGGAACTGTGCGGCAGGAACTGTGCTGCAACACTTTCCTGAGACCGGGATAGCAGGGGTTCTCGATAACCGCCGTGCGGTCGCTTGTGAGCAGCAGTTGCGTGCAAATCCAGATGGCGTTCTGGGCGCCGAGGGTGAGTAAGACCTCTTCTGGCCGGGCGGAAATTCCCCGCCGTGGCAGAACGTTCCGGACGATATATTCGATCAGTTTTGGATCGTCCTGCTCGTACCTGTCCGCCGTGACCTCTTCGAAATCCTTGCGGCCATGCGCCTCCAGCGCGCAACGGCGCCAATTGTCATGATCGAACAGGCTTGGGTCCGGCTGGCCGTAAATGAAAGGAAACTCATAGCCGCGCCAGTCCGGCGGCCGCAGCATATTCGACTGGTCGGAAAACCGCGCGCCGAGCGCTCGCTGCCAGTCGACTGACTCTGTCCGCTCCGTGTCGCCGAGCTTGTAGTCGGGCGGGCGCGGCGCATTTTCGGAGATGAAATGGCCAGACCTGCCTCGGGACGTCAGGTACTCGCTGGCCACCAGTTCCGCATAGGCCAGCGTCACCGTAACCCGGCTGACACCGAGCTGCTGTGCCAGCATGCGGCTCGATGGCATCTTTTCTCCCGGCAGAAAACGGCCAGCCAGAACGCTCTGGCTGACCATTTGCTGGATCTGCTTCTGCAATGTTCCGTCGAATTGCGGATCAAGGTGAAACTGTGTCGCCTTGATACTCATAGACTGAACACCAGCCGCCGGGAGCGCCTATTTCCCGGAACCGAACACAGCCGTCAGGGCGTTGTCGATGGCGCCGGTGATCTGGTCGATATCCGACTTCGTGGCAATCAGAGCCGGGGACAGGCAGAGCGTGTTGTTGAAGCCCGGGAGCGACCTGTTGGTAACGCCAATAAGCACGCCCTCGGCATTGCAGTGGCCGACCACGGCCTGAGCCTTGATCTCATCCACCGGCTCCTTTGTCTCACGGTCCGCAACCAGCTCGGCACCCCAGAAAAGGCCCTTGCCGCGCACGTCGCCGATCACCGGATGCTTGTCCATCAGCGCAAGAAGGTTCTGCTCCAGACGCGCGCCCATCTCGGCCGTGTTCTCAAGCAGGTTTTCTTCCTCGATGATACGCATGTTCTCGAGCGCCGCGGCCGGACCAGAGGTGCAGCCACCAAAGGTCGAGATATCGCGGAAATAGCTCATCGGATCGGAGGCATCTGCCTTGAACTGATCGAAAACGGCTTCGGTGGTGACGGTACAGGAGATCGCCGCATAACCCGAGGCAACGCCCTTCGCCATAGTGACGATGTCCGGCTTGATGCCGTAATGCTGATAGCCAAACCATTCGCCGGTCCGGCCAACGCCGCAGACCACTTCGTCGAGAATCAGCAGGATGCCGTATTTGGTGCAGATCTCCTGGACCCGCTCCCAGTATCCTTCCGGCGGGGTGATGACGCCACCACCGGCGGTGATGGTCTCAAGGCAGAGGCCGCCGACCGTGTCCGGACCTTCGCGCAGGATGACTTCCTCGATCGCATCGGCGGCGCGCTCACCGTAATTCTCAGCCGTGTCATATTGGTTGCGATATTCAAGGCAGTGCGGAACCGCCACGAAACCCGGCGTGAACGGGCCGTAATGAGCCTGTCGCTGCGGCTGACCGGCGGCCGAGAGAGTGGTGATGGTGGTGCCATGATAGTCCCGGTCCCGGTACAGGATCTTGGACTTCTTGCCGCCGTGATGCTGCGCGGAGATCTGGCGCACCATCTTGAAGGCCTTCTCGTTCGCTTCCGAGCCGGAGTTCGAATAATAGACCCGGCTCATGCCCGGCATCTTGGAGATAAGCTGTTCGGAAAAGCGAGCAGCAGGAACGGAGCCGAGAGCACCTGCGAAATAGTTCATCTTCACGAGCTGATCGCGCACCGCGTCGGCGATGCTTTCCCGGCCATAGCCGACATTCACCGTCCAAACGCCGCCGGACACGCCATCGAGATGTTCCTTGCCGTTGATATCCCAGACCCGCATTCCCTTGCCCTCGACAATGATCCTGGGATCAACCGTCTCGAACATCTTGTGCTGCATCAGGTGATGCCAGACATGCGCCTTGTCGGAGGCGACGACATCGGAAAGATCATTTTCGAATTGCATGGTGCTCATGGCGAAGGGTCTCCAAGGTCCGGCCGCGAGGAAATCCGGCCAAATGAAATCGTCAGCTCGCAGAATTACACAGTCACGGCACGAACCATAAGTCCAGATTGCACCTGCGGATAAGACCAGAATATCCGAGCCAGCCGGAGAGCGGAAACAAAACAAGCGCCGGACTGGTGACCGGCGCTTGCCTAATAATTCTCAGCATGACGTCAGAACCGGAAATTGCGCAGATACAAGGCGCCCCCGGAGTTCTGGCAGTCTTAATCGACCCAGGGGGCCTTCGGCTTGTTCACACCCTTGCGGTGCGGTTTCTTGGTGCCGGAACCAGGCTTCGACTGGGGTTTGCCCTTAGCGGGTTTGCCAGGCTTGCCGGATTTGCCATCCGCAGATGCAGATCTCGGTTTGTCGAACTTAGGTTTGCCCAGCTTAGGTTTATCGAACTTCGCCCCTGCTTTGGAAACACCATCCTTCGGCTTTCTGGGCTTCTTGAGCTTGCGATCAGGTGCCGTGCCTGTATCCGGTTTGGCGTTCGGCTCAGTTGTTGGGGTTGGGGCGCTCTCGACGGACTGCGTTACTGCGTCCCGCGCCGGCCGAGCCCGATCCTCACCCATGTCACGTCCGCGCTTCGGCGGACGGCCGCTCTGTTCTGCCCCGCCACTAGAAGAACGCGGAGCGCGGGATGCCGCCTCACCGTCGGCTCTGGGTTTGCGCGGTGCTGACTCTCTAGGTTTGCGGGGAGCGCGCGGCTCCGGAGCCGATGATGCCTCGGACGGAGCACTAGCCATCCGGTCAACGGTGATGCTCTTCTCGACCTTGCGGCTCGGACCGACCGCCGCCAGGAACTTGTCCACCGCCTTGGGGTGCAGCTCAACGTGCGTTTCGGTCTCCTGGATCTTGATCGCCCCCACATCGGATTTGGTGATGTCGCCGGTGCGGCACAGCATCGGTAACAGCCAGCGCGCTTCGGCCTTGTGGTTTCGGCCGACCGAAAGGCGAATCCAGACACCGTCTTCGAAGTCCTGCCGACGCTTGCGGGGCTCGCCGCGATCCCCACGGTCGCCCCTATCACCACGGTCTCCACGGTCGTAACGCTCGCCGCCCGAGGGATCATTCATCAGCTCTTCAGGTGCAGGGAGTCCGGCCATGCGCTTGCGCAGGAACGCAATGGCAACGGCCTCGGCTTCATGACTGGACAACAGCTCCGCCGCGAAGGCGCGTTCTTCCTCGGTGGTCTCACCGCTAAGATCCGCATCCTCGAGGATGCGTTTGCGGTCCAGCGCGAGAATCTCGTCAACCGAGGGCGGCTTGCCCCAGGTCGCCTTGATATTCGCATTCGACAGCATCCGCTCGGTCTGGCGCCGCCGGGAATAGGGCACGATCAGGGTAGAGACACCCTTGCGCCCCGCTCTGCCAGTACGGCCACTCCGATGCAGCAGGGATTCCTGGTTCTTCGGCAGGTCGGCATGGATCACCAGTTCCAGGTTCGGCAAATCGATACCGCGCGCCGCGACGTCGGTGGCAACACAGACCTGAGCCCGGCCGTCCCGCAGTGCCTGCAGGGCATGGGTCCGCGCGCTCTGGCTAAGCTCACCAGACAGGGCAACCACGGAGATCCCCCGATTGGTGAACCGGCTGGTCAGATGGTTCACCGTGGCACGGGTGCTGCAGAAAACGATGGTCGTGACCGCATCCGAATGCCGCAGCACATTGATGATGGCATTCTCACGGTCGTTCGGAGCGCAAGCCAGGGCCCGGTATTCGATATCCCCGTGCTGGTTTTTCTCGCCAGCCGTCGAAATGCGCACGGCATCCTTTTGATAGCGTTTGGCAAGAGAGGCGATGGTGCGAGGAACAGTGGCCGAGAACATCAGTGTCCGGCGGGTTTCGGGCGAGGATTTCAGGATGAATTCCAGATCCTCACGGAAGCCGAGATCGAGCATCTCGTCCGCCTCGTCCAGCACAATTGTTTTCATGCCAGACATGTCGAGCGACCTGCGCTCGACATGATCCCGCAAACGCCCCGGTGTACCGACGACGATATGCGCGCCGCGCTGTAGCGCCATCCGCTCTGTCCGCATGTCCATACCGCCGACGCAGGACACCACTGAAGCGCCTGTGAATTCATAGAGCCATTCCAGCTCACGCTTCACCTGCAGGGCCAACTCGCGGGTCGGTGCGACAGCCAACGCAACGGGGGAGGATACCCGCTCAAAGCGTTCGGCATCGCCCAGCAGGGTCGGCGCCATAGCCAAACCAAATGCCACCGTCTTGCCCGAACCGGTCTGGGCGGAGACCAGAGCGTCGGCATCCTGCATGTCGTTGGCAATGACCGCCTGCTGAACAGGGGTCAGCGTCTCATATCCGCGCTTCGCCAATGCCTTACCGAGCGCCGGAACAACGCCTTCAAATTCTGTCATGTCATGTCTTTCGGAATGCCTGCGATCGACCGTTCGGGAACCATGTTTCCCCCGGTGGGATCAGCAGCGCGGCGCCTTGTGCGCGTGAACGAATTAAAGTGGCGCGCAACATAGGCGTGAAAACGTCAAATGTACAGCGTTCCGGCGCGCATAGCTGCTGGCCGGATACGGCATTCGTGCTCTCGATAGACGGCCCTGCACTACCCTTGAATGCGCTCGGCGATTGCCAGAATACGGTGCATGTCCCGCAATACCGGTTTTTCGATCAGTTTGCCGTCGATCACGACAAGGCCCGTATCCGCCTCCTCAAAGGTTTGTACAACGCGCCGCGCATGGGCGATGACTTCTGCAGTTGGAGTGAATACCTCGTTGAGAGCCGGGATCTGCTTCGGGTGGATCGAGCCTTTGCCGCTAAAGCCCAGGTCGCGGGCGAATTCGGCCTCACGGCGCATGCCGTCCGGATCCTGCAGGTCAAGATAGGGCACGTCGATCACATCGAGCCCCGCGCTTGCCGCCGCATGCACGACGCGGGAGCGGGCATAGAGCAGCGGCTCCCAGGCATTCCGGCAGCGCAATTCCGCCGCCATATCGACCCCGCCGAAGAACAGAGCATCTATCCTCGCGCTTGACCGGGCAATATCGTGGACGGCTTCTAGCCCTGCGTTGGTTTCGATAATAATGTGCAAGCGCGTATCGTGCCCACGTTCACTAAGCAAAGTGTCGAGCCAAACAATTTCATCCGGCGTCCGGACCTTCGGCAACATCAATGCCGGTGGTGGTGTGTCGCTCGCCAGAACCGCCTGCACATCCGCCAGACCGAATGCCTCGCGCAGACAGTTAATGCGGACGATCCGCTCGACTCCATCATCTGCCTGCGGTTTGGCAAACAACGCCATGGCATTCCGGCGCGCCTCGTCCTTGTCTTTCGGCGCGATCCCATCCTCCAGCTCGACGCAGACAATGTCCGTCCCACAGGCGAGAGCCTTCGGGAACATGTCCGGCTTCAGACCCGGCAAGAAAATAAAGCTGCGGCGCGGGCGGAGAATGCGTTCGGTCGTCATGGGCAATACCCGTCTTCTTTTCTTGGAATGGCGGCTTTTCTTGGAATGGCGGCCCAAGGAATAACAGACGCATCCCGCGAATGGCAGAGCCTCAGGAAATTCAATATGGTCAACTGACGAATATAGCCCCTTAATCCATTGTACGTTTCAAGGTCAAAGGGCACACTGTCGGCTGATTCGAAAGGATGTCAGAACGTGGTTTCACAGGAAGAAATGCAGCCTGAAGGCGCAAAGCAGGCGCTCAAGCTCAATCTTGGGTGCGGAAAGGTCATCCGCGACGGCTGGGTGAACCACGACATCATGCCCGGGCCGGGCGTCGATGTGATTTATGATCTCGAGACATGCGGGATCGAGCCGTTTCCGCTTCCGGACGATTCCGTCGACGAGATCCATGCCTCACATCTGATTGAGCATATTGATCGTGTCCTGCCATTCATGCAGGAGATGTGGCGGGTCGCGAAAAATGACTGCACGTTCGAGCTCAAGCTGCCTTTCGGGGCGACCGACATGGCCTGGGCCGATCCAACTCACAAACGGCCCTTCTTCATTCGTAGCTTCGATTACTTCCAGCAGCCGTTCTACAATTTCGCGGATTACGGTTATCGGGGAGACTGGGGCACTGACGAAGTGACCTTCCTGATACCAAGGAGTGTTGCCGGGTCAAATACCGCAGATGAGCTGATGCACCGCATCAACACCGAGCGCAATCTGGTGGCGGAAATGCAGGTAAATCTGATTGCTTTCAAGCCGATGCGGCCGAACGACCGGGCCCTGATGACCATTCCCAAGGTCAATTTGAACATCGTTTGAGAGCAAGGTCCGCGTTGACTGATTGAATTTTATCAATTTCTAAATGTTTTTGGTCGATCATCGGAGAATAGCGATTTCCGCATAACTTGAATGTTATCGAACCGAAGACCTCCCATGACCCAATCTATAGTGGATAAGGCCCTAGCCTATTGGGACCAAATTGGTGGTGCAAACTGCACCCCTGAGCGTATTGCATTTGATCCCTGTGATATCCCCCGGCTCTTGCCCCACGTTGTTTTCATGAAAGTCGTCAATGGTGGCGGAGACTTCCAGTTCCGCGTGATCGGTGATACTGCTCGGTCATTCTTCGCGGAGAACTACACCGGACGTCTGGTCAGCGACTTGCAGCATGTCAAGCAGGATGGCCCACTCATCGAAAACTTGCGCCAGGCCGTGCGGACTGGGCGCCCTGTTCGTCGGCCAGTCGAGTATGTCGGCCCACGATCAGACTTCGTGAAGCTCGATGAGGTCGTCTTGCCGTTCTCTGGCCCGGACGGGTCCGTGACGTATCTACTGACGGTTTTAGAACTGGTCAGGCTAGATTAGCCCAACAGGTGTGATCCTTTTACTGCAACATGCAGCAGGTCCGAAAACCATCATTCCGACAAAATGGTCCACACCTTCAAAATTGTCTGCAAGCGGTAACAGAAGGCTTTCGTATCCAAGGTGTTCCTTGCGGCGCCACTCCACGACAGCATGGCCCCTGATTGGCCGCCGTTCGTCCCAAACCTTGCAATACAGCTCAAGACCGGACGGGCCAAATATCTCACCAACATTTCGACCGGCATTATCGATGCCGACATGTTCGGTGATCGCCGTACCGATCTGTGTATAGCGAAAATCATCTGAAGCTTTTTCCGGAACGACAACGAAGAGATTGCCAAGAAATCGTTTCACTTCGACAGGGTCGAAATCACACCTGAAACGCGGGCGAGTAATCGGATCATCTTTCAGGAAAGGCTCGGCACGGCGCAGGACTTGAGGTATTTTTCACAAATGGCCTCGCATGATACCCGCCTTCCTCCCTTTCGCTCGCTCCTCGCATTTCGCGCTGCGGCAACGCATGATCGGCTAGCCGATGCCGCTGTCGCTCTTGGCGTTACAGAATCCGCGGTCAGTCATCAAATTCGACAACTGGAGACCTTGCTGCGGACGCAATTGTTCGACCGCACAAACCGGCGCCTCGTGCTGACGGAAACCGGAGTTCGCTACCTCGCCCGGATAGACCCGGCTATCAGGGAACTTGAAGCGGCAACCGAAGCGGTCCTGCCTTCCGATGGCCGAGCAATTGTCCGGCTCACATTGCCGACGTCAATGGCCGCAACCTGGCTGCTGCCGCGCCTCGGCGCCTTCGAATCAGCGAACCCGGACCTCGACATCCAGCTGGTGCCGACGACACGGGTCATCGACCTTGAGCGTGATCAGGTGGACATAGGCATCAGATACGGACGCGGTAACTGGCCGAATGTCGATAAAACGTTCCTCTTCGACGACAATGCAACTCCCGTAGCCGCTCCGGGATACGTGCCAGAGGGCGAGGAAGACATTGAAGAAGTCCTGAAGCGATCACGCTTGATTGTCGTTCGCAGCATTCCTGATGAATGGCAGGAATGGGCCAAGGCACGCGGCCTGGCACCGCCAGAGTTAAGAGGGGCGCTGGAGCTCGATGCAATTGAACAGGGGCTGCAGGTTGCTGAAGCCGGGCATGGCATAACCATCGGCCGGTCACCCTATATCGAAGCTCGTCTTGCCCGCGGCACTCTGGTTACGCCGTTCGGCGCAACAGCCTCCTCCGGTGCCGCATTCTATCTCTGCCTGCCGGCAAACAGGCCTCCGCCCGGACGAACGCTGCGGGTGAAACGCTGGCTGCTTGAGCAAGCAGGTGCAAGCCGAAAAGCGCTTGAGCCAACCCAGCCATAGCAGCGGCCTCTTTCTTAAATTTTTCTCAAGTAAACTTGAATTCTTCTCTTTTGTACCCGGCTCTTTCAGGGCCTATCTAGAGTGCCATCACAACAGGCCGGCATCCGGCGGCCAAGAGGAGACAAACGATGGCGAATGCTGTTCAGAACCGCATCAACGATCCAGTTTCAGAAAATGCTGTGAATGTTATGGCCCCGCTGACTTTCATGGTGCCCCAGGCGGAAAAGCCTGCTCTTTACAGCGCAGCCTATACCGGCGGCGCTCCTGATTTTCACTTCTCCGTCGAGCAGCACGACGTTCTGGTGGCGGATATCCGCGCTCATGCCGGATCGTTCAGCCTCGACAAGGAAGGCTTCGAGTTCCGGGCCGTGCCAACGAATGTGGCCGATCTGTACGATGATAATGCTGTCGAAACAGCCTATTACGATGAAATTCGCCACCTGCTCACGCAGGAGTATGGTGCCAGCCAAGTCGCCATTTTCGACGCCACTCGTCGTTCAGATGGCGGGCACGGCGCCAGCAACAAAGACGGGAACCGTGGCCCGGCTTCGCGTATCCATGTGGATTACACGGCAAAGAGTGGCCCACAGCGCGCTCGCGACGTACTAGGAGCCAACGAATTCGAGCGCTTGATCGAGTCCGGTGCGCGTATTGTCCAGGTCAATGTCTGGCGGCCAATCAGCGGGCCTGTCCAGCGATCCCCGCTCGCCCTCGCCGACGCGACCAGTGTCGAAGCGGCCGACATGATTGCGACGGATCAGGTCTTCCCCGACCGGGTCGGCGAGATCTATCACCTGTCCCACAACAAGGGTCAGCGTTGGTATTATGTGCCGGAGATGACCCGGGACGAAGCCCTGCTAATCAAGGGCTGGGACAGCCTGGAAGATGGCCGTGCGCAGTTCACTCCGCACAGCGCCTTCGCCCTGCCGTCGCAGACCGCTGGCACACCTGCACGGGAAAGCATTGAAGTCCGCACCTTCGTGGTGATCGAGTAGGCGATCCCCGTTAGCACCATTGCAGTTCCGGCCGCCGCCCTGTCGCTGACCCGGGCCGGGATTTCCGGCCCGGTCCGGCTCAATTGATACGGATCAATGTTCCGTATCATGATCTTCATCATATTAGCCTCAATCAGCTTACGTTCCAGTCGTAAGAGCATCTGCTGTCAGCGCTCGGAACCAAGTGCCGGGACATCGGGGTTTTGCTGTGCACGACGAAGCGATCAAAGGCTCGCAACCGCAATTACCGACCGGGGAGGTCGTTGCGATCAATGGATCAGTGATCGACATCCGCTTTCCACCGGATCAGGTTGCGTCGCTTGGCACGGCAGTCTCGATCATCAACGGCACAGGCAAGCCGCTTTTCGCCGAAATCCAGGTTCACCTTGATAATGTGACCGCGCGGGCTGTGGCACTGGGGAATACCGCGGGGCTGAAACGCGGAACACCGGTCCAGGCAACGGGCGCCCCCTTGCAGATTCCTGTCGGCGAAGCGGTTCTGGGTCGGCTCGTCAACGTCATTGGCGAGCCAATGGACGCGGGATCACCCTTTCCTGCGGACGTACCCCGAAAACCAATCCACGCCCCCGCGCCGCCTCTATCACAACAGAGCAATCAGCCCGAGATGTTCCACACCGGCATCAAGGTAATCGACTTGCTTGCCCCTCTGGTCAAAGGCGGCAAAGCTGCCATGTTCGGAGGGGCCGGGGTTGGCAAAACCGTTCTGATCATGGAGTTGATCCGGACCACGGTCGAGCGGCATTCCGGGATATCGGTCTTTGCCGGTATCGGCGAACGCTCGCGCGAGGGCCACGAGCTCCTGTTGGAACTGCGGCAGTCCGGCGTGCTGGACCGCACCGCACTGGTTTTCGGGCAGATGAACGAGCCTCCTGGGGCGCGGTGGCGCGTCGGACTGAGCGCGCTCGCCATCGCGGAACATTTCCGCGACGACATCCATGAGAACGTCCTTCTGCTGGTAGACAATGTCTACCGTCTGGTTCAGGCGGGCGGAGAGATCTCCGGCCTGCTGGGGCGCCTGCCGTCCCGCGTCGGATACCAGCCCACCCTGAGCAGCGAGATTGCGGAATTCGAGGAACGTATAGCCTCCGTTCCGGGAGCGGCCATCACCTCGATCCAGGCAGTCTATGTTCCGGCGGACGATTTCACCGACCCCGCCGTGGCCGAGATCTTCGGCCATCTCGATTCATCGATAGTGCTGTCTCGGGAGATGGCGAGTGAAGGCATGTATCCCGCTGTCGAGCCGCTGGCCTCGACATCGAGCCTGCTCGATCCGCGGCTGATAGGCGATCAGCACTACAAAACCGCTCAAGAAGTGCGGAAAGCGATAGCCCACTATCGCGACCTGCAGAAAATCATCGCCCTGCTGGGGATCGAGGAGCTGAGCGCGACAGACCGCCGCCTTGTCGGCAGGGCCCGCCGACTTATGCGGTTCCTCACCCAGCCCTTCATGGTCACCACCGCCTTCACCGGAAAATCGGGCCGGGCGGTGGAGCTGGACGCCACGATTGCCGGATGCCGCGCCATCCTGGACGGAGAAGCCGACAACTGGGCCGAACAGTCGCTCTACATGATCGGCGACATTGAGGAAGCGCGAAAAAGAGAAGCTCCCGCCGAAGAAGCGCCGCCTGGTGCGTTAGCGTCATGAAACTGACAATTGCGACACCGCTCGCGCTTATCGTCGATGAAGCCGACGTTAGCCACGTTCGGGCGGAGGATGAAACCGGCGCGTTCGGCCTGCTTCCCGGACATGCGGATTTTCTGACCGAACTTGCAATTTCGGTCGTGACCTGGCGCGATGAGACTGGTGCCGAGCACCATGTCGCGGTGCGCGGCGGCATGCTGAGCGTGCGCGATGGAGACATGATCGAAATCGCCACACGCGAGGCCGTGCCGGGCGACGATCTGGGGCAGCTGGAGACCGAGGTTCTGGATCGTTTCAGGCGCCAAATCTCGGAGGAACAGTCTGCAAGGACCGACGCGCACAGGCTTTATCTGGCGGCGATCCAACAGATTATCACTGCCCTGCACCCCAACTCTTCCGGCATTTCCGGGCAGAAACTTGGGCTTGGAAGCCTGCCAGGGGAAGACGCATGAGCGGCGCGGAGGACCATAACAACCAACTGGAAAAAGCGGTGCAAACACGTAAGGAGCGACGCGCGCTCTGGGAACGCGAGGGCGAACGATCCATTGCCCGCAATCTGGCGATGATAGGGACTCTTGGCTGGACGATTGTGATCCCGCCACTTCTTGGGGTTTTCATCGGCCGCTGGCTCGACCGCATATTTTCAAGCGACGTGTTCTGGACACTCGGACTTCTGGTCCTGGGACTCACACTCGGCTGCTGGCTCGCATGGTCAAGGATGCACAAGGAATGAACGGATCTGACCCAATCGCAACCGTCGCTATTGCCCTCGCCGTGGCCGCGGGAAGCATGGCGCTGGGCCTCGCCTATTTCTACGCCCTCGGGCGGACGGTGGACGCCTTGCTCGGCGAACGGCATACAGCCAAAGTTATCGGGTTGAGCCTATTGCGGCTCGGCGGTGCAATCGCCCTGCTGACTGTGCTCGCACAATTTGGCCCGGTGATGCTGCTCAGCGGTTTTGCCGGGTTCCTCGGCGCCCGCATGATTGCGACGCGGCAGGCCAGGAGAGCAGGATGATGGATGCCTCGCCCCTGACCAGCACAATCCTGTTCCATATCGGCCCGATCCCGATCAGCCGGGCCGTCATGACCACCTGGGGACTCATGCTGGCGCTCCCTCTGGGATCGTGGCTACTAACACGGCAACTCGGCCGGGACTCCGGCCGACTGCAGGCAATCCTCGAAACCGTTGTCGTCGGGATACTGGATCAGATCACCGAGGTCGCAGGCAAGTCCGCACGGTCGTTGCTCCCCCTGCTCGCCACGCTGTTCCTGTTCATCGCTACCGCCAACTCGATCAGCATTTTACCCGGCATAGAAGCCCCCACAGCCAGGATAGAGACGGCAGCGGCCCTGGCTGCGGTCGTCTTCATTTCTGTGCATTTCTACGGCATCCGCGCCCGGGGATTGCTCAGCTATCTGGCGGGCTTCGCCAAGCCCAAACTGATCATGCTGCCGCTCAATCTGCTGTCGGAGATCACCCGTACGCTTTCGCTGATGGTTCGACTCTTCGGGAACGTGATGAGCGGCGAATTCATGATTGCGCTCGTACTCGCCCTGGCAGGGCTCTTCGTTCCGATCCCGCTCATGGCCCTGGAGCTGCTGCTGGGACTGGTCCAAGCCTACATCTTTGCCATTCTGGCCGGCGTTTTCATCGGCGCGGCCATCAACGCCCAGCAACAAAACTGAGGAGGTAACGTGGACCACGAATTTATCAGCATATTTGCCGCCGCATTCGTCGTCTCGTTCGGTGCGCTCGGCCCGGCTCTCGCAGAAGGGAAAGCGGTGGCCGCCGCGATGGACGCCATCGCCCGCCAGCCCGAAGCCGCAGGCACGATTTCAAGGACCCTGTTTGTTGGCCTGGCAATGATCGAGACAACAGCGATCTACTGTCTCGTCGTCGCATTGCTGCTTCTGTTCGCAAATCCGTACACAGGATAGTCATGTCGTTCGACTGGTGGACCTTCGGATTGCAGACAGTCAACTTCGTCATCCTGGTATGGCTGATGCACAGATTTCTCTACAAACCGGTTTTGCGGGTCGTCGACGCGCGCCGTGCCGAAATCGACAAGGAGCGCGCCGAAGCGAAGCGTTTCCAGCAGGAAGCACAATCCGAGCTGGAGCGAATTCGCACGGAACAATCCGAGACAGAGGCCAAGCGTGAAGCCGTGCTCGCCACGGCCAGAGCCGAGGCGGAGGCACTGGCAGCGGCGCGCCGGAACCAGGCAGAACGCGATGCAGAGGCGCTTGAGGCACAGACCCGGAAATCATTGCAAACCGAGCGCACCGCAGCCGCAGATGAGACCCGGAAGATCGCGCTCGATCTCGGGATGGACGTTGCACGCCGTCTGCTGGAGGAAGTGCCCCCGGATCTTAGGGCCGAAGCCTGGCTCGACCGCATCGAACGGCACCTGAACTCGCTGGGTCCCGGCGAGCGCGACTCCCTGATCGATGGTCAGGACAACAAGAGGCTATTGCGGGTAGTCAGCGCCATTCCCTTTTCGAAGACCAGTATGGAGCGGTGGAAAGTGCATCTGGCTGATATCCTCGGACAAGATCTGGAGCTCGAATTCGCCCATGACCCAGACCTTATCGCCGGTGTGGAGCTGCATTTTCCCAGTGCCATTCTGCATTTCTCCTGGCGTGGTGCCCTGGACGCAATGCGGATGGAGATGACCGCCGATGCCGACGCTCACTGACGACCTGCACCAGTGGGCGGCAAAGAACCGGGCCCACATCAAGGACGTCTCAATGGCCCCTTGGGTCGAGCCCATCGGCAGGGTGCTACGCACTGGAGATGGTGTCGCCACGGTTTCCGGCCTGCCGGAGACGCGGCTTGACGAGCTACTCGTGTTTGAGGGCGGCGTAAGGGGGCTCGTCGTCGGTCTCGGAGAGACGAAAATCGGCTGCGTGCTGCTTGGCGACCCCTCCGCGATTTCTGCCGGAAGCGCGGTGCGCGGCACAGGAGAGGTTGCGCGCGTGCCGGTGGGCGATGCGCTGCTCGGAAGAATCGTCGATCCCCTCGGGGCGCCACTCGACGAAGGGCCGCCCATTGCAGAGGCTGCCTTCAACGCTGTCGAGCAACCGGCTCCGCCAATCATTGATCGCGCCCTGATCGAACGCCCACTGGCGACCGGTTTGCTGTCCGTGGATGCCATGGTCCCGCTCGGCCGGGGGCAGCGCGAGCTGATTATCGGCGATCGCGGAACCGGCAAGACCGCGGTCGCGGTCGACACCATCATCAACCAAAAATCCAGCGACGTGATCTGCATTTATGCCGCGATAGGCCAGAAGGCTTCCACCGTCGCCCAGGTCATCGACACGGTGCGGCGCTACGGAGCGCCCGGGCGCTGTCTCTTTGTCGTCGGCGAGGCCGATGCTCCTCCCGGCCTGCAATGGCTGACACCCTATTCCGCCTGCACCATGGCCGAATACTGGATGAACAAGGGGCACGACGTCCTGCTTGTCATGGACGAGCTGACCAAGCATGCCGCAGTGTACCGCCAGGTCTCGCTGCTGCTGCGCCGGCCACCCGGAAGGGAAGCCTATCCGGGCGACATCTTCTATATCCATTCGCGGTTGCTCGAACGTGCTGCCCGGCTCTCGCCGGAACGGGGCGGTGGCTCGCTGACCGCCCTGCCGATCGCCGAGACCCAGGCAGGCAATATCAGCGCCTACATCCCGACCAACCTGATCTCCATCACGGACGGACAGATCTATCTGGATCCCGCCCTGTTACATGAAGACCAGAAGCCAGCCGTCGATATCGGCAAGAGCGTCTCTCGCGTTGGCGGCAAGACCCAGGCACCGGTGATCAAGGCCTTCTCGGCCAGCCTGCGGCTGGACTATGCGCAGTTTCTCGAACTTGAGGTCTTTACGCGGTTCGGCACCATGGTCGATGACCGGACCCGCAAGAGCATTGAGCACGGGCGACGAATTCGCGCGATACTCCGGCAACGCCAGTTCGCTCCGCTCCCCCTGGGGGAACAGGTTGCCTTACTTTTCGCGCTCTCCGAAAATCTGCTCGACGATGTGCCCATGGACCGGATCGAAGCGTTCAGGGACGCCCTGTCCTCATGGCTTATCCAGGAAGCTCCGGACATCCTAGCGTTGAGTGATCAAGCCAAATCTCTGACAGACAAGCAGCGTCAGCACCTGCATGACGGCATCGCCGCCCTCGTGTCATCGATACGCGGAGCGGCCCCGGCGGATGCCCAATGACCCGCCTCGCGGAGATCGAGGCGCAGATTTCCGGCATGAGCGATCTGCAGAACATCATTGCGGCCATGCGGTCGCTCTCCGGCATGCGCCTAAGGGAAGCGCAACGCGCGGTCCCCGTTATTCGGCAATATGCCGAGGTCGTCGCAGGCGGAATCGCCGACACGCTCTCCATGGTGCATGATAAGCCGGACATGTCAGAAGCAAAACCGGGCCCGACCGCCATTATCCTCTGTGCGTCCGAACACGGCTTCGTCGGTGGCTTCAACGACAGGGTCGTAGAAGCGGCAATGGATGCCCTCGGTCCCCGGGACAAACTGTTCGTGCTCGGCACTCGCGGCGCCGCACGCGCGGCGGAAATGAACCACACCCCGACCTGGTTTGGACCGATGGCGACCCGGCCAGATGCCGTATCGACGGTGGTGCAGCGATTATCGGAAGAGCTGTTTCGGCAGATCGAGACACGCGAAATCACACGTGTGGAAGCGGTGTGTGCTGTCTCAAGGCAAGGCACTGCCTCAACCGTGGAACGCCGGTCCTTACTGCCGCTTGATGCCGATATCCGCCAATCAAAGCAAAAGCATCAGGCTCCGCTCCACAACATGGACCCGGCAAATCTGCTTGAAAAACTGACGGAAGAATATGTCTTCGCACGCCTGACCGAAGCAGCGGTGGAGTCGATCTCCGCTGAAAACGCCGCCCGGCTCTCGGCCACGCAGGCAGCACACGACAATATCTCGACCATGCTGACTGCCTTGCAAAGCGATGCACGGCAGTCACGGCAATCCGAAATCACCACCGAGATCCTGGAGCTCGCCGTCGGAGCGGCGATGGTTGGCGACCAGTAGATCCCTGAAATTCTCTCACGTCGGCGCGTGCAGCTCCGGCAAAGCCCGAGTCACGGTTTGCCTGCCGCTTTTGAAGACGAACATCGGCTGGGCCAGTTCGGCGACGACCATGGCCGGGTCCGTACTGTCGACCACGACGAGATCCGCGGTCTTGCCGACCTCGATGCCGTAATCCTTCAGGTTCATCAGCGCGGCAGACCGGGTCGAAATCATATTCAAACATTCCGCCAGCAGGTCCGTCTGTCCGATCTGCGCGATATTGGCGTAGAGATTGGCCATCCGGATCAGCGAGCAGTCGCCATAAGGCGTGAACGGGTTTAGCACGTTGTTCGTCGAAAGCGAGCAATTGACCCCGTGGCCGAGCATCCGGTGCAGCGGCGTGACCCCGCGCGGGACGGAGTGATCAAGATCGCGATGCATCAGAAACAGATCCGTTGACGGCAGGACAGTGACCCCTACGCCTGCACCGGCGAGCCGCCTGGCCAGCACATCGAAGCTCTCCGGTGGCATGGCGGCAAACTTGGTGACGTGTCCGACGGCGACCCGTCCGCCCCAGCCATATTCGTCAGCCTTGCGCGCAACGTAATCGGCGTCGAGTTCCGTAGGATCGGCCGCAAGATCGAGATGCATGTCAATATCGACATCGAACTCCCGTGCGAGCTCGAAGATCCGGTCGATCTGTCCGTGCGGATCGCTGTCTGTATAGGGCGCCGCCCCGACACATCCGGCACCGTTCTTCAGCGCCGCAACCATCAACTCTTCGGTTCCCGGATTGTTGAGCAATCCCTCCTGCGGAAAGACGCAAATCTCGACGTCGATTGCCCAGGCGAAATCGGCAATCGCCTGCTTCACGCCCTCGAAACCGCGCAGCCCGATGACCGGGTCGACTTCCACATGAGTGCGCATCCGGGTGGTTCCATTCACAACGCACTTCCGGAGCGTTCGCCCAGCTCTTTCGGCAACGTTTTGTTCCGTAAAGCCCGACTTCAGCCGGGCCACTTCGCTGATAGCCTCGGCCAGATCGCCTTTTTCGGAGCTACAACGGTGCAAAATGCAGGACTTGTCGAGATGAATGTGGGTCTCGACGAAACCGGGTAACAGCAGACGTCCTTCAAGATCGAGCGTGCGGGAGCCATCCGGCAGCTCGCCGCCAATCGCGGCGATTTTTCCGCTGTCCACGCCGACATCGAGCACTTGTGCAGGCTCCATCGCAAGACGGATATTGCGGAGCGTGAGTTCCAAGAATTGACTCTCCCATCGGGACTGTAGATCGTCCCACCAACATAATCAGACACACTAGAGTGTGCACCTGACGTTACATCTACACGGGACATTTCTGGCAGAAACGCTTCCCATGCCTGAATTCGGCATTCACTGTATAATAAACCCACAGTTTTTCCTCAGGCGCGCTTGACGGCGCTCCTACTTCGTCTCAACACTCCGATTATAAAGTCATGACGACTGTTTGGGGGGCCGAATGACACGATTTCTGACGGGGCTTTTGGTGCTGTTACTGCTGACGGGCGGTGCCTCGGCTCAAGGAACAGGCCCGGCCATCGGCACAATCAAAGTTTCGAGCGGCGACGCCTCTGTGCAACGCGGGGGAACGGTGACACCAGGCAGCGAGGGGCTGGAAGTGCGTCGCCAGGATATCTTGCTCACCGGAGCCAACGGCGCGCTTGGTGTTACCCTGAATGACGGCACACTGATTTCCCTAGGCCCGAATTCCCGTTTCGAGCTCGCGGAGTTCGAATTCGCACCGCAGCGGAACAGCTTCAGTTTTTTCGGGAAAATACTGGAAGGCACGATGGTCTATCAGTCTGGCCGGATTGGCCATATAGCACCTGAAAAAACCCGTATCGAAACACCGTTGTCTGTCATCGCTGTTCGCGGAACCCGTTTCGCGGTCCGCATTCCGGCCGGCGCGGGGAACTAGGACATGTTGATGCAGAGCCTAACTTCAAATCGCCCCGGTAAAGTACGATCCAGCGTTACCGCACTGCTACTCGCGCTTTCCGTCAGCGCCTGTGCCATCGGCCCATACGACGCGGACGAGCTAGAGGGGATGACGCCACCGGACTCCCAGTTCCTTCAAAGTCTGAGCAGGGAATATGTGGCGCTCGGCGACCTGGAACGCGCCGAATATGACTGGGCGGACACCGCCAGATTCTATGACCGCGCCATCCGCGCCGGCAAAGGCGAGATCGTCGAGCCGGAAATGCTGGATCAAAGGAATCTGACCCCTGCAGGACGGAACGAACTCAAACAGGCACGCGATCAACTGACCAACCTGTTTTCTGCCGGTGCCCGTTCCATTGCCGGTTTGAGCAGCGCCCGTGCGCAGGGCGGTTTCGACTGCTGGATGCAGGAACTCGAAGAAGGTCATCAGCCGGACGACATTGAGAATTGCCGGAAAATGTTCCTGGCAGCCCTTTCCAATGTGGAAGCCTCAGTCAACGGCGCGCTTGTTGTCCTGCTGCCGGAAGAAGACGGAAAGCTCGGCGTGATCAGTGTTGAAAACCAGCAGGGCGCTGTCACTCTCGACACTTCCCGAGCCAGCGCCTTGGTAGCACGGACGGATGCAGCCCCACGGGCAAGCGGCATTTTCGCGGCGGACGATGTCCGTGCGGTTTTCGGCATGGCCATTGCCGCCGGCCCGCCCCAACCAGTTACTTTTCTGCTCTATTTTGAACAGGGAGCCGATGTTCTCACCACCGAGTCCCTGGCCCTGCTCGACAAGGTGCTGGAGACCGTCCGCCAGCGTAAATTGCCGCAGGTTGAAGTCTCGGGGCATACAGACCGTTCCGGCTCGGCAAGTTTCAACGATCGGCTTGCGCTTGATCGAGCCAGTATCGTCGGACAAGAGGTCCTGAGACGCGGCGTCCCAGAACAGTTTCTTACGGTGGAGTCGTACGGCGAACGGGCACCAATCATCCCAACAGCGGACGGAGTGTCCGAGCCCCGCAATCGTCGCGTCGAAATCGTTATTCGATAGAGCTCTTTGATGTCAACACAATTAAAACGGGATAAAAACTCCGAACAATACCTGCATCTCTGGTTCACCGACGCCTCACTTGGCGTTAAGGTCTGGGCCGGAACCCGACCGATATCAAAGCAGCGAATCCGCACGGAGACGACCGAAACATAGTCGTCAATGGCGCCTCCATGAGGCATAAATGGAAGGCAGACGCAGCACTGTAGGCTTTGCTAGGCCTGAAGAGCAAAGCGACTTTCCGTGGCTCGACGGCCCGGAAGATGGGCAACTGCGCCGCCTGGCACGCCAGAGCCGCCTCATCGCCGGCGGCCTCTTGCTTTTGCTGATCCTGTTACGGCTCATAGATATCACGCCGGTTCAGGTCTTGCGGCTCTGGGGATTCGACCTGTTGCTTCAGACGGAAATCACCGGGACCGAGGCTTCCCCTGTCGTCGTCGTTGACGTGAATGACGAAAGCCTAACCCAACTCGGCCAATGGCCCTGGCCCCGCAGATACTATGTAGATCTTGTAGACCGCCTGCGGGAGGCCGGGGCGGCAATGATCGTCTTTGACATCCTGTTTACAGAACCAGACCGCATGTCACCCGAGAACCTGGCGGTCACTCTCCCCAAGATTGGAGCGGATCTACGCCGCAATCTGCTGAGCCTCGGTAGCTCCGACGTATCGCTGGCGGCCGCCATGCAGACCATTCCGACAGTCACTGCAGCGGCAGCCCAGCCCCCCGGCAGTCCGGCCACCCCCGGCAAAGCCCGCCCCGGGCGCTTTGCCGTCCACGGACACCCTGACGTCGCTGATCTTCCGGGCATTTCCGGTATCATAGAAAGTGTCGCGCCGGTTGGTCAGGCAGGCGTTGGTGAAGGGCTCGTCAATCTGCTTCCCGAGCCCGACGGCGCCGCGCGCCGGGTTCCCGCAGCCTTTCGCGCCGGAGAAGCCCTCGAGCCTGGCCTCGCAATCGAGGCGGCACGGGTCGCCCTCGGTCAAAGCAGCATGTTGCTGAAAGTTCCGTCCGCATTCGGAATATCCGGGATATCAATTGGACCATTATTCGTCCCCACGGATCGGATGGGCCAGATTTGGATCAACACAACAAACCCGCAGCGTATCACCACACATGCCGCGCATGAGGTTCTCGGAAACAAGGTTCCGGACGAAGAGCTTGCCGGACGTATAATCGTTATTGGAACCTCAGCCTCCGGCATCGGGGAGCAAGTCCGCACCGGCATTGGGGACACCATGTCCGGATTGCATCTGCAGGCTCTCGCGCTGGATACGATTGTGACCGGCCGGACGCCATTGCGGGATCGCAGTTTCACTGCGGCGGAAATTACCACTGCCCTGGTCCTAGGGCTTCTGCTGCTATGGCTGCTGCCGCGGATGCCCCTGATCTGGAAACCGGCTACTGCCTTAGCCACGTCCACCGTACTGATATCAGCGTCCGTTGCGGCCTACGGCACCAACGGGGCATTGATCGATTCAAGTTTCCCCATAATTGCCATTCTCCTGTTGACCGGAAATTTTGTGCTTGCAGATTTCCGCAGCGAAACACTCCTGCGTCGGCGCAACGAAACAACACTGAAACAGCACGACACCTATTTTCGGGAAGTCGTCGACGCCAGCTTCGATGCCATTGTGACAATTGACGGGAGTGCCAGAGTACGCACAGCAAACCGGGCTGCAGGCCAGATATTCGGCATCCCCGCGACTGAACTCATCGGCCATCCCATCGCCGGGCGCCTGTCTGGCGACTGGGCTCGCGGGCTTGCGGCAGCACCCGCGGACATGCTGCGGCAAACGGCCGCCATGCCCACCACAATAGAGACCGGGATTCTTGATCCTGAGACGTCCTCAATCATGCGCCCGACTGAAATCACCCTTGCTGAGTCTTTTGCCGGTCAGGAACGCGTCTTTGTTCTCGTGTTGCACGATATCAGCGCTCGCAAGGCCGCCGAGGCGTCAGCCGAGCGATCCTCACATCGGCTGCGTGAAGGTATCGATGCAATCTCCGACGGCTTTGTCCTCTATTCACCCGACCGCCGCCTGATCCTGTGCAACAATCATTTCCGCAAAATGTTTGGCGATGCGGGGGACGCGGTCGTCGCTGGCATGGAATATTCAGATGTTCTGAAACACTACTTAGATCACCGTGGGGTGATCCCGGAAGAATGCGAAAAAGCGAAAACCTGGCTCGATGAACGGTTGCGCTTGTTCGGTTCCTCTTCGGACCCCTATGAGCTGCAAACAGACGACGGACGATGGTTCCGGGTCGACAAACGCCGCACTGCCGAAGGCGGCATGGTTTGCGTCTATTCGAATATCACAGAGCTCAAACTTCGCGAAATCGAACTCGAGACCGCAAAAGAACAGGCTGAGATGGCCAGCAATGCAAAGTCCGAATTCCTTGCCAACATGAGCCACGAATTACGCACACCGCTGAACGCGATCATCGGCTTTGCCGACTTGATGCGTGGCCAGCCTTTCGGACCTCTCGGGAACGAACGTTATGTCGACTATGCCAACGATATTTCGGACAGTGGCACGCGATTGCTAAAAATGATTGAGCAGATCCTCGAATTCGCCCGGCTGGAAAAACTCCAGTCCCGGATCGAAAATTCCGTGACCAGCTTGGCGGAAACGGTCCACGCGGCAGTTACCGACCTGACACCGAGCGCACAGGAACACGCAATTTCTGTAAAGGTCGACCTGCCCGACACACTCCCCTCTCTGAGGGCCGATCCGCATATGCTCTATCAGATCGTCCAGAATCTATTGGCGAATGCCGTGAAGTTCTCCACTGCCGGATCGGATGTCACGATACGCAGCCGACTAGACGACGAACGGCAGATCGTCCTCTCCATAGAGGATCATGGCATCGGTGTTCCGCCAGAGATGCTCGAAAACATCACCCAGCCTTTCTGGCAACGCCCCGGTGCGATGACCAGCTCTCATCAGGGTGTCGGTCTCGGCCTCGCTATCGTCAACGCACATGTGCAGGCGCACGAGGCACGTATGGATGTCGACAGCACAGCAGGCATTGGTACGATAGTGACGATCACCTTCCCAGCATCGCGCACAGTCTGAGCTGGTCCCGGAGCGCCGGTTAAGCCGGGCGACCCTCGACTTCAGCCGAAGACGGTGCCGCATCGGGATCAATCGCCCGGAGCCGGTAGGCAGCAGCTTTGGGCGCCCAGTCCCGCCAGAGCACTCCAAGATCCTTCAACGGGTCGGTCGAAAAATCGACACGGATGT
Organism: Nisaea sp.; assembly: GCF_039990255.1. Classification (GTDB taxonomy): domain Bacteria; phylum Pseudomonadota; class Alphaproteobacteria; order Thalassobaculales; family Thalassobaculaceae; genus Nisaea. Next base: position 476,885 of record NZ_JBDXGG010000018.1, on the reverse strand, counting down.
CCGCATCCATCAATCCTTCATCGCCGAGCACCTTCAGCGCGGCCGATTGTAGGGGCTCGCGTTCACTGCCAGCCGCTTCGCCGGCAAACATGCCCGCCTGCAAACGCTCCTCAAGCGGGCCAGCCGCCTCTTCAAAGGCCCGGACCATTTCCGGCAGGACATTGGCCGAACCGAGGAAATTGCCGAGCGCGAGGCTATTGGCTCCCTCAAACCCGCCGCAATGATCAAGGCAGGAGGTGCCGGTATGGTGAAGCGGCTTGCCATTCAACGTCAGAATACCGAGTTGCCGCCAGTGCTCCGACGTTGCGGACTCACGCATGGCTGAAAGTGTTTCCGCCGCGTCCTTGGTCCGTTGCCAGGCTGAAATCCCGACAGCATGGAGACGTGGATCAGTTCGCGCCTGGGAAAACACAACACAGCCTTCCGCGATAGCGCCCACGCGGGCACCGACGCAGACAGACGAAGTGGCAACGGCGAACCCGATACGGCCGGTTTCCATGCAGCGTCCTGCAAGAGAAAATGTCATTCTGTCACCTCAATGCCGGTTTGCTCGGTGATTGGTCCATAATGCTCGATCCGGCGATGCCGCGCGAAATCGAAGACGGATCGACGAATATAGGCGCCAAGATCAAGATCGCAATTATGGGCGATCACCTCGTCATCCTCGGATACAGCGCGGGCCACGACCTCACCGGTCGGAGCGACGATGGCTGAACCTCCGATCATCGCAAAGCCATCCTCGGAACCGCATTTCGCCGCCGCCATGACCCAAGCGCCATTTTGGTAAGCCGCCGACTCGAGGCTGAGCCGGTTATGGAACTCCCGGAGATGAGCCGGTTCCGGATGATGAATGTTTCGCGTGGGTGTGTTGTAGCCGAGCATGAAAACCTCAGCCCCGCGCAATGCCATGACACGAAAGGTCTCCGGCCATCGCCGATCGTTACAGATACACATGCCGAAGCGGCCGGACGGGGTCTTGAAAGCCGGAAATCCGAGATCTCCTACCTCGAAATAGCGCTTTTCCAGATGCTCGAATTCTAGATCCCCGATCGGGTCTTTCGTTCCTGGCAGATGAATTTTCCGGTACTTGCCAAGAATGGCGCCGTCTGGGCCGACCAGCACCGAGGTATTGAAGCGCCGGGTGTCACCACCCTCCTCAACCTTCTCTGCGTAGCCAAGATAGAAACCGATGCCGAGTGCCTTCGCTTCTTCAAACAGCGGCAGCATCGCCGGAGAAGGCAGCCCCTCTTCGAAAAAAACATCGTACTCTTCCGGGCTGTCATAGATATAGCGAGGGAAGAACGTGGTCAGGGCCAGTTCCGGAAAGGTAACCCAACGGGCACCATGTGAATGGGCCTCGCGCAGCATTTCAATAAGGCGCGCCACCACTTGGGCCTTCGAGTCCTGAAGATGGACGGGTCCCATCTGGGCAACGGCGAACACTTCTTTCCGGCTCATGGGAGCCCTCCTCTTCGTCTCCAACACATGAAGTGCTAGACGAGCGAAGTATCACCGTGAAATAAAATTGGCGGGCAACTTAATAAGGTGAAATTATTGAAATGATCAATGCACGCCAGCTCGAAGTGCTTTGCACCGTCATAGAAGTCGGCACAACAGGCCGGGCTGCGGACCTGCTGAATGTCAGTCAGCCGGCTGTGAGCAACATGATCCGGCACACCGAGGATCTTGTCGGCTTCCCCCTGTTCGTGCGCGAAAGGGGCCGACTGGTCCCTACCCGCGAAGCACAGCATATCGCGCAGGAAGCGCAGTATCTTTTCATGCAGCAGAAGCGGGTAGAGAATGTCATCAACGAGCTGCGCGGCGGCACGGTCGGCCGGCTTCATATTGTCGCCACGCCATCCATCGGGCACGGGATCCTGCCGCGGGTCATCGCAGAGTTCGTCAAGAACAGGCCGAAACTGACACTCTCAATTGAACTCGGCAGCATCGACGAAAACACCGAAAAGCTGGTCAGCGGGCAGGCCGATATCGGCCTCTCCATCACCCAGCCTCGCCATTCAATGCTGTCCGTTCGGCCCGTCGCCGAAGGGCGGATGATGTGCGTTTGCCCGACAGATCATGAAATGGCCCTGTCCGAGCGGGTTAACGTCACCGATCTCAATCACGTGCGGCATATCTCCTATGCCGCCGGCACGCCACTCGGCCAAATTATCGACGCGGTATTTTCAAGTCAGGGACTGGAACGACGTTATTTCTGCGAGGTGCGGCACACAGCAACCGCACTGGAGATGGCGATTTCCGGCCTTGGGGTCGCCCTGGTAGACAGCTTTGCCCTGTTCGGTCGGGACCTCACCACACTGGCGGCACGCCGGACCCATCCGACCATCCCCCTCAGCATCCACTGTATTTCCTGCAATCTGTTCCCGACCTCCAACCTGGCACTCCAGTTTCAGGGCTTCTTCAGCGACTTTCTGAAAAATCACGACATTCCAACGGTCAAGCCAGAAGCTATAAACTGACATTATCAAGTGTGAGCAAATTATTATTTTCAGGTTTTAGGCCTGCATGATTTTCTCCGTCCCGATCCCGGCCGAACTGCTCCCGGCCGCCCATACAAACGGGACGCCTGCACCCTATGAGCAATCCGATTCTTTCCATCAGAAACTCGGTCAAGCGTTACGGACCGGTCCATGCTTTGGATCATGTCGATCTGGATGTCGCGGAGGGTGAGTTTCTGACCCTGCTGGGCCCGTCGGGCTCGGGAAAGACGACGCTCCTGACCGCAATTGCCGGTTTCACGGACCTGACCGAGGGTACTGTGTCCCTGCGCGGACGCGACATCACGAACGAGCCACCGGAACATCGCGACTTCGGCATGGTTTTCCAGGGCTATGCCCTGTTTCCGACCATGACCGTGCGGCAAAATGTCGGCTTTCCCCTGAAAGTCCGAAAACGCCCGGCAAGCGAGATCATCGCGCGGGTCGATGAGTGCCTCGAACTGGTACAGATGAGTGCCTATGCGGACCGGATGCCGAGCCAGCTTTCCGGTGGCCAGCAACAACGGATCGCCCTTGCCCGCGCCCTTTCCTTCAAACCCCAGGTCCTGCTGCTGGACGAGCCGCTTTCCGCGCTCGACAAGAAACTGCGCGCGGACCTGCAGTGGGAGCTGAAGGCCCTGCACGATCAGCTCGGCGTCACTTTCATTTACGTGACACACGATCAGGACGAGGCCCTGTCCATGTCCGACCGGATCGTCATCCTGAAGGATGGCAAGATCCAGCAGGCCGGTGTCCCGGACATGCTCTACAACAAGCCGCGAACCCGTTTTGTCGCAGATTTCCTTGGCAAATCGAACTTCCTAACCGTCAAGATCAAGAGCCGTCAGGGTGATCATCTCGAATGTACCGCCGGCGATGAAGCCTTCCCCCTGGATGCGACCGGACATTCCGGAACCATCAAGGACAGCGCCGAGATCGCGCTCCGCCCCGAGCGCATTCGGCTGGCTGAACCCGGCAAGGAGTTCCTGACAGGCACGGTGAAGCAGGTGAGCTATCTCGGCGAGCGCTGCCAGGTGCTCCTCACCCATTCGGTTCTCGGCCAGATCCTCGTCTCCTGCCCGACATGGAAGTCCGGCATCGACCCCAATCCGGGCCTTCATCTCAGCTTCGGATGGGACACGGATGCCTGCGTGATTCTCGAGGCTGAATAGCAACGCCTCGCAAAAGCAAGAAACAGGGATTTCATCGATATGGAGAAAGACATGACCGAAATCATCGAAACAACCGACGTTGAAGCCAAGGCTGATATCGTCGATATCGCCGTCGAGCGTTACAAGCAGGGCCTACTGACCCGCCGCGGTTTCATCGCCGCAATGGGCGCACTTGGCATCCTGCCGGCACTCAGCGGCAAGACCCTGGCCGCGACGAAGGAAATCATCGTCGTGAACTGGGGCGGTAAAGCCAAGGACATCCTGCAGGAAGTCATGTGCGATACCTACACCAAGGAAACCGGCATCAAGGTTACCGTCGACGGCGCAGGCCCGTCCGCCGGCAAGATCCGCGCGATGGTCGAAAGCAACGCGGTGGTCTGGGATCTTTGCGACAGCGGCGCCGGCTCGGCTTTGATCCTGGAGAAGGCTGGCGTCTCCCAGCCGATCGATTACAGCATCGTCGACAAGTCCAAGGTGCTCGAGGGCGCCGTCTACAACAATGGGGTCGGAAACTACGTTTATTCCTACGTTCTCGCCTCGAACCCGAAACTGCTCGGCGGTAATGTTCCGCAGAGCTGGGAAGATGTCTGGAACGTCAAGGACTTCCCTGGCATCCGGACGTTCCGCAAATCGGTCCGCGGCATGCTGGAGAGTGCCACGATGTCCATGGGCGTCGCGCCGAAAGACGTCTATGAGGCTCTCGGTACCGACGATGGTATCAAGGCCGCCATCGACCGGTTCCGGCAGCTCCGTGAGAACATCATTGTCTGGGGCTCCGGCAGCGAAAGCCAGAACCTGTTCCTGCAGGAAGAAGTCGCCATCGGCAACATCTGGTCGACCCGCGCACATCTGCTGAAAGACCAGATGGAAGAAGGCACCTTCACCGTCACCTTCAACGGCGGCGTCGTCGCCCCGGGCATCTGGGTTGTCCCGAAGAACAACCCGTCCGGCACCGAAGAGGTGATGAAGTTCATCGCCCACGCCCAGACACCGGAACTGCAAGTCAAATGGCTTGAAATGATCGGTTGCGGCCCGGCTAACCCGGCAGCGGCAGCGCTGGTTCCTGACTCCATGCAGAAATGGAACCCGTCCAGCCCGGAAAACCTAGCCACCCAGATCATGTACAACGACACCTGGTACGCAAAGAACCAGATCTCGGCTGAAGAACTCTACGTGGACGCGCTTATCAACTAAGCCGTCCGGCGGGCGGGGCGGCTCCTCCCTCCAGGAGCCGCCCCGTTCCTTTATTGATCACCTTTCCCGCGACCGGAGCCGACATGCCGCGTCTGAACGACCAGACCCGCTATTGGATGCTAGTGCTGCCAGCGCTGGCCATCATGGTGATCTTCTACATCCTGCCTGTTCTCGGCATCTGGGAGATTTCCTTCACCGAACCGGCAACCGGTTTAGGCAACTACGTCAAGATGACGGAGTCGAACGCGGTCAAGACCAGCTTCATCCTGACCTTCCGTGTGGCCGCCATCACCACCGTCGGATGCCTGCTGCTCGGCTATATTGTCGCTTATGCAATCTCGAATTTTGTTACCCGGCTAACGCCGCTCATGCTGGCCCTGGTGCTGTTGCCCTTCTGGGTTTCGGTGCTGATCCGCTCTTTCAGCTGGATCATACTGCTCGGCCGTTCCGGCCTGGTGAACGATACCCTGCGCGATATCGGACTGATCACCAGCCCGCTGCGCCTGATGCACAATGAACTCGGCGTTCTGATCGCCATGATCCACGTTATGCTGCCTTTCGCAGTGCTGCCGATGCTGGCCAATATGCGCGGCATTTCCCGCTCCTATACGGACGCGGCCCGCGGCCTAGGCGCAAGCGAATGGACGGCCTTCCGCTCGGTCTACTTCCCACAGACGCTGCCTGGCGTGTTCTCCGGCGCACTTCTGGTTTTCGTTCTTTCCCTCGGTTTTTTCGTCACCCCGGCCCTGCTCGGCGGCGGCCGCGTGCTGATGATCTCTGAATACATCACCTACCAGATCCAGGAATTCCTGGCCTGGGGCCTCGGCTCGGCGCTTTCGGTGGCCCTGCTGGTCGCGACCGCACTCGTCCTGCTCATCGCCGCGCGCTTCGTGAACTTGAAATCGGCCCTGCTGGAGCGCAACTGATGAAGACCTCGCCTTTCCGCATCTTCTTCAATACCGGCGCCTGGGCTGTCCTCGCGTTCCTGCTGCTGCCGATGCTTGTGGTCATTCCGATTTCGCTGACCGACACCAGCTATATAGGTCTGCCGAAAGAGCATCTTTCCCTGCAACACTATGAGAACTATTTCAGCTCTGCCGAATGGCTCGGCGCGACCTGGACCAGTATCTGGGTCGGCCTCGTAGTGGCCGTTGCCGCGACCGTGCTCGGCACCGCCTTCTCCATCGGCTGCTGGCTGATCTCAAGCCGGGCTTCAACCATCGCACGCTGGGTATTGATCGTGCCGATCCTGGTGCCGCCGGTGGTCCAGTCCCTTGGCTTTTATCGGTTCTGGGTGAAGCTGGATCTGATCGACACCTATTTCGGCGTCATCCTGGCCCACACATTGCTGGCCCTGCCCTACGTTTCGATCTCCGTCTTTACCGCGCTGGCTAACCTCGACCATCGTATCACCCAGGCCGCGCGCAGCCTCGGCGCCTCGGTCTGGCAGACAGTGATCGCCGTCATTGTTCCGGCGATCCGCCCTGGCATGCTGACCGGCGGCACCTTCGCCTTCATCGTCAGCTTTGATGAAATCGTCGGCGTGCTGTTCCTGACTGTCCGCAATGTGAATACCCTGCCGAAGCAGATCTGGGAGGGTATTCAGGAGAGTATCGATCCGACAATCGCGGCGGTCGCCACCTTCCTCGTGGTCCTTTCCCTGATAGCCACTGCCGCTGTTTCCCTGCGCAAGAAGACCGCATGACATGAACCGTTTTTTGCTGCGTGACGCCCGCTATATTCACCATGGCGCGGATGGAAAACCCGAAATCCACCGGGGCCATATCGCCATCGACGGCAGCCGGATCGCCGCCATAGCCGAGAACCTGAACGGCACCGAATTCGCGGATTTCGAACCCGTCGACATGAGTGACCGACTGGTCTCCCCAGGCCTCATCAATGCCCACACCCACGCAGTGTTGCTTGTCCTGCGGGGCACGGTCGAAGATATCGAGGGTAATCTCGTCTACCAGTACATGGTTCCGGCCTCCTATCTGCTGGAGCCGCAGGAGCGCGCCGCTATCGCCCGACTTGCCTGCGCGGAGGCGATCCGCTCCGGCACCACAACCATGGTCGACCCGTTGCGCCATGTTGCCGATTACGCCCCAGCAATGGTGGATACCGGCCTCCGGCTCTGGCTCGCCGAAAGCTGCGCCGATGCGGTTACCACCGAAGTCGGCAGCGGCACCTACCGGTTTGACCGGGAATTTGGCGAGACGTTCCTTACCCGCACCCGCGATCTAATCGAGCGCTTCCACGGCACCGAGGATGACCGTGTCCGGGTGATGCTATCTGCCCATGCGCCGGACAATTGCAGTCCCTGGATGCTGGCTGAGCTGAAGAAGCTTGCCGCGCAGCACAGTCTGCGCCGCACAGTTCATCTCAGCCAGATCATCAGCGAGAAGAAGCAGGTCGAGAGCCTGCACGGCTGCACTTCGACGGAATATCTCCAGCGCAACGACTTCCTCGGCGACGACCTTCTGGCCGTGCACTGGACATTCTGCACCGAGCGGGATGTCGAGATCCTGGCCGAGACAGGCACCCACTTCGCCCATTGCCCGGCCTCAATGTCCGCCAAGGGGCCACACAGCCTGCCGATAAAGGCGATCCTCGAGTCCGGCGTGAATATCGCACTCGGCACGGACAACATGACCGAGGACATGTTCCACGCCATGAAGCTAGGCCTGACCATCCATCGGGGCGCCTATGGCCGGTCGGTCACGCCGACGCCGAACGACATCTTCAATTACGCCACCGTGAATGCCGCCCGCGCGCTGGATCATCCGGGCATCGGCCATATCGCGCCGGGCATGAAGGCCGATCTCGCCATGATCGACCTGATGACGCCCGCCATGACGCCGCGGCTTTCCGCGATCTCCAATCTGGTGCATTACGGACATCCGGGACTGGTCACAGACACCATGGTGGACGGCCGGTTCCTGATGCGGAACAGGGAATTACTGACCATCGACGAACGTGCCGCCGTGACGGAAGCGCAAACCGCGACCGAGGCAATGTGGGAAAAATTTGAAGCAGAAGACAGGGGCGTGCCGCTTCCGGCGACCGACCCCGCCTGAAAGAATCATCCCGCCTGCCGGGAGCCAAAGGGGAATACATGACCTTTTCGATCATCGGCCGCTGCGAGCGCACGGGGTGCTATGGCGCGGCGATCACCACATCCGATCTTGCCGTCGGATCGCGCTGCGTGCGCCTCTCCCACGGGCGCGGTGCCATGCTGTCCCAGCACCGAACCGACAGTCGGCTCGGTGATCTCGGCATCTCCCTGTTGGCCAAAGGCACCGCAGCGGATGCGGTCGTCTCGGAAGTCTGCGACTCGACCGCCGATATCGAATGGCGCCAGATCGGCGCGCTCGACTCCGACGGTCGGGCAGCCGCTTATCACGGCCGCCGGATGTATTCGATCTACTCCCACACGGTCGGCCGCAACTGTCTCGCGCTCGGCAATATCCTCTCCAACCCTCAGGTCCCCCAGAAGATGGCGGACGCCTTTACTCGCGATCCGTCCCTGCCTCTTGCCGAACGGCTGATGAAAGCACTGGAAGCCGGGCGCGACAGTGGCGGTGAGATACTCGGCCCGCTTCGCTCGGCGGCACTGCGTGTGACCGGAGAATATGGCATCGACACCTACGATCTCCGGATCGATGTCTCCAACTCTGACGCCGTTGCCGATCTGCGTGCATTGTACGAGGCCTATCAGGGCCGCGAGGACACCATCCGCCGTGTTGCGCTGGAGCCGGAAACCATGCCAATCATGCGCACCCTTTTCGAGGCAAGCATCGAGCGGATCTCGGAGCTGGGTCTCGAAGACCGTTTCCCAACCGCCAAACACCGGGACAGCTGGACCGTTAAGGACTGAGACCATGGCAAGCGATACGATCTACTGGAACGCAAGCGCCGCCCCAGCCCAGGCCAAACCCGAAAGCGCGCTTCCGGAGCGTGTCGACGTCGCCATCGTCGGTGGAGGATATACCGGGCTTGCATCGGCGATCCATCTCGCACGGGCGGGACGCTCGGTCGCTGTGTTCGACGCCGAGGAAATCGGCCATGGCTGCTCGTCCCGCAACGGCGGCATGGTCGGCCCCAGTTTTCATAAGCTTGGCATTACTGGCCTGACCTCCCAATACGGCGAGACGAAAGCGCACGCCATCATGCAGGAAGGCATGAACGCTCTCGATTATTTTGAGCGCTTTGTCGCGGAAGAAGAGCTCGATTGCGATCTGCAGATGACCGGCCGCTTCCGAGGCGCCCGCAGCGTCGCTGGCTATGATGCGACAGCGCGAGAATGCGAGAAGCTGAACAAGGCCGTTGGCCTGCCTTTCGAAATGGTAGCTAAGGAAAATCAACGTGCCGAGATCGGCACGGACTTTTTCGATGGCGGCGCGGTCTACCACCGCGATGGCGGTATTCACCCCCGCAAGCTGGCCAACGCCCTGGCAACAAAAGCCGTTGAAGCCGGAGCAATGCTATTCCCGTTCACGCCCGTCAAAGGCATGCGCCGCGATGGCACTGAAACAGATATCTTCTGCGGCGGAAAGGTGGTCACAGCACGCGACGTTCTGGTCGCGACCAACGGCTATGCCGACCGCCGCACCGACGCCATGCATCAGCGGGTGGTGCAGATCCGGACCGGCGCCATCGCTACGGAAGAAATTCCAGCAGATCTGATGGCCGAGTTGTCGCCAAAAAGCCGGATGTTCGGCGAATCCGCCCGGATCTTCATGTGGTTCCGTCCGTCACCGGACGGTAAGCGCTTCATCTTTGGTGGCCGCATGGGAGAGCCCGGCTGCACCCCGGAGGAACGCGCTGCCGCCATCCATAGTGCGGCCATCCGGGTTTTCCCGCAGCTTGAGCCCATCGGAGCCGCACATGTCTGGTTCGGAGATGTTGCCTACACACCGGACCACTCCCCACATCTCGGCTTTGAGGATGGCGTTTGGCTTGCCGGCGGTTATTGCGGCTCCGGTGTTACCCGCAGCCTTTACTTCGCGATGAAATTATCCCGCCGAATCCTTGGCCAGACGGACTCGGAAACCGCCTTCGACGACCTCCCGTTCAAGAAGGTCCCATTCAAGCCGTTTTCCCGGAAAGTGGCCGACCTGATGTCCCGCTGGTGGGCATGGCAGGACGAGCGAGACCTGATAAAGCGCGCCTGAGCATTCACAGGTCGTGACACGGCGGAACGACGCCCTGCGCTTTCCGGCCAATGACCTCACGCCCCACGGCGTGGTAAATCTTCTTCCATCGATTGCGGCAGGGTTCTCTGCCGCGCTCAATCAAATGCATGAAGACCGGCAAGGCTGAACCAGTCGAACGGTCTCGGCATCTTCTGGGAGGAAGAAGCGAAATGACTGTCGGTTTTATCGGACTTGGCCGCATGGGACGCCCAATGGCGTCCAACCTTTGCCGCAAGGGCTTCAGGCTGGTTGTCAACGACATCAATCAGGAAGCAGTTAAAGAGCTTGAGCTACTGCAGGCATCGAGCGCTGCGACCGTTGCCGAAGTCGCCAGCAAGTCTGAGGTAATCGTGACCATGCTGCCGGACTCCCCTGTTGTCCGCGAGGTTATCGCCGGGCCGGACGGGATCATCGCGAACGCTCCGAAAGGCGCGCTGATCCTGGACATGAGCACGGTCGATCCGGAGACGACAGATGAACTCGCGGCTGCCGCCAAGGCAAAGGGCCTGAGCTTTGTCGACGCACCGGTCGGCCGCCTTGCCCAGCATGCGGATAGGGGCGAATCCCTGTTCATGGTCGGCGCCGAGCCGGAGGATTTCGAGCGGGTAAAGCCAATGCTCGAAGCCATGGGAAGCACCGTCTATCACTGCGGCGGAGTGGGCACCGGAACCCGAACAAAGCTCGTGAACAACTTCCTCGCCGTCGCCTCCTGCCAGTTCAACGCCGAGGCGCTGGCCCTGTCGCAGGGCTTCGGGCTCGACCTCGAACGGACGCTGGACGTGATCTACGGCACCACGGCGGTGAACGGTCAGCTCAAGGTGAACTGGCCGGACAAGGTGCTGAAGGGCGATACTTCGCCGGGTTTCACCGTCGACCTGGCTCACAAGGATCTGTCATTGATCATCCAGGCCGCCAATGCCGCAAAGGTGCCAATGCCGATGGCCGCCGCCGCGCGCGAGATGTTTACCGCCGCACGCGCCCGGGGCTTCGGCAAACAGGACTTCTCCGCCATGGCGGACGCGCATTGCGATCTTGCGAATATCGAAAAACCGCGCCTGAAACAGTAAAAACAAAGCAGCCGCCGGAGCGACCCGGCGGCTGCTTTGTAACGATTTGGATCAGGCTGCGACTGCGAACGCGTCATCCAGCGCCTTGCGGGCACCGGTCAGGGACTCTTTGCGGGCCTCGTCACCTAAGGCGAGCTTCTCAGCCCGGACGAATGTTACATCGGAAACACCGATGAAGCCGAGCATGCCGCGCAGATGCGGCTCCTGTGCATCCATTACCTGGGCCGGGCCCTCACTGTAGAGGCCGCCCCGGGTCTCGACGACGATCGCCCGCTTGCCACTCAGCAGGCCTTGCGGGCCGTTCTCAGTATAGCTGAATGTCACGCCAGCCTGCAGCACATGATCGAACCAGGTTTTCAGGGTCGAGGTGATCCCGAAATTATACATCGGTGCCCCGATCAACACTGTATCCGCTGCAATCAGTTCACCAACGAGTTCCGCCGCCAGCTTTTTCGCAACTACCTGCTCGTCATTGGTAGCCTCGGCACCTCGAATGACGCCGACCGTGTTTTCGTTAAGGTGCGGCAGCGGAGACCCGCCGACATCGCGGCGGATGATCGTCGCGCCCGGCTGCTGAGCCTGAAGTTTCGCGACCGCTTCATCGATAAGCAGTCCGGAAGTGGAAGCATCGCCGAGGGCGCTGCTGGTGAGAACGAGAATGGTCGACATGATTTGGGTCCAATGTCTGCTGGTCAGTGCGTTTCCGATAAGGTAGTGATCCTTTTTCCAGATCGGAATAGGTGCAAAACGCGCCATACTGTTGCTCTGAGAGGAACACCTGATGATCGAGATCGAGGATATGCGCTGCTTTCTCGAAGTGGTGAAAAGCCGCGGTTTCAACCGCGCGGCGGCTTATCTCGGCATATCAAAGTCCATCGTCAGCCGCCGCATCGCACGCATAGAGGCCGATCTCGGTACTGTGCTGCTGAATCGGACCACGCGGGGTGTCAGCCCGACCGAGCCCGGACTTGAATTCACGATGCGCTGCGAACGCATTCTCGCGGAATATGACGATGCACGGGAAGCCGTCGCCCAGCACGGCGGGGAAGTTGTCGGCTGCCTGCGCCTGTCGGCCCCACTCTCTTTTGGCACGCGGCATGTCGTGCCTGTTCTCTCCGAACTGGCAAAGCGCCATCCCCGGCTCGAAATCGATGTTTCTTTCAGCGACCGGAAGGTCGATCTGATCGCCGAGCGATTCGATGCCGCCATCCGCATCGGCACATTGCGGGACTCCAGCCTGATCGCCCGCCGGATCGGGCCCGCCCGCGCTATTCTGGTGGCGAGCCCCGACTATCTCAACCGACGCGGCCGACCGGAAAAACCTGCGGATCTGACGAGCCATGACTGCCTGATCTATACAGGCAGCTCCGATCCGGACATCACCCTCCGCAACGGCGACCGCTGGGTTTCCATCCGCCCGTCAGGCCGATTGAGATCGGATAATGGAGAAGCCTTGCTCGCTTGGGCCATTGAGGGGCTAGGCATTACCGGCGGGCCTACCTTCATGCTCTCCGATGCCCTCTCAAGCGGTGCCGTCGAGCCAGTGCTGGCGGACTTCCCCCTCGCTGAGCACGGCATCTACGTAATCCGGCCACCGGGCGCCAATGTCCCCGGCAAAGTGCGCGTGCTGATCGATATTCTGGTCGAGCATTTCGGCGGCGCGCCACACTGGGACGACTGCCTCATGCGTGCAGAGAAGAGCGGGATCGGACTCTAGTTAGCCGGCCGGTACTGCGTAACGGCCAAGCTGACTCTGCAACCGCCGCATCAGGAAGAAACCGAGTTGCAGGGTTAGTCCGAAGCAGAGAATACCAATGGCGAACAGCATCATCTTGTCCGCAAGCGATGTCATCGGCGCAGCCGCGCGCAGGATGACGGAAATCCCTTCGGTTACGCCGACGGCCGCCCCCGTGCTGGAGGACATCACCAGCACGAAAAACGCCCGGGTAATATTCGGCAGGAACAGCAGCGCCCCCAGCATCGAGCCCCGGCGCAACTGCATCACCGCTTCGATCCCGTTATCCACCACGTATGACGCGGAATAAGGCACGAGGGATAATGCCACCGCCATCAGTGGCGACGGCGCCAGACCGATGCTTAATTCCCCGAAGGTAATCGCTGCCCCGCGCGGGATCGCGTTCAGCAGAAAGAACATCACGACAAAGGTCGGGGCCGCCCGCATCACCCCGACCAGAGCTGCGACGATCACCTTGAAAACACCGCGTGAAAGACTCAGCAAGCAGAGCAATCCACCGAGAACGAGGCCAATGATCAGCGCGATGAAGGCGATTTCGAAATTGACCACCATACCGGCGAGCAATTGCGGCAGGAACTCTGAGAGATTCGGGAACTGGGACATCACGCGTGCCTCCTTTCGAGAACCCCGCGCAATCGGCCGCAAAGCCAGACCACGATCATGACAACCAGGACATAGAAAAGCAGAAGCATCGTGTAGGTCGTCGCCCGACCGCTTGCGAAGGAGGTGATATCTGTCAAAGCACTCAGCAGCTCTGGCGCACCGATGAAGGCGGCAACGGGTGTACCTTTGGCCGCATTGATCAGGAAAGAAACAATCTGGGTCGCCGAGCGGCTGACCGCACGACCGAACAGCTCGGTCTCTGCGACATCCTTCCCCGCATTCTCCGCATGCAATGTATGCATCGCTTCACCGATAGCCTGCCCGGCATTACTGCCGTTCATCAGACCCAGCGCCACGATGGCAGCGCCAATGGCAACCATGGAAGAATAGCTGAAAAACTCCTGTGCGAGCGCCGCCGCGATGACCACAGTCAAAACGACAGGCGAGGACTGCAAGATCACAGTAAGGACCTTGAAGATCCATTGCACAAAAGCGTTTTCCGTACTTTGCAGCGCGCCAAGCAGAAGGGCGAAGAACAGAGTTGCCCCCAACGCGCCAACAACCAGATAAAGCGAATTGAGAATGCCGCTCTGGAACAGCGTCCAGGCGGGTACCGTCTTGAACATCGGCAGAGACACTGACAGTCCTGTTTTCTCCGACATCCACTTCTCTGCAGCAACGACGCGATGCACGAACGACGTAGGCTCCAGAGCCGCGTCGAGCGGAGGCAAAACACATTCGACATTTGAATTGCCGTCCGCCGTATTGCATTCCGGGCGGGTCCAGACTTCCTGCTGGTGCTCCAGAAAGCCGGTGGCAATACTATTCTTGCGCCCGATCTCAAGGAAAACGCCGGTGCGGTGAAAGATCTGGCTCATAAGATCGAGTGCCTGAGCCAGCCGATCGCTTCCCGTGTTCGCCACGCCCATGCCCCACGGGACTTGCGCGAAACCGAATTTGGTCTCGAACCTGCGGGCAAAATCTTCATCGGTAAAATACGAGGCGAAGAAACTGTTGTCCTGCGCCGCCAGCATGCATGTCTCATCGGCAAGGCGAACCGGCAAGACCGTCGCTTCCTCGAACAGCATGAGCCGGGCCTGATGCGAGATCATCTGTGCATTCGAGCCGTTGCCGATCGTGACACAGATACTGCGCCCGGCAATATCCTTCCAGCCGGCAACCTGCAGCTCCTTCGGCCCTATCAGAACGGTCTCCGACTGATAATAGTGCGGGCGGATGAAGCGGGCCTGACTGTCGCGCTGGGTGTTGTGCCCCATGGTCGCCAGAACCACGTCGATCTTGTCTTCGTCGAGCAGAGGGATACGGGTCGCCGCCTTAACCCTGGTGAACGCGGGCTCGACCCCGAGCCTTAAAGCAATGGCTCGCGCCACATCCACGCCGTAGCCAAAACGCTCATCGCCTTCGAGGGTGCCGAACAGCGGATACTTTTCGCGGATACCCGCCCTGATACTGCCTTCACAGAAGATCCGAACCAGACGGTCGTTGTCGGGCTTCTCGCACGTCCCCGGCGTTTCAGCCTCCAGGCGAGCGTCGCCGAGCAGGCGATCAAGCGCCGCGTCCGGCGTCTCCGCCAGCGCCGTAGCACCGCCCGTGAAGAAAAGACCGGCAACGAGCAGCAGAAAACGCCATTTATCCCGCATGCGTATCTCGATCTTCTTTAGCAATTTCGACAATATGCATATCAGCAAATGCGTAAGGCCCATAGCGATGGATCGATTTCCCTTCCTCTGCCCGCAGCACGAACGGAGTCATCAGAGAGAGCTTCTCCTGATCGATCGATACCAGCACGGATTTGACGATACGAAGTGTCAGCCCGTGCGCTGCGACAGCCTCCCGCGATAGATCAAGGCCAACGAAACCATTATGGGTGAGAACCGCGCGGCCACCATCCGCCAGATGATCACGCAGACCTGTCAGGAACGGGTCGAGCAGCCTGCGGCCATCCGGCCCCCCCACACTCCATGTCGAATGACGCCCGGGAACCTCGTGATCCTCCATGGCAAAATGCGGCAAGTTGGCCGCAATCAGATCGAAACGACGGCCAGCGACCGGCTGCCACATATCTCCGCGATGAATCTGGCTGCGCGGGCCGTGCCCAAGATCCTCAAGCAGCAGGGTTCCGGCGGCGACCGCGTCATGCTCGACATCGACACCACAGAGAGAGGCCGCCCCCAGACGCGCGAGAGCTGCCAGAACGACACCGCTTCCAGACCCCATTTCCAGCGCATGCGCATCCCGGACACGCTCCACATCGAGATGCAGGGCATGTATCAGAGCCGCCGTATACTCGCTCGGTCGAAGCGCCGAAGGCGCAACGGTAATCTCTCGTAAAACGGACATTGCTCAATCTGAAACTTCTGTGGGTGTTGCGTCTTTCGCCAGTCTCAAAGCGAGACGGCGTGCCATTTCCGCAGCCACCGTATCATCCGGATAGTCCTCCAGGATCGCTTTGTAGCGTTCCAGCGCCAGATCCAGCTCTTCGGCGACCAGGGCCTCATATGCACCGCGTGTCATACGGCAAAGCCGGACAAGGTCTTCATCGGGCTCGAATTCGGGTTCCAGATCGTAAGCACCGACCAGCTCATAGATCGGCACCTTGCCCCGTCGTCCCTTGACCGCAACTTCGTCGATTGGCCTCACACAGAGCCGGTCGCCAGCCTCCTTGAAGACGGTATGGCTGATACAGATCCGCGTTCCGTAATCCTTGTTGATGCCTTCAAGTCGGGCAGCGATGTTCACACCGTCCCCCATCACCGTGTAGTTCATGCGGTCCGAAGACCCGATATTGCCGACCAGAACCGCGTCGCTGTGAAGACCTATCCGGATGTTCAGCGGCAACATCCCCTCAGCCGTCCAGTCCGCATTCAGGCGCGCCATCTCATGCTGGATCCTCAAGGCCGCGAAACAGGCATGCATGGCATGGTCGTCAAGACGGCTCGGTGCACCCCAGAAGGCCATCACGCCATCGCCGATGAATTTATCGATGGTTCCGCTTTCCCGCTTGGTCGCGCGAGTCACTGTTTCGAGATAGGTCGAAACCCGATGCAGAAGTTGCTTCGAGGGTGTTGACTCAGAAAGGGTCGAAAACCCTTCGATATCGGAGAAAAACACAGTGAGGAACTTGTTGTAACCGCCAAGCGCCAGCTTCTGATCGGTATCGATAAGCTGGCGCACCAGATCGACCGGCACGAAGGATGCGAAGGACTTGACCGTTGTGTCGAGTGTGTCGATGGCACGCCCTAGCAGCGCAACCTCCCGGATCGGGGTCTGCAGCGACAGCGGGCTTTCAACATCCAGATCCTTGATCTTCGTCACCTTGATCGCGAGCCTCTCAAGAGGTGCCGAGATCACGCCTGACAGGAAATAGATGATCACGATCTGTACA
Source organism: Nisaea sp. (assembly GCF_039990255.1). Taxonomy (GTDB): domain Bacteria; phylum Pseudomonadota; class Alphaproteobacteria; order Thalassobaculales; family Thalassobaculaceae; genus Nisaea. The sequence goes on along the minus strand of NZ_JBDXGG010000018.1, from coordinate 459,994 downwards.
AGGATGGCGATCAGGCCAAAGATGAAGAGCTGCTTGTTTCGTTCTTCCAGCGTGCCGGTGAAATCCGAGAGCGGCGTAACAACGAACAGCTGCCAGCCTTTGCCGAAGGAAGGCGGAAACGTCGTCAGGCTTGCAACATAATCCCGGCCCTGATGCTTGAATGCATACATCCCTTTGCTATCGGCCTGCGCTTTGGCGTCACGCGGCCGCGAGCTGAAGGCAATTGCCGGCAGATCGTCGTTCAGCGACGTTATATGCATGAGCTCAGCACGGCCGCTCCGGTTGCCGTAGGTCTTCTCCTGGCGCGAATTGGCGATCACGCCTCCCTGATGGTCAAGGATGAATGAGATAGTGGCTGGGCTGATCGTGCTCTCGGCTAGGTAGTCCGACATCCCATCCAGAGTGATGTCGGCAGCCGCAACGCCGCGCACATTTCCGTCTGCTCCGTAAAAGGGAGCGCCGATGGTAAAGCCTATGAGATCCAGCACGGCGAAAACATCGACGTCACTGAGGGACATCCCGCCGGATGCCAGCGCGGTTTCATACCAGAGCCGGGCACGCGGGTCGTAGGATGTGCCTTTTTCGGAACGGCCGAGTTCACCGTGATCATCATCCAGAAAAATATAATGATCGACCGGCACTTCACCGGGTTCGCGCTTGATCCAGCGGTCGGCGTAGCGCGTCCCTGCCGGCGGCAGCTTGCCATGCACCTTGACTGCAGGGTCTATCTTCCGGGCTTGCCGGAAGGAGCCGTCTTCCAACCCGACATAGGCGCTGATGATGACATCGCTGTGCTCGATGATGCTGTGGAGATAGGTAATCGAGCCGTTGGCCTCGTAAAACTCCGGCAACTCCCCGCCGAGGGCCGATGCGCTGCGGATCAGGGACTTAATCGGGTCGAACAATTGCTCGATACTGTCGATCGCTTCGTTGTTGAAGCGATAAAGCAGCTTCTCCGCATAGATATTCGCCGCTTCCTGATTAGAAACGTAGTTCACCGCAACAATGGTCAGAAATACCGGCAAAGTCAGGATGATGAACAACGTCAGTATGACTGGACGCAGGCGCAAATTATTTGTCGAGAAACTCATTCCAGTGCTCACTCGGCGCCCTAATGATTCGATCTAACATATGATAGTTGGATAGTTTTTTATCGCCGAGGACTATTTATCAAAGCCTTCCGACCGTCAACGCAGGCACAGAAAAGTCACGCCCTTGAATGGCAGGTGCATCAAGCAAACCGCCCATTTCCGCATTTCTGACAAATCTCTAAGCCGAAACGCTCACCGTGCGGCCCACCTTGGGCGCTCGAACTACACAAAGGCCACTGATTAGGCGAAGGAGCCCTAATAATCTGATGAATTAAACGCAGAGAGCAATACAGATAAAAACAAAACTGTATACAGTTTCTTTAAAACGAAAATTTATATAATTGATTTTATTGAATTTATAAAATTCCTTTCCCAGAAATGTATACACCTTGGCGTGAAATACGTAACATTCGCCCTCGTCAGGTGGAGTTAGGAATCGAAGATGCTGGGGAGCGAAAGCCAGAAACGGGCGTTGAGCCAGTCGGAACGTGCGCTATCGGGCATCAGGGAGCTTTTGTTTTCCGGGGTTTTCGAGCCCGGCGCCCGGTTAAGCGAGCCGGCCATCGCCGACCGACTACAACTCTCCCGCACCCCCGTCCGCGCCGCGCTCGCTCGGCTTGAGCAGGAAGGCGCTGTAGACTCCATTCCTTCCGGCGGCTTCTCAGTTCGTAAATTCGCGACCGATGATATCCTTGATGCCATTGAGTTACGTGGTGTGCTGGAAGGCACAGCCGCACGACTGGCTGCCGAGCGGGGCATTTCCCCGGCCAAGGCAATGTCCTTCAAGACGCTGCTTTCAGAGATTGATGCACTGCTTCAAGTCCCGGAGAGCGACATCGATCATGCTTCCTACACCGCCAGCAATGCGGCCTTCCACGGCCTGTTGAAAGAGAGCTGCGACAGTTCTGTTATCGCACGGGAAATTGACCGACTGACCGGACTGCCTTTTGCCAGTCCGAACGCACTCCTCATGGTGCAGCGGGACCTGCCGGAATTTCACGGCTCACTGGTTCTGGCCCAATCGCAGCACCGGGCAATCGTGAATGCCATCGAGCTACGCGAAGGCAGCCGGGCCGAGGCCCTCGCCCGCGAGCATGCCCGCCTAGCCCGGCGCAATCTCGAAGTTGCCATGAACGATGACAGGATCAAGGCCCGCTATCCCGCCCTCATCCTGGTGACGGCCTGAACAGACAACATAGAAACCATCAATTCGGGAAGAGACGACGCTATGAGTGAACGCTTTGACAATGGCATGAAGATCCGCCGCTCGGTACTGGGCGACGCCCATGTGGATCGGGCCGAAGCGGCAAAGACGGCATTCGACGAGCCGTTCCAGAGCTTCATCACCGAAGGTGCCTGGGGAACGGTCTGGGCCAGCGACAAGCTTACAAAGCGCGAACGCTCCATGATCACTCTCGCCCTGCTGGCCGCGCTCGGCCAATGGGACGAAGTCGCCATGCATGTCCGCGCCTCAGCGAATACCGGAGCCACGCCGGAGGATCTCCGGGAAGCGATGATGCATGTGGCCGTCTATGCCGGAGTTCCAGCCGCGAACCACGCGCTGAAAATCATCAAGAAGACCTATGAAGAGATGGGAGTGGAGTTATGAGCCTCACCAACCAGAGGCCGGCCGGCGGGTTTTTCGCCAGGGACCGGGGCTGGCAACCCGAAGCACTGACGCCGCAATACAAAACCTCTGTGGCACGTTCGCCGAGCCGGGCACTGCTGTCCATGCCTCAGACCCTCAGCGAAGTCACCGGGCCGGTATTCGGCCAAAACGTGATCGGCGCGCTGGATAACGACCTGATCCTGAATTTTGCCAAGTCGGGCGAGAGCGCTATCGGGCCACGTATCATTGTCTATGGCCGCGTGCTCGACGAGAACGGACGTGGCGTTCCGAATGTGCTGGTGGAATTCTGGCAGGCCAATGCCGGTGGCCGCTACCGGCATGCAAAGGAAGGTTACATCGCACCGCTGGACCCGAATTTCGGTGGTTGCGGACGCACCATTACCGGCGAGGACGGCTCCTACGAATTCCGCACCGTGCAGCCCGGCCCCTACCCCTGGCCGAACCGGGGCAATGACTGGCGCCCGGCCCACATCCATTTCTCGCTGTTCGGGCAGGGCTTCGCCCAGCGGCTGATCACGCAGATGTATTTCGAGGGCGATCCGATGATCTGGAAATGCCCGATCGTGGATGTCGTGCCCCATCGCGAGGGGATCGAAAGCCTGATCGCGCTTCTGGACATGGACAGCACGGTGCCGATGGATGCCCGTGCCTACAAATTTGACATGGTCCTGCGCGGCAAGCGCTCGACCCTGTTCGAGAACAAACTGGAGGGGAACTGATGCAGTCGCTAAACCGTCTGAAGGAAAGCCCGAGCCAGACAGCGGGGCCATATGTTCACATCGGCTGCATGCCGAATTTCTGCGACATTGAAGGCGTCTACCCCGAAGATCTCGGCTCCACCATGGTGAACGAGCAGACCAGGGGGGAGCGGATCAGCGTCACCGGCATCGTCTATGACGGCACGGGAACGCCGCTAAAGGATGCCATGATCGAGATCTGGCAGGCCGACGCGGACGGGCTTTACCCCAGCCCGGAGGAGCATCGCGGCACGGCAGATCCGAACTTCACCGGCTGGGGCCGCAAGGCCGGAGACTACACAACCGGCGAATGGGTTTTCGAAACCGTGAAGCCTGGCGCGGTCCCCTTCCCTGACGGCCGCATGATGGCTCCCCATATCAGTCTGTGGATTGTCGCGCGCGGCATCAATATCGGCCTGCAGACCAGGCTTTATTTCGAGGACGAGGCAGACGCCAACGCGAAAGATCCCATCCTGACACGGCTGGAACACCAGAACCGGGTGCCGACCCTGATCGCCAAGAAGACCGGAGATAGCGCCTACCGGTTCGATATCAATCTGCAGGGCGAGAACGAAACCGTATTCTTCGACTTCTGAGCCGGCGAAACACCTGAATACGAAGAGGACGGCTAATGTCTGCCCGTCCCCTTCGTTCGTAATTAGGGTTATTCCGATCAATAATCCACTGAACACCATCATTTCAGCGTCAGACTGAAAGCAGATAAATCTCCGGGAGGATCAATGTCAGGCTCGCGCGAAACCATTACCGCCGGCGGCGCAATCTTCACGCGCCTGAAGGCGCTCGGCATCGATTACGTGTTCTGCAACTCCGGCACGGATTTCCCGCCGATTATCGAAGGCCTCGCCGAAGCGAAGGCGAAAGACATCGCCCTGCCGCAGGCTCTGACGATCCCGCACGAGCACGCGGCCATGAGCATGGCCCACGGTTACTACCAGCTCTCCGGCAAATGCCCTGCCGTCATGCTGCATACCAATGTCGGCCTGTCGAACGGGGTCACCGGCGCCATCAACGCGGCCTGCGCCCATGTGCCGATGCTGCTGATGTCCGGTCGCACGCCGATCACCGAGCACAGCCGGTTCGGCGCCCGCACCGTGCCCATCGGCTGGGGCCAGGAAATGCGCGATCAGGCAGGCATGGTCCGGGAATGCTGCAAGTGGGACTTCGAGCTGCGCTACCCGGAGCAGATCACCGAGCTGATGGACCGTGCCTATGCCATCTCGAACTCGACGCCAAAAGGCCCCTCTTATCTCTCCCTGCCCCGGGAAGTCCTGTGTGAGACCATCTCCGCCGACGGTCTGACCGGCGACGGGGCGATGGCTCCTGCCCGGATCATGCCGGAAGCCTCCGACCTGCAGGCAGCGGCCAAGGCTTTGGCAAACGCGGAGAACCCGCTGATCATCGCCCAGCGCGGTGCCGGGAATGCGTCCAGTTTTGCGCAGTTCCAACAGATGGTCTCGGACTGGGCCATCCCGGTCTGTTCCTACTGGGCCGTCGAGCTGGCGTTGCCGACGGATCATGACTGCCATGTTGGCCCTAACCCGTCGCCCTGGATCGAGAAGGCCGATGTCATCCTGATTCTGGACAGCCTCGCTCCCTGGCAGCCTGACATTCACAAGCCGCGCAGCGATGCCACCATCATCAATCTCGGCCCCGACCCGATCTTCTCCCGCTTCCCGGTACGCAATTTCAAATCCGCCATCACCCTTACCGGTGAGAGCGCAGACACTATCCCAGCACTTGCCGCAGAGCTCGACACGCAAGCGAGGAACCAGTCCCGTATCCGCGACCGCCGGGAGCGGATCGCCAAAGCTTCCTCAGCCAACCGGGCGGATATGGTCCGCGTTGCGGAAGCCGGAAACAGCGGCCCCATGACCAAGCAATGGGTCAGCCAGTGCCTCGGTAAGGCGCTCGAAGGACGACCATCCACCGTCTATTCTGAGCTGGGCACCATGCTTGGCTTTCTGAGTCGCCGAGAGGTGAACTCCTTTTTTCAGGAACCCCATTCAGGTGGTCTCGGCTGGGGGCTTCCCGCCGCCCTCGGGGCGCAGCTCGCCGATCCGGACCGGCTGGTGGTCGCCACCATGGGCGACGGCTCCTACATGTTCTCGAACCCAACAGTCTGCCACCAGATCGCCGAAGCGCTGGAACTGCCGATCATCACGCTGATCCTGAACAACCACGAATGGGGCGCCGTCCGGCAATCTGTTGTCGGACTTTATCCAGACGGTTATGCCGCGAAATCGAACGAGGTTCCATTGACGGCTCTGACGCCGAGCCCGGACTTCCGGCAGACCGCCAGCGCAAGCAATGCCCATGTCGAGCGCGTAGAACGGGGAAGCGAGCTGCCCGCCGCCCTTGAACGCGCCATCGCCATTGCGACAAAAGAGCGAAGGCAGGTCCTGCTGGATGTGCAGGTCGCCGCGTAAACCTGAAGTCAAAGGCAACTCTTTCCCGCCTCGAACAGGACTGGTCCTGCTCGTTGGGGTTGTTCAGAGCCCCTCCAGCCGTGTAGCCTTCTTTCATTCATGTATTGGAGGAAAACGCCCCCGGCCAATGTGGCGGCGGATCCGGTGTGTGAAATGGGAACGACGCTGGGAAACTCTTTATGACAGATATTCAATATGTAGCGCCAACGACGCTGGATGAAGCGGTCGGCGCTTATGCTGCGGCGAATGGCGCAGCCCGTATTCTGGCCGGCGGCACAGACCTGCTGGTGCAGATGCGTGCGGGCATGGTCAAGCCCGGTCTGATTGTCGATATCAAGAAAGTCGGGGAACTGAGCGCGATCGAGCAGACGCAGGATGGTGGCTTCCGGGTAGGCGCTGCCGTGGCTGGCGCTGTTCTGGAAGAACACCCGACATTCGGCAAGGTTTGGCCCGGGGTACTCGAAGGTCTGAACCTGATCGGCTCGACGCAGGTTCAGGGTCGCGCTTCCGCCGGCGGTAATCTCTGCAACGGCTCGCCTGCTGCCGACAGCATTCCCAGCCTGGTCGCCGCCGGTGCGGTCGCGACAGTTCAGGGACCTGACGGACGTCGTGATATCCCGGTTGAGAAAATCCCTACAGGCCCTGGTAAAACCAGCCTCGCGCCCGGCGAGATTCTGGTCAGCTTTACGCTGCCGCCGCGCCCGGCGCATTCGAGCGACGCCTATCTACGCATGATCCCAAGAACGGAAATGGATATTGCGGTCGTCGGCTGCGCTGTCAGCCTCACCATGGATGGTGACACCTGCACCGCCGCCCGCGTCAGCCTCGGCGCCGTTGCCCCGACCGTGCTTCTGGTCGAGGACGCAGCCAAAGCATTGATCGGCTCCAAGCTGGACGATGCCGCACTGGACAAGGCTGCGGCCGCGTGCAGCGCGGCCTGCCGCCCGATTGACGACAAACGCGGTACCATTGCCTATCGTACGAAAGTCGCGGGCGTGCTGCTCAAGCGCACCACCGCCATCGCCGCCGAACGCGCCAAGGGAGGCTGAGCACATGGCCAAGATGCACATCACCACCACTATTAATGGCGAGCCGACGGAATTCCTCTGTGAGCCTTATGAGACCATGCTGGACGTGCTCCGGGATAATCTCGGCATGACCGGTTCCAAGGAAGGCTGTGGCTCCGGCGATTGCGGCGCCTGCAGCGTTACTCTGGATGACCGGCTGGTCTGCTCCTGCCTGATGCTGGCCGCAGAGGCCGAAGGGCACGAAATTAAAACGATCGAGGGCATGTCCGAGGGTGAAGCTCTGCATCCGCTGCAGCAGAAGTTCCTCGAAACGGCTGCGCTGCAATGCGGTATCTGCACGCCGGGCGTGCTGGTCGCGGCGGATGCCCTGCTGAAGAAAAACCCGAACCCGAGCGAGACCGAAGTGCGGTATTGGCTTGCAGGCAATCTCTGCCGTTGCACCGGCTATGACAAGATTGTCCGTGCCGTTCTAGAGACCGCCGCAGATCTGCGCGGCGCCGCCGAATAAAGACTTTACAGGCAAGACCGCCGCAGGCTCGAAACGGCCCCCGCGGCGGTCTTCTTCAAACATTTTTCGAATGTTTATTTTGCGACGCAGCAATGTCGTTCCCATGACGAACGCTACCCGCTCTCTCGTGCTCTAATTTCAGCGTTCGAGGTGCCGTGTTGGCCGAACCGACATCGTGTTTGTTGGGACAGCATGGAGAATTGGGAAACCGGCCCGAAACCGGTGCTGCCCCCGCAACGGTGGCGGAGCAAAAGTACCCGCAAATGCCACTGGGCCATGATCGGCCCGGGAAGGCGCGGGGGCAAAAGTTGGACCGCTCCGAAGTCCGGAAACCAGCCTTGAACGGACGCAACTGACGGGATCGCGGTGGGCGATTTCGGGGTAGTACGGGTTATTGGCGTAGAACGCCTTCAGCTCTTTCACCTCACTCCCGCCGATATCCACGCGTATCGCGAGGATGAGAGATGAGCGCGCGCAACTACATGCTGGCCTTGCTGAACCAGCAACGGAGCGGACACAGCCTGGCACAGCCATTCTATGGTGACCCGGATATTTTCCGGCTCGACATGGAACAGATCTGGTACCGCGAGTGGCTGTTCGCGATCCCGGCATGTGAGCTGACGAAGCCCGGCAGCTATGTCACCCACAAGGTTGGCGATTATCGCGTCATCATCGTGCGCGGCGCGGACAATATGATCCGGGCCTTCCACAATACCTGCCGGCATCGTGGCTCGGTCATCTGCAAGGCTGCCAAGGGTAATGCCCCTAAACTGGTCTGCCCTTATCATCAGTGGACTTATGAGCTTGATGGCAAGTTGCTCTGGGCCAGGGACATGGGAGCCGATTTCGATGCAACACAGCACGGCCTGAAGCCAGTGCATTGCCGTGAACTTTCCGGCCTCATCTATATCTGCCTCGCCGACGACGCGCCCGACTTCGACGCCTATGCCGATTTTGTTAAGCCTTATCTCGCACCGCATGACCTGAGCAATGCCAAGGTTGCACATGGGAGCAGCATCATCGAGAGCGGCAATTGGAAGCTGGTCTGGGAAAATAACCGAGAGTGCTATCACTGCAGCGGCAATCACCCGAGCCTATGCCGCACCTTTCCCGAAGACCCGACCGTCTCCGGTGTCGAGGGGGACATTCCGCTGCAACTTCAGTCTCATTTTGAACGAATGGAAGCACAGGGCTTTCCGTCCCGATTCAAGATGTCGGAGAATATGCAGTACCGGGTCACCCGGATGCCACTGCTTGAGGGCGCTGAAAGCTACACGATGGATGGCAAAATCGCGGTCAACAAGTTCCTCGGCCGGATCGCTGACAAGTCAGCCGGCACCCTGTTGAAATTCCATTATCCGACGACCTGGAACCATTTTCTCGCGGACCATTCCATTGTCTTCCGTGTGACCCCCATCGGACCGACTGAAACTGAGGTCACGACCAAGTGGTTGGTCAACAAGAACGCAGTCGAAGGCCAGGATTATGACCTGAAACGCCTGACCGAAGTCTGGACGGCCACAAACGACGAAGACCGCCGCGTGGTCGAAGACAACCAGCATGGCATCAATTCCCCCGCCTATGAACCGGGACCGTATTCACGGACACAGGAAAGTGGCGTGATTTCATTCGTCGACTGGTACCGCAACACAATGGGCGACCGGTTACAGCCGACCATGATGGCGGCGGAATAACCCATGGCCGCACCATCCCCCATTCTGGATGCCGGTGTATGGCACGACAGCGAGCTGCTTGAATGCGTTTCCGTCCTGCCGGAGGTGCCGAACACCGCGACCTTCACTTTCCAGGCCCCGTCCGGTGCATTGTTCGATTTTCAGGCTGGCCAGTTTCTGACGTTGGAGATTCCGACTCCCGGCGGGCCGGTGCACCGGACTTACACAATCTCGTCCTCGCCCTCGCGGCCCCGGTCTATCTGCATCACCGCCAAGGCGCAGGATACCAGCATCGGCACCCGCTGGATGCTCGACAATCTCGGTCCCGGCGTGAAGATCAAGGCGATCGGCCCCGCAGGTCTCTTCTGCATGGCACAGCATCCCGCGCCGAAATATCTCTTCATCTCCGCCGGATCGGGCATCACGCCGATGATGTCCATGACAACTTACATGTACGATCTCGGCACCGAGCCCGACGTGGTGCTGATCAATTGCGCCAAGCGCCCGTCGGAGATCATCTTCCGGGAACGGCTCGAGCACATGGCGAGCCGTGTTCCGGGCATCGATCTGAAATTCGTCGTGGAAGAGCCAGACCGATATCGACCGTGGACTGGCTACCAAGGCATGTTCAACCAGCTCATGTTGGGCTTGATGACGCCGGATTATCTTGAGCGTGAGGTCTTCTGTTGCGGACCTGAGCCGTTCATGCAGGCAGTTCGAGAAGCACTTGCAGGCTTCGGCTTCGACATGGACCATTACCATCAGGAAAGTTTCCAGGCGCCAGCCGCCAAGGAAGAAGACATCCCGGAACTGGAAGATACTGTTCCCGACGAAGGCGCCATGGCGGAGATTGTCTTCGCCGCCTCCGGCGTTACCGGGCACTTTGCCGAAACAGACACCGTGCTTAATGCCGCCAAAACCTCCGGACTCAACATCCCGTCCGGCTGCACCTTCGGCGTCTGCGGCACCTGCAAGATCAAGAAGCTCTCCGGTGAGGTGCACATGGTGCACAACGGCGGCATCTCGGAAGACGATATCGAGGCTGGCTACATCCTCGCCTGCTGTTCCAATCCGATCGGCCGTATCGAGGTAGAGGTGTAAACCTTTCACGGAACCCTGCACCTTTTACCAGGCAGTTCATCCAGGCATTGCACAAATCGGCACATTCTCTTCGCGCTCCCGACCTTGTTCATGAGAGCGAAGAGCGTGTAGGCTTTCTCCAGCGAAGAATGAATTTTGCCAGCATCGTCTTCAGGCCACGGGCCGGGCGAAATGCAAAGCCGGGATGAACGGGGCAACAGAAAGCTCTGGACCGCAGGGAGAGCCAGCATGAACGAGAATTCAAACAAATGGATCGGCACGAGTACGATCCGTCCGGACGGCGCCGACAAAGTAACCGGCAAGGCCGCCTATGCGGCGGACACCAACATGCCCGGCATGATCTGGGGCAAGGTGCTGCGCAGCCCGCATCCACATGCCATCATCCGCTCCATCGACACTTCCAAAGCCGAGGCACTGCCCGGCGTGAAGTCCATTGTCACGGCCGAAGATATCGTCGATTTCTCCGTTCATACGCCTGTGCCGCTCGGCATTCAGGACATGCGCTGGATGTGCCGCAATGTGATGGCGCGCGAGAAGGCGCTGTTCCACGGACATCCAATCGCAGCGGTTGCGGCAACCTCCGGAGAGATTGCCCAACAGGCCTGCGAGCTGATCGAAGTCGATTACGAGGTCCTGCCCTGGGCCATTGAGATCGATGACGCTATCGCCGACGATGCGCCGATTTTGCACGATTTCATCGAATTCGAAGGCAAGCCGTCAAACATTGTCGGCACACTTGAGCACACCCTGGGCGACATCGATGCTGGTTTTGGCGAAGCCGACGTAATCATCGAGCGGAGCTTCGACACAAGGCCTGTCCATCAGGGCTATATCGAGCCCCATGCCTGCCTTGTCAGTGTTGCGGCCGACGGCAAGACCACGATCTGGAGTTCCAGCCAGGGCCAATTCATGGTCCGCGCCATGACCGCGTTCCTGACCGGCATCCCGCAGAGCGATATCCGGGCAATCCCGGCCGAGATCGGCGGCGGTTTCGGCGGCAAGACCATCATTTATCTTGAACCCGTCGCAGCCATGCTATCGAAAAAATCGGGGCGTCCGGTGAAGATGGTGATGAGCCGCGAGGACGTCATGCGGGCCTCGGGGCCGACCTCGGGCGCCAAGAGCATGGTCAAGATCGGCGCCAAGAAAGACGGCACTATCGTGGCCGGACATGCGGTCCACTACCTGCAGGCCGGCGCATTCCCGGGCGCACCGATCCGCGGCGCTTGCGGCTGCTGCTTTGCGCCATACGATATTCCGAACGTGCTCTCTTTCGGCTACGACGTGGTCTCCAACCGTTCCAAGGTCGCGGCATATCGGGCCCCGGGTGCACCCATTGGCGCCTATGCGGTCGAAAGCGTGCTGGATGAGGTCGCCGAGGAACTCGGTATCGACCCTCTGGAGCTACGCCTCAAAAACGCCGCCAAGCAGGGTACGAAAGCTGCGCACGGCCCAGTCTATCCGGTCATGGGCTTTGCCGAGACGGTGAAAGCCGCGCTCGCGCATGAGCATTACAAGGCCCCCCTCGGCAAATTCCAGGGTCGGGGCGTTGCCAGCGGTTACTGGTTCAATGCGGGTGGCGAGTCCAGTGCCCAGGTGAACATCACCGAAGACGGCAATGTCGTCGTCACCACGGGTCATCCGGATATCGGCGGCTCTCGTGCGTCAATCGCCAACATCACTGCGGAATTGCTCGGCATCGACTATCGACGGGTCTCGGTTCTGATCGGCGACACCGCGACCATCGGCTATAGCAACCTGACCGGCGGCAGCCGTGTCCTTTTTGCCTCTGCCATGGTGGTGACCCAGTCGACAGAGCAGGTGATCGAAAGGCTGCGCGGTCTGGCCGCCAAGATCTGGGGCATCGATGCCGAAGCGGTCACCTGGTCGGATGGGGCAGCCCGCCCGGCTGGCGAGAATGCTGGTAAATTCGATCCTCTCACTCTTGAAGATCTTGCGGCACGCTCGAATGAGACCGGCGGGCCGATCGGTGCGGGCGTTCAGCTCAATACCGCTGGCGCCGAAGGCGGTTTCGCGACGCATGTCTGCGACGTCGAGGTCGATGTCGACCTTGGGATCGTCCGCGTGGTCCGCTACACCTCGTTCCAGGACGTCGGAAAAGCAGTTCATCCGGCCTATGTTGAAGGGCAGATGCAAGGCGGAGCCGTTCAGGGCATCGGCTGGGCACTGAATGAGGAATACATCTACAACAAGGATGGCAAGGTCGATAACCCGGGCTTCCTGGATTACCGGATGCCGGTCTGCTCAGACGTGCCGATGCTGGACAATGTGATCATCGAGATCCCGAACCCGAAACACCCGCAGGGTGTCCGCGGCGTCGGCGAGGTCCCGCTGGTGCCGCCGCTGGCAGCCATTCGGAACGCCGTCTACAACGCCCTTGGTGTTCGCTTCTACAGCCTGCCTATGTCCCCGCCAAAGGTCCTGGAAAAGCTGGACGCGACAAAGATGGCGGCGGAGTAATCGTCGGCGAGCCTCCTGTCCTCTAAAGTCAGGAGCAAGAGGCTTCCGAAAGCGAAATACCGGAAGCAGCGCCAACCTCTGTTGATTCTGCTTCCGGTAACCAACCAAAACGTCAGTTCAGCTCAGGATGGATTTTCCTGGCGAGTACAGTGATGGCCTTCGGTGTTGAAAGGCCGAGATCGGTTAAATACCCACTCGGCATTGAGAATACCGCCCCATTTCTGGCGGCAGGTGTCAATTGAACGCCCGGAGCCTGGAAAGCGATGATTTCGCCGCCCGCAAGTCCCAGCCCCTCCTTGTTCACAATGATGAAATCGGGCGCAGCCATCATCATGGCCTCCTGATTCATAGGCTTGAACAAGGATATGCCATCAGTAACGTTTACACCGCCAGCAAGCCGGATCAGGGATGCTATATGGGTATCCCCTCCTGCAACGACCGTAGGACGGCCGCCGCCCGAAAGCAGGAACAAGCCGCGGGGTCGGCTTTCCGTATTATCGACAAGAGCTTTCGCCGCGACCAACTCCGCGTGAAAGCTTGCAATAACGGCCTCCGCCCGACCCTCCCACCCAAGCAGTTTTGCAATCACCCGCACACGGTCGGGAAGATCGCTCAGATCCGTCAGTGTCTCGAACAGATACACTTCGACGCCTGCTGCCTCTAGCTGCTGTTTAACAACAGGCTTTGTCCGGCGTGCCGACATCAAAGCGATCGTCGGCCCAACAGCCAGCATGCCTTCGGCGGACGGCTGACTATATCCGGGCAGGCGAACTGCATCGGTAATTTCCGGGATGTGATCGGTTCCGCCACCACGCAGAACAACATTCCCGCCCTCGCCGAGAGCGACCACAATCTCCGCAATCGAACTGCTAATGACAGCAATTCGGTTATCCGTCGCATCCGCCTGACGACCGGCAAGAAGCAATATCACAGCGGCAAGAAGAAGGCGCACAATGCCATTCATCACACAGCCCTCCCGACAATGATACGAAGCAACCGAGGCGCGTCACCGCTTTCGTCTGGAACAGATCCGTTAAATGCCAGGCCTCCTTTCTTTGTCTCGCAAGCTGACGCCAATGGCTCCATCCTGAGGTGCGAACGAAGCCCCCCTTCATGCAGATGCATCATTCCATTCGCGAAACGCCACCCGGACAGAACACCGCGCCAGATGACACGGGCATGTCTCGACACTGCCTCGATTTCCATCGATCCCGCCACGGCAGACAGATATTCCTCGATGGCTTCTTGCCCAACGCAGTTGAGCGAATCCAGATCGTGGTCTTGCCTCCCGGACGCGGCGCCCGGGTCGTAAGCCGGCGTCGTGCTTCGCGGCGCTGGCACACGGGATTGGTCTTCTGTTGCGAGGCTCCGTATCCCAGCCTCAACGGCTTCGAAATGCCCCTTGTGAAAGATAAATATCTTCACGATCGGCGCGCCTCGTTCATCGAATAACTGGATAGACCGGGAGTTTCCGTGGCTTTCATCTCTATCCAGAAAAAGAAATGCTTCCGCAACGGCCTCGCCATCAATTTCAGCGTCCATATGCGCGCCGAACAAGCGGAGCGGACCGCCTTCATTCGACTCCAGAGCGACATCACCCAGCGGCATGTGAACGCCACTCTCATTGGAAAAGGCACACAAGACGCGTCCCCATTCGGATATTGAGGAAAGCAGCACTGCTGCGTCGGGCCGCAGACGCAGCGCCCCGGTCCCGATACGCGCGGCCACGAGAGCGGCTTCACTCACGTTCAAGCGCTTTGCGATCTCCGGTGCATGCAAGTGTTCTCCGGAACGGAGCAACGTCTTCCAACCGTCCAGAATTGTATCAGGGTCAGCGTAACGCTGCCCTGATACGCATGTCTGATTGTCCGCCATCAGAACGCGAACCGCATGGTCGCATAGACGAAGCGGCCAGCAGGGTCCTCGACGCTGCCGTTCGACGAGTAGTTCACGGGCACCTGCTTATCGAAAATGTTGTCGACGCCAATCGAGAATGAAAGATCGTCGTTAAGCCGATAACGTCCGTTGAGGTCTACTGTTGAATATTCTGAGGTAAAAGGTGCAGAACCACGAATGTTCGGATCCGGAGCGTAATAGCCAAGAGCTGTTCGGCCACGAACAGTCGCGGACCATGGGCCGCTCTCATATGTCCCGCTCACTTTGAAGGCGTGACGCGCACGATCCTCCAGGCGCTTGCCGTCGCCGTCTTCAGCATCCAGAAATTCATATGAGCCACCGATACTGACTTCATCTGAAAGCAGGTATTCACCGGAAAGCTCAATGCCCTGAATGACCGCTTCGGAGATGTTCTGGTATTCGATGACCCCGAGGCCGTCGGAGGTCCTCTCGGAGGTTGTAACCGATTCGATCAAATTCTCGATATCACTGTGGTGATAAACGGCTTCTATCCTGCCTCGATCTCCACTCCATCCCAAGGCGGCTTCATAAGAGGTAGATTCCTCAGCTTCGACATTCTCGTTGCCGCGAATGAGGAAACGGCCACGCACAAACTGCGAATATTGCTCGATCACGCTCGGAGCGCGGTACGCCTGTCCGTAGCCGATACGCCATGACAAACCGTCGCCGCGGGAGCCGATCGTCAGGCGCGGGACTGCATGGGTGCCGAAGTCGCTGAAATGGTCAACGCGGACACCGCCGACAATGGAAAGCCAATCAAGCGGAACCCACTCATCCTGAATGAAAAAGTGGGTGTCATCACGCTCACCGGTCCGGGAATAGATATTGATGTCAATTTCGTCGCGGGCGATGCCGCCTCCCGTCAGAACAGAATGGCTGCCTGCTGCGGTATTATCGAAGTCCAGGAAATACCGACCCTGCGCGATAGTCTGGGTGTAATCGGTTTTCTCAACGGTAATCGAGCGGTTTGCGGATCCGTCCGTATGTCCGCGGGACCCTTCAATCGTCAAGAAACCCGGTCCGACATTGCCGGAATAGGTCAAGGCACCGAACAGGCGTGTTTCTTTTTCCGTCCGCGTATAGGTCTGGCCCGCGGAAACTCCGGTATGGCGATCATCCTGATCATACCCTTCGAGACGCAAATCCAGCTGATCAGTCTCCGTGATCTCCCATCGCCCCTGATAGGCGAAGCCAAGATGTGCATTTCCATTCAACGAGTCATCGATATCGTCATCGAAAGCGAAGGGGCGTGCATGTCGGGTATCAACGGAGATCTTGTGAGAGAACTGACCCGCTGAAAAATGCGCCGTCGCGCCAGTGTTGAAGGTCTCTCGTCCGTCGCCATCGTCGGATGCTGAGGTTCCAACCGTCGTGCGGATGCTCCCGCCCGTTCCTTCCGGAGACTTCGTGATAATGTTGATGACGCCCCCGGCAGCGTTAGCGCCGTACAGTGCAGACATCGGCCCCCGAACAACCTCGATACGCTCAACGTTTTCGACGCTTATAAGGTTCAGGTTGTCGACGCCGAACTTCGCTGTCCGCGGAAGACCGTCAACCAGAATCAGCACTGAACTACCCGCATTCGGGATTTGTCCCCGGATGGTTACATCCGAGCTGGAACCGCTAGACCGCGCATCGACACCGACTGCATCTCGCAGCGCCTCAATCAAGGACGCTCCGGAATATCTTTGCAGTTTTTCCTGATCGATAACGTCGATGCTGGCCTGAACATCATCGATTGACTGTTCCCGCCGGTTTGCGGAGACCACGATCTGATCCAACCGGTGGGCTTTCGCCTTATCATCTGTGCTTTGCGCAATACTTTCCGGGGCGCCGCACAGCAATGTTACGACGGCGCTCACGGAGGCTGCCGCCGAAAGAGAAACTCTTCTGGACATGAAAATACTCTGAACTTGGATTTAACGGATGCACCCGCGCATACGGGTGTTCGGCAAACTCAATTCAGATAATTGGCGGCGCTCTCGGGAATTTCCGAAGATTGGTCCCGTCCTGGAAACAGGATTGGGGACGAAGACAGTATTGTGAAATTTCCGTGCTGAACTGCACTGGAATAACAGGAACATCACCAAGCGAAGCAGCAGCAAGAACGGTCGCGAAGTCGCACGGTTTACTAACCGGATTATCATTTGTGCCGTTGAGTTGAGAGAGGAACTCCAGCGCCGCACGCTGCTCCTCATGCAGCACATTGGGCGCGCTATCCCCGGCATACGAGGATAGCTGAGAACAGATGACCAAGGACCAGTCGTTTCCTGGTCCTTCCTGTTCGAGCATAAATCCGGCAGGAAGCAACGAACGCAGCAAGAAAACCGCCGCGACAAGAAAAGTCACGATGCGGCCTGCAGTCATTCCGGCACCTCTAAAAGGCCCGTTCCCCAATATCCCCGCCCCATTCATAATGTGGTATTACGAGAAAGATCGCGGGAGCACAACAAGCTGGTAAGCGGTAAGAAATTCGATCCGATAACCGTGCTGGCAAAGAAAGGCGAGAATCCGTCGATTATGCAGCGTCATATTTTTTGCTGCGCGTCCCGCACCAGTGCCGCCAGCCTGAAGAAGCCGTGTACCATCTTCGAATAGGGAGCGAGCAGGAAGAAGGTCAGCACGGCACCAAGATGCAAGGGCAGCAGCACGGAGACCGCCGCCGTGCCGGTCGCGGCATAGAGGGCAAGGCCGCTGCCGCCAGTGAAGCTCAGCAACAGCACGAACGCCATCTCGCCGCCCCAGAGCGCGGGCGCGCCGAGGTCTTTCTCGCCACGCGTTTTCAGCACTGCCATGCCAAGACTGCCAAGGGTCAGCATCAGCCCCCCTGGTATACCCAGCAGCTTGGGCAGGGAAAACAGCCCGTATGGCGCAGGCATATCAAGGAGATAGTGCATCAGCGTTGCGGAGCCGGTTGAAGCGAAACAGAGCAGGAATCCATACATCACTGCCTGATGGTGCCAGCGGCGCACATTGCTGAAGCGGTCGCCCTTTTCGAAGTTGCAACCTTCCGCCGCCCCGCCGGAAAGGTTTTTCAGCTTGGACGCATCGGCGAATGCGGCCTTCAGATGTGCAAAACTGACAGACTGCCCACCAACCTCCTTCCAGTAGGCACGCAAGCCCACAAAAATCGCCAGGAGCGGCAACAGGAAAGCCGGAGTGAAAATCGACACCATGATGGTGTGGGACATCACGGCATAGAAGCCTTCCCCGTCGGCAGGCTTCAATGCCTGCGCCACCCAAAAAAGTGCCGCTAACCCAACGATAAGCGCGCCCGCGATGGCAACGCCGCTGCGGTGGAACGGGCCCGCCAGGAAACGCGGCCAGGCAAACCGCTCCCAGCTCTCGGCGCGCGCCTCGGCCAGCGCCCTCGGCAGATTGATCGCGAATTCATGGGGTTCGGTATATTGGCAGGCGTAATAGCAGCCCCGGCAATTGTGGCAGAGATTGGCAAGCTGGGTAATATCGCCATCGACAAATGCCCGCTGTCTGGTGATAGCCGGGAAGACGGAGCAATAGCCCTCGCAATAGCGGCAGGCATTGCAGATCTCGATCTGGCGGCGCGCTTCATCTGTCAGGGCGTTTGCGGTCGGCATTTGTGTCGCGTGATCAAGCGGCATTGCTGTTCACTCCCCGGCGCGCGCCTTTCGCTGCTTCCTGCCCCGCTATCCGGCCGAACACAGTGCCGATGGTCATGCCGAAACCGGCGAGATAGCCTTCACCCAGAATGCTTCCCGCCATGATCTCACCCGCCGCCCAGACATTTTCGAGTTTCTTGCCTTCCATCGTCACTCGCGCCGTCTCGTCCACCTTGAGGCCAAGATAGGTAAAGGTGACGCCAGGGCGCAGGGAATAGCCGTAGAAAGGCGGCTCGGTGATCCGCCGGGCCCAGTTGGTCTTCTGGGGTTCGACACCGTCCGTCGCCAGCCCGTCCAGTTCCGTCGGATGGAAATGCCCCTCGCGGCACGCCGCGTTGAAGGCATCGACCGTCTCCCGCAGCTTCGCAGCGGGAAGACCCATTTGTTCTGCCAGCCCTTCAAGTGTATCCGACTGAATTGCCGAGAAGACCGAGGGCATGAAGAGCGTGCTGCTTTTCGCATCAATGATCGAATAGGCGACCTGATCCGGTTGCGCGGCGACGAGGCGGCCCCAGATTGCATAGCGCTTCGGCCAGACATCCTCACCCTCGTCATAAAAGCGTTCACCATTCTTGTTCACGACGACAGAGAACGGAACGCAGTCCAGCCGTGTGACGATGCCGCCATCAAATTTCGGTGCCCGCCCATCAATGGCGACAGCATGACACTGGGTCGGATCGCCGACGCTATCCGCGCCTTGATCCAGCATGTCTCTCAACACAACACCGCGGTTATAGGGGGTGCCCCGAATGAGGAAATTCCGGGCCGCAGGCCCCCATGCACGGGCCAGCCAATCGATATCTCCCTGAAAGCCGCCAGACGCCAGCACGATGGTGCGGCCTTCGACCCGGCAGGGCGCAGTGTCCCCTATCTCCACCTCGACCGCCTGAAACGCCCCGCCCTCGATTTCAACATGCTTGACCTGGGCCTCATAGACCACCTCAACACCGAAATCAGCGGCAGTGTTGTAATAGGCATTCACCAGCGCTTTGCCGCCACCGAGGAAAAATGCGTTCGTTCGCCCCAATGACAGGGTTCCTGAAAGCGAGGGCTGAAACCTGACACCATGCTCCTCCATCCAGGGCAGACAACTCTCCGAGGTGCGGATCGCCAACCGGGCCAACCCCTCATCCGTGTTGCCCTTTGTCACACGCAGCAGATCGTCGAAATACTCGTCCTCTTCGTAGCTATCAGTCAGAACAGACAGCGGCCCCTGATGCATGCAGCGGAAATTCCGTGTATGGCGCGAATTTCCTCCGCGATAGGCTTTCGGAGCGCCTTCAAGGATAATCACCCGGCAACCGGCCTCGGCCGCTTCGATGGCCGCGCACAAGGCAGCGTTACCGCCGCCAACAACGATGACATCCCATGCAGTATCAGTGATTTCAGGCAGGGTATCTCTCCTTCAGCGGACCGGCATATTGAGGATAGCGGCGCCTCAGTCAGCGGTCTTCTTGACCAAATTGTATACAATTGAATACTGTACAGTCAAACAGACCAGACGCGCGGCTTTCAGATTGGCGCGACACTTGGTGCGCGATCATGGCTTACACAGCCGGATCGACTCAGACCGGCCCGGGGGAAACACGCAAATGACCGCAAAGAAAACATACGAAGTTCTGGCCGAAGCCTTTCGGCAGGAAGAGGTGGATACCTGCTTCGCGCTGCTGGGCGATGCGAACATGAACTGGGCCACCCATTTCGCCGAGCTAGGTGCAGATTTCATCTATGTCCGGCACGAGCATTGCGCGGTCGCGGCGGCCATGTCCTATGCGAGAGCGCTGGACAAGATCGGCGTTGCCAGCGTCACCTGCGGGCCGGGCCTGACGCAGATCATGACCGCCCTGCCCGCCGCCGTTCGCGCGCATATCCCTCTCGTGGTCTTTGCGGGCGAATCGCCCTTACGCAACAACTGGTACAATCAGGAACTGGACCAGGCTCCCTTCGTCACTGCGTGCGGCGCCGCCTATCATCCGCTGCATCACCCGGACCGTATGCTGCGTCAGGTGCGGGACGCCTTCGTGCAGGCACGGGAAGAGATGCGACCAGTAGTGCTCGGTGTCCCATTTGATCTGCAGAACAAGGATTGGGCCGGCTCGCACGAGCTGCCAGCACCCTCCCGCGACATTCTGCCGAAGATGCGCCCGATGCCGCCGCATCCAGACGATGTGGCGGAAGCGGCCACACTAATCGCCAGTGCGGAAAAGACCATCGTCATGGCCGGACTGGGCGCCGTCCGGTCGGCCGGTGCCGGTGAAGCCTGCAGGGCTCTCGCGGAGAAGTGTGGCGGCCTGCTCGCGACCACCCTGCCCGCGCGCGGCCTGTTTCACGACGACCCGTTCAACCTCAGCATCGCCGGAGGATTCTCCAGTCAGGTGACGCGGGAATGTTTCGCCGAAGCCGACTTGATCATAGCTGTCGGAGCAAGCCTGGCGCACCACAACGCCGATGGCGGCAAGCTCTACGGGCAGGCACATGTTCTACAGGTCGACACTCATCCCGCCGCTCTCAGCCAGGGCCGGGTGCCGGCGGACACACATCTGCGCGGCGACGCCGCCCTTGCAGTCAAGGCACTGGCCGATGCGCTAGAGCCACGCGCGGAGGATGCCGGTAGCTGGCGCAGCGCAGCGCTTGCTCAGCGCATACAGGACACTCCGCCAGACACCTCCAACTTCCAGGCAGAACAGGGGCTGCTCGACCCTCGTGACGTGGCCTCCAGACTGGACGATGCCCTGCCGCTGGATTGGGAAGCCGTGAATTCCTCCGGCCATTGCTCCTATTTCTTCGCCCAGATGCCAAATCGACCTGTCGAACGCTTCCATACCATCCGCGAGTTCGGCGCCATCGGAAATGGTATCTCCTTCGCCATCGGCGTTGCCGCCGCCAAACCGGACGAGACGGTCGTCATGTTCGACGGCGACGGTAGCCTGCTTATGCATATCCAGGAATTGGAGACCATCCGAAGACATGGCATGAAGGTTCTGATCTGCGTGCTAAATGACGGTGCCTACGGGTCCGAAATCCACAAGCTGCGTTCCGAGGGACTGTCCGACGCCGGTGCCGTCTTCGGGCGTCCTGACCTTGCCGGCATCGCAAGAGGCTTCGGCTTGGACGGGGAGACCGTTACAGACCTATCGCAACTGCCCGATCTGGTCAGAAAATTCAACGCATCGGACCGCGGCGCCGTCTGGGATTTCCCGATCTCTGATCAGATCATTTCGCCAGTCATGCAGAGGGCTCACCCCCGAGCACCATAAGGTATGCTCAAAATATATCCAAATTACATTGATTTTAAAGATAAATTCACAATTCTATGAGGTAAACGCCGATTTTCTGCGGATTTTGGGTAGCTTCGATTGCTCTCAGAGCTAGTCTCGGTTAAAATACATTCACCATAAAAGGTAGTAAATTCGATTATCGCGCTCAGAAGAGCACGAGATAGGCGCGTCACTGCACTAGAGCCAGAATGGGGAAAAGTGATGAGCAAGGGATCGTTACACGATTCAGATTCCTGTTTACGGACTGAAACTACGCCTGCTGATTTAAACTCCGTCGATAGCCCAGGTGAGCAATTGAGGGGTTCTCGACAAGAGCCAAAGATTTCGTCTGGTCATGATTTCAATGTCCTGACCATGACCCTGAGAGATTGGGCGGAAGGTCCCTTTCAACTCAACGAGCGACGTCTGCAGCTGTCAAACACAACGGCGACGTCGCAGGCGCTCAACACCATTGAATTCGAGATTTTCAAAATTACCGAGATGGCGCGGCGATGGATCGTCGAGAATGGTCTCTCGCCCTATAAGCTCGCCCTGACCACCGGGACATCCCCAAGCCAGGTCCACCGCATCATGGAACCTGACTGGACGCCATCGCTGAAACTTGCGCGACGCATCGCCTCCTCCCTGCCTGACGACTGGGTCAGCATGTTCGAGCGCGACTGCAATGCCTGCCTGCCACGCATTTTCCACCTGCACCCGTCACCGTACAATTCCCCCGATCCGGTGACCCGTCTGCTCGGCACCTTGAACGGCTCCGATACAACTCAGGTCGTCGACAGTTTGGTCAAGGACAGATGGAGTGTCCGCCATCACGTGTATCTCTCGCGCGCGGAGACAGAGATATTCGTGGCAGATCACACGGCATCCGACCTAATAAAAACCGATTATACGCCGCCGCTCCCACGCATGGTCTGGACGGCCGATGCTAACGGACCACAAGCGCCAAACTGCGCATTACTGCTTCACCGAATTCCGCTAAAGATAGGCACCAAGCTCAAGCTTTTTACGGTCCATATTGCCGAATATACCGGTAAAAACTGGGCCACCCAGTTCTGGAGAATAGAGGGTAGCAGGGATCTTACCAGCCATCGTCAAATGGATATCCTGAAAGCCTTTTTGGCGGAGAAAACCTAGAGCTTAGGGGCCCGCTTCGCCGGACGGCCGGCGATATAGGTTTCGGCGACCGCCCGATCGTCTCCAAGGGTCTGCAGGACGAAAAGTTCTTCCTGCAGGCTTTCGACCGTTTCCATCCGCAGGGTCATTACGTCCGTCGCCCTGCTATCGAGCACTGTGATATCCGCATCCGTGCCCGGCTCCAGCGTACCGATCCGGTCTTCCAGTCTAAGCGCCCGGGCATTGCCGAGGCTGGCCCAGTAGAAGCTGCGCAAAGGGTCGATGTTCTGCCCGCGCAGTTGCAGGGCCTTGTAGCCCTCATCCAGCGTCCGCAGCATGGAATAGTTCGTGCCGCCGCCGACATCCGAGGCAATTGCCCGTCTTACCCCCGCTTCTTTCAGCCCTGCCTCGTCATAAAGACCGCTGCCGAGGAACAGGTTGGAGGTTGGGCAATAAACCGCGACCGAGCCGGTCTCGGCCATCCGGTCCCGCTCCCGATGCGACAGGTGAATGGCATGCCCGAACAGACTGCGCTCACCGAGCAAGCCATACTTCTCATAAACGTCGAAGTAATCGCGCGCCTGCGGATAAAGCTCGCGTGTCAGTTCGATCTCGGCCTTGTTCTCGGAGAGATGAGTCTGCAGATAGCAATCGGGATTCTCGCGAAACAGGGCCTCGGCCATCTCCATCTGTTCCGGCGTCGAGGTGATGGCGAAACGCGGCGTGATTGCATAATGCGCCCGCCCCTTGCCGTGCCATTTACCGATCAGTGCCATGGTATCGTCGTAAGAGGATTGGGGCGTGTCGCAGAGCGCGTCCGGCGCATGCCGGTCCATCATCACCTTGCCGGCGATCATTGCCATATTCCGCTCTTCCGCTGCCGCGAAGAACGCCCCGGCAGATTGCGGATGCACGGTACAATAGACAGCGGCCGTGGTTGTGCCGTGCGCCGTCAGTGTGTCGAGGAAATGCCCGGCGATGCGGCGGCAATGCTCCGGGTCGGAAAATTTGGTCTCCTCTGGAAAGGTGTATTTCTCCAACCAGTCGAGTAGTTTGGCACCCCACGAGGCGATTACTTGCATCTGCGGGTAATGGGCATGCGCATCGATGAAGCCCGGCACAATCAGGTGTGGGCGGTGATCTACGATCTCTGCCCCATCCGTTTGCAGTGCCCGAAAATCTGCAACTTCTGCAATCCTCCCGTCCCGGATGCGGACACCACCATCCTCGACATAGCGAAAGGAAGCGGTGTCGTCATAGCCCGCCGGCTCGTCCCGGAAACTGAGAACCCGGCCCCTCAAGATACGGTCGCGCGCCAATTGGGCAGGCATTACTGAACTACCGGACTGTTATCTTCATACCATTGCACGATCTGCGTCCGCTCCGCCGGCTCCATATAGGAGACATTGGCGGGCGGCATGGCATGGCTGCGGCCTGCCTGCAGATAGATCTCCCGGGCATGGGCGGCAATCTGCGCCTCAGTTTCCAGCAGCACGCCCTTCGGCGCCACAGCGATGCCGTCCCATACCGGCTCGCTTGCGTGACACATGGAGCAGCGACCTAGCACAGCCTCGTAAACCGCTTCGAAATGCGGCGATGCGGCAAGCCGGGTTGCTTCCGGAGTCATCACTTCGGCCGCCTCCTCGTCCATCTGCTTCGGTCCAGCAGTCGAGAGCAAAACGATGGCGAGGAACAATACTACTGTCGCAGCCCAGGTCCACCAGGGCTGGTCCTTGCGAGCATGCATGGAGTTGAAAAAATGCCGGATGGTGACGCCCATCAAGAACACCAGGCTTGCGATCACCCAATTGTACTCCGTCGCGAAGGCGAGCGGATAATGGTTCGATAGCATCAGGAACAGGACCGGCAGGGTCAGGTAGTTGTTGTGTGTCGAGCGCAGCTTGGCGATCGCACCGTACTTCGGATCCGGTACCCGGCCCGCCTTCAGGTCGGCGACCACGATCTTCTGGTTCGGAATTATGACCATGAAGACATTGGCTGACATGATGGTTGCCGTAATCGCGCCCAGATGAACGAAAGCGGCGCGCCCGGTAAAAATCTGGGTAAAACCCCACGCCAGTGCAACCAGCGCGCAATAGAGAACGATCATCAGCAGCGTCGGATTCTTCGCCAGCGGTGATCGGCAGGCCAGGGTATAGACGGTCCACCCCAGAGCCAGCGAGGCAATGGAAACCGCAATCGCCATCCAGGGCTCCGCGTCCCATACGGCGGCATCGATCAGATACAGCTCCGCACCGCCGTAATAGACAATGCACATCAGCGCGAACCCGGACACCCACGTCCAGTAGCTCTCCCACTTGAACCAGGTCAAATGCTCCGGCAGGGCGGCAGGAGCCACGAGATATTTCTGGATGTGATAGAACCCGCCGCCATGCACCTGCCACTCTTCGCCATGTGCGCCTTCCGGCAAGCCCGGCACCTTGCGCAGGCCAAGGTCGAGAGCGATGAAATAAAAGGAAGAACCAATCCAGGCGATAGCGGTGATGACGTGCAGCCAGCGCGCTGCGAAGGACGCCCAATCCCAGATAATCGCTGAATTCGGCAGCAGCTCAAGCATAGCATTCCCCATCAGATCGATACATTGCCACTCTGGCAAATTCGCCGCTCTTTCAAAACATCTATATCTCCTGTTAACTTTATAGAAATTATTGAAAATCAGAGGCGGCAATGCCCTATCTGGACAGTATCCGGGTCTTTGTACGAACCGTCGAACTTGGCAGCATTACTGCGGGCGGACGCGATCTCCGCCTGACTCCGGCGGTTGCAAGCAATCGTATACGGGAGCTTGAAAACCGGCTCGGCATCCGGTTGTTCAACCGGACCACGCGCAAGATCGCTCCGACCGAGGCCGGGCGGCTCTATTACGATCATGCGAAAGAGATTATCGAGGCTCTGGACCGGGCGGAAGCGGCGGTTGCCAACTATTCCCAGCATCCGCGCGGATCGATCCGAGTGCTTTCGCCCCTCGGCCTAGCCCGCCGGGTCGTGGCCCCGCTGGTAGCCGAGTTCAACGACCTCTATCCCGATCTTGCCATCCAGCTCCGGCTGTCGGATCGCAAGGTGGATATCTTTGACGAGCGGGTCGATGTCGCCATCTTAATTGGCACGCAGGAGGATTCCAGCCTGAAGGCCCGCAAGATCATGGATTGCCCGCGGGTGCTCTGCGCCGCCCCGGTCTATCTCGACCATTTTGGCACGCCACAAACACCGGAAGAACTGACCGAGAAGAACCACCGCTGTCTGCTGCTGCGATTCCCCGGGACGCAGGAATATTTCTGGACGCTGGAAACCGAAAACGGCCCAAGCCGCTTCAACGTCCGCGGCCCCTACGATGCCGACGAAGGGGACGTGCTGACCGAATGGGCGCTGGCCGGACGTGGTATCGTCAACAAACCCTGGTTCGAGGTCGCGAGCCATATCCAGAACGGTGCGCTCGTGCCTATATTGGAGGAAACTCCGCCGCCACCGTCTTCCCTCGCCTGCCTCTACCCGCACCGACGCTTGCTCGACCCGAAGATCCGGCTGTTCGTCGATTTCATGACGAAGAAATGCAAGGCACGGGTGGACGGGATGATGAAAGGCGTAAGCGCATAAAATCGGGGTCGACGATCCAACGCACCAATCAAAGGTTCATGAGCAATGTCCGCCGCCCCAGTTTCCATCCGTCCCCTGCAACCTGAAGATTACGCAGACTGGCAAGACCTATGGGCGCGATACAATGCCTTCTATGGACGCGAAGGCGATACAGCACTGGATAGTGAGATTGTCACCACCACCTGGAAACGCCTGATGTCCGACGAGGAACCGGTATACGGACTGGTCGCCGATCTCGGCCGCGCGCTGGTAGGGCTGACCCATTTCGTCTTCCACCGGAACCTGATTCATATTGCGGATACCTGCTACATGCAGGATCTGTTCACAGCGGAAGCCGCGCGCGGTCACGGTGTTGGGCGAAAGCTCATCGACGGTGTCGCTGATGCCTGCCGGGCACGCGGTGTCGGCGATATTTACTGGCACACGCAGGCAAGCAACAAGACCGCGCGGGCCCTCTATGATCGCCTTGCACGGAATACTGACTTTCTGGTGTACCGGACAGACGTCGGCTGAGCAGACCGCTTAGGTCGATGGCTTGAACGGCTGCCCCAGACAGGCAGGCGCCTGGGCGCCGACGGATTTCCGCAGCGAGATCAGCGCCAGCACGACAATGGTCGCGATATAGGGCATGGCGGCGAGGAATTCCGGCGGCACATATTCAAAGCCAGCTGCTTTGGCATGCAGCTCCAGCGTCATCACCACACCGAAGAGATAGGCGCCTGCCAAAAGACGCATCGGCCGCCATGCGGCGAAGACCACCAGCGCCAGTGCGATCCAGCCGCGCCCGGCCGTCAGCCGTTCCGCCCACATCGGGGTCAGGAACAGCGAGTAGTAACAGCCACCGATCCCCGCCATGGCGCCACCAAAAGCGACGGCCATGTAACGCACGCCGATAACCGAATAGCCGATGGAATGGGCGGAAGCGTCGTTTTCCCCAACCGCGCGTAAAATCAGGCCCGCTCTCGTCCGGCGCAGGAACCACGCGACAGCCAGTGTCATGGCGAAGGAGAAATAGACCACCGGATCGTAGCCGAACAGGATACGCAGATGCTCATGCTCAGCCAGTGCGGGCGGGAAAATTGGGCCGAGCACGGTCACCGTCTGGCCGACGAAACCGGCACCGATCAGCGAGGACAGGCCGACTCCGAAAATGGTGAGCGCAAGACCGGTGGCGACCTGATTGGCGGTCAGCGTCAGGGTGAGGAAGCCGAAAATCATCGAGGCCGCAGCTCCCGCCAGCCCAGCCGCGACAATGCCAAAGAAGGTGGCGCCGGTCATGGTGGTGACGGCAAAGCCGGTGACGGCGCCGACCAGCATCATGCCCTCGACGCCGAGATTGAGCACGCCTGCTTTCTCCACCACCAGCTCGCCGAGACCGGCCAACAGGATTGGTGTGGCTGCGCCTACGACGGTGACAAGGATCGCTATCAGGATAGCTTCGTTCATGCCGTGCCCCCGCTCCGCATACCGCTAAAGCGGACGCGATAGTTCACAAGAATGTCCGTCGCCAGCAGGAAGAAAAGCATCATCGCCTGAAACAGACCGCTGGCCGCGTTCGGCAGGCCGATGGAAGACTGCGCGATTTCGCCTCCGACATAGGAGATCGCAAGAATGATGGCCGCCAGCATTATGCCGACCGGATGCAAGCGGCCAAGAAAGGCGACAATGATTGCCGTGAAGCCATAGCCTGTCGGGAACTGCGGCACCATTTGCCCATAAGGGCCTGCCGCCTCCAGAATGCCTGCGAACCCGGCAAGGCCTCCAGCCGTCAGAAGAGACGTCCAGATTGTCCGTGTCCGGTTGAAGCCGCCATACCGGGCTGCATTCGGGGCCGCACCGACCACCCTGATCTCGAAGCCGAACACGGTCTTGGACAGGATGAACCAGGCCAGCAGCGCGACAATGAAAGCGATCGGCACGCCGTAATGGACGAAACTGTTGCCAATCTCCGGCAGCATCTGGCTATCCGTGAACATCCTGCTCTGCGGGAAGTTAAAGCCCTCCGGATCCTTCCAGGGCCCCCGCATCAGGTAGAAGAGCACCTGGATCGAGACATAGGTCAGCATCAGGCTGGTCAGGATCTCGTTGACGTTCAGCTTTGTCTTGAGGAATGCCGGGATCGCCGCATAGAGCATGCCGCCCGCCACACCGGCGAGACACATCAGCGGCAATATCCACCAGCCATCCATTTGCCAGGTGGCAAGCGCCACACCGGTCCCGGCAAGCCCGCCGATGACATACTGGCCCTCCGCCCCGATATTCCAGACATTCGCCCGGAAGCCGACGGACAGGCCGATGGCGATCAGGATCAGCGGCGCCGCCTTGATGCCGAGATCTTGCCATTTGTTCGGGTCGAGCGCCGGCACGAAGAAGATGTTCCAGACCGCACCCGGTCCGTCATATCCGAGCAGCGAGAAGATCGTCGCGCCAAAGACCATGGTCAACAGCACCGAGAAGACCGGTGTGAGATAGAGCATGGCACGGCTTGGCTGTTTCCGTTTGACCAGCTCAAGCCGCATGGAACGCCCCCGAATGATCCACCGTTGCTTCAGGGTCACCATGCACCCCGCCCATCAGCAGGCCGATCTCCTCGACCGAGGCCTCGCCAACTGCGAGTGTGCGGGAGAGCCGTCCCTCGTTCATCACTGCCATGGTGTCGGAAATCGCCATCAGCTCATCAAGATCCTGGCTGATCACCACAATGGCGGAGCCCCGCGCGGCCAGATCGACAATCTCCTGATGGATCGCCGCCGCCGCGCCAGCATCCACACCCCAGGTCGGCTGCGAGACGACCAGCACATCCGGTGCCTGCATGATCTCCCGCCCCATGATGAATTTCTGAAGATTACCACCCGACAACGAGCTTGCGGCAGCTTTAGCGCCGGTTGTCTTCACAGCAAAACCGCCGATCACCTCATTCGTGTAGCTGTCAGCCTGCCCCGCGTTGATGACGCCCATGCGCACCATTTTTTTCCGGGTGCGGGCCGTCAGGATCGAATTATCGGACAATGAGAAGATTGGCACAGCGCCATGGCCATTGCGCTCTTCCGGGACGGCACAGAGCCCGAACCGGCGGCGCTTTTCCGCATCGAGCGCACCGACCGGACTTCCATCAATGCTGATGCAATCGGCGCTCTCCACCGGCCGCTCGCCGCTAAGGGCCAGCATCAATTCGTTCTGTCCGTTCCCGGCAACACCGGCAACGCCGAAAATCTCGCCTGCCCGAACGGAAAAGCTGATATCTTTTAGTGAAGTACCAAATGCATCATCGGCTTCCAGGGACAAGCCGCCGACGATGAATCGCTCCGCGCCGAAGTTCCTGTCGGCCACCTTCTCGATTTCCTTCAGCGATCCGCCAATCATCATCTCCGCCATGCTGCGCGAGGATTCGGCGCGAGGGTCGCATTCCGCGACAACCTTACCTCCGCGCAGGATGGTCGCCGAATGGCAGAGTTCCACGATCTCGTGCAGCTTGTGGCTGATATAGAGGATGGAACAGCCGCGCGCCGCCAGAGCCCGGAGCGTGTCGAAGAGCTGGGCCACTTCCTGCGGCGTAAGCACTGACGTCGGCTCGTCCATGATCAGCAGCCGGGGCTCCAGCAACAGTGCACGTACAATCTCGATGCGCTGCTGCTCGCCGACGCTGAGCGTGGCGACGGTCCGATGCGGGTCGAGCGAGAGGTTGTAGGTCTTGAGCACTTGTCGGATACGGGCCTCGAGATCGGCATAGGAGATCGCTTCGTCAAGACCGAGGGCGATATTCTCCAGAACAGTCATCGGCTCAAACAGCGAGAAATGCTGAAAAACCATCCCAACGCCCATGGCGCGAGCAGCTTTCGGGCTGGCGACATGGACCATATCACCGTCGAATCGGATCTCGCCCGCGTCGGGCTGCATGATGCCGTAGATCATCTTCACCAGCGTCGACTTGCCCGCGCCATTCTCCCCGAGCAGCGCGTGAATCTCCCCCGGCGCCACGGAAAAGCTGACATCGTCATTGGCAAGCACGCCCGGAAAGGCCTTGGTTATGCCTTTCAGATCCAGACGGCGCGTCGTCCCGTCACTCATGCAAATCCCCCGCTCCCCAGCAGTTCCAGTTGAGGGTCAACCGGACCGGCTACCGGCGTCAATCGCGCGATCACTTCAGCAGCAACGAAAGCCGCAATAACCTCCGGCCGCTTGTCACCGCTTCCCTGCGCCCCGATCGGGCAGACCAGCGGCTCCGCACGTCCCACCGGAGCGTTGCTTTTCCGACACCAGCGCTCGAACGAGGCCCGCTTTGTATCCGATCCGATCATTCCGACATAGGATGCATCTCCACGCATCAAGGCTTCCGCCGTGATGATGAAATCCAGCGCGTGATCGTGGGTCAGTACGATGAAGGCGCTCCACGCAGGCGCCGCCCGCACTTCGGCTTCCGGCAAAGGCGTTAGGCAATGCCGAACCGGAGCAGTGCACAATGCAAGCTCTTCCTCCCGCTCATCCACCAGCGTGACCTGCACTGGCAGCAGGCTGAAACTGTTCGCCAACGCCCGGCCGACATGACCGGAGCCGAAAATATAGACCAACGGCAGCGTACCTCGCTCTGCCTCCTTCCGGGCCTCCTCTGCTCTCAAGTCGGCCGGTCCCAGCAGATTCATGGCAATGGCGACATGCCCCCCGCAGCACTGGCCGATCTCCGGGCCAAGCGGAACTTCGAGCCGCCGCTCCCGGGAACCAGCCTCCAGCATGTCCCGCGCCGCTTCGATGGCGATGAATTCGAGCCGCCCGCCGCCGATGCTGCCTTCGATCCGTTCGGCGGACACATACATCACCGTGCCCTCCGCCCGCGGTGAGGAGCCCCTGACCGTAACCAGCTCCAGACGGATGGCGGCCGGAGTGCTTGTGAAGAAAGAAATTGCTGATTTCATGTCCCGGCTCCTTAGCTTGCACGCAGCCGCTCAACCGCCATCAAGACCCGCTCCGGTGTCGCCGGTGTGTCGAGGCGCGGGCACTCCCGGTAATCGGCAACGCTCGCCACCGCCATGGAAATCGCTTCCAGCACGGAGATCCCGAGCATCAATGGCGGCTCTCCCACTGCCTTGGAGCGGCGAATAGTACGTTCCTTGTTCTCCGACCATTCGGCCAACGCCACATTGAAGACGCGTGGCCGGTCGGAGGCGAGCGGAATTTTGTACGTCGACGGCGCGTGCGTGCGCAGCTGGCCCTTGTCGTCCCACCAAAGCTCTTCCGTGGTCAGCCAGCCGACGCCCTGCACGAAACCACCCTCGACCTGCCCCTTATCGATGGCCGGGTTCAGGGATTTTCCGACGTCATGCAGGATATCTGTACGCTCGATCAGATATTCGCCGGTCAGCGTATCGATGGAAACCTCGGAGACCGCCGCGCCATAGGCGAAATAATAGAACGGCCGCCCCTTACCCGCCTCCCGGTCCCAGTGGATATCCGGGGTCTTGTAGAAACCGGCGGCGGAGAGATGCACCCGCGCCATGTAGGCCTCAGCGATCAGCGCATCGAACGGCATGGTCTCGGAACCGACACGCACGCCGCCCGCCTCGAACAATACCTCTTCCGCAGGAACCGACCATTTCTCTGAGGCGAAATCGACCAGCCGCTGCTTAATTTGCTCCGCAGCATTCTGAGCAGCCATCCCGTTCAGGTCGGAGCCGGAAGAGGCCGCAGTCGCAGAGGTGTTCGGTACTTTCTCGGTCGAGGTCGCGCTGACCCGGATGCGATGGAGATCCACCTGGAAGCAGTCGGCAACAATTTGCGCCACCTTGGTGAACAGCCCCTGCCCCATCTCCGTGCCGCCATGGTTCAGATGGATCGAGCCGTCCTTGTAGACATGCAGCAGTGCGCCCGCCTGATTGAACCATGTGGCCGTGAAGGAGATGCCGAATTTCACGGGCGTCAGCGAGATGCCCTTGCGGATCACCCCACCCTGCCGATTGAAGTCGAGGATGGCCTCACGCCGCGCCTGATAATCCGAGCTCTCTTCCAGCTCGCTCACCAGGCGGTCGAGGATCGAGTCCGTCACCGTCTGGTGATAGGGCGTCACATCCCGGCCGGGCGGGCCGTAGAAATTTGCCTTGCGGATTTCCAGCGGGTCCTTGCCGAGCGCGTAGGCGATCTCCTCGATAATCCGCTCAGCCCCGACCACCCCCTGCGGCCCGCCAAACCCACGAAACGCCGTGTTGGAGACTGTGTTCGTCTTGAGAGGCAGGGATTTCAGCCGGACATGCGGGAAGTAATAGGCATTATCGGCATGAAACAGCGCCCGGTCGGTCACCGGCCCGGAAAGATCCGCCGAGAAGCCGCACCGCGCGGCATATGTCCCCTCGACACCAAGAATGCGGCCTTCGTCGTCGAAACCGACATCGTAAGCGACCTTGAAATCATGCCGCTTGCCGGTGGCGATCATATCGTCATCCCGGTCCGGACGGATCTTCACCGGGCGGTTCAGACGCTTGGCCGCCAGAGCCGCAACGGCAGCGAACAGCGCCGGCTGGGATTCCTTTCCTCCGAAGCCACCTCCCATCCGCCGGACCAGCACTGAAATCGCATTCGCAGCCACACCAAGCACCTGCGAGACAAGGGTCTGCGCTTCGCTCGGATGCTGGGTGGAGGAGTGGATGGTCACGGTCTCGTCCTCGCCTGGAATGGCGAAAGCGATATGGCCTTCGAGATAGAAGTGATCCTGGCCACCGATTTCCATGTTGCCGGTTATCCGGTGCGGCGCCTCGGCCAGCGCCTTGTCGACGGAACCGCGTTCCAGTTTCAGAGGCTTGGTAACGAGGTCGCCTCCCGCCGCCATCGCAGCGTCGATATTGATAGCCGCATCAAGCGGGCGATACTCGATCCGGGCCAGCGCCGCCGCGCGCCGGGCCTGCTCCCGACTCTCTGCAATCACGGCGAAGACCGGCTGGCCCCAAAACATCACCGTGTCCTCGGCAAAGACAGGATCGTCGTGCGCATGAACCGGGCTTACATCGTTCTCCGCCGGGATATCCGCCGCCGTCAGCACATCCACAATACCCGGTGCCGCCCGGACAGCAGAGAGGTCAACGGACTCGATCACTCCATGGGCCATCTCGGAAAGACCGAGATAGGCATGCAGGGTGCCGACCGGCTCCACCATGTCGTCGATATAGTCAGCCGCTCCGATGACATGCTTGTGAGCAGAGTCATGCCGCTCGGCGCTATGGACACCGCCCCGCACCGTTATCGCCCTATGCTGCCGGTCGCCGTCCATCAGGCGCTCAGCCGAACCGGTTGGTCACCAGTCGTCTCAAGATAAAACCGCAACAGAAGGTTCGCCGCGACCCGGCTACGGTACTCGGCGGAAGCACGCCAGTCGGACAGCGGCGTGAAATCGTCGCTCAAAGCCGCCATCGCCGCCCGGACACTTGCCTCGCTCCAGGGCTGGCCGGTCAAAGCAGCCTCGGCGCTGGCCGCCCGTTTCGGCGTTGCGGCCATGCCGCCGAAGGCCAATCGGGCGCTTGTCACCATCCCGTCTTCCACGGCAACAGAAAAACCCGCGCAAACCGCAGAGATATCCTCATCCCGGCGTTTGGAAATCTTGTAGGCGGCATTCAGTGTTCCGGCGGCTGGCAACGGTATGTGCACCGCCTCGACAAACTCATCCGGCGCCCGATCCTGCTTGCCATAGTCGATGAAGAAATCTTCCAGCGGAATGCGCCGGCTGCCCTCGACACGCCGCAATGTCAGTTCCGCGTCGAGCGCGATCAGCACCGGCGGCGTATCGCCGATGGGCGAACCGTTGGCGATGTTACCGCCGACCGTGCCCATATTGCGCACCTGCCAGCCACCGATCCGGTTCCAGAACGCGCTCAGGTGCGAAAAATGCTCAGCAATGACCGGAGCCGCGTCGGAATAGCTGACACCGGCGCCCAGGATCACAGCACCCTCTTCCACCGAGATGCGCTTCAGTTCTTCCAGATGGCCGATGAAAATCGCGGGCGAGATATTCCGCATATATTTGGTGATCCAGAGCCCGACATCGGTTGATCCGGCGACAATGGTTGCGTCCCTGTGCTCATCAAGGATCAGCGCCAGATCAGCAACCGTCGGCGGGAGAATTGCTGTGCTGCCATCGCGGGACACCATGACCCGCGCACCGTCATTCATTGTCCCCAACCGATTGAGCACTTGCGCCCGCTCCGCCATAAGGAAATCCCCATCCGGCGCGGTCTGGCCTGCCGTGAGTGCCGCGCGGATGATCGGCTCATACCCGGTGCAACGGCAGAGATTGCCCTGCAGCGCCGTTTCCACCGCCTCTGTGGAGGTGCAGCCGTGCTCCATCCAGAGCGCGTAGAGCGACATCACGACGCCCGGCGTGCAAAAGCCGCACTGGCTGCCATGATGATCGACCATGGCCTGCTGCACGGGATGAAGCGCGCCTTCAGCGCCGCGCAGATATTCCACCGTCACCACATGACAAAGATCGACGGACGCAAGCAGCCGGATACAGGCGTTGACGGTCTCGTATCGGAGCGTACCCCCGGTAAGCCGGCCGACCAGCACGGTGCAAGCACCACAATCACCCTCGGCACAGCCTTCCTTTGTGCCGCGTAAGCGCTGATCGAGGCGGAGATGGTCCAGCAGAGTGTCACCGGCGCCGACTGACCCGAGGCGTATCTCGCGATCATTCAGCAAAAACCGGATTTCACCCCGCACCATGGTCACCGGTCAGCTCCCCCTGTAGGTGGCATAGCCGTAGGGAGAGAGGAGCAGGGGCACATGAAAATGCTGGTTCGCATCGGCGATACCGAAGCGCAGCGGAATGGTGTCAAGGAACAGGATGCCATCGCCGACATGGCCCGCCGCTTTCAGATAGTCTCCTGCATGGAACAGCAACTCGTAGGTGCCCGGCGTGAAACTCTCGCCATCTGCCATCGGGCCGTCCGTCCGCCCGTCCGCGTTCGTCACCGCATGCGAGACAAGCTGCGGCTCACCGTCAAGCAACCGGAAAAGCTCGATCTTCAGACCACTAGCCGGTTTTCCGGCTGCCTGATCCAGCACATGAGTCGTTAATCGACCTGACACCATAACAAATCTGCCCCTATTCTCCCGGTTTGCTCCCGGTTGCAGTCTTTGCACGACCGCGTTCTTTGACTGAATTAGATTGTCTAGGAATTGTATATGAAAGGGGGCTTGTCATAAGACTCTTTCAAAATTTTGTTGAATGTCCGACGGACAGTTCTCTGGAACGATGACGCCTGCAGGCATGAGAGGAAGAAAAATGGGGACCTATCCGCGCGACCTGGAAGGCTACGGCCAGACCGTTCCGAATGCCAACTGGTCCGGAGGCGCCAGGGTCGCGGTGCAGTTCGTCCTGAATTACGAAGAAGGTGGCGAGAACAACCTGCTGCACGGGGACGAAGCCTCTGAAGCGTTCCTCTCGGAGATTGTCGGCGCCACGGCCTGGCCAGGCCAGCGGCACTGGAACATGGAATCGATCTACGAATATGGCGCCCGGGCCGGTTTCTGGCGCCTGCACCGGCTTTTCACCGAAGCAGGCATCCCCATCACCGTCTACGGCGTTGCCACCGCGCTGGCACGCAGCCCGTCACAGGTGAAGGCGATGCAGGAGGCCAACTGGGAGATTGCCTCGCACGGTCTCAAATGGATCGAGCACAAGGACATGACCGAGGCGGAGGAGCTGACCCAGATTGTCGAAGCTGTCCGCCTGCACACCGAAGTCACCGGTGAGGCGCCGCGCGGCTGGTATACCGGCCGATGCTCCATGAACACGGTCGGCCTGGTCGCGGCGCGGGGCGATTTCGATTACATTTCGGACAGCTATGCCGATGACCTGCCCTACTGGATGGAAGCAGGTGAGCGCGATCAGCTGATCATCCCCTACACGCTTGACGCCAACGACATGCGGTTCGCCACACCTCAGGGCTTCAATACAGGTGAGCAGTTCTTCCAGTATCTGAAAGACAGCTTCGACGGTCTTTACGCGGAAGGTGCCGCAGGACGCCCGGCCATGATGTCCGTTGGCCTGCATTGCCGCCTTACCGGACGGCCGGGACGCGCGGCAGGATTGAAGCGGTTCATCGAGTATGCACAGTCCCATAACGATGTCTGGTTCGCCCGCCGGATCGAGATTGCGGAGCACTGGAAAGCCAACTTCCCGCACGAACGCCGGGAGCGGCCCGGCGCCATGTCCCGCGAGCGGTTTGTAGAATGCTTCGGCGGCATCTTCGAAAACTCGCCCTGGATCGCCGAGCAAGCCTTCGACCTCGAACGCGGCCCGGCGCACGACACGGCAACCGGCCTGCACAGCGTCCTTACCCGAATCTTCCGCTCGGCCAGTGACGCGGAGCGGCTTGGGGTGCTGAATGCTCATCCGGACCTTGCCGGCAAGCTGGCGCAGGCGAAACGTTTGACCGACAACTCCACTGCCGAGCAGGCCAGCGCCGGGCTCGACGCCTTGACCGATGCCGAGCGCGCCAGTTTCGAGGATCTGAACGGGCAATATGTTTCGAAGCACGGCTTCCCGTTCATCATCGCCGTCCGCGACCATGACAAGGCCGGCATCCTCTCCGCTTTCCAGCGCCGCATCGGCAATGACCGGGAGACGGAAATGGCCGAGGCCTGCCGTCAGGTCGAACGTATCACCGAACTCAGACTGAAGGATTTGCTGCCATGAGTACCGTAAACAACGACAGTGGATCCTACTTCGCCATCGATGGCGGCCTGCCGGGTCAACGCGAGCTGATGACCGGCCGGGCCGTATTCACCGATGCCTATGCGGTGATCCCGAAAGGCGTGATGACCGATATCGTCGCCAGTCTGTTCCCCTTTTGGGAAAGCACACGCGGTTGGATCATCGCCCGCCCGCTTTCCGGCTTCAGCGAGACCTTCTCCCATTACGTGATGGAAGTCGGCCCCGGAGGCGGGTCGGACAAGCCAGAGCCGGAAGCGGGCGCCGAAGGCGCGCTGTTCGTTGTCTCCGGCTCAGTCACCGTTACCGTCGGCGGGGCAGAGCATGTGCTTGAGCCGGGCGGGTTCGGCTTCCTGCCGCCCTCCTCCGGCTGGACCCTGCGGAACCGGGGCAGCGAGCCTGCGAAATTCCACTGGATCCGCAAGATGTACGAGGCCGTGGACGGGATAGACGCCCCCACACCATTCTTTGCTAACGACCGCGATATCACCCCCAACGCCATGCCGGATACGGAAGGCCGCTGGGCGACGAGCCGCTTCGTAGATCCGGAAGATCTGCGGCACGACATGCACATCACCGTCGTCACCTTCCAGCCGGGCGGCACCATCCCGTTCGAGGAAACCCACGTCATGGAGCACGGCCTCTACGTGCTTCAAGGCAAAGGCGTCTACAAGCTGAACCAGGACTGGGTGGAGGTCGAGGCGGGCGATTATATGTGGCTGCGTGCGTTCTGCCCGCAGGCCTGCTACGCCGCCGGGCCGGAGCCGTTCCGGTACCTGCTCTACAAGGACATGCACCGGCACCCGAAACTGACCGGCGTCGGCGGGTTCGGGCGATGAGCCGGACCATCAGGGCAGAACCGTTGACGGCGGAAGGTTTCGCGCATTTTGGCGATGTGCTGGAAGCAACGGGCACGCCCGACTTCATGATCAATGCCGGGCTCTGCGGGCGCCATCACGACCTTGCGCGCCCGGAGACGGATGCAGACGGCACCGTCAGCCTCAGTGTCGGACGCAGCGAGGCCGTCGCTCTGCCGCTCTCCCTTGGCATGATGGAACGACATCCTCATGGCAGTCAGGCCTTCGTGCCGATGGCGGGAACGCGGTTCCTAGTCATTGTCGCCGAAGACAACGACGGCACGCCCGGCATACCGCGCGCCTTCCTGACAAACGGTCGTCAGGGCATTCAATACAAGATCAATTGCTGGCACGGGGTGCTGGCGCCCCTAACTGGGCCGTCGGATTTCCTGATCGTCGACCGGGTTGGCCCGGGCGACAATCTTGAAGAATATCACCTGACCGAGCCGTACACCGTCGTTCAAGGCTGAGCTGGCTTTTCTGGCAGAAATGGTCATCGACGACGGCACCCGAAAACAGAAATTGCCGCTAAAGCGGCAATTTCGTCAGTCGTTTTCATATCAGATCTAGAAGATATCAGATCCGATCAGCATCGTTGCCTTGATCGGCTAGCTCCGACATCGTCCGCACAAGATCCACGATGCGGGTCCGCGCATGTTCCGGCAAGTCACACCAGAGCCGCACAAGATCATTAGCCTGACGGCGCGCCAGCGGCGAATCAATCTCGACATCGTGCGTGCTAACCATTGGCGGCGCCATGCCCTCGGCACCCAACAGGCGCGCCGGAGACTGGGCAATCGTCTGCTCGTCCATCTCGTCGAAGAAAAAAGACACGGGCGTATTCAAGACAGAAGCCACATCGAACAATCGCGACGCGCTGATCCGGTTATCCCCGCGCTCATATTTCATATATTGCTGCGAAGTCACACCGATCTTTTGCGCTACGGTGCGCTGGGTCATCCCCATTTCCTTACGTCGACGGCGCAGACGGGCGCCCACGAACACGTCGACCGGATTATTCGAGGTCGTCTTGCCCCGATCTGCGTCATCTCTATCCGTCGCCGACGTTGCATCCTCAGACATATCGTCGATCTGACGATTAGCCGCGTTATTCATTTTTACACCCCCATGCCGTGTTAATGTCCCAGAATCGAAAGTTTGGTATCCACGTGGCCACCCGGATAGGGAATTGCCTTCCCTTGGGAATAAGCCGCATTGTCTAAAAGCTTTCTGCTGCACCGGTTTTGGCACCGCCATAATGCGTGTCACGCGGCCTAAGCTTTGCGTCGCTGCCTTATATTGATTTGGGCAATTGGCGTTCAGATGCGTCTCCATACCATGCTGCGCCGTAACATTCAATTTTCCCGTGATCGTCCTAGGTAGATTTTTATTAATATCCCACTTCTTGATATTCCCAGGGAAACCCGCTCTCAGAGCGGATTTCGAGCTTCTTAAACATTAAATATGCCTCAAAATTAATGTATAAACATCAACCATTGCGCGATCGAATAGATCATATCGCGAAAACTTGCAGATTACTAACTCAGGACCGAAACTGGCGGATACCATAAAGGAACTACAATGCTCGTCGATATCGCCGTGATAGGAAATGGTCCAACCGCCCGTCTCGCCGCACATGCGCTTCGCGACTGTGGGGCGGATGTGGTGATGATCGGACCAGATACGGACCGTTCAGCCGATCCACGCACTACGGCGCTGATGCCCTCGAGCGTCGATTCACTTGATGCGCTGGGCATCGACGTCCGGACAAAGGCGACCCCGCTTGCGGACCTTCGGATCGAGACGACAGGCCCATTCGGCGCAATAGCGGAGCTGTTCACGGCGGCGGATGCAGGCGAGGCATTCCTGGCTCAGAATCTTTTCATCTCGGATCTTATGGATGTCATGCCGGTTGTGCGCCAGCACAAGGCTACGGTCACCGGCATAAAGACAGCAGCAGACAGTGTCGAGATCGAGACAGACGACCGCCAAGGCATCAGAGCGCGGCTGGTCGTTGCCGCCGATGGCCTTCAGTCCGTCGCGAGAGAGGCTGCCGGCATCCAGATGCGCAAGAAGCCGCTCGGCCGCAGCGCCCTCTGCGTACCGGTAAGGCTCGAGCGCCCGCACGAGCGCCTCTGTATCGAGCGTTACGATGATATAGGCACCCTTACCCTGATACCCGTGGGCGAGCATGACGCTTCGTTGATCAGCATCGCGGCTCCGGACGAAATCGCAACCCTCGCCGCCCATTCCGACGAAACGATCGAACGTAAACTGACGCGCCGTCAGGACGCTTTCGGGTATATCGCTTTCGCCGGTCAGAAAGCCATCTTCCCCCTAGCGCTTGGCTTTACGCCGCAACCGGCGCGGGCACGGGTCATCGTCATAGGCGAGAGCGCGCATATAGCCCCGCCCATAGCCGCCCAAGGATGGAACATGTCCGTGCGTGATATCATGACCTTGAGATCACTCCTCGCCACGGCCGTCACCAATGGCGAGGATATTGGCAGCCAGGATGTGCTCGACGCCTACGCGCCCCGCCGCCAGTTGGATGTTGCAGGACGCCTGTCCGCCATCGGCGCACTTGCTGGTGTCGCCACCCGCCCGGCTGGACCGCAGAAGCTTATCCGCCAAGCCGGTCTCGCAGCCATCGGCCAATTCAGCGGATTGAAGCGCAGCCTAATGCGCGCCGGCCTCAGATAGACATACGGTCGACATTCGCCGCCTTCAGATCTCTCGCACGGATCATAATTTGACAACGCTCAGCTGCAGAAATACACAGCGCTGATGTCGAGCCTTATGCCCGTCAGCGACGCCGCACGCCGAGATATGCTCCCGCAAGAAAAGGTGAACTTAACATTGTTCCAACGCCTGCCGTGCCAAGACATGCCAATAAAAACGCCATGAGATCGACGTCCAATCGCGCAACAAACAACATAACTGACATTTATTTAATTTTTACTGCCGCTAATTATTAAATAACACAAATGATTGAACTATTATCTGAATTTTATTTTTTGAAATTATGGCACTTTTATTTCATGCGCGTGATGAATACTGAATCACGCCGCCGTGCATCGACTTGACAAGGTCAGTCCCGGCAGTATGTGTTCTGACAAACATCACAACCGAAACAGCCGGAATATCAGAAGGATGCCAATAAAGACGTGGGGCCATCTAACAAC
This sequence comes from Nisaea sp., assembly GCF_039990255.1. GTDB lineage: Bacteria > Pseudomonadota > Alphaproteobacteria > Thalassobaculales > Thalassobaculaceae > Nisaea. The sequence goes on along the minus strand of NZ_JBDXGG010000018.1, from coordinate 419,002 downwards.
CGTTGATGTTGCAGCGCTCGACCCGGCACGTGCAATTGCGATACTTCCGGTCGGCGCAATCGAACAACATGGCCCGCATCTGCCGTTGGCAACCGACATTCTGATCTCCGAAGGCATCCTCGCGGCCGCTGCAGAACACGTTGCACCGGATATCGATCTGCTCCAGCTACCCTCACAATCTGTTGGCCTCAGCCCGGAGCATATGAGCTTTGCCGGCACGCTTTCCCATGAAGCCGAAACCCTGCTCGCCTCCTGGACGGAAACGGGCCTGTCCGTGGCTGCAGCCGGACTACGCAAGCTGATCATCCTGAACAGCCATGGCGGCCAACCGCAAATCGTCGACCTGGCGACACAACGGCTCCGCACAGAGGTAGGCATGCTGGCCGTGCGCGCGAACAGCTTCCGCTTCGACCTGCCGCCAGACCTAATCGCGAAGGAAGAGCAGGCATTCGGCCTGCATGGCGGCCAGATCGAAACCGCCCTGATGCTCGCGCTTCATCCAGACCTGGTGCGCCGGGACAAGATCGCGAACTTTCCGAACAAAGCGGCGGAACGTACCCGCACGGCGAAACGTCTCGGCCTTTCCGGTGCCGGAGGATATGCCTGGAATGCGGAGGACCTGAACCCGGGCGGCGCGACAGGAAATGCCAGCCTGGCCACGAAGGAACAAGGCGCGACCCTTCTCTCCGCCTATGCAGGTCAGCTTGCAGAACTGATCGTCGATGTTGCGGACTGGCCGCTTACAGAGGGCGTAACCTTTGGCGCGACGCCATGAACGATGAATGGTCCAGCATTCTCGCCTTGCTGGGCAAGGGCAACGGTATGGTCGTCGCGGACACACCAGAGAGCGGCGACGTGCCGTGGCGGCTTTACCGTGAACTGGCCCGGGACTGCATGAAACAGCCCCTCGTCATCGCACAGATCGGTCAAAGCCTGGATGGCCGGATTGCAACGGCCAACGGTCATTCCCATTACATTAACGGCCCCGAAAGCCTCGACCACCTGCACCGCCTTCGGGCAATCGCCGACGCGGTCATTGTTGGCGCCAGCACGGCCGCGCTGGATAACCCGCGCCTGACGACCCGGCGCGTTCCGGGCCCTAACCCCGTGCGTGTTGTGATCGATCCGAACGGCCGTGTCCCGCGAGAGCATGCCCTGCTTTCTGAACCGGACGCAGAGACTCTGCTGGTTACCGAACGGGACGAAGAGGGCCTGCCGCCTCACTGCACCAGGCTCGCCGGGACGAACCAGTCGGGCCAAATAGCGCCTGAAGCATTACTCGATCAGCTTCGCGCCCGTTCTCTCGGCACCATCCTGATCGAGGGCGGGGGACAAACAATTTCGCGTTTTATGACAGCAGGCCTGATAGATCGCCTGCATATCGCCGTCGCCCCCATGCTCATCGGCTCCGGTCGGCCCAGCCTCGTCCTGCCAGAAATCGGGACTCTCGCGGAGGCACGGCGCTTCGAGGCCCGCACATTTGCGCTCGGTCAGGATACGCTGTTCGATTGTCGTCTCAGCTGATCCGGGGTATCGCGAAATGATCAAGGTGCCCGACACGGATATGGCTGCCACGCGCGTCCAACAATTTCGCCCCCCAGGATGAAATCTCCGATGCCAGTTCTGGAGCTATCTCGGATGCAGCGGAAACCCAACCGCTCACCAGTTCATCCGCACCTGGATCACCAACGCTGATACTCCAGTCGCTGTCCCCTTCGAACAGGTCATACGATCTGCCCCGAAGTCCGGCGGAAAGGACCGAAGCGGCCTCCGATCCAAGCGCAGGCCCCAGTCCCTTGTCACCTTGCTGATGCCGATTGAAAAGACGTCGCACCATTTCGGTCTCGCCGCCATTGACATCCGCTTCCATCCGGCCGTCGTAAGTGAGAACAGCCAACAATGCAGAGCTGTGTTTCTCAAGCGCATCGAGCATTCTGTCGAGCCAAGGCATCGAGACAAGGTCAAAGAGAGCAGATGCCGTCACCAGATCAGCTCCGGCGATGAGCTTTTCCAAATCCTCTGAGCCCAGATCTGTCGTCCTGCAGGCGAGCCGGTCACCGTCTTTCAGCACCGCTCTACTATCAGCCGCCGCAAGCAGAGCCGGATCGTTGTCGACCAGCAACCAGTCGACAGGCAGTGAGAATAGCGGCGCGAGATGGCGCTGGTTGTTCCCGTTGCCGGCCCCGAGATCGACGATTACCAGACGATCAGCATGACCACCGGCCCAAACCCGCAAGGCGTCCTCGACGGTTCGGCTTCGGGCCGGGCCGTCCCAATCCGCGCGGGCGCGGAGCCAAGCGTCCGAAAACCCGCTCACTGCAGGATCACCCCATCCACGGCCCTTTGGAATGCAGCGGCAGCACTGTCCCAATCAGAGAGGCCGCCGGCTTCTGCCCGGGAACGGGCAGCCAGCTTCTGTCTGGCGTCTGGCTCCTGCAGCAGCCCCCGGAGCGCTTCTGAAAGGGTTGAGACCTCGCCGGCAGGAACCAGATGCGCCGCCTGACACACAACCGCCGAGGCTGCACCTTCATGAGTTGCCAGCACCGGCAAACCGGCGGCGACTGCATCGGCGAGCGCCATGCCGAACCCTTCATGATGCGCCGCCGAGAGAAACAAACCTGACGTGGCATGCATCCGCGCCAATTCGTCTTCCGGAACTTCGCCGTGAAACGACACGCGCTCGTCCAGTTCCAGCTCCCCAACGAGCGCGGTCAGCTCCGACGCGTGAGCGGCGTCGCGGGCATCACCGACAATATCAAGCCGCCAGTCGAGATCGCGGCAATCAGCAAGAGCCCGCAACGCGACATCGTGGCCCTTCCGCCGCGTTAGCGTACCCACCGAGAGAATCCGTATCGGCCCGTCGTCGAGACTGGTGCCTGGGCGCACCCAATTGGCGATGCCGGGCTCAACCACATAGACAGAAGAAGGATGCACACCGAAATCGGTCAGGCGTTCGGCCGTCCGGCGGCTGGAAACGACAATCCGCGCCACTTCCTTCAACACGACTTTCTCCGCCTCGAAGAACGCCGCCTGTTCCGTCTCGCTGAGGCTAGTTTCGTCGGCCAGAGGATGATGGATCATGGCCACGATATCGAGCCTCGGCGCATGCTGGAGAACAGCTTGCCCGAGAGCCGTCAGGGCCAGGCCGTCGATAACACAGCACACCCGGTCCGGCAGCCCGGAAAGGACCGCTGCACCGGCCGCGACATCGTAGGGGGCCGCCCTCGGAAAATCACCGGTAAGTTCATGCACCATTCCAAGGCGCCCGGCGGCCTTCAGCCCTTCCACCATGTACCGGTCGTAAATGAACCCACCGGTCAGTGTTTCCAGCGGCCCCGGAACGATGAAATGAACGGACGGTTCCGAGTTTTTGAACGGATCAGAGCTCACAGCATCCCCTCATAGGAGGCCCAAGCTATATGGGATTCATGCAGTATCACCTTCATCGAGGCCAGCTCTCTCGCGCCCTCGCCTAGCTCTCCGGCCGCAATCGCACCCGCCATGCGGTCGAATATATGCCGGGCAAGAAACTCCGTTGTCGTGTTCTCTCCGGCGAATTCCGGCAGGTCGTCCAGATTGCGGTAGCCGAGCGGCTCAAGCACCACCTTCAACCGCTCCGAGGCAGCGCCGATATCGACCACCAGATTGTCCGCGTCCAGCTCCGCCCGGCGGAATTCCACATCGATCACATAGGTCGCGCCATGCAGCCGCTGGGCTGGGCCGAAAGTCTCGGAATTGAAGCTGTGCGCGATCATGACATGGTCGCGAACGGTGAGTGCGTACATTGAAATACTCCGGTCAGTCAGAATAACGAATGCGATGGCAGAGCGTTTCAGGCGCTCCGGCGACGAGCCCCGCCAGCACGTTTGGGAGAGAGTCGAACGGGCTCTCATCGGTGATGAGAATATCCAACGCCGGGTCGTCAAGCAGGTTGAGCGCCTCGGCCAGACGTTCGGCATGCCGCGCCCGCTCCCGGCGGGACGGCGCCACGGCTCCGACCTGGGAAGCCTTGATTGTCAGGCGCTGCGAATGAAAGGCGCCACCCAGCGGCAGGGAAACTTCGCAGTCCCCGTACCAGCTCAGCTCGACAATGGTCGCCTCGAAAGCCGAAAGATCAAGCGCCCTGCGCAATCCGCCCTCTGTCGCGCTGGCATGGAAAAGCAGGCCAAATTCTTCCGGCTGCGCGCCCGGCTGCGCGAAGTGGAGGCCCAGCGCGCTGCATATCGCGGCACGGCTCTCCACCGGATCGAACACCCAGACCTCCGCCCCCCAGAACCGATGCGCGAGATAGCCGGTCAGCAAACCGACCATACCGCCGCCGATGACGGCAATCCGGCCGGTGCGTGCCGCTTCGGCATCCCAGACCGCGTTCAACGCTGTCTCCATATTCGCGGCAAGCACGGCCCGCTCCGGCGTGACGCCCTCCGGCACGGCAATAGCGGCGGCGGCAGGCAGCACGAAACGGGTCTGATGCGGGTAAAGTGCGAAGATCAGGGAGCCCCGCTCCAGCGCAGTGCCACCAACGACACGGGCAACGGCGGCATAACCGTACTTCACCGGCCCCGGAAACTGCCCCTCCTGGAACGGGCAGGCCATGCGCCCCCACTCAGACTCCGGCACACCGCCCCGGAAGACAAGGCTCTCCGTGCCTTTGCTGACCGCTGAATAGACGGTCTCCGCCAGCACATCATCCGGCCCCGGCGCAGCGAGCGCCGCCGCCCTGATTTCGCCCCGGCCATCGCCGCGCGACCAGAACGCCCTCGCGCCGTCCGTTGATGCCTTATCCTGCCCCATCATCTCCGCCTTATTGGAAGACGCACAAAACCCTACAGGGAAGGCCTAGTCCCTTGTGCTTGCTCATGCAGCAAAAACTATCGTGAGCGGGTTGTTTTCAGGCGCCGCCCCTCCTCCAAGATTGTCATCCCGGCCGGAGAGCCGGGACCTAGAAGATCATAAGGCGGCGCATGCCTTCCCTGGGTTCCCGCGTGCGCAGGAACAATTAGATTGAGAGGAAAGGAGAAAGCCGAGCCTACTCCTCCGAAGCCACCGGCAAACGCGCCTCAACGCCGGTCAGCTTTTCATAGGCCTTTATCACCGCCGTGCAGCTTTCATCCTCGAAGCCCATGATCGAGGCCAGCGCATAGGTCTGGTGAACCGACTCCGCCATGAAACCAGGCAGCCCGGCCTGCTCCAGCCATTCGGCGTAGTAGCGGACATCCTTCTGCGCGTTGGCCAAAGACATCAGCGGGGTGAAATCGCGTTTGAGGGTGGCCTCTCCATAGAGATCCATCATGCCGGACTTGCCTCCGGCAGCCGAGATGATGCCGATCACCTTGTCCATGTCGAGCCCTTCACGGGCGGCCAGAGCGAAGCCTTCGCACCAGGAGGCGACATTGGCAAAAGCGATGTAGTTGTGGATCAGCTTCAGACGGATCGCGTGACCAGCGGGGCCTACATGGAAAATGTTTTCGGCGTACATCGAAAATAGCGGTCGCAGCTGCTCCAACAATTCCTCCGTGCCGCCGAAAAGGATGTTGACCTCGCCCCGGTCGGCATGGACTGGCGTCCGGGTCATTGGCGCTTCGCAATAGGCGACGCCATGCGCGTCGCAAGCCTCCCGCATCTTGTCCACATGGTTCGGAGATACCGTCGTGTGATCGAGGAAGACTGCACCCTCACGCATGTGGGAGAGTAAGCCGCCCGGCCCGAGAGCAAGTTTCTGGACCGCCTCCGCCGTAGTGATACAGATACCAAGAACATCAGCATTGGCTGCCATCATGGCCAGATCCGGCTCGGCAGTTGCGCCCTGCGAGACAGCCAGTGCCACCGCCTCCGGATCGAGATCATGCACAGCAACAGCGGCGCCTCCGGCCAGCATGTTCTTCACCGCCCCGCGCCCCATGCCGCCGAGGCCAATGAAACCAACTCTAAATCCGGATGCCTCCGATACCGACACTTTCTCGCTCATGACCGCATTCCCTTCCTCGGCATCAAACGCAGAAAGGCCGGCAAAATGCCGGCCTTTCGCGAAACAGTTAAATGATCAATTGATTACGCGCCCGGCTGATCGACCACACGAAGATACGGACGCTGTTCGTCCCAGCCACCCGGGAACAGCTTCTTGGCATCGTCGTTCGAAAGCGCCGGAACGATGATGCATTTGTCACCGCTGTTCCAGTTCACCGGGGTCGCCACCTTGTGCTTGTCAGTGAGTTGCAGGGAATCGACCACGCGCAGGATCTCGTCGAAGTTCCGTCCGGTGCTGGCCGGGTAGGTCAGGATCAGGCGGACCTTCTTGTTGCCATCAATGATGAAAACAGAGCGCACCGTCAGCGTGTCGTTCGCGTTCGGGTGGATCATGTCGTAGAGACCGGCAACCGTCTTGTCGTGGTCCGCGACCAGCGGGAAATTCAGCGTATTGCCCTGGGTCTGCTTGATATCGTCAGCCCATTTCTCATGGTCGCCGAGACCATCGACAGAGAGGCCGAGCACCTTGACACCGCGCTTGTCGAATTCCGGCTTCAGACCCGCCATGTAGCCGAGCTCTGTCGTGCAGACAGGGGTAAAATCCTTCGGGTGGGAGAACAGGATGACCCAGTTGTCGCCCGCGTAATCGTAAAAATTGATCTTGCCGTCCGTGGAGTCCTGCGTGAAATCAGGCGCTGTATCGCCAAGCCGGATCGTCATGGCCTTATCTCCTCGTGTGAGCTTCTGAAACTGTCCGCGTCCCTCCCCGGGAATGCACGGGCGGCGGAACTATAAGCAGAAACGGGGGTGGGCGAAACCGCCACACCCCCGCTTTTTTAACCAATAGTACGATGCCGGATCAAGGCAGCTCCATGCCCCGGCTCAGAGCCGGACGCGCCATCATGGAATCGTACCAACGCTTCACGTTCGGGAACTGGGCAAGGTCCACTTCCTGCCAGTCATGCCGGAATACCCAGGGCAGGGTCGCGAAGTCGGCGATGGAAACCTCGTTGTTGGCGAGATAGTCCCTGCCTTCGAGGCGGCTGTTCAGCACACCGTAAAGACGCAGGCATTCCTTGCCATAGCGCTCGATGCCATAAGGCACTTTCTCTTTGGCGGCGCGCTTGAAGTGGTGCACCTGCCCAAAGATCGGGCCGATACCGCCCATCTGGAACATCAGCCACTGGATGACCTCATAGCGTTTCGCCATTTCGGTCGGCATGAACTTGCCGGTCTTCTCGGCCAGATACATCAGGATCGCGCCGGACTCGATGACCGTGTATGGCTTCCCGTCCGGGCCGTCCGGGTCGATGATCGCAGGGATCTTCGAGTTCGGGTTGATGGCAATATATTCAGGCGTGAACTGGTCATCCTCACCGATATTGATCGGATGCAGATTGTACGGAATACCGCACTCTTCCAGCATGACCGTGATCTTGCGACCGTTCGACGTTTTCCATGTGTAGCAGTCTATAGGTGCCGTCATGGCTTCCCCCTGTTGAAATCTTGAACTGTCATACAAGAAAAGACGGCAGCGTTTCCGCAACCGTCTTTTCAGAATGATACCTATTCGGCCGCCGCGAGTTTGCCCTCGTTCGCCACCGCCCAGATCTTCTCCGGCGTCGCCGGCATGTCGATATTGGTGATGCCGAGCGCATCGCAGACCGCGCTGATGGCCGCAGGCGGGGCACCGATCGCACCGGCCTCGCCCGAGCCTTTAATACCGAGCGGGTTGGTCGTGCACCAGACATTGTGAGTCTCGAAGTCAACCCACGGCACATGGTCCGCGCGCGGCAGGGTGTAATCCATGTAGGAACCGGTCACGAGCTGGCCGCTCTCCTCGTCATAGATCGTGCTCTCGTAAAGCGCCTGGCCCAGGCCCTGACCGACGCCCCCATGCACCTGGCCCGCCAGCATATTCGGGTTGATGACCGAGCCGAAATCATCGACCACGGTGTATTTCTGGATCTCGACTATGCCCGTGTCCGGGTCGATCTCCAGCTCGCAGACATGGCAACCGTTCGGGAATGTCGCCGCTTCCGGCGTGCGTTTGTACGTGGTGTCGAGGCCGGCCTCTTCCTCGCTTTTGGCTTCCCGGTTCACCTCGAATATCGACATGGTCTTGTCGGTTCCGGCAACAGTGAATGTGCCGTCGGTGAATTCGATATCCTCGATTGCCGCTTCCATGACCCGAGCCGCAGCTTTCTTGCCCTTTTCGACGATCTCGCGGCCACCGAGCAGCACAGCGACGCCGCCCACCGGCAACGCACGGGAGCCGCCGGTGAGGCCCGGAGGCGTGCGGTCCGTATCGCCCTGGATGATCCTTATATCCTCACCATCGATGCCAAGCACGTCGCCCAGAACCTGGGCATAGGCGGTCTCGTGGCCCTGCCCGTTCGACTGGTTTCCGATATAGATCTCGATCTTGTTGTCCTCGGTGAAGCGGATATCCGCCGTCTCCGGGTTTCCGCCACCGCATTTCTCGATGTAATAGCCAAGACCGATACCGCGCATCTTGCCGGCCTTCTCGGACACGGCCTTACGGGCGGCGAAACCGTTCCAGTCCGCCTTCGCCATGCATTTCTCCATTACAGTCTGGAATTCGCCGGTGTCGTAAACGTTGCCGAGCGTCGTGCTGTAGGGCATTTGCTCCGGCTTGATGTAATTACGGCGCCGGATTTCGTCCCGGCCAAGACCGGTTTCGGCCGCGCAATTATCCATCACCCGCTCGATCAGATAGGCCGCCTCGGGCCGACCGGCACCACGGTAGGCATCAACCGGCGTGGTGTTGGTCAACACGCCCTTCACATTCACATAGATCACCGGAATATCGTAAACGCCGGAGAGCATGTGAGTTCCCGCCTCGGTCGGGATAAAGGGCCCCATATTGGAGAGATATCCGCCAAGATTGGCGAAAGTCTCGACCTTCATGCCGATGATCTTGCCATTCTCATCGAGCGCGGCATCGACATAGCTGACATTGTCCCGGCCCTGGGTGTCGCTCATGAAAGCTTCGGAACGCTCCGGGGTATATTTCACCGCCTTTTTCAGGCGGCGGGAGGCCCAGGCAAGAAGGCACTGTTCGGGGTAAAGAAAGATCTTCATGCCAAAGCCGCCGCCAACATCGGTGGTGATGCAGCGCAGCTTATCCTTGTCGATCTTCAGCACGACATCGGCGAGAAGCGGATGGATGAAGCTCGGTCCCTGGGTCGAGCTGTAGAGCGTCGTGCGATCAGTCTCCGCATCGTAAAGGCCGATAGCGCCGCGCGGCTCCATGGAATTCACGATGATGCGATTATTGACGACCTTGGTCCGAACAACCTTTGCCGCCCGCGTGAAAGCCGCCTCTGCCGTTTCCAGATCGCCCTTCTGCCAATCGAAGCAGATGTTGTTGGGTATATGATCATAGAGCTGTGCGGCGCCCGGTTTGGCGGCGCCTTCGGTATCCGTGGCGGATTGGAGCGGCTCATAATCCACGTCGATCAATTCCGCCGCATCGCGTGCCTGATCCAGCGTTTCCGCGATTACCATGGCAACGGGCGTGCCTACATGGCGGACCGTATCGCCTTCAAGGATCGGGCGCGGCGTATCCGCACGCGCACTGCCATCCTTGTTTGGCGCCGGCGCCAGACTAGGGAGATCGCCCAGCCCGTCTTCTTTCACATGTTTATTGGTCAGAATGGCAATAACACCGGGCATTGCTTCCGCATCCGCCGTGTCGATCCCTTTGATTCGCGCATGAGCGTAAGGTGAGCGCAGGATGAACGCACGGGCTGTGCCGTCCGGCGTGACGTCATCCGTATAATTACCCTGACCAGTCAGTAACCGCTGATCCTCAACGCGCTTGATCGCCTGGCCAATGCCGAATTTTACCATAAAGTCTCTCCTCGTCGGGCCGTTGCGGGCGCAGCGGCCGATATCTCTCGCAGCGGATGTTAGGGGTTTAGAAGTCTGGCACTCAAGCAACAAATGGGTTAGCAAACTTTCTCTTTACACGCTTTTCACAGAGTTAGGGGCTGTTCGCCCGTGAACCAACCCTTGCCACAAAAAACTGCGGAGATCCCTCCTTTTGCGATCTTTCTGCTGGCCATGCTCGCCTTGCTCTGGGGCCTCAACTGGCCGGTGATGAAGCTATCCCTAGCCGAATATCCACCCTTTGTGTTCCGCGCCATCGCCGGAATCTCGGCAGGATTGGGCCTGTTCGCGATGGCGCGTGCAAACGGACAGGTGCTCCGCGTGCCACGCACCGAATGGAAGGGATTGCTCATCGTCTCCCTTCTCAATATGTCGATCTGGAACATCGCAGTCTTGTATGGGGTTGACCTCATGGAATCCGGCCGCGCTGCAATCCTCGCATACACTATGCCGCTGTGGGCGACCTTGACCGGCACGTGGCTGGTCAAAGAACCCTTGCGCGCCAGATCAGCCTTGGCATTGGGACTGGGACTCGTCGGTGTGAGCTTGCTGTTTTTCGGCGACGACCGCGCCTTGTCGGGCGATCCACTCGGCCCCGTTCTGGTCGTTTTCGCGGCGATGAGCTGGGGCGTGGGCACTGCAGCAGTAAAATATTTCCGCTTTTCCATGTCGGTGACGGTTCTTACCGGCTGGCAGCAGATGTTGGGTGCTCTGCCGATCGCGGTCATCGCGCTTGCATGGGATTATCAGAACATGCCGGACGCCGTCACACTCGTCCCGACGCTTGGCCTCGTCTATAACATGACGATTACTGGCATCTTCTGCTACTGGGCCTATTTCAGTGTCGTGAACATGCTTCCGGTTGTGGTCTCCACCGTCGGTACACTGATGGTACCGGTGATCGGCGTTGCTGCTGATGCGCTGATCTTCGGGACCGTCCCAGGAATTGTCGATTATACCGCCCTCGCTGCCGTGGTCTCCGCCGTCTTCCTGGTGATGACCCGCAGGGCGAAATAACCCTTATGCGCCGGAAACTCAGATAAAGGCGTAGTGCAGGATACTGAGGATCGGCACCATCACTGCCCAGATCACAATTACATAGGCAAGGTTCCGGCTTATCGCGATGCGAGCTGGCGGCACACCGAACATCGATCCCGCCGTCACCACGGACAGAGAAGCAATGGAAACCATGGCGCCAAGCCCCCAGCCAACCAGCATGGCTTCGTAAAGCGCCAAAGGCAGAACGCCGTGATCAAGGCTGGTCAGGGCGGCAAGAAAGATCGTCCCGGTGATGATCGGATGAATGCCAATGATGGCCGGGACCAGTTGAATGCCGATCATCATGGCCAGCAGAACTGGCGCCGGCAATCCACCCTCAAGCAACGGGGCCACATGGACGATCACTGAGTCGGCCTCTCCCGCAACGGTGCCAACCACGATGGCAATGGCGACAAGGGCAAGGTCATCCCCGAGACCTTTAATCCCCTCGGCTGTTTTCTCAAGGACCGGCCTCAATGCATCCGGCCGACGGACGCATTGGATCAAACACAGCAGCGGCATCACCACCAGGATAGAGCCAAGGGTCGAGAGAGGTGTGAAAGTCCCGACCAGAACGACCATACCGGCAGCAATCCCCAACCTCGACGCAATCGGCTGGAGACTGGCGAGAGCAGCGCCGACGGCCCCAAAACTGAATGGCCGGGCGAACATGGCAAGCGCGATGGAAATAGCTAAGCAGACGCAGAGAAAACCGAAGGGGATGATTTCCCAGAGTTGGACCATCGGCAAATAGGTGCCAGCGACTGCGAACCCGACGAAAAAAGGCGACCAGAGCACGGCAATGCTCATGCCCCGCATGGAAGCGCAAGCGGCCGAACGGCGACGGTCGTCGCTCGCATCGGCCGGTACTACGGCGGAAACAAGAGCGAAAGATCCAGTGTTCAGAACCGCCCCGAAAACCGTCGCACCGATGGTTATACCGACATCCGCTGCGCTGTCAGGAAGTGCGGCCAGCCTGTCCTGGCTTTTCCGCACAGAGGGCATCAGTCGGGCGACTTCCCGCGTCATCTTCAGCGTTGGCAACAGTCCTGCAAAAATCAGAGTGCGCTCAAGGCCGCGCCAGGCAGCTTCAGGATCGGCAATGGTAAAGATCAGGATAAGCGTCACGGTCGAACCGATGCCGACAAGCACCTTCGTCTCAAGCCGCGCCTGCGGAAGCGTGCCAAGCACGAACAGCAACAGGCCGCCGGCAACGATATGATCGAGCATCGGAATGGAAAAAAAGAGTCCGGCAACAGAACCGGCCCAAACGGATGTCAGAAGCAGGACACGCCAGTCCAGAAAAGACTGCGAAAGGATGGGGTTTCTCCATGAGGGGAAAGTGGCAGTCAGAATAGCAAGGAGTCTGCGCCGCAGAGGAAAAATAGGCAATCCTCACGCAATCGTCCTGGATTCGCCCTAACGATCTTCCGCCAACGGTGGCAACGTGTTATCGGTATTATATCGAATTTGGCACAAAATTAAGTCGGGCGAATTTCAATGAGCGATACTTCGAACACCAACACCGGCGGTCAGGCGGCAGGACAGCAGCCAAACATCGTAATTGCCCCGGAATGCCAGGATATTTTCGTCGACGGAGTCATCGGTGCTATGGTGCGAGACGGTGTCGTTCGGATTAATCTTGTGAACACGCGTTTCAATATCGACGGCTCCCAGGTTGAGCATGCCGTCGTGTCCCGGATGATCATGTCCCGCTCGGGCGTGCGCAACTTGCATGCTGCACTTGAGCAGCTGATGGGCCGTCTCACCCGCTCAGCAGACGGTCGCCGTGACGATGATACTGCCGAAGACGAAGGCTGAAGCGCCTCTTTAATCCAATACAGGCATTCAGATGGTCGCGTGCTGCAGAACCGTAAGGTTCGAATTGCGGATCATCTGAGCCAGATTGTGCAGTATCTGCACCAGCACTGCGGGATGTTCCGAGAGCATGTTGCGGAAGTCACTCGGTGACATGGCCGCAACGATGCAATCCTCCGTCGTCCGAACCTCGGCAGACCGCGGACCGCCATCAAGTGCTGATAGTTCTCCGAAGTAAGCACCGGCGCCAAGCTGACCGAGCCTCAACGCATCGCCGATAATCGTGTGATTTTGGACGTCGGCAGAGCCTTCCAGCATGAAATAGACATCGTGGTCATCGCCCTGTCTGGAGATAACGACCTCGCCTGCCGCGAACCGTCGCTTCCGGCAAAGAGCTGCGACGGCCGCGCGCTCTTCTTCGCCCAGATCCAGAAACAGCCCGATCCGGCCAATTTCATCCGCGTTGACGGAACTACCGTCCAAATCGAAGTCATCCGAACTCATCATCCGCCCCAATCAATCCCATACACATCGCTTTATCATCGTAGGCGCCTGCTGACCGCCCGTTAAAGGGTTTCGAGCGCGAACAGGCCCATCCAGTTCAGAGACGCCCGAGAGACCTGAGATCTCGAACCGCGAGAGCAATTGCGCGCGCATCACCGAGCCCGGTATGAGCGCCCGGCATGGCCTTGTGCCCGAGATGCTGAGGCAAGGTCGAACTCACCGTCTGGCTCTCCGGCAGCCCCAAAGCCTCGGCAAGGCAAGGGCGGATGTTGGCGAAAAGATCGTCCTCAAACGGCCAATCCAAACCCGCCCAATCAGCATTCTGAACGAGGTCACTCCAGTCACTTCCATTCGACACAACGAGACAGGCATCGCCGACGAAAGCGAAAAACCGGGCAAGAGCATCCTTGAACGGGATCCCGTCGCTGATCAGATCTGCATTGGTGATTCCGGTCAATTCGATGAAATAGTTTGAGAGAACCGGGTTTTTCTCCGGTGTAACCAACGCCTCGAAGCTCGACAGTTCTGCCATCGGCATGGCGACGTCTATCTTCACCGCCCCAATCTGGACGACTTCCATGAACTCGTCGGGGCCGCTCCAGTTACGCGCGAGCGAGCCTTCCCAGGCGGTGATTTCAAGGTCGAAAACAACCACCGTGCCCTGCCCGGGAAAATCGCAAAATGGACCAGCAGCAGCACTCTTTATGACGCGATCTGCGCGTCCCGGCATCGCCGCTCTCCCCGCACTGGTTGATTTGAGAGCTGGTAAAATTCGCTCCCCAGACGCTACAGTCTGCCCCCCATCCTGCCAAGCGAAAGACTGATGACCAAAAATCTTGTTCATATCGGCTGTGGCGCCGGCTTTGCCGGCGACCGGAAGGATGCCGGAGGTCCTGTGGCTGATACGCTCGCCACCCGTGACGGCCCGAAATACCTTATCTTTGAAACGCTTGCGGAACGCACGCTGGCGCTGGCCCAGAAGCAAAAGCAACGCGATCCGGAGCGCGGATACTCACCTTTCCTCGAAGCTTATGTCCGGCCGGTTCTAGAACGATGCCTTACGAACAACATCCGGATCGTCTCCAATTTCGGCGCGGCTAACCCGGCAGGTGGCGCGAAGCGCATTCTGGAGATCGCCGAGGAGATCGGATGCCGCACACCGCGTATCGCGGTTGTCTCAGGGGACGACCTGCTGACGGTAATGGATGAAAAAGAAATCCGCGCGCACACGACCATCGAAGGATTGCCCATCGGCGACGGTATTGTCGCCGCCAATACCTATATTGGCGCCCGCCCTATTGCCGAAGCATTGGCTGGCGGCGCGGATATCGTGGTCGTCGGACGGACCACGGACCCGGCGCTGGTGCTCGGCCCGCTGATCCATGAGTTCGGCTGGAAAGAAGAGGATTGGGATGCACTCGCAGCCGGAACGCTGGCCGGGCATCTACTGGAATGCGGTGCTCAAGTAACAGGCGCCTATTTCTCCGATCCCGGTTTCAAGGACGTACCGGATCTTGCCCATGTCGGCTTCCCCATTGCCACCATCTCCAGCGACGGCGCCATCCAGGTCGGCAAGGCGGATAACACAGGTGGCTGTGTATCACCCGCGACCGTCAAGGAGCAGATCCTCTACGAGATGCATGATCCGTCCGCTTATCTGACGGCTGATGTCGTGCTCGATATCACCGGAGTATCTGTCGAGCAAACGAGCCAGAACGTTGTCGCTGTATCAGGCGCACGCGGCACGGTCCGTCCTGATACGCTGAAGACCACGATCAGCTTCGACGGCGGGTGGCTCGGGGAAGCGGAAATCAGCTATGCCGGACCGAACAGTCTGGCCCGAGCGGAACTCGCCCGGGAAATCCTGACCGAGCGGGCCCGCGAACGCGGCAGCAATGCCGAGTACCGGTTCGATATCATCGGTACATCAAGCACTTTCGATGGGGGCAGCACGCCCTATCCCGCAGCAAAACCCGCTTCGCCGGACGGCGATTACCGGGTCCGTGCCGCCGTTTCCTGCCATTCCCGAGATATTGCCGAAGATCTCTCTGACGAGGTGCTGAGTCTATATTGCTCCGGCCCTGCCGGCGGTGGCGGGTTCCGGCGTAACATCACAGCACAAATTCATACTGCCTCTATCCTGGTCGACAGGAACAGGCTCTCGCCCAGCGTTCAGTTTCTCGGAGCAGGCACATGACCGTGGTTCTCGACACCCTCCGCCTTCGCCTGCACGACATTGCGCACGGGCGCAGCGGCGATAAGGGAAACCGCTCCAACATCAGTGTCATTCCCTATACGGAAGCAGCCTATTCCCTCGTGCTGGAGCAGGTTACCGAAGAGCGTGTGCTCTCACTCTTCGGCCACAAAGGCGCGAGCGCGGTGACACGCTATGAGCTGCCCAATCTTCCGGCATTGAATTTCGTTATCGACGATGCGCTGGAAGGCGGCGTGAACAGCACACTCAATCTGGATCTACACGGCAAGACCCTGTCCTTCATGCTACTGGACTTGCCGATCGAGGTTCCTATGGATCAGGTCCACGAGTTTACACAAGGCAGACGTAAGAACTAGCGCGCATCGCGGAGTTTTTCTGCAAGAGCCTCTTTCTGCGCTTCGAAAATAGCTTCCTGCATTTTTGCGGGAAGAACTTTCAGCCTTTCGACCGCCTCCGCTGGCGAAAGCTTTTCGACCTCTTCCTCAGGCATTGACTTCGCCTCGGTCGCAAACCGGTCCCGATACTTTTTCAGAGCCACCTCGACCGCCGCCGCCGCCTTCCGGCATGTCTCGATATCGTGCAAAACTATTTCGTAGCGCTCTTCCACATTGAGACGCTTGAGTTTCAGATAATCCCCGTGATCCGGGATAGCCTTCTCAAGAGCCGGGTGCAGATTCTTCTCATAGAAAGTCTCGGCCAGTTGACGGGCTTCGCTCTTGATTCCAAACAGATCAAAACCGAGGGGCTTCGAGAGCCGCCAAACACCTAAGCCAACAACATCAAGAACATACTGAGTATCATAACTGTCACAAAGCTGATCCAGCGCCGTGCGGGCTTTTCCCGGAACCGCATAGCAATTGAAAAAGCCCTGGGCTAGGGCGTCCAGCTTGGTCTCGTGCTTGGTCACGAACCGCTTCTCAGTCTCCAGAAATGACTCCGATTTCTGATGTTCTTTCAGGCTCTTACCAACCTTAGACTGAAGATGCCGTGCTTCTTCCACGACATCAAGCAAGTCGCGGAAACGATTTATGGCATCCGGTTCGGACATAGCCTGATCGAACCGCGACCCCAGAGCATCTATCGACGCTGAAATTTTGCTTGAATCATCCATTCGTCATATCACCGATGTTCTCTTCGCTCACAACCACGCCCTATTATTGCGGTGCATAGAAATACTGGTATTGCGGAGTATAGAAATACTAGATCGCGTGTATATTTGCGTGTGACATTACGACAGTCCAGACACGAATTACGAGATTAAGAAACATGTTGCGACGCGAAGATGACCGGCTGCTGACCGGCCATGGCTGCTATGTGGACGATTTGTTCCCGGAAGGCGCCGCACATGCGGTCGTCGTTCGCTCCGCCATGGCGCATGCTCGGCTTCTCTCTGTTTCCGTAGATGAGGCAAAAGCCGTTCCGGGCGTTCTGACCGTGCTGACCGCGGACGATCTGGCTAGTGAGGGCGTCGGTCCGATGCGATCACGTATGCCCATGATTGGGCATGACGGGAAACCGATGATCGAGCCGGAACGCCCGGCACTCGCAAAGGATGCCGCCAAATATGCAGGCCAACCGGTTGCTTTCGTCGTGGCCGAAACGGTGTCCGCTGCCCTCGAAGCTGCAGAACTTGTCGACATCGGCTATGAGGATCTGGAGCCGGTCACCGATCTCGCTCATGCGGTTTCCAATGACGCTCCCAAGCTCTGGGACAAAGCGCCGCGCAATGTCAGTTTCGACTGGCGAATCGGAAATGGCAGCGAAGTCGATGAAGCCATTTCAGCAGCCGATCATGTGGTGGAGCTGACAGTCGACCATCCCCGTGCCGTAATCGCGCCGGTCGAACCGCGCGGCTGTGTCGGTGCGTTCGATGGTGAGACCGGAAAATACACGCTCCACACACCGAGCCAGGGCGTTGTCATGCTGCGCGCGGCCATGTCGGAAGCACTCGGTGTCGACGAAAGCCATATGCGGGTCATCACCAACGATGTCGGCGGAAGCTTCGCTGTAAAAATTTGGCCCTACCCAGAACAAATCCTCTGCCTGCTCGCCGCCCGCCTGACAGGACGGCCGGTGAAATGGATCGCGGATCGCACCGAAAGCTTCGTTGCCGACGCACCGGGCCGAGGCCGCCTCGACCGGGCGACGCTGGCACTGAAAAAGGATGGCACGATCACCGCTTTCCGGATCGATGCGCTTGCCGATATGGGCGCCTTCCTCAATGCGGTAAACCCGTCCATCGTCACCAAGGGGGCCGTCCGGGTCTTCACCAGTTGCTACAAGATCACCGCCGCCGAATACCGGGTGCAGGCCGTCTTCACAAACGCCACGCCGACCGATGCCTATCGCGGCGCCGGAAAGCCGGAAAGCGCCGGCACGCTGGAACGCTTGATCGACTATGCCTGCGACAAGCACGGGTTCGATCGGGCGGAAATCCGCGCCAAGAACCTGATGACGCCGGCGGACCTGCCGTTCCACACGCCGATGGGCGAGGATTACGATGGCGGCGACTATCCGGAGATCTTCAGGAAAGCGCTCACCAAGGCGGACTATGAGACTTACGCGGGTCGTCGCACAGCGAGCGAGGCTGCCGGCAAGAAACGCGGCATCGGCTTCGGCATCCATGTGCACGCGACCGGCGGGTCCACCGCCGAGCGGAGCAAGGTCGAGCTAACCGGCGATGGCAAGGTCCGGGTCCGCACAGGAACCCAGGATTCCGGCCAGGGGCACCAGACGACGCTGGCACAGGTCGCGGCCGAAACCCTTGGCATCGATCCGTCGCAGGTCATCGTCGAGCAAGGCGACAGCGACGACCTTCAGATTGGCGGTGGTACCGGCGGTTCCTGCCTGATGCCGATCGCTGCCAACACCGTGCATCGCGCGGCCATCGAGATGGTCGAGAACGGCAAGAAGCTCGCCGGGCACATCCTGGAGACAGCAGCTCAGGACATCGAATACGAAGCCGGGTCCTTCAAGGTGGCCGGCACGGACAAGGCGATCTCCTTTCCAGAGCTGATGGCCCGCATGGGCGACATTCCGGCGGAGACGCTGGAGCCAGGCCTGCGCGGTGGCTGCGTCGGCGAGATGGATTTCGAAGGCAAACACACGACCTTCCCGAACGGCGCCTATGTGGTCGAGGTCGAGGTCGATCCGGACACGGGCCATGTTGCCGTCGATCGTTTCGTCGGTGTCGACGATCTCGGACGGATTGTGAACGAGCCCCTCGCCTTCGGGCAGGTGACCGGCGGTATCGCCCAAGCCATCGGCGAGGTCCTGATGGAAGGCAGCGTCTACGATCCGGATTCCGGTCAGCTGTTGACCGGATCGCTCATGGATTACGCCTTTCCGCGCGCCGACGACGTGCCCTTCATCGATCATGCCTGGGCGGCTACGCCGTCTCCGAACAGCCTCCTCGGGGTGAAGGGCGTCGGCGAAGTCCCGTCCATCGGCGGGCCGGGACCGATCATGAATGCGGTGATCGATGCGCTTGCGGGATACGGTGTCAAACACATCGATATTCCGATGACACCACAAAAAATCTGGACGGCAATCCACAATGGAGGCTGATCCGCAATAAGGCTGATACATGTTGGCAACAGACCGGCACCGGCCATAGGGAGGAAACATGACCGCATCCAGTTCCATGACCGGCGGCACGGCCCTGGTCCGTGCCCTGACGGAAAACGGTGTCGACACGGTGTTCGGCCTGCCCGGCATCCAGCTCGACGGTCTGTTCAACGCCTTGTATGACGCCCGGAACAGCCTCCGCGTGATCAATGCCCGGCACGAGCAGGGCACCGCCTATATGGCGTTTGGCTATGCACAGTCGACCGGCAAGGTCGGCGCTTATGCCGTGGTTCCCGGCCCCGGCCTTCTCAACACTTTCGCCGCGCTCTCCACCGCCTACGGATGCAATGCCCGCGTCCTTGCTCTTACCGGGCAGATCCCGAGCAACACCATCGGTCGCGGCCTGGGCATGTTACACGAGATCCCAGATCAGCTCGGTCAGATGGAGCGACTGACGAAATGGTCCCACCGGATCAATCATCCGTCAGAGGTCCCCGCCGTCATGGATCAGGCCTTCCGGGAACTTTGGAGCGGGCGCCCTCGCCCCGTCGGCATCGAAATGCCGCTCGACCAGTTACACTTGGAAGCGCCCGTCAGTCCGATCACACCGACCGTGCCCCCGGAGCCACCCGAGCCCGATCCGGACAAGATTGTAGAAGCGGCAAGGATGCTTGGCGAGGCCAGCAACCCGATGATATTCGTCGGCGGCGGTGCCTATGAAGCGGCCGAAGAAATCCGCGCGTTGGCGGAAATGCTTCAGGCGCCTGTGGTTTCCTACATGAACGGCAAGGGTGTGCTGGACGACCGGCATCCACTCTCCCTGCACCATCCGGCGGGTAACCGGCTCTGGGGCGATGCGGACGTGGTTATTTCCATCGGCTGCCGCCTGCAGCACGAGCGCATGACATGGGGCATGGATGAACAGCTCTCCATCATCCACGTCGATATAGACCCGGTCGAGCTGACCCGCGTCGGCAAGCCCGATGTCGGCATTGTCGCCGACGCGACGGATGCGGCGCGTGCATTGCTCGACAAGATACCGGCGCATAACCGGGCACGGCCATCACGCACCGACGAGATGGAGACCCTGAAAGCGGAGTTCCAGGCGCAGTTTGAAGCCAAAATCGGCCCGCAGATGGAGTGGCTGGCGGCCATTCGCACCGCTTTGCCCGAAGACGGCTTCCTGGTCGATGAGTTTACCCAGGTCGCCTACGCCTCCCGCGTAGGCTTTCCGACCTACGGCCCACGCACTCTGGTCTCGCCCGGCTATCAGGGCACGCTCGGATACGGGTATGCCACCGCGCTTGGCGTGCAGGTTGCGCACCCGGACAAGCAGGTGCTGTCGATCAATGGCGATGGCGGCTTCATGTACACCATGCCGGAGCTGGCGACCGCCGTACATCACGGCATCAATGTTGTCGCCGTGGTCTTCGCCGACGGCGCCTATGGCAATGTGATGCGGATGCAGAAAGAGCTCTATGACAACCGGGTTATCGGCAGCGAGTTCACAAATCCCGATTTCGTGAAGCTCGCCGAAAGCTGCGGTGCGTTAGGCTTGCGCGCAACCACACCGACCGAGCTGAAGAAAAAGATCGAGGAAGGTTTCGCCTCCGGGCGTCCGACCCTGATCGAGGTTCCGGTCGGTGAATTTCCAGAACCCTGGCCGGTGATCAGGCCGGGACCGTCGCGACCGAAGCGGTAGCGGCGATCCTGCCCGGCACCGCCCGAACCATTTGGACGGACCATGAGCGAAACTGCCCTGATCGTGGGAGCCGGTGCTGGCCTGAGCGCCTCCCTCGCCCGCCTCTTCTCAACAAACGGCATGAAGGTCGCCCTGGCCGCCCGCAATACGGACAAGCTGAGCGAACTGGCGTCGGAGACCGGCGCCCTCACCCAAGCCTGCGATGTCTCCGACAAGACAAGCGTCGCTGACATGTTCGATTGGATGGATGACGCACTCGGCAGTCCAGACATTGTCGTCTTCAATGCCTCGAAGCGGGCGCGCGGACCGATTATCGAGCTCGATCCGGATGAAGTCCTCGCCGCCACGACAGTGACCTGCCACGGGGCCTTCCTGGTAGCTCAGCAAGCGGCACGACGCATGCTGAAAACCGGTCATGGCACAATTCTGCTCACCGGCTCGTCGGCCGGGGTGAAGGGCTATCCACAATCCGCGCCCTTTGCCATGGGCAAGTTCGGGCTGCGAGGCCTTGCACAATCCATGGCCCGTGAGCTGCATCCGCAGAATGTTCATATCGGTCATTTCGTGATCGATGGCGGTATCCGGGCCTCAAACGATCAGCGCGAAGCTCTCGGAGAAGACAGACTGCTAGATCCGGACGCGATCGCCGAAAGCTACCTGCATTTCCACCGCCAACACCGCTCGAGCTGGGCCTGGGAAGTCGAACTCAGGCCCTGGAAAGAGACTTTCTGACGCCGGGAGCTGTTACCCTGAAACCACAGAACGTGCGTAATCTCACATGAGATAACAACTCAGGCTTTTTTTCCTTCCATCTACAAATGCATCCCCCATATATCGGTCCGACATATATCAGACCGATATAGTTTGGCCTTGTTCATGGATGTAAAGACTCTCTGTCTTGCGGTTCTCAGCCGACGAGACGCAACGGGCTATGAGATCCGCAAGCAGTTTGCGGAAGGACCGTTCGCGCATTTCCAGAAAGCCTCTCTGGGCGCCATCTATCCAGCTTTGACGCGCGCCGCCAGAGAAGGTCTGGTAACGGTTACCGAAGAAGCACAGGACGGCCGACCGGATAAGAAAGTCTATTCCTTGACCGAGGCGGGCGAGACGGGCCTGCGCCTCGCTTGCGAGATCGAACCTGAGCCAGATCAAGTTCGTTCCGATCTTTTTTTCCTGTTTTTTTTCGCCCGCTATCAATCCCCGGAGAAAATCGCCCGACTGATTGATGAGCGGATCGCATTTTACGATACCCAGCAATGCGAGCTCGACGAGTTCAACCCGAACTGTGCCGCCGACCCCGGAATGAATTTTGTCCGAGGTCTCGGCAGTACGATCTATCGCGCCGCCGCCGACTACATGCGGGCCAACCGCGCGTCGCTTCTAGCTGAGCTCGGCTCGGAGACGCGCCATGCAGCTGAGTAAATTGCCACCCTGCCACCTCATCAGAACGCGCGCTTGCGCTCCAAAACCATACAGCCCCGCCGAGGTCCTATGAGAATCAACTATTCCATCCTACTGGCTACCGTAATCGCTGTCGGGACAACTACTTGGATTCTATCAGGCCAGTTCGCCAACGGGGCTCGAACGGAAGGTGAGGACACAACGGAGACAAAACCGGTCACACCTGTCGCCGAAATGGCCTCCGTACGCGTTAGAGAGAGCATCGCCGAGCCATACCGCTCAGCCGTTGTCATTACCGGCCGGACAGCTCCCTCGCGTCAGATCGAACTGAAAGCGCAAATTCTGGGCAAAGTCGTCGCGCTTGGCGCGAAGGACGGCGACCATGTCAAGAAAGGCGCTCCGATTATCCGCTTCGACCCTGAAGATAGGGAAGCCAGGCGGCAGATGGCGAAAGCCCGGATCGTGCAGCGCGAAACGGAGTTCAATGCCGCCGATAAACTTGCCAATAAGGGCTTCCAGGCAAAAACGACCCGCGCTGGAGCCTTCGCGGACTTGCAGGAATCAAAAGCAGAACTCGCCAAGATCGAAGAAGAAATTCGGCGTCTCACCATATCGGCACCTTTTGATGCTGTGCTCGACGATGTCTTTGTAGAAATCGGCGATGTCCTGCAAAGCGGCGATCCGGTAGCCACCCTCTACGATCTCGACCCAGTTCTCGTCGTAGCCCAGGTAGCCGAGCAGGAGCGGGTCAAACTCGCGGTTGGGCAACCCGGTAGAGCCAAATTGCTCAACGGCACCGATCTGATTGGAACCATCCGGTACATCACTGCCGCGGCCGATTCCGAAACCCGGACGTTCCGGGTTGAACTTGAAGTTCCGAATCCGGACAAATCCCTGGAACTCGGGGTCACGGCCGGCGTCATCCTGCCACTCCCGGAAGTCACCGCACACAAAATCACCGCTGGCGTGTTCACGCTGAATGATGATGGACAGCTCGGGGTGATGACGGTCGATGCATCCGATATCGTTCGGTTCAATAAGGTAAACGTGCTCGACAGCGATGCGGACTGGGCCTACGTGACTGGCCTGCCCGAGCGCGCGATGCTGATTTCGGTCGGCCAGGAGTTTGTTTCCGACGGCGAGACCGTGCGGGCAGTCCCGGAATCCGCCGTCGGTACTGACGCCGCCAAAGCAAGCTGAGGACCGCCCGATGCACGCTCTGATCGACGCCGCCCTGCACCGCAGCCGGACTACCCTGATGGTGCTGGCCCTGATCCTGATTTCTGGAGCGGTCGCCTATGTGACCATCCCGAAAGAAGCGGATCCGGACGTCAATATCCCGATCATATACGTTTCGATGAAACATGACGGCATCTCGCCGGAAGATGCAGAGCGCCTTCTGCTGAAACCGATGGAATCCGAAATGCGCGGCATCGAAGGCGTGAAGGAAATGCGCGCCACCGCATACGAGGGCGGCGCGAACGTCACCTTGGAATTCACAGCCGGATTCGATGCCGATCAGGCCATGCTGGATGTCCGAGAGAAAGTCGATCTCGCCAAACCGGAATTGCCTGAGGAAACGGACGAGCCGACAGTTCACGAAGTCAATGTGAGCCTTTTCCCTATTCTGGTTGTTACCCTTTCGGGCGAGTTGCCCGAGCGTACAATGCTGCACCTTGCTCGCAATCTGCGTGACGAGATCGAGGGCGTCACCTCCGTGCTCGAGGCGAAACTCACGGGTGAACGGGAAGAGCTGGTCGAGATTGTCATCGATCCATTGCGTCTCGACAGCTACAATATCGACGCGACATCCGTGCTCAATATCGTCGCCCGCTCGAACCAGCTGGTTGCGGCGGGAACGCTTGATACCGGCAACGGCCGATTTCCGATCAAGGTGCCGGGCCTTTACGAAAACCTGCAGGACATCCTCGATCAGCCGATCAAGACCAACGGCGACGCTGTGGTCCGGGTTCGTGATATCGCCCATGTCGAACGCGGCTTCAAGGATCGGGAAACCCATGCCCGGCTTGACGGCAAACCAGCGATTGGCATCGAGGTAACAAAGCGGATCGGCACGAACGTGATCGAGACCGTAGAGAATGTCCGCGCCATCGTCGCCGAAACCCAAAAAGCATGGCCCGCCGGCGTTACAGCAACCTTCAGTCAGGATAAATCCGGCCAAATCCGAACCATGCTTACCGACCTCCGGAACAACGTCCTGAGTGCCGTCCTGCTGGTCATGATCGTCATTGTCGGTGCGCTCGGCTACCGCTCGGCCGGATTGGTCGGCATTGCCATCCCGGGCTCCTTTCTTCTCGGTATCCTGACTTTGTCCTCACTCGGACTGACGGTGAACATCGTTGTGCTGTTCAGCCTGATCCTCGCGGTCGGAATGCTTGTCGACGGTGCGATCGTGGTCACCGAATATGCGGACCGGAAATTGTCCGAAGGGCTTGACCGGCGTGCCGCCTATTCGGAAGCGGCCAAGCGCATGGCCTGGCCGATCATCGCCTCGACCGCAACGACCCTTGCCGCCTTCCTGCCGCTGCTGTTCTGGCCAGGTGTGGTTGGCGAGTTCATGAAATTTCTGCCGATCACACTCATCGCGACCCTCACCGCATCCCTCTTCATGGCCTTGCTGTTTGTTCCGGCCCTCGGGTCGATCTTCGGCAAATCCGGGGCTCAGACTGAGGAAAGCCGGGCATCTCTGGCGGCCATGGAGAGTGGAGACCTGAGCAAGGTCAGGGGCTTTACCGGTGGGTATCTGAAGGTCCTCACACTCGCGCTGAGAAATCCGGGCAAGGTGATACTGGTCGCAGCCGCGTTGCTTGTTGGCGTGCAGTATTATTATGCCAATCACGGCAACGGGGTGGAGTTCTTCCCCGAAGTCGAACCCGACAACGCGATGATCCATGTTCACGCCCGCGGCAACATGTCGACGGCCGAGAAGGCTCGGCTGGTCTTCGAGATTGAGAAAGAAGTCCTCGATGTCGGCGGCTTCAAGTCGATCTACACGTTCGTCGGAGAGAAGGAAGGCGGCGGGCAGGACCTGGCCGAGGATGTTGTCGGCACCATTCAGGTCGAGTTCGACGATTGGCAGAACCGCGCGTCAGCCAACGAGATCCTTGCCGAGATTTCCGAGCGTGGAAAAGCCTATCCCGGCATTTTCGTCGAAACCGCCAAGGAAGAAAGCGGCCCACCAACCGGCAAAGCGGTGCAGGTCCAGCTTCGATCTGTCTATCCGGATCGTCTGATTGAGGCGACAAGGTTAGTACGAACCCAGTTCAACAGCATGGCGGGGCTGCAGAATATCGAGGATGATCGGCATATCCCCGGCATCGAATGGCAGATTGCTGTCGACAGGGCCCAGGCGGCGAAGTTCGGAGCAGACATTGCCCTTATCGGCAGCTACGTGCAGCTCGTCACCCGAGGCCTCAAGATCAGCGATTACCGGCCGAACGACAGCGACGAGGAAATCGACATTGTTGTCCGTTACCCTCGCCAATCCCGCCGGCTGGATCAGTTCCTCGCGATCCGGATGATGACGGACAAGGGGCTAGTGCCCCTGCGGAATTTCGTCTCCTGGTCACCGCAGGCCAAAGTCGGGACCATCAAGCGCTCTGATGCCCGACAGGTCATGGCGGTGAAGGCGGATGTGCTGCCCGGCGTGCTGGCGGATGAAAAGGTTCAGGAACTGACTGCCTGGCTGGGCAAGACCGAATTGCCGAAAGGCGTTAGCTACACCTTCAAGGGCGAGGACGAGGAGCAGAAGGCTGCCCAGGCCTTCCTTGGCAAGGCTTTCGGTGTCGCCCTGTTCATCATGGCGATCATTCTCGTCACCCAGTTCAACAGCTTCTACAGCGCCTTCCTGATCCTGAGCGCCGTGATCATGTCCACGATTGGCGTGATGATCGGCCTGATGGTCACAGGTCAGCCGTTCGGTATCGTGATGAGCGGCATCGGCGTGATCGCGCTGGCCGGTATCGTGGTGAACAACAACATCGTGCTGATCGACACGTTCGACGCCCTGAAGACGACCACGGGCAGCACCATGGAAGCAATTCTCCGGACAGGCGCCCAGCGCCTTCGCCCGGTGATGCTTACCACGATTACAACGATGCTCGGCCTGATGCCGATGGTGTTCCAGCTCAATATCGATCTGTTCACGCGGGAGATCGCGGTCGGGGCGCCGTCGACCCAATGGTGGGTGGCCCTAGCCTCCGCCATCGTTTTCGGGATGGGCTTCGCCACGATACTGACACTGATTGTCACCCCTTCAGCGTTGCAGATCCGGGGAAATTATCAGGACTGGCGCGCTGCCCGGCGGGCACGCAAGGGTGGACACGATCAGAACGGCGGCTATGACGGCAGTGTCTCCAACGCGGCTGAATAGCGTCAGCGCTTCAGCCAGCCCTTAAGACGGCTGGCTGCCTCCACCATGTCCGCCGTTGCTCCGGCAAAGGAAAAACGCAAAGAGCCATGACCGCGCGCCGGGTCGAAATCGACACCCGGCGTCGCGGCGAGTCCGATCTCCGCCAGCATCCGTTTCGAGAAATCCACACTGTCGTTCGTGAAACGGGTGACGTCCGCATAGATATAGAAAGCGCCATCCGCCGGTGCCAAATCATCCAGCCCAGCGGCCGGAAGCTCGTTCAGCAGCACCTCGCGGTTCTTCGCGTAGCGCGCAACATTGGCCTGCAACTCCTCTTGACAGTCGAAAGCTGCGACCGCCGCATGCTGCGACAGGGTCGGCGGCGAGATAAAGAAATTCTGCGCCAGACACTCCATGGAACGGGCCAGATCTTCCGGCACCACCATCCAGCCCAGCCGCCAGCCGGTCATCGAGAAGTATTTCGAGAAGCTGTTGATGACCAGCGCCTGACCGTCGCTCTCCAGAGCCGAGACCGGCCGACTGCCAAAGCCGATCCCGTGATAGATCTCATCAGAGACGACCCGGATACCCTTCTTCTTGCAATAATCGGTCAGTGCGGAGAGCTCGTCCTCCCCCAGCATTGTGCCTGTCGGGTTTGATGGGCTGGCAACAATCAGGCCGTCGATCTTTTCCTCCACCGCGTCGAGCAATTCCGGGGTCGGCTGGTAGCGGTGCTTGCGCTCCGTCTCCAGCAACACAGTTTCGACGCCAAGAGCTGAAAGAATATTGCGGTAGGCCGGATAGCCCGGCGAGGCCATGGCGACCCGGTCGCCTGCCTCAAAGGCCGCGAGAAAGGCAACCTGGAACGCGCCGGAGGACCCGGTCGTA
The DNA here is from genome assembly GCF_039990255.1 of Nisaea sp. Lineage (GTDB taxonomy): Bacteria > Pseudomonadota > Alphaproteobacteria > Thalassobaculales > Thalassobaculaceae > Nisaea. The sequence continues at coordinate 391,615 of NZ_JBDXGG010000018.1, read as the reverse complement.
ACCATGATCCGGTTCGGGTCCAACGAGACGCCGTACCAATCTTTGTAATGCTGCGCGATGCGCTCCCGGAGGGGGTTTATACCGGCGGCCAGCGTATAGCCGATCCTATCATCCTCCAACGCCCTCTTCGCCGCCTCAATCACACCACGCGGCGCCGGAGTCGCGGGCTGGCCGACCTCAAGATGCAGGACGTCGCCCCCGGCTGCCTCGCGGTCGGCAGCTGCCTGCATTACATCCATGACGATGAAGGCGGGCACAGCGCCGCGCCGAGATACTTTCAGGGTCACCGGTCGACCTTTCCGTTGATTAGTCGCCGCCTTCAAACAAAATCATACCGCGTCCGCGCGGATCGTCGGCAATGCTACAGTCCTTGTCGCTGCGCGGCAGGCCTTCCTTACAGCGGAACAGCCTGACCGCACCTATCGGATGACTGGCCGGTTGCACCGGATACCCTGCTCGCTCAGCCAGCGCTCTGGCTGTCGGTGTTATGCCGGACTCGACAGACAGCGTGCCAGCCGCCAGATCGAAATGGGAGCGCGGTGCGGCCACGGCGGCGCTCATTGCCTGGCCCGCCACATAGTTACGCAAGATCGGCGGAACCAGAGCTGAGACCATCTCCCTGCCACCAGTTGCCATGGCTGTCACGTGAACTTGCCATGCATTGGTATTCCCCGCGATAACGGCGGCAGCCAAAGGTGGGTTCGAAGACGGCAACGCCGGAGCCGGAATGAAACCGAGATCCGGGAGCATCTGGCCTGTCCCGAAAGGGGCATTCATGGTCAACGCACAACCAACCGAAAGACCACGCCTGTCTGTGATCACAAAACTCGTTGCGCCAGATCGCGATTCCCCGCCGAACAAAGCGGCCGCAGCGGGCGTTACAGCAGTGCGGGGAGCACTAGAGCGAAAATCTCCGAACAGTCGATCAGCGGCATCCGCGCTCACATCCGTATCACCACCTGCAACAGCGTTCGCGGCGCGGACCTGCATCTCAGCGAGCATCAGCGGGTCGATATCCTGCGGCGAAGACGACCAACCGGCCTCATTGAAAGCGAGAGAAAGAGTTTTCGCAATCAGAGCACTGTCGGCACTTCGGCTAGCCGCGACCGCCCAAAGATGATTGTCGAAATCGACCCCTTCGGCACCGCTCCAAACCGGAACCGCACCGCGCAACCGGGCACGGTCAACTTTGTATCCGAATACTTCCGCCTCGGCGACAAGGCGGCGGGCCAGCTGCCCTGAATAGAGATCGCCGACACCCGCGACCCGGAGCCGGCTGAAGGTGGAGGCCAGATCCCACTGGACCAGAGAGCTGCCCGCTTGCAAAGCAACACCACCCGGAGCGAACAGACTGGGACGTCTGGCGCCCGACGGTTTCAGAGCCGCGCCATCACGCTCTAGGTCCTCCGCGAGGCGTCGGGACACAGGCTCGCCAAACCGGGCAAGCTGCTCTGGAGCGCCAATCAGCTGTGTGATCGGCAGCCGGCCATAGCGGGCATGCAATGCGAACATCGCGCGTGGCCCCAGCGGAGCGGCTATTGCGTTTCGATCATCCGAAAGAGGCTGAGGCAGGAATGAGAGCTGTTCGAACCGCTTGCTTACCGGATCGAAAGCAAGGCAGGAACCACCCGCCCCGAGCCCAGCGGAAGAAGGCAATGTCACAGCCAGTGTGAAATAGGCAGAGACAGCAGCGTCTGCGGCAGTGCCCCCTTGGACCAGCACATCCTGGGCGATGACGGCAGCCCGCGGCTCGTCAACGGCGACGGATCCGAAGAACCCTTCAGTGACCTCAATGACTTCGTCGCTCGCGCAGCCTGTAAGCAATCCGGCGCAAAGCGCCAATGCCACGGGCACGGTCCTCTTAAACATAACGTCCTCTCAAATCGCCGCTGGCTATTGAATGCAAGCCCGGAGACGCGCACATTATGAAGCTATGCAGCGCACCAACAGGCTCGGATCCAAATCCATGAAGTGCAAAGCCCTCGTTGGCAAGCATCTAATTGCGTTCATTTTTGCGGTAAGCTTTCTCGCCGGATGGTCCCGGCCCGCGGATGCGCGATCCTTCATTACGGATACGGAGATCGAGCTCTATATTCGTGAAATTGCGACCCCGATCTTCCAGAGCGCAGGTTTGTCGCCATCTGCGATTGATCTCTATTTTATCAACGATGATACGTTGAATGCCTTCGTGGCTGGTGGCCAGAACATCTTCTTTCATACCGGCCTCCTGATGGCGACAGACACGCCGGAGCAGTTGCTCGGCGTAATCGCCCACGAAACAGGACACATAGCCGGCGGCCATCTGGCGCGGAGCGGAGAAGTCCTGCGCAGTGCCAGCCAGAATGCTCTGCTTGGCATCATCCTCGGCGCCGGTGCGGCAATCGCGACCGGCCGGGGAGATGCCGCCGGAGCAATTATCCAGGGCAGCCAGTCGGCTGTGCAGGGCTCCTTACTCCAGTACAGCCGGGCTCAGGAATCCTCTGCGGATCAGGCGGGAATCCGTTTCCTTGAAAGCAATCAGGAATCCTCGAGAGGCATGCTGGAATTCCTCTCGAAACTCAGCGGCCAGGAACTGTTGAGCGGACGCAGCCGCTCTCCTTACGCAAGCACCCATCCGCTGACCCGGGATCGGATAGCTTTTGTCGAGGAGCAGGTGAAAAACTCACGCTACAGCGATGAGAAACTGTCGGACGAGCTGCAACAGAAACACCGGCGAATGGTGGCCAAACTCAATGGCTTCATCCGCTCTCCCGCACGCACCTTCAAGGCATATCCCGATACGGATACATCGGTTGAAGCCCGTTACGCCCGTGCCGTTGCCACATACCGGCTACCAGATGCCAATGGAGCCGTTGCGCTCATGGAGGAACTACTCGCCGATTACCCCGACGATCCATTTTTCCATGAGCTGAAAGGTCAAATTCTGTTTGAAGCAGGCCGACCGGCCGACGCTGAAAGCGCGTATCGCAGAGCCCTCGAAGCCCTACCGGACGCGCCGCGGATTGAACTGGAGTTATCACGGGTCCTGCTCGCTCTGGACGCAACGGAGTACAACGAAGAGGCCCAAACGCATCTTGAAAACGTCGTGCGATCGCTTCCGAATGCGACTTTCGCCTGGCGTCAGCTGGCCATTGCCTATGGCCGTAATGGCGATCACGGCATGTCAGCGCTCGCCCTCGCCGAGGAGGCTTTCCGCTCCGGTAACAAACGGGATGCCGCCTTGCAGGCAAACCGGGCGAAGCAGACACTAAAACCGCATACTGAAGCCTGGCTGAGAGCAACCGATATCGAAGAAATCTCTACCCCGCGCGACAGAGACCGGAAAAGAAAACAGTTGTCCGAGAAAAAATAGCGCGCGCCGTTCCATAGTGAGAATGCAATAACGATAACGTGGTTTGTCGGCAGCGACGCGCTGGCTCAATTTAATGACTTTAAGCACGACTAGAAAGGCACGCAGCATGGCCACCATGACGCCCGTTAAGAATTCCCACAAAGCGTTAATCCTGGCCCTGACGCTCGCCACCGGCATTGCAGTTTATCCAGCAAACCATCATGCCGTAGCTGCAGAACCGTTTTCATCAGCTCAAAAGTCGGCTCTCGATACAGCCATCCGCGATTACATCCTATCCCACCCTGAGGTGATCGTTGAATCCCTGAACGCCATGCAAGCACGCCAGGAATTGGCGGAGAAGGAACGCCAGCGCGCCGCCCTCGCCCATATGCAGGAACAGCTCACCGGTAACGAAAACGACCCGGTGATCGGCAATCCGGACGGCGATGTCACTGTAGTCGAGTTCTTCGATTACCAGTGTGGTTACTGCAAGAGGATGATCGATCCGGTAATACAGCTGCTGAAGCAGGACCCGAATGTCCGCTGGGTGATGAAAGAGTTTCCGATTCTCGGTCCGGCATCCGTGACCGCCGCCCACGCGTCGATCGCGGCCCGTAAGCAAGGCGCCTATACCGAATTCCACGTCGCCTTAATGAAATATCGCGGACGGCTGAGCGATGCCGTCGTGTTCCAGACGGCCGTTGAAGTCGGTCTCGATCTAGATCAACTGAAAGCAGACATGTCATCTCCGGAGACCGGCAAAACAATCCAGGACGCCACTAATCTGGCACGCGCCCTCGGCGTCAACGGAACGCCGGCCTTTGTCATCGGAGGTGAGTTGTTGCCGGGCGCTGTCAGCCTAGACACCTTGGTGGAACAGATCGAAGCTGCTCGCAACGGCTAGGTCATGAACCGGTCACGGTAACAGACGGCGGAATATCCCGGACACGGCTGTAGAACAACGAAGCCAGTACGACCAGTCCGGCCACACTGGCGAAAACCAGCCGGTATGCGCCATCCGAGCCGCCGCCCGCATGATCGACTATCAACCCGGTGATCCACTGCGAGAGGAAAATCGTCCCTACACCGACGAGACTCATGGCTGTAATAGCCCTGCCAGCCAGATGATTCGGCACGAATCCTCGGCAATGCGCGGCCAGCACAACGAAGAACGGCGAGACGAAACTGAATGCGACCATTAGCAGCATAGCCAGCCAGAGCGGGGGGCTCGCGATCACCGCCATAATGCCGAGCAGCAGCACCATTAGCACACAGCTCCCGAGGACCACACGCTTGCGGGAGTTAAACATCCGATCCAGCGGACCAAAGCCCAGCGTCCCGGCATTCTGTGCCAGAACCATAACGAGCAATGCATAGCCAGCCTCCGTCTGGCCAAGTCCGTGAACTTCCCTGAGATAAGGCCCGGCCCAGAGACCGCCAACCGTTGCGAAAGGCGCAGCAAAACAGCTCGCCATTATGAGGGTCCCACGGATATCGCGGTCACGGAGCATCGTCAGGATCGCTGAAAAGGCCTGCCCGATACTCTCATGAGGCCGCTCCGGACGGGCTGTTCCCGGAGGGTGATCCCGGCCCCAGAGAAAGATCAGGATCGTCATCAGCAGAATTGCTGCGGCGAGGAGCAGGAACGTCACGGTAAACCCGACGTGCTGCAACATGATGGCGAGCGGAGCCGTCGCGAGCAGACCGCTTGTCGCCCCGGCAAATGCGATGAGCCGGGCCGAAACGGTGGCAACACGATCCGGGCGGACCCAGCCGAGAACAATCAGATAAACGGTTGTCACAGCACCAGCATGCCCCACGCCGAGCAGTATCCGCCCGCCGATCAATCCCGTGGCATTTTCAGAGATTGCGAAGAGCACCATCCCGCCCACGGCAATCAAGCTCAGCGCCGACGTGGTAAGGCGCGCGCCATATCGGTCGAACAGAACGCCCATCGGGATCTGCACGAATGCAGCGGCAAGCGACATGATGCCGATCACCGCGCCGATTTCAGCCGGGGATATACCGCGCTGATCAATCAAGGCATTGGCAATCACCCCGCCGCCTACCCGGTTGATCTGCACCAGTGTCAGAAATGCGCAAAGAATAAAGAAAACCCGTGCGGCCCCGCTGCGCACGGCATGTCCGTTAGTGCCTGTCACAAGACACCCCCGGACCTACCGGCACTGTGGACCGCCCGTGAGAACAACAGCGGAACCATGAATACCCCGGTCAAAATGTAACAGCCCGCCAGCATCGGCTGGCGGGCTGACCTGTGAGCCAAGAGCGATTTGGCCGCCTGGTCAAGGCTCTTCTATCAAGCGTTGAGAACCCCGCGCTTGACCTGATCCTGTTCGATGGATTCGAACAACGCCTTGAAGTTACCTTCGCCGAATCCTTCGTCGCCCTTGCGTTGAATGAGCTCGAAGAAGATCGGGCCGATCACCGTCTCGGTGAAAATCTGTAACAGGAGCCCACCATTTTCAGTCGGTGCACCGTCGATAAGGATTCCGTGCTGCTTCAGACTGGCGACATCCTCACCATGCCCGGGCAACCTTTCATCCAGCATTTCATAATAAGTATCCGGCGGCGGCGTCATGAATCTGGAGCCGGCGGCCTTGAGCGCTTCCACACTCGCGAAGATATCATCAGTCGCCATTGCGATATGTTGGATACCTTCCCCCTTGTAGGCGGTGAGATATTCCTCGATCTGGGATTTGTCATCGGAGGACTCGTTGATCGGAATCCGGATCTTGCCGCAAGGGCTGGTCATCGCCTTGGACTTCAGCCCGGTGAGTTTGCCTTCAATGTCGAAATAGCGGATTTCGCGGAAATTGAAGAGCTTCTCGTAGAAGTCCGCCCACACATCCATGCGTCCCCGATGCACGTTGTGAGTCAGATGATCCACCATAGTGAAACCGGCACCAGCAGGCACCTGCTCTACGCCGTCCAGAGGCACGAAATCGACGTCGTAAATGCTTTGCTCGCCATAGCGGTCAACCAGATAAATCAGGCTGTCCCCGATACCGTGGATCGCCGGAATGTTCAGCTCCATCGGCCCGACCTTGCCTTCAAACGGTCGTGCTCCGCGCTTTAAGGCGCGGTCATAGGCTGCCGCTGCATCCTTTACCCGGAACGCAATGGCGCAGCAGGACGGCCCGTGAACACGGGCGAAAGACTGGGCAAAGCTGTCCGGCTCCCCGTTGACGATGAAGTTGACGCCGCCCTGACGGAAAAGCGTTACGTCCTTCGACCGATGCCGGGCAACCGCAGTAAAGCCGAGGGACCGAAACAGCGACTTCAGGTTTTCCGGGTCGGGCGCGGTATATTCAACAAACTCAAAGCCGTCGGTCGCCATCGGATTTTCGACGGTGCCGCCCGGAATTGGGGAAAGTGTTTCGGATGCCATGAATGTCTCCTCCGGTCCACTGACGGGTTAGTTCTCGCCTTGACAGCAATCCGGCAAGAAAGGAACGTCAGAACAGATCATATTTAGTTACATATGAAACTAATTAAGGATTGCGCGTGAAGAGTCAAGAAAGCAGCGTTCACACGTCCAAAGACCCGGAGTCGAAGCAAGAGCAGGCGGCATTCGCTCTCGACAGTTTTTTGCCTTACAGGCTGGCGTTGCTCTCGTCACTGGTCTCCGGCAGCATCCAAAAGCTATACGCGGCGGAGTTCGATATCAGCATCCCAGAATGGCGGCTCGTGGCCATCCTCGGCAGCGACGGTCCGATGACGTCGAACGACATTCGACAGCGAGCCGCAATGGACAAGGTTCAGGTCAGCCGCGCCGCCGCGAAACTATTGGATGCCGGGCATATTCGGAAACAGGTCCACCCAGACGACAAACGCCGCGCAATCTTGTCCCTCTCCGACAGCGGGTTAACAATTTACAATCAAATCGTACCAATCGCCCTCGAACGGGAAGCTTTTCTCGCATCGGCCCTCACAAAGAAAGAGAAGGACACCTTTATTAATTTGTTGGAAAAATTGACAAAAATGGCCAGAGGCATGGCGACCACTCCACCGACGTAAATTTTCGCAAGTCCAAACCTAAAGGTGCGTACTTTCCACACGAGGTTTGTTGCCACAACCATTGCGGCATGATATCCGGATTCCAATTGAGGTTCGCACGGCCGCGCTTTGGAACCGCCCAAGCTCTTAGAAAGAGTTCAGGCAATGAGCCAGATACTCGAGAACATCGACGATCCGACACTCGGGAAATTGGTGGAAAGATGGTTCGCGTGGCGCGACGGAAATACCTATCCAGCGCGCAAATCGATTGAACCGCTTGAGCTTGGTCCGGCACTTCCGTTTATCTGGATATGCCAACGAGAACCGGAGCTGAATTGCTATCGCTATGACCTCGTAGGCGAGGCCGTGAACACGCTTTACGGACAGGGTCTACGGGGCTGCTCGCTGAAGGATTTCCTCTCCGATCAAACTGCTCGCCTTGTCAAAGAGCGTCTCGACGACTGCCTTGAGTCCGGACAGCTTGTTCATACCGTTAGCGCTCAGACCCTAAGTGATAAGCGCCATGTCGTCGTCCAGCGCCTGTTTCTGCCCATGACCGGCGCCAACGGGAATCTGGATACAATCCTCGGATGCACAAAAGTGACTGACACGATTTCAAATAGAGCAGGACAAGAGACATCCTCCCGTGAAGCCGCTTACAGAAGCGACGGCACTCGAATTAAGGTAGGCAACGCCACTCTCACCATGTATTCCATGGATCCGTTATATTAGGCTGTACGACATCCGGTTCCGATTGCGTCAGACGGACCGCGTGATATAACCCTCGAAACTGAGATGCAGGCGAGCATAGTGTCCGAACGCCCGGAAATTCTTATTCTCAATGGCCCGAATCTGAACATGCTGGGAACCCGGGAGCCGGAACTCTACGGGGCTGAGACATTGGATGATGTGGATGCCATGTGTGCGGACCACGCGGCTACTCTCGGACTCGCCACTGATTTCCGTCAATCGAATTTCGAAGGCGAGATGGTGACGATCATCCAACAAGCGCGCGGCAGCGCGTCGGGGATCATCATCAATGCCGGTGCCTATACGCACACTTCGGTTGCCATTCACGACGCCTTGCGCGTGGCAGACTTGCCGGTGATCGAAGTCCATATTTCGAACATCCACCGGCGCGAGTCCTTCCGCCACACATCCTATATTTCCTCCGTCGCCGAAGGAATCATCGTCGGTCTTGGAACCCAGGGCTATGTCCTGGCCCTCGATGGTATGGCGCGGATACTTGATCGCACCTGAACGAACCCGGAGACCCCTTTGTCGCACGACATTGACAGCAAACTCGTAAGGAAGCTCGCCGCCCTCCTGGAGGAGACCGGCCTCGGAGAGCTTGAATATGCGAAGGACGATTGGCGAATCCGCGTGGCCCGACCGGCCGTGCAGCAGGCAGCCAACATAGTCGCGGCGCCAACGCCGGCGCCCGCAGCAGTCGCGCCAGCCGCGGATACAGCATCTGCAGATATTGCAGGCGCAGTGACGTCCCCGATGGTCGGCACAGCCTATCTCGGACCAGATCCCGATTCAGCGCCTTTCGTTTCTTCAGGCACCAGGGTAGCCGAAGGTCAGACGCTGATGATCATCGAAGCCATGAAGGTCATGAACCCGATCCCCGCACCGCGTGCCGGAACGGTGAAGGATATTCTGGTTCAGAACGGGCAGCCGGTCGAGTTCGGCCAGCCGCTGTTCGTGATCGAGTAGCGGGCTGGAGCCGAAATGTTCGAGAAAGTCCTGATCGCCAATCGCGGCGACGTGGCCCTGCGCATTCACCGGGCCTGCCGGGAAATGGGCATACGGACCGTTGCTGTGCATTCAACCGCCGACGCGGATGCAATGCATGTGCGTCTTGCCGATGAGAGTGTCTGCATAGGTCCTCCTGCCGCGAAGGACAGCTATCTCAACATTCCAGCTATCCTCACCGCCGCAACCGTAACCGGCGCCGACGCCATCCATCCCGGTGTTGGCTTTCTGTCAGAGAACGCGGACTTCGCTGAGATCGTCGAAGCGCACGGTTTCGTTTTCATTGGCCCCTCGCCGCAACATATCCGCGACATGGGCGACAAGATCATTGCCAAGCGGACAGTCAAAGCGCTGGGCATTCCCTGCGTGCCCGGCTCGGACGGACCCGTTGAAACGGTAGAGGCAGCCGAGGCAGCCGCCGAGGAAATCGGCTTTCCGGTTCTGATCAAAGCGACTGCCGGCGGCGGCGGACGCGGAATGAAGATCGCCAATAACCGGGCCGAAGTCAGAGAAGCCTACACTATGGCCCGCCGGGAAGCCGCGGCGGCCTTCGGCAATGACGAAGTTTATATGGAGCGCTATCTCTCCAAGCCGCGCCATATCGAAGTGCAGATTGTCGGCGACGGCCAAGGCCATGTGGTCCATCTAGGCGAGCGCGACTGTTCGCTGCAGCGGCGCCACCAGAAAGTTCTGGAAGAAGCACCGTCTCCGGCCCTGAACGAAGCTGCGCGGGCGAAAATCGGCGCGATTGCCGCCAGCGCTACGGCGAAGATGAATTACCGCAGCCTTGGCACGCTTGAGTTCCTCTACGAGGATGGAGAATTCTTCTTCATTGAAATGAACACCCGCCTACAGGTCGAGCACCCGATCACCGAGATGATCACCGGTATCGACCTCGTGCGTGAACAGATCCAGATCGCCTCCGGTGCCTCGCTCTCATTCACACAGGATGACGTCGTTCTGAACGGGCACTCAATCGAGTGCCGTATCAATGCGGAAAACCCGCGCACATTCATGCCCTCACCGGGCCGTGTCACAGATTACCACGCTCCGGGCGGTCTCGGGGTTAGGGTCGATTCGGCGCTCTATGCCGGCTACCAGATCCCGCCCTACTACGACAGCCTGATTGCCAAGCTGATTGTGCACGGCGCGAACAGGAACGAGTGTTTGCTCCGGCTTCGCAGGGCCTTGGACGAGATTGTGATCAGCAATGTGGAGACTACTGTGCCTCTGCATCAGGATCTCTCGCAGGCCCCTGATTTCATTAATGGCGAATACGACATACACTGGCTTGAAAAGAGTTTCCTCGCCGATCCAGCCTGATCGGGACGGCCTATCGCCCACACGGGCGCAGAGGAGTCGCCGGCACGATGTCGCAATTGCGGCCCGAACTGTTGCTGCAGGCTTACGCCATCGGTGTTTTCCCGATGGCGGAAAGCCATGACGACGCCCGCACCTTCTTCGTTGACCCGGAAAATCGTGGCGTCCTTCCACTCAACGCCTTTCATGTGTCGCGAAGCCTCCGCAAGGAAGTGAAACGGCGGCGCTTCGACATCCGGTGCGATACGGATTTCAAGGGCGTTCTTGAAGGCTGCGCAGAGACAAGAGACGAGCGCCCCGACACCTGGATCAACGACGAAATCTTCAGGCTCTATATGTCGCTTCATGAGATGGGTTATGGGCACAGTGTGGAATGCTGGCGCGGCGGTAAGCTCGTCGGCGGGCTCTATGGAGTCGCCCTTGGAGCAGCTTTTTTCGGCGAAAGCATGTTCAGCCGCGAACCCAACGCAAGCAAAGTCGCACTTGTCCATCTGGTGTCCCGGCTCAAGGCGTCCGGCTTCACTCTCCTGGACAGCCAATTCATCACCGACCATCTGGCACAGTTCGGAGCGATCGAAATTCCGCGACAGAATTATCGCGACCAACTCGCTGATGCCATCAAGTTTCCGGTCGAGTTTTACTCCGGGTCCGAAGATTGGCCGTTCGTCGAGGAACTTCTGCAGTCGAGAAGCCAGACATCGTAGACCGGATGCTCAACCGCATTCAGCGCAGGGCTTGAAGCAAACATCCAACCGGTGAAGAGGCGGATTTCCGCCTCATCGGGTTTCTGCTCGTCGATCTCGAGGAACGCAGCGTTTTCCGGCGTCTCGGTCGGCGGCCGCTTGCGGCACGCACGTGGCGTAATGGAGAATGTCCCGAAGGTCACCGTCTGATCAACCTGCGCCTCAAACGTCGAAATCCGCGCCGTGATCTTGTCCAGCCCCTGCATGACCGCCACGGGAAGCTCGATCCAGCCTGGCTCGGGAGCCGGCGTCTGAGCCACAGCGCCAACAGATCGGGCGATCAGGAAGACCGCCACCCAGATAAGCACACACTTCGACAATCGCATGGGAGCGGTTCCAACCAGTTTCGCCCAACTATTCCTTTTTAGCGGAAGAACTGGCCGAAAATATGAACTTGCCGAGAAGTTGAACGATATCCACGGGGTCCTGCGTAAATTCAATTGAACCACCGTTTTTGATGGTTTCCGGATCGCCACCCGGAACAATCTCCATAAAACTCCCGCCGAGCAGACTTTCGTTGGAGATTGCAGCCGCGCTATCGGCAGGTAGCTCAATATCGTCACGGATGCTCATCGTCACCTTAGCCAGAAAGGACTCTGGGTCCAGTTCCTGACTGACGATGCTACCGATCTTGATCCCGCTCATACGGACATCACCGCCGACGGCAAGGCCCGCGACCTTGTTGAAGTTTGCCGTCACGATATAGCCGCCACGCGTATTGAGATCGGCCGAAATATAGGCGAATACCGTAAATATTCCGGCAATCAGCAACACTACAGCGCCAATAACCGTCTCGATCGTATTGCGCTTCATGAGACCTCAGCAGGTTGAACCAGAAGATACCGGAGCGTCGCTTTCGAGCAGCCGGAAACCGTCAGTTCGGCGTCCAAGCTTCATAATCCCCGGTAGCCGCAGCGCGCTTACCACCCTCGAGGACATGCCCAGGCGGACGATAGGCGTATCGGGTGCCAGTAAGATTTGGCAGATGCTCTTTCTGCCATTCGAACTCATGTTCGGTTTCAAGCGGTGCTTCGGCTGTATAGTGCAGCCAGGCATGCCACTCCGCCGGAACCTTCGAGGCTTCTACGATCCCGTTGTAGATCACCCAGCGCTTCCGCTTGTAACCGGCCGCCGGTTCGGACTTGTGCTCGTAATAGCGGTTACCGAACTGGTCCTGGCCGATCTGGCGACCATGAAGCCATGTGTAAATTGACGTGCCGATGTTCATCGACGAACCACCCTGTCACCTGCATCAATATCTTGGCGGAATATGTCATTCCCGCGCCCCGCAGTCCAGTCGGACGCGCATCTATTCACTACACGTTGATTTCTGGAATTTCTATCCCGAGCATCTCCGCCGTGGTCTTACCGGCTGCAAGCTGCGCCAGCATATCCGTCTCCTTGCGAACATGCGCCTCGCCGGCTTCTAGAATCGCAGCAGCCTGCTCAAGCGGCACGACGGTCACACCATCTGCGTCGCCGAGAATAAGGTCTCCTGTCCGCACTGGGACGCCGCCGCAGGAGATCGGACCGTCGATAGAGCCGCCAAAGCCCTTGTGCGGCCCCGCCGGAACGGACGCCGAAGCGAAGACCGGCACATCTCCGGACCGAAGCTCCGCCACATCCCGGGCGGCTCCGTCTATCACGAATCCGGCAACCCCCTTGAGCTTCGCTGCAGTCACCAGAATTTCACCGATGATGGCCACATCTGGATTCCCGCCGGCATCAATGACAATGATTTCGCCCTGCTGCATCAGCGGGATTGCCGCATGAACACAGGCATTGTCGCCGGCCATCACCCGAATGGTCCGGGCATGTCCGATGATTCGCATGTCAGGGTGCAAAGGGGAGACCCGACCGGCCATGCTTGCTGTCCGGTTCAGACAATCTCCGGCAACTGCCGGCGGCACACCTTTCCAGCGTTCGAGCGCCTCCGCGTCGAGCGCCTCATAGTCGCCCTTGTATCTGATGATCGCCATTGGTCCGCTCCCTTGTCTCTTTACCCTTTAGTGCATCAAACGGCAGAACGCCGGGTCAGAGCCGTTAAAAGCCCCGCGCCGATCATTGCACTCCCACCGAGCCTATTCACTAATTGAAGCGCGCGCGGACTGGAAAACCGATTCCGCATCGCACCGGCCATCACAGCCCAGAAGGCTGCATTCAGTGCGCCAAGAACGACGAAGGTCGCAACGAGGATGACACATTGCATCACGATGGGGCGCCCCGGATTGACGAATTGCGGCACGAAGGCCACGAAGAACACGATCCCCTTGGGGTTCAAGGTGGTCACCACAAAGGCATTGCCGAACATCCTCAGCTTATCGCGCCGCCCGGTCCCTACCTCGATTGGTGCCAACTCAGGCTTGCTTCGCCATAGCTGCACGCCGAGCCAGAGAAGATATCCGGCTCCAGCCAGCTTCATTACGGTGAAGAGATCGGCCGATGCAGCCAGAACCGCGCCCGCGCCCAGCAGTGACACTGTCATGGCAACCGAGTCGCCAAGCGCTACACCCGGCACCGTCGCCCAGCCGGACTCCCGTCCGCGCGCCATCGCGTAACTTGCAACCAGCATCACAGTCGGCCCCGGAATCGCCAGCATGAAAACCGAGGCGGCTGTGAATGCGAGCCAGAGTCCCAAATCCATATCAAACCTCCATGCAAGATTCCGCACCGGCGGAATCGCCAGCGTCAGGGAGTGAGCCACAGCCCCCGGCCTTGGGCAAGACCTGCTTTTCTTTGCACCTGAAATACCCCGGACCACCCCGCCACGGCGCAAAAACCACAATATGTAGGCTTTATGACATTTCAGCGCACAAAATGTGTTGATTCGGAAAACCGAAAACGGCATTATTCTGGGCGATGGCTTGGCACGGGCCTTCTAAAGAAAAATTCAGACTTGGTCATTTATTCAAGTGTTCGGATCGGCGATTGCAAGATGCAAGCCGGAGCGACTAACCCTGCCTTTAATTCACTCAATATAATTGGTGAATTTACTCTTATTTTACTTCCAATTTACTTCAACACTCACAGCGGATCGTCAAATTTCGCAGAAATCTGCGGACAATGATCCGGCATTCATTTTTTCCATCCTTCCGGTTCATTTATCATTGCCTCCAGGAACCCAAATCCAGTATCGTCTCAACCTTCGGCCACAAGATCTTGTGGCGTCAGCGTCAAAGCCACTGATTGAACGGAACGGGGGGTTCCAAGTATGAGAATCGAACGCCGGTTTACGGACTCTAAAAAGGGTCCTTACGCAGGTATTGAATTCCGGAAAACCAGCAGCGAAATCCGTAATCCGGATGGATCTGTTGTTTTCAAGAATGCAGATATTGAAGTCCCGGCCGATTGGTCGCAGGTGGCTTGCGACATCCTCGCACAGAAATATTTCCGCAAGGCGGGCATCCCGGCACGCCTGAAGCCGTTCGAAGAGAACGACGTTCCTTCATGGCTGTGGCGCATGACCCCGGACAAGGACGCCATCGCGGCCCTGCCGGAAGATGAGCGCACGGTCGGCGAAAGCAGCGCCAAGCAGGTTTTCAATCGGCTGGCCGGCACCTGGACATACTGGGGCTGGAAAGGCGGCTATTTCGACGCCGAGGCTGATGCCAAGACCTATTATGAAGAAATGTGCCATATGCTTTGCCGGCAGATGGCTGCCCCGAACTCCCCCCAATGGTTCAACACCGGCCTGCACTGGGCTTATGGCGTCGACGGCCCCGCACAGGGCCACCATTACGTCGACTACAAGACCGGCAAGCTGACGCGCTCCAAGTCGGCCTACGAGCACCCCCAGCCGCATGCCTGCTTTATCCAGGGCGTCAGCGACGATCTGGTGAATGACGGCGGCATCATGGACCTCTGGGTCCGCGAAGCGCGCCTGTTCAAATACGGCTCCGGCACCGGCTCCAATTTCTCCCGCCTGCGCGGCGAAGGCGAGTCCCTCTCCGGCGGCGGCAAATCATCCGGCCTCATGAGCTTCCTGAAGATCGGCGACCGGGCTGCCGGCGCCATCAAGTCCGGCGGCACGACCCGCCGGGCAGCGAAAATGGTCACCGTCGACATCGACCATCCGGACATCGAGAAATATATCGACTGGAAGGTGCAGGAAGAGCAAAAGGTCGCGTCCTTGGTCGCCGGCTCCAAGCTGTCCCAGAAGCATCTTAAAGAAGTCATGGCCGCTTGCCGTGACGCAGAAGGCGTCGAGGGCGCTGCCCGCTTCGACCCGAAGCAGAACCGTGCCCTGAAAAAAGCCATTATTGCCGGCCGCAAGGCAATGATTCCGGAAAACTATATCCAGCGTGTCATCCAGTTCGCCGAACAGGGTTTCACAGAGATCGATTTCCCAACTTACGACACCGACTGGGACAGCGAAGCCTATCTCACCGTCTCCGGCCAGAATTCGAACAACTCTATCCGGGTCAGCAATGATTTCCTGGAAGCGGTTGCAGAAGGCAAGAACTGGGACCTGATCCGTCGTACCGACGGCAAGGCTGCCAAATCAGTCAATGCCGCCGAACTGTGGGACAAAGTCTCCAACGCGGCCTGGGCATGCGCCGATCCGGGCATCCAGTACGACACCACGATCAACGAATGGCACACCTGCCCGGCCTCGGGACGGATCAACGCATCCAACCCGTGTTCCGAGTACATGTTCCTCGACGACACTGCCTGCAACCTCGCATCGATGAACCTGATGCAGTTCCGGCATGAGGATGGCAGCTTCGACATCGAAGCGTTCGAACACGCCACCCGGATCTGGACCATTACGCTGGAAGTCTCCGTGCTGATGGCGCAGTTCCCATCGAAGGAAATCGCCAGACTGTCATACGACTTCCGTACTCTCGGCCTCGGCTTCGCCAATATTGGCGGCCTGCTGATGGCCAGCGGCTTTTCCTACGACAGCGATGAAGGCCGCGAGCTTTGCGGCGGCATCAGCGCCCTGATGACCGGCATAGCCTACAAGACCTCTGCTGAAATGGCGGGCGAGCTGGGCACGTTCCCGGAACACAAGCCGAACGCCGAACACATGCTGCGTGTCATCCGCAACCATCGCCGCGCGGCCTATGGCGAGGATGAAGGTTACGAAGAACTCGCAATCAAGCCAGTGCCGCTGAACGCCCAGAACAGCCCGAACAGGGATCTGAACGCGGCCGCGATCGCTGCTTGGGATGCAGCCCTCGAACTTGGCGAAAAGAACGGATATCGCAATGCCCAGACGACGGTAATCGCCCCCACCGGCACCATCGGCCTGGTCATGGATTGCGATACCACCGGCATCGAGCCGGACTTCGCCCTGGTGAAGTTCAAGAAGCTGGCCGGCGGCGGCTACTTCAAGATCATCAATCGGATCGTGCCGGAAGCCCTCAGCAATCTCGGCTATTCGGACGCGCAGATCGAAGAGGTCATCCGCTATGCTGTCGGCCACGGCACGCTCGAGGGCGCGACGGGCATCAACCCGGAAAGCCTGAAGGCAAAAGGCTTCGGCGATGCCCAGGTGAAAGTGATTCAGGATGCGGTTGCCAGCGCCTTCGACATCAAGTTCGCCTTTAATAAGTGGACCCTAGGCGAGGATTTCTGCCGCGACACGCTCGGCTTCACCGACGCGCAGCTGAACGATCTCTCCTTCGACATGCTGCTGTCTCTCGGCTTCACCAAGAAGCAAGTCGAGGAAGCCAACACCTATGTCTGCGGTGCGATGACGCTGGAAGGCGCGCCTTACCTGAAGGACGAGCATCTGCCGGTGTTCGATTGCGCCAACCCGTGCGGCCGGATCGGCAAGCGGTTCCTCTCCACCGAGAGCCACATCCGCATGATGGCGGCCTCCCAGCCGTTCATCACAGGCGCGATATCCAAGACCATCAACATGCCGAACGCGGCGACAGTCCAGGATTGCTCTGACGCCTATATTCTCTCCTGGAAGCTCGGCATCAAGGCTAATGCCCTCTATCGCGACGGCTCCAAATTGAGCCAGCCGCTCTCCTCTTCCCTCGTTGACGATGAGGACGAGGACGAGATGGAGGATCTGATGGAAGCGCCGATCGCCGCCAAGGCACCGGTCGTCGCGGAACGGATCGTCGAACGCATCATCGAACGAGCCGCTGAGCGTCAGCGCCTGCCGCATCGCCGCAAGGGCTACACCCAGAAAGCCAATGTCGGCGGCCACAAAGTGTATCTCCGGACCGGCGAGTACGAAGAAGGCAAGCTTGGCGAGATCTTCATCGACATGCACAAGGAAGGCGCTGCTTTCCGGTCGCTGATGAACAACTTCGCCATCGCCGTTTCCATCGGCCTGCAATACGGCGTGCCGCTCGAGGAATATGTCGACGCTTTCACCTTCACGCGGTTTGAGCCGCAAGGCATGGTGACAGGCAACGATGCCATCAAAATGGCGACCTCGATCCTCGACTACATTTTCCGGGAGCTGGCGATTTCCTACCTGGACCGGCACGATCTCAGCCATGTCGACACTAGCGACCTGATGCCGGATGCAATGGGCGGCGGCGACGACGAAAACGCCGTCGACAAAGCCAAGGCCCAGCTCATGGAGCAGGTCGGCACAATCACCAGCCGCGGTTATGTCCGCAAGAACCTGGTGGTGCTGCAGGGTGGTCAGTCGAACCAGATGAAGGCCACCGGAACGGACAATGTCCAGCCAGTCATGGCGACGGCAGCCACACACGCGGCAACTGTGACGACAACGGTGCAGAAGAGCGCATCGGTCACCGTCTCCGAAAGCGTGATGGACGCAGCCGACGAAAAGCTGAACCGGATCCGCGAAGCCCGTATCAAGGGTTATGAAGGCGAAAGCTGCGGCGAATGCGGGAACTTCACCCTGGTCCGCAACGGCACCTGCATGAAGTGCGATACGTGCGGCAGCACATCCGGCTGCAGCTAACCATCTACCATCATGGAATACAACAAGGCCGTCGCAGGACTCTGCGGCGGCCTTTTTCTTAAGCGCAGCATCACGTATCAATATTGTTAGTGGTCTTTTAACCCTATTGGCTCATAAAAGGTCGCTTTGAAGCCACTACCTCCGGAGCCTTCCCTATGGGACTGGATCGCCTCTCTTTCGCGCAGAAAATCGCCCTGATCATTCTGCTCGCTGCCATTGCATTCATCATACAAATCACAACCAAAATTTTGCTTGAGCGCAAGCAGCTCTACAAAGACAGGGTTCGTGAAATTCAATCCGTGGTAGAGACAAGTGTTTCCCTGGCACTGTCCTATGAAGAGCGGGTCAAAAAAGGGGAGCTGACGAGAGAAGAGGCCAGGGCAGCATGGGAACAAGCCGCTTTCGATACCCGTTTCCGGGAAGTTGAATACCTGTTTGCCCAGACGATGACGGGTGTCACTGTCCTGAATGGCGGGACACCGTCGCTTAAAGGCAGAGATCTGATCGGCATTACTGACACGAACGGTGTCAAGTTCATGCAGGAAATGATCAAGATCGTCGAGAAGGACCCTAAAGGCGGTCCGGTTGAGTACTTATGGCCAAAAGCCGGATCCGGAACCGACGTTCCCCAACCGAAACTGACTTATGTGGCCTTGATCGAACCTTGGGATATCCTCGTCGGTACAGGAATCTATATCGACGACATTGACGCCTCCCTGTTCGAATACGCGATGCGTTCTGGTGGTTTCTCCGCGGCCTTCCTGTTGATCATGGTAGCAGCCGGAGTCGCCATCGCGCGCAGCATGACACGGCCAATGGATTCCCTGCGCAATGCGATGTCCCAGCTCGCGGCAAACAATGTCGCGACCGTGGTGCCAGGAATAGACCGGCGGGACGAGATCGGATCCATGGCGAAAGCCGTTCAGGTCTTCAAGGAAAATGCTGAACGTGTTTCGATCCTAGAAGAGGACCGGGCGCAGGACGCCGCGAAAGCGCAAGCTGAACGGCAACAATTCCTGCAGGAGATCACCAGAAATATGGAAAGCTCCATCGGCCGGGTCACAGGTGAGGTCGAAACCTCAGCGAATTCCGCACAGAATTCCGCAAACGATATGCAGCACAACGCGGCTGAAACCGCCGAGAGTGCCCGTGAAGCAAATCATGCGGCACACGAAGCTTCAGAAAGCCTTCAAAGCGTTGCCGCCGCGACAGAGCAGCTTACGAACTCGATCGCTGAAATCGGCCGGCAAGCGGACCAGTCCGCATCCATATCAAGATCGGCTGCGACTGAAGCCGAAGACGCCAATGCCAAGGTGACGAGCCTTCAAAGCTCCGCCGAGCGGATTGGCGAAGTTGTCAGCCTGATCAACGATATTGCCGAGCAGACAAATCTCCTCGCCCTCAACGCGACCATCGAGGCGGCGCGGGCTGGAGAAGCTGGCAAAGGTTTTGCCGTGGTTGCGAGCGAAGTGAAATCTCTGGCCAATCAGACCGGAAGCGCAACACAAGAGATTGCCGGGCAGGTTTCGGCCATTCAGCAGGCGACCAAGGATGCTGCCGACGTGATCGGCGCAATCGTCGGGACGATCCAGAATATTGACGAGACGACGTCCGCAATTGCTGCTGCCGTTGAGGAACAGGCATCCGCAACGCGCGATATCTCCAACAATGTCGAGCAGGTCTCCCGTGCGACAGATACCGTTACAAGCAATATTGGGCGGGTAAGTTCTGCCGGCGAACGCTCAGATGATACGGCGCGCGATCTGTCGAACGTGACTGAAAATCTCAGCCAGCAAGTGCGCGGACTCCGTCAGGAAATCGACACCTTCGTCAAAAAATTGAGCGAAAACTGACCTAAAACGGCCCGGCTGGTGGTCTCCGCAGCCGGGCCATTCTGTCTCCGGACATCGACCACGCCTTGCCATAAAATACCAAAGCCCTTTTAAAGGACCGACCTCGATAATCTCACGGACGGTCCGGACCTCCCACCCCAGCAGCCTATGGCTCCGGGTTGCAAGCAACGCTCCCTAAGCCGGGCCCACCTCGATGCTCCAGCGCTCCTCGAGTATCTCGGACGGCTGCGACAAGAGGTTGACGCCATGCTTGCCCCCCAATTCCCCGAGTTCAGTGGGAAACTTTATCCGCTGGGCCCTTGCCGGGAAATTCGGGACGCGGTCTATGACCGGCTGGTCGCCGACATTCATCAGCCGCGATGCCCTACATCCCTTGCGCTCCTCAAATTCATTCGTGCCGGCGGCATTGGCCGCAAGATCTAGGACGTGCTGCGGGAGAGCTATTTTCAGAATGCGATGCAGTTCGGCACATACTATGTCGATGTCGCCAACGACACCGTCAATCCGGCGAAGCCACAGATCGAAATCCTGCCGCTCAAGAAGTCTGGCATGGTGCCGGTCTACGATTTTTTCCATTTTCCCCGGATCGTCGACACATACTGGAATCGTGAAATCTACGCGAATACTGAGTTTCCAGGCATTGCCGCCATTTTCCCCATCATTTGCGTCAATCGCGTTGGCGTTGGGATATCTCTCGCCCCAGCGTCGGACCAGATGACTACCATGACAAGGCTTCGCAAATTTCAGCCATCACTCGATTTTCTGAAATCTGCCCCGCCACCTCCGGAAGCGGTGCCGCATGAATTGGCAAGGCGGCGTGAGGCCAGCACACACGAGCTGATGAAGATTGTTGGTGACCCGGTTGCCGCAGTAGAGCGCGCCATCGGAGATCAGGGCTACGAACGCGACACGTATTAGGCGTCATGCGTTTCCGCATTCAAGGAATTCGCCGCACTCCCGAAAAACCGGGGGACCCCGCGCTCTGAGAACGACATCCAGGCTGGGTCAAAGACTCGATAAGAATAACCCTAATACGCAGGAGGCTACCCTGGTAACCAGTGATTAGCTCAGGTTCATTTTAAATATTCAAAGAAATTACCCGCAAAAATAGTTATTGCGGTTCAGCATGCCTTAAACTACTATATATAGAGTTTCGGAGCTGAATCTGGAATAGCTCCACCCCTGGTAGCGGACCCGTGAGGGCATAGCTTCAGTCCTCTAGGTTCAGAGTTCCATCGTCAGCCAAACGATGGAAAACCGGGGAGCGGTACTCTCCCATCCCCGCTCCCCGATTACCCTGTGAAGCTCCAAAGGACGAAGCCTCTATCGTCCGATACTGGGTGCGTCATTTTTTGACGCACCCCTCTTTTTGGAAAAAGTAGCGGCCTCCGGTGTGACTGTCTATGCTCTGCGCGGTCCTTCAGGACAATTCGCAAGAACATTCCAAGAGACTAAGGAGTCTGCCATGGCCGGCGCAATTGACGCACGCCTTTCCGAACTCGGTATCGACCTTCCCAACGCCGCCGCGCCTGCGGCTAACTATGTGCCATACATGATTTCCGGGAAGACCCTTTATATTTCAGGACAGGTCCCGTTCTGGAATGGAGAGCTGAAGGGCGTCGGCAAAGTTGGCAAAGACATGACCGCCGAAGACGCACAGAAGATTGCCCGAATCTGTGCTCTTAACATTATTGCCCAGGCCAGCGCGGCGTGCGGCGGCGACCTCGACAAGGTCGCACGGATCGTGAAACTTGGCGGCTTCGTCAATGCCACGGACGACTTCACGCAGCACCCGATGGTGGTGAATGGCGCTTCCGACCTCATGGTCGAAGTATTCGGCGAAAAGGGTAAGCACGCCCGTTTTGCCGTTGGTGCAGGCTCCCTGCCCCTCGGCGTCGCGGTCGAGGTTGACGCGGTCATCGAGCTCGCTTGAGGAACCGGTTGCAGTTGACTGATCGTTGCGGCGCACAATCTTCCAAGAGCAACATCAGCGGAAGGTGAGAGCCGGTGCCCGACGGTGAAAACAATACGGAGGCGCGGGCGGCCATCTCGGTCGTCCGCTCCATTCACGAGATTGATCCGGCCGATTGGGATGCCTGCGCCGGTGCGTCTAATCCTTTTCTCAGCCACGCCTTCCTGTCCGCGCTGGAAGATAGCGGCTCGGTAAAGGCCGAGACCGGCTGGCTGCCACAGCATCTGGTCTATGCTGACGATGAGGACCGGATCGCCGGTATCGTTCCCCTCTACCTGAAGGGCCACTCCCAGGGCGAATATGTGTTCGACTGGGGTTGGGCGGACGCCTATGAGCGCGCTGGCGGCGAGTATTACCCAAAACTGCTCTCCGCAGTACCCTTTACCCCTGTGACTGGCCCCCGCCTGCTCTGCCACCCAGATGTGGATGCCGAAGCGGTCGGCAACATATTGATTAGCGGCCTGATTGAGATAACCAAGCGCTTCGGGGTCTCCTCCCTGCATCTGAACTTCTTGCCTGAAGCACAATGGAACGCCCTTGGTGAGGCCGATTTCCTCAAGCGGGTCGGCCTGCAATTTCACTGGCATAACGACGGATACCAAACGTTCGGCGACTTCCT
The DNA here is from genome assembly GCF_039990255.1 of Nisaea sp. Taxonomy (GTDB): domain Bacteria; phylum Pseudomonadota; class Alphaproteobacteria; order Thalassobaculales; family Thalassobaculaceae; genus Nisaea. The sequence continues at coordinate 369,104 of NZ_JBDXGG010000018.1, read as the reverse complement.
TGACGCGCTCTCTTCCCGCAAGCGCAAAGCGATCCGAAAAGAACGAAAGGCGGCGGCGGAATCCGGTCTTACAATCCGACAGCTGACAGGTACCGACATAGAGACCCGCCACTGGGATTCCTTCTATCGCTTCTATACCGATACTAGCGACCGGAAGTGGGGGTCGGCCTATTTGACACGCTCTTTCTTCGATTTGCTCGGCGAGCGCATGGCGGACCGGGTGCTTCTCGTGATCGCAGAGATGGATGGAACGCCCGTTGCCGGGGCTCTCAACCTGATTGGTGACGATACGCTCTATGGCCGCAACTGGGGCTGCATTGCCGACTTCAAGTTCTTACATTTCGAGCTTTGCTATTATCAGGCCATCGATTTTGCCATCGCACGCAGCCTGAAGTGGGTCGAAGCCGGTGCGCAGGGACAGCACAAGATCCAGCGTGGCTACATGCCCCGCTATACCCGGAGCTGCCATCTCATCCCTTCCCGCTCCTTCAACGATGCTGTAGGGGATTTCTTGCGACGGGAGACGGAACAGATGGCCTATGAGAAAGAAGCCCTCGAAAATCAGTCCCCTTTCCGATCTGAGGGTTGATCTCAATGCATGGCTGATCTTCGCTATTTGTGCACCGCAAAACCGGTGAATAGGTCAATATACCTCTTAGAAAATGAGCTGCCTGGCCAGCCATCTGGCGCCGTCAGCTTTATCAAGATCAAGATATTGGGAGATAGATCATGAGTGATCGTTTTTGCCTCACACTTCTCGAAGCCGCCGAAATGAACGGTTTCACAACTTCTGAAATGCTGATTCTCGTTGATCGCCATACAGACATTGCCGCGAACGCCAATGGCGCCTGGCGGATCGACCCCGACGCCCTCAAGGCTGTCGTTGAAGGCTCGGCAAACTATCTGAAGGCTGCCTAAACCGCAGCGGAAGACAGATCAAATCATTGAAAGGCCCGCGCTCCACGCGGGCTTTTTTATATGGAAAATTGCCTGGCGCGGCGGCAATTGCCACGCCGAGAATGAATGAGAGCTTCGACGCCTATTGGAGCCGTTCAGTTACAATGGTCTGTTCTCGGAAGATGCACCTCTTCCGCATCGGGATATCCTTGCAGCACGAAGCGTGGTTGCCGTCTGAGGGATCGTCAAGGTCTGCCTGGGTTCCCCAACGGAGCCGAAATGACAACTGAAAAACAACGCCGTTTGGTGGCTTGGACACTGGCGTTAGGCATGTTCATCATTGGCACGACATCGCTGAGCATCCTTGGTGTCGGGCCCGCCTTGACCAGAGACCTTGAAATTGCCCCCGGAGCGGCGGGCTGGCTCGTGACCGCCTTCGCAGCAACTTTTGCCATCGCTGCACCGGCTGCACAGTTCACACTGAGACGAAAACTGACACCTTGTACTCTCATCGTCAGTGGAACCGTCATTCTCGTTGCGTCTCTCATCTGGACAGCGGTGGCTACAGAGTTCCTAAGTCTTCTCATTGCGCGGATATTGTCCGCTTTAGGAGGGGCACTTATCGCACCGACAAGCTCAGCTCTTGCAATTGCCTGCGTCCCGGATGAGCGCCGAGGCGCCACTCTCGCAACTGTTTTTGCCGGCTTCACATTAGCCACGGTGGGAGGTGTTCCGATTGTCACATGGCTGACACTGCTGCTGGACTGGCGTGGTGCGATGGCCGCAATCGCTTGTGCTGCCGTTCTTTTTCTAGTGCTTGCGGTGGTGTTTCTACTGAAAGAAAACAACACCACACCCATCTCCGAACCTGGAAAGAGCCAAGGCGTCAGTTTTTGGAAGCCGACAATTATCCTATTGGCAACGATAGGGATGCTTGCGGCGCAGTTCACGATTTATGCCCTGATGGGCGAGCTTCTGGGTCAGAAATTCAGTGTGAGCAATGAAGATCTGCCCATTGCGATCCTGCTCTTTGGCGTCTTTGGCGTCGCCGGAAACGCTGCTGCGGGTTTTTGTCGGATCGCGTAGGAGCGAGTTCTCTTATCTGGGCGAGCATTGTGAGCCTTGCGGCATTGCTGATCGCTATGAATGCAGAACTCGGTGCGGTGATGGGAGCTTTGATACTCGCCGGTTGCGCTTTCGCCGGAACTCTTTTTGCCACCCCTCAGCAAAGCCGGCTGGTTGGACTAGTGTCAAAAGATCAGCACGCGTTAGTCCTGGCGGGTAACTCATCAGCAAGCTATTTGGGCATTGCCCTGGGATCAGGATTCGCAAGCTTGTTGGCGATCAGCGTAGGCTTGGACTTCCTGCCCTTCGCTGCGTTGGGAGTTCTCGCATTGACGGCGCTACTTAACTTCCTAACGCGCACCTAAGGGGATAAATCACCGCAAATAGCGGTCCTTCAGGTCGCGAATTATATACGAGACTGACAGGCCGCGCTGGTTCAGACAGCGCGGCCTTGTATTTCCTATTGTGATACCGGACCCTCCAACATAAACGGGACGGTCTCAGGACAGTGTCAGTTAACCAGTTCCGGTTTTTTCTTCGCACCCTTCGGGCCGCCGCTTGAGCTGTCACCGCCATCGTCTGGATAGGAGAAGGTCAGGCCATCATCCTTCAGCTCGACCTGCACCAGGCCGCCCTTGACCAGCTTGCCGAAGAGCAGTTCCTCCGCCAAAGGCTTCTTGACGTGCTCCTGAATGATCCGACTGAGCGGACGGGCACCATAGAGACGGTCATAGCCCTTCTCGCCGAGCCAGTTGCGAGCCGCCTCACTGAGCTCGATGGTGACGCCACGATCAGAGAGCTGCACCTCAAGCTGCATGATGAACTTCTCGACCACACGGGCGATGATTTCCGGCGTCAGGTTGCTGAACGGAATGATGGCATCCAGACGGTTCCGGAACTCCGGGGTGAACATTCGGTTGATCGCCTCGGAATCGTCGCCTTCACGTTCCGTACGCATGAAACCGACAGCTTCCTTCGCCAGATCGGATGCACCGGCATTAGTCGTCATGATCAGGATGACGTTCCGGAAGTCGACGTTCTTGCCATTGTGATCCGTCAGCTTGCCGTGATCCATGACTTGCAACAGCACGTTGAACAGATCCGGGTGCGCCTTCTCGATTTCGTCCAGCAACAGAACACAATGCGGGTTCTGATCAATGGCGTCCGTCAACAGGCCACCCTGATCGAAGCCGACATAGCCCGGAGGTGCGCCGATCAGACGGGAGATGCTGTGACGTTCCATATATTCCGACATATCAAAGCGCGTAAGCTCGATACCCAACGCATTCGCCAGCTGGCGCGCCACCTCGGTCTTGCCGACACCGGTCGGACCGGAGAAGAGATAATTGCCGATCGGCTTCTCGGGCTCGCGCAGCCCAGCTCGTGAGAGCTTGATCGCGGTTGCCAGCGAGCCGATCGCGTCGTCCTGACCGAAGACCACGGTCTTTAGATCTCGTTCCAGGTTCTTCAGCACGGTTCTGTCGTCGGTCGACACGCTCTTCGGAGGTATCCGGGCGATCTTCGCAACGATTTCCTCGACTTCCTTCACCCCGATGGTCTTCCGGCGCTTGGATGGTGCCACCAGCATCTGTGCCGCGCCGACCTCGTCGATCACGTCAATCGCCTTGTCGGGCAATTTTCTGTCGCCGATATATTTCGCCGAGAGTTCCACAGCCGTCTTTAGCGCCTCTGCTGTGAAGCGCACCTTGTGGTGCTCTTCATAATAAGGTTTCAGACCCTTCAGGATCTTGATGCTGTCTTCGATGGACGGCTCTTTCACGTCGATTTTCTGGAAACGGCGGACCAACGCACGGTCTTTTTCGAAATGAGTCCGGAATTCCTTGTAGGTGGTCGAACCAATGCAGCGTAAGGCGCCGGACTGAAGCGCGGGCTTCAGCAGATTCGACGCATCCATAGCTCCGCCGGAAGTAGCCCCGGCACCGATCACCGTGTGAATCTCATCAATGAACAGGACGGCGTCCGGATTGCGCTCAAGTTCCGAGACAACGGCCTTCAGCCGCTCCTCGAAATCGCCGCGATAGCGGGTACCTGCAAGCAGTGATCCCATGTCGAGCGAGAAAATCTGGGCGTCCTGCAGAACTTCAGGAACCTGGCCATCAACGATGCGGCGCGCCAGACCTTCGGCGATAGCAGTCTTGCCAACGCCAGGGTCACCGACATAGAGCGGGTTGTTCTTGGTCCGGCGGCAAAGGATCTGGATCGTGCGTTCGACCTCGAACTCGCGGCCGATCAGCGGATCAATCTTGCCGGCGATCGCCTTCTGATTCAGATCAACACAATAGGCATCCAGCGCCTCGTTGCCGCTCTTATTCACGGTATCCTGCTTGGCGTCTTCATCGGCGCCGTCGACCCGTGGGGCTTCCGTCTGGCCATGAACCTTGGCGATACCGTGGGAAATGTAGTTCACCGCATCGAAGCGGGACATCTCCTGCTCCTGCAGGAAATAAACTGCATGGCTCTCGCGCTCGGAGAACAGGGCGACCAGGACATTCGCGCCCGTCACCTCTGCCCGGCCGGATGATTGCACATGGATCACAGCCCGCTGCACGACCCGTTGGAAGCCGGCGGTCGGTTTGGCTTCCTCTTCCTGACCACCGATCAGGTTCATCAGATCATTGTCGATATATCCGGCAAGATCACCGCGCAACCGCTCGACATCCACATCGCAGGCGCGCATCACCGCAATGGCATCCTGATCGGTCGTCAATGCATAAAGCAGGTGCTCGAGCGTTGCATACTCGTGGCTTCGCTCGTTCGCGAGATCGAGTGCTCTATGCAGACTTTCCTCTAGGTTTTTCGACAACATTTGTGCTCAAGCCTTTTCAAGAGTGCATTGCAATGGGTGCTGGTGCTGACGGGCAAAATCCATTACCTGCGTTACTTTTGTTTCAGCGACTTCGTAGGTATATACACCACAGATACCGACACCGCGCTGGTGGACATGCATCATGATCGTCGTCGCTTCATCCCTATTCTTGGAGAAAAATCTTTCCAGAACGTGAACGACGAACTCCATCGGCGTATAATCGTCATTCAGCATGATGACTTTATACATCGCCGGCTTCTTGGTTTTCGGGCGGGCCTTGATAACAACGCCCGTGTTGGTGCCGTCACCGATCTTGTCGTCGTCTTTACTCATTTCCAGAACCGTAACTCTCCCGCGCCGCACCGGGCCGGTCTTCATATGCTGCACAATCTGAATTAAGTCGTCTCGAGCCGGAAAAAAGCCCTAGCGGAAATTCCCGCCTGACCTCTTGCCCGATGCGAATAGGGTGACAGACATTTCGTGTCGAGCACAAGCCGTTGCAAGGTTAAATCCGTCAGACGCCTCATGATTTTCGGACTGCAAAATCACCCTGCTAAAGAAAATCCGGGTTCGGAAGTGGCTTCGGATCGACAAAATACAAAAAGCCCGGCTGTTGCAGCCGGGCTTTCGTTCGTCATATGTGAGACAACCAGTTAGGCGGCGGCCTGCTTGGTAATTTTCTCAAAGGTACCGGTCAGGCTTTCCTGGATCGGCTTGATCGCTTCATTGACCGTCTTGACGGACATCTCGGAAATCTTGGTGATTTCCCCGACGGCCTTGTCATAGCTTTTCTTGGTCATGTCGGTCTGCAGTTCCATCAGATCATTGACGGTCTTGCAGCTCATCACGGTCTTTCCTGTTTCGACGGAGACCTCAACGCTTTCCTGACCGAAGGCATAGAGCTCTTTGCCGATGGCCTCAAAGCCCTTGGACCAGGTGTTCATCGCCGTGACATAGGCGTCGTAGTTAGCCTTGCCCAGCGACGTGTATTCGTCATAGCCGCCATAGAGAGCCTTCTGGGCCTTCTCCGCATGATCTTTCATGAGCTCGACCGCCTGGCCGTAGCTCTTCTCGGCAACTTCCTGAGTCGCCTTCACAGCGGCTTCAACAGTTTCCTTACCAACTGCGACCGCGTCTTCGACCTGGCCGGCAGCAGCGGTAGAGGTGGTTTTCTTCGCAACCATAATAACTCTCCTTGCGCATTTGTTGTCAAAATCCGGGGACTTAGCCCGGCGGGCCGCAGGCATGTCCCTCGGACACGCACATTCACAGGATATGTCCGGGCTCATGCTGCATTGCAACATATACGGTAAGATAGGAATTACAGGAAAAAGGTCAAGTGTATTTTTTGTGCGCTGCAGCATAATTGATTGAAAGAGGCAATCGACTCGTGTGCCAACCTCTGATCAATTCCACAACCACCCTCAAAATTGACGGCATGTTTAATTTTGTTTCAATCGGTTATGGACAAGAGCTAAGCTCTTACATAAGATTTCGATGATTTTTGGTACGATGTACCCGTATTGCATTTCTGGCAGGACGGACGAATGGGGGGGGCACATGGCGGACTGCGTGACACGGCGAGCCTTCATGGTTTTCTGCGCCCTCGCGGTTGGGCTGATGCTCTGGTTGTCGGCTGGAGGCGCGGAAGCACGCTATGCCTCTTTCGTCATGGACGCGGAGACACTGGACGTCCTCTACGCGAAGAACGCCGACACCAAAAACTACCCCGCATCACTCACCAAAATCATGACCCTCTACATGGTTTTCGATGCCTTGGATAAAGGCAAGGTTACGCTGAAGACCCGGATGAAGGTTTCCAAGCGTGCCGCAGGGCAACCGCAAACCAACATTGGTTTGCGTAAAGGTGATCAAATAACCGTCAAAGACGCTATCCTCGCCCTGGTCACCCGCTCTGCGAATGATGTCGCCACCGTTGTTGGTGAGCATCTGGCACGAAGTGAAGTCAATTTCGCTGTCGCGATGACCAAGAAAGCACGCACACTTGGCATGACCAAGACCAGCTTCCGGAACGCTTCGGGCCTCCCGAACCGACGGCAGAAAAGCACAGCCCGAGACATGGCCAAGCTCGGTCTCCGAATCCAGCGCGATTTCCCGCAGTATTACCACTATTTCCGAACAAAGAAGTTCACTTACAAGGGCCGTACCTACGGCAATCACAACAACCTTCTCGGCCGCTATTCCGGAACCGATGGCATCAAGACGGGCTACACCCGTGCATCCGGTTTCAATCTGGTATCCTCCGTGCACCAGGGCGACAGACATCTGATCGCCGTGGTGTTTGGTGGCCGGACCGCAAAATCCCGCGACCGACACATGATCTCACTCCTCAATCGTGGCTTTAAAAAGGCGGAACTTATCGCCCGCAACCGGACACCAGCTCCTATCCCGATGGCACGGCCAACCTTCGATGAAAACGGTATAGTTCAGCTCGCATCCGCTCAATCGACTATTACCGATGCCACCTTGCAAACTGAAACGGTTCTTGGCGGATCGGATCGCGGCTGGGGTATTCAGGTGGGTGCCTATTCAAGCAAGGGGCCAGCTGAAGCGATGATCGATACAGCCCGCAAGCACCTGAAGCTAATCTTGAAGGGTTCAACCGACTCCGTCGAGCGCGTGACCCGCGAGCACGGCACCGTCTATCGCTCCCGCGTCACTGGCCTGAGTGAGGCCGGTGCCCGTAACGCCTGCGCCTTGCTGGCCCGAAAACATGTGCCTTGTGTTCCCGTTCCTGGTAACGACGGCCTCGAAGTCGCCACGATCCCTGCCGCCGACTAAGGCGCATCGATTTTCTCACCTCGATAATCCGCAGCAACTTTCCTGCGAGCAGGTCAAATGCCAAATGCCTTACCGAAGGGCGGCGTCTGATACCGCAACCCGAGCCAAGGCATTCCGTACGACAAGGATATGAAATGGCAGGATTGTCGCCAAATAAAGCCAGCCTCCGAGATTATGTGGGTGCACCCAGGTAGCCAATGACACCCTGCCTCCGTCGCTGAAGACCGAAACACGAAAATCAAGATGGCGATCGTTGAAACCGGCGATCAATTCCGTCCCGGTTTCCTGCTCCACCGGGAAAACTCCTACCTTGTCAGCTGCGGCCGGGCCATCTGCCGACAGACCAAACGGTGAGGTCAAAACATTGCGTAAACGCAGCAATGCTCGGGCCCACCCTGGAAAGTCGACAATAATCTCCGCCGCCCGCCTAGGCGTCATCTCCGAAGCGACTGAAAAACAATCCAGGAAATCGGATGGCGCAATACGCTCACGCAGAATGCTTTCGACCGGTAACTCGGAAGCAATAACTTTCGATGCCCCACTCATCTCGTGACGGCCCCGCAAACAACTGAAATTGGTTTCATTGCATCGACCTCCGATGCCTTTACAAGATCTGGCGCCGCTGCATCTCTGCTCCCGCGCCCGTCTCTCAGATATCCGGCAGGGTCTCACCTACGGCCGTCAGTGCATCCCTGAGCTGGCCCTTCAGCCGGTCCAGCCCAGCCTCGGTCTGCGACTCGCAACGCGCCACAAGCACGTCCTGTGTGTTGGAGGCGCGCAGCAACCACCAGCCGTCCGGGGTGTTGACCCGGACGCCGTCCGCGTCCGACACCTCGATGCCGGTCTGGTCAGAGAGCCAGTCCTTGACCTCGGTCACAACATCAAACTTGCGTGTGTCGTCGCACTGGAAGCGCATCTCCGGTGTGTTCATGACCTGCGGCAGCGCATCCCGGATCGCAGACAGCGGCTCGTCCCGGTGGCTCAGCCCCTCGACCAGCCTGACCGCCGCGTATAGCGCGTCGTCGAAGCCGTAATAGCGATCCTTGAAGAAGATGTGCCCGCTCATCTCACCGGCGAGCGGTGCACCTGTTTCCGCCATCTTGGTCTTGATCAGGGAATGACCTGTCCGCCACATCAGTGGCTTGCCGCCAAATTCCGCGATCTTGTCGAACAGCACCTGGCTTGCCTTCACATCGGCGATAACGGTGGCACCCGGGTTTTCTTTCAGCACATCCTCGGCCAGCACTGTCAGCAGTTGATCACCCCAGAGCACCCGGCCCTTGTCATCAATGACACCGATACGATCGCCATCGCCATCGAAAGCAATCCCGAGATCGGCACCGCGCTCCTGCACCATGGCAATGAGATCCTCAAGGTTCTCGGGCACAGTCGGATCGGGATGGTGATTCGGAAAGGTTCCGTCGACTTCGGGGAACAACACCTTGTGGTTCGAGGGCAGCCGCATGCAGACCTGGTTTACTGATGGGCCCGCAGCACCGTTTCCGCAATCCCAGACGATCTTCAACTGGCGACCTAGGCTGACGTCCCGCAGCAGGCGGTCGACATAGCTGTCAAGAATATCGGCATCCTCGACCGAGCCTAAACCACTCTCAAAATCGTCTTCCGCCGCGATCCGGCCAAGATCCTGAATATCGGCACCGAAGAACGGCCCTTTGCCCAGCATCATCTTGAAACCGTTATGGTTCGGCGGATTGTGCGAGCCGGTGATCATGATCCCGCCATCGGTCTCGAGTGCATAGACCGAATAATAAAGCATCGGTGTGGCAACGCCGCCAAGACGGGTGACGGCGATCCCGGCGGCCATCAGCCCCTCGACCACCGCCGCTTCCATGTCGGGCGAGCTGATCCGTCCGTCGCGTCCGACAGACACCTTTGTGCCGCCATTGCGGATGACCCGCGTTCCGAACGCCCGGCCGAGAGCCCGGGCATCGTCGGTACTCAGCGTTTCGCCGACAACACCGCGAACATCATATTCCCGAAGGATCGTCGGTAGGAACTGGTGTGCACTCATGCCTGAACCTTCGCGTCAATTGTGCTGCGGCCTACGCAGACATAGGTAAATCCGGCATCGGCCATCTCGTCCGGGTTATAGACGTTACGCAGATCGACCATCAGGGGCTCCTTCAGCAACCCCTTGACGCGCTTCAGGTCAAGCGCCCGGAACTCGTTCCACTCGGTGATGAGCACAACGACGTCGGCCCCTTCAATCGGTGCATATGCATTGTCATACATCTCGACACCCGGGAGCATCTCCCGCGCTTCCTTCATGCCTTCCGGATCATAAGCCTTCACCGTTGCACCGGCCGCCTGCAGGGCGGGGACAATGTCGAGGCTGGGGCTATCCCGCATATCATCTGTATTCGGCTTGAAAGTAAGGCCGAGGACAGCAATGGTCTTGCCGGAGACCGAACCACCACAGGCTCGAATGACCTTGTCCGCCATCTGCTTCTTGCGCTTATCGTTGATATCGACCACCGTCTCGACGATCCGCAACGGCGCCTCGTAATCCTGTGCGGTCTTCACCAGCGCCAGCGTGTCTTTCGGGAAGCAAGAACCACCATAACCGGGACCAGGATGCAGGAACTTGCGGCCGATCCGGCCATCGAGGCCGATACCCCGCGATACGTCATGCACATCTGCGCCAACCTTCTCACACAGATCCGCGATTTCATTGATGAAGGTGATCTTGGTCGCGAGGAACGTGTTCGCCGCGTATTTGATCAACTCACTGGTCTGCAGAGAGGTGAAGACGATCGGCGTCTCAATCAGATAAAGCGGCCGGTAGATTGCCCGCATCGCTTCCTGGGCGCGCTCGCTTTCCGAGCCAATCACCACCCGGTCGGGACGCATGAAGTCCGCGATCGCGGCCCCCTCGCGCAGAAATTCCGGGTTCGAACAGACATCGAAATCCACGTCCGGCCGTGCTTCACGAATGATACGCTCGACCTCGCGGCCAGTTCCGACAGGGACCGTCGATTTGGTGACGACGACAGTATAACCTTCCATCGCATCGGCGATCTCTTTTGCCGCGCCGTAGACGTATGACAGATCCGCGTGCCCGTCACCGCGCCGCGTCGGCGTGCCAACAGCGATGAACACCGCGTCCGCATCCCTGACCGCTGAGGTTAGGTCGGTCGTGAAAGTAAGCCGCCCTGCACGCACGTTATTCGCGACCAGGTCGTCCAGGCCCGGCTCGAAGATCGGTATTTCCCCGCGATCAAGACGTGAGATCTTCACCTCGTCCTTATCGACGCAAACGACGTCGTTACCGAATTCCGAAAAGCAGGCTCCGGATACCAGGCCGACATAGCCGGTACCGATCATGGCAATACGCATGAAGTCGCTCCGTGATCAGGCGTAATTCTTCAAAAAGCTCCGGACGGCATCTGCCATGTCCGGACGGTCGAGAGCATAGGCTATATTCGCCTCGAGAAAGCCGGACTTTGTGCCGCAGTCAAAACGATGCCCTTCAAACAAGTAACCGTTGAAAGGCTGAAGGCCGAGCTGGCGGGCCATGGCATCCGTAAGCTGGATTTCGCCGCCGGCGCCTTTTTCAAAACGCGCCAGGTCCTCAAAGACCTTGGGCTGCAGAATATAGCGGCCGATGATCGCATAGTTCGACGGCGCCTCTTCCGGTTTCGGCTTTTCCACCAGGCCACGCACTTCTATGAGCCGGTCCCTCACCTCACCCGGCGTGATGACGCCGTAGGATTGGGTTTCCTCGCGTTCGACTTCCATGGCCGCAACCATGTTTCCGCCGACCTTGTTATAGGCGTCGACCATCTGCTTCAGGCAGCCCTGGCCGTTCAGGATCAGATCATCCGCCAGCAGAACCGCAACAGGCTCCATGCCGACAAAATTCCGCGCGCACCAGACCGCATGACCCAGGCCAAGCGGTTCCTGCTGACGGGTATAGGAAAACTGACCGGCGGCCGGGATCGTCGCCTCGACCACCTTCAACGCGTCTTTCTTGCTCCGCTCGTTGAGCATGGATTGCAACTCAAACGCGTGATCAAAATGATCCTCTATCGCGGTCTTGCCGCGGCCGGTGACGAAGATGAACTCCTCAATCCCGGCGGCACGCGCTTCTTCAACGGCATACTGAATGAGCGGTTTGTCGACAACCGGAAGCATTTCTTTCGGCATTGACTTGGTTGCCGGCAGGAAACGCGTGCCAAGCCCCCCGACCGGAAATATCGCCTTCCGCACTGGTACTGGCATATCTGAACTTCTAATCGTTGATAGGGTCCACTGCCCAGCCATCACGGTTAGCAGGGCACTCCGTTATTGGCACAGAAGCAGCGAAAACAGCAAGGATCGCTTGGATCACGAACCAAGCAGAACGTCTTTTGCCTCATTAATCTGGGCCGCGAGATAATCTGATCCTCCCCGATCAGGGTGATTAGCCATCATCAGCCGACGGTGCGCTTCTCGAATCGCAGCCTCGTCAGCGCCATTTTCGAGCCCCAGTATTTCGAGCGCCTGCTCTTTCGACATCGCGCCTGAGCCAGACGAAGCACGGCCATCACCAGCACTCGTATTCGCACCCGCTCGCTCCTGCCAATCCCGCCCATGAGCCGCATCCAGGTAACTTTCCAGAATAGCGACGGACTGGGGATCGTTCTTCGAGCAGTCGGCCAGCAATTCCAGCACGTCATCGAAGGACAGGGCGGAGAGCTGCATTCCCGCAAAACGGCCGCGCAATACCTCGCCTTCGATGGCTCCACTGTCATGATCCAGGCTGACAGAAAGCGTCTCCGTGCGCACCGCGCTGCTCTGGCCGGGGGCTGGGCCTCGTGCCATTTTGACAGTGTTCCGGAAGCGGCGAAAAAGAGCGCCGGCCCGCATAAGAAATGGCAATACCACAAGCCCGGCATACATCAGCCAGTCGAACCTCCGGAAGAAAATCAGCGCGATGACCAGGACAGCGAGCAAACCAAGCCCGATCCATTTCGCGGTGACGCGAATCTTTGCCGGATCAGCATTTACAAACCAGTAGCCGATCATACCGAGGCCGACCAGAAGGCTGGCGCCGAGTATCAGAAACTGCACTGGACTACACTCCCGCCGATCACTGTCATTTGCCGAAGCGATGGGTCAGCTGCAATGCCGCACCGCCCCGCCGTGCCGAAAAGTCCTGTAGGGCCCTCCTGCCGCCCGCGGCATAAACCGCAACCGCCGCCAACAAGTCCCGGAGCTGCTGCGCGCTGTTGCCGTCAAACGGGCAGCAGGCGCCCTTGGTCAGCCGTGCGATCTGTTCGAAAGTGCGCCGAGCCATAGGGTCGCCACCTTCATGAAAGATGAAAACCGGGACACCCAGAACGCCCAACTCGCCAGCCTGATGACACACTGCGTCGATATCCTCTTCGAAGGCATCGCCAACAAACACTACCGCCTGAATTCTCTCCTGACGGGTCTCGGAGATGACATGGCTGAGCAAGCGTCCAATCTGAGTCTGCCCACCAAGGCAGAACACGCCGGTCATCACACGCAACAGTTTCTGAGTGTCTGTCAGCCAATCGCTGGATTTGAATTCACCGAAACCGCGATAGTAGGCAAGCTGGACCGAGAGACCGCCAAGGGTCGCAGTTTCCGAAAACATCTCTCCCTGAATTTGGCAGGCCCGGTCCCAGGAGGACTCCCGGCTGGCAGTGGCATCCATACCGAACAGCAGACGCCCCGGACGACCAGCCGGAACTGCGGCAGGTGCGCTTCGCACCTGACGCACAAAGGCATCTATGTCGGACTGGGACGAAACCGGTCCTGAAGCCGTCTTATTGACTATCCACCCGCTCTTTTTTTGCGTGGCCATCTTCGCCGCTTCACTTTCATCATAGCTTTAGCATTATGTTGCATCGCAGCCTGAGATTTCCAACCCACATCACAAGGAGATCATAATGGAATTCAGCGTCAGGGGATTGCTGGAGAAGGATGCAGAGCGCGTGGCGCAGATGGCCGCCGCCTTGTCCGCCCACGAAGGCATGCCACCGCCTCCCTTCGGAGCCGACGACGTGATCCGTTACGGGTTCGGCGACCAGAAAAGGTTCGACGGGATTGTAGCGGAGCAGGAGTCGGAGCTGATCGGCTACACAATCTTTATCAACAGCTTCAATATCGGCCTCGGCACACCGGGCGTTCACATGCTCGATCTCTATGTCGAACATCGGGTCCGTGGCACCGGAGCCGGGCGTGCTCTGATCGGCGCCGTGGCAGCAGAGACCATAGCACGCGGTGGGTCCTGGGTCGTCTGGCAGTCCCTGCCTACCAACTCGGTTGCCATTGAATTCTACAATCATATTGGAAGCCGACAGTATCAGGCGGCTGACTTCGAGCTAAGTGGATTGGCACTGAACGAGATGGCCACCGAGTCAAGCTGGCGCTGAGCGGAATGACCGCCTAAGCGGTTCCCGGCCAGACCAGTTCAAGGCGAATGCCGCCCGGCTCGCGGAACATCATGTGCTTCCTTGGTCCCGTCCCCATGAATTCCGGCATGAATTCGATCTCCACACCTGGCCAGTCCCTCACTCGCCCGGCAATTTCATAGAGTGCATCCTCATCGGGGACCTCCATTGCAAGGTGGTGCAAGCCAATATTCGCTCGTCGGTCGAAATCGATCACGTTCTGCGAATGGTCGACCTGCCAAAGCGTTAAGCGCAAGTTTCCATCAGTGACAGCGTTGCGAGGATAACTCTCGTCACGAGACAGCTCTTTCCAGCCAAGTACATCGACAAAAAACCGGGTGGTCTCGTTCAGATCACGGACAGACAGGCCAAGATGGTTCAGTCCGGCAGTCACACTCACGGCATATCCCATTCTCACGGCAATTGCGGGGCATAAAGTCCAGGGAAACAAGCAGTGGACCTTACTCTTCCAGTTCCTCGTCCCCCATCAGTGATGGCGTCTCAATGGCCTCGTCAGGAGGTTCACTCGAATGCGGCGTCGGTATTCGGTTCGGCAGCTGCAACGAATTCAGGAGGCCACGGACCTCCTGTCGGGCGGCGACGTGAGAAAGCTGCGGTTTGCCGCTGTCGCCGATCTCGAAGACATCGAGCATTGTAAGGCCGCGCAGGAACAATTCACGGAAGATAACCCGCTCACTGAAACCGGGCGCCACCCGAAAGCCAATCCGCTTTGCAAGCAGACCAACCACGCGCTCCATCTCCTGCTTGTTGCGAGCAGCAAGACTGGAGAGGCGGTTGCGCATCACAATCCAGTCAAGCGTACCGCCATCTCGAGCCGCTTTCTGCTTGCGGGCTTCCCAGACCATTTCGGAATAGACACTGGGCTTGATGATCTCGCCGGTCCGGCCATCGACATTGGCCAGCATGTCCAGATCGACGAAGCTGTCATTTAGCGGCGTGACGAGTTTGTCCGCATAGCCGGTCGCAAGACGGCCGACATAAGTGTCTGTGCCCGGACAATCAACCACCACAAAGTCTGATTCTGAACGGAGCTTCGTCAGGACCGCCTCGAACCGCTGCTTGTCCTCTGCCTCTGCTTCCTTGCGGTTCGGCTTGTCGCTGCGGGAAAGGAACACATGCACGGGCATAGGCATTGAAATGCCATCGTTCTTCATCGTCGCCGCGCGGTTAGAAAGATACCGCGTCAGCGTCCATTGCCGCATATCAAGATCGATGGAGCCGACTTTAAAGCCAAGCCGGAGTAAGGCGACGGTCACATGCATCGCGCCTGTTGATTTACCGGAACCGCCTTTCTCGTTGCCAAGCACGATAACTGTTGCCGGATCGTCAGGGCCGAGCGGCGCTGGCGCCGGAGCGCCGGTATCCGGAGAATGGTCGGTCAAGTCATCACCTCACGAACAAATGCCTTCGGTTCTTATCTCCGCGCCCCAGCGGCGTAAAGAGAGAAGCCGCATCAATGGGTACGTCAACGCGCACGATCCACTGTTGTGAAGGCCAAATGCGCACAGGAGTCGGCTTTCTGGATAAACGCACGGCTATTGGCGACGATCGAACATCAAACAAAGGACGGCCGCAAGAAAGGCATCTTACAACACGTCACCATTTCGTATGCAGAAAGCGCCTTTTCGGACTAAAAATCATATTTCTTCACTTAAATAGTGGATTAATGCATCGATCCGACCAGTTTTTGAAAAATTCACCCAGAGCAATCGGTTAGCTTACCAATAAGCGAAAATTTTCTTTTTTTCGAATATTTTTAGGCAAGCTGGCACTTCACCTATCGCCCGCTTTTCCGTCAACTGGGCATACCATTTGGCGCGGGAGGTCGCGATGAACCTGACTATGGAACACCGAACCGCTCGGTACACTGGCGATATTTATGAGCTTTTGTTTAACCGAGTTGGCACGATCAGCAAGGCGAACGGGCATGACGACCCGCGCTCTCCGGAAGTAGGCCTCTGGGTCTTCTTGCCGAAGGAAGCCGATTATGAGCCCGTGTTGATCCGAAGGCGTGACTGGGAAGAGGCTATGCAGCATTAATCCCGATTATATCAGGTTCGAACAGATGGAGTCGCTTTTGCGCGTCACCGACCACATCATTCTTGTCGCAGTGAAACCGGCGCCATAGCCGGACCGAACTGTATTCGCCGATCACACCTCAGAAATATCGGATCAGCGTCAGACTGACGAAATCGTCACGCTCCAGCACCTTCAGGGCATTCTCCCGGTCGGCATTGAGGAAGAAACGGGCAACCGCCTCCACCTTCCAGGCGTCCCCGATCCGGCGCTCCGCCTCCAGGGACAGCAAGGTCGAGCCATCCTCGTTATCGACCACAGCACCGGCGAGGATCGAGATGTCGTCCACATCGTTGAAGGTCAGCCGCGTGCCGACGAAGGTATCGTTATTGGCAAGTGTGCCCGGCGCGCTGCCATCTTCGTCCCGGCCGTCATACTGATATTCGGCGAGAAACCCGAGGTCCATGTCAGTCCCGCGAATGCCGAAGAGCGTGTATTCAATCCCAGCGACCGCAGCAGGAAAATAGTCTCCGTGACCGCCCCTGCCTATGGCCTCCAGCTTCCAGAGCCAAGCATCGGTAGTGTATTGCAGATCCAACCCGGTTTGGTCGATCTTATCGTAATACGGGGTGAGGTTGGTTGGGTTGGCCGGGTCGAGTGCAAGCAGGCGCGGCTCCCGGCTGGTGCCATGAAAATGCGACAGCCCAACGTCGAAATCACCGATCACATGGGACCAACGGACGGCAAGATCCGGATGGAATTCTTCCGAGTCCGCGTCAAACTGCGCATCGCCATCGACACGTGCACCACCGCTCAGCCGCGCATCCGCATCGGGAAACGTACGTTCCCGGAAGTAAGGCATGACAAAAAAGCTGAACGTGCCCAGATCGCTCGGCACCGCGAGTTGGACCATCGGCTGGCCGAGCTTGTCTTCACCGTCTACGTCCTCAACCCCGTCGCTCTGGTTGACAATGTCCACCAGATGCCGGGATTCGGTCACCCCCCAGAACACCTTGTCAGCACCAACCACCAGATCGTAGCCGTCACCGAAATGCAACCAGTTGGCCTCCCGGAGATCGACATGGGTCCGGCTGTCATCGTCCTGATCCACACGGGCATAGGGCACCAGTGTGAAACGGTCGTCTCCCCCGTTCCAGTCCGCTGTGATTTCCGGTTCCAGGTAGAAAGATGGACTGGCAGCCCGGTCTTGCTGCGACCCGAAGGCGGGATCGCCCGGAAACACCCGGAGCTCCATGCCGAGTTCCAGACTGGTTTCGATGTTCGGCTCTTCCGCCAGTGCGGGTAGAGCTCCGGCGGCGAGGCAGAGCCCCGCCGCCGCGAAACGAGCGCTCCTGATCATCTTACGCGCTTCAGCCGGTTCTTTTCGAAGTCACTCTCCGAGAGTCCCACTTTAAAACTGTAATCCTCGAAGGTCAGGGTTGTGGACTTGCCGGTCTGGTGATTGATCATGTCCATCCGGTGTGTTCGCCAGTACTGACTCTGATATTGCTTGTAATCCAGTATCAGCAGGGTTTTCAGCAACGCGTCCTTACGGTCGTAGAACTCGGTCTTGCGTGGCTGATAGTCTTGCTTGTCCACCCATGAGATCTGCTTGGTATAGCCGGAATGCTCGTAGAGAGGGGTCCTCTCGACGACGAAGCACTCCAGGGTCGGCGCTGCCTCGCCACAATTCTCATCCCGCAACCAAGCGTAGTCATATCGGTCGACTTCCTGGCTCACAAGATCCTCGTAAGCGAACTCTGAGCCGACAAAGGGGCCGGATTTGTTCTTGGACGAAATCCGCTTCACCCGCTTTAGCGCCGGCAGGTAAAGCCATTGATCATCCGGATCCAGAATCTTGGTGTGGGACAAGAAAGCCGTCCCTTCAATATCCCGCGGTTTGTCGAATACCGTGATGCTTTTGTCCCCGACACCTCGCTCCGGCACTTCAAGGGACCGAAGCCGGAGTTCGCGGACACTGCTCTCTCCATCGGCGTTGCGCAGGATCATCGACATTACGACATTGCTGTCGCCCCAGCCGAGATCCCGACGATCAGTTTCCTGGGCTATGGCACGCCCCTTCTCCTGTGGTGTTTCCGCGTAGGCGGATTGCAGCACAGGGCTGATGGCCAGCACCGTCAGGGCCAAAACACGCTTCAGATTTGTCATTTTCTTACTCCGCAGCTTGGGCAAGGGGAGCCTGTCCGGCATCCCGATCTTTACGACGGCCATCGAGCAACAGCAGCATTGCTGGCAACAGGAGGAAGTCGATGATGATGGCCATGACCAGCGTGATCGCGGTCAGCATCCCCATGACCCCGTTGATCTTGAAGGTGGAGAGTGAGAGCACCGCGAACCCGGCGACCAGAATGGCCGTGGTTACCCAGAGCGCCGTGCCAACCGTCGAGAAGGCGTAGCGCACCGCATCTTCCGCATCCTCACCCCGCTCGACCCGGGCACGCCGGTATTTCGAGAGGAAATGCACCGTTGCATCGACGATGATTCCGAGGCTTGTTGCTGCCACGACAGAGGAGGCCATGCCAACCTCGCCGACAACCAGCCCCCAGATCCCGAAGGCCATCGCGGCCGGCACCAAATTCGGGGCCAGCGAGATAGCGCCAAGCTTCGGACTCCGGAGTGCGATGGTCAACGTTGCCGAGATCAAAACAAAGGCGAGGAAAGTCCCTGTCAGCATTCCCTCAATATTGCGCTTGGCAATATAGGCGAACATGACGAAAGGCCCCGACGCTTTGGTTTCCGCAGCACTCGGGAAGTTATCCCGGAGCCAGGCCGAGGCCTCATCGTCCAGAACCTGGAGCTCGTTGGTGGTGACGTTCTCCAGAGTGGCGATCACGCGCACGGCCGATTTGTCGACATTGACCTGATTGTTAAGGTCCAGGCCGAACGGAAGGGACATCTCGAACAGCAACAGATACTGCGCGGCAAGATCCCGCTGGTCAGGCAGCTTGTACCAGTCCGGATCGTCGCCATGCATGTTCTTGTTCAGGCGCTTGAAGATGTCGGTCAGTGTCAGGACATGGACGACTTCTCCGCGTGCCCGAAGGAACTGGCTGAAACCTTCAAGACGACGGAGGTAATCGGGGTCTGAAATACCGCCGCTCCCGGCCGCCGGAATGCTCCACTGGGCCTGATAGATGCCCGAGAGGTTGTCGGTCGCCCAGTCCGTATCGTTCCGGAACTCGATACTCTTGTCGAAATACTTCACGAATTGATCGTTCAACTCGATCTTCGGGATGAATGCGACGAGCCCTACAACAAGCGCAAGCGTGCCGACCATGATCGGACCCCGGCGCCGGATGACAAAATCCGCCAGCCGCTCCATGGCCGCGCTCTCATGTTCCTCCCTCTGCTTCACACGCACCGGGAGCACGACCATCAGGGCCGGCAGGAAAGCGATGGAGAAGAACCAGGCCGCCCCCACGCCCATCGCCGTGATGTTGCCAAGATCGCGGAACGGCGGCGCGTCCGAGAAATTCAGCGACAGGAAACCGATTATGGTGGTCAGGCTGGTTAGGAAAACCGGCTGGAAATTGACCCGAAGGCTTTCCACCAGTGCGTCACGTTTGGGCACACCACGCCGCATGCTATGGAACATACTGATCAGCACATGTATCGAATCCGCAATGGCCAGGGTCAGAATAATGGTCGGCGCCATAACTGAAGGCGGAGTCAGCGGAATAGCAAACCAGCCAGCCAGCCCCATCGCCGTCATTGCGGAGAATGCGATCACCAGCAATGTTGCGAATGTTCCCGAGATCGAGCGCAAGAGGACGGCCATCACAAGCAGCAGAATCCCATACATCAGCGGGATCAGGGTTTGCATATCGCCCTGTGCGGAAACCGAGAAACTGTTGTTGAGGGCCACCGACCCGGTGATCGCCAGGGTGATATCCGGATTATCGGCCCGGAACTCAGCGACAAGTCCATCGACATAAGCCATCGCCTCCGGCACTTCCGTCAGGGCCTTCTGCGGCAGAGTGATGGTGATGTTGACCATCGTTGTGCGGGCGTCCGGTGCTATAATCCGGGCCAGCAGCAACGGCTCGCTCATCGCTGCGGTACGAATGCGGTTCAAGTCGGCGACATCGAGAGGACTGTCTGCCGGCACCAGATCATCGACGATCAGATCGTCCTGCTCCGCCGTGCTGTTCTGAAAATTGGAGAGACTGTCGACCCGGGTTGCAAACGGGACTTGCCAGGATTTCTCCGTCAGATCCCGGATTGCGGCCAGCATGTCTGGCTGGAACACATCACCATTGTCCGGCTGCAGCACCAGAGAAATATTGTCTTCTTTGTTAAACACCCGCTGCAGCGATTCAAACGCCTGAAGCTGCGGATTTTCCTTACTGAAGAAGACACGGTAGTCAGTAGAAAAGGACAGGAATTGGCCGCCGAAACCTGTTCCAAGCGTTATCAAAATTGAAGCGGCAATAACCGCCCAGCGCCAGCGAATGACCCATTGGGCATATTTCGTAACCCAACCGGCCTTCCGGATAGCGGAATTCCCCAAACCTTCGTCCGACATCAGCCCCTCCGGCATATAAGAGAATGTGCTATTGTTTTCATGAGAGTGACAAACAAAATACACTACACGGTGTAGTGTCTGTAAACTAATTAGTGTACCGAACGACTTCAAGGACCCATGACCCAGATTGATAAAAATTTTCCGGATGATGGTCCGGTGACCGAGAAACAGCGACAAATCGTCAATGCTGCTTGCAAGCTGTTCACGGAACAGGGATATGAGATCACATCAATGGACAAGGTGGCGGCGGAAGCGAATGTCTCCAAGCGCACCGTCTACAGCTATTTCGATAGCAAAGAGCACCTGTTCAGCACTGTTATGGGAGGGCTGTGCGTCGGTTTCGGTGAAGAAAACTCAGATGACGTCGACTATTCCGGCACACTTGTCGAAGTACTGACCGAATCCGCCCACATGCTGATGTCCAAGGTGACGGACCCGGACAAACTGCGCTTCATGCGCACTGTGATCCGTGAAGTTGAGCAGTTTCCGCTGATCGGGGAGTCTTTCTGGTGTGCCGGTCCCGGGAAAATGCGCGAAGAGATGGCGGAATACTTCCTGACCATGCAGGAAAAGGGACTTATGAAGAAGGCTGACCCCGTCATCGCTGCCGCTCAGTTCCAAAGCGTCATCGCCGGCCCGTTCCTGATTCAAACCCTGTTCTCTGGTACCTGCGACTGGACCCCGGAACAGGCAACAGCCGCCATCGACGAGGCTGTTGACGGATTCATAAAGGCCTACGCTCCGGACTGATCCCGCACGGAGCGATTTCCGCGGGGATTCAGCGGTATGAATGATGCTCCCGCCAGTGCCGGGCAATATCAAGCCGCCCTGTCACCCAGACATCATCGAAGCCCTTGATATAGTCCAGAAATCTCGCAAGCCCGGCCGCTCGCGCCGGATGACCTATGAGCCGTGTGTGCAAGCCGATAGACATCATCTTTGGCTGGGTCTTTCCCTCCGCATAGAGCATGTCGAACCCGTCTCGGATAAACTCAAAGAATTGTTGGCCGGTATTCAGCCAGCCTCGGGAAAATTTCGAGTCATTGTGGGTCAGGGAGTAGGGCACAACGAGATGTGCATTGCCACCTACCGTCACCCAATAAGGCAACTCGTCATTATAGGCGTCGCTGTCATAGAGAAAGCCCCCCTCTTCCACTAACAGTTCCCGCGTCGCCTCTCCCGGGCCATGTCGGCAGTACCAACCGAGCGGACGTTCCCCCAGGGTTTCCTTGAGAGAGTCCACTGCGCGTCGGATGTGATCCTGCTCCTCGTCACGCTGGAGTTTGAAATGCTCGATCCAGCGCCATCCATGGCAGCAAATATCAAAACCCGAGGACCGGATCGCCGCTGCCAGTTCCGTGTTGCGCTCAACAGCCAGTGCGCAGGTGAAGAATGTCGCGGGCATTTCCCGTTCTTGGAACAGTCGCAGTACGCGCCAGAAGCCGACCCGGCTGCCATATTCAAACATGGATTCGGCGGCAAGATCGCGGCTGCCCGGCATGTTCGGAGAGCCGGGTGATTCCGTCAGGCCGGACTCGGAAAAGCCATCGCCGTCCAGGATCGAATATTCCGACCCCTCCTCGACATTGATGACGAAATTCACCGCCAGCCGCGCGCCATCCGGCCAACGCGGATCCGGTGGATTGGCTCCGTACCCTACAAAATCGCGCGGAATTACCGCCATGCCACATACTCCCCTGATTTCCCCCGGGAGGGAGCCTAACGCGGAGATGCGCAGGGTGCGATGCCTTTGACGCCCCTTGGCAATCGCACCACCTGCATTAGGATCATCTTCAACAACGTGCAGAAGAACTGGAGAGAAACGTGGCGGTCTTAATTCTTGGCGGCGCAGGCTTTGTCGGACTCAACATCGCGGAAGCCTTGCTGGCAAAAGGTGAGAGCGTCGTTGTGTTCGACCGGCGCGCGATCCCTCCAGCCGCGAAACGTGCCTTCGCCACGCACCCGGGCACCGTTGTCGAGGTGATCGGAGACGCTCTCAAGGACGGCGCCATTCTCTCCGCCTTGAAGGACAACAAGGTCGACCGGATGTTCTGCGCCGCCGCGATCACCGCCGGGCCGGAAAGAGACGCAAACGCCCCGCGCTCGATCCTTGAAGTCAATCTGATGGCCTTCACCGCCGCGCTGGAAGCGGCACGGGATGCCGGCCTCAAGCGTGTGATCAATGTCGGCTCCACCGCTGCCTATGGCAGCACGGCCTTCGGCGACAAACCGTTGTCCGAAGACCTCCCGGCCTGGCCCCACAACATGTACTCCACGACGAAATTCGCCTCCGAATGCATCACCCGCCGCCTTGCTGAGCTCTGGGAAATGGACATGTTCAGCGTCCGCCTTTCAGGCGTCTTCGGTCCCTGGGAAGTTGACAGTGGGCTGCGCGACACGCTCAGCCCCCAGATGCAGGCTTCCCTCATTGCGCTCAAAGGCGGCGAGGCAACCCTGCGCTACAGGGACATGCGCGACTGGACCTACAGCCGCGACATTGCAGATGCTCTGGTCCGACTGATCAACAGCGAGAGCCGCCCCTATGACGTCTTCAACATCAGCTGCTCCGATCCGTGGAGCACAGCCGACTGGTGCGAATTGCTGGCAGGCGGTTATCCGGACTTCTCCTGGCGCCTCGCCAAACCGGATGAAGAGCCGACGGTGAATCTGCATGGCGACACAGACCGTCAACTGCTGGTCAGCGCCCGCCTGAAGGAAGCACTCGACTGGTCACCGGACCTGAACCCGGAGCGCAATTTTGCCGATTTCAAGAAATGGGCGGACAGCTATGGAGATTACTGGCTCGGAAAGCCCTGAGGTTTCAATTCAATTGGCACCAGATTTTACAGCTTGAAGCAATTATCCCGGTGCCATTGGAGATATTCAGGGTGCGGTCGGTCGGACGTTCGCAAAGAGGGTAAGGCTCGCCCCGTTTCGTTAATCAATGCCCGAACCGCACCGGGGTCGTTAGCTTGCCGTGAGACGAGCACCTCAAGGTCATCGCCCAAACTGATCAAACCGCGGTCAAACATCCAATGCACCGTGCCAGAGAGTGCGAGACCATTATTGACGATATCTGGCCCGTCGTTTGAAACCGGTCGGATATGAGCAGCCTCAACTTCCGCACGCCCACCTCCATTAATGAGCTTAATTCCACTGATTGCACATCGCTCATCATATGCCTTGAGAACGACATCACGAAAAACCCTGTTCCGAACAACGCGTGAAGAAAGAACAGCGACCCTCTCGCGTTCAATGCCATACAGGAATGGCTCCTGATCCTCGCCAAACCCATCAGCCGGGGCCGGCTGATCAATTCTCGGCAAAACAGGAGCCTCCTCGCCCAATCCCAAATCGACGATCCGGCTGAAATCCTCCGGTGAAAGCGGCCGAACAGCGGATTGAGCGCGGCCAGTCAAATTTCCATCAACGTTTAGCAAACCTTGTTCGACATATTCGCCACCGACCGAAAGCGGAACCGGGTTGGAAAAGGATAAATATGTTCCCGGTTCGATCAGAGCTAGAAACATCTCCGCCGCTGTTGGATCTGGAACGATCTGCGCCACTCTTGCAACGGCATAGTATCCGCGAGTGTCCGAAACTTTGGTCGGTTCATAGTAGACGATCCAGCCGCCAACGCACGCGGCTGCGCGCTTTAGATATTGGCTCGGGAACTGATAGCGCTCAGCGGGACTATCCTCATAAATCGAGTCAGCGCGGTGAATGAATATGCCAAATCCCATGAGGCCTATTGACCGGAATATGCCCGCTGATAACTCAGCACTACCATCAATCCGCAACCTTCTGTAGACACACCATCTTGGCCGTCGTGCAGAACACCTCCATCGCCCGCTCCAACTCGTCCACTGTCGGCATGGTCGGGGCGAGGCGGATGTTGCGGTCGCGCGGGTCGTTGCCGTAGGGGAAACAGGCGCCGGAAGCGGTGAGCTTCACGCCGGCCTCGGCGCAGAGCTTCACGGTTTCTGCGGCGCAACCGTCGGCGAGATCGACACTGACGAAGTAACCGCCCTCGGGTTTGGTCCAGCTGGCCAGATCTGTGCCTTCGAAGGCTGCGGTGAGCGCTTTTTCGACGACAGCGAATTTCGGCGCGATGATCTCGGCATGCTTAACCATGTGTGCCGCGACCCCGGCGGTGTCCTTGAAGAACCGGACGTGGCGCAGCTGGTTGATCTTGTCCGGGCCAATACTGGAAAAAAACATCCGCTCCAACTGGTCGTCGATGTTGGTTTTGGAGGCTGACATAGCGGCCACCCCGCCACCCGCCAGACTGATCTTCGAGGTCGAGACGAAGGTCAGGATACGGTCGCCATTGCCAGCCGCTTCAGCCGCTTTCTGGATGTTTTTTACCGAAGCGATGTCACCGGTCAGATGATGCACCACATAGGCATTGTCCCACATGATCCTGAAATCCGGCGCGGCACATTTCATAGCCGCCAGCCGGTCCACCGTCAGGTCAGAATACACGGCACCGGTCGGGTTTGAGTATTTCGGCACGCACCAGATGCCTTTGATAGAAGCGTCCTCGGCAACCAGCGCCTCGACCGCATCCATATCCGGTCCGTCATCCAGCATTTCGACCGGGATCATCTCAATGCCAAGCCGTTCGCAAATGGCGAAATGCCGATCATAGCCCGGCACCGGGCAAAGAAATTTGACACCCTGCCAAGGACCGTCACCGCCCGGCACACCGAACATGACCGCCCCCAGAAGCGCGTCATACATCATCTGCAGGCTGCCGTTACCGCCCGTGATCACTAAATCCGGCGTTGTTTCCATCAGCTCCGCGAACAGCGCCCGCGCCTCCGGGATGCCCGCGAGGATGCCGTAATTGCGGTAGTCAGTACCGTCTGCACCCTTGCAATCTTCGCTGCTGACGAGATCGAACATAGCCGCTGCCAGATCGAGCTGAGCAGCCGAGGGCTTACCCCGAGTCATATCGATATTCTGGTTGCGGGATTTCAGGTTCCGGTAAGCGGCGGAAAGGGTTTCGAGGTCGGACATGGGCTCGATCCGGTTGGTACTGTTGCGGTGCAGCAGACGCTAACAGAAGGCCGGTTTTAAGACCAGAGCAGGATTGTCCAGACTAATTCAGAAGGCGACCGTGCGCCGACAGTGTCAAGACGCGACCGACAGTCGTCCGCGCTGACCGAACTCGTTTATCAGCCCATCGATCAGGCCGTTCGACTTTGCCTCCGCGACGAAGCGCTTCACAGCCTTGGCAAAAGCAGGATTGCCTGGCCTGACACCAATCGCCTGACGAACGGCCATATATGCACCGCCCATTACGCGAGAACCTGGCAAGGTTGCCGCATTTTCTAACAACGCCGGCCGAAGCCCGGCCAGTGCTTCCAGTTTTTGATCGCGGAACAATTCGAAGGCCGCTGTGAGCCCCGGTGCTCTCTTTAACTCCGCATGCTTCAAGACGCGGCTCAAATAGAGATCATAAGCGGATCTATCGGACACTGCGATCCGCACTCCCGGCTTGTCCACGTCTTCAAGACTCGTCAATTTCGAGCCTGCCGGCACCATATAAGTTGCCTCGATCTCAGCGTAAGCGCCACAGAACTCTATAGTTTCCGCTCGCTTGGGGTCCTCTGCTATGAGGCAGATGTCCCAGTCTTCCTGATCGGCGGCATCCGCAACCGCGCCCGGAGACGGATAGGTCCAGTATGAGACACTGAAGCCGAGATTGCGGGCCAAGGCTGCCGCGATGGCTGGGGAGACCCCGAATGGATTTCCGGTTTCCGTCGCGCCGGTCACCAGAAGCACATTTCCGAGATTGATACCCGCTCTCAGCTTGCCGGGCTCCGCCAGCCCGAAATCCTCGATATCGATCATCTCGATGCACTCCTCATTCACGTCACGCTCGCACGTCACAATATAGTGCTCAATTTATTCGATGGAAACAGCAATGAAATCTCGCATATTCCTTAAATACGAAGGAATTCCAATTACCTAGCTATAAACTTCACCCCGTAGAGCGAAGCCCCTGCCACCAGAATTCCACGATCACGGGCAGCAAAGCCCCCTTCCGCCGAAATATGGCCACTGATGGCCGGGTTCTGGGTCGTCGGCAGCGTGACTGCCCACCGGCGCTATCAATGAAGAACAGTCTGAAAGCATTGCGGGCGGAACGGGGCTGGTCCCAGGCCGATCTCGCCGGGCTGCTTCAAGGTCTCGCGCCACACGGTGAATACCATCAAGAACGGTCGCTACGATCCAAGCCTGCCGCTCGCGTTCTCTATCGCCCGGGTGATGCGGTTGCGGATCGAGGAGATCTTCGAGGAATAAACGGCACATTTATCGAAGCACCGCATCGGAACAGGTCGTTCGGTAGAGCGGCCGTCGATGGCCATAATAGTCATCGGTCGCGTCGTGTAGCGTCGTCCGGGGGGCCAGATCGCCAATCCAGTTTCGACAGCACACGGCTTCCAATCGAGAGAATAATCGCCATTGCGATCAGCCCTGCTGCAGCGATGAAAGCCACCTTCATACCGATGGTCGCGACTTCCGGTCCCGACGCGGAAATGCCTGCTCGCGCAGATGCAAAAGTGAACAAGGCGCCCATAACAGACGCTCCGGTAATGAAGCCGAGATTGCGTGACAGACTCAGCAAGCCGGAAACCACCCCGCGCCGCTCTTGTGGCACCCCCGCCATAACCGATGTATTGTTAGCCGCCTGAAACAGCTGATAGCCGGGAGCCAGCAAAGCGATGGCCGCAATGTAACCGGCGACGCCGCCGATGGGCGGTAGGACGATCAGAGCAACCACCCCGGCGGCCATGACAACTAGACCAATCATGACCGTGGCAGATGCCCCCAACCGGTCCACGACCCGGCCGGCAGGAACACCGCAAAGAACTGAAACACCCGGACCAACCGACATCACGGCGCCGACCATCATCTCTTCAAGGCCGAGTCCTCGGGACAGATAGAACGGGCCGACAATCAGCGTCGCCATCATCACGGTCGAGACCAAAGCGGTCATCATCAGGCCAGCGCTCAGCTCGACGTCACGAAACGCCGCCAATCGGATGAGCGGCGCGGACGCCCGCGCCTCCACGAGGAGAAAGAGACCACCGCAAATGAGCGACATCAGGATCAGGATTGGCCTCACACGATCGAAATCCTCCCCACCTGCCGTCAATGCGAGCGCATAGGCCGCCAGTGTCAGCCCGAGAAACAGGGTACCCCAGAGATCGAATGCTTTTCGTTTTGCCGCCTCCCGCGAGGCATCCTCCGGCAAATAGCGGCGTACCAGCAAAAAAGCCAAAATTCCCAGCGGCACCATCACAAGGAAAATACCCCGCCAGCCTGGGCCCGCGATCAGAAGCCCGCCAAGAGAGGGACCAAGTGCCGTGCCGATGGCAGACATGCTGCCCAGCAGTCCCATGGCACTTCCGGTCCTCTCTTCTGGAACCGCGTCGCGCACCAGTGCGACTGTCAGAGCCATCAAAACAGCTCCCCCAAGTCCCTGTAACGCCCGGGCAGCGATCAGCACCGGCAATGTCGGCGCGACAGAGCACAGAATCGACGCTGCGGTGAACAACATGATGCCGCCAAGGAGCACCCGTTTATGCCCGAGTAAATCCCCGAGCCGCCCCGCATTGACGATCACAATAGTAATCGTGAGCAAGTAGGAGAGAACCACCCACTGCACCTGGCCGAACGAAGCGCTAAAAACCTCTATCAAAGTCGGCAGGGCCACATTCGCGCTGCTGACCCCGAGAAAAGGCAGCAGCATTGACAAAGCGAGGCCCAATAGCGCCCATCGGCTCGCTGTCTCCTGGACACCGCCTTCGGGAACCGCTCCATCCTTATCCGCAATGATTGATTTCAACACACACTCCATTTTCCCGCTGCTCCGAACCTGGAGCCATTCGGAGACTAGGAGCCCACCAAACAATGCAGAAGATGCAGCATTTGCATTCAATCACTGCACATAACGCCATGCCAAATAGATGCGTCGATGCTATCCTCTTCTCATGCAAACACCCGATCTCAATCTGCTTCTCACCCTTGATGTCCTTCTTACCGAAGGCAGCGTGGCCAAGGCGGCGGAGCGCCTGCAACTCAGCCCGTCGGCAATGAGCCGGGCCTTGGCCCGGCTGCGCGAAAGCATGAACGATCCCGTACTGGTCCGGGCCGGGCGCGGCTTGGTGCCGACTCCCCGGGCGCTTGCCCTGCAACAGAAAGTCAGCCAACTGGTTCTGGATGCCAAAACGGTTCTGCAGCCCGCCGATATGCCGGACCTTGAAACCCTGGTGCGGACTTTCACGCTGCGCACCCGGGAAGGTTTCGTGGAGAATTTCGGCCTCGCCCTGATCGATCGGGTGCGGATGGAAGCGCCCGGTATCCAATTGCGTTTCGTTCAGAAAACCGACAAGGACAGCGCCCCACTACGCGACGGAACAGTGGATATGGAAACCGGTGTTCTGGGCAAAACGGCCGGTCCGGAAGTGCGAATGCAGGCCCTGTTTCAGGACCGTTTCATCGGCGTTGTACGTACTGGGCATGAACTAAGCGACGGCGAGATGACCGCCACGCGATACGCGGAAGGCGACCATGTCAATGTCGCCCGGCGCAGCCGCGTCACCGGCCCGGTCGACGAGATACTGGAGCCGCTGGGGCTGGAGCGCCAGATCGTCACCATCGTCAGCAGCTTCGCGACGGCACTCTCCATCGCCCGCTCGTCCGACCTGATCGCCACGGTTCCTGAGCGCTATACTGGTAATCTACGCACTGGCATGCACAGCTTCCCACTGCCGGTGGAACCTCCGTGCTTCACCATCTCCCTGTTCTGGCATCCCCGTATGGATGCTGATCCAGTTCATCGCTGGCTGCGCCGATGTGTGCGCGAGATCTGCACGGAACAGTCTGTCACGACCTAGATCTCGTCGAAGGTGAGCTCATCCTCTCTGACAAGACAAACGCGACTAAAGCGCTGGCCGGTCTCCTTGTTCGTCAAGGTAGTTCCGGAAACGCTATCTCATTCATAGAAGCGCAAATCAGAGACAGCGAGATCTGCCTCGAAAGCACGTCCGATGGCCACAAGTCCGATCCTTCGCAAAGAGGAGCGATCCAGCGGCTCCTCTAGCCGATGCGGCATGAAAGCAGAGAATGGCAAATGAACGGTCAGCCATTCCGGGTGCGCCTTGAAGCTCTGGCGATAGGATTGCCAGGATCGCTTAACGTCGTTTGTCCGCAGGTGCATATTGTAGGTCTCGCCATTGCCGCACACTTCGAGCGCTATCCCCGTCCAACGCGTAACATCTTCGCCCTTGCCCTCGGGTTCGATATCCAGTGCCATCTGAAGAAAGCCGCCATTGTTTTCGAGGCTGACCGCTCCTCTCATCCGAAGCGCACGCCTTCCTGCCACCGTCTCACGGCTCATTTGTCCGCCGGAGACACCGCCCATTACCTGATCGGAAACGAGTTGCCAGTTAGCACCACGAGACGATTGCGGATGAGCATGGGAAAAATCGTCGATAACCGGACTGCCGGTAGCCATGGTGGATATCCTCGGGATGAGTGAAGTGGGCCCTCGCCCACCGAGTAACGCAATGGTATGCGGCGAGCGATGGGCAGTCTGATCGAAAGATAGAAACAGTTAGCACTGCGTCCACATCTGGAAAGGGCTCCAATCCTTCAAATCGCTCAATCTGCAAGCCGGATTTGCCTTATGACTCGTCGGCTTCTTGATCCCTGATCCCAAATCTTGCATAAAAATCATGGTAATGATGCCAGTTGAAGGGGCAAAAAATGGACACTGCGCAATGAAAATGGGTCGAACTCTCGCAACCCTGCTTGCGACAATGTCTTTCGCGTCCCCCGCAGCCGCGCATATAAAGTGGTTCGAGCCCTTCGATGTCGCGGGCCAGCCCAAGTCTATCGACGCGGTACTGAGCCCCACATTCGTAATTTTCTTCCTGATCTCGGTCGCCCTTGTCTACCTGTTCTTCGTGGTCGACCGCATAGCGCTGCGTCGCGGCATCCTGGATGCGTTCCACCAGCGACTGAAGGTCTTCGACGGGCTTTCGATCCTGATTATGCGCGGGGCGGCCGGTCTGTTCTTTGCTTCGGCGTGGGCCATGGCCACATTCGGCAGTATCAGCTTCTATCTTGCACCGGAGCTGGCAGCCGATCAGGACTGGGTGCCCTGGTTCCAACTCGCCATAGCGCTCTGCGCACTAAGCCGGTGGACCACACCACTGCTGGGTGCGGGAATTCTGCTGCTCTACGCGCTTGCGCTGCACCAGTACGGCGTTTTCCATCTGATCGACTACCTGATCTTCCCGGCCGTTGCCTATTTCTTCTTGGCAACAACCAGCACCTCAGATAGCTGGAAAAAGTCCGGCTTTGTGACTCTCTATGCTGTCACCGGGATCAATTTTCTCTGGCTTTCGATCGAGAAATTCGCCTTTCCGGATTGGACCTATCCGCTGCTGGCCAAACATCCTGGGATTCTGATGGGCATCGACCCGGAGATCTACATGGTGCTGGCCGGGTTCGTGGAATTCGTGATCATCTTCACCTTGCTGGGCGCGGCTTCGGTGGCGACCCGCTTGATCGCCTTCGCCTTCCAGACCCTGTTGGTCCTCGGGATTTTCGAGTTTGGACTGGTTGATGCCGTCGGCCACCTGATGATCAATGCCGTCCTGTTCGTGCTGATCGTTCGCGGCCCGACCGACGCGCGTAACATCCTGGTGCTGTCTACAAAATCGCCGCAGATGGAGGCCTATTTCATGACCGGTCTCTATTATCTCGCCTTCGTCAACGCCTTCATCCTTTACTATGGTCTCCATGCCTTGTTGTACGGCTGAGGTATTCCCAGAACGCCGGCGTTGCGCCTTGATCAACGCCCAGCGATGAATGCCGCGACGGATTAATTCCAACGGCGCCCGCGGCTAGTTTCTAAGCGCTCATTGATTGGAGGTGACACGAGAACGGATCCGTGTCTCCAGCTTTACATGATCGCTCTATCCGGTTTTAAGGGACTGTACGACCAGCGATAGCGTGTTCAGCCCCCAATGCTCGATATATTTGCCGTCGCTCAGGCGGACAATGTCATAGACATTGATCTCGACCGCACGCCCCGTCGCCGGAACACCGGCAAGGATACCGGTATGCCGCGCGAGAATACGCTTGCGGGTCGAGACTTTGTCGCCTTCTTCCAGCTGATCGTCGATCTCGACCCGGATATCCGACAGCCCGGCATGCAGCAGCTTGAAAATCGCGTTCCGCATGCTGTCGATACCACTGCCCATCCCCGGAATTGTCGTGTGGTTTACGAATTCCGGGTGAAAAAGCTCTTCGAAGACACCCTGATCACCGCCCGCAAGGCAAACATGATTGAAGCGCTGAACGATTTCTTTATTCGTCATTACAATTCCCAAATATTGAAAGCCGAACGTGGGCTCTGAGCCGCCACATTATAAACAAGTTTTCACTTGCTTAATTTTCTTCGAACGCCATGCTCCAAGCGATCCTCTCAGGCTGCAGGCAGAGCAACGATGAAATTTACTCGCCACGGTATCATCCTCTTCACCGATAACTATGATCGCTGTGTCGAATTCTATACTGGCACGCTCGGCCTTCCGGTGATGTATGCGAAGGATGAGCCCGGATCGCATCTCACCTGCTGCGCCTTTGGCGACGCATACTTGATGATCGAGACCGGCGGGCCGCCTCCAGCCGCACGGAAAAGCCTGGAGCAAAACCCGACAAAGCTCCGTTTCAATGTCGAGGATGTAGAGGCCGCCGCTGCGGAACTACGCGCCAAGGGAGTCGTGGCGGAGATCGAGACCTTTTCCTGGGGCACCATCGCCAACTTCACAGATCCGGACGGCAATCTCTGCTCGCTCCGCGATGAGGTCAGTTTTCATTAGGATCGCGCACGCCGTAATCTGAAAAATCTAGTCCAGCAACCTCTGCACCACAGCGGCGTTCGCGCTTTCCCTGCGGCGGATGATAAGCTGAAAAAGCTCCGAATTCAGGTGACCAGCGAGCCAGGTTTGTAGATCTGTCAGAGGCTGGGCATCGAACCATACCCGGTCAGTATTGGCGAATTGGCGCACGAACGGAAAAATCGCGAAATCCGCAAGGCTCGACCGATTTCCAAACAGATTAGTCTGGTCTTTCAAACGCTCGTTTAAGCGTTTCAGAAAAACCGCCCCCGCGCTTCGATGGTACAGAGGGTCGGTCTCGGGACCGTAGCGAACCGCATACTTGTAGCGATCAAGGTGATGTTTGAAGCTCCCATCGCTTTCGGCAATCAGCGCTTCCATCTCCGCCACGCTACCGGTCTCCGGTGTAAGCCAACCTTCGGGATCGTGACGTGCCAGCGTCCACCGCATGATGTCCAGGCTCTGCTCCAACACCTGCCCGTCAGGTAAATGCAGAACGGGGACCGTACCTTTTGGCGAAAGCTCCAGCATTTTCGGCGGCTTATCCCGTAGGACAACCTCATGAAGCACGCAATCCTGTCGACTTATCGTCAGGGCCAGCCGGGCACGCATGGCGTAGGGACAGCGGCGGAATGAATAGAGGACCGGAAGTTGAGCGCCTGCTCTCTCCGGGCTTGCGATGGCCCGATCTTCAGTCACCGGCATCCCCGGAGCGGGCTGACGGCGTTTTATGTGCCGCACCAATATGCTTGCCCCCCCGCTGCTCCGCCAATTCCACCTGACGCTCACGCTCCTCGAAGCGCTTCTTCTGACTGGCGTCACTGGTGCTGTGACAGGACGGGCAAGAAACACCCGGAACATAGAGAGACGAAGCCTTGTCCTGCTCGTCAATCGGCCTTCGGCAAGCATGGCACATGTCGTAGCTGCCGAGTTCGAGGCCGTGCTTTATGGAAACGCGCTGATCGAAGACGAAGCACTCCCCTTCCCACAGCGACTCTTCCGGGGGAACGGTTTCGAGATATTTCAGAATCCCGCCCTTCAGATGAAAAACCTCTTCGATACCCTGCTGCTTGACGAAGGCCGTCGCCTTCTCACAGCGAATACCGCCGGTACAGAACATCGCCACCTTCTTGCCACGCACGGCATCGGGAGAGAGGCTCTCCTGATCCCTGAACCAGCCCGGAAACTCACGAAACGTCGTCGTGTCCGGATCGATGGCGCCCTTGAAGGTGCCAATCCCGACCTCATAGGCGTTCCGTGTATCGATCAGGATGACATCCGGGTCGCTGATCAGATCATTCCAGGCGTCGGGCTCGACATAGGTGCCGACCGTTTCGCGCGGATCGATGTCCGGCACGCCCATCGTGACGATCTCTTTTTTCAGCCGCACCTTCATGCGGAAAAAAGGATTCACATAAGCGAAGGATTCCTTCAGCTCCAGATCGTTACAGCCGGGAATGCTGCGAATATAATCAAGCGTTGTCTCGATGCCGCTCCGGCTGCCCGCGATGGTGCCGTTGATGCCTTCGGGCGCCAGCAAAAGCGTGCCGTACACATCGGCCATCCGGCAGGCTTCCAGCAGCGCCGGCTGACGGGCTTCGAAATCCGGCAAGGAGGTGAATTTGTAAAGCGCCGCGACCACGAATGGGGCATCGTTAACAGGTGCAGCTTTATGTGACGCGTCCGTCAATTCAGGAAGCTCCTTCAATCCTCGTCTTCAGTTCTAATGCGCATGCGGCGGTGTGATGACGCCAAATTCAATCCGGCGCCAGAATCATATCCCGAGATCATATCACAGACGACGTAACACACTGCGTGGATCGGGCAGTGACACAGCCCCCGGATCGGCTAATCTTGCGCGCAAAAGAAATGAGGGAGGAAAAACACCATGACTAGCAAACCGTATTCCGGCATCTGGCCGGTCGCCCCGACCCCGTTCACGGACAATGGCGCCGTCGATTTCGAGAGCATGAAGCGCGTCATCGACTGCATGGTGGACCAAGGTGTGGACGGCAT
The DNA here is from genome assembly GCF_039990255.1 of Nisaea sp. Taxonomy (GTDB): domain Bacteria; phylum Pseudomonadota; class Alphaproteobacteria; order Thalassobaculales; family Thalassobaculaceae; genus Nisaea. The sequence continues at coordinate 334,565 of NZ_JBDXGG010000018.1, read as the reverse complement.
CTGCATCCTCGCCAATTTCTCCGAGCAGTTCCTGCTAAACGATGCTGAACGGAGGGACCTGACCAGGCTCTGCCTTGAGCACACGGCGGGCCGGATTCCGGTGATCGTCACAATCTCCCATTTCTCCACCGGAATCGTCGAGACACGCGCCCGCGAGGCGGCTGCAATGGGCGCCGCCATGGTGATGATCATGCCGCCCTATCACGGCGCTGCTCTGAAGGCAGACGAGACGGGCATGTTCGAGCATTTCGAGCGCGCGGGCAAAGCCGGCGGCATCCCGATCATGGTGCAGGATGCGCCGCTCTCCGGCGTTGTCCTCTCCGTACCCTTCCTAGTGCGCATAGCGAAAGAGATCGAGCAGGTGAAACTGTTCAAGATCGAGGTACCCCAGGCTGCGGCAAAGCTCCGCGCCCTGATCGAAGCAGGGGGCGATGCGATTGAAGGTCCGTTCGATGGCGAGGAAGCAATCACCCTGCTCGCAGATCTCGATGCCGGCGCCACTGGCTCCATGACCTCTGCCATGATCCCCGACCTAATTCGCCCCGCCATCACCGCCCACCTAGCGGACGACCGGGCAGAAGCGAAACGGGTCTATGAACGCCTGCTGCCGCTGATCAACTTCGAGAACAGACAATGCGGCTGGCGTGCCAGCAAGGCGGTGATGAAAGAAGGTGGCGTGATTACGTCAGAGCATGTGCGGCATCCGGTGGCGCCGCTGCATCGGGAGACACGGGCGCAGTTGCTGGAGTTGGTGCGGGAGGTAGATCCAGTTGCACTGAAGTGGGGGAAGTAAACTGACCTCCCAGTCTCCCACGCTCATAAATATTCAATGACGGGAATGTGACTCTTGAACTGCGAGAAACCGAAATAAGATTTCCGTCAGATTGCAAATCTGACAATCAAGCTCGGGAGACCATTTGTGAGTCACAAACTGCACACCAGCATTCTCGCTGTTCTATTTCTTGGCGTCATCACCTTGGCTCCCGGTCTCGCCAGGGCCGATGGCAACGGGATGATCGTCAAGACGAGTGACTTCGGCGTGACCAAGACTCTCGACCGCCTCGGCATCGCGCTGGAGCGGGCCGGAATTACGGTCTTTGCCCGGATCGATCATGCCAAGGGCGCAAAGAAGGTCGGGATGGAGCTGGCGCCGACGGCCCTGATCATCTTCGGGACACCAAAGATCGGCACGCCGCTGATGCAGTCGAACCCGCAGATCGGACTGGACTTGCCCTTGAAAGCGCTCGCATGGCAGGCGGCGGACGGGTCCGTGAAGCTCGGCTATACCGATCCCGCGTGGCTGGCAAAGCGCCACGGCATCGCCGATCGGGACGCGGTCTTCAAGAAAATGACCGGGGCCCTCAACAAGTTCACGAACATGGCGGTCAAAAAGGGCGGTCTGCCGAAAGAGTAGGCACGCCCGCAATTTGCCAACCGCTCCGAAGTTGAGGAGACTACGCCCACACAAAACCTATGGGCGGGGAATCCCAATGCGTTTGAAAGACAAGGTCGCGATCATCGTCGGCGCTGGGCAGCAACCGGGCGAGACCGCCGGGAACGGGCGGGCCGTTGCCCTTCGCTTTGCCGAGGAAGGCGCGAAACTGCTGCTGGTCGACGCGAACGCGGACTGGGCCGGGGAAACCGCCGCACTCTGCCGGGAGTCAGGGGCCGAGGCGGAGGTCGCTGTCGCCGACATCACCCGCGAAGGCGACTGCCGCCGCATCGCCGAGGCCTGCGTCGAACGCTTCGGACGCATCGACATCCTGCACAACAATGTCGGGCGGTCACGCGGGGACAAGCCGACGCCGGATATGGAGGCGGACATGTGGGACGAGCTCATGAACATGAACCTCAAGGGCATGTTCATGACCTGCAAGCACGTGCTCCCGGTCATGCGGGAGCAACGTTCCGGCGTGATCCTCAACATCTCCTCGACCTCGTCTATCGCCGCCCGGGGCACCGTTACCTACAAGACCAGCAAGGGCGGAGTGAACACCATGACCCACCATATCGCGATGGAGAACGCGCCCTACGGCATCCGCGCGATCTCGATTCTGCCCGGCCTGATGGATACGCCGATGGCGATCGAGCGGCGGGCAAACGAAACCGGGAAGTCTCGCGACGAAATCCGTGCCGAACGTGCGGCGGGCGTGCCGCTCAAGGGCCATACCGGAACTGCTTGGGACGTGGCCAATGCAGCGCTGTTCCTGGCCTCGGACGAGGCTGGGTATATCACCGGAATCTGCCTGCCGGTGGATGGCGGGATAACGGCGAATGTTGGGTAGAGAGAGTGTCGGCTAGCCCGCGTCAGTAAACCAGCTCGTCGTCGCCGCCGGAGCCGCCAATCACCAGCTCGCCTCTGTCGGCAAGATCCTTTGCCGCCGTCACCATGGCGGTCTGCGCGTCCTCCACATCCTTGAGGCGCATTGGGCCGAGCGACTGCATGTCCTCACGCAACAGCTTGGCCGCACGTTCCGACATGTTGGAGAAGAACAGGTCTTTCAACTCCTCCGACGCGCCTTTCAGCGCGATGGTGAGCTTGTCCTTGTCGAGTGCGCGGAGCAGGGTCTGAACTCCGGCTGGGTCGACACGTGAGAGATCCTCGAAGGTGAACATCAGGCTGCGGATCTTCTCCGCACTGTCCTTGTTGCGCTCTTCCAGCGCAGACAGGAAGCGGGACTCGGTCGCCCGGTCAAGATTGTTGAAGATTTCAGCCATCATCTCGTGGCTATCGCGCCGATTGGTGCGGGCAAGATTCGACATAAACTCGGTGCGCAGCACGCGCTCCACGTCTTTCTCGATATCCTTGTTCACCGCCTCCATGCGGAGCATGCGCATGACAACTTCCATGGCAAAGTTTTCCGGCAGGATCGACAGCACCTTGCCGGCATGTGCCTGGCCGATCTTGCCAAGGATCACGGCGACAGTCTGCGGGTATTCATTCTTCAGGAAGTTCGCGAGAACCTGCTCGTTCACATTGGCGAGCTTGTCCCACATGGTCCGCCCGGCAGGACCACGGATCTCTTCCATAATATCGCCGACACGTTCGCCGCCGAGCACCTTGGTCAACAGCCGCTCGGTCGAATCCATAGAGCCGACGAGCGAGCCGGTCGACGAAACCTGTTCCGCAAATTCTACAAAAAGGCGTTCGACGATGTTGGAACTCACCGTACCGAGCCCCGCCATGACCTGAGAGACTTCCTTGATTTCCTCATCGTCAAGCAGAGAGAACAGCTTACCGGCTTGCTCTTCGCCAAGAGACATCAAAAGGATGCCAGCTTTTTCCGGCCCGGTAATGCCGCGATAATCCTCGCGAATGCGCATGCCCATATGGTGTGCCTTCTCTGCGGGGGTACCGAAATGATGGACTAGATTACAGCAAACACCATAAAAGTAATCATAACTTTAATAAAATGGGTTTTCCGCGATCATCTGAAAAATCCGACTAAGGGAGGGACCGAAATCCCGCGCAACAATCGGATATCTCGAAACCGCACCGGTGCGTATCACCCGGCTAAACGTTTTGGAGATACACATGTCCGTCATTCATCGCCTTGCTGGAGCCGCTTACGGGACACATCTCGGCGATCAGATCGCCCTTGTCTCCGTTCCGCTTGTCGCCGCGCTTGTTTTCAATGCCTCCGCCGAGCTCATCGGTATTCTCGTCGCTTGTCAGTCCGTGGCGCATCTGCTGGGCTCGATCCCCTTTGGTGTTCTGGTAGACCAGCGGCAGCAACGTAGCCTCGCCATCGTCTCTTCCGTGATCTCTCTTTTTGGTTTTACGTGCGCCGGGCTCGGCGTCTGGGCCGGTAATGTTGTCTGGTTCGGGGCAAGCATAACCTTGGCCGGGTTCGGCACCGTCCTGTTCGCCCTCACCGCGCTGTCGATCCTGCCGAAAACCGCACCGCCATCCGGGCTGGCCCGCGCAAATGCTTCCATCGAGACACCCCGCGCGATCTGCAGCTTCATAGTTCCACTCATAATCGGTCTGGTCGTGGCCAAGGTTGCCGCCCCGCTGATCTATGTCGCCGCCGCATGCGCGGCCCTGGGCGCACTGCTCTTCACCGCGTCCCTGCCAACATTCGAGACATCCCAGGCGCCGCACGTCTCCCGGATCACACAGATTCTTGAGGGCGGGCGCTATGTCGTGGCGCACAAGCTGCTGTTGGCCATCTCCTTCTGCGCAATCTTCTGGAACCTTGCCTTTGCGGCCCTGCTCGTCGTGTTGGTGCCGACCATTCGGGACATATATCAATTCAATCCCGGCAGCTTCGGCGTGGCCCTCTCGGCCTTCGGGTTGGCGGCAGCCACAGGCACCTGGCTGTCCGGCCTCATCGCGGACAAACTCGCCCCGAGCACGGTCCTGCTGTTCGGGCCCGGCAGTTCGGCCATCGCCGCCGCCTGCCTAACGCTGATTGGGCCGGGAAGCCCTGATTACCTAATGCATGCATGCTTCTTCGGCCTGGGCTTCGGCCCCTCGATGTGGCTGAACGCTCAGAACTCGGTTCGCCAGCTCGTCACACCTCCCGCCTTGCTCGGAAGGGTTAACGCAGTAATCCAATCCGCCATTTACGGCATCCGCCCGCTCGGCGCGCTGATCGGCGGCGCCGTTGCCGGCGCCGCGGGACCGGAGGTCGGGATTATGTTCGTGGCTCTGGCGTTTGCCGCATCTTTCGCGGTGTCGCTGTTCAGCGGATTACGGCGCATCGAGAGTTACGAGAGCCTGACGGCGCCAGAAGCCGCATGACCTCAATTCATACACTCCTCCGCCGGTATATAAACTTATGTCGCCCTCAAACATGGCCACCCTCGGGGTGGCCACCGCCTGCCAGACGACTATTTACGTTAGTGACCCGGCAATCCCCAGACCGGAAGCGGAAAATCGGAAGATGATGAAACGGACCTTTCTGGCCCTCGCGGTAATGCTCGCAATTTCCCCCGGGCCAGGCGCCACAGCTGAGAAGCTCATGATCGAGACGTTCGACGACCGTCCGGAGACACGCTGGCGTTTCATCGCCGATACTGTGATGGGCGGGGTGTCGACTGGCGAGGTCGATTTCCGCACGGAGAACGGCATCTCCTACGCGCGTCTGACCGGTAGCGTCAGTACCGAGAACAACGGTGGCTTCATCCAGTTCCGCACAACCCTAGGCACGCCGCCACCTGATGGAACGGAAGGCGTCAGGCTCAGCGTGCGCGGCAATAGTCAGCGCTATTTCGTCCATCTCCGCACCACCGGCACCCTGTTGCCATGGCAATATTACCAGGCAGGCTTCGAGGCGGGGGCGGAATGGGCCGAGGTCCGGCTGCCACTTGCGGCTTTCGAGCCCTCTGGCTGGCTGCTCGCGGACACACCCGGAGCAGCGAGCCTGACCTCCATCGGCATCGTTGCTTTCGGGCGGGATCACGAGGCGGAGATCGAGGTGCGGGAAGTCGGGTTCTATTAGTCTGGTCTGTAAATCTGACCGCCCCCTGCTCAGCGGTTTGCTGGGAATGACCCCGGAGAGACATGGGATACGCGTCAGTCTTTCCCGACCTGTTGCGCGAAGAAAGAAGCGCCTTTCGGAATGACCGGGGTCTCTATATCGAACTGTATCGACCGAATACGGCCGGGCTCGGCCCCGCGCACGATCCGCCCCTGATGCGGGCTGGGCACCGCAACAGGCGATAGAGGCGCAGCGTCGGCCGCAGCATATGTCACGATATAGAGTGTTCGTGCCGCAGAAGAATTGTTGGCAGTGGAGGCATGCGCAACACGGCTGTGCATCAGGCAGACGGCGCCCGCCGGACCAATGCAGGGCACAGCCTCGGCGGCGAAACCGCTGGCAGCCGAATCCGGGACCGCGCCGATAAAGACGCCGTCCTGGAAGTGCGAGAGCAGCGGGCCCCGGTGAGATCCTGGCGCGATCATAAGGGGGCCGTTTTCCTCGGTCACGTCGTCGAGGAACAACAGGGCCGTCAGCGTGTCGTCGTTGGAGTGCGGATCGAACGGAAAGTCCTGATGCCACTTCACAATTGTTTTGGTCAGCGGCAGCTTCGAATTCACTTTGGCGTGGTGGAAGCGCACGTTAGAGCCGAGAAGATCCGCCGCCATATCGGTCATCGCGCTGTCAAAGGCAGCGGAAGCGTAGGTCTCTGAAATGTCGGTTGGCGACGCCACCCGCCGAAGCGACGGATGATCCGGCGCATGATCTTCTTAGATATCGAAGCGCGGACGCCCGTCACAGATCTGGCCGTAGGGCGCGTCATACGCACGGCTCTCCTCGACCCAGTCGCCGAATTCTGCCTGAAGAGCCGCGAGCACGTCCGCCGATACGGCATTCTCCACTACGATCGCACCGTCACGGCGGAAGATTTCAATCTGATCTTCCCTAAGAACGCCCATCCCATGACCTCCAGGACGTAAGATTTCCCCGACGGCGAGTTGCCGATTAGAGGTTCGTTATAGCCTCTGACAACGCAGTGACGGGTAAATCTTACGCAATGTCCGTGGGTCGCGGAAGCTTGGTAGTCTGTTTCACTGTTTCCGGAATAAGCCACCTACCCCCTAAATTCTTACTCGGGCAGCACCATTCCCGGCAGTGTGTTGACTGTCATGGTTTCTTGCGGCTGGAAGTGGATGACTGATCGGATTGATTCTCCAGCCTTCAACAGGTCGAAGGCTGTATTGATCTGGCCATGGTTCATGTGGTGCGTGATGTAAGGGTCCACACTGAAATCACCGCGCATCCATTCATCGACCATGCCCGGCAATTCGCTGCGGCCCAAGACGCCGCCGAAAGCGGTCCCGCGCCACACCCGTCCGGTGACGAGCTGGAAGGGCCGTGTTGAAATCTCCTGGCCCGCACCGGCCACACCGATGACAGTACACTCACCCCAACCTTTATGGCAGGATTCCAACGCTGCACGCATCAAATCAACATTTCCGACCGCCTCGAACGTATAGTCCAGCCCGCCGCCGGTCATCTCGATCAAAACGTCCTGAATCGGAGCACTATGGTCCCTCGGATTGATGCACTCAGTCGCGCCGAGGGATTTCGCCAGCAGGAATTTCGACGGGTTGACGTCAATGCCGATGATCCGCGACGCACCGTTCATCACGGCACCTTGAACCACGGCCATTCCGACCGCGCCCAGACCGAAGACAGCAACGGTCGCGCCCGCTTCAACCTTTGCCGTATTGCGCACCGCGCCCATACCGGTCGGCACCGCGCAGCCCATAACAGACGCTTTGGACAGGGGTGCTTCTTTTGAGATCTTCGCCACGGAAATCTCGGGCAAGACAGTATATTCGCTGAATGTGCTGGTGCCCATATAGTGCAGGATCTGCTTTCCCTTGTACGAAAAGCGCGATGTTCCGTCCGGCATCACCCCGGCACCCTGGGTTTTTCGGATGGTCTGGCAAAGATTGGTTTTACCTGACTTGATGTATGGGCAGTCGGGATCTTCGGGAACATAAAGCGGGATCACATGATCGCCGGGCACCACAGACGTAACACCCTTACCGACCTCTTCGACGACACCGCACCCTTCATGGCCGAGGACGCACGGAAACAACCCCTCAGGATCCTCACCCGACAGTGTGAACACGTCAGTGTGGCACAAGCTGGTTGTGACAATCCGAACGAGAACCTCACCCTCTTTCGGGCCTTCAAGATCGATCTCTTCAATTTCCAGCGGGCGGTTGGGCTCCCACGCAATGGCTGCGCGTGTCTTCATCTTGGGTCTCCAGTTCAAAAAAACAAATCAGTGCATGAGTCTGCGATCCGGGTGAGCCTCCGGATCGGCAACGGGGTCAAGGACGAGCACAAGGCGTGTCTCGCCGGTTCCTGCGATGGGTGGAGAGCGGTGCTGTAGCCCGGCATCCGGACTCTCCGGCCAAAGCCTCCCGCGCAGCAGGATCGGCGCGCCGGTCCCAGCGGTGAAGACGCGCCTCGGCGCGGCATCGCCGGCAGCATTGCCATAGTGCGTACCGGTCCCCCGATAGGTGCAGATGAGACGGGCCGTGACGGCATCGATGTGGAACTTCCGGCAGGAGTTCGTTGTGACCACATCGAACCGCAGGCGCAGATAGGCCGTATCCATCAATCCCGCAAAAAGGTTCGCAAGGGCTGCCGTGTCATCCACCAGCATCTGCCGCTCCGGACAATCCGGCGTGCCGCATGCCTCGCAGATCTGCGTCACAGCATCGTGCACATCCTCCACCCGAAGAATGACGCGCGCTTTAGGCAAATTACTCGGGGGCAGCATGTCGATCCAAGACTGAAATCCTGCCAAGGGAAGCCGCTGCCAAACGGCCGCGGCACAATCCGGCCGCTGGATAATCGACAGCCCCTCGGGACGATCTACCACGCCAACACCGATGGCGGTCTCTTGTCTCACAAGCTCTCGGACGATTGTCATGCCGCCACCATCGCGGCCGAGGCAAGGACAAGGGTCGCTCGTGTGTCAGTCGTATCGAGATTCGGGGCGCCGCCGCGCAAGCGTGACGGTGAGTTTGCGGCTTGCATACGCGATAGCTCCTGCAATTGACCGTATAGTACAAATGCAATGTTATACTATAACATAACAAATCAACAACCTCCTGCTGCATGACGCTCGGTGAAGAATGGCGTTGCTACCGGCATTGCAAGCGCCTTTCGAAGTTGGCGCGGCACGTACTTTCGCGTACGTCTAAACTGCAAAATCGAATGAAATATGCCGTGCTCGAGGCTCTTCACTACGCGGCATTCACGGGGAAACATCATGGACAGCTTCCGCTTTCAGACGACTGGGTCAGTGCTCGCCGAAATCGACGGCACGGCAAAGATCGGCGCGTTTCTGGCCGACCGCGGCTGCCGGAAGGTCGCGTTCGTCACGGATGCAATCATTCTCGAACATGGATTGGCCGAAGCTGCGCTGGATGGAATTCGGAAGGCCGGGCTGGAGGTCTGGATATTCTCGGATGTGCAGCCCGACCCGCCGGAAGCGATGGTCCTGGCCGCTGTAGAGTCCGCGCGGGCTGAAGGTGTCGATTGCGTGGCGTCAGTCGGCGGCGGATCGTCTCTGGATACCGCGAAACTCATTGCCGTACTTCTGAATACCGACCAGCCGATCAGCGAGATGTACGGCGTTAATCAGGTCCGGGGTGAAAGGCTGCCACTGGTGCTCGCACCAACGACTGCCGGAACAGGCTCGGAAGTGACGCCCATCTCGATCGTAACCACCGGCATGAACGAGAAGAAGGGCGTCGTCGCCCCGCAACTTCTGCCGGACTTCGCGGTTCTCGACGCCGAACTCACCGTGGGATTGCCGGCTCCGGTTACCGCCGCGACCGGGATCGACGCGATGGTTCATGCCATCGAGGCCTTTACCTCGAAGCGCCTGAAGAACGTGGTGTCAGACTGCCTGGCCAAACAGGCGCTGGAGCTGTTAGGCGCAAACATTGAAAAGGCGTGTTTCACACCGGAAGACCGGACCGCACGGTCGAATATGCTCCTTGGGTCAATGCTGGCGGGAATGGCCTTTGCCAACGCACCGGTCGCCGCCGTCCACGCATTGGCCTATCCGCTCGGCGGGCACTTCCATGTGCCGCACGGCCTCTCGAACGCGCTCGTTCTGCCCTATGTGCTGGAATACAACCTGCCGGAAGCAGCATCAGCTTATGCCGAGCTCGCGCCTTTGATTTTCCCCGACCTCGCCGGTAAGCCGGAAATGGCCCGTGCGGAAGGCATGATCGACAGCTTCCTGGCACTCGGCCCGAAGCTCGGCATGCCATCGCGCTTGTCGGAGGTTGGCGTGAATCACAACCACATTCCGATGCTGGCCGAAGACGCGATGAAACAGGAGCGTCTGCTTATCAACAATCCACGGGAGATGACGTTTGAAGCAGCGCGGGACATCTACACCAAAGCGCTCTAGCGGCTTAGGCCCTACCCGCCCCGCATGCCATTATCTCCTGAATGCCCAGCTTCCACGCCAAGGATCTGCAGATCGGCTTTTTGATCAGGCGACTGGTAACGCCGCGGGGAAGCTGCCGTTTTCAGTGCCATACGCTGCGGATTTCGATGCGGGATTTACCCTTGTTCTTAGATCAGTTTTTAACCCGTCGTTGGCCGTGATCAAAAAATGAACATGAAGAAGAACAGACTCACAGCGATGAAAAGAAAATAAATCGAAAAACTGGCGATCAGAAATTTCGTCGTCGCGATACGCGATACAATCCAAATTTGCGTCGCGAGATCGGACTCCACGTCATCCAGACTATTTTCGACTTCAAACTTGCGCGTCAGCGACCGCCCATATGCCTCAACGCTGTGATGCATCGCAATGTCGCGGAAATAAACAATGCCGTATTCTCCGGGACCCACCCCATCGCGGCGGAACATCCTGTTTATCCAGTTCACGCTGCTAATTCTTAAGGATCTTTTTGAGACAGAGGGGATGAGTGCCAGAGATGACAGCATAAAAGACGCCGTCAACAGCGACACAATCAGAGTGTCCTGTATCGGCAGATTGCCAAACTCTTGAGACGCCACGATCTCCCACGTATTGCCCTGTTCCCCGAACAGGTACCGAAAGTAAGAGATCAAAAGCGTAAAACTGGCCCCGGCAATCACAACGCATTTTGCATCGCCATACCGAACCGAGTTTCCAACCTCTCTCAGCTCACTCAACAGGAAGCTTTTCACAGCATTTTCTCGCCTGAGGCCAACAACAATAGCGTCATATAATCAATTAGTTACAGGGACGCCAGATCATTCTATCGGCATCTGGCATTAGGGTGATCCAGGCAAGCATGCGGCATATGACAAGATCGATGTGACGAAGGTCTGAATACACGGCGCGCTGGAAAGGCCGGAGAAGGAGCAGATGATGGAAATACGCCCGATCAAGACCGAGGTCGACCATGCGGCAGCGCTGGCGCGGATCGACGCCCTGATGGATGCGGCGCCGGACAGTTCCGAAGGCGATGAACCCGACGTGCTCGTCATTCTGGTGGAAGCGTGGGAGGCAAAACACACCCCGATCCCCGCAGCCGATCCGGTCTCGGCCATCCGCCACGCCATGGAAGCGCAGGGCTACCACCAAAGCGACCTCGCCCGCCTGCTAAATTCCCGCTCCCGGGCCAGCGAAGTACTACTCGGCAAACGTGAGCTATCGAAGGCGGCGATGTGGCGACTGCATACGGAGTGGAAGGTGCCGGCGGAATGTCTGATTGCGCCGCGTGAGACCGCTGATTTTGAATTAAGTCGTGTGTTGTCTAATCGCGGCCTCTTTCGTCAAGCACCGCGTTTTCGTTCCCGCCGGTATCATGGTTGTCTCCGCGGTCTGTTGAGCCTTTTGGTGTTTGTTTGGCTCGCCGCATGATGGCTTCAGAAGGCTTGGGCTTCCCAATGTCCCAATTGCGCGTTTCCGTTGATGGTCGGACGCACACACACTGGCGGGTTTGGCCCGCGCCTCTCGTCCGGCGGGGACGAAGCTGGCAAATGGTCCTCAGTCACTCCTGCTCATGCGGCGCTGCATCGGAAGGTGGTGCCGTCGGCCCAGAGCCGGTGCAGGATGGTGGCGAGTTTGCGGGCGAGCGCCACGCGTGCCTTCTTCGGCCCGACGCGCTTGACCAGCCGCGCCGCCCAGGCCTTTGGGGCGGACCACTTTCGGATCCGGCAGAGCAAGCTGTTGGCAGCCTCGTAGAGCATATGCTGGGCGAGCGCGTCGCCGTGTTTGGAGATCCGGCCCGACCAGGCTGTTTCCCCCGACTGATGAGTTCGAGGCGTCAGGCCAAGATAGGCGCCAACGCTGCCCGATCGCTTGAAGCGCGCCGGATCGTCGATGGCGGTGACGAAGGCTAGCGCCGTTATCGGCCCGACCCCGGGCACGCTCATCAATCTGGTGCAGACCGGAGAGGTGGCGGCCACATCCCGTATCCGCTCCTCCAACCCGTCACTCTGTTCAAGCAGCGTGCGCCGGACTGCCAGCAGCGGCTCTATCGCATCCTGCAGCAGCGGTATTTCCTCCAGAAGGCCCCGGACCCTTGTCTCGAAGCGTTGCTTTGCCACGGCCCCGACAGCAAGGCCGAAGCCGCGCAGCAGGGCGCGGATCTGGTTCTCGATGTCCCGGCGCCCCTTGGCGAGTTGCTGACGGGCGAGCAGCAGGCTGCGGATGATACGTGTCTCCGGCCGCTTGGCAGCCACCTCTCGGTACCAGCCGGTACGGGCCAGTTGCGCCAGACCCTCGGCATCGTTGGCATCGGTCTTGTTCATCAGGCAGGACAGCGCCGCTTTGGCCCGGCGCGCATCCACGATCACCGCCGGAACAGCGCGCAGGGTCAGCTCCTGGTGCAACCAGCTCGACTGCCCGCCCGTCTCCAGCACCACGACCGACGCTGCTGGCGCCAATTCGCCAAGCACCACGGCCAGCCGCTCCGGCTCCGTCGGCACACGGCTGCGGGCCAGTACGGCACCACTCCCGTCCACAACGCAGATCTCGGTCTCTTTCAGGGACACGTCCAATCCGACATACTGTTCCATGGTCACGCTCCTCTCATGGCCTATTGGGGCTGCTCAATACAGACCCCGTATTATAGACCCGGAGCGTGACCAGCCGCGATTACGGCCATGTCCCCTTAATTCCGAACCGCCACCCTCCCGTCCAACATCACTCAAGGGAGAGAACAGGCCGAACGTGAGGCCAATCACCACCGTGTCTATCGCGAAGCCGACGATCCAAAAAACCGGCGGTATGAAGAAAACCAAAGACAACAGCAGCAGGTTTCTGAGTCTCAAACCGGGAAACAGAACCGGCTCGGTCACGAGGGAGATCAACAGGCGGCGAGGATCGAACATTGGACCAATCTGACAGATGTTTTTATCGCCCAATTTAGTGGGATTAGGTGCTGTGTCCCCATAATTCCCTTAATTCCCATTATTTCGCCCAAAGTGCGCGGCAATAACCAGCGCTATTTCGCTTAATTTCCTTGGACCCAATTTTTGCTGAATTTTTAGTGTTTGGACTCCTGTTGGCATCATCATTTATTGTAGAATAAATAGTATTAATAACATCGGGGAATTAGGTGCGTGCCGCCTTAATTCCTCAGCAATGCAAGAGAATAGATGATGGTAGAATTACGCCCGAAAGTCTTCATATGCCATTCAAGTAGTGACAAACCGATAGTACGCAAACTCGCATTGGCACTGGAGACACGCGGAGCGCAGGTGTGGCTTGACGAATGGGAGATGCTAGTCGGGGACTCTCTACTGGAAAAAATTCCAAAAGGCATCGACACTGCTGATTGGTTGATTGCCGTTATCTCGGCAAACACCGTCGGCTCAAAGTGGGTTCAAGAGGAACTTAAGATTGCCACCATGAGAGAAATTGAAGATGAAAAAGTATTTATTCTTCCCGCAGTTGTCGACAACTGCACTATACCACCATTTCTGAGATCAAAAATATATGCAGACTTCCGAGAATCATTTAAAATAGGACTCGATATTCTCTTAGCGCGTATTCTTCCAAATCACCAAATTCGCCCCTCTTTAAAGCCTTACATTGTTAAACTTCACTCGTGGATCATAGATATAGACGACAATCGTGAAGGACATGCAAAACTAACCTTTAATTCGATTATTGTACCGGTTAGACCCGACGTATCATCTATAGAATTGCTAGACTTAACGCCTGGATCGCCAAATTTATTACTTGAAAACATAAAATTATCTGACTTCGATAAAAGTCAAATGAATTACTCACTTACTAACATTGGAGGGACTGGGGCTGTAAAAATAAAATTAAAAAACAACATGATTGAAGGAAAAAAATATAATGTAGAAATGAAATTTGACCTGAAAGGCACTTTTTCTGAAGAAAATCAAAGTTTCATACAAAGAATATTTCATCATATTGACGGAAAATTTCACGTACTTGTTTCAACCCCCAAGCAACTACCAATAGAAAGAGAAACTGTTTCTGCAAAAATATCGATCGATGGAAAAGAAATAAATACTACCAATGATGTTTATATATCGGCCGATTCAACCATTATTGAACACGAAATACTCTACCCAGAAACAGGCAGTTACTACGTGCTTGAATGGATAAGAGTTGGATGGTGAAAATGTTAAATTTCGTGTGCTAGGCACCAGGCTCAAACCTACTCACTTCCCCCACGCCTCTCCACCCCCTACATTCCCCTCATGAGCACCCAACTCGACGATCCTCGCCCGCAGCCGCTTTACGGCGCCGTGAAGCCCGACCTGAAGTCCGACGCGGCGCCGCAGGATCGGGGGCATCCGTTTGAGATCGTCTCGGAATACAAACCGGCGGGCGATCAGCCGAACGCGATTGCGGAGCTGATCGGCGGGATTACCCAGGGCGAGATGGATCAGGTGCTGCTCGGGGTTACCGGCTCGGGCAAGACCTTCACCATGGCGCATGTGATCCAGCAGGTGAAACGGCCAGCCCTGGTGCTGGCGCCGAACAAGACCCTCGCCGCGCAGCTTTACGGGGAGATGAAGAGCTTCTTCCCGAACAATGCGGTCGAGTATTTCGTCTCCTATTACGACTATTACCAGCCCGAAGCCTACGTCCCGCGCACGGACACGTTCGTTGAGAAGGAAGCGACGATCAACGAGCAGATCGACCGGATGCGGCACTCCGCGACGCGCGCGCTGCTGGAGCGGGACGACGTCATCATCGTCGCGTCCGTGTCCTGCATCTACGGTATCGGTGCGGTCGAGACCTACGGAAAGATGACGGTCAATGTGAAGACCGGCAGCACCATCGACCAGACCAAGCTGATGCGTCAGCTGGTCGAGCTTCAATACAAGCGCAACGATGCCAGCTTCCATCGCGGCACCTTCCGGGTGCGCGGGGACAGCATCGAAATCTTTCCGGCCCACCTTGAGGATCAGGCCTGGCGGCTGTCGCTCTTCGGTGACGAGGTGGAGAGCATCCAGGAATTCGATCCGCTGACCGGACACAAGTCGGCCGAGCTGGAGCAGGTCCGGATCTTCGCCAACAGCCACTATGTGACGCCCAAGCCGACGCTGCATCAGGCCGCGAAATCCATCAAGCAGGAACTGAAGCTGCGGCTGGACGAGATGCACAAGGCGGGCAAGCTGCTGGAAGCGCAACGGCTGGAGCAGCGCACCGTCTTCGATATGGAGATGATGGAGGCGACCGGCTCATGTGCCGGGATCGAGAACTATTCCCGCTATCTCTCCGGCCGCAATCCCGGCGAGCCGCCGCCGACCCTGTTCGAGTATCTGCCCGAGAACGCCATGCTGATCGTGGACGAGAGCCACGTCACCGTGCCGCAGATCGGCGCCATGTATAAAGGTGACTTTGCGCGCAAATCGACGCTGTCCGAATTCGGCTTCCGGCTGCCCTCCTGCCTCGATAACCGGCCGCTGAAGTTCGAAGAGTGGGAGGACATGCGGCCGCAGACCGTGTTTGTCTCCGCCACCCCCGGCCCGTGGGAGCTGGACCGTACCGGCGGCGCCTTCATCGAGCAGCTTGTCCGGCCGACGGGCCTGATCGACCCGGTCTGCATCATCCGGCCGACCGAAACCCAGGTCGATGACGTGATCGCCGAATGCAAGACCTGCGCGGCGCTCGGCCAGCGGGTGCTGATCACCACGCTGACCAAGAAGATGGCCGAGGCGCTGACAGAATATATGCACGAGGCCGGTATCAAGGTGCGCTACATCCATTCCGACGTGGACACGCTGGAGCGGATCGAGATCATCCGCGACCTCAGGCTCGGCATCTTCGACGTGCTGATCGGCATCAACCTGCTGCGCGAGGGGCTGGATATCCCGGAATGCGCGCTGGTCGCCATTCTGGATGCGGACAAGGAAGGCTATCTGCGTTCGAAAACCTCGCTGGTGCAGACCATCGGCCGCGCCGCCCGGAACGTCGAGGGCCGGGTGCTGCTCTATGCCGACAAGATGACCAACAGCCTGCAATATGCCATCGACGAGACCAACCGGCGCCGGGCCCGGCAGGAAGAGTATAACCGTGAGCATGGCATCACGCCGGAAAGCGTGAAGAAGAGCATCGGCGACATTCTGGAAAGCGTCTACGAGCGCGGCGACCATGTCACGGTCGAGACCGGCTCCGATGAAGGCGATCTGATCGGCAAGGACATCAAACAGGTCATCGCCGAGCTGGAGCAGGCCATGCATGCCGCCGCCGCCGATCTCGAGTTCGAGGAAGCCGGCCGACTGCGCGACGAAATCAAGCGGCTGGAAGCGGCAGATCTCGGCATGACGCTGGACGGCAAGCCCCTGCCCAAGGGCGCCGTGGTCCGGGTCAAGGGCCCGGTGCAGCCCCCAAAAGGCAAGCCGGATAAGGGCAAGTCATCCAGACGCGGCTCGGGGCGCGGCTCCGGCCGGCGCCGGTAACGCCGACATGGTTAACATCTCCTAGCGTCGAGAATCTCGTAAATCGACTAAAAAGCTGCATAAAAGCAAAGAGTTCGACGCGATCCATTTTGTCGCCGCCCGCTGCGCTGGGAATACCTCCTTAAGCCATCAAAGTGATTGAAAGCACCGGCCAAGGTCTAATATCTAAGGACGGTCATTTAGGCCCACCCTGGCCTGCTGCCAAACTGGGGTGTCCGGGTCTGTCCCGAATCCGATGTTGGCTATCGTCCTTGGAAGGCTGTTTCCGTGACAGCAGAATGTCGTCATAAAATGCCGCATTGCATGCATCTGGGAGTTCCCGCTTGATTGCCCCACTCGCTTTTTCCATCGGCGGACTCGTACTCCTGCTCGTTGCTGCGGAGATCATGATCCGCGGCGCTGTCGGCGGCTCCCGCATTCTGAAGATCTCACCACATGTGATCGGCCTCACGGTCATCGCCTTCGGCACTTCGGCACCGGAACTCTTCGTCAGCCTGAAAGCGGCACTGCACGGACATGACGGCATCGCCATCGGCAATGTGGTGGGCAGCAATATCGCCAACATCCTGCTTATGATCGGCACCGTCGGGGTGATCTTTCCCTTTGCCTGCGGCGATCCGGCGCTGCGGCGCGACGGGTTCGTCCTGCTGGGCTCCACCATCGTCTTCGTGATCTTGTGCCACTGCGACGTGATCGACCGCTGGCAGGGCATCATCATGCTCTCCGTGCTGATCGGCTATCTAGCCTATTGCTACATCAGCGACCGGCGGAGCTGCACGAATGACGAAAGCATCCATGCCAAGGAAGTCGATGAATTCGACAATTTGCCGGACACCCTCCCAAAAGCGGCGCTCTATACCATCATCGGGCTGGTGGGCGTGGCCTTAGGCGCTCAGTTACTCGTCAACGGCGCGGTAGATGTCGCCCGGCTGCTCGGCGTCTCGGAAACGGTGATCGGTATCACCATGGTCGCCCTCGGCACCTCCATGCCGGAGCTGGCGACCACCGTGGTTGCCGCCGTACGCCGTCACAATGACGTCGCCCTCGGCAACATCATCGGCAGCAATATCTTCAACACGCTGGGCATCCTCGGCGTGGTCTCGATCGTCACACCACTCGATATCCCGCCGGAGATCATGCATATCGATATCTGGGTGATGCTGGCCGTGACAGTGGTTTTCGTCGCAGCGGCGCTCGGGCTGAAGACCCTCAACCGGCCGCTCGCGGTTCTGTTCTTCGCCAGTTACGCACTTTTCACCATCGGCCAGTTCACCGACCTGACGGCACTGTTCACCAGCTAACGCCCCTTAGCGCTCATACAGCAGGCTAAAGCCGACCGCCTCGCAATCCTCGTAGACATCGGGTTTGCGCGTGGTCACGCGAGCCCGGCGCACGACCGGACGCTCCGCGATCATCTGAACGATGGCGTGGCACAGGGTTTCCTGCAGGTTGAAACGGCGGCGCTCCACAAGCTCCAGGATCTCGGTACGGACAAAATCATAGTCCAGCACCCGCTCGATGGAATCGGCGGTGCCGGTTGGGTCGACATCGACATCCATCTCGACGCTGACGAGTACCCGCTGCGGCTTGCCCCGCTCGAAATCATGGATACCGATATCCGCGATCACCGCGAAATTCTCCAGCAGGATCCTTGCGTTCGTAATCGGCACGCTTAGCGGTCTCCCCGGCTCGGAATATCTGGATGCCCTATAAAGGCTATGTCGCGCGGCATAGCTTGCAAGACCTGACCACCATCGATGGTGATGCACTGTCCCGTGAATGCCGGAGCGGAGAGAATGAAACGCAGCGCCGCCAGTATCTGCTCCGGAGAGGAACCGCGTCCAAGCATGAGGGACGCCTGGGAGCTTTCAAACTCCTCCTGTGTCTGCGGCCCGCTCGGCAAGGTCACGCCGGGCGCGATACCGGCCACCCTGATATCCGGCGCCAGCTCCATCGCAAGCATCTGCGTCATGCCGTGGAGCGCGAATTTGGTCAGGGAATAGGAAAGATAGTCCGGATTCGGGCCAAAAACCTTGTTATCCAGCAGGTTCACGATGCAGCAATCGGTGCGAGGCTCAATGCCATCTGCGGCCTGCCTGCCTACTATTTCGGCAAAAGTTCGCGAAAGAAGCGCCGGCGCCCGAACATTGACTGCATGATGCCGGTCGATCAGTTCAGCGGTCAGGCTGCCCAATCGGTCACCCTCGAACAGTGCGGCATTGTTAACCAGCAGGCCCAGCGGGGGCGCACCTTCGCTCGCGCGGTCAATCAGACGTGTAACAGCGGCCGGGTCAGAGAGGTCACATTGTATGGCCTCGGCGGTGCCACCGGCGGCACGAATCTCGCCAACCAGGCCCTCCGCATTCCTCTCGGAGCCGTTGAAATGCACCGCCACATGCCAGCCATCCGTGGCGAGCCCACGGCACAACACCGCGCCGACACGGCGGGCACCTCCGGTCACAAGGGCTGTCCTTTTTTCAGCAGCGTTTCTGATCATCTGGAAACAGGCTTCACTCATGCGGTCAAAATCAGCTTTGCAGACCCTATCCTTGTGCGCCGGGCGCGAAAAGCCACGAGTGCGTTAGGGCAATTTTTTTGCACATTTTGCATCAATAGCCACAAAAGACAGGAATGTGTCACGACTCCGTCACAAATAGTGACCGGAATCAGCGCTCTAAAGCAATTTTTATTGTATATCAATTAGTTATCTAACATGCTCAAATTTTGAGCAAAACGGACAAACTGAGAGAAAGTGGGCCTTCGAACCCTGCACACAAGACTTATTCACAGCCTTGTCCACAAATATCGGGGATAGAGTCCGGATTGATTTCATTAACCATATTCGCCGCTTGAGACTTGCTGGCGACATCCCGTTTCCGGCGATGATGAGATCGGTTACAAAGGCGCTATGTCGACAATAAAACCCGAACCAGACCTGCCGGAACAGACTTCTTCAGCGGAGCCAAAAGCGGACATCGCGCGGGGTGTGAAGGTAATCCAGCAGCAGGTCAAACTGTTGCCAAATGCACCCGGCGTCTACCGCATGCTCGATGCCGCCGGCGACGTGCTCTATGTCGGCAAAGCGCAAAGCCTGAAAAAGCGGGTCTCGAACTACACCTTTCCGGCCAAGTTGCCTCACCGCATCTTCCGCATGGTCAGCGAAACGATCCGCATGGAGTTCGCGCGCACCCATACCGAAGTCGAAGCACTGCTGCTCGAAAGCAACCTAATCAAGAAACTGCGGCCGCGCTTCAATGTGCTGCTGCGCGACGACAAATCCTTTCCCTATATCCTGCTGACCGGCGATCACGACTGGCCGCAATTGGTGAAGCATCGCGGCGCCCGTAATCGCAAAGGGGACTATTTCGGCCCCTTCGCCTCGGCCGGTGCGGTGAACCGCACCATCACCGCCCTGCAGCGCGCCTTCCTTATACGGAACTGCACGGACGCAACCTTCGCCAGCCGGACCCGGCCCTGCCTGCAATATCAAATCAAGCGCTGCGCCGCCCCTTGCGTCGATTACGTTGGCAAGGAAGACTATGCCGAGCTGATCGATCAGGCGAAGGCCTTCCTGACGGGCTCCAGCAGGAAGATTTCGCAGCAACTTGCCGAGCGCATGCAGGAGGCAAGTGACAGTCTCGATTTCGAAAGCGCTGCCCGCTACCGGGACCGCATCCGGGCGTTGGCCCATGTTCAGTCGCATCAGGACATCAATGTCGAAGGCGTCGAGGATGCGGACGTCATGGCGCTGCATGGCGAAGGCGGCTCCGCCTGCATTCAGGTATTCTTCTTCCGCGGCGGCAGCAACTACGGCAACCGGGCCTATTTCCCGAGCCACGACAAGAGCATGGAGCCTGGGGAGATTCTGGCTGCCTTCATTGGCCAATTCTACGACAACAAGCCGCCGCCGAAGCTCGTGCTAGTGAGCCATGACATGCCGGAACAGGAGTTGATCGCGGAAGCCCTTGGCACCAGGGCCGAATGCAGGGTCGAGGTGTTGCGCCCGCAACGCGGCTCCAAGCGCAAGTTGATGGAGCATGCGCTGTCAAACGCCAAGGAAGCTCATGCGCGACGGCTGGCCGAAAGCGCCTCCCAGCGGCGCCTGCTTGACGGGCTCGCAGAAGTGTTGGATCTGGACGGCCCGCCGGAGCGGATCGAGGTCTACGACAACAGCCACATCCAGGGCACCAACTCGATCGGCGCCATGATCGTGGCCGGGCCCGAAGGGTTGATGAAGAACGCCTATCGCAAGTTCACCATCCGAAACGTGGTGCCAGTGGATGTCCCTTTGCCCGAGGTACCCGAGACCGATGAGAACGGCGACGCGCCGGTTCAGGCCGGAGACGATTACGCCATGATGCGGCAGGTGCTGACCCGCCGGTTCAGCCGGGCACTCAAGGAGGACCCGGACCGCAAATCCGGCAACTGGCCAGACCTGGTATTGATTGATGGAGGCCAGGGCCAGTACACGGCCGTTCGGGAGGTGTTCGATGAACTTGGTATCGAGGATGTCGCCCTTGTCGCCATAGCGAAGGGGCCGGACCGGGATGCCGGAAGGGAAAGATTCTTCTCAGGGAAGCGCGCGCCCTACTCCCTGCCGATCAACGATCCGGTGCTGTATTTCCTGCAGCGTCTGCGGGACGAAGCACACCGCTTCGCTATCGAGACACACCGGGCAAAGCGGACCAAAGCCATCGGCCAGTCGAAGATCGATGAGGTCCCCGGGATCGGCGCCAAGCGCAAGAAGGCGTTGCTGCATCATTTCGGCTCAGCACGCGAAGTTTCCCGCGCCGGACTTCAGGATCTCGAGGCGGTCGACGGTATTAGCAAAACTGTAGCCAGAAAAATCTATGATTTCTTCCATGACGAGGGCTGATTGGTGTAGCGTCTCGGCAATTGAACAGGAGGATGGAATCGCCATCCCGCTCACTCTTTAGACCGACGCAGAGATATGACCGGCCTCCCCAATTTACTCACTCTGTCGCGCATCCTCGTGATCCCCCTCATTGTGGGGTTCATCTGGTATGGTGAGGACACGTACCGTTGGATCGCCTTCGGCCTCTATGCCTTTGCCGGCATTACCGATTATCTGGACGGCTATCTTGCCAGGTCGCTGAACCAGATTTCCGATTTCGGCCGCCTGCTTGACCCGATCGCGGACAAACTTCTGGTCGGCGCCGTGCTGCTGATTCTCTGCGCACATGACCATATCTCCGGCTACAGCCTACTGCCCGCGCTGATCATTCTGCTGAGGGAAATACTGGTCTCCGGCCTGCGGGAGTTTCTGGCCGAAATCCAGGTCCGCATGCCTGTGAGCAAGCTGGCTAAATGGAAAACGACCTTCCAGATCGGCTCGCTCGGCTTTCTGATTGTTGGGGCTGCAGGTCCCGAATGGCTACCGACCGTGCTGATCGGCGAGGGTCTGCTGTGGGCGGCAGCCATCCTGACCCTGATCACAGGCTACGATTACCTGCGTTCCGGCCTGCTGCATGTGACCCCGGAAGCGGAAGCCGAACGCGCACGCAGGAAATCCGACACTGGTAAAAATGCTTCCCGTGAAAGCGCTCCTGCGGATGCATGACTTGAGTCCGGCCCGTCCGGACCACTAGACTTCGCTCATGAAAATTTTTGGCCTTGTTGGATGGAGCGGCAGCGGCAAGACGACCTTGATGGTCAAGCTGCTGCCAGAGCTCGTTGCGCGCGGTGTCCGTGTCTCGACCATGAAACACGCTCACCATGCGTTTGATGTGGATAAGCCGGGTAAGGATTCCTTTGAACACCGGGCAGCCGGGGCGAGCGAAGTGCTGGTCACCTCGGCGAACCGCTGGGCCCTGATGCACGAAAATCGCGGCACGCCTGAGCCGACCATTGAGGAACTGATCCAGCATATGAGCCCGGTCGATCTGCTAATCATCGAGGGGTTCAAGGACCACGCGCATGACAAGATGGAAATCTATCGCGTGGCCACCGGCAAATCCCTGATCCAGCCGAACGATCCGCTGATCAGGGCTGTGGCGTCGGACGGCCCGGTCGCAGCCGCGACTGTTCCCGTGCTCGATTTGAACGATATTTCAGCTCTGGCGGACTATATTCTCGACTTCACTGGATTATCGAAAGCCGCGTGAGCCATGTCGCAACTGACAGATGACTGCTTCGCCTTCGGCGGGAAGCTGATACCGGTCGCAGACGCGCTTGCCCGGTTTCGCGAGATTCTGGTGCCGGTGGTTGAACCGGAAACCGCATCGCTCGCCGATGCCCTCGGGCGCGTGCTCGCAACCGACGTCATCGCCAGCCGCTCCGTCCCTCCGCATGACAATTCAGCCGTGGATGGTTTCGCCGTCTATTTCGACGATCTGGCCGAAGGGGCGGACACGGTGCTGCCAATTACCGCCACCATCGCTGCGGGGCATCCTCTGAACGGCCCGCAGAAACGCGGTACAGCCACAAAGATCTATACCGGCGCCCCGATGCCGACCGGACCGCACGGTACATCCCCAGACACAGTACTGATGCAGGAAGACTGCCGCGTCTCCGGTGAGCGCGTCGTTATCCCAAACGGTATCAAGCGCGGGGCAAACCGCCGCTTTGCCGGTGAAGATGTGCGGCAGAACGCCCGCATTCTGGAAGCAGGCATGCGCCTGCGGCCACAGGATATCGGGCTTGCAGCCGCCGTCGGACGGACAGAGCTCACCGTTTGCAAGCCTCTGCGCGTGGCGATTTTCTCGACCGGCGACGAAGTTCGCGATCCCGGGACGGATGCCCCCGGCGGCACGATCTTCGATTCGAACCGCCACACCGTCTCCGCCCTGCTGCGCGGCCTCGGTTGCACGGTGATCGACATGGGCATCCTGCCCGACAGCTTCGACGCCATTCATGGCGGGCTTGAAGATGCGGTGGGCAAAGCCGACATGATTTTGACGACGGGTGGCGTTTCCACAGGTGGAGAGGATCATGTTCGGAGTGCTGTCGACGCTTTGGGCTCCCTGCATTTCTGGCGTCTCGCCATCAAGCCGGGGCGACCGGTTGCGCTCGGCCAGATCGGCAACGTGCCTTTTATTGGCCTGCCCGGAAATCCCGTTGCCGTGATGGTGACGTTCCTCCGAGTTGCACGGCCATTGATCCAGCGGCTCGCCGGAGCCATGGATTCTGACCCGGCACTGTTTCCCGTTCGGGCCGCCTTCGATTACAAGAAGAAGAAGGACCGGCGCGAATATGTCCGCGTCACCCTGAAGCGCACCGGCGCGGGTGATCTCGAAGCCGTGAAGTTCGACCGGGAGGGCGCCGGGATACTCTCCTCGATGGTGGCCGCCGACGGGCTTGTCGAGCTGCCAGAAGACTGCACCGGCGTGAAAGCCGGAGATATTGTCGACTACCTGCCCTTCAGCGAGGTTGGCCTGTGAAGATTCTGTATTTCGCTTGGATGCGCGGCAAGACGGGCATCGGGGAAGAAGATGTCTCCCCGCCCGAGACAGTGACCGACGTTGCCGGGCTGGTGGCCTGGCTGAAGACGCGCGGCCCCGGTTTCGAGGACGCCTTTTCAGATATGAAAGTGGTGCGAGCCGCCGTGAATCAGGAATTCGTCGAGCTCAACGCTGCGGTCGGCAACAATGACGAAGTCGCCTTCTTCCCGCCGGTAACGGGGGGGTGACGTCGTGATCCGGGTGCAGAAGGAAGATTTCGATCTCGCCGCCGAACTCTCCGAGCTCAGCGCCGGGAATCACAATATCGGCGGCATCACCAGCTTCGTCGGGTTGGTGCGCGACATGGCCGACGGCGAGCATATCGGCGCGATGACACTGGAACATTATCCTGGCATGACCGAGAAAATGCTGGAACAGATCGACGCGGAAGCCAACAAACGCTGGCCCCTCGAAACCAGCCTTATCATTCATCGCTTCGGCAGGATGGAACCGGGCGAGCAGATCGTCCTCGTCGCCTGTGCCTCACCCCACCGGGAAGCCGCCTTCGAGGCCTGCCATTTCCTGATCGACTGGCTGAAGACCAAGGCGCCGTTCTGGAAACTCGAAGAAAAAGACAGCGGCGCTGAATGGGTCGATGCGCGAGAGAGCGACAACGAGGCAGCCGCAAAATGGAACAACACAGACGCGTAGCCACTACCCCGTCTCCAAACGCGCGACCAACGCTTCACCGGCGGTTTCGATATGCGATGCAAGACATGAGATAGCGCGGCTTTCATCGCGCTTTCTGCAGGCGACGAGCAAATCGTGATGCTCTGCGTTCGAGCGACCCGCATAATCCAGCGTGACAATCGCCATGCTCAGATAGCGGCTCGCCGCCTGGCTCAGCATATCGATATGGTTCAAGAGCCGGGGGCGCCCAGCCGGAACATAGAGCGCCTTGTGAAACGAAGCATTCAGCAAACCATATTCAGATGCTGGCGCGCTCTCGATGCGGTCCTGAAGCGCGGCAGCCTGATCGATGTGCGTATTGCTCAATTCCGGCAATGCAATCCTCAGCGCAAGACATTCAGCGGCAATGCGCATCTCGAATATCTCACGCACGTCATCTGCCGAGACCGGCGCCACTCTGGCCCCGCGGTTGGGGTCGAACTGCACGAACCCCTCACCTTCAAGAAGCCGCAAGGCATCGCGCACAGGCATACGGCTGGCCTCGAAGCGCTGCGCCAGATGCTCCTGGCGTAGCGGACTGCCCGGCATCAACCGGCCAGAAATGATCTCGTGACGCAGCCCCGAGACGATATCCGCCACCGTCCCGCCGCGCCGTTTCAACACCCGGCCATGTGTTTCCATAACGCTTTCTGAATCAATCATGGCTCAACTTAATACATTTGATTAATTGACAAAATTAAATTTTGTATCCAATTTTTATTTTTGTATCCAAAGAGGCATAGATGCGCTCCTCAATCGTCATTTCAGCTTTCATAGCGGTTCTTGTCGGCTTTGGCGGATCGGTCGCGGTCGTGTTGGCAGCCACCAAAGCCGTTGGCGCCACGGAACTCGAGACGGCGTCCTGGGTCGGCGGTCTCTGCCTTGCCATGATGGCAACTTCCTTAATCCTGAGCGTGCGCCACAGGCTTCCTATCGTCACCGCCTGGTCGACACCCGGCGCCGCGCTGCTCGCGGCAACCAGCGGTGTGACCATGAGCAGCGCGGTCGGCGCCTTCCTGCTTGCAGCAGCCCTGATGCTGGCCACAGCCGCCTTTCGCCCCCTCGGCGCGCTTGTGGAGAAGCTCCCGGCACCGATTGCCTCCTCCATGCTGGCGGGTGTCCTTTTTAGTTTTGTTCTCAACATATTTGAGGCCTTGCAGGTGAATCCGGTATTTGTCATGCCGCTGGTCGGCGGCTTCATGATTCTCCGGCTGATCTCGCCAATTTGGGCCGTCTTGCTGGTCCTGATTGGCGGCATCCTTTTGGCCATGGGCCTGGGGATGATCGGCCCGGTTCCCGCACTCGGCTTATCCGCGTTCACAGTGATTCGTCCGGCGTTCGATCCGGCGATCCTGATCGGGGTCGGGGTTCCGCTTTATCTCGTCACCATGGCCTCGCAGAACCTTCCCGGTGCAGCCGTGCTCCGCGCTGCCGGATATCCCGCACCAATGCGCTCCATCCTGGCGGTAACGGGTCTCGCTTCGCTCCTGACTGCCCCGCTCGGCGCCCATACATCCAATCTCGCGGCAATCACCGCTTCGATCTGTACAGGTCCGGACGCCCATCCGGACCCGTCAAAACGATGGCTATGCGGGCCATTCTATGCGCTCGGATATGGTTTTCTCGCCCTCTTCGGCGCGTCGGTCGTCGCACTCTTCGCCAGCTTTCCGGAGACGCTGATCCTGACGATCGCCGGCCTCGCACTCCTCGGACCGTTCGTCGCCGCGATCGGCAACGGTGTATCTGAAGAGCGCTATAGATTTGCTGCAGCCGTGACTTTCGTCGTCACAGTTTCCGGGATCGGCCTGTTTGGCATCGGGTCCGCGTTTTGGGGGCTTGTCGCCGGGTTGGCGATCCTCGGGCTGGACAAGCTCAAAGCCAGACTATCCCGAGAGTCGAAATCACGCGTCGGATGAGCCCCATAAAGAAAGGCCCCGCAACCTGCCGCTCCCCATTCAACCGATACGCGATTGCCCAAAGAGAGTCGGTTCTAGGTTTTGCTGTCTGGTGACGGCCGCGCCTCGACAAGTCTCTGCATATTCAACTCGACCCAGTCGGCCAAATCCTGAACCTTCTCCGCTGCTTCACGCCCAATCGGGGTTAAACTGTACTCGACATGCGGCGGAACCACGGGATAAGCGACGCGTTTCACCAAGCCATCCTGCTCAAGCTGGCTCAGCGTCTGGGAGAGCATGCGTTCGCTGACGCCATTGATAGTGCGCCGGATCTCGCTGAATCGCCGCGTCTTGTCCATCAAAACAATGAGCGCAAGAACACCCCAACGGCTTGTGATATGGCGCATCACATCCCGCGAGGGGCAGGCCACCGCCATGAGATCCCCCCGCATGAGGTGTTCGGAAATTGTTGCGGGAGCGCCGTCCGGAATGTATTGCCGATTTTTTTCCATACTTACACTTATGTGCGTACTTACCTTTGATAAGCAAGTGCCGATATTAGTGGCGAAACATTTCCATTGAAGGGAACGACAATGACTATCGCCATTACGGGAGCAAGCGGACAGCTTGGACGTCTGGTCATCGAACAATTGGCCAAACACGACGCGCAAGAGGACGTCATCGCTCTCGTCCGCTCGCCCGAGAAAGTATCGGATCTGGGCATTGAAGCCCGGGAATTCGATTACTCGAAGCCCGACCTTCTCGCCAATGCGCTTTCCGGGGTGGACACATTGCTGCTGATTTCGTCAAGCGAGATCGGGCAACGTGCCGCTCAGCACAAAAACGTCATTGATGCGGCCGCTAGGGCCAAAGTCTCCCGGATTGTCTACACGAGCATTCTCAGAGCTGGCACTACAGACAACCCGCTGGCTGATGAGCATAAAGTCACCGAAACAATGCTGCAGAGTTCGGGCATAGCCACGACGATTTTACGCAACGGCTGGTATTGCGAAAACTATGCACAGTCCATTGCCGGCGCACTTGAACATGGCGCCGTTATCGGAAGCGCGGAAGACGGCAAGATCTCGGCTGCTGCGCGAGTTGATTATGCGGAAGCAGCGGCAATTGCCCTGACGGAAAGCGGCCATGACGGCGCAATCTATGAATTGGCTGGCGACACCGCCTTCACAATGGGCGAGCTGGCCGAAGAATTGTCCCGGCAAAGCGGCAAGACGATTCCATACGTAAACATGCCGGAAGCCGACTATGCCGCAGCTCTTGGCAATGCGGGCCTCCCTGAGCCGTTCGCAGCACTGCTTGCGCGCGTCGACGTGACGGTCGCAGGAGGCTCTCTTTTCGATGACGGCCAGCAACTTTCCGCTCTCATTCGACGGCCGACGACGCCAATTTCCGAGACCATTGCGAAGGTCATCTCCTGAACGGCATGGACATCCGTTTCTGAAGGAGCCAAATGTGTCGTTTTGAGAATGTAAATAGCCGCCCTGAAGCAATGCTGAAGCAGCTCCTTCAGAAGAAAGCAAACACTTGATCTGGCAAGTTAAATTTTGCCATTTGCCATGATCTCACAGCATGCGGCCCATGCAAAAAACGCAGTTGTTGCAACGCCCGCGCTCAACGATACGGGGGGCGGCAATTACACGGGCCGATTGGCCGTTCGCACCACCCTGCGGACGGCCTTTGCTCTTCCCGGAGCAGCGCTTGCCCGTCGCCGGATGAGAAACCGACGATGTGGCAGGGAGACCCGGCGATGGGCATTCGCTTGGCAGAGCGCGATTTACTGGACGTGGCGACGGAGTGCGGCCTTGAGGACTATCCTTATTGGGCCGGCAGCGAGCGCCGTATCACCGACGCTGACATCCATCGTGCACTGGCCGACGACCGGCTGATCGCTCCCGATGACAATCGCGATCCAAACACCCCGATGAGCGCAGAGGATCATGCCGCGCGCGTAGCCTGGCTGGTCCGCCACGGCGACCGAAAGCGGATGAGCATCATTATCCGCAACGGGAGACTGTGTGACGGCAACCACCGTTTTGCCGCATGCCTCTTCGCCGGGATCGAGCGAGTGCGCTGCGTTATGATGGAAACGGAAGAGCTGGCAGCCGCCGCCTGACCCCTTTCTCTCTGCGAGGCTGTTGTTTACCGGCTGACACCGGAGCTAGACTCCGGCTTGTCTTTGCCTCCGGAGGTCCCCGATGATCGGTGCCATTACCCTGCTGCTTGGCTGTCAGCTGCTGGGAGAGTTATTCATTGCCGCTACCGGCCTGCCCCTGCCCGGCCCGGTTGTTGGCATGGTCATTCTGTTCGTCGGCTTATTAATCCACGGTAAGGTGCCCGGTAACGTCGCTGCTGTTTCCGACACACTGCTCCGCAATCTCTCTCTGCTTTTTATTCCCGCCGGCGTCGGCGTCATGCTCCACCTCGCCTTGATCGAACGGGAATGGCTCGGCGTGACTGCGGCGCTGATAGGCAGCAGCGCCATCACAGTCGTGGTCACCGCATTCCTGATGATCGGCCTGAAGAAATTCACCCGCGCCGGGGGAGAAGGCTGATGGATGGCGATTTCAGCGATATCTGGGTCTATCTCTCAACGAGCCCGCTTCTGCATCTCTTCCTTACCCTGGTCGCCTACCTCAGCGGTCAAAAACTCTACGAGCGGTTTGGTATGCACCCGTTGCTCAACCCGGTCCTGATCGCGGTCGTTGTATTGGTCGCGATCCTGACGGTGACCCGAACCCCTTATCTGGTCTATTTCGAGGGCGCGCAATTCGTTCACTTCCTGCTTGGACCGGCCACAGTCGCCCTAGCGGTGCCGCTGTACCGGCAAGTCGCTCGGATCAAGAAAAGTCTTCTGCCAATCCTGCTGAGCGTGATTTGCGGCTCACTGGTCGCCACAGGGAGCGCGGTGGCTATCGCCTGGTTCTTTAATGTTTCCGAAGCAACGCTGATCTCCATCGCACCGAAGTCAGTCACTACCCCCATCGCTATGGGCATCAGCGAGAAACTGGGTGGCCTGCCGTCTCTAACTGCTGTGTTCGTCATCCTGACAGGCATTCTGGGCGCCATGATCGGCCCGCTACTGCTCGACCTGTTTCGCATCAAGGACTGGGCCGCACGCGGCTTTGCCATCGGTATCGCCGCGCACGGCATCGGCACCGCCCGGGCCATGCAGGTAAGCGAGATTGCAGGCGCCTTTTCGGGCCTTGCAATGGGACTCAATGCCCTTGCAACGGCGATCCTGCTGCCCCTGCTCTGGCAGCTATTTTTCTAGGCCCAAGAAGTTGCCCGAAACCTCACGTCTGAACCGGCCTTCCCTTGGCATCGCACTGGTGCTCGCCGCAGTGCTCGCGATGTCGATAAATGATGCCTTGGTCAAGAGCCTTTCCGGTGGCTATCCGCTGCATCAGGTGATTTTCACACGCGCTCTGATCGGCCTTGCTCTCTGTCTCGTTTTTGTCCGGTTCGAGGGCGGCTGGTCGATCCTGAAAACCCGCCAGCCGGGCCTCCACTTCCTCCGGGGACTGTTGATCGTCATTGCCAATTCCTGCTTCTTTGCAGCGATTGCGGTTGTGCCCCTTGGTGAGGCGACAGCCATCTTTTTCGCCGCCCCGCTTCTGATCACCCTGTTTTCGGTGCCGGTGCTGGGCGAGCGCATAGGACCGGTCAGACTGGCCGCGGTTCTGATCGGCTTTGCCGGTGTTCTTGTCATGCAGCGCCCCTGGGCCAATGCTGGCGATCTGGGCGTCAGCCGGATCGTCCTCCTGTTACCCCTCATCGCAGCGACAACCTATGCCCTGCAACAAGTCATGACCCGCCGGCTTGGTCTGACATCCAAGGCATCAGCAATGGCGGTCTACATCCAGCTGGTCTTTTTTGTGGTTTCGATAACGGTTGGAGCCATCGCAGGCGACGGAAAATTCGTTGCCGGATTAGAGAATCCAAGCCTGATTTTTCTGTTGCGACCCTGGATCTGGCCCGAAGCCGAAGATCTTTGGCGCTTCCTTGCCCTCGGGATGAATATTGCCGTCGCCAGCTACTGCATATCGGCGGCCTATAGAACAGCCGATGCCGGGGTACTGGCGCCTTTCGAATATTGCGGATTGCTGTTGGCCGTGTTCTGGGGATGGGTATTTTGGGGAGAATTACCGGGCCTGGAAGTCGCCTTTGGGATCATCCTGATTGTATCCGGCGGCCTTGCCGTTTACCTGCGGGAGAAACAATTGGCACGCCGCCGCGCACTGCATCGGGATATCGGGGAAATGAAATCCTGACGCAAAATCTCGGAGTTTCAGAGAGGATTGTTCTTCATGCGCCCCACCGTCTGAAAGGAGGCGGCGCGTAGGGACAAGACATGCCGGACGCAAGGCCCTAGTCTCGCCGGTAATGACCGATACATCCGTGACGTCCATCAACCGCCCGACCTTCGGAATCGCCCTCATTCTGTTTGGAATGCTCGCGATCTCGATCAATGACATGCTGATCAAACAACTCTCCGGCGGGTATCCGCTGCACCAGATGGTGTTTACCCGCTCGGCGATCGGTATTGCCTTCAGTCTAATCATCGTTCAGTTCGAGGGTGGCTGGCACATCCTGAAGACGCGGCGGCCAGGACTGCATGCCCTGCGCGGCCTGCTGGTCGTCATTGCCAACATGTCCTATTTCGCAGCCCTCGCAGTGCTGCCGCTGGCCGATGCGACCGCTCTGTTCTTCGCGGCACCTCTGTTCATCACCCTGCTCTCCATCCCGATCCTGGGCGAAAAGGTCGGGCCGTTCCGCCTCGGTGCCGTGCTCGTCGGTTTTATCGGGGTGGTGATCATGCAGCGCCCCTGGGCCAGCACAGACGATCTCGGCGTCAGCCGCCTGGTCCTCGTGCTGCCTGTCATCTCGGCGATAACCTATGCCGGCATGCAGATCATGACCCGCAAACTCGGCATGACCAGCAAGCCCTCGGCGCTCGCGGTTTATATCCAGGTCATGTTCTTGCTGGTCGCGGGTCTATTCTGGGTCTTCGCCGGTGACGGCCGGTTCGCGGAAGGCAGCGACAATGAAAGCCTGATCTTCCTGCTCCGCGCCTGGGTCTGGCCGGAGGGTGTGGATTTCTGGCTTTTCATCGGGCTTGGTCTCAACTCGACCGCCGTCGCCTACTGCCTCTCCGCCGCCTATCGGTCCGCCGATGCGGCCACGATTGCGCCGTTCGAATATACCGGACTGCTGCTTGCTGTGTTCTGGAGCTGGGCCATCTGGGGATATTTGCCGGGTCTTGAAGTGATGATCGGCATCTTCCTGATCATGGCCTCCGGCCTGTTCGTCTTCCTGCGCGAGCGCCAGCGCAACCGCCCGATGGCGAGCGCCCCGCCTGCTGGAACCGGCGCAACCCGGCGTTAGGTTTCAGCCAGAAGCTCCGCGCAGCACGACCGGAACTCAGTGTTCATACCTGCTGTGCTTCAAATCCGGTGCCGACTGAGTTCGGACAGAATGAAGTCGGAGGCGAGAGATATATGCGCGGCTGAATTTCCCGGACTTTGGTGCAGAGAAATCACAACACCGGGAAGCAACGGGAACCCGTTGGTCCCATCCAGTATTACGAGGCCTGCGGGAATGACCGATGCCTCCATGACGGAAACACCGGCGCCTGAAAGAACCGCGCTTTCAATCAATGCAAGGCTCCGCGTGGAGTAACTGATATGCCACGGTCGATCCATTTGCTTCAGCGAGGCAAGCACAATATCTCGGCAGGCACAGCCTTGCGGAAAGAGCACGAGAGAAAGTGGCGCCGTCGGATCGTCGATATAGTCCGGCGCCGCGACCCAGTGAAGCGGCTCCCGGCGCGCAAGCTGACCGGCGACATCGTCATGAGGATGGGTCGCGAGCACGAGGTCCAGTGCGCCATTGGCCTGTGCGTCCAACAGTTCAACACTGTTGTCGCAATGGACTTCAATCTGGATCAGCGGATGCTCGCGCGAGAACTTCTTGAGGATCGATGGTAACAGGCACGTTGCATAATCGTCGGGTGCACCAATCCGCACCAGGCCGACAGCATCAGGTGTTTGAATATAGGATAACGCCTCGTCGTTAACGGCTAGGATCCGTTGCGCATAGACCAGAAGAGATTCCCCAGTCCGGGTCGTCGTCACCGATTGCCGGCTGCGCTCGAAGACCCGGCACCCGACGATATCTTCCAGACGCTTGATCTGAAGACTGACGGCCGACTGAGTCCGCCCGGTCACCTGTGCAGCACGCGTGAAGTTACTGTGTGCGGCGACAGCGACAAACGAGCGAAGAAGGTCAATTTCAAGATCGCGTTGCATTTCTTACATTAACAAAAATCATCAATATCAGAAATATAATTCGTTTCACGCATACAAAACAGATCGGTACCTCTGTTGCATCAGCACGGAGGATCGAAATGTTCCAGATATTTGCAAATGCATTGTTCGAGGCCACACGGATGCCGCCGCCGAACCAGACCGCGGCGGTCAAATCGGGATGGAGACGGCACTGCACCGATGGGAATGTTTCTGGCAAAATACCTTCAGAATCCTCAGCAACTTGCGCATCACTCCAGGCCGAATCCGATCAGGACCCTGATGGAGCCGGTATACGGGCAGCGTCCGACATCAGGTGACTGGATGAACCGGGTTCTGTCCAAGCGAAACATCGACAATCGACCGTAGCGCTGTCCGGGCAATGTCCTCGAAACATTCATCCGTCCAGCACAGCGCATGCGGCGTGACGATGGTGTTTGACATGGTCAGGAGCGGGCTGTCCGGCGAGATAGGCTCGACTTCCGTAACGTCGAGCCCGGCTGCTGCGATCTGGCCTGACGAAAGTGCTTCGCAGAGGGCCTCTTCGTCATGGATCGGCCCCCGCGCCACATTGATGAAACAGGCGGACGGCTTCATTCTCGCGAAAGCTGCCGCATTCATCAGGTGATGGGTCTCGTCGTTCAGCGGGCAGGCGACGACGACGAAATCCGCTTCCGAGAGTGTCTCCTCGAATGAACGCTTCTCGGCTCCCAGCCCGACTAGTAGGGCGGCATCAGTATAGGGATCATGAACCAGCACATCGCGAAAGAACGGCCTGGCGAGCGGGATCAGTTCCTGGCCGATACCGCCAGCGCCGATCAGACCAAGACGCCGGCCGGTCAGGCCGATCCCCATATGCTCGACGCGATCATTCCAGCGGCCTTCGCGAACAATGCGATCCTTGGTGAAAAGCTTCCCCGAGAGCGCAAAAATCAGCGTCAGCGCTGCAACGGCGACCGGCCTCCGGATCGCAAACGGCGTGTTCGTGACCGTGATCCCACGGGCGGCGCAGGCCGCCACATCGACCGTATCGAATCCGACCCCATTGCGGCCAATGATCTTTACCCTGCAGTCCTCGCGCGCGACCGAGGCCGCCGTGACGCGCGGCAGGTTTACATGGAGGCCGTCATATCGCGCCGCAATCTCCGGCGTGATTTCCGGGACGTCTTCAGGAATCCATTCCCACTCGATATCCGGGTTGCGCTGCAATTCCTCGAACGCGGCCTCGTTGAATGCCGGCTTGCCGGATGCCGTCAGCAAGTCACGTGTCGTTCCGATCCTGAATGCCATCACGCCCCCTCCACGTCCTGCAAGACGGAGCGAACGCCCTGCATCAGGAGCCCCTGATCCGTTCCAACCGCAAGCATGTTGAAGCCGTACCCCTTGTATTCCCGTGCGACCGCGCCGCTGGCTGGCATGAAACCGAGCCCCTTTCCGTGCCGCCGTGCCGCCGCAACAACTGTCTTCACCGCATCGATAAAGACGGGGTTTCCGAACGCGCCGGGAATGCCGAGAAAGTTGGCGAGATCAAAATGACCGACCCAGAGCACGTCGATGCCATCCACCGCCGCGATCTCGTCCACATGCGCCAGGCCGTGTTCCGTCTCGATCTGCGCGATCACCGTGATCTCGGAATTCGCCTTCGCGATCTTGTCCGCGGGATTGCCGTCCGAATAATCGTCGTGGGCGAACCCGAAAGCCGCACCGCGCCGTCCGACCGGTGGATAGCGCGTTGCCTCGACAATCCGTTCGGCTTCTTCGGCGCTTTCGACCATCGGGATCATCAATCCCTTCATGCCGATATCGAGTGCCCGTGCGAGGAACTGGTATTCCCCGCGCGGAACGCGGCACATCGGGACAATCGGCAGACCTCTGCAAAATGAAACCTGGTCCTTCAGTGTCTCAAGCCCGATCCCGGTATGCTCCATGTCATAGAGCACATATTCGCAGCCCGCATGCGACAGGATCTGGGCGATACCGGGACTGAAAAACTCGAAAATCATGGCGCCGAGCACCGGCTCCCCCGACATCGCTCTCTGCCTGAGTGTCATCGCTTGCTCCCCTTTTGGCACCGCTTGACGCGCGGCACTCTCGATCTGGGTCATGCCGGACGCGTGGTCCCGCGCATTGTATGCAGCGTGCCCCCATTCAATGCGGGGCTCAATGGGTAGATTGGCGGATTTCAGCTAGCGGGAAGACAGGCATGGATCAGAGCACAGACCAAAGGTCCGCCCAGGCCCCATTGCCGCTTGAAGTCATCGTTCGCCGAAGGGCACACACGCGACTTCCGACGAAACCAGACATCACGGCCAGAGAGGTGCGCCGTCCAGCCCGGCTGTTTCCGGCAGACCGCAGATCAGGTTCGCGTTCTGCACCGCCTGCCCCGCCGCGCCCTTGCCGAGATTATCCACTACGCCCAGCGCAATCACCAGATTGCGCTCGGGATCCGCCGCGTAGCTGACGAAGGAGAGGTTCGAGCCGGTCGCCCATTTGGTCTGCGGCGGCGTGTCGGTGACGCGGACAAACGCACGCCCGTCATAGAAGCGCCGGGCCGCGTCCAGGCACTGCGCCGTGGTGGCAGTGCCGCGGCAATAGATCGTGACGAGCACGCCCCGGGTCATCGGCACCAGATGCGGCGTGAAAACCAGCTCGTCCGCAGCGCCGCCGCTCAGCAGCTCGATCGTTGTGGCCATCTCGGGCATATGGACATGCTTGAGCAGACCGTAAGGCACCAGATTCTCGTTGCTTTCGGCATAGCCGAACTTGTTGTCTCCCCCGCCACGGCCAGCACCGGAAATGCCCGTCTTGGCATCCACCACGATGTTCCCAGGCTCGATCAGCTTGCCCGCCAGCAGCGGCGCCAGCGCGTTCAGCGTTGCCGCCGGGAAGCAGCCGGGATTGGCGACGCGGCTCTGCCCCTCGACCTTCTCAGGCCAGACATCCGCCAGTCCATAGACCCAGCCTTCGACATGGCGATGATCGCCGCCGATATCGACAATCTTCACGTCCTTGGAAACCCGCGCCAGCGCCTCGGCAGAAGCGCCCGTGGGCAGCGATGCGAACAGCACGTCGAGCTTCGGCAGGGTTGCAGGGTCCCACTTCTCGATCACCAGCCCGGCCAGTTTGGTCGGCACACCGGGGAAGCGATCCACCAACCGGCTCCCGGCCGTGCTCTCGCCCGCGGCATAGACCAGCTCAAACGACGGATGCCCCGCGATCAGGCGCAACGCCTCGCCCCCGCCAAACCCGCTGATCCCGACAATGCCGACGCGCATGCTCATGGTGGTGTCCTGCTGCTGGAGTGATGCCAAAACAGTTATAGCCATGTTGCGGTTCGGGACAAGGAGGGAGTTGAAGAGTTGTGGCAGGTGGCAGGTGGCAGTTTCGTCCGCAAACCCACCCGGGATGATTCAGACGAATGACTACTTCCCGTCCAGTAGAGTCGAGTGCTCTATTAGGCTGGTAACGACCCTTTGCGGTCGTTCACTCACTGAGATAATGCTGCGATTCAACTCTCCGAAGCCGCCATTCGTTGCATCTGCGAAGATGAATGCCCGCCATATACCGGTGATGCGCCGCCACTTCGGTCGTTGAGCTGATCTTGATCTGATCCTGAAAACAGCCCTTCGCCGCGCTTCGCTGATTAGCTGCGCATGATCATGATGATCGCCATGGTGGTGATCATCATAGCCATCTTCGTCGTCGCCGACATCGGCGTCATGGGTGCCATGGCGGCGATGACGATCATTATGCTGATGATGGTGCCGATGGCGTAGGCGTTGTAGCTGCGGTGGGACGCAAGCCCCGGTACCGCGTTGCACGGCTTTTTAGTCCCGACCGGTGGGGAGAGATGGTGGCGAAAATCTAATCTTTGCGTGCATGAAACACGCGAAAGTTCGAAAACCTTGACATCTGATGTGAGGAATTCTAGCTATTGCGTATGTGAAATACGTGAAAGTTAGAAAATTGCTCTATCTCGTCGGCGAGAACCTCGACAAAACCCGTGCCCACTATCAGGCCGAAACCGGCAAGATCGTGCAGCTCATGCGCGGTATCTATGTCGATGCCGACGCCGACGCAGATGCCAATGTGCTCAAGCATGCGATCCGGATCGCCCGCTATCTCTATCCGCGGGCCTATCTCTCGGCCGCCAGTGCCATTCTGCTCGCGCCGACGCGCGATGGCCGGCTCTTTATCAGCGGGCCGCGTAACCAACGCACCCGGATCAGGGCCCTGGAAATCATCCAAAATGCTGCACCCGATCATCCGTCGGTTGCGAGCGCTATCATCGATGACGGGCTAGGAGAGTTCCAAACCAACGTCTCGTCCATTCGTCAGCGCTTTCTCGAAGCATTCCGGCTGCGCAGCGAACACGCTGCCTCTATCGATGAAGCGAGGCGCGCCGACATCGCGCAGCGGCTGGTTGCCGAGTATGGCGATCCCAAAGCAGCCGCTGATGCACTCTGGGCGCTGGCCCGGGAAAACAAATGGTATCGCGAAGGGGAGCAGGCCGAGCGCTATCTGCTCCATACACCAGCTGAGATTGAGGTTCGCAATGAGGCGGCACTCGATTTCATCGTCGCGTGGCATGGGACCCACATCGGGCATCTCTTGTATGACGGCTTTGAATGGCGCTGGAAGCCAGACAAAGGGTTCGATCTGCCGCTGATCCAACAGCGCGTTCCAGGCAAGCTGCCGCCCTTCATTCTATCTCTTTTACCCGAAGGATGGCTGGAGCGCGTTCTCAAGGAAAGTGACGAGCGCGCCGTTCTGCGCTCGGGCAAGCGCTACATGTCAAATATAACGATCAGCACCAAGGCTACCGATCTTGACGCCTTGCCCGCAGATGTTCTGGTCAGTCGTCTGGGCGACTTCAAAACCGGCGGCATCTTCACCGGCACCTATGCCGGCCCAAGCCGCGGCGACATTGAGCAGAGCTTCGAAGAAAAGCTCGCGCGCCTTTACGCCAGCGCCGACACACCCCGTCTGTCCGGCGTCCAGATCAAAGCGCCGATGTTCCTCGGTGAAGACGGGAAACTTGTTCCCAGTACCGGCCTACCTTTTACGCACATACTTAAACCTGCCGGGACCAGCGGCTTTCAGGCGCTGCCGGTGATCGAGTTTCTCGCCATGGCGCTTGGTCGCCATGCCGGGCTCGACGCGCCGCCGACGGCGTTGATCGCTATGCCGGATGGCATGCCACCGGCATTGATCGTCGAGCGCTTCGATATTCGTACTTCGACGGATGACACGCGGCGCCTCGCACTCGAAGATTTGTGCTCGGTCCTCGATCTTCCCCCCGACGCCAAATATGACGGTACGATAGAGCGTATCGCCCGCGCCGTCAGACCACTCTCGACCAATCCCGAAGCTGATCTGCTGCTGGTGCTTAAACGCGCATTATTCGCCTGGCTCATTGCGGACGGAGACATGCATCTCAAGAATCTCGCGCTCCTCAAGGTCGCGCAGCCGGATGCACGCACCTTTGAGATCGTGGGGCTCGCGCCGCTCTATGATGCCGTCACCACGGTCGTCTTTCCCGGCCTTGAGCATGACCGCATGGCCTTGAAGATAAACGGCAAGGATAATCGTCTGCGCCGCGCTGACTTCCTTAAGCTGGCAGCGACGGCGGGGCTGACTGCCACGGCAGCGAACCAGGCGATCGAAGAGTTGCTTTCAGGACTGCGTGCAGGCGTTGACGCGCTCACCACTCCGGATGTCGCCCGCAATGACGAACACATTGCCGGCAAAGCCGAGCAGATGCTCGCGATCTGTCGTGAGCGCATCGGCGAATTCCAATAATGTTGAACCTTATACTTCCGAGTGAACCGCGCTTCATGTGGGTGATCGAAGCACATATGGCACGTCTACTTCCCTGCCTCTCTTTTTCAAGAAGCCGCCATTCCCCTCGCAGCCTCATGGGATGATTATGTGCCGTCTGAACCAACGTCTGCTTATTTGCGTTCGCGCCTAGGAGCCGACAGTCCGAAGACGACCCAAAGCAGTTGATCGCCCAATTCCATGTCGCTGCGGTGTAGTCAGCCGAAGGCGACATTCGTGGCAACTGGTAAACCAGGACACTCGGTAAAGTCGGCGGAGCGGACAAATCGGACTTTCGCGACGGCTGCCGATGGTCAAAGCCGCGATACCGGATTTCATCCTTGAAAATTCTCCCAGGCTCGCCCGAATAAAACTCGACGATATGGTAAGTAATGATGTTCGTCTCGACGCGTCTCAGCAGACGAATACGTTCAAGTACTACATGATGACGTCAACGGTTCGTTCTATGCTCCAATAGGCAGCAACTACGCCAATCGCATAGGCGATCGCCATCTTGACGCGCATATCAATGCGCCTCACCGCCGCAAACAGCACTAGAGTTCCCGCCACAAACGCAAGTTGGCCCAATTCGACGCCGACATTGAAGAACAACAAGGATGTGGGAATCGCGTCGTTCGGCAGGCCAGTTTTCGACAGCGCTCCGGCAAACCCAAGGCCATGGAGGAGTCCGAAACCAAATGCCACGGTCCACGGATATCTGGCTGTAATGCTGACCTCTCCGCGACCGATCGAGACCACCTCCGCTGCCACTAACACGATGCTGAATGCAATGAGCGCCTCGACCGGCCCTGACGGCGTCGTGACATAGCCAAGCGTTGCTGCTGTAAGGGTCAGAGAATGTGCGACTGTGAAGGCCGTGATCGACCAGATCAGTCGGCGCACATCGGCGATGAGTAGCAGCAACGCCAACACGAAACATAGGTGATCGAAGCCGAGCAGGATGTGCTCAAAACCAAGCAAAATATACACGCCCGCCACCTCGGAAAAGGATGACGGCTTGGCGGCGACGAAAGAATTCTGACCGGACATCAGCCGCAGCGTCTGTGTCGCGCCATTGCGCCGCTCGAAGCGCATGATTGTCTCAATCAGCGTTTTCTCAAGGCCCACGATCTGAATCTTTTGTCCGGCAAGTCCGCCCGCGCAACTTGCCGACCAACGTTGAACGGTCGCACCAGCAACACCATAGCTCGCCCTCGGCGAATCGTCCTGGCACACTTGTGGCAGTTTGACGTATATTTTCGCGACCGCATTTCCTCGCGCCGGCCGCTTCCACAAGATCGAATACTGCTCTGGCCCTGTTTCGTGAATTTCCAAATAGGCCGGGCGAACCTCATGAGCCAAAGCTATCGTGGAGGCAACCGCCGCAAGTCCGCACAGGATCAGGGCGCAAAAGCGGTTCACGAGCCCAGTTCCTTGTTCTCGATAACGATTTTGTATTTCCGCTTCAGCGACTCACGGTAGGTAGCGTGCGCCTTGCGTCGCTCATCGGCACGCCAATCGCGCTCCACTGTACGGCGCGCCTCCTTAAGCGTGACTGATCGGCTTGCAACTTTCCCGTCAATCCTGATCAGGTGGGCACCAAAGGCAGATTTCACTGGGCCCAGCCAATTTTTTTGCGTCCCCGCTTTGTCAAGCGCCTTTGCAAAATCGGAACCGAATAGGCGTGCAACCGTAGAAACGGTCGCAGCCTTCATCGAGGGCGGCAAGAGACTTGGGTCACCCATTGCTTTGGGATCACCACCACGCTTCAATTCGGCAAGTAGCACACGTGCATGATCGAGAAGTTTCGGTCCGCGCTGATCTGCATTCAAAAAAACCTGACGAAACGTGAGCGCGGGTTCGCCCACATATTTGCCAGGGTTGGCTTTGAGGTAGCCTTGCAGATCTTCATCACTCGGGGCCTTGCGTGAGGCGAGATCGTCCGTAATGAATGTGAGTTTCTGGGCCAATCGCCTTCGCACCAAGATGTCGTTCTTGCCAAGCCCAAGCGCAAGTGCCTCTCGGTAAAAAAGTTCTTCTCCGACCCTATTTTCGATCAGGCCATCCAACTCCTCGGGTGTCGGGTCGCGCTGCCAGGTTTTGCGAAACAGAGCCGCGAGGTTCATCTGCTCCTTGACGGAAATCACAATCACGCCTGCGGGTTTCGAATTCTTCTCACCTATCAGCGCGTGAAGAGCGAATACCAGAACGCCGACAATGAGAAACTGAAACAGCGGCTCTCTGACAATCTTCATCATCGAGCCACCTATA
Source organism: Nisaea sp. (assembly GCF_039990255.1). Taxonomy (GTDB): domain Bacteria; phylum Pseudomonadota; class Alphaproteobacteria; order Thalassobaculales; family Thalassobaculaceae; genus Nisaea. Next base: position 293,742 of record NZ_JBDXGG010000018.1, on the reverse strand, counting down.
CTACGCCCTTAAGAAATGAATACACCATATCGCAACCCGAAATTGTAACACCAAACCGGTCGGCCAACACCTGTCGAACGCTATCTGATTGCGGGCGCGGCATTCAGAGACAGTACCAGCCGCGCCTTCATGCTCACCTCTTCGGTGTGTACCAGATCGGCGAAGTGTAGGCGCGTTCCTGGATTGTCGCCGGACGCCCTGTCTCCTTCACGTCGATGCCAAGCGCGATCGAGTCGAGAAGCGAATATCTTGGTGTTGGAATTTGAAGGACACGTGCGTAATAAAATGCTGACTGAAACGGATCGAAATTCGGGTCTTTCCAGACTGCGGATAGCGCCGATGCACCAATCTCATTGGTGTAGTCGCCAGTCTTCAGATCAACGGTGTTGCCAACGGCTACCTTCCCATCGGTGCGGCCATCCGACAGCGCCACATCGTAGATGCGCTCATTGGTTGTTCCGTCCTTATTGAGCCATCCCTTGATGATCTGGACACGGTCGAGGTTGGCATTGTTTGGATCTTTCATTGCGGCAACGAGAAACGTCGGCGCCTTTGTGCTTGCGGCCAAATCACCGCCCATCGGAACGCCTTTGCTATAACCCGCCACAGCCAGGTCGCCAGTGATGTCTGTGTCTGTAAAGCCCTCGCCACCAAAGAAGCGTACCGTCAATCGCGGACCTGTCGTGGCGTAGATTTCTTTGCGCCGGAACGCATCGAAAATCGATCGCCGGGTGTTTTCTTCGGCCCAAACGCCGGTAAAACCGGCAGCACCCATGTCCCACCCAACGGCGGCGCCGATACCGCTGGGTTTGGGACGTTTGGCGGGCGAGGAATCGTGACCGCTCTTACCAGCAAATGCTGTCTCTTCAATTGCCGGAATGCCGACATGGCTGTCTGTTCCTGCCGCCATGCCCATCTTATATGGATTGACCCCCAGTTTGGCACCAAGGGCAAGACCGTTCCTTAAGCCCGGACGGACGTAGTCTCCAGTTGCCGGATCGGGTGTCTTTCCGTCTGGCGTTGACAAAAAATTGTAGAATTCATAGTCGGCGAACTGATCGTCGGGCGAGAACATCGGCAACGTCTCGCTGTCCCCCTTAATTTGCGTAACCTCAATTGCAACTTCGAAGCGTGATTTGGTTTTAGCAAACTTCAAATCGATTGGCTTCCCGTTCCGTCGGTTTGGTCCAAACATGAGACCAGCGCTTATATTCGGACCGTGCGGTATTGCCACAAACTCGGCGCCATTTTTTTGTTGTTGGGTGTCGAGCCAATCCCAAAGCTTTTCAGGATCATCACTTTCGAGCGTTGAAAACGGTAGAAACTTTCGCGCTACGTCCCCTCCCTGAGGCATGAACACCACACGGTGAAAATTCGCACCTCCCGGCTGCGATGTCCATTCCCAACCAATGATGGCCGAAAAACGGCCAGGGTCATTGTGGGCTTCGGCGGCATCGATGTTTTCATTCCATGCCGTGCGAATTTTTTCTCCGTGGAGATCTCTAACAAGATCTGCTGGCGTCAGCCCTGTGTCGTTGGGAAGTCCGCTACCAACCCGATTGATTGCGTCGTAAACCGCATCCAACTCTTTCGACGTTCGGTTGCCAGCTGTTTTTATTAGGAATTTACCAGACTTTGTTTTTGCAATGTCTGGCGCCTGACCTTCCAAGACGCGCATTACCGATCCCAGCAGTTCCGCATGATCAGCGATAACAAGAAAGTCTAGCGGCGCTTTCATTTGGACGCGCATACCTGTCACAGGATGAATGACCGGGAACCCTTTTGCGTAGCGATAAGCGAGGTCCGGACGACCGGTTGTCCCGAAGGTATACGAATCGAACGACAAGGCCGTATGCAGGTGTGTGTCACCCCAAAACACTCTGCTTGGGTGTTTTTCGCCTGCCGCTGAAGACTGCCCCCAAGCCGCGTTGAGCCCCATGAACACGCTCAGAACCAAGATGGCGCCTATGAGCTGAGTTCTTATCTGTTGCTGCATTGCTTACTGTCCTTACAAAAGTAGTTGTAACAGGCTTGTTGGAACCGTCCTCCTGAGGTTTAGTGATGTATAGACTATGCGGAATAATAAATAATAAGGCGAGTCAATGCCACCTGTAATGCGTCCATAATACGGTGTATTTGATTTAGCCAGACGTCGCCCTCTAACGTTCGGAGGAAATCTCGCAGTTGGCCTGGAGGCCGATGCATTTGTAAATATCTCCGCACTGCTTCAGTTTTGCCACATGATGTTCTTGATGTTCTTGGTGGTCGGTTGGGGATTGGGGCTGTGTTGCCATTCGTTTCCCAATCGGTTGAAGCTAGTGCACTGTTTAACTTTGCCGGGGTACCTCGCGGCATTAACGCAACGGATGATGTGTTTGCAATCGGTGACCCTCTCCTTAATGCAGTCCTTGATTGGGGCAGTGGAAATTAGCATGCGACGCTGAGCGGCTTGCTCAACATTACTATCGGAAGTTATTCGCAAGGTGCCTTGGCCAACGCCGACTTTAACCGTTGGGGATTGGACACCACATTGGCCCTTACCTATATCAACCAGAAGTCGGGCCTCGAACTGACCGCGGCGCCAGGAACCACTTTTAACAAAAGAAACTTAGACGCTGACTACCGATCGGGACGGAGTTCCATATTGAATATGCCGCCATGATGCACTTTTCTTCACTGTTCGCCCTGGGGCTCTCTGGCTATCACTACGAACAAATTTCTGATGACGGCGGTACGGCACCTCTAGCCTTGAGAGACAGAACTACGGCGATTGGACCTGGGCTCAATTTCAATGTCTTACTCGGGACTCTACCTGTTTCAGGGAAAGTAAAGCTGCTGCATGAGTTCAACGTGAAGAACCGGCTGCAAGGCAATGCTGGACTCGTTCAATTCGCAATGCCTTTGAGGGAGTTCAGGCGTTAGGCGAAATACACGATATCGATTGCAAGAAATTGGGCGCCTCATTGCTCACGGACTCACGCATTCTCGTCCATATTGAGGGAGATGGTTATGAGTTTTGAGAAGCAAATTGTTTTGAAGCTGTATTGTGTAGTGGTGGCCTTGGCGTTTTCGTCGAGTGTCGTAATCGCTGAGGACAATTCGAGTACGCTTCTTGCGAAGCAGTTAAGCAATCCGGTTGCAAACCTGATCAGCGTTCCGATTCAGTTCAACTATGACCGCGGCATCGGCCCCAATGATGATGGCTACCGGCTCACCGCCAACATCCAACCCGTCATCCCGTTCAAGCTTAGCAGCGAATGGACTCTGATTACGCGGACAATTCTGCCGGTTGTCTATCAGGATGACATATTCCCTTCTGCCGGAAGCCAATTCGGTTTGGGAGACACCGTGCAGAGTTTCTTCTTTTCTCCCAAGCCCATCTCGATCGGCGGTGGAAGTGCATTTACTTGGGGGGCTGGTCCGGCCATGCTCTATCGAACCGGCACTGACAAACTGTTATCAAGCGGCAAGTGGGGTGCGGGGCCGACGTTCGTCGGCTTAATGCAGTCGGGTGGTTGGACCTACGGCGCACTCGCCAACCATTTATGGTCCTTCGCCGGTGACAATAAACGTTCGGATGTTAGCACAACGTTCCTGCAACCCTTTGCATCTTACACGACATCCGATGCCTGGACATTCTCACTTACTCAGGACGTGACCTACGAATGGGAGACTGACGAGTCGAGTTTGCCGATCAACGCAAACGTGAGTAAACTCACGACTATCGGGACGCAGCCGGTGAGTATAGGTGTTGGTACACGCTACTACCTCCGGTCCGCAACAGGCGGCCCGGAGGGATGGGGGGCGCGGCTGACCATGACGTTCCTGTTTCCAACTCAGTGAGCAGATTGGTTGGCTCGAACGACTCGGCAATACCTGTTGTATCAGGGCAACCCGCGGTTCAGCCTACCCTTTGTGAACACTACCGCTGTCTCGATCCGTGTGACTGACGGGCATTGATACGGTAACTTCAGTGGTCAGCAACTGGTACGTTACATCAATGACTCAGGCAGCAGGGCTCGCGGTCTTCCAAGCTTCGAATGCTGCGCCTCGAAGTTCTTTGTAAAGGGCTCGTCAGTTTATGTGGCGCTGATGATAGAACGTGACCTGAGCCCCGTAAACTCCTCCACTTTTAGGTAGAGTCCGTCATCCGATAGGAGACAGGTTTATGAAGCGGAGTCGGTTTAGCGAAGAGCAGATCATCGCTATTTTGCGGGATCAGCGATACGACGTTCTACAAGTGGAAGCCCAACCGCCAGGTGATAATGGTCACCCATAACGCTAAGCTCGTCATCAACACTGATGCCGATCAGATCATCGTAGCCGAAGCAGGCCCTCATCCATCAGGAGGCCTTCCCCAAATCAGCTATGTCGCGGGCGGTCTGGAGAATTTGGTAATACGGAAGTCCGTTTGCGATATTCTTGAGGGCGGCAACGCCGCATTTCGTGAGCGAGCGCGTCAGCTTCGTGTCCATCTTGATCGATAGGTTAGCGGCGACTATAAGCTAACTTGAGGTGATTAACAAACTGCACGCACTAAAACCATAGTTCGGACGATCAGAACGTAAAACTGCCGCCGAGAGCTAAATTCTAACGACCGCTTCCCACCCTGCAGAGCCGGATGGCCTATTCGGCCAGCAGCGACCCGGAGCGAACGATACCCCATAAAAGACTTGCGAGCACGTCTGAGCATTTCGCTCAGATAGCCCGCACATTCGGAAGCTCAGAAATTTCCGAATAATCAAAAAATTTTGTCCTACCAGTGTATGAAATTTCTATGCAACCTTTCATAGAAGAAAAAATGAAAGACCTTATGGTGTCGCAAGTTAAGTGTTTTTTGCTTCGCTGATCGGGAGTTCGGCAGGAAAGCCGGTGTTGAGCCCGTTCGCCTCGTTTGTCGTAGGAACCTTGATTGCTATCCCACTCACATGGTTCTTCGCGCGGCATATCAGACAATTGATGGATGAGGCCGAAGGAACTGATTGAGCGTGCTGACCGCCAAGGTCAGGACTATTATCGACTTTCTTCTGGATAAAATTGGTAATGCCCGGCGCCTGATCGCTGTTATCACTGTGCTCGAAGCTCAAGAAACCCCGTAGGCTGGATTTACCGAGTTCGGGCGATTTTTTTGCGTCAGTCGTCTTCGGAAACACCGGCGCCGGCGCCAAGCAAGCGCGAAGCCTCGGTTGCAGGCGCATAGGTTCGCTCGGCAAACCTGCTGAGAACGGCCCAGGCCTCGGGATTGGGCAGACATCGGGTCGCGTGCGCAGAAACTTTTCCAACAGTTCCGCCAGCGCGAACCAAAACGTCCTCCGCCACTGAAATCCGTGTTCCTGTCAACGTGAGGATCCGGCCATCCGTCAATGCGGAAAAAGCCGGTGTGCTCACAGTGACGGTCATTTCCAATTGGAGTGCCGCCCGCGCCGCAAAGGGCAGCAGGAACATAGGCTCGAGAACAATCTCCATACGGATCTCCCGCGACCTGAGCTGCGCCGCGCTATCGGACAGCATCACTCCGGCCAGCAGCGGACACAGCCAGGCTCCCTCCGCCTGTATTGTTCCGGCACCAGAGGTCGGTGTGTGTTCTGCTAAGGTTTCTCCGTCAATTCGCTCAAGTAGGCCGGCAAGAACCGCAACGCTATCCTCACTCTGCATGCAGAGCCAGCGGACTGCCTTGCCCGCCTCTTCGGCCAGCCCCCAGCCGTAGCCAGCACCACGGGCCGCCTTTCGCGCGGTGGCTTCGGCTTCGTTGAGCGAATATGTCATGACGGAAGTGCCGGGTAGCCCCAGAAGTCCGCATTGTCTGCCATCAGGTCTTCAGGATAGGGGGCGCCCGCATACATGCAAATACGAACCCAGCGGTCAGAACGCGGATCAAAATGCGTGGCCCCGAAAAAGGACAGCTTGGCGCGCAGCATATCGATGGGGAGGACATCCGCCGAAATGGTGTTGTCCCGGATCTCACCATAGGGTGCGATCCGGCTGATCTGAGCCCGCCGGACCGTGTGCCGATGTTCCGGATGCAAACGCAGGAACTCGGATATCGGCGTGTCGGGCGCAAAACCGGACAGCGCGGCATGGGCGGCTGCGGCATCACGGGCAGGGGCGAGCGGCTGTTCATAGGCAGCAATCGGCTCCTCGAACCGTTCCCCCAGACGCGGCTCCAATTTCTCCGCCGAGACGTACCAGGCGCGGGCGATAGATCCGGGTGCGCTCCAGTCCACATCGAGCGCCCACCCAAATGACGCGTCGATCAATCTGCACACTTCACCCACTGTCATGGCACCGTCGATGGAGAACACCGAAGCGTCGTTGTCCGCCATCTCGTCCGCCAGCCCATCGACCAGCCCGGAATAAGGCTCCAGGATCAGCGATGCCAGAAGCTCCTGCCCTTCTTCGGTCAGCGCCGTTTCGGCCCAGTTGATCAAACGGTTCCATGGCTGATCGTCAGTAAGGTCGGCCTCGGTAACAAAGGCCATCAGCGTCGCCAGATCCTGCCGGAGTTCAACAAGCCGCGCCTGCTGGATCGGATGGGAGGAGTGCCAATCGGCCACGGACATCCCGGATCGCTCAAGAATCGACAGAAACATCGACCGTTCTTCGGCAGTTGCGGTTGCCACTGAACGGACGCGCGCAATGGCCTCTTCCCGCGCCGCGATCCAGTTGTTGAACAACACCGGATGGTTGACGATGAAGGGCGCCATGCCTAGGCCGGTCGAATTCCCGATCCCCAGTGATTGCGCGATCGCCGGGTCCAGCGCCGCGGTCCTGGCGCCGCCTTTCGTCCGTGCCATATGTTGCACGAGATCGCGGACAAATGTCCGGGTCATGAAGACCGACAGCATCTCTGCCTGGAACGGAGCCCGCATCTCCGGCCGGCCGGCGATCATCTCACGATCCGCCGCGCCGAACTTCCCCGAACCGTAAACCGCGGTCGTCCGCATCAGATAACCGACCGCCTTGACCTTCTCGATGTCCGGCTGCTCGCCGGCGGCCAGGGCGTCAACCACATGGCTCCAGAGGCGCACTGAACGGTTGGCCCGCGACAGGCTGAGTTCGGCCTCACTGATCCGGCCGGCTTCCTGGAGCGGCACGTTGCGGGACAGCCGTTCGATATCAGCCCCGGAGGGAATGCCGTCAAATAGGCAGAACGTGGCATCCCAGGCCTCGGCAATAACCCGGTCGGAACGCATCTCATCCGGCAGGTCATGGGCGAACGCGACGAGCGAATAGGTGCGTTCCGGGCCTTCAGCGCTATAGACCGCGTGGCCGACGCCGTTGGCGTCGATGTCGAATTCGCGGCATGAGAACGTCCAGTTCTCCCGCGCCAGCCGGCGCAAAAGAATGCGCATGAAGCTGAGCCGGCTCTGATGCAGCGAGCCCAGGCGCTTCAGCCGCATTACTTTCGCCGGCGCACGTCGAGCGACAGATGAGTGCGTCCTGTTCATAAGGAATTCAGTCTGGAGCATGCCAATGCCGCCAAGCCTAAAGTGTGTCAGTACTTCCTGGCACCCTCTTCCGAAGCGACGCGCGGGACCAGTGCCTTCAATAGATGGGTCATATCAAGGGTACCGACAGGGGCATCGTCGCGCAAAACGATGTAGGAATGCGAAATATCCCCGCCGGACTTCTCGATCATGCTTTCCAGCGTATCGTCACAGTCCACTTCGCCATGGGCGTCGGCCGGCACTTCGCCGTTGATCGGGGTCATGATCGACCGAACCCGCAGCACGCGGGCGCGGTTGATGTCACTGACGAAGTCCTCGATATAGGGGTCGTTCGGGTTGAGGAGAATGTGCTGCGGCTCCCCCTGCTGCACGATCGAGCCGTCTTTCAGGATTACAAGGTGATCCGCCAGCTTCAGCGCTTCGTCGAGGTCATGGGTGATGAAGACGATGGTCTTGTGCAGCTCCCGTTGCAGCTCAAGCAAAAGGTCCTGCATATCGGTACGGATCAGAGGGTCAAGGGCAGAGAACGCCTCGTCCATCAGCATGATCGGCGAGTTGGAAGTCAGCGCCCTGGCGATCCCGACGCGCTGCTGCATGCCGCCCGACAGCTGATGGGGGTAATGCTCCTCGAAACCCTGCAACCCGACCCGTTCCAGCCATTTATGCGCTTCCGGCAGGGAGTCCGCATCGTTGACACCGCGGACCGCCAGAGTGGTCGCCGCGTTCTGCGCCACCGTACGGTGCGGCAACAGGGCAAATTTCTGGAACACCATGGACATCTGTTCGCGCCGGAGGTTCCGCAGCGCCAGCTCGTCATATTCGAGAACATCCTCGCCATCGACCTCGACCGCGCCTGCCGTCGGCTCGATCAGGCGGTTGAGATGGCGGATCAGTGTCGATTTTCCGGAGCCGGACAGCCCCATGATGACAGTGATTTCTCCCTCGCGCATATCGACATTGATGTCCTGCAAGCCCAGCACATGCTGGTGCTCTTCCAGAAGCTCGGGTTTGCCGACACCGGCACGGACATGCTCCAGTGCAGCAAGCGGGTCATCCCCGAAGATCTTGTAGAGGCTGCGGATCGATATCTTGATGTTTCCGGACATCTGATGCCTCCCTGCCCTACTGCTTCTGCGCGGCGTTGACGCGATCGAGGGCCGCCTTGGTGACCCGGTCAAGAATGATCGCGAGCAGCACGATGCCGAGCCCCGAGATCAGACCGACCCCAAGTTCAAGATTGCGGATGCCGCGCAACACCAGCACACCAAGCCCCGGCGCAGAAACGAGGGACGCGATCACCACCATGGCGAGGCTCATCATGATGGTCTGATTGACGCCGGCCATGATGTTCGGCAGGGCCAGCGGGATCTGCACGCCGAAGAGCTTCTGCCGGTCGGTCATGCCGAAGGAATCGGCTGCCTCGATCACATCCTTGTCCACCAGACGAATGCCGAGATCGGTCAGCCGAATCACCGGCACGATGGCATAAAGAATAATGGCGATGCCGTAGAGCTTCGGCTCAGTGACCGAGAACAGGAAGATCAACGGGATCAGATAAACGAAAGGCGGCAGGGTTTGCAGCATGTCGAGCACAGGGATCGTCATGCGCTGCATGGTATCGTTGCGCGACATGGCAATGCCGATAGGGACTCCAAACAGAACGCACAAAAAGGCGCATACGAAGATGATCGCCAGCGTCTGCATCGCGTGGTCGTAGTGATCAATCAATGCCAGGAAACCAAGGCACAGGGTAACGAACCCGACCAGACGCCATGATTTTGAGGCGAAATAGACAACCAGCATCAGGACCGGGAACATTACCCACCAGGGCGCGACCTCGAAGACCGAGAGGGTGAATTCGAGGATCCAGCTCAAGGGCTGTGTCATCGGGTCGAGCACGACCCGCAAGGCGTCCTTGATCGCAAGGAAACCGTCTTCGACACCTTTGGTGACGACCCGGGACTGCGGAAAACTGGCACAAGCCTTGTTGAGGGCATCCAGGGACGGGAACGGGAGCTCCCACCATGGCGTCTCGGCAACCTCCCCGCCCTTGGCCTTGGCCAGCAGGTCGGCCATGGAAAGCGGACCGTCATCGGTCTTGTCCGCGTCGCACCAGTCCCTCAGACCAAGGCCGTTGAAAAGCCCATCATAGGTCGCCAATGCCAGATTCCCCCTAAACGCAAGGAGTGCAGTCCAAAAAACCGCTCTCAGCCAAAATGGTGCCGGAGAAGCCTACCCCCGGAGACCCGCGAGGCCAAACGGCCCCGCGGGATTTGGCATCACTTACTTGATCAGCGCAGAGAGTTTCGTACGCGCATCATCGCTCACCCACTTGCTCCAGACATCGGACTGGGTGGAGAGAAAACGGACCGCGGCCTCTTCAGCTGAAGCGCCTTTGGCTTTCTTCCAGGCAAGGACTTCGTTCATCACATTGACGTCGAAGCTCACCTTGCTCATGAGCTCCGCCACGGCCGGTTCACGTTTCTTGAAATTGGCGGTGACGACAGTCAGCACCGGCGCCGGCGGGAAATCGGAAACACCCGGGTTGGCGTTGTCCTTGTTCTGGTTCCCGGTGTGGATTTCCTGGTTGATGGCGCCGATCTCAACCTTGGCCATCTTGTACTGGCCAAGCACGGCTGTCGGGCCCCAGTAGTAGCCAAACCACGGCTTCTTGTCCTCGTAGGCCGCAGCGATGGAGGTCGCCAGTGTTTCGCCGGAACCGTGGTTGAAGACCTCGATACCATTTCCGGGCAGATCCAGCGCCTTGATCAGATTGTCATTGACGATCCGGCAACCCCAGCCGTCCGGGCAGTTGTTGAACTGCGCGCCGACCAGTTTCGGATTGGCGAGGACGCCCTTCATGGTCAGCAGCTCGGGATGCTTGTCGGCAAGATACTGCGGAATCCACCAGCCCTCGACGCCGCCGGGGGCGAGAACGTCCGCCAGTGCCTCAACCTTGCCCTGGCTTGCCATCTTGGCATAGGCATCGCCCGTTGAATTCAGCCAAAGCTCGGTAACAATATCCGGCTCGCCATTCTCGGCCAGCGACGCGACAGCTGTGGTCGTGGCGGACGGGACCTTCTCGACAGTGCAGCCATAGCCCTGTTCCAGCAGGAACTTCGACACTTCGGTGATGATCTGGGACGATGCCCAGTTCATTTCGGTGATCGAGACTTTGCCACAATCAGCAGAGGCCGTCGTCGCGGAGGTCATTGCAGTGGCGACCACCGCGCCGACCGCCAGCATTTTCAGCATTTTCATGATTTCAGTTTCCTCCCTGTGGGCGTCATTTCGTCCGATATTCTTTGCTCTCCGGCTCGTCACCCGACAAAGAGGCCACAGCCAAAGCTGGTCGATGATGTGGCGCCGGACCGCTTCAATCAAACAGGATTAACTGATCTTCAGTTCAACAGAACTGAAATGACCAGTTGAATCACGACGTCTCAGTCCCTGGATGCGGGTCCGAAGGAGGTGCGAAAGAAGTCGAGCCAGTTGCGTTGAGCGATGCAGTCGATTTCGTCAGCACCAAAACCAATATCGCGTAGACCATTCAGGATATTGCCGAAATCCGTATTGCCGTGGAACCATTCTGGTTGATCCGGGAAGCCCTGAGCCGCCGCTGAACCTTCACCGTAATCAAGATCCCGAGTCCAGGTTCCATTGCGCATCCAGGTGACAACTCTATCCGGCTGATCCTGACAAAGATCGCTGCCAAAACCGATATGACCGACCCCGATGAGCTCTGCCGTGCGGGCAATCATCTCGCAAAAACTCTCAATTGTGCAGTTTGACTTGTCTTTCAGATGGTGTGGATAAAGCGAGAACCCGAGCATCCCGCCGCTCTCTCCGAGAGCCTTCAGAACATCGTCTGATTTGTTGCGAAGCGCCGGCATCCAGTGCGACGGGTTGGCATGGGTGATGGCGATCGGACGTTCGGAAATCTCGATTGCCTGCAGCGTCGATTTCTCCGCCGAATGGCTCATGTCGATGACCATGCCGACCCGGTTCATCTCCAAAATCACCTGGCGCCCCATACGCGTGACACCCGTATCTTCCGACTCATAACAGCCGGTCGCCAGGAGACTCTGGTTGTTGTAGGTCAGCTGCATGAAGCGGATGCCGAGCTGGTGGCAGATTTCCACCAGACCGATGTCGCATTCAATGGGGGACGCGTTCTGACACCCGAAGATGATCGCGGTACGGCCCTCCGCGACAGCAGCCTCGACATCTTCAGCAGTGTGTGCGGGCCGGATCAGATCGGGATGCGTTTCAAAATGCCGGTTCCAGGTTTCGATATTGCGGACGGTCTCGCGAAAGTCCTCGTGATAACAGATGGTTACATGAACAGCCCCGACGCCACCCTCGTGCATCTGTCGAAAGATTTTCTCTGACCAGTTGGCGTATTGCAGCCCATCGATAACAGTTTGCTTGGTCATGTCGTGCCTCCGGACTGCCTGCACAGATGCAGGACGTCTTTTCCTGGGTGCAGACTTGGCTGCACCACGCGACGGCGACAGGATCGCCGAGAAGCGCCTAGCTAATTTCACGGTAGCAGTTCAGGCAATCCGAAATTATTGTTTTGAATTTCAGCATTCCTGAAGCGAGATTGCCATGATCAAGCTGGAAGCGCTGCGCGCCTTCATCGCCGTCGCCGAGGCGGGGAACATCAAGGACGCAGCCGCACAACTCTGCCGCACGCCGTCAGCCGTATCGATGGCCCTGAAAAACTTCGAGGACGAGCTCGGGAGCCCCCTGTTCGAAACGGACAGGAAGAACAGCCTGACCGCTCTTGGTGGCTTCATCCTCGAAACCGGCCGGCTCCAGGTTCAGAGCTTCGACCGAACAGTTGGCCATATCCGGGCCTTCGCCGACAACAAGATCGGCAGACTTTCCATAGCGTCCGTTCCGTCAGTAGCAATACATATCTTGCCTTCCATACTGCCCGAGTTCATACGAATCAGATCGACTGTGGATATAGAGCTCCATGATATGGACAGCGGAAACGTTGGGGCTTTCGTTGAATCCGGACAAGCGGATCTGGGTATTGCAGGCCGGCCCTCGTCGCCCGCACTGATTCATTTCGAGGCCCTGTTCAGAGACCCGTTCAAGGTTGTCTGCGGGTCCGATAGCGCGCTCGTTGCCCTTGGACGACCGGTGAGCTGGCAGGATCTGTCGAGCGAGGTCCTGATCAGAAATGGCGCTTCAGAATCTATTGACCTGCCCGGATACCGCGCGTTGAGCGAGCGGGCGACGATCACGGTGCGGAACGTGACTTCCTTGCTAGCCCTCGCCCGGTCAGGTCTTGGCGTCACGCTACTGCCCGCACTCGCGACCAGAGACCTGCCGGATGGCGTGGTGGCGCTTGAACTTGCCGGGACGGAGAGTATACGCGAGGTCGGGTTACTCTCCCGAAAAGGAACCGCACTGAACCCGGTCGCCCTGGCTTTCAGGCGACTTCTTCTGGAAAGCATGCCCGAGCCGGAGCGTGTCGAACCGATGCTCGAGCGCTGAGAAGACAAGCGTTGACCTGATGAAATTGGGCCCGGAGCCGGTCCGGGCCAGATCAGGCCAGACCCGCCAGGCCGAGGGTCTGTTGCCATACTGCCGGCTCCAGTTCCACAGGGTCCCGGTCCTGTTTTCCCTGCCCCGGCATCCGCGCTCCTTCATCCAGCGCGACGGCGTCCACGACTTGCTGCAAGCGGTCAAAGAAAGCATCGGAGGTCCCAGGATCCATCAGCAGATAGTATTGCCCGAGATCATGCGGAGCGCCTTCGGGAGCCTTCAGCGGCTTTACGTCCCGGCTGACAACGCCGCCGGTCATTCCGGCGGCCAGCAGCTCCGCCATCAGACCGAAACCCCACCCCTTGGGGCCGCCCAGACTGACCAGAGAGCCGCCGATCGCCGCCGCGGGATCGGTTGTGGGCCGGCCTTCGGCATCAATCGCCCAGCCCTCAGGAATCTGCTCGCCCGCTGCCTTGGCCATGGTGATCTTGCCAAGGGCTACCGTCGTGGTGGACTGATCGAACTGCATCGCCCGCCCGCCCGCGCCATCCGGCACGGAAAAGGCGATCGGGTTGGTCCCGATCACACGCGTATTGCCTCCCGGCGGGGCCACGATCGGTGAGGCATTGGTCATCCCAAGGCCGATCAGACCTTCACGGGCGATCTGCTCGGTGAAATAGCCGAGAGACGTACAGGTATGCGCGTGCCCGACAGCGAGACTGGCCACGCCGCATTCACGCGCCGCCGCAACGGCTTCTGGCAAGGCGCGCTCGAACGCCGGCTGCGCAAACCCGAAGAGCGCATCTACCACGACCGCACCCGGACGCGGACGGGACACGACCGGCTCGACGTCGCCTTTCACCCGCCCGCTGTGCAGCTGCCTGCAGTAGCTTTCGAGATAGTAGAGGCCGCAAATCCGGTTCCCGACCGCTTCGGCCTTACGCACGGCCCGCGCCACGCTCGCCGCGATCCAGGGCACGGCACCGTGCCGCTGCAATGCCGCCGCGACCGTTGCCTCGATCTCATTCAGAGCTATCTGCGGCATCGGGCTCCCTTCCCTCGAAACGCCTTCAGTCGGTAATCTCAGTTCCTGCAATGCCTGACGTTGAATTGACACGCCACAAGTTTTGACAGTGCTACCCTCCCGAAGATCGGAAGGCTCTATCCATGAAACGCGTTTTTCTGGCCCAGCTCCTGTCTCTCGTGGTGAATCTGCCGGTGCGGGAGACGCACGCAAAACCCGTCAGTCATCTGGCAGGCAGCACCTCGCCCTACCTGCTGCAACATGCGGACAATCCCGTCGATTGGTATCCGTGGGGGCCGGAGGCGCTTCAGAAGGCCAGGTCGGAAGACAAGCTGATCCTGATATCGGTAGGGTACGCCTCCTGCCATTGGTGCCATGTCATGGAGAAAGAGAGCTTCATGAACGAGGAGATCGCGGCCCTGCTGAACCGCGATTTCATCTCGGTCAAGATCGACCGGGAAAGCCGTCCGGATCTGGACGAGCAGTTCATGACGGCGACGCAACTCATGACCGGCAGCGGCGGCTGGTCGAACATCGTCTTTCTCACATCAGACGGCGACCCGTTTTTCGCGGCCACCTACCTGCCGCCGGACAAATTCCGGACCGCGATCTCCTTTGTACAGGATGCCTGGACGGACGATCGCCGCCGCGTCAGGCACGAGGCGGCCAGGGTGACCCGCGCCGTCTCCGCGCAGTTATCACAGAAAGCCGAGACGCAAGAGATTACGCCGTAGATCGTCGAGACGCTGATGGCCGGGATCATCGACAAACTGGACCCGTTCAATGGCGGCTATGGCATCACCCCGCAGTTTCCCCGTGAGACGCTGTTCCTGTTTCTTCTGGACCACGCCGAGCGCACCGGCGACCGGGAGACGCTCTCCGCCGTCACCGGGATGCTGGACGGCATGATCCTGGGCGGTATCCACGACCATGTCGGCGGCGGCTTTCACCGCACCCCCGCCATTCGACCAGCACAGACGAACGTCCGCTCCCCACCCATTGCGGACTTTCGCGGTTGATTGATCGGCTTCGGAGGCTTTGCCGAAAGCGGCCAGCGCCCCACGCCGTTTAATAAGTGCACGTCCTAGACTTCTTCAGAGAGTAGATCAAACGTCCGCACCGGCGGGATTGGCCAGAGGTCGGCGCCGGGTTGGTCGTTCCAGTGCTGGTGGTTCAGGACCTGTCCGGCCCTCCGCGCTTCGGCGACCAGATCGAGATTGATCTCGGCGAAGAGCAGCATGTCCTCGTCGAACCGGCCTTCGGCGACGATCCCGGTTTCCGGGAAGCCGATATCGGGCGGACCATAGACACCGGCGACGCCACGGTTGATATCGACGGATGGGGACCAGGGTGCCTTGCCGACGGTCGGGCTGACGATTGCATAGCACTGGTTCTCCAGCGCCCGGGCCATGGCGCCGACGCGGACCCGGCCATGGCCGCGCAAGGTGTCAGTGCAGCTCGGGATCAGGATCAGCTCGGCCCCGGCCTCCACCATGGTGCGGACCAGCAGCGGGAATTCGCAGTCGTAACAGATGGCAATGCCGATACAGCCGAGATCGGTTTCGAAGACGGACAGCCCGTCGCCGCCGCCGATTGCCCATTCCTCCCGCTCGAAACGGGTCATGATGATCTTGTCCTGATGCCCGTTTCTGCCGTTCGGCGCGAACAGGCGCGCCCGGTTCACCGGCAGCTCCCTGCCCGGCACCCGAACCGGCAGGGAAGCGGCGAGAAAATGCAGGCCGTGTGCCGCCGCAAGATCCTGATGCAGCGCGTCCACTTGCGGCGCCAGCTCGTCGAGCGCACCGATCTGCCCCTGCAGGTCCGCCTCAACCTTCTCGCCGAAGAGCGACGCCAGCTCCATCGCGCCATATTCCGGGAACATCAGTAACGACGCTCCACCATGCGCGGCCTCTTCCGCCTTGGCGGCGATGCGGTGCGCATAGTCCTCGAAACTCTTCGGTCTGCCGATGCCGTATTGGGCGGAGGCGACCGTGAACTTTCGTATCCGGCCCATCAGAGCTCCCGGACCCAGAACTGCATCAGCTTCTCGCTCTTCTCTTCCTCGTTCAGGTCTTTCCAGCTGAAGCCCGTCGTCAGGCCCTCGATGCGCCGGTAGCCGAGCCGTTCCCAGACCGCCTCCACCGGGCGGGCCTCGTGATCCCGGAGCGGGTGATCGGCGGGCCTGACGACACCGCAGAATGTCTCCCAGCGAAAACCGCCGAGCCGCCTCGCATGCTCTCGGCGGCGCTCCAGAAATTCCCGGTAGAGGCCACGGCCGCGATATTCAGGCAGCGTGACGGTTTCCGCGCCATAGAACACTTCGGCCGGATCGTAACCGTATTCACTGAAAGGACCGATCAGCTCCTCATGCTCGGAAAGCAGCGGCATCCCAGTGGAGACACCGATAACGGTATCCCCGTCCTTCGCGGCGACGATGATCGCCCCCTCGGCTTCCGAAAGCTTGGCGATGTACCAGCGCTCAAATTCGAGTGTTCCGTCATAGAGGTAAGGCCATTCCCGGAACACGGCGATGCGAAGCGCCGCGACCTGCTCGACCGCTTCCGCGAAGCCCGGGCTTCCGGGGGTCAGAACAGACAGCGCGATACTCATGCCGCCTTCCCGGTCACCTGTGCGATCCAGTCCTCAAGATTGTAGTAAGTGGTCACCCGCGAGATCTTGCCGTCCGTGATGTCGAGGAAAGTGCCGCCGGGCAGCCGGTAGGTCTGGCCGTTTGCGGCCGGCAACCCCTCGTCATCGGCCAGATAGGTGCCGCTGACCGTGAATTCGGCCGCCGCCCTGCCGCCGTCGTCCGAGACCATGATGACAATGTCCGTCAGCTGCTCTTTGTAAGAGCGCTCCATATGGCCACAGAATTCCCCGAACAGCGCCTTGCCACTGCGGCGACCGCCCTGATTGACGTCATGCGCGACATCGTCGGAGAGACAGGCCAGCATTCCCGGCACGTCTCCAGCGTTGAAGGCATCATAGTAACGCTGCACGAGCGCTGCGGCGGCTGACTGACTGTTGGCGGACATGGTGGCGGCCTCTGGTTTTCAGTGAGTAGTGTGCGGCGGTCCGGCACAGTAATGCCGCCCGCTGCTTCATGAATCAATGCTGGCCACTCTAGAAATGCGCCGCCCGGCGCGATCCTCAGGAATCGACACTATTTTCGCAACAGCGACGGCGCCGCTTGACCGCCCCCCTCCCCGGCTCTATCTCTGGCGCTGATCAGGCGGTTGGATGGCCGCTGGCGGCGCAAGCCGCTGGAGGAAAGTCCGGGCTCCACGGAGACACGGTGCCGGGTAACGCCCGGCGGGGGCGACCCTAGGGAAAGTGCCACAGAAAGCAAACCGCCCGTCCGCTTCGGCCGACGGGTAAGGGTGAAAGGGTGCGGTAAGAGCGCACCGCGCGGACGGCAACGGACGCGGCATGGTAAACCCCACCGGGAGCAAGACCAAATAGGGATGGCCGGTCGCGCCGCAAGGTGGCGACAGGTGTGTTTTCGCATCGTCATCCGGGTAGGTCGCGCGAGGCGGTCGGCAACGATCGCCCCAGAGGAATGGCCATACAGGCATCTTCGGATGCTGGACAGAACCCGGCTTATAGACCGCCTGATCCTTCCTAGCAGACCAGCGTTTCACTTTGCCCGACACCTCATCGTGTGTCTTCTCGTAAAGTACGCAAGTCAAAATTAACAAGAACAAATCACGAACATTAATGTTTTCCCGCTATTTCAAGTCATTTGAAGCATGCGCGTTAACCAAAGACCCACAGCTCATCCGCGAGTTCTGAAGCTTTGTTTTGAATTAGTTCGAAAACCTTAGCAAAAACGCCGGAACTGCGCGGTTTTCCCAGCTCATTCCCATTGCGCTCCACTTTCTCCCATGGTATCCCATGTAATCCCATTCGGGACCGCACCAGACCCATGCGCACTCCATTGCGACGGGGTCGGCGGGCCCGAAGGGGCGGACGCCCAACCAATGGAGGGTTCGGTGTCTTTCAGGTGGAACGGCAGTCCAGCGGGTGGGGTGTCGGTCGAGAACGGGGGAAGTCGTGGCAGTTTTTCTGTCCACATTTGCGAACAAGGTTGACCGGAAGGGGCGTGTGTCCGTTCCGGCATCGTTTCGCAGCGTTCTCGAGCGGCAGGCTTCCTCGGGCCTGATCCTCTACCCGTCCTTCAAACACCCCTGCATCGACGGCTGCGGTGACGAGCGCATTCAGGAAATGGTCGACTCCATCGACCGGCTCGATGCCTTCTCCGAAGAAGCAGAAGATCTTCAGACGATTCTGGCCGACGCGCGGCAGCTCACCATCGACGGCGATGGTCGGGTGATGATGCCGCAGGACCTGCTCGATTATGCGGGCATATCCGAAACCATCATGTTCGTTGGCCTCGGCAAGAGCTTCCAGCTCTGGCAGCCGGACGCCTACGAAGCGCACCGGACCGAAAAACGCCAGCGGGCCCGCGACCGAGGCATCACTCTGCCCATGGTCGGGCGCGGGAGAGACACTTGAGTGGAGTCGTCCATATCCCGGTCCTGCGCGATGAAGTCGTCGGCGCCCTGAACATTTCTGACGGCAAGACGTTTCTTGACGGCACCTTCGGCGCCGGTGGTTACACAACCGCGATCCTGGAGACAGCCGATTGCCGCGTGGTTGCAATCGACCGAGACCCTGACGCCATCAAGCGCGGCGCCGCGCTCAAGGAGCGTTTCGGCGACAGGCTGATGCTGCTTGAGGGCCGGTTCGGCGACATGGATACCCTGGTCCGCGAAGCCGGCATCGAGACGGTCGACGGGGTTGCCCTCGATATCGGTGTCTCCTCGCCGCAGATCGACGAAGCGGAACGCGGTTTCTCCTTCCGCGAGGACGGCCCGCTCGACATGCGGATGGAGCAATCCGGGCCGAGTGCGGCCGATGTCGTGAATAACGAGACCGAAGAGAATCTTGCAAACCTGATTTACCGACTTGGCGAAGAGCGGCTTTCCCGCCGTGTCGCCAAAGCCATCGTCCTGGCACGGACAGGCAGCGCCATCCTCCGGACGTCCCAGCTTGCTGAGATCGTCCGGGGGGTGGTGCCGCGCACCCGCGTCAAGGGCCGGGAAGGCATCGACCCCGCCACCCGGACTTTTCAGGCGCTGCGCATTCACGTGAATGACGAGTTGGGCGAGCTTGACCGCGGCCTCGAGGCCGCCGAGCGGTTGCTTCATCCCGGCGGGCGGCTTGCCGTTGTCTCCTTCCACAGTCTGGAAGACCGGCGGGTCAAAACCTTCATCCGGACCCGTGCCGGCAAGACCGCGCGGCCATCCCGTCACATCCCGGAAACCGGCCAGACCGGACCGGCACCTTCCTTCATCGAAATCACCCGCAAGCCGATCGGCCCCGGCGAAGACGAGGAGAAGCGCAATCCGCGCGCCCGTTCCGCACGTCTGCGCGTCGCCGAACGGACCGATGCTCCGGCCTGGGACCGGGAAGCGGCATGATGCGGCGCTCCATGACCCTCTGGCTGCTGCTCGCCACCTGCGCCGGAATCACGCTTTTCATCATCAAGCATGAAGTGCAGGAGCGGGAAGACCGTCTGAACACCCTGCACCGGGGCATCCTCGCGGATCAGGAAGCTATCCAGGTGTTGAACGCGGAATGGAGCTACCTCAACCGGCCGGACCGGCTGGAGCATCTCATCCGTGAATTCAGCGAACACCGCGTCGCCAATCATCTGCAGCTGACGTCAGTCGAATTGCTGCCGCAGTGGCTAAACGAGCCGGGCGACCAGCCAGACGTCAAGACAGATAGCAATGGCATCATTCTGCCGATGATCCGGCCGATCTCGATCAAAGCGGGAGCGCAGCGATGACCCATACACGGATCGAGATGACCGATATTCCGGCTCCGGAGAAAACCTTGAAGATCGAGGGCAGCGGCAAGCAGGCACTCGAGCAGGGTCGCACCCGCCTGCTGATCGCCGGTTCCGTCTTCGCCCTGGCATTTTCAGTGATCGCTGCGCGGGTGATCGATGTTTCCGTGTTCGAGCGGGCCGAAGAACCCCGGCTCGCCGAAGAACGCGGCACCCTGACCCACAAGACCGGGCGGGCGGACATCGTGGACCGCAACGGTATGTTGCTTGCAACCACGTTGAACGTGCCGTCGCTCTACGCCGATCCGAAATACATCATGAATCCGATGGAATCGGCAACGAAGCTCCGCACTGTTCTGCCTGAGCTGGAGCACGCCGATCTGGTCGCCAAATTCTCCGACAAAAAGCGTTTCACCTGGATCAAGCGCAGCCTGACGCCACGCCAGCAATACGCAGTCAACAAGCTCGGAATCCCTGGCCTGTATTTCCAGAACGAGTCGAAGCGAATCTACCCGCAAGGTCAACTGACCGCCCATATCGTCGGTCGCGCCGGTTTCGACGATGTCGGGCTTTCAGGTATCGAAAAGAGTTTCGATTCGATGCTGCGCGACGGCTCAGATCCGCTGCGTCTTTCTATCGACATCCGTATCCAGCACATCCTGCGTGAAGAGCTTCAGACCCAGATCGACGCCTTCGATGGCATCGGCGCCGCCGGTATCGTCATGGATGTCAACACCTCCGAGATCGTCGCCATGATCTCACTGCCCGATTTCGACCCGAACCGCCGGGACAGAATCTCCGACGACGCGGCTTTCAACCGGGCGACGCTCGGTGTTTACGAGATGGGCTCGACCTTCAAGATCTTTAACACCGCCATGGCGTTGGATTACGGCACCACCACGCTGCGCAACGGCTATGACGCCAGCAAGCCGATCCGGGTCGCCCGTTTCACCATCAATGACGACCATGCCAAGAACCGCTGGCTGTCAGTGCCTGAAATCTTCATGTACTCGTCGAATATCGGCTCGGTGAAGATGGCAATGGATGTCGGGAGCGAGCGGCAGAAAAGCTTCATGAAGAAGCTCGGCTTCCTCGACTCTTCGGCGATCGAACTGCCGGAGCGTGGCCGCCCGCTGGCCCCAAGCCCATGGCGTCCGATCAACACCATGACGATCTCCTTCGGACACGGCATCGCAGTCAGTCCGATCCAGCTGGCGAACGGCGTGGCCAGCATCGTCAATGGCGGTGTCCGCCACCCCGCGACGCTGCTTCGCAGAGATACAACGGAAATGCTGATCGGTGAGCGTGTGGTTTCCGAGAAAACCTCTCGCGCCATGCGCCGCCTGCTGCGGCTGGTGGTCGAGAAAGGCACAGGCCGGAACGCAAATGCCAAGGGCTATCTGGTCGGCGGCAAGACCGGCACTGCTGAGAAACCGGGACGCGGCGGTGGGTATCAGCGCAAGGCACTGCTCTCCTCATTCGTTGCCGCCTTCCCGGTCAACGACCCACAGTATGTCGTACTGGCCATGGTGGACGAGCCAAAGGGCAACAAGAGCTCCTATGGATACGCCACCGGCGGCTGGGTCGCCGCACCGGCAGTCAAACGTATCGTCGAGCGCGCAGCCCCATTCCTGAATGTGGCGCCCGTGGACGAAGAAGCGCCTGAAATTCGCCGCGCTTTGATGATCAAGATCCCTCAAACAAAGGGGAAAAAGGCACTTGCGTCTTTCTGAGCTGATAAATGGCGACCTGATCCGCCACAACCCACGCACCGCCGCTCTGCTGGCATCGGGCGCGCTGGAGTGTGACGTCTCGGGACTGACCGCCGACAGCCGCCAGGTCCAGCCCGGCTATCTCTTTGCCGCGCTGTCCGGCAGCACGCTCGATGGACGCAAGTTCATCGGCGATGCAGTGCGCCGCGGGGCCGTTGCTGTGCTTGCTGAAGATGGCATCGACGCTGGCGCAGACGACATCACCCTGATCGCCGACGACAATCCGCGCCGCCGTCTCGCGCTGATGGCAGCCCGATTCTATGGCAGGCAGCCGGAGACGGTCGCCGCCATCACCGGCACCAGCGGCAAAACCTCCACAGCCGAATTCACCCGCCGGATCTGGGCCGCCCTCGGCAAGAAAAGCGCCAGCCTCGGCACTCTCGGCATCACCACCGATGACAGCACGGACGGCCCCGGTCTGACCACGCCGGATCCGGTGCAGCTCCATGCCGCACTCGCAAACCTCGCGGATTGCGGCATCGACCATCTCGCCATGGAAGCCTCCAGCCACGGGCTCGACCAATTCCGCCTTGATGGCGTGAAGGTCGGCATTGCGGCCTTCCTCAATCTCAGCCATGAGCATCTCGACTATCACAATGACATGGCCGCCTACCTGAAGGCAAAAGCCGGTCTGTTCGAGCGGGTGCTGCAGGCAGACGGCACTGTCATCCTGAATGCGGATTCGCCGGAAAGCGCTAGTATCGCAGCAATTGCAACGAGGCGCGGCCTTAGAACAATCCGCTTCGGGACCGCCCCGGATGCCGATCTCAGGCTGATCCGACGGGAGCCGACCGCAACCGGCCAGCACCTGACCATCGCATTTGCCGACCAAGAGCGCACCGTCGGGCTACCGCTGATTGGCGCCTTTCAGGCCATAAACGCGCTGGCCGCCAGCGCTATCGTCATCGCCTCCGGTGTCGATGCCACAAAGGTTTTCGAGTGCCTGCCTGCCCTCGCCGGCGTGCGCGGACGGATGGAACTTGCTGTCCGGCACCCGAACGGCGCACCCATTTTTGTTGATTACGCCCACAAGGCCGAAGCACTTGAAACCGTGCTGACAGCGGTCCGCCCACACGTCTCCGGTGCCCTGCATGTAGCGTTCGGTTGCGGCGGTGACCGGGACAAAGGCAAGCGCCCGATTATGGGCCGGATCGCCGCCGACCTTGCCGATAACGTCTATGTGACAGACGACAATCCGCGGACGGAAGACCCGGCAAAGATCCGTGCCGAGATCATCGCCGCCTGCCCCGGCGCGACAGAAATCGGCGACCGGGCAGCGGCCATTTCGACTGCCATAAAGGCCCTGGAGCTCGGCGATGCCCTGATCATCGCCGGCAAGGGTCACGAAACCTATCAAATCGTTGGAACCGAAACCCGGCCCTTCGACGACAGAGACGCCGCGCGCGCCGTCGTATCAGCTCTCCTGGGGGAAGTTCGATGACCGCTTCGCTTTGGACGTCGGACGAGTTGGTCAAGGCGACGCGCGGCAACCTTCACGGGCCTGCCTTCGAGATTGCAGACCTGGTTATCGACAGCCGCAAGATCACAGCCGGCTGCCTGTTCGTCGCCCTTCCGGGCGAGCGGGTCGACGGCCATGATTTTGTTGGCGCCGCGCTTGAAGCCGGAGCTGCGGCGGCACTGGTCAGCCGTATCCCGGAGGGGCTCAGCAGCGCGGCATCGCTGCTCGCGGTCAACGACGTTCTCAGCGGTCTCACAGACATCGCCGTGGCGGCCCGGGCCCGGGCATCGGCCAAAATTTTGGCCGTGACAGGCAGCGTCGGCAAAACCGGCACCAAGGATTCCCTGGCAGCAGCACTTGCCACCTTCGGTTCAGTTCATGCCAGCGCCGGTAACCTGAACAATCATATCGGGGCGCCGCTCAGTCTTTCCCGGCTGCCGAAGGACGCGGATTACGCCGTCCTCGAGCTCGGCATGAACCATCTCGGCGAGATTTCCGATCTCACCCGGCTCGTCCGGCCCCATCTCGCCATCATCACCAATGTCGAGGAAACTCATATCGGGCATTTCCGCGATCTGGAACAGATTGCCGAGGCCAAGTCAGAGATCTTCGAGGGTCTGGAAAAAGGCCGGGGACTGGCCGTTCTTAACCGGGACAACGCGCATTTCTATTTCTGCGCGGACAAGGCAGAAGCAACTGGCGCCCGGATCGTCAGCTTCGGCCGTAGCGAGGATGCGAGTGTCCGGCTGATCGGCGCCGAATGCGGCCCAGACGGCTCCAGCATCGTCGTCCGGGCTGGCGGCAAGCAGCTGGTCTACCGGATCGACGGTATCGGCATGCACTGGGCCTTCAATTCGGTGGGTGTGCTGGCCTGCATCCATGCCCTCGGTCTGGATCTCAACGCAGCCGCAAAGGCCATTAGGGACGTAACGGCGAAGGCCGGACGCGGCCGCCAGGAAGAAATCGCCTATGGCGAGAACGGCCTGCTGCTGATCGACGAAAGCTACAATGCCAGCCCTGCGTCGATGACCGCCGCGCTCGAAGTGCTGTCAATGACCAAGCCCAAAGGTCAAGGCCGCCGGATCGCTGTGCTTGGCGACATGCTGGAGCTCGGCGAACGGTCCGAATTCCTGCATCTCGATCTGCTGGCGAAAGTAAGCGGCTCCGCCGATCTTGTCTTCACTGTCGGCCCGATGATGGACCGGCTGAGGCGCAATCTGCCGCCGACGCTGTTCGGCGGCCACGGCAACACCGCTAGCGAGATTGCCGAGCAGGTCGTCAGCCAGCTTTCCGAGGGCGATGTCGTTCTCGTGAAGGGCTCCCTCGGCATGGCAATGGCGCCAATCGTCGGCGCTATCCGCGATATCGCCAATTCAGATCAAATCACGCCGCCCAGCGCGGCCTACGGAGGCTAAGGGGCGCACCATGCTGTATAACCTGCTCGTCCCACTCGCCGACGATTATCAGATCTTCAACCTGTTCCGGTATCTCACCTTCCGGACCGGCGGCGCAATAATGACCGCCCTGCTCATTGGCTTTGTGCTCGGCCCCTGGCTGATCGACTGGCTACGCGCCAAACAGCGCGAAGGCCAACCGATCCGCGAGGACGGCCCGGAAAGCCATCTGCTGACGAAGAAAGGCACGCCGACCATGGGCGGTCTGCTGATTCTGATCGCTCTTTCGGTCTCCACCCTGCTCTGGGCTGATCTCAGCAACGGCTTTATCTGGGCTGTTCTGGTGGTTACCGGCGGCTTCGGGCTGCTCGGCTTCGCCGACGATTTCCTAAAGCTGACAAAGCGAAACACCAAAGGCCTTCCCGGCAAGGTCAAGCTGGTCGGGCAGATCCTAATTTCCGTGATCGCCGTGCTGATGATTCAAGACAGCATGCCGGCCAATCTGGCAAACGGCCTTGCCGTGCCATTCTTCAAGGATGTGCTGATCGATCTCGGCTGGTTCTTCGCGCCTTTCGCCATCTTCGTCATGGTCGGCGCGTCAAACTCCGTGAACCTTACAGACGGGCTCGACGGGCTCGCCATCGTGCCGGTAATGATCGCTTGCCTGTGCTTCGCACTGATTGCCTATCTGACGGGCAATGCGGTGTTTGCCAACTATCTGCAAATCAACCACGTCCCAGGCACCGGTGAGCTTGCCGTGTTCTGCGGCGCCCTGCTCGGCGCCGGGCTCGGCTTTCTCTGGTTCAATGCCCCACCGGCCATGGTGTTCATGGGCGACACCGGCTCGCTGTCCCTCGGCGGCGCACTCGGCACCATTTCCATCGTCACCAAGCACGAGCTGGTGCTCGCCATCATCGGCGGCCTGTTCGTACTGGAAACCGCCTCCGTGATTGTCCAGGTCGCGTCTTTCAAGCTGACCGGCAAGCGCGTCTTCCGCATGGCCCCGCTGCACCACCACTTCGAGAAGAAGGGGTGGGCGGAGCCGACCATCGTAATCCGGTTCTGGATCATCGCCGTCATCCTGGCGCTGATCGGCCTTTCCACCCTGAAGCTGAGGTAGGAGCGATGGTCGTCTGCCGCAGCAAATCCGGAAAAAACCTGTTTGTCATGGGGCTTGGCCTCAGCGGACTGGCCACGGTCGAGGCGCTTGTCGCTGGCGGCGCGATTGTCATTGCCTGGGACGACAGGGAAGACCGGCGCGCCGAAGCGGCACGTCTCGGCGCCCGGATCGAAAATCCGGAACAGACGAACTGGAAAAGCATCGACGCTCTCGTGCTCAGCCCCGGTATCCCGCACACCCACCCGGCGCCGCATCCGGCCGCCGTGCACGCCAAGGCGGCGGGCGTTGCCATCATCGGCGATGTCGAGCTGCTGCTGGCGGAATGCCCCGACGCGAAAATCGTCGCCATCACCGGCACGAACGGAAAGTCCACCTCGACGGCGCTGATCGGCCATATCTTTGCCACTGCTGGAAAGCAGGCGGAAGTCGGCGGCAATCTGGGCACACCGGTTCTTTCATTTGCGTCGCTCGGTGCGGATGGCACCTATATTCTGGAGCTCAGCTCCTACCAACTTGAGCTGACGCCGTCGCTGGCGCCGGATATCGCCATTCTGCTCAACATCTCGCCGGACCATCTCGACCGGCATGGCGGGCTGGCCGGATACATCGCGGCAAAACAGCGGATCTTCGCCAACCAAGCAGCGGGCGCCACCGCGATCGTCGGTATAGACGATACCGATTCCGCCGCTATTGCGGACACGCTTGAGCGGGTCATCCGGATTTCTGGCGCGGACAACGCGCACGCCGATATCCATTCGTCCGGCACGCTGCTGATCGCAGGAGGCGAGACGTTGCATGACCTTTCGGCCGCACACACGCTTCCCGGCTCCCATAACCACCAGAATGCCGCCGCCGCCTTTGCCGCGGGCCGCGCAGCCGGTATCGGCGGAGATGTCATCGCGCAGGCCATCAACAGCTTCCCCGGCCTTGCCCACCGCCAAGAGCTGGTCACCGAATGCAGCGGTGTTCGCTATGTGAATGACAGCAAGGCGACCAATGCCGATGCGACAGAACGCGCGCTCGGCTGCTACGCGCCGATCTACTGGGTCGCCGGCGGCCTGGCCAAGGAAGGTGGTATCGCGCCGCTGAAACCCTATTTTCCGCGTATCCGTCATGCCTTTCTGATCGGAGAGGCCGCAGCCAAATTCGGCGAGACTCTGGGTGACGCCGTTCCGCACACATCCTGCGGAACCCTCGACAAGGCTGTCGCAGCCGCGCACGCACTGGCCAAGACGGAACATCTGGACGGTGCAACTTTGCTGCTGTCGCCCGCCGCCGCCTCTTTCGATCAGTTCGACAGTTTCGAGCAGCGTGGGGATAGGTTCCGTGACCAGGTACTGCAGCTGACCTCCGGCACATCCTGCGGGGAGGCGCGGCCATGAGCTCGATCGCCCGCACCGATACAAGTATCCTTGGCCGCTGGTGGTGGACCGTGGATCGCTGGACCTCCGGCGCGCTGCTGCTGATCATCCTGTTCGGCGCCCTGATGATCTTTGCCGCCAGCCCATCGGTAGCGGAACGCATCGGGCTCGACAGCTATCATTTCGTCCGCCGCCAGCTCATGCTGCTGCCAGTCGCCGCCGCCATTCTCTTCGTCTGCTCGCTGATGACGCCATTGCAGGTTCGCCGGATCGCTTTCGTCGGCTTTATCGGCTGTCTCGGCTTCATGGTCCTGACCCTGATGTTCGGCGCAGAAATCAAGGGCGCCCGGCGCTGGCTTTCCATCGGCGGCTTCTCGCTGCAGACCTCCGAGTTTCTGAAACCCTGCTTCGCAATCGTCGCCGCCTGGATGTTTTCGGAGTGGCGCAAGGATATCGGTTTCCCAGGACACTGGATCGCCGTCGCACTTTATGGCCTCGTGGTGGGTCTTCTCCTGATGCAGCCAGATCTCGGGCAGACCGTGGTGATCTCACTCGTCTGGTTCGGGCAGTTCTTCCTGGCCGGTCTACCAATGATACTGGTCGGTGGTGTAATGTTGTGCGGCGTCGGTGGACTGATTGCCGCCTATTTCCTGTTCCCGCATGTGAACGACCGGATCAACCGCTTCCTCGATCCCGCCGCTGGCGACAGCTATCAGGTCGATCGCTCGCTCGAAGCCTTCCGCAACGGCGGTCTGCTCGGAACCGGTCCCGGCGAAGGTCAGGTGAAAGCCTATCTGCCAGACGCCCACGCCGATTTCGTCTTCTCCGTCACCGGAGAGGAATTCGGCGCCATCGTCTGCATCCTGCTGATCTCCCTGTTCGCCTTCGTGGTGTTGCGCGGCTTCGCCCGGCTGTTCGCCGAACAGAGCCTGTTCGTGCTGCTGGCCGGTGCCGGTCTGCTCGCCCAGTTCGGCTTGCAAGCATTGATCCACATGGCCTCCGCCCTGCAGCTCATGCCTGCGAAAGGCATGACCCTGCCCTTCATCAGCTATGGCGGTTCCTCCCTCCTGGCGCTGGCGCTCGGTATGGGCCTGATGCTCGCTTTGACCCGCAGCCGCGCGGGCCGGATGGAGGCGCTATGACCGGCAAGACCGTCATCCTCGCCGCCGGTGGCACCGGCGGGCACATCTTCCCGGCACTCTCTCTTGGCGACGCCCTGCAGCGCCGTGGCGTCTCCGTTGCACTCGTCACCGATGACCGGGGCGGCCGTTTCGAGGGCGAGAACCCTGATATCGCCGTCCGCCGCATCCGCGCCGCCAGCCCGAGCAAGGGCGGCATGGCTGGAAAGGCGAAAGCGATTCTCGAGCTTGGCTTTGGCGCCGTGCAATCGGCGCTGCATCTGAAAAGCCTGAACGCCGCCATCGCGGTCGGCTTCGGCGGCTATCCCTCGGTGCCGACCGTGCGGGCCGCCGCCTTCCTTGGCCTGCCCGTGGTGCTGCATGAACAGAATGCGGTGCTTGGCCGGGCCAATCGATTCCTCGCTCCGCACGCCCAGAAGATCGCCACCTCCTTCCGCGAGATGACCAATCTATCCAAAGGCGAAATGGCGAAATGTTATTTCACCGGCAACCCGGTTCGCCCCACCGTCCTGGCCATGCGTGGTGAGAAGGCGAATACCGGCGACGGCCATCTCAATTTGTTGGTTTTCGGCGGCAGTCAGGGCGCAACCGTATTCTCGACAGTCGTTCCGGAAGCCATTGCAGGACTGCCGGTGGATCTGCTGCCACGCCTGCGCATCACCCAACAGAGCCGGGCCGAAGATGCCGAGCGGGTCAAGGCGCGCTACAGCACCCTCGGTGTTGCCGCCGACGTCCGGCCATTCTTCGACGATTTGCCGGACCGCATGGCATCGGCCGACCTTGTGATCGCCCGATCCGGAGCTTCCACCATCGCGGAACTGACCGCAATCGGACGTCCTTCTATCCTGGTGCCCTATCCGAGCGCAGCCGACGATCACCAGACCGCCAATGCCGAAGCCTGCCAGGCGACCGGCGCGGCCTGGATGATGCCGGAGCCGGATGAGTTCATCGCCGAGAAACTGGCGGGCTCCCTGCTTGGCCTGCTGAAAGCACCCGACCGGTTGCATCGCGCCGCGGACGCCGCGCGAGCAACCGGAACGCCCGATGCGGCAGACCGTCTTGCCGATCTCATCATTGCCACCGCGCCAGCCCTCTCGGCCACGGCGGCATCCGTCCAGCAAGGAAGTGCCGCATGAGAGAGATGCCGCTCAACATTGGCACCATCCACTTCACCGGTATCGGCGGCATCGGCATGTCTGGTATTGCCGAGGTGCTGCACAATCTCGGCTATTCGGTACAGGGCAGCGACCTGTCCGAGAACCCGAATGTCAGCCGCCTGAAGAAGCTCGGCATCACGGTGTTCGTCGGCCAGCAGGCATCGAATATCGACGATGCCTCGATCCTCGTAATCTCCACCGCCATCAAGCCGGACAATCCGGAGCTTCTAGCCGCCCGCGAACGCATGCTGCCGGTCGTCCACCGCTCCGAGATGCTGGGCGAGCTGATGCGGCTGAAATGGTCCATCGCCTGCGCCGGCACCCACGGCAAGACCACGACCACCTCCCTGGTCGCCGCTATGTTGGACGGCGCCGGGATGGACCCGACCGTGATCAATGGCGGCATCATCAATGCCTATGGCACCAACGCCCGGCTCGGCTCCGGCGACTGGATGGTTGTCGAGGCGGATGAGAGCGACGGCAGCTTCAACCGGCTGCCGGCGACCATCGCCGTGGTCACCAACATCGATCCCGAGCATCTCGATTTCCATGGCGATTTCGACAAGCTGCAGGAAGCCTTCCGAGCTTTCGTCGCAAACATTCCGTTCTACGGCTTCGCCACTATGTGTATCGACCACCCGACGGTGCAGAAGCTGATCCCGCGGGTCTCCGACCGCCGTATCATCACCTACGGATTTTCGCCACAGGCCGATATCCGCGCCAGCAACCTGGAGATCACCAGCTCCGGCGCGAAATTCGACGTCATCATCGCCGACCGAGCGCATGACAGCGAGCGGGTTCTGCAAGGCATCGCCCTGCCGATGTACGGCCAGCACAATGTCTCCAACGCGCTCGCCGCCATTTCCATCGCCCTTGAGATGGACATGAGCGACGAGCAGATCCGCAAGTCTCTTGCGGGTTTCAGCGGCGTCAAGCGGCGCTTCACCAAGACCGGTGAGACCAATGGCATTTCCGTGATCGACGATTACGGCCACCACCCGGTCGAGATCAGTGCCGTGCTCTCCGCCGCCCGCTCCGCCTGCCCGGACGGCCGGGTCTATGCTGTCGTGCAGCCACATCGCTATTCACGCTTGCAGGATCTGTTCGAGGATTTCTGCGCCTGCTTCAACGATGCGGACGGGGTGATCGTCGCGGACGTCTATGCTGCCGGTGAAGAGCCGATCGAAGGCGCCGACCGGGACAGTCTGGTCACCGGTCTGCGCGCCCGCGGCCATCGCCATGTCTACCCGCTGCAAGCACCTGAGGAACTGGCCGGAAGGATCGCCGAACTGGCCGAACCCGGCGACCTGGTGGTCTGCCTCGGCGCTGGAAACATTACCAACTGGGCGCAAGCACTGCCTGGCCAGCTCGCACACGTCATCGGCGGTAGCCCCGACGCTGCCGGGAAGGACGGGAAATGATCATGGCCGCCCTTCGCTCAGATACGCACACGCCCCTGATAGAGCGCCTGCCGGAAGTGCGCGGCCGCTATCAGGAGAATGTCGATCTGTCCGGGCAGACATGGTTCCGCGTCGGCGGCCCTGCCGAGGTGGTGTTCCGCCCTGCAGACGCCGAGGATCTGGCCGCCTTCCTGCGCGACAAGCCTGCGAACGTCCCGGTCACGGTAATCGGCGTTACATCAAACCTTCTGATCCGCGACGGTGGCATTCCTGGCGTGGTTATCCGGCTCGGCAAAGGCTTCAACCAGATCGACTTCAGTGCCGACATGGTGACCGTGGGCGCCGCCGTGCTTGACCTCAATCTCGCCAAAGCCGCCCTCTCCGAGGGCCGCACCGGCCTCGCCTTCATGTCCGGCATTCCCGGCTCCATCGGGGGCGGCCTGCGCATGAATGCGGGCGCCTATGGCGGTGAGTTCAAGGACGTTCTGTTTTCCGCCGAGCTGGTGACTGGCGACGGCATCCTGCGCCGGGTTCCGGCAGGCACGCTCGGCATGTCCTATCGCCACTCAGACGCTCCGTCGGACTGGATTTTCACCGCCGCTACCTTCAGTGCGCCCGCCGGCGACCGGGACGAGATCACAGCCGCTATGGATGAAATCAAGCGCTCACGCGAGGCCAGCCAGCCGATCCGCGAACGCACAGGCGGCAGCACCTTCGCCAATCCGGAAAGCCACAAATCCTGGCAACTGATCGATGCCGCCGGATGCCGGGGCCTGCGGGTCGGCGGCGCCATGGTGTCCGAGAAGCATTGCAATTTTCTGATCAACACCGGTACCGCCACCGCCGCCGATATCGAGGTGCTTGGTGAGGAAGTCCGGCGCCGGGTGAAGCAGACCAGCGACATCGAGTTGCGTTGGGAAATCCGCCGCATTGGTGTCGGCGGCGTTGCACACAACACGACCCAGGGAGATGGCTCATGAGCAAGCATGTCGCAGTTCTGATGGGCGGTTGGTCCGGTGAACGTGACGTCTCCCTCTCCACCGGTCACGAATGCGCCAAAGCACTGCGCGAGGCCGGTTACCGGGTGACCGAGGTTGATGTGGATCGGCAGATCCCGTTCCGACTTGCCGAGCTGAAACCGGATGTCTGCTTCAACGCCCTGCATGGCCGGATCGGCGAGGATGGCAACATCCAGGGCCTGCTGAACATTCTCGACATTCCCTATACCCATTCCGGCGTCGAGGCTTCGGCCATCGCAATGGACAAGCCGCGTGCCAAGGAGCTGTTCATGCGGGCCGGGTTGAAATGCCCGCCCGGTGTCGTCCGTTCCCGCGCCGACGCCTTGAGAAGCGAGTCCCTGAAACGGCCCTATGTGCTGAAGCCAATCGACCAGGGTTCCAGCCTCGGCGTGCATATCGTCCACCCCGGTGACAATTACCGTCCGACCGAGGAAGACTGGCCGTTTGGGGACGTCGTACTGGAAGAAAAATTCATTGCCGGGCGGGAACTGAGTGTCGCTGTACTGGACGGTGCTGCCCTCGCGGTGACCGAGATCACCTCTGAGCACGGCTTCTACGATTACGATGCCAAATATGCTGATGGCGGCTCGATCCACATTCTTCCGGCGGCACTCCCGGAAACGGTCACGCGCCATGCCCTGAAGATGGCCGAACAGGCACATGCGACGCTCGGATGCCGGGGTGTCAGCCGGGCTGATATCCGGTTTGACGATACCGGCGAGGATGTTGGACCCGACAATCTCTACCTGCTGGAAGTCAATACCCAGCCGGGCATGACCCCGACCTCGCTCGTTCCGGAACAGGCAGGCTTCCACGGCATGAATTTCGCCGCGCTCTGCGCCAAGCTGGTGGAGGACGCGCGATGCGACTGATGGGCGCCGGCAAAGGCAAAGCCGGCAAGAAATCCGCAACCGCTCGGCGGCGCCAGACCCGGCGGCCGCGGATGTCGGCCCGGCGCATGCGCCAGGTACTGATCGGCACCGGTTTCGCGACGCTGACCGCCATCGTTGCGGCCAGCGGCTGGCACGCGGCCCGTACCGGCGCTGTAGACGAAGCCAGCCGGATGATCGACATGGTCGGCACGGACATCTCGAACGAGCTCGGCCTCGTGGTCTCGGACATTCTGGTTGAAGGCCGCTACAGGACAGAGCGCAGCAATCTGGTCACCGCGATTGCGACCGACCGCGGCACGCCGATCCTCGGTATCGACCTCGCGGCCCTGAAAACCCGTGTCGATGCCCTGCCCTGGGTACGTTCCGCCGCAATCGAAAGACGCTTGCCGGACACGCTGTTCGTCAAGCTAGAGGAACGCACACCGCTCGCCTTGTGGCAGCGCGACGGAGACCTGTCCCTGATCGACGATCGTGGCGTCGAAATCCCGGGCCAGAACCCGCGCCGTTTCGCAGACCTGCCGATCGTGGTCGGGGCGGACGCACCTGCCCGCGCCCATGAATTTCTCGATCTGCTCTCAGGCGAGCCGGACCTGAAACAGCGTGTCCGTGCCGTAACCTGGATCGGCGAGCGGCGCTGGAATGTCCGGCTGGACACCGGCGTCGATATCGAGTTGCCGGAGCATGCGCCGGACAAGGCCTGGTCACACCTCGCCAAACTGCAGCGCGACCATGGAGTGCTGAACCGCGACGTCATCGCCATCGATCTACGCCTGCCGAACCAGTTGGTGGTCCGGGTTGCCCCAACAGTCTCCAACCGCCTCCGGAACCCGGGGAAAGACACCTGATGCGCAAGAGCCTCGCCAAGCCCCGGACCGGCACGGTCGCGATCCTCGACATAGGATCGACGAAGATCTGCTGCCTGATCGCTCGGATCGGCGAGAACGGCACGCGCGCGGACCATAATGGTGAACAGGCGCCGACCCTGCCCGGCATTCGGGTCATCGGCATCGGCCACCAGGTCGCCAGAGGGATCCGCAGCGGCATGATCGTCGACATGGCCGAGGCAGAGGAATGTGTCCGCGCCGCCGTGCATGCCGCTGAAAAAATGGCAGACGAGACCATCCAACGCGTCTTCGTCAATCTCTCCGGCGGCTACCCGCATTCCCAGACTGTCGGCGTCGAAGTCTCAATCGGCGGGCAGGAAGTCGGCGATTCCGATGTCCGCAGGATCCTCGGCCAGTGGCAAAAGGTCGAGGTTGAAGCCGACCGCCAGCTGATTCATTCGATCCCGGTCGGCTTTTCCATTGACGGCAGCCGGGGCATCCGCGATCCGCGCGGCATGTGCGGCGACCGGCTTGGCGCCAACATGCATCTGGTGACAGCCGCCTCCAGCGCGGTGCGGAATATCACCAGCGTGGTCGAACGCTGCCATCTCGGCATCGAGGCCTTCGTGGTCTCCCCCTACGCGGCCGGACTGTCCTGCCTGGTCGAGGACGAGCGGGACCTTGGCGTCACCGTTATCGATATGGGCGGCGGCACCACCACCATGGCCGTCTTCTTCGACGGCAGCGTGATCTATACCGACTGCGTTCCGGTTGGTGGCGCCCACATCACCAGCGACATCGCGCGCGGCCTTGCCACACCAGTGCACGAAGCAGAGCGCCTGAAAACACTCTATGGCAGCGCTATTCCCTCCAGCCTCGACGAGCGCGAAGTGATCGACGTGCCGCTGGTCGGCGAGCAGGACGAAAACCATCCCAATCACGTTCCGAAATCCCTCCTGATCCGGATCATCCATCCGCGTCTTGAGGAAACCTTCGAGCTTGTCCGCAACCGGCTGGAAGCCAGTGGGTTCGACAAGGTCGCCGGCCGCCGCGTGGTCATCACAGGCGGCGCAAGCCAAATGCCGGGAATCCGGGATCTGGCACAGGAAATCCTGGACAAGCAGGTCCGACTGGGCCGGCCGATCCGGGTGAACGGGCTGGCGGATGTTGCCAGCGGTCCGGCCTTCGCTACCAGCGCCGGACTGCTGGCTTATGCCGCCGACCCGGCACTTGACGCGTCCCGCCAAGGGCACGTCGCCAACAAGGAGACCGGAGGCGGGCTGTTTGGCCGCGTCGGCTCCTGGCTGAGGGAGAACTTCTAATGCAGCAATTCCGGTTCACACCCAACGCAAGCTCCGGCCCGTGCCCGACACACCCGGCCGAACGGCCGCGCTGTGACCATAAGCAAACCATCGACCAACAGTACCCGGCCAGAAGGCCCAAATCCCGCGTGCTCCCCCAGGCACGCATCCCCCAGACAACCCTCTAACGCGAGATCAGGAGGCCACCCATGACCATCAATATCTCAGTCCCCAACGATGAAGATAATGAACTGAAGCCGCGGATTAGTGTCGTCGGCATCGGCGGCGCAGGCGGCAATGCCGTCAACAACATGATCCGCTCCAACCTTGAGGGTGTCGAATTCATCGTCACCAACACCGACGCTCAGGCGCTGAAACAGTCGCTGGCGGATCGCACGATCCAGCTAGGCACCGGCGTGACCCAGGGTCTCGGTGCCGGCTCCCGGCCGGAAGTTGGCCGTGCGGCCGCCGAAGAGGCGATCGAAGACATCATGGACAACCTGCGCGAAAGCAACATGGTGTTCATCACGGCAGGCATGGGCGGCGGCACCGGTTCCGGCGCCGCTCCGGTGATCGCGCAGACTGCTCGCGAAAACGGTATCCTGACCGTCGGCGTGGTGACCAAGCCGTTCCACTTCGAAGGCCAGCACCGGATGCGGATCGCGGATCAGGCGATCGAGGAGCTGACACAGTATGTCGATACTCTGATCATCATCCCGAACCAGAACCTGTTCCGGGTGGCAAACGAGAAGACCACCTTTGCCGACGCCTTCAACATGGCCGACGACGTGCTGCATTCCGGTGTGCGCGGCGTCACCGACCTGATGATCATGCCAGGCCTGATCAATCTTGATTTCGCCGACATCCGCACGGTGATGAGCGAAATGGGCAAGGCGATGATGGGCACCGGCGAGGCCAGTGGCGAGAAGCGCGCCATCGACGCCGCCGAGGCCGCGATCAACAATCCGCTGCTGGAGGACACCACGATGAAGGGTGCCCGCGGTGTGCTGATCAACATCACCGGCGGCATGGACATGACCTTGTTCGAGGTCGATGAAGCCGCCAACCGCATCCGCGAGGAAGTCGATCCGGAAGCCAACATCATCTTCGGCTCCACCTTCGACGAGAAAATGGAAGGCACCATGCGGGTCTCCGTCGTCGCCACCGGCATCGCAGCCGAGGGCATGGCGCAGAAACGCCCGCCATTGACCGTGGTTCCGACCAAAGCCAAAGCCGCGCCGATAAAGCCGGCTGCCGAAAGCACCGCTACCGCGGCTGCAAAAGCTCCGAGTGCACCTGTCGGCGACATCCCGGCAATCTCGGCATCCAGCGACACGGTTCATGTCGCAGGCAATACCCTAGTGATCGGAGAGGCTGATCTGGACAATGCTGCACTGACCGCCCAAATCCAGGCCGACACCGCCCGGGCCGAAGCTGAAGAACCGGCACCGGTTGCAGCCGAGCCGAAGGCTGACGACACCTTCATTGCACCGCCGCCTGCGGTTCCTGAGACCACGGCGAACCACGAGCCCGACCCGTTCCAGGCTGCGGCGATGGCGAATGCCGGCCATCGCGAAGACACCGGCGCAGACAAGTCGCCGAGCCTGTTTACCCGGATGACCGGAATGGTCGGCAAGAAACCGTCCGAGCCGGCCCCGGAGGCCAATCCGCAGCGCTTCGTGGACGTCAATGCGGCTGAACCAAAACAGGCCCGCCTTGGGGCTCTGGACCAGTCTGAACGGGTTGCACCGGCACGCCAGGACGACGATCTCCTGGACATTCCGGCCTTCCTGCGCAGACAGGCGAACTAACCCTGAATTTACGCCGTCAAATCAGTGCATTACGGCGTAACATTCAGTCATAAAGAGTGATTTGAGGGCCCCGGGAGATATTGATACATCTTTCGGGGCTTACTTTTTTATTTACCAATATTCCGATCCTAATTTTCCGAGAAATCGGGACTAACTGCCTGGGTCGGCGTCAGGAGCATCCTTGTGATTGCGCAACAGACTTTGAAGACGAGCATCTCCTGCAGGGGTGTCGGACTCCATGGCGGCGTCGACTGCATCATGACGATGCATCCCGCTGCTGCCGATCACGGCATCGTTTTCAAGCGCACCGATGTTTCCGACAAGAACCCACTGGTTCCCGCACGCTGGGACATGGTGCATGACGCCACCATGTGCACCAAACTGCAGAACAATGAAGGTGTGACGGTCTCCACGGTCGAGCATCTGATGGCGGCGCTTGCCGGCTGCCATATCGACAATGCCCTGATCGAAATCGACAGCCCTGAAGTGCCGATCATGGATGGCAGCGCCGAGCCATTCGTGCTTCTCATCGAGTGTGCGGGCACAGCAACGGTCGCTGCGCCACGCCGCGCCATCCGGGTCCTGAAGACCGTCAGCGCCCAGGACGACAAGCGCCGGATCCAGATTACCCCGGACGATCACTTCTCGGTTAATTTCGAGATCGAATTCGACAGCGCCGCGATCACCGAGAAACAGCTCGATGTGAAGTTGGTCAACGGTACCTTCAACGAGACCATAAGTGGCGCCCGTACATTTGGTTTCATGCAGGATATTGATCGTCTGCGCGCTGCCGGTCTTGGCCGGGGCGGCAATCTAGACAACGTCGTGATCGTCGACGGCGACACGATCCTCAACGAGGGTGGCCTGCGCTTCAAGGATGAGTTCGTGCGGCACAAGATTCTCGACTGTGTTGGCGATCTTTATCTCGCGGGCGCGCCGATTCTCGGCCGCGTCGACGCCTCGAAATCCGGACACCTCTTCAACAACAAGCTGCTTCGGGCCCTGTTCGCGGATGAGACCGCGTGGGAACTGGTAGAGATAACCCCGGAAATGGCAGCAGCAGACCACGATCATCCGTTGCTTGCCGCGACTGCGTAACTCCTCTATCCCAACAGTGTTATTCGGCGGGTACCGGCCGGGCTTGCGATTTCATCCGCAAGCCCCTTGGCGTCGGCGCCCGGGGACCGTATTTTCTTATGGACACATGTCCGGGGAAATTCGATGAAATTCGCCTTTGGTGATTTTAGCCCGTTGCGGCTGAAAAACCTTGCTCTGCTGTCCTGCGTTGTGGCGCTCGCCGCCTGCAGCGACGACAAGCCTAAACTGGAATATGTCGAGCGCCCGGTAGAGCAGCTCTACAACGAGGCTGTCGATAGTGCGCTAGAAGGCGACTACAAGAAAGCCGCGCCTCTGTTCGACGAGGTCGAGCGCCAGCACCCCTATTCAGTCTGGGCGACTCAGGCGCAGATCATGGCTGCCTATTCTCTTTACCAGAGCAACAAGTACGACGAAGCGGTCAACGCGCTCGACCGGTTCATCCAGCTGAACCCAAGCAACCCGAATGTCGATTATGCCTATTACCTGAAGGGGCTCAGCTACTACGAGCAGATCGTCGATGTCGGCCGCGACCAGAAGCTGACCAAGAACGCCATGGATACGCTGCAGGAGCTCGTGCAGCGCTTTCCTGAGAGCCAGTATTCCCGAGATGCGTTGCTTAAGCTCGACCTGACCCGGAACCACTTGGCCGGCAAAGAAATGGAGATCGGACGCTTCTATCTCCGCCAGGGCCAATATCTCGCTGCCATCAACCGCTTCAAGCGCGTAGTCGAGAATTACGACACCACCGCTCAGGTCCCTGAAGCGCTGCACCGGATGACAGAAGCCTATAGCGCGCTTGGCCTACACCAGCAGGCAGAACGCACCGCCGCCGTTCTCGGACATAATTATCCGGGAAGCGAATGGTATCAGGACAGCTACGCCCTGATGACCACCGGCGCCAATCGAGGCGCGGAAGCGAACGACGACGGGCTCCTCGGCCTTGATCTCTGGATATTCTGATCAGCCATGCTGACCGGCCTCACGATCCGCGATGTGGTGCTGATCGACAGGCTTGACCTTGCGTTCGGGCCAGGCCTTGCCGTGCTGACCGGGGAAACCGGGGCCGGTAAATCCATCCTGCTTGACGCGCTCGGCCTCGCGCTCGGCGCGCGGGCAGACAGCGGCCTCGTCCGCAACGGTGCGAAACAAGCCGTCGTCACCGCAAGCTTCGATGTACCGGAGGGGCACGGCTCCTCCGAGATCCTGGAAGAAATGGGCATCGAGGTGGACGGCCCGGTAATTCTGCGGCGTGTCGTCACTGCGGACGGTCGCAGCCGCGCCTTCGCCAATGATGAGCCGGTCAATGTCGCCACCCTAAAGCGCCTCGGCGAGACCCTGGTGGAGATCCAGGGCCAGTTCGACCAGCGCGGCTTGATGGACCCGGCGACCCATCGCGACACCCTTGATGAATATGGTGGCCACGGCCCGCTGCAAGCAGCTAT
Source organism: Nisaea sp. (assembly GCF_039990255.1). Lineage (GTDB taxonomy): Bacteria > Pseudomonadota > Alphaproteobacteria > Thalassobaculales > Thalassobaculaceae > Nisaea. The sequence continues at coordinate 254,724 of NZ_JBDXGG010000018.1, read as the reverse complement.
CCGCAATGCGCACCGTAGCTGGAGCGACGCACGGGCAGCCCACCAGCGAGCCCGCGAGGAACTGGAACGTGCGCGTACAGAAGAGGATCTGCTGCGGCACAATGTCGAAGAGCTCGACGCCGCGCAGCCTGAAGATGGCGAGGAAACCCGTCTCGCCCAGGACCGCACCATACTGGCCAACGCCGCCCAGATCCTGGAAGCAATGAATACCGCCGTCGGCGCCCTGCAGAACGAGCACGGTGCCGACCGGGCTGTTGCCGGAGCGCAGCGCAGCCTGGAGCGGGTGCGCGACCGGGCCGGGGACAAGCTGGACGTTGTGTTGGAAGGGCTGGAACGGGCCGCCGCCGAGATCCAGGAAGCCCAGCACGCCCTGACACAGATCGCCTCCGACGTGGAAGCGGATTCCGGCCGGTTGGAAGAAGTCGACGACCGGCTGCATGTACTACGCGGTCTTGCCCGTAAGCACGATACGGAAGCCGACCGTTTGCCAGAAATACACCGTGCTTTGTCCTCCCGTCTGGCCGCGCTGGACGATGCCGGTGGCGGGCTCGCCGATCTCGCCCGGGCGGAGCAGGATGCGCGCGAGGCCTATGCTAAAGCCGCCGAAACCCTGAGCGCAGCACGCACGAAAGCAGCCGACAAGCTGGACAAGGCGATCACCACGGAGCTGGAGCCACTGAAGCTGGACAAGGCGACGGTGAAGACCCAGCTCGACACCTTGCCCGAAAGCGAATGGAGCGCGGGCGGCATGGAGCGGGTCAGCTTCCTGATCTCGACCAACCCCGGCGCCCCACTCGGCCCGCTCGGCAGGATTGCCTCTGGCGGCGAGCTTTCCCGCTTTTTGCTCGCGCTGAAAGTCGTGCTGTCCGAAGCCAACCCGGTTTCGACACTGGTATTCGACGAGGTCGATAGCGGGGTCGGCGGTGCCGTCGCAGCAGCCGTCGGCGAGCGTCTGGCCCGTCTCGGCGCCGACACGCAGGTTCTCGTTGTCACGCATTCCCCTCAGGTCGCCGCCCGCGGTATCCGGCACTGGCATGTCGCCAAGCAGGCCGATGGAGAGCAGGTGAAGACCGCCGTCTCCCAACTTGAGACCAGCGATCGCCGCGAGGAATTGGCCCGCATGCTGTCCGGCGCGACTGTGACGGACGAGGCGAGGGCAGCAGCCGACAGCCTTCTCAACCCAGCCTGAGGACAGATGTGCAATGAGCGCCCCGGAAACCATTAAACCGGTTGAGGCACTGAGTCGCGACGACGCGGATTTCGAAATGCGCTTCCTCGCCGCTCAGATCGAGAAACACGACACGCTCTATCATCAAAAAGATACACCGGAGATTAGCGACGCAGATTATGACGCGCTGCGCCGCCGAAACGATGCGCTCGAAGAAGCTTTCCCGGACCTGATCCGTCCGAACAGCCCATCGAAACGGGTTGGCGCCGCGCCGTCCGCCGGTTTCTCAAAGATCCGGCACAAGAAGCCGATGCTGTCCTTGTCCAACGCCTTCTCGGACGAGGATGTTACAGACTTCGTCGCCCGCATCCGGCGTTTTCTCAGCCTCGGCGAAGACGCGTCCGTATCTCTCGTCGCCGAACCGAAGATCGACGGCCTGTCTGCCTCCCTGCGCTATGAGAACGGCACCTTCGTTCAGGGCGCCACCCGGGGCGATGGTACTGAGGGAGAAGACATCACCCGCAATCTGCAAACCATCGGCGATATTCCGCAAAACCTGCCCGCCGGGGCGCCGGCGGTGTTCGAGGTTCGCGGCGAGGTGTTCATGGGCAAGGCGGAGTTCCGCACCCTGAACGAGCGGCAGGAAGCAGCTGGCAAGAAGATCTTCGCCAACCCGCGTAACGCAGCCGCCGGATCACTGCGCCAACTCGACCCGAACATCACGGCGGAGCGGACTCTGCATTTCTTCGCCTATTCCTGGGGCGAGGTTTCGGAGATGCCGGCTGACAGCCAGACCGGTTTTCTGGAGAAGCTTAAGGAATGGGGCTTCGTGACCAATCCGATGACGAAGCTCTGCGACGGCTCAACCTCGGCAATTGAGGCTTACAAAGCCATCGGCGCCGCCCGCGCCGCGCTTGATTACGATATCGACGGCGTCGTCTACAAGGTGGATCGGCTGGACTGGCAGGATCGGCTCGGCATGGTCAGCCGCGCACCGCGCTGGGCCATCGCCCACAAATTCCCGGCCGAGCAGGCGGAAACAATTCTGGAAGGCATCGACATCCAGGTCGGCCGCACCGGCGCCCTCACCCCCGTTGCCCGATTGACGCCAATCACGGTCGGCGGTGTCGTGGTGTCGAACGCAACGCTGCATAACGAGGACGAGATTCAGCGCAAAGGCGTGCGGATTGGAGATACAGTTGTCATTCAGCGCGCTGGCGACGTGATCCCGCAAGTGGTTCGCGTGATCGAAGCAAAGCGCCCCGACGATGCCGTCCCTTATGTATTTCCAGACCATTGCCCGGTCTGCGGCAGCGAAGCCGTGCGGCCGGAAGGTGAAGTCATCCGGCGCTGCACCGGCGGCTTGATCTGCGCCGCCCAGGCGGTCGAGCGACTGAAACATTTCGTCTCCCGCGATGCCTTCGATATCGAGGGTCTGGGCGCCAAACAGGTCGAAGCATTCTATGAGGATGGCCTGATCGCGCAGCCGGGCGACATCTTCCGCCTGAAGGACCGAGCCGAGGAGATCTCAACCCGCGAAGGCTGGGGAGAGAAATCCCTGACCAATCTCATGGCTGCCATCGAGGAATGCCGGGGGATCGGCCTCGACCGTCTGATATATTCTCTCGGCATTCGCCAGATCGGCCAGGCGACCGCCAAACTTCTTGCCGCCAATTACGGCACACTCCCGGCTCTGACCGGAGCCATGCTGGAAGCGGCGGACCCGGAGTCGGAAGCCTATGCGAGCCTGATCAATATCGATCAGATCGGCCAGTCCGTGGCGGGTGACCTCATCGCTTTCTTTCATGAAGACCATAATCGCGCGGTCCTGGAGGATCTCGATAATGAGTTGGAGATCGAAGCCTTCGAGCTGACCGTGTCTGACGACAGCCCGATTGCGGGCAAAACCGTGGTCTTTACCGGCACCCTGACGACAGTCAGTCGGGGCGAAGCAAAGGCAAAAGCGGAGTCTCTCGGGGCAAAAGTAGCCGGGTCCGTCTCAAAGAAAACTGACTTTGTAGTGGTTGGCGCCGATGCCGGATCAAAGGCGCGGAAGGCTGAAGAGCTCGGCTTGACGATTTTGAGTGAGGAAGAATGGCTCACCATGATCAGCGCAACCGCTTCATTTTAAAGAACTTTCCTTAACGGCACACGCGTTATGTGAAGGCAGTGGGCACCTCATGCCAATCGCCATGCTTAAAGCGCATACCAACCCTGATGTTTCTCGATTACTCGCGCAACACTAGATCGCCTATTTGAGGTTTGTGCCGCACAGCGGAACAAACCCGGGCCCGTTGCCCCTCTCACCCCCCTAGGAGGATGCGATGACGACGTTTCATTATGTTGGACTGACGAACATGGCCGCGATCGGCCTCTTCACGCTGGTTCTTGCCGTCATCGGTTGAAGAGCCCGGGTTGGATTTTCCCCTCCCGCAAAAACGGGCTTCGGTTTACGGAGCCCGTTTTTGTTTGTCCGGACTCAGCTTTGCAGCTTCGCTCCCTTGGTGATCTTGTCGACCAGCTTTTTCTCGTCACGCACGGCAATACCGACCACCGGCATATCCTCCGGGTTGTAGTTTTTCACTGTCCCCCGGTTGGCCGCATCGTGACCGGTCGAGAACATATCCTCAATATAGAGTGACATGGTGACATCGCGGGACAGTGCCCGGGCATAGATCTTCTTCAGCCCGACCGCATCGCTGGAAAGAACGATCACCGGCTGAACCAGCAACGGATTGTAACGGTTCCCCGCCGCATCCTCATATGCTGCGCCTATGAGCTCATTTCTGCCGCCGACAATGCCGCTGGTCAGAAAAGCCGTGACATTCAATTTCTGCCAAAGCGCCAGATCGTCTCTCAGGACCAGCGCGACCTTGGTATCGAACATTCTTTCATCTACCTCTTAATCTCGGCCTCAATCATTCGGCCTCTAGCGCCCGGAAAGGGTTTTCAGCCCCTGGTAAACCGTTTCCGCAGACTCCCCGAGAAGCACCCGCGATTCTTCGTTCAATTGATCCATCGCTGCGTCGAGCGGCCTAGCGAGACTCTTCGCCCGCTCGGTCAGAGCAAGGCGGTAAACCCGGCGGTCCAGCGGATCGGCGCGCCGTTCAAGCAGATCCGCCTTCTCCAGACGGTCGACGATCCCGGTGATCGTTGCGCCATCGATTGCCAGACGCTCACCTATTTCCCGCGCAGTCAGTCCGTCACTCTCGAAAAGAACCTTCAGCACGGCATATTGCGGCGAGGTGACATCGAAAGGAGAAAGCAACTCCTTTGCCCGCCGCGATATCCGCTGCGCCGCCTTGCCTACTAGAAAGCTGACACACTCTTCCACCCGCTCCATGCGACCAATCCACTCCAAATTGAGAGCGCCAAATTAGCATCCATACAAATATTTTGTATACGAATTATTCGCGCACATGAAACAACCGAATGCCATAGCCGCTTTTAGCGTCCCTTGAAGACCGGCTTGCGCTTGTTCAGAAAGGCATCGAGACCCTCGCGACCGTCCTCGGTCTGGGCAAGTTCCGCAATCACCCGGGTCTCATCTTCCATTTGCGATTCAACCGACTGCTGGAAGCTTGAGGCAAGCAGACGCTTTACACCGCCATAGGCCCGGGTCGGCCCGGAGGCGAATTTTGCTGCCAGCTTAGTGGTCTCTCCAACCAGATCGTCATCCTCGATCACGCGCGTGACGATGCCCCAGTCCTGAGCCTCTTCCGCACTCAGGGTCCTGTTGGTCAGCATCAGCTCCTGCGCCCGGCGCATGCCGACGATGCGCGGCAGAAAGTAGGTGGAACTGCCGTCCGGCGACAGGCCGGCGGATGTGTAAGCCATCTTGAACTGCGCCGATTGCGCCGCCAGCACTATATCGCCGATCAGAGCCGTGCTGAAGCCGGCACCGGCCGCCATTCCCTGCACGGAAACAATGACCGGCGAGTTCATCCGGTACAGACGGGAGATCGCGGCATGGAAATATGCTGTTGTCTCTTTCAGACAGGCGCCGATCCGGTCGCTCTGGGATTCAAAGTATTTCAGATCCCCGCCGAATCCGAAGACCGAGCCGCTGGCATCAAGAATGACGGCACGGACATCCGGGTCCTCACTGGCATTGATCGACGCTTCCAGTAGCTCATGCGCCAGCGCGAGATTCACGGCATGACCTGCTTCCGGCCTGTTCAGCGTGATCCGCGCAACACCGTCGACCGCCGAATAGAGAATGGTCTCATAGGCCATTTTTACGTCTCCCTTTGCCCCTTAAACCTGCGCAATTAATCCTGGGCACCCTGCGGCGCCAAAGGCGCCGTCGCATCCGCCAGCCAAGCCGCGGTTTCCGGATCAAGATCCGGGCTCAATGTCTCCCGCACCCGTGCATGATAGGCGTCAAGCCATGCGATCTCGCCACCGTCGAGCAGAGAGAGATCGATCAATGCACGGTCAATCGGCGCCAGTGTGAGCGTCTCGAAGCCAAGCATCGGCCGTTCGGCACCCGGCACCTCGCGGGCCTCTACCGCGACAAGATTCTCGATCCGGATGCCGAAAGCGCCTGCCCGGTAATAGCCGGGCTCGTTCGAGATAATCATGCCCGGTTTAAGCTCGGCACCGCCACCCGATTTGGATATCCGCTGTGGCCCTTCATGCACACCGAGATAGGCGCCAACGCCGTGCCCCGTGCCATGATCGTAATCGAGCCCGGCTTCCCAGAGCGGCCGCCGGGCCAGCGCATCGAGCTGACCGCCGGTCGTGCCTTTCGGGAAGATTGCGCGGGAAAGCGCGATCATGCCTTTCAGCACCAGAGTAAAACAACGCTGCTCCTCCTCGCCGATGACACCGGTCGAAAGGGTGCGGGTGATGTCCGTGGTGCCATCGAGGTATTGCGCTCCAGAATCGACCAGATAGATCTCGCCCGGCTCCAGATCCCTGTTGCTCTCTTCGGTCACCCTGTAATGCACAATGGCGCCATTCGGCCCCGCGCCGGAAATCGTATCGAAGCTCGGCCCCCGGAACATTTCGTGCTCCGCCCGGAAGCCATGCACCCGTTCCACCAGCGTCATCTCGTCCAGCCCGCCCTGATGTGCCCGGCTCGCAAACCAGCAAAGGAAGCGGGCATAGGCAAGTGCATCCCGGCAATGAGCGGCCCGCACACCGATCATCTCGATATCGTTCTTCGCGGCCTTTGCCGAGACGATCGGGTCTTCCTGAAGATCTAATTTACCGTCGGCTTTCCGGACACGCTCCATGGCCCAGACTGGCGCACTCGCCGGATCGACCCGGACGACAAGCCCGTCCCCGGCAAGCCTATCGAGCGCATCGCCAAGCTCATCTTGCGGGCGTACGGTCACGGCATTGCCAAGATGCGCCAGAATCTCGGGACTGAGTTTTTTGCCGTCGATAAAGAGTTCAAGTGTCTCGTCAGCCGACAAAACCGCAAAACACAGGCAGAGCGGTGTGTTCTCAACATCGTTGCCCCGCACATTCAGCAGCCAGGCGATGGATTCCGCCGAGGTGATCAACAGTGCCTCGGCACCTGCCTCCTTCAACGTCCCGGCGATTTCCGCCCGCTTCTCTTCCGAGCGCTTCCCGGCATAAGCAACCGGGTAAGGCTGCATAGGCTCTGATGGCGCCGCCGGTCTGTCCGCCCAGACGGCATCGAGCGGATTGGCATCGAGCAGAACCAATGTGCCGCCGGCCTTCTCGATCGCCTTGCAAAGCCGCTCCACCTGATGGTCCGTATGGAGCCAAGGATCGATTCCAAATCTTTGGCCGCTGCCAAGCTCTTCACTGATCCAGTCCGTCGCGGTTTTGTCCGCAATGTTGAAACGTTGATACAGACTTCCGTCGACCTGGCTTTCGATCTGCAGGCTGTAGCGGCCATCGGTAAAGACCGCGGCCTTGTCCCGCAGCACCACGGCCGTGCCGGCGGAACCGGTGAAGCCGGTCAGCCAGGCCACCCGCTCGGCTCCGGCCGGCAGGTATTCGCTTTGATGCGCGTCTGCCCGCGGCACGATCATCCCGTCAACTCCAGCTTCCGCCAAAGCCGCCCTGAACGCACTAAGCCGTTCCGCTGCCGTACCCGTTGCGGACATATTTCGTGCTCCCTGCCTTGCCTCTATCCCGGTCTGTAACCGGATCTGTCTGACGCCAGATTAGGCACCGCGCCGGATCGGAACAAGAGAAGGAGCGAAATGCGTCGGATTAGTTTTATTAACAATCGATTAAGATCCGCGCATGGCAAACACCGTAATGCATGCACAACACGCATAACTGAGCTGCAAACACACCGCTCCTCACATGTCAAGGCCGGATCTATATTCTCACCATCAGAACACAACACCCCCTCAGGGACGCCGAAGATGAACTACTACAAACTCAACCGCAGCCTCGATGACCTGGAAATTCAGGAAGCGGGTCCCTTTGTCGCCCGGATCACGGATCCCGGCGACACAGTGCTCCGCCGTCACAGCCTTTATAGCGCAGAGATGCAATTGCGGGCCGAGTGGAACCGTTACATCGGTAGCCTGATTGCCAAAGGAGCCAAGTCCATGTTCAAGAACATCATCAACCGCCTGCGCATCTCCCGCACCATGTTTGAGCTGAACAATCTCGACGACCGGATGCTGGCAGATATCGGTCTGACCCGCAGCGACATCACCGCGGTTGCCCGCCGGATCTCCAACGTGTCGACCCAGCCGGTCGCCGCGCAGACGGTCATTACGCCGACAGCCACGATCACTGAAATTCCGGCTGGCTTCACTACCGAAGCCGCCAACACTGACGAGCAGCGGGAAGCCGCCTAATTCCCCCTCCCCTCAGGAGGCTTCTCTAGCGCTCGAAAGTCGGCGGTTCCGAAACTCCTCCCGTTCGGAACCGCCGCCCCAACTTGAAGTACGCTTCTACCGGTGTGGTCCCGAGACCACGCCGGTTTTCTTTTTCAGCATCAGTGTCATCCAGTCGCCGAACCGCCACTTCCCGGCCAGCACCAGCCCCTGCTGGCGGTGCGCCGAAAGCACGGCAGACGTCTGGTGATAAAGCAGCCCCGACAGAACGGCGGTTCCGCCAGGCTTCAGCGCGCGGTTGAGCGACGGCGCCATCTTGCAGAGCGGACGTGCCAGGATATTGGAGAGGATCAGCTCGTAAGCGCCGTCCGGGCGATCCTTCAGAACGGCATATCCATTCCCGGAACGGGCATCGACTCGTTTCGCTACCCCGTTCGCAATCGCATTTTCCAGGGCCGTCTCCACCGAAACAGGATCGATATCGACGGCCATGACCCGGGCCGCAGGCCAGATTTTCGCCGCCGCCATGCTGAGAATTCCGGACCCGCAGCCCATATCGAGCACCTTTGACGGATTCATCCGCTTGGAAAGCCTGTCGATCGCCCGCAAACAGCCCTCGGTCGTGCCGTGCGAACCAGAGCCGAAGGCCTGTGCCGCATCGACTTCGATATTCAAGGTTCCAACCGGCGCCTTGCCGCGCAAGTGCGAGCCATGCACGAGAAACCGGCCGAACCGCATTGCCGGGAAAGACTCCCTGTTGAGACGCAGCCAGTCGGTATCCGGCAACAGTCCGATCTCGACCTCCGGCAGATCGTATCCGCCCAAGGTCGCGGCAATAGAAAGAGCGCCGACGATCTTGCTTCGGTCCGGCTCCACGGTCGAAACGCCCTTAAGAATCCAGATCTTGTCTTCTTCCTGCTCGAAAACCGAAATGGCCTCGACAAAAGGCTCAAGGACATCCGACAGCGGCAACGCGGCTTCGGCTGAGGTTTCCAGCGAAATCTGCCAGATAGGCTTCATAGTCTGCTCACTAAATGGTCATTGATTAAGGCTTGCTTACAAAGCTGGCGACGAGCTTTTTGCTACCGGCCTTGTCGAACGCGATTTGCAGCTTGTCGCCATCGACGGATGACACGGTGCCCATACCAAATTTCTGGTGGAACACCCGCTCACCGACCGCGAAAGGTGGCGGTTTGCTGCGGTCAACGACATATCCCTTGCCTTCAAGCAGCGGTGGTTTGGCCCGGCTCTCGCCCCCGCGCCGGCCGTATCCAGGCCCGCGCCCGCCCTGGGCCGATCCATAGCCGAAGCTGCTCCCGCCCCAATCGTCAACGTCGCCGGCAGAACTTCCGAATCCGCCATAACGCGAGCCCTGAAATCCGGTCTCGCTGCTGACTTCGACCTGATCAGCTGGTAATTCATCAACAAACCGGGAGGGGATCGAACTCTGCCACATGCCATGCACCCGACGGTTCGCTGCGAAGCTAATATGGATTTGTTGGCGCGCCCGGGTCAGCCCGACATAGGCCAACCTGCGCTCCTCCTCCAGGCCAGATGCACCGCTCTCGTCGAGCGCGCGCTGATTCGGGAACATGCCATCCTCCCAGCCGGGCAGGAAAACCTGATCGAATTCCAGCCCCTTGGCGGCATGCAGGGTCATGATGCTGACCTGATCCTGATCAGTACTCTGGGCGTTTTCCATGACCAGGCTGATATGTTCAAGGAAACCAGCGAGGTTCTCGAACTCCTCCATCGCGCCACAGAGTTCCTTAAGGTTCTCCAGCCGTCCCGGCGCTTCCGGCGTTTTGTCCTTTTGCCACATCTCCGTATAGCCGGACTCGTCCAGCACGATGCGGGCAAGGTCGCTGTGATCCTCGACATCGATCAGGGAACGCCAGCGCTCGAAATTGCCGATCACTTCAGCCAGCTTGCGCTTGGCTGCGGGCTTCAACTCGTCCGTCTCGATGATCCGGGACGCCGCCCTGTAGAGCGACATGCCATCATTCCGGGCCAGATGATGCACCACCTGCATAGTGGCATCGCCAATGCCGCGTTTCGGTTTGTTCACGATGCGCTCGAAGGCGAGATCGTCATCGCGCTGGTTGACCACTCTCAGGTAAGCCAGCGCATCACGGATCTCCATCCGCTCATAGAAACGCGCGCCGCCGATCACCCGATAGGGCAGACCGATGGTCAGGAACCGCTCTTCAAACTCGCGCGTTTGGAAGCCGGCCCGGACCAGCACTGCCATCTGGGCAAGCTTCACGCCCTTGCGCTGCAGCGCCTCCATCTCCTCGCCAACGTGCCTGGCTTCCGATTCCCCGTCCCAGAGGCCACGCACATCCAGCTTTTCGCCTTCCGCTCCCTCGGTCCATAGCGTCTTGCCGAGCCGACCCTCATTATGGGAGATCAGCGAAGAGGCGGCCGCCAGGATGCGCGAGGTCGACCGGTAATTCTGCTCCAGCCGAATGGTCGCAGCGCCCGGAAAATCCTTCTCAAACTTCAGGATGTTCCCGACCTCGGCACCCCGCCAGCCATAGATAGACTGGTCGTCATCGCCAACACAGCAAATGTTCCGGCTTTTCTGCGCCAGCAGCCGGAGCCAGAGATACTGCGCGACGTTTGTGTCCTGATATTCGTCGACGAGAATGTATGTAAACTGATCGTGATATTTCGTGAGCACATCGGGATGGCTCTGAAACAGGTCGACACACAGCAGAAGAAGATCTCCAAAATCGACCGCATTCAGGACCTTCAGACGCTCCTGATATTGCCGATAAATCTCCACCAGTCGGCCGCCCGCCATGTCGCCCGCTTCTTCGCGTCCGACCTTATCCGGGGTCAGGGCACGGTCCTTCCAGCGCTGGATGACTCCCATCATGGCCCGTGCCGGCCATTTCTTGTCGTCGATGTTTCCGGCCTGCAGAAGTTGCTTCAGGAGGCGCTGCTGATCGTCCGAATCAAGAATGGTGAAATCCGACCGCAACCCCGCGAGTTCCGCATGACGCCTCAGAATTTTGGCCCCAAGAGCATGAAAAGTACCGAGCCAGACCTGCTCCGCCATGGGGCCGATCATGCCGCCGACACGCTCGCGCATTTCCCGCGCGGCCTTGTTCGTGAAGGTCACTGCCAGCACGTTCCAGGGCCGGGCGCGACCGGTCGAGATCAGATGAGCGAGACGGGTTGTCAGAACCCGTGTCTTGCCGGTCCCGGCCCCCGCGAGGACCAGCAACGGCCCGTCGACAGTGCGAACGGCCTCGGCCTGTCGCTCGTTCAGGCCGTTCAGATAGGGCGCGTCGGTATCCTGTCCCGCAGGCGGGACTTCAGGCTCATCGTCGAAAAACAGATCAGACATACGGTGCAGCAGGAAAAATTTCGGTTAAGATGGAGTCCATAGGCCTTTAACAAAATTTTAGTGAATCCAGATCTATCTTATCAACAACAGCCCGCCGGGCTCCGAAGATTTGGATGAACGCCTATGTAAAAACGAGCCCGATCTATTGCCGGAAACGCTTCTGAAGCTACCCTTATCACAATAGATCCTGTCTCGCTTTACTACTGACTAACGGATCCGTTGTCGCACCTTTCAAGAGCCGGTCCCAAATGGTCGCGACAAACGGTAGACGGGGTGCCAATCCCCTGCTTGTCCCCAACGAGCAGACGGAGGCACCCCGTCGTGCTTTTCAGCCGAGATACCCGCCACGTTTACTCTGATCACCGTGCTCTTCGTCGCGCAGTTGCTCCAGAGCGCGATTATAGGCACGCATCACGTCAGTTTCTTCAAGCCAACCGATCAGAACTGGCGCATCCCGCCCCCTGACAACTGGGAGAATGCCATCGCCGACCCCGGCAAAACTATCAATCACCGGTCCAACCTTTTCCGATGCGAGCAGCACCGGGCGGGAATTATCAAGAAATGGTCCGAGCTCGAACACCCGCTGGGAATCGCCGGTAAAAACATCAGGCCCGAGCGCCGCAAGTGTCAGGGTTCCCGCCAGCTGCCCGCCCCCGTCCGTTACGAAAACAACACCGCCATTCGCTTTCAGCAGAGCAGCACGCACATCTTCTAGCCCGGCATCGTTCCGGATCACGGTCACATCCTCATGGAGCAGGTCCAAAACGGTCATTCCGCTCAACACCTCGACATCATGGCCACCACGAACCGTGACGCCACGGGCCTCCAGCTGGTTGTGAAAAAAGGACGGCCCATGCAGCGTCCGTGTCAGCAGGGATGCGATGACGACCGCCACCATCACGGCGATTGTCAGGCGATAGTCGCCAGTCAACTCCACGATGATCAGCATGGTCGAGATTGGCGCGCCGAGAACCGCACCGGAGACAGCGCCCATTCCGACCAGCGTGTAGGCGCCATGGCCCGAAGAGAGTTGCGGATAGGGGATAGATGCAATGATCCCGAACGCCCCGCCCACCATCGCTCCGATAAAGAGGCTAGGACTGAATATCCCGCCGCCAAAGCCGAATCCGAGCGAAATCGCAGTCGCCAGCATTTTCAGGAGTGCCAACCCGATAAGGGCGGCCAACACATAATTCTCATTCAGGGCATTATCCATCGCCTCGTAACCGACACCGAGAAGCTCGGGGAAAAAGATCGCAAGCGCGCCCACGGCAAGTCCGCCGACAGCTGGTCGTATCCAGCTCGGCAAGCGGGTGTGGTTGGCGAGAGACTGTATAGCCGAAACCAACCGCATGAAAGTGATTGCCGCCCCCGCTGCGACAACTCCGAGGAGGGCGAAAGCACCGAATTCCAGGAAGGAAGCGATCTCGTGCGGAGGCACAATAAAAGCTGGAACGTCCCCGAAATAGGCGCGTGAGACAATCGTGCCTGCGACCGAGGCAATGACGATCGGCGCAAACGCGGTCAGAGCGTAATGCCCGATCACCACTTCCAGAGCGAAAAACACACCGGCCACGGGCGCGTTGAACGATGCGGCAACCGCCGCTGCAACGCCACACCCGAGTAATGTACGCGATTGCGACCGGGCCAGCCTGAAGCGGCGGCCCATATAGCTGGCAATGGTCGCACCCAGATGAACTGCTGGGCCTTCACGGCCAACGGAGGCGCCGGAGCCGATGGATGCGGCACTGAGCAGAGCGGCCCCAAGGCCCGCCCGACCGGACATCCGGCCAGCCCTGAGGGCGTTCGCCTCAATCACGTCGGCCACACCCTGGGGCCGCCCGCCCGGCATCAGAAAACGGACATAGAGGCCGATCAAAAGGCCGCCCAGAGCCGGAGCCAGCAACACATGCCACCAGGCGAGCCCGGCGACACCCGAAGCGACGCGCTCATGATCAAAGCCAAAGAAACCGGTCTGGATCAGCCCGATCAGCTCACGAAACAACACGGCTGCAAATGCGGCAGCGATACCGACAGCAACGGCAAGTGCGGAAAGCAGGACCTGATCGTTCCAGATCCCGGCTGACGCCCGTCCCCGCAATACCCGCAACCAGGCGGTCAGCCGATCAGTCACCGCTAAGATCTCCTGATCGCGATTACGCGACCCGCCGCATCGGGCTTCGGCAGCGCGTCATGATCGCGCTTCAGATCTTGCAGGCGTTCCAGAACCGTCTTGGAAAACGGCGACGAACGCCGGGTTTTCAGGTCGATATGCATGATCATCAGCTCGTTTGTCGCGGCAAGATAGCCCTCGTCCGCATGATACATCCGGTGGAAAACATGCATACGTTTTGCATCGTGGTCGAGGATTTGCGTGCTGAAACGGAGCCCGTCGCCGAGCATCACCTCGCGATCATAGGTTAAATGTGCCTCCAGCACGAAGACCGAGGCATCACATTCTTCGCGGTAGGATGCACCGATGCCCAGATGATCCAGCAGAGCATCGGTCGCCTTGTCAAAGGCAACGACATAGTAGCCGACATTCATATGACCGTTATAGTCGACCCATTCCGGTTGGACCGTCAGTTCGCCGGAAGCGAAACACTTGTTCAAATCAACCTGTTCCATAAGCCGGACATTAGCGGCAATTGTTTTGTCCCGCCACGGCGCACAAACGGAAGTTCATCGGTGAGGCTTTTACAGTATCTCGGACGGCGCGCCGCGCTGGTAATGGCGCTCGGAGTCTTTATCGGGCTAGCCCTGCCGGAGCTGGCCGCCGTGGCAAAGCCCCTGCTCTCGCCGACAGTTCTGGTCATGCTGACCGTCGCCATGACCAGAACCGACGCTTCCTCCCTCGGCCAGACCAGCCGCCGGGCCGGAACCCACTTGGTCGCGCTGCTCTGGTTGCTCATTGTCACACCGTGCCTGATGTTCGCCGCTTTGGTCTTCATTGATGTGCCGCCGGAACTGGCGACGCCGATGCTGATATGGAGCGGCAGCCCGCCTTTGGTCACCGTTCCGATCATTGCCCTGATCATCGGGCTGGACTCAGCGGCAGCCCTGTTCCTGATGGTGGTCTCGACTTTCGTCTTCCCCTTCATCCTGCCGGGACTGCTGTTCTGGCTAATCGGCGTCGAGGTCCAACTGAGCGCTGGCGCCCTGACCCTGAAACTAGCGCTCATGATTGCTGGTTGCGCCCTAGTCGCAACCATTATCCGGCGCAAACTCGGCCCGGAAACCCTGCGGGAGAAATCCGCGATTTTTGATGGTGTCGCGGTTGTCCTGATGCTGGTTTTCGCTGTCTCGGTTATGGATGGCGTGCGCGATTGGCTGGCCACCGACCCGGCGACAGTCATGCTTTACGTCGGGGCGGCGTTTGCCGGCAGTCTTGGCCTGCAGCTGATTGGCGGACTGGTGTTTTTCTGGACCGACCGTCAAAATCAACTCTCTGTTGCCTTGTCCTCCGGAAATCGCAACATGGCGCTGTTCATGGCAGCGGCAGGATCGGCGCTCGGACCGGAGGCCTTTCTGTTTTTTGCCGTCGCCCAGTTTCCTATCTATATACTGCCCGTTGTGCTTAAACCCATTTATCAGAAACTGTCCGCGCGAAATCATTGATTATCGCCGAGATGTTTCCCAAATGATCTAGCGATATTAATGAATTAGCGTTTATTGCAAGTTAGACTGCCGAACATTCCGATAACGCCTTCTAAGGCAAAAAGGAGAACGCCTTTGCGTTCTGCGATCACACGGGCAAAGCGACGGGGTCGGCTTGGCCTCTGGCAAAGGCGGCTGACGATTATTGCGCTGACCGCCATTGCGGTGTTGGCGAGTTACTTTTTTACCCTCGGAGCAGCCAAAAACTATCAACATCTGGTTGGTATCACGATCAGCGTTTTCGGGATCTGCGCCCTGATCGCGGACTGGGTGGTTTCCCGCGACATCAAGAGAGGCGGCGGTGTCCAGGCGATGCGCTCGGGCGGCACCCTCAGCACTGGGCCCGGCGCAATGGCGGGGCGACTCTGGGCCCAGGGCGAAGGGTTCCGGTTACATGGTCTCAACACAGAAGCGCGCGAAAACTTCAACGAGGCGGAAAGCCTGTTCAAGGAGGCCAAGGACGCGGACGGCGTGACCGAGTGCAAGATCAGCCTCGGAAAGCTTGATCGCGCCCGTGATCAGACAGACGACGCCTCCAAGAAATTCGAGGCTGCCTACAACACAGCGAGCGAGGCCAAGAACCGGACGGGAATGGCCAACGCCCTGCTGCAACAGGGCTATCTGCTGATCAACAAGAAAAGCGCCGATGGTGCGCGGCAAGCCTTCGAAGAAGCCGGAAAACTCTATATCGATGAGAACAGCCGGTTTGGTGAAGCCAATGCAGCACTCGGTGCGGCAGAGGCATCCATGCAGCTCACCAAGTCGGACGAAGCGGCCGGAGCCTTCGAGCATGCCCATTTTCTGTTCAGCCAGGTCGGCGACCGTAACGGCGAGGCGCATGCACTTTATTGCAGGGCAGAGATCGACCGGCAGCAAAGGCGCTCCGCTGAAGCCCAAAACCGCTTCGAGCGCGCCCTCACCCTCTACCGCCGGACCGGCGACTTTCTTGGCGAGGCGACCGTTCGTCTTGCTATGACCGATATCCTGCGCCGCCTAGGGCGAGCGCCGAATGCGCAAGCCACAGCGCTTGAAGCCGCAGACCGATTCCGTGACGCAGCCCGGCGGGTCGGCAACAGTCCGATGCTGGCCGGGCGCGGAGACACCAGACGAGCGCCGATCCGGTTTGAAATAGCACGCTCCCAAGGCGGCATCGCCCGCACCATGCTCGCCGACTCGCAAGATGACTCTCTGGAAGCCCGGCTGCTTGTCGGGCTTGGTGAAATGGAACGGATGGGAGGTCGGCTTGAAGACGCCCGGATGAACTTCGAGCGGGCAATTCAACTTTCGAAAGGCACCGACAAGCTGGCGATCCTGGCCGACGCTCTGAAAGGCAAGGGACGCGTCGAAATGCAGAAAGGCAACTCGCGCGGCGCCCGCGAAGTGATGAAGGAAGCGCAGAACCACTATAAGACTGCTGGCGGCGCCCGCGACGCGGCGCAAACCCTGATGGATATGGGCCAAATCGACCTTTTAGTGGAAAACCCAGATCGGGCACGGGTTACATTCGCCCAAGCTAGGACCATGTATCGTGGGCTTAATGAGATCGGACTGGAAGGCGCGGCCCTCAGAGCCATAGGAGATTTGGAATCACAACTCGGACGATTACCGCAGGCACAGCAGGCGTACGCGGAAGGACGCGGATTGTTCCGGCAGGCCGCCGATCATATCAGCGAAGCCGATTCCCTTTTGATGATCGGGCTGCTGTCCATCAATGTGGACAATGCGACCGCGGCTGCCTTCACAATTCAGGCAGGTCGCCTTTACAAAGCGGTCGGTACGGTCGAGTGGTATCGGCGTGCTTTTTCTCTGGCGCGCCGGATCAAATAGCACACGAGAAAGACAGCGGGAGAACGCGATATTTTTGCAACATCATCGCGGTAAGAAATTGACGATAAATTGCGAAGCCTTGGCCTCGAGAAGACCTCTGTGGTACGAGCTTACATTCCAGATTGAGGATTTCGGGTCGATGGAATGCATTTTGCGCAAGTTAAATGCATTCGCCGATTCTGAGGCGGTTATTCGCTGAAACGCGCAGGTAACGGATTGAGATATATGACTTTTCTGTCTCGCATTCACCGGACCGCCGGTGTTTTTTTCGTGCTGGTCGCGCTCGCAGGCTGCGCGACACCGCCGGAACAAGATTCCTCCGGGCCACAGATCTACGACCCCATTGAGCCGGTCAACCGCATGTTCTTCGCCGTCAACGATACGGTAGACATCTTTGTGCTGCAGCCAACGTCGTTCGTCTACAAGACTGCCGTTCCGGATCCGATGCGGGAGATGGTCCGCAACTTCCTTCACTGGCTGCGCTCCCCCGTTGTGATTGCCAACAGCTTGTTGCAAGGCGACGCGGACAATGCCGGCAATGCGACCCGTCAGTTTTTTGTCAACGGCATCACCGCCGGAATGATCGATTGGGGCCAGGGCCAGAACTGGGCTTACCGCGACGAAGATTTCGGCCAGACCCTTGGCGTGCACGGAGTCAGCGGTGGTCCTTATCTTGTGCTGCCTCTTCTCGGCCCCACGAACGGTCGTGACCTTGCCGGTCGCGTCGTCGACATGTTCTTCGACCCACTGACCTATATCGTCAGCGGCCAGGACGCACAAAACGCGATCTCTATCGGTCGCGGCGGCACCGAAGCCGTCGATTTCCGTGCCCAAAACTTTGATCAGATCAATGAGCTGAAAGCGTCTTCGATCGACTATTACGCCCGCCTGCGCTCCATCTATCTGCAGCGCCGGGAAGCGTTAATCCGGAACGGCGAGCCGACGGCCGCCCCACTGACGGCAGACGGCAGCCAGGAGTTCGAGGACTTCAATCCTTCCGACCGGCCGAATTCCGTTACCGGCGAACTACCAGCCAAATCGAATTGAGAAAGGCAGACACGATGACCGTTTTCCATCGCGCGATTACCCTGCTTTTCCTTTGTTTAGCGGTTCCATCGGCACCTGTACTGGCCGACGACAAAGGGGCCGCTGCGGAAAAATTTGTGGCTGTCCTCGGTGATTCGGCACTGGCGCTGGTGACAGACAAAGAGGTCGTCGGCAAAGAGCGCCGGGAAAAGTTCCGCATGCTGCTGGATGAACATTTCGATCTTAACTGGATCGGACAGTTCGTTCTTGGCAGGAACTGGCGCCGAGCCAGCCCGGAGCAGCGTGAACTCTACCTGAAGCTTTTCGAAGAGAGCATCGTTTTCACCTACACGAACCAGTTCGACAGCTATTCCGGGCAGATATTCGAGGTCACCGGTAGCGGCGAAAAGGGCCGCTATACAGTGGTGAAGAGCAAGATTGTCGACCCTGCGAACCCGAACGGCAATGTGCTGATCGACTGGCGTCTGATCGAGGACGGCGGGAAGTTCCGGATCGTCGATGTGGTGGTTGAAGGCATCAGCATGGGCATCACCCAGCGAAACGAATATGCCTCTGTGATCGAAAGCAACGGCGGCAAAATCGCTCCACTGCTAGTACGCATGGAAGAGATCCTCGCAGGGTTGCGCAGACGCACCTGATCATTATCGAATTCCGCCCATAAAAAACGCCGGCTTCGAAGCCGGCGTTTTTCGTTTATGCGAGAGAGCGATCAGGCACGTGCGATCGGCTTGTACTTGATCCGGTGCGGCTCCACCGCTTCGGCGCCAAGACGGGCCTTCTTGTCTTCCTCATAAGCCTGATAGTTGCCCTCGAACCACTCGACATGGCTGTCGCCCTCAAAGGCTAGGATGTGGGTCGCAATCCGGTCGAGGAACCACCGATCATGGGTGATGACCACGGCGCAACCGGCAAATTCCAGAAGAGCCTCTTCCAACGCCCGCAGCGTGTCGACGTCGAGATCGTTCGTCGGCTCATCAAGCATCAACAGATTGGCGCCGGATTTCAGCATCTTGGCCAGATGCACCCGGTTGCGCTCACCGCCCGACAGCTGGCCGACCTTCTTCTGCTGGTCGCCGCCGCGGAAGTTGAACAGGCCACAATAGGCACGGCTCTGCATCTTGCGCTTGCCGAGATCGATCTCGTCCAGCCCGTCAGAGATTTCCTCCCAGACGGTTTTCTTCGCGTCCAGGGAATCGCGGGACTGGTCGATATAACCGAGTACGACAGTATCGCCGACCGTGAAGCTGCCGCTGTCTGCGGTTTCCTGGCCGGTGATCATCCGGAACAGCGTGGTCTTACCAGCACCGTTCGGGCCGATCACGCCGACAATGCCGCCCGGAGGCAGCTTGAAGGACAGATCGTCGATCAGCAGACGCTCGCCGAACCCTTTGTTCAGATGATCGGCCTCGATCACCTGACCGCCGAGACGCGGACCGGCCGGGATGACGATCTGCGCCGTGTCGGTGCTCTTCTCCTCGCTCTTCGCCAGCAACTCTTCATAAGCATTGAGGCGGGCCTTGCTCTTCGCCTGGCGGGCACGCGGCGACTGCCGGACCCATTCCAGCTCTTGGTTGAGGGAGCGCTGACGAGCATCTTCGGTCCGGCCTTCCTGCTCCATCCGCTTCTGCTTCTGTTCCAGCCAGCCGGTATAATTCCCCTCGTATGGAATGCCCTTGCCGCGGTCCAGTTCCAGAATCCAGCCGGCCACTTCGTCAAGGAAGTAGCGATCATGGGTCACGGTCACGACGGTGCCCGGGAAATCGTGCAGGAAGCGCTGCAGCCAGGCGACGGACTCAGCATCCAGGTGGTTGGTCGGCTCATCGAGCAGCAGCATGTCCGGGGTGGAAAGCAGCAGCTTGCAGAGCGCCACCCGGCGGCGTTCACCACCGGACAGCTTGGTCACATCCGCATCGCCCGGCGGCAGCCGCAGCGCGTCCATGGCGATCTCGACCTTGCGGTCCAGATCCCAGGCGTCGGCGGCGTCGATCTTCTCTTGCAGCTCTCCCTGCTCTGCCAGCAGGTCGTTCATCTCGTCGTCGGTCATTTCCTCGCCGAACTTGGCGCTGACCTCGTTGAAACGATCGAGCAGGTCCTTGGTCTCACCCATGCCTTCCATGACGTTGCCATGCACGTCCTTGTCGGCATTCAGCTCCGGCTCCTGCGCCAGATAGCCGACCTTGATGCCGTCGGCCGCCCAGGCTTCGCCCACGAATTCCGAATCGACACCCGCCATGATCTTCAACAACGTCGATTTACCGGCGCCGTTTCCGCCGAGCACGCCGATCTTGGCGCCGGGCAGGAAGGACAGATGAATGTTCTTCAGAACCTCGCGCCCGCCGGGCCAGGTCTTGCTCAGACCTTTCATCACGTAAATGTACTGGTACGCAGCCAAGGCGACGCTCCTATGAAGTATGAGAATGAGGCCAGAGTTGTATCCAAGTGCAGCCCCGGCGGCAATGGGCGGGTTACGGTGGGCTGATTGAAGGCTCCTGCGGGAGCGGTTCCATAGCCTTTTCCCGGACTTGATCCGGGACCTTCCGGCGAAGGGCGGTACCTCTTGATCTGACAATTTCGGACACGACACCATGATCGAAAAGGTCCCGGGTCGATGCCCGGGAAAACACATCTGTTAAAGTGGCGGAGTGGTGAGTGCTGGGGGCGTTCAAAACAGCTCTTCGAACCTGTCGCGCCATTCAGGGTTATGCCGTTCGATCATTTCGACCTTCCAGCGTCTCCTCCAGCGCTTCACTTGATATTCCCGATAGCGCGCCTCCTCCATGCTCTGGTGCGGCTCGAAATAGACCAGGTCATGTACATTGTAATGCCTGGTGAAACCGGCGATGGCGCCGCTCCTGTGCTCGGGCCATGCGCCGGGGCAGGCCGGAGGTGACGCCGGTATAGAGCACGCCATCCGGTTTGCTCGCGAGGATGTAGACGAAAGAGCGCATGTCCCGTTTATGGAAGGGGTGTATGCGTTTTTTTCCCGGACTTGATCCGGGACCTTTTCGATCATGGGGTGGTGTATGGAATAGAAAGGTGGTGCCTTGTGTTGAAAGGTCCCGGATCAAGTTCGGGAAAACGATGAGAGGGATCCGGGAAAACGGCCCAAGGGCCAGACGCCCTACCCCCTCCGCGTGATCCGGTCGCGCAGCACGCGCCGCGCCCGCTCAACCACCGGGACATCGATCATCTTGCTGCGGAAGCTGACGGCACCGAGACCTTCGGCCATGGCCTCGTCATAGACAGCGACCATCGCTTCCGCCATCTCAACTTCCTCCGGCCTTGGCGAGAACAATCAGCACCTGAGCCGGGTGGACGTAGGAGCCGCCTTTCATGCCGAGCTGACGGGCGCTCATCGCACTCGCCAGGAAAGCTTCCATGTCGGTGATCTAGGCGATGGAGCCGGCATAACCGAGCGGCAGGATGTCCGCCTCTAAGCCATGCCGGTGGACCAGTATTCGCGCGGCGGAGACCAGCGGCTGTATCAGCATCGACCATCCGTCCCACCGTCTGGTATCCAGACCCGCAGCTCTACAGCGCTGACCATTGCGACAAGAACGATCGGAAATACTGCAAGCAAGCGCCGGGACGATAGCGCATGATAATGGCGCACCTGAGTGGTGAGTCCTTCTGACGTGGGATGCCCGGTATCAGGCAGTTGCCCTGGTTGCATCCGGTCTATGTCGCCTGATTATTTTTCAGTATCCGGTTTTATCTGATGCCCTGACTGCACGATTATAGCGTTATAGGTATGCTTCCGGTCCAACTGCAGAGCGAAATCTCGCATATGGTGTATGACTTGATAGGACAGATTCTCGGACGGTAAGGGAAAGCCCGTAGCAGTCTCCGACCGTTCCGTTCTTAGGAGGTGTCGAGCAACTCTGGGAATGGCCTGCTTTTCTGAGAATTTGGAAGCACATCGAAATCGGAGGGAACCGTGCTTAAAGCTGCAATTTATTTCTTAGTTCCGATCCTGCTTGGATCTGTACAGGTCCACGCTCAGGAGATGCCAAAGCCTGCTCCCGTTCAAAAAGCCCTTGATGGCTGGAGCAACAAAGAGGCCCTTGATTTCCTTCGCAACTTCAATGTGAACGACCTGACCATCGGCGCGCCGGCCGCGCTCTGGTACCATCGATATGCCGCACAGACGAACAAAACAGCCATTCTCGTGCGTCGCCAACCCATCATGGAAATGCCCAAGGCAACTCTCCGCGAGATCGGGAAAATCACAGCTACGACCGAACTTGGCACCATGACGCTTGATGAGTTTCTTGTGCACCCAGACAGCTACGCACAAGGCTTCATCGTCGTCCACAAAGGGAAAATCGCCTACGAGACCTATCCAGGTATGGCTGAACTTGACCCGCACTTCTGGGCCTCGGTTGCGAAGATCTTGGCCTCTATGGCTGTCGACATCCTGATCGACGACGGCCGGATCGACGAGAATATGACGCTCGGCCACTATGTCCCGGAGTTCAGAGGATCCGTTTGGGAGACCATAAAGGTCGTCAACGCGCTCGACATGTCGGCCGGACTGGATGTGCGAGACGATGCCACTCAATTCGCCGATCCCGACTCTGTAACCTCGAGGCTGTTCAGGGCGGAGCTTGGAGAGGAGCGGGACGGCAAGATCGAATACATGCTCGACGTCTTGCTCGACGCCAAACGCGTCGAAGAATCCGGGAAAAACTACATCTACTCTTCTGGTGTCACACAATCCCTGGTTTTTCTCGCCGAAGCGGTAAGTGGCCGGCCATGGTCCGATTTCTTTGACGATCGTGTCTGGTCGAAAATAGGCGCAGAAGGACCACTTCAGGTGCATCTCTCCCCGGATGGGATCGCCATTGTACATGGACCGGTTTCATCGAACCTTCGCGACCTTGCTCGTGTTGGCTTGCTCTATACGCCGAGCTGGAGCGCGATCTCGACCGAGCGCATCGTTTCGCCGTCGGCGCTCGACAGGATTCAGAATTCTCCGCGAACGAAAGAATTCTATTTTGGAGGAGAGGCCGGGTCGGGTCAGAGATTTTCGAAGAGGCTCGGCGACAATACGATCAGGACGGCGGCGCGCCAGTGGGATGCTGTTTTCGAGGACGGTGATTTCTTCAAATCGGGTCTAAACACCCAAGGAATTTACGTTTCCCCGGATCGCGATCTCGTGATTGCCTATTTCTCCACGGAACGCTCACAACAGATCCAGAAATATCTCCGCCCCATCGCATTATCCGAAGCCTTCGACTAACGGAAAAGCGGGAGCACCGATCCGGGCTCCCGCTTTTGCCAATACGGTCGTTGCGGCCGTCGTATCTGGATCGCGTCCCGGGTTCATCTTACTTCCGAAGCCGCTTTAACTCCGCGCCGCGATCCTGTCGTGCAGCACCAACACGCGCCTCGCCCGCTCAACCACCGGGACATCGATCATCTTGCCACGGAAGCTGACGGCACCTAGGCCCTTTGCCATGGCGTCGTCATAGGCAGCGACCATCGCTTCCGCCATCTCAATTTCATCCGGCCTTGGCGAAAACACCTCGTTCAGGATCGGAACCTGGGCCGGGTGAATGCAGGAGCCACCTTCCATGCCGAGGGCGCGGGCGCGTTTCGCACTGCCACGGAAGGCGTCCATGTCGGTGATCTCGGCGATGGAGCCAGCATAGCCGAGCGGCAGGATATCCGCCTCGCGGGCCGCGCGCTGGACCAGACGCATGTCTTCCAGCAAGTCCTCCGGGCCGAGGGACGGCATGCCGAGGGCGGCGGAATAGTCTTCCTGGCCAAGGGACAGGCCCATCAGGCGCGGGCTGGCCTTTGCGATCTCGCGCACGTTATTCAGACCACGCGGGGTTTCGATCAGCCCCATGAAACGGATGGAGCCGACAGTCATATCGCGCTCGCGCTCAAGCTCCTCGACGATCTCGTCAAGAAAGCCGAGATGATCGGCGGATTCCAGCTTCGGCAGGCATAGTCCGGAGACTTCCGGCCAGACAGCGGCTTCGAGATCCAGCGAAGCCATGCGCCAGGGCCGGTTGATGCGGACCAGCACTTCCGTGCCCGCGTCCGAGATCAGCCGGGCTGCATCGCGCACAGCCGCCCGTGCGGCAGGCTTTTCGGCTGGCGGGATGCTGTCCTCAAGATCGAGCTTGATGACATCCGCACCGCGCGCTGTGGCTTTCTCGATAAAGCGCTGGTTGGTCACCGGCACATAGAGCAGCGAGCGCCAGAGCGGCAGAGCGCGCGACATGTCAGATCACTCCCTCGTCAGTCAGTTTAGCCTGCTCGGCCACATCGACGCCAAGCGCGGACCAGATCTCTTCATTGTGCTGGCCCAGTTCCGGTGCCGGACTGCGAACCTCGCCCGGCGTGTCCGACATGCGCGGGATGACCGCATGCATCGGCAAGGTCCCGATATCGACATCCGGGAAGCTCTCGACCACGCCGCGCCCTTCCATGTAATCGTCATCAGCAAGCTGGGCGACATCGGCGACGGGACCGACAGTCACACCCGCTTCCTCGAAGATGGCGAGGCATTCGGCCTGGGTCCGCTCGCCCATATAGTCGGCAATGATCGGGTCCAGAATGTCGTTATTCTTCACCCTGTCGGAATTTGTTCTGAAGCGCGGATCGTCGATCAGTTCCGGTCGCCCGATGGTGCGGAACAGCCGCTCCGCCATGGCCTGGATAGAGCCGGACAGCGCCACATATTTGCCGTCCTTGCATCGATAGGTGTTACGCGGGGCAGTCAGGTTGGACCGGCTGCCGGTGCGTTCCGGCACCTTGCCGCTGAGCGCGTAATTCGCCGCTTCGGGGCCGAGGATGGCGTGGATCGGCTCGAACAGGGAGAGATCAATGCTCTGCCCCTTCCCGCCCGACACCTCGACATTCCTGAGCGCCACCATGACCGAGAAAGCGCCGTAGAGGCCAGCGATCATGTCTGCCAAAGCAAGCGGCGGCAGCACCGGCGGCCGGTCGCCGAAACCGTTCAGGGCGGCGAACCCGCTCATCGCCTCGACCAGCGAGCCGAAACCGGGCTTATGCATCCAGGGGCCAGTCTGGCCCCAGCCGGAGACGCGGACCAGGGTCAGATTTGGGTTCAGCCCTTGCAGAACGTCAGGCCCGAGACCCCAGTCTTCCAGGGTGCCCGGCTTGAAGTTCTCCACGATGGCATCGGCGGTTTCCACCAGCTTCAGGAACAGCGCCTTGCCTTCCGGCTTTCGCAGATCGAGCGTGATACTCTTCTTGTTCCGGCAATAGACTTTCCAGTGGGTCGCCACGCCCTCGGTTTTCCAATTACGCAGGTCGTCACCGAAGCCCGGCCGCTCGATCTTGATCACCTCAGCGCCGTAATCAGCCAGCACGTGCGTCACCATGTTACCGGCGACAAGCCGGGAGAGATCGAGCACCCGCACGCCGTCCAGCGGCAGCTTGGCGTCACTATTGTAATCGCTTTCGGGATACCGTCCTGCGGTGGTCATCCGGCAATCTCCCCTGCACCAACTCGGGCAGCAGCCAGGAAATGCTCGATGTCCGCATCGGTCGTATTGAACGCAGTGACGAGGCGAATACCCACACTGCCGTCATCCGCCTCGGCAAAGGCGTAATACTGGCACCCAGCGGAGCGCAGGGCCTGATGCACCGGCCCCGATATCCGAGCGAAGATCTCGTTGCCCTCGACAACATGCAGAAGCTCCACGCCAGGCAGAGGCGTGAGACCGTCCGTCAAGCGGCGGGCGGCATCGTTCGCGGTCTTGGCGTAGCGCAGCCAGTTATCATTCTCGAGATAGGCAGCGAGCTGGGCCGACAAAAAGCGCATCTTGGAGAACAGATGGCCGCCCCGCTTGCGCCGGAATTCGAAATCCTTCGCCGCTTGCGGATCGAAGAAGATCACCGCTTCCGCCGCAAAGGCACCGTTCTTGGTGGCACCGAAAGACAGGGCATCGACGCCGGCCTTCCAGGTCGCCTCGGCGGGTGAGCAGCCAAGGCTGAGCATCGCATTGGTGAACCGGGCGCCATCCATGTGAAGCTTCAGCCCATGCGCATGGGCGACATCGGCAATGGCCCGGATCTCGTCCAGGCTGTAGGCCGTGCCCTTCTCCGTCAGCTGGGAAATACTGACCGCCGCTGGCTGGGCGTGGTGCACCGCTGACGCCGCGCTCGGATCACCGAGTTTATTCGCCAAGGTCTCTGCGGAGAACTTGCCGTTATCGCCAGCCAGTACAGTCAGCTTGCCGCCACCGATATAGAATTCCGGTGCCGCGCACTCGTCTTCCTCGATATGCGCGCCTTCATGACAGAAAACCACGCCATAAGGCGGCGAAAGTACCGACAGGGCCAGAGAATTGGCAGCAGTACCGGTCGCGACGGGATGGGCGACCAGGTCGGTTTCGAAAATCTCCATCGTGCGGCGGCAAAAAGCCTCTGTCAGGTCGTCATTGCCGTAAGGCATGGCGAAACCGGTGGAGGCTTCCTGCAGCGCGGCCATGATTTCCGGCGCCGCACCGGCGACATTGTCGCTGGCGAAATTGACGGTCCAAGCGTTGGGGGTGCTGCTCATTCCTACTTTTCCCGGGTGATATTGAAGAGGCCAAGCTCCTTACCGGTCGCAAGATCGTAAACCAGGAGCCGAACCTTACCGTTCTGAAGGTTCATCCGAAGGATCATCCGGCCGTCTTCAAACTGGACCGAGCCAAGACGGGCGCCGTTCGGAATAGTTACATCGACAGTGCCGAATCCAGTCGCAACCTGCCGCACTGTCGGGGCTTCCACTGGCGGAGAAGCAGGCGCTGCCACCGGCGCCTCATCTCCGGCGCTCAGCCGGGTGGCAACCGTATAGGCGATCACACCGAGGCCGCCTAGGATCATCAGCCCCATCACAACCACGGCTATTTTCGCCGGCAGAAGCCAGCCCGGTTCAGCCTGCTTTTTGTTTTCATCGCTATCGGGTAGGTTCGCCGCCATGGATCCTGCTTCAGAAAATTTTCAGATAGAGATCGTGTCCGGCGATGCCGACGCACGGGAAGAGAATATCGACCGCATTGACCGCTGGCTCGCCGGGCGTCTGGCAGAGATGCCGGATACCCCAAACCTGTCCCGGAGTCGCCTGAAAAACCTCATCCTGGAAGGCCGCGTCAGCTGCGGAGACGGGACGATAACCGACCCCTCGGGAACGGTCAAACCAGGCCAATCCTATCGCGTCGATATTCCGCCACCGGAACCGGCGGAACCCGAAGCCGAAGAAATCCCGCTTACGATAATCTACGAAGATGCGGATCTGATCGTGGTCGACAAGCAGGCTGGGCTGGTCGTGCATCCCGCGCCCGGAAGTTGGGACGGCACCCTGGTCAACGCACTGCTCTCCCATTGCGGCGGCAGCCTCTCCGGAATAGGCGGGGTGAAACGGCCCGGCATCGTGCACCGGATCGACAAGGACACCAGCGGCCTGATGGTCGTAGCCAAGAGCGACGATGCGCATCAGGGTCTGGTGGTCCAATTCGCCGCCCACACCATCGAGCGCCGCTACCAAGCGGTCGTGCGCGGCGTGCCGACGAAATCGTCCGACCGGATCGAGGGCGCCATCGGCCGGAGCCAGCGCAACCGGAAAAAGATGGCGGTTACCGCGACCGGCAAACCGGCTGTCACTCATTACAAGATGATTGAACGGTTCGGCATGAAAGCCGCACTGGTCGAATGCCGCTTGGAGACCGGGCGCACCCACCAGATCCGTGTCCATTTATCCAATATCGGCCATGCACTGGTCGGCGATCCGCTCTATGGACGCAGCAACAAGGCATCCGATCCGGAGCCTATCAAGGCTTTTACCCGGCAGGCATTGCATGCGGCAGTGCTTGGTTTCGAGCACCCAATAAGCCATGAAATGCTTCGGTTCGAGAGTCCTCCGCCGGCCGATATGGAGCTGCTTATGGCAGGATTACGCAGTAATCCTGAATAAGGTATTTTCCAGTTATGTCCAATCGAACGTTAAACAGGCCTTAAAATGCCCACATTGGTCTCCCATATAGATGGTAACAGGGAATTTGGCGCCACGAATGAGGCCGCACCCGTGTTGTGACGGCCGGAAGCGGACGTCTGGAAGGATTTGGAGGGGACCATGGCAATAGCAACTCAGCTCCCGACACTGTCGGCGGAAGGTAATCTAAGCCGTTACCTTCAGGAAATTCGCAAGTTTCCGATGCTGAAGCCGGAAGAGGAGTACATGCTCGCCAAAAGCTGGCGGGAGCATGACGATTCCGATGCCGCGCACAAACTCGTCACCAGCCACCTTCGGCTCGTCGCCAAGATCGCCATGGGCTATCGCGGCTATGGCTTGCCGGTCGCCGAGCTGATCTCCGAAGGCAATGTCGGCATGATGCAGGCCGTGAAGCGCTTCGATCCGGAGCGCGGCTTCCGCCTTGCCACCTATGCCATGTGGTGGATCCGGGCGGCCATTCAGGAATACATTCTGCATTCCTGGTCGCTGGTAAAAATAGGAACCACGGCGGCGCAGAAGAAGCTGTTCTTCAACCTGCGCAAGCTGAAAGGCCAGATGCAGGCCATTGAGGAAGGCGATCTTTCCCCCGAACGTGTGACGGCTATTGCCACCAAGCTCGAGGTCCCGGAGCAGGACGTTATCAACATGAACCGGCGGCTCGCCGCGCCTGACCATTCCCTTAATGCGCCCCTGCGTGTTGACGGTGAAGGCGAGTGGCAGGACTGGCTGGTCGATGAGGGCGAGAGCCAAGAATCGCAACTCGCGGAGAGCGAAGAGCTGGACCAACGGCGTCAGCTTCTATCCGTTGGCATGGAAACCCTGAACGAACGCGAGCGCCACATCCTGACGGAACGGCGGTTGAAGGAAAACGCGACAACGCTCGAAGACCTCAGTCAGGTCTACAATATCAGCCGGGAGCGTGTGCGGCAGATCGAAGTCAGGGCCTTCGAAAAGCTCCAGAAAGCAATGCGCAACGCTGCCATGGAGCAGCGTCTCGAAACGGTCTGAATAACACCAATGGCCGGGGCTTAACCGTCCCGGCCTTTTCCAGTTTTGTCGTCCTGCGGCTCGCTATTATCCAGGGTGCCTGCAACACCCGGCCCCCATTCTTCGACAAGTTCCCTTTGACGACGGCGTAGCCTGCCGATGCGCTGTTCAATACGCATGGCAATCCCCATCGAGACAACGCCCGGCGCCAAAAGATAGATGCACCAGCCGAGACCGGCAGCCCCCAGCATTGTCAGCCATGCGAACGGGTCGGCCATGATCTCAAACGCCTTGGCGTAGGAATGGTCCTCCGACCAGAGCCGGGCAACGAATGGCAGCACCCCGACGAAATTCATGCAGCCGACGCACAGTGTCGTGTATTTCTCACGCCTCTGGTCAACCATCATGGCGGCGAAGGTCGGCAGCATGCCAAGCCCCAGGACCAGAACGGTGGGCAGTGTGAACAACATCAGGCCGCCAACGACCGTGAAGACGATAACCTTCAAAGATGATGCGCTTGCCGAGTTTGATGCCATCTCTGTTTCCGATTGCCCGTTTTGTTCCGCCCGCGTCCCCGCGAGGATGCGACAGAGCGCAGTCTAAACCAAATAGAGGATCACGATAGCCGTGGTTCCCACACTGCCGACAACACCGGAGATCACGGCCGCCGCCTGCTCACCGAGTTCCGCCGCCAGGCTGTCCTTGTTCTGCAAATCGAGATTCATCTGGGCAACCTGAACCGCACAATGGGCGAATTCCTGTTGCGCCCGGGCAAAACCTTGCTGATCCCGTTGCTGAGCCCTCTGATCGTCAAAGATTTTCAGGATTTCACCGAGTTGACCGCTCTCAGACGCCTTCATCACGCTGGTTTCGACCGCCGCCCGGGCCTTCAGATTGTGAAACCCGTTCACGGCCGGTTTCATCAGTTCGGTAAACCATTGGCAAAGCCCCGGCATGGGGCCATTCCGCGACAGGGTCTGTATCCGCGCAAGCAGCCGCATAACGTTCAGTGCATCGATCGCCGGCCGCTTGTCCGTGGAGTTACCAAGCGGGCGCAGCAACCGTTCCTCGATGTCGTCAGAGCGGGCACCAAGAAATGCTGCGAGATGACGGTCCATTGGAATAGGAGGCCGGTTCTGGCCCTGAGCAACGGCCTCAAGCGAGGGGATCACCTCTCCAGGATCCGTGACATAGAGATGCTCGATCATCGAGCTCATACAATGAATGTCTTCATTCAGCTCGTAGAGGACACGCTCAATCCCGTATCCAGGCCCGGTACTGTTCAGGAAAGTCGGCAACTTATCGAACTTCGAGAACAGCTCCAGCAAGTCCTGCTTCGAGCGCGTCTGTACCGACATCCATGGACCAACAGAGCGGCTGGCGATGAACCCGGCGATCATCTGGCGAGTGGCATCGTCGTTGAAGTTCAGCGCCAGGGTCGGACCGACACCATCGATATGGCAGGAAAAGCCCTTATGGCGAATCGGTGCGCTCGGATCGAGGCCGATGGCAACCCGGGTGACCAGACGGGCGTCTTCATCCTTTGGTGCGCTCTGAATTCCGGTCGCGCCGCCGGTCACTTTGTTGACAGCTTCGACCACATTCTCGTCGCCGAGAGAGCGCCGCAGCCAATTGTCAAAATCCTGTCCCCGGACAAGTTCCGCCGCCGTGTTCCAGTTACGCCCGATGGCATGCGCGACAGCCCGTACGTTCTCATATGTACCACCGCCAACCGTCATTGGCCTTGCAGCCTTAGGCGGCAGTTTCACCTGCTTCGGTGTGAGACGGCGACCGCCTAGCCAGAGTTCGAGATCGCGGATTGTCCACCGTTCCCGGGGTTCGTCCGTCAGCAGACCACGCAACACTTCGACCATGTTCATCTGCAATCTGGTGTTGCCGACGAGACAGGCATAGGACCCCGAATTGATACGGTCGTAAATCATCCGTTGCGGATCGGTCGCCTCCGGCATCATCCGGCCGGTAAGCAAGGAGAGTAGCGTCACGCCAACCGAGAACAAGTCGTCCAGCACCCCACCCTCTCCCCGGGCAGTGCGATCGGCCATGACGCATTCAAGACTTTCGCAACTATCGGGCTGGTAGAGGCCGGGAGGACCGCTGACACATTCCCCCACCATGACGGAGCGTCGTGCGGGATCTGAATAGAACAGGTTATCGGGGCGGATATTTCTATGCGTGACCCCGCGCTGAGACATCTCCCGCAAGGTCGCGACAAGCGGCGTCAGGAATCCGCGCGCCAACTGCTCGTCCGTGAATGGCTCGATCACCTCGCCGGGATCGGAGAAAAGACGCGTACCGCGTGGTCGGTCGAGGATAAGAGCAGGCATACGCCGACCGGAAAGGGTCCAGTTGACGACCCCATGATCGTGCACGCGCATCAGATTGTGTTTAGGAAAGCCTTTGAGCCCGTTTATGGTTTCGACCCGCAACGGCACTTTCGGATCGCAAATTAACGCAAAAAACTCGTTACCGCCGCCCTCAGTGCAGACATACGCTTTCCCCGACGGTGAATCGTAGTCGGGCAAAGGTTGAGCGGGATCGATTTCAAACCGGTCGCTGAGTTTGACTAGATCGGCCATACGCGGCAGGTCTCTTCTTCCTGACACAGGCCCCGGCGCGGGTATTTTCCCGCAACTCTTCCTGCATCTAGTCGAATTGATGGAACCTGACCGGCCGCACGGATCGACATGACCCCGACGGATCAGGCTTCAATAACCTATCCGGTTTCCCAATCTTTCGCTCGAAATGCAAGAAAAAGCATCCCGGGAAGACCAGTTAGCCGTCTGATTCTATGGCGTTCTGATGCAATCAGCCGCGGAACGGGTCATGCACCAGAATGGTGTCCTCACGCTCGGGACTCGTAGAAAGAAGCGCCACCGGGGTTTCGATCAGCTCTTCCAGATAGCGGATATATTTAACCGCGTTTGCCGGAAGGTCAGCCCAGGAACGGGCGCCGAACGTGCTTTCCGACCAGCCTTCCATGGTGGTGTAGACCGGCTTCACTGCTGCCTGATTTCCGGCACCAGCGGGGAAATAGTCAAGCGTCTCGCCGTCCAGCTCGTAGCCGACACAGATTTTCAGCTCGTCGAAGCCGTCCAGCACATCGACCTTGGTCAGCGCAATACCGTCAACGCCGGAGACCTTCAGGGCCTGACGGACCATAACCGCATCGAACCAGCCGCAGCGGCGCTTGCGTCCGGTTACGACGCCAAACTCCTTGCCACGCTCACCGAGCCGCTGGCCAACCTCATCCTCCAGTTCCGTCGGGAACGGACCGGAGCCAACGCGGGTGGTGTAGGCCTTTACCAGACCAAGCACATAGCCGACATCGCGCGGGCCGAGCCCGGAGCCCGCAGATGCCTGTCCAGCCACTGTGTTCGAGGAAGTGACGAACGGATAGGTGCCGTGATCAACATCAAGCATGACGCCCTGGGCGCCCTCGAAAAGGATCCGCTTGTCAGCGGCGACTGCCGCTTCAAGCTCCCGCCAGACCGGCTTCACGAACGGCAGCACCGTACCGGCAATCTCCGCAAGCTGGTCGATTGTCTCCTGCGGATCGACCAGCTCTTCGCCAGCGCCCTTCAAGAAGATGTTGTGATGTGCGATAAGCGCGCGCACGCGCACGGCCAGGGTTTCCGGATCGGAAAGATCGGAAACCTTCACCGCACGGCGTGCAACCTTGTCTTCATAGGCCGGACCGATGCCGCGACCGGTGGTGCCGATCTTGCCTTCGGCCAGCACCGCTTCGCGGGCCTGATCAATGCGGCGGTGTACCGGCAGGATCAGGGATGCATTGTCAGCAATCACCAGAGTATCGGTGGTGATCTTCACCCCGGCCTTGCCCAGCGTCTCGATTTCGTTCTTAAGAGCCCACGGATCGACAACCACGCCGTTACCGATAACCGAGAGCTTGCCCTCGCGAACAACACCGGACGGCAGCAGGCTCAGCTTGTAGGTCTGATTGCCGATAACGAGCGTATGGCCGGCATTATGACCGCCCTGGAAGCGCACGATCACGTCTGCGCGTTCAGAGAGCCAGTCAACAATCTTGCCTTTGCCTTCGTCTCCCCACTGGGCGCCGATCACCGTGACATTTTTCATGTGTCGTCTCGTCTTTCTTGAATTCCGGCCGCGCGCTGCGGCACCGGCACAATCAGAGCGCCACCGGCGCTCCATCTTTCAGGATATGAGTACAGCCGAGGCGGGACGCTTCTAGCGCCGGATCGGGGTCCTTGTCCAATGCTGCAATGGTAATCCAGCCCTGCTCCCGGAGTGCACGTGCTTCATCTATCGAGGTTTCGAAAGGCATATAAAGCCGCTCAGGGCGTGTCGGATCCGGCAATGCCCGCAACACAGTTTCCATATACAACGTGAAACCGGTCGAGCCGAGACCATCCCCGCCATCCACCTGGTAACGGCCGCCGCGCCCAAGTTCGCCACGCACACCGCGCGCGAACAGACTGAAACCGAAGCCGGTGTAATATTCAAAACCGCGATTCTCCACCGGATCGATCGTCATGGCGAGATCGGGCTCGATCTCCGCCACGCTTTTCGCGATCGCGGCAACACGGTCGATAGCCGCACGAGCAGTCTCCGGCAACTCGATACCCGACAATTCATCAAGCGCGTTCTGCCAGGAACCGGCAGCATCCATTAGCTGGGTCACCACCGGTGCGAGATCCCCCGCGAGGCGGCGCACCTCAGCTGTATGCTTCCGGTCGATTGCGGTACGCAATGATCGCAACGTTTCTCCCGGCAGATCGGAGCCCGCCAAAAGGATCGGGATAACGCGCGGCGCGGTGAGATCCACGGAGAGGTCGGTCACGCCGATGGCGCGCAACGCTTCCACCGCCAGCAGCACCGGCTCCGCATCGGCAGCGACGCTGTCGCCACCAAGCAACTCCGCGCCAACCTGGACCAACTGACGCTCCGGGCTCAACTGATTGGCCGAAACACGCAGCACTTCGCCCGCATAGCAAAGCCGCAAGGGCCGCGGCTCCTGCTTCAGGCGGGTCGTTGCAATCCGGGCGATCTGGACCGTCATGTCCGCGCGCACGCCCATCATTTTCTGCGACACCGGGTCCATCAGGCGGAAGGTGCTGTCGCTCATGGCGGCGCCCGGCCCGGCGAAGAGCGAAGTCTCGAACTCCACCAGCGGCGGCTTAACACGCTCGTAACCATGCGACGCACAGCGGGCCAGCAATGCTTCGATTACGGCAGCCTCGTGCGCCGCATCAAGCGGCAGCACATCACGCAGGCCTGCAGGCAACAGGGCATGCTTGGTCAATTCGCTCTCGCTGTCGGGATGCGACACGCGGTCTCTCCGGATAAGAAGGCTTGGAAATCGCCTTGTCCTAGCCGTTTTGCGCCTCTGCCGCAACCGGATGGTGCCTCAGCCCCCCGCTCCGTGTGCACGTGCCGCCAGATATTCTTGGCCCTTTACAGAAGTGCATATGCACATTATGTACAACAAATGGACTCGAAAACTGCCAAACACATGACAACCTACTGCCTGTTGGTGAATTCACGGAAGGCAGCCCGGTCGATCACCCGGCGCTATAACAAACTTGCCCGGGAGCACGACCTTCAGGCCACCCAGCTTGGGCTTCTGTTCTCCATTGCAGGTGGCGGTTTCGGCTCCATCAGCGAACTTGCCGAGCGGACGGCCGTGGAACGCAGCGCCATGACCCGGAACCTGCAGGCACTCCGCAAGAAAGGTCTTATCCAAGCCGAAAATGAGGGCCGCGGCCGCTCCCAGAAAGTCTCATTGACCGAGGAAGGCGAACGCCGGGTCGAAGAGTTCATCCCGGTCTGGTTCGAGGCGCACGACAAGGTGCGAGAGGAGCTTGGCGAGGAGAAATGGAACCAGGTTCAGGACGCCCTGAAGATCCTGGCCGATCTTGAGTGACTATTTTGAGCAAAGTTGTGCATATACATAACTGGAGAAACAAATGTCTGACGATCCGATTGTGATAACCGGCATGGGCCTCGTGACACCGCTAGGGCGGGGTGTCGAGGCGGTTTGGAACAGGCTTCTCGAAGGCCGTTCCGGCATCCGCGCGATTGACCGGATTGACGTCTCCGACCTGCCGACACGCATTGCCGGACTGATCCCCTCCATCGAGGAGGATCCGGTAGCAGGACTGGATATCGACGCCGTGGTCTCTACGAAGGACCGCAAGAAGGTTGATCTCTTCACGATCTATGCGTTGGCGGCGGCTGAAGAGGCCCTGACCCAGGCCGGATGGAAGCCGGAGGACCAGGAAAGCCGTGATCGCACCGCAACCGCCGTTGCTACCGGTATCGGCGGCTTCCCCGTGATCACAGAAGCAAAGACCACGCTCGACCAGCGCGGCTACCGGCGCCTCTCCCCTTTCGTCATTCCCGCTTTCCTCGGCAATCTCGCCGCCGGGAACATATCCATCCGTTACGGTTTCAGGGGACCGATCGGCACGCCGGTTACCGCCTGCGCCGCCGGGCTGCAGGCCATCGGCGACGGCATGCGGCTGATCCATTCGGGTGAGACCGACGTGGTTCTGGCAGGTGGCACGGAAGCCTGTATCGACCGGTTGACCATCGGCGGCTTCGCAGCCGCACGCGCCCTC
This sequence comes from Nisaea sp., assembly GCF_039990255.1. Classification (GTDB taxonomy): domain Bacteria; phylum Pseudomonadota; class Alphaproteobacteria; order Thalassobaculales; family Thalassobaculaceae; genus Nisaea. The sequence continues at coordinate 219,305 of NZ_JBDXGG010000018.1, read as the reverse complement.
TCCACCCGGAACGACAACCCGGAACAGGCTTCACGGCCCTATGACAGGGGGCGGGACGGCTTCGTGCTGGGTGAAGGCGCGGGGTTGGTCGTGCTTGAACGGAAAAGCCACGCCGAGGCACGCGGCGCCACACCGTTGATCGAGGTTGCGGGCTATGGCACCAGCGCGGATGCCTATCACCTGACGTCAGGGCCGGAAGATGGCTCAGGCGCAGCGCTCGCCATTGATGCCTGCCTGAAGCGGGCGGCAGAGAGCCCGGGCGCAATCGGCTATATCAATGGCCATGCAACCGCGACACCGATCGGCGACCGGGGCGAGATCGCCGCGCTTCGCCGGGTGTTCGGCGCGGACCTTGCCGGCATACCGATCTCCTCGACGAAATCCTCCATCGGGCATCTGCTCGGTGCCGCCGGCGGGGTGGAAGCGGTCTTCACCGCCCTCGCCGTACTGCGCGGGGTTCTGCCGCCGACGCTGAATTTCGGCAGCGCCGACGATGGCGCGGAAGACCTGGATTTCATCCCGCTGAAGGCACGGGCGAAGACACTCCGCAGCGCCCTTTGCAACAGCTTCGGCTTTGGCGGAGTAAATGCTTCCCTCTGCCTGCGCGCGGTTGCCGCATAAAGACTCTTGCCCCGATGATGGGCATGCTTGATAGCATGCCCATTATTCGCTCGCCTCAGCTTCCCCTCAGTGACGCAATCCCGACCACCATCGCGACGACAAACATCAGCGCCGCGACAACACCCAGCGCCGCCGAGATGGAGAAAGCGGTCAGCACCCCGCTCGCGAAGATCACCCCGACCGCGTTCGAGGTGCGTAACAGGGCGAACGCTTCCGGACGTTTATCCGGTGTAACAAGCGTATCAAGGATAAGGGAGTAGTAAGTTCCCAGAGGCGCCAGAACGCAGCCGATCATGACGGCTCCTATAATGGTCGCCGTGAGAGACAGCTGAAACGCAGCAAGTGTGGCCCCGACAGCCATAAGCAACAATAGAAGCACCACCGTCCGGCGGGCGAGGCTACGATTGTAGATGCTGATCAGGATGCCGCCCGTAACCGAAGCCAGACACAATGGGACCGTGAACAGGATGGCAAGCGCGGGCTCGTACCCAAACTCCAGAGCGAGGGCAACGGCGCCGATCTCTATGGCCGCGACCGTTGCACCGCCTGCTGCCCCGCACATAAGCCACAGGGCAATCGCCGAAGTGAGCACCGAGGTCTTGGCCGCCCGCACGTTCTCACCATGGACCGACTGGATATGCGGGACGAGAAAGACAGGGACGGCGCCGAGAAGTGCCAGCGCAAGGATGGCGAAGACTGGCGAGATCGTCCCGAGCCCCGACGCAGCCACCGGCGCAAGAACGAACGTGACTTCGTTGAGGGTCGCCGAGATACCCAGTGCCCGGGGCAGACTTGTCGTCGATGCCAGGCTGTTGAGGATGGAGCGCAAATATCCGAAAGCCGCACCATTCACCGATCCTGCGAGCGCCGCACAAACGAACAGCCAGACAAAGGGGACTTCATGCGCGGCCAAAGCAGCCATCAGGATCAGGGCAATCGTACGGATCACGATCAGGATTTGCAGGAACCTTGCCGCCGACAAGGTTCGCCCCAGGCGCGTAATCGGCACCGCTCCAAGCACCTGGGCCAGTGTCATGGCCAGGATCAGTGCGGCGCCCCGGCTAGAGTCGCCGGTGAGACTCAGGGCAAGCAGCGAGAAAGCGACCGGGGATGCCGCCTGTGGAACGTTCAGGGTCGCAGACGATATGAACCAGCGCAGCAGCCCCCACCGGCTGCGAGGCCCATCGGAGAGAGCCGCTTCAGGGAGTGAACGGCCGGAGTTGCCGGACTTGAGATCAGTATGATTTGTCATGCTCGGGGCTATGCACTGGTCAGTTTCAGCCCGATTGGCCAACCAGTTTTAGAAATGCCTGCGGGAACAAGAACGATCCAAGCCATGTATCGGCCCCTTCTTTCAAATGGGCCGGGCCGTTCCCGGACGTTTATTCCCATGCAGGGGTGAGGACGTTACCTCACGAGCACGACCTTACCTCCCCTTTACTGCATGTCAACTTGGGCTGCCGCGAAGAGAACGCCGCTGCCTCACCGCGCTTACCAGCTGGAAACCGAAGCCTCTCCGGCAATGCGGCCCAGCGCGATGGCGGTCAGCAGGCCATTGCCGGACAGATACCCCGAAATGTCCGGCCCCGAGACGCCAACGGCGGCACCGCCAGCGGCGAACAGGTTCGGGAAAGGACTGCCGTCGTCGCGCAGCACATGCGCCTCGCCATCAATGGCGAGGCCACCCTGAGTGTGGAACAGCGCACCCGTGACACGGACGGCAAAGAACGGCACCTGAAGCCCCGGTGTCTTGCCGAGATCGCGGCCAAACCGGTCAACCCCGTGCTCGTGGGTTTCCGAGATCGCCGCCATCAGGTTTTCCAGCGGCACGCCGGTATGTTCGGCCAGTGCCTCGACGCTGTTGCACTGTCGTACGGCGCTGGCATTCACCGCGTCCTTGTAATCGGGGAACTCCAGCCCGAGCGTGTGCAGGCGCGCGTCATAGATGTCGAAGGCCACCCCGTCCGGCTGCTTCAGTACATCAACGGCCTGCTCGCTATAGCCCTGATGCTCATTTGCGAACCGGTCGCCGTTCCGGTTGATCTGGATGCCGCCTTCCATCATCAACGCCCAGGTAATCAGGATCCGGTGCGGCATAGCGAGGGAGCCGTGGCCCTGGCAGGCCGTCAGATCGCGCACCTCGGCGCCAAGCGCCTCGCCCCAGACGACCGCATCACCGGTATTGCCTGCATGGCCGTGATATTCCGCCTCGGCCATGGCCGGGATGTGTTCGGCAACCATCTCCGGATTCCCGCCATACCCGTTGCAAGCCAGGATCAGGCTGTCGCAGCCGATCAACTCCGTTGACCCGTCGGGGCGCGCGACCTCAACACCGGAGATAAGGCCGTCCTCGTCGGCGAACAGCGTCGTCACGCGGGCGTCAGTCATCACCGGAATACCGGCTGCCATCACAGCCTGCAAAAGCCGGGTCAGCAGGGCTTCGCCGGTACGCTCCGGCACGGCATGCATGCGGTGTCGGCTGTGTCCGGGATAGAGGAAACCGTCCAGCACCTCGAACGGGATGCCGTGCTCATCCTCGAGCCATTCCAGCGCGGGGCCGATGGCCTCGACCACCTCCGCCGCAACGGTCGGATCGGAGCGGTCATGGGATTTACGCTGAATGTCTTCCAGAAACAGGCCGGGATCGTCGTCGATCCCTTGCTCCTGCTGCCAGCGGGTTGCCGCCGCCGGGATGAAGCCTGACGACATGGAGGTAGAACCGAACGGGCTTTCGTCCCGCTCCAGCACCAGCACTTCGCCGCCCGCGTCCTGTGCCGCCAAAGCTGCTGTCAGCCCGCAGGCCCCGGCGCCGATGACGATGGTCTGAACCCAGGCAGGGAACTCGACATCTTCCGGGGATGCGACACCGATCATGATTTCAGCCGCCCTATCACGCCTGCACAGGTGTCGATCCCGGCAACACTTTTCAGCGCGGCGATGTTGGTTTCGTGCACTTCCGGTGAGAAGGCCGCACAGCCATCGGACAGGACGGTGACGTGGAAGTCACGGACATGGGCATCGCGCACAGTCGAGGCGACGCCGCCATTGGTGACGATCCCGCCAACAATCAGATGCTCGATCCCGGCCCGGTTCAGCACCCATTCGAGACGGCTCATATAAAAGGCGGAGAAAGCCACCTTCTCGACCTTGATATCGGCGGGCGCCAGCCCCTCGATAAGGTCCTGGCCGAAACTGCCGGGCGCGAAATCACCCTTCCGCAGAAACGGGCGAAGCTGTTTCAGGTGTGGCGAGATGAAAGGCTCGCCCTCCCTGCCGGGAACCAGCGTGAAATGGGTGGAAACGATCCAGCCGCCGACCTCCCGCATGCGGTCCGCCACCGGCTTCAGCTTTTCCGGCAGGGCCGCGATCTCCGCCGCCCCGGCACCGCCGCGGGCATAGGCACCGGCCGGATGAAGAAAGTCGTTCTGCATGTCGACCAGCAGCAGCGCCGTTGTCTTCGGGTCGAAATCCCTGCTCATCAGGCTTTCCTCGAAATCACAAAGTTTCCGTAGCTGTCAACCGTGCCCTTGAGGTCCGGATCGACCAGAATGGTCGTGTCCGCCTGCTCCAGGACGGCAGGTCCGGGCACTTCCGCGCCGACCGGCAATGACAGGCGATCATAGACCGGGCTGTCCCACCATTTTCCGTCGAACCAGATCTGCCGCGCACCGGTACGCGATGCCTCGACAGAGCCTCCTTCGGACGGCGCCAGCAGTGCCAGATCGAATTTCGGACGCGTACCGATCACGGCCACCCGCAGGTTCATCACCCGGATGCCGATCCCGTCGAGCAGACTGCCGAAGGTGGCTTTGTAGGCCGTCTCGAACGCCGCCTTGATCTTCACCGTATCGAGTTCAGATCGGCAGCCATTCATCGCGTCAGGAACCGGTACGGACACCGTATGGGTCTGGCCGAGATAGAGCATATCGAACTCCACCAGCCGCTCGACTCCCTCGAAGGCGACATTGGCGCCGTCCAGCAGACCTTCGGCCTCGATCACGATATCCTCGACGGCTTTGTTCAGAGCCGCGAGATCGAGCATGTCCAGCATGGTGTTCAGGGTCTGCACCCGGTCATGCCGCATGTCGGCAATGACGCAGCCAAGGGCGCTTGTGACCCCCGGATAGCGGGGGACAAGTGCACGGGCGAGACCGACTTCCTTGATCAAAGCGCCGGTATGGAGCGAGCCGCCACCGCCGAACGGCATTGCCGTAAAAGTTTTCGGGTCGTGCCCGCGCTCAATGGAAACCAGACGGATGGCGCCCGCCATCTTGGCATTGGCGACCCGGACGATGGCTTCCGCCGCCTCCATCACCTCGATACCGAGAGGCTCGGCGACATGCACACGGATGGCCTCTTTCGATGCCTCCACATCCAGCCGGTCGAGCTTGCCGCCGATCGGGCGCTCCGCATTGATCCGGCCCATGACGACATTCGCGTCGGTCACGGTCGGTCGCGTGTTCCCCAACCCGTAGCAAACCGGCCCCGGGTCGGAGCCCGCGCTTTCTGGGCCTACCTGCAGCAATCCGCCTCGGTCGACCGAGGCAATGGAGCCGCCGCCCGCGCCAATTGTGGTGATCTCGATCATCGGGGTGCGGACCACCATGCCGAAATCGATGGAGGTCTGGGCGCTCAGCGCGCTTTGTCCATCGGCGACGAGGGAGACGTCGAAGCTGGTGCCGCCCATGTCGCAGGTGATGATGTTCGGCTCGCCCGCCGCTTCGGCAATATAGGCCCCGGCGATGACACCCGCAGCCGGGCCGGAGAGCGCGGTACGCACCGGCAGCTCCCGCGCGACCTTGGCCGACATGACTCCGCCGTTCGACTGCACGATCAGGACCTGGCCGCCGAATCCGCCATCCCGCAGACCGTCTTCCAACCGTTCCAGATAATTACCCACCGGCGGCTGGAGATAGGCGTTGAGAGAGGCGGTCGAACCTCGTTCGAATTCACGGATTTCCGGCAGGATCACGCTGGATGCGGTGATATGCGGATTCGGCCAGACTTCACGGACGGCTTCAAGCGCCACCTTCTCGTTCGCGTCGTTGGCGTAGGAATTAACGAAGAAAACGCAAACGGATTCAGCGCCCCGCTCCAGCAGTGTCTTCGCGGCCTGTTTCACCGCGTCCGGATCGACTGCCGAATGAACAGAGCCATCCGCAAGCACGCGCTCATCCACCTCAAGGCGCAGGTCGCGCGGCACCACCGGATCGAAACTGCCCCAGAGGCCCCAGGTCTGCGGCCGGTCGCGGCGGCGCATTTCCAGCACGTCACGGAAACCGGTTGTGGTGATCACCCCGGTGCGGGCGCCATTGCGTTCCAGCAGCGCGTTGGTGCCGACCGTGGTGCCATGCACGATGGTGCCAATGGCGCCAAGCTCCACCCCGCCCTCGCCGATGCCGCCGCGAATGCCGACGGACTGGTCCGGCTTGGTCGACGGCACCTTGGCGACACCGCATGTTCCGGCTGCTTCGTCGAGGAAGAACAGATCGGTGAACGTCCCGCCGACATCGACGCCGACGACGGTCTTCCGGCTCAGATCATTCATTGCGCAGACTCCGCGCGCAGGATTTCGGTAGCCGCTATATCGACAGTTCCGTCGGCAGCGATGATGGTGCGATAGGTCATAAGGGCATCATCGGCGCTGACATAGCCGAGCCGGACATCCTCCGCGACAGCATCTGGCACGCGCTCCAGCACGTCGCCGTACCCGCCACCGCCCGGTGTCTCCAGCCGAACCTTCTGGCCCTGCGCCAGCTTGATGCCAACCATCTTGGAAGCCATCGGCGGCGTGTGATCGCCGTTTGCCTGCTCATAGGTAAACTTGTTGAGGGCGGCATCCCCGCCGCCGACCACGCCATGCGGCGCGAACCGGCCGCGCTCACCGAAGAGGAAGACATCCGCCTTCTCTTCCAAGAGCTCGATCTCGTAGATCGCACCAAGTCCGCCACGATGGCGCCCGGCACCGCCGCTGTCCGGCCGCAGCGCCCACTGGGTGAAGCGCACCGGATAGGCCGCCTCGAGGATTTCCATTGGCGGGATGGTCGCGGTCGAGATCGGCGCGTTGCCGTGGTTGAGGCCATCCCCTTCCGGGTTGCCGCCGTGGCCGCCGCCGAAGAAGGAGAACATCACCCAGCGCTGGCCGTTCTTGCGGTGTCCCGCCAGCGACAGAGCGTTGATGGTCCCGTAGGCGCAACCGTTCACCATCTCCGGCGCCGCCGTACTGAGAGCGACGAAGACCGTGTCGATGATGCGCAGGATGGTCTCGGTATAGCCGCCGACAGGCTTTGGCGCCTTGACGCTCAACAGGCTGTCATCCGGAATAACGAAGGTGATCGGCTCCAGCACGCCCGCATTGGCCGGCACGTCCTTGAAGACATGCTTCAGCGCCACATAGCAGGAGGCAATCGCGGTCGAGCGGGAGATGTTCACCGGTCCGGCGCAGGCAGGCGAAGTGCGGGAGAAATCCAGCACCATGGTCTCGCCCTCGATGACGATATCAAGCGCGATGCGCAGCGGCTCGTCCACGATGCCGTCATTGTCGAGGAAATCGTCCGCTGAATAGCGTCCGTCCGGCATGTCCGCGATCAGACTGCGCATGAGCTGGCCCGCCCGGTCCCGCAGCTCGGTCATGGCGCCCGCCACAGTGTCCGCGCCATATTCGCCGAGCAGCGCGCCCAGCCGATCGTTGCCGAGACGCAGCGCGTTGATCTGACCGTTCAGATCTCCGTAAAGACTACCCGGCAGGCGGGAATTGGCCTGCATGATGTCGATCACGTCCTGACGCAGTTCTCCCTTCGAGAACAGCTTCACCGGCGGGATCATCATGCCTTCCTGGAAGCTTTCGGTTGCGACCGGGTTGTAGTTGCCCGGCACATTGCCGCCGACATCGTGCCAGTGGCCAACAGATGCGAGGAAGCAGAACAGCTTGCCGTCCCGGTAGAAGGGCTGCACCAGTTTGAAGTCGGACAGATGGGTGCCGCCTTCATAGGGGTCGTTGAAGATGAAGACATCGCCTTCACTGATCCCGCCCATGGCGCCGAACTTGTCGATGACTGCCTTCACCGCGAAGGACATGGCGCCGACGAAGATCGGCAGACCGGACTTGCCCTGCACCAGCGTCTCGCCGGTCTCGGCATGGTAAAGCCCGTGGGAGGCGTCATGCGCCTCGGCGATGATCGGGTTGAAGGCGCTGCGGAACAGGGTCGCGTCCATCTCGTCCGCGATCTGTTCGAGCCGCCCTTTCAGGACCGCGAGGGTGACCGGATCGAGCGCCGCCATCATTCGGCCTCCCCGTCATATTTTTTACCGGCTTCGAGAATGCCGGGCGTGCCGAGCAGGTCATTCAACTGCTTGAAGTCCAGCATCCGGTCCTGGAACGGCTTGGTGCTGCCGTTGGCATGCAGGCTCTGGAAATACTCGGTGATGGTCACCGCGAGCGCCCGCATCAGGCCGCCCGGGAAGATCACGATATCGAATCCGGCTGCCTGCAACTCCTCGGCGGACTTGGCTGGCGTCTTGCCGCCCTCGACCATGTTCGCCAGCAGCGGAATGTCGGCGCCGAAGCGGGAGATCACTTCGGCGATCTCGGCCTCATCACGCGGAGCCTCGACGAACAGCACATCGGCACCGGCGTGCCGGTAGGCAGCAGCCCGTTCCAGAGCCGCTTCAAACCCCTCGACGCCGATAGCATCCGTGCGGGCGATGATCTGGGTTGCCGCGTCACGCCGGGCATCGACGGCGGCGCGGATCTTGCCCGCCATTTCTGATTTCGAGACCAGCGCCTTGCCGTCCAGATGACCGCAGCGCTTCGGCATCGCCTGATCCTCGATCTGGATCCCGGCGGCGCCGGAGCGCTCCAGCAGACGGACGGTGCGCTGGACGTTCAACGCATTGCCGAAGCCGGTATCGGCATCGACGATCAGCGGCAGATCGACCCGCTCGGAGATATGCGAGACCACATCCGCCACTTCCTCAAGCCCGAACAGGCCGATATCGGGACGGCCCAGCCGGGTATAGGCGATCGAGGCACCTGAGACATAGAGCGCCTCAAAACCGGCATTGGTCGCCGCCATGGCACTGAAAGCGTCGAAAACGCCCGGCGCCACAAGGATCTCGGGCTGTTTCAGCCGCTGTTTCAGGACGCTTGAAGGCGTCATGAGTGTTTCTCCAGTTTCTGCTCGAGATAGGGAACGAGCCCGCCTGCCGCGACGATGCGGCGGAGATGCTCGGGAACGGGTTCGGCCGCGATCTGCGCACCGGTTGTTATGTTGGTGATGGTGCCACTGGCCGGATCGAGATCCAGCTCGTGCCCGGCCTCAACGTCTGCTTCGGCATCGGCGACCAGCGCCAGCAGGCCAAGATTGAAAGCGTTGCGGTAGAAGATCCCGCCGAAGCTCTTGGCGATGACGGCTTTCACGCCCAGCAGGACCAGCACTTCCGCCGCCTGCTCGCGGCTGGAGCCGATACCGAAATTACGGCCCGCGACGATGACATCGCCCGGCCGCACGTTTGATGCGAACTCCAGGTCAATGGCTTCGAGGCAATGTTTTGCCAGCTCCGCCACTGGCCCTTTCATATAAACACCGGGAGCAAGCAGATCGGTATCGACATTGTCGCCGTATTTCCACGCCTTACCGGTCATCAACTGTTCTCCGCCAGGAAGGGGCGCGGATCGGCCACACGGCCGCGCACGGCGGTCGCGGCAACGGTATAGGGCGAGCCGAGATAGACTTTAGAGGAACGCGCGCCCATCCGGCCTTTGAAGTTCCGCGCGGTCGAGGCCATGCAGGTCTCGCCATCGGCCAGCACGCCCGCGCCATAGCCGGCACAGGCACCGCAGCCGGACGGCATCAGGATGGCGCCCGCTTCCGTTAGCGTCGCAAGCGTGCCGTCAGCCGCAGCGGCGGCGGTAACCCGGGTCGAGGCTGGGGCCAAAAGAAGACGTGTCCCATGCGCCACCTTGCGGCCGCCGAGCACTTCGGCCGCCATATGCAGATCTTCCAGCTTCGCGCCGGTGCAGGCGCCGATATAGCACTGGTCGACCGGCGCATCATCGGTATCCTCGATCGGACCCGAATTGGCCGGGCTGTCCGGAGCCGCGACCTGCGGGCCGAGCGCGGAAGCATCGAATTTGTGGACCGCGCGGTAAGCCGCGTCCTCGTCGCCAGCGAAGGCCGTGCCCTCGTCCGGATCGGCACCGGCAGCGCGGATATAATCCGCCGTCGTCCCGTCCGCCGCGATCAGCCCGGCTTGCGCGCCGAGCTCCGCCGCCATGTTAGACATGGTCATGCGCTCGGTCATGGAGAGGTCTGCAATCGTGTTGCCGGTATATTCCACCGCCTGATAATCGCCGCCATCCATGCCGAGTGTGGCGCAGAGCTTCAGCATCATATCCTTGGCGGACGAGCCGCGCGGCAGCGCGCCGGTCCAGTCGATACGGATTGTTTCCGGCACCCGGATCCAGGTCTCCCCCGTCACCAGCACACCCGCCATATCCGTAGCCCCAACGCCGAACATGTAGCAGCCAAAAGCGCCGCCCGTCGGCGAGTGACTGTCCCCGCCGACAACGAACATGCCCGGTTTCAGATGGCCCCGTTCCGGCAAGACCACATGGCAGATACCCTGCTGGTCGTAGAACCCTTCGATCTCCTGGTCCTTCACCCAGTCGCGGGTCAGTTTCAGGATCTCCGCACTCTGCTGGTCCACCGCAGGCACGAAATGATCGGACACAACGACCACCTTTCGCGGATCCCAGACCTTCACGCGAAGACGTTCCAGCACGGGCTTCACCCGTCGCGGCCCTCCGCTGTCGTGGATCATGGCAAGATCGACGTTGCAGGTGACGATTTCACCTGCCCTGACGCTCTCCTGCCCGGCCGCTTTCGCGATGATCCTTTCCGCCAGCGTCATGCCCATGATCACATCCCCAGATAGGAGCGACGCAGCTCCTCGTCATGCATCAGGTCCTGCGCCGGTCCCTCAACCGTAATCAGGCCATTCTCCATAACGTAGGCACGGTCGGCGATCTCCAGAGACTGGACGACATTCTGCTCCACCAGAAAGATCGCAAGCCCTTCGGCGCGCAATTTCTGGATCAGCGTGAACATCTCCTCGACCAGCAACGGAGACAGACCCAGCGACGGCTCATCGAGGATCAGCAGGCGAGGCTCGGCCATAAGGCCCCGGCCAATGGCCAACATCTGCTGCTCTCCACCGGATAGCGTCCCGGCATACTGCTCGAACCGTTCCTTCAGGCGCGGGAAGATGCCGACCACCTTGTCGATGTTCCTCGCCCGGTTCTGCGTGGCCCGCCGGTAGGAGCCGAGTTCCAGATTTTCCCGCACGGTCATGTTCGGGAACACCCGGCGGCCTTCCGGCACCTGGATCAGGCCCCGGTCGACAACCTCTTCTGCCCGTGCGGCGCTAATCTCGGCGCCGTCGAAACGGATACCGCCGGCGAAGGGCTTGTAGATGCCGGAGATATTGTTGTTCAGGGTGGACTTGCCAGCTCCGTTGCTGCCGAGCAAGGCGACAAGCTCGCCCTCGCCGACCTTCAGCGAAACACCGTGCAGCACCTTTGCCTGCCCGTATCCGGCCATCAGATCCGTGACCTCAAGCATTGGCGCCTCCCGCAGACTTCATCCGCTCGCTCGCCCCGTGCCCGAGATAGGCCTCGACCACCTTCGGGTCGTGCGCAATCTCGACCGGGCTGCCCTCGGCAATGATCTCGCCGTAATTCAGCACATAGGCCCGGTCGGAAAGCTTCATTACTGCCTGCATGACATGTTCGATGAGAAGAATGGTGACGCCACTGTCCCGGATCTGTCGGATGATATCGACGATCTCCAGAATTTCGGTGGCATTGAGCCCGGCCATGACCTCATCCAGCAACAGCAGATTCGGCTGCGTCGCCAGCGCCCTTGCAAGCTCAATCCGCTTGCGTCCGGCAACGGTGAGATCACCGGCAGACTGATCCAGCATGGAGCCAAGGCCGACCTGTCCGGCGATCTTGCCAGCGAAGGCGAGTGCTTCTTCCCGCCCGCCGATCCTCGTATGGGCGCCGACCGCGATGTTCTCCCGCACGCTGAGACCGGCGAACGGCTTCACGACCTGGAAGGTGCGGACCATGCCGAGCCGACAGATTTCGTGCGGCTTCCGCCCGGTGATATTCTGCCCTTCAAGCGCAACGCTACCCTCACTCGGTTTAAGGAAACCAGCGATGGTGGCAAACAGCGTGGTCTTGCCAGCCCCGTTCGGGCCGATCAGAGAGACGATCTCGCCCTTGGCAACAGTGAGGCTGGCGCCGTTGACAGCAACAAGGCCGCCGAAGCGTTTCGTCAGGGAAGAAACGTCAAGCATTGCCGCCTCCCCGCTTTGTCATCAGTTTTCGCCACAGCATTTCCAGAAGCCCGACCAACCCGCGCGGCATATAGGCAAGCATCAGCACAAGGATGATCCCGAACAGAATCAGATCAACGCCCGGCCGATCCCCGAGCATCGCACCGATAGTCTCCTTGGCGAATTCGCCGACAAGGTGAATGAAGGCGGAGCCAAGCAACGGACCAAGCACGGTGCCAACGCCGCCAATAATGGCCGCGAACAAAGCTTCCACCGACTTACCCGGCCCATAGGCAATGCCCGGATCGACGAAGAGGAATTTCTGGACGTAATAGATACCGGCGAGAGACGTCACGGCCGCTGAAAGGCAGATCGCACTCATCTTTACACGGAACGGATCGATGCCGAGAGCCGACGCTGCATCCTCGTCCTCGCGCACGGCCTGGAGCTGGGCGCCAAAACGGGAATGGTTCAGCCAGCCGGTCACGGCAAAGCCAATCAGCAGGCAGGCCAGAATGGTGTAGTAATACCCGGCTTCCGACAGGAACGGCCCGGCGAACGTAAATTGGAACGTGGCAAGAGCTTGCTCCGGATCCTGATTGAGCGGCAGCTGAATGCCTCGCCCGCCCTCGGTCACAGAAACCAGTGAGCGGGACAGCACATGGAATGCCTCGGCGAAAGCCAGCGTCACGAGCGCGAAGTAAGAGCCGCGCAAGCCATAGCGGAAGCTTAGAAATCCGACAAATGCAGCGACGGCGACCGAGCCGCCGATGGCGAACCAGAGGGTCAGCCACGGGCTCCAGCCAAGCTTGTATTGCAGGAGCGCCTGCAGATAGGCCGCCGTGCCAAAGAACAGCGCGTGGCCGAAGGAATATTGCCCGCCATAACCGCCCAGAATGTTCCAGCCTTGTCCAAGCAGGGCGGCGAAAAGGGTAAGTTCTATAAACTCCATCCAGCGGCCGGAATGGATCGCCAGGGGCGCCGCGAACAGGGCGGCGATCAGGACAAACCAGCCGATCCGCTGCATGCTTGCGGTATTCATGGTGCTGAACATACTCATAGTCTTTGCCCGAAGAGGCCGGTCGGCCGGAACAGCAGGATCAGGATGAAGATCGCCGAAATGGTGATCAAACCGAGACTTTCGCCGAGATAGAGCCGTCCGATCTGCTCCGTTACGCCGATCACCAGACCGCCAACCAGCGCGCCGACGAAGCTGCCCATGCCGCCAAGCACGACGACGGTGAAAGCGATCAGCACGAAGAGGTAGCCGACCTGCGGGAACACTGCATAGGTCGGCGCCAGCAGGCTGGCAGCCGCAGCAACGCACGCCGTCCCGATGCCGAAGCTGACGGCGAAGATATGCTCGACATTGATGCCCATCAGCCGCGCGCCCTGGCGTTCCTTGGCAACCGCCCGGATCGCCTTGCCGGTATCGGTGAAACTCATGAAACACCAAAGCCCCGCCGTGATCAGCAATGAGCCGGCAAGAGCAGCGATCTGCGGCCAGACGATATAGACAACGCCGAGGTCGATACCGTCGAAATCATACGGTACCTGGACGTTTCGCTCATTCGCGGAGAAGGCAAAAAGAGCGAAGTTCTCCAGCACGATAGAGACGCCCAGCGTGGTCAGCAGGATGATCTCGTCCCGGCCATGACTGGTCCGGCCGATCACGCTGCGCTGCAAGGCGTAGCCGAAGAGATATCCCCCCGGCACGACGATCAGCATGGCGACGTAAGGGTCGACCCCGAACACGCTCCAGAGGAAGAAAACCGCATACATGGCGAGCATCAGAAGCGTGCCATGGGCGAAATTGATAATGTGAAGAACGCCATAGATCAGCGTCAGTCCGAGGGCGACCAAAGCATAGATCGCACCGAGGAACACACCGCTGATGGCGGAGCCGAAAACCGTCTCAAGAGAATAGGACGGCAGGCTGATACCGAGAAAATCCATGAATTTCTATCGCGTTCGGGCCGCGTGGAACAATGGGGGCGGAGCACCCGCCCCCATTGCGGTTTGCTAGAGCCGGTATCAGGCCGGGCGCGGGAACACAGGCGCCGCCGTTGCGAACTCTTTCGGTGCAACGACTTCGATGTCCTTGTTGAGGACCTGCATCACCATGGCCTGAGCGCCTTCGTTCTGGCCATTGACCATCTTGGTGGGACCATAAGGCATGAAGTGGCCGGACCAGGTGCTGGACGCCATCGCCTCGATGATCTTGGCGCGATCGGAGGAGGCAGCACGTTCCATGGCGTCAGCGGCAAACATCATCGCCTCATAGGCTAGGAAGACTTCATAGGAGTAGGACTTGCCTGCCGCTTCGGTCTTCTTGCGCAGAGCCTGAGCCGCTTCCTTACGCGGATCGAACCAGTGATTGCAGTCCATCACGTAATCTGCGGCATCCGGGAACTCGTTCACGAAGCGATACTGGGAAGACGCCCCGCCGAGCACGGAATAGATCGCCTTCGGCTTCACCCGCTGGCGCTGCAAGGTGCGCAGGAACAGCACGCCGTCCCCGTAATAATGAGACGGGATGACCAGATCGGGATTCGCTTCCTTGATCTTCAGCGCGATATTGCTGAAGTCCTTGTTGCCGGTCGGATGCGGCAGAACTTCCTTCACCTCGAACCCGGCCGGGGTCAGGTTCTTTTCCAGCAGGCCGGCCATGAAGCTGCCGAACGGCGTGGTGTTTTCATGCACGATGACCACCGACTTGGTCGGCTTGCCAGCAGCCTCGTTAATGGCGATCAGATGATCGACGCCAGACTTGGTGATGCTGCCGAAACCAGGGCCGAAACGGAAGGTGTTTTCCAGACCGCGGCCGACGATCTTGTCGTTCACGCCAACATCGACGACATGCGGAATGCCATACTTCGCGGCGGCCTGCGTTGTGGCAAGGCAGATACCGGAGGAATAGGCGCCGACAATGGCTGAGACGCCGGCTTCGTTGAATTTCTCAACCTCGGCAGCGCCGATTTCGGCTTTAGACTGGGCGTCGCCCAGAACCGCCTCAAGCTTCGCACCACCAAGCGCCTTGATCCCGCCGGTCGCATTGACTTCCTCGATCGCGGCAAGCGCACCAAAGCGGCACTGGGTACCCGAGAATTGCAGGAAGCCGGTCACCGGATGCACGACGCCGACCTTCACAGCATCGGCCGCACGGGCGATCTGCGGCATGCCGATCGTTCCCGCAGCGGCGACGGCGCCGCCTGCGGCAACACCGGCCAGCACCTGGCGGCGTGAGAGATGATTGAATGTATAGGTCTTTTTCATAGCCATTCCCCTGTTTGGTAAGCGCGATTGATTTATCGGTTCATTCAGCTGCGGTCGTTGCCGCATCCTGGCTCGGTGTCCAGGTGTTGTGCGTCTCGCCCTGAACCCGCGAGAGCACCATCCGGTACTGGTATTGATCCGGGCGATAGAGGGCGGTGATGTACTCGACCGGACGCCCGTCCCGGTCACGCACGATGCGATTGATCTTCAGCAGGGCGGACCCGGCCTCAACCCCGAGATGCCCTGCGACCTCGGCATCCGCGAGGGTCGCAGAAATTGCCTGACTGGCGGCATCGACCTGAATGCCGCCGCGCTCCAGCAGCGACAGCAACGGCTTGTTCGCCAGATCCTCGGCGCAGTATCGGCGGCCGATGTCAGCGGGAATGAATGTGGTGAGAAAGGAAAAGGGCTGGCCCTCAACGCTGCGCACCCTGACCGAGCGCTGCACTT
This sequence comes from Nisaea sp., assembly GCF_039990255.1. Lineage (GTDB taxonomy): Bacteria > Pseudomonadota > Alphaproteobacteria > Thalassobaculales > Thalassobaculaceae > Nisaea. The sequence continues at coordinate 203,618 of NZ_JBDXGG010000018.1, read as the reverse complement.
CCTGACCAACCGGGCAGGAGAGCGCCGCCGCGACCTCTTCCGCCGCCGGAACATATCCAAAAGACAGAAGGTTCACTTCCGTCTCCAACCCCATGGCGATGAGGTTTTCCAACAGCCCGTCCATCGAAGCCTTGTAGGTCCGTGCCTTCGGCCGATAGCGCACGCGCGTCCCGCGCCCTCGCTCCCGGACAACCAGACCTTCGGCAGCCAATTCGTCCAGCGCCCGTTTGGCGGTGATGCGGGAGACATCATAAGTCTCGGCAAGCTCCTGCTCGCCCTGGATCAGCGCGTCATACTCGTGCAGCCCATCCATGATCTGCTGCCGCAGGATCAGGAAGATCTGGTGGTAGAGCGGCATCCGCAACGCCCCGCTCGCCCCCTGCACACCAATTTTGACCGGCCGATCCGTCATGAATTCTCCTAAACACTAAATGATATATTGATATGTGTTTAGGAGAGTCGGCAAGCGGAAAATGCGCCTTTGCCGCACAAAATACACATGCAAACTGGCCAATAGTTTGGTCTGCCACTCAATAATAGTGTTCAGACTAATTTTGAAAGATCCGGTCCCAGCCGCTATCAAACTGGCATCAGAAAGGAACCCGATCCATCACGGACCAAACAAATCAGGACGGCCTCAAGCCCGAATAGCACGGCATTAAATGCTCAAGGTCAGAATCGTATGGCCACGCAAACCTCAAGACCGGCAATAAAAGTGATCGCACACCGGGTGCGCACTTACGGTCAATTCAGTTCACCAAGCCTATCTCTGTATTCCCGGGTTTTTTACTCCGCAAGGCTTCCTTGCAGCTCTGTTCCATGACCTGATACTCAAAAGCACAGGTTCTCTCCAACGCAACTGCATCTGCCCGGCGCTTGAGTTTGACGAGCGAGTAAATTTTATGAGGCAGAAACAACGGCAGCTCACCGCCGGATTTTTCCTCGGCCTGCTCTATCACAGCGATTGCCTTGCCATACTGCCCCTTGTCCTGAAACAGATTGATCAGCTGCTCATAGACCACCGGAGCGACATGTTCCGCCTTCATGGCCAGCTCCAGGTTCTTCTGCGCCCGGTCGGCATTATTCTGAGCCATCCTCGCTTGAAAAAAAGCTATCCGGGGATAAGCGTGATACTTGGTCCTCTCGCCGATCGAGGCGGATGCAAACTTTATGGCCGCTGCTACTCGTCCCTCACGCAAAGCCTTGCGAGATTCCGAAGCCGCGTTATATCGCTTCAGAAGATCGTTGATCGGATGGTCGGAATCCCTTTCCCAGGGCGTCGAAATCACGTTGCTGGTATCGAAATTCGGATAGAACCTGTTCAGATATTCATCGCGCGCATCGAGACGTTCGCTGACGCTATAGTGATCGCTCGAGATTACCGAGATCATCTTGCCGAATCCTTCCGCGATACCAGAAAAAAACGGGTTGGATTCGACCTGTTGCTCGCTCAATCCAATTAACGAAACACTTTTCAGACCGAGCGCCGTAGAGGCTTCGTCACGCGATTGCTGCAACTCGACCTCATGTTCTTCGAGAATTGTGAAGACATCGTCAGAATCGTAAGGATCGTATCCAGCACCGACAGCCAGGTCGAAACCAAGTTTATCCGCTTCGTCCTCCTGCTCCCGGCCCCACGCGGAAAAGAAGAGTTTGTCAGAAACATCGAAGGCAATCGACCCGATGAGCTCGGCTTTCCGCAACTTTTCAGACGCTTCGCCCAAGCCTCCGGCGCCCTCCAGTGGCGTCCCTTTCATCTGGGACAGATTTCGCAAAGTCTGCACCCCAGTAAGCGCTTTGTGCTGGGAGTCCACAAACCAGTCGCTACTGTGATGCTTGAGTAGAAAATGGGAGATCTCATGCGCCAGAACAAATGCGACACTGGCTTCTGTCTTGAGGCTGCCTATCAAATTCAGATTGACGAAAATACCACCATCCGGTGTCGCATTCGCGGACGGTGTCAGATCTCCGTGCAAATAGACCTGCGCCCCAAAATCGGGGATCCCGTTCGCCTTCAGGATCTCGCGCAAGAGGCGGTTGAGATATTCTTCCGTATAAGGCTCTGAAATAAGGCCGACACCACGCGCCATCTGCAAACGAACAGAAACCGGCCTTTTTTCGACCAGGTCTGCATAGCCGTTCACGGGCGGTTTGAAGCTCTCGAGCTCAGTCTCGTTCGAAGAAAAGATCGTGGAAAAGAAACCAGACGAGTTTCCCCCCGAGGAAGAGGAGGATGCCTCTCCGCCCAGCGCTGGCGAGCCGACTTCAGAGGGATCATTGTCAAGCTCACCGGCAAAGACAAACGGCGTCGCGAAAACCGAAAGCAGACAGGTGACCAGACAGGAAGCCAGTGCGACGGAACCAAGGCGCAACACTTTCAAGCGGCCGTCATTCCCACGCGCGCCCGTCACTTTTTCGCTCCCAGGCCACGATTGGCTCCGACACCTTGCGAGCCAAGACTATCTGGTCCAGCAATGAGGCTGAGTTTAATCTTGAGTTCGTCTTTGCGGCCCCAGAATGCCTTGCCCACATCCCCATCGTAGCTGACCTGAAGAACACCTTCCTTCACCTGATGCAAGCAAAGAGGTTCTTTGCGCCAACCGCGAGCGTCGGAACGCTTAATGGTTTCGGCTTTCTTTGTGAGCCCCTCATCCTTGTACAAGTTGATTTCGGCACCTCTGATGCCATTCACCTCACCCGCACAGCTGTCCGCCGAAACGGCTTCCGGAACAAACACCCCCGCTCCGAGAACTGCGGTGCTGAAAACCAGACCTACCCGTCCGAACAGTTTGCGACCGACAACAAAAGCTTTTGCCATCGCCTCCAACTCCCCCATCAACCTTCAAGATACTTACGCGACTACCTCCGCCCCCACTGCCAAACATCCGCCATTCTCAAAATCATCCAGTTGGTCAGCAAAACCCATGGCGGGCTCAAGGCAATCATGCCGACTACACTGTATACCCAAGCGCCAGGCGGAACCCGAAACCCCAGAAGAACTCCCAAGGCAAAAACGACCGGAACAAACGAAACCAGAAAAGCAATCGCCACTTTCTGGACATAGGTCAGGTCATTTTCTCTTCTCAGAATGTCAAGGCCTGAGAATTCTTCTCTATCCCCGTCTTCGTTGACGGTCTCTTTCTGCTCTCGAATGACATACTCAATCGCAAACGAGTACAGGACTGCCATGGCAAAAAGGACTGAATAGCGGACCAATTGCGACAAAGTAATCCACTCAAAGACCAGTTTGTCATGAATGTAATGGTCTTTGAACCTGATTAAATTTTCAACCGCTGCGGCGTGTATCATTATGCCGGGAACTTCGGTGGAATTTGGAGTATTGCGCGCGTCTCCCGACGCCGACTGCCCGGACCCGATCAGAACGATACGCCCCTCGATCAGGTCCGACGGCTCAATAGCATCGCTGCCGCACACCCTTTTGTCCTCAAGCAGATAATGAGCTGGCACCAATGGAGGTCCGGCGGCCCGCCGTTGCAGGAGAGACGGGTCGAACAAGATCGCCTTGACCCACTTCACAAAACCGGTTGAACCGTTACCTTCCCCTGAACATGGATCACATCCCTCAGCACCACTCCGACAGATGCCGAATTCCTGACGGGTAAGTAGATGCTCACCGCGATCCCAGTAGAGAAACATCGGCTCCGATCGGCCGTAAAAATTCACCGCGCCTCGAAATCCGGAGGCATCGTATAGCAGCGGCGCGACCGTATAGCCGGCCCCCTTGCGTCCGGTGACAGAGAAATCCACCGGCGTCTCCGCACACTTAGTATTTTGACGATACAATCTGCGTGTGTGACCTGGCTTATCAGCGTCTTCTTCATATTCAACGGCAAGACAGTAAGCGCGCACGACTGGATCGCTCATGACGGATGCAGGTGCGAAGCCAAGTATTCCTGACGCGTCTTTCTCCTGAATGGACCTGATCTCGTCCTGGAACTCAAGGAAAGCCGGTTCATCGGGTGTGGACGGATCAGATGCAAAGAACAAAGGAACCCCTTCGTCATGCACAAATTGGATGGCATCAATAAGTAACGGAAAAGACGGGTCGTTCTTGCGCTCCGTCAGAAAAACAAAATCGACGAAAATCGCCTTTGCGCCAAGTGTGGCGACTTCATAGAGCAGTTCTGCATGCGCTTCGTAGGAAATGGGCCAGACTGAGTCTGAATACCCCTGATCCATAGCGTAGTTCATCGATTTGTCGGTCCAGAGAACAACAGTTGCCCCCTGCGGCCTGTCATAAGGGAGCTCCTCCTTGTTACCCCGCAAATAATCGACGACCTTCTGTTTCGCTGCGTCCGGCTCCCGTCCCGGATCCAGGAAACCGGTTCGCCCGAACCAGCCCCACATTGCGAAATCATGGACCGAATTGTTCATTGCGTCCTGCGCGCCGAACAAGTTTGTGAGGCTGAATAGCAGACTGAATCCAAGAACCGCGGAAATACGATAGAGGTGCCGGACCCAACTCTTCCCCAGACAGCGGCTAAGAAAAACGCGCATCTGATTGCCCCAACCGTTCTTCTTCCCGTCGCCCATTAACAGAAAGTTGATTAATCCTATCATTTTTCGCCCGCGAAAAAAGGGTTTTCCCCGCAAATTCACGCCGTTTCCCAGCCGCAATGCAGGCTGATTTTCCGGTATCAATATTCGCAATCAACAGGCCGGAAACGGGCCGTATACAGCCTATTGACGCGCACTGAATTCAAACTTTAATCTGCGCCCCGCATGTGCGGCGATGGCGTCGCCGCGAACGTGGTTCACGCATGCGGCCTCCGGGAGAAATCGGGGGCGATCCAGCATCCTGCACGCCCGGATGGATTACCGGGCGCGCCCCGCGTCCGTTTCGGATAAGAGGACAAGATGCTGACTCCACAACAACGCCCGACGCATTTCACCCGCCACAACGGGGAGAAAGCGCCACTACCGTTCTCCAAAGCGGAATATGAGCGCCGGCTATCCGAGTTGCGTGTGGTCATGGCAGAGCTCGGCCTGCCCGCAGTGCTGTTCACCTCGATGCACAACATCGCCTATTACTCCGGCTTCCTTTATTGCAGCTTCGGCCGGCCGTTCGGCTGCGTCGTCACCAAGGACGCCTGCACCACCGTTTCAGCAAATATCGACGGTGGACAGCCCTGGCGCCGTAGCATCGCAGACAACGTCATCTACACGGACTGGCAACGGGACAACTTCTGGCGCGCGGTACGCGAGTCGATCGGGACGGACGACCGGATCGGCATCGAAGGCGATCACCTGACCCTGCAGGCGCGCAGCGCTCTGGAAGAGGTCACCGGCATCAAGCAGATCATCGATATCGCCCCTGCCGCCATGCGCAAACGGATGATGAAGTCGGCGGAGGAAATCGCCCTGATCCGGGAAGGCGCCCGCGTTGCCGATATCGGCGGCGCCGCGATCCGTGACGCAATCCGCCCCGGCGCTCGGGAAATCGACGTCGCCATGGCCGGGCGAGACGCCATGGAACTGGCCATTGCGGAGGCCTTTCCCGACAGCGAGATGCGCGACACCTGGGTCTGGTTCCAGGCCGGCCTGAACACGGACGGCGCGCACAACCCGGTCACCATGCGTACGCTCGAAGCAGGCGACCTGCTGAGCCTCAACACGTTCCCGATGATCTCGGGCTACTACACCGCGCTGGAACGCACCCTTACGCTGGGCGACCCCGACAAGGACACACGCCGCCTCTGGGAAGCCAACGTCGCCGCGCACGAACTCGGCATCTCATTGATTAAGCCCGGCGCCCGGTGCGATGAGATCTGCGCCGAGATCAACAGGTTCTTTCATCAGGAAGACCTGCTCGACTATCGCTCCTTTGGGTACGGCCATTCCTTCGGCGTGCTTTCGCATTACTACGGACGCGAGGCCGGACTGGAATTGCGTGAGGATATTGAGACGGTGCTGGAGCCGGGCATGGTGGTTTCCATGGAGCCGATGCTCTGGGTCCCCGAAGGCACCGCGGGCGCCGGCGGTTACCGGGAGCACGACATCCTGGTGATCGGCGAGAACGGTGCGGAAAACATCACCGGCTTCCCCTATGGACCGGAGCACAATATCGTACCCGTCTGATCACACACGGGGCTCAGTCTCATGTCTCACCCGGCCCTCGCTTTTTCCGAAGCCGAATATCGGGTCCGCATCTCGCGGGCCCGAGAACAACTGGTTGCGCGAGGTATGGACGCCCTCCTCTGCTTCGCCCAGGAATCCCACTATTACCTGACCGGCTATGACGGTGGCGGCTATGTCTTCTTCCAGTGTCTTGTCCTGACGGCAGAAGAAAAACCGCTGACGCTTCTCTGCCGTCGACCGGATGTCTCTCAGGCCCGGGACACGTCACTGATCGACGAGATCCGTATCTGGCTCAATGCGGAGGATACAGACCCGGCCAACCAGCTACGCGGCATTCTTTCCGATCTTGGCTTTGCAGGCGGTCGCGTCGGCATAGAGCTCGATACCTACGGCCTCACTGGCAAGAACCACGCAGCCATTCAGGCCGCAATGGATGGATTCTGCACCCTCGTCGACGGCAGCGATATTGTCTCCTCCCTGCGCCTTGTGAAATCGGAAACAGAACTCGACTATATCCGCAAGGCGGCCGCACTCGCTGATGATGCATATGATTCGGCTCTCGATACGGCCCGCGCCGGTGTAGTCGACGCGGAAGTCACCGCAGCCATCATGACAACGACCCTGCGCGGCGGCGGCGATGTGTCGCCCGCCGGACCGCTTGTCAATTCCGGCTCCCGCGCCATCTACGGACGCGGAGTCGGCGGGCCGCGCCCACTCGATGCGCAGGACCTTCTGATTCTCGAATATGCCGGCACCTTCCGGCGTTACAATTGCTGTATCGAACGCAGCATTTCCATTGGCGGTCCGACAGAAGCGCAGCGGAAACTGCACGGTTTGGTGCGGGAGACGCTTGAAGAAATGCAGACTGCCTTCCGGCCGGGCGACACGCTGGGAACCGTCGACGATATTCACCGGAGACGGCTCGACGCCGCCGGACACGCGGAGCATCGGTTCGCCGCCTGCGGCTATTCGCTCGGCGCCACCTACCGGCCATCATGGATGGATGTGCCGCCGATGATCTATTCCGGCAACCCGCTGGTGCTGGAACCCGGGATGGTATTCTTCCCGCATGTCATGGTCGGTGATCCGGAAACCCGGCTGGCCATGGGTCTCGGCAACACAGTTCTTGTCACCGAGACCGGATGCGAGGTGATGAGCCGCCATAGCCTGGACCTTCCCGTGCGCTGAACCGGGCCAACAGAAGATAGCCGCCCCGCGACAATGCTTTATTTTTGTTATCCAGTCTTCACTGCCGCACGGCGATAGCGACGGCCGCACCGCCCATTACCGTCGCGCTTGCCCGATTTGCGATTCGCACAGCGCGCGGGCTGCGCATAAGGTTTCGCGCCCCGGCGGCCATGACGACATAGCCGAGGTCAATTGCAGCCAGCACGAGGACCAAAGTGACAGAGATAGAGGCCCAGTCGCCAAACGAGACGGAGCCAAGATCTATCAGGGTCGGCAACAGAGCGAGGTAGAAAAGCATGATTTTCGGATTACCCAGCGTGACCGACAGACCGGAGAAGAACATCTTCAGACCGCTACGCGGCTCCGGCTTGCGCGCTCCCGCCGTATCCAACGGTGCCGTCCACATTCTGAAAGCAAGATAGGCGAGATAGCCGACACCAATCCACTTGATGACAAGGAATGCCGAATGAAAGGCTTCCGCGACAGCTGCCAAGCCGATAATCGCCATGGTCAGCCAGACCAACTCTCCCAGCCACATTGCTACCAGGAACGGCATCACCGCGCGCCAGCCCCGGGCCAGCACTTGTGCCACAAGAGCTGCGAGGCTAGGACCAGGAGATCCAGCTGCAAGCGCGAGGGCAATGGCGAAAACCAATAGCGACGAGAAGTCCATGCTCTACTCTCCGGATGCGGAAGTCCGCATTTTGAAGGGAAGCAAGGACCCCTTCAAGCAGATGCCGTTCCAGACATGTCAAAGACTTCAAGAGAAACGACAGCAACTCGTCAGGCGTTACGGACCTCATCCAGGAACCGGCGCACCGTGTCATTCAGCGTGTTCGACTGCTGGGCGACCTCACGCGCCGTTTCCAGCACCTGGCTTGCGGCGGCGCCGGTATCCTGTGCTCCTTCAGTCATGGAGACGATATTGGAGGAAACCATCTGGGTGCCTTGTGCCGCTTCCTGAACGTTCCGGCTGATTTCATTGGTCGCAGAATTTTGCTCCTCAACCGCCGAGGCAATTCCGGTCGCGATCTCGCTGACGCGGGCGACTGTCTCCGAAATTGTCCGGATTGCACCGACCGCACTGGTCGTCTCTGACTGCATGGTTGAGATCTGGGTGGTGATCTCTTCCGTCGCCTTGGCGGTCTGGGTCGCCAAATTCTTTACCTCGGACGCCACCACCGCGAAGCCTTTGCCCGCCTCGCCCGCGCGCGCGGCCTCGATGGTCGCATTCAGCGCCAGGAGGTTTGTCTGCTCGGCAATATCGTTGATCAACCCAACAATCTCGCCGACCTTCTGAGCCGCCTGATCGAGCCCCACGACAGACTCGCGGGTATGCTCTGCCTGCTGGGATGCTTCCGCGCTGATGCGGGTGGACTCGCTGACCTGCTGACCGATTTCCCTAATCGAGGAGGCGAGCTGTTCCGCCGCAGCTGCGACCGTGTCCACGTTGGAGGAAGCCTCGCCGGACGCTGCTGCGACCGATCCTGCCTGGGTCTCGGTATTGCCAGCAATTTCAGTCATGGACTGTGCGGTGCTATCGAGCTCGGTTGTAGCGCTGGCAACACTGCGAAGGGCTTCACTGACGGCGCTGTCGAAGGTCTCGGTGATCACCTCGATCCGCTGCGCCCGGGCTTCCCGTTGCTCGCGGGCCTTCTCCTGCTCGACCTGCATTTCCTCGTTCTTGATCATGTTCGCGCGGAACACTTCGACGGATTCAGCCATCTGCCCGATCTCGTCGCCACGTCCAGTGCCAGGGATTTCGACACTGAGATCCCCCTCCGAGAGAGAGCGCATCACCCCAGTCATCTGCACCACTGGGCGCAGCGCCGTGCGTGCTGTGGTGTAGCCGATCCCCGCCAGCAGCAAAAACATAACCACACCGACTGCAGCAAGAATGTTCCGCATGTCATGTACCGGACCGAGAATCTCGGGCTCGCTCATCTCTCCCAGGACGGCCCAGCGCACCCCCTCGAATTCCAGCGGCTTGAAGACCGAATAAACGGGCTCTCCGAGATAGTTGTTTTCCTGAATCGTACCGTTCTCTCCCGCAAGGGCCTTTCCAGCGGCATCGGTATTTGCTTCGGCCGTCAGAATTGCATCGGAGCCCAAAACGCGAGAGCTGCTGCGCAACAGCATGTCGGCACCGACCAGGATAGTCTCCCCCGTCTCCCCCATGCCGGAGGTATCGCGCATCAGCCGGTCGATCATCTCGGCCGGGATGTGGATTACCAGACCGCCCGCGAACTCCCCGCGAACGAAAAGCGGTGTCCCGATAAAGGCGGTCGGCGCATCGGCACGTGGCGCATAGGTGTGAAAGTCACTCATCACAACCTGCCCCGGCTCTGGGTTTTCCGACAGCCGTGCAAAGACTGCCGCCAGCTCCGTATCCTTTGCCGGGCCTTCGATCAGGTTGGTCGCATAATCCGATGCCTTCATAACGCTGTAGACAATATTGCCATCGGAATCGATCAGCATCACATCGGCGTAACCTCGGCTTTCCTCCAACTTGCGGAACCAGGGATGGTTCTCGCCATGATATTTGGAATAACCGGAACCGTCTTCGGCCAGATCCAGAATCTGCTTACTACCCTCGGGATTTGGATTGTCGACGATATAAAGCTTCTGCAGCGTTTCAGTCGGATCGCCTTTCCTGGCGAACAGCCGGAAGCCGAACTTGAACCCGTTCAGCGCTTTTTCCGTACCGCTGTTCGCCGCGACGATCAGCATATCGTCACGGATCGTCCCGAGCAGGGTCTTCAGAGCATCGACACGCGCCACAGACAGAGCCTGCAACTGATCGACCGCACGCTTTTCCAACTGACGCGAAGACTGAAAATAGCTGAAAGACGCGACAACCAGAATGGAAAGCGCAGTTGCAATTCCGACAAGCGCCGGAATTTTTGCCGATAGATTGATGTTCTTCACGTTCCCCAACCCCAAAGACTTTGCTTTTTTATCTAGAAATTTCTCGAAGGCAATTTCAACTAAAACTTACATAATAAAAATTATTTGATTTGAAATTTTTGAAAAATGAATATTAATTATTCAATTTCTCACATTTGAATTAGAAAATTTCTTAAAATTTATTTATCATTATAAAAATGAAACGACACTCGATTTCTCACTACAAATAAAACCACTCACAAACCAGAATTAGATAGGCGCTGATTCGTCTGCGCTTCTCTCGGCGCACCACCTCTTCCACATACCGCGGCAGGCATCTTCAAAATCGCGCGCGAAAGAAGCGCCATCCATCGCTGGCGAAGTTCGCATTTCCTCGCGCACTCTGGAACGCAATTCCGGCAGTTTTGAGGGGTCCGACGCGAGGTCACAGGCAATACGGACATAATCTTCAACCGTTTCGGCGATCCACTCCGTCCGGCCGATCTGTGTCAGCAGGGAACTCCCGACTGTTCCAATGGCGGCCTTGCCTCTCAGGGTCACTGTAGGCAGCCCCATACTAATGCCTTCGAAGCCTGTCACGCCGTTATTATGCGGGAATGTATCGAGCATAATGTCTATCTGAGCGTATGCTTCTTGAGATCGTGCGCAGAAACCAAAGACAAGCCTTTCAGGACCAATTCCCAACTCTCCGAACCGGTCGATCATCGCTTGACGGACCGATGGCTCACGACAGGTGTGATTGAACAGGCGGAAACGGGTTCCTGGTGTTTGATGCAAAATCTCCGCCCAAACCTTGAAAACATCATCATTGAGCTTCACCGAGCGAGCAACTGAGCCGAAGGTAACATATCCGTTCAGCTCAGCTGGCGGCGGCGTTTCCGTCTGCGTCCATCCGATGGGTTCAAAGGCGACGACAAACTTGGGAAGGTTCCAGATTTTCTCAGTGAACAAATCCGAGGAATCCTCCGGTGTAAATACCGGGTCTCCCAGAAAATAATCGATCGCAGAGAGGCCAGTTGTCACACCATGGTCAAGCCAATGAAACGAAACAGGTGCCGGCTTTTCCGCGAAAACCCGAAGCCGGTTTCCTTTCGTATGTCCCGCCAGATCGACAAGAATATCGATCCCATCATCTCGGACACGTTTGACCAACGAATCATTGCTCATTCCCAAGGTGGGGACCCAGTGATCTGCGAGTGAGCACATCTCTTCCGTCACGCGATCCTTGCCGCGCAAATAGGATGCATAGCAGAAGATCTCAACCTGCGTGTGATCATGGTTCTTCAACAATGGCAGAAAGAAATTCGCGCTCGAGTGCCAATAAAATGCCCCACCGACATAACCAATTCTGAGACGCTTCTGTGGATCCCGGCTATTATGGTGCGGCTGCCAGAGGCGATGGAGCGGCTTGCCCACAAATTCATCGAAACGCCTGTAATCCTTCATCATTTCAGCTGTCGTGAGGGCCGGCTTATAGTGCAAGTAGAACAGCAGGGAATGATGGGCTGCAACATTCTCTGGCGCTTCCTTGACGGTTTGGCGCCCGAGCGCCACGGCTTCATCGAGGCGACCAAGATCAGCGAGCAGGTCTCCCATTTGCGTCGAAGCCCATGTGTGACCGGGTGTAATGATTAGCCCCCGGCGCAGATCCCGCTCCGCATCATGCAACTTACTAAGCTCGCGCCGCACTGCGCTTAGGCCAACATAGCACCTTGTATCTCCTGGGGTGACGCAGATGATCGCACGTTTCCAGCGTTCTGCATCGGTCACACGTCCTGATGCCTGCAATGCACCGGACCAAACTGAAAGGAGCGAAGTAGAAAGCGGCTCAACCACAAGTCCTTGGCGACCCAGCTGGATCGCCTTGTCGAACTGGAGGAGGTTATTTGAAACCAGAACACTATTCGCAATGGAGGCTGTGGCCGTGGGCTCCATGCAGAGCGCCTTACGGTAGGAATCCCACGCCGCGCCCATATCGCCGAGTTCTTGGTAACAGGTACCCAGGCTCGACCAGCTGATTGTATCCCGAGGATCTGTGCGCAGAACGGCACTGAAGGAACTAATCGCCGCGTCAAATTCCTTCAAAGCCAACTGAACCAAACCACACCCGATCATCGCAGCCGGATATTCCGGCCGGACACACAGCGCACTGCGGTTCCAGCGGCTTGCAGACTCATAAACCTCGGAGACCCTCTGGATGGTGGAATAATTAACGCAGTTTTCCGCAACAGCAGGATCCAAAACAAGAGCCTGCCGGAACGCATTTTCTGCATCTTTTTCACCGCCGCACTTCTGCAATGCAGTACCCAGATTGCGGTAGGCCTCACCGAAAAGCGGATTGGCCGAAAGTGCGTCGCGGTAACTTGCAACCGCTTCGCCATAGCGTTCGAGGCCAGCAAGAGCGTTTCCCAGATTATTGTGCCCTTCGGCTAGTCCTGGCGCCTTCGATAGGCCTGTACGGTAGGCTGCGATAGCGTCCTCATTCCGATTCTGCTGCGCAAGCACCAGGCCGAGATTGCACCAGGCCTGGGCAAGATCTGGAGCATGTTGAACTGCGGCTCGATAACTCCTTTCAGCCGCCTCCAACCGGCTCCCTTCTTTTTCCAGGTTTCCCAGATTGTAATACGCAGCCGCAAAGTCCGGTTGGTAGCGGAGCGCATTTCGGAATGAGCGCTCCGCATCATCGGCGTGGCCCTGAGCCAAATAGGCATTTCCGAGATTATAATGCGCTTCGGCATTGTCCGGTTGTTCGGCCAGAGAGCGGGAGATCAGATCCGTCGCCGTATCCGGGTGCCCGGCTTGCAGGGCGAGAACCCCGAGCAGATAGAGAGCAACTGGATGTCTGGGAGAACGTGAAAGAACTTCACGATAGAGTGGCTCGGCCTTCGCGAGCCTTCCCGCGCCATGCTCCGAGACCGCCTGTTGCAGAAGGGCCTGAAGAACTGCCTGCTGATCCGTCATGAGCACGCTATCCGAAATTCGACCTACGGGCGCCGCATGCCCCATTTCGACAGCATACAATCTGGTAAAACATTGGGAAGTAGAGATTCAGAAGGCGGCAGGATCAGTGCATGAGGTGCCGAAAGCCCAGTTACAGGCAAACCCGCCTCACCATTCAGGCAGAGAACATTTTGAAGTAGGCTCTCGCATTAAGAATCTGCTAGAGCACGGATATCTTGAGCATGTTATTATGACGGCATACCGGTTCTTTTAGGGCGACCCGCTGACCGCGACGCTCCGGATAACAGGCCGATTTTAAGGGCAATGAATGCCTGGAAGAATACGATCCCATTTTAGAACACTGATGATTGCAGCGGCTTTCCTCATGGGAGCCGCAGCCCCGGCAGATGCCATAAGGATATACGATCTCAAGGGACGGCTTGTCATTCTGGACAAACCGGTCCGGAAAGTTCTGCTTGGAGAGGGGCATTTTCTCGCGACCCCAGCTCTGCTGACCAAGGATCCGGTTTCCCGCGTTGCGGGCATGTTCCCGGATTTCGAGCCCCAGGACCATGACGGATTTGCCCACTTCGCCGACGCATACCCGCTCCTGGCGGGGGCTCCGACAATCGACGGTACCGGCGCCGGGAGCGTCACCCCGGAAAACGCCTTGGATCCTAAACCTGACACCGCGATCCTGGGCCTAGGCGGTCATAGCCTGAATGACCCGTCGAAGCAGGCGATTGAACTGCTTACGGCCGCCGGCGTGCCGATCATCTTCATCGATTTCCGCAACATTCCGATCGTCAATACCCGGCACAGCATGCACGTTCTCGGTCAGATCTTTGGCTTGCAGGCGGAATCAGAAGACTTCGTAGATTTCTACAACAGGGAAGTCTCTAGGGTGACCGATCGGATGGTTCTGTATTCCGGCCATCGGCCGACCGTCTTCCTCGACGTCAAGGCAGGCCGTACCCGCGATTGCTGTTTCACCACCGCCAGCAGCATGCTTGCCACCCTGATCGACGTGGCCGGCGGACGTAACATCGCAAAATCGTCCCTGCGCGATATGGCGAGGCCGCTGAAACCCGAATTCATCATCGCCTGTAATCCAGACATCTACATCGGCACGGCCATCGGCTCCCGCAGCCAGGGCTGGACGCCGGGTGGGCCAATCGTCCTTGGTGCCGGAATTGACAAAGTCCTGGCCCGACAGTCTCTCATCAGCGCGACGCTACGCCCCGGAATTTCATCTCTGAGCACCGTAGACACCGGTCATACACACGCTATCTGGCACCAGTTTGCCAGCACACCGATGAACGTCTACGCCCTGCAGAAACTCGCAACATGGCTCCACCCGGAACTGTTCGGGGACCTCGACCCTGAAAAAACCATGATGAAATTGGTGAACCGCCTGCTTCCCGTCAGAATGGAGGGCGTTTATGCAACCAGCGTCCTGCCGCCAACGAAAGTCCATTAATGGTCATGTCGATTAAGCAGTCCCCCGGACGAAACGCCTGATCAGGCGTTCCCGCTAAGATCACACTCTTAAAATGTAACATGGAGACAATCATGCATTCCGCCCACGCAACCGTCCGCTCGGAGAAAGCCGGCCGTTATCTGGTCCAGCTCTGCAAACACTTCGCCCACAAGATTCCGGCCACCTGGGAGGAAACCGAAGGCGAAGACACCAAAGGTCACGCCGATTTTGGTATCGGCGCCTGCGAGATGACGGCGAAGGACGGCGCCCTAGTGCTCGCCTGCAACGCCCCGGATGCCGAAGGGCTCGGCAAGGTAAAATACGTCATCGAGGACCACGTTGCCCGGTTCGCCTGGAAGGAAGAGTTGAAGGTCGAGTGGCAGGACGGCCCTGCCGCCTCCTGAAACCGGTATCAAGTCAGCTCTTTCATCCCGGACGGCGTGTCGATCTCTGCAAGATAGCGGAGGATCGGCCCCAGGACGATTGCGGGCGGGTTCTCGATAGAGAGATCGCGATAAAGTGCCTCAATGGCGGCCGTGTCCGGATGCTCAAGGGTAAACGATCGAAGCCGCGCCCCAAGATCGGGAATCTCGGCCTTGGATTCGAGCACGCCCCGTCGATCGATCAGCGAGGGCGCGGCGCCGTCGAGCGGAAGCGATCCGTCCACCGGGATGGCAAAGGCGAAACTTGGGTCATCGAACGGTAGCGGAACAACCTCGCCGAAGATCTCCCCATGGGCTGAAACGACAGAGCCAATATCCTCCACTCCCGCCACCCACCCGCGCAGGCGCCGACCCGCCTCCCAGTCCGCCCTGACCTTTTCCCGGTTATCCAGCCCGAACCACCGCGCCCGGCCCGGCGCAACCCCGTCCGGATCAAGCGCTACGATCTCGAGATAGACAGTCCCGCCAAGCTGAAGTCGGTGATTGTGCGTGCCCATGTAGGTGTGTCGCGTCCCGAACGGCACGTCGAGATCGAGGCATTCCCGTACATGCGCCGCCCCTTCGGCCAGCGTCGGGGCGATAACGGTGATGTGGTCAAGTTTCAGCATGAGTGCCACCAAGCTTCATCCGATAGAGAGCAGGTTCGGGCCAGTTCAGGGAGCAAGAGGACGAAGCGCATCCTGGCTTGGCGCGCTGTCAGCGACGGACGCGATGGTGTCATAGGCGTCCGACCAGGCGGCAAGTGCCGGATAACTCTGCCGCCAGTCCGGCGCCAGCGCGTAGAACTGCATCATGCCGAGCGCCGCCACGACGCAAAGCGCATCGAAACTGATTGGCGGGGCACCTGCAGGAGCTTTTACTGTAGAGTTCAGATGGGCAAGACCGCGCCTGACCTGGATATCCGCCACCTCCAGCAGGGACCGGGAACGCTCCTCCTCAGGACGTCTCATCTCACGCGACCAGACCGTGACTACGTCGAGAAATGCAAGAGACTGCGCCTCCGCCGAGACGGCCTGCCAGTCGCCATAGGGTGCGACGGTCCGCTTGCCGGATTTCTCGTCCAGATAGGCGCAGATATGGCGCGCCTCCGAGAGCACGAGGTCACCGTCCACCAGCAGCGGAATGCGCCCCAGCGGAGAGACCGGGATGACCGGGCTGTCCGGCGTCCGCAGCCCCACCCAATCAAGCTCCATCGCATCGCCCAGCCCGCTCTCGATCGCGGCAATCCGGCAGATCCGGGCATAGGGCGAGTTCGGGGTGTAATAGAGCTTCATGATGGTGGTTTCCTCCCGGTTTTTATTGGTTGGGTGATACCCTAGCGCAGACGGCCACTTGCGGGAGAAACAAATGCGCCGCTGTACCTTCTCGAGCTGGCCGCTGGCCCCGGCATGAACTGTCGCGTATGAAATTAATGACCAAATTGGATGGAGAAACCGCATGAGCTCCGAAGTGCTGGCCACGCTTGAGGAAATGAGACTGTCCCTGCCCTCTTTCTGCACACCGCGCGGCAATTTCCTGCCCTGGCGGCGGGAAGGAAATCTGGTATTTCTATCGGGACAGACCTGCGATTGGGATGGTGGCGTGCCCTATACCGGCCCGGTGATTGCGCCGCGCCAGACAGCTCCGGCGAATGGCCCGCATGTGACGGTCGAGACCGGCAAGAAGGCCGCCGAAATGTGCGCCCTCAATCTGCTCTATTTCCTGCAAGACGCCTGTGACGGCGATCTGGACAGGGTGCAGACGGTCATGAGGCTCGGCGGCTTCGTGAATTGCCTGCCCGGGTTCGACTGCTCACCCGACGTGATCAATGGTGCGTCCGAGCTGTTCATCGCGCTGTATGGGGATCGCGGCCGGCATGCCCGCACGGCGGTCGGAGTCTCGGGCTTACCCGGCAACGCATCGGTCGAGGTCGACGCAATCGTCGTGATCGCCTGACGGACTGGCGCGGCGGCGGGAGCCTTAGATCGATGGTGGCAGCACCGGTGCTGGTGGGCCTTGCCGCCAATGGCTGAGACCCAGCGTCGCACCAAACCCGCTCTCGATTGCGGCAATCCGGCAGATCTGGGTGGGAAGCGGACATTACGAGACACTGACTCTGACCAAGGGACCGTCGATTATGAACGAAAACCGTTATCTGTATAATTTCCTATTTCACGGCACTCAATCCCCACACATAAAAGCGCCGGCCCCATCCGGGACCGGCGCTCCATGCGTCTCAAAACCCTCGAACTGCGGATGCCCCTGATAAAGCGGTTTCCGGTCGGCGTTGCCGGCATTGGTGTCCGCCTTGCGGAAATGGTCGGATTTGGTCCAGGCGATGAAGGCGTCGTGGTCCTTCCAGAGCGTGTGCGAGGCGTAGAGGGTGTGGTCTTCGGCTTCGGGGCCCTTGAGCAGGCGGAACTCGACGAAGCCCGGCACCTGGTCGAGCTGGGAATCCCGGGTCTTCCAGACGGTCTCGAAATCCTCTTCGGAGCTCTTCGTTACCTTGAAGCGGTTCATGGCGATATACATTCACTCTCTCCTGGTTTTTGTAGTTCTCGGGTTTTTGTCATTCTTGAGTTCTTAAAGTTCCAGCCCGGCATGTGCGTCCGGGCCATAGACGGGGAGAATGCGCGGCGCCTGCCCGTCCTCCCGTTCAACGGCAATCTCGGTTTCATAGATGGCGCTCAGCCGATCAGCTGTGAAGACCTCGGCGCCCGCGCCGTCCGCGACCATGCGTCCGTCATGCATCCGCGCCAGGTGCTCTACGAATGGGTCAGCTGCATGCTTTTATCGCCGCCGGAGCGCGGCTCCTTTCGACTGTGGAGATCGCCCGCGTCGCTGTGACCTGTGCCTGTTCCAAAAGGCTTCGGCCAGCACATGGGGAACTATTTGACCATCGGCACGTTGTTGATGCAGACGCAACAACGCGAGTCGAAGCCATGGAACTCTTTTCGGGTCTATTCGCCCTGATCATTCTGATCGCCGATATTTATGCCGTGATCCAGGTGCTATCCAGCGGGACCTCCGGTGTGAACAAGCTTATCTGGATCCTCCTAATCATCATGCTGCCGGTCATCGGCCTCATCATCTGGATGTTTGCCGGTCCACGTAGCGCCTCCGGGGTCAGGGTTTAAGGATCTTGGAGCACACAGCCGTAAATTCTTCTGCCTGTGATGCACCGCAGGCAGAGCCGAATGACAATGCTAAGTCACCCGCACACCGTGCCCTCCATCGGAGGGCGCGGTTGCGTGATGTTCAGTCATATGCGGTGATCGGTCTTTTCGTGCTGGCGGCGGGATCGGCACTCTATGTCGCGTCCGAGCTGTTCCTGCCGATTTTTCTGGCTCTCTTCCTCTGCGTCATTCTCTATCCAGCAGTACGGACAATCAGCGCGATAGGTCTGCCCGACTGGTGCGGCGCCCTGGTGGTGGTGCTGGGGCTTGTCGGCATGGCGGGGCTCGCTCTATTCCAACTCTCCGATCCGGTCATGTACTGGCTCGACGAACTGCCGGAGATTGTCCGAAAGCTCGAACGCGAGTTCTGGGGGCTGCGGCAATCCATAGAGGAAGCGTCGCAGGCGACCGAGAAGCTCAAGGACATGGCAGGCAGTGGTGGCGGTGGGGCCGGTGACACGGTGGTCGTCCAGGGGCCGTCATTCCTGCGTCAGTTGGCCAACTATACCTGGCTGACCATGGCGCAGATCGTAATGACGCTGGGCTTGCTCTATATGTTGCTCGCCCAGGGACGCCGTGCGGTACGGTCCTACATGCGACGTATCGAGAACCGGTCGGCCTTCGTCGCTTTCATGGGGGCAGTGCAGGAGAAGTTCTCCACTTATGTGCGGGCGCTAACGGCCATCAACCTCTGTGTTGGGGCGCTGACCGCGCTGGCGATGTTGCTGCTCGGCATGCCGAATCCGGTCATGTGGGGGCTGCTTGCCTTCTTCCTGAACTTCCTTCCTTTCGTCGGCCCGCTTGCCATGCTGGCGGTCCTGACGCTCGCCGGTCTCGCCAGCTTTGACACATGGTTTGCCATCGCCTCCGTCCCGGCAGCTTTTGCGCTGATTAATGCGGTTGAGTGCTATGCCGTCACGCCCGTGGTGATGGGACGGACCATGACGCTTAACCCGATCCTGATTTTCATCTCGATGCTGTTCTGGACCTGGTGCTGGGGCATGCCCGGCGCATTTCTTGCCGCACCGATCGCTGTATTTGCGAAGCTTATCTATGACTTCGTGATCGGCCATTCGGAAAATTACGGGCAACCCCGAGCAACACCATCCGCATAAAACAATAAACCTCTCTTTTTCTCGCTCTAAACATCAACACCCGGCGGCATTATTACACTCCTTTATTATCGCCCATTGCTACAAAATACCCTCTCCGTCTGTTTTTACGAAAAAGTATGGAACCTCTTTGGACCTGGCACGTTTCTTAACTGAGGGCGGCGCAAGACAGGCCGCTCGCATACTGAACTCCAGATTTCTTCAATCGAAGAGGAGAATAACCATGATCCGCAAGCTTCTTACGACGACCGCGTTGACCGCGACCATTGCACTCGGTGGACTGATGACCGCCAATGCCGCCGGTTCCGGCGCGACTAAAGGCACAGGTGTTTTCGTGCCTCATTCCAGTGCGACGGGCGCGGCGCCAAGCGCACCGTATCTGATGCCTCAGACTGACCAGATTCTGGCCTCCGCGCTGATAGGCAAGTCGGTTTATGGCTCGACCGCCAAGGGTGCGGAGCCGATTGGCGATATCAACGACGTGGTCATGACCACCGACGGTGATGTCGTGGCAGCCGTGATCGGCGTCGGCGGTGTGCTTGGCATCGGCGAGAAGGATGTCGCGGTTGATATCAAGCGGCTGCAGTGGATTCCGGTCGGGGAAAGCCGCCGTCTGGTGGCAGGCGCATCCAAGGAAGAGCTAAAGAACGCGCCAGCTTTCGACCGGAGCGCTTTCGACAATTACGCAACCCTGGGCTTTGTCGCTCCCGCGATGAAGAAGATCGACGAAGGTTTTGCCTCCCTCAAGGAGCAGTCCAAGGACGCGATCAATTCCCTGACCAAGGATGACGAAGCTCTGGTCGCCGTCGATGCGGCAAATGTAAAGACCGAGGAACTCATCGGTGCCCGTGTCTATGGGGCGAATAACGAGGATCTCGGTGAGATCGACAAGGTACTGCGTGGCGCTGGAAATCGCGTCGAGGCCTATGTCGTCGATGTTGGCGGTTTCCTTGGCTTGGGCGAGAAGCCGATCGCGCTCTCTTCCGGTGCCGGCCAGCTGATGAAGGACGAGGACGGCGACGTCCAGGTACATGTGCCCTTTACCCTAGCCCAGCTGGAATCCCACCCGGCTTATTCGGATGAAGAATACGGCACCGCGCCGGACATCATCATCCTTCGCTAGGGGCAAACCTCTCTCACTTTCCAACTGGAGGGGGGCCGGGCAACCGGCCCCCAGCCCCACTCATAAGGAGACCATCATGGCTACCGCCCAGGCAAATGCCCGCACCAAGACCGCAGCGAACGAAACGTCCGCGAAGTCCGACGATATCGAAGCCCAGCTCGAAGCCCTTCGCGCAGATCTCGCCGCACTGGCGGACAGCGTGTCCGGCCTCGGCCAGAGCAAGGCCGGCGACCTGAAACAGCGCGGCGAGGAAGTTGCCGCGAAGATCGCCGAAAATTCCTCTGCCGCTGTGAAGCGGGTTAAGAATGATCTCGACCGCATCGAGAAGAACGTGAGCACGGGTGTTCGTGCCAAACCGATCCGCTCGATCGCAATTGCGGCCGGGCTCGGTCTCGCGGTCGGCTATCTGGTCAGGCGCTAACAGTGCTTGATCGTCTCGCCACTCACGCCGCGCAGATCGCCTCCTGGAATGCCGGGCGGCTGGCGTCGCGGACGAAGCGCAACGCGGTCCTGTACGGTCTGGCCATTCTCTTTGGTCTGACCGCTTACGGGGCTGCCGTCGCGGCCGCCGGGCTCTGGCTTGCCGAACGCCTCGACGCGATTGCGGCGCTTAGCATCCTGGTGCTCGTCTCCGGCGCTCTGGCCCTCGCAGTGTGGGTGATTACCAATGTCGTCAGTGCTTATGAACGGCGACATGAAGCGGAAATTCGGAGACAGAGCCTGAATGCGGTCACAGCGGCGCTCGCGGTCGGCCCGGTCCTCGGCAATACCAAGCCTCTGCTTCTTGCGCTTGCCGGCGCGGGACTTGCTTATTTTGCGATGAGCGGCGACTCGGTCGACGAGCAGGACGATGCCAATACTACCGGAAAAACGCGATAATCGAGGCTGGTCAAACAGACCCAATCAGCCAGTCGGATGATCATGCGCCGGACAGCACCGCCACACCCAAATCTGGTTGACCAGAAACGTGGCGGAAGCCTCCGACGATGCTCGAATACCTCACTTCAATATAACGCCGGTCGTTCTCACTGGAGAACGCTCCATGCAGACAAATAACTAGTCTCTGTAACCAAACCCTCCCGCTCCGAACCTCATGTTTCCTTGGGACCAATCCGGTTCGGCTCCGTTTAACAAAGGTGCACGGCAACAACGCTACCCCGAAACGGGCACGGCATGCAGATGCCCCGCACTGCACGGATTACCAACATAAAGGAGAATTCGATGTCTGACCTTAATCGCACGACCACCGCTCGCACCTCCCGCCCGCGTATCGCTGCCCTGCTGGCTCTCGTCATGCTTGGCGCGACGGGTCTCGCCGCCTGCGATTCAGAAGGGCCGGCCGAACAACTCGGCGAAAAAATCGACAACACTGTCGAAGAAACCGGCGACGCCATCGAGAGCGCGACCGACAAATAGTCGTGAAACAGAAAATAAATTGGAACCATTTTCAGTACGGCCCGTTGTTTAAGCAGGGCCGAGAGGGATCCAATTACTTTTCCTTCACTGAGCACAAGATCTGAATATCTCTCCGACAGCTCTTTTTATTAAGAGTGCCGAAATAAATAGAGGTCACCATGAAAAATTATCTTCTGAGTACCATCCCAGTCGCCCTTCTGGCCATTATGCCGGCCAAGGTCGATGCCGCGATTTTCTTCGACAATGTCGAGCAGATCCGGACGATGGCGCCGACCGGCACCGATTTCAATTCCGGCCTGGTGCGTGAGTACAAGCAGCTCAGCATTTTCGAAGCCGACGAGATGTACGACTGGATCGACGCCGAGAACCACGCCACCAAAGGTGTCATGGCCGCCAACGGCAAGACCCCAATGCCTTCCGATCCGGCCGAATGGGCGATCGAGGATCCGGCCAAGCTGCAGGAACTTGAACTTGCCCGGTCCAACTTGATGACTCTGTTCAACAATGGCGCACGGACTACGGCGCCGCTGGAAGCGGCCCTTGCCCAGGCCAAGTATGATTGCTGGGTCGAGCAGCAGGAAGAAGGCCACCAGCCTACTCATATTGCTGCCTGCAAGGATGAGTTCGAAGCCGCGCTGGCAGGACTCCGCACGGCAATGGAACCGCCGAAAAAGGTGGAAGCCGAGCCGAAGAAAGCAGAGATGGAAATCGTGACCGTGGTCGAGGAAGTTGCCCGGGAAACTGTCTACTTTCCGTTCGACAAGGCGACCCTCGATACGACGGAACAGGCGAAACTGGATAAGTTCGTCGCGGAAATGAAGAACATCCAGCCGGTTGTTACCCTCTTTATCGAAGGCCATGCCGATACGTCCGGCCCGGCTGACTACAACCTTGCTCTTTCTGCCAGCCGTGCAGACGCGGTTCGTACTGAACTGATGCGCCAGGGCATGACCATCGGCGACTACGAGCAGCTTCAGGTCGAGCCGGAAGGCGAGACTGCCCCGGCAGTGGCAACCGGCGACGGTGTCCGCGAACGCCTGAACCGCCGCGTTGTTGTCGTAGCCCGTGGCCAGGTAACCAAAACCAAGAAGGTTACCGTCACGACCCAGTAAACGTCGCCCAGTAAACGTCGCTTAGAACCCTCCCAAGTTCGCGACTTGCCGCCCCCGGTTCCTGAACCGGGGGCGGTTTTTCTTTTTGCTTATCGGACCTCTGTCCCTGCATCACCTCCCGGCGCTTGCCACCGTTGGCCACCGCCCTGGACCTGCAACGCATAAAGCCGGCATCCCTGCCGGCTTCTATGATTGAGAAATGAGCTGCCCTCCGGGGCAGCGGCATGTCGATTTACGGTTTGAGGACCTTGAGTGCGCCCGGGTGAATTTTCAGCTCCACCGTTTCCTTCAGAGGAACCAGTTCGCCATCTACGGTGGCATGCGCATCATGCTTCAAGCGCGGGAAATGTAGCGACACGGAGCGAGCCGGGTGCATTTCGAAATCATCGTTCCGCCGCCACTCCCCGGCCGCCAGGTCGGCGATCATCCTCAGATTGGCTGAGGGCGGGAGGACCGGCGCGCGGCCGATGCCAAGAACGCCACCTTTCAGCGTGTCCGGATATGG
Source organism: Nisaea sp. (assembly GCF_039990255.1). Taxonomy (GTDB): domain Bacteria; phylum Pseudomonadota; class Alphaproteobacteria; order Thalassobaculales; family Thalassobaculaceae; genus Nisaea. The sequence continues at coordinate 180,138 of NZ_JBDXGG010000018.1, read as the reverse complement.
CATGTGGCTCTCGCCATAAAGATTGTTCGCAACCACGACGAGGCTGTAACGACCTTCCTCATCGTGGTCGTCGGCGACAATATGGGCGGGAAAGGATGGAGGTCGCCGGAACATCGCCGCGATTGCCCTAAGACTGGCAAGCATCTTGCCCGCGCGCGAGTAATATTCAGCGGCCTCGCGGTCGCGGACGACACGCGGCTGCATGCCGACAGAGAACTGATGCACAAAAACCTCGCCATTTGCGGTGGCGAGGTCACTTCTGCTGATGGGAGCGTTAGCCAGCGCTGTGGCCGCTGTCTCAAGGTCGAGCGGGATACCAAGCGCACGGGCGAAGAGGTTCATGGTTCCGGCGGGCAAAACCCCGAGAGCCTTGTCCGCCTGCCAGGCGATACGGGCCGCAGCCGAAATAGTGCCGTCCCCGCCGCCAGCGACAATGAGTTCCACCGCGCGATCGCCTGCGGCATCTTCCAGAGCTTCAATGAGATTTTGGCCGGCAACCTGACGGCATTCGAGAGACCGGTCGGCCCTTTCGAATGCCGCCGACAGCGTTTCCGCATAAGCGTCGAGATCCGTGGTTTTGAGAGTGCCGCCATCGCGGTTCAGGATAGCAACAGCACGCATGGACAGGATCCGGAGCGGTTTAGGGAAAAGAGCGAGCCGTCAGGCTACAAAAGCTGTATCCGAGACTTGCCCCACTTCAGGGTCCGGGCCGTAATCTGCGGCGCCGGATACCGACAGGACTTCCTGCAGGCGCTGACGCGCCCGGTTGACCCGACTCTTGATCGTCCCGGTCTTGCAACCGCAGATCTCCGCCGCTTCCTCATAAGCAAATCCAGAAGCACCGATCAGGATCAGGGCTTCACGCTGATCGTCCGGCAACTGCTCGAGCGCCCGGCGAAAATCGCGCATGTCGAGCGAACCATACTGGGCCGGATGCACGGAGAGACGCTCGGCAAAATAGCCGTCGCTATCCTGGACCTCACGGCCCTTCTTGCGCATTTGGCTGTAGAACTCGTTGCGCAGAATGGTGAAGAGCCACGCCTTCATGTTGGTACCGGGGGTAAAGCTTTCCTGCTTTCCCCAGGCCTTCATGATGGCGTCCTGCACCAGGTCGTCCGCCCGATCCGGGCTGCCGATCAGGGAAACCGCGAAAGCACGCAGGTTAGGCAAGTTCGAGAGCATCTCGCGTTTGAAAGATACCCCTTCGGCGGGGCCGTCCGGTCCCGGCGCGGCACTCATTTGGACGTCTCCTGGCCGAAGGTTTTTTCCGCTTCATCGAGCTTTTCGAGCAAATCCAGGAATCGGTCCGGAATCTCCTCTTCGCGCACCGTTTCATAAAGCTGGTGCAGTTTGCTTGATATCTGCGCGTTGACGTCGTCCGTTTTCTGGGCGGACGGTCGCGCGGACCCGGTCGTTTTCTGAGATGGATTCAAGGGCATGTGGCACACTCTCGGGTTAGAGTTTTGCTTCAATAACGATCAGCGGCAAAAAAAGTTCCATCGCTTGGGAACTTTTTTTTCAGGCGCGCGTTTAGCCTTCATCTTACGCCTGTTTCAGGCAACCTTGGAGTTTCAAGCTATGTCTCTGTCAAACCGTGTCGCGCCCCATCTTCCGTCCCTGCGTCGTTATGGCCGGGCCGTGACGGGCTCCCAAACATCCGGTGACGCTTACGTGGCCGCAACCCTCGAAGCGCTGATAGCGGATGTATCCTGTTTCCCAGAGACGTCCAGTGATCGCGTCTCCCTATTCAAACTCTTTGCCTCCCTGTTTGGTTCCACCACCATTCAAGTCGAACCGGGCTCATCGCCCTATGCATGGGAACAGCGGGCGGCCGCAAACCTCTTAGTCGTCCCACCGACTGCCCGGCAGGCCTTCCTGCTGCTCGTGGTCGAGGGTTTCAGTGAAGTCGATATTGCTGAAATCCTGTCGGTCGACAAAACTGAAGTCGGCGGGTTGCTTGAAAGTGCCTCGATCGAGATTTCGCGTCAGGTCGCGACCGACATCATGATCATCGAGGATGAACCACTGATCGCGATGGATATCGAACAGATGGTCGAATCCCTCGGCCATCGGGTCACAGGTATCGCCCGCACCCACAAGGAAGCGGTCAAATTGTTCGACGGCACCAAGCCGAAGATGATCCTGGCCGACATCCAGCTCGCTGACGGCAGCTCCGGGATCGATGCGGTCAACGAGATCCTGAAATCCAACAGCAACATCCCGGTGATCTTCATCACCGCCTTCCCGGAACGCTTCCTGACTGGGGAGCGGCCGGAGCCGGCCTTCCTGGTTACCAAGCCGTTCAATCCGGACATGGTAAAAGCCTTGATCAGCCAAGCTCTGTTCTTCATGGAAAAGGTTACGACGCCAGCGTAACCGGATTTATTGAATGCATTCGATGGAACCTATGACGTACCGGCACGTTGTTCTTCCCGAACCACACGGGAGACAATCATGCTTGGTTATGCACTTTTATTCTTCATCGTCGCGCTTATCGCCGGCGTACTCGGATTCACCGGGATCGCCGGCGCCAGCGCCGGGATCGCGAAAATCCTGTTCGTCGTATTCCTGGTTCTGTTCGCACTATCCATGGTCTTCCGCCTGTTCCGCAGGATTTAGGCGCGCCATAATTCGTTCTTCAGGCAGCCCGGGTGGCGGGAACAGCCATCGGGCTGCCAAAGAAAAACAGCCTGTTCGGAGGAAGCTATCGTGACTTTGCCGGTCGAACATCTGACCTGGCAAAAGGGTGGCCAGGACGAGGCGGACCTTCGCGATCACCTCGTGCGCGCCCTGATCCGGTCGGGGGTTTGCGTAACCCTTCAGGACGCATCCCTCGATTACATCTTCATCGCAAACCTGCCTGATTGTTGGTCGGTGCTGCCTGCGCATGCGCCGCACGACCAGGAAATGTTCGGCCCCGAAATCGGCGCCGCGCTGACAAGCCTGAAAACCGATGCCATCGCGCGACAGGAAAATCAGAAGCGGGAACTGGCAGTCGGTCAGAACCAGTTCTTCGAGTTCAATGTCGAATTGCTGGTTCCAACTCATAACCCGGCACTGATCATGACCACGATCATCGATATGACGGAAGAAAGGCGCCGGGAGCGGACCCTGAAAGCATTGCTGCGCGAGCTCAGTCACCGCAGCAAAAACCTCCTCGCCATCATTCAAAGCATCGCCACCCAGACAGCCCGGCATTCGGGCACACTGGACGGCTTCCTGACGAAATTCCGCGGCAGACTCTATTCCCTGTCGCAGTCACAGGATCTGATCACGGATTCCAGCTGGACCGGTGCGCAGTTTCGCGACCTCGCTACACAGCAGGTCGAGAAATATGTCTCCGAAGACCATTCCGACATCAATGTCGACGGAGACAATCCCTGGCTCTCTCCCAATGAAGCCCTGCATGTCGGGCTTGCCCTGCATGAACTGGTCGTGAATGCGGCCAGCCATGGCGGACCGGCAAAGGCAACCACGCACGTCACACTGACATGCCAGAGCAAACCGCAGGGGAACCGTCAGCAGATCGTAATCCGATGGAATGAAACACGGTCGGAAAGCGAAGCTGCGAGTACAGAAGCAGAGGCACAAAACGGACGGTTCGGCAGCATCGTTCTGGAACGCATCGTACCGAATGCAGTGGATGGCACCGCAGACTACCGGATTGCGGCCGATCACGTGACCTATGATCTCAGCTTCACCCAGGAAGATCCGGCGTAGAAAAACCGATACAAAAAAGTCGACGCCGCCCGGGGAAAGGCGGCGCCGACAGATGACTCTCGGAAAAAATCCAATATTTTCTGCAGTCTTGGGGAATGCGCCATCCGGCGCGGGCTGCAGATACAAGTAAAACGCCTTCGAGCGGAAAAAGTTCCATCCAGTTTCGTACCCGGCCAAAATCGCTCCTCCGGCCCAGCGCCGGGAGGTCACAGAGCGGTATGTGAGATGGCAAAGTCGCGATACCTCTTGGGCGATACGCGCAAAAGTTTGGCCACACACCCCATAATTCGTTCCTATTTCGCAGGCACGCTTCCCCTAGGGAAATGGCGTGGGCCTTCAGAACGCACCACAGGCTGAAACCTTGGCCGGTTTAATCACGCCTGAACGGGAGCATGAAAGCGCTGCCTGAAAACGCATTTATCTTGAATGGGAAATATTGCCGGACACATCGTTTACCCCTATTAACCATTTAGGAGATTGGAAAACCCTTGAATAGATATTTGCCTGCATTCGCCTTCCTTGCAGTTGCAGCTGTCGGCACCGCCATGACGATTGTCGTGTTTCGGGCCGAAGACGCGAGCACACGCCTGCACTTTGAGCGCATTGCAGACAAAACGGTCGAGCGTATCGATGACCGGATCAGCCGGTATCTCACGCTTCTGCAGGCCACGAATGCCTTCTTCACCGCCCGCGACGGTGCCGTCTCGAAAACCGAAATGAGAGAATTCGTCACCGCACTCGATTTGAAAAATCGGTTCGGCGGCATTCTGGGACTAGGGCTGGCAAGACTGATCAATGCCGGCGACGAAGCCCCGATTGAAGCGGAACTGAGCGAGCGCTATGGCGGCCCGCGGCCAGTCTGGCCAGAAACCAAGGTCGCACGAAGAACGCCGATCGTTCTGCTTGAGCCCTTCGACCGCGCCAATGAAGCGGCGCTCGGTTACGACATGTTCAGCGAGCCGGTGCGGCGGGCTGCGATGCAGCAGGCCCTCGCAACAGGAGAGGGCGCGGCCAGCGGTCCTGTGGACCTTGTGCAGGAAATCACCGGAGAAAAGCAGGGCGGCTTTCTCTATTACCTGCCATTTCCCGACCAGTTGACGATGTCCCATCGTGCGCCCAGTTCAGCGCCTCCGACCGTCGAAGGTTTTATCTACGCACCATTCGTTGCCGCCGATCTCCATCGCGAAGCTCTTGTCGGCGCCGCAAACCTGCCCCTGGTTATCGAGACCCGCGATGTCACCGACGGCGGCGATACGGTGCTGTTTCAGTCAAGTGACTTCACCGCAGTTACCGCGACAAGCGCGTTCACAGTTAACCTCGAACTGAATGTCGCCGGACGGATCTGGTCGATCACTGCCCACGAAACCGAAGAATTCCTGGATCCGTCACGCTATTGGCGTACCGGTTTATTGGCATTCTCGACGATGCTGCTGGCCATCGCCGCAGCAGTGTTGGTTCGCCTCCAACTGAAGGCAATCCGGACAGCACACGAGATGCAGGCGATGACGGAGAAAACCGTCGAGGACAAGAATCTCCTGCTGCAGGAAACCAAGCACCGCATCAAGAATTCCATCGCCCGAATTCTCGCCATGGCCCGCCAGACCGCGATCAATTCAAACAATCTGGAAGAATTCAGCGCCTCCTTTGAATCCCGCATGCAGGCCATGGCCAATGCACAGGACATGCTGACGGAATCCAGCTGGCGCCGCGCGCCGTTACGAGACCTGTTGCAGGCTGAACTGAACCAGGTCTTCGGTGACCGCATCCCCGAAGAAGCACTGGACGGGCCGAATGTCGAATTCGGCGAAACCGCCGCGCAGGCTCTCGGCCTAACATTTCATGAGCTGGCCACGAACGCGATGAAATACGGCGGCTTGGCAGAGCAAGACGGCACATTGTCGGTCGCCTGGCGTCACGAGGATGACGGTGACCATCTCGCCATTGACTGGGTTGAGCGACGGCCATCCGGCTCCAGCATAACGGATACGGCAAGTGAGGTGGACGCAAACGCTGACAACGGAGGGAGCGCCCCTTCCTCAGGTTTTGGCACCCGGCTGATCGACGCCAGCATCCGCCTCGAACTCAATGGCACCATTGAACGTAGTTTCGGCACCAGCGAAACCCGTATCTCGATCAGCATCCCGCTGAACAGCACGGGCGATGAGGTAGACCAACCTTAGGCTCAGGACTGGTTGATTCGATCCAAAGATCACGATAGCTGCGATGCAAAATGCGGAGAAGAAAGTGTGTGCGCATCCATCGTATCAAATGTGGATGCGTCTCCAGTCCCTGCGATTTCCGAACATGTTCTCGATCTTGTGACCTTGATCGTAGAGCATGATGTCGTGCGGGCGTCCCTTCACGCTCTGGATTTGGGTTTAACCGAGGAGCTCGTCGAGCGGCTCCTTCGTCAAAACTGGCATGGTCCGCCTGCAGATTTGCTGAGTGGGTCGGTTTCATATGCGCGGCCGAGGCCTTGTTCCCAATCAAGCTGACCGTCCGCTTTGGGTCGCTGCCAGCCGAATAAGTCACAGACTCCGCAGGGCGGCTGCCGGCCGCATATGCCTACCGAGCAGTCGCGCAATCAGCGGCTCATTACTCCATGCAGGAAAAGATCCCAGGCCTTTTCAAAATAAGCGTCCTGCGCTTCGACCGTTTCGTATGTCGAATGCCCAAGCATGGCATCGTTAGACGGCCCGAACACAATGCAGTGGAGCAGGTGCCAAGCCAGAAATGTCGCGTCACCACCGCGCAGCACACCGTCTTGCTGGGCCGCTGACACGACGTAAATCAATCGGGCCATGATTGGGTCATCCGTGGGCTGGTTCTGCGCGCCCTGGCCGAACACGGTTCCTTCACTCAGGGCGATTCGGCGAAATGCGAGCAAGTCCGGGTCCAGATTCACCGTCAGGAACCAGCGAGCCACATGCTTTACCCGGCTCAGGCTGTCGCCTTTGTCCGCAACCGCGTCGATATCGCCTTCCAGCCGCTCGAGGACGCGCGTGCGGGTATGTTCCACCACAGCGGCGAAAAGCTCGAGCTTGGAAGCGTATCGCCGATAAATAGTGTCCTTTCCGGCATTACAGGCGGAAGCGACCTGCTCCATCGAGGTCGCGGCAAAACCTTGTGCCGCGAAAAGCCCGGCGGCCGTTTCGATGATCCGCAGTGATGTCGCCGCCGCTTGTTCCTTCGAGGGCCGTCCCGCTCGCGATTTTTCTGAACGCGCTTCGCCTGCCATTATCCGGAGCGCCTTTCCGCGCCATTCGCTCCGGATAGCCTTGCCTCTAATCCCTGCACACCATTCTCTCCTCTCCCGGGTTTACGATCCCGGCTGTTATGACAACTCTTTCCTAACTGACCGCCCATGGGCTGGCCACCCTCCGATCAGAGCCTGCCTGTCTGCGCCGGGAAGCGCGCCCCCGTCGGCCTTTGCCCTACCGGATATATAGCAAATTTTAACTGGACGGGAACGTCCCGTTTGTTTAAAAAATTGACACTATTGATAATCATTCGCAATCACTATGCGTTATTCGGAATTTCCGTATCGCGACCAAACTGGAAAGGTTGGGGAATAATGGCGGGGGCAAAACTCTTAGGACCGCGCACGGCACTGATATCTGCCGCGGCCGCATGCATGGTCTCGACGACCGGCTGGGCACAGGATCAGGCTGTACCGCTTCCTCCGATACAGGTGGAAGGGGAGCTCGATTCCGGTTCGACTCGAGAGGAGTATTTCGTCAAGTCGACATATAGCGCGACCAAAATGGATGCGCCCATTCTCGAGACTCCGCAGTCGGTCACCACGATCAGCCGCAAGCAGCTCGACGACCAGAATGTGCAGTCTGTTCGCGACGCTCTCAACTACACCCCCGGCGCCCTGTCGGGTATCGATGTAACCACCCGGTACGACAGCCTTTTCATGCGCGGTTATGGCGGCTTCGGGACATCGACCGATGTCGTCGACTTCCTTGATGGCCTGCGTCTCCCCCGGGGCCAGGCTTTCGCGCTTCCCTCAATCGATCCCTTCCTGCTCGACCGGGTTGATGTGCTGCGCGGTCCGTCCGCCGTCACATACGGGCAGACCACGCCGGGCGGTCTCGTCAATCAGGTGAGCCGCCAGCCTTCCGCGGCGCCGTACAATGAAGTCCGTGTCGAGGGCGGCAGCCACGGCCGTATGCAGGCCGGTTTCACCAGCCAGGGCGCGATCGACGAAGCCGGGGAGCTGCAATACAGTTTTAGCGGTATCGGCCGCCATTCAGGCACCCGCTATGACAATGTCGATGAAGAACGTATCGCCATCAGTCCGACGGTGACCTGGCGCCCAAGAGAGGACACGCAACTGACCCTGCAGGCCTTCTACCAGAACGACCCCGAGGGCGGATATTTCAACTCCATCTATCCAAAGTTCCTCGCGCCCGGAGCTTACGCATCCGATCTCGACCATGACCTCAATATCGGCGATCCGGATTTCGAAAGTTACGAAAGGGAGCAGTACGGCGTCGGCTACAATTTCGATCACCGGTTCAACGACATGATCAGCGTCGGATCCAAATTGCGCTATTCCTCGATAGACCTCGACTTCCGGGGCATCCAGATGGCAGGTGCGCTTGCATCCGACGGCACAATCGCCCGTCAGGCTTTCCGCTCGATCGAGGATGTCGGCGGCATCTCCATGGACAATTACGGACAGTTCGAATTCAACACCGGTGCGCTCGAGCATACGACCCGCGTCGGCCTCGGCATCCAGAACGCCGAAAGCAACTGGGAATACCAGTTCGGCGGCGCCACCGCGCTTGACGTAACCAATCCACAATACGGCTCCGCCGTCACCTCTCTTTCGACTTTTCTCGACAATGAACAGACCCTGCAACAGGTCGGCGCCTATGTGCAGGACCAGGTCAGTTATGACCACTTCCACGTCCTGCTCGGAGCCCGTTATGACTGGACCGAACAGGAATCGGAAAACCGCCTTGCCGGCACGACCAGCAGTCAGTCGAGCGATGCACCGAGCTATCGCGCAGGCCTGCTCTACAAGTTTGACAACGGAATCGCCCCCTATGTCAGCTATTCGACTTCCTTCGAGCCGACTGTCGGCGTCGATGTCACCGGTGTCGCCTTCGAGCCGACCGAGGCGGAACAGTGGGAAATCGGCCTCAAATACGAGCCGGCTTTCATGGATGCCCTGTTCACCGCGACGGCATTTGAAATCGTGCAGGAAAATGTCCTCACGCCTGATACGACACCCGGCTTCAATGTCCAGCAGGGTGAGGTCCGCTCGCGGGGCCTTGAATTCGAAGCACGGGGAAAAGCTACGGAGAATCTTGAGCTGATCGGCGCATTGACCCTGATTGATACCGAAGTCACGGAATCGACCACGGCAAGCACCGTCGGAAATCGCCCGCAGGCCGCGCCGGAATATTACGGCTCCATCTGGGCGAACTACGCCTTCGGCCCGAGCGTCCTGGAAGGCCTCACCCTCGGCGGCGGGGTCCGGTTCGTCGGCAGCAGCTACGCCGACGATGCCAACAATGTGAAAGCAGACGGCTACACCCTGGTCGATATGGCGCTGCACTACGACATGGAAAACATGAACTCGTCCCTGCAGGGCCTGGAGGCGACGCTCAACGTCACCAACCTTTTCGACAAGGAATATTACGCAAGCTGCAGCTCGAACTTCTACTGCCAGTACGGCAATGGCATGCAGGCACTGGCTGGATTGCGTTACCGCTGGTGAGTGCAGAATGAGCTTTGGTAAAGTGAAACTTGATCGTCGGACGGCGTCTCTTCTTCTCGCCGCTGCCGCACTGGCGCCGGTTGCAGGCAAACTGCAACCGGCGTTCGGCGCGACGGAACAGGAGCGCCTGGTCACGGACATTGTCGGCCGGTCCGTCGCGCTCCCCGCGCATGTAGGGCGTATTGTCCTGCTGGACGCGCGGGACATGCTTTCGATGGCGATGGTGCATCCGGATCCGTCCGGACTGGTCGTCGGCTGGGCAGGACCGGAGACCTTCGATAGCGACCTACTGCGCCGCCAGTATGACAAGTTCCCGTCCGGCGGCGGGCCGATCCCGATTATCGGCGGTCAGATGGCCAATACAATCTCGTTGGAAAGCATTCTCGCACTCTCCCCCGACCTAGTCGTCGCCACCGCGCATCTCGAGCCGGATCTGGATGAAGGTGTCCTCACCCGACGACTGACCGCGGCCGGAATTCCGGTCATCTTCAGCAATGCTGCCTCGAACCGCGCAAGCCCGGAGGATGTCGGGCAGAATCCGATCAAAACTCTCGGGCATGTCATGCGCATGTGGGGTGCAATTTTGAATCGGGAGGCGGAAGCGGCGGCTTTCACCGCATTCGTCGAACAGCGCCTCGCTTTCATTCGCCAGCGGCTCGACGGATTCTCGCCCCTCAAGACCTATCTCGAACTTCAGTCGACCTACGATGATTGCTGCTGGGCGGCGGGCACACGTATCTGGGGCGACCTTCTCGGGCTTGCCGGAGGGCGCAATCTCACAGCCGTTGATGCGCCGTGGTTTGCAAAACTCTCCATCGAGCAGCTCATCGTCGAGGCGCCGGAGGTCTACATGGCCTGCGGTGGCGCCTTCGCCAGCGACATCAGACCGGCAATTGGCCCGGGCCTGGCTCCGGGCATAGGCCGGGAGGGCCTGCACAGGCTTTGCCAGCGCACCGGCTTTCAGACCCTGCCTGCCGTCCGGGATGGCAGGGTGCATGGCATCTGGAGCGGGCTCGTCTCTATCCAGCCGCTCAACATCCTGTTTGTCGAGATCGCAGCAAAATGGCTGCATCCGGAGGTTTTCCGGGATCTGAAGCCTGAAGAAACGCTATCAGAAATCAACCGGCGTTTTCTGCCCCATCCCATCGATGCTCCCTGCTGGCTGAGCCTCCAAGAAAAGAGACACAATGGCTGACCTCAAGGCTGAAGCCGTTATTCCATTTGAGAATATCGGCTCCTATCTAGAGCAAATCCTCGCCTCCCTTGCCGCGCATAGCCTTATGCTGCGCCCTGATGGCGACGGCTATATCATCACCTCGTCCTTCGGCGGCACCGCATGGCTGCACGCGTCCGATACGGATCTGCGCCTGAAGGTCGAAGCGGAAAATCCAGCCTCCTTCAACCGGTTCAAGCACGCCCTGACCAGTCTGGTCGATTTCGTTGCCCGCGGCGAGAACCTCACCATCGACTGGCAGGGAGACAGTCCGGGCGCGGCACTTCCTCCAGACCTGCATACCCTCAACGTCCATACTGTCCGTGACGTTACGCCCTTCATACGCCGGATTGCCTTCGAGGGAAGCGGCCTTGGCGCCTTCGACGTGCCGGACCAGCTGCATTGCCGCCTGCTTTTCCCGCAGAAAGAAGCCGGCACCCCGGAATGGCCGCGCCTGGGCGATAACGGGCGCTTAATCTGGCCGGACGCCGGAACGCTCGCGAGCCGGATTTACACGATCCGCCGGATTGATCCCGTGGCAGATGTTCTTGAGGTGGACTTCTTCATGCATGGCGGAACCGGGCCGGGTGTCCAGTGGGCCGCTGGCGCCAGGAAAGGCGATGTCGCAGGCATATTGGGCCCCGCTGCGCATGGCCCGAAGCCGGCGGCCTGGTACCTTCTGGCAGGCGACGAGACAGGCCTACCCGGCATCGCCCGTATCCTTGAAGACCTGCCTGCCTCCGCCGAGGGTATCGCCCTCATAGAAACTTCCGATACAGGCGAGAAGCAGGATATCGACGGCCCTCCAGGCATCGAGATACGCTGGCTATACCGGGATGGCGCCGCACCGGGAAGCACCCGCCTGTTGGCCGACGCCGCGCGCGACATCGCTCTGCCTGTACCGTACGATGACATCTTCCTTTGGCTGGGCACGGAATACGCAACATTCAGGGAGCTTCGCCTCTATTGGCGCAAGGAACTAGGCGTTCCGGCGGCCCGCATGGTCACTTACTCACATTGGCGGCGCGGCATGAGCGAGGATGACATCGCCGAAGCCGGTGCCCAGGCCGTCACGGCCTGATAGTGAAAACCATGGAAAAACCTGCATCATCACCCGCCATGCATGAGGAAGGCAGCGACCACTCAGCGCGTGTCCGGCGCACTGGCCGGTATCTGGACATGGTCCGCCGCCGTCAGCTTCTCGTCATGGCACTGGGCAGCGTTCTCATCGTCTCCTTTCTGCTGGATATTGTCACCGGGCCGGCCGGTCTGAATGCCGAGCAATTGACCCGGGCGCTGTTCGGCTTTGACGGGGCAACCGACGCGGAGAAAATCATTCTCTGGCAGGTCCGGCTTCCCCAGGCCCTGACCGCGATCCTGGTCGGCGCCGCACTGGCGCTGGCTGGTGCCGAGATGCAGACGATCCTGGACAATCCCCTGGCCAGCCCCTTTACCCTTGGCGTCTCCTCCGCTGGCTCTTTCGGTGCCGCGCTCGCGGTGATCCTCGGCGCGGGGCTCCCCGGCCTGCCGCCGGTCTGGCTGGTTCCAGCCAACGCTTTTATCTTCGCTTTCGGATCGGTGCTGTTGCTGAACGCGCTGGCGTCACGGCAGGGAACAAGCCCCGACAGGTTGATCCTTTTCGGTATCGCTATCGTCTTTACGTTCAATGCGCTGGTGGCCCTTGTGCAGTTTCTGGCTTCGGAAAGGGCGCTGCAGCAATTCGTCTTCTGGACCATGGGATCGATCTCACGCACGGGCTGGACGGAAGTGACCTTGCTCGTGGTGGCGGTCGCGATCAGCTTTCCCGCAGCCTTCTCCGTGCGCTGGCAACTCACCGCTCTCCGGTTCGGCGAGGACAAGGCGCGAAGCTTTGGCGTTCCCGTCGCGCGGTTACGTTTCATGGCACTCCTCCGGGTCAGCCTGCTCGCGGCACTCTCTGTTGCCTTCGCCGGAACCATCGGCTTCATCGGCCTCGTCGCACCACACATCGCCCGGCTTTTTGTCGGCGAGGATCACCGCTTCTTCCTTCCGGCAAGCCTGCTTGTCGGCGCCGCTGTGATGTCGATCGCTTCCATCATCGGCAAAATGCTGGTCCCGGGCATGCTGCTGCCGATCGGGGTCGTCACCTCGCTGGTCGGCATCCCGGTCTTCCTGCTGCTCATCGCCCGGCAGAAGCCCTTATGAGCGATAAGACACTGACAATCAGCCATCTGTCCGCAGGCTATAAAAACCGGGAGATCATCCACGACCTCTCGCTGCCTCCACTGGAAGCGGGTACGATCACGGCAGTGATCGGACCGAACGGCGCTGGCAAAACCACTCTGCTCCGCGCCCTTGGAGGTCTGCTGCCTGGGCGAGGTGAAGTTCTCTACGGCGGACGCAATCTTCTGCTCTGCAAGCCGGCGGAACGCGCACACCTTGTCACTTATATGCCGCAAACCTTGCCCCAGGGTGTCGCCCTGACAGTGATCGAAGCCGTCATCACGGCCCTGCGCGCCGCGCCCGGAAACAATGTGGAAACCGAAGCAGGCCTGCACGCCCAAGCCGATGCGGCTCTGGAGCATCTCGGGATCGGTCAGCTCGCCCTTTCAGGAATTGACGAACTGTCGGGCGGGCAACGCCAGCTCGTCAGCCTTGCCCAGTCAATCGTCCGTCGCCCGAAAATCCTGCTGCTCGACGAGCCGACAAGCGCCCTCGACCCGCACCATCAGTTGAGCGTGATGGGCGCCGTCAGGGACCACGTCAGATCACGCGAGGCAATTGCCATCATCGTCCTCCACGACCTCAATCTGGCTCTGCAATGGGCGGACAATGCCATGCTGCTCAAAGACGGCATACTGATGGCCGCTGGCCGACCAAATGAGGCTGTCACAGCCAACTCTCTTGCCGATGCTTACGGTGTCGCCGCGCGTGTCGAGCATTGCTCGCAAGGGCGGCCTCACATTCTGTTCGACGGGCTGCTGTAACCTTCAGAAATGATAAGACTCGATCATAGTCTTTGAGGCTTGTTCTTCTTAGGAGATGAAGAATCGATCAAACAGGCGCCCCACCTCGCCTTTTTACACCAACTGTCCCGCGCTGACCTGAGCCCCGAGCTTCCTCAGGCGATTGATTCAGCCGTTGTGCAAATTGAAGTGCTCGCGACCGTCCGCTTTGGGGTCGCTGCCGGCCTAATGGGCCATCCGGCTCAGCTGGGTGGAGAGTGGTCGTTAGAATTTAGCTCTCGGCGGTAGTTTTACGTTCTGATCTTCCGAACTATGGTTTTAGTGCGTGCTGTTTTTTAATCATGCTGTTCTCCCTGAATCCAGCTCCTCGAATCGAGACTGGCGCCGCTCTCGCTTTCTTTTGGCCTCGCCCATTGGCACCTCCTTTCTCCTTCGTTGCTAGCACATACAGCTAACGCGCGGCGGTGTGCTGTATGGCGCGTTGGATGCTACAAAGAGACCGGCACTAGCGATTATCAGAGACAGCTCAATCGTCTCGTCCAGGTTCGTTCGGGTTGCTGGAAAACAACGCAATTTTGTTGCCTTGGGGATCGCGTAGGTAGCCAACATAAAAGTTTGGTCCGTATGCGTCCCGAAATCCGGGTTGCCCGTCGTCAACCCCACCTGCGACAAGTGCGGCGGCATGCAAGTCGCGCACCTGCTGTTGATTTTGCGCCTCAAACGCAATCATAGTCCCATTCCCAGCCGAGGCAGCCCCCCCATCGAAAGGTGACTTCACATAGAACTCGGGTGAGGCCGTTGATTGACCGGGTTCGACAAGCAGCGCATAGCTCAAGTCGCCGTGGTATTTCTCTAGCTGGTAACCGAGAGCGGGAAGAAATGCGGTGTAAAAAAGCTCTGCGCGTTCGATATCGTCAACACCAACTGTAACATATGCAATCATCCTTAGATCTTTCCGCTTGATCTCAAAAACGTCACCGTGCGCAATGTTACAAAGCGCAGCACTTCGCCACCTTGCGCTATTATCGACTAAGCCACATCTGGCAGGAGAAAAATCAAACGCGCTTCGTCTGAGTTAAGCCGTTCGCTATCATACCATTTCATCAAAACATCCTTCGAGATAATGCCGGGTGATTGGTGGAAAACTGATCTCACCATGAAATATGACAGGTTCATTGAGGTTCAGCTCTGGGATGATGGACCTGTCAGAGAGCGAATCCGGGGCCTCTGAGCGATAGCTTTGGGTCGTTTGTTTCCACTTGGCGCCAGCCGTCAGGACCGGAGCGCCGTGCCGCCGCTTCGAGCCCCATCGGTTCAATACTGCGACAAACGAATATCAGCTTCTCACAATACGCCGACCGGTTAGAAGCCGATGGTCTCGTCGCCCAGGCAGTATTCCATGCCGGCATTCTGAGAGTGGAGCAGGAACGCTTTGGCTTCTTTCGACCGAAGGTTCGGGTGGCTCATTGCGTCGGCAGAAACTTCTTGCCCCCTAGTTACGGGAGGGCAAGGGACGAACAGAACGTCAGGCCGGCAGCGATCAAGCAAGGCAGCATCAACACGCAGCCTGGCGAAAACCGATTTCGCCTCATCGTCCAGATCATCCGGCCAACAATCGGTGACGATAAGATCGGCGTCTTCTAGCGCGCGCGGGTCATCGCTGGTCATAACACGATCAGGCAGTGCATCAGGCGTGAAGCCGAATTCAGGGGGCGTCACATGAACGAGTTCGATAGGCAGCATCCCGGTGGCTTCGATCCAGGACTGGGCGATGTTGCCTCGCGGCCCAACCATCGCGACACGTAATCCGTCCCAGGAACCGCGTTCGTGAAGAACAAACGAGAGGTCCCCGAGTATTTCGCACGGATGATCATCGTTTGTGCGGAGGTTCACGACGGATGCTTCGACCGCTCCGGCGAACACGCGAAGGCTGCTGAGATGCGGTGTGCGTATACCGAGGAGGTCAAACCAGTTGTCCACATAGCCGGCCAAATCTTCGACCGTTTCTGGGCCTTCCAGCTTCGCATTGATAGGCACGCACGTTGCGCCCATCGCGGCTGCACCGAGAGAAAGAGCGGATGGATTGCGCCAACCGGGCAATTCCTCGATCAGCCCCACGCGTGTTCTGGCAAGCGTCTGCGGCATTGAACGTTCGCGCCAGCACTTTCCGAGTTCGACCGCCCTTGAAGCGATCGCCTCGAAATCAGCCGCACCCAGATCTGAAATGGTTAGCAGGTCTCTTTTCATCGCCTATGCGTAGCATCCGGCAACTTTCTTAGCGAGCGCGAGCGGAAAAGATGACCATCGGCAGCCGTAGCGAAAGTCCGATTTGTCCGCTTCGCCGACTTTACCGAGTGTCCTGGTTTACCAGTTGCCACGAATGTCGCCTTCGGCTGACTACACCGCAGCGAAATGGAATTGGGCGATCAACCGCTTTGGGTCGGCGGCGGCCAAATGAGCCATCCGGCTCAGTTGGGTTCTAAGAGGTCATTTACCCAAGTGGCATTCGTGCCGTAGCCAAGCTTCAACTCCGCTCACGCGCTTCTTTTCAGCTGGCGACGGGACCTTCATCAAGCCAGCTCTACCTTGCCTCGTTTTCTTTTGTCGTTGCGGGCAAGAACAGCTTTAGTGATCTGCCGCCATGCGCCGCGTAACACCAACGGATGAAGTTAATTCATTTACAGAAAGGTAAGGATGGGCTCGGCCAATACGAAACATGGTTGGCAAATTGGGCCGGCTCTGCTCTCCGCTTTGAGTAGACGATCTAGGGTCGACCGAACGATCAACACACTAATCATTCTTCCAGATGATCCATGAAGGTGTTGCCGGAATAGTCGGTGCGGAACAGTCCCGCCTCAGCCAGGCGGGGAACAACTTCGTCCAGGACCAGTCGCATGGATGCAACAGAACCGCCCGGAACCGCGATGAACCCATCGATCGCACCCGCGCTTTGCCACTTCGTAATCTCCGCAACGGCATCCTCGACCGTACCGACGATCTGCCAGTGCGCCGAGCCGATCACTTCTGGCCGGGTCAGTAAGTCCGCCACGGTCGGCTCCTCGCGCAGGATGAGGCGGCGCAGTAATTCTGCATGAGTCCGGCTACGCAGCTTTTCCGGCAGCGGCGGTAGGTCTTCGGCCGTGACTCGCCGCTGCGTCGGCCAGTCGCGCAGGTCGAGCCCGGTCATCGCCATGATCGAAGCGAATTTGCGAGCACTGTCCATGCGGGTGTGGGTTTCGTTGAAAAGCGAGACCGCCTCTTCACGGCTTTGCGCCAGATAGAGGCTGAGACCGGGCATCAGCCGGATATCGTCCGCTTTGCGCCCATGCCCTTCCGCGCGTCGGCGAAGGTCCTGGCGCAACTCGACCGCCGCCTCGATATCCGGCGTCGAGGCGAAGATCGCATCGGCCACCGAAGAAGCAAAATTACGCCCGTCCGGCGAGGCGCCAGCCTGGATGAGCGGGATTCGCGCATTCCCGAATGCGGGCAGGTTCAGTGGGCCCTTGACCCGCAGATGCGCGCCATCGTGATCGATCGGCTTGACCAGCGAGGAGTCGGCATATCGGCCGTCAGGTCTGTCCAGTTTCAGGGCCTCCGCCGGATAACTTTCCCAAAGTCGCCGCACGATTTCGGTAAACTCGGCCGCCCGTTCATAACGCTCCTGCGCGGATGGCATTTCAGCCAAGCCAAAATTCTCGTTTCCATCCAGCGCAGTGACAATATTCCAACCAACTCTCCCGCCGCTGATCCAGTTGAGCGACTGTAGCTGACGCGCCACCACATAGGGCGGCAAGAAGGTCGTGGAAACGGTCGTCAGCAGACCGATGCGGGAGGTTTCACGGGCGATAGAGGCAAGCTGGATTGTCGGATCAAGACTGCCGAAACCGGGGCCGTTCTCCAGGGCCTCCACATTCAGGAAAAGAGAGTCGGGCCGGAAGACGAAATCGAGCTTTGCCGCCTCTGATCTTTTGGCAATATCCAAAGCGTAATCACTGGAATAAACTTGCTCTATCTCGCTGTCCGAACGTCGCCAGGCATCCCCGCTGAGCCAGGTCGGAGCGAGGGACATCCCGATATGGAGCTTCTCTCTGACACTCATGGTGGCGACCTTTCGCGCGATTGATCGGTGACACGGGTAACGTTCCAGAATGCGGAATGGATAACGCATTGCTGACGGTATTACACTTCTTTATGACTTCTTTCCAAGCCCTTCACAGATGCAGGCCCGGAGCAGAAATTGACAATCGGAACAGCGTGCTTAATCGGTGCAGCAGCATGACGGAGCAGTGCTTTGCTTGAAGCAGTGAATATAACGGCGTCCTACGGCAACGCGCCGGTTCTGCACGGTCTTTCAGCCTCTTTCCCGGCCGGGCGGCTTACCGCGCTGATCGGGCCGAATGGCTGCGGAAAATCCACTTTCCTGAAGACCGTCATGGGCTTCGTGCCCCGGTCGAGCGGTTCGATCACGCTCGACGGCGTTCCCGTCGAAACGATGGGACGGCGCTCTCTGGCACGCCGTGTCGCTTACCTGCCGCAAGACAGCACCTGTCCGGATTATCTGGCACTCGGAGAGCTGATCGAGCTTGCCGGCTATGCACGCTATTCACTGCTCGGCGGCCCGACGGCGCGCGATCGGCAATTGTTCCGCGATGCACTGGAGATCGTCGGCCTCGCCGATCTGGTTCACCGCCCGGTCAGCGCGCTTTCGGGCGGCCAGCGCCAACGCGCCTGGATAGCCATGGTGCTGGCACAGGACGCCGAACTCATCCTGATGGACGAGCCGGTAAATCATCTCGACATGAAGTATCAATATGCAGTGCTGGACCTGATCCGAAACCTGACGACCCGGCATGGCAAAACCATCATCGCCGTGCTGCATGACCTGAACTTGACTACTGCTTTCGCTGACAATGTCGTGATGCTGCGCGACGGACTGGTTGAAGCGGCTGGAGCAGTCCAGGACACCATGACCCGGGCCAATGTCGAACGGGTATTCGATTTCAAAGCGGACATCTTCTCTCATCAGGGCCGTTTGGTCTGCCTTCCCTTCGGCTCTAACCATGCAGCGGCAGCAGGATGAGCCGGCGGCAGTTTTTCTGGGCGGGCGGCTTCTTCAGTCTATTGCTCAGCCTAGCGCTCAATCTTTCCGTAGGTGAGGGAACGATTGGTCCAGGCACGATTTTCGATGCGATCTTTCGCTTCGATGCAGAGGTTTATGAGCATTTCGTCGTGCTTTACCAGCGCGTACCGCGTGCCCTCATCGCGCTGCAGGTCGGCGCGACCATGGCCTGCGCCGGTGCGGTTCTGCAAGGTCTGACGCGGAATCCTCTGGCTGCACCGGCGACGCTCGGGATCAGCGCGGGAGCGACCGTGGCGGTGCTCATCGGGATCTATATTTTCGAGCAAGATGTGCAGGCCCAGGGAATATCGGCACTTGCCGGCGGCCTGTTGGGCTTTCTCTGCTGTCTCGCGGTGGCACGGATGGTCGCGCGCACACGCGATCCTCAGGGCCTGACGCTGATCCTTTCCGGCGCGCTCGTCTCGATGCTGCTGTTTGGGATCGCCAATGCCTTGCTCTTGTCCGACCCATTGCGGCGCACCGACCTGCTCGCCTGGGTCACAGGCAACATCAACCATTTCTACGCTGACCGCCTTGCCATGTTCTGGTGGGTCGGCGCGCTGGCGCTGCTTTTCCTTCTGGTTCTGGCGCGGCCGTTGACCCTGATCACTATCGGAACGGAAAAAGCAGCATCAGCGGGCGTCAACGTTCCTTTCGTCACCGGTGCGGCGTTGATCGCGGTCGCCTTCGCAGCCTCCTCTTCAGTGGCGATCTGCGGGCCGGTGGCCTTCATCGGGCTGGTTGTGCCACACATTATCCGCCCTTTCGTCGGCGGTGCCTTCGGCCTGATCCTGCCGGCCGCAGCGGTGACAGGGGCAGTTGTCTGCCTGCTTGCGGATCTCGTTGCGCGGGCGGCTTTTTCCCCCTACGTGCTCCATACCGGGTTGGTGACGGATCTGCTCGGTGGTGTGGTTTTCGTCATTATCGTAAAGCGCCGATATTTAACCGCCAGAACCCGGAGGCCAGCATGAAGAGAGGCCTCTCGAGTGGCGGCAGAAAAGTGCTGCGCTGGGACTCTGGGCTGGAGATCCGGCTCGACACCCTTTGGGCAGCCTTGCTTCTGGCCACGGTCGGGCTGGGCTTTTCCGGTCTAGCGATAAGCGTCGGTGCAACGCGGACCGGCCTCTTGGATTTCGTCGGACTGCTCTCCGGCGACACGCTGGATGAAAACCAGATTTTCGCGCTGCTCGACGTCCGGCTGCCGCGGCTCGTTCTCGGCTTCATGGCCGGCTGGTGTGTCGCGCTCACCGGCGCGATGCTGCAATCTCTGTCGCAAAACCCGCTCGCCGATCCGGGACTACTCGGACTCAGCCAGGGGGCCATGGTGACGATCCTCTTATTGCTGGTGCTCGCCCCGGAGGCGCCAATCAGCCTTGTCCCGCTCGCCGCGATCCTCGGCGGGCTCGGCGTGGCTGTCCTGCTGATCTGGCTCACCGGTGGCGGGCAATCCGACGGTCTGGCGATCCTGCTGATGGGCATCGCGGTCGAAACGGTGCTCTCCTCCGTCACCTCGATCATGATCCTCTATCTGCCGCCCGAGACATCTTTCGCCGTATCGGACTGGCTGGCCGGATCGTTGTTTCAGGCGAGCTGGGGCAACATCGCCGCGCTCGCTCCATGGGTCGCGCTCAGCCTGCCGGCAATCCTCCTGCTGGGGAGAGCACTCTCCTGTTACGACCTCGGTGCGGAAATGGCGATGTCGCTTGGCGAACCGGCAGCACGGTCTAAACCGTTGATTCTATTCACTTCCGTGCTGCTGACGTCCGCAGCCGTGACCGCCGTCGGACCGCTCGCTTTTCTCGGCGTGATGGCGCCCCATCTGGCAAATGCCCTGACCCCGACCACAGGACGGGCGCGCCTTGTCCTCTCCGGTCTGACCGGCGGCGTCCTGGTTATCGGTGCCGATGCCCTGACACGTGGTTTCGCCGGAGATATTGCCATTCCAATTGGGCTGGCTCTGACCTTGCTCGGCGTTCCGCTCTTCATCATTTCCATGCGGCTGAGAGCCGCCTTTGCCCCGCAGCGCAATTGAGAGAAAACACCATGAAGCGAATGTTCCTCCTGCTTTTGGCTCTGCTTGCAATCCATCCGGCGATTGCCGCTGAGCGCAACGTCACGGACGACACGGGACGCAGCCTCCAGATACCGACGGCCCCGGAGCGGATAATCGTTCTCCATGAACCCTTGCTTGGTGTGCCGATTGCTGATCTGGGGCTCGCTCCAGTCGGAAGTTACGGCCGGTCCGACGATGGCGGAACCCAAATGTCGGCGGATTTCTATAGGCTCGTACTCGGTGACAGGGCCCCTGAGCAGATGCCGAAGGGTATTGGTGCCCTCGGGAACATGGATATCGAAAAAATGCGGGCTCTCGCGCCGGACCTGATCATCGGCACCGAGCATGATCGTGAAAAAGCCGCACTGCTCTCATCAATCGCGCCGGTCTACCTGCAAAACAGCAGCACGGGACGCGTCCGAGGATTCAACGCGGAAGAAGCACTCGCCAAGCTGCTTGGCCGCGAAGAGATTTTCGCAGAACGAAAGGCGGACTATCTCACGCGGGTCGATCAGGTCCGCACCACCCTGCCGACGGACCCGCGCCAACAGACGTATCTGGTGATCTTTCTCTCTGACCAGATCAATGCGGTGGGTGAAATGGCGGGCATGGTCCAAGCGCTTGAGGATCTCGGCTATAATCGCCTCTCCGTCGAACGCGACAGCCAGATCTCCGGGTTCGGCGCGACATTGCTGATCCCGCTCAGTGCCGAAACCTTCGGGCGGCTCGATCCTGATCTTCTGGTGGTAATGAATACATTCGGCAAGCCAGCGCGGGACGAAACCGCGATCCGCCAGTCCCTCGACCGGATCGTGCCAGGCTGGCAACACTTCCTGAAACCGGCCCGCGAAGGCCGTATGATGTTCGTGGACTCTGCGCAGGTCACTACGCCGACAGTGGCAAGCGCTCTTCACATGCTCGACGCGATCGAGACCTGGGCGAAGCAGTAACCATCGGCCGAAACAGAAAAGGCTGCGTGCAATCGAGCACGCAGCCTTAATTCTAATCGGTTGCTGATATCAGAAAGTACCCTTGAATCCGATCCCGAAGACCCGCGGCTCCACCATATTGGCGACGATGCCTCCAACCGAACGATCATCATAGAGAGAGCTCTCTGCCCGCTCATCAAAGACGTTGTTAGCGAAGGCATAGAGCTGCAAATACTCACGCGGTGCGTATGACAGCTTCACGTCGGCGATAGTATAGTTATCGACCTCGTAGTTCTGGTCATTCTCGTCCGTCGAATAGTAACCGTCTGTATGCCGCACATCACCGCTCAGCCGGATTTCCGAGGTGATGTCCCAGTCCGCGCCTAAGTTGACCATATAGGCTGGCGCCCGCCCGAACTCATTGCCGGTGTAGTCGACACCGTCGACGCTAGAGAAAGAACCGATCTCCGATTTCATCAGGCCGATCCCGCCCCGCAGGCGTAAATCGTCACGCACGAGATAATCCATTGCCAACTCAAGGCCATAGGATTCTGCGCTCTCCGCATTGACGACGATACTGCCGTAGAGGACACCGTCAAGATAGTCCGGCATCAGTCTCTGCGAGTCCTTATAGTCACTGTAGAACAGGTTCCCCGACAAACCCAGACGGCCGTCCAGAAGCCGTGTCCGACCGAACAACTCGTAATTCCAGACAGTTTCTTCTTCAAAATTGACGTAGTCACGTGACGTGAAGCTCAGATTGATGCCACCCGGATTGTATCCTCGGCTGACCATGGCACCGACCGTACTCGTCGGAGTCAGATCATAGGCAAGTGAGGCCCGCGGGAGCAGGGCGTCGAAGGTCTTGTCATAATCGAGCGCGCCGGAGGCATAGCTCGATGTGCCGCTCCGTTCGATGGAGTCACGCTGGTATCGCAACCCGCCACTCACGGTCCAACGATCCGTCAGACGATATGTCATCTCGGAATAAAGGCCGAGATGGTTTTTCTCGTCATCGAACTCTGACGTGCCTCGGATGAATAGGATGTCTTCCGATGTCGTGCGGGCAAGATACAGTCCGGCGACACCGCTAAATGTGGCACCAGAATCGCCCCAGGTAAGCCGCGTCTCATTAGACGCGTTCTGTTGGTCGACTTCCGCCGAGCCATTCGTCACCGGCTCAGTCACGCGATCAACATGCATGTCCGAGTACTGCGACTGGTTATAGATCTTGTAGCCATTCTCGAAGTCATAATCGATATCGAGTGTGCCGGTGTTCGTGTTCTGCTCCCAGCTCGGCATCGACAGTGTTGCGTTGTCAAGATCGTCAAAGGGAGGGCTCGCCGTCTCGTATGTAGGACTATTGTTGTAGATCCGCGCGTAGGTAAACTTCGCAGACAGGCCTTCGACATTCTCCGGGACCAGCAAGACCTTGCCACGAAGATTGAAGGACTCCAGATCCTGGTCAGTACTGCCTTTGGCGAAGTTCGGATTAGTGTAATCGATGAAGGTATCACGCCCGAAATAGTCGACAGCGAGACGCGCGGCGAGTTGATCTTCCACAAGCGGGCCCGATACCGCCAGTGAAGCACGGGTGCGATTGTTGCTTCCGTACTCCGCCTGATACGCGCCTTCGGGCACGAAGGTCGGATCTTTGGTGTTCACAATGATCGCACCGGCAATTGCGTTCGCGCCCTGTGATGTCGTCTGCGGACCTCGAAAAACCTCAATGGTTTCAGCATCCCAGATCGACGTGGCTCCGAAGACATATTCGTAAAAATTCATATAGTGGCCGTCGAGATTGATCGTCGCGCGGGGGATCGTGCCGGCGAAGAACGCCGTGGAGCCGAAATTGGGTCCCTGTGTATCTTGACCACGTATCACCGGTGCTCCGATCGTATCGGTATAGATCAGGTTCGGCACGCTCTTGAGCACATCCGTGACAGTCACTGCGGAACTCTTTTCAGCGAGATCCGCTTCCGAAAACACCACCACCGAGCTCGCAGTATCTTCGAGGCTCCGTTCGACTTTCTCGCCGGTCACCACGATCCGGGGCAGTGTGACCGCCTGCTCCGGTTTGTCAGACACCTGTTGCGCGCCGGCCGGCATCGCACACGCAAAGGGTACAAGAGTGAGGCTGCCGAGCAACCACTTCAACGAACGTGTTTTCATTTCCTCATCGCCCTACGATAATGATAATCATTATCGTATTGCATACCGCATGTCAGAATGCATCCCATAATTTGGGATGATTTTTGTTCTATTTCACGCTGTATCATTTTCGCAACGTGAGTGCACCGGGCGGCAATCAGACCGGGTTGAAACTTGATTGCAGACCAACCGTTGACTAGGTTTGACCGCTAATGTGCTGTCGGGAATGGAGGCACATTGCAAATCGGGACGATGGTGGTGACACTGCAGTGCGCGCACCCGATCCTTGACCTTTTTTATTGCCGGGAGACGGGTGTCCTCACCCAGCCATGCCCCAGACATCCGAAAGCAGCGCGTTACCGGCCAACGGAAAGAGACCTGGAACCATCCAGTCCGTTTCCATCGCCGTCGGTTTCCTGAAAACATTGGCCAATGCCGAGGAGCCGCTTGCACTGGCGGAACTCGCACGCCGAACGAATGCCGGCCGCTCCACAGCGCACCGCTATATGCAAAGCCTGGTGAAGGAGGGACTGGCCACCCAGGACCCGGCCAGCGGCTTCTATGATCTGGGCCCGACCGCCCTCAGTGTCGGGATTGCCGCACTGAAACGGACGGACGCGGTGGAAATTGCCGCCCGGCATATGAAGGACCTGGCGGGGCGTGTCGCGGCCAGCGCCGGCGTCGCCATCTGGACCGAACGCGGGCCAACCCTGGTTCGCTGGTACCGCAGTGCATATTTCTCGATCAGCTCCGTCGGCCTTGGCGACATCCTGCCGGTGGACAATTCCGCCTGCGGCCATGTCTTTCAGGCCTTTCTGCCGGCCAGCCAGATCGAGGTAGCGAGACGCCTGCAACCCCGCGCCTTCCGGGGTAAACCGCCATCGGAACAGACACTGGACCAGATCCGCACGACGTTCCGATCCAAATTCACCAGCCATCTCCTGCCAGAAATCACCGGCCAGGCAGTTCCGGTTTTCGATGCACAGCAGGAGATTGCCTGCGCGATGACCACGGTGACAAATCTCGGACAGATCAGTAACCCCAAGGATGCGGAAGCCCTCTTCGAGACCGCCAGAGAGGTGGCTAGAGAGACCGGTGGATTTACATTACGCGGTTAGATTTGAAGTGCTCCCCGTTTAGAGGCCGCCCGTCTTGGTGATTTTCGATGAGCCGATCGCGGAGACTAAGTGCTCGCGCTGTCCAGTCCCCGTAAGAAGCGCGTCGAGGGATTCGTCTAGCAGGTGCAGAATGCGGTGCGGCTCCAATTCTTTACAATCGGCGCGTGATCTGCAGCATAGATAGAACGTCGGCTTTGGGTCGCAGGGTGCGAAAAAGACCATCGTGCCTGTCAGGTATCGAAGCACCGCTCGCGACACGGATCATCAATGCATGAGCGGGTTTCAGTAAAGAACGATCAGCGGACCGGCCTTGATGGATTTGACACCGAGTGCCTGCTCCAGGAAATTCAAAGCCGCATCGGTTTCCGAAACGACGAGGGTCCCGCTCACCTTCCGGTCTCCAAGGGATCTGTCGGCGAAGAGAACGTGGCCATAAAAACGCCGCTCTATTTCTTCGGCCACTTGGGCAAGATCCGCATTGTCGACCACGAGCTGTCCTCGGCGCCATGCGAGCACGGACGCAGGATCGACCTTCGAGATCCCGCCGAAGCGGCCGCTCGCGCTTTGACTTACCAACTCGCCCTCATCGAGGCGAATACGAAGCCCTGGGTCCGATGGCGTTTCCAGCATGACGGCATTATGCAGCACCGCAATGGAGGTCGCTTTCTTGCCCTTGCGAATATCGAAGGCCGTTCCCAACGCAGTTACCCGTACATCTCCCACCTCCACAGTGAAGGGACGGCCCGGGTCGCGCGCCACGTCGAAATGGGCCTGCCCGCGCAGCAGTCGAAGCGTACGGCGGGAATCGGAATAATCGTAGACGATGGCCGAGGAGGCGTTGAGCAGAACCTTCGAGCCGTCCTCAAGCGCGATTTCCCGAACCTCGCCCGGGCCCGAAATTGCATCGGCCTCGAAATAAACCCGCCCGTCGAAGAACGTGAAGAGAAAGGCACAAAGAGCAAGCAGGCCCACGATACCGGCAGCCTTCCGGCCGTGCCGTGCCGGCACGGCGCGGAAAGTTTCCAGCGCCGGGTCCGACTTGATGGCAAGAGATGCCTCCCCCATAACCCGTTCGGCCGCCTCATACGCCGCGCGGTTTTCGGGTGCTTGATCCAGCCACGTCACGAATGCCTGTCTATCGTCCGCTGTCCCGGCGCCGGACCGGTTCCTGAGGAGCCAGTCTGCGACTTCGAGATGGCGCTTCCGCTCGGTGCGAGTAAGCCGCCTTTTCTGCATATCATCTCCCGGAGGGATCGTTGCCTCATCCATTAGACGAACGAGCCTCTCAATTAGAGACTTCTGTATTATTGCATCTGCAAGAGCCGGTCGAGGCAATGGGCGAAAGCCCGTCTCAGATGCCGGTCTACCATATTGCGCGAGATTCCCAGCTTGCGGGCAATCTCCTCCGGCGGCATGTCGTCGAGCCGGTGGAGGACGAAAACCACGCGCCGTCGTGGCGGCAGCTCGCCGATGGCATCGCGCAACACAGCGATGCGGGCCTTGATCTCAAGCCCTCTGTCGGGCGCGAGGGCCGCCGTAGCCGGGAGCTCCGTCACCTCCTCTCCCATGCTGGAGAAAATCGTCGCCTCAAAAGCCTCCCGGCGATAACGGTCGATGCCCAGATTTACAGCAGCGCGACACAGAAAGGCCTTGATCGACCTCTTGTCGCGCAGCACTTCCGGGTTTTCCGCGAGTTTGACATAGAGATCGTGAACGATGTCCAGCGCGCCGGTCCGCGCCGGGCTTCTCCGCCCTACGGCCTTCGCTATGTCGGCGTAATAGGCCTCGATCGCGGAGTTCAGCAGATCGCCGTCATCCAGACCGTGGAAATCATCTATTGAGCTGGAAATTGAAGGCATGGCGGTGACATCGTCCAGACGCATTCGTGAAGGACAGAAACATGGCCGCCAGAACCGGAAACCTGTTTGAGCGGTTTCCTTGAAAGTCCTTTGCTGCCCGTCGTCTGTTTTCTGATGAACTCTCGATCGGACGCATATCCACTCCTGAAAATATAACTACATTAATCGAGTATGCGTCGCAATCTCAATACGGGGCCATCGGTCGTCATCGCTGCGTTTTCCGGCGCGATGAAAAACCTCGCCCTCTATACAGACGCCGGAACGCACATCGGCGTGCCCGTCTCCGGATCCGGCACGATGCGCGAACGCACGTTGAAGACCTGCTCGATGTTCGGCGCGGTGACGATTTCTGCCGGGCTCCCCTCTGCGTAAATCCGGCCGTTCGCCATCATAATGACGCGATCGGCATATCTCGCCGCCTGATTGAGATCGTGCAGAACCGCAATGACCGTCTTTCCGCGTTCGAGAACGAGCCGTCGCATCAGATCCATAACCTCGATCTGATGGGCCAGATCGAGATAGGTCGTCGGCTCATCGAGAAGCAGGATCTCGGTCTCCTGTGCCAGGGTCATTGCGATCCAGGCGCGCTGCCTTTGCCCTCCCGAGAGCCGGTCGACGCGACTGTCGCGGTGCTCCGACATGCCAGTCAGCCCGAGCGCCGCCTCGGAGGCCGTCTCGTCCCCAGCCGACCAGCGCCCGAACAATGTACGATGGGGATAGCGTCCCTGGCGTACCAGATCGATCACCGTCAACCCATCGGGAGCAACTGCCCCCTGCGCGAGGATGCCGATCCTCTTTGCCAGGTCCTTCAATGGATAGGCCGTCACCGAACGCCCCGCGAGCAAGACCTGCCCCGAACGGGGCCGTAACATGCCTGCCAATGCGCGCAGCAAGGTCGACTTGCCGCATCCGTTTGGCCCGATCAGCGCTGTGAAGGCGCCCGCCGGTATTGCGCAATCGAGATCGCGTATGACCGTATTGGCGCCATAACCCAGCGTCATCTTGCGAGTGCTGAGGATTTCTTCAGGCATTTCGTCAACCTCAGGCATCGCGCCAGCTCCAGAGCAGATAGGCGAAAAATGGCACCCCGACCAGCGCCGTGACGATGCCGACGGGAAGCTCGGCCGGCGCTAGCATGACCCGGCCGACGAGATCTGCGGCGACCACCAGTACAGCGCCCATCAGGGCGGATATAGGCAGAAGGCGCGCATGTCCGGGACCGATCAGACGGCGGGCTACATGCGGGGCCACCAGACCAACGAATCCGATCAACCCCGCCGCCGCGACCGCCGCACCGGAGACGAGCGTGCATAAAAGGATCATAAGGGCACGCATCGGATCCACCGGCTGCCCAAGGCCGCGTGCAACAAGATCCCCGAACCGGGTAAGATCGAGTTCGCGCCAGACCAGCATGATGACGAGGCAAGGGACTGCGAGCCAGAAGGTAAGCCGCCGCACATCTTCCCAATGGGCGTGATGCAGACTTCCCGCCATCCAGATCATGGCGCGCTGCACATCGTCCGCGTTGCCGAAGTTCGCGAGGCAGGCAGAGCCGGCACCGGCCAGCGCGTTCAGGCCGACGCCGATCAGGATGATCCGCAACGAGGTCGTTCCGTCTTTCCAGGCAATCCCAAATATCGCCGCCGCCATCGCCAGGGCACCGAGGAATCCGGCCAGGGGCTGCAGGGAGACAGAGGCGTTCTCGACGAACGCCGCAAGGGCCATGACCGCGAGCGCCGCGCCGGCATTGATCCCGAGAATGCCAGGTTCAGCAAGCGGATTGCGCAATATCGCCTGGGCGACCGTGCCCGCGACTGCAAGGGCCGCGCCGACCAGTGCCGCGAGGATCAACCTTGGCATCCGGAAGTCGAAAAGGATCATCTCCACTCCGGTCGGCAAAGCTTCCGGCGCGCCTGCAAGCACCGTCAGGATGTCATCCGGCGAGATGCGGTACTCACCGCTCGTCAGGCTGAGAAGGCCAAGCGCCGCCAGACCAATGCATAATCCGGCACTGATGCGGATCATGCCAGGGCCTGGGCCCGAACGCGGACCAGCCAGAGGAAGAAGGGAGCGCCGAGCAGCGCGACGACAATGCCGACGGGCAGGTCCGCGCCTTTGAGCATGATGCGCGCCCCGGCATCCGCCGCGACGACAAGCAGCGCTCCCCCGGTTATGCAGAACGGAATGATCCAGCGATAATCCGTCCCGTTGAGGACGCGGACAATGTGCGGGACGACGAGGCCGACGAACCCAACTGGCCCGGCCAACGCTACGGCTCCGCCCGCGAGCAGGATTACGATAACCAAGGAGAGGCCAAGCCAAAGCGCCGGGTTCTGGCCCACGCCGCGAGCAGCGTCTGGCCCGAGGCTCAATGTCGTTATCTGCCTCCGGGCGAGAAGCGCCAGCGCGAGGCCTGCGAGCATGAAAGGCAGCACAGCCTCGACCTGCGCCATGGAGCGATTGACGAGTGAGCCGGCAGTCCATTGGCGCACCGCGTCGAGGGTTGCCCCGTCAAAAATCAGGACAGCCACGGTCAGAGCCATCAAGAAGGTCGTCAGGATTGCGCCAGCCAGCACGAGCCGGATCCGGACATTACCGCCGCGCCCTGACGTGCCGAGTAGATAGACGGCGATGGCTGTTGCGCCGGCCCCAGCGAAAGCAAACAAAACATGGCCCGCGCTTGAGCTCACCCCGAACAGCGAAAGCGCCACCACCACGGCCAAGGCGGCACCAGCATTGACGCCAAGCAGATCGGGAGAAGCCAGCGGATTGGCGGTCACGGCCTGCATGATCGCTCCTGCCGCGGCAAGAGCTCCGCCCGCAAGTAACCCGGCCAGAACCCGCGGCAACCGAACATTCATGATCACCAAATGTTCCCATGAGCCGTCGAAGTGGGTGAACGCCCGCAGCACTTCCGCGACGGGGATGCCTGTCGTCCCCTGTCCAACGCTCCAGATCGAGACAGCGAGCAGCAGGAGCGAGAGCGTGACGAGCGCGCAGACGCGACCCGTCTCTCTGCCGAAATGCCAACGCGCCGGGCTCATCGCGCCATCGGGATAAAGCTCTCGATCGCATCGAGAACGCGGTGTGCCGAGGCGATCCCGTGAAAGCCCATCCATGTGGCCCGGTCAACCCGATAGGCCTTTCCGGCCTTTACTGCCGTCAAGGCCTGCCAGAGCGGGTTCGCCAACGTAATCGTTTCGAGAGCATCATCCTTGGTAGGATCGAGACCCGCAAAAACGACATAGAGCAGGATGTCACCATCAAGCGCGCCAAGCTCTTCCCAGTCGGGACGCTTGACGATGGCGTCTCCCGCGGCGGTCTCGTAGGGCGTCCGGGTCACCCCGGCCTCCCGCAGGACAGCGTAGGGGGCATAGGCGGCCGGGCTGTCGAGATAGACACGGAACCCCATCGGCGCCACACGCACGACAGACACCTCTCGCTTCGAGACCCGCTTGCGGATCGCGGCGGCCCGGTGCTCGTAAATCTCGATTGCCTGTTCGGCTTTGATCGACTTGCCGGTTATCTCGGCCAAGAGCCGATAATAGTTTTTCCAGTCCATGTGATCGATCAAGAGCGTCGGGGCGATCCGCGCCACCTGCTGATGGATCTTGGCGTGGATATAGGAGGCGCCGATGATCAGATCCGGCCGCAGGGCGACGATGCGCTCCAGGCTGGGTTGAAACGGATGCCCGAGATCCGCGACACCCGCCTGCTCGGCCTCGGCGCGCATATCCGTCTCCTGAATACCTACTAGCGGCGTTCCGACGACCGGCACGCCGAGTTCGTAGAGAATCCCGAATGTCAGAAGCGGGTCGAGCACGACGATCCTCTTCGGCGCCTCCGGCACGCAAACCGGCGGCCCCAGGATCTCGCGCGAAATCAGTCGCCCGTCGCAGGCGGCATCTGCACTAGCCGAGCAAAATGCCCCTGCAATCAAGAAAAAGAGACCAAAGACCATCCGGCCTCCGCCCGCAAAGGCGAAGGCCGGCATTGCAGCCCGCATTCTGGAAGTCGCGCAAGCCATCCGCTCAGAATTTGACCTTTGCGTTGAGGCCGAAGGAGAGCCGCGGTCCGATCTGCGCATAAACCGGCGCCGCATCGCGGTCGATGAAGGTGTAGTAGCGCTCATCAAGCAGGTTCTCCGCGAAGGCATTGATTTCCCAATTGTCCTTCTTGAAGCCGGCTTGGGCGTTCACGATGAAGCGGGCATCGATATCGTCCGTCGGCGAAATCCCGAAATCCGCGAGATAGCCCGATGTGTATTTCGCATCGCCACCGACATAAAAGCCGTTCTCGAATTCATACCGGCTGCCAAAGCCGATGGTCCATTCCGGCGCCTCCGGGAACGGCTCTCCCGAGAGGTCCCCGTAACTTGCGTGATTGAACTCCTCGAACTCGGTATTGAGGTAACCGATGGCAGCGAAGACCGATAATTGCTCATCCACCTGGAAGGTCGGCTCCAACTCAAAGCCCCAGGCCTGGGATGAGGCCGCGTTTGTGGTCTCGCGATAGGTCTGGTCGTTCGGGTCCGGCCGGATCTCGACCTGCTGATCCTCATATTTGGTGAGGAACAGGTTGGCGTTCACCGAAAGCCGATTGTCCAGGAAACGCCCTTTGTAGAACAGCTCGAAATTGCGCGCGCTTTCGGGGCCGTAGTATTCCGCCTTCCGGCTTAGATTGTTCACGTAGAAACCGCCGGTGCGGAAGCCTTCGGAATATGTGGCACCCGCGACATGCCCCGGCGCCAGATCTTTCGAGAGACCTAGTTTCGGCACCGCGTTGATCTCGTCGAAAACGGCACTGTTCTCCGAGGCCACGGGCGTGCCGCCATAGGGGTAGGTGTCCAGATCTGTCTGCACGGTCTTCTCGCGGAGATAATCGAGGCGTCCGCCAAGGGTGGCTTTCCAGGTGGGGTAAAATTCGTAGGTTACCTCACCGAAGGCGGCTACATTGGTCGTCTTGCGGTTGAAGGTCTGCGCCAGCTCAAGATAGGGGTCGAGGGCCGCGTCAAAGACCGAGTCGAATTCCTGGAAGCTGCCGAACACCCCGGCGACACCGCTCCAACGATCCTGGTCGTAGTTAAGGCGGAATTCCTGGCTCAGCAGCGTGTCGTCGACGGTGCCGGCAAGACCGTTCACCGAGCCCGCCGTGCCCACATCGACGGACCTCCTTTTGGTCTCGCCGTAATTCAGCCCCGTCTGAGACGTTACCATCAGCGTGTCAGACAGTGCATGGGTCAGCTCGAGACCGGTGTTGTGGACCTTGATCTCGCGGAATTCCGCATAGGTCGGGAACTGATATCCATCGCCGCGCTCGTCATCAAGGGTGTAGTCCGAGCCCTCCCAGACCAGGCGCTCATTCGGTCGGTCAGCGGAATAGGAATAGCTCAGCAGGGCGCGCGTGTCGGGCAGGTGCTTGGGCTCGACAAGCACTTTGGCGCGCAAATTGCGGCTGATCTCTTTCCGGAATTTGTCGTAATTCGCGTAGTCCTGATAGGTTGGGTAGGTGACGCTCGTGTCTCCCTCCTCCAGACTGCCGCTGAAACGGAACGCAACCTGATCCTCGACCAGCGGCGCGTTGCCCATGAAGCCGACGCCGGACAGGCTTTCGTTGCCGAGCAGCCCGGAAATCCAGCCTTCCGGCGCCATCACCGGATCCTTGGTCTTGATATAGACCGCACCGGCGGTCGCAGCGCGGCCGCTCAGGGTCGATTGCGGTCCACGATAGATCTCGACCTGCTCGGCATCGATTAGATTCCGGGCACCGAAGCGGGCGCTGTAGCGGGCCTGGAGAATGCCATCAATATAGACCGACCCCATTGGCGCGCCGGCCGGAACGAAGCCTTCCGTGTTCATGCCGCGAATGAGGAAGCCGGAATTGACAAAGGCGCCGTCCATCACGTTCGCCAGCCGTCGGAAGGATTCCTGCAGATAGCGTATCTGTCCGCCCTCGATCTCCTCGGCGGTCACGACCCCGACGCTGGCGGAGACGTCCTCAAGGGTCGTCGTGGTACGAGCGCCATAGACTTTGATCGGCCCCAGCGCTGCGACTTCGGCCTGCTCCGCGTCAGCACCATCGGCGAAAGAGCCTTCCCGTCCGAGTACCACCTGCCGCGCATCGGCGAAACGGGCACTCAACCCAGAACCTGCGAGGAGGATGTCGAGCGCTTCCGCCGGGGTGAATGCCCCTTCGACCCCTTCGGTCTGCTTGCCGGCGGTCATCGCGGCGTCGAACAGGATCTGAAGCCCCCCTTGCGCGGCGAGCCGGTTCAATGCTTCGGTGAGCGATCCTGGCGGAATAGAAAGGCTCTGTCGCTCCTCCGCCGCGTCCCCGCTGCTTTGCGCCGCGGCCGGAGCCTGCCAGTTGCAGGCAATGAAGAGGCTCGCGAGAAGCGAAAGAGACACGCGTCCCCAGCGCGATCGCCACATAGTTCCGGTTCGATTATCCATCAGGTCCCCCATCCCATTGGCACTCCTCAGCGCCATCCCCAATCGGTCTGAACGAGCAACCAACGCCCACTCACTGAAGTGACGAACGAGGGACGCAATCAGGGACTCGTGAGAGACAATTTTTTTAGCGCAGTGAGTTGCTCTTCAACTCGCTTTCAGTAAGCGAAGCGCAGGAACCGAGTTGCTGCAACGGATCGACAAATACGGATCGTCCGCCACTTGGCCCAACATCCGGGCTGTGAAATTCAGAATGACGATGGAAGCATCAAAGGCGTGCGACTGCTTGGCGAGAGGTTGGAATTCGAAGACAGCTGGTGAGACGCGCTGGTGCGCGAATACGATGAAGAATGCGGGCCCTCAATAATTCAGGTCGTTGGCACATCGGTAATTCTGGAAAATATCTTTACCCATCACGGCGCCGTCAGACATGAGGTCGCATTTGTGTCCAACATTACTTTCCAGGATGACGCTCTAAGGCAGGATGGCCAGGTTTCTTGTGGACCGTGAATTCGAAAATTATGTCTCTCACATGCAAACCCGCGGCCGGTTACCTTCAGAAACAGGCTATTTATTTCTGAAAGCGGAACGCTTTCATCAAACTCTCCAATGAACATGCAACGGGCCATCACTCGAAAACTCCGATACATCTTTGTCGAAATCTTCGGGAAGAGATCATCCGGATAAGTACCGCTGGACTATCTCACGACAGGTTTCTGATAGGCCGCGAGAACTTCAGCGACGATGATTTCAAGCGGTGTGATGCTCGCGGCGGTGACGTACCAGGCATCGGGATCGACAAAGACCACCCTGTCGCTCTTCCAGGCTTTCGTCTCTTTCAACAACGGGTTTTCTATTTCCGCCGCCGTCAGTACAGGTTGGCGCCGCATGACGGAGGTCCGGTCGATGATGAAGATAATATCGGGATCAGCCGCCTGAATGAACTCGCTGGTCACAGGCTGGCCGTGCAACCCGGTCTCCTGCGCTTCATTAGCTGGCTTCACGCCGAGCGCGTGAAACACAAATCCATAGCGCGAGCCTGCGCCGAAAGAGCTGAACGCTCCATTATTGTGCATGATGACGAGCGCGCGTTCCGGGCGGCTCTGAGCGATATTTCTGAGCTCCTCAATCCGGGCGTCGAGCCCGGCGACCTTCTGTGCCGCAACCTCTTCCTTGCCGAAAATCCGCCCCAGCGTCATCGCATGTTTCTTGACGGTCTCGATGTGATCGCTGCCGCTCTGTCGATAATCGATGTCGTAATGCAGCACGGGAGAAAACGCCGTGATCTCTTCGTAATGTTTCGCCTGCAAGGCAGTCATCAAAACGAGATCCGGCTTCAGGCCATAGATGCGCTCGACATTCGGCTTCACGATAGCCCCGACATCCGCGACATCGGGATCCTCGCCATATGCCGAGAGGAAATGAGGGACGAAATCCTTCGGCAACCCCACCACCGGCACGCCGAGCTGATCGAGGAAATCCAACTCGTTCATATCGAGTGCCACCACTCTTTCAGGACGGTCCTGCAGAACCGTCACTCCGAGGGCGTGCGGGATCTCGATTGTCTCGAAACTGTCCGGAGCCGCCTGGGCCTCCACAACAGTCGTCCCGGAAGCCGCGATCAGGAAGAGTCCCGTCAACGCAGCAAATGTGTGACCGAACTTGGCTTTACCTATCATCATACACCTTCACTCATGTTGAAGTAATTGCACACGCGACCGCTCGCGGTAGGGAGGATTTCCAGGTTGATGTCGTAGAGTGCCCGCAGGCGATCCTCGGTCACGACGTCCGCGACCGGGCCCGCTGCATGGACCTTCCCCGCCTTGAGAGCCAGGATGCGATCCGAGTAATTCGCCGCGAAATTTATGTCATGTATGACCACGACCACAGTCCGGCCGAATTCGACGCACAGCGCGCGAAGGGTCTGCATGATCTCGACCGCGTGCCGCATATCGAGATTGTTCAGCGGCTCATCCAGCAACAGATAATCGGTGTCTTGCGCGATGGTCATGGCCAAGAAGGCCGTTTGCCGCTGGCCGCCGCTCAGCTCGTCGATATAGGCCTTCCGAAGGGGTCCCAGGGACGTTACCTCCAGAGCCCGATCAATCGCGGCGTGATCCGCCAGCGTCAATGCACCCCGGCTATGGGGAAAACGGCCGAAGCCGACAAGCTCCTCGACAGTCAGACGGAGATTGAAATCCGGCGCCTGGCGCAGGGTTGCAACCTGTTTGACATACTCTTCGACCGGTATGCCTGCAACAGGATCTCCATTCAACGAGACGCTGCCGCTGGTCGGCGGCAGCAATCGCGCCATCATCATCAGAAGCGTCGACTTCCCGGCGCCGTTGGGGCCTATGAGCGAGGTCATAGAGCCTCGGGGAAAATGCGCCGTGACCCCCGAAACGACGGATCGCCCGGCATAGGATTTGTGCAGATTCTCAACGTCGATCATAGGTCGGTCCGGGGGCGCGCGACCAGCACCAGGAACCAGGCCCCGCAGGCGAGATTTACCAGAATACCGATTGTCGTCTTGTAGTTGAAAACATGCTCGACCATGAGCTGGGCGACCATGAACATGACCGCTGCAACCACGCTGCCAAGGGGCAGAAGGACCCGGTGCCGAAAATTCCCCGCAAGCAGATAGGCCGTGTTGGCGACGAAGATCCCCATGAAGGCTGTCGGGCCGAGCAAGCTGGTAGAGACCGCGACAAGGATTGCGATAAGCGCCAGCAAGAACCGCACATGGCGTTGATAGTCGACACCGAGCGAGGTCGCCTGCTCCCGTCCGAGCGCGATCACGTCGAGATATGGGAGGGTTTTCCACACCAGAACGCAAACCGCTCCGGTAAAGACCGCCGAGAATGCCAGTCTCATCGGTGAAATTCCTTCAAAGGACGCTAGCGCGAAGCCTTGAAAAATCGCGAATTCACCGGGGCTGATCTTGAGCTGGATAAAGTGGGTGAAAGTGCCGATCACCATGGTGAGCAAAAGACCGACAAGGAGCGGAAAATAAATGTCCCGGTGCGCATGGCCGAGAATCCAGCGATGCAGCAAGAAGGAATAGCCCAACATGAACAGGATCGAGACCGCATAGTTTCCGATCTCCCCGAGCAGATGCAGGCTGGCGGTCCCGATAAACAGAAGCAGCAGGGACTGGAGCAGCAGATAGACGGACTCATATCCCATCACGGCCGGTGTCAGGATCCGGTTTCCGGCAATTGTCTGGAACATGATCGAGGACACGGCGACGGCAATCCCGCCGACCATCATGGCTGCAAGTTTGGCCAGTCTTCTGGGAATGATATAGGCCGTATCGAAGTCCGAACCTGCCAGAACGTAGAAAACTGCCAGCAGCGGAAACGCCACCAACAGGAGCAACCGCATAGACCGGCCCGTCATCGATGTTTCCAGATGATGAGAGCCAGGAACATCGTCCCTCCTATTCCGCCGACCGTTAGGCCGATGGGGACTTCGAACGGATAGATGATCAGCCGGCCCAGAATATCGCAGGCAACCAGCAGCGTTGCCCCCCCCATGGCGACCACGGGCAGGGTCCGGCGCAGATTGTCGCCAAGCCAAAGCGCGACGAGGTTGGGCACGACAAGGCCGACAAACGGCACCGCCCCGATCGTGATAACCGTTACCGCCACTGTGATGGAAACAAGGAACAGGCTCAGGGTGAGCATGGCCGGATAGCTCAGGCCCAGGCTGGTCGCCATGTCCTGTCCCATTCCGAGCAAGGTGAACTGACGGGCATAAAGGTAAGTCACCAGAACGACCGGCAGGATCACGTAAATGATCTCGTAATTCCCTTGGATGACCTTCGAAAAATCACCCAGCAACCAACCTTGCATGCTTTGCGCGATGTTGTTTGCGTAGGCATAGGATTCAGCCAGCGCGCCGAGCACGCTGCCATACATAAGGCCGATCACCGGTATGAGGATCGTATTCCGCAGTCTGATCCGGCGGACAATGGCGACATAGATCAGACTTGCGATGAAACAGCATGTCATCGCGAAGGCCGTCCGGATAAGCGCCCCGGCAGACGGCACCAGGACGACACCTGCGAGGACCCCGAGCTTGGCTGCGTCGAGTCCGCCGGTTGTCGCCGGTTCGGCGAAGCGGTTGCGCAGGACCTGCTGCAAAATCAACCCGCAACAGGACAATCCGACGCCAGTGAGAATCAGCGCCGCCAGCCGTGGCAGACGGCTCGCCGACAATGTGAGCCACCCCGTCCCCGAAAAAGACAAAAGCTGGTCAACATCCAGCGGGTTCGCACCGATTGCCAGCGAGGTGCCGCACAATAGGACCAGACAAAGCGGCAGCCCGGCACGCTGCGCGAATGAGGAGAAATGGCCCCGCACACTCATGCGGCCGACCCGATACGCCATCCTCTGGCCGCACGCCGCTGCTGCAGGAAACGGGCGTAGACACCGTCGCGCGCCGCCAGGTCGGCATGCGTTCCTTGCTCCGCGATGCGGCCATCTTCCAGCACCAGGATCTCGTCGGCCATCTGTATCGTGGAAAGCTGATGCGCGATAACGATCACCGTGCATCGGCCGCGCAATCGTTCAAGCGTCGCCGAAACAACGGCCTGATTTTCGGCGTCAAGGGCAGCCGTTGCTTCGTCGACCAACAGGATCGGAGCGTCTTTCAGCAGCGCACGCGCAATGGCAACCCGCTGACGCTCCCCACCCGAAAGCCGAACGCCGCCTTCACCAACGGACGTTTCATACCCGTCCGGCAGGCGTGTCACGATTTCGTCGACGCCGGCAAGCTTGCCCGCGTCTTCCAGCTCCGCCTCGGAGGCGTCCGCTCTGCCCAGCCTGATGTTCTCGGCGATG
Organism: Nisaea sp.; assembly: GCF_039990255.1. GTDB lineage: Bacteria > Pseudomonadota > Alphaproteobacteria > Thalassobaculales > Thalassobaculaceae > Nisaea. The sequence goes on along the minus strand of NZ_JBDXGG010000018.1, from coordinate 142,004 downwards.
GTTCCTTCAAAAAGATATGTATCCTGAAAGATATGGCTGACCTGGTCGGCCATAACCGGGCCGGACACATCACGCACATCGACGCCGCCGACGGAAACGGCACCACCCTCGACGTCCAGGAAGCGGGCGATCAGGCGCAGAATAGTGCTCTTGCCGGAGCCGGACGCGCCCACAAGGGCGACGAACGATCCGGGCGCTGCATGCAGGCTGACCCCGCGCAGGACTTCCTGTTGATCCGGTCCGTAGCGAAACCGGACATCGGTTAGATCAATAGAACCGTCGCGTGGAATTTTCGTTGTTATCGGCTGTGGCATCGGAGCGGTCGACAGGACGTCCTTGACGGCATCAAGCTGATTACGGGCGGCCCGGATTGAGTCTCCATAGCCCGCCACGTCGAGCAGGGGCTCCACGAACCGGGTGACCAGGAACAGGGCCACGATCATCGCTATCGCGGCGTCCACGCTCAATCCGGTTGCGAATTGTTGTGTTCCAAACAAAAGCAAGGCGGCAAAAACTGTCTGTACGAGCCAGACATTCAGGACAACAGAAATCATGGAAATGGAGATGAGCTTACGCTTGTCCCGTTCCTGCCGGTCGAAAGCCTCGTCGAGGGCGGTAGAGACACTACCAGTCGCCCCGAACGCCCTCAAAACTGACTGTGCTTGTGCGAACTCGACCAGGCGAAGACCGGTATGCGCGGCACTGCGGTGATACTCCCTGTCAGCCATCCGTCCCAATCGGGCAGCGAGCAGAAACACAAGCGCGAAAACCGGCAGCGCAGCCAGCGCGATTGCCCCCATCCGCCAATCCAGGGTGAGCAACGCGCAAGCAACAACCACAGGGACAACAACACCGCTGAAAACAGGCGTGAAGACATGGGCCGGGAGTTGCGCGATCTCCATCATCCCATGTGTGATCATGTGGCTCAGCCGTCCGGTGTTCTCCGGCGTGAACCACCCTATCGGCAACTGCGCCACATGCTCGCCAACGCGCTGGCGTGTGCCGCGTAACACTGCGATACCGACATCAATGCCGGCTTTCTCAACTTGCCGACGGAACAGCCAGCTGACGATCACGCACAGGCAAAAGAAAGCGAGCCAGGGTATGGCGTTCGCATCGCCTTTGAACAGAATGGCCAGTAGCGGCACAAGGACACTGATAGAAAGACCGCTCATCACACCGTAGCCGACTGCCATCAAGAGGTAGCGGCGGAAAACAGGGGCGTCCGGGCCGAGAATAGTCAGGATCGATCCGATCATCGGCCGGCCCCCCTTTGCGCTGCCGGAGCGTCATAGCAACCGGCATCCCAGAGCCTTGCATAACGGCCTTCGCCGGCGAGCAGACTCTCATGCGTCCCCTGCTCGCAGATCCGTCCCCTGTCCAATACGATGATGTGGTCCGCGTGCATTATGGAATCCAGCCGGTGCGCGATAACCATCAGGCTCTTCTGCCGCACCAGATGAGACAGCGCGTCCTGTATCAGTGCCTCGCTCTCGGCATCAGCTGCGGACGTTGCCTCGTCCAGGACGAGAACCGGCGCATCCAGCAAAATCGCGCGCGCAATGCAAAGACGTTGCTCCTCCCCGTCGGAAAACACGGCATCTCGTCCAATGACCGAGTCATATCCTCTCGGCAAGACCGCAATGCGGTCATGAATATTGGCCGCCCGGGCCGCAGCTTCGATCTGTTCTCTCCCGACCGCCGGACGCCCCAGGCCGATATTCTCGTGAATACTGGCGTGGAAGGTCCGCACGTCCTGCGACACGAAGCCGATATGACGATAGAGATCCGACGTGCCGATACGGCGCAGATCGGCACCGCCCAGCGTTATCCGTCCATCCTCCGGATCGAAGAAACGCAAAAGCAGCCGCGCAATTGTGGATTTTCCGGCACCGGATGCTCCAACAATTGCCAGCATCTTGCCGGGCGCAAGCACAAAGCTGACGCCGGACAGGGTCTGATCCGCACCGTCATAGGCGTAGGAGACGTTCTCGAACCGGATTTCGGAATCTCGTGGGCGTTCTTGTTGCTCTTCTCTTGGCTGGGAAAGCACAGGCGTATCCATAAGGGCCCGGACTCGGCCTGCCGCGCCGGTCGCCTGCGCAACGCCGTGGGCAAGGAAGCTCAGGAGCATCAAAGGCGCAGAGATACATGGCGCCACCAGTGCGAAGGGCAGGACATCCAGCGGTTCGATCAATTTCAAATGAATAAACAAAGCGCCGAAAACCAGGACGACAGAAAGCACGCTCACCGGTGCGATCAGGGCGTTGGCATTTGCCATCGGCGCCACTAGCGGTCGGGTGAAGCTCAGAAAGCCCTTGAGAAAAGCATCGACCGCACGTGCATAGGCCTGGTGTGGCTTGCCCGCAGAGCCGAAGGCCTTGACCACGTGAATGCCGTCGACGAATTCCACGACAGCCTTGTTGATCCCTTGTTGCCCTTCCGCGAAGTCCCTCATCCGATCAGCGCTGATCGATTTCTTTGCCATGCCGAAAAGCAGGTGGAAAAGCGGAAAGGGAAGCAGCGATATCGTCGCCATTTTCCAGTCGATAGAAAACAGATACGCCCCGGATACGGCAATCGCACCGATACAACGGGCGCGCGTGGTGTAGAAATGCGCCGTCAACTCATGCAGCGCATCCATATCGTCCAGCAAAGCTTGCTTGACCTCGCCTGAAGCGCGATCCGTGAACCAGCCGAGCGGAACCCGGGTCAATCTGGTCGCAAGTGCCCGGCGCAATTTCGTGGTGACCCTGTCATCGGCAACATGCGCCAGCCACTCCCCCACCGTGATAAGGACAAGGCCGAGTGCGAGGCAAGCCACCCCGGCCAAAGCAGCGCTCCAGAGCATGTCGCTTTTTGCGGCATCCGCCAGAATGCGCTGTGCATTCCAGGCAATCAGCGCCAGCGGAACGAGGGTCAGCGCCTGCCCCGCACCCGCCGACAGGGCCGCGATACCAAGCGTCCTTCTGACTGGGTGTAACAACGTCTTGATCGGGTCGGCATGCGCGAGGCTCGGCCTGGACATTAGTGCAGCTCATAAATGTGTCGGTGTTTAGCGCGGGGAGCCGAAGATCCCGGGGGACCCCCGGCTCCCTGTTTTGCCGTCAGAACAGGAACAGGCTGATCAGAATCGGAGCTTCAGGGCCAGGCCGACCTCACGCGGTTCTGCCATGTAGGCGGAGACCCCTCCACTTGTCCGATCAGTGTATTTCTGCGTCGCCACCCGATTGTCGAAAATGTTGTTCGCATAGGCGAGCAGTTCCACATTCTCCGTCGGCATGTAGGTCACCCGGGCATCGGCGATGGTGTAGGCTTCGACCCGAAGACTTGCGTCATTGGTGTCGTTCGAGAAGTAGCTGTCGGTGTGACGGACCGAGGCGCTGAGCCGGACTTCCGATGTGACGTCCCAATCGGCTCCGACATTGAACATATATCCCGGCGCCTTGGCGAATTCGTTGCCGACGAATTCTGATCCACGATAGTCACTGAACTGGCTGATTTCCGTCTGAAGAAGCCCTGCTCCACCATGAATGTTGATCGCATCAGTGACGTTGTAGCTCGCACCGAGCTCCAGCCCGTAGGTTTCCGCTTTATCCGCATTGATGATGACCGAACCGAACGGAATGCCGTCGAGATAATCGGTTACGGATCGCTGGGCGTTTTCATATTCCGTGTAGAACAGGTTACCTGTCAGGAACAATCTGTTCCCCAGAAAACCAGCACGGGTAAACAGCTCGTAGTTCCAGGCCGTTTCCTCCTCGAATGTGTAGTATTCTCCGCCACGAATGTTGACGCCCGTACCGCCCGGCACATACCCCCGGCTGATCAACGCTCCGACGGTCACATTGCTCGAAAGGTCATAGGCCAGAGAGATCCGGGGCAGGACGGCACTGAAGGCCTTGCCGTAATCGTGATAGGCGCCGGAGACGTAGCTGTTGACCCCTTCATGTCCGATCCAGTCATATTGGTACCGAAGCCCTCCTGTGAGTGCCCAGCGGTCCGCAAACCGCCATGTCAGCTCACCGAACGGGCTGGCACTGTGATGGGTCAGATCGGCATCTGCCGAACCCAGGGCATTGTCCAGGCGGTTGTTGGTCAGGTCATAGGAATAATAGAGCCCGGCAACGCCGCTCAAAGATGAGCTTTCGGTACCGAAATTCACACGGGTCTCATTTGCGACAGTGCTGTTGTCCCTGTTCGCAGATCCGGCGAAAGGTGCTGAAAATCTGTAGTCGTAGACTCCGACGGAATACTGGATCTTGTTGGTGACCGTAACGTCATCGGCAAAATCGTAGGTGACGTCAAAAATGCCGACATTGTTTCTTGATGTCTGATTGTCCTGATACCCTTCGGCGTTATTGAGGTCATCATAGGGCTCGGAAGCCGCCTCGTACCGCGGGCGATTCACATCTGTGTGCGAGTAGGTCAGCTTCGCTTCAAGACCGGGAATGTCCTCCGGCTGCCAAAGCAGCTTCATACGGGTGTTCAGATTTTGCCAGTCGAAGTCAAAGTCACGCGCCGAGAAATCCGGATTCGTATAGTCGATGAACGTGTCCCGGCCGCTGTAATCGATCGCGACCCGTGCCGCAAAATCGTTTGAAAGCGCGCCGGATGCCATCAAGGACGCGCGTTTTTTGTTGCGAGAACCATAAAGCGCCTGAGCCGCGTATTCCGTGGCGAAACTCGGGTCCTTTGTATTGACGATGATTGCGCCCGCAATGCTGTTCGCACCCTGACTTGTTGTCTGTGGGCCCCGGTAAACTTCAACTGAATCGACATCCCAGGTTCCGGCAGCGCCGAAATCCAGTTCTGCCGCGTTAAGATATCGCCCGTCGACATTAATGGTCACACGCGGGATGGGTTTTGCCAGATATGCGCCGCCGAAATTGATCGGCCCTTTGGCATCCACACCGCGAACAATCGGCGCATCGGTGTTGCTGGTGTAGAAAACATTCGGCGTGTTCTTGAGCAAGTCGGGAACCGTCATCGCGGAGGGCGCGTCTGCGATGTCGTCCTCGGAAATCACAGTGACGGAACTGGCTGTCTCTTTCAGCGTCCGCTCCACCTTCTCACCAGTTACGATGATATGCGGCAACGCTACCGTGCCCGCATCTTTGTCGAGACCCTGAGCGGATGCCGATAGCGCGCTGAGCGGTAGAAGAGCAGCTACGCTGACGGCGAGCATCCAGCTTCGTTTGGACGCTGGGAAATTCCCTTTCCGTCCGGATGATCCTGTCAAACTCATAAACAGACGGAAATCTGGTCGAACGTTCATCGCTTATCCCCATGGCGATTTAGTTTCATATATATAAACTAATTGCTATTTAACATGATATGCATCGTCAACACTAAAAAAGTCGAGCAGTCGATCATGTTGATTTTGTGTCGAAATTCGCGACGCAGGTATATGCTGGCACTAAGGCGCAATCGATGCGGCCGCATCGGAAAGAACGCCAACGGAGAGAATATGTGTGAACAAAAACCTAAACGGGGACGGCCCCCGAAGATCTCAAGAAAACGTATCGCCGAGGCCGGGATTGAAGTCGGCTTGCCGAAAATCACGTTTGTCGGCGTCGCATCTCAGCTCGGCGTCAGCCATATGGCGCTTTACAAACATATCTCCGGCCTCGAGATGCTGAAGCAACTGGTTGCCGAAGAAATATTTCTGAGCTGGTCACTCCCCGAGGCGCGGGACGGAGAAAGCCTGGAGGCTTTTCTGATGACGTTCAGTGCCTCTTTGTGGTCACTGGTCGCGGAAAATCCCGGTATTGCGCCGTACTTGCTGCGTGAGGATATGATCACACCGGCAATGGTGGAGAAAATAAACACCCATCAGCTCAAGACTGCGGAGACCTGTAATATCGACTTCGAACAATCACGCTGGCTCTTGTTCACAGTCGCCTACCATACTGTCGCGGTGGCCGACACCGTTCTTCCTGTCCAGAATGATGAGGCCGGACGGCAACAGGACATTGCCCGAAAAGAAGAACAAAGAATCGATGATGAATATTATCTCGGTGTACGCGCGCTTATTATCGGCGCCCTGTCATTAATAAGTGGTGTTGATAAAAGGGACCCCAATTTTTTGTGATGCATGATTCAAAATTGCTTTTGAAGAGTCGTTTTGGATAGAGGCGATATGGCGGATGATGACTGAAAATTGATCGGCGACTTGCTTCCCGCAACGCGGCTGACGAAGGTCATGGTTTTACAATGGCTGTGCGGGACCGGGGATGGTCACCGCTCGTCACGCGGCGACCATCAACGCAGACGCACCATCTTCTTGCGGGCGCCTGTTTCATCAATGAATAGCAAGTGCTCCGGATCAAGACATCACCTTGAATCAGATCCGACGCTCTCTGCCCCCCAGAGAGTCCGATAGAAAGAAAAGTGCTCAAAATTGGGTACGTTCCAGTGCGGATCCGAACTGTGTTACATTTACGTGTCCAATCAAATCGAATTGCCGTTCCCGTGCTTTGCTCAATCATCCGCTTCAGGGAAGTTGCAGCAGGCGTTTAACGAGTGTCCATTTTGGGGCGCACAAGGTCGATCTAGAGCGCTGTCCGGATCAACTTTCCCAGTCGCCCGCTACCAAGCCATATACCATCAGATCACAGCGGCAGTGACTCGCGCACCATCCAGGCCTCGCGCGACACGGATGCTCTAATCCACCCGCTAAGGACGGTCGCCGGAAGAGGTCATCTGGCGCCACGTCGCCCCGCTCGCGTCATGGAAATCAACAGCACTGGGGGCTTCCCGGACGGGTGACGTCTCGCTAAGTTTTAGCTCAAGTTCAGCGACACGCAATTCCAGGTTGGCCACTCGCTGCGCTGCGTCAGCATCGTTCGTTAGCCGCAGCTTGGTATGCCATTCCCGCTTTTCATGAAGTAGCCGAGGCCAGATTACCCCGGCCATCCATTCTCGGAGCTGAAGCTTCTTTGTACGGGCCACGAAGGAACTCCATTTCATGCCCGCCCAGCGGTAGAATTGCGGTGACTGGGCAACCAACAGCCACGACACCAAAGGCGCTCCACCGATCCACATCATGAAAGCCGTCCACTGATCGAAGACCAGAAACACCACTCCGGGAAGATAGATCAGGGTCCAGGCTTCGGCACGCCGCGGACGCCCCTCCCGAGGCGGCTCGGAGAAAGCCCGACGACGCTTGGGATCGTGGTACGCAAGATGTGCTGCCGCCAACGCGCTTATGGCGATTGCCGCCAGAGTAAGGATCACAGTCATCATTCCGCAGCCTCGGATTCTCTTGGCGCCGATGGGGCCTCACTGGCTGGTCGGCATGTCATGTAGAGCAGCCCTGCGCCGGCCAGGAGAAGCGAAAAATCAAGCACAATGACGGCGGTGTTCTGAGTGCTCAAAAGCCGTATCCAGCCGTCACCGCTGATCAGGAACCGGACCATCGGAAGAGCGAAGAGCATGCCGCCAAGAACCATCCTGCATAGACGGCGCAGCCGGTCAGCGTCATCAATCCACCATGCGGTGGCCAGACAGGCGGCGGAGGAGGCCAGGAAGCCGGTTGGCGTCCAGAAACCCGTTCCTTGCAACGGTAGGGATACAAAGAAGGCGAGAGTGGCACCGCATATCGCGATTGGCAGACCATACACCGTCGCCAGCACCAGTCGGCCGACCCTCTGCCATGTGAGGTCATCGGCGCGGCGTTTCAGCCAGAGCTGCAGGCCGGTGACCGTCACATAGGCCATGGCCAAGCCAAGACCGAACCAGATCATCCGGGAGAGAAAGCCCGCGAAAGTACCGAAATGCAGGGCCGACATAACGCCGAAGACTGTGTCTCCTGCGGACGGTACGGCGCCGAGAGTCGGCGGACTGCCCAGGAATTTCCCCGTCGTCCCGTCGAACAAGTGATGGAACGGCCGAAATCCACCCTCCACCGGCTCATGGAAGACCGAGATACGAGCATCGACCCGCCCGAAATGCTCGATTGATATAAAGGTCGTCCGGGTGCCGGCCAGTGCCGACGACTGGCGCAGCACACCATCCAGACTGACCAATAGCTCCGGTCGCGGATCTTCCGCCTCCGGCGCCCCGATCACCGCCTCGACCATGGCCGCCTGATCGCCACCGAAGGCAACGGCCGCGACGACCGGCAAACCGAGCGATGTGGCGAAGCTGAAGAATGCCCCCGTGAAGGCCAGGATAATCGCGAACAGGAGTCCCCAGCTACCGGCGAGGATATGCCGGTCGCGGGCCCGTAGCAGTCTGCTCGAAAGCCTTGGAGCCAGAAACAGGTCACGGATGAGATGACGGTGCAACAGGAAGCCGGAGATCGCCGCGGCCAGCATCACGAAGCCAAGCAACCCAGTGAGGTACAGCCCCCAAGGGTGGGGCACGTGAAGGGTGATATGGAGATCGACGAAGAAGCGTGCCAGCGCGTCGGCCGCGTCGGCGGTAGGTAACTCCGACCTGAAGCCTTCCTGCCATGAGATCACTTCATGGGTGTCGGTATCGAGGGCGACCATCACTCCCTTATCTTCAAGGCGGCCCGCTGCGTTCTTTGCGTGGGTATGGAAAAAGAACCAGAGATCTCCGGAATGGTCGTAGGAGATCGAGATCTCTTCCTTGTATTCGTCTGGAACATCCGCCGCTGCCTTGGTTGTCGCCACGCCGACCCACCGGGCAAGCGGGTCGTGATGATCGGAACCGCTATTCGCCCAGTTGCCGATCTCGGCAGCGAAGACCGCGAGAGCGCCTGTCAGCACAACCACATAGAGCAGCAGCCCGAGAATGGCGCCAGACCAGCCGTGGATGGCAAACAGTCGTTTGGTCTGTTCAGTGGAAATGATTGCCACGGCTTACCCCAATACGCCGGTCGCAGCCAACACCGCCATGAGGCCTGTGACAGCGATCAATGCGGTGATGACGGAGGTTGCACGGATGAGATCCCGCTCCAGGCAGGCATAGAAGAAGACCGCTGCCCAGATCCCGGGAAACATCAGGATCGGAAAGACCAGATGATCGATTTCAGCCGCCCCATGCGGGAGCCAGAGCGGCAGGACCGCCATGATCGCCGCCGAGGCCACGAAAGCGCCCGGACAGCACAGGATCCAGCGCACGGCTCTCGGATGCCGGGTCAACCACGCCCGCGGCCCAGCCTCGCCCGCCAATGTGTCGCCCTTCTCACTGCCCTCAGTCATCACAGAGACCGATCAATTGTCAAAATGCGTACCCTCCTTAGAGAGGAGGCATGCCTGCTCTAGACATGCCCCCACCCAAAGCGCTGGATTTCACTTCCTTGCCCGATCGAATACCGGGCAAACAGCTCCCTAAAACTGCATGCGCAGTACGGCGCCGATGGTGCGACCATCGCCGATAGAAGCGGAGGTGCCGCTTGAGCTGATGCTCGTTATGTAGTCCTCGTCCAACAGGTTCCGCACGAAGAGCTGCGCTCGGAAGTTATCGATTTCGTAGCCGATCGAAGCATTCGCCAGGAAGCGCCCGTCTATTTCCTGTTGGTCGGTGTTGTTGATGTCGCCGTTCGAGAAATATGAACTGGTGTAGTTCATGTCGGCGGTCACGAAATAACCCTGTTGATGGCGGTAGACGCCACCGAAGGCCGCAGTGACGTTCGGCGCTTCGGGAAATTCATTACCCGCGCAATTGCCACCGGAAGATGCGCATACATCACCTTGCAAATCATTGATCTCGGTCTTCAACAGGCCAAGGGAGCCGAACAGCGTCAATCCGTTACCATGGTTGTAACGTCCTTCAATTTCGGTGCCATAGGAATAGGAATCGCCGACATTGAATGTGTTCGTGAGCGGGGCGAAATCCGGATTTACGACGACGATCTGCTGGTCGGTGTAGTCATTATAGAAAACGTTGGTGCCGACGCTCAGTCCGTTCAGAGTGGAATCGTAGCGATAGGACAGCTCATAGGTCCATGCGTTTTCCGGGTCGACGTCGTTTTGCAGGTCTGTGCCGACAATGCTCTCCGTGAACCCCTGGCGATAGCCGCGTGACGCGACCGCCGAAACTGTGTTCTCGGTGTTGATCTCGTAGGAGAGTCCGATCTTCGGCAACCATACGTCAAATGTCGCGTCGATGTCGTATGCCGTCGTCCCGGACAGGGCGGAATAGAAGTCTGACTGACTTCGAACATGGTCACGCTGGTAGCGCAATCCGCCCAGCAAGGATATCGGCCCATAGATGTTGTATTTGAGGTCGGAGTAGAGTGCCATGCTCTCGGTTTCGGACCGGCTGGAGCCAGACTGGAACGGCGAAAGCACACCGGTCGGCCCTGAGCCTAAATATGCGCCAAGATCGATCTGAATGTCCGAATCGTTCTCCTGGACAAAGTTCCCGTAGAAGGCTCCGATCACCCCAGAGAGGCCGGAGCCGTCCTCGTCGTTGATCTCGATGCCGATATCCTGGGTAAAGTCTTTCCCGTCGCGGAGGCCATCCCGCAGGTATATCGGCGACCCCGGAGCGCTGAAAATATTGAGATCGGTGTCGATGAATGAAGAAATCGACCGAACGATCAGCGTGTCCGTCAGGAAATAGGACAGATCGGCGATATAGTTGTTAACGTCGATATCGCGTCCTTCAGACGAGAGGCCCGATCCCTCGAAGACCCTGTCGGAGAACGGTTCCGAAACGAATGCCGTCGCGGTCTGGTCATGCGCGTGATTTATGGTGAACAGCGCGCGCAGGTCGGGAAGGGCCGCGGGTTCGATCAGCGTCTTTGCCCGTAAGTTATAATATTCGTCTTCCCCGAAAGGCTCGTTCAATGGGTCGACGATCCTGATGTCCTTCTCTTCCCTCTGCACGTCGCCGCTGAGGCGGATCGCGACCTGATCCTCGACGATGGGCGCGGACACCATGACACTGCCGCCCGTGGTATTCGGGTCGCCGAAGTTAAACTGCGCCGCGCTTTCGTGGTAATAGGTCGGGTCCTTCGATTTCAGCACGACCGCTCCGGCAAGCGCCGCCCGTCCATACAGGCCGGATTGCGGGCCGCGCAGCACTTCGATCTGTTCGAGGTCCCAGGTGCTGCGACCGCCGCGACGCAGACCTTCAGAGTTCTGCGTCGCGCCATCGATGATAAGTGAAACCAGTGTCGCCGGATTTGAAATGTCGCTGATGCCATCCGCGTTCAGGCCGCGAATCTGGAAGGTGTCGCTCCCGCCGTCTGTATTCACCCGCCTGACGTTAGCCATCGTGTTGAAGCTGTCGAAGGTGTCGGTGATCATTAAATCCTGGACCTGCTCCGACGTCACGATGCCGACGCTCGTCGGGGTGTCGCGTAGCGAGCGTTCAATCTTGTTGCCAGTCACAACAATGGGTTTGATCGTGATCGGAGCGTTATTCGCCTGCTGGCGCGCAAGGACCACGTCGCCCGAAGGCGAAAGCGAATAGCTGAGCCCTGTGCCAGCCAGCATAGCATCGAGCGCCTGAGCGGGCGTCAGCGTGCCGTCCACAGGCCGGCTCGAGACGCCGGAGATGATGTCGGCGGGAGCCACGATGCGCACGCCGGTCTGCGTATTGAACACAACAATTGCGTCCGTCAGCGGCTGAGCCAGAACCGCAATCGGCGCCGGATTGGCGTCGAGCGTCCCTTGGGCGGCGGTTAAGGTAGCCGAAAACGCGAGCGCCGATGCAAACCCGAACGCCGCTACGTGGCGAAGCTTGAAGTCAAATACCGTCATAAAATTGTCCCCCGGCGCGTCGCGCCATTTCTGCCCTCTTACATCTCAAACGGATGGGGAGTGCCGTTTCCAAGGGGCGGTAGGGAAATTTTCAGTCAGGCGTCTGAAGGTCGAACAGGCTGCCGTCCGGCGACACGACGGCAAGGAAGGGCGCCGCCGTCACAGCGCCACCGTGCAGACTGGCGGCCAGTCGAAGTGTCGCGATGGGATCGGCAAGGGAGAACACACCGCTGACACGAGCCGCGGCGAGGTTTCTGTCCGTGATCACGATTCGGCCGCGAAACCGTCGGTCAAGCGTCGCCGCAAGGTCGGACAGCGGGGTATTCTTCGTAATGGCTTGATTTCCGCGCCAGGCAGCGATCGTCGCGGGGACGATGTCCGTGCGTACAACCCGACCTTCGGGAAGAATATGAATTTTTTCGCCTGCCGAAAGCATGAAGCGCTGGCCATCACGGGTCGCTTCAACCTGTCCCTTGGCCACGGCGACGCTGACACCGTTGCTGCGCTCGACCACGAAGGCGGTTCCGATCGCCCGTGCTGTCAGCCCGTCCGCTTCGACCAGGAACGGGCGGGCGTCCTGAACTGTCTCGAAATACGCAGCGCCTTCAAGCAAGACGAGCGTACGCCGATTGGCGTCGAACTGCTCATCGATTGCCGAGCTTGCGTCGAGATAGAGGAGGTCGCCGCTCGTCGCCGTGAAATGCCGCGGTGCAGAAGCTTCCGTGCTGTAGTCTGACCGATGCCAGAGCATGGCCTCCGGCCCTAGAAGGACGCCAGCGAGAAGCGCGACGGCCAGAACCAGGACAGCGGGAACGCCGCGCTGCCTGTGCCGTGGCGCGGGATGTGCGGCTGCCCAGGTTCTCGCGACGCTGGCATAGGCGCTGCGCTCAGCATCACCTCGCGCCAGAAACGCTGCGCATGCTTCCTGCTCCGCAGCCCCGTCCGGGCATTCCTCAAGATCGAGAAATATGTCGACGGCCTGCTGGCGCAGCCGCTCACGTTCATTATCCATCTCTCATGAATATCGCAATCTCGACGCGAGGTGAACGGTGATCAAGCCCACTTTTACGTCTCATGGTCCGCCAGTCTGCGATCCAGGTGCAGCAGTGCGTTCCGCACCAATTGATGCGCGCGTTGGTTTGACACGCCGAGCCGCGCGCCGACTTCCTCGAACGACAGGCCGTGGACGCGCCGCAACTCGAAGGCCTGTCTTGTTCTGTCCGGCAGCTCGGCGAGCGCCGCATCGGCACGCCTGAGACCTTCGCGCGCGAGGTGTATCCGCTCCGGATCGGGTGCTGTGGCCGTATTGATTAGGCCAGATTCGACGAAGTCGCGCTCCAGCTTCGTCCGACGTCGCCAATCGAACGCAAGATTGCGCACGATCCGGCGCACGATCAAAAATGCTTGAGTAGGATCGTAACTCTTAGAAGCCCATCGGATCCAGCTCTCCTGAACGAGGTCCTCGGCCGTCGCCGAACATCCGACAATAGCCTCGGCTGTGGCCAGCAGCTCGCCACGCCGATTGCGGTATAGCCATTGGCTTTCATCGTCGCTTGGCGGCTGGAGCGCCATCAATCCGCCTCCACTTAAAATTTATCGAGCTGATTACAAAGAAACCGATAAGTCACCGTAATGCGACTGCGATCCATTCGCAACAAATGGTGCCGCTTATATTCGGAAGCACCGGAGAGATTAGGGGGCCACGCTGCGTGAAGCGGTTAGGCTGTACCTCTACATTCCTACTGCGCCTAGTGTCGATTGGCACGTAAGGAGCAAGATGAACATCTTGCGTGCGCGGGCACGACTGACATTCCCCATGATACACGTCTTTGTTCTTTCCATCGGGCCAGTCAACGTCAGAATCCTTGCCGACCGCTGCTCCCGTAACCCGGGAACGAAGTTCGTCTTGTTGATTGACCATAAATGTACTCCGTCAGGCCAAACGTCATTGAGTCGGGGTTACCAGTCGTTATGGTCTGTTTTGCCTGACTCTCAGGGAGGATAAACTGCTGGCACGACAACGAAAACTCCCCTCTGCTCGAGATTACGAACGACCGCTTTTGGTTGCTTGCCGTCTGACAGCATTCAATCCCCTCGAACAAAAGCGCCGGCCCCATCCGGGACCGGCGCTCAATGTATCTCAAACCTTAAGCAGATCAGCTCAGAGCTTCTGCACCGTCTCGAAACCCTCGAACTGCGGGTGGCCCTGATAGAGCGGTTTCCGGTCGGCATTGCCTGCGTTGGCGTGGGCCTTGCGGAAATGCTCGGATTTGGTCCAGGCGACGAAGGCGTCGTGGTCCTTCCAGAGCGTGTGCGAGGCATAGAGGGTGTGGTCTTCGGCCTCGGCGCCCTTGAGCAGGCGGAACTCGACGAAGCCCGGTACCTGGTCAAGCTGGGAATCCCGTGTCTCCCAGACGGTCTCGAAATCCGCTTCCGAGCCCTTGGTGACCTTGAAACGGTTCATGGCGATATACATTTGGTCTCTCCTTGGTTTATTTCGTTTTTGGGTTTCTAAAGCTCCAGCCCGGCATGTGCGTCGGGGCTGTAAACCGGGAGGATGCGCGGCGTGTTCCCGCCCGCATGTTCCACGGTAATCTCGGTTTCATAGATGGCACTCAGCCGGTCTGCAGTGAAGACCTCGGCCCCCGCACCATCCGCGACAATACGTCCGTCCTGCATCAGCGCCACCCGGTCGGCGAAGGCCGCGGCGAGGTTCAGATCATGCAGCACCACCAGCACCCCCGCCCCCTCGCGGGCCGCCCGCCGGGCAATGCGCATGGTGGTGATCTGGTGGGCGATGTCGAGGCTCGATGTAGGCTCGTCCAGCATCAGGTAACCCGTGTCGCGGTTGTCCACGGCTTCGAGCTGTACCAGCACCCGCGCCAGATGCGCCCGATGCCGCTGGCCGCCGGACAGGATTTGGCAGTTGTCTCCAACCCGGTCGGCGAGGCCGACGGCATGCAGTTTCCTTTCGATCAGCACGCGCGCCCGCTCCGGCGGCACATCGCGCGGGATGGAGAGGGACAGCAGCTCACCGACACTGAACCCGGCTGAGAGCGACGGGGATTGCTCGAGCACAGCGCGGCGGCGTGCCAGCTCTGTCGGCGGCAGGCCAGTGATGATTGCGCCCTCGATGAAGACCTGCCCCCCCTCGGGCTGGAAGTCCCCGGCCATGGCTGCGAGCAGGGTCGACTTGCCGGCCCCGTTCGGGCCGCACAGAGCAACCAGTTCGCCAGAGCGCACCCTCAGGCTTACATCACGGAGAACAGTCGTCTTGCCGAAAGTCACGGTAATTCCCTGGGCTTCAAGCATTGCCGCCTCCCCTGTTCATCCGGCGCATCAGCAGCCAGAGAAAGAACGGCCCGCCGATCATGCTGGTAGCAAGCCCGATGGGTGGCTCTGTCGGCGGTATGGCGAGCCTGACCATTAGGTCGGCACCGAGAATAAGGCCGCCCCCGATCAGGGCCGCTGCCGGAAGTACATGACGATGGGCCGGGCCAACAATCAGCCGGGCCATGTGCGGTGCGACAAGGCCGATGAAGCCGATCGGCCCAGCCGCTGCCGTTACGGCGCCGACCGAAAGCGCGGTCAGCAGCGCGATGCGGCGCTTTTCCCGCTCGATGTCGACACCGGCATGAAACGCCGCCCGCTCACCGAGCTGGAACAGGTCGAGTGTTCGCCCCATACGGACCAGAAGCAAACCGGACAGCACGGCAACCACCGATGTCACCGTCACCGTCATCCAGTTACCCGACGCGATGGAGCCCATCGACCAGAAGGTCAGGTCCCGCAATTGCTGATCGTTGCTGATAAAGACCATGGCGCCGATCAATGCCCCGGCGATGGCATTCACGGCGACTCCTGCAAGGATCAGTACGGCGATATTGGTGCCGCCCCCGCGTCTGGAAAAGGAGAAGACAAACCCGGTCACGGCAATGCTGCCCGCAAAAGCGCCGAGCGGCAGGGCATAGGGCCGCACGAAGGCAGGCAAATCGCCGACAAAATAATTACCGAGAACGATCACCGCCACAGCGCCAACCGCAGCGCCTGCCGTAACACCGATCAGGCCAGGATCGGCAAGTGGATTGCGCAGCACGCCCTGCAACGCGCAACCGGACAGCGCAAGCCCAATGCCGACAGCAAGGCCCAGCACCATCCGGGGCAGCCGGATCTGCAGAAGAATGGCCGTCGGTCCGCGCTCTCCCTCACCGATCAGAACAGAGACCAGATCGGACGGGCCGAGCCGCACAGGGCCAAGCGTGACTTCGGCAAAGGCCATGAGCACAACAATCGCCAAAAGAACGCCAAAAAGCGGCCGACGCCCTAATACGCCAGCCGCCCGCCGTGGCAGAGCCGTCGTGACAGTCACCCGTCAGCCGCCCTTCTGCTGCAATGCCGTCGCCAAGTCCCGAACCGCCTGGGGCAAGCGGGGGCCAAAACTGAACAGCAGGATGCCTTCCATGGCAACGTAGCGCCGGTTCTCGCCAGCCGGGGTCAGTTGGAACTCCGGACGGGAAAGGATAACATCGACGCTCCCCAGGCGGTCGACCGTCTGGCTCATCATCAACAATACGTCGGGCGCTGCGGTGATGATCGCTTCCTGCGACATGGGTTTGTAGCCGTCGAAACTGTCGGCGGCGTTCACGCCACCCGCCAGCGCGATGACAGAGTCCGCAGACGTTCCACGACCGCCGACAAGCGGTGCGCCATCCGCTGTATTCAGGACGAAAATGACGCGCGGATTCTCCTTGCTGGCGCTCGCGATTTCAAGCGAGGCCTTCATCTGCAGTTCGAGCTTTTGCGCAAGCGCCTCGGCCTTCTCCGGCATTCCAAGGATATTGCCGACGAACCGGATTTTCTCCTGCACTCCGGGCACGGAATCACCTTGCGGTGCCAGTTCGACCTGCAGACCTGCGGCCCTGAGCTGCGCGACCGCGGGCGGCGGACCGGCATCATGCGCGGCGATCAGAACGTCGGGCTGCAACGAGAGAATTCCCTCGGCAGCCAGATTGCGGATATAGCCGATTTGCGCTTTCTCAGCCATTTCAGGCGGGAAATTCGAGGTGCTGTCGACACCAACCACACGGTCTCCAGCACCCAGCGCATTGATAATCTCAGTGATGTCCCCTCCGGCGGAGACGATACGCTGCGGCCCCTCCGCACGAGCATCCCCTGACGCGAGAAGAACAGCAGAAAGCAGTAACGCTGCAATATACCTCATGCCGCCACTCCTTCGATATATCCGTTGATCAGTGAAAGCCAGGCTTCCGGCTCGTCGGCGCCCTCTTCCCGCACCGGAAAGAACTGGCATATCACCGTGCCGTCGGCCGCGAAACAGTCGAGCGAGGTGATGTTGTGGCCTTTCTCCGTCGAGGCCTTGGAAACCGCATAGCAACTATCGATCGCTTCGTCTTTCAGATGCAGATTGAAGCGCGGATCAAGGATGTTCAGCCAGCCAGCCACACGCTTGATTCGTTGCACCGGTCCGGAATGAACCTGGATGCCGCCGGGACCGCGCACGAAGCACATGATCGGCAGGCCGCTTGCCGCGACATCGTTCAACATATTCTCGACGGCACTGACCGGGACCGAATTGGCGAAGTCGCTCCCCACCAGCCGCAATGCCTGACGACGGCCGATGCCAAGTTCTGCCAGCATCCGATTAAACTGATGCCCGTTGCCGAGCTTGCTCCAGCGTGACCGCAAGTCCTGCACATCGATGCTTTCGTCCGGGGCGTCCGCCTTAACGACGTCCGGCTCCTCGAACTGCAGCACCTCCGGCGTCAGGTTCGTGAAATCGCGGGCCAGCGACACAAATCTGTCCATGTCGGTTCCACCAACCGCATAAATCTTGATGGCGGCAGCGCCCGATTTGTCGAAAAATTGCAACGAGTGGCGGTTGATCTTCGGGGACTCGTCGATGACGTAGAAGCCAGTCTTCCATTGCGCCAGGAACATCCGGAGATCGATTTCCTTACCAAAGGCCGAGCCCATATGGGTGTTGAACCGCATGTTCTCGAATGTTCCGGTCTTCTCGTGCACGCAATGATCGTTGCGTGTGAGGACCATGACGTCGCCGACTTCGGGCATGCGCTCGATAAGGCCGGCGACGTCCATGTCAGAGACCGACAATCGGCGGACACTACCGTCGCGCTCTCTCGCCTCCAGAAGGGCAGCCTCGGGAACACCGAGTTCCTCGGCGGCGGCCCGCGCACGGATAGATCCCTGCTCTTCCTTCATGCGATTGAGTTCAATCAGCAATTCTTCCGCCGATCTGGTCGTCATTTTCGTCTCCTTAGAATTGACGCGCGAGCGTGATACGGAAGGTCCGGCCGGCGGCGTTGTCGCCGGACAGATGCTCGCGATAGTTCTGATCGAGAAGGTTCTCGACGCCAAAACGGAATTCGGAGTCCTGGAACAGGCCTTCATCCGGTTTCCAGCTGGCAAAGAGGTTGTGCACCGTGTAGCCGGAGGTCGGCAGCGTTGTGCCAGAGACCTTGTCCTGGCCCGCAGCCATGACACCGCGCCAACCGAAATCGACGTTGTATTCCGGCAACCGGCCACCAAGGGTCAGGACGAGTTCGTCCGCCGGGATGGAATTGAGGTCGGTATCGTCTTCCTTGTTCTCACCCCGTATCGCGGTGTAGGCGGCGCGGGAGAAGAAATAGGTGGACTGATAGGATGCCTCGAACTCAACACCAACGATTTCCGCCTCGCCTACGTTGAAGTAAGTGGAGCTGGTGTTTGCGCGCTCAATCAAATCTTTGACATCGTTATGAAAGAGTGTCGCCTTTGCGGTAAGGGCATCGTTCTCGAGAGCGACATTCCGGAAGGATGCGGCGACACCACCCTCAACGTTGAAGGACTTTTCCGGATCGAGATTGAGGTTGCCGCTTGTCGCGTCAAATACCTCATCAAGGACTGGCATACGCTCGGTGTAGGACAAGGAGCCGAAAACACCCCAGTTCGGCGTCATCTGGTAGTGGGCCGCGAGTTTCGGCGAGAAAGCCGTGTTCTCGACGCCAGCGCCCTGGCTGAGACTATCGGCTGGCGTAAGCTCGGTGTAATCGACGCGCACGCCGGGGATCAGGGTCAGTTTGTCCCAAAGGACAAGCTCGTTCTGAACATAGGCTCCGTATTGGGCGCTTTCGCCACCTGGATGGAACGTTATGCTGCCAGACGGGTTCGTGCTGGTGACCGGCTGATCCGCTGTCCGGGTCTGGAACGCGTAGCTGACACCGGTGATGAGGTAGTTCTCATAATTGTCACCAGAGAATGCCGCTGTGTTTTCGGCCCGTGCCTGCCAAGTCTCATAGGCGTAGAACGTGTCCTGGAAAAGTGCGGAAGGATTGATGTCTTTGAGTGTGGAATTGTACTGATCGACTTCGGTATTTGAGTAAGAGCCAAAGACTTCCAGATCGATCAAAGGGTTGCCGGAGGGTTGGTAATTATAGCTCAGCACACCGGTCTGATCCTTAACCTCGCGGTCAATGTTACCGAACTGGACTGATGTGTTGGTCTGCGCGTAATTGTCGTTCTTATCCTCGGTCATCCATTGCTGGAAGGACGCACGGAGCTTGTGCTCCATATCGGGGCCAAACTGATAGGTGCCTTTGAGCAACCCGGAAGGTGCCTCGAAATCGGAGCCGGTCACGGCATTGCCGTCTCCGTCCTCATATTCTCCAGCGCGCCGATAGTTGAAAGCGCCAAGCAAATCGAGGCCCT
The DNA here is from genome assembly GCF_039990255.1 of Nisaea sp. Lineage (GTDB taxonomy): Bacteria > Pseudomonadota > Alphaproteobacteria > Thalassobaculales > Thalassobaculaceae > Nisaea. Next base: position 122,595 of record NZ_JBDXGG010000018.1, on the reverse strand, counting down.
CCACAGGCCGCGCGGCCGCAATACTGGACGTCAGAAATCCGGACTCGTTGCTCTGAAACTCGAATTTCTGGCGAAAACCGTATTTGTCATCGCCTTTCAGATAATCCGCTGCATCCTTGGTAGTTACGTCAATGACGCCACCGAGCGCACCAGCACCATAAAGCGTCGAGGATGCTGGTCCACGCAGCACTTCAATGCCTTTGAAAAGCTCTGGATCGGCAAAGAACGATCCCATCCGGTACTGTTCATGGAACTTCGTGGCCCCGTCGACCCGAACAATCAGCCGGTTCTCATCCGACGATCCAAGCGCCCCGATCCCCCGGATGTTGAAGCTTTCACCGAGCACGCGCTCCGATCCGATCGCCTTGACACCGGGCAGATCCGTCAACACATCACCGATCGTAGTCGGCTGCGCTGCCTCAAGATCTTCCTGGTTCACGACGGACACGGACTGGGGTGTCTCAATGGCCACTTTTTCTTTACCCGCCGAAATCACGATACGGTCAAGTTGAGTGGTCTCGCCGGCATGTGCGGACGACGCCACAACGGTGGCGATTGACGCCGCCGCAGCAATTGCTAAACGCATTCGAAAGCCTCTTCATCAGGTCGCTGGTGTTAGCTGCCTAGCGAAGGGCTGGGTGGCTACTATCTGTCTAAGCCGGAGAAACCCTCCGGCGGGTCAATTCACTTCGTGAGGATCAACTTGTTATTGTTGGTCACACGCAGCCTGTATTCGGAACCGTTGAACAGCAGGAATACCTCCCGCTCATCCCCCATCAGATCACTGACGAGAATGCGGTTCCTCTCATTTGAAGTGGTCGAGTCCGCACCGGTCGACATTGCAATATCCGGCTCATCCGAGGGTATCCCCGCCAACAACTCGGCTCCTCCTTGGCAATTTCACGAACGCAAAGCGGCCCCCCCGCCAGACGTTATGAGCTGTCATAAACGATGCCCCCCGCGAATACAAATGCAAATCATTCGCATTAGTAAAAACATTTATGGGCGAGACTTTACTGATCAGCCGCGATTATCTAACGAAGGTTATATTCAATGGAGGTTGTGAAATCGAAGGTCGCCCCGACAATTTCAGGCGGCATCGGCGGCATCGGGTCAGCGCGCTTCAGGAGATCCAGAAGCGCTGCGTCTAGAACCTTTCTTCCAGAACTCTTTACGATCGAGCGCTTCATGATGCTGCCAGAGCGATCTATCTGGAAGCTGAACGCGACCGTGCCTTCATAGCGCCGCAGCCGTGCTGCCCGCGGATATTTTTTGTGCCGCTCAAGCCAGCTCTGAATTGTTGCGAAATAAGATTTGCGTGCCCCAGCCGTAGCCCCCCCACCGGAGGATGCCTGGGTCTGGCCGGGACCTGCAGAAAGATTTGGCGCCGAGGACGCGACATCGAATGCACCGCTCCCCTTCTTCTCCTGCGCTTTCTGCACTTTATCAGCCAGCACAGCGTCCGCGTTCCGCGGCTTCGGCGGCGCGGCCTCGACCGGCTTCACCTCCGCAACTTCAGTCTCAACAGGTTTCACCGGCTCGGCCGGACGCGGCGGCGCGGCTGTCTTGACCGGCTTCGGCGGAGGCGCTGGGCGCGTTAACGGCAACGGCGGAGGTTGAACCGCAGATGTAACTGTTTCCACCGGCGTAACCTCGGCAACCTCTGCGACAACCATTTCCTGCGGAACTGGTTCTGCCACGGACTCGTCGGTTTCGACCGGCTCAGCTTCAACAGATTCGGCTTCAATCGTCTCGACAGGCGCGGCGTCAACAGCCTCAGCGGGCTTCACCACGGTTTCAACCGGAGCGGCATCCGCCAGGTCTGTCACCGGCGTTTCCGGCGGCGGGACCTCAGTAATCTGCTCCGGCATCGTTTCCACGGCCTCACTGTCCGGAGCACCACTCGCTTCGGCTGCCGAAATATTGTCAGCCACAGTCTGCGCCGTGACCCCGCCGGCATCCCCCATCATCACGACAAGACCGCCTGCACCGGTATCCGCACTGCTGGTCGCAGGCGTCTCAAAGACCACAAAGGGCAGAATAGCCATGCCATGCAGCGCAAGCGCGGCGGCGAAACCGACAATCATGGATGGGGCGGTACCGCGCCGTTCGACGATCGCGTTCATGACGCCCCCGTCGCCAGCAAACCAAGTTCCTTGAGACCTACCGCCCGAAGCTCTTCGATCAGGGCAATAACCATCGCCGCATCGCTTTGAGCGTCCGCTTTCAACTTCAGGCGTCCGTCCGGATGTTGCGCGAAGTAATCCCTCAGATGCCCGACGACATCGTCCCGCTCAAGAATCTTATCTTCGAAGGATATCCGCCCATCCGCGGAGACCAGCAGGATCGCCGTAGTGTCATCCGGTTGACCCGAGTTCGCGGTTTCTGGCGGCGTGATCTCAAGGAGTTCGGCCTTTTCGAGGGCACCCGCCAGCATGAAGAATATCAGCAACAGGAAAACGACGTTGATCAGCGGCAGAACATTCTCCACCGCTGATTTTTTCTTGGGTTTAACAAGCCGCATCGCCCCTAGCGCTCCGCCCTGCTCGCAAGTGTCACGTCGGTTAGGCCGCTCTCAGCCGCCATATCCACAGTCTTGACCACGGCCTGAACCGGTACGCCCGTCTCTGCCTCAATGACAACGCGGGGTTTAGTCTCGCGCCCGGCCAGTGTTTTCAGACGATCAGCGAGATCGATGCGACTCATCCGCTCTCCGGAAACCAGGTAATCCCCGTCGGCCCGCAGCTTCACCAGCACGGAACCCTCTGATGCGGCACCAGCCACATTCCCGAGTTTGGCGGTTTTCAGACCAATAGCCCGCCAGTCGAGGAAACTCGAGGCCAGCATGAAGAAGATAAGAAGAATAAAAACAACGTCGATCAGCGGCGTGAGACTGATCTCTGCCGTGGGGCGGCGGCGCCCAGCACTGAGCCGCATGATGGCCTCACTCCGCGCCTTGAAGCGCGCCTTCCGGGATGGTCTCTGCCGCAACCCTACGACGGACAGGCACCGGAGCGGCTGTGAAGACCTGCGTCGCGGCGTCTTCCATCGCCCGGCCCGCACGCTCGACAATGCCATCAACCAGTTGATGTGCTGCCGTCGCCGGAATAGCGACCACCAAACCGGCAGCCGTGGTCAGCAGCGCCACCCAGATACCGCCGGAAAGGATTGAGGGATCAACCTTGCTGCCCGCGGTCTCGAGCGCCTTGAACGCGTCGATCATACCGATGACCGTGCCGAGGAGACCAATCAACGGGCTCAGCATGGCAATAGATGAAAGCAACCGCAGGCCAGAGGAGAGCCGGTCCGTGAACAGTCCAGCGACCCGTTCCACTTCTTCCCGCGCCTCGGCTTCAGAAATATCGCGGTTCTGCCGCAACTGCATGGCATAGCGGGCAATCGCAGCAGCCGGATGCGAGCCATCTTCGAGCACATCAATCGCCGCTTTTCCATGGCCGGAACGCCACATCGCCAGAGCCTCGTCCCGCTCCCGGCCATTCCAGAGGCGCAGCATCAGGAACTGCACCATCTTGGAGACAAAAACGGTCGTCGCCACCACGGACATGACCGCAAGCAGATACATGATCGGTCCGCCCGCATCCATGAAGCCCATGATTTCTTCGATCGCTGCCGTCATTAGTTTTCTCCTGCCGCCATCTCGGCAAATTCCGTCACTGGGGCGATCGGGTTATTGCGTAAAGGGCACTGCTGCCCGCGTTGCCGTCTGCAGATTGTCCGCGCAGAGCCCCGGCGCGACTGCCGCGCTCCCGCCTTCGCACGTTCTCACGCCATTCATCAGAACGCGGCCGACATTTCCGCAGTTAATTTCCTTGAGATCGAACAGCTTCACCCGTGTGTGTTCAGTATGTATCGGCCCCATATCGGCGATGACGCGCCGCACGACGATTCCGTCCGTATCGAACGCGACAAAATCGAGCTTCATTGTCTCAAGGTTCGTCCCAGTGGTGTTTTTCACGACCCATGTGGTGCGGCAGTCACCGCCCACGCTCTCGACCTTGTTCAACTCGAGAAGCAGATGCTTTTTCGCCACATCCGTCGCGAGTGCGGGTACGGAAATCGCCCCGAGCGCAAACGCGAAGAGTCCCGTTTTGAAAAGACGCGCCAATCCCATGAGCCTACCTTCACGGATGAAATATTATTGCGAGTCATTCGCATTACTGACTTGAGAATTAGGTACAGGAACGACATGACCATTGCAACCACTGTCGTAGTGCTTTTAGTTAACAACTGAAGACGATTTTAACCCTAATTCGGTTCTGCCCACCTACGAGGTGCGTAACTGCGGCGGAAGATCCCAAACCGCCCCGCCGTTTCCAAGTTCGAACGCGCTGTGCCAGATTTCTCGCGCCCGCAACAAAGGCAGCTCCCGCAATCTGATGGCGCTCCCGTCGAGCGTCTTGACAATGGCATCCCATTGCGCATCTTCCAGATCGCGCCACACCACATTCAGATGCACGGCGGAGTGGGTGTAAAGATGGCGCAACGCCTGGGCCGGGAGCGTCGCTCCAAGGTCGATCTCAGCATCGCGTTCCTCAGCAGAGGCGTGCATCGGCGTCTCAACACCAGTCCGTCCCCAGTCCGCAAGCCGGGTCAATGCCCGCGCGTGATAACCGATATAAGCGACCACATGCCGACGGCTCCAGCCGGACGCCAGCGACGGCGCGTCGAGATCACTGTCCGCCAACTCATTCAGCTTGCGCGCGAAATAGGCCGTTCCACGGCGCGCGAGGATGAGGTCCTCCGCCGGCGCCATTGGAGCGTCATATCGTGCACCGCTGCCGAGCCGGGCTCGCAATGCGGCGCGTTCCTCATCAAGAGAGTAGCGCATAGCCTTTCCAGTCCCGATGCCCGTCAGTCTTGGACGCCTTCAATTTTGGTACGGGCGAAATTCAGCCGTTCCATGATCGGGGCATCGGAGAAGCGGAACAGGTCAAAACGGGTTTCGCCCTGCAGGGACCACTGAACCCAGGACGGCACGACGAACATGTCGCCCTTCTCCAGCTTATGTTCCTCACCGTTCAGCACCACCGCGCCGGAACCTTCAAAGACCTGAAAGACGGAAGAGCCGACCTCGCGCCGGGGCCGCGTTTCGGTCCCTTCACGCAAGCGGTGGAACTGGGTGCGGATGGTCGGCATCACGTCCCCGCCCGTGGTCGGATTGACGTAGCGGATGGCGGCATGGCCCGGCTCGACCGTCGCTGGCTGGCCCTCGTCCTCCAGCAGCAGTTGCTCGGTCAGGGCGCGGTCGGTGAATTCCCAGCGATAGGCTCCGATCGGCGTGCTTACCGTATCCTGCAAGCCAGAGAGCGGACGCAGGCCGGGATGGCACCAGAGCCGCTCGCCCTGTGAGAAATCAGGCGTCGCGTAATCCGTCACAGTATCCGAGCCGAACTCGAAGAAGCCGACATCATTGTGCTGTGAGAACGGAATATCCAAACCGTCGATCCAGGTCATCGGCTTGTCCGTGACATTGTGATGGCCGTGGAAATGCCATCCTGGCGTCATCAGCAAGTCGCCCCGGCTCATCCGCACCGGATCGCCGTTCACCACCGTCCAGACGCCCTCACCCTCGACCACAAAGCGGAAGGCGTTCTGGGCATGACGGTGTTCAGGCGCGGTTTCCTTCGGGCCGAGATACTGGATCGCGGCCCACAGCGTCGGGCTGACATAGGCATTGCCTCCGAGCCCCGGATTGGCGAGGCCGATGGCCCGGCGCTCCCCGCCCCGTCCGACCGGCACCAGCTCACCCGATTTCTCCGCCAGCGGCAGCAGCTTCGACCATTTCCAGACATGCGGCACGGCCTTGGGCTTCGGGTGCATCGGCATCAGATCGCCGAGCTGAGTCCAGAGCGGCATCAGATGCTCGTCCTCAAACCCCTTGTAGAGCGCGCGCAGCTCCGGGCTGTCGTCAGGCTGCATGGCATGCGCGACGTTCGAATGATCCTGTTCTGCGCTCATCTCTTCCTCCTCAGTTCATGTCGCGGCCAATGCCGCTCAGTTCTGCAATCCGTTCGAGCCGTACAGCCAGTGCAGGCGGTCGTACCATTCGGCGGGCGACCGGCTGGACAGCACCTGATTGCGCGCCGCTGCCAGCGCCCCGTCCGGGTGATAGACGTAATCGCCGATCAAGCGGCTGCCGACCTGCACCCGCGCTGTGCGGGCGATACGCTGCTGCTGATAGCTTTCCAGCACCGTTTCGATACCGCCGTCCTGCCGCTTCATAGTCTCCGCAAGACAGACCGCGTCTTCCATCGCCATGCAGGCGCCTTGTGCGAAATATTGCAGCATCGGGTGCGCCGCATCGCCGAGCAGGGCAACCCGGCCATCGACCCAATTGTCCACCGGGTCCCGATCGCACAGCACCCAGAGCTTCCAGTTGTCACCATGCTCGATGATCTGCCGGGCGCGCGGGTGGATATGCTCGAACCCTTGCGCGACTTCTTCCTTCGAAACCGGACGGCCGGAAATTGCCTCCTGCAGATCGCGGTGATAGGTCACCACCAGATTGAAGACCTTCCAGCCCTTCAGCGGGTAATGGACAATATGGCATTTCGGACCGGCCCAGAGTGTCGCCGCGTTCCAGCGCAGATCCTCCGGCATCTGCTCGGTCGGAATGACGGAGCGGTAAGTGGTGTGGCCAGAAATGCGCGGCGCCCCGTCGCCGACGAGCTGAGACCGCACAGGTGAATGCAGGCCCTCGGCGCCGATCAGCGCGCTGCCGACAAGCGGATCGCGGCCATCCAGCAACAGCGTGACGCTGTTTCCATCCTGTTCGTATCCGGTCGCCTTGTGGCTGGTCCTGAGCTCCACCAGCGGACTTGCAACGCAATAATCCAGCAGCGCCTTGTGCAGGTCTGCCCGGTGGACCACGGCATAGGGATTGCCCATGTGGCGGCGGAAATCCTCGCCCAGCGGCACCTGCGCGATCTCCTCGGCGGTCTGCGCGTCCATCAGGCGGAGCGCGTCGATATAGACCGCCTGCGCCCGGGCCTCGTCGCCGATGCCGAGATAATCGAAGGAATGAAAGCCGTTCGGGCCGATCTGGATACCGGCGCCGATCTCGCCCAGCTCCGCCGCCTGCTCAAGCACCAGCGAAGGGAAGCCGTTCTGCGCAAGCCCGGCAGCAGCAGCAAGGCCGCCAATACCGCCTCCGGCGATGAGTATGGGTCGATCCGCCATCTATCCTCCCTGCCCGGGCCGTCTTGCTGCGGCCGATACCGTAAAAGGCATTCTTCAGCCGCCAACAGAATACCTGTTGCATCGAAAGGTCAAGTTGATAAGCATACTTACTATATTACAGGCGACAGCCGGAGTTATGATGGCACTTCCGATCCACAGCATGGCTGGACACCTGATCCGGCGGCTGAACCAGATTTCGGTGTCGGTGTTTCAAGACAGTCTGAAGGCGAGCGGATATCACCTGACGCCGGTGCAATATGCCTGCCTCGCCACGCTGGAGCAGAAGCCCGGTATCGATCAGGCAACGCTCGCCGGGCTGATCGCCTATGACCGGGCCACCATCGGCACGGTTCTTGACAAGCTGGAGGCAAAAGGGCTGGTGATCCGCAGGACCAACCCGCGCGACCGGCGCGCCCGGGAAATGCATCTGACAGACGCGGGCCGTGATCTTTACCGGTCGGTGACCCCGCTGGTGCAGGACATCCAGACACTCATGACCGAAGGACTGGAGCCTGAAGAGCGTGCGGAATTCCTGCGCCTTGCAGCAAAACTCGCCAGTTCCAGAAACGCGTTAAGCCGCGCCCCCCTGATCGAGCCGGAGTGATCCCGTCTTCGGTCAGTTCTTCCGGATCATGTACTCGACCGGCCAGGTCACCAGCTCCGGCACCAGGGCGATGATCAGGATACCGAGCAACATCAGAAAAAAGAACGGCATCGAGGCCCTTGTCACCTGAATGAGGTCACGCCCCGTCATGCCCTGCAACACGAACAGGTTGAAGCCGACCGGCGGGGTGATCTGAGCCATTTCGACCACGATAACCGTGAAGATACCGAACCAGATCAAGTCAATCCCGGCGCTCTCCACCATCGGCAGGACCACAGCGGCCGTCAGCACCATCATGGAAACACCGTCGAGGAAACAACCGAGGAAGATATAGAGCACAGTCAGCAGCACCAGCAACATTCCCGGCGACAAATTCCAAGCATCTACATAGCTCGCCAGTACGCGCGGGACGCCGGTGAAGCCCATGGCAATTGAAAGGAATGCCGCCCCCGCGAGAATGAAAGCAATCATGCAGGATGTGCGGACAGCGCCCATCAAACTGTCCATGAAGGACGTCCAGTTCAGCGACCTCGACCACCAGGCTAACCCCAACGCACCGAGCACACCGATGGTCGCCGCTTCAGTCGGCGTGGCGAAACCGCCATAAATGGAGCCGATCACGCAGAAAATCAGCAGCACCACTGGGAACAGCAAGCGGGATGCCTTCACCTTTTGAAGGAATGTAAGACGTTCTTCCTGCGGTGGGGCGAGTTCCGGGTTCAAGAGCGCGCGGATCGCGACATAGGCCATGAAAATCGAAATGATCAGGATGCCCGGCACCACACCGGCAATGAACATCCGTGAGATCGACTGCTGAGCGATAACGCCATAGACGATCAGCATGATCGAAGGCGGAATCAGCAGGCCGAGCGTTCCTGATCCGGCGAGCGTGCCTATGGACAGTTTCTCGTCATAGCCGCGCTTCTTCAGCTCCGGGATGCTCATCCGGCCGACCGTGGCGCAAGTGACCGCGCTGGAGCCGGCAACCGCCGCCATAACGCCGCAACCGACAATGTTGACGTGCAGCAATCCGCCCGGCAACCGGGCGAGCCAGGGCGCGAGGCCGTTGAACATGTCCGATGAGAGCCGTGTCCGGAACAGGATCTCTCCCATCCAGACGAACAGAGGCAATGCGGTCAACGCCCAGTTCCAGCTCGCATCCCAGACCGTGCTGGCAAGCAGAGAGCCCGCTGGTGCGGGAGAGAAGAATTCCAGCGCGAAGAACCCAACAGCCAGCAGCGCCGGCGCGACCCATATCCCGGATGCCAACAGGCCAAGCATCAGGATGAAAAGAATGGCAGAGATCATTCCGGCATCCATCAGTCGTCATCCCCCGAAAACAGAGCGGTTGCGTTTTTGACATAGCTCGGCGTCTGGCCGCGCAGAATGCCGATGAATTCATCAACGAGTGCGATTGTCAGGATCAGCGAGCCGAGCGCCATGGCCGAGCGCGGTATCCAGAACGGTATGGCCAGCAATCCCGGGCTGATATCGTGGAAGATGTATGAAAAATAAACGAGGTCGAAGGCCCAGTATGTCAGGTAGCCCATGGCTGCAGCGCAGAAACCGACGCTCCAGAGCTCGGTCAATTTCGCCAGCGGTCCCTTTGCGAGGCGGATCAACAGGGTGACCCGGATATGCCCGTCATGCCGAAAAGTATAGGCGAGCCCGAGGAAGGTCGAAGCAGCTAGGCTAAAACCTGCGCTCTCGGTTGAATCGATTGCGACCCCGAAGAACCGCCCAACAATCTGGGCCACGATAGTGAGCGATATCGCGACCAGGAAGAAAGCAGCCAGATAGCCACTCCAGAGATAGAGGCCGTCCAGTAATCGTCGTGCCGCCATTGAATGTCTCTCGGGGGATTGTCTCTAAGGGGTGGGTCTAAATACGGAATTGGCAGCGGCCGCCCCGCATGGAGGCGGCCGCCGATCTTGGCTTACTTCAGCGCGAGATAACGGTCGAGAACCGCGTTCGCTTCCGGGCTCGCGCCTTCACGCCAGCCTTTCATCATCTCGAGACCAATGGTCTTCATCTTGGCGGTAACTTCTTCCGGCGCCGTGGCGGCGGTCATACCGTTATCCGTCAGAACCTTGATCTGGGCCACGGTGGTTTCCGCGCTCATTTCCCACGCCCGCAGCTCGGCTTTGGCCGCAGCGGCAAGCATTCCCGCTTGATCTTCCGGCGACAGGGCGGCGAAGTATTTCTCGCTCACAATGACCGCGTTCTTGGAGAAGATCGCACCGGCATAAGTGAAGTTGGAGGTGTTGTCCCAAGCCTGGATATCGATACCGGTTTGCGGCGAGGTGAACAGCGCCTCGATCAGGCCGGTGGAGAAGGCCTGCGGAATTTCGGCGAACGGCAGGATGGTTGCATCGAAGCCAAGCATTTCACCCATTTTCTGGGTCGCTGTGGAATAGATACGCAGCTTCTTTCCGCTGAAGTCATCGACCTTGGTGACCGGGAACTTGGTGTAGAAGCCCTGACCCGGCCACGGCTGATAGAACAGTACCCGCAAGCCGGCTTTCTTGAAGATTGCGTCGAAATAGCCCTTCTGCAGATCCTTCAGCAGCCATGCGGAGGCATAATCCGGCGCAATGAAAGGCAGACCGGCCAGGATATACATCGGATCTTCGTTGCCGTAGACGCCGAGGCGAATTTCGCCGATCGGGATCTGGCCGCGCTGCACGGCAGTCTTGATCGCGTCCAGCTTGATCAAGCTATCATTGGAGTTCAGCTGAATATCGACAGACGTGCCTGCTTTCACATCCTCAACGAACATCTTCAGGTTCTTGGTCAGGAAGTTGCTGTCCGGATAGCCGGACGCCATGATCCATTCCACCGCCTGGGCATTGCCCGCAGTCACCAGCATTCCGGCGCCAATCGCGGCGGAAGCCAAAAGTGTCTTCATTTTACCCATTTGCCACTCCTGTTCTTGTGTTCTTGATTTAGGGCGACAGAACACCGCCCTTGAAGGAAGGAAGCGCTTAGAGAACCGGCCCCGGAGAGAGACCACGCAATTCTGCGCCTGCCCCACGCTTGCAAGAAGGAGTCCAGAATGGACGCCATTTTTTTGTTTCCCTTCAGATACTTCGGAGATTTTTGTTCTGTCTCCATTAGGTATTTTGCTTAGTTTCTATGCAATCAGCATACAAATATGATCGCTTACCGGGCATGCCTTCGTTAGCAGACGTCCCGGCCCTGCCATTCCGGCAGACCGGCACGTGCCCGCCAATGTTTCGCGATATCGTCCCGCCGGGCAACCCATACGCCGTCCAGTTCGCTCAAATGCTTAAGCACCTTGTCCAACCCGCCGATCCGGCCCGGCCGGCCGATGATCCGCAGGTGCAGGCCTATGGTCATCATCTTCGGCGCCGTGGCGCCCTCTGCCCAGAGCCAGTCGATGGCATCGACGCAGTATTTCGCGAAATCGTCGCCATAGGTGAAACCGCCGCCGCGCTGGAACCGCATGTCATTTGTATCGAAGGCGTAGGGTAGAACCACGTGCGCGTGCCCGTCGACTTCCTGCACGAAAGGCAGATCGTCGTTATAGGCGTCGCTGTCGTAGAGGAAGCCACCTTCCTCAACCAGCAGCCGCCTCGTGTTCGGGCTGGGGGCGGAACGGGTGTGCCAGCCGACCGGGCGCACACCTGCGGCAGCCTCGATCTCGGTCACGCAGCGGGCGATGATCTCCCGCTCCTGCTCCTCGCTCATCCCCGCATGGCGCTCCCAGAGATAGGAATGACAGCCGATCTCGTGACCGCGCTCCACCATGTCCCGCGCCATCCAGGGCGACAGGGTCAGGGCCCGGGCGCAGCAATTCATGTAGGCTTTCATGCCGTAGCGGTCGAGCAGCCCCATGATGCGCCAGTAGCCGGCGCGGGTGCCGTATTCGAAATGCGTGTCCTTGCAGGGATCTGAGGCCCCTTCGACTTCCTCGACAATTTCGTAGACAGGCTCATTCCGGTGATCGCCGAGGCTAACGGAATATTCCGCCCCCTCCTCGACATTGACGACCAGAGACACGGCAAGCCGCGCCCCACCGGGCCATTCCGGGTTCGGCGGGGTGTTGCCGTAGCCGAGAAAGTCGCGCCCGCTCACCTCACGCATCCTCGCCAAGAATGAGTTTGCGGATACGCCGGGCAGCGGCGGGAACCGGGCCCACGATCGGACATGGCGGAGCGTTGGCCGCCAGTGTCTTCGCCGCATCGGCCAGCGGACCGCCGCCGATCACCACGGCATCGACATCCCCGCGCGCAACTGCCTCATCGATCATCCCATGCAGGGTCTCGACCAGCGCTTCCGGCTGGCTCATCAGAACATAAGCGTCGGTCTTCGTGGTCAACAGGGCGGAAAGCTTGTCCCCGACACCATAATTTTTGGCGAGACCGGTGATCGCGTCAAAGAGGTTCGGCGTCGGTGCGACAATGGCGAAATTGCCGTGCTCCGCCGCCTCCAGCATGCCGCACTCGGCAATACCGACAACCGGCACCGGCAGCTTGGCGCGCAATTCCTGCAGCGCCGGATCGCCAAAGGCCGCCACGATCACACCATCGAGCGGATCGCAGCCCTTGTCGAAGGCCTCAACCATCAGATCGGTCGCCAGCTTCAGGCCCGCATCGTTGGTAATGATGTCGGGAGCGCCGACATTCGTCATTTCCTCCACATACCAGTCCGGGCCGAGTTCCTCGCGAACGGCGACGGCCATGCGCTCGGTTACGTATTGAGTGGCGTTCGGATTAATCAGAAGAATGCGGTGTTTCTGGCTCATGACTTATCTCGGTGCAGCAACGGGGGAACGGTCGCGGGAGAGGTGCTGACCGTAACCTTTCGCCGACAAGGGTTTCTTCGTCAACTACAGCCGCATAGCGCGAAATGGCCGCTTGATTTATCCAAGCTCGAAACTTGTCACGCCGTAAACCCGCTCAAGGTCAACGTCGGGCGCAATGCCACGATACATCCGAGCTGTCTCAAAAACATGCTCCAGCCCTAAAGAACGGGCAAGCGCCAATGCCGCATTGTTCGGTTCCGGGACATCCAGAAATATCTCGCCTCCCCCCGCCCCATCGCTAGCTGCTTTCGAAAGTTGGCGCGCAATAGCGGGATCATCGGCGAACAGAGGTCCGATCTTGGTGCCTGCCCGGCAGGGCCTTGCCACAGCATAGCCAACGAGTTCGCCATCACGGATCGCCGCGAAAGCTTCATGATCCGGCGCAGTGATCCAAGCCTCAAGAAAACGTTCGCGCGGCGCCGGGAACAGCTTCCGGTCGTAGGCTTCAAGCTCATCGGAAAGCGATGTGAGCGGTTTCAGAAATGCGCCCTCTTCAGCGGCCAGAGCTTTAGGCAAGCCGCCGAAGCGAATATTCCTGTAAGCGAATTCAAAGCCGGAGCGCCTGTAGTTCTCCTGCTCCGCCAGGACCCCGTCGAGCCCCACCATACGCGCTCCGGCATGGGCAATCCCGGCTTTCCACAGCGTGTAGCCATATCCTTGCCCTCGGAAATCCGGATGGACAATGTAGAACCCCAAAAAGGCGAAGGCTGAATCGTAATTTATCACAGAGATCGACGCGATCATGCGACCATCGATAAAGCCGCCAATGAAACCTTCCGGATCGACCGATGTATAACAGGCCGCATCGCTGGCGCCAGGGTTCCAGCCCTCGGCAGCAGCCCAGCCGACCGCCTCCAGAACCTCGGCGCCCGTCATTGTGCGGATTGTGTAACCCTGCTCCATCGCTCAGGCCTCCGTCATTCGGCTTCTGGGGCATCGGCAACGAAAACTCCGCCGAAGAGTTTCAGCCCCGGACTTTCATACGCCAGACGTTTGCATGTCTTCAGCCCAAGTCCAACCAGCGCGTCGGAGAATTTTACAGCTGCCGCCATTGCGACCACACAGAGGTCGATCACAGACCGGACGTAGACAGTCGAACGCGGTTTCTGCGAAGATTGCGGCCTACCCGACGTGCATTCAGCTCAAAACAGCTTCGCGGCCAGACAGTGCAGCGCTGCTTCCGAAGGACTCGCAATCTTGGTCTCCGAACCCGACGGCAAAAAGCCTCAAGAACCGCAGCAACCTGAGACCGCACTCACCGTTTTCCGTAAATTCGCGACGTATCTCGCTGTGCTGGGAAAACCGGTCACAGTCCCCTTCAAAGCATTGCCCGGCAACGCGCGAGGCGCAATCTGGGTCGCGATTGCAGCCTTATTCTTTACCGTCATGGTCGCGCTGATAAAATCTATCGGCGACACAATCCCGGTCGTGCAAATCCTGCTGTTCCGGCAAATTGTGATGACCTGCACGGTGATGCCGGTTCTGATTTCCGGCTTCCCGGATATCCTGAAAACCCGCCATCTGGGGCTGCACCTGACACGGGTCGTCCTGGCGCTGATCGCGATGACCTGTGGCTTCACCGCCGTGGTCCATCTGCCTCTGGCGGAAGCAACCGCCATCGGCTTCGCCAAAAGCCTGTTCGTTACCATTTTTGCCATGGTCGCTCTCCGGGAAATCGCGGGACCACGACGCTGGTTCGCCGTGCTTATCGGATTCGCCGGGGTGCTGGTAATGGTGCAGCCGGGGCCGGACGGCCTGAACATCTATGCGCTTATGGCAGTGATCGCAGCAGCCTCGGCAGCAGTCGTCATGGTGATCATCCGCAAGGTCTCCCAGTTCGACCGCCCCGTCACCATTCTCAGCTATCAGGCCATTCTCGTCGGCTTTCTGATGGTGCCGCCGACGATCTACTTCTGGGTCACTCCCAGTCTCAACGAATGGCTCATCATGGGCGCGATTGGGTTGTTCTCCGTCTGCGGCCAGCTCTCCAATATCCATGGTTTCAAGGAGGGGGAAGCCTCGGCCGTTGCCCCCATGGACTATATCCGGCTGGTCTTTGCGACAATCATCGGTTTCGCCGTATTCGCCGAGATTCCCGATCTAGAGACGACGATTGGCGCCATCATCATCATCGCGACCTCCCTTTATACGGTCAGGGCCGAGAAACGGGCCGCGACAGCCCGGGAATAACCGTAACCGGGCGTCAGCACGCAGAGACGTGCTAGCGCCCGGCCAGATATGTTCCAGAGTATGTTAAGGAGCCGCCGATCAGGCCGCGCCGAACACCGTCTCTGCTGCCTTGACTGTAGCGCCAACGATAATATCTGCCTCTTCCCTGGTCAGGCAGAGCGGCGGCGCGAAGCCGAGGATGTCGCCCTGCGGCATGGCCCTGGCAATGACGCCCTGCTCCAGCAACGCAGACGCCATGGCGGGACCAATCTTGCGGGATGGATCGAAGAAAGTCCGCTTTTCCTTGTCCTCAACGAACTCGACAGCGGCCAGCAGCCCCTCGCCCCGGACATCGCCGACATGAGCGTGGGAGCCCAGCGCATCTGCCAGTGCCTTGTTGAAATAGGCCCCCATCTCCCGCGCATTGTCGACAAGGCCAAGCCGGTCGATCAGATCGAGGTTCGCCACACCGGCTGCGGCCCCGATCGGGTGTGCAGAATAGGTCCAGCCATGGCCGATCGGCCCAAGCTCGTCCGTGCCCTGCTCCAGCACCTTCCAGACCTTGTCCGAGATGATCGACCCGGAAAGCGGCGCATAGGCCGAGGTCAGGCCTTTGGCGATCGTAATGATATCGGCCTCGATACCATAATGGTCAGAGCCCATCATCGAGCCGAGCCGTCCGAAGCCTGTGACCACCTCATCGGCGATCAGCAGGATGTCATGCTTTTTCAGGACGGCCTGGATCGCCGCCCAGTATCCGGCAGGTGGCGGCACGATGCCGCCGGTGCCGAGCACCGGCTCACCGATGAAGGCGGCGATGGTGTCCGCACCCTCACGCTCAATCAACGCTTCCAGCTCGGAGACGCAATGGGCGGTGAAGTCCGCTTCGCTCTGAGCAAGGTCGGGACGGCGGAAATAATACGGCGCATCGGTGTGCAGGACCTGCGACAACGGCAGGTCGAACTTCTTGTGGAACAGCTCAAGCCCGGTCAGCGAGCCCGTCACCAGTCCGGAGCCGTGATAGCCGCGCCAGCGCGAGATGATCTTCTTCTTCTCCGGGCGGCCAAGCACGTTGTTGTAGTACCAGACCAGCTTCACGTTGGTCTCGTTCGCGTCCGAGCCGCCAAGACCGAAATAGACCTTCGACATGTTCGACGGCGCCCGGTCGAGCACCATCTTGGAGAGCGTGATCGAGGCTTCGGTACCGTGCCCAACATAGGAATGATAGTAGGCCAACTCTTTCGCCTGGGTTGCGATGGCCTCTGCGATCTCCGGACGGCCATAGCCGACATTCACGCAATAGAGCCCCGCGAACCCGTCCAGCATCTTCTTGCCGTCACGGTCCTCGATATAGACCCCGGAGCCGCCTGTGATCACTCGCGTTGGAGTTTCGCCACGGGCATGCTGGGCAAGATGGGTCGAGGGGTGGAAGAAATTCTCCCGGTCCCACTGAGCGAGTTGGTCATTGGTGAGCATCGTTTTTCCTTATCGCTGCGGACGGACCGGACGGCCCAAGACTGTTCTCCCAAGAGCCTAGTCCCGCGAATGGCGAAGGTCTGACTGAAGTCCGGCTATCTGATAGAGAGTTTTTCGCCCGATAGCGCCCCGGGCATGCAGGATTTTCTGCCGGATCAGTCGCCCGCAAACAGCTCCAACGGAATCGCGCCGCCCGATTTCACTTCCTTGGTGACGATGTAACTGTAATAGCGTTTCAGCCCGGCCTCGCTTTCCAGCAACCGGTCGATCAGGCATTGGTATGTCGTGATATTGCTGCTCACGACTTGGAAAAGATAATCGAGACCGCCGCCAAGCGCCCAGCAACCGATAATCTCCCGCTCGCCTCCGACGGCCTCTTCAAACCGGACAAAATCCTCGCTCCGGTGGTTCTCCAGCTCCGCCGTCACGAAAACGGTGACATGCTCAGCGAACATTTCCAGCGCGATGCGAGCACCGTAGCCACGCACAATACCAGCCATCTCAAGCCGCTGCAGCCGCTCCCAGCACGGTGTGTTTGACAGGTTCACCCGCCGCGCCAGATCCGATTTCGAGATCCGGCCTTCCTGCTGAAGAATGGCCAGGATCTTCACATCGCGAGCATCGAGTTTCAGCGCCATGTCAGGAGGTAATCCGGCTGCCAGCCCCGGCCATTACGGCCAGCGCAACGGCGCGGGTGGCGATTGCCGTGTCCTGCACGCCGGTGCCAGTCAGATCCGCGACGGTGATGTCCGACGCAGATTTCCGGCCAGGCGCCTGGCCCGCGATAACATCTCCCAACTCAGGAAAGACCGTGCCGGCGTCCACCGTTCCGGCGTCGATGGCGGACCGCAGCTCGCCCTGAACACGGCACTGGCTGAGCCGATCCGGCACATAGGCATCCACCCGGCGGAAAATAACCGGATCAAGTTCCGCCTTACCCGCCTGATCCGATCCCATGGCGGTAATATGCAGGCCCGGATGCAGCCAATCCGCCTGCAACAGTGGCTCGCGCGCAGGTGTGGTTGTGACAACGAGCTGGCTCTCAGCGACAAGCCGGGCGGGGTCGGTCTCGACGCGGACGTCAATTCCAAGCTTGTCCGACAGATCGTCAGCGCACTTCTTTGCACTCTCCTTATCCCGCCCCCAGACCAGTACACGCTTGAAGGGGCGGACGAGATACGCTGCTTCGATTTGCAACCGGGCCTGAACGCCAGTCCCGATTACCCCGGCAGTATGCACATTTGGCGCTAGATGCCGGGCGGCGACGGCTCCAGCGGCTGCGGTACGCACGTCTGTCAGATAACCGTTATCCAGCAACAGCGCTTCAACCAGGCCGGTTTTGGCCGAAAACAGAATCATCAGCCCGTTCAGACTGGGCAGACCAAGCTTGGGATTGTCGAAGAAACCGGGGCTGACTTTGATAGCAAAACCATCAAAGCCCGGAATATAGGCAGTCTTCACGTCGACTTCGCCATTAACCGCCGGGATATCCATGGAAAGGATCGGCGGCATGACGACGGTGCCCTTGGCCAGCGCCCTGAAGGCGCTATCGACCACGTCGACCGCTTCCAGATCAAGCGTCACGAGGGCTCGCAGGTCGGCTTCGGTCAGAACGCTGATATCAGGCATGATAGGGCTTTCCTTCGAGAGTGAGGTCACCAAGGCGTATACTCCGCCCGGCCATGATGTCCGCGTGCATGTTCATATCCAGATTACGGCCCGTGATGATGGTTGCCATCGGGCCTCGCACATCAGGCAACTTATCCGCCAGCAACGCTGCCGCACCAACGGCGGAACCACCTTCGCAGACAATCCGGTCCTCGTAGTAATGGCATTGCATGGCGCGGTAAATCTCCGCTTCCGTCACAAGAATGGTCTCGTCAATCAACTCACGGCACACCGGCAGGGTGAGCCGGTTATCGGCGCCGAGGCCGCCTCCAAGAGAATCCGCAAGGCTCGGCAACTCCTCTACAGCAACGTTCCGCCCGGCGCGAAGCGATTCATACATCGCCGCGCCACGGTCCATCGAAATACCGATCACCCGAATGTCAGGCTTGCGTGCCTTTGCAGCCAGCGCAATCCCGGCAGCAAGGCCACCGCCGGAAAGCGGGATCAGCAGGGTCTCAAGATCCGGCCGGCTGTCCAGCAACTCAAGCCCGATGGTGCCCTGTCCGGCAATGACCAGCGGATCGTCAAAAGGCGGAATTTCAGCCAACCCGTCCTCCGCCACCAGACGCCTGCTCTCTTCCGCCGCCTCATCCTGTGAGCTGCCAATGATCCGGACCTCGGCACCAAGCGCACGAATGCCTTCGACCTTGGCCTCCGGCACCAGCTCCGACATGCAGACCACTGCCCGCAACCCGCGCGCTTTGGCGGCATATGCAACACCACGCCCGTGATTACCGGTCGAGCAACAGGTCACGCCGGCGCACGCATCCGGCAGGACGGAGATGGCATTAGCCGCCCCGCGGATCTTGAAGGCACCAATCGGCTGGGCAATCTCCAACTTGAGCAAGACGTCCGTGCGGGCCAACTTCGAGAGAAATGGCGACTGCACCAGTGGTGATTCCAGCGCCGTGCCCGCGATGGCCGTCCGGGCAGCCGACACATGCTCCAGCGAGAGTTTCTGACGCCAAGCACTCACAGGCAAATTTCCTTCGAATGAGGACAAGTAATGGGTCTTTTTTCTTTTCAGCATCCGCCACATGTCACGGCGATTGTCAAACAGCGGATGTTGATGCTCAATCGCCAGATCTTCCAAGTCTTGTAATCCGATCAGTGGACTTCGCCTCATGCCCGACGTCAAACTCCCGTTTTCCCGCGACGAATACGCCGAGCGGCTGATCAAGGTCCGGACGGCGATGGCGAAAGCCGGGATTGAAGTGCTGTTCATTTCTGATCCGTCCAACATGGCCTGGCTGACCGGCTATGACGGCTGGTCCTTCTATGTCCATCAGGGAGTCATTGTCGGATCCGACGGGGAGCCCGTTTTCTGGGGCCGGGGCATGGACGCCAAAGGCGCCATGCGGACCTGCTACATGGATGCAGCCAATATCCGCGGTTATTCAGACGATTACGTCATGGCCGCCGACTGCCACGCCATGGAAGACCTCGGCATCGCGATTGCCGAACGAGGGTGGAACAAGCTGACGCTCGGCGTCGAGATGGAGAATTATTACTACTCCGCTCGCGCTCACAGCGTGCTTACAAAAAATCATGAAGGCGCTATCGAAGACGCCACCGGGCTCGTGAACTGGCAGCGCGGGGTGAAATCTGCGACGGAGTTGAAATACATGCGCCGGGCGGCCCATATCGTCGAGAAGATGCATGCCGCCATCTATGAACTCATGCGCCCGGGCTTGCGCAAGAACGAGCTGGTGGCGGAGATTTACCGGACCGGCCTGATGGGCGGTGAGGATGACGAGGGCAGCTTCGGTGGCGACTATCCGGCCATCGTGCCGCTGCTCCCGACCGGCAAGGATGCCAGCGCGGCGCACCTGACCTGGGACGACACCGAGCTGGAGCCGGAACAGGCCACCTTCTTCGAAATCGCCGGCTGCTACCGTCACTATCACGCCCCGCTCTGCCGGACGATCCATCTTGGCACCCCTCCGATCGACATGCTGCGGGCCGAGGAAGTCGTGCTTGAGGGCATCACTGACGGCATCGAAGCAGCCCGCGCCGGCAACACGGCGGGAGATATCGCCCGCGCCTTTTATGCCGTGCTGGAGAAGCACGGGGTCAAGCGGGAGGGCCGCTGCGGTTATCCGATCGGGCTAAGCTATCCGCCGGACTGGGGCGAGCGCACCATGTCCATCCGGCCGAGCGACAATACCGTGCTGCAACCGAACATGACCTTCCATTTCATGCCCGCGCTCTGGATGGACGACTGGGGTCTGGAAATCACCGAAACCCTGCGCATTACCGAAGACGGCCCGGCCGAATGTCTGGCCGATGTCGAGCGCAAACTGTTCGTGAAGGCTTGAAGAACTGATCATGCATCCAAGCCGCGAGACAACGCTTCAGATCCTGTCCGACCTGATCGCCTTCCCGACCGTTTCCGCCGACAGCAATCTGGCGCTGATCGACTATGCGGCGGACTATCTCGGCAGGCTAGGCGCCAGCGTGCACACCTTCCGAGATCCGGACGGGACGAAGGCAAATCTCTTCGCCACCATCGGCCCGGAAGTGGATGGTGGCATCGTCCTGTCCGGACACAGCGATGTGGTCCCGGTGACGGATCAGGCCTGGTCCAGCGACCCGTTTAACATGCGCACCGCCGACGGACGGGTTTACGGCCGCGGTACCTGCGACATGAAAGGCTTCATCGCCGCCGCCCTCGCCATGGCGCCGCGTTATGCGGCGGCGGAGCTAAAGCGCCCGGTGCATTTCGCCTTCACCTATGACGAGGAAGTCGGCTGCTTCGGTGCGCGGGCCTTGATGGAAGATCTCGCCCGCCTGCCTTACAAGCCAGCCGTGTGCATCATCGGCGAGCCGACGGAAATGCGGATCATCGAAGGTCATAAGGGCTGCTGCGAGTATACCGTGACCTTCAGTGGTCTTGAGGGGCACGGCTCGCAACCGGATCTCGGCGTCAATGCGGTGGAATATGCAGTCCGCTACGTCACAAGGTTGATGGAGCTGCGGGAAGTTCTTAAACGCCAGGCACCCGAAGGCTCCCGCTTCGATCCACCCTGGACAACGGTTCAGATAGGGCGCCTTTCCGGCGGTATCGCCCACAACGTCATTCCCGGTCTGGCGCATCTCGACTGGGAAATGCGCCCAGTCCAGAACAGCGATGCGGATTTCGTGAAACGAGAAATCGCCGCCTACGTGAATGACGACTTGCTGCCAGCCATGCGCGCGGTCTCGAAGGATGCGGATATCAGCACAGAGATCATTGGCGAAGTTGACGGACTGGAGCCGGTTCCGGAAAACGAAGCCCTGAAAATCGTCTCTGAGCTGACCGGCGCGAACGGCGCGGACCTAGTGGCATTCGGGACCGAGGCCGGCCTGTTCCAGAAACTCGGTATCTCCACCGTCGTCTGCGGTCCCGGCTCCATCGAGCAGGCCCACAAGCCGGACGAATTCATCGCCCTCGACCAGATAGACCAGTGCCTTGTTATGCTGGAAAAACTGACTGCCAAGCTGACCCGTTGAGCTCAGAACGATGAACCAAACGAGCGCAACAACCTGCGTCAGCGTTTCACACAGCATCATCAACGATGGTCTGCGAAATTCTGCGCGCGTTAGGCACGACCCAAAGCCCTGTGATCACCCATGTGTTGAGTGCTTTCCGAACAAACTCACTCTTCTTTTCGAAGAAATCAAAAACACCAGCACAAGAATGCGCCCCATCAATAAAATAATAATTTTGACTCGAGCTCTTCAAAATTAACCAAATAAAATACCTAAATCACTGGCGCAGAGCATATCTCGTAAATTCGAATTCCTTCGTCTGAGAAAAACCCATTAATCAATATTTAATAGATACTTCTTAAAATCCCAAACTCCTAAATCATTGCCATTGTTTTGCATGATTTTGAGTTCAATCTCCTTCATGCATCCAAAACGGGCAACCAGTCCGACCTACCGGAGCGTGAAAAGTGAATCTTCTCAAAAACATCAAAATCTCGATCAAGGTGTACGGCGGCTTCGCTATCGTTATCGCCTTCCTGTTGCTGATCTCATTCACCGGATGGCGCGAAATCAGCAAAGCGAACGATATTTTCACTCGGTACAGGTCTATTGCCCTTCAGAGCAACCAGGCCGGTCGTGTCCAGGCAAACCTGCTGGAAGCCCGTCTTGCGGTGAAAAACTTCATTATCAATGGCAGCCCGGAGAATATCGAAACGGTCAACACGCGCATCGGGAAAACGCTCGCTTTAAAAGACGAATTCGCAAAAATTGCCGATAGCGGTGCAATGAAAGAAACAATCAAGCATTCCGGTGAAAGCCTTGAGCAATACTCCACGTCTTTCCAAGAGGTGACCGGTCTGCAGGCGCTGCGAAATGAACTCGTTATCGGGACGCTGGACGTTGTCGGGCCGCAGATCGAAAAGAAACTTACCGCCATCATGAAGAGCGCCGATGAAGATGACGACGCCCATGCAGCCTTCCTGGCAGGTATGGTTCAGCGTAACCTGTTGCTGATGCGACTCTACGCGACAAAATTCCTGGTCACGAACGACGAAGCGACCTTTGACCGGGTGCTAAAAGAATCAGCAGAGATGCGGCGACACCACAATGAAATGCTGGCTGAGCTCCAGAACCCGACCCGCCGGAAGCTCGCCGAGGAAGTGGCCGATCTTCAGACCACCTATGATAAAGCCTTCGCGCAGGTCAACCAGACGATTAATGCGCGCAACGATATCATTCTCGGAACGCTGGACCAGATCGGACCGCAAGTCGCTTCGGATATGGAAGCGCTCAAGCTCGCTATCAAAGCCGAGCAGGACACTGTCGGCCCCAAAGCAAGCGCCGACATGAAGGCCGCGATCACCACGACTTTCGTCGTTTCACTGATCAGTGTTGTCATAGGCCTCCTAGCGGCATGGCTTATCGGCAACGGTATCTCGCGCCCAATCCAGCGGATAACGTCGTCCATGAAAGCTCTCTCGGAAGGCGATAAAACCATCGAAATTCCGGGACAGGACCATCGGGACGAGGTCGGCGACATGGCTGCCGCAGTTCAGATCTTCAAAGAAAACATGATCAAGAACGACGAATTGGCCGAACGCGAGTTACAGGCGGCCGAAGGCCGAGAAAAACGTGGCCGTCTGATCGAGAAACTGACCCAAGATTTCGATGCCGGTGTTTCCGAACTGTTGGGCGCCCTGGGCGAGTCGGCGACGGAGATGAAAACGACTGCGGGATCAATGACAAGTATCGCGGACCAGACGAATGAACGTTCCACGGCAGTCGCAGCCGCTGCACAGCAGGCATCCGCAAACGTACAGACAGTCGCTACAGCGGCTGAGGAATTGTCATCTTCGATCAGTGAAATCGGGCGTCAAGTCGCCCATTCGTCCGATACCTCTAAACGGGCGGTGGACCAGGTCAATACGACCAATGATCAGGTCAAGGGTCTGGCAAAGACAGCACAACAGATCGGAGACGTCATCAATCTGATCTCCGACATCGCCGAACAAACCAATCTTCTGGCCCTGAATGCAACCATCGAGGCGGCACGGGCCGGTGAAGCGGGCAAAGGGTTTGCCGTGGTCGCGAGCGAAGTGAAGAACCTGGCGACCCAGACAGCCAAGGCAACAGAGGAGATTTCCCAGCAAATCGGGGGGGTTCAATCCGAAACGGATGCTGCCGCAACCGCTATGGAAGCTATCGGCGCCACCATCAACGAGCTGAACGAAGTTGCGACGGCTATTGCCGAAGCTGTCGACGAACAGGGTGCTGCAACTGCCGAAATTGCCCGTAACGTTGAAGAAGCATCTGCGGGCACGCAGGACGTTACAGTCAACATCACCGAGGTCACGAGGGCCGCCGGCGAAACCGGCAGTGCTGCGGCCCAGGTGACCGGTGTGGTCGGTGAGCTGAACGCACAGGCGGATCAGCTTCGCGATCAGGTCCAGAAATTCCTGTCGGCTGTCAAGGCCGCGTAAAGAAGCGATTCTGGCGGTGGATCGGAAATCCGGTCCACCGTCCCGACTATCGTTGCTCCACGCCTTTCGCCGCCCTACGCATCCATCAGCGCCTTCTCGCCGGCAAGACTCACGTCACAGCAAAAAGGGCGATCTCGACGGCTGACGGCAGACGCGTCCCGGTACCGACAAACAGAGTGCGGTTAACCCAGTCATATCGCGGATCGCCTGTCTCCAGACTGGCTGTAGTACGCATGTAATAGTCTTCCGAGTCGACAGGATCACCAGCCGCCAGACGTTCCATGACCTCAGGCGAGCCATGCCGAAAGCCCCGGTTCACAACTTCGATCAGCCCCCCATCAGGTGTCTCGAAGGCATAACGCGCGTCCAGAAAAGCACAGCCATCGTCATAAACTGTCTGCCAGTCAGCCCCAATGCCAAGGATGACACCATTCAGCTCCGGTCCTTCAACCCGGCCACCGACAATCGGGATGATACGCCTCTTGCCGGCCCGCCCCCTGCCGAGCTCGCGGATGGAGCTCAGATCAACCGTCAGCATGCAAACCGGTCGAAGGGCGGGCGCGGCACGCATCTCACGAGAGTCCGAGCAAGCGCGCTGCATTTCCCTTCATGATGTCTGGGCGGATCTCGTCCTTGATCGAGATCTTCTCGAAGTCGGCAAGCCAGCGTTCCGGTGTAATCATCGGCCAGTCACTGCCGAACAGGACCTTTTTCCGCAGGATCGAATTGCAATAGCGGACCAGGATTTCGGGGAAGTATTTCGGGCTCCAGCCGGAGAGGTCGATATAGACGTTCGGCTTGTGCTGGGCGACAGCCAGCGCCTCTTCCTGCCAGGGGAAGGACGGGTGCGCCAGGATGATCTTCAAGTCCGGGAAATCCACGGCGACATCGTCCATATACATCGGGTTGGAATATTTCAGCCGCATGCCGTTACCGCCGGGCATGCCCGAGCCGACGCCGGTCTGCCCTGTATGAAAAAGTGCGATGCCGCCTGCTTCCTCAATCGCTTCATATAGCGGATAAGCGACCCGGTCGTTCGGATAGAAACCCTGCATGGTCGGATGGAACTTGAAGCCCTTGATGTCGAAATCACGGATCAGGCGGCGCGCCTCGCGCACCCCCATCTTGCCCTTCCACGGATCTATGGAAGCGAAGGGAATGAGCACGTCGTCATTCTCCGCTGCGAGTTCCGCGACTTCCTCGTTCTTGTAGCGCCTGTATCCGGTTTCCCGCTCTGCATCGACCGGGAAGATCACCGCTGCGATATTCTGCTCGCGATAATGCTGTGCGGTCTCGGTTACGGTTGGCGGATGCTTCCAGGGCGCCCGGAAATACTGCGCCATCGTCGCCTGCAAATCGTCATAGCCGTCATCCGTGTGGCAGCCGCACGGCTCTTCGGCGTGAGTGTGGATGTCGATCGCCCGGAGCTTGGAGATATCAACCATGTTCCTGTTCCTTCAGAGTGTCGTCACGGCCGCATCGCCGTCGGAATAAAGCCGCTCAAGAAGCGCAGACCGGCGCTGCAGCACGCGGCGGAAATTGAGATTGCCCTTGGCGGTCATCTCCGCCTCCGGCATCGACGCCGGCTCGGACAGCACGATGGCCCGGCTGACACGCGTCGAGCTGCCGGAAAACTCGCGATCCCGTTCAGCAAGCCGGCGGTGGATATCGCCGAGCAATAGTCTGTCGGTCAGCGCGCCATCCGCCTCATCCAGAGCATATCCCTCCCGCTCAAGCTCGGCGAGATTGGGAAAGATCATCATCCCGATCTCGTCCCGGTCGGCGCCGGTTACCACAAGGTCTGCGGCGAGCGGCGCGAGGCAGGACAAGAGATCGAGCCGGAGTTGGGCAGCCCGCACCCATGTCCCGGTCAGCAGCTTGAAATCTTCCGAGATCCGGCCATCGAAACGCAGACCCCGGTTGAAATCCTCGGGGTCCACGAAGGTCATCGCATCCCCGGTGATCAGGAATCCTTCCTCGTCGAACGCCTCCCGGGTCTTTTCCGGTGCCTCGAAATAGCCGGGCATGATGTTCGGCCCCTTGACCCTGACCTCGCAGCGCATATCCGGATCCGGGACGAGCTTTACCGTAACCCCGTTCAGCGGCACGCCGACGACGCCCGAGCGTTCCGTCGGCTCCATCTGCATCAGCGCGGCTGGCGCGGTCTCAGTCAGTCCCCAGGACGAGGTGATCAGCGGGATCTCTCCCTTGACCTCGAACGCCATGCGCTCCAGCCCCTCCCAGACCTCCTGCGGCAGGGACGCCCCCGCATAGAAGATCAGGTCAAGCCCCTCGAAGAAGCGCTGGCGTAGAGCCTTGTCCCCGGACAGGGCCGAGACCAGCATGGAAAAGCCGACCGGCACGTTGAAAGAAAGGGTTCCGGGCATCAGGGAGAGATTCTCGACCGTGCGCTCGAACAGCCCCTTCACCGGCTTGCCGTCATCGATATAAAGGCTGCCGCCATTGGCCAGCATCATGTTGAAGTTGTGCGAGCCGCCGAAGACATGGTTCCACGGCAGCCAGTCTGTGATCCGTGGCGGCCGCTCGCGCAAAAACGGCAGGGCGTCGGCGATCTGGGTCTGGTTCGCACACATCATCCGGTGGGTGGTAAGCACCCCTTTCGGCTCCGAGGTCGAGCCCGACGTCATCAGGATCTTGCCGACCGTATCCGGCGTGACCGCTGCAAAAGCGGCATCGACCTCCGCCCCGGCCCGCGCCTTCAGCAGATCGTCAAATGCCGTAACATCGCTCCGTCCTCCGGTCCGGCTTGCAACGATCTCGATGCCGTCGAACATATCCAGCGCCAAGGCCTCGCCATATTGGCCCGCATCGACGGTGTAAGCCATGCGCGGACGCACCAGCTCGACCACATGGCGGAGCCGGTTATGGGCACCATGAATCAGGGAATACTGCTCGGCCACGGGAACGATCGGCGCGCCGATATATTGCGCGGCCAGGGCGAGGAGGCCGTGATCCACTCCGGCGCCTGACAGCACGATGATCGGTGTTCCCGTTCCCATGCCCCGCGCCAGCAGCGCCGCTGCCAGAGCCCTGACTTTTTCCAGAACATCTGCAAAACGCTCTTCCCGCCAGCCAGCACCGCTCCGTTCAGCAATGAAAACGCGATCCGGTGCTTCGGTAGCCCAGTGATGCAGCCAGTCTCCTGTCCGCTCGACGACCGGGCCAAGCGGATAGGCCGAGCGCATGACGATGCTGCCGTCGGGGCGATCCTCCCGCTTGGTGCGATGAGGCCGGAAATTGGAGGTGCGTTTCATTTTAAACCGCCTCCGTCCCCGCCTTGCCGGATGATTGTCATTGCTTCGGCAACCGTCGCCCGCGTTTCCAGCGGAAGGCCGCTGAACATCCGTTCCTCGTGCCGTTCGACCTCTGCCATCGCCTTTTCGCAAAGCCGTCTGCCTGCCAGGGTGACGTTAAGTGCATAGGTCCGCCGGTCCGTCGGCACCCGCTCGCGGACAATCAGCTCCCGGCCTTCCAGCTCGTCGACCAGCACAACGAGGTTCGGCCGTTCTATATCCATCACGGCGGCGAGCTGGGACTGGTTGAGCCCGGGATTATCCATGATCAGCACCAGTGCCGTGTAGGAGGTCATCCGAAGATCGAACGGGCGCAATGTCTCGGCGAGATCCGCCTGGATCACACTGAAAGCTCGTTTCATCCGGTAGCCGAGGAAACGTTGCAGCAATGTGTCGGACACCCCCGCTTCAGAGAGCGGCTCCGGTCCGGGTGCCCGCTCGGACGCCGTCATGCCGCGCCTCCGAATTTCGGCGCCCTTTTCTCCAGAAACGCAGCCAGCCCTTCAATCGCGTCCGGGCTGGTCTGGGTCAGCGCCGCGCAAAGGCTTTCGGTGAAGAGGCCGTCCGTCTTGGACATATCCTCGATCCGGCTGAGAGCCTGGATCATGATGTAGTTCGAGAGCGGCGCGTTCGAGGCGATCTTGGCGGCGAGATCCAGCGCCTGCTCCAGCGCCTCTCCTTCCCCCACCGCATAATGGGTCAAGCCGAGCGCCAGCCCCTCCGCCGCCGAATAGCGCCGGCCAGTCAGCATCATCTCGATCATCCGGTCAGCGCCGAGAATGCGGCCCACACGGACGCTGGCGCCGCCGCCGACAAAGATACCGCGCCGTCCTTCGGGAAGCTGAAAGATGGTCGACGGCTCCGCCAGCCGCACATGAGTGGCTGTGGCAAGTTCAAGACCGCCACCGATGACTGCACCAGTCATGGCCGAAACCACAGGCAGGCCACCGAACTGGATACGATCCATCACCGCATGCCAGCTCCGGGAATGCCGCATCGTGCCTTCCGCATCCCGCGCCACATGCTCGCTGAGATCAAGGCCGGAGCAGAAATGCCCGCCGGTGCCCGTCAGCACCACCGCCTTGACCTCTGGCGGCGGCGCGACGAAGAAGGCGTCAATCGCCTGCAGCAGCGCATCGCACATCGCATTTCGCTTGTCCGGTCGGTTCATGGTCAGCACGGCGATCTCGCTGCGCACCTCAATTGTCAGAACAGGATCACTCATGACGACACCTCAGCGCTTCGGCAGCCGGACCGCGCCATCGAGGCGGATGGCCGTGCCGTTCAAATAGGGATTGGTGATGATCTGCCCGGCGAGCAGTGCATATTCCTCAGGCTCCCCAAGCCGGGCCGGGAACGGAATGTTTTCGGCGATTTTTTGCGCCACCTCTTCCGGCAATCCCTGCATCATCGGGGTCTGAAAAAGACCCGGCGCGATGGCGACGACCCGGACACCGAACTGGGCTAACTCCCGCGCCGCCGGCAGGCAGAGCGAGGCAATCGCCCCTTTCGACGCGGCGTAAGCCGCCTGTCCGAGCTGGCCGTCCTCGAAAGCCACCGAGGAGGTGTTCACGATCACGCCGCGCTCGCCGCCTTCGAGCGGAGGGAGTTCTGCAATGTGCCGGGCTGCGTGGCTCATCACATTATAGGTGCCGAACAGGTTGACCCGCAGCGTGCGCTCGAACACGTCGATGGAAAGCTTGCCCTCGCGGCCGACAATCCGCGCGGCCGTGCCGATCCCGGCGCAGTTCACGACAATGCGCGGCGCGGCGCCAAGTTCTTCGGCAATGCTGTCGATCGCGGCGCCGACCGCGTCCGCGTCGCTGACATCGACCTGCCGGAACAGGCCGCCGATTTCGCCTGCAACCTCTTCGCCCCGAACGGCATCAAAGTCGAGGATCGCGATCTTCGCCCCCTGCGCGGCCAGATAACGCGCCGTCGCGGCGCCGAGGCCGCTTCCGCCTCCAGTCACGAGTGCTGCATTACCGTCGATCAGCATGATTTCAATTCCTGTTGCATGTTCATGCGCTTTGCTTTCGCCCGCTCAGTAAAGAAGGAACAACGTGATCGACGGGAACAGCACCAGAAGCATCACTCGGACAATGTCGGAAGTGACAAACCAGAGCACCGCCTTGTAGGTTTCGCTGATCGGCGTTTCCCGATCTATCACATTGATAATAAAAAGATTCATCCCTACAGGTGGGGTGATCAGTCCGACCTCGACCACGATCAGCACCAGAATGCCAAACCAGATCGCCATATGTTCCGGGCTCATGCCGAAATCGAGCTGGCTGACCACCGGAAAGAAGATCGGTATGGTCAGCAAAATCATCGAGAGGCTGTCCATCAGGCAGCCAAATACGAGGTAAAACAGCAGGATCAGTGTCAGCACGGTCCAGGCGCTGAAGCCCTGCCCGACAACCCAGGCCGAGAGTTCCTGCGGCACCTGGCTGAGCGCCAGAAATCCGTTATAGAGCGCGGCGCCGAGGATTATGAAAAAGATCATCGCGGTATTCTGGGCCGTGGCGATGATACTTTCCTTGAGGAAACTCCAACTCAGAGCCTTGCGCGCCAGCGCGATGGCACCCGTGCCCGCCGCACCGACCGCCGCGCCCTCCGTCGGCGTGAACCAGCCGAGATAGATGCCGCCAACAACCAGCCCGAAGACCAGCAGCACCGGCCAGACATTGACCAACGCGCTGAAACGTTCCGTATAGGGGACAGGCTCTCGCGTACCCGCCGCGTCCGGGTGGCGCCGGACATAGAGCGAGATCGTGATCATGTAGCCCGCAGCTGCCAGCAATCCGGGGATGAAGGCGGCAGCGAACAGCTTGGCGATATTCTGCTCTGTCAGGATGGCGTAGATCACCAGGATCACGGAAGGCGGGATCAGGATGCCGAGCGTGCCGCCTGCCGCCAGGGTCGCAGTCGAGAAACCACCGGAATAGCCATACCGCTTCAGCTCAGGCAAGGCGACCTTGCTCATGGTGGCCGCCGTCGCCAGTGACGAGCCGCAAATCGCACCGAACCCGGCACAGGCTCCGACCGCTGCCATGGCAACCCCGCCCCGGCGATGGCCCAGCCAGCTCTCCGCCGCCTTGAACAGAGCCGTAGACATACCGGATGCGGTCGCGAACTGCCCCATCAGCAGAAACATCGGGATAATGGTCAGCGAGTAGCTGGAAAAGGTCGAGTAGGTTTCCGACTTCAGCTTGGCCATGAACATGGCGCTGCCACCTGTCGAAAAATATAGCCCGCCAATGCCGCACAGAAACATCGCGAGACCAATCGGCGCGCGCAGGAAAATCAGGACCAGCAGGACTGGAAAGGACCAGAAACCGAGTTCGAGGGGGCTCACTGTCTGATGCTCCGCTCAAGGGTCGCGATATCACGGCCGGCCAGCAGCCCGGCGACTCTGGCCCCGGCCGCATAAAGCGCAATCAGGCCGGCGACGACAGAGGCGACGAAACTCGCGCCATAGGACCACCAGACTGGAAATTGCAGAAGGAAAGTGGTCTCACCGTTGCGGAATTTGCTCTGAAAACCCTCGAACAACCGCCAGGCAACCAACAGGACAACCAGCGTCAGGATAACTTCCCAGAGAACGACCAGCACGCGGTTCGCTCCGCCCGGAAGCTGGTCGGTGAAAATGTCGACCTTGGCATGTCCGGATTTGAGCTGGCAGATTGGCAGGAAAGCAAAAATCGCGAAGGCAATTCCGGCCTCAACGATCTCGAAATCGCCGGTGACAGCGCCAACACCACTCGCCAGTAGCGCTTCCGCGAGGCCAGGCGCCAGATCGGTAAGCAAAGCACTATGACCGAACGTGTTGAGGCCCCGGCCCAGCACGCTGACGCAGGTGATCGCGATCAGCGCCAACAGCACGCCGCCACCGAGCAATGCCATGAAGCGTGCCAGCCGTGTCGCGAGGACAGCCATGGTTTGAACTCCGGAAAGGAAAACAAGAACAGCTTGCCCCGGGCCGTCTGAGACGGCCCAGGGCAATGCGGCTATTGCGCCGTATGTTTCTTGATCAGGGCGGCGGCTTTGGCCTTGAGGCCAGTACCATCAAGCCCCTTGCCGTCCATCTCCTTGATCCAGCTTTCAGTCACTGGTTGGGCGGCCTTGCGCCAAGCATCGACCTGCGCGGGTGTCAATGTGATGATGTTGTTACCCATGTCGATGGCCACCTGCCGGGCCGGGCCGTCATCCCGTTGCATCTGGGCTCCGGCAAAGGCCGAGAATTCGAGACCTGAATTTTTGTCGATCACGGCCTTCAGATCGTCCGGAAGACCGTCATACCGATCCTTGTTCATCGCGAAAATGAAGGTTGTGGTGTAGAGCGTCGCATCGCCGAAATCGGTATGGTTATGCACCAGTTCCGGAACGCGCAGCGCACCGGTTACCTCCCAAGGAATCACGGTCGCGTCGATCACGCCCTTGGAAAGCGCTTCCGGCACGGCGGGCACAGGCATCCCGACCGGGGTTGCACCAAGCGCGCCGAACAGCATGTTGGTGACGCGGGTCGGCGCCCGCAGCTTGACCCCGTTCAGATCGCTGATCGCACTGATAGGCGCTTTAGAGTGGATCAAACCGGGACCATGAACCCACAGGCCCAGCACCTTGAAGGCGCTGAAGTCGCTGTCCATCATGGTTTCCTCGGCAAGCTCCCAATAAGCGCGCGAGACCGCTTCCGCGTTGGTCATGGTAAAGGGCAGCTCGAACACCTCGGTCTTCGGAAAACGACCGGGCGTGTAGCCGGAAACAGTCCAGATAATGTCAGCGATGCCATCGATGGCCTGGTCAATCAGTTCCGGCGGCTTGCCGCCGAGCTGCATGGCCGGGAAGCGCTGGATTTCGATCCGCCCATTGGACTCAGCCTCGATCTTGTCGGCCCAGACATACAGGACGTTTTTCGGAACATTGGCCTGCGCCGGCAGGAATTGGTGCATACGCAAGGTGACTTCCGCCGCAGCGGAAACACCTATGCTGAAGACGAGCACGGCGAGCGCCGCGGCCGCCCTTGCAAGGCTCACGTGAATAAAGGTCATGGTTTCCTCCCCTGATGACCGATGTCGGCGGAGGCTTTTTCGCCTCTCTTCCGATTAGTTATGTAACATAACCATTGTTGATCTGTAACTGTTTCTATGTACAGCGCCTACCGAACGATTGGGTTTGAGCGAACAAGATCTATCCGGAGTATGCTGATTTATAAATTCCGCGGAAGGGCGCTCGGCGCAGCATACTGTCCGGCCGCAAAGGCAAAGTGAGTAACAGCCCCAAATTGATGACCGGCGAGAGTCAAGCCGGCGCAAGCGAAACTCTGGATACCGTCGGACCACAGGAGGCGGCACGCGCTGGCGAGACCGACAAGGGATTTGCTGTGCTTGCATCAGAAGTGAAAAACCTCTCGACCCAGACCATGAAGGCTACTGCTGAATATCAAGGCCGACCAGCTCCGCGCCTAGGTGCAGAGATTTCTTTCTGGGGTCAAGGCCGCGTAACGCGAGAACAGAAACGGACACGAGAGTGCATCGTGTTTCTGCAGACATGAACAATAGGAGGCGCCTTATGAAGGTGCCTCCTGTTTTAGATGGTGTGTCCGGATACTAACGTTTGAACTTCTTGATTTCGCCCGGCTTCATACGCTCAATACAGGACGTCATATCGTTCTCGACGACGCCCCGTAGCAAAGACCGCAGCGCCGCAAACTCTCTGTATTCAGCAGGTAGGTCACTCCGTCGCCGGCGGTACCGTCGCACGAGATGACTGTGAGCGTCCTCAAAAGCCATTGATTAGGAGCGGCTGTGCCTACTTCGCCTTCAATCGGAAGCGCTGTATTTTCCCGGTTTCCGTCTTCGGCAAAGCGTTCGTGAACACGATGGAACGCGGATATTTGTAGGGAGCGATTGTCGCCTTGACGTGCGCTTTCAGCAACTCGGCCTCAGCGTCGGACGGCTCTCCGCCGTCAGCGAGAACGACATGAGCCTCGACGATCTGCCCCCGTCCGTCATCCGGGGCGCCGACCACCGCACATTCGGCGACATGTGAATGGGCAAGCAAGGCGGCCTCAACCTCCGGACCGGCAATGTTGTAGCCGGCTGATACGATCATGTCGTCATTGCGGGCGGCAAAATGAAAATAGCCGTCCTCATCCTGGATGAACGTATCGCCAGTGATGTTCCAACCGTTGCTGACATAGTTCGCCTGCCTGTCATCCGCCAGATACCGGCAGCCTGTTGGCCCTTTGACGGCAAGGCGGCCCGGCGTGCCGCGCGGGGCTTCGTTCATCTTCTCATCCACCACCATCGCCTCATAGCCGTTCACAGGCCGCCCGGTGCATGCGGCGCGGGCATCTCCAAACCTGTTGGATATGAAAATATGCAGCAGCTCTGTCGCGCCGATCCCGTCCAGCATCGGCTTGCCAGTCTTCTCCATCCATTCGTCGAAAACCGGTGCAGGCAGGGTTTCGCCGGCGGAAACGGCGCAGCGGAGCGAGGAAAGGTCTGCCCCCTCTTCCATAGCACGGAGCATGACGCGGTAGGCGGTTGGCGCCGTGAAACAGATGGTCGCCTTATGTGTCTCGATGATCTCGATCATGTTGGGCGGCGCAGCGTTTTCCAACAATGTCGCAGTCGCGCCGAAACGGAGCGGAAAAATCGCAAGACCGCCAAGGCCGAACGTAAAGGCGAGTGGTGGCGAGCCGACGAAAACATCCTCGGATGTCACCGCCAGAACCTCGCGGGCGTAACCGTCGGCGATCATCAGCAAGTCACGATGGAAATGCATCGTCGCTTTCGGCGACCCGGTGGTACCGGATGTAAAGCCGAGCAATGCAACATCATCCCGGCCGGTCCGAACGGCCTCGAACCGCACCGGCTTACCAAGCGCTGCTCGGTCAAGCTCCGCATCGTGGTTGGCAGTCCCATCAAAGCCGATGACCGCCTTGAGGAATTTGCTTTGCTTGCCGCAAGCAACGAGCTCATCCATCAACCGTGTGTCGCAGAGCGCGAGAGAGATTTCCGCCTTGTCGACGATCGCCGACAATTCGCCCGCGCGCAGCATCGGCATGGTATTGACCACCACCGCGCCCGCCTTGGTGGCAGCAAGCCAGCAGGCGACGAGCGCCGGATTGTTCGCGGACCGGATCAACACCCTGTTCCCCGGCTTCACGTCGTAATCCTCGACCAACGCATGCGCCAGCCGGTTGGTCCAGTCGGTAAGTTCCTTGTAGGTACGCAAGCGACCGTTACCGATCAGGGCGACATTATCGCCGAATCCCTTGGCCACCATGTCGTCAGTCAAAGCCGTGCCAACATTCAGGAACTCTGGATAGGGAAACCCCTCAAGTAGATAGTCCGGCTGCATCGCCTGCGGCGGCAGATTATCCCGGGTGAAACTATCAACGTGTCCGCTCGGTCCCAGCATCGCCTTAACCCCCCAAAGCCTGGCGCGCGATGACTATTTTCTGTACGTCGGTCGCCCCCTCATAGATGCGGAGCGCTCTGATCTCCCGATAGAGACTCTCCACGATACAGCCTTTGCGCACCCCGTCCCCGCCATGCAGCTGCACCGCCTGATCGATAATCTGCTGTGCGGTCTCAGTGGCATGGAGCTTGGCCATCGATGCTTCCCTGGTGACCCGAGACGCGCCCATATCCTTGGTCCAGGCTGCGCGGTAGATCAGCAAAGCGGACGCATCGACGCCGAGCGCCATATCGGCCAGGTGGCCCTGAACCATTTGCAACTCGGAAAGCGGGGCACCAAACAGCTCGCGCTCCCTTGCCCGTTTCAGGCTTTCATCAAACGCCCGGCGGGCAAATCCGAGAGCAGCGGCGCCAACAGTGGCGCGGAAGATGTCGAGTACTGACATGGCTATGCGGAAGCCTGCTCCCGGCGCACCAATAAGGGCGTCGGCAGGCAGCCGCATCTCGGTAAATTTCAGCCGCGCGAGAGGATGCGGGGCAATGACTTCGAGCCGCTCGGCGATTTCCAGGCCCTGCGTATCCGCGGGCACAAGAAAGGCCGATAGGCCCTTTGCACCTTCGCCCTCACCTGTGCGGGCAAAGACAGTGTAGAGATCAGCGATACCGCCGTTGGATATCCAGGTCTTCTCGCCGTTCAGGATGAAACAGTCACCATCCCGGCGGGCGTGCGTGGTAATGTTGGCGACGTCGGAGCCGGAAGCCGGCTCGGTCAAGGCGAAAGCAGAGATCGCAGTTCCTGCCCGGGTCCGCGTCAACCATTCCCGTTGCTCCGGCGTGCCGAAGAGCGAGACGGCGCCCATCCCGAGCCCCTGCATGGCAAAAGCAAAATCGGCCAGACCGTCGTGCCTGGCCAGCGTCTCACGGATCAGGCAAAGAGAACGAACGTCCAGCTTCTCGCCGTCATCCGCCCCGCTAAGCGCGAGGATTCCGCCATCGCCGAGAGCGCGAACCAGCGCACGGCACGCCTCATCGACATCACTATGATCGACCGGCAGGAACTCCCCGCACCAATCCTCCAGCACGCCGGCCAATTCCCGATGTCGGTCCTCGAAAAACGGCCAGGAAAGGAAACTCGTATCCGCCATCAGTTGCCCTCGAATACTGGTTTTTCCTTAGCCACAAAGGCCCGGAAAGCGCGCTCAAAATCCCGGGTCTGCATGCAGATCGCCTGAGCCTGTGCTTCGGATTCGATAGCCTGCTCCAGAGACATGCTCCATTCCTGGCTCAGCTGGGTCTTGGTGATGCCATGCGCAAAGACCGGACCGGCAACGAGACGCTGAGCAAAGGTCTGGGCTTCCGCCTCCAGGGCCTCCGCGCTGTGAAGACTGTTGAAATATCCCCAGGCAAGTCCTTCCTCTCCGCTCATGGAGCGGCCGGTATAAAGCAACTCGGCCGCCCGGCCCTGGCCAATGATGCGGGGGAGGATGGCGCAAGCCCCCATATCGCATCCGGCCAGCCCGACCCGGGTGAAGAGGAACGCTGTTTTAGCCTCGGGCGTACCGAGGCGGATGTCTGCGGCCATGGAGATAATGGCGCCCGCGCCAACGGAAATTCCGTCAACTGCTGCGATGATCGGCTTGCCGCACCCGATCATCGCCTTGACCAGATCTCCGGTCATGCGGGTAAAAGCGAGCAGCCCCTTCATATCCATCCCGACGAGCGGGCCTATAATGTCGTGCACATCGCCACCGGAGCAGAAATTGCCGCCATTCGACGCGAAGACAACAGCATCGACATCGTCGGCATAGGGCAACGCGCGGAATGTATCCCGGAGTTCGGCATAACTGTCGAAGGTCAGGGGGTTCTTCCGGTCCGGCCGGTCTAGGCGGACGGTGGCCACCCCGTCTTCGACCTGCCAGAGAAAATGTTTCGGCGTCAAAGCAGCCATCTCGGTCATGAACCGTCTCCCTGATTTCGGATGTCTTTCAGCCGCCCGGAAACCAACGCCGCATCTTCCGGCGTGATCGACGCAAGAAGCCCGTTGACCCACCCCTCATGGGCAGCAGCCATTTCCGCGAACTCCTGCCGGCCAACAGCCGTTAACCGGACAAGGGTCGCCCGCTTGTCGTGCGCGACAGCAGCCCGCTCGACCAACCCATCCTGGACCAAACGCTCGACGATGCCTGTTACGTTGCCATTGGACACCATAAGTTGCTGGGAAAGCTCGCTCATCTGAAGTCCTTCCTGACAACGATCAAGTGACGCGAGCACATCAAACCGAGGCAGTGTATGGCCGTAAGCGAGGCGCATTTCCTCACGCAGCGCATTCTCGACGAAGCGCGTCGTGCGCAGAAGGCAAAGCCAGAGCCGGAGCCTTTCCTTGCGAGCGCCCCCCGCTTCGGCCTCGCTCATATCTCGCCTCCGTCAATGGCAATGGCCTGACCGTTGATACTCTCCGAGCCGGGAGCGCAAAGCCACAGAGCAGCCGCGCTCACTTCACCCGGAGCGATCAACCTGCGCTGGGGATTGTTTTCAACCAAACGAGCCTTCGCTTCTTCCGCGCTCATACCCGTCTTTTCAGAGATGTTGGCAATGCTACGCTCGGTCATCTCGGTGTCGAGAAACCCCGGGCAAAGAGCATTCGCTGTAACACCGGTCCGCGCGGTCTCTTGCGCAGTTGCCCGGATCAAACCAACTGCCCCGTGCTTTGCTGCGGTGTAAGCCGCAACGTACGGATATCCCTTCAGGCCCGCAGTTGAAGCGACGGTGATCAGCCGGCCCCATTCACGCCCTTTCATCTGCGCGAGACCAGCCCGCAGAGTCAGGAAAACGCCGGTGAGATTGACCGCAATCTGGCGGTTCCAGTCATCAAGACTTGTCTTTACAAGAGGAGCACTCTCCGCCATGCCAGCGTTGGCGATAACGATATCGACAGGACCGGCAGCCTTGAACAAGGCATTTACAGCCTCTTCGTCGGTCACATCTGCAGCATAAGGAGAAATCGCACGATGGCGCGAGACCACCCTGTCGAGCGCCTCGGCACGGCGGCCGGTTATGATGACACGCGCGCTCGCTTCAGCGAACTGCCACGCCATATCAGCGCCAACACCACTCCCGCCACCGGTTATCAGAACCGTTTTGCCCGCGACACTCATACCCTCACCGCCGCGACATCGGCGCGCTCCGCCAAGCGGTTCAATTGATCCCGCCCGGGCTGATAGGGGGCAGGCCATACTGCTCCCTTGTCTCCGAGCGCCGCCGCCGCATGCAAAGTCCAGTAGGGATCAGCAAGATGCGGACGGGCCAGGCAAACCAGATCCGCCCGGCCTGCGAGCAGGATCGAGTTCACATGGTCAGGCTCATAGATATTGCCGACGGCCATGGTTGCCACGCCAGCCTCGTTTCGGATCTGATCTGCAAAGGGTGTCTGGAACATCCTCCCGTAAACCGGTTGTGCTTCCAGAGAGGTCTGACCGGCAGACACATCAACGATATCAACACCAGCGGCACCGAACATCTGCGCAATTTCGACAGCCTCTTCCGGCGTGACCCCGTCATCGCCCGCCCAGTCATTGGCGGAGATACGAACAGACATCGGTTTCTCCTCCGGCCAGGCGGCGCGCATGGCAC
The DNA here is from genome assembly GCF_039990255.1 of Nisaea sp. Taxonomy (GTDB): domain Bacteria; phylum Pseudomonadota; class Alphaproteobacteria; order Thalassobaculales; family Thalassobaculaceae; genus Nisaea. Next base: position 84,328 of record NZ_JBDXGG010000018.1, on the reverse strand, counting down.
GGAACACTTCAAGCGGGTAGCGCATCCGGTTTTCCAGACTGCCGCCATAATTGTCCGTCCGCCGGTTCGAGAGAGGCGAGATGAAGGAGGAGATCAGGTACCCATGAGCAGCATGAAGCTCGACCATGTCAAAACCGGCTAGCGCCGCCATTTCGGTCGCGGCGACGAAGGCATCTCGCACATCATCCATGTCCGCCCGATCCATCTCTCTCGGCACTGCGTTTCGCGCCGACCAGGGGATTGAAGAGGCGGAAAGCAGAGGCCAGTTGCCGTCCAGCAGCGGAGCGTCCATTTCCTGCCACCCCAATTGAGTGGAGCCCTTGCGTCCTGAATGACCGATCTGAGCGCAGATCTTCGCGTCTGTCTCCGCATGCACGAATTCAGTCAGCCGGCGCCACGCCGCCTCATGCTCCGGCGCATAGAAACCGGGGCAACCCAGCGTGATCCGGCCGTCGGCGGAGACACAGGTCATCTCTATGAAGACCAACCCCGCGCCGCCCTTCGCCCGTTCGGCGTAATGGGCGAAATGCCAGTCAGTCGGACACCCGTCGACGGCCTTGTACTGGGCCATCGGCGAGACAACCACACGGTTCGCGAGAGCCATATCGCGCAACTTGAACGGCGCAAACATCGGCACCCGGTGATCGGTTGAAGCGCCAGTCTGGGCCTGGAACCAGGTCTCCGCCGACTTGAGCCAGGCCGGATCGCGCACCCGGAGGTTTTCGTGGCTGATGCGCTGGGACCGGGTCAGAAGCGCGTAATTGAACTGCACCGGATCGAGATGGAGGTAGCGCTCGACCTGCTCGAACCATTCCGTGGAATTGCGCGCCGCCGACTGCAGCCTCAACACCTCGACGCGGCGCTCTTCCTGGTACCGTGTGAAAGCGGCGTCCAGGGTTGGCTCTTCGTGCAGAACGTTAGCTAATGCAATCGCGCTCTCAATGGCGAGCTTGGTACCTGAGCCAATGGAAAAATGCGCCGTAGCCGATGCATCGCCCAGCAGGACAACATTCTCGTGATGCCATTTTTTGCAAAGCACGCGGGGAAAATTCAACCAGGCGGAACCGCGGAGGTGCCGGGCGTTCGACATCAAAGAATGGCCGCCAAGATGATCCCGGAAGATCTCCTCGCAAACCGCGATGCTCTCGTCCTGGGTCATATCTCCGAAGCCGTAGGCGTCCCAGGTTGCTTCGGAACATTCGACGATGAAGGTCGCGGTGTCTCCGTCGAATTGATAGGCGTGCGCCCAGACCCAGCCTTTTCCCGTCTCTTCGAAGATGAATGTAAAAGCGTCATCGAACTTCTGGTGCGTACCGAGCCAGACGAACTTGCAGGCGCGCGTTTCAATTTCCGGCTCGAAACTCTCCGAGAACTCGGTTCTCGTCCTGGAGTTCAGCCCGTCGGCCGCAACCACAAGGTCATAGTCATCCATATAATCGGTAGCGGATTGGCTTTCGGCCTCAAACTGCAACTCGATGCCGAGATCCCGGGCGCGCTTCTGCAACAGAAGCAACAGCTTCATCCGTCCGATGCCGCAAAAACCATGGCCAGTGGAGACAGTACGAACGTCCCGATAATAAACGGCAACATCGTCCCAATAGGCGAATTCTGCCCGGATTGCCTCAGCGCTGACTGGGTCGTTCGCCTTCAGATTATCCAGTGTCTCATCTGAAAGCACCACGCCCCAGCCGAATGTATCGTCCGCGCGATTACGCTCGAACACCACGATTTCGTGGGACGGATCCTGCAATTTCATACTGATGGCGAAATACAGACCAGCAGGCCCACCGCCGAGACATGCAATCTTCATGGGGTGTGGCTCCATCAAAAGTCGCAAAACGTATTAAGAGGATTTCACTGAAAAGAATATCCTTCAAGCTTTAAATTTCAAATTTAAAATTCTTCTGGAGCAATCTGAACCAAGTTCGTATGATGCCGACATGAGAAGCAGTCACAGCGCGGACTGAATGAGCCTTGGTCGTCCTGCTCGATAGAGCGGAGAGACGAAGGAAGCAGCGTGTATGCAGAGGAAACCCGATGACCACGATCACCGTACAGCCAGAAGGCTGGGCCAAGCCCAAAGGATATGCCAATGGAATTCTCGCCAGCGGGAAAGTCCTGTTCATTGGCGGGCAGATTGGCTGGAACGGAGCACAGGTCTTCGAAACCAACGACTTCATCGGACAGATGGAACAGGCCCTGCGCAATATCCTTGCAGTGCTCGAAGCCGCCGGCGGCAGTCCAGAGCATCTGACCCGCCTGACCTGGTATGTGACCGATAAAAAGGAATATCTGGACAACCAGAAAGCCGTTGGCGAGGCCTACCGGCGAGTACTGGGCTACCATTTCCCGGCAATGACCATGGTTGTTGTCGCAGACTTGATCGAGGATGCGGCGAAGATCGAGATCGAGGCCACTGCCGTCTTGCCGGAATAGCAATCTGCTCTGGCTGTTGAGGCTTGCTCCTTATGGCAACCGAAATGCGCTCATGAAAAAGAGGCACCTTTTCAGGTGCCTCTTCTCTTTACCAAATGATGCGGCGTTACAGATGCCGCCTATTCTTTGAACTTCTTGATTTCGCCCGATTTCAGACGCGCTGCGTAAGACGTCATTTCGTTCTTCACGACGCCCATCAGGAAGTAGAGGCCGATGATGTTGACGACCGCCATGGCGAAGATCGCCGCGTCGGAGAAGTCGATCACCGGGCCGAGATTTGCGGCCGCGCCGATCACCACGAACACGCAGAAGATCAGCTTGAACACGAGCTCCGCCGTCTTCCCTTCGCCGAACAGATAGGTCCAGCTTTTCAGTCCGTAATAGGACCAGGAAATCATGGTCGAAAACGCGAACAGGATGACCGCGATTGCCAGAACATACGGGAACCAGCTCACAGCAGAGCCGAAGGCGGCGGACGTAAGGGCAACGCCCGTATTTCCGTCGACTGTGGCGATATGCGAGCCATTGAGCACGTAGTTGCCCGTGGCCGGATCAGAGATAAGCTGACCGGAGATCGTGATCACCAAGGCCGTCATCGTGCAGATCACCACCGTATCGATGAACGGCTCGAGCAGAGACACGAAGCCTTCCGTAATCGGCTCTTTCGTGCGCACCGCGGAGTGCGCGATGGCTGCTGAGCCGACGCCGGCTTCGTTAGAGAAGGCGGCACGCTTGAAGCCCTGGATCAGAGCACCGACAAAGCCGCCGGCAATCCCGAGACCGGTGAAGGCTCCCTCGAAGATCTGGCCGAATGCCCAACCGATATGATCGTAATTCACGATCAGGATGACGATCGCGGCCAAGACGTAGAGAATGCCCATGAACGGCACGACTTTCTCGGTCACACGGGCGATCGACTTCAGGCCACCGACGATCACGGCGAAGACAACCGCCGCGAAGATCAGCCCCGTAATCCAGCCCGGATAGTCACCGACAATGCCGGATATCTGGGCGTGAGCCTGATTGGCTTGGAACATGTTCCCGCCGCCCAAGGCGCCGAGGACACAGAAGATCGCAAACAGGACCGCCAGAATTTTGCCTCCGGGGATCCCCTTCTCGGCAAAACCTTTGGAGATATAATACATCGGACCACCGGAGACGGTGCCGTCCGCATATTCGTTCCGGTATTTCACGCCGAGCGTACATTCGGTGAACTTGGAAGCCATCCCCATCAGGCCGGCAAGGATCATCCAGAATGTCGCGCCCGGACCGCCGATTCCAACGGCAACCGCCACACCGGCGATATTCCCGAGACCGACTGTTCCGGACAGTGCGGTCGCCAGAGCCTGAAAGTGGCTGACTTCGCCCGCATCGTTCGGATCAGCATAATCGCCCTTAACCAACTCTATCGAGTGCCTGAAGAAGCGGAACTGAACGAAGCCGAAATACAGCGTGAAGACCGTCGCCGCGATCACCAGCCACATAACAATCCAGGGAAAGCTGGTCCCCGGAATGGGTGCAAAAATAAGACTGACAAACGGACCCGTGACTGTCGCAAAGATCGCATTGACCTTCGCATCCAGGCTCTCGGCTTCCTGTGCGAGCGCCGGGGTGCTGGTCACCCCCATGAGCAATGCGAAGATCGCCCCCAGATTAAATTTTTTCATTATCGCCCCCTCCTAAGCAACGACCGTGACAGGCACGTCGGCATGCATGACGAGATTCGCGGTGACGCTGCCAAAAATACGGCTTGCAATCGCGCCTTCCGAAGTTCGACCGACAATGATCTGGTCTGCTTTCTCGTCGCTCGCGATGGCATTCAGCGTATCCGCTACATTGCCATGCCGGACCATTCCCTGAGCGTTCATGCCCGCCTTTTTCAAGGCTTCAAGCGCCGGGGTAATGACCCTTTCCATCGCCAGAGAAATCTCTTCCTCTCGCCGTTTGTGGCGCTCGGCGTTTTCCTCAGGTGTCTGAAAGGAAAAAGGCGACCATTCAATCACATAGACAATCAGAAGCTCGCAGCTTCCCATGGTGGCAGCTAAGTTCTGCCCGAATGTCAAAGCCCGTTCACCGGAACCATGACCATCAAGCCCAATAATCAGCTTCATTTTAGTCCCCCTATTATTTCCCCAATGGAATGATACCCCACCGGTTGTTTATACCCCAGACTAAAACAAGCTTTAAGAGGGGTCCATCTTCAATCCGATGGCCAGCGTCGGATAAGAAATCGCTGGAACGCGAAGAGTCCTGGTGGTTTTTTGGCAGCCGCTGTTGACCCTGCCCGCACAAGCTGCTGAAAACGCGCAATACCTCCCTGTAAATTTGGAGCCGTTCGATGCCTCATTTTTTCGCGCACCGTCCACGCTCCCTTGCGCTTTTCCGGAAGGAAGCAAACGCGCGGCATCACTTCCTCTGGGAAACTATCAACGCGGTGGTTTATCTTTTAGGCGGCGCAATATTTGTTTTCGGCAGCATCTTTTTCTTTCCGACGCTTTCGGCATGGCAGGATGTCGGCGCCGCCGCATTTGTGCTTGGTTCAGTACTCTATCTGATCGTGACCGCGCATGATTTCGCAGAAGTCATGCGCCATTGCCGCGCTGATCGGAAAGACTCCTCCTTGCGCCGGAAGTTCGATCTCTCGGCCGCCACCGCCTACTTAACCGGCACGGTGCTTTTCACAGTCGGGAGCGCCTTTTTTCTGTCGGCGATTGACTGGACCGAAGCCGGTGCCTGGTGTTTCATCATTGGATCGGGCCTGTTTCTTTTCGGCTCGACCATCAATATTTTGCAAATTGTTTTCACTGGAAACATCATCACTCTGCAACTCATGAACCTGACTGCGGTCAATTTCGTTGTCGGCTCAGTTCTGTTCTGCGTGGCGTCAGTACCGTATCTCTGGTCCCTGCAAACTTCTGCGGACCGCCATCTCCTCGACACGTTTCTCGCATGGCTTTTCGTGGTTGGTAGCGCACTTTTTGTTGTGGGTGGTTTCTTCAACTATTGGCGCGCCTGGCTGCTGGCACGCCGTGCCATCTTGAGCGAAGCCATGGTTGCGGCCAGGAACAGCTGAGCGCCGGCGGATATCCGCCGACGCCCAATTGCTCGAGACGAACTCTCAGCTAGGGGAGTTAAATTCCGACCATATTCTCCGGCCGGACCCATTCGTCATACTGTTCGGCGGTCAGATGCCCGAGCGCAGTTGCCGCCTCCTTGAGGCTTGTTCCCTCATTGAAGGCCTTCTTCGCGATCTGGGCCGCATTGTCGTAGCCGATATGCGGATTGAGGGCCGTCACCAGCATCAAGGATTGTTCCATTAATTGCTGGATGCGCTCCTTGTTGGCCTCGATCCCGGAGACGCAATTGGTCGAGAAACTGCGTGCCCCGTCAGCCAGCAACGCCACCGACTGCAACAGATTGAAGATCATCACCGGCTTGAAGACATTCAGCTCGAAGTGCCCCGTAGCACCGGCGACGGTGATAGTGGTGTGATTCCCCAAGATCTGGGCACAGACCTGCGTCAGGGATTCGGACTGCGTCGGGTTGACCTTGCCGGGCATGATCGACGAGCCCGGCTCGTTCGCCGGCAGTTGCAGCTCACCGAGCCCGCTGCGGGGGCCGCTGCCCAGCATGCGGATATCGTTCGCGATCTTCATGCAGCTCGCGGCCAGGACATTGAGAACACCTGACATCTCGACGATGGCATCATGCGCGGCCAGCGCCTCGAACTTGTTCACGGCACTGGTAAATGGCAGGCCGGTCAGTTCCTTCACATGTTCCACGAATTTGTCAGCGAAGCCCGGTGCTGCATTAAGCCCCGTGCCGACCGCCGTACCGCCCTGGGCAAGCTCCATAAGACGTGGCAGCGCATCGCGCACCCGTTCGATCCCGAGTTCGATCTGCCGGGCATAGCCGGAAAACTCCTGCCCCAGCGTCACCGGCGTCGCATCCTGAAGATGAGTCCGGCCGATCTTTACAATGCTTGAGAATTCTTCCGCCTTCGCCTGTAGGGCGGAGTGAAATTCCTGCAGCGCCGGCAGCAGAGCCCTGTCGATCTCAAGCACACCGGCAATCGACATTGCAGTCGGGAAACTGTCGTTCGAGCTTTGCCCCAGATTGACGTGATCGTTCGGATGCACCGGTTGCTTGCTGCCGACAACGCCGCCCATCAACTCGATAGCGCGGTTCGAAATCACTTCATTGAGGTTCATGTTCGTCTGGGTGCCGGAACCGGTCTGCCAGACCACCAGCGGGAAGTGATCATCGAGCGTGCCCCCGATCACCTCGTCGGCGGCCGTCACCATGGCCTTGCCGCGTTCCGCATCAAGTTTGCCAAGATCCATATTGGCCAGCGCGGCTGCTTTTTTCTGGATCGCGAATGCGCGGATCAGCGCGACGGGCATGCGTTCCCCGCCGATTTTGAAGTTCTGAAGGGACCTTTGGGTCTGGGCGCCCCAGTAACGGTCCGCCGGAACGGACATCTCGCCCATCGTGTCGGTTTCTATACGTATATCGGTCATGAAAGACTCTCCGAATGCACCCTGTGGGTTCGGTAAATTTTCCGACCAGCCTCGCTCCCTGGGCCATGCGCCGCGTCAAACTCTCGCGTCCAATAGACCCAGATCCTGTCCGCCTTGAGCAGCGGATCGTCTTCCCCTCAAATGCCCCCAATGGCGCAGATGTGCAAGTATGCCGCGCTCAAGGAGCATCTCATTCCAGGCTATCCGAATCTTCCCGCCACACTCTCACCAGGGTATGGCAGCGCCTTGCCAATCGAAGAACCCGCCTGTGTCGTCCGCCTTGAGACGATCAAGAACCGTCAGCAAATCGGCGGCTGCAACGTCCGGGCTGTGCAGGTCGAGACCCTGCTTTGCAAAGGGCGCAGACAATTGAGTATCGACCGTTCCCGGATGCAACGCGACACAGATGGCTTCGGGAGCCCGGCGTGCCAGCTCTACGGAGGCCGTCCGGACAAACTGGTTGAGTGCCGCTTTCGAGGCACGATAGCCATACCAGCCACCGAGGCGGTTATCGCCGATTGATCCGACGCGCGCGGACAATGTCGCGAACACGGTCTTTCCGCTGCGGGGAAGCCTCGGCAGAACGTGTTTCATTATGAGAGCCGGTCCGATTGCGTTCATGGCAAAAGCAGTCGCAAGCCTCTGCGCATCGAGCTCACGCCAGGTTTTCTCCGGCCCCTCGCCGCCCTGATGAAGAAAACCGGTCGCATCGATTACCAGGCGGATCTCGCCTTCCGCCGCAGCCGCCTTTGCCGCACGTTCCAGGCTCGCCTCATCGGCAAGATCTATGGCAACAGGACTGCTGCGGCTGAAACCGAGAATAGTCTTGAAACGGTCCGTCTCGTTTAAGCGCGAGACCAGAGCCGCGCCAATGCCGCCGGATGCTCCGATCACCACGGCCACCCCGCCGGGCGCAAAGGATTCAAATGCGGGCATTATGGTGCTAGTCCTTCCGGATCAGGTGCCGGGCGCGCTCAACGCCCTGCGCGAGCCGGGGACGTAACGGCAGGAACGCACGGTAGCCACATTCAAGCAACGCCGTCAGCCCCGGTAGCGCTGCAATTCTCGCCACCCATCGCCATCCAGGCAATTGTCGCCAAACCTCTACGAAGGCAGCCGCGCCTGAGAGTATTTGTCCTTCACTCCCGATAATGTGGAAACGCTTCATTGCCGTTTCCCTGTCGAGGGTCGGGGGCAATCCGGTATGGTCAACGGACACATCCACAAGGCACAGCGCTCCTGCCGCATCTTGGCGGCGGTACATCTGAATTTCAGACCGGCAGAGAGGACAGGAGCCGTCAAAAAAGACGACTGTTCTGCTTTCCTGATCTGTCAATTTCCGCCTCGCTTGATGGTTTGACCCTTATGCCGCAACGAGTCTTACGATGCTGCTTCAGCGGCGGATCTTTTTTGGCCTGCCAGTCCAAGCCATCAATGGGATGAGATAGGACCGGAGAGCTCCAGAGCGCTCAACCCGTTTGTTTGGTTCAGGCCGTCCCGATTGCCCGTAGAGGACGTCTCCTGTCGAGCTGGAACCAAAGGAAAACAGCGACAGAGATATTGAGCAGGTTCCACCCAACGCCGTTGAGAAAGGCTGCATCGTAGGACAGGGTCAGGTCGTAAATCTTGCCGGACATCCAGCCACCGAGCGCCATGCCGAGCAATGTTGCCGACAGGACGAGCCCTACCCGGGTCCCCGCTTCCGCCGCCGGGAAGACCCGCCGCACGATCAGGGCATAGGTCGGCACGATGCCGCCCTGAGCCAGTCCAAACAGGGCGGAGACGGCATAGAGGGAGAACAGGCCGGTAAAAGGCAGAAACAGCAACAGCGATAGCCCCTGCATGACGGAGGAGAGGACAAGCGTCGGCAAGGCGCCTATCTTGTCGGCAATCCAGCCGAACAGAAGACGGCTGACAATGCCGGTCGCCAGCATCAGGGAAAGCATTTCCGCCCCACGCGCCGTGCCATAACCGAGGTCCCCGCAATAGGCGACGATATGAACCTGCGGCATCGCCATAGCGACACAGCAACTGATGCCAGCAACCAATAGCAACCCTTGCACGGCAGGGCGCGGCAAGGCGTTTTCGTAGCTCTCCGGAACCGGCGCGGCCGATGTGCCGGTTTCTTGGACAGATGCCCTGGGGCTACGCTCGCGCAGCGCCGCGGAGAGCGGCAGCAGCGTGCAGAGGCAAATGCCTGCAATGATCATATGCGTGTCGCGCCAGCCCTGCGTATCGACGAAATACTGCACCACTGGCGGCCAGACCGTGCCCGCGAGATAGCTTCCACTGGCGCCGACAGCGACCGCAATCCCGCGCCGGCGCCGGAACCAGTGGGTGATGTCGGAGATCACCGGCCCGAAGCTGGCCGAGCTACCGAGCATACCGATCAACAGCCCCTGAAGCATCGCGAACTGCCAGAGCGTTTCCGCTTGGGAGGAGAGCGCGTAGCCGAGCGCGAGAGCAACCGCGCCGAACCGCAATGGCACAACAATGCCAAAACGATCCGCCATCCGGCCCATAAGGATACCGCCGACCGCGAAGCCGATCATGGTGATCGTATAGGGCAACGACGCATCGGCCCGCGCCAGATTGAAATCAGCCTCCAACGCCGGCAGGATGACCACAACAGACCACAGGCCAACACCGCCGATCATACTGATCAGCAGCGACATCGAGAGGCGGAACCACGCGTAGGGACTGTCGACCTCACGCTCCGCCAAAATGGACGCGATCTTCATACGATAAACGGCCTAAGCTGATTGATGTTTCGGTGCTGTCCGAAAAGGCGGCACCGGAAGACGGTAACCGAGACATCGGGAGACGCATAGCGGCGTCTTTCCACCACAGAGTTTGATCGTCGGACCGATGGCGTCCAGTCCTCTTATCGCATAATAGCTTTATGAAAATTGGGACTACTCACCGCCACCCATGCATCATAGTTAGAAACAAACAATCGGCCTTGTTATGCCGGTTATAGAGTTGCGAAATACAAAGACGTGCAGGGAGCCGACGCATGAGAGCGTTCAAGGGCGTAAGGGTCATCGATTTCAGCCGTGTGCTGTCGGGTCCGGTCGCGGCACAGATGCTGGGTCTGCTCGATGCCGATGTCATCAAGGTCGAGCCAACGGGCGATGGCGATCAGCTACGGGGCGTTCTGACGGACCCAGAAATGGCGGCCAAGCGAATGTCGCCCGCTTTCCTCACCGTCAACCTCAACAAGCGCAGCATCGCGCTCGACCTCAAATCCGATGCAGGCCGTGCCGCCGCAGCAAAATTGGTCGAGAATGCGGATGTGGTGGTCGAGAATTTCGTTCCGGGTGTCGCGGCCAAGCTCGGTATCGATTACGAGAGCGTGCGTGCGGCCAACCCGAATGTCGTCTATTGCTCGATCAGCGGCTACGGCCAGAACGGACCGAAAAGCGGCGAGCGGGCATACGATGTCGCCGTGCAGGCCGATTCCGGAATGATGACCCTGACGGGCCACCCGGAGACCGGACCAACCCGCGTCGGATTCATGTTGATAGATATGACCACAGGCATCTCAGCGGCCTACGCGATCGCCTCTGCGCTATATCGGCGCGCGGTCACCGGCCAGGGTCAGCATCTCGATGTTGCGATGTACGACACGGCACTTCAGATGATGTCCTGCCAGGCGGCGGACTACATGATGCGCGGCAATCACCCCGGCCTCCTCGGCAACGGCTCCCCGACAGCTCAACCCACGGCTGGCGCTTTCGAAACCAGCGATGGGATCGTGCTACTGGCGACCCTGACCTCGGCGCAACAGGAAGGGTGTTTCCGGGCGCTCGGACTTGAGGAAAGCCTGCTGGACTCGCGCTATTCCACGGAGCCAGCGCGGCAGGAAAACTTCAAAACCGGACTGGCGCTGATACAAGCCGCCATGAAGTCCCGCACCACAGAGGAGTGGCTCCCGATCCTGAAGAAACATGGTGTAGCGGTTCAGGCGGTACGGGATCTGGACACTTCACTCTCGGATCCCCAACTCGCGCACCGGGGCATTCTGGTCGACGCTTCCGGCAGCGGTCTCGAAGAGAAAACTGACCTGATCGGTGCGCCGTTCCTGGCCAATGAGGACGGCCCGCTGCAAGAGGCGACGGCTCCCGTCACGGTCGGTCAGGACACTCGCGAGGTGCTTGAGGAGTTGGGCTGCACGCCAGACGAAATCGACGCGATCCTCGATAGCGTGAATACGTAAGTCGCAACTGGAGACCGGGACACCGTTTTCTACCGCCGCACGCCCCATATCCTCAGATCGGCGCCGACATTCAGTGTCGCCAGAACCACCAGCGTGCACAGCGCGACCTTAGATATGGTCTCCATCGTTCCTTCGATAAGGATCGCGTGGATCACACTGCAAAGCACGGTCACTGCTACGAGGCTCATATGACCGAGGCGCCACATGCGCGGGCGCAACCGGCGAGAACGGCGGAACGCTGCAAAAACTGCTGCCCCGAAGGCCGCCCACATTGCGATCACGCCCCAATCCGAGAACGGCGTCGGAGATGCGAAGAGAAGCGCGTCAATCACATCCGGCGGGCTGGTGAGCCAAAGGCCCGCAACGTGGATCGCAATCGCCATGACGAGAACAAGACCTGTCACGCGATGGATGCGCCTCCCCCGCAGGCCAAGGAGGCCCGGCAGATAGCCACCAATCAGCAACGGCTGAACAAGCAGGAGAGCCATCGCAACGATCCCTGCGAACCCTGCAGCTATGTAGATTGGGTCACGCCACGCAAGCAGCGGGCTCATCGCCGCCGCAGCGACCGGCGTCGCAATAGCGGCTGCAAGACCGGCCCAGATCAGGGTCTTACGGCCCCGCCTCATCCCCAACAAATACCCCCGATCAAGCTGGCTTCAGGACAAAATCCGCACGCAAACTGGTATCTTTTGAGCTCGACATGACCGGACGCAGAAATACGGTTTCGAATTCGTCGCTGTCATAGGCGAGATGGCCATGTGGCTGACCGAAGGCAGGAACAATCTGTGGCATCTCAAGCCGATATTCTCCGTTTTCGTCAGTCAGAGTGGCTCCGTGACTATGCGGATCGCTCTCATACCCTTCGGTCGTATGTGCCCAGATCTGGATGCGCTGACCTGCAAGCGGAGCGCCATCTCCTGCCCGACGGACGGTCCCCGTCATCCAGAAACCGCCGCCACCGATCCGGTCCACGATCGGGGCGTTGGGGATATAGTTGTTGGAGCCGCCGCGCATAGACTGTGTGGGTGCCAAACCTTGCGCACTGGCTGGGACAATGAGGCCGGAACCCCAGGTCGCCGCGATGGCACCGCCAGCGGCAAGCAGTGTACGGCGTGTAAACAGATCAATGGGCATATCAACCTCCCAGACGAACGTGGTGGTTACTGGTCTGATTGTCGGAACCTTGCACGACCACCTCCGATTGCAGACCCTCTCGCGAGTACTTCCCATTTAAGACGGGCAGCGCATGTGATAACCGACGCTCACAGCTTCGTGATACAGGATTTTCGCCCAAATCAGGGAGTCATTCCCGCTCTGTGGCGTCCAGAGCTCTCGCAACCCGACGCATGATCTTGCGCCGGGAGCGGTCATCAGCGGCGGTCTCCATCTTTTCCCTGAGCAGAAGAGAGAATTCCGCCAGGTCGTTATGCCAATCCAGCCCCCGAGCAGCTTCCGGAGCAAGTCGCACGGCTTTTCTCTTCAATCGTATCGCCACTTGATCGGCCGACAGGTCGACGGCGTCGTCCAGCTGTGGAATCACGATCAGCTCCGGATCAACACCCTTTGCCTTCAACCCGTCACGCATGGCCGCAAGAGCCTCTTCCTCACCATGGGTAAGGAAGATAGCAGATTTAACAGGCAGCCGATCCGTCAGCCAGTCGACCAATTCATCTCCGTCAGCATGTCCGGAATACACATCGATCTGCCGGATCGCAGCCTGCACGCGAAGCTCTTCGCCAAAGATCGTCACAGCTTCAACACCGCTCGCGAGGAGCGCTCCGAGTGAGCCCGGAGCCTGATAGCCGACCAGCAGAACAGTCGCATTCGAGCGCCAAAGGTTCTGCTTCAGATGATGGCGGATACGTCCCGCGTCGCACATGCCGCTACCGGCGATGATAATAGCGCCGCCGTTCACCCGGGCGATCAACTTGCTTTCATCGACCGACTCTGTGAAGCGGATGTTCGGGCGCCTGAAACTGGCTCCAACGGCAGGGAGATCCTCGAGATCGGAGGCATTCTTCTCGAACACCTCCGTCGCCCTGATCGCCAGCGGCGAGTCTAGGAATACTGGCGCCGGAGGGATACGTCCCTGATCGAACAATGCCCCCAGATCAAGCAGAAGCTCCTGCGTTCGTTCAACCGCGAACGCGGGGATCAAAAGATTACCTCCCCGCTCCAGCGCATTGTTAACTTCCTCGGCAAGCACAATACGCCGGTGTTCAGGTGTCACATCGACACGTGGCCGCCCACCGTAGGTCGCCTCACAGCAGACCCAGTCCCAATTCCCGGGCGCTTCCGGGTCCGGGTGGAGCAGCTTATGGTCTGGCCCTATATCGCCGGAGAAGAGTAGCCGGGACGGTCTCGCGTCCCGATCTCCGGACGACACTTCGACCTCGATAGAGGCCGAACCGAGAATATGTCCGGCATTCCAATACCGGGCGCGGACGCCACTGCCGACATCGCACCACTCTTCGTATTCGACAGAGGAGAATGAGCTGAGAGCAGCTTGCGCATCTTCCTTGCCGTAGATTGGGGTAACCGCCGGACGGCCGCGCCACGCGTTCCGCCTGTTCAGCCGTTCGACCTCCATTTCCTGGATCCCACCGCTGTCTGGCAACATGTAGGTCAAGAGATCGACTGTTCCACTCGTGGCAAAAACCTGCCCGGCGAACCCCTGTTTGACCAGCTTGGGAATAAGACCTGAATGGTCGATATGGGCATGGGTCAGAAGAACAAAGGAGATATCTTTAGGGTCGAATGGAAAGGGCCCGTAGTTCAGTTCCTTCAGGGTCTTCGATCCCTGGAACATTCCACAATCGACAAGGAACTGGCACCGGTCCGTTTGCAGCCAGTAACACGACCCCGTGACGGTCCCGGCCGCGCCGCAGAATGTCAGGATCATTTGATAAAACTCCGGTGAACGCGCTCAAGCCAAAAAATATTAACAGACGAAGCCGTCAAGCGTGCGGACGAAAAACATGCTCCCGTGGCCTGATACTCTGGCACAAACCAGCCAACACGATCCGTTCCAGAAAAAGCCAAGACAGGGAACGCATCCACCACACACCACAAAACATATGACCGTTTCATTCTAATTTCATAACCACACCTAGGCGTTTGTGAACGAACTTTATATCTATCGCATCACAGCCAGCTGCTCTCTCGCTGAAAGAAGCGGTCCGGTTGATACGAACTTTCAAGATTGCAGGCACCGACTTGCCGTGTTTGCCACCCAACCGGAATTGAGGCCACAAAGGCTCAGTCCCGGCTTACGCGCCACGGCTCTCACCGCCGGTCAAGAGAACGGAACACGATAATGAAATCGATCGTCACAGCATTGATTGCCCTGATCGCATTCTACGGGACGGCGGTCGCTCAGGCGGCAACTCCCTTGGTCAGCGTCGAATGGACGAAAGCCAATATCGGCAAACCCGGCGTCGTCTTTCTCGATGTCCGCGGCAAGCTCGCCGGCGCGAGCAAGGATGATTACCGGAAAGCCCACATACCCGGCGCCGTCTGGACCAACTACCTTAAAGACGGCTGGCGCACGAAGGATGGAAACGGCACGATCGCCCAGCTTTCCAGCGCCGAGACGCTGGAGACCACGATCGGCAATCTCGGCATCGAGAACGAAGATCATGTTGTTATCGTTCCGGCCGGAAAAACGGCGCTCGATATGGGAACGGCGACGCGGATCTACTGGACATTCAAAGTTGCCGGGCATGACGCGGTATCAATCCTGAACGGCGGCATGAAAGCCTACACGGCGGAGATAAACGCCGATACGAAGCAACCGGTAAACCCGCTGGAGACAGGCGAGGTCGTTCCGGAGCCGACGATCTTCACCGTGGAACTGCGCGAAGACATGCTGGTCACGAAAGCCGACATGGTCGCGGCGACTGAAGCTGGCGAGGTGATCGTCGATAACCGGCCGCAGGATCAGTTCCTCGGCATCAACAAACATGCCAAGGCAAAGCGCGCGGGAACCATCCCGGGTGCGCGCAACCTGCCGGAAAACTGGCTGACGCAGAACGGCGGCACATTCCGCGACAAGGAAACTATTGCGAAGCTCTACAAGATGGCTGGCATCAAGACCGATGACGCGCAGATCAACTTCTGCAACACCGGTCACTGGGCAAGCCTCGGCTGGTTCGTTTCTCAGGAAATCCTCGGTAACAGTGCTGCCAAGATGTATGACGGCTCAATGGTCGAGTGGTCAGCGGACGCAGACCTCCCGGTCGACTCTATGCTGGAGCGCCCACAGACGGCACAGGTCACTCAGTAGGCACACCCGAGAACAGGACCGGCGCCAACAGCCGGTCCACCGGCGCGAAATCGTCGGTCAGAACCACAGCAGAGACTTCTCCTGCATCCAACAGATCCGCGATCGGGATCCGCTGCCAGCTACGGCGGATCCCGAAGGCGGAATGGATCGTTTTTTCCGGCACGCCTGACAAGGCCGCAACGACCTCATAGGTTACGCGGCCGTCCGGTCCAGCGCCGGTGCCCTCCCCCATCTCCCGCCAGACCGAGACATCAGAGAAATCAAGGGCCAGCGTCCGGACAAGCGCCGCGAGAAACAGCGGGTTGCGCGCACCATCCACCACATTGGCGACATAGAAACCCATAGGGCGCAGCCGTGCCGCTACCTCGGCATTAAACTCGCGGCTGACCAGATGGGTCGGCACGGATATGTCATGGAAGGCATCGCCGAAAATCACGTCGAACCTGGGTTCAGGCGGCAGGGATTGCAGCAGTGCACGGGCATCGCGGTGATGGATTTCCAGCCCGGTTGCAGAAGTGTCCAGCCAAAGATGATCGCGCGCCGCTGCCGTGACCGCCGGATCGATTTCAGCGACCACCAGACGCGCGCTGGGGATTGTCGCCGCCCAGGAGCGCGGCAGGGAGTAACCGCCACCGCCAATGAAGAAGGCGGAGAAATCCACACCGGGGAGATCAAGCGGGAACCGACGCCGCGCCAATTCGTCAACGAATTGAATGTACGGGCTGAAGAGCAGGCTTGGGTCCGTTTTGTCATTGATGCTGTGAACCAGATTATCAAGCACCATCAGATTGCTCGGGCGTCCGCTATAGGGCGCAAAGTCATCGATCACGATGCAGAAATAATCGCTTTCGACAGTGCATCTGGAAACGAACGCTCCACGGGCGATCCCGATCCCGGCGAGAGGCAGACCAAGAACCACGATCGATACGGCAGCGATGAGGGCCGGGCGACGCCCGGCAAGCAGAGCGCATCCAAGAGCGAGGGTCCCGTATAACGCTGTCACTGCGATCAGCGTACCGCTGGAGCCGATCCAGGAGATGAAGAGATAGCCAGCCGAGAGCGTGCCCAAAATGCTTCCGGCCGTACCGACGGCATACATGGTTCCGATCACAGCGCCGGTCCGGTTCGGATTGGCATCGACGGACAGCTTGGTCACCACCGGCGCGACCATGCCGACAAACAGACTCGGCAACAGGAAAAGTGCCGTTGCGAGGACAACCACAATGGTCACCTGACCAAGCCCAGACGACAAAAGCCCTACGGCCAGATCATTGAGCAAGACAAGAGCAAGCAGACTGCTCGCCCCGGCCAAGGCAAGCGCACCGGCAAGCCTTCCAAAAATACTTTGCCTGCCCACACCGGGACCGGCCATGAGGCCACCAATCCAATGCCCGGCTGAGAGGCCGGCAAGAACCACGGCGATAATCGCCGTCCAGGTGTAAAGCGACATGCCGACATAGGGCGCGATCAGGCGACCGGCGACAATCTCCACGACCAGCCCGCCGGCCGAGCTGAGGAACAGAACAACAGCTAGGAACAAGCGTATAATCAGCGACATGGGAGCTCTGCTTTCTGCGGCGCCGGTCATGAAAGAGCCGTCCGTGGAGCCGGAGAATATCTCCGCTCTCCCATTGCCCACTGGCAGGCCCCAGCGCCGAGCCACATGGCCAGCAGTGCCAGCCAGGCGGTCAGAGACAGCACCGATCCGCCGGTGACCCCGGCACCAACCGCGCAGCCGCCGGCGAGCATGCCGCCGAAGCCCATCAGCACCGCACCGAAGACGTATCGCACCATGCCAGTCGACTGGTCGAAGACCTCGATATAGAACTCCCGCCTGACCAGTGCCGAGGCGCAGGAACCGAGGGCCACGCCGGGCACAAGGCCAAGACTGAAACTGAGCGGCACACTGGGCGCGGTGATCAACGCCATGAGCGTGTCCGCCGAGGGACCCGTAAAGGTAACGCTCAGAACCGATACAGGCTCGAATGAGACATGAGCCAGTGAAGCGGTATAGAGCCAGCCGCCAGCGATGGTCGCGCCAAGCAACACAGACAGCAGGGCGCGGGGCCAGCCCAGAGCCGATCTCGATGCCAATAAAGCCGCGACTGCCAGCAGAGTGCCGCCAAGAAGGATACCGAAACCTTCGGGAACATGAAGATTGAGGTTCCGGGCACCCGGGCTAACTGTCCAGAGAGCGGAGAGGTCGAGCCGCAAGGGCGACAGAATGCCGGAGAGCGCCGCCTGGGCCACGACTGTCACCAACAGCCCGGTCATCAGAGCCCGGAGGTTTCCTGTCGCCGAAAGCACAAGCAGGCGGCTGGCGCAGCCGCGGGCGAGAACCATGCCGATACCGAACATGGCACCACCGATGACCGCACCGGAGAGTGTTCCGACGGACGTCAGTTGCCGCACCTCCATGGCCGGCAAAGTGTCCGACCAGAGCAACAACTGAACGCACAGCAGCGCAGAGCCGAAAACGAGCAGCCAGACCGCGAAATTTGGTCCCGGCGTGCCACGCCAGAATTCCAGCGACGCACTTCTGAGACAAAAACGGCTGGCCTGGGCGCAGGCCCCGAATGCGAGTCCGACCAGCAACCCGCCAAGACCTGCCTTCGCAGGGTCCGACAGCAGGTCGCTCGCCAGCAGTGTCTCCAGAAACTCCATATCGACCTGTCCGTCAGATACTCACGCTACGCCTCCCGCCGCCGGCCACCGTTGCAGGCGGACGGCGGGATCAATTTGTATCAGCCGAACATGTCCTTGCTGATCCCGTCATACCAACCGATGCTTTCCTCGTAGGTCTGCTTCCGCAACGCCGCATCCTCGCCATTCTGACTGATGAAGCCCGAGGTTTTGGCGATCTTCTCCGGGGTTGCTTCATAGGCAGCCCCGACCTTCACACCGTTGTTGGTGCCGATCAGCGACCAGCAGGTATTTGAGAATTTGGCCGGGAACACCTTCGAGCCGGTGAGTGCACCGCGAATGGCATTCGCAGCCACCTTGGCCTGACTGTTGGCGGAAAAACCGGATTTCGGCATATCGCCCTGATGCGCGGCATCTCCGAGAACGTGGATATTCTCGTCCTCCCTGCTTTGCAGCGTGGCTGGAACTACCGGTGCCCAACCCTTGTCGTTTGTAATCGCGGCGAGTTCAGCAATGCGACCGGCTTTCATAGCCGGAATGACATTGACAACATCCGCCTTCGTCACCTCACCGCCGACAACAACTTCCATGCTGCCGGGACGCACTTCTTCCAGCGCTCCGGTGAATTCGGCATCCAGCCAGTCGATCATTCCCGGATAACTGTTTTCCCAGCCGGCCTGGAAAAGCCCCTGCTTCGAGAACTTCTTCTTAGGATCGAAGATCAGGATCTTCGCACTCGGATTCTTCTGCTTCAGCATATGCGCAACCATGGACACCCGTTCGTACGGGCCGGGCGGGCACCGGTACGGGTTTGGCGGCGCAACCATGGCGAACACACCACCCGGCCGCATCGTTTCGACCTGCGCCTTCAAAAGCTCGGTCTGCGATCCCGCCTTGTAGGCATGGGGCATATGGTTTTGCTGCGTGACATCCCAGCCGGGCACAGAGCCATCGACGAAATCGATGCCGGGAGACAGGACGAGCCGGTCATAGGCCAGCGATGCTCCACCGGCGAGGGTTACGGTTTTCTTGTCCCGGTCGACACCTATTGCCCAGTCGTGCACGACGTTGATTCCGTATTCGCTGGCGAGCGTTCCGTATGTATGACCAAGCGAGGCGAGGCTGCGGAAACCGCCAAGATAGAGATTGGAGAAAAAGCAGCTGTAATAGGTGCGGCTTGGCTCGATCAGAGTAACGTCGAGCGCGCCCTTACTGTCTTTCGCAAGGTATCGCGCGGCTGTGGCGCCGCCTGCGCCGCCGCCGACGACGACCACTTTCGGCTTTCCGTGACCCGCACCCATGATCATCGGCGCTGTGGTGAGAGCAGCGGTCGCTGCCGCTCCCTTAAGGATCGACCTTCTACTCAGAGACATGGCACTTCCTCCCTTTTTGTGCCCCGTTCATTCGAGGCTTTCGAAATACGCAGCCAGACCGGCGATCTCTTCGTCCGACAACCGGCCCGCGATCATCCGCATGACCGGATGCGGCCGGATCCCGGTCTTGTAGGCGTGCATCGCGACGACAAAATCTTCCCGCAGCCACCCGGTAATCGCGGGGATACCACTGTCCGATCCGCTCTTCTGGTGGCACGTCAAACATTCACCGGAGAGATATTCACCGTAATCCGGATCACCGACGATGGCGAGAATGGCAGGATCGACCGTATGATCGGTTGCCGCCGATGTGGGTTCCGCTTCCGGAATATCACTCGGCTTGTCGGAGAAACCACGCAGATAGGCGATGACATGCGAGCGGTCTTCTGCGCTGGGCATGCCGCTGAAGTTCATCCGCGTCCGCGATACCAGGTTTTTCGGGTTTTCGAGATAAGCGTCGATGGAGTCGAACGTCCAGACCAAGCCATCCGCCCCGGCACGCATTAATCCTTTTGAATACCGGAAGCCCTCAACGGTGCCGGCGGTGCGGCCGAACAATCCGTTAAGATGCGGCCCCACCGCGTTTCGTGCATTCTCGCCGACCCGGTGGCAGGCCTTGCAGACCTTGAAGAGTCTCGCGCCCGCAGCCGGATCTCCAAGCTCGTTGGCGGCGACTGGACCGGGCGCGGGAATGACGGCGAGCATCACCGCCAAGCTAAATGCCTTGATGATGCGAGCCGTCCACACACTCATCCGGACATCCTTTCCTAGTCAGCCATCGCCTTCAGGTAAGCGATGACTGCCGTGAGATCGTCTTCCTTCTTGAGACCGGCAAAAGCCATCTTGGTCCGCTTGATCATCGCCTTGGGCTTGGCGAGGAAGGCTGCGAGGGTCTCTTCATCCCAGACCAGACCGTCTGCACCGGCAGTCTTCATACTCTTGGAGTATTTCTTGAAACCCTCCGCGGTGCCAGCGGCTCGTCCGAAGATGCCATTCAGGTGCGGGCCGATTTTGTGCTTCGCCTTATCGCCGACAGCATGGCACGCCTTGCATTTCTTGAAGACCTTCTCGCCCGCCTTGACCAGCGCCGAGTCCACTGCCGGAGCGGCGGCGACCTGGGTCGCTTCCTCTTTCGTTGCCTCGGTCTCTTCCGCAGCCGGCGCCGCAGAAGAATGTTTCGAGGTCGGATCATCCGGCGTCACGTCGACAACCTGAGCACGGGCAGTGATCTTCACCTCCGTCTTGCAGTCCGTCATGCAGGGAGTGCGGTTCTTCCAGACGGCGGTCTCGGCTCGGTCATCTGCATAGAAGCCCTCGGCGTTCGGCATGACGACCTCTGTGAAGTTCTCCCGGCTGAGTTCGAAATCGTCGTCGACCAGATCGTTCAGATAAAGCAGATAAGCCGTCAGCGCGTAGGTCTCGTCATTCGTCAGGGATTGAGCATCACCGAACGGCATGGCCCGGTGCACATAGTCCCAGACCGTCGAGAGATAGGGCCAGTATGACCCAACGGTCTTGACCGGACGGGCACTGGTCAGTGTGTCCTGACCGCCCGCCAGAACCGGCCAGCGATCGACAGCCTCACCGAAATCGCCGTGGCAGGAGGCACAGCGTTCCGCAAAGATTGGCTCTCCCGCTTCAACAGAGCCGCTGCCTTCCGGCAGGCCTACACCGTCTGGCCGGACATCGATATCCCAGGCCGCAACCTCGTCCGGAGTGGCCGGACGGCCGAGACCTGTCGGCTCTGCCATCGCGGTACCCGCAAGACCGACAACAAAGGTCAGAGCTGCCAGATTAAGAAATCTCGACATTTTCCGCCTCCCCGTTCGCATTGACGTGCCAGGTCTGGATTCCGTTATTGTGATAGATCGAATTCTCGCCACGGACGGCGCGCAGCTCGTTCTTTGTTGGCTGCACATAACCAGTGCTGTCGATAGCGCGCGACTGCAGAAGCAACGGACTGCCATCCCAGTCGAACTCGTAATAGAAGCGGTGCATCGACTTTTCCCAGGACGGCCCGTCGATCCGCGCCTGCTGCCAGTTGCGTCCGCCATCGGTTGTGACATGGACTTCCTTGATGGTACCTCGGCCGGACCAGGCGACTCCGGTGATGATGGTCGGGCCTTTGCCATGCAGGATCGGAGCCTGCGGGCTCGGGTTGGTGATCACCGACTTGGCGTCCATCTCCCAAGTGAAGCGACGCGCTTTCCCGTTCTCCATGAGGTCTGTGTATTTGGAAGTTTCTTCCCGATGGTGCCAGGGCATGTCACCGACTTCGATCCGGCGCAGCCACTTGACCCACATGTTGCCTTCCCAACCCGGCACTACCAGACGCACCGGATACCCCTGCTCCGGCCGCAATGCCTCGCCATTCATGGCGAAGGCGACCAGGCAGTCGTCGAGGGCTTTCTCGATCGGCACGGAACGGGTCATCGCAGCAGCATCCGCGCCTTCGGGCATGATCCATTTGGCGTTGGTCTTGACGCCGGCTTCCTCGAGGATCGTCTTCAGCGGAATGCCGGTATAGATGACATTGTGGATCATGCCGTGGGTGAACTGGCAGCCATTCAGCTGCGCGCCGCGCCACTCCATGCCGCTGTTAGCTGCACATTCCAGGAAATAGGCGCGGTTCTCACGGGGGAAACGCTTCAGGTCCGCCATGGTAAAGACAAGCTCGCGCTCGACCAGACCGTTGATCATCAGCCGGTACTTCGCCGGATCTACTTCGGCGACACCACTATGATGGCGCTCGAAGCAAAGACCATTCGGTGTGATTACGCCGTCCAGTTCATGCAACGGGGTGAAATTGATCGAACTCACCGGGTCGGCGGTCAGCCAGGGAACGTTCCGGCGTCGGACATGAGCCTCGTAAGCGGACGGCGTGCCGTAAGGTTTTACATCGACGCCTTCGCCGAGCTCGCTGGCCCATGGCTGAACCTCAAGGATCGCGGGATCGCCTGCAGCCAGAGCGGGCGCTGCGGCCAGTGCGCCACCGGCAGCCAAGCCGCCTTTCAAGAAGGTTCTGCGTGAGGTTGGTGTCTTGTCAGTCATCGTTCCGTCTCCGGCCCGGTCTATCCGGCAATTGTCTTCACAGCTGAATTCGGGGTGATCTCGACCCGTCCCTTGCGAGCAACATACTGCTCGACAAGATCGTAAATTGGCGGTCCCTCGGTACCCTCGTTTACCGATGCCCAACCCGCGACCACATAGGACTTGGCCGGGTCGATGGCTTCACCGGTCTTCAGCAGGGTCATTCCGGAGATCCGGCTGCCGATCGGCTTGTTGACGTCGATCGAGTAGCCCATGCCGCCGACGCGCACCATGTCGCCACCCTGCTGGTAATAGGGATCAGGATTGAAAAGGTTGTCGGCAACGTCCTCGAGGATGGTGTGGATCAGCTCACCCGTCATCTCGCTGCGATAGACGTTGGGATAGGTCATCGCCGTTGCGCCATAGATGTCTTCGCGGGTGATATCGTCGCCCGGCAGAAGGCTCGGACCCCAGCGGAAGCCCGGCGAAAGCGCTATATCGGCTTCGCGTTCCTCCAGCAGGGCCTGGCAGATCAGATCATCCCAAGTGCCGTTGAAATTCCCTCGCCGGTACAGCAGGGACTCGGTCTGGCCGATGATCTCGCCGAGCTCCGCCTTGAAGGGAGCGCGCTGGGCGTCGACCAGTGCGGTCATTTCGGGATCCGGCGCAATCACGTCCGAGAAAATCGGGATCAAGCGGAAGTTGAAGCCTTTCACCCCACCGTCACGGACATCGAGATCGAGACGGGAGACGAACTTGCCGTGGGAGCCGGATGCGACAACCAGCGTATTGCCGACCTGGACCGGCTCCGGCAGGGCATCGTGGGTATGCCCGGCAAGGATAACGTCGATGCCCTCGACCTGGCTCGCCAATTTGCGGTCGACGTCGAACCCGTTGTGGGACAGCACGACGACCAGCTCCGCACCGTCCGCACGCACTTCCTCGACCACCTCGCGCATGCGCTGCTCGCGGATGCCGAAGGAAAGGTTCGGGAACATCCAGCCCGGATTGGCGATCGGCAGATAGGGGAAGGCCTGACCGATGACGGCGACCTTGACGCCACCGCGTTCGAAGATCGAGTGGGAATCGTATGCTGGCTCGTTCCATTCACTGTCGAAGATATTCGCACCAAGGAAGGGGAACGGCAGTTCATCGACAATCTCTGTCACCCGGTCGATGCCGTAGGTGAACTCCCAGTGCGAGGTCATCGCATCCGGCTTCAGCGCGTTCATGACATTGACCATGTCCTGCCCCTGCGTGCGCAGGGCGGTCATGGAGCCGTGCCAGGTGTCGCCACCGTCGAGGAACAGCGCGTCCGGCCGGTCCGCCCTGATCGATTTCAAGACAGTAGAAATCCGGTCAAATCCGCCAATCTGGCCATATTCGCGTGCGAGCGCGACAAAGTCCTCCGAACTCAACGCATACGCCTCGGGCGTGCCAGGCTTTAATCCGTAGGTATCGAGGAATTTCTTGCCTGAAATATGGGGCGGCAATCCGGCAGACTGGCCAACCCCTATATTGATCGACGGCTCGCGGAACCAGACCGGCATGAGCTGGGCATGGCAATCGGTCAGGTGCACCAGGGTGACATTTCCCGTCGTATCAAAATCCAGAAGCTGGTCCTGAGTGAGGCGCTGCTGCGCAGCGAGCTTGGCCCAGTTCCCGAAACCGCTCAGACCGACGATCGCAGAGGCAGCAAACGACGTCTGGAGGAAATCGCGGCGCGACAACATGACATGTGGCTCCTTCGGCAAATCCCGTTTCGGGACGCAGTTCTCCCGGCTGAAACACACGGCATTTCAGGCGATGGAACAGACAAAATGTTCACTCAGTGGCCATGTCCGGGAGCCTATAGCTCCCGGATGCAGGACCCGATCAGTTAGTTACGCAGCGCCGGAGTCTCGACAGAGAGACCCTCTCCACGCGATGCGAGATAGAGTTCTAGAGCAGTGAACTCGTCCGAGCCGCGCTTGTAAGGCGTCGCCCGAATGTTATCCATGCAGCCTTTGAAGCGGCGGTGGATCGAACCCATACCCTGCCATTTCAGGCGATAAACCGGAAATCCGTTGGTCTGCCCCTGGCTGAGATGATCGGCCCGGATCATGTTTCCATAGTTATTTTCGTGGCAGTGGGCGCAGGACATGTCGAGCTGGCCGACGCGGGTGTAATAAAGCTCTTCGCCCCGTTTCCACCATTCAGCGGCCGGACCATCGGTTTTCACCTTCACGGGCATGCCGCGGGACTGCAGGCCGATATACGAGGTCATCGCCAGCATCTCCTGGCTTTCCCATTTCCACGGCTTGGCCTTCTGATGTTCTTCTCGGGACAAGTTGATGTGATCCTCAAGCGCAAACAGGGTTTTCTTGCCTTCGTGCCATTTAGGCATCGAGGCCCGTAACCCCTTCATGCTCTCGGCAGCATCACCGTGGCAGTCCGCGCAAGACTTGCCGGTTTCGCCGTCCGCCGTCTCCCACAACTCCTCGCCATACTCCGCGAAGATCATTGCCGGGTTCTCGAAATCGTCGGTCTGCAGTTCCTGGGTTTCGTCGTTACGGAACCGCCAGCCGGACAGGATTTCCGACAGGGGCGAATCCGCCGGTGCATCCAGTTTGGTCACAAAGGCCTGACCTTCAATCACCAGCTCGGCATCTTCATCGGCCAAGGCCGCGTTTGCCGTAGCCGCCAAGAGTCCGATGACCCCCATTGCCAAGAGTTTTTTCATGCCACCCTCCCATGTCTCCGTTCGTTCAAGCGACGGAGATCTTTTTCTCGATGTCGTAGACGGAGCCGTCATCATCGGTCCATTCGAACCGCATGGTTCCGGATTCCGTCAGCTTGACCGAGAACTCGACATAGGGGTTCGCGGCGATTGCAGGCTCCATGTCCATCCAGAACACGTCCGTGCCGTTATATTTGGCGACGAACTTGTTGATGATCTTGCGCGGGATCAGCTCACCGGTCTTCCGGTCCTTACGCTGGCCGGACTCCATCGGATGGCTGATCAGGGTTTTGATCGTGACGGCCTCACCGGCCTTGGCCTTTTTCGGCACTTTCACGCGGGGTTTGATTTTCGCCATGGTTCTGTTTCCTCCGTCCTCAGCCGCCGCAGCCGCCGATCGTTACCTTGACTTCGCGCCGGGCCATCTTCGTGGACCCGTCTGCCATTTTGGCCACCGCAACGATTTCCTGCGTTGTCGCCAGACGAATGCGCGTGGAGGCGCGGCTCTCGGCACACATTTCGGTAAAGTGGAACGTCCCGACACCGGGGCTCGGATTGCCTGCGGCAAGGACCATGATTGAAGTCGCGCCCTCAGCGGCCACTTCGATCGGCACGGTATTGCCGTTTTCGGCAATTTCCGGCGCGCCGATTTCGACACCGCCAGTTTCCGGCATGCCACCGGCGAATTCCTTGATGGCCGCTTCGACCGCGTCCTCGCTTGCGTTGGCCGGAACCTGAATCAGGCCAACGGCAGCAAGGCCGGCAGCAAGCGCGAACAGGTCACGCCTTGTCATCTGCATTTATTTTTCCTCCGTTTAGATAGCTGCGCGAGGGCGCAATGGCCCAGCGCCCGGCTTTATTCTTCTTTCAGGGTCATCAGATACGCGACAACATCCTCAACCTGCTGAGCCGTCAGAACTGTCTTGCCGGCAAATTTCTTCGCAACCCGGTTCAGACCGGCATCACGATAGAAGCCGGGCATAATGGTTTCCGGCGACAGGGCTTCTTTGGAATTAATGACAATTGCCCGGAGCTCAGTGACCGACCAACGGTCGGCTACTCCGTCAAGAGGCGGTCCCACTTCACCGTGATAGGGCTGATCGGCCAGATCAGAATTCGCGTGGCAAGCGAGGCAGTTTCCAAGCTTGCGGCCCATGAACCATTGACGGCCTTTTTGGGGATCGCCAGGTTTGTCTGTCAGTGCTTGAACAACCTCACCGTCGACAATCTTGACGTCGCCAGGCTTGACCGTTTCGGCCGAGACACCCGAAATACCAAGCATCAATGCCAACACGGTGGTGACTACAACTCTTATCACCGGATCTCCTCCCACTTTTTTTGTCGGTACAGCTCTTTGGCTGACCTTTGAATTAAGCAGACCGGAAAATTCGACCTGACGCAACAACAAATTCATATCTTTGAATTTGTTGTTGCGTTACAGGCCTCTGCCGCTGCTACGGCAATCCAACCCGCCTTTACTGTGTCTTCTGTTGTTCGAGGAAGCGGCGAGCATGATATTTCTGGAAATGCTCCTCGCCCTCGTAGCCCTTCTCCCGGACCCAGGCGAACATGTTGAGTGTGGTCCACTTGCCGAAAGCTCCGGGCATGGTCGCGACCGCAGCACGCCCGGCATTGTCGCCTTCCGGTCCCTGTTCGGGCATGAACAGAATCGTCGGCGTGAACACCACGCCCCAGCGTTTCGCCATTTCCTTTTCGGGAAGCGCCGTGCCATCGAGATCGGTCACTTCCTCGTCGCCGAAAAGATTGTACTGAACCACCACGAAGTTCGACTTTATGAAATCGACGACTTCCGGGTCAGACAGCGGCCCTTCATGCAGCTGCTTGCAATAAATGCAGCCACGCTGCTCGAAGATCATTGCCAGCCGCTTGCCTTGGCTTTCCGCGTCCGCGATATCCTCGGCCACATCCTTAAAGGTGACTGCAAACCAGGAATTCTTGTGAAGACCATCCTCTCCGACCTCTGCCAATGCCGGTTGAATGATCAGCAATGCTGCGAGAAGTCCAAACATCACACGCGCCATATCCTGTCTCCTCATCCGATGGTTCCGAATACCGGGAATGTGTCGATCATCCATTGGGCGATAACGCCTACCGTGTTGGTACCGATCAGGATGGCAAAGACCAGCAGCGCGGCGCCAATTCCCTTCTCGACTGCTGCCACGTAACGGCGAACCGATTTCATCCACTCCATGAAGGGCCCAAAAAAGAAGGCCGCGAGGATGAATGGCAAGGTCATGCCAATGCCGTATCCGAACAGCAGGAACGCGCCTTGCTGGACCGTTTCAGCGGCTCCCGCGCTGAACAGGATCATCGCCAGAACCGGTCCAACACAGGGTGTCCAGCCAAAAGCGAAGGCAAGCCCGACCAAATAGGGACCGATCATGCCGGCAGGGGCCGCGACATCCATCCGAGCCTGACGGTACAGCAGCGGAATTTTCACCCAACCAAGAAAATGCAGCCCCATGGCGGCGATCACAACCGCCGCGCCATACCGCAAAATATCGAAGTACTCGCGCAACTGCTGTCCGAATGCAGACGCACTGGCACCGAGGCCGACAAAAACTGTGATCACCCCAGCCGAAAACAGAATGGCGGACAGCACGACCTTGCGGCGAGCGGCTCCATCGTTCTCCCGCTCTTCGAGCTCGTTCATAGACACCCCGGCCATATAGCAGAGGTAGAACGGGACGATCGGAAGAATGCAGGGGGTCAGGAAAGATGCGAGCCCAGCAAGGAACGCGCCGCCAATCCCTATGTCGAAGCCCATTTTGAGCCCACTTTCTTATATTTTCGGTACGTTTCCCCGACCGTACTTGCGGCCAACACATTCTCACATTAGAATTTGTTATTATGTTCCATGCTCCACGGCGACAAAGCAAGAAATTGTTGGCGGCTGCCGCAATGTTGGCGATCACCTGGATTACTGCGGGTGGGGTCGGACAAGTCAAAGCCGCGACCGAGCTGCTGATGGTTGAGCAGGCAGGGTGTGAATGGTGTGCGATCTGGAATGAGGAGATCGGCGGCATCTATCACCTGACGGATGAGGGCAAGCGCGCGCCGCTGCGCCGGCAGGATCTGTTCGATGCCTGGCCGACCAACATCTTGATCAAGGGACAAGTGCATTTCACGCCGACTTTCATCCTGCTCGAAGACGGAACGGAGACCGGCCGTATCGAAGGCTATCCGGGCGAAGATTTCTTCTGGCCGATGCTCGTCCGGCTGCTCGACAAAAACAGGCGGACAAAACCGCCAAAGGAAGGAAACAACTGATGAAAAAGACCATTCTTGCATGTGCCGCCCTAGCCACCTTGCTGGCGCTTACCCCCTTCCATCCGTCAAAAGCACAGAATGCCGAAGCGCTCGTCACCTACGTATCGATGAAGCCAGAGGTCGCGCTTGACCTTGCTAAGTCTGCGCTGAAGATCTGCCGTGAGGCTGGTTATCAGGTAGCCGTCACGGTTGTTGATCGCGCGGGAATGACCCAGGTTGTCTTGCGCGACCGTTTCGCCGGGCCACATACAGTCTCGACCGCGACCCGCAAAGCTTGGACCGCTGTGAGTTTCCGTTCCTCGACCCTGGAATTGTCTTCGCTGGTACAGACCGATGCCGTCATGGCGCAGCTGCCGAACATCACCAACGCCCTCGTCCTCGGCGGCGGCGTCCCGGTTCTGGCCGCTGGCAAAATAGTCGGAGGGATCGGGATCTCCGGTGCACCCGGCGCCGATCTGGATGATGACTGTGCTCAAAAGGCTATTGAAACCATCCAGGAATTCCTAGATTTCTAACGCTGCCGACACTGGAGCCAACCTATGCCTTTGCCTGTTTTGGACAAAACCGCTACCGACGCTGAGATCGACGCGATGATCGAGAATGCGACGCGTGCGACCGAGTTCATGAAAGCACTGGCGCATGAAGGCCGACTCCTCATTCTTTGCCAGCTGGCCACGGGTGAAAAAACTGTGACTGAGCTGGAGGAACTGCTCTCCTCTCGGCAGGCCGCCGTTTCTCAGCAATTAGCCCGTCTCCGTCTGGAAGGCATGGTCAATCACCGCCGTGAAGGCAAAACGATCTATTACAGCCTTAAAGACGACCGGGCCATCCGTATGCTGGAACTCCTCTACGACATGTTCTGCAAGGAAGAGCTCGCCACCGAAGCCTAGGCATTCGGGCTCGGTACACCGCAGCAAAAGCTCAGGTCGACACCGGAAACGCGAAGCGCCACACTCACCACATGTTTGCTCTTTCCGATACGGTCGCCGTAACCCTGGTCGGCTTTGCAACCGGCGCAATTCTGGGCCTTGCCGCCCGGATCCCGCGCTTTTGCACACTGGGTGCGATCGAAGACGCGCTCTATGGCGGGAACCGCGACCGGATAATGATGTGGCCGATGGCTATCGGAATTGCTGTCGCGGCAACAGCCATATTCGCGGCACTCGGGTGGGCAAGGATTGAAGATTCCGCTTATCTCAGGTTCGAGTTCAGCCTCACCGCATCCATCGTCGGCGGCCTGATGTTCGGGGTCGGCATGGCGCTAGCGGGAAATTGCGGTTTCGGTGCTTTGGCGCGGGTGGGAGGCGGCGATATCCGCTCGGTTCTCATCGTCCTGGTCATTGGCATTGCCGCCTATCTGGCCGCAGTCGGCCCTCTGTCGGAACTCCGGACAGCACTGTTCCCGAGGGTCGAAGCGGAGAACCCCGGCGCAGTTTCCATTGCCGGTTTCATCGCGGAACATACTGGCATTCCCGTGCTCTACGCCGCGTTGGCCCTCGCCGTTTTGCTAATTGCGCCCGCACTCATCGACCCGCATTTCATCGGCAATCGCTCTACCGTCATCTGGTCCGTTCTGATCGGGCTGTCCTGCAGCGCGGCCTGGCTGGGCACCAGCTACATTGCACAAACCGGGTTCGATCACGTTCCTGTTGAGTCCCACAGCTTCACCATGCCGCTCGGCGAAATCGTCTTGCAGGCCATGGGGGTCGGCGGTCCGCTCGGCGGGTTCTCTGTCGGATCAGTAACCGGTGTCCTGTGCGGCGCCCTGCTCGGCGCCCGCATACGACACCAGTTCCACTGGGAAGCCTGCGACGATGCGGGCGAGCTACGCCGCCAGATCTTCGGCGCAATCCTTATGGGCTTCGGCGGTGTGATCGCACTCGGCTGTTCAGTCGGACAAGGCATTTCCGCATTTTCAGTCCTGGCATGGAGCGCACCGATAACCATCGTGTCGATCGGGATCGGAGCGGTGATCGGCCTTCGCTATCTGATCGAGGGTCAACGGCCCTTGGACGTTGCTCTCGGCTCTCTCAACTCACTATCCCGCATGGTCACGCGGCGACCGGGATCACACTAGAACGATAGGCTGACCGGTTCCGAAAAAGCGGATCAAACTGCCAACACATCACCAGCGACAAATCCGGACGATTGTCGAGCCCAGAGTTCCGCATAGAGTCCACCATTGGCAATCAGCTCATCGTGCCTGCCTGACTCGATGACCTGGCCTTGGTCCAAGACCAGCAACCGGTCCATTGCGGCAATGGTCGAAAGCCGGTGGGCAATCGCGATCACCGTCTTTCCGGTCATAAGATTGAACAATTGCTCCTGGATCGCCCCCTCCACGGCGCTGTCCAGAGCCGAGGTCGCCTCGTCGAGGATTAGGATCGGCGCATTTTTGAGCAGCACGCGGGCGATGGCGATCCGTTGCCGCTGACCGCCACTGAGTTTAACACCGCGCTCGCCGACATGGGCCTCAAACCCGCGCCGTCCCTCCGGGTCTTCCAAATCGAGGATGAACTCATCGGCATGCGCCCGTCGAGCCGCCTCCATCGCATCCTCAAGACTGGCTTCGGGCCGCCCGTAACGAATATTGTCAAGAACAGAGCGGTGCAGCAGGGAAGTATCCTGCGTCACCATGCCAATGGCCGATCGCAGGCTCTCCTGCCGCACCTGGGCTATGTCCTGACCGTCAATCAGGATCCGCCCTGCCCCCACGTCATGGAAGCGCAGCAGGAGATTGACCAACGTCGACTTCCCCGCACCGGAGCGACCAACAAGCCCGACCTTTTCACCCGGTGCGACAGTCAGTGTAAGATCGCGGATGACGGGTCCGGCCATATTCTTGCGGTCGTAGTTGAAAGCCGTGTGCTCGAATTGGATCTCGCCGCGATCAACGGCAAGCTCCGGCGCGTCCGGCACATCGGTGACGGCATGCCTGACCGCAATCGTGTCCGCTCCGTCTCGAACCTGTCCGGCATTTTCCGCGATCTCCGAGGCAACGAACATCACCCAGTGCGACATGGTGATCACGCGCATCACCAGCGCGAGCGAGGCGGCCGCGGCACCGACGCTGACCTCGCCAAGGCTCCAGAGCCAGAGCGCGAGAGCGCCGTGCCCAAGCAACAGGCCGGCGTTCATCAGAGTGATCAGAACCTCCATGTTGGAGACCTCGGCCATAACCCGGAAACTCGCCTCACGGTGCTCCTCAATACCAGCGCGGGCAAAATCGTCCTCGCGCGCGGCATGACCGAACAGCTTCACCGTCTGGATGTTGGTATAGCTATCGACTATGCGGCCGGTGAGACGCGAATGCGCTTCCGAAGCGGCAGATGCACGTGTCTTGATTCGCGGCACGATGAAGCGCAACGCGATGCCGTACAGGATCAGCCAGATCAGCAAAGGCGGCACCAGCCGGGCATCGAAACTGGCGAGGATGCCGAGACCGGAGACCCAGAACACAGTGACATACCAGACTGCATCAATCATCTCGCCAACAGAGCGGCGCAGCGACATGCCGGTCTGCATCACCTTCTGGCTCAGCCGTCCGGCGAAGTCATTGCTGAAAAACCCCATGCTCTGGCGCAGCATGTACCGGTGGCTCTGGAAGCGGATCAGGTTGGTGAAAGCCGGCACGATCGACTGATTGAGGATCGCCAGATGCAGGCCGAGCAGCAACGGCTCCAACACCAGGGTTGCAATACCCGCGAGCGCCATCAGCCAACCATACTCAGCAAAGAAAGCGGCCGGTTCCGCAGCAGTCTGCATGCCATCGATCAGAATGCCGATGACAAGGAAAAGCGCGGCGCTGATCATCGCCAAAAAGCCGCCGGTGACCGCTACGCAGGCGAAGAGCGGCCAAACCTGACGCAAGAAATGCCAGTAGAAGGCGAACAACTCTCGGGGAGGCTGTTCCAGACGATCCGAACGGCAGGGATCGATCAGGCTAGGGGTTTGGTGATACACGGGTCAGCTCCACGCGAAACGGTTCGGGACGTCGAAGGGACGGTACCGAAAACGCGTAAAAGCCGGGATTTAGTGGAGACAGTTCTCCGGGGACCGGGAGGTTGTGCGATTCGGCAATCAGGCCAAATAGGCCGATGGATTTATCGACATTCGCATATGACGCTCCATAGTTCCCAATACCGCTTCGGATGAATTCCGCAAGCGCGCCACAACCTGCCATCGCAGCCCGAATTTGTGGAGTCGGAATCCATGCCGCTGCTCATAAATCGTCCTGTTGTGCTATTTTTACCACGCGGTCACGTCGCTGCTGCATGGGCTCAGTATTAAAAAAAGAGGGCGAGCCGCATCATCTCGCTGCTTCATATTTGAATTGTTAAAGATTTCCTCGTACCTATGCAGATCGGCTCGATAAAGCCCGCTCGCATCCCGAACCTGGACGGTCCGGATCGGAGGGCCGGGTGAAGCAAAACGCACTTTGCGAAAGTTAGTTACCTCAAGCCGCCGGAAAACAGAGACGGGTTGGAATGAGCCGGACAGCACTGGCCACCCATTTTCTAGAGAGAGAATAGTTTTAAATCATGAAGCTCCGCCGCTGGCAGCAAAGTGTTATCGACGACTTCCAGTCCATACGCCAAAGCTACAAACGATTTGTTCTCAAAGCGCCGACCGGGGCCGGAAAAACGGTCCTTGCACGCGAAATTATCGACCGGTTCTACGAAGGCAAAAAGGTCATCATCCTATGCCACCGGTTGGTTTTGCTGGACCAACTTCAAGCCGCATTGACGAAAGGGCGTCGCGTAAAAACGCTGAAGGTCTCGGATAAGGGGGAGGCTTTCACAGATTACGATGTCCTGCTGTCAACCAGCATGCGTGCGCGCGACGTACTCGAAGACGCGATCCCGAAAGCAGACCTGATCATCGTGGATGAGGCACATCGAGTCTCTCCGAACGGAAGCGGATACAAACGCATCATCGATCTGTTCCGCGACAAGGGAAAGGCCAGCGCTCACTTTATGGGCCTGACGGCTTCGCCAGAGCGGCGGACCGGAGACCAGCGAGACCAACTGAGCGCGGCGTTCGATGCGATCATCGACTGCGCCGATATTCAGGACCTGATTGCGGAAGGCATCTTGGTGCAGCCGAGATACCGGCCGCATTTCGTTCATGATCTCAATCTCGATGGTATCGAGGTCAGTTCCGGCGAGTACCCCGTGTCCCGGCTGACAGACGAGATCATCAGGTCATCAATGCTCGACTACGCAACGCAGGCCTATCTGGAAGAGCGTGAGAACATTCAGCCGCTCCCGATTTCAGCCTGGTTTTGCCCTGACATAAAGGTTGCCGAATTCACCGAGGGACGGCTTCGCGCCATCGGGATCAATACGGCGATTATAACCGCCGGCACGCCTATGGGAGAACGGCGCCGCATCCTTGCAGCGCATGACAAGGGTGATATCGAGGCGCTTATCTCTGTCGGCGTACTGATCGAAGGATGGGATAACCCCGAGTGTAATATCATCGTCCATATGCGGCCCACGCTCTCAAAAGTGTTGTGGGGCCAGTCGATTGGGCGCGGCCTTCGCTCTTCGCCGAACAAAGCCGAGTGTGTCGTCATTGATGTCAGCTCAAACTGGACGACATTTGGCCCCGTCGAGAAATTGAAATGGACGCTCTGGAGCCCTCCCCGCTCGTTCCTGCAGTTTCAAAACCGGTTCAACTGGATTGGTCAGCAACAGGACGACGAGGACAATCCCGAGACCTATCTGCTCTGCAAAAACGAGACGGACCGTGGGAAATCATGCTCCCACATCTACAAGAAAGGCCATTTCGAGGGCGATACATGCCCTGTCTGCAATAAGTATGCGGCCGTCGATATCTATAAAGCGCAGAAACTGGATTTAACGCTTAACGACAACAAGCTGCATCGCATTTTCTTCTCCAGAGTGCCGGAGATTTTTGCCAGCCTGAATACCTCGATCTGGGGAACCCTCGAGGGCAGCGCATGGCGCACGGCAAATGAGAGGGAATTGGTTTATCTCGTCTTCTGCCTGGCTTTCGTAAAGTCATCCTCCGACGTTGCCAGCACCGAAGGGCTCTATTGGGAAGACACTCTCAGGACAGAAGCGGAGATACGCCGCGAGCTGATCGACAATAAGCGCTTTGTTACCAAAAAAATGGAGTTCGAACTCGGCTGGCTTGCAGATGGTCTGGATACACGTCGTCAGGTGCGCACGCTGCAAGCTGATTATGGCGTCTCGATCATGGGCCCGCTCCTGAACGACCTCTCCCGCGCCGAATGCGAGGCTAAATACCAACGTGCCATCAAAATAACAGAACGGATCGTCACGCTGGGATGTTCGGCCAAGGACGATCTGCCGTACTTCGTTGCTTAGTGATTCGTATTGCCCGAAGCGCTCCGATAGAGCCGGACCATCAGCTCGCCAAAATACCAAAATAGACGTTGGTAGCGGAGACCTGCGACCGAAAGGACACACATTCGTAGGAATTGCCTGCTGACCATGATCATGGTGGCAATGCGGCACCTAGAGAATTTGTAAAAAAATGGTAGCGGAGGAGGGACTTGAACCCCCGACACGCGGATTATGATTCCGCTGCTCTAACCAGCTGAGCTACTCCGCCCCATGAGGCTCGCGAGGGGATGGCCGAGACCGTCTTGTCCGCGCGGAAGCACGCATATAGGCGAGCCGGGCGGGGCTTGTCAACAGAGGGGTGCCCTGCCCGGCTGAATTCTTTACCGGCTCTCCCCCCCGGCGATCAGCTGGCGCCGCAGCCAGCTTGAGGCACCGTCCATCATGAACACCATAATGATGATCAGGCTGATGATATAGAAGGTATTTTCCCAGTCCCGCGAGGTCCGCATGGTCTCCACAAGGACAAGGCCGATGCCGCCGGCGCCGAGCGCGCCGATCACCGTGGCCGAGCGGGTGTTGGATTCCACGTAATAGAGGAACTGGGAGGTGAAGACCGGAAGGATCTGCGGGATCACGCCAAAACGATACCGCTGCCAACGGTTCGCGCCCGTGGCGCCGACACCTTCTACCTGCTTGCGATCGATATTCTCCAGTGCCTCCGAAAACAGCTTGCCGAGCGACCCGGTGTCGGTAAAGGCGATGGCCAGTGAGCCGGTCAGCGGGCCCAGACCGAAGGCTCGAATGAAGATCAGAGACCAGATCAACATGTCGATGCCGCGGACGAAATCGAACACCCGGCGCACAACGAAGCGGACGGTGCTGTTCGGATTGAAGTTCGAAGCCGCCAGGAAGGCCAGCGGCAGGCCGCAGGCCGCAGCCGTGACGGTGCCCAGGACAGCCATCAGAATGGTCTCGAACAAGGCCACGGCGACATGGCCGTGCTGCCACTCCGGATTGCCCCAAAAAGTACTCAGGATGTACTGCAGGTTCGACTGATCCGGGTTGAGCCGGTCACCGGATGTGACGAGCGACGTCAGCTCACCGAAGCTCTTGCCGTGCAGCTCCGAGGTGAAGGGGAACCAGAAGTTCTCCCAGCCATACTGGAATTTGTGGATCTCCAGCTTGGCCCGGGTGAATTGCATCCTGCGGTCGAATGTCGGCCGGGCATCGAGCTTCACATCGCGGATTTTAAGCCAATCCGGCACCGGACCGTCAGGCAGCGTGGTGACGATCTTCCCGCCCACCAGTTCCGACCGGATGATACCATAGTCCGGCACCTCGAAAGCAACATTCCCGCCATCGACCCGGACGACATAGCCCTCATTGAGATCGACGGTAAATTTATCTGCATCACCCGTCACCCAGTCCGGCAACGTCTTGAAGGTCGCATGCCGCTCCCCCTCAATGGCAACTTCGAAATCGCCCCGGCGGAAGTTCTTGGTTACGTGGGTCTTGTAGGCGACCGCGTCGGAAATCAGCAGCGCCCCCTTGGAGAGCTGGGCACGGGCAAGCAGAGCCGTGATATCGAACGCAGTCCAAGCATAGAACATGTAGAGCACGACGCCGACCAGCAACAGCATGGGGACGGCAGAGGCCTTCTTCACCGAGATACGAACCGGCTCAGCCATGACAGCAGCGCCCTGATCGGAAATAACAGCCATACTCGCCTCCTCTAGCTGAAATTCTCTGAGCCGACGAAATGCCGGCGCAAAAATGTTGACAGCTGGTCAATGGCGACGATCGACAGGAACAGCATGAGGAACAGCGCAGCAGTCTCGGAACCGGCTCCCCAGCCGATGGCCCGGGAAAGTTCGGTACCGATGCCGCCAGCGCCGACGAAGCCAAGAATTGCAGAGGCGCGCACATTGATCTCGAAACGCAGCAGGAAGTAGCTGCTGTAGTTCGGCAGAACCTGCGGGATGACCCCAAAGCGGACACGCTGCAGCCAGTTACCTCCGACTGCCTTCAGGCCCTCAAGCGGCTTCACGTCGATATTCTCGTTCACCTCGGAGAACAATTTGCCGAGCGCACCGGATGTATGAAACGCGACCGCGATAGCTGCCGGTACCGGGCTGGCCCCGAGGACAAAGATCAGGAACAGGGCGATGATCAGCTCTGGGAAGGCGCGCATAATGTCCATGATGCGGCGGACAAAGGGTATGACAGCCGGAGGAACTTCCAGATTGCGGCTGGACAGCAGCGACAGGATCATGGCGAAGACAGCGCCTATAATCGTTGCGACAGCGGCGATGTTCAGTGTCTCGATCAGGGCTGGCAGGAACTTCGGGAACAGAGCCCAAAAGGCCCATCCCTGATCCCAGGCCTGAGAGACGATCTGCGCCGGGTAATCAAAGAACTTGGACAAACCTTGCAGGAAACCACCGGAATTGAGAGCCGATGCCTCGCTGTATCCGGAGAGCACGACGGCGAGCAGCAGCGCCAGGGAAAGCCCGGTATAAAGACGCCGGCGCCCTTCGAGCGCGAGCACTTCCTGGCGCATCACTTCGACCATGGGGAATGTCCTGAAATTTGGAAACTGGAAATTTTGGGGCTGGGGCCCGGAACGT
Organism: Nisaea sp.; assembly: GCF_039990255.1. Classification (GTDB taxonomy): domain Bacteria; phylum Pseudomonadota; class Alphaproteobacteria; order Thalassobaculales; family Thalassobaculaceae; genus Nisaea. The sequence goes on along the minus strand of NZ_JBDXGG010000018.1, from coordinate 46,847 downwards.
GGCCGGGACCGCGCATTGGCGATCCCGGCTAACGTTTTGTCAGTAAGGCTGGGCCTTACTTCATCTTCCGCTTGCGCGCTTCGATGATGACTTCGTAGGTCTCGTGGGAAACCGGTGCCATGCCCTTAATTTCACCGGCCATGAAGCTGTAGGCGCATTCCGGATCAAGGGAAGAGAGACCGGCGATCAGGCCCGTCACCTTCAGTTTAACATCGGACGGCAGATCCTTGCGGAGCACGACCGGGCCTTCCGGAATGACCTTGGATTTCCAGATCTGGACGAGCTCTGTCATGTCGACGAGACCGGCATCCGCAGCTTTGCGCAGGGCACCACTGTTGTAGCCTTCTTCCCAGGCGCCGAGGCCGTCGGCCCAGGTCACGCCGGCATCGATGTCGCCATTGGCAACAGCGACGATGGTCTGCTCGTGGCCGCCGGTGAAGACGACTTCACCGAAATACTTGCCGCTTTCCATCGGAAAACCGGCAGCCGGGATTTCGATGGACGGGATCAGATAGCCGGAGGTCGAGTTCGGATCGCCGAAACCGAATTTCTTGCCCTGCATGTCGTCGAGGGACTTGATGTTGCTGTCGACGCGGGCGAAACCGATGGAGTGATAGCCCATGGACCCGTCGACATTGATCTTAACCAGAACCGGCTCAACAGCATCCGGGTCCGTGATGTAGGTCTTGGCGTAACCGGACGCACCGAGCCATGCCATGTCAAGGTTCCGGCCGATAAGGCCTTCGATGACACCGTTATAGTCGGCCGGCGCGAAGATCTTCGTGGGCACGCCAAGCAGCGCTTCAACCTTGCTCCGGACGCACTCGTTGGAGCGCATGCGGTCGGACTGGTTCTCACCACCGAGCACGCCAATGCGGAACTCGGAGATCTTGTCTTCGGCATGGACGGAAGCGGCGCCAAACGCCGTCATAGCGACAGCTGCGGCCACCGCGAAATTGCGAACAAAATTCATCCCTAACTACTCCCTAGGTTGGAATTGCTTCCACGGAAAATCGGCGGTAGCCGTACTTCAGGCCGTGGCTGCATTCGCCTCAGCGACAGGAGCCACGTGGCCCGGCACTGAGGGATTGGACTTGGCCTGCGCGGATGCGCCGGCTGAAATGCTTGTCGAGGTCACTGCCTCGTTCAGGGCCTCGTCGGCGCCATAAATCTCGCGTGCGGCTTCCGGGGTCAGCTCATCGGCCGTGCCGTCGAAAACCACCTTGCCCTGGCTCATGCCGATAACCCGGTCGCAATAGCTGCGCGCCGTATCCAGCGTGTGCAGATTGCACATCACAGTGATGCCGTCCCTGTCGTGGATTTCACGAAGCGAGCCCATCACAACTTCAGCGCTCAACGGATCAAGCGAGGCGATCGGCTCGTCGGCAAGAATGATCTTCGGCGCCTGCATCAGACCGCGGGCGATAGCCACACGCTGCTGCTGACCGCCAGACATGGTCTCCACGCGCTGCAAAGCCCGCTCGGCCAAGCCGAGCCGGTCGAGTGCGGCCAGAGCATCGTCGATATCCTGCTGTGAGAAGATCTTGAACATGGAGCGCAGCGTGCCCTGCTGGTTCAACCGGCCGAGCATCACGTTGGTGACGACATCGAGGCGCGGGACCAGGTTGAACTGCTGGAAAATCATCGCGCAGTCCTTCTGCCAACGCCGCTTGGCGTTGCCTTTCAGACTGAGCACGTCGGTGCCATCGACGAGGATCTGCCCGGACGTGGCCGAGGTCAGACGGTTGAACAGGCGCAGGAAGGTCGACTTCCCGGCGCCGGAACGGCCGATAACCCCGATCATCTGTGGTTTGTCGACAGTGAAAGTCACGGAATTGACCGCAACCATGTTGCCGAAAGCCTTGGTAACGTTTTTGAATTCGATCATGCCCCACCTCTGAGTCTCGCGCCGTGCAGGGCTGTGAACAGCCCTCCTGGACCGGTCACAAGGGTGACCGGCAGTTCGGACAACACGGTTTGAACGGGTCACACCGCGCGAGATCCGACTGCAGCGTTGGTATCAATCGAGAGGGTCGTTCTCGTGACGCTTTTGCTTCACTTTCATGAAGCCCTTAGAACGAGGTTGGGGTCAGTTGCTGGCGACGGACAGGGAAATGCGCTTTTGGTCGGCTGCGATGAAGGCCTCGTAATCCGCATGGGTGACGGGGAACAGGCCTGTAACCGGCAGACCGAAAGCCATTGCGAGGCAATCTGGTACGGTCGCACCGACAGTAGCGATCCGGTTGATCACTAGCTTCTTCGCCTCTTCTGAAAGCGCCCTACGCAGAACAACAGGGCCGTTCGGCATCAGCGACGAGCGCCAGAATTCAACAAAATTCGCATGCGAGGTGACGCGGAAAAGCTGCAGCGGGCTATCCCCTGACACGGAATCGGAACCGGCATCAGAGCGCCATGTCAGCGCCGCATCAACGGCACCGCTTTCCAGCGCTGTGAGCGTGGCGTGATAGCCACCACCAAACTGAATTGAATTCAGATCCCGCTCGGTATTCAGTCCGGCCCGTTCCAGAGCAACGAATGGCACGAAATAGCCTGGCATGGACCGCCGGTCCGCGAATCCGATATTCTTGCCTTTCAGGTTCTCGACCCCGGCGATCACCGCATCGGAACGGGACAGCGCCACGGCGCGGTATCCCATCGAGCCATCGCGACCGATCGTGGCCAGTACCGGCTGTGCCGCACCCGGGCTAGACTGCCAGAGCGCGCTGTACGCCCGCGTTGACAGCACAGCCAAATCGACCGCGCCGACGCTCAGCGCCTGCCGCAGCGCGCTGTCGGATGGCAGGGCAAGGATCTGCACAGGCATTTCAAGACCGTCGGCGAGTTCTTGCGCGAGGCATTTCTGAGCCGCGAAATCATCGGAAACGGCCTGACCGCCGAGCACCCCAAACCGAAAGGGGTCGGCTGAAGCTGCCGAAATCGAGAACGTAACGCTGGCAAATACAGCAATGCCAACCGCCGCAGAAACTCGTCGCAAATCAATCAGCCGCATCGTTCAATCCGTTCCGTTCACAAGCCCACATATATCGCCGGCTATTCGAAACACACCTCGCACACGCCGATCATTCTATAGAGGGAGCTTGACCGTTTGATGACGGCCAAAGATCTGCCGCGTCAGACCGCGTTCCAGTCGTCCACAGCAGCGATCTCGCTTTCGATGACTTCAATAAACGACCGGGCTTTTCGAGACAGGTGACGGTTGGCGAGATAGAGCAGAGAAACCGGCAAGCGGCGCTCCTCAAAAGACTCAAGAATCGCCTCAAGCCTACCGCTCCGCAAATCGTCAGTGATCACGTAACTCGGCACGATTCCGACCCCCAGCCCAGACAGAAGGAGAGTCCTGACAGCAGGAGCACTGTTTACACGAACGCTCGGCCGAATGGTCACTGTCAGTAATTTATCACCATCCAGAAATGTCCACTGCCCAGAGCTTCGTCTGTTGGTATCGAACACACAGCGATGGGACATGAGATCTTTCGGGTGTGCAGGACGTCCGGCCTCATCAAGATATGACGGAGCTGCGCAGGTGATCAGGCGAATCTCACCCAGCCGTTTTGCGATCAGTGTAGAATCTTGCAGAAAACCTATACGAACAGAGAGATCGACACCCTCGTCGATCAGTGACAGATACCGGTCGCTCAGCCGGAGGTCGATGGTGACGCGCGGATTTGCATCCAGAAATTTCTCAACAACTGGCATCAGGTATGTTTCGCCGAAGAGCACCGGCGCCGTTACGACAAGGTTTCCGCTAGCATCCTCGCCCTCGTCTCGCATCACGGAACGCAGATCGTCGAAATCATCGATCAGGCGGTTGCACCGCGGCAGATAGGCCCGCCCGCTTTCGGTCAGTGTAACGACCCTAGTCGTCCGATGAAGCAACAGAAGGCCGAGCGAGTCTTCCAGTGACCGGATGTTTTTACTGACATTCTGAGCACTGGTGCCCAACCGCTCTGCAGCTTTCGAAAAGGAATTTGTCGCAGCAACCGCCGCAAAAATCCGCATTTGCTCTATGGAATCCATATTATCAACATAACGTTTACATTCATTAAATTGAAGGCCCTCTTATGTTTCTAATAGAGCGAAATTAGGTTTCCCGGTCAGGCGGCGCGACGTGCCGTAAATAATCCGGAATGAAAGGATAAAACGGATGGTCAACGAATCGACGGCGCCTTATGCCGCGCTCATCCTCCGCATATCGCTCGGCGTGATGTTCATCGCCCATGGCGCTCTCAAGGTTTTCGTATTCACGCCCGCCGGCACAGTCGGCTTTTTTGGCAGCATCGGACTGCCGGCCATCTTCGCCTACCTGACAATTATCGCTGAAATCGGCGGCGGTGCCGCGCTTATCGCAGGTTTCGCCACCCGGCTGGTCTCAATCGCCACCCTGCCAATCCTGCTCGGCGCAATCTTCCTTGTGCATGGCGCAAACGGCTGGCTCTACTCAAACCCGAATGGCGGTTGGGAATTCCCGGCATTCTGGGCAGCCGCCCTCGTTGTTCAGGCCCTGCTCGGTGACGGCGCCTATGCTATACGGACTCCGAAAATCCTTTCCCTGACACCGGGAAGCTTTGCCCGGGAAAGCTAAGTCAGGACGCCGGGTACAAAGGCCCGGTGCCTTCTGATTCTGAACTAAGCTCGCCCGGAAGCCCGTTTCAGGGCCTTTCGGGCGAGCGACCAACGGTGCACCTCGGACGGTCCGTCATAGATCCGGAAGCCGCGCACCTCGCGGAAGATCCGTTCGACCGGCAAATGGGCGCTGGTGCCCGCTCCGCCGAGGATCTGCACCGCATTGTCGACAATGCGCCAGATCGCCTCCGAGCATTGCACCTTGGCCATGGAACTTTCTTCGGCCGCAGTCTCCCCCTGATCAAGCAGCCAGGCCGCCTGCATCAGGGACAGCCGTGCAGTGCGGATATCCATCTCGTTATCCGCCAGCATGAAGCCGACACCCTCGTGGCGTCCGAGCTTCTGGCCAAAAACTTCCCGGCGGTTCGCATAGTCGAGCGCCGTGTCATGCGCCCGCCGGGCGGAGCCGAGCCAGCGCATGCAATGTGTGAGACGGGCCGGCGCAAGCCGGACCTGGGCCTGCCTGAACCCTCCACCGGGTTCCCCCAACACATCGTCCTGATCGACCTTGAGATCCTCGAAGCGCATTTCCCAGTGTCCACCGGCAAAAGAGCTGTCGAGTGTATCCATCTGCTTTTCCAAGCGGATACCTGCCCGGTCGCTCGGCACAATGAACATCGTCGCACCACCGTCAGCCGGGCCGCCGTCGATTTTCGCCATGATGATAACGAAAGCGGCGCCCTCAGCCCCGGTGATGAACCATTTCCGGCCGTTGATCACATAGCCGTTGCCATCCACCTTCGCCGTGGTGGCGAGCAGAGAGGGATCAGCCCCGGCGCCGTCCGGCTCCGTCATCGCGAAACACGACCGCGCGCCCTTTGCGAGCGGCGCAAGAAACTGTTCCCGCTGGGCCGGGCTGGCCGCAACATCCAGCAAATGGGTGTTGCCCTCGTCCGGTGCGCCACAATGAATAGCGGTCGGACCGAGCAACGAATAACCGGCTTCCTCAAAGACAAAAGCACGCTCCAGATGCCCGAGGCCAAGGCCGCCGAATTCCTCGGGCGCATGCGGGGCAAACAGTCCCGATGCCTTGCCGAGATCCGTCAACTCCCCGCGCAACGCCTCGGTCGGGCCGTGACCGGTCCAGCGCGGATCACTTTCGAACGGGATAATTTTCCCGGCGATAAAGGCGCGTGTCCTGTCCGCCAGATCTGCGATATGCGGCGGTGTCGAAAATTCCATGGCTCTTGTTCGTCCTCCCCGGGTGCCTCAACTGGCGGGCCACTTAGCAATTTAAGTACGCTTCACCGTAAATGCCTGACTGTGCGGCATGCTCGAATCCGCAGCACTATAGCGTGAGAAAACCGGACAGCGCGCCGCAGATTTCATCCGCAGCTTCCTCCGGGATGAAGTGCCCGCTGGGCATAGGCGCGAAGTAAGGTTTTGTGCACCAGCGGCGCCAAACAGCCTGCATGTCGAAATGCCGATTGGCCGGGCCTTTCTCACCCCACGCGATGAGCGTCGGGCAGTCAATCGTACGCCCAGTCTCCCTGTCCGAGCGATCATGCTCCAAATCAGTGTAATAACCGGCTCGAAAGCAGTCGCACGTCGCTCGTATCGCTTCAGGTGTGCTTGCAGCAGCGAGATAGACGTCGAGAATCCGGGGCTCGTAAAAATCTGTCTCATCGGAAAGCCCAAGCAAAATCTGACGCATGAACCGGTGCGGGTCTCCCTCGATTAGTCTTTCCGGCAACGGGGCCGGCTGAGTCAGGAAATTGAAGTAGAAATAGTCCTGAGCAAAAGCAGCCGTGTATCCCTCATAGAGGTCCAGTGTCGGAACGATATCGAGAATAGCCAGCCTTGAGACGGCCTGTGGATAATCCAATGCCAGGCGCTGTGCGACACGAGCACCCCGATCATGTCCGACAAGATCGAACCGGGAGAAACTGAGATACTCCATAACCTCACACTGCTCGGCGGCCATTGCCCGCTTCGAATAGGCCTCGGGATTTGTCAAAACCTCAGGCTTGTGGCTTTCGCCACGGCCTCGAAGGTCAGTGATTACAACCGTGCGGGTCTTGGCAAGATGCGGTGCAACATGGTGCCAGCAGAGGTGGGTCTGCGGATCGCCGTGCAGCAGTAGAACAGGTGGCCCCTCACCGCCAACGAGCGTCCGCACCGGATTTCCATCAACCTCGACGAACATGCGTTCAAAGCCTGGCAGGAATTCAGCATCGAGCGCTTCAAAGGGTATCATGCAGCCATTCCTTATAGTCCCGAATTCCGTCTTCATTTCTGGTGAAGTAAGACCAGCGCCCGATGTTGCGAACAGAGAGAAAACCTGCGCGTTTCAGCAGTTCCAGATGGCGGCTGACCGTAGGCTGGCTCAGCCCCAGTTTTGCTGTCAGCAAGGTGACGCAGACGCCGATCTCCGCCGGGTCCCCCGCCTCCTGGTGCGCGAAATGAGGACGTGGCTCTTTCAGTAAATCCAGGATCGACAACCGTGCCGCGCTCGCCAGCGCTTTTGCTTGTTCAAGACGATCATTCATGATTTTATTAAATAGTTAAATAGCTATTAGTCAATATGATATTCAACAAACACCTGGAAAGGCAGTGGAGAAACAAAAAGAAAGGCGGCCCGAAGACCGCCTTTTCAAGAAGTCGTAAGTGGGCCGATCACCCCGGCCCCTTACGCATGTTCTCCGGCAGCCAGGTCGCGATTTCCGGGAACCCGATCAGCACAAACACCATCAGCACCATGATCAGGAACATCGGGATCGCGCAGCGGGCGATGAAACCCATCTCGTGCTTTGTCATACCTTGCAGCACGAAGAGGTTGAAGCCGATCGGCGGCGTGATCTGCGCCATCTCGACCACTACGACGATGAAAATACCAAACCAGAGCAGGTCGATGCCTGCCTGCCGGATCATCGGCTCCACCACCGCCATTGTCAGCACCACCGACGAGATACCGTCGAGGAAGCACCCGAGCACAACGTAGAAAACCAGCAAGGCCATCAGCAACTCGAACCGGCTGAGATTCATGTCCGCTATCAAATTGGCCAGCCCGCGCGGCAAGCCGGTGAACCCCATCGCCAGAGACAGGAAAGATGCACCTGCCAGGATCAGCGCGATCATGGCAGAGGTCCGGGTTGCCCCCATCAGACTTTCAAGGAAAGTCTTCCAGCTGAGAGACCCCTGGCTTGCCGCCAGGATGAGCGAGCCGATGACACCGAAGGCCGCTGCTTCAGTGGCCGTCGCGAGGCCGAGATACATCGAGCCGATAACCACAGCGATCAAGCAGAAAACCGGGATCAGGAAGCGCGAGTTCTTCACCTTGTCGACGAAGCTCATCCCCTTCTCTTCGTCAGGGTTATAGTCCTTCGCGACTTTCGAATAGATCGCGACATAGGCCATGAACATGCCAGCCAGCACGATGCCCGGAACAATTCCCGCGATGAACAGCTTGGTGATCGATTCGTTGATCGTCACGCCATAGACGATCAGGGTCAGCGAGGGCGGAATCATCAGGCCGAGCGTCGCCGCACCGGCCAGCGTGCCGATCACCACCTTCTCGGGGTAGTTCCGTTTGCGCAGCTCAGGGATCGACATCTTACCGACCGTGGTCAGCGTGGCGGCTGAGGAGCCGGAAACAGCCGCGAAGACAGTACAGCCGACGATATTGGTATGGATAAGCCCGCCAGGCAGCTTCGCCAGCCAAGGGGCCAGCCCCTTAAACATGTCCTCCGACAAGCGCGTGCGGTAGAGCACCTCCCCCATCCAGATGAACAAAGGCAAGGCAGCCAGTGTCCAGGACGACGAGTGCGTCCAGACGGTTGTGATCATCACATCACCGACCGGACGCGTGGTGAACAGCTCCATGCCGACGAAGGCGACCCCAAGCAAGGCCAGCCCGATCCAGACGCCCGAGCCCAGAAGCAGAAACAGAACGAACAGGAACAGGGCGATTACCGAGATATCTTCCATGTGCCCTACTCCGGGTGGGATTCGACCGCTTCATGCACAATCCTGTGCCGACCGGTGAAGACCATGTGAATGAGAAAATCTGTCAGCGAGATCGCCAGAATGATCGCGCCGATGACCATGGATGTCTGCGGTATCCAGAGCAGCGTGGCATCCTGCCCCTGACTGATATCTTTGAACTTCCAGGACCAGTAAACAAACTTCACCGCATACCAGACGAAGTACCAGCCGAGCGCCGTTCCGATTGCAAAGCACCAGACTTCAAGCACGCGCCGGACACCGGCCGGAATCGCATTCAGCAGCATCGAGACGCGGATATGCGCACCACGCTGCAAGGTATGCGCAAAAGCGAAGAACGATGCGGCGGCCATGCAGTAGCCGACATATTCGGTCGCACCCGGAAACACCTCACCGGTCCAGCGCGCCAGCATCTGCAGGACAATCAGACTCAGAATGGCGATCAGGAACAGCGCGCCGAGAGCGCCGGAGACGAGATAAAGCCGGTCCAGCCCGGCCCTGAGTTTTGCCAGAAAAACCATAAGGTCTCCTCGGGAGGTGACGCACCACCCGTCCGGTTTGAACGGGCTGAGGCATCAGATCGACAGACAATCCGGGGGCGGAATGACACCGCCCCCGGCCGCTCAGAGAGGAGTTACTGCATCGCCTTGAAAGAATCGACGATGGCTTTGCCTTCAGCACCGGCGGCATCCAGCCACTCTTTGGTCATTGTCTCACCGATCGCGCGCAGCTCGTCCTTGAGGCCGTCACCTGCCGGTCCGACGGTCATGCCGCCTGCCTTGAGGCCATTCAGGGTGAACTGGGTATATTCAACAGCACGCCATGTGCCGGCATATTCGGCAAGCTCCGCACAGCCACGCAGGACACTTTTCTTCGCATCGTCGAGACCGTTCCATACGTCGCCGTTCACCATCACATAGTTGCGCGGGAGCCAGGCATCGACTTCGTAGAAATGGGTCAGGCTTTCCCAGACCTTGCGGTCATAGCCGGTCGCGCCGGAGGAAATCATGGAGTCGGCGACGCCGGTGGCGAAAGCCTGGCTGATTTCGGCCGCTTCGATCTGCACCGGCAGCATTCCGGTCAGTTCCGCCAGACGCGCGGTGGCATTATTGTAGGAGCGGAACTTGATCCCCTTCATATCGGCGACCGCGTTCACTTCCTTCTTGAAGTAAAGCCCCTGTGGCGGCCACGGAACGGCATAGAGCAGAACCAGGTTTTGCTCGGTCAGGATCTTCTCAAGGGTCGGCTTCGCGGCCTTGTAAAGCTTCGCCGCATCGTCAAAAGACGTGGCGAGGAACGGAATGGAATCGTAACCGAAGATCGCGTTCTCATTCTGGTGACCGGACAGCAGCCGCTCGCCGATCGGCGCCTGGCCAGTCTGGATGGCGCGCTTTATATCCCCGCCCTTGAACAGCGATCCGGACGGGTGCGTCACGATTTCAATGTCACCGCCGGTACCTGTCGTCACGCATTTCGCGAACTCGGCGCCGGTGGCGGAATGGAAGTTGGAAGCGGAATAAGCCATCGGCATATCCCATTTTTCCGCCATCGCACCGGCGGACCCTGCAACCGCGAACGCCGCAGCGGCAATAACTGTCGAAAGTTTCTTCATCTCAAGTCTCCCAGTTTGTGACCCTGTTCGGCCAATCACCCCCCTCACCCCGCGAAGCGTGAAGCGTGAAGGAGAGTAACGCGTTAAATCTATGTTCGGCTTTTTTCCGCCGATGAGTTGGGCAAGGATACGCCCTGTTTTCGGTCCTCCCGTAAGACCGACATGCTGGTGTCCATAGCCAAGGAAAGCCCCCTTGGTCCCGGGAACTTCCCCGATCACCGGAATAGAGTCCGTTGTCGCCGGCCGGTGCCCCATCCATTCTGTTTCTTCTTTGAATGTAAGGTCTGGCATTGCATTGCGCACCGCGCGCCGCAGCAACGCAAACGGTGCTTTGGACGGTCCGGCCTCAAGTCCGCCAAACTCGACCACTCCGGCGGCCCGCAGGCGGCCTTCCATCGGCGTCAGCACGAACTTGCCAGACGCGACCATGATCGGCGTCTTCGGCATCGCCGACGGCTCCCAGAACTCAAGATGATAGCCACGCTCGGATTCAAGGGGGATATCCATCCCAAGCAACTTAGAAAGCTTCCCGGACCAAGCCCCCATGGCAACCACCACCGCATCGCCCGATATAGTCTCGCCACCGGCGCGCACACCCGTCGCCACACCGTTCTCGCGGACAATGTCAGTCACGTCAGCCTGCACCAGCTTTCCGCCACCGGCCACGACGTGAGCCGCGAGCGCTTTCACGTAAGCCCCCGGATCTGAGATCCGCCCGTGGTTCAAGACCCGGACACCAAACTTGATCTCGTCGCTCAGGGTCGTTTCCTGCTCAAGCAGAGCTGCACCCTCCAGTTCCTCGAACTGGATGCCGTGCTCGCGCCGGATCGACCAGGCGAAGGCGTCGCCCGCGTAATGCGCCCGGTCATTGTAGGCGACCAGGTATTCCTGTGGTTTGATCCACTGCTCCGCGCCCGTACCGGCTGCCAGAGCCTGATGATCTGCCACGCTGTCACCGATAATGTCGAACAGAGCGCTGGCGATCCGCTTGGTATCCGCAGCATTCGCGTGACTCAGATACTTGAACAGCCAGGGCAGAAGTTTCGGCAGGTAGGACCAGCGCAGAAACAGCGGCTGGTCCGGATTGAACAACATCTTCGGCGCCTTACCGATCAACCCGGGCCCGGTCACTGGAACGATGGAACCGGAGGCCAGTAGCCCTGCATTACCATAGCTCGTTCCGGCCGCCGGCCCCTCCCGGTCAACCAGCGTGACCTGATGACCATCGCGCTGCAGCCAGATCGCGGTCGAGACACCGACGATACCGGCTCCAACAACAATCACATGTTTCTTCTCGTCACTCACTTATCCGCCCCCACGGTCGACCGAACTGCATAGTGCGCCAGCTTTTCGGTATCCGGAAGTATTCCAAGACCGGGTGTGTCGGGAATTGTGACAACACCGCCCTGGCTCGGGAAGCTTTCGGCCAGAATGTCGTCCTTCAGGTAATATTGCGCCTGATAAAACTCACAGCCGAACCGGATTTCCGGTGTCGCCGCAATCATGTGCGCACCGGCCAGATGGGCGAGCCCGCTCTCGAACATATCCCCGCCATAGGCGGACAGACCTGCCGCCGCCGCCATGCGGGCAACCGTCTGCCCCCGGCGCAATCCACCGGCCTTCATGATCTTAATGGAAACCCCGTCGCAGATCCCTTCGGCAACGGCCCGGCTCATGTCCTCAGGGCCAAAGACGCTTTCGTCGGCGATCAGAGGCACTTCGATAGAGGCGCGGATCTCCGCCATCAGGTCGAAATGGTGATAGGCCACCGGCTGCTCGATAAAAGTTGGCTCAAAGCTCGCGACATCCCGCACCTTGGCGACAGCGCCCTCGACGGCGAGGCCCTGGTTGAAATCAACGCGAATGTCGAGATCCGGCCAGCCCGCGCGGATCTTCTCCAGCCGCATGATGTCGAATGCATGGTCCTTGAAACCCGCCTTCATCTTGACGATCCCGACACCGTCCCCGGCGAGCCGTTCAAGCAGCGCCAGGTCGGCATCGAAGTCCGGATCGGCAAGCGAGACGGAGAGCGGAATCGTGTCCCGAGCCTTGCCGCCGAGCAGCGCCCAGACCGGCACGCCCGCAATCCTCCCGTTGAGATCCAGCAGCGCGCTTTCGAGCGCAGCCTTCGCTTCCGTGCAATGGGCCACCGCCTTGGCGGCAACCTCCATGATCGCCGCGACGTCACCAACCCTTTTGCCGACGACATGCGGGCGGATATACCGGTCGAGCGCGGCATAGCTCGCCTCGGGCGAGCCGGTGAAGACGGACCAGGGCGATGCCTCGCCATAGCCGACAGCCCCGTTTTCAGAAGTCAGCCGGACGACGACGATTTCGATAGCACCTTCCACTGACCCGATGCCGTGATCCCGGCGGGAAAGCACCGGCAACGCGAGATGCCATAGGTCGAGACCAGTGATTTTTTCGTCAGCGCTGAACATGATCAGGCAATCCACTCCGAGACCGGTGCTGCGGCTTCGTGCAGCGGCTGGGAGATGACATCGACCAGTGTCGGACCATCATGCTCCAGCGCCTGTTTCATTACCGATTTGAATTCCGCCGGGTCTTCCACCGTCCAGCATTTCACGCCGAAGGCACTGGCGACGGCGGCATGGTTGGTGCGGGAGAAATCGACATTATAGAAACGCTTGCCGAAACCGGAATCCTGCCCGGCCTTGATCCAGCCGAAGACCGAGTTGGAGAAGACGATACTCTTGATCGGCATTTTCTCCCGCACGATGGTCTCGAACTCGCCACAGCAGAAATTGAACGAGCCGTCTCCCATGACCGCGAGGGTCTGGGAAGACGGACGGCCGATATAGGCGCCCATCGCGGCAGCCAGCGAATAGCCAAGCGCACCGTGCGCCCGGTTGGTGATGAAATGTCGGCCTGCTTGGGGCCAGCGATAATGGGCGGAGAAGTAAGGGCACGGCGTACCCGGATCGGCGACAATGGTGGCATCGTCATCCAGCAGGTCCATCAGGTCGCCGATCACCCGTTCGGGCCGTATCGGACGTTCCATTGTTGTCGCAAGCGGCAGGAAGTTCTTCAGCTTGCCTTCCCAGGCGGACGCGGCGCGGGCTTTGCCGTTTTGCATGTTGCGACCGTCAATCGCCGCGACTTCCACATTCAGCGCCTCAAGCGCCAGCCGCGCGTCGGAAACGATGGAAACGGCGGTGTTGTAATTGGCACCGATCACCATCGGGTCGCTGTCGATATGGATGATGGTCTTATCCTGCGCGGGCGAGCGCCAGCGTTCCGTGGTCACGGACCCGGCCCGGCAGCCGATGAAGAGTATCACATCCGCCTCGTCCGTCACCGCGCGGGAGGTTGGCACGCCTCCGTTGGAGCCAACGACACCGATTGCGTTCGGGTCGGTCTCGGCAATGGCGCCCTGACCGGAAACACTGGTCGCAATAGGCAGGTCGAGCAATGCAGCCAACTGCCCGAGGGCTTCGGTCGCCCCCGCAATCACCGGCCCACCGCCGCAGACGGCCACCGCAGACTTAGCCGAGGCAAGGATCTTCGCCGCTTCTTTCACAGCCACCATGTCAGGTCCGGAGGGCTCCGCCGGATAGGTGCGATGCCCCGGATCGGCCCAGATCTCGGCATCGTCTACCGCCCCCTTCTGGGTGTCGAACGGCAGCGCCAGGTGAACCGCACCGGGACGGCCCGTCGTCATGGCCCGGAACGCGGTGCGCATCATCGCCGGGAGACGCGATGCATCGTCCAGCGAGGTGTTCCATTTGGTCAGCGGCCGGAACATCGCCACCTGATCAAGCTCGGTCAGCGGATAGCGCCCCCGCGCCGTCGTCGAGACGTCAGTGGTGATCGCCATGATCGGCACGGAGCTTTCATTCGCCTCGACCACGCCCGGAAGAATATAGGTCGCCCCACCACCGGACGGCCCCTCGCAGACACCCGGGCGCCCGGTCACGCGGGCATAGGCGTCGGCCATATAGGCTGCATGACGCTCGTCACGGGTCAGAATGTGCTCGATCCCGTGATCGAGCCGCGCCATCGCGTCATAGAAGGGCAGCGTGGTATCGCCGCAAAGCCCGAACATGTGCTTCACACCATGGGCTTCAAGCATACGGACCATAGCTTCTGCCCCGGTCATCCGGTTGCCCATCGACTTGTCCATCTTATCAATTTCCTCGGGTGACGCGCGGAATGCGCTGGTGGGATATACTTGAACACAGTACTGTATACAGGCCTGCATGTTGTAAAAGGGCAACGCTGGAGTCAAGGCGCATCGGTAAGAAACTGTTCGGATGAAACACCATGAGTGAAGGCCGTGTGGAAGAGGCCTATGTGCGGCTGAAGGAACGTGCGGTGAATTTCCAGTTCCGGCCGGGAGAGCGGATCAACGAGATCGGCCTTTCGCGCGAGCTGGCGGTCAGCCGCACGCCGCTGCGTGAAGCGCTGAACCGCCTCGTCACGGAACAGCTGATCGATTTCAAACCAGGGCTCGGGTTTTTCTGCAGGGAGCTGGACCCGCGCTCGGTTTATGAGCTTTACGAGCTGCGCGAAATTCTGGAGCTGGCCGCCGTCCGCAAGGCCTGCGAAAGCGCTAGCGATGCGGAACTGAAAGCCCTGAACGACGACCTTCTGGCGAACGGCCTTACCTATGTCGGCAACACTGTGCGCGAAGTAACCGAACGGGACGAGGCCTTTCACGTCGCCATCGCAGAGCTTTCCGGCAATCACGAACTCGCGCTGCACCTCCGGCAGATAAATCAGCGCATCCGATTTATCCGCTGGCTCGACATGTCATCACGGGTCAAAGAGACCAAGGGTGAGCACAAGGCGATCATGGAAGCGATGCTGGACCGCAATGCGGACCGGGCCGCCGAGATCCTCGGCAAGCATATCCGCCGCCGGATGGATCAGATCGTTGCGTCGGTGAAGGAAAGCTTCTCGAACATCTACATGGCAGGCCCCGAAGAGCTGTTCGACCGGCAGTTCGAGCCCCATGAAGACTAAAGACCAGGAAGACTGACGATCAGGAGAACGGACATGAAAGCACGCGGCGGGAAGGCGATTTACGGCGCCTCAGTCGGCATTCTCATGCTGGAAGCACAATTCCCGCGCATTCCGGGCGACATGGGCAATGCGCTGACCTGGGATTTTCCAGTGCATTACCGCGTGGTCCGCGACGCTTCTCCGGACCGGGTGGTGCGGCGCGGCGCCAAAGGCCTGCTAGATAATTTCATCGACGCAGCCAAAGGTCTGGTCGCCGACGGTGTAGACGGCATCACCACCAATTGCGGCTTTCTTTCGCTCTTTCAGGAAGAACTGGCGAGCGCAGTCGGCGTTCCGGTCGCAACATCCTCGCTGATGCAGGTGGATATGGTGAACCGGCTGCTGCCCGCCGGAAAGCGGGCTGGCGTCCTCACCATCTCGGCCTCGACCCTGACCCCAGCGCACCTTGAAAAAGCCGGCGTGCCCGAAGGCACACCAATCGGCAGCACCGAAGGCGGCCGGGAATTCACCCGCGCAATCCTGAACAACGAGCTTGAACTCGATGTCGAAGCCGCGCGCGCGGACAATGTGGAAGCAGCCCTGAAGATGCAGAGAGACCATCCGGAAATCGGCGCGCTCGTTCTCGAATGCACCAACATGCTGCCCTATGCCGCCGATATCCGGGACGCCACCGGCCTGCCCGTCTACTCGATGCTGAGCTTTGTTTCCTGGTTCCAGTCGGGCCTCGTCCCGCGCCGGTTCTAGATCCGCCCCTGGGCCAGGCGTCATTCACCGCGGCAGCCGCAACCGGGCCTACTCGACGATAATCACTTGCCCCGTGATCGCGCCTTCGACGCTCTTTGCATAAGCCCTTCCCACACGCTCCGATGAAACCGGATCGTGACCGGGAAACCACTTTCCATACCGCGGCACGGAGACTTCCAGCAGACCGGGGCTGACGACGTTGATCCTTTGTTGGCGAGGCATCTCAATGGCCGCTCCAACAACAAAACCTCCCAGCGCGCCATTTGCCGTCGCAGCACCCGCCCCCATACGAATTGGATCGCGATCGAGCACGCCGCTTGTCAACGTGAAAGATCCGCCAGGACCAACTGAATTGAACCCGGCAAGGACAAGATTGATCTGCCCCATAACTTTCTGCCCCAAACCGAGCATGAATGTTTCGTCTGTATGATCCTCCAGTGGCCCGAAATGCACATCCCCCGCTGTCGAGACCACAGCATCAACCGGACCTACAAGCGCATACATCTCGTCGATCGAGGCGCGGTCAGAAATGTCGACCCGGATATCACCACATGATCTGCCAACCCGGACCAAATCGTGGCGCCTGCCCAGTTCTTCGCAGACCGCCTTACCGATATCCCCAGCGGCTCCGACAACGATGATCTTCATAATTTCCCGCCAAGTATCTCGTCATAGAGCCCAAGCTTGTGGTCGAGCAGCGTTCGGCATCTGGACAACCGCGACTGTTGCAATTCCAAATGCTTCTGATGATCCCGAAGCATCTCTTTACGCTCGCAAACGGTTGCGTCTCCGCGCTGATAGAGATCGGCAAAATGCTTCATCTTCCTGTTCGGCATTCCGGTCTCGCGAAGCGATGCGAGCAAGATCAGCCAGTCCAGATTTTCCTGAGAAAAGCGGCGCTTTCCATCCGACCCACGCTGGATCGCGGTGCAAATGCCTGCCTTCTCATAATATCGTATTGTGTCGATGCTCAGACCGCACCTGGCGGCTACTTCTGCAATTTTCATTGAAACACAGCCCCCAAATCTCTCTTGCTCAGGAGCCTAAAGATCTGGAGTGACTCCAGGTCAAGGAGATAATCTCCCAGCAACCGGCTGTTTCAACTCATTAGGATTGAGTGGGTTCGAGCGCGCGCGCAACCGCATCTTCGTTTCGTCTTCAATCATTCCCGGAAGTTTCACATGGCGGTGACAGCAGCGTTCGAACGATGGTGATACCCAACCCTCCTCACGTAACGAGGAGGGTTGAGAGCCGTGAACAAGTCTGCCCGGGAAGCGCCAAACCCCTTCAGATCGGCGCGCCCATATCTTCTTTTGCTACCGGCGTTTCTCTGTCTCGCCGCCTTCACTTATTGGCCGATGCTGCAAGTCCTGCTGGCCTCGCTCTCGGACAAGAAGCGGGTCGGTGACAGCGGCGCATTCGTTGGTGCAGAAAACTATTTCCGGATATTCCAGGACGCGCATTTTCTCGGCGCCTTGGCGAACAACGCGCTCTATGCCGCTGGCACGGTAATCCCGAGTGTGCTGTTCGGCTTTCTGTTCGCGCTGGCGCTCCGCGAGACGACGAACTTGTCCGCCATCCTCCGCTCCATCCTGTTCTTCCCGACATTGGTGCCGCTGGTCGGTGCCGCGGCGATCTTCATCTTCGTCTTCATGCCGGATATCGGCCTGCTGGACTATTACCTCGCCAAGCTCGGCATCTCCGCCACCAACTGGCTCGGCAATCCCGATCTCGCTCTCGTCTCCCTGATGGCGCTGACCACCTGGAAGAATGCCGGCTATTACATGCTGTTCTTCCTTGCCGGCTTGCAGGGCGTACCTCAGGACGCAGAGGAAGCGGCGAAGATCGAGGGCGCGAACTGGCTGCAGCGGCTCTACTTCGTGATCATCCCGATGCTCGGGCCGACCTTCGCCTTCGTTTTGGTCATCGCTTTGATCAGCGCGGTCAGCCAGATCGACCATGTTATCGTCATGACCGATGGCGGGCCGAACAATTCGACCAACCTGCTGCTCTATTACATCTATCAGCAGGCCCATGAATTCTACGATCTGGGCAAGGCGACCGCGGCCACCGTCGTCACCCTGATCGCCCTGCTGACACTCTCCTTCCTGTCCATGCGCACCGTCGAACGCAAGGTGCATTATGAAACCTGATTTTAAACAATGGTTCGCTCCCGGCGCGCTGGTCGCCGCCGTCATGTGTGCCGTGGTCTTCCTCTGGTCGACGCCGTTTCTCTGGATGCTGATCGCCAGCTTCCGCCCGGACGCAGGCGGCGGGCTGGGCATGGCCTCGCTCATCCCGGATTTCGTGCCGACGCTGCAGAGCTACCGGTACGCCATCGAGGATGGCTACTGGCCGCTCTGGTTCCTGAACTCGACGATCCTGGTCATCGGCACGCTGGTGGTGCAACTGGTGACCATCAGCCTCGCCGGTTATGCGTTCGCGCGGATCAACTTTCCCGGCAAGGAAGTGATCTTCTACATCTTCCTGCTGCAGCTGATGCTGGCGCCGCCGGTGCTGATCGTGCCGAACCTGACGACGCTGGTGCATCTCGGCCTCTACGACAGCCTGATCGGCGTTATGGCGCCCTATTGGGGCTCGGCCTTCGGCACCTTCCTGATGCGTCAGACCTTCCGCACCATCCCGAAGGATTTCGAGGAAGCCGCGATCATCGACGGCGCCTCCTGGTGGCAGGTGCTGCGCCACGTCCTGATCCCGCTCTCGCTGCCCGGGCTCACCGCCTTTTCCATCGTTTCGGTGGTCTATCACTGGAACGAATTTCTCTGGCCCCTGATGGTCATCAACGATCCGGACAAGATGGTTCTGACCGTGGGCCTCGTCAGCTTCGCGCAAGGCGCGGAGGGAGCGTCGGACTGGGGGCTGATCGCCGCCGGGACGCTCTTCATCATGGCGCCGCTGTTCATCGCTTTCACGGCGTTCCAGCGGCAATTCGTCAATAGTTTCATGTCATCCGGCGTGAAATAAGGAGCTTAGCAATGTTCTTCAGATCTGCGATTGGCGCTCTCTGCGCCGGTCTGATCGCCTCGTCCGCCGGTGCGGCCGAGCGTATCGAATTCATGTTCCCGGCCCCGGTACAGGGCAAGCTGTCCCGCGAGATGCAGAAGCTGGTAAAGGAATTCAACTCCTCCCAGGACGGCGTCGAAGTGGTCGGCGTCTTTACCGGCAGCTATGACGACACCAAAGTGAAATCCCAGGCGGCCGCCGAAGCGGGCAGGCCGCCGGCAGTGGTGCTGATGAGCGCCAACTTCGCCACCGAACTGGCGATGAACGACCTGATCGTTCCGATGAAGGAGCTGGCGGGCGACACCGATCTCGACGGCCTGATGCAGGAATTCTGGCCGGCCGTGCGCCCGAACGCCTATTTCAACGGCGACGTCTATTCCATCCCGTTCCAGAACTCGACCCCGATCCTTTACTACAACAAGGAACATTTCAAAGAAGCCGGCATCACCAAGGCTCCGGAAACCTGGGCCGAGTGGGTCGATGCAGCAAAGAAGCTGACCAAGCCGGACGGAGAGCGTTGGGGTATCATGATGCCGTCCAACTATGACTATAACGGCTGGCTGGTGCAGGCCCTGACCATGGCCAATGGTGGTCAGTTCTACAATTCGGTTTATCCGGGCGAGATCTATTACAATCACGCTTCCACCCAGGGCGCGCTGAAGTTCTGGCGCGATTTCGCGCATCAGCACAAAGCGATGCCGACGGGCGTGACCAACTCCAAGCAGGTATCCACCTCCTTCTTCTCCGGCAAGGCCTCGATGATCGTGCTCTCCACCGGAGCGCTCACCTTCGTCCGCGAGAACGCGAAGTTCGACTATGACGTCGCCTTCATGCCGCGCAATATCCGTAACTCGGTTCCGATCGGCGGCGCCTCCCTGGTCTCCTTCAAAGGCACGACAGACGCCCAGAAAAAAGGCGCCTGGGAATTCATCTCCTGGCTGACATCCCCGGAGAAAATCGGCCATTGGTCCCGCTTCACAGGTTACTTCGCCCCGCGCCAGACCGCCTACGACCTGCCGGAAATGAAGAAATTCACCGCCGAGCACCCGGACGCTTTGCGCGCCGTCGAACAGCTCGCCTATGCCGGTCCGTGGATCGCGACCTACAACACCGTCGCCGTCCGCAAAGCCGTGGAAGACGAGATGCAGGCCCTGCTCTCCGATCCGGAGCTGACCTTCCGTGAAGCAGCCGCACGGGCCCAGAAGAACGCCGATGCCGTGCTGGCGCCTTATGCCGAACAGACTGCTCTGACACTGAAATAAACAGCGCCGACATACTCGAAGAGAAAGCCCCGCCGGGACTCTGGCGGGGCTTTCCATATCCAGCACATGCAGCAGCATCTGGCCGGCACACACCTCATCTGAAACAGAAGATCCCAGCTAAAGACAAACATGGTCCCCAGTTGGGGATATTTCCGTTGAAGCCTGTCCCGTATCTTTTCGCCAACAAGAGAAAAGGAGGACATCATGCTTCGAACAATTGCGCTATCACTGCTGATCCTGCTGTCACAAGCAGAACTATCGCGGGCGGAAACGATGACCTTCGGGGTTGTTCCGCAACAGTCTGCGAGCCGCCTTGCGAGGGTCTGGCTCCCGGTCCTGGCCGATCTGGCAAAAGACACGGGTATTCAGTTCAAGTTTGCTACGGCAAAAGACATTCCTACATTCGAGGCCTGTCTCTCCAAGGGCGTGTACGACATCGCATACATGAACCCTTACCATTATGTCGTATTCCACGAACTCAGCGGCTATCAGGCGATCGCCAAGCAGAGCAAAAAGAAGCTAAAGGGAATCCTCGTCACCCGGAAAGATTCCCCCATAAAAGGGCTCAAGGATCTGGACTCGCAGCGTCTCGCCTTCCCCTCGCCAGCGGCTTTCGGTGCCAGCGTTCTGCCGCGGGCGGAGATGAGCAAAAGAGGCATCGCGTTCACGCCGGTCTATGTGAAGTCCCATGACTCTGTCTATCGGGCGGTCGCGGACGGCTTGCTCCCCGCTGGTGGCGGCGTGCTCCGTACCTGGAACACCGTGGCACCGGATGTGAGGGCAAACTTGCGCATTTTCTATGAGACCGACGGCTATACCCCGCATGCTTTTGCAGTCAAAGGCAGCCTGTCCGACGAAGCACGTGCCAAAGTCAGCGCGTCCCTGCATACTCTGTCCCAGCGCAATCCGAAGGCCTTCAAAGCTCTGGGGATGACCGGTATAGATATAAGCTCGGACAAGGATTGGGACGACGTCCGCTCCTTGGGCCTTTCGAAATCCCAGACCAAGGTCGTTAATGCGGCGGCGGGCACATGTCATTCAGACTGAAGACAGTCCTTGGCATTGCTGCTATCGAGATACTGCTCCTCGCGGTTCTGGTACTAAGCGGTCTGTACTATATCCAGACGTCAAACGAAGAGCGGATCTTCCGCGAAGCTCATACGGCCGCCGATCTGCTCGCGACGATGACCACGGATGCCACCGTCGCTCTCGATCTGGCGACGCTGGATGAGTTGGTCCAGCAAGCGGCCCGAAACCCCGGCATCGTATATGCCCGTATTAGATCTGCGGAAGGGCAGGTCCTTTCCGAGAACGGGGTTCCTGCCGCACTGGCCCGCGACTTCAAGGAAGATAGCTCGACCGAGAGTGCGCTTGAAGATACCGTCCTCGATGTGGCGGCGAAGATCAGGATTGGGGACCACATCTTCGGACAGGTCGAGATCGGCTTGTCGACCGAAGAACTTTCCGCGACCCTGAAACAGGCACGGGACTGGATGCTGAGTATCGCCGCAACGGAGATCGTCCTGGTGGCGATCTTCGGCCTGATACTCGGCCAAATTCTCACTCGTCAGCTGGTCAGGCTGCAAACAGCCGCACATCGCGTCGCCAGTGGCGACTTCGGATTTCAGACTGTCGTCTACGGCAAGGATGAACTTGCGCAAACGGCCTCAAGCTTCAACGAGATGTCGAATGCTCTCAGTTCCTACAAACAGAAATTCGAAGAGGCTCTCGAGCGCGCTGAAGACAAGCGCGCGAAAGCGGAATCCCGGCTCTATGCGGCGATAGAAGCTCTGCCACTCGGTATCGCCTTAGTCGACTCCGAAGACCGAATTCTGCACGTGAACCAAGGTTATCGCCAACTGCATCAGCTTTCCGACGCAACGACCGCAGAGGGGCAAAATTTCGAGGCCGTTATCGCCGAACAATCTGGCCACATTCTAGAGCTTTCGCATGCGGCGACATCCATTCCGGACAGCGATAGCGCACTATCCACCACCGACATGTTGGCGGCCCGCCTGCACATCCACAGAAGCCAGGCGCCCTACGAGACGAGCGAAGTTAAACTCGCAAATGGCCGCATCATTCTCTCGACACAACAAAGAACCCCTGACAGCAGTCTTATCCTGGTCGATACGGACGTCAGTGAACTACATGAGAGCGCAGAGCGCACACGGCGCCTGGAAGCAAATCTTCTGCAAAAACAGAAGCTCGAGTCACTGGGAACACTCGCCGGCGGAGTCGCACACGAGATCAATACCCCGGCTCAATTCGTCAACGACAATCTGCGTTTCCTTCAAGAAGCCATAGCCGATCTCTTCACTTACGCGAAGACTCTGGCCGATGACCTCTCGGGCACCGACAAGAGTGATAATCTCGCAGTATATCACCAGCAGTACGATATCGATTTCCTTGAAGAGGAACTCCCGACCTCAATCCGTCAAGCTCTTGAAGGAACGACAAGAATCCGGGACATCGTTTCCGCAGTGCAGACCTATGCCCGCCCGGAAGACACAATGCAAACGGATGTGAATATCAACGCGACCATCCGCAACGCCATCGCGATAACAGAGAGTGAATGGAAGTGCGTCGCATCTTTAGACGAGGATCTGGACGAAACCCTTCCCCAGACAGTGGCAAATTCCGGTCAGTTGGGGCAGGTGATCGTCAATCTTATTGTCAACGCGACAGATGCGATTTCCGAGATTTGGAAGCCGTCTGAGTCAGACGTTCAGGGAAGAATTGGTGTTCGGTCTCGTGCGGACAAAAACTCCGGTATCTGGATTGAGGTCTCCGACAACGGACCAGGAATTCCTCCGGAAATCCGGGACAGGATCTTCGATCCATTCTTCACGACCAAAGAGGTTGGCAAAGGGACAGGTCAGGGGCTCTCTTTGTGCCAGTCGATCATTTGCGACACGCACAAAGGCAAGCTGATCGTCGAAGATAAAGCCGATGGCGGGACGAAAATCCGGATCTGGCTGCCTGTCTCGGAGACCGGATGATCGGATTGACCGGGTCTGAACCGGTAATTTTCCGTCCTCATGGTGCCCGCCGACCAATCCGGAGTCTTAGAGTATCAATGCCGTAATAGCTCCGCGTGCCTGTCAAACCGCGTTGACACTAAAACAGGCGCAGTCATACCCAAAGGAAAGCCCCGCCGGTCATGGCGGGGCTTTCCTCGTAGGAACAATCAGCGACCTTTAATTCAGATGCCCGTCTGGTCCGAACAAATCGTCCAGCAAGCCGTCCCGCGCCAATAAACCGGCTGGGCGCAACGGTCGCTTGGCTTCCTGAATCAAGCGCGCAAAAACTACGCTCCCATCGGAATGTTCAGCCCAGCCAACGAACCAGCCAAAAGGCTTCCCACGCAGCAACCGGTCTGCCTTATCCCTCGGTAATCCGGTTCCGGTCTTACCAAAAACAAGCCAACCGCCTGGCTGTGGCTCATGCTTCAGGAGCGTCGCCGTATTGCGCACCGCACCGTCGCTGACCGGTAACTCGCGGCGTACCAGCTTCCGCAGAAACCCGACTTGCTCCAGCGGGGAAATTCTCAAAGAGGAACTGAGCCAGGCTTCCGTCAAACCATTACCGTTACCCGGACCCCCGGAGACGTCCCGATTGCCGTAGCTGAAACAATCCACATATTTTGCATAACGCTCGGCGCCGAGGCGCAGTGTCACCTGCTGCGAATACCAGACAACAGACTCCCTCATCCAGCGGGTCGGGTTGGCGGGTGCCCGCCAGGCCTTCCGCCAGTCGATATAGCCTTCTTCAAAGGGCCATTCAGGCTGTTCTGGCGTCTGCAAAATTCCTGCATCATATCCCATCAGGCTGATGGCGATCTTGAAGGTCGAGGCCGGGGATTGGCGAGTCTCGCATGCTCCCTCATCGATGAGACGCTCGCCGGTATTTGCATCCAGAACGATGGTGCAGATCGTCGCGCCATTAGCAGGAACCGACACAATCACTGCCAACAGGAAGAGTGCTGTCATCGGATGTAAAAATGAACGCGTCATATCGTTTCCATCCCGCGCAACGACCTTCCTATTGCGCGTCTTGCGCCCGTCATAAAGAACAGCGTGAAATCGACATCAATTGGGCGTAGTTTAGTTATCCGGATCGATATCGATGCTCGCGACCGCACGGATCTCGATAACCGCGCCTTCCCGCCTCAGCCCGGCAACCTCAACAGCTGTCCATGCCGGATAAGGGGCCTCCAGATACTCCAGTCGGACTGCATCGAAAGTCTCGAAATGGCCCCGCAACCCGACATGATAAGTAGTCATCTCCACCATGGACTGGAGCGACAGCCCCGCCTCTTCAAGAATGAGTTGTATCTTCTGAAAAGCGTTCCGCATCTGCGCGGCAGGATCATCCGGCATGTGTCCTTGCAAATCGCCTCCGGTGGCACCGGTCAGGAAAACATGACCACCGGAAAGAATGGCTGGAGACATGTTGAGCTTTTCAGACGCCGCTCGAAGCGCGGGCGGCACAATTGCGCGCTTGGCCATTCATATCACCTCAGGTCTGGAATTTGAGCTGCAGGACGGCGGGAATTGACGCCGCATATTCACACCAGCCTAGCAGCCCGAAGCCGATTCAGGCCAGATAACGGGATTAGGGAGCCAATATTCAGCCCGCAGCCGCAACTCGTGCCACTCCATCCGCCGCAAACAAATGCGCGTCGCCAATATCAAAGCCGATCTCGATCTCCTCCCCCGCAGCAGGGCGGATGTTGTCGCGCTGTTTCAGACAGGCTTTCTGACCATCAAAAGCGACATGAACCAGGGCCTCTCCGCCGAGCGGCTCCACCAGCTCAACCCGGGCCCGCCATTGCACCGGCAGCGGCCCTTCGCTCTGGCAGAGGCGCAGACGGTCCGGGCGGATGCCGATTTCCGACGCGCCGTAGGCAAGCCGTGCCGCGTCGGATTTCCACAGCCAGTCCGCCGGGAAGAAATTCATCACCGGAGCGCCGATGAAACCGGCGACGAACTTGTTCGCCGGGTTTGAGTAAAGCTCGTCCGGGGTGCCGACCTGCTGGATCTCGCCACCATTCAGCACGACAATCCGGTCAGCCATGGTCATGGCCTCGACCTGATCGTGCGTCACATAGATCGTGGTCACGCCGAGCCGGCTTTGCAGCGCCTTGATCTCGGTCCGCATGTGGTTACGGAGCTGTGCATCAAGGTTGGACAGCGGCTCGTCCATAAGGAAGACTTCCGGATGCCGGATGATCGCCCGGCCCATCGCCACCCGCTGGCGCTGGCCACCGGAAAGGGCTCGGGGTTTGCGCTCGAGCAGGGCGCCAAGGCCGAGCAACTCTGCCGTCTCGCGCACGGCCACATCCCGCTCCGCGCGCGGCACGCCTTTCAGGCGCAGGCCGAAACCGATATTATCGGCCACACTCATATGCGGATAGAGGGCGTAATTCTGGAACACCATGGAGATGTTCCGGTCTTTCGGCGGCACATCGGTGACGTCAGCCTCACCGATGAAGATCCGGCCATCGGAGACCGTCTCAAGTCCCGCCATCATCCGGAGCAGGGTCGTCTTGCCGCAGCCGGACGGGCCGACATAGACCACGAACTCGCCGTCAGCGATTTCCAGATCGAGGCTCTTGATCACCTCGACATCACCAAAACTCTTGGACACACCCTGATAGCGAATTCCGCTCATCGACCACTCCTGCTTTCGAAGCGGTCTTTCTAGCGAAAACAGACTACAGACGTGTGAACGTACAAAGGCCGGCCCGTATTCTAGGCCGACCTTTGCTGTAAATTAATTATCCGGGGTTTTCAGGCAGCGGCGCGTTCGGTTGCCGTTTCCGTATCACTCTCGACCAGAGCCGCATGCAGCGCCGAGATTGCCGCCTCGAACTGGCTCTCTTCCAGGATGAACATCATGTCCACCTTGCGGGACAGACGGTGCACACCAAGCAGCTCGATTCCCGCGTCCCTCAATGCCACGAGCGCCGTGGCGTCGAGACCCGGCACAGACATGTCGCTGCCGATGGCGGAGACGATGGCGACGTTCCGGGTGGAAATTTCCGCCGTGGGGAAGGCCGCGCCGAGATCCGCGATCACCCGCTTCACCGCCTTGCGCGAGCCGGCCAGATAATGCGTGATCGTGTTGGCGTTCGAGGTCTTGGTGACAATGCGGACGTGATGCCGCTTCAGCGCCTCCAGAATGCCGGTGTCGTAGCCTTTGACGCCGACCATTTCCTGCTCGAAAAACTCCAGCGCATGCACATCCTTAAGACCGGTAACGATCTCGACACGCGGCTCCTCGGAAACGTAATCGCCTTCGAACATGGTGCCCGGATCGGCCGGATCGAACGTGTTCCGGACCCTGAGCGGGATACCTGCCTGACGCAGCCCCTTCGCCGCGTTCGGATGCACCGCTTCCATGCCCATGTTGGAGAGCTGATCCGCCACATCATAGTTCGTGTGCCCGATGGTCCGGACCTTGCCTTCGCCGACCAGCTTCGGATCCGCGCTGGAAAGATGAAATTCCTTGTGGATTACCGCTTCCCCGGCCTCGGTCACGACGGCAAGCCGGGAGAACGTCACTTCGGTATACCCCCGGTCAAACCGGCGCACCATGCCTTCACGGCAATGGGCATAGCCCGTCACGATCGGCAACTCGCAGGCAAAGTCGATCCCTTCCAGCGCGCCGGAAATCCGCTCATCCAGGGTCGGATCGCTTTCGTCCCGCCAACCGGTCAGGTCGACAAAGACGGCATTCAGACCGTTATCCTTCAACAGCAGGCTGGTGTTGAAGGCGCTGTGCGCCTCACCAAGTCCTGCCAGCATTTCCCGAACCGTTTCCATATGATGGTCCAGCCGGAAATGGCCATGGGTGCAAAGCCGTTGCAGATCGAGCAGGCAGGTGCGCACGCCTTCGACCCGGTCTCGAACGAAGCCGTCGGCCAGGCGGCGCGAAGCCGGGTCGCCCAGCACATTGGCGTTCTTGGCGATCATTGCGTCACCGAGTTCGGTCAGGGAATCGCCCCAGGCCCAGTCGGAGTCAGAGCCCGCATAATGCGCGAACACGCCCGGCGCCCCTGTCTTTTTGTGTTCCAGCAGCAGGTCGGTCATTCCTGCATAGGCCGAGACCACGAAGATACGGCCATAAGGTTCCGTATCTGCGTGCGTGCGCAGAAAAACGTTTTTCAGAACCGCTTCTGTGTTGGCAATCGACGTTCCGCCGATTTTCTCCACCGTATGGTTATGACGCGGCTCAATTGGCTCTAGCATGATGACTCCAATGGAGTTGTATCAGCGATGTGACGCGCCCTGATCAGGCTGCGTCATCGACATCGGCTGCATAAGCTCCTGTCTCGTCATGCACTTCGCGCCCGGACACCGGGGGATTGAAGCAGCAGGCCACGACCATGCCTTCCGGGCCGCCCTTCAGGACATGCCGGTCATGCTCGTCCAGCGCGTACATGGTGCCAACGCCGATCTGATGCTCCTCGCCGGTCGCCACATCCTTAATCGAGCCGCCGCCGGAGACGCAATAGACTGATTCGAAATGGTTTTTGTACTCGAACTCGTGCTCGCTGTTCGGGAAGATGGTCGTGATATGGAAGCTGAAGCCCATCTTGTCGTCCTTCAGCAGCATGCGCACGCTTTCCCAGCCTTCCGTCACGACATGGCGGTCGGTATCGCGGCATTCATCATAGGTACGGACAATCATCTCTAACTCTCATCTATACAGGTAATTTGAAATCGGCTCGCCGGTCAGGCTGCTTTAGAATGTCGAGCCTTGATAACTCTATCGACGGCCTTCGCCACGATGTCGAGCCCTTGTTCGAACAGGCTCACATCTATGCTGAGCGGCGCCAGCACCTTGACCACTTCGCCAAAGGCGCCAGAGGTCTCGATGATCAGGCCGTCCTCGAAACACTCCCGGCAGATCTCATCCGCCAGCTCACCGGAGCCAACATCGACGCCGCAGAACATCCCCCGTCCCTTGACCTTGCCGCCGGTCTTAATGGCGATCTTCTTAAGCCGCTCTTCCAGCAACTCGGCTTTTGCCTCGACCTTCTTGGCGAAGCTCGGATCGGACCAGAATTTTTCCAGAGCAACGCGGGCCGTTACGAAGGCGTGATTGTTGCCACGGAACGTGCCGTTATGTTCTGCGGGAGACCATATATCGAGCTCCGGGCGCAGCAGCACCATGGCAAAGGGAAGACCCATGCCAGAAAGCGATTTCGCCATGGTCACGACATCCGGCGCGATGCCCATTTTCTCGAAGGAGAAGAAGGTGCCTGTCCGCCCGCAACCGGCCTGGATATCGTCGATAATGAGCAATGAGCCGAGTTCGCGGGCCAGCCGTTCGACACCCTGCAGCCAATCGGCGCTGGCGTGGTTCAGCCCGCCCTCGCCCTGAACCGTTTCCAGGATAAAGGCCGCCGGCGCTTCGAAGCCGCTGGACGGATTACGATACATCTCCTCAAGCACCTTGAGGGAATCGATGTCCTGACCCAGCGCGCCTTCATACGGCATCCGGTCAACACCATCGAGAGGACGGGCGGCACCCCTGCGGTGATAACCGTTACCGGTGCAAGCGAGCGCCCCCTGCGTCACGCCATGGAAGCCGTTGGTAAAAGCGACGACCCGATCGCGACCCGTGACTTTGCGCGCCAATTTCAGCGCGGCCTCCACGGCATTGGCGCCGGTCGGGCCGGTAAACTGCAGACGATAATCCATCTCGCGCGGCTGCAGGATGATCCGGTCGAACGCTTCCAGAAAAGCGCCTTTGGCTTCCGTGTGGAAGTCGAGGCCATGGGCGATTCCGTCGCTGGTTATGTAATCCAGCAGCGCCTGCTTCATATCCTCGTCGTTATGTCCGTAGTTGAGCGACGAGCAACCGGCCAGGAAGTCAATATAGGTCTTGCCGTCCTCACCCGTGATCTCGGCACCGGAGGCGCTGGTGAAGCTGACCGGAAAGCTGCGGCAATAGCTGCGCACATTTGATTCAACATTCTCGTAAACGGAAAGATCGGTCGTCATTTTCAGCTCCTTATGGCCTGAATTTTATGACTGGGGCGAACGAACAATTAGTGGCACGGCGGCGGCGCTCAGGCCGCACTGGCGTAGCGATCGCGCTCGATTGGCCCAATGCGGACGAGGTGTTCCGTTGCGTGCTCACCATCGAAATGTTGGTCACGCCGGAAATGCGGATTGTGATTGAGATCACCTTCGACCTCTCCGGCAATCGACCGGAAGAGAGCCCAGGACGCTTCGTTGTCCTTGGTAATCGTGCTCTCCATATACGTGACATCCTCGCAGGCGCCCCGCGTCAGCAGGTCGCGCAGCATAGCCTTGGCAAGCCCGCGTCCCCGTGCCTCGGGAGCAACAGCGACCTGCCAGACAAACAGGGTTCCGGACTTGGCCGGCGGAAGATATGCCGACACCCAGCCGATCACGTCCCCGTCCAACTCCGCAACCACGCAGGTCTCTGCGAAATGCGTGCACTGCAGGAGGTTGCAGTACATGGAATTATCGTCGAGCGCGTCCAGATCGCAGATCAGATTCCAAACGGACGCGCCGTCCGTGGATGTAGGACGACGAAAGCTCACGCCACCCTTCCGGCCTGCCTTCTTACGAGATCGGTCTTTAGATATCTCGATCTTCATAGCCACCCCTTTTGATTAAGTGGCATTTATTTAGTTAGACTAACTAATTTTGTCAATAACGACCACATGTCGCAAATGAGACATTTTTATTTCCATTGCTTTGCCAATCAATTTTTTTCATGATTCTCACCACAACCCAAGATGTCGTAATCAGACTTTTTATGCCGACAATCCGAAACAAATGGCGCAATTAGGGGAAATTATTATTTAGCTCATAAAACTAAAATAATTTCTCGCTATCCCTCCATCGGTTCATAGTCGGGCCGCGAATTTTCGGAGACATTATGGACCATCAGTCACAACACGCCCTTGTGGTGCTCCGCCGTATATTGCGGGCAACGGAGAACCGGGCCCGGGCGCTCTCCCGTGTATCAGGCATCACCGCCTCTCAGCTGCTTTTGCTGCAAACCCTCGCCGATGAGGTCGAGTGCACGGCGGGAACAATTGCGTCCAGGCTGGGCATAACCCAGGCCACAACCACGTCTCTGGTCCACAAGCTGGAAGCCAAGGGGCTCGTGGTGAAACAACGCGGCCATGCTGATCGCCGACAGGTTTGGCTTAGCCTGAGCGATAGCGGCCGAAACACTCTCGAAAAGGCTCCCGACGATCTGCAGGAAGTCTTCCGGCAGCGTTTCGACAAGCTGGAGGACTGGGAGCAAATGATGCTGGTGGCCAGCCTGGAGCGGATCGCCACGATGCTCGACGCCGAGGAAATAGATGCAGCGCCGGTACTGGATATCGGTGAACTCGACCGCGAAGCCTGATCTGACCGAGCCCCCACTGCTAGATTGGCAACGGCGATTCGGCCGACACTGAAGACAGCGTAAATCTCGAAGAGAGGCTTTCCGACGAGCGAAAGCCTTCGGGCCGCGCGTTATGCACTCTGATTTTTCTCAGCGTGCCCTACGGTTCCGCTCGACAATTTACTCATTCTGGCGAAAGGTTCGCTTTCGAATGAACTTCTACATCTTCAAATGAAAGCGCCCTTCCGCTAAAGGAAGGGCCCAATCGGAAAAACAGGGAGGTTACCCGTTATGAATAGACGCGGGATTATCGGTTTCGCAGCCGCAGCTTTCGGGGCCGTGACCATGGGATGGTCGGGCATGTCTTATGCCCTTGATGCACGGTTCCAGGACAAGAATGGCGATCTAGTCGCCGATACGCCGACCGATCCGAGCCAGCAGGTCGACCCAAGCACGCTCATCTTCGCCTATACGCCGGTCGAAGACCCGGCGGTCTATGCCAAGGTCTGGGACGGGTTCCTGCGCCACATGGAAGGCGTGACCGGCAAAAAGGTACAGTTCTTCCCGGTTCAGTCCAACGCCGCCCAGATCGAAGCCATGCGCGCCGGCCGTCTGCATGTCGCAGGCTTCAACACCGGCTCCAACCCGTTGGCCGTGAACTGCGCCGGTTTCGTCTCCTTCGCCATCATGGCATCGCAGGACGGAAGCTTCGGTTACAACATGGAAATCATCACCTATCCGGGCAGTGGCATCGAGAAGGTCGAGGATATCAAAGGCAAGAAGATGGCCTTTACCTCGCAGACCTCGAACTCCGGCTTTAAAGCCCCGTCCGCGATCCTGAAAGCCGACTACAACATGATACCGGAGCGCGATTTCGAGCCGGTCTTCTCCGGCAAGCACGACAACTCCATCCTTGGCGTTGCCAACAAGGATTATCCGGCCGCGGCCATTGCCAACTCCGTCTGGCACCGCATGGTCGCACGCGACGTGATCAAGCAGGATCAGGTCATCTCGATCTACAAATCCCAGACCTTCCCGACCACCGGCTTTGGCTATGCCTACAATCTGAAGCCGGAACTGCAGGAGAAGATCAAGGAAGCGTTCTTCACTTTCAACTGGGAAGGCTCCGCACTGAAAGAAGAGTTTGCCCGGTCCGGCGAAGAACAGTTCCTCCCGATCACCTACAAGGAATATTGGGAAGTGATCCGCAAAATCGACACCGCCAACGGTGTTTCCTACAACTGTAAATAACCAACAAACTTAAACCTGTAAGATGAATCGCGCGACGCGATCCATGAAACGAGTTGAGGAGCGCCCTTAATGTTGCGACTTGAAGGTCTGTCAAAAGTCTACGGGACAGGCGATCGGGCGCTCACCGACGTGAGTCTCACGGTCGAGCCCGGTCAGGTCATTGGCCTGATCGGGCCGTCGGGAGCCGGTAAATCCACGCTTATCCGGTGCATCAACCGGCTTGTCGAACCTTCGTCCGGCACGGTCTTTCTGGGCGACACGGATATCACGCGACTGAGCCGTGGCAGTCTGCGCCAGGCCCGACGGCGGATCGGCATGATCTTCCAGGAATATGCTCTGGTCGAACGGCTTACCGTTATGGAGAACGTCCTTTCAGGACGGCTCGGCTATGTCGGCTTCTGGCGCAGCTTCTTTCGCAAATTTCCGCCGGAATCCGTCGAAAACGCCTACCGACTGCTCGACCGTGTCGGTCTCAGTGCACACGTAAACAAGCGGGCCGATGCCCTGTCCGGCGGCCAGCGCCAGCGCGTCGGCATTGCCCGCGCACTTGAGCAGGACCCGGACCTGCTGCTTATCGACGAGCCGACAGCCTCGCTTGATCCGAAAACCTCGCGCCAGATCATGCGTCTCATCATCGAGATCTGCAATGAGCGCGGCCTGCCGGCGATCATCAACATCCACGACGTGGCCCTCGCCCAGCAGTTCGTTCAGCGCATCATCGGCCTGCAGGGCGGCAAGGTCGTCTTCGACGGCAGCCCGGATGAGCTGGATGCGGACGTGCTGACCCGGATCTACGGTGAAGAAGACTGGTCCGCAACGATCCGCAAGGTGGATGAAGACGCGGACGACACAGAGGAAAGCGCCGAGGCAATCGCCGCCGCACTCGACCGCGAACGCCTGGCAGGGCTGACATGACGACAGCCAGCTCACCCGCCTTTCCGACCACCTGGTCGCGTCCACCCTTCATCAAGCGGTCCTGGCTGCGCTGGACGCTCTATCTCGGCGCACTGCTCTATATGGTCCTCGCCGTTGGCTCGGTCGAGGTCAACTGGACACGCGTGTGGGAAGGCCTTGATCGTGGCCTGCGTTTCATCCAGGGCTTCCTCGTACCCGACTTCACCAGCCGCTGGGAAGACATCCTGATCGGCATGGAAGAGAGCCTGACGATGGCCGTCGCCTCGACCGTGGTCGGGGTCGCCATCTCGGTCCCGATCGGGATCGGTGCCGCCCGGAACATTGCTCCGTTGCCAGTCTATGCCGTCTGCCGGGCCATCATTGCCCTGTCCAGGAGCTTTCAGGAAATCATCGTCGCCATTCTGTTCGTCGCAATGTTCGGCTTCGGGCCCTTTGCCGGGTTCCTGACCCTGTCCTTCTGCACCATCGGTTTTCTCGCCAAACTGCTGGCCGAAGACATCGAGGATATCGACGAAAGTCAGGCTGAAGCGGTTCGGGCGACCGGCGCCGGCTGGTGGCAGATCGTAACTTACGCGATCCAGCCGCAAGTCATGCCGCGCCTGATCGGGCTGAGCCTCTATCGCCTGGACATCAATTTCCGTGAATCGGCAGTGATCGGCATCGTCGGCGCCGGCGGCATCGGCGCCACGCTGAATACGGCCATGGACCGATACGAATACGACTCCGCAGCGGCAATCCTGATCCTGATTATCCTGATCGTGATGGCTGCGGAATATTCTTCAGGCTACGTGCGGAAATGGCTTCAGTGATGACAAATACTTCCTCCGAACAGGCCACGTCCGGGCCAATCTGGCGCAAACGCACAACCAGGCAGGAACTCGCCCTGTGGCTGGGCTGGCTGGTGCTGGCCGCTTTCTTCATCTTCTGCTGGCAGGTGATGACGAAGACCACGATCTGGGCCTTCGTCTATGACGCCCCGCGTCAGGCGCTGGATATCGGATCGCGTATGGTCCCGCCGCGCTGGGAATATCTTCCGAACCTGCTGGAGCCGCTCTGGGACACCATTGCCATCGCAACGCTCGGCACCTTTCTTGCGCTTTTCATGGCCGTCCCCGTTGCCTTTATGGCTGCTCGCAACACCACCCCGAGCACACGGTTCCTCCGGCCGGTCGCCCTGTTGATCATTGTCTCCAGCCGATCGATCAATTCCCTGATCTGGGCGCTGCTGCTGGTGGCCATCATCGGTCCCGGCGTGATGGCCGGGATCGTGGCTATCGCCTTCCGCTCCATCGGGTTTGTCGCAAAGCTTCTGTATGAAGCCATCGAGGAAATCGACGCGGTTCAGGTCGAAGCTGTTTCCGCTACCGGGGCCAGCAAGGCACAGATCATGGATTATGCGGTCGTGCCGCAGATCCTGCCCGCTTTCGCCGGGATCACCGTTTTTCGCTGGGACATCAATATCCGGGAATCCACGGTGCTGGGCCTGGTCGGTGCCGGAGGCCTGGGTCTCCGCCTGCAGGAATCTCTTAATGTTCTCGCTTGGCCGCAGGTGACCCTGATCTTCATCCTGATCCTGATCACCGTGCTCGTCAGCGAGTGGGTGTCCGCCAAAGTGCGGCACGCTATTATCTAACAACGGCGTCTAACAGCGCCCGACCGAGGGCGCGGACAGGTCCATGGAACTACTGATCAACATCGCCGGCGGAGTCGCCCTGCTTCTGTGGGGCGTCCGCATGGTGCGTACGGGAGTAACACGGGCCTTCGGCTCCGGTATTCGCCGGGGCGTTGCCGCAGCTACACGGAACCGGTTCAGCTCGTTCCTGACCGGCCTCGGCGTCACCACAATCCTGCAGAGCAGCACGGCAACGGCTCTGATCGTAGGGTCGTTCGGCGGCCGCAGAATGATTGCCGTTCCGGCCGGTCTGGCACTCATGCTCGGCGCGGATGTCGGCAGCACCATCGTTGTTCAGGTCCTGGCTTTCGACGTCTCCTGGATGTCGCCGGTCTTCCTGTTCATCGGCGTTACCGCTTTTCTGTCGTCGGAGAATTCCCGCCGTCGGGCGATTGCGCGGTTCTTCATTGGTCTCGGCCTGATGCTGCTGGCGATCAAGATGGTCATGCTTGCATCGGTTCCGCTGCGCGAAGGGCCGACTGTCTCGCTCCTGCTGGCACCGCTGCAAAGCGAGCCTATGCTGGCAATCCTGTTCGCTGCCCTGCTCACCTGGCTTGCCCATTCGAGCCTGACAGTTATCGTTTTGATCATGACGCTGGTATCGCTTGGCGTGATGGAAATACATCTCGCCATCGCGATGGTACTCGGGGCGAATATCGGCAGTGCCATTACCCCCGTTGCGATGAACTGGGGCTCTGATCCGGCGGCGCGGAGGGTGCCTGTCGGCAACCTTCTGATGCGCACAACCGGGGTCATTCTGGCCTTCGGCTTCATACCCTGGATCGTACCGTATTTCGCGAATTTTTCGGCTGATTCAGCGCACATGGTTGCCAACGTCCATACCGGCTTCAATCTTGCGGTCGCCGTAATTTTCCTGCCTTTCGTCAGCTGGGTTGCGCGTCTCGTCACGCGCATATTGCCGGATCGGGCCGGGCCGGACGACATCCTCGCCCCGAAACATCTGGAAGAAGAAAGCCTCGACACCCCGTCAGTCGCCCTTTCCGCCGCAGCGCGGGAAACCCTGCGCATGGGCGATACAGTCGAAATCATGCTCTCCCGGACCATGGACGTGCTGCGCGACGGCACCCTCGACCAGATCAAGGAGATCGAGCGCGAGGATGACGTGGTCGATTCCCTGCATGAAGCTGTCAAGATCTACCTGACCAAGCTGTCGCGCCAGGAACTGGACCCAACCGAAAGCCGCCGTGTTGTCGAGATCCTCACCTTCACCACGAATCTCGAGCATATCGGCGACATCATCGACAAGAATCTGCTGGAACTCGCGACCAAGAAACTGAAAGACGGCTCAACCTTCTCCAAGGACGGGCTGGAGGAACTCGAAGCACTGCACAGCGATGTGTTGGCCAACCTCAAGCTGTCACTCAGTATCTTCATGACAGGCGATCCGCGCCTGGCCAGACGCCTGATGGAACAGAAAGTCCATATCCGAGAGCTGGAGCAGAAGTTTTCCGAAGCGCACTACAATCGTATCCGGGACGGCAAGATGGAGTCCCTGAACAGCTCCTCCCTGCATCTTGACGTGCTGCGTGACCTCAAGCGGATCAATAGCCACATCACCTCGGTCGCTTATCCAATCCTGGAATCGACAGGCCAGATTTCAGAGAGCCGGCTACGGGACGAGTAGCTCTGCCTCAGCGGCCCGTCCAGACCGGATCTCGCCCTTCGGCGAAGGCGGTATAGCCTTCCCGGTTGTCTTCCGATGAATAGAGCCGGTCGACCGTCTCGAATTGGCGCTTGGTGATCCGGTTCATGGCATCCCGGAAGGTCATGTCCTCGGCCTCGCGGACAATTTCCTTAATGGCGGAGAAGACCAGCGGCGGCCCATCGGCCAGATGTTTCGCCAGCTTCCGCGCCTCGTCCATCAGGGACGCTCCGGGATAGACATGGTTCACCATGCCCCAGCGCGCGGCTTCGTCGACCTCGATCCAGCGCCCGGTGAACAGCATCTCCATGGCGATGTGATAGGGGATGCGCTTCGGCAGCTTGACGGTCGCCGCGTCGGCCACGGTACCCGAACGAATCTCCGGCAGCGCGAAACTCGCATGATCGGCGGCGAGGATGATGTCGGCGGAGAGTGCAAGCTCCAGCCCGCCACCGCAGCAGATCCCATTCACAGCCGCGATCACCGGCTTGTTCAACCCGCGCAATTCCTGCAAACCGCCAAAGCCGCCAACACCGTAATCCCCGTCGACTTCATCCCCGGCGGCGGCCGCTTTCAGATCCCAGCCCGGGCAGAAGAACTTCTCGCCCGCTCCGGTGACGATGCAGACGCGCAGTTCCGGATCGTCACGGAAGGTGGCGAAAGTGTCCCCCATGATCCGGCTGGTCGCGAGATCGATGGCGTTCGCCTTGGGCCGGTCCAGTGTGACTTCAAGCACATGGCCATCGCGCCGGGTCTTGATCGGGCCTTCAGTCATTGTCGTCTCCCATCCTGATCAGGGCATCCACTGCAACCGCGCCCTGGGGCAAACAGAGCAGCGGGTTGATTTCCACTTCACTGACTCGCCCGTCCTGGGCAGCCACAAATTCCTGTACTGCCTGCACGGCAGCGACAATCGCAGCACTATCAGCGGGCGGAGCGCCGCGATAACCAGCGAGCAACGGCGCGATCCGGAGCCTGTCCAGCGCAGCCTCAATCTCCACATCGGACGCGGGCAGCAGAAGCGTTGCGCTGTCCTTCAGGATCTCCGTCTGCACGCCGCCGGCGGCAAGCGTCAGAACATAACCATGCGCCGGATCCAGCGTCACGCCGACCAGTAATTCCGCAACCGCGCCTTGGACCATCCGCTCGACCAGAAAACTCTCCGTCGGCATGGCGTGCGCGGCCGCGCGCACCTCTTCCGCGCTTGCGAGCCCGACCCTTACAGCCCCCGCCTCGGTTTTGTGCGCGATCCCGATACCTTTCAGCGCCAGCGGAAAACCGATTTCGCCAACGGCCGCCGCTGCACTTTCTGCATTGGATGCTTCGATACTCTTCGGCACTGAAAGGCCATGACGGGCCAGTGCCTCTTTCGCCTCCCTCTCTGAATGAGTGCCGAGATTTCCCGGTGTCCCCGGAAGAAGCAGCGGCTCGGAAGGCGAGCGATCCATCCCAAGCCAGGCCGCAGCCGCAATCGCAGTCAGAGCTTCATCCATGCCCGTGAAAGGGACTATGCCGAGACCAAACAGCGTCTCCGCCACCTTTTCGGGAAGGTTCTCCGGCAGAGACGCCAGGATCGCCATCGGCTTTCCACTGTTCGCCATAGTCTTGTGCACGGCGCGGATCACCTGATCCCACTCGGCGGCCCCGCCGAGCTCCACCTTCGGAAAGTCCAGCACCACGATCCCGAGCGCAAGACCGCTGCCCTGCATCATGGCGGTAAAGGTCTGTTCGATAGCCGCTTCATCGCCCCAGATATAGGTGTGGTAGTCGAGCGGATTGGCGAGCGTCACTTTCGGGCCAAGTGCACCGGCAAGATCCGCGCGCTGCGCGTCTTCCAGCGGCGGATAGACAACGCCGCGCGACAAGCCAGTGTCGGCCATCAGGCTGGCCTCGCCGCCAGAGCAGGACATGGAAGCGATCCTGTTCGACGGCAGTGGGCCGGTCACATGCAATAGCTTCAAGGTCTCAAGCAAGGCCGGAAGGCTTCGGGTTTCCGCAATGCCAAGCCGCTCAAGCAGCGCCGACGCACCCGCATCGCTCCCTGCAAGAGAGGCGGTGTGAGATACAGCCCCCGTCCGCGCTTCGTCAGACCGGCCGACTTTCAGCGCGACGATGGATTTGCCTAGTCTGCGGGCCTTTTCCGCAAGCGCCTCGAAGGCGCGAAGGTCGCCGACACCCTCGATATAAAGGCCAAGCGCCGTTACACGCGGATCGTCCAGCAGGCACATGCCGACTTCCGCGAAACCGGTCTGGGCCTGGTTGCCGACGGTCACCACATAGGCCAGCGGTAGGCCACGGCGTTGCATGGTCAGATTGATCGCGATGTTGGATGATTGGGCGACGATAGCCACACCGCGTTCAACCGGTCTCCCGCCATGCAGGTCCGGCCAGAGTGCCGCGCCGTCGAGATAGTTGATCAGCCCGTAACAGTTCGGGCCGAGCAGAACCATGTCGCCAGCCACTTCCAGCAAACGGTCCTGCAGCGCAGCACCGTCGCCGGTTTCCCGGTCCGCCTCTCGGAAACCACTGGCGAAACAGACGGCACCGCCCGCGCCCATCTCCGCCAGTTCAGCCACAGCCTCCACTGTGGCATGGCGGTTGATACCGATAAAGGTGGCGTCCGGCGCATCCGGCAAACTGGCAATCGAGTCATAAGTCGGGACGCCGGCGACCTCATCCCGTTTCGGGTGGATTGGCCAAAGCGCGCCCTCGAAGCCGATCTTGCGGCATTCAGCGACAACATTCGCACACCAAGCGCCGCCCCCGATCACCGCAATGGATCGGGGCCGGAGCAGTCGTTCAAGAGCTGATGACATGGAGCGTCAGGCGCCCAACGGCCGGAGCAATTCCCGGCTGATGATGTGACGCTGGATTTCCGAGGTGCCGTCCCAGATCCGCTCGACCCTGGCATCCCGCCAGAACCGCTCGATCGGGAAATCGTCCATCAGCCCCATGCCGCCGTAGATCTGCAACGTGGCATCCGTCACCCGGGCCAACATCTCCGAGGCATAGACTTTCGCGCTCGCGATCTCCCGGTTGGCAGGCAAACCCTGATCGAGCCGCCAGGCGGATGCCAGGGTCAGCCAGTCGGCGGCATCGATCTCCGTGATCATGTCTGCAAGCTGGAAGCTGATGCCCTGGAACTTGCCTATAGCCTGTCCGAACTGCTTGCGCTCGGCGGCATAGGCGAGCCCCATATCGAAACAGCGCCGGGCCCTCCCGACGGCCATGGTGGCGACCGTGATGCGGGTGGCGTAAAGCCATTCGTTCATCACCTCGAAGCCGCCATCGACCTCACCCAGCACCTGGGCATCCGGTAGACGGCAATCGTCAAATTCGAGGATCATGTTCTTGTATCCGCGATGGCTGACGGATTTGTAGCCGTCGCGGATGGTGAAGCCGGGCGTGCCCCGGTCCACCAGAAACGTGGTGATCCGCTTCTTTGGGCCGCGCGGGGTGTCGTCCTCGCCGGTCGCAACAAAAACAATGATGAAATCGGCATGATCGGCGCCGGAGATGAAGTGTTTGCTGCCGTTCAGCACCCAGTCGCCGCCGTCGCGCTTCGCCGCACAGGTCATGCCGCGCACGTCCGAGCCCGCCCCCGGTTCCGTCATGGCCAGCGCATCCATACGCTCACCCTTGACCGCCGGGGTCAGGTACCGCTCGATCTGGTCGTCTTTGCAGGCCATCAGGATGTTCTGCGGACGGCCGAAGAAATGGGTCAGCGCCATGGAACCGCGTCCAAGCTCACGCTCGACCAGTGCGAACTCAAGATGGCTCAGCCCGCCGCCGCCGACACTTTCGGGAAAGTTCGAGGCGTAGAAGCCAAGATCGAGGGTCTTCTGCTTGATCGCCTCAGCTAGCTCGGGTCGCACCTCGCCTGTCCGCTCGACCTCGGCCTCATGCGGGTAGATTTCGTTCTCAACGAAATCCCGCACCGTGGAGACGACCATCTCCTGCTCTTCGCTCAGTCCGAAATGCATCAGAGCACCTCCGAAGGATCCGGTTGCGGCAGCGTGGCGTGGGCCGCCGCGAGGGCTTCCAGCTTTTCCAGAACGGAGGCATCCGGCACAGAGGAGCTTCGAGTGGTCAGGTCCACATGGATCATGAGCTGCTCGCCCGTCGCCAGTTCCTCCCCCGCCTCGTTCTTCATCCGGTGGAAGACGCGGTACTTCTTGCCTTTGCCTTCCAGCACCTGGCTGTCGACTGTGATCCGCTGCCCCGCCAGTGTCTCGTTCAGGTAGCGGATCCGAGAGTCCACGGTGAAGTAGCTTTTACCGCTGTCAATATAGGCGGCATCTGCACCGACCAGCTTCATCATCGCGTCGGCCGCATCCGAGAAGACCTGGCCATAACGGCTCTCGTTCATGTGCCCATTATAATCGGTCCAGTCGACTGGCACGATACGGTCCACTGAGCGCACCAGAGCTCCGTCTGCCGACGGTTTGGCCAGAGTGCCCTCATGCTCCGCGATTAGCTTGCCAACAGCAGCGCCCTGGCCTTTCAGGGACCGCATCATGGCGACAAGGTTATTGTCCCGCAGCCGCTCCAGTTCACGGATCGACAAAGCACCGGACTGCGCGTCGGACTGGTCTGCGATCTGCTTGATCAGATCGTCGGTTAGCTCCGGCACGTCCATCAGTTTTGTCCAGGGCCATTTGAGGCATGGGCCGAATTGGGCGATGAAATGCTCCATGCCCGCTTCCCCGCCAGCGATCCGGTAGGTCTCGAAAAGCCCCATCTGCGCCCAGCGCAGGCCGAAGCCATAGCGGATCGCATTATCGATCTCTTCGGTGGTCGCGACCCCGTCTTTCACCAGCCAGAGCGCCTCGCGCCAGACCGCTTCCAGGAACCTGTCGGCAATATGCGCATCTATCTCGGCCCGAACCCGCAGCGGGTAGCAGCCGACAGAGCGTAACAATTCCTCGGCCTTCCCGATAACCGCCAAGTCTGCGTTCGGTCCCGGGACCACTTCGATGAGCGGCAGCAGATAGACCGGGTTGAAGGGGTGAGCGACAAAAATACGGCCCGGATGCTCGGCGCCTTCGGAAAGCTCCGACGGCTTGAAACCGGAAGTGGAGGACCCAATCGGGGTATTGGCCGCCGCTGCGGCTTCAATGTCGGCAAAGACCTTGTGCTTCAGCTCGAGCCGCTCCGGCACGCTCTCCTGGATCCAGTCGGCACCCGTGACCGCATCCGCAATGGTCGCGACATGGCTCAGCGTGCCTTCCGCCGGAAGCGCCGTTTCATACAGCATTGGCAGGGCGTGACGGGCGTTGCCCAGGACCTCCGCCATCTTTCGCTCGGCTTCCGCATCCGGGTCGAACAGCCGAACGTCCCAGCCGTTCAGCAGGAAGCGGGCCGCCCAGGCGCCGCCGATGACGCCGCCGCCGATAATCGCGGCTGTTTTCCCTGCTCCGCTCATTTCGGTGCCCGTTTCACAAGACCGAGTTTCTTGCGAACGGCATCCGGTCCGATCACGGTCGCACCAAGATTCTCGATGATGGTGACGGCTTTCTCGACCAGTTGCGCGTTCGTCGCAAGCTGTCCCTTGGCAAGCCAGAGATTGTCTTCAAGCCCAACGCGGACATTGCCGCCGGCCAGAACCGAGGCGGCGACGTAAGGCATCTGGTGCCGACCGAGAGCGAAAGCAGACCAGTTCCAGTCCTCCGGTACATTGTTGACCATTGCCATCAGCGTATTCAGGTCGTCAGGCGCCCCCCACGGCACGCCCATGCAGAGCTGCACCAGGGCCGGGCTTTCCAACACACCGTCATCGACCAGCTTCTTGGCGAGCCATAGATGCCCCGTATCGAAAGCCTCGATCTCCGGTTTCACGCCGAGCTTCGTCATCATCGAGCCCATCGCCTCGAGCATGCCCGGGGTGTTGGTCATGACGTAGTCTTTTTCGGCGAAGTTCATCGTGCCGCAATCCAGCGTACAAAGCTCCGGCAGGCACTCGGCGATATGGGCGACCCGCTCCTCGGCGCCGATCATGTCGGTGCCCTCGATCAACGGCAGCGGTTTGGACGGGCTGCCAAACACCAGATCGCCACCCATGCCGGAGGTCAGGTTGAGGACAACATCCACCTCGGCATCGCGCACCCGGTCTGTCAGTTCTCGGTAGAGCTTCAGGTCACGGGCCGGTGCGCCGGTTTCGGGATCGCGCACATGGCAATGAACCACAGCCGCGCCGGCCTTGGCGGCGGCGATGGCACTGTCGGCGATCTGCTGCGGGCTGCGGGGAACATGCGGGC
This sequence comes from Nisaea sp., assembly GCF_039990255.1. Lineage (GTDB taxonomy): Bacteria > Pseudomonadota > Alphaproteobacteria > Thalassobaculales > Thalassobaculaceae > Nisaea. The sequence goes on along the minus strand of NZ_JBDXGG010000018.1, from coordinate 4,489 downwards.
TGCGATCCTGCGTGCCTCCGGAACCGGTGACGGCACAGGTGATGAAAACCTCGCGGTTCATTTCGAGCGGCATCGTGATCTCCCAGCATCAGTCTTTAAGTTGCCGCCAGCCTAGGATGCGTTGACAAGAGTCATCATGCCGTTTTAGCTCCTAATCATGCCTATTTGGATAAATCAGAGCGACGGAATTCAGGAGATCTCGGTCCTGCTTTTCGACCGCTTTTCAAACTACTGCCTCGCCAACACAGTCGAGCCGATGCGTGCTGCCAATGATGCGCTTGGACGCACCGCCTATCGCTGGCGGTTGCTGAGTCTCGATGGCGGGCCGGTAACCTCCTCAAGCGGCATGCAGTTGATGCCCGACAGCAAGTTGTCGGACATGCCTGGCGGCGATGCGCTGTTCATATTGCCGAGCTACGCCTACCGGACCTACGGCACTCCAGCCTGCCTTGATGCGCTCCGGGCGGCTGCACACCGGTTCGAGACCCTCGCCGGTCTCGATGCGGGAAGCTGGCTGCTGGCAGAGGCAGGTCTATTGAACGGCTATAACGCGACGATCCATTTCGACGAGTTCGACCGCTTTTCTGAGCGCTTCCCTGACGTAATGGCGCATCGCGAACGCTGGATCATTGACCGCAACCGGATGAGCGCGGGAGGAGCAACAACAGCTTTCGAGCTCATGCAGCACCTGATCGCCAGCACCCACGGTGCTGCGGTATCAATCGAGATCGCCGGGCTCTTCATGCAAGGAGGAGACGGTGCCGGCGCCCAGAGCAGCCGCACACCGGGAGATCGCCGGGTGCAGCGCGCTCTGGCGCTGATGCGAGATAATCTGGAGGCGCCTCTCACCATTGCTGTGCTGGCGAGAGCCGCCGGATGCCGCCAACGGGATCTGGAAGATCGGTTCAGGAGAACCTTCGGCGCCACGCCCAGAACCGTCTACCGGCAACTCCGTATGGCGGAAGCCCTCAGACTGGTGCGTGACGGAGACCTCTCAATAGCCGAAATAGCCTTGCGTTGCGGCTATTCAGATCCCAGCGCCTTCACGCGCGCCTTCCGCACCACACATGGCCACGCACCCCGCAATATAAAAGTTTAAGGCAGTCTGCCTGCTGCCAGGGGACGGTTCCCCATCGAAAAAATTGCGACATATTATCGCCATCCTTCATGCGCCTTCCAATTTGTGGCATCTCCAGCTATGCATACCTACTAGGTTCTGACCTTCTGCCTCACAACTTGTTTCCTTGCGTTACTGCCGCCGCCCCGGAAAAGGGGCGCGGTTAGCATCAGTACTGACAGGTGTTAAATGCATAATAAAAAAGTGCCTCTAACGGGCGTCGAGCGATCGCTGGCTTCGGACGAATTGATCGTCACCAAGACAGACGTCGCCGGAAAAATCCGTTACGCTAACAGGACATTCTACAAGTTCGCGGGCTACACGCCCGCCGAATGCATCGGCGTGCAACACAACATCATCCGTCATCCAGAGATGCCGCGCACCGTGTTTAAGCTGTTTTGGGACACTATCAAGGGTGGAGACGAGATCTTCGCTTATGTAAACAATCGGGCAAAGAACGGTGATCACTACTGGGTCTTCGCCCATGTGACGCCGAACTGGGGTGCGAACAAGTCAATCATCGGCTACCACAGCAACCGACGCGCACCGAACCGCGACGTAATCCGCGCGCATATCCAGCCGCTTTACACTGAGTTACTCAAGATAGAACGCTCTGCCGGGAGCCCGAAGGATGCCCTGGCTGCTGGTGAAAAGCATGTCCTCGATTTGCTTCACTCGAAGAACATGTCATTCAACGAACTTATGTTTGCATTGGGGGTTTAGATGTTCGGATCAGCCAGCAGCAAGGACATCAAGGCCGCCATTCCCGTCCTGAAGAAACTCGTGAAAGGTGATTTCGATCAGCGGGTCACGCAGATTTCCGGCAATTCGGAGACTGCGGAACTCCTTCACCTGGTCAACGACCTCGTCGACCGTTGCGACTCCTATGTGCGGGAATCCGCAGCCTGCATGTCTCATGTCAGTGAGAACAAGTATTACCGCAAGATCATCGAGACCGGGATGCAGGGAGACTTCCTGAACGCATCCCGCTCCGTCAATAGCGCCCTTTCCTCAATCGACCAACGGGTTCAGGAATTTTCCGGCGCAACAAACGCGTTCGAGAACACTGTGCAGAGCATCGTCGAAACGGTTGCATCGGCGTCGACGGAGCTGATGTCATCTTCGGAGAGCATGCAGAACATCGCCGAGGATACGAGTCAGCGAGCAACCTCCGTCGCTGCCGCCGCAGAGGAGGCCTCGGTCAATGTTCAGTCCGTTGCCTTGGCATCGGAACAGCTCTCCTCGTCGATCACTGAAATCAGCCAGCAGGTATCGCACGCATCCGGTGTCGCCAATGACGCGGCCGCGCTCACGGGCCAGGTAACCCAACGCGTCGATAGTCTTGAGCAGGCAACAGCCAATATCGTCGGTGCGCTCAAGATCATCAGCGAGATCGCCGAGCAGACAAACCTTCTCGCACTAAACGCCACCATCGAGGCCGCGCGGGCAGGTGAAGCCGGGAAAGGGTTTGCCGTGGTCGCGAACGAGGTCAAGGCACTGGCCAACCAGACCAGCGGGGCGACTGAAGAGATCAATGGCTTCGTGCGGAGCATCGAGGAGGCAAGCAAACATACTATCACCGGTATTCGCGACATCTCCACCCAGGTGAGCACAATCAACGAAGCGAACGCCGCCGTCTCCGCCGCAGTGGAAGAACAGTCCGCCGCCACACGGGAGATAGCCGGCAATATCGAGCAGGCGTCGGCGGGAACATCCGAAGTGACGGAAAACATAACGGCTGTCACAGCATCCGCTCAGGAGACCAATCGTACGGCGCATGAGGTTAATGGTGCCGCGAGCGAACTGTCCGTGCAGGCGGAATCTCTACGTTCAGTAGTCGGAGACTTCCTTAGCAGGGTCCGCTCCGTAGTCTGATTTGCAACGTTCGGGGTTGAAGGAAAGCTTCAGCCCAATGCGGCAAGAACGGCTCTGATAAAGTCTGTCTTGCCTTCAGCATAGCCAGCACGCGTCCCGCCAAGCTCATCTACGAGATCGCGCTTCAGAACGTTGCCGCTGTCAGCACTGTCGATACGGTTATAACGGCCTTGAGATAGGAGACGCCTCAGGTCAGCCTCTGGCCTTAAGGCCAGAGGCTGAATACGGGTCAGGTAAACAGGCCGCGTTCCTGAAGAATGTCTTTAACATTGCCGAGCATGTCCTGGTCGTTGCCCAGAGACTCGAGCAGGTGGACCGTATTTTCCTCAACCGACGCCAAATCGTCATAATGTAAATCGGTCGATGTCAGCATGATATAGCTCTGGTCTGCATGACTGTAGGTGAGCTTCACATCCTCTCCGTATTCTTCCTTCAGTTGTCGCTCGATATCGACCATTTCAAAGAAGTCAGTAACAATCTTTCGGTCCTGCGCGACTTTTTCCTCATGGTCGTTCGCTATTTTCTGAGGTTTGATCTCTCCCTTCAGCGCCCCGGACGAGATCGACATATAGATGGAACTTCCGGCCGGTAGCGGCTCATACGGTCTGGATTCAAACACTTCCATCACGGCCTGAACAAAGTCCTCCGAATTGCTTTCCAGATTGATGTAGCTGTCATTCAGACGCAGATTTTCCTCATCGCCTACCGTCCGGAACAGAGACCGTCCTTCCATGTCGTCAACCGAATGGCCGGAAACGATAACCTCAATGCCGTCAATCGTGACCCTGCTCGGCTCGACCTTCGCCTCGTCTGGCCCAGGGGCGCCTCCGGATGGAGCCGCCGCCGTCCCTGAGGCGACACCCCCGCCGTTGTCGGCGCCGGAGTCCGCTGCCATATCCCCGGCGTTCTGATCATCTTCCTGTAGAGAAACAAGCAGACGGTTCAGGAACTCGGCAAACTGAGTCTCAAGTTCACCTTTGCCTCCCAGGGCTCCCTCGTCGGCCAGTTTTTCTTCAATTCTGGCAACAGCCTTCTCGACGTCTTCCGCCTTGAAGTCGCCCTCTCCCTTGATTTCTTTTGAGAAATCCTCGACAGCGCTCCCTGTCGCGGCGGCTACCTCGCCTGTCTTGATAGAACGCAGCCAGTCGTCATAGAGGCCACCACTCGGTCCATCGATCTTCATCATCTGCTTCCGACAATTTGTGCCGGTCACAAACAAGCAAGACACATGCCAAATCCGGTTATTTTTTAGGGAACTATATCGGAAAAATGCAGTGTCCATTTTCCCGATAAACTGAAAAACCCCGCCATAAAAGCGGGGTTCCTAGATGCGTAATTGTGTGAGGTTAAGAATTATTCTTGTTCGTAGATGACCTGGCGGCGACCTACTCTCCCACGCCTTAAGACGCAGTACCATTGGCGCGGAGGGTTTTCACGGCCGAGTTCGGAATGGGATCGGGTGCGGGCCCCTCGCCATGACCACCAGGTCATCTACGA
>NZ_JBDXGG010000017.1:0-15861 GCF_039990255.1 Nisaea sp. | reverse complement strand
AAGCCGTGAAGCTCGCGCCACCAGCCTCAGCAAGCACCTTCGTGATCGCTGCCGTCAAAGACGTCTTGCCGTGATCAACGTGGCCAATTGTGCCAATGTTGCAGTGCGGCTTATTCCGCTCAAACTTTTCCTTCGCCATCGTTCTAGGCTCCGTACCTTTTGTTCTTCGTTTTCATTACCGACACCAGCGGAGCATTAGGCCAGTTTGGCGCGGACTTCATCCGCGACAGCCTGAGGCACCTGCTCATAGTGGTCGAACTGCATGGTATACTGCGCACGTCCCTGGCTCATTGAGCGCAGGGTATTCACATAGCCGAACATGTTGGCCAGCGGGACCATGGCTTCGATCACACGCGCATTACCGCGCTGATCCATGCCGCCCACCTGACCACGACGACTGTTCAGATCGCCGATGATGTCGCCCATATAGTCTTCCGGGGTCACGACCTCGACCTTCATGATCGGCTCGAGAAGGCGGGGACCCGCTTTCTGCATGCCTTCCTTGAAAGCGGCACGGGCCGCGATTTCGAACGCCAGCACGCTGGAGTCGACATCGTGGGACGCACCGTCAGTCAAAGTGACCTTGAAATCGATAACCGGGAAACCGGTGAGGACACCGCTTTCCTTCGAGCTGTTCAGGCCCTTTTCGACGCCAGGAATGTATTCTTTCGGAATGTTACCGCCGACAACCTTGTTCTCGAAGACGAAGCCTTCGCCTGTTTCGGCCGGGCCGAAGGTCATCTTCACCCGTGCGAACTGACCGGATCCACCAGTCTGCTTCTTGTGGGTGTAGTCGATATCGGCAGTCTTCGTGATCGTCTCACGGTAAGCAACCTGAGGCGCGCCGACATTGGCGTCCACCTTGAATTCCCGGTGCATACGGTCGACCAGGATCTCAAGATGAAGCTCACCCATGCCCTTGATCACCGTCTGACCGCTTTCGTGGTCAACGGACACGCGGAAGGACGGATCCTCGGCCGCGAGACGCTGCAGAGCGGTCGACATCTTTTCCTGATCGCTCTTGGTCTTCGGCTCGACCGCGACTTCGATGACCGGATCCGGGAACTCCATGCGCTCCAGGATGACCTGCTTGGTCGGCTCGGTCAGGGTGTCACCGGTCGTGGTGTTCTTCAGACCCGCGATAGCGACAATGTCACCAGCGCGTGCTTCCTTGATATCTTCACGACTGTTGGAATGCATGAGCAGCATGCGGCCAACGCGCTCGCGCTGATCCTTGACCGTATTCTGTGTCGAGGTGCCGGTTTCAAGCACACCCGAATAGACACGCACGAAAGTAAGGGTCCCTACGAACGGATCGTTCATGACCTTGAAGGCAAGACCGGCAAACGGCTCGTCATCGGACGGATTGCGCTCGATCGGTGTTTCGCCATCCATAGCGACACCGGTAACGGCGCCAATATCCAGCGGGCTCGGCAGATAATCGACAACAGCATCGAGGAGCGGCTGAACACCTTTGTTCTTGAAGGCGGAACCACAAGTCACCGGCACAAACGCGCCGGCGATGGTGCCCTTGCGGATGCAAGCCTTAAGAGTGGCTTCATCCGGCTCTTTACCTTCGAGATACGCTTCCATGGCGTCATCGTCCTGCTCGACGGCAGTCTCGATCAACTGAGCGCGGTACTCTTCGGCCTTTTCCTTCAGATTGTCCGGGATATCAATGATCTCGAACTCAGCACCCAAGGATTCATCGAGCCAGCGAATCGCCTTCATCTGCATAATATCGACGATACCGGCGAAATCAGACTCACCACCGAGCGGCATCTGCATCACCAACGGGGTCGCACCGAGGCGATCAATGATCATGTCTACGCAGCGATAGAAGTCAGCGCCGATGCGGTCCATCTTGTTGATGAAACAAATCCGCGGGACGTTGTACTTATCAGCCTGACGCCAGACTGTTTCGGACTGCGGCTCGACACCGGCGACCGAATCGAACACTGCGACCGCGCCATCGAGAACCCGAAGCGCACGCTCGACCTCAATCGTGAAGTCAACGTGACCCGGCGTATCGATGATGTTGACCCGATGATCGTTCCAGAAACAGGTCGTCGCAGCCGAGGTGATCGTGATCCCCCGCTCCTGCTCCTGCTCCATCCAATCCATCGTAGCGGCGCCGTCGTGGACCTCACCGATCTTGTAGGAACGGCCTGTGTAATAAAGCACGCGTTCCGTGGTCGTTGTTTTACCTGCATCAATGTGAGCCATGATGCCGATATTACGATAGCGCTCGAGCGGGTGTGTCCTAGCCATGGCGTCCGTCCAAAATCCCTGGGTTACCAGCGGTAATGCGAGAAAGCTTTGTTGGCGTCAGCCATACGGTGCGTATCTTCACGCTTCTTCACTGCAGCGCCGCGATTGTTCACGGCATCCATTAGTTCACCGGAAAGCCGATCGACCATCGTGTTTTCCGAGCGCTTACGTGCAGCGTCGATGGTCCAGCGAATGGCCAGCGCCTGCGCCCGCTCAGTGCGGACTTCAACCGGCACCTGATAGGTCGCACCACCAACACGGCGAGAACGAACCTCGACGGTCGGCTTAACGTTGGCGAGCGCTTCGTGGAACACAGCAACCGGCGCCTGGCCGGTACGGGCCTCAACGCGGTCGAAGGCACCGTAAACAATGCTTTCAGCCACAGACCGCTTGCCGTCATACATGAGACAGCTCATGAACTTGGAGACCACCTCGTCGCCAAATTTGGCGTCGGGCAGAACTTCGCGTTTTTCTGCGCGATGACGTCTGGACATCCGGTATCTCCTTACTTAGGACGCTTAGCGCCGTATTTCGAGCGGCGCTGACGGCGGTCCTTGACACCCTGGGTATCCAGCGTGCCGCGAATGATGTGATAGCGCACACCGGGAAGATCCTTCACACGGCCGCCGCGGATCATCACGACAGAGTGCTCCTGAAGGTTATGTCCTTCACCCGGAATGTAGCTTGTGACTTCGAAGCCGTTGGTAAGACGGACACGCGCGACTTTACGAAGCGCGGAGTTCGGCTTTTTCGGCGTCGTTGTGTAAACGCGCGTGCACACGCCACGCTTTTGCGGGCAGGCTTCCAGCGCAGGGACTTTATTGCGCTCAACAGGAGCCTTACGGCCCTGCCGAATCAGCTGATTGATCGTCGGCATTCAGTCGACCCTCTCGACTTAAAACATTTATGCAAACAACAATCGGCCCCAGGGCACCGCCCTGCCGGCCAACCATTCTTTGCGCGGCGTTCGAATTCGAACTTAGTGTTCAAGCGTTTCGCCGAGACTGCGTCTGAACAATTGCGCCGCTACCGACACCGTTGTCACCACCAGCCTCCAAAGGCTGGCGGATACTATTGACGCACCCTTGTGCGGTCAAGGACTGAATCCTGCTTTTTTCCGCATAGCGCCTATTTGCGATGTGCAGAGCGGAAAGCCACTAGATCCGGGCATTCCGGGGAAATTCCCGGACCTACCTACGGCCTTCCGAGCAAGATTCAATCCATTCTATACCGAAGCAGTGCTCCGGAAGGAAAGACAACGGCGCCCGGATGGTGATCCGGGCGCCGCCTGCATTCGACTCGAATGATGTTTTCGCGCTTTCGCGCTGTGTCTTATTCCGCGGCCGGGACCTGCGCCTCCGACTCGGCTTCTTCCGCAATCGCCGGAGCTTCTTCCTTTACCGGAGCCAGCACGCGGTCGCGATCGGCGGCAATCCGCTTCAGGCGATTCATCACGCTGCCGGTACCGGCCGGAATCAAGCGACCGACGATGACGTTTTCCTTCAGGCCTTCGAGCTGGTCCTTCTTGCCGGAAACAGCCGCCTCGGTGAGGACGCGGGTGGTTTCCTGGAAGGACGCGGCGGAGATGAAGGACCGGGTCTGCAGGGATGCTTTGGTAATACCGTGCAGGATCGGGATTGCCTTTGCCGGCCGAAGATCTTCGGCGAGTGCCTTTTCATTGGCCTCGTCAAACTCGTCGCGATCGATGGTCTCGCCAATAAGCAGCGTCGTGTCACCGGCGTCGGAGACTTCGACCTTTTGCAGCATCTGACGGACGATCACTTCGATGTGCTTGTCGTTGATCTTCACGCCCTGCAAACGGTAGACGTCCTGAATTTCGTTGATGATGTACTCGGCAAGCGCCTCGACACCAAGAACGTTCAGAATGTCATGCGGGACTGGATTACCATCCATCAGCAAGTCGCCGACCTGAACGAAGTCGCCTTCCTGAACCGCGAGATGCTTGCCCTTCGGGATTAGGTACTCGACCGTTTCCTTCTCGGCATCCTGCGGCACAACCATGATCCGGCGCTTGGTCTTGTAGTCCTTGCCGAATTCGACGCGACCTTCGGACTCACTGATGATCGCATAGTCTTTCGGCTTACGTGCTTCGAAGAGCTCCGCAACCCGAGGCAGACCACCAGTGATATCACGTGTCTTGGAAGACTCCCGCGGGATACGCGCCAGCACATCACCAGCACGGACCTGAGCACCGTTATCAACCGACAGAATAGCGTCGACCGACATGAAGTAGCGGGCCTCAAGACCGTTGGCCAATTCAATGACCTCGCCCTTCTCGTCCCGCAAGGTGATGCGCGGACGCAGATCGCCACCGCGCTGCTGCTGCTTCCAGTCGATAACCACACGGGAAGCAATACCGGTCGCTTCGTCGGTGACTTCGTTCATAGAAACACCGTCGACAAGGTCGACATAGTGCGCCGTACCTTCTTTTTCGGTGATGATCGGAATTGTGTACGGATCCCAATCTGCAATCTTATCGCCCGGCTTCACGATCTGCTCGTCATCGACAAACAGACGGGAGCCATACGGGATCCGGTGACGGGCCCGCTCGCGACCCTGGTCGTCCTGGAGGATCACTTCCGTGTTCCGGCTCATCACGATCAGGATGCCTTCGGAGTTCGTCACCACGTTCCGATTCAACACCTTCACACTGGCGTCGAACGCGGCTTCGATGCTGGACTGCTCGGCACCACGCTGTGCTGCGCCGCCAATATGGAAGGTCCGCATGGTCAGCTGGGTGCCCGGCTCACCGATAGACTGGGCGGCAATGACACCGACCGCTTCACCGATATTGACGCGGGTACCACGAGCCAGATCACGGCCGTAGCAGGTGGCGCAAACGCCGACCTTGCTATCGCATGTCAGTACCGAACGCAGGCGCACCTGGTCAATACCGGCCCGCTCGATCGCGTCAACCAGCGGCTCGTCAATGATGGTGGACGCATCGGCGATCTTCTCACCCGTCAGCGGGGCAATCAGATCGTCGGCACAGGTCCGGCCAAGGATACGCTCGCTCAGCGGATCGATCACCTCGCCACCTTCGACGACGGCTTTCACCGTGATACCGCGCTCGGTGCCGCAATCTTCTTCGGTGATGATGCAATCCTGAGCAACGTCGACCAGACGGCGCGTCAGGTAACCGGAGTTAGCCGTCTTCAACGCCGTGTCGGCCAGCCCCTTACGGGCACCGTGAGTGGAGTTGAAGTATTCAAGGACGGTCAGGCCCTCCTTGAAGTTCGAGGTGATCGGCGTCTCGATGATCTCACCGGACGGCTTGGCCATCAGGCCGCGCATACCGGCAAGCTGCTTGATCTGCGTCGCGGAACCACGAGCACCTGAATGGGCCATCATCCAGACCGAGTTGACGGGCTTGCCCGGCTCCTCGTTGGACATGTGCTCCATCATCTTTTCGGCGACCGCATCGGTGCAACGGGACCAGACGTCGATGACCTTGTTGTACTTCTCACCCTGGGTGATCAGGCCGTCGAGATATTGCTGCTCGAATTCCTTCACCTCGGAATGGGCTTCATCGACCAGTTCCTGCTTGGCGTCCGGAATGATCAGATCGTCCTTACCGAACGAAATGCCGGCGCGGCAGGCGTGGCCAAAGCCGAGGGTCATCAGACGGTCGGCGAAGATCACCGTGTCCTTCTGACCGCAGTGGCGATAGACCTGATCGATAACACTCTGCACTTCCTTCTTCGTCATCAGCTTGTTGATGACCGGGAAAGGAAGATTCGGGTTTTTCGGCAGCAGCTGCGCAATCTTCAGACGACCCGGCGTGGTGTCGACGCGCTTGGTCACCTCTTCACCGGTCTCATCGAACGTATCGACACGAGCCTGGATCTTGGTGTGCAGGTTCACCGCACCGGAATTCAGCGCGTGCTCGATCTCGGCCATTTCAGCAAAGACCATGCCCTCGCCCGGCATATTTTCACGCTCGATCGTGAGGTAGTAGAGACCGAGGATGATATCCTGGGACGGCACGATGATCGGCTTGCCGTTCGCTGGGCTGAGGATGTTGTTGGTCGACATCATCAACACGCGCGCTTCGAGCTGTGCTTCCAGGGAAAGCGGTACATGGACCGCCATCTGGTCACCGTCGAAGTCGGCGTTGAACGCGGTACAGACCAGCGGATGCAGCTGAATCGCCTTACCTTCGATCAGCACCGGCTCGAATGCCTGGATACCGAGACGGTGAAGGGTCGGTGCACGGTTCAGCATGACCGGATGCTCGCGAATAACCTCTTCGAGGATATCCCAGACTTCCGGACGCTCCTTCTCGACCATACGCTTTGCAGCCTTGATGGTGCTGGCGAGACCGTAGAGCTCGAGCTTCGAATAGATGAACGGCTTGAACAGCTCGAGCGCCATCTTCTTCGGCAGACCGCACTGATGCAGCATCAGGCTCGGGCCGACGACGATGACCGAACGGCCGGAATAGTCGACACGCTTACCGAGCAGGTTCTGACGGAACCGGCCCTGCTTACCCTTCAGCATGTCGGAGAGGGACTTCAGCGGGCGTTTGTTGGCGCCAGTGATGACCCGGCCCCGGCGGCCGTTATCGAACAGGGCATCGACTGATTCCTGCAGCATACGCTTTTCGTTACGGACAATAATGTCCGGCGCACGCAGCTCAATCAGCCGCTTCAGACGGTTGTTCCGGTTGATCACCCGGCGATAGAGATCGTTCAGGTCCGAGGTAGCGAAACGGCCGCCATCCAGTGGAACCAGCGGGCGCAGTTCCGGCGGAATGACCGGGATGACGTCGAGGATCATCCATTCCGGACGGCAGCCGGATTCCTCGAAAGCCTCGATTAGCTTCAGACGCTTGACCAGCTTCTTGCGCTTGGCTTCGGAACCGGTGGTCCGAAGCTCTTCACGAATGGTTTCCTTTTCCTCGTCAAGATCGAGGTTGACCATCATTTCCTTCAGCGCCTCAGCGCCAATCATGGCCTTGAAGGTATCCTCGCCGTACTCGTCCTGTGCGTCGTAGAAATCTTCTTCGCTCAGGAGCTGGCGGTATTTGAACGGTGTCAGGCCCGGCTCGACGACACAGAAGCTCTCGAAATAGAGGATCCGTTCCAGATCCTTGAGGGTCATGTCGAGCAACAGACCGATCCGGCTCGGCAGGGACTTCAGGAACCAGATGTGGGCAACCGGAGAGGCCAGCTCAATGTGGCCCATCCGCTCGCGGCGCACCTTCGAGAGCGTAACTTCAACGCCGCACTTCTCGCAGATGATGCCGCGGTACTTCATCCGCTTGTACTTGCCGCACAGGCACTCATAGTCCTTGATCGGACCGAAGATCCGGGCGCAGAACAGGCCATCGCGCTCCGGCTTAAAAGTCCGGTAGTTGATGGTCTCGGGCTTCTTGATTTCACCGAACGACCATGAGCGGATCCGCTCCGGGCTCGCGATAGCGATCCGGATGTGATCAAAGCTCTGAGGACCGGACGGCTGACCAAAGATGTTCATCAACTCGTTCATCAAGCATCTCCTTACGTCACTGGGACGTTGTGCGCCGACTTACCATAGTGTGCGACGCGGCCGGGATCGGCAAGTCCGTACCCGGGAGGATAGAACCGGGCGATCTCCTTAGGAGACCACCCGGAATGGCTTACTGCTGCTCTTGTTCCAGCTCGACATTCAAGCCGAGGGAGCGGAGTTCCTTCACGAGAACGTTGAAGGATTCCGGAATACCCGCCTCGAAATTGTCGTCGCCGCGAACAATAGCCTCGTACACCTTGGTCCGGCCGGACACATCGTCCGACTTCACCGTCAGCATTTCCTGCAGGGTATATGCAGCGCCGTAGGCTTCCAGTGCCCAGACCTCCATTTCCCCGAAACGCTGCCCACCGAACTGCGCCTTACCACCCAGCGGCTGCTGGGTAACAAGACTGTACGGGCCAATGGAACGCGCGTGGATCTTGTCATCCACCAAGTGATGCAGCTTCAGCATGTAGATGTAACCGACGGTCACCTTACGATCGAATACCTCACCTGTCCGGCCATCGATCAGGGTAACCTGACCGGTGGAGTCCAGACCGGCTGTATCCAGCATGGCGACAATGTCGTCTTCTTTGGCGCCGTCGAACACCGGCGTGCCCATCGGCACACCTCGGCTGAGGTTGCCGGCGAGCTCAAGAATCTCGTCGTCGCCCAGCGGCTCGATCTCGGCCTTGTACTGCTTCTCGCCGTACACTTTCTCGAACAACGTCTTGAAGCCGCCAGTCTTGGCCGTGTTGTGAATATCGGTCAGCATCTCGTTGATCTGCAGACCAAGGCCATGCGATGCCCAGCCGAGGTGGGTTTCAAGGATCTGCCCGACATTCATGCGGCTTGGCACACCAAGCGGATTGAGCACGATGTCAACGGCGGTGCCATCCTCGAGATAGGGCATGTCCTCGACCGGGTTGATCTTGGAAATGACACCCTTGTTACCATGGCGGCCGGCCATCTTATCGCCCGGCTGAAGCTTGCGCTTCACCGCAACGAAGACCTTGACCATCTTCATAACGCCCGGCGGCAGCTCGTCACCGCGCTGCAGCTTTTCGACCTTGTTATCGAAGCGGGACTGCAGCTCTTCGACACTCTTGTCGAACTCGCCCTTGATCCCTTCCAGATATTCCATCCGGGTTTCGTCTTCGACCGAGAACTGACGCCACTGTCCCTGGGTGTATTCGGCGAGCACCGCTTCGGTGATCTCAACGCCGCCCTTGAAGCCCTTCGGACCTTCGACCGACTTCTGACCGAGCAGCTGTTCCTTCAGGCGGGCAAAGAAGCCACGCTCGAGGATCGCCCGTTCGTCGTCGCGATCCTTTGCAAGACGTTCGATTTCCGACCGCTCAATAGCCAGAGCACGTTCGTCCTTGTCGACTCCGCGGCGGGAGAAGACACGGACTTCAACAACCGTGCCGGTGCCCCCCGGCGGAACCTTCAGGGACGTGTCACGGACGTCGGAAGCCTTTTCGCCGAAGATCGCGCGGAGAAGTTTCTCTTCCGGCGTCATCGGGCTTTCGCCCTTCGGCGTCACCTTACCGACGAGGATATCGCCTGGGTTCACCTCGGCACCGATATAGACCATGCCGGCTTCGTCAAGGTTCTTCAGGGCTTCTTCGCCGACATTCGGAATGTCGCGCGTGATCTCTTCCTGACCCAGCTTGGTATCGCGAGCCATGATCTCGAATTCCTCGATATGGATCGAGGTGAAGACATCGTCACGGACGATGCGTTCGGAGATCAGGATCGAATCTTCGAAGTTGTAGCCATTCCACGGCATGAAGGCGACGAGCACGTTCCGGCCAAGCGCGAGCTCGCCGAGATCCGTGGACGGGCCGTCCGCCATGATGTCACCGGCCTGAACCCGGTCACCAACCTTCACCAGCGGGCGCTGGTTGATACAGGTGTTCTGGTTCGAGCGCTGGAACTTCAGCAGCGAGTAGATATCGACATTGCTTTCCGTACTCGCCGTCGCGTCGGTGGCACGGACAACGATACGAGTCGCGTCCACCTGATCAACAATACCGGAGCGCTTGGCGACGATGGTCACGCCACTGTCGCGAGCAACGCGGGCTTCCATACCGGTGCCGACATACGGCGCCTCGGCTTTGACCAACGGAACAGCCTGCCGCTGCATGTTCGAGCCCATCAGCGCGCGGTTCGCGTCATCGTTCTCGAGGAACGGAATGAGCGCTGCGGCAACGGACACTAGCTGCTTCGGCGAGACGTCGATCAGATCGATATCTTCCGGGCGGGCCAAACCGAAATCGCCCTGACGGCGGACCGGGATCAGTTCTTCAACGAAACGATTGTTGTCATCGACCGGGGCGTTGGCCTGAGCCACCGTGTACCGGCCTTCTTCCATCGCCGAGATATAGCGAACTTCGTCGGTTACCGTACCTTCGACAACCTTGCGGTACGGGGTCTCGATGAAACCGTACTGGTTGACGCGGGCATATGTGGCCAGAGAATTGATCAGACCGATATTCGGGCCTTCAGGGGTCTCAATCGGGCAGATCCGGCCATAGTGGGTCGGATGCACGTCACGAACTTCAAAGCCTGCACGCTCACGGGTAAGACCGCCCGGGCCAAGCGCCGAGAGACGGCGTTTGTGGGTGATCTCGGAGAGCGGGTTGGTCTGATCCATGAACTGGGACAGCTGCGAAGAGCCGAAGAATTCACGAACAGCTGCAGCCGCCGGTTTCGCATTGATCAGATCATGCGGCATCACGGTATCGATCTCGACCGAGCTCATGCGCTCGCGGATCGCCCGTTCCATGCGCAGCAGGCCGACACGGTACTGGTTCTCCATCAGCTCGCCGACGGACCGGACACGGCGGTTGCCGAGGTGGTCAATGTCGTCGATCTCGCCCTTGCCGTCCTTCAGGTCGACCAGGATCTTCAGGATCGCCAGAATGTCTTCCCGGCGCAGGGTACGCAGCTGATCATCGGTTTCCTGATCGAGACGGGCGTTCATCTTCACCCGGCCAACTGCGGAAAGATCGTAGCGCTCGGAATCGAAAAACAGACCGTTGAACAGGTTTTCCGCAGTCTCAAGGGTCGGCGGCTCACCCGGGCGCATAACCCGGTAAATGTCGACCAGCGCTTCTTCGCGCGTGGTGTTCTTATCCATTGCCAGCGTATTGCGGACGTAGGCGCCGACAGTCATGTGATCGATCGCCAGAACCGGCAGCTCATCAATGCCTGCCCCTGCAATCGTCTCAAGCAGCTCCTCGGTGATCTCATCGCCGGCCTCGACGATGATCTCGCCGGTTTCCGGATTGATGATATCGATCGCGATATACTGGGTGAGGAGCTCTTCGCTCGGGACATAAACGTCCTTCAGGCCGGCTTCGCTCAGCTTGCGGCCCAGGCGCGGGGTCATCTTGTCGCCAAGCTTGGCGACGACTTCACCGGAATCGGCATCCACCAGATCGCGGGCAAGCTTCTGGCCACGCAGACGTGAGATGTCGAAAGCGGTTTTCCAGTCTTCGCCCTTCTTGGTGAAGGTGATAGATTCGTAGAAGTAGCTGAGGATGTCCTCGGCAGTCAGGCCGGTTACCTGAGAGCGATCCACGTCGACACCTGTCTCGTGGCACTCCTTCAGATAGCCTTCCGCCTGATCGCTCATCAGCGCCAACAGCAGCGTGGTCGCGGGCAGCTTGCGGCGACGGTCGATGCGCACATAGAGGATATCCTTGGCGTCGAATTCAAAATCGAGCCAGGAACCGCGATACGGGATCACGCGGGCAGCGAAGAGGTATTTTCCGGACGAGTGGGTCTTGCCCTTGTCATGGTCGAAGAACACGCCCGGAGAGCGGTGCATCTGGGAGACGATGACACGCTCGGTTCCATTGATCACGAAGGTACCGTTCTTCGTCATCAGCGGCATGTCGCCCATATAGACGTCCTGCTCCTTGATGTCCCGGATGGAGCGGGAGCCGGTCTCTTCCTCGACGTCCCAGACGACGAGACGCAGGGTCACCTTGAGTGGTGCCGCGAAGGTGATCCCGCGCTGCTGGCACTCTTCAACGTCATATTTCGGAGTTTCGAACTCGTAGCTGACGAACTCGAGCATTGCGCGCTCGGAGAAGTCCTTGATCGGGAACACCGACTTGAAAACTTCCTGAAGCCCGAGAACCTGACGGTCTTCAATCGCCACGTCTTTCTGCAGAAACAGATCGTAGGAGCTTTTTTGAACCTCAATCAGGTTCGGCATTGGGGACGCTTCGGAAATGCGCCCGAAATCCTTGCGCACACGCTTGCGACTGGTGAAGGAACCAACGGAGGAAATCGCCATGGTCAAACCTCGCCCACCTTTCGTTCGAACAGGAGCGGTCGGGACGGGTATCCGTCCGCTCCATGGCTCCCGCGCCCGCCGCGAGAACCGCCTTGTCAGCCTGGCCGGAAAAACCGACCTCCTAGCCTTACCGCTGATGCCTCGGCAGCACCGGTAAGAACAGGAAAAGGGCAGGGCGACGAGCGCGTCTACCGACGCGCCCGCACCCCACCCGTATTCCAGAGTAACGCCAAGGCGTTACTTCAACTCGACGGATGCACCAGCTTCCTCGAGTTTCTTCTTCAGCTCTTCGGCTTCGTCCTTGGAAGCACCTTCCTTCACAGGCTTCGGTGCACCTTCGACGAGGTCCTTGGCTTCTTTCAGGCCGAGACCGGTGATCGCGCGAACTTCTTTGATCACGTTGATCTTCTTGTCGCCAGCAGCAGTCAGGACAACGTCAAAGGAGTCCTTCTCTTCTGCAGCGGCACCACCGGCATCGCCACCACCTGCAACGGCTGCAACAGCAACCGGAGCAGCAGCGGAAACGCCCCATTTTTCTTCGAGCATCTTGGACAGATCGGCCGCTTCGAGGACCGTCAGAGTAGACAGCTCTTCAACGAGCTTTTCAAGATCAGCCATTTTACATTACTCCAGTTTGAGCTTCGTTAGACGGAGTGGATTGCCCACTCACCCCTCTTTACTGCTGTAGGCTGAAACCACCCGGGCCACTTGGCCGGCGGGTGCCTGCAGAACACCAGCGACCTTGGTCGCCGGGGCTTGCAGCAAGCCCAGCAGCTTTGCACGCAGTGCGTCGAGAGACGGCAACTTGGCGAGAGCTTTGACCTGCTCAACATCGAGCATTTTTGTGCCGAGAGCCCCGGCGACAATGGACAATTTCTCGTTGGTGTTGGCGAACTCGACGGCAACCTTTGCAGCGGCAACCGGATCGTCGGACGTAGCAATCGCCGTCGGACCCGTGAAAGACGCTTCGAGGTTTTCGTACTCCGTGCCTTTCAGAGCGAGACGAGCGATCCGATTTTTCGTGACTTTGTATCGGGCCCCTGCTGAACGCATCTTGCCGCGAAGGTCATTGACCTCATCGACCGTCAGCCCGACCTGATGGGTAACCACGACGAGCGCGGAATCCGAAAAGGTCTTGTTCAGGGTCTCGACCAGAGCCGCTTTTTCAGTACGGTTCACTGATCATCTCCGCATCTGCGGGCATCAGCACAATGCCGAAGCCCCCTTTGCACATGAACCGACGAACACCATGCCCGTCGGCCCGGTTCGCCTGTCCCAGAAGCTCAAACGTCAGCCTGCCCCGGCACACCGGGATAGAAATCCGTTTTCACCCCTGTCTGTACGGGGATATTAAGCCTCCGTAGCCGAAGCCCCTTTGGCACCCGTAGTCTCGGACAGGTCGGGGCCGATCCGAAGGCCGGCCCCTGTTTTCCACGCCTTTATCAGGCGTAGAAAATTACGCGCAATATTTAGGCAGTGCCCAGAATTGCGGTATCAACTTTAACACCCGGCCCCATAGTGGAGCTGAGCGCGATGCGCTGAACGTAGGTGCCTTTGGCGCCTGACGGCTTCGCGCGGGTGATCGCATCGACGAACGCGTTCGCGTTCTCAAGCAACTGCTCTTCAGAGAAGCTAGCCTTGCCGATACCGGCATGAACGATACCGGCACGCTCGACGCGGAATTCAACCTGACCGGCCTTGGCGGCGGTCACAGCACCAGCAACATCCGGGGTCACGGTACCGAGCTTCGGGTTCGGCATCAGACCGCGCGGGCCCAGAACCTTACCAAGACGGCCGACGAGGGCCATCATGTCCGGCGTGGCGATGACACGGTCGAAATCTGTCCGGCCATCTTGGATTTCCTTCATCAGGTCATCCGCACCGACGATTTCGGCACCAGCTTCACGCGCTTCGTCAGCTTTCGCGTCTTTCGCGAAAACCGCGACACGCACGTCTTTACCCGTGCCATGCGGCAGAGCAACAACGCCACGCACCATCTGATCGGCATGACGCGGGTCAACACCGAGGTTCATGGAGATCTCAACGGTCTCGTCGAACTTCGCCTTGGCGCCGCCCTTAACCAGTTTCACAGCTTCGTCGAGAGCATGCAGCTTCAGCCGATCGACGCTCTCATAGGCGCCCTTGAGACGCTTACCCAGTTTCGCCATCGTCTTACTCCACAACCTCAACGCCCATGGACCGGGCGGAACCGCGGATCATCTGGCATGCGCCTTCAAGATCGACGGCGTTCAGATCCGGCATCTTCGTTTCGGCGATCTCACGGACCTGGTCCATGGTGATCTTGCCAACGATTTCCTTGCTCGGGTTGCTCGCGCCCTTCGGAAGATTCGCGGCCTTCTTGATGAAGAAGCTGGCCGGCGGAGTCTTGGTCACGAACGAGAACGTACGATCCTGATAAGCGGTGATCACAACCGGAGTCGGCGTGCCTTTTTCAACGTTGCCAGTGGCCGCGTTGAACGCTTTGCAGAACTCCATGATGTTAAGCCCGCGCTGACCGAGCGCAGGGCCGACCGGCGGAGACGGATTCGCCTCACCGGCCTTGATCTCCAGCTTGATGTAGCCAGCGATCTTTTTCGCCATTGTACTTACCTCTCATAGTGCCGGGTGGTGCGGACTTCCAAGGTTTTCAGGAAGGCCTCCCACGCGAACATCAATTGAACGTCAGATTTTTTCGACCTGGGTATATTCCAGCTCGACGGGCGTCGACCGTCCAAAAATCGACACCGCAACCTTGAGACGGGATTTCTCTTCGTCCACATCCTCAACATATCCGTTGAAGGACGCGAACGGCCCGTCGGAAACACGTACCTGCTCGCCGATCTCGAAGATAACGGACGGCTTCGGCCGCTCCACACCTTCAGCAACCTGCTTGATGATCCTCTCGGCCTCGGACCTCGAGATAGCCTGGGGCTTGCCCTTGCTGCCAAGAAAACCTGTAACCTTCGGCTGGTCCTGAACCAGGTGCCAGCTTTGATCGGTCAACTCCATCTTCACGAGGATGTAACCCGGGAAAAACTTGCGCTCTGCGTTCACTTTCGCGCCGCGTCGCATTTCCACGACTTCCTCGGTCGGAACCAAAACTTCTTCGATCAGGTCTTCCATCTCATGCGCGGCTGCCTGCTCGCGAATGGATTGCGCGACCTTCTTCTCGAAGCCGGAATAGACATGGAGGACGTACCAACGCGGTGCCAACGACTAAGCCCCCAAACCCAATATAAATTTCACACCCCACGACAGCGCACCATCGACGAGGAAAAAGAAGATAGACGCGAGCGTCACCATGATGAAAACCATCATGGTGCCCACACCTGTTTCCTTACGGCTCGCCCAGGTCACCTTGGAAACTTCCTGGCGAACCTGCCGGACGAACTGCGCCGGAGAGACCTTTACCATCGTGATCCGTTTCTGTCAGCCGGGCTGTATAGCGCCCCAGCGGAATGAAATCAACTGTACTGAAGCGTGGCAGGAGTGGCAGGGATCGAACCCGCAACCCCCGGTTTTGGAGACCGGTGCTCTACCAATTGAGCTACACTCCTATACCGCGCTGCAAGTTGCCGCCCTAATCTCTCAGAGTGAAAGGCTAGGACGGCAGCCTGTTATTAGATCTTTACTCGACGATTTTGGCGACGACGCCTGCGCCGACGGTGCGGCCACCTTCGCGGATAGCGAAGCGCAGGCCTTCATCCATGGCGATCGGCGCGATCAGGTTGACCGTCATCGCGATGTTGTCGCCCGGCATAACCATC
>NZ_JBDXGG010000016.1:0-161281 GCF_039990255.1 Nisaea sp. | reverse complement strand
GATGGTTATGCCGGGCGACAACATCGCGATGACGGTCAACCTGATCGCGCCGATCGCCATGGATGAAGGCCTGCGCTTCGCTATCCGCGAAGGTGGCCGCACCGTCGGCGCAGGCGTCGTCGCCAAAATCGTCGAGTAAAGCTGGACATTGGGCTCGGTTACCGGGCCGGAGATAGAAGAATATGGACAGTCAAAACATTAGAATTCGCCTCAAGGCATTCGATCATCGGATCCTTGATCAGTCGACCGGCGAAATCGTGAACACGGCGAAGCGCACTGGCGCGCAGGTCAAGGGCCCGATCCCGCTGCCGACCCGTATCGAGCGCTTTACCGTTCTTCGCGGTCCGCACATCGACAAGAAGAGCCGTGAGCAATTCGAAATCCGCACTCATAAGCGGGTTCTGGACATCGTCGACCCGACCCCGCAGACGGTCGACGCTCTGATGAAGCTTGATCTCGCGTCCGGTGTTGACGTCGAGATTAAGCTCTAACGCTGAAGGATTAGATTCATGCGTTCCGGAGTAATCGCACAGAAGATGGGCATGACCCGGGTGTTCACCGATACAGGTGATCACGTTCCGGTCACGGTCCTGAAGATGGACAGCTGCCAGGTGGTGGGTGTTCGAACCGAAGAGAATGACGGCTACAGCGCCGTTCAGCTCGGCGTTGGCGCAGCCAAGGTCAAGCGCGTCAGCAAGCAGATGCGTGGACATTTTGCGAAAGCGAAAGTCGAGCCGAAGCGGAAGCTGGCCGAATTCCGTGTCAGCCCCGATGCTCTCATCGAAATTGGCGCGGAAATCACCGCGGACCATTTCGTTGCAGGTCAGAAGGTCGACGTTGTCGGCACCTCGATCGGTAAAGGTTTCGCCGGTGCCATGAAACGGCATAATTTCGGCGGCATGCGCGCCTCCCATGGTGTCTCCATCTCCCACCGCGCACACGGTTCCACGGGTAACTCCCAGGATCCGGGACGTGTGTGGAAGGGCAAGAAGATGGCCGGCCACATGGGCGACGCACGGGTGACGACGCAGAACCTCGAAGTGGTTCAGCTTGACGTCGATCGAGGTCTGATCCTGGTCAAGGGATCGGTTCCGGGCGCTAAGGGCGGCTGGGTTCTGATCTCCGATGCCATCAAGGTGAAACAGCCTGAAAATCTCCCGTTCCCGGCTGCTGTGCGCATGCCGACCGTGGAAGAGGTTGCTGAGCCGGAAGTTGTCGAAGCCGCTGCTGACGCCCCGGCCGAAGCCGAAACCTCGGCTGACGATAACGCCGAGAATAAGGACTGAGGGTCATGAAGCTTCCTGTTACGACACTCGACAACAAGAAGTCCGGCGACATTGAAGTCGCGGACTCCGTGTTCGCCGTCGAGCCGCGCCGGGATATCCTTGCCCGTGTGGTAAATTGGCAGCTGGCTAAGCGCCGTGCTGGTACCCACGCGACCAAGACGATTTCCCAGGTCAGCGGCACGACAAAGAAGCCGTTCAAGCAAAAAGGTACCGGCCGGGCCCGTGCGGGCTCGCTGCGGGCTACTCAGTATCGCGGTGGCGGCATCTCTCATGGTCCGATCTCTCGTGACCATGGGTTTGCTCTGCCGAAGAAGGTTCGCAAGCTGGGTATGCGCTCGGCACTGTCGGCCAAGCAGGCCGAAGGCAAGCTGATCGTTATCGACGATGCGGCCGGCGAGACCAAGACCAAGGAACTGGCCAAGAAGCTTACGGCTCTCGGTTGGAACTCGGTTCTGTTCATCGGTGGCACTGCGCTTGATGAGGGCTTCGCCCGGGCTGCCCGCAACATTCCGAATGTGGATGTGCTGCCGGAGCAGGGCGCGAACGTCTATGACATCCTCCGCCGGGACACTCTGGTGCTGACCAAGGCAGCGGTGGAAAGCCTGGAGGCTCGCCTGAAATGAGCATGCGTCCTTACAATACCAGCCAAGTCCGGCTGAGCGACGAGCGCGCGTACGACATCATCGTGCGCCCGATCATCACCGAGAAATCCAGCCTTGGATCGCAGTTCGGTCAGGTGACTTTCGAAGTCACGCTCGACGCGACCAAGCCGGAAATCAAAGTGGCCGTTGAGCGACTGTTCGATCGCAAGGTTAAAGCCGTCAACACCGTGCTGACCAAAGGCAAGGTGAAGCGCTTCCGTGGCAAGCTCGGCAAGCGGTCGGACTATAAGAAAGCGATCGTTACTTTCGAGGACGGTCAGGACATCGATGTTACGCAGGGGGTCTGATCCATGGCGTTGAAGACATTCAATCCGACGACGCCGTCCCAGCGTGAACTGGTGATCGTCGACCGCTCGGAACTCTGGAAAGGCAAGCCGGTCAAAGCATTGACCCGTGGTCTGACCAAGTCCGGCGGACGGAATAATACGGGCCGCACCACGTCTTTCTGGCGCGGCGGCGGACATAAGCGTAAATACCGCATCATCGACTTCAAGCGCCGCAAATTCGACGTGGCGGGAACGGTCGAGCGGCTCGAATACGATCCGAACCGGACCGCCTTCATTGCGCTGATCAAATATGACGATGGTGAACTGGCCTACATTCTGGCGCCGCAGCGTCTCAAGGCTGGTGACAAGGTCATCGCCGGTGAGCGCGCTGACATCAAGCCAGGCAATGCTATGCCGCTGAAGAGCATCCCGGTGGGCACGATCGTCCATAACGTGGAGTTCAAGGCAGGCAAGGGCGGTCAGATCGCGCGCTCCGCCGGTGCTTATGTTCAGATCGTCGGTCGCGACCAGGGTTATGCCCTGCTTCGTCTGACGTCGGGTGAAGTCCGGATGGTCCGCGGTGAATGTATGGCAACTGTCGGTGCGGTATCCAATCCGGACCAGCAGAACGTCAAGCTTGGCAAGGCGGGCCGCTCCCGCTGGCTCGGTAAACGCCCGCATGTTCGTGGTGTCGTTATGAACCCGGTCGACCACCCACATGGTGGTGGTGAAGGCCGGACCTCTGGTGGTCGCCATCCGGTGACACCATGGGGTAAGCCGACCAAAGGTAAGCGTACGCGCAGCAACAAGAAAACCGATCGCCTTATTGTGCGTCGGCGCCGGAAGTAAGAGGAGATAGACGTTGTCACGTTCTGTTTGGAAAGGCCCGTTTGTAGACGGGTATCTCCTGAAGAAGTCCGATGCGTCGCGCGCGTCTGGTCGTAACGAGGTCATTAAGACCTGGTCACGCCGGTCGACCGTTCTGCCGCAGTTCGTCGGACTGACCTTTGGGGTTCATAATGGCCAGAAGTTCATTCCGGTCCTCGTGACCGAGAACATGGTCGGACACAAACTCGGCGAATTCGCGCCGACCCGGACTTATTACGGCCATACGGCCGATAAGAAGTCGCGGCGCTAGGACTGGAGCAGAGACCATGGGCAAGAGTGCGGTCGAACGTCGACTGGACGATACCGAGGCGAAAGCGGTGCTCCGCAATGTGCGCGTGAGCCCGCAGAAGCTTAATGTCGTCGCGCAGATGATCCGCGGTATGGATGTGGACAAGGCCCTCGCGGCCCTGACCTTCTCCCGCCGTCGCATCTCCGACGATGTGAAGAAGCTCCTGCAGTCCGCAATCGCGAATGCTGAGAACAATCATCAGCTTGATGTTGACCGGCTTTTCATTAAGGAAGCTTCGGTCGGCAAGAGCATCGTCATGAAGCGCTTCCGTCCGCGGGCGCGGGGGCGTGTCGGCAAAATCATGAAGCCGTTTTCGCACCTGACCGTTGTTGTGCGTGAGCGCGGGGAGACCGAATAATGGGTCATAAAGTTAATCCGATCGGGCTTCGCCTCGGCATCAACCGGACCTGGGATTCCCGTTGGTTCGCTGCCAAGGATTATGGCGACCTGCTGCACGAAGACATTCGTCTCCGTCGCTATTTGCACAAGCGCCTGGCGCAGGCCGGTGTTTCCCGTGTCGTCATCGAACGTCCGGCGAAGCGTTGCCGCGTTGCTATCTACACCGCTCGTCCGGGCGTTGTGATCGGCAAGAAGGGCCAGGATATCGAGAAGCTCCGCCAGGATCTCTCCAAGATGGTCGGCACCGAAGTGAGCCTGAACATCCTCGAGATCCGGAAGC
Source organism: Nisaea sp. (assembly GCF_039990255.1). Lineage (GTDB taxonomy): Bacteria > Pseudomonadota > Alphaproteobacteria > Thalassobaculales > Thalassobaculaceae > Nisaea. The sequence continues at coordinate 157,211 of NZ_JBDXGG010000016.1, read as the reverse complement.
CGGAAATCGACGCCAAGCTGGTCGCGGATAATATCGCGCAGCAGCTGGAGCGCCGGGTTGCATTCCGTCGTGCCATGAAGCGGGCCGTTCAGTCGGCAATGCGTCTTGGCGCCCAGGGCATCCGGATCAACTGTGCCGGCCGTCTTGGCGGCGCGGAAATCGCTCGGACCGAATGGTACCGCGAAGGCCGCGTTCCGCTGCACACGCTGCGTGCGGATATCGATTATGGCGAGTCCACCGCGCAGACCACATATGGCGCCTGCGGCGTCAAGGTCTGGGTCTTCAAGGGCGAGATTCTTGAACACGATCCGCTCGCCCACGAAAAGCGGCTGACCGACCAGCCTGGTCATCAGCGCTGAGCCGGCGGATAGGATAGAGGTTAGATAGATGCTTAGTCCGAAGCGCACAAAATTCCGTAAGGCCCACAAAGGCCGGATCCACGGAAATGCAAAAGGCGGTACGACGTTGAATTTCGGTTCTTTCGGTCTGAAGGCACTGACACCCGCGCGTGTTACTGCCCGTCAGATTGAGGCCGCACGTCGTGCGATCACCCGTCACATCCGCCGTTCAGGCCGGGTGTGGATCCGGATTTTCCCGGATGTTCCGGTGTCGTCGAAGCCGGCGGAAGTACGTATGGGTAAAGGTAAGGGCACCCCGGAATTCTGGGTCGCCCGTGTCAAGCCCGGTCGGATCATGTTCGAGCTCGAAGGCGTTCCGCGGGATCTGGCAGAGGAAGCGTTTACGCTTGCCGCAGCCAAGCTTCCGCTTGATACGCGCTTCATAGCCCGGCTTGGCGAATAGGCCGCGGGAGAGAATGATGGCAAACAACGCAGCAACAGATCTTCGTGCCAAGACGGGCGATGAGCTGAAAACCAGCCTGGTGGACCTGAAGAAGGAGGCTTTCAACCTTCGTTTTCAGCGTGCCAACGGTCAGCTGGAGAACACTGCGCGGATGCGGCAGGTGCGCCGTGAGATCGCGCGCATCAAGACGATCCTGCACGGGCAGGCCAGCGCTTAAGCAGCGTTGGATTTAGGAGACGAGAAATGCCGAGGCGAATTTTGCAGGGCACCGTGGTAAGCGATAAGGGCGAGAAATCAATCGTCGTTCGCGTCGAACGCCGCGTCATGCATCCGATCTACAAGAAGTTCATCAAGCGCTCGAAGAAATTCGCGGCACATGACGAGCAAAACCAGTACAAGGTCGGTGACATTGTGCGGATCCAGGAATGTGCTCCGATTTCGAAGCGCAAGAACTGGACCGTTGTCACCGATGATGCTGGTAGCAACGCCTAAGCGGCAGGGAGCGACGACATGATCCAGATGCAGTCCAACCTTGATGTCGCAGACAATTCCGGCGCGCGCCGTGTTCAGTGCATTAAGGTTCTCGGCGGCTCCAAGCGCAAAGTCGCTGCCGTTGGTGACGTGATTGTGGTCTCCGTCAAGGAAGCAATTCCGCGGGGCCGCGTTAAAAAGGGTGAAGTGCTTCGGGCCGTTATTGTCCGGACCGCCAAGGAGATCCGTCGGAATGACGGCTCTACGATCCGGTTCGATAACAACGCTGCGGTGCTCATCAACAAGCAGAACGAGCCGATCGGGACGCGTATTTTTGGTCCGGTGACCCGTGAACTTCGTGCCAAGAAGTTCATGAAGATCGTCTCGCTTGCACCGGAGGTGCTGTGATGGCAACGAAGTTTAAGGTGAAAAAGGGCGATAAAGTTGTCGTCACCACCGGCAGGGACAAGGGAAAGACGGGCGAAATTCTGCGCGTCATCACGGATGAGAACCGTGTCCTGGTCCAGGGTGTGAACATGGTTAAGCGCCACACTCGCGCTACCCAGACCAGCGCCGGCGGTATTATTGAGAAAGAAGCGCCCGTTCATGTTTCGAACGTTGCGCATATCGACCCGAAATCCAACGAGCCGACGCGCGTCGGGATCCGTATTCTCGAGGATGGCCGCAAGGTCCGCTTCGCGAAACGGTCCGGCGAAGTGCTCGACGCTTAAGCGCGCTCGAAACGAGGCTAGACATGTCGCGATTAAAAGAAGTTTACGAAGCCGAGATCAAACCGGGAATGCTGTCGGAGTTCAAGTACGCGAACCCGATGATGTGCCCTTCGATCGAGAAAGTTGTCGTCAATATCGGCGTCGGTGAGGCGGTGCAGGATTCCAAGCGGGTTAAAGCCGCTGCGGAAGAGCTTGCCATCATCACCGGTCAGCGTCCGATTGTGACCCGCGCGAAGAAGTCTATTGCAGGCTTCAAACTCCGCGAGGGTATGCCGATTGGCTGTAAAGTCACCCTCCGCAGCGAACGGATGTTCGAGTTCCTGGATCGTCTGGTGAACATCGCCCTGCCGCGCGTGCGTGACTTCCGTGGTCTTAGCCCGAAGAGCTTTGACGGACGCGGCAATTATTCGATGGGCCTGAAAGAGCAGATCGTGTTTCCGGAAATCGACTACGATCAAGTCGATCATATCCGGGGCATGGAAATCGTCGTGGTGACGACGGCCAAAACCGATGATGAGGCGCGCGAACTGCTGCGTCGCTTTAACTTCCCGTTCGTAAACTGATCGGGCTGGAGAAGAGTCATGGCGAAGAAAAGCGCGATTGAAAAGAACAAGAGCCGCGGGAAGATTGTCCAGCGGGATGCCGGAAAGCGGGCGCGTCTGAAGGCGATTGCCTGCGATAAGGACCTCCCGTTGGAAGAGCAGTTTAAAGCCCGTCTGAAGCTGAACGAGCTGCCGCGCGATGGTGCGAAGATCCGTCTTCGTAACCGCTGCGAGGTCAGTGGCCGCCCGCGCGGTTATTATCGCAAGCTGAAGATGTCCCGTATTGCCCTGCGTGATCTTGGTTCTATTGGCCAGATCCCGGGCATGGTTAAGTCAAGCTGGTAAGAGAGGAGTCTTACAATGACGATGAGTGATCCTCTCGGGGACATGCTGACCCGAATCCGGAACGGCCAGACCGCTGGTAAAAGCGTTGTGGTTAGCCCGGCATCGAAAATGCGGAGCAATGTGCTCGAAGTGCTGATGCGCGAAGGTTTCATTCGCGGCTATTCCAGCGCTGAAGTGCGCAAGGGCATTGGCGAGCTGCAGATCGAATTGAAGTACCATGACGGTGAGCCGGTCATTCGCGAGATTCATCGCGTTTCCCGTCCCGGCCGCCGGGTGTACTCAAAGATCAAGGACCTGCCGAGGTGCTACAACGGTCTGGGTATTCAGATCCTGTCGACGCCGCGCGGCATTCTTTCCGACAATGAGGCCCGCGTTGCCAATGTTGGCGGCGAAGTCCTCTGCAAGGTATTCTGATCGGAGCCGGGCGAATGTCACGTATTGGTAAAAACCCAGTCGCTCTTCCGAGCGGCGTTACCGCCGAAATCGGCGCTGACGTCTTCTCCGCGAAGGGCAAACTCGGCCAGCTTTCTGTTCCGCTCAGCGATGCTGTAGACATCGTGATCGAGGACAACCTGGTCACCGTGAAGCCGAAGAATGCCTCCAAGCGTTCCCGGGCGATGTGGGGCACCATGCGTGCTCGCGTCCAGAACGCTGTAACGGGTGTGTCGGACGGTTTCACGATCAACCTGGAAATCAACGGCGTCGGTTATCGTGCTGCTGTCGAAGGCAAGAACCTGGTTCTTGCCCTCGGTTTCAGTCACCCGGTGAACTACCCGATCCCGGAAGGCATCACCATGAAGTGTGAGCGTCCGACGGCGATTTCGATCCATGGTGCCGACAAGCAGAAGGTTGGTCAGATCGCGGCTGAGATCCGCGGGTATCGTCCGCCGGAGCCCTTCAAGGGCAAGGGTGTTAAGTACGAGACCGAGACCATCCTCCGCAAGGAAGGCAAGAAGAAGTAAGGATTCGTGGCATGCTGACATCAAAACAACTTTTCCAGCGTCGCCGCCAGCGGACCCGTGCCGCGCTGCGCGCCAAGACAAACGGCAAGGCCCGGCTCTCCGTGTTCCGGTCTTCCAAGAACATCTATGCTCAGATCATCGACGATCTGAAGGGCGAGACCCTGGCGAGCGCGTCTTCTCTCGAGAAGGCACAGCGCGAGCAGCTCAAGACGGGCGCGGACAAGTCCGCGGCTGCGGAGATCGGCAAGCTGATCGGCGAGCGTGCGGTGAGCAAAGGCGTTACCGACGTCGTGTTCGACCGTGGCGGCTACCGGTATCACGGACGCGTCAAGGCACTTGCCGACGCTGCTCGTGAAGCCGGACTGAAGTTCTAGAAGGGGCCGAAACATGGCACGAGGCGAAAGAAGAGATCGCGACCAACGCGAAGATCCGGAACTGGTTGAAAAGCTAGTCGGCATCAACCGCGTCGCGAAGGTTGTGAAGGGTGGCCGCCGGTTCGGCTTCGCCGCCATCGTGATCGTCGGTGACGGTCGCGGTCGCGTCGGTTACGGCGCGGGTAAAGCCCGTGAAGTGCCGGAAGCAATCCGCAAGGCAACCGAGCAGGCGAAGCGTGGAATGGTCCGCGTTCCGCTGCGCGAAGGTCGTACACTGCACCACGATATCGGCGGGCGTTTCGGTGCTGGCCGCGTGATCCTGCGGTCGGCTCCTGCGGGTACCGGTATCATCGCAGGTGGCCCAATGCGCGCCATCTTCGAGGCTCTGGGTATGCAGGACGTGGTGGCGAAATCCACCGGTACGTCCAACCCGCACAACATGATCAAGGCCACTTTTGAAGCGCTGAAGAACGTCAGGTCTCCGCGCGCGGTTGCAGCCAAGCGTGGCAAGAAGGTCGCTGAGATCTTCGGCCGGGCTCCTGGCGAAGCCGAAGCGGCTCAGGCCTAAGGACGGAGAAGAGCCATGGCGGCAACGAAGAAGAAAGCGGCCAAGACGACGGTTACGGTCACCCAGACCGGCAGCCCGATCGGCCGTACCAAGGACCAGGAGCAGACTCTTGTCGGCCTGGGCCTTAACAAAATGCACCGCACGCGTACGCTGGAAGACACCCCGGCGGTTCGCGGCATGATCGGCAAGGTTGCTCATCTGGTGCGCGTCGTAGACGCGTCCTAAGGCAATCGGGCAGAACATTAAGCGATCCGGTCGATGCCGGAACGAGGGCAAGAACGATGAAACTCAACGAACTTCGCGACAATCCGGGCGCGCACAAGCCCGCCAAACGGGTGGGTCGTGGCGCCGGTTCCGGCCTTGGCAAAACTGCCGGTAAAGGTCACAAGGGTCAGAGCGCGCGCTCCGGCGTGGCCATTAATGGCTTCGAAGGTGGCCAGATGCCGATCCACCGGCGTCTGCCGAAGCGTGGCTTCAAGAACCCGTTCCGCAAGGAATTCGCACCGGTCAATATTGGCTCGATCCAGGCGGCGATTGATGCCGGCAAGCTCGATGGCAAGAAGACGATCGATGCGGCTGCTCTGTCGGCTGCCGGTCTTGTCGGTCGGGTGCGCGATGGTGTGCGTCTGCTTGCAACGGGTGAGCTGAAAGCCAAAGTAAAGGTGGAAGTCTCCGGTGCGTCTGCTGCTGCGATTGCAGCTGTTGAAAAGGCCGGCGGCTCCGTGACGGTTGCAGTTTCTGCTGCGAAGCCGGCTAAAGAGGCGGGCGACTCCTCCACCGACTGATTGGGTTCAGTGAAATGGCTTCCAGCGCCGAGCAATACGCGTCATCGATCAATTTTGGGGCCTTCGCGAAAGCGACGGAACTCAAGAAACGCATCTGGTTCACACTGGGTGCGTTGATCATTTATCGCCTCGGGACCTATATCCCGATCCCGGGAATCGATCCTGCGGTGCTGGAGCAGATCTTTCAGCAGAACTCAGGCGGCATCCTCGGCATGTTCGACATGTTCGCGGGCGGTGCCCTCGGGCGGATGACGATCTTTGCGCTGAACATCATGCCCTACATCTCTGCGGCCATCATCATGCAGCTGATGACCGCGGTTTCCCCGAGCCTCGAGACCCTGAAGAAGGAAGGCGAGGCCGGACGGAAGAAGATCAACCAGTATACGCGCTACCTGACGGTTCTGCTGGCGGCAGTACAAGCCTACGGCATCGCCTCCGGCCTGGAATCTATGGCGGACGGGACCGCTGTCGGTAATCCTGGATACTTCTTCCGGGCGACTGCGGTAATCACGCTGGTCGGCGGCACAGTCTTCCTGATGTGGCTTGGCGAGCAGATTACTGCGCGCGGCGTTGGTAACGGTATCTCGCTGATCATCTTTGCCGGCATTGTGGCGCAGTTGCCTACCGCGTTGGTCGGGATGCTTGAGCTTGGCCGCACCGGCGCGCTTTCCGCTGTGGTGATCGTACTGATCATGATCATGGCCGTTGCAGTCATCGCCGGCATTGTGTTCATTGAGCGCTCCCAGCGTCGGATAACGGTCCAGTATCCGAAGCGCCAGCAGGGCAATCGGATGTTCGGTGGAGAGAGCTCGCACCTACCGCTGAAGATCAACGTTGCAGGTGTTATCCCTCCGATTTTCGCCAGCTCTCTGCTGCTTATGCCGGTAACGGTCGCGCAGATGACAGCGGCGAGCGGTGGCGGCCCGGAGTGGCTGAGCACCTTCACAGCGATGGTTGGTCGCGGTCAGCCGCTCTACCTAGCGATTTTTGTCAGCCTGATTGTGTTCTTCGCTTTCTTTTACACAGCGATCGTCTTCAATCCGGCTGATACGGCAGACAATCTCCGTAAGTATGGCGGTTTCGTGCCTGGTATACGTCCAGGCAAGAACACGGCCGACTATCTGGACTTTGTCCTGACGAGGCTGACCGTGGTGGGGGCTGCCTATCTCGCGGCGATTTGTATTTTGCCGGAGATTTTGATCAGTCAGTACCAGGTGCCATTCTATTTCGGGGGAACGAGCCTGCTCATTGTGGTGACGGTGACAATGGACACCGTGAGCCAGATTCAGTCGCATTTGCTGGCGCATCAGTATGAGGGGTTAATTAAGAAATCGAAACTGAGGGGGAAACGTCGATGAATTTGATACTGCTCGGCCCTCCGGGCGCTGGAAAGGGTACCCAGGCTAAACGTCTGGAAGAACAATTCAAGATTATCCAGCTCTCTACAGGCGACATGCTGCGGGCTGCGATCTCTTCCGGCAGTGACGTGGGCCTCAAGGCAAAGAGCATTATCGATTCCGGCGGATTGGTTTCCGACGATATAATGGTTCAGATGATTTCCGAGCGCGTCGATCAGGATGACTGCAAGAACGGTTTTATTCTCGATGGTTTTCCGCGCACGGTGGCTCAGGCGGAAGCGCTGGACGTCATGTTAAGCGAGAAGGGGCTGAAGATCGATCATGTGATCGAGCTGAAGGTCGATGAAAGCATTCTGTTCGACCGGATCCGGTCCCGTATTGCGGAGACCCCGGAAGCCGATCGACGCAGTGACGATACCGAAGAGACGCTCCGTACGCGCCTTCAGGTGTTCAAGGAACAGACCGCACCGATCATTCCGTATTATGCGGATCGCGGTGCGTTGAAGAGTGTGGACGGCATGGCGTCCATTACTGAAGTAAGTGGTCAGATCGACGCGATTGTGGCGGCCTGATCGAGCTGTTTAAAGGTGTGGGTAAACCGGTTGACTCGGCAATCCGGTTGCGTATAATCCGCGCCCTCGGTTTCAGTGAAACCGTGCGCACTTGCTCGTGCGGATTTTCCGAGTTCGGTGCCTGGGTCGAATGACCCGTATTTTTGTTGGACGCTGACAAGCGTTGTACTGAGGAGTTTGCCCGTGGCGCGCATCGCAGGCGTGAATATCCCGACGCAAAAGCGTGTCGAGATTGCTTTGACTTATATACATGGTATCGGCCGGACCACTTCCACGAAGATCTGTGAGAACGTCGGTATCCCGCGCGAACGCCGTGTGCATGAATTGACCGAAGACGAAGTCGCGCGGCTGCGTGAGGTCATTGACCGCGATCAGGTGGTTGAGGGTGATCTTCGCCGCAAGATCGCGATGGATATCAAACGTCTGATGGACCTGGGTTGCTACCGTGGCCTGCGCCATCGTAAAGGCCTGCCGGTGCGCGGACAGCGGACTCATACCAACGCGCGGACCCGCAAGGGCCCGGCGAAGGCTATCGCGGGTAAGAAGAAATAATTCGGGTCTGACCCGACAAGCCGGAGCGGCAATTTAATGGCAAAACAACCGACCCAGGGACGCGTGAAGCGCCGCGAACGGAAGAACATCACTTCCGGTGTCGCGCATGTGAACGCATCCTTCAACAACACCATGATCACCATCACCGACGCCCAGGGCAATGCGATTTCCTGGTCCTCCGCCGGTACGATGGGCTTCAAGGGGTCCCGTAAGTCCACCCCGTACGCGGCTCAGGTCGCGGCTGAGGATGCAGGCAAGAAAGCTGCCGAGCATGGCATGAAGACTCTCGAAATCCAAATCAGCGGCCCGGGTTCGGGACGTGAATCCGCTCTGCGCGCACTGCAGGCTGTCGGTTTTGCCGTGACTTCCATTCGCGATGTCACGCCGATCCCGCACAACGGTTGCCGTCCGCCGAAGCGGCGTCGGGTTTAAGCTGCTAGGGCGGCTTAGGCCGTCCGACCGGTACAGCCCGTGGCCCCGAAACGAACGGTTTTGGGGCCGAAAGCATAAGTTAGAGGCCCGCGGGTCTCGTTAGCGATGAGGTCACCCCCGTGATTCAGAACAACTGGCAGGCTCTTATCAAGCCGAACAAGCTCGATGTGCAACTGGGCTCGGATCCCGCCCGCAAGGCAACGATCGTGGCCGAGCCGCTGGAACGTGGATTCGGTCTGACCCTAGGCAACGCGCTGCGCCGTATCCTGCTGTCGTCCCTTCAGGGCGCGGCGGTGACGGCTGTACAGATCGACGGCGTGCTGCATGAATTCTCCTCCGTCGCCGGCGTCCGTGAGGACGTGACCGACATGGTCCTCAACATCAAGGCGATCGCGCTGCGGGCTCACAGCGAAGGCCCGCGCAAGATGCGGCTTAAGGCTGAGGGTCCAGGCGAAGTCAAGGCCGGCATGATCGAAGCTGGATCCGATATCGAGGTGATGAACCCCGATCTGGTGATCTGCACCCTCGATAACGGTGCAAGCCTGTCCATGGAATTCACGGTGGAGACCGGCAAGGGATATGTCCCGGCCAGTGCAAACCGTCCGGAAGACGCCCCGATCGGCCTGATCCCGGTTGACGCGATCTTCAGCCCGGTACGGCAGGTCACCTACAAGGTGGATAACACCCGCGTTGGCCAGGTCACAGATTACGACAAGCTCTCCGTGCTTGTTGAAACCGATGGCTCTCTTACTCCGGAAGATGCCGTGGCTTATGCCTCTCGCATCCTTCAGGATCAGCTTCAGCTCTTCATCAACTTCGAAGAGCCGCAGCAGGTCGTTGAGACCGAAGAGAAGACCGAGCTGCCGTTCAACAAGAACCTGCTCCGCAAGGTTGATGAGCTGGAACTCTCCGTCCGTTCGGCGAACTGCTTGAAGAACGACAACATCGTCTATATCGGTGATCTCGTTCAGAAGACAGAGCCGGAAATGCTCCGCACGCCGAACTTCGGCCGGAAGAGCCTCAACGAGATCAAGGAAGTTCTTGGTCAGATGGGGCTGGCGCTGGGCATGGATATTCAGAACTGGCCGCCGGACAATATTGAAGAGCTCGCCAAGCGGCTCGAAGAGCCGTTCTGATCGGCTGAGCGCAATTGAATACTGTTTGTGCCGTGAGGCGCTGACGAATACGAAACTGGAGTTTTCGCGATGCGACATCGTTTTAAGGGCCGTCGGTTCAACCGGTCGTCCAGCCACCGCAAAGCCATGTTCAAAAACATGGCCAATGCGTTGATCAAACATGAGCAGATCATTACGACCCTGCCGAAGGCGAAAGACCTTCGCAGTGTTGTTGAGAAGCTGATCACCCTCGGCAAACGCCAGGACCTGCATTCCCGTCGTCAGGCGACGTCGGCGTTGCAGGACCCGATCATGGTTCGCAAGTTGTTTGACGTCCTGGCCGAGCGCTACAAGGAACGTCAGGGTGGTTATACCCGCGTCCTCAAAGCCGGTTTCCGCTATGGCGACTCCGCGCCGATGGCAGTGATTGAGCTTGTTGATCGTGATGAAGAGGCCCGCGGCCAGAATTCCGGTCCGGTTCAGGTCGAGGAAGAAGAAGCTCTCGAAGGGGCGATGCCGGCCGCGATCTGATCGCGCCACTCGTTATCCGACGTATTAAGAAAAGGCGGCCTCCGGGCCGCCTTTTCTTTTTTGCAATGCTCAGCGCCGGGCTTTGAGCAGTAATAGTGCGACGAATGCCGCGCCAATGGCGGTTGTGACGATACCGACAGGAAGCTCTTGGGGGGCGAGAAGAACCCGTGCGAGAACGTCGCTGGCGAGTAGCATGGCGGCGCCAGTGACTGCGGAGAGTGAAAGGCAAGGTAGGTGAAGCGGCCCGCCGATTGCCCTCGCGATATGGGGGACGACCAGCCCCAGAAACCCTATTACCCCTGTTACCGAGACGAAGATCGCGGTTGCAAAGGAACAGACGAGGATAATTCGGAGGTGCAGGCTTTCGATCTCAATGCCGAGACTGCGCGCAGTGTCGTTTCCGCCAAGAAGCGCGTCGAGATGGCGATGGCGGGCAAATGCGAAGGCGATCAGGCTCATCAGGCCCAGAACAGTTAACGGGACTGTTTCCCATCGCGACAAGCCGAGTCCGCCCAAGCTCCAGAAGAGGATTGAATGCGCCGCTCGCTGGTCACCCGCGAAGATCAAGTAGTTCGTAATGGCGGAAAACACGAACGAAACGGCGAGGCCGGCGAGGATCAGTTTCTCGGGTGCATGTGTGCCGAGCTGACGCAGGAGCGTAACGACGATAAGGGCAGCCAAAATGCCACCTGCGAAGGCCGCGAGCGGCAGGGTCCAGAACCCGAGTCGATCACCTGTGGTGGTGATTACCAATACAGCGCCGGCGGCGGCGCCGGAAGATAGCCCGAACAGGAACGGGTCCGCCAAATCGTTGCGCGTGACGGTTTGCAGCATCGCGCCGACCATGCCGAGACCAGCACCCGCACAAACGGCGACCACAACCCGCGGCAAACGCAGATCGACGACGACGCGCTCCAGGGGGCTCGATGGCCGGTCGTCCGAAGACATGGCATCTCCGATTGCGGTGAAGACGTCGACCGGTGAAATAGGCGTGGTGCCGAATAGCACCGAAAGAAATGCCAGCGCCGCAGTAACTGCGGCGCCGAGGAATAGGGCGGGAGCGAGTTTCATGTATTAATTTCGAGTGGCGTTAACTTACGAGTCGCCCGGGAACATCGCTTTGGTGATTTTGGCGATGGCGGCAATGTTGGCGGGCCCGGGTGTCAGCTCTTCGTAGCGCAGCGGGACGAAGCGTTCGTTCCGGACCGCTTGGGTCTCCTTCATGGCGGGGTGGGTCCTGAGGAATTCGAGAAGATCCGTGGCGCCGCCGCCGTTGCTGTAATCAAGCAGAATGAGGAATTCGGGATCGCGTAGAGCGACGGTTTCCCAGGATGTTCGGCCCCAGCTTACATCCATGTCATTCATAACATTGATACCGCCTGCGGCTTCGATCATTGCGTTGGCAATTGCCTTGCGTCCGGCAGTGAAGGGTTTTTCCTGACCAGAATCGTAGAGAAACACCCTGGTGCCCGCGCGGTTTCCGACCATTTGCCGGATTGTGTCGAGTTCTTTCGTCCAGCCATCAACAAGTGTCTCAGCGGCCGTCTCCCTGGCAAAAACCTTGCCGAGACGCAGGACGTCGTCGAAGAGCAAGTCCATGGATGCCGGTTTGCTGTTCTTATGTAGATGTGAACAGCTCTCTGATAGTACGAGCGTTTTTACGCCATGCGCTGTGAGGCTCTCCGGGGTCACTTCGCCGCCTGGCTTCATTCCATAATACCATCCGGCGAAGAAAAGGTCCGGTGCTGCCGAGACCAGGACCTCGAGGCTTGGGTACTTCGGCGCGAGTTCTGGGATGTCCCCCAGCTTTGCATTGAAAGCTTTGCTGGTCTTGTACCAGCCCGTGATTCCAGTAACGCCAATCATCCGGTCTTGAAGTCCAAGGGATAAGGCCATCTCGACCATATTGATGTCATGAACGACCAAGCGTTCGGGGGGGCGCTCAAATGTCACGGGGACGCCGCAACTCTCGACGGTAACCGGAAACGCGGCGGCGGGAGTCGCAAAAAGAAGAGCGGATACCGCGATGATAAATCGCTTCATGATTTTAAGTTCCCGTCGTGGGTAAGAATTTTGGGAATGGAATGTCGAGTACCGACAGGTCTCGGTTTTCGGTCGGATGCTGAAGGATCAACAAGTCGACTCCGAAGACATCGCTAACGATCTCTTTGCTTAGAGCGACCGCTGTCGGTCCGAAGGCAGCGGATCGACCTTCTTTGAGAAGAAGCGTCCGATCGGCGAATTGTGGAATGAGGGTCAATTCGTGGAGCACGCAGAGGCAGGCAACTCCAAGAGAAGCGACAAGAGAGAGTACTTCGCCTTTCGCCCGTGCATCGAGATGATTGGTCGGCTCGTCGAGGATTAGAAGCTCCGCTTCCTGCGCGAGAGCGCGCGCTATCGAAGCTCTCTGAAGCTCGCCCCCCGAGAGCCACTTCAACGGCCCATCCGCGAGCCGTTGGAGCCCGGTGCGCTCTAAAACCTCCGCGACCACGGCGATGTCTTTAGCCGCACTGGAGAGCCCTGCATGTGGAATGCGTCCGAGACCGACATAGTCTCGGACACTGAGCCGCCTGTCCGGCTCGGAGAGTTGCCCGACATATGCGATCCGTCGCGAGCGTTCTGAAGAGGAAATTCCGGAGATCGGGACTGCACCGAGGCGAATTTCACCGGAAGACGGCTGCTCAATGCCTGCGAGGATTCGGGCAAGTGTGGATTTTCCGGCACCATTGGGTCCTGCTATGGCAACCGTCTCGCCGGAGCGAATCGTCAGCGATACCCCACTCAGAATTGCCTGTCCGTTGTCACCGGAATAGCTGAGGCCATTGGCTTCAACGATAAGCTTCTCTGGAGTTGCGGCCAACTCGTCCGGCAGACGCACGTCCATGTCCCATCTCCACTGCCGAGGCGCTGGGACAGCGTGGCGTATTTCCGCCACCGCTTTCGTAATGAAAAACTGTGATGTCTTTCATTGCGTCGCCCGAAGCACCCCGTCCGGTTGCAAGTTCTTGCGATGGCAGGTCTCCTGGCTCACGGATATCAGCAGTTCGTCTACCTTCCCGACTGTTTCCAGTCAGTGGTGTCGTCGACGTCCGCTATCCGCCTACAGTTGCGGGGGCAGCCATGGATTTGGCCCCTAATGGGTACACCGCACCATGTTCTCTTTTCATTTCCTTTGGCGCTCGCCTAAGGAAAACCATCAGTTTCGACAATACATTCAAAAAGCCCGTGGTCAAGCTGAGCGATCTCCGCGAATTTCGGGACCCGAAACCGCTTTGAGCAGCGCATGATATCAATCGGAACCAAGCGGCATCAAACTTGCGGCAATACTCCAGATTTGCTCGTCATCAGGCCAGGCGGCGACGAGTTGGTCGAGTTCCTGACTTAGCAAGTCCGCATGTGCCGCGTCTTCCAAGGCCTCGGCTGTCAGTAGAAGATTGGTGCAAGCCTTGGCATGGAGCAACGCTGCTGTCCTGCTTTCCGGACGCGCGGCTGAAAGGGCAAGAATGTCGTCATAAATGTGACGAGCTTTTCCGATAGCACCGTCGCGGCAGAAGTCGGTCATCAGGTTAAAGGCTGCAAGCATGGCCTTCTCGCGCATCTCTTCGTCAATTGCTGCGCGCCGGTTTAAATCGACATAGATGGTTTCGGCTTCGGCCAACTTGCCCTTGTCGCCGAACACGGTAATGAGACCGAAACCCGCATCGGCCAGCGCATCAAGAAGGCCTGCAGTCTGGCTTCTGCTATCCACGAAGATCGCCAGACTGAAATAGAGGTCGATGGCCTTTTGGGATGCACCGGTCTGGGCCAGATGTGTCGCCAGATTGAAGCTGCCATTCGCTCTATGCTGCATCGTATCCGGCTGGCTGTTCGATACCTCGGCCAAGGCGCAGAGCGAACGGTGCAGATGATGGGCCTCGCGGGTTCGGCCCGCGTCGCAATGGGTGGCGATCCTGTTCGCAATGGCTTTGGCTAGGGTGGAGCGCAACAGGCGGTCCGTCGGGTGACGGGTGGCTATGGCCTGGATTTCCTCGAAGGTGGCGTCAGCCTCGGCACTCTTTCCCTGACGGGAATATTCCAGGCAAAGAGTAACCGATAATTCGCAATAGCCTCGCCGCATGCCGGGATCCTCCGGATGGCCCAGAGCATAGCGCTCCAGATGGGTGCGCACGTCATGGATCGCATTCAGCTCGCTGCGCCGGGCATGGCAGGCAGCGAGCCTGAGGGCACCGCATATCAAGCGATCTCGTATGTCTGCGGAGTTGGCATGGGTGCTGGCGAGCGTGTAGAGGGAATCGTAGCAGGCGCGGGCACGTTTGATCTCGCCGTCGCTGTCGCCGAGTGAGCTGATCGTATCGGCCAACTCCCCGGCTCTGGAAATCGTGGCTTTCCCGGTGTTCTGGGCGCCTGGCATTGACCCCTCCATTTCCGGTCCGGTGTTGTTGGTGCGTCCCTTTTGCCCCATGCACCGCCAACCCATATAGGATAGCCTACCTTCGACTTAATTTTGTGACAACAAACGGAAAAGCAACCGATGCGGCGCCCTGATTCTTCTCGGTTTTTCTCTCTGCCAGTCGCTGACACGATTCGCCATATGGTGGTGATGGGGTGTCTTGGCGGGTTTCTGCTGGTGTTTGCTGTGGCGGGGTCGGCGACAGCGCAAGCCGTGAAAGAGGTGCCTGGGTCGCGGGCAGAGATCCAGTATTCCTTCGCTCCTCTGGTGCGGAAAGTCGGTCCTGCCGTGGTGAATATTTATGCCCGGGCAGAAGTCACCGAGCGCCGGGCATCGCCATTGTTCGACGATCCCTTCTTCCGCCGGTTCTTCGGTGATGTGTTTCCGGGGGAAGCGCGCAAGCGTACGGCTCAGTCTCTCGGCTCCGGGGTCATCATGCGTGAGGACGGGTTGGTCGTGACCAATTATCACGTCATCAAGGGCGCGGATGAGATCACCGTTGTATTGTCAGACCGACGTGAGTTCGATGCGAAGATCCTGCTCGAGGAGGAGCGCACCGACCTTGCCGTACTGAAAATCGAAACGGAAGGAGAGAACCTTCCATATCTTGCGATCCGCGACAGCGACGAGCTGGAGGTTGGCGATCTCGTTCTGGCCATCGGCAATCCGTTCGGGGTCGGCCAGACGGTGACCAGCGGGATTGTCTCTGCTCTCGCCCGAACCGCCCTCGGCATCACCGATTACAGTTTTTTTATCCAGACCGACGCGGCCATCAACCCGGGGAATTCGGGCGGTGCGCTGATTTCCATGGATGGTCGACTGGTGGGCGTGAATACAGCGATCTACAGCAACCAGAAAGGCAGCGGCGGGTCAGTCGGAATCGGCTTTGCCGTACCGTCAAATATGGTCAGCACCATTCTTGATGGAGTGGAGAAGGGCAATGTGGTGCGGCCCTGGATCGGTGTGTCCGGTCAGACCATGACACCTGATTTGGCGGAGCAGTTCGGCTTGCCTCGGCCGGTCGGTGTTGCTGTGACGGATGTCTATCCTGATGGGCCGGCAGCCAATGCAGGGATACGGATTGGCGATGTTATCCTGAAGGTCAGCGACAGGGAGATCGTGGACGAGCAGGCTCTGCGATACCGTGTGGCTACGCGTCCGCTCGGTAGTGAGGCGCAGATCGAGATTCTGCGGGGAGGAACGCATCAAACGATAGATGTCCCTATGCGAGCCCCTCTTACCCAGCCGGAACCTGATCTGACGGATATGCGCGGCCAGCACCCGATGTTGGGAGCCCAGGTTGCAAACCTGTCGCCGGCTTTCGCCCTTGAGCACGGGCTCGACGATATGTCGCGGGGAGTCGTAGTGCTCAAGGTTGCGCGGCGATCCCCTGCTGCCCGTGTGGGACTCAGGCCGGGCGATGTTGTGCTGAAGATCAATGATGACACGATCGATATGGTCTCAAAGCTCGAGCCTGCGCTGATGTCAGCGAAGAATGCCTGGCGCATTTCAATCCGCCGCGAAGGCCAGGTACTGACCACGGAAATCAAGGGCTGAACGGTGGCAAGTCTGTTTGAAGCCGACGCACCGAGGCCGCTGGCAGACCGTCTGCGCCCGAAAACCCTCTCCGAAGTGGTCGGGCAGGATCATCTGCTCGGACCGGAAGCGCCGCTAGGCCGGATGCTGGCGCGTCAGCGGGTTGCTTCGATCCTGCTCTGGGGACCGCCGGGCTGCGGCAAGACCACTATCGCCCGACTGCTGGCGGACGGCACGGACATGGAGTTCGAGCCGCTGTCTGCGGTGTTCTCAGGTGTTGCCGACCTGCGCAAGGTCTTCGAGAAGGCCAAGGAACGGCGGCAGATGGGGTGCGGCACGCTGCTGTTCATCGACGAGATCCACCGTTTCAACCGGGCCCAGCAGGACGGCTTTCTGCCCTATGTGGAGGACGGCACGGTCGTGCTGGTCGGCGCGACGACGGAGAACCCGTCATTCGAGCTGAACGCGGCGTTGCTCTCCCGGTGTCAGGTGCTGGTGCTGCGGCGGCTGGACGATACAGCGCTGGATCTGTTGCTGACCCGCGCGGAGGAAATCGAGGGCCGTGCCCTGCCATTGACGCCGGACGGCCGCGAAGCGCTGAAAGCGATGGCGGACGGGGATGGGCGCTATCTGCTCAATCTGACCGAGGAGATTTTCCTGCTGCCATCGGAGCCGTTGCTGGACGGTGCCGGACTGGCCAAGACGGTGCAGCATCGGGCGCCGGTCTACGACAAGAACCGGGAAGAGCATTACAATCTGATCAGTGCCTTGCATAAGTCCCTGCGGGGCTCGGACGCGGATGCCGCACTCTATTGGCTTTCGCGGATGTTGGTCGGCGGGGAGGATGCCGGCTACATCATGCGCCGCCTGACCCGGTTCGCGGCGGAGGATATCGGCTTGGCCGATCCGGCCGCACTTCCGCAGGCTTTGGCTTGCTGGGATGCTTATGAGCGCATTGGCTCTCCCGAGGGCGATCTGATGTTGGCGCAATGCGTCATCTATCTCGCCACAGCGCCGAAATCGAACGCCGCCTACAAGGCCAGTAAGGCGGCTGCGCGTGCCGCCAAGACGACCGGCTCGCTGGCCCCGCCCGCGCATATCCTGAATGCGCCGACGAACCTGATGAAGGATCTCGGTTACGGCAAGGGCTATGCCTACGATCACGACGCGCCGGACGGCTTCAGCGGAGCCGATTATTTCCCCGAAGACATGCGCCGGGAGCAATTCTATCAGCCGGTCGAGCGTGGTTTCGAGCGGGATATCCAGAAGCGTCTCGCTTATTGGGACAAGCTGCGCCGGCAGCGCGCGACAGGCGGTCCGGACGGTGACAGCTGATCCCGGCTTCGATCTTTTCCTCGGCATCGACTGGTCCGGGGCAAAGGGCGCGCGCACTAGAGGCATTCAGGTTGCTGCCACCCGGCCGGGTGGGGCGCTGCCCCTTCTGATCGCCAATCCCTATCGAGAGCATGGCATTTGGTCTCGGCCGGACGTGCTGTCTTTTCTGGTCGCCAAAGTCGATGAAGGCTGCCGTGTGCTGGCAGGCTTTGACTTTGCCTTTTGCTACGCCTTCGAGGACGAAGCAGCCTATTTCCCGGGCCTGCCGGACGCTCCATCCTCTCCGGAGGCTGTCTGGGCGCTTGTTGAGCAGACGGCTCAGGATGATCCCGATTTATACGGCGCCGCCCTCTACAAGCGCGCGGACTTGCCCTACAGGGATTATTTCATGGCGCCGGGCTGGCGCGGGGAGAAGTACCGATACCGGCAGAGGTTGGTGGAACAGGCGGCCGCTTCCGTGACCACGCCGCACCCGGTCTTCAAATGCATCGGCGCGGCCAATGTCGGCACTGGCTCGCTTGCCGGTATGCGTTTGCTGCACAGGCTGCGCGGGCTGGATCAGGATATCCGGATCTGGCCGTTCGATCCGGAGCCGGGCGGGGCACTCACTGTCGTCGAGATCTTTCCCAGGTTTTACTACAAGCTAGCCGGTGGAGATCCCCGGGCCTGGGGGGATCAAGGGAATCTTGGTTCTGTCTGTCGTCACTTCGGTGTCACCCTTGGCGAGATTCCTGAAATCCGCGCAGAAGATGAGGCTGACGCCCTGATATCGGCGGCTGCATTACGGGAGTTGCAGGCCGAAGCCGCGCTCTGGAAACAGGCACGCAGGGCTGGTGCCTCCAAGGAGGGCTGGATATTCGGCGCGGCTTAGGCTAGCAAGCGCTGATGAAACTGCTCCTTGCCATTGCGTGCGGTGGCGCGCTCGGCGCGCTCGCCCGCCATAAAGTCGGTTCCGTTGCCATGCATCTGTTTGGCACCGGGTTTCCTTACGGCACAATCGCGGTGAATATTGTGGGCTCTTTCCTGCTCGGCCTGCTGGCTGGCGGGTTGGCCTTCAGGTTCAGTTTACCGCTGGAAGCGCGTGCCTTTCTGATGGTTGGTTTTTGCGGCGCTTTCACCACTTTCTCCACATTTGCGCTTGATTTTGCGACTCTGACGGAACGCGGCAATCTGATGCTCGCGGGCTTCTATGTCGCACTGTCGGTAGCCGGTGCCATTCTTGCTATGTTCGGCGGTCTCGCCGTGATGAGAGGACTCTTCGCATGAGCGGCGTTCAGACAATTCAGGTAAAGAGCGACGATGCGGATATCCGCGTCGACCGCTGGTTCAAGAAACATTATCCGGGCCTCGGCCATGGCCGGTTGGAAAAGCTGCTGCGGACCGGTCAGGTCCGGGTCGACGGCAAGCGGGTGAAGGCGAACCAGCGCCTTGAAGCAGGCCAGTATCTGCGCCTGCCGCCGCTCGGCGAGAAGGAAACCAGTCCGCCGACAGCCGAGAGCCGGCCCGGCAAGGAATCCCGGATCGACGAGGCCCTTCTGGAGGAAATGCGCGAGCGGATCCTGTTCATGGATGACGATGTGATCGTGCTGGACAAGCCGGCCGGCATCGCCACCCAAGGCGGAACCGGTCAGAAGGTACATGTCGACGGTATGCTGGACGGTTTCCGCTTTGGCCGTTCCGAACGGCCGAAGCTGGTGCACCGGCTCGATAAGGATACTTCCGGCATTCTGCTGATCGCCCGCTCGACCCCGGCGGCCCGCTGGCTGACAGCGGCGTTTCGGGAAAAGACCACGCGCAAGATCTACTGGGCGCTGGTGCTCGGCGAGGTGAAGCCCAGGGTGGCCCGGATCGACATTCCCATCTCCAAGTTGCCCGGCAAGGCTGGCGAGAAGATGGCGGTTGATTACGAAACGGGTCAAAAGGCCCAGACGGACTACGAGGTGGTCGAGCAGCTCGGCAAACGCGTCGCCTGGGTTGCGCTCAGCCCGATCACGGGCCGGACTCACCAGCTCCGCGTTCACATGATGGAACGGCGGGCGCCGATCCTTGGCGACGGAAAGTATGGCGGCCAGGAAGCCTTCCTGGTGGCCGAAGGCCTGTCCCGCAAACTGCATCTGCACGCCCGCGAGATCGAGGTGAAGCGGCCGAACGGCAAGTTTTTGAAAGTCACAGCGCCCTTGCCGGAGCATATGCTGAAGGCTTGGGATTTCTTCGGCTTCGATCCGGAAGGTGGTGCGGACGCGTTGCGAGAGGACGTCTGATGCCGTCATCCGATCCATTGAAGCTGGTCGTTTTCGACATGGACGGAACGCTGATCGACAGCCAGCACCTTATTGTCGCCTCAATGACCCGGTCTTTTGAGAGAAACGGGTTTGCCGCTCCTGACCCGGCATCCGTGCGGGCCGGGGTCGGTTTGCCGCTGGAAGTCATTATCGCATCGCTGTTGCCGGACCTTTTACCGGAGCGCTGCGTGCAGCTGGCACAGGATTATCGCGAAGATGTCCGTGCCACCCAGGATCGCGGAGAGCGGCACGAACCCTTGATGCCCGGCGCGCGGGAAGTGGTGGAGCGGCTGGACGCGGCGGGATATTTGATCGCGCTGGCGACTGGAAAAGGAAGCCGGGGCGCAAGACATGCTTTGGAAGTGCATGGGCTGATTGATCGCTTCGTCAGTATCCAGACATCTGACACAGCGCCGGGAAAGCCACATCCCGGGATGATTATTCAGGCGATGAATGAAGCCGGAGTTGAGGCATCTGCCACAATCATGGTCGGCGATACGGTGTATGATCTGGAAACAGCTCGGAACGCCTCGGTGGCATCGGTCGTGGTAACTTGGGGCTATCACGAGCGTGCGGACCTTGAGAATTTCGGTCCCGGTGCGGTGATCGATCATTTCGATGATCTGGATGTGGAGGTCGCGCGGCTTCTCGCATCCTGATAGGAGCGGCATTATGCGCATTCTGAAGATTTCCCTGTTGTCACTCCTTGGACTGCTCGTTGTCCTTGGGGTTGGCCTTTCGGTCTATCTGGCCTCCCTCGATGAGGAGGATGTGAAGCAGATCATCGCTGAACAGGTCCAGAAAGCCACAGGCCGCACCCTGACCATCGCTGGGCCGCTGACCTATGAGCTGTCCTGGAATCCGAGGGTCCGGGTCGAGGATGTCCGTTTCCAGAACGCGATCTGGGCAGGCGATGAGGACATGGTCTCGCTCGGGGCACTGGAGCTGAAACTTGATCTCAACCGGGTGTTCGACGGCATTCTGGTTGTCGAGAATCTGTTCATCGAACATGCCAGGCTGAACCTGCACCGGGAAGCCGACGGCCGAGCGAACTGGCTGTTTGATTCCGGTAAGACGGATGAGGAAAAGGGCGATGAATCCGGGCCGTCCCACAGCAGCATTTTCCCGATCATCGAAAGCGTCACCCTGATCAACGTCGATGTGGTTTACAGCGACGAGGTTGAGGGGCAGCAACACCTCGTCGAAATCGACTCCATCGATCTGGACGCGCCGGATTTCGAAAATCCGGTCGAGGCGATCGTTAAAATGTCCATTAACGGCAAGCGCATCGACATCGCCGGTACGTTGCCGCCCGCCGTGGCGCTCGGCGATGCCAGCGCGCCGCAGCCCTTCGATATCAGTGGCGAGGCCTTGGGGCAGCCGTTCCGCGTCGCGGGCAAATTACTCTTCGCTTATGAGGATGGCGTTCCCGCCAATGTTGCCGTTCAGGGGCTGGAGGCCCGGTTGTTTTCCTCCGATATAGCGGGCGATCTGAAACTCGATACAGCCGGCCGCGTTCCCAGTCTTTCCGGTACTCTCAAATCCCAGCTCATGGATTTGCGCCAGATTGAGGCGCTGACGAGCGCCGTCGGTTCCTCGAAGAGTAAAGGCAGCAATTCTCGGGCGGGCGATGTCCGTGACATTCTAGACGTGCGTATCTCCACGGATTGGCTGGAGCAGGCCGATGTGGATCTATCGCTGAACGTGAAGGCCCTCAAGTCAAGCGCCACCGAGGCCTCAGACATCGCGCTGACCCTCTCGATGAAGAACGGCAAGCTGTCGGTCTCTCCGTTCTGGGCAGTCTATGCAGGTTCGCCGATCAAATTGCAGGCGGAAGTAGAGAAAGACGGCCGCGCCCTTTTGGTTGCAGCTGACCTTTCCATTAAAGGCGCGGATTTCGACAGACTTGCCGGGATAGCCGTCGAAACGACGGGGCTTGAGGCTGGAGGTAATCTGAGCGTTTCCGTAAAGACAGCAGGCAAGACTATCGGCGAGCTGATGGCAGGCGCCACCGTTAATGCGAAGGCGGCGTTGCCGCTGGTACGTTACAACGCCCCGGCTGGCTCGGCCGCGGGGCGGGATTTCTCCGTCTCGAAACTCGACATCCAGCTTGATGCTAGCGGCACCGACCCGGAAGCCGTCTTGGAACTGGTCGAGAATGTTGCCGGTATCCGTCTCGATACGCCGTTGAAGAGACTTGTTCTTAAGGGCATTTCCGGTGAGGCCCACATTCGGGCCGCCGAAGTGACAACGGCACAGGACAAGGTAAAGGATCTAGATATTGCGCTGAGCCTGCAGGACGAGGTGCTGTCGCTCTCCGTCCCGGAAATGATGCTGGCAAAGGCAAAACTTTCTGCCTCGGCTCGGGTCGAGGCACTTGGCGCTCAGACCAAGATTTCCTCCCGGCTGGCCTGGAATGACATTGATGTCGGAGTTGCTGCGGAACGTTTCGGTATTGACGGTGATGCATCCGGACGGGCGGATATAGACGTTGACCTGGTCGGCGAGGGGCGGACCCTTGCCTCCATGCTGTCTTCGGTCGATGGCACTTTCGGCATCAAACTAGATAATGTCCGTTACACTTCGGCCTCTTCCGGTCATGACGAGCGGGTAGAAATCGACACGCTTTCCCTGAAAGCCGTGTCCATGGCAGAGCCGTTCGAAGGTCGCATCGTCGGGCGTCTCGGCGAACGCGGCCTCGACATTGTGGGCCGGTTTCCATCGATCAAGGCTCTGGTTGAACAAGGTCAAGCTCTGCCCTTCGATTTTAGTGGGACAGCGGTCGGTGAGACAGTTGCGATCAAGGGCGCTCTGACATTGGTTCAGGTGGGTGACCGGTTCACCAGCGTCATGCTCACAGGCCTCGATGCTCATATCGGGCGCTCGGATCTGACCGGTTCCGTTAGGCTCGGTCTGGAAGGCGATCGGCCGAATGCGTCAATTGATCTGGTTAGTACGCTTCTTGATCTAGAGCCTTATCTCGATGATGGGAACGGGGTTTCCACGGACAAGCCGGCAGAGAAGGTGAAGGCGGATGCTCCGTCGGAAGAGGCGCTAGACAAGCCCTTTCCGGTGGACGTGCTGGACCGTGCCGATGGCTCGATCAAACTCACGGTTGCCGCACTTCGTCTGCCGGGTCTCGCCGTTGATGACATGCATCTGAATGCGACCTTGCAGGACCGGGTCCTCTCCGTCCTTCCTTCCGAGGGAGTCTTCAACGAAGGTTTGGTTAAGTTGAAGGCCAAGATTGATGGTCGTAAAGCCCCGCTTTCCGATTTCGCAATCGACGGCACCTGGACCGACGCTCATTTCGGTCTCGTTCTTCGAGAGTATTTCCAGACTGATGTATTCAGTGGATATGGCAGCTCGTCGGTCAAGTTGACCGCCAGCGGCCGCACCCCTCGCGAGGCGATGGACACGGTCAATGGCCATGCCGCGCTCTATCTGAAAGACGGTATGGTCTCGAATACTTATTGGGAGTTGATCGCGGCTGATCTTGTCAGCAGCCTGTTACCGTCCATCGGCAAGACAGCCGAAGAGGAAGCACGTCTGAACTGCATGGCGACCCGGTTCGATATCGCTGACGGCATGGCGAACTCCACGGTGTTTCTTGTCGACAGTGCACGGGTAACAGTTGGCGGTGCCGGCACAGTGGACCTGAGGGACGAGCAGGTGGATTTTTTGCTGCATCCGAAGCCCAAGGATTTCAGCTTTGTCAGCTTGGCAACGCCGATCAGAATTTCGGGCCCGCTATCCGATCCCTCTATCCTTCCTGATGCAGCGGGGGCGGCGAAGACGGCGGTGATTGGCGCCGGTGCCGTTGCCTTGACAGCCATCAACCCGCTAGCGCTCGTTTTGCCGCTGGTTTCTGCCGGAGAGACGGAAGATCCTTGCCCGGCGGCGCTCGCACTGGCAGAAGGCAAAAGCCCTGAAGAAGCGGCCGAAATAGGGCAGGCAGCGAATAAGAACTCCAGCAAGACCGACGGCGCCATCGAGACCGGCAAGGATGTTCTGAAGTTGCCGGGTAAAGCGGTGGACGGTCTGTTCGGCGGGATCAAGAAAGTCTTGGAGTGAGTGTGTGAAACGGTTCTATGAGGCGGCTTCGGTTGAGAAGGCGGACGGCGGCTATCAGGTTTTACTCGATGATCGTCCCGTCCGCACTCCGGCGAAAGCGCCGCTGCTGTTGCCGGTTGAAGAGCTGGCGGCGAAAATCGCCGCCGAATGGAATGCTCAGGGAGAGAAAATCCTCCCGGACTCAATGCCCTTCATGTCGCTGTCTGCTACCGGGATCGACCGGGTAACGCCGCAGCGAGATGACGTGATCGACCAGATCGTCGCTTACGGTGGCTCAGATCTGTTGTGCTACCGGGCAGAAGATCCGGACGATCTGGTGATCCGGCAGGCCAAATCCTGGCAGCCGCTGCTGGATTGGTGCCGGGAGCGATTCGGCGCAGAACTTGCCGTCACCGCCGGAATCATGCCCTTGACCCAGAGCCAGGAATCGCTTGCCGCGCTGCGTGTTGGGATCGCTGAACACAATGATCTGGTTCTGTCCGGGCTCTACCAGCTGACAACCGGATTCGGCTCTCTGGTGATCGCGCTAGCGGTTCTGGAAGGCCGTATTGAGGTCGAAAAAGGCATTGAATACGCGTTGCTTGACGAGTTGTTCCAGGCTGAGCGCTGGGGCGAAGACAGTGAAGCGCTGGCCCGCCGTAAAGGCATGGCGGCGGACATGACGAACGCCGCCCGTTTCATTACTTTCTGCCGGGTTTGACGCGCCGCGCGGGCTGCGCCTATCGTGGCGCGGTTCAGGGAGATTAGACGAATGCAGGAAATCATTCAGCGGCTCGGTGAAATGCGCGACGGCGCGCGTGCGGGCGGTGGAGAGAAGCGGGTCGCGGCGCAGCATGCCAAAGGCAAGTTGACAGCGCGGGAACGGATAGAACTGTTGCTCGACGAAGGCTCGTTCGAGGAATGGGACATGTTCGTCGAGCATCGCTGCACCGATTTCGGCATGGCCGAGAACAAGGTGCCGGGCGATGGCGTAGTGACCGGATACGGCACCGTTAACGGCCGCATGATTTTCGTCTTCAGCCAGGACTTTACCGTTTTCGGCGGCTCTCTTTCGGAAGCCCACGCGGAAAAGATCTGCAAGCTGATGGATCAGGCCATGAAGGTCGGCGCGCCGGTCATTGGGCTGAATGACAGTGGCGGCGCCCGCATCCAGGAAGGCGTCGCTTCCCTCGGCGGTTATGCCGAAGTTTTCCAGCGCAACGTGCTGGCGTCGGGCGTGGTACCGCAGATTTCCATGATCATGGGCCCGTGCGCCGGCGGCGCCGTTTATTCTCCGGCCATGACAGACTTCATCTTTATGGTGAAGGACAGCTCCTACATGTTCGTCACCGGCCCGGACGTGGTCAAGACCGTGACGCATGAGACGGTCACCCAGGAAGAACTGGGTGGCGCAATCACGCATTCCACCAAGTCTGGCGTCGCCGACATGGCGTTCGAAAACGATGTCGAGGCGCTGCTGCAGCTCCGCCGCTTCATTGATTTTCTGCCGTTGAACAATCGTGAAAAACCGCCGGTACGGCCAACCGCCGACACGATGGACCGTCCGGAGATTTCCCTCGATACACTGATCCCGGCCAACCCGAACAAGCCTTACGATATGAAAGAGCTGATCGAGAAGGTCGTCGACGAGGGCGATTTCTTCGAGATCCAGCCGAATTATGCGGGCAATATCATCGTTGGTTTCGCGCGCATGATGGGCTCGACGGTGGGCATTGTCGCCAACCAGCCGATGGTGCTGGCTGGGTGCCTCGATATCGAAAGCTCGAAGAAGGCGGCGCGTTTCGTGCGATTCTGTGACTGCTTCAATATTCCGATCGTCACTTTCGTCGACGTGCCTGGCTTCCTGCCGGGAACCTCGCAGGAGTACAACGGCATCATCAAGCATGGTGCCAAGTTGCTCTATGCCTATGCGGAAGCCACGGTGCCGAAGATCACGGTGATCACCCGCAAGGCCTATGGCGGCGCCTATGACGTAATGAGCTCCAAGCATCTGCGGGGCGACCTGAACTTCGCCTGGCCGACGGCGGAAATTGCCGTAATGGGGCCAAAGGGCGCGGTTGAGATCATCTTTCGGGCAGATCTCGGGGATGAGGAGAAAATCGCTGAGCGGACTGAGGAATACCGGCAAAAATTCGCCAATCCTTTCGTTGCCGGTGCGCGCGGATATATCGACGACGTGATCCTGCCGCATAACACGCGTCGGCGGATTTGCCGGGGGCTCTCGATGCTGAAGAACAAGCAGCTCGAAAATCCCTGGAAGAAGCACGACAACATCCCTCTCTAACGTTCCTTTCTGGCGGCAGTAGACAAGATGCGAGTGATTTATACAGACGGGCATGTGGTGCATGCCCCGAAACGCTTCATAACGCGGGGCGCCATCGTGCAGAGTCCGGAGCGTCCGGAACGGGCGGAGATCCTCTTCAAGGCGGCGACGGATGCCGGCCATGATCTGACCCCGGCCAGCACGCACGGCGCCAGCCCGGTGGCCCGGATTCACGATGCGGGTTATCTCGACTTTCTGGAGAATGCCTGGGAGCGCTGGTGCGCGCTGCCGGACCATGCGGACGAGATTATCCCGAACGTGCATTCCGGCCGCAACATGGCGCAGCCGCCTCAGCATATCGTCGCCCAGTCAGGCCATTATCAGGCGGACACGGCTTGCCCGATCGGAGAGGGGACCTGGAAAGGCGCTCTGGCCTCGTCAGATGTCGCGGTAACCGCTGCTGACATTTTGGTGCAGGATATCGACGGTGGGAACAGGGGAGCCTATCTCTACGCTCTTTGCCGTCCTCCGGGGCACCATGCCTATGCGGACCAGGCCGGCGGCTTCTGCTTCCTGAACAATTCCGCCATCGCGGCCCAGCGCTTGCGGGACAAGGGAGCGGCAAAGGTCGCGATCCTCGATGTGGATGTGCATCACGGCAACGGCACGCAAGGCATCTTCTATGAGCGCGGCGACGTGCAGACCGTCTCCCTGCATGGCGATCCGGCAACCTATTATCCTTTCTTCACCGGCTTCGGCCACGAGACGGGCGAAGGCGAGGGGGCCGGGTGCAACGTGAATTACCCACTGCCCCAGGGCACCGGCGACGATGCCTATATCGAAATTCTCGCCGACGCGCTGGAAAGCGTGGCCGCCTTCAAGCCGGACGTGCTGGTCGTCGCCCTCGGCCTCGACGCTTCAGAGGCAGACCCGTTGGCTTTCTGCAAGATCACCACGGAAGGCTTCCGCCGCATGGGCCGTACGATCTCGGAGGCCGGGTATCCGAGCCTGCTGGTGCAGGAGGGCGGTTATATCTCCGATCAGCTCGGGGATAATCTGGCGGCATTTCTGGATGGGTTCGAAGGCGTGCGCGGTTGAAGTATGGGATCAGAGAGTTAAACGTTTTCTGCATGTGGAATTATAGAAGTTAATCATCTTCTGAAGGTTCGCTTTTAATCAATTTTTTCATTTCTGAAGCACTAATTTCTCGCCCGAGCGGTCGAATCGCATCGTTTGCTGCTTCAAGTAATGTTATTTTATGGTCTTTTTTCCAATGCGACCAATAGATACGATGTAGATAAAGAGAACATAAAGTCATTCGAAGAAGGGCTGCATGTGGGAGATTTTTTATCGCATCTTTTAGTAAGTGTTTTCCTTGATCTGCTTCAATATCAGTAAGCCAAGACCCGTGAATAATTTTTTCGACTTTGCCGGAGACGTCAATTTTTCTAAGGCTCTCGGCTAGGACATTTTGTCGAGCCTGCTCACATACATAGCCTAAGATTTTTTTAAACGGATAGGACTTTGACTCGATCTCCATAAGGTCAACCAAATTTAGCGTGAATTTTCTCTTTTGCTCAATGCTTTCATCTCCGGGGAGTTTCTGTAGAAAAGCCTCGTCTGAAAATTCTTCCCTAAAACGGTCGAAATTTATTCTCAAAGAATATGAGGTCCATTTATCTATTATGCGTGCGGAAAGTTCTATTATTTTTTTCCTAATTTTCTTTTAATCGGTGCTTTTAGGTGTTCGGCCCCAGCACCTAGTACAACTACTGAAATTCCCCAAATTGTGACACATTCGACAAATTCAGCGGCTTCTGCTTCGAACCCGTCATCATCATAATTATCTTGTTTTTCGTGAGATGAATGAGATACGGAGCGGCGTACGAAATCTTGAGCATCAAGTATTTTCTGTTTTTCTTCGGCGTTTCTAGCACCACTTAGGACAGACTTAGAGGCCGCCTCTAGGTTGTTTTGCAGTGCCTCTAGACGCTTGGGGTGTTTTAATCCTGCTGCGGTTGCTTCGTCACTCAATAAGTAATCGTTATCCGGAGTGTTCGTTGTAAGCTTACTAATACATCCATCAACTGCTGTAACCAGTTTTTCTATTATCTCTGTTGAAGGTCCTATTTCTGAGTATATATCAAGTGTCGCGTAATCAACGAAGCTATTATCAAATTTTATATATCTGGCAGAAAGAGTGCTATCTTTACTAAGGGCATTTGCTAATAAATATGATTCAATAAATGGAAGTGATATCTGTACTCCATTTCCATTAAAGTGTAATATGCCGAAATCTTCAAATGATTTTATGAATTGAAGTGGATTTATGTTGAAGTCACTTTCCACAGCGAAATCTTCTGCAAATTTTACTAGCTCAGAGTGTGTGAACGTCTCCCCGTTTACTTTCATTTTAATCAGCAGATTTGTCAAAAAACGAGCGCGAGTCGTGCGACTTAATCGTATGCTTTCTTTGTCTCCAGCAACAACAAAAGATAGATATCCAGCAACGGCGAGCTCGATAAGTTCAGAACGACGGTTTGCTTGTAATAATGTTGCAAGTGTTTCTCGAGAAATGCCCGCGAAATATGTTGGATGAGCATCAAGTGCATATTTTCTAAATGTATCTCGAAGTCGAAGTGCTACAACTTCTGCCTCGTTGATCGACATATCGAAATGCTTTTCGACAAAAAATGTCACTTCATTGAAGGAAATTCCACACATTTTGAATGGTTTAGCATTGATTAAATCTTCAAAATTTGATTCAGTATAAATATCGCCTTCCCCACTTGATATTATAATAAATTTTATATTTGAAAATTTATTAATTTGATCGATAACAAGATTGGCTCTGTGTTTTGTTTTTGGATTAAAGTCGTACAAAACAACGACTAAAGTTATTTTTTTACTTTCCGCTAATTCAATAGCTTCTTTTGATGAGAGTTTCTCAATGGTATCAGAGGCTCCTCTAATGTTGTCTGCATTAATGATGATGGGAACGGTTTGTCGTTCGTCAATTTCGCTCGAAATTAGTGAATCAGCTATAATCCAGGGTAAGCTTTTTTCTGGAAATGTATGAGGTATTTTAATAATTACACGATCGTTTGTTTGTAATGTTTTCTTTAATTCGATAGGAGAGCTGCTTTTTTCTTCCTTCGTTTTTAAGTTCATTGGAATGACGCGCGGTACAGGTAGGCTGTACCCTTTTTCATGTAACCTATACTCGGGGCATGTTCTTTCCAGGTGGTTCTTAATTTCTTGGCTCGACGACGCGATTAGATTGATGAGCGGGTCATTTTTTTGTTCATATGAATTAAGAGAGTGTTCTGGGTGATTCTGTGTGTGGACGATATGAATGGCATTTAAAAAATATGGATTAATTAACTGAAGTCGGAAAAACGACGCGGCATTCGTTGCCGCAATACGACGAATTTGTCCACCCGTTGCTTTTTCCAGTTTGTTTTTTGATTTATCTGCGTAGTCAGAAATTCCTCTTATAGCTAGGCATGATACTTTATATTTTTTTGCAATTTCAAATATTCCGCCAGATTCAGTGTCAATTGCGAGCGAGCGCCTATCAATTCCTTTGATTTTATTATTGTAGAAGTCGCTCTTGCTGACGATGCCGCATGTTATTTTACCGTTTTTCGTAGTGGGTTTCCCAATTTCAATATCGTCGCCATCTCTATTTGTAATTTTCGTACTTACTAACGATTTTACAAAAACTTCTCTCTCAGATTGCCATTCTTTATATTTAGCCAAGAAATCTGGCTGAACCCTAGAAAAATTAAGCGCGGATGTTATGCATTGTGGGGTCTCAAAATTGTTTGGGGAATATTCTGTGACTTGTTCGCCAGTATCAGTATCAGATATTTTTGAGTTATCATATAAGTCAATTATGTTTCCACTGTAGCAAATATCGCCAAGAACATAATCATTTGTTATTCCGCCGGCGATCCCAATATTTACTATTAGATCAGTTGTAAAATCAGTAAGGGCTCCAATTGTTGCTGTCATTGCGCTTGTTCGGCCCATATCTAATTGCTGCACTGCAAGTATCCGAAGTCCAGATTCTCTAGAATCTACTTCATGTCGAAATTCTATTTCAGTGCTTAAATTTCTAATTGACGGAAAAACCTCTAAGAAAGAAACTAGTTCCTCTTCTAGTGGGATAATAACGATTATGTCGTAATGCGTCTTTGTCATTTCGGACATTTTTGGCAATCTTGTTAAGGTAAAAATACACTAATAGAATGAGAGGCTTGCAATTTCAATATCTATTGGTGCAGGGCGGAGGCGTTGTCTATAACAACGTATGCCGTTAGGAAATCGGCGCCGCCTTGATTTCCCGCAGTAATTTCTGCCGGATCGCCTTGATGTAATCCTCGTAGTCCTCGGCCGTGATGACGAAGGCGCCGGGGCCGGTGATGACGGTTTCCTCGAAATAGCCGCCGAGATCCAGCACCTGATTCTGGATAGCCAGCCCGTTGACGGTGACGCGGGCATTGCTTGCGATCTCGCGGCCTTCCTGCATCAACCGGCCGGAATTGTTAAAGCCGTCGCCAGAAATATCGATCACCTGGCGCTGGCCGGCGAAACCGTTCACGGCGAACATGGGCACACTGTAGGCGATAGCGGCCGAGATCGAGGTGGCGCCGGTATCGACCATGCGGGCCGAGGCGGCGACATCCGCAGCGAAGGCTTCTGCGCTTTCGGTGCTATTGATCAGGCGCCAAGGAATGTTGACCGCCTGACGGTCGACGCTTGACCATTCGACCAAGGTTACCGCGATGGCCTGAAAGGCGCCGTCCCGGATGGCTTGCTGCACTTCTGGGTCGTTGAAAGCGAGAGCGAGGCCGCGCAGTTGCAGATCGAATTCATCGCGGTCGACGCTGGCGGAAGAATCGATGGCGAGCACCAGTTCGACATCTACGGGATATTCACTCTGGGCAACGGAAGATGGCCCGACGCAGAGCAGGAGCAGGCCCAGAACCGTTTTCAGAATTTTCAAACCATCACCCTGATTACCGCGTTTGAAGCCGCTCCTCAGGCTGCTGCATCAGCAGTGCCTCTTTCCATGATGGGTCAAGGCCGGACCCATCTGCAACCGGGACGTCCCGTAATTCGCGGAAAAGTTTTCTGAAGATGGCGTTTCGGTAGTCTTCGTAATCTTTCGCCACTTCGGTAAAAGCTCTCTCGCCCCCGATCACCCGGTCCTCGAAATACATGTCGAGATTGGGGAACTCATTCCGGATTGCCAGTCCGTTGATGGTGATGCCGCGAGCCAGAACCTGCGCCCGTGCGATATGAATATCGAGGCCCTGATTGTTCTCGCCGTCCGCCGACATGTCGATAACCCGGCGGTATCCCTCCATGCCGTTCCCGTTGAAGCTGTTCGCGGAGAAAAGCAGGGCATTGGCAATCGACGTTGCGCCGGTGCCGATGGTGCGCGGCATCGCCTCGATCTCGTTCGCCAGATTGTCCGCATCGGCGGGGCCGGTCAGCAGGCGCCAGCGGACAGCCACATTCTGGAAGCGCTCGCTGGACCACTGGATGATGGAGATTCCGACGGCGCCCTCAACACCGTTCTGGATGGCGTCCTGGATCATCGGGTCGCGGAATGCGTTGGCCATGCCGGATACCTGCAGGGCGAATTCCTCGTCATCCACGCTGGAGGAACAGTCGATCGCAAGGACCAGCTCCATATCGACCGGGATGTCGGCCGCACCGCTGCGCGGAATTGAACAGACGAACACGAGGATAAAACAAACGAGACGTAGCATGGTTCACCAAAGCCTTCCTGACGGGCAGCTATCCTTGCAGGTCTTTGTGAAAAAACCGTGTCGATGCCGCCTCAATGCGACGGAATGGTGACGCCGTCCGTGATTTCGTAATCCTCCTCGTCCCTGAATTCGTCAAAATAGGGATCGGAAAAGGCGTCGCCATCCAGAGGATAGACCACTTCCGGGCGGTATATCGGTCCGTCCCGGTGCAGAAAACTGCGATAAAGCGTGAAGGAGCCGACGGGAAACAGTCCGGTGCCGAAAGGGCTTGCTTCGCAGATGAAGTCGTTCACCGGGCCGAGTGGCGCATCCTTGAAGCGGGCCAGTGTGACATGAGGCTTGAACCTGCGTGTTTCCCGCTCAACGCCGGCGGCATCGAGAGCGGTATCGACCTTGCGCTGGAGATGGAGCAATTCTTCGCTGGCCAGGACCCGGGCCCAGAGCGCGCGGGCCCGGCCCTTGGTCTCGAAGCATCCAAAACCGTCAAGTTCAAGGTCGAAACCTGGCTCCCGGACGCGATCAAGCTGCGCGGCGATGTCGTCCATCGCACGGTTATCGACGGCGCCGATGAATCTCAATGTCAGGTGAAAGTTTTCTTCCGCGACCCAACGGGCGCCGGGAAAACCGCAGCGCAGCCGGGAGAGTGCGGCGCGGACATGGTCGGGTAGCGCGAGCGCGACGAACAACCTGTTCATACATAATTGGCTATCACGCTCGCGCAGGCTGTCAAGGACAGGGATTTGAGTACAGTTGGTTAACCTTCTCGATCTCTTCCAGAAGGACTTCCGGAAGCACCATTTCGGCAGTGTCTATATTGCTTTCGAGCTGCTTCATCGTCGTTGCGCCAATGATGTTCGAGGTGGTGAACTGGCGGGTGTTAACGAAGGTGTTGGCGAGGTCTGCGGGCGCGAATCCGTACTCCTTGGCGAGCTTTGCATAGGCGATCGTGGCTTCCTCGGCGTTCGGCTTCAGATAGCGCGAGAAATTGCCCGGGAAGAGAGTCATCCGGGCGCCTTCCGGCTGGGCACCATCAAGATACTTGCCGCTGAGCACGCCGCCGGCGATGGGCGAGTAGGCCAGCAGACCACAATCCTCGCGGATTGCCACTTCGGCCAGACCGACCTCGAAGCTCCGGTTCAGCAGGTTGTACGGGTTCTGAACGGAGACCGGACGCGGCAGGCCCATGGCGTCGGACAGCGCGATGCATTTCATCGTGCCCCACGGCGTCTCGTTCGAGAGGCCGACATGCCGGATCTTGCCTTCCTTGATCAGGTCGGCCAGCACGGCGAAGGTCTCTTCCAGCGGGGTCCAGTCCTGTTCCTCAGCATGCACATAGTTGAGCTTGCCAAAAGTGTTCGTGGAGCGCTCCGGCCAGTGTAGCTGATAGAGGTCGATATAGTCCGTCTGCAGCCGCTTCAGGCTGGCATCGACAGCGGCCGTGATGTGTTCGCGGTTGAATTTCGGATTGCCGTCGCGGACATGGGCGAAGCGCTCTCCCGGGCCGACCACCTTGGTCGCCAGGATCACCTTGTCCCGCTTGCCGCTAGCCTTGACCCAGGTGCCGATGACTTCCTCTGTACGACCGTAAGTCTCGGCCCGTGGCGGCACGGAATACATCTCCGCCGTGTCGAAGAAGTTCACGCCGCGCTCCAGCGCGTAATCCATCTGCTCGTGGCCTTCGGCTTCGCTGTTCTGCTCGCCATAGGTCATGGTTCCGAGGCAGATGACGCTGACGCGCAGGTCCGTTCGTCCTAGCGGGCGATATTCCATTGGCAACTCTCTTCCGTTGATTAGCAGATGGGCGATAGGTTTCGAGCCATGAGGCCCGAAGGCGCGGAGTTTAAGCGCGGCGCGCGTCCGGGATCAACGGGGAGGAACGGAAAGAAGGATCAGGACCCGGAGAGGGGCCTGATCCTGAGTGGGGAGCATCGGACGAGCAGGGTATCCCGTCCGGGCGGTCTAACTGTCTTGCAGCGGGCAGAAGAACGTGACTTCGTAGATCGTCTCGGCGGTGGCCGGGCAGGAGAAATTGCCGGTTCCGTCGTCATAGGCGTAGGCGTAGGTCTGCGGGCAGACCTCGTGAATCATCTTCACGTAGCTGGTCTTCACCACCGGGCCGTTCCGGCAGGCTTCAACGCCGACCGACCCGCCGCAGCAGTAATAGTCGGCCTGGGGATCGGAGGGTTGGTAAGTGGTCGGCCCGTCGGAGAATGGTGGGTTCGGGATGTTCTGCCAGTTCCCGGTAGTGAGCTTGGAGCACGGGGAGTAGCAGCCTGTCTGGGTGTCGGTCGCGCCGCCGCTCGATGTTGGGAAGGTGAGGGTCAGATCCTCGTTGGCGAGTGCAGGATAGGCTCCGTTGGTGCTGAGATCTTCATTCACAGGGCATTGGGAGAGGCTGAGGCCGCTGCAATCGATCTTGTTTTTCTTCGGGCCGTTCGGACAGCTTCCCTTGATCTCGACCTTGTAGGGCAGCGTATATCCATCGACCATGCTGGTGTCCCAGCCATCCGTCTCCGGAAGAGGGGCGCCGTTTCCGGACGGGTTGACCTGGCAATTGCCTTTAGCCGCTTCCGCCGCGAAGCAGCCGAAGGTTCCCTCGAATTTTGAGTCGACCGGAGGCGCGCAGCCGATCCCGCCGGGACATGCGAGACCGGGGCCGCCGCTTTCCCCGATAGAGCAGCCCGAGCTGCCGTCGGCGCATTGTACCTTCATGCTCGGCCAGAACCGCGTACCGGCAAGACCCTTGTCCGGAATGTTGAATGTTACGGAATCCCCGGTCTGGCCGCTTGGTTGCAGAATGGCCGGATTCGGGGCGGTCAATGTCCCCCCGCCGGCGCCGACGACGTGATTGATGGAGATGGCTTTGCTGCATCCGTTGATGATCTTGAGGCGTGGGTGGGTAGAGGTGTCCTGGGCAAGTACAGGGAGGGTTGAGATCAACAAGATTGCTACTGCAAAGAGTCCGCCGATGATGCAGGCGAGTGGATGTTTTCTCTCTGAAATCCAGTCCAGCATGCCAAATCTCCTTTTCCGGAACGGCAAAGCGGGTTGAGTAATATGATATTCAAAATATATACACGTAAAAAGTGTAAAACAAGATAAAATGTCGATATGCATGATGCGTCATGCCGGGTGAAGGCGCGTCCGATATCCGGTTTGCGGAAAGGTGCGGATCAGTTGGTCTGGTGATCGATGAGTTCCCGCACCTTCGGCAGAATGCGCTCGACGATGATGGCGACGCCCTCTTTTGTCGGATGGATTCCGTCCTGTTGATTGAGTGCCGGGTCTCCGACGACACCGTCGAGGAAAAACGGATAGAACAACACACCGTGTTTTTCGGCGAGGTCGCGATATACGGCTTCGAACTCGACGCCATATTCCTGACCAAGATTGGGCGGCGCCAGCATGCCCGCGAGCAGGACTGGGAGGCCTTTCTCGCCGAGGACGGTCAGGATGGCATCAAGGTTGCGCCTCGTTTCCGACGGCTCCAACCCGCGCAGCCCGTCATTGGCTCCGAGCTCCAGGATCACCGCGTGGGGATCGGAGGCCAGGGCCCAGTCCAGCCGGGCCCGCCCGCCGGCGCTGGTATCTCCGGAGACACCGGCGTTGGTCACGGTGGCGTCGATCCCTGTTGCCCGAAGGACTTCCTGTAGCTGGTCAGGAAAGCTATCTCCCGGCGGGAGGCCATACCCGGCCATCAGGCTGTCTCCGAGGCCGAGAATCCGGAGTTCGGCTTCTGCGGAAGTGCTGAACGCGAGGAAAATCAATAATAATGCGGAGAGAACAACCGCGGCACAACGACGGAAAGCACGTCTGACAGCGTTGCAATGCACTATGGTAACCCTATATGGCGGAGGTGCGCACAATTCCGAGGCGTCTGGCGTCGCCGGGCTCCACCGCTGTTTAATCTGGGAAGACTCACTCATGGCATTGATCCGGTTGTCTGACTTGCACCTTAACCTGAGGAGCGGGGCGGGCGAGGTCAATATCCTCCGCGGGATTGATCTTGAAGTAACAGCCGGTGAGACGGTCAGCATCGTCGGACCGTCCGGCGCCGGCAAGTCGACCCTGATGATGGTGATGGGCGGGTTGGAGCAAGCCAGCTCCGGCGGTGTCTCCGTTGCGGATCACAACCTCTCTGCTATGAGCGAGGATGCACTTGCCATATTTCGGCGAGACACTGTGGGGATCGTCTTTCAGGCCTTCCGTCTGGTGCCGACCATGACGGCGCTCGAGAACGTGGCCATACCGCTCGAGTTGGCAGGGTCACGCGATGCCTTCGCCCTCGCCGAGGAGAGCCTAGGACGGGTAGGACTGGCACACCGAGTGACGCACTACCCGGACCAGCTTTCCGGTGGTGAGCAGCAGCGCGTGGCCATTGCCCGTGCTTTCGTCACCCGGCCGAAACTGTTGCTGGCGGACGAGCCGACGGGGAATCTCGACGGTGCTACCGGCGACAATATCATGGAACTGCTTTTCGAGTTGAGCGAGACGCACGGCACTACCCTAGTGCTGATCACCCATGACATGGCGTTGGCCGAGCATAGCAGCCGGGTGATTTCCATGGCTGACGGCAAGATTGTGAGTGATCTCCGGCGCGCGGCACCGAGTGCACCAGCCGAACCTGATGATAATGCGGCAGCTGAACGGCAGCACGCTTGATGCAAAATTTTCTCATTGCCCTGACGATCGCCCGCCGGGAGCTGCGCGGCGCGGTCTCCTCTTTCCGCGTGTTTTTAGCCTGCCTTGCCCTTGGCGTGGCGGCGATGGCCGGTGTCGGCTCCGTTTCTTCAGCCATGATGGCGGGGGTCGAGCGGGACGCACGGGAGATCCTCGGCGGTGATATCGAGATTCGCTACACTCATCGCGAGGCAGCACCTGAGCAGGTGGATTGGTTCCGACAGTCCGGCACTGTGGCTGAAACCGTCGAGATGCGGGCTATGGCTCGCAAGACCGACGCGGACCGGCGCACCCTGGTCGAACTGAAAGCGGTAAGCGATGTCTATCCGTTGTTCGGCTCCCTCGATCTGGAAAAAGGCGACGACATTCAGACCGAACTGGCACTGCGCGACGGCATCTTCGGCGCTGTGGTGGATGCTGCTCTCGCAACCCGGCTCGAACTTGTGCCGGGAGACACGCTGAAGATCGGCGAGGCCACCTTTGAAGTGCGCGATGTTATCGTGAAAGAGCCGGATCGCTCCGTCAGTTTTGCCTCCTTCGGCCCTCGCGTGATGATCCCGGCAGCTTCCCTGCCGGAAACGGGTCTGGTCCAGCGCGGCAGCATGATCCGCTTTCATTACCTGATTGGTTTGAAGCAGGGTCTCGTAGGGGCTGACTGGATCGAACAAGCGAATGAGAAATTCCCGGATGCGGGTTGGCGGCTGCGCGGGGTGGATCGTGCCGCGCCAGGCTTCGACCGGTTCATCAACCGGGTGACACAATTCCTGACCCTTGTTGGGCTGACGGCACTCCTGGTTGGCGGTGTTGGTATCGCCAATGCGGTACGGGCTTTCCTTGATCGCCGGATGGCAACCATCGCAACTCTGAAATGCCTCGGCGCCACGACCGGGACCGTTTTCACCGCCTATTTTGTGCAGATCCTGGCGGTTGCCACCGTCGGCATCGGTGCCGGGCTTGCCATCGGCGCGCTGGCGCCGTTGATTGCGGGTACGCTGATCAGCGGCATGCTGCCTTTCGAGGTGCCGGGTGGACTTTACTGGAAACCCCTGCTGACTGCCGGGGCGTTCGGCTATCTCACCACCATCGCCTTCTCGCTCTGGCCGCTAGGGCGGGCAGGGGGGGTACGCGCGGCGCAGCTTTTCCGCGCCCTGATCGTGCCGCCGTCCGGACGGCCTGCCGGAAAGTACATTATCGCCAGTGCGGTCAGCGCTCTGATCCTGGCTGGCCTTGCCGTGGTCGCGACGGATGATCCGAAATTGGCGGGCGGCTTCATCGCTGGGGCGGTGGGTGTTCTGTTACTCTTCGGCGGTGGAGCCCAGCTTATTGTCCGGGGCGCCCGTATGGTCCCGACGCCAAAGCGCCCGGACCTGCGGCTTGCCGTGGCCAATCTGCACAGGCCCGGCGCGCCGACGGCGAGCGTGATCCTATCTCTTGGACTTGGCCTCACCGTGCTGGTCGCTATTGCCCTGATCGAGGCCAACCTGTCTCGCCAACTGAAAGAACAGATCCCGGAGATCGCACCGTCCTATTTCTTCATCGATATCCAACCGCACCAGGTCGAGGGCTTCATTGAGACTGTGGAAAGCGTGCCCGGTATCACCAAGATGGAGCGCACGCCGCTCGTGCGAGGCCGGATCGTCAAGATCGCCGGGGTGCCTGCGTCGGAGCGCAAGGTCGACCCGGACGTGCAATGGACCATAAACGGGGATCGCGGCCTGACTTACGCCGCGACGCCACCGCCCGGCACCGACCTGGTTGAAGGCGACTGGTGGCCGGAGGATTACAGCGGGCCACCGCTGCTCTCTTTCGATGCGGAAATCGCGCGTGGTTACGGAATCGGCATCGGGGATACCATCACCCTGAATGTTCTCGGCCGGGAGATCACCGCGACAGTTCATAATCTGCGGAACATCGAGTGGCAGTCGCTGGGGATGAATTTCGTCTTCGTCTTTGCTCCCGGCACGCTTGAGGCGGCACCGCACAGCATTATTTCCACGGTCTATGCTGATAGCCCGGATGGGGAAGAGGCTGTGCAGCGGGCGGTCACGGACCGGTTCGCCAATGTCTCCGCCATCCGGGTGAAGGACGCGCTCGACAATGCCGGGCGCATCATGGACGCGGTCGGCATCGCCATCCGGATAACTGCGTCAGTGACGCTGCTCGCGGGTGTCCTCGTTTTGGCCGGGGCGGTGATCTCCGGCCACCAGAGGCGGATCTACGATGCGGTTGTGCTGAAGGTACTGGGAGCAACCCGGCGTAAGGTGCTGGCTGCCTATATATTGGAATATGGCCTGCTCGGTCTTGCAACGTCGCTGGTCGCCGCCCTTATCGGCACGATCATCGGCTATGTCGTCATCACCCAGCTGATGCGGGGCGACTTTGCCTTCGACGCGCCATCGGTGGTGCTGACGGCTGCTTTCTCGACGATGATCACCATCACACTGGGGCTGATCGGCACCTGGAGCGCCTTGTCACAGAAAGCCGCTCCGCTGCTCAGGAACGAATGAGGCTGTGAGAAGGGCGCCGGGGCCGGATAACCTGCAAGTCCCTTCTCATAAAGATTGCAAGGTGACCGGTGTTCTCTGGCGCGTGGGTTATGCTGCTCCCACGTGTCCGGAAGCAGCTTTCATTGTCCGGCAATACTGGTGACCTTTCAGAACAGATCAATTTCCACCGTGCCTGAAAACTTCCGTTGTGAGGCTACGCTGTTGCGCCCATTTCTAGTCACATTAGTTTCGATTTTTCGTCAATGATGTGGAAAAAACATGAATAAAGTAAATGTGGAACGAATAGCGGCATTTTCGCATGCGGATGCAGGTGGCAATCCCGCAGGTGTCCTGATTGCGGATAGCTTACCCACGGTGGAAGACATGCGGCGCATCGCCGCCGAAGTGGGTTTCTCGGAAACCGCTTTTGCCGCGCCTGAAGGTGAGAGCTGGCGGGTGCGTTATTTCTCCCCCGAGTCGGAGGTTCCGTTCTGCGGCCACGCTACGATCGCCCTCGGGGCCGCGCTTGCCCTGAAAGAGGGAGACGGCGTTTTTGGCCTCACACTCAACAATGCGAACATCACCGTTGAAGGGACGAACAAAGCTGGAGCGTTGACGGCCGCATTGCAGTCGCCTCCGACCCGCAGCGAAAAAGCATCAGCCGCGCTCTTATCCGAGGTGATGGATCTGTTCGGCTATTCAACGGACGATCTGCATAAGGACATCCCGCCCGCACTGATCCATGGCGGGGCAGATCATTTCGTGCTGGCGCTCAATTCGCGTCAGGCCCTTGCCGATATGAAATATGATCTGGGTGAGGGTCAGGCGCTGATGAGGCGGCACGGTCTGGTGACAATCCTGCTGGTCTTTCCGGAAAGCCCGCAATTGTTTCACACACGGAACCCGTTTGCTTCGGGTGGTG
Source organism: Nisaea sp. (assembly GCF_039990255.1). Lineage (GTDB taxonomy): Bacteria > Pseudomonadota > Alphaproteobacteria > Thalassobaculales > Thalassobaculaceae > Nisaea. The sequence continues at coordinate 117,261 of NZ_JBDXGG010000016.1, read as the reverse complement.
TTTATGAAGACCCGGCCACGGGTGCAGCGACAGCTGCCTTCGCAGGCTATCTCCGGGATATCGGCTGGCCGCATTCAGGGGCTATTGAGGTCATTCAGGGCGAAGACATGGGTATGCTCTCGCGTCTGCACGCCGAATTTTCGTCCGAGCCGGGAAGTTCGATCCGAGTGTCGGGGCAGGCCCGGATCATGGCAGCGGAATAGAAACTCAAATGCAGCGGGCCGCCAATTGGGCGGCCCGTTTTCGTTGATGTTCCGGCTTAGCCTTAGTCGACCGACAGTTTCACGTCGATATTGTTCCGCGTGGCGTTCGAGTACGGGCAGACCTGGTGGGCTTTCTCGATCAGGTCCTGCACAGCGTCCTTGTCCGCGCCGGGAACGGAAACAGTGAGCGACACCTCAAGACCGAAGCCACCTTCAGAGCGTGGGCCGATGCCGACTTCGGAGGAGACGGTGGTTTCCGGGGTGATCTCGACCGAAGACTCCCCCTGGGAAGCGACAAACTTCATCGCGCCGAGGAAACAGGCTGCATAGCCCGCCGCGAAAAGTTGTTCCGGATTGTTTCCGGCGCCGCCGGCCCCGCCGAGTTCCTTCGGCGTCGAGAGGGTGACGTCGAGTGCGCCGTCGCTGGTCTTGGCGCTGCCGTCCCGGCCGCCGGTTGCGGTCGCACCGATGGTGTAGAGAACATTGACTGACATAAAATAGTTCCTTGATTGATTTGATGTAGACGATTAAATCGTGTGCGACATAAGTAATCACCCGTAATAAACTGTCAAGGGCTTGCGATTTTATCGCGTGCGATTAAATTTCCTCGCATGTTGTGGGCGGTGTCGTATGGGAGACTATTTGTGTCAGACGAACTTGCCGGCCAACCGCAGCTGAACGAGCTCCTGTGCTTCGCTCTCTACAAGGCGCATCACGCCATGAACCGGTTCTACAAACCGCTGCTGGGAGAACTCGGGCTAACCTATCCGCAATATCTCGTGCTGATGGCTCTGTGGGAGCATGACAATCAGAATGTCGGTCAGCTCGGAGAGCTTCTGCATCTGGAATCTAACACCCTGACACCGCTGCTGAAACGGCTTGAGCAGGCGGGGCTCGTGCAGCGCCGCCGGGCCGCCAATGACGAGCGGCAGGTTCAGGTGACCCTGACCGAGGCGGGGCGAACGCTGCGTAAAAAGTCTAGAGATGTCTCTGCTTGCCTGTTCGATACCGTCGGTATGACACGGGAGGAGCTTCGCGCGCTGGTCACGGAAGTGAACGGCGTGACCAGCGCGGTTGTTGCCGGGCGGTAAGCCGAGCCTGTGCCCGCCTTTTTGTCGGCTAAATCATGTCTATGATAGGACGTCCTGACAAAGGAGTCGTACATGAAGACCAAACTGCCTTTATCTGCACTGCTTGGCCTGTCCTTGTCCCTGGCTGTTGCCACAAGTCCTGCCAGAGCTGCCGAAGAGCCGCCTGCGGATACCATTGAACGCGGGGCGCAGATGGTGCTCGACGGCCTGCGCGCTTTCTTCTCCTCAATCCCGCAATATGAAGCACCTGAAGTCCTGCCGAACGGGGACATCATCATCCGCCGGGTCAATCCGAAGAATGGAGCTGCGGGCAAGCAGGGCGGAGACGATGGAGACGCCAAGGGCCTTAAGCTCTGAGCTGTCAGCGCATGGTGGACGCAGGTTTCGTCGTTAGCTGAGAGCAGCCACAGTCGCACCGGCAGCATTCTTAAGTGCGTCACCGGTAGTCTCAAAGACCGCGTTGGGCGCACCCGCTGCCGCCCAGACCGTTTCGAAGCTGAGCAAGCTCTCGTCCATCCATGTCTCAACCGGAGTCAGATGCCCGAGCGGCGAGACACCGCCGATCGCAAAGCCGGTGATCTTGCGAACCTCCTTCAGGTCGGCACGCTCCAGCGGCTCGCCAACCAGCGCGGCCGCCTTTTCCAGATCCACCTGATTGGCGCCGGAGACCAGCAGCAGTTTCAGCGCGCCTGTCTCGCCACCCTTGAAGATCAGCGATTTGACGATCTGTGTCACATCGCAGCCACAGGCGGCCGTGGCTTCGGCGGCGGTCCGTGTCGAGTCCGGCATGCGCAGGATCTCGACGCTCAACCCGGCCGCTTCGGCCGCAGCTTTGACCCGGTTGACGCTCTTGCTCACTACTCCGCCGCTTCTTGATAATCCTCCAGTGGCGGGCAGGAGCAGATCAGGTGCTTGTCGCCGTAGGCCTGATCGATGCGGGCGACCGGTGGCCAGTATTTGTTGGCCCGCAGGCTGTCGACCGGGAAGGCGCCCTGGGCGCGGGAATATTTCCGGTCCCAGTCATCCGCCATGAGATCGCCTGCCGTATGCGGGGCATGGGCCAGCGGGCTTTCATCGCGGGTTAGTTTGCCTTGCTCGATCTCCCGTACCTCCTGCCGGATGGCGATCATCGCTGCGCAGAACCGTTCCAGCTCGGCCAGCGGCTCGCTTTCGGTCGGCTCGATCATCAGCGTGCCGGGCACCGGGAAGGACATGGTCGGTGCGTGGAAACCGTAATCCATCAGGCGCTTGGCGACATCGTCGACGGTAACGCCGGTTTCGTCCTTCAGCGGGCGCAGGTCGATGATGCATTCATGCGCCACCAAGCCGTTCTTGCCCTTGTAGAGCACCGGGAAATGGTCTTCGAGGCGGTGGGCCAGATAGTTGGCCGACAGGATCGCGACCTCGGTTGCCTGCTTCAGTCCGTTCGCCCCCATCAGCTCAATATAGCTCCAGGAGATCGGCAGGATTCCGGCACTGCCATATGGCGCGGCGCTGACCGGCCCGATGGCGGTTTCCTGGGCGTTCATGTTCCGGTGGCCGGGCAGGAACGGCGCCAGATGCGCGCCGACGCCAATCGGGCCGACGCCGGGGCCGCCGCCGCCATGCGGAATGCAGAAGGTCTTGTGCAGGTTGAGGTGGCTGACGTCGGAGCCGAACTGGCCCGGTTTGCAGATGCCGACCATGGCATTGAGATTGGCGCCGTCCATATAGACCTGACCACCATGCTCGTGAATCAGATCGCAGATCTCGGTCACGGTCTCTTCGAACACACCGTGGGTTGAGGGATAGGTGATCATCAGAGCGGCGAGAGTGTCGCTGTGCTGCTCTACCTTGGCTTTCAGGTCGCCCATATCGATATTGCCGTCATCGTCGCATTTCACGACCACGACTTTCATGCCAGCCATCGCGGCGGAAGCTGGATTGGTGCCGTGCGCGGAACTTGGAATCAGGCAGATATTGCGATGCCCCTCGCCCCGGCTCTCATGATAGGCGCTGATTACCAGAAGACCGGCATATTCACCCTGTGAGCCTGCATTCGGTTGCAGGGAGACGGCGGCGTAGCCGGTGATTTCCGCCAGCATACGCTCCAGCTCGGCAATCATCAGGTGATAGCCTTCGACCTGATCGCGCGGCGCAAACGGATGGATATCGGAGAAGGATGCCCAGGTAACCGGGATCATTTCCGTGGTCGCGTTCAGCTTCATGGTGCAGGAGCCGAGCGGGATCATGGACCGGTCCAGAGCCACGTCCTTGTCCGCAAGACGGCGCAGGTAGCGCAGCATTTCGGTCTCGGAGTGATAGCTGTTGAAGGCGGGGTGGGTCAGAAACTCGGAGCTGCGTTCCAGCTTCGACGGAATGGCGTCAGGGGTGCGTTCGGCGACGGCCTCGTAGGTCAGTTCCTTCATGCTGTCGAAGGCCATCATGGCCCAGAGACGCTCGACCAGCTCACGGGTGCAGGTCTCGTCCAGAGAGATGCCGACACTGTTCTCGAAAATGCGCAGATTGACGCCTTCGATGCGGGCGGCCTCGATGACGGAGCCGGTCCAGTCGTCGGTCTGCACGATAATGGTGTCGAAGAAATTCTCGTGCGCAATTGTGTAGCCAAGCTCGCGCAGGCCCTGCGCCAGGATCGCAGTCCGGCGGTGCACCCGGCGGCCGATTTTCATCAGGCCGACCGGCCCGTGATAGCAGGCATAGGCCGCCGCCATGACGGCAAGCAGGACCTGGGCGGTGCAGATGTTGCTGGTCGCCTTCTCACGGCGGATATGCTGCTCGCGGGTTTGCAGGGCGAGCCGGTAGGCAGGGTCGCCATTCTTATCCACCGAAACGCCGACGATCCGGCCCGGGATCGAGCGCTTGTATGCGTCCTTGGTTGCGAAATAGGCGGCGTGCGGGCCGCCGAAGCCGAGCGGCACGCCGAAGCGCTGGCTGGTGCCGATGGCGACATCCGCACCGAACTCGCCCGGAGGGGTGAGGTGGGTCAGGGCCAGCAGGTCCGCCGCGACCACTGCAAGCGCACCCTGTGCGTGGGCCTTCTCGACGATGGCGGCGTAATCATGCACGGCGCCGTTCGTGTCTGGATATTGCAGCAGGACAGCGAAGGCATCTTCCGGCAGAGGCTCGTTCTCGTCACCGACCATCACGGTCAACCCGGCCGGTGCGGCGCGGGTTTGAAGAATGTCGATGGTCTGCGGGTGGCAGTTTCGCGAGACAAAGAACACATTGCCCTTGTTCTTCGCCGCCTTGTGACAGAAAGCCATGGCTTCCGCAGCTGCCGTACCCTCATCGAGCAGAGAGGCGTTGGCGATTTCCAGGCCGGTCAGGTCGCCGATCATGGTTTGGAAGTTCAGCAGCATTTCCAGACGGCCCTGGCTGATCTCCGGCTGGTACGGCGTATAGGCCGTATACCAGGCCGGATTTTCCAGAATGTTGCGCTGAATAACGGCCGGTACGCGGGTGCCGTAATAGCCCATGCCAATCAGGGTGCGGTTCACTGTATTGGTGTTGGCATATTGCCGGAGCTTCTGCAGCACCGCACTTTCGGTCTGGGCGGGCGGCAGGTCGAGCGGCTCGCGGACACGGATCTTTGCCGGAACGGCGGCATCGATCAGGGCGCCGAGACTCTCATAGCCGAGCGCCTTCAGCATGGTTCCCTGATCTTCCGGGCCAGGGCCGATATGACGACGAATGAACTCTTCGCTTTCTTCCTGTTCGGCGAAGGCCAATCTGTTGTCCATCATCTCTTCTGCTCCTTCCGGCCCGAGGGCCGTACGTCTTTCTTTAAGTGGGAGGGGGCGCCACAGACCGAATGCTGGTCTGGCGCCCGGCCTCAGGCCTCCGCGTGCGCCTTGTAGGCGTCGGCGTCCATCAGGGCGTCGAACTCGGCCTTGTCGGAAATCTTGATCTTGTAAAACCAGGCAGCGCCCTCGGGATCGCTGTTCACCAGGTCCGGCGTGTCGGCCAATGCCGCATTGGCCTCGACCACTTCGCCTGTGACTGGTGCGTAAAGCTCGCTTGCGGCTTTCACGGATTCGACGACGGCGGTTTCATCCCCCTTGGAGACGGTCTTGCCGACATCCGGGACTTCCACGAATACGACTTCGCCAAGCTGTTCCTGGGCGAATCCGGTAATCCCCACGGTGCCGATCTCGCCGTCAAGATCGATCCATTCATGGTCTTCGGTAAAGCGACGTTCGCTCATTTTTGATCCCCTCTGGTGCTTTGTTTTAACGTTTGTAGCCATTCGGGACGAATGGCATTTTGGCGGTCGCGGCGGGCAGAGCTTTGCCCCGAACGACAACATTTACAGCGCTACCGGCGGCTGCGTGCCCGGTGGTGACGTATCCCATGGCCAGCGGAGCCTCCAGGCTCGGCCCGAAGCCGCCACTGGTTATGGTGCCGATGCTGGTGCCGTCGGGCGCCTGGATTTCGGTGCCTTCGCGGGCGGGTGCCCGTCCGTCCGGCAGGATGCCGACCCGCTTGCGCGGGGCGCCGTTCTTGATCTGATCGAGAATGATGTCGGCTCCGGGAAAGCTGCCTTCCTCGCGCCGGCGCTTGCCGATCGACCAGGTAAGCGCAGCCTCGACTGGTGTTGTCGTCTCGTCGATATCGTGACCGTACAGGCAAAGGCCTGCTTCGAGGCGCAGGGAATCCCGGGCGCCAAGTCCGATGGCTTCCACGTCGTTCTGGGCCAACAACTTGCGGGCAAGTGCGTCGGCCTGATCGCCGGGTACGGAAATCTCGTAGCCGTCCTCGCCGGTATAGCCGGAGCGGGTGACGAAGCAGGCGGCCCCGTCCACATCCATCTCCGCGCCGGTCATGAAGCTAAGCGTCGCGGCAGCGGGGGCAAGGGCTGACAGCGCCATTTCGGCGCCGGGGCCCTGCAGCGCGATCAAAGCCCGGTCTTCAAGAACGGTAATTTCGGAGGAAAGGTGCGCCCGCATATGGGCGATATCGGCGTCCTTGCAGGCTGCGTTGACGACGACCATCAACCCGTCCTCGATCCGGCAGACCATCAGGTCGTCGAGAATACCACCAGCATCGTTTGTGAACATGCTGTAGCGCATCTGGCCGACCGAGAGCCCATCGAGATCGCCTGGCACCAGCCGTTCCAGATCGCGCGCCGCAACGGCTCCGGAGAGTTTAACCTGCCCCATATGGGAGACGTCGAACAGCCCGGCCTTGGCGCGGGTATGCAGATGCTCTGCCTTGACGCCGGCGGGGTACTGAACAGGCATGTCATAGCCGGCGAACGGCACCATCTTGGCGCCGAGCTCGACATGCAGTCCGTGCAGGGGAGTCTTGAGAAGGGTTTGTTGCGTCATGGCACTCTCCGGTCAGCGTAAAGGCACCCCGGCAAAACGCCGGAACCTGCCCCCTCTGTCGCTAACCTGAGAGATTCACCCGGCGAACTCTGTGCCGGGCTTTCACCGTGGGTGAGGCGGTTTCCCGCCTGCTTTCCAGAGGTTCCTCGCCTCAAGGTCCTTTTGCCTGAGAGTTTCCGGGGGCGGTTGCTCCTTCGGCGCCGACCATGTGGCCGGTCTCTCCCTTGAGGGTCGTCGGTAGTCGCGAGACAATAGTCGTCGTCGCTGAAAAAGGAAAGGGGCCTTGGCAATCAGGCGCGCCGACCTGACAGAACGACCCCGCCCGCTATCATCAGGGCGCCGCCGAGAAACACTCCGGTAGGCGGGATTTCCCCGAAAGCAAAACCGATCAGGGCAGCAAAGATTAGCCAGCTGTATTCAAAAGGCCCGACAAGAGACAGATCGGCGTGCCGGTAAGCGAGTATCGTCAGGAACTGGCCGAGAATGGCGAGCGGTCCGAGCAAAAGCAGCATGGTGATGTCAGAGATCCCGAGGGGATGCCAGGTGACCGCCGCCGGGATCGCCATCATCACCAGACCGAAGACATTCACATGAAGCATGACCGTCACAGCGCTGTCGTTCTGCGAGAGCCCTTTGATCAGGATGCCTTCGAGGGCGAGCAGGAGTGCGCCGAGAAGCGCGATGGAAGCCGGACCAATATAAGCGAGATCAAGAGACCGGAAACTGCCCCGGGACCAGAGCATTGCAAAGGCACCTGCGCAACAAAGGGCGATGCCAGCGGCTCGCCACCCGTTGATACGGTCCCCGAAAATGAAAACGCTGAGCGCGATCATGATCACGACATACAGCAGTCCGATTCCGCTTGCGTCCACGACCGGCATTGCGGCCGATGCATAGATGATCGCGAGCGCGCCGAAGCAGCCGCAAAGGGCGCGCGCCAGATGTCCTTTTACGGACGGGCTGCGATAGGTTGACAGCCGCTGCCGAGAGGATAGTGCCATGATCAGGAGTGTAATCGCGCCGCCGATATATCTCAGGAGACAGATCTGTGGTGCGGTTGCTGCGCCGTCGACGAACCTGGCCGAGGCGAAGATAAACGCCCAGATTCCTGTCGAGCAGGCAATAGCGGCGATTGCGAGGGCATTGGATCGGGAATGCATGGCATTGGGCGCTTGTCTTGTTTGCGATACACCCGGTTTTTGCCCAAGAAATGTATCTGACATCAAATGATGAAAATGGATTTTGATTGAGAAAAATTCATGCAGCGTCAGGGCTGCGTTTCATTGGCCGCTGTCGCCGCTCCTACGCGGGATGCGCTACAATCCACATGTCACTTGATCAAGTGCACTGGCGTCCACATAATATTTAGGGGATGCCTGATGAAGCTCCCGGCTACATCAGAATTGACGTTATTCGCTTTCCTGCGTGATCATTTTTGCGTCCTGATCGGCGCGCAACACCCGTATTAGACGAAATCCGACAAAGCGTCTTCTTCCAGCTACTGGGATGAGCAGCATGACCCGCCGTCGCCTCTCGATAATCGCAGCCCTGCTACTGGTGCCCGCCGTGATCCTCGGATATCTCGTCGCCACGGGCGAAAGTGGGCTTTCGTCCGGCCGTCCGTTGTCGCCCTTTGCGCCGCGCGATGTTCCGACCAGCCGGTTGGATCCGGACCGCGCCGGTGCTCTCGGCTGGTCGTCGGAGGGGCTGGACCGGACCCTCGACTATCTGACCCGGCTTAGTGTCGATTCGTTCATCGTCGTGACCGAAGGGGAGATCGTCGCGTCGCTCGGCGACCTGACGGTGCCGTACAGCATCCACTCCGCCCGCAAGGCGATCCTCAGTGCCGTCGTCGGGCAGCATGTGGGCGATGGGCCGAACGAGATCCCGCTGGATGCGACGCTCGCGGAACTCGGCATTGACGACGGCCCGGGGCCGCTCACCCCGCTACAGCGGCAGGCAACGGTGCTGCATCTTCTGAAGAGCGTGTCCGGGATCAATCACCCCGCCGCTGCGGAAGGCGGTTTGACCGCGGAAAAGGAACGCCGGCTTGGCAAGGGGGAAAACCAGCCGGGCACGATCTGGGCATATAACAACTGGGACTACAACGCCCTGACGACGATCTTCGAGCGGCGCACGGGCCTTTCGGTCGCCGAAGCGTTTCGTGACGGCATCGCCGAACCGCTGGGCATGCAGGACTTCACCTTGGACTCGGCCTCATATAGCGAGGCACCGGATCTGTCCCGGCACCGGGCGGCCATGTTCTGGCTCTCGGCGCGTGATCTCGCCCGTTTTGGGCAGCTCTTTGTCGACCGGGGCGTCATGGATGGCCGTTCCGTCATGCCGGCATCCTGGGTTGATCGCATCACGGCGGACTACACGGAGACGGGGATCGAGGGGTTGCGCGCCGGGCATGGCTATCTCTGGTGGATTCCGTCGCGCGACACCGGGTTGCCCGAGGGAAGCTTCTTCGCCTGGGGGCTAGGCCAGCAGACGGTGTTCGTCATTCCCGCCTGGAAAACCGTGATCGTCCACCAGTCCGATACCTCGGAATTCCTGAAAAGGTGGCTGTCGATCCAGAGGGAGGGCATGGACGGTAACGCGGCGCTGGAGAAAATTGTGGTGGATTGCTACGCGAAGGCTGGTCTGAACAGCGCATTCTGTCAGGAGCACCGGTTCACCGGCAGGCGGGAGTTCAACCGGCTGATCGACTTGATCGTGGGCGCGCGCGGCTAGCGGCGTTCTGCTTTCCGCTTCCGGTAGGGCCTTGCCGCGTGGCCAGGACTCCGGTCGCTTGTCTTGTTTGCGATGCACCCGATTTCCGCTCAGTTAGTGTATCTGATATCAAAGGATGAAAATGTCTTTTGGTTGAGGAAAAGTCATGCAGCATCAGAGCCGGATTTCCTTGAATGCCATCAGAGTGTTCGCTGCCGTCGTGCGCCACCGCGCCATCACCGGAGCGGCCGAAGAGCTCCATGTGACGCCGAGCGCGGTAAGCCACCAACTCCGCAAACTCGAACTGGAAATAGGTCTGCCGCTGTTCGAGCGCGGCAACAATTCGATCACGCCGACGGCGCAGGGTGAGCGTCTCTTCCGGGGCGCGGCGGGCGCGATTGAGGAAATCGACCGCGCGGTCGCCGCTCTCACGCGGGATGCGTGGCAGGTCGTGGTTCGGGCGCCGCTGTCATTTGCCATCCGCTGGCTGATCCCGGCGCTGGAGCGGTTCAAGGCGAACCATCCGGAAACACAGGTGCGCGTTGAGACATCGCACCACAATCGATTTCGCTTGGAATATGGAATCGATCTGGCGATCACCTATCATCGGATCGACGACCCAACACCGGAAGCCGAACTGCTGCTCCGGGACGATTGTGTGCCGGTTGCCTCCCCCGGGCTGCTGCGATCAGTTGACGGGGAAGAGAACAGTCTTGCCTTGATCCCAGCACTGCAATGCTCCACTGACAACTGGGACTGGAAGTTGTGGTCGAACGCGGTTGGACTCCGGTTCGACGAACTCATCCTCGCCGACGGTTTCGAAATTGACGATGCAGCGCTTCATGGCGCCGTGGCCGGATATGGCATGACCCTGGCTCCGGCGGCGATGATCGCGCGTGAGCTTCGTTATGGGACGCTGGTTCCAATTAGAGGATACAGGCCAGTCTCGATGGGCGGATACTATGTCCAGACCCATAAGGACAACAGCAAGGCGGTTCGTGACTTCATCCGCTGGTTAATGGCGGAGGTGAAGGACACACCAGAGCCAACCTAACGCCGGCGCGACCGATTGTAGGTGAGCTGTTCCGGGGTGAGCTGGAAGCCGATCAGCACTCGGTAGTCGTTCAGAATGTTCCTGTCCGCTGGATAGGGGATCGTCGGCTCGAATTCGTCCTTGATGGCAACGCGGCGGAGATTGCCCTTGAAAGGCAGGGTGTTGTCGAAGGTCTGTTTGGCGATGACCGCACCGGTCTCGTCCGCGATGGCAATGAAGTAGGTCACCGCCGCTTGACTATCCTTTTTGGCTGGGCCGCGGGCCGCGATGATCTGGAATGCGATATCCAACGCCAGCTCATCGCTCTCGAAGTTGCAGGTCGCGCTGAGGCTGGTCAGTTGAGCGTCGAATCGGACGTCGGTGAGATCGCCAACAGTGTTGTCGGTAAAGACCGTCACATGATCTAGATCGTTCACGAAATTGGTCACCGGGCAGCCCGGGGGCGGGCCCTCGTCACTGGAGCAGGCAGCCACGAACGCTAGCAGCACGAGCGGCAGCAAGGCGCGGGTCGGAAAGCGGAAACGCGATTGAGAAAACATGGCTCAGCTCTGCTAGGGTTCAGTCGGCGCACACACTACTCGTTAGATACCAGACCCGCAAATGGGCATGGCGCGCTTCTGTCTTCTATGGACAAGTTTTTACCAAGGGACTACATCGCGGGCATGAGCAAATCCGATCTCACCATTCTGCTGGCCACGCCGCGTGGATTCTGTGCGGGCGTTGACCGAGCAATCCAGATCGTCGAGCGCAGCCTCGAGAAGTACGGCGCGCCGGTCTATGTCCGGCACGAGATCGTGCATAACCGCTTTGTGGTCGAGGGTCTGGAAAAAAAGGGCGCGATCTTCGTCGAGGAACTGGACCAGGTGCCGCCAGACGCGCCGGTGGTGTTCAGCGCGCATGGCGTGCCGAAATCCGTTCCGGCCGAGGCGGAGCGGCGCAACATGGTGTATCTTGATGCCACCTGTCCGCTGGTCAGCAAAGTGCATCTGGAAGCCGAGCGGCACCTGAAGAAGGGCAGCCACATCATCCTGATCGGCCATGCCGGCCACCCTGAAGTGGTCGGCACCATGGGGCAGGTGCCGGACGGTGCGATCACCCTGGTGGAAACCCGCGCGGATGCCGAGACGGTCAGCTTCGAGGGCGATCCGGATCTCGCCTTCATCACGCAGACCACGCTGTCGGTGGACGATACGGCTGAGATTGTTTCGGTGCTGCAGAGCCGGTTTCCGAAGATGGTCGGGCCAGCCAAGGAAGACATCTGCTACGCCACGACGAACCGTCAGGAAGCGGTCAAGGCGATCGCGGAGCGCTGCGACGGTATGGTCGTCATCGGTGCGCCGAACTCCTCCAACTCCAAGCGTCTGGTGGAGGTCGCCAAGGGGCGCGGCTGCGACAAGGCGCTGCTGATCCAGCGTGCCGTCGATATCGACTGGGACTGGATGGCCGATGTCACGGTGCTTGGCATTACCGCCGGAGCTTCCGCGCCTGAAATTCTTGTCGACGAGGTGATCGAGGCCTGCCGGGCTCATCGTACTGTCACAATTGAAGAGGTGACGGTTGCTCGCGAGGATGTTCATTTCAAGCTGCCCCGCGAGTTGGCGAGTTAAGTCCTTGGCCGTTTACACGTCTATTTCCGATGAGGACCTCGCGTCCTTTCTTTCCGGTTATGATATCGGCGACCCGCTGTCCTTCTCCGGCATTGCCGAAGGGGTGGAGAATTCCAACTTCATGGTCCGGACGACGACCGGCACCTACATTCTGACGCTTTACGAGAAACGGGTGAACCCGGACGATCTGCCGTTTTTCCTCAATCTGATGAACCATCTTGCGGGCAAGGGGCTGTCCTGTCCGCGCCCGGTTCCGGATAAATCCGGCGAGACGCTGGGCATGCTGAACGGGCGTCCGGCGGCAGTCGTCACATTCCTTGATGGGATCTGGCACCGGAAGATCATGCCGGTCCACTGCCGGGCACTCGGTACTGAAATGGCACGGATGCATCAGATGGGGGCCGATTTCGGAATGGTCCGGGAGAACAGCCTCTCGGTGGCGTCCTGGCGGCCGTTGCTTGAATCTTGCGGTACAAAGGCTGATAGCGTGAAGCCCGGTCTCTATGCCTTTCTAGAGGCCGAAATCGGTTTTCTGGAGGAAAACTGGCCTGCGGACCTGCCGCGCGGTGTGGTTCACGCGGACTTGTTTCAGGATAATGTCTTCTTTCTCGGAGACGTCCTGTCCGGCTTCATCGACTTCTATTTCGCCTGCACCGACATGCTGGCCTACGACCTTGCCATCTGCCTGAACGCCTGGTGTTTCGAGAGCGACAGCAGCTTCAACATTACCAAGGCCCGGCTGATGATCACGGCCTATGAGGACGTTCGCGCACTCTCCGACGCCGAGCTTGCCGCGCTGCCGGTGCTCGCTCGCGGTGCTGCCACCCGCTTTCTGCTGACACGTCTTTATGACTGGTTGAACCACCCGGAGGGGGCGTTTGTGAAACCAAAAGATCCTATGGAATATTATCGCAAGCTGAGCTTTCACCAGAACGTCACCTCCAGTGCGGGTTATGGCATCTGATGACCAAGAAACGGGTTGAGATCTATACGGACGGCGCCTGCAGCGGTAATCCCGGCCCCGGCGGCTGGGGCGCGATCCTGCGCTATGGCGATACTGAGAAAGAACTCTCCGGCGGCGACAAAGAGACCACCAACAACCGCATGGAAATGATGGCGGCGATCACATCGCTGGAAACCCTGACCCGGCCAATGCATGTGGATCTCTATACAGACAGCACCTACGTCCGCGACGGCATCACCAAATGGATCCACGGCTGGAAAAAGCGGGGCTGGCGCACTGCCGACAAGAAGCCGGTGAAGAATATGGAACTCTGGCAGCGCCTTGAGGCAGCGGTCGAGCGGCACGAGATCGAATGGCACTGGGTCAAGGGCCATGCCGGTCATCCGGAAAACGAGCGAGCAGACGAGCTGGCGCGTCTGGCCGTACCGTGAGCGACGGCGGCGGAGCGGCTGTTGACGACCGGACTCGTTGGGATATCGTCGCTCTCGCCGTCGGCGCGGGCGTGGTCGCAGCTCTTCAGGTCGGTAAAGTCCCGCCCGCCCTTCCGGCCCTGAGGGCCGATCTGAATCTTTCCTTGGTCGATGGCGGCTGGCTCGCCTCGCTGCTGCATCTTTTCGCGGCCCTGTTCGCCATTCTGATCAGCATGGCCACGGATCGGATTGGGCCGGCCCGCCTGTTGGTTGCGGCGATGCTTGTCATCGCGGTTGGCTCGGCGCTCGGCGCAACGTCCAGCTCCATGTTTGTCTTGTTCGCCGGGCGGGCGCTGGAAAGTCTTGGCTTTGTTGCAACCTCGATTGCCGCGCCGACCCTGATCGTTGCTGCCGCTAGGCCAATGCATCGCTCTCTGGCGCTTGGTTTCTGGTCTGCCTATTTCCCCATTGGCGCCGCCATCGCGATGGTGGTTGCGCCGGTGTTGATGAACGCAGCCGGATGGCGCGGGCTCTGGCTTGTGGATGCAGCCATCTGTGTTCTCTTCGCCGTTGTTCTGGTTTTTCTGACGGCGCCGTCGCGCTGGCCTGGTGTGCCTCGGCCCAGCCGGGAGCGCGGTTTCAAGCAAGTGCTCGGGACATTGCGCTTGCCGGGGCCTTATCTTTTCTCAACGGCGTTCTTTCTGTATGCCTGCGCGATCTTCGCGCTGATGACCTGGATGCCGACCTTCTTGATCGAGCAGATGGGATATTCCCTCGAAGGCGCCGCTCTGATCGGCGCGGCTGTGGTGCTGATCAACATTGTTGGAAATCTTGGTGCGGCCTGGCTGATGCACCGGCAGGTGCCGCGCTGGCTCATCATCGCCATCAGCTTTCTTGGAATCATGGGAACGGCCTGGTTCGTCTTTGCGGGTGGGGCTCCGGATAGCCTCCGGGTGCCCGCCGCGATCGCCATGTCCTGTATATCCGGTGTTCTGCCTGCCGCCTGCCTTGCGGGTGCGCCTGCGCATGCGCGCACCGCTTCCGAGGTCGCGACCTGCAGCGGCGTGGTGGTGCACGGCTCCAACCTTGGCAACCTGCTGGCGGCGCCGATCTTCGCGACGGTGGTGACCTATTTCGGGGGTTGGTCGAACGGGCATCTGCCGATGATCGGACTCGGCCTGTTGGGGATCGCGCTGGTTTTTTGGATCAAGCGTGTGGACCGGGACCGCTAGGCGGCGCCGAATCGTGCCACCAGCGCATCGAAGCCGCCCTTGTAGATAAACTGAACGATGCCGTTCGCCTTCGTCTCGCTGCCCTGGTCCGGAGAAAAGGCCGAGCGCCAGCGGACAACGCAGCCGCCGTCTGTATCCTCGACAGACAGCCAGGATGAATAATTCTCCAGCGGGAACGGCTTGCCGAGGATGGCATAGCGCATCCTTCGGCTGTCCTCGTCGCGCTCAAGCTGCACTTCGTCGAAGGTTGGCCCGCCACCGCCTGAGGTCAGGCGCCGGATGCCGCCTTCGCCAATGGTCTCGCTTTTCTCGACGGCTGGGTGCCATTTATCGAGGTTGAGGAAGTCGCCGACGACTTCCCAGACTTCCGCAGCCGATGCTGCCAACTTCACGCTCATGTCCACAGTCGCCATCATCGTCCTCCCTCTAACCAAGATGAAACAGGGTAAACCCTGAATAAGATAAGGCAAAGTCCCTGATCGATTTGCGGAAAGGTCAGCGGGAAAAGATATTGGGGGTGCAGGCGACGGGACCCGGATGACCAAAGCGTCAAGCCCAAAGGCCCAATGCTCAATTTCCGACGAAACCGCCGGACTCCATGTCGCCACCCGGCGCGCTTCATATCGGCGGGGCTGATGCACTAGTGTTGGGTTAAAGGCCATCGGGTGCGCTGGTGGCGAAGGGGGGCAGATCAATGAAATCGCATGCGCAAGTCGTTGTTATCGGCGGGGGCGTCGTTGGCTGCAGCGTTCTCTATCACCTGACCAAACTGGGCTGGAAAGACGTGGTCCTGGTGGAGCGCAGCGAGCTGACATCGGGCTCCACCTGGCATGCGGCGGGCGGCATGCACACGCTGAACAGCGACCCGAACGTCACCAAACTGCAGAAATACACCATCGATCTTTACAAGGAGATCGAGGAGATTTCCGGCCAGGCGACCGGCGTGCATCTCTCCGGCGGGATCATGGCCGCAGGAACGCCCGAGCGGCTCGACTATCTGAAGACGATGGTCGCCAAGGGCAAATATATGGGCCTCGACATCGACTTCATCTCCCTCGATGAAGCGCAACGCCTGCATCCGCTGGTCGATGCCAGCCATTTCACCGGCGCCGTCTACGATCCGAACGAGGGCCATGTCGATCCGTCCGGCGTGACCAACGCCTATGCCATCTCGGCCCGCAAGGGCGGGGCGGAGATCTACCGCCATACCAAGGTTGAGGAACTGGTGGCGGAGAAGGATGGTACCTGGTCGGTGGTTACCGACAAGGGCACCATCCGTTGCGAGAAAGTGGTGAATGCGGGCGGCCTCTGGGCCCGCGAGATTGGCCGCATGGTCGGGCTGGAGTTGCCCGTGCTGGCGATGGAGCACCATTACCTGATCACGGAGTCGCTGGACGAGATCAAGGCGCTGGATGCCGAGCTGCCGCACCTGATCGATTTCGAGGCCGAGATCTATACCCGTCAGGAAGGCCAGAGTTTTCTGCTTGGCACTTACGAGAAGGCCTGCGTGCCCTGGTCCCCGCACCAGACGCCGTGGGATTTCGGACACGAGCTGCTGCAACCGGACCTCGACCGGATCGCGCCGTCCCTCGATATCGCCTATCAGCACTTCCCGTTTCTGGCGAATGCTGGCGTGAAGTCGATGATCAACGGGCCGTTTACCTTTGCGCCCGACGGTAACCCGCTGGTCGGCCCGGTGCCGGGCCTCAAGAACATGTATCTCGCCTGCGGTGTGATGGCCGGGTTCAGTCAGGGCGGCGGCGTTGGTCTGGCGCTGGCGCAATGGATGATCGAAGGTGAGCCGGACATGGATATTTATGCCATGGACTGCGCCCGCTTCGGCTCCTACGCGACCAAGGGGTACGCTTACGAGAAGGTGAAGGAAAACTATTCCCGCCGCTTCTCCATTACCTTCCCGAACGAGGAGCTGCCCGCGGGCCGTCCGCTGCGCAAGACGGCGATCTATGACCGGCTTGCGGCGCAGAACGCTGTATTTGGCGCTTCCTACGGGCTTGAACATGCCCTCTGGTTCGCACCCGAGGGCATGGAGCCGGTGGAGGATGTGACCTTCGGCCGCTCCAACGCTTTCCGTCCGGTGGCCGAAGAGTGCAAGGCCGTGCGCACAGGCGTCGGCATGATCGAGATTTCCAGCTTCGCCAAATACGAGGTGACAGGCGAAGGTGCGGAAGCCTGGCTGTCGGAGCTGATGACGAACAAGATGCCGCGTACCGGACGCATGGTGCTCACGCCGATGCTCAATCGCCAGGGCAAGATCATCGGCGATTTCACCATCGCCAAGCTGGCGGAAAACCGGTTCATGATCTTCGGCTCCGGTATCGCGGAAATGTTCCATCTGCGCTGGTTCTGGGATCATCTGCCGGAGACCGGCGTCAAGATCCAGAGCCGTTGCCAGGAAATGGTCGGGCTTTCCATCGCCGGGCCGAAATCGGCCGATCTGCTGGCCACGCTGACGCACGAAGATGTCTCGACCGAGGCGATGCCGTTCATGTCCTTCCGGGAGATGAATCTCGGCATGCTGCACGCCATGGTCGGCCGAGTTTCCTTCACCGGCGAGCGCGGGTATGAGATCTGGGTGAAACCGGATTATCTGATCACGCTCTACGACATGCTGGTCGAAGCAGGTGCGGAGTACGGGCTGAAGCATTTCGGCGGCCGGGCGCTCAATTCCCTGCGTCTGGAAAAGAGCTTCGGTGGCTTCCGGGCGGAGTTCACTCCGGATTATTCGCCTTTCGAGGCCGGGCTGGACCGCTTCGTCGATATGTCGAAAAACAGCTTCATCGGCCGCGACGCGCTGGTGGTGGAGAAAGAGACTGGCGGGTCCTACCGGCTGATCACGCTGACCATCGATGTCGAGGATATCGATCCCATCGCCGACGAGCCGATCTTCCATGACGGCAAGGCCATCGGCTGGGTGACCTCCGGCGGCTATGGCCACACGACGGCGAAGAGCATTGCCATCGGTTACGTTCCGAAGGAATTCGCCAACAAGACGGACGGCTTCGAGGTCGAGATTCTCGGCAAGATGCTGAAGGCGCACCGGATCGGCGCCCCGCTGCATGATCCGAATGGCGCCCTGATGCGGGGATAGTCATATCGCCGATTGACAGTCGGCGATGTGGCTCCCACGTCTGCTGTTTATTGGGACGATCAATCGGGGACGATCATGGCTGAACTTGACGGGAAGGTGGCAATTGTCACCGGCGCTTCTGCGACACGTGGTATCGGGCGGGCCGTCGCCCTTCGGCTTGCGGCGGAGGGTGCGTCCGTCATCGTCAGTGACATCGCGACACCCGAGGCGTCAAGCAGGCTCGCGGATATCGTCTCCGAGATTACGGCGGCCGGGGGAACGGCATTGGCTGTGTCAGTAGACGTTACCAGAAAATCCGATATCGAGACCGCTGTGCGTCTGGCTAAAGAGCATTTCGGCCGGATCGATATTCTGGTGAACAATGCCGGATCGCTTGCCGGTTCCGCGAACCTGCTGGAGACCGTGCCGGAGCAATGGGAGACAAGTTTCCGGGTCAACCTGCTTGGTCCGGCCATGTTCACCCAGGCAGTGATTCCGGAAATGCGGAAGTCGGGCGGTGGCAGCATCGTCAATATCGGCTCAACCGGTAGCCTCGGCGCCGAAGCCGGGTTTGGCGCCTATAACGCCATGAAACACGGGCTGGTTGGCTTGACCAAAACGGTCGCGGCGGAATTCGGCGTGGACGGCATCCGCTGCAACGTCGTCTGCCCGGGCTTTATCGCAACGGACATGCATACAGCAGCGAACGAGCGTCTGGCGCGCGAAAGTGGCCGTCCGGTCGATGATGTGAAGCAGGAGCGCTATAAGACGGTGGCGATGCGCCGGGCGGGCGAGCCGGAAGAGGTGGCCGAGGCTGTCGCTTTTCTGGCTGGTCCGCGCGCCGAATACATCACGGGGGTCGCTATGCCGATCAGCGGCGGGACACCGGTCGGGCTCTAAAAACCGCGCCTCGACGGGCCGGGTTTCTCGGCGCATCCGTGGAAAATCCCGGTATGGATGTTGACTCGCTCTTCTGGCTGGGCCCAGGCTTTCGGTCTCGCAATTTGAGACTGACCGATGATCGACCGTCGCCTGCTGCTTTTGAATGAAGATGACAATGTTCTGGTGCTGCGCAAGGGCATCGCCGCAGGCGAGCGGATCGATATCGGGGCGGGGGAAGCTAAAACCGACCGTAGTCTCAATCTCGGTCACAAGCTTGCCCGCCGGTCTATTTCGGAAGGCGAGGAAATTCTGAAATACGGTGCCGTGATCGGTGTTGCTACCGCGCCGATCGCAGCAGGCGGACATGTCCATGTGCATAATGTCCGCAGCAACTACACGCCGACTTACAGCCTGCCGGAGGAGACGCGATGAGCGGCTTTGGCGGGTATCCCAGGAGCGACGGGCGCAAGGGCATCCGTAATGTTTTCGTCGTGGCCTATCTGGTCGAGTGCGCCCATCACGTCGCGCGGCAGATCACGCTCGAGTTCCGAAATCACGACGTTCATCTTATCGGATTTCCGGGCTGTTATCCGAACGAGTATGCGCAGCGGATGATGGAGGCGCTCTGCACCCATCCGAATGTTGGCGGGGCGCTTCTGGTCTCGCTCGGTTGCGAGTCCTTCAATAACCGGCTGTTGCGCGAGCAGATCGAAGCGACCGGCCGGCCGGTGAAGGCGATCACCATCCAGCAAGTCGGAGGTACCCGGTCGGCGATTGCGGAAGGCATGTCTTTCATCGCAGAACATCTGCCGGCACTGGAACGTGCGGAACGCGTTCCGATGGGAGTGGACGAGCTGGTGATCGGCACGATTTGCGGCGGCTCGGACGGTACATCCGGGATTACCGGGAACCCGGCGGCGGGCCGGGCATTCGATATGCTGATCGGCGACGGTGCGGCCTGCATTTTCGAGGAATCTGGTGAGCTGATTGGTTGCGAGCACATCATGGCTGCGCGCGCCGCCACGCCTGCGCTCGCCGCCGTACTGGAAGAAAGCGTGGCCAAGGCGGCGCGCTATTACGCGACCCTCGGTTACGGGTCCTTCGCTGCGGGCAATGCCACGGGCGGGCTGACGACCATTGAGGAGAAATCGATGGGCGCTTATGCCAAGTCGGGCGCCTCGCCGATTGTCGGACTTCTGAAGCCTGGCGACGTGCCGCCGACCGGCGGGCTCTATCTCCTCGACGTGGTGCCCGATGGAGAAGTCCGTTTCGGATTTCCTAATATCAACGACAATGCCGAGATCGCCGAGTTGATGGCGTGCGGCGCCCATATCAATCTGTTCGTCACCGGACGCGGTTCGGTCGTCGGCTCGGTCATTTCTCCTGTCATTAAGATCTGTGCCAATCCGGAAACCTATAGGCGCATGGCGGACGACATGGACGTGGATGCGGGGCGCATTCTTGAGGGGACGGCGGAGCTGGATGACGTCGGTGTCGAGATCCGCGACCTGGTGCTGACCGTCGCGGGAGGGGCGCTGACCCGGTCCGAGGATCTGGGCCATCAGGAGTTCATCCTGACATACAAGTCGTTCGAGCCGATCGGGCCCGCATGCCTGCCGGCGGCGGAGTAAAACAAGAAACGAAAAACTGGGGGAGGGAACCATGTCGGTCGAGACAATGTCGATCACGGAGCGATTGGAGAAATGCTATACGGGCGTCGTCCATGACGTGATGCGGGGGATGGGCCTCCGGGACTTCACTCTGCCGCCGGAACTGCGCCCGATCATGCCGGAAAAGCCTATGGCAGGCCCCGCCTTTACCATTCTTGGCAAGGTCGACCCGACAGCGGACGCGCACGAGACGTTGCTCGCCTGGACGGGGCTGCTGTCGAAGGCGCCGGCGGGTTCCGTCTGGGTCAGTCAGCCGAACGATCGGGTTGTTGCCCATATGGGCGAGCTATCAGCCGAGACGCTCAAAGACAAAGGGGTGCGTGGCTGCGTTGCCGATGGGTTTGTGCGGGATGTGAATTTTCTGCTGGAGATCGGTTTTCAATCCTGGTCGCGGGGCTTCACGCCCCGGGATATCGTCGGCTGGTGGCTGCCGGCGGCGACCGATGTCGATATCCGGATCGGCGACGTGGTGATCGAGCCGGGCGATTACATGCTGGGTGACCGGGACGGACTTATCCGTGTCCCGTCCGCGATCATCGAGGAGGTGATTGAGAAGGCCGAGGCTGCGATCACAACCGAGAACAAGGTCCGCACCGCGATTCTGGGCGGGACTGATCCCCAGCAGGCCTACCTGAAATACGGAAAGTTCTAGAGACGTCGTCTCACGCCTTTCGGGCGATGATGAACAATCCTTTGCTGGGGCCTGGCTGCCAGCTTTGTTCGATCCGGAACCCGGCAGTCTCGAACTCGCCGACAAGTTCGTCCGGTCGAATGAACGCGACTTTCGGCAGGAGCCCCAGTGCATTCCCGACAGGCAGGATAAGCTTGAGCCACGGCATGGTTCCTCCGATACAAGCGGTCGACGTGACGAACAGGCCGTCCGCTTTCAGCAGGCGCCAGACTTTTGCGATGACAGCGTGGCGATCCTCGAGAAGGTGCAGGATGCTATGACCCATGACGAGGTCGTAGCTCCCGTCTTCTGCGGAGAGACCTTCGATGTCGCTCTGCTCGAAGCTGACATTTGCGATGCCGGCCTCTTCTGCCTTTGCCCGCGCGATCTCCAGCATCTTAGCCGAGACATCTATGGCCCGAATTGATTTCACATATGGGGCGTGATGGAGCGCCGTCGTTCCGGTTCCGCAGCCGAATTCAAGCACGCGCATGTCCGGTTTCAGAAGCCGCTGTGTCAATTCCAGCTTATGCTGGTAGGCCTCCGGATCGCTGACCGCCCGCTTGGCGTAACCAGCCGCATGTCTGTCCCAGAACCGGGCAATGTTTGCCATTCGTAATCTCCTTCGGCGGCGGTGATCTGCCGCTATTCCTCGTGCAGGTCGATACGCGGAGCGACCGAAATGGTCACCCGTGGGTGAGAGACGCCAAGCGGCGTAGTTCGGTCTCGGCCATATGTTTGTAGGTCTCGACCAGCGCCTTGCCTTCCGATTGCTCCAGGGAAATGGCGAGGCGCATTGTTGCTTCGCCGAGATGCATGATCAGGAAACAGTCCGACGCGGCGCGCGCCGGGTCCCGGTCCGGGGCGATGCGGCAGAGTGCTTCTGAAAGCACGGCGCCGCTTTTGCGGCTTTCCGCGATCCCCATGTCTCTCAGGGTCTTGTCGGCTCCTATCCCGGAATAGATGTCGCGAATGACCGGTTCCGCCAGGAAGAGAGCGTAATAGACGTCGATCAGCTCATTCAGCGCGTCGCAGAGCGCGTTGAGCGTGTCTGCTCCCGATAAGCCATCCTTGATGCATTTGAGACATTCCCCGCCGTAATGCTCCGCGAGCGCCCGGATGATCGCGCTCTTGTCCGGAAAATACTGGTAGAGCGAGCCGATGGACACGTCCGCGCGCCGCGCCACCTCGCTCATCGTCATCGCCTCGCTGCCCTTCTCGGCGATCACCGTGATAGCGCAGTTCAGCATGTGCTCGACGCGCGCGCGGCTGCGTTCCTGATTGGGCATGCGCCGGAGCGAGATGTGCTCCAGCGCGACGTGCGACATATCCGGCAGTTCTTTCGACATGACCACTCCGTGAACTCGGATCGCATATGAGCAAATTTCGTTGACTTCGTAAATGTGAGAGTTTATCAGATTTTCAAATATGAGCATCCCTCACATTTAAGGAGAAGACGATGACTGCACATTCTGACGATGCCCCAATCCTGGTTCTGGGCGGCACCGGCAAGACCGGGCAAAGGGTGGTGAAACGGCTGATCGAGGAGGGAGCAACGGTCCGGGTCGGCTCCCGTTCCGCAGTGCTGCCGTTCGATTGGGACGCGCCGGAGACCTGGGCACCGGCGATTGAGGGAACGCGCGCCATCTATATCGCTTATTACCCGGACCTTGCGGTGCCGGGGGCTCTCGAGACGGTTAGCGCTTTCGTTGATACGGCTCTGCGTGTGGGTGTGAAGCGGATGGTTCTGCTGTCGGGCCGGGGCGAGGAAGAGGCCGAGCAGACGGAACAGATGCTGATTGCTTCGGGAGCGGACTGGACCATCGTCCGGGCCAGTTGGTTCTTCCAGAATTTCAGCGAGACCTTCCTGGCCGAAGCCGTCAATTCCGGTGAGGTCGCACTGCCGATCGGCGATGTGAAGGAGCCGTTTATCGATGTCGACGATATCGCGGAGGTCGCCGCCGCCGCCCTGATCGACCCGGCGCATATCGGCAAGCTTTATGAAGTCACCGGCCCGGAGCTGTTGAACTTCTCCGAGGCTGTTGCCTCAATTGCCGCGGCGACCGGAAGGCCGATCCGCTATCGGCAGATCCCGGCGGTGGATTACAAGGCTGCGATGGAGCAGGCAGGTGTGCCGCAAGACATGATTTCGCTGGTCCTCTATCTCTTCACTACCGTCCTGGATGGACGGAACGCCAATGTGACCGATGGCGTCAGCCGGGCACTTGGCCGTCCGCCACGCCGTTTTGCCGACTATGCGCAGCTGACTGCTGAGGCAGGCGTCTGGAGCGTTGAAACGCCTTTGGCGGTTTGAGGGGCTGTCCGTGCAAGCGGAGGGATCCCTAGAGAAAACCCTGCGCTGCAAGGCCTCGCGGAATTTTCATTTGTTGTGCGAAAAATCGGGCGCACATTCGTTTGCATGATCAAACCGCGCCTTATGAGTGTTGCCACGGCCGTGCCCCGTCATCGCCTGTCGCAATCCGACGCCCTGGCCCATGCGCGTCAGATATTCGAGGAGCGGGTGCCAGCCTTTGCTCGGCTGGCACCCGTTTACGGCAATGCAGGGGTCGAGAACCGGTATCTGTCCGTACCGCTCGACTGGTTTGCCTCGCCGCGCAACTGGGCCGAGGCGAACCGGATCTATTTACAGACTGCTGAGGAGCTGCTGGCCGATGCGGCCCGCCAGGCACTTGAACAGGCTGGTGTCGCGGCCTCGGATGTGGACACGCTGATTGTCGTCTCCAGCACCGGCATTGCAACACCGAGTCTTGATGCCCGGCTGCTGCGACGGCTGGGTTTTCGTGAAGATGTGAAGAGAGTGCCGCTGTTCGGGCTCGGGTGCGCTGGCGGTGTGCTTGGTCTTGGCCGGGCGGCTCAGTTTGCGGCGAGCGGCGAGGGGGAGACGGTTCTGTTGCTGGTGGTCGAGCTGTGCAGCCTGACCTTCCGCTGGTCCGATACCGGTAAATCCAACCAAGTGGCGACCGCAATTTTCGGCGACGGAGCGGCGGCGGTGGTTTTACGCGGCGGAGAAGGCGAGGCGGGCACGGCTGTCTCCGCTTGGGGCGAACACACTTGGCCCGATTCCCTTGATGTCATGGGCTGGTCGGTGGAGGAGGACGGTTTCGGCGTGATCTTCAGCCCGCGCATTCCTGAAATCGTCCGTGCCGGCATGCGGAGCGAGGTAGACCGGTTTCTCGCCCGGCACAAACTGAGCTTGTCCGACATTGACCTGTTCGCCTGCCATCCCGGGGGCGCCAAGGTCGCGGCCGCTCTGGAGGAAGCCTTCGATTTGCCCGAGGGCGGGCTGGAGCATTCCCGGTCGGTGCTGCGGGACTATGGAAACATGTCGGCGGCAACCGTGTTCTTTGTGTTGGAGCGGATGCGGGCGGATGGAATAGAGGGCAGGCGCGTGCTGGTTCAGGCGCTCGGTCCCGGTTTCACCGCCGGTTTTGCGCTGCTGGAAGGGTAAGCGGGATGGAATTGGGATGGGCGCAATGGACGGCGCTGGCCGTTGTGGGCCTGCGCCTGGCCGAACTGGTCTATGCTCGGCGCAATCTGATGCGGCTTATTGCGCGGGGAGGCCAGGAGCACGGCGCGCGGCACTATCCACTGTTCGTCCTGCTGCATGGAAGCTGGCAGCTGGCCCTGTTCTTTCTGGTGCATGAGGCGGTGGAGCCGAGCCTGCCACTGCTCGCCCTCTTCGCTGCTTTGCAGGTCATCCGCGTCTGGATCATCGCAAGCCTCGGACCGTACTGGACCACGCGGATCATCACACTGCCGGACGCGCCTCTGGTCCGGCGCGGTCCCTATCGCTTCATCCGGCACCCGAACTATCTGATGGTCGCGGTCGAAATCCCGCTGCTGCCGTTCGCCTTCGGTGCCTGGGACATCGCGCTCCTGTTCGGCCTCGCCAATATGGCTCTGCTGGCCTACCGGGTACATGTCGAGGAAGCGGTGCTTGAAGAGCGGCGGATGCTTTAGCTCCCTCCACTCCCAGAAAAATCGTCATCCCGGACCCCGATCCGGGACCTCTTCGATCATAAGGCGGAGCCCTGCTTAGGGAGGCCCCGGATCAGGTCCGGGATGACGATTAGGGAAAGGAGTTGCGCGGCCCTCAGAACCCGGCATCGCCTTCCCAGTATTTGTCGTTCAGGTTCCGCATCAGCTTGTCGTGGCTCTTCTCCAGACAGCCGCGCAGACGAACCTTGTAGCCCTGGTCGCCATAGGCTTTGCAGCGCGCGTAGGCATCGCGCGCAGCTTCGATCCCTTTCGGCGCGAATTGCCGGAGAGTCGCTGGAGTGGTCGCTTTATCCCAGACACCGCTGCGCAGAGATTTTACCGCGAACCCGTCCGCTGGCAGCAGGTTGATCATCCGGGAGATCAGCGCGCCGCTATCTGCGCGCGGGGAGCCATTCTCGAAATAGCCCTCAGCTAGCATCCGCTTCTCGCCGAGGGCGGCGTCCAGATCTTCTGCACTGGGGAGGGCCGCGACGGTTGGCTCCGAGCGCGGCAGCAGGGAGACCCTGTGCGGCACGTTCAGGGATACCGAGGCGGCATCCAGTGCGGCGAGCCGGTCGGCATCCATGGAAATCTGGACCGAGGTATAGGCGCCGGTGCTTTCGAAATGCAGCAGGTCGGTGGCCGAGAATTCGGCTGTGCTGCCATCGTTCTTCACCACCACCATGGTGATATCGCCCTTTCCGGCGACATCATAAACGTGGCCGGCATTCGGTTTCGGGCGATGCTCCTGCAGGCAGAATGCGGAGAAAAACCCGGTGCAGGTACCGTCCTCGCAATTGAGCGGGACCGGGAGCTTGGTGGCGACAAGGCCGAGAACCTGGGGCAATTCTGATTGGGGCGCACTGGCCTCCGCTTTGCCGCTGACCGGGCCGACTGCTAGGCCGGCGGAAAAGCTGAGACAGAGGCCAAAAGACGCAAGGTGTCGGAACATGGCTATCTCCTCCGGAGCTGGCCGGTCTGTCCCGCAACCATCAAGGCCGGGACGTCCGGCTTTATGCGTTGAGGAAAGCATCTCACCGGGCGCGCATAGGTTCAATCTTCGAATTGTCTGCTCACGCGGATGGGAAGCCTGTACCGGTTACCGGGTGCAGGCTGTGTCGCAGGCTCAGCAAGGGATTGCGCCAGATCAAAATCTGGCTCAAGGGCGACAACAGATGACGCGCATTTGAAAGTTCGCTCTTTCAATCGTGCTCATATCAGTCGAGCGAACAAAATTGTGGAGGACACGAGATGACCGCAGAAGCTCGGGATCTCGAAGGAGCCGGTAACGGTATTGATGCTGCTTCCGGCGAAGCGCGTGGCCGTCGCGGTCGCAGCGGCGGTGGCCGTGAAGCGCGTCGGGCCTCCCGGTCCAAGCCCGCGCAGGCTCAGGCGCCCTATATCACCCGCAACGTGCCCGTCTATGAAGTGCTCAGCGAGGAAGGTCTCGAGATCATCGAGGCCAATGCCGAGACCATCATGGAAGAAGTCGGCATCGAGTTTCAGGATGACGAGGAAGCCCTTGCCCTGTGGCGCGATGCCGGTGCGGACGTGCAGGGCACGCGGGTGCATATCCCGCGCGGCCTCGCCCGCACACTCTGTGCGACGGCGCCCTCCACCTTCACACAGCATGCCCGCAACCCGGCCCGGTCGGTCGAGATAGGCGGCAAGAACACGATCTTCGCGCCGGTCTATGGCCCGCCCTTCGTCAGCGATGTCGATGGTGGCCGCCGCTACGCGACGATTGAGGACTTCCAGAATTTCGTGAAGCTGACCTACATGCTGCCGTCGCTTCATCATTCCGGCGGCACTGTGTGCGAGCCGGTCGATCTGCCCGTGAACAAGCGGCATTTCGACATGGTCTATGCCCACATGAAATACAGCGACAAGCCGTTCATGGGCTCTGTCACCGCGCCGGAGCGGGCGCAGGACACGTTAGACATGGCGAAGATCCTGTTCGGGTCCGAGTTCGTCGAGAACAACACGGTCTGCACCAGCCTGATCAACGCCAACTCGCCGATGGTCTGGGACGGCACCATGCTCGGCGCTCTCAAGACCTATGCCCGCAACAATCAGGCTGTCATCACCACGCCTTTCATCCTCGCGGGCGCCATGTCGCCGGTGACGGTGGCGGGCACGTTGGCCCAGACCCTGGCGGAAGCCATGGCCGGGATCGCCTTCGCCCAGCTCGTGCGCCCGGGTGCGCCGGTGATCTTCGGCTCCTTCGCCAGCTCCATCTCCATGCAGTCAGGCGCCCCGACCTTCGGCACGCCGGAGCCCGCCATGGTGCTCTATGGCTGCGCCCAGCTCGCCCGGCGCCTCGGCGTCCCGTTCCGCTCCGGCGGCTCACTCTGTGGCTCCAAGACCCCGGATGCGCAGGCCGCCTATGAGTCCGCGCAAACCCTGAACCCGACTGTGATGGGCGGCGTGAATTTCGTGCTGCACAGCGCCGGCTGGCTTGAAGGCGGTCTGGTGGCCTCTTACGAGAAGTTGCTGATGGATGCCGACCAACTCGCCATGATGCCGACGCTTCTCGGCGGTGTGGACCTGACCGAAAACGGCCAGGCCATGGACGCGATCCGCGAAGTCGGCCCCGGCAAGCATTTCCTCGGCTGCGCCCATACCCAGGCGAATTTCGAAACCGCTTTCTTCCGCTCGCAGGTGGCCGACAACAACACCTACGAGCAATGGTCCGCCGAAGGCTGCCGCGACGCCTACCAGCGCACGGGCGACCGGGTGAAGACCATGCTTGCTGTATACCAGGCGCCGGAAATCGATCCGGCGGTGGACGAGGCGCTGATCGAGTTCATGGCAAAGCGGAAAGCGGAGTTTCCGGACTCGATGGTGTGATCTGATTGAAAGCGGCGCGGCGGCTCACAAGCCGTTGCGCTGATACTTGAGGCGAGGTTCACCTGAACTTTGCGCGTAAGAAAAATATGGGACCTTAATCGCTTACTTGATCACTTAGTTTTTAGAATTTTGTCCAGTTGCTGTTGGACGGCGCGCCCGATTTTAAAAGGAAATTTTCTCCAGTAATCATAAAATTGAGTTTCGGTTTGGAACTTTCCGTTGCCCATTTTTAAATCGTCGATGCTCATCACTGCGCCAATGTATTCTCTCGTTGTCGACGAGCGTTTCTTTGATCCGATTTTCCATGATTCAGTTACAATGATTTCTAAATCATCGATTCGAGATAAAGATTCTTTGTTGAGCGTGTATATTGCAATTATATCTATGTGCTTTGCGTAATCATTGAAAGGTCGAAACGTGCCGGGCCACTTTAATGTTGGATATCTGAAGTAAGTATTTCCTGTAAATAGTGTTATTCGGCTTTTTGTTTGTTTTTTGCTATTCGCGCGTCGCGCAACCTTTATGTCAACGGCGTAAAACTCGTCACCAAAAACTGGTCCTGATAGCTCAATATCAGGATAGCCGCGTTCTGAACCGCGCTGAGCCTCAGCCTCGCTCAGCTTGGCTACTTTGTTCAGCAGAAAGTCAACAATTGATACCTCAAGCACGTTTGCTAGTGCCGCAGGTTCTGTAGGCAATGGGAGGAAGTGTCCACTCCGCTCAAGCTTATCTATTAGTTCAGATTCGGTGTTAGCGGTGAGTGGCCATTGCTTCGATGAGCCAGTCCTATAAACTGCAATCGGTTCAAGTTCATAGGCTGCGCATTCTTTGGCGAGCCAGTCAACTGGGGAAATTGAGGCCGTCATTTTGCCGAGCCTGCTGATTTTGAAGTTTTTTCAGACAATTCGGTTCTCTCCAGAATGTCCCCAGGATTACAGTCCAAAACCTCGCATAGTCGGTCAATGACGTCCAAGGTTGGGTTGTAGTCTGGGCGTGCGCCAATGCTTTGAATGGTCGATAGAGAGATTCCACTAAGTGCTGCGATTTGACCATAGGTGATGCGATTTCCCGTTCTTACGGTGTACGCATTAATTGCTTCGCGTAATCTGACTCGGATCACAGCCATAGTGAATTGTATTGACAGTACAATTTTCTCTCTCTAGTATCTACATATTGTCGCATGATATTAATGTGCCGCTTTATATAGAATTCTAAGAGGTCAAGATGCTTCGTGCAATCAGCTTATATACAGGTGTAGGTGGCCTCGACTTTGGATTGGAAGCTGCTGGGTTTCGAACGGCGGTCGCTGTCGAGATGGATGCCGTCGCGTGTCGAACGCTCAGGTTCAATCGGGATTGGCCCGTTCTTGAGGGCGATATTCACGGAATTACATCGGCTGAGATATTGGAGGTTGCCAATTTGAGGCCCAAAGAGGCTGATATTTTGGTGGGGGGGCCCCCATGTCAGCCTTTTTCTAAATCGTCTTATTGGATCAGTGGTGATGCACGACGTTTGGATGATCCGCGATCAGGAACACTGGAAGCTTATCTCCGTGTTTTGAAGGATACATTGCCCCGTGCGTTTCTACTGGAAAATGTTCATGGGCTGGCATTTAAGTCGAAAGACGAAGGATTACGCTACCTGCTTTCTGGCATTCAAAAAATTAATCGAGAAACTGGTTCAAATTATGTGGTGGAATGGAAGGTTATTAATGCGGCTCATTATGGTGTTCCGCAGTTAAGAGAGCGCGTTTTCCTTGTCGGAAGCCGCGATGGTGTCTCGTTCAACTTTCCTAACGCGACACATGGCCCGATCGACCAAATTACAGACAATTCTGATTCTCGAGAACCTTTCCGAACCTCATGGGATGCGATAGGCGATTTGCCTGCTGAGCCGAACGATTCGACTGTTTCGGTTGGAGGGAAATGGGCTGACTTACTGCCTACAATACCAGAAGGGGAAAATTATCTTTGGCACACTCCTCGGGGCGGTGGAGAGCCGCTGTTCGGTTGGCGGACTCGATATTGGAGTTTCTTACTCAAGTTAGCTAAGAATAAACCTTCTTGGACGATCCAAGCGCAGCCCGGTTCAGCAATTGGGCCGTTCCATTGGAGAAATCGAAAGCTAACCTCAGCGGAGCTTTGTCGACTGCAGACTTTTCCCGACGGAATAAAATTTGATTGTGGTCGGACCGATATCCAAAAAATGTTGGGTAACGCTGTCCCATCTCTAGTTGGCGAAGTACTTGGATTGGCGATTCGGGAACAGCTGTTGGCGAATGCCAAGAGCGAGCACTCGATATCTCTATTGCCACCAGTTAGGCCGTTTTGTCCCTCTCCAGAGCCTTTGGCGTTTGTGCAAGAAAAATATTCTTCGCTAATTGGGAATCATGCTGATCACCCTGGGGAGGGAAAGGGGGTCCGAGCGCTTCAAAACTCCCAAGCCGTTACTGGCATTTAATTTGGATTTTGAAGTTGGGGGCTCCCACATAATTCGTTCTTGATGGACACCATGTCATCAGTTGGATAAGCAATCCAGATTGATTACCACCCATTCCGCCGGTCCCACCGGGCGATGATCTCGTCCGAGCCTTCCTCAAACACTTCGTAATTTTCATACGCCGCAACCGTCATGCAGACATGGTTCGGCAGGACGCGGACGCGGGCGCCGATGGGGAGCGTTTCGTACAGCGCCGGGTCGGGCAGGTGGACTTCGCCGTGCTCCTGATGCGTGCCCCGGATGGTGAGGCCGTGCAGCGGTTTGCCGGTCTCCAGATCCGACAGCAGGCCGAAACCCATATCGCCATCCTTGCCGAGGGCTTCGGTCGAGCGGTCCTTGGAGAGGGCGATGCCGCCTGCATCAAGGATCAGGGTGCCGCGTGCCTTGTTGTGGGAGATCACGCTGGCGACGACGGAGGCGGCAATGTCGTCCATGCCGTGGCTGCCGATACCGGCCTGAAACAGATCGCCGAGGGTATAGACGCCGGGGCGCATTTCGGTGACGCCTTCCAGATGGTCGGCATAAAGCGCTGTCGGTGTCGAGCCGACGCTGACGATGGGGCAGTCGATGCCGTCCGACCGGATCAGCTCCGCTGCCGCGACGGCTGCGTCCCGCTCGGCACTGGCGACGGCTTGCATGTCTTCCGGCGCGCGGCCGTGATAGGAATGGCCGGCATGGGTCATCACGCCGGCGAGGCGGGAACGCGGGGACCTGTCGAGAATGCGGGCGATGGCGATGAGCCGGTCATTGTCCTGGTCCACACCGGTCCGGTGCTCGCCGCAATCAATCTCGATCAGAGCCGCGTGGCTGCCCGGATGGGCGGCGATGGCCTCCGCTACCTCCACACTGTCGATCAGGATCTTCAGGTCGGCGCCCTGGGCGGTCAGCGCGGCGGCGCGGTCCAGTTTCGAGGGCGGGATGATGACCGCATAGACGATGTCGGCAAAGCCGTGTTCGAACAGATACTCCGCCTCGGCCAGCGTCGAGACCGTAACGCCGCCGGTCTTGCCCGTCTGATCAGTCTGGCCCGCCGTTGCGATCTTGGCGATCTCCGCCGATTTTCCGGTCTTCATGTGCGGGCGCAGGGCGATGCCAAGTGCGGCGGCACGGGCGCTCATGCGGGCGCAATTGCGCTCCACCCGGCTCTTATCAAGGATCAGGCAAGGGGTCTGGAGATCGGAGAGTTTCATTCTGGCTCGCGGAGGTTGGTGTCGGCGGAGGGGCACCCTAGTGCCCGAGCTGGTCGTGCGGCAAGCCTATGCAGCGGCTGCGTCTTTGCGTTTCTTCAGTTTATGCCCAACCTCGACGATGGCGTGGATCGCAGGAACCAGTTCCAGGCCAAGATCCGTCAGCGCGTATTCGACGGACGGCGGGGAGGTCGGCTTCACCGTGCGGGAGATGACGCCGTGCTGCTGCAGATCCTTCAGCCGTGCCGTCAGCATTTTTGACGAGACTTCGGGGATATCCGCCTTCAACTCGCTGAAGCGGCGTGGGGCCTTGCTGAGGTACCAGATCACGTTTGGCGCCCAAGCGCTGGAGATAATGCTGAGGCAGGTTCCGAGTGGGCACTCCTCTGGAGGCAGGGCGACCGTGTTCTTCCGCATTTTCAGGGCCATGGCGGGATTACCTTCCGGTGTGCTGGTTACCAAGCCGTAACAGAATAATGAACTTACCAAAAGTAACTTGATTTACAATTGTTATCAGTATCCTTACGTGATGAGCGTCATCGCAGCAGAAGGAGCGCAGAATGACCTTCACCCAAGACGCCACTGCCCGCCTGGGCATTCGACACCCAATCATCCAGGGGCCGTTCGGCGGAGGTCTTTCGACCGTCGAGCTTGCGGCGACGGTTTCCAACATGGGCGGGCTTGGATCCTACGGAGCGCATATCACCGCACCGGAAGAAATAGGGACACTCACCCGGGAACTTGCGGATGCCACCGACGCGCCTTTTGCGCTCAATCTCTGGGTTTCGGACCACGATCCGGGCGGGGAGCATCTGACCGATGAGGCGTTCGAGGAAGTCTATCCGGTCTTCGCACCCTATTTCGAAGAACTCGGCCTTGCCAAACCGACCCCGCCGGAACGTTTCCACCACCGCTTCGAGGACCAGATTGAAGCGTTGCTGGAAGCACGTCCCCCGGTGTTCAGTTTTGTTTTCGGTATTCCATCCCGCAACGTTCTGGAGGAATGCCGTCGCCTCGGCATTCTGACCATGGGCGCCGCCACGACGCTTGCGGAAGCGGAAGCGCTGGATGCGGCCGACGTCGATCTGATCGTCGCCACGGGGCTTGAGGCCGGTGGGCACCGTGTGTCTTTCCTGAAATCCTCAGAACAAAGCCTGACCGGCACTTTCTCGCTTACGCAGATCGCTGCATCCCATGTCGAGGCGCCTGTGATCGCTGCAGGCGGCATTGTTGACGGATGCGGAGTCCGCGCGGCGCTTATGCTTGGCGCCGGCGCGGCACAGATAGGCACCGCTTTCCTTGCCTGTGCTGAATCCGGCACCAATCAGGCGCACCGCGATATTCTCTTTACCGACGCCGCACGGGATACCGCTCTCACACGTTCCTATACTGGCCGCTTGGCCCGGGGCATCCGCAATCGCTGGATCAACGAGATGGCGGAGCGGGAGGCCGAACTCCCGCCGTTTCCGGTGCAGAGCTGGTTCTTTGGGGCGATCAAGGCGGCGGCGCTGAAGGCAGGGCGCGACGATCTGGTCTCGCTCTATGCCGGCCAGTCTGCACCGAACCTGAAACACCGCTCGGCCATCGCGTTGATGGATGAGTTGACCGGTGATCTCGAATCCGTCCGCGCTGCTTGAATTGTGCAGGACGTAACCACTGCCGGACCGTTTCACAAACCACGCCACTGTGCGGTACTGGTCTGGCGGCCCTTTATTCACAGGAGATGAAGATAATGAAGCTCTATTACATACCCGGCGCCTGCTCACTCGCCTCTCATATCGTGCTGCACGAAACCGGCGCGACTTTCGAGATCGAACGGGTTGACGGCGCTACCCATACAACAGAGACCGGCGCCGACTTCTACAAGGTTCATAGCAAAGGCTACGTGCCGGCGCTGCGGCTTGAGGATGGCGAATTGCTGACCGAAGGGCCTTCGATTATGCAATTCATCGCCGACAATTCCGGCAAGACTTCCTTGTCTCCGTCTCTCGGCAGCATTGCTCGTGCGAAGCTTCAGTCGGGGCTGAATTTCATCAGCACGGAACTGCACAAGTCCTTCAGCCCGCTGTTCAAGAAGGACTCAACCGAGGACGAGAAGACTGCAGCACGCAAAAAGGTCGCGTTGCGCCTGGATGACGTGGAAGCTGAATTGTCTGACGGCCGCGCTTTCTTCCTCGGTGAGGACTTCTCGATTGCCGACGCCTATCTTTTCACTGTTGCCAATTGGACCAAGCCGACCGGTCTCGGTCTTGGCGAGCGGCCTAACCTGATTGCCTATGTGGGCCGCGTCGCCGAGCGTCCGTCTGTGCAGGCAGCTTTGCTGGCAGAAGGTCTGATCAACAAGGCCGCCTGATCAGCCTTGAGGAACAATTGCGAAGGTCTCGTTGCTGATCCATCCGGTGGCGAGACCTTCCGCGCAATCGGGGCGTCCGCGCTCTATTTTAGGTGATGCCATCTACGGAGTTTTGTTTTCAGTCCAGTATGATATGGGTTTTACGGGATCGGGTTAGGCCTTCCGGATTCCGCGAATGAGAATTGACGTAAGATCGTTCGGAAGGCGTGGAAACAAGCCCGTGAATGCAGTCTGGGAAATGCGTGCGGATAAGGGCGGAAACTCAAATCCATGGCTGAGACGAAACTCAAGGAAGCGATAAGACTGCTTTACACCGGACGGAGCCGCAGGGCGGAGCTGTTCCGGTATGCGCTCATCGTGTTTGATGTTTTCACGATCGGCTTTTTTATCATCACAATCCCGATGACGCCGTCGACAAAGATATTCCTGATCGATATTGCGGTCGGATTGCTGATCTTCGGTGATTTCATGGCCCGGCTCTGGATTGCGCCGAATAAGGTTCGCATGCTGCGGCAAATCTACACGATTGCAGATATTTTCGTGATCCTGTCACTACTGCTGGCACCGATCTTCAGCCAGAGCTTCGCATTCCTGCGCATTCTCAGGGCGCTTCGGCTGCTGCATTCCTATCACGTTCTGCGCGACCTTCGATCCGAAACCCCTTTTTTCCGCCGAAATGAGGACGTCATCCTTGGTTCCGTCAATCTCGGCGTATTCGTCTTTTTTGTGACGTCGCTGGTGTTCGTGCTGCAGTTTGGCGCTAATCCGGGAATTGATGATTTCATTGCCGCGCTCTACTTCACCGTATCCGCGCTGACCACGACAGGGTTCGGCGATATCGTCCTGACCGGAACAGAAGGTCGACTGCTTGCGGTCGTCATCATGGTTGTCGGCGTTGCTTTGTTCCTGCGTCTGGCTCAAGCAATTTTCCGGCCGCAGAAAGTGTCCTACACCTGTCCGTCATGCGGCCTGAAGCGGCATGAGAAAGATGCAATTCACTGCAAGCATTGCGGAGAATCTCTGAAGATCGAAACAGAAGGCAGCGAATAGGCCGTCCCATGGATCGCCAACGCTGGTTTCCGGTGCGGTCAGCCGGCTAGCCGCTAATGATATCTTCGAAGGTCTCGTTGCTGATCCATCCGGTGGCGAGACCTTCTGCCCAGTCCGGGCGGCCGCGCTCCATGGCGAGAGTCGACATGTCCAGATGTGCGTAAGGAACGTGGCGGTGGGCGACGACCCAACCGGTGCCGCGCTTTTCCAGAATCGCGTAAGTGGCTTTCGGATTGCCAGCCTGAACCTTGTGGGGGAGCGGTTCCACGTCGATATAGGCGGGGCAGCCAACAGAGCCGGGATTGACGATCAGGCGGCCGTCCGGGAGGGTCACTGTCCGGGGCAGATGCGTATGGGCGCAGAGGATTAGCGGCTGTGTGATGCCTTGCGCGCGCGCTTCGATGTCGGTGAGTGTCGCGCTGCGGGTTCTCCCCTCCTGGGTCACCTGTTCCAGCCAGTAAGTGTTATCGTCTTCCGGCGTACCGTGGCAGAGAAATATTTCGTCGCGCCAGACCATGGTTGCCGGAAGCTCCCGTATCCAGTCGAGCGTTTCCGTTGCGAGTTGATCATAGGCGATGCGGTCCGACGTCCCCATATCCTCTGGTAACAGGTCAACGAGATAACGGTCGTGGTTGCCGCGGACCGAGACAGCGTTAATGCCACGCAGCAATTCCGCTGTTCCTTCTGCATCCAGCGGTCCGCTGAAGAAATCCCCGAGATTGACGACGTCTGAGATCCCCTCGGCAGCAATGTCGGCGAGGACCGCTTCAAGGGCGAGGCTGTTTCCATGGATATCGGCGATGGCGGCGAATTTCATGGTGTGATTGTATCGCACCTTGAATGAATCAGCCTAGGCTTTCTATCCGGACCCCGAATTCCAACCCAGCATCTTCCAGATACATCCAGAGATATTCGGCAAAGCTGGCGCGGACGAGGACGTCGTAGGTCGGCGTCTCGTCGGTCTGGTCGAACAGCACCGTGATGCGGCCGAGATGGCTTTGCACGCACTGGCCGGGGCCGAATTCGCGGGGATGCAGGTCGATGGCGCAGCCCTTTGTCATCACATCGCGGGCATGCCTGCCGGAGAGCCGGATCAGCGTGTAATGCTCGGTCACCTCCGTGACGGCGGCATGCTGCCCGGCGACGGCCTTCGTCAGTGTGGCGGCAAGCTCCGCATCGTCGCTATAGACCATCCATTCGTTCGGGCTGGTCCACAGCACGCGGGCTGTCTTCGAACTGGCGACGGTGCCGGGCTTCGCGGGCGGCTCGACACCGAGCGCTTTCTTGACGGCGGCTGTGAATTTCTTGTCGGACGGCTGGCCGCGCAGCACCAGTTTTGTCTGGTACGGGATTTCGGTCAGCGTGACGCCCGCATCCGACGGGCCGCCGATGACGATATCCAACGGGTCGAGCGCGGTGCGCGCGGTTAGGGTTTCAAGATCAGCCATTGATCCGCTCTCCTTCCAGATCAAAGAACCGGGGTTCGGTCACCGTGACCTTCACGACCTTGTCCTCAAGCGGGACATGCAGGGTCTGGCCGTGCCGGGCATGGCCGCCCTTGATCAGGGCCATGGCGATGGAACGGCCGCAATTCGGGCTGTAATAGCTCGACGTGACATGGCCGAGCATTTCCATCGGCGGCTGCGGTTTCAGTTTCTCCACCACATGGCCGCCTTCAGGCAACACGGTCTGCGGATCTTCCGTCAACAGGCCGACCAGTTGCTTGCGTTCCGGTGAGGACATCGACTCACGCTCAAGCGAGCGCTTGCCGACAAAGTCCGGCTTCTTCTTGGAGACGATCCAGTCCATACCGAGATCGAGCGGGTTCACCGTCCCGTCGGTTTCCTGTCCGACGATGATGAAACCCTTCTCGGCCCGCAGCACGTGCATGGTCTCGGTGCCGTAGGGCGTGATGTCGAACTCCTTGCCGGCCTCCATCAGCGCTTCCCAGAGCGCCAGCCCGTAGCGGGCCGGCACGTTGATCTCGAAGGACAGCTCGCCGGTGAAAGAGATCCGGTAGAGCCGCGCCGGGATGCCCGCGACGGTGCCTTCCTTCATCGACATGAAAGGGAAGGCCTCGGCGGAGAAATCGACGTCCTCGCAGAGCTTCTGCATGACGGCCCGGCTTTTTGGTCCGTTGATCGCCACCACGGACCATTGTTCGGTCACGCTGGAGAAGAAGACCTTCAGGTCCGGCCATTCAGTCTGGTGCCATTCCTCCAGCCAGGACAGCACGTTCGCCGCGCCGCCGGTGGTGGTGGTCATGTGATAGTGGTTTTCGCCGACACAGGTGGTGACGCCGTCATCCATGACCATACCGTCTTCCTTCAGCATCAACCCGTAACGGCAGCGGCCGACACCGAGCTTGAGCCAGGCGTTGGTGTAGATGCGGTTGAGGAACTCGGCGGCGTCCGGACCCTGGATGTCGATCTTGCCGAGTGTGGAGGCGTCGAGGATGCCGCAGCCGTCGCGCACAGCCTTGACCTCGCGGTCAATGGCTTGCCGGAAGGTCTCTCCCTGCTTCGGGAAATACCAGGCCCGCATCCACTGGCCGACATGCTCGAATTTCGCGCCGTTGGCACGTGCCCATTCGTCGATCCGGGTTTTGCGGATCGGCTCGAACAGTTTGCCCACATTCCGGCCCGTATAGGCGCCAATGGTCGCTGGCGTGTAGGGCGGGCGGAAGGTCGTGGTGCCGACCGCGGGAATGTCGGATGCCAACACGTCGGATAGAATAGCCAGCGCGTTGACGTTGGAGGTCTTGCCCTGATCAGTGCCCATGCCGGTGGTGGTGTAGCGCTTCAGATGCTCGACCGATCGATAACCCTCGCGGGCGGCGAGCTGCACATCGGCAGCGGTCACATCGTTCTGGAAATCGACGAAATGCTTGCCCTTGCGGCCAAGTTTGGCCTTGCCAGGTGCGATCCAGAGCGGGCGCAGACTGCCCTGTTCCGGCTCGGTGGCTTTCGGAGCGGCTGGTGCGCGGCCTTTCTGACCAGCTTCACGTGCGGCTTCGGCGCCGAGCTTGAGGCCTTCTTTCAAGCTGTCGGTGAGACCCATGGTGCCGTTGCAGGCACCGGCGCTGGCCAGAGCCTGGCTTGCCGTGCCGGGGATAAACGCCGCCATCTCCGGCTCCCAGGTCAGCTTGCCTTTGGACTGGGAGAACAGATGAACCGTCGGATTCCAGCCGCCGGACATGGCGATCAGGTCGCAACTGAGCGATTTGGCCGCGCCGGTGACACTGGTTCCATCCGCATCAAGCTGCATGACCTCCACACCGGACACCTTTTGCGTGCCCTGCACTGAGACGATGCCGTGATTTTCGTAGACGGTGATGCCCTTGGCCCGGACCGCATCGGCCAGAGGGCCGGTGACGGATTTGCGGACATCGACGATGGCTGCGACCCGGCCGTGCCCCTCTTCAAGGGCGAGGGCGGTGCGGTAGGCATCGTCGTTATTGGTGAAGATCACCGCCTTGCGACCCGGCAGCACGCCGTACCGGTTAACGTATGTGCGCACAGCAGAGGACAGCATGACGCCCGGCCGGTCATTGTCCGTGAAGACCAGCGGCCGTTCGAGGGCGCCGGTCGCCAGTACCACGCGTTTCGCCCGGATTTTCCACAGCCGTTGGCGCGGGGTGTGTTCCGGCGCCGCGCCAAGATGGTCGCTGACCCGCTCAAGGCCGGTCAGGTAGTTGTGATCATAATAGCCGGTGATGGTGCAGCGTCTGACCAGAGTGACCTCCGGCATCGCTTCCAGCTCCGCCACGGTCTCTTCGACCCAGCGTGCTGGCTCCTTGCCGTCGATTTCGCAGTCGGTCTCGGACAGCAGTGAGCCGCCCCAGTCCGCCGTCTCGTCCGCCAGGATTACTCGGGCGCCGGTCTTGCCTGCTGCAAGTGCTGCCGCGAGACCAGCGGGACCGCCGCCGACGATCAGAACGTCGGCGTGGGCATGGACTTTCTCGTAGCGGTCGGGATCGCGATCCGGCGGCGCTTTGCCGAGACCGGCGGCATGCCGGATCACATGCTCGTATTTCAGCCAGAGAGAGGCCGGCCACATGAAGGTCTTGTAATAGAAGCCCGCCGGGAACAGCCGGTGGAAGACGGAGTTGATGGCGCCGACATCGAATTTCAGGTTCGGCCAGCGGTTCTGGCTGGCGGCTTCCAGGCCGTCGAAGATCTCGATCTGCGTTGCCCGCAGGTTCGGCTCTGACTTGTTGCCGGTTCCGAGCTGGGTCAAGGCATTGGGCTCTTCCGACCCGGCGGCGAGGATGCCGCGCGGACGGTGATATTTGAAGCTGCGGCCGATCAGGTGGACGCCGTTGGCGATCAGGGCGGAGGCGAGCGTATCGCCCTCATATCCCTCGTAACTCTTGCCGTCGAAGGTGAAACGGACCGGCTTGGAGCGGTCGATACGACCCTTGTCGCGGATTCGGAAAGACTGCCCGCTCATATGCCTGATACTCCGGCTTTGGCGTTCTTCTCAGCCGCGCTTTTACGGCGCCAGCTCTCTTCATAGGCCTTGATGCCCTCAGGGCTCTTCGGCAGCTCGCCCATCGGATAGACCTCGATGATCTCGTCGGTGGCAGTGTTCCGCACCACGTTGAACCACTGCCGGCACCCGGCGCTGTGGGACCAGCGCTCCAGGAATGGTCCCTTGGCGTTTTGCTTCAGGAACAGATACTCCGCCCATTCCGCGTCGTTCAACTTTTCCGGCGCGGCCGGGCGCAGGATGTGCGCTTCGCCGCCATAGTGGAACTCGTTGTCGTCGCGCGGTCCGCACCAGGGACAGGTGATCTTCAGCATGTTGTGTCTCCCTAGTGCGCGACGCCGGCGGCACCGTGCTCGTCTATCAGGTAGCCGGTCTCGAACCGTTTCAGGCTAAATGGCGCGGCGATGGCGTTAGGCGCGTCCTTGGCGATCAGGTCGGCGAAGACATGGCCGGAACCCGGCGTTGCCTTGAAGCCGCCGGTACCCCAGCCGCAATTGAAATAGAGACCGTCGACGGGCGTCTTTGAAATGATCGGTGAGGCGTCCGGGCAGGTGTCGACGATGCCGCCCCAGGTCCGCAGCACCCGCAGACGCGAGACGATGGGATACAGCTCAACCGCAGCCGCCAGCAGGCTTTCCACCGTCGGAATGCTGCCGCGCTGGCTGTAGGAGTTGTAGGCATCGACACCCGCACCAAACACCAGCTCGCCCTTGTCGGACTGGCTGATATACATATGCACGGCGTTCGACATCACGACCGTGTCGATGCAAGGCTTGATCGGCTCGGAGACAAGCGCCTGCAACGGGCGGGAGTCGATCGGCAGGTTCAGCCCGGCCATGGAGGCGACGACACCGGAATGACCGGCGGTAACAACACCGACCTTCTTCGCCTTGATGGTACCGCGACTGGTCTCGATGCCGGTAACCTTGCCGCCGTCGCGCAGGATACCGGTGACCTCGCAATTCTGGATGATGTCGACGCCGAGATCGTCGGCCGCACGGGCATAGCCCCAGGCCACGGCATCGTGCCGGGCTGTCCCGCCTCGGCGCTGGATGAAGCCGCCCATCACCGGGTAGCGAATGCCGGGATTGGTATCGATGATTGGCACCAGTTGCTTGATCTGGGCCGGGCTCATCACTTCGCTGTCGATGCCGTTCAGGCGGATGGCCTCTACCCGGCGGCGCATTTCCTTCAGCTCATGTTCCGAATGCGCTAGCGTCAGCACGCCGCGCTGGGAGAACATGACGTTGAAATTCAGCTCCTGGCTC
Source organism: Nisaea sp. (assembly GCF_039990255.1). GTDB lineage: Bacteria > Pseudomonadota > Alphaproteobacteria > Thalassobaculales > Thalassobaculaceae > Nisaea. Next base: position 76,651 of record NZ_JBDXGG010000016.1, on the reverse strand, counting down.
ATGCCTTCCCAGAGCTTCAGCGCGTGCTCATAGATTCCCGCGCTTTCGTCCCAGAGATAGTTGGAACGGATGATGGTGGTGTTCCGGCCGGTATTGCCGCCGCCGACCCAGCCCTTTTCGACCACGGCGATATTCTTGATGCCGTGTACGGAGGCGAGGTAGTAGGCGGTCGCGAGGCCATGGCCACCGCCGCCGACAATGATCACGTCGTACTCGGGCTTCGGTTCCGGCGAACGCCAGGCCTTTTGCCAGTTCTCGTGATAGCTGAGCGCGTTGCGCGCCAGTGCGAAGATCGAGTAGCGGGACGACCCGCCCCTCAGTGCCCGCATGCCGTTCGCGGAACCTTTCATCGCCATGCCCCCATAGGACCTAAATAATGCCAGAATGATCCGGACGGTAATCGCAGCTGTCCAGCCCCTGTTGTTCCGGCCCGACCTGCGGTGACGCCACTGGAACAGGCCGGACGGGTTCTTTTACTCCAGAGCCGGGATGTTCAGAGATTCGGAATGTAATCCGCTGTGTCCGGTCGCTTGTCTGGATTAGAATGCAGGTCGATCACCATCAGCATGTCATGCCCGTCGATTTTGTCGCGAATTGGCAGACGGAGGCAGCAAATTCCGTATGTCCGATTGCGCCAGATGAAACGGTTCTCATGAATTGTGGGTTTTCCTGACGTCAGACATTGCCGACTTTGCTGAATCAGAGCGGTGGCATAATCCCGATAAGGCATGTCGCCGATCCGCGTGCCTGTAAGATCCGTGCCTCCCTTGTTCGCGGCAATAACCGCATAAATCCGGTAGATGAAATCAGCACAATCATCGACAGGATCCAGCAGAGAAATGCGGCCCATCAGCGTACCGAAACTCTCCGGCGGAAAGTGTGCACGCAAAGGCAGCCCCTCTCCGGTCCAGCTTTCCCAGCGCTCCAGCATGTGAAGGGCTGGCCGCACCGCGGGAGTGTCGCGCGAAAGCTCGATAGCGGATATCAACCCGCCGCGCCTCGTGCCATCTAGGTTCGGGACGAGACGGTCTTCATCAGACATATCCATCAATTGGTTAGTTCAGACGAAACTTTCGCTTCAGGCCCTCATGGAAAAGCCGTTCAGCATGGTCAGAAGGCGTTGCTACACCCACCGGGTTATCCGCGTACCAGTCCCGATAATCGGCAAGTCGGACAGGGTTCAGGAATTCCTGGCAACCGTGGCCGCGGTTGGCGGCCTTGAAGCGCAGGATATCATCGAATGTGACGCCGGTTACCTCGACCTTTTGAACCAGGCCGCCAGCGTCAAAGCCGAGCACGATGCGATTGAGATAAGGATATTGCGCTTCCGCCAGCATCATCGCCATCCCGCCGTTGCCGTTAGGCGCCGCGTAGATCCAGCACCCGACATGGGTCCACTGCTGATGCAGCATACGCAAGACGGAGTCACGCGACCCGGATGCCGCCTCGCCAGTGCGGCCGAAGCGGATAGCGACAGGATCGTTGATGGCGGCCTCGATGTCCTGAAGCCGGGCGCCGCTCTTGGCGGCCGAAGCAAAGTCCAGCAGCAGTTTCTTGACGATCTCATGATCGGTCGTGTCCAACTCCATTTTCGGCTCGGAATCGGGCACCATCACAAGGTCGACCACTGGAGCATCCAGAGCCTGCCAGTCGGCGGCAAGCTCCTCGGAAAGCGGGATGGCGTCGGGATCCTTACAGCCGTCTCGGTCAACCGGTGAAAGTGCGGTCAACAGGCCGGTCGGTCTGGCCGTTAAATAGGTGGCAACCGCCGCATCAAAGCGGCTGAAGTTCTGACGTAGAGCGCCATAGAATGCGATGCAGGCGCGGCCTGCCTGCTGTTGTGCGGCGACGGCTTCTTCGCTTGTTTCCTGACGTGCTACCGATTGCGACTGCAGGGCGTCATGGGCAGCCCGAATGCCGGTTGCGTCGGACGGCCCGACAGAGTCGATTCTGCGTATCAGCCATCCGCCTGAATCGGCTGGCAAAGCGCCGGGGGCAGTGAGTATCTGTCCGGCATTCTTGCCACGTGAAAGGACGTCGGAGAAGAGCAGGGAGGCGGAGGTTCGCGCCCGGATGCTGAGCTGCTGAAAATCAGATGAACCGCTGGAAACCCGGACCATCGTGCCGCCTTCTGTCAACGGGATATCATTCTCGCTGCGTGAGGTTTCGGCGGATTGAGGGGAGATGGCGGCTGCCAGTCCCGCAACCGAAATCCCGGTCGATTGACCCAGAAGCGTTTCTACGTGTTCAAGCAGGGGCATGGAGAATACGGGCTCTGCGGACACGGTCATGGAGCGCGAAGGAATTTTGCCGCCGACAAGAAGGACCGGATCACCAGTGAGCCGGGTGCCATCCCGCAGCGACAATGCGCTACTGTCTGCAGTCAGCGTTCCGGGCAGATTGCCGGAGGTATCCATGTACGTGGCGGCAATCGCCAGTGTCCGGTCGACCACAAAATCACAGCAGAACTTTGCAATCCCGGTTTTCTCTGCTGCGGCAGGGGCCGAAACGGTTACCTCTTCGGAGAGATAGCAATCCTCGAAGTGTCCGGCTATCTCCGGGCAGGCTACAGATCCACCGCTAGGCACGACAGTGATACCGAGGGTCGGGGATGTTTCCGACAAGCACCATGCGAACAGCGCTGGACCGCCCACCAGGAGCACCGCGATTGCGGCTGCGACTCCGCGTAACGCACGCTTCGAGCGCTGTTGCGGTTTGGACCCGTCGGCCGACCTGTTGGCCGACGGGTCCTTCGTGGCGGAAAGCTCTGGCTTGGGCGGTTGTTCTTTGTTGCTGCCGGTTTCTGATGCAGCTTCTTTGCTTGCTGCAACAGGCTTCTTTTCCTCGGACGCGTTGGCGTCTTCGCTCTCAGAAGCTGTAGTTTCCGGTTGGTTGGCGTTTGACGTCTTTTTGGGATTCTTCTTACCGTCGGGATTGTCAGGTGCCGACATATTGAAACTCCAAATGCAAAACGCTTGAAGCGACGATAAGCGAAAATAGCGGGAAATAGCAACTTGTTGGGATGCTTGGCGAATGACCGGCTGGCTTGGGCGCTTCCGGTAGTGCTTGTTGGTCGCGAATGTGGCAGCCACCAATACGTTACCATACGCGGCTGTCGAGGGTGACGGAGTTTGAATGATAGAAGTCTTGGAAAAACAAGAAAAAGGGCCGGCAAAAAGCCAGCCCTTTCCAATTGATCTTTCGCTTAACGTCAGGCGACGGCCTGGCCTTCCTTGCGCAGATGGTCGAGCGCACGGTCAAGGCCGCGCCTGAAGCATGCGAACATTTCGTCGATCTGGGGTTCGGTGATGATCAATGGCGGGCAGAAGGCGATGCTGTCGCCGACGGCTCGGAGCATCAGGCCTTCCTCGGTCGCCAGATTGGCGATCATCGGGCCGACGCCGGCGGATGCTTCGAACGGCTTCTTCGTGCTCTTGTCCTGCATCACCTGGATGGCACCGAGAAGGCCTACACCGCGGGCTTCGCCAACCAGCGGATGGTCGGCGAAAGAACGGATGCCCTTCTGGAAGTGAGGGGCAACATCCTGCACCTTGCCGACGATGTTTTCCTCGTCGTAGATCTTCATCGTCTCGAGGGCGACGGCGGCACAGACCGGGTGGCCGGAATAGGTGTAGCCATGGCCGAAGGCGCCGAGTTCGGCGCTGGCTTTCTTCACCGGCTCGTAGACTTTGTCGTTGATGATGGTCGCGGAGATCGGCAGGTAGCTGGAAGACAAGGCCTTCGCGCAGACCAGAATGTCCGGTTTCATGTCGAAGGTCTCGGAACCCCAGTAATTGCCGGTCCGTCCGAACCCGCAGATCACTTCGTCGGCAACGAACAGAATGTCGTACTTGTTGAGGACCTTCTGGATCTTCTCGAAATAGGTTTTCGGCGGAACGATGACGCCGCCAGCACCCATCACGGGCTCTGCCCAGAAGGCGGCTACTGTGTCCGGGCCTTCTTCGACGATCAGGTTCTCAAGGTTCTCAGCGAGACGGGTCGCGAAGTCTTCCTCGCTCTCACCCGGCTTGCATTGTGAATAATGGTGCGGCTCGTCCGTATGGATGAAGTTTTCAAGTGGCGCGTCGAAGCCGCGATGGTTCATCGAGCGGCCGGTCAGGCTTGCTGCCGCCAGCGTGATCCCGTGATAGCCGTTCACACGACCGATGATCTTCTTCTTGTGATGCCGGCCGAGTGCATTGTTGAAATACCAGACGATCTTGATCGCGGTGTCGTTCGCTTCCGAGCCGGAATTGTTGAAGAACACCTTGGACATCGGCACAGGCATCTTGGAGATCAGCTTCTCAGCGAGGTCGATGCTCGGCAGGTGCGCCTTGTGCGCAAAGGTATGATAGTAGGGCAGGGTATCGAACTGCTTCATGGCAGCCTGTTTCAGGCGCTCTGAATTGAAGCCGAGGGAGGTCGACCAGAGGCCAGCCATGCCTTCGATATATTTCTTGCCGGCATCATCATAGACGTAGATGCCTTCCCCGCGTTCGATGATCATCGGGCCCTTTTCTTCATGAGCCTCGAAGTTCGTGTAGGGGTGAAGCACATAAGCGACGTCGCGCGCCGCCGGTGAATTCGGCTGAAAAGTCATAGCGATTCTCCTTCGGGAACGGCGCTGAACAGGCCGTGGGGACTGAAGAGCAGCATAGCACGCCAATTTGGCTTGAAAAGCCAGTCCGCGATCCGTAACAGGAAACGAATCGGCGAACTCTATTACCTATGCTGCACTGCACTGAAGCATAGGTAATATGCGAGCTATGCTATTTCGCGTTGTGCGTTTCGGCGCTGTTTTTCTAAGGGTTCCCTAGGCATCAATGTCATTGACGCCACCAAAGCGAGAGGGTTTTATGCATTGATCCCGGCCACTCGTTTCTGCCGGGCCGCGCCCTTATCGAGATCTCGAAAGTTACAGAAGGGTCTGCATCGGGCGCGACAGAGGCATCATTGGGGAGCTTTTCATGCGTAAAGCATTCACCGCCCTTGCGGTCGCGGCAGCTGTTGTCGCTTCCGGAGGTTTCGCCGAGGCGAAGACCTTTAAATGGGGATTCCAAACAGATACGACAACTCTTGATCCACATGCCCACAACGTGACCTTTTCCCTCGGTTTCCTCGGAAACATCTACGAGGGCCTGGTCCGTCGTGACGCGGATCTCAAGTTCGAGCCGGGTCTTGCGACCAAGTGGGAAAACCTTGAGCCGACCCGCTGGCGGTTCCATCTCCGCAAAGGCGTCAAGTTCCACAACGGAAATGACTTCAACGCGGACGACGTCCTGTTCTCTTTCGAGCGGACGAACAACGAGGACGCGAACCTGCGCGGCCGCGTTGTCGGTATCACCGAAGTCATCAAGGTTGACGACCACACCGTTGATTTCATCACCGCGAAGCCGAATCCCATTATCTATTACGAGTGGGACACATGGTTCATCATGGACAAGGAGTGGTCAGAGGCCAATGGCGCGACCACCCCGACGAACACGTCCACGGGTGTCGAGAGCTACGCGGCTCACCACGAAAACGGTACCGGTGCGTTCACCATCACGGAACGTCAGACCGACGTGAAAACCGTCATGGTGCCGTTCAAGGACTGGTGGGACAAGCCGCAGCACAACCTGACCGAAGTCATCATGACCCCGATCGGCCAGGACGCGACCCGCGTCGCAGCACTGCTGTCCGGCGAAGTCGACATGGTCTATCCGGTGCCGGTGCAGGACATCAAGCGGGTGAACAGCAACGACGGCACCAGCGTGCTGGTCGGCCCGGAGCTGCGCACCATCTTCCTGTTCTTCGATATGTTCCGTGACGAGTTGCTCTATTCCAACGTCAAGGGCAAGAACCCGTTCAAGGACCTTAAGGTCCGTCAAGCCGTGTATCACGCGATCGATATCGAGGCGATCAAGAAGAAGATCATGCGTGGTCTCTCTGATCCGTCCGCGATCATGATCTCGCCGAAGCTGTTCGATAAGTCCGAAGGCTTCCAGCGTCTGCCGTACGATCGGAACAAAGCTAAGGCTCTATTGGCCGAGGCCGGTTATCCGGACGGGTTCGAAACCCGGATGGATTGCCCGAACGACCGCTATGTCAACGACGAGCAGATCTGTCAGGCTATCGTCTCCATGCTTGCCAAGGTCGGTATCAAGTCTTCCCTGGTAGCGCAGCCAAAGGCGAAGTATTTCGCGGCTATCAATCCGAAGGGCGGCAGCGATTACGCGTTCGGCCTGCTGGGTTGGACGCCGGGCAGCTTCGACTCCTGGAACGTTCTGTTCAACCTGCTGAACACGCCGACGCCGGAAGAAGGCCGTGGCCCGTATAACTACTCTGGCTACAGCAATGCACGGGTCGACGAGTTGACCGATATGATCGGTGTCGAAACGGACAAGGCAAAGCGCGATGCGATGATCGAGGAAGCCTTCAAGATCTCGACATCCGAAGTTGCCACCGTTCCGCTGCACCAGCAGGCGCTCGCCTGGGGCAAGAACGATAAAGTCGAACTGAGGCAGCGTGCTGACAATCAGTTCCGCTTCTACTACGTAAACGTGAAGTAATTCACGGACGCCTGGTGAGGGCCGGTCTCAGGACCGGCCCCTGCCTTTTGAGAGATCTGCTAACCTGTCGGAAAGCGTGACCGTTTATGGTTGCATTCATTCTTCGTCGGCTGGCCCAATCCGTCCTTGTGATGCTGGTGGTCGGCCTCGTCGCCTTTTTCATGTTCCAATTTCTCGGCGATCCCGTGAACCAGATGGTCGGGATTGACACGCCGATAGCGGAGCGCGAAGCCCTGCGAGAGCGGCTCGGCCTGAATGATCCGCTGATCATTCGTTTCGGGAAGTTCGTCGTGAACGCCGCGCAGCTCGAATTTGGCTTGTCCTACCAGCACAAATCACCGGTTACCGACCTGCTGCTTGAACGGTTGCCTGCAACCATAGAGCTCAGCATGGTTTCCGCCGTGATTGCCTTTGCGCTCGCCCTGCCGGCAGGAGTTTATACAGGGCTCTACAGGAACCGGTGGAGCAGCAAGGCGATGCTGACCCTGTCGCTGGTCGGAATATCCGTGCCGACCTTCCTGATCGGTATTCTTTTCATTTATCTCTTTGCCGTTGTGCTTGGCTGGCTGCCTTCCTTCGGGCGAGGCGATGTCGTCACGCTGCCAGGCGGCTGGACGACGGGTCTCCTGACGGTCAGTGGTTTGAAGGCGATCATTCTTCCAGCACTGACACTTGGCTTGTTCACCTTGACTCTGATCATGCGGCTGATCCGCGCGGAAATGCTGGAAGTGCTGCGGACGGACTATATCAAGTTCGCACGGGCACGCGGGCTTACGAACCGCGCGGTGAATTTCGGTCACGCCCTGAAGAATACGCTGGTACCAGTGATCACGGTGACCGGCCTGTTGCTCGGTAATTTGATCGCTTTTGCGATCATTACCGAGAGTGTGTTCCAGTGGCCCGGCATGGGACGCCTGTTCTTGCAGTCCATTCAGGAAGTCGACCTGCCCGTGATGTCTGCTTATCTGGTGATGATTTCCTTCCTCTTCGTCGTTCTGAATCTGGTTGTCGATATTCTCTACTACGTCGTGGATCCGCGCTTGCGCGTTGAAGGCCACGGCGGCGGACATTGAGGGCCGGATGATGACTGATACAACCTCACCCAAACTCTCCTCCGCGAAGCCGAGCCTGCTCTATCGGATCTGGGATCACGAGCTTTGCTACAGCTTCCGGAATTCTCCTCTTACAGTGGCGGCGGCAGTAGTCACACTGTTGCTTATCCTGTCGGCGGTGTTCGCCGGGGTCATCGCGCCACACAATCCTTTCGATCTGGCATCTATCGACCTGATGGATTCCGAGCTGCCGCCGGCCTGGGCAGAGGACGGAGAAGCCCGCTTCCTGCTTGGAACGGATAATCTCGGCCGCGATATCTACTCAACCATTCTTTACGGCATGAGGATCTCACTGCTGGTCGGTTTCGCCAGTGTTGTGCTGTCCGCGGTGATCGGGATCGCTGCCGGTCTCGCTGCCGGGTATATCGGTGGCAAGGTCGACGCAGTGATCATGCGGATCGCCGATATCCAGCTTTCTTTCCCAACCATCCTGATTGCCCTTCTGATCGACGGAATCATGCGCGGCATTCTGGATCGGGAGCAGCATGAAGCGATGATCATTCCGGTTCTGGTGCTCTCTATCGGCATTTCCAACTGGGTGCAGTATGCCCGTACCGTCCGCGGCTCTACCCTGGTTGAACGGAACAAGGAATATGTCCAGGCGGCCCGAATCATTGGCCTTCACCCTGTCCTGATCATGATCAGGCACGTATTGCCGAACGTGATGGGGCCGGTGCTTGTCATCGCGACGCTGGGGCTTGCCTTCGCGATCCTGACGGAAGCGACCCTCTCCTTTCTTGGCGTTGGCATGCCGCCGACCGAGCCATCGCTTGGCACCCTGATCCAGATTGGTAACGATTTCCTGTTCTCTGGCCTCTGGTGGATCTCGATCTTCCCTGGAATGACGCTGGCGGTCCTCGTGCTCGCCGTCAATCTCCTCGGGGATTGGCTCCGCGACGCCCTCAACCCGAAGCTGCGCTGATGTCGAAACATCTTCTTGAAGTCAACAACCTCCGTATTGAGTTTCCGACGCGGAAGGGCTTGCTGACGGCCATCGACGATGTGTCTTTCCACATCGACGAAGGCGAAGTGCTTGGCGTGGTCGGGGAATCCGGCGCCGGAAAATCCCTCACCGGAGCAGCCATCATCGGCCTTCTGGAACCGCCGGGACGAGTCGCTGGCGGCGAGATCGTCATGAATGGACGGCGGATCGATAATCTCGGCTACGAAGAGATGCGCAAGATCCGCGGCCGCGAGATCGGAGCGATCTTTCAGGACCCGCTGACCAGTCTCAACCCGCTCTATACGGTCGGCCGGCAGCTTACCGAGACGATCATGACCCACACGGACATGACTCCGACGAAAGCCCGGGAGCGTGCCATCGAGCTGCTGACCGAGGTCGGTATCCCGGCACCGGAAAAGCGGGTCGATCAGTATCCGCACCAGTTCTCGGGCGGTATGCGCCAACGCGTCGTCATCGCGCTTGCGCTCTGCGTCAACCCGAAGCTGGTCGTGGCGGACGAGCCGACGACGGCGCTCGACGTTTCTATCCAGGCGCAGATCATCGCACTGCTTAAGAAGCTCTGCCGGGATCACGGGACTGCGGTCATGCTGGTGACGCACGATATGGGTGTCATTGCTGAAACGGCGGATCGGGTGGCCGTGATGTACGCCGGACGCATTGCCGAGATCGGCCCTGTGCGCCAGGTCGTGAAGCAAGCCAAGCATCCCTATACAGAGGGCCTGATGGGGTCGATTCCTGTAATTGGGCACACCGATGAAAAACTGCGCCAGATCGAGGGCTCAATGCCACGTCTGACAAACATACCGACAGGGTGTGCTTTCAATCCGCGTTGCCCGAAAACGATTGATCGTTGCTTCAGGGAGCGGCCGGATCCGATTGATGTCGATGGAACAGAGGTTGCCTGCTGGCTCTATGACAAGGAGGCGGCCCATGTCTGAGACAGCGACCGCAACGCATGAAACCGCTCCGCACGATGAACTGAAGCCCGGCGTTCCGATCCTTGAGGTCAAAGGGCTTAAGCGGTATTTCGATGTTTCCGCCCCTTGGCTCAACAGGGTGCTCGAAGGACAGCCGAAACAGATCCTGAAGGCTGTCGACGGCATCGATTTCGAGATCAAGGCGGGCGAGACCTTCAGCCTCGTCGGGGAATCCGGCTGCGGCAAATCTACCGTGGCAAAGTTGATCGTTGGCCTGCATGGGCCGAGCAGCGGCTCAATCGAGTTCGAAGGCATGGATATTGCCGGCCGCTCGCGCAAGGAGATGGCGCCGATCAGACGCCGCCTGCAGATGATCTTCCAGGATCCTTATGCCAGCCTCAATCCGCGCTGGAAGGTCCGTGATATCATTGCCGAGCCGATCCGCGCCTTCGACCTAGCGGACAGTCCAGACGAGGTTCTGGAGCGCGTTGGAAAGCTGTTGACCCAGGTTGGCCTGGCGCCGGCAGACGGCGATAAATACCCGCACGAATTCTCCGGCGGACAGCGTCAGCGTCTGTCCATCGCCCGTGCCCTCGCGAGCGAGCCGGACTTCCTGGTTTGCGATGAGCCGACCTCGGCACTTGACGTGTCGGTGCAGGCCCAGATCCTCAACCTGATGCGGGAACTGCAGAAGGAACTGGGGCTGACCTATCTCTTCATCAGCCACAACCTCGCGGTGGTCTGCCACGTCTCCGACCGTGTCGGGGTAATGTATCTCGGCCGTTTGGCTGAAGTCGCACCGTCGGATGTACTGTTCAGCAAGCCGCGCCATCCCTATACGCGGCTACTACTGGACACCATCCCGGATCTGGAGATGTCCGGCCGCGACCGGATGCCGGTGGCGGGCGAAGTCCCGAACCCGATCAATCCGCCCTCAGGCTGTGCCTTCCACCCGCGCTGTCCGTTCGCGGACGACCGCTGCTTGAGTGAGCGGCCGGAGCCGGTAGCGACCGATGACGGGGCCCTTGTTGCCTGCCACGGTATCGAGGAAGGCCGCATTCCGGACGTGCCAATCATGGGTAAGCCGGAGGTGCCGGAAGGGCTTAACGCCTGATCCGTTTGCTCTCTGGAAAAAATCTATTCAATCAGAATTGGTTCAGCGAGAAAGACTCGTAAGAGAGCTTTCTCGCTGAACGTTTACATTGTACGGCGGTCGCGTGCCTAGAACTTCGCTTTCGCGTAGAGCATGAAGGAGCGACCGGGCTCGTTCATTGGTGCGACATTGGAGAATTCCTGTCCGTATGTCGTGCGGTCCGCATAGTCTTCGTCGAGAACATTGTTCGCTTCTAGCCTGAGGGTTAGGAACTCCGCGAATTCCGGGGAGTGTTCGGCGAAGAGATTCACAACTTCATAGGCTTCGAGTGCCTGGTTTCCCTGGCTGACGAGATCTTCGTTCTTCAATGCAAGTTCGATATTACCGCCGACCCTTAGGGCGAACTGCTCGACCGTGTGAGCGGCTTCCAGATTGATAACGCGGCCAAGCGGCGTTCCGAAATATTGCAATGTGTCCGAATCCCCAGCGACGCCATCGATTTCGACATCGGCATCGATATAAGACATCCGGACGAAGCCGGCACCCCAGTTATAACCCGCTCCCAGTGTGAAGCCTTTGCTGGAGAAGTCGAACGGGATGTAGGGTCCGCCGCTATAGGTAGCCTCGCGTGCTTCTTCGATTTCGGTCTTAAAGACCCCCGCATCGGCGAAGAAACCGGCATGCGATAGTTTCAGGCCAGCCGTGTAGCTGTTCGAGCGGGCAGGTTCGATGCCGTCATAGTCCCAGGATGGGTTGAAGATGTATGTTTCCTGGAGATCGATACCACCCCAGGCATTCGAATAGCCCGCGTTGAAGCTCAGGTAATCGGTCGCGAAAACTTCGGCGGATATGTTTCCGCTGAGGCCGGAATTATTGAATTTCCGCCCGCCGACACCTTCGAACTCCTGATAGTCCCCGCGCACGCCGGCGGAGATGGAAAGCTTGTCGATTGGCCGTGTCCGGAACTGTGCATAGAGACCGTAATTCGTTGCCTTCTCTTCCAGCTCGGGCGTGCTCGGATCTTCGTATTTTGCCCAGTTATGATAGAAGTCCGCGCCAGCCGTGAGCACATTGACGTCGGCGAACCGGAAATCGTTCTCGATTTTGCCGGTCCAGCCACCTGTCCGGCCTTCGCTGTCGAAAGGCTCCGCGACGTTGATTTCAGCCTCGGAAAACCCGAGTGTTATGATTGGGTCAATCAGGTCCGTCGGGTTTGTGAGGCTGTAATTCAGTACATAGTTTTTGGTCTTGAGCTCGTAGTTGCGTGTTGTCTGCGTGGGCCTGTTGGTTAGGCTGCCGATATTGGCGCGATATGGCCGAGGCGCATCGTCGCGGTATTCCTGCGCACTGAGTTCAAGCCGGTGGCCGGTTGTGGATTCATAACCGCCCTTGACCAGAAAGCTCATGATATCGGTCTCAGAGCCGTTAAGGGTATTCCCGGCACCGTCTTCATAATCGTCCCCGGTGCCTCGTTTGAAATATCCTAGGGCTTCGAAGCCATTCGACTTGCCGTAGGCTGAAAGGCTGCTGATGAAGGTGTCCCCGTTGGTCTCGTAACTCCCCGTTGCGAATCCTCCGTAGTCCCGGCCCGGTTCGAGAAGATCCGAGACATCCGCGGTCTCGTAGGCGATGGAGCCGCCAAGGGCGCCCGGGCCTGCATCTGCAGGAGCAACGCCCGGATCGACCCGCACGGATTTCAGCAGACTGGGGTCAATCAGGTTGGTGCCATTATGGTGGAACACCTTGTTGTTCTGCCGGTTGCCGTCAATCGTTACGGCGAGCTGCGTTTCCTCGATGCCGTTGACATAGACCTTCTGCGCGGCTGGAACGCCGCCTCCGACGGAGACCGCTGAATCGCCGGCATAGAGGTCGCGGAGATTAACGGGATTCCGGCGTGCAATGTCTTCCGGACCGATCTCGATAGAGTTGGCGCCGTCGGCCGCATAGGGGTGCCGCCCGAGGCCGACCCCGCGGCCGGGGGTGTCAACGACCCTGATCGGCTCCAGCACGGCGCTGTCCGAGTTGGACCGTACCTTAGCCTTCAGGCTGACTGTTGTTGAGCCAGTGAACCGGTAGGATATGCCCGTCCCGCCCAGCAGGAGTTTCAGGCCCTGCTCGACGGTGTGGTTTCCGCTCAGACCAGCCGAAGCGATGCTGGCCAGTTCTGCGGTTCCGTAGGCGAAGGAAATGCCGGTTTGCGCGGCAAAGAGATCAAGCGCTGTCGTCAGCGATTGCGGCTGGATTGAGAAATCATACGCGGCCCCTGCCTGTGCCAGCGTTACTTGCCCGTCCGGTGTGGTTCCGGTTGCTGCGAAGGATGCCGTATTAGCAAAGCTTGCGATAACGGCGCCCATCATGGCACCGGTCATGGCAGCCGAGCGGACATGCCGCCGGCTTCGGTCAGTTTTCAAACGCACTTAAAATCCCCCTGGTTGCGCGCGCAATGAAAATAGGAACTATTCTCATTACTCTCATTAAAGGGACGAGTGAGGTGTCGGGAGCCGGTGCAAGAAAATCTGAAAAATTGGGTTTTCGTGAAGCGGGTCGTGAAACTGCGGGATCAATACAACAGAGTCAGATAGGTAGAGACTTTGTGGACTGTTAGGTTTTGGGTCGATGCTAGAGCTTCGAGGCCTTCATCCAGAGTCTTGATCGACAGCGTTGCGGTCACGCGTTTCGAGGCGCGGTTTTCTGCAAGCAACACAATCCGCCCGGGCGTGTAGCGATTCACTTCGGCGAGTGCATCCTGAAGAGAGAGGTTGTCGAATAATATGAGGCCGCGCTTCCAGGCAAGGGCATCCGAAACATCAACATTCGCAACGGGTGCGATCGTACCATCATCTGAATAGCTGACTTGCTGGCCGGCATTGACGACAGAGGTGGTGTCTTCGCCGTATCCCGTGCGGATGGACACGATACCTTCCTCGACCGTCACCGCGGTCGCGCCGGAGCGAGGGAAGTCAGTACGAACGGCATAGGCGGTTCCTAGCGCCACGGAACGCCCATTGCCCGCGGTGATCTCGAACGGTCGCTCCGGATCTTTTGCGACTTCGAATAGGGCTTCGCCTTTCAGAAGCTCTATCCGCCGTCCTACCGCGCCAAAGGAAACATCGATTGCCGTATCCGTATTGAGATAACCGACAGTGCCATCCTCAAGATGGATGACCGATTGCTGGCCGGTCGCTGTGCTGTGGTCAGCGAAGTATAGCGGTGCTTTGAGTGAGGAGAAGACAACGAGGCAGGCGATACTGGCGGCAATCGCGCCAATCCAACCCGCACGGCCAAATTGGGGCTTGGCCGCTGCGGACCGTTCCCTGGTCCCGTGATTGGCCGGAAATGCAAGGATATGATCCGAATCGGACCCGGCGATAGCGGGTTCCATGCTCTCCAGATCGGACCAAAGGCTGGCAATCTTGTTATAGGCATCTCGGTGCTTCGGATCGTCTGCACACCAGGCATTGAAAGCGTCGAAATCCTGCGCTGTCGCATCCGCTTCATTCAGTCGCAGCAGCCAATCGGTCGCTTGTTCGTCGATCATTTCCGACATGGGTTCGATGCTCTTGCTGGTCTGGTTACTTGATTGTTGAACGTCCGCGCGGGAACCGCCCGGTTATTCCGCCTATTTGTTGACGCCCTCAGATGATTGACGAGCGAAGGCGTCATTGTCGGTGCCGGTATTTCCGGATTGGAACCGCTTTCGGGCATCTAGAAGGAGCAGCATTGCTGTTTTCAATTCCTTGTAGACCGTCGTGATGCCTAATCCCATTTCATCCGCGATCTCTTTCTGACTCATACCGTCGAAGCGGCAGAGATAGAGAATTTTCCGGCGCCGGGCTGGGAAGTCTCTGATGACAGTCTCGAGGTGGGCCAGTTCGGCGCGGGCCATGGCATGTCGTTCAGGGGTGAACTCGTCCGATTGTTGCCAGGATGGCCCGTATGCGTCTTTCAGGATCTCGCGTCGGCGGCGCTCCACTCTCTGGTGATCAGTCGCCAGGTTCGCGGCCATCGAAAAGAGATACGCCCGAGGATCACGCACGTTTGTCTGATCTATGCCGTCGGCAAGTTTCAGACGCAGATCGTAGAGAATATCGGCTGCAATGGTTGGAGAGTCGATCCGGCTGCAGAGGAAACGGAGCAAGGAGCTCTCGTGTTCGCGAAATGCTTTGAACAGAACCGACTCTAACATTGTGCAATTCAATTCGTTTACGATGGCCCGCGCGCTGCCGGTACCGTTCACGAACAAAAGTCCAATGCACAGTCGGGCACCCAGCTGAACCATGACTATATTTGTATTGCGAGTCATTCGCAAATAAGTATGGTCATGGTTTAGATTTGAGGGTGCTTCTATTTCGCGTAACCGATGTCTTCAAGTGCTCCTTTGATCTCGGGCAGGATCGATGCATCGTCGATAGTGGCGGGCATCGGATAGTCCTGTCCGTCGGCGATTTTCTGCATGGTGCCGCGCAGGATCTTGCCGGAGCGGGTTTTCGGCAGGCGATTGACGATGGTGGCCTGCTTGAAGGCAGCCACCGGGCCAATCTTGTCCCGTACCATCTGCACCAGCTCTTTCAGGATCTGCTCATTCGGCGTGTTCACGCCGTCCTTCAGGACGACAAAGCCGAGCGGTACCTGACCCTTGAGCTGGTCGGCGACACCGATCACGGCGCACTCGGCAACGGCGGGATGGCCTGCCAGAACCTCTTCCATGCCGCCGGTGGAGAGCCGGTGTCCGGCGACGTTGATGATGTCGTCTGTCCGGCTCATCACATAGAGATAGCCGTCCTCATCCATGTAGCCTGCATCCCCGGTCTTGTAGTAGCCGGGATAATCCGCGAGGTAGCTCTCAACGAAGCGATCGTCGTTCTGCCAGAGCGTCGGCAGGGAGCCGGGCGGCATGGGCAACTTGATGGAAATAGCGCCGATGTCGCCGCGTTTCATCTCGTTGTTCGCCTCATCCAGGATTTGCACGTCCCAGCCGGGCACGGCCCGTGTGGGTGAGCCCGCCTTCACCGGAAGCTGCTCGATGCCGAGGCAGTTTGAGGCGATCGGCCAGCCGGTTTCGGTCTGCCACCAGTGGTCCACCACAGGGACCTTCAGCTTCTCCTCGCACCAGTGCAGCGTGTCCGGATCGCACCGCTCGCCTGCCAGGAACTGGGCCTTGTAGTGGCTGAGGTCGTAATCTAGGAGAAGCTTGCCGTCGGGATCTTCCTTCTTGATCGCCCGGATCGCGGTCGGGGCGGTGAACATGGCGCTTACCTTGTGCTCGGAGATCACTCTCCAGAAGGCACCGGCATCCGGCGTGCCGACCGGTTTGCCCTCGTACAGCATCGTGGTGCAGCCATGGAAAAGCGGCGCATAGACAATATAGGAATGTCCGACGACCCAGCCGACGTCTGACGCTGCCCAGAAGACTTCTCCCGGATCAACACCGTAGATGTTCTTCATCGACCATTTGAGGGCAACGATATGGCCGCCGGTGGCACGTACCACACCCTTGGGAACGCCAGTCGTGCCAGAAGTGTAGAGGATGTAGGCGGGGTCGGTGGCCAGTACTTCGGCACAGGGCGCAGGCTCCACGCCGTCATGGGCGGCGTTCCACTCTATGTCCCGGCCCGGTGTCAGTGTGGCTTCCGCCATCGGGCGTTGATGGATGATACAATGGTCCGGCTTATGAGACGCCATCTCGATGGCGCCGTCGAGAAGCGGCATGTAGGCGACCGTTCGGCCCGGCTCGATGCCGCAGGAAGCACTGACGATCAGCTTCGGCTCACAATCGTCGATCCGCTTCGCCAGCTCGTTCGAGGCGAAGCCGCCGAACACGACGGAATGCACTGCGCCGATCCGGGTGGCGGCCAGCATTGCGATCACAGCTTCGGGGATCATCGGCATATAGATGATGACCCGGTCGCCATAGCCGAGACCGTATTTCGAGAGCACGCCGGCAAAGGCGGCGACCTTGTCGGTCAACTCGCTGTAGGAGAAACTCTGCTTGGTGTTGGTGACCGGGCTGTCATAGATCAGGGCCGCTTGGTCGCCCCGGCCTTCTTCGACATGCCGGTCAAGTGCGTTGTAGCAGGTGTTCGTCGTACCGCCGGCGAACCAGCGGTAGAATGGCGGATTGCTTTCGTCGAGGACCTTGTCCCAGCGCTTGAACCAGAAAATGTCATCGGCCGCTGCGCCCCAAAAAGCTTCCGGGTCGTCGAGCGAATGCCGATAGACGTCGTCAAACTGGCCCATATTCCGAGCCTCCCTTAGATGGTGTTCTTTTTACTTGTTATCCACCGATATGGTCGGCGGGCGTGGGATGCAAATCAAGTCCCAGATTGCCGCAGTGGTGGTGATGTCGGACTGTCGACGCTATCTGCCGAGGGTTTTGCCGAAAATTCCTTTCTTGCCAGCGATTTTACTGGTCTCGTCAGCGAGCCGCTCTTGCTGCAGGTCAGCTTCGTTCGCATGCAGGAGTTCGACCCGATCGCGGCGAATGAAGTTCTCGACACCGCGACCTTGGAATAGGGTGATGCCGAGTGCGGTCAGATCCGGGATCGCCGCCTCGTCCACGCAGTTATAGAGGATGAAGCGCGCGGGGCCGAGCTTCTCCACACGTTCCGTGAAGGTAGCCCATTCGGTTTCGTTGCCGGGGGTCAAGTGGCGGTCCCACATGACTTTTAGATAGATGAAACGCTCTGGTGGGACTTCGAGTTTCGTCAGGGATGTCCAGCGGACGCCGTCTAGTGCGATTGGGAACTTCTCGTGCTCGAGTTCGTTCACCATGCGGTCGAACTCGTCTCGTTCATGCAGTGCCTCGACGTAGGGCACTTCGAGAGTAATTCGCTTTCGGGTGCTTATCGGAATGTCGGCGAAGGCCTCGTCCAGCTCTTTCTCTAAAACCACAGTGCTGTTCACGTTTACTGTGTAGGTCTTGTCGGCTTTCAGGCGGTCTTCAACCAGGTGGTCGAGCATGCGGATATCGACGACTTCGATCACCTTTTCGAAAAGCCAAGGGTTTGCACGGATATCCTGCCCGAACATATCGTCGAGGGCGTCGATGGATACTGTGAGTGCACTGGCAAGGGAGATCGGCTTATGCAGATCGGTAAGATCCCAGATCGTCTGCTCGCGCACCAAATTCGAGATATCGGCATTCCGGAGCGATTCGAACAACCGCATAAAGCTCTGTAGTTCGCCGCTATCGCTGTTGGCATCTCGTGTCCGGTCAATTTCGGACATCAGCTTCCGGCAGATCTTCGCAACCTTGCTGGACTCGGTCGAGAGGTGGAATTCTTGATGCGGTGCGGAGCCGCGTCCGCTGCGCTTTAGGAACGCATCAAGCCGGTTGACGGCCTGAACGGCGAGGTCGGTCTGGTCGTCCGGGGTGACGATGGCGAGGAAATGGTGCGAAAGCCGGTACATCCGGGACTTACCATCTTTCGGGACCGCGTCAATGCGCGCGATTAACGTCCTGAAAAAAATCGGATCGTCGATATGTGGAATGGAAGACAGGTCGATTAGGATGGCCGTGAGATCAGCTTTGTTGGCCGAGGTGTCTTCCGTCAGAGCCAGCAGCTCCGCTTCTTCGGTCTGCATGCGGGCTTCCATCCAGTTCATGGTGCCGGGAGTTTGCCTGATCTATGCGATGCAAGGCAATCTTGGCTGTTCGGCTAGAACAGGGCGCGCGCCACCGCGACACTCGCGGTGCCGACGGCAACCGCAATGAGCGGATTGGCGCCAAGCAGCGAGAGCGCGGCGACAATGACCAAGGCCGCACGTTCCAGCCAGCCGGTATGCCAGATCGTCGGTGCCAGGATCGCGACCAGTACAGCCCCCGGGATGGCGGCGAGCCAGCGCGATACGAATCCGCCCTCCGGGACCCAGCGCATCATCAGGAAGCCGCCGATCCGGGTGAAGTAGGTCACCGCTCCCATGAGCAGGATGGCAATCAGCGCAGTTCCATCGAACGCGAGGTAAGGGGCAAGAAAATCAGCGTTCACGGAGCAGGCCTCCAACCAGAGAGCCGGCGATGCCGCCGATGACAACATGGGCTTCGCCCGGAACGAACTCATTGGCCAGGATCGCGCCGGCGGCAGCCACGGCCCAGGGTAGAATTTGTTTCCTGCCGGTCCAGATCGGTTTGATCATGATGACGAAGAAGGCCGGCAGCAGCACGTCGAAGGCCAGTGCCTTCGGGTCGAGCGCGGCGCCGAGCGCATGCCCGAGTCCGGTGCCGAATACCCAGCTAAACCAGAGTGCTATACCCGAGCCGAGGAGAATTCCGGCATCCGTCGCGCCTTTCCGGCGCTCTGAAATCGCGACGGCCCAGTTCGCATCAGTCAGGAAGAACAGGCTGATCCAGGTGAGGTGGCGGGGCAGCGGTTCGAACCATTCGCGGATCGACGCGCCCATCAGCAGCATGCGGGAATTGATGCCGAGAGTCGTGATGGCGATAACAAGCAGCGGAAGCGGGTCCTGCCAGAGGTCGATGATCGCGACCTGAGAGGCACCGGCGAACACGACGCCACTCATGGTGACGGCCTCCAGCCAGGTCATCCCCACATTGCGGCTGATCACGCCAACCGCGACGGCAAAGAAGAAGCCGCTGATGGCGATTGGCCAGATCTGGAACGCGCCTGTGCGCATGCCGGTTGAAGAGAATGTGGTCGTGGTCATCGTAAATCCCGCTCCTTACCGGCTAGGTGTGCGTCCGGCGGCGGTGCAGGTCAAACGAGATTTTGTTGCGATGCAATTAGGCGAGGTAACCTGTTGAACTCAGCCGGCGAGCTTCTGCATGACCAGCGTTGGCGCATCGTGCCTGACCGCGCGCTCGGCACGGGGGGTCCGGCCGAAACATTCCCGGTAGCATTTCGAGAAGTGGCTGGCGGAGACGAAACCGCACGCAAGTGCGACCGACAGGATCGACATGCTGGTCTGGGCCAGCAGCTGGCGGGCACGTTGCAGACGAAGATTGAGGTAATAGCGTGTTGGCGTGCTGGAGAGATATTTCCTGAACAGCCTCTCCAGTTGCCGGGTGGAAAGCCCGGCTTTGTCCGCCAGCGCGGTCTGGCTCAGCGGCTCTTCCAGGTTGGCCTCCATCTCGGCGATCACGTTGATCAGTTTCGGATGGCTCACGCCAAGGCGGGCCCGTAGCTCCATGCGCTGATGATCATGTGGCTCGCGGATGCGGTCATGGATGAATTGCTCGGAGACCTCGTTCGCCAGCTTGAAGCCGTGCTGCTTGGCGATCAGGTGCAACATCATGTCGAGCGCGGCGGTACCGCCTGAGCAGGTGAAGCGGTCCCGATCGATCTCGAACAGGTCCGACGTTACCTCGATCTCGGGAAATTCTTCGGTAAAGCCGCCAAGGTTTTCCCAGTGGATGGTGCAGCGCCGGTCTTCCAGCAAGCCAGCCCGGGCCAGGACATGGGCGCCGGTGCAGACCGAACCGATGGCGGCGCCCTGACGGGATAGCCGACGAAGGGCGCCTAATACACGGTCGTTACGATAGTGCTGGGCGTCGATTCCGGCGGCGACGATGACTGCGTCGGAATTCTTGAGATCATAGAGTGTTCCGACGGTATTAACTTCGACGCCGTTGCTGGCCTGAACGGGATTGCCATCTTCGCTGAGCACGCGCCAGTGATAGAGGGTTTTCCCAGCCATTCGATTGGCGGAGCGCAGGGGTTCTACAGCCGCAGTAAAAGGCAGCAGCGAGAAATTCGGCGTCAGGAAAAAATCGATTGTAAGCGGAGCGTCATTTGGGTCGTCGAACATATTTGGCCATACTCTCCACCGCACGGAGCTTGCTTATTTCGTGCCCCGTCTTTTTTGTCGGTAAAAGGATAAAACCAAGTCTGTGCCCCGGAGCAATGAAAATAAGGCGTTGATATATGTTTTCGAGTGGCTCTGGCTCTAGCTATGTCGGCAGCGGGACACTGGGTCGGTAATAGGCGATTTTGATTATGGTTTTGCATGACCGGAGAAGGGGGCGATGACCGACTGCGGCACGATTGCGGTTGCTCTCGAACGCTATGGACTACTGTTGCGCAGCGGATTTCATCCGGAAGTCGATGAAATCAAGCTTTCTGGTGGCGAATCGGCTGGCACTGTTCTTCTCGTCGGAAATGCTGGACCAGGAATGTGGAGAGAGTTTTCCGCAAACCGGCCTGCTGGCGCAAACCCGCTCGACCGCTGGAGCAGAGAGGTGCTGGATGAGGTCGCCGGATCGTTTGGTGCAGAGGCCGTGTTGCCGTCCGACGGCCCGCCCTTTCGGCCGTTCCAGCAATGGGCGATGCGGGCCGAGCCGGTTTTCCCGTCCCCGATCGGTATCCTTATCCATCCGGTCTATGGTCTTTGGCACGGATATCGGGGCGCTTTGTTGTTCGAGCGGATGCTGGATCTGCCGGACAAGGATCTGTCGGCGAACCCTTGTGACAGTTGTACCGCGCGGCCCTGCCTCTCGACTTGCCCTGTCGGGGCGTTCTCAGAGCGGGGGTATGATGTGCAGGCATGCCGTAGGCATCTGCGTTCGGGTGCGGGGGATTATTGTCTCGACGGCTCTTGCCTGGCACGCCAGGCCTGCCCCGTTGGCCGTGATTATGCCTACGGAGCAGGTCAGGCGGTCTTTCACATGGCGGCCTTTGTGTAGCGCCTCAAGCTCAATGCTAGCTGTAGTAGGGTGAATTCAGGTCGCGGCTTGCGTCAGCGGCTGGCGGTGCCTCGAAGACTCGTGCGTAATAGGCTGTATCAAGACGCGCTGTTTCGGCTGGAAAATCCTCGAGAGCGAACCGTTGTGCATGCTCGACGGTTTCGAAGGCGTAGAATCCGCCGATACTGTTGTTGTTTAATCCGCTCAGCCAGGTCTTGTTCAGCAACCCCGGCTGGTTCTTCAGGATGGGGTTACGCTTTTGCCATGGGGCTCGTTCGAACGGAACACTGAGCTGCAACTCCGTGTAGACATAGGCGCCGGGTGCTTGCTCGGTGATCCCACCGAAATAGGGCGACCCCATATCTGTGCTCGCTTCGGCAACACCCTCCGCATCAAATACCCGGGTTGTATGGGTGACGCCAAACCGACGTGTCTCCGTCGGGAAGTACCCGGTTACGAATTTCTTGGCATTCTCGACAGAATCGAAGCTGTAGAATCCGCCGAGCGATTGCGTGCCGAGACCGAATAGCCAAGTCTTGCTTAGGAAGCCGGGTTGTTGCCGGATGACTGGATTGACTTGGCGCCATGGCCCCTGGTCGAACGGTACTGAAATCTGGAGTTCTGTGTAAACGAAGGCTTCTGGGGGCATTTTGATCTCCGATGTTGATGATTGGGCGTGCCCGGTCCCAGACCGCAATATTGCGCTGACGATGAGGGGCGCCGTCGCTGTCGCAGCCATGCCGCCAGCAAGAATTTCGCGCCGTGATGGATGCCGTTCGGATCTTGGTGGTTGGTTTTCGTCCATATACATCCCCTTTAAATAACGATCGTTATATAACGGTCGTGATGTTACTTATGGCGGAGATCGCAGCGAGTCAACAAATTATATAACGATCGCTATTTTTAGGGATTACGGCATGAATACGCGTAGGGACGAGACGAGGAAAAAGATGCTAACCGCGGCAAGTGCCGGGTTTAGGGCGCATGGCTATGCCGGGATCGGGGTTGATGGAATTGCGAACGCAGCCGGGGTCACGTCCGGGGCGTTTTATGCACACTTAAAGTCGAAAGACCTTGCTTTCGCCGCAGCGTTGGAAATTGGTCTGGACGAGGTTCTGGATGGCATCCGGCTGTTCAGAGGTGAGCATGGAGCTAAATGGCTGGAGGCGTTCGCCAACTATTACCTTGGAAAGCCGCATCGCGCAGACCTCTCCTGCGGCTGTGCCATGGCAAGTCTGTCGCCGGAGGTGGCGAGAGGACAGGGGGACCTGCATCAGGCCTATGCAGACAGGATGAACCAGATTGTGGACCGGATCGCGGATGGACTGGCCGGCGGTGACTATGTCGGCCGGCGTGCGCGGGCCTGGGCTTTCCTGACCGGCTTGATCGGCGGGCTGACGATGGCACGGGCGGTCGGGGAAGATGGACCGGCGGAAGAGATTGCCGCTGCGGTGCGTAGTGCTGCCCTTGTGGCTGCGGGACCAGCCAGATAGCAAAACGGCCGGTCATTTGACCGGCCGTTTGTTGTTCGGATGGATTTGAATCAGGGCACTTCGGAAATCGATTCGAGTTGGGCTTCCGGCGGAGCGACGGTGCCGCCAGCTTTGGTTACGGCCTGATCCAGGTCGATCTGCGAGCAGAGGCCGAGCAGGACCGGGTGACGGGCCGTGATGTTCTGGGAGTTCCAGTGCGTGCGGTCGCGGACTTTGTCTATCGTGTCCTTGGTCGTGCCGACCAGTTTGGCGACCTGGGCGTCCTTCAGCTCCGGATGGTGCTTGACCAGCCAGGCGATTGCATCCGGCTTGTCGCCGCGCTTGGAAACCGGAACGTATTTCGGCCCCTTTGAGCGGGCTTTCGGCGCCGGCAGAGTGCTCACCAGTATTTTCATCCGATAAGATGAGTCTTCCTGGGCCTTCTCGATCTCGCCACGGGCCAGCTGCCCATTCTGCAGCGGGTCAATCCCCTGAATACCCGAGCTGACCTCGCCATCGGCGATGGCCTGAACTTCGAGGGGATGAAGGCCGCAGAAATCGGCGATCTGTTCGAACGACAACGCCGTATTGTCGATCAGCCAGACGGCCGTCGCTTTCGGCATCAGCGGATTCGCCATGATATCTCCTTTGAAGCGCGTTATCCGCATACCACTCGGACTGCGGATCCGTTCTTTCTTGGTTGTCTGAAATGTTCTGAATAATGGTTATATAGAGCAAGATACGGAACGATCCAATCATAAGTCGTCGTCAAAATGCATGAGGCATCAAGATGGATCGCGGCGAAACCGGCTATCGGGAGAAGGCAGATGACGTTCGAAGATCTTGAACCGAAGAACGTGACCCGCAAACCGGTCGATCTTTCGACCTGGAATATCGAGGACCTTGAAGGCTATATCGCGAATATGAAGACTGAAATTCAGCGTGCGGAAGCGATGATTGTCGAGAAGCAGTCAGTTTCCTCGGCGGCTGAGTCGCTTTTCAAGCGGTAGGCATCAGTCTGCCGGACCTTGCGGCAGAGGATTATTCTCTGTATCGCACGGGATAGACAAAACGGATGGATATGGGGACAGGGGCATGAAGGGCAAGACGGCAGTCGTCACTGGGTCGACCAGCGGGATCGGCGCAGCCATGGCGGCGGCATTCGCTGCCGAGGGCGCGAACATCGTCATCAATGGCCTGGGCGATATTGCGGATATCGAGAAAGGACGCGCCTCTCTCGAAGCGGAATATGGCGTCCCGGTTATCTATCATGGCGCCGATATGACCAAGCCGGATGAGATCGAGGATCTGATCCGGACAGCTGCAGGCCAGTTTGGCTCCGTCGATATTCTCGTGAACAATGCGGGCATCCAGCATACCGCTCCCATCGAGGAATTCCCGGTGGACAAGTGGAACGCGGTAATTGCCATCAATCTTTCAGCCGCTTTTCACGGTATGCGAGCCGTTCTGCCCGGTATGCAAAAGCGTGGCTGGGGACGGATCATCAATGTGGCCTCGGCGCATGGTCTGGTCGCCTCGGTGAACAAGTCTGCCTATGTAGCCGCCAAGCACGGCATTGTCGGCCTTACTAAGGTCGCGGCTCTGGAAAATGCCCAGAGCGGTGTGACGTGCAACGCGATTTGCCCGGGCTGGGTGAAGACGCCGTTAGTCATTGCTCAGATCGAGGCACGGGCCGAGGCCAACGGTACCAGTGTCGAGCACGAGACCCAGGCATTGTTGCTGGAAAAGCAGCCGTCGGGGCAATTCACCACGGTCGAGCAACTCGCGGGTGCCGCGGTCTTTCTGTGCGGCGATGCTGCCAGTAACATGACGGGTACAACAGTTACGCTAGACGGCGGCTGGACTGCGCAATAGCGGCTAAGCCCGCTCCCTCCGAGCCTTTTCCCCAGGGCTCAAGTCTTCGGTGAGTTCCGTGTTCCAACGGTTACCCGCATATCGTTCTGCTTCATGGAAAGGACACCCGTGAAAGGCAAGACAGTTATCGTAACCGGCTCGACGAGCGGGATCGGCGCGGCATTGGCTGGGGGATTCGCTGCCGAGGGCGCGAATATAGTGCTGAACGGTTTGGGCGATGCTGGTCTGATCGAGGCTGCGCGTGCGGCCCTGGCGGCGGCTCATGGCGTTGAGGTTATCTATCACGGTGCCAATATGGCCCGGCCGGACGAAATCGAAGCTCTGGTCCGTGCGGCGGAGGGGCATTTCGGCGGCGTCGATGTTCTGGTGAACAATGCAGGTGTCCAGTACACCGAAGTGATCGAGGTATTCCCGACAGAGCGCTGGGACGCGCTGATCGGCATAAATCTCTCGGCTCCGTTTCATGCGACGCGGGCTGTTTTGCCCGGCATGAAGAGGCGTGGCTGGGGACGAATTGTCAATATTGCGTCCAATGCGGGGCTTGGCGGCTCTGTTCGCAAGTCTGCCTATGTCGCGGCGAAACATGGCGTTGTTGGCCTGACCAAAGTCACCGGGCTGGAGAATGCCCAGAGCGGTGTGACCTGTAATGCCATCTGCCCCGGCTGGGTAAAGACGCCATTGGTCGACGTGCAAATCGAAGACCGCGCCAAAAGGGACGGAACCAGTATCGAGCAGGCGACTTATGATCTGCTGATCGATCAGCAGCCGTCCGGCAGGTTCACTACGTTCGAACAACTGGCCGAAACCGCCCTGTTTCTTTGCAGCAGTGCCGCCGACAATATGACCGGGACGACGATAACGCTCGATGGTGGCTGGATGGCTACTTAAGCCGAATTCATCGGAGCCAAAAAACAAACACCCGCCGAAAATCCGGCGGGTGTGAAATGGCTCTCTGATGAAAGCCGTTATGTGTAGGGGGTGCCCTGCTAGGCTCCGAGATTCTCCATCTCATCCTTGATCGCAAGCTTCATACGTTTTATTTCCGCGATAGCGGCAGTGTCTGGCATGGGTCTGGTACGTTCCTGATCAAGGTTGCGCTCCAGAGTTTGGTGGCGTTGCTTCAGCGACTCGATACGCTGTGATTGGGCCATGCCGATGCTCTCCTTTCGGATCAACGTGTGCTGTCGATTACTACATTTTTGAGAATAGGTATCTTTAGGGGCTTGTGCAATGAGCGCACCTCGGGCAGGGTGCGCGGTTTTTTGGCGAAAGCACTGCAACGTGCTGGATTCCCGAGGTAAATTTTTTCATGAGAAACCCTGCAAAAAACAGGCTGATCATCGCGATTAGCGGTGCTTCTGGAATCGTCTATGGCGTTCGGCTGCTGGAAATGCTGAAGGCTCTGCCGGTCGAGCAGAAAATTGAGACGCACCTGATTATGAGCCGAGCGGCGGAAGTCACGCTCGCACATGAGACGGACCTCAAGGTGCGGGATGTCGAGAAACTTGCTGACGTGGTGCATGCCAACAAGGACATTGGTGCTGCCGTCGCTTCCGGGTCATTCCGGACGATGGGGATGATCATTGCCCCGTGCTCGATGAAGAGTTTGGCGGAGATTGCAACGGGCGTCACCGATACGCTGCTTTCGCGCGCGGCCGACGTGATCCTGAAGGAGCGCCGTCGGCTGGTCTGCATGGTACGGGAGACGCCGCTGCATTCCGGGCACCTGCGAAACATGCTGTCATTGTCAGACATGGGCGCGATCATTGCGCCGCCGGTTCCAGCCTTCTACGCGAAGCCGGAATCCATCGCGGATATGGTTGATCACTCCGTTGGCCGGGTGCTGGATCTTTTCGATATCGACAGCGGCACGGTTCGCCGCTGGAAGGAAGACGCTGCGCCGTGACCCGGGGAGGGAAGCAGCCTTTTCCGTCCGCGCACCTGGTCATGGAGATGAAGCTGCGTTCCTTGCTTTGCGGTGAGAGGCGCTGGCTGGGTGCACAGCATTTTTTGCAGCAGTCCTCTAAGATGATTTCCTGCAGTTCGAAGAAGACGTTCGTCAGTTGTTCGCGCGACCGAATGCCGATGTCGTCTACGGGAACTTTACCGGGAGCATAAACGGAAAACACGGCATAAGATTTTTATGCGGATTGTTTATGTCGCATCGGTTGTGAGGGGGCTTGGCGCAGTCGCGCCTCAATGGAAACCGCGATGCTTATCCGGGAACATTCGATGGTGTCACTCACATTCATTTGAGTATCTCGATCAATGCCGATCCGGCGCGTGCGCTTTATGGCAGTTTCGGATTCTCAGTTTGAGGGTTGAAGCCAGTAAGGCTTGTTTTTTAGGGCGTTAGCGTTCCATTGCAACACATGGTCTTGCCTCTGCCAAGCGCCTTTCCGGGGGTGGCTGGGGTGTTCTTTTGAGCTGTTTGATGTCACATTTTTGTCGCCGCGCTGACTCCGACTTGACATTTCTGGTGGGCGCATTACCGTCTGCCTCGGGCAAGTTGAACAGGGTGCTCAAACTCTAAAAAGAATAAAAAAGGGGCCGCGCTTTTGCGCGGTCCTTTGATTCTGAGCCGAGGGTTCGGACGACTCTGCAGAGCGGAGCCGGGTCTCGAAAATATTTCCCCGATTGCGCTATCGCGCTTGCGTCCAATCTCCCATCCGTTAAAGATCGCGCCGAACCTGACCAAAGCGCAGGATGGAGGTGCAGAACATGGCTTCAGACGGAAATCTATTTGGTTTCGATACGCTCGCACTGCATGCCGGACAGCAGCCGGACAGCGATACTGGCGCACGGGCGGTGCCGATCTACCAGACCACGTCCTATGTGTTCCGGGACTCCGAGCATGCGGCCTCGCTGTTCAACCTGGAGCGGGCCGGGCACATCTATTCGCGGATCTCGAACCCGACCGTAGCAGTGCTGGAAGAACGTATCGCGGCGCTCGAAGGCGGCGTCGGCGCGGTGGCGACTGCCAGCGGTCACGCGGCTCTGCATCTCGCGATTGTAACGCTTATGGGGGCGGGCTCGCATATTGTTGCCTCCAGCGCGCTCTATGGCGGTAGCCACAATCTTTTCAGTCACACGCTACCGCGATTCGGCATTGAGACCACCAAGGTTCATCCACGAGATATCGAGGGCTTCCGCAAGGCGATCAAGCCGGAGACCCGTCTCGTCTTCGCCGAGACTATCGGGAACCCCGGCCTTGAAGTGCTGGATATCGCCGCGTTGGCTGAAGTTGCGCATCAAGCCGGTATACCGTTGATGATCGATTCGACCTTCACGACGCCCTATCTCTGCCGGCCGTTCGACCACGGCGCCGACCTCATCATGCATTCCGCCACCAAGTGGCTGGGCGGGCATGGCGTCGCCATTGGCGGCGTTCTGGTCGATGGCGGCCGGTTCGATTGGGAGGCGTCCGGAAAATTCCCGACGCTGACGGAGCCCTATGGGGGGTATCACGGCCTCGATTTTGCCGAGGAATTCGGCCCGCAGGCCCTTTGCATGCGGGCTCGGGCCGAGGGGTTGCGGGATTTTGGTGCCTGCATGTCGCCGACTAACGCGTTCCATCTCATGCAGGGCATTGAGACCTTGCCGCTGCGGATGGATCGGCATGTTGCCAACGCGCGCAAGGTTGCAGCCTTCCTTGAAGCATCCGAGGCGGTTGAATGGGTGCTCTATCCAGAACTGGACAGCCACCCGGATAAGGAGCTTGCCGCAAGGATGATGCCGAAAGGCGCGGGATCGATGATCGCTTTCGGGATCAAGGGCGGACGCGAGGCTGGACGGACCTTCATCGATCGGCTCGGCGTCTGGTCGCACCTCGCCAATGTCGGCGATGCTAAATCACTGGTTATCCATCCGGCCAGCACAACGCACCAGCAGATGGACGCGGAGATGATGAAGGCGGCGGGACTTTCCGAGGATCTGGTTCGGCTTTCAGTCGGGCTTGAGGATGTGGACGACCTGATTGGCGATCTGAAACAGGCGCTGCGTGCCGCAACTGTGCGCAAGGCGGGTTAGAAATGAAGTTTGATGTAGGGCGGAACGAGGCATTTGCGGCGACGGGCGGCCGTCCATTTGACGGTAGCAAGACCACGATCCTGATGCTGCATGGTGCCGGGATGGACCATACGGTCTGGTCCATGCAGGCCCGTTACTTTGCGCATCACGGTTTTTCCGTCCTTGCAGTCGATCTGCCGGGGCATAGCCGTAGCGCCGGGGCGGTGCCGGAGAGTATCCCGGCTTTCGCTGACTGGTGTCTGACCGCGCTGGATGCGGTCGGCGCCGGAGATGTGGTGGTCATGGGGCATTCCATGGGCTCGCTCATCGCACTTGAGGTTGCTTCTCGTCTGGGTGCTCGCGCAAAAGCTCTGGCCTTGCTCGGCTCGGTGCCGGAAATGAAGGTGCATCCGGATCTTCTGAACGCTGCCCGAACAGGCAACCACATGGCGCTTGAGACCATGGTTGGCTGGGGCGTAGGCAAGCGCGCGCAAATCGGTGGTCACAGAGCGCCGGGAGCCTGGGTCTGTGGTGCGAGCATGCGTTTGCTGGAAGCAGGCGACTATGCGGTGCTGGCGACCGATCTTGCTGCCTGCGATGCTTATGACGGGGCGTTGAAAGCTGCCGCTGCGGTCACGTGTCCGGCAATGGTGCTTTCCGGCTCCGACGACAAGATGACCCCGGCTAAACTGGCCCAGCCGCTAGTGGAGGCTTTGCCGAATGCTCGAACCGTTATTCTCCCGAAAGCGGGTCACATGATGATGATCGAGCAACCGGACGAGACGCTGGATGTGTTGGCTGAGTTTTTTGGGGCGCTTAGGTGAGTGCGGAGAGCGTACCCGAGACCCGCGACCGGTTTCGCTGGTGGCTGGAGCTTCCGACCCGCTGGATGGACAATGACGTCTACGGGCACGTCAACAACGTCCAGTATTATTCCTATTTCGATACGGCCGTGAACACGCATCTGATCCGTGAAGCCGGGCTGGATATCCATAACAGTCCCATCGTCGGACTGGTCGTGGAGACCCGTTGCCAGTTCAAGAAATCACTGGTTTTTCCGGATCGCATTGATGCAGGGATCCGGGTGGATCGTCTCGGCCGGTCGAGCGTGACGTATGCAACCGCGCTGTTCCGTGAAGGCGACGATGAAATCGCCGCACTCGGTCATTTCGTGCATGTCTATGTCGACCGGTCCACGCAGACTCCGGCGCCAATCCCGCAGGATATGCGTGCCGAGATGGAGAAGCTCCGCCTCGAGTAGGCCCGTTGGTTAGGACGGCTGCCTATTTTGTCTTGGTGCGGGAAATTCTGTAGAGACCGGCGACGATCTGCTGGCCTATGGTGCCGGCCTCGCCCTTCATTTTTGTTGCGACCACGGCTTTCAAGGCATCCACATGGGCTTTGATGGCGTCCGCATCGTTGTGCCCGCGCTGGCCGGGCTCACCCAGCTCCAGATAGCGGTTCATCGAGGTCGCGATTTTCTCAACCATTGGGTAGCCGAAGCTGGCCCCCTGGGATCGAAGATCGTGCATCACCGTATAGATCGTGCGTTCGGGGCCGGCAGCCTCGGCGTCTTCCTCCTGTAGTCTCTCAACGGCCTCGTCCAATTTGACGATGCTGTCCTTAGCGGTTTCCGAGAGGTCGATCTTTGATACGGCCTCCGCCAGCGCGGCTTCGGTTTTTGCGATCAGACGCTCATCCATGCGCGCGGGTCCGCCGACCAGATCTTTCAGCTTGTTGGGCTGATGAATGACCTCGTACGTACCTTTCGGGGGCTGGGCCATTTCTATCCTCTCGTAAGCCGGTTTGCTCGTCTGGTGTGTTTCTGGCCGATTAGGCGCTGCGTGCGTCCCGGTCGCGCAATTCGGCAGCGCGCCGTTCTTCTCCTGTAAAGGATTCTACCTTTCGGCGACGGTCGGGCCCGAAATAATCATCGGTCCGAACGAAGGGGCGGGGGTATTCCACAACGGCGACAAGCCGCTGGATAAGGCCAACACCCGTAAGAGGCTTGGCAATGAATTCGGTCACGCCGGCATCGCGGGCCATCTCGATCCGGTTTGATTCGGTGTGACCGCTGACCATGATTATCGGCAAGAATTCATCCGGGCTGACCGGATCGTTCCGGATCCAGCGGGTTAATTCTATGCCATCCATCTCTTCCATCACCCAGTCGGTGATGATCAGATCGACCTGATATTCGCTGAGTTTGCGGATAGCGTGCTGCCCGTCACGGGCGTCGATGATGTTTTTGACACCGACTGCCTGCAGCATCGCCCGCAGCACTTCTCGCATGGGTTGGCTGTCTTCGACGATCATCACTGTGAGACGCTGAAAACGGGCTTCGTTGGTCGGACTTTGAGACATTCACCACGACTTCCCCGGGTCCAGCATGCCGGAACCGTAGAATCTTAACAATTTGTTATCCTTAACTGGAGTTTAGTCGACTTCCGGTGGGTAAGGCTATAGCCGGATTGCGCGCTTCTCAATTCAGGGTGGCATTGCAAATGTGTCCATTTGCACATGCTGAAAACGTCGCCCAAGCCCGGAAATCCGCCTCTTCTGGTGCGTCTTCATACAATATCTGGTATAGTTCAAGTCAGTTTTAACTAGGCTGTATTCAGTTGCGAACGGCAGGAAACTGCGGCGTGGCGGCAAACAGGTTTGCCCGTTGCTCTTGACTTGATGCCCGATTCGCCGATTGATCCAGCCTCCGGGCCGCTTGGTGCGCTTCGTCGCGCCCCGAGCGGCATTTCGAACGAGCCTGGGCTCCATGAGGATTGTAAGGAAATGGCAGGGCATTCCCAATTTAAGAACATCATGTACCGCAAGGGTGCGCAGGACAAAAAGCGCGCGAAGCTGTTTACCCGGTTGATCCGAGAAATCGCCGTCGCGGCGAAGGCGAGTACTGATGCGAGCGCCAACCCGCGCCTGCGGTCGGCAATTCAGGCGGCCCGCGAGGCCAACATGCCGAAGGACAATATCGACCGGGTGCTGAAGAAGGCCGAAGGCGGCGGCGCTGACGACAATTATGAGGATATTCGCTACGAGGGCTATGCGTCCGGCGGTGTCGCCATGATCGTCGAGGCATTGACGGACAATCGCAATCGCACGGCTTCCGAAGTGCGCTCCACTTTTTCCAAATACGGTGGCGCCCTTGGCGAGACCAACTCGGTCAGCTTCATGTTCGATCGGGTTGGCCAGATTTCCTATCCGGCTGAAAAGGCAGAGGCCGATGCCATGTTCGAGGCTGCGCTGGAAGCGGGCGCCGAAAATGTCGAATCCTCCGAGGACGGGCATGTCATAACCTGCGCGCCCGATGATCTGAGCGCTGTTCGTGAAGCGCTCTCAGAGCAGTTCGGGGCTCCCGAAGAGGCGGAGCTGTCGTGGAAGCCTCAGAACACGGTGCCGGTGGACGAAAGTCATGCCGAGACCATCATGAAACTGCTGGGCGCTCTGGAAGACCTCGACGACGTCCAGTCCGTCTCGGCAAATTTCGAGATCCCGGACGATGTCATGCGGAAACTGACGGCGGCTGCCTGACCCAATGCGGGAGTTTTGCCGAAACCCAATTGGGGAGATGCAACCGCGATGAGGCTTCTCGGTCTCGACCCCGGCCTCCGCTTTACCGGCTGGGGTGTGATTGATGTGGATGGCCATCGGCTGCGACATGTTGCCAATGGGACTTTGAAATCTACGGCAAGTCGCTCCATCGCGGAACGGCTCCTGGAATTGCACGACGGCGTTCTGGAAATCCTCAGCCGTCACACTCCCGGTGAGGCAGCGGTCGAAGAGACTTTCGTCAACAAGAATCCGGAATCAACTCTGAAGCTTGGTCTGGCCCGCGGCGCTGTTCTGCTGGCGCCTGCCAAGCAGGGGCTGCGGGTGACGGAATACGCGCCGAACCGGGTAAAGAAGACCGTTGTCGGGGCCGGTCACGCCAACAAGGACCAGGTCCAGATCATGGTGTCGAAGCTGCTGCCCGAGGCTGTTTTCGATTCTGCGGATGCGGCGGATGCGCTTGCCGTGGCGATCTGCCATGCGCATTTCGCCCAGAGTCGGCATGCCTTCGGCGAGACGGTGGGCGTGTCCCGGATCAAACAACAATCTGCAACCGGTGGGTACGAGCGCGCGATCCAGGCGGCTCTGCGTAAGGAGATGGGCCAGTGATCGCCAAGTTGCGGGGTGTTCTCGATTCCTTCGGTGACGGCAGCGCTGTGATCGATGTCGGCGGCGTCGGGTATCTGATTTTCGCGTCCAGCCGGACACTTGCGAAACTGGGGGACAAGGGCGGGAATGTCTCTGTTCATGTCGAAACCCATGTTCGCGAGGACCACATTCATCTCTATGGTTTCGCTGACAAGGCGGAGCAGGAGATGTTCAGGATCCTGCAGACAGTGCAGGGCGTAGGGGCCAAGGCGGCACTTTCCATCCTGTCCGCGTTGGCGCCTGACGAGGTCCTGAGGTCTGTTGCCGCCGGGGATGCCAAGATGCTGACCCGGGCGGACGGCGTCGGCCCCAAGCTGGCCGGCCGGATCGTGAACGAGCTGAAAGACAAGGCGGTGAACATCTCGCTCGGCGCCGATGCCTCAATGCCGGCACCTGCGGGCGGCACGGCCGCACCGGCGGGAGAATCCGCCGCTGTCGCCGATGCGATCTCCGCCCTGGTGAATCTCGGCTATGACCGCAGCATTGCCTATGGCGCTGTTCATGCCGCTATCAAAGCGATCGGACCTGATGCGGACCTTAACCAGTTGATCACCGGCGGGCTGAAGGAGCTCGCTTCGTGAGCGACTGGGATGATGGCGAAGAGGGCCGGATCGTCGACGGCGAACGGTCGACTGAGGACACGCCCGAGCGGGCGCTGCGTCCGGTTACTCTTGATGATTTCGTCGGCCAGAAGCAGATGCGGGAGAATCTCAAAGTCTTCATCGAGGCTGCGAAGACTCGTGAAGAGGCGATGGACCACGCGCTTTTCTTCGGACCGCCCGGCCTCGGCAAGACCACGCTGGCCCAGATCGTCGCCCGCGAGCTCGGGGTGAATTTCCGCGCCACATCAGGCCCGGTGATCGCCAAGGCTGGAGACCTTGCGGCCCTGCTGACCAACCTTCAGGCGCGCGACGTTCTCTTCATCGATGAGATCCATCGCCTTAATCCTGCCGTAGAGGAAGTGCTTTATCCGGCTATGGAGGATTTTCAGCTCGACCTCATTATCGGTGAAGGCCCGGCGGCCCGGTCAATCCGGATCGACTTGTCGCCCTTTACCCTGGTGGCGGCGACGACACGGTCCGGTCTGATCACGACGCCTTTGCGGGAGCGCTTCGGCATTCCGTTGCGGCTGCAATTTTACACACCGGAGGAGCTGCAGAGCATCGTCATGCGCGGTGCCTCCCTGCTCGGAATGAATCTATTGCCTGAAGGGGCTGCGGAAGTCGCCAGCCGCTCACGCGGGACACCGCGCGTGGCCGGGCGCCTGTTGCGCCGGGTGCGGGATTTTGCTGCGGTTGCAGGTGTCGATGAAATCGATCAGAAGGCCGCTGACGGCGCGCTGAACCGTCTCGATATCGACAAGCGCGGGCTGGATGCAATGGACCGACGCTATCTGCGCTGTATCGCAGACAATTATGGTGGTGGACCGGTCGGGGCGGAGACCCTCGCGGCGGCACTGGCCGAGCAACGCGACGTTATCGAGGAAGTGATCGAGCCTTATCTGTTGCAACAGGGCTTGCTTCAGCGCACGCCGCGAGGGCGGCTTCTGTCCGAATCCGGCTACCGCTATCTCGGCCTTGCCATGCCGAACAGGACGCCCGCTGAAGCCGCGCAAATGACCCTTCTCGACAATAATGCCGAGGATGAGGATGTCTGAGCGGCTGCTGCAGCCTGCGGTGACGGTGTTCACGGCGGACGGTACACATATGCTACGCGCCCGCGTCTATTACGAGGACACGGATGCAGGTGGCGTCGTCTATCACGCCAACTATCTGCGTTTCGCCGAACGTGGCCGCACGGAATACCTCCGCGATGTCGGTGTCTCTCAGTCGGAACTTTCTGACGCGGAAGGCGTTTACTTCGTTGTCAGGCGCAGTGAGATCGATTTTCGCCTGCCCGCCCGGCTCGACGACGCGCTTGAAATCCAGACGGTGATTGCCGGGATTAAGGGTGCGTCCTTTCTGGTTGAGCAAAACATCTCAAAGACGGGTGTGGACGGGTATCTTGTGAAGGTGGTCAGCACTATCGCCTGTGTGGACCGGAAGGGGCGCCCGGTGCGGGTGCCGCAATCGGTCAAATCGAAACTGGACCGGCACGACGGAGGGGGATTGTGATGATCGTCGCTCAAGCCAAAGGACAGAGGTCGGGGAAGAGTATCTAAATGGATCAAACAGTAGTCGATACCGTGACGCTTGGAGGCGCCGCCGCCATGGACATGAGCATCTGGGGATTGTTCATGGCCGCGGACTGGATTGTTAAGACCGTGATGATCGTCCTGATCGGCGCGTCGATCTGGAGCTGGGCGATCATCGTCGACAAGGTTCTGAAGATGCGCCGGCTTTCGAAGGCCGCGACGCAGTTTGAGGAAGCATTCTGGTCCGGCGGCTCGCTAGAGGACCTTTATGACAGGATTGGTGGGCAGCCGGGTGATCCGATGACCGGTGTATTCGCGGCGGCGATGCGGGAATGGCGCCGGTCGGCCGCCAAGGGGCTGACCACGAAAGGCTCTGAAATTCGAGCCAGCCTGCGTCAGCGCATTGAACAGGTCATGCAGCTCTCGATTACCCGGGAGCTGGATCGTCTTGAAAAACACATGACTTTCCTAGCCTCGGTTGGCTCCGTTGCTCCGTTTGTTGGGCTGTTCGGGACCGTATGGGGCATTATGAACAGCTTCCAGTCCATTGCGGCGACCAAGAACACCTCTCTCGCGGTGGTGGCGCCGGGTATCGCCGAGGCTCTTTTCGCGACGGCCCTCGGCTTGATTGCAGCCATCCCGGCGGTGATTGCCTATAACAAGATTTCTACCGACCTTGGCCGCTATGCGGGGCGCCTGGAGACCTTCTCCAGCGAGTTCGCCTCCATCCTGTCCCGTCAGCTTGACGAGGGAGGCTGAGGCATGGCCGGCTCCTTGATAGGGAACGGGCGCGGGGCGCGGGGGCGCTATCGTCCGCTGAGTGAAATCAACGTGACACCGCTGGTCGACGTCATGCTTGTGCTTCTTATTGTCTTTATGGTCACCGCACCGCTGCTAACCGTCGGTGTGCCGGTGGACCTGCCCAAGACAGAAGCCGCTCAACTGACGGACGAAGTCGAGCCACTTGTTGTTTCGGTGAATGCGGATGGTGTGATCTATCTGCAGGAAACCGAAGTGCCACGGGAGAATTTGGTGCCTCGGCTGAACGCTGTAACTGGGCAGCGCCCGGACGTACGAATCTTTGTGCGCGGGGACAAGACGATCCAGTACGGAACGGTGATGGAGGTCATGGGGCTAATCAGCTCTGCGGGTTTCAAGAAGGTCGCGCTTCTGGCCGAAATTCCGGACAGTAAGGGGACGCGCTGACGCCATGCGCACGGGGCTCTCCATATCCGTTGGCATCCATGTTGCGGTTTTCGCCTTTGCATGGTTCGGCCTGCCTGAACTCCGGAATGACGATATTCTTCCGGAGCAGTTGGTCATTGTCGACATGGTGGACATCTCGGAAATAACCAATACGCCGACGGCGGCGGTCGAGCCCGAGACAATGGAAAAGCCTAAACCGAAGGAGCCGAATCCCGAAGCTCCGAAGCCCGCGCCACCACCACCAGAGGCAGCAGCACCGTCTCCT
The DNA here is from genome assembly GCF_039990255.1 of Nisaea sp. Lineage (GTDB taxonomy): Bacteria > Pseudomonadota > Alphaproteobacteria > Thalassobaculales > Thalassobaculaceae > Nisaea. The sequence goes on along the minus strand of NZ_JBDXGG010000016.1, from coordinate 40,209 downwards.
CCTCCGCCGCCAACTTCGACACCGGAACCTGCGCCTGAGCCGGTTGCCGAGGTGCCCGAGCCGGAACCTGCGCCGATCCCGAAGCCAGCGCCTGAGAAGGCTCCGGAGCCTAAGAAGGTTGCGCAGGCCCCGACGCCCGCACCGAAACCGCGGCCGAAGCCGCGCGCGCCGGAACCGACGCCGAAAGAGGCGGAGAAGAAGCCGAAAAAAGATGACAAGAAACTCGATTTCTCGCGCTTGCTGAAGACGCTTGAGAAGACGGAGCCCGCTCAGCCGGTGAAACCGCAAGAAGAAAAGCCGAAGAAAAATACCGATCCCTTGAAGGACGTGCTCGCCAAATTACAGGCACCCGCTCGAAGCCGCTCCGACAAGGCCTTCGATCCGGAGAATAAGGTCTCCATCAGCGAGATCGACGCGGTGCGCCGTCAGATCGCACAATGCTGGAACGTGCCTGCAGGCGCTAAGGATGCGGAAAATCTCTTCATCGAGATCGCTTTGCAGATGGGAGCTGACGGCACCGTGCGCGATGCGCGGATTGTCGATCAGGCACGGCTGTCCCGGGACGGTTTTTTCCGAAGTGCTGCCGAAAGTGCGCGGCGAGCGGTGCTGAGCTGCGGAAAGCTTCCGTTGCCGCCTGAAAAATATGAGTCATGGAAAAACATCACCATGACTTTCAATCCGAGGGATCTGCTGTGAAGATCCGCGATCACGACCGACTTGAGAGGCCGATCATGAGGTTCGCTGGACCGTCCCACACTATGGGCACTATGAAGTTTTCACCTGTTGCAATGCTTTTGCAGTGGGTGTTGCCTGCTCTGCTGCTGGTTCTTCTTGCAACCGGTTCGGCCCGGGCCGAGCTGAGGATCGACATTACCCAAGGCAAGGTCGACCCGCTGCCCGTGGCGGTCTCCGAGTTTACCGGGAACAATGCCGAAAGTGCGCAGATCGGCCGGGACATCGCTGCCGTGATCGCTGCCAACCTAGAGCGCTCCGGTCTTTTCGCCCCGATCAACAATGCCGCCTTTATCCAGCGCAATGTGTCTTTGAGCGCGTTACCGCGCTTTGGTGACTGGCGTCTGATCAATTCGCAGGCACTGGTGCACGGTGCGGTGAGTTTCGAAGCGAGCGGTGCTGTGAAGGTCGAGTTTCGTCTCTGGGACGTCTTTGCCGAACAGCAGATGGTGGCAAATGCCTATACCACGGTGCCTGCGAACTGGCGCCGAGTCGCCCATATCATCTCGGACGCGATTTACCAGCGGATGACTGGTGAATCCGGCTATTTCGATACCCGTGTCGTTTATATCGCCGAAAGCGGCCCGCCGGACCGGCGTACCAAGCGTTTGGCGATCATGGACCAGGACGGCGCAAATCACCGCTTCCTGACCGACGGCAAGGACCTGGTGCTGACACCGCGGTTCTCACCGACGCTGCAGGAGATCACCTATCTCGCGTATTATAACAACAAGCCGCGAGTCTATATCTTCAACATCGAGACCGGCCAACAGGAAGTACTGGGCGATTTCCCAGGCATGACATTCGCGCCGCGTTTCTCGCCGGATGGTAACCGGGTGATCATGAGCCTTGCCCGCAACGGTATCACCGATATTTACACGATGGATCTGGCCACCCGTCGCGTGCGCCGCCTGACGGAGAGCCCGTCGATCGATACTTCGCCGACTTTCGCACCGGATGGTGGTCAGATCACCTTCAACTCCGACCGGGGCGGCAGCCAGCAAATTTACGTGATGGATGCGAATGGCAGCAATGTGAAGCGCATCAGTTTCGGAAAAGGGCGCTATGCCACGCCGGTTTGGTCGCCACGCGGGGACCTGATCGCCTTCACTAAAATTGTTGGCGGACAGTTTTATATCGGGGTCATGCGGCCGGACGGAACCGGCGAGCGGCTGCTCTCCCAGGGCTACCTCGTGGAGTCGCCAACATGGGCGCCGAATGGGCGAGTTCTTATATATTTCAAACAGTTCCCATCGGACTCTTCCGGTCGAGGGGGCAAAACCAAACTCTACTCCATTGACCTCACAGGATATAACGAGCGCGAGATTGTCACGCCTGTTGATGCGTCCGATCCCGCATGGTCTCCCTTGATTCCTTAGCGTCATAGAAATATATTTCGCCCGACAAGCCTTCTCCGGTAATGAGCGGCTATCGCCATCCGTAGAAATCTGTTAGAGAACACAAAGGATTGGCGCGTCCGGTTAGAGTCTAAGGGGCACGACCGAAAACTTGGATCGAAGGCTCACTTCTGTGGGGGTTAAAGAATGGCAATGAAGTTTCTTTCCATCGTGGCTGCGGGTTTGCTCGTTGCTGCGTGCTCGACTGACCAAGAAACCGCGTCCCAGTCGGGCGGCGCAGGATCGACAGTTCCGGCTGCGAACCAGCCCTCGACCTCGTCAGCCTCTACGGGGGCTGTAACAGCTGCTCCGGGATCGCGTGAAGAGTTCGTCGCCGAGGTTGGCGACCGGGTTTTCTTCGGTTTCGATAAATACGACCTGACGCCTGAAGCCCGCACGACGCTTGAGCGTCAGGCTTTCTGGCTGCGCAAGTACCCGAGCTCAACCGTGACCATCGAAGGACATTGCGATGAGCGCGGCACTCGGGAGTACAACCTGGCCCTCGGCGAACGCCGCGCCAGTGCAGCAAAAGATTATCTGATTGCGCTCGGCATTGATGCCAGCCGCGTCAGCACCATCAGCTACGGTAAAGAGCGTCCGGTTGCTTTCGGCAGCAACGACGAAGCATGGAGCCAGAACCGTCGTGGTGTGACCACCATCAACTAAGGCTTCTGCCTGACCGCCTGAGTTAGACCGCGCCGGTCTGGTTAGCCAGACCGGCGCGTTGTCGTTTGTGGAGGCGCAATTGACGACGCTCCGTTGGCGGGCATGCCTTAATCCTGCTCGATTGGCCATCTAGATTTGGTGGTCGAGACAATTGTGAGACGCGACGAACGTGAGACTGGGAGTTCGAGAGATGACGAGCCGGTTCGTATTTGGCGGCGCACGCGCGGTTGGCGTTGCGGCCTTGATGTTCTTCTCGGTGGCGGCACTGCCCGCAGCCGCGCAGGACGTCCAGAATTTGCTGAACCGTCTCGACCGTATGGAGCGCGACATGCAGGATCTGCAGCGCCAGCTCTATCGCGGCGGCAGTGCAGGGATCACGGCGACGCCCGTAACACCGGCGCCGATCACATCTGGCACATCGACGACGTCGGCTGCTGCGGGCGGCCAGGGCAACGGCTTCGATACAAGCTATGCCGCACGGGTTGAAGTCCGTCTGCAACAGCTCGAAACCCTGATCCGTTCCCTCACCGGCAAGATCGAGGAAGTCGAGTTCAATGTGGAGCAGAATTCCGGCCGTCTTGACCGGCTGGTGCGCGACATAGATTTCAGACTTCAGGCTCTTGAGCGCGGTGGAGTTCCTGTACAGACCGGATCGGCGCTGGGCACCCCGAATAATGCTGCGGCCGCGCAAACACCGGCGGAGACGCCGGTTGCAGGGCAGGGCCAGGGTGTCCTGGGCTATCTGAAGCAGTCGGAGGCTCAGGCTCTCGACAATGCGCCCGCCTCGGCGGCAGGCGCCCCAGCCGCCACCGTTGCGAATGCATCCTCGCCGGGCACTTCCCCGGCCCCGGCCAGTTCATCTGGCACCAACCTTCAGCAGATCCTGCCCGATGGCACTCCTGAAGAGCAGTACAAGCACGCCTTTACGTATTTGCAGAAGCAGGATTTTGCGTCCGCCGAACAGGCGCTAAGCACATTCCTTGAGCGCCATCCGAAGAGCCCGCTGGCGGGCAATGCGATGTATTGGCTGGGTGAGACCTATTACGTTCGGAAGGATTTTGCCAATGCGGCGAAGACCTTCGCAACGGGCTATACGGAGTATTCTGGCAGCTCCAAGACCGCCGACAACCTGTTGAAGCTCGGCTTCTCTCTAGCCCGCATGGGCCGGAAGGAAGATGCCTGCGTCACTTTCGATCAGTTGAAGGCCGACTTCCCGAACGCTTCCGCCAATATCAAGCGCCGCGCGGCGACTGAACGGCAACGGATCGGCTGCTAACCCGGCTTTGGAACACGGGAGAGAACGACTGTCTGAGGTCAAGCCCGTTTCGGACTGCGAGTTCGAGACGCTTCTTGAGGGCGTCGATCCTGCTCTTGCTTCAGCCCCGCCGTCGGTTTTTCTCGCCGGAGTGTCTGGCGGTGCGGACAGCATGGCTCTCTGCCTTATGCTGGCGTGCTGGTGCCGCACTCATGGACACCGCTTCATTGCCGTCACTGTCGATCACGGATTGCGCTCGGACTCCGCTGCTGAGGCGGGACGGGTGGCGGCTTGGATGGCGGCGCGCGGCATCGAGCACGAAACCCTAAGCTGGCGCGGGGTGAAACCGGCCACTGGCCTGCAGGCAGCGGCTCGCTCGGCGCGGTTCACGCTTTTGATCGACCGGGCGGCTTCGTTGGGAGCGGCTGGATTATTTCTCGCTCATCATATGGAGGATCAGGCCGAAACCATGGCGATGCGTCTGGCAAGAGGCAGCGGTCCCGACGGGCTGGCTGGCATTCGGTCCCGGCAGATCCGTGATGGCGTTCCCGTCCTGCGGCCGTTGCTTCCACTGTTACCGGAACGGCTCAAAGCTCATTGCCTCACCGAGGGGCAGGTCTGGATCGATGATCCGAGTAATCGGGACACGCGTTTCGAACGGGTCCGGATCAGGCAGCAGGCGAAGGAGATGAGGGAGTCCGGTTTGGGCGCCTCCGATCTTGATCGTCTCGCGCAGGCATTCGGCCGGTTGCGGGACTGGAGCGAAACCAGACTGACCAGTTTCCTTTTGGAGGCAGGCGATCTGGACCCGCGCGGATTCGCAGCGATCGACCTTTCCGCTGTTTTCGGATTGCTGCCCCCGTTGCGTGCCAAACTCTTCTCAGGACTCTTGCAATCGATTGGCGGGCTGGATTATCCGCCGCGTGCGGAGCGCATGCAGCGTTTTTTGAGATGGCTGGATGACGGCGCTGATGATCGGGTCACCCTCGGAGGCTGCCTTGTCTGGCGCGGCCGGGCGGACAGGCTCTGGGTTGCCAGGGAAACTCCGAGGGAAATCGGCCGGAAAGTGCTGTGCGGCCAGCAATTGAGCCGCTGGGACGGTCGTTTTGATGTCACCTGGGCAGGTGCTCAACCGGCCTGGATCCACATGCTGACACGCAAGGGCGAGCGCCGATTACGGCTGACTGGTACCGTCGGGGGAAGCTTCACCGTGGTGCCAGCCAGCGTTCGCGCGTCACTTCCTGCTGTAACTGACCTTGACGGGCGTCTGTTTGCCCCCCACTTTCCCGATACATGGACGAGTCAGCGGCCCTTGGAAGCTGACCTGTTCCACATTGAATTCCGCCCCGCCGTGCCATGGGTAGCTGATGCTTTCCGGGCGAGCAGGGATGACAGGGTCGCGACGAATGACTAAGAATGGGCGTCCGGCTGAATAAGAACCCTACCGAGGCATAATCGGCGTGAACAATTTCGGCAAGAATCTCGCACTCTGGATTATCGTAGGCGTCCTGCTCGTGGCGCTGTTCAATCTATTCCAAAGTTCGAACAAACCTGGTGGATATCCGAATTTCGCATTTTCGGATTTCCTAAGCTCCGTTGAGTCCGGTCGGGTTACCGACGTCGTGATCCAGGGTAACACCATCAAGGGTCACTTCAGCGATGGGCGCTCCTTTGCGACCTATGCTCCGAATGATCCGGGACTGGTGGACCGGCTCAAGGAAGGGGGCGTGCGAATTTCGGCGGCGCCTCCGGAAGAGGGCATGTCGGGCCTGCTCGGCATCCTGATCTCCTGGTTCCCGATGCTGCTGTTCATCGGTGTGTGGATATTCTTCATGCGCCAGATGCAGGGCGGTGGCGGCAAGGCTATGGGCTTCGGCAAGAGCCGTGCCCGCCTGCTGACCGAGAAAGTCGGACGGGTCACGTTCGACGATGTTGCTGGTATTGACGAAGCCAAGACCGAGCTTGAAGAGATCGTCGAGTTTCTGAAAGACCCGCAGCGCTTCCAGCGTCTCGGCGGCAAGATCCCCAAGGGTTGTCTTCTGGTGGGCCCTCCGGGTACCGGTAAGACACTGCTGGCCCGTGCAATCGCCGGCGAAGCCAATGTGCCGTTCTTCACCATTTCCGGTTCTGACTTCGTCGAGATGTTTGTCGGCGTCGGCGCCAGCCGTGTCCGCGACATGTTCGAGCAGGGCAAGAAGAACGCTCCCTGCATCATCTTCATCGACGAGATCGACGCGGTCGGACGTCATCGTGGCGCCGGTCTCGGCGGCGGCAATGACGAGCGCGAGCAGACCTTGAACCAGCTTCTGGTCGAGATGGACGGTTTCGAGGCGAATGAGGGCGTGATCCTGATCGCCGCCACCAACCGTCCCGATGTTCTTGACCCGGCGCTGCTGCGTCCCGGCCGCTTCGACCGTCAGGTCGTGGTGCCGAACCCGGATATCCTGGGCCGCGAGCGCATCCTGAAAGTGCATATGCGTAAGGTTCCGCTGGGTCCGGACGTGGATGCCAAGGTTATTGCGCGCGGTACTCCGGGCTTCTCCGGTGCCGATCTCGCGAACCTCGTGAACGAAGCCGCCCTGCTCGCCGCCCGGAAGGGCAAGCGTGTGGTCGGCATGGCAGAGTTCGAGGAAGCCAAAGACAAGGTCATGATGGGGGCTGAACGCCGCTCCATGGTTATGACCGACGAGGAAAAGGCGCTGACCGCCTATCATGAAGCCGGCCACGCCGTGGTTGCGCTGCATTGCCCGGACAGCGATCCGATCCACAAGGCGACGATCATTCCGCGCGGTCGTGCTCTCGGTATGGTCATGCGTCTGCCGGAAGGCGACCGTATCTCGCTCTCCCGCGCCAAGCTCTATGCGGATCTTCAGGTTGCCTGCGGCGGCCGGCTTGCCGAGGAGCTCGTTTTCGGTGAAGAGCGGGTCACAACCGGTGCATCCTCCGATATCCGGATGGTCTCCGACATGGCCCGCCGTATGGTCACCGAGTGGGGCCTGAGCGACAAGTTGGGCTTTCTGGCCTATTCCCAGGATCAGCAGGAAGTCTTCCTCGGTCATTCCGTGACACAACAGAAGAACGTTTCCGATGCGACCGCCAAGGTGATCGACGAGGAAATCCGCAGGATTGTGGATGGCGCATACAAGGACGCACGCCGTATCCTTGAAGAGAATAATAACGAGCTGGAAACTCTGGCCAAGGGGCTGCTCGAATACGAGACCCTTTCGGGCGACGAGATTAAGGCTCTGCTCGCGGGTGAAAGCCTTGTGAAAGACAACAAGGAAGACGGTCCGAAGCCTGGTGCCGGGCGCCGTTCGTCTGTGCCTACCGGCGGGGCTGAAGGCTCCGGCAAGTCCGGTGGCGGCCTTGAGCCCGATCCGCAGCCCGGCGAGTAATTTATGACTGACATTCTGAAAAAGGCCGCGCTTATGCGCGGCCTTTTGCCATCCGGGACCAGTATTCGCCTCGCCCCTTCGGGGATCTTCTGGGGCGAGACAGCGGACCGGCTTCTACAGACTGGGCTTGCATTTCCATTGGCGGGCGGCCCCGCTGCATTCTCTGCGGTTGAGATTGTTGCCCGTACCGCCGATGCCATTCACGTGCTCGGGCCGGCGCCACTCGATGCCGCTGCGACTTGGGCTGCGGGCGAAGGGTTGGGCGCTGTTTTCGATCAACAGATCGATCTTATAAGCAAGCCGCGTCCGGTATTTGCCGGGCTGCCATCTGACCGACCTCTGGTGATGGGTATCGTCAATGTGACGCCCGACAGTTTTTCGGACGGTGGCGATTTTGCGGCAACCAAGGACGCTGTGGACCACGCCTTTGAGCTGTTGATGCAGGGTGCGGATATTCTGGATATCGGTGGGGAGTCGACCCGGCCCGGCGCCGTTCCGGTGCCAGTCGTGGAAGAACTCCGACGGGTGGTTCCCGTGATCGAGGGTATCCGTCACCGGGCCGGGGCGAAAAGACCGGTGATCAGCGTCGATACGCGGCGTCCGGACGTGATGCGGGCCGCGCTCGCGGCCGGAGCGGACATCGTCAACGATGTGACCGGGCTGGCTGATCCCGAAAGTCGTCGGATCGTCGCCGAAGCCAGGGTGCCCGCTATGCTGATGCATATGCGCGGCGAGCCGCAGACCATGCTGGGGGAGGCACAGTACGATTTCACACCTCTGCAGATGGTTGAGGAGCTGGAGCAGCGCGTGTTCGAGGCCGAGCAGGCCGGCATCCCCCGTGACCGTATCGTGGTTGATCCGGGTATCGGATTCGCGAAGAACACTGATCAGAACCTTGAAGTGCTGGCACGGCTTGGCCTGATGCATGGGTTCGGCTGCACCGTTCTTCTTGGCGCCTCGCGTAAGAAGATGATCGGCAATCTCAGCCGGGACGAGCCTGCGAAGGAACGGATGCCGGGCTCGCTTGCCATCGCCATTGCCGGCGTGGAGCAGGGTGTACAGATCCTCCGCGTGCACGATGTCGCCGAGACCGTGCAGGCGCTAAAAGTGTGGGCGGGGATCGCCGCACAGCGGTAAACTGCCTGTAGCTCATCAGTGACCGCGAAAATGCGTGGAGTCTTATGACCAGAAATCTATTCGGAACCGACGGCATCAGAGGCACCGCAAATGCCGAGCCGATGACAGCCGAAACGGCGCTTCGGGTTGCGATGGCCGCTGGCCGTCACTTCGTACACAGCAATGGCCGCCCGAAAACCGGTCATCGTCCGCTTGCTGTGATCGGCAAGGATACGAGACTCTCCGGCTACATGCTGGAGCCGGCGATGGTAGCGGGGTTCACCTCGATCGGGATGGACGTGGTGCTGCTCGGCCCGCTGCCCACCCCGGCCGTGGCGAGCCTTACACGCTCCCTGCGCGCCGATCTCGGTGTCATGCTCTCTGCTTCGCACAATCCGTATCAGGATAATGGCATCAAGCTCTTTGGTCCTGATGGTTTCAAGCTGTCGGACGACGTGGAGCACGAAGTCGAGAGCAGGATTGACAGGCTTGGTGCAGAAGATCGGGCGCCAGCCGACCGACTAGGCAAGGTTCGTCGGCTTGAAGACGCCCAGGGCCGCTATATCGAGATTGCCAAGAACACTTTCCCGAAGGGTATGCGGCTCGACGGGCTGAAACTGGTGGTCGATTGTGCCAACGGTGCCGCCTACAAGGTTGCGCCGCGCGTTCTGTTCGAGCTTGGTGCTGAGGTGATCGAGATCGGTGTCACACCGAACGGGACCAATATCAATGCCGGGTGCGGGGCGACTGCTCCTGACGCCATGTGTCGCGCGGTGACGGAGCATGGCGCGCATCTCGGTATTGCTCTGGACGGTGACGCCGACCGGCTGATTATGGCTGATGAGAGTGGACGGATTATCGACGGCGACCAGATCATGGGCTTGATCGCTGCGTCCTGGGCGGAAGCAGGCCTGTTGCGCGGCAAGGCGCTGATCACGACTGTAATGAGCAATCTCGGGCTGGAGCAATATCTCGAAGGCATCGGTGTTTCCATGCACCGGACCAAGGTTGGTGATCGTTATGTGCTGGAACACATGCGCTCCGGCGATTTCAATCTCGGCGGTGAGCAGTCCGGCCACATGATCATGAGCGATCACGCGACCACAGGTGACGGTCTGATCGCAGCGCTTCAGGTGCTGGCGGTTTTAATCTCCTCCGGAAAGCCGATGAGCGAGGTTGCCTCGGTTTTCATGCCCTTGCCGCAATTGCTGAAAAATGTGCGCTACACGGGCGAGCCGCCGCTGGATACGGAATCCGTCAAGATGGCGATCAGTGACGGCGAGGCGCGTCTGGCTGGAAGTGGCCGGGTGTTGATCCGAAAGTCGGGCACCGAGCCGCTGATCCGGGTCATGGCGGAAGGCGCGGACGAAAACCTCGTCGCTGATGTGGTGAATGATATTGTGCGGGAGATCGAACGTGCCGCAGGTTGACGCAACAGGCTCCGGTGACATGCGTCCGATGAACGGACGAGTCTTGATCTGCGCCGGTTCCGATTCCGGCGGCGGCGCAGGTATCCAGGCTGACATCAAGGCGGTCACCGGCCTTGGCGGTTTCGCCATGACGGCGATAACCGCGCTGACGGCTCAGAATACCGAGGGTGTGCATGACGTCTATGACGTGCATGAGGAATTTATCGCCAAGCAGATCGAGGTCGTATTGAAGGATCTCGGCGCCGACTGCATCAAGACAGGCATGTTGCATTCCATCCCGGTGATCGAGACCGTAAACAAGGCGTTGGCCGAGCTGGCGCCGGATACCCCGCTGGTGGTCGACCCTGTCATGGTGGCCAAGGGCGGGCATTCGCTGCTGGAGCCGCAGGCGCTGGAAGCAATGAAGCGCCGGATGGTGGCGCGGGCGACCATCCTGACCCCGAACATTCCGGAAGCGGAGTTGCTGACGGCACGGAAGATCGCGGACCGTGACGATATGCTCCGGGTTGGCGAAGCCTTGCTTAAGCTTGGCCCGAAATACGTTCTGATGAAGGGCGGGCACATGGAGGGCGACGAGCTGTTGGATATCCTGGTATCCGTGGACGCGGAGCCGGTCGTATTCAGCTCGGAGAGGATCGACACCGTCCACACCCATGGTACCGGCTGTTCGACGGCCTCGGCCATCGCTGCCGGGCTCGCCCAGGGGCTTTCCGTCGTAGAGGCGGTCAGCCGGGCGCGAGACTATGTGCGCAAGGCGATCCTGAGTGCACCGGGTTATGGCCATGGGCACGGACCGCTGAACCATGCCCATACAGTGCGGGCGGACGCGTGAGCTGAGCTTGAGTTTTTCTCCGGCGCTGCCTAGTCTGTCCTGACAGGCACGCCCGAGCCTCCCCCCTCCGCTGGGAAAGCATTCGACATGTTGGGCTTTGATCTTTTCGAACCCACTGTTCGGGCATGCGCATAAGGAGGGATTGCGACACACGCTCGCATCAGGAGGTTCCCGATGAGATTCTCTCATCCCGTTTTCCGTCTCAAACGTCAGGCCCGTCTGCTGTCTCGCAAGGACGGTATCCCGCTGAACAAGGCACTCGACCGTATTGCCGCCGGGGAAGGCTATAAAAGCTGGGGCCATCTCGCCGCCAATGCAGAGACCGGAAGGCCGGCCGGCGCGTTATTGGCGCAACTTGCTCCCGGCGATCTCGTCCTGCTTGGCGCGCGGCCGGGTCACGGCAAGACATTACTTGGGCTTGAACTGCTTGCGGAAGCTGCGAAGGCCGGGCGGCACGGTTTCTTCTTTACGCTGGACTACAGCGACGCCGATGTTGTCGACCGTGTTCGCGCGCTCGGCATCGAACCTGGTGCGATCTCCTCACGGGTGACGCTGGATACATCCGACGGCATTTGCGCCGATCACATCATCGCCGAAATGGACACTGCTCCACCGCGCAGCATCGCCGTGGTCGATTATCTGCAGTTGCTGGATCAGAAACGCCGGAACCCCGAACTCGCCGAACAGGTGGCGGCCCTGAGAACTTTTGCACAGACGATCGGCCACATCGTTGTCCTGATCTCCCAGATAGACCGGGCTTACGACCCGGAAGAGAAGCCGCTCCCGGACTTGTCCGATGTCCGCCTGCCCAATCCCGTGGACCTGACACTCTTCACCAAGAGCTGTTTCCTTCATGATGGGGAGGTTCGGCTCGACGCTGTGGCCCGGGGTTAGGCGGCCACGAAATCCTGTTTTTCCAGGTTATAGACGTGCTTGCCGAGAATGCCGGCCGCCGTCATTTTTTCGATCTCCTGACGCAATGTCTCGATGCGGGACGCGTATGTCGTGCTGCCGATATCGAGCAGGGCGTTCAGGGGATCGCTTGCCTTGAGGGCCTGTTCGATCACGCTGCTTTTCGCCCGGCCCTGATGGCGGATGTCGGCGACCACGATACAGACGGAATCCTTCGTTCCGTTCAGATTGTAGCGCCGGGCGTAGCTCGCATATTTTTGGCGTTGTTGCTCGATTGTGAAAGCAACCTGAGTTGCCCGGTTTTCCGGATTATTCTCTGCCCAGTGCACAAACTTCGCCGCGACCTCGGCCTCTTGCTGACAGACAGCATCCGGATCAGGATTGAGATAACTCATCAGCCCCTGGCTGCTGGTGTCGTTTTCGAGCTGGACAGCGCCTCCCGGTGTTTTTTGGGAGATGTGGGCATTTTGCAGGATCAGGTCGGGGAAATAGAATTGCGCGTCTTTCAGCAGCAGGAACCGGCGCAACAGCAGGACGAAGTTTTCATCGGGCTCGTGGGCGGCATCCTGCATGAAGCCGAATGTGAAGGCGGCACGGTCGTAAGTGTTGAGGCAATGGAAACTGCCCTTGCTTTCGCACATTGCGGTAGGGGCAATAAGATTGGCCCAGATCCCGAATTGCTCCTGGTAGTCCTCCGGCGTGAAGATGTCGGTGCCGGGTGTGGTGTTCATCAGGCCCCTGAGGCTCTGATAGCTGACGTCGTTGCCGACAAAGAATGCAGGACCGTTATTGATCTGTGCCGAATAGCGCTGTCCGTCGACGCTGATAGATACGGTCGCCGGCTCGACGATCTGCTGCTCGGGACCGGAGATGGCTGTTTTGGCGGAGACCCGTTCGGTCGGACTGTTGGCGAAGGGCATGACGAGGAGGGTGCGCCCTGCATAGTCCGGCGCGATGCTGACATCGAGTGTCGGGCCGGCCGCCATGGACCGCGAAACGCGGACACCGTCGCAGCGGACTTCCCAGTTGATTTGTGCCAGGTCCGCCGGGTCGGGGTTGGCTTGATTGAACGCCGACGCCTGATAATGGGCGACTGAGCCGACTTCCGCAGTTTCCGGTCCGTCAACAGCGGTTACGAGCAGCATGGCAGCCTCCAAGAGCAAGTTGTGGGGAGAGTTTCTATCTTTAGTATAGCCTGGCGGCGAATGCGGCCAGCTTCCGAATGTCGTTTTTTCGTCGTACTGCCGATACTTGATGTCGCCCGGGGCATGGAGTTCAGACGGGTCCCGCGTAAGTGTTGTGATAGAAAAAGAATTCAAGCGCTTTTCTTTTGGAGGCGACATGGCCGAGGAAGACGATATCGTTCTGTCCGAACTGGACGATGAGGAACTCGTTCAGCAAATGCACGACGATCTCTATGACGGTCTCAAAGACGAGGTCGAAGAGGGCGTCAATATTCTGCTAGGCCGCGGCTGGACCCCGTACAGGGTTCTGACCGAGGCGCTTGTCGAAGGCATGCGTATTGTTGGCGTGGATTTCCGCGACGGTATTCTGTTCGTGCCCGAAGTACTGATGGCAGCCAACTCCATGAAAGCCGGCATGATTATCCTGCGCCCGCTGCTCGCCGAGACCGGTGCGCCGCGCATGGGCAAGATGGTGATCGGTACGGTGAAGGGCGATATCCACGATATCGGCAAGAACCTCGTCTCCATGATGATGGAAGGCGCGGGCTATGAAGTAATCGATATCGGGATCAACAACCCGGTCGAGAACTATCTGGCCGCGATCGAGGAGCACAAGCCGGACATCCTCGGCATGTCCGCCTTGCTGACCACCACGATGCCCTACATGAAGGTCGTCATCGACACCATGAAGGAGAAGGGCATCCGCGATGATTACATCGTTCTGGTCGGCGGTGCGCCGCTGAACGAGGCCTTTGCGGAGAGCGTCGGCGCTGACGCCTATTGCCGGGATGCCGCAGTTGCCGTCGAAACCGCGAAAAAGATGATCGCCGAGCGCGCGGGCTCCAATTCGGCGGCCATGGGCGTCAGTTGAGCGGGGCGGCGATGGCCGCCTCTGCCGATGCAGAGAGACCGCGGGCACTTGTGGTCGCCTGCGGTGCCCTTGGCCGGGAGCTGGTTGCACTGAAGCGGCGCACCGGCTGGGATACGCTAGAGATTACCTGTCTGCCGGCCATCTGGCACAATCACCCGGAAAAGATCGCCCCCGGCCTCCGGCGCAAGCTGGAGGCGGCCAAAGGTTATGAACAAGTGTTCGTCGCCTATGGTGATTGCGGTACCGGCGGCGCTGTCGATCAGGTGATCAAGGAGTTCGGCGTTGAGCGTATCGCCGGGCCGCACTGCTACCAGTTCTTCATGGGAACGGACGAATTCACGGCGCTGACGGACGCGGACCCGGCCTGCTTCTTCCTGACTGATTATCTGGTCCGGCATTTTGACCGGTTGATCTTCAAGGGGCTGGGGCTCGACCGGTTTCCGGAATTGCGTGACATGTATTTCGGTAATTACACGGCACTCGTTTATGTCGCCCAAACCGAAGACCCGCGTCTGACGGCGAAGGCGAAACAGGCTGCCGAACGGCTCGGCCTCGCCTTCGAGTATCGCTATCGCGGCTATGGCGAGCTGCAGAGCTTCATGGAAACCGCACACCCCGCACACATTGGACATTAGCAGAGCATCAGTATGGCCCAACTCATCATCGTTTACTGGCGCGACATCCCGGCCCAGGTCATCGCCGAGCGGGGCCGGGGGCGCAAGCGCGAGCAGGCCAAGGTCGAGCTGCCCGTGCGCTTCACCCACGCCATCGACATGGCGGCGATGCGGGACGGCTCCGAAGACGAGGGCGCCTATCTCGAAGGCTGGCGCCGGGCCGATCCGGTCGAGTGCGGCGACGATCTTGAAGCCGAGGCTCAGGCGGCGGCAGATAAGCTGGAAGCAGAGTATGGCGGCGCGAAACTGAAAGCGCTGATCGCCAATGGTGGCAACATTTAAGCCTCTATTTCTCGCGTTCGCCGACGCTCTTCATGAATGATTATTTAAGAACACCGCGACCGCAACTGGCAATCCGTGGTGATGACTGTGACCGTTTCAGATTCTCTCTCGGCACACTTCCGTCATCTGTCATTCAGCGTCTAGAATGCATACCTCTCCCTCGCTATGAACTAATGGAAACTGGCGGCTGTTAGGACCGTTTCCCTGGTTCACGATCTCTAGAGGTATTGTGTATGGTCAAAATCGTCTGGCTGTCAGATTTGCACTTTGTCACTCAGGGTGACGTGCAGGGACACGATCCACGGTCCCGAATGCGGGCGTTGGTAGACTTCGTCAATCGGCACTATCGAGATTGCTCCTTTTGTATCATCTCCGGTGACTTGGCGGACCGGGCGACCGCACCAGACTACGCGCATCTCGCGGAATTTTTGGCACAGATTGAAATGCCCGTCTTTCCGATGGTCGGGAACCATGACAATCGCGATCTTGTTCGCTCCAATCTGCTGCTTCCGAAGAATTGCATGGCGGAGTTCATTCAGTTTTCCATTCCTACGCCAGATGGCCTGATGGTTTGTCTCGATACGCAGAAGGCGGGCTCCGATGCAGGAGAATTTTGCGCCGAGCGGACATCCTGGCTCAAGGGAGTGCTGGAAGCTGCCAAGGGCACATCAGTCTATTTATTCATGCACCATCCGCCGATGCGGCTAGGCCTGCCGATGCTGGATCCGGACAATATGCAAGATGGAGATGCGTTCCTGGACTTTGTTTCGGCGTTCCCGGAGGTCAAGCATCTTCTGATGGGGCATGTTCACCGTCCGATAGCTGGCACGGTGCGAGGCATCCCGTTTGCTTCGATGCGTGCGGTTCTGTATCAGGCGCCGCCGCCAGTGCCTGCGTGGGACTGGGACAGTTTTACACCAAGTAGGGAAGCTCCGAATCTCGGTATTATCACGATCGAGAATGGAGACCTGAACCTGCAATACATGCAGTTCTGCGAGTATTCTTTGGGAGCGCCAATGACGTCACTGCCTGAGCCTCATCCCGGCCAAATGGAGGAATGATGGGAAGCGCTTGGCCGAGTCACAACCGCATCCCATCAAATTATTTCAACGAACAAAAGATGGCGCTTCTGATTTACCTGCTCACTCAGTGAGTGATGAGGAGCGGGGCCGGCTTACCCCATTCGTTCGCCAGCCCGCACTGGCTCCGGCAGCCGGTTTTCCGGTGGGGCGAGCGGGCAAACCCAGTCTGGCGAGTGATAGCAGGACGGGTGATAGGCGAAGTTGAAATCGAGGATCAGCTTGCCGTCCGGCGTCTGGCCCAGATCGGCGCTCTTGATGCTGTCCAGCAGGTAGCGTCCGCCGCCATAGGTTTCGCTGCCGCTGGTGGCGTCGGTGAAGGGCAGGAAGGTGCCGCCGCCATAGCCCTCGATCCAGTAGATGGTCAGCTCGCGGCCGAGATTCGATGCCAGCCCCCGTGTGCGGGCGGCCGGGCGGAGTGAGATGTGACCGTCATTGCCGATCTCACCCGCCAGGACGTCCTCGTTTCCCGGCGCTTCCAAATCGACCTCGAAGCGCATTTCTGGATCGTAATCGAACAGTGGGATGGCGCCGTAATCGGCCCGGCGGTCTTTGTTGATGGGAGATTGCTCATGCTCGCAGAACAGCGCGTTCCGCGTGTTGCGCCATAGCAACCAGCCGGTCTTCGGATCGTTCGCCCGGCGGATGTCCGTATAGAGTTCGGCAATCCGGCGGCGCCAGTCAGCAAGCGAAACGGTTTTCATCACGGTCCCCCAACATTCTTCCAAACTGACATGGAGGATTCGGTCTCTGGGTGCATCTCACGGGCGCGTGAAGTCGTGGCGACACGATACCTGGCGCGGCTTGACCGCCTGGTCAGGGGCACCGAAGCTGTGTCTGCGAAAGACATCAAACCGGAGGACTCCTATGACCTGGATTGCGACCGTACCTTACGAAGAGGCGACCGGCCGGCTGAAGACGCTCTATGACCGGGTCAAGGGGCCGGACGACAATGTCGACAACATCATGATGGCCCATAGCCTGCGCCCCCATTCGATGGAAGGGCACATGCATCTTTACAAGTACGTACTGCATCACACCGGTAACAAGGTGCCGAAATGGATGTTGGAGGCGCTCGGTGTCTATGTCAGCCAGATCAACCAGTGTGGCTACTGCGTTGAACATCATTTCCAGGGCATGAAGCGTCTGCTGGCCGACGATGCCCGTGCCGACGCCATACGGGCGGCTTTTGAAGCCGACGCGCCAGAGCAGGCCTTCGAGGGAGCGGAGCTGGAAATGTGCCGCTATGCAGAGAAACTGACTCGCGATCCGGCCATGGTGAACGAGGCTGAAATCGAGGCTTTGCGCGCGGCCGGTCTCGATGACGGTCGGATTCTGGAGGTGAACCAGGTTATCAGTTACTTCTGTTACGCAAACAGAACGGTTCTCGGGCTGGGCGTTAGTACGGCCGGAGATATCATCGGCCTGTCACCGAATGAGTCGGATGATCCAGATAACTGGTCGCATACGTGAGACGCGCCGATACGCCATCCATTTGAGCAATGGGATCGCGAGATCCGGAACGATGCGTTGGAAGGCCTCTCCGCGCTGAACGGTTATAGCTCTACTTACCGGAATGGCCTGCCCGAACGCTGTCGTGTTGTCTTCGCGCAAGTGGTGGTGACTCTCGAAGAGAGCCGCGAAAATATACTGGCTCTATGTGTGCGAAACGCGGCGCACCGCGTTTCGCTGTGGCGCTAAAGTAGGGCCAGGGCTGTGATTGGCAGGAAACTGACCAGTGTCAGGGTGACGAACATAGCCAGTATGAACCATTTGCAATAGCCCATGACCTGCTCGATCCGGAGTCCGGTGGTTGAACACACAGTGAGGAGCACCGAGGCAACCGGCGGGGTTTGCTGACCAATGCCGAGATTAAGGCAGACGATGATCCCGAAATGCACAGGATCTATTCCCATCTCGTGGCTCAGCGGTAGCAGCATTGGAACGACTACGATGATGGCGGCAGAAGCATGCAGGAACATGCCAAGCAGCAGCAGGAAGCCATTGATCAGGAGCATCCGCAGGATGAAGTTCTCGGTCAGCCCACCGAGGCCGGAAGCTATGGCCTGTGGGATCTGCTCGTTCGCGAGATATTGTCCGAGTACTGCGGAGCCGGCGATTATCATCATCACCACGGAAGTTTGCCGGACCGTGATTGCGGTCAGCTCATAGACTTTCTTTGCTGTCAGGTCGCGGCGCAGGACCCAGCCATAGAAAAGCGCAGCGGCGGCGCCGAGGGCGGAGGCTTCCGTCGCAGTAACGAAACCACCGATAAGCCCGCCGACCACCAGCACAGGAATCAGCAAGGGAACCGCCGCGCCGACGAAGGCGAGGCCGAGGCGCCGAAGCTCGAAGCGTTCGTCGACTGGATGGTTCTCCCGGCGGGCAAAGATATAGCTCGTCATCATGAACGCCGCGCCCAACAACAGGCCCGGGATGATGCCAGCGACGAACAGATCCTTGATCGATGTGTTCGTTGTGACGCCATAGAGCACCATGGGGATTGAGGGCGGGATGATAATGCCGAGGGTGGCGCTGGTAGCCGTCACCGACGCCGCGAAGCTTTTTGGATAGCCCTGTTTCTCCATCGATGGGACGAAGATCTTCGACATCACCGCTGCGTCGGCGACGGCCGAGCCGGACATCTCGGCCATGAACATGGAAGTCACCACGTTCACGTGGGCGAGACCGCCGCGCATCCAGCCAACGAGTGCCCGGGCAAGCGCGATGATCCTGTCGGAGATTGAAGTTGCCCCCATCAACTCGCCCATGAAGATGAAGAGCGGGATCGCCAGCAGGACGACCTTGTTGACGCCGGAGAAAAGCTGGATGGGAGCCATGATCAGGTCAATGTCCGAGACCGCCATGGCGATGGCAGCCGCGATCATTAGCGAGAAACCGATCGGCATCCCGAAGAAGATTAAGGTCAAAAGCAGAACTACGACGATCCAGGCCATCAGCCTTGTTCCTTTTCGCTCAAGAAGCGGCGGATCACCGCAATCAACATCAACGCGGCCGCGATCGGCAGGATCAGCATGAACCAGCCCTGCGCGATTTCAGCGGTTTCGATCTCGGTCGCCCCGGAAATCCGGATCATCCGAACAGACTGCCAGCCGAGCATGACGAGGAACCCGGATATCAACAGGGTGTTTATCCCGTCAACGATCCTGCGCCCTAATCTCGGGAGGCGTTCCAGTACCATGTCGAACGCGATATGGCCTTCGCGGCGCATGGCAAGATAGGCTCCCAGAAATGCGACCCAGACCAGGAGCAGGCCCGGAACCTCGTCAGCGGTGACAACGACCCCGCTTAGCAGGTCCCGGACAGCGAGATAGGCAGGGCGAAGGCTCTCGAAGTCCTTCGCCATGTCCCTGAAGAGGCCCAGAATCAGATAGCGGTTCAGGACATTCAGGAACACGAAGGCCGAGGAGACGGTAAAGGCGATGATCGCCAGCGCCTCGGCCGCCCTATCGATCATCCGGAACATTAGTTCTTCGCCGTTTCGCGCACGAATTTCAGGTAGTCGTATCCCTGACTTTCGATATAGGCATCATAGCTCTTGACCGTCGCAGCCTGGAATTTCACGAGTTCTGCGGCGTTGAGTTCCGTTTTCGTGCTCATCTCAGCAATATATTCCTGCTCCAGTTCTTCGGAGATTTGATAGGCGCGATCCGTGATCGCCCGTCCTACTTCGACGAAAGCCGTGCGTTGCTCGTCCGTCAGGCTGTCCATGAAACGCTTGGAGGAGAGCAGGAAGGATGGGGTGTAGACGTGGCTCGTCAGGGAAAGGTACTTGGCGACCTCGAACTGCTTCTGTTCATAAAAGCCATAGATCGCCGCTTCAGCCCCATCGACGACACCGGATTGCAGGGCGGTGAAGGTCTCGCCCCAGGAAACGCTCTGCGGTTGCGCCCCGATCTGCTGGAACACGCCTTGACGGAATTTTCCGCCCGAAATACGGATCTTCAGGCCGTCCAGGTCGAAAGGTTCCGTGATTGGGCGCTTGGTGTTTAGAACATGGCGGAAACCGTTCTCGTAGACTCCGATAACGTTAACATTGCCGACTTCCTCGATACGCGCGCGGACTGCGTCCTCGAGCCCGGCGGCCATGGCACGACGAACATGCTCACGGTTGTAGAACAACCATGGCAGGTCGAAGACGCCGAGCTTCCTGTCGAGCTTCATCACGCCCGAGGCAACATTGATCATTTCGATCGCGCCGGCCTGGACATTGGCCATCAGGTCCTTCTCTTTGCCGAGCTGGCCGCTCGGGTAGAGCTTGAACACAAACTGGCCTGGTAGCCGATTCTCGATTTCCTCGGCGAAGAGCTTGGACTGAGCATGCAGGGGCGAGAACTCGGAGACATGACTTGCAATCCGGACTTCCCGGGCATCGGCCCAGGCAGCGGTGGCGGTTGCAGCAGTGACGATCACCGCCATAGCGGTGCGCGTGAATAGTCTCATTGTTTCTTCCTTGATAGAGTTTTCAGCGGATTTCGGTGTGGTAGTGGAATTGATCGGCGCGACCGCGGGAACGGCGCCATTCAATCGGTTTGTTGTCGTAGCCTTTGGCAAGCCGGTCGATGACCACGATAGGTGTTCCGGGTGCAACCCGAAGCAGGCGGGCTATTTCAGGAGCCGCTGCCTCGATCGTTAGCGCCTCCTCGGCCCTTGCGACGCGCTTCTGGCAAAGCGTGTCGTAGATTGGATAGATCAGGGCGCCGATGTCCTCAGCGGGCAGCTCGGCAAAAGCCTTGAAAGGCTCATGTTCTAGCCAGATCTCTTCCGCCACGACGGGCACATCTTCATGCAGACGGAGGCGGGAGATTGAGATGCCGGGGGTCGCCGGCGGCAATTCGAGGGCGAGCGCCGCGTGACTCGGTATGGGCTCAATCTCGCGCCTGAGAATGCGGCTCTCTGGAACAGTGATTTTTCCTGCCGGCCCGCGGAAGCGGAAGAAACGCATCAGGGATGTGTCGAAGCTGGGTTGGCGCACGAAGGTGCCCTTGCCCTGAAAGCGCTCAAAAACGCCTTCCGTGACCAAAACGTCCAGCGCTTTGCGCACGGTTCCGGGAGCCAAGCCAAATTCTTCCGCGAGTACGTTTTCCGATGGAGCCCGGTCCCCCGGCTTCAATCCGCCATCAATGACGGATTTGCGCAGGGTGTCTGCCAGTCTCTGATAAATCGGAATCCGGTCATCGCCGGTCAATGCTGATGCCGTCATTTTTTCCTCTCCTTGATTTCTATGCTTCTATATAGAACTATGGATGTCAAGGGAGAGCTTTATGAACCTGATTGGTGCAAATAGTTTGATGGGTCTGAACGCTGGCCGGTTCGACGGTCATGCGCATGTCTTCCGCGCCGATCTGCCCATGGCCGGAGGGCGGCGCTACTCGCCGGCCTATGATGCCCTGCCGGGTGATTTTTGCCGTCTGCTGAAGCAATTTGATCTCGATGGGGCACTGCTTGTGCAGCCGAGTTTTCTCGGTTCCGACAACAGCTACCTGTTAAAAGTGCTGGAGGATTATGCCGGGAGCGCGGAAGTGACCTTCCGAGGCGTTGCGGTACTCGATCCCGGGGCGCCGATTGACCGAGGTATGCTCCGGGAAATGGAAGCCCGCGGCGTTCTCGGCATACGACTTAATTTCCTGCGCAAGGCTGAGAGCTTTCGCTATGCAGACTGGGCTCCGGTGCTCGGCGAGACGGAAAAGCTCGGCTGGCATGTTGAACTGCATGTCGAATCAGAGCATCTGCCCGCCATCTTGCCACAGCTTACCGCACGTCATGAAAAGGTTGTGGTGGATCACTTTGGCCTCGTTGGGCCGGCCGGTGACTGCGCAGGAATGCAGGCTCTTTTCGCCCAGCCAAAGGATCGACTTTGGGTCAAGATCTCCGGCGCCTATCGCATTCTCCGCGGGAGTGACCGCAGCGGCGATGCCGTTGCGATGAAGGAGCTTCGTGCCCGCTATCTCGATCATTTTGGCCACGCGAAACTGGTTTGGGGCAGCGATTGGCCGTTTACACAATTCGAGGACCAGATGACATACGATCGGGCCTTCGCCTTCGCGGGTTGAACAATCTCAGAAAATTCGTCCTGAATGCGTAAGAACCATGGTTGAGGAGGGGACGGCAATCGCGAGGTGTGGTTGAAGCCCCATCCAAATTCCCCATATCCAATCCGGATACTCAAGCCAGACGGGAGGACAGGTGGCCGCTTTCTCAGCATTCATGCAAAGAGTTACCTTCGCATTTGGCCTAATCGGATCATTCGCGGTCGTCTCAGGCGCACATGCCAACGACATTACGGCGCAGTGGCCTGGCTGGAATGAGGTCTCTCCGGAAGTATTTCCCGACGAGACGTGGCTGCGTTATGAGGCGCCGGAAGACGCGGGCTGGTCCGCTGACGGGCTCGCTGCAGCGGCGGCTTATGCACAGGAGCACGGTTCGTCGGCGGGTTTCGTTCTTTATGACGGTGCCGTGCTGACGGAGTGGGGCGAGACCGAGCGCCGCTTCAAGTGCCATTCGGTGCGGAAGTCTCTAATGAGCGCGCTCTTCGGCATGGCGGTGGCGGAGGGAAGCATCAACCTTGACGAGTCCCTCGCCGAGATCGGGATTGATGACGATACGCCGCTGACCGACATGGAGAAGAGCGCGAAGGTCTCCGACCTCCTGAAGGCGCGCTCCGGTGTTTATCTGCCAGCGGCCTACGAGACTCGGAGCATGAAGCGGGGCCGGCCGGAGCGCGGTAGCCATGCGCCAGGCACCCATTGGTACTATAACAACTGGGATTTCAACGCGCTGGGGGCGATCTACAATCTAAAGACAGGGCGGGACCTGTTCGGTGATTTCGAGGCGCGTCTCGCCCGCCCGCTCGGCATGCAGGACTTCGATCTTTCCCACACCTATTATCATCTTGAAGCGCAAAATTCCCGATTCCCCGCCTACCCCTTCCGCATGTCGGCGCGCGATCTCGCCCGCTTCGGTCTGTTGTTTCTGAATGAAGGAAAATGGAGCGATCAACAGATCATTCCGGCGAGTTGGGTCGCGGAGAGCACGCGCTCCTATTCGGCCCGCAAGAGGGGTGGCGGCTACGGCTATATGTGGTGGACCTTTGGCAGGAAGCTTGGCGAGATGGGCACCTATGCGGCCCTTGGCTATGGCGGTCAGGCCGTTATTGTCGTGCCGGCCGCACGCCTCGTCTATGTGAACCGGGTCAACACCTATGATCGTCATCGCATGAGCACCAAGGCCATCGCTGATACACTGGTGCAGATCCTGAAAGCCCGCACCGGCCCGCCCAAGGCGGACCCGAAGCTGGTACCTGTTCCGGAGCTTGATCGCTCCCACGCCAGCGTCACCCTGACTGCGGACGAACGCGCGAGACTGACGGGCGCCTACCGGAGCGATCTTATAAATGCGCGTGTAACGGATGACGGCGACGGACTGGCGATTTCCGATCCTAACCAAGGCACGTTCCATCTTGTGCCCCAGGGGCCGACCTCATTTCTGATCGAGGGTTTCCAGCGCGAGGCGCAATTCGTCGAGAATGGGGCTGGAGAGATTACCGGACTCAAGATCGCAAAAGCGAAAGACGGTTGGAGCCTTGTCCCGAGGGTCGGCGACTAACCAGTCTAATCTGGAATGCCCATTCTCCAGATCGCACCCTCGCGTGACGATTTCGTTTCGGCGTCAGTTTCGCCTTGACCGCGCATGGGTGACTCCCTGTAAACAAACCGGCTCCGCTGAGACGGAAATCCACGTTTCCAATCCTAGAGAGCCCCGATCCCATGAAACCGATTGTCGCTGGGCTAGATTTCGGCACCTCGAATTCCGCCATCGGATACGCGTCCGGCAATGCCCTTGATCTGCACAGGTTCGAACATGGCGGCCAATCCGTCCCGACGGCCCTATTCTATGACGAGGAAGAGGGAGTGCTGGTCAGTGGGCACGATGCCGAGACACGCTTCTTGCAGGGGCATGAAGGCCGATATTTGCGGGCGCTGAAAAGCATCCTCGGCACCAGCCTGGCCGATGACGTGACCCGGATGGGAGCCCGTTCATGGCCGTTCCGTTCTCTGCTCACCAGTTTTCTGATCGCGGTGAAGAAGAGTGTGGAGACTGCGTCCGGTGGTGAGATTGCCGGATTGGTCGCCGGGCGGCCGGTCCGTTTTGTCGACGAAGACGAGACGCGCGACAAACGGGCGGAGACCTTGCTGCGTGAGGTGCTGGAGGAAGCAGGTTTTGGGCCGGTACATTTCGTCTTTGAGCCAGTCGCTGCCCTGATCGACGCAGAAGCGGCGATGCAGGACCCGGTCTATGTCCTCGTTGCAGACATTGGCGGTGGCACCTCTGATTTCACCCTGGCGCGCCGGTCAGCGGATGGCGGTTCCAAAGAGGTTGCCGGGTTCGAGATTCTGGCCAATCACGGTGTGCATATCGGCGGCACGGATCTTGACAAGCGGCTGTCGCTGAAGGCCGTCATGCCTGCTTTTGGTTATGGCACGGAGATGAAGGCGCTGACCTCCGACGTCATGTTGCCTGTGCCGGCGAGCTATTACAGCGACCTTGCCACCTGGCAGAAGATCCATTTCTGCTACACCTACGCCATGAAGCAGGACGTCCGCGAGGTCATGCGGCAGGCGGTCGATCCGGAGAAGATCGAGCTGTTGCTGGAGCTGCTGGAACGGCAGCTCGGCCACCGGTTGGTGAATGCTGTGGAAGGGGTGAAGATCGCCCTTAGCGACAAAGACGCGGCGGTGCTTGATTTCCCCTATATCGACGACCTGCCCGCCATCGAGGTGGACCGGGTTGCCCTGGCGCAGCATTTCGCGCCGCTGGAGCAACAGGTCGCCAAGGCCGCCGAGGAGACACTGGCCATGGCCGGTGTGCGGCCTGAGGATGTCGGGCATATCGTCCTGACCGGTGGCTCCACCCTGCTGCCGGACATGCGCCGGGTCATCACGGGCTGCGTCCCCGCCGCTCAGATTGTCCCGTCCGATCCCTTCACGGCAGTGGCAAAGGGCCTGACGAAGGCCGCACATCGGGTGTTTCCAACGGCGTAAACCTCTTTAATCGTTTTATCCTGGCCGGAGAGCTGGGACGTTGACGATCATAGGGTGGCGCCTTTCTTCCCCTGAGTCTCCGCGTGCGCGGGAATGTTGGTTCGGGTGTGTGATTGCGTGACCCGCGCGTTGGCTCAGTTACCGAACAGTTTTTTCAGCCCTTCGCCGGCTTTCTCCAGCTCCTTGCTGGTGTCTTCGACCGCTTTCTTTGCATCGTCGACGGCCTTCTTGGCGCCTTCCACGTCGGTCGGCAGCTTGCCGCCATTGATCTTGCCGAGATTCTGCTTCAGCGCCTCAAGTGTCTTGCCAACTCCGATGCTCGCGGCCGCTCGGCTGGCGGCGTCGGTCAGGGCTGCTACGACCTGGGCGGCTACTTCCTCGGGTGTCGCCCCGCCGGACTCCTTGCCAATATTCGTAAGGGTAATATCGGGTAATTTGGCTTCCAGCGCTTTGCTTTGGTCGAGCAATGAGGCGGCGATCGTCACGGTGCCGCCGCGAATCTTGAGGCTTTCGATGATCAGCTTCTTATCCGTGCCGTCGCTTTCCCCAGAGGAGGAGGCACCGGACGAGCCGCTCCCGCCGCCGCTGTTCTTTTTCACGTTGTCCGAGATGGTGCCGATATTGTTGCCGCCAGATGCCAGTTCGTAGGTAACTGCCGGTCCATCGACCGCGATCTCCTTGATCACGATCACCGGCTCGCTGACGCTTGCGGTGTCCAGTGCAACGCTTATCCCGCCGAGCGATATCGCATTATCGCTATTGAAGCCGGATGGGTTACCCACCGCCAACCCGTTTATCGCGGCCCGACCGTCCAGCACCTCGATTTTTACCCCGGAGACTGTCACTGGTACTCCGGCGACGCGGGAGCCCTGCTCCTCGATCACGTCCTTGACGAGTGAGTCGAGATTGCCAAACACGAAGACCACGACGGCAACCACCGCCACTAACAGGACCGCGGCAACCGCCCCCACAATGATCCCCAAACGTTTCATCGTCTTACTCCGGATCTGGCGCAGGCCACAGAGCCGCGCGATTGCATTTTTTGCTCCTGGCGCGAGTCTAGGCTGGTCGCATGATGAGGTCCAGAGCGAGACGAGCCCGTTCGCTTTTCGCAACCGTCAGACCTCGGATCGACATCCTTGACTCCTGACCTCAATCAATATTCAATTTTCTGAATTCAGAATTCAGTATGCGAAACTGATATGCAGACGTTAGCCGCCAAACCGGATCTCACCGCACTTGCCCACGAGGCCATACGGGATGCCATCATGGCACTGGATCTTGCGCCGGGAGCGCCACTTGCGCAGGAGGACCTTGCCGCGCGATTGGGGGTAAGCCGCCAGCCGGTCAGTCATGCGCTGGCGATCTTGCGACGCGAAGGTCTGGTCGTTGATCGCGGACGCAAGGGCTATATGGTTGCGCCGATTGATGCTGATCGTCTGCTCGGGCTGTATCAGGTTCGCGGCGCCATCGACCGGCTGGCTGCTCGCCTCGCGGCAGAGCGGATTGGGCGTGCCGAACGGCCCGGCGAGCGTTTAACGCCTATCTTACGGGAAGGGCG
The DNA here is from genome assembly GCF_039990255.1 of Nisaea sp. Taxonomy (GTDB): domain Bacteria; phylum Pseudomonadota; class Alphaproteobacteria; order Thalassobaculales; family Thalassobaculaceae; genus Nisaea. The sequence continues at coordinate 13,761 of NZ_JBDXGG010000016.1, read as the reverse complement.
GGCGGCCGGCGCCATCGGTGACATTGATGCATTCCTTAAAGCGGATCTCGATTTTCACCGCGCTATCCATGATCTCTCCGGCAATACCGAAATCGATATGGTTGTCGGCAATTTCTGGCCGCACATGGTGCGGTCGATGCGGGTTGTTCTTGAGGACCGGGTGCAATGGCCGGACACTCTGGATGATCATGACGCGATCGCTGATGCCGTCCTGTCCGGTGATTCGGAAAGGGCGGGACGGTTGGCGTTCGAACACACGGATCGGACCGGGGCCATGACATACAGGCGTTTGAAACAGGAATAAGGCCGAAACCAGACTTAAAGAAAAGCCGAATGGCTGCAAAAAGCGAGAGTATCGCAGGGAAGGGAGCTCCAATGAAGCTGACACAAGACGAACTGAAAAAGTTCGATGAGGACGGATATCTGTTCTTCCCGGGGCGTTTTACCCCGGAGGAGGCGACTCTGATGAAGTCAGAGGCGGATAAGATCTACCAGACCGAGCGCAAGGAAGTCTGGCGCGAGAAGTCGGGCGTCGCCCGGACGGCATTCGCTGCCCACACCTACAACGAGACATTCCGCAGACTGGGCGCTCATCCCCGTCTCATCGAGCCGGTGCAGCAGGTGCTCGACGGATCGACCTACATGCATCAGTTCAAGATCAACGCCAAGGCCGCATTCGATGGCGAGGTCTGGCAATGGCACCAGGATTACGGCACCTGGCAGCGTGACGACGAGATGCCGGAGCCTAGGGCGATGAACATCGCGGTTTTCCTAGACGACGTGACTGCGGCCAACGGCCCTCTCCTGTTCATTCCCGGCAGTCACAAGCAGGGAGTTGTCGCCGCAGGCCATGACCTCGAGACGACATCCTATCCGCTCTGGACTCTGGATCGCGAAACCGTATCGGCTCTGGCCGACAAGGGGGGGTGCGTGGCGCCGACAGGGCCGGCCGGAAGCGTGCTGATGTTCTCGTCCCTGCTGGTCCATGCAAGCCCGCCGAACATCTCGCCCATTGGACGGACCATCGTCTATCTGTCCCTGTGCCATGTCGACAATCACATCCGTGCCTTCAACCGGGAAGAATGGATCGCACACCGCGATTTCACGCCGATCGAAGCGCTGGGAGATGATTGTTTCGATGCGTTGATCAATACAGAAACCCAGGCGGCGGAGTAATATAATATGTTTATTTATCAGGATCTTCTTGACCGTGCCGCCGCAGGTGCACCGGTGCGTGTGGGGTTAATCGGGGCCGGTAAGTTCGGCAGCATGTTTCTCTCGCAGGTTCCGACGACTCCGGGGCTGGAAGTCGCATGGATAGCCGATCTGGCCCCCGACCGGGCCAGAGCTGCGTGCCGGTCTGTCGGCTGGCCGGAAGAATTGACGGAAGCGACACGCTTCGCCGACGATTCAATGGAAATGATCAGGGCCGGCACGGCCGACGTGATTGTCGAGGCAACCGGTATTCCGTCGGTTGGCCTCGTGCATGCGCGGGAGGCGATCCGGAACGGGACGCATATCGTCATGGTGAATGTCGAGGCGGACGTGCTCGCCGGACCGCTTCTGGCGGAAGAAGCCCGGCGTGCCGGCGTGGTCTATTCCATGGCCTATGGCGATCAGCCCGCGCTCACGTGCGAGCTCGTGGAATGGGCCCGCTCGACGGGGTTCGAGGTCGTTGCCGCCGGGAAGGGGACGAAATTCCTGCCTGCCTATCATGCATCGACACCGGACACGGTCTGGGACTTTTACGGCCTCACCAGCGAGCAGGCCGCCGCCGCCGGTATGAACAGCCAGATGTTCAACAGCTTCCTGGACGGCACCAAATCGGGGCTCGAGATGGCGGCCATCGCCAACGCGACCGGCTTGACCCCGCCGCCGGACGGTTTGCGGTTCCCGCCTGCCGGGATGGACGATCTCGCCCACGTCCTGCGCCCGGAATCCGACGGTGGTCAACTTGCCGTCAAGGGACAGGTCGAGGTGGTCTCCTCCCTGGAGCGGGACGGGCGTCCTGTGTTCAAGGATCTGCGCTGGGGCGTCTATGTGGTGATCGAGGCGCAGACAGACTACGCCGCTGCCTGTTTCCGGCAATATGGCATGAACACCGACGCGTCCGGCCGGTACTCCGCCATGTTCAAGCCGTTTCATCTCATCGGTCTCGAACTCAACATGTCGATCCTGTCCGCTGCGATTCTGAACCGACCGACCGGCGCGACCCAGGGTTTCAGGGGCGATGTGGTTGCAACAGCAAAGCGGAACCTGAAGGCGGGAGAGATGCTCGACGGCGAAGGCGGGTTCACCGTCTGGGGCAAGCTCTACCCGGCTGAAACCTCGTTGAAAGAGGGCGGATTGCCAATCGGGCTGGCACACAACGTCAAGCTGAAATCCGGCATCCAGGAAGGCCAGATGATCCGCTGGTCCGATGTCGAGGTGGACGAGACCGCCGATGCGATCCGGATTCGGCGTGATATGGAGAAGCAGTTCGCCTAAAGGTGAACCCTATCGGGACAGAAAGGGAGGGGAGCCGGGCCAACGCGCATGGTCCCCCTCCACGCTTTTGGCGTTGACCATCTTCGGACACGGTTGAGCTGACCGGTGCACCGTCGGAGAGCACATGCCGTGCGCATGCGTTTCCCTGTCTGGAGATCCGGCCCGACCCGGCGATATCGCTGCATCCATGATGCAACGCGCGTGGCTTGGGTCTCAGCTCAGCGTTGCCAGCAGGCCAGCCATCAGCTTGCCGCGCTCGGCGAGGCTCTCGACCTCGATATGCTCATCCAGCGTATGCAGCCCGGCGCCGCGCGGGCCGAGGGAGTCGAGCGTCGGGATGCCCATCGCGCCGGTGAAATTGCCGTCCGAGCCGCCGCCCGCCATATGGGCCGTGATCTCGAAACCCAGATCCCCGGCGAGGCTTTTTGCATGCTCGAACAGCGCCTTGTCGGCAGCGCTCGGCTCCCAGACTGGCCGGGTGACGCCGCGCGCGACGTTAAAACCCACTTCAGCATCCGGATCGTGCAGCGCCAGCATCTTCCCGACGCCCGCATCCAGATCCGCCTGCCGCTTAGCCATGGACAGCGCCTCGGCCGAGCAGCCCGAGGGCACGCAATTCACATGGAGCTGGTCCGAGGTCACGCAGCCCACCGAGAAGGTGCAGCTATCGGTGCTCATCTCCTCGATCTCGAGAATGCGCCGGGCCATTTCCCGCACCGCCGAGCGCCCGAGGCGCGGGTCGACGCCCGCATGGATCGGGGTGCCGATGGTCCGGAGGTTGAAACGCGCAATGGCATAGCGGCCCCAGACGAGCCCGCCGTCGGGGCGGGCCGGCTCGGGGACGAGCACGTATTTCTGGGTCCGCGCCGTGGCTTCGATCAGCTCCCGGGTCGCGGGCGTGCCGATCTCCTCGTCCGGCGTGAACAGCACGGTGACGGGCAGCGGCGTCTCGATGTGCGCGGCAGCCATCTGCCGGATCGCTTCGAGCGACAGATAGTTGCCGCCCTTCATGTCCTGAATGCCGGGCCCCCAGCACCTCCCGCCCTCGCGCCGGTAGGGGAGGCGGGCCAGCGTGCCGACGGGGTGCACCGTGTCCATGTGCCCGGCAATCAGGATGCCCGGCTCACCCGCCCTGGGATGCGGGAAGCTGGCGCGTACGCAGCCGCCAAGGCCCATGCGCCCGGGAATGCGCTCTATCGTGGCGCCCATGGCAACGAGGTCATAGCTCGCAAGGTCGATCATCCGGTCGACCGAAGCCGCATCATGGGTCGGACTCTCGCATTCGATCCACGGGCGGAGACCGGCGCACATGGCGTCGGCGTTGAAAGGCAGGGCGTTGAAGTCCATGGTGGTTCTCCGCAGTTAGGGAAGTGAGGCGGGGGGCAAGGGAAGGAGAGGATAGGTCATTCGATTCGGTGGTGGGAATCCGTCTGCCGGACTTGGCTCGGATTCCATATGACCATTGTCGATGCCCTGTGAAAAGCCGGATCCCAGTTCTTCGGCGGGGATGACGGTCGAAGAGGAAATGGAGGAATTGAGCAACGCACGCCCCAACTTAGTGAGGATCATGTAGCTGAGGAGTTAGCGGGCGAAGTAAGTCGCGTGTCCCTGTAATTGTCTGTAATTCGGATAAGAGGTTGATATTGATAGAAGGTTTTCAACATCTAGCTTGGCAATGCAGGTCAAGGCGGATGATCGTATTGCGAAACGTAATCTTGAATACCACAAAAACCTTGTATTCTTCGATATTCATTTAAAGTAAATCTCTGTAACATTTCTCCGTCGAAATATATAGAGTGTTGATTTGGAAAAAATGAACATGATATAACTTTGAATGTGTGAATGGACGGTATTGAGAGGAAAATTATGTAGATTGCAATAAATAAAATTCCTAAATATCGAGCTATGAAAAATCTAGAGTTGTTTATTCTATAGTATGCGCGAAGCAGTTCCATTTTATTTTTTTTAAGTGAATCTTCTGCTGTTGATATAGAAATTTCGTCTATTTTGTAATCTTCAACAAGATCAGAAAAGAATTTTATGCTTCGCCGAGCCTCAAATTCGGTAGTTGGAATATAGGCAGACAGGTATGGTACATCCTTATTGGCCTTATTTAGGCTAATCGTCCGATTTCTAATTTTTTCAATAGACTTCCAGAAGTATTTTTTCCTAGATAGAAAGAACGCGATTGCAATGTCCGAATGACTATTTGGAAATGTCGCGCAAAAATCTTCAGCATCGGCATGGTTTCTAACAATATTTGGGCAAAAAATGTAGCATAGTAAAAACGCTAATAGTGCAAAAAAACTCCCAAAATATATAAATCGCAATTTCCAAGTCTGATTTATTAAGTAAATACTTTTGTTTATTGCTAGTTCGTTAAAATATTCACTGAATAAGATAAAATATCCAAAAATGGAAATGCTGATCAATATAATGCTTATTTTATTATTTGTAATCGTATATATATTTCTCCATTTCGCTGCATTATCAATTTTGTTTATGAGGCGGAGAGATTTTTGATGCAAAAACAGAGAGATACTTTTGACCAGCATAAAATTTCACCAATTAGATGAGGCAGATTGCCAAACGATATTGTGCTGGAGGGATGTTTACAACTTTTGCGAAAAAATCGAAACTCTGCCCTGCGACGAAAACACCGTCGCCTATCGCGAAGGGAGCGTCACTGGTCGTGCGAAAAATTCGGCAATGCTCTAATGACTAGGAAGGCTTTTGCAGACAATTATTCTGCTCTAGAGCAGCACCGCCTAGTTGCAACGGGTTTCTGAGTGGTCGGCTAATGGTGAAGACGACTACAAAGCGCTGCCATTGGGTGTCTCAAGCCTATTTGCGTCATTTTGCAGCGGATGAAGGCAAGAGAAAGGTCTGGCGGTTCAGCAAGAATGTCGGTGATCCTGAATTAAGGCGCATCGACAAGGTAGCCGTGAAGTTTCACCTATATGCGCCGCTTCGTGCTAACGGGCAGCGCGATGACAAACTGGAACGTAAACTCAGCGAACTTGAGCGATTTTTCGGTGACCCGGTATGGAAGGCAATATCTACCGGCGAAGTCGATCTGACTTGGGAGCCCGTTAGAAAATTACTGGCTCTGATTGTTGCTACGACCTTTGAGCGCAATCCGACCCAGTTCAAGACTTGGAAGTCGATGCACGCACAGTTTGTTGAGCAAATATCGCAATTCGACAGCCTTCCTAGCCACGTCGCTATAGGCAACGTCACGCGAAAAGTCGATCAGGCTAGCTGGCGATCCTACCGTGAGGCTAGCGAAGAAGACTTAAAGGCTGCTTGGAACGACAATGTAGCGATCGCCGGAGGGATCGGACCGGTGTTGCTCGACATGCGAATGGCAATAGTAGTCGCCAAAAAACCTGCATTCATAACGTCTGATCACCCTGTAACGATTGTGCATCCATCTCTGGAGTTTCGGGGGATCAGAGACCCCGAAACGAAAATTATTTTTCCTCTGAGCCCCACTCGGTTGCTCTATTTGGATAACCGGCACAATGAGCCGGACGGTGCTTACTACGCACTCTCGAACGACAATCCGGCATCGGCCAACTATCTGGTTTGGCGCAATGCCATAGACTACATGTTCTCGTCGCGGCATCCAGATGAGGTATCCGCCGAAATGTTGGCGGATGCTGGCGGACTCTGTGGCTATTAAGGGGATACGAACCAAGTTCAGGGAGGAGTTAGCGGAGGATTAAGGGGACACGTTGCTTAGTTCATTGGTAGAGATCCCTCATCCCGGACCTGATCCGGGATCCATATCTCCGCCGCCCTTACCCCATGAAAAGCTGGCCCCCGGCTCTCCGGCCGGGATGACGGCCGTGTGGTATTTCGTCCGGACGCAAACCTACCCCCGCCGCCGTCTCCGCCGTCCGCCATCTTCGCCCGACTTCACCGCCACTCTCGGTACCGGCATCTTCACCGCCGCTGACAGTTTCGGGTACGGGTCCGTCTTGTGCGGCAGGGCCATGGCGCCGACGAAATGTTCCTGGAAGCGCGGCTCGACGGCGGTTTCCACCTTTTCGATGGTGCGCACCACCCACTCGATTTCCTTGCGGGCCTGACCGTTCAGCAGGGCGATGCGGGCGCCTGTACCCGCCGCGTTGCCGACGGAGACGACGTGTTCCAGCTCGCAGTCCGGGATCATGCCGAGGACCATGGCGTATTTCGGGTCGATATGGCTGCCGAAGGCGCCGGCCAGCACCACACGGTCGACAGACTCCACGCCGAGCCGGTCCATCAGCAGGCGCGATCCGGCATAGAGCGCGGCCTTGGCGAGCTGGATGGCGCGGACGTCGCCCTGCGTCACCGAGACGGTGTCGCTGATCCGGTAGGAGAAGGTGCGGCCGTCCGGGAAGACGCGGTCGGACTTTTCCGCCAGCGCGCCATCAATCATGCCGTCGGTGGTGATCATGCCGGCCAGGAACATCTCGCCAATGGCCTCGATGATGCCGGAGCCGCAGATGCCACTGATGCCGAGTTCCTCGACCGTTTCCTGGAAACCGTCCTCGTCCGACCAGCGGTCGGTGCCGATGATCTGGAAGCGCGGCTCCAGCGTCTCTGGATCGATCCGCACGCGCTCGATGGCGCCGGGCGCGGCGCGCTGGCCGCTGGAGATCTGGGCGCCCTCGAAGGCCGGGCCGGTCGGGCTGGAACAGGCAAGCAGCCGGTCCCGGTTGCCGAGCACGATCTCCGCATTGGTGCCCACATCGACGATCAGGGTGATCTCGTCCCGCTTGTAGGGCGTTTCGGACAGCACCACGGCGGCTGTATCCGCGCCGACATGGCCCGCGATGCAGGGCAGGGCATAGACCCGGGCGCCCGGATGCAGATAAAGATCCATCTCGGCGGCGGTCAGCTCGACGGCGGTATCGACGGTGAGCGCGAAGGGCGCGCCGCCCAGCTCCGTCGGATCGATGCCGAGCATCAGGTGATGCATCACCGGGTTGCCGACAAAGACCAGATCGACGATCTCGTCCGATCCGGCGCCGATCTCGGCCGCCGTCTGAGTGGCGAGGTAATTCACAGCTTCGCGCACGACGCGGGTCATTTCCTCGTCGCCGCCGGGGTTCATCATGACATAGGAAACCCGGCTCATCAGATCTTCGCCGAAACGGATCTGCGGGTTCATGGTTCCGGCCGAGGAGAGCACCTTGCCGGTCGCCAGATCGCAGAGATGGCCGGACATGGTGGTGGAGCCGATATCGACGGCAAGGCCGTAGATCTTCTCCCGGAAGCCCGGCCAGACGCCGACCACCCGGTCATTGCCCCGGAGCGCGACCGTGACTTTCCATGCGCCGTCGCGCAGGGCTTTCTGCAGGCTGGTCATGACCGCGTAATCGCAGCTCACATCGTCGGCGATGCCCCAGTTCGGCCATTGCTCGCGCAGGCTCTCGCACAGGCGGCGGAAGTCACTCGACTGGTCATGCAAGTCCGGCTCGCGGACATCGACATAATGCAGGTGGGTGACCGGCCGGATCTCGATATCCCGGACCTCGGCCCGCTTGCGCACGACCTGCCGGTGGACCTGGCTTTCCGGCGGAATGTCGATCACGCAATTGGCCAGAACCTTGGCGTTGCAGCCAAGACGGCGGCCCGGTTTCAGGCCGCGTTTCTCGGCATAGCGCTGCTCGGACTTGGTTGTCTCGCTGATGCTGCTGGCGCGCGAGGTGATTTGGAATTTGGCGAACTCGCCTTCCGACAACTGGATCTGGCAGCGCCCGCACATGGACCGGCCACCGCAGACGGAGTCGAGATCGACGCCGAGAGAGCGGGCGGCGTCGAGCACGGTGGTTTCGGGCGGCACGAAACCGCGCCGTCCCGAGGGCGTGAAGACGACATAGACGTCCTCGGCGGGAGCCTCCGGGGTGCTGTCAGTTTCGATCTGGGTCGCCGATGCTGCGTTCATGCCAAATGTCTATTCCGCCTCCGCCCTAAGCCCTAAGCCCTGCGCCGCCGCCGCTCACGGCCGCCGCGCGCGCCGACCGCTTCGCCTTCCGCCGGTTGTTCGCGGAAGCGCTTGATCCAGCGACGGCATTCCGGGTCATGCCCCATCATCACGTCGGCGCCCAGCACCGCGCCCATTTCCTCCGCATGCAGAGGGTTCATGATGGCCGATGTCATGCCTGCATGAATCGCCATTGAGAGGAAAGCGGCGTTCATGGCGTGCCGGTTCGGAAGCCCGAAGGAGATGTTGGAAGCGCCGCAGGTGGTATTCACCTTCAGCTCGTTCCGGAGCCGGCCGATCAGGTCAAAGGCGGAGCGGCCCGCGAGATTGATCGCGCCGACCGGCATGATCAGCGGATCGACGACGATATCCTCGCGCGGGATGCCGTGATCAGCGGCATGCTCGACGATCTTCTTTGCCACCTCGTAGCGTACATTCGGGTCTTCGGAGATGCCGGTCTCGTCATTTGAGATAGCAACCACGGCGGCGCCGTATTTCTTTACCAGCGGAAGAACGGCCTCAAGCCGCTCTTCCTCGCCGGTGACCGAGTTCACCAGCGCCTTGCCCTGATAGACGGCCAGACCGGCTTCGAGAGCATCGACGATGGAGCTGTCGATGGAAAGCGGCGTGTCGGTGAGGGACTGAACCAGCTTGATGGACTCGGCGAGGATCGCGGGCTCGTCCGCCATCGGGATGCCCGCATTGACGTCCAACATGTTCGCACCGGCCTCGACTTGGGCGAGAGCATCCGCGCGGACCCGGCTATAGTCGCCAGCCGCCATTTCCGCCGCCAGCAGTTTGCGGCCTGTCGGGTTGATGCGCTCGCCGATGACGCAGAACGGACGCTCGAAACCGATCACGATTTCCTTGGTTGCCGAGCTGATGACGGTATCGGTCATTCCGGTTTTTCTCCCTTGATGCGGCTGACGAGACGGGTCAGGAAGCCGCGGCCGTCTTTCCGGCCAAAGGGGCCGTTTCGAAGCCCCCCTTGTTGTTGAGGCTGAAATCGCCTGCCGCGACCTGATCGACCCAGGAAACGGTCTTGGCGAGGCCGCCGAACGGATAGAAATGCAGATGCCGGATCAGGCAGTCCGGATCGGCCTGGATGCCGTCCGCGAGGCCGACCAACAGCTTGTCCGGAGCCTGCACGGTGAGCAGGCGGGCAATATTCCGTGTCTGCCGTGTCAGCACCCGCATGGACGGGCCGATACCGGAGACCTGGGCGAATTTCAGCAGGGTCTTCAGGCTGGCGAGGCCAGGCACACCAATATGGATCGGCAGCGCATTGCCTGCATCGCGGATGCTTTTTTCCCATTTCAGGATCGCGCCCGCATCAAAGCAGAACTGGGTCTCGATATATGTGTCGATCCCGGTCTTCGTAGCCCAGTCGTTTTTGGCGGTGAGGGCGGTGGCGAGACCGTCGTCGGAAATGTCGGGGGAGCCTTCGGGATGGCCGGCAACGCCGACCTTGCGGATGCCTGTCGCTTCCAGACGGCCGCTCCGCAGAACGTCCATCGTCTCGGCATAGGGGCCGGCCGGGGTGCTGACTCCGCCACCGATGACGAGGACGTCGGTCACGCCGGCCTCGTCGGTCAGGCCTTCGAGGTAAGCCGCAAGCTCAGCTTCGCTCTGAATGTTGCGCGCTGCGATATGTGGAACGGGTTCCATACCCTCGGCTCGAAGCCTACGGCAAACCGCTACCGTGTCCGAAATGGAGGAGCCTGGGAGCTGGGTCACATTGACTGTGGTTCCGGCCGGCAACAATGCGCCGAAATCGTCCACCTTGGTGGCGGAACCGGGCGTGGTCTCAACCGAGAAGCCCCGCACCAGAGTCTGGATATCCGTCATGCTCGCGGTCATCGCCGTCTCCTCAGATATCTTTGGCGCCTGATCGCGCTGTTCTTGGGATTTAAGGGCAGATGTGTGAATTCAATGGCTGTCCCGCGTCACAACTTCTCCCAATTGCGACACGCACCGCAAATTGCTCTCATTTGAGGCAGGGAGGTATATCCGTAAACGGGCACGCCGCGGGTGCCGCCCTGACGCCCCGACCGGGGGCACGCGGGCGAGACTTTTGTGCTCCACGAAACATGCGCTTATACCTACAGATATTATCTACGCAGTCCTGTTCAGCTGCCCGGTGCTTTACCAGTCATGATCGAAGCCTTCTTCTCGATTTCCGCCCTGGCCGTCTTCACGGCCATCCTGTTCACCCGGATCGGCCGGTCAGAGGTCTGGCGGGCGATGGTGGCGCCTTTGGCATCAATCATCGGAAGCGGCTTTCTTGTATCGGCGCCTCTGCTGGGGCGGGAGCTTGGCGGCTTTGCGATCCTGGGCATTGCCGGTCTCTGCGCCTTCGCTTGGGCCATCGGCGGCGCTGTCCGCTACAATATCTTGCATGTCGAGCCGCTGCTGGAGCAGGCATTGCCGCCCCGCAATGTTGCGGTGCTGGAACGGCTGAGCGCTTTCACCCTGTTTTTCGCCTATGTGATCTCGGTTGCCTACTACCTAGCGCTCCTCGGCGCTTTTGTCGTGAAAGAGGCGACCGGCGCCGCCGACCCGGTAATGGCGAAATTAATCGCGACAGCATTGCTGGGCCTGATTGGCTGGCTCGGTTGGTCCGGTGGCATCAGGAAAGTGATTCAGATTGAATCCGGTGTGGTCGCCCTGAAACTAGCGGTCATCGGCGGTTTCCTGGCCGCGCTTGCCGCCTATGGCTGCGGGCTTCTCTGGGAGGGAGCGTCAGTCATGCCGCCGGAGCCGCGCGGGGACTGGGGTAGTGTGCCGGTATTGCTCGGTATGCTGATCATGGTGCAGGGCTTCGAAACCTCACGCTTCCTGGGCGAGGAATTCGGCCGTGAAATGCGTGTCCGGACCATGCGCTACGCTCAGTTTGCCGCGACCGGGATCTATGTCGCTTTCTTCGCGCTGCTGTCGCCTTTGATAAGTGCGGCGATGGAAGGGAGGGGCGAGACGGCGGTGATGGATGCGGCTTTGCTGGTCTCTCCGCTGTTGCCGCTGGCGCTGACGCTCGGCGCCGTTGCCAGTCAATTCAGTGCAGCTGTCGCCGATGCCATCGGAGGCGCGGGGCTCGCGCATGGCGCCACCCGGCGGCTGACCGGGCATCAGGTCTACCCGGTGCTGGTTTTCGTCTCAGCGCTGGTGCTGTGGGAGACCGATATCTACGAAGTGATCGCTCTCGCGAGCCGGGCATTCGCCGTTTATTACATGCTGCAATGCGCGATTGCGGCCATTGTCACGGCGAAAGCTGGCGGAGATCGTTCTGCTATTGCAGGACGGATACTTCTCACCCTGCTCTGCGCCGGTGTGGCCGTCTTCGGCATTCCCGCCGAATAGCGGGGATGCCTGATTCCGTATGGGGTTTGTTCTAAGATGCGGCGGCGATCAATCGCTTTGTGCTGCAACCAGGGTGTTGTCGTCCCGGGAAACGGCAATGCGTTGCTCCAGCGCCGGCAGTAAGGCGGCGAAACGCTTCAACTCATTACCTTTGAGCTTTTCGCCCGCCGGGAGTTTCACGCTCATCGGGTTCCGCTGGCGGCCATTCTCCAGCACTTCGTAGTGAAGGTGTGGGCCAGTGGAGCGTCCGGTCGAACCGATATAGCCGATGGTCTGGCCCTGCTTCACCCGGGAGCCCTTCGTCAATCCGCGCTTGTAGCCGGACATGTGGGCATAGGCCGTCTTGTAGGTGCTGTTGTGGCGAATGCGGATGTATTTACCGTAACTGCCATTGCGGCCGATGTAATCAATGACGCCGTCGCCGGCTGCCATGATGGGGGTTCCCGTCGGTGCCGCGAAATCGGTGCCGCGATGCATCTTGGTGTAGCCGAGGATCGGATGCTTGCGCTTGCCGAAGCCGGATGACAGCCGGGCGCCGTTCACTGGTGTGCGCATCAGCGTCTTGCGCACGGACTGGCCTTTGCGGTCGAAGTAATCTGTCACGCCGTTTTTGGGTGTGTAGCGGAAATAGGCGAGTGCTTTTCCGGAGAGGGTCATCGCCGCGTAAGTGATGTCGCCGGTCCTGACAAGCGTGCCGTCACCAGTACGTTGCTCGTCGTAGAGGACTTCAAACCGGTCGCCCTTCTGGATGTCACGCTGGAAATCGACATCGAAGCTAAAAATTCGGATCATGTCATGCAGCACTGCGACAGGAATACCGGCATCGACTGCAGCGACATAAAGACTGGAGCGGATTGTACCTGCGCCGAACGCATCGCCGCGCTGCAGGGCCTTTTCCTTGACGTCGGCCGTATAGGCGCCGTCATCTGTATAGCGCACCTGAATGGTGCGGACCGGATCGGCCTTGAAAGAGAGTGAGACCAGACTGGGGGACGTTTTCGTGTCCGCCGGATCTTCAAGAGACAGCTCAAACAATTGGCCGATCTGCATCCGGCGCGGGTCGTAAACCTCGCTAAGAGCCTCAATGGCGGCATGCGCTTCGCGCTTGTCGACTTGGTTTTTAGTCAGCAGCTTCATCAGTGTGTCGCCTCGCTCAACTTTGACCGCGCGGGTCTCGAGCGTTGGCGTGCTGCCTTCGGGTGAGGCAATGGCGAAACTGTTCGCGCTTGATGCCTCGGCCGTTGTCGGATCGGTGTCGGGCGCACCGACAGTCCCAAACATGGCGAAGCCGCCGATGCCTGCCAGGAGTAGGGAGCCAAGTACGCCGGCAGCTAAGGCAGAACGAGTGCGAACCCGCTGTGTCATGTATGCGATCCCGAAATATACGATGTTTCGCGTGATTCTGTTGCGCATAGTTCGCGAAGTCAAGGCTAACCACAATTGAATCAGTGTCCTGATGCGCAAACTTAAAGCGGAAAATTAAACCGTGAGCATGGCTCTGGGAAATCCCGGATAGGCTGCAGGGGGCTCGCCGGTATAACTGGGGGGCGTCATCACGTGTTTTGCGTCCCCTATATAGTGCTCTTCCATGTTGGGTTCTCTTTAAGTGTCCCCAAGGAGCTTGTGGTCCATCCAACCGGGCACCCGGAAGGCTGACTCCGGAGTCAGGATGGTCTACCGCCAGGGAGCACTTTTGGGAGTCGCTGTTCTAATCGGTTGCCATTCGGGCTGTTAAGACGAGCTTGAACGCTCTCTCAGATAATCTGGACAGGGGGAATGGCGGAAATGCGGGAGTTTTTGGATTATTTTTTTATGATCGTCATTTTTTTGCAAATAAGTGTTTGACGGTTTGTTGGGGTGGGTCGTATAAGGCGCCTCCCGTTGCGGAGCGGACCACTGAGTGGGGCGCGGCGGCGGGGGCCGAAGTCTCTGGAATGGTT
>NZ_JBDXGG010000015.1:0-3725 GCF_039990255.1 Nisaea sp. | reverse complement strand
GCTCAGAAAGGCCGCCGCGAGAACCGTTGACGAATTGTGGTCAGTTGTCGCCGATTGCCTCTCCGCCTTCACCGCCGAGGAATGCCGGCACTATTTCGAGGCAGCCGGATATGACCCGGATTAAGTCGAATCTGCTCTAGTGCCGCCGGCCTTGTGAATTGCCGATGCGGCTGCACCTTCCTTTACAACTGCGCAGATGCAACGCGCTCCGCCCGGCAAATAGCTCACTGCAATCTGGCAGGAGGCACCGGCCCAGAAGGCTCATGAAAATCGACGACCTAGCGGCCAATTGCAGGTCGCCGGCCTTGCCGCGGAAAATGATCTAGTTTATCTTGTTGCTAGCAACAAGATGGTATTCGACTTCGTGACAGTACTCTATACCCCAGGCCAATTGCGAAGCGCTGTGTCTATCGCGCCGGAAACTTATCGGCATTGGAAAAAGGCGCTGGGGCCGCTGCGCCGCGCGCGTGGTCATAGCCCCTGCTTCAGATCTGGGGACCTTGTCGCTCTGGCCGTTATCAGGCTCCTCACACTGGATATGGGAATTCGAGTGGGTGCGCTGACGCCGATCGGGGAGGCTTTGTTCGATCTCTGTAATCGGTCGCCCTGGCCGGTGCTGGAGCGCTCTAAGCTGATCATTGATTTGCCGAACGCCGCGCTGCTGCTTCGCAGCGAATTGACGGAAACGCCGACTGACAAACCCTCTATTGTGATTCCGTTAGCACCGGTGATCTCTCAGCTTCGCGAGCAATTGCTGGCCGCTGGTAGCGAAGATGAGCAGCCTTCTCTGCGCTTCCCGCCGGTCGAAATTTCCCACGCTGTCGTCTCTCGTGGAGGTCGGCCGTGAACGCAATCGATCATATCGCCAAAGCGGCTCGCGACACCGGATATCGTTCCGAAGCTATCGTCATAGATTACTCTTTCGCTGACGTCCTGGCCGAGAACAATCCCACTCGAACCGTTCAACTTGCAGCCTTTACCCGCACGCCCCCCTCTTACCGGTCCGCAGCGCTAGCGGTCGTGCACGGCGAGGGGCGCAAAGCGATCGAGGTGGTCAGTCAGCATCGCGCTCTGGGCGCTCCCCTGCTGTTCGTCGTCAATCAAGATGACGTCACGGTATGGGAAGTTAGAAGCAAGGTTCCCCCACGCGCGATCGAAACCGTCGAACTCGCGGGTATCGAAGAGCTGTTCAAGCGCCACCGTGCGACTTGGCATCCAGACGCAATCCATCGCGCAAAGTCGGTTGGCCCCTCCGAAGATGGTTACCAGCTCGACTTCGTTGATTTGGGCCTGCTACCTGCGATCGAGGGTGAAATTCACATCAAACTGAGCCGTCTCCTCGTCGAGACGCTCGAACTGTCGCGAAAGGCATCTGAAGGTGAACCACTGGATGCGCGCACGCTTTTCCGTGTCGTCTTCCGGCTTCTCGCTGCCAAGGTTCTGGAAGACCGTTGCCATCCCTACGCGGCCGCGTGGAGCGCCGATGACCTTTCGTCGGTCCTCGCAGGAATTGAGACCTATTACTCGCTGGGACATATCGAGGGCCGCTGGGCGAACGAGTTGCCTGTTGTTTTTGATGCGGCATGGCGCCATTTGCGGGCCGGAATCAGCTTCTCCAATATCTCATCGGATGACCTGGCATTCGTTTACGAGAACACACTCATCACACCCGAGACCCGCAAGGTTTTCGGCACACATAGTACACCGCGGCAGGTTGCCGAGTATGTCGTTCAGAAGCTTCAACTCCACAATCACAAGCCCGAAGATCTAAAGATCTACGAGCCTTTCGCTGGTGCCGGCGTTTTCCTCGTTTCAGCTTTGCGCCACTTGCGCGACTTGCTTCCGGTTGAATGGTCGGACCAGCAGCGTCATGACTTTTTGATCAAGCACATTTCCGGGGATGAGGTCGACGCATTCGCATGCGAAGTCGCCACGCTTTCCCTTATCCTGGCCGACTACCCCAATCATAACGGCTGGCATGTCAAAGAAGCTGACCTGTTGGCCGGCACCACGCTCGCAGACCGGATCAGCGCTAATAACGTGATCCTATGCAACCCCCCCTTCGAAGCGTTCACCGAAGCGGAAAAGGCCCGGTATGAAATTGCGGGGACGACGCATTCGAAGGCCATTGCAGCGCTGAGCGCAGCATTGGACGCTAAGCCTCTCGCTTTAGGTTTTGTCCTGCCGCGCTCATTTATCCTGGAACGACAGTTCGCAGAGCAACGGCGACGGATCGAAAGTCTGTATAGCTCAGTGGAGGTACTCAAACTTCCTGATGGCATCTTCGGCGCATCAGATGTCGAAACGGCCGCAGTCATCGCCCGTGACCTGCGGCTCGCTCCGGCCGTGTCCATCTCCTTGCGGTCTACGGAGGTGGCAGAAAGGGACCGTTCGGCTTTCCTCAAGACCGGTCAGACAACGGTACATCGTGACCTCATCCGAGATGTTGCCGAAAAGCCTGACGGGTGCCTCTGGATTCCTCCACTCAACGCCCTCTGGGACTATCTGCGAGATGGTCCACGGCTTGGAACCCTCCTGAAGCCAAGCCTGGGCCTGCAATGGTATGACCAAGATCAGGGGCGTAGCGAGAACCCGAAACCTGGATACGAGCTAGGCTTTGCCAACGCCCGCCACCTTCAGCAATATAAGCTGCCCAAGCCGATGTGGTTGGACTTCCGGGAAGACCACATTCGTCGGGCTTTCGACCATGACTGGTCGAAGCCTAAGCTGATCGCTAGTGCAACGCGCCTGAGCCGTGGCGCTTGGTGCATTGGTGCTTTCGTTGATCTCGAAGGCGTTCTCTGTTCGCAACAATTTTTCGGCCTCTGGCCTGTCGAGCCGCTTACCAACAGTCAACTGTATGCGCTCTCAGCCGTTCTCAACGGGCCGATTGCGAATGCCTTCCTCGCTATGAATTCTCCAAAAGACCGGTTCCGGGTGTCAGTCGTCCGAGACATTCCAATTCCTGCCTTACTCCCTACAAAGCTCGCGGAACTCGCTGAAGAGTACATCACAAGAGTAAACGCCGCCTCGATCTTCGATCACACCGATGACGACTTAGCCGGGCAGCTCGCGCAGATCGATGCTGAAATCATGAGGGCCTACGATCTGCCACTAAAGCTAGAGCGGCAGCTCCTAGCCTATTTTGAAGGGTTTGACCGTCCCGTCGCGCATGCGTGGAAGCACTGGAATGATAGCTATCCAATTCCTGGCTTGAGTTTGGCGGAACGGCTGTCCGGACGTTTCAACGCCGGGGGTGACTGGGTCAAGAAGGTATTCCAGCCGCTACCCCAAAGTGAGATCGACTTGCTCCGCGATTATGTGGCGTAATCGAGATGGACGCATATCTCCTCGACACAACGGTCTTGTCCATTTATCTTGATCCGAACCATCTGCATCACGTTGCCAAAAGCCAGTCATTGGCCGCGCTACCGACAGACAGTCCTCGGTTCGTCTCTGCGGTCGCCTTGGCGGAGCTTGGCTTCGGAACAAACCTGGCAGCGCTGCTTGGAAAAGGAAATCTGACGACGCTGGACGCCATGCTCGTTCAGGCGAGGGCGTATGCGGTTCTCGACATCACGCACTGCTCTGAGACCGAACTTTGGAGCGCCGGTGGCTGGAGTTTTCCGGCTTTTGCTCTGAGACCGAACTTTGGAGCGCCGGTGGCTGGAGTTTTCCGGCTTTCTTCACGGTGACGGGCTGGCTTCGCCACCGGGATTTTGTAA
>NZ_JBDXGG010000014.1:0-2995 GCF_039990255.1 Nisaea sp. | reverse complement strand
ACCGCCGCCACCGAAGAGCCCGGCACCACCGCCCCCACCAGCACCGCCTTCGCTCGCATAGCGCACGTCGCACTCCCCTCCATATCCTCCGCCACCGCCCGTTCCTCCGTATCCCGAAGGCGCCAACTGATTGCCATTGATGACCGGAACGATCTTGGCTGGTGCGCCGGCGCCGTTGTCACCCACTTTGCCAAGCCCGCACTCCCCTCCAAATCCTCCGCTACCTCCTAAACCACCAGTACCGCCTGCGTAGACAGTCGCCGTTGGGGCCGATCCGATGGCTCTGCACGCCGTGATTTTCGCATTCGTAATCGAAATTCCCGTCGCCTCTTCGATCACGCTGCCGTCCCCATAGAACCAGGGCCGGGATGAGAGCCCCGATGCGTAGGGATTGAGCAAGTAGAGAGCGCCGCCAGCGCCCATCCCACCATCCGTCCCAGTCGCGACGCAGTTTTCGATTTTGAGATTGCGGAATTTGACGGTACCCGCGGCGACGATGAAGCCGCGCGCGACGCTGTTTCCGTCGATCGTCGAGAACTTTTCGCGCGACGGCCCTTTGATGGTCACCGACTTGGCAGAGTTCAGGATTCCGATGGCATCGCCGCTCGTGAGCGTAATGGTGACGGCGTCGCCGTTCGAGTCCTCCAGGCTGATCGTCAGATCCGTATCGGCATCCTTCGCCGTACTGTTGGCGGTCTGAATCGCCGTGTTCAGTTCGTCAAGCGACGTCACTTTGGTCACGTTCGTCTCTGCCGTTCTGGTCGTCATGGCGCTTCCTCGCTATGGTCGTTTTTCTCTCGATTTTGAGCAGATAAGATGAATGATCTATTTTGATCGTGGATTCCCGGTCGATGATCTTACGGCCGACATCCGGCATATTCCGCTCCTCCACTTGTGAGCAGTGAATACTGCGCGGATACCTAAATCAATCTAAGCGAGCCGAGCGCGTTGAGATAGGATGGCACGCGGTTTGTTTTGCGGGCACGTAGAGACCGCGAAATGAACGGCTGGGCCAAACGCAGATCGACACAGCCGGCGCCAGCTGTGTCGCTTTTGCAACAACAAAAATGATTCCCTGTTGAGCATGACTTGCCATGCGAATAAGGGCAGGTGCCGCCATCGGAGGCGTGAAAGGATTCTATGAGTTTATACGAGTAGGCCCACCTCACCTATCCTGCCAACGAGACAAAGGAGAGAAGGATTTTGGCCGGGAAGTTGGAGAATTTCGGAGAATCTTGGAGAGATTTGGAGAAAGAACCCAACAGAAGGCCGAAAGTCGGAGAATCTTAGAGAAAGTCGGAGAAAGTCAGAGAATTTCGGAGAATCGGAGCGAACGACGGAGAATCATAGAAAGAGGCCTTACGGATACTGTCGGCAAAGGGTGGCGAAGGCGTCAATAGGACAGATCTGCGACCACGGCCACTTCAATTGAGGTTGTGCTTATGGGCAAGGTTTGAGCAAACCTGGACAACACAGCAACTCTCTTTCATTGAAAGCCAAAATCGGTCGCGAAGCGGCCGATTTTTCCACTAAAACTCGCGCCGCGACCGCGTGAGCGGGCGCACAATAATAAGACGGCCGGGCCAATGGCCCGGCCGACAACAGCGCGAAACTTTTCACGAATATAGGTAGGCGGCGAATAGGCCCGGAAACAAAAAAAGCGGCCCCCCGAAGGGAGCCGCCGTCTGTCGGTTATGGCGCCGGATCAATGCACCCGAGTTGGGTAGGAGTCACTATTCAGCAGCTTCCAGAAATTGCACTTCGTCCTCGTCGCTCGTTTCATCACCCGCGTCCGGATCGATGGCGGGGAAGGCCATGATCGGGTCCATCCAATTCTTTGCCATGTCGGCCCGCTCGGCTGGTGTATCTGACGGCACCGCACGGAACCACCCGGTGAGAAGTGCAACCAAATCGCCTTTCTTGGACTTGGCGACTGATTTTTCGCTAAGAGCGACCCCGCTCTCTACAGCGATTTCCTTCAGCCGGTCGGACTTGTACCGTTTCAGGAATGTCTCGTCGGGCAGGTAGCTGTCCCGCACGTCCGCCTTAACATCGATGGCGACAAGGTTGTGCTCGTCTTCCTCCGTCTTGATCCCGTCCCCGGACTGGTGGAACGTCACTGTAACGAGCAGAGAATGAAGGCCGTCCAGCTCCTCGTCTGTGAGCGAACGGATAACCTTGAAGACCGTAGCCCTGTCGCCTGAGAGTTTGAACAGCGCCGGGATAGGTTCTGTAATCTCTCCCTCTTCCGGATAGTAGGACGAGCGCAAGGCAGACAAACCGGCATCACGGAACTTCGTCAGGAATGCGGCGGCGATCTCCTCGATGCTGTTCAGCATACCGCTGCCATAGCGATCTTGGAGACGGGGAGACGGCGCAAGGGAGACTTGGTTCTGAAACCCGGTCATGCATTGCAGCACTGCGACTTCCAGCACCTTGCGCCGATTGGAGATTAGATTTTGCTGAACCGCGATGGTCCGCAACTCGGCGGCGTGTTGAAGCTGTGCCGCTGTATATCGCGGCTTTGGCCCCGAAACCGTCCCTGAGTCACTACCGCGCGAGACCTTGACCAAGCCCGCCTTGATCGTCACGCGGCCAGACTGGAAATTCATCATGACAGTCGTAGGCTCCTCGGCCTCGTCCGCCGTGCGGTATTTGTGTTCGATCATGTACCAATCGTGACCCGGCTCGATGATGGTCATTCCCTCTGACTCATAAGCCGCTTTCCTTTCGTCGAAGGCTTTGCGCTGCAACTCCATGAATTGGGCAACGTCGCTGAATTGCTTTTCGACATTGTCGCTGAAGAGGTCCTGAACAAACCCGCCCATGTATTCCTCGATGTCAAAAATCGCCATGTCCGCAGTCGGCTTTTCGAAGAAATATCGCCGCGCCGCGTACTCGCTGTTACCCGCGTTGTTGTCTTCAAGATATTTGAAATAGGCGGCTTGCTCCTCGGCCGTGACAGAGGCCAAATGCTTGGCTTCCCTCTGACACA
>NZ_JBDXGG010000013.1:0-60176 GCF_039990255.1 Nisaea sp. | reverse complement strand
GTGCAGGAGATGACCGCCGCGATCTCGGCCAGCGGATCACCCGCTTCCGACAGCATGTGGAGCTGTATGTCAGGAGTTATGGAAGAAAGCAGGAGATCTGCATCTTCCACTTGCCTGTCGACAAAGAGAAGGCGTTCCGGGGCAAGTGTTTGCACGGTGAAGAGTCCTGTATTCGAGTATATATCTTAGCCGACGCGACTATTTTAACAAGCCGCTGATTGATTATTTGGATAGAAGTTAATTTCTCTAATTTTCATTGTCAAAGAAACAATAATGACGAATTGTGACAGTCGAGACGGAGGCACTAAATATTTCCTCCATCAAATCATTGATGAGCTTTTATTCAATTTTCGAGAATTGTCTGCGCCAGATAATATCCATGCCCATAGGCCGACCGGAGTGTAACTTCGGAGTTGGTCCGGGAGGCAATCTTGCGGCGCAGGCGACTGACAACCTGGTCGACAGAGCGGTGGTTGCTGATGGTGGCATCGCGTCCGAGGCGCGCTGTAATAACAGCGCGTGAAACCGTCTGGCCGGCTGCTTCGCACAGACAGGAAAGGATGTCGGTTTCGGTGTGGGTCAGTGTCACTGTCTCGCCGGACGGTGCCGTGAGGGATCGGGCATGGGTGTCGAGGCGCCATTGCGTCTGCTGTGCAGCCGCAGGGTCGTCGGCACTGCTGGTCGCTGTCTGGTCGGTGCGTCCACGCAGGATCGCGCGGATCGCCGCTTCCAGTTCGCTGTAGTCCACGGGCTTGACGAGATAGATGTCCGCGCCCGTTGCATATCCCAAAACACGCTCTGCAACCTGCCCGCGCGCCGTGACCATGACGATACCCATGGCCGGATAAAGGTCGCGGAGGCGCTGTGCTATCACGGTCCCGTCCTCTGCCGGCAGCCCAAGATCGAGCACGACCACATCGGTCGGTGCCTCGGCAAGCAGTTGATCCAGCTCCGCTCCACACTCCGCAGTCCGGACCGCCATGCCCACGCGTTGCAGATAGGCCGAAACTTCCGCGCGGAGTAACGCGTTGTCCTCGACAATGATGATGTCGATCGTGCCATTCGACCGCTTACTGTTCATCATTTTCCTCTTCAGAAGCGAGGCCCGGTTGGATTGGAAGCCGAATAACGAAGCGGCTGCCGCGCGGGCTGTTGTTCTCGTGAAATACCGAACCGTCATTTGCCTCTATGATGGCGCGGACCAGATAGAGCCCAAGGCCGGTTCCGGACGTCTTGCCTCCTCTGTAGTACTTCTCGAATATTCTGCCGCTATCCTGTGCCGTAATGCCGGGACCGTTATCGAGCACCAAAAGATCGACGGTGCCATCTTCCGCTTTTATGGCAACGGTTACGGCTGTTCCGGCGGGGGTGTGTTTTATCGCGTTCTCAAGCAGATTGTTGATGGCGATTTCAAGAAGCTTCATATCTGCAGACAAGTGGGGTAGTTGTTCGGGGAACTCAAGGTTGAAATCGTGGCCCGGCGCGGTCTTCTGACTGTTTTCGACGGCGGTTTCGAGTAACAGCCGCAGATCAATGGGCGCGCGACTGATCCGGAGTGCACCGTCTTCGATGCGCTCGGCGATGAGGCATGTCTCGATCATCCGCAGCAGCCCCTTCACCATATCTCGAATACGCTGGCCTTTGGTGAGGGTCTCCGGTTGCTCCACGGCGAGATTTTGCGCCACGCCGTCGATTACGGCCAGCGGCGTGCGGAACTCATGACTGACCATTGCAACGAATTGCCGTTGCAGCACCAGTGCCGCGCGCTCCCTTTTCACAGCGACAGCCAGCTCGGCCGTCCTGTCCGCTACGCGCCGTTCCAGTACCTCCTCTTGCGCCCGGGCCGCTGTAAGGGCCTCGTTCTGGAGTTGTATCTTCTCAGCCTGCAGTTTGCCGAGGCGATGAACCAGCATTCCCGCGAAAATTATGATCTCGAAAAACATGGCCACTTGGCCACCGGCCAGCGTGATGGAGTTGCTCGGGATGTATCCCCAGTCGCGCAGCACAACCATTGTTATGACCCCGAGAAAGACCACCCATGTCAACATGAGCGGCCATGCTGTCGGCTCATTTCGGAGCAGGGCGATAACTGTTGTGATCATCAAGACGGCCAAAACCGGCAAGCCCAAGCTGCTGACAATCGGATGAGTCCACGCTTCGAGCGACGCCGGCGCCACGATACATACCAGCGTGAGCAGCCCGCTGAGTACCGCTCCGGTCCACAGCAAGACTCTTACCGGTCGGGGCACTCTGGCCGTGGACAGGAAATAGGCCGCGAACGTAATGGTCGTGCAAATTGAGAGCGCGACCGGTTTTTCCGGGCCGATATGGAAGTGTGGCGCCAGATCAGGCCAGAGCAGGCCGGGTCCGACACCGTTGATCAGTAGCCAGGTTGTGGAATGAGCAAACAGGTTCGCGCAATAGATCAGGTAGATGAAGTGCCGTGTGTAAAGAAACAGAACAAGCGCGCCCAGGAACAAAATGGAGAATATGCCGAGAAGAAATATCTGCCAGGATACAAATTTCCCCTCTTCGATGAGCATGGCGTCGAGCTTGCGCAGATTTATATCCAGGGTCATGGTGCTCGCGGTTTCTCCGCGCACCAGAATGTCGAAGCGGCCCTGTTTCAGGTCCATCGGTGCGATATGAAAGCGGGTCGCAATATCCGTTAGCGGCAGCTCCCGGTCTCCGATGGAAAACAGGAATTCCGGAGCATCGCCGGGGGCCGGTCCGATGCGGTAGACGTCGAGATGATCGAAGTTCGGAAGTTCCAGCGTGAAATACCATAGCCCGGTGGCTGCCGGCTCTATCTCGAGAGAGACCCTGGCCCAGGTTACACTGGAAAGATAACCCCGGCTGATCACGCGCGTATTTCTCTTGGCATCCGGTTGCGCAAGCAGATCGGCCGCCTGTTCCGGAGAGAGCGATGCCGAATCATCCGACAACACGGTTGACGGCAGCAAGGGGACCCGATCCCTTGAGCCGTCCACGATCACTATCATGTCCGAACTGGCTGCCGCAGCGTGGTTGACGGAGCCCCCAATTGAACCAAACAGGATGAATGCCAGGAGGATCAGTCTCAGCGCTGTTGTGTAGCGCTTGTCTGGCTGTGCTTTCTTGAGGGACGAGCCTGCGTGGTTGATCAAGGCGCCGGAAGTGTCGCGAGCGGACGGCGTGAAATTGCTGGAGCGGCGTGTCCCTGTCATTGCAATTCGGGTCCTATAAAACAGAATGCTTCGACGCATCGAAGCTCGTTAAGCTTCGACTACCGGCATTCAGATAGCCTGTCTTTCTAATTAGCTTTGAGTAATTTAATAATTTTTGTTGAATATTCCCTTAATTCATTGAGTGATATGATGTTCCTGTGCCTCTGCAGCGGATGGCGAGAGCGCGAGGCGCCATTCCAAATCATTCCAATCAATTTCAGTGCCGTGCTGAAGCGGGTCTTGATTTTTCTCCGGGCCCCGTCGCTGTCGTTCCGGTGAACAGGCAAGACGTCGTTTGCAGCGTCACCGGGACGGTTTGCCTTCCAGTCCGTCTTCGGCGACACCGCTGGCCGAGGGGATCCGCATCTCGAAGACCTCGGTGATGCAGGTGTAGTCATAATAGCCCATTCGGGCGAGAGGCTGGATCTTGGCGATATCGAGCTTGCCGTCCGCCCCGATGACGTCATCCCTCACATGGATACGCTCAACCTTGCCGAAAACCACGTCCACCGTGCCGACGGGACTGTTCCCCGGCAGACGGTGTGTTGAAAGATAGCGGCATTCGAAATGTGCCGGGCTCTCCGCGACACGCATGCAGGGGGCATCGATGCAAGTCGTCTTGGTGACGCCCGCCTCGGTGAACTCGTCCACGTCTGGCGCCACAGCCATGGCGGAAATATTCACCGCCTCGCGCAGTGCCATGGTCGCCATATTCCACACGAACCAACCGGTTTCCTCGGCATTTATAACGCTGTCCTTGCGTCGCCCGTCCGGGTACTGGTTCGCGGCGAACATCACCATCGGCGGATCGAAGGTCAGGTTCTGCCACTGGCTGTAGGGGGCGAGATTGTGGATGCCGTCCGTGCTGACGGTCGACAGCCAACCGATCGGCCGCGGCACAGTACAGCTCTTGAAGGGCGAATAGGGTAGCGGGCAGGGCTCGCGGTCCGGCGCGTAGTGCATCAGGGGCTCGCTTTCAGTCCGGTGGGACTCTTACCATACCCGCCGCATTACAAACCCGGAAGTGAGGAGGCCGCGATTTCGGCCACGTCACCTGAGTCGTGTCTGAGCTCTTCTTTGATTTTCGGAGTTCTATCAGCCTTTTTCCCAGCCGGTCGCAGAGGTAATCTCAACCGTCGAAACGCCAATCTCTATGAGTGTGCCGCCGCTGGAGCCGAGTAATGCTTGTTTTCGAAGCATTGTCGGTGCCGGCTAATATTGGGCGCGGTATTTTTGATGAAGCGCTCGCATAGGGCTTTACAAATGCTGGCCATTTCTTGACCCGGTTCCGGGATTATTTTGGCACGTCGCCAAGCGATGCCCGCGATGCCGCGACAAGCCGTGCCGCGCATGGAAGTGTGCTGTTCGGGGCTGGGCCTTCTCAGATGCTGATATTATGCAGGGATGGTCCAAGGAGCTTGGAGCGTCGAGCTTTAGGGCGGCTTAGGCGCGCTCGACCTAAATGCTTCAGTCCGACATTCCGATCCTGCCGACGCCGGGGAGCTTCAGGGCCGGGTTCTTGATGTCGAGGCCAAGCGTCAGGCCGAGCAGATTGACTTCAACGCCTTCCTCCAGCGCCAGCATCACTCCGGCGAGGCCGAAGAGTGAAACCTGATATCCGGTCCCGCTCGGTGCCTCTGCGAAGATGCCGCCTTCGGGAATGAAATCCTTACCGACGGCGGTTGGCGGCAGGTCGAGCCGCAGCTCCGGAATCTGCCGGGCTATATGGGCGGTAAAGGTGTTGCTGTTCGGGCCGGGCCAAACTCGGTAGGTCCCGGCATGGGGGTATGATTGCGCGGCGGCGGCGATGCGGGGGATCAGGGTTTCAGCTTCCGCGCCGCGGATATCCCGCAGCAGATCGGGCTTCGAGCCGAACCAGTAGCCGTCCGGATTGCCATTGGTCGCCCGCACGGCAGTGTTGGAATGGCGCAGCTGCCAGCCCATCACTTCGAAGCGGGTGTAGTGCGGGGCATTCGGCTGTTTGACGGCGATCCAGGTATGCACACCGAAGATGCCGCGCCAGCTCCATGCACGGGCGGCGTAGACCTGGACGACCGCTTCCGGCGTCGTTTGGGGCGACGGCGCGATCTCGGCGGAATCCCGCCGGGCCTGACTCCAGTGCGTCGGACCCTCAGCCCATTTACCGACCGCGCTCGCTGCAAGGGGTAAACCGAGCAAGCCGATCAGAACCAGACCAAATAAAGTGATGCGTTTGAAGAGGGTTTTGCCGCGTGCCATCACGATGACATGGGGCCGGTGCCGGTGTATGCAAGGCCGGTCACGGAGATACCGAACCGGCCTTGCATTTTATGGGGTCATTTTATTCGGCGGCGTCGCGTGTTGCCGCTGGATTGCGGAATGCCTCAAGGGCTTCCTCACGGCGGATGGCCGCATTCTTCAGGTGCCGTTCCTTCACGTGGCCGTATCCGCGGATATGTTCAGGCACGGTCGCCAGCACAACGGCCGCAGCATGGTTCTCAACGGTGAGGCCGCGCGCGACATCTTCCATGTCGGCGAAATACTCTTCGATCAGCCTGCGCTCCGTCCGCCGCTCTTCAGTCCGGCCGAACGGATCGAAAGCGGTGCCGCGCAGGCCCTTGAGCTTTGCAATAAGGCTGAAAGCTGTGAAGATCCATGGTCCGTAGGCGCGCTTTTTAAGCTCTCCGGTTTCCGGGTCGCGTTGCGCCAGAAGCGGTGGTGCGAGGTTTACTTCAAGCTTGAATTTTCCGTCGAACTGCTCGTCAAGTTGTTGCCGGAAGGCCGGGTCGGTATAGAGCCGGGCGACCTCGTACTCGTCCTTGTAGGCCATCAGCTTGTAGGCGTAACGGGCAACGGCCCCGGACAGCTTTTCGGAGCCGGGCATGGCCCGTTCCTCGGCGGCACGGATTTTTTCGACCAGACCGTTATAACGCGCGGCATAGCCCGCATTCTGATAGGCGATGAGTTGTGCGATGCGCCGCTCGATCATCTCGTCGAGGCTGGTGGATAGATCGAGATGCTTCGGCTGCTCGACCACAGGGGCGGCGGCTTTCTCGACGGTGGCGAGATCGTGCGCGGCCCGGCGGCCCCAAAGGAACGCCTTCTTGTTGAAATCTACAGCGACCCCGTTCAGTTCGACTGCCTTGAGGATAGCCTCGCCCGTAAGCGGCACCTGGCCGAGCTGGTAGGCATAGCCGAGCATGAAGAGGTTGGAAGCGATGCTGTCTCCCAAAAGGGCGGTGGCGACCCGGTTCGCATCCAGGAAGTGGGTCGAGTTTTCGCCGCAGGAACTCTTAAGCGCCGCTTTCACCGCTTCGGTCGGGAATTGCAGATCCGGGTTCTGGGTGAACGCGCCGTTCATGGTCTGCTGGATGTTCACGATCGCGGTGGTGTCGCCAAGGCTGAGCTTGGACAGACAATCGACCCCGACCGCCGTGATCATGTCGCAGGCCAGCAGCAGGTGGGCCGATCCGGCGGCGATCCGGACTGCATGCAGCTCTTCGGGTTTTGCTGCCAGCCGGACATGGGTCACGACGGAGCCGTTCTTCTGGGCAAGACCAATCTGGTCGAGCACCGTGACGCCCTTGTCTTCCAGATGCGCTGCCATGCCGAGGAGAGCGCCGATGGTGACGACACCGGTGCCTCCGATGCCGGTCACGACAATGTTGTAGGGATTATCCAGTGCTGGAAGCGTCGGTTCTGGCAGGACCGGGAAGATGTCGGCTCGGGCAGGTTTTTCCGGCTGGGCGCCGGATTTCTTCCGGATACCGCCGCCGATCACATTGACGAAGCTCGGGCAGAAGCCCTTGGCGCAGGAGTAATCCTTGTTGCAGGAGCTTTGGTCGATGGCGCGTTTACGGCCGAACTCTGTCTCGACCGGGCTCAGCGATACGCAGTTCGAGGCAACGCCGCAATCGCCGCAGCCTTCGCAGACCCGCTGGTTGATGAACAGCCGTTTTGCCGGCTCTGGTAGCAGGCCCCGCTTGCGCCGGCGGCGCTTTTCTGTGGCACAGGTCTGGTCATACAGAATGATGGTCACGCCGTCGGTTTCGCGCAGTTCCTTCTGCACGGGGTCTAGCTCGTCCCGGTGGTGCAGTGTGGCGAAATCGGGCCAATGGGTGCCGAGTGGGTATTTGTCCGGCTCGTCTGTGATGATGCGCAGGGCCGAGACCCGCTCGGAGGCAACCTGGTTGGCGATCTCCAGCACCGAGAAGGCGCCTTCCGCCGGCTGACCGCCGGTCATGGCGACGGCGTCGTTATAGAGGATTTTGTAGGTGATATTCACCTTGGCGGCGACGGCGGCGCGGATCGCCAGCAAGCCCGAATGTGTGTAGGTGCCGTCCCCCAGATTGACGAACATGTGCTTGTGCTCGGTGAAAGGGGCCATGCCGATCCATGGTGTTCCCTCCGCCCCCATCTGGGTGAAGGTCTTGGTCTCCCGTTCCGGCATCCAGCTCGCCAGGAAGTGGCAGCCGATCCCGGCGAAGGAGAGACTGCCGTCTGGCACTTTGGTTGAGGTATTGTGCGGGCAGCCGGAGCAGAAATAGGGAATACGTTGGAAGTCCGTAACCGGTTTCAGCGCTGTCTTGGCGTGGTCCTCCAGAAAGGTCAGCCGGTCACGCAGACGGCTGTGATCCTTCATCTGGAGGATGCGCCGGGCAAGCAGTCGGGCGATGCTGCTGGCGGACAGCTCGCCGTTGGCCGACATCAGAACGGCGCCGGTTTCGTCCTTCTTGCCGATGACGCGTGGCCGTTCGGCGAGGTCGAACAGGATCTGTTTCACCTGATCCTCGATCAGCGGGCGCTTCTCCTCGATCACCAGAACTTCCTCAAGCCCGGCGGCGAATTCCTTCAGCCCTTCCGGCTCCAGTGGCCACGGCATGGCGACCTTGTAGATCCGCAGGCCAAGATCAGCGGCTTCCTGATCAGAAATGCCGAGATCGTCAAGCGCCTGACGGACATCGAGATAGGATTTGCCGACGGTGATAATACCAATCCGGGGCGCCGGGCTGTCCAGCATCACCTTGTCGAGGCGGTTTGCACGGGCGAAAGCCAGAACCGCAGGCAGCTTGTAGTTATGCAGCCGCTCTTCCTGCTCCAGCCAGGGGTCGGGCCAGCGGATGTTGAGGCCACCTGGCGGCATAACGAAATCGTCGGGTGTCACGATGTCGAGCTGTAACGGGTCGATATCGATGGAGGCGGAGCTGTCCATATTCTCCGCAGTTGCCTTCAGCCCGACCCAGCAGCCGCTGAATCGCGACATTGCAAAACCGTAGAGTCCGTAATCCAGTACATCCTGCACGCCAGCCGGATGCAGCATCGGCATGCAGGCGTCCATGTATGCATATTCGCTCTGGTGCGGGATGGTGGAGGACTTGGCGACATGGTCGTCCCCCGCCACGGCCAGCACGCCGCCATGCTCTGCCGTGCCGGCGAAATTGGCGTGTTTGAAGGCATCACCCGAACGGTCGACGCCAGGCCCCTTGCCGTACCAGATGGAAAACACGCCGTCATGCTTCGCGCCGGGATAGAGTCCGGTCTGCTGACTGCCCCAAACGGCGGTGGCGGCGAGGTCTTCGTTCAGGCCCGGCTGGAACTCGATATTGTTCTTCTGCATGAATGCGCGGGCACGCCAGAGCTGCATGTCATAGGTGCCGAGCGGCGAGCCACGGTACCCCGATATGAAGCAGGCAGTGTTGAGGTCTCGCGCGGCATCGCGCTGTCGCTGTGCCATGGGCACGCGCACGAGCGCCTGGATACCGGTCATGTATACCCGCCCCCGGTCGAGGGTATACTTGTCGTCCAGCGAGACGGGCTTGAGTGCCGTCATGATATCTCCCCGGCAATTCTGGGTGCCGATTGTTCCGGCACTCCATTTGTTTCATTTGTAATTAAGGTATGCCTGCATCGGGAGCGCGGCAATCGGTGCCGGAGGCTAGTTCGCAAATACGCAAGAAATCGATACTGTTACGCGACAGAACGACGCAGTTTTTCGTTATTCGAGGTCCGCGCGAAATGAAAAGCATGTGTCGATCACGAACCGGCGGATGTGAAATTCGTGTTTCGGGTGCTAGGCGCCCCGGATTCCTTCCGGCATAACGGACTTCTGAAATTCCCGTGCTCCAAAGATCCGGAAGAGGCTTATGACGATATTGCTGACTGGCGCTGCGGGGTTCATCGGCATGCATGTGGCGGAGCTGCTGCTGGCGCGCGGCGAGCGTGTTGTCGGAATCGACAACCTCAATAGCTATTATGATCCGGCTCTGAAGCAGGCCCGGCTTAAAAACCTTGAAGGCCGCAACGGCTTTACCTTCGAAGAGTTGGAAATAGCCGACACGGAAGCGGTGATGGGGTTGACGGCGCGCTATCCGGATATCGACCGGGTGGTGCATCTGGCGGCGCAAGCCGGGGTGCGCTACTCCATCGAGCATCCGGGCGATTATGTCCGCAGCAATCTTGTCGGCCATTCCAACATGCTGGAATTCGTGCGCGGCCTGATGGACCGGCCTGGCGGCTGCAAGAGCTTCGTCTATGCCTCCTCCTCGTCGGTCTATGGCGCGAACAAGGAAATGCCGTTCAGCACCGAGCAGAAGACGGACAGTCCGGTTTCCTTTTATGGCGCGACCAAGAAGGCGAACGAGCTGCTGAGCTATTCCTATGCCCATCTCTACCGGGTGCCGTCCATCGGCCTGCGCTTCTTCACGGTCTACGGGCCGTGGGGCCGGCCAGACATGTCTCCCTGGCTGTTCACCAGTGCCATTCTCGAAGGCCGACCGATCAAGGTCTTCAACAATGGCGACATGATGCGCGATTTCACCTACATCGCGGATATCGCCGCCGGTGTCGTCGGCGCACTCGACACTCCTCCGTCCGGCGAGGGCGATACCTGTCCGCATAAAGTCTACAATATCGGCAACAACAAGCCGGTAAAGCTGCTGGATTATATCCGGGTGATCGAGAAGGCCTGCGGTGTCGAGGCGATCATGGACATGCAGCCGATGCAGGCGGGCGACGTCTATGCCACCTACGCCAATATCGATCCGGCATCAGAAGATTTCGGCTACGCACCCAGCACCCCAATCGAGGAAGGCATTCCCGCCTTCGTCGACTGGTACCGGAAATATCACGGGGTTTGAGAATGACGTAACCCCGCTATCGACGGGGTGACGTCATTTACGGTCAGGCGACGTCGACCATGACGATGTCGGTGTCACCGAGGGCCAGAACCGTGATTTTGTCCTCGCCCAAGACGTGGATACCGTCCCGAGCTTCAGCAAATGCACCATTCACCTCAATATCGGCATCGGTCGAGACGAGGTAGCCCTGACGTCCGTCATTGAAGCTGTAGGTCACTTCCTCGCCGGTCTTCAGTTTGGTGCCGAGGACAGCGGCATCCTGGTGGATCGAAAGGATGTTGCTGGCCTTATCGTCTGGGCGGCCTGACGCTAGGGTCGTGAAGCTGCCAGAGGATTTGTCAGGGAAGCTCATGGCGCCCCATCCTGGCTCATGCCCGGCCCGGTCAGGATTAATCCAGATTTGGAAGATCTGGGTTTCCTCGTCCTCCAGATTGTATTCCGCATGCACGATTCCGGTGCCGGCATGCATCACTTGCACATCGCCCGCGACTGTCCGGCCTTCGTTGCCGAGCCGGTCCTGGTGCGTGATCGCTCCTTTGCGGACATAGGTGATGATCTCCATGTCCCGGTGCGGGTGTGGATCGAACCCGGTTTTCGGTTTGATGGTGTCATCGTTCCACACCCGGAGTGGACCGACACCCATACGCTTCGGATCATGATAATGACCGAAACTGAAATGGTGATGGGCGTTCAGCCAGTCGATCTGGACGGCACCAAGCGAGGCGAACGGTCTGACATCAATCATTAATTCCACTCCTGTCTGGATCCGCGTTTCAGTCGGCGAGCTTTGCTGCGATGGTCGCGACATTCTTGCCCTGATATTCCGCGATGGAGAGTTCAAGGTCGCTCGGCTGACGGCTTCCATCCGGACCCGCGATTGTGCCGGCGCCGTAGGGCGAACCTCCACGGACTTCGGTAATGTTCGTCAGCCCTTCTGCGGCATAGGGGACACCGACAATGACCATGCCGTGATGCATCAGCGTCGGGATGGTGGTGAGAATGGTCGACTCGTTACCGCCGCCGGTGCCGGTCGAGGTGAAGACGCTGCCGACCTTGCCGACCAGCGCGCCTTTGGCCCAGAGGCCGCCGGTCTGGTCCAGGAAGTTGCGCATCTGGGCTGCCATATTGCCGAACCGGGTCGGGGTGCCGAAGATAATGGCATCATAGTCGGCAAGTTCCGACGGCACCGCGACTGGAGCATCCTGGTCCAGTTTCATGCCGGCGCCCTTGGCGACGTCATTGGGCATCAGTTCGGGGACTCGCTTTACTGTGACCTCGACGCCATCGATACCGGAGGCGCCCTTGGCGACAGCACCGGCCATGGCTTCGATATGGCCATATGATGAATAATAAAGGACCAGAATCTTTGTCATGTTCTATCTCCCGCGACGGGGTTGTGTCGTCGCCTTGAAGTGGAATTTGGGAGCATTGACGATTTCGAACAATTGGGTAAAAATGAACAAAATTGTTTCCTTAAAGAAACAGTAAGCGAGATGCAATGCTGGATAATCTGACCGGACTGGTGGTGTTTGCGAAAGTGGTCGAGGAGGGTGGCTTTTCGAAAGCGGCAAGCAGCCTCGGTATCTCGAAATCCTCCGTCTCGAAGCAAGTAAGCGCGCTGGAAGACCATCTCGGCACACGCCTCCTCAACCGGACAACACGGCGTTTCAGCCTGACCGAAACCGGAACCCTGCTTTACGAGCGCTGCCAGCGCATCGTGGCGGAAGTCGATGCTGCGGAGCGGGAGGCAGGCTCCCTGCAGTCAAACCCGAGCGGGCGTCTCCGGATCAGCACCGGCGTGTCTTTCGGGCGTTTGCATCTCGCAAGGGTGCTGCCGGACTTTCTTTTCGAATATCCGGAACTGAGCATGGAGATGGTTTTGAATGACCGCCAGGTGGATCTGGTCGAGGAGGGCTACGATGTGGCGCTCCGGATTGGCCGGCTGGAGGATTCGACATTGATTGCCCGCAAACTTTGCCCTGCACGGCTGGTGACTGTTGCGTCGCCGGACTATCTGAAAAAGCGGGGTGAGCCGAAGCATCCTGACGGGCTCGCAAATCACGAGCACCTTGCATACAGTTATCTCAACGAAGGGGCCGCGTGGGACTTCCGGGTCGAGGGGCGGGCCCTGCAGCATCGGATCGCACCCCGGATGCTGATGAATAACGGCGATGCCATTCTGACCATGGCGGAGCAGGGGGGCGGAATTGCCCAGATCCCGACTTTCATTGCTGGAGACAGTATCCGTGCAGGGCGCTTGCAACAGATATTGTCCGGCTTTTCCCCCGCACCAATAGGGCTCTATGCGCTTTACCCGAACGCGCGGAACCTGCCTTTGAAGGTGCGTGTCTTCATTGATTTCCTGCGCAAGCGGTTTCGGGACAACCCCGGGTGGGATGAAGGTCTGGAGTTGGACTGAAGGCCTACCAGTCCGATCCTACCTTGCCGGTCTTTTTGTAGTCATCAATCATTCCGGCCAGCCTTTGCCGCTCCTCGCAGCCTTTACCGTCCGCGCAAAGATCATCCAGCACGGCGAGTTTCTGCTCTGCTTCCTGCACACGGCCGGTCTCAAGGTAGAGTTTCGCCGCGTAGGCGTTTGCCGCAAGGTTTCTCGGGTCGGCTTTCAAAGCCTTCTGATAGGCGAGCTCGCTATCAACATAGCGTTTTGTCTTGCGGAGGCTGAAACCGATCAATGCCCAAGCATCTGCGTCCTGCGGGTCCTCGGCGACGAACGATTGCATGATCTCAAGGCCCTTGGCGTAGTCACCGTCCTCTATCGCCTTGATGCCGGCATAGTAGATCGGTGGCCGCTCGATCTCACTTTCCTCGCTTTCCGGGAAAACGGCGTGGGCCAAGTTTCCGCCGAAAGCGAGAAGGAAAGCGATCAGGATCGGTAGACTGGTTCGGGCCATTGTCATCATCTCTCAACATTTTCTCCTGCGATCCGCGCGGGAAGAGTTCTTAGACCTAATTCCTGAAGCCCAAACGGGCAATATTATGGCGCGGCAACCGCTGTCTCCTAACGGAGAAACCAAGGGTTGGCTTTCATGAAGGACTGGCTGTATCGAGTCCAAGGAAGGGCAAAAGCGTAGGTTTCAGATCGATCCTGCTCCACGGGGCCGACGTCAGTCAGCTCTGAGCGATATCGGGCCAAATGCTGCACGGAAAGGGCATGGAACCGGTCATCCAGTGTTCCATCCGAGACGTAGGTGTCGTTTATCCGCATGTCCATCTCCTGGACCGCTTCAAGGATTTCATGCGGAGTGTTGTCTTCAAGGACTATGCCGGCACGCTCAAAACCCTCTGTGGTGGATTCAAGGAACAGGTTTCGCGACAGCATTTCATCGTAGGACAGTTTCTCGCCCGTCGCCTTGTCCCGGTATGTCTTCACCAAAAACACATCATTATGATTCAGCCAGAAATCTGGCTGCACATAGCCGTTGACCGTCAGCATTGGAGTGCCAAGAGCCCTAGCAAGCGATTCAGGGCCGGACGAGCAGGTGATTGTGAAGTGAGCTTTGGCCATACAGCACACGTCCAGAATGTCGGAATAGTCAGGATGGTGCGGGAGATCAACGACGAGCGGGCTTTCGTGCTCCAGTCTGACAGAGGTCTTATCGCCAATCCGAATAACCCGATATCCCTTGGAGACGAGGTAATCGATGGCGGGTCTGTACGTTTCGATCTTCGCAGCCCTGAAGCTGTGATAGCTCATTTCCGGCATATAGCCCATGTCCCGGACATGGAGGACGACCATTGGTCTGTCGTCACCGTATCCCATGGAGGTGAGCAGGGCATCACCCTCTTCGACCAAATCGCCAGGCACCTTGAGGTGGTTAATCTGGCTACCAGCCTCCAGGTCTTTTACGAAATTTCTCACCAATGCGCTCGGAGAGAGAACGGCCCAGGTCAAAGGGCCTATTTCGAGGGCGCGGGCATTGAAATGTCCCATCATGACCAGTTTACGGTTCATGGTTTCAATAAAGGTGATGCGTGGTTCATGCAGGCGGCGAAGGCCTTTGCTATGAGCCTTGAATCGATGATCGTGAATGATCACCGCCAAAGTGTCGTGTGTTTCTCCGAAGAAGTGCCGCAGATAGAATGGCTCAAGGGTCATGTGGCCCAGCCTTGAGGCTGCGGGCAGCATGTAGACGAGTGTTTTGCCTCCCCCCTTTTGCATAATGGGGCCGAGTGTTTCCACAAGGCTACCGAGCGTTCTCTCGGAAAAGATTTCTTGAGCTGTGATTGTATCCAGCGATGCGATTTCTGGCTTTAGCATGCTATCGGAAATTGCCCCGGTCTTGTTCAATGCGGTGAATACAGTGCAAGCGTCGCCGCTTCCTCAGTCTACATAAGACGCTTCATCACCATGCTCACAGAACCCTAACAAAGTGGCGCTATACACAGCGCGGTAATTTTTCTTACGGTAACAGTTTGCGTGCTTTTTCGACATGTCATTGTTCTCATGGCGTTGTTCGTCCTCCTTTACCAGCCTGGCCTTACGATCAGTCGCCGTTGTCGCGGCGGGATTGCACGCCTTCCGCGCTCTTCAGCACCCTCCGTGTCCGAAGCTGCCTCCCATAGATCCACATCGGTGTTTATTGTGGGCTTCGGCGAGCAGGGCGCCGTGTTTCTGCTTGGAACCGACGAACGACACGGCAGCGGAGCGGATGCTGTCCGCTCTCTTGACGCGGTCAATCGCGGCGTCGCTCTTGTAGAGGCCGGGCACCGCGAAGCATTCCTGACGCAGGCGGAAAGCCTTGATCTCGAGCCGGAGGCGGGCGCTACAATCGGCGGTCTGAACTCTTCCCGGGGTGATCCTGTGGTCGTCACGCTCTACCATGCCGCAGGCCGATAGGCGCCTGTGGCACATCAGCGTCCCGCCCTTGGTGGTTGATCGGGGCGTCCCCACACCGTAAGAACCGCAAAGGCAGGCGTTTTCGAAAGGGCCGACGTGCCGCATTCAAGTATTTCCAGTCCCGAGGCAGGCGCCGTTGCGCGGCCGTTGCTGTCCGTGATCGTGCCGGTATTGAACGAAGCCGAGAATATAGCGCCGCTCGTCGGCGAGATTGAGGCGGCGCTGACCGATGCCTGCGCTTTCGAGATTATCTATATCGACGATTGCAGCACCGACGAGACGCCGGACATCCTGCGGCGGCTGAAGGCGGATCGTCCGCATCTTCGGGTGATCCGGCACGACCTGACCTGTGGCCAGAGCGCGGGGCTCAGAAACGGTGTGATGGCTGCGCGGGGCGAGTTGATCGCCACGTTGGACGGGGACGGGCAGAACGACCCGGCTGACATTTCGAAGTTGCTTGAGAAGTACCGTGCGACTGTGACAGCGGATCAGCCCGTCATGGTCACCGGGCACCGGGTCAACCGGCGGGACACGGCCTCCAAGCGGATGGCATCGAGATATGCCAACAAGCTCCGGCGCGCCTTGTTGAAGGACGACAATCCGGATACTGGCTGCTCTCTGAAGCTCTATGCGCGCGAGACCTTTTTGCGCTTCCCTTATTTCGATCATATGCACCGTTTCCTGCCGGCTCTGGCGAAACGCGAGAATTGCGCGGTGCACGTGGTTCCGGTAAACCACCGCCACCGCCAGCATGGCCAGTCGAAATACTCGAATCTTGGCCGTGCATTGGTTGGCATTCCCGATCTGCTAGGTGTGGCCTGGTTGCTGCGCCGCAGTCCGGATGGCTTGAAAGCGAAAGAAATCGACCTGTGAATCTCGATAGCTTCTTCGACCTCTCCATTGAAGAGATGGTCATGCTCACCTTCGGATTTGTCGCCCAGGCGATGTTCATGGCGCGCTTTCTGGTGCAATGGGTGAAGAGTGAGATCGGTCGCAAGAGCGTGATCCCGGTCGCTTTCTGGTACTTCAGCTGTGCTGGCGGTACCATGATGCTGATCTATGCGATCTGGCGTAAGGATCCGGTGTTCATCCTCGGTCAGTCGACCGGTCTCGTGGTTTATATCCGTAACCTTTTCCTCATTCACAGGGAGAAGCGTGTGGATATGGCGGCGGCGAAAGATGCGGGCGGCGACGACTGAACCGGACGGGCCTCGGATCGCGGCGGGAGTTTTTCTTCCCGCTTGTCATTCTCTTGTCATGAAAACGGGGGACACCTTCCCTCTTTTTCGAAATCCAGCCCGCTTGAGGTCCCATGTCCGTCTCCCTGGTTAATGCCCGTGTCCTGCTTGAAGACGGTTCGGTAGAGAAAACCGAGATCCAGATCGAAGACGGAGTGATCCAGGCGATCGGTTCGGGAGCGGTCACCGGACGTGCCATTGATCTCGATAACAGGCTGGTGCTGCCCGGGATCATCGACTTGCACGGTGATGGTTTCGAACGCAGTCTGACACCGAGGGTAGGCACCCATTTCCCGATCGATATAGCGTTGATGGACGCCGACCGTTCGATCCTCGCCTCCGGCATCACGACTGCTTTTCTGGCTCAAGGTGTGAGT
Source organism: Nisaea sp. (assembly GCF_039990255.1). Classification (GTDB taxonomy): domain Bacteria; phylum Pseudomonadota; class Alphaproteobacteria; order Thalassobaculales; family Thalassobaculaceae; genus Nisaea. The sequence continues at coordinate 43,382 of NZ_JBDXGG010000013.1, read as the reverse complement.
TGGGAAGGCGGCATCCGCAGCTCCAGGGTCGCGGAGGAAATCCTTGCCGCGCTCGAGCGCGGCCGAAAGCGGTTCGGTGCCGATCTGCAGTTCCACCTTCGATTTGAGACTTTCGCCATCGAGGAGCAGGAAACCGCGATGCGCTGGTTGGAGGATGGCCGGGTTTCGATGCTGGTGTTCAACGACCACCTGCCGCAGTTCGAGCAGTCCCTGCGGGAAACACCGGACAAGATGCAGCGCTGGGCACATCATCTTGGTATGTCTTTCGACGACTTCAGGGCTGAGGTTCGTGCCCGACGTGCCCGCGAAGATGAGGCGGAAGAGACGGTGCGCCGGATTGCTGAGCTCGCCCGTCAGATGGGCGTGCCGACCGGCTCTCACGATGACGAAACGCCTGATCTGCGCAAGCATTACAATGCACTTGGTGCACGGATCGCTGAGTTTCCGGTCAATCTGGAAACGGCAAAAGCGGCTCGCGCGTTGGGCAATCCGGTCGGCATGGGCGCGCCGAACGCCCTGCGCGGCGGCAGCGCCTCTGGCAATGTTTCCGCCCTCTCTGTTATCGAGGAGGGACTCTGCGACTACCTGATCTCGGACTATTACTATCCGGCCCAGTTCCACGCGGCGTTCAAACTGGCCGCCGACGGCGTGTTGCCCCTGGGCAGCGCATGGGCTCTGGTTTCTGCCGGTCCCGCGAAGGTTGGCGGGTTGGATGATCGCGGTGTGATCGCAGTGGGCAAGCGCGCGGACATGATTGCGGTCGATGACAGTGATCAGGCTTTGCCGAAGGTGGATTTCGCCGTGGTCAACGGCGCTTTGTCCTACGCGTCCGAACCGTATCGGGTTGCCGCGCTGTCTGAGCTGTTCCCGGTTTGACGCTTTCCCGAAACGTGATTGCGGTGCAAGACTGACATCATGGATGCCGCACCTTCTTTCCTGTTGATGCTTCATATCGCCTCTGGGGCGATCTCGCTCGCCACTGCCGCGGTTGCCATCGTGGCGCCGAAAGGTAGGCGTCCGCACCGGCTCGCCGGGAAGCTTTACGTCCTGTCGATGGCAGTCGTGTTCGCGACAGCGGTGGCGCTCAGCCTCGCCTCAAACGACCTGTTTCTGATGACAGTCGCGATCTTCAGCTTTTACATGGTGCTGAGCGGTTATCGGGCACTTTACCTGAAGAAGCCAACGGACTCTCTGGATCTGCGCTACCGGGCCGGGGCTTTGGACAAGGGGGCGGCGCAATTCACGGTAATTGCCTGCTCGGCCATGGCGACCTACGGCGGAGTCTATTGGTACACCGAACCTCTGGCACCGGTTCTCGTTACACTGGGAACGATCGGTAGCCTGATGGCTTATTTCGATCTCAGGCGTTTCCGTAAACCGACGACAGATCCTCGCGCCTGGTTCTTCACTCATATGATTCGGATGCTCGGCGGCACTATTGCCTCTGTTACGGCCTTTCTGGTCAATTCCGGCGATATACTGCCACCGTTGGCGCGCTGGCTGGCGCCGACAATCATCGGGACGGTCGTAATCACTGTCTGGGTGACATATTACAAACGGAAATTTTCCGGAGGGGTCGAGCCGGAGAGCGTCGCCGAGGTCCGGCTGCGTGAGATGCCGGAAGAGGATGAGGAAGACGGGATCTGACCGTCCTCAGAGCGGCGTTTCCGCCATCTCCATAATGATCTCCCATTGCCCCTCGCTGACCGGCACGACGGAGAGACGCGACTGACGCACCAGCGCCAGATCTTCCAGCCTGGGCTCTGCCTTGACGTCGGCCAGGGTCACCGGCTTTACCACCGGTTTCACCGCCTCGACCGTGACCATGCCGAACCGGCCCTTCGCGTCGGTCGGGTCCGGGTGATATTCCTCGATCACCTTCACAATGCCGACGATCTGTTTCTCATTGACTGAATGGTAGAAGAAGCCGAGATCGCCAACCTTCATGGCCTTCATGTTGTTCGAGGCCTGATAGTTCCGGACCCCGTCCCAGCCTTCGCCTTCCGCGCCTTTCTTCACCTGATCGTCCCAGGACCAGGTATTCGGCTCGGATTTGAACAACCAGTAGGCCATTGACGGTGTCTCCTTTTCTCAGGTGTTTCGGGCAGGCGTTTCAGACGCTGTTGCGCCCGGTGCTTCCCAGCCGGTCGGCCGGGACAGAAGTTCCTGTATTACCGTGCCGAGATCGACGCCATGGTTCAAGACCGCATCGACGCCTTCCGCTATCGGCATCTCGACGGAGAGGGCGCGCGCCCGGCGGACCAGTGCGGCGGCTGTATGGACACCTTCCACGACGGACTGGCTTGAATCGAGAATCTCGTCCAGACGCTCACCGGCGCCAAGCCGCTTGCCGAGCGAGAAATTGCGCGAGCTGGTGCTGGAACAGCTCAGCATCACATCGCCGAGGCCGGACAGCCCCATCAGGGTTTCGGCCCGACCACCGAGGGCGACTGCGAAACGGGTGGCTTCCGCCAGGCCGCGTGTAATCAATGCGGCGCGAGCATTCTCTCCCATTCCCATGCCACTGACGATTCCGGCGGCGATGGCCAGCACATTCTTCACCGCACCGCCGACCTCGGTGCCGGCAATATCCGTGGAAGCATAGAGCCGGAAAGTTTCGGTGCTGAGCGCCTCCACGAGCGTCAAGGCCAGGTCGCGGTCCGCTGCCGCAAGGGTCACCGCTGTTGGCTTTCCGGCAGCGGTCTCATTCGCGAAACTCGGGCCTGAGAGTATGGCGGCCGGATTGTCGCATAGGATTTCCCGCAGGACCGCGCTCATCGTCTTGTCGGTGGAGCGCTCAATACCTTTGGCGGCGGAGATGAGCGGGACACCTGCTGGAATGTCGAAGCTGGCCAGAGCCCCGCGCATATGCTGGGCAGGAATCACCAGCAGCAGTGCGTCTGCACCGCTGATCGCTTCAGCCGCGTCGTTGGTGACCGTGAGGCCGGCAGGTAAGGTGATGCCCGGCAGATACTCTGCGTTCTCATGCGTCCGGCGTATGGCTTCGGTTTGATCCGGACGGCGGGACCAAAGAACGGTCTCTCTCCCTGCACGTTGGGCGGCGAGCGCTAGCGCTGTGCCCCAGGCACCGGCGCCAAGCACACCTATCTTTTCGATACTCATGCTTTCACCCCCGCGCCTCTGGCTTTCGGGGCACCGGGGTCGAGCGGCCAGCGCGGGCGCGGCGCGAAGCTGAGAGGATCGCTTGCCCCGGCTTGCAGGCGTTCGATGCCGGCCCAGGCGACCATGGCGGCGTTGTCGGTACAGAGCGCGATAGGCGGGGCGGTGAAGCTCATGCCGGAGGCTGTCGCCAGCTCCGACAGCGCGGCCCGAATTCGTTGGTTCGCCGCGACGCCGCCGGCAACGACAAGAGCATGGCCTGTGCCATGTTCTTCGCTGAAAGTACGGATGGCATTGCGGCAGCGGTTCACCAGACTGCCCGCAACGGCTTCCTGGAACGCGGCGGCGATATCGGCAATATCCTGTTCCGTCGGCGCGGCGATGGCTTCGACTTTCTGCCGCACGGCGGTCTTCAGGCCGGAAAAAGAGAAATCGCAACCGGGCTTGCCGACCATCGGGCGGGGCAAATCGAAGCGCTCCGGATGGCCGTTCGTGGCTGCTTTCTCAAGCGCGGGGCCTCCGGGATAGCCCATGCCGAGCAGCTTGGCGGTCTTGTCGAAGGCTTCACCGACCGCATCGTCGATGGTGGTGCCAAGGCGGCGGTAACGGCCCAGGCCTTCAACTGCTATAAGCTGGCAATGCCCGCCGGAAACCAGCAGGAGCAGATAAGGGAAGGGAACCTTGTCCGTGAGCCGCGCGGTCAGCGCATGGGCTTCCAGATGGTTCACGGCGAGATAGGGAATGTTGCGTGCCATGGCGATGGCTTTCGCAGTCATGGTGCCAACCAGCACGCCGCCGATCAAACCGGGGCCGCCCGTTGCCGCAACCGCATCGAGATCGTCGAAACCGAGACCGGCTTCTTCAAGTGCGCGGGCGATCACCGGCTCCAGATGGTCAAGATGGGCGCGGGCGGCGATCTCCGGCACGACGCCGCCGAACGGAGCGTGGTCCTCGATCTGACTGAAGACGATATTGGCGTGGACCGTCCCGTCGCCATCGACAATTGCCGCTGCGGTCTCGTCACAACTGGTCTCTATCCCGAGAACAAGCGGGGTTCCAGACGGGGCTGTTTGCTCTTCCAATGCCATGCGCTCCGGTCTACACAGTCGGCCCATGGAACACCAGTCGAAAGCAGCCCCCCTGATCCGTCTCGGCACCCGTGGCTCCAAGCTGGCTCTGGCGCAGGCCTACGAGACCAAGCGTCGTCTTGGCGAAGCCCATGCGGCGTTGGCGCCGGACGATGCCGTCGAGATCGTGGTCATCAATACCACCGGGGACAAGGTGCAGGACCGCGCGCTGGCCGAGATCGGCGGCAAGGGCCTCTTCATGAAAGAAATCGAGGCGGCTTTGATCGAGCGCCGTATCGATATCGCCGTGCATTCCCTGAAGGACGTTGAAACTTTCCTGACGGACGGCACGGAGCTGGCAGCGATCCTGCCGCGCGAGGATCCGCGCGATGCATTGATCTCCCGCGTAGCCAATAACATTGAGGGACTGCCCAAAGGTGCGGTCATCGGCACCGCATCCGTGCGCCGTGCGGCGCAGCTCCTACACAAGCGGCCCGATTTCAAGATCATCCTCTATCGTGGCAATCTCCAGACCCGCCTGCGCAAGCTCGACGAGGGAGTTTGTGACGCCACCATGCTGGCCATGGCCGGTCTCAGCCGCCTCGGCCTAGCGGACAGGGCGACCCGCGTGCTGGAGCCGGAAGAGTTGCTTCCTGCAGTGTCGCAGGGTGCGATCGGTATTCAGTGCCGGTCCGGTAAGAAAAACGGCGACAAGCGCATTCTGGATTGGGTTCGCGGAGTCAATGATCGGGACAGCGATATCCGGGTGACGGCGGAGCGGGCGATGCTGGCGCGGCTCGACGGTTCCTGCCGGACGCCGATTGCCGGGCTCGCGGAATTGCTGCCTGGCGGAAAGCTGCGGTTGCGTGGCCAGCTCGCGGTGCACGACGGCAGCGCGCTGTTCTCGGCCGAGGAAGTTGGCAGCGTGGACGATCCTGCCGCGCTCGGTCTGGCTGTCGGCGAGGCGCTGATTGCGCAGGCCGGGCCGGATTACAAGGTCTAGCGGCGGTGCGCGTCCTCATCACCAGGGCGATTGAGGACGGTTTGGCGTTGCAGGCGGAACTGCTGGGCCACGAAATCTCCTCGGTTCTCGCCCCGATGCTCTCCATTGAATTCTTCAATCCGGTCGAGGAGCCTGATGAGCCGGTGCAGGCCTATCTGGTTACCAGCCGGAACGGCGCCGAAGCGTTGGCGCGGTATACGGAGAGCCGGGAAAAACCGGTTCTGGCGGTGGGCGCGGCGACGGCGGAGCGACTGGCGCATCTCGGGTTCGAGGCTGTTGAGAGCGCGGATGGCGATGCTGCCGATCTCGCGGCCTTGGCCCGAAGCCGGCTTGATCCTGATGCCGGACCGCTGTTTTTCCTGAGCGCCGAAATCGTCGCAGGAGATATCGAAGGAGCATTGTCTGCGGATGGTTTCGACCTGAGGCGGATCATCGCCTATCGCGGCGTTCCGGAGCGGATTCTGGCCCGCGATGTCGAGACTCAAATGCGCGCGGGCGAAATTCAGGGTGTGCTTTTTTTCTCGCCCCGGGCAGGGCGGACCTTAATCTCTCTTGTCGAACAGGCGGGGCTCGCGTCATTCTGTGACGAGATAACGGCGTATTGCCTCAGCGATGCTGTTGCGGATGCCGTCTCTACAATGCCATGGGCGGCCGTTCGCATCGCGGTAAAGCCGAACAAAGGGGATTTAATCGCCCTGCTTGCGGCCCCATGTCACAAAGATGCCTAAAAAATAATAGCTGAATCTTCGGCGCCTTGGTGCTTCGATAGCAACTGGGCTGAAATGTGAAGCGGTGCATTGCGCGCCGCTGAATTTGGAAGATCCGACGTATGACCGACCCGAAAAACCAGACTGGCGAGACCAAGCCTGAAGACGTGACCGTGATCGATGTCGAGCCGACACGGACCTCGGACGATGTCGTGGACGGCACCGCTAAAAAACCGGGCCTTTCCCTTCGTACCAAGCTGATCGGATTCCTGGTCCTGCTGGTGGTCATTGCAGGTGGTGTGGCCACTGTGCTCTATCCGCTCTGGCGGGACAGGGCGGATACATTGGTTTCTCAGAGCGGTTTGCCGCTCAGTCTTCCGGAAGTGCCTGAGAACGCCTTCTACGGGACGGTCGGCGACGTGATCGCTTTCTTCGAAGGGGCGTCGTCCGGCGCTGTGCCGAGTGAAAATACGGCGACGGCAGTCATTACGCCTGCCCCTGAACCTGTCGTAGATCCGCTGACAGCTCTGGCGAGCCGGCTGGATGGGTTGGAAGATCAAATTGGCACTGTTGCGGAAACCGCTGAGGCGGCCCGGTCCGCAGCCGATAATGCTGTCGAGACATCCGCTGCAATCGCGCACAGTCCTGATACCGACAAGGAAGCTGTGGCGGTTCTTGCTGCCCGCCTGGAACGTCTTGAGAATCGGTTGGATGGACTTGAGGCCCGGCCGCTTGCCGCCGCTGCGACGGGAGGCGGCTCCGAGGCTGCTGCGGTCAATGAGGCTCTGCTTAATCTGATCAGCTCTCTGCGAGAGCGCGTTGTCTCTCTGGAAGCGCGCGAGATGGTTGCGCCGTCCGATCTTGCAACAGTGACAAGCCGGATAGAAACGGCTGAAAGCGGTGCAGGTACGCGCATTGCCGAGCTGGAGGCGGACCTGGCAACGGTTCGCCAGTTGGCCGAGAAGCGAGCGCCGCAACGTGAGCGTGCTGGCCTGTTGCTTCTCGCGGTAGGACAGCTTGAAGCGGCGGCGACGACCTCCGGCAGTTTTGCTGCCCAGCTGGTTGCGGTGAAGGATCTGGTAACTGGAGAGTCTGACGAGGTCGCCAGGGCTGTCGCTGTACTTGAGGGGCATGATAACGGTGTTGCAACCGTGGCCTCGCTCTCCCAGAGGTTCAACGATCTCGCCAAGGCGGTCAGTCAGGCGAAACTGGCTGGAAGCGATGAGGGGCTGGTCGGCAAGACACTGAATACGGTCGCGTCTCTGGTGACTATCAGGCGCACGGATGTCGCTGAAGGGCCAAGCGTAGACGCAATCCTGGTGAGGGCCGAAAGCGCTGTCAAAGTTGGGGATGTCGCCGGTGCCGTTACCGCTCTGGAAGATCTCTCCGGGGCGCCAGCGGAACGGGCGTCAGGCTGGATCGCGGCGGCGAAAGCGCGTGTTGCTGTCGATCAGGCGGTTGCTCTCCTGCGCGGCGCCGCGCTCGCGTCTGTTGCGGAAGCGGGGTAAGGCCATGTTGAAGTTCTGCTTCGGCCTTATCGTCCTGATCGGTGCGATCACCTTCGCGGCCATTCAGCTTGCGGACAATCCGGGGCGGATCTCTATCGATTGGCTCGGCTATCATATCGATACCTATTTCGGCGTTGCCTTGCTGGCGATGCTGGTGGGGCTCTGGCTCCTGCTTTTTGTGTTCCGTCTGTTCCGGGGCATCGTCGGTTTGCCGGGCGGTTTTTTTGACCGCCGTGCCACGCGCCGTCGTGATGAAGGTGTGAGCGCACTCAGCCTCGGTATGGCGGCGATCTCTGCCGGAGATGCTGAAGAAGCACGCAAGCAAGCCAGGAAGGCCGAGAAACTTCTGAATGATCCGGCAAAGACCCGGCTGCTTTCTGCCCAGGCGGCGGCGCTCGGTGGTGATAGCGAGGCTGCAGGTCGTTATTTCGATGCGTTGACCGAAAACCCGGAAACCCGGTTCGTCGGCCTGGTTGGGAAACTGCGTCAGGCGCTTGAAGCGGGCGACCGGGACGAAGCTTTGCCGCTTGCCCGTCGCGCCCGCGATCTTCGTCCGGATTCCGGGTTCGTCGCCCGCACTCTGTTCACGTTGGAGACTGGGGCGGAAGATTGGGATGGTGCGCAAAAAACTCTGTTTGATGCAGTGCGTCGAGACCTGATCCCGGAAGACGAGGCGAAGCACTACAGGGTAGCCATCGACATGGAACGCGCCCGGCTGCAGCAGGAGGCAGGCGATCTCGGCGGGGCGGCGGATTTCGCGCTTCGGGTATTGGCGGTCGAGCCTTCTTTCCCGCCGGCTGTTCAGATCGCCGTCGAGGCGGAACAGGGCAAGGGGCGGGACAGGAAAGCCCAGCGTCTGCTGGAGGATGCTTGGTCGGCATCACCGCATCCGGCGCTTGCGAAACTCTATGCCGGGCTCTGGCCAAACGACGATCCGGCCGAGCGCCTGAAGCGCATCCAGAAACTGACCGGTGGTCAGGCTGACAGTCTGGCTGGACGGTTGGCTGTTGCCGAGGCTGCTATCGCGGCAGAGCTCTGGGGCGTGGCGCGCTCGGCGCTTGATGCCATTCCGGAAGCGGAGCGCAGTGCCGGTGTGTTCCGGTTGCTCGCCTACATGGCGCAGGCGGAACACCGAGATGCGGCGCAGGCCCGCGGTTTCCTGGAACGTGCCGGAAACGCGCCCGCGGATCCGGCATGGACCTGCTCCGATTGCGGCGCAACCTCCGGAAACTGGACGGTCTCGTGCGGCAATTGCGGTCACTTCGCTACCCTGACCTGGAAGCAGCCGCCGCGGGTCTCGGCCCTCGTCGCTCCGCCGGAAACGGATATCGTGCCGGCCCCGACATTGATTGAAACATCGGCTCCGGCGGAAGCTTCAGATCCGGCCGAGGTGGCGGTTGGGGAGCCAGTTGGGTCAGCGCGGCCGGATGAACCGTCAGGTGACGCGCCGAACCCGGAAGATGTTGTACGCCGTCTCGCGTGACTCTTACTGCACTATGAGTTAATCTGATGGTTGATTTCAGGGTGTAGTCGATCAGACTCACCCTTTTTAGGGGCAGGAAGCCCCGGATGCCCGAGGCCCAGAATGGAGCCTGTATGATGACAAGCATTTCCAGTCTGTCGAGTTTGACCAAGGTTCAGGTCGCCCAGTCGCGTGTTGTCGGCCAGGACGCAACGAGCAAGAGTACGGCTGCGTCTTCGTTGCCGACCTACAGGACCGCCGAGACCGGAAACAATCTGTTCTCTGCCTCCATCTCCGAGGGCGACCGCACCACGACAGGATTGCAGGAATTGCTCGGCGGTGAGCTTGAGAAGCTGTTTGGCGCTCTTGACAGGAAGAACGACCCGGATGCTTCGGTTTCACGTGCGCTCGACAGCCTGAAGGACTTACTCGGTAAGGCGGGCGAGGATCCGTCCGTGTCCGGCTTCCAGATCCGGATTTCCAGCGTCAGCCAGCAATTGCGGACAGACGAAGGCGGGGGCGATGTGTTTTCCAGCGTCTCTCAGCTTTCCATCGAGGTTGGGTTGGTCCGTGACGGCAAGGTTACTGCCGAGGATGTGGAATTGCTTTCTTTTGAGGGCAAAACGCTTTCCCTGACCGATGAACAGAAACAGACCGGCATCGTCACCGGACGGTTTGTGCTCGACGATCCGGCGGCGTCTCCTAACAAGGCACAGGAAACGGCTGCCGATCAGGCGCTGGAACGCCTGAAACTGGTCAGCGATGCTCTTGCCGCCTTCCGACGTGGTGATCTCGGTCCGTTGCAGAACATTGAAAACCTGTTCCGTGGCGGAACTCTGAATGCGGAAAGCGTCCAGGCACTGTCCAGCGCCAAGGACGTGACGCAGAGCGCGGTCTTTCCGGGCAGCGGTATTCTCGACGTATAAGGAAGTCCGCCTCTCGACAGGACTTCCGGCTTCCGGCTAAACCGGGGTGCGGCCTGTGATAGGCGGCATCGTCGGTTCAGCATCGGATAGGCCAATGTATATCTCCACCGAAGACCAAAAGGACGCCGCGCGCGCCTGGTTCGAAAACCTGCGTAATCAGATCTGCGCGGCTTTCGAGCGTATGGAGGATGATTACGAGGGCTCCTTGAAGGACCGCCCGGCGGGCCGCTTCAAGCGCAAGAGCTGGGAACGCGACGGCGGTGGTGGCGGTGTCATGTCCGTCATGGAAGGCCGGGTCTTCGAGAAGGTCGGCGTCAATATCTCGACCGTGCACGGCACGTTCTCCGAAGAATTTCGCAAATCGATTCCCGGTGCTGACGAGGACCCGCGCTTCTGGGCGGCGGGCATTTCTCTGGTCGCGCATATGCAATCGCCGAAGGTTCCGGCGGTGCATATGAACACCCGGCATATCACCACGACGAAATCCTGGTTCGGCGGCGGCGCTGACCTGACGCCGATGGTGCCGGAGCAGGTGGATATCGATGCCTTTCATGCCGGCCTCAAGGCCGCCTGCGACAAGCACGATCCGGCCTACTATCCGAAGTTCAAGGAATGGTGCGACGAGTACTTCTTCCTCAAGCACAGGAACGAGCCGCGCGGTGTCGGCGGGATTTTCTATGATTATGTGGACGGGGATTTCGAGAAGGACTTCGCCTTCACCCGCGATATCGGCACAGCGTTCCTGGAGACCTATCCGGCGATTGCCCGGCGGCGGATGAACGAGGAGTGGACGGAGGAGGAGCGCCACCATCAGCTGGTCCGGCGCGGCCGCTATGTCGAGTTCAACCTGATCCATGATCGGGGAACACTTTTCGGCCTGAAAACCGGCGGAAACGTAGAGGCTATCCTGATGAGCATGCCGCCAATGGTTATCTGGCCCTCTCCCATAGATGATTAGACACCAAGTGATACTCCTATTTCAGTTGGACTCAATTCACTGATGAATTAATCTTCAGTTAAGACTTGGCGCGGGGGCGTCAGGGTAATTGGGGCCTTGCCGATCAGTGTCTATTTCTGGTGCGATAAATCTGACAGCGGCCGGTTCGCTTGAGAGAGCGATTGCCGGAAATGTGGGTGATTCACGGCCTGGGCCGAACCGTCCAGTTGTGGGTACCCGTGAGGCCTCTTCGGGTAATGGAACTTCCGTTACAATAGAGGCTCCCGGAGATGTTCAAAGCCGGGACGCTTCCCTGCAAAGCCCGGCTGCTTTGGCGCCGCGCCCGCTTGTCGATCCCGCAAATCTTTCACAGGCGCAGGAAGCGGCTGAAGAGACGGACACAGAGACCACAGAGACCGAGGATGATGGAACTCTGACGATTTCAGCCCGTCTGGTCCCAGTGGGGGATGAGGATTCGACGGAGAGCATTGCCCTGGATGGCCGCCCCGAGGCGGTGAAGGCCGGCGAGCTGATTAGCGAAGCACAGCGACTGACGGGCGAGCCGCTGGAAGTCCCGGATTACAGCATTGATCCTGCGGAGCGGGATTTACAGGTGTTCAACGAGCGCATCAGCCGGTCGACTCAGGTGCTCGAATTCCTGAACAGCCGCCCGGCCCCACGCTCAGGGGGCGGGCTAAGCATCATCGCCTGACGGGGCTTCCCTTTTATGAAGACCGCTATGACGCTGAGATGATGTACGAAAGGCGGGTGAGAGAGCTGCATAAACGGGATAGCGCCGTGCATGGGAGAAGTGTTTCGCCTCCTCTCCGGGACGAGGACGAGGATGATTAACTGTCATTCCCACCTACTCGCGCATTAACCCCCTTGAATAGCCGCCATTCGTTCCGTTTGGGCTTCTACCCTCAAAGCCTGATTAGAATGAATGGCGATATTTTTATGCGCATTGGTTCTGTTATCCGAACCGCATGTCCGCCTGTCCAAGCCCGGGAAACTCGATCCGTGCCGTAGTGCCTGCCTTGGCGAAGTGAACGCCGTTCCATGACCCGGTTGTGACCACGTCCCCGGCTTTCAGCCCACGGCCCTTGAGGGAGCCTGTCCGGCCTGGCGCATGATTGGCGAGCCATGCCATCAGGACGAAGGGATCGCCGCCACCGAAGGTTCCGGTATCCTCGAAAACGGCCTTATCGTCGAACAGCAAACGGACGGGCTGGGTTGAAAAGTCGAGCGCCTCGGGCACCGGCATCTCGGTGCCGAGTACGAGCGAGTCATTTGCCTGGAAATCCATCAACGCCCACAGCGGATCTGTTTTCGGCCAGTTCAGCAGGCGGGATTCTACGACCTCAATGGCGACAATCATGTCCGACACGGCTGCCCTGATATCGTCGGGGCTGTAGTCTGCTTCACGCTGCGGCAAGTCCTGGCCGAGCCGGAAGGCGATCTCCGCCTCCACACCGAAGTTCCTATGCTCAGCCGAGGAGAGCACCTGTCCAGAGGGATAGATCTTGCTGGTCGCTATCGGCGATGCGGTCGATTCCGTTCCGGGACTGCCGCCGACTTTCCAGGCGCCCACCTTCCGGCCGAGGAGATCGAACGTAGCATCCTGAATGGCGAAGGCATCGTCGCGTGTCTGCGGCGCTTCGGCCGCAGGCAGATCCGCGATTGGCGAGCCGGTCCCGAAAGCTTCGAACAGCCGCTGGGCCGCGGCACTCACTCTGTCTGACATTGTTACTCCTTGCCTGCAATGCGGTGGGCCTCAGCGAGGCATTCCTCGTGTTCGGGACCGAAATCCCGCTCGATCCACCATGATTCGATTTTCCGCAGAAGGTTTCCCACTCCGGGGCCGGCGGCAATCCCCATTTTCACGAGATCGGCACCGCGCAGGGGCAGACCGGGCTTTGGCCAGTCTTCAGACCGGGCGATGAGGTCTTCGGCCTGCTCCCGGTCGAAGCCGCCATTCGCATAGCCGAGCCGGACGAGGTCTTCGAGCAGGGAATTGCCGTTGATGTAGATCTGCTGACGGGCAGCTGGGTCATCGGCCATTGCCGGGAGGCACGTCTGCGACAGGCTGGTGAAACGGGCCGCTTCCGCATTCGAGAACCGCATCCGCGCCGATGCGCGAAACGCTTGTTCGGGCCGCTCCGGCGCGAATGCCGCGAGGCGCAGAATTGGGTCGGCGACTTTGGGCTCGAACTCGATGAGCCGGGTGAGGGCCACCGGGTTGTACGGGCCGGGCAGATAGCTTTGCAGTATCCCGGCTGATTCCATGGTTGCCAGCACGGCAACCGGATCAGTTGCGGCCAGAAGTTTCAGAAATTCGGCTCTGATCCGTTCACCGGAAAGGGTCTTGATCTGCCCGGCATGGTCCGCGCAGGCCTTGAGCCCGACGGGATCGATACCGTCCTTGCCGAAATGGGCATGGAACCGGAAGAAGCGGAGAATCCGGAGTACGTCTTCCTGGATGCGGGTTGCCGGATCGCCGACGAACCGGACCCGGCCGCTCAGTGCGTCGCCGTACCCGCCGAAAGGGTCTTCCAGCGTGCCGTCCGGGCGCAGGAACATCGCGTTCATGGTGAAGTCACGCCGCGCCGCATCTTCTTTCCAGTCTTCGGTGAAGGCGACGATCGCGCGCCGCCCGTCAGTCTCGACGTCGAGCCGAAGCGTGGTGATCTCGAAATGCTCGTGATTGATGACCGCCGTCACCGTGCCGTGCTGCAGGCCGGTCGGCACAACCCTGATGCCAGCACCTTTCAGAAGCTCGGTTGTCTTCTCCGGCGTGTGGCGGGTTGCGATATCGATATCCGCGATCGGCAGGTTCAGCACGGCGCTGCGCACGCAGCCGCCAACGAAGCGGGCCATGTCGCCGCCCCGGTTCAGGACATCCATCACGGCCCGTGTTTCGGGGCTGGTCATCCAGGGCAGCGGGGAGATACGCATCAGGCGGTCTCAGGCATCAAAGCGGGGCAGCAGCACATCGACGAAGTTTACCAGCATGCCGGCTGTGGCACCCCAGATGTAATAATCGCCGTAAGGCATGGCATAGAAACTGCGGATCTGTTTGTTCCATTCCCGGCTGTGCCGCTCATGATTTTCGCGGTCGAGGAAGAAGGCGAGCGGGACTTCGAAGATTTCCTGCACTTCCATCGGATCAGCCCGGGTGTCAAAGGGGGGCGTCAGCAACCCGACGACGGGTGTGATTTCGAATCCTGTGCGGGTGCTGTAGAGGCCGAGCTGGCCGACCACATCGATATGGCGTCGGTGAATGCCGACTTCTTCTTCCGTCTCGCGCAACGCCGTGTCGACCGGCCCGTCATCATGAGGCTCGGCCCGGCCGCCGGGAAAGCTGATCTGGCCGGGATGGACCGGTAGATCCTCGGACCGCTTGGTCAGCAGCATGGTGAGGCCTTCATCTCGCTCTATGATCGGAATGAGAACGGAGGCCGGGCGATTCTTGACCGGCGGCTTCATGTCCGGGTTCAGGTCGTGATCTCCGCGGCCCTCTGCCGTGTCGTCCGGCCTGCCTTCCCGGAAAGCCGAGCGAAGCCTGCTGCTGTCGAAATTATGCATCAGAGGGTGCCAAGTTCATGAAAAACGCCATCGCTCCATAGCCCGAACACGGTTTCACCGTTTCGCTGCACACTTTCTGCCTTATCCACCAGATCATAGAATACGGGGCGTAGAATGAGGGCATCTAATTCATTCCCGGTATCGATATAGGGGCGGGGTTCTCCTGTTTCAGGATCGGTCACGACGCGAATCGCGTGATCTGGTCCGGCGGTCAAAATATGGTCAAGGTTGGTGCGGAGCATAAGTCTCTGAGATGTCATTTCCGCTGACCCCGCATCGTCGTACCATGCCTCGACGATTGTAAATGGAGCGTCGTCGACCGTGATCTTGCCACGTTCGACCGGCGTTCTGAGAGAGTAGCCGCCATCTTCGTCACGGTGCAGGATGGTTGCGAAGAGCTTTACCAGGGCCTGGCGGGTAAAGGGCGCGCCCTGATGGTACCATGTGCCGTCAACGGCGATGCGAATGCCGTAATGGCCCATATCGATCTGTTCGCGTTGTTCGCGCTTGCCTGTTGCAGCAGCTGCGATACGCTCTAACTGATCTGGTGTGGGGGAGACATCGGAAGGCGCGTTCGATGCGGTCATCGGTTGCTGGCTGCTTCTATGAGTTCTTCATTATGCGCCGCCGCTTGCCGGCGGAGCTCGTGATTAAGAAGGAAGTATAGAGTCCATGACCAATTCCTCCACTCTCGATCATCGGCTTGAAACCGATACCGTAGAAAAAATAGATGCGCTCGGCGCGCGGATGGCGAAAGCCAGGGCGCAGGTCGAAACGGTGATTTTCGGACAGCGCGAGGTTGTCGACCAGACATTGACAACGGTTCTTGCCGGTGGTCACGCTCTGTTGATCGGTGTGCCGGGACTGGCCAAGACTCGGCTCGTCGAAGCACTGGGGACAGTGCTCGGGCTCGACGATAAGCGTATCCAATGTACACCCGATCTGATGCCCGCCGATATCGTCGGCGCGGAGATCCTGGAGGAATCGGAAGACGGAAAACGGCATTTCCGCTTCGTGAAGGGCCCCGTCTTCGCGCAAATCCTGATGGCGGACGAAGTCAACCGGGCCAGCCCGCGAACCCAGTCTGCCCTGCTGCAATCCATGCAGGAACGCACGGTTTCGGTCGGCGGCCATACTTATGAGCTACCGTCGCCTTTCCTGGTTCTGGCGACCCAGAACCCGCTTGAGCAGGAAGGTACATACCCGCTTCCTGAAGCCCAGCTCGATCGGTTTCTGATGCAGATCGATGTCGGATATCCGGACCGTGATGCGGAACGCCGCATGCTGCTTGCTACCACCGGCAGCGAGGAGCGTGCGGTCGAGCCTGTGCTGAATGCGGCCGAGCTGATCGACGCGCAGAAATTGCTGCGTCAGATCCCGGTCGGCGAAACTGTGCTTGAAGCTATCCTTGAAATCGTGCGCTCCGGCCGCCTGGAAACCACCGGTGTGGACGAGGTGAAGCGCCATGTGGCCTGGGGGCCTGGCCCGCGCGCCAGTCAGGCGCTGATGCTTGCGGTCCGGGCGCGCGCCATTCTCGACGGCCGCCTGTCTCCCTCGGTCGAGGATGTGCTCGACTTGGCGCCGCCTGTGCTGCGGCACCGTATGGCCCTGAACTTTGCCGCCCGCGCGGAAGGTGTCTCGCTCGACGATATCATCCAGCGTCTGCTGGCCCCGTATCGCTGAGCCGGGACGCGCCGATGCGTCATCATGCCGAAGAACTCGCCGGAAAATTCCCGCCGCTCCTGGTTGCGGCTGAGCGTGTCGCAGCGACCGTCTCCCAGGGCATGCACGGCCGCAGGCGCGTTGGCATGGGAGAAGCTTTCTGGCAGTTCCGGCCCTATCAGGTGACTGACTCGGTGCGCCGGATCGACTGGCGGCGCACGGCGCGAACCGATGAAGTTTATGTCCGGGAGACCGAGTGGGAAGCGTCGCAGAGTGTCTGGCTGTGGCGGGATTCTTCTCCATCCATGCGCTTCTCCTCGGACAGGACGCTGCCGGAGAAATCCGTGCGTACCGATCTGCTGGTTCTTGCCCTCGGGTCTCTTCTGGTGGAGGCTGGGGAGCGCATCGCCCTGCTTAGCGAAGGGGTGCCGCCGCGTGGCGGCCGGAGCGGGCTTAATCTTTTTGCGAACACTCTGGAGAATGCCCGGGAGAGCGCTGCCAGTCTACCTGCCTTTGAAAATCTCCCGCGTCATGCCGTCATGGTTCTGGTTTCCGACTTCATGGAGCCTGCTGCGGAATACGCCGAGATCATCCGGCATTACGCCGCTGCTGGTGTGTCTGGCTTCCTGCTGCAAGTGACTGATCCCGCGGAAGAGGCGTTTCCGTTCCAGGGACGGATACGGTTTGAGGGTACCGAAGCTGAAACCGCGCATCTGCTGCGCCGCGCTGACCGGGTACGGGAGGCTTATATCGAAAAATTGGCCAAACATCGGGCGCAACTGAAGGATGTCTGCCGGGGTGCCGGATGGTTCTTTGGCCAGCATGTCACGACAGAGCCGCCGGAAGCGGCCTTGCTCAAGCTTTATACCGCGATGACGCGGCAAGACAGGTGAGGGCGCGCTAATGCTGACACTCGGGCCTCTGGCTTTCGCTTCTCCCTGGATCCTCGCCGGACTGATTGCCCTGCCGGCGATCTGGCTGCTGATCCGGATTACGCCTCCGGCCCCGCGCACCGTCGCGTTCCCCGCAATCCGCCTGCTTTACGGATTGCAATCGCCGGAAGAAACACCGGACCGCACACCCTGGTGGCTGCTGCTGCTGCGTCTGCTTTTCGCTGCGCTGGTCGTCCTGGCGCTGGCGAAACCTTTGATCGGTGCTCGGCAGGACCTTGTCGGCTCCGGATCGGTGGTGATCGTGGTCGACAATGGCTGGGCGGCAGCGCCGGGCTGGCCTGACCGCAAAGCGGCGGCACTGGATCTGGTCGAGCGGTCGGAGCGTTCCGGGCGGGCTGTGGCGATCTTCCCGACGGCGGTCTCGGATTCCGCTGCTATCGAGCGTGGCGGCCTGATGGCTCCGGACGACGCGCGGACATTCGTGAACGGACTGGAGCCGCAGCCCTGGCCGACAGCGCCCGCAATTGCGGCCGAACGGATTGCGCAAACCCCGCTGGGGGCTGCCGGAGCAGTCTCTGTTTTCTGGCTGGCGGACGGGGTCGAGGAGCCGGAGGACCGGATACTGGCGGAGCGGCTTGCGAGTTTCGGTAGCTTGACAGTTTATGATGGTGGCGAGAGTCCGCTGGCTCTGACCGCGCGGGTCGGCGAGCGTAATGCCCTGACCGCGCGGCTGACCCGGCTGACTGGGGGCGCGGAAGAAATCGTGAATGTTCGCGCAGTGGCGACGGATGGCCGGGTGCTGACCCGTGCGCGGGCCACGTTCGCTGAAGGTGAGCCGGCTGCCGAAACTATTGTCGAACTTCCGCTGGAGCTGCGCAACGAGCTGGCGCGCCTTGAAATTGAAGAGCGTCCGGGGGCGGCATCCGTTGCCCTGCTTGATGAAAGTTTCCGCCGTCGTCCGGTTGGACTGGTTGCCGGTTCCGGCTTTCAGGAATCACAGCCTTTGCTGGAGGAAATGTTCTTTCTGGACCGCGCTTTGGCGCCGTTCAGTGAGGTGAGCCGGGGCACGCTGGACGATCTGCTGAAGCGGGATATTTCGGTCATCGCGCTGCCGGATACCGGTCTGCTGCCGTCCGGGGAAAAGGCCCTGCTGAATGACTGGATCTCCGACGGAGGCACGCTTATCCGGTTCGCCGGTCCGCGCCTTGCGGCTGCCAGCCTGGAAAACCGGGGGCTTGGCGAATCAGAGCTTCTGCCGGTGTTTCTGCGTGGCGGTGACCGGTCGCTTGGTGGTGTGCTTTCCTGGTCTTCCCCGGCCGCACTTGCGCCGTTCGAGGGGGAGACGCCTTTCGCGGATCTGCCGGATTACGAAAATGTTCTGATCTATAAACAGGTTCTGGCCGAGCCCTCTATCGAGCTGGCGGACCGAACTTGGGCCAGTCTTGCGGACGGCACGCCGATCGTGACTGCCATGTCGCGCGGAGACGGGCGCATCGTTCTTTTTCACACCACGGCCAATACGGACTGGAGCGATCTGTCCATCTCCGGCGCTTTTGTCGAAATGCTCCGCCGAATCGTCGCTGTCAGTGCCGGGGTTGGCGAGGCGACAGGCGGCGGGACGGCACCCGCCGTGGAAACACTGAACGGTTTCGGTCAGATCGGTGCGCCACAAGCCAGCGCCCGGGCGCTCGAGCTGGGCGGGGATGCGGCACCGCTGATCGGGCCGGACCATCCGCCGGGCTATTACGGCAGCGAGCTGTCCCGCATGGCCTTCAATCTTGGCCCTCTCGCGGCTGATATGGTGCCGCTTGCAAGTATTCCCGAGAATAGCGGCGTGGTCCGGTACGGCGGCGGGGATGAATTGGATCTCGCTCCCTGGGGCCTGACGGCCGCTGCCTTGTTGTTGCTGGTGGACTTCATTATCACACTGATCATGCGCGGGCTTGTCCGTGGTGTCGGCAATGCGCGGGCGGGCGCAACGGTCTCTGTTCTTTTGCTCGCCGCCTTCTTGTTCCCGGTCCTGGTTAAGACCGCCGCATCGCAGACCATGAGCGAGCAAGAGCGCTGGATCATGCGTGCCGCGCTCGACACACGGTTTGCCTATGTGATTACCGGAGACCGGGAGGTCGATGAGATCAGCCGCTCCGGGCTCAGCAGTCTCAGCGAAATCCTGAACCGCCGCACGGCGGTGGAGCCGCTGGAGCCGATGGCCGTCGATGTGGAGGTGGATGAGCTGTCTCTGTTCCCGCTGCTCTATTGGCCGATGACCAGTGCGCAGACCGACCTGACGCCGGGCGGCGAGGCACGGCTCAATCTGTATATGCGCAATGGCGGTACGATCTTTTTCGACACACGGGACCGGATTGATGCCGCCCCCGGGAGTGCTGGGCCGGGGCTGCAACGGCTTCGTTCCCTGACCCGCAATCTGGACATTCCCGCCCTCGCACCGGTGCCGGAAAATCACGTACTAACCAAGACCTTCTACCTGCTCGATACTTTCCCTGGCCGCTATGACGGCGGCCGGCTCTATGTCGAGTTGGGCGAAGGGAGCAGCGAGAGCGAAGTCTCCCCGGTGATCATCGGCAGCCACGATTGGGCCGGTGCCTGGGCGAAATCCGAAGATGGTTTCTACCGTTTCCCTGTGGTGCCGGGCGGCGAGCTTCAGAGGGAAATGGCCTTCCGTTCTGGCGTCAATCTGGTGATGTATATGCTGACCGGGAACTACAAGGCGGACCAGGTGCATGTCCCGGCGATCCTTGAAAGGCTGGGCCAATGATAGGCGCGGCGGTCGGGCTCGATTTCTCGCCGATGGTACCATGGTGGGTGATCGGCACATTGGCGGCGGCCGGCTTCTCGCTGGTGATATATACGGCATCGATGCGCGGGCGCGGCGCTCTATGGCGTAGCCTGGCGCTTCTGGTGCTGCTGGCGGCGCTCGCCAATCCCTATCTGATCGCCGAGGACCGGGAACCGCGCGACGATGTCGCCGTTCTGCTACTCGACGAAAGCACCAGCCAGTCTATCGATGGCCGCACGGAACGGGCGGCCGAAATAACCGAGGACCTGATGCGTCAGCTTGGCACCCTCGACGATCTTGAGCTGCGTACCGTCACCATCGGCGGCGGCAGTGGCCGGGCGGCGAGCGGCAGGGACGGGACCAGGCTTTTTACCACCCTGCGCGATGTGCTGGACGATGTACCGCAAGGGCGGCTCGCCGGTGTCATCGCGGTGACGGACGGTCAAAGCCATGACCGGGTGGAGGAGCTCGGAGACCGTGACCTTGGCGGACCGCTGCATGTCATCCTGACCGGCCGAAAGGGTGAGCGCGACCGGCGGCTTGTCGTCGAGCATGTGCCCTCTTTCGGTGTGGTCGGTCGCACCGTGACCGCCAAGATCCGGATCGAGGATGCGGACGAGACAGCGGCGGTACCCTTCAGCATGTTGATCGACGGCGTGCCCTTGCCCGATGCGGTTATCCGCGCCAACCGGGTGGTGGAGATCGAGATCCCCATCGACCATGGAGGCGAGACCATTATCGAGATGATGGCGGGGCCGGGGCCGGATGAGCTGACCGAAAAGAACAACCGCGCGGTGCTGGCTATCAACGGCGTGCGGGACCGTCTGCGCGTGCTGCTGGTCTCAGGCGCACCGCATGCTGGGGAGCGGACTTGGCGTGATCTGCTTAAGGCGGACCCGTCCGTCGATCTGGTACATTTCACCATTCTGCGCCCGCCGGAAAAGCAGGACGGCACGCCGGTGCGTGAGCTGTCCCTGATTGCCTTTCCGGTGCGCGAGCTGTTCGAGCTGAAACTGGACGAGTTTGATCTGATTATCTTCGACCAGTATCAGCGCCGGGGCGTGCTGCCGCGCAGCTATCTGCGCAATATCGTCGAGTTCGTGCGTAATGGCGGCGCCTTCCTGGAGGCCAGCGGCCCGCCTTTCGCCTCCCGCCTTTCGCTCGCCAACACGCCGCTCGGAGAGGTGCTGCCGGCCATGCCGACCGGCGACATTGTCGAGCAGCCGTTCCGCCCCGCCACCACGCCGGACGGCTATCGCCATCCGGTGACGGCCGACCTGCCGGGCGGCCCCGCGCTTGATGCCGACGGTATCGAGACCGCCGCGCCGACATGGGGGCGCTGGTTCCGGCAGATCGAGGCGGACGTGCTGCGCGGTGTCGTGCTGATGGAAGGGGCGGAAGGCCGCCCGCTGTTGATCCTCGACCGGTTCGGCGAGGGCCGCGTCGCCCACTTGCTGACCGACCAGATGTGGCTCTGGACCCGTGGCTTCGACGGTGGCGGCCCCCAGGCCGAAATCCTCCGCCGCACGGCCCACTGGCTGATGCGGGAGCCTGATCTGGAAGAGAACGATCTGCGCGTCAGGGTAAAGGGCGACCGGATCGACGTCACCCGCCGTTCCCTTGACGGAGAGTTGCCAGACGTCACCATGACCCTGCCGGACGGCACCGAACTCACCTTGCCGCTGACCCGCACTGGTCCCGGCCGGGGGCAGGCCAGCTTCACCACGGACCAGGTCGGCCTGCACGGCTTCACCGACGGCACCCTCAGCAAACTCGCCGCCGTCGGCGCCCTCAACCCGGTCGAATTCTCTGACGTCCACACCACGGCTGAATGGCTCGGCCCGCTGGCGGAACAAACCGGCGGCTCCGTCACCTGGGGCGCCGAGGAAGACACCCCGTCCCTCCGCCGCGTCCGCACCGGCCGCGCCACATCAGGCCGCGACTGGGCGGGGCTGGTGCGGAACGAGGATTACATCGTGACTGGGGTGCGGACAGTGCCGCTGCTGCCGGGTGCGCTGGTACTGCTGCTGGTGATCGGCGGGATCATCATGGCGTGGAGACGCGAAGCCGGGTGAAGTGTGATTTGTATATCGGATAGATTGGAATTGGATGTCTTTGGAAGAAATTGAAAAATTAAGGCCGCATAAGAAAAGCAGAATAATAGATTTAGTTGAGGCGTGCGGTCACGACATTTCTGGGTGGGGGAATTATCATGGTGCCCCGTCGCAAAACCCAAATTTTTGTTATGAATGGGCATACTGGTGCGACGAGATGGGCGCTTTACTAAATATTTGGTGGAAGGAAATAAAACCGAAAAATAATGATCTTGTGGTGAGGATGAACCTCAAAAACGATATAGAAAATTACTCTCGTTCAGGACGGGGGCCGTGGACAGGCCGCGCTAAAAGAATGTTGGGAATAATAAACAAGGCAGCAACTAATGCGGCGCCTATACGTGTCATCTTGTTAGATGGGAAAACGGAATCAGCATCGCCCAGTTCGAGGCCATCTAGTGTAACGGCAAGAGAGCTTGACTATGCGTTTTGGCGTATTGGTGAACCGAATCTGTTATTGAATGACATCGAGCTTATTCGTTGGTCTGTACCGGTATTTTTCGAAGATCAGTTTTCATCTTTTGATGAACAAGCTGGGAGTGCTGGGCGCCGGACGGTAACAAATGATTTATTCGTGAGAGATCGGTTTGTCAGAGAAGAGGTATTAGCCCGTGCGAGAGGCCATTGTGAGTATTGTGGTCGATTAGGTTTTGAGACTGTCTCGGGGAAAATCTATCTTGAGACGCATCATGTTATTCCGCTTTCTGAGGACGGGCTTGACGTGGTTGAGAACGTAATAGCGCTTTGCCCCGAGCATCACCGACAAGCGCACTATTCTTTGCGCAAACAAACTCTGCTAGACGCATTTCTCCTCAAGATTCAGTCATATAGATAGAAATCGGAGTTAAAAGGGATGCGCGACTTAATCCGCTCCACCTTTTTAGTGTCCGCCAGCCTGTTCGGGCCTCAATGTCGTCATCCCGGCCAGAGAGCCGGGACCTAGATGATCCTACGGCTGAGCATGTCTTCCCTGGGTCCCTGCTTGCGCAGGGATGACGTATTTTTTCGGGAAGATGGGGACGCTCCGATTTATCCGAGTCGGTAAGGCGGCCGGAGATGCCAGTCTTCGAGGTTCTCCGCTTCACTCGTATCGGTGCGGAGTTTATGCACCGCGCACTTCGGGCGCGTTGAGGCAAGGGCGCGTAGTAGGGCGGCGCTGAAGATCTTCAAAATGTTATTCGTGATGCCAGCCCTCTCGGCCGTGGGCGATGCCGGGGTTTTCAGCCGTTCGTCCCTATTCCCGGTAAAGGACGTCGATGAATCTGCGGGGCGGAGTGACCGAAGGACATGGACTGCTCCGGCCGCTGACGCTCCCCGGAACCGGAGGCGTTGTTCGAACGGTATTTCGATGTGATCTGTGCCGGTTTTCAGGTTGTCCATGAAGCGGCTCTCTTGTTGCTGGTAATATGAAAAAGACTTGCGTTTTGCAAGTAATTAACAGATAGAAAAACAACTTGTTTATTGCAAGTGTTTTTTCTAAATTTAACTCATGGAGAACACGAGCAAGCTACGCACAAGCGGTTGTCGGGTCGCCTTTGGTCTTGATGTTTTCGGGGATCGCTGGAGCCTGTTGATCATCCGCGACATGACGCTGTACGGAAAAAAGACCTACGGGGATTTCCTCGAAGGGGGAGAGGGGATTTCAACGAATATCCTCGCTGACCGTCTGAAACAGCTTGAGGCGAACGGGATCATCGAGAAGACCCGGGATCCGGCGAGTGGCCGGAGCTATCTGTATCACCTGACCGGAAAGGGGCGCGATCTGGCACCGGTCATACACGAGATCATTCTCTGGAGCGGCAAGTATGACGCGCGGCCCTTTGCCCGCAAAGGCCCCGTGAGATTATTTGATGATGACGGGCCAAGACTTGAAGCGGTGGGTAGCAGCGATTTACACGGGGGCGACTGACACTTTCCGACGCTGTCCATAGCCTAATCGGTTTGCCGGATATCCGCAGAGTCAGGTGATGCAACGGGCGCTTCACCCAAACAGGCTCATCCGCCGCATCACCCCGTCCCGCTTGATCAGCCAGTGCCGGAGCGCGCCGGCGATATGTAGGCCAAGCAGCAGCATGACGGCCAGTGCGGCCAGTCCGTGTAGCGTGAAGAGGATCTCCGACAGGGCCTTGTCCTTGCCGATCAGCCCGGGAAGTGTCCAGTTGAAGAACTCGACGGGAAAGCCACCGGCCGCGGTGGCGAGCCAGCCGAAGACCGGCAGCGCGATCAGCGCCAGATAGAGAAGGTGCTGCACGGCAGTTGAGAGAATGCGTTCCTGTGGTGTCAGGCTTTCCAGCTTCGGCGGGGCGCCCAGGCGTAGGCGCAAGGCGATGCGGAAAAGCATCAGGCCCAGGACCAGAACGCCCGCAGTCTTGTGATACTTGTAGAGCGCGTTCGTCACGGCGCCGCCGAAGTTCTCCTTAAGTCCAGCAAAACCGAAGACGAAAAACAGGATACCGGCCGCAAGCGTCAGGAATACGAGCGCGGCAATGGCCCAGTGGAGCAATCGCTGGGGGAGGGAATAGCGGTCTTCTACCATGGAGCACTCTCTGCCGGATGCCTCTGATGCAAGACATCTTACCCGACATCAACCGATGTGCGACAGGCATTGATGCAATCGTCATCGCGGCTGAATGGACGGGATGACGACGACAGGGCTCAGGCCGCGTAGTTCGAGCCTTCCTCGTCCAGGATCGCTTTCAACTCGTCCAGATGCTGTTGTGATTGTCCCGGATAATCGTCCAGTTCCTGCGCGGTCTTCTCGGCGATGTCGTCCGGGATCACGCGCAGCTCCATGCCGGTCTGCAGCGCACGGATATAGGTTTCCGCCGCGCGCTCGAAATAGTAGAGGCGATTGAAGGTGTCCGCGACCGTGTCGCCGATCACCAGAATGCCATGGTTGCCCATCACCATGACCTTGACCTTCGGGTCTGTCAGCATGGTGGCACAGCGCTCGCCCTCTTCCTCGAAGGCCAGCCCGCCATACTCGTTGTCGATCACCATCCGGTTGTAGAAGGTGGCGCAATTCTGGTCGATCGGCGGCAGGCGGCTGTCCTTCAGGCTGGCCAGCACGGTGGCGTGGATCGAATGCACATGCATGACGCAGCGGGCATGCGGGCAGTGTCTGTGAACGGAACCATGCAGCCCCCAGGCGGTCGGGTCCGGTGCGCCGGGGCGGCTCAGCACGTCGGGATCGTTTGCATCCAGTTCCAAAAGATCCGATGCCTTGATGCGGGAGAAATGCATCTGGTTCGGGTTCATCAGGAAACGGGTGCCGTCATCGTTTGTTGCCAGAGAGAAATGGTTCGCCACCGCTTCATGCATGTTGAGCCGCGCGGTCCAGCGGAATGCGGCGGCGAGATCGACGCGCTCCGGCCAATAACCGAGATTGCTTGCCGGGGTGAGGGCGACGGGCGAGGACATGGTGCGGTCTCCGGAAGGTGTGGTGGTGGTATGTGCGCAGACTGCCGTGCCGGCAGCGTCTTCGCTACCGCAAAAATGCGGATGCTGCGATTAGCGCTGCTTATCTGCCTTCTGCAACGACTGGGCTGTTCTCATAACCGTCATAGCGTTCGCAGAGTTGGCCCTGCAGCAGGCATATGCTTAGGCAAACTCGCTACAGAGACCCGTGAGCCAATCTAGCAGGCTGCGTGTCGCCTCATCCCCGGCGCGGTCAAACGCCGTGACGGCATAGAAGGCGCTTGGTGGCGTTAGTGGTGCCTCGACTGCCGTGATCAGGCGCTCCTCGCTGAGATGGCCGCCGGTAATCGTACGCCAGCCGAGGGCCACTCCGCGACCGGCAAGGGCGGCCTGGGTGGCCTGGACATAGTTCGAGAAACGGAGCTGCACCGGGTGGGTGGGACAGCCAAGACCGAGGGCTGCGAGAAAGTCCGTCCAGCCGAGCCAGCGCGGGTCTTTCACATCGACATGGATCAGCGGCGCCGCGTGCAGGCTCTCCGGCGTCAGGGTAAGGCGTTCGGCCAATTCCGGTGTGCATACCGGCTCGATCCGTTCCTCCAGGAGCGGCGTGACAGTGCCGTCGGACCATTTCCCGTCGCCGAAACGAATAGCAATATCGACATCGCCCGCAATAGTCGGCGCGCCGCTTTCCGAGGTGATGACGTTTACCTGCACGTCCGGATGGTCGCAGTAGAAGCTCTCCAGATGCGGCATGAGCCAGAGGGTAGCGACACCGACGGAGCAGGCCACCGTGACGTTTGAACCACGCTGAGCCTGATGGCGGCGGATCTCGTCCACTGCGCCGGAGATCCGGCCGAGCCCGTCTTCTGTTGCACGGAGAAGAATTTCGCCCTCGGCTGTCAGTGATGCGGGCCGGGTGTTCCGATCGATCAGTCGGGCGCCGATATGATCTTCAAGCTGCCGCAGGGACTGGCTGACGGCCGGCTGGGACACATTCAGCGCGGCCGCAGCGGCGCGGAGGTTGTCGGTCCGACAGATTGTTTCGAATACGCCGAAGAGGCGGAGCGGCGGCAGGTGGCGCGACATGAAATAAGGTCACCTTATCAAATGATCCGATTTTTCAGGCTTCTCAGAAGTTTTGTGCAGATTCAAGTTTGTACAATAAAACAGATGGTTAGGTGGCGAATTTGGGCCACTTAATAGTGCGATTGCGACATGCCTGTCTGTTTTCATTCTTATGGATGTAGCCCAGTCTCGGAAAGGAGCATAGGCATGCAGGCGCGAAAAGAAGGTGGTGTCACCTTGCGGGACACAGGGCTTGAGGTCGGGTTTCCCGACGGAACTGCGGCCTATTTCAATTACTTCTGGCTGCGGGACAATTGTCGGACATCCTTTGACCCGGTGACGCGGGAACGCTGCTTTGACATTTTCGCCGAGGAGAGCGCGCCGCAACCGGAGGCGGCGGTGCTGTCGGGGGAGGCACTGGACGTTGTTTGGCGCAATGGTCACAGCAGCCGCTACCCTCTCGATTTCCTCGCTTCGTATGCAACAGGGACGCCACGGCACGATCCGGCTGATCTGCCGCGCCGGGCCTGGCTCGGGGATCATTATCCGAATGTGCCCCGGTACTCCCAGCCAGCCCTTATGTCAGATCCGGCACTTCGAAAAGCCTGGTTCGAGACAATTCTGACCGAGGGCGTGGCCCTGATCACAGATATGCCGGAGACGCCGGATGCCCTGGAGGTGACGGCCGCGCTGGCGGGATATGTCCGTCCGAGTTTCTTCGGCACCTCATTCGAAGTAATGACGCACATCAATCCGACCAACACCGCTTTCACGGCGAGCGCGCTGGAGCTGCATACCGATCTGCCGGCTGAGGAATGCGCGCCGGGCGTCCAGTATCTGCATTGCGTGGCAAATTCAGTGGAGGGTGGCAACAGTGTTTTTGTCGACGCTGTCGCGGTTGCGAACGATCTTCGGGAGCAGTTTCCGGCCGATTTCAAACTGCTGACAGAGACCGATATTCCCTATTTCTGCGAACATGATGCCTTTGATATGCGGGCGCGCCAGAGAGTGATCGAACTCGATGCGCATGGTGAGGTTTCCGGCGTCTCCATCAGCCAGCATATGGCAGATGTTTTCGACCTTCCGCAGGACTTTCTCGACCTCTATTACCCGGCCTTCTACCGTTTCGGGCGAATGTTGCAGGCGGAGAAATACGTGATGCGGTTTCGGCTCAATGCCGGCGAGTGCATCTGCTTCGATAATCACCGCGTGGTGCATGGCCGGGAGGCCTACACGGCAACCAGCGGCGATCGTCATCTGCGCGGTTGTTACACGGACAGAGGCGAGATGCGCAGCTGCTACCGGGTGCTCTCCGGCACGGGACGGTTTGGGTAGGCGGGGGCTATTGGACCGTCTCAATTCATCGTCATGCCGTCGAAAGACGGGACCGAGAGGAAGGCGAGCGCAGGTCTTATGATCGTCCAGGTCCCGGCTCTCCAGACGGGATGACGATCTAATGGGCGGGCAGGGCGCTGGCTTCCAGCACGCTCTGGCGTTATGAAACGGCTCGACCGGTAGGATCTGACACGGAGCCGTCCCATGACCTCGCATTCCGAAGAGCGTTTTTCCAGCCTGACCCAACTCGGCGGTGCGACCGAGTTACCGGATAGCCCGGAAAAGGCGATGCTGGAAAAGGTGCCGAATTCGATGACGGACGTGAATTACCTCGTCCGTTTCACGGCGCCGGAATTCACCTCGCTCTGCCCGATGACCGGTCAGCCCGATTTCGCCCATCTGATGATCGATTATGTGCCGGACCAGTGGTTGGTGGAGAGCAAGTCGTTGAAGCTGTTCCTCGGCTCTTTCCGGAATCACGGTGCATTTCACGAGGATTGCACGGTCGGTATCGCCCGGCGCTTGATAGAGGAGCTGGAGCCGCGCTGGCTGCGCATCGGAGGCTATTGGTATCCGCGAGGTGGCATACCGATTGACGTGTTCTTCCAGTCCGGGCCAGTTCCAGAGGGCGTCTGGCTGCCGGATCAGGGCGTACCGCCTTATCGCGGACGGGGTTAGAACGCACCTTGATCCAACAACACCGTCATCCCTGCGCATGCTGGGATGACGGATGATTAAAGTGGCGGCCGATCGTTCAGAGCGAAACCGGTTTAACGTTCTCCTGCATCCAGGCGGCGGTACCTGTGAGTTCCTGGTCCCGATGGGCTTGACCGATCAGTTGCACCCCGACGGGCATGCCGTTCACACCCATCAGCGGCAGGGTCACGCAGGGCACGCCAAGCGCCGATGTTGCCGCATTGAAAGCCGGCAGGCCAGTCTGATGCGTAATACCTGGCTCGCCTACGGAGCCGGAGCCGTCGAACGGGGGAGCGATGCCGGCAGAAGACAGGCTGATGCAGCCGTCAGCAAACGGCGCCAGAGCGCGGAACCGGGCCCGCATCCGCTCCCTTCTGTCGAGCGCAGCGCGGTAATCTTCCAGCGTCATTTCCTCGGCCAGGGCAAGGCGCTGTTTCAGGCTCTCGCTCATCTGGCTTTCATCTTTCTCCGCCAGATTTCGCAAGGTCCAGCGCAACTCCCAGCAGCAGATGTCGCGTGCCAGCTTCAGACTGTCATCGATGGCTGCTTCGCATGCATCGATGGTCGGGCTGTCGGCGCGGGTCAGGACTTTCACATCCTGCTTCCGGAGCTGCTCCAGCACCTGCTCGAATGCTGCACGGGTGGTGCCGTCCAGCATGTCCCAGCCTTCGGTCTTCAGGAGCACGAGATGGCTTGGCTTGCGGGGCTCGGCCGGTGCTTCCTCGCCGTATAGGCCCGGATACCCGGCATCGCCGCCTGCTTTGGCGGCGATCTGATAGGCAACGGCCCACATATCCTTGAGAGAGCCGGCATGCACGCCGACATGGCTCTGGCTCAGACCGCCCGCTCGTTCGCCGCGATTGAGAGCGCCGAGGGTCGGCTTGATGGCGATATTGCCGCAGAAGCTGGCGGGCCGGATGACCGAACCGACAACCTGGGAGCCGATGGTGGCGGGCACCATGCCGGCGCCGATCGCAGCAGCGGAGCCGCTGGAAGAGCCACCGGGCGTGCGGTTCGTGTCGAACGGGTTCCGGGTCGGGCCCGGATGAGAAAAGCCGAGCTCGGTGGTAACGGTCTTGCCGAGCACAACGGCACCGGCAAGGCGCAAGCCGTAGACCAGGGCGCTGTCCGCGTGGGTCTGGTTCCCCTTGAACAGAGGACTGCCCATTTCCGTCGGCATGTCCTTCGTCATGAAGAGATCCTTGATGCCGATGGGCATGCCGTCGATGGGGGAAAGGGCGCGGCCGGCTTTGAAGCGGTCTGTCGCTGCATCGGCCGCGGCACGGGCGCCGTCGCGATTGATCGTGACCCAGGCCTGGACCTCCGGTTCCCGCGCGTCGATCACCTCGAGGCAGCGTTCCAGATAGGACCTTGGGTTGTCGCTTCCATCCTGAAAGCCGGGTACAGCGTCGTGGAAGGTTGGCAGGCTGGCGTTCGCCGGGTCGTAATTGCCGCTTGTCGCGGTCTGCTGGCGCTTTGCAACACTCATGCTTATGTTTCCCCCTGTCGTTTTTTGGGTCTCTTGTTCAGTCTGTCGTGTCTATGGACCTCTTCACCACATTGATCGCACTTGGCGCCGCTGCCCTGTTGTTCGCCTTTGCCTATTGGCAGGACAAACGCGAGCGGGAGCCCGGTCAGGTTACCCTGATCCCCTATACGATGATCCAGATTTTGGCTGTCGTCACCTGCCTCGTGCTTTTGGCGCACCTGGTGACGCTGATTTCGGGGACGCCATTCAGGGGACGGCTGGGCGGCTGATTCTGGGAAACGGCGTTGTTGAAGGCGCTTGCATGGCGCTTTTTATCGACGCATTCATTTGTCCGGCGGGACTTTTTTTGGTGGCAATCAGCACCTACGCGGTACGTGCTGTTGCGTGACCGAGGGGTGCTGTTGTTGTGTCTGATGTGCGAATAGGGAGGCGCGCGATCACCTCCTCGATTGTGTCTAGGGCCGCGTTCAAAGCGTCGATGGGGGTGGTCAGAGCCGGCAGGAGTTTCAACACCTGACCGCCGGCACCGCAGGTTTCGGCCATGACGTTGCGCGCGAACAGATCCCGCGACACGGCATCGGCCGTGCCGGCGCCGCGCAAGACCAGACCGCGCATGAAGCCGCGCCCTCGGAGCTCCTCGATATGGTCCGGGCACCGTTCCGCCATTGCCCGCAACCGTGTATCGAGGATCTCGATCTTGTCGGAAACTTCGTTACGGAACCTGTCATCTTCCCAATATTGCAAAGATGCAGAGGCCGCGACAAAAGCCAAGTTGTTGCCTCGAAAAGTCCCGTTATGCTCTCCGACGTTCCAGATATCGAATTCCGGTTCGATCAGAAGCAAAGCCATTGGCAAGCCGATACCGCTGATTGATTTGGAGAGACAGATCAGATCCGGGCGTACGTCAAAGCTTTCAAAGCTGAAGAACGTACCGGTGCGGCCACACCCGGCCTGGATATCGTCGACGATCAGCAGGGCACCGCAGCGATCGGCGATGGCTCTCAGCCGGCGCAGCCACGCACAGGTCGCGGCGCGCAAGCCGCCTTCTCCCTGAATGGTTTCAACCAGTATACAGGCGGGTGCGTCGATGCCGCTGCTGGGATCGTCCAGAGAGCGTTCCAGAAAGTCGAGACCATCTCCCGGCAGGTAGCCGTCATAGGGCACCCGGACCACGTTGGACAGGAGATGCGCGGATGCCGCCCGGCTGTTGCGATTGGACGTCGCCGACAACGCCCCGAGGGTCATGCCGTGAAATCCGCCGGTAAAGGCTATGACTGTCGACCGCCCGGTGACTTTTCGTGCCAGCTTGAGAGCGGCTTCCACGGCGTTCGTGCCGGTCGGACCGGTGAACATCACGCGATGCCGGAGCCCGCTCCTGTCGAGGATGATACGCTTGAAACGGCGAAGAAATTCGTCCTTCGCGCTGGTGTGAAGATCCATTGCCTGAACCACGCCGTCATCCCGTAGATAATCCAGCACCGCATTCTTCATGATGGGATTGTTGTGCCCGTAATTCAGGGCGCCGCATCCCATCAGAAGATCTGTGACCTTGCGACCGTCTTCCGTTATCAGCTCGTGACCGACGGCCTTGGTAAAAGTGGCGGGGAAGCTTCGGCAGTAGCTTCGAACCTGGGATTCAGCGGCTTCAAAAATATCGTTCATCGACCTTCTCCCTGAGAGATTTTCCCGATCTGGTGGCGCTTTCCTCTTTAGGCTTCACGGCGTGGAAGTCCTGACCGATACAGAAAAATTCCCCTCTCCCGGTCATTTCTAGACGCGGCACCTGCATGCTCAGCTCGAAATCCCGTGCCAGGAGTTTCGGCAGCCATTGGTCTTCCGATGTCGACCAGGGGCCGTAATGAAATTCTCCCAGAATCCATGTTGCATCAGAGAGCACAGCCTGTGCCGGTTTCAGGCCGAATTCGCCTCCTTCGATGTCCAGTTTGAGGCCGTAGCTACTGGCCTCGCCGACGAGTTCGACCAGCCCGATGGCATCGACTTCTGCGGTCGGCGCGTTCGTCAGAGTGATCACGGTGGAATTCATCATGCTGGTCGCGTCTGGACCGTCCACCAGGCTGGCGATGGTGGCAGTCCCGGACTCGGCCGCGAGAACTTTGCCGATTGTCCGATGTCTGATGTGTGTCGCGTTGAGGCCAAGCGTCACGCTCATCGCCCGAAAGTTAGCCGGATTTGGCTCGACCGCGACGATGTCGGCCTTCGGGTAGCAGCTGTTCAGATAGATCGAGGAGAGGCCAACAAATGCGCCGAGATCGAAGATCGTGTCGACTGGTTGGGGATTGTGCGCGTAGTTCAGGCGCAGGAAGACCTCGAAGAGGTTGGCATATGCCATCCAGTCGGGCGGCATATCGATCTGGTAGAGGCGTTCGTTGAGGGTGACGGCGAGGCGCTGGGTGCGGAGCCTGAAATCACCTGATTGGCGCGCTGCGGCTGCGGCTGCGGCAACGGCAATGAGCCAGTCCCGTGTCTCGTCGTTTGCCGCGAGGGTTTGGATCTGGTTTGCCGATTCGCTCAGACCGTTCATCAGTGCGTTCTGATCCTGCCGGACGATCGCGCGCGCTTCCCTCACTTGCCGGGTGTCCAGCCGTCCGATCTGTCTCAGAATGTCGTCGTCGCTATCCCCCATTTCGGAGCGTTGCCCGTATTGGACCAGAGAGGCGGCGAGGTCGCCCGCCGACATGCATGAGGCGATCCGCCGGAACATGTCGTGGAAGCGTTTTGCCGGATGGGCCGGGTCCGCGCGGCAGAGGGTGCAGTCGCAGACCTCGCTCATCGGCTGGCATTCCTCTTGCCGGCATCCTTGGCAAGCGCGGCAAGATCGGACGCCATTGCCTCGAACAGCTCTCGCCAGCTCCCGCCTCTCATCTGCCGGTAGACAGTCGCCGAAGGGAACCACGGTGTGCGGTCGCCCTCAAGGCCCCAGCGCCAGTCGGGCATGGACGGTGTCGCGACCCATACCGGCACTCCCATTGCGCCTGCTAGGTTTGCGACGACGGTGTCGATCGTTATCACCAGATCCAGTCCCGCGATTGCCGCCGCCGTATTTGCGAAACCCTTGATCCGGTCGCTCAGATCCTCGACTTCCATTCCCTCGGGCGGAGGCATTAGTTGGGCGGATGGCGCGCCGAATTGCAGACTGTAGAGGCGCACGTCCGGAACGCAGGCGAGGGGGGCCATTTCGGCAAGCGAGGTGCTGCGGGACCCACCCTCCCAATGGGTGGCGGTTGTGGCCCAGACAAGGCCCACTTTCAGCCCGTCACCCGAAAGCTTAAGTAGAGCGGAGGCATGAAGATAGGGGCCATCCCACATCCTGCCGCGCGCGATGCCGAAATGTGCTGCCAGCTCCGCTGTCTGCACATGGAAGTCGCAATCCGTGACCTCGGTCTCAAGGGGCAGGACTCGGGAGACCCCGCGGAGAGTACGGAAGAGATCCACGAGCCCGGGACGGCATTGCATTGTGATCTCGGTCCTGTAGGTGCTGGCAAGCATGGGCAGGAAGCGGGCATAAAGGATGTCGTCGCCAAGGCCGCCGCCCCAGGCGAC
This sequence comes from Nisaea sp., assembly GCF_039990255.1. Taxonomy (GTDB): domain Bacteria; phylum Pseudomonadota; class Alphaproteobacteria; order Thalassobaculales; family Thalassobaculaceae; genus Nisaea. Next base: position 10,038 of record NZ_JBDXGG010000013.1, on the reverse strand, counting down.
GATCCGGCGTCCTTCCAGCGGCTCGCCTTGCCAGCGCGGAACCGGGTAAAGCGGTGGACCGAAGGCGTTGGCCTTGCAGCAATCGAGTAACAATTGGCCGCCTCTCCCGGCATCGCCTGCCAGCAGGTGAAGGCGGATAAGCAGGGCGGCCGAGGCTTCGCTGTGATCCTCTATCGCTTCCAGCCTGGCGATGGCGTTGCCGTACTCTCCGCGCTGGGCGGCGATCATGGCGCCCAGCTGCTGGATCGGTTTGAAGCCCGCCGCATATGCGGCATCCGCGTGACTGGCGGCGGCATCCAGATTCCTGTCTTCGAATGCAGCATAGGCCAGTGCGGCGTCACGATTGCTCATATCTGTTTCCCTCCCTTTCCGTGATTCTGTCAGTGCAGATGCGGTCGGAGTGTCCGCTCCACCGTTTCCAGCAATGCGTCCGTCTGGCTTTGCAGAAAGAAATGATCGCCAGGGAACATCTCCACATTCACCGGCGCGCTGGTGGTCTCCTGCCAGGCCTGCAGTCCGGCCTGGTCGACCTCTTCATCCCGGTCGCCTCCGAACACCTTTATGGGGCAGTTCAATCTGGTCTGCGGGACACGACGGTAGGTCTCGCTCATCTCGAAATCGCTCCGCAACAGCGGCAGGATCATCGACAAGAGTTCGGGCTCTGCCAGCACCGAGGCCGGTGTGCCATTGAGGCTACGCAACCGCTCGCAGAAGTCCGTATCGGAGAGGTGATAGCTCTCGGGTCGCGAAAGCGGCAGGTGAGGTGCCCTCTGGCCGGAGACGATCAGTTGCGCCGGAGCGCGATGCTCTTCGGTCAGCGCGCGGGACAGCTCGTAGGAGAGGAAGGCACCCATGGAGTGACCGAAGAATGCGACACTCCGGTCGAAGTAGGGGCGAAGCCGGTCCAGTAGAACGGGCAGGAGTTGTCCGACCTGCCGGAATGGCGTCTCGGCGATCCGGTCCTCGCGCCCCGGAAGCTGGATGGCGCAGACCTCAATGCTGTCCGGCAGCACGCGCCCCCAGTTCTTGAAGATGGAAGCGCCACCGCCTGCATAGGGCAGGCAGAAGAGCCGGAGCCGTGCTGCCGGGTTCGGTTTTGAGCAGCGGATCCAGGGGTCTGTTCTTGCCGTCGCGTTCATCGCATTCTCCGGTCGTTTTCGAATGTCAGGGCTGTGTCGGATGCTTGTAGGATCTTCATGAGAAGCGCTGCATTGCCGCTGTAATGCGGCTCAAGCAGCATGTCGCCGTGATCGCCGTGGCCGTCGTGCCGATGGAAGGTGCCGCGGGTCACTTCCGCCCATGCCGGTTTGCTGGCGATCAGAGTTCCCGCTTCGTCGCGATGTTCGTCCTCGCCCGTTGGGCTGCTGATCAGGTGGATGTCGGCGTTGATCGGCGCATCCTCTTTGATGGAGGAGAGGAAGGCGTAGTAGCGCCGGACGCGGCGCTGGATTTTGTCTCTCAGGATGCTGCTGGAGACGATTTCGGCCACGCCATCCGCGTCCAGAACTGCACTGGTCAGCCGGTCTGCCTCTTCTTCGGGAAAGTCGAAGCAGCGCATAAAGCGCGAGGCGTCCAGCATGACGATGGCGCTGACGAGCCTGCCGCGCCGCTCCAGTTCCTGCGCCACGTGAAAGGCGAGATTGCCGCCGCCTGAATAGCCGAACAGCAGATGCGGGCCGTCTGGATCGCGCTCCGCGATCTGGTCCGCATAATCGGTGATCCGCGTTTCCGCCTCGATGAAATTGAAGGCCTGGAGGTCGAACCCGGCAAGGTCTTCTCCCAGACGGCCATAGCTGAGGGCATCCGTGGTGCCTGGCGGCAGGGCGAAGAGCGGTTGCCCACCGGGCTCCGGGCTCAGCCGCACGCATTGCTGATCGATGGAGGTATTTCCGAACGCAGCTGCATCCAGCACGGCCCCGGCCAGTTGACGTATTGTCGGATGCGTAAAAATGGACGTCAGCGGCAGGGTGACTCCGAACTGTTTTTCCATCACCGAGACCATTTTTGCGGCCATCAGGCTGTGCCCGCCGAGGGCGAAGAAATCGTCGTGCGCACCGATGGGGGAGAGGCCGAGCAGCTCCTCCCAGATCATCGCGAGTGCAGCTTCCGTTTCGCCTGATGGCGGCTCGGGCGAGCTATCGTTCACATCCGGGTGCGTGGTTGGCGGCGGCAGGGCCCCACGGTCGATCTTGCCATTCGGATTGAGGGGGAGTGTGTCGACCCGGATCAGGTGGGTAGGCACCATGAAATCCGGCAACGTCGCCCGGAGATGCGCGCGCAGCGCGGGCTCGTCAATCTCATCCGTCTCTTCTGCGGCAGTATAATGCGCGATCAGCACACGCCGGTCTTCCTTGGCGGCCGCTTTGCCCGCATCCCATGCCTGCGCAACCGCCCCGGTGATGCCCGGAAACTGATGAAGCGCGGTCTCGATCTCGCCGGGTTCTATGCGAAAGCCCCGGATCTTGAGCTGGTCGTCCATACGGCCGAGAAAATCGATGGAGCCGTCACCGCGCCAGCATGCCAGGTCACCGGTGCGGTAAAGTCGCTCCCCGGCGCGTTCAATGCTGGCGATAGGATCGGCGACAAAGCGTTCGGCGGTCAAAGCGGGATCGTTCCAGTAGCCGAGTGCCAGGCCGTCGCCCCCGACATAAAGCTCTCCTGCTATACCGGGCGGGAGCAACCGCATTTCCTCGTCCAGAATGTATGCCGTCGAGTTGGAAATGGGCGGTCCGATGGGAATTGCGCCGCGATAGTCGCCGGGACGGATTCGGAAGCAGCAGGAAAAGGTTGTGTTCTCGGTCGGCCCATAACCGTTGATCAGGTGGCAGGCCGGAAGCGCCTCCAGGGCTTTCTTGACATGTGGAACGGAGAGCGCCTCGCCTCCGACTAGAAGCTGGCGGAGCGGTTTCAGGCTCTGTGGGTATTCATCGATCATCACGTTGAACAGTCCGCCGGTAAGCCAGAGTGTCGTGATCCCCTCGCGCGCGATTACGCCGCCCAGATCGGCTAGACTCTGCTTTCCAGGTGGTGCCAGGGCCAGCCGGGCACCGTTCAGCAGCGGCCCCCAGATCTCGAAGGTAGCGGCGTCGAAAGAGATTGGGGCGTATTGCAGGAAGACCTGATCGGTGCCGAAATCGGCGTATTCTGCTCCCCGGACCAGCCGAATAATCCCTCGTTGCGGCACCGCAACCGCTTTTGGGCGGCCGGTCGAGCCGGAGGTGTACATGATATAGGCGAGTCGCCCTCCGGCACCGTCACTTGTCGTCGGCGGTAACGGGGCATCAGGCTCGCGCGCGATCTCGGGTCCGGCCTGGTCCAGCAGAATCCGCTGAACAGTGTTCTTTGGCAAATTCGCGGAACAGTCCGTGTGTGTGACGAGGGCCGCTGCGCCGGAATGCTCCAGCATGAAGTGGAGTCTGTCTGCCGGATAGTCCGGATCGAGCGGGAGATAGGCGGCGCCCGCTTTCAGGATTGCCAGCAGCGTGACGATCAGGTCTGGCGATCGGTTGAGGCACACAGCGATCAGCGCTCCGTCGCTGAGCCGAGGGGCGTCTCTCAGATAATGCGCCAGACGGTTGGACTGCCGGTCCAGGTCGTCATAGGACAAGGACTGTTCGCCGAAGCTGACGGCTGTCGCGCCGGGGCGGGCGGTTGCCTGTTCTGCGAACAAGTCGGCCACAGTGCTGTCGCTCGGATAGTCCCGGGTTGTCTGGTTGAAGCGGTTGATGAGGGCTGTGACATCATCCGTGTCGCCGGTTTGCTCGATCAGGCTGAAGCTCGAAAGTTTCATACTCGTCCTCTCATGCCGCGCCGGCCGCGACGGCTTCGGCGAACCGGTTCAGGGAGTTCAGGTAACGTTCGGCGGCTTCCGCTGTGAACAGGCCAGCGTCATATTCGAGGGTCAGCTCAAGCTGCGACCCGCGTTCCGCGACCAGAAGCATCAGCTCGACCTTGGCGAACGGGAAGGTGAGATCGAGTTGTCTTGCCTCCGGTCCGTCTGGTGAGCTGGACGGCTCGCCGTCGCCGATATTGACGTCCGTCGCGTTTTGGAAGGCATAGATGACATTGACCGGGGCTCGACCTGGACCTGTCTTCCGATTGCTGAGAATCAGGTCGTAGGGGTAATCCTGATGGTCCAGGGCGGAGGTAATGGTCTGCGTTACCCGATCGAGCAATGCGTCAAAATCCATATCGGCGGAGATCTCTGTGCGCAGCGGTAGCAGGTTCACGAACGCGCCGAGGAGGGGCTCCAGCTCTGGCCGCCCGCGATTGGCAACCGCCATACCGACGCAGATGTCCTCCTGTCGCGTGAGCTGGAACAGGAACAGTTTGAAAATGGCGAGGAGGGTGCTTGCAGGCGTGGTGCCCCTCGCGCGGGAGAGGGCGCGCAATGCCTTGGTGCATTCCTCCGAGAGTTCCAGGCCGACCCGCTCCCCCTTTCGTGCGTCGCCGGCGTTTTGCGCGATATCGCGGGGCAGCCGCAGCGGACCGTCGAGACCGTCGAGCTGTGCCGTCCAATAGCGGGCATCGTCGGTCCGGTCGCGCGCGTCCTGCAGAACAGCGTAGTCACGGTACTGGATCTCTAGGGGTGGGAGTGCGCTCCGTGTGCCAGAAAAGGCAGCGTCGTAAAGTGCTAGGAGTTCGCGATAGAAGATTTGCATGGACCACCCATCTCCGATGATGTGATGCATCACGAGTACGAATACGGTGGGGCCGCTATCCCGGGTGATAAGGGTGACGCGGAACAGCGGTGCTTGGTTAAGGGCAAAGCGCGTCCGGTTCAGCTCCGCGACGATTGCGTGAGTTTGCGCGTCGACATCTTCTGCATCTCCCAGATTAATGGACGTGAGCGGCGCATCGATGACGTCCAGAACCTGCTGGCGCGGCTCGCCATCCACGTCGACGAAGACGGTGCGGAGAATTTCATGCCGGTCGATCAGCTGCTCCAGTGCGCGGCGCAGGGCATTCGCGTCGATCTGCTGTTTAAGCTCGAAAGCCGCAGGCATGTTGTAACGGGCATCCCCTGCCAGCCTGTCTTCGAGCCAGAACCGCTTCTGAGCATGGGAGAGCGGATAGTTTTCCTGTTTCGGCGTGGCCCGGATTGGCTCGTAAGCTGCCCCACCAATGTTGCCGACATGCGATGCCAGCGCAGCGATGGTCGGGTTCTTCAGCAGCAGGCCGACGGGTAGTTGATGGCCGAAGGCCTGATTGATGCGGGCGACGACTTGCAGGGCTTTCAGACTGTGCCCGCCGAGCGCGAAGAAATCGTCGTCCGTGGCGATATTGTCGACCCCGAGAACTTCCTGCCAGATCTCAACGAGTCTCCGTTCCACCTCGCTGGCCGGGGCCGCTCCGCCGCGATCTGGTGCGGTGCGGGCTTCGGGCTTCGGCAGGGCTGCATGGTCGGTCTTGCCGTTGCGGGTAAGTGGAATCCGCTCTATCGGAAGGAAAAGTGCCGGAACCATATAGGAGGGCAGCTGCGATGCCGCCCAGTCCCTGATTTCCGGTGTCGCCTCACTGTCTGCGACAACGTATGCGACGATCCGGCCTTCTTCTTGTTGCGCGATGACAGCGACCTGTCGGACTGCCTTGTGCTGGCTCAGCGTTGCCTCGATCTCGCCGATCTCGATACGGTAGCCGCGGAGCTTGACCTGTTTGTCCATGCGGCCGAGATACTCGAGACTGCCATCCGCCCGCCGTCGTGCGAGGTCGCCGCTGCGGTAGAGCCGCTGAGCGGTGCCTTCCACAGTGCGCTCGATAAAGCGCTCGGCAGTCAGTTCGGGACGGTTGAGATAGCCGCGTGCGAGTCCCGCTCCGCCGACATGGATCTCACCGGCCACGCCTATCGGTACCGGCTCGCCGCGCCGGTCCAGCAGATGTAGATCCAGGTCGCGGAGCGGCGTTCCGATCAGGCTCGCCGTGCTGCTGCAATCCGCTTCGGTCAGTGGGCACCAGGTGACATGCACAGTGGTTTCGGTGATCCCGTACATATTGACGAGCCTGGGCTCCTGCTCGCCATAGAGCGTGAACCAGGGCTTCAGGCCCGGAAGGTCCAGAGCTTCGCCGCCGAAGATCACGAGCCGGAGCGACAGTGTCCGCCCGCGCTCCACAGCCTCTGGGATGAGGTGCCGGAAGGCCGACGGTGTCTGGTTGAGAACCGTGACGCTTTCACGTTCCAGCAGCGTGTGGAAAGCAGCGGGATCGCGCCGTACCTCATCGGGAACCACGATTAGATGTCCGCCATGCAGCAGGGCTCCCCAGACCTCCCAAACCGAGAAATCGAAGGCGACGGAATGAAACATGGTCCAGACATCGTCGGCCGAGAAAGAACAGTCAGGCTGGGTTGCGTCGAACAGGCGCAGCACATTTGCGTGGCTCACCATGACGCCCTTGGGCTGGCCGGTGGAACCGGACGTATAGATCACGTAAGCCATGTTATCCGGCTGGACTGGAGCCGGATCGACGGGCGCTGCGGTCTCCGTCAGGTCGTCCAGATAAAGGCGGGGTAGCTCTTGCGCGGGGCAAATTTCCGAAAGGGCCCGTTCCGCGACCAGGGCGACCGCGCCCGCATCCCGTAGCATGAATTCAACACGCGCAGGCGGTGTCGCCGGGTCGATTGGCAGATAAGCCGCGCCCGATTTCACGATGCCGAGCAAGCCGGCGACGAGATCGACGGAGCGTTCCGCAAGCAGGCCGACCAGACGGTCCGGACCGGCGCCGAGAGCGGAAAGGCGCCGGGCGATATAGTCCGCTCTCGCATCGAGTTCCGAGTAGCTGAGTGATTCCCCGGCGCAGGTAACAGCGGGCCGGTCGGCATATTGCGCGACTTGTGCTGCGAAACGTTCAGTCAGTGTTTCTGAGACGGGCAGCTGGCAGCGAGCACGTCCAGCCTCCCAGAGTTCTTGGCGCTCCGCGTCGGTAAGGATGCCGATCCCATCCAGCGGCTGTTTCGGATCCGCCGAGATCAGGCCGCGCAGGGCTGTGCTGAGAAAGGCGAAGATTCGGTCTATCTCGTCAGTCGCGAATTGTCCTCCGTCGTAGCCGACGCGCAGGCGAATTTCGTCGCCATAGGCTGCCGCTATGAGGGTGAGCGGGTAGTTGGTATGGTCGATGGCGCGGCCGCCGGAGAATTGCGTGTTTTCGCCTTCACCCGTCGGCAGGTCGGGATCTAGCGGGTAGTTTTCGAAGACAAGCAGGCTGTTGAACAGGGCTGCGCCGTGCGGCACCGCGCTGTCATGCTGGATCTCGGCCAGGGGCACGAAGCCGAAGCGGCTGTTTTCCTGGTGCTGTGCCTGCAGCGCGTCCAGCCAGTTGCCGACAGGACGATCCTCGGTCGAAACGCGCATCGGCACCGTGTTGATGAAGAGGCCGACCATGTCCTCGATCCCGGCGAGATCGATATCGCGGCCGGACAGGGTAACGCCGAAAACATTATCGTTCTCGCCGCTGGTCCGGCTCAGTACCAGTGCCCAGCCCGCATTGAAGAGCGTGCTCAGGGTCAGGTGGCGGTGGCGCGCGGTCTCGATCAAGGCGCGGCCGAGCGCGGGCTCGAAGGTGAAGGTTTTTTCGCTCGGCTGCGCGTTTGCGGAACCGTCCGGCGCCTTTGTCCGGGCTCCCGGCAGCGGAGTGGGTGCGTCGAAATCCTCTATAACGTCTCGCCAGTGGGTGCGGGCTGCAGCGTGATCCTGCTCCAGCAGCCAGGCGATGTAGCGCTCGTAGGGCACGGCCGGAGGAAGGTCGGTCGAGCGGGAGCCATAGAACAGCATCAGGTCCCGGAAGAGGATCGGCAGGCTCCAGCCATCCAGCAACATGTGGTGGAAGCCCAGCACGAACTGCCAGTTATCTTCTTTCAGCCGGATCAGCAGGCAGCACAGCAGCGGTGGGCGCGTCAGCTCGAAACCGGCGCCCCGCTCTTCGGCGAGAAGCCGTTCCAGCGCTTCGGTTTGCTCCTCCTCTTTCAGATCGCGCCAGTCCAGATCCCTCCAGGGGAGTGTAACATCACGCCGGACGAACTGCAGAGGTTCTCCGCCGTCCAGCCAGAGTGCAGTGCGCAGGATCGGATGGCGCTCTACCAGCGCATCCCACGCCGCGTGGAAGGCGTCCGGGGTGAACGGGCTGGCGATTTTCCAGGTCAGTTGCTCGAAATAGACCGACCCGCCCGGCTCGTCGGCAAGGCTGTGGAAGGCCATGCCCTGTTGCATCGGGCTTAGCGGATAGAGAGCCGCCACGCCGCGCCCCTGCTGTGCCGCGAGCCGGTCGAGCCGGTCCTGCGCGACGGGGACGAGCGGGAAATCGCTTGCCGTGTAACCGCAGGCCGCTTCGTCGCGGCAGAGCTCCACGAGGGAGCGCAAGGCGTCCTCGAAGCCTTGCGCCAGGCTCTCCATTGTTTCCTGACGATACTGGTGGCTGCTGTAACTCAGCGAGACAGTCAGGGCGCCGTCCGATACCAGCCCGTTGATATCGACCGCGTGCGGCCGCGTTCCGTCGAGACATTGGCTCTCGCCAGCCCCTTCCTCCGCGACAGAGAACAGCCCGGCGCCCGCGTCGGTCTCGAACTGGCCGAGATAATTAAAGGCGATCTCCGCTTCCGGATAATCCTCCGGCGCAGCTCCCGCAAGAGAGCGCCCGATGCCATAGGCCAGCCCCTCACCGGGCACCGCGCGGAGTTGTTCTTTTACCGCCATTAGGCAGGCGGCGAGATCTGTCTGGTCGGGCAGGGTCAGGCACACCGGGTGAATTGCGGTGAACCAGCCGACGGTCTCGCTCAGATCCGGCGCACCCGCCCGTTCCGGACGGCCATGACTCTCAAGCGCGATGGGCCAATCACTCCGCCCGGTCCAGTCAGCCAGCGCCAGCGCCAGCGCCGTCAGCAGCAGGTCGTTGATCCGTGTGCCGAAAGCGCGCGGGGCTTGTTCCAGCAGCGCGGCGGTTGTCTCCCGGTCGATGGCGACCCGGACGTGTTCGGTGTTGTCCCAGCGTGCCGCTCCCGACGGATCGTCCTTCGGCAAGGGTGGTGTCGTCTTCCAACCGCGCCAGTAGGCAGCCTCTTCGGTGCTCTCCGGTGTCCCGGCGAGGCCGTGGAGATAAAGCGCCCAGTCCGGGAAAGATGCCGGGGTCGGCTCAAGAAAGATATCGGCACCCTGCCGGAGCTGGGCGAAGGCATTGTCGAGATCGCCCAGCAGGATGCGCCAGGACACGCCGTCCACTGCGAGATGATGGATACACCAGAGCAGGCGCTGGCCCGATGTCAGCTCGAACAGGACCAGGCGCAGGATCGGACCATTTTCCAGATCGAGGCTGCGTTGCCAATGGGTCGCGCGCTCTGCAAGGGCGTCCGCCTGCGCCTTGGCCGGCAGGTCTCTGAGATCCTCTTCGTGGACGGGTATATCTGCCGCGATCCCGGCCGGTTCCTGAAGCCAGCCTTCGCTGCCGCGCCGGAAACGGAGGCGCAATGCAGCGTGCCGGGCGATGATCGCACTGGCTGCGGCGTGTAATTTTTCTGTCGAGATCCGTTCGTTCGGGCGCAGTAGAAGCGCCTGATTGAAGTGCGACAGATCAGCCAGATCCCAGGAAAAGAACCAGGACTGAACCGGCGTCAGCGGAGCCGGCCCGTCCTGGTTGGTGGTTACTGCTTCCACGGACGGCTCGACCGATGCCGCGTGGGGGGCGAGGGCGGCGACTGTCTGATGCTGGAAAATATCCCGCACTGCCAGGCGGAGTTTGGCCGCCCGTGCTTGTGCAACAATCTGGATGCTTAGGATCGAATCCCCGCCGAGCTCAAAGAAATTGTCGTTCCGGCCGATCCGCTCGCGTCCGAGGACACTGCCCCAGATCACAGCAAGCGCTATTTCCCGGTTTGTACGGGGGGCTTCGTAGGTTTGTGCAATGGGCGCCACCTCCGGCACTGGGAGTGTTTTGCGATCGAGCTTGCCTGTGACGGTGAGGGGCAGGGCATCCAGCACCATCACCTCCGACGGCACCATGTAACTCGGGAGAGCTGTCTGGAGTTCTCGCCGCAGTGTTGCGCTATCGAGACCT
>NZ_JBDXGG010000012.1:0-19510 GCF_039990255.1 Nisaea sp. | reverse complement strand
CGCCGAATGGGGTTGAGCCCATCCGCTGTGTTTGGTCTGAATTACAAATTCAGACTGAACAGAGGGGGTGGGGCGCAGCCCCGCCCACGGTCGGCCGAGGGTCTGTCAATGTGTGTGGAGACGGCCTGGTGCGGCCCGCAGAGGAGCGAGGACACGGGGCCGTTGGAACATGGCGCGCATAGCGCGGCGCCCGCTCATTGACTCACCCTCGGACTACTGTTGGGGCGGACAAAGACAAGAGAGTTCAGACCGGCTAGAGCGAAGCGGCGGCCGGCCTGCCAGTCTTTTCAACTGGATACGCGCAACGCGCGGATCTCAACATTTATAACTGGTTGAAGAATACGTGATTCAGGAGCGACCAGCCCCGACCCAAAGCGGTCGTTCGATGCCGCTGGGGCGCCCGACCCGAAGCTGACACTCGAGGTCTGTGAACCGTACCACCCACAGCTGTCACACTGCAGTGGGCTGAACCTGAGAGGACTACTGATGACACGGTGCCGCTCTAAGTGTGTCGTTGAACTCGTATCAGCGATTTCTCAAATAGGACTCATGGCGTGGAGAGTAGCACTGAAAAAATCTAGCTTGAGAAAGCTGGATGAAGAGATTCTAAATAAGAATCTGTGATGCCAGCAGGTTTGCCGCTGCGAAGGTTTGGGTGTCATCATCTTCGATGCCGTCGAAGTGTCGAAACACTACCGCGCAAATCGGTTCTGTGGGTGGATCGCCGCGACGAGCGTCTTCGAGTTCATGAGACACGCGATCAGAAAGCTGAAACATATAAGCAAGGATTTCCTGAGCATCGTCGTTGGAGCTGGGACCAATAAATTCGGCGAGGGCGCTCATCTGATCTGAAGTAGTATCCATTCCCTTACTCAAGACCGCCTCTTCGTCAGGATGAAGTGCATCCATATCGCGACAGGTAGCGATGGAGGAAACGGAGAGCATTGCATTCATGCACCGTTGATACCGATCTGTGAATGTATTGGGAGCGAGCTGATGGTCTAGGTAAGGTCCCCAGTCGGCTGCAAAGTCGGGCGAAGCCATGGGCATATCGCGAACCCGTAGCATTCCCATGGTCCCGATGACCTGATTGTTCATCAACGGAGCGATGCGGAAGACTAATCCATCAGGAAAGGTTTGATCGAGCGCCTCGAACACGGCCACCAGAGCAGTTAGGAACGCTTCAAAATTGCTTACCTTAAGCAGCACGCACAGTTGGGCGGGAGGCCAGAACACGCTATTGGGCTCCAGGTCGGGCTTGGTCTTGCATTCTGCGACTAGACCTTTGGCGGCCAGATCTGCCTCCAGTTTCCGCAATATACGATCGAACCGTTGCTCCGCTGTTCGACGGGCATATAGGGCCGTTAACCGACAACGATTACCAGTTCTAGCCTGTTTGGCATGGGTAACTAGCGCGTTAACTCGTTCTGAAGACGCGTCGGATGCCATCTCATGCAGAATGGCTGACACATAGGCGAGCTGGTCTCTCAACCCCTCCAAGGCTTGCCGAGGTGGAACCTCAACGGTGCGCCATATTGGAGCGTCGGTCAGCTTGGAAACTTGTTCTGACAGGTCACCCGCAAACATGGCTGAGCTGCGCTCGTTGCCACCTCCAGGCAGTTTCGCAATACGAGGAAGCAGGTTGCCCAAGATGCCGGAGATGGTGGACGCTGTTGGCTCGTCTTGTGCCCCGTCCGACAAGGGCGAGGTCATGTCCGAGAAACGTGTGTTGGGCGTCGTGTGGCTGAGTGACTGCGCCGATTCAATGATACTGTTGACCTCCTGCGCGAGCTCGTCTCGACCATGAATGGATTTTGCGGAGGACCAGCGCTCTGAAAACTTGTGAAACACGCGTTCGGTTCGATGGAACAGGTTGGCCACTGACGCCGCATAGTCCGTCAAGCGCTGGACGCTTGCGCGCGACAGGAGCAGTTGCCTGAAGGCGACGTTCCATGCGACCCGGATCGGTGAGGGCAGATTCTCCCGAGGGATGCACTTTTCAAATGAAGCCTCTTCGGTCATCGGATATCGCTCGCCAGTCGGTGTGACCACACGACATGCGGCTGCGTTTGATCGAGGCGACAGGGCAACGAGCGACTTGCAGATCGCTACGATCGTATCGTGCGGGTCCGTCTGGAAGTCTTCGCTCACGCGATACCATTGCGTGGACACGGTTCGACCGTGTTCCTCATGATCGACGATTTCCGGTCGATCGATCCAGGGCGTGCTCTTCGTGAAGTGGTCAAACAGTCGTTCTTCACCGCCCAGATGCTCTACCAACTGGGTCGCCAACGTGGGGGTGAGTGTACTGGCGGCAGAGAGAAGGGTCGTGAGTTGGTCGAGTTCTATCGTCTCGACTTCACCAAATTCCGGCTCCAGTTCGACCGAGATCGGCTCGCCCCTTCCAATCGGCGCAAGCGCAGCCAAAAACCTTGTCGCTTCCTCCATTGAAGAGCAGTGCGGGGTGACTGCGTCGGCAGGGAGGATGCTCAAGCAATCGGCCCGGTAGTCGGGCATCTCCAGATTGCGGAAGTCATCCACGGCACGTTGTAGGACGGCAACATGTTCAAATCCCTCCAAGTCTGGAACGGTTGTCGATGAATCAAAGTACATGGATGCGAGGAACCAAAGTGATCGCGGGACAGCGTGTCGCTCTAGCAGCGCCATGAACCGCTCTGCCTGACCGTCCAGCGTTCCCAGGCCGAGGCCTGTGAGAACCGCGGTCCAAAACTCTATCGAAGGTGACTGCCCAAGCGCCTGTGCCAGACGCTCAAGCGCTTCGTCCAGATCGACTTCCGGATGCGCGATGACCTGACGGATGATGCCCGGCATGCTCTCCGGTGTGGTTGCCGGGAGGGCGGTCCAGAGCGACTCTGTACGCGAGAAGACGACCCCGTCATGTGACGCGTCTGCCAACGCATGGGAGCGGACGGTATGAAGCCCGCCAAGGACGCCTTCACGGCTCTCTCGCACAAGATGCTCGTTTAGCAATCTGCGCAGGGCAGTTGCGGTCGCTTCCTGAGACAATCCGAGAGATTCAGCAAGCGTGGCGGCGACTATTTCACCGTCCCAAGCGCTGATGAGGGCGGTGCAGCGGAGGATTGCAAGCTCGGCGTCTCGGTTCTCCCGCTGGCGTGTGTGTATCTGCTGCCGAATGACTTCCACCAAATGTTCACCCTGGGTCAGGATGTGCATATATTCGAGTAACAGTCCGCCGGACTGCTCAAAGGGCTCGCGCCAATGGGACCAGTCACTTTGGTTCCGATCCCGCAGCTTTCTCCAAAACTCCTCGGCAAGCTGCTCGTCCAGCCGTGGCTCGAACTTTGCGCTTTCCGACCTTGTCTCTATCAGATCAAAGTCTTCCTGGCGGATCGTGCCAAGAAGATAGGCATCGGAGACGTTGCGAATTTCATGGACGAGGTTGTCCCAAACCAGGCTGTTGGCGCCGGTGATATCGTCGAGGATCAGTCCTACCGGGCGAAGCTCGCTCGGCCGCCGCGCTCTTACGAACGCCAGAATACTATCGATACTGAGCGATGTGCTGCGTGAGGACACCTGGACCCACAATATGTTACTTGCGGATTCCGAAGCGATGAGCCAGGCCAACGCTGACTTGCCACAGCCGGACGGTCCATGGATCAGAAGGCTTCGCCTTTTTTGCAGGTTATCGGTCGCCGCCGCACTGTCCAGTTGGCGTGCCAGGATGAGACCAGCGCCAATATGGCCCGGCACGGACTTCACGCCCAGATAGAAGCTTTGATCATTCACCGACGTTGCAAAATCGATTGTGCGAAGCGCCCCGGATGAGATTGCAGACTCGATCGCTGTGGAATCGCTCGCTTTCAGACGCTTTTGAACGCGGTGCTCGGTATCGGTGACGGTCAGACGACGACGATCAGCGTAAGATCGTGACGCATTGTCCGAAGCGTATTGAGCAATCGTTCGATAGAGATCGCATACGATGTTCTCCGCGATGATCTCATAGATGTTGAGATGCTGGCTTACGATCGAGACCGCTTGGTCAAATGGGTATGAGACAACGGTGACTCGCTGAGGTTCGTCACCGATCAACTTGTCCAAAGACGTAAGATGCACGTCAGCGTTAGCGGCTTCCAATATCAGCCCAGTCTGGAACGTCTCTGCACCTTTGGTTTCGTGGGCTCTGTTACCTACTGTTTGCAACAGGCGGGAGATCTCGGCTTGGGAGAACGCCCCTTTCGCGCGCGATTTGACCTGAAGCCAAAGTTCGCGGTCTGCGAATTCGATGGTGCAATCGTCCAAGCCTTCAGGAACGATGGTGCCGTGATGTGAGGCATCTGCCCACAGGCGAACGGCAAAGAGGGTTACTACTAAATGCTGATAGTCGAAGCCTCGCGCGGCCCATCCTCCGGCTCGCGAGTCTGCCCAATGCTGTTCTCGAGTTTTTCTTTTGCGGGCCATACGTGTACGCCATGAATAGTTATTCAATGTTGATAGAATGAATAAACTAGGTGTGGCGTGATGTGTACGGGAATCCCCTTAGGAACTGTCTTGTGGGGGGCGACGACGTGCAATGTCAGGAACTGTAAGAACTCGACCAAAGTCGGGATCGCTCCTAACCTGACTTTGCCTTTGCAGTTCGGTGGTGCCGTGCAGCTTCCCCGAAGCAGCAGTGGAGGTCTGGCATGGCATTTGCCGAACTGCGCGCTCGTAATGTGAGATCATGTTGAGGCAACTCGGCATCTATCTATACTCCTGATGCCAGCTGAAATCGGCGACATGTATGTCGGCGGGCGATTTTCAAAACGTGTTCAAAAGACCCAAGCCGAGCAGACCGTCGATGGCCAAAAATAACAACAGGGATGAGTTTTCGCCCGTAACCAAACGGGCCATTGAGCGGCAAGCGCGCGGCCATTGCTCCAATCCGGCATGCCGCCGTTTGACGCACGCCGCCACATCCGATGGTGCGGGTGAAATCAATATCGGCCAAGCCTCGCACATCTGCGCTGCCGCGCCTGGCGGTCCCCGCTACGACGCGCAGATGACGCCTGAAGAGCGCGCGTCCGCCGACAACGGCATCTGGCTCTGCGACGTGCACGGGCGTGCCGTCGACGCCAAGGATTCGAAATTCACAGTCGAGGAATTGCGCAGGTGGAAGAGACAGACGAACGAGGATTCATGGCGCAGCGTAATGCACAACGTGCCGTTCGGGCCCGGCATGCAAGCCCCCACGCCGGACGACCTGGGCCGCCGACTGCGAGCAGCGGCCTCGGCCGACCTGGTCGTGTTCCGTCGAACATCCAAATGGCCGGGCACAAACGTGGCGCTCACGCTGACGTTAAAGGTGAAGCACGTGGACGAGGCGCTGAGCACGCGCGCGCTTGCCAAGGCCGTGACCACGCTGGATGACCTTATCCTAGTCGCCGCACCCGGGATGGGAAAGACGACAACCCTCTTTCAGGTCGCCGACGGCGTGCTGGAGATCGGCAATGGCACGCCGCTTATAGTACCGCTGGGCGATTGGGCCACCGAAGGCGATGCTCTGCTTGTATCCATCCTGAAACGCCCCGCATTCAACGGAATTTCAGAGCAGGATTTCCACACCGTCGCGGCGAAGCCTGGCGTCGTGCTCCTTCTTGACGGCTGGAACGAACTGGATGCTGCCGCACGCGAACGCGCGCGCGTGCAAATTACGGCCCTCAAGACTGAATTGCCGGAACTCGGTCTTGTCATTTCCACGCGCAGGCAGGCCCTCGACATTCCGTTCGGCGGGACGCGCGTCGATTTGCTACCACTTGACGACAATCAGCAAATGGAGATTGCGCGGGCCATGCGCGGCGAGGCTGGTGCACAGCTCGTCGATCAGGCCTGGCGGACAGCGGGCGTCCGCGAACTCGTCACCATCCCTCTCTATCTTACGGCACTTCTTTCGCTGCCGGAGGGCGCGCCTTTTCCGACCACAAAGGAAGAAGTGCTACGGCGCTTCGTTGCCGCGCACGAGCAGGAAGCCCGCCGTGCGGCGGCGCTTCATGCCGTGGCCCTCGGCTTCCACCAGGACTATATGGATAATCTCGCCGTTTTCGCCACGACAACGGCCAACACAGCGATCACAGACAGAAACGCGCGCAAATCGGTTGCCGAGACCTTGCGGATCCTCATAGCCGATGGGCAGATGACCATCCCCATACAGCCCCATACGCTGCTCGACACTCTCGTCAGCAATCACGTTCTGACGCGCTCCGGTGACACGCCGGGCTATTCGTTCCAACACCAGCAATTTCAGGAATGGTACGCCTCACACTATGTAGAACGACTGATGCTACAGGCTGTCAGCGATCCGACAGCACGCGATAAACTGAAGGTCGACGTGCTCGATCAGCGCCCGTGGGAAGAGGGAGTCCTTTTCGCTGTCGAACGGACCTCACGCGGCGACGCCACACATAAGGCCGCATGCAGCGCCACCATCCGCGCAGCTTTTGAAGTCGATCCTGTCTTCGCGGGCGAGATGATCTTCCGCGCCACTGACGAGGTATGGGCACCGATCGGCACCGAAATGCGGAGTCTCGTTGAACAGTGGCACGCGCCAGGCAAGGTGGATCGCGCGGTGCGTTTCATGATCGCGTCCGGCAGGC
Source organism: Nisaea sp. (assembly GCF_039990255.1). Lineage (GTDB taxonomy): Bacteria > Pseudomonadota > Alphaproteobacteria > Thalassobaculales > Thalassobaculaceae > Nisaea. The sequence goes on along the minus strand of NZ_JBDXGG010000012.1, from coordinate 12,899 downwards.
CGGAGTTCGCCGATCTTCTTTGGCCGCTTATTTCGCACGCAAACACCCAAGTACACCTGTCCGCCCTCCGGGCGGCGAAGCGATTTCGCTCATCCGTGCTTGGGAACGACGCGCCGGCGCGCATCGCAGCGCTGCCACCGGAAATCCGCAAGAACGTACTGCATGAAATCGCATCGCATGGTGGAATCGACGGCCTCGACATTGCGACCGCAATCGCGAAAACTGACAGCGATCCGGACGTGAAGGCGACAGTGGTCGATGCGCTCTCATTTCGACGGGCGGATAGGCACGTCGCCGACTTGCTCGCTGACGCGGGCGACGCGACCTACGACATCCTCGCCGAAGAGGGTCACCTCGACGACATTGCAGTCGATGCCGTCCAGCAGGAACTCCGGCGATCGCGCGAACGGAGCAAGGTTGCTGGCATTTCGCACTTTCAGCGTCTGCGCACGCTCGTTCACGCGCCGGTCGGAGATGACCACGATACCGACGTTACTGAGATTGTTGCCGAAATGGAGATCGACCGGAAACGCGATGGCGAAATACAGTTGTTGTATGAAGCGCGAAAGCGATATCCGGAGGCTCTCGCTAACGGGCTACTGCACCGCGTGCGCGAACACCGCGAACTCTTCTACGGCGCGGACGATATTCTTGCGGCCGCCGGGTTTGCCCTTGAGGACGACGCGCTGCTTGGGATCGCCCTCGAAGAAACAAGCCGCCGCGACGACCACGCCGAGGCCGCCGCTTCAGTGCTGGGACCAAACGCTGTTGGCCGGCTGATCGACGCGTATCTTGCCGCTGGGAAAGCCGTGCGCGACGCCAGCGGGAAGTACAACGAGGCGGCGTGTGATCGCTATCACGATCTGCGCGCCCGTATCGGCCACACACCGGGCGCAAGTTTAGTGGCCGCCGTTCAGGCGCGGGCGGTAGACGCTGACAATGAGGAAATCGCCCAACTGGCTGAGCTATTTTCCCGTGAGACCTACGGCGACGAAGAGAGGGCGCGACCCTTCAATGAGGAAGGCTTGGCCTCGATCGGAGTGCTGGCGCGCGAATGGGCAGAGCGCATGCTCGCCGCTGGGGACGAGAAGCGCTGGCGATTGGCTACCATTGCAACGATGATGAGCCACGCACCGTCCGTCTCACATCTTCCATCCTTGAAGAGATTGCTTGATGACAACTTACGCCGCTATCGGGTTTTCCGCGAAAAAGCGACTGCGAGCGGCTGGAACGACCGCGATGCTGTAAACGAAGCGCAGCATTCGCACATGCACGAGTACCAACGTGCGTTCTTCGCGATCAATGCGCAGGAGACCGCTGCGCTGATGCGTGAATACCTGAAGGATGAGCATTTTGGAGAGCTGGCCGCGCGTGTGCTGGCCGTCCAGTGGTTCGAGGCGAATGAGCCCAAGGACGACAATAATTTCCGGAGCGGCGAAGATTTCTCGCGCGTGGCAGAGCGCCGCGAGGCCCGCGCCGCCGATCCCGCCGCGACAACAGCCGAGGCGGAGGCGATCTTCGGCGCAATCGACACTCTGATTGTCGATGGTTCGACGGATGCGCAAGTGAAGCTGGGGGTTGCGCTCGGTATTATCGGAACACGGCTCCCGCACGGCCGGCGCGACGTGACGATCCAGAAGCTCATTTCTCTCGCGCCGAGGCAGGCGCGCGCAGCCTTGTTGTTGTCGTTGATCCTGTCTGGCGAGAATGTCGACATCAAGCTCGTGGCCGACGGCATAGCCGAGCCTTTTGAGGCGGCCAAGAAAGAGACTTGGATTCTGACTCAGAGCGACGCGTATCAGCTACGCGATTGGTTGCGCCTTTTGCCATTCGCCACGCCTGTCACCGATCTGCCCGCCATCGTGCGCGACATGCCGGACGCGCAGCGCCATCCCCGAATGCTAGAAGAGATGGTCTGCGGGCTCGGCGGTTCGTCCTCTGACCACGCAGAAGCTGTGATCTTCGCGCTCGCCGAACAAGACCCGCGGCTTTATGAAAACCACCAGTGGCGTGCGACTGCGTTGCGCCTCGGCACCGTATCCGCCGCGCGCCGCCTTGTTGACTTGACCGTCAGCGGCGCGTTCAACGGCCAGTCATACGACGGGTGGCATTGGCAACGCGAACTGGGTGGCTTGATTTCGGAGTTCCCAGAGGTCCGCGCCTATGTCTACGACCTCCTGAAGGATGGGCCGACAACGAAGCAGCTTGCTTTGCTCGCCTGCGCGGTCGCCGAAGCTGCCGACACGGATGGCATCCTGATGCTGATCGATTTTGAGAAGAAAACCGGTCGTTCGTTCATGACGAGGCAGTCGATCGAAAGCGCTGTCACGGAGCACGTCCCGACAGAAAACTGGGAAGGCGCTTACAATATCGTGCCTGTCCCCGCAGTCGAGCTACGCCGGAAGCTACTGGCGATGACGGGCAGAGGCGGCAAGGATGACCCCGCCACCCGCTGTCTCAACCTCATAGACGAGCTTCGGGACGATTACGGTCCTCCAGAATCGGAACCACGCCATCCCGACCTTGCGTCGGGACGCCCTTGGCCAATCTTGACACCCGCCCCGGACGGAGTGGACCTGAGCTGATCAGTGGCGACCGTTCAAGCGAACGACCGCTCCCCACCCGGGGTGGTCATCTCTAAATTGGTGGCTCCTCCCAGAAACGCATATGAACGAGCTACGTGGTGCCGCATAGTAGCGTCCACGTTTAATAGGGACGGTGTTCAGTCGACACGGAGGGTATTGATGCCCCACTATGGCGTATTCATCGATCCGTCAGAGTACCGCCACAACAACCTTAACTTCAACGGCGGACGCCTCCGGGCATTTGCCGATGTGGCACAAAAGGATTGGCTTACCTATTTACAAACGGACATTTCCGTCCAGGAAACGAAGAAGCGGATCAAGGAAGATATCCACACGGCCAGCCGCGTCTTTGCACGATCTGACGCGTCCGTTATCAAATCTGTCGACGACCCACGGCTCGATGTTTTTCGTACCCCCCCAGACATTGACGAACTCGTAGGAACACTCACGACGCAGTTCGAAGACCATTTACACTACGGCCAGTGCGAAGTGCTATCGGTCGCGAATATCGATCCATCGACGGTGTTCGACGACTATTTCGCCCAGGTGCCCCCCTTTGATGTCGTGGCGGATCAGAAGAGAAAGAAAAAACACGAATTCCCCGATGCCTTCACACTCAAGAGGCTGGTCATGTGGGCGGAGGCCCACGACACATTGGTCTATGTAGTTGCCAATGATCCAGATCTCGAGCGTGTATGCGCCGTCCAGGATCCGCTTCTTTTCTTCCAGAAGATTGAGGCCTTGCTCGATCACCTACATCGCGCCGACGCGCTTGTTCAGCAATTGCATCAACGACCGCAAACACTCGTCCAGAAGCTCACACAGTTTATCCAGGATGATTTTGCCGACAGGGCCTTTGTGCCCTTGTACAACGACCACGGGGAGGTGGAGAACGTAGAGGTCGAGCAGGTTTCGATCGGCGACGTATACGCCCTCGAGGTCGGTGACGGTGTTGTAAAGGCCGAAGCCGAGGCGGAGGTCACGTTTGCTGCCGACGTTTCCTACGAAGATCTGGACACGGGATTCTACGATAAGGAGGCCGGCCGCCACTACATGACTGAGTTTGTGAGTCTCGAGGTTCAAGATACGGTGACCGTGAACGTCCTGTTCGACTTCTCGGTCTCGGGAGATGACGGTGACGAGCCCATCGTCTCTAGTCCTTCGATCATTGAAGATACGATCTCAGTTGAAGAGGAAGACCGCGGCGACTACGGCATGTACAAGTAGGTTAGACTGTTCGTGTGTGAAACGGGGGGTCGCTTAGGAGGTGTCAGCCTGCCAAGCATTGGGATCGACGGCACAGATTCCGGGGACAGTCACCGGTTTCAGCGAAGCACACTTACTACGATAGATATACCGTCGCTAACCAACGACGACCGCTCCTGGCATACATCAGACAAGGTCACCGAAAATCGGAACGTCCGCTTCCCACCCTTTAGAGCCGGATGGCTTATTCGGCCGGCTGCCACCCATCAGAGCCTGATGGCCTATTCGGCGGACAGCACCCAAAGCGGACACACGCGCAGCCTCCGCATCGAGACGGAGCTCACTGAAACGTGGACGAGTTTACTGGGCTCAGGTCATCGGCTCTACACGTTGTGTGATGCACAGCGATCATGTGTGGGGGAGAGGAGCCGGTTACAAACGTGATCCCGTCAACCGGTGATTTGACGGTCTTGCCGTCAAGATTGACGCCGGGATGGGCGAGAAGGCGATATTGAGAACCCGATAGTCTTAGAACTGCTGTTGCAAGGCGCTCAAATGCGCCCTGATCGGTCATAGCCGCTAACTTGCGTCTTATTTCTCCGTCACTCATGACATTTAAATTCTTTGATCGTTTTTAAGTTGCATTTCTAAGTCTATTTGGTTTCCTTGTTTCACTTTAGAGTTTTTGCTGCGCTCGGACGGGCGACCCGGGCTCTCGTGAGCCTAATCCCGTATCCGAGTTTCAGCCATCCGGCTTCGATCCCTCGCGCTTGACGCTAGTACATCAGTTAATGCACAGAAAAATGCCTTTAAAATGAGAGTTTAGCTTGAAGCGATAGGATTGCGGAGCTACCGAGGTTCATATGAGACTTACAGTTGGCAGTCGAAATATTGCGGATACAAGAATACAGGGTGTGACCTTGCGTCCGCTTGTTGGCTGCTTTGAACTGATTTTCGGGATCTATGTCACCATCCATGCCGATGAGAGTGCCTTGCGGGAAGCATCGATTACAGGTGCGCGAGTCACCCTAACGCCTAGTTCAGGTCGAACGGAATCACTTGGGTTTGCACGCCCGGAAGGTCCCTTTGAGATTGCCTGCAAAGCCAGCGTGTCAACGATGACGCCGGGACTCCACCTAATTCTCCAGCCAACTCAAATCGCCGCAATCGAAGCTCTGCGCGGCACGGGTGATTTGACATTTGAGTTGCTGGCAGTGGGGACGGGCATTGATGAGCAGGGCCGCCACCCTGTCCAGGATGATTGGCGTGTCACTGTGCCACGCTCTGATTGGATCAATGAATTGCGCCGCGCAGGAGCACGAAATGTGCTGCTCTTGGAGGTGCCTCTTCCGGTTGGTGACATGCCCGAGGGTTGGAAAGATATTGCCGAAGGATTGCAACGTGCCGAGGATCAATACCGAAACAGCGACTATCACAGTTGTATCGGTTCTTGCCGAACCGTCATTCAAGAGCTGGGCTACTATCGCTATCAAAGTGAAGAGTGGGCTGGTGAGCCTTTAGGGCGTATAGCTTCCGACCGCAAGGGGATGACCAAAGGCGAACGCGAGGCGGCCCTTTGGGCAGTCCTTCGACACTACACGCATCAAGCACATCACGGACCCAGCGAAGGTGGAGTGCCTGACTACTCCCGTGCAGAGGCTCATTTTATTCTCACTCTGACGGCAGCTGCCGTCGCTCACGCACAAACGGTTTCATGAAATGAACGATGAGGCTCGCCAAGTCCTATTGCAGCAATTCTGCGAGCCACACCGACTTGACCCGTCGCGACTGTCGCCAGGATTAGGAGACATGGTCGCTGCTACGACAGTCCCATACTTGCTCATGGTCGAGTGTCTGGATCACCTAGAGCAATCCGACCCCACCAATGGACTAGTTCTCAAATTGGTTGATCGCGCCTATCAGTCAATCGTCGGCGTATTTGTTCTCATCGCGCTTGGCCATGTCCGCGAAGCTGAGATTCTTGCTCGGTCTGTTTACGAAAGCGCGGCAACCACGGCCTATATCATTCAGGAGCAACCGCCTACGCGCATATCGCAGTTCTTCCTTTCCTATATCAACGGGGAGCGCGAGCAGAACCGAAAGTGGGGCAATGATCTGTCCTCTATACAGGACGAATCCCGTGAAGATCACGAAAGCCGTATTGCCGGAAAGAATGAGGCAATGGACCGTTATGAGCAGTTTGTTCGTGGCTACATGGAACATTGTGATGTCCCGATAGAGAAAACCTCGCGCTGGCCGCCACTTATCGAACGACTCGAAGCTATGGGGCGGCGCGTGGAGTACAGGACAGTCTATGCGGCTATGTGTTCCCAATCTCATCACGACGCCGAGGACGTACTGAACTTCTTCATCGCCAACAGTCTTGTCGGTGCAGACCATATTGCCGAGAGAATAGAACGCGAAGCTGATACGTTCAGCATTTTCATGGTGCTATTTGGACTTCATTGGTTTGTGGAGACCATTCAAGCGGCAGGAACAATGTTCGGTTTTCCAACGGTGACAAAGGAGGCCCAGGAATCCCTCGCCCGTATTCTCGAAGAGCTTGAGTTTGTGGCCCCGCATTTGGACAAAGGGGGGTTCCCTGAGGCCTGGGTAGTGCCTGATTGATCGGTTAGTCCATCGAAAGGGGACGACAAGGCATCGAGCGGTTAAGCAAAATAACCGAAAGTTAGGACAAGTCTAAAAATACCTGCCCCGAAGCGCCGAAAGCGGAAGCCGCGAGACGAGCCGTTCCACTATGTGATCCGTGTGACCGATTGGGATAGCTATTACGGCTTTCTGGTTAGCGATCCGAAGAGCCGCTTCGATCCCGAAGCGTGCAGTGGTGTTGCGCGATAGGGATCGTTACCCGCATGGGCGGAGCCCCGCTTGCGGGGCTCCGTGGAGCGACCGAAGGACGCGGAATAGAGCCCGGACCCAACGGGGATCGCCAAACAAGTCCGGATAAGATCGAATTTTACAACGTCATAATGCATTGAAAATATTATTAGTTTTTATAATAATTTCCCATAAGATACATTACGCGACATTTATTTTACGCCCCCCCTTACCTTACCGCCAACAGATCCTATTTCACATAGTGCGCGCCGCAGCGATCGCTATAAGACGACTTGAGGCGTGGACATGGTTCTGCAAGCAGGTTGAGCAGATCCGGCATCGCTGTTGATCCGGGATACTTCCGAAGAAGGGAATCCCGTCGCATGCGGCCGCATCGCCCGCACTTGGAGCAAACGATCTCGATCCAATCGTTTGCGTCGGCGAGCTTTATAGATCCGGAGATAAACACTTTCGGCTGCTGCCTCCAACGGTTCAAGAGTCTGACCGAGACGGATGTACAAGGGCGGTTGTCCGCAATCACTTCCTATTGCGGATTGCGCGGCCCTCCGGCCGCGACGAGCGAAGCGAGAACCGCCCGGACGCCGGTCGAAGTTGGGGGAGATCGGTTAAACCCAACTGCGACGTGTCCTTGATCTAAACGACCTTCAATTGATGCCCCGTTGCCTTCACATAGCGCGTGACCATCTCCATCCCAGGCATGCGACTACCACTCTCCATGCGGGACACAACGGATTGCTTTGTACCCATCCGCGCAGCAAGTTGCTCTTGTGTTAATCCCGCCTTTTTCCTTGCGAGGACGAGCTGCGTGATGATTTCATAGACTGGTCCAAGCCTGTCATACTCGGCCTTGAGTTCAGAGTCTTCCACGAGTTTTTGATCACGCCAGTCTTTGAATTTAATCATGATTTCAGCTCCTTTGCTCTTGCCTCTGCGATATCTATTGCCGATTTTGGCGTCTTCTGTGTCTTTTTTACAAAGGCATGCAACGCAACAACGCGGCGCCCTGATGCAGTCACATATAGAATACGTGCAATTCCATCTTTACCGGTGAACCTAAATTCCCAGATTTTCCCGCGAACGTTCTTGACTAAATTCCGCCCAAGATCGTTTAGCCCGGCAGTTTCTATAAGATCGAAAGTCCGCAAGATTTTAGCTTGGATATCTTTAGGCAACCCATCTATCTCAGCCGCAACGCGGGCATCCAGTAGTTCAACCGACCAGCTCATTGCCGCCCCCCAACATTTGCATAATATACCGGATTGGCTATATTTTGACAAACAAAAACCCCACAACCACAACGTTCTTTTTACCTTTCTTACGCTAAACGTATTCTGCCGCCTTGATGCGGAAGGCCGAGAGGTTTTCGCTGTGCTCGCGCATTCGCAGATACCGACAAAAGAAGCTCCCGGACTGCTGGAAGAAAACGGCGGTTATGTCGTCCGTCAGCATCTCGCTAATGCAAAATGAGCTGTCACGCCACGCGAGCGGCGGCAACAGATTCATAAACTCGTGATAGATTGATTCGTTAATCTCCCACATATCGCCATGCTGACCGGAGAAATCCGCATCAAGGATCGATCCAGTCTTTTCACGGGCGGCTCTGTTCAAGTTTTCATAATGCTGTTCACGGCTTTCGCGGGCGGACGGCAGAACGTTGATTTTCATGGTGCTCTCGATGGTCCCAGTCATGTCTATGCCCCTCTTCTTTGGTGCTGGGTTGCTGTTCACAACTGCAATCCTGCATCTCCGGCGAGGAGCGAGAGAGGGGTGAAAGGCCGGCGTGCCGGGAGGGGAATCACCCACCCTCTTGGGCGCCGCATAGCGGCGGGTTGGCAGGGCGTAGCCCGAAACCTGGGGATACCCGGCAGGACGCGAGGGGACCGAGTTTAGCCTTTGTGGGGAGAGAGTAGCGCTCTCTTCACGCCGAGAGCGGAAGCGGGAGAAAGGCACTTGCCGATAAGGATCGTTACCCGAATGGGCGGAGACACGCTTGCTCGGCTCCGTGGAGCGACCGACGGAAGCGGAGTAGAGCCCGGATCGCCCTACCCTCCCCGGCATCTTTAGGCTGCCCTGAAAACACGAGGAGCGTCCCCATTCAACAACTCCCCTGCAGGTAAGAACGAGAGCACTGTGCCGGCGACATCAAGTCCGACGGAGCCGCGTCCGCGTCTCATACTCTTTTGCGATAGTTTTGAGGTCGGCGTTCGGCAATTCTCTGAGTAGTTTGTTGCGCTGTTCAAGCTCTTGCCGGATCTCGGGGGCGTGGCTCCAGACGATCTCGATAGAGTGCGGTTGGTTTGGAAAATTGGGCCACTCGTGAATGGTCGTCTGCGCTGAATGCCGGTATCCGTACCAAGACAATGGAACGTGAGGCCCTGGCAAGGTGATCCCTGCCGCAACATCAACACAGTCCTGCAGGGCGACTTCAAGCGCGATGCCGCAAATCCAGAAACTGAGTGCCTGGCCGGTTGAGAAGCTATGTAATCCGCCTCGGCTCATCACTCGGCCGGACAGGTCAATGTGTTCAAGGCCGTGGCGGTGTGGCCGAAAGCCCCATGCGTGGGGATCATCGACATAGATACGGCCATCTTCGACCATCGCAAGGTAGTCGGCAGCCGGGTAAATGCGGTATGCGAGGCAGGCCGCGAGTTTGCCGGTGAGCTGATCCACACCGCGCCGTTGGGCGCGGAGTAATCCGGATCGAAATGCGGCGATACAAACCGATTATCTGCGACGAGCGCCTGTTTCCAGGCGCGCATATTGTTGGAAAACAAGACAGCGAAGCCCATCCGGGCGAGCCGGTCGGCTGTATTGGATTCGACGTTGACGATAGATCCGGCCCCCATGCGTTAACCATAACAGATGGGGGATGAATGGTCTGCAATCGCGAGCGAATGCAGATGACCTAGCCGGACCTACAGATAATCGATAGCGATATTATGCTACCGTTGAATCATCCTAAAACTACCGTTCCCGGAGTGCAGTTGTCAGAAATCGATTTAGGTGTAGCGCAGACGGAGATCGTCGCCGGAGTGCAAACGTCAGCATTCTGGTTAGGTGTTACACAGACGGCGATCGGCTCGTTCTTAGGCTTTGTGCTGGGTATCGCAGCCTTTTTCTATCAACAACATAGACAGTCCAAAGCTAAAGCCAAGGCCGACAGGCGGGCTGCACTGGACGCGTTGAATCGTCTTAACTCGGCCGCTTCCGCAAATATCGAGGCATTGTTGAATTTGAAAAAGGAAATAATTGTCTATCTAGCCGGGGACGTTGAAAAAGCACAGAAAATAACAAAAGAAGTTTTTGAAACGCCTCTCGCTTATCGCGCCTTCGCAAGGCAAAAGATGAAAAACCAGACTTTGGCGTTTCGGCACTTCTACATAAGCGCGGCACAAATATACATTATGCACCCCCCGGATGTTGGCGAGTATTCGTTGTTCAGCAACGAAATGCCGGCGCTTTCGCTATTTGCACACCGAGCGATAGGCGCGATGCAAGAGTTTAATGACGTTATCGCGCATAGGAACACCCTGATAGGAGACCAAGCCAGAGAAGATGGGATCGGAGACGGCATAACCGGCGAACGTCTATGGTACTTCACCAAAATGCTGGCGGACGATGGCGATGCGCTCCACATCCAGGCTGATATTGCTATGGCGTTTTGGTTGTTGGTGGCTGAACAGGTTAGAGCCTACAGGACCCACAGGGCCAAGTGCGAGCAAGCCGTCGATTTCAGAGTAGTAGAATGGGGCGAAGAATTTTTGCCCCATAAGAATTTGCTTCCATCGTACCGAGAGCAATTGGTGACCTTCGAAGAGTGCCCCCACAACTTTCTTTCATTGAAAGCCAAAATAAGGCGCTTTGTGCCCTATTTTTCCAGTTAGAGCCGCGCCGCGACCGCGTGAGCGGGCGCATGAAAACAATGCGGCCGGGCCAATGGCCCGGCTTATAAAATGGAAAAGAACGCAGCCTGGCTAGAACGAAGCGGAGGCCGGGCTGGCCGATTTTAAAGTGGATCGGCGCGTGGCGCGGATCTCTGTATTTCTATGGCCGCAGCATCTGAAAATTGATCAGGGCGAGAATACCAAGCATGAGAAGAACCCACCCAGCCTGATGAAACCAATCGCCGAGAAAACTGATCATACCAGAGGCAAGGCGAACGCCCTCGGAATCAATGAAAGCCTCTAGGCCTGCAATCCGCATGTGCATCATCGACGAGTCTACAGCGGTCGGCCGTGCTTCAATATCGCGCCTAAGACCTCGCAGCTCCTTTTTCCAGGCTTTGATCTCCTGAGTATCCCTTTTCGCAAACCAAAGAATGAGGGGCGAAATGATCAGGATAGGGAACCATAAAATTCCTATGCCAGCCGCAGAAACCCATTCAACCGGAGGCCATTCCTCCAGGATAACTAGCGTTTCTTTGTTTCTCAGAAGACTTCGTGCAGTGGTCGCGGCGATAAGGAGATAGAAAAGAACCAGATTGGGCGAAACATCTAAATCAAAGCTGAAGAGAATCAGCACATGCGCGATGATCACGGCGATAGGCTCACCTATCAAGAACACCAAGGTGTTATCGTAAAACGCGATCAGTGCCTGGATCGTCGGCGCCACCCCGAAACTGTCGTAGTTCACAAGAAAACGGAAGATCGCAAAAGCGTTGAAGGCTGAGCCTGCCTTCTCCAACCACCAGTTTCCGTCTTCTAGATAACTGAACACTACGCGAACCAACACCTTCGAGCGCGGAAACCACCATCACGCTACGATCGTAGCGCGACAAACCTCTATGCTCGAGCACATTTAACACCGGATCAGATATGACAATCTGGCATTATTTTGCTTGTGTCAGATGAGGTGGCGTGGGTAAATCGCTCTTGCTGATGGGCTTGTTAAGCCTTCCAAGACGATTAAGGTCCCCGCACACGAGAGGTTCCATCTCTCCGGCGGGGGCCTTTCCGTTTCAAAACGCTTTCCGTTCCAGACTATCGTCTATGGCATCACATGAAGTGTTGGATTGCCATTTGGATCAATTCCAGAACCAGCGCCAAGATTTCGGCTGCTTTGAGCAGCCAAACTGCTGATGCTATTGCTTAAGCCCTACCTTTCTCGATTGGCGAGATTTGACCGAAATTTCGTCCGGACTTGGCACCGACGGTAAAAACGCACAGCATGCCAATCGCATGAATAAAACATCTTATATGCAAAACCGCCCGTCTATGGGTAGCCCTAATGCCATTGTTTTTATTGATTAATCAGTAAACCCGGAACGTTACCTCGCATAACAGCACTGGATTGATTCATGCGCCGCTTTATCTGTGAGGCGGTTTGTTTTGCGGGCTCGTAGAGACCGTAAAACGCGCGGTCGGACCAGGGGGACGGCCGCGACGAGCGGAGCGAGAACCGCCCTGGCGGGCGCGTCGGGTAGTCGCTTGAAAGCCCGCAACTGTGTAACAAAAGTTTCACACTAAAATAGCCCAAAACGACCATATCGACCTACCCCGCTAGATAAATAGATATGCGGATATTGAGTAACGACGCCACCATCTCCGTCATCATTGCCCTAGTGCGTCAGAGGGCGAACACTATGATTTCATTAGTCTATTTGTTAATGGCATTGTGCTACCTCTATCTTGCGATCCATTACGGACCGTTCTGATAGTTGACAAGAAAGACGGGCAAGAGCCCGTCTTTCTTTTATGGAGTTAGTGGCTTCGCTGTCGCGGGTCATGTGTCTTTCTTCCCCGGCCCAGTGTCGTTTTCAAAGCTGATAAACATCAGCCTGTGCCAATGGTAGACCTCGCGCCGGGGCATTCCTTCTTGGCGGTGCATGTAATGCAACAGGTCATAGAGCATCCGAACAGAAGTGCGGTCCTCCGGAGCGTTGGCGACACTTCTGTAGGCTTCGAACGCTGCATCCATCCGCTCGATCTGAGTTTGATCAGGTTTGAACATATCTCTCACTCCGCCGCGATCAGCAAAGCCGGATCGGCCTGCAAGCCGTCGAGATAATCGACGGCGCGTTGCGCATGGGAGGCAGCACGGAAGATTGCCTGCTTGTCGTTCTTCAGCACCTTCAGCCAGCTTTGAATATAGGCGGCGTGGTTGTCCAGATGATCCGGACGAAGCCCCAGCGTGACACCGAGGAATGCAGAGCCGATCTCTGCAACAAGCTCCTCAATGGCGTAAGCCTCATCGCCCCATTTTTTGCGGCCGAAGTCACGGTCAATCCGTCCCGGTCCTTTCGTCCAGTGG
>NZ_JBDXGG010000011.1:0-19067 GCF_039990255.1 Nisaea sp. | reverse complement strand
CGCCGAATGGGGTTGAGCCCATCCGCTGTGTTTGGTCTGAATTACAAATTCAGACTGAACAGAGGGGGTGGGGCGCAGCCCCGCCCACGGTCGGCCGAGGGTCTGTCAATGTGTGTGGAGACGGCCTGGTGCGGCCCGCAGCGCAGCGAGGACACGGGGCCGTTGGAGCACGACGCGCACAGCGCGGCGCTGGCCCATCGACAGACCCTCGGACTACTGTTGGGGCGGACAAAGATAAAAAGGTTCAGCCTGGCTAGAGCGAAGCGGAGGCCGGGCTGTCAAATATTCAACTCGATACGCGCAGCGCGCGGATCGCAACATTCACTATCAGCTGAGGAGTACGAGATTTAGAAGCGATCTGCAGACGGCCCAAAGCGGACGTACATGCTTTTTGGCCTGAAGCCCAAAAGCCGGCATCGTTTAGAGAAAGCCCCGGCGACGCTGTTGCTGTGGTCCGCAAGCGCCACAAATTTCCGCTTTCAACAAAATAAGCTCCGCAGCCTTCGGGGTGCTTGAAAAGGTGAGGCAACGAAGACACGCGGCGTCATTCCATAAGTTGAACCGGTTGCCGAGCCGAGCGACAGGCCGTCCGCCAGGATTGGAAGGACGATTTCCCAGTTTGCCGCAGTGTTGACCAGCATTTTCAATTAGGAAACGGATTTTCTAGCAATAGCTGCATAAAAATATAGAACCCACGCCCCAACCCCCATACTATGTATACGTGTTGCGTTGCGGCCCACTGCTCTATTGGGGAATGCAGATGAACCTCAGCTATGTGCAAGCTTTCTTTTCGAATGCGATGTTTACGTCCGACTACCCCCATCCGGGGGACGGCGATCTAAAGTCCCTAAAGAAGACGACCGGCGCTTGCGAAAAAGAGGCTGCAACGGTCGTTCTCGTCTCCGACAAAAACCTGCGCCCTTGAGAGAGCTTGCTATGCCGCATAAATACCAAGTGAAACTTGCGGGCAATCAATTCGGTGAAACCTACCACGTCGCAGCGGCGATGCTGTTGACGGGGAGTCTTCCCTCGGAACTAGAAAGCCTATGCAATGCGGAGCTGGAAGCAATTCAAGAGACAACGACAGATCCAAGTAAACCGCCACCGATTTCGGATGCACAAAATACTTTTCTTTACTATGCACGCTGTTGCGCCGAAAAAAAAGGGGGGGACCCAGCCAATATACTAGCAAAATCTAAATGCACAGAAGATATTATCGCGCCTGCGCTTAGAAATACAGGAGAAGCCGGATTTGTAAAAATACGAAACGGCTTTTTTCAATCCTTTAAAGACAATCAACCAAAACCACTTAATGAAGCTCGCAACGAAATAATTCAATTTTTATCCCAAACGTATCCATCTCTAAATACTCTGTTCCATGACTCTCGACTTCCGGCACCCCATCGATCGGCCATTATTTGGATAAGGCATATTCAGGGGGAGACTCGCAACATGACTATAGACTTGATCAAGCAAATAGTGGACGCTTTGTCGTCACGTGACGAAAATCCAATAAAACACATAATACTTGTCGGGGATACATTACATAATTTGCCCGCTGCAAATGGCCAAATTTTTTATTATGACATGACACAATTTCACAAAAATCAAAATTTTAAACAATTTAGTGCCAGCGACCCTACTCGTTGGACAGACTTCAGCTACCCATACCAGCTTTTAACCTTCTTCGTATTGAAGCAGAGATACGGCGCCAGAATGGCCATCGGGATGAAGTCGGGTGCCATGGATGGCCCGGCATTGATCGGTTGTCCGACTATCTTTTTCGATGAAGATACCAGTGAAACAACCAAGGTGAGCGGCAGAATGGCCCAGCTTGCGAATTCTGTTCCTTGGATGGTGCGGATTGGTTTCCCCGCCGACAGCTATAACTCTAACGATCGAAGACTAAATAAGATGCCTGACCCGACAATAACTGCCCTTGGCGAGGCGATAGCAAAACTCCGGGATCCGTTAGGTTGATGCGAGGGACCCGAATGACGATCCAGCAACTCAAGGACAATCTCCAAGGATTTATTTCCGACGGCACATTCGTGATGCCGGCCGATGCCTTCGGCGCCGGCGGGATCGAGGAGATTGTCGGAGCCAACTTCGCGAACGATAAGCTCATCATCGACGGCGCTGAGCTGACCTCCGAAATGGCGATCGTTACCATCGCCGGGACGGCGTCCTTTGTTTCCGTCGACGACATGGCGGTTTCAGCCGTCTTCCGGATCGTCGATGGCGACGTGACGTTGACGCTCGCCGCAACACTGCCGGCATCGTGGAAATTCTCCCAGAGCTTTCCTGCATTGACGAACACCTTGTTCGACGGGTTGACCTTAACCGGCCCGAAAATGATCCTCAGTTCCGTCGACCAGACCTCTCCGGCAAATCTGGCCCGCGGCCTCAATTTCCAGGGAAGTGTCAGCGGCGGTTTGCCGGAGCCGTTGCCATTGCTGCCGACGCCGCTGACGTCGATCGCCGGACCGATTCCGATCGACCATGGCGTGCCGGCCATGACCCTTGCGCTCGGCCCGTCCGTCGAGATCCGGTTCGGCAGCGAATTCAGCCTGCCCGCTGTCCATTGCGAGCTCGCGACAAGACCGATCGAGCTGATCAAATCCCATCAGCACGTCTGGTCTTGCACAAACTTGGTGACCTTCAAGTCCCAAGTCAAAATCAAGAGCAAACCGGTTTTCCTTTCCGGCTCCTATTCGGCGATCACCGAAAACCTGATGATCGAGGCGGTGAACCAATCGGTATCGCTGGCCGACGGGATAAGCGACGTTTTCGATCTGATCGGTTGGACGCCAACGATCGATTGGCCGCCGGAGTTCCACCTGGACAACATCTACCTCAGCGATCTGCGCATGATCGCGGCGTTCGAACCCGGTATATCGCTGGAATCGTTTTCCTTCGGCGTCGTCTGGAATAATGCATCCTGGGATCTCATTCCCGGCATGGTCACCCTGAAGAAAATTTGCGTCGGCATATGGATAAGCGATCCGCTCAATCGCCGGACTCGGGAACATGGCGGTCAGATTTACGGTCAGTTCTTGCTGGGCTCGAGTAGCGGCGCGATCATCAACCTCTATGCCACGATGCCCTCGAAGCCGGGAGCTGGCTGGTCTTTTGCGGGCAACATCCAACCCGGCACCGTTTTGGACATGGGCAAGGTCGTAGAGGATTTCTCGACGACATTCGGCGTTACGCTGCCCGATGTGCTGAAGAAATTCGCGCTCAAGAATCTCTACATCGTATTCACGCCGACCTCCCACGACGTGAACGGCTATTTCACCGTTGATTTCACCGTCGGCACGACGCCGGTGGAGATGGATATCACAGCTTCACTGACGAAAGGCGGTGGAAATTACAGTTCGGCGGTTACGGGTCACCTTCTCATTGGCGCCTCCGTATTTGACATCGCATTCAGTCATCATCGGCACAGCACGACATTCCAAGCGAATTGGAGCGACTCTTCCGACCCGCTGCAATTTTCCGACCTTGCTCGCATGTTCGGATTTACGATGCCTACGGTTCCCTCGGACTTGGATTTGTCGCTTACCAGCGCCAGCTTCATTTACGACTTTTCCAGCGGCACGCTCGTCCTCGGCGCCCGATCCAAGCACTATGGCAATGCGGTTTTCGCCTGCCTTCCCGTAAACGACCATCATGAATGTTTCTTCCTGCTCGGCGCCGACGAATCCTTCAGCCTCAGCAACCTCCCCCTGGTTGGAGAGGACTTGGCCGGCGCGGAGAACGTTCAGGTCGGCGACCTGCAAATCATAATCGGTTCCGCCGCCGCCGCGGCCGCGGCCGCCACGTCGATCAACAGTCTGATCGAGAGTTTGCCGGCGCCGACCGGGCCAAGCTACCCGCAAATGCCGCCCCACGGCACCACGGGCGATCTCGTCTTGTCCGCAATTATTGAGCTAGGAGACAGGAACGTACCGGTGATGCTCGGAATGGGTGGGTCTTCGTCCCACAATGGCCACGATACCGACGCGGCCGTCGAGGGAGTGGGCGTTTCGGGGAGCACGGCCCTTGCCTCGGCCGGATCCGGCAGCGGTTCCGCATCCGCCGCTGGGCGTACCGAGTGGATCACGGTCCAGAAAAGCTTCGGCCCGCTGTCGATCCAGAAAATCGGCGTCAAGTATCAATCGGCGAGCCAGCGTCTGTGGTTCGACATCGACGCGACGCTCCAAGTTGGCCCCGTCTCCGTCACGCTGGACAATCTGGGTATTGGGTCGTCGCTGACGGACTTCGACCCTCAGGTCAGCCTGGAGGGTCTGGGGGTCTCCTATGATAAACCGCCGCTGGCGGTCTCGGGCTCTTTCGCCAACTTGAATCCAGAACACGGCTTCGAATTCGACGGCAGCGCCGCGATCGGCACGGACAACTTCGAGTTGGAGGCCATTGGTTTCTACGGCAACCAGACCGGGTCGCCCTCCATGTTCATTTACGGCGACCTGGCAAGAAGTTTCGGGGGACCGCCCGCCTTCTTCGTGACTGGGGTGGCGCTGGGTTTCGGATACAATTCCGTCCTGCGCCTGCCGAACGTCGACCAAGTCGCCAAGTTCCCCCTTCTCGAAATGCTGCCGGACTCGCTTCCGCCGACGACCAGCCCAGCCCCTGCCACGCCTCAGGCCGCGCTGAACCAGCTGCTGACCACCAACCCGCCTTGGGTGACCGAGACGCCAGGCGCAATGTGGTTCGCCGCCGGCCTCACCTTCACCAGCTTCGAATTGGTCAATTCCCAGGCCGTGGTGATCGTGGAGCCCGGTCCTGATCTGACAATCTCCCTTGTCGGCACCTCGCGGGCTAAATTTCCCCAGGATTCGGGCCGCGGCGGCACGACATACGCCTATCTGGAACTGGATCTGGATGCGAACTTCAAGCCGGAAGAAGGCGCATTCTCGCTGCAGGCGGTGTTGTCTCCGTCTTCATACCTGCTCGACAGGGCCTGCGTCCTGACCGGCGGTTTCGCATTCGACATCTGGTTCGGCGACAACGAGCACGCGGGCGACTTTGTGCTGACCCTCGGCGGGTACAACGCCCATTTCACCCCGCCCGCCTATTATCCGTCGGTGCCGCGGCTCGGGTTCCATTGGTCGCTCGATTCCTCGATCACGGTTAGCGGCAACGCCTATCTGGCCTTTACGCCTTCCGTGATGATGGTGGGCGGCGAGCTGAACGCGGTCTATCATTCGGGCAATCTGAGAGCCTGGTTCGACGCCCAGGCCGATATCATCGTCCAATGGAAGCCGTTCTGGTTCGACGCGAATATCCGCATATCCGTCGGCGCCTCCTACCGGATCGACCTTCTGTTCACGTCGTTTACGGTTTCCGTCGAGCTCGGTTGCGATCTGGAACTGTGGGGACCGCCGACCGGCGGCCACGTCCATGTCGATTGGTACATCATCTCGTTCACAATACCGTTCGGCGCATCGAGAAGCGCCGGCGCATCACATCTCACATGGAACGACGTGCAGGCGATGCTGCCCAATGCGGGCACGGCCACCCATCCGAATATCCTCAGCCTGACGCCGACGGGAGGAATCGCGCCGTCTTCCGCCGAGGCCGGCTCGTCAGGGTGGATCGTGCGCGGCAGCCAATTCGGCTTCGCCACGACTTCCTCGATCCCGGCCACGACCGCGACCGTCGGGGCACGCCATACTTTCAACGGCGATACGTTCAATGTCGCGCCGCTCGGATGGACGGATATTTCCGCCGCCCATAAGGTCGCCATCGAAGACGGTGGCGGCAACGATTATTCCGCATCCTTCAACGCGGTTCAGGCCCGCAAGAGCCTGCCGTCCTCCCTTTGGGGCTCCCCGCCGACGACGACGCCGAGCGGCAGAAATCAACTGGTCGCGGATCAGATCACCGGCGTCACGGTGCTGGTCAAGCCGCCACAGATCGGCAGTTCGGCGGGCCCCGTCAGCGTCGACCTTCGTTTGGAGGGAGTTCCTCTTTCACTGACGGGCGCGGGGCTTCCCGTCGCCAACGACGCAACACCATCGGGCGACGTACCGGCCAACAGCCAGACGACGATTTCCACGATCACGAACAGCCAGAGCGGCATCTCGGCAAGCAGTACGGCCACCGCGCGGGACGACATCTATGCCGCCCTGCAAACCGTGGGCTACGCGCCGGTCACGGCAAACGATTCAATGGAAAAGTTCGCCAATGGAATTGGCTGCACGTTCCGCGCCAGTCCGTTGCTGGTCGCATGAGGAATAGCCAATGAGCAATCGATTGCCCCAAATTTCGTTGGCCGCTCTGCCGTCGCCACCGCCACCGGGCAGCATCCAGTTCTTCGACGGTTATTTTCCCGCACTACCGGCCGGTACGTACAATATCAATGTCACGCACACCGTGTCGGGGAGCGGCGCGCCGCCGCCCTTCAGCCTGCCACAGCAGTCGTTTACCGTTCGGGCGCCGGAATTCTCCATCAATACCGATATAGTCAAGACCATCTACCCGCCGGCCGGCAACACGGATGTATACGACCAAAACCTGCCGTTCATCGTCTTGAACGACCCCTCTCTTCCCTGGGAGCGTGCCCTCGTTCCCGACAGCCCCGATACGGGCTCAGGCGATCCGGTGCCTTGGACGGCGCTTCTGATATTCGCCGACCAGGAAATGGTTTTCCCGCCGGGGTCGGATAACCCGGTTTCGACCTGCAAGGTGAGCCAGTTCCTTGCATCCGATCCAAACGTGTTGAAACCGGACCTGCCCAGCGGCTGGGTTTCCTCGGCACAGATGGATACGACCTGCAAGACGATCACCATTCCCGGCGCCGTCTTCAATGCCGTCCTGCCGTCGAAGAACGACCTGCGCTATTTGGTACACTGCCGGAGCGTATTCACCGTCGACGAAGGCGAACATCTGCTGAGCGTGCAGTTGTGCAACCGCCTGGCCGTCGCCGACACCGCCGCTAATCCGGCCACGCCGGTCCGCTACAACGCCCATCTCGTTTCGCTCGAAGGATACGCTGATTACCTGCCCGGCGGATCCAAGACCATACCCAATAAGGCTTCCGGCGGATTGCAGGACGTGCAACTCGTCTCCCTGTATGGCTGGTCGTTCGTATCGCAGCCGGAAACCGGCCAAAGTTTCAAGGCGATCGTCGAAGATTTGATTGCCAGCGAAGCGTCGACGGAAGGGGCGTTGAGTCTGCCGGTCCCGGCGAATCCCGACCTGCCGTCACATGTCAAGGAGCGCCTGACCGACGGCTATGCGCCGTTGAAATTCGTCGCGGGCGAAGGCGATGAGAGTTTCGCCTGGTACCGAGGCCCGTTCTCGGCGGTACTCCCGCAGACGCTTCCGGAAATCGGCGCGGGTTCGGCTCCCGTCGCGCAGACGCGCAGCGCCGAAGCGCTGATGATCTATCTCTCCGAGCAGGGGCTTTTCGATCTGAGTTACGCCGCTGCCTGGAACCTGGGACGTGGCCTGGCGCTGGCCGATGCTGGTTTCGTCCGGAACCTCATGAACTTCCGGCAAGCAGCGACACAGGCCCTCACCGCATTGGCGCAGCGGATCTCGATGCCGCTCCATTCGGGCGTGCCCGATCCGCGGCAGTTGCTGGCGCGCAAGGCATCGCGACGCAGATTCAAGGCGCTGATGGCGGACGGACTGGGCCGTCAATGGACTGAGGCGCTTGCCGGTGTTCGGCAGTCACCTACGCCGGCGGCATCGACGGTTCAACGGACCACGCGGGCTCGCAAACGTACCATGCTGCATCCCGCCGAGATGCTCACCCACCCGGGCGCCACCGAAGCAATCTCGGAAAGCCTGGAGGCGGTCAAGTCCCACGTATCGGAATGGCTGGACGATCTCGCCCTGTTGCGTCTCGTGCCGTTCTCGTACCTTGTCCCCGATCCCAAAATGCTGCCCACGGAATCGATCCGCTTTTTTTACGTCGATCCCAATTGGGCCGAGGCCCTGGTGGCCGGCGCCCTGAGCATCGGCATTCAAAGTTCGCGGGACGTTGCGCTGTTCAACGCCCTACTCCCGGCCTTCAAGGCGAGTGGCGGCAAGACGATGAGCGGCATGCTGATCAGGTCCCAGCTGGTGTCGGGTTGGCCGGAACTGGTCGTTTCGGCATCCCTCGGCGGCGCGCCGATGCCCATCCGGCGCAACGAGTTGATGTCGCCGAATGTGCGGCTGGTGCTGTTCGACGGCATCCCGGACACCGTAACCCTGGCAGAACCCTATCAAGGCCTCGTCTTCGGTATCGAGGACGCCGGCGTCTATCCCCGCTGCGTGACGTCCAGCGCGCTTGCCGGCGCCGTGATCGGCAATGTCTCCCCTGTTCCCGCCACCACGCGCGCGCCGACCGGGGATGCCATCGGCGGCGTTCTCAAAGTCGCGACCGTGGCATCGGCTCTGGAAACCGCAGTCGGCGCCACGCCATTTGACTCAAATTCGAAGATCAATTGGAACGAAGCCGCGTTGACCACAACCTATGTAAATGGCAATCAACTGACGGCAACCGTTACAAAATCGCACATCGCAAATCCCGCTACGGCCGATGTAACAGTCGCCAGCGGAGGCGTCACATCGCATCATGCGGTGTTCACGATTACTCCGCCGCTGGCGATCGAGTCCTTCGAACCGGAAATCATCCGCGCCGGCGCCGGTTCATTCACCCTGACCGTCTGGGGTACGGGATTCGGGGCGGATGCGGAAATCCAATGGAATGGCAATGCGCTCACCGGAACCAAGGTCGTCAGCGCCGCCGAAGCCAGGGTGACAGTGCCGGCCGGTGACGTCGCCACAGCCGGACCCGCCGACATATCGGTTTCCAGCAGTGGCCAGGAATCGAACGCCGAGACCTTGAAAATCATTTCCGGCGATCCCGTCATAGACACCCTCGAGCCAAACACGGCGATGGCGGGAGCAACGGGTCTCACGCTGACCGTGCTGGGCGCCGGATTTGACCGGGGGGCCGTCGTCAAGTGGAACGGCAGCGCATTCGCCACCCATTACGAGAGCGACCAGAAGCTCACCGCGGCCGTTCCGAAAACATCACTGGGAACCGCCGGCCAGATTGACGTCACGGTCGAGGCCAACAACGCGACGTCCCCGTCCGCAACGTTCACGATTGCCGATCGAACGCCGACCATCGGTTCGCTGAAGCCGGCTCTGGCGATGGCCGGCGGATCGAAGTTCACACTGACCGTGGACGGCGTCGGTTTCGAATCCGGTGCGACAGTGAACTGGAACGGAACGGCGCTGACGACGCATTTCGACGATGCGGAGCAACTGACGGCAGACGTGCCGAAGTCCTTGGTTGCCGATGCAGGGAACGCCTCGGTCACGGTTTCCTCCGGCGGCGTCAACTCGAATACGGCTGAATTCAAGGTGATCGGCGCCATGCCGGTCATCGGCCTGTTGGAACCGGCAAACGCCGTGGCCGGCGGATCGAAGTTCACACTGACCGTTACCGGCGGCTTCGGGGCCGGTGATTTCGCGCTGCAAATGGTCAAGGCGCCGGAGCGTCAATCGTTCACGACGGAATAAGCGGATGGAGGGGGAATACTGATGAGCGACAATGGGCCATTGATTGTCCCGATGACCGTCGAAGCCCTGGTTGTCAACGATCCGTTCCGGACCGGTCCCAACAGCTTCGTCCGGAATCAGATGAACTATAACGCGATCCGACACTGCGAGAACGGACAACCCGGTATCGACAACAACGACACGAACTTCTCCTCGAGTGGTCACGTGTCGGTGGGTAGCAACCCTGTAACTGCCAGCGATTATTACAATGGCGTCTATCTGAAATGGCGCCTGCCCAGGGCGTTCACCCGTGGCGTTCAGGACAATGTCACCGGCGTGACTCACTATCCGCTGGTCCCCAATCGCTGGCTCGTCGTCCGGTACAGCGGACCATTGACGGCGCGTGTGGCAAGCGCCTGGATCGTCGAAAGCGACCACGTTCATTCCGGCGGCATCCATGCGAACAACGAGTCGGAGACCGCTTCTATGTACGTTCAACCGAAAAGCGGCACGCACACTCCGGTGGGCGTATTCATGGGCCGCAACGTCGCATTGGCATCCGGTTCCTGGAGTGAGTCCTGCCACGATTTGGGGTTGACAGCGATGGCCCCGGGCAATCCCGCCTTCGCGTTCTATCAGCCGCAATGCAACAATGTTTTTTCGTTCGTCGACTGCCTGAACGGGCCATCGGAAGAAACCCTGAGCTACATGGTGTGCGGATGGTTTTCGAACCTTGACAAGGATCCTTTGGCATCCGGGGATGCCGTTGTGGAGCTTTACCAGACGGCAAACTCCAACGGTGCGCCAACGTTTTCCGGCGCTTCGACCTCGAAGGTGGCATGGTCCGCCGGGACCGTCACGGTCGGGACGACGGCCTATCAGATCACCGCCGGCGATACCGGCGACATCACCGAAAAGACGTACATCTATCTCGACCCCGGCGTCTCGGCGACCGCACTGCAAACCACGACGACGATCGCGACGGCCCAGGGTGCGGGATGCACGTTAATTGCCGTTGCGACGCCGTACTTCCTGGCGCAGCTCGCATCCCTGGGATGGCATCTCCCGCAGGGCACCGACTCCACCCTCACGGCTTCCTGGTCCCTGCTATATGGGGCTTTGACCAACGTCAAATGGCAGAATGCGGACACGCCACCAGGCGGTGCGCCGACCGATTCCGTTTCGATCGCGGTGGGCAACTCGTCGATCGAAGCCCTGACCGCCCTGATATCGGCGCAAGCGGAGGATCATGACCCTCCCATCGACAGCGAGCTGCTGGAGGCCTTTCAGCTGGACCTGCTCGACGTTTTTGATGAACCCGATGGCGCGGCGGTTCTGGCGGAGAAACTTCACTCCAGCTTTTACCAGAAGCACTCGGGCGGCTACGAGTGGCATATCGTCGACGCCCCCGACAGCACGAATTCCATCTCCCCACGGGAACGCCAAGCGGAACAGGCCTGGCTGGCGACGCTCAATCAAAACCAGGCTGCGCTGGATGCCGCGGTTCTGCAACTGTCGGCACTGCAGAGACAGCTTTATGAAATGTGGTGGAAACACAAGTTATGGAAGCAGAATTACTGGGGGCCTCCCGTCGCTTATGGGCTTTCTGAATCGAAATTCAAGGATCAACTCAACCCCGAGCATTCCGGCAGCCTCGCCCAATCGACGCTGAACCAGGCAAACGAGGTCAACACACTGTTGGCGGAAGTCCCCCACGGGGATACGCCCGACGCGTTGGCGCAGGCGATCCAAACCTATGCATCCAATAAGCAACTGCCGGCGAGCCGGGTATTGAAGCGGGCCGCCAAGCCGAATTTCCATCAGGCGGCCGACCCGGTCCTGTTGATCGCCGGCGCCGGGGCATCCGGAATCCTAAGGAGTCCCGATCCCATCACCTGCCGCTTTCCGTCGCAGCTGGTCACCGGATTCAAATATAAAGGCGAAACTATCTCTTCGGCCACTCAGGGCCTTTCCATCCCGCAGCCGGACTTGACGAATGTCACCGGCGCGCCGTGGAGCACCTCCCTCATCTCCTACTTGGTCCAGGAGTTCTTCTTTCTCGAGCCCAGCAACGCGACCATGGTGAGTGCCGCGATTCCCCTCAGTACCCCGGCCGAGGTGATGGCGAAGATGGAGACGCCCGACAGCGTCCAGCCGTCCTATCCGGCCGATACCGTTACGAAATGGACCAAGAACCCGTGGCACCCGCTGCTGATGTACTGGCAGGCAACATATTACCCGATCGAATATGGAACGAGCCAATCGCCCAACTGGGTGTTTGAGAACGGCCGGTATTTGTGGAACGGGACGCAAGCAAGCGTCGCCAGCGAAACTCTTACGCTCGACGGAACGATCCAACTGACGCCGACCGCCAATTACAATATCGCCGCGCGTATTCGGAATCTCCTCGATAATGATCCCGATCTGAACCCCCAGGAAAAAACCGAACTGCAGGAACTCCTGTCCTTCATCGAGGATAACGAAGAATCCGATGTGCTGTCGCAGGCCTTGAATGGGTTCAACAAGCAGTTACGGCTGGGAATGGCGGGCGTGTTCTTGAGCCCGACCTCCACCACGCTCCCCTCGATTGCGGAATTGATCGGCGATGCAGCCGGATATCCTCCCGCTGTCGGCAGTATTCCGACGCGAACCTCCTCGTCACCCACGGGTTTTCAGCCATGGCGCGCCGGGCAGTTCGTGTTCCTGCAATTGGTGGTGATCGACGAGTGGGGACAGGCCGTTTGGCCGATCGACGCCCACAACTACCAGGATGAAACGATCTTCATGCCGGCGGACCTGACGCCGGTTCTTAAGTCCAATGTCGCGACATTCAAGGTTGTCACCACCCCGACGAACGATGGCGCGGCGCCTGCGGACGGCAATTCCCCGATGATCGCTTCCTTGAACCCGAGCGCACTACAGGCGGGAACCGCCACATCGAACGAAATCCCCATGACCGTCACCGGCACGGGGTTCGCGTCCGGGGCGGTGGTTCGTTGGAACGGCACCGCGTTATCGACGGAGGTCATCAGTTCCACGTCCTTGATCGCGAAGATCCCGGCCAGTTTCACCTTTGCCCCGGGCGCCGCGGATGTGACGGTCGTCCTCCCGGGCGGGGCAACTTCTCCCGCTTCGGTATTTACCCTTTCCGCCGGCGCGATGATCGTTTCCCTGAACCCGCCCGAGAAGTCCGTGGGTTCCGACGCATTCACCCTTACGGTCGACGGAGTCGGTTTCGAGCCGGCATCGGAGATTTGTTGGAGCGGCGATCCCCTTGCGACGACCTTCGTCAGCGACACCCAATTGACGGCGCAAGTGTCCGCCTCGAATGTCGCCACCACGGCCACCCACGGCGTCTCGGTCAGCGTCGGCGCCACGGCGTTGCCGCACACGTCGGATTCCCTGGTCCAGATGCCTCCCGCTTTGCTTCAGCCCGCGCGGTTGAATTTCGATCTGATCTCAGCCACGAACGACTCCGTTGTATTCGGTCCCGGCAACCCCAGCGCCAATCCGATATGCGGATGGGTGCTGCCCAACCACCTGGACGGCGCGCTGACGGTCTACGACGCCGCGGGCGCCTCGCTGGGCGAAATGTCGGTGGGACTTTCCGGCGCTGGGGCGCCTGAAATCTGCTGGAATCCGGTGCCGGGCGCGACCGAACAGACGCTCGCCGAACTCGCCACGTCAATTCCCCATTTCGGGGATTTCCTCAAAACACTCGCAGGGCAAACGGTTGCCGATTTCAAAGCGTTCCTGAGGGCGATCGACGAAACCCTTTGGACGACGGCGCCCATGGGGGCGTCCTTCGACCAGGGGCTTGCCGTCCTGATGGGCCGGCCGCTGGCCATGGTGCGCGCACGGCTAGCCTACGAACTGGATGGCTCGCCGATAAACGATCCGAGCTGGAAATTCACCTTCGCGCCCACGACACCGCAGATCACGACCTATGAGTTCCCGATCGAGCTCGGAAACCTGGCACGGCTCGAGGACGGGCTGATCGGCTATTTCACCAAGGGTCACTACGGCACGTTCAACGCAGTCACCCAGTCCGGCGCCCGGGGAGATGGTTACCTGAAACCCATCGGTGAAGGCGGCAACTTCATACGCATGCCCTTCGATGGAAACACATCGACATTAGTGTCGATGCTGGTCGATCCCCGCGCCGTCGTTCACGCCACCACGGGAATTCTGCCCGTGACCACCGTCGGTCTCCCGCCCGAATTCGTCGATGATGCCCTGGCCGCCATGGACGTCACGTTCCGTGTGAACGGTATCCTCACGGACCAGACAATCCGGGCTTCCGGCGACACGACCATGCTCATTCCGGTTCCCAAGGAAAAAACCGGGACTTGGGCATGGCTCGAGAAGGACGGCGATAACTGGAAATCCTACAAGACGGCATCCACCGACACGACCGCCCGCCTATCGGACGTGCCACCGGTACTGCGGCGCGGTTTCCTGCGCTTGTCCTCGGCCATGGACGACGACGGAAACGGCGGATAACCAGCAACGTCACATCAAAGAGGAGATCATCATGACCTTCGTGACCAGACCGAATTCCTGGGTTGCCTTCGACGCATCCTCAGACACCACACTCACCTACGCGCTGCAGGTCGATCCGGCGCCGCTCACCGTCTCCACCTCCGACGACAATTCGGTCTACGGCTCGCTGCAGTTCGTGATCACCAATGACACCGGCAGCACGGTGGATATCTCGGAAGTGGAATTCCGGTTTGAAGCGGGCCCCGACAGCGACGACCTTACCCCTACCACGGCGAGCATTCACACCGACTTGTCGGACCCCACCAATTGGACCGTCACCGGCCCGCCGGCGCCAGTCACCAGCGGCACGGCCACCTACACGCTCGGCCCGGCCTCCGGCCCCGGCCCCCTCGCCGACGGAGCCTCGCTCGTCGTCCAGCTCTACCACCTGAAAACCGGCTTTCTGCCCGGCACCAGCACCGTCACGGTGCGGGAGAAGACGGAGCAAGGAGGAAACGCGCAAACCCATTTCCAGGTCACCACCTTCCCCACGGGCTTCTTCTTTAACGGGCTTGCCGCCTCCGTCGCGAGCGGCAGTTCCCTGACACCAGTGGCCCAGGTCGATACCGGGTCCAAGGTCACCCTCACCTGGAATTCGTCGGTGGTGGATATCAATAGTTTCGAAATCCATTATTCCGATTCAACAAAAGGCCAGCAGACAAAGAAGCCTACCGACACGGGCACTTGGATTACGCCGGCGGCGCTCACCAGCGATACCGTCTTTACTGTTGTGGTGACGACCTCAGCCGAGGGTGGCCAGTCATTGACCGCCGCTCTATCGACCGCAGTCTCAGTGCGAAATCCCAGCCTAGTGGCGGCTGACGTGACCGTAAACGGGAGCGTCCACGTAAAAGCCACCGCTGAAGCCAAGACGCTTCCGACACAGCAAGGGACATGGATCGGATGGAATCGCTCTGGAGATGGGCTTACGTATTTTGCCAACCAGATCGGAAAAGGATTCATACCCGGAGGGTTCGAATGGATTTTGTACAATAAAGATAGCTCCCTACGCTCAATACCAATGACCATCGGCTCAAACGGCAACGTTGCAATGCAAGAGAACCTCTCGGTCAAGGGCGAGATTTCTGGCATTGGCATGGTTCCGCCTGGCGGTATTGTCATGCAAACAGGCAGCACAGTCGGTAGGTATGACAAGACCGGTCTAGGTATAGCGGGGACTTCGTATGAAGGGTGGGCGATCTGCAATTCACAAAATGGAACGCCTGATTTACGCGGCCGCTTCGTTCTGGGTTGCAACGATGCGACCCCAGCAGGGACGAAAGGTGGCGAAGAAAATGTCACCCTCACAATTGAGCAGATGCCCTCACATACACATAATTATACTTACACTAATCCAGCAGGGAAGACAACGAACAGCCTTTACTCGGGCGATTATTGGGCACCCACCTACTCCGAAACACCCACCACTGCTACTGGCGGCGACCAACCACACACAAATATGCCGCCCTATTATGCTTTGTATTTTATTATGCGATTACATTCATGAGCTACGCTGTGGACAGATCAGGACATGAAACGGTAAACGTTAGAGCAATTGAGTCTCTTGCCTCTAGCTATTATGGAAAAAAAATGAATTTCCATAGAAGTGAAAAGATAAACTTCAAATCCAGTGTCGATGTATCCCGAGCATGGCTTGTCGATCATGATAGAAAGGGTATTACAGTCATTGCAAAGCACCACAATAACAATATTCCAAAATATATTCTGCCCTATTTCAATGAAGAAACATTAAATTACAATTTTCTTATGTCCATTAGAGATGAATTCGACAAATTTCCGAAATTATATGGGAACAATCAATGCCTTTTTGTGCTTGAGGACCTTGGAAAAACTTCACAGAATTTCAAAAATGAAATGGAGATCATGGAATCGATTGCAAGAACATTCTCTGATTTACATAAATCAACATTTGATAAGAAAAACCTTTATGAAATATCACGAACATATCATGAAATAAAAGATGATTTAAGAGATTTTTCGAACAATGGGCAGCACGATCAATTTATTCAAGGGGCTAATATTTTGGCGAACTATGTTGAAATCACAACCAAACATAGTATGTCTAGATTCATTAAATTTGCAATGCCGATACTGGAAGATATTCGATTTCCTGGACACTTTGAATCATTTATTCATGGTGACATGATCTGCGCTAGGCAATCAGTTTATGTTGACGGAGTAGTAAAACTGCTCGATTTTGAGCACGGGCGGTTTGCGCATTCTTTAATCGACCTCGCCGTGTTTCTTATTGGAAAAATTGAAATAAACACGAATATCGACAAATTGCATTACAGTCACATAAATTTATCCGCGCAGCTTGCTGCGATATATAGGAAAATGATCCAGGAAAAATCGGGACGCGTCATAAGCGATACGATTTGGAACAGAAATTTGGCAAGCTGTTTTTTCTTTCAGGCGATTATTCTGATAAAAACAACGGAGATGACGGTTGGGAAAAAGAAATTTACTTCCGACATGATTCATACACTTAAGCTCATAATTGACCGGCTTTTGGAATGTCTGGTCGATATCCCGGCTCATCTTGAGTTGCAGTCGATGCTTAAAGACTTTTTGGGAAAACTAGGCTCAGGACCTATTAAACTGCTTGTATGAGGCTTGATCAGGTCACTCATGACAACGCCGAGGAGGTGTTGTCATGAGTGACCTGATCTGGTTGTCGGAGGCGCAAATGCGCCGTATTGAGCCGTATTTTCCATTGTCGCACGGTGTTCCGCGGGTCGATGACCGGCGTGTTGTCAGCGGCATCATCTTTGTGCTCCGCAATGGTCTGCGCTGGCGCGACGCACCTGCCGCGTATGGCCCGCACAAGACGATCTACAACCGGTTCATCCGATGGAGCCGCCTTGGCGTGTTCAACAAGATCTTCGCGGCCCTTGCCGCCAAGAGCGGCACGCCGGATCAACTGATGATCGACGCCACCCACTTGAAGGCGCACCGGACGGCGGCGAGCCTTTTAAAAAAGGGTCTGTTCCCCGCCGTATCGGACGCACCAAAGGTGGCTTGAACTCTAAGCTGCACGCGGTCTGCGATGGCAAGGGCAGGCCGCTCATCATGTTGCTCAGCGAAGGGCAGATGAGTGACTATAAAGGCGCGGCCCTCATGATAGACGCCTTGCCCAAGGCCAAAGCTTTGCTCGGCGACAAGGGCTACGATGCCGACTGGTTCCGCGCCGCCTTGGTCGACCGCAATATCATTGCCTGCATACCATCAAAGACAAACCGCAAGTCCCGATCCCGCATGACACAACGCTCTACCGTCAGCGACACAAGATCGAAAACATGTTTGGCAAGCTCAAAGACTGGAGACGTATACACACCCGCTATGATCGATGCGCACATGCCTTCATGTCCGCAATCTGCATCGCCGCTACAGTCATCTTTTGGCTCGGGCAATGAGTCCTGAGCCTGAATCGACTTCCTGTTTCTGTCTCTTGATTCCGGTTTTCGACAATAGTCTATGACCTAATCGGTAATGAGCCGCCTGCTATTGCGCCCGCCCTTTACTGATCATCTCTCGACCTGTCGACGGGGGGCCAAGCGGTTTACACCTTCAGTCCGTATCGACGTCCTTATGTGCGAGGCATAGAATTTCTCAATCATCTCGACGCTGGTTCGGCAGTTCTTAGCGATCTGATAGATATCCGCGCCCTCCATGAGGCGGAAGCAGATATAGGAATGCCGTAGGCTATAGGAGGTGCGTCGCTTACCGTCGCGATCGAGTTTCAGGTCGCACTCGGCGAGCACGTTGTTGAACGCCTTCTTGTGGTCGGAAGGGAACAGCAGATCCTCTGGCCGCGTTTCCATCAACTCCTCGTCCTCGCGCCAAGTCACCTTGCGCTTGCGGTCTCTGAGACGTTTAAACGGGTGCACGGCGTTCGGCATGCTCTTACACCAGCCTTCACCACGCTTACCGCGCACCCTGATCTCCAGAATGTTCTCACCACTCCAATCATCTTTGACGATCTCAACGTCCCTGAACTGAAGCAGCTTCACCTCGTCGGGGCGGAGCCCCGTATTTGCCATGAGAAGCACATAGTCATGCAATTGCTCGGCGTGCCATCTGGCCCGCGTATCTTCTTTAAGCTCCTGCGCCCTCCGGCGCGTGGTCTCGTACAACTGCTTGTACTCAGCATGACTAAACCATGCCCTGGTCGTGACCTTCGTCGTCGTCCCATAGGGCATGGAAAGATCCGGCAAATACGGCATCCAGCCGTGGCGAAGCCCAGTCTTCAAAACCTGCCTCAGCGTGACGATCTCATTGTGGACAGTGTTGTGCGCCGGCGGTTTGCCATTTGGTGAGGTCTGCTTACGGTGCACGCGATAATCCATCAGCGTGCCGGCATTGATCCGTGAGAGGCCTTTATCTCCTAAGAAGGGAAGGAGATGGAGGCGAAGACGGTCCTTATGTCCCTGTACCCACTTAGGGCTCCTGGTGCCCTCCGTGAGAACTTCATATTCCTCAATGAACTTGGCGGCCGCATGGCCGAAGGTTTTCTCCTTGGGCTTCAGCTCACCATTAACCTGCTTACCTCGCATGCCGAGATACCAGTCCTCGGCATAATCCTTCGCACGGGCAAGGCTGTCCTCTTTCGTACTGATCTTGATATTGCGCCCCTTAAAACGCGCGGCGCAGTACCAGTATTGGCTGTTATCTCTTTTATAAACGCGGACTTTGCCGCCTAAAATCGTGTGAATAGTCATGATCACACACTCCTCAACTACTATTCATGGGTATATGGGAATTTGGGCACAAGATGGGCACGCCATTTTTGACCCTAAAATGCAAAAATCGCCTAGGGCGGAATGCCACTAAGCGATTGTAATAATTCTGATATTTTGGTTGCGGGGGTAGGATTTGAACCTACGACCTTCAGGTTATGAGCCTGACGAGCTACCGGGCTGCTCCACCCCGCGCCATTGGGTGTAATTGTTTTGCATTGCGGAGGTTAAGTTTAGTTCTGTACAGCTTTTCTTGTT
>NZ_JBDXGG010000010.1:0-32044 GCF_039990255.1 Nisaea sp. | reverse complement strand
TGCAACAAGCTCCTCAATGGCGTAAGCCTCATCGCCCCATTTTTTGCGGCCGAAGTCACGGTCAATCCGTCCCGGTCCTTTCGTCCAGTGGATATGCTCGTGCGCAAGGGTGCCGTAATATTTTTCGGGGTCGGCGAAGGTCTCGAACGGGGGCATGCGGATATAATCGGCAGCCCCGCCGTAAGCGTAGAAAGCCTTGTTTCCGCCGTGCCGAATATCGGAGCCGGTTGCTGCGAAGTATCGTTCCGCGCCGTCGCTCCTCTCCGCGCTCGGCTTGGTTGGTTCAGCCTTGGGAAAATATTCATCTGATAGACCTTCGATCTGGTCCGCGTTGAAAACGGCGTAGGCTTTCATGAAGCGGCGTTGCCGTGCTTCTTCATTCTCGCCCTCGTCCGGCTCCTCGTCGTTTTTGACGGTCATGGTGCCAGCATAGAAAACGGTCGTGCCCTTCTCTCCCTTGCGGACCTGAGCGCCAAGCTCTGTTGCCTGCCGGTAGGTCATCCAGTAAGGCGACGTGTAGCCGCTCGCCTGCGCTTCCATCCAAAGGGCTATGACGTTCACGCCCTTGTAGGCTTCGCCGTTTGATCGAAGGGGTTTTTCGGGAATGGCTCCGGCGTCCCACGGTTTTTTCCAAGGGCGGACGCCTGTTTCCAGCGCGGCGATGATTTTGTCGGTCACTGCCTGCATGTGGTCTGTTTTTATCGTCGCCTTGCGCATGTTTTGGTCCCTCTTCTTTGGTGCAGGGTTGCTGTTCACAACTGCAACCCTGCATCTCCGGCGAGGAGCGAGAGAGGGGTGAAAGGCCGACGTGCCGGGAGGGGAATCACCCACCCTCTTGGGCGCCGCATAGCGGCGGGTTGGCAGGGCGTAGCCCGAAACCTGGGGATACCCGGCAGGACGCGAGGGGACCGAGTTTAGCCTTTGTGGGGAGAGAGCAGCGCTCTCTTCACGCCGAGAGCGTCAGCTGGAGAATGGTTCTTGCGATAGGGATCGTTACCCGAGTGGACGGAGCCACGCTGCGCGTGTCTCCGTGGAGCGACCGAAGGAAGCGGAGTAGAGCCTGGCCCCAACGGGGATCGCCGCCCCCCTGCCCCATTTCTCAAATCTGACTATTGTTCATCTTCAAAAGCGTTTTTGATCTGTTGATGTTCCCACCTACTCGGAACTGAGTATAAAACGGCCCCTGCTCCGCTGGGTGGATGGTCTTTACCGATTGGCGTCAGCCGTAATGACGGGTCCACGCGATAGAACTCTCGGCATTTGGGACAGTTGGTTATTTCGGCATTTGTGCCGCTAAACACCGACCGGTGACCGCAAACGCACTCAAGCGTGCCGTAGATGGTGGTTCTGTTTTGATCCAGCGTCATCACGAGCGTTGACCCTGTATCCAATCGGGATTTTGCACTCACTTGTTTGGCGAGGCTTTCATCGCAGAGAGACACAACAACCGCCGCCAGGATCTCTGCATCATTTGCCGCGTCCGCAGGGTCTCGCGAGAGAGCGGTGCGCAATGCATCGCGGAGCCATTGAGACGTTGACGGGTCAGCTATCAGGTCTTCGGCTTTGGCGGAAGTTGGTGCGTTCGTTGTCCTCAATTGTACAGCCCTGCCCGGCTTTTCAGTTTGGGGAATTAACTTGATGAGGCGCGGGCTATAGAGCTTGCATGCGCTCTGCGGGCGCGCGCCCGGACGGCGCTTCTCGGGCGAATAGAGCGTCCCGGACGAGTTTATCAAGATGGGTCGAGCGGTCCCCCTCTTCTCTCACGATAAATGTTCTCCATTCTTTCAGAAGAGTGGAAAATCTCCGGTCGGTTGCGACAGCTTCCGTATTGTCGATAGAAATCTCTGTCAAACCTAGTTCATCGGACAATGATCTAATTACAAACTCTATTGTTTCTTTCTCTTTATCGGACAAAATACTATTAGTTATGTATAGATGATTACCCGGCCAACACCACGTGATGATATAGGCATCGTACTTGATGGCATTTAACTTAAGGACACTCGATGTCATTATTAGCCCTTACGATTTATTTACTACGAAATTCTAGAGAATCTGGATTTATCCGATGTAACTTAGGATATATACATTGAAGACATACCAAGTTGCGACAGGCAAGGGGAAAGTATTTGGGAATTGAGGCATATATTTGCGACCTCCTAGAGGACGCCTGGAAACAAGGCTTTTCAAAATCGGGGCTCGCGCGGGCGGCGGGCGTAGACGTTTCGAGTTTCGCGGCGGTTGAGGCGGGGAAACGGCCAGATATTGGCCGGGGCGGTTTCAATGCGACCCTGGAGACGGTCCGCGCATTGGAAAAAGTGCTTGGAAAAGAGGATGACGCTAAAGCGTTGCTGCCCTTTGAATGGCGGGGTGCGATTCTTGGTAGAGACGAGAGCGAAGGCGTTCAACATTCAAAACGTGTGCTGCTTGATGGGTCGATCGTTCCCCTCTTCGCGGCCGAGCTGACAGCCATTGAAAGATATTGCGTGGGGCTACGAAGACAACATCGTGGGCTTTACACAGAAAATTTGAACTGGGATGTCCTGAATTATCTGGGTCCCAATGTCCGGGTGCATATTGCATCGGCACCAGAAAATGAAGCCGATGCGATCTGGCTCCACTGGGATTCATGTGCGGAGTTTCTGGGCGGAGAAGATATTGCCGGTAAGCCTGTGTCGTATGCTGGTGACGATCAGTTCGCGGAAGAAATCCATCAAGACATAAGAATAGCGCGCGAAGCGGGGATTCCCTTGTTTCACGCAATTTATAGGCAAGGCGTGATAAATGATCGAGACGGCCCGTTAACGCGGTTCTATTTTCGGCTATTACAACGCCTTCAGCGCCGCGACGGCGGTTTTGAAATTCTTTGGGCTACAGTCCGCAAGAATCATGAGGCGGCCCGCTATTTCTTTCCGAACCTGGTCAGCGGATGACCACACGAGGTTAAGGGCTTCATCATGCCCGTGTTTCTTTATGAAAATTGACCCGAGTGGATTCGCGTTACTGTATCCAGACATCGAACGGAAGCGACCGCTTGTCAGCATGTCGTCCCTCGCCTCCCCGGCCTGATAATCAACTCCGGCATGATCGAGGCAGATCATGGCGATTAAGGTCATAAACCACGCTATACGATTCCCCTGCTGCAAGCTGTTTAGACCGCCGCGATATCCGATCAGGCCTTTAAGCGCCAGGATTCCGGCGAGTTCAGTGTGCCAGGTTGGATCATCGGTCGTGTGATCGCAGTAGAACGGTAAAAATTGCTCGATGTCATGCACGAGATCTTCGGTTTCGAAGGACCGCCAGGCCATGCAGCAGATCAACTTGTCTTCGTGGTTGAACAGTGCTCCGTAGGTGCCCGGATTGTCCGGTTCATAAGCGGGGCGAAAGCCTGGATACACATGGCGACCATATCCGGCTAACCGTGCTGCGAACCGGTGCATATCGTTATGTATTTCTAGATAGATTCCGCCCGTCTCCAAAATATCGAGTACGGGCCTGAGTTTTTGGAATAGTTCCGGATCTAATGTGTGCATTTTGCGTTTTGTTCGGGCCTATCATTTTAGGAAGCGCGTTCTTATGCCCCCTCCCCTCCTCTGTTTGGGCGCTAATTAGTCCCATGTATTGCAGGGGTTTTTCTGCGGCGTAAAGGGTAACGGCGGGCTCGTTTGCTGTTTGCGGTGAGAGTGTTTTAATCGTCGCGGCATTACATGACTATCTCCACAGATATCAGATATCCGATCAATAAACGATATCATCTAGATATCGGATAATGATAAGGTATCGCCTATCGAAAAGATATCGACTATATGATAGATATCTGATACGCAGTTGGTACTAGATATCTAACGGATATCACCTATCTATCCACTACATTAAGCATAGCGGATAGCGCACCTGAGAGGACGAGCGAATGCCGACAGTCTGTTTTGCGAATTCAAAGGGTGGAGCGGGCAAGTCCACGACGACGCTGATCATTGGACAGGTTCTTGCCGAAGCGGGAAAAAAAGTAGCCATCCTGGATGCAGATCCGAACCAGCCATTGGCAAGTTGGGCGGAGAGAACCGGGGAGAGTATCCCTGACGAGCTAAAGATCATCGCCGGAGTCACGGAAAAGAACCTCCTCGATATACAGGAGGTCGAAGCCGAGGAGAGCGATTTCGTTCTGATCGATTTGGAGGGCACTGCTTCTATCGCAGTGAGCTATTCGATCAGTGTATCTGATTTTGTTGTGATCCCATGTGGAGGGACGCAACTCGATGTTGATCAAGCGGCGCGGGTCATCGCTTTGATCAGAGATAGTGAACGCACGTCAAGACGCACAATCCCTTATGCGCTGATGTTTACGCGAGTGAATCCGGCCATTGTGCCAAGAGATCTTCGTCACATCGTTAATGAACTAAGCAAGGCGAAGATTCCTACTTTTAAGGAAGCGGTGACGCAGCGATCTGTCTATTCAACGATTTTTCAGACCGGCGGCACAATCTACCAGCTTACGAAAGATGATGCGTCGGGGATCGACAAGGCCATAACGAATGCAGAGGCCGTCGCCCAGGAACTCATCAACAAATTGGTGGAGGTCACAAATGCCTAAACAACGAGCGAGTCTCGATTTCGGGAGTATGAGCTTTGAGAAACCTAAGTCAGAAACCTCAGCGGCCGCGCCGAAGCCAACCGGAGAGAAGTCAGCGACTGACTTACCTCGCGCTACTCGACCGAAGGTGGCTAAACCGGAGACCGGGAAGGGCAGGGGGGCCGCAATCGCGTCCCAGAGGGCTGCAATTGAGAGTGGGTTTGTGCCGCGAGCCGGAGAGCCAGTCGATGGGCGCACGCTGCGTTCAAAAGGAGTGCGCGTTCAATTAAACATGAAGGTGCCGCCAGAATTCCGCGACAGTTATCAAATTGCCGCTGCGGAAAAGGGAATGACCAATGGCGAATATTTGGAATGGTTATTTCTCAACCAACCACGCTAGCGTCCAGACCCGCGCAGAGCCAGAAGGCGACGGCGAGGCTTAGTGCTGAGAGGAAGTTCTTGCGAGCTAGTCGTAACGGGTGGCGTTGCGAGGAAATTCCGCAGAAGGGGGGGTGGAGGAGACTTCGGCTCCGACCAGAGGGAAGGCTTTCCCAACTCTGCCGAATGCGTTGGCTATACTTAATCAGCGGCGAGGCTGCGGATAATCGCCTCTGTCCCTAGATCTGTCATAGTGGCTCGAGTCCCGCTGCGGATCCCGCTCCTAGTGGAGACCCTATTGAGGCGGCTTTCAAAATATGTCCTGAAAGGTGCCCAATCGGAATATTGCTCAGGCTGGATCCAAACTGCGCCGATGCGAGCGACGATCGCAGCAATCCAGTCTGCGGCCTGGACCGTTTGATAGCGCTCGCTTTCGACCTGGAAAGGTGGTTCTACGAGTCGCCGCCGAGGATCCTCCGAACTGAACATCGCTTGAGCAGCCGCGGTCACGAGGTTTTCTCGTTCCGTGTGCTCGTCGAGAACCATGAGCAATGATGAGCCGGAAGCGCAATCCTCGTGACAATACTGATCGAGGCGCTTTATGGCCTCGCGAAGTTGGTAGATATAGAGTTTCTTCGGGTCGTGATCTGCAATCGTGGCGGTTTTCTCGATGCCGACATAGAAAACGTGGCCGCGCGAACTTTGAATTTTATTGAAAAGCCGGTTCGTGAAACGGCGCAGTTCGGGATACTTCTGGACGTTCTTAAGTGTGTATAAGGCGGAACCTTTTTTTTCCCACGTGGCAGGATGAGCACCGGATCTATTAATTTCAAATCCTAGAAGCTCCTGCTTGCGTTGGAAGAACCAAGTGCTGAATGCGCGGACTTCGGAGATGGGCAGTACGATGCCGGCAAGGCCAAAAACGGGGCTGGTATTGTGACGCGTATCTGATCTCGAGACGAACGGGCCAATGTGACCGAATTCGTCGAGATAGACAATATGGGTCATATGCAAAATCCAGGAACACGAAGACCCGCGCAGAAGCGCGGGCCTCGGAAAGCGCGCATTGACCGAAGCCCCTGCAGCGCCAAGCAAATATAGGAGCCAACGCAAAAGCAGTCAATTGGTAGTTTTAACTGAATCGCTGGATTCGCCTAGATGGGATAAAAATCCTAGGGGCCATTCGGCAGCGCAATCACGCTCTTCCTATATTGATAGCCCGTCCATAAGAGCCCGATGATGAAAAGTTGGGTGCTTTAGGCTAAGCACGAAAAGAGCGTGTATCGGAATCTGGTCTCAGTCTTTCAGACTTTGGCAGAGAAATTATCCACAGGCGGATATCAAAGGATCGGCAAAAAAAGGCTGTTAGATCGTTAGATTCTAAAGTTAGAGAGTTACGCTTTTATAGGCCGTTGATCTTATTAGCCTTATTCCGCCTTTTTGTGAGTGATGTTCTGAATACTCGTGATCGATGTTCCGAAGATAGTGTGATCGATATACCGAGGATATGTGAGTGATGTTCCGTGCCAAAATGTGAGTGATGTTCCGAATTTCTGTGATCGATGTTCCGAATAAAATGTGAGTGATGTTCCGTGTCACTCTAGGACGGTAATCCCTTCCTTCGGACGGAAGCTGATGATCATATTTTCATTTTTTTGATACCGGCGCGTGACCTCGTGCGTATCGGTCGGCGGTCCAGGTTTACGCTTAGGATCGAATGAGGCGGAAATCGAGTAGGAGGGCAGGGGGTCTGCCTCAATAATTTTGAGAATGTTGACCTTAAAAAAACGTAGCTCCGTCTGAGAACCGCATTTTTTCCAAAGATTTATCAGAGAGATGTCCCAGCGAGGCTGATGCCCGCAATGTTTCCTTGCCAGCTCATATAGCCGCCGTTCGACACCGCCCTTGAGCGAAAAATAGCGCGAGTCAATCGTTAGTACGGTCCTGTCTTTGGTCAGTGCACGGAAAATCCACTCGTTCAGTGTGACTTCTATCGCGGCCATGCGGTCTTTGCCGTTCGGTGTTTTCCGTTCAACAACACGAGCCGATTCAATCCACGAAAAAAACCGCTTCTCTTCCTTCTCGCCGGTTTTGATCGTGGTTCTGATGGCTGTTGACTGGAGGCGGTCGAGAGCGTCCTGAAGAAGCTGATAAGATCGTTTGCCTTCTCCGCGTCGCGCCAGGCGTAGAAAGTCGTATGCATGAAACTGAATGGTCCGCGCGGGGGTAAGTCCTCGCTCGATCTGCTCATTTATCAGTGATGAGCAATATATCATCACGTCTTTGTCCCAGATCGTCGCTATGCCTTTGTGACCTGGCCGGACCTCGACATGAATCCCGCGCTTTGGATCGTCATAAATCATGGGGTCCATCCTCGCGCGCTTCGCCAGCGCGAAATGAGGAAATTCCATGATGTCCCGCTGATCCTTTATCGGCGCATCGATAATCGAGCTGAGGAACAGATCTACTTGATCGTTTGAAGCCATGGCGAATTGTGAGTGATGTTCCGAATTTTGTCATCAAGTGTGAGCGATGTTCCGAATTCCTGCGGCTTAAAACGTGTGTGATGTTCCGAATCTAAGTGTGAGTGATGTTCCGACTCGTAATTCCTGCCGGGCCAGCTAGCGCGGGCACACCAAAACGATCACCGCTCAATCCGCTTTCTCGGCTTGTTGGCAAGCGAATGGTCGGTTGTGCTTGGTAATGACGTTGAGGGGAGGGGCCAGGGTTCGGCGTAGCCGTTAGATCCGTGGCCTGTCGTTGATCTTAGGCGATCCGTCTGTGCCGTGGTTCCACGGCTATAATAAATAATATTGGTGTTTATAACGGGATCATTCTTTTGGACCCTATCTCTAAAAGAAGAAGAACTCTCACGATTGGCCGTTTTGCATCCGGTTGAATCGGCCGTCTCTATGGACGCAACCAAGAGCCGCACATCAACTATTGTCCAAGTGTTTGGGCCGTTCTTCGCTCCGTTGATGCGATTTTCGGCGCGGGTAATGTACCCAGCCCGAGCGAGGCGGGCGACGGCAAGATGGGCCGTCGAGCGAGCGACACGGGCCATGTTCGCTATCGGTGCCATATACATGGTCCAGCTCTCCCGGCCCCGGCTCAGAAGGATAAGGGCTAACAGGATTCTCCTGTCGGCCGGCGAGAAATGCGCTTCTTCAAGGACAGGGGAGGGGATCACGGAGACGGCAAAGGAGTCAGTTTCGCGAAGCTCGCGGTCGTCCCATCGGCTTTCACGGCCAGGACGGCGGCGCTGGCAAGAATAGACATATGCGCGGAGAGGGGAGGAGCGGCGGCGCCTGAAGCCTCGGCGTAAGGATGAGTCGGACAGCCCTGGTAAGTTCGCTTGACGATGCCTCTCCGGGAGCGCAGCGGCGTCCGTCCATGACTTCCACTGGTCTAATGTGGGCTCCTTATCAGCAGTCTGCTGCATAAACGCCATGCGTCTATTTGCGAAATGGGTAGCCATACTCATTCACGTCTCTCCTGTAAGCAGGAGGCGTGTAAAACCAGGACGCAGGAAAGGGTGGCGAACCAGCGCTTTCTTGCTTGACACTCTGAGGGGAAACATGAAAACTACGACTGCGACATCGTTATTAGTTTTCACGGGCCGTCCCTTTTGGGGACGGCTTTGTGTTTTAGACTTCCTGGATTACACGCTCCTCAAGTGGTTGGAAAATCAGCTTCAATAAACCGAGGCTGAACACAACATATTACCACGCAGCCAGCAGACACAACAAACCAGCTACCCCAACCAATTGGAAACTATCGGTTTTCGTTGAGGCGGCGGAACGAAAAAGAAGTCCACCATCAGGAATCGGCATTTCAGCGTCTCCGGCTGCGTTGGCACCAAAATAAATAATATATACATATTGCTTATCGTGTGAAGTCAGATTATTGATGATGGAGAAAGCGCAGGCCGGGGACTTATTCGGCTGGTGGTTGAATCAAGTGCAAAACGGCCGTGGCTACGACCCGGCCAATTGCAATCTGAGTGTCGTCTGCAATCTTCCGGAGCGAATCATGATCCTCGGGCAAAAGGTAAACATTGATCGCACGATAGCCGTTTCCAATCGGGGTCAACGCGTACTGAATTGGTTCGTTTTGCTCATGCGAGGAAAGAAACGCCTCGCAGGCACGGTCGTAATATTCCTGCTTCTTAAGCCCGTGCGCAGAAACATAAGCCTCAACAGCTTCCCAATCATCGGTTCGAAACCGAACAAGATTAGCAATGCGGCCCTGTTTATTAGGCACTCGCGGACTTCCCGTAGTGTTCGGAACTCTTGCACTCATTGCGAAACGTGACCTCAGCGCGAACCCGTTGGTTTCAAACGGAGATGTTTAGCACAAGAGGCTCAGCGAGACAGGAAAAATAGAGAACCCGTCTTAGAGCGACGAAAGCGGAGAAAACTTTGAGCAGGTCAAAGAAATGAGTGAACGAAGAAAAATGGGTTGGGGGCAAGCGGGTGTCGAGTTCCAAGCCCTCGCACCAGACATCTTACGGGAGCTGCGAAAGGGGCGCCCCGTCGTTGAAATCTACGAAGAATTGCAAGCGGCCAAGCGCGTGACAATGAAGATTCAAACCTTCTACAAGCGCTGCGCCGCGTTGACGACAGAGCCACCATCAGTTTCGCCATCCGACCGAATCCCGTCTGTATCCCCGTCGCGCGGGGAGGGCGCCAAGATCATTCGTGCCGCCGCGCCGCGCGGCGTGAAGGACCTGCGGGCGACCGGAGAAGACTTGCTGGCAGCGGTAGACGAAGAAAATCCCAACGGAGAGTACGATGGCTAAAGTCTACATGACCCTGCAGGGGAAAGGTGGGGTAGGCAAGTCGCTAGTCTCGTCCTTCGTCGCCCAGTATTTCCTGGAGCAAGGGGTGCAACCCCGATGCGTCGATACTGACCCGGTGAATCAGACCTTTGGTGCTTACAAAGCGTTCAATCCGACGTTGCTAAAGCTCGGCGATAACGCGGATGAAATAGATCAACGCGCCTTCGATGGGTTGATTGAAGCGATTATGGAAGCCCCCGACGATGCGGTGTTCGTCGTGGACAACGGTGCCGCGACCTTCCTGCCCCTGATCAACTATCTCGCCGGCAGTGAAGCGGTATCGGTTCTGACTGAGGCGGGCCATTCGGTAGTGCCAATTTCCATTCTGACGGGTGGTCAATCGCTCCGTGACACAGCGGAGGGGCTAAGCAAACTCGCGGCGATGGTGCCGGATGTGCCGCTCCTAGTGGTCCTAAATGAATATTTTGGACCTGTACAAAAAGACGGGGTGGAGGTGACGGATACGAAGCTTTTTAAAAGCTTAGGCCGCCGTATTCAAAGCGTGATTGTCCTGCCGTCAGTCACCGCGTCAACCTACGGGAGAGACCTAGAAAATGTCTTGTCTCGTCACCTTACGTTCGCGGAGTGCGCCGTAGCTGAAGACCTATCAGTCATGGAGCGGCATCGTCTGGGGATCTATTGGGGAAAGATCCGCGCCGCGCTGACGGAAGCAAACCTGTGATAGGTGAGGGCGCGCAGAGTCAAACGCCGAGCTTACCGACAC
Source organism: Nisaea sp. (assembly GCF_039990255.1). Taxonomy (GTDB): domain Bacteria; phylum Pseudomonadota; class Alphaproteobacteria; order Thalassobaculales; family Thalassobaculaceae; genus Nisaea. The sequence goes on along the minus strand of NZ_JBDXGG010000010.1, from coordinate 21,532 downwards.
ATAAAAGCGTCGATGAGCTTCGGCAATTGCTTTTGGAGCGGCATGACGCGGCTGTAGACCGAGAAGATCCGGTTCTTCTGCTGTACACGATCATGCGCGTTTGTTTGGACGAACAGAGCGAGTTCAAGGACACGTTCTTGAACATGATCGCGGAAGCGTTCGAGGACGGGTCCAACAAAATATCCGAGCATCTTATCGCGTCGTTACCACAATTGAGCGATGCAATCAGCATTAAAACCAGCGCCGCAAACATCGCCGCTGTTGAGCATACGAGCGTCATTATGGACCGGACGCTTTCAGGGCACCAACGCTTATTACGCTGGGTGGTCCTTCTTATTGTCGTGTGCGTCCTGAGCACTGCAACAAGTCTTTATGTCCTTTTTTCCATACTGTCATGAGGAGCGGAGTAATGAGCAAGTGTTGTGGTGTCAGTGCAGTCCGTCTGGCGCTGATTTTCGGAGCGATATTGATTGCGACACCCGCAATGGCGCAGGACGCGAGCTGGGTGGAACCGATCACAGATTTCTTGGATGTGTTGACGTCTGGACTCGGTCGGCTCGGAGCTGCGGTACTTGGGATCGGGATTGTCGCTATCGGGCTCTGGGCGGCGTGGACCGGGCGAATGGATTGGGGGCGTTTTGGGTTCGCGCTGATTGGCGGAATCCTTGTGATGGTCGGCCCCGAGCTAGTCAATTCCTTGTTCGGGGGTGTTTAGGGCATGAGGACTTCCAGCGCTATTCTTCTTCATACGCAACGTCCACCAATGATGTTCGGCTTGCCGCCTGTACTCGCCCTGCTTTCGGCGGCCGGGGTAGGACTCAGTTTCGCGGTATGTGTCCTAGCCGGGGCGCTTCCTGTGAGTTTGATTATTGGTTCCGCAGTCGGGTTGAGCCTTTGGGTCTGGTTCTGGCGGCGTGTGCGAGAAGACATTCACTTTGATCGTATTCTGTTGAAAACGCCCAGATTCTGGCGTGGGAAGCGGGATAGAACATTGGTGGCAGGGCGGGGCCTGCACTGATGGGGTGGGGCACCGTCTTTTCGACGCTCGCGGTAGCTGGTCTCGTTGGAACAGTGGCGGTGCCGGCGCTGCGCCGCCGTGCCTTCGGCGATGTGAACGCGGATTGGCTTGCCGATGAGCTGGAACTTGATCGGATCGACCCGACGAGCGCAACAATCCATAACAAGAATGGTGCGCTAACAAGAGTCTTCCGGCTTGAGGGTACAAGTTACGATGCAAAGCTGGACCAGGAGCAGAAGGCGTTGCATGTAGCGCGGACCAGCGCGCTGATCGAGCTATCGAAGAAGGGCAACCTGGCCCTTAGATTCTTCGCGATAAAGCGTCGGCGACCGTTAACAGTCGTTGGGGAATGGCCGAACGATGGACTGGGCGAAATCGCTGATGGAGAAAAAAAGCGATATATAGCCAGTCACCGGGTTGATTGGTTTCTGATGGTCTCTGGCCGCTCGATGCAGGTGCTCGAAGAGGCGGAGTTGGCGATCACAAATCAATTGGCGGCATTTCGTCCGTCATTGGTGCAGGGATCGGCAAACATTGACGAGCCGTGCGCGCTGACCGGATTCCTCAACGGCCTTGTGTGTGGCGAGTATTTTGATGAGCTTCCAGCCCGATCAGCATCGCTTTCGGGAAGTCTACCGGCTGCAGACCTACGTTTCTATAAGTCTGGTCTGCTAATCACGGAAGGCAGTGCAAAGGCCGTTCATAAAATGATTGCGGTCCGAGAGTGGCCGGAGGCCGTCTCTGGACTGTTAGTAGCCGACCTTTTGGCAATAGAAGGCGATCTGGAAGTATGCCAGATCGTAGAGCCTTGGGAACGTGACCGCGCGGCGTTCACGTTCAAGCGGCAACAGCGCCAAGAGAAGTCCAACATCTTCTTCCCCAATCGCGCTCTCGCGGATGAAACAGAATATGTACTGAACCGGCTCACGGAAGGGGGTTTCGCTCTTTACGCGTCGCAGTTTCACATTGTTGCGACAGCCCCAGACGAAGTGCAACTTGATGCGCTTCTGACAAAGGTCCGGGAAGTACTAGGCGATCGACGGGTAATCGCGTCTGTCGAGACAGAAGGAGCCCCCGCGTGTTGGTTCGCCCGGTTGCCGGACGAAGTTAAGACTGGTGTCGCGGGACCAGGTGCTAGTTTGCTCCGTCCCCTTACAGTGACTGACAACGCGGTAGCGGCTTTGTGGCCGTTTATATTCTCTCCAACCGGTCTAGCTGAAAGCCCATTCGGCCCTGCGCCAGTGCGCCTTTTTCAAACGCGAATAGGGCAGGCGTATAATTTCCAGTTTCACATCGCAAACAAGGAAAAGGCATCCGGCCACTTCCTTGTTTTCGCCCCCACTGGTGGCGGCAAGACCACGTTAATGCTCCATCTTCTTTCAGGTCTCGCCAAGTTTGAAGGCGTCCGGTCGTACCTTCTCGATTCCAAAGACGGCGCGCGTTTCATGGTCGAGGCCATGGGCGGGGTCTATCAGTCCTACGAAAAACTGGCGATGAACCCGCTCGATGTCGGGGAGGATACGCTAGGCAATCGAAACCGAGTGCTTACGGCCCTAAAACTGCTCGCCGGCGAGGCCGCATACGAGGATGGTGCCGAAGATATTTTGCGCCATGCAGTGGATCTGGTTTTCCTAGCAGAGCCGCCGCACCGCACACTGAACGCAATCTTTGAGCACGCCTTTCCACGCAACACAAAGCTTCGTCGGCGTATGGGCCTCTGGGTTGTTGATGGGAAGGGTAATAGAGGCTCGCACGGGCACGTCTTTAATGCCGGTCACGATAGCTTAGGCGGGATGCTCGACCATTTCATGGTTGGGATCAATATGAATGAGGCCCTGGATGACCCCCAGCTAGGCCCGCCCGTTGTGTCGCATATCGCAAGCGCTGTGAGTCGGCCAGCACCGGGACAAAAGGGTTTTGCACTCTTCATTGACGAGGCGGCAAAGCTGCTCGGGAACAGAGCATTTGAAGATTTCGCGGCCGAAATGTACCGCGAATATCGAAAGCTCGGCGGCGTTGTCGGGCTCGCATTCCAAGATCCGACAGCTTTGTCTGAGTGCCGAAACAGCAAAGCCATAATTGATAACACGGCGACGATGATCTTTCTGCCAAACGCTAACGCTCGTCCGGCGAGTTTTGAGGCGTTTGGGCTGAATGATGAGCAACTGGCGTTCGTTACAGGCCAAGCCATCAGACCCGGCCGCCGCGAGGCTCTGATCATCAAACGCGATTCAACAACTGGATACGAGGAAACAGCAATCCTCGACATCGACCTGGGATACCTCGGGGACGCGCTGCGATTCTATGGAAGCGGGCCGGACAAGAACCGGCAGGTAGACGAACTCAAAGAACAATGGGGGGACCAATGGCAGCGTCATCTTTAAAGAGACAGGCTTTGGTGCATACCCTGCGGCGCATACTTCCCCGCGCCGCAATTGTCCTGGGACTCATGGTGATGGTTCCAACGGCAGCATATGCAGCTCTGGCGGTAGTCGATCCCGCAGCTATCACAAAGCTCGCCGAACAATACAAGACAATGAAAGAGCAGTTGGAAGCAGCGGTAGAACAAATCGGATTGCTGGAAGACCTAAACGCAGTCACCGATGAAATCAACGAGGTCCAAAAAGAAATAAACGGTGTCACGAAGGAAATTAACGACGTTTCGAATGACACTTTCGACGCAATAGGCGGGGCGGGGTCGATTACTGTTCCTACCATCAACCTCGAAAAACTTGTCGGTAATTTGAACAGCGATGTCATCTGCATGCTGAATCGGCTCGATGTTGAATACCCAACTCTCGGTTTTGAGAACCTGAATTTTGGCAGTATTTGCGCCGGGCGCAGCGCTTACAAGAAGGCGCTATTCGTCCAACCCGATCAGGAACGGCCGAGGACATGGGCGGCAAGATCAGACGAGTTGAAAAAGGTGCATCAGCGCCGACGCGCTGTGGCGAAAGAGGCTGCGGTCTCCGGGCTTTCTATGGCGAAACTGAACACCACGGATGTTCCAGAGACGAACGGCCGCGCCGTGCAGGAGTTGCAGTCAAGCGTTAGTGCCGCAACAACACAAAACCAGCGTCTGGCGGTAATCGCTCAAGGAATCGTACTGCTTGCGCAGCTACAAGTTCAAACAAATCAAATGCAGGCGAAACTTCTTGAGATTGAGGCCGCATCACTGATGGGAACAGCTGTGCCGCCTGCACCCGATGACATTGAAGAGGGCCTGGAAACAGGAGACGGCCAATGATCTCCTTATTCGGCCCGACTGACGGATTTAATGGTTTTCTCGATCTTACGAATCAGGAGTGGATCAGCCCAAGCGGGTATAGAAAGACAACTCCCGGGAAAAATATTCAGGTTAGAAACCCGCTCACACTCAACCTCGGAAAAAACACCCCAGGGCGTCGGCTCAGCACCGGGAATAAGGCCCGCCGGAGTGACCCAGGAGGAAATACCTGCGACCTCAATCTGCTTCCACAAATCAATCAACGTTATCAGGTCGAAGAAAGCCTTTCGGTCGTCATAGCTCGGATCGTTCTTGTATGCCTCGACCTTTGGCCGAGTTGGCGACCACCATCCAAAGGGCTTCCTCATTTCGTATTTGAGCTCATCCAGCTCATCACGCGTCTTGATGCTGCCCCACCAATTTTTTGCGCGCTCAAAATCGTAAAAGCTCTGCTCAGTGATCCTTTCCTTGGGTCCAGCGGCCGAAACGGCACGCACTGGAACCACAAAAAGGCAGATAATCATGAATGAGGCGATAACATGCTTTACCTGCCCCATTGTTAATGAATATGTCGAACTTGCGGGTAATTTCACAGAAAATCTTAGTGAAACGCTCATTCCGGCAATGTGGAAAGCATTTTCTGCTTTAGCCTCGTTCTGGATTGTCATACAGGGCATTAAACTAATCCTTGGTTCATTAGATATTGGTGCTTTGGCACGCGAATTTATTTATATGATTATAGCTGCGGGACTGTTGGCAGGGCAAGGGCCACAATTGGTAAACACCGTCTACAGCGCGTCACTTTCAACAATATCTGGCGCGGCTGCGACCGTCCTTTTTGCGGGAGCAATAGCAGACGAAACGGGGATTACTGCGGAAAACTCTACCGCATCCGGATCTAGCAAAATCGCAGGTCTCGATGGCATGACAGCTTTGGTGGGAGCTGCGGAGAAAGGAGTTTTCAAAGTATTCAAGATGGTTGAGGTTCTAATCGAGTCCTCATCTGGTTGGGGACCGAATGTCGGCGCCTTTGTGACCGCCGTTTTGATTTTACTGCCTTATGCACTTTTATTGATTGTGTATTTTGCTCAAGTAGTTGTGACAATTTTTCGTGTCATGGCAATCTGCGCCCTCTCACCAATAATCATGTTGATGGTGGGTTTTAATTTCAGTCGCGGAATGTTTGTTACTGCCCTCCGCACTTTATTCGCGAGCTTCATGGTTTTGTATGGCGCAACCATCGCGCTCGCCGTGTGTCTATACGGCGTGGCTTCTATGGACATTGCCGCTGAACCCTTCAATGAACGAGAAATTGAACTCTTCCTCGACTGGAGCAATCCGAGGCTCTGGGTAACCATCATGTTGGGGTGGCTTGGTACCGCCTTTATGGCGGAAGCAACCTCGATTGCGAATTCAATCTCCTCCGCAAACCTAACCAATCAAGCAGCAGTGATCATTACAGCAGGCACGACTGCGACGGGTCTGACGATGCTGCGGCACGGTAAAGGCCGCGCCAGCCAGGCTTACCGCAGAGGCCGGACGCTGGTTGGAAACGCTTTTTCTTCGAGCGGGGGGGAGCCAAAGCGAGGGCCAAAGTGGGAGTGAAAGTGGCGACGGTAAGTCCACCAGCAGCACCACGGAACCGGCTGATCACGTCAAAGATCCCGGCATTGACAATTCTCAAAAATAGAAAGGGTCGAAGAATGGTTAACACCAAGATAAGGCGGGTTCGATTGGCCGCTGTTGTGGTCGTCGGGGCGTTGATGGCGGGTTGCGCAGCAACCGAGATGCCAGAAGACAATGACGGGTCCGACGAGATGCGTAAGTCGCCTTGCGCTTGTTATCAGTTGGAGTACGAGCCGAGAGGTGTCCAATGGAAGAGGGCTTGAAAAATCCGGCAGGGGTTGGCTCGGTCGCAGCAGCCGATCCCTACAGTCATGACGTGGCCCATCGGCGCCTCGCGTTCGCGTTCAGATGCGTGTCAATCACATGCGTAGCGCTCGTCGGTGCGGTTGTTGTCCTCGCGACCGGCATTGCGGAGCTGGGACCACTCAAAACAACCGAATATGCGCTGGTCCGGTCCTATGGTCCCGACGACCGACTTTACCGGATCGAGCCAATCACTCAGAAGGTGGATGGGTTCGAGCTGCTGCTTGAGAGCCAGGCACAGAACTACACCAAACTTGTCCTCGAAATTGACAAGCCGACCCAGGAGACCCGCCACAGAGACGCCATGCTTATGACAGATGGCCGTTTCTGGAAAAAACTGCGCCAAAACCGTCTGCAAACCAAGGAGATGGCGCGAGCCCTCAAAGACGGTCTGGAACGCAAGGTTCATGTTCTATCCGCCAACAAGGTAGAGGGCCGGAAGAGCGGCTACCTAATGGTGGTCGAGTTTGAGCAGGTGGATTCCAGAGGCGAGAAAGAAATCGGCCGGAAAAAGCTGCAAGCGTATCTGTCGATGGAAACCCGGCCGGGCGAAGTGCGGGAGTCGGATCGGTACATCAATCCGCTGGGAATCTTTGTCACGGATATGGTTGTGAAGGGGCGTATGTAATGCATAAAAAATCTATTGCTGTGTGGCTAGGAGCGCTCGTTTGCCTCGTGGTGACACAAGAGGCCAACGCGCAAACGGTTTCGCAAGGGCAAACGAGAAAGACGGCATTGCCGAATCATACGGCGCAAGTCACTCGGTTACCGGTCCCTGACTCTGTTCTGGAACAGGCGCAGCAGCAATTTGATGGGGGTTACGGGCAATTGGTGCGCCCGCGAAGCCCCGGTCAGACGCAAAGAGCATGGGACGAAAACGACGTGACCGACGCCGTACATACCGCAGCGCTTTGCGATGGCTGTGTTTACAAAATGCGCGTCCGAGAGTGGTTTGTTTCATTGATCCAGCTCCCAGAGGGGGAGCGGATCGAAAGCGCGGACGTGGGTGATCCAAGCGGCTTTACGGTCGAACGCCGCAGCGATAACCGGCTGATGGTAAAGCCCTTGGGTGCTGGCTATGACAGCACGTTGGTCGTCTATGGGGAAAGCGGGAGAATCTACCCGTTCTATCTGCGAGCTGAAGGGTTCAATTCGACCAATACGCCAGACGTGATTTTCAAAATCGAGGGGCAGGTGCCCGACATCGACCGGCTGGCAACTCAGGTGGTTTTTGAGCCGCATGGTGCGACCGATGCGGCCGAGCAAGAAATGCCCGACATTCGGCCGGAGAGTACTGGCGAACGCGAAGGGAATGATCTGGACAAAATTGTCAGTGATCTTCAAACGACTGAACCAGAGACGCCTGCCGAGGATTTCGTAGCGAATGTGGAGTTTGATCCCGCCAAGCTGCGAGGCTTTGATCAATATGAGATGTGGGGCGATGACGATACGCTCGTGCCTGAGCGCGTCTATCGTGATGATCATTTCACTTACATCGACTTCGGCGACAAGTGGAAGGACATAGAATTGCCGGTCGCATATGTCGTGGTCGATGACATTGATGAGACGGTAAACACACGCGTTCAGGGGCGTGTGTACATCGTTGAAAGCACGCGTGAGCTGATTACGCTCAAGTCCGGAAAAAGCTTCCTTTGTATCAAGTATAAAGGGGAGTGACATGAGCGTGGTGTGTGATCTCGCTCTTGCGGTCAACCTCACTCTCAACGGTCTGTGTGTGGCGGACGTTGTTGAGAAACCGGGTTTCGAGCTGCCCGCTGACGATGAGGCGGCTTATGCGTTGCCAGTTGCCCCGGTAGAAGTGCCTAAAAAGAAAGAGCCGCCGCGATTTCCGCCGATTGTCATCCGTGAAGCGGCGCCGCCGCCCGTGATTATCGCGGCGCCTCCTCCTCCTCCGCCGCCGCCTCCCGTGATTGTTGCGGCTCCGCCGCCAGATCCTTTGGCAAGCGCACTAGAACAGTTGTATCAATCCGGACCGCTGGTGAACGTAAGGCGGGAAACAAGGGTTATTCTAACGCCGCCGAAAAGAAGTGAGCCGCTTGATTTTCCCATGCCGGTCGCCGAACCAAAGACCCCGCTCGGCCCTCCGCCAATGGCGAAAGAAGCGGATTATACGGGAGACAGGCGGACATCCGGGTATCCGGTAGATAACAGCAGGATTCTTACGGCGGATAGGTACATAACGGTTGTGCTCGAAACGGGAATCAACAGTCAAATTGGCGGCGGTGCCGCTGGAACAATCAACGTGCAGTCCGCAAGAGACGTTTTCGGATATCACGACCGAAACGTGCTTATACCCAAAGGCTCGCGGCTCATTTGCAGTTACACATCGCCGGAAGATGTTGGCTCATCCCGGCTCGCAATTGAATGTGAGCGAATTCTGATTGCAGGGCACCGCGCAGAGATTCGAAACCTGAATTCACTGTTGGCCGATGTGCAGGGGCGGTCCGGTACATCAGGTGAGGTCGATAACCGTTTCGGTGAAAGATACGGCACCGCATTCCTGCTGACAGGTATTTCAACAGGCGTGAGCTTGGGCGCGGGCCTGGCTGCGTCGGACAGTGAAGACGAAAGCACGTCACTGCAATCTGGTCTTGATGCTGGAGCAGCGGAGCTTTCTGAACGCTTGGGCGAAATCAGTGCTGGCGTGCTTGAGCGAACGCTTGAGCTGAAGCCAATTATCACAGTGCCGCAGGGGACGCGGCTTCAGATCCGTCCCCGCACGGATTGGTACATTGCTAAGATGGAGGACCAAGAGTGAATAAATATTATATATTTATTATTTGTTATGCTGCGTTGATTAGCACGCAACCACAGGTCCCAGCGAACGCGCAAACGCAACAAAGATCCGCAGGCGCTGAGGCGTCCAGCGGGCTTGTGGAGGAAATGAGCGAACAGGCCAAAAAGATTGATATCGAAGTCCGCCCGGTCTCTTCGATTGAGATCCCAGAGCACGAGGCCGCTTCATTCGAAATGAACTTCGACAAAGTGCCGGATATCCCTCCGGAGCTTACGCAAAATGTGACCGTTGACGCATACACGAGATATGTGGATGTCGATGGTCAAAGAATTGCGCAATTGGTCCTTTCCCGGGTGCGCAAGGGCGAGCGGGCTGAAGCGCTCACAACAGAGAACTTCTATTCTCAGTTTCAGATCAAAGAGCCGGCCCTTGATAGTACCAAGGACGTGATTGTAGAGGGCGATCATGCAGAGTTGCTTGCGGCGCTGACACGGCTCGTTGTTGACGAAGAGAAGGGCACGAACACCGCCGAATCAAACGAGCACCAGAATGTTGGTGGTGACGAAAACTCGAAGCGAACAGAAAGTGTCGGGAGTAATAGCGGCGGCAACGAGGATGCAGCGGCTTACACGACACCAGAACCAATCATTACCGAAGATGAACCGCCGTATGTTTTTACTGTTGATGTGCTAACAGACGGCTGTCCGATCCGCGTCGATATCGGACAGCTAACCGCATTTCAGCAGAGCAAGGTCATCACCAATGACAACGGACAAAAGACAGAAACGCCCTGTGAAGACAGTAACGCGCAGTACCCGCTAGAGAGGTCCTACGCATCTTGCTCGGACAGGGTAGACTTGGATGCTCGTCTCGCAACGGCACAATACCAGCTGTACTACACTGGCCCCGGCGGCGAGCGTGTTACGGCACAAGACTGTGTAGACGATGAAGACAAGACATATGAAATCGTTGAGCAGCATGACGGATGCGCCGTTTATCTGGACTATGCGTCTTATCAAGCCGTGCCGTTGGCAACGCTCGCATATCTCAATGATGTAAATGCGACCGTGGAGGTTCGCGGCTGCGAAACGTCCGAGTCCAAAGCTGCTGTTCCGCTCGTACCGACAACAGACGGGTGCACGATCCGGCATGCGTTCAATGAAGAACTGTCATATCAGCAAGGTCGTTATCAATACACGCTTGAGGGCGTCACATGGGACGCTGGATCATGCATTGATAATGGAACAACCTATTCGCATGTGCCGACCTTCACTGACGAAGGCGGCCGCCGCGTGTGCGAACCCATCGTTAACGAATCTTCGCAACGGGTTACACAGCAATATCGGCTGCGGATCACCGTTGATGACGTGGATTCCTACATTACGGAATGTCGGCCAGCGACGGGCAATCTGGCTATTCAGAGCACCACAGACGGTTGCACCGATCCCGCGACGTGGGACCACGATATTTCAGCCGGTCTCTCCTATAACAAGATCCGCGAATACTACATGCGGAACGGTGCGCGTGAGTACATCAACGAATGCATCACAGGAACGCAGACGTACTCGCACAATCTAGAGCTGGCGGGCTGGCTTACAGACGATGGCTCGCTCACTGCGCAACGCCTGCACAAAATCTCTATCAACACTCCCTCGGGACAATATGTCATCAGTGAGTCGGAGCTGCTTTCTGGGGCGTCGGCAGAGCCCTATGTGCGAGACCGGGTAAAGCAAGAGCTTACCGGGGACAGCACATATGAAGGGTGTGCGGCGATACGGGCGACCCGCAACATTGCTGTCTACAACCGCCCCGATGAATCGGAATACCTAAAAGATGAAGGGGTCGGAACGCCAGTTCGAGAAGGGAACATCTGTCAGGAATCTAACGCCGGATATAAGAGCTATAAGGTCGGAGAGGAGGCTACGTGTTCACAACAGAACCATAACGATACTTCTACCATTACGGTCTTCAGATACGATCTGGTGCGAGTAGCCAGCAAGGTTGTTGTAACGAACGGTGAAACAAGCGCGGTTGTCTCTACCACTTACACTTGGGCCGGTTCGGCGAGTAGGTCTGGCGCGACGTCAAGCTCGCAAACGGATGCAATATGCGACCACGTTAGTACTGGCGTGAATATGTATGGTGGGTTCGCAACCCCGCCAGCGTGGTAGCCGACATGGATAGGCTTGGAGAACGCATCCTGGCGCCGCTCGCGCGGTACTATGCCCCACACGAAACTGTCGAAATGCGGATCTCGCGACCACACCGTGTTGTGGTCGAACGAAGAGGCGCCGGAAAGGAGGAATTCGAAGACCCGGAGTTGTCGAGGGCGAAGATAGAATCTCTTGCTCGCTCATTAGCGAACAAGAACGGCCTCGTTTTTGACGGAGAAGAAAACGTGAAGCTCTCCTGTGTTTTAGCAGGCGGGCATCGTTTCGAATGCCTTGTCGGCAATTCCGCGCAGAGCGGCGTCAGTCTCGCAATCCGGTGCAAGCACCCTTTTGAGCCAAGCTGGGAGCAATGGGGGGTCTCGGGCGAGATTCGGAATTATCTAGAGGCGGCTGTCGCGTCCGAAGCCAATATTATTGTGTCTGGCGCGACCAATACCGGCAAAACCACGCTCCTGAATATGTTGCTGGCAACGCTTCCGGTCGATCGGCGCATTGTCGCGATGGAAGACACTCCGGAGCTTCATATAGACCGGTTTTATGACGGGATCGGCCTCCTCGCGTCCCGCGAGGAAAAGAACGGGGCCGGAATGGTTAGCTGGCGTGAGCTCTACGATCACACCATGCGGATCACACCCGATCATATCCTTCTTGGGGAGATCAGCACCCAGAACGCATTCGCCGCCCTGGCTGCGCTCAATTCCGGCGTGACAGGCTTCATGTGCACGATTCACGCAGAAAGCCCCCATCAGGTCATTCATAGAAAATTTGATCAGAACGTGGCTTGGGCCGGGGCGGCAATGCCCCGCATCCCTGAGTTCATCCAGGAGCTGATTGACGTGATCGTTCAAATCAAACGGTCAGCGGATGGCTTTAGACGCGTGACGGACATCTATGAGGCGCGGAACGGGCGGTTCGTCCTGAAAGACGGGCACCCGGTGAGGGAGGAAGATTAGAATGGTCAAACTCCGTTTGGTGCTTCTGGTAATTGCTATCGCAATGGTTCTCGCCGTCCTTGCGCAATGGTGGTGGCTTGTCGGGTTCGATCCATCAGATAAGCGTTGGTGGAGCTGGCTATTAGCAGTGGTCAAGGATAGCGGAACATCGCTCCCGGCCGGTATGGAAGCGGCAATGCTATATGCCGGAATTCCAGGTGTTTTTTGCATGGCCGCAGCCTCCGCAGGGTTGGCGAAAACGGCAGCCAGAACAAAGTTTGGGGAGTTTGGCGCCAAAGAAATCCACGGCTCGGCGGCATGGGCGAGTGTCGCAGACATTCGAAAAGCGGGGTTTTTCAGTAAACGGGGCATTCAGGTTGCCGGTTGGTCGCGTAGCGTCGGCAGGTTCAGGTCCCTTCGACACAATGGACCTGAACATATTCTGTGCTTCGCCCCGACGCGCTCGGGCAAGGGGGTGTCGCTTGTTGTGCCGGCGCTTCTTGAATGGCCGGATTCAGTCTTCGTATTCGACATCAAAGGCGAGAACCACGCGCTGTCGGCAGGATACCGCGCAAGCATCGGGCAGCGGGTTATCCGGTTTGATCCGACAGCGCGAGCGGGAGATCGATTCAATCCATTGGCCGAAATCCGGCTCGGTAACGGCGGCGAGATCCGCGACGCGCAATCTATCGCGCTGGCATTAATTGATCCGGATGGCCGGGGGCTAAAAGACCATTGGATGCGTGAAGGGGCGGCGTGGCTGTCAGCGGCCATTTTGCATGTGCTGTTCCGGAGCCGGGTTTGTGTGGGCCAGGTGGCTAACCTGAACGATGTTCGGGAATTTCTTTCCCAAGTGGATGATGAGGAAGACGCGAACGCGGAAGACCCTATGGACGCGATGCTGGACGCAATGGTGGCGTTCGAGCATGGCGAGCGGGCAGTTGACCGCGAAGTGCACGGCGCCGCGACCACTATGCGGATGAAAGATTACAAAGAGCGTAGCGGCGTTCACTCCACGGCATTGGCGGCGCTGCGTTTATTTTCAGATCCGATTGTGGCGGCAAATACCGGCGCATCCGATTTCGCGCTTGGTGATCTGTGCGGGGATCAGCCGGTCTCGTTGTACCTTGTTGTTCCGCCCTCGGACATCGACCGGCTGCGCCCGCTCACGCAAATGATGATCGCTATGTTGGTCCGTCATCTGACTGAAAATTTCGAAGCGCGTGCGGGCAAGAGGAAACTCCTTCTGCTGCTGGACGAATTTACCGCACTGGGAAAGGTCGAGATCCTGGAACGTGCTTTGGCCTATCTCGCTGGATATGGCGTGAAGGCATTTCTCATCGTCCAGGACCTGGCAATGTTGCGCGGTGTCTACGGGCCGCATGAAGCGGTCAGCGGCAATTGCCATGTCCAGATAGCGTTCGCGCCCAACGTTCTAGGAACGGCGAAAGTCATCTCAGAGATGGTAGGTCGAACAACCGTGGTTCAAAAGCGGCGATCTGCGTCCGGCTCGTTGGGCGGCCGAAACTCGATCAATCAAAGCGAGACCGAAACCGGCCGACCATTGTTGACGGCAGACGAAGCGATGCGAATGGGTCGCCTGAATACTGGTGGTGGCGGTGCAAAGCCGGGTGAGGTGCTGGTGCTGGCGGCTGGATGTCGCCCGATACGGGCAAGACAGAAACTCTTCTTTCAGGACCGGGAATTGCGCCGTCGCGCGGCGATGTCGCCCCCAGCGGCAAAACCACGTGACCGAGTAGGAGGATGACGATGGCTGACGAAAACGATGCAATTGCCGCATTCGGCGCCGCGCTCAAAGAACATGGATTCAACTTAGAAGGCCAACCGATAATGGATGGCGAATGGCAACGCGCTCGTGTTGAAGGCGACAAGGGAAGCAAAAGAAGCGGCTCATATCGTGGCTTCCTCGATGGCGGAAAGCCGCGCGGAATCATCAATAACTTTAAGGGAGGTGATCCAGTTACGTGGGTCGGCGAGGCGGAGAGGGTTCCGCCGGCCGTGTTCAAACGGCAGATGGATGACGCGAGGCAGAAGCGGGAGCAGCAAGCTAAAGAGCGCGAAGCAACACAGCGTGAAGTCGCGCGGAAAGCCTACGGCATTTTTACCAATGCGGCGTCCGCACCTGCGGACCACCCCTATCTCATTAAGAAGGGCGTGGAGCCGTATGGGGTCAAGATCGACCGGTACGGGCGTTTGCTCGTGCCGCTTCGTGATCGAGAAGGATTTCTATGGGGAGTCCAACTGATAGATCAAAACGGTCGAAAGAGTTTCCTAGAGGATTCGCGGAAGGCGGGACTTTTCCATGTGCTGGGAGAACCAGCAAAACTCACAGGGAAGGGGCCTATTATCCTGGCGGAAGGTTACGCGACCGGAGCAACCCTTCATAAAGAGACAGGAATAACAACAATCGTCGCCTTCGACGGCGGGAACCTTCCGGCTGTCGCCGCAACGGTGCACAGCATGAAGCCAGACCGATTCCAGATCATAGGCGCGGACGATGACCATAACGCCAAGGAAGACAACCCAGGACGCAAGGCGGCGGCGAAGGCGCTCAACGCAGTGAATGAGAAGCGCGGGGCGGCAATGATCATAGTGCCGCCGTTCTCAACCGAGGAAAAGAAAGCCGGGCTGACCGATTGGAACGACCTGGCGCTTAAGCGTGGCGGCGCCGCAATCAAAGAAGCCCTGAGCGACCCTCGTATTTTTGAGCGCGAAACACACGCGCCGCGCCAAGTCACTCAAAGCGTATCGCAGAAACGATGCCGCGACTTTGGGCTTTGAGAACAAATGGCGTCAAATCGATACGTTGCAAAAACCTATTTGGTCGATGGCGAACGGCAAGAGCTTGCAAGGCTGTGCGGTCAGACAGGGCTTTCCCAATCAGAACTTATCCGGCGGCTGATTGTCGGCGCCTCTCTTCCCTCGCCACAAGATCGAGCGGGATG
This sequence comes from Nisaea sp., assembly GCF_039990255.1. Lineage (GTDB taxonomy): Bacteria > Pseudomonadota > Alphaproteobacteria > Thalassobaculales > Thalassobaculaceae > Nisaea. The sequence continues at coordinate 6,532 of NZ_JBDXGG010000010.1, read as the reverse complement.
GGAGAGCATCAAAGAGATCCTGTCTGTGAATGCCGACATGGCGCGGTTGGGAAACCTCTTCAAGCTCGCCTTGGATGAAGAACAGGGCGCGTCACGGACGCTAAAGCTCGGGTCGATCGCAGGTCAGATTGATGAGGCGAGGGCCGAACTCAAAGGGCTTGTGACAGCGATACGAGAGGTGTTGCAACCGATGAGGACACGGCCGGATGATCGCAAAAAGGGTCAATAAGACAGCCAAGATAGGCGAGGATTTCACGCGCCTTGGAGAGTACATCGCGGCGGCCCGAGAGGCCGGCGAAAAGCTGGACCAGCTTTGGATTGGAAACTGTGCTGCAGGTGACAGTAAAGAAGATCTAGAAGCTGCGTTGGCGGAAGTGGAAGCCGTCCGCCAACTGAAGGGCGGAAACGGGAACAGAACCTACCATCTGATCGTGTCGTTTCGAGAAGGCGAAAGAGAAAAGCTAACGCCGCACGATCTCAAGGAAATAGCCAAGAGCTATGCCGATGCACTGGGATTTGGCGAACATCAGTATGTCGCCGGCACCCACATCAATACTGATAACTTCCACATGCACATCGCGTTTAACAAAATCCATCCGGTGACGGGGACGATTCACACTCCTTTCCGGGATTTCAAGATCCTGGAGAAAACCAGCCGGGCGATGGAGAAGCAATTCGAGCTGACAGTTGATAGGGGAATGTCGGATCGGGAGGCGCTGCAGGGCGAGCTTTCGCCGGCAGCGCGAGACTATGAAAGCGAAACCTGGGAGGTGAGCTTTCAAAGGTGGATGCTGGAGCAGAAGGAACCGATCATGGCCGTGCTGCAGGGCGCAACCAGTTGGCAAGAGGTTCACGCGGGCTTGGCGGTTTATGGTGTCCGACTGCAACAGCGGGGAGCGGGATTAGTATTCCGCGATCACGAGTTAAAGCACTCGATGAAAGCATCAGCTTTGGACAGGGCGGTAAGTGCCAAACGCTTGTCTGAAAGGTTAGGTCCCTTCGAGCGCGCGGCGGGCGATATGCAGCCGGACTTATCGGATGAGCGTAAATCAAATCGCGGTGTATATGGATCACCCATATACCAGCCCCGACCGCTGATGATGATGCCTGCAGGGGCAAAGTCACTATGGCAAAGATATATCGGCAAAAGACGGATCGTGCCATCAACGCGCGGGATCATAGCCCGGAATTGGCGAACCTTTTTGCAGACGGAAGCGCATACAGATCCGCTTGCGTTTGTGATGGTCGTCGCACAACGAGAGCTGCTTGAGGAGTTGTTACGGACTCTTGGAGGGGACTACGGCAGGGGCGGCGCAGAAATAAGGCAAAACAAGCACAACGGGGCTAAGACGGTAACGCCGCCGGACGCGGGCATAGAGACCGAAAAGGGCAAGCTGATCGAGCGTGCACCGTCAGAGCCAAGCCGGATCGAGCCACGAACAGCGGGCATTGACGAGAGTCCGAAAGTGCCAACGGCAGCCGCGCTTGTACGCTTTATCGAGCACGGGCACGCGCCGTTTAAGAACAATCCCTCGAACCCGAAAAGCTATTACGTCACCGTTGAGAAGCCGGGCGGTCAACCTCACACCATTTGGGGCGTGGACCTCGAACGCGCCATAGGCGAGGCAAACCCGGCACCTGGTGGGCTAGTTCGGATCGAGCGAACAGGCGCAAAGAAGGTGCCCAGGCGCAACGGTGAAACTTTCGAGCAAAACACTTGGTTGGTGCGACAAGAGACAAATCAAGAGATTCGACGCGAACGATCTCTGCACTCCGATAGGGCCTTGGAGCGGTAACTGGCCAGTTAGAGTGGCGTGGTCAAGGATAGGCTGTGGCGTTCTGTGGAGAATTGATCGAGTGGAAAAAAACACAGCGACGCGAGCTATTTCCACCCTGCAAGAATTGAAGAGGCTCATTAATCAAAATGGAACCGCCTTCCTGCTCACTCGGGACAGGGGTTTGGTGGTGTTAGCCCCTCTGGTAGGTGATCCGGCATCCCGCAAGCGACATCCAATACTTCTTGGGTCAGGCCGCGCACTTCTCCTGGCAGATCGGCCTCTTGTAAATTGGCCCATTTCAGATTGGCCCCTCGCAGTTTGCGCTGAGAACAGGTTGGCCTCTTTCAATCAAGCTCCGGTAAGAACCCCGCTCGGCAGATTCAGGTATAGTAAACGGGTCCCCTCAGCTTGGAGGTGCGGAAATTCTTCTTTGGCTTTGGCTGGTATGAGACAACGCCGGTTCGCGTTGCCATTGAGATTCCCGATGAGCCAGGGAATAAAGCTATCATGGGCTATATCCTGTTCATGACGACCACCGACTGGGATCGCCTGCGTCCGGCCGTCGACGATGACTGAAGCCGCACCTTCGCGGCCCATGCCAAGGCGGCCTCGGTCGACACCGGCGGCAATCAGTTCGCCTGGTACCGCTCGCGCGACCGGCGGCTGATGGCGCCGTCGCGCCTGTCGCGAAGCCTGTCGTCGAGCTTCACCTCGGTGCTAACTCCTCTTCGACGCGGCCGTCCTTCGGACCCGGTTACGGCATCGCGAAACCTTTCATTCTGCATGGAAAAAGCTGGCGAAGAACCGGTAGGCATCGGACGCATAGTCCGTCCACGTCGGCTTTGCTTACAACATGATCACACTCTCCGGCGGACGCCCCTTGAGAAGGCTGTTGTGAACGATACGCCCCATGATGCTCGGATGGTCGATCCCGGGCCGCGTTCTCGATTCCTGATCATTGCCTACCTTCACAGGGTGCAGGGTCGATGGTTGCAGGACCGATACGCCTTCCGGCGTGCCGAGAGGCACATGTTGCATGAAATGCTTTTCTGACTGGGCGCCGCTTGCCCGGGGATTCAATTCCGCTGCCCACCCACCGGCCTGCCGCTCAAATCCCGCCGTCGACGGATTCGACCTGTGAGTCATCGGCTTCGAGTAGTTCGTATCTCCGATATAACCGGTGACCGTTGTTTCCCCCGCCATGCTCACCGCATATTGTTTGAACGCATCATGGGTACTCCCTTCTTTCGCTGAATTACCGAGGAATTTATGTGGAATGTGCACGATCAAGGTTTGATACTTGCGCCCGTCTTCCGTCTCGTAGTTTACTCCCATGCAGGGTATTGTCTGACTTTCGTGCGGCACATCGACCGGTGCGGCATGGTAGACATCCTCCAAGTCCGATCTCACCAAAATGAAGAAATTCTGCTTGGCGTCATTTCCACCCGCAGCGTTTTTCCCCTGATGCTTGGCTAAAATCTTGAAACGGCTTTCGCCTCTGGTCGGGCCTTGGTTGAGACTCAAGTAACCTTCACTATCCGCGACGTCGTCCAGACCTTCGATGACGGCTATGATGTGAGGAGTCTCCTTGTCGAACAGCATGTGCGATGCGCGTCGGTCGGTACTCAACCCCGGGTCGCCAAATTTGATTCGTTTTATCAGGGCGGAGCGCCCGGTTTGGGTCACACGGGCCCGGCTCTCTTTCGTTGAGAATTCCCCTTGTTGGCCGGCTTGTTGGGCCTGGTAATTGGGCGTAAAGACGTGCCCGGCCTCGCGCGATATAATGGCGATCTTGCAGGCGTCGACGGCGGCATTCATGGGTGGCGACGACCTTCCGGCCGACGGTCGCTCCGTCAATACCGTAGCCTGCATCGACCCATTGGGTTCGACGGTAACACTGCCGGAGCGACCGTCGATCACAGGGACCGCCGGCGGCACCATAGATCTTGCGCGCCTGCTCCCATACGCCCTGACCGGGGGCCAGCCCTCCGAGCGTCCACGTTTTGGCAACTAACCTCTCCTTCCAACGCAATATAATCGAAAACATCGGGAGTCCTTGGCCAGAACCCTCATAAAAATCAGACAGACCTTATGTCCTCACCAATATTTGACATGAAAATCATATACCTGATGAACTAATCACCAATCGCGACAGTTCTGCACAGGTAATCGCAGGTCGACGTCTTCTTGGTTGCCTGCAGCCCAATGACGATCACGTTCAGTCCAGGAACGAGATAGTCGTGATAGCTGACCGAGTCGTAGTAGAGATTGCGTAGATTGACGACCAGCAGGTTGTTGTCGCCGCCCGACCCCTCGGTCGTGTTCACCGTGAACACCAGATCCGGCGACGTGCTCGGCTTTCCGGCGGTACTCGGCGACACCCCGGACGGGTTGAACCACATCGACAACTCGCAGGCCTGGCCGGCCGCACCGACCCAATGTTTCAGATAGAGGTTGAGGTCGCCGTCGAACGGCGCGAGCTTGAAGCAGACGTTGATCTGCGCGGAAAAGCTGTGGTCGACGAGCGACGCGGAAAGTACCGCGTTATTCGCCGGGCTGCGGGCTGCGGGCGCCGTGAAACCCTCGGTCAGGACCATCAGATTGTTGTCCGCCGAAACCGAGCGGGAAAACGCTCCCGACGTGATTGGCGCCAGGAAACCGCTCGGCAGAAACCCGACGATCGCGCCGTTGGCGCCGGAATTGTGGGTGATCGGATCGAGCGCCAGGACGGAGAGATCGAGGTCTGGACCGGTATGGATCTTCGTCTGACCGGGATTGACCTGCCCGACCACGCAGACGGTGCCGGGAGTGGCCACGCTCGCAGTAAAATGGCTGGCAAAGATCGTATCCACGACGTGGCTCGGCGTGATAATCGGCGCGGAATTCTGCGGATCTGTGTCGATTTGCCACGAAGAGGTCAAGGTGAAGTCGCCGCCCAGGATGGCGAGTTCGGTCGGCGGCGAAATGCTGTAGGCGAGAGTCTCTTCGCTATAGTCGCACGGAAAGACGTTCGCCACTTCCATGCTTGAGAGGTTCAGGTCGTAAGGGAAGGCATGCGTTTTTCCGTGCCTATTGCTAGCCGCGTTCGTCGCCAGGAAACTATACGGGTACTCCTGAGACAGGAACCAGGTGCAAGAGGGTATCGTCGGCGAGGCGGAGGAGACGTTCAGGGAGGAATAGAGGCCCCAGTCCTTGATCGCCATGCTGGCGTTGCTGGTGCTCTGCAGACTGTGTCCCAATTGCGACGACCGGTCTGCGCCAGATGAACGGGCAAGCGAATGGTCGGTGCTGTGGGACGTCCCCGTCGAGGCAGACCCCGTCAGTCCCCCGAACTGGCTGAGCGAAAGCGACACATCATAACTCTGCGTCGTTGTGTTGGACGCGCCCGTCGTCTTCTGGACCATGTTCGATTGGCCCTCGGAACTACCGCCTGAAGCCGCGACGCCGGAAGAACTGGAGAGGTTGACCATACTGTTCAAGGTCCGGGGCTGATAGTCCAGCAACCAGGCGTTGCCGATGTCGGCCCCTGGCGCGGCCGCCAGCGAAACGGAACTCATCGCCCAGACGGGATAGCAGTAATATCCCGTCGTCGTCTTCTGGTCGGTCTTGGAAACGCCGGACATGCTGGCGTAGAAGTAGTGTCTCCTGGGGTCCGGGATCATCCCCGGACCACCGGATTGGAGACTCGCGGGCAGATTAACGGATGGGGTGGTCGGATTGTTGATCACCAGCCGCTGTCTGCAGGTCACGATGTAACTTCTGAGATATCCGGAGTTGGAAAGGTTGTTCGTCACCCGCACCGAATAAAAGCAATAAAGCGTTCCGATTATCGCCTTCGAGGGTAATTTCGTCGCCGACGGGTACGAGCCCTCTGCCGGCTCGTATTCGATGGCGAACTGGTCGACGGCTGAGTAAAGATCAATTTGACCAATCATGGCAGCACCTTCCCTGTAAGCAAAGCCAATCGGCTTTGAGATTTCCGGATTTCTCTGGCTTGAAGACTATTTCTCGGCAGGCTTCACGTGGCCGGACGCGGATGTATCGGGCAAGCCCGACCATTTGCCCGTGCCGCCATTGATCGCAAAGCCATACGCATCGGTCGCGTCACTGACAACGCCCGGTACCGCCGAGATTCCGCTGGTCTTTTCGTCATGAACGTTAGGCGCCAAGGTCCCGCCGTTGATTGAGAGCGAGCCGTAGCCTTGCAGGAAGATGTCCCCGCCGGCCGATGACGCCGGGCTGGTCGCCTCCGCTTTATTGCCGTTGAATTCGACATTGTGAAGAGACAGCGTCGGCGCCAGACTAGGTTGATTGTGGTACTGGTCCTCGCTGCCGCCCATCATGAAGATGGCGCCGCCAAACCCGGCACCGCAGCCGCAGCTGCTGGAGGCCGCACCGATACCGCCGGGGCCAGAAAATCCCGAATCGCCGCCGCCCATGCCCCCTTCGGCCGCAATATGCCCCGGATTTCCTTTCGCGGCCCCGAAGCCGGGCAGCCCGGGACTGCCGGTCGTGCCGACAATCCCGCCAGGGCCACCGGAACCGTTATCGGCGTTGGAAGAAGAACGGCCGGCCTCATCGCCAAATTCAGACCCCCCGGCACCCCCGCCGCCCCCGCCGCCCGCGCCGCCGGCACCGCCACCGCCGCCACCATATCCCCCTTGTCCGCCGTCACCGGCGGCGCCGCCGTAACCACCGCCTTGCCCCTGCTGGCCTTCCCCCCATCCGTTCACGCCGCCAACGGCACCGCCGCC
>NZ_JBDXGG010000009.1:0-171742 GCF_039990255.1 Nisaea sp. | reverse complement strand
GTTCGTTTCAGTATTAATGTTAATTATTTTTCATTTATATTTTCTATATTATTTTTCATTTAAGTTTGAAAAAGGAAAACGTTTAGGTAGGTCGTACAGAGAAAGAATGATTTTCTTTACTTTTGATATGCCAAGAAATTTGAAAATTGCACAAGCATTTATTTTGTTTTTTTTTGGGGTGTCTTTTTTTGTTTATGCTTTTAGGGAGTGGTGTCAGTGACTCGTCCAACTGTCGATTTTGTTATAGGAGTTAAGGAATTAAAGAGACACACTACTTAATTGAAATGTGTGAATTTCCGTTAAGTGCTCCCTTTCCCGGGGGCTGTGTTGACGGCTTCAGACAGTGTTGGGTTAAAGTAATGTCCTCTTAAGTGCGCTTAATCAGACAGAAATGTACTGAAGTTACGCAAAGCGCCCGTCCGGTAAATTGAATAATGGCGCCCGAAGAAAAAACTTTATAAATCAATAATATGATGCCCTTTATTACGGCATCTCATAGCTGTCAGTTATACGATTGGTCTGACCAAGTCATCTTCGATTGCTCGCGATTTAAGACCGTTCGTTCTCCATCTGTTATAGTTAAAGGATGGGGGCCTTTTCGTTCATCAGTGTTAAATCCAATACAGCCGACCGGCTCGCCCGTGCGGGCTTCGTTGCTTCGTTTTCTGACGACATGCGCGCCTGGAAACAGGCTCTCCTGGGCGATAATCGGTTTGTGTCGCCACATTTTGACCCCGACTTTTCTGCGTCCAAGGGCGCAATGTGGATCCGCATCTCCGACCGGATCACAGGCAAGCTCGCAGCTTGCCTCGCCTATCGCATTTATCCGGCTGCTGACTACCTAGCTATGGTGGAGAACGGCCGAATATATGTCGATGACCCTTATGCTTGGGGCTTTCGGCCGCACCGACACGGAATGGAGCATATAGACCTGAGCGGTCGGGTGATGAGCCGTGGCGGACTGCATAGTTTCAAGAAAGGCTACGCACTCAGTTTTTGGATTTGCGGTATTGCGATGGAAATCGCCCGGCAGGAGCGTGTCGATGTCGCAGCAGGAATCACCTTGCCCGGTCCCCACGTTCCTTTGTCGTGGTATGGCTACCGGCATTCAGCCAAGACGACCATGCACGAGTGGCCTAACTTTCCTAATGAACCGCATTCCATAAAAATCGTCTGGAGCCATGCCTCCGAGATTCGTCAAGAACTTGAACAGCGCAAAAAACTATTCGGAGAAATGCAAAATGACGACCTCAAAGCTATAGCAAAAGAGTATGAGCGGCGCGCGCTGCTCCAGCGCACTTGACGTCTCCAGCTTAGTGCTTTTTTGAGCCAAAGGGGCAGACCTTAACTCGTTGAGTTATGCTGGCTCCGGGCTCTCCGGTTTATGTCTTGATTTCTTCTTGCCGAGTGCTCTGCCAAGCCATTGCGAATTACGGCCATGTCCCTTTAATTGCCTTTAATTGCTCGCTTTAATTGTCTTCGAGCCGCTGTTCCAGATTCTTCACAAACCCATCGCTCCCGAGCGGTCGCCTGTATGCTCGTGCTGCCTGATCAGAGCCGTCAGTTCCGGCGTGGTGCCGCCATCAGGGAAGAGACGCCAGTCTCCGATCCTATCCGGCAGGTCTGATGTGAGGATGAGGTCTGCGGCCGTTCTCTTTTCCGGGGTAAGAGACAAATGAGCGCGCGCTTACCGGGTTGAACGCGACATCGCGCCGCCGCGACGGAATGCGTTTGGTCCAGCACGATGCCAAGCCTCTCCGGAGGGTTTGAGCAAGCTGGGCTGCCCACCGGGACCAGTGACGGGGATGTCACCTGCATCTTCTCCTTACGTGGGAGGCGGTGCCTGGTCCCGGTTTAAGGGAAGCGTCGTCTTGATTGCGGACGCTTCCCGACGTCGAGCAGACAGTCTCAGTGGCTGCAGCGCTGTAACGTCAGCACGCTGGCAATTGATCCGGCCAGGGCGTTGTCCACGAAGTCGTTCGGCAGCGCGAGCAGGTTGTCGTTTCGGAGATTGCAGACATTGTCGAGAAGCCAGGGGTAGGTATTACAATCCATCATCGGTTTGGTTGACATCAGCGGCGAGTCGGCTTTGCTCAATGAGCGCAGCAGGGCGATGACGTTATTGATTTTGTTCTGACCGGTCGCCGTGGCTTGCAGGGAAAGAACGGCAAAATCTTTGCCCGATTGCCCGCTCTCGGTCATTGCTCCCAGAGCATTCAATATGATCTGGGGGTCGGTCGTTTCATAGCTGCTGTTATAGGAGCCGTAGCTTGTGGCCGGAAACCAATTCAAGCTGGGCTGGTTAAGGAAGAACAACCGCCTGTTGCTTTTAACCAGGTCGCTGTAGGAGGTCTGCAGGTCGGCGGCGGAACCGATCTGAATTGAGGCCGCTCCCATAGTCTGCTGTACCTCCATGAATTGGCTTTTCAGTTCCTCGGTCGTGGGATCCATTGTGCTGTGTGCGAGGAACCCGGACGTGCTCAGGTGGACGGCTACGATTTCCGTCGGGTTGGCCAGAAGCCACGTCAGGACATCCTTAATAAAGCCTTTGTATGTCTGACCCGGTATCAGAGTATGAATATGATAGAGGTCCGGCAGGATGGATCTGAAGGGGCCGAGGACATGCCCTGGCCGGAAGTCGAAATAACGACAGCCGAGATCAAGCATCGTGCTCACGTTGTCTTTCTGGGTGACGGCCTCTCCTACGATGACATGTTTGAGCTTCTTGCCAATCCACTGGGTCAGGTCTCCGGCTTCCGAAAACCCACTGGTGACAGCTTCGGTCAACGCCTTGTGGGCTGCCGCGTCGCTCAGCAGTTTGTCCACCTGCGCAAGATCAAAAGTGCCCGCGTCGTGCGCGCCAGGCAGCGCAAAACTTGCAAAAGGCGCGTCCCGCACATCTGAATGAGCCGCTGCGAGTGTCCCCATCCAGTTCTGCTGCGAGGGAGTCAGGTAAGCGTAGATCTGATCATTTCCCGTTAATCCCGTTCCTGACTCGGAGCCTGCGTCGAACATTCCGTAGGACAGGCTGAAGTCACTGCCGATCACCGAAGGCGTCTGCATCATGTCTTCCAGCGGCCCGCTGGTTGCTTTGGTCAACGGGTTGATGCTCTCCCGGAAATCGTGTGGCGGTAAGGTGTCGGTGCGGAACTGGAAGTCTCCAGACGAATGAGTGAGGTGGGTTTCAAAGGTGATTTCGCAACTTCCCTCTGTTATGAGCGGAGTGGAGGGCACGGATATGGCCGATAGAGCATAACTTCCATCGGCGTTTTCAGCCTGCGCTTCAAGGGTGTAGGGTGATGAATTAATAAAGTAATAGTCAAAGTCTTTCTTGACCATGACTGCCTCCTGTTCTGTAAAGAGATGTCTTGTTTGATCGTAACGGCTTGCGTCATTCTTCTTTTACTGCTCGGGCGGCCGGATCATCTACATGTCGGGCACTGGAAATGCACTCAGGGGTTGATTTTAAGCTGCGTGCCCTGTTGGACGCATGGCATCCCGGAATGTGATCAAGCAATTTGATCCCACGTCATGGACGGTTCAGAAGTTTGGAATTATGGGGACACGCAGCTTAATTCAGCCTGTCATCACGGCTCCGTAGCACCAGTCTTTGGCCCAGGTTTTCGTTTTCTGAGTCTTCTGCCCAGCCGCTGTTCCAGATCCTTCAGAAACCCGTCGCTCCCGAGCGGTCGCCCCGTACGCTCGTGCTGCCTGATCAGATCCGTGAGTTCCGGCGCGATGCCGCCATCAAGGAAGAGACGCCAGTCTCCAATCATATCCGGCAGGTCTGACGTGAGGATGAGATCTGCGGCCGTTCTCTTTTCCGGAACACGAGAGAGAGGAGCGCGCGCACGCGCTTGACCAGGGCCAGTCTTCCGGCCGTGCGGCAAGTCGCGCGCGTACCGGGTTGAGCTCCACATAGCGCGCCGCAGCGACGAGATGCGCATCGTCGAGCGGGAAGGAGGCGAACCGGCCCTGCCAAAGATAACCGCGCCAGCCTTCCCGCCGATTGACCCGGTGTGTGTGTAACGCTGGTGTATCTCCTCCAAGGCTTTTGCCAGGCCGTCGGTCGTTTCCGGCGCAAGGATGAGATGGACGTGATTCGGCATCAGGCAATATGCCTGGAGCGCGACGCGAGCGCGGGGTAGCGCGTCGGCCGGGATCTCCAGATAAGCCGCGTAGTCCGTATCGGAAAAGAAGGTGGTCTGTCTTCGGTTACCCCTCTGCGTCACATGATGGGCGAAACCGGGCACGACCACGCGCGCCATGCCGGAGTCATGTGAGGAAAGGGGCCGAAATTAAGGTGCGTGTCCCCAAAATCCAAGGTGTGTGTCCCCAAAATCCCAGGGCTTCGAGGGGCTGGACAAGGAAACCGTCGAGATTCTGAACATGTGGGCCCGCTTCATCTACGCCCCGCTGATGGAAGACAAGACCCGCCGCATCCAGGAAACCAACACCGGCATGTATGGCCGCGCGGTGTCGGAAAAAGTCCATGTCGAACTCCGCCGTCTGCGGGGGGGGGGGGGAAACCACCGCGAGAGTTCGTCCTGATGGACCGCGCGGCGATCGGGCTTGGCTCGGTGTTCCTACACCTGAAGGCGGAAGTGAACTGGTACCGGCTGTTCCACGATCTGGTCGCGGATTTCGATGTGGACGTGCTGGCGAAGCGGCAGGCTGAGGCGCTGAAGGAAGCGCGGGTGCCGGAGGCGGAGTAGGCCTGAACCGAGATCGCGGTGGCTCGCGAAACCTTGGCGAAAGTCCGATATGAGATCAGCCATGAGGGTTCGGCAAGTGACGGTTCCGGGCGGAAGATACGCTCATGGGGATTGCACTTCAGGCGGGATATTTTAACCGAGCATGGCCCTCAGCATTATGGGCATCGGTTTGTTCATCCGATAGGGCAGAGCCGCGTTGGTCCGGCACGCCGTGCTGCTAAAGTTGTGTAGGCAAGAGACCCGCTGCGTGTCTCATCGTCCGGCTCTAAAGCGTTCCACGATTTCGTGTGCCTTGGCCGCAGCTTCAACCGAAAGATCTTCCGTTTCGCCGAGCCAGTCCAGGGCGCCGTCCAGATTTGGAAATACGCCGCCCGGAATGCCGAAGGCCTTTTCAACGCTTTGGCGATTCATGACGTCGAAGCTGGACGGAGGCACCGTGATGGCCATGCAGGAAACCAGCCGGCGCATATCCTCGGCAGCGCCGGCTTTGAGCCATTGTTTCGTGACACGGCCAACTCCCGGAACCTGATCGAGGGAGCTTTCGTCAAGATAGATCCGCAGCGAGATGAAACGCTCGTCACGGGCAAACCAGGCGTTCCAGATGTCCAGCATCTGATCATGCTGCTCCGGGCTCTGCGTCCCGTCCTGCATCAGAATGCCGAGGGGCCAGAGCGTATTGTCAGATGCTATGCGGGACATGATGACCTCGGAAGGTATGAGGAACGTGACGATCAGAGTGTGGGATCAGAACCGGGCGCTGACGCCGACGCGGAATGTAAGCGGCTGGAGCAAGACAGCAGTATCAGCTTCGGTCGTTGCGCCGGGATAGTAGCCGACGGCGGTGTCAGCATCGAAAATGTTTTCGATCTCACCGAATACGCGGATGGTGCCGAACGTGTAGCCGACTTCGGCATCCGTCACGATATAGGCGTCGGTCTTGCCGCGGGGCCGGTTGTTGATGTCCGTGAAATAGCTGTCCGAATAGCGGGCGGCAAGGCTGGCGTTCCAGCCGTCCTGCTGCCAGGAAATACCTGCGGCGGCGGTAAGATTGGGAGCGCCAAAGAGGCTGTTCCCCTCAATGCCTGAACCTGGGTTTTTCTCCACTTCAGTCTTCAGCAGGCCGATATTGCCGAACAGATCGACGCTTTCGACGAGCGAGAAGGTCGCACCAAGTTCCGCGCCATAGGTCACAACCTGATCGGCATTGCGGACGACGAACAGCTCGTCCCGTGTGTCGAGTGGAGTCAGGTCAAATGGCAGCTGCATGTCGGAATAGCGGGCGTAGAACAGATTCTGGGTGAGCCCGAGCCGTCCGTCCATCAGGGTCTGTCGCCCATAGAGTTCGTAATTCCAGACCGTCTCGGAATCGTATTCGTAATGGACGACGGGGAAGGGGTTAGGCGAGCCGAAGGCGATACCGCCACCGCCTGCATTATAGCCTTTTGAAACCAGCACACCGTAATTCTGGTTGTACGCCGCTTCCCAGTTCACACCGATCCTCGGCAGGAAGGCATTCGAGGTTTGATCGCTGTCGATGGTCGCAACGGTGCCTGTCGAATCGCCACCGCTGCGCCGGTGCTGCTCTTGCTCGAAACGGGCGCCGATGGTCAGCTCCCAAGCATCTGCGAGCGGAATGATCGTCTCGCCATAGATGGCATAGGTGTCGACTTCGTCGTCGAAGTTCTGACGGGCGACGAACTCGATGAACTCATCCTGACGCGACCGGTAGAGATGGGTTCCGAGCAGGGCTTCGAAGCCGTTGTCGCCGGAATAGCGAACACGGGGGTCCATGGCGAACTCGAGCGAATCGATCCGGGCGTTGGAGGTGTTCGGTGACACTGTACGGGTGAATCTGAAATCCGTGACGGAGGCATCCAGTTCCAGGCGCCAGTTCTCGTCCAGATCGACCTCGAACTCACCACCGAGGCTGGTCGTCGAGGGCTTGTGGACCGGTTGCTGCGGGAAGTTCGAATTCCTTTCCTCGAACGGCCGCACGATGAATTCGCCTTGCGGAGCTTTGTAACTGCTGTGCGACGCGGTGAGAAGCAGCGTTGAATCGAGCCCGAGATTAGGCCGGGCAAGGAGTTTACCGCGCAGGGAGAGAGCTCTGATTTCCCCCGGATTATCGGTGCCGGGGAATGGCTGATAGTTTACGGCGGACTCGCCGGCCTGCCAGTCCGCGGAGAAGCGCGCGGCCAGAAGATCCTCGATGATCGGTGTGTTGACCATGCCGGAGAACCGGCGTCCCTCGTAATTTCCGACAGAGGTTTGAAGCGCCCCGGATTGCTTGAAGGTCGGGTCTTTCGTGGTGATGGAAACGTTTCCTGCGATGGCGTTGCGCCCGACCAGAGTGCTTTGCGCACCGCGCAAGACCTCGATTTTTTCAACATCCCACAGAGAGGAATTTCCGAACACTATCTCGTTGTAGCTGGCTGGCCGGCCGTCAATCCGAAGGCCCAGGCGGGCGCGGCTGCCGGCGAAGAAGGCATTGGCGTTCTCGGCCGGCCCGGTTCCGTCCACACCGCGGATGGTAGGAGCTTTTGCGGCGCCGGTCGGGACCATCATGTTGACCGTGTTTTCCAGCACGTCGCGCACATTGGTGATAGCCGGGCGCTTTTCCAGCTCTTCCGCATCAAGGACATCGACGCTGGTGCCGGTGCGCTGCTGGGAGCGCTCGATCAACCCGCCGGACACGGTGATGCTGTCCAGTTGAACAGTGTTGCTCTTTGCTTCTTGTGCGAGCGCTGGCATGGCGGTAGCAAGAAAGACCATTGTGCCCGAGAGATAGCCTCGTATTCCGATATGCATCGCCAGAATCCCCAAATTCCGCTAATAGTACTGATAATCATTCCTAATTGCGGGTGAAATCACCAGATTGCCGAATAGTCGTCTACTCCATTTGCGGGCAGACCAATCCGAATGCGGGTCTAAGCGAAGGTTTTTCAAACATGGCTCACACTGACTGGGCAGACGAGCGTTATCAGTTCGAGCAACGTGTCGCGCGAAGCGCCGTGGGACCGCCGGAGCATTTCTCTGACCGGGATGGAACGACCATGCTCACCGTTGCCACGTTGGACGCATTCGAAGGTGATTACGGAAGCACGCCGTACCTGATGCTGACGCTAGGCCTCAGCAAGGCTGGGCGCTTTTTACGCTCAGGCGATTGGGGAAGGGTTGATGGAATTTTTCGCTCCGGGACACAGGCTTTGGTTTTACCCAATGCCGAAGCAGAGGGTTTCTCTCCCAAGGCGCGCCTTATGGGGCTCAACATAAACCCGGAACGCGCACACACCGTATTGGCGGATGTTGGCGGGATCGACGCATTGGTGCCCGCTGCCGGAAGCCTGGGCGATGATCCGCTGATCAGCTCTGTCATGACCGCGCTCTGGCACGATGCGGAGGCGCACGGTCTTTGCACGGCATTTCTGGATCATGGGCTGGACCTGATCCTGCGCCGTTTCGTCGAGATTGACCGTCCGCGATCATCCGCCTCTGTCAGGCGCGTAAAGCCCTTATCCTCGAAAGAAATTCAGAAAATTGCTGAATTGATTGAAAGCCGCATCGGTTCAGACCTTACAGCCGCTGAAATTGCGAGCGAGCTTGGCCGGGATATGCGGAGTTTAACCAGGTCGTTTCGCGCTTCGACCGGGTATGCGCCTTATGAATATCTGACCTTCCGTCGCATGGAGCGCGCGAAGGAACTGCTTCAGACCGAAGAAACTATCATGGAGATCGCATTGCAGGTCGGGTACTCAAACCCGGCCAAGTTCGCGGCTGCTTTCCGCCGGTTTTGCGGCTGCTCGCCTTCGGAGTGGCGGTGTGGCGTGCGTTGAGTTGAGTTGAGGGAAACTCATGTTGCTGTGACCTTGCCTTTATTCAGGTTGATCACAGCACCATGTTGTAGGCGTTCCGGCGTTGCCTAAGTCGTGCGTACACGCTGCAGGAAGTTCTGTACTTCGCGGCTTACCATGTCCGCCTTTTCTTGCATCATAGCGGATGTCTGGCTGACGGATTGCGCGGTTGTTTCGGTAATCTGAACCGATGCGCTGACATCACCGATGGCCTGCGTGATGGACTGGGTTTCCTGCGCTGTTATGTCCGTGTTCCGGCTGATTTCCGCCGTTGCGGCGTTCTGTTCTTCAATCGCCGCTGCGATCGCGGTTGTCGAGTTCAGCAGGTCGTCGACCGAGGTGGCAACGTCCTTGATGCTGCCCACGCATTGACCGGTTGCATCATTCAGGATCGTAATCTGCTCCCTGATGTCTTCGGTCGCCTGTTTGGTCTGCGTTGCCAGCACCTTCACTTCGCCCGCGACAACAGCAAAGCCCTTACCGGCATCGCCCGCGCGTGCAGCCTCGATGGTGGCGTTAAGCGCGAGAAGGTTGGTTTGCTCCGCGATGGAATTGATCAACTCAACCACCGAGCCGATCTTCTCAACCGTGCCGGCGAGGGCGGACATCTGTTCTTCCGTCTGGTCGGACCGGGTACGGGTGTTTCCCACAACAGACTGGACTGTGCTGACCTGTCGCTGGATCTCGCTGATTGATGCGGTCAATTCCTGTGCCGCCGATGCAACGGTCTGCACATTTTTTGCCGTGGATTTCGCAGCTGTATTTACCTGCTGTGTTCCTGTGGCTGAATTCTCGGCGCTTTGGGACATTTCTGACGACGCGTCGGAAACTTTGCCGACCTCTTCATTCATGAAGGTGACAGCGGCGCCGACAGAACGCTCGAACTCGTCAGCGAAGCCCAGGAGCGCCTCTCGGCGTTCCTGTTCCGCCTGCTGCTCGGCAATTGCCTTTTGCTCGCGCAACTCTTCAGCCTCTATTATCTTCTCCCGGAAATGGTTGAAAGCGCGGGTCAACCTGCCGACTTCGGTGGCGCTGTTGTCACTCTCGACATCAGTGTCTGTGCGGCCTTCACTGAGATCTTCCAGTGCGCTCACAGTCCTGTTGACCGGTCTCGTGATGCTGCGGACGACCATGTAGCTAAGTCCGAGGCCGATCAGAAGGCCAACGGCCGCGAGGCCAAGGAAAATTGCTGCGCGTTCATAAAAAGTTGATTCGATATCATCGACGAAGAGACCCGTCGTTATCACCCAGTTCCAGCGCTTGTCCGTTGCGGACAAGAACATTTTCGCCACATTATTCTCATTCGAGCCGGGCCGGCGGCCAAAGGCGTTGGAGTAACCCTCAAGGCGAGCAGACGTCTTGGCGTTGGATATAAATCCGCCATAGAGCTTCCGAATTTTATCGCTCTCGCCCTTGAGGAGATTGACACCAATTTGTTCCTGGCGAGACGGGTGCCAGACCAGGACACCGTCAGTATCTACAATAAAGAAGTAATTCTTGCCGTCATAATTCATTGAGGAGATCGCCGTCACGGCCTGGCGCTTGGCGTCCTCCTCGCTGAGAGTTCCTTCTGCAGCCATCTGCGAATAGGTATCGGCGATGTTGGTTGCGGACTCCACAAGAGCCCGTAGTTTCAATTTTCGACCCTCAAGCATCGAACTTTTCAATTCGAGCAAAAGCACTGCCGTTATCCCAACCGCGACGGCTGAAATAACCAAAAGTAATAAGGATAATTTTCCGCCGATGGAGAGACGCTTGAGCATGGCCGGTGATCCTAGATAATATCTATTCTTTCGATAAGGAGCCTTATGTTTAGAAAAATGGTTGAGGGAGATTTATGAAGTAAATTTTAAGGTTTTTTGGAATCTGAATTGTGACTTCAGATTCATTTCTGTGTTCGGGATTGGTCCGGATTTTTCCGGGCTGGTACATTTTAGCCGAAACCTGACCGGAGCCATCGGTTTCTTAACCGTTCTCAATTCTGTGAGAAGTGGCGCTTTGATAAGCTGTCGCGTGTCGTTTGGAGTTTCGCTGATCGTTCGACTGCGGTGCGTGTCCGATCACAGCAAAAGCTTACGTACGCCGTATGTGTTTTGCCAGCACAGTGTATAGCTTCTTCGGGTCTACCGGCTTGGATATATGATCGACCATTCCGGCGTCACGGCTGTTCCGGCGGTCGTCGTCAAATGCATTTGCCGTCATGGCAATAATGGGCAGGTTTCTGTGGTTCGGATCTTTGAGGATGAGACGCGCCGCGCTGAGGCCATCCAATTCCGGCATTTGAAGGTCCATAAGGATTGCGGAAAACGATTCTGGCGGTTCTGAACGGAGTTTGTCTACGGCGCGCTGCCCGTTTGCGGCAACCGTTACACGCATCCCGATCTGCTCCAGCATTTCGAGGGCAACGCGTTGGTTTGCTGCATTATCCTCGGCCAGCAACACGCGCAGGCCAGCGAGTGTGGAGCGGTGGGTCTGGTCGATTGCGGGACGGGTATATTCAGATGAAGTTGACTGTCCAAATGCTTTGAGCAGCGTCTCTCGCAGGCGCGACGGCGTTACGGCCTTCGGTATTGTGCCATCCAACTCTGCTGTCGGCGCGCTTTCGTGTATCTCGTTCCCGCTGAACGTTGTGATCAACTGGCGTTCAAGCCCGCCGTCTCTCATGTCTGGACGATTTTTCAGCGCCGAGCGCAGGCGATTGACACTTCCTGGTGTGGTGATGCCGCTGTCAAGAAGTACGATGTCATAGGCAGGGTCCGCCACGCGCAAGGCTTCCTCCGCGCTGTCACAATCGATAGCTGTTCCGGTCGTCGCTCCGAGTTGCTCAACCGATTGCGCAATGGTTGAGCGGGCTTTGTTGGCCGGATCGACGATGAGAACATTCAGGTCGCTTATGATGTCATCTGTCTTCTGTGGTACAGCTTCTGTCGGCACTTCAAACCGCGCGGTTAGCTGAAAACTGCTGCCTTCGCCCTGAGTGCTTTGGACGCTGATTGCCCCGCCCATCAAAGTTGTGAGTGCCTTGGAAATAGCCAAGCCAAGTCCACTCCCACCATAGCGCCGTGTCGTAGAGGTGTCCGCCTGGCTGAAGGCCTGGAACAGGTTTTCGAACTGCTCTGGCGCCATGCCTATGCCGGTATCGCTAACCTCAAAATGAAGGGTCGCGCCTTCCGCGTCCCGCTCCACCAGATCGACACTCAGAACAATGGCCCCCTTCTGTGTGAATTTGGCGGCGTTGCCGGTGAGGTTAAGAAGAATTTGGGCAAGCCGGAACGGATCGCCAATAAGCCTTTCGGGCACGTCTCCTCCGACCGAGAGGAGAAGATCAACGTCGGCCGATTGTATGTTATTTCCTGTAAGAGCGATGACATTGCTGAGTATGTCGTCACGATGAAACTGCAGTTTCTCAAGCTCCAGCATACCAGCATCAATTCGCGAGAAATCGAGTATGTCATCAAGAATCCGGAGCAGGAGTTGGCTGGAGCTTTCGACCTGTGTCAGTTGATCGTTTTGCTTCTGCGTCAAGTCTCCCCGAAGGACGAGTTGTGTGAAGCCTATGATTGCATTCAGGGGAGTTCGGATTTCATGGCTCATGTTGGCGAGGAAAGCCGATTTGGCGCGCGCCGCCGCTTCGGCTTCATCCTTCGCCAGCCGAATTTTTTCCTGATCGTTCATCCAGTCGGTGATGTCGACCAGCACGGAAACCCATCCGCCAGACTCCGTTTTCCGGGTCCTCCGGTCGATATGCTTCTGCCGCATCGGCCAATATTGGATAGAGTGGTTGAAGTCCTCGAACTCATAATAGTTCAGGTATTGTTGCCACACTTCCTCATATGTCTGTCCGGGAAAAGAATCGAGCTGCTCGACTTCGTAACGCAGCAGGTTGGCCATGCCGCCCATTTCCTGCATCAACTCTTCAGTATAGCCTTGAATCTCGACGAAGGCGCTATTCCAGGCTCGGAAGTTGAAGTCCTTGTCGTAGATTATCACCGGGTGCGGAATTGCCTGTAGAGCGGCGTTCATTTCTTCATGCAATTGCCGGGATTGGTCTTGGGCAGCAGCCAAGTGAGTGTCCCGGTCCAGAAGAGACAACAGCACCGCTGCCGTTGTGGCTGCTATTGAGCGGAGAATCTCACGGTCGTAATCGGTGAAAGTATGCTCATGATCGGCGATCGCGGCGATTGCACCCAACGTGCCTGCCGCCGTCGTAAGCGGGGCAGCAAGGGTGGTTTGTTGGCTGGATTGCGGCGATATTATTTCCGAGGACGGCGCTGGTTCTGAAATAGCCACCGATTTACGAACACGGATGCATCGGGAGAGAGGCGAATCAGGGTCATCGAGCGAGACTGTGTCGCTCTCGGTATCCGAATACGAAGTCAATTTTTGACCCGCTGTGTCGATCAAAACGAGCTGAGAGCGGTCGCACGAGAGGATCTTCGGTATGCGTTGGTCAAGCACCCGGTTGATTTCAGGTATACTGTCTGCGGCCACCAGCGAGCTCAAAACGTCGGCAAGTTCACTGAATGGCGACGCAGCGGCGGTTGGTCCGTTCATGCGCAATAGATCTCACTCACTGACGGAATGCTGCGAATAGAAATGATTAATAAACAATGTCTTGTCTGATGCACGCGGCATGACCATTGAAAATGAGGGTGACCCGGGATGGGGTAGCCTGACTTGGCTGAATTAGACTCCGTAGCCTCAACCGTTCCTAAATATAGCGGGCTCTTCGGATGAGCTGATAACGCAGTGTTCGAAAGGACCTGAACGCTTGATTATAGTTCCGGGCTGAAGATCGTATTCCTGGGCACCTGTTGTACCGCAGGCCCGGCGAACGTCCCGGCGAAATAGAAAACGCGTCAGATTGGTCAAAGTGCGGGTCTCGTCGGCACTGTACTTGCACCATTCGGTTGCGTCGCCATTGTCAGGCAAGGCAACAAGTCGTTCTTTCGCGTTGAGCGCGCTGAACGCCACCCTGTCGCTCTTATTTGTGCCTTGGTTTTCAACAGTCATCGCGGTCCCACCCCGACTGTTTGAGAGATAGGATTTTTAATGTGAGAAGTCTTGTGTCGTCAATCGAATGTCACCATTCCCGTAAAGGGAGGGTTGTGCAGGGCTTTCTCGTATTCTGGGTATTCTTGCATCATATCTCTTAAGTTTGGTCAGGTCGGCTAGATATTCAGCAGGAAAATTCTGGTCACCGCGATTGTCACAAGCTCCAGGTACAGCACCATGGCGATCATCATGCCGTAACGCTGCAGATCGCTGATCAGTTTTGATTTTCGCTTGCGGGCAGCGCTACTGAAACTGCCCCACTTGGATGTCACATAGTCGATCTTGCTCACCTCTGCCGATTGCCACCATTGCAGACTGAGGACCACGCCGGCGCTGGCGAGGCTGAAAACCCAAACCATGATCATAAGTAACTGGGCGAGTGTCGGATCTTCCCAATGGGTCCATTCTCCGTAACCCGTTGCAACTGCGGCGCCGATGGAAAAGTAGAGTACGGCGCGCCATTGCTGATGTTTCGCGAAGCGCAGGTTTTCGGATGCATCTGCATAGATCGCCAGGAACTCTGCGTGGGTCGTTTCCTCAAGTTCGCTTGGTACGTCTTCCACGGGGTTGAGCGGGTCGAGGAGGTCTTCATCGGTGTCGATCGGATTGAGCGTTTTTGCCATGATCGGATCCTTTCCGTTCAGACGGTATTCTGTACCGCCAGGCTTTTCGCCTCCCAACGATGCCCTATTTTCGGCGCCGATGGAATTCTACTCTCGCTGCTACGTTCGGCGTGTTGCTGGACCGAAACTTACTTTTGTTGGCGATCGTCTGCGGATGTTTGTGATGCGCTTTTGTTAGAAAGAAGAGGGGCGCTGCGCTTCTGATCAATGTTCGAAGAGGGAAAAAGCGGTTCTTGAATCAATTCGCGAGTAGCGCCAGCCCACCGGCAAAACATCCCGCCCCGATTGCCGCGCCCAATAGCAGGTTGCGTTTTGCGAGGAAGAACACGGCGAAGCCGATAGCCACTGCACCGAGCCGGAGAGCCAATGGAGTGTCGGCCAGATCGCCTGTCGGCAGCACCGCCATGCGTGCGATCAGACCAGCGACGGTGGCGTAGGAAACGCAGCCAATCCAACGGAACAGCGCGCCGTCCGTGTCGATTTTCGAGGCTAAAAGGGCGCCGAGCACGCGCCAGATGAAAGTGACGGAGGCCGCAAGCAGGACGAGCGACAGCGGTGAAATTGCTGCTGCGCTCATCGGCGTTTCCCAAGAACGGCAAAGGCAAACGTACCGCCGATCAGACCCGTAAGGATTACCCCGTAGTTTGGCTCGATACTGTGCAACGGCGGTCCGATAACGGCGCCGGCACAGACGGCAAGAATAACAAGACGGTCACGGTTCAGTGCAAACAACAACGAGAGAAATACAACGTTGAGGAAGACCAGCGTCAGCCGGACAATTGCGGGCATGTCTGCCGAAAGCCAATACCCGGCGAGCGTACCGATGCAGCCCATGATGATACAGAGCCCCGCAACGGGCCAGTAATAGGCCAGCGCTGACTCTTTATTCATACGCTGAGAGGCCGCCATGCCCATCGGCCAGGTCGAAGCCGACATCAGGTGTGCAATGAAGATACGCTTCAGCGGGTGCTTCACTGCCTCGCGGAAGGTGCCGACCAGGATCGTCGCCATTGGGAAGAACCGGACACTGGCCATGGAGACCGCTAACAGTGTTACGAACAGATCTGCACCCGATGCCCGCAGGTCCGCCATCGCAACCTGACCCGGCATGGCCCACACAAGGGCTGTCGAGAGTAGGGCTTCAAAAGCGGAAAAGCCGTTGGCATGGGCGAGAGAGCCATAACCGAGCATGGTTGAGAAAACGACAATCGAAGGAACCGCAAGGCCGTGTCGTATGCCTTCGCGAAAGGCCTCTTTCCGATTGGGGCTATGCTCGCTCTCGGAATTTTGTGCGCTCACGGATGTCTCATACGTCTGAACTCTTCCAGGGTGCGAAATTTGAGAGATTGCGTCTGGATTTGACTATCAAAAGCATACAGACTGCCTCGTTGAAAATGGTGCAAAAAGAAAAAAATCGCAGCACCGGACAGGACAGGCGAGCCATGGGAGGCCGTGTAGATGCATGATGACCGACTGATCGAAGTCGACGATCTTCGGGTTCACTTTCCGTTGGATGACCAGACGGTCAAGGCGGTTGATGGAGTCTCTTGGCATATTGACCGGGGCGAAACGCTGGCTGTTGTCGGCGAGTCAGGCTCTGGCAAGTCCGTAACGGCCATGTCGCTGATGCGGCTGACCGATTATGCCGGCGGGCATATCGCGTCGGGGAAGGTCGATTTCCGGCGCAAGAATGGTGAGGTGATTGATATCGCCAAGGCCGGCCAGGGCACGATGCGGGATATTCGCGGTAACGATATCTCGATGATCTTCCAGGAGCCGATGACGTCGCTCAACCCGGTCTTCACCATCGGGTTCCAGATCGCTGAGACCATCATGCTGCACCAGGGAAAGAGCGAGCAGGAAGCGCTCGACATGGCTCTGGAGATGCTGAAGCTGGTTCGTATTCCGGAACCGGAAAAGCAGCTGTCCCAGTATCCGCATCAACTGTCTGGCGGCATGCGCCAGCGGGTGATGATCGCCATGGCGCTGAGCTGCCGTCCGAGCCTGCTGATCGCCGACGAGCCGACTACCGCGCTCGATGTGACGATCCAGGCGCAGATCCTAGATCTGATAAAGATGCTGCAGCAGGAAATCGGCATGTCCGTCATGTTCATCACCCACGATATGGGAGTGGTGGCTGAGGTGGCGGATCGTGTTGTTGTCATGTTGAAGGGCAAGAAGGTCGAAGAGGGGCCTGCAGAGCAGATCTTCCATGATCCGCAGCATCCCTACACCAAGGCCCTGCTCGCCGCGGTGCCGAAACTGGGCTCAATGAAGGGGATGACCTTCCCGGCCAAGTTCGCGAATGTGGATGTGAACCGGGCGGAAGGCGAAGCGGTAAAGGACGCGTCCGCCGCGCATGAATTGCAGGAGATGCAGGACACGGTCCGGCATGCCGAAAAACCGTTGTTGACGGTCGAAGGTCTGACCACGCGGTTCGACATTCGTAAAGGCATGTTCGGCTCGGCTACAGCACGGGTTCATGCGGTTGAGGGGGTTTCCTTCGGTCTGCAACCAGGGGAAACCCTTGCATTGGTGGGTGAGTCCGGCTGCGGCAAGTCGACCACAGGGCGGTCCATTATCAAGCTGGTGGAGCCGAACAGCGGCAGCATCAAGTTTGAGGGCACAGAGCTGATGGGGCTCGACCCGAAGGACATGCGCCCGCTGCGCCGCGACATGCAGATGATTTTCCAGGATCCGTTCGCGTCCCTAAACCCGCGTATGACGGCGGGTTCGGCCATCGCAGAACCGATGATCGTGCACAAGATCGCCTCCGGCAAGGAGGCAGACGAAAGGGTGGTTTCGCTGCTCCGCCGCGTCGGTCTCGATGCTGAACATGCGGAACGGTACCCGCACGAATTCTCTGGTGGTCAACGTCAGCGGCTTTGCATTGCCCGGGCTCTCGGGCTTGGCCCGAAGCTGATCATTGCAGATGAGGCAGTCTCGGCGCTGGACGTGTCGATCCAGGCGCAGGTCGTGAACCTGATGATGGATCTTCAGGAGGAATTCGGTCTGGCCTATCTCTTCATCAGCCATGATATGGCTGTGGTCGAGCGGGTCAGCCACCGGGTCGCGGTGATGTATCTTGGCGAAATTGTCGAGATCGGGCCTCGCGCGGCGGTGTTCGAAAATGCCCAGCATTCCTACACGAAGAAACTGATGTCAGCGGTGCCGGTGGCCGATCCAACGCGCCGTAAGCGTGAGCTGAACCTGATGACTGATGAGATCCCGAGCCCGCTTAAACCGATGGGCTATGAGCCGCCGAAGCGGGAATACCGGCAGGTCGGCGAAGGGCATTTCGTGCTGGAAGGCTGATCCCGCAGGGACAGGGCATTGAGTTGAAAACGGCGCCTTCGGGCGCCGTTTTTTCTTGCCGTTCTCTGTAGCAAAAATCCGGATATAGTCTCGCCAGCATTCAAGCAGGAGATCGGTAAATGGCCAGCCTTGGACAGACAATGCCCAGCGAACCGGAAATCGGTAATGCTGTAGAAGCCTTGGCAGGTGTTGCTGAGCGGACGCCGCTGATGGCCGCGCCGCATCTCGCTGACCTGTCGGGAGCGGATGAGGTTTATGTGAAAGCTGAGTCGCTCCAGCGTACGGGGTCCTTCAAATTCAGGGGCGCTTATTGGCGGTGCTGTAATTTGAGCGAAGCGGAAAAGCTGGCCGGTGTTGTTGCATATTCTTCGGGGAATTTTGCACAGGGTCTCGCCGCCGCAGCGGCCACTCTGGGGATTCCGGCAACGATTGTGATGCCGGTGGATGCGCCGGAGGCGAAGCGCCGCAAGACGGAAGCTTATGGCGCAACGGTTGTCCTGAGTGAGCATGGGGACCGCCCGCGTGAGGAGGTTGCCAGCGCGATGGCCAAGGATATCTCGGAACGTGAAGGCAAGGTCCTGCTGCATCCTTTCGACGACCCGTTTGTTGTCACGGGGCATGCCAGTGCGGCTTCGGAGATAATTGAGGAGTTGCGGTTGGGCGGGAGAGAGGCGCCTGACTTTGTTTTCTCGTGCGTCGGCGGAGGCGGCCTGATTGCCGGCCTTGCCTCGGGGTTCAGTCGGTATTCTCCATCAACGCAGCTTGTCGCTGCGGAGCCTGAAGGCTTTGATAGCTTCGGGCAGTCCCTGAAAGCTGACACTGTAACCCGCATCAGCGGCGGCGCTGTGTCGATCTGCGATGCGCTGCAGGCAACGGCTCCAGGGGAGGTGCCATTCGCCTGCGCCAGGGCGGCGGGTATGCGGCATCACATGGCAGTGGGTGACGATACAGTCCGGGCGGCGATGCGGGTTGCCTTCGAGACCCTGAAACTTGTGCTGGAGCCATCGGGAGCGGTGGCACTCGCAGCTTTGCTGATGAGGCCGGATTATATTCAAGGCAAGCGCGTTGTCGTCATGGCGACTGGCGGTAACATCGATTTCGAACGGTTTTGCGAAACTCTGGGCAGTTTGACAGTTCAGTAAGCCGTAACAGTTTGAGCTTGATTATGACTGTCTGAGAACATTCCGAGACAAAGAAAAAGCCCCGCCAATGGCGGGGCTTTCTGCTGATGATATTGGTCTAATCAGCGGGTCCGGAGTTTCGGGTCCAGGATGTCACGGACAGCGTCCCCGAAGAGGTTGAAGCCGAAGACTGCGATTGTAATCGCGAGGCCCGGCCATACCGGGACCCAAGGTGCGCTCTCGGCATATTCCTCAGCCCCGCCCTGAAGCATCAGGCCCCAGGCTGGCGTCGGCTCCTGCACACCCAGTCCGAGATAGGAAAGGGAGGCTTCGAGCAGGATTGCCTCGCCCAGGAAGGCGGTAAGCATAATCAGGAACGGTGCGAGAACGTTTGGCGCAATGTGTTTCATGATGATGCGCATATGGCCGTACCCGATAGACCGGGCAGCATCAACATAGGGCATTTCCCTGATCGCCAGCGCGCTGGACCGTACGACACGGGCGCAGCGCGGGATGAAGGGAATCGTAATCGCAATGATTACCTTGTCTGTGCCTGTGCCAAAGATGGCGACGATAGCAAGAGCCATAATGATCAGCGGGAAGGCCATAAACACATCGATGATGCGCTGCATGATCAGATCGAACCAGCCGCCGAAATATGCACTCGCGACGCCGAGAACGAGGCCGCCGAACGCACCGACAATGGCGCAGGTAAATCCGACGAAGAGAGCTGTCCGGGCGCCATAAACAATGCGGGAAAACAGGTCGCGGCCAAACTGATCAGTCCCGAGGAGGAAGTCCAGACTGGGCGGAACCAGCATATATTCGAAGCTGTTCGCTTCGGGGTCGTAAGGCGCTATCAGATCGGCGAAGAGTGCCATCAGAAGCATCAGGATAATCACAACGGCTCCGCCGGTCCCGAGCGGCTGGCGCCGCACAAGCCGACCGATATGATCACCGATTGTCGTTCTTTTGAAACCAGTGTTGGTTTCGGGATTTGCATCCATGGTGGTCATGTCCTGCAGCTCCCTTAGCTGTAGCGAATACGTGGGTCGAGCCACGCATAGAGCACATCGACGACGAAGTTCATGAAGACGAAAATCGTAACAACTAACATCACCAAAGCCTGGGTGAGGGTGTAATCCGCCTGGGTCACCGACTCCACGAACAGCTTGCCGAGACCATTCAAGTTGAACACCTGCTCCGTCACGACGAGGCCACCCATCAGAAAGGCGAATTCGATCCCGATGATGGTCACAACGGGCAACATCGCATTCTTGAGGGCGTGCTTGTTGACGATGACCTTTTCGATAAGGCCTTTGGCGCGGGCTGTCCGGACGTAGTCCTCCCGGAGAACTTCAAGCATGGCCGATCGAGTCATACGCGTGGCGACGGCAGAATATCTGTAACCGGTCGCGAGTGCTGGCCAGACAAGCTGCGAGAGATTGTGCATTGGATCGTCGAAGAGCGACTTGAAAGTGATGGGTGGCATCCAGGGACGACCCATGAATTCCTGTGTTCCAATCAACAATCCTAGAATGATGAGGATTCCAAGCCAGAAGGATGGCATTGCAATCCCGGCGATGCTGAAACCCCGAATGACATAATCCGTCATAGTGTTCTGCTTCGCGGCGGAAATCACGCCAAGCGGTATCGCAATCACAATTGACGTAAGAGTTGCCATAAGGGCGATCTGAAGCGAAAGCTCGAAGCGCACGCCGATCTCGTATGTGACCTCCTTGCCTGTCCACATGGACGTGCCGAGGTCTAGGACAAAGAAGCCCTTCATATAGTCCCAGAACTGGACATAAATCGGGTTCTCTAGCCCGAGACTTACCTGACACTGCCTAATTTGCTCAGGATCCGCGTATGCGCCCTCACCACCGAACTTGATCAGGCAGATATCACCTGGAACAAGTCGTAACAGAAGAAAGACGAGGATAGCCGCGCCGATAAGGGTCGGGAGCAGCATGAGCAAGCGTTTGACGATATATCCGTACATGCTTTGCCAAATTACCTTTTTTCGAAAAGGGCGACCGCCCTGCCGAGGCAGGGCGGTCGACGTCTCTGAAGTCTAGATCAACCGCCGAGTTGCTTCTTCTTTTCGGCCTGATCGATCCAGACGTTGTCGAGTGCCTGGTTCAGATAATGGCTTGGTGCGATCTTCCAGCCCTTCACATAGGAACGGTGCGGGTTGATCTTGTACCACCACAGCGTAATGAACTGGGAAGACAGCTCGTCCAGAACCCGCTTTTCGTACTTGCGGATGATCTCGCGCTGTTTCCCTTCGTCACCTTCGGCCAGCAGTTCGTCGTACCATTTGAGCAGCTGCTCATCCTGGAACTCGGCGTAGTTGTTGCCGGCGCCGGGCAGGAACTTCGAGATGTCGGCAATCGGGTTCACGATCGACTGACAGTTGAAGTCGAGTGAGACGGTGAAGTCTTTCTTCTTGCGAAGCGTCGCGTAGAAAGGCGTGGTTGGCTGAACCCACTGATCCGCCTTTATGCCGACCTTCTTCCACTGATCGATCAGCCACGTACCGACAACCTTGTAAGGCTGATCAACGCCGCGATTGTGCAGGGTGACCTTCAGGTTCTCGTGACCGGCTTCTTTCAGCAGTCTTTTCGCTTCGGCACGGTTCGCTTCTATGTCGTTGCCATAGCCGGCAAGCTGCGACAGTTCGGCTTCGGTGGCTGCAAGCGGGTGGCCCGGGAAAACAACCCCGCCAACCGTCTTCACGATCGCAATGCGGGACAGATATTTGGAACCGCCTTGACGATCAATGGCGAGCGAGAGTGCTTTCCGCACACGCACGTCATCCATCGGCTTGACCTTATGGTTCGGGGTCACGATCAGAACGCAGTTCCAGTCGCTTTCCTGAACGGTGATGTCGTCGCCGAGGGCTTTGACAAGGTCGTCACGCGCTTTCGGCGGGAAACCGCGGAATTCGATGTCGGCCTGACCGCCACGGATTGCCTGCAAGCGAACCGACATTTTCGGTGCGGAAATTGCGGTAAAACCGTCCAGATAAGGCATGCCCTTGTGATGGTAGGTGTCGTTCTTGACGCCTTTCACGTGGCTACCCGGTACGTGCTCGACAAACCGGAAAGCGCCCGATCCGTTGATGTTTTTCTGGTGCCAGGTGTAACCGTGCGCGTCCAGATCCTTCTTCGCGTAGACGAAGTTGTACGGCATGGCGACTGAAGGCAGGAAAGTGCCGGTCGGGTTCTTCAGTTTGAAGACGACCGTGTAATCGTCGGGAGCCGTAATAGATTCAACGGACTTGAAATATGCCTGCCTGTTCGACGCGATGCCTTCTGGCGGAAAGGCAATCTTGTCGAAGGTCGCCTTAACGTCATGTGCGGTCAGCGGCGTTCCGTCGTGGAACTTAACGTCCTTGCGGATTTTGAAGGTGTATTTCGTGCCGCCTTCGGTCGCTGCAGGAACGTCTCCCTCACAGAGGTCGCAGACGAAGTCGACAGGCGAGGAGGGGTTCTCCGGATTGACCCGCATGAGCACGCTGTAGAACGGGCGGATCGGGTGGATCATGCCGAAGGTGGACTCGATATGCCCGTCATATGACGGGATCTTCGAGCCGACGACCAACCGCAACTCGTCGCCGTATTGCGGTGTTTCGGCTATTGCAGGACTAGGCCCGAAGATTGCTGCAGCACCCAGCGCGAGCGCTGTTGTGGCCGCAGTGCGCCAAAGATTTTTCATAGACGTGTTCCTTCCCTATTGGCGGATTTATTTATTGTTTTTTGAATAAGCTCGGTCAGCAATGAGCGTCACCGCTTCTTCTTCTTCGCTGAGCGAAGAATGGACTCATTACCAATTGGACCGTTGTCTGACGTTCCTCCGTTCGCCTACCCTTTCGTCAGTCTGCTAACCGTTGTTTCCCGGTCTTCCAGCTGAACGAACTGAATATCATTGTCCCGGCTTTGGATTTCCGGTCAAGGAAACACTGCATAACGGGACGTGCTTTTCCGGACTACGGGAACATGTTGAAGAAATGGAAAGTGAAATGATGATGGTAAAAGCGCTTTTTTTTGATGTGTTTGGGACCGTTGTCGATTGGCGGAACAGCATTGCGGCGGAAATTGACTTTTTTTCTGACGAGAAGGGCCTGGGACTAGATGGGCAGGCCTTCGCACTCTCGTGGCGACGGCGTTACGTTCCGGCGATGGCGCGGATACGCAGTGGGGAACGCGGTTTCATCGACCTCGATACGCTGCACCGGGAAAATCTGATTGAGGTGCTTGATGAGTTTGGAGTTAAGGGGCTGAACGATTCTGAGGTCGAGCACCTTAATATGGCTTGGCATCGTCTGAACCCCTGGGCGGACAGTGTGTCGGGACTGACGCGTTTGAAGAGCAAATTCATTTTGGCAACCATGTCGAATGGCAACGTGAAGCTAATGGTCGACATGGCGAAGCATGGCGGTTTGCCCTGGGACATGATTCTGGGGGCCGAGATTGCGCAGAGCTACAAACCTGATCCGGAAACATACCTTGCGGGATGTCGCATGCTGCGCCTCGCTCCGGAGGAATGCATGATGGTAGCTGCTCATAATGGTGATCTGGTCGCTGCCAGGGCGCTGGGCCTCAAAACAGCTTTCATTGCACGGCCCACGGAATACGGGCCGGAACAGACTGTCGATTTTAAGGCCGAGCACGATTTTGATGTTATCGCGGAGTCGATGGAGGGCGTTGCCGATAAGCTCGATTGCTGAGGCTGTTAAGAAAGGGAGGAACGTAATGGCCAGTAAGAGCCCGACCGAAACATACGGAGATTTCATTGCCGCGATGAGCGGCATGCCCGTGCCGGAGACGGCACAACATCATGCAAAACGATGTGTCCTTGACTGGTTCGCGGCGGCCGTTCCTGGCGGCGTGCTCCCGCCGGCGACATTGCTGCCCGACGCGGTGCCGGAGGATCTTGATCGCGGGCGCGCGCGGTTGATCCCGTCGGGGAGGCTTGCAACCGCACGGGCTGCTGCCCTGATCAATGGCGCCGGTTCTCATACGGTTGAGTTCGACGATATTTACCGGGACGGGCTCTATCATCCTGGCGTTGCCGTCATTCCCGCCGCGCTTGCGCTTGCCGAGGAAACCGGAGCGGATGGCGCGCATTTCCTACGCGCGGTCATTGCCGGATACGAAGTCTCCAACCGGATCGCCGCGGCGGTCAATCCGGCGCATTACGATTACTGGCACACAACAGCGACTATCGGGTATTTCGGCGGCACGGCGGCATCTTCCGTCCTGCTGGGGCTGACCGCTTCCGAGGCGGCGCATGCGCTTGCCTCTGCGGGGACCATGGCGGCCGGATTGCAGCAGGCTTTCCGGGCCGAAGCCATGAGCAAACCATTGCATGCTGGCCGGGCGTCGGAAGGTGGCGTACTGGCAGCACGGATGGCGAAAGCCGGTGTTACCGGCGCGCTCGATATACTGGAAGGCGCCGCCGGGTTTGGTGCTGCCATGAGCCGGGATGTGGATTGGCAGGCCGCCGTTGCCGGGCTTGGTTCCGATTGGACCATCGAACGGACAACGCAGAAGAATCATGCCGCGTGCGGGCATGTTCATGCGGCTGTCGATGCCGTGAAGGAAATTGTCGCCGCGAACAATCTGAAAACGGAGTCCATCCACCGGATTGAAGCAGGCTCTTATCAGAAGTCGCTTGAGATTTGTGGCAATGCCGATCCCAAAACGGCTTTCGAAGCGAAGTTCTCGCTACCCTATTGCCTCGGCGCGGTCATCGCTACCGGTGCGGTCCGGATCGCGGCCTTCTCTCCTGAGGCACTTGCCGACCCGGCGACCCGCGACATCGCGGCGAAGGTCGAGCATACGGTCGATCCGGAGTGCGATGCAGCGTTCCCTCGGCGGCGCTCAGCAAAAGTCACGATCGAGACCGCGGATGGCCAGCGTTTCAGCCATTATGCTCGGACCCGCAAGGGAGATCCGGATTTGCCGCTGAGCGATTCTGAACTGGAAGATAAATTCTATGAGCTGACCGGAGACGTGCTCGGAACGGCGGCCAGACCATTGCTGGATGCGCTCTGGCGGATCGATGCTTTTGCGTCTCTGTCCGAACTGCCATTCGGTGAAGTTACAGCAAAATCTGCAGCGGAATAACCGCGCCTGACAGGAGGAAGTTTTGGATTTCAATTTGAGTGAGGAGCAGCGTCTCTTTCAGGATGCCGTGCGCGGTTTTGCGGAGCGTCATCTGCAGGAAGGCGCGCTCGCCCGGGCGCATGAAGAGAGTTTCCCTTTCGATGTAGCGAAGCTGATGGCCGGGCAAGGTCTGTTGGGCATCACCTTTGATGAGGCCGACGGCGGGCAAGGCGGGTCTGTGATGGACGCGGTGCTTGCCATTCAGGCTGTTTCGGAGATCTGTCCACGCAGCGCCGATGTCATCCAGGCCGGTAATTTCGGCCCAATCCGCACTTTTGCCGAATATGCCAGCCCTGCACACAAGGAGAAGTGGTTGGGGAAGCTTTTGGGGGGCGAAATGGCAATCTCCCTAGGCATGTCCGAGCCGGAAGCAGGTTCTGCGGCAACCGATCTCGTCACCACCGCGACCACGGACGGGGACGGCTTCCGGGTCAATGGAACGAAGGTGTTCTCCACCCACAGTCCGGAAGCGGGGATCTTCCTGATCTATGTGCGTTTCGGACCGGGGCTTGATGGCATTGGGTCGGTTATTCTTGAGCGTGGGCAGGACGGATTCACCATGGGCAAGCCGGTTCGCTATGTCGGTGGCGAGCACTGGTGCCAGCTTTATTTTGAGGATGTCTATGTTCCGGCCGAAAATGTGCTGCTCGGCGAGGGTGGGTTCCGCAAGCAGATCTCGGCCTTCAACATTGAGCGGATCGGGAACTCAGCCCGCGCGCTCGCCTTTGGCCGGCACGCGTTCGAGATCGCCCGGGAACATGCGCTGACGCGTAGGCAGTTCGGCCGTGAGTTGGCGGACTTTCAGGGCATCCAGTGGAAGTTCGCGGAAGCCGCGGCCCAGATCGAGGCGGCCCAGCTCATGCTCTACAAAGTCGCGACGGAAGCTACTGAACGGTTGCCGTCTGCTTATGATACGGCCATCGCGAAGTTTCTCTGCAACGAGGCCGGATTCCGAGCCGCGAACGACGCCATGCAGGTGCTGGGGGCACTTGGTTATACGGAGGAAAGCCTGGTGGAATACTGTTGGCGCCGGACGCGTGGCTGGCAAATCGCCGGGGGCAGTCTTGAAATGATGAAGAACCGGATCGCCGAAGGGGTTTTCGAGAAACGCTTCTCCCAGCGGGCGCCAAGGGCAAAATAGGTGCTAAAAGCAATCAATTAATTGCTTTTAGCATTTAATGGGGTCACCATGCGTCCACCTCAGGGAGGAACATGGTGACCGATAAGCATGACCCGGTGGAGGCTGTCCGCCACTTTTCCCGTTTCTACACAGGCAGAATCAATGTTCTGGCGGACCGTCTGCTGGAGAGCGAATTCTCGCTGCCGGAAGCCCGTGTGATTTTCGAGCTTGGCCATTGCGACGGGATGAGTGCCCGCGATCTGGCGGACATGCTGGGGCTCGATCCGGGGTATCTCAGCCGTCTTCTGAATGGCTTGAAGCGTCGCGGTATCCTTACCCGGTCGGTATCCGAGATGGATCGGCGGCGCCATGTCCTTGCGCTTACCGAGGCCGGAAGCAGCGCGCTTGAAGCACTTCAGGCAAAATCGCGTGCCGAGGTTTCCGCTGTGCTGGAGCCGCTGGGGCAGGACGCACGTCGAGACCTGGTCTCCACCTTGCGCCAGGCTGAGCACTTGCTTGGTGGTGAGAGTGCCGTCGTGAAACCGGTCCCCGTGATCCGGCCGCACCGGGTCGGTGAGCTGTCCTGGGCGCTTGCCCGGCAAGCCATGCTTTATGAGCAGGAATATGGCTGGGACGGTGGTTTTGAGCTGAACCTGCTGAAGATCGGGCGCGAGTTTCTCGAGCATCACAACCCCGACGATGACTGTCTCTGGATTGCTGAGGTGGATGGCCGGATCGCCGGATCAGCGGCTGTGGTACGCGACGGGCCGGAAACGGCGCGTCTCAGGATCGTCTATGTCGAGCCGGACGCACGCGGGCTGGGACTCGGGCACAAGCTTGTCGGAGCCTGTATCGATTTTGCCCGTTCGCGCGGTTATCGCGAGATGGTGCTGTCGACCTACAGTATGCTGGCCGCGGCCCGGCGGGTCTATAAGGTGGCCGGGTTCACCCTTGATGCAGAAGAAGACGAACAGGTCTATGGCCAGTCCCTGACAGCTCAGCATTGGCGCCGCGATCTGGCATAGATCAGTGCGTGGAATGGGGCTACCTACGACGGAGAGTTTCCAGCAAAATCAGTATTCAGGCGCGGAACTTTAGACCCGTTGCCAATCCTTTGCAGCGGGCTTTCCGGATGTCTGAATACACGCCTCTACTTCTCGCGCTGTTCGCAGCGTTCCTGTTTGCCATCGGTGGGCAGTTGCAGAATCTCGGCGTGAAAACGGTCGACTCCCGAACGGGAGCTGCGATTTCAATCAGTGTCTCGGCCTTGATGTGCTGGTGCGCGGCGCCGTTCTTCATGGACTGGTCCGCATGGGCACATCCGGCAGTATTGATCTTTATGGCTGTCGGTATTTTCCGGCCGGCGCTGTCTGCGAATTTTTCGGTTGTCGGGATCCGCTATCTTGGCCCGACCCTGTCTTCCACTCTGTCGTCGACCTCACCACTGTTCGGTCTCGCCTTGGGTATTCTCGTCCTTGGGGAAGTACTGACCTGGCAGACTGCTCTCGGCACAGTCGGCATTGTTCTGGCAGTTGTCATGTTATCCCGCCGGGGGAAGATGGTAGAGGTTTCCTGGCCTGTCTGGGCGCTGTTGTTTCCGGTTGCCGCAGCCGCGATCCGGTCGGCGGCGCATGTGCTTTCCAAAGCCGGGATGGAGTACATTCCCGATCCCTATTTCGCCACGGTCGTCGGGTTTACCGTTTCGGCTGTGGTCGCGACAGGGGCCCGGTTTGTGAAGAAGGCCGATGTGCCTTTCAGTTGGAATGCACCGGGGCCGCGCTGGTTCGCGGTAGCAGGACTGACCTTTGGAACGGCGGTCGTTTGCCTCAATCAGGCGCTACTCATAGGGAAGGTCGTGACGGTCGTACCGATCATCGCTGCCTCGCCAATCTTCAGCATGATCCTGAGCCTGGTCGTCTTCCGGCGCGAAGTGCTGACGCTACGGATTGCCGTCGCGGTTCTGGTGGTCTGTTGTTCGGTGATCCTGATTGCTCTGAACCGCTAGGTTGGAGAGCTAGACAGGGACGGCCACTTCACCGTTCATCAGCAGGCGTGCGGTACGGATGACGGTCACTGATCGAACCGCGGGGCCATCGTTCACAGTTACGTCGGTGCCGACCGGTAGAATACCTGATGGATTGGCGAGCCGTACATCCCCGTCAGGCACTTTCGAGAGCGCTGCCGGGACCGTTCCGGACAGTCGGCAGGCGACGCCAGTGCACATGGCGCCGGTGAGGGGCAGCACTCGGTGTACGTTCTCCATGGAGAGCATCCGGACGGCCAGATCAGCCATCTCCGGATCGATCATGTTGCCGGCAAGGTCGCGGGCAGTTTGTGGTGCACCGACGATCGCGATCTTGGGGACAGCGGCGGGTGCCGATGCCTCGTTCTTTGCCAGCCCCATCATGATGGCAGCCTTGCGCCGAAGTTCTTCAAGCAGATCCATCAGGGCCCGGTCGGTTTCAAGATCCGCAATAATCTCGTTCGCGCTGCGGCCAACAGCCGCGGCATCAATAAAAACGCATGGATTCCCGATATCCATCAGAGTCGCATCGAAGGTGCGCCCGTCATCGCTTTTGATTTGGTCCGTCAGATTGCCCGTGGGAAGCAGGCTGCCGGTTCCGGCGCCTGCTGGGTCGAGGAATTCGAGTCGAATCGGTGCGCCAGTGCCGGCAACACCGGGGATGGTGAAAGCACCGGCCTCGGCTGCAAGGCCGTCCTCAACAATGAAATGAGCAATCAGGATTTTGTCGGTGTTGGTGTTGTAAACACGGACAGAGCGCTGGCCGTCGGCCAACCGAATCAGGCCGCGTTCCAGGGCGAAGGGCCCAACGGCGGAGGAAAGGTTTCCGCAGTTTGAGCTGTAATCGACCAGCGCATCGCCGACCGCGATCTGCCCGAAGGTGAAATCGAGATCAGCATCCCCCCGTTCGCTGGGCGAGATCACGGCTACTTTCGAAACTGATGAAACCCCGCCACCCATGCCGTTGAGCTGGCGCGCATAGGGATCGGGGCTGCCGATCACGGATAGAAACAGGGGATCCCAGAAGGATCGGTCCGGTGGGAGATCTTCAAATGAGAAGAAAACGCCCTTACTGGAGCCACCGCGGAAGAAGCAGGCAGGGATGCGGACGCTTGTCATTGTCCGCCTACCGTTCGTTTGCCGGAATAGTCGCTTTCGGAGGAAAGGAGAGAGTGACTGTGGTGCCCTCTCCGAGGGTGCTTGTGATGTCGATGGCGCCGCCCATCGCTTCTGTCAGCCGTTTCGATACATGGAGCCCGATGCCGAGCCCGCCAGCGGAGACATTGCGTTCGGTTTCCGATCGGACATAAAGATCGAATATATTTTCCAGAACTGCCGGGGCGATCCCCGTGCCGGTATCAGAAACCAGCACCCTCATGCCGGTGGCGTCCTTACTCAAGGCGATATTGATGGTGCCGCCGGAATCCGTGAACTTGATGGCGTTGCTGAGAAGGTTGAGCACTACCTGCCGCAACCTTTGCGGATCGACCGGGTGCGCGATCGGTCCATGTGGCATAAGAAGGCGCAGTTTAAGGCCTTGCGAGCGCGCCTTCGGCTCGATGACTGCCTGGCATTCTTCCAGGATCTCTTTGATGTTCGAGGGCTCCAGCTTGAGCCGGAGACTGTTATCCTCAATCAGCGACAGGTCGATCAACTCGTTGATCAGGTCAAGCAGATGCCGCGCGGATACTCCGATGGTCTGGACGTAGTCCGCATACTTTTCGTGCGGCAGTGGACCCAGGGTTTCATGTTGAATCATCTCGGAAAAACCGATGATTGCGTTCAATGGAGTCCGCAGCTCATGGCTCATGGTGCCGAGGAACCGGCTCTTGGCGACGTTCGCGGCCTCCGCTTCGTCCGCCGCTTCGGTGAGGGCTTTTTCGATTTCGACATGGCGGGAGCCGTCACGCATGCTTGCGGTAAACATCACGCCGACCGCAGTCGGTACCAGCATCATTGACAGCTCAACTGGAACCAGGGAGCCGTTGCGCTTGCGGGCAAAAACCTCGCGCCGCAGCGTCTGTGTCGGCTCCGCAGCCTGGGACAGAAAGGTCTGACGCACGGAACGATGTGCCGAACGGTCTGCATCGGGAAAGAGAATTTCCATCGGCTGGCCGATAAGCTCGGATGCGTTGTAATCGAGCAACTGGCTCAACAGCCGGTTTGCGCCGCGAATAATGCCCTCGGCATCGAAAACGACAAGGGCATCCGGCACTGCGTCGATCGGAATCGGCAGATCTGTTTGGCTCAAGCCGCCGCCATAGCCGGCGAAGGGCTGTTCTGAGTCCTCTTCCAATGCTCCTAGGCCCCGGAGGGTCGGATAAGGCAATGTGGTCGTTCCCGGATAGTTTACCTGAACAAAATCGGCCATGCCCTCCCCCATTCTGAGCATGGTGCCGACAGCTATTTTTTCGCCGCCACATCACAAGACTAAGTGTAATCGTGAGTTTGTGCTACATGATTTAGTGCCGGATTTAGTGAAATTTTATCTAGTTTGGAATGGTTTTACCTAAGTTGTTGCTTTATTGGAGCGGGCGGTCGCCAGCAAGTGTGATCCGGTGCATCAAACGTCTATATCCATGATAATCATTTACCGGATAATGCATCGCCGCACGGTTGTCCCAGAAGGCGACAGCACCCTCTGACCAGCGTAAACGGCAGGTGAATTCGGGCTGAATCTGGTGCTCGAACAAGAACTCTAGAATTGGTGTACTTTCCTCCTCGGTCATGCCTTCGAACCTGACCGTATGGGCGACATTGACGTAGAGTGCCTTTCGCCCTGTTTCGGGGTGCTTCCGGATCACTGGATGGCATGCTTCGAACTCGTCTCCGGTCAGCCCTGCTGAGGCGCGATCCATCATATGTGTTCGCGTTCTCTGCACCTTACGTTTGCCGGAAATGTTTATGGCTCTCAGATTGCCGAGTAGCGCTTTCATGCCATCGGACAGGCTTTCATACGCCAGATATTGGTTCGCGAAGAGCGTATCGCCGCCGAAAGGAGGCAGATCCTGGGCATAGAGCATTGTGCCCATCGGCGGGGTGTCCTGGTAGACTGTGTCCGAGTGCCAGACCCCACCGAAATTGTACTGATCGTCTTCCTTCTTCAGGATTGGTGTAATCTCGGGGAATTCATCCAACCCCTTTGCGAAGGGATAGATCAGTGGCTCGCCGAAGCGGCGTGCGAAACGGAGCTGCTGTTCCGGCGTCAAAGTCTGGCCCGGTAAGACGATCACCAGATGATCGAGCAGCGCCTTGCGGAGGGCGGCGACAGTCGCATCGCCAAGCTCCCGGGACGCATCAATGCCATGGATTTCCGCGCCCATGGCACCGGCTATCGGTCTGATATCGAATGTCTGCTCTGCCAGTCTGGACTGAGCCATCTCTTCCTCCCGTGTGATTATTTTTTTGCGTTACTGCAATTTAATCCCACGTCGATGGCTGGCGACAAGGCGCCGATTCAACCATTTGGAGGTTCCGAACATGCGTCAGTCGGAAGCCTGGTTTCGAGCCATGGCGCACACGTCCCCGGCGCTGTGTCCGGCCGCGCGTAAATCCCGGATGGCGATGGACTGCTCTCTCTTGGCGAGCCGCTTGCCATCTTCGTCTCGCACCAGTCCGTGATGCTGATAGTCGGGTGTGGGCAGGTCGAGCAGGGCCTGCAGCAGGCGGTGAATATGTGTCGCTTCCAGCAGGTCCTCGCCCCTCGTGACCAGAGTGATGCCCTGCAGTGCATCATCGAGTATCACCGCGAGATGGTAACTCGTCGG
The DNA here is from genome assembly GCF_039990255.1 of Nisaea sp. GTDB lineage: Bacteria > Pseudomonadota > Alphaproteobacteria > Thalassobaculales > Thalassobaculaceae > Nisaea. The sequence continues at coordinate 139,979 of NZ_JBDXGG010000009.1, read as the reverse complement.
AATGTCCCGCCGGGCAAGCACCACGTCGCCGAACATCTCGGGACGGGCTTGTTGCGTGCCGCGCTGCCGGTCTGTCCAGTCAAGCGCGCCGGTCCGTTCAAGCGCGCGTTCCATCCGCAGCCGCAGCGTGAAGGGCGCGCCGGAGTCGAGGCGTCGGTTGCGCTCGGCTTCAGTAAGCAGCTTATCGGTGTCTGTGGGTGCCTCTGCCGGTGCGCCGTGCGGCGCCGAGAGTGTCTCGTTCAACTCTCGCCGTGACAGGAAGCAGCGATAGAGCAGTCCCATCTCTTCCAGCAGATCGACGGCTGCCCGGTAAAAATCGAAATGCTCCGACTGGCGGCGCACCGGTTCCGCCCAGGACAGACCGAGCCAGCGGAGATCGTCCAGATTTGTAGCTTCGTATTCCGCCCGGCAACGGGTGACGTCGATGTCCTCTATCCGCAACAGGAATGTGCCGCCGTCGCGCTCAGCCTGATCAGCCGCGAACAAGGCCGAGTATGCATGGCCGAGATGCAGATCGCCGGTCGGTGACGGCGCGAAACGGGTGACGGTGCCGGTCAGGGGCGGCGTGCCGTCGGAAAACAGCAGCGAAGAAAGCAGAGCGAAGCCTCCAAGCTTGGCGGAGCACGGTTCCTGATATAGGTAGCGTAGCAGGTGAGGGAGCGAAACCGGTCTCCCACGATAGAGCATGGGAGATGGAAATGACCGAACTTGATGGGCCGCGCATGGCGGCTGCGAGCGGAGAGACCCCGACGGCGCTCGTAGTGTTTTTGCATGGGCTTGGTGCTGACGGGAACGATCTGATCGGCCTCGCGCCGGTCTGGGCGCCGCATCTGCCGCATGTCGAGTTCGTCTCCCCGAATGCACCATACCCTTGCGACATGGCGCCATACGGCCGGCAATGGTTCAGTCTGCAAATCCGGACCGAGGAGGTCATGCTCCAAGGCGTGCAGCAGGCCGCGCCGATCCTTGAAGGTTTTCTGGCCGGTGAGTTGGGCCGTACAGGACTCGGCTGGGACCGTTTGGCGCTGGTCGGGTTCTCCCAGGGCACCATGACGTCCCTGCATGTGGCGCCCCGTCTGAAACAGGCTCCCGCCGGCGTGCTCGGTTATTCCGGCGCTCTCGTCGCGGGTGGATTGCTGGCTGAAGAAGCAGTTGGAAAACCGCCTGTTTCGTTGATCCATGGGGTGGCGGACGAGGTTGTGCCGCACGCGGCAATGCCGGCTGCCGAGGCGGCGTTGCAGGCTGTAGGTATCGAAGTCGAATCGTTGTCTCGTCCAGGGCTGGGCCATGGTATTGACGAAGAAGGGCTGGGCCGGGGGCTTGCCTTTCTGCAGCGTGTGCTACCTCAATAGCGGCAGACGGCAAGGCTTTCCCGCGATCCGGGAAGAGGCGGGTAAATTCTCCGGTGACAAGTTCGAAAAACCGTAACAATATATTGATATCAATTGGGTGCTCCTGGAGCATAAATCGTTGGAAACTGAGGTCGACGAGAAATGAACATCGTTATACCCCACAACATATTGTGGCCGGGCTTAGCGCGCCCCCGCCAGTTTCCTAGTCGGTAATCCCTCGACAGGACGGAGAGAAACGCGTGAACGCCCTATCAGCTGCTCATCCCTCTCCGGCCCTTGTCTTGAATGCTGATTTCAGACCGCTCAGCTACTTTCCTCTGTCTCTCTGGTCCTGGCAGGATGTCGTCAAGGCGGTCTTCCTGGACCGGGTCAATATTCTCTCCGAATACGATCACGTGGTGCACTCACCGAGCTTTGAGATGAAGCTGCCAAGCGTGATCGCATTGAAAGAGTTCGTTCCCCAGTCCAGGCGTCCGGCCTTCACCCGGTTCAATGTGTTTTTAAGGGATCGTTTCAGCTGTCAATACTGTGACACCCGCTTTCCGACCCAGGAACTGACCTTCGATCATGTGATCCCGCGTTCGCGCGGTGGCCGTACCAGTTGGGAAAACGTCGTGACCGCCTGCGGCGCTTGCAATCTGCATAAGGGCAACAAGATGCCGACGTCGCGCGGCTACATGCCTATCGTGAAGCCGGTGCAGCCATCGACCTATATGCTGCAGGAGAACGGTCGAGCCTTCCCGCCCAACTATCTGCATGAAAGCTGGCGCGATTATCTCTATTGGGATAGCGAGCTGGAGCAGGATGAGTTCGAAACCCATCCGGGCTTCTGATCATCGTTCCGGGATCTAGGTGAGCCAGCCCACAAGCGCTCCGAGCAGCACGACCAGCCACGGCGGCAGCTTCCAGCCTGCCAGGGCGAGATAGGCTGCGGCAACCAGGGCGAAGTCCGCCGGAGACGTTACGGCACCGATGAAAACCGGATCGTAAAGCGCCGCCAGGATTAGGCCGACGACCGCGGCATTGACGCCGCAGAGGGCTGCGTGCGCCTTGCTGTTACCTCTCAGTTTCGCCCAGAAGGGAAGGGCGGCGGGGACCAGCAGGAAGCTGGAGAAGAAGATTGCAAGCAGCGCTGCTCCGGCATAGGCGATCTCGCTGCCTGGCGGGGCGATGACGGCGCCGAGATAGGCAGCAAAAGTGAAGAGCGGTCCCGGCACGGCCTGGGCCATGCCGTATCCCGCCAGAAACGCATCATTGCCGATAATACCCGTCGGTACGATCTCCGCCTGCAGCATCGGCAGCACTATGTGACCACCGCCGAAAACAAGCGCGCCGACCCGGTAGAAAATGTCGGTTAGCTGGATAAGTGTGTGGCCGGACTGGGCGGCCAGCAGCGGCAGTCCAATCAGCAATGCAGCGAACAGAGCGAAGAGCAGCAGCGCTGTCTTTGTGCCTATCCCCGGCTTCATGGGGGCGCCGGCCGGTGAGACATCACCAGGTTTCAGCAACAGCAGTCCGGCAATGGCTCCGATAAGAATCACCAGCAACTGGCCATAGGCGGGTGCCGCCATGAGCATGAACGTGGCCGCGCAGACGGCGAGGGTCGCGCGCGGCGCATCGGGGCAGAGGGAACGTCCCATTTGTAATGCGGCCTGGGCCACCACGGCGACTGCGACCAGTTTCAAACCATGCAGCCAACCTTGGCCTTCTGCCCCGCCTACGACGTTGACGCCATAAGCAAAAGCAACCAGAAGAGCTGCTGAAGGCAAGGTGAAGCCGATCCATGCGGCCAGCGCGCCGGGAATTCCGCCGCGCAACAAGCCGATGGCAAAGCCAACCTGGCTGCTGGCAGGCCCAGGCAGAAACTGGCAGAGCGCCACAAGTTCTGAATAGGTGCCGTCGTCGAACCATTTGCGGCGCTCGACGAACTCGCTGCGAAAATAGCCGATATGAGCGACCGGTCCACCGAAGCTGCTGCAGCCAAGTTTGAGAAAAATCAGCAGGATTTCGAACCAGGAGAGCCGGTCGGACGCATGCTCTCTTGGTTGCATGTTCATGCTGTCAAACCCGGCGGGGCAGGCTGAGAGCGATGGCAAGGACGCCTGCGAGTGTGGAAAGCAGGAAGTTGTAACCGGCCATCGAAATGCCGAGCATTTCCCAGGCAATGTCCGTGCAGCGGACGACCGGCTGATTCATGAGCTGCGCTTTCAGCGCTTCCAGATTGTCCGGAGCCGAGGTCGCGCCGCATTCGGCTGTGCCTTCCCACCAGAGCTGCTCTACACCAACATGGAAGAGGCCGATTCCTGCGCTGGTAAGGAGTGCCAAGCCACCTAGAATACAAAGCCATCGTGAGACTTTCGGGGCCCGCTTAACGAAAGCGAGGGCCAGTAGTCCGAGAACAATAGCGGCGGCGTGCGGGTAACGCTGATACAGGCAGAGCACGCAGGGGGCGAGGCCACCGATATACTGGAAAGCGAACGCACCGCCGAGCATGGATGAGGCGAATGCGGAAAGCCCGGCGGGAACCAGCCATTCGGGGAAGTGTCCGATAAAGGGTCTCGTAGTCCCGGTGTCCATGGCCACATTCCCGGCTGTTCGGCGGATGGTCTCGTCGGTTCTATCGCTCATGCGGGTGAGGTCAAGTCCTGTCAGCGCTATCTTATGGTTACGCTGTTTTCCCTGCTCTCATGGCCGCCCGCAGGTAGCAGAAGAAGCCGATGATCGACGTGCCCACGACCACTTCGAGGGCGAAGTCGTAGCCGCCGATTTCCCACAACAGAGAGCCGAGGAACGGGGCGGCGGCGAAGCAGGCGAGATAGGGCAGCGCCATGGCACCGGAGATGGATCCGAAATTCGTCTCGCCCATTATTTCTCGGGTGACGACCGGTTTCATGATGCTCGTCAGCCCGTAGCCGCTGCCTTGCAGGAAGACAAACCCAACCAGCAGAATCGGTAAGGCTCCGGCCCCGATCAGCAAGATGCAGGCAATGGCGACGGCTATGAAGCAGTAGCACATGGCGATGAAGTTGGAGACGAAGCGCTCGACACTCATCATCACGACCCGGCCGAGCACCTGCATCGGACCGATCATCGACGCGGCTGCAACGGCAATCGCGGCGTCGACACCCCGTTCTTTCAACAAAGGCAGCAGGTGGTTAATAACCACGCCGTGAGAAATCGCCATCAGAGAGAACCCGATAGCAAGCAGCCAGAAGGTCGGGTTGGCGAGGAAGGCGGACTTCTTCGGCGTGGGGCTGTCGTGATCCCCGGGCGTCGCGGCCTGGGCGGGTACATGGATTGTCCGGGTCCGCTCCAGCTCGCGCGCACCCAGGATCATCAACGGCAGTGCGACGAGGCAGACGGCCGCGCCTGCGACCTGAACCGCGAGGTGCCAGTCAGCGAAGCCGACCAACGCATGTGCGGTGGGGAACGAGACCGTTCCGGCGAACCCGGCCATCAGAGTGATCAAGGTTATGCCGCGTTTTGCAGAAACGCCCCGCGTTCGGGTGACCAGCATAAAGCAGGGCTCGTAGAGGCAGGCTGACATGGCCATCCCGAGACCGCACCAGACAGCATAGAACACGGGCAGGCTGTCGACGAGGGAAAGCAAGGAAATCAGGATGCCGCCGATCAGGGTTCCGCCGCTGAGAACCGTTGCCCCATGTCCCCGGTCAACCAGATTGCCGACGATGGGAGAGCAGAGTGCGCTCATGGCTATCGAGGCGGTGAAGGCACCGGTCAGCTCTGTCTTCGACCAGCCGAGATCGGCTTCCCAATGCACCAGCAGGGCGGGGAAAATGTAGTAGAGACCGGCCCAGACAATGGTTTCCGCAATGGCGAGCAGAGCTATGGGTTTGTCTAGGCGCATTTGGCTACCGGTTTTCCTTGGTGTGGCTTTTTGTCAGGAGACGGTATGATCGTTGGATGGATGGTTTTAAGTATTTTGAACTCATTCGTTTGAGCGACGACTTAGTCTATCAATTCGACTTTCAAGAAAAGTCGGATGGCGTATTCGGCTATAAACGCCGTGATCAAGACCTTTGGATTACCCACCAAGTTGATCTGGGGTGGGTAGCGTTTGATCAGGAGAGTAATGCCATATTGGGGAAGCCCTGGGAAACGCTTCCTGGTGATCAATCTCTTTCTCATCCGCCAGAGGGGATCTGGGTCAGTCGGAAAGGCTCTAAATCCTATGTTTATGAACTCAGGTATCTGAAATCTAAATAACAAACGGGAAACAAGCGGCTGCACGAAGAGGGTTGTTTTCCTCAGCGTGTTAACATTCTGCCATCAGTCTTCACTTCTTCGGGGTTGGGTTAGTGACGATTGTACCGGAAGCGACCGGATTGCGGTCCGGTCCGTGATGCACCGCCCAATCAATTCCAGCCGCACCAAATGTGCATGAGAAGGTCGCGAGGGTGTAGCTATCGCTCGCATCGTGTTCACCACGGCACAGGATCGGGAATTCTTGGACCGTGCGGTCGAACAGGATTGTCAGGGCATCCCGCTCTCCGGCGAGCAGCATTTCGTCTGCACGGGCTTGCCGCAGCCGGGAAGAATCTGAAATGGTCTGGTCGATGCCGGTGAATGCGGGGCGGACCAGATGGTTGGCGTGAGCATGTGGCTCTGTCACTTCCAGAGAGACCATCCCGCTTGCCGGTGCCTCGGCTGAAATCATCCGCCCGGCGCCGTCCGCGAAATTGTGGTGGAAGCCGGAGGCCCGGTCGTCTCGCCCGACGATTTCCAGCACCTGTTCAAGGGTCGTGGCGGAGAGTGCGGCACGGGTGATGACGTGCCGGGGAACGCCCACTGTCAGGTCGTGTGGGCGGATATTGTTGATGGTCTGGACAATGCCCGCCGCGTTCCAGCCAAAGGCGTGCCCCGGGAGCATTCCAGGATAACAGAAGGCGGAAAAGGCGAGACTGTCTTCCGGCTGGAAATGGGCAATGAAACCCTGCCCTGCCAGTTCCGGAGCGCCGTCCTCGTTATGGGCGAGAGCGGCTGGTCGCTCGCCTTCCGGGGGCAGCATCAAACTGGTGCAGGCATCCTCGTCACTGCGTATCAGGTCCCGGAGATCGCCCCGGCAGTTCCAGAGGAAGACTTTATCGAAAGGTTGACCGGCACCGTCCGCGATGCCCTCGATTTCCCGAATGATTTGCGGATAGGCTTTGCGGGCAGCAGCTTCCAGGCCCTTGAGGCGATCCGATCCGAGCCATTGTTCCAGTGCACGGAATTGCGGTGTGGAGAAGGACGCGTTCGCGACTGCCTCCGCCGCTTGTTTCCCGAGGCCGTAGCCGAGGTCGTAAGGAGAGCCGCTGAGGGTGATCTGGTCCATTGCGATCGTCTTCTCGTTTTATGGTTTCTTGTGCTTCACGCTGGACGCCCTACAGCAATGTGAAGAAGGGTGGGGGCTGCGGATATTGCCGCAGAGGAATACCATACGCACATTGCCATTTGAAACCAGCGGCGCTGATCGAGAACGATAAACGGACCCGAGGCATGAATCTTCTGACGCGAATAGCTGTGATGCTTATCGCCTTGACGACTTGGACCATGCTGGCCGGGGCGGCGCCGAAAGCCGCGCTCTGGGATATCTGGGAGGCGCATGATCCGGGCAGCACTATCGTTCTGGACCATATGGCGTGGGACCGTTTCCTTGAACATCACGTCCGGCCGGGAAGTGACGGCATAAACCGGGTTGCCTATGACGAGGTCACTGCGGCTGATCGGAAGGCCCTAGACGGATATATCGACGCCCTTGCGGCCATGCCGGTGCGTTCCTTCTCACGGGCCGAACAGCAGGCATTCTGGGTCAATCTCTACAACGCGCTGACGGTTCGCGTCGTGCTGGAGCATTATCCGGTCGCTTCGATCCGTGACATCGACATCTCACCCGGCTTTTTTGCGGACGGGCCATGGGGGAAGAAGCTGGTCACAGTAGAAAGCGAAGAGCTCTCGCTCGACGATATCGAGCACCGCATCCTGCGCCCCATCTGGCGCGATCCTCGTATCCATTACGCCGTGAACTGCGCGTCTCTCGGCTGTCCGAATTTGCAGCCACGTTCTATGACGGCTGAGAATGCGGAGGCTTTCCTTGAGGATGCGGCACGTGCCTTCATAAACCATCCGCGTGGTGCCCGGATCGAGCATGGCGACCTGCGGGTATCCAGCATTTACGACTGGTTCGAAGCGGACTTCGGTGGTGACGATGCAGGTGTGATCGCGCACCTCCGGGAGTATGCGAATGGCGAACTCGCGGTTGGCTTGTCCGATGTCTCGCGGATCGCCGGGGATGATTACGACTGGCGCCTAAACAGTACGCGGGCGCCTTGAGGTTTCAGACCCGCCAGCGCAGCAGTGCTTTTTCTGTCCGGCCGATGATCCATGAGACCGTAAGGCCGATTGTCGAGAGAATGGCGACTCCGGCGATGAGCTGGTCCATTGCCATCAAGCTTCCGGCCATCAGGATATAGGCGCCCACGCCAAACTCCGCGCCGATCATTTCGGCGGCAACGAGCAGAACGATGGCGATGGCGGCGGAGATCCGGAAGCCCGGCAGGATCGCGGGCAGGGCGCCCGGTAGAATGATCTTGCGGACGATCGAGAACCAGGACAGGCCGAAGGATTGGCCCATGCGGATCAGCCCCCGGTCCACATTGTCGACCCCGCCATAGGTCGCGACCACCGTCGGGAAAAAGGTGCCGAACAGGATGGTGGCAACCTTCGAGCCTTCACCGATGCCGAACCATATGATGAAAAGCGGTAGCAGCGCGATTTTCGGGATGGGGAAGATCGCGGCGACCAGTGGCACCAGTCCAGCCCGGGCGAGGGAGAACAGTCCGATCGCGAAGCCGACCGTGATGCCCAGAATGGTTCCCGCCGTCCAACCGATCACCAGACGCGAGAGCGAGGCGCCGAGATGCTTCCAGAGCATGCCACTCTCGAACAGTTCCATGAAAGCCGTTGCCGCTTCGCTTGGCGCGGGCAGGACCAGCGGGTGGATGATCCCGGTCCTGCATCCGGTCTCCCAGACCGTGATCAGGATAACCATGACTGCAAGTCCGAACAGGACACGGGGGCGTGGGCTGAAACCGCCACCACGGAAGGGAACAGATTGTGACACGCGAGGCTCAGTCATCGATCAGCTCCATGTCGGCGGCCGCAGCTTCGTCGCGGATCAGGGACCAGAGTTGTTCCTGCTTAGAGGCCAACTCACCCACACGCGCTGCGCGCTCGGCAAGCGGCATGTCTATGGATACGGTCTCCCGAATGCGTCCGGGACGGCGGGACAGCACGACGATCTTGTGCCCGAGACGGACAGCCTCGTTCAGATTATGGGTGACATAAACGGCCGTGAAAGGCGTCTTCGACCAGAGGCCGACGAGATCGTCCATCAAAAGCTCACGGGTCTGGCTGTCCAGAGCGGAAAGTGGCTCGTCCATCAGCAGGACCGCGGGGCGAACGGCGAGGGCACGGGCGATAGCGACGCGCTGCTTCATGCCGCCGGAAAGTTGGCGAGGCAGGGCGGCCTTGAAATCGGAGAGCTTGGTGCGCGCCAGCACGTCATCAATGATCGCATCGGTCTCAGCCTTGCCGAGTCCATGATCTTCCAGCACCAGAGAGACGTTTCCGGCAACGCTGCGCCAGGGCAACAGGGCGAAATCCTGAAAGATATAGGTCAGCGGGTTGAGGCTGTCGGCGGGTGGGGCGCCATGCTCCAGAACCGCGCCTTCATCCGGGCGTTCCAGCCCGCCGATCAGGCGCAGCAGGGTCGACTTTCCGCAGCCGGATGGGCCGACGATACAGACGATCTCACCGGCAGGAATTTCAAGGTCGATATCGCTTAGAACCGGCATGCCGCCATAGCGGTGGTTGATGCCGTTCAGTGTCAGCTGCATGAGAAGGCTCGCGGGTTTCGGAAGGGCCCGGCTTCAAAAGCCGGGCCCATAAGGGTCAGTAGGTTTCGACGAACTGAGTATCGACCAGTGTGTCGATGGAGATGTCCTTGCCGACCAGACCTTCGCTCTGGAACCAGGCGAGCTGCTTCTTCACGTTCGTCAGGTTCAGCTTGAGGTCCGGTTGCAGCCTCATGGCGCCGTTCTTGATCGACGGCGCGGCTTTCTCGTAAGGCCGGCTGGTATAGACATATTTGTGGATGAGCTTGGTCATCTCTTCGATGGCCGCATCGCCTTTGGATTTATCGACCATGACAGTGTTGAAATCGGCGGCGCCCTTGGCGTAGGCCGCGACGAACTTTTTCACCAGATCCGGACGCTCGGCAGCGTTTTTCGCCGATGTGAAGGCTGTGGTCACCTGATAGTCGTCATATGCGTTGATCCAGCCGATGATCTTCGCGGCGCCGCCCTTTTGCAGTGGCTTGGCGATATGCGGCACGATGATCATTGCGTCCACTTGACCGGACTTCAGCGCGCCGATGATGGCGCCGACCTTTTGCAGCGGCTTCAGGGAAACCTTCGAGACATCGAAGCCTTCCTTCGCTGCGACCTGGGAAGCCATGTAGTGAAAGGAGGAGCCTGTCTGGGTAATCCCGAGGCTGTGGCCCGCGAGCTTGTCCGGGCTGGTCATGCCAGCTTCATAAGCCGCCGTTCCGGCAAGGATTGCGGAACCGTCGATGCCCTTTTCTTCCTGCAACACGCCGCCGATCACTTTGACTGCGCCCTTATCGGCGAGGTTGACGAGACCGCCCGTGATCGAGGTAACGCCGAAATCGACGTCGCCGGAGGCTATTGCCACCGCCATCGGCTGGGCCGCCTGGAAGTATTTGAACTCGACCTCGAGCCCCTGTTCGGCGAAATAGCCTTTCTCGAAGGCGACAAAGCCGCCCGAGTGTGAGGTGAAGCGGAGCGCGCCCAAGGTGATTTTGTCGGCGGCTGCGGCCGTTCCGATGGTTCCGGCGATGATGCCTAATGCCGTAAGGCCCGCCATCACGGCACGGCGCGTGAAGAGATGCTTCATCTCTGATCCTCCCGAGTTTCTTATGAAGTGCAGTATAAAACCGCTAGATGACACGGGCCTTCTCTTAATTGGTTAGAGCCCTTGAGGAAACCAAATTGCGCAACCGCTTCGGCTTGAGCAATGATAGGGCCAATAAACAAATTCCTAGAAACGCCCTTCCCATCCTTGGAAACGCCTTCAATGACCAGCTTTGATTATGTGATCGTCGGCGCCGGCTCCGCCGGATGCGTACTCGCGAACCGTCTCAGTGCGGATCCATCCGTCACCGTATGCCTGCTTGAGGCCGGACCGCCGGACTATCATCCGATGATCCACATCCCTGCCGGTTTCATGAAGACCCTGGTCGATCCGTCCGTGAACTGGCTTTACGAGAGTGAGCCGAGTTATTGGACCGGTGGCCGCTCGATCGCGGCGCCGCGCGGCAAGACCCTGGGCGGCTCCAGTTCCATCAACGGGCATATCTATAATCGCGGCCAGCGTCTGGATTTCGATAGTTGGGCCCAGCGCGGTAATCGGGGCTGGGGGTATGCCGACGTGCTGCCATACTTCAAACGGACTGAACATCGCATAGGAGAGGGCGAGGATACGTTCCGCGGCCGTGAGGGGAATATGGCAGTCACTGATATCGACTGGCAGCACCCGCTCTGTGATGCTTTCATCAAGGGCGCCGAGAGCATCGGCATCCCGTACAACAAGGACTATAACGGCAAGATCCAGGAAGGCGTTTCCTACGCCCAGCGGACAATCCACGGCGGTCGCCGGATTAGCACGGCGCGCGGTTATCTGCGTCCAGCGATGAAACGCAAGAATCTGACCGTGCGGACCAATGCACATGCGACGAAGATCCTGTTTGATGGCAAGAGCGCCAACGGTATCCGCTATTCCGAAGGCGGCCGGCACGGGATAGAGACGGAGGTTTTTGCCCGGCGCGAGGTGATCCTGTCCGGTGGTGCGGTGAATTCACCGCAACTGCTGCAACTCTCCGGCGTCGGCGATCCGGAGCTGCTGCGCGGGCTCGGGATCGAGGTGCTGCATGCGCTCGCCGGTGTTGGCGAGAATCTGCGGGACCATTACGCCCCACGCTTTACCGCCCGGGTGAAAAACTCGAACAGCATCAACGAACTGGCTCGCGGGCCGCGACTCTGGGGAGAGGTGTTCAAGTATTTTACCGGACAGAAGAGTATTCTCGGTCTCAGCCCTACTTTGGTCTATTGCTTCTGGCACTCGAACGCGGCGGCACGAAACAGCGATCTGCAGTTCACCTTTACACCGGCCAGCTACAAGCACGGCGTGCAGTCCAAACTGGACGATCTGCCCGGCATGACCATCGCCTCCTGGCAGCAACGGCCGGAGAGCATTGGTTATATCCGGGCCCGCAATGCGGATCCATTCGAAGCACCTGTAATCCAGCCGAATTATCTGGCGGACGAGACCGACCGGCAGGTGCTGCTTTCCGGCATGAAGCTTGGCAGGCGTCTGTTGCAGACGGAGCCGTTGCAGCCTTACTTCGACGGCGAGCTGTATCCAGGCCCGAGCGTGCAGAGCGACGATGAGCTGCTGGCGGCGGCCCGTGAACGAGGAACTACGACTTTTCACCTTATGGGCACTTGCCGGATGGGTCCGGACAGTGATGCGACATCCGTGGTTGACGATCAGCTGCGCGTTAAGGGAATAGGGGGGCTCAGGGTTGTCGATGCGTCAATTATGCCGACCATGCCCTCGGCGAACCTGAATGCCTCGGCCATGATGATCGGGGAGAAAGCTGCGGATCTGATCCTTGGTAATCCATCAGCAGAATCGGTAGCCCTTAATGATTGAAGTAATAAAGTAAATCATTCTAATGGTTGTTTTTTCCGAAATTGCGGGCTTTTTCGGGATTGGATGTTAAACAAGAATTAATAAGTTCCATGTTTTTCTTAGTTTCCGGATCATTCGGATTGTTGAATGCGTACAACTTGTCTTAGTATTCACGGGAATTAACCATGGCGTTGGATTTTAACGGGGGCAGCATGAGCTCTTCAAAATCACGCAAGAATGTTTATGCGGGGCATCGGACCTCCATCATCCTGGAAGAGGACTTCTGGGATGCGTTGGAGGAGTGCGCGCATGACCGTGAATTGTGTATTGATTCCATCGTCACCGATGCCGAGAAGGCATTCCCGGAGATGAGCCGGACCGCTGCTGTCCGGATGTTCCTGCTGGAGCATTTCCGCACCAAGGCGGAAGATACCGACCCCATTCACTAACCTGCCTCGTGCCGGGATGATCGTGTTGTGGCGCTCTGCGCCAGACCCGTTATCATTGCGGCATGATGATTTCTCCTCTCCTGGCTGACGCCAAATCCGCTCATCATGCGGGTGATCTCGAACGTGCGATCGCGGGTTACCGTGCCGTTCTTGATGACGGGCCGGACGCGGCGACGAGCAACCTGCTCGCCATCGCGCTGGACGGGAGCGGCCGCGCTGACGAAGCGGAGGTCGTGCTTGCCCAGACCCATGAAATGGAACCGGGCCTGCCTGAACCCGCAATCAATCTTGCCCGCCTCAGATTGCGGCGTGGCGCTGCTGACGATGCCCTTCCGCCTCTTCGGTGTGCAGGGGGAGCGGGTAGCACAGAAGCGCTGATTCTCCTTTTTGAGGTTGCGTATGCTGCGGGCTTGCACGGCGACGTCTTGAGCAGCGGGCGCCAACTTGCAGCGACTGGCAACTTGCAGGTCGAACAGGCGGAACGGCTCGGCGAGATCTCATTCAGAATCGGAGCTAAGGATGCTTCGTCGATCCTGGAAAATGCCTCCCGGCGTTTTCCGGAGTCGGCCCGCCTGCATCTTCTGATGGCGCATCATCTCGGCCAGCAGGGCGCGTATGCTCCAGCGGTAGCGGTATTCCGGCGTAGCCAGTGCCTCTTCCCGGCCGATCTCGATGCGGTTTTCAATGCCGCACGTATTCTCGACCTGGTGGGGGAGAATAAAACCGCTAGCCGTGAATGCGGACGTGCACTTGTGATCGCTCCCGGCTGGCCTAAGGCACATGCCGCCTTCGCCCTTGCCCGTTTCGCCGGGGGAGAGAAAGATGCTGCCATTGCGGGCCACAGGTGCGCATTGCTGCTTGATCCAGCGGACGCGATGGAGTGGAACGACCGGGGGGTGATGCTCAAGGAGGTGGGCACAGTAGATGGTGCTGATCTTGCCTATGGGCGGGCGCGGGTGATCTCCCCCGAATTGCTTCCTGCGATTAAAAACCACGCGGCACTTCTGTTCGATATGACAGACATGGAGGCCGCTGCCGACGCCTTTGATCATGCGCTCCGTATTGCCCCGGATGATGCCGGTCTCGCGATGAAGCGGGCGATGACCTTCCCGACCATTGTGCGGTCCGAAGCTGAAATCGATGCCATACGGGCGGATATTGAGCATCGGATGCAGGCGATCAAATGCTCCGGCTTGGCGATCGCGGACCCCTTGAAGGAGGTCGGCCGGCCGAACTTCTATCTTGCTTACCACGGTCGCAATGACCGCGACCTGCAGTCCCTGATCGCGGAGACTTATCTCACGCTCTGCCCCGCGCTCGGTTTCGTTGCGCCGCACTGCCGGACACCGAAGCCTCGTTCCGGCGGCAAATTGCGCATCGGCTTCCTGTCGAAATTTTTCTACGACCACTCGGTAAAGTTCATCAGCGAAGGCATCATCCGCAATCTCGATCCCGCGCTTTTCGAGGTGCACCTGATCAGCACCATGGTGGAAGAGGATGTCGACATTTTTCCGCCAGGCCAGGGGCCGGCTGTTTACACTCGGATCGAGGAAGATCTATTTCAGGCACAGCAGGATATCGCGGCACTGGAGCTGGATATTCTGGTCTTCGGCGATATCGGGATGGAGCCGCTCAGTTACTATCTCGGTTTCGCGCGGTTTGCCCCGGTGCAATGTGTCATGCAGGGGCATCCGGTGACGACGGGCCTGCCGCATATGGACTATTTCGTCTGCAGCGCATTGCAGGAAATCGATGGCGCGGAAGCGCATTACACGGAAATGCCAATCCGGGTGAAGGATATCCCGCTCTGCTATCCGGAACTGCCTGAGGTCGCGGACAAGCCGCTTTCAGCCTTCGGCCTGCCGCAGGACCGGACGCTCTATTTCTGTCCGCAGACCCTGTTCAAGTTCCATCCGGACTTCGATGCCATCCTGAAAGGCATTCTGGAAGGCGATCCGAATGGCATACTTGTGTTGCTGAAGGACCGGCAGGAAACCCGAAACCGGCAGCTTGAAGAGCGTTTGTCAGAGACCCTTGGCGCGCTGACGAAGCGCATCCATTGGGTCGGGCGGATGCCAAAACTTGATTATTATGCTTTGCTGAAGAACAGTGCGGTGATGCTGGACACCACTCATTTTTGCGGTGGGAACACAACCATTCAGGCGCTTGGCCTCGGCATACCGCCGGTCACCCTGCCGGCTGACTATGTCCGCGGCAGAATGACGGTCGGGTGGCTGAAAGCGATCGACGTGACGGAGATGGTCGCAGATACGGCAGAGGACTATGTTCGCATCACGCTGGCCTGTGGCACTGACCCGGCATGGCGGGCGGAAGTTGTCGCCAAGATCGAGGCCCGAAAACACGAGCTGTTCGAAAACCAAGCCTGTGTTCAAGAACTGGAAGCGTTCTTTCCCGCAGCCTATGCTGCGGCTCTGCGGGGAGAGCGGCTGCGTTGGATCTCCGGTCGTCATGTCCCCCTTTGATCCTGGCTACCTGCCATCATAATCTGTCAGGTCTGCTTCTTCGCCCGGAGCGAAATCGATGTGGATGTGGTTCCCATCGTGATCGTGGATATTCACCTGCTGGATACCCATTTCCGGCAGCACGCCGCAACGATAGGCGACTTTCTGCTCCCGTAAATGGGCAAGAAACGTGGCGAGGCCTTCCGCCGAGATCGCGAAATGCTCAAGCTGAGCGTCCGGACGATACGGAGCCGGCGCGTCCTTGACACCGACCAGGTGCACCATTGCAGCGCCGTTGGCATAGAGCCATGCGCCGGGAAACGGGAAAGGGGGCCGGTCGCCTGTATGCATATCCAGCACACGGCCATACCAGGCAACCATATCGTCGAGGTTTTTCGTTCGGATATTAACATGATCGAGTTTTTTCAGTGCCATGGGCTTTCCTTTTTGTTCACATTATGTTCCGATTTGGCAGATCAATTCGAAAGCAGCCTAATTCATGGTCAATGTCATACCCAACCGCGACTCGCGGCGCCTTTTTCTCTTTTTACACGCGCTGTCGGAGCCTCCTGGTCGGCGGTTCCGGCGGAAGGACCTGCCAGAATTGGTGCATCGTATCGGCTTTGTACAGGTGGACAGTATCCGCACTGTGGAAAGGGCACATCATCATATCCTGTTTTCCAGAACGACCGCGTACAAGCCGGAATGGTTGCATCATCATATCGAGCGGGAACGCACCCTGTTCGAGAACTGGACGCATGATGCCTCGGTGATTCCGGTCGAGTTCTATCGCTACTGGAAGCCGAAATTCGCCCGGACGCGGGACCGGTTGATGAGCCGGGACTGGTGGCGCGAACGGCTTGGCGAGGATTACGAGGAAACCTGCTCCCGCATTTGCGCGCACATCGTCGAGAACGGCCCGGTCCGTTCCCGTGATCTGACGGTTGGGGAAAGCCATCATGACGGGAGCGACGCGAACATGGCCTGGTGGGGCTGGAAGCCGTCGAAATCCGCGCTTGAGCATCTCTGGCGCACGGGGGAGCTGGCTGTCTCCGCGCGCGAAGGCTTTCAGAAAGTCTACGATATCGCCTCCAATGTTGTGCCGGCGGAGCATTTCGAGCCGGTGGTGCATGAGGCGGAGTTCATCGACTGGGCCTGCCGCTCTGCTCTTGAGCGGCTTGGTTTCGCAACACCGGGGGAGCTGGCCGCCTATTGGGACGCGATCTCTCCGGCGGAGGCAAAAGTCTGGGCCGAACGGCAAACCGCCGATGTGGCTATCCCGGTTGAGGTAGAGAATGCGGACGGATCCTTGCGTCAGCATCTGGCCCGGCCCGACATGCTCGATCTGATCGCCGCCGCCCCGGTCCCGCCTGGCCGTATTCGTTTTCTCAGCCCGTTCGATCCGGCGCTGCGTGACCGAAAGCGCCTGCAACGACTGTTCGGTTATGATTACCGGATCGAGGTCTTCGTGCCCGAGGCGCAGCGGAAATATGGTTATTACGTGTTCCCGATGTTGGAAGGGGACAAGCTGGTTGGCCGGGTCGACATGAAAGCCGACCGGCCCGCAGGCGTGCTGCGGGTGCGCAAGCACTGGCTTGAAGCGCGGTTAAGTCTCACCACCCAGCGCAAGGCCAGGATGGAGGCGGAGCTGGTCCGATGGTTGAAATATCTCGGTCTGGAACGGGCGGAAGGAGACGGGTTCGAGGTTGCCCTTTAGCCGATCGTGGGATTTTCCCGGCGCCTCAGAACTGTTTTTGCCGTGTCGATGAAGGCGCGCAGTTTCGGGTTATTTCCAGCGCGTTCCGGGAAGTAGAGGAAGAGGCCGGTCTCCTCGACAGACGCTTCTGGGAGCAGCTCGACAAGTCTGCCATCCGCCAGTTCTTCCTCAATCCATGGCTCGAAAATATAGATGATGCCGAGTCCTTCGAGCGCGAAATCAAGGCCGATCGTCAGGTCATTCAGAACGAGGTTGCCGTTTGAAGGGACGCGCACTTCACCGGTGCCGGATTCCAGCTCCCAGTCATACACGCGGCCTGAGGAATTTCGATATGACATGCAATTGTGGTTCTCGAGTTCTTCAATCGATGCCGGCTTGCCGTATCTTTCGATATAGGAAGGTGAGGCCGCTACGATGGTCCGGAAGGGCGGCTTAAGCCGGAAGACCTTCATATCCTGCTCAATGGAGCCGCCGAGCCGGATGCCTGCATCGAATCCTTCGGCGACGATATCCACCAGTCTTTTGTCGACGGCTATCTCGACCCTCAGTTCGGGATAACGCGGGAGCATCTCCTTGACGACCGGTGTTACCACCATGGGAACGAAGGGACGCGCGACTGTCAGGCGTAATAGCCCGGAAACTTTCCCTTGAGCCGATTTCAGCCGCTCCAGCGCTTCGTCAATGCCTGAAATGGAAGGGCCGGTGGTATCGACGAGCAATTGCCCCCAGTCCGTCAGCGAGACACTACGGGTGGTTCGGGCGAAGAGCGGGAGGCCGAGCCGGTCCTCGACAAAACGCACCGAATGGCTCACCGCCGAAGCACTCATGCCGAGCTCTTTGGCGGCGGCCGCGAAACCTCCCCGTCGCGCAACGGCAAGGATGACGGGAAGATGAGGGAAGATATCTCTCTGCATTGCTGAATAATATTGCACAATACATGCAGTTCAAGGGCGGGTGTCCTTTTTTGCTGCGGCACCCATCTCTATTCCAACAGCGACGAAAGCGGCGCGGTGATGCGTCAGTGAACTTTCGCGCATGTGGGAGAGCTGAAAAATGATCACACTTAATCTGAACGGCATCGAGCATCAACTCGATGCTGACGCGGATATGCCATTGCTATGGGCGATCCGAGACCATGCCGGTTTGACCGGAACGAAATTCGGCTGCGGGTTGGCGCAATGCGGGGCTTGCACCGTACATGTCGACGGGGTGCCGGCGCGTTCCTGCCAGACTTTCCTCGGCGATATCGAGGGCGCGAAGATTACCACCATCGAGGGCGTTACAGGCAAGGTCGCCGAGACCGTGCAGACGGTCTGGGCGGAACTGGACGTGCCGCAATGCGGCTACTGCCAGTCCGGGCAGATCATGTCCGCTGCTGCCTTGCTGGCGGAGACGCCGAAGCCGACGGATGACGATATCGACGCGGCGATGAGCGGGAACCTTTGCCGTTGCGCCACCTACCAACGCATTCGTGCCGCGATCCATGTCGCCGCCGACCGTCTGGAGGCCTGATCGATGCTGGTCCATGAACTCAATGTACTTGCCGAACGCGTGAAGGCCGAACCGGTCTCTCGTCGAGGCTTCCTGCTATCCGCCGCGGCCACCTCGGCAGGGCTCGCTATCGGCTATCGCCCACTGGAGGGTCTCGCGGCAACTGAACCGTCCAAACAGGGCGGCGATCTTGCGGCCTATATCTCGATTTCCGAAGACGACAGTGTCACCATCTATTCCTCGCAGTTCGACATGGGGCAGGGCTCCTATCACGGCGTTGCAACGCTGGTTCTTGAGGAGCTTGGGGCGGACTGGGCGCAGGTGAAGGTCGAGGGCGCTTCAGGCAATGTTGCCCACTATGGCAATATCATGTGGGGCGGTCAGTTCCAGGGCTCCGGCGGGTCTACCTCGATGGCATCTTCCTGGCACCGCTATCGCAAGGCCGGTGCCGCCGCACGGATGATGCTGGTCGAGGCTGCCGTGCAGGAATGGAATGTTCCGGCCTCCGAGATCACTGTCGGCAAGGGTGTCATTGCCCATGCCGGTTCGGGCAAGTCCTCCGGTTTCGGAGCTTTCGCGAAAGCCGCCGCAAACCTGACGATCCCGGACACAATCGCACTGAAAGACCCGTCCGAATGGACCGAGATCGGCAATCCGGATCTGAAGCGGTTCGACCGGGTCGGCAAGACCAGAGGCGTACAGGACTTCACCATCGATGTGAAACTGCCCGGCATGTTGACGGCCGTGATGATCCATCCGCCGAAATTCGGCGCGACGGTTGTCAGCTTTGATGCTGATGAGGCCAAGGCATTGAAGGGCGTTACCGACGTGGTGGCCATCGACCGGGGCGTTGCGGTGGTGGCGACAGATATGTGGTCCGCCCTTAAGGGGCGCGATCTTGTCACCGTCACATGGGATGAGAGCAAGGCGGAGACGCGTGGTTCGGCTGAAATCATGACCGAATATCACGCTCTGGCTACAAAGGCTCCGACGGCGGTTGCCCGGACGGACGGGGATCCGGAGGCGGCGCTGTCCACTGCCGCAAAGGTACTGGAGGCGACCTACGAGTTCCCGTATCTCGCCCATGCCGCCATGGAGCCGCTGAATGCGGTGGTGCGCATGAATGCGGATGGTGGTCTGGAAATCTGGGGCGGTCACCAGTTGCCGGACCTCTATCGTCAGATAGCCGCCAAAGTGGCGGGTCTGCCGCCGGAAAATGTCCGCATGAATATCATGAAGACAGGCGGCGGCTTTGGCCGGCGTGGGACACCGGATGCTGATGTGATCCTTGAAGCGGTCAGTATCGGTAAGGCGATTGGCTGGAAGGCGCCTGTTAAGGTGCAGTGGACACGAGAGAACGATACGCGCGGCGGACGTTACCGTCCGGCCTATGTCCACCGTCTGCGTGCCGGGATCGATGCGGACGGCAAGCTGGTCGCCTGGGACAACCATATTGTCGGCCAGTCGATTGCCGCCAATACTTCGTTCACCGGACTGATCAAGGATGGCATCGATGCCACCTCGGTCGAAGGCTCCTCCACCCTGCCATATGCTATTCCTAACCTTTCTGTTGGGCTGACTTCCACGGATGTGCAGGTACCGGTGCTCTGGTGGCGCGCGGTGGGCTCGACCCACACGGCCTATGCCACCGAAGTCTTCCTCGACGAGGTGATTGCCGAGACCGGTGCCGATCAGGTGCAGTTCCGGCTGGACCTGTTGAAGGATCATCCGCGCCACGCGGGCGTTCTGAAGTTGGCGGCCGAAAAGGCTGACTGGGGCAGGCCGCTGCCGGAAGGTCATCACTGGGGCGTCGCCGTGCATGAGAGCTTCCAGTCCTACGTTGCCGAGCTGGCCGAGGTTTCGGTCGAGGATGGAGAGGTGATCGTGCACCGGGTCGTCGCTGCCGTTGATGTCGGCACGCCGATCAATCCGGACGTGATCAAGGCGCAGGTCGAAGGCGGTGTCGGCTTCGGGCTCGGCTCGGTGCTTCAGGAAGAACTGACGTTGACGGATGGCGTGGTGGACCAAGGAAATTACGATACCTATCTGCCGCTCCGGATCGAGCGGATGCCGCAGGTCGAGGTGCATATCGTGCCAAGCACCGAATCTCCGACCGGTATTGGCGAGCCCGGTGTTCCGCCGATTGGTCCGGCCGTCAGTAACGCTGTTTTTCGGGCGACGGGGCAGCGGGTGCGGACCTTGCCGTTTGAGAAGGGCTTCAAGTCAGCCTGATTGGATACCTCAACTGAATAAAGAAAACCGCCGTCCGGCAAAGGGCGGCGGTTTTTCATGCTTCTTTTATTGCCATCCCGGCTCGACGTCCGTGATGACGGGTGTGGCGGTTTCGTTGGATCATGCTACCGTTTTCCTAACGCAATCAGGGAGCATGCGCATGTCTTGGAATGGCCGTCTCGATCACATCCATATTTGCGCCAAGGGCGCCGATGCGATGACCGAGCTGCGAGAAGCAAAACTTGTTGCGGGGCAGGGTATCGAGGGAGATCGCTATTTCCTCGGAACCGGCACTTATTCTGACAAACCGGCACCTGACCGGCAGGTCACCTTGATCGAAAGTGAGACGCTCGAAGCGCTGGCTCGGGATCACAATATGGAACTGACGCCCGTCGAAAGCCGCCGCAACCTCACGGTCACGGGCGTGCCGCTCAATCATCTTGTCGGCAAGCGCTTCAGGGTCGGCGATGTCGTGCTTTATGGCGGCAGGCTGAACACACCCTGCAAGTATCTCGACGATCTGCTGGGCAAAAAGCTGTTCAAACTGCTGCTGAACCGCTCCGGCCTCAATTGCGAGATCGTCGAGGGTGGTGTGATCCGGCCAGGCGATTTGGTCGAGTGGATCGAGTGAGCATTGGCTGATCAGTCAGGCGCCGAGAGTCGAATCAAACCTCAAACCGTTACGTGTACGGCGTCGGACGTGTTCGGTTAGCCCAGTTCCCATCCTGTTGCAGAGGTAATCTCAGCCTTTGAGACGCCGATTACGGTGAGGGTGCCGCCGTCGGAGAAGGTGATGGTTGTGTTGCCGTCCGTCTCCGTGCCGGCGCTGACGCCGAGGCCGTCCTCGAGCATCAGCGTATCAGTCCCGACGGTGAAGTCGCTGATCTGATCGTTACCGCCGCTGTAATAGAAGGCGAAAGTATCCGCGCCATCTCCGCCGTCCAGTATGTCGTCACCCTTGTTACCCGCAAGGAAGTCGTTGCCGCTCCCGCCCGAGATCAAATCGTCGTTCTGACCGCCATAGAGGATGTCGTCGTTCTCTCCGCCGGAGAGCGTGTCATTACCCTGGTTGCCGTAGAGGATGTCGTTGTTTTCTCCACCGGAGAGGATGTCGTTGCCCTTGTTGCCATGCATGACATCGTCACCGCTGCCGCCGACCGCGGTGTCATTGTTCTGGCCGCCATAGAGCGTGTCCTTGCCCTCGCCGCCGAAGACAAGATCGTCGCCCTGGTTGCCGTAGATGATGTCCTCGCCGACGCCAGAGCCGATGGAGTCGTTTCCGCCGCCACCGGCCAGGGTATCGTCCCCGGCCCCCAGCGAGATGAACTGAACAGCGTCGTCGCCGACCACATAGTTCTGTCCGGCGCCGCCGGTAACGAAAGCTTGGCCAACGATGGCTGCGAACTCGATATTGTCGAGCACGATGTTCGAGCTGGCGGGCAGGCCGGATGTATTGATGACGAAGGCTTCGGAGCCGTTCGCCGCCCCATCGTCGCCGGTGATCTTGACGGTCTCCGCCGTGGTGCTGGCGCTGGAGAAAGAGATCGAGCGGATATCGACATCGATGCCGGTGCCGAGTGAAGTCAAAAATACCTGTCCATGCCCGTTGAGGAAGATCTGGTCCGAGGTGGCTGGCTCGGCGGACTGGATTTGGCTGGTCAGTGTTACATCGGCGGCGGAAGCGTTAGCGTTGACCGCCGAGGAGGTGCCGGTTTGGGTGAGGGATGCCCCCGTGGGGAGGGTGGCGGTTACGGTGTTGCCGTTTCCACTATTCTCCACCAATGCGCCAGTTGCGGTACTCCCGCTATTATTAGTGAGGGTGTGGTTCGTCTCTGTTCCCGCTGCATCCGACGCAGTTTGACTGGTCTCTGTGAGGCCGCCACCGGAGCTGCCGCCACCGGAGGAATCTGCGACCTGCGTAAAAGTCAGTGCCGTATTGGCGCCGTCCAATGCTGCATTGATGGTCAATGTACCGCTTGTGCCGGATAAAGTGAGCATATTACCGCCGCCGAGGTCGATCGTGCTGCCGACCGTCGTGCCGTTTAAGCTGCTGGTGACATCCGCACTTTTGACGGTGATGGTATCTCCGGCAGCAAGGCCGGTGATCGTATCGGCGTTGAACTCAGTAGCACTCCCGATGAATTCGTCATTGCCGTTGCCACCGGCCAAATGATCGCTTCCGGCGCCACCAGTGAGCATATCGTTCCCGTCGCCGCCGGACAGTGTATCGTTTCCATCGTTACCAGAAAGAGAATCGTTCCCGTCGCCGCCTGCCAGATGATCATTTCCGGCGT
This sequence comes from Nisaea sp., assembly GCF_039990255.1. Classification (GTDB taxonomy): domain Bacteria; phylum Pseudomonadota; class Alphaproteobacteria; order Thalassobaculales; family Thalassobaculaceae; genus Nisaea. The sequence goes on along the minus strand of NZ_JBDXGG010000009.1, from coordinate 117,209 downwards.
CTCCGCGGAGTCTGTCATTTCCGGCAGCGCCGAAGAGAAAGTCGTTTCCATCCTGACCAGTGAGCCTGTCGCCCTCGTCGTCGCCGTAGAGCGTGTCGGCGCCGTCACCGCCAGTGAGCGAGTCGCTCCCGCTACCGCCGTAGAGCACGTCGTCTCCCGCTTCTCCGCTTACTCTGTCATTTCCGGCGTCGCCGTAAAGAATATCGGCGCCGTTGCCTCCTCTGATAAGGTCGTCCCCGGCGTTACCATGGAGCTGGTCGTCGCCGTCTCCTCCGCTGAAACCGGTATCCTCACCGCTGGAGCCGATTATGGTATCAGCGCCAGTCGTCCCGGTGATCCTTACATTGTTAAGCGATATATTGGAGAGGTCGTAATTGCCGTGCGTATCGAAGGTGAGGGAAACGGCATCGTTGTTTACGCTTTCTATCTGCGCTGTCCCGATCGACGTGATCTGACTTTCATTGAAGACCGCAGTCGCATTGCCGTTAAACCGGATCAGATTCCAGCCCGAGATGTCGCTGTCGCCGATATTGTATGCGTTCACCGTACCGTCGATTGCCAAGATCAGCATGTCCGTGCCGGTGCTGTTGTTGACCAGCGTGGAGCCTGCGGTGATATGCGCCTGATCTCCGACAGTCAGGGTGTCATCGCCTGCGGTGAGCGTCCCGGAAACATTTGTTCCGTTATTCGGATCAAAGCTGGCAGCAGTGGTGTTCAGAGTAGCCATGGATTTTGTCCCGGTTCATTGGAGCTGGAGGCTGACCCGCTCTGTTTTGCCTATTGCACGCGCCTGAAAACGGCGTGCGAAGACGGGTTGAATTGATTGGTAAAAATGGGAGTGGAAAATCTTCGCCGAAAAAGTAACCAAATTTCCTCAAGACAAAATAGAAAACCAAATGCACTTAGTTGTTGAAGTGATTGGAAGTGTTATTTAAAAATAACAAAGCCGCCGAGATTATGTAAATAAGTCAATCGTTCGTATTTTTGTGCCGAATGTACTTGGGGGTGTGGTTTGAAATGTATGAGGTGCGAGGGGATTTTTCGAAAAGCAGCGTTATCTCTTTCGTGCCGGATGATGGCTTCAGGCTCCGGGAAATTGACGCGAGTCCGGCAGGCTGAGCGAGTGGCACGGAGGCGCTGAAGTCGCAGAGCGTCGTGCTTCCCTTGACCTGCGACATGATCCGCCGATCACCCTCGATCATTTAACCGACACCCTCGACATGGACGAACGGGGGGGCTGTTGTCCGCAACCTTCACCCTGGATAATGCTGGGTGCAAAAAAGAAGCGGCCGGGAAATTCCGGCCGCTGTGTTGATTTTCCGTTGTTCTGCGGGTGCGTCTTTAGAGCGCCAAGCCCCGCTCCATAGCCATAGCCATCCGCCGCGCAAACGCTTTCGGGTCCGGGATGGCCTCGCCTTCCATAATGCGGGCCTGGTCGAGCAGCAGGTGGGCCGCGTCGTCCAGTTCCTGGCCGGTCTTGCCGTCCTTTACACGCTTGGCGAGGGCCTTGATGACCGCATGCTTGGTGTTGACTTCCAGAATGCGCGGATTGGACTTGTCGATCTGCTTGTGCTGGCGCAGCAGGCGTTCCAGGTTGATGTCCATGTCGCCGTCATCCGCGATCAGGCAGACCGGGCTGTCGGTCAGACGGTTTGATTCACGAACGTCCTTCACTTCCTCGCCGAGGGCCAGCTTGATGGAGGCGAGCAGCGGCGCGATATCGGCGGAGGCTTTCTCCTCGTCCTTCTTGTCCGCGGCCTTGTCCTCGTCTGTCTTGTCGTCATCGTCCTTGACGGCATCGAGATCGGCGGAGCCTCGGGTGATCGACTTGAGGGGGCTGCCCTCAAAGCCCTCGAACATGGCCTGGATCCAGAAATCGTCAATCGGATCCGAGAGCAGCAGAACTTCCACGCCCTTGGCCTTGAAGCCCTCGATGTGAGGCGAGTTCAGCAGTGCTTCCTTGCTCTCGCCGATGATGTAGTAGATCGCCTCCTGGCCTTCCTTCATCCGCTTCTTGTAGTCGGCGAGGCTGACCAGCGTGTCGCTTTCCGTCGTATCGAAGCGGGCGAGAGAGATCAGGGTGTCCTTGTGTTCGCCGTTTTCGGAATAGATGCCTTCTTTCATCACCGGGCCGTAAGCGTCCCAGAAAACCGCGTATGCCTCGGGGTCCTTTTCGGCCTTCTTGCTGAGTTCGGTGAGCACCCGTTTGGTGACGGCGGAGGAGATCTTTTGCAGCACGGGATTGCGTTGCAGAAGTTCGCGGCTGACATTCAGCGGCAGGTCCTCGCAATCGATCACGCCACGCATGAAGCGCAGATAATCGGGCACCAGGCCGTCGCAATCATCCGTGATGAAGACCCGCTTCACGTAGAGCTTTACCCGGCTCTTACGCTCCGGATGGAACAGGTCGAACGGCCGCTGGGTCGGCACGTAGAGCAGAGAGCTGTATTCGATCACGCCCTCCGCCTTCCAGTGCATGGTCAGCCAGGGCTCGTCAAAAGCATGGGCGACGTGCTTGTAGAATTCGCCGTACTGCTCCGTCGTGATGTCGCTCTTGGAGCGGGTCCAGAGAGCGGAAGCCTCGTTCAGCGGACGCTCTTCTGTCTCTCCGTCCTTGGTTTCCTCACCCTTGGCTTCAACGAACAGGATCGGCACCGGGATATGATCGGAATAGCGCTTCACGATGTGCTGCAGGCGCTGCTCTTCAAGAAACTCGAGCGCGTCTTCCTTCAGATACATCGTGATGATGGTACCGCGATTGGCCTTTTCGGCATCCGCGATGGTGTATTCACCGAGCCCGTCCGAGCTCCAGAGATGCGCCTTGTCCTCACCGGCGCGCCGGGTCAACACCTCGACCTTGTCCGCGATCATGAAGGCTGAATAGAAACCGACGCCGAACTGACCGATCAGCCCGCTGTCTTTTTTCTCGTCGCCGGACAGATTGGAGACGAAAGCTTCCGTGCCGGAGCGCGCGATGGTGCCGAGATTGTCGTTCAGTTCATCGGCGGTCATGCCGATACCGTTATCCGACAGGGTAAGGGTATTGGCATCCTTGTCTGCCGCGATCTTGATCTTGTATTCGCCGTCGCCAGTGGTCAGATCTGGTTGGGTAAGGGCCAGATAGCGCAGCTTGTCGCAGGCATCGGAAGCGTTGGAGATCAATTCGCGCAGGAACACTTCACGCTCGCTATAGAGCGAATTGGCGACGATCTTCAGGAGCTTGCTGACCTCGGCCTGGAACGTTCGCTTTTCCGCAGTCATCTTCTTGATCACCTCTTGCCTAGAATGACATCATTATGATTGATGGAGCCTGATATGTGGGAAGTTGGCATTAATCGCAAGACCCCAGCGCTTCCCACGTGAGCCGAGAGCGGACCCGTATCCCCCATGAGCAGTGTTTTTGAGGACGGTCGGATCACGGCAATGCTGGGGCCGACCAACACCGGCAAGACCTATTTCGCCATCGAGCGGATGCTCGGTCATGCCTCGGGTATGATCGGTTTTCCTTTGCGTTTGCTGGCCCGCGAGAACTACGAGCGTGTCGTTTCCCTGAAAGGCAAGAACGCCGTCGCCCTGATCACGGGCGAGGAAAAGATACTTCCGCCGCACGCCCGCTATTTTGTCTGTACTGTGGAATCCATGCCGGTTGACCGGATTGTGGATTTCTTGGCGATCGATGAAATCCAGCTTTGCGGCGACCGGGAGCGCGGTCATGTTTTCACAGATCGGCTGCTGCATGCGCGGGGCCGTCAGGAGACCATGTTCCTCGGCTCCGACATCATTCGTCCGCTGATCAGGAAGCTGGTCCCGAAGGCGGAGATTGTCGGCCGGCAGCGGATGTCTCGGCTGACCTATACCGGTCCGCGCAAGCTGACCCGGTTGCCGCGACGGACTGCCATCGTCGCCTTTTCGGCCGCAGACGTTTATGTGCTGGCCGAAATCGTCCGGCGCCAGCGCGGCGGCGCCGCCGTCGTGCTGGGCGCGCTTTCGCCCCGGGCCCGAAACGCGCAGGTGGCAATGTACCAGGAGGGCGAGGTCGACTACCTGATTGCGACCGATGCGATCGGCATGGGCCTCAACATGGACGTGGATCATGTCGCCTTTGCGGAGGACATGAAGTTCGACGGCCGTGCACCGCGCCGACTGACGCCGCCAGAGATGGCGCAGATCGCCGGACGGGCCGGGCGGCATATGAATGACGGCACGTTCGGCGTGACAGGAGATTGCCCGCCGCTGGACGAAGAGATGGTCGAGGCGCTGGAAAGCCACCGGTTTGATCCGCTCCGGCACGTCTATTGGCGTAATCACCGCATGTCGTTCCGCAGTCTTAGTGAATTGCAGCGCTCTCTTGGAGTGTACAGCGATCAACCTCATATGATCAGGAAGCGGGATGCGGAGGACCACCGGACGCTGGAATCGCTGGCGCGGATGGAAGCCGTGGTCGAGCGGGCAAAGGGGCCAGACCGGGTGCGGTTGTTGTGGGACATTTGCCAGATCCCGGATTTTCGCAAGACGATGAGCGAATCCCACGCCAATCTGCTGGCAAAAATTTATTTCGATTTGACGGACGGGGCGCAGTGTTTGGAGACAGATTGGGTCGCCAATCAGGTCAGCCGTTTCGACCGGACGGACGGTGATATAGACACGCTTGTAAACCGTATCGCACATATTCGCACTTGGACGTATATTACGCACCGTGCAGACTGGGTGTCCGACCCGGTTCATTGGCAGGCCCAGACAAGGGCTGTTGAAGATCGACTTTCGGATGCCCTGCACGACAAGCTTACCCAGCGTTTTGTCGACAAGCGCGCAGCATTGTTCTTGCGCAAGTTGAAGGACGGGGGGAACTTGGCGGCGGCAGTAAAATCTGACAGCACAGTGGTCGTGGAGGGCCATGCCGTCGGTCACATGGAAGGATTGAAGTTCGTGCCTGATGTAGTGGATAGCACCAACGCAAAGCCCGTGCTGGCAGCTGCGCGTAAGGTCCTGCCGGAAGAACTGGCCCGGCGTACGGGCCAAATCGAAGCTGCCGACAACGCAGCCTTCTCGATAGGCCCCAAGGGGACGCTGATTTGGCTTGGGGCTGAAATCGCATCGCTGGAAGCGGGTGCCGATATTCTGTCGCCGCAGATCCGAGTCGTGAACGAGGAACTGGTCGAAGGCGAGATGCGCAAGCGGATCGAGGCCCGTTTGCGCACCTGGCTGACTGGCGAGATGGAAGAGCGGCTCGGCCCGTTGCTGGCAATCAAGACTGCTGAACTCGAAGGCGCCGCGCGCGGTATCGGGTTCCAGGTACTTGAAGGCATCGGCGGTGTTTCTGCCGATCAGATCGGCGGGTTGCGCCGGGATCTCGATGACGAGCAACGCAAGTCGCTTGCTCGTCTCGGCATTCGGTTCGGCACCGAGACCGTATTTCTTCCAGTTCTGTTGAAGCCGAAAGTTGTGGAATTCCGGGCTATGTTGTGGAGCGTCTTCTCTGGGCAGTTCCCGGAAGAAGGCCCGCCACCGGCAGGTCGGGTCATGATTACGCGCGCCGAGGATGCGACCGATGCTTTCTACCTAGCCATCGGCTACAAGCGGGTTGGTGGTCATGCTGTCCGGGCGGATATGCTTGAGCGTGTCGCCCAGATGGTTCGTCAGGCGGCCCGCGAGGGCGCGTTTTCGATCTCTGCGGATATGCTGTCGCTTGCCGGTGTCGGCCACGAAGCTATGGCGGAGATCCTGAAGGATCTCGGGTATCGCCGGGGCGAGGATGTCGAGGAGCAACCACGTTTCATCGCCCGGCGCCGTCAGGAACAGAAGCGTCGGCCGGAAGGCGATCGTAAGGCAGGGCTGGACGGCAAAACCGAGCGTGGAGAAAAGCCTGAGCGTGTCAGGAAGCCGGGTAGCTCCGGCAAGGCGGCGCAGGATGGTTCCGGCGAGAAACGGGACCGCAATGCTGGGCCTAAGGGCGGACAAAAAGGCGGGCCGCGAAAGCCTAAGCGCCAGGATGACCGGTCGAAACGCCAGAATAGCGGGCCGAAGGTGATTAGCTCGAATGGGCCGGCCATGCGTCCCGAGGATTCCCCTTTCGCCATATTGCAGCAGCTCAAACTGGCGAAATGAGCGAGCAGGAGACACAACGTCTCGACAAGTGGCTTTGGTGTGCGCGGTTCTTCAAGACCCGCGGCCTCGCCAACAGGTTGCTTGGTGCGGGGCGCTTGCGTCTTTCCGGAAAGGTGGTGTTGAAGGCCCACCAGCTTGTCCGCTCCGGTGATGTGCTGACTTTTCCCCAAGGGCCCAATATCCGGATCGTGAAGGTGCTGTTCCTGGCTGAGCGCCGTGGACCGGCTCTGGAAGCTCAGCTGCTCTACGAAGACCTGTCGCCGGTTATGACCCCAGGCAGGAAAAGTGAAATTTCCGAACCGAATCTCAGGCCGGCACGGCGGGATCCGGGAGCTGGGCGCCCGACCAAGCGTGACAGGCGGCTGATCGATCATTTCCGGTCAGAGGATGATTAATTCTGTCGATTGTCGATCCCCTTACGCCCGGATAACTTCACGTTCTGCTATCGAGAGATAAACTGGGATAGATCCATGACCGAGATTGATGTAGCCCGTCTTCGCGCCGAAACTCGTGGCTGTGAAAACGTTGTCCACCTCAATAATGCTGGGGCATCTCTGCCGCCGGCCCCTGTCGCGGATCATCTTTACGCATACTTGCGCGACGAGGAGATGAAGGGGGGCTATGAGACCGCCGACCTGCGTCACGATGAGCTGGAGCATTTCTATGTAGCGGCCGCGCGGTTGTTGAATGCCTCCCCGGAAGAAATTGCCTTTGTCGAGAATGCCACCCGAGCCTGGGATATGGCCTTTTATGCCTTTCCCTTTAAATCGGGCGACCGCATCCTAACGACGGTCGCCGAATATGGCAGCAACCTCATTGCGTACTTGCAACAGGCGCGCAAAACCGGTGCAGAACTGGTCGTGGTCCCGAATGACGAGCATGGGCAGATTGATCTCGAGCAGCTTGAAGCTTTGATCGATGAGCGGGTGAAGTTGATTTCCATCAGCCATATTCCGACCGGTGGAGGGCTGGTTAATCCTGCCGCCGCAGTCGGCAGGATCGCCCGTAAGCATGGCGTTCCCTATCTGCTTGATGCCTGCCAGTCCGCCGGACAAATGCGACTCGATGTAGAGGAACTAGGGTGCGATATGCTTTCGGTCACGGGCCGCAAATATTTGCGTGGGCCACGGGGTACCGGGTTCCTGTACGTCCGGAAGAACTGGATTGAGAAGCTGGAGCCACCGTTTCTCGATCAACATGCCGCTGAACTGATTGACTCAGAAACCTTCATTATACGCCGGGACGTCCGCCGGTTCGAAAACTGGGAACGGTTTTTCGCTGGGCAGGCTGCGCTCGGCACGGCGATCGACTACGCAATGGATATCGGCCTTGAAGCGATCCAGGACCGTGTCTTTTCGCTGGCTGCAACCTTGCGCGCCGGGCTCGCTGATACTCCGGGCATCAGAGTGGCAGATGAGGGGCTTGTGAAGTGCGGGCTTGTGACTTTTCAGCATGATCGTCTCAAGTGCGAAGAGATAAAAGCTGCAATGAGTCAAAAGGGATTTAACATGTCGGTTTCAAACGGGTCTGGGACGAAGCTCAGCTTTATGGCCCGCGGCCTTGAGGCCGGATTGGTGCGCACCAGCGTCCATTATTTCAATACCGATGATGAGCTTGAACGTTTCCTAGGAGTGCTGCGGAGCCTCTAGGCGGGGTAGGCTTGTTAAATCGTGCTAAGACCTTAGATAAAACTTTGAATTTTAACCAACCTCTGGAAACGCCATGCTCGGCTCCCTAAAAGTCTTTTTCGATGCGGTCCGCTCCGGGGGATCAAACGAAGCCTCAAAGGTCGACGGATCGGAAGATGCCGTTGCCGCGCTTCTGGTGAAAGCAGGAACGCTTGATGGTGACTTTGGTGCTGACGAGCGTCAGGCCATTGAAGCCCTGCTCGCCGCTCGTTATGCCTGTTCGGCGGAAGAGGCATCGAAAAAGGTTGATGAGGCATTGAAGGCCTTGGAAAACAGCGTTGATTTCTACAATTTCACCAAGGTGATCCGTGATGAGTTCGACCACGATCAACGGGTTGAGCTTATGGAGATGTTGTGGGAAGTCGCTTACGCCGACGGTGTGCTGCATGATTTTGAAGCGAGCCTGATGCGTCGTGTGACGGGCTTGATTTATGTGACCGATCAAGAGAGTGGCGCTGCGCGCAAGCGTGTCATGCAGAAACTCGGACTTGCCGAGTAGAATATTTTTCATTAACGAAGCCGTCTGATGAAGCCGGACTCGGAGCTTGCCGATGACGTATATCGTCAACGACCTATGCATTAAGTGCAAATACACCGACTGCGTCGAAGTCTGTCCGGTTGACTGTTTCTATGAGGGCGAGAACATGCTCGTCATTCATCCGGACGAGTGCATCGATTGCGGTGTGTGTGAGCCTGAATGCCCGGCTGAGGCGATTCTCCCTGATACGGAGCCGGAAGCAGAGAGCTGGATTGAAATGAATCGGAAGTATTCCGAGGAATGGCCGAATATCACCCGCAAGATAGACGCCATGCCAGGAGCTGACGATTTTCAGCAGGTCCAGGGCAAGATGGAAAAGTTTTTTTCACCCGCTCCGGGTAAGGGAGACTGAGGCTAGCCGTCATAAAACGGTAAGCCATGCGTCAGATGAAAGCGGGCCATGCGCTGGCAGACTCCCACTTTTGTCGGATTTGTGATAAGGTCTCTGAATTCGGTGGGGCAAAACGTCTCGCCTTGCCGCCGTTTCCGAGAAGGTTTCGGACCATTTCCGAACGATATCTGCAGAGACAGGTTTAAGCCTCGTTTTTAGCGATACCGGCGTTTCCTTGCGCTTTACGCGTTGCACATGGTCCTGATAAGTGAGAGAGACCGATTGATGACAAAAAAAGTGGAGTTCAAGGCTGGGGATTTCGTGGTCTACCCGACCCATGGTGTCGGCAAGATCATCGGCACCGAGTCGCAGCAGATCGCCGGTACTCAGCTCGATCTTCTGGTGATCACCTTCGAGCAGGACCGCATGACCTTGCGTATTCCTGTTGGAAAAGCCAACGATTCCGGTCTGCGACGCCTCAGCACACGCAAACAGATGGATGTTGCGCTCACGAAGCTTAAGGGCCGTGCACGCGTGCGACGTACCATGTGGTCCCGCCGTGCGCAGGAGTACGAAGCGAAGATCAATTCCGGCGATCCGGTATCGATTGCGGAAGTTGTCCGTGACCTGCGCCGCAACACCGGACAGGCCGATCAGTCCTACAGCGAACGCCAGATGTATCAGGCGGCACTTGATCGTCTTGCCCGTGAATTCGCTGCGATTGAAAAAATAGATGAAGACGCGGCCACGGATCGGCTCGAGAAAATCATGGCAGTAGCCTGAGCGACTGCTGAAACCTCGTTGTTTCGTGATTGCAGGCGGCACCTCTGGTGCCGCCTTTTTCATTTCTGCGGAACCTTGAATATACCACAAACGTTGGCGGCTGACGCTGAAATTGCTATCTGGAGTGTGGGAGCACACCAGCAATGTCAGATGCGACACAGAACGTGATCCAGACTACCGACCTTCCGCCTGGAATGGACAAGCGCTTCGCTATACTGCGCCGCTGCCGGAGAATCTGGGCCGTCGCCTCCATTCATGGCGACGTTGAGCGACTCGAAGCTCTACACGAAACGCTGACCACCCGATATGAGGCGGGAGATCGTTTCGTTTATCTTGGAAACTACTACGGTCACGGATCGGCAATTCTGGAAACGGTGGACGAATTGCTACGGTTCCGACGGATTGTACTGTCGCAGCCGCCCTATACGCATCTTGACGATATTGTTTATCTGCGCGGTCGCCAGGAAGAGATGTGGCGGAAGATGCTGCAACTTCAGTTCGCCGGTGATTGTCAGGAAATCCTGGACTGGATGCTGGAGCGCGGTGCGGGCGCGACACTTGCGGCTTATGGTGGACGTGCGGCTGACGCCCGCTCTGCCATAATGGAGGGATTGCTCGCCATCAGCCGATGGACGGGACAGCTGCGGCAGGCCATCCGAGGACATGCCGGCCACAATAATTTCATGACCGGGTTTCGCCGGGCCGCTTTCACCGATGAAGGCGCGCTTTTGTTTGTCAGCGCCGGGCTCGATCCCTCCAAGGATCTCAATGATCAGGAAGACGGGTTTTGGTGGAACAGCCAGGGCTTTACTGAAACTGCTGCGTCCGGTTACCAGGGCTTCAAAAAGCTGGTCCGCGGGTATGATCCGGCCCATGAGGGCATTGTCGAGAGCGAGATGACGGTGAGCATCGACAGCGGCGCAGGATTTGGCGGGTCGTTAAACGCCGTGTGCCTCGATGCTGCGGGCGGTATCGTTGATCGGGTCAGCGTATAGGGCTGTCCCCAAATAATACTCAAAGTCTGATAGTCTCGCGGTCTTGTGATTCGATAGGAGTCGCCAAGATCCGATCGAAGTGATCCGCTTTCCACAAGGTAGCGTATTCGAATGTGAAAGTTCTCACTGATGCGGTCTGGAGGTGGAGCCATGGCACATATCGACGATCCTGTAACCCGGCGAGCCAACGTCTCTTACATCAAATCTAGCATGAACGAACCGCTGCTTGAACGAGACGTCGAATTCGAACTCGCGAGAGCGTGGCGTGAAGACGACTGCGAGAAATCACTGCATCTTCTGGTCCGCTCCTACACTCGGCTGGTGGTCAGCTCTGCCTCTCGCTATCGAAATTATGGCTTGCCGATCGGTGATCTGATCCAGGAGGGCAATGTCGGCCTAATGCAGGCAGCAGCCAGGTTCGAGCCGGAGCGGGAGATTCGCTTCTCGACCTATGCAAGCTGGTGGATACGCTCAGCCATCCAGGATTACGTATTGCGGAACTGGTCCATTGTGAGGACCGGGACCACAGCGGCCCAAAAATCTCTTTTCTTCAATCTGAGGCGCCTGCGCGCGAAGATACAGCAGGCTTCTGACGCACTCTCGCCGGAGGAGCAGCGCGAGCGTATTGCCACCGAACTTGGCGTACCGCTGAAGGATGTCGAGGCAATGGAGCAGCGCATGTCCGGCGCCGATCAATCGCTGAACTCCCCGATCGGGGAAAGTGGCGAGGATGAGTGGATGGAGATGCTTTCTGATGAGCGCCCCACGCCGGAATCCGTTGTAACTGGAATGCGGGATGCGGAAACGCGCTCGAAATGGCTCAAGGAAGCGCTGTCTGAGTTGAGCCCGCGCGAGCAAACAATTATTGAGCGTCGCCGGCTTGTCGATGATGGTGCGACGCTGGAAGAGCTCGGGACTGTGCTCGGTGTCAGCAAGGAGCGCGTGCGGCAACTCGAGCATCGTGCAATGCTCAAGCTGAAGCAGCATATCAGCCGCAATATCGATCGCAGCTCGGATCTGTATTCAGAGGTGTGAGGTCCAGCTATTGCGGGCCGATCGTCTTGATGCGTGATCCCAACGGTGGCCGCGCTCCGTTCTCGAGGCTGTTGATCATCCTGAAGTAACGCACTTCATATCCTGGGAATGGAATGCTCCCCGCGAGCGATTGCTCCGATACTGTTCCGTCAAAACGCATTACTTTTACTCGGTAGGGCTGGATTGCGGCCCTGTCTTCTTTGGTAAGCAGGTTGAAGCTATAGGTCGTCCGCCGCATGCTTTCGTTAAGGGTGCTTGTACGATGGCTCGGGACGAGGAACTGCATCCGGTAGAGTGTGTCTGCGTCGTACCGGATGGCCACCAGCCGCAACATGTAGGTGGTGCCGTTCTTGGCCGTAATCGCCAGCCAACCAGTGGCTGCGTTCATGCCATTGATCGTTATATTTTCCAGATCCCGCACCGCCTGGCCCCTTGCCCAGTTATTCCGGATATAGCCTGCTGGACGTTGTTCGGCGGATTTCGGCGCAGCGTCAAAGATGAACCGGGCGCCGTTCGGGTCCAAGGCAAGCACTCGGTGCGGCTGATTGTAGATCCGGAAGTTCGGCGGTACTTCGAAGCGGAAATTGAGGTCCTTGTGTAGGAAAGTTCGGTCGCGGATCACGCCTTCCTTCGGATCATTTCCAAAGAGAACGCCGTCAACTTTATCCAGGAATGGATCGCGTCGTACCACGGGGTTCGATACCGACCGTACGCGGGCCGCGATAAGAGCTTGCTGTACACGGTCGACGGTCCGAGGGTGCGTTGCCATGAGATCGACCGCATCGGGATCGTGGTTGGCGCCGGCGATCTCAGCCTGGAGCCGACTTGCATTCCCCAGCTTCTGGAGGAAGCTTGCCATAGCACCGGTTTCATAACCGGCGCGGCTGAGATAGCGCACCCCGAGGGTGTCGGCCTGAAATTCCTGTTCCCGCGAGTAACTTTTCAGGTAGAGCTGCGAGCCCAGACCGGCGAGGTCGGCGATTGCTTTACTGTCCGTCAGGACGCCAAGGATCGTGGCGCCCAAACCAATCGCCGTGCCGCGGCTGTAACGCTCGGCACTGTGGCGGGCGGTGACGTGGCCGATTTCATGGGCAATGACACCGGCCAGTTCGGCTTCATTCTCCGCCAGGGCAATTAGCCCGCGCGTGACATAGACATAGCCGCCTGGCAGAGCGAACGCATTGATGTCCGGTGTATTGAGCACCGTAAATGTAAAGTCGAGATCGGGCATCTCGGATGTGGCGGCGAGTTTATTGCCTATGCGGGTGACATAGGCCGCCAGCTCCGCGTTGTTGTAGGCGCCGCCGAATTCCTGTTTGATTTGTGGGTCCTGCTGTCGTCCCACCTGGCGTTCCTGTTCCGGCGACATGAAGGCTGTAAAGCTCTGTTCCCCGGTCGCAGGATTGGTACTGCAGCCTGTGAGGGCCGGTAAAATCGTGGTGGCGGCAAGCAAAAATAATGTCGCAAAGCGGTTGCGAGCGGTGACATGCATCGGCCAGATCGAGTTCGGCAAGAGTCTCTCCATCGGTCGGGTCACGGTTCCCATGTCCGTTATGTTCACCTATTCGCCCAGGAGTTCAAGTTGTTCGGGGTGGGTGATCTCGATCAGCGGGCCGTTTTGCAGTTTGATCCAGCCGCGCCCGCGGACGGCGCGACCGGAAAAGGTCAGGGGATCAATGTTGGCACGCTCGAAAAGCCGCAGTGCACTGCGGCCAATGCGGAACGTAAAGTCGGTTCGCCAGTCCGGGCCGAAATTAAGATAGACGACATTGCGCACCCGGGCGGCGTCTACCACCCGTCCTTCGACAAGCTGGAAACTGTCGATATCGTTCCAGGTCTCGGACGGATTGCGGATGCGGTAGTAGGGCAGGGCCCAGATGCCCCGGCGGTCCTGGCGAGAGGTTCGCTCGAGTGCGAGCATCTCACTGATCAGTTTGCGATTATCTTTGAAGCTATAGACACGCGCCATGCCGGTTGCGAGCAAATCTCCCTGGATCCATGTGCCGTCCGGCAGAGTTAGATGGGCGAGATAGCGCCTGTAGCGATCTTCCCGGCGCCCGCCGAAATGGAGCGAAACGGTATGGCCTGCGGTTAATGTTTGCAGGGTTCTACGAGATTCGCCGGCAAGCGGCCATTTCCCGAAGCCCGCACGGCCGAGAGGCAGTTTCGGCGCTTGTATGCCGACGAGACGGACCTCCTTACCGGATGCCAGCATCAGCGTGTCGCCGTCGACAATCTCTGTCACGGCCTGATTTTTGATGGTTGCTGTTGGCGCGGCCTGCGGCCATTCGATTGCCTGTACTTTTTTCATGTCACTGAGCAGAACGCTGAGGCACAGAGCGAGGAGGCGTATCAGGGCGCGGCAAATGTCCATGGGCTTATCCGATCACGCCGGAGTCAAAACGGCCAGATTGATTGTTTCTTCGTCACTGATGTAGGTTTTTGGTGAGTGTTTCTTCCTGTGCGATCTCGACTATGTCGAGCCACTTGCAAAGATACAAACTCAGGCAAGCTGCTTTTCCGCGAGGGTCTTTGCTGGTGAGGATGATGGAGCCTGAGTCTTACAGTTTTTAACCTGCGGGAGATGATGTGTTGGATCGAGTTGTTTTCCCCCGGGTTGATTCGCGTGCCAACGGTTACCTGACTGTCGATGAGCCGCATCGGCTTTACTGGGAGCAGGTGGGTAACCCGGAGGGTGTTCCGGTGGTGTTCCTGCATGGGGGACCCGGCTCGGGCATTTCCGAAGCACATCGCAGATTTTTCGATCCGGAGCATTTCAACGTCCTGCTGTTCGACCAAAGAGGAACCGGGCGCTCGACGCCTTTGGCGGAGCTGACGGGTAACACAACGCAGGATCTTGTCGCGGATATCGAGCGCTTCCGCGAAATGCTCGGTGTGGAGCGCTGGATCGTGTTCGGCGGTTCATGGGGTAGCACTCTTGCGCTGGCGTATGGCCAGGCGCACCCGGAACGCTGTCTCGGTTTCGTTCTGCGGGGTATTTTTCTCGGCTCGGATGCCGAGCTCGACTGGTTCATGCACGGCATGGGCAAATTCTTCCCAGAAGCGGCGCAGCGGTTTGAACAATTCTTGCCGGAGGATCAACGGGGCAATCTACTGCACGCCTATTACCGTCGCTTGATCGATGCGGATCCCGCTGTTCACCTGCCAGCGGCGGAAGCTTGGGCCGGGTATGAGGGGGCTTGCTCTACGTTGTTGCCGTTGCCTACCGTTGTGCAGGAAGACCCAGCGCGGGCGCTTTCCCTCGCGCGCCTTGAGGCTCATTACTTCGTGAATCGGGTTTTCCTTGAGCCAGGACAATTACTCAATCGCCTTGACCGTATCGCGCATTTGCCGGCCACCATCATTCAAGGGCGGTACGACGTGATTTGCCCGGTTCAAACGGCGGTGACACTTTCGTCGGCTTGGCCCGATGCGGTTCTTGAAATCGTGACCGATGCCGGGCATTCCGCCATGGAGCCTGGCATCGCGAAAGGGCTCATCGGGGCAATGGAGCGCTTGAGGTCGCTAATCCAAGGTTGAAGCGAGCGCTTAGCTCGTTATTATGCACGCGTTCCAAGTGGGGGAATCACTGTGCGTCGGTATTTGAGCTCCGCGATTGTGGCGATTGGAGCCGTGATCGCGATGGAGAACGCTGTTTGGGCGGAGGAACCGGCTTTCCTTTCCGTTGGCGCAGGCATCTATGATGTGAACGATAGCGAGACGACCGCGGAAAGCCGAATAGAATACCGCTTCTCGGAGGCGAACAAGCTGTGGCATTTCACGCCATTCGTCGGGATGATGGCGACTGCTGAAGGCGCGACATATGGATATGGCGGGATCGGGCTCGAAATTTTCTTAGGGAATCGTTGGATTCTGACACCGAATTTGGGCGTTGGCCTTTATGGCAATGGAGAAGGCAAGGACCTTGGCTCCTC
The DNA here is from genome assembly GCF_039990255.1 of Nisaea sp. GTDB lineage: Bacteria > Pseudomonadota > Alphaproteobacteria > Thalassobaculales > Thalassobaculaceae > Nisaea. Next base: position 101,799 of record NZ_JBDXGG010000009.1, on the reverse strand, counting down.
TGTCGAGTTTCGATCTGGGGCCGAGCTTGCCTACCGTTTCGAAGATCGATCCCGTCTCGGTCTAACCTTTAATCACATCTCTAACGCAGGGTTGGACGAGCCAAACCCAGGAACAGAATCAGTGCTTCTGGTCTACTCCATGCCTTTCGACAAATTGTTCAGCGACTAGCTGGCCAGCGCAAGAGAGGTTCTCGAGCTGGCCGTTTGCTCAGGGCTCGATTCCACCTTCGCGGCACCAAGCCTTGAAGTTTTCAATGCCTTTTTCATCCTCTGCATACAGGACTTGGTCGCGATACTCGAGGTCGGAGGCATAGTCGACTTCGCCGACAGGCTTCTTGGTCTCCGGATCAAGTTCGTTACGGATCAGAATATCAGCACGAAAACTGACCTCCCATCCGTCCGCGCCGGGCTTGATGAAGGAGCCCCGTCGGATCTCGTGAACGACGGTCTGCAGACTGGTGATTTGTGTTTCTTGTTTGACCAACTCTTCGAATGCGGAGTCGAAGAAAAGTGCCTGGTATCCCATCAAAGCGATGGAGAACTCGTAGCCGTCTGGCTGGCGCGCATGCACGATCTGACCGATTGCATCAATGAAGTGAGGGTCGGTAAGTCGCGGATAGTCTGCGCTGGTCCAACTAATGCCCATTTTCGTCCGTCCGAATGCTGTTTGCGACTATCGTTCGCGTAACCGGGTATACCTTGTTCCGGATATAATGAGAATGCAGCAAGAAGTATGCCGCTGGCTGCTGGCGCTGCATCGGAAATTTTGATATGGTCTAATGTATGGTATTTGCGACAAAAGCGTTGCGAATGGGGAAGCACAATGCGTCCATACACCAAATTTCTTAGCCTTTTGGTCGTCCTTGTTGGACTTTCAGGCTGTGCCGTTGCAGTCGTCGGCGGTGCGACATGGGTTGGAACTGAAGCTTATGCCGATAAAAACCCATTCGAATATATGGCGGGTTTTTTCGAGCGCGATTGCGCCAATCTGACGATCTACGACCAGCCGCCGCGTTGTCGCGATTGATCGTTCCATCTTTTGTCTCCGGATTTTAGCCGCTATCCTGCCGTCAAAAAATCGGGGGGTACTATTGTGGCATCGACAAATAAAACGGTATTTATCAGTGGCTCGGCGCGGAACATAGGGCGCGCCATCGCGCTCCGGCTGGCGCGGGATGGATTCAACATTATTGTGAATGGAAGTCGTGACCGAGACGCGTGCGAACGCGTGGCGGCCGAAGTCAAAAGGGCCGGCGTTGATGCCATGGTCGTCATGGGCAATGTTGGAAGCAGCGCCGATGTGCGCGCAATGGCCAAGAATGCCCTCGAACGGTTTGAGCGAGTCGATGCCCTTGTCAACAATGCGGCGATCAGGCCGCAGAAGAAACTTCTGGAAATGTCGGATGACGACTGGGACCAGGTTATTTCCGTCGACTTGAACGGTGCCTTTTATCTTTCACGTGCTTTCTTGCCTGGAATGGTGGATGCCGGGTGGGGCCGCATCGTGAACATGGCGGGAATGAACGCTATTCACGGTTATGCCGGACGCGCTCCGGTATCGGCGGCGAAGCATGGGGTCTGGGGGCTGACGAAAGCGCTTGGTAAGGAGTTTGCCCCGGCAGGAATTACCACGAATGTAATCTCTCCTGGCCCCATAAGGCCGGAAGAGACTGATTCTGAGCACGCCGAACATATCCGTTCCCAACTTTCGCGCATCCCGGTTGGACGTTTGGGAGAGGCAAGCGAAATTGCAGCCATGGTCTCCCTATTGTGTAGCGCCGAGGGTGGCTTCATCTGCAGTCAGATGATTGCGGTCAATGGAGGTACAGAAACTTGATTCGAGTGAAAAATCAGAGCATTAAGCGCGCATGAATTGTTATGTAGTATAGAATCCCCGTATTTATGAATAAACTCTAAACGAATCAGCGTCTGATTCAGATCGAAGTCGTGTATAATTGCATCGAGGCGGATGTTTCTTCGCGATGACGAAGGGTAAAACTGTATTCCGCTGTTCACGGTAGGGAACTTGCAGTTGAGGCTGCGAGTCCATTATTTGGCTGGCGGCAGAACGCCGCGCGCTTGTGATCGGCAGCGCTATGAAATTGGCAATGCCGTTGAATTCAAGGCGGGGTTATCAATTATGGATTACTCATCTTCGGCTTTGGTGCCGCGATGCCGGCGGGTTTTTTCAAGCTACCTTGAGAGTTTTGGATACACGCTCGAAAGCGGTACGGACATGGAGTTCTGGTGTGATGAAATCCGCCAGCATTCCGAATTTGTAAATCCGCAATTCATGCCGGAAAACCTCGATCAGTCTGCGAGTCGCTATGTCAGTATTCGCAAGAACTCGGGTGAACTTGCCTGCACGATTGCTTTCCGTTTCTTCGAGACTGACGACTTTATGGATGATTTCGAGGAAGGCCGCTTCTTCTACGACAGGCCCTCGGAGCATAACTGGCGTCACCACCATTCCGGCTTGCGCGGAAAGGTCAATCTGAGTGGAAACATTTGCTCGCGCGGCGGCCTTCACAGCTATGACCGTGGCAACAGCATCAGTTGGTATATTACGACAGTTGCCTATACCTACGCGATCGAGGCTGGTGCCTCCGCGACGATAGGCAACACGCTGCCCAAGATTACGGCCGCCCAGCTCGCCCCCCGCCTTTATGGCTATCGTCATTCGCTTATGGCGGAGCCGCACGCGTTTCCGTTTGCAGAGGGAAAGGTCCCGCTTGCTCTGGTCTGGATCACGGGCGATGAAATGCGGGAAGAAGTGCGTATGCGCACCCAGTTTCTCGAGACCGCACCGACCCACAGCATGCGAACGACTGTCGACAGCTTTAATGGTGTTTTGATGGCTGCGGAATAGTACTCGGAGTTATCTGGTTCCGCCTTTCCGTCCCTTCCCGCCGAGGGCCGGAAAGGGGGGCTAGAGTCGAATGCTGCCGCTGCCCAGTCGCCGAACGTTATGACCCAATGGGGCTCTTTCCCGCCCAGTCTCTCGTCGAATTCGGTAATCGGGAGAAAGCTTGGCTCTAATTGAATTCAGCCTGTTTTCAAGCAGGGTACGTTGGCCGCTCTCTTCCTGCGCCAGATAGCCAGCGGAATCTTCCATGATCACCGTCAGGCGCATGACCATATTCCGCACCAGATCCTGATCGTTTTCAGACTTCTCCGGACGCTCGTCGATGAGCGCTTCTGTTGCTTTAATCAAGCGTTCTACAGTACCGAAAAAATTCCAGTTCGGTGGAGTGCTTTGATCCATCGAGATGTTACCCGTGCCACTGATTTGAGTACCATAGCGTGTTAGCAAGGGTGTCGCAACAGTCTATGCCTCAGTTATTTTAAGTTCTTCGTCACTGGCTGCAACATGCTGAAATCACAGCCTTGGTCGGCTTGGAGAACTTCTTCGGCATAAAGGCGATCATAGCCGCGCAAGGTCTGTGGATCGCGTTCTGTGGTTATCAGATCTGCGCGTCGGCGGCTCAGCTCAGCCTCGTCCACAAGCAGGTCGAGACGCTTTTCTTTTACCGACAATGCAATCCGGTCTCCGTTTCGCACCAGGGCGAGCGGGCCGCCAATCGCGGCCTCGGGGGTGACATGCAGTACGATGGTTCCGAACGCGGTTCCGGACATGCGTGCATCTGAAATGCGCACCATGTCTTTGACGCCTTTTGCGGAGAGCTTCTTAGGGATTGGCAGATAGCCGGCCTCGGGCATGCCGGACGGGCTGCGCGGGCCGGCATTTTGCAGTACCAGGATGTCATCTGCTGTAACGTCGAGATCCGGATCGTCGATCCTGGCCGACAGATCTTCCAGTGAGCTGAATACGACGGCGCGGCCTTCCTTTTCCAGCAAGGCCGGGTCGGCGGCAGAGCGCTTAAGGATGGCGCCGCCGGGCGCCAGGCTGCCAAACAGGGCTACAAGCCCGCCCTTGGGCTCGAGAGGGTTTCTGGCAGGGGACACAACGTCCCGGTTCACCGGGCCGCTCTCTGCAGCCAGGCGCTCGCCGAGGGTTTCTCCGGTCACAGTCATGCAATCGAGCTTGAGCAACGGCTTCAGCTCACGCAGCACGGCGCCAAGGCCGCCGGCGGCGAACAGGTCTTCCATATAATGGCTGCCGACCGGCTTCAGGTTAACAAGCACCGGGGTGGTTTCTGAAAGCTCGTTGAACCAGTCGAGCGGGATATCGATGCCTGCTCGTCCAGCGATGGCAGCCAGGTGAATGACGGCGTTGGTTGAGCCGCCGAGGGCAAGCAGAACGCGCAATGCGTTCTCGACGGAGTCACGGGTGACGATCTCGGTCGGTTTGATCGGATGGCTGATCATGCGAACGGCAGCGGCGCCGGTAGCCTCGGCGGCACGCAACCGGTCGGCATGGACGGCCGGTATGGCTGCCGTGCCTGGCAGCGCCATGCCAAGGGCTTCGGCTATGCAGGCCATAGTCGAGGCGGTCCCCATCACGGCACAACTCCCCGCCGTGGTCGCCAGCCGGCGCTCGATGTCTCTGATTTCTACGTCATCCACGGTGCCGGCGCGGTACTTCGCCCAAAACCGGCGGCAGTCTGTGCAGGCGCCAAGCCGTTCTTCATCTCCCTCTGAGGTCGTGTAGCGGGAGGTCATCATCGGCCCGCCAATGAGCTGGATGGTCGGTAGGTCGGCGGAGACCGCGCCCATCAGCTGGGCGGGTACGGTTTTGTCGCAACCGCCCATCAGAACCACCGCGTCCATCGGTTGGGCCCGGATCATCTCCTCAGTATCCATACTCATCAGATTGCGGAATTTCAGACTGGTCGGGTTGAGATAGACCTCTCCCAGGGAGATGGTTGGAAAGTCGATCGGCAGGGCGCCCGCCATCAGCACACCGCGCTTCACCGCCTCCAGCAGCTCGGGAAAATGCCGATGGCAATTGTTGAAGCCGGAGCCGGTATAGGCGATGCCAACGATGGGCTTTTCCAGAGTCTCCGGCAGATATCCCATGGAGGCTGCGAAGGAGCGACGCAGGTAAAGCGAGAAATCGAAATCGCCATAATTGGTCAGCCCCCGGGCAAAGCCATGCGCCTCGCTAGGATTCTTTGTATCAGCCATCTCTCTCGCTCCATGATTTTTGAGGGGAGTTTGTACGTCATTTCGCCGCTCCGTCCAGAGTGGAGGGACGGTGAAATCCGCAGTGTGAAAAAGGACTACGGCTCCAGGGGAGATGGTTTGGTGGCAGAAAAAGTCTTCAGGACTCGTGTGTTCTCGTACGTCTGGGTCTTACATTTCTTCCCAGAGTTTTTCTTCTAGATCGATCTCGTCTTCTTCCTCGCGGACGAAGTCGCGTCGTGACAGAACGGCGACGAGCTTGCTCTTGTGAACGACGGGAAGATGACGGAATCCGCCCGCCCGCATGACCCGAAGTGCCTCGATCGCAGGCTGATCCGGGGAGATCGTCTCAGGACTGGTGCTCATAACCTCGGCAAGAACCGTTGCCTGCGGGATTTTCCCGACAGCGACGACGCGCTCGATAAGATCGGTGCCGGTAAAGACGCCGACCAGCTGGTCCTCATCGATCACCAGAACGGAGCGGACATGGCGCTCAGCCATGTGGATCGCGGCCTGCTCGACAGTGGCAGTCTTTGGCAGGGTCAGGAGATCCTGATTGGAAACAACGTCAGGGACCACGCGCCGTATCATAGCGATTCCTCCCATAGTCTATTTACCCTTTATGTTTTCACGCTACGCTGGAAACGCAAGCGGAGCGTTTGCAATTCTCTCCTAATAGGCGTGCTCGACGGTCTTTCGGGCTGCTGCTGGAGCGGATCCCTTGGGGGGCAGGAAGCATGAGGTCCCGGCGGAATAGATACGCTTCTTGTCCAGCCCCGGTTCGGCATTGTGCGTGCCGGTTTTCCGGGCTAGCTCCGGGCAATCAAGGGCCAAACGCGCCAAAAACAATTCGTGACGGGAGGAACGGTAACAAATGATCAGGGGCATGAAAGGCGCCGCTCTGGCGGCAAGCGCGCTGTTCTGGGGCTTTGCCGGAGGGGCCGGTGCCAGCCAGGACATTCCCGACCAGTATCCGGCATCGGTGCTCTATTCGAAGCCGGTCGAATTCATTCCGGGTGTCTTCTCGGCGATCGGTGCCACTGCACCGCCGACCTATGAGAATAGCGGCCACAACAACAATCTCAGCTTCATCGTCACCGGCGACGGCGTGGTCGTAGTCAATGGCGGCGCGTCCTGGCAGCTCGCGGCGGCGTTGCATGAAGAGATCAAGGCGGCTACCGATCAGCCGGTCCGCCTCGTCGTTAATGAAAACGGCCAGGGCCATGCCATGCTGGGTAACAGCTATTGGCGCGCGCGGGGCGTAAAGATCGTGGCGAGCGAAGAGGCTGCTGAGGAATTCGAGGAGACTGGTTACGACAGTCTTGAAAGGGCCCGCACGATCCAGAAGGAGAAGGCGGACAAGACAAGTGTTGTCATGCCGGACGAGACCTTCTCCGAGCGCTACGTTGTCGCGTTCGGCGACTTCCCCATCGAGGTCCTCAATCTGGGACCGGCACATGCGCCCGGTGACATCTCTGTCTGGTTGCCCAGGCAACGCCTGGTGATTGCTGGCGACATGGCCTTTCACGAGCGCATGCTGCCGATCTTCGAGGAAACCGATACGGCTGCTTGGCTGGAAAGCTGGGACGAGGGGTTCGAGCCGCTGGAGGCGACCTATGTCATCCCCGGACATGGCCACCCGACCAACATGGATCAGGTGCGGCGCTACACGAAAGATTACCTGGTCTATTTGCGAGCGCGAATCCGGGAGCATATCGACAAAGGCGGTTCCCTCACGGATGCCTATTATGTCGACCAGTCTCCTTACAGGCATCTGGATACGTTCGAGGAACTGGCTACCAAGAATGCGGGGCGCGTCTTCGAGCAGATGGAGTTCGAGTAACCATCTCTGAGATCTACAAGGCGGGAGCGTCAGACCGCAAAAGGTGCGAGCCGGCTCCAATCGAACGATACCCCGATGCCCGGCTCGTTTGGCGCGACCGCAAGGCTGTTTTCGAGCCGTAGCGGGCGTGTCGTGTACTGGTCTATGCGGAAGCTGTGTGCCTCTACCCAGCCGGCATGGGGCTGTGCTGCGACGAGGCTGACATGTAGCTCCTGCATGCCGTGTGAGCAGATCGGGATTTCGTGATGACGCGCCAGTTCGGCAACCCGTAGCCAGCCGGTGACGCCGCCACAGTTTGATGCGTCCGGCTGAATGTAGGACAGTTGAGCCTGCTCAAGAGCGAATTCGAACTCGTGAATGGTGTGCAGGTTCTCTCCCATGGCGAGCGGAACCTGGCTTTCCCGCGCGATCTCGGCATATCCCGCATAATTGTCCGGGATGATGGGCTCCTCGAACCAGTAGATATTGAAAGGCTCGAAAGCCCTGGCGGCTTTGATCGCCTCCTCTACCGAAAGGGCGTAGTTGGCGTCGACCATGAAAGTGATGTCTGGGCCCAGCGCCGCGCGCACCGCAGCGACGCGCTCGACATCATCTTCGAGGCGTGGGTGGCCGACCTTGATCTTGACGCCGTTATACCCATCCCTCACGTAGCCGCGGACACTCTCCACAAGCTTCGGCAGAGGGAAATTGAGATCGATCCCGCCGCAATAGATTTTGGCCTTTTCGGCCGTACCGCCAGCCAGTTTCCAAAGCGGCTGCCTCGCAGCCTTGCACCGGCAATCCCAGAGGGCCGTGTCGATGGCGGAGAGTGCGAACGCGGCAATGCCGCCGCGTCCAACATAATGGATGTGTCCCTCCATGAAATCGAAGAGTGCCTCGACTTCGGCACCATCGCTGCCGATCAGGGCGGGGGCGAGATCATGCACGATCATCGCCCGGATCGCGTGTCCCCCCTTGCCGCCGGTATAGGTATAGCCTGTGCCATCCGTGCCATCCGCAAGGGTAACTGTCGCTGTTACCAGCTCAAAATGAGTGTGATCGCCGTGCCGGGCATCGGACAGGACTTCCGGAAGAGGGATGTGAAAAAGGCGTGCGTCGACCGCCTTGATTGCAGACATGTTTTCTCCCTAACCATTGAACCGGAATCACGGAACCGGAAAATTGCAGTCAGCGCACTATGCCATGATTGCGTGTTTCCTGCGCCTCGCGCCGTAAACTCACCGCAGCCATGTCGGTTGGCTTCGACAGGACATTCATCCTCGCCTATAGGAGAACAGCAATCCTGTTCTGGAGCGAACCATGTCCAAACATCTCATTGTCGGCGGCGGCGTCTATGGCGCGGCCGTCGCCTGGCATCTGGCTAAAAGCGGCGAGGCGGTTGAACTGATCGAGGCCGGAAAGCTCGCCACCGGTGCGTCGGGTGGCCCCGGCAGGCGAGGTGTCCGGGCAAACGGACGCGACGTCCGGGAAATCCCCCTGATGGTCCGGGCGCGGGAGATTTGGCCAAGCCTGCATGAGACCCTCGGCACTGAGCCGCTTTTTGAGACAACCGGCCAGTTGCAGCTGATCGAGCGGGAAATCGATATCGCCCCGGCGGAAGCGCGTGCCGCCTTGCAGACCCGGCTCGGCATTCCGTCCCACGTGCTCTCTTCGGACGAGGTGCGGGAGCTTGAGCCGGATGTGTCTCCGGCGATCCGCGCGGGCCTGTTCTGCCCGGATGATGGCGTTGCATTCCACGAGAAAACCACGCTGGCCTATGCCGCTCTCGCCAAGGAAGCGGGTGCGCTTCTACGCGAGGGCGTCGAGGCGGAAAAGCTCCTTGAGCGAAACGGCAAGGTGCTCGGTGTTCTGACGACGAATGGCGATGAGATCCTTGTCGACGGAAAGGTGCTGCTGTTCTGCAATGCCGGTGTGAAGGGGCTTGTCTCCCCCTGGGTCGATCTGCCGGTCTGGAGCCGGACCTTCCTTGTTGCGGTCTCCAAGCCGCTTGAGAACAATCCGGTACGCCATCTCGTCGGTCATGCCAGCCGTACGTTGTCGCTGAAGCGGGAGCCGGACGGCCGGCTGATGATCTCCGGCGGCCGTCCGGGTATCTGGGACCCGGAGACACGCACCGGCACGCCGATCCAGAAGGAAGTCGATCTGAACGTCGCAGATGCGGTGGCGACATATCCGTCGCTGGAGGGCATGCAGATCGAAACAGCTGATACGAACCACCTTGAGGCCGAAAGCATCGACCATATCCCGATCATCGACAGCTTGCCGGGTAATACAAACGTCCTCTACGCCGTCGGCTGGACCGGCCACGGTTGGGCCATCGCCCCCGCAGTGGCGGAGATGATGGCGAATTGGGTGCTCGCAGGGCAGAAACCGAAGCTGCTGGAGCCGTTCGCATTCAGCCGGTTCGGGTGACGCATCTCATCGGTCGGCCCGGCGTATGATGGAGAGTGACAGGCGCCAGAGGACGAAGCTTTGGGTGGAAAGCGTCAAGTTGGCGGTAGCCTGCTTCGCGTGATCTGGTCGATACTTGAAATACGCGAGTGCGTGCGATCTGTCTCGTCAGACACTTCGGGGGTGTTTGGTCATTCTGAATTTGTTGAAGCTGCTTTTGCCCGCTTTGTTTCCATCCTGGCGTTTTTTCGATGTCATCGGGCCGTCCCCGCGCGTTGAGTTTTGCCTGCTCGACACTCCTGAAGACGATGCCGCCGTCTGGCGGGAATGCCGCCCGCGGCCTGCGCGGCTCGGATTGGGGGACAGGCTCAAGGGGTTCTTCTGGAACGCGCGATGGAACGAGACGCTCTATCTGACGAATTGCGCCGAGCGTTTCATTCAGGGACAGGAGGATCATGCCAGCCGCGAGATCCGGCGGCGCTTACGGGGTGATCTTCTGCGTGACATGGCGAGCGAGGCCATGCCGGCCTATTTCCGCTTCAGGCTGGTGTTTGTCAGCCGTGATGGTGACGCATTGAGACAGGATGTCGCCTTCGTCTCCCCAGCCTACAGCTCAGTCGATCCGAGCGACCGATGAGCCTGGATCTCGCAATCCGGCTGACGGAAATCCTGTTGTCGGTCGCCCTCATTCAGCAGTGCCTAGAGCATGTTTTCGGGCTGCGGGACGAGCGGGTGCATTATCTGGTGCGTCTGGTGTTGAGCGTGCTGCTGCTTGCCGGCATCCAGCCGCAATGGGTCTGCGCCGCCCTGTTTATCAATGCGCTCTTCATTCTGAGGCGCTTTCAGGGTCCCTATAACGGCGGCAGTGATCTGTTGAGCGTGCTTTTGATCACCTGCCTCTGCGTCGTGCACCTGATGCCGAACGCGCAATGGCAGGAATATGTTTTCGGATATCTAGCGCTTCAGGTGATGTTTTCCTACTTCAAGTCCGGGTGGTCCAAGGTTATCTATCGGGACTGGCGGAGCGGGCAGGCGCTCCGGGATGTCTTCGCGTTTTCCGTCTATCCGGTCAGCGAGGCGACCAGAGAATGGGCCGCATACCCGCGCTTGCTCTGGATAATGTCGTGGGCTGTCATCCTGCTGGAATTGCTTTTCCCGCTGACAATGCTGTCGCAATGGTCTCTCGCCGCCGGATTGACGATGGCCATGGCCTTCCACGTCGCCAATTTCGTGATGTTCGGTTTTAACAGGTTCGTCTGGGTTTGGGCCGCCGCCTATCCGTCCCTGATCTGGCTCCAGGCGCGGCTGGACCTGCTGGGCTGAAGGCGCGCGTTAAACGCCATCCCAGACCGCTTCAATCAGATGAGAAAATGGAAGTTTAATACGCCCGCGAGAGAAGGAGACCAGAATGATGGCCGTGTCTTTAGCGACGACCGTGCATGATCCGATTGGCAGATTTACGGAGGCGATCCAGCGGATGGCTGAAGGTCTACGAACGACATTTCCTGCGATGGCTTTCAACGTCTCGGATGCAACGCGCCCCGAGGTTCTTGAGGCGCTTCAGCCTTTAGGCGGGCGCATCATGGTTCACGCCGCTGGCGAGTCTATTATTGGTAAAGCGCGGCGTGACAGTCTTGCGCTTGTCGGCTCGGAGCTGCCTGCACTCTATTCCGACTTCGATCACTTGCTTCGATGGCTTGAGTTTGGTGCTGATGATCTGGAGCGCGTCCTAGCCGCGGCGCCGGAGATTGACTGTTTGGTCGTTGGTCGAACGGCAGATGCAATGGCGATCGGGCCCCGGCGGCTCCAGGAGACCGAGGTTATCGTTAATCACACTTTTGCGTTGCTGACCGGAGATTGCTGGGATTTGATGTTTGCTATTCGCCGCCTATCACCTGAGGCAATCAAGCTGATCCTGAAAGAAGGCCAAGTCGACACACTGGCCAACGACGTGGAATGGCCTTTGCTGATTCGAAGGGCAGGATTGACCCTTGGCTATGCGGAATCTGATGCACTCTTCTATCGGACCGTCGAGGAGTTTGGGGATAATGAGGACACTGGCGACGGTGACCCTTTGCAATGGGTTCGCCGGATCGAATTCGCACCCGCCCACGCCACAGCGATGCGGCCCTTTTTAAGCGAGCCTGCTCGACGAAATTGAGATCCGAATTTTTCTGAATGCTCTCCTGCGACCCAGCGTAACCGCAACATGCTGATACAGATTACAGCAACTAGTGGAACGGTTCACTGCTGGCGGTATTGTTCAATTGAACAATGAAGCAGCGCTTTTTCCGAAGCAGTAGGGTTCAAATGGTCGGGGAGAGAGGATTCGAACCTCCGGCCCCTGCCTCCCGAAGGCAGTACTCTACCAGGCTGAGCTACTCCCCGACCGAGGAGAGGCCGCTATATAGCGTGACCTCTCGAGTGCATCAAGCGGTGATTTTCGTTTTTTGTTAAGAGATCTCCAGCGCCTTGCTGCACAAAATTCTGATTTAAAAAATGAATTCAGCGGCCTTAACCCTTTATTCAGCGGGCAATGCGACAAACGCCAAGGGGCGGCCTTCCGTGATGTCGAAATACGGCGAGGGCTGGCGTTCGGAAACTGGTGCGGATTGCGGTAGGTGATTTTAATGGATTTCAATAAGCTCGGGATACGCATCGCGCTGATAGCGGTCATTCCGCTGATGGCCCTGGTGGCCGTTACGCTGTTCCTACTGGTCACGCAGCTCAATACCTATAACGGTCTGAAGGCTCTGATACCGTTGGGAGAACTCTCAAAACGCGCAGGCTCTCTTGTGCATGAGCTTCAGATCGAGCGCGGGACTTCTGTCGGCCTGCTGACCGGCGGTGCCGGCGCTGCCGAGCGAGTAGCGAAGGCAAGAGGTATCAGCGACGGAGAACTCGGTCGCTACGATTCCTTCGTCAAGGCATTCCACGAAAACAGCTCTTTGCATGACGGTGGACATCTTGAAGATGTTCATAAGTTCCTGGACAAGGTCGAGAGCGAGCTTGCGGATCTCGCGGCGCATCGATCTGCGGTCGATGCCGGCTCGGTAAGTGTGCCCCAGAATGTCGGTTTCTATTCCGCCATCATTCGCGATCTGATTGACATCATCGCGATCGTCGAAGAAGCCAGCCCGGATCCTGAAATCTCACAAGAGTTGCTCGCGCTCCGCGCCCTGGTCTGGGCAAAAGAGAATGCGGGGCTCGAGCGGGCGATTGGCGCAGGTGTCTTCAATACGAATTTCGGAGACCCGGCTCTCTACGCCCGCTTCCAGAATTTTGTCCGTGGCCAGAAGATCTTTCTGCATGAGTTCGAAATTTTCTCGATTGCTGGAGAGACAGAGATCTTCGACCGGATAGTCTCCGGTCCCGTCGTTCAGCAGTATCAGGACTGGCTGAAGGTTCTCCTCGACTTGCCAGCCACGAACAATACGCAGGGCATCGCAGGCAGCGACTGGTTCGCAACGGCGACCACAAGAATCAACCTCATGAAGCAGGTCGAGGATGCGCTTGCGGACAAGTTGCTCCTCGACGCGCAAAGTCATATTGATGCGCAGTTCATAGAGATGATCCAGATTCTACTGGTCAACCTGGTCGCGCTGGTTCTTGCTGCATCGGCCGCCTGGGTGATCATTCGTTCAACCACGGGGCCACTCGGCCGTATCACGGACACACTTCTGGCGATTGCCGCAGGCAACGACTCTATCCAGATCGCGAAGGCGGATGCCGGACCGACGGAGGTTCGTAATCTCAACAAGGCGGCGGGAACGTTCCTCGTCGCTGCGCGGGAGCGTGCCTCTCTTGAGCGGGCGGCGATGGAACAGCAATCGCGCGCCGAGGAGGGCCGCGCTGAAGCCCTCCGATCCATGGCGAACACGGTCGAAAGCGAGACGGCGGCGGCAGCGGAAGAGATATCGAGAGAAACCGCTGAGCTGCGCAATGCGGCAACGGAAATGGGCCAGTCGGCTGAAAGCGTTTCCGCGCGTTCCGAGAGCGTCGCCGCCGCTGCCCATGAGGCGCTTGCCAATGCGGAAACCGTCGCCAGCGCCGCCGAGGAATTGACGGCCTCGATCAACGAAATCAGCGGCCAGATGGGCAATGCGACCGGCATTATCCGCGATGCCGCCAATCTCGGCTCAGGGACGGAAAAGACAATCCTGGATCTGCAATCCGCAGTGGTGCGCATCAGCGAGGTTGTGACCGTGATCCGGGACATCGCCGAGCAGACTAACCTCCTGGCGTTGAATGCCACCATTGAGGCGGCCCGTGCGGGTGAGGCCGGCAAGGGCTTTGCAGTCGTCGCGAGCGAGGTCAAAAATCTCGCCAATCAGACCGGTAGCTCGACCGAGGAGATCAACCAGCAGATCGCCGAAGTTCAGGACGTAACCGAAGCGGCGGTCCGCTCGGTGAGCGAAATTATTGCCAAGGTTAGAGAGATCGAGGAGGTGGCTGGAGCCGTCTCTTACGCGGTCGGCGAGCAGAAGAACGCGACCGACGAGATCGCCCACAACGTTGCTGAGACGGCGTCGGCATCGCGCGAGATGACGGAACAGATTACCGCCGTAACAAAGGAAGCGGAATCCACCGGGCGCCGCGCCGGCGAAGTCTCTGGGGTTGCTGAAAAAGTTGCGCGGGAAGTTCAGGAATTGAGGTCAACTGTAGTCGCTTCGGTCCGTTCCGCCGATCCGAACGTCGACCGCCGCCGGGACGAGCGCAAGGCTGTCCGGATCGGGTGCACACTTGTGTTCGGAGGCGCCTCGATCACGGCCACGGTGATCGATCTCGCGCCCGGCGGGTGCCAGATTGAAACGGATCAGGAATTTGCTGAAGGCACGGAAGGTACCATCTCGATTGACGGCGTCGCGAGCGGCATTCGGAGCCGGGTGGCCTCCGCTCGCAATGGCTCTGCCAGCCTCGTCTTCCACGACAAAGGGGCCAATGCGGCGGCGATAGCGGCTGCTTGTAGATGAAACGGGTCTCGCTCGTTTCTGCCGCCGATCAATAGGCCCGCTCGACGCAGAAATCGACAACGTCGATAAGGGAATCCTTCGCGGGGCCGTCCTCGAACAGCCCGAGCGCGTCGCGGGCGATGGACGCATAGTGACGGGCACGGTCGAGACTGTCTGACAGCGTGTGATGCTTTGCCATCAACTGCTGCGCCTTGGCCAGATCACCGTCCTGCTGATCCAGCTCCTCCAGTGTACGGCGCCAGAAGGCGCGTTCCTCGTCGTCGCCGCGCCGGTAGGCGAGGATCACGGGCAGGGTGATCTTGCCTTCGAGGAAATCGTCCCCGACCGTCTTGCCGAGTTTTTCTTGCTCGGCCGAATAATCCAGCACGTCATCGACCAGCTGGAAGGCAATGCCGAGATTCATACCATAGCTTTCAAGTGCCTGCTGCTCCGCCTTCGGCCGCTCCGCGACAACAGCGCCGACTTCGGCTGCTGCAGCGAAGAGTTTCGCGGTCTTGCCCTTGATAACCTCAAGATAGGCGCTTTCCTCCGTCGCGGTGTCGTTCGTGGTGATGAGCTGCTGCACCTCACCCTCGGCGATGACAGCGGACGCTTCGGAGAGAATCCGCATTACTTCGATGGATCCGTCGGCAGTCATCAGCTGGAAGGAGCGGCTGAACAGGAAGTCGCCAACCAGCACACTGGCCTGGTTGCCCCAGACCGCATTCGCCGACTCCTGGCCGCGCCGAAGGTCGCTTTCGTCAACCACGTCGTCATGCAGCAGGGTGGCGGTATGGATAAATTCGACACAGGCCGCGAGGCGGATATGCCGGTCGCCCTTGTAATCGCAGAGTGCTGCCGCGCCGAGCGTGAGCATCGGACGCAGCCGTTTGCCGCCGGCCGCGATCAGGTGCCCCGCTAGTTGCGGGATCAGTGCCACCGGGCTCTGCATATGTTCGATGATGGTCTGGTTGACCTGTTCCAGGTCAACCTTGACCAGATCGGTCAGACCATTGATTGAGGCTTTGCGCTTCCCGCTATCCTCGAAATCCACAACCACGCCCAAGGCAAACTCCGTGTCGCTTGACGCCTCACATTCGCGAAGCGAGCATAGGTCCGGTTTTCAGGTGGTCAAGTCTCGCGCCTGCTTCTCGGTGACGCACACCGGGATATGTGGCTGTTAGGTGGCGACGGTCACACTTCACAGCAGGGAACGTCGATGAAGGAATTATTGCGAACGACTGACATTGTCCGGCTCTCTTTTCTGAGTGCGCTGCTGCGTGATGCGGGAGTGGAGCCGCTGGTGCTGGACAATCATATGAGCGTGCTCGAGGGCAGCGCCAACGCGATCCCGCGCCGCCTGGCCGTGCGGGATGAGGATTTCAGCCGGGCGAAGTGGGTGTTGGAGGAGTCCGGTGAGCAACTCGGCGAGGACTGATGTGTCTCCGGCTGCTGTGACCGAGGACAGCCTGCTCGGTGGACGCGTGCGGTTTTTACAGCCGGTCGAGGGATACCGCGCCGCGGTCGATCCGGTGCTGCTGGCGGCGTCCGCCCCGGCGCAGGACGGTGACCGGGTGCTGGATCTCGGCTGCGGTGCCGGAGCGATTTCCCTTTGTTTGCTGGAGCGGGTGCCCGGCCTGACAGTGACCGGTATCGAGCAGGCGCCGGAAATGCTGGATCTTGCCGAACGCAATGCCGTCCTCAACGGCGCGACGGACCGCTTCAAGCCGCATCTTGGGCAGGTAGAGGCCCGGCCGCCTCAATTCGAGCAAGGCGCGTTCGACCTTGTCCTCGCCAATCCGCCCTATCTTGAAACAGACCGCGCGGACGTGCCGGAGAGCGCGCTGAAGGCGGCAGCCCATGTCGAGGGAGAGGTGCCGCTGACCGAGTGGATCGAGGCGGCCTTCCGTGCTCTTTGTCACAAGGGCAAGCTTGCCATGGTGCATCGAGCCGACCGGCTGGGTGATTTGCTGGAGCCAATTCAGAAGCGCTTCGGCGGGATCGAGGTGCACCCTCTTTATTCCAAACCCGGCCGGGATGCGAAACGGGTGATCGTCATGGCTCGAAAAGGGGTGCGGACACCGCTTTCCCTTTCATCCGGACTGGTGCTGCACAATATGGATGGAAGCTATTCACCGCCAATTGCAGCCGCACTCGATGGAGCGGCACTTGCGCTCGGCGAGCCGCTTTAGAGGAGAATACCAATGCCCCGCCCGTTGTGGTCGCGCCTGAACCCGTTTGGCCCCAAAGACCCGCAGGTCGCTGTTGTGCGCTTGCATGGTCCCATTGGCGGCGGCTCGTCCTTCCGCCAAGGATTGTCCATCGACCGTCTGGAAGAGCCCTTGAGGGCCGCGTTCGAGTCCAGCCGGACGACGGCGGTGGCGCTTTCGATCAATTCTCCTGGTGGGTCCCCGGTGCAGTCCGATTTGATCAAGACCCGGGTCGAGGCACTGGCCCGCGAGTTCGACAAGCCGGTCACCGCCTTCACGGAAGATCTTTGCGCCTCCGGCGGCTATTGGATCGCGCAGGCTGCGGACGACATTATTGCGCACCCTTCCTCGATCGTTGGCTCTATTGGTGTGATCACCGCCGGGTTCGGGATGCAGGACGCCATCGCGAAGCTCGGCATCGAACGCCGGGTCCACACCAAAGGCACGTCAAAAGGCATGCTGGACCCGTTCCAGGCCGAGAAGCCGGAAGATCTGGAGCATCTCGATGCTCTGCAGCAGGATCTCTACGATTCCTTTAAAAACATGGTCCGCCTCCGTCGTGGAACGAAGCTGAAAGGCGAAGACGAAGAGTTGTTCAGTGGCGCCGTCTGGACCGGAATACGGGCACTTGAGAAGGGGCTGGTAGATGGGCTGGGTGAGTTGCGCGGCGTCATGCGGGAACGTTATGGCGAGGATGTCCGGTTCCGCCGCTATGGTCCCAAACGCTCGTTTTGGCAGCGGTTGCGGCGCGGGACCGATTTCAGCGGTCCCGCGGGCGAAGCACCGTCGCTTGCCCATTCCCTGATCGCCGCAATCGAGGAGCGGCTGCTTTGGAACAGGTTCGGTCTTTAGGTCATCCGTTCGGGCGCAGCAGCACCTTGCCGTTCCGGCCTTCACGCTTGGCGTGGGCCATTGCCTGCTGGATGTCATCGAGGCCGTAGCGGGCCTCGACCGCGACCTTCAGGGTGCCGTCGATGAAGTAGCTGCTGAGTTCGGCATACATGTCTCGGATCTGTTTCGGTTGCATGTCGCGCATCAGTTTGGCCAGCCAGAAGCCCGTGAGGGTGATGTCCCGGAACACGACCTGATGTGCGTCCAGTGTGCAGGGATTGCCGCTGAGTAGCCCATAATTGACGATGATGCCGCCTTCGGCAAGGCATCCCGCCATGTCATTCACGGCGGAACCGGCGACGGCATCCAGGCCGAGCTTGATCTCCGCCCCGTTGGTCGCTGCCGCCACTCGTATGGCGAGGTCGGGGCCATCCAGAACCACGACATTGGCGCCCATGTCGTGCAACGGTTTGATTAGTTCCTGACGGCGTACGACGCTGACAGTGTTCAGGCCGCGCTTACGGGCGAGTTTTATGACGTCTGTACCGACTCCGGAATTTCCGGCGTTCTGTATCACCCAGTCGCCGGGCTTCAGCGTGACGTAGCTTTTCAACATCAGCATTGCGGTGGCCGCATTGACTTTCATCATCGCCGCCTGCTCCGGATCGATGTCGGGCGGGAGTTTTACCAAGGCCGCTGCCGGGACAGTGAGAGTCTGGCTCCAGTTGGCGCGGTGCAGGCTCATCACAATGTCGCCCTCGGCGAGGTCTTTCACACCGCTGCCGACGGCGGTCACACGTCCGGCCCCTTCAATGCCGAGCGGAGACGGCGTCTCGGGAATACTGGCGTAGTGACCTTCGATGCCAAGGATGTCTGCAGGATTGATCGAACAGGCAATCAGCTCAATACTGGCTTCGCCCTTGCCCGGAGGGGGGGCGTCAGCAATCTCGCGGCAGATCACGACTTCCTCTGCCGGGCCAACACGTGACAATTCTGCGGCTTTCATAAGCTTTCTCCTCGACTGTTTTCGGCGGGGGACACCGGCATAGCATGTGAACGTATTGGAGAGATGATTGCATGAGCAGGCAATTCAATAACATCTGCAGTAATTCCCGTTATGCGGAAGACTGGTGCGGCGGGTGATGGGGATGACGGCGGTTGTTCCGAAACGGCTCGAAACCGGACGGCTCCTGCTGCGCCGGTTCGAGGAAATCGACCGAGCCGATATGGTGCGCTTCTATGGCGATCCAGGCGTAATGGCGATCCGCAAATACGGTGCACGGGATCCCGAGGCCGCCAGTGCGGCATTCGATGTCTTAATGCGGCATTGGCAGATGCATGGCTTTGGCCTTTACGCGGTAATCGAGCGAGAGAGCGGCGTTTTCTGCGGAGAATGTGGGCTGCGCTATACTGATGACGGCGCAGAGGTCGAGATATCCTATGGCCTGTTCGCGCCGTTTCGCGGAAAAGGATATGCGACGGAAGCAGCGGTGGCGATCCGCGATGTCGCCCTGGATGTGCTGAAGCTCCCTGTCCTTGTCGCCCGCTCTCGTGGTGATAACCTGGGCTCTCACAATGTTCTGGAGAAGCTCGGCATGGTCTTTGACGGACGGCAGGACAGCCCCGGCCAGGATTACGGAGTCGTCAAGTATGTGATGCACAGTCAATCCGGGTCTTGAACTCCCGGAACGATCCGCTAAAACGACTATATGTTCAGTATTCAGAAAATCTTTGTGCTCGTCGCTGTGATCACGGCGATCTGGTATGGCTTCAAGCTGGTGAGCCGTCTCGATGCCGCGCGGAAGCAGAAGCTGAAAGAGGCCGCGCGGAGCAATGGCGGAGTTGCGCCTGACACGGCCAGGAAAGACGATGTTGTCGACCTCGTGCAAAACGAGGACGGTACCTACGTCACCACCAAGAAAAACCGGAAGGTCTGACGCCTTCCGGCCAATGTGACAGTTCTTCCTCAGCGTTGCCGTTTCTGCAGGTTGCCCCGGACTTTTTCCAGCTTAAGCGTCAGGAAATTAGACAGCTGCGGAATCTGCTCGGCATTCTGAGAGACGGCATTCAGACATTGTAGCAGGTCGGCATTCATCTGACGCATGAAGGGATCGGCGATTTCGCTCTGGATCCAGGCGATGGCAACGTCGCGCTTGCCCGCAGTCACCGGGTTGACCCGGTGGATGGAATTGGTGGCATAGAGTACCGCGCCGCCAGCCGGCATCTTGAAGCTCGGCGCGAAAGCCATATCGCTGTCGATCACCAACTCGCCGCCCTGATAGCTTTCCGGATCTGACAGAAAGATCGTCATAGAGAGATCCGAACGGAGCTCCTCCGGCGTTCCCTTGCTCATCACGTTATTGTCCATGTGATCGCCGTAGCCGCCGCCGGTCTCCGTACTGGAGACCAGGAAGGCGCCGATCTTCGAGGGGGCGGCGAGGAACGTGAAGAGCAGGGATTCGCGTCTCTGATAGTCGCGCAGGACCGTCGTTATCGCGTCCGAGACCTGCACGCGCAGCGCGCTGTCCGATGCAAGTTCCTGATTATTTTTCTTGGCGGCATCGCGGCCCGCGGTCTGTGAGCCATCAACCCAGCTATCCGGTTCCGATTCGAGCCGGTTGCGGATTTCGGTGACCAGTTCCGGCGGCAGCAGATTGGGGATCGGATAGACGTAAGGCATCGTATGGGGTTCCTCCAGCCAATATGACGCGCACCGTAGCGGAGGTGGTCGCGCTGGGCCAGCGACAAGTCTGTGTCTGGGGCATATGTGTTCGTACCACTTATGTGTGGTGCCACTGGTGTGTAGTGCCACTGGGGTGGGCGCAGGGTCGGGGTTCCAGTATCGTTGCGTAAAGTGAGAGGCGCCTGCAGATCGGCGTGGGAAGGAACGGCAATGGCGCGCAAGCGGATGGCAAAAGATGGCGATATAGCGCCGGCGGGTGAGCCGCGGGGGGAGACCGCCTATCTCAAGCTGAAGGATGCGATCCGGTCCGGTGACCTGAAGCCCGGCCAGAGAGTCCGTGAAAGCGAGATGGCCGCGCGGCTTGATGTTAGTCGCACACCGGTGCGCGAGGCCTTCCGCCGACTGGAAGCGGATGGCTTGCTCAGCTTCGCTCCGTATCGGGGGATGGTGATCTCCGAGCTCGATCATCAGGCGGTGATGGAACTCTACTTTATGCGTGAGGTGCTGGAAGGGACCGCGGCCGGCCTCGCTGCATATCGTGCATCGGAAGCGGAGGTATCAATCCTCCAGGAAATCGTCTCGATTGATCCTGCCGGTGCAGGTTCTCCTGCTACGGTCGCCGGACACAACCGTCGATTCCATACCAGCCTCTATCATGCCGCCCATAACCGGTATCTTTTGAAGACGCTCAATGTCCTGCAGGATGCAATGGCGTTGCTCGGGCCGACGACGATGCGCGTAGAGGGACGTTCCGATGCGGCGAAAGCCGAACACGCGGCAATTGTTCAGGCCATCGCGGAGAAGGACCCGGAAAGTGCAGAGCGTCTGATGCGGGAGCATATTCGCGGGGCTCAGAAGGCCCGTCTCCATTTGTTGTCGGAACATGAGGATGGGTGACGGTGGGAACGTCTCGTCCCGGTAACCGCCGACTTTGTCATTTCCTTTGACGGGAGTAATGATAGACATAGGCCCGTTATTGTTTCCAAATGGACAATATGTTTTTGACCTTCTTCAGGGATATGAAATCCCGCTTTAACGCCATTCCGCCCAATGTCCAGGGCATGATCTGGATTGCCCTTTCGGGATTGGTGTTTTCCTGCTTTATGGCAATCGTGCGCTATGTTGGCGCTACGCTGGATCCTATCCAGACCGGGTTTCTGCGCTATGCCTTCGCACTTCTGTTCATGGCGCCCTTCTTCCTGAGACTGCGACCGTCGGACCTGCGGGGAGCCAAGCTGCCTATGCATGCCCTGCGCGGGTTCCTGCATGGTACCGGTGTTTTGCTCTGGTTTTATGCCATGACGCGGATGCCTTTGGCCGAAGTCACGGCAATGGGCTTCACGGCACCAGTCTATACCACGCTGCTGGCAGCTTTGTTTCTGGGAGAGGTTATCCGTCTGCGACGGATTGTGGCGATCGTGATCGGACTCTTCGGCGCCCTTGTCATCATCCGGCCGGGTTTTGAGGTGGTCGATCCGGGCGCGATTGCCATGTTGCTGGCTGCGCCTATCTTTGCCTTTGCCGACATCGTTGCCAAGAAACTGACAGCGACGGAAACAGGCGCCGCAGTGGTCGCTTACTTGTCTGTTTTTGTGACCATTTTCACCTTCATTCCAGCCCTTTATGTCTGGCGCACGCCGACCGTTGAGGAACTCGCACTGGTATTTGTCACAGCCGGTTTGGCGACGCTTGGACATCTTTTGATGACGCAGGGATTCAAGGTCGCGGAGATGTCAGCGATCCAGCCTATCAAGTTCGTGCAACTGGTCTGGTCCGCCCTGATCGGCTTTGCGATCTTCGGTGAGGTGCCGGAGATTTTTACCTGGATCGGGGCGGCAATCATCGTCGGCAGTATTTCCTATATCGCACATCGCGAAGCGGTCGCACGGCGGAAGCGCGCCGAGACCTGATGCTGGCGGTTACTTCCGGGGCCATTGGGACCAGAGAACGGCAAATAGGATCATGCCACCACCGATAAAGGTCGCTGTCGGCGGCACTTCGGCCAGAAACAGAAATGCCAGCAGCGGCGCAACGGGCGTTTCCAGAGCGCTGAGCAAGGCGGTCTCGGCGGAGGGTAGAAGCCGCGCGCCGGCCATCAGCGCGATTGATGAGACCGCGAAAACGAGACCGAAAGCAGCCATGGCAGGCATGAATTCGGGCGCCGCATTGAGCGGGGCGGCTACTATCAGCGCGATGGGAAGCAGCACGATGGAAGAGAGGGCCGAGGGAATTGCTGCGGACGTCTCTGGCCATCTGCGGTAGACCACCATCGAGCCTGCCAGCGTGAAGGTCATCCAGAGTGCCAGCAGATCTCCTGTAGGACTGGTGCCGCCTATCGATCCCCCAAAGATGATCACAACCCCTGCAATTGTCGCACAGCTGGCAAGGAGTGTTCTGCGGGTTGGCCGCTCCCGCAGGCAAACCCAGGCGAGGATCGCGGCCAGAAATGGCACGGTGGCGTAGATCAGGGCGACATTGGCGATGCTGGTGAGTTTGAAGGCAGCAATGAAAGCGGCCGACCCGCTCGCCCCGAGCAGGCTGACAAAAAGGGCAGGCCAGCCGAAGCTTGCAAGCTCCCGACGCAAACCGCTGGTCATCAGCAGATAGCCGAATGTGACGCCGGCAGCAGTCAGGCCGCGCCAGAAGACAATGGTCCAGGCGTCCTCGGGCACCCCTTTTGTGAACAGGCCGGCAGTGCTGAAGAACAGGACGGAGATGCCGACAAGGCCGATGCCTCGAAGGCGCGGCGACGGGGCGGACAGACTGATAAGCATGGCGGGATTTCCTCGGTGGGATAACTGGGCTGGCCACTCAATATCAATTGCCTACTGACAACATGCTGTCAGGAATGATTTGTTATTTTTCAGTATGAAAGGCATCCATTAATGCGCCCTACTGACAGATTGTTCGAGATCATCCAGATTCTGCGTGGAGCCCGTGCTCCGGTCATCGCAGCGCGCCTTGCCGAACAGCTTGAGGTCTCGGTCCGGACGATATATCGCGATATTTCCACGCTTCAGTCCATGCGTATACCGGTCGCGGGCGAGCCCGGCATTGGCTACGTCCTGCAGCGTGGCTATGACCTGCCGCCGATCAATTTCGATATCGAGGAGGCGGAGGCCATCTCCGTCGGACTGTCCATGCTGGCGCGGACGGGTGATGCGGGGCTGAAGCAGGCGGCGGCGCGTGCGGCGCGCAAGCTCAACGCCGCCACACCGCTCAGTGAAGCCCTGCTGACGAGCAGCTGGGGGGCACCGGATCTGGATCTGCTACCGGAAATTCGGGCGGCGATACGTGAAGAGCGTGCCTTGCAGATCGTCTATGCGGACGATGCAGGCAGCCTGACCCGGCGCAAGGTCTTGCCGATTGCCTTGATCTACTATGCCGAGGTAGCCGTTTTGGCGGCCTGGTGCCGGTTACGGAAGGACTTCCGGCATTTCCGGCCGGACCGGATGCATGAATGCACGTCGCTAGACGAACGGTTCGAGGGCGATGGCGGGAGCCTCAGGCGCGCCTGGGAGGAAAGCCGTTCAACGGACCCCGCCGCCAATCGCCTTGCCGGTCAGAAGTCAAATTCGACAAAAACCGGATAATGGTCGGAAGCTGTCTCATCTGTCGCGACCCAGCTCCTGGTCACTTTCTGCGCGAGATCATCGGTTGTCAGCACATGGTCGATCTTGAAGTCGCCGTTCCGTTGATAAATGGTCGAGACGCCTTCCTCATCGTTACCTGCGGCAACCCAGCTATCAACCAGCTGGTCGTAATGCCGGGTTCGTCCGCGTTTTGAATCGGGCCGGCCACATAGGTGGGCGTATTCCTCCGATGTCGGGCGGCAGTTCAGGTCGCCGGCCAGGATGGCGGAGTGCGGCGCCGGCACGAACTCCAGGCCTTCCGTCCAATCGAAAGCCGATTCTGGCGGCAGCGGGTGCGGGCCGTCGATCGGGCCGCCCTCGTAGGGGGCGCGGAAGATGTATTCTCTCAGCGCCTCGACCTGGGGCATCCGGTGTGACGGCGCTTGATGCGCCAGATGGGTGCTGTAGACCCGGATTGGGCCAGACGGAATGTCGACGATGGCCTCGACGGCGCAGCGCTGCAGATCGAACACGCCCGGGGACGGTTTCTTGCGCAGGTGCAGGGTGCGGGATGCCGTGATCGGCCAGCGGCTTGCCACCATGTTGCCAAAAGTCCGGCGCCGGTTAACGACTTTGCCGTTCTCGTCCCGGAAACTGCCATCCACGTTGAAGCTGGAGCCGAAAACGTAAAACAGGTTCAACCGCTCCGCGATGCTGGCGGCTTGATCCTCGTAATCGTCCCGTGGCCAGTTCTGTACTACTTCCTGAAAACAGATGATGTCCGCGTCGGATACTGCGTCGGCAATGCGGCCGGTATCGAACGTACCGTCCTGGCCGAGGCCGAACTGGATATTGTAGGTCGCGAAGATGAGGGGCATGACGGTTCCGGGAAAGATATCTGAAGGAGGGACCGGAACCTTAGCGGGAGAGCATGACAAGGGCGTGACGTGGTCAGGAAAATCATGCGGAGAGCTAGGCTTTGCGCAGGATCATCCCGTGCTTTTCGTCTCCATCGAACCCTAGTTTTTCATAGAAACCGCGTGCCTCGGCGCGTCGTCCGGTCAGCAACATGACCTTATAGGCATCGGCAGCCCACGCCGCATCGATCAGTGCGGTCATCACGCCACGTCCAATACCCTCTCCCTGACGTGTCTTCAGGGTCACGACATTCTCCACAAGCGCATAGGGGCGGCCGCCATAAGTCATGTTTGGCATCAGGTGGAGTGTGGCCATGGAGACAATGCGCCCGTTTGTCTCGGCGCCGTAAATTGCGGTGCCGTCGCGATTGAGGAGTTCCTTGAAACGGTCACGGCCGAAATCGCCGTCCGCGACCGGCTGCGTTCCGGACAATTCCCGATACAGCGCCAATGCGTCATTGAAGTCGTCAGGAGTCAGGGTCCGGTAAAGCATCCGTCATTCAGCCGTTCGGCGCCTCAGGCGTACAAATGACACTCCACGTGACCGTCGGTATCCTTGATGATCGACGGCTTGTCCATCGAGCATGGGCCGAATGCCTTGGCACAGCGCGGATGGAAGGTGCATCCGCTCGGCGGGTTGATCGGGTTTGGAAAGGCGATGCCGAGACCGCTGTCCGGAACACCGAGGCCGGGCTCCGGTGTCAGCACGGAACTGAGTAGGGCGCTGGTGTAGGGATGCCGTGCCGCCTCGAACAGCTTGTCCGTGCCTGTTTCCTCGACGATCCGGCCGAGATACATAACCGCCACCTTGGTTGCGATATGCTCGACCACAGCCAGGTTGTGACTGATCAGGACATAGGTGAGGTTCAGCTCTTCGCGCAGGTCCATCAACAGGTTGAGAATCTGTGACTGTACGGAGACGTCGAGCGCGGAAGTCGGCTCGTCACAAATGACGATTTCCGGTTTCATGATGAGTGCGCGGGCGATGGCGACGCGCTGACGCTGGCCGCCGGAAAGTTGGTTCGGATAGCTGTCGTAGACCCGGCGCGGCAGGCCGACGATATCCAGGATGTCCTCGACGGCTTTCCGCCAGGTCGACGGATCGCCCACCTTGTGCACCCGCAACGGCAGCGAGACGATGGAGCCGATTGTCTTGCGCGGGTTGAGTGAGGAATAAGGGTCCTGGAAGATCGGCTGAATGCGGCGGGAGATTGCTTTCCGGTCGCCGCTCTGGTGGGCAGTCTCTCCATCGATGAAGATCTCGCCCGTGCTCGGCAATTCGAGGCCGAGCAGAATCTTGGCCAGAGTCGACTTGCCGCAGCCGGATTCCCCGACCAGGCCGAGAACATCGCCTTTATTGATCTTCAGGGAGATTCCGTTCACCGCATGGAGCGGCTGCTTCGGGCTGAAGATGCCGCGGCGGATCATATAGGTCTTCGTGACGTCCCGCATTTCGAGGACGGGGGGCGGGGTCTGTCCGGTCATGCCGACACCAGCTCCTTCGCATTGGCTTCACACGCGGTCACATCAAGGGTGCAGCGGTAACCGCGCCCAGGGTTCAGCGTGTGGAACGGATCTTTGGTATCGCATGCGTGATGGGCGAAGCCGCAACGGTTGCGGAAGCTGCATCCCGCGATGTCGCCGATCAGTGTCGGGACGATGCCGGGGATGGAGCCGAGGCGGGAGCCGCGCGCGGTCTTGCCCGGTACCGGAATGCAATTGATCAGGCCTTGCGTATAAGGGTGCAGAGGCTGATTGAAGATTTCCTCGACCGTGCCGGCCTCGACGATCTTGCCCGCATACATTACCGCCACCTTGTCCGCGACCCGGGCGACGACGCCGAGATCATGGGTGATCAGGATCAGGGCCGAGTTGAACTCGTTTCGCAGCTCCGCCAGCAGGTGCAGGATCTGCGCCTGAATGGTGACGTCGAGCGCCGTAGTCGGCTCGTCAGCGATGATCAGCTCGGGGTCGCACATCAGCGCCATGGCGATCATGACGCGCTGGCGCAACCCGCCGGAAAGCTGGTGCGGATATTGGGAGAGGCGGCTGGCCGCCGCTGTGATACCAACCCGCTCCAGCAGATAGATCGCGCGCTCGCGGGCTTCCTTGTCACTCGACTTCTTGTGCCGGAGATACGGTTCCATCAACTGGTTGCCGATGGTGTAGGACGGGTTCAGCGAGGTCATAGGCTCCTGGAAGATCATCGCCATCCGGTTGCCGCGTATTGCCGCCAGTTCGCGTTCCTTCAGGCTGAGCAGATCGGTGCCAGCAAATTCCATCTTGGCCGCGTTGATCTTTGCCTGCTTCGGCAGCAGACTCATGATCGACAGGGAGGTGAGGGATTTGCCGCAGCCGGACTCGCCGACGATGCAGAGCGTTTCGCCCTTGTCGACAGAAAAGTCAATGCCACGTACGGCATGCAGATCGCCCGCCGCGACCGGGATGTCGACCGTAAGGCCGCTGATTTCAAGAACGGCTGACATGCTGCGCTCCATTCAGGGGAATTCGGGGGGCTTGCATCAATTCCTGTGCTCCGGCGCGGTAACGTCTCGGATACCGTCGCCAACAAGATTGATTGCCAGCACGAGGAGGAACAGAGCGATGCCCGGGATGGTGATCATCCAGGCCTCGAAATAGATCTGCTCTTTGCCTTCGGAGACCATCAGTCCCCAGGAAGGCATTGGCGGCTGGACGCCCATGCCGAGGAAGGACAGAGCTGCTTCGAGCAGGATGGCATGCGCCATTTCCAGAGTCACAACCACGATCAAGCTATTCACGATGTTCGGCAGGATCTCGGTCAACAGGATGCGCGGGGTTGAGCAACCGACTGCCTTTGCGGCAGCGACATAGTCCATCTGCCGGATCTGCATGGTCGCGGAGCGCATGACGACCGCAAAACGGTCCCAGAGCAGTAGTCCGAGAACGCTGATAACGACTGTCAGTGATCCGCCGATCAGGGCAACCACAGCAAGGGCGACCAGAACCACCGGCATGGACAGGCGAACCGTTATCAGGAAGGTGACGACCATGTCCACGCGGCCGCCGAAGTAGCCGGCCGCGACGCCAAGGGCGGTCCCGATGACGCCAGAGATGAGGGCGGCGGCGAAACCGATCAGCAATGAGATTTGGGCGCCGTACATCAGGCGGGTCAGAAAATCCCGTCCCAGATGGTCTGTGCCAAGGATGTGATCCCAGTTTCCACTCATCCAGACCGGTTGCTGCATGCGTCCGAGCAGTTCCTGCAGATACGGGTCGTGCGGCGCTATGAGTGGAGCCAGAATGGCCATGAGGAACATGATGCCGAGAATGGTGCCGCCGAACAGCAGTCCAAAATGGCCGAAAATGCGGCGCCGCATCTGTTGTCCCGGCGTCGGCCCGACAATGTCTTCGGCGGCGGGCAGGCCTCGATTTGCGATTGTTGTGGTCATTGTCTTAGCCCACCCGGATGCGCGGATCGAGCCAGGCATTCAGCAGATCCGAGAGAAATGTCAGGACGATGTAGAAAAGCGAGAAAACCAGCACGACGGCCTGCACAACGGGCAGATCGTTCCGGCCGATGGATTCCCAAGCAAGGTAACCGGCCCCGTGCAGAGCGAAGATGCTTTCGATAACGATGGAGCCGCCAAGCATGAAGCCGAATTGTACGGCTGCGAGAGAGACCACAGGGATCACCGCATTACGCAGGGCATGCTTGAAGAGGATGACAGGCAGGGACAAGCCCTTGGCCCGGGCGGTACGGATATAGTCGGATCCGAGCACTTCGAGCATCCCTGTCCGGGTCAGACGCATAATCGCCGGTGTTGCGTAATAGCCGAGCACGATCGTCGGCAGGATGAAATGCTTCCAGGTCTCGGATCCGGTGATCGGCAGAAGATTGAGATTGACCCCGAATATCAGGATCAGCAGCAGTGCCAACCAAAAGCTCGGCATGGCCTGCCCGACAACGGAAATCCCGAGCGCCATGCGGTCGAGAAAACTGTTCGGCCGGATGGCGGCGAGTACGCCAAGCGGGATTGACAGGATGATCGCAAAGCTAATGGCGCTGACCCCTAGGGTCATGGAAACGGGCAAGCGCTCGAACAGCAGAGTGGACACCGGAATCTTGAAGTAAAAGCTTTCTCCGAAATCGCCCTGTATCGCTTTTCCAGCCCATTCCAGATACTGGACGGTGATTGGCCGGTCGAAACCGTAGAGCGTCCGAATATATTCGATATCCGCGTCGCTCGCGGTCTCCCCGGCCATAGCTGTTGCCGGGTCGCTTGCGAGGTATGTAAGCGAGAAAGTTATGGCCGAAACCGTCAAAGCGACGAGAAAGGCCAGAAACAATCGTTTCAGGGTATAGACCAGCATATCTCAATATCCGGTATGGCCAGGTTCCAGTGCTCGCGGCACATCCTGATCCTTCGTTATATGCCCCGCCCCCATAGCTGTGGGGACGGGGTTAAAATGTTTGGATTACTTCCAGGACGCCGTGAAGAACCGCGGAATTTCGTCGGATGTCGGGGTGAAGTTCACGTCATTCGAGAAAGCGTAGTTCGTGTTGTACGACCAGAGCGGCAGCCAGTACGCATTCTCCGAAATCATATTCAGAGCCTTGCCATAGGCTTCCTTGCGCACTGCCAGGTCGACAGTGGTATCTCCAATGACCAGATTCTCTTTAACCTTCGGATCAAGGGCTAGATCGTCCTTACCGTGGGTAAAGAAGTGGCTGGTGATCGCCGAGACATCGTTGATCGAATAAGAGCCCCAGGTCATAAAGGCCATCGGCACTTCCTTGCCCCGGATCTTGTCACGCAGCGCCGCATACTTCAGGTAGTTGAAGTTGGTCTTGATGCCGACTTGTCCAAGGAAACCGGCCATCGCTTCGGCATAATCACGGTTGCGGTAGGCATAAAAGTCGATGCTGAACCCGTCCGGATATCCGGCTTCTGCGAGCAGGGCTTTGGCCTTGGCCGGATCGTATGCGTACTTCTGGACTGCGGCCGTGCAACCAACCTGGCTCGGGAAGCAGGCAGCGTCGACGACAGCGGATTTACCTCGAACCAGCGCCTTGACGATGCCTTCACGGTCGATGGCATGGGAGATCGCCTGACGCACACGCACATCTTTCAGCGGAGTGTCACCGGTGGTCCCCGCTGCATCCATGGTGATGTAGCCGATGCGGAAGGTCTGCTCATTGACGATCTGAACGCGTCCCGATGAACTCAGGCGGTCGGCCTGATCGGCGGGAACCCGCCACATCCAGTCAGCACGGCCCGAGAGCAACTCGGCGATCTGCGTGTTGCGTTCCGGAATGGTGCGCTGGACGATCTTACCGATTGCCGGCGTACCTTTCGGGCTGCCTTGCATGTAGCCGTCGAATTTTTCCCAGACAATCTTACGGCCGGGCTCGAGTTCCGTGATCTTGTAGGGTCCGGAGCCGACAGGCTTCAGCGCCATGCCTTTCGGGCCAACCTTCTCGTAATAATCCTTCGGATAGATAGACACAGAGCCGGCGACAAATTCCAGAGCTGCCGGGAACGGCGCTTTCAACATCACCTGGACTTTATATTTGCCGAGCTTCTTCGCGCTCTTGATCCAGTTGACATTGCGCTGGGTCTTCACACCGTTGTCCGGGTTGGAAACCCAGTTGTAGGTGAACACCACATCGTCGGCGTCAAGCTCTTCACCATCGTGGAAGGTGAGGCCTTCGTTCAGTTCGAATTCCAGCGTGGTGTCGTCGACCCATTTGTAGGATTTCGCGATCAACGGCTTGTAGGCCATCGTCGCCGGGTCACGGTACAACAAGGCGTCCCAGGTCATGCGGGAGACGATGATGCCTTCACGCGCGGTGTTGAAATAGCTGTCGACATTCTCCAGTTCGCGTTCCCAGACAATGTTCAGCGTGTCGTCGGCTTTGCCGGCGAAGGCTGCCGGGGTCGCCGAAGCCAAAGCCACCAGCGATAGCGCCGAAGCTGCAAGAAGTTTTCTCATGTCCACTCCTGTTCGTTAGGCCGGTTTCTAGGTCGCGAGGCGAGGATGGGATTAGGTGCGTCGCTTCCGTTGGACTGACTGTCCTGACCGATTAGGAATGGCAGCATTGCAGGCTCAAATTGTCATGGCAAGATCTTGAGGGCGCAACTCCAAAGAATCTTTCTGCACTGCAGCATACTTGACTGTGACTTGCTAGGCTCGGGCCGCCCTATCAGGGGGTCCATTGTGAAGGCAGGGCTATATTGTATTTCTTCGCCCAGGGTTTCAGCGCCTCCATGATTCCGGGATAGAGCTGGAGGCCGTTTTCCTCGGCGGTACGGCGTTTCCGGATTGCGTTCTGCCCTGGCAGGCGCACCGGGGTGCCTGGAGTGGCGGGTTTGTTGGTGAGACATTTTTCAACAATATGATCAATCTGTCGATTAAAGGCGTCTCTGCCGGAGAAGGCGGTTGGGTCTGACACCTGAATATGTACGCCGGCACCCCAGCCATCCGCCGGGTCCGCACGGCCATGCCCGGCGAGCCCTTGCGTCAGAGCTTCGATCATCAGCGCCAGACCGTACCCCTTATGCCCGTATCCCTGACCGCCTATTGGCAGAATCGTGCCCGGAGGGTCGGTGAACAGGACGCCCGGGTCGTCAGTTGCAGCGCCATCCGCATCCTGAACCCATTTGCCGGGCAGTTTCTTGCCCTCATTTTGCAGCCGGCCGGTCAGTCCGTTCGTGGTGATCGAGGCACTTGTGTCTATCAGGATCGGATCGCCGCTGGTGGGGATGCCCACTGCAATCGGGTCTGGCGTGAAGAGAGGCTCGGTTCCGCCATAGGGAGCCACGCTGGCGACGGCGGGGTCTGAGCAGGCGATCTGGACCATGCAGCCTTCCCGCGTCGCCCGTTCGAGGAAAACCGCAAGGCAGGCAATGTGATGGCTGCGCCGGATGGCGATGCTTGCGGTGCCGTAGGTCTTCGCCCGTTCGACGGCAAGATCGACCCCGCGTGCGGTGAGCCATACGCCGGGCAGACGGCGGCCGTCCCAGGTTGCGACAGCGCCCCGGTCGCTCAATATTTCCGGGCCACCTTCCTTGAGCATTGTGCCTTCCTCAAGCGCTTTCAGGTAAGGCGCACAGAGTTGCAGGCCATGGGTTGTGTGGCCCATGAGATCGGCTTCAACCAGAAGGGAGCCAATCGTCGAAGCCTTGTCTGCATTCAGTCCCGCTGCTTCGAAAAGACCCGTGGCGAAAGCTGAGAGTGCTGTTGCATCGTAGCGGTGTTCCATCGTTCCCCTCCCTTTTTGAACTTCTTTTGTCGTGGCGAGCCTGCCGATTTGTGGAGACAATGGGAAGGCTGCGGTTTTCTTCTAGGTGGGAAAGCTGTGGGCTTCGTGTGGGGAGGAAATAAGAATGAGTGCCAGTGACTACGAGATCCGTGACGAGCGGTTCAGCCGATGCGTCAAGACGATCGAGACGGTCGAGCAGATCTGGACCGGCGGGAAATGGACCGAGGGCCCGGTCTATGTCCCGGCCTATAAGTCCCTCATCTGGAGCGATATCCCCAATGATCGCCGTTTGCGCTGGGACGAATGCAGCGGTGCTGTCGGAGAGTTCCGCCTTAATGAGGGAGCCAATGTGAACGGCAGTACCCTCGATCGTGAGGGCCGGGTGATCTGTTGCGAGCATGGTAGCCGGAGCGTCACGCGCATGAACCACGACGGCTCAATCGAAACGCTTGCGGACCAGTTCGAAGGCAAGCGGCTCAACAGCCCGAACGATGTGGTCGTGAAATCGGACGGATCGATCTGGTTTACGGACCCGGCCTACGGCATTGAATCCGACTATGAAGGTTTCGAGAGCGAGGAAGAAATCGGTGGGCAGCACGTCTACCGGATCGACGGCGGAACGGGCGTGATCACCCAGCTCACTGACGACTTTACTTGCCCGAACGGTCTCGCCTTCTCGCTCGATGAGACGAAACTTTATATCGCAGACAGCGGGGCGACGCGCTATCCGGGAGCGCCGAAGCATATTCGCGTGTTCGACGTCACGGACGATAACCGGCTCCGGGGCGGGGAGGTCTTTGCCGAATGCGAGGCCGGCGTTTTCGACGGGTTCCGTTTCGACAACAAGGGCCGCTTATGGACGAGCGCCGCAGACGGAGTGCATTGCTACGCTCCGGACGGAATGCTCATCGGAAAGATACTCATCCCGGAAATCGTCTCGAACCTCTGCTTTGGTGGACCGAAGAGAAATCGGCTTTTCATCACCGCAACAAAAAGTGTCTACACAGTCTTGCTGGCGGCGAGCGGCCTGCGAATTTAGTCGGCCGCGTCCTGGTTTCTTGCCGAGAGCCGCTGGTGCCGTGCCGTATCGAGCACACCAGCCAGCACTTCGGTGTGGAACCGGTCGCAGCCGATGCAAAGGTTGCGATAGGGCTCGCCTTTTACGGTGATAGTCTCTGACTTCTTCAAGAACGTCTCGACATCCCAGCCATGGGCGATGCCCATGCGCTCCGGATGGCCCATCGAGATTGCCTCGAAGGCCGGGTGGCCGACCAGGCTGTCGATGATGTCATCCAGCGGCTCTTCCGTAAGGTTGCCGAGCGGTGCCTTGGTCTTCAGGCAACAGGGGAAGACGTCGCCGTTCGGATCGATGGAGACCTCCGATCCGGAATAGCGCCGATTCAGGAAATTCAGTCCGCCCGACCAGACATTGCAGAAATTGTCGCTGATGGTGGCTTTCGAAAGGCCGTTCTTCCAGGCGCGGCCGCGCGGCCAGATCTTACCGATCCAGGCATCCTCCGTCGCGCCGAAGAAGGAATAAGCCGGTCCATCATCTTCCCATGCGCGCTTGGAAGGTTCATGCACGAAGTCGCGCATGTCGGCCGCCTTGAACCATTGTGTCAATTGTTCCTGAAGCGGAACCCGCTTCTCTCCCTCCATGCCGACGTGGAAATCATCCATACCCGCGACCGAAATCATGTAGACGCCGCGCTCCAGAAGCTCGTCGATGATTTTTTCGGTGAGCAGGTCGCCGGTGGTCTGGACTACCACCCTGACGCCACCTTGCGCCTTGTATTTGTCCCTGATCATTTCCAGCGCGGGATAGAGGATGGCCTCTCGTACCGGATCGATCAGCACTTCACCACCGGAGACGATGATCCGGCTGTTCCGCTCGACATAACCGCCCGGCGCATTGTCGTCCGGCTGTTCGAGGTCGAGATAAGTAAGGCGTTCCGGCAGGTTTCGGATGATCCTCGGGAAATTCTCCTCCGCCGTGCTGACGACCGCTTTCAACTCGTCACGGACATAGGGGCGGAAGCGCTCTTCATAGCAATGCTTGCAGCGCCGGTGACAGGCCCAGGAGAGGACGTAGTAGATGCTTTCCATTGATGTTTCCCGATTTCACCAAGGGTATGCATATGCCTGTTCTAGCCGTGCGTGTGAAATCACGCCTCCGTCAGAAGTGCGCTATCCCGTGCAGTGTCAAAGCCTGAAGCCTCGTCTGTTGGGCCGGGAGCCGTCACTGCGTCACAGTTGCATAGAATGACGGCTTCCGGTACCTCGTGCGTGCGAAATCTATAGGGACGGTTCGCGCGTGGCGCGACTGGTAGTGCATGACGGCAAGGACATTGATCGGCGATCTGGGCGGGACGAACTTGCGCCTTGCCCTGACAAACGGCACGTCTGTCGAAGCCGAGGCCCGGTTCAGGACTGCGGATCACCCAGGACTGGAATCTGTTCTCGACCGGTACCTCGAAAGCCTGCCTGATACAGCCTGGCCGGTCTCCGCCTTTCTGGCTGTGGCGGGGCCCGTATCGGGTGACCGGTGCAAGTTGACCAACTGTCCCTGGAGCTTCTCCCGCCGCGCTGTTGCAGAGCGCTTTGGCTGGGACCGGTTCCGGCTGATGAATGATTTTTCCGCCGTTGCTGCGGCGTTGCCCCATTTCTCCGATAAGGATCTGCTGACAGTCCAGACGGGAGCGAACAACGGAGCGGCGCCAAAACTCGTGCTCGGTCCCGGTACCGGGCTTGGCGTCGGCGCTGTGGTTCCGGCCGAGGGAGGTTGGGCGATACTTGATGGCGAGGGCGGTCATGTCGACTTGCCGTGTCGGGATGAGTCGGGATCCGAGCTTCACCAGGTGCTTCGCCGTGATGGTCCCGTCTCGGCGGAGACCGTCCTTTCCGGCGCAGGGCTTGCGGCATTGTTCAATGCCGTTGCGGAGGCGAACGACGCCGGCATTCGAGTGGTGCAAGGTGAAGACGTTACGGCGAGGCTGGCCGATACGGGCTGCCCGGTTGCACGGGAGGCGCTGGACCAGTTTTCATCCTTTCTTGGCGCTGTTGCCGCGAATGCGGCCCTGACGGTCGGGGCGCGCGGTGGCGTCTATCTGACCGGCGGTGTGCTGGGGCACGCCGGTAATGATTTTCGTGAAGATCTGTTTCGAGCGCATTTCAATGGGGAAGGGAGGATGGCTGACTATCTCGCGGCCATCCCTGTCTACCGCATCCGGCATCCTGAGCCGGGTCTCTTCGGACTCCGAATGCTGGCGCGCGGTTCATCCGCCAATCAGTGAATGTTGGTCAGCACGTCCTGGAAACGCTCCAGCGCCCAGTTGACCTGATCGCGGGTGATCACCAGCGGTGGGGCGATACGGATTGAATGCTCGTGCGTGTCTTTCGCCAGAATGCCGCGCTCTTTCAGGGCCTCGCAGTATTTTTTGGCCCCGCCCGCTTCCGGCTGCAGCTCGACCGCCAGCATCAGGCCCCGGCCCCGGATCTCCTTCACCGCGTTCGAGCGGATATCTTCTAGCCCAGCTTTGAAATAGGCGCCTTGCTCTGCAGAGTTCTCGATCATGCCCTCGCTCACCAGTACGTCGAGCGCGGCCCGGGCGATGGCGCATGCCAGCGGATTGCCGCCGAAGGTTGAGCCATGCTGGCCCGGCTGCAACACACCGAGAACCTCGGTATTCGAAAGTACGGCCGAAACCGGGTAGAAGCCGCCGGACAGCGCCTTGCCAACCAGTGTCACGTCCGCTTCGATCTCCTCATGCTCTTCCGCCAGCATCTTGCCGGTGCGACCGAGGCCGGACTGGATCTCGTCGAGGATCAGCGTGATATTGTGCTCGGTGCAGAGCTCCCTCATCCGCTTCAGGTAGCCTGAGGGCGGAATGATCACGCCAGCCTCACCCTGGATCGGTTCGATCAGCACGGCCACGGTGTTTGGTGTGATCGCCTCCTCGAAAGCGGTGATGTCGCCGAACTTGGCCACACGGAAGCCCGGCGCGAACGGACCGAAGCCGCCGCGTGCGACCGGATCGGTGGAGAAACCGACAACACCGATGGTGCGGCCGTGGAAGTTGTTGGAGAAGACGATGATTTCGGCCTGGTTCTCCTCGACGCCCTTCTGCTCATAACCCCACTTGCGGACCGCTTTGATGGCGGACTCAACCGCCTCGGCGCCGGAATTCATCGGCAGCACCTTGTGGGAGCCGGTCAGCCGGGCGATGTCCTCGTAGAAACCGGCGAGCTGGTCATTATGAAAGGCACGGGAGGTCAGGGTTATGCGTTTTGCCTGCTCGACCATCGCCTCCAAGATCTTCGGGTGGCAGTGACCCTGGTTAACCGCCGAATAAGCGGACAGGCAGTCGAGATACTGCTTGCCGTCCACGTCCCAGACATGCACGCCTTCGCCCCGGGACAACACCACGTCCAGCGGCTTGTAATTGTGTGCGCCGAGGCGCTGTTCGGTAGCGATGAAGTCTGCTGCAACGGCTGTCATGACGCTTCTCCTCGGCCAGATAAAAATGAAATCAGAAAGAGCGGGTCGGCCGGTCCATGACCTTGCGGCCGAAGAGGCTCGCTGTCAGATCGACCATCAGGCGCGCTGTCTTGCTGCGCTCGTCGAGAAACGGGTTCAGCTCGACCAGATCAAGGGAGCCGACGCGCCCGCAATCGTTCAGCTTTTCCATGATCAGATGCGCTTCGCGGAAGGTCGCGCCGCCGGGCACTGTTGTGCCGACCGCAGGCGCGATCTCGGGATCGAGGAAGTCGACGTCGAGGCTGACATGAATGATGCCGTCCGCCGCTTCGACCCTGGCCAGGAAGTCTTTCAGAAGGATGTTGACGCCATGCTCGTCGATGGCGCGCATGTCGATCACTTCAATCGGCTGTTTCACCAGTGCGAGATGCTCTGCCGGATCGACGGAACGGATGCCCATCATGGTCACGTTTTCGGGCTTCACCGGCACATCCAGCGCGGGGAAGTAGTCGTCAAAGCCGTCGCGGCCGGTGAAGTAGGCAACAGGGACGCCATGCAGGTTGCCGCTCCCGGTGCTGTCCAGATCGTGATAGTCGGTATGGGCGTCGAGCCAGAGCACGAAGAGTTCACGGCCTTCGTCACGGGCCGCCCGTGCAATGCCGGGAAGCGTTCCGGCCGCCAGGGCGTGATCACCACCGAGGAAGATCGGCGTGCGTCCGTTCTGTTTTGCCTGATAGGCCGCTTCGGTGAGTGTTTCCACCCAGCCTGCTGTTTCGGTCAGGTTCTTGATCGCCTTGTTCGGGTGGTTGCGTTCTGGAAGCGGTGCCGCCGTGCAATTGCCGAGATCCTCGACAGAGTGACCGAGACTTTCCAGCGCCCGGCCGAGCCCGGCGGTACGGAACGCGTCTGGTCCCATGAGGCAGCCCGGCTGGCCGGCCCCGATCTGAACGGGGGCGCCGACAAGAACGCAGGAACGGGGATCAGTCATTCTCGACTCCAAGAAATCGTGCGGGTTATCTGTCCGCATCGAACTTGGTTCAGTATGTGGACAAGTCTCTGGCGCAAAATAGATGGCAATTTGCGCAATTTGATCCATGATATGATCAAAATGGTCATCTCTATATGGCGATATGAAACATGGATGCTGTTGATCAGAAACTGATCGCCGCGCTGCGCCGGGACGGGCGGGCAGGGATATCGGAGCTTGCCGCCACGGTAGGGGTGTCGCGCGCCACGGTGCGTAGCCGGCTGGAACGCTTGGAGCGAGACGGCCATGTGCTCGGCTACACGGTGGTGCTGCGCGGGGATGCGTCAGAAATGCCGGTACGCGGCATCATGCTGATCGAGATCGAGGGGCGCGGGACGGAGAATGTGGTCCGTCAGCTCACTGGCATAGGTGAGGTTGGCGCGGTTCACAGTACGAACGGCAAGTGGGATCTGATTGCCGAAATCGGCGCCGAAACCCTCACGGATTTCGATGATGTGCTGCGCCGTATCAGACTGATCGAAGGCATCGCGAATTCTGAGACCAACCTGCTGCTGGCAACCCGGCGCAGTGCCCGGGCCGCCCGTCGAGGGTGACGAGCGGCCCGAGCTGATCGGCTTCTATTCTGCTTTTGCCGTCTCAAGCCCATGGGCGCCGTGTGGGTTGTCGAACAGCATCAACCACTTGCCATCCGGTTGGCGCCGCAGGACGGCAACAGTGAGGCCGCCCATGGTGACGTCCTCGCAGCCGGGAGCGGTACCCCGCATGCCCCAGGGGGCAAGATGCACAGCCATGTCGCCGGTGACATAGACTTCATGCTCCCCGTAGTGAACGGCCGGTTTGGTGGCCGCGAGGTCACCGAAGATCTGCCGGGCGGCGGTTGCGTCTGCAACTGGCTGGCCCGGTTCGAACAGGATGGAGGCGCCTGGTTCGTAGGACGCCATGACACCGTCCAGATCGCCTTTCTCAAGATTGGCTGTCATGGTCAGGATAGTCGAGAGAACGGCTTGCTTGTCTTCCATGGTCTGAGTTCCTTCATATGCTGCATTCAAGGTACGCGTGCAGGAGCAGCACAAACCGGCGCGCGCTGAATGTCGGTCGGGCCCGCGTCAACGGACGGGTACTGTTCAGAGGGCGCGAATGTTTAGTGGAGCTTCTGCTCTGTGACGATGGAGCGCACTGTGGCTGCGAGGTCCCCGGGAGAGCTAAATCGCGCGGGACTCTTTTGCAGGCAGAGTGTGGCCAGATCCCGTTCCATATCGCGGGTTCGGGCCAGGACATCAGCGTAGTCGCCGTCTTCAGCGCCGTTCGTGAGGGGGCGCGATCTGTTGAGACGCCCGAGGCGAAGCGCTTCAGGAAGACGGCGCGGGCAGGTGCATTGCGCCGTCGGATTGGCGAGCCCGCAGACCCGGCCGGAGAAGGCAATGACCTCTGTGCGGGCACGGGACAGACGTTTACGGTACGTAGCGGGTGCGATCTCCAGCACGTCCGCTGCCTCTCGGTGACCGAGCTCGAGGATTTCTCCAAGCACGAAGGCGATCCGGTGCTCGACATCCAAGCAGAGCAGCATGGCCATGGTACAGGCGATCCGGAGTTCGCCGAGCATGGCAACATCATCCGCTGCCGGAGCCGGGTTCTCGACCAGGCCCGCATGCAGATCTTCTTCGAAGGCCTTGAAGCTCAGGGTCAGGGTGCGGCTCTGGATCTTGCGGGAGCGCAGCAGGTAATTGACGGCAATCCTGTAGGCCCAGGTGCGAAAGGCGCTGCGCCCCTCAAAGGTTGAGAGCCGGGTGACCAGGATAGTCAGGATTTCCTGCGTTGCGTCCCGTGCGTCGTCGGGATTGGCGAGAAAGCGCAGTGCTAGGGTGTAGAGGGAATCCTGTGAAGCGCGTATCAAAGCTTCTAGGGCGCTCTTGTCTCCGGTTCTGGCCTGTTCGGCTAGATTGTTCAGGGTTTTCGTACCGGGTTCATTCAGGGGCATGTCCGTCGCTCCGTCGTTGGTCTGAAAGTTTAGAGACCGGACGGCAGGAAGGTGTGACACGAAACATCACGTCACGGCGCTGTATCTTCCTCAAGCAGGTCGAGGGCTTTGAGGGCGGTGCGGGCCGAGAGCCAGAGTTCGCCTTCCTCGCGGATCACCTTGCAGACGACGTTGAGGCCGACCAGAACGGTCTTGATGGCAAGTGCGGTGGCATGAGGGTCGAGTTCGGAAGGGAGCTCGCCGGTCGCCTTACCGAATTCAAGCAATCGTTCCAGTCGTGCGACATTGGCCTGGATCATCTCATCAAGTAACGGGCCAAGCGCTTCGTCACGGTTGCAGAGTTCGGCGACGCTTTTAATTGCGAAACAGCCTTTGGCATCGGGGTCGGTGGCGCGTGCGTGACATGCGGCGCGGAACGTCTGCGTGATCAGCCGGCGGACGCTGCCCGCTGAAGCAGGGTCTCTTGCAAAAGCCCGGTCCGGCGCTTGCTCGCCATAGCGGGTCAGTGCCTCGCGGAACAGTTCTTCGCGGCTGCCGAAGGCGTTGTAGAAGCTTGACCGGGTGATCCCGAGACGTTCGGAAAGCGCCTTGGCTGAACAAGCCTCATAGCCGTCCTGCCAGAAGATTTCCATCGCTGTATCGACGGCTTCGTCTCTGTCGAATTTGCTCGGTCGGGCCAAAATCACTCACGAAAAAATTTTTGTACAGGTATGGACAAAAAGCTACACGCATGTTTTATCCACACCTGTACATAACGTGCCCGACAAATCTTGTCGAGCGTTCAGGGAATGAGGAGATATTCATGACGGCGTTTTTTGTGGCTGTGGTCGCGGTCAAGGACCCGGCAAAGATGCAGGACTATTCAAAGAAAGCTGCGGAAACCTTCAAGCCGTTCGGCGGTGAAATGGTGTTGCGCGGCAAGGTTGGCGAGGTTCTGACCGGCAGTTCCGCCACTCATCAGGCGACCGGCATTGCCTCCTTCCCGAGCATGCAGGATCTGAAAGCCTGGTACGCTTCGGATGCCTATCAGGCGATCATTCCGTTGCGCGAGGAAGCGGCGGACATGACGATCACTGCGTATGATGTTCCGGCCTGAATGATCTTATGGGGCGGTCCGGTGTGGCCGCCTCTCGCCGGGAGCTGGACCGTCCCGTGAAAAGCGCGTGGCCTATGTGATCCCGGATGATCTAGGCTTTCAGGGTTGGCAACACTGCAGGTCTGTCGCTCATGAAGATCACCGGCATCCGGAGCCATGTGCTCCAGTACGATCTCGATGAAGAGCTCGGCTATTCCCAGCAATATTATCTGAAGCGCACGACCCATCTGGTGGAGATCACCACGGACGAGGGGGTGGTTGGCTGGGGCGAGTGTTTCGGTGGTGGCGATATCGCCTTCGCCAACAAGGCCATCGTCGAACGGGTGATCCAGCCGATGGTGCTCGGCATGGATCCGCTTGAGCGCGAGGTGATCTGGCACAAGGTTTACAACCTTCTGCGGGACCACGGACAGAAGGGTATGCCGATCCAGTCTCTCTCTGGGGTCGATATCGCGCTCTGGGATCTGGCTGGAAAGATCCACGGGGTGCCGGTCTACCGGCTGCTCGGCGGTGCTTTCCGCGACCGTATTCAGGTCTATGGCTATGGCATGATGCTGCAACGGGTGCCGGACCTGAAGGAACGGTTCGCGGCCGAGAGCGCGGCGATACGCGATGCCGGCTACAAGGCCATGAAGATGAAGGTCGGGCGCGGCGTAAAAGAGGATATCGCGCTGGTTGAGACGGTGCGCGATGCCATCGGCCCGGATATCGGCCTGATGGTGGACGCAAACCACGCCTATACGGCGCGCGAGGCCATCCCGCTCGGCCGTGAGCTGGAGCGGCTCGGCGTCGCCTGGTTCGAGGAACCGGTCGCGCCGGAGGACCGGCAGGGCTATCGCGATCTGTGCCTCGCCCTCGACATGCCGATTGCCGGTGGGGAGGGGGAGTTCACCCGCTGGGGCTTCCGGGACCTGATCCATAACCGCTGCGTCGACGTGTTGCAGCCGGAAGTCTGCGGACTTGGCGGTATCACGGAATATCTGAAGGTCCGGGCGCTGGCCGAAGCTCATTTCATGCCGATCGTGAACCATGTCTGGGGCTCGGCGGTAGCTGTTGCCACCAACATGCACCTGCTGGCCGCCCTGCCGGACCTGCCGGGCGGAGCACACCCGGTCCAGCCGATGCTGGAATACGACACCACGCCGAACCGGTTCCGCGAGGAGTTGCTTACAGAACCGCTCCGCGTTGGCGAACAGGTCAAGGAAAGCGGCGGGAGCGTCGGCCTGCCGGGCGGTCCGGGGCTTGGGGTCGAGCCGGACCCGGGTTTTGTGAAGCATTTCTCTGTTAGCTGAACGCGGCCCAAAGCGGACATTCGCTAAATGCCATCCGTGACTGGTTTTCCAAAGCGCTTGTCGAGTGACGGGGAACACCGAACCATGGCATGATCTAACCATGGCTCTATTGCCTTAAATGCCCGTGATGTTGTGCAGGGTCGACTGGTCGATGGTGTCGTCCCTCTCGCTTTTGCGAACAGATCCGATCCAGTGAGCGCAAATTGTCCGGCGCCATAAAACTGAAAAACTCGCTGTTCTAGGTCCACATCGCTTGCACATGGTGCCCGGCGTGGGGAGATATCCGATGCCAAGCGGCTGAAAGATCTTGAGGACGAGATTGCTCGTCTAAGTCCAGTATGACGCCACCTTGAACGCCGCTCGTTTAGACGCTATGTTGCGTCTAAATCATTGTGCCATGATGTGCGAACGAGGATGCCATGGAAATCACAGCATTTGCGAGAAACGGTGTGTTCTCCCCGAAAGAGATCGCCTCCGTTCTTCATACAACGACCGAAGAGGTCGCGAGCACGGTTGGCCTCGGTAAGGACGCCGTGCAGCGGAAAGACCGGGTGACGTCTCACAAAACCCAGCGCCGTCTGAGGGAAATGGTGGAGATCATCAACAAGGTGACCCCGCGCTTCGGCTCGGAATTGATGGCCTATGCTTGGCTTCGATCCACACCGCTTGCCGGGTTTTCCGGCTGGACCGCGATGCAGCTCATTCAAGACGGGAAGGCCGATCAAGTGCTCCAATATGTCGATGCTGTGGATGCCGGCGTCCATGCATGACCAGCCCCCGCTTTAGCAACGACAGATTCAAAGGGCTTCTGTTTCGAGCCCTCAACCCCGTCTATGCTCGTGAGCCGCTGTCAGGGTACGGTGCCGCTATTCATGGCGGCCGTTTCAACAAGCGCGGTGTCGAAGCCCTCTATACCTCTCTGAGGCTTGAGACCGCTATTCGTGAGGCCAATCAGGTCGGAACCCTGCAGCCGACGACGCTCGTCGCTTACAAAGCAGATATCGGGCCTTTTTTCGACACGCGGGATGATGTTGCGCTTGCTAGGTATGCGATGTCAGCCGAGGACCTGGCAGACGACGCCTGGCGGACGAAGATGTATGCGGGCGAAACGGTGCCTACACACGAGCTTGCGTGGCAGCTCCTGGAAGATGGATATGCTGGACT
Source organism: Nisaea sp. (assembly GCF_039990255.1). GTDB lineage: Bacteria > Pseudomonadota > Alphaproteobacteria > Thalassobaculales > Thalassobaculaceae > Nisaea. Next base: position 59,074 of record NZ_JBDXGG010000009.1, on the reverse strand, counting down.
ACTCGTCCAGAGCTTCGTGCCCGGTGCGACAGTTGGCGAACTGAACCTCGTTCTTTGGCAGTGGAACAAACCGCCGTTCGGGACATTGGGCGTCATCGATGATGAAGGGCGATTGATGCGCTGAACGTCATTGCGCAACCCGAAATCGTGGTTTCTGCAATTCGAGCAAAGGCCTCCATTTCGCTACTGAGGACTGCGCAATGTGGCACATGGGAACAAAAAAGAATAAAAATGCATGCAGCCTGACCGCCCGGATCCGAGCCAAACTAGTTTCTCGCATGGGGCCCATCCATGACGGCTTTACCCTCCCCAGCAGAGCCTGATGGCCTTTTCGGCCTTTGGCATCCCAAAGTGCCCATCGATATTCCTGAATGTTTGCTCGGCACACGAAATACCGCTCAATTGATATCTTCAGAAAAAGGCCCCTTAACCATATGTAAAATAACAACTTATCCGGCAAATTGGTAATGTTTGACATTTGCAGGATAAATTCAGTGATTGCCTCGTTTGACCACTGTCCGCGATGCAATTGATCGGTGGTCTCAGGATACCTCTCCGAGACCACCTCATTGTCATGCACCTGCAGAACGATAACCGTCGCCTGTGGTCTAGCCAGTGACGGTCATAGTCATAGTTCGACTTGCTCGGATATCGCCAATGCGTCTTCGACCTCTATACCAAGGTAGCGCACCGTGCTCTCAAGCTTCGTGTGACCGAGGAGAAGCTGAACGGCGCGTAAGTTACCAGTCTTCCGGTAAATCTGAGCCGATTTGGTCCGGCGCATGGTGTGAGTCCCCTAAGCCGAGCTATCGAGACCTGCGCTCTCGACCCAGCCATGTACAATCCGGGCGTATTGGCGCGTCGACAAGTGAGGGCTCTTACGGAGCCGGCTGACAAAGAGATAGCCGCCGGGACGTCGTCCTGATTGATCTATCCACGCGGCCAATGCATTCCGGGTTGCTGCTGTCATCTCAAATTGAACCGGACGTGCGGTCTTCTGTTGAACAACTGTCGTGCGCTCGCGAATACGGCCGTCGGAAAGAATATCATCAACCCGCAGGCTCACCAGGTCGCAGGCCCGCAGCTTGCTGTCGATAGCGAGATTGAACAAAGCGAGGTCGCGCAGGCTCCCCGCTATCTCAAGCCTCACCCGGATTGACCAGACATCCTTCGGCTTGTGCGGCCGCTTCTGGTTCTGGCCGACCAGTCTTCCCTTGTTCCAGGGGGTACGCAGTGCGGAACTTTCAAAACCATCAGGGTCAGTAAGCATCGTCGCATCCTCTCAAAAGAATGCTCCATCCCTCCTGACACGGAATTCAATGCCTTTGCGTTCATCCTGGCAACAGGCGACCCAAAGCGGTCGTTTCGATTGTGCGACATTCTCGCTCGCTAGTTCAGCTTGGCGTATTCAAGTGACACCAGCGGCAATGCAATGAAAAGGGCGAGTGCATTACCGGCTTCGGTGTTTAATGGTCCAATTGTCCTGAACCTATCTTCGATTTTCAGGAGTTGGGCTCGATGCCCACCCTCCGTAATATCTGATTGAGCCAACTGGACATTTTCGACTGACAATCGCGATTTGTATCGGGCCAAATCGGATAGGCACCATCGTGAATGATTTGACGCAAGACTTGCTGTATCTCGCGAGCAATTATTTTCTCATTGATTTCAGGATGCTGCTGCGTTTCGCCGGTATGAACAGCCTTCGACAAGAAATTATAGACCTTTCTCGCGCGCGTTTTGCTGAACCCAGTGTGCCCCGGTGCACGCTCCGAGATGCGCCTTGCAATCTGACTTCCTTCCTCTGGATTGAGGAAGATGTTTTCTAAGCAAATTCTAAGATTGATGGCTTTGTTTGCCCAATCCGGATCGATCTTGGTATCGTTGAGGCGTTTAAGCGCGATCCGCATTCTTGCCTTTGTTTCCTCGTCGAGGCCCCCAAAAGCCGCTATCAACTTTTCGGCATTACGCGCTTCTATGCCTATAATCTCAGGGCCAATAGTCGTGAGGGGCTCGGCAAAAGGGCTGTAGCCAAGTCCTTTCTGAACAAAGCTCAACTGGACTGGAACAAGGGTGGCCGCTGCCACAACAGGAAGACCGTAGTCAGCGGGTCTGGCAAGGGACAAAAGCAGCCTCGTGTCGTCCAGCAATTCTGTGAGCGCGGTCTCTTCTTTCACGGTAGACCTGTCGTTTGCTCGATGCTCATCTTGCGCGCGAATATCCTTCTTGACTGTGAAGTCTGTGGTCATAACGGCGTCAATACGCCAGCCCATTTGCATGCTCCAGCGCTGACGGATCAGACTATCCCGCAGCGGTGAGTCTGGCAGTTCGTGAAGATCAACTAGATTGACCCCGTTCGAGAACGTGAAGGCTTCATCAATGTGAACATCATGAAGCAGGAGGACACGATGCAGTTGGACCCGATCAGCGGCTTGGTAGCTGTGTACCTCGTTCAAAGCGGCCTCTGCGCCCACCATGGCGGCACGACTGACCACCCCTTGAACAAACTCTTCGATCATCCAGGACGAGCCTGAAGTGCCAATCCTATGAATGCGATTGTCATCAAATTCGTCGTACTTGCCCGACTTACGGAGCAGTTCCGAAAGCTCTTTGATCGGTCTGCTCGGTATCAAGCCATATGGGTCAACATTTGGGATTGCCGACTGGATCGCCTCGATAATCTCGTTCTCATTCATCACCATATATAAGGCACCAAATCTACCCGGCCATGCAAGAGCACGACGTCGGCAAAGTAGTGAGGCGGCATTGTGGGCAGCGACCGTCTGCTTCCCACCCTGTAGAGCCTGATGGCCTATTCGGCCGGCAGCGACCCGAAGCGGACATTTAGAAGCTACGAGAGTTCCAAATTCAAGGATGCCTTGGTGAGGGTTTATCGAACGCTGAACGCGACCGTTTAGCCCCCCGTGCTAGGGCGTGCCAAGGACCACTGTTCTGCCTATAGTGTGTCAGTCGTCTTTAGTTGGAGCTATGGTTTCCCAATATGACGGGGGAGGTAGGCCGTGACTAACTCCAATGGTGACCTCGATGTCGCTGGTATCGGAAAGGTTGCGCAGGCCATTCCCAAAGAGGGATGGAAGAAAGCGATTGATACAGCCTGCGATACATTCACTGACCTAATTTCGCCGATCACTAAGACAACATCCGGACTAGGCGGGCTGATACAGGCAAAATTCGATGCGATGATCGATGTTCAGAAGGTTTTTGCTGCCGATGCCGTTCAGCGAGCCCGGCTAAAAACTCAACACATTGACGCTTCAAGAAGGATCCCACCATCTGCCCGGGTGCTAGTATCCGCCATCGAAGAAGCATCCGTAGAGAGCGATGAAAACCTTCGGGACATATGGGCGAACTTGATCGCGAACGAGATATCTGCGGGTGGCGTGCACCCAGAATTCCCTAAGATATTAGTACGTCTGAGTGCAGAGGATGCGATTGTTTTATCTAAGGTAGCTGAACGTCACTCAGACGCGAGTATCAAGATTTCCGCGAAGAAGCTTTTCGCGTCTATTTCCGTTATCGGCTTCGGTCTTTCCATCGTGGTGGGAGAGGAAACAGATGCGCACTACGAACACCTTGAACGCTTGGCGCTTATCAAGAGACATGACAGTGGTTGGGGGCTAACGCATTTCGGCGAGGAGTTCGTTGCCGCGGTAACAGATCCTTCCCTCGATTCCAGTCAAGCAGCTTCCTAATCAACGAGCCTAAGCTCATACGTTTCTGCCGCCAGCGGAAACCATAATTCCCGGAATCCTTCGGTTTCTCCTAGTGGCGTCCTCGGCAGTTGCGGCGAGTGATCATTCCCCCCGGCGCCGGGTGGCCATTCGACTAGCAACGACCCAAGGTGGCCGTTCACGAATTTACAATTACGCGACAGATCAAGCTCTGTGCCTGTACGATTGTAGGCAACATCCGGCTCATGGGATTCGGTGTTCTGCGCGATAATCCGATTGTAGTTGAGGTTAAGAACGGCGAAATGATCAAAGACAAGGATGGCAAATCGGCGGACTACTTGAACACGACGCTTGCGTGCTTCAACGACCATTGGGCCTGAACTCGAAAGCGCGAACATATGCGACCAGTCTCGAGGATCTCGGTAGGCTCGGATTTCGAGTTGATTGAATAGGCAGCAATTATGTTAATGGCCGCTACGTTAAAGGCACCCTGCCATATTGATGTGATCCACACCGGCGCTACACTGGAGATCGACGGCCAGTCAGTGCTGGTGGGCGATGAGCTCACGGTGTGAGAATCCTTTGAATTGATCCAGGATTGCCGGAGGGAAAGTCTCGCGGGCATGCACGCTGGCGACGTTGTGCATGAGTGAGGCCAGATTGAGGGCGACGCGCGCTAGTCCCCTGTTCAGTTCTTCGTCTGGCCCGATGGCGCTGACTTGACTGTCAGCAAGCCATTGCTGAAGCGGCGCAGCCCTGACGCAGTGCGGTGGCGTGATCGCTGTGGGCAAGGCATAGGCCCCCCACAAAGCTTCTTCGAGCATGCTGATATTTCTTGGAGTTGCCTGGCGGTGACGCACTGCGAGCGCTTGCGAAAATGTACGGCTGGCTGAAGTTCCCGATCCGAAAACTCATGCACGGCGCGCCGCCATAAGAGACCTTTCAACAGCACGTCATGCCCCCTCCCGAATCGCTTTGACAGTCTACGCGATAGATCTGCTTTAGGTGTGGAGGGGCACGCTTCGGCTTGGCCGCGCGCTTCAGTTCCAGTCACACATTACAAAATATCTCCGGAAAATGGTTATAATCACGTATTACGAGTATCGTTTTGTAACATTTGGTATCCGCAATCATGGTTTTTTGAATTGATCGACTTTGGGGATCCTACCTAAAGACCGTGGCCGCCGCGCAATTGATTGATCTGGGATATCCACTCTTTTGCTGGCTGTGCCATGGAATGACGAGACTTTCTGGTGGCTTGGTGAATGCCATGCCGTGCCGCCGGAAACACAGCTTTTTTGTGTGGTGAAGACCTTGGGATCTGTCGCAAAAAGATCGAAGAAGAAATATAAATAATTTATTAAAATCAGACTACTAATAGAATATCACACGCCATGTAATACCCGTTTACTCCCCTCAAACAGTCTCTTCCTTGCCGAATTCTATTTTGGAGAATAGGGCCCTCAACAAGCGGCGTTCGCACGTTTCATTTCAGACGTTACATCAAGATTAATATGAAAATCACGAGAAAACACAAAGAAAATCATAATTTTTTTATTGACTTTAAAATAATACGGCTTTACGACAAAAAGGATCAGTTGGTTTCAAAATATGCACCTACAAATGCGGGTGGATAAAAATTAGAATTCTAACGTAATGCAACTAAAAGTAATTGCCAAAAAGAAATGTAGCAATGAGAAGCGGGCGCTATGGAGCGGGTGCTTTGTTTGCTGCCGGTAAAACAGGAAGGGACGACGGTATGTCACTCAGTAATCTCGCATCGGAGCAGCAAGGGGCGGTCTACGTTCCTCTGGAAGCCTTGCAGATAGCCCCGTCAATGGATGTGGCGGAGTTTTCTCCGGCGTTGCACCGGAGGCCGGTCGCCGTTTCCAGCGATCCTGAGCGGTCGACAATTCCGCAGCATCATGTGGCGACCATCGGCGCCGACAGAATCCATCGGCTCGCCGGCAAGGGCGATTTGTCGCTCAGCAACCTCACATCGGAGCAGCAAGAAGCGTTCTATGTTCGCCTCAAGCAGCTGCAGATAGACCCGTCAAAGGTGGTGGCGGAAATTTCTCCGGCAACGCACCAGGGGCCGGTCATTATTTCCAGCGATCCTGAGCGGTCGACCATTCCGACGCATAACTTGACGATCCTTAACGTCGACGAGATCAAATGGCTCGCCGGCAATGCGGACGAATGCTTCACCTCTGGAAAGATGTCGGAGCATCACGACCTTCCGGCGATTGATCCGAGCGAGATCGAGAAGGCCGATCCCGGGGCGTTGGGTGCCGAGCAGAACAGAACGCTCGACATGGCGATGCGGGCTTACATCTACGGCAACTCGGCGCGCGTGCTGCATTGGAAGAATGCGATCGAAAAGCATCGCTTCCCGACGACATTCACCGTCTATGCGGTCCAGAACATCTGCATCAATGCGAGTAACAGCCCGCTTCTGATCGAGTCGGTGTCGGGCGGCAATATCGGCACGCTGAAGGTCTGTGAGGGCGGCTGGATAAAGGCAACAGCCAACGGAAACCTCACAGTGCAGAAGATGATCCGGTGCGACGGCTCAGACTGCAAATCCTGCTGAATAAGGACAAGCGGCATGAGAGAAATCGACACAAGTGGGGCTGACGGGGTGGACCACTCTTCTCAGCCTCCTCCTCCAGCTGCCGGTGCGTACGACAACGGCCGGCCAGCCGCCTCAGGAACGCCGGCGCAAGACCATGGCAAGTCATGTGGTGTCCCGGCCGGAAACGGCGAAGACGGTCACACCGGATTGCCCGGCACTGATGGAGCAAATGGTGGCGATGGCGGCAACGGAAGCGATTTCACCTTCAGCGCCGATGAGGTGAAAGGTGACTGGCAGATAGACACTTCCGGTGGCCATGGTGGCGGCGGCCAGACAGGCGGTATGGGGGGCGTCGGTCAGAATGGAGGTCATTACGGAGAATCAAGCAATTACTGCCGAGCGGGAGATGGCGGTCTCGGAGGGGCGGGCGGCGCTGGTGGCGCTGGAGGTGACGGTGGCAAGCCCGGCAACGCGGGCAATATCTACGTAACCTACAGGCACGGCTTCCCAACGTTCAGCAAAGTGTCGCTAACCGGCGGTACTGCCGGCGCTGGCGCCAATGGTGGTCGCGGCGGTGAAGGTGGCAGCTCGAGTGTTTCGAACGAAAGACTCTACACCCCTTCCGGTGAATCAATGATTGGCCCAGCCGGCGCCCAGGGAAAGCCTGCCACGCCCTCGGTTGGAGGTAGCGGCGTTTTTAACCTTAACATTGTTTGAAACGGCTTGCAGCAGCTCCGGTAGATGCAGGTATGGCAATCAGAGCTCTCGCGGGAACGCCCGCAATAATCCCGGCATATATGACTGATGCCGATCCCGGTGCGACGGCACCGACTGCAAATCCGGCTGAATAAGGACAGGCAACATGACAGTAATCAACGCAAGTGGGGCTAACGGGGCGGACTACTCTTCTAAACCGCCTCCTCCCCCTGCCGGGGCCTACAACAATGGCCGGCCAGCTGCCAAAGGAAAGAGCGATGTCAATGCCGGAAAAGGTGAAGACGGTCACGCCGGATTACCCGGCACTGACGGAGCCAATGGCGGCGATGGTGGCAACGGAAACGATTTCACCTTCAATGCCGGGCAAATGCACGGTGACTGGCAGATAGACACTTCCGGTGGCAATGGTGGTAGCGGCCAGACAGGCGGTACGGGCGGAGTTGGTCAGAATGCAGGTGATGGTAGCGTGGAGGATGGGATTGGCGGATACGGCGGCGGCGGCGGCGCTGGTGGCGCTGGCGGCGACGGCGGCAAGCCCGGAAATGCTGGCAATATTTACGTAACTTACAGGCTCGGATCCCCAACGTTCAGCAAAGTGTTGCTGAACGGCGGCATTGCCGGCGCCGGCGCAAATGGCGGTCCAGGTGGTCAGGGTGGCAAATGCGGGGCACATGCCATTGGCGTCACAAGAGACCACAACACAATCTCTGATGGTGTTAAAATGGTTGGCCCAGCCGGCACCTCAGGAAAAACAGGCACGCCTTCGATTGGAGGCAGCGGCTTTTTCTACCTTAACACAGTTCAAGACGTCTTGCGGCTGGTCCGGTAGATGCAGGCAAGGCAATCAGAGCTTTCGCGGGAGCGCCCAAATAACCCCGGCATATATGACAAATGCCGATCCCGGGGCGCACGAAACAGAATGCTCGACAAGGCGATATGGGCTTGGATCTACGCACCCCAGCGCGCGTGCTGCATTGGAAGAATGCGATCGAAAAAGCATCGCTTCCCGACGACATTCACCGTCTATGCGGTCCGGAACATCTGCATCAATGGGAGCAGCAGCCCATTTCCGGTTGAGACGGTGTCGGGGGGGCAATATCGGCACACTGAATATCTGTGAGGGCGGCCGGATAAAGGCAACAGCCAACGGAAACCTCACAGTTCAGAACATGATCCGGTGCGACGGCACCGACCGGAAATCCGGCCGAACAAGGACAAGCAACATGACAGCAATCGACTCCAGCATCGTGATAGAAATCGACACAAGTGGGGCTAACGGGGCGGACTACTCTTCTAAACCGCCTCCTCCCGCTGCAGGTGCCTATAATGGCGGCCTCCCGGCCACCCCCCCCGACGACGGTCACACCGGATTGCCCGGCACTGACGGAGCCAATGGTGGTGATGGCGGCAACGGAAGCGACTTCACCATCAGCGCCGATAGAATGGAAGGTGACTGGCAAATAAAAACTTCCGGTGGCGATGGTGGCGGCGGCCAGACAGGCGGTATGGGCGGCATCGGTCAGGATGCAGGCGGCAGCGGGAGTCCAAACCAACATTCCAGTAGCGGTAAAGGCGGTCGTCCTGGGGCGGGCGGCGCTGGGGGCGCTGGGGGTGACGGTGGCAGGCCCGGAAATGCTGGCAATATTTACATAAGCTGCAGGCACGGGTCCCCAGGCATTGAAGCAAGCGCCGTGAAGCGAGGAACTGCCGGCGCAGGCGCCGAAGGTGGTCTCGGTGGGAAATCTGGCCGTTTGGCGCAGAATGATACGTATTTTTCAAACGAACTGCCTGTTTTTGCTGGCGATAGCGATAGAGGCCCAACTGGCGCTTCCGGAAAAACTCCGGATCCCAGATCGGGAAGCATTAGCCTTCTATACGTTAACGGTAAGGATGTGTCAGATGCTGTTTTCTTCCACTAAGGCAATCAGAGCTCTTTCGGGTGCGCGCCCCCGGGTAGCCATGGCACATATGATTGCTGCATGCGGCAAACTCGGTGAAGCTCCATCAATCAAAAAGAGAAAATCTAGGAACGGTGGTGGCTTTTGGAGCGTGTCCGGGAAGATGAGCTCAGGCGCGATGCGATGCGCGTCGCGACGCGATTGAATGCCCAGGTCATTGCCAGTGTCCCTTTGGCAAAGATGTTCAGGACCTCAATGATCGCCTGGCTTGCAGCTTATATGGCCAGGGCCGAACCGGAGCAAATCCGGTCTGATCTCAGCTAAAGCGCTGCAACGCACCTCCGACGTATGCCACGAAACGCGCCAATCACTGTCTGCAATAAGGAAAGATCATGGAATACACTTTTTACGGGAAATTAATCTTCGATTATTGCTGCGAGTCCACTCCTAAAGGGACCGCCGTTGTTCAGACAGACAGCGAGGGTTACCTGATCGCCGGGGATGCGCCGGCTGATGGGAGTGATCGCTTTAATCTTTATGGCGACGATTCCGGGGTTGTCATTCAATCGGCTGCGAATGGCAAATATGTAGAGCGCTCCGACTTCAAAGATTATGAAGTTATGATGCCAGGCCAACCACGGTTGCCAACCTACAAAGCGGTGCAGGAGGATCGAACGAAAGCGACCGTCTTCTACATAAACCCGCAAAAAGATCAAGAGCTGGACTGGATGGAAAGCCCGCCCTGTGTCATCCAAGAATTAGACTCAAGCGACACGAAAGTAATGGCAAACTGGAATTATTTCCAAAGCCCAAATAAAGTGGTGGGGGTTCCAACAAGCGAAGTATCATACTTCATGTATACTATCGTCACCCCCCGAGTTGAAGTAATATTAGGAAAATCATTTAATGACCCTGGCCACGATTTTACCTGGGTCGATATCTCGGGCAGCGACCTCACCGCGAGCACAGCCGTAAATTTAAGTTTTTCGAGAGCCACGGCTGAGAATGCGAATTTCTCAAACTGCACGTTCCCAAAGAACGTTGTTTTCAGCAATGCCAAGTGCGCAAACATCAATCTCTCCGGTGCAAGCTTGCCAGGAGCAAGGTGCGCAAATGTAGATTTCACGGGCGCTAATCTGGACGGCGCAAAAATGAAATCTATCCAGCTGACGGATGCCACCTGCGACAACATGTCGGCGGTCGGGACCGACATGTCCTCCGATAGCTTCGTTGCCCGTACTTCATTCAAGAAGGCGAAAATGAATGAATGGTCGGTCAAGAATGCTACTGGATTGTCAGGTTGTGATTTCTCTGGCGCGTCGCTTTGCAATGCCCACATCACGGCCAAAATGATCCCGCCAAGCCGCGGTGGCCTTGATTTATCTGGCGCCGACCTGACCAAAGCCTCGTTGCATAATGCCGACACGACCTCGGTAACTGTGTATCCCAATTCTCTGACTATCAGTAGCGAAACGAATTTCACCGGTGCTGACATCCGCTATCTTGATCTGACCGGCTATGACCTCAGCGGGGTAATCTTCACCGAAGCCAAGATGAACGGGTGCAAGCTTGATAAAACGAAACTCGACGGTGCGGACCTCTCATATGCAACCCTGGATGAAGCATCGTTCACCGGAACCGCGACGTTGCATGGCACGAACCTGACGCATGCCTCTTTGGCGGGATGCGATCTAACCGGGGCGCAGCTCGGCGCGTTGTCTTTGTGCTTCTTCTTTACCCAACCGCCATCGGAGGCGAAGGAGGAACCGTCCTCGGCGGCGGAGTCATCCTCGAAGGAGGAACCGTCCTCGGACTACAAGAAACTGCTGAAAGCGCTGGAGGAACCAGACCCGGACGCCGTGGTCTCGATATTCGGGGAAGAGGGAGTTCACCTGACCGGAACGGTGACAATTACGAAGTCCCGTTACAAAGATCAGGCGTGGACGATCACCACGACGACTAGCTCGACCACCTACAGGGCCGAGGTCGTCAAAATCGACACAATGTCTACGATCGAGGTTAGCACCCCTGTCATGCCAGCAGCCTTGTCGAAGGCGTTTCTGGTCAATACCAATTTTAGCTACGCCAACCTGATCGGGGTCAATGCCTCCGGATCCGCATTCTACGGGACAACAAAAGAGAGCAGCAGCATTTCCGGTGCGCAGATGCGCGACATGAATCTGTCGAACGCCAACCTGAGCAATCAGATCTTTTCGTCCTCCGCACTGGAAGGGGTGATATTTAGCTCCGCCATTCTGTCGAATGCTCAATTCAATACTGTGACCATTGGCATCAGTTCGACAGGGAGCACCACGGACTTCACCGAGGCTACACTGGTGGGCGCCGACTTCGATGGCGCGATGATCGCCGATGCAAATTTCAGCGATTCCGTTTTCGGCATCTCCAACCTGAAAGACAGTCAACCGGAAAATATAGCAGCCGGTGCCTGGCGCTTCAAAATTCCGTCGGATGAAGCGGTTTCGGTTATCTCCGAACTCAACGACAATCAGTCTTTTGACAGATCGATCACAATCACAAATGAGCAGCTAGCTGCCCTCAGCAGGGACAACCCACCAACTGAGGATATTATCAATGAGTTCGGCAAAGAGTTCGGCAATGAACTCATCCCACTGATTAGTGACGACAAGTTATCGGTCACGGGCTATGTCGATTACTGGCGGTTGGATGACGGTTACAGCCAATACGTCATCATGCCGGGTTTCGACTTAACAGAAGAACGTCCGGCCTTGGCTGTTGCCGAGGGAACAAAATACACCATTCCCCAACAACCTCCGGCAAAAGAATCAGAATCAGAATCAAAAGAAAAAGAATCAACGCTAAAAGAAAAAGACCCAACGCCAATTTCTTACTTGCCGCTGTCGCTGCAGAGCCAACTCGCGATAAGTCCGATCAGCAAGGAGTTGCGGCAAGCGCTCAAAAAAGTGGGGATATCAGTTGGCGTCAATACGACGCTCACCAAAGCGTCGCAGCCCTCTGACTGGCAGTTCGTCAACCCCCAAAACAAACACAGTGCGGAGCTTACGTTCTGGCTTAACCCGATTAACCAAACAGAAATTGTGGTGCGCAAATCACTGTACCACCTGGCAAAGGCCTTCCCCAGCACTTCACCGATCAGCGACCACTCGACAGTTGAGCCCCTGAAAGACTCGATAAATCAAAACAAACAGATCGGATGGGTCTTAGACAACAATTCTCGTGATCCTTTCAATACTCACAAAGAATACGTCTATTTCAATATACTGCAGGACGCAGACGGTTCCCTCGATGTTTATGGCGGGGCCTTTCGGGTCGAGAGATTGAGTTCTGAGGGCGCATATGAGTACAAGAACATCCTCGCCGGTCTTACCAATATGACGCAGGACCAGTTGAATGGCCCCGGCAATATCTGCCCGAACGGCGAGAAATCGACGACCTGTACTAAAAACAAATTGTCGTTCGATGAATGGCTGCATCCGTCTAAGCCTCCTGCTCCACCGTCGTGCATTCCCGCTATCGACGGCACTTACAACTGCCCAGTTTGATCGTTCGGCCAGAACGCTCTTCCGGTTTTCAAAAATCATAATTTGCAACAAGACAAGGTGAGATTCTCATGGCTCTCAAACTTCAGTCGCACACCCTGCATTTCGACCTTTCCGACCATTCGCAGGAGCATGAATTTACCCTGCTTGCCGGCGGTGGCCGCCGTTTCACGTTGAATAGATATGCCGACCATCCGAACAAACTCGACGAGCATATCAACAAGGACGATCACTTAGCGAAGGTGCCCGATAGCCATGCGAGCAGGCTGACGCACTTCGTCGAAGATGCGATGATGAGCACACAGGCAGCGACGATCCGGAAGGTCATTTTCCCGTCACTCGATGACCACCCGCTACCAGAAATAGCGCGGGTTTTCCTGCATACTCCGCGGGATCATGTGGAGATTGCCGTGCGCCGGATGTTGCAGGCGGGTATCACCCCGCGGGCGCATATGAACGCTGTTTATTTCGGTGTGGACCCGGACGAATACGAAACAGAGTTCGCTGCCTTGGCTCCTGAGGAACAGGCTAGCACAATCGATGCCTGGAACCGAGTAATGACACCGTACGAGACGGCCGTCGCCATCGTTCTCCAGCACCCCGAGCTTTCTTCAGTCGAGCCGGGCGTGATGGAGATCGTTAAACAGACCAGCCTTAATCCGAGGCAAAACCAGGATATGCAGGATTTCGTAGGATACCTGGAGGATCTGCCGAATTCGATAACCGGAACGCCGTCCTGGTATAATAAGAGTTGGTCGAAATGGGCTTCCAACCCAGGTGAGACCGATCCTTCAAAGATCAACTGGGTAAACGCGGAGGCCAATACTGAGCTCAAGTCACGTACGGGCGAAAAGCTGTCCTGGCCGCAGCTGCCCGACCGATCAGGGGCGGGTATACCTCTCTACAATCTGACCGACGAGTTCGACCCGCCGCAGACCAAAAAGCCGTGCGAGGGCATTGTAGAGGCCTCGGGGCCGACGGTGCGCGGAGCTTTGGTGAATGCCAAGAACAATCCTGCATTGGCTGGCCAGCTTTGGAATGTGCAGCAGGGCGTTACTAATATCTCTACAGGATCGACCGCTTCAGCTTCAAAGCCGACCGTATCCGACGACGCCATTGAAGCAAGGGCAGAGTCTCAATTCATCGTCGAGGCTGTTGCACCCGATAGTGGTCCGAGTGGCTTCTCGGCCAAGAATAAAACAACGATGTACGGTCTCAAAACTTATCCTCTGAAGTGGGACAACTCGACCAAGACGCTCACTGTTCCGGTGAAGAACTGTCCAAATCGCTATCTGGGTGTTTACGTTGAATTTTTCAAAGAAGACGGTACCGCGCTTACCCAATCGGAACTGTCGACCAAGGTTGGCGATGACACAGAAGCAACGCCTTGGGATAACAGGGTGCCGTCCGGCAATGATGCGGAGCCATTCTTCAATTCTATGATCCAGAGCTCCAAAACCAAGAATTATTTGACATGGTTGTCTCCCGGCGCCGCTGTGGCGGGGGCGTCGGTTCCGGCTTTGACCCAGATAACCAATGTGGAATTCCTCTGGCCCGACAAGGCTTCCAAGGCGCAGTTGCTCTTTGGCGGTTTAGGTTTCCTACATGGGTTGAAAGACTGGAATGCCTCCGTCAATCTTGCCGGAACCATGGGAACGTGCGTCCTCGGCGTCGGCCTGTCATCTCTCAAGACGGCATTTGGAGTGAATGTCGTAAGTCCGTTCGTTAAAGAATTGCAGGGCAAGTGGGGCTTCGGCTTTTATGCAGTCGCGGGATATATTGGCATAGGAGCGTTGATCACGGGCATTGCCGAATCGAAGAATGCTGTTGGAAAAAAGATCCTTTCGTCTATGGCCAGCATTGCCTGCTCTGCGGTGTTTGGGGCTCTGGATGCGAAGGTAAGAAAAACGGCGTATACAAGACGTTACGGTGCGGCCGCTGCCGAGATGGCGGGAGAAATGACCGCCGAAGAGGTCCTCGAGGAAGTTCCGGTTATTGGTTGGGCATTGCGTATTGCTTCTACCACTATCGACGTTGTCTCATTGGTCGAAACAACGACGGAACTCTTCGATTCCCCGGCGACCTTCGACATCGAGATCCAGCGGAGCATGAACCTGACGGTTCAGGTCAGCCCGGATCCGGCACATGGCAAGCAGGGTTTCGATCCGGTCTGGCCGGTCGTTGGGGATCATTGGATGTGTCAGGTCAAGTATCCCGGCGTCTATGGCAGCCAGGGCGGGACGACCTATACCATGGTCGGCCCGCTTGATGGCGGAAAGGCGGGTGACCAGATTGTCGAGTTCAAGGACATTCCGTCAGGCGGAATCATCGATGTAGTCTTCCGTGTCTACTCGGACTCCAACTGGCTTGCCGGACAGTGGGAAAGCGGCTGGGTTAAAGCGATCCCGGATGCGAACGATGCGATGTCCGTCAGTGGCGCGATAAAGGAGAACCTGGTCCCGTTGACATCGACGACGACCTACAGCCAGAAAAGAGCGTTGAAGTACGAAAAAGGCGACACGCATTTCTGGATTGACATCAGTTTCTCTGTCGCCGCAAGCCTCACCCCTGACTTCGATAAGGGTGGTGTGCCCGACCAGGCTATCCAAAAGGCTTTCGAAGAAAACGGCAATACGCTTACATCGGACGCCTGGATCTATCCGCAGACAAAGGGCACAAATTGGACCTTGGTGGATTACGTGACGGGTGCCAATTTCACGGTCGAACAGCACATGATATTCTCCGGAAAAGTGTTTGCAATGAAGGCGGCCCCTTACTCAAATACTCTGGACCACGGTGGCACGCCTAACGACGCACTGCAGACAGTATTCAAGGATAATAACTACATTCTGCCAACCGGCGGAAATATTACGGTTGTCACCAAAGGGGTGAAGTGGACAATTGCTCCTCCGGGCCAGCCACCGGTCTATGTGTTGACCGCAAATGGTTCCAACATCGATGTGACGCAAACACTCTATGAGTTGCGGGTTGCCAACACTAATGAACACGGTGAACAACGTGTACCGCCGCTGCCGGAGAGCTATCCGGTTTCGGCGCCGTCAGGCAATAATACAGGCCAACTGCTGAACATCATCCACAATAACCGCGAGTTCCAACTCGGGTATTCCTATCTTGCGTCCGGTCAGAACATGCCCTTTTCCGGGACATCGGATGTCAGTGAGGACGCAATGTATGCGACGCAGTCCATATCGACGCTGAGCTCACCACAAGAGCAGATCTACACTCCGACGGTCGGCTATACGGCGCCGAGCTTCGTCGCCTTTGACCAGTTTGGCCTCACCCCGCTCTTCAACTTGCCCGACACTTATCAGTCGGACCTCTCTGGCGGGCCTGTGCCGAAGGAACTGGCCGACGAGTTCGCGGCTTTCGGCCTAACACTGCCGGCCGATGCCGTGATCTCAACAACTAAAGATGGTAAAGACTGGACCATCGGTGAGCCGGGTCTCCCGCCGCTGTACGAAATTCGTGTGACGCAGACACAGCAAGATTCGAAGATGATCAACCAGCTGTCGATCTATGATTATCCCGTACCTGGACAGAGCAACTTCATCTTCGAACCTCAGTCGGCGCCGAAAGGCAAGTTGGGCAAGTCTTCGCAGTACCATCTGAAGGGAGTCGATCTTAGAAAGCCGCCGGGCGAGTATACGTTTGATAGCGCGTCGACCAATATCTGGGGAATTTTCTCGCACGGCTCTGGCTCGGGGGAGTCAAATTCCTTCCAGGAAGCGGCGGTGCATCCCAATGGTTTCGCGATCGCACTCGACAACAAAAACGCCAAGTTGTTCGTTCTGAAGTTGCCTGCGAATGCAATGGAACCGGAGAAGGCCCCCCTCGCGTTGCCATTGTCCGGACTCGGTGGCAGACAGGGGCTGCTTGATGGACCGCAAGCGATGAATGTCACTGTGGATGGCAGGATTCTCGTTCTTGAGACTGGCAATATCTTCATCAACCATCCGAGAATCCAGGCATTTGACACCATGGGCAACCCGGTGCCGAGCTTCTCTAGCGGTGAGCCATTGATCATCGAAAACGCGGCCGGTTACGCCACGGATTTTGACGACCGGATTGTCAGCCAGGATTTGATGAACCAGTTCCAGGAGAATTTCGACGAGTCGTTGGCACCGAAGGTAACAGTAAATCCTTCGTCTGGCGCACAAACGGTCATGTCGGATCTGGACAACGGAAAGGTGGATCAAACTCTGATCGACAAGATGTCCGAAGCTGGCCTGGCCAAGACCGGTGCGCCTGTCGAACAGGACAACACGAAGTCGGGGGACTTCACCGTTTCGGTCACCAAGGCCGGTGCTCTCTGGTACGTAATGAACACCAAGTCAAAGGCGGTCTACGACGTTCGGGCAGCAACCGACCAATATGGGGATCTGACCGGTGCCATGGATCTCTATCAGGCCTTCGAATTGACCATCACCCTGCAGTCTCCCGGCACCAAGTGGCGGATTGAAGACCACGTCAATGCCGAAACATACGATGCTTTATATGACAAAGCGGCTCAGAAAATGCGCCTTCAGAAACTGTCCTCGACGATGAAACTGCGTGATCAGAGCCCCACGGGGACACTAAGATACCTGGATCTGGCGACCGAGACGAAAGGGTACATCTACGTCCTCTCGGTGATCGACAATAACTACAATGCGAGCAAGGATCCGAATGATCTGACCTTCCAGCTGGACGTCTATAGTCCAGACGGCAAGGTTCTCCTCGACAAACCACAGACGGGCATAAATGCCGGCAAGATCACGGTCGACCAATATCGAACCCTTTACACACTTAACTTCGATTCCTTCAGCGGGCCGGACGGCCGGACGGAGCCGGGGGTCAGCCAATGGGCGCCTTCGACGCCGCAAGAAGCGACACCGGGCATCGGCGGGTAACACCGCCGGGGCTCGGCCCCATCACGTGAAGGAAGCGACAATGCCGGTATCACAGCAGTCTCTGGGACTGAATAATGACTGGGACTGAATTTGGTGCAGGCATTTAGCCGGTGCGTCTTTCCGCAAAGCCATGCGCAAAACGTGCTGCTGAGGTACCTGAATCCGCTGCAGAGTAAGGATTTCCAGAATCTCGTTTTCTTTATCGAGCGGAATTAGGCTGAAGTGGCGACAGCACAGGACGTGCTGTCGCCCGTAGTCTTGATCGTCAGAAAGGCGGCAGCCTCCCGATCTCCGCACGCGCACCATTGCGGTCGCTACTTCATCGGCCAGCACTCGAAGCATCGAGGGTGCCGGGTGGACCGGTCAGCAGGTCAAAGTGCCAGCCCCAGTCCGTCCAGGTCCGGCATCGTCAAACTGTAGTCTGACAGACCTGCCTTCGCTGGGAGCGATCGAGATTGGACAGGTTGATTTGGGCGAGGGCGCCGAAGCCGTCTAATACACTCAACTACACGACCCTGGCGGGTCCCGATGACTCTGCTCAACCGTCTCTCCGTCAATGGTTACCAAATGGCCTGACCGCATGCGTCCGTTCGGTTTCGGGCAACAGGGTGTGATGAATTGCTGACACTGAAAGACAGTGCGGCACTGTATGAAGTTTTTCGCGCACACCGGCTTGCACCCGTCAGAATTCTATATCCCGGAAGACCTCCGGCTACAGCCTGAAATCCATCTTGAGTTGGGGTGTCATTTTCCCATAAACGCCGTGTTCCCGTCGACATTGTGGATTTCTTGATTCCCTATCCTGGTCTGCTGTTCGCAACGGCAACGGATGCGAACCGCAAAGCAGCTGATGAGTAGGAATTCTGGACAAGTCACGTGGTTCAAAGGATCGATCCAGAAAGCTGTGCGCATATCGACAACGACGAGACATTTCGCGCAACGTTGATGGGATCGGTGCTCCATCTTGGACCGGGACACCGATTTAAAGGGGGGCAAAACATACTTCATCCAAGGTAAGGCAGCGACCAAGTTGGGACCCTTCTTCAAGTTCTTCCAATGGGAGGGCCTGAAGACGATGGGTGATCGGGGCATATAACCGAGCCAGACGAAGGCCGACTGTCGATATTCACGGGCCACATGCTCGCCGTACAGGTGCCGGTCGCCGCCAAAGCGGAAGATCAGCCTTGTTGTGTCGTCTTCCTTGTCAACATCTGGGATGCGCGTATCAGTGCTGTTCCTGAAAGCACGACTAAAGCACCTCCAATGTAACCTCGCTTAAAATAGCCCCGAGTTTTTCGGACGCCTTCAGGTTTTGCCATCTACTGTTTATCGAAATTGGCAGGCGGTTAAGCAAACGTCTGCTTCCCACCCAGCGAAGCCTGATGACCTATTCGGCACTGCCGGATGAGAAGCAGTCCGAATTCCCTAAGCGGCGAATAACGGTAGTTCGACCGGCGCGACATAGGGTTTTTGCTGCTTAATGCTCGAAATGATGGCCCCGCGCCGATCGGCACCGCCTGCTTTATGCCAATGACTTACCAGTGGCGCGCAGTCTCCGTCCGCCATCGTGAGCACATAAGCGTTTCCGAGACGCCTCCGTGCGGATAGGCGCCGGCGTAGAACACAAGCGGCGATGCAGTTTGCGTCATCGAGATTGCGAGCTATCGAAACAACATCCCGCAGTCTGACCCGATGTCGGCCGAACCGTGCCGTCACTGTAATGACGCCAAATAGATCATGATCGATCTCAAGCTCGTAAACCCGGTTACGATTTCGCTCGGTATCAATGAGGCGCAGACGAAGGTAAACAAGTGAAAGCATAACCAAATTTTATCATGCTCAGAACAAAACATGAATCGGCCAATTTGGTTCTTTTGCATATACCTATGTTGGCGATCATATCGGACGTGTTTTTTGCGTTCGGAAGGCAGCGGTTGCCCATTCAGTGTAATGGTGACTGTCACTCCGGAACGCTTGGCTGCCCTCATCCTGGCAATACTCGACCCAAAGCGGTTGTTCGTGATCTTGAGCAGAGAAGAGTTCTTGTTGTCGCGTCAACAGTTGCGCCGTCCCCTCGTTAAATGAGGTATCGCGTAAAAATTGTTATATTTCACAATTCTTAACTGAATGGAGGTGGCTGAATCCGCCGAGATTGTAGGGCGCCGGTGCAGACATTTCCTACGTTTAATTAAAGCCGTCTTATCTCCGCCTCCAGTCGGATGGAGAAACGATAAGAACGGCAAATTCGATCAGAGCCTGAATTGAGATTTGTAGAGAGATGGAGAGACATTGAGTGTCCTGTGGAATGCCCGCCTCATGCGTTCCTGATCGCGAAAACCGCACCTCAATGCGGTTGATTTCATGCTGTGATCAGTTGTCGCGAGTAAGTCCCTCGCTGCCTCGACACGCATTGCCTCGACCGCTTTCGCAGGCGGCACGCCCATTGTTGCAACGTATCTGCGCGAGAACGTTCGCGGGCTCATCGCACACCTGCCTGCCATGACCTCAACTGTAATTTGTTGATCCAAATTATTCGTAAGCCAGCGATGCAGTTCGGTGAATAGCCCATCGGTGTCGGAGGATTGCCTGATCAAGTCCGCACTAAATTGGGATTGTCCGCCCGAGCGGATCATCGGTGTCACAAGTGACCGCGCCATATCAATGGCAGCCTGCGCACCGAGGTCCTCTTGGACAATCGCCAAGGCCATATCGACGCCAGCTGTAATGCCTGCCGACGTCCAGATGTTACCATCCTTCACATAGATCGGGTCGGTTTCGACATTGACCGCCGGGTATCGCGCGGCAAGCAGATCGCAGTCTTCCCAGTGCGTCACGGCGCGCCGCCCATCCAGCAGCCCGGTTGCCGCAAGCAGGATAGCGCCAGAACACACCGAACACACCCGCGTTGCTTTTCTGGCTACCTGCGCTACCTGGCTAACCATTTCAGGATCAAGAGCGGCATCTATTGCACCATCCCCGCCAACGATTACGAGCGTGTCAATGGACACAACAGTATTCTGGTTAAGCCAGTTTTCCAGTGGATCACTGTCGATCCGAATGATGGTGTTTGTCGATACAGCCCCGCCGGCAAGTGAGGCAACGGAGGTCCGGTAATGCGGTTCCGATTGGGGCGTTTCCCGGGCGTGTGTGAACACCTGGAGCGGGCCGCTCAGATCAAGCAGCACGATGTTGGGATACACGACGAATAAGACGCTTTTTGCGCAACGGCCCGTGCGATGAGAATTGGCATGAAAAGTGGTCATATTGTCATTTATGCCAAAAGTGAGGTGCATAGTATATCACCCAAATTCGTCGCTCTTTTGGCCGGGTGCCAGACACTAGGAGGATAGGAGATGAAGACGCTTGCCGCGCTTGTTTTTCCGGGTTTCCAGACACTTGATTTCTTTGGCCCTATCGAAATGCTGGGGGATCCCGCCTATGAGCTGAAAATTACCACGGTCGCAAAAAGTCACACTCCGGTGCCGAGCCGGCATGGGCAGCACATCGTTCCCGACACGTGCTTCGCTGACAAAACGGACTATGGTCTCTTGCTCATTCCCGGCGGGGATGCGGCATTGGCGGAAGGAGAAGATGCCGAAATGCTTGAGTGGATTAGAGCCGTTGCGACAAATGCGGAGTGCGTTATGGCCGTCTGCACAGGTACTATACTCTTGGGCTTGACCGGTCTCCTGGATGGTCGGCGGGCGACGACCAACAAACTTGATTTCCTGCAAACGGTCCATCTCGCGCCAAGCGTAGAGTGGGTCAAGCAGGCAAGGTGGGTGGAGGACGGCAAGTATTTTACGTCCTCTGGTGTGTCTGCGGGAATGGATATGGCACTCGCAGCTCTGGCAAAATTGTATGGCAACGACAAAGCTGCTGAAACGGCCTATGGCACAGAATATATTTGGAATAACGACGCTGGCCATGATCCATTTGCCAAGCGTGCGGGCTTGATCTGAATACCCGACAGCACTCGCTATGAAGTGTGTGCCGGTGCCTCAGGCGCTTCCATAGCAGCTACGTCATCGATTCTTGGAACGCGGCATTGCCTTAGCATGAGCATCATCACGTTTACTAAAGACTCGGGAGCTTGTTGATGTCCACAAACGGCAATATGTAGCCGTGCGTCAAGCTGGCTTCAGCGTGCCTTCTTGAAGGGCTGTCTTTAACCCGGTTGGGTAGAGTTCCAGGCCGCCACAATCCAGCGTGTTCACATCGAACCAGTTTGCGCGACAGGGCGCTCCGTTATCTTCCAGAAACTCAATCGGGCCATCATGGCTGTAAGCTTCATCCGGGAAGGTAATGTTGGACACAAATGCGACCTCATGTCCGACCACGCCGTGATGGGTGTAGATATTCTCCAGGATCACCGGGGCTCCAGCGACTTGAACCGATACCCCGAGTTCTTCATCAAATTCCCGCACCAGAGCGTCTCGCCAGCTTTCTCCGAATTCCAACCTCCCGCCAAGCGGTCGCACGCCTTTGAGGCTTCCATCGTCATTCTGAATTTCACACGCGAGAAGCAGGCCGTTCCGCCACGCGAGGCCGAGCGCCTTGACTTCAATGGTTTGTGACGGTCGCCAGGTTTGCATCGTGTTGGCCTGATCATGAATTGAGGTGGGTACAAGTGTGGATTGAATGTGGAATCATCATGCGGCATTTCGCATGTCAACAGGTTCGGCGTCCGTCAGGGCTCTGCGGTTCAGGTGGTTTTGGCGATTGCTCTCAAAATTTCCGCCGAAGCCTCGTCGGCGGGAAAAAACGCCTCGATGGCAAGCTCGGAGAGGGTGACGTCGATCGGGGTGCCGAAGACTGTCACCGTTCCGAACAGGGAGAGCAGTCCGGCCGGTGTATCAAGCTGGAGCGGGATGGCGACGCCGCCATAATCGGTCTGATGCACGGGCGGAGCGGAAGCGGGGAAACGTGTGGCGGGGACCGGGTAGCTTTCCAGCTCGCCCATCAACTCAATCAGGGTTGCATCAGCACTCGCCTCGATCTGTTGGCGCAGTCGCTCCAGCACATGATGGCGCCATTCTGTCAGGTTCCGGATCTGCGGAGCCAATCCGTCCGGATGCAGGGCGAGCCGCAATACATTTACCGGTGGCTCCAGCAGGGCCGGTCCGACACCAGCCAATAGTGGTCCGATCATCCGGTTGGCACTGACGAGTGTCCAGTGCCGGTCGACGGCTAAGGCGGGGAAGGGTTCGTGCCCGGCCAGGACCAGCTCAACCGCCATGCGGGCGGCGGCAAGGGACGGGTCCTCCAGTGGCCGGGCTGGAAAGCGCGGCGCGTACCCGGCGGCAAGCAACAGCATATTCTGTTCGCGAGGTGGAATGGTCAGCCGGGTGCAAAGATGCAGGATCATCTCACGGCTTGGCTGGGCGCGACCGGTTTCAACAAAGCTCAGATGCTTGGAGGAAATATTGGCCTCCAGTGCAAGGGTGAGCTGGCTCATTCGGCGGCGCTGGCGCCACTCACGGAGCTGGGCACCGACAGGCATGGTTTGCTGGTTCATGAGGGGAGCTTAGAAGCGGGCGGGAAGCGAAACAATTACCTCGCAGTTAATTGAGCCGCCGCACGCGGCTGGCTCATTGTGCCGTCCGCAGCACCGGCGATCCCCGCAGGTGCGGTTGGAAAAAGGAAGAGAGCCATGAAGATCCTTTCATCGCCGGAAGCCGTGCGGAGATTGATAATGCTGGATGCCGCTGTGTCTGCGGCATCCACCCTGTTACTCCTCATGGGCGCTGATATGCTCGCAGAGTCGCTGGGTTTGCCGGAACAATTCCTTCATGCCATTGGTTTGATCCTGGTACCGTTCGTGCTCCTCGTCGGATGGACCGCGACGCGCGAGGTGCCGCCACAGGCTGTCGTCTGGGCGATTGTTTCGGCCAATGCCGGTTGGGTCGTCGCGAGTGTGATCGTCCTGATCGGGCCGTGGCTCCAGCCGACGGCTCTTGGAAACGGCTTCGTCATCGGACAGGCTGTTGTTGTCGGACTGATGGCCGAGATGCAGTTTATCGCGCTCTGGCAGCGGCAGCGGCGCGGCGGTCTCGTCATCGAAACTTGAGGTTGCTTCAGTTGTTCGCGACATTGGCGCTGTGAAATTAGCGTCCATTGGTCGAAGCGCAGATGAACGCGCCGGGACTTGCGGGCCGGATGGTGTGAGCTGAAAAAGGGACAGGGTGATGATTGAAGGAAGTTGTCTTTGCGGAGCAGTGACATACGAAGTGACCGGCACGGTCGGCGACATTGTTCACTGCCATTGCTCAACATGCCGTAAGGCTCACGCCAGTGCCTTCTCGAGCGTTGCCAGGGTGGCGGATGAAGATTTCGTGCTCTCCGGCCGGGAGCACATGAAGTCCTTCGAATCATCGCCTGGAAAACAGCGCCATTTCTGTGGCACCTGCGGCTCGCAGATTTATGCGAAGAAGCAGGGTACGGGGCATGTAATCCTGCGTCTTGGAACTCTTGATACGGATCCGGGGGGGAGGGAAGTGAAGCATATCTGGTTGTCCGATAAGGCGAGCTGGTTCGCACTGCACAGCGCGCTGGAAGAACATGAGGAATTTTGAACCAGGCCTTTGTGGTCTTCTGAAATGCGGAAAACCCTGAGAACCGGCGATACGTGGCGCGCAAGAGGGCGGACCGTCATGTGGCGGCCCGCCCTTAACGGTTTCTATTTCATCGGCTCGAACATGGGATTGCCGGACACTGTATCGAGCACTTCTTCCTGCAAGACGTCCCAGTGCTCTGCAATCAGACCATTTTCGACGCGGAAAATATCAACTCCGATCAAGGGCTTGGGGCCAAAGCCGGTGATGCGGGCGTGGATCGCGACCATATCCCCTTCGGCGATGACCATGCCGATCTCGTATTTGAAGTTGGGGGGCGTGTGGGCGAACAACTCTTTGATCACCGCAGCGCCGGTCGCAATTGTTGGGTTATGCTGGATGTAATCCTCGGCAAAATACTGATCAATTGCGTCGGTATTGCCGTTTATGAACGCTTCGGTCACGGCCGTCAGAACGATCTCCTTGGCGGAATTCGCATGGGCCGCAACCGGAGCGACACTGATGGCCAGGGTCAGTACAAGGGCTTTGAGTAAGTGTTTCATTTGGACCTCTATCTTTGAAGGTTAAGCACGAGCCGGGACGGTCTATTTGAGACCGGCATCGTCAAATCACAGTGCGGCCATTCCGGGATTTGCGGAGACCGCAATGATCATCGGATATCTCCCTGTTGGTCTTGACGAGGTCCCTGATAATAGCTAACTAACAAAATGGAAGTACGCACAAATTGGTTAGTATGGAAAAATCGCGATGAATGTTGAAAATAAATATTTCGGCGATGTCATGAGCGAGAATTGCCCATCCCGCAGTCTGCTCAATCATGTGACAAGCCGTTGGGGCGTTCTGGTTCTGATTGCCCTTCAGAACCAGACCCTGCGGTTCAGCGATCTGCGCCGTATTATTGGCGGTGTCAGCGAGAAGATGTTGTCCCAGACGCTCAAAACGCTGGAGCAGGACGGATTTGTCCACCGCAAGTCGTTTAACGTTGTTCCCCCACATGTCGAGTACAGTCTGACAACACATGGTCAGGGGGTTGTGGTTCACGTCAAGGCGCTCGCAACCTGGCTGGAAGACAACTTACAGGCCATGACGGAGGCGCGCGGCGTATCACCCGCGAAGTGAGCGCTGGCGGTATGGGATGGCTCTTGCCGGTTACGCATGTTTGACCGGCCGACGGTAGTTGGAAACATCCTGGTTCTTTCGGGACTTTCCGAAAGCTGCTCGCGCCTGGAACAGGTCCTAACAGCCAGGCATTCCTGTTCAGTCCCGTATCCGGAAATAGTCCGGATGATCGCCGGAATTGAGGCAAGAGTGCCGGAGAGATGCGCCCGTACCTGGCGCCCGACATTCTGGATGCCCGCGTCGGAAATCGCCCGCTCATGCGGTCAAGCACGGCTGACATTTTCCCGGGTCGGGCAGATTGAGTGTTCTCAGTCGGTCGATATGCTTGGAGCGGCATAGATCAGATGCACAAGGATGCATCTCTCTCAGGGCTATCCGGAGGTGTATGAGGAGTGACAGGCGCGACTGTCTGGGTGCCTCCACAGATCAGGTCTTCCGTTTTCCCGATGGAAACCTTGCTTTGCAGACGATATGAAGGGGCAGATTGCAGCCAAAGGCTATAAGAGACGTGACAGAGCTTCACCGCATATCCGTCGCACCGATGATGGACTGGACCGACCGGCATGATCGCTATTTCCTGCGGCTGATCAGCCGGCATGCGGTCCTCTATACCGAGATGGTGACGACAGGTGCTCTGTTGCACGGCGATGCCAAGCGTTTCCTGCGGTATGACGCGTCGGAGCATCCCCTCGTGCTGCAGCTTGGCGGCAGCGAGCCGGATGCCATGGCCGAGTGTGCCCGCATGGCCGAGGATTGGGGCTATGCAGAAGTGAATATCAATGTCGGCTGCCCGAGCGACCGGGTGCAGTCCGGCAGTTTCGGTGCCTGCCTGATGCGGGAGCCCGATCTGGTTGCGCGCTGTGTCGATGCGATGAGCGATGCGGTTTCCATTCCCGTCACGGTGAAGTCTCGCATCGGTGTCGACGATCAGGAGCCGGAGGCGGTTCTGCCCGATTTCATCCGTCAGGTTGCGGACGCCGGGTGCCGTCATGTCATCGTGCATGCCCGCAAGGCCTGGCTGCAGGGCCTCAGCCCGAAGGAAAACCGGGATGTGCCGCCGCTGGACTACCCGTTGGTCCATGCCATGAAGCAGCAATTCGACGCCCTTCAGGTCTCGATCAATGGCGGTATCGCTACGCTCGACGAAGCGGAAGCGCAACTGGCGCATGTCGATGGCGTGATGATCGGCCGCTCAGCTTATCAGACGCCGTGGGTTCTGGCCGATGTTGACCGCCGTTTTTACGGTGCCGTCGAGAGCACCCTTACGCCTTGGGAGGTGGCCGATGCCATGGTGGAGTACGCTGCCCGCCGTATGGCCGAAGGCGTGCCGCTGAAAAGCATCACCCGGCACATGCTCGGGCTTTTCCAGGGCTGCGCTGGTGCCCGCGCCTGGCGCCGTCATCTCTCGGAAAATGCCTTCCGCGACGATGCCCGGCCGGAATTGATCCGTGAGGCGGCAGAGTTGGTATCGAGGCGACAAGCGGCCTGAACGGGGCTCAGGCTTTGGCTGTCTTTCTGCTTTGGATTCGCCAGAGAATGAACAGCCCTGGCAGGGCCAGTGCCGAGCAAACGCCCATCGCATTATAGGCGGCGGTCCCGATATCTTCGTACAGCATGCCGGCAAGCGGCATTGTCACGCCCATCAGGACGCCGCCGGTCAGTGCGTAATAGAGGCTCTGTCCGGTGGCGCCGAGATGATCGGGAATTGAGCGCGTCAGATAGGCCATCGCTCCCAGATGGGCCGCGCCGAAGGTGAGGGCGTGCAGGCATTGGAGCGGCACCAGCAGCAGCGGATCGTTGGTCAGCGGGGTGAGTGGCCAGCGGATCAGGCCGCCGATCGCTGCGAAGGCAAGAAAGCCGAGCGGACCTATCTTGCGGGAGAAACGTCCGGCGAAGGCGAACAAAAGAACCTCGGCGACAACACCGATACCCCAGAGAAATCCGATCATACTTTCGTCCAACCCGGCATTGCGCCAGGAAATGGAGCCGAAAGCGTAATAGACGGCATGGCTGACCTGAAGCAGGCCGGCGGTAGCGACGAATAGCAGGAAGTCCGGCCGGGCCAGCAGGGAGAGCGGATTGCTCCGGCGCGTTGTTGCCGGACGCGCGCGTTCCGGCATGGTCCAGCAGGCGACCAGGATCAGGCTCACCGTGCCAGCGGCAATCCACATGATCCAGTTCGGATCACGCCCGGAGAGGAAGGCTCCCGTCGCCGTTGTGCCGACGATAAAGCTTATCGACCCCCAGAGCCGTACCCGGCCGTAATCGAGCCCGGCATCACGGACTACGCGCAGGGAAATGTTCTCCATCACCGGTAGGATCGGATTGAAGAGCGCGGCGAACAGTCCGCAGAGCAGGGCTATGGGCCAGAACCCCGTAGCGCCGGTTAGAGCAAGGCATGTGATGAGTGCCAGCACGGCCAGTACGATGGACAGCCGGCGCCCTTGGCCGCGCCGGTCGGCGATATGCGCCACCAGCGGGTGAGAGATCATCTTCACCCAGAATATCGCGGCCATGATCGACGCGATCTCGACTGGCCCGAGCCCCCGGCTGTCGAGCCAGACCGGCTGGAACGGTAGCAGCACGCCGAACAGCAGGAAGAATGCGCCATAGAAGCCGGACAGCCGGAAGAACAGGTTCCGGCGCTCCACTGCGGAAGGTGCAGCCTCAGAGCTCATTTTAGGACTCGCGATACCGGCCTCAGGCGGAGCGGCGACGTCCGGGCCGGGAAGCGGAGATCGCTCGGCTCAGAACTATCACCGGCAGGATACCTGCCGCAATGATCAGAAGCGCCGGCAGGGCCGCCTCTTCCAGTAGTTCGTCCTTGGCGTACTGATAGACGAAGGTTGCAAGCGTTTCGTAATTGAACGGTCTCAACAGCAGTGTCATCGGTAGCTCTTTCATGACGTCCACGAAGACGAGGACGCCACCGGCCGCGACCGCAGTCCGGATCAGCGGAGAAACAATTTCAACCAGACCGCCGGTCAAAGTCCGCCCAAGGGTTCGGCTAGCCTCAATCAGGTTCGAGGGTACGCGCTGCAGGCCCGAAGCAACCGCGCCGTATCCGACGGCCTGAAATCGGACCACGCAGGCCATCACGACGAGGCCGATGCCGCTTGTCAGCCAACCGCCATGTGTATCTCCGAACAGGTATCCGGCAATTGAAGCCATCCCCCGGTCCAGAAGCCCGGCCGCGGTCACGACACCGACGGCAAGAATGGTCCCGGGAAATGCATAACCGATTGATGCGAGAGCCGTCAGCTTGCGGAGGAGCCTGCCTCCGCCATAGACGGAAACCAAACCCATGAATGTCGCCGAAGCGATTACCAGCGCTGCGACCATCGCTGACAGGCTGAGCGAGTTCACCGCAGCTTCGGCGGCTGCACCCGTCAGGTCGATTGAATACCCTTTCAGGACGAAGTTCAGCAGAACGCCGACCGGGATCAGAAACCCAATGATAATCGGTGCTGCACAGACACAAATGCAAACCACAGCCTTCCACTTGTGTGCCGGAAGAGCCTCCATGGTATTGGCGCGGCGCGATGTGTCGGCGAAGCGCCGTCGTGTGCGGGCCATGGTTTCGAGCGTTAGCAAAGCGAGGATCAGAATGAAGGCCACACAAGCGATCTGCGACGCTGCCGCGAGATTGTTCATTCCGAGCCAGACATTGAAGATGCCGAGGGTGAGGGTGTGGATCGCGAAGAACTCGACGGTACCGAAGTCTGAAATCGTTTCCATCAGCACCAGCGCCAGCCCAGCTACGATTGCCGGGCGCGCCAGGGGCAAGGCGATGCCCCAGAACAGATTGCGGTTCGCCAGGCGTCCTGCATCAAGCAGCGACGCCGGCGTCGTCAAAAAGGCGGCGCGCGCCATCATGTAAATATAGGGATAGAGAACGGCACCCATCACCAGAGAGGCACCATGCATGGAGCGGATTTCCGGAAACCAGTAATCCCGGGCGCTGGTCCAGCCGAAAAGATCTCGTAATGCCACCTGCACGGGCCCGGCATATTCCAGGAAGTCAGTATAGGTGTAGGCTATCAGATAACCCGGCACGGCCGCTGGGAGCAGCAGCATCCATTCGAACCAGCGGGAGCCGGGAAAATCGTATCGGGTCACGATCCAGGCCGAACTGATCCCAAGACAGAGGCTGACCACAGAGACGCCAGCCATCAGAACCAGAGTGTTGCCGATATAATAGGGCAATACAGTCGAGGCCAGATGCGACCACAGACCTTCGCTATCCCCGGCGGCGGCGACGAAAACAGAGAGAATAGGGATGAGCAGGACAATCGCGAGAAGTCCGCTCGCCAGATAAAGCGGGTTAATGAAGGCCCGGACGCCCATACGTCTGGACGTAACTGGTTCTGCTACCATCTAACCCGGTCGATAATCATCTGTGCCTCTGGCGCCAGTTTGGCGATGCGTTCTATCGACACCTGATCTTCCTTGAATGTTCCCCACGACCGGAGTTCATCCGGAATGCCGACGGCAGGGTTCACCGGATACTCGAAGTTTATTGCGCCGTAAAGCCGCTGGGCTTCGGGAGAGGTCAGGAACTCGAGAAAACGGATGGCTTCCGCTTTGTTCTGTGAGTACTTCGCCACGCCCCCGCCGGAGATGTTGATGTGCGTTCCCCGGTCCTGCTGATTGGGGAAAATCAAGGTGACGGCATCAGCCCAATCGCGTTGCGACGGTTTGTCGGAGAATTTCAGTTTGCCGAAATAGTAATTGTTGATGATCGCGATATCGCAAACGCCCTGGTAGATCGCCCGTACCTGGGCGCGGTCGTTGCCCTGCGGCCGCTGTGCCAGATTCCGGACGATGCCGCTTGCCCATTTTTCCGCCCCATCGGCGCCATCTGCACTGATCATGGAGGCGACGAGAGCGCGATTGTAGACGTGACTTCCGGGGCGCGAGCATATCCGCCCTTCCCATTCCGGATCGCTGAGGTCCT
This sequence comes from Nisaea sp., assembly GCF_039990255.1. GTDB lineage: Bacteria > Pseudomonadota > Alphaproteobacteria > Thalassobaculales > Thalassobaculaceae > Nisaea. The sequence continues at coordinate 29,092 of NZ_JBDXGG010000009.1, read as the reverse complement.
CGTAGCGGGAAATTTTCTTCACATCTTCGACGTCTTTCGAGACGGCGATCACCCGGGCACGTTTGGAGAAGGCGAACCAATGATTCTTCGGATCCCGCAGATGCGCCGGAATGTTCTTCTGGAGCAGGGGAGAATCAACGGCGGCCAGCAGGCTCTTGTCCGCATAGACATGGAGCCGGCCGATATCCACCGTGAGAATGACGTCAGCCGGACTGCTTTCGCCTTCCGCCTGGAGACGCTGGGCGAGCCCGCGTGAGGCATAGACAACATTCACCTTGGTGCCGGTCTGCTCGGTGTAGGCATCGATGAAAGGCTGGATCAAGAAGGGCTGCCGGTGTGAGTAAATATTCAGTTCCTGCTGCGAGTAGGCGTATCCGGCCGTAGTCAGGGCCAGGATCAGAAACATCAGGCCGCCGGCGACGGTCCGCCGAAGAGCTGTCGATAGTATGGACGACATCAGGAACAGTCCTTTCCGCGCCGAGCGCCGTGCACAAAGCACGGCCTCAAAGACAGGTGTTATATAGAGCGATTTCAGTGCATGCGGCGAGGGTGCTTCTTCTGCGGTAACACCGAAAGATACCGGCTTCCGGCGCCCAGCGAGGCAAAGGCTTCCGCCGAGCCAGTCCCAGATCGCCAGCACCGAGCCAAAATTCTTGTCGTAATGCTCAGGTGCAATGGAATGATGGATCTGATGCTGAGCCGGAGAAATCAAAAGGCGCTCGATCCAGCGGCCGTAGGAAATCCAGACATGGGAATGCCGGAGATTGGAGCCTGCGGCGTTGAAAATGAAGAGGACCGCGTTCGCGCCCAGGATGGTGACCAACTCTGCCCGGCCGCCGAAAAAGTAGATAAACGTCGCAACCACGACACCTTGGACGAGGATACCGCGCAAGGCGAAGATCATCCCCTCAACCGGGTGGGTCCGGTAAACGGTCAAGGGCGTCAATGTCTCGGCGGAATGGTGGACTTTGTGAAAACACCAGAGCACAGGCCAGCGATGCAAAGCCCGGTGCGTGAGGTATTTCGCGAAATCGTCCAGCATGAACAGAGTGAGGGTGAACAGCGCACCGATTGCCCAAACCGGAGCGTCCGGCCATATCAGGGTTCGTCCATCCATCCATATGTGCAGCCCCTCGAAGATCACGGTCGCGACGGCAAGTTTCGAGAGAAGGCGGGGCATCACGCCCATCAGAACAGCCTGATTGATGAGCAAGATCTTATAGTCGGCCTTTGCTGAGGGCGACCACCAGATCCGCCGTCCGAATGCGTCCGCCAGTGCCTGACGCCAGTGACCCGGCACGGTCACAATATAGAAAAGCGCGGCAAGCAAGACCGCACCTGCCAGATAGCCCAGGAACACCCGCTTTTCAGGATTCCAGAAAGGAGCAATGACCTGCTCCATGTAGCTGTATAGGACGTCGTCCATGGCTGATGGCACTCAAATGTAGCCGGCGGGCGCTGCTGTCATAGCACCCGCCGGGTGGTTCAGGTCAGTCGTTTTCGGCGCTGCTGGTGCCGCCCAGGCTTTTCGCCAGGTCGGACATGTTCCCGGTGACGTCGTTGTTCCGGGCCTGCACCTTGAATGTGTCGATCATGAGCTGCTGAACTTTTGCCATATGCAGCATGTACTCGCCCCACGATGAGCCCTGATCGCGGACATAATTGCCCGCATTGTCGATATCGACAACCTGGCTGGCATTGATCATCAACGGGCCGTAACCGATCATCCGGTTCAGGCGTGTCGCGGTCTCGCCGAGATTTTCCTTGCCGGTCTGCAGCGCGAGGCTGAAGCCCTTGAGCTCACCCCAGTGCTTGATGTAGTTGCGCTCGACCTTCGCGGTGTCGCCGTTGGCTTCGATGATCGTCTGCAGCTTGACCATGTCCTTGTAGACAGAGCCGGCATATTTGAAGACCGCTTCGGCGAGAACTTTTTCCCAATTCTCTCCGATGACCTTTGCATAGGCCCGGAGCTGTTCGCGCTGGGCAGCGGTCAGTTTCTCACCTTTGACATCCGTAAGCAGGTGGCGCCCGTCGAGGAACGCGCCTGTTATCGTATGCAGGTAACTGGTGGCGTTGCCCTTGTCATAGACTGAGGCATCAAATCCGGCAGCGTAGTAGGCCGGTCCGAATGTCATCTCGGTCTTCAGGTCGACTTTGCCGTCTTTGTTGAAGTCTGCGGCTGCGAGCGCATCGCTCTTCTTTTTGGCGATGTCATAGACCTGACGCGAAGTCAGCTGCATCGTATGGGCTGGCGTGCCGAAGTAACCGAACGCCTCGTCCCAGGCATGTTCCTTGCCCGTGTAAGGCGCACCGTCCCTGTAAGGCTTGTCGTTCGGCTTCTTGTCCGGGCCCAGATATTCGTCGAGATAGCCGTCCACGGCCTGATTGTAGGACACCGCACCCATGATGAATTTGGAGATGAGCTGGCTGTAGTTGTAGCCGTTTGCGAGATCGACCCCGCCTTTGGTTTGCGCCGCTTTGCCGATCCAGAACTCGACCAGCTCAGGGCCGGTCATGTTGTTGGGCATGCCGGTAACGGTCGCTTTCGTGGTTTTCCCGCCGAGGTTCTTTTTCTTGGAAATCTCGTCGATCATGCTCTGCTTGATGACGAAAGGACCTTTGGACTTCGGCGCCAGGATATCCCGTCCAGCATCGCTTTTCGCGAAGTAAGCCATCATTCTGGTCTTGAGGTCTTCCGGGCTGCTTCCGTCGCCGGAACCCGCGAGCTTCTTCAATGAATCATGCAGAGCGTGACGGGCAATCTGGCCGGAATACGAGACCGACGAGGTCTTGCTGCCGGTATAACCTTTCACGGTGACCGGGAAGTCCGCATAGACGCGGTCGTCGGCCGCCGCCGGTGATGAGAACACCAAAGCTGTGAGCATTGTGGTGGCAAGTATAGACGATCTGCGCATGAAGTTTCCTCCGCGTACTTTTTTAAGAATCAGCCGTTAGATGAAATGTGATAATGAGAGTTTTTATCAATAGCAATGATTGTAATTATGAGAGTCATTATTGAAATCCGCAGAGCTTTTATGCCTAATTCGGCCTAGTTTATTGTTCTAAATCATTTTTCGAGTGCAAGCGTTCAGATCAGCACCCATTTTACCGAGCGCGGAGTCGAATAACGATCTCGTTATCCCTTAAAACTGTTCTAAGTCCGCTGGCGCTTCCCGCCGCCAGGGATCAGGCGGCGGTCGATGGCGCTGCTCTTGATCAGGGCATGGACACTCATTCCAGCTTCCAGCTTCAGCAACGCGACGCTTTCACGGGTGACCCTTGCCCGGAGGCCCATCCCGTCAAGGTCGAGAAGGATCTCGGCGAATGCGCCGTCTTCCAGAACGATATCTGCAATTCTCACCCGCAAGGCGTTGCGGATGCTCAGACCGCTGGGCTCTTCGATGGCGATCGATACGTCGCGGGCACGGACACGTATACGGACTATTGTGCCGGGCTCGGCGTCGATATTCGGCATGCGCAGGACCTGCTTGCCGATTGCCAGGTCGGTCATCGAATAGTCCGGGTCTTGTGCAAGGACCGGCCCTTCCAGAATAACGCCAGCTTCGAAGCGGCCCAGCATCGGACCGAGATCCATGCGCTGCATCACCGCCGGAACCGATCCGTCCGCCGCAACGCCGCCGTTCCTGATCAGGAGCATGTGGTCAGCGAGACGGCTGAGCTCGTCGAGGGAATGGGTGACGTAGAGGACGGGAATTTCCATTTCCTCCCGCACGCGCTCGATATAGGGAAGAATCTCCATTTTGCGCCGGATATCGAGGGATGACAGTGGCTCGTCCATCAGTAGCAGGCGGGGCCGCGAAACCAGCGCCCGACCGATGGCTACGCGTTGTGCCTCTCCTCCAGAAAGCTCCTCCACTCTGCGGTGCAGTAGGGGAGCGAGATCCAGCATGTCGACGACCTGGTCGCGGGTCGGTTCAGCGCGAGCGGGATTTGCCCTTCTGGCCGCATAGTCGAGATTGCCACCGGCAGAGAGATGAGGGAAAAGCCGGCTGTCCTGAAAGACAAAGCCAACGCCGCGTTTGTGGGGCGGGACGAACACACCGTTTATATCGTCCTGCCAGATCTCGCCGTCATGTTCGACATAGGTTTGCGTGCCGCGCTCGAGGCCAGCGGCAAGCCGGAGCAAGGTGGTTTTGCCGTGCCCGGACGGGCCGAACAGGCCCACGATCCCGGAGAGGGGGGACGAGACATCGATGTCCGCATTGAACTCCGGAAACCGGACTGTACTGCGCATGATCAGCATGACCTGCTCATCCCGCCCGAACCGGTGCCCTGCGGTGCAGGATTGTCACCGCCATCAGCACCAGGAACGAGAATATCAGGAGGCCGATCGAAAGCCGGTGGGCTTCTGTATAGGACAGTGTTTCCACATGCTCGAAGATGGCGATGGAGATCACCCGGGTTTTTCCCGGGATGTTTCCGCCGACCATGAGCACCACGCCGAACTCGCCGACCGTGTGGGCGAAGGTCAGGACCGCCGCAGTGAAATAGCCCCGAATGGCAATGGGCGAGGCGATGGTCATGAACGCATCGAGGGGTGACGCGCCGAGTGTGGCCGCCGCTTCCATATGTTTGTTACCGACCGACTGAAAGGCGGTTTGCAATGGTTGCACAGCAAATGGCAGGGAATAGATCACCGAGGCGATCAGCAGTCCGGAGAAGGAAAATGCCAGGGTTTCGCCGGTGAGCTGAACCCAGGCACTGCCAATGGCGCCGGCGGGACCGAGCAGGATCAGCAGATAGAAGCCTAGTACGGTGGGCGGCAGCACGAGAGGCAGGGCGACGGCTGGCTCGATAATCCAGCGCAGCCGTGAACGTGTATGAGCCAGCCACCAGGCCAGTGGCGTTCCAATTAGGATGAGGATGACAGTCGTTGCGCCGGCCAGCTTCAGGGTCAGCAGGATGGCTGAAAGATCGCCCTGACTCATGTGCAGAGGTCCGAAGGTTGGTACCCGGCGTCCCGGATAATGCTGCAACCGGCGGGCGATGTCAGGAAGGCGACGAAACCTTCCGCAGCGGGATTCCCTGTACCGCGTTTCAGCAGAACTGCATCCTGGCTGATTGACGTATGCAAGTTGGCCGGAACGGACCAATGGCTGCCGTGCAATTCCTCCGGCGCAGCTAGTAACTGCGATAAAGCGACGAAACCGACCGGTGCGCCACCAACCGCAGTGATCTGGAATGCCTGGGCGATGTTCTGTCCCATTACGATGCGCGTCTCGTAAGTCTGCCAAAGGCCGAGGGCTGTCAGGCTTTCCTTCGCGGCCATGCCATAGGGGGCGAGCTTCGGATTGGCGATGGCGATACGCTTGAGTTCAGCCAAGGTCAGAAATGCTGCGCCGTCTTCCGGGACCGCATCAGGGGTTGGGCTCCACAATGCAAGACGGCCGGTTGCATAGGTAAAGGGCTCTCTGCCCGCGGCCTCATCCTTGTGAAGAAGTTCAGGGCGGGTCTGATCGGCGGCAAGGAAAGCATCGAACGGTGCGCCTTGCCTGATCTGGGCATAGAGCTGTCCGGTGGACCCGCTGGCAATCACCACCGTCTGACCGCTTTCGGTCTGAAAAGCTTTGGCCAGTTTGTTTGCGGTGGTGGAGAAATTAGCAGCGACGGCGATTGTGGCTTCGACGGCCTGAGCGGAATTTGGTTTGGTGGTTCCGATACCGATCACGAGGCCAGTCAGCAAAGAAAGGATCGGCAGAGAGATCACGTGCTTCGCCAGACGCCTTGAAAGTCGCGGTTTCATGATCGGCCCAGTGGTGCACAGCGCGTTTCGCGAAAAGGAGCGCTATGTATCATCGGATATAACGCCTTCGTCAAGATGTGGCAGAATTCTCCTCACTGGCGTTGTTCTCCGTGTCGCTGGCCAGCAAACCGCGCAGCCTGTCCATCTCTGGCGCCAGCACTTCGGCGGCCCGGGCTTCCATCTGCCGGTAACAGCTGGCGATATCCTGCCCGAGCGCTGTCAGCCGAGCGCCGCCGCCGCTGTTCCCGCCCTTGACCGTCTCCACCAAAGGCGCCTGGAAGTGTGAGTTCATCCGCTGCACGAGCAACCAGGCGCGCCGGTAGCTCATGTTCATGGACCGGCCGGCCTTGCTGATGGATCCGGTCTCCGCGATGGCTTCCAGAAGGTCCGCCTGACCGGGGCCTATGGCGACATTCGTGTCCAGCACGACGCGAAGGCGTGGACCGAGGGTTTTGTTTCCTGCTTTCATGGGGTCGACTCTGCCACGGAGTTCTCCGGGGCACACCGGCAAAATCGAAACCCCGAAAACGGGCGAAGGGAGGCGTTTTGGAAAACACGACCGAGGATCTTTTCTACGAGGTGAAGAACGGCATCGGCTGGATCACCTTTAACCGGCCCAAGGCGCGCAACGCCTTCACTTTCGCCATGTATCAAGGTGTCGCGGAGATTTGCCGGAACGCTGGCAAGGGGGAGACGGTGTCCGCCATTGTGATGTGCGGCGCGGGTGACAAGGCCTTCGCGGCGGGCACGGATATCGGCCAGTTCAAGGATTTCTCGACAGCCGAGGATGCGTTCTCCTACGAAGAGAACGGGAACCGGATGATGGCGGATATTGAACGCTGTCCAGTGCCGACCATCGCGGCAATTCATGGCGCCTGCACGGGCGGCGGGGCCGCGGTTGCGGCCTCTTGTGATATTCGGATCACCGCAGCCGATCTGAAGTTTGGTTTTCCGATTGCCCGAACGCTTGGCAATTGCCTGTCGAACGAGAACCTCCGGCGCCTGTCCTGGCTGGTTGGACCGGCGCGGGTTTCCGAAATGCTGCTGACGGCTCGTCTTGTCGGCGCCGAGGAAGCCAAGGCGATCGGTCTTGTCTCCGAAGTGTTGCCGGATCGGGATGCGGTCATGGGCCGCGCAACCGAGCTGTCGGAGATGCTGAAGGGCCATGCGCCGATCACCATGCGGGTTACCAAAGAAGCGCTCCGCCGGTTGCGCTCCAGCGGAGAAGTCCCGGACGACCGTGACCTGATTGAAGCGGCTTATACCAGCGCCGATTTCCGAGAAGGCATGTCGGCTTTTCTGGAGAAGCGCCGGCCGAATTGGCAGAACCGCTGACCCGGATGCTTCAGGCGGCGAGATCCCGGTTCATGAAAACACTGTAAGGGTCGAGACTGTAGCTGCCGAAAGGCGGGCATTCTTGGAACCCGAAACGACTGTAGAGCGCGCGTGCCGGTGCGAAAGCTTCCATGGAACCTGTCTCAAGGCTGACTTGCCGGTACCCGCGCTGTTTCGCCTCGGCCAGAATGTGTTCGACCATGATACGGGCGACACCCTTGCCGCGATGTTGATGCGCTGTGTGCATCGATTTCAGCTCGCCGTGGTCCGCCGAAAGCTCCCGAAGCGCGCCGCAGCCAAGCAGACTGCCATCTTCCCAAACGCTCCAGAACGTGATGTCCGGGTGGCGCAACCCGTCAAGGTCCAGGGCATGAACGCTTTCCGGCGGCGAATTTGCGTTGCCGTGCTCCAGGTGCGCGGACAGCAAATCCGCAATTTCCGGACCGGTCAGATCGTCGACCCGAATTTCCATTGTGTCTCTCCGTTTTTGGTTTAGGTCCGGAACATATCGTCAGCGCGGATTGGAGCTCAAGCTGGGCGTTTCACCATTGGCACCGATACCTGCCGCCGTCCCGCTGGGAAGACGTGCCCGATTACACAAAGTGAGTCAAAAGCTGGCTCGCCAGCTTTCCGGAGCCTGTTCGGAATAGTATCGCATTCAGGAACGTCGAGGCATTAGGCGTCTCTGATTCGTGCGCCTTGTTGCGCACTCATTCACGGGTGGAATTATCGTCGAATGAACGATTTAGGCTTGCCCGGGTCGGTAGCGCACGGCTTAGTATTCGCTAGTGCACTCAAAATAATTACGGTTTCGGCGTTCCAATGAAAACCGTACGGAGAGGCGGGACTGCCTGAATATGGCTATTTCATTGCAGACAGCAGCGCTCAGCGCGATGCTCGTGTCGTTGTTTCTTGCTGCTGCGTTGACGTATTTGCGGTCGATTCCGAATGCTCCGGATGGAGTGGGTTGGTGGGCTGGCGGGTTCTGGGCTTGTGCCGCCGCAAATGGTTGCATCGCGTTTATTGCGCCGGGAGCAGGGGCAATCTTCCTGGAAATTCTGGTTGCCATGTCGGCTTTTATGCTTGCGGCCGGAACGCGCAGATTTCTTGGATATACGGTTCTGACCCAGTTGGTTGTCCTGGGCATCAGTCTGATCGTTTTCTGGGTTCTCGCAGCCGAGATTTTCCATCTGCCGTCTCTGGCCCGAACCTTTCCCGTCTTCCTGTTGTCGGCTGCCGGGTTGGTGTTTACCGGCGTATCGCTCTGGCGAAAGAGTGACGCACACGGCACGGGAGCTGGATATCGGATAACCGGAGCGCTCTTCATCTTTTGGGGATTGCTACAGCTTGTTTACCCGTTACTACGCAATGTGGAGTGGTTTGCGCCCTATGGGTCTCTTCTGACACAAGTCGTGGCTATAGTCTGTGCCCTCGGGCTGATGATTATTGCTCTCCATAGAATGATGGCGCGGGCTGAAATTGAAGCTGGCGCACGCCATGCCGCGGATGAAGCCTTACTTCTGCAAATCGATTTGCGGCAGAACATCATCGATGCCGTGCCAATGCCGATTTTCGTTGAAGACGACAACGGTGCTCTGGTCAATGCGAACAGCGCTTTCGCCCAGCTTATAGGGTGCGATCTGCCTGATGTCGCTGGAAAGAAAATCGACGAAATCTGGTCGAGCGCCCGCATTGTGCAAGTTACTGAGCCGGACGACGGTGTCATACCAGAGGCCACTATCCAGCCTGCCTCCATGGTGCTGGCTCTTCCGTCGGGGCGGGCCCGTAGCTATGCCGTTTCTAAAATAGCTGTCGCGATGCCGGACGAAGACCGATCCGGAGCTGTCGTCGTCATGCAGGATATGACAGACCGCAATCGCACGGAAATGCAACTCCATGAAAGCGAGAAGCGGTTCCGGGATTTTGCCGAGGCGTCTTCAGACTGGCTTTGGGAAACCGATGTCGAGGGGAGATTCACTTATTTCGCGCATGGTTCAAGGGATTATGGCGCGCTGATCACGGAAAACAATCTCGGGCGGACCCGTTTCGAGGCAACGATCGAAGACCTGACCTCTGAGAAATGGCGTGCGCATATCGCCGATATTGAGGCACAGCGGCCTTTCACCGGGTTCCGCTACATGTCACGCGATGATGAAGGGCGAGAAGTCGCCGTCATGATCAATGGTATGCCGTTCTTTGACGATGACGGCATGTTTCTCGGCTACCGCGGGACTGGCAGCGATGTCACCAGGCAGAGAGAAGCGGAAATCTCCCGAGACCGTGCTTTGCTCGATGCCGAGAGGGCAAACCGGGCGAAGTCCGAGTTTCTGGCGACGATGAGCCACGAGTTTCGCACACCGCTGAATGCCATTCTGGGCTTCAGCGAAATGCTTTCGCAGGAAGTGCTCGGCCCTGTTGGCGCGCCAGCCTACAAGGAATATGCGGAAGCTATAAATGACAGCGGCAATCATATGCTGGAGCTAGTAAACGATATTCTTGATATCTCTGCCATTGAGGCTGGCAAGCGTGTGATCATGAAGGAGGAAATCGGCCTCCTGAAGCTGCTGCGGGAAAGCACGGTCGAGGTTTCTAAGATCGCAGCCGACAAATCAATCAATCTTGAAGTGGGTGTGCCTAGTGCACCGTTGCGCTTGTTCGCTGATCTTCGGTCCGTGCGGCAGATCATCCTGAACTTGTTGTCCAATGCGGTGAAGTTCACTCCGGAGAGCGGCTGGATACGGCTTTCCGCAGAGCCGGATCGGGGAGATATGATCGCCCTTATTGTCGAGGATAGCGGCGAGGGTATTGCGGCAGACAAGCTGCCCACCATCACCGACCCATTTTCCCAAGCGAACAATCACCCGCATCACAGCCATGAAGGCACCGGTCTTGGCCTTAGTATTGTCAAATCTCTGGTGGATGCTCATTCGGGTGAGCTGAGGATAGAGAGTACTCTCGGTGTGGGGACCAAGGTGACGGTCTGGTTGCATGCTGCACTGGGCCCGATACCGTCACTTCAGGACACTACGTATGTGGGCCCCAAGGTCGATATTGAGGATGTATCCGACGAAGCCTAGCCTCGGCTTTTTGACATGTTAACGGAGAATACCGTCCGTTTGGTTGTTCCGAAGGCAATCTGTCTATAAATCCAGAGTATTGAGTTTAAACGAAAACAGGTGACCTGATGTTTCGATCCTTCTTTCTGAACCGCGAATGGGCGGTCTGGGCGTGGGTTGGTATGGCGTTAATCGTCGGGGGTACCTGGTACCAGGTGCAGCTCGACGTCCAGATCAATGAATGGTTTGGCGGCTTTTACGACACGGTCCAGAAAGCGCTCGGCGAGCCCGGAAGTATTACGATCGGAGAATTCTACAAGCTGCTTCTGACATTTGGGCAGATCGCAGGGATCTACATTTTTGTCGCTGTCTTTTTAGGCTTTTTCACCAAGCATTGGGTGTTCCGCTGGCGCCAAGCGATGAATAATTTCTACATGTCTCACTGGCAGCATCTTCGGCATATCGAAGGGGCAAGCCAGCGCGTCCAGGAAGATACAAGACGGTTCGCAACTATCATGGAATCGCTCGGCAGTAACCTGCTCGACTCCCTGATGACCCTGATTGCCTTTCTGCCGATCCTCTGGGGGCTTTCCAAGCAGGTGAAAGAGATACCGTTCTTTGGTGAGGTGGACCATGCGCTGGTTTACGTTGCGATCATCTTCGCGCTCTTCGGGACTGCCGTGCTTGCCGTGGTCGGCATCAAACTGCCGGGTCTAGAATTCAATAACCAGAAGGTTGAGGCGGCCTATCGCAAAGAGTTGGTCTATGGCGAGGATCACGAAGACCGTGCGACGCCACCAACCGTGTGGGAGTTGTTCCAGAATGTCCGGAAGAACTATTTCCGGCTTTTCTTCCACTACATGTATTTCGATGTCGCCAAATGGAGTTATTTGCAGTTCGGCGTTCTGGTGCCCTATATCGCGCTCGCGCCGACAATTGTCGCCGGGACCATTACGCTCGGTGTCATGCAGCAGATTGTACGGGCATTCGGCCGAGTGGAGTCGTCGTTCCAGTTTCTGGTTCGGAGCTGGGGCACCATCGTCGAGCTGATTTCAGTCTACAAGCGTCTGCGCGCTTTCGAGGCTCAGCTTGAAACATTGCCGCCGGCACCGCGACCACAACCCGAAGTGGCCGACTAATCCAGGCTGGCAGGAGGCTCGATCACAATATTGATGTCTTGCGGCGAGCCATTCCGAGTAACTGGACACCAAAGAGGTAGGCGCCGCCGATCAAGGTAGCGATGGCGCCTGCCGCGATCTGGTTCGGGTAGAAGGCAATCCGGCCGATCAGCTCCGCCAGGACCAGCAACGAGCACCCGATCCCGGCGGAGGCAACGAGCTGTTGTCCCGCGGTCTTGGCCCCGAGCATTGCGGCGGCATGCGGCGCCAACAGTCCGACAAAGGAGATTGGCCCGACCCAGGCGATCACGCTGGCTGTCGCGACTGAGACCAGCAGCAGCATGCCCTGCCGTGCCCGTTCGACCGACAAGCCGCGCGCCGCCGCGGTTGCCTCGCCGAGACTGAGAAGGGTCAGCCAGCGGCGGGCGGCTAAGGCGACGGCAATAACCACACATGTGCAACCGGACAGCATCAGGGCTTCGGTCGGCCCCGTGAGAAAGGTAGCGCCGGTGAGCCAGGTGAGCAGGGTGTTGGCTTCGTCGCCGCCTTTCGCGAGGGCGAAATGCACCAGGGCGTCGAGCAGTGCGGCAAGGGCGATACCGGTCAGGATGAGAAGCGACGGAGGTGTATCGCGACGGCGCCAGATCAAAGTGAGGAGCCCGAGCACGGCGAGGGAGCCGATTGCGGCGCTGGGCGCGGCCGTTTCCGCTGGTGGAAGGCCTGCCAGCAAGACAGCGACGACAATCGCGAAGGTGGCACCGGAGGTGACGCCGAGAACATCGGGGCTCGCAAGTGGATTGCGGAGCAGACGCTGCAGGATGGTACCAGCCGTTGCCATTGCGGTACCGGCAGCAGCAGCGGCAAGAACGCTAGGCCAGCGCAGCGACAACAGCATATCGCGCACGTTGGCTGACGCGTTGCCGATCCAGACCGGCCCGTCCAGAGATCCCCCGAAGCCGATCGCGAGCAGTGCTGCTACGGGACATGTCGCCAGGATCAGGCCCAGGAGTGGGCGCGGGATGCTATTGCGTCCACTTGGAAGGTGGAAGCTCCCGGGCCTTTCCGCCCGCATATGCCGGAAGGCGAGGAGGATGAGAGCGGGCGCTCCAATCAAGGCTGCGCTGGACCCGCTGGGTATTAGCGTTTTGGACCAGTCGGCAAGTGCCACCGGGATGCAGTCGGTCAGGAGAAGCGCAGCGGCTCCGGCGATGGCGCCAAGCAGCAGCCGCATGAAGGTTGTCTGCACGCCAAGGAGGCGGACCAGATTAGGCGCGATCAGGCCGATGAAGCCAATAGCGCCGACCGCAGAGACTGAGGCTGCCGTGAGCCAGACTGCGAGCCCCATGACGCCAATGCTCAGCGGTACGGTAACAAGTCCCCGCCCTTCCGCCACCTGATGGCCGAGCCGCATCAGGGTCAGTGGCCGGGACAATGTGAGCAGAGCAATTGCCGCAATGGCAATTTGCGGCGCGAGCCAAATGGTTTCTGTCCACCCGGTCTGGGTCAGGTCTCCGGCACCCCAGATAAAGAGCGTGCTGGCGATTTGGCCGTGCAGGAGCGCCAGGACAACACCGACACCGCCTAGGAAAAGATTGGCCGCGATCCCGAGGATCACAAGGATCAGCCCGTCCATGCGGGCAAACCCGGCGACTGCCAGAACCAACGCGGTGACCCCGGCGCCTCCGAGGAGGCAGATCCAAATGCCATGTGCCGCCGCAAAGGCAGGAATAAAGATGGTGGCAAGCAAGAGTGCTGTCCAGGCGCCGGATACGGTCCCGAGAGTCACCGGAGAGGCCAGCGGGTTGCGGGTGATCTCCTGGATCGCGCTGCCGGCGAGCCCCAGCCCCGCCCCAACGAGTACCGCCATGGTCGCGCGCGGCACCTCGCCCTGCCAGAACAGCGTTTCTGCAAACCCGCCTCCGCTTGCGAACAGGTCCGCTAAGGGGAGATCAGCAGGAAGACCGAAGAAAAGATGCAGCGCGCCGGATAGAGCGAGAAAGGCAAACGTGAGGGCAAGAGGCGCTACCCTCATTTCCCGGATGCACCTAGCAAAATAGTGGTGATGCTATCGGCCGCACGACCTATGGAGAGTGCTCCCCCGTAGGTCCATAGAGATGGCATTGCATGGAAATTGCCGGATTTCACGAACGGCATCTCACCCCAGAGATCGGTGCCGAACAGCAGGTCTTTCTTGCTGAACGGTTCGATATGCAGCACCAAGCCGTTATCGATGGAGCCAAGAGCGGTAACCGGTTTGAAGACCAGCCCCCAACGCGAATTCGGAACTGGATATCCTGTCTCAAGGCCAAGCCCATCAAGCGCTGCCGTGGCCATGCTGTTCTCGCCGTAAATCACGACCCGTTTTTCATCGGTGAAGCGGACGATGGTTACCGGTGGCGGAGTGCCGTTATAGGCAGCGACAATCTCTGTTTTCTGAGTCGCGATACGCTGATCCATTTCGGCCAGCTTGCGCTCTGCGAGTTCGCTCCGGCCGAAGAAGGCGCCGAGGGCGCTGAAAACCTGCCGGGCTTTCGCCGCGTTATTGTGATCTTCCCGGAAGAGATCGAAATGCAGGACCGGTGCAATCTGCTCGAAGCGGCTCGCATAAGGGCCTTGATCTCCTGCAAGCAGGATCAGGTCCGGCTTTAGCATGAGGAGCTGTTCCAGATTGGGGGCGTCGCGCTTGCCCAGATCCATGATGCCGCCCGGCAGTGCTGGGACGCGGACCCACTCGTTATAGCCATTTGGATTTGCGACACCCAGCAGAGGGACTTCGAGATCGACCAGATGCTCGGCCATCGCCCAGTTCAGCGCGACCACCCGTTTGGGCATGGTCTCGAAATGCTGCTCACCGCGTGAATCGAGGATGGTCAGCCCGCCCGCAGCGCTAGCCATCTCCGGTGTAACGGCGGAGATCAGGGCCACAGACAGGATCAGAAACCAGCGAAAGGCGCGCATCGAGATTTTCCTTGGGAACATGTGTCAGTTGCTCAGAGCCACTGCCTGCGCGGTACGCGGATGGCTTACGATTGAAAAGGAATGTCCGTAAAGACCGGCCAGCGGCTCCGGCGCCATCAGCATGTCCGGAGAGCCTTGGAAGACAGTTCGCCCCCGCCGCAAACCGATGATTTGATCGGCATAGCGCGCGGCGAGATTGACATCATGCAGAATGACGATAATGGCGACGCCGGTTTCCCTGTTTAGCCGGGCAAGATGCTCCATCACATCGATCTGGTGGGTGACATCCAGCGCGGATACCGGCTCGTCCAGCAGCAAGTATTCCGCTTGTTGGGCCAATGCCATGGCAATCCAGGCGCGTTGACGTTCGCCGCCGGAGAGAGCGTCGATCTGTGTCGCGGCGAAGCCGGTCACATTCATAGCTTCCATCGCGGCGGCGACAATGTCGTGATCCCGCTGGAGCCAGCGTCCGAAAGCGCCGCGCCACGGGTATCGCCCGAGAATGCAAAAAGAGCGGGTATCGAGCCCCGGGGCTTCCGGTAGATGCTGGGGCACGAAGGCGACTTTCTTGGCGAAGTCAGCTTGCCGGAAGCTACCGATCGGCTTTCCATTGAGCAAAACGCTTCCTTGGGGGACGGGGCGCTGCCTGGCGAGTGTCTTCATCAGGGTGGATTTGCCGGAGCCGTTTTGGCCGAGAATAACAGTGAACCGGCCAGCCAGAATCTGGAGTTCCGGCAAATCGAGAACGGCCCGATTTTCAACGGTGACCTTGAGATCGTGAATGTCGAACATCGGGCCGCTTATCCGCGGTTAGTTGTTATGTGTCAGGTCTGAGCGGCTTAGAATTTGACGCTGTAGGCCAGCGCGACGGTCCGGCCCGGACCTTTGACGTAGTAGTAGTCGTCATAGCCATAAGCCTGCACCGAATAGGATTGCTGCAGCACCGGAGCGTAGTCCTCGTCGAACAGGTTCTCGATGCCGACGCTCAGCAGCCCGGTGAATTGGTTGCTATCCGGATTGCGATAGCCAGAATAAAGCGTCTGAAGCCTGAGCGAGCCGAAGTCCCAGGGACGGGCTTCGATGTAGGTCGTCAGCTTGTGCGGGGCGATCCGGTCGGAGCCGAGATCGGTATCATAATCGCCGTCTCCGTTGGCATCGTAGCGGCCTTCGAGCCAGGTGAAGGTGCCGCCGATATCGACTTTCTCATGCAGCGCGTATGAGGCGCTGACTTCGACACCATAGACCTTTTCCGGCGCCAGCTGGATGTTGAGGTTCTCGTCGTAGGTCACACCATTGCCTGACTCTTTATAGAAAACGGTCGGCTCGAAGGTGAAACCGTTCCGGGTGATGCGGAAACCGATCTCGTAGCTTTCGGTGGTCTGGCCTTCCGAGGAAAGCTGGGAAACATCGGTGAAACCGGTATCGTTGAGATAGCGGCCGAGATCGCCGAGCTGGAACCCTTCCGAGTAACCGCCGAAGACCGCCACGCCATCGAGCAGATCGTAGGATGCACTGATGTTAAAAAGTGGCTCGCGATAATCGACGGTGCCGCCGTTGACGCTGTTGCCGGTTTCATTGATGTGGGTCGGAATATCGACATCGATGATTTCGTACCGCACGCCGCCGGTGACTTTCAGGCTTGTACCGATATCGGCGTTGAGCTGCGCGAAGGGCGCAATGCCGTTCATCGTGTAGTCAGGCACGGTGGAAACTGCGTCGATATCGTTCACCACTGTCTCGTCGCGGATGTAATCGACACCCCAGACGAGATTGAGCGGAAGGGCATCCTGGGGGATCGGTGTGTTGACGGTCAGGCGGCTGCCGAACTTCTCCGATTCCGTCTCGTACTGGTCATAGACGAAGTTCAGGAATTCGGTCCGCGTGAAAGTCGTCGTATTCTGGTTGAAGTAGCCCTGCAGCTCGACGGTGCTACCAGCCACGTCGATATTGCTGTAGGTCGCGTTCAGGGTCATATTCTCGACGCCGGGACGGCGCGTGTTGATGTTCCCGGTCGACGGTGTTGCACTGGTATTGTTCGTAATGCTGCCGCCGCTGACCGTGCCGGCCCAGTCACTGTCCTGCGTGTAGTCATAGTAGTTGGCGCTAAGCTGCAGACGATGATCTTCCCGCTCGAAACCAAGCTTGCCCAGGAAATTGTAGGAAGTGATGTCGTCGGTGCCGCCCTGGGTGCCGTAGCTGTCCGGCGGGCGCCGTTCACCCTCGGCTGTGAAGCTGCCACCAGCTTTGTCGAAATTACCGTTCAGCAGATAATCGATATGCCCGGTACGGCCGGATGCACCTAGATTGGTAGTATAGCTCGCGGACTCGCCGGCATCTGTCGGCTGAAAGCGGAGGCCGGCTGCTGCCGTGTACTGGATTTCACCATCGGTCGGCTTTTTGGTGATGATATTGACGAGGCCGCCCGGGGCACCGAAACCGTAGGCAGCGGTCGCGCCGCGCACGACTTCAATACGTTCAATGGCGCTGGTGCTAATACTGTTCAGTGACCGGTAATTGTTGTTCAGCGTGTTGGTCTGTGGCACGCCGTCGATCAGAGTCAGGAAATTTCGGCCACGCAAGGTCTGGCCGTATTCCGTCAGGTTTTCGGTGGCCTGGCCGAAACCTGGCACGGTCTTCGCCAGGATCGAGCCGACCGGTGTGTTTACCGATGACTGTTCCTCGATTTCTTCACGCGTGATCACAGTCACGGAGACCGTGGTCTCGTCGATTGGCGTCTCGGTTCGGGTGGCTGAGGTTACCGTGATCGGTTTCAACGCAACCGTTTCCCCGGAAGAATGAGGTGTCCTGAGCGAACGCCGCCGCCGACGGCAAGGTCACGGTGGCAGCGAAAAGAGCTGGAAGAATTCTATTCATATGTAATCTCACTGTGAGAGTTGTTCGGCGCGTGGGTTAAGCGGCTTTGATGTGCCGCCAGTAGGCAGCGCTGGAACGGCGTTCTGCTGGAAGGCCGAGTTCGGACTTGAAATATGTCCTCAAGGCGCGGGCCTGCTCGGCTTCGCCGGCAAACCAGAAAACGCAATTGGCGGCCGAAGGAGAGGAGACCGCTTGCATGGCATTGACCAGATCGGAAGTGGCTACCCAATTGATCGCGAAGTTGGCCGGTAGTTCGATTTTCTGCGGTTCCTGATGTGGGTGCAGCCCGATTATCACCTGGCCACCGGCTTCGTCTTCACGCTGTTCGAGGATGCGCAGGATTGCCGGTACCGCAGTATCGTCTCCGCCAATTGCGAGCCAGCCGGCAGCCGGGAAGTACCCGCCTCCGGGGCCGATCATGCCGACCTTCTGGCCCGGTTCTGCAGTCTCAGACCAGTCGGAGAAGACGCCACCGGCGTGACGGACAATGTCGATATCGACCTCGCCGCTTTCAGGGCGGATATGCCGGATGGTGTAGACCCGGACCGTCAGCGTATCGTCGCCATCCGGATAATGGACGGCGCCGGACGAGTCGATGCTTGGCCATACTAACGGGCGCCCATGCGGCGCTTCCGGGATCATCAGGCGAACATGCAGACCGCGTTGGTCGAATGGGGCGAGATCCTCTCCCTTCAACGTCATGCGCAACATCCAGTCGGAGACAGGCCGGATGGTTTGCACCGTCATTTCACGGAAGTTTTTCGGCTGCCCTGGCGCCGGGGCCACACCGGTCCAGGAGACACGCTGCGCAACTGCCGGATCTGTTTCCTTAAGGTAATCGAAGATCGATCCCTGGAGCGTCGTCAGTGCGGCTTCGTCTGGCGAAACGATTCGGACCTGAAGCTCATTATCCTGCACCTGCAAGTGGATTCGCCCGAAATCGGTCTCGTAAGTTGCGTCATTGGCTGCGCGGGCTACAGGGCGAATGTCGTGGGATTCAAGATGGCGGATATGCTCGTTTAGCCAGTTCCCGGCATTTCCCACCAAGACTGAAAGTTCTGCTTGCATGACCCTGCGTCCATCCCGGCGTCAGATTGCCAAATTTGATAATGCGATTTGTTCGCAGAATCAGTCTTAAACCTTGGCGCATGTCAAGGTCTAGTGGTGCAATGACTCAATTTACCGGCTGACTGTTGCGGATCCATTCTTGAGTGTCTGCGACTGGGAGGGGATCTCTAAGTCACCGGACATTTTAGCGTGTGGCGATGAAATGGATTACCATTGAAAAGCAATATTGCAGGTCTGTGATTGGAGTTGGAAATCAACTTTGGATATGCTGATACGGGGGCATATCAAGAGGCGCGATTTCTATTCAGCCTCGACTCCTGGATTGCGGAAGGGCTTACTCGCCCCATCGTGAGTGGTAAAAGAATACTGGGGTGGAGGATCGATGAAGAAATCATCTCCGGATTTGAACGAAGAATCCGACTCCCTTAACACTGGTGGAGACTTAACGCTGCGGCGCATCGAGCCGCTATTTGCATCCAAATTTCCTGCCTTATCCAATATTGCCATTGCGGCTTTGATTTGTGTCGCGGCGAGAGACCATGTTCCGCTTGTGTATATTTCTGGATGGCTCCTCCTAATGGGGGCTATCAGTACATACCGGATCATTCTCCTAACGCAATTCAAGCGCGCCGAAGTGTCCTGTGCGGATGCGCCGTTGTGGGAGCGGCGCATGCTTCTGTGCGCGGCAGCTCAAGGGGCGATCTGGTCGCTTATCGGCTTAGCGGTCGCGGTCTTTCCTATGCCGATTGAAGTTCTTGGCGTTGTCTTGATGGCGGTTTGCGGAATGCTGGCTGGCGCCACCTTCACGATGGCCAGCAGTCAATGGGTCTTCCGGGCTTTTGTGCTACCGGCCGGGATCGGGACGATTATCGGTATTGTTTTTATGGAGGGCGGTGCAAGTCCTGTTCTCTCGGTCATGGCGCTGGTTTTTCTGGCCGTGATGCTGGTTTGGGGGTGGGCGACCTCGAAGGCGGCCGAAGAGCGCCTGCTGCTCGCCGCTGAAAAAGAGCATCTGCTTGCCAATCTGGAACTCGCTCACAAGGAGGCGGAGCTTGAGAAGGATTTGAAGCAGGAAATCTTCAACAAGTTGGGGCACGAATTGCGAACACCGCTCAACAGCATCATCGGTTTCGCTGAAATCATTGGCACTGAAGCCGTCGGGCCTATCGGAAATGTCCGCTATAAAGAGTACGCAACACTCGTCGCCGAGAGCGGAAAGCACCTGTCGAGCCTGATCGACGAGATGCTGAGCCTGGCGAGAAGCGAGAGTCTTCAGGCATCAATTGATAAAGAGCCTGTGGATGTAGCTGAGATCATTGTCTTCTGTCGGGACCTTCTCGCTCCCCTGGCACGAAGAGGCGGTGTCGAGCTGAATGTTTTGCCGGCTGGAGCTGCTACTCCGCCGGTGATCTCGGCAGAGCGCCTTAAACTGCGTCAGGTTCTGATCAATCTGATCAATAACGCAATCCATTACACGTTGCCGGGCGGGAGGATTGACGTCGCCTCAAACCGCAATGCCGACGGGTTTCTGGAGATCAGTGTTTCCGATACCGGTATCGGGATGGCTGAAGCCGATATTCCTAGAGCTCTGGAGCCTTTCAATCAGCTCAAGGATGGGAAAATGCATAACCCGGACGGAAAGGGTATCGGACTTGCTCTATCCAAGAAGTTCGTCGAGTTGCATGGCGGCAGTCTGATCATCGAAAGCGCATTTGGAGACGGGACGACAATCCGCGTCCTTCTTCCCGCTGGGGCGGAAGAATAGGAGGCGGGCTTTGGCGCTGCTCGCAATAGGGATTCGGCCGTCTGTTCTTGAATCAGGTCGGTGGGAGATACGTTCCAGCACCCTCCCAAAAAAAAATTGCCGAGAACCCAAAGGTTCCCGGCAAGTTGAACAGGGAGGCTTCACGTCTGGGAGACGTAGGACCCCGAGGGGCCCTCTACTTCAGGCGGGGGCCTGAAGGACAGATGCTGCGAGGCAGCACCGTGATAATGAATTAGATATGTCTATAAGACGTTAACGACCATGCATTTTTGTTCAGTTCCGATATGCAAAAACTGCATGGCCGTTTGCCTTAGGATGTCAAATTAATGCAACGAAAATAGTTACGAATCAAAATCCGCTGGTCGGTTTGGCTTTAAAGTTGCTGCGTCGATCAGGGATTAAACGGCTTTATCGTTTTGCTCAGAATTGCGTCAATGCAACTTCCTGAATGAGAAAATCGCGCAATACGGTAATTCTTTTCGAGTGCCTTAGCTCTTCCGGATACACGAAATAAGCCGGAACCTGGGGGCCTTCGATATCGGGCATGATACGGACGAGACTGCTGTCTTCCTGGGCCAGATAATCCGGTATCGCGGCAATGCCGACACCGCCTTGCACGGCGCGCAGGATCGCATAGTAGTTATTCACCGAGAAGGTGTTCATATGAGTGCGCCGGTTGCCGCCCGTCGCAACGTCACGCAGCCAGTTCACGTTGGGGAAGGGCGGGTGCGGAGTATCGCCATAAAGCACCAGACGATGGTCTTGCAGCTCTTCCGCAGTTTGCGGCATGCCCGCGTGTTTCAGGTAAGACGGAGCGGCATAGAGGTGCAGCTTTATATTTTTTATATGGCGCTGAATCAGATCTGGCTGGCGTGGCGGTGTCAGCCGGATGGCGACATCGGCCTGGCGCATCCCGAGATCCAGCTCGCCGTCGTCGATGATCAAATTGACCGTGATTTCCGGATAGAGTTCCAGGAATTTCCCGATGCGCGAGGCGAGCCAGGTTGAACCGAATGCCACTGGTGTGGTGATCTTCAGCGGTCCGCGCGGCAACTCCTTGCCTTCCGACAGGCTGGCTTCGGCAGCGGCTAGCTTGGCGAAGACATCCCGCGCCGTCCGATACAATGTCTCGCCCTGCTCGGTCAGGATCAAGCCGCGCGCATGCCTGTGAAAGAGCGCAACCTTCAGAGAATCTTCTAGTTGGCTGATTTGCCGACTGACAGCAGATTGGCTGAGATTGAGCGTCTCGCCTGCATGCGTGAAACTGCCTGCCTCAGCAACGGCATGAAACACCCGGAGTTTGTCCCAGTCCATGGCCATGGTGAACCGATCTCGCCTTTTTAGCTCACTGTTCCGTGCGTTAGTCTAGGCCAGAGGAGTCCTGTGGGCCAGAGGAACACGATGTAAAAAGCACTTTAGGGCAAAAGGGTTATCGGATCATTACCGGAAGCTGTCGGAATTATTCCGCTGCTTCGGCAGCCTGGTCCTCAAGTGCGGCTAGCAATTTTTCCGCTTCCAGCGCCGCCATGCAGCCCATTCCAGCCGCCGTCACAGCCTGCCGGTAGACCTTGTCGACACAATCACCAGCCGCATAAACGCCGGGAATCGAGGTCCGGGTGCTGCCTTTTTCAGTGATCAGATAGCCTTCGTCATCCGCTTCGATCGCCTCGATGAACGGCTTTGTTGCCGGGTCGTGACCAATTGCGACGAAGAATCCGGTCGCAGCGATCTCGGAAACAGCGCCGTTTTTCAGATTCTTGATGCGCGCGCCTTCGACACCGGCCATCGGACCTTCTCCGCCGAGCACTTCCTCTACAGCGCTGTCCCAGACCACCTCGATCTTCTCGTGCCGGAACAGACGCTCCTGCATGATCTTCTCGGCGCGCAGTGTGTCGCGGCGATGCACTAGCGTCACCTTGGAGGCGATGTTGGCGAGATAGAGAGCTTCCTCGACCGCCGTGTTGCCGCCGCCGACCACGATGACTTCCTGATTGCGGAAGAAAAACCCGTCGCACGTGGCGCAGGCGGACACGCCTTTTCCGCTGTACTTCTGCTCGCTCTCCAGCCCCAGCCACCGGGCCTGCGCGCCAGTGGCGATGATCACGGCGTCGGCGACGAAGGTGTCGCCGCTATCCATGGATAAAGTATATGGGCGTTTGGAGAAATCGACCGAGGTGACGAGATCGTAGACGATCCGCGCGCCGACATGTTCGGCCTGTTTCTGCATCTGCTCCATCAGCCAGGGGCCCTGGATGACGTCCGCAAAACCTGGATAATTTTCCACCTCTGAGGTGATCGTCATCTGGCCGCCCGGCTGCAGGCCTGCAAGCACAACCGGTTTGAGGTTGGCGCGGGCCGTATAGATAGCGGCGGTCAGACCGGCGGCGCCGGATCCGATGATGACAATTTTCTCGTGGTGTTCGGTCATGGGGGCGGGCAGTCCTGCTATCTGGGGGTGTCTCGGCCGGTCTCTGGATCTATTCAGAACATAAGCAACCGGCAAGGGGCGAACAAGCCGCGCGAGGGTCATTCATAAGAAGATCCTGCATGTTTAGGCAGTTCGTCGTCGCAGGCCGTCCAGGAAAGCCGTTCATCCCAGTACACGTGAAATGCGGGAGTGACCGAATCCGGATCTTCCAGCGTTGCCGCGAACAGATGGATTTCATCCGCGAACCGGTCGGAGCGGAAGGCGAGCGGGGTTCCGCATTGGTCGCAGAACAGACGCTCTATGCCGGGTGAGGAGGTGAAAATCGCAGGGGGAGTGCCTGTGAAATGCGCCGCTTCTCGCGGAACGCCGATATAGGTGGTGTAGGCGGAACCCGTTTGCCGCCTGCAGCTTTTGCAGTGGCAATGGCCAACCCAGTTCGCCGGGCCCGAAAATGTATTTCGGGTTGCGCCACAGAGGCAGCGTCCACTCTGTTCGGTATTCGCATTCATGCGCTCGGGCTCCACGTTTCCAGAACAGTGAAAAGCTGAATGTTGACAGCTCTTCCCGACGCCGTCATGTCTCAGTCCGATCCGGAAATTGCCCCAGCACTGGAATGCAGTCCATGCCCGATTGGCCCGCCTGGCTGACAGTTCTTCTTCTCGCGACCAATCTGCTGTCGCTGGTTGCGCTCTTTTTTGTCACCCGTCGGATGCTGAAGCTCCGCCGGCAGAAGAAACGTGCCTTTACCTTTTCTGAGTATCCCGTTCGGAAAGTGAAACTGGAAGAGGTTGCGCCCTGTTTCGAGATGACGCGTTACGGGCCGAGCCCTGATTCGGAAGTTCGGTTCATTGGTGGAGAAGGTGTGGTCGCGTCTCTTTCCGACCGGGAATCCTGGGTCATGGCTGCGTTGTCGAAGAACGTGAAGCGGGTTTTCGAGTTTGGCACCTGTTCCGGCAAGACCGCGCATGTGTTCGCGCAGAACGCGGCGCCGGACTCGGAGATCTTCACTCTGACGCTGCATCCCGACGATCTGGCCGCAACGGAATTCGGGCTAGGCGACGACAAAGAACATAGGGATATCGCGGTCGCAGAATCCTCTTTCGAGACGTTCTATTACAACGGCCAGGTTTCGGAGAAACATATCCGGCAGATCTTTTCCGACAGCAAATCCTATGACGAGGAGTCGCTTCGGGGTAGTGTTGATTTGATCTTTGTCGATGGCGCCCACACTCGCTCCTACGTTGAGAGCGACACCCGAAAAGCGCTGAACATGCTGACGGATGACGGCGTTATCCTGTGGCACGACTACAAGCCGGATGCACCGGACGTATTCGCGTTCCTGAACGAGCTTTCAAAGACGCTGCCTCTGATGCATATCGCGGATACCGATCTGGTTATGTATCGGCGCGTGAAAGAGTCCTGACTGAACTCCGGATGACTTGAAGCGCAGGCCCGCATGGCGACCTTATTGAAGGTCTGCGCAAGGGATCCGGATTATATGTTCCGGGAAGGTCTGCGTTCCTTCGGGGACGCTGCGTTGCAGGCTGTAGAGGCTGCAGCCGAGCATGACATTGATTGTCCCGTCTGGGGAGGCCATCGGGAGCAGTAGGCGCTCGGCTTGCCAGGTTTCAAGAGATGTCAGTCGTTCTTCTACAGCGCCATATTGAATGGCGGGCTGACCGACGATGATATCCCACCGCTGCTTTACTGCCGGGTAATCGATTTTACCGACAACCTCGCGGATCGTTCGCCCCTTGATATTTCCT
The DNA here is from genome assembly GCF_039990255.1 of Nisaea sp. Classification (GTDB taxonomy): domain Bacteria; phylum Pseudomonadota; class Alphaproteobacteria; order Thalassobaculales; family Thalassobaculaceae; genus Nisaea. Next base: position 4,960 of record NZ_JBDXGG010000009.1, on the reverse strand, counting down.
CCCCATGCTTCGTTCACGCTCTCGCCGGCGAGCTGGCAGACGAAATCCTGCCGCTTCGGGTCAAATTCATACATCCAGACAAAGCGCAACAGGGTCGGGATGGTCATGGGAGAGAATGACTTACGGTGGGGCACCAGGGCATCGCCACGCGCATCGAGCCACGCACCCAAAAAACTGTGGATCTCGGGTTTGGCGTCTGGGATGCGTCTGCGGAACTCCGATAGCGCTCTGTCTTTTGAGGATGAGCTTGTCATGAAATGTCGATGCCTGGGTGAGGCAAAAACATATACCGGGAAACGTTAACCTAGTGTTTCCCGGTTCTCATGAAATGACAAAACTCAGGAATACCGGTGTTCGAAAGTATCGACCGTGTCAGGTGAAGAGTCGTTCACCTTCCATGCCCTTGTAGAGACCGGCCACCTGCTCTGCATAGCCGTTATAGAGCTGGGTCGGGATCTTGCCGTCGCCGCCGAGCGGGCGTTCAGTGGCCTGGCTCCAGCGGGCATGCGGGACTTCCGGGTTCACGTTCGCCCAGAAGCCGTACTCGCTCTTCTGCAGCTCTTCCCAGAAGGAAACAGGCCGCTCCGAGGTGAAGGTGAAGCGGACGATGGATTTGGTCGATTTGAAACCGTATTTCCACGGTACCGCCAGCCGGAGCGGCGCGCCGTTCTGCCGTGGCATCGGCTTGCCGTAGATACCGGTGGCGATGAAGGCGAGATCGTTCATCGCCTCTTCGATGCTCAGCCCCTCGATATAGGGCCAGGGATACCAATGCTGTTTCTGGCCCTTGGCATTATCCGGGTCCATGAAGGTTTCCATGCGGACATATTTCGCCGAGGACAGCGGCTCCGCCAGTTTGACCAGCGCTGACAGCGGAAATCCGCTCCACGGCACGACCATGGACCAGGCCTCGACGCAGCGAAGCCGGTAGACACGCTCTTCAAGCGGCATCTGATCCAGCAGATCGTCGATATCGATGGTCTTCGGCTTGGCTACCTCGCCGTCGAGAGTCACGGTCCAGGGCCGGATCTTCAGGGCCTGGGCGGCGCGGCTGATATTCTTGTGGCTGCCGAACTCGTAGAAATTGTTGTAGCTGGTGGCAAGGTCCGGATCGGTAATCGGCCGGTCCGGTCCGCCGTCGGTGAAGGCCGGGTTCCGTTTCACCGGATAGAGATGGGAAGAGGGATCGGGTTCTACGGAGGCAAGCTGTTTCGCTGCATCCGCTTCGGCGCTCGCCTCGTCGCTGCAACCGGCCAACGCGGCTGCCGAGAGAATCATCGGTCCGGCCGCCAAGCCTTTCAGCAGGGCGCGCCTGTTGTGAAAGACGGATTCAGACGTGACCGCCCGTTCCGGCAATTCCCAACCCTTCAATCGCTTCAGCAGCATGATGTTCCTCCGGCGATACCAAGCTCAGGAACAGACATAGGGCAGGCAGCCGGACACGGCTACTCACGTGCCAGTGAGAGGGCCGTGTCCGGAATGGTGGGGGTTGCTTAAGCCGAGAGCGTTTCTTCCAGTGCGAGCACGTCGAGGCAGGCCCCGGCGGCTTCCCGGCCCTTGCCGACCATATGTTCCCGGAAGAAACGGGTATGGTCCTCGGTTTCATGGAAATGGTGCGGCGTCAGGACGACGGAGAAGACCGGTACGCCGGTATCGAGCTGTACCCGCATCAGCCCGTCGACCACGGCGGAGGCAACGAAATCGTGCCGGTAGATGCCACCATCGACGACAAAGCCGCAGGCAATCACGGCGGCATAGCGGTCGCTGGCGATCAGCTTCATGGCTGTCAGGGGGATCTCGTAGGCGCCGGGGACGTCGAAGCAGTCGATCTTCGATGTATCGAACCCGCGCTGCTTCATCTCGTCGGTGAAGCCGTCCCGGGCGCGATCGGTCATGTCGCTGTGCCAGCTCGCCTTGATAAAGGCAATGCGGTCACCGGACGCAACGCCGGTATCTTTTGCTGAGCTATTCATTGTCGGTTCCAACTCCATGCATCACAAACTGGAATCGAGGCCGAGTACAAACAGGGGACGGAACCCGTGAGGGCAGTCTCCGCTCCCATGTCGTTCTCTCTCATCCGGACTGTGACCGTCGGCTCCGGAGTTGCACCGGATCTGCTGACCCCGGCCGAGGCCGGGCGCTCGCGGGCTTCATGATTTTCCCGTGCATTGGGTGGACCATGTTACCGCCGGTGGGGAGTTCCGCCCCGCCCCGAGAACTTTGCCATCCCTTTCAAGACGGTGCGCGGAGCCTAGCGCCCGCATCGGCAACGGACAATCCCCAATGGCAATCCTCCAATGAGGTGGGCAATAGGCCGGGACGATTTGCCTCTGGTATTGCTTCCGCCGCGTCCTATCTTCTCGGCCATGAAAGATCAGGAACGTAATTCCCTGGGCGGCCGCGTAAAGCGGTACGCGCGGGTGACGGGAGCTGTTGGCGGCCTCGCGGCGCGGGTTGCCGGTGAGCGCTATCTCGGCATGAAGCTGGACAAGGGCACGCACGCGGCGGAGCTGCGCGAGGCGCTGGGTGGCCTGAAGGGGCCGCTGATGAAGGTGGCGCAGATCCTGGCCACCATCCCGGACGCATTGCCGAAGGAATATACCAACGAGCTGGTACAGCTTCAGGCCGACGCGCCGAGCATGGGCTGGCTGTTCGTCAAACGCCGGATGAGCCGGGAGCTGGGCGCCGGCTGGCAGCAGAAATTCGGCAGCTTCGAGCATGACGCGGCGGCGGCGGCGTCCCTCGGGCAGGTGCACAAGGCGACGGATGCAGACGGCAACCCGCTGGCGGTAAAGCTGCAATATCCGGACATGCAGTCGGCGGTCGAGGCGGATCTCAAGCAACTCCGGCTGATCTTCTCGATCTATGCCCGCTACGACAAGGCGATCCATACGGACGAGATCTACAAGGAACTCTCCGCCCGGCTGCGCGAGGAGCTGGATTACCAGCGCGAGGCGCGTCACATGGCGCTCTACGGCCAGATGCTGAAGGACGAGGCGGGCGTGCATGTACCGCACAGCGTCGATGCCCAGACCACCCCGCGCGTGCTGACCATGAACTGGCTCGACGGCGCCAAGCTGCTCGATTTCATTGCCGCGCATGACGATCAGGAAAGCCGCAACCGGGTCGCTCTCAACATGTTCCGGGCCTGGTACGTGCCGTTCTACGAATATGGGGTGATCCACGGGGACCCGCATCTCGGCAACTACTCGGTCCGCCCGGACGGCTCGGTCAACCTGCTCGATTTCGGCTGCATCCGCGTCTTCCCGCCGAGCTTCGTCAAGGGCGTCATAGACCTCTACAACGCGCTTTCGACCGATGACGAGGCGCTGGCGGTGCATGCCTATGAAAGCTGGGGCTTCGAGGGGCTGGACAAGGAAACCGTCGGGGTCCTGAACATGTGGGCCCGCTTCATCTATGCCCCGTTGATGGAAGACAAGACCCGCCGCATCCAGGAAACCAACACCGGCATGTATGGCCGCGAGGTGGCGGAAAAAGTCCATGTCGAACTCCGCCGCCTGCGCGGCGTCAAACCGCCCCGTGAATTCGTCCTGATGGACCGCGCTGCGATCGGGCTCGGCTCGGTTTTCCTGCACCTGAAAGCGGAAGTGAACTGGTACCGGCTGTTCCACGATCTGGTTGCGGATTTCGATGTGGATGCGTTGGCGACGCGGCAGGCGGCGGCGTTGAAAGAGGCACAGGTGCCGGAGGCGGAGTAGGCGTTTTTTGTGTGATCTGAAGGGCGCGCGTGCATAGTATTCGGTGCAGGGGAATCGCACTGGAGTTCTGTATTGCATGGTGCTGAAATCGGCCGTCCCGCCATCATGGTGACGGCGCGGGAGCATGAGGTTGCCGAGAGCCTTGCCGTCATGCGGGCGGAATGGGCGGCGCTGACGGGGGAGCAGATCCGGGCCGGGCGGGAGGCTGCGCGGGCGAGGGCGACGCTGGCCTCGCTCCGGGCGGAGCAGAACAAGATCGCCGCCGTGCTGCCGCTGCTGACGGAACGTGTCGACGGCCAGCGTATTCTCTACGACAAACAGCTGACCCAAAAATCCGTCTATCTGGAGCATGAGCAGGCGCTGCTGGAAACGCGGCACCAGGGCCTGGTGCTGGACAGGCAGATCGAGGAAGCCCAGGCCACCCTGGCGAGCGCCGAGGCCACGGCGGAGAACCAGCTGCTCGCCTTCGAGGCGGAACGCCAGCGCGCCCTGGCCGACGCCCGGCAGAAGGCGAATGCGGCGGCGCAGGAACGGATCAAGGCAACCGACCGGGTTGGTCGCCTGACCCTCGCGGCGCCGGTGGCGGGGGAGGTCACCGGCCTCTCGGTGCATACGCTCGGCGGCTATGTCCAGCCTGGTGCAGCACTGATGCGCATCGTGCCGGATGGCGACCGTCTGACGGTCGAGGAGACGGTGACGAACCGGGATATTGGCTTTATCGAGATCGGCCAACGGGCGGCGGTGAAGGTCGATGCCTTCAACTACATGCGCTACGGCAGCATCGAGGGAAAAATCGTCAGCCTCAGCGCCGATGCCGTCGTGCCCCAGGACGCGAATAATGCCGCCGGTGCTGCAGGCGCGGCAACGACCGGCCCGCAGGCGGCACCGCAGATGCTGTCCTACACGGCGCGGATCGAGATCGAACGGGAGCATCTGAACGTGGACGGCAGGGATGTGCGTCTGGTTCCGGGCATGTCCGTGACCGCGGACCTGCTGACGGGGGAGAGACGCGTGCTGGAATACGTGCTGCAGCCTGTGCTGCGCTATGCGAGTGAAGGGATGCGGGAACGATGAATTCAACCATTGTAGAGTTGTGTAACTTTTCTTCGGGTATTTATATTGAGCCATTCTTGTTCGTTTCAGTATTAATGTTAATTATTTTTCATTTATATTTTCTATATTATTTTTCATTTAAGTTTGAAAAAGGAAAACGTTTAGGTAGGTCGTACAGAGAAAGAATG
>NZ_JBDXGG010000008.1:0-84583 GCF_039990255.1 Nisaea sp. | reverse complement strand
GACGGCCTCGGCGTCAGCGACGGCACGGAGACGGACGGCAACACAACCATCACCTTCTCCGACGGCGGCACCCTCACCGTAATGGGCGTCTCAAAGGCTGAGATTACCTCTGCAACAGGATGGGAACTGGGCTAACCGAACTCCGGACATCAAAGAAGAACCCAGACAGGACCAGCGGGACACGGCCGTAATCTCGGCCCGAACAGCAACACCTTCAGCGCCCATATCGCCCGGCAGATTCCGGAGCCGCGGCGCGACCTGCCGCCAACCGCCGTCGGCAAGGACTTCATTCCTGAAGACGGCATCTTCGCGGAGGCCCCAAGCGGCAACGGCTGCCAGGTCTCGCCGGAGTGATGCTGGCGCTGGAGGAAGACGTGGAAATAAATATGCTCGGCCTGGCGCTTGGCCTCGACATCAAGAATCCGGCCCTGAAACTGCCGGGCGTGGGCCGGATCGGGATGCCGGACTGACGCCCACCATCCAGAACATCACCCCGTTCGTTATCCCGGCCACCGAGCCGGGACCTTTTTGATCACAGGGCGGATATGATCATAGAGGAAAGCGTGGCCGAAAGGTCCCGGATCAAGTCCGGGAAGACGGTTTTTAATTGAGGGCTCGCTTTGCCACTGAACCCGCTCTCCATCACTACCCAATTACACCTTTCGCCAGGGCCTTGATCGCTTTGACAACGTAACCGACCCATGAAAACTCACCGGGCGCGATTTCAAGCAGTTTCGTCAGTCCCTCAAGTGTTGTCACCCCGACCGCACTCTTGAACGCCCACTTGATACCCTCGACGCTTCCCTCCCGCGCTGCTTTGAGTGCGGGCGCAAGCTTGGCTGCCAGACCGTTCCAGACAACGCTGATGACATTCTCGCCAGCCTCTTTCGATGGCCTGTCGGATGGATCGGCACGAAGGTCTATCCCTTGATCGCTGTCGACAGCCCCCGCAGATTCCCGAAGGGCCTCCGCAGCAGCGGCGTCAACCTGCTCGGGATCGCTGGCGATCGAGACGGCTACTGTGCTCGCGGCACTTACTTCGGCGGTCGATAACTCCTTCCGAGCCCCGTCGCGATAAGCGAGCCAAGCGTCGAATTGCGGGATAAACATCCCATGCGATCCGACGAGAGCAGCCAATTCTGCCGCCGCATCCTCCATGAGAATGTCGTCTGCCCGTTTTGCAAAAGCTTCGATCCGCTGTCCATGGATACCGAGGCCAATGATGTTGAGCTCGTCGTAAATGCCCCCCATGGCCTTTCGATATGCCTTCAGTGCCCGGTCGAAAGCAGGTGCATTTCGGCCCGGGTCGAGAGCTTCGAGGGCGGACAGTATCTCCTCATGCGCGCTCCAAGCCTGCCGGAGACTCTGATCCTGCGCCTCATCACGTGCTTCCGGAGGCGGGGACGGACGAAGATGCAATTTTTCGTCAGCACCCAACTCGAACTGGGCGCTTGCAGGTTTCTGCTCCGGCACCTTTGCCCGATATTTCGCCTCGATCTCCGCAATCAGCGCGTTGACGTGCGCCGCGCCCTTTTCCCACTCCTCGTCCAGGATCAGGGCGCGCTCGACCTCCAGCTCCTCGATCAGGGGGCGGGAGCGGGGATCGCCGGCGCCGCGCAGCCGGTCTTCGTACCATTCGGTCCAGACGGACCAGTTGGGATCAAGGTCGCGCAATAGTGCGCTGAGGCGCGACCAATCCGCCGCGATCTCGTCCGGTATAGCGTGCGGCCAAAGCGGCATCCGGCAGAGTGCCGCAGCCGTGATGCCGGACTCGATCGCGGCGGCGTCGGCGGAGGCGGCGGAGGCGGAGGCGGCGTAGGCGGCGGAGGCGGCTCTGGTGGTGGCGGCGTAGGCGGCGGCGGCGGCGGCGTCGGCGGAGGCGGCGTAGGCGGCGGCGGCTGACTGAGCCTCTCCGCCCCTTGTTGGCCATGTGCCCGCAACAAGGGGCGGAGCCATAGCACGCAAAAGCGGCAAGACGAAGGCGGCGGAGCGGTCCGCCGGATCTTTGAGAATGTAGGGACAGGATAATGGAAACACGCGCAGCGCCAGCCGCACGGCCATGGCGATGCATACCTCGCGCGGCTGCTTCTCGAACCAACGCTCCGCTTCGTCGCGATTTGAAAAATCGACCACGGCCCCTCCCGTGTCGATCCTAGTTGGCGGAGACGAAGAACGGAAGACGGGAAAGTTGGCTTACCCCGTTCGTTATCCCGGCCACCGAGCCGGGACCTTTTTGATCACAGGGCGGATATGATCATAGAGGAAAGCGTGGCCGAAAGGTCCCGGATCAGGTCCGGGAAGACGGTTTGGGGCGGAGGGACGTGGACGGGGTGATAAGCTGTGTGGGTGCCCCCTTTGGGTGGGGGTGGCTGTTTTCTGCGGGTCACAACATCCCGAACCGTCATCCCGTTGAAAAACGGGATCCAGAGATGGCCCGTGTCGCCCTACGATCCATGGATCCCGGATCGGGGTCCGGGATGACGATTGTGGGTGGGGATGACGGTTTTGGACGGTTGGAGCTATCGCTCCCCTATCCCGTGATCGCCTTCGTCTCCAGGAAATCCTCCAGCCCGAGCGGGCCATTCTCTCGGCCGATGCCGGACTGTTTGTAACCGCCGAAAGGCACGTCCGTATCGCCGTAATTACCGTTGATATAGACGTTCCCCGCCCGAAGCCGCCGCGCGACGCGCTGGGCTTTTTCCGGGTCTCCGGTCTGGATATAGGCGGCGAGACCGTAGGGCGTGTCGTTGCCGATCCGGACCGCTTCGTCCTCGCCATCGAACGGGATCATCACCAGCACCGGGCCGAAGATTTCGTTCCGGGCGATATGCATGTCGTTCGTGACATCGGCGAACAGGGTCGGCTTGACGAAATAGCCGGTCTCGAAGCCCTCCGGCTTGCCGAGTCCGCCGGTCACGACCTGGGCGCCTTCCTCGATGCCCTTGCGGATATGGCCCTGCACCCGGTCGAACTGGAGGGCGTTCACCAGCGGGCCGATATGCTCGCCCGGCTGTTGCGGATCTCCGACTTTGACGGCGGCGGCAAAGCGCTCCGCGAGGGAGACCGCTTCCTCATAGACCGCGCTTTCGACCAGCAGGCGGGTCGGCGCATCACAGGACTGACCGCTGTTGGAGAAGCAATTCTCGACACTGAATTGCACTGCCGTTGGCAGATCCGCATCCGCGAACAGGATGTTCGGTGATTTACCGCCCAGCTCCAGCGCCACACGGCGGATGCCGTCAGCGGCGGCCGTCATCACCATCTGGCCCGCACGGGTGGAGCCGGTGAAGGACAGCAGGTCGATTTCCGGATGGGCGGAGAGTGCGGCCCCGGTACCGGGGCCGTCGCCATGCACCATGTTGAAGACGCCCGGCGGGCAACCGGCCTCGGCCAGCACCTCGGCGACGATACCGGCAGAGAGCGGGGCGTACTCGCTCGGCTTCAGCACCATCGTGCACCCGGCGGCAAGGGCGGAGGCAACCTTGGCCATGACCTGATTGACAGGCCAGTTCCACGGGGTGATCAGCCCGGCCACGCCCGCCGCCTCGTCCCTGAGCGTGCTGCCGCCGCGCAGGCTCGGTCGCTCAAACACATGCGCTTCGAGCGCTTCGAGCGCCGCCGCCAGCAGGGCGTCCCCGCAAGGGGCCTGACTGTCCCGGGAGAAATCGCGCGGCGCTCCCATTTCAAGCGTCATCGCCTCGGCGATTTCATCCCGGCGGCGGAGATAGATCTCCAGCGCCCGGCGCAGCATATCCGCACGTTCGGAGGTGGAGGTCTCGCTCCACAGCTCGAACGCATCCCGGGCTGCCCGCACCGCACGATCCACATCCAGCGCGGAGGCCAGCGAGATCACCGCGACCGGCTGCTCCGTTGCCGGGTTGAGCACCTCGAAATCGCGGGCCTCGGACGGGGCAACCCAGGTGCCGTCGATATAGAATGCGCGCCTGTCCAGCATGGCTTTCTCCCGGTTATGAAGGCCTGATTATGCCCGCCTGATTATGCACGGCCTTGTGGGACAATTTCATATCCCGGCTCTTCAGGCTCGTCATCTTCCATTTCCGTCGGGAAACCGGGGGCGGTGATGTCGAGACCAGTTGCCTCTTCCAGACGCTTGATGATGTTCGGCGACAGCTCGCGCGACCCGAACCGCTCGATCCCGTCAGCGAAGATCTTGTTGATCAGCGGCGAGATTTCGAGCGGCACGCCGTGCGTCTCGGCGATTTCCTGGAACAGCCCGATATCCTTCAACACCAGATCCATGGTGAAGCTGATATCGCGTGAGCCGTTCAGGATGACCTGGCTTTCCGTCTCGTGAACGAAGGAGTTTCCAGAGGAAATCTTGATCGCCTCGAACGTGGTGTTGAGATCCATACCGGCCGCCTTGGAGGTGACCAGCGCTTCGCATACGGAGATGAGGTTGACGGTCGCAAGGTAGTTGGTCATCACCTTCAGGACCGACGCGCTGCCGAGGTCGCCCGTGTGCAGGATACGGCGGCCCATCATGGTCAGCACCGGCAGCATCTTCTCGAAGGTCGGACGCTCACATCCTGCAAGGATGGCGATGTTGCCGGTCGCCGCCCTGTGGCAGCCGCCGGACACAGGACAGTCGACGGCTTCTCCGCCCTTCGCCGTGACAAGGGCGCCGAGCCGCATTACCTCTTCGGCGTGGGTCGTGGACATTTCGGCCCAGATGGTGCCGGGCGTCAGACCCGCGAGAATGCCGTCCCCGCTTTCCATCACGGCGGCGGAAATCGCCGGACTGGGCAAGCAGGTGATGATCACGTCGCAAGCTTCAGCCATGACTTTCGGGCTCTCGCCAAAGGCCGCGCCCTTATCCAGAAAGGGTTGCACATGTGCCGGGTCGAGATCCCGCACCGTTACATCGGCACCGTTGCGGATCAGGCATCCCGCAAGTTTCGCCCCGACATTGCCGAGCCCGATAAACCCTATTTTCATTGCCATTCCCCGCTGTCTGGCGCTTCCAAACCGGGAAGATTGGCGAGCTGGGACGCAAAAGGAAATCGATAAATAATTATCGACGGATCAAGCTGCGCTTATGAAAGACGCGCCGAGAGGCTGGAACCTTTGGGCTCCTCCTCTCAGAAGCCGGAGGGGAAACCAGGGCCTCCTCGCTCTCGAACGTTCTCCAACGTGGCTTCCTTGTCCGCCCCCTGCGGATCTTATCCTGCAGCGCAGACAACCTCAGATTGCGCAACTTGCGGATAATTGGAGAGTATTAGCCATATAAAATTTATCTCTTAACAAATAAATAGCATTCCAAATCTCCTTATTCACAAATCATTAACCAACAAAAAATTCACTAACACTTAACGAAAATTAAAACTCAAAAAAATTGGTGGTTATCAAACAATACAATATTAAATATTTTTTTTCATACAACGCAGACTTTGTCTAGATGAACACAAGGCGGGGTTTTCGGTATGAAATTCTTCTCATTTTTGGCTATGGCAGCATGCCTTCTACCAGGCATTGCCTGGGCGGATATCACTGAAAGAGAGCTTCAGGTTGCGGGAAGAACCTTTGGGTTCATTAACGGTATTCCCAAAGGCGATGTCGTCATAGGAATAGTCGTCGATGAGGGCAACGCCGCATCGAAAGCGGAAGCCGATCAATTGTCGGGTCTGTTATCAGGGGGGCTGAAGGTTGCCAAGAACACGCTCCAGCCGAAGCTGATTCCGGTTTCGGCACTGGACTTCTCCGGCACCAATGTCGCGTTTGTGACGTCGGGGCTCGGCGCGCAACAAGCAGCGATTTTTGCCGCCGCGTCCGGCGCGAAAATCATGACGGTCTCAACCGACTTCTCCTGTGTCGATGCCAAGCAATGCGTGATGGGTGTCGCATCAAAACCAAAAGTGAAGATTCAGGTCAGTCAGTCCGCAGCCGGCGCAACGGGGCTTCAGCTCTCCAAAGCGCTGAAGCTGATGGTCACTGAAAGCGATTAATAGGGATTGGGGATTAAAGTCATGAACAACCTTTTCAAAAACACAGCTCTCTCGATCCTGCTCGCGGGAACCGCGCTGTCCACTGCACAGGCCAAGGATATCGACTACCTGACGTTCCAGGAGCTGTTCGACGAACCAGTAACGACAGGCGCAACCGGAACGCCGCAGCGTGTTTCCGATGTACCTCTGAATATGACGATTTTAACGGCAGAGGATATTCGCAGGTCTGCCGCACGGAATATTCCAGAGGCCCTGCGCCGCGTTCCCGGCGTGAACGTCCGTCAAACCGGTGTGAATTCCTATAATGTTGGCATTCGCGGCTACAACCAGACTGCAGCCGAACGCATCCTCATCCTGGTCGACGGCCGACAAGTCTATCAGGACTATTTCGGCCTGATCGAATGGAGCGCGATTCCCGTCGCGATGAGCGAGATCAAGCAGATCGAGGTCATCAAGGGCCCGAATACGGCGCTTTACGGTTTTAACGCTACCTCTGGCGTTATCAATGTCATCACCTACAACCCGCGTTTCGACGACGTTACCACAGCCCAGTTCTCCGGCGGGACAGGAGAGTATATCCAGGGTGACGGGACCGCGACCTTCCGCAACGAGCGGGGCGGCATCCGCTTCAGCGGATCCGGATACTCTCAGGATCAGTTCGCCCCAGAGGGCAACGTCGTCAATAACGTTAACGGGACTGCGAACGACAGCTATTACTCAAAAGCAGTCGCGTCGTACGAGATCATGGACGGGGTCGATATCGGGTTCGAAGCAAACGAAGCAAGCTCGAATGTGCTTTTCGCAGGAGCAAGCATCGTCGAAGTCGATAACAAAACATCCGCGATCAAGGTGACCGCCGCCGCCGAGTCGAATTATGGAACATGGGATTTCGCGGCATTCCGCAACGGTTCCGACACGATCTTCCGGGCCCCTACGGACACAAACTTCCACATGGTCACCGATGTGTTTCAAGCCAGCATTATTTTTAAAGTTGGCGCAAATCACACATTCCGCGTCATGGGGGAGTATCGGGATGTCTCCGGCAACGGTGTGGGCAGCCTGCGGAAAATGTCTTACGACGTAACAACCGGCAGCGGGCTCTGGAACTGGCAAGTCACGGACCAGATTCAATTGTCGAATTCAGTTCGCGTGGATTATCTGAGCCTGGAGCGGGAAGACGGCGCCCCTCAATATGATCGCGACATGACAGCTGTGAGCATCAATTCCGGGCTTGTCTACAAGCCAACGGATTACGACACTGTCCGGCTGACCTATGCACGGGCAGTGGATCTGCCAAGTTTCGTCGAATGGGGCCTAAGCTCGGAGACTGACATTTCCGTCGTGAATGATGTCAGTATCGGCTACTCGCATAATTTCGAGGAAATCGATTCCACGGTGTCAGCCAGCCTTTTCTACCAGGATATCGAGGATATGCAGGCTGGCCCCAATTTCTCGCCAAATGCCCCAAATCCGATTGACTCCTCCGCATTCGGCGGCGAGCTGGATCTCAGCGGCCGGTTTTCCGGGGGGTGGGACTGGGGCCTCGGTTACGCCTATGTGAGCACCGACGACACCGTCAGCCCGAATGCGCCTGCGACCCTGACGACCGGGTATGAAGATCGCCAGTCGGAGCACATGTTAACAGCCCGCCTCGGCTATGCAGTCGGCGACTGGACCTTCGATGTGTATGCGAACTACATGAGCGAGTACGATCTCCCCGAAGTGTCCAGCACCGCCAAGGTCGATGGGGTTTTGCTCGGCAGCGGTAAAATCAATTACCAGGTTATGGAAAGCATGACCCTGTCTCTTACCGGCAATGTTGGCTTGACCGGGGAAGAACCCCAGGCCGCCGGGCAGAACGTCGAAAACTCGGCTTACGCCTCCCTGACAGTGAAGTTCTAAGCACGAAATTTTAACCCCCATCCCCGCGCGGGGATGGGGTCCACACATTCAGGATCAAGCTGATGATGCGCCTCCTTGCCAATCTTTCATTCTCCATCAAGAGCCTTGTGTCTCCGGCAATTGGGTTACTCGCCATTGTTCTGATCGCTTTTATCGGCGTTACGAATCTGAAAAACCAGGTTCAGCAAACCGAAGCGATCGTGAACATGGACATGGAGGCAGCCCTCCTTCTCTCTGGCGTCCTCAAGGACTTGCAGAGTGTGAACGAGCGGCTGTTCGCCATGGCGTCGCAAATCGCAGCAGAGAATTTCAACGGCGACGTGGCTGAGACCAGCGCCCAACTCCAGGAAACCGTCCGATCCATCGTCGAAACGCTTGAGCGTTACAAAACGAGCGGCGTCCCGGACGGCACCGTGCAACAGATAGATTCCGCCATCACGGCAATCGGGACCTACACGGAAACAATCGAGTTCTTCGGCGTTATGCTGGAACTCGACTTCCAAGCGGCCGCCGGCGCTATCCCGGCATTCCGGGAAAATTACGAAAATCTACGAACAACCTTCAGCGCATTGGCTGACGAGGCACTTCAATCCGCGAGAAACCGTGCTGCCGACGCCTCCGCAAGTGCTGCGACTGTTCAGGTTCAGTACATCACGACCGTGATCCTGGCTGTCATTATCGTTCTTGTATTCGCCGCCCTGGTCGCGTGGGAAGCCGTCACATCGATCCGATTGATCGCCGACCGGACCATGCAACTGGCGCAAGACAATACGGATGTCGACATCGACAATCTGGCCCGCCGCGACGAACTTGGCGCCGTGGTCACATCCCTGCAGACATTCCGTGAAAATATTGTCCGAGTGCGGATGCTCCAGGAAGAACAAAAGGCAGGCGAAGAGCGCTCAACTGCTGAGAAAAAGCAGCTGATGCAGGATCTGGCCGCCGGGTTTGAACGCGATGTGCAGGACATCGTTCGGTCGGTAGCGTCGGGCACGACATCTCTTTCTGAAGCAATGAAATCCGTCTCAAGTTCGGTCGCGCAGTCATCGGATGTCGCGGTCGACGCGACATCCACTGCGGAAAGCACCAAGTCAAACGTCCATTCGGCCTCCGTAGCGACAGAGGAACTCTCCGCTTCGATTGCAGAGATTTCAGAGCAGGTCAGTCAGTCGATGAACCTGGTCGAAAGCGCTGTTGGCAAGACGGAATCCGCTGATGCACATGCTTCTTCGCTGACCGACGCGACAACCAAAGTGCGCGAAGTCATCGAGTTGATTTCCAACATTTCAAGCCAGACCAATCTCCTGGCTCTCAATGCAACCATCGAGGCGGCGCGGGCCGGCGAAGCCGGTAAGGGTTTTGCGGTTGTGGCAAGCGAGGTCAAGAACCTAGCCAATCAGACCCAGCAATCCGTCGAAGCGGTGGTGTCGGTGGTGGAGGAAATGGACTCCGCTTCAAGCAATATCGTCACGTCGCTGAAGTCCATAAAAGATGCGGTCAATAGTATTTCAGAGTCTTCCAGTATCGTTGCGGCCGCGGTCGAGGAGCAATCCGCGACAACCAGAGACATTACACAGAACATGCAGATCGCGGCTGAAGGATCGCAGTCAATTTCCGATCGGCTCGGCATCGTCAGCGGATCGTCGTCGGAAGCACAATCCGGCGTGGATAACGTCCTTAACGAGTTCCGGACTCTGAAAAGCGGCTCCGACAATCTGGGCGTCGCCATTCAAGGATTTCTGACGAAAATTCGCGAACAATAAGATAGCGGACTCCTCTGTCGGGCCGGCGGTGTTTTACGTCACCGGCCCGACAGAGAGCGCAAGAATACGTCTCCTTTGGCTGGCCGCATTCCTCGTTCCATTGCTTGAAGGCGGCCTGGATCTTAGTCAGCGCCTTAGAGGGCCGCCATCTGCTCCACCTGCCGCGCACTGTCACGGACCGCCAGGACCTTGGGCTTGTTGCGGATGCTCCCGGTATCGGCGAGGAGCGTCGACAGCCGTTCCACGCTCATCTCACTGTTCACTGCTATATCGAATCCGCCGAAGGCCTCTTCAAATACCGGCCATTTGCTCTCTATGAGCTTCCGGACAAACCCGGCCTGAAAGACCCGTTTGGACATTTCCGCGAGAACAGGCTTTTCTATGCGGGAGAGCCGGATAAAGACCGAAATCAGTAAGCTTTGCCGCGCGCGGTCACCGGCCAGAGACATTCGACAGCACCACCGCGCACGCCCACATACCAATCGTGAATATTGCAGGTCGGATCGCAATGGCCCGGTACCAGCTTCAGCTTCTCGTTGATCCGCAGCACATCGCCCGGATCGCGTATGGTGCCGTGCTCGTCGGAGCAGGCGACATATTCAACATCATCCCGCCCGAAGATCACCGGCAAACCTGAATCAACGCTCTGTACCTTGAGCCCCGCATCGCAGACCGCCTGCCCCGGCTTGATATTGCTCATCACAGAGGTCAGTAGGAAGAACGCGTTTTTAAATTCGGAGAGCGGCGCGCCGCTCTCGTCCCGGACCTGCTGGTAATCCGCATCCATGAAAGCATAGGAGCCGCACTGCAACTCCGTATAAACGCCCGAGCGGCCCTCGAACGGATAGGAGCCGGTACCGGCCCCGGTCACGCTCGGGCAACCGATGCCAGCTTCGATCAATCGGTCCCGCGTATCCCGCGCATGTGCAATCGCCGCCTCAATATGGGCCTTGCGCTCGGCGAAATCGCGCACATGCTGCGCGCCGCCGTGATAGGCCTGAATGCCGCGAAACGTGAGACCCGGCGCCGCAACGACAGCTTTCGCCAGATCGACCGAGGCCACCCCCGGCTCAACACCACAACGTCCGGCACCGCAATCGATCTCCACCAGAACTTCAATCTCGCTGCCGGCCCGCACGGCCGCGTCAGACAGCTCGGCGACATTGCCGATATCGTCGATGCAGACTCCGGCACGGACCTTCTTTGCCAACCGTGCCAACCGGTCGATCATCAGCGGGCTACGAACCTGGTTCGTGATCAGGACATCGGTAATGCCGACGCGCGCGAACGCTTCTGCTTCGGATACCTTTTGACAACAGACCCCGACAGCACCGCCTTTTTCGATCTGGTAACGAGCAACATCGGCCGATTTGTGCATCTTGCCGTGCACCCGCAGATCGACTCCCATATCCGCCGCGAAACCGCGCATGGTAGCAACATTCTGCTCGAATGCGTCGAGATCGATGACCAGGCAGGGCGTCTGGATATCACTTTCGCCCATACCCACCTCGGCCGGCACATCAAAGCCGACTTCCAGCGGTCCAAGCCCGTCCATCATTGTCATCCTCCCTCGCGTGGCCATGCGGCCAAGACAACCACGATCAACATCGACAGCGCCATGCCCTTGTTAATCAGGGATTGCGTGCGATCCGAGAGGTTCAGCCTTTTCAGTGAAACACCAGCCCAAAGCCAAACAAGATGCACCGGGATCCAGATCGCGTTGATGATCACGAACTTCACCGCAATCTCGAGACTCTGGCTCTCAACCATAAAATGGAACCCGGAAAAAAGCGTGGTATTTACCGCATAGGCTTTCGGATTGATGAGCTGCAATCCGAAACCGCCTATCACCCCCGGCGCACTCTGACGTTCCACAAAAGCGATTTTCGAGCCTGCCCAGCCGACCCGGAACGCCAGATAAAGCAGATAGGCAATGGAGCCATAGAGCAAAATTGGCCCAAGAACGGGGTTTGCCAAAACCACGGCAGCAATCCCGGTGACCACGAGAAGGGCAACCGCGTTGGTGCCGAGAAAAAGGCCGATCAGAAAGCGTGCCCCTGACGCAAAACCGTATCCCGCTCCAATGCCCGCCGTTGTCAGAACACCAATGCCAGGCGTGATAATCAAAAAGAAAATGGCCGCAGCGAAAGTCAGCATGAGAACTCGGAAAGTAAAGATCGGGCGAGGTTGTCAGGGAGACTATCCGTATACCGTGATCTGTCAAATGCTTCAGCTCCGACATCGCGATACCGAATCAACCCTAACCACTGCCCCCACCCAAAAGCATACCTCCCATGCAACCCGAAGCTTCGAAGTTAACGGCTTCTTTAACTTCGAGGTGATAAATAGATACGCTCTTTAGAGAGTGAGGAATCCAATGATCAAGCTCCATACACGACTACTCGGCTTCGCATTGCTAGCGTCTCTTCTATTTAATTCGGCGCAGGCTGCCGCTCTTACTTTAGCGGAAAAAGCATCGATACAGGCTTCCATGCAGCGGCACGTGGACGGAAAACTCGTTGATGGTGCCTTGCTCTATCTGGATCAGAAATCCGGCGAGGTACATCGGCTGCACCCCGTGACGGCACACCCCATGATCATGACCATGGGCGACCATTACGTCCTCTGCTTCGACTTCCGGAATGACGAAGGCAAGAACGTGCCCGTCGACTACTACATGGCGCGACGAAACAATGAGTACGTTGTGTTTCACACGGCTGTAGCGGAACGGGGATTGTTAAAGCGCCTGATGTCGGACGGGAAGATCGCAAGGTTGCGCTAAGCGCATAGCCTTGCACATCCGGGTGAAATGAAATGAACGCCAATCTGGCGCTGCAGAAACGTCTGAAAGTCAAATTGCTGGCTATTGTCGGCGTGGCTTTTCTCGCGCTTATTGTGCCAGGAATTTGGGCGCTCCTCCTGACGAACTCGCTCACAGACGAGGAAATGCTGGCAACCCGGGTTGGCAACCTGACGGCGCGCACCGCGCTCGCACTCGACCGGCATCATGCCTACGACAATCCGTTCCTGGCGCGGGACCTAATGTCCCCCCTAGCCGCAGACCGAGCATTTCTTTGCGCTGAAATTCATAAAGTCGGATATCGACCTGTTATGACGTTCCCCTCCTCCCAAGGCTGTCCGCCGGGTTTGGAAGGGAATGAAATCGAGATCCCGATATCCGCGGAGCCCAAATGGCGTCTGCGCGTTCTTTTCACCGATGTGGAACTGCGCAAAGCGCGACACTTCGAATATGTGCTGGGCATCTCGGCCATCGCTGTCGCGTTTCTCGCGGCAATGATTGCCGTCGCGACGGGATTCACGTTCCTCGTGGAACGACCGCTGACGCAACTGCTGACGACCATCCGTAATTCGTCCGAAACCGGGGAACTACAAACTGCGCACTGGCGGGGCAGCGATGAGATGGCGCTGGTGGTCCAAGCTTATAATGCGATGGTCGAACGCGAGCGTCAGCGTGATCGCGCCCTTGTCAGGGCGAACGAAGAACTGCGCCGTTCGGAAGCGGCTCTGAACGACCTGAACAGGCAGCTGGAAGACCGCGTCACGGATCGCACGCGAGAGCTGGAACTGGCGAAGAAATCTGCTGAATTCGCGAATTTCTCCAAAACCCGGTTCCTGCGCGCCATGAGCCATGAGCTGCGAACCCCGCTTAATGCGATCATCGGCTTCTCCGATATCATGGTGCAGGGCACCCTCGGCAAACTGGAAAACGACCGCTACCGGGAATTCTCCTCCGATATCCGGGACAGCGGCCGCCACCTGCTCAAAATCATCAACGAGCTGCTCGACATCGCCCGGATCGAAGCCGGGCAGGATACGCTCGAGGAAGAGATCGTCAGCGTCCAAGTACTCATGTCGGAATGCGTCCGGTTGGTGACCCCAATCGCCGAAGAGCGCTCTATCTCATTGCATAATTCCGAGATTGACCCCGAGCTCGTTCTCGATGTGGACGCGACGAAACTGAAACAGGTTCTGCTCAACCTGCTCGGCAATGCCGTGAAATATACGCCGAACGGAAGTAGCGTACATGTCGCCGTGACACTGCGGCCACGCCATGGGGATCCGCGTCGAGGCGGGATCGAATTCCACATCCGGGATACTGGGAAAGGCATGTCCCCGGATCAGATCCCACAAGCAATGGCTGCTTTCGAGCGTCTGGATAACGAGATTACAGCCGCCCAGAGCGGCACCGGTCTCGGGCTTCCGCTCGCGCAGATGATGATCGAACTACATGGCGGCTCACTTACTCTAGAAAGCGAAGTGGGAGTCGGAACCACCGTCTCAGTCTGGCTACCCGCCACACGCGTCGGATATTTGAGATCTGGTGCCAACGGCACACCTCCGATTCAGAAAGCCTGCTGATATTACCCTGACGCGCCGTCGGGCGCAGTGCCGACCCGGTGTCTCTCAGGTATGCGCCATCTCCGCGCAAAATCTCTCCTGCTGCACGCTTTGTCCGGAGGTTGGCGGCTCACGGGGAGGGAACGAGATTGAGCACCGCCTTCATTACCCGGTCGAATGAATCTCGGGCTCGGGACGATTGTGTCCGTCCGCGAAAATATCCGTGGACGAGGCCTTTTTCCTCGACCCATACGGCCTGCCCGCCTTCATCCCGAATCCGTGCGCAATAGAGGTCGCCGTCTGACGACAACGGATCGCATTCCGCCGTGAAAACGACGGTCGGCGGCAACCCCGAGAAGTCGGGGTCGGCGTAGGGGATGAGCCGCGGGTCGGAATAGTCTGGGCTGCCATTTGTGCGCAGCTTGAGATAGACGTCGAGATCAGCCTCGGCCAAGAGCGGGGCATGGGCGTGCGTGACGCGGCTGCAACCCTTTCCCGGGCCGCAAAGAGACGGATAGACCAGCACCTGTCCGATTGGGGGACACGGTAAAGTACGGGCATGATGTGCGAGGCAGGCGGCGAGGTTGCCACCAGCGGACTCTCCCATCAGCACGACCGGCTTTCTCGCTGTCCTGCTCAGCCACTCAAAAGCAATGCAAGCATCCTCGAATGCGGCAGGATGGGCATGTTCTGGCGCCAGACGGTAATCGACGGCCAGCACCTGAAACCCTGTTCGGGCACAGGTCTCCGCGCAGATATCGTCGTGACTTTCCAAACCGCCAAGAACAAAGCCGCCGCCATGAAAATAGAGGATGGCAACTCGGTCGTCGGGATCCTCGCGCTGGTAAAGCCGCACAGGAAGCCCACCCTCCGGGCCTTCGAGCGAGAAAGTCCGCGACGCGACATTCACCGGCGGGGCCTCGCGAAAAACCTCGGACATTTGATCATAGATCCTGCGGTTTTCCGCAATGGGCAGGTTCAGAGAGTCCGGCGGATAGAATCCGTTCATCCGATCAACAAAACCGAGGACTTCCGTATCCAGATAGGTGCGATAATTCATGCCTGAAATAATTCCAACACACCCGCCCCATTAGAAGGACAGATCAAATCCCATGTTCAATCCTTTTGTGGCTGCTCGAGTATTACATACCCGGCTCCGAAAGGCTCTCCCCCCGGCCGATCCACGCCCATGCCAGAAGGCAGCGGGCGAACTACCTGCATGGCTCTGCCTTTCGTTCAAACTTGGCGCGCAGAACCGCGCCTTCCAATCCGATCCAGAAAAACGCTGCCCTTGGCCGCGCCGGATGCCCGCAGGATTTCGCCCCCCCTACAGAGGAATAACCACGTTCCGTCAGATAAACGAGACCGGCCCGCATCAACGCCTTACGTGCGACCTGCGTCACCACTTCGTCCCGCTCGGGAAAGAGACTCGATCCTGAAGGCGGGAGAACGCTCACAGGCCCCAGATAAAACCCGCTAGAGACGAGAGGGCACTTTTCTGCCTAGAATTCACTGCCGGAAGAACTCTGGGAACATCTCGCCCCACGAACAACAGGGTCAACTACAAGGATGAGCTTTGGAACTTCAAAGTAGCCTCCAATTTAGAGCCACCCCGCCGCTAAGAAAGTGGTCACAAACGCCTGCGATTGCCTCCGACTGGTCTTACGGATGCTGTCCGCTCGATGCTTGCGCGCGGAGTTTCGGGCAGTTCGCCGGTCTGGTTGAAACCTGGCAGCAGCGGCGACCGGCCGGAGGCGGTCTTCCCCCACGCAGCGCCTTCGAAATCAATGACTTTGAGGCCTGGCTCGGGCGGATATTTATCGCCAAGATCAAACTCGATCCGATCGACATTCGCTTCACGCTCTGGGGTACCACGCTCGCCGATTGGTGGGGCGTCGATTACACTGGGGAATCGCTCGGGAAACAGTCGGAGAGTCCCGAGAGCTGGGCGACTGAACGCCGTTATTTCGAAGCCATGTCAAAGACCCCTTTCATCGGCATCGCCGGAGGCCTCCTCACACAACACAAACGCGACCATATCAAAGTGCTCGGCTTGGACTTGCCCATGTCGGATCACGGCGGCGCACTAACCCGGGTGCTGTCAGCACATATCAGAATAGATCTTGATCACAGTTTCAGAACGATAGCGCCGGACTGCACTGTCACGCCATTTGACGGAAGCGCCCCTTAAGCAGACCGCTCGGCTTCTATATCCGGGGGGCGCCTAGCAACCAAAGCCCCATCGCCGTGTAGCCCACCATGAAAAGAGCCAACAGGACCTGGCTGACGACGGCCTTGCGACCGGAGCCCAGACGATCCAACGCGATCATGTGGGCCATGCAAATACCGACAACATGGCCGATCGTGATGATCGCGGTCTGGATATTCCAGAGAACAAAGACAGTGTCCGGGCGGCTGAAGAAAGATGTGGTTACATGATACTGCGCAGTGCCAAACAGATCCCACCCCAGTGAGAAGGGGTCGGAGATCATCTGGTAGAGGTACTGGTAGTCGACCAGAAGCCGGGTCAGGAAATGGGAACCATGATAAGCGACCGAGATAGGCAAAATCGAATAAACCAAGCGCCCGGTCAAATCTCCCTCTGCATCTTTTGCGCCCGCCAGCCGAGCACCAACACGCACGCAGACATGATAGAGAAGCCAGATCAGCGCCCAGCTTGCCAGAAGCCCTAACGAATTCTGCCACATAACCCCATAGCGACCCGGGAAATTAAGTGGATTAAATCCAAGCATTCCGATCCAGCGGAAGGTCGTGGACCAACCGTCAAAGGTTCCTGCGGCCAGAGAAAGAAGCACAAAGGCCACGCCGCTTTGTGACAGTGACGGCAGGCTCACGGCATGCGCCCCAGGGAAACCAAGGCGTACATCTCCCGCCTTGCCTTTACCGAGAGGTGCAATTGCGCTCACCAAACGGAAATAGACGTGCAGGGGCTCGGCCCTCTCACACCAATCTTCTTTCCCAAACAACAACATGCCGACAAGGTTGAAGTACCAGAAAGCCGAAAGATTAAAAAACAGCCGACTCGAATCCATGCTGTAGGGTGAAATCAAATCAACCCAGATGAATATTAGAAACTGCAGGACAGCCAATAGATACCCGAAGCTGACAGGCAGTGTCATACGCGGCCGGAAATACCTGTGAGCAAGATCAACAAGCCCAGTCCATGGATTGAGCACCGCCCAGAGATTACCAAAAACGGCGCAGGCCAGCGTCATGCTGATCCAGCCAACGGTCCAGAGGACAAGAGGCAGCGGATTCCTTAAGGGGTCATACGAACCGTACAAACCGGCGGCCAACAGCACAAAAACCAGTACCGTAGAAGCGATAGAGAGAAAACGGCCGCCCCTATCCGAAAGCCGAAACAGGGACAGCGTCGTCGTGGCAAGACGATGGAAAGATTTCTGGGGAACCACTGCAAGCAATACGAAAGATGCTGCGACCGCCAGGGTCGCCCCCACGGTGTAAAAATTTCTCGGAAGAAGCAATATCAGACCGCCCGCAGCCCCATGGGCATAAGCCACCACCGGCATGAATAAAAACAAAGTGAGTAAGATTGGGAGAAAGACAGCACGCCTTTTAAAAAGCGATAAGCAGGACAGCATGTAATTCCCCCGTCTCCGGTCACATGGATGCAGCAAAGCTCTCAGCAAGCCAGACAGCAACCGCAATTCCTAGTGACCAACCCCAACATACTGGTGCAGAAGCGCGGTATTTTCCCGCACTTCGTCGATCGGAAACTCCGCCTTGATCTCTCCGTGATCCATGAAGGCCACACGATCCGCAATCGGCAGCACAGCATCGACACGCTGCTCGACCAGAAGCACCGCAACACCTGAGTCCCGAAGCTTCATGACCGCATCACGGATACCCGCAATGGCAGACGGCATCAGCCCCTCGGTCGGCTCGTCCAGCATGATCACCGATGGGGTGATGCACATGGCCCGGGCCATGGCGAGCATGGTCTGCTCGCCACCCGACAAGGTACCCGAACGCTGTTTCATGCGTTCCTTCAGGACCGGGAATAGCTCCAGTGCGTAGTCGAGGCCCTCGCGTCCCTGATCACGTGTGAGCAGGCCAATTTCCAGGTTTTCCCAGACCGTCAGTTCCGCAAACAACCGCCGCCCCTGCGGCACGTAACCGATGCCCGCTCTGGGGATTTCCTCGGCCGGGCGGCCGAACAGGTTCACATCGTCCAGCCAGAGCGCGCCGGAGGCGGGTTTTACAGTGCCCATGATCGCTTTCAGTGCCGTCGTCTTGCCGGCGCCGTTACGCCCGAGAAGGCACAGAACCTCGCCGCCACGCAGCTCGATACTGAAATCCCGCAGCGCCTGGCTGCGCCCGTAGAAGGCGTTATAGCCCTCGACCCGCATCACACTCATGCGCTCGCTCCGAGATAGGCTGCCTGAACGGCGGCATTGTTCATGATGGCGTCCGGCGTTCCCTCTGCAAGGACGGTCCCGCGCTCCATCACCGTGATCTGGTCGGCCAGGGTCATGACCACATCCATATTGTGTTCGATCAAGAGGACCGTGGTCGTCTTGTTCACGGCCCGAACCACTTCCTTGAAATTAGCGATCTCTGAATCCGAAAGGCCCTGCGTCGGCTCGTCGAGGATCAGCAGTTTCGGCTGCAAGGCGAGCCCCATGGCAACCTCAAGAAGGCGCTGATGCCCATATGCCAGCGTCCCCGCGACCTCCCCCAGCCGGTCACCGAGCCCGACGGTTTTCGCCGCCTCGGCCGCTTCCGCCTCGATATCCAACTCGCTTACATGATTGCGGCTGAGCAGACTGGGACGGAGCCGGTTATGGACCGCGACGCAGATATTTTCGAGCACAGACATGGAGCCGTAGATGTTCGTGATCTGGAAGGTATAGGCGATGCCCTTGCGCACCCGTTTGTGCGCCGGCATGCGGCTGATATCCTCCCCGGCGAACTCCACATTCCCCGAGGTCGATTTGATCCGGCCCGAGAGCAGGTTGACGAAGGTCGACTTACCGGCCCCGTTCGGCCCGATGATCGCGCGGATCTCCCCTTCGCGGATCTCGAAGTCCACATTCTCAACAGCTTTCAGGCCGCCGAAATGCCGGGTGAGCCCCTTGGTCTTAAGCAACACTACTTCAGCCATGGCAACCACCTGTCGCGAAGTGTTCCGAGAATGCCTGTGGGGAACCACAGCGTGACCACGATCAACAAGGCGCCGATCACGATCAGATAGGCTGTCGTCACGCCGCTGAGGCGGTCGATGAGCAGGGTCATCAGTCCCGTGCCGACGAGCGGCCCGAGCAGGGTTCCTGGCCCACCGACCAACGTGAACAACAGCGCCTCGATGGAGATTTTGAACTCCGCGAAAGCCGAGCCGATATAGCCGAACATCAAGCCATAGAGCGCACCGGCCACCCCCGAAATTCCACCCGACATGGTAAAGGCCAGAAGCTTGATTGCGTAGGTATCAAAACCAAGCATACGGGTCCGGTCCTCGTTTTCCCGCACAGCGATGAGCAGACGCCCCACCGGCCCCTGCGTGAAGGCGAACAACCCCAGCAGAACCACACCGAACACGGTGAGTGCCAGATTGTAGCGCGCAACGTCGGAGGTCATATCGACCTCCAGCCCGAACAGGGAGAAGCTGCGCGCAGTCGTTGGCAGTGTCAGCCCTTGATCACCACCAGTAAATTCCGAGAAGTACAGGATCAGGAGAAACGCGGCCTGGCTGAACATCAGGGTGACAATCATGAAGGAGACCGTCTGTGTTCTGAGCGCCAGCAAGCCGATCAGGAAGGACAGGACGACGGCGGCGAGGATGCCGGCCAGGAAGGCAACGGGAAGGGACACCCCGAGATAGTAACTCGACAGACCCGCTCCATAGACGCCCGCACCGAAGAACATCGCGTGCCCGAGGCTGACGAGGCCAGTATAGCCCATCAGGACGTTATACCCCATGGCGAAGACGGCGAGGATCAGGATCCGCGTGAACGCCAGGACCAGATAGTCCGACAGCAGGAACTGCAGAGCGAACAGACCTGCCAATGTCGCAAGGCAAAGCAGGAAGAGTTTCTTGTTATGGATAGACATCACCGACCCGCCTTTCCGAACAGACCCTGCGGTCTGAACACCAGCACAAGCGCCACCAGCAACGTCGAGAAGATCTTGGCGAGCGTCGGCGAGAAGAAGACGGAGAGCAGCCCGTCGGACATGCCGATCAGGATCGCGGCGGCAATCGTCCCCGGGATCGATCCGAGCCCACCGACGATGACGACGACGAAGGACAGCAACAGCGGATCGTGGCCCATCAGGTAATGCGCCTGCTGGCTCGGCACCACCAGGACACCACCAATGGCGGCCAGCATCGCACCGACCGCGAACACACCGGAATAGACCTTGGTCACGGGAATGCCGAAATTCTGCGCCGTCTCCTTATCGAACTGGGTCGCCCGCATGTAGAGGCCGACCTTCGAGTGACGCAGCAGGTAAAGCAGCCCTCCGACAAGGACGATGGCGACCGCGATGATGAAAAATTTGTAGCCGGAATAGCCAAACCACGGGAACCGGACCGTGTAATAGAACGGCGCATCCACGGCCTGCGCATCCGGCCCGAACGTGATCAGCGTCATCTGCTGGATGATGTACATCAGGCCGATCGTCGAGACGATGGTGGCCTCGGGATTGTAGTTGATCCGCTTCAGGATGGCCCAGTCGGCGGCCCAGGCCAGAGCGCCGACGAACACGGGTGCAATCAGCAAGGCCGCGATAAAGGGAACGTAAGGCGGCCCCGGAATCAGGTTGGCACAGACCCAGGCCGCAACCGCGCCAAGCATGAAGAACTCGCCGTGCGACACGTTCACCACGCGCATCACGCCGAAGACCAGCGACAATCCGAGCGCCGTCAGCATCAGTACTGATGCCTGCACGAGCCCTTCCAGCGTCGCCAGCAAGAGATAAGGAACAATATCCATTGAGTTTTTTGCGCCTTCGCCGCGCGCAGTTGACGGAGTCCCGCCGTCGCCACGGTATCGATTTCAGTAAAGGACAGCGGGCGCCGATCGTCCCGGCGCCCGCCGGTATCGAGAAGGATCAGAAGGACATCTTCGTGTAGTCGGTTTCATCCGGATACAGCGTGTCTTCGGGCGCTACCGCGTGGACCACCTTCAGCTTACCGTCGACCACCTTGGAGATGTACTGCTGGGCGAAGGCCTGGTGCGTCTTGCCATTGAAGACTTTCCGACCCTGCGGGAATTCGTTGCTTTCCTCAAAGCCAGTGATGCTTTCCAACGCTTCCAGCATGGCAACCTTCTGGTTCGGCCCCTTGTAGTCGACCATCTCCATGGACTTCTTGATGGTAAACAGCGTCTCCCAGACAGCGAACATGTGAGAGAAGGTTGCGACGCTTTTGGCATCGTCAACGCTTGTACCATTGGCATCCACACCAACCTTCTCACGATAGAACTTATCGAAGGACGTCTGATTCGCCTGGGCGTAGCGCGGCATGCCTTCCCAGAAATGCGTGCCTTCAAGATAGGCCAGCTGTGGAATATCCAGGGAAACCGCCTCAAGCGAGTCGATGAAGCCGAAGATCTCCGGCCGCTGGCTTCCCAGATGCTCACCCAGCTCCTTGACGAAAGTGAGCACGCCCGGTCCGACCAGTACGTGATAGATCACCTCGGCGTTGAGCGGAATGCGCGGCAGGTAGCGCGTATAGGAGGTCTCGGTCGGAGGGATTGCGATGGAGGCAACGATCTCACCGCCCTGCTCCTTCACAGCCTCCGTCAGGCTATCCCGGTGATTGTAGCCGAACGCATAGTCCGGATAGATCATGGCGACCTTCTTACCGAGATTATCCATCATCCATGGAGCCATGGAGCGGACCTGGCTCTTCACGTCGCTGATCGATGGCTGGAAAACATACCGGTTGAAGGCACCTTCCGCGAGAGAGTGGGTCTCGGAACAAAGGAAATATGGCATTTTCAGTTCGCCCGCGCGTGGCGCGCTGGCGGCGGCGACATGGGAGAAGAGGTGCCCGAAAACCGCATCGACCTTGTGCTCGGCGCTGAATTTCTCAACCGCTTCAACACCGCGCTTCGGATCGGTGCCGTCATCCTCGACGATCATCTCGACCGGCATGCCGTTGATGCCGCCCTGCTCGTTGATGAGTTTGACCGCCGCGACGGCCGTCCGCTCATACCAACGGCCATAGGCAGCGCCGATGCCGGTACGGTGGAACGGCGCGCCGAGTTTGATCACGTCGCCAGACTGGGCGACCGCACGTCCGATGATTCCCGGAGCGGCGAGCGCCGCACCAGACATAGCCATACCCTTGAGCAGCGTGCGCCGCGGCAAGGTCAAATTCTTCTTTGTACCGATAGTGTTCATCTTATCCAGTCTCCCGATTTAAGCCATTCCCGTGGGGTAGATCCTGTTTTCCCGGCCGCCCTACCGGATTTTTATTGATTCAAAGGCGCTTCAGTCCCTGCATGTTTTGTTGGGAAACCATTGCTTCTCCGCCAATCCCTAGCGGCTGCGGTGGCTTCCGGAATTCCTGCGTTCTTCAGCTTGTCCGTAAAACTCCCGGAACAGGGAGCAACCCCTCGATCCAGGCCGCAATGTCATCGGCATCCGTCACATCGGCATATTTCTGGTCCATATCGTAGAGGCTCGCGTCATGAGGTCCGGCGGCCCGGTCCCCGCAGCAATCAGCGGCGACAATGACGTTGAACCCGGACTGCACAGCATCCACCACCGTCGCCCGCACGCATCCGGAGGTGGTCGCCCCCGCGACCACGAGCGTATCCACCCCGCCGCCGGTCAACAAAGCGGCAAGAGACGTCCCGAAAAAGGCGGACGCGCCTTTCTTGACGATCAGAGGATCACCGGGCTGGATACCGGTACCCGCATCGATCTCTACAGGGCGCGACCCTTCCAGCAGCGCGGTCAGCCCCCGCGCTTTGCGCAGCCAGGCGGTGTGTTCCAGCTCTCCCGGCTGGTAGGCGATTGTCGTGAAGATCACCGGAAATCCGCCCGCCCGCGCAAGGTCGGCCAGCCGTTTCGTCCGGGTGACTTCCTCCGCCATATCCGATGCCGTCGGATACTGCACATCGGTGAAGCCATAGCTGAAATCGACCACGAGGATCGCCGGGCGCACACCGCGCGGCACGGAATTTCCGAAACCGGCGGCCTGATATACCTGTTCCTGAGACATCAGTTCATGCCCTCCCCGGAAGAGCCAGCGGATCAGCCGCGATCCATCTTCATCTCATCGACAACAATATCCCCATCCAAGACGATCGGTGTGTCGTCCAGGAACAGAGAGCAGTTCCGCATCGGAATATCGAGGTGACACGGCGTGTCGTTCGGACCGCCCAGCTCATTGTTCGGTCCGGTGGAGAACATCACGTTGCCGTAGAAGCTGCGCGGCTCCATCCCCATTCCGCCCGGGAACGCCCCCGGAGTCATGCCATGCCACTTGGCGTTCGGGTTCATGCCCCAGCCGACATGGCTCATGCCCTTGCCGCGCTCGTCGTTGAAGTCCTCCATATAGGAGATCACCAGCTCCGCATCGAGACCACCCCGGATATCCTGAACCCAGCCTTTTTCAATCGTGTAGACGATCGGCTCTTCCCGGACATACATGTTCTGCGGAAGCAGGATGTCGCCCGGCGCCACGACGATCTGTCCGTCGACGCCATCATCGTCAGCACCCGTGAAGACAAAACCGGACGGCCAGTGATCCCATCGGCCCGGCTCATCCGTGCAGGCATATTCAGCAATGGTCGGATAGGTGTTCAGCTTGTAGGTGACATCCGTGCCGTGCGGTGAGGTAATGCGCATCACCTTGGCCTTCGACAGGATCTCGGCGCCGATCTCGACCTTCTCGCGCAGCTCCTTCGAGGGCAGCATGCGGGCCAGAAGCTCCGGCGGCTCCACTGCGGTCAAGACGCGGGTGCCCGCAGCCTGGATCGCCATCTGCTCTGGAGAGAACAGCAGGAAGATGCAGTCGATCAGCATGTCGCAGTTCTTCAGCGCCTCGACGGCCTCCGGCATTCCCGCCAGCCCCGTCATGCCAACATTCCAGCCACCGATCGGCAGCGGTGCTGGCAGACGCATATGGTACATCACCGCGCCCAGCCGCTGACCCGCCGCCATGAATGCATCCGCATAATCCAGCCGGTCGCTGCCCTGGGTCAGGACGATCAGTTTCTCGCCTTCGTGAACGCCGGACATCTTCAGCTGATGCAGGCAGATTTCCGTAAAGCTTGCTTGATCCATCGAAGTGCTCCGGGTTCGGTCCTGTTGCGTGTCTGTCGTATTACGTGTCTGCCGGCTCAGGCCGATACTGTATTGAAGTCCATTACGGCGTCGAGGAAGCCGTCCATATTGTCCCATGGGATCATATGACCGGCACCGGCAACGGTGCGAATTTCCATATGCGGGGCCAACCCGCTGATTTCCATCACGTCATCATCGCCGATCACAGGCGCATCACCGGCCACGACGAGCCGCATCGGCAGCTTGAGATGCGCCAGATCCCCATGGATGTCGTCGGTCTGGAAACCGTCATAGGCAATGCGAATGGCATCGAGCTGACAGGTCCGCAGCCATTCCGCCCGCAGACGGAGCTGCTCCTCCGTCCAGGTCGGACAGAAAGCTTTCATGTCCTCTCCCGTACAGCCCTTCTGCGACATCAATATGGAATCTTCGTACCAGGGCCAGGGTGACGGATAGGCCGGACGGCCAGGGCCCGAAACCGGAGGATCGACCAGCACCAGACCACTGAAAACATCTGCATTGCCGCGCGCCGCACGGATCGCAATCCGGGCGCCCATGGAGTGCCCTAGAACAACGGGATTCCCAAGCCCCGCCGCATTGACGACGGCAATTACATCCGCTGCCATCGCATCCAGTGAGTAATCCAGATCGCCCGCTTCGCTGAGCCCGCGTCCCCGCACATCCAGAACATGAACGTCAAACCGCTCCGACAGGCGTTCGGCGACAAAGCCCCAGGTCACTGCCGGCGAGGTGATCCCCGGAATGAGCAACATTTGCGGCCCTCTGACTTCCCCACGGCTTTCGTAGTGAAGCAGGTGCAGCAGAATGCCGTTTGCATGGAGGTTGTAGCCGTACAAGACCCCAGTCCCTTCATCGTTTGCCTGAAGCAAAGGTGCCGCTACCCGGCATAACCGGTATCCGCGTGCCCCCCGACATAAAAGCCGACCCTTCAGTTCTCATCGTGACGATCGAGCGCGGGACAGTCTGTCCGATACGCTCACTCCTCACCATGACAACCTTCGCTGCAAAGATGCAATTGAGCGTAGATTATTCATTTGTATAATAACAAGATAAATATTTGAGCTGGCGCAAAATCACGGCGACAGGAACCTGTCGCGCCCGGTACATCGATGTACCGCCGCGCCTGAAATCAATGGATATGACGTCCGATGCGCCCCATCGGTCAGGCGACATAACCGCCTGAAGGTTTTGATTTTTTATGCTTCTAGTAAAGCTTTGCGAGCAACCGAAGCAGGCTTGTGCGCTCCTTGGTATTGAGCGGCGCCAGTGTCTCCTCGGTAATCTGGCATGCCCGCGGCAACAGTTTCGCGATCAGGTCCCGGCCCGCCTGTGTAGTGGAGAGCATGTAGCGCCTTTTGTCGGTCTGGCTCTTTTCCATTTTGACTAGATCCCGTGCCATCAGGCGCGCCAGCACCCCCTTCGTCGTCGCCGCATCCATACCAACGAGACGGCCAAGCGCGTTTTGCGAGATCGGCCCATCGACCTCGGACAATCGAACCAGTGTCGAAAACTGTACGGCGGTCAGCTCGCCCCCCATCAATTCAGTGAAAATGGCCATATGGCGCTGATTGGCGAGGCGCAGCATAAAGCCGACCTGATCTTCGAGGTGATATGTCTCGGTAACATCCGCAGCATCAACGGTCATAAGTCTTGGATCTCCATGGAAGCGCCCTCAGTATCCCAAACAACGCATG
Organism: Nisaea sp.; assembly: GCF_039990255.1. Classification (GTDB taxonomy): domain Bacteria; phylum Pseudomonadota; class Alphaproteobacteria; order Thalassobaculales; family Thalassobaculaceae; genus Nisaea. The sequence continues at coordinate 58,600 of NZ_JBDXGG010000008.1, read as the reverse complement.
TGCTGTGAATGCCAGAACCGGCAGCATGCAACTGCCCTCCTATATTTCCGGCCGCCTGGCAAGTGCCCTCGGCCACAGGAATTTCAATCCGGATGAAGTGATGTGGTTCGCATGACCGTGCAACCGGGACGCAAATATATTTGCATACATACAAAACTTCGCTGACTATCAGGATGAATTATGCGGGGGACCATGGCTGGTAGAATTGAGCTGACTGTAAACGGGCAAGCCCTGTCGCTTGACGTGGACACGCATCTGACGCTGCTCGACCTGCTGCGCCATAGGCTCGGGTTGAACGGGCCGAAATACGGTTGCGGCATGGCCCAATGCGGCGCCTGCACCGTTCTGGTCGATGGCGCACCGGCGCGCGCCTGCGTGCTGCGGGCAGTCAAGGCGAACGGCACCTCAGTAACCACCCTGGAAGGCCTGCCGGGTACCGCGACCGGTGAAATGCACCCCGTACAACAGGCATTCAATGAAAAGCAGGCCGCGCAATGCGGCTACTGCATCAACGGCATGATCATGAACACGGTGGCGCTGCTCGCCCGCAATCCATCCCCGACGGACGATGAAATCAGGCAAGCCCACCGCCATCACCTATGCCGCTGCGGCACGCATCTGGAAATTTTGGCCGCCGTGCGCACGGCGGCGGAAAACCTGGCCGCCAAAACCGAAGAACACGCCCGATGACCGACACCACCTCCGGCTCCCTCGAAATCTTCCGGCAAGCAGGTACCGTCCGCGAGACCTTCATCCGGATAGATGCGTCGGGGCAAGTCACCGCCTATAACGGCCACGTCGATCTGGGAACGGGAATTGAGGTCGCACTCGGCCAGATCGTCGCCGAAGAACTGAATGTCCCGCTGGACTGGGTCCGGGTCGTTCTCGGCAATACCGACGAGGTACCGGATCAGGGCCCGACGATTGCCTCCGAGACGATGCAGATCACGGCCATCCCTTTGCGCAAGGCCGCAGCACAGGCATATCGGCAGCTATTACGGCTCGGGGCGCTGCGCCTCAACGCGCCAGAGAACGCGGTCACATCGACTGACGGCGCTGTCCATTGGCAGGCTCAGAGCATTGGCTATGGCGCCCTCATCGCTGGGCAGGAAATCGCCCAGCCGCTCGATCTCGAGACCCCTGTGAAAGATCCCACGCAGTACGAGATCGTCGGCACGTCGGCCCCGCGCCGCGACATGATTGAGAAGCTGACCGGGCAGCAGCTTTATGTGCACGACCTGCATATCGAGGGCATGGTCCACGGCCATGTCATCCGGCCGCCCTATGCCGGGCGCGACACTGGCGACTTCATCGGCAACAGCCTGATCGACTATGACCCGGCATCCGTCACCGGGATGGACGGGTTGATAGACGTTGTCCGCGTCGGCGATTTTCTCGGCGTCGTGGCCGAGCGTCCGGAACAGGCCCAACGTATCGCAGAGGCGCTTGATGTCACCTGGCGCCAGCCGCCGCCCCTGCCCGATCTGGGCGATCTGGTAAACAGCCTCAAATCGCATCCGTCCACACCGCGCGCGCTCGACCGCAGCGGCGACTTCGAAACCGGTATAGCCGAAAGCGCGAAGACCCTGTCGCGCACCTACGTCTGGCCCTATCACGAACACGGCTCCATCGGGCCGTCCTGCGCCGTCGCGGACTGGAACGAGGCCACCCCGGTCGTCTGGTCCGGCACCCAGAGCCCGCACCTTCTGCGCGCCGACCTTGCCATGCTGGTCGCCCTTCCGGCCGAGACAATCGAGGTCCGCCGCTATCAGGTTGCAGGGTGCTTCGGGCGGAATTGCGCCGACGATGTCTGCGGAGACGCGCTTCTGCTGTCACGGGCCACCGGCAAACCGGTTCGCGTACAATTGACCCGCGCCCAGGAACATCTGTGGGAGCCGAAAGGCGCCGCCCAGATCATGGCAGTCGAGGGCGGCATGACGGCAGCCAATGAATTGCACGCCTATGCACTCGACACTTGGTACCCTTCGAACCGGGGACCAAACCTCGCGCTGCTGCTGACCGGCGTTATCTCCGGCGAGCCGCGCCCGGCGGACATGGGCGACCGGACGAGCATTCCGCCCTACCGGGTGCCGCACAAGAAGATCACGGTCCACGACATGGCCCCGATCGTCCGCGCCGCCTATATCCGTGGCGTCTCGGCACTGCCTAACACCTTCGCGCATGAAAGTTTCATCGACGAGATGGCCTTTGAGGCGTCGGAGGATCCTGTCGCATTCCGCCTGCGGCACATGAATGATCCGCGCGAAGCCGAACTGGTCCGGCGCACGGCCGAAGCGGCAGGGTGGGATCAAAGAGAGGGTCCACGCTTCCGCCGCGAGGGCCGCATGGCTTTCGGGCAGGGTTTCGCTTTTGCAACCTACGTCCACGGCACTTTCCCCGGCGTCGCGGCCGCCTCGGCCGCCTGGATTGTCGATGTCTCCGTTGATCTCGATAGCGGGGTCGTCACCCTGCACCGTGTGTTCGTCGGCCAGGACCAGGGGCTCGCGGTCAATCCGGACGGCGTGCGGCAGCAGATCCACGGCAACGTCATCCAGACTGCCGGACGGGTATTGACCGAGCAGGTCACCTTCGACGAGATCACGCCGACGCCGAAAAGCTGGGCCACCTACCCGATCCAGACCTTCCCCGAGGTTCCGGAAATTCAGACGCTGATCGTCTCCCGCCCGGAAGACCCGCCACTCGGCGTCGGCGAAAGCGCTGCGGTGCCGAGCGCGGCGGCCATTGCGAACGCTATTTTCGACGCCACCGGCGTGCGCATGCGCGAGGTGCCGTTCACACCAGAGGCCATGCGCAAGGCACTCGGAAACACGGACGGTCCGCTTCGTCTGCAAGGACAGCCCGAGTCAAACGACAATGGGCGCCGGGGAAAGATCCTCGGCTGGGCAGGTGCCGTCGCCGGTGCCCTGACCCTCGGCGCGATATCGCTGCCGCTGCATTCGCCGATCCCGCCAAGCCCGGCGCCCAAGGCCGGAACCTTCAGTGCCGAAACCCTGGAGCGGGGGCGGCAGGTTTTCGCCCTTGGCGATTGCGCAATCTGTCATACGGCAGACGGCGACCTCACGAATGCCGGCGGGCGCGCCATGGAAACGCCGTTCGGGACGGTCTGGACCACCAACCTGACACCCGATCCGGAAACAGGCCTCGGGAACTGGTCCTACGAGGCTTTCTCCCGCGCTATGCGCAAAGGCATCAGCAGCGACGGAAGCCATCTCTATCCCGCCTTCCCCTACACCTCTTTTGCCAAGATCGGCGAAGAGGACATGTTCGCTCTCTATGCCCATCTGCAGACCCTTGAGCCGGTGAAGTCGGAAACTCCGACAGCCCAAATGGTGGCGCCGGTCAATATCCGGTCCGGTATGGCGCTCTGGAATGCCGCCTTTCACGATACAGCGCCGTTCCAGCCGGATCCGGCCGCTTCCGAGGTCTGGAACCGGGGTAAATATCTGGTCGAGGCGGCGGGTCACTGCGGTGCCTGCCATGCGCCCCGGAATCTGCTCGGGGCAGAGAAACCGCTAATGACCGGGACCATGGTCGATGGCTGGTTCGCACCCGCCCTGCAAGGTGTGGAAGCCGGTGCGCGTGGCTGGACCGAGGACAGCCTCTTCTCCTATATGCGGACCGGGCTCTCCGATCATGCCGCTGCCGCCGGCCCGATGGCGGAAGTGGTCAGCAGCATGACAGCCCTGCCGGACGACGATATCCGCGCCATGTCGGTCTATCTGGCCTCACTGATACCGCCCGCCGCTGCCCCAGCAGTACACGAAACGCCGCCGTCGCTGGCACCGGACGCGACGCACCGGATCTTCGAGAGCGCCTGCGCCGTCTGCCACGATCCGGCCATGCCGGATTTGGTAACCGCCGCTCGGGTGCCGCTGACCGCCTCCGCAGTCCTGCGCGCGCCGACGCCGGAAGCATTCCGGAGCCTGCTCGATCAAGGCATCGAAGCGCCGGTCAATCTCGACCTGCGCGATATGCCATCCTTCAGGGAGGAGTTCACCCCGGCCCAGCGGGATGCGCTTGCGGCCTACATGCGAACCCGTTTCGCACCCGACCTTCCAGCATGGTAGGGCGTACCAAATATCAACAACGGTGCAGCGCACACACGTGAGGGGCGTCGATTGACGTTTGAACCATTATTGTTTGTATGCTAATGACTAACATCATTCGTGACGAGGGAAAGGAGCCTCCCCTGTGACCCAGGTTGAGACAGTCGATATCGCCGTCATCGGCGCCGGCATGGGTGGCGCCGCAGCCGTGGCGCTGCTGCTGGAGGCTGGCTTTTCAGTCCATGTCTTCGAGCAGGCCCCCGTCTTCTCACGCATTGGCGCGGGCATTCATATCGGCCCGAACGTGATGAAGATCTTCCGGACCATCGGGCTTGAGGATCGCCTGGCCGGGATCGGCTCTCATCCCGATTACTGGTTCTCGCGCGATGGAAATACCGGCGACTATCTGTCCCGGATCCCGCTCGGCGATTATGCAAAGAAAGAATATGGCGCGCCCTACATCACGATCCACAGAGGCGATTTGCATGCCGAACAGATGGATATTCTGCCAGCAGACCGGGTGCATTTCGATCACGGCCTGAGCGACCTTCAAGAACGGGACGACGATGTTCTGCTCAGTTTCACAAACGGCACACAGATCTCCGCCCGTCTGGTAATCGGTGCAGACGGCATCAACTCGATGATCCGCGAGAAGCTGCTCGGCCCGGAAAAACCGAAATTCTCCGGCTGGGTCGGGCACCGCGCCATGGTCAACATGGATAAGCTGCGGGCCTCGGGCCTCGACTTCGAGGCTTGCGTCAAATGGTGGTGGGAGCTGTCCCGCCACATCATGGCCTACGACACCAAAGGCGATAAGTCCGAATACTATTACGTCACCGGCGTTCCGGTAGACGGCTGGGAACATGACGAGCCGTTCGTCGACAGCTCCCGCGAAGAGATGGAAGCGATCTTCGGCGGCTCGCACCCAATCATACAAACCCTGATCGACGCGACCGAGACCGTTACAAAATGGCCGTTCTGGAACCGCGACCCGCTCAACCTCTGGAGCCGTGGCCGCCTGGTGCTGCTTGGCGATGCCTGCCACCCGATGCGCCCGCATATGGCACAGGGCGCCTGCATGGCCATTGAGGATGCCGCCGTTCTGACCCGGTGCCTGAAGGAACTGGGGGCCGACAACTACGGGGAAGTATTCAGCCTCTACGAGAGCACGCGACGCGACCGGGCAACCAAGGTTCAGATGATCTCCAATGCCAATACATGGCTCAAGGAGCCGGAGGATCCCGCCTGGGTCTACGGGTACGATCCTATCCGGGCGGAACTGGGCGGCTCCCAAGCCTGACGGCCTTTGCGGAAGACGGATAGGTGCGGCCCGACATCGGCAGTTTCTCCGTCATCTCCAGCAGCATATCGATCATGCCTTTTTCCGCCCTGTTGAGGCGCGAGGCCGGATTGGTGACGAGGAAGACATCAATTGCCGGCGGATCATCATAAGGCGGCAGGCGCCAGAGAAGCCCGTCCTCGACATCGCGGGTCATGACATGGATTGGCAGCGGGCCGATCCCGACCCCGGCGACGATTAGTCGTTTCACCTCTTCCAGCTGGGACGAGGTCGCACGGATCGTGTGGTCAAGATTCAGTTGCGTGCGCAGCACGGCGACGGGCCGGAGAGCATCCTGCAAACTGTCTGTATCGAAGGTGACCGAAGGCTCACCATCGAGGTCTGCCAGTGTCAGGTTTTTTTGGCCGAAAAAGCGGTGGGTCGGCCCGCAAAAGAATCCGAAATGTTCACGGAATAGTTTGTCATAGGTCAGATCGGGGTGCTGGCGGTGAACAAGGCAGATCCCGAGGCTGGCTTTCTTCTCCAGCACCGATGCCACCACGTTCGCGCTGGTTTGGACGGATATGTCACAGGTCACGTTCCGGTGTCGCTGAATGAATTCCCTAAGGGTTTCATCCAGTGGCGGGAAAATGACATGACTGGCCAGACGTATTCGAACATGGCCACGGATCTCATCCTCGATATCACGCAGCTCCACAGTCAGCCGGGCGATCGTACCATGGATCTCAAGCGCCTCGTGATAGAGGCTCTGCCCAGCGTCAGTGACACGGAAATGGCTGGGCCCGCGATCGATCAGCCGCTTTCCGAGGCTTGTCTCCAAACGCTTGAGCGCGTTGCTGACACTCGGTTGTTTTAGCAAAAGCCGGTCAGCCGCTGCAGTGATTCCTCCCTCCTGAACGATTGCGATGAAGGTGCGCAGCAGGTTCCAGTCCAGCTCCCGCGCGAGCCGTTCACTGTCGTCCACCCGGGGCAGATCCATGAGTCATTCCTAAAATCAATGGGCGTGATTTTCATTATCTATTGGAACAATGACCTAGCCTGATGAAGATTTCCATCTTCGTTGAGAGCCGCATAAGCGGCCACCGACTAGAGCCGGACAACCGGCCGTTCGAAGCAGGGCCGGATATCGTTGGGGACATTTCAGGTGAGCGCATTGCATAGCAAGGCTATGAGGCCATGGTGGCTCTTATCGCCGGCACTGGTCACAATCACGCTTCTTGTGGTCGTGCCGATGTCGCTAATCCTGATTTATTCCTTCTACATAAACATCGATCTCGGCGTCGATCAGCCGGCTTTCTCGGTCGAGAACTGGTCGGAGTTGTTCACCGACAATTACTACCACGTGGCCATATGGAAAACGTTCCGGCTCTCCGTTATCGTCACCGTGCTGGCGGCTTTGCTCGGATACATCCCGGCCTATTTCATCGCCAACACCACCTACAAGCACAAATGGCTGCTGCTCCTGCTGTTGATCCTGCCCTTCTGGGTCAGCTTCATCATCCGGACGCTCTCCTGGATCCACATCATGGGCAATCAGGGTGCCATCAACGGCATGCTGCTCTGGCTCGGGGTGATCGACGAGCCGCTGCAGATGATGTTCAACGAGTTCGCGGTCATCGTCGGCTTCATCCACGTCTTCCTGCCCTACATGATCCTCAATGTTTATGTGAGCCTTGAAGGCGTCGACCGGAACCTGGTGCCCGCCGCACGGACTCTCGGCTGCTCACCCTGGCAGGCATTCCGCGAGGTGACGCTGCCGCTGTCTCTGCCGGGCCTGGCCGCAGGCAGCTTACTGGTCTTTGTGCTCACCGCCGGAAGCTACGTGACGCCTCTCATTCTCGGTGGTCCGAACGACTTCCTGTTCGGCAACCTGATCTATGACTCGATCCTGTCCGAGCTGAACTGGCCGATGGGCGCGACCCTCTCCTTCACCTTGCTGGTTCTGCTAGGGATCGTGGTTGTCATCTACAGCCGGATCATGGGCATGAACCAACTCTACAAAGCCTTCGGCTGAGGAGCGGCCCATGGGTTGGAACCTGATCCGTCTCTATGCGATCGCCGTCTATGTCTTCATGTTCGCGCCGGTCGCCGTGGTCCTTCTGCTGGCTTTCAACAGCTCTCAATTCGGCGGCTTCCCGATCGAAGGCTTCAGTCTGCAATGGTTCGAGAAGCTGTATGAAAACGAGGCGATCGTCCGCGCTTTCAAGACCTCGTTCGTCCTCGGGATCGGCACCGCCATCCTGGCGACCACGATCGGCATTCTCGCCTCCCTTGCCCTCGTCAGATATCGCGTCCCGGGCAAGGCATGGATCACCACCTTCCTGATCTCTCCTGTGCTGGTACCGGAGACGGTCCTTGCCGTCGGCCTGCTGTTGTTTCTGCGCTGGCTGTCGATGCCGCGCTCCTTCGCCCTGCTGCTGATCGGGCACACAATCATCGCCCTGCCCTTTGTCGTCCTCGTCGTTCAGGCGAGACTTGTCGGCATCCGCAAGGACTATGAGGAGGCGGCGCTCAGCCTCGGCGCCAACCCGCTGCAAACCTTCTTTCAGATCACATTGCCGCTGCTGATGCCGGCTGTGTTCGCCGGAGCGCTGTTCGCCTTCACAATCTCTTTCGACAACATCACCGCGACAATCTTCTGGCGCCCGGCCGGCTCCGAGACCGTGCCGACGCAGATCTTCGGCATGCTGCGCAATTCCGTCAGCCCGGAAATCAATGCCCTTGGTTTCGTCATGATCGTCATCACCGTCGGCGTCCCGCTCATGGCGGGCGGGCTCGCCCGGTACTTCACACGCAAACAACGATAATCCGCCATCACATGAACAGAGGAGAAAAAACGATGAAAATCAGCTCAACAAAGCGCTACGAGACCCTGCGCGAGCGCATGGGCAATGGCGACATGAACCGCCGCTCCTTCATGGCGCTGCTCGGCTATGCCGGCATGGCCGCCGGTGTCGCAGGCGGCAGCATGACTGCCCTCAGCCGGCACGCCATGGCCGCCGGCACCGACATCTATTTCGAAGGTTGGGGAGGTGTCGTCAGCGAGGCCCTGCGCAAGCATGCCTTCGATCACTATACGGCAAAGAGCGGCAACAAGGTGATCGACTCCGCCTTTGGCGGCGAGGCCGAAGTACTGACCAAAATCAAGGCGGCCGGTTCCATCGACGGCCACAACATGCTGCATTCCTCCGGCGTGAGCTGGTATCAGCGCTGGGTCGACAACGGCTATGGCAGTGAGCTGAACGAGGCAAACATCCCGAACATGGTCAACGTGATGGACGCCATCATCAAGCCGTTCAAGGCCATTACGCCGAACAGCCTGTCCGCCGTTCCGTACGACTACGGAACCACGGGCATCGCCTACAACACCAAGTATGTATCAAAGGAAGAGGCCGAAGCGCTCGGTGCCAACCTGCTGCTCAAGAAAGAGCTGAAGGGCAAGATCGGCGGCTGGGGCGGCGACTGGGCGAACCGTGCCTGGTATGGCGCGCTGCAATCCGATCAGGATCCGAACAACATCCAGGACTGGGACGCGGTTTGGGAGAAGGCGCGCGAGCATCGCGGCCTGATCGTCAAATACTGGGAGTCCGGCGCCGAGCTGATGGATCTCCTCGCCAAGGAAGAGATCTATGTCACTGAAGCCTGGTCCGGCCGTGTCGCCGCCCTGCAGGCACAAGGGCATCCGATTGGCTATCTCGATCCGAAGAATGGTCTGGCCTGGATGGAAAGCATGTTCGTCCTCAAGGGCTCGCCGATGGCGGACGCCGAAGAGCTGCTAAACTTCATGCTCGCTCCGGAAACCGCGCTCGCAGTCGCCGAGGGACAGAAATATCCGTCCTCTCTCGACCCGAACAAGATCGCCATGTCTGACGTGATCAAAGGTCTTCCCGCCTTCGATCCGACCGGCAAGCTGGAAGGGCTGGTGTTCCGCGACCCGACGACCTGGAACCCGGTCGAGAAAGCGCAGAAGAAACAGTGGAACCGCCTGAAGAAAGGCGCCTGAGCCTTTCATGCAGCACTCCGGCCGGTCTCTCAGGAGGCCGGCCGGTACCGCTGGAACAGTCTATAAAGCGAGGAATGGTCAGTGGCCCAGGTTGAACTTGTCGGCATTCGGAAGGCCTTCGGCTCCGTTGTCGCGGTCGAAGACGCGAACATCACATTCGAGGAAGGCTCCTTCACCACGCTGCTGGGGCCATCCGGCTGTGGGAAGACGACTCTGCTGCGGATGATCGCAGGGCTCGAATTCCCCACGACCGGCGACATCCTTGTTGGCGGACGGCGGGTGAACGACGTGCCGATCCACAAACGCAACCTGGGCCTCGTGTTCCAGAATTATGCGCTGTTCCCGCACAAGACCATCGGCGAGAACATCGCTTTCGGCCTGAAGTATCGCGGTGTCCCGAAAGAGGACGCCCGCAAGAAAGTCACCGAGGCCCTAAACATCGTCCGCCTTCCCGGTGTCGAGGAACGGTTTCCGACACAGCTGTCCGGAGGCCAGCAGCAGCGCATCGCGCTTGCCCGCGCCATCGTCGTCGAACCGGATGTCCTCCTGCTCGACGAGCCGCTCTCAGCTCTCGATGCGAACCTGCGCGAGGAAATGCGCGTCGAGCTAAAGGCCATCCAGAACCGCATCGGCGTCACCTCGATCTTCGTGACCCACGACCAGTCCGAGGCGCTGGCCATGTCCGACAAGATTGTCGTCATGAGCGCCGGCAGAGTCGAACAGATCGGCACCCCGGAGCTGGTCTATAACCGCCCTGCTTCTGAATTCGTGACATCCTTCCTCGGCAACGCGAACATTCTTTCCGGCACAGTAAAAGCCCTGCGCGACGGTATCGCAGAGGTAGAGATCCCAGCACTCGGTAGCCTTTGCGCACTGCTGGATGCCAGTGAGAGCCACCTGTTGAAAAGCGGCGCCGAGGTCAAGCTGTCGATAAAGGCTGAAAAACTTGCATTGGGAGATCAGCCCACCGTCGAAGCGCACGATACCCTACTGACAGCACAGGTGCGGGATGTCGATTACCAAGGCCAGGTTGCCCGCTACTTCCTGCAAGCCGGCACCCAGTCCCTACAGGCGATAAACCAGATCGACGAGCGCCCCCACACGGTCGAAAGCAAGGTCTCGATCCGCATCCGCGCCCGCGACTGCGTTATTCTGCCATCGTGACAGTCTGCGGAAAACGAAGCAGCGCTCCAATTCAACTGCTGGAACGCAAAACTCGCTTAGGGCAGAAACCATTAAGACTCTGACCTAATGCGGATTGCTCACCTGAAGAGAACAGTCATTGAACCTACGCCCTCCAGATCATCCGACGATCTTCCGCCCCCGTGCATAGAACAATAGCATCGTGATGATCACGGCCCCGTAGATCACCTGTCGGCCGGCTTCAGGCATCTGCATGATCGAGAGCACGGATTTCAGGAGCACGATCAGGATCACACCAATCAGCGTGCCGATATAGCGGCCCTGCCCGCCCAGAATATGAGTCCCGCCGATAACCACTGCGGCAATCGCCGGCAGGAGAAACTCGTTGCCCATGCCCTGATAGGCCTTGTTCGAATATCCCGTCAGAAGCACACCCGCGACGGCCGCGCAGACACCCGACGTTACAAACGCGCCGACAATGACCAGCCGTGTGCGGATACCGGAAAGATAGGCCGCTGCTTCCCGGTTGCCTGTTGCATATATTGAGCGTCCAAAGGCCGTTCGCTTGAGCATCACCGCGATCACAACCGAAACGGCGGCCCAAACGAATATCGCGGCCGGGATTCCGAGAACCCGCTCCGCTGCAAGGAAGCGCATGATAGGCGTCGCCTGGTCCTGCGGAGCGAAGCCGCCGGTATGCGCGACCATGAGGCCTCGCAGAACCGAATCCACCCCAAGCGTGAAGATCATCGAGGGAATGCGCAGATAGGCAACGCCGAGGCCATTCACCAGCCCGACGACAACACCGATCAGGATCGCGATCGGAAGCGCCATCGGCCCGCCGACAGCCGCGCCCATCATCGCCGCAGCCGTCAGGGTCCAGGGCACTGAGAGATCGATATTCCCGAGCAGGATGACAACCATCATGCCGGCCGCGACAATCCCGAGGAAAGCGCCGGTCTGGAGTTGCTGCAAAAGGTAGCCGGGAGACAGCAATGGCGCGGTCCCCTGGGTCGCAAGCGTATATCCGGTCCCGATGGCGAGGATCACCGCAACGAAGGCAAGCGAGGTGTAGATCGGCCGGTCCTCGGGTTTGATCCGTGAGATCAGCTTATTCATTTCCTGTCTCCTACCGGAAAAGCTCGAGGCGGTTCTTGACACGCAAAGTGCGAAAAGCCCCGAGGCTGACCGCGACAAGCAGAACGAGTCCCTGGATCAGCGGCTGGAGCAATGGATCGATAGACAGAATCCGGAAGTAGAATGAGATCACCCGGAGGATCAGGGCTCCGACAAGCGAGGCGATTGCCCCGCCCACACCGCCCAGAAGCGACGTCCCACCAAGGACCACGGCCGCAATCGAATTCAGCGTATAGGCACCCGCCTGACTGATATCGGCATTGCCTGACGAGGTCTGAATAGTGAGATACAACCCACCGCAAGCCGCAAAAAAACCGCCGAGCGTAAAGGCGACGAGTTTGGCCCGGTCAATCGGCAGGCCGGACATAAAGGCCGCCCCTTCGCTGGAGCCAATGGCGTATACGGTGCGCCCCGTTACGGTTCTTCGGAACGGGAGCCAGACCCCGAACGCGATCACAATCACGAGAATCAGTGGCACGGGAATCCAGGCGATCGGCTGGAACCACGCAACATCCGGATCGAAGAAACGATAGGTGTCAACAAGATCCCAAAGCGCGTTCGTAAAAGCCCAACTCAGGTCGTCATCCACGTTCCCGCCGGGCTTCGGCCGGATGAAGAGAGCGAGCCCCATTGCGACAGCCCCGGTGGCGAGTGTCACGATAATGGGCTGTAACCTTCCATAGACAACGATGACCCCGTTGAGCAGTCCGAAAGCAGCTCCGGAAGCAAGAGTGAGCAGCCCTCCGACGACCATCTGGAGAGGACTGCCGTGCATCAGTTCGGAAGCGATGACGTTGGTCAGCGTCATCACCGCACCGACGCTGAGATCGAGCCCGCCCATCAGGACAGGTAGCGTCTGCGCCATGGCGACGAAGATAATGGCAACTGACTCATTTGTGTTCTGGATCAGGATCGCCGATGAAAACCCGCGCGGATGCATGACGTTGTACGTCAGATAGAGAACCGTGAGCATCGCCAGCGCGCCAAGGAATGCCCTGTTCTGACGAAAAGCAGCCGCGAACGCCCCCGAAACACCGCTCATACCGCAGCCCTCTTGCTATCCGTCAGCCCGATATTGAGCGAGGCGCCGACGATTGCCTCCTCGGTCAGCTCATCGCCCTCGAGTTCGGCAACAATCGCGCCGTCATACATGATGGCCACCCGGTCGCAGCAGCCGATAAGTTCATCGTAGTCGGTCGAGTAAAAAAGGATCGCCTTGTCCTGGCCGGCCAGGTCACGCAGCAGACGGTAGATCTCCTGCTTGGTCCCGACATCAATGCCCCTGGTCGGATCGTTCAGCAGGATGACATCCGGGTCGGTCATCATCCATTTCGCGATCACGACTTTCTGCTGATTGCCGCCAGACAGTGTCGCAACCGGATCTTCTTCCCTGCCAATCTTGATCTGCAATGCGCTGATCCCCTCCGCAACCGCCGCCCTTTCCTTCTCCCGGTCAATGAAGATCCCGTTCGAAACCCTCCCAAAAGAGGCCGCAAGCAGGTTGTCCGCGATCGACATCGGCAACATCAGCCCCTCCGTCTTCCGGTCTTCGGGCACGAGCGCAATCTTCCGGTTTTTGGACTTCGCTTCGGCGGGCGAGCCACAGATGGCCGAAACCTCTCCGACCGTCGCCGTGCCGCCGACATTGCGCAGAACACCGAACAGCGCCAGAAGCAGCTCTTTCTGTCCCTGACCGTCCAGTCCGCCAAGACCGACGATCTCACCCTTCCGAACCGTCAGGTCGACACCCTTCAGCCGATGTCCCCAGGAAAGCTTTCCGACGTTCAAATGCGGCGGTCCCGCTTGGCGTTCAGGCTTCGGCGGGAAATAGCTGCTGACCTCCCGGCCAATCATCAGCCGCACGATCTCGCTATCGGACCGGTCACCTTTCGCAAAGGTCTCGACATGCTGTCCGTTGCGGAACACCGAAAGGGTGTCGCAAAGTTTCTCCACCTCGTGCATCCGGTGCGAAATGAAAAGGCTGGCGACATTCTCGGCCTTGAGCTCGTCCAGCAAACCATAGACGGTTTCAACGTCGCGGCTCGTGAGAGCGGAAGTCGCTTCATCAAGTATGAGCACCTGCGGGTTCTTGCCCAGGGCCTTTGCGATTTCGACCATCTGGCGCCGCGACAAACTGAGATCACGCACCAGGGAGTGCGGGTTCACATCCTCGCAGCGGATGCGGGCGAGTAATTCCTCGGCACGCCGGCGCTGCGCTTTCGCATCGATCAGACCGAAGCGGCGCGGCGGGTCCGAAATGGAGATATTGTCGGCGACGGACAGGTCCGGCACGAGAGAGAGTTCCTGAAAAATGCAGACGATGCCCGCCGCTGCGGCTTCCGCCGGGCTGGCAAATTGGACAGCCCGCCCGTCTATCTCGATCTTGCCCGTGTCCGGTTGATGAACACCCGAGACAACCTTGATGAGTGTCGATTTGCCGGCGCCGTTCTCTCCAAGGATGGCGTGCACCGAGCCAAGCCGGCAGGAAAAGTCGACATTCGCGAGCGCCCGGGTGCCGGAGAAAAACTTAGACACATTCGTGAGTGTCAAATGCGGCCCTGCGGCGGCGCTGTGTGCGTCCCGGCTCATATGATCCCCGATCCGATTTTCAGACAGATGAAACTGTGCGAAAAAGGGGTGTCCGCCACTGTGGCGCACACCCCGAGTTTGCCTTTTTGGGCAGGCTAATTCACGTCCTTCTTGGACTGCGCCATAATCGCAGGTCCGGAAATGTTCACGCCGCAGGGCGGGAATTCGTTCACGGTGAAAAAGTTGTCCGGCAGATCAGTCCAGAAATTCACGCCGTCCTTAAGCTGATCATAGGTTGCGATCGGAAGCGGCACCGAGATGAGCTGCGGCATGACATTGCCTTCCAGCGCCGAGACTGCCGCCTTCATAGCGATCGCGACCAGTCCGGGCGACTGACCGATCGAAATCCCCTTTAGTCCTGCATCGGAGAATTTCGCGATCAGCTTGCGGTAACCGTTCTCCGCTTCACCGGCAATCGGAACCATCGGATGTCCGCTATCCAGCATCGCCTGGACGACACCGGTGGTTCCCCCCTGGGCGGCAATACCATCGAACTCACCATGAACGGCAATCGCATCGGCAACGACTTTTTGCGCCGTCCCGTCGTCCCAATTACCGACAACCGAGACTCTCTCCCACTTGCCGCCAGACTCATCAAGCACTTGGTTGATCCCGATCGAACGGTCGCGATCGACGGAGTTGCCCGGCAAGCCACGAACCTCCAGAATCTTGCCAGCCATCGTCCCATTCTTCGCCAGCTGATCAACCACCCACTTGCCATACATACGGCCCATTTCAAGCTGGTTCTCGTTCACCTGCATGACCTTGTCCGTATCGAGCACGTTGTCGAACGGCACCAGAACGACATTGTTCCGGTCGGCCAGGCGGATCACCCGGTCGAAGCCCTCGGGCGACACCGCGATGGTGACAATGGCGTCATAACCCTGGTTGATGAAGTCTTCGATGGCGCCGAGCTGGGCCGGCGCGTCGGTGCCGGTCGAGACAATTTTGAATTCGGAGATTTTGTCCTTGATCGACGGGTCTTTGGCATAAGCCTTGGCGGTTTTGACCATCTGGATGCGCCAGGTGTTGCCAACGAAGCCATTCACGATCGCGACCTTGAACGGGCCCTTGCGGGCGTCCCACTGAAAGTACTTGGTCGATGCTTCCCATGGGGCGAAGCAGGCCGGCTCAGCGCCGGGCCCCTGCACCACCTTCGGGCCCGCTATTCCAAGCGATGCCGACATTATCACCCCGGCGATAGCGAGCGATGCAATACCGAACGATTTCATGCGTTTCCTCCCTTTCGTGCGCCTACGCGCTTTTGTTGGGCCATTTTCCTGACCCCTTTTGTCCGGGCTAAGCCCGGTTTGTGCCCGGGTCTTGCCCGGAGCCGTCTTCAGCCTTCCGCCGAGCAACCCGCAAAATAGGACCTGAAGTTCTCGAGGCCGAAGTTGAGATGCGACTGGGCGTGAAACTGATAGGCGATGCGATCCCGCACCTCGAGCGCCCCAATGACTGCGGCATGCTGGTCATATGCAGCAGATCTGCCGTCCCTGTTGCTCTTGCCCAGCACCATGATCTTGATGATCACCGGCTTCATAATTCTGTAAACGTCGAGCGCCGAGCGGTTACCAAGAACGGACATCAGGCGGATATGGAACCGAAAATCGAACTCGGATGCCTCCTCGAAATCATCGGCATCACGCATTGCCGTATTAACCTGGGTCATCTCCTCAATGTCGGCGTCGCCGATCTGCTCAAGCAACCGATCGACCGAGGTGACTTCCAGCAAGCTCCGGAATCCCTGAACATCCGCGAAACTCTCGCGGGATACTTCGATCGTGTTGAAAGAGAAGAGGTCGAATACCCGCTCCATCCGCTGATCGATTATGACGGCACCTATTTTGGGACGCACTTCGACGATCCCGTATGCCTTAAGCATACGCATGGCTTCGCGCACTGTGTTACGGCTCGTCGAAAACAGATCGCAAAGCTCCCGCTCGGACGGCAGTTTGTCGCCGACAACAAGGCCACGGGAGTCGATCAGTTTCCGAATGCCGGAGACAAGATCCTCAACGACTGAACCGCCGAGGTTCTGGGCATGACCCGAGCGCAACGCCTTCTCCGATAGTGCCGCTTTCATCAAATTACTCGCTCCGGAGGGCCGAGGCCTTCCCCCTTGAAGTCGTTCATGATTGTTTATTTGTTGGACCAGATTTTTGATATCGGAAAGAAGATTACCGAGTCAAATGCAATATTGGATTATTTATTCTGATTTTATCTAGGTTTTTGAATTTCAATAATCTTTTTGGTTGGGCAAAATTACCTATACGCGCATTAACGAAACCACCGATTAGATGCAAACCGTTAAACTTCTGATTCTGATGGCGTCCTTTGCAGGCGAACCCAGAGCGATCTCTCGGTCACTCCGGAAGAACGCATAAAAGGGTGTGGCCGATGCAGCTCTGTCGAACACCTACGGCTTCTTGAATGCCTTAAGTGCTTCTGCCAGCTCCGGGCATGATTTGGCATGCTCATCAGGCGCAATTCCGGCACGTGCGGCCTCCGCTGCCTGACGGAAGGCAACGACCCCAGCTGAGACGCCCATGGGGTGACTCATGATGCCGCCGCCAGCGCAGAGCAGGAAATCCTGATTTCCGAGTTGCTGGGCTGTCGGATCAATCTGCCAGACGGTCTGCCCCGACGAGAAAACCGGCAAAGCGCATCGCTCCGTTCCGGGAAGCGGGATCTGGACTGACCGTGCCGCTTCCATCACAACCTCGTCCGGTTCGGTGAATTTGTTGGCGAGACCATTCACGTGGATATGGTCCGCCCCGGCCATCCGCCAGATCTTCTGCATTGCCGGAAACGCGACGCCGATATCGGGCGAACGGGAAAACAGGCCCCAGCCATTGCGATGACCGTGGATAGGCAAGGCGGTCCGCTCGCGCAGGAACTGGAGGCCTGTGATGCCAATCCAGTTAAGCGAGACCATCGCGCAGGTGGCACCCAGCTTTTCAAGCATCTCCGCATGCCGGGCCATGGCATCAATTTCGTCGGTAATATTGAACGCATACATAACCTTGCGGCCCGCACGCTCCGCATGAGCGTTTAGCACCTGCATGACTTGCCCTGCACGTTCGGCAAGCGGACATCCCGGCCCGTTTGCCTGAAGCTCGTCATCCTTGATGAAATCCAGCCCTGCATCTGCCAGATCTCCCGCCAGCTTGGCAGTTTCTTCCGAAGTCAGGCCAATGCTTGGTTTGACGATGGTCCCGATCATGGGCCCTTCGGAAACGCCCATGAGAGAACGCGTTCCCGCAACGCCAACAGTCGGGCCGCGATTGGCTGCGGCGAACTCCGCCGGAACATCCAACGAGACCAAACGGATTGCCGATAGCTCAGCAAGCTCGAAGAGGTTACCGGCAATAGTTGCCATTAGGTTCGGCAGCGAAGAGCCGATATTGTCCATTGGCCAGCTTATGGTGACCCGCCCCCGTTCGTAACGCTCTCCGCTCAGGCGGCATGGCAATGACGGACTGCTCGCCTCGCCGGTCATTTCGATTTCTTCGACGCGGGCTGCCGAACGAGTGCGCAGTTCATCCGTCTCGGCAGCCAGTTTGACGAAGGTTCCGGTGGATTGCTCGCCAGCGGCCACGGAGGCGGCGCGTTCAAGACCGACCGGGGTCTCGATGTCATATGTTGCCGTGAACCGTTTGCTCATGATCTTTCGCCTCCACCGTCTCGGATCCACCCGAAATAGTCCTGGGATCCCATCTGTCCGCCCTTCAATGCGATCTCCAGGCCGTCCAACCCCGTGTTCGATCTGGCGCGGCATAGCGCAGCACCGGGTATGGTAGGAGACACAGCCTCAAGCGCGAAAACCCCGAGCTCGCCGCACACAAGACCGGAAGTGTCACCACCGGAGACAACCACGCGGCCAAGACCTGTATCGTCAATCAGGCGCTTTAATATGCGGCCGAGGGATTGGCCCAACAGGGTGTTCGCCACAGCTGGATCCGTATCGGAAGCGCGCAAAGCCGCCACGGCAGGATCGTCCGGTCCCTCTGCCGAGAAAACCAGCGGGATCAAACCTTCTGAAAGCGCCGATTTCGCCCCGTCGATGGCCGCCAGTTCCGCCTCGGCTCGCCCCGCTTCGCCCGAACATATCTTCAGGACATCAAGGCGGATCGCGGCAAACCCGTTTTGCCGCGCCCATCCGATCTGTGCCGCCGTAATCGGAGAGACAGATCCGGATACCACAGCCATTCTCGACGTCGGATCAAGGCTTTTCGGCGGTGCGTTTTCGGTCAGCTTTCCAGCTTCCAGAAAATGGGCAACCAGAGCATATTCGATCCCCTGCGAGCCAACGACGAATCGGTTCTTCTGCCGCCCTTCCCAAAGCAATCTGCCAACAATACGTTCGTGCCGGTCATCAGACATATCGATCGTGCAAATGCCCGCATCGCCCTGCCTATCCAGACAGGCACGGAGTCGGGCAGGATCGGATAATCCGTTATGGTCCAGGCAGTAAGTCTGAATATCGGTTTGTTCGGCCAAATGCAGAGCAACATCAGCCTCTCGCATTGGCGTTACCGGATGGCGCGCCATCACCGGATGCCGATCGAGCCTGTACACTTCGCTCCCTGCGCCGCAGAACAGATTGCCGAAAATCTGGTAACGCTGCATGCGCGGAGCGGCGGTGACTACGGGTACAGCGGACGCTCCGAATTGATCACAAGCCAGCTCAATGGCTCTGCCGATCGAGCCGATTCGTGGCGATGAGTCGAGAGTCGAACAGATTTTGTAGTGAACAAGCGCTGCTCCGGTTCCATCCAGAAACGCATAGAATGACGGCAGATTCTCAGCCATCCACTCAGGCGGTTGCGCCCGTGCCATAGTCGCGATACCGAAAGCCTTGAAACCCTTGCTAACGGCCAATTGTTCCGGGGTGGGAGTGTCGAGGAACAGGATTGACGGCATGCCTGCGAACGTCAGAACTTCCATGACGGCCGCCGCCCCCGTGAAATCGTCGCCAAGCCAGACGATCTCAGGTTTGTCTAGGTCACTGGTGATATCCGCGCCTCTCATATATCATATCATTATACCAGTTGGTGAATTAGGCGGTTTCCCAAAGCGCGTCAAGGTCCGGCCTTATGTTGAAGACTACCGTGTGTTCCGGGTAGACATGGGAGTCCCTATAACCGAGGAATCAGATGCCAGCAGAAGAGCAAGCCGGAAAATCGGACCAGATCGTCCGCCTGAAACTCTCAGAACAGGTGCTCGACAGACTACGCTCCATGATCGTTGACGGCGAATTAAAGCCGGGCGACAAGGTTCCGTCAGAGCGAGCGCTGATGGAACGCTTCGGCGTCGGGCGGCCAGCTGTTCGCGAAGCCCTGCAATCCCTCCAGAACCAGGGGCTGATAACCATCACGCATGGCGAGCGAAGCCGTGTGAACGAGATTTCTCCAAATACCGTTCTGGACCGGAGCGACGACGTTGCGCGGCTCCTACTTGATTCTGTTCCAGCCAACCTCGAGCACCTCAAGCAGGCACGACGTATGTTCGAATTGGGGGTCGTTCGAGCCGCCGCCGAGAAAGCGACGGCGCAGGATATCGCGCGGCTGCAGACATTGCTTTCCGAGCAAAAATCTCACCTACCCCCCGCCGCAGAAGATCGAGCATTCATCGAAGCGGACATGCGGTTCCACACCGCTATCGCGGAGATTCTGGGCAATCCGATCATTGCCGCTGTGTCCGGCGCTATGTTGAGGTTGCTTCTTGAATATCACGTGTCGCTTCTGCACTGGTCAGGCAAGGAAGATGTCACGGTAGACGAGCATGAAGGGATCATCGCAGCTCTGGCTGCCAACGATCCGGACAAAGCTGCCGACAATATGAAGATGCATCTGGACCGGTCACAAACTCTGTTCGCACCCAAACCGTCCGGCGTCTGACCACCCGGCCTCGCGCTCCCTATTCATCCAGAACAGCGGTGACCCACGGCAGGCGGTCGCGCCAGCGCGATGGCTGAATTGACGGCTTTTTCTAACTGGTATAATCATTAGCCAAGAATATGGAATGGGGCCCATATGACAATCGATAGAAATGTCAAAATCTACGGAACGAGCGAGGCGCCGGAAGAAGCGCGGTCCGTGCATCTCGGCCCTTTGTCATTTCTTTGTTCTACAGAATCGGTGCGACGCATTTGCTGGCGCAACACCGAGCTTGTCCGTGCTGTCACCTGGCCCATCCGGGACGAGAGTTGGGGAACCTATGCGCCGGAGATCCTTCAAGAAGCGCATCAGGAAACAGACGGCACATTCAAGGGAAATCTGAAATTCTCGGTCGCCGATGGAGGATTGAAATGTTCTCTTTCGATCCACGCGACGAGCGCAGGCGAGCTTCAGCTAAGTCTTAAAATGACGCCGAAGAATGGTCCATTTTCAACAAATCGGGCCGGTTTCACAGTCCTTCACCCAATCAGGGGAATTGCCGGCGCGCCATTGACCGTCACTCATTCCGACGGCAGCGAAGAACGAACAGAGTTCCCGCGTCTCATCTCTCCGGGCCAACCGGTCTTCGACATTCAAAATCTGACATACAGCCTCGGTGGCAAGACCGCGATGATTGCGTTCTCCGAAGAGGTCTTCGAGATGGAGGACCAGAGGAACTGGTCCGACGCGTCCTTTAAAACCTACTGTGTCCCGCTGGTCCATCCCTTCACCTACACGATCGACGGATCAGTAACGCAGTCCGTACACATCTCGCTATCAGGTGCGAGCGAGGCTACGGGCGGGGAAGAATCCGGCACCGAATTGACCGTCCGTCAGTTGGAAGAAAGCGCCCCGGGCATTGGCCTCGTGGTTGAACCGGGCTGGGCCGATACCAGCGAAAACCTTCTACCGGGTGCCCTCGGGCATATACGTGCGCGCGTCAGTTCGGCGGATCAGGACGATTATTTGGCGCAGCTTTCAGAACTTGCGAAGGGCCGGGAACTCGACCTCGAACTGGTGCTTTCCGAAGACGACACACCATCAGTCGCTCTGGAACGCTTTCGGCAGAAAGCACTCTCGGCCGGATTGGCTCCCCGAAGGATTGTCGCTCTGCGGGACGGGTACCTTGCGAGCCATCAGCCCAGCGGTCCATGGCCGGACGGGCCGGTGCCGTCAGAGGTTGTTTCGGCGTCGCGCGCGGTTTTCCCGGATGCGCTGATAGGCGGCGGGATGCTGACCAATTTTACCGAATTCAACCGCTGCCGGCCCGCCCCGGAGCTCTGCGATTTCGTCACACACGCCAATACCGCGATCGTCCATGCCTGCGACGACCTTTCCGTTTGCGAGACGCTGGAGACCCTGCCGCAGATTTTCGAGAGCGCACAGGCTATTGGCAAAGGCAAACCCTACCGGCTCGGACTTGTTTCAATCGGTATGCGTTCAAACCCTTATGGCGCCGCAGTCGCGGAAAACCCGGAACAGGTCCGCAGGACGATGGCCCGGGAAGACCCGCGCCAACGCGGCCTGTTCGCCGCCGCCTGGACTGTCGGTGTGCTTACTGCGACCGAGGGCAAAAAGGTCGAAGCTCTTTGCCTTGCCGCTCCAAGCGGGCCGTTCGGTATCGTCTATACGCCGCAACCCTATTCGCAGGCCTTTTACGACGAGGCGCCGAACGCGTGTGTCTATCCACTCCATCACGTCGTCAAAACAGCCTCCGCAATGGCCGGAAACAGGCGACTGAGCATATCTGGCTTACCGGAGGGCGTCTTTGCTTATGGCGTTGAATTGGCGACAGGCCCGCGACTTATGGTCGCCAACGTCTCGCCCGGAAAAGCAACCGTCCACCTCAAGCAACCGGGCCAGGTCACAATTCTCGACAGCAGTACATTCATAGCCGCAACAACGCGCGCGGACTGGCTGGACATAGCGCCGCGTCAAGATGCGATGCAATTCGAACTCGAAGGTTTTGCCGTGGCCTTCGTTGAATAAACACAAACAAAAAACCGGCTATAGGGAGGAAGACAATGAAACGGGGAATTACGCGAAGAACATTATCGGCAGTCGTCGCATCGGCGGCCATCCTGGGAGCCTTCAGCCCTGCATTCGCGCAAAGCGCTGCGGAACGGGCCGTTGAAGCGGCGAAACAATATTCCGGGATCACGCTCAACGTGTTCTACGAAGCCGGCTTGCAGCCGCTGGACCCGAAAAATTTCACAGGTCCGATGTGGGAGAAGTTGACCGGCATCAAGATCAACGTGATTGAGTCGCCCATCGATCAGATGTTCACCAAGACCATGCAGGCTCATCGGGCAGGGTCCGGCGCTTATGACGTTCTGAACGTACTGCCGAACCAAATGCCAGACCTCGCCTTGGCTGGCGTGCTGGAGCCTCTCGATGCATTCGTCGACAAATACGATTTCCGTAGCGAGCTAGACAAGATTGCGCCGGTCTATCGCGACAACCAGATGAAGGTCGAAGGCACAATCTACGGCTTTCCGGACGATGGCGATGTTCTGATCCTGTATTACCGCCGCGACATCTTCGACGATCCCGCCGTAAAGGCCGAGTTCAAGTCGAAGCACGGCTACGACCTGGCGCCGCCCAACACCTGGAAAGAGTTCAGCGAAATAGGGCAGTTCATCACCGACAAGTACGGCCCCAAGACCTATGGCGCCGGTATGCTGCGTCAGCCGGGTAATGCACAGTTCATGTTCCAGGAACGCTTCCGCGTCGAAGGCGGCAAGTTCTTCGATCTCGACACCATGCGGGCGACTGTCAACTCGGACGTCGGCGTGAAAGTCTTCACGGAGCTGGTAGAGGAAAACAAATGGATGCCGCCCGGAGTCGAACAGTGGGGCTTCGGCGAAGCATTCAGCGCCTTCCTTGCAGGCGACATCGCCATGACGATCAGCTGGCCGCCGGTCGGTCGTTGGGCAGCGGGTTATGGCAAGGGTACAGAAGCGCTCAACTGGATTCCGGAAACCAAGGTAGCCGACAAGATAGGATACGCACTGCCGCCTGGCGGACGGCCGGAACTGGCAGCGGGTTTCTCACTCTCTGTCGCATCGGGCTCGAAGCACAAAGAGGCTGCTTATCTGTTTATCCAGTGGATGAATTCAGAGGAGATCAGCCTGCAACGGGTGCAACTGCCGTTTGCACTGCGTGATCCCTTCCGCACCAGTCACTTCGAAAGCGCGGAATATCGTTCTCGCTGGCCCAATGCCGGCGACTATCTGGATGTATTGAAGCAAGGTGCCGAAACCGGGTTGCTCGACCTTTCGTTGCTCCAGGTGGATCGCTACGAAGAGGCTCTCCGGCAGGGCATCAGCCGTCTCTGGGCCGGAGACGATCCAAAGACCATCCTCGATGATATGGCCGCTCAGTGGGATAAGCTGACAGACCGGATCGGGGTGGAGAAGCAAAAGCGGGTCTATGCCGACTGGGCAAGCAAGCCGAACGCTTACCCGAATTGATCCACACCAGTTGCACCGCCTGCAGAACCGGTTCTGCAGGCGGTCGTCTCTCATGCATGCAAGAGATGCCATGACCAGCCTCGCGCGCCACCTCGAACGGGACGCCGTCTTCAAGTATCTGCTGATCGCACCCGCGGTATTCATCATCCTGTTGATCGGGCTTTATCCTCTGATCAAGCTGGTCGTGACATCGTTCCAGGACATCTCGATGTTCGGCGAAGATACCAGTTTTCAGGGGGCGTTGAATTACGCCCGGCTGTTTGACGACGTGCGGCTCTGGGAATCCATTCTTCATACGGTGCTGTTCACCGCTGTCGCCCTGCCGCTCGAACTGCTTCTCGGTTACCTGCTCGCACTTCTGTTCCTTGAAAGGCTACCCCTGAAACAGGTGTTGATCGGAATCATCATCCTGCCGACAATCATTTCGCCCATCGTGGCGGGCTCGATCTGGCGCCTTTTGTTCGACCAGCGCTTCGGGCCGATCAATCAACTCATAAGCTGGCTTGCGGGCAGTGACGTCAAAATCCTGTGGACCACCGAGAGCCACCTTGTATGGCCCGCGATCCTGATCGCGGAAGTCTGGCAATGGACGCCATTCATGTTTCTGCTGCTCTACGCGGCGCTCTCCAACGTCGACCGCGAACAGCTTGAGGCGGCGCAGATCGACGGCGCGCCCTGGTGGATGACCTTCCGCCGCGTTGTGCTACCTGCAATCATGCCGGTGATGTTCATCGCCGTTCTCATCCGTGCGCTGGATCTGTTCCGCATCTTCGACGTGATCTGGACCATGACGAATGGCGGGCCCGGAACGATGACAGAGACAATCTCGATATACGCCTACAACATGGCTTTTCGTGAATTCGAGATCTCCTATTCCTCTGCAATTGCTTTCCTTGTGATCGTGATCCTGACGGTTGCCGTGATCTGGGCGATCCGGCGTGTGGAGGTCGACCGATGATCCGCTGGGACCGTGGCTGGCGGCTGTGGGTACGTGTCGCTCTTGCCCTCGCCGCAACGCTTATCTTCGTCTTCCCGGTCTTTTGGCTGGCGATGATCTCAATCAAGACACCGGACGACATCTATGCCTATCCACCGGTCTGGATTCCGTCGGAAATCCATTTCTCAAGCTATGTCACTCTGTTCCGTGATGGGGACGCGTGGTCAGTCTGGCATTCTCTGGTGACGGCCAGCGTCAGCACGGTTCTGGCGATGATCATCGGCACGATCGCGGCCTATTCTCTCGTGCGCTTCCGGACAGGAGGAGATCACCTGGCGATTTGGATCATCTCCCAGCGGATGATCCCACCGATCTGTGTTGCCTTCCCGATTTTCCTGCTGTTTGTCTGGTGGCAATGGGTCGATACCTATGCCGGGCTGATCCTGCTCTATACGGCATTCAACGTGCCCTACGTCACCTGGATGATGCGGGGTTATATCCAGGAAATACCTCTGGAACTGGAACAGAGCGCGCTGGTCGATGGCTTGTCCCGGTGGGCGGTACTGCGCAAGGTGGTACTCCCCATGGCGCGCGCGGGTTTTTTCGCCACCGCTGTCTTCACCTTCATCTTCGCGTGGAACGATTTCCTGTTCGCGCTGATTCTCACCAAATCGGAGGTCGTGACCTACACAGTCAAGGTCACGGGCTACTTCGGATCGCAATCGACCTTCTGGTCCAAGATCGGCGCCATGAGCATGCTGGGTGTTCTGCCGATGATGCTTGTCGTCGGTACGATGCAGCGCTTCATCGTGCGCGGCATGTCGATGGGCGCTGTTAAGGGATAACCAATGCCGGATTTGAAATTACACGATATCAACAAGTACTACGGTGATTATCATGCCGTAAAAGGCATATCGCTCGACATTTCGGAGGGCGAGTTCGTGGTGCTGGTGGGTGCCTCGGGCTGCGGAAAGTCGACGCTCCTGAGGTGTATCGCCGGGCTGGAAGAGATCTCCGACGGTGATATCGTTCTTGGCGGGCAATCCATCGCCCGGCTGGCGCCCAGGGATCGCAATGTAGCGATGGTGTTCCAGTCCTATGCGCTCTACCCCTATCTGAGTGTCTACGAGAACATCGCCTTCGGCCTGCGCGCGCGCAAGGAGTCAGAAGACACGATCAAACGCCAGGTCGCCTGGGCCGCAGACATTCTCGATATCGAGGCCTATCTCGACCGCCTCCCCCGCGAGCTATCGGGCGGTCAACGCCAGCGCGTTGCCATTGGCCGCGCCATCGTGCGGGATGCGGATCTGTATCTTTTCGACGAACCCCTCTCGAACTTGGATGCCAAACTGCGCGACGGCATGCGTGAAGAGATCAAGCGCCTGCACGAACGTCTCGGCAAGACCTTCATCTACGTCACCCACGACCAGATCGAAGCGATGACCCTGGCGGAACGCATCGTCCTCCTGCGCGATGGACACATCGAACAGCTCGGCAAACCGTTGGATCTATTCGAGAAACCCGACAATACCTACGTCGCCGGTTTTCTTGGATCACCGCCAATGAACTTCGTCGACGTAGTTGTCGAAGGAGGATCCGTGGTCCTGAAGGACGGCCAGCGCATTGAGGGATGTTCGATGAAGGATGGCGCCTATAAATGGGGTATCCGGCCCGAACATTTCAGCGCCCGTTCGGACGGCCCGTTATCTGTCACACTCGACGTCGTTCAGCCGACCGGCTCACGCGCCTATGGCTCGTTCGATCTAGCCGGCACTCATGCCTTGGCCGAGCTCGGCGCCCATGTGGGCGATGCCGATGCAAAGGACATTCGTTTGGCGGTCGCGCTTGAACGCACGAGTTTCTTCAATCGGGCGACCGGCAATGCGGTAAGCCCCGCATAACCGACCCCATCTCCGAGCGCCTAAGGTGCGGCTTCCTGTGCCAAAGCGATACGGGCCTGAAGGCGGCTTTGCGCCTGATCAATAATCACGGCGGTCACAATCACCAGTCCTTTGATCACCATCTGCCAAAAGGACGAGACGCCCATCATGACGAGGCCGTCCGAAAGGATGCCGATCACGAAGGCGCCGACGATGGTGCCCCAGATCCGCCCCCTGCCGCCGGACATCGACGTCCCACCGAGCACGGCCGCCGCGATGGCGTTCAGCTCGAAAAATTCTCCCGTGGCGGGATGTGATGCCTTGAGTTGCGAAGCGATGATCAACCCGACCAGCGCCGCCATCAGTCCCGAGAACATGTAGACGAAAAGTTTTACGCGATCGACGCGGACCCCGGATAAGGCCGCACCGCGCTCGTTACCGCCGGTGGCATATATGTGCCGGCCCAGTGGTGTGCGGCCAGCGATGTAGGCGGCGACGCATGCAGCAGCGACGAGCATCAGAATCATGACGGGAATACCAAAGAATGATCCCGCTCCGATGAATGGAAAACTGTCCGAGCCATATTCGGCAACACCGTTGAGGTTCGGGAAAGTCCGCCCTTCAGACAGCAAAAGCGACGCGCCACGGGCGACATAAAGCATCCCAAGCGTTGCTATGAACGGTGCCACATTCAGTTTCGTTATGACGATGCCGTTGATCCAGCCGACGAAGATTCCGACCGCGCAGACGATCAGAACGATCTCAAAGGTATTGAACTGGATCGACCAGCCGAGGCCCGGATCGATACCATAGAGCACGAGCCAGCCCGCGATCATGCCGGTCAAGCCCACCACTGAGCCGACAGAGAGATCGATGCCTCCGGTAATGATGACGAATGTCATGCCGATAGCCAAAAAGGCATTGATCGCTACATGCTTCGAAATCAGGACCGCGTTGGCCATGCTCAGGAAGTTCGGCGCTTCAATGGCAAAATAGGCGAACACCAGGACGAGGGCGACAAAGGTCCGTGCCTTTAGAAGCAAGAGAAGCCAGTTCAGGCTGCGCTTTTCTTCCGCGACCGCAATCGTGCTCATGAAACGTTCCTTTTTATCGAACTGGCATTTGGCGTCGCCGCCGCCATCAACTCTGCGGGATCGCTGTTCCGGCCAGATTCTTGTGTGATTTTGCCATCCGCCATAACGAGAATCCTGTCGCTCAGCGCCATCACTTCCTCAATGTCAGAACTGACGAAAAGAATCCCGATGCCATCTGCGGCAAGAACCCGCATCGTGCGGTAAATCTCCGCTTTGGCCGCAATATCGATGCCGCGCGAAGGCTCATCCAGAAGCAGGAGTTTGGGGCGGGTCATCAGCGCTTTGCCAATGACGACCTTCTGCTGATTGCCCCCGGAGAGCGAGGAGACAGGATTGTCGGGTCTCGAGACCTTGATCGTCAGGCGCTTTATGAATTCGAGCGCTCCCGCCGCCTCGTGCTTCAGACGTAAATGGAAGCCGGAGGTCGTGAAGTCACGCAGGGATGAAAGCGTCATGTTGTCTCGGATCGTCATGATCTGGACGAGGCCGTCTCTCTTCCGGTCTTCGGGCACAAGGGCGATACCGCGCGCGATCCTGTCTGCGACCGTCCCCCCGCGAAGTTCCTGATCCTCGACGAAATAGCGGCCGGATGATCCTGGGTGCAGCCCCATTACACATTCGAGAAACTCTGTCCGCCCTGCCCCCATCAGACCATAGACACCGACGATTTCACCGCCGCTGATGCTCAGTGACACATGATCGACCACGTTTCCGCCGCCTCTGCTCGGCAGAACGACGTCTTCTGCCCGGAACACTTCGGCGCCGACTTCATGCGTGACCGACCGCGCGTAATCCTTGGACTTGTCGCCGATCATGGCCTGGACGATCCAGGGCAGATCCACCCCGGACATCTCGCGATGCCCGGTGATTTCACCATCGCGCAGAACGGTGATGTAATCGCCAATCCGGATCAGTTCCTCCAGCCGGTGCGAGATATAGACGATCCCCACGCCCTGCGCCTTCAGCTCCGCGATCAGACGGAACAGAACCTCGACTTCCGCAGATGACAGGGCAGACGTCGGCTCATCCAGAATCAGGATGCGTGCATTTTGCGACAGCGCCTTCGCGATCTCGACGATCTGTTGCTGACCCAGACGCAGGAAGCCCAGGAGAGATCTTGGATCGATATCCTGTTCCAGCCGTTTCAGAAGCGCCGCACTTCTCTCGATCAGCAGCTTCTGGTCGATATCGATACCGAAACGCCGGGGTTCACGGCCGATGAAGATGTTATGGGCAACCGATAGGTCCGGGAACAGATTGAGTTCCTGAAAGACGATGCCAATCCCATGATCGACGGCATCTTCCTTCGATCGGAAATCGACGGGTTCCCCATCTATGAAAATCTCGCCGTCCGTCAGCGTCTCCACGCCGGCAACGACCTTCATCAGCGTCGACTTACCCGCCCCATTCTCACCGACCAGAACGTTCACGGCGCCGAGACGAATGTCGAAATCCACCCCTTTCAGCGCTGTTGTGCCGGGATATACCTTTTTGGTACCGCGGATAGATAGCCCGATGGGATGCGCCTCGGTCATTTGGAAAATTCGACCATAACCGGCGTGACGACAAAATCGTCCGTTGGTTTCTTGAATGGAGCGACCCCGGTGAAACTGACCGTTTTGCCCATCAGCTCACCTTCTGGGACAGTCAGCCCCAACTTGATCCGGTCATTCAGGGCACGCGAAAGTTTGGCGAATTCGATCTGATCCCGGAAGTCGTCAAAATTGTAGAATGGCGCCACGTCCCGCAACGCGGTGCCCCGGATCACTGGGCCAAGCTGCAATTTGACGTCGGCTCGGCCATCCGAATTCACGTCAACAGCGACCCAACGGGCGCGCGTATCGAGCTTTGCCGCAATAACCACGCCTGCACCGCGTACCGGAAAGTTCCAAGCCGCACCTTGCCCTGCGCCGCGATTGCCGTGCGCTGCACCGGCGGCATCCATGTCGTCCGCTATCAATGTCCGCAGGCGTCCCGGGAGCAGAGCGCCGTCCCGGATAAGCGGCAAGAGCTTCGCCTCGAATGTCTGCTCAAGCCGAGCCGCGTTTCGGGCCGCGTCACCGCTCTGATCCGACGGGATCGCGGCTTCGCTCTTGGGCTTGTTCTCGACTATCTTGCAGCCGGACACCGTCAAGGCCATCGCGGCCATGAACGAGATCAGAATTCCCCTTTTTTTCACAAGGCCTCCCGCCTAAACAGGCCCGCGCAACATGCGCGGGCCAAACAAATTTGGAAGGATCAGTTCGAGAGCGCGAAGGTCTCAAGCCGGCCGGCATTCTCACTGTTGATCAGCACGCAATCCATAAGCTGCTTCTCATCAAGCCCGGTCGAGCCGGTCTTGATATATTTGTCAGCCTGGGTCACGGCGAGCTGTGCCTGCTGGTAGGCGGGCTGAAGTACTGTCGCCTTGATGCCGCCGGCGCGAATGGAATCCCGCACATCGTTCGAGCCGTCGAAGCCAACGACGATAACGTCCTTGCGGCCAGCCGCTTCAAGCGCCGCCCAGGCCCCCATGGCCATCGTGTCGTTACCGGAAATAACGCCCTTGATGTTCGGGTTGGCCTGCAGGATCGATTCCATCACCGTAAAAGCTTCGGTTTGGGACCAGTTTGCAGTCTGCCGAGCGACCATTTTCATGTCGGGGAACTGATCGATCACATCGTGGTAGCCCTGGCTCCGGATACCGGCATTGGTGTCAGATTCCTTACCGACGAGCTCGACATAGTTTCCTTCTTCGCCCATCAGCCGGATGAACTCCTCGGCGCCAAGCTGCGCGCCCTGATAGTTGTTCGAGACGATCTGGCTCACCGCAACGCCGGTCGCGGTGATCTCCCGATCGATCAGGAAGGACGGAATGCCAGCATCCTTTGCTTTCTGGACCGCCGCGACCGAGGCATCGGCGCCTGCATTATCGAGTATGATCGCCTTCACACCGCGCGCAATAACGGTATCGAACAGTTCGGACTGCTTGTTCGCATCATCATCGTGCACCAGGACAATCGTATCGTAGCCCAGCTCTTTCGCACGCGCCTCGGCACCATCGGCCTCTGCCTTGAAAAACGGATTGTCGTGACTTGGAGTGATGATGGCGATGGTATCAGCGAGGACATTTCCCGCGATCAGCGTTGACGCCAGGAATGCTCCTAAAAATAGCTTGCTCAATTTCATTTCGCTTCCTCCTCTGTTTTAAAATTTTCTGTCCCGAATATTTTCAACGGCAGTGTTTGCCCCGCCTGTTGACTAAAGAGAGTCAGTTTCCACTGTCCTCCCTTCGCTCGCTGAGAGATATGCCGCCTCGACGAGTGCCAGTGTTTTCAGATTGTCCTCTCCTGAGGTCTCCGGCGCCGTGCCTGACGCAAGGCTCTCGACAAAATGCTGCTGAATGGCAACGACGCTTTCCTGAATGTTGTGCCAGGGGCGCTCGGCCCAGTCGTAAAGCTCGGGAGCCACGGCGCGCTGCTCGGTCCTGCCGCCATTCTGGACCACCAGGCGGTATCCCGCCTCCAGCCGCAGCGTGCCGGTTTCGCCGTCGATCTCCAGAAGTGTCTCAGGAAAGGTTTCCGGGGTCCGCTGTGTGGCGTAAGAGCAGTCCACGACCGACGTCA
Source organism: Nisaea sp. (assembly GCF_039990255.1). Classification (GTDB taxonomy): domain Bacteria; phylum Pseudomonadota; class Alphaproteobacteria; order Thalassobaculales; family Thalassobaculaceae; genus Nisaea. The sequence goes on along the minus strand of NZ_JBDXGG010000008.1, from coordinate 27,430 downwards.
TTCCCGACTGATGCGTCATCAGTATAGTGGCAACATCCTCGCCCTTGATCTTCGGGTTGATCTTGCACGTTGTAGCGGCGACCCGCTGGACATCACCCATGATGGCCCGGGCGATATCAAGCACATGAATTCCAAGATCCTCGATGATGAAGCGCTCACCCTCGGCAAGATAAGGCTGTCCCGAAAACACGTCGTAGCCCGAGCGGAAACTGGCGCGGCAGAAAAACGGCGTGCCGATCCTTCCGGATCTTACGGTTTCGATCACCGCGCGCACTGCTGACTGCCAGCGGAAGTTTTCATGCACCATGAGTGTTTTGCCAGCCGCTTTCACAGCAGCAACCATGGCCCGGGCGTCATCGAGCTCGGTCGCGAACGGTTTCTGGCAGACGATATGCAGCCCCTGCGACGCCGCCATCTCTACCAAGGGACGGTGGGTTGGAGCCGTTGTGACGATATCGACGAAATCGAGCTGTTCTTGCTCCACCATCTCTTTCGCATCTTTATAGAGCCGGTCGATACCGAAGGCGTCGCCAGCGGCCGCGAGTTTGCTGCCGTCCCGATCGCACAATGCCTTAATTTGCGCGCCGGGAATCATGTTCCATGCGTGCAAATGGTTGCTTGCGAAAAAGCCGCAGCCGATGAGCCCCCCAGATAACATATGCAACCTCAGGTAATGCGCTGGATGCTGTCGGCGATTTCATCAGGTTCGAAAACGCGTTTCCAGTCATCTTTCATCAGAACCGGTTTTCCGAACTTGATTGCCAGGTTGCAGGCGTCCGAGAAAACGCCGTCAACGTGCCCGAAGGTTACCGCCGCGAGAATATTCATATGGCCAAGCAGAAAGTCCTTGGCCGCATCCTCAGGCACGCCCCGGGCCACGACTTCATCCAGAGCTTCCTTCATAACCGCCAGCAACGTGGCGCACACAGTCTCGGAAAGCCCAGGCTCGAGCAGAGCCATCTGCTCAACTGTTACACGGTAAGAGCGGGCAACCGGTGCATAGATCGCCTTTCCCACTTTCTCGCCAAGTGCGTAATGTTCGTCAGGCCCTTGCATCAACGCATTCACGATACCCTGCTTCGCCGCGATGCCGCCGAAATGATCGTTCCGCGCCTCCTGTGTCTCCTCATCGTTGAAGATTGGAGGATGGCAGGGATGCGTGACGAAGTAGGTCACGTCCGAACGGTCCGGCAGATGGCCGGCAAAGGGACCCGCAGCGTCCAGGCAAATCACCATCGCACCGGTTTCAATCTGGTCGATGATCGCATGCGAGACCGCCTTGATCGCCGTATCGGGTACAGCCAGCAAAACAACATCCGCGCCTTTGAGGGCCGCTTCCGCCGGGACGCAGTCCGCGCCGATTTCCGCTTTTACTCTTGCTTGTCCAGCGTCGGAAATCTCCACAAGCGCGACATCGAAATCAGTGCCCAGGAGGTTACGAGCACTTCTGATTCCCATTTTTCCGCCGGCGCCAAACAATGCGAGCTTCGCCACAAGTCATCTCCTCATTCACCTAACTGGTATGATAAGTATATCACCCAGTTAAGTGCTGAGCGCAAGTTATGTGTGGATATTTACGACGTGAAGCTTCGGCAATCACCGATCTGTAGTGAACGCCGAGCAAAATTTCGCCAATCCTGGGGATGGTTTCAGATCTTCTGTTCCACTGCGGCGATGACGACCCTTTAGTTTGATGTGCCTGCCCACGAACGCTCCGTGCCGGGCCCTCTTGCCATCCGCCGACCATGAGATCTCTTGGACCGGGAGACACTTCAATTGATACTCGAACCCGACCGATAACCAGAGGGAACGGGGGCCTTCGATCAAGTTTCGACGGCCGCTTCGGTCAAAAGAAAACGTCTTTCGACTTAAGACCCGATGCTGACATTATGTTGAAATGACAAGACGCCCTGCGGATTCGTCGGAAGGTTTTTTCTAACCAGTTGATATTATATTATAATTTGGCTGCGGGGGCTCGAATCTGCCTTTACCGAATGGGCTTGTTCCTTTGACCGGAAGCTGAAACCACCGAGCGTCAGCAGTCCGGTCGATATGGCTGTTCCTTGTGGAACGCTATCGTTGAAGCGGATTTCTTAATCGCCTCTTCCAGCCGTGGAAATTTCCTCCAGGATCATATCCCGCAACCGCAGTGCCAACCGGCTCAGCTCTCTGCTCTTGAGTGAGATCAGATGATACGGATTGATGACAATGGGCTCCTCAAGATCGAATGCGACGAAACGATCACCCGACTCTGACGGAGCGATCAGTTCAGCCACCTCTCGCGTCACCGGGGCGACGGCATCGGACGACGCCAGATAGGCAATCATTACCAGCAAGGATGTCGTATTGACGATCTCTCCCGGCAACGGAATGTCCCGAGATATGAACATATCTTCCACGGCTTGGCGCATCGGTGTGTGCGGAGCCTGTATGACCCATTCATAGCCTACGAGTTGCTCCGGCTTTAACGGTGTCACGCCGCCAATCAACGGATGACCTTTGCGCACGAGGAACCGAATGACCTCCACGCGTCCCCGATGTACAGCGAACTGCCTTGCATCGGTTCCGGGCGGAATACGCGAAAGCACGAAATCAAAGTCGCCGCGTCGCAGACCGGCAATGAGAGAGTCGCTTGGGGCGATATCAATATGAATGTCGGCGCCAGCGGCACTCCGCTTCAGTTCCTGAATCGCCGGAACGATAAACCCAACAGCACCGCCGGTGACCGACCCCACCCGAACCGTTCCGGCGCGCCCCGCAATTACGGCATCCGTTTCCTGAGCCGCCTGCTCCAGCCCCCGGAGCAGACCGTTTGCATTTCGCGCCAGGGTTTCTCCGACCAGAGTCGGCGTCATTCCCTTGGGGTGCCGGATGAAAAGCGGCGTTCCGATCGTTTTCTCAATGCCAGCGATCATACGGGAAGCAGCTGGCTGGGTCATGGCAAGCTGTTCGGCCGCGAGCGCGAGTTGCCCGGTTTCCGCGATTGCCTGGATGAGACGAAAATCCTTAAGTTGAAGTCGGTTTGCGTGAGAGAGCATAGAAGAGATATCAAATTTGATATGTTGTTTGTCAATCTAGTTATTTGGACAGCATGCAGAAGTTCTAATAAGGTTTGCCATGAGGTCAGGATTGAACCTGCCCATGCACGACCGTCGCCGTTGCGGATACACCCGGCGAAAACGGCGTTTTCTCAGGGAGGAACACATGAAGAAATTCGTAACCATGGTGGCTGCACTCGCGCTCGGTGCTGGCCTTTTCGGCGCGCCCGCCTCCGCCAGCGACAAGGGCACCGTCGGCATCGCCATGCCGACCAAGTCGTCCGCTCGCTGGATTTCCGACGGCAACTCGATGGTCAAGCAGTTCGAGGCCGCGGGCTATGCGACCGATCTGCAATATGCCGAAGACGATATCCCCAACCAGCTGGCGCAGATCGAGAACATGATTACCAAGGGCGTCGATGTCCTGGTGATTGCCGCCATCGACGGAACCACGCTCTCGAACGCTCTGGAAAACGCCGCCGCATCCGGAATCAAGGTCATCGCCTATGATCGCCTGATCCGCGACAGTGGCGATGTCGATTACTATGCGACATTCGACAACTTCAAGGTCGGTGTGCAGCAGGCCAGCTCCCTTGTACAGGGGCTGGAAAAAAGATTTCCCAGCACCTCCCCCTGGAATGTAGAGCTTTTCGGCGGCTCTCCCGACGACAACAACGCCTACTTTTTCTATGATGGCGCCATGAGTGTCCTGCAGCCGTTGATCGATGCTGGCAAGGTCAGCATCGCCTCCGGTCAGATGGGCATGGACACGGTCGGTACGCTGCGCTGGGACGGCGCGGTGGCTCAGGCGCGGATGGACAACCTCCTGTCAGCCCATTACACGGACAAGCAAATCCAGGGCGTACTGTCGCCGTACGATGGCCTTTCGATCGGCATCCTGTCATCGTTGAAGGGCGTCGGCTATGGCTCCGGCGGCTTGAAGATGCCGATCGTTTCCGGGCAGGACGCCGAGGTTCAGTCGGTCAAATCCATTCTTGCCGGCGAGCAGTATTCCTCGATCTTCAAGGATACGCGCGAACTGGCACGCGTGACCGTCGGAATGGTCGAAGCCCTGCTCCAGAATGGTACGCCCGAGATCAACGACACCAAGACCTACGACAATGGCGTCAAGGTCGTACCCTCATATCTGCTGGAACCACTCCCGGTCGATGCGTCCAACTGGGAAGAGCGGCTTATCGGCAGCGGCTATTACGAAATGAGCCAAATCAAGTAGCACCCGCCCAACGCATGTCGCTCCTTTCCGCTCTCAGTGGCGGGAAGGAGTGACTTCATGCCATTGCAAGGCCGAGTGGTACGATGACGACACTTCTTGAAATGCGCGAGATCACCAAGGAGTTCCCGGGCGTCCGGGCGCTCGACCGTGTGAGTGTTCGTGTCCGCCAGGGCGAGATCCACGCGATCTGCGGCGAGAACGGCGCCGGCAAATCGACCCTGATGAAGGTTCTGTCCGGCGTCTATCCCGTCGGCAGCTATTCCGGCGAGATCATCTTCGAAGACGAACCGGTAGCGTTTCGCGATATCAAGGATAGCGAAGACCGAGGGATCATCATCATTCACCAGGAGCTGGCACTCGTCCCGCAGCTCTCGATCGCAGAGAACATCTTCCTGGGCAATGAACGCGCCCGCGGAGGCAGAATCGATTGGCACGCAACCAACCAGGCGACAGAGGGGCTCCTCGCGAAGGTCGGTCTCAAGGAAGCACCGACCACACGGGTTGAGCGGATCGGAGTCGGAAAGCAGCAGCTGGTGGAAATCGCCAAGGCGCTCTCTAAGGACGTCAAACTGCTGATCCTGGACGAGCCGACGGCCGCGTTGCAGGAGAACGATAGCCGCAGGTTGCTGGACCTCATGCTTGAGCTGAAGGAACAGGGTGTCACCTGCATCATCATTTCCCACAAGCTCGGTGAGGTGCGTTATGTCGCCGACAGGGTGACGGTGATCCGTGACGGCCTGACTGTCTCCACGCTGGATGTTGACGAGGACCTGAGTGAAGACAGAATAGTGCGCGATATGGTCGGCCGTGACATGACCCACCGGTTTCCGGAACATGCCCGCGCGCCGGGCGAAATACTCATGGAAGTCGAAGGCTGGAATGTGTGGCATCCCGAACATGCCGAACGACGTGTCATCAAGGACGCATCCTTCACGGTCCGTCGGGGAGAGGTTGTTGGTATCGCAGGTCTCATGGGGTCGGGCCGAACCGAACTCGCCATGTCGGTCTTCGGCCGCAGTTATGGTCGCAACATAACTGGTCAGGTCAGGCTCGACGGCAAACCGATCGATGTGAGCACGGTGGACGCGGCAATCAAAGCCGGGATCTCCTATGTCACGGAGGACCGCAAGTCACTTGGCCTGATCCTGGACGAGCCTGTCCGGTTCAACACAACACTTGCCAACCTGGATGACGTGTCTTCCTTCGGCGTGCTGAACCGCAACGAGGAGACACGGGTGGCGCAGAACTATCGTACCGCCCTTGGCATCCGGACACCCTCGGTTTTTCAGAAGGTGGTCAATCTCTCCGGCGGCAATCAGCAAAAAGTGGTGCTGTCGAAATGGCTAAACACCGAACCCGAAGTCCTGATCCTGGACGAGCCGACACGCGGGATCGATGTCGGCGCCAAATACGAGATCTACACGATCATCAACAAACTGGCGGAAGAGGGAAAAGGCGTCATCGTGATCTCGTCGGAGATGCCGGAACTCATCGGTATGTGCGATCGGATCTACGTGATGAACGAAGGCTCGCTCGTCGGTGAGCTCGCCGCAGCGGACGCCAACCAGGAGCACATCATGTCGCTCATCGTTAATGAATAATACGGGGAAAAGAACCTTGGCTCACAACGACGAGACCGCACGGAAGACGCAGCGGCAGGGCATGAACATCCTCGAATATCTCTCCTCGCATCTGCGCGAATACGGCCTGCTGTTCGCATTGATTGCAATCATGGTCTTCTTCCAGATCGTTACCGACGGCACTCTGTTGCGTGCGGTGAACATCACTAACCTACTGCTGCAGAACAGCTACATCATCATCATGGCGCTCGGCATGCTGGTGGTGATCGTCTCCGGCAATATTGATCTTTCCGTCGGCTCGGTCATGGGATTCATCGGGGCGCTTGCGGCGGTAATGATCGTCCAGTTCGAGCTGCCCGTGGCAGTCACGATCATCGTCTGCCTCGTGTCGGGCGCGGCTATCGGGGCCGCACAAGGGTATTGGATCGCCTATTGGAATATTCCGTCCTTCATTGTCACCCTGGCAGGAATGCTGGTATTTCGCGGGCTCTCGCTGTGGCTGCTCGAAGGGCAATCCGTAGGCCCGTTCCCACGCGAGTTCCAGGTTATCGCCAACGGCTTCGTCCCGGACATATTCCCGGCTGCGCTGGGTGAATGGCTCGCCGGCGTGCTGGACGTGCGGAAAGTCAACATCCTGGCTCTCATGTCCGGCGTCGCCGCCGCCACCCTACTGCTCTGGCTCGGCCTGGGGCAGCGGGCTCGCAATCGCGCCTACGGCATCGCAGACGAGCCCCGCGCGTTCTTCATTGCGCGAAATGCCGTCGTCGCGGCAGCGATCATCTTCATCACTTACAAGCTGTCCGTCTTCCGTGGTCTGCCCAACGTGCTCATCACAATGGGCGTGCTGACGATTGTCTATGCCTTTCTGACCCAGAACACGGTGATCGGCCGACGGATCTACGCGCTCGGCGGGAACGCCAAGGCGGCCAAGCTTTCCGGGATCAAGACCGAACGGCTGACCTTTCTCTCGTTCGTCAATATGGGGCTTCTGGCCGCAGCCGCAGGGCTCGTGTTCGCGGCCCGGCTGAACACCGCCACGCCAAAGGCCGGGTTCGCTCTCGAGCTCGACGTGATCGCCGCCGCATTCATCGGTGGCGCGTCGATGTCCGGTGGGGTCGGCACCATTGTCGGCGCTGTGGTCGGCGCCTTTCTCATGGGTGTGCTGAACAATGGCATGTCGCTGATGGGCATTGGTATCGACTATCAGCAGGTGATCAAGGGGCTGGTGCTTTTGGCGGCGGTGGTTTTCGACGTCTACAACAAACAGAAGCAGGGCTGACCCCCCGCCACGGGGGCATACTTTTTCGGAGAAATGACATGAGCTTCAAGCCTGCCGACTGGCCAAGGCGCCTGCGGTCGCAAGAGTGGTTCGGCGGAACCGGTCGCGACCAGATCTACCATCGCGGCTGGATGAAAAATCAGGGGCTCCCGCACGACCTGTTCGATGGCCGTCCGGTGATTGGCATTCTCAACACCTGGTCGGAACTCACGCCATGCAATGCGCATCTGCGCGATCTCGCCGAACGGGTGAAACACGGGATCTACGAGGCGGGCGGTTTGCCGGTTGAAGTGCCGGTGTTTTCCGCCTCGGAGAGCTCGTTCAGGCCGACCGCGATGATGTTCCGCAACCTCGCCTCGCTGGCGGTTGAGGAGGCCATGCGCGGCCAGCCGATGGATGGGGTCGTGCTTCTTGTTGGCTGCGACAAGACAACGCCCAGCCTGCTGATGGGGGCGGCCTCCACGGATATGCCGTCGATCGTGGTTACCGGCGGACCGATGTTGAACGGTTATTTCAGGGGTGAGCGGGTCGGCTCGGGAACGCATCTCTGGAAATTTTCCGAAGCCGTGAAAGCGGGCGAAATGACCGCCGACGACTTTCTGGAGGCCGAGGGTTCCATGTCCCGCTCTCCCGGGTCCTGCAACACCATGGGAACGGCCTCTTCGATGGCCTCTATGGCAGAAGCGTTGGGCATGGCACTGTCTGGAAATGCCGCCATTCCCGCCGTAGACAGCCGCCGGCGCGTCATGGCTCAGATCTCCGGGCGCCGCATCGTCCAGATGGTCAAGGATGATCTGAAACCGTCCGATGTCATGACCAAACAGGCGTTCGAGAACGCGATCCGGACCAACGGCGCCATCGGCGGATCGACCAATGCGGTCGTTCATCTGCTCGCAATTGCCGGGCGGGTAGGCGTCGACCTCACTCTGGACGATTGGGACCGGTGCGGTCGCGACGTCGCGACCATCGTCGATCTGATGCCGTCTGGAAAATACCTGATGGAGGAATTTTTCTATGCCGGCGGCCTGCCGGTCGTCCTCAAGCGTCTTGGCGAGGCCGGCCTGCTGCACAAAGACGCCCTGACGGTCTCGGGCGAGCCGATATGGGAGCAGGTCTGCGATGCCATGAACCACAACGAGCAGGTCATTCTGCCGGTCGAAAAAGCGCTGACCCAGCAGGGCGGCATTGCCGTTCTTAGAGGCAACTTGGCTCCAAAGGGAGCCGTGATCAAGCCGTCGGCTGCCTCGCCACACCTGCTGAAGCATCGTGGCCGGGCTGTGGTGTTCGAGGATATCGACGACTACAAGGCGCGGATCAACGACGACGCGCTAGACGTTGACGAAACCTGTGTGCTCGTTCTGAAAAACTGCGGCCCCAAGGGATATCCGGGAATGGCGGAAGTCGGCAATATGGGGCTGCCTCCAAAGATCCTGAAGAAGGGTATCACCGACATGGTCCGCATCTCCGATGCACGTATGTCGGGGACAGCCTATGGAACAGTGATCCTGCACACGTCCCCGGAGGCCGCCACAGGCGGCCCTCTCGCCGTGGTCCGCAGCGGCGACATGATCGATCTCGACGTCGCCGCGCGGCGTCTTCATCTCGACATTTCTGATGCCGAGCTGGCTGAGCGGCTCTCAGGCTGGACGGCCCCGGCAGGGCAATCGGACTCAGGCTATGCCTGGCTTCACCAGACGCATGTGCAGGGCGCCGACACCGGCGCCGACCTCGACTTCCTGCGCGGCTGCCGTGGGGCTGCCGTCGGACGGGACTCGCACTGATGGTCATGAAGGTCGCCCTTGTCGGGATCGGCAAGATCGCCAGGGATCAGCACGTCCCCTCCATTGCCGGATCGGCCGACTGGGAGCTGGCGGCGACTGTCTCCCATCAGGGTACAGTGGACGGCGTGGAGGCATTCGCGGATCTGGACACGCTCCTTTCCGTCCGCCCCGATATCGAGGTTATCTCACTGTGTCTGCCACCGGTCCCGCGTTTCAGATATGCGGCCGCAGCGCTGAGGGCGGGCCGGCATGTCATGCTGGAGAAGCCGCCTGGCGCAACAGTCGCGGAATGCCATGCCCTTGAGGCGATGGCACGGAACGCAGGCGTGTCGTTGTTCGCAGCATGGCACTCGCGCGAAGCTTTGGAAGTCCAACGTGCGAAGTCGTGGCTGAAGAACAGCCAATTGCAGTCTCTGAAAGTTACGTGGAAAGAAGACGTGCGCCGATGGCATCCTGGTCAGGAATGGATCTGGAAAACCGGAGGCCTTGGCGTTTTCGATCCCGGCGTCAACGCGCTCTCCATCGTCACCGAAATCCTGCCCGACCCGATCCACCTGAACGCCGCTGTGCTTGAGTTTCCAGAAAATTGCGAAACGCCGATCGCCGCGAAACTGAGTTTCTCCCACCCGCAAGAGGCCGCTGTGTCCGCGGAATTCGACTGGCGTCAGGAGGGTGAACAGACCTGGATGATCGAGGCGGAGACGGATAGCGGTCGCATGGTTATGTCGGATGGTGGGGCCGTGATCTCGATCGACGGACAGCCAGCTCCGGAACCGGATACCGACGGCTCAGCTCTCACAGGGGAATATCCGCGCCTTTATGCGCGCATGGCAGCATTGGTCCGTGCCGGCGAGATCGATATGGACCTTTCCCCCATGGTTCATGTTGCTGACGCATTTTTGCTCGGGAAACGTATCACGGTTGCCCCATTCCACGAGTGATCGGTCAGCCCGGTTTTGTTGAAAGGCGCGGGCGATCATGTGGACGGCTCAGCGGGCTGGGGCAAACAATCAAGGAATAGTCTCGTCATGACGATTACCCCGGCACCAATGCGAAAACTGAAGACCGAATGTTGCGAACTCGGCGAAGGACCGCACTACGATGCGCGGACCGACACCGCTTGGTGGTTCGACATCGTCGGCAAAAAACTGTTCGAGTACTGCTTCTCCACGGCAGAGGAGAAGGCGTATGCATTGCCTCGGATGGCATCGGTCATCGCCGAAATCGACGAGCAGCGACAGATCATCGCCATGGAAGACGGCCTCTACATCCGCGCCAAATCAGACGGAGCCCTCACATTGCTGTCGTCGATCGAGGCTGATAACCCAAGCACCCGCTCGAACGACGGCCGGGTACATCCGTCCGGCCGTTTGTGGATTGGCACCATGGGCAAGAATGCCGAGTGGCAAGCGGGGACCATCTATTGCGTCGACGGCTTACGGGTGCAAATCCTCTATCGCAAGATCACCATTCCGAATTCCATCTGCTTCTCTCCCGACGGCAGCATTGGCTATTTCGCCGACACTGCCGTTAACACCGTTTGGCGCGTACGGCTGGATCCTGCGTCCGCGCTGCCAACACACGACCCGGAGCCATTGCTAACGGGCGGCGATCTTCCTCTCGGTGGACATTTCGACGGATCGATTACCGACGTCGATGGCAATCTATGGAACGCCGCATGGGGCGGCGGATCGATCTCCGGATTCACTCCCGACGGCACTTTGATAACCACAATCGAGATCCCCGCAGCCCAAACCAGCTGCGCGGCCTTTGTGGGCAAAGATCTGGACAAGCTGATAGTTACCTCGGCCTGGCAGGGATACGATCCGGCAGCACGCGCGTCCGACCTTGGAGCGGGGTTCACCTACCTGATAGATGGCGGTTTCTCTGGCCAGCTGGCCCCAGCTTTCTGTCTATGACCCGACACCTATATCAAGACGGCTATTTAAGCGCGCTTTGGGTCACCTGTCGTCAGGATGAGCGTAAGGCATTGATCCCATACCAAGAGGGAGGCGCTGTTCCCTTTAGAAGACAGAATGTTGCCCACCGGACAGGGATATTTGGGCAGTTTTTTGGACAGCACGTCCGATCCAGATCGAAATGACAGAGGCCCGCGCTGGCTGCGTGGAAAGACTGGGCCCAACTGGGTGCCAGCGACTATCGCTTTACCAGAAGACTTGGTAAGTGCACTCACTTGTCGACGCGTCGATGCGCCTGGATCATGCATAGCTGGATCGAACGCGCCGCACGCTAGACCGTCGGCACCGGTGATCATCCTCTTGGTGCATCCCGGCCCGGCGCTGCCGGGTGGATTCCGGTCACTGAATTTGCGACGATTAAACGCAAAGAGTCCTGGGAGGGGCATAGATGGGGCAGATACTTTTCATACCGCATGGCGGAGGTCCGCTCCCGCTGCTTGGAGACGCGGGTTACGCAAGTCTGGCGTCAGCGCTTCGCGGATTCCACGGGACGATCAGCGGCAGTAAAGCCATCATACTCGTCACGGCGCATTGGGAAGCGGAACTGCCTTGCCTGTCGACAGCGCCGCGTCCGGAGATGCTTTTCGACTATTACGGATTTCCAGAGGAATCCTATCGCTTCAACTATCCGGCTCTGGGAGCGACGGATCTTGTTGAGCCCGTGGTTGCGGCCCTGAACGAACGTGGTATCGGCGCCGAGCGGGATGAAACACGCGGTTTCGACCATGGCACATTTATCCCGATGATGCTTATGCGCCCGGAAGCCGATATCCCGATTTTGCAGATGTCACTGTTGGCATCCTTGGATCCTCGGCAGCATCTGGAAATGGGTCGGGCACTCGCGGGATTGCTTGATCAGGATATCACTCTGATCGGGTCAGGTTTCAGTTTTCACAATATCGAAGCACTGATTGGCCGCAACCGCATTGATCTTGAAGAAGGCTATGCGAAAGCGAAAGCCTTTCATGCCTGGATGGACGAAGCTATCTGCGCTGACGATGTGACGCCGGATGACCGGGCCAGGCGGCTCATGCATTGGGAAGAGGCGCCGGGTGCCCGGTTTTGTCATCCCAGGGAAGAACATCTGTTGCCATTGCATGTCTGCGCCGGTGCGGCGTTTGAAGCCGGGTTTAATGTGGAGCAGATCTTTAACGAGCCTGTCAAAGGCTACCAAACGTCCGGGTATCGATGGTCCTGAAGACCTGGTGGCGCATGTGGCAGTTCCTCGAAAAAGAGATGGTGGCAGGGGAAAATTGTGCACACGGTGACGGCCAAAATTAAAAAGCTATAAAAATAGCTGTTTGATTTTATCGGGGCCGTTGTTATTCCAATGGAGCGTCGCGCATTGTAAATCAGAACTATACGGGGGACTTCACAGATGCAGCTTGAGACCATCGACCTCAAGGTCGAAGACTACGTCGCGCTCGTGACCATTAATCGGCCTCCGGTGAATGCGCAGAACAACAAGTTTCGCGAAGAGATACAGCTCGTTATGGACAGCCTTGGCGATCGGGAGGATGTCCGCGCCATAATACTTACCGGCGAAGGCAAGGCTTTCTCGGCTGGTGCCGATTTGTCCGAACGTCCGACGCAGGATCCCGGAAATTACACCGCCCACAACCGCCGCGTCAGAGCCAGCTTCGATTGTCTTCTGGAGTGCCCGAAACCAATCATCGCGGCGGTCAACGGAGCCGCAATCGGGGCAGGCTGCGTGACAGCGCTATGCTCCGATATTCTGGTCTTTTCCGAGAAAGGCTACCTGCAGATGACTGAGGTGAATGTCGGCCTTGCGGGCGGTGTAGCCCATGTGCGGCGTCACCTCGGAGAGTCCGATGCGCGTTTGATGCTGTTGACCGCGCGGCGCCTCTACGGGGCCGACCTTCTGCGGATGGGCGTCGCCTCGGCCTGCACCGCGCCCGAGGATCTGATGGAGACGGCAAAGGGAATTGCCCAGGACATCGCCAAGGCCAGCCCATCGGCTGTGCGGGCTGCGAAGGCTTCGTTCCAGATGACCGAAAATCTTTCGATCTATGAAGGTTACCGGTTTGAGCAGCGCCAGACCAAGGCTTTGTCCACCTCGGAGGATACCGAAGAGGCGATGGCGGCATTCCGCGAGAAGCGCACGCCGGTATTCCGGCCTTAGTCATCCGGCGGAAAGTCTACGTCAAGCTGCGGGAGTAGAGCATGATTACAAGGAGCATGATGTGACGGCGAAAAACCTTGTCGAGCCTGCAACTCCTCGTCCTATCATCGCGCTCTTAGGGGCGATCCCGGCAGATGTTGCGGCCGCGCTTGGGCAAGTGTTCGATCTGATCGGACATGACGATCTGCAGACTCTGACCGAACGCCAGCGCGAGACCATCACCCGAGGTTTGACGTCGGCGATGGGTGGCGTCAACCACGCGATGGCGGAACAACTGCCTGGTCTTGAGGCGGTCGCCAGCGTCGGTGCCGGAATGGACCGATTTGATCTGCCGTGGCTTTCGGAGCGGGGCATTGCGCTGCATCCGACGCCGGATGTGATGACCGAAGACACTGCGGAGTTTGCCGTCGGTCTTATCTTTGCCCTGCTGCGCAATATCGTCAGCAATGACGGGTTTGTGCGGCGCGGCGCCTGGGCGGCAGGACGTGCCCCGCTCGGATACCGGATATCGGGACGCAAGATCGGGATCGTCGGCCTCGGACGTATCGGCAGCCGTATTGCGGGTAAACTGACTGCGCTCGGCTGCGATGTTGCCTATTCGGGGCCACGCAAAAAAGACACGCCATGGCGGTTCGAGCCGGACCTCGCGGAAATGGCGCAAAAGGTGGACGTACTGGTCTTGAGCTGTGCCGGCGGAGAGGCTACGCGAGGCATCATCGATGCTGAAATCCTTGGGCAGCTCGGCCCACAAGGGTACCTCGTCAATGTATCCAGAGGGTCTGTTGTTGACGAGAAAGCGTTGATTGAAGCTCTGGAGCGAAAGACCATCGCAGGCGCAGCCCTTGATGTGTTCGAGAACGAGCCATCGCTCGATCCTCGTTTTCCTGAGCTTCAGAACTGTATTCTGCAACCTCATGCCTCGGTTTTCACGCGCGAGAACAGGCGGGATCTGGTCGCTGCGTTGGAGGAAATTCTGCGATCGTAACGTCAAAAGATCATATTATTGATTTTTTGATCCGGTTGGAATTAACGTATCTCATCAAATCGATGTTCCGCAGCAGGGATTGCGCTGCCTTCAAGGGCACCCGGACCGTCCGGTCAGATGCGGGAACATCTCTTCAATTAAAATAATGCCCTTGCGCGATCAATGTGGGGGCGGGGGAGCAGGCCAGGCGATATGCCAATCACAGACGAAATGATCCGGAATGCCACGAAGGAGTTGTATTCCCGCGCGCTCCGGAAAGTTCCCGAGGATGCCAAGGAAGCCATCGCTGCCGCGATGGAGACCGAAAAGAGTGAAACGGCCCGGCAGACGCTCCTGCTCCAGTTGAGAAGCGCCGAACTGTCGGAGCAGACAGACCGCTTTGTCTGCTCCGACAGCGGCGTGCCAACCTATTTCGTCAAAGTCGGGAGCAAGGCTGCGCTTGACTGCGATTTCAAGATGGCGATCCGTGAAGGCTACGAAGAACTCGTAGAGACCATCGAGCCGCCGCTCCTGAAACATGTCACGAACCCACTCACGCTGGAGCGCGGCTATCACGGCAAGGACATGCCGCTTGTCAGTTACGATTTCGAGAGCGGTGCCGACTATGTGGAGATGACCTGTTCGCCGAAGGCTCTCGGCTCGGGTCGCTGGGCATCGCTCGAACTTTTCACCTTTCCATCTCTTGAGCAGATCGAAACCTATGTCCTAGATGTCGCGATCAAGGCTGGCGCACAGCATTGCCCGCCGGTCATCATGGGGGTGGGCATCGGCGGCTCATTCGACTATTGCGCCGGTCTGGCGAAGAAACAAACTTTGCGGCCGATCGGCCAGAAGAACCCGGAACCGGTTCTGGCCGCCATGGAGGAGCGCCTGACAAAGGCGGTCAACTCATTGGGTTACGGTCCGATGGGAACAGGCGGCGATACGACTGTTCTGGCGGTCCATGTCGATTACGCGAGCGGGCACGGTTTCACCCCGGTGGCAGTCTGTTTCAATTGCTGGATCAACAGGCGCGCCAAGGCGCGGCTCTGGGGTGATGGGCGTGTGGAGTGGTCGGAATGACTGTTGTTGAGCACGATCTGACCCTGCCGCTAAGCGAGGAAGCGGTCCGCAGCCTTAACGCTGGCGACTTCGTCTATCTTACCGGGGAAATCTTCGCGACAGCGGGGCTGCCAACCCATGATCGCCTTCTCGGGTGCCTGGACGGCGTTGAGCCTCTTCCGTTCGACATGCAGGGAGGCGCGCTTTTTCAGCTTGGCAGTCTGAACGAAGAGGCTGAGGACGGCTCGTTGAGCATCGTCTACATGAACCCGACAACGAGTACTCGCTTCAACGCTCACATGCCCCGTCTGATTCCCGGCCTCGGGCTTAGGGCAACAGGTGGCAAGGGGGGGCTGAATGCCGAATGCGCGCAGGCCATGGCCAAATGCGGTTGTGTGTATCTGTCCTTTCTTGGTGGCGGGGCACAGATCATCACGGCCGGCATCCGCAAGGTAACGGGGATTGGCTGGCCCGAGATGATTTCCCACTACCGGATCGTCAGGATAGAGGTTGAGCGGCTTGGCCCGCTGACTGTCGGGATCGATGCAAACGGAAGCAGCATCTACGATCAGACAGCAGCTTCGGCTCAGGAAAAACGCAGCGCTATTCTTGACGAGATGCGTGCGGCTCGCGACGCGGCCGGCTCCTGACGCTGGTCAAAAACTGAAATTGAACTGAACAGCCAGCAAGGCGCGGAGTCAGCCATGACCGGCGGACCGTACGTTCCATTGTCAGCCGGAAGCGGTCCCGAAAATGTCCGGGCTTTGAAGATCTTCCATAGCTGATCAACAGCCTGAGCCGCCTGGTCGAAAATATTTGCGCACAGCTATCGAAGATTCTAAAAGCTATATGACTAGCTTTTTATTCGCAGGAGGGCGTAGAACCCTTCGGATGATTACTCATGGCAGAGGGAGGAAATTTTAATGCCAAATCACGTATGGAATAACGTCCGACGCACCCTGACCGGTCTGGCATTGGGCGGGCTTGCGTTGATGTCCGCCGGTACGGTCATGGCGCAGGAGTTCCCGAATAAACCGGTCACGCTGGTTGTCGGGTTCCCTCCGGGCGGCTCGACCGACGTCGTGGCTCGGATTCTGGCTGAAAACATGACCAAGACGCTGGGGCAGCCGGTGCTGGTCGAGAATCGCCCCGGAGCTGGCGGCACGGTTGGTATTTCGCATGTCGCACGATCGGCACCTGATGGATACACGCTTGGTGTAAGCGGTGTCGGCGCATCAATTCTGATCGCAGCACTTGGCCGTGATACCGGATATGACATCGATAAGGACCTCGATATCATTGGTGTCATGGGGACGCTCGGTCTGGTGATCGCAGGCCGCACCGGAATGGAGCCGAAGACCCTGCCCGAACTCATGCAGTTCGCTAAGGATCACCCTGGCGATCTGACATACGGCAGCTCCGGAGTGGGGACGCCGGGTCATCTGGCAATGGAATACCTGAAGAGCATTTCCGGCGTCGATATTCTCCATATTCCCTACAAGGGGAACACACCATTGATGAACGACGTTCTTGGCGGTCATGTTGACATCGCGCTGCTTACAACGCCGGGAACAGCCGAGCAGGTTCGCGCGGGGGGTGTCTATCCCTATGCGGTTACCTCGCCGGAGCGTTCTTCGCTCATGCCCCAGGTGCCGACAGTGATTGAAGGTGGTTTCGATGGATACACCGCGACTCTCTGGAACCTGCTGGTAACGCCGAAGGGCACGCCGGAAGACGTTCAGGCGAAATTGTCGGACGCGCTGAATGCGGCAATGCAGGACGGTGACGTTCTGGCCGCATACAAGAAGTCAGGACTCGCGCCGACGAGCACCACCCCGGAACAAGCAACGCAGTTCCTTGTGGATGAGCGCTCGAAATGGCAAGGCGTGATCGCCAAAGCCGGCGTGAAAAAGTAACTTTGCCACAATGCTAAAGAAATGATCCGAAGGATGGCTGTTCGACAGTCATCCTTCGCTCTGCTTGATTGGGAGAGACATGAATATCGTCTCACTGCGGCTTGTGGTTGCGGGTATATTGGCGGCGATAGGCGCGACGGGTTTGGTCATTGGACTGGACTATGAGTTCGGGTCGATGCGCCGCATGGGACCGGGATATTTCCCGGTTGTTCTCTCCGGCATCCTGGTTGTTCTGGCAATTGCCGAAATGCTGTCTGCAGTGCTGAAGCCCGATCCGGAAGCAACTGCGGCCCTGGACTGGCGGCCGATGTGCGCAATTCTTACGGCAGTTGCGGGCTTTGCGGCGACGATTGAACTGTTTGGTCTACTACCTGCTTTTTTTGTGGTCATCGGCCTGTCCACGCTTTCGGAGCGCGGTTATGGATTGCTGCCCGCCACTGTCATTTCCCTGGTCACCTGCCTTGCGGCATGGCTCCTGTTTGATCGCCTTCTGGGCATGACCTTACCGCTCTTGCACTGGGGCCTGTGACTGCCATGTTCGAAAACATCCTGTTGGGATTTGCGACTGCGTTCACGCCGGTCAACCTGTCTTACTGTTTCTTTGGAGTCTTCCTCGGCACATTCATAGGCGTGCTCCCCGGCCTTGGGTCGCTTGCGGCGATCTCTATGTTGCTGCCGCTGACATTCTATCTTGAGCCGACGACGGCTCTGATCATGCTTGGTGGGATTTATTACGGTGGGGAATATGGTGGTTCCATCGCTTCTATTCTCCTGAACCTGCCTGGCACACCGTCGGCCGCAGTAACCTGCCTTGACGGAAACCCGATGGCCAAGAACGGCCGGGCCGGCGTCGCGTTGTTCGTGACAGCCGTTGCCTCGTTTATTGGCGGCAGTGTCGGCATCGTGGCACTCATGGGGTTCGGCCCGGCAATTGCTCAGATCGGGCTGAGCTTTGGTCCCAGTGACTATTTCGCGCTCATGCTACTTGGACTGGTGGCGGCGGTGACTGTGGGAAACGGCTCCGTCGTGAAGGGGCTCATTGCGGTCGTTCTGGGCCTGCTTCTCGGGACGATCGGTACCGACGTTACCTCGGGCGAGTTCCGCTACACATTCGGATTCCTCGAGTTGCGTGACGGTGTCAGCCTTGTGGGGATGGCCATGGGGTTGTTCGGCATCGCCGAAGTCGTCAGTTCTATCCGTGGATCGAAACATCACAAGATCACCGCGAAAGTCACCGCACGCAGCATGATGCCGACCCGTGACGATATCCGGCGAACACTCGCGCCAATGGCGCGTGGCAGCTCTATCGGCGGATTTCTGGGCGCCCTTCCCGGCGCTGGTACCGTGACCGCCGCCTTCCTCGCCTACGCGATGGAAATTCGGTTGGCCAAGGACAAGTCGCGTTTCGGCAAAGGCGCCGTAGAAGGCGTTGCAGCACCGGAATCCGCCAATAACGCCGCTGCTCAGACGGCGTTCATCCCTACCCTGACGATCGGAATTCCGGGCAGTGCGACGATGTCGATCATGTTGGGCGCCTTGATGATTCATGGGATTACGCCCGGACCGCTGCTGATATCCGATCACCCGACCGTTTTCTGGGGGCTCATTGCGAGTTTCTGGATCGGGAACCTGTTTCTGCTGGTCCTCAATATCCCGTTGATCGGTATGTGGGTGCGGGTCCTTCAGTTTCCTTACAAGTATATCTACCCGATCGTGATCGCGCTGATCTGCATTGGCGTGTTTTCCATGCGCACGAGTGTCTTCGATGTCGGGCTCGTCGTCATTTTTGGGGCGCTGGGATATCTGATGCAGCGGGTCGGGTATTCACCGGCTCCGCTGATTCTCGGCTTTGTCCTGGGTCCGATGCTTGAGGAAAACCTCCGTCGTGCGATGCTCATGGCGCGCGGTGACCCATACCGCCTGATCTCCGATCCTCTGACCGGAACGCTTCTCATGTTGTCTGCGGCGCTTTTGGTGTGGGCGATCTTGGGCGGACTGCGGAACGTGATCCGCTCGCGGCGTTTGGCGAATATGCCTCCCGGTGAAGCCTGAGAAACGAGACCGCCTGGAAATCGGTATCAGCACAGGCATCGTCTGATGCTGTTACCGAATGTCTGCCCGGCTCTTCTCAGGTCAGAAGCTTGATGTCGATCCGAACCATGTCACCGCGATAGATGCCGTTTGCAATCAGCACCATAGTCCCGTCCTCGGCAACGGCGACGCGCTTGACGTAGGCAACGGGATCACCGAGCGGGACACCGAGTAACTCGCTGATCTCCGGGTCGGCCAGGCCGATGGTGAGGACTTGCCGGGCATCGACGATATTGATTCCCGGCACGTCGGCGATCAGCCTCATGGAGGTTTTGCTGGTAAGATCTTTTTCGTCAATCTTGGCGCTGATCCGCTCGTCGATATAAACGTCGGCCAGCAGGAACGCTTCGTTGTCGCGGCGATGTACACGCCGGAGGTGAAGGTATCCGGGAGCCAGATCGCCGACCTCGGTCGGATGATCAGAAGGAATAACGCTGTTTTCCGAGCTGATCACCTCGATCTGTGCATTGTCGCGCGACATCAGCAGACCGCTCCAGTCGGTCTGCACTTCACACCACAAATCGTGGCGGTTGCTTTTTCGAACGAAAGTGCCTTTTGCGCGGAAGCGCTCTATCAGCCCTTCCTGCTCAAGTATGCCCAGTGCCTGGCGGATCGTCATGTTCGCGACGCCGCATTCCTTTGCGAGCTCCTCGACTGTCGGAATGCGCGCGTCGACAACCCACTCACCGGTTTCAATGCGCCGGCGGAAAAGAGCTGCCAATTGCAGATAGCGCGCCACCGCACTCTTCCGGAGGGCCACTGCGGTCCGTGACTTTGAACCAGCGTTCTGCATGCACATGCTCCAATGGTGGCGTCGCGGATAAAGGCATCAGACCACAACTATCAGCTAATTAAACTAGCTTATTATGTTTATCTTGATTCGCGCAATAGAATCAGGGTGTAGCGCGGTTTCAAGTAACATCCATCGGGGCAGGCGCGGGGATCAGGCTTTCCGGTTTACCACTTACTCTCCGACAGAGTTTGCCGCCGGCGGAAGAGATGTCCGCGTGGCGGGGCTGCTGTTCAACTCTGCCGGAATGTGATCGGGCAGCGGAATGCCATGGGCATTCAACGTCATTGCGACCATGGAGTAATAGCCGACAAGAGCGGTCAGTTCGACAACACCCAAGGCGCCCCAGCGATCCCGGACAGAACTGTATATACTGTCCCCGACCCGTCCGTTTTCCAGCAACTCCCGGCTGAACTCGTAGATCTCACGCTCTTCCTCGCTGGAAAAGCTGGGTACCTCTCCCGTTCGCACAGCCTTTATGATCGCCTCGTCGACGCCGGCGCGTCGTGCATCGCCGGCATGGATCGTCCATTCCAGCTCGCTGTTCCAATGCCGGGCGACCACGAGGATGGCGAGTTCATTCAGGTTTTTGGGCAGGCAGGTCTCGAACCGCAGGACCTGGCCAAGGGCTTGCCAGCGGTCGGCCAGCGCCGGGTTGTGCATGGCCGCCCGTAAAGGGCCGACAAGAGTACCGCGCGGGCCACTCACAATCTTGTCGTAAACGTTTCTTTGAGCCTCAGTCATCTCGTCGGGGCCGGGCAGCGGGATGCGGGGGTGAGTCATGCCTTGTCCTCCTTGCCCAGGCCGAGGGCCGTTAGAATCTCTTCTGTATGAGCACCGAGCAAGGGCGGTGCCTTGTCAAAACTGAGGGTCGAGCGTTCGAAGCGCATGGGGCTGACAACCGATGGCACCGTTCCCGAAAGCGGATGTGGCAGATTCTGGAGCATCTGCCTGTGCTGCACCTGTGGGTCATTGAAGACCATGGGCACACTGTTTATCGGGCCGCAGGGGACCTTCTCTGCGTTGAAAATCTCGATCCAGTCGGAAAGATCCTTCTCGGCAAGCCGTTCGGAAATAAGCGGATGCAGTATATCGAGATTGTTGACGCGTTCGCGGTTCGTGGAATAGCGCGGATCTTCGGCCAGTTCCGGATTTCCAATGGCGTTCGCAAACCGCTGGAACTGCTCGTCATTTCCGACCGCAAGAACGATATGCCCGTCTCGCACCGGAAATACGTCCTGCGGCTGGATATTCGGATGCTTGTTACCGCGCCGAACCGGGGTCGCCCCTGAAACCAGGTGGTTCATTGCCTGGTTTGAGAGGATTGCTGTCGCCGTATCGAGCATGGCGAGGTCGATAAAATCGCCTTTGCCACTGCGCTCTCTCTCCGACAGCGCGGCGAGTACGGAGATCGTTGCATACATACCGGTCACGATATCGATGATCGGCACGCCTACCTTTTGCGGTCCGGCTCCGGGGCTGCCGTCCGGAGCACCCGTGATGCTCATCAGCCCGCCCATGGCCTGGATCATGAAATCGTAGGCCACTTCGTTGGCGTAGGGACCATCCTGACCGAATCCCGTGATCGAGCAGTAGATCAATCCGGGATTTACCTTTTTCAGATCCTCGTATCCAAGGCCATAGCGGCCGAGGGTACCGACCTTGAAATTCTCGAGTAATATGTCGGACTCGGCGGCAAGAGCTTTCACTACAGCCTGCCCCTCGGCAGAGGCGAGATCGATCTCAACCGATTTCTTGCCGCGATTGACCGATAGGAAATAACCCGACTCTCCTGTCGGGTTCCCGTCCGAATCCTTCAGATATGGAGGCCCCCAACGCCGGGTATCGTCACCGACTCCGGCCCGCTCCACCTTTATGACTTCAGCGCCCAGATCAGCAAGGATTTGTCCGGACCAGGGGCCCGCCATGATCCGGGACAGATCGAGAACGCGAATATGACTGAGAGGGCCGCTCATCAGGAAACCTCATAGGTGAATGCAGGCGTGTCATCGGCAGCGCCGGCCGGGCCGCCGCCATCGTCGACCACAACGGTGGACGCGACCGACGGCCGATCCGCGATCGTTGCATGCCAGGAGGCGAGGTTGGGCAGAGCGTCCCGCCAGCCGCACCCAGTATACCGGAAATCCAGTTGGCCAAGAGCGCAGAGGACCGAAATATGACCAAGCCCGAACGGAGAGGCCGAGAGATCAGCGCTTTCCTCGTCCAGTGTCGCCAGTGCCGCCCGTGTTTTGGTCTCGAAGGCAGCTTCAATGACCGGGTCTGCCTTGGCACCACGCCAGCGCTCTGTACGCCAGAGCAACAGGATATCCGTTAGCCCGTCACCCAGTGCCTGCCATCGCAGGTGCTTGATCCGGGCATCAGGGGGCGCGGGTAGCAGGTCGTCCCGTCCCGCACGTGTAATGAGGTATTCGCAAATCACACGGGAATCGAACAGTTTCTGGCCGTCGTCTGTGAGCAGAACCGGAATTTTGCCGAGTGGATTGTCGCGCAGGATTTCGGGATTCGGCGGGGCCGCGAACACGGCAACCGAGCGGACACGCTCGACTTTATCGGTCAGGCCGCATTCCTCGATAACGATATTGACCTTGCGCACGAACGGCGATCGCGGAGACCAATGAAGCTGCATGTTTCCTCCTATGCGCCTTGGGCGTCTATTTTTGTCAGAAATTCATTAAGCACGGCAGTAAAGGCGTCGGGCTGCTCGAAACACGGAACGTGGCCGGCTTCTGGGATCACGTGCATGACGGCCCCGGCAATAGCGGGCTTCAATTTCGAGGCCATGCCCGTCGGCATCGCCCCGTCCTCCGCACCGGCGATCAGCAGGGTGGGGCGTTGGATGTTCTTCAGTTCGTCGGCATAGTCGTAATCCATCAGTGCGGTCGCACCGGTACGGAATCCCTCGAAAGATGTGGCGGCAATCATCGCCAGCAGTTTCTCCCGGCGCTCGTTCCCGGTCGCTGCCGTCAACCAACGGTCCGCTGTTGCCGCAGCAAATGCGTCCATCCCGGTTTCCGCCGCTGTGGCAATGCGCTCGGCCCAGCCCGCGGCGCCGCCCGGTGCGGTCTTTGCCTGTCCGTCCGAGAAGACCAGTGCGCTAAAGCGCTCTGGTGCGTGCCGATGGGCCGCTAGGCCTGTGGGAACTCCCATCGAGAGCCCGACATAATGTGCGCTATCAATCCCGGCGGCATCCATGACGGCAAGCAGATCCGCCCCAAGGTCGTCGAAGTTGACTTGCGTCTCCGGCAAGCCGGAACGGCCATGACCGGCCTGATCGTATCGGAGGATGCCACATCGTCCAGCGAGGGCGTCGGCTTGGGCGTCCCAAATCGTCAGGTCGGTAACCAGTGAATTGCCGAACACGACCCAAGGCGCGCCTGTATCGTCCGCGGGCAATGCTTCCGCGTGAAGATCGTAGCCCTTGCGTGAGACCTGCAAGGTCTTCGTTCCGGAACTGAGTGCCATCAGTGCAACCTTTTCATGCTATGGATACGCGCGCTGTGCCCTTCGGCAACGCCCTCGTCTGGAAAACTCTTCGAATGTCAGACCAGAGCGCAAATGCGTGAATCCTGTCCGAATATCTCGACGCCAACCTGTGGAGCACAGAATACGGATTGATCACCTTTTCCTAAAAGCTAGTTATATAGTTTTTTGTTCTGTTGCAATTGGAAATTAGGATGGCGGCGTGATGCAAAACGGGTTCAATCATCGGCGGTATCGTCGCCTTCAACTGGGCTGAGTTCCGACATCCACTCATGGAGACAGTCGGTAACCGCCTGCGGTTGTTCCGGCAGCAGCGAATGTCCGGCCTGCGGGATCACCTTGAGCGATGCTTTGGGGCCGATTGCGGAGCGCAGCTCGCTGAGTGTCGGGGGTGGCGAGATAATATCATTGGCAGCTCCCAGATAGAGTGTCGGGTGAGCGTGCGCGACGGGTTTCCAATTGTCGTCAGTCGTCTGACGTGCAGCCTCCCGCTGCAGTCGCGCCACGTCGGGCCACCAGCCATCAAGCCAGACCCGGGCATCGGCGCCCGGCGCGAAATAAGCACGCTCAAGATGAGCAAGGCGCTCGGCATCTGACAGGGATGGAT
Source organism: Nisaea sp. (assembly GCF_039990255.1). Classification (GTDB taxonomy): domain Bacteria; phylum Pseudomonadota; class Alphaproteobacteria; order Thalassobaculales; family Thalassobaculaceae; genus Nisaea. The sequence continues at coordinate 3,465 of NZ_JBDXGG010000008.1, read as the reverse complement.
CAAAGCTCCCGGAGATCGAGGCACGGATATCGTCGGAGGGCGTCCGGGTCACGATTGCGGCGACCAGTGCAACCGCACGGGTGAGATCCGGACGGTCATGCGCCAAGACCCGTGCCACCCAGTTTCCGGCGGCATGCCCGACGAGAACTGCCGGGGCCAATAGTTCGGTCTCAATGATTGCGGCGATATCCGCTGCCATGTCGTTAAGTGTATCGCCCTTATTGAGCGCCGAGGAGCCCCCAATCCCGCGCGGTTCGGGCTGCACGACGCGATATCCCAATCGGGCCAGGTCTGTTGCGAGGAGATCGAAATCCTCAGCACCACGCCCAAGCGATGGGATCAGAACAACTCCGGGGCCGGAGCCCGTGGTCCGGTATTCGATCCTGGCATTGCCGCGTTTCAGGACCTTGGCGGCGAGGCCGTGCTCCTTATTCTTGCCGTTGCCGGAGTTTTGCATCTGCTGCTCGTGTCAATTGACGAAAGGTGTGGTTATTTTACAGGAACCGATTGGGGCGGAGGTAAAGCGTATGCGTGTGTCAGTCATTGGTGCGGGGGCGATTGGAGGCTGGCTAGCTTCCGAATTTGTCGAAGCGGGAGCGACTGTTACCGTGCTTGCGCGCGGGGCCACGCTTGAGGCCTTGCGGCGGTCGGGAAATATTGTTGTGACCAGCGGTGAGACACGCCGTGAATTTTCTGTCGACGTAACGGACAGGCCCGACGCCCTGCGCGGCGCCGATCTTCTTGTCCTCGGACTGAAAGCACACGACCTTCCCGCCGCTGCTCCGCTCATCACTGAAGCTCTGGGTAAAGAAACTTTCGTAGCCGCCGCGATCAACGGTTTGCCCTGGTGGTATTTCGAGTCCTTTGGTGGCCCGGCCCGTGGCCTGACGCTCGATGCTGTCGACCCCGGCGGGGTGCTGGCTCGGCTCATGCCCGCAGAGCGGGTTGTCGGGACGGTCGTGCATGCAGCGAGCCGCGTCGAGGCGCCGGGAGAAATTCGCCTGATCAAGGCTGATCGCGTCTGGCTAGGAGATGCGGGAGATAGCCACTTTGCCGCGCCAGTCGCCGAGCTGCTGTCCTCCGGCGGGGTTCCAGCGACTGCCACGGAACACATACATCGAGAGGTGTGGAGCAAATTATGGGGCAATTCGAACATGAACCCCCTCACGGCCCTTGCACGCGCTGATGCATCGCAATTGCTCGACGATCCCGGTGGCCGCGGCATGGTGGTTGCCATGATGCGGGAGATGGCTGCTCTGGGCGAACGGATCGGGCTTTCGGGCATCGATGATTTCGAGGGTCGGATCAACGAGACCCGCAAATTGGGCGCCATTCGCACGTCGATGCTTCAGGACATCGAGGCCGGACGTGAGATCGAAATTGGACCAATCCTCGGCAGCCTGGTCGAGTTGGCCCAGCATCTTGGTCAACCAACGCCGGTTATGGCTGGTATCTGTGGTCTTGCGCGGCTGCTCGATAAAAATCTTCGAGAAAAGTCTGCCTGAAGAATAGATGCGATCCCATTCCGTACGATCCGGCGGAAACGCTGTTTTCGCTCGGAGAGCAGGACGCATTGATTTCATGTCGGAGCCACCTGAATTCAGGTTTCGAAAAACGGTGTCTCTTCATCGGCCGGGCCGCGTAGAAGGAAGTCGAAACTGTATGTTCTTATGCCGTCGTCACTCTTGCCGACGCGCATCACAAGCCGGTGGCGCAGCTCTTCCGGAACCAGGCCAAGAACCGGATCTTCGGCGTTCAGGTCCGGAAAATCAGGGAAATAGAGTGTGGTGCCGACGGGACGCATAAGCCCCGCTGCCATGATCTGGACATTCAGGTGCGGTGCGCGGCGCCGACCGTCTTCCTCGTAAGAGCCGGGAAGGATTGAGCGAAAGGAGAATGCGCCTTCGACATTCGTCCGCGCGCGTCCCCAGCCAAGGAAATCCGGGTCTGCCTTCTCGCTTTCCGGATCGAGCGGATGACGGAAACGCCCGCTGCAATCGGCCTGCCAGATTTCCAGAATGGCATTGGAAACCGGTAGCCGGCCTTCCTTCATCACGAGGCCCGTGATCGCAATGTGCTCACCGTTCTTTGTGGGTTCGGCATTCTCGGAAACCCGGGTGAGATCGTGATCCGCTGCCTGGAAGAAATTCGGCGGGAAGAACGGTCCGATCGTGTGTTGAGAGAGCGGATACCGTCTGTGTAGTGGTGCGTTTTTCATTATGCCTCCGGGGTCGCGAGCCGCCCGCGGAGGACGATGTCATGGCGGTATGCGAGATGCTCACTGCCGGTTTCCGTAGGATGCATTTGTGTCGCAATCAGCCGGCTCCGAGCGCCAGCATCGCTGACCGATTGCAGGATGCGATCCCATTCGTTCATCGGGTCTCCGGGGAAATACATCTGCGTGACAAGCCGCGATAGAGAGCTTGGACCCAATACTGAGAAGTGGACATGAGGCGGCCGCCACCAATTGTCCTTGACCGGAACCGCGTAGGCCCCCGGTTTGACGCTCAGAAATGAATAGAAACCGTTCTCGTCGGAGCGGACACGGCCATTACCAAGGAAGTTCGGGTCAAGCGGCGCGGTGCTGTCGTCATGCGCATGACTGTACCGACCGGCAGCGTTTGCCTGCCAGATCTCGACGATCGCATCCGGAACCGGCCGGCCGTCCTCGTTCAGGACCTGTCCGAATATGCGGATCATTTGTCCGAGCGCGGGTTTTCCGGACGGCGATATGGCCAGATTGTTCGTCCCACACTCAAGCTTGCGCCAGAGCTCCAGCGGCCCCGTCGCCTCAGTCCTTGTTAGAGGGCGATGGATAGCCGGACGCGACGGGGTAAAGGTCCAGGTATTGGGATAGCCTTCGATCGGGACACTCGGTTGCACACCCTCTGGCCATGGATCGTATATTTCAGGCGGGTGCCATAGCGCCATCTGGCTCTCCCATGCGCGGTTTATTTTTTAGTCCTCAAGGGGCGCCGCTCGATTAGAATCTGCGACCGAGCACACCCGAATACACAATCACCTATATTTATAGCTATTTGTCAACCAGCCGCCCTAGTACCACAGGTACATCTGCATTGTTTGGCTATTGTCAGGATGTTTCGTTCAAGCGATCTTAGTCGATCAAGTGAGCAACTCGATCTTTAGCGTTGGGTACTGCGTACGCCATTCGCGACCGCGCATGAACCCGTACTTTGCCAATTGGCAAATGTGAAGTTCACTGGTCGTCTTTTTTTTTCCTGCACCAGCTTGCAGTCCACCTGCTTCCTACGTGCTTCCGGGCAACAAAAAACAGCTCACGCTAGATTGCGTAAGCCGTTGATATTGGTTGCGGGGGTAGGATTTGAACCTACGACCTTCAGGTTATGAGCCTGACGAGCTACCGGGCTGCTCCACCCCGCGCCATTGGGTGTAATTGTTTTGCATTGCGGAGGTTAAGTTTAGTTCTGTACAGCTTTTCTTGTT
>NZ_JBDXGG010000007.1:0-618045 GCF_039990255.1 Nisaea sp. | reverse complement strand
AAGCCGTGAAGCTCGCGCCACCAGCCTCAGCAAGCACCTTCGTGATCGCTGCCGTCAAAGACGTCTTGCCGTGATCAACGTGGCCAATTGTGCCAATGTTGCAGTGCGGCTTATTCCGCTCAAACTTTTCCTTCGCCATCGCGCACGTGTTCCTGCTTGATTAGGCGGTCACGCCGACATTATGCCGGGCATGACCAGAATTGATCCCTGTGCTTGGCCTGTCCGTGGCGTCCGCGCGATGGAGCGGGTGATGGGAATCGAACCCACGTATTCAGCTTGGAAGGCTGCTGCTCTACCATTGAGCTACACCCGCCCAGCACATCGCACACCACGGCGGTGCCCGCGACTTTCATCCCGAACACCAACCAACCTCTATATCTCTACCCTGCCCCAGCACCGGAAACCGACACCGAAAGCAGGATGGTGGTGGGGGTTGGATTCGAACCAACGTAGGCATAGCCAACGGGTTTACAGCCCGTCCCCTTTAGCCACTCGGGCACCCCACCAGGTTCCCCAAACGCCGTTTCCTGAAGACACCGAAATGGCTAAACAGGCTTCCGCGTTGGAAGGGAGTGCGAAATATGAGAAATAGACTCTGTTTGTCAACGTGAAAAACGTGGCAAAAGCGGCAACGAGGGCAATTGGTCGATCCCCCTCGTTTCCTCCCGCAACTTTCCGGAGCAATCCGGGCATCAGGTAATCACCATGGCAAAACCTCAGTCGCGCAAGCCCAGCAACGCCAGACGGCATGGCAAGCCTGCGCCAAAACCCAAGGGACGCGATATATTATGGGGCTGGCATGCCGTTGCCATGGCTCTGCTGAATGACAAGCGCCGGATTACCGGACTGCTATGTACGTCCCGAAACATGGAGGAACTCGGCCAGCGCCTGGACAGTTTGACCGACTCGCGCCGCGAGGAAATCCCCGAGCCGAAGATTGTGGAGAAGGATACACTCGATTCACTTGCCGGACCGGACGCCGTACATCAGGGAATAGCAGCAGAAGTTCTGCCGCTACCCGACGTCGCGATCGAGGACATTCTTGAGAATGTGGGCGAGCGGTGCCTCCTGGTTTTGCTCGATCAGGTTACAGATCCGCATAATGTAGGAGCGATACTGCGCTCAGCGTCCGCCTTCGGGGCCCGCGCTGTGATCGCTCCGGATCGCAATGCCGCACCGACAACCGGTGTTCTTGCAAAATCGGCTTCCGGTGCGCTGGACGCGATTGATCTGGTGCACGTTACGAATCTGAGCCGCACCATGGAGCAGCTGCGAGATGCCGGGTTCTGGTGCATCGGGCTCGACGGCGAGACGGACGGCACACTGGATAAAGCGGACCTGAAGGGCCGGATAGCCATCGTCATGGGTGCGGAGGGTAGCGGGCTGAGGCGTCTCACCCGCGAAAACTGCGATCTGCTCGCGCGCCTGCCGACCTCGGGTCCCGTAGCGACTCTGAACGTATCGGCCGCGACTGCCGTCGCTCTATACGAGTACGCCCGACAAAACCGGGATTGAAACGAGTTATGGCTGTGAGTGAACTATGTCACATGCATATCCTGTTGCGCGTTATAGAACACACCCGCTATTCATGTTTTAATTCCATGGTTAACTGCAACAAAATCAATGGAATTACGCGTTTTTTTATAAAAGCATGCTGAAAGACTGATGGACCCGCAAAAAGCAGAAGCGCAAAGTTTCAAAGATGCCGTCTGTGAAGACGTGTCCGACTTCTATTCGCGGAAGTCACGTGATGCTATCGGCCGGGCTGCCGGTCGGTATCTTCAATCCGTGCGCCTTACCCCAACGGAACTATTGCATTCAAGCCGGCATCAGCGCGCTTTCAGCGATGCTGGGACCACGCTCATGCAGGCGGTTCAGAAGGCTGCAATCGCGCAGGTCAAGGGAACCCAAATCCCGGTCAGTGAACGGGTACGCCGCCTGTACGAGATTACGGACAAGCTGCATAAAGACGCATTGGAAAGCCTCGAAAAAGAGCCGCCGGAGAAGCTTGAGAAAAGCATGATTCCGGATCTCATCATATTGCGCGGCGCTGAGAGCCCGGACGAGCAGGCCTTTCGGATTCGCGCAACGCTTACGGCCACGCTTGACGGCATCAATGACTGGGTTAAGAAATTCGAGACACTCTATGAACTCGGCCATGATATTGCCGGGCTCGAAGCATTCGGGCATTTCGATGCCTTCATCGCCGAGATCCTGCGTGCGCCGAATATCTGCAAGGAGATTTTCGGTGAGTTGCCAACGGCAGGCGAAGAAATAGAGCGGCTTCTCGCTCTCTACGAAGGCGACATCGAGCCGTCCCACGCCCCCAGCAAACCGGCGAATGCGAAGAACTTCTATGCCATCGCGAAGACCGGCTACATCCCTGAAACGCGAGATGTCCTGCTGCGAATGCTGACCCTGGCACTGAACTCGGGCGGTAAGCTAACGCGCGGGGATCTTCGCACGGAGCTGGAACGGATACGTGCGATCTACAAACGCCTGTCCACGCCGAACGGCTTCCTTGGCGGCGAGGATTGCGAGATTGGCCTGCAGAAACGCGAAGCGTCCCTGCTAAGCGACGAAACAATCGATCTTCTGCTCGGAGGCCGCATTGATGTCAGCCAGAAGGTTCTTCTGGCTCTCCAGATACGCCAGAAAGCGATCAGCGAGAAAGGTTCCGACTATCTTTCCAAATACGTCACCTCAATCGTCGGCCAACCGGATTTCTCGCGCGCCGTAGCAAGCAAAGACGGACCGCTGGAGGAAAAGCTCAGCTTTCTTGCCTCGGTTCACAAGGAAACCAAAGCCAATGATCTTCCCCCTCGGATCGAAGAGCGGATCTGCCGGACTTTGGAAGAGCTTCAGGCTGAGATACTGGAGACCAACAATTACTTCAAGAAGCTGGAAACACGCACGGGATCAACAGCTACAAAAGCCCTTATTGTGATTGACCTGATCGGCGAAGGCACTCTGGTCGGAGCAGAAACCCTGAAAAAGGCACGCAAATCGGCGCACGATTTCATGAAGAAGGCCGATTTTCTGGAGAGCTACCTCGCGGACAGCGATGCCGCCCAGAGCAAGAGAGCCCGCATGCAGGACCTGGAACGCCGCCTGAAGTCAGCCGGGCTCGCCTAACCTCACCCCGTTAACCTATCCGCCGCTGGCGCGTTCCCGTTCAAGCTCTGCCTGCCGCTGCCTGATATCCTCAGGCCAGCGGCTCTTAAGAAACGCCACGAGGGCCCATATCCCCGGGTCGGCGAGCTGAATTTCGAATCCCGGCATGTTGTTCTTGTAGCTGCGCGGCGAAAATGGCTGACCGCCATATTTAACCACATCGAAAATATCATCATCGCTGAGGCGCCATATCGGCGCGCTTCCATCCAGCGGTAATGCCGGGCGGTTGCCGGAGGGAAAATCGCCATCCCAGCCTGCCTGTCCTTCGAGACTATCGCCGTGGCAGAACGCGCAATTATCCCGGTAAAGCAGATGACCTTGCGCGACCAGTGTCTCGTCCTGCCAATCCGCGTGGACCGCCGTATCAACCATCCTGCGCTCATAATAAATAGAGGCGGCCGTCATAAGCGCGCCGATCAGAGTTGCCGCCGCAAGAAACCGTCCCTTCGGGCCGAGTTTCCGCGAAACCCGGTCGGCCAGCCCCATTCCGATCGCGGCCTCGTCCTCCTCCGCGGCATCGACCATCTGTCGGAGCAGTCTGTCGCTGCGCCTTTCTCCGCCGGCAAACGCCTTGGCACGTATCCGTGCCTGGCGGCGCGCACGGCGTTCGTTATCGATACGGCTCACGATCCATCTCCGGTGCGGTCGGACAAGACACCAAGGAGAAGATCATACGCGAATGTATAAATGGCTGTCATCTCAAGCCCTGAAGCCCGTCTTCTTTGACCTGTTCTTCCAGCGTCCCACCGGAGCAAAGGCAGATCGCCCTCACTCAGGCCGCGTGCGGCGTCAGGATCTGACGAATCGCCGAGCCGTCGGCAAGACGGTCAAAGCCCTCGTTGATATCCTCGAAGCCGACCGAGCGACTGATCAGCGCATCGATCGGCAAACGGCCCTGCTGGTAAAGGTCGATATAACGTGGGATATCCCGAACCGGCACGCACCCACCCATGTAACTGCCGCGGATCGCTTTCTCGTCGCTCACCAGAGCCGGCGGCGTGAAGGAGAAGGTACTATCGGCCGGCGCCAGCCCCGCAACCACCAGCTCCCCCCCGGGACGGAGCAGCCCATAACCAGTTTCCATGGCCTTTACCGCCCCGGCAAAGTCGAATGCGAAATCGACCCCCCCTCCTGTGAGGTCCAGAACCTGTTCAGCCAGATTTGGGTCGGCGGCGTTGAACGTGTTTGTCGCGCCAAGCTGACGGGCGAGACCTAGACGATCATCATTCAGATCGATGGCAATGATAGTGCCCGCACCGGCAACCTTAGCGCCCAGCAATCCATTAAGCCCGACGCCGCCGAGACCGATCACAGCAACGCTGTCCCCCGGCCGAATACGGGCCGTGTTCAGCACTGCACCGACGCCGGTCATCACCGCGCAGCCGAAGATCGCTGCTTTCTCCAGTGGAATGCTGTCGTCGACCTTGACGCAACTGCCCCGGTCGATCACCGCGTACTCGGCAAAACAGGAAACACCGGAATGGTGCGCGAGGGATTCGCCCGAGGGAGATTTCAGGCGGCGCCCTCCCCCCATCAGATCGCCCTTTGCCCGAGCCACAGCATTGACTTCACAAATCTGCGGGCGGCCTTCAAGGCACCGGCGGCAACGACCGCAATTGGCACTGAACTGGAAGACCACTGGATCGCCGGCTTTCAGATCGCGTATGCCGGCGCCAACCTCGACCACCTCGCCTGCGCCTTCATGGCCGAGGACCAGAGGCACCGGGCGCGGCCGGTTACCGTTGATCACGGAAAGGTCGGAGTGGCACAATCCGGCGCCGATAACCCGGACAAGAAGCTCGCCCGCTTCCGGTTTCGAGAGCTCAACATCTTCGACGGAAATCGGCCGCGACTCTTCAAAAGGCGCCGAGGCCCCAGACTGCCGCAATACGGCCGCGCGCATCTTCATGACTGTTTCCCATCCCCGCTTTTTGCTTTTTTTGCCACCGGTCGGCGGCGCGTCCCGGCATTGATCGCACCGGTCCTTAAAGGATTTACAGCAACAGTTTACGCCGCCCTAGCCGTTGCGACAATTATATGGATTGGCGGGCCGTTTTGGAGAGCAAAACAACCGTTGGCACAGAGTTTAAAACTCGCACCCCGCATGACCGGGGGGTATAGAAAACGCACCTAGGACCAACCGGACCAACTCCATGCCCCTCATCTTCCGACGCGCCATAGAGGCCGATCTTCCCGCCATCATCGCCATGCTTGCCGACGACGAACTGGGACGTCAGCGCGAGGATACCAGCGTTTCCGTCGCCGATTGCTATCGGGACGCTTTCAAAGTCATCTCAGCGGACAAGAACCAGTACCTCGCGGTCGCGGAACAAGAGGAAACGGTGATCGGCACACTGCAACTCACATTCCTGCCCGGCCTCTCGCACCAAGGCCAGTGGCGCGGCCAGATCGAATCCGTGAGGATTTCCTCAGCAGCACGTGGCGGGGGGATCGGACGACAATTCCTGGGGTGGGCCATCGCTACCTGCAAGGAGCACGGCTGCTCGATAATCCAGCTGAACAGCGATAAAAGCCGCTCAGATGCCATTCGGTTCTATGAGAGCCTCGGCTTCGCGGCGAGTCATGAGGGTTTCAAGCTGAAGGTATGAGTACAATGGGGCACTTCTTGACCCAATCATGAGGCAGCCTCAGACGACCGCCTTGTTCCCATCACACATCTGTATCAGAGCCAACGGCCGTTCCGAGAGATCCTGCGGCAACAAAAAATCTGTTGCTCAAGCCGCACGCTTTCTAGATTTTCGATGGCGATACTGGTTCCGTATCAGGCAAAGCCTGTGGACTAAGAGGGAACACGGAAGGGACGACCCAAGAGGGGCCCGCGCCGTGACTGCCCCCGCAACTGTAAGCGTGAGCTCTTCCAAGATGCCACTGGCCAACGGCCGGGAAGGCGGAAGCCGGCGAAGAACGCAAGTCAGGAGACCTGCCCGTATCGCGAACGTAACCTGGCCGGCATTTGCCCGGCAAAACCCGCACGGTGGGTGCGGTAAATGGAGTACTGACATGCATATCGAACCCGGCGTCGTGAACGGCGCGAAACTTCTGCTCAGCTATGGCACTGCTGCCGGTTGCCTCGGCTTTGCCGCCAAGGTGGCTTACTCATCTGCCCGCAAACACGGCGTTGCCCCGCTCGCGCTGCGTACGGTTCTGACAACCACGCTGGTCTTCTTCTTTTTTGAGGTCCTGCCGCACTATCCGGTGGGCGTCTCCGAAGTTCACTTCATTCTCGGCTCGACCCTGTTCCTGATGTTCGGCGCCGCTCCAGCCGCCATCGGCCTCGCGCTCGGCCTGCTGGCTCAGGGGCTGTTGTTCGCACCTTTCGATCTTCCTCAGTACGGCATGAACGTCACCACATTGCTGGTGCCATTGCTCGCAATCAGCGCGCTTGCTGACCGCATCATTCCGAAGACAGTCGCCTACAAGGACGTGAAATATAGCCAAGCACTGGCGCTCTCCGCCGCCTTCCAGGGCGGTGTGGTTACCTGGGTCGCCTTCTGGGCTTTCTACGGTCACGGCTTCAGCATGAGCACCCTCTCCGAGGTATCCCTCTTCGGCGGCGCCTACATGACCGTCGTGCTGATCGAGCCGATTGCCGACCTGGCGGTCCTCGCGGCAGCCAAGACATTCCATCAGATGAAGGACAGCCCGCTGTTCACCAGCCGGCTCTATCGCGCCGGCGTCTGACGCATCGGAAACTGAACGAAAAAACGGCCTCTTCGGAGGCCGTTTTTGTTTGTAGCCGGACCGCAGCTCAGCGGTAGGTCTGTCCGCCATCTAGATCGACCACGATTCCCGTCGCCCATCCCGCACGCGGTGAGCAGAGGAATGTCACTACGTCGGCGATCTCCTCCACCTTGGCGGCCCGGCCCAGAGGCTGGCCAGCCAGAAAATCCTGCCACCGGTCCGCATCACCCTTCTCGTCAGCAGCCTTGGTCTTCAGCAGAGTAACGAGGCGATCAGTCGCCACCAGTCCCGGATTGACGCCGAGCACCCGCATGCCGTCGGCCAGCGCGTTCGAGCCCATCGCCTTTGTGAACGCATTGAGCGAGGCATTGCCCGCGGTGCCGGCGATGTATTTCGGATCCAGCTTCACGCCCGCGAGGCCGATGACATTGAAGATGACTCCGCCGCCTTTCTCTTTCATCAGCGCATAGAAGGCGCGGGTCATATTGATATAGCCGAATACCTTGAGATCCCAGGCTTCGCGCCAGGCCGCTTCGTCAATCGCCTGCAAATCACCGCCGGGAATAGCGCCCGCATTATTGACGACGATATCCGGCACCGGCAGAGCGCCGCTGAGCGATTCCACCGCACCTGGCGCGGACAAATCCACCGGATGAATGGTGCAGCTCGCACCGGCCGAGACCAATTCGTCCCTTGCCTGCTCCAGCCGCTCTCCATCGCGGGCAACCAGATGAACAGTGCAGCCTTCTGCCGCGAACGCTTTGGCACAGCCGAGGCCAATGCCTTTCGACGCACCGGTGATCAGAACGCGCTTACCTTCAAGTCCAAGTTCCATCACGATCCTCCCGGTCGCGGACTGGAGCGAATAGCCGCTCCAGTCCAGCCTGTAGGCAGTATCAGGAGGATAGAGGCGCGGCGCTATGACCCTCTCGCCATTCGGAAAGGAAAGCGGCCATTTCCTCGTTCCCAGTGCCATCGGCTGCACCTTCCGGGAACACAGCGCCTGCCTCAAGCAGCAACCGGGCACATGTTACATGCGCAGCACCGGCCGTATGCGGCGCGAATTCAGCGCCATGGATCACCGTTCCCATTACATCGCCGCCATACATGTTTCGGTGCGACAGATCGGGGTCAAGAGATAGTAAGAACGCGACTTGATCAGCCAGTCCCGCCCAAGCTGCGGCTTGCAGCGCCGTCACCCCCATCTCGTTCGCAGCTGCCGGATCGAGACCGGCAGCCATCAGTGCTTTCAAGTAGGACAACTCCCCAGGCCTGCCGGCAATATCTATGGCCAGCCGTCGAACCTCGTCGGAAAGCGCCATGCCGCGTACGCTAGCTGAAGGCGTACCTCCTCCGGCGTACTCCGCCAGCACAGCAACCGCCGGGCTAAGCGACGTGGCATGACCTCTTGCGGCAAGTACCCGGGCAAAATCCGTATTGCCGTAAAGACACGCCATCTCGTAAGCACTGTGTCCGCTCCAGAGCCTGCTCGCGTCGGCGCCGAAATCGAGCAGCAGTTCAGCAAACATGCCAGATCGGCCACGACGGGCGGCCTGGTGCAAGGAGGTAAAGGTCAGGGGCAGCTGGCCACCCGGATGATGCTCGATTCCCTCATTCGGGTCGGCCCCATGCTCGAGCAAAATCCGCACGGCCTCGATCCGGTCAAAGTCGAGTGCCCGATGCAATGCATTGGTCCCGGACGGCGACACTCCATACCGACAGAGCAAGCGAAGCCCGTCCAGATGGTCCAGTTCAACTGAGTGGTAGAGGCTTTCATTGTCGTCCGGATGGGCACCATGCTCCAAAAGCCATTCGGCAAGCGGCATGTTACCAGCATGCCCAAGGGCACCGTAGAGAACCGACACCCGGTGCCCACTTCCGGCCGGCTCAGGATAGCTCTCGTTCGCGTCCGCACCGTTATTCCGAAGCAACTCTGCGATTGCCAGAATACGGTCCGGCGGGACGTCCCCGAACTTGTGATACTTCGAAAAACAGAGGTGGACGAGCGGTGTCCGGCCGTGGATCTCGGTGGTTGCAAGAGACGGGTCCGCCGCAATTCGGCCTTCTACTGCTTCCAGGTCGCACAGCGCCGATTCAACCGCTAAATCAAAATGAGCAAGTCCCGGGTCCGCAGCCAGCAACTTCTTGATGACCCATGCCTGACCATTATAGAGCGCCGCCCGGAGGCGTTTCGCCCGGTCGGCGCGGGTCATGCCGGCCGTCTCCAGGGCGAGCTTCAACTTTGGCCAGCTTTCGTGGCCCTGCTCGACGGCAACAACATGCAGGAAGTCTGCGTGCAGAAGCTCTTTCAATTCCGGCACGACAGTTTTTACGCGGCGCAACGTGTCAGCATCGCCACGCGCATAAGACTTCTTCAGTAATTTCGCCGAACGGCGAAGTCTTTCGAGATCGGAGGACATCCGTTTTCTCCCGTTTGCGCGCCCATGGATCCGCTACATCGGGCGCCGGAGGAAAACCGGAAATATCAGGTTTGTATCAAGGTGCGTCACGCTTTCCGCGGATCCGGATGCTGCCTCGTCAGCCCCTTCCAGATATCACCGGCATGCATTGACCGCAAGGCTCGGTGCCGACCTATGCAACCGAAAAACAGGCTATCCATTGACCTCCACCCGATTCGGGAGCACTCTTTTCAAGTCCCATCCGGACACACGGAACCCACAACAGGGAGGTCGTATATCGCGATGGAGCCACCGAATCAGGTAACGCGTTCCTGAGAACGGAACGCGACGGCAGAAAGCGGCAGCTGACGCTTCAAGTCCGCAGACATATATCAAATTTTGAGAGCTAAACGCTCGATAGTCTGTCTTATGCAACAGACGTGAAATCATGCTATGCCCCACTCGACGCTGACGCGCGGTGGGGCTTTGCATTTCAGTCCTTTTTTCCCGCGCAACTGAGCTTGAGCCCGGCAATCATGGCCAGGAAAGACGGATAACCTTTGCATGCACAAAAACCTGCGCCATGACCGGGTGCTGGTCATCGATCTTGAGCTGACCTGCTGGGACGGCCCACCACCCGACGGCGAGCGCCCGGAGATTATCGAGATCGGTGTTGCCGAGATCGATCTGAAACGGGACGAGATCAGCCGCACAATCTCCATGCTGACCAAACCTTCAGCCTCCCGCATCTCTCCCTTCTGCAGTGACTTCACAGGCATTACGGACGAGATGATCGCGGCCGCCGGCATTCCGTTCGAAGATGCCTGCCATCAGCTGCGTAAGACTTATGGATCAACGTCAAAACTCTGGGCCGGCTGGGGCAGTGACGATGCTTTGTTCGCGACCGAGGTCCAGGCAAAGGGCGCCGTCGATCCCGCCTCGCACCGCTATCTTGATCTCTGCCAGATACAGGAATATGTGCTGGCAGGCGGGCGCCGTATATCGCTCGACGAAGCATTGAAAGCGATGAAGTTGGAAAGGGCAGGAACGGCGCACCGGGCGCTCGGCGACGCCATCGACACGGCTCGCCTGCTGCTGGCCTGGCGAGAAAGGTTCGGTCTGGGGGATCTTCAGCACGAGCATTTCGACTGAGATCAGCCGCTCAGTTCCCGAAGATTTCCCGGATCGTGTCGAGCCACAGTTCGTCGGCTGCCGCACCGTCCAGCGTGCCGTAGCAAGCCATATATATCCCGGTTGCCTTCAGAAACCGTGCTTTCTCCAAACGCGTCCATTCATCGTAGGACCAAGGAATGTCTGTCGGCTTAATGTTCCGCACCGCGCCGCAATAAAGAGCCTTCTCCGGACCCGATGCGGTCACAACCGAACACTGCTCGATGGCGAAGTCAAAATCCTCGAAGAACCGGATGCGCTGATCATCCTCCGGCACGTAGTCTCCCAGGAGAAGCCCCTCCACCTGTCCGCCAGCCTCTTCGACCAACGCGGGGTAAGGCTCATTTTCGACCCGAACACGTGAGAATCCGGATAATGTCGCTGCCTTCGAGAGCGCACCCGGGTCGCGGCCGAGAACAATGGTGAGAACATCCGGATCCATCAAGGTTCCGAAGAAGAAATATGGCAGCACCGGCATATTTATCAGCGGTTCCCCGCGAGATAAACGGTACAGCGGGTCGACCCTTCACGCTTGAAGACATATACCCCAGCGCGTAAACGGGTCCCACTTGGGCGCAATATATCCTGTGACCGGGCGGCGCGATAGACCTCACCCCCGGCCCTCACGAACCCGCCGCCGTAACGCCGGAAATTACCAGCCCGGCATGCTTGGGTCGCGCCTCTATCGACAGAGGATATATCTCCCAGAGATCGATCATCCTTAAACATCAAGCCACGTCTCGCCGGGTTTTCGTATATTGTTCTCTTCGGCAAAGAGACGCGTTTGAGACGCCAACGGTGCTGTTCCGCTGACCGTTCCATATGACGCGGGTTCGTCTTGGCCGGCGACACGCGTCCGGCATCGGCAGGAGGGGCAAACACACTCAAAGCGGCGACGAGAATGATAAAGACACCGAAGAGCGGAAAAGCTCTTGGAAAAGAGTGCATGCAAAGCCCATCGAAAGTTAACCTTTCGTCACTTTGCCTTCCAAAAGTAAATTCTTAGCTAACATAACATGTATCCCCTTGTTGCCGTTGACCATCTGGGTAACCCGTAGATCCGCCGCCAGGCTGCACAACATGTAAGCTTCAGCCCGGGTGCGGTTGGTACGGGCCGTGATCAGATCGAGCATCTGGCGCAACGCGTCCCGGCCGGCCTCGTCCAGATCCTCGTTGAAAGCCATCGTGATAAAATGCTCCGGCGTTTCGGCGCGCGGCAGGGTAAGGCTCATGTCATCCCGCACCGTCAGGCGGAAACGGCCCTCGAGAGCCGTTTCGATGGCCGTCACACAAACCTCGCCGTCTCCCTGGGCCCCATGCCCGTCACCGGCAGAGAACAGAGCACCGTCGACGAACACAGGCAGGTACAGCGTGGTACCCGCCACCAACTCCTTGTTGTCCAGATTGCCGCCATTGGCGCGCGGCTGAATGGTGCTGACCCTGCCCCAGACAGGCGGCGGCGCAACGCCCATCACGCCGAAAAACGGATGCAGCGGCAGCTCAAGCCCCCACGGAAGGCGACCAATATTGCGCTCGGTATCGATGGCGATGATGGAAAGGGTAACTTCGTCAAAATCATCCGGCAGCGCGCCCTTGAGCGGCGCACTGTAATTGAAGCCCCAGTCCTGACGTACCTTCACGTCGAGAATGTCGACCTGCAACACATGGCCGGGCTTTGCGCCCTCGACATAAACCGGGCCGGTCAGAATATGGCCCGGCAGCCCCGGACGGATCTGGTCGATCACAGCCTGATGTTCGGGCAGTACAGTGTAACCCTCTCCTGGCAGGACCGGCGTGTCACCGGAGATCGACTGGATTCTAACTTCCTCGCCCGAAGCAATGGTCAGCGCCGGCTCTAGACCAGCATCAAAAAATCCCCAGTGAACCGTTTCCGGACTGCTCTTGAGCACATGCCCCCGCATAGCTGCTCCTTCCGTCTATATATCAGTGATGGTTGTCAGTGGCCGGTTGGCCTGTCTCGAGCGCAGTCGCCTGCTTACGCTCAGCCTTCCGAGCCTGTCTTTTGCGCCGCGCGGTCTTGAAACGCTCGATATAGATATGACTCCAACGATACCCGAGCCAACCGCCAAAGACCATCCATGGCACGCAACCGACGAACAGAGGCACCCCCCATTCGTCCAGCATCGCGACCAAATAGACCCAGACAGCCGCAATCCCTGAAACGTCCTGACCAAGTATCGTATCCAGTCGATCCGAGAAATGTCCGAAAGCCGTCAGGTTTTCCCAGCGGCCCAGCATCAGATTCCCTGTCTGCAGGAAGATGTAATAGACGATCGGGACCGTGAAGACGTTGGTCGCCCAGGTCCAAGCCAAAGCCACGACCAGATTGAAGCTCCAAGACGGCCGCAGCACGCGGAGCAAAGACCAGATGCCCGCCACGATCGGCATTTGTACGCCGACCAGCGGTGTCAAGGACACCGCAACACCAATCCCAACCCCGCGCGCCGTGTAGTCCGGCAAACCAGTCCCGCGGAGGATCGGAATGACGAGCCGGTAACGTAAAAGGCGGCTTAGTGGGTTGAGCATCGGTCAGGTCAATTCGGAAAGAGAGCGCCAGGCAAGGCGGCAGGCCAGCCATAACAAGCAAACAACGGCACCGTCACGCCACAAAAGGAAGATTTCATGAATCTCTTTATATTTGGTGACCGGGCCCGCAATTGCACGTCCCGCCCTTGGGTGCTCTACGGCCGCTCCCCTTTGGCAAGACGCGCCTCGATATCGTCCACCACGTCGAGAAGCGATGCGACACTGTCGATCAGGTAGTGTGGGTTGCAGCTGCGCAGGGTCTTTTCGGCCTGGCGTTTTTTCTCCGCAAATGTGGCTTCGTCCAGTGCTTCGGTTTCTTCCAGCGAAAGCCCGAACGCGTTGCCGGACACCGTCACACCCACCGTCCAGCAACCAGCCGCCCTGCCCTCGGCAATCCCAGGCTCGGTGTCATCCACCTTGATGCAAGCAGAGGCCGGCCAGACATCAAGATCCAGGAAGCATTTGTACATCATCAGCGGCGTCGGCCGGCCATGCGACAGATCGCCGGCACAAACCAAGTTGTCCGGCGCATAGCCGCGATCCCGCGCTATCGGTACCAGCCGCTCCATGATCTCCATGTTGTACCCGGTCGTGGAGCCAATCTTCATGCCCCTGCCGCGGAGAGCCGCAACTGTGTCCAGCGCACCTGGAATGATATCTGCGAAGTCCGGCACGACATCGACATTCATTGGCACGAAAATCTCGTAGATCCGATCGACATCGCTGTCGGAAAATGCAGATCCATGCGCTTGTTGCCATGCTTCCGCGATCCGGGGCTGGGTGCCGACAGCCTTAATGTGATCCCATTTCGGCAGGCCCATCGGGGCGCGCGCTTCGTCGATGCTGATCTCGACATCGAACGCGGCGAAAGCCCGCTGAAAAACGCCCATGGGCGCTCGGCTGCCATGATCAACGATGGTTCCGGCCCAGTCGAAAATGATGGCTTTGACGTGATTATCGGCGGTGGACATCTGAATTTCCTTTTCGATTAGGCTGCAGCCCCATAGAGCGAGGCAATAGTCTCCTCACCGAGGGCAAAGGCGGTGCTCATGCCGGTTCCGCTGGAGACGACCAGCAGCCGGACTCCATCTTCCGGCGTGTCGATGAAAGAGGTGCGGTCCGACGCGGACGGGTAAATGCCGGTCCAGCGCTCGATCACCTTGCGGTTCGCAAGCTGCAGCATGCGGCCGGCTTCCTCCATGATCAGATCCTCCACCACGGCAGGCGCGAAGGGATCCGGGGTCGTTGCGTAATGGTGGGAATCACCGACGACGAGTGAGCCATCCGCACCTTGCACCACGATCAGATGGATACCGTGCGCCAGCCATTGCGGTTGTTCCTGTTCCAGCCGTGCGCGCAACACCTTCGACGCCGCGCAACCTGTATAGCCTTCGTAGCGCACCAGACTGAGATCCGACATAACCGCGCCCGGCAGTTTCCATTCCGGCGGCTGCGGCGCGACCCGCAGCATCTGCAACTTGCAGAGCCGGAGATCGTAGGCTGCCAGCCGCTCCGGATAGAGCGTCGCAATGTCGGGACCCGGGCAGACAATCACCGATTCTGCCTTGATCGTTCCGGTAGTGGTCTCGACCGTTTCCGCCGAAACACCAGTCACAGCCGTAGACCAACGGAATTCCACACCGCAGCAGGCTTCGAGATAGTGCGCCAGCCGCGGCAAGGCCTGACGCGGCTCGACCCGCACCTCATGCGGGCTCCACAATCCGCCAAGCACAGACTTCTGCCCGAGCACAGGCGCCTTCGCTCTTGTTTGTTCGGCGGTCAGAAGAGTGCAGTCTCGCCCCATCTCGGTGTCGGCGAATTCTTCAAGAACGGCAACGGCTTCTGGCCTCTGGGCTGTTACCAGCAACCCGTCATGCGAAGCCGGTATGCCGGCCTTGGGAGCGATATCGCGCCAGACAGAAGCCGATTTATAGGCCCGTTCCCAAGTCTCGCCCTGTTTCTGCCCGGTGACCGTGACGAAGCCGAAATTGCGGACGGACGCTCCATTCGATTGTGCGTCCCGATCAATGATAACGACGCTTTTGCCGCGCTTTGAGGCCGCGAGCGCACTCGCCAGACCACAAATCCCCCCGCCGACGATCGCCAGATCGTAGCTGTGTCCCATTTCATCCATCCGAATTGATCAATTCCCTGCCGATAGCACAACGGTATGACAAAGAAGTTGTTTACGCGAGTGCGGGGTCAGACTGGATCGACGCCTAAATGCGAAAACCTGCCGGAAACGTCTTCCCAGCCATCAACGGCGGCGACGAAAACCTGAGGTACATCTGGCCCTGCACCTGCCTCGAAGACCTGACACGTGTAGCACATATCCGTGCGCGATCCGTCTTTCGAGAGCGGCACCATAAGTCGTGACGCTTTCAGCAAGCGACCCTGGTCCCATCGAAATTTACTGTGCGACGCGACCGGCGACCGGCGCTCACAGGCGAGTATATGAAGACCAAGAATGAACTCCAGATAGCTCCCGGTGAGAACACAGGAAAGATCCTTGCCCGTGATGTCGCTGCCGAAGTAATCCGTGAAAATGGTGCCGACCACGCGATGCCGCACCATCCTGAGGCGCGTGTCCACATCTGTCAGCAAGCTGTGAGGTAACAGCTTCGGACCGATCTCTGCTGGATCAAGATCGCGCCGAAGCGGCACTTCATTCCCGCCCTTTATGCTGGTCCAATAGGCATACATCGCAACAAGCGTTGCATCGCCAAGAACCTCTTCTGTCTCTAATTGCAACGCCTCTAGCCCCAAATTCGAAGCGTACCAAGCCTGCGATGGAATCAGGTTGGTGAAGGCAATAACCTATCATTCAATTCGATTTTGTCTAAAATTTTTATCAGATTGAGCGCCCAATAAATATTTAACTTTATTCTTGTAAATTCATAATTGGAGAATGGATTTATTAACCAGCCTCACATGCAACCCCTACGCAACCGTCGACGCGTCCTCTATCCGGCGAGCGCTTCCCTGTACCCTTCCAGTAACGGCGCCATACCGGACAAATCATACCCTTCTCGTGCAGCTGCAGATGTCACCTCGGAAATGGATGCTCCGTGAAAACAGACCTGCGTCAAAGCCCAAAGGATTGTCGATCGGGTCCCGCTGCGGCAAAACGCGAAAACTGGCCCATCCGACGCTTCGATTGCTGCATGGTGCTGCGAGACCAACGCCGGGGACAAAGTCGGCAGCGTTATCGGTATGAAGACATAAGACAGGCCCGCAGCTTCCGCGGCAGCCTTGAGATCTTCATTGACCGGCTGCCCCATTTCCTCGCCGTCAGGACGATTGTTTATGACAGTCTTGAACCCCAGCCCAGCAATCTCACTCATTTCCTGCGATAAAATCTGACCTTTTGCGGCATAGCTTTCACTGATCTGCTTAAAATCCATCGGGCTCAACCCTTCTGCTTTCACTCATCTTTGGGATCCCTACCAGAGGATCACCCAGCGGCATTATTCGGTTTCTGCTTGAACAGAGGAACTCACGTCAAAAATCCCACAAACCTGACTCAGTAGGCTAGTTCAAAACAAAACCCGATCTGGTATATAAAACGCATAAGCAAACAACCATACTGTTTGCTTAGTACCCGGTCAGCATCAGGTCGTTCGGGTTGGGGGGACTTAATGACCTCAGGGTCACTAGACCAGCACCTTATGCAGGAGGATGCCCAGAAATTCATGGGCGCCTTTCTCGCAGAACACAAAAAATGGCTCCAGCGTAAGCCTGGAGGTCAGCAATGCGACCTGTCGCGCCTGGATTTACAGAACATCAACCTCACGAATGCTCTGCTCACCCGCGCCATTCTGGTTGGAATTCAGCTGCAGAATGCCACGCTTGAAGGCGCCGACCTCAGCGAATCAGACATGTTCGGTGCAAAGCTTCAGGGTGCCAACCTCAAGCGTGCGAAGCTGAAGCGCACCATTCTGCGTGGGGTCAACCTGAAGAATGCCGACCTGTCTCATGCCGACCTGGAAGACGCGGACTTCCGCGGCGGCCTGGTGCTAGGGGAGTCCCCGGACCAATCGCTCGGTATGGAGCAGAGCGACCTCAGTGAGTGCCTGATGGATTTTGCCCGCGGGCAACGCGCCAAATTCTCCAATGTAGACCTGAGCGGCGCGAGCCTCCGGGAAGCGAACCTGAAAGGCGCGGAGTTGTTCGGCTCGGACCTGTCAAATGTCGATCTGACAGGCGCCAATCTCGAAGATGCGGATCTCTCCGATACCCGGCTGACTAACGCCAAACTTGAGCGAACCATCCTGAAAGGTGCCCGCCTGGCAAACAGCATGATCAGCGAAGACGCGCTGGCAAGAGCGGAGTTCGATTCCGATGCGCTGGGAGAGATCAACAATCCAGAGCTCAGCATCGATCTGGACACCACTGGCGACTTCAAGTCCCTGCCACCGGAATTGCGCACAGCACTCGCACAGCATTTCGAATGGCTGCAATCGAACGGTGTCCGCGGAAGCAGGGCGATCATCAAGTCAATGTCACTGCGAAAACTGAAGCTGCGCCGGCAGAACCTGACCGGGGTGGCATTGTACTCCTGCGATCTGAGCGATGCGGACCTATCTTTTGCCAATCTGGTGCTGGCCGATCTTGAGAAATGCAACCTGATGAATGCAAATCTTGCAGGCGCGCTGATGTTCGGCACCAGCTTCAAAGGCGCGTTTATGAGTGGCGCAGACCTGTCGAACGCTCATGTCGGCGCGATGCCAATTTTCGGAGCCGACGGCAAGCGGACCGGAAAGGTGCGCAAAACCGATATGAGCACGGCGAACCTCAATAATGTGACGTTCGAAGGCGTCGATATGGACGGTATCGTTAAGTAACTCCTCCGCAGAGCTACCTCAGAGCTTCGAAGCGCCGCTTAAGTCGCTGTGCTGCAGGCCTGCGAATACAGCACTCCCGTCCTTCATATGCGTATTCACCTTGGCATTGTAGCAAATGTGCTCAAAGCCGTGCTTGTCGACGATCTTGATCTTCTGGTTGCGGAAGCGCGCTTCGTCGCGTGGCCCCGTCAGGTAGAATCGGCTCTCTCCGACTTCATTGCCAAAGACTTTCAGGCTTCTGAACCCGTCCAGGACCTTGTTAGCCGCCAGCACATAGCGCTGCGGGGTCCAAGGCTCCAAGCCTTCGCTCATATTAAGACAATCTCCGACCAAAATCTGGTTCGTCCGTGCTTTGCCGATCAGGCGCGCGGCGTTGATGGTCGCGTCGCCAACGATATATTCATGCCTGGCGACGTATTTCGGGCTCGGCTCATAGAAGACGTAATGGCTTCCGCCACTCAGAGCCATACGGAGTTCCGGAAGAGGCATTTTCTCCGACATTTCGCGCTGCAAGCTCTTGTAGTAGAGCGAGAACAGCGTCATCAGCACAAACAAGCTGACATCCTGGTTCAGCCCCATTTCCAGGTTCCAGACATAATATCCGTCACCCGTTGTGGATCGCCCCATCTCCATCGGCAGTCCGGCACGGTGCAACGTCGCCTCGGCGAGGGAGAGACTGAACTTCAATGTCGAAAGGTGGCTAGCCTGCTCTTCGGGGGTATGTTTCGAAAACCCGACCATATCGATCAGGAAAACCATACGAAACGGCGCGAAACCAATCGAGTAACGCGACATGACCGACTCGACATCCTCATGAGACAACCCGGTCGCCCCACCGCCAATCGAGAAATCCAACCTGATCTCGGTCGGCTGGGCGCCGATGAATTGCGTGACCTGCTTGAATTCTTCATCGCTCAGATGGCGCGGCCCTTCAAAGACCCGTTTTATCGGGTCCTTCAGTTCAAACAGGCGGGTTTTCGGCAACAAGATGAGCTCAAGGCCCTTACCTGAAGGACGCCAGGCAACAATCGCGTTCGAACCGAACTGGGACAAACCGAACAGCAACTGGTTCAGTGACAGACGAAGATCGTCACGCCGCCCTGACGAATGATGTCCCTGAGTATCGCCATACATGGGTGTTCACCTTGCGTAAAGGAATCACAAATATACTAACCCATGGATTACCGAGCAGGAACAACGGCGCACTCAAACGACCCAACGCTCCTCTAATGAGACCTAAACTTTCTATCCGAGGTTTTCGGCACCGAACCAAGAACATATTCCGGGGAACACTCGGAAGCGATCTAGGACCTCTGACAAGTCATGACCATGGCATTTGAAAACACTGAATTCAAAACAGTTCCAGAAGAGCTTATGGCGGCGATCAAGTCCCACCATACCTTTCTCACGGGACGTCCTGGTGGACTGCGCCTGAAGAACGACGATCTCGACGCGTCTCATTGCCGCTTCGACTATATGTCCCTGACGCAAACGATCCTGCCATGCGCCGAGTTTTCCGAGAGCTCATGCATAGGAACCGACTTCAGCGCAGCCGACCTATACGGGTCGAATTTTGCTTGGGCAAATCTGCAGGGCGCCATTTTTTCCAAAACGGATATCCGCGGCGGCAATTTCGTCATGGCTGATCTTACTGGTGCCACGATGGTGAATGCAGATCTTCGCCCCGGCCAGATCGTGCGTTGGTCCAACAAAAGCGGCGATGGTCCTGTCAGTACAAACCTCGACAGTGCCAACTTGGACGATGCAAACCTTAAGGGCGCAGACCTTGAGGATGCGAACCTGAAAAATACCCGCGCGATCGGTACCATGTTTGCCGATGACGACATGCATGCAACCAATCTGGCCGGCGCAGTCCTGGACGGTGCAGACCTTTCCGGCTCCAAGCTGCGTGGCGCCGTACTCGCCGGAGCATCCGTCAACGGAACCAACCTGAGCAACTGCGATCTCTCCGGTGCCAACCTGCGCAACGTGGATCTGTCGAAGGCGACTTTGCACAATACCAATCTGGACGGCGCCATTACTTTGGAAAACGCCGCCGATTTACCGGATGACATCGCTGAAATCATCCGGCAGCACAGCCAATGGATCATCTCGGACGGCGAAATCGGCGAAAGGGCTGATTTCGAAGGCAAGGATTTGAAGAACCTCGCATTGACCGGCTGCGATCTGCGCGGCGCGATGTTCGCTAACGCGCAGCTTGAAGGTACGCAATTCAATCAATGTGAATTGATGCTGGTGAATTTCGCCGGGGCGGAACTGAGCCGGGCCAGCTTCGTCGGCGCTACTTTGCGGGGGACGAATTTTGCCAAAGCCAAGTTGGTCGAAGCCAAGTTCCACGGCGCCCGGCTTGACGTCGCTGAGATCTACAATGCACAGCAACAGCGCACCGGCAAATCTATCCCCGTGATATTCAACGGCGCGGTCTTGCAAGGCACCGATTTCTCCCGTGCCAAGATAAGTGGCGCTAACTTTACCGATTCGATACAATTCGGGACAATTTGGAACCATGCGAAAATCGAGAATTGTACCGGCATTCTCGGTTAGGCCGGGATTAATGACCGCAAACACAAACGGACCTGTTACCCTTGTGCCCAGCAATCGGCGAGAATTTTTACGCCGGGATGCGTCCCTGCTCGGCCAGGTTTCAACGTCACCCGATTTTTCGCAATGCTGGGCAGTTACGATCACCAACATATCTCTGACCGGCATGCGCCTTATCGGAGACTTTCCGAATTTTTCGCCGGGCGCGCTCTATGTTCGGCTCGACGGCATCGACGTGACTATTAGCGGTCTGTTCGTTTCACAGAATCAGGAAAGTCTACGGATTCAAATCAGCCTCGACGATCTTCAATTGAGCGAATTGGTCGAACGCTCCGATGTTTATACATCTCTGGTTCTTCAGGCTGTTCCGGATTTTCTTTCTTCGCGATAACACCTACATAAAGAGACAAATTTCCACACAACCCATTGATTCTCTTCTTTTTTAAAGAAGACCAATTTAGTCACTTATTTGCTGTTGCAATTGCGAATGACTTTCAATAGTGTCCCTTCATCGACATCGGAACCAGCGGGGCCAAGACCTCGCAGGCGACATCTTAAGGATGAAATATGCGAGCGAAATCATTAGTGAGACTAACTGCTGCCTTCGCAATCGCTGGGAGTCTTTCCGCCGCACCGGTCTTGGCAGACGACGTGAACGCGAAGAAAGACATCATCAAGACCTATTCGAACATCGCCGCCGCCGCCTACGGAGACTCCCTGGCTAGCGCCAAGAAACTCCAGAGCGCTATCGCGGCGCTCGTCGCCAAGCCGACTGACGCAACCTTGAACGGTGCCCGCAGCGCATGGATTGAAGCCCGCGAGCCTTATCAACAGACCGAGGCCTATCGCTTCGGCAACGCCATCGTCGACGATTGGGAAGGCAAAGTGAATGCCTGGCCGCTGGACGAAGGCCTGATCGACTACGTGCAGACCGACATCTACGGCGCCGAGTCGGATGGTAATCCATATTACACCGCCAATGTGATCGCCAATACGAAGCCAACCATTGCCGGAAAGGTACTGGACGCCACCAATATCGACCGTACGCTCGTCCAGTCGCTGCATGAGATCGATGAAATCGAGTCCAATGTCGCGACCGGCTATCATGCCATCGAATTCCTGCTCTGGGGCCAGGATCTGAACGGTACCGGCCCAGGCGCCGGAGCCCGACCGGCTTCCGACTTTGATACGAATAATTGCACTAACGGGAATTGCGCGCGACGCGCTGCCTACCTCACCACTGCGACAGACATGCTCGTCGATGAACTGGCATGGATGACGGAGCAGTGGGCCGATGGCGGCGCCGCGCGCACCGGCCTTGTCGATGGAGATGCAGACAAGGGCATTGCGACCATCCTTACCGGCATGGGCAGCCTCTCTTATGGCGAGCTAGCCGGCGAGCGGATGAAGCTTGGCCTGATGCTGCACGACCCCGAGGAAGAGCATGACTGCTTCAGCGATAACACCCATCGCTCGCACTACAACGATGCCCTCGGTATCCGGAATGTCTATCTCGGCGAATACAAGCGGACCGATGGGTCTGTCGTGAAAGGCGCAAGCCTCTCCGCTTTCGTCTCCAACAAGGACAGCAGCGCGGATCAGGAACTGCGCGCCGCCCTGGATGCCACCATGAATAAAATGACCACCCTCTCCGACACAGCGGAAAAAGGGGAGCGTTATGACCAAATGCTTGCGGAAGGAAACACACGGGGGAACGAGATCGTTCAAGCCGCCGTGGATGCCCTCTCCGTGCAAACCAGGTCGATCGAGCGTGTCGTCGCAGCGCTCGGTCTGTCAGCCCTCGAGTTCGAAGGTTCCGACAGTCTAGACAATCCGGGGGCTGTTTTTCAGTAACCGGTGCGACACCAGCATATCTCTCCCACTCAAAGGGGACGGCTCACGCCGTCCCCTCTTTTCTGTTCGCGCTTCTATTCGAGCCGGACCACTTTGCGCTAGAATCGAATGATGCCGAACCGATCACGATTGCTGTCCTGCGCGCTGATTATCTACGCTGCCTGCTTGTCCATCGCTTTCGCGGAGACTGACCAGGACCGTATTGCCCAGATCACGGCGCCAACGTCAGATTTCTCCAAGCCGGAAAAATACGAAATCATGCAGGCCGGCGCTGCGACCCATCGGAAACGGATCAACCGCGACGCTTTCTCCCATCCCTCCGCGAACATGGCCTTCGACCGTCGGCTCGCCTTTGAGATCGGAGACGGTGTCTTCAAGAAAATGTGGGTCAGCTCCCCCGCCAGCACCAAATCATCGGACGGGCTCGGACCACTTTACAATGCCCGCTCTTGCCAGCGCTGCCACTTGAAGGACGGGCGCGGCGCAGCGCCCGATGGCAGGCAGTCCGAAAACAGCTCGGTTGCCCTGTTGCTGCGCCTCAGTATCCCACCGCAGAGCGACGAGGATCACGCCAAGTTACAATCAGGCGCGGCGCCCTCCATTCCCGATCCTGTTTATGGTGGCCAGTTGCAGAACTTCGCCACCCCGGGGCAAATCGCTGAAGCGGCCGTCACTATTGATTATGAAGAAAGTCCAGTGTCCCTCTTTGATGGGACAATTGTGTCTCTGCGAAGACCGGTAATAGCCTTGAGCCAACTCGGCTATGGCCCATTTCGGGGCGATATGATGATCTCCCCCCGGATTGCCTCGCCAATGATCGGTCTCGGCATGCTCGAAGCGCTTTCGGAGAAGGATATCCTGAGCTGGGCAGACCCGGATGACAGGAACGGCGACGGCATTTCAGGACGCGGCAATCGTATCAGGAGCAAGCTTACCCAGGAAATGATGCTGGGCCGGTTCGGCTGGAAAGCCAATCAGGCCACCTTGAAGGATCAGGTCACAGACGCATTCTCCGGCGACCTCGGTATTTCCTCCAGCCTACACCCCGCGAATGCCGGTGATTGCACATCTGCACAGGCAAACTGCATCAACGCCCCGAATGGCGGGGATGCAAAGAGCGGCGACGTGGAAATCAACGATCACCTGCTGGACTTGGTGACCTTTTACAGCCGCAATCTGGCCGTTCCGGCCCGGCGCGATGTCAGCGCCCCGGACGTGCTGGGCGGCAAGAAGGTATTCTACGAGGCCGGTTGCATTGCTTGTCACCGTCCAAAATACGTCACCCAGCGGGACCCTCTGCGCCCGGAGCAATCCTTCCAACTTATCTGGCCATATACCGACATGTTGCTGCATGACATGGGCGACGGTCTCGCCGACAATCGACCGGACGGTTTTGCAGATGGCCGGGAATGGCGCACGCCTCCACTCTGGGGTATCGGACTGACAAAAACCGTCAGCGGACATACGAATTTTCTGCACGATGGCCGCGCTCGCAGCCTGCTCGAAGCAATTCTTTGGCATGGCGGCGAAGCAGCTGCGGCGCGTGACCGGGTCATCGCCCTCCCGACCAGGGATCGCGAGGACCTTATCCGTTTTCTCAACTCGCTATAGGCCGCACGCTATGCAACGCATCCTGATCCTGTTGGTCTCAAGTCTAGTCATCTCGGCCGTCTGGGCGACCGGCCCGGCTCGTGCAGCGGATACTGATGGCCTCTTCAGGACCATCTCACAAGCGAGCGTCTCCGCTCATATCGTCCCGAGATACAAAAAACTGGCGGCGTCTGGCGCCGGGCTTAGCGCTGCCGCAAAAACCTACTGCCAGGACCGCAACGCGGATTCCTTCACGGCCCTGGACAACGCATTCCGGAACTACTGGACCGCGTGGGCCAGTATCCGGCACATCCAGTTCGGCCCGGTGCACCTCGAGAACCGGGGATTTCGGATCCAGTTCTGGCCGGATTTCAGAAACAAGACCAGCAAGCAGCTCGCCCGCGTCCTCGCAGCGGAAGACATCACCGCACTTGAGAAAACCACCTTCGCTAAAACCAGTATCGCGGTTCAAGGCCTTCCGGCGCTCGAACGGTTGCTGACTAAAGGACATGAGGGATTTGACGGGCCAAAGGGCGCTTTCGAATGTGCGCTCACTGTCACCATCACGGATAATCTTTTCGATATCGCGCGCGGCATTAGCGAGGACTGGAACCCGACCGACGGTTACGCCCATGTAATTGCCCTTGCCGGCTCTAAAGGCAGCCCCTATTCGGACGCCTCGGAGGTGACGGTAGAATTGTTGCAAAGCCTGCTCGGCGAATTGGAAGCAAGTCGAGACGTGCGGATCGGGCGTCCCCTCGGTTCTTCAACAGATAGAGCCCACCCGAAACAAGCCGAAGCCTGGCGCAGCGGCCTGTCGAGAACTCTTCTTCTCGAGGCTTTGAAAGGCGCTGAGGATTTGTATCTCAGCGGCGGATTCGATCACGCACTGCGAGATGTCGGGAAAGCTGCGCTTGCCGACAGAATCTCGGGCGGTTTCCAGAAAGCAATCATCGACGTCTCCGCTCTGGATACCTCTCTTTACGTTGCTTTCAAAGCCCCGGACGGTCGCATAAAACTGCAAGCCGTACGGGCCGATCTGAAAAGCCTTACCGGTCTGATTGCCACAGACCTCGCGGTCGCACTCGACATCTCGCCTGGTTTCAACAGCCGCGACGGGGACTGAATGCTGTGATCACGCGCAGGATCCTGCTTACGGGCCTCATCGCCTCCGGAGCGACGGCCCTGATCTCCTCACCGCTCACCGCCGGTCAGGCCGATGATCGCCTACTGATATCCTGCGCACGGAAATCCGATGGCAGCTTCGTTCTGGCCGGGTTCACAGAGAACGGCTCGGTACCGTTCGAGCTGCCGCTGCCAGGGCGAGGACACGCCACAAGCGTCTCGCCGAACGGCAGAACGGCAGTCCATATGGCCCGTCGACCCGGTCGCTTCATGCTGATAGCGGACCTTGAAACAGGCACGTTAAGAGATCTGGTAAACGCACCGGAAGGCCGCCATTTCTATGGCCATGCCGAATTCTCCCCGGACGGCCGCCTGCTGTTCACGACCGAGAACGATTACGACAATGCCAAGGGAACCATTGGGGTCTGGTCAGTCGGCGAACGCTATGAGCGAGTTAGCGAATGGGATAGTCACGATATCGGCCCGCACGATATCAGCGTGATGCCGGACGGCGTGACGCTGGTTGTCGCCAATGGCGGCATCCTGACCCATCCGGACAGTGGCCGCACCAAGCTGAATATCGCCGACATGAAACCGAGTCTGGTCTTCATCGATGCCCGCGACGGCAGCTTTATCCGCAAGATCGAACTACCGGCGGAGCTGCACAAGAACAGCATCCGTCACCTCGACACCGGGCCGGACGGCACCGTTCTGTTTGGCATGCAATATCAGGGCGATGTCTCTGATGCGCCACCGCTTGTCGGTATGGTCGGGCGCGACGGGAAGAGCGTGTTGTTCGATCCGCCTGAAACCCAGTCGGCCGGTCTCAAGGGATACTGCGCCGACGTCGCCATAGATCCGAGCGGGAAGTTCGGCGCCAGCACTTTCCCGCGCGGCGGCCGGATCGCCATCTGGTCAATACCGGACGGCACATTGGTGTCCTTCAATGACGCACGCGACAGCGCCGGCGTGGCGGCCGGAGCTCATCCCGGCGGTTTCCGGTTCTCCACCGGTTTCGGTAAACTTCTCTCCCGCATCGCCGATCCTACCGGTCTTGTTACCACAGGTGATTCACGGCGTTTTCCCGGACTGGCGTTTGATAACCATATGAGTGCGCTTGAGCGACCCCACGAACTCCCGTCACGCTAAATCAGCCGGTGCGACAGTTCGGCGACTGTGTCTGATCTTCGCAACGCTATATTAATAAAAACAATAGATCGTCGACCTAGAACGACTGACTAATTTGGAGAGAACAATGCTGCGTAAAGTCGCTTTGACTGCTGTCCTTCTCGCTCTGACCATTGGCCCGGCATTGGCCGAAGGCGATGCTGCGAAGGGCAAGAAGGTCTTCCGGAAATGCAAGGCCTGTCACGTTGTCGACAAGGAAAAGAACCGGGTCGGCCCGCATCTTGTCGGCATCATTGGCCGTTCTGCGGGCAGCGTCGAGAAATTCAAATATTCCAAGGCGCTGAAAGCCAAGGCCGCTGAAGGCCTAGTGTGGGATGAAGCGAACATCGCAGAGTTTCTGAAAGCCCCGAAAAAATATCTCAAGGGAACGAAAATGGCATTTGTCGGCCTGAAGAAGCAGAACGATATCGATAATGTCATTGCCTACATAAAAGCCGAAAGCGGCAAGTAAGGGGCCCGACCACAATACCTGCGCCGCGCACCAAATCAGGTGCGCGGTCAGTTTTTGGTGAAGGCTTTGAACCGGGCTTCCAGATCGGCGCAGTAATCCTTATCGGGCTGAGCCGGATCCGTGTACCAGACATAATCGAACCTGCTGGCCGGCACCGCATCCTCCTCCCCGGCCCAGACGATCTCCAGATCGCCTTCCATCAGGCCAAT
Organism: Nisaea sp.; assembly: GCF_039990255.1. Taxonomy (GTDB): domain Bacteria; phylum Pseudomonadota; class Alphaproteobacteria; order Thalassobaculales; family Thalassobaculaceae; genus Nisaea. The sequence goes on along the minus strand of NZ_JBDXGG010000007.1, from coordinate 591,230 downwards.
TGAGGCAATGTTTTCGCCGTCGAAGCGCCGTTCAAGATGAAAACCCACACCAATATCCCGTCGCGCATGCTGGCCTCCGGCAATCAGCACAGCCCCATCGGCTATCCCGGCAGACCGCACCATCGCCTCAGCCAGACTGGCATCCCGGGCGATCTGCACAGCGACCACCGGTGAAAGCTTCGTTCTGGGAACCAGCCCGCAATGGCCGCGATAAACCTCATCCAAAAGCATTTCCATGACCCGCTCCGGAACCGGCTCGTCCAGTCGAAGCGTCTTGCCCAGATCGGTTTCCGCAAGATCTTCATTGCTCATGGCCCGGACAGTGTCCGAATCCAGATTACCGGCAATTATCGGCAGACCGGCCGTCAGTGCCTCCTCCGCGATAGGCCGGTAGAATTTCCAGTCTGGCCAACCGGTTTCAGCCCAACCGATAGCATCTGCAAATGCGTCAGCATCGGTTCCTCCCGCCGCTAGAAACTCATTAATCGCGGGCTGTTTACCGCGCTCGATCATCTCCCAGACCAGAGCCGGCTTGCGACCGGTCGCAATCATCCGCCGCAGAATCTCCGCCTGGATCTGGTGATGCTCCGGATTATCGTGCTTCTCGCCAAGCAACACAAAGCGACGCTCTGCCAGATCTGTCGACAGACGCTCTATTGAAAGCGGCTCGCCAGTCTCCGTCTCGAACAAGGCGGGTGGAGGAGAGGCGCAAGCAGAACCTCCAGCCGAAAGAGCTGCCACACCGACGATCAGAGCGACACCCAAAATGCCACCCCATCGCCCAACAACATGTGAGATGTGGGGTATGGTCATCAATCAAACAGGCTATCGATCGCGTCCTGGTCCATGATGTTGTCGATCTCTGCCTGATCGAACCGCGGCACAGTTCCGTTGATCACGCCGGAGATCTGCTCAAGCGTCAGTCTGACCTCGCGAACCTTGGCCATGGTCTGATTTCGGAACTCATCCTCGGGCACTGACCCGTTCAATTCCTTCAGAAGATCCCGTGTCGCAAAGATCTGCTGATTGGCCGAAGCCACCAGATCCTCGAAGGCATGGATGTATTCGTGCGGAGCGTTTTCATAGGCCCAGATCGCCAACTCTTTGTCGGAGAATCCGCTGGCCGCAAAATGCTCGATATAGGTCGCCGGTTCCCATTCATCGACATCCTCGAGCATATCCGGCATGTCCGGAACAAGCTCAAGCAACATCACCACTTCGTTGAAATGGTTCAGATAATCGGTCGCCAGCAGGGAGGTCTCATTGATATTGGTTCCCCGGACCAGCAACCTGTAAGTCTTGGTAAGGCGAGGCTGTGTCTCCATCGCGACAACCATACCGCATTCCCCAACCGTTTTAGACGTAATTTTACGACATATACCCGCAACTCATTAAGGTTGCGTATATTTTTAGACAATTGATGATGTTTTCACACTCCACCGACTTGGCGTGAGGAGTTCAACCCACCGATCAGAGTGCCTGTAACGCGCACCATAATTTCCGGATTATGCATAAGACACCCCCGACCAGGGGACGGACGGAGAAACGGCGGTACGCATTGCCAATTACGGCTGACTGCCTTCAGTCCATGAGGTCAAAACTGCGCAGCTTGTCAGGATTGCGCATGATCATGATTTCAGCGATCCGCAGGTCCGCATTCACGATGAAAGACACCACGGCATGCGCGGACGGGCCGTCCCTCACGATCATGGCAAGCTGCGCGTTGATTTCGGCGACCTCGATGGAGAAGGAAGACCAAAACTTGGGCAGGGCTCTGGTAACGAAGGTGATGATTCTATCCGGGCCTTTCACGGGCCCAATAATGGATGCAGCCTTGCCGCCACTGTCGGCCGACAGAACTGCGTCGTTCGCCAACAATCTTGCAAGCCCCTCAGGCGCCCCGGACTGCAACGCTGTCCGGAAGGCATCGACCAGGTTTTGCTGCAGGTCCCTCGGAGCAGGCTTGGTATTGCCCGCCTGCCTGACATTCACCCGCGCCCGCGAGACCAGCTTGCGGCAAGCAGTCTCGGCGATCCCGAGTTGCGCAGCGATTTCCGCATATTCCATCGCGAACACGTCATGCAGCACGAATGCGGCCCGCTCTTTCGGTGCCAACCGCTCCAACACCAGAAGAAAGGCCATGGTCACGCTCTCGCTGACCATAAGGTCCGTTTCCGGTGTCGTGATTTCAGCAGTTGCCATCGGCTCCGGCAACCAGTGGCCGACATAGTCTGTCCGGCTGCGTCGTGCCGATTTCAACACATCGAGAGACCGCCGGGTACAAACTGAGGTCAGCCATGCGCGAGGCTGCGCGATCACGGCACGATCCGTTGCGCTCCAGGCCAGAAAGGAATCCTGCACGACGTCTTCAGCCTCAGCACGAGAACCAAGGAGCCGGTAGGCAAGGCCGATCAACATCGGCCGCGCCTGCTCGAATTCCCGAATGTAATCCGGAGTCTGTGTCATCAGTGTTGCGATACCTGAATGCGGTTCCAGAGATTGATCATGGCCACAATCGCCGTCAGCGTTGAGATTTCCTGATCTGAGAAATGCTTCCGGAGTTCAGCTCTCTGTGGACCAAGGTCAGCGTTTGGATCAACCACGGTCAAAGCTTCGGTCCATGCCAAAGCCGCTTTCTCCGCATCGGAAAAAATCCGGACGTGCCGCCAGACGATCAGTCTGTCAATGCGGTCCTGGGTCTCTCCATCCTGCCGGGCTTCGTCGATATGCATCTTCACGCAGAAGGCGCATTGATTGATCTGCGAGGCGCGCAACTTCACCAGATGATGAAGCAGTTTGTCGAATCCGGTTTCGGCGATGCTTGCCTCTACCGCTTCCAGCTTGCCGAGGATGGCCTCCGCGTTGGCGTAAAAATTCACGGGTCCGTTGCCAGCCATGGTTTTCTCCTTCGTGGCATTGCAATGTGGTTTCACAGACATGTCGAGTCAGCCTTCCCCGCTGTGACATAGGCCATGAAAGAACTGTCTTTCGTCGCCTCGACAGCAGAGATGGAAGTGCGGAGATCAACAGGTTAGCTTACGCTTCATGGTCAATAGACTCCTCGCGTTCGGCTCTCTCCTGCTCGGCACCGCCCGCGATGTGTTACCGATCGTGCTGGTCGTCGCCTTCTTCCAGTTGGTGGTCCTGCAGCAGCCCTTCCCCAATCTCGGACACGCGCTGGCCGGTCTGGTTTTCGTGGTGATCGGCCTGACATTATTTCTGCAAGGCCTAGAGATGGCCTTGTTCCCAATTGGGGAATTTCTTGCGGGCGCCCTCGCGCGTAAGGGCAGCCTTACCTGGCTATTGCTGTTTTCCTTTGGTCTCGGCTTCGGGACGACCGTGGCCGAACCCGCCCTGATCGCGGTCGGCGACGAGGCGGCCCGGGTGATGGCGGAAGGCGGTTTCATTGCCAATGCGCCGGACGCAATGGCCTCCTATGCGCGCGCACTCCGCTACACAGTTGCAGCATCTGTCGGCCTGGCCATCGTCGTTGGCGTGTTCCGTATCCTGAAAGGATGGCCGCTGCACTGGATCATGATCGGCGGTTATGTGGTCGTGCAGACGCTGACTGTGGTTGCACCTGAACAGATCATCGGAATCGCATACGATTCCGGTGGCGTCACCACATCTACGGTAACCGTTCCGCTGGTCACGGCGCTTGGCGTTGGACTGGCGACGGTCATCAAGGGCCGCAACCCGGCAATCGACGGTTTCGGGCTCATCGCCTTCGCGTCACTGTCGCCGATGATCTTCGTCCTCATTTTCGGGATGGTGTACTAGGCATGGCGATGGAATGGACCGCGGCGCTCTATGAAGCTTTTGTCGGCACGCTCATTGATGTGTTTCCGATTGCCGCCATTCTCGTCTTTTTCCAATTGGTCGTGCTGCGCCAGAGCATCCCGCACCTAGGCCGGGTACTGCTCGGCTTCGTCTATGTGATTTTCGGTCTCTCGCTATTCCTGGTCGGGTTGCAGGAAGCGCTGTTCCCGATCGGTGAGTTGATGGCGACGCAGCTGACCGACCCGGATTTCATCGCACCCGGCCGGGATATCACGAGCCTCGACTGGACGGATTACTACTGGGTCTATCTGTTCGCGGCAGCCATCGGCTTCTCTACCACCATAGCAGAGCCATCGCTGATCGCTGTCGCCAACAAGGCCAGTGTCCTCACAGGCGGCACCATCAATGGCAGAGGTCTGCGAATAGCCGTTGCTATAGGCGTCGCCCTCAGCATTGCAGTCGGCGCCTTCCGGATCGTAACCGGCACGCCACTCTATCTCTATATGATCGTCGGCTATGCGTTCGTCGTCCTGCAAACGATCTATGCGCCGCGCATGATTATTCCACTGGCCTACGATTCCGGCGGCGTCACCACATCGACGGTCACTGTGCCTTTGGTCACCGCTCTCGGTCTCGGCCTTGCCTCGACCGTCCCCGGTCGAGACGCTGTGCTGGACGGGTTCGGGTTGATCGCACTCGCCAGTCTTTTTCCAATGCTCAGCGTGATGAGTTACGCCCAGGCAGGCGCCTGGATGGCCGCTCGGCGCAGTAAGCGCGCAACCGGCAATCCCAATTCCAAAACCGCACCCACACAGCCAGGGAGCCAGCAATGAAGTTCAAGCTGATAGTTGCAGTGGTCAGCGATGCCAAGACTGACATCGTGGTCGATACCGCACGAAAATGCGGTGGCACCGGCAGCACCGTCATTACCAATGTTCGGGGCGAGGGCCTCAAGCCCTCCTCAACCTTCCTCGGCCTGACCCTTGAGGGCCAGCGCGATGTCGTCCTGCTGGTGGTCGAGGAACATATGTCACGTCATATCCTGGAAGAAATCAGCCGTGCTGCACGGTTCGACGAGGATCTCGGCAGCGGCGTCGCTTTTCAGATCGATATCGAGGATGCCGTTGGCCTGACCTCGCAAATCAAAGAAATCGAAAAAGAGATCGAGGAAGAAATATGAACCACCATCCTTATGTGAAGGTCGAGGACGTGATGAGCGGCAATCCGCATGTCATTGACGGCCTCGCGACAGTGCGGAACGCCATCGACCTGATGCGGGAGCACAATGTCAGCTCGCTGGTGATCGAACGGCGGGACGACAGGGACGAGTACGGCGTCGTCTCGGTCGGCGACATCGCGGCACATGTAGCCAGCAAGGACCGCTCACCGGAACGGACCAACGTATACGAAATCATGTCGAAGCCGGTGCTGTCCGTGGATATCGGCATGGACATCAAATATGCGATCCGCATGCTGAACCGCTTCAAACTGACCCGCGCACTGGTCACTCGGCAGGGCGAGATGGTTGGTATCGTGACACTGCGTGACATGGTTGTGCGCTATACTGCCTCTGACTGACACCTATTCGAGCGTGGGAAAATGATCGGTATTCTGAGTCATTCCGCCTACAGGCATCTTTTCTTCGCGCAGGCGCTGTCGCTGCTCGGCAGCGGCCTGACAACGGTTGCCCTCGGATTGCTCGCCTACCAGATCGCCGGACCGCATGCCGGGCTTGTGCTCGGCACCGCCCTCGCCATCAAGATGATCGCCTATGTCGTGTTGGGCCCGATCGGCGCGGCCCTCTCCACCCGGTTTCGCAGGGGCCCCTTTCTTGTCGCACTGGATCTGATCCGGGCTGGATTCGTGATCCTGCTGCCGTTCGTGACCGAAATCTGGCAGATCTATCTGCTGATCTTTCTATTTCAGGCCTGTTCAGCCGCCTTTACGCCGACTTTCCAGGCCACCATTCCCGATCTTCTGCCAGAGGAACGCGATTACACACGGGCGCTGTCCCTGTCTCGGCTGCTCTATGATCTTGAGCAACTGGCCAGCCCACTTCTGGCAGGACTGCTTCTCTCGGTCATGACATTTCACGGCCTCTTTACCGGCAATGCGCTCGGCTTCCTCGCCTCCGCCGCCCTGATCCTTACGGCATCGATACCCGCGCAGAAACCTGACGCGACGCGGCGCAGTTTCGGTGCCCGGGTGTCCCGCGGCAGCTGGATCTATCTCAAGACCCCCCGTTTGCGCGGTCTCCTCGCGCTGAGCTTCGCAGTTTCCGCGGCGGGGTCCATGGTGATCGTCAATACTGTTGTGTTTGTGCGGGATGTGCTCGGCGGCACCGAGACGGACGTCACGCTGTTCTATGCGGCGGCTGGCCTTGGCTCGATGATCGTCGCCCTAACCCTACCGAAGCTGCTAGCGCACCGTCCCGCACGTCCCCTAATGCTTATAGGCGGTGTGCTTCTGTTGCTCGCGCTCTGCGCCGGCATTGCGGCGGAAACTTATCTTCAGGCGCTGATGGTATGGTGCGCAATCGGTATCGGTACATCCATGGTGATGACACCGTCGGGCCTCTTGCTCAGGCAATCATGCCATGCCGAAGACAGAACCGACCTGTTCGCCGCCCAGTTCGCGCTTTCGCATGCCTGCTGGCTCGCCGCTTATCCTCTGGCCGGATGGGTTGCGACATCCTTCGGTATGGATGTGGCCTTCGCAGCACTCGCTGTCGGCGCAGCGGTTGGTCTTGCAACAGCGCTGCATTTCTGGCCGGCGCTTGACCCGGCCGAACTCGCGCACGAGCATGAGGAGTTAATTCACGAGCACGCGGTTTCAGACGATGGGCATCATGAGGCTGCGCACCGCGTGCCGATCGACCCATCCGGGCAAAAGCACCGGCATCGCAAGTACAGCCACAGCCATACCTTTATCATCGACGATCACCACACGGCGTGGCCGCGCGGATAGAAAAGCCTTTTGATAAAGGTACTGCCGAAGAGATCGCGATCCCGGTGCGAGTGCAATCTTACCAGCTACCGGTATTTTCCATCGAAGCCCAGGGCTCGGCCATCGCCAGCGCCTCGCCTTCCTGAAGAATTTCGATGGAAATACCGTCCGGAGACTTCACGAAAGCCATGTTGCCGTCACGCGGCGGGCGATTGATGGTGACACCGGCATCCATGATCTTCTGGCAAGTCTCGTAAATATTCTCGACCCGGAAGGCGAGATGCCCCCAGGCCCGACCGGTCGTGTACTCTTCCGGGTCCCAGTTATAAGTGAGCTCAATCACCGGTGCGCGTTTTTCAGAGGCGGCAGTCGCCTCGTCACCCGGTGCGTAGAGGAAAATATTGGTAAAACGGCCCTTCTCGCTGTCATAGCGATGGACTTCCTTGAGGCCGAGTATTTCGCAGTAGAATTTCAGGCTCTCGTCGATGTCGCTGATTCGAACCATCGTGTGCAGATACCGCATGTGCTCGCTCCCGCTTGGCATACTTGTGAAATTGCGTTGAGGTTATGACATTGCTCAAGCGTCTCCGGGATACAAGCCCGCTTTCCAAAATGTGGTGGTACCGTCCTTGCGGGAATTGACCCGCCGGGCCGTCAACTCCGCATGCCCTCACGCCACGCGGCGATCAGGGCTGCGGCATCGGCGCCGATCCGGTCCACTGGCTTGCCCGGTTTGAAGATCGAGGAGCCAACGGCAACCGCCCTCGCCCCTGCCGCAAAAAAGTCCGCAATATTTTCCAGCCCTACCCCGCCGGTGACGACGATCCCTCGATCCGGCGGCAGTACTGCGCGCAACGCGCCGACAATCTTCGGCTGGATCGCATCACCGGGGAACAGCTTCAGATAATCCGCACCCGCCGTCAGCGCCTGAAAGGCTTCTGTAGGGGTAAAGAAACCCGGCATGGAGACGAGGCCGCACCTTTTCGTCTCATCGATCACACGCGTATCCGTGTTGGGAGAGACAACAAGGCGGCCGCCCGCAGCTGCGACGGCACGCACATCCTCGTCCGTCAATACGGTCCCGGCGCCGATAACCGCGCGGTCTCCAAGGCCCCGTGCAAGGCTTTCAATACTCTCGTAAGGTTGCGGTGAGTTTAGCGGCACCTCAATCACACGAATTCCGCAATCGAACAGCGCCTGCCCGATCGCACCCGCGCGCTCAGGTTCCAGACCGCGCAGAATGGCAACAAGGGGACAGGCGCCAAGCGCCTCTTCAATACTGATCACAGCCGGCCCTCTCGAACGAGTATCAACCGGTGCAGTATGTCATCTCAGGCAGGATTCGAAACCGTCCGCTAATCCAAGCATCAAACCGTTATAGGCATCCGGTCCGAACGGGACTGTACTGCCAACCGGATCAAGAGTGCCTAGCTTCGCCCCGGACCCCTCGGCCACGACCTCCGCAAGCCGGGGTCTGAACTGCACTTCCCTGAAGATACAACGGATACCGCCATCAGCGACCCGTTGCCGGAGGGCCCGCAGCCGGGCTGCCCCCGGAGCCGCTCCAGTTACAAGGCTGATCGCGCCGGCAGCCTTCAAATCGAACGCGGATTCGAAATACTGATAAGCATCGTGGAAGACCAGAAACGGCCGCTCATGCACCCGTGCTAGCTTCTGCCGGATGGTTTCGGAGAGCTGATCTAGATCCTGCACAGCCGCCGCCGCATTGGCGTTATAGAGCGCAGCATGATCGGGATCTCTGGCGGCCAAAGATGCTGCGATCGCGGCGACAAAAGCTTTCGCATTAGATGGGCTCAACCAGACATGTGGATCGTCCGGGCCATGGTCGTGCCCGGCATGTTCGTCATGACCGTCTTTGTCATGATCTTCGTGCCCGGCGTGCTCGTCATGACCTTCCTTGTCATGATCGTCGTGCCCGGCATGCTCGGGAGAGTCCCAGAGCGCGCCCTCTCGAACAGGCAGATGCGTTACGCCTTTGACCTCAAACAACTCGATAACGCGACCGCCATTATCGACATCCCGGTCAACCGTCGCCTCAAGGAAGCTCTCGACGTTGTGCGACACCAGGAAAATCAGGTCGGCGTTCTCAAGGGCCCGAGCATCGGATGGGCGCAGCGCGTAACCATGCGGCGACTGACCATTCCGCAACAGGAGATGCGGCTCACCAGCCCCAGCCATGACTTTGGCAACCAGGCTGTGCACCGGCGGGATCGACGTCACGACCGACAGCTCGGCGCGCGCAGGAACGGTGCCAAGCAGAATAACGGCCAGGAAGCCGCCTATCTGTAGAAACGGATATCTCATTGGGGGATCTCAATGCTTGAATTCGAAAAAACGTTATAACATTACAAAATCCGAATTCAAGCTCGATCTGACTGAGCCACCTAGTTCCGCGACGACAACCTGCCCGGCCAGCGCGGCAGGCCGATCAGGAAGACGGCAAAGGCAACGAGCACGATGGATGGCCCCGCCGGCGTATCGAACTCCAGCGAGCCAAGCATGCCCAACATCACGGAAAACACACCTATGGCGACGGCACCTGCGACCATCGCCTCAGGGCTCCTGGCCCAGCGCCGCGCCCCGGCGGCAGGCAGGATCAGCAGCGATGTGATCAGCAGAACACCGACGACCTTGATTGCCACGGCAATGACCAGGGCAAGCAGCAGTGTAAAAATCAGGTTCGCCCTGCGGCCGCCAAGCCCTTCTGCCCGCGCCAGATCGCTGCTGACCGTCGTCGCCAACAGAGGTTCCCAGATCCGCCAGAGGCAGACGAGAACCACTGCGACGACAGCGTAGATCAGCATGATGTCCTGCATGGATACCGACAGTACGTCGCCGAAGAGCACACCCATCAGATCGACCCTGAGCCAGCTCATCAACCCGATGGCCACAAGGCCCATTGCCAAAGCCCCGTGCGAGAGGATGCCCAGCAATGTGTCCGTCGGCACGGAGCTCCAACGCTCAAGCGACAGCAGGAGTGCGGCCGCGGCGACCGTCACGGCGAAGATCCCCAGCACCGGCTCGATATTCAGCAGGAAGCCCAAGGCCAGCCCGAGCAAAGCGGAATGGGCCATGGTATCGCCGAAATAGGCAAGCCGACGCCAGACCACGAAACAGCCCAGCGGCCCGGCAGCGAGTGCCGCTCCGATCCCCGCCGCCAGTGCCCGCAGCAAAAAATCGTCAATCACAGAGCCGTCCCCCGATCATCGCGTCCGTCAGAGCGCGACGGCCTCGCCCTCCACCTCGCACAGGAAGTCGGGCGTCGCCAGAGCGGAGATTTCCAGATAGGTGCAGGCAGGCGCATGTCCGTCAAACATACGGTCTCGAATCTCCCGGAAAGAAGCTACCGAGCCGGGAACAGTGGAATAGAAGACGATCTTCACAATGTCGTTCTTGGTCATTCCAGCACCCTCAATCACCTTGAAAAGGTTCTCGAATGCCTGGACAGTCTGGGCTTCCAGCCCTTCGCATACGCTTCCATCGGGAGCGATCCCGATCTGGCCCGAGGCAATTGCCCGCCGGGCGTTCGCCGGGATGGTCACAAGCTGGGAATAATGCGAGGCGGGCGCCACAACGCCTTTAGGATTGGAGAATTCCATCGGGTGACTTCCTTTCGGTTCAGACAGGTCGTCCGCACGCACCGCGAAAAACCGCACTATCATTTAAAGATCACTTAGAGAGAATGTCAGGCGAGGGCAATTGCGTGATGCAACTCACACCAATTCAGCGGTGTCCCCAACGACAACCCGGTCCCGACCACTTTCCTTCGCTTCGTATAAAGCAAGGTCCGCCGCTTTCAGAATACTCTCTATTTTGGGACAATCAGCGCCAAACTCGGTGCAACCAATACTTATCGTGAACTGAAGGCTATTCCCCGCTGCCTCGATGCTCGCAGCGCGCACGATGCGAAGCAGGCGTTCAGCAGAAACCAGGGCTTCTTCTTTGCCTGTCTCGGGTAGCAGAATTGCGAACTCCTCGCCGCCGATACGAGCCATTGTGTCAAGCTGCCGGATCTGTTCTTCCAGAAGCTTAACCAGATTCACCAGTACGATGTCTCCGACATCATGGCCAAAGCTATCGTTGATACGTTTAAAATGATCGACGTCGATCATGAGCAGAGATGATGGATGTTCATACCGGCGGACACGCTCGACTTCATTCTCCAGCCTGGACATGAAGTAGCGCCTGTTAAAAGCCGATGTCAGCGCATCGGTCGTCGCCAGCCGTTCCAATTCCTCATTCATAAGCTCAAGGCGTACAGCATATTCTCGCAGCCTGAGATGGTTTCGAACACGGGCCGTTACTACTGTCGGTTTGTACGGCTTGGTAATGTAATCAATCGCTCCAAGCTTCAGACCCTTCTCCTCGTCACCATCATCGGAGAGACCGGTCACGAAAATCACCGGTACGTTTTCCGTCCGCGGGTCGTCCTTCAAGGCCTTGATCACGTCATAACCGTCCAGCTCCGGCATCTGGATATCGAGCAAGATCAGGTCAGGCGGGTTTTCGAGGGCCTTGTCGATCGCCTCGCGCCCACTCAGGGCCGAGGTGACCGTGCCGAGATCTTTCAGGATGAGACTGAGCAACATCACGTTCTCTGGAGCGTCATCGACCACGAGGATCGCGAACTCCTGACTATCCATAACGTTGCTCATCACACTCTCCGTCACGCCCCACAATGATTTTTATATGGAACTTAATTGCTTGTCTCAGCATCCATCCGGAATGATTAACCGCACGTAAAGAACTGACGTTCTTCAAGCGTATCCTATAGTCGGCATCCTAGCAAAGAAGCTCCCCCAAGAAACTATTGATCGGCAGTACCCTGCTCTTCAAACGCCCGTATCCGATCCCGAATCAGCCCGTCCCAGGCGACCGGCCGTCCTGTACTCTTCACGAACTGGACGAGTGTTGACCGGCAGGTAAGCCGCACCTCACCCTCACAGCTCGCAATGATCTCGACATCAAGGCTCGACGTTCCGACCCGCTTGACTTCGAGGCTCCAGTCCAGCACGTCGCCCAGCCGGCTGGGTGCACTGAAATCGACGGCGATTTTGGCTGTTGGAATGCCCCGGTCGTCAATTTCGTGCATCTGATGAAACCCCCAATCGAGGCCGATGCGAAACCACTCCTCGACGGTGAGATTGATCATCTCGAAATAGCGCGGATAGAAAACCATCGCCGCCGGGTCGCAATGCTGGAAGCGCACATGCTGCTGCATCTCAAAAGCGGCCATATTTCAGTATTCTCCGTTGGTGAAGTCCTAGGGGGTGAAGCACCGGGCAAGATTCGAGGCGGCATCCTCCAGATCCCCGATTACATCGAAATGATGTTTGCCATCAGCATGAACTGTCGCCGTATCGACGCCAAGCCCGCCCCAGATAGAGGCAAGCAGGTCGTTTTGCCGCAAAAATTCGGGACGCTCGTTGGAGCCGGCCCAGCAGGTCATCCGGGCATTTAGAACTGGATACTGCAAAACAGGACTTTCCTGCGCAGCCTCGGCCACGTCAAGTTTCAGGTCGGCATTCATTTCAAGGTTCAGCAGGGGCCGCAGATCGTGCAAGCCGCTGATCGAGACGACATGCGCAATTCGTTTCCGCAGCGCATCGGACAGTGGCGCATTACGGCACAGCATACGGCTGACCAGATGACCGCCGGCGGAATGGCCGGCAAGATGAACGGGACCGTCGACACGCTCTGCTACCACTGAAATAGCCTGACCAATCTCAGCCGTGATATCGGCAATGCGCGCTTCCGGTGCCAGGGTATAGCTCGGGATGGCAACGGCCCAGCCACGGTCAACCGCGCCGCGCGCCAGATGCGACCAGGTGCTTTTATCGAAAGCCCGCCAGTATCCGCCATGAACGAACAGCGCAAGCCCCGTTGCCGGACCAGCAGGCCGGAACAGGTCGTAGCGGTTTCGCGCCCCCTCTCCATAAGGCATGTCGAGCTCAGCTCTCTCCGCCAATTCATGTCGAAATGCAGCGGCCCGCTGTTGCCACATCGGCGGGTAAGTCTCCGCACCGTCAATGTGCGGACCGTTCGCGTATGCATCATCCCAATCTGCAATCATGCGCTGCCCTGTAGTCCAGTGAATGGCCTAATGCCCCAAACACGATCCTAAATGACGCAAGAGCTGTCGGTCATTCCAATTAAGGCCCAATTTTTTGCTGCGAAATTAATTCAAAAGCCTAAGATTTACACATGGCGCAAGCACCAAGCACACGTCTCGCGGAAAATGCAGAGACACGCAAAACCCGGCTCCGGCTCTGGCTGAACATTCTGAGGACCGCGCGGACGGTCGAGAATGCGCTGCGAGAGGAAATGCGGGTCTCCTACGATCAAACCCTGCCACGGTTCGAAATACTGGCAATGCTGGAGCGTAGCGAAAGCGGCCTCCGAATGAGTGCCCTATCCGAACAATTGCTGGTCTCGAACGGTAATGTCACCGGTATTGTCGAACGGCTGGTCCAGGACGGGCTGGTGGAGCGATTGCCGGTCCCTGGCGACAAACGGGCCACTCTGGTCAGATTGACCCACAAAGGCGAAGCCGTATTCGCCGAGATGGCGGATGTCCATGAGCGCTGGGTGAATGATTTGCTCCGCGCCGTCCCACCGGAAACCGCGCAGCCCTTGATCGATGCGCTGACAACCGTTCGCAGACAGATACAGCAGGATTGAGCAGGCCGGAGGCCCAGACGGTGGTTAAATTTCCGTCGTCATTCGGTAACCCGGGCGATATGCCAGACGAACAAAGGTAATCGGCTCCGCATCGTTCCATGTTATCCGCTCGATGGCGAACAGCGCCATGCCTTCGTCTGTCTCGAGAGCCTTTGCCTGGGTCGCGGATGCATTTTCCGCGAGAAAACTGATATCCCCGCTAGTGAAAGGCTGGTTCCGGACCAGCCATTCGTTCGGGCTGATGGTGGCGAAATCCGCTTCGCCGAATTCCGGCACAGCCTCCAGATTGACCCAGCGATCTTCATAGAGAAACGGCTGGCCATCTGCGCGGTGCACCCCCCTGATATGAAGCGAATCGAAAGCCCCCTTCAGTTGCATCGCCTTGGCGACCGACACGGGCAGGCGAGTCCGCCGCAGTTCCAGAATATCGAACCTGTAAGCACAGCCCGCCGCCTCGACCTCAATGCGGGTGATCGGAATTTCCAACGTAGCCTTGCGCACCGGATCGAGCGCGACACGGGTTCCGGCCTTGCGTCGGCGTTCCAGCAGGCCGCTATCGGCCAGTCCCTGCAAGGCCCGGTTGACCGTCGCGCGGGCGCAGCCGAATTCCGCGGCAAGCTCGGTTTCGCCCGGAATAAGCTCACCCGGACGCCAGACGCGATCGGCTACACGGCGCTTAATTTCAGCCTGAATGCCTTGCCAGGATTTGAGTGCGGACTGCGTCAGAGTGCATTCTCCAGATCGCCAAGTGCTTCTCGGTAACGCGCCCGGATCTGGTCCCGGGCGATATGCCGCCCGTCTCTTACCACATGCCGCCCGGCGGACCAGACATCGCGAACCCAGCGGTCATCACCGGCGAAAATGAAGGTATCGAGAATACGGTCACCGGTGCGTCCGGCAATGTCGAGTGCGTCACCATCCAGCGCCACCAGATCAGCGATCCGGCCAGGTGCAATCGCCCCGCTGTCGCGTCCGGCTGCCTGGGCACCGCCGCGCACCGCTTCCTCGAACAATACACGCCCGGCGGAACGTTCCTGCTCTGCCAGGACGGCCCGGCCCTTGTCCCGCAACCGTTGGGAATATTCCAGCGTCCGCAGCTCCTCGCTCAGCGAGATCCGGATATTCGAGTCGGACCCGACACCGAAGGTTCCGCCTGCCGCGCGATAGCGCACACCGTCGAAGATCCCGTCACCGAGACTGGACTCGGTGATCGGGCAAAGCCCGGCGACCGCACCGCTCTTTGCCATCGCCTCGGTCTCGGACGGCTGCATCTGGGTGGCATGGATCAGGCACCAGCGCTGGTCGACTGCGTGGTTTTCCAGGAGCCAGGCCATCGGCCGGGCACCCCAGGCTGCCTCGACTTCCTCAACCTCGGCTACCTGTTCGGCGACATGGATATGGATCGGGCGGTCTGAACGGAGTGCCGCCGCCCCGGCAAGCGCCTCACGCGTCACAGCCCGGAGCGAATGCGGCGCGACACCGATGGCGCAATCCGACGTCAGCTTCGCCACCGCCTGCTCCGCCTCCTCGAGCAACCGGGCATAACGATCAGGATCATTGCCGAAACGGATCTGCCCCGGACCAAGGTCACGGCCGTCGCAACCGCCGACCTGATACAGAACCGGTGCCAGGGTGAGGCCGATGCCAGTTTCCGCTGCCGCCTCGACAACACGCTCACTCATCTCTCCGAGAGCAGCGTATGGGGCGCCGTCGACCTGATGATGCAGATAGTGGAACTCGACCGAGCCCGCATAGCCCGCTTCCAGCATTTCCATCTGCACAAGCGCCGTGATGGCGCTCACATGCGAAGGCGTCAGGGACTGTAGAAAACGGTACATCAACCGTCGCCAGGTCCAGAAACTGTCTTTCGGATCGGGTCCGCGGCCTTCGGTCAATCCCGCCATCGCCCGCTGGAATGCATGGGAATGCAGGTTCACCGGCGCGGGCAGCAACACGACAACGCGATGGTCCGCGCCAGCAGCGGCGGAAGCGTCGCCAGTCCGGACTGAGCCGATACGGCCATTGCCGTCAATCGTGACCAGTGCATCCCGGTGCCAGCCGTCTTCCATCAGAAGTGTCTCTGCGAAAACCGTCGTCACGGTGGCGTCTCCTTGTTGACAGCAATTATTATGTATAGACATAATATTCAAATCAGCCTTTCGGGCAAGCCTCTATTCGGACCATACGGCCATGCAGATTCTCGGCAACGCCACGCTCGCGACCATGCTTCAAGACACCAGTGCCTACGGTCTCGTGACCAACGGCGCCGTTGCTTTGCGGGACGGAAAAATCGCATGGGCGGGTCCGGAAGCCGATCTTCCAGCCCAGTTCGCGGAATGGCCGCGTGAGGATCTTGGCGGGCGACTTGCCACCCCCGCACTGGTTGATTGTCACACCCATATCGTCTTCGGCGGCAACCGCGCCCGCGAGTTCGAGCTGCGCCTTGAAGGCGCGAGTTACGAGGAAGTGGCCCGTGCAGGGGGCGGCATCGTCTCCACCGTGACCGCCACCCGGGCGGCGAGCGAGGACGATCTGGTCATGGATGCCCTGCCCCGCGTCGATGCGCTGCTGGCCGAAGGCATCTCCACAATCGAAATTAAATCCGGCTACGGTCTCGATATCGAGACCGAGCTGCGGATGCTCCGCGCTGCCCGGCGCATTGGCCGGGAAAGGCCTGTCCGGGTCCGCACATCCTTCCTCGGCGCCCATGCGGTTCCTGCGGAGTACAAGGACCGGGCAGATGCCTATATCGACGAGATCTGCCTGCCTGCCCTCACAAAGGCGGCGGAAGAAGGCCTTGTCGATGCCGTGGACGGGTTCTGCGAAGGCATCGCTTTCAGCCCGGCTCAGATCGAACGGGTTTTCAAACGGGCCAAAGCGCTCGGCCTGCCGGTAAAACTCCATGCGGAGCAGCTTTCCGATCTCGGCGGCACGGCCTTAGCCGCGCGATACGGTGCACTTTCAGCGGATCATCTGGAGTATCTCGGCGCAGACGGCATCGCCGCCATGGCGGAAAGCGGCACCGTCGCCGTTCTATTGCCCGGCGCATTTTATACATTACGCGAGACACAACTCCCGCCAGTCCAGGCCCTGCGCGATGCGGGCGTGCCGATAGCGATTGCGACCGACTGTAATCCCGGATCCTCCCCGCTGACCTCCCTGCTGCTGACACTGAATATGACCTGCACGCTGTTCCGTATGACTCCGGAAGAGGCGCTGGCAGGCGTCACCCGGATCGCCGCGCAGGCGCTTGGCCTCGACGATGCCGGCACCATCGAGGCTGGAAAACGGGCAGATCTCGCTGTCTGGAACGTCAAAGAGCCGGCCGAGCTGGCCTACCGCATCGGCTTCAACCCTCTCCACAAACGCATTTTCGCGGGGACTTCATGAGCGACATCATCCTGACGCCGGGCAGCACCACGCTGCTCGATCTCGAAGGCCTGCGCGGTCAGGGCCACCGGTTCCGGCTCGACAGGGCGGCGAAACCCGCTGTCGATGCGGCTGCCGCTCTTGTCGCCCAGGCGGCGAATGGGGATGAGGCCGTCTATGGCGTCAATACCGGGTTCGGCAAGCTCGCCACCGTGCAGATCGCACCGGAGGATACGTCCACCCTGCAACGCAACCTGATCCGCTCTCACTGCGCTGGCGTCGGCGCGCCGACGGAGACACAGGTAGTGCGGACGATGATGATCCTGAAGCTGCTGTCTCTCGGACGCGGCGCCTCCGGCGTGCGTTGGGAAGTGATCGAGCTGATCGAGGCAATGTTGCGCGTCCGGGTGACACCCGTCGTGCCGAGCCAGGGTTCCGTCGGCGCTTCCGGCGACCTCGCCCCGCTCGCCCATATGGCCGCGGTGCTGATCGGCGAGGGCAAGGCCGAGTACAAGGGCCGGATCATGCCGGGCAAGGAGGCGCTGGACACCGCCGGACTGACACCGATAGAGCTAGGCCCAAAAGAAGGTCTGGCGCTCATCAACGGAACCCAGTTCTCCACCGCCTACGCACTGATCGCTCTCTCCCACGCCTGGCGCAATGTCGAGGCGGGTGTGGTCGCGGCGGCACTTTCGACAGACGCCATCATGGGCTCCACCGCGCCCTTGCATCCCGCTATCCACGCGCTTCGCGGCCAGCCCGGCCAGATTGATGTCGCCGCAGCCATGCGATCCCTGATGGAGGGATCCGAGATCCGCGAGAGCCATCGCCATGGCGATACCCGCGTCCAGGACCCCTATTGCATCCGCTGTCATCCTCAGGTTTCAGGCGCGGCCATCGACATGATGCGCCATGCCGCCCGCACGCTTGAGATCGAAGCAAACGCAGTGACCGACAACCCGCTGGTTCTGGTCGAGGATGGCCGGATCATCTCCGGCGGCAACTTCCATGCGGAGCCGGTTGGCTTCGCCGCCGACCAGATGGCCATCGCCATCGCCGAGATCGGCGCCATCGCCCAACGCCGTGTCGCCCTTATGGTGGACCCGGTGTTGTCCTTCGATCTGCCGGCCTTCCTGACACCCGAGCCCGGCCTCAATTCCGGCCTTATGATCGCAGAGGTCACCACTGCCGCGCTGATGAGCGAGAACAAGCATCTCGCAAATCCCTGCTCGACGGACTCGACCCCCACAAGCGCCAATCAGGAAGACCATGTTTCGATGGCCGCCCACGGCGCCCGGCGACTGATGCGGATGAACGACAACCTGACACGGATCATTGCCGTCGAACTGCTCTGCGCCGCGCAGGGCATTGAGTTCAGGGCACCCCTAAAGACCAGCACAACCCTCAACCGCGTGGTATCGGCCATCCGCGCCGTCTCTCCGACACTGACCGAAGACCGAGAGGTCGCGAACGACATAGAAGCGGTTGCAGAACGCATCCTCGACAAATCAATCGCGGAAGCCACTGAACACGATCCGCTGCTGTCCCTTTCCGCCCGTTACTAGACCGGAGGCGAAACAATGACCGATCCCCGCAAGAATGCCCGCGACATCTTCCCGCCGACCGGCCCGGAGCTGAACGCCAAGCACTGGACCACCGAAGCACCGATGCGCATGCTGATGAACAATCTGCATCCGGACGTGGCCGAAAATCCGCATGAGCTGGTGGTTTATGGCGGTATTGGCCGGGCGACCCGGACCTGGGAAGACTTCGACCGGATCGTCGCCAGTCTCAAAGAGCTTGAAGAAAACGAGACTCTGCTTGTGCAATCCGGGCGCCCTGTCGGCGTCTTCCGCACCCACGCCGACGCTCCCCGTGTCCTGATTGCCAATTCCAACCTGGTGCCACACTGGGCCACCTGGGAGCATTTCAACGAGCTCGATCGCAAGGGCCTGATGATGTACGGCCAGATGACGGCCGGCTCGTGGATCTATATCGGCAGCCAAGGGATCGTGCAGGGGACGTACGAAACCTTTGTCGAAGCCGGGCGCCAGCATTATGACGGCGATCTGAACGGCAAATGGATCCTGACCGGCGGCCTTGGAGGCATGGGCGGCGCCCAGCCGCTCGCCGCAGTCTTCGCAGGGGCCTGTTGCCTTGCTGTCGAATGCGACGAAACCCGAATCGATTTCCGCATCCGTACCGGCTATGTCGACGAGAAAGCCACCAGCCTCGACGAAGCACTGGAGATGATCGAACGCTGGACAGCGGCTGGCGAAGCCAAGTCCGTCGGCCTGCTCGGTAATGCCGCCGACATCTTCCCGGAACTGGTAAAGCGCGGCATCCGCCCGGACATCGTCACCGATCAGACCTCGGCGCACGATCCGATCAACGGCTACCTGCCGCAAGGCTGGACTGTCGCCGAATGGCGGGCGAAGCGCGAGAGTGACCCGAAAGCGGTCGAGAATGCTGCCCGCGCGTCAATGAAGGTGCATGTCGCCGCCATGGTGGATTTCTGGAACCAGGGCGTGCCGACGCTGGATTACGGCAACAACATCCGTCAAGTCGCGCTGGAAGAAGGGCTGGAGAACGCCTTCGCCTTCCCTGGCTTCGTACCTGCCTATATCCGCCCGCTGTTCTGCCGCGGCGTTGGCCCGTTCCGATGGTGTGCGCTGTCCGGAGATCCGGAGGATATCTACAAAACCGACGCCAAGGTTAAGGAGCTGATGCCGGACGACACGCATCTGCACAAATGGCTCGACATGGCGCGTGAGCGGATTTCCTTCCAGGGACTGCCCGCCCGGATCTGCTGGGTCGGCCTCGGCGACCGACACAGGCTCGGCCTAGCCTTCAACGAGATGGTCCGTAATGGCGAGCTGAAAGCCCCGGTGGTGATCGGCCGCGACCATCTAGACAGCGGCTCCGTCGCCTCCCCAAACCGGGAAACCGAAGCGATGAAGGACGGCTCTGATGCGGTGTCGGACTGGCCGCTGCTGAATGCCCTCCTGAACACCGCCTCCGGCGCCACCTGGGTCTCGCTGCATCATGGCGGCGGGGTTGGCATGGGCTTCTCACAGCATTCCGGGATGGTCATTGTCTGCGACGGTACCGAGGATGCCGACCGGCGGCTGGAGCGGGTTCTTTGGAACGATCCGGCGACCGGTGTCATGCGGCACGCGGATGCGGGCTACGAGATCGCCATAAACTGCGCCCGGGAGCATGAATTGAATCTTCCGGGCATTCTGAACCGGTAATTAAAATCCGGAGACAAAAACGAAGTGAGGAACCACAGAGTTTTCTGAACAGGGAAAGGCAGAACTATGAAAAGACGTGATTTTCTGAAAACAACAGCAACCGGCGCAGCAGCTGTCGGTGTAACGGCAGGCGCTGCGACGCTTGCCTCACCAGCGATTGCCACTGGCAAGATACAGTGGAAGATGGTCACGGCATGGCCGAAAAACCTGCCTGGTCCGGGTGTGGCCGCGCAGATGCTCGCGGACCGGATCACTACACTGTCCGGCGGCCGGCTTGAGGTCAAACTGTTCGCTGCCGGCGAGCTGGTTCCAGGCCGGGGCGTGTTCGACGCTGTGTCCGAAGGAACCGCAGAACTTTATCACGCGGTTCCGGCCTATTGGGGCTCCAAGTCCAAGGGCATCCTGCTGTTCGGCTCCCAGCCGTTCGGCCTGCGAGCGGATGAGCAGTTTGGCTGGCTGGCACATGGTGGCGGACAGGAACTCTATGACGAGATGTATGGCCGTTTTGGCCTCAAGCCGTTCCTGTGCGGCAATTCCGGACCTCAGTGGCAGGGCTGGTTCCGTAACGAGATCAACTCCGTCGACGATCTCAAGGGATTGAAGTTCCGGACCACCGGTCTGGCATCGGAAATGTGCGCCAAACTCGGCATGTCCGTGCAGGCCATGGGCGGCCGCGCCATGTTCCAGGCGATGCAGTCCGGCGCACTGGACGCCGGTGAGTTCATTGGCCCGTGGACGGACAGCGCCCTCGGCTTCTATCAGATCGCCAAGAATTACTACTGGCCCGGCGTCGGCGAGCCGTCCTCGGCAGAGGAATGCGCGGTGAACATGGAGGCCTACAATGCCCTTCCGGATGATCTGAAGGGCGCGGTCAAGATCGCTTGCGAAAGCCTCTACAATCCGGTCTGGACCGAGTACACGACCAAGCATGCCGCCGCTCTGAAGCAGCTGGTGGAAACCAAGGACGTGCAGGTCAAGAAGCTTCCGGAAGAAGTCATCATCGCCATGGGCAATGCCGCTGGCGAAGTGATTTCGGAGTTACGCGGCGATAGCGACGAGCTGGTGAAGCGGATCACGGAAAGTTTCATCACCTATCGCAAGTCGGTTGCCAGCTACATGGTCTATGCCGATAACGGGCAGATGAACGCTCGTGCACTTAACTACACGTACTAAGGCCCATCTCTCGGGGTACGTTCCTTAAATGGGAAAAGCCGGGGCGGAATTCCGCCCCGGCTTTCACTGATCTATCATGATGAATTCCCCATTCGCCGATTATCTCGACAGGATTAACGACACGGTCGGCAAGATCGTCCGTTGGCTCGCCATATTCATGGTGCTTGTGCAGGTTGCCATCGTCATCATGCGCTACGGCTTTGGCATCAGCGCAATCGCCGTGAACGAGAGCGTTCTCTACATGCATGCGGCCCTGTTCATGCTGGGCGCCGGATACACTTTGCTAATCGACGGACATGTCCGTGTTGATATCTTCTACGCAAAGGCCAGTACCGCAACAAAACAGGTGATCGACATTTTCGGGCACCTGTTCCTGCTACTGCCATCCATGGCGACTGTGCTCTATTGGTCATGGCCTTCCGTGCGGAACGCATGGTCAATTCTTGAAGGTCCGATTTCCGTTGGCGGTATCCCCGCCTCTTTCCTTCTTAAATCCCTGATACCGGCCTTTTGCGTGCTGCTGATGATCCAGTCCACAGCGTGCCTGTTGCGGAACATAGCCGTCCTCGCCGGACGGAGGATCTGACACGATGGCCCTCGACCTGTTGATGTTTCCGGCTCTGATTGCCTGCATCCTTCTCGGCTTTCCGGTTGCATTCAGCATCGCGGGTGTTGCGATCCTTTTTGCCGCACTCGGATGGCTCACAGGCGCAATGGATATCTCCCTGCTCGGCGCTCTGGGGCAGCGCATTTTCGGTGTCGTCACCAATGACGTTCTGATCGCGATTCCACTCTTCGTGCTGATGGGGATAGTGCTTGAGAAAAGCCGAATAGCCGAAAACCTGCTCGAAACCATGGGCCAACTTTTCGGCCGCGTGCGTGGCGGTCTCGGTGTCTCGGTCGTGCTTGTTGGCGCCCTTCTGGCGGCCTCGACCGGGATTGTTGGGGCAACCGTCATCGCGATGGGGATGATCGCCCTCCCGACCATGCTGAAGAACCGCTACGATCCCCGGCTAGCCTCAGGGCTTGTCTGCACGGCAGGGACACTCGGCCAGATCATTCCGCCATCGACCCTGCTCATCATCCTCTCGGACGTCATGTCCAACGCCTACCAGCAGGCACAGTTCACCCAGGGAAAGTTCTCAGTCGAGACCATCTCCGTCGGCCAGCTTTTCGCCGCCGCTCTGGTCCCCGGCTTGACGATGGTTGGTATTTACATCGCCTATGTGATGGCACGCGCCTGGCTGCGCCCGGGCGACGCCCCCGCCATTGAGATCAGTGGAAGCCCGCCGACACGCACCGCAGTGCTTGGCGCCGTAATACCGCCCGTATTGCTCATCGTTGCCGTGCTGGGGGCGATCCTGGGCGGCATCGCGACGCCGACGGAAGCAGCCTCTGTCGGCGCAATCGGTGCTCTGCTAATGGCAGGGCATCAGCTTGGTGCAGACCGCCGCATCATCCTGTTTGGTGCGGGCAGCTTGATACTGCTTGCGGTCGCGGCAGGGCTTTTCCCCGTACGCCTGCAACGCAGCGATGCCGAGTTAGCAGACTGGTTGCAGGGTGGCGCCTATGCAGGATTGGTTCTGCTTGGCACCGGAGCTATCGTGAACGCTCTTATGAAAGCGCACCGATCCGGGATTCTCAAACCGGCAATGACCCAGACTATGACGGTCACCTCGATGATTTTTGCCACCATCCTGACAGCCAGCATCTTCTCGCTGGTCTTTGTCGGACTCGGTGGCGAAGAACGGGTGGAACAAATTCTGACGGCCATGCCTGGCGGTCCTTTGGGCGCCCTGGTCTTCTCCATGGCGCTGATCTTTGTGGCGGGGTTCTTCCTCGATTTCGTAGAAATCACCGTGATCCTGCTGCCCCTGATCGCCCCCGTACTGATAATCATGGGGCATGATCCGATGTGGCTTTCCGTGCTGATCGCAATCAACCTGCAAACCTCTTTCCTGACCCCACCGTTCGGATTTTCGCTGTTCTATCTCCGTGGCGCCGCACCGAAAGAAATCACCACCGGCCAGATCTATGCAGGGGTGGCGCCCTTCATCCTTCTCCAGATCCTGGCGGTCTCGGTTATCTGGGTGCTACCGCAAATCGCGACATGGCTACCCGGGATCCTGTTCTGATACCGGAGGCAGCAACTGAGCTTCATCTGTCACCCGGATCAAACCTGGATCACGAAACAGTGGCTTGCTGCGGCGCGCGAACGGTGCTGGTAGAACCGCAGCTTTAGCGTTCTGCGGATAGGTCAGGCTACAATCCATGCAACCCATTACAAGCGGCAACCAATCGAAGAGACGCGCAATCGCGGACTATTACCCGTGGACGGACCGGACAGGCCGGGTTTCGTTGGTCAAAACCGTTGTTCTGCTCGCCATCCTGACACCCGCTTTTTTGCTGATATTCGACACGCTTGTCGGAAAACTGAGCGCACGCCCCTGGGATGTGGCGATCCACCGGGTCGGCTGGTGGTCCGTTGTGTTCCTGCTGGCATCGCTTACCGTTACACCGCTGCGCCGAACACTGCGCTGGAACGGACTGTTCGCAGTCCGGCGCATGATCGGCGTTTCCGTCTTCTTCACGGTGGCGCTGCACCTGTTGCTCTATATGGGCCAGCAAGCTTGGGACCTGCCAAAGATTGCCACCGAGATTGTCCTGCGGTTCTATCTGGCTATCGGTTTCGTCGCTTTGCTCGGCCTCGCCGCTCTTGCCGCGACATCGACGGACGGCATGGTTCGGCGCCTCGGCGGCAAGCGCTGGCAGCTCTTGCACAAGCTGGTTTATCCGATCAGCCTGCTGGCCTTGGTGCACTTCTTCCTGCAATCCAAGAATGATGTGACCGAGCCGATCCTGTTCAGCGGACTATTCGCCTGGCTGATGCTCTACCGCGTCTGGCGATGGCGCCTGGGCGATCCGTCACTCGGCGGGCTGGCAGCCCTGGCCATCGCCACTGCCTTGCTGACTGGCGCAGGAGAAAGTATCGGCATCGCGCTCACACACAATGTCCCGCTATCGGTGATGCTTCAGTCTCAGTTCGATCCAAGCATCGGGATTCGCCCAGCCTGGTGGGTTCTGGGAGCAGGACTTGCCGTGACGGTTAGCTCGGCGATCAGACAGTATCAGCGGCTCCTAGCCTCCGCTTGATGAAACGGCTCAAGACGTCGGCGCCCAGTCATTCGCGAAGGGTTTCTCCAATGCCCGCGCCACCAGCTCAAGCCGGTCCTGGCCATAGAACGGATCGCCATCGACCACATATGTCGGGGATCCGAAAAAGCCCCTGGCAATAGCCTCCTCCGTATTGGCGCGATGCCGTGCGGCAACCTCCTCCGCGCCGGCGGCCTCGATCAGAGCCGCCCCGTCGATTCCCGCCGAAGCCGCTATAGCCAGCAGGGTTTCGCGGTCCGATAAGTCCGCATCATCCGCCCAATGCGCTTCCAGAAAGCCATGCGCCAGCCGGTCCGTCTGCTCTCCCGTCTCGCCGCTCGCGATCAGCATCCGGTTCGCTGTCTCATAAGATTCTTGATGATAAGTCGGCGTTCGGCCGAGCATCCTCACATTTCGGTATTCGGCCCAGCGCTCTATCTCCCGGCGGAATGCATAGTCACGATAGACAGCGTCCTCGACACGACTGGTATTTCCGCGCGCCGTAACAAGTGTCCGGAGAACGAACGGCCGGTGCACAAGCCTGGCCCCGGCCCTGGCCGCTATCTCCTGCAAAACGGCGGAGCCGATATAGGCATAGCCGGAGTAAGCAGCGTAGAAATACTCAATCGTTTTCATTTGGCGGGTTCCAGGCCGGAGGGAAACGCTCACTCTAATGCCTGTTTCCCGAAAAATGAGACTGATCTTTTCGATGACGCTCTTCGTAACGGAAAGGGTCCAAAGACCAATCGATCGAGGCGTCCGCCATGAAGCCGTTGAACAAAAGCAACCTGCCAGAAAAAACCTGCCCGATCTGTCAGCGCCCTTTCGCCTGGCGCAGAAAATGGGCGCGGGTGTGGGACGAGGTTCGCTACTGTTCGGAGCGCTGCCGGCGCGCCGCTAAAAACAAGCGTCATCAGAGTTCCGAAAGAATCACCTCGGCACTGTCGCGATAATCCTGCTGCTTGGCCGGCGTCATCCTGTCCCAGGTACGGTAGACAGGGCCCAGACGTGGATTACCGCCCAGCTGTCCGCGGTTTCTATCCATGAAATGCCAATAAAGGGAATTGAAAGGGCAGGCGCCCTCGCCCGTTTTCCGCTTCACGTCGAAATGACAGTTCCCGCAATAGTCAGACATTTTGTTGATGTAGTTACCGCTGGCCGCATAAGGCTTGGAGCCCAGCAAACCACCATCGGCGAACTGGCTCATTCCCAATGTATTCGGCATCTCCACCCATTCATACGCATCGGCATAGACCGCCAGATACCATTCATGCACCTGATGTGGATCGATCCCGGCCAGCATTGCGAAATTGCCAGTCACCATCAGACGCTGGATGTGGTGGGCATAAGCTTCTTCCCGCGTTTGTCCGACGGCCGCCGCGAGGCAAGACATGTCCGTCTTGCCGGTCCAGTAGAAATCAGGCAATGGGCGCGTGGAGCCAAAGAAGTTCGAGCCCGCATAGTCCGGCATCTTCAGCCAGTAAATGCCCCGGATAAATTCCCGCCAGCCGATGATCTGCCGGATGAAACCTTCCGCCGCGTTCAGAGGTACATCACCGTCCAGGTAGGCACGCTCGACCCGGCGGCAGACTGCGAGCGGTTCAAGCAGGCCCGCATTGAGATAGTGGCTCACAACGGCGTGGTAGAGAAAACTCTGCCCCGTCAGCATGGCATCCTGAAAGTCCCCGAAGCGCGGTAAGGCCTGCGCAACGAAACTTTCGAACGCCGCTTCCGCATCCGCGCGGGTTACAGCGAACCAGAACGGCTCCAAATCGCCAAAATGGTCCGCGAACTGAAGAGCAACCAGATCGAGAACCTGCCCGGTGACTTTATCCGGGTTTGTCCGCAATGGCTCGGGCATGAAGAGGTCACCCGCAGCGGGCTTCCGGTTTTCCGCATCATAGTTCCATTTGCCCCCCGCCGGCTTATCCCCCTCCATCAGCAGACCGGTCTTGCGGCGCATTTCACGATAGAAATACTCCATCCGGAGCTGCTTCCGACCGTCCGCCCAGGCCGTGAACTCTTCTCTTGATGACAGAAAACGATCATCCGGAAGAACATCCACCGGCCGTCCGAGAGCATCGCTCCAACGTCGCACTTCCTTCTGCAAGCGCCACTCTCCGGCCTCGGTGACGAGGATGCGCGCGGGGTTCAACCGCCCTGAAATCCGCTCTACCTCTGCACCGAGAGATCCGGTATTCTGTGGATCGTCCAGCCGGACATATTCGACCGACCAGCCGTCTTCGCGAAGCTCGTCGGCGAAATGCCGCATCGCTGAGAGAAGAAAGGCGATCTTCTTCTTGTGGTGTTTCACATAGGTCGCCTCGGCGGCGACTTCCGCCAACAGGACAACATCACTGTGCTTGTCTCCCGCCTTGAGCGAGGAGACTTCCGGAGACAATTGGTCGCCGAGAACAAGGATCAGATTGCCGTCCATGGCAGGTACCGCATAACAGAGGGACACTGTAACGGATACGCTCTTCCAGCGGTGATGGATTGGTCAGCGATCAAATGCAACCGGCCGGCCGCGATCGCTGGCCGGCCGGTCTGGTAGACGCAGCAGTCCTAGCCGATCAGGCCGTTGTCGTCGCGCTTGATGGCGATGACGCAGGAGCGCGGCACCGAGGCGCCGCCGTCCGGGAAGTGGCTGTTGCCCTTCTCACCCGGATGCTGGATGCCAACAAACAGAGTTCTGCGGTCCGCACTCCATGTTACGCCAGTGACCTCGGCTTCATTAGGGCCGACGAGGAACCGCTTTATCTCACCGGTTTCCGGATCGCCAACCAGCATCTGGTTGTTCCCCATTCCAGCGAAATCGCCTTCGTTCTTGTAGTTGCCGTCCGTCTGGATCCAGAGCAGGCCCGTGCTGTCGAAGGCAAGGCCGTCAGGGGAATTGAACATATTGTCGGCATTGACGTTACCGGAGCCCGCATACGCGTCGGAATGCACCGCCGGGTTGCCTGCAAGTACGAACAGGTTCCAGTTGAAACCGCTCGCGATATGGTCGCCGCCTGCCGGCTGCCAGCGCACGATCTGACCGTAATTGTTCTTCTCACGCGGGTTCGGTCCGTTGGCCGACGTATCGTCGCCACCGGCATTCGGCTTTACGCCGCGGTTCTTGTTGTTGGTCAGGCAGCAATAGATTTCGGCCTTCTTCGGATGCGAGGAAACCCATTCCGGCCGGTCCATTGTCGTGGCGCCAACCTTCGAGGCGGCGATCCGCGTATGGATCGAGATCTCCGGCCGTGACATGCCCGTGGCTTCCGGCGTCAGCGCGAGCCATTCACCGGAGCCATCGTCATTGAACTTGGCAACGAAGAGGGAGCCGGTCTCGAGCAAGTCAGAATTGTCGCCACCCACGGCATAGGTGCCGTCGGAGATGAACTTGTAAAGAAACTCGCCGCGCTCATCGTCGCCCATGTAGGCGACAACCTGACCGTTCGCCGCGACCACCACTTCGGCGTTCTCGTGCTTGAAACGGCCAAGGGCGGTGCGCTTCTTCGGGGTAGAGGTCGGGTCCATCGGATCGATTTCGACAATGTAGCCAGCGCGGTTCGGCTCATGCGGATGTTTGGAGATGTCGAAGCGCTCGTCGGCTGTCGCCCAGGCGTAACCCCAATCCTTCGTCTTCACGCCATAACGGCTGAGCTCGGCGCTCGGCTTGTAGGCCTCGTCACTAGAGGAGAAGTAACCGTTGAAATTCTCCTCGCAGGCCAGATAGGTGCCCCACGGAGTGCGGCCGTTACCGCAATTGTTCCAGGTGCCGAGCGAGGTGGTGCCACTCGGATCGGCGGCGGTCTTCATCAGATCATGGCCGCGCGCCGGGCCGGTCAGCTCCATCGGCGTATCGGCGGTGATGCGGCGATTCAGAGGCGAATCGACAACGACATGCCAGCGGCCGTCCTGCTCTTCGACTTCCATAACGCTGACACCATGCGCGGCCTTGCCCTTGCGCACATCGTCGGGGTTTTCCGGCAGCTTGCTTTCACGCGCTCCATAGATAATCGAGCGGTTGGTGTATTCGTTGTTCACGGCGAGGACATTCTTGCCGCCGGAGACAAACAGGGCCATGCCGTCATTATTGTCGCCGAAAGCCATTTCCTGCGTCTCGCCCGTACCCCGGGTCGACTGGTCGAAATCGGCACCGCGAGACCAGAGTGGCTGCCCCCAACTCGTGACGATGTTCCAGTTATAGCCCTTTGGCACGGTTATCGTGTCCAGCGTATTCGCCGCAACCTGCTCGAAGGAAAGACGGGTGGCCGCCTCGACCGGCGTCAGCGCGGAGGTGCCCATAAGGAAGCTGGAAGCGCCGAATACAGTCAGCGCGCCGAGGAAGCCACGACGGCTCATTGCGCTTTCAACAACGATATCGAAACCGCAGACATCGGGGCTGGGGCTGGTAGCCTCATCCCATTCGTCAAAAGACATATCGTGGTCCGGACCTGGGATCGGGCTGTGCTTGATATCCTGCATATTCTCTCTCCGAATTCGCGTCTTTGGCCGTTTTTTCGGCGCATTATGGAAGTCAGGAGATTATGCGTTTCAGGTTTGCGAAATATGACAGTGACGGATGATTTCTCGATTCATCCGCCAATATCTACCGAGTGTACTCAAAACCGATCGCATTCAATTTGGATTGGCGGCCGCATGTTCCGTCAGGACCGTATCGATCTTGGTTTTGAGATGTGTCAGAGAAACCGGCTTCGTTATATACCCGTCAACGCGCAACTCCTTTGCTTTCATGACTGTGTCAACCTCTGCATCGGCAGTCAGGAAAATCACCGGCAAATCCGCAACACCGCCGGTTTTCAAACCCCGCAGGGTCTTCAGAAACTTCATGCCACCCATCGGTTCCATATGAATATCGCAAAGGATCAGATTTGGACGGACACGCAGCAACTCCTTCATCCCGTCAATTCCGTCAGAAACTTCGTAAACGGCCTCAAAACCGATCTCGCGCAGCAGCCTTACAATGATTTTCCGAATGTAGAATTCATCTTCAAGTACAAGAACATTCATCGTTTCGTACTTTATTTTCGGAATACCCATCAGCCCTCCCCGGACTCCTAGAAAATCCGTTTAACCGTTTCGTCGAACTCTGTGAGGGTTGGCTCCAGCACTTCAGCCATAATCCCGGCCATCACGTCATCCTGCGCGTCAAGCGCGTCCTGCAACTCGCCTGCGATGCGCCCCAGACGGAGCGCTCCAACCGAGAGCGCAGCTCCTTTGAGGGAATGCGCCGCGTTGCGCGCGGCCGCCATGTCTCCCTCCTGCATGGCATGACCGACTTCGGAAATCCGAACACCCCACGCTCCCCGCGCGGACAAAACGAACTCCTTCGCCTCGTCATCGAATTTGCCAAAAGCCTCTTCCATGGCGGCCGGCTCAAAGATCTCCCGGTCCCAGACGGGCAGATCGGGAACATCCTCCGCCTCTTCGGGCTCGGGTTCGTCGCTCTCGGCGTCGCGTCGCAGTGGGAGACCCGCAGGCAGATAATCAGACAGAGAAGAAACGAGCATTTTGCTGTCGATCGGTTTGGTCAGACAGGCGTTCATGCCAGCAGCGAGACATTCCGCCTCGGTTTCGGCCATCGCATCGGCTGTGAGAGCGATTATCGGCAAAGGCTTATCAGCGGCGGTTTCTTTTCCGCGAATTGCCCGGGCAAGCGAAAATCCATCCATGCCAGGCATGTTGATATCGGTCAGCAGCAATCCATGACCGCCATCATCAAGCGCGGCGAGTGCGGCAGCGCCGTCATCGACAATCTCGCAGGCAAAGCCCATGCGGAACAGCATTTTGCGGACCACCACCTGGTTAGTGGGATTGTCTTCGGCGACAAGCACAATTGCATTCGCAGACCGGGCCTCTTCAAGTGGAGGCGGCGTGAACGCAAGTTCCGGACGCGCATCCCCTTCTTGCGCATCGGCGCGCTCCAGGCCAAGTGCTATCGCCACGGCGCGCCACAGCTTTGGGCGGGTGATCGGCAGAGGGAGCAAAACCGCGGCGCTCTTCTTGGCCGCGTCAGGAAGACCAGCCAGAGCCTCCCGTCCAGCGCAAAGCGCCAGCGCCCCGCCCGGTTTACATACCCGCCGGGCATCGTCCAACTCACCCCCCAGCCCTGCAATCACGAGGTCGCACGGTTGAGTATTTTCCGGATCGTCTGCTCCTATGTCGGTCACGCCTCCCGCCTGCAGATAGCGGGTCGCAACATCGGCCTGGCAGGGCTCAAGCCCGGCGAGCAACACTCTTGCTGCGGAAAGATCGTGGTCTGGGGCCGGAACCGTTCCCTCATCCCCTTTCACCGGCAGCTCAAACCAGAAAGTAGATCCTTCGCCGAGAGTGCTGAGAGCGCCTATACGTCCCCCCATAAGTTCTGTCAGACGATGGCTGATCGACAGCCCCAGACCGGTGCCACCAAACTTCCTGGCTGTCGACTGGTCGGCTTGGACGAAGGGTTTGAAAAGTTTGCTGCATTGTTCCTCGGTCAATCCAATGCCGGTATCCAGAACCTCAAACCGAAGCCACTCACCGTCATGATCGGAAAGTTCACGGATCTTGATACGAACATTGCCACGTTCGGTGAACTTGACGGCGTTACCGCCGAGGTTAAGAAGAATTTGGCGCAATCTGGTCGGGTCGCCATGACGCTGGTCGGCAAGATCCGTCTGGATATCCACTATCAGCGAGAGTCCTTTCTCGTCCGCCTTCTGGATCAGGATTTCAGAGGCGCCGTCCACCGTCTCCATAAGAGAAAACGGAACAGTCTCGATATCGAGCTTTCCGGCTTCGATCTTGGAGAAGTCGAGAATATCGTTAATGATAGTCAACAGAGCGCCAGCGGAGTCCCGTATGACCCGGGCCATCCCACTTTGCTCAGCATTGAGTTTGCTGAGCGCAAGCAGTTCAGCCATCGACATGACACCATTCATCGGTGTCCTGATCTCGTGGCTCATTGTGGCGAGGAAAGACGATTTGGCACGGGTGGCGGCTTCCGCCATATCGCGGGCCTCGACGAGTTCCGCTTCCGCTTTCTTTCTCGCAGTGACTTCAACACCGAGCTTGACCACATAGAACGAGACCGTCCCGAAAGCGACAATGGCGACGAACAACAGAGTCACATTGCGCATCAAAGTGGTATTCGCATCGGCCAGAATGGTATTCATGCCTTCTGCGAGATAGATGCTGATGGGCATTGCGAGATCCGGGTCGAGTACAGCCCTCGTAGCCAGATATTGAGCTTCACCGGTATCGACGATGCTAACGGTGCCTGGAACCAGCAGAGACTCGATCAGGATCTGCTCAACCGAATTTTTCTCCCGGTAACGCTCCAGAAAAGCCTCCACATCTAGCTTCTCTGACGGTTTCGCCCGCACCAGATCCGGATGCCCGAGCATTCTCCCGGCTAGGTCCGTTGCAAAAATCAGATCGCCGAAGCCATTCAATATCTCCGAAGCCTGAACAAGAGTGAGGGAGAGCGACGAGAGAGACAGGTCCACCCCCAGAACCCCCCACAGCGCACCGTCATCGTGATAGAGCTTCCGCGTGTACGTGACGCCTAGAGAACCGCTGGACGCAAATTGATAAGGTTTTGTCCAGACACCGGATTCAGCAGCAAGAGCCTCTTTATACCAGGGACGGCTTCTAGGATCGTATGGCCCGGACGCGACATCCACCCCGACCCAGCGGCCGGTCTTCTTTGCCGTGGAAAACCAGTGTCCGGCAGGTTCCCCGGTCGGGTCGTCAATAACCCTCCGCGTCAGTTTCCCTTCGGTAGCGCTCTGGTTCAAAGGCACAAGATCCTGCACCTGCAGGAAACGGCCATCGGGAAACCCGATATAGATTCCGTTTATCTGCGGCAAACGCCGAACCGGTCCCGTCGCTACAGCGAAGAACAGATCCTCAACCTCAAGATCTGACAGTCCGACGAGACGGGTATCAGTGATTGTCTCGTAGACCGCTGGTCCCGGATCAAAAAGCCGATTGAGTTCACGTGAAAATGTCGACCGGGCGACCGCTAGTTGTGCGCTGCCATCAGATATCAGCGCAGCATACTGCCGGTCATATACCCAGTATGAAATCCCGCTGCCAAACGCGAGGATAAGTATAAATGCCGCAACAGAGGCTAAAGCCCGTGTCATAGTGGCTCCAGAGGCACCAACCAAAAGGTACCACATAACAGTATTTTTCATACTATGGAGTGCCAGTGCTAAAAATAAAATCAATACAATTTTTATGAGAACAGAGCGGCCACCAAGCGACTGTTGCCGCATCGTACGGTTTTAAGATTGCCTTTCATTAATCGGCACGACATTGTGGCCGCCGATTTTCACCGCATCGGTCAAGCCATGAAGTCTCTGAGGCAGAAACGGACATTGGCGCTGCTCCCCGCGATCCTCTGGGTCGCGGTGCAATTCGCCATGACCGGTGTGTTTTCCACACCGGCATCAGCCGCTTATGCCGCTCTCCTCTCAGGAGAAGCGGAGCAGATCGTCGAGATCTGTTCCTCGGATGGCCTCCGGACCATCGCTGTTGACGCACAAGGTCGTCCCGTTCCGGCGACCGGTGGTGCAAACACATGCGACTGGTGCCAGTCCTTCGGCGCTTTCATTCTGCCGGCACCAACTGTTGACGGTATCCCACACGGTCTGTCTTCCGGTCATATCCGGCAAATCATACCGAACCAGCAACACCATCGTCTGGCTGCATACCAAAGCCGGCACCTGACACGAGCGCCTCCTTCTGTGACCTGATCCTCCCAATAGGTGCCTCGGCACCGCGATTAGCTTTCACAAAAGGAAAATTCATGCTCCGCACTCTTCGTGCGGCCGGGGCTTGTCTAGCCCTCGCCGCCGCATTACTTGCCGCAATCCCCACGACGGCATCCGCCGCTCCTGAAACCGTCACCGTCACGGATACTCTTGGCCGAACCGTGACCGTGCCGCACGGCGCAAAGCGCGTTCTTCTCGGTTTCTACTTCGAGGATTTTTACGCCATCGTTGGCCCAGATGCCTTCAAGCGTGTCGTCGCCATCTCCCGCGATACGTGGGAAGGCTGGCGTAACCTGCAATGGAAAGCATATAGCGCGGTTGAGCCGCGCATCGAAAAGCTTGTCGATGTCGGCGAAGTTGAATCCGGAACCTTCAACCTTGAAGCAGCGCTGGTAGCAAAACCTGACGTCGCCATCGTCGCCGCATGGCAATTCCGCGCCATGGGCAATGCGGTCGACAAACTGGAGAAAGCGGGCATCCCCGTGGTTGCCGCCGATTTCAATGCACAGACCCTGGAAAAACATCTGGCGAGTGCCCGGCTGATCGGGGCAGTTATGGCCACCGAGGATCGTGCCGAACAACTGGCCAGCGAATATGAGAACGCCTTCAAAGACGTCCTCGCCCGTGTGGCAAATGCTACCGGACCGAAAAAACGAGTCTATGTTGAACTCGCACGCAAGGGTGCTTCGGAATACGACAACAGCTATGCCGGACGGATGTGGGGCGGCGTGATCGACCTTGTCGGTGGAGACAATATCGCCAACGGACAGATCACGAACTGGGGTGCTCTCAGCCCCGAATATGTGCTCGCTTCGAAACCGGAAATGGTCCTGCTTGCAGGCTCCGGTTGGGCAGGTCGGGATCAGGCTGTTCTGATGGGCTTCGGCGTCGACGAAAATGAAACGCAGGCACGAGCAAGGGCATACCGGTCTCGTCCCGGATGGGCGGAGCTGCCTGCGATCCGGAATAACGAAATCTATGCCGTCTATCACGGCGGCGCCCGGACCCTCTACGACTACACCTTCCTGCAATTCATCGCCAAAGCGCTGCATCCGGAGGCGTTTGCCGATATCGACCCGCAGGAGAACCACCGGCGCTTCTACGAAAGATGGCTGCCTGTTAAGGCCAGTGGAAGCTTCATGCTGAAAGTGGATTGATCACCTTCCGGTCCCGGTGGTGCTCACAGCTTCGCCGGGACCGGCCCGCTTCCTCCTATCGCGAGAAAAGCATGACGCATTCACTCCAGCAGGAGCCTGCCCCTGAGCTTGCCCAGGAGCAGATTGCCTACAGATCATTGATGGCGCGGCGGTCCGGTTTGGCTCTGGTCGGCATCGCACTGGTCTGCGCCGCCGCCATCGCCGACCTTTTGATCGGCCCGTCTTTCCTGAATGTCTTCGACGTCCTCGCTGCTCTGGTTGATGCGGATGGCGCAAGTGATCCGATGACACTCGTGATCGTGCACGATATTCGCCTGCCGATGACCCTGACCGGCTTGATCGTCGGGGCGTCCCTCGGGATAGGCGGAGCGTTGATGCAAACCATCCTGGGAAACCCGCTGGCCAGCCCCTACACGCTCGGGTTTTCCGCCGCGGCCGGTCTTGGTGCGTCGATCGCCATCCTCACCGGCTTATCGCTCGGCGCCCTGTCGGCTTTCAGTGTTCCATTGGCCGCTTTCAGCACTGCCTCACTCGCCGCCTTGATCGTTCTTGGCCTCGCATGGAGACGCGGTATGAGCGCGGAGATCATGGTTCTGGCCGGTATCGCAACCCTGTTCCTGTTCCAGTCGCTTCAGTCCCTCGTGCAATACATGGCCTCGCCGGAAGTCCTGCAGGAGATCGTTTTCTGGGTCTTTGGCAGCCTGCTGAAAGCAGACTGGATCAGCGTCAAGGTCTCCGGCTCGGTTCTGATCGTCGGGATGCTTCTGATTATACCGGACCTGTGGCGGCTAACGGCGCTCCGGCTCGGAGACGACCGCGCAGCCAGCCTGGGCGTGAAGGTCAAACCGCTCCGGTTTCGAATTTTCGCAATCGTGGCCCTCCTGACCGCAGGCGCCGTCTCGTTTGTCGGCACAATCGGCTTCATCGGGCTCGTCGCCCCGCATATCGCACGCATGCTGGTCGGGGAAGATCAACGCCTGTTGCTACCGCTATCAGGCGCTGCTGGAGCAGGCATCATGATCGGCGCATCGATTGCCTCGAAGCTGATCGCGCCAGGCGCCATCGTTCCGATCGGTATCGTCACCGCGATTATCGGTGTGCCTTTCCTGTTCGGACTGATCCTGAAACAACGGAGGGCTTACTGGTGACACTGTGTGTAAATGGCCTCTCTCTCAGTTACGGACAGACGGAGATCCTGCGGGATATCAGTTTCAACCTCACTGCCGGGTGCCGCGCCGCGCTGGTCGGCCCGAACGGTACTGGCAAGTCCAGCCTGCTGCGGGCGATTGCCGGGCTGCAACCGCATGGCGGCACGGTGTCGCTGCTATCGGGCGAACGGCCGGAAGATTCCATTGCCTACATGCCGCAGGACACCGGGACGGCATCTGCATTGACCGTTTTGGAAGTTGTTCTGCTTGGTCGGCTGAGAAGCCTCGGCCTGCGGGTAGGCGAGAATGACCGCATAGCAGCCTTTGAAGCGCTTGCCATCTTCGGGCTGACAGATCTTCAGTCACGAACATTGGGGCATCTCAGCGG
Source organism: Nisaea sp. (assembly GCF_039990255.1). Classification (GTDB taxonomy): domain Bacteria; phylum Pseudomonadota; class Alphaproteobacteria; order Thalassobaculales; family Thalassobaculaceae; genus Nisaea. Next base: position 555,392 of record NZ_JBDXGG010000007.1, on the reverse strand, counting down.
CGGTCAGCGCCAGTTGGTGTTTCTCGCCCAGGCACTGGTTCGCACGCCTCGCGTTCTGCTGCTTGACGAGCCGACAGCCGCGCTTGACCTGCGGCACCAGATCCTTGTCCTCGACATCGTTCACAAACATTGCCAGACGCATGGAATTCTTGCCATTGCAGCTATGCACGATCTTGGGCTGGCAGCCCGCTTTGCCGACCAGGTCATCAGCTTGTCTGCGGGACGCATCCTGGCGACCGGCACACCAGAAGAAGTCCTGACAGCCGCAGCAATCGAAACGCTTTACGGAGTCACCGCAGAGGTTACTCGCACTGCCTCAGGCGGTTTTGCCATTACGCCAACCGGGCTCGCAAACCCGCCCGGCAGCCAGAAAGAACGCGTTTCAGCTTGAATTCCCACGCCTGCTCAGGCAGAAGCCCTGCACTCCCTATCCGATTCATGTCCGTACGACAGATCGGTATGCGCGCTGGCTTTGAGAACCGGCGAAGAGGAAGCTGCATTGATCGCATTCGAAACTGTCAGCGTGACGGCGGGAGACCGGACTGTCCTCGCGGACATCAGCCTGACGCTGCGGGAACGGCGGATTGCCGTGATCGGCGCCAACGGATCTGGTAAATCGACCTTCGCCCGACTGATCAACGGCCTGCGTCGGCCAAGCACTGGCACTGTTACCGTGGACGGCCTCGATACCGTGAAAGCCGCGAAAGACGTCCGCCGGCAGGTTGGGTTCCTGTTTCAGGACCCTGACAACCAGATCGTCATGCCACTGGTGGAAGAAGACCTTCGCTTCAGTCTGAAGGGCCTCAAACTCCCCCCGGCGGCTGAGGACGAGCGGATCGAACGCATCCTCGACAGCTACGGACTGACCGATTTGCGCAACCAGCCTTCCCATAGCCTGAGCGGCGGCGAAAAGCAGTTGCTCGCGCTCGCCAACTCAATGCTCCGGAAGCCGCGCTATCTGGTGTTGGACGAACCGACCACTCTGCTCGATCTTAAAAACCGGAAACGCGTGATGGATGCCATCGATGGGCTGGAGCAGACGGTAATCTGCGTCACCCACGATCTTGAAATCGCCGCGACGGCGGAGCGCGTGCTGGTATTGGCGGAAGGTCTTGTCGCTTTCGATGGCCCCGCATCGGCTGCCATTGCAGCCTATAGGGAGATGGCGCGGTGAAACTGTCGCTCTATGTGCCTAAGGACTCCCCGGTCCATGCGCTACCTCCCGGATGGAAACTCGGCCTTTTGTTCATGACGGGACTGCTGATCCTTCTTACAGACGACGCACGGCTTCTTGGCACTGGGCTCGCCATCGCTCTAGTCGGGTTTCCACTGGCGCGGCTGCCATCGACGGAGATCTTTCATCAGGCCCGCCCGATGCTGATTGTTCTGGCGATCTTCTTTGCAGCCCACGCCATGTTCACCACGATCGAGACCGGTACAGTTCTGACACTGCGTTTTGCCATCATGATCGTCTGCGGCCTGCTGCTGACGCTGACCACACGCGTCTCCGATCTGATGTCTGTGCTGGAACGCATCTTTCGTCCGCTCGCGCCTCTCGGACTCAATCCGGAAAAAACCAGCCTTGTTTTCGCCATGACCATCCGTTTCATTCCGGTTCTGGCAGAAACTTGGGAAACCGTTCGCGCGGCGCAACAAGCCCGCGGCATGGACCGCAATGCACTCGCCCTCTTGATCCCCATGACGGTGCTGACCCTGCGCCGCGCCGACCAGATCAGCGACGCTATCGAGGCTCGCGGCATTGACCTCTAACACCAGAACATTCGGAGTCTCTCAATCATGACCACACGCGACCTTGTCCTGATCGCGCTTTTTGCAGCGATCACCGCCGTGCTTGGACTCTTTCCTGCCCTCACCCTGCCGATTACCGGAGTACCGGTGACGGCGCAGACCCTTGGCGTCATGCTGGCCGGCTCCATCCTTGGCGCCCGGCGTGGCGGTCTTGCCCTGCTTGTCTTTCTCGTGCTGGTCGCTGTGGGCCTGCCGCTGCTTGCGGGCGGACGAGGCGGAGCGGCGGTCTTCTCCGGCGTCACGGCCGGTTTTCTCTTCAGCTGGCCGGTTGCCGCCTTCGTGATCGGGTGGCTGACGGAAAAAAGCTGGGACCGCTACCGACTGATCCACGCAGTCTCGATCAACGTCTTCGGCGGCATTCTGGTTGTTTATGCGGGAGGCATTGCCTGGATGGTGGCTGTCGCCGGCATTCCGATGGACAAGGCGCTCTATGGCTCACTGCCCTTCATTCCAGGCGATGCATTGAAGGTGATTGCCGCAGCGACCGCCGCAGTCGCCCTGAAACGCTATCAGCAACATCCGCTCGGCCATTCAGCCTGATACGTTCATATACAAAAAAGCGGCCCTCCGGGGCCGCTTTCATTTTGGTCTGAACAGAATTCAGACCGCGATATCGAGAGTTGTGCCTCTGTTCGGGTCACCAGAACCCGGCAACCGACCGTCATTACCCTGTGCGGCCGCACCCGGATTTTGGTTTTCTCCACGATCTGCAGAAGTATCCGTCACGTTCACCACTGTCGGCTCGTTCGGAGTAGCATCTACACCTGCACCGCTTGCACCGATCTGTTCCTCACCTGCATCTCCGTCAGCAGCAGGCCGTACAATTGGCTCCTGCTGCGTCTGAGTGACGTTTCTGAGGTCTGCTACCGATGCGCTTACTGCTGGCCCAACAGCCATGTTAGCCTCCAACCGACATAAGGAACCGATCCTGCTTCTTTCTCACAGGATAGAGATATTCGCTCGAAATTTCAATTCAAGTCTGAATGGCGGCATTTTCTCAGCCCCATTCAACCGAACGCAGCCTGAAAATCCCGAATCAGAGTTTCCGGATCTTCCGCCGGCACACCGAACCGGACAAGTCCGTCCGGAATGCCAAGCACGCGGCGGATTACTTCCGGAACCGCCTCATAATCCCTGTGAGCATAATGCCAGAAGGTTCCCGGCTGGCCCGGAACCAGCCCTGGCCGAAACCGGGCCAATCGCGCCAGAGACGCATCAACTTCTTCAGGCCGACCATGAAAGGAAACCGACAGATCGGTACAGCCATCGCACGGGTAGAAAAGCTCCGCTACACTCTTGCGATCCTTCAAGGAAGAAGCGAGCTGCGCTGCCGCTTTCGCACGCTCAGACAAGTGCCCTGGTGCGTCGCTTAAGGTGTCCAGCAGCGCTTCAGCCTCGGCCGCACCGGGCATTGCGTCGTAAGCTCTTTGCAAATAGGCAAAGCGATCCTCGGCAAACCCCGAACTCTTGGAGAAAGCGATCAGTCCTCCGCGACCCGCCGGGGCCGATGTGAAAACAATGTCACACCCTACCGCAAGCGGCTTTAGCACTTCATGGCCCAACACCGAATTGTCAGCCAGAACCAGAATGTCCCGGGCCTTGGCAAATTCGACAACCCGCGCGAGATCCGCGCGGGAAAGCCTCGGTCCAGATACTGTTTCGACCCAAAGCAGACGTGTCTCCTCGGTGACAGCCAATTCCAGGGCGTCCAGGTCCCCCATATCCGCGAAACCGACCTTGAGCCCCGCTGAACGCCGCCGAATAGATTCGATCACACGATAGGTATCGGGATGTGCGCCCTCTGAGAGAACCAGATGATTCCCGCCATCCAGCATATCGAGCAGCGCTGAAATCGCCACTGGTGCCGAAACGAAAGCATATCCGTTTCCACCTTCATTGGCCGTCGCGAATGCCTGCTCAAGCGCGACCAGCGCGGCCGGTTTTTCCATCCTGAACATCATCAGCTTCCGTTGAGAATGCGAATACTGACACTGGACAGCGAGTTGAGCTGCTCGAAACGGAGATACCGCATCGAAGAGTCGCCAACATAGGTCCGCCAAAGATCGATGGAATGGTCAATCCGGCTCATAGAATCGCCAATCTGGAAAAAGCGCTTCCCGGCCTTGTGCAGAAATTCGATAAACGGCTCCGGACTCTTGTGATCACGGAACAGCATTTCATACGAATTACGATATTCCGCCAGCATCAGATGCACCGCTTTCCATCGCTTCTGATAAAGCTTACGCCATTGACCGACCCTATCATTCAAGGTGGCCTGCGCGGCCGGCGGCATGCTGTCGAGCGGACGCGACTCTGTGTTGAGCCAGTTCGCAAAATCTTTCCAGATTTCTTGCCGACGAGCGAAAATATGCTCGTAATAGATAACGCCTTTCCAGGCATACAAAGTTTCCGCAGCGTCGCTTTCCTTGATCCGCATGGCCTGGATCAATGGTTTCAGGGCGCCCATGTCGTTGGCGTCCCAGAGCTTGTTGACCAGAGTTTTCAGATAACTGGCGCGATTCTCATCAGTGACGCCGTCGAATGCGGTTTCGACGATCGGCTGGAATTGCTTCATAACGTGGTCGCGTACACGGCCGAATTCGGCAGCGGTCATCTCGAAATAACCCGGATGCGGATCAAGCCCCTCTGCCTCCATCCGCTCCCGAAACAGGAACGGATCGACCGAAGGAAGGTCATCCAGAATTTTCAAAACCTTGAGATCGGCCGCGGCTTCCTCGGATTCCAGGGAGTCCGACATACCAGCCTGGAATTGCAATGCGGTCCGCAAATTCCGATCATTCAGGAAAATGGACCGGCCGCCGTCGAGGTCCGCCTTTTCACTGTAGGAGAAGAAAACCTTGGTCCCGACAGGCTTCGACGCCGATTCACGCATATCGTCGTCGGGATAGGTTTCCTTCATGAAAATTGCATTGTTCAGGTCCCGTGTCTTGAACAGGAACTGCCCCGGCGCACCGCCGTCGGCAAGAACACTACGATGCAACGCCGCGCAATTGAAAACCCGAGAAGACCCGGCTTGCAACATGCGCGACAGCTGCTCAACGGCCAATCGCTCTATAGAGACCCGTTTACGCGTATGACCCATGCAGAACGATCTTACCCTAAAGTTACATCCAGGCCTCAATCAAATGCGGTCCCGGCTCATTCAACGCGCGCTTGAATTGTTCGTTGAACTCATCCGCGGTCGTCGCCCGGGTCGCCGAAACCCCCATACCGCCAGCCAATTGCCGCCAATCCAAGTCCGGACGGCCGATCTCCAGCATGTCGAAGGCCTTCCGGCCCGGGTTTTCGGCGCCGACATTCATCAGTTCGCCCTTCAATATTTCATAGGTTCTATTCGCGAAGATAACGTTAACGACGTCGCACTTCTCGCGCGCCTGAGTCCAGAGCGCCTGCAGCGTATACATGCCACTGCCATCGCCCTCGAGGCAGATTACCTTGCGGTCCGGACAGGCGATTGCCGCACCGGTCGCGAACGGCATACCTATACCGATGGAGCCACCGGTCAGCGACAGCCAGTCATGTGGCTCGGTACCGGCGGTGAACGGCATCAACCCACGGCCCGATGTTACTGACTCATCCGCAATAATCGCGTCTTTCGGCATAAGGTGGCCGATCGCCGCAGCGATACTCTCAGGCGTGAGGTCACCGCTCATCAGCTCCGGCTTTTCGGCTTTCTGACGAACAGGCTCGATATCGGTCGCACCGAGTTCCTCGGCGATGGCGGTCAGGGCGTCCAGCAGGTCGTAGCCTTCCGGCGCCACCTCAACGACTTTGCATTCTTCGGGAACCAGCACGCTTGGCTTGTTCGGATAGGCGAAGAACGCCACCGGCACAGGCGCGCCGAGCAGAACCAGATGCTTGACCGACTGAAGCTGTTTCAGGGCGATATCCACCGGATACTGGATCCGCTCAACCGGCACACGGCCCGCACCGCGCTCCCAGCGCCGGTTACTGGTCTTGCAGCTCAGACGGCAGCCGGTCTTCGCCATGATACGTCCGGCCATCTCCAGCGCCTCGCCCATCAGGGCGGTGTCAGAGATATGGATCATGCACTCCTCGCCGGAGGTCAGAGCCGCTGCGGCCGCGCGAATCGCTTCGGCAGGTGCTTTCGGACGGGCTACCGGTGCAACCGGGGCGGCCGGACCGTCGGACTCTTCCCACGCGGTATTGGCCGGCAGAATCAGCGTCGCCACCTGACCGGGCACACCCATGGAGGCGGCAACAGCTTCGGCGCCGTCGGCCGCGACATCCTTTGAGGACCGCGAGGTTTTCACCCAGTCGGAGACCGGGCGGGCGATACCTTCGATATCGGCGGTCAGCGGCGCATTATATTCAACATGATAGGTCGCATGCTCGCCAACGATGTTGACGACTGGCGTGAAGGCCTTCTTCGCATTGTGCAGATTGGCCAGACCATTGCCGAGGCCTGGGCCGAGATGCAGCAAGGTGGAGGCCGGTTTCAGCGCCATCCGCGCATAGCCGTCTGCCATACCGGTGACAACGCCCTCGAACAGGCCGAGCACGCAGCGCATGCCCTCTACCCGGTCAAGCGCGGCGACAAAATGCATCTCCGACGTACCGGGGTTGGAAAAACATACGTCCACTCCGGACGCGACAAGGGTCCGCACCAGGCTCTCTGCGCCGTTCATTTTTATCCTCTGGATTCAGGGAGTCGAAAAAGAACGGCGATGATGGCGCCGCGCTTTGCAAAGCGCAAGCGCGGTCGCCTCACCCCATTCGTTCCGATTAGAGACGGGTAAAGCCGTCAGCTCGCGATTGCGTGTACTTTGCGTGCTTTGCCGCCAAGCTCGTGATCGTGCTCGCGGATGAAACCCTTCACCACAGGCGCGATCTCGCGGCGCCAGCGGCCACCGTTGAAGACGCCGTAATGGCCAACGTGCTTCTGCAGGTGATAATGCTTCATGGAGTCCGGCAGATTCGGCGTCATATCGAGCGCGGCCTGCGTCTGGCCTACACCGGAAATATCGTCGAGTTCGCCTTCGACGCACAGGATCGCGGTTCTGGTGATCTGCTCGGTTTTGACCGGGTTCCAGCGGGCCATCATCTCGCCCTTCGGCAAGGAATGCTTCTGGAAAACAGTTTCCACCGTCTCCAGATAAAACTCCGCCGGCAGGTCCATGACCGCCAGATATTCATCGTAGAAGGCCTTCTTCTTGTCCGCCTCCTCCTCATCGCCCTGGACCAGGTGATCGAACAACTCGTTAAGCGAGATCATGTGCTTGTCGAGGTTCATCGAGATGAAGTTGGTGAGCTGGATGAAGCCCGGATAAACCCGTCGCCCCATACCCGGATAGGGCGGCGGCACTACGGTGACGACATGGCGCTCGAACCATTCGATCGTATGTTCCTTGGCGAGCTTGTTAACCGCCGTCGGATTGCGCCGCGTATCGATCGGACCGCCCATCAGCGTCATGGATGCCGGTGCGCAGATATCACCCCAACCAGACATTATGGAAACCGCCGCCAGTACAGGAACGCTTGGCTGGCAGACCGCCAGAACATGGGTATTCGGGCCGAGATAATGCAGAAAGTCGATGATGTAATCGATGTAATCGCTGAGATTGAAACGGTCCGCCGTGATCGGCACATAGCGGCAATCGTTCCAGTCCGTCACATAGACATCGTGGTCCGGTAACATCGCTTCCACGGTACCCCGCAACAATGTTGCGTAGTGCCCTGAAACCGGCGCCACCACCAGCAGCTTCGGATCCTTGCGCTTGGTGTCGCGCTTGAAATTCACCAGGCTGCAATAGGATCGGTGGATAACGACTTCTTCTTCAACCGCGACATCCTTACCGTCGATTACAGTCTTCTCTAAACCCCATTCAGGCTTGCCGTAGCGCCGGGTTACCCGCTCGAACATCTCTGCGGCGGAACCGATCTGCTTTCCCAACGGCGTATAGGAGAGCGGACTCCAAGGCGCCATAACTGTGTTACGGACGGCCTGCGCTCCCATCCGCCATGGCATGATCGCCATGCGGGTCGCTTCATACATATGATACAGCATCGCTTAAGCTCCGCGTTCCGACGAACACGCACAGCCGGGCACAATCGCCTGCCGCAGCGTCCGTACAATAACTAGACAATACTGGCACTCAAATTGCTGCATTGCACCAAAGAAAGCGCACAACAAACCCCGCCGGCCAAAATGTTGAGCGCGGGCTTAATGCAGAGCCGGCGACTTCAGCAAAGTCTGACGCGCGATCGAACGGACATTAATGCTGAGTATTTCACCGTCCCGAGCGAGAGATAGAGGAACGGTCACCCCCGCCTCGCCAAGGGACCAGACATGCCGGAAAAACTCCGCCAGCGAGTTGACCCGCTCATCGTCAACGGCAACGACAATGTCGCCAACCTCGATATCAGCTTCGTCCGCGGGCCCGTTTTCACTGAGCGCCGCAACCACCACCTGATCATGGACTTCCGTGCCGAAAATGCCCAGCCAGGGGCGCGCGGGCTTATCCACCCGTCCGAAGGTCGACAATTGCTCAAGGATCGGTTTCAACAGATTGATCGGAACAATCATGTTCCCGTCGACCGCTGTATCCTCACTGGTTTGCTGAACCATCAGCGATCCGATGCCCAACAAACTGCCATCCGGCCCGATCAGCCCGCAGCCGCCCCAATTCGGGTGCGCTGGCGCCGTGAAAATCGCTTTGTCGAGCAGATATTCCCAGTATCCCGCAAACTCGCGGATGGCCATCACCTCCGCTGCTATCGCCCCTTTGCGGCCTCCAAGACCTCCGATTACGACCGGATCGCCTTCACTCAGAATGTCCGAATCGCCTAGCGGGAGGCACGGCAGATCAAGATGGCCGAGGGCCTGGATGAGGCCGAGGCCGGTCTCCTGATCATAGCCCAGAACATGGCCCGCGACGGCGCGGCCAAAATTATCTGTAATCCAGACCTGCTCGGCTTCCGTGACAAGATAGCCAATTGTCAGAACCAAACCGTCTTCCCGGATAACGACGCCATTTCCGCTGCGCTCCGTGCCCAGCAGGCTGGCGGTGTAGGCATCATCCGGAATTGCTGTACGAACACCCACGAGGGAAGCATAGATACGGTCTAGGTCATATCCGTAATCTTCCTGATTGGGTGGGCTTGCGCTGTCCTGTTCCATCAATGTCCTGGCGCTTGTGTCCTGATGCCTGGGCTATTTTACTCTGCTTTGGTTCAGTATACAGAGCCGCTTCGCTGTTGGAAGAGCGTCACCCCGTCTTGAAAAGAGCGCATAGCCCGGCCTCGCGCATCATGCGATAAGGCAAGGTCAGTGTATGGGCATTGCGTTCAGCCTAGCGGCCGCGCATATAGCGCCTTTCCGGTCGATACGGATGCAACATAGCATGTACCGACTTACGAAGAATTTCCATAAAGCGGACCATTCTGTCCAACTCCGTCTGTAGGATCGGCCGAGCGCCGCCGCGCCTGCGGCTGGGCTGCCAAATCCAAGTTTGAACTGTTTCAGTTCGATGCAATTGACGGGCCAAGAGCTGACCAATGCATCGGGATCTTTAGAATGCGGTATAGGGGTGAAAATATCGTAAAGAAACTGGGCACACTGACCAAAAAGCGCACATTGCGGACGGGTTGTGAACAATGTCACTCCTGAGCCCATGGAATCTGGAATGAATAACGAACGATACAAACGTGACCAGTCGATGAGCACAATGGCCAAAGAATGAGCAAAAGACCGGCAGCCTTCCTCGACCGTGACGGCGTTCTCAATCGGGATACGGGGTATCCGCATCGCCCAGACCAGATCGAATGGGTCGATGGCGCAATGGAAACTGTCGCACTGCTGAAAGCGCGCGGATACCTTCTGTTCGTTGTTACCAATCAGGCCGGAATTGCCCGTGGATACTATGGAATATCAGACGTCGAGGCGCTGCACCGATGGATGAATATGCGGTTGCAGGAACATGGTGGTTCGATCGACGACTTCCGGATTAGTCCCTACCATCCGGATTTCGACGACGGTCGTTTCACCAACCTCGCGGATTGGCGCAAACCACGGCCGGGCATGCTGCTCGACCTTCTGGCGCATTGGGACGTTGACCTGTCTCGTTCCTTCATGATCGGCGACCGGGCAACCGATATGGAAGCCGCCGCAGCGGCAGGGATTCCGGGCCATCTCTTTAAAGGTAATGACCTGCTGGAGTTTGTGAACGACCTGCTGTCTCCAGCCCCGGATTGAGCGGCCGCACAATAAAATGGTTTCGATTTCCGCATTGCGGAACCAGTGCTTGCGTGCGACGCATTGGATCAAGAGGATGCGCCGCGATTCATGAACCATAGAACTCACGCGGAAAGGGCCTCGCGATGACCAGCCGGATCCAGATCGGCACTCTGCAGATCGACCAGACGCTCTACAATTTTGTCAATGATGAAGCCCTTCCCGGCACCGGCGTCGCGCCGGAAGCTTTCTGGGCTGGGTTCGAGCGCATCGTCGGAGAATTCGCGCCGAAGAACCGGGCACTGGTCGCCAAGCGTGGTGAACTGCAGAAAAAAATCGACACCTGGCACAAAGCCAATCGCGGCGCCGGTTTCGATCTCGAGGCCTACAAGCTCTTCCTGAAAGACATCGGCTACATCGTGCCGGAAGGCCCCGCCTTCTCCGTCGGCACCGATCTTGTCGATGCGGAAATTGCTACCGTCGCCGGGCCGCAGCTCGTCGTTCCGGTGATGAATGCACGCTACGCCCTGAACGCCGCGAATGCGCGCTGGGGCAGCCTCTACGACGCGCTCTACGGCACTGACGCGATCTCGGACGAAGGCGGCGCTGCCGCCGGAGGTGCCTACAATCCTGCACGCGGCGCCAAGGTCATCGCCTGGGCACGGAATTTCCTCGACAAATCGGCACCGCTCTCCAGCGGCAGCCATGCGGATGCCACCGGTTACAGTATTGCCGAAGGCCAGCTTTCCATCTTGCTGAAGGACGGCACGAAAACCGGTCTGAAAACCCCGAGCCAGTTCGCCGGGTATAAAGGCGACGCGGATGCACCGAGCGGTATCCTGCTGCGCAAAAACGAACTCCATTTCGAGATCGTCATCGACCGCAGCCACATGATCGGCAAAGACGATGCGGCCGGTATCGCCGACGTCATTGTCGAAGCGGCACTGACGACCATCATGGATTGCGAAGATTCGGTCGCAGCGGTTGATGCAGAAGACAAGGTGCTTGCCTACCGCAACTGGCTTGGCCTGGCGAAAGGCGATCTTGCCGACAAGTTCATGAAGGGCGGCAAGGAAGTCACCCGCACGCTGAACCCGGACCGCATCTACACCGCCGCCGATGGCGGCGACGTCCGGTTGCACGCGCGCAGCCTGATGCTGGTCCGCAATGTCGGCTTGTTGATGACCAACCCGGCCATTCTCTATGATGGCGACAAGGAAATTCCGGAGTGCCTGATGGACGGCGTGTTCAACGCCGCTATCGCCCTGCATGACCTGCGTGGCGAAAACAAGGGTGGCAACAGCCGGGCCGGTTCCGTCTATACCGTGAACCCGAAAATGCACGGCCCCGAAGAAGTCGCCTTCATCGAAGCGCTCTTCACCGAGACCGAGCAGCTGCTCGACCTCGCGCCGAACACCCTGAAAATGGGAATCATGGACGAGGAGCGCCGGACCACGGTGAACCTCAAGGAATGCATCCGTGCCGCCAAGGACCGGGTGGTCTTCATCAATACCGGCTTCCTCGACCGTACCGGCGACGAGATGCACACCTCCATGGAAGCAGGCCCGATGATCCGCAAGGGCGACATGAAAGCCTCTGCCTGGATCAAGGCCTACGAGGACTGGAACGTCGATATAGGGCTGGAATGCGGCCTGCAGGGCCACGCCCAGATCGGCAAGGGCATGTGGGCCATGCCGGACCTGATGGCGGAAATGCTGAAGCAAAAGAAGGGCCATCCGGAAGCGGGCGCAAACACCGCCTGGGTCCCGTCCCCCACCGCCGCAGTGCTGCATGCCACGCATTATCACGAGTTGAACGTGAAGCAGCGCCAGGATGAGCTGAAGACCCGTGGCCGCGCCAATCTGGACGATATCCTCTCCATCCCGGTGGCCACGCGCCCGAACTGGGACGCGGAGACCATCCAGCAGGAACTCGACAACAATGCCCAAGGCATTCTTGGCTACGTTGTCCGCTGGGTCGATCAGGGCGTCGGCTGCTCCAAGGTGCCGGACATCAACAATGTAGGCCTGATGGAAGACCGCGCGACCCTGCGGATCTCCAGCCAGCACATCGCCAACTGGCTGCATCACGGGGTCTGCGACGCCGCACAGGTCGAAGAAACCATGAAGCGTATGGCCAAGGTGGTCGACGGCCAGAATGCTGGCGATGCGGCCTATTCGCCGATGGCCCCTGACTTCGACAAGAGCATCGCCTTCCAGGCAGCCTGCGATCTGGTATTCAAGGGACGCGAGCAGCCGAGCGGCTATACCGAGCCGGTACTGCACGGTCGCCGGCTGGAAGTGAAAGCCAGCGCCTCTTAGTAAATTACGTCATCTGAAAGAAAAACCCGGCACCTCAATCTTGGGTGCCGGATCGGCCGGGCTAGAGAAACTCTAGCCCCGCCCGGTCGTCGTCAACCGAGACAACTTTCGCTGAACGATCCCCAATAGACTTGGATTTCACATCAACTTTCTGGGACACATTCAGGTTCCTGACGGATTCGCCCGCGACGGCGGCGCCGCTGGGTGAATAATCCACGACATCCACATCCACCTTGCCCGCGGCATTTACGACAACAGCGGACTCCCGGACTGAAAGACGCTCGTCGCCACGACGGTCAACATCATCAGTCGATGTGCGGACAGATTTAATAATCGCCTGACGCAAGCGCCTGACAGACTGGTTGACCTCCCCGACAACTTCACGGACCCGCCCTACGCGCTCTTGGTTGCTTACTGCTTCATCCGACACTTGCCCGATATTTTCAGAAACGTCACGAGCGGCATCTGCCGTTTCGCTGACATTGCGTGCGATCTCGGCTGTAGCCGCCTCCTGCTCTTCCATCGCAGCGGCAATTGATGCGGTGATCTCGTCCACCGTGGTGATCTGCTTGACCATCTGGCCAACGGCATCGACGGAGGCCTTTGTTGCCTTCTGAACTCCTTCAATCTGCGCCGTAATCTCATTGGTCGCCTGTTCAGTCTGGCTGGCCAAATTCTTGACCTCGGAAGCGACCACAGCAAAGCCCTTACCGGCATCCCCCGCACGCGCCGCTTCGATCGTCGCATTCAATGCCAGCAGATTGGTCTGTGAAGCGATCGTGCTGATCAAGGTTGCTATCTCTCCGATCTTGTCTGCCGCTTCCGAGAGAGATCCGATGGTCTTCTGAGAGGTATCCCCGACCTCGACAGCCGTTGAAATGGCCGTGGTCGCGCTCGAAACCTGCGTGGCGATTTCCTGAATTGACGAACTCAGTTCAGTGGTCGCGGCTGAAACGGATTCGGCATTGTCCAGGGCTTGCTGAGCAGCCGAGGCAACACGCCCGGTACTGCTGTGAACATTGGATGCAGACTCGGACATAGCGCCAGTCTCTTCATCCATCTTTTGCGCGTTGCTGGAAACTTCTTGGACAGCGTCACCGGCCGTGCGCTCGATTTCAGAAGCCATGCCCTGAAGAGATTCGACCCGGCTCCGGTCAGCTTCTTCCCGTTCGACTTCCTGCCTCGCAACAAGAGCAACGTTTTCGCGGCCCTTTTCCTGAAAAAAGAGCAGTGCACGGGCAATATCACCGATTTCATCACCGCGATCTTGAGCCGGAACCTTCGCATCATAGTCGCCTTGAGCAACGTTACCCATAACACGAACAAGATTGCTCAACGGCCTGGTAATAGAAAGCGTGAACAACAAGGCGAGAACCACGACAACAATAAAAATTCCTAGCGAAATCAGGGCACTGTCTAGTGCAAAGCTCGAAACCTCCGCTCGAATCCCAGTTCTGTCATCAATGGCCACAATTGCCCATGTAGCCCCAAGAAACTCAAACGGTGCCGCGCCAACCAGCCAGTCATCCCCCTTGAAGGGAGCGCTTCCAGAAGCCGCTTTCCCCTCGAAAGCCTGCGACATAATCGGGATGTTCATCTTCTCGACCAGAACGCGCGGCGTGTCGTCGTGGCGAGAGTCGCTGCGCCGGAGCCCGTCTTCTCCGACGATCATTGCCTCACCCGCCTCACTGAAGCCGTATGGCAAATTCATGATCTCGTTAATGCGCCCAATTGGCATCTGAAAGACCAATACGCCAACTTGATTCCCACTCGCGTCTGCTATGCCGGTCGAGATGAAACTCGCTGGCGCGTCCGCACTCGGCTCATAAGGGCGAAAATCAAAAAAACTATGCTTCTCCGGTGCATTGAGGGCAGCACGAAAAGCATTTCCAAGGTCTGTTTTGGACCAGGCACCAGTATTCAGGTTGGTGGCGTAATCCGCCTCTTTGAAAACCGAATAGACCAAGTCCCCTTCCAGATCGAACAGGAACACATCGTAATATCCCCGGGTCCTGAGGAAATCGCGAAACCAGGGGTGATAGGTTCCATGAGCCCTGTTATAGGCATTGTCCGCACTACCGCGATCCAGCTTCTCTTTCTCTCCGAGCGCGTTGCTGTTCGAAGTTATGTAAATGTCCTGCAACACTTCTGTGCGGTTACCGTCGATCTCCAACCATCCGGCTGTGAAAGCAGCAAGGGCGTCCCGCGTGAAACCACTCCTTGAAACGGTTCGGAGGTCGTCCTCTATGCTTGAGAAATAAATCCCGAGCATCTCTTCGCGTGCTTGAGCCACGCTTTCCATGCGGCTCTCGCCTGCGGCTTCGAGATTGTCTGTTGATTTGCTTACGCTGTAAAACCCGTTGCTTGCCGTCGCCACCAGTACAGCGAGAAGCAAAACTGCCGGAATCTTGATGAAAAGCCTGTTCAAGACACGCACAATGTTTCCCCTCAAAATACGTTGGGCACTCTATTTTAGAGGGTAATTTGTTAAAGTTAAGAAAAACTAAAATTGACACTACAATTCGAGCAAAAAATTAATGGGTTACAGGCACACCGCATGATGGCCATGCAATATGAAAAAAACCTATCTCCACATTCTACTATGAATCCTAAAAAGAATGATACTTGAGGACATTAGACCAAAGGATCACGTATCCGGATAGCGGTAGCGACCCGCCCTTCGAAAAATCATCTGTCCGCAAAGATCAAAAAACACTCCTGCGCACGATCTGTAATTGGCGTTCGGCAGTTGCTCCTTTTGCGAAAGGTACGCCAGCAGCGGAGCTAATCCTCGTCCACCGACGGCCGCAACCCCAGATCCATGACCTGCTTGCGGGCGTCCTCGTCCTCGACACCTACCATGGCGGACAACAGCATTGCCGCGGCAACGACTCCTTCCATATGCGCCTTTAAAGGCGAAAGCCCACGCGCGAAGGACTCCTCAACCGTCTCATGATAGGCATCCTCGATCATGCTTCTGGTACTGTCGTCCACGATGGCCTCTGTCTGGATTTTGTCGCCTCAAGGCCTATTGGTTAACGGCCCGCAATGCAACGCGCATAGTTGGAAAAATCAGCCTCTTTTTGGAACGGATGTTTTTGAATTTCAGACATAGATGCACCGGAAGATCGGATCCTTGAAAACAGGATCCTCCAACAACCATAAAACCTGACTGCAGAATCTGAATGCTAAGATTTTGTGACCGGACCGTTAACCTCGACACGCGCAATTTCGTTCTTTTTCCGGCGTCGAAAGATCAAATCGCCCCGCTGACGATTGATCACAAATTCTTGATCCAGCATTTGAATGCCCGACCAGTTCCCAATCTGGCTTTAAATTGCTCTAAACCCGGGCGTCAGCAATCAAAAATGTGCAGGATCAAGACTGAATGAATGTGACCGAGCTAATTGCAGGCTGCGGCTTGGACCGGAAGAGGGTCGACGCTCTACCCGGAATATGGGCAAACCATGTAGGACCGGAACTGGAGGACGCACTGAGTGCGACCTACACATTCTGTAAATCCTATGATGGATTGACCGGATTTCTTTGGGGCCAGAACGAGACGGCATGGGTTGCAAGCCAAAAGGATCGCTGGCAATCCGTGTTCAGAGCTGGGATCGGTCTAGAGCATGTTGAGCAGGTTCGCGAGTTCGCGCGAGGTGATCTCGAAAGCGCCATGAACCCGGCAGTCTATGGGCAATTCTTTGCCTGCCTGGGCCGGGAGCTTACGGCCCGGGTCCTTGCAGTCGGCAAGGGCTCACCAGAATCTCAGGACGCCGCCCTTCTGATCGGCACATTGATGAACGCCGAAGCCACAATCGCGTCTTCTGCCTATAGCGAAGCGCAAAACGAGAAGAACCAGTCCACCATCGAAGAGCTCACGGGCATGATGGGACAGAATGTAGGCGATATCATCGGTGGCGTGGCAGGCGCTTCCGACAAGCTCTCCTCCAGCATGGCCACCATCAGCCAGAATGTCGGCCGCAACCTCGATCTCGCGACCGGCATTTCCAGCACTGTGGATTCGGCGGTTTCCCAGCTCTCCGAATTGTCTTCCGCAATCGACGGCATCCTGAAATTGCTTAATGGCATCAAGTCGATTGCCGGGCAGACCAACATGCTGGCGCTGAATGCGACCATCGAGGCCGCCCGTGCTGGCGAAGCGGGGCTTGGTTTCGCCGTCGTCGCCCGTGAGGTCAAGATGCTGGCCACAGACAGCCGGGAAGCCGCCGACGGCATCGCGGAAATGACCAATAGGCTGAGCGATACGCTCGGCATGGTCCAGACCGGGTTCGCGGAAATCACGGAGCGGGTGTCGACCATGGTACGATCCATCCAGGAGAACGGCACAGCAGCCGAAGAGCAGCACCGGGCGACCGGTGAGATCGCGGACCGCATGGCCCGACTCGGACAGGAAATTGACGAATCGATCTCGGGCATCCGTCAGCATTACGGCTGACGGATGATGAACAGGAGAGAACAAGCGGATGATTGAGGTTCCGGCCGTCGAAACGGTTCAGAGCATTTTCACTGCCGCCAGCTACTACGGTTATGTCGGCATCGCGGTGGCTGCCGCTTTCCTCCTCTACGGGGTCGACAGGATCGATCCCAGCACGCGGGGAAGCTACCTCTTCCGACTGCTTCTGATCCCGGCGACGGTGGTGTTCTGGCCGGTGATCCTCTGGCGCTGGGCACTTGTCGGCCGCATGGGAAGTGAACAATGAAGCGCCGTCATCAACGCTGGCACCTGAGGATCTGGATCGCTCTGGCGATCCTGCTGCCAGGCTTCCTGCTCATCACCGTTCTGCAGCGTCAGGACCGCCCGATCGAGCCGCCCCTTCAACTCGGCGAAAGGGCAACTCAATGAGCGTGCAATACAGGCCCATCACCTGGACCCGAAACAAAATCATCTACGATCTCGCGCTCGGATTCGGTATCGCGGCCTTCATCATCCTGTTCTTGCGGTATGCACCAGGCTGGCTGGAAAGCCCGCGGATCAGCGGCCCCCAGCTCCGCATGCGCGCCTTCGGCACATGCGCCTTCCTGCTTCTGACCATTGTACTCAGCATCGGCCCTCTGGCTCGGCTGGACAGCAGGTTTCTGCCGCTGCTCTACAACCGCCGGCATTTCGGCGTCGCCATCTTCTTCGTCGGGCTGGCCCACGCGCTTGCGGTAATCGGCTGGTATCAAGCCTTCGGTCCAGTCGACCGCTATGTCGCACTGCTCGCATCGAATACCGCCGTCACGTCCTGGCAGGCCTTCCCGTTCGAGTATCTCGGCATTTTTGCTCTCGGCATCCTCTTCACCCTGGCAGCGACCAGTCATGATTTCTGGCTGAACTTTCTAGGCGCGCCTGTCTGGAAAGCCATCCACATGTCCGTTTACGTGGCCTACGCCGCCGTGATCGGCCATATCGCGCTCGGCGTGCTGCAAGCGGAACACTCGCCCTGGCTACTCGGCCTAACAGGCATCAGCGTGCTTCTCGTCTGCGGACTGCACATCGCGGCGGGCCTGCGCGAACGCGCCGCGACGGATGCGGAAGCCGTCACTGATTCTGATGGAGACTGGGTGCACGCCGCTTATATCGGCGATCTGCCCGACGAAGGCGGCGTTACAGTCTTCCTGCCCACCGGCGAGAAGGCCGCCCTGTTCCGCTATGACGGCAAGGTCTCCGCGCTCTCCAATGCCTGCGCGCACCAGAATGGCCCGCTGGCCGAAGGACGTATGATCGACGGTTGTGTCACCTGCCCCTGGCACGGCTACCAGTACCGGCCGGAAGACGGCTGCTCGCCCGCTCCCTTCACCGAGAAAGTGGCGACATATCGCCTGCGCCGCGACGGTGATCGCCTGCTGATCGATGCCATCGCACTGCCCCCCGGCACTCCCGTTCCGCCCATCCAGCTGGAGCAGAGCGCATGAGCCAGTCCTCCAACGATTTCTTCATCGGCTATCTAAAAACTCCGCCGAAGCTCGCGATATTCCTGACCGTCGTCACCACTCTGGTGATGGGGCTCGGGATCGGCGGCGGATTCGCCCTGCTGGCAGGGCAGCCCGACTATGGCAGTGGTGGCTTCAAGGGCGGCTACCAAGAGCATCTCGGTGTCTTGCAGACAGCCCCATATCCGATGCTGCGGATACCGCCGGACGAAGCCCACCCCGATGGCCAGACAATCCTGCTCTCCAATCCGGGCAAGCGCGGCGCACAGAAACGTGCAGCGAAGCATGACGGCAGCATCGTCGATGTCGGCGGCGTCTTCATCACCCGGGAAGGGGCGCGCATTCTTCAGGTCGGTGGTGCCGCAAAGATCCGCGCAGCGAAGGATCCGGCACCTGTGCAGGGCTTTGTACCGTCAGCTGACGTGCCGCTCGGCCCGGTGACGCTGCGCGGCGAGATCGTCGATACGAAATGCTATCTCGGCGCCATGCGGCCCGGCGAAGGCAAGGTGCACCGGGCCTGCGCCAATCTCTGCCTGATGGGCGGCATCCCGCCGATGCTGGCGGTCTTTCACGAGAACGAGGCCCCGACCCTGCTGTTGCTAACGAATGCAGACGGCGAGGCCTTCGACGCCGATATCCTGGATTATGTCGCGCCCTATGTCTCTGTCACGGGAGACCTGTATCGCCGGGGCGATCTGCTGATATTGCG
Organism: Nisaea sp.; assembly: GCF_039990255.1. Taxonomy (GTDB): domain Bacteria; phylum Pseudomonadota; class Alphaproteobacteria; order Thalassobaculales; family Thalassobaculaceae; genus Nisaea. Next base: position 536,401 of record NZ_JBDXGG010000007.1, on the reverse strand, counting down.
CACGGATGCCAGCCGGATCGGTTTCATATGATGCGCCTGAAAGACTTCCTCTGGTTGCTTCTAGGACTGGCCTATGCCGCCGCCGCTGGCTGGCTGATGTATGATTATTCGGACGAGGCAGCATCCCTGCTGCGCGGGCGCTGGTTGAAAGATCTGTGGCCCGGTGCTGAGAAAGTGATCCGAGTAAGCTGGCTATACGACCTGCGGATTGTCGCCGTACCACTCTATGCCGCGCTCGGCCTCTGGATAGCCGAACAGGTCTGGCGGCTGCTGACGGGTCTGATCAGGCGCAAAACTCAATAATGAGGAAAAACCGGAAGTGACCGATATTGCGGGCAAGGTAATTGTGGTCAGCGGTGCGACAGGTAATCTGGGCGCAGCCTGTGTTGCGGCAGGAAGGCGCGCCGGCGCAAGGATTGTGGCACTCGGCCGTTCGAAAAACTCGCTGGAACAACAGTTCCCTGATGCGGCGAGCGATGCTGGAATTTTGCTACTCGATAATGTGGATCTCGCCGACCCGGCATCCGTTGAAAGCGGTTTCGCCAGAAGCGTTGAAACCTTTGGTGGCGTCGATGCCGTGATGAACACTGTTGGCGGTTTCGCGATGGGCCGGATCCGTGAGGACAGTGTCGAGACCTGGCGCAAAATGCACGCGATCAATACCGAAACCGCGTTCATTCTGACCCGAACAGCCATCCCTCTGCTGCAACAACGCGGTGGGGGCACAATTGTGCATGTTGCCGCTCTCGCCGGTCTCAACGCCGCGCCGGAGCTCTCCGCCTATGCCGCCTCGAAAGCAGCCGTACTTCGGCTTGTCGAGGCTGCCGCCGCTGAGCACCGCACAGATGGCATCCGGATCAATGCAGTGATGCCCAGCACAATCGACACACCGCAGAATCGTGCGGCAATGCCGGATACCGATTTCAGCCAATGGGTCTCCCCCACCGCCCTCGCCGAGGCCATGCTGGTGCTGGCTAGCGACAGCGCACGGGCCATAACCGGCGCTGCTATTCCAGTCACCGGGCAAGGCTGACAGGCATCGTAGCGGCATGGTCTAATCCGGCACATAACCGGACGGAAGACCATTCAATGAGCAAAACAGACAGCGGCCTTTCTAGAAAGGCCTATCAGCGCGCGCTCTATGACCTCCAGGTCGAACTGTGTCATCTACAGGCTTGGCTCAAGGCTTCTGGTGAGAGAGCGATAATTGTTTTCGAGGGCCGAGATGCAGCCGGAAAAGGAGGCGTGATCAAGCGGATAACAGATCGGGTGAGCCCGCGTGTATTCCGCACAGTCGCCCTTCCCGCACCGACCGAACGGGAAAAGACCCAGCTCTACGCCCAGCGCTATATCCAGCATTTCCCAGCAGCAGGCGAGATCGTGCTGTTCGATCGCTCTTGGTACAACCGTGCCGGGGTCGAGCGCGTGATGGGCTTCACCGACCAGGATTCCGTCGACCAGTTCCTCGAAAGCACCGTATTTTTCGAGCGGGAGATCGTCTCAGCCGGGATCAAGCTGATCAAATATTTCCTGAACGTCAGCAAGGACGAGCAGGAGAAGCGCTTCCTGTCCCGCATGACAGATCCGGTCAAACACTGGAAACTGAGCCCGATGGATCTCGATTCCTATCGGCTCTGGGATCAGTACTCGCGCGCCTATGAAGACATGATCGGCGCCACGCACACGCTTGAGGCACCGTGGTTCATTGTCGATTCCGATGACAAGAAACGCGCGCGCCTGAACTGCATTTCCCATCTGCTCGACCAGTTCGAGTATGAAAAGATTCCCTTTGTGGCGCCGGACCTGCCGCCCCGCGAACATCTGCCGGACGCCCCGCCGGACGATCCACGCTTCGGCACAACAATACCGGAGCCTTTCTGAGCATCTTTAGTTTCGCCAAGCGAAACCGAATTTCGAAAACACTTGTCGGCCTCCCCGGCAGTTCGATATGACTTAGGAAAAGCACTTGGGAGGAATGAAGAGTGAAAGAGGCAGTCGTCCTTTCGACCGCCCGCACGGGACTGGCAAAATCCTTTCGCGGCGCCTTTAACGACACCCACGGCGCGACCATGGCAGGGCATGCGCTCGAACATGCGGTCACGCGCGCCGGTGTCGAGCCTGGCGAAATTGAGGATGTGATCCTTGGCTGCGGCCTGCCGGAAGCGGCAACGGGCAAGAATATCGCGAGGCTTTCGGCGATCCGCGCCGGTTTGCCGGTCTCCGCCGGCGGCGTTACCGTCAATCGATTCTGCTCGTCCGGCTTGCAGGCGATCGCCATGGCGGCGCAGCGCGTCATTGTCGATGGCGTGCCGGTGATGGCGGCGGGCGGGGTTGAATCCATCAGCCTGACCCAGACCAACCTGAACCAGACCCGGCTGGAAGAGCCTTGGCTGATGGAGCACAAGCCCGAGCTCTATCATTCCATGATCGAGACGGCGGATCTGGTGGCCACTCGCTACAGCATCAGCCGTGAGGCCCAGGACGCCTACGCCCTGAAGAGCCAACAGCGCACGGCGGCGGCCCAGGAAGCAGGCAAATTCGATGACGAGATCGTCCCGATCACCGTCGAGAAACTGGTGAAGAACAAGGAAACCGGCGAGATAAGCCGGGAGACGGTCACCCTCACCAAAGACGAATGCAACCGCCCCGGCACCACGCCGGAAGGCCTTGCGGGTCTCACGCCGGTGCGTGGCGACGGACATTTTATCACCGCCGGTAATTCCAGCCAGCTTTCGGACGGCGCGTCCGCCTGCGTTATCATGGACGGCAAGCTGGCGGAGCAGCGTGGGCTGGAACCACTCGGCATCTTCCGCGGGCTGGCCACCGCCGGCTGCGAGCCGGACGAGATGGGCATCGGCCCGGTGTTCGCCATACCGCGCCTGCTGGCGCGGACCGGCGTCAAGCTGGAGGATATCGGACTATGGGAGCTGAACGAGGCCTTCGCCTCGCAGGTTCTCTATTGCCGCGATAAACTCGGCATACCGGACGAGATAATGAACGTGAACGGCGGCTCGATCTCTATCGGTCATCCTTATGGGATGACCGGCTCGCGCATGGTCGGGCACGCCTTGATCGAAGGAAAGCGCCGCGGCGCGAAATATGTAGTGACCACGATGTGCGTCGGCGGCGGTATGGGCGTCGCCGGGCTCTTTGAAGTGGCATAAGGGAGCAGGCAAATGGACTTGAATTTCACCCCGGAGGAACTGGCGTTCCGCGAAGAGATACGCGCCTTTCTGCAGTCCGATCTTCCGGACGATATCCGGGCCAAGATGAAAGGCGGCAAACGCCTCGTCAAAGACGACTATTTCCGCTGGCATCAGGCGCTGTCGAAGCGCGGCTGGCTGGCCACGAACTGGCCGAAGGAATATGGCGGCCCGGGCTGGACACCCGTGCAGAAGCATATCTTCGACGAAGAATGCTATTCCGCAGGCGCTCCGCGCATCCTGCCCTTCGGCGTCAACATGGTCGCTCCGGTGATCATGAAATTCGGCAGCCAGGAGCAGAAGGACTATTACCTGCCGCGTATCCTCGACCTGACCGACTGGTGGTGCCAGGGCTATTCTGAACCGGGCTCCGGCTCCGACCTCGCCTCCCTGCGTTGCAGCGCGAAGCTGGAAGGCGATCACTACATCGTCAACGGCCAGAAGACCTGGACCACACTCGGCCAGTATGCGGATCATATCTTCTGCCTGGTCCGCACCGATCCGGATGCGGCCAAGCCCCAGCAAGGCATCTCCTTCTTGCTGATCGACATGAAGACGCCGGGTATCACTGTCCGCCCGATCATCCTGCTCGAAGGCGAGCATGAGGTGAACGAAGTCTGGTTCGACGATGTGAAGGTGCCTGCCGAAAACATCGTCGGCGAGGAGAACAAGGGCTGGACCTACGCCAAGTATCTGCTGACCCACGAGCGCACCGGTATCGCCAATGTCGGCGCCTCCAAGGCCGGTCTACTGCATCTGAAGGCGATCGCCCGCGACCAGATGAAGAATGGCCGCCCTCTGCTCGAGGACCCATTGTTCCGCAACCGCCTCGCCAAGGTCGAGATTGACTTGTTGGCGCTGGAGATGACGAACCTCCGCGTGCTGGCCGAAGTCCAGTCCGGCGGTGCGCCTGGGCTGGAAAGCTCAATCCTGAAGATCAGGGGCACCGAGATCCGTCAGGAGCTGACCGACCTAGCCCGCCGTGCCCTCGGCCCGTACGCGCTGCCGTTCCAGTCGGAAGCGCTTGATGGCGGCTTCAATGGAGAGCCGGTCGGCCCCGATTACGCGGCGCCGAAGGCCCAGCAATATTTCAACATGCGCAAGCTCAGCATTTATGGCGGATCGAACGAGATCCAGAAGAACATCATCGCCAAGGCCGGGCTCGGACTCTAAGGGATCAGGAACATGGATTTTTCGCTCAGCGAAGAGCAGCGGATGCTCAAGGACACGGTCGAGCGCCTGGTACGCGAGACCTATGATTTCGAAAAGCGGCAGAAGACTGCCGACACAGAGGAAGGCTTCTCCCGCGAGGTCTGGGGCCAGTTTGCCGAACTCGGTCTGCTCGGCGTGCCTTTCCCGGAAGATTTCGGCGGCCTCGGTGGCGGCGGTATCGATCTGATGATCGTCGGCGAAGCAATAGGCCAGGGCCTTGTGGTCGAGCCCTATCTCGCCACCGTGGTGCTCGGCGGCGGACTGGTCGAACTGCTCGGCTCCGATACCCAGAAGGAAGAGATCCTCGGTGCTGTTGTCGGCGGCGAGAAACTGTTGGCTTTCGCCCATGGCGAGCCGGACGGCCGCTATGAGGCCACCCATGTTCGCGCAACGGCCGAGAAAGTCGGCGGCGGCTGGAAACTCACCGGGCGCAAGTCCGTCGTGCTCAATGGCGGCGAGGCGGACACGTTGATTGTCTCCGCACGCGTCAGCGGCGCCCATGACGACGAGGACGGCATCGGTCTGTTCCTGGTCGACAGGGACTCAGCCAACCTGAAGCTGCACAGCACGCCGGCAATCGACGGCACCCGTGTCGCCGAAATAGCACTCGACGGCGTCGAGATTGCCGAGGATGCGGTGCTCGGCACGCCCGGTGCCTGCTTCCATGCCATCGAGGAAGTGCTGGCCCGCGCCGTCATCCTGCTGTCTGGCGAAGCGGTCGGCGCCATGAACATGGCGGTCGATACTACGGTCGAATACCTGAAGACCCGCAAGCAGTTCGGCAAGGCTCTCAGCCAGTTCCAGGTGCTGCAGCACCGGGCCGTCGAAATGAGGATTGCGTTGGAGGAAGCCCGTTCGCTGGCGATCCTGGCCGCCGCCCGCCTGGGTGAACCCCGGGACGTGCGTGAGCTTGCGGTTAGTGCCGCCAAATCCGGCATCGGCCGCCACGCCCGCTTTGTCGGAGAACAGGCGGTCCAGCTGCATGGCGGCATCGGCATGACCCGGGAAGTCCCGGTCGCGCATTATACCAAACGGCTGATCATGCTCGACCATCTGTTCGGCGATACCGACCACCATCAGGAACGCTTCGCGGCTTTGTCCGACGCCGCGGCCTAAAGCCCCGCATCTATACAACAGCCGTCATCCCGGCTTTCGACGGGGTGACGGTTTGGTGTGGAGATGAAAGTTTTGTTTTAACTTTCAGGCATCGGTCATCCACCGGTGACAGCCGCGCCGAAATTGCCTACACCGGAGCTCCTTTCTTCTGACCGGATGCTCTCATGTTTTCCGCTATCATCTTCGACTGCGACGGCGTCCTCATCAATTCCGAGTCCATCCTCAGAGACTATTATCGGCGCTTTCTCGCCGGGCTTGGCCTGAATTACGAACCGCATGCCTATAGCCAACGCTTCAAGGGCAAGTCCTGGCCACAATTCACCATGATGATCGAGGCAGAATACCTGGAGACCTTCGGCAAGCCGCTACCCGAAAGCAGCTATGACGCCATCAAAGACGGCACTTGGGCGGAGTACCAACGCTCGCTGAGACCGACTGACGGCATCGACGCTCTGCTCGACAGCATCACACGCCCCAAGGCTGTCGCCTCGAACAGCCGTGCAGCGTCGCTCGAACGCAAATTGCGCCATACCGGGCTTATCGAGCATTTTGCCCCGCACATGATCTCCCTGGAAGATGTCGAGAACGGCAAACCGGCGCCGGATATGTTCCTTCTTGCCGCCCAGCGGCTTGGTGCCGCCGCTCGCGAGTGTCTCGTCATCGAGGACAGCACAACCGGCGTTACCGCCGGCGCGGCAGCAGGCATGACGGTTTGGGGCTATGTCGGCGAGAGCGGCGGCGACACCGATCTGCCGGACATGCTCCGCGACGCCGGAGCACACGAGATCTTTGCCCATCATGACGAGATTCGCGCAAAGCTGCCATGACAAGTGGGCCGGTGACAGGCCCGGTGTAATCCCGTATTTGGAGAGGCCCTCGAAACTGCGATGTATACTCGCGAAAGGGCCTCCCATGTTTTCCGCCATTATATTCGACTGCGACGGCGTTCTGGTGAATTCCGAATCGATCCATGTCGCGCTGGAACTTGAGCACTTGGCCGCGCTCGGCCTCACCTATGACCGAGCCGAGTATGTACACCGGGTAAAAGGCCGCTCCTGGCCGGATTTTCTGTCGATCCTTTCCGGCGATCATCAGGCGGCTTTCGGCACACCACTGCCCGAGCACTTCTCCGACGGGCTCTCCAGCGCTACATGGAAAGCGTTCGAGACCGAACTGGCGGCGATGGAGGGAGCGGCGGCCTTGCTTGGCGGCATCACCCATCCCCGCGCTGTCGCCTCGTCCAGCGGTCACAAGGCGCTCCGCACCAAGCTGGAAATGACAGCGCTGCTGGAGTTCTTCGAACCGCACGTGGTCTCCAGCGACCATGTCGAGAAAGCGAAACCGGCACCCGACATCTTCCTTCACGCAGCGGAAAAGCTTGGCGTCGCGCCAGATCGTTGCCTCGTAATCGAAGACAGTGTGAACGGTGTCCTCGGCGCCCGTGCGGCCGGAATGACAGCCTGGGGATATACGGGCGATGCGGAAGGAGAAGCCAGCCTCCCTTCACGCCTTAGAGAAGCAGGCGCAGCAGACGTTTTCGCGCATCACGACGAGATCCGGCAACAACTTGGCTGACCTCTTTCAGTAACGAACGAGCACGCCTTCCCATCCCAACACCTTATCCAGGTGTTGCACTTCATTTGAGACTTTGGCAAACCCCGTTGCTCGTAATAATGAGGTATCGACCGATTACGAGCGATCCTTATCCCAACTCCATCTCCGCCATCGCGATGCGGGCGTCGTGGAAGCGCGGGTTCAGGGCGAGGCACTGCTCGTAGCAGGTCCGGGCATGGTCCTTGTTGCCAGCGGCGTCGAAGACCTGACCGAGGGTGAACCACGGGTCCGGGTCGGAGGGATTGAGGTAGATGGCACGGTTAAGGGCGTTGGCGGCGGGCTCAAGCCAACCGGCCTCGAAGCATGTCCGGCCGAGCTGGCGCTGATGGTCAGCGTCCGCCGGATCGAGTAGAGCGGCCTGCCCCACGAGTTGTGCGGCCTCGTCATGCCGGCCGTTCTGCATCGCTAGGATACTTTTGACATGGAGCGAGCGCGGGCTTTCCGGCTGGTCTTTCGTGACCCGCCGATAAAGGTTTTCCAGCCGTGCCGTGCCGATATTCACCACCCGTCCCACTCGGGACTGGCTGTCTTGCGAGGTCCGTTCCATGACGAGACCACCTTACCCTGCCTCATCCAATAGCACCACAGGTGAGCGTCAGCCACCCAGCACGCGCCCGGCGACGGCATCCAGTTTCGCGACCAGTTCGGGATCGCGGGCTTCTGGATGGGTGATCATGGCGTACTGCAATGCGTTGTCACCGCCCTGCTCGTCTACTTCGGGTCGCTTCGCCAGCATCGGCGCGACGGTCCGGACCAGATCGCGGGCTTTCTCCGCGTTTCCGGTCAGCACCTTGATGACCTGCTCGACGGTGACGCTATCATGTTCCGGATGCCAGCAGTCGTAATCGGTAATCATGGCGACGGTGGCGTAAGGGATCTCTGCCTCACGTGCGAGTTTCGCCTCCGGCATGTTGGTCATGCCGACCACATCACAGCCCCAGGAGCGATACAGCGTGCTCTCGGCGAAGGTAGAGAATTGCGGGCCTTCCATACAGATATAGGTCCCGCTCACGCTGTAGGGCAGGCCGAGCTGCTTGCAGGCACCCGTCAGCGCTGCCTGGATGCGTTCGGAGACCGGATGGGAGAATGACACGTGCGCAGCGCAGCCGTTCGTGTAGAAGGTCTTCTCGCGGGCGAAGGTGCGGTCGATGAACTGGTCAATCAGCACGAAATGCCCGGGTGCGTACTCTTCTTTGAGAGAACCGACGGCGCTGAGCGAGATGATGTCCGTCACCCCGGCACGTTTCATCGCATCGATATTGGCCCGATAGTTGATCCCGCTCGGGTTCAGTTTGTGGCCGCGACCGTGGCGCGGCAGGAAGACCAGTTTCTGACCATCCAGTTCTCCAAAAAGAAGCTGGTCGGACGGTGTGCCAAAAGGCGAGGAGACTGTCTCCCAGCGTGTATTGGACAAACCGTCGATCTCATAGATCCCGCTGCCGCCGATAAAGCCGAGAACCGCGTCACGCGTCAGTGCAGTCATGGGATGCAACCTTCTTCCAGAAACAAATCTGGCTCTCTGCCTAGCGGATGGCTGCGTCCTTGCCAACGGCAAAAGAAAAGGCCGCATCCAAAGACGCGGCCCTCTCATAGATATGATCGGTCAGATCAGTGCACGTCGGCCCAAATCTTCCGCTTGGAAGCATAGAATAGTCCGCTGGCAACGATCAGGAACAGGATCACCGCGACACCTGTCCGCTTGCGTTCCTCAAGGTTCGGCTCTGCCGCCCAAGTCAGGAACGTCGTGACGTCCCTGGCCATCTGGTCCACAGAGGCCGTGGTACCGTCCGCATAGGTGACGCCATCTTCATAGAGCGGCTGTGCCATAGCGATCTGATGTCCGGGGAAGGCTTTGTTGTAGCTCATGCCTTCCGCGACATTCACGCCTTCCGGAGCCTCGCCGTAGCCAGTCAGAAGAGCATAGATGTAATCCTCGAAACCGGCCCGCGCCTCAACGATGAGAGACAGATCCGGCGGCAAGGCACCCCCGTTTGAAGCGCGCGCTGCATTGTCGTTTGCAAACGGCGCGACGAAACGATCCGCCGCCGTACCCGCGCGGGCGAACATTTCACCCTCATCATTCGGGCCGTCCTCGACTTCGTATTCAGCCGCGATCGCCTTCACTTCTTCTTCCGAATAGCCGAGACCGGCCAGATTCCGGAAAGAGATGTAGTCCAGAGAATGACAGGTCGCACAGACTTCCCGGTAGACTTGGAGGCCACGCTGAGCGGCCCCCCGGTCGAAAGTGCCGAACAGGCCGGAGAATGACCAATCCTGCTTTTCATAGTGAATGGCATCACCGGCTGCATGTGCCGTCTGTCCACCAATGGCGAGAGCCGAGACCAACGCTGTCGCCGCGATCAGAGATTTCATACCCATCATGCTTTCTCCTTCGCGGCAGCAGGAGCAGCTGCCATTCCACCCGCGCCGCCAAGCACGGACTCACTGATGCTCTTCGGCAAAGGCTTCGGCGTCTCGAAAATCGAGAGCAGAGGAAGCGCGACAAGGAAGTAGAAGAAGTAATAGACCGTCGCGATCCGGGACGCTGTGACGTACCAGCCTTCAGCCGGCTTGCCGCCGAGCCATGTCAACGCGATGCAGTCCAAGAACAGCAGCCAGAAGAAGATTTTGAAGACTGGCCGGAAGCTGCCGCTTCGTACCGGGGATCTGTCAAGCCAGGGCAGGATGAACAGGACCGCGATGGCACCGAACATCGCCACAACCCCGAACAGCTTGTCCGGAACCGCACGCAGGATCGCGTAGAACGGCAGGAAGTACCATTCAGGCACGATATGCGCCGGTGTAACCAACGGATTGGCCGGAATATAGTTGTCCGGATGGCCCAGGAAGTTCGGCGCAAAGAAGATGAAAAAGGCGAACGGGATCAGGAAGACGAAGAGACCGAACGCATCCTTGATCGTGTAATAAGGATGGAACGGGATCGTGTCCTGCGGCCCCTTCACATCAATGCCCAGCGGGTTGTTCGAACCGAAACGATGCAGCGCGATGATGTGCAGCACAACGACGGCGAAGATCACGAACGGAAGCAGGTAGTGAAGCGCAAAGAACCGGTTCAGGGTCGCATTATCGACCGAGAAGCCGCCCCACAGCCATGTCACAACACTTTCGCCGACGATCGGAATCGCGGAGAAAAGGTTGGTGATAACGGTCGCGCCCCAGAAGCTCATCTGGCCCCAGGGAAGCACGTAGCCCATGAAAGCAGTTGCCATCATCAGCAGCATGATCACGACACCCAGCATCCATAGCAGCTCACGCGGAGCCTTGTAGGAGCCGTAATAGAGGCCGCGGAACATGTGGATATAAACGGCAATGAAGAAGAAACTGGCGCCGTTCATATGGATGTAGCGGATCAACCAGCCGGAGTTGACGTCGCGCATGATACGCTCGACAGAGGCAAAGGCGTAATCGACATGCGGCGTGTAATGCATTGCCAACGTGATGCCGGTAACGATCATGATGACCAGCATGATTCCGGCCAGCGAGCCGAAGTTCCACCAATAGCTCAGATTCTTCGGTGTCGGATACTCATGCGCTTCATGATGCAGAAAGGTGAAGATCGGCAGGCGGTGGTCGATCCACCGGACAACCGGATTTGTAAAATTAGCTGTGCTCATAGATCACGCTCCTCAACCGATTTTGATCGCGGTATCGCCGGTGAAGACGTATGGCGGTACGGGAAGGTTAAGTGGAGCCGGGCCTTTGCGAATTCGCCCGGAGCTATCGTAGTGAGATCCATGGCACGGGCAGAACCAGCCGTCGTAATCCCCGCGCGGCTCGGTCGTCTTCTGACCAAGCGGAACGCAACCCAGATGGGTGCAGATCCCGATCAGGATGAGCCATTCCGGCTTCTGCACACGATCTGCGTCCGGTGTCGGGTCCCGCAACTCGCCGAGATCGACATCCTTTGCCTCTTCGATTTCCTTCGCCGTACGATGACGAACAAAAACCGGCTTGCCGCGCCAGACGACCGTGATCGACATGCCTTCCTCGACCCCGGAGATATCAACCTCCGTGCTCGCGAGGGCCAGCGTATCCGCCGCCGGGTTCATTTGGTTGATGAACGGCCAAGCCGCAGCCGCGATGCCAACCACGCCAACCGCGCCGCTGGCGACATTGATAAAGTCGCGCCGTGTCGCGCCTTCTTCTACCTCAGCCATTGTAAATCAGCACCTCTCGCCCACTTATTGAATCGCCAAGAAACTTATATCGTCCCCTGCCGGTGTGAGTGCGACACAGGGTCGCGCGCTACTGGCAGACGAAAGCCTGCTCTGACGCTATTGCATCGTCCTATACTGCACCCGGAAACCAATTGCAAAGCCTCCCTAGTCTCCTGTCAGCAATAGGCCCCTGCCCGTGCGAATTGCCCTCTATCAACCGGATATCCCACAAAATACCGGCACCATTCTCCGTATGGCCGCCTGTTTTGGCTTGCCGGTGGACATTATCGAGCCCTGCGGCTTCGCTCTGAGCGATGCCCGGATGCGCCGTGCAGGTATGGATTACATCGATCATGTGGACTGGTCGCGGCACAATTCATGGGAGCGCTTTCTGGAGCAGAGAACGTCTGGACGACTGGTCCTGCTGACAACAAAAGCAGACGCCTTCCTTCAGGATTTCAACTTCAAAGCGGACGACACACTCCTGTTCGGTCAAGAATCCGCCGGCGTACCGGAAGAGGTTCACAACCGGGCCGATGCCCGCATCTCCATTCCGATGCAAAGCGGCCTGAGATCACTGAACCTCGCGGTGAGCGCTTCCATCGCAGCCTGGGAGGCGCTGCGCCAGACCGGTTTCAACCAAGGCATCCCGGCTCATCCGAATGGCGGACAGGCCTAGAGCCAAACCCACCTGCGCCAGTTTTTGACCGTCTGTTCTTACATGCAGAGCGCAGCATCAAAGTCGTTAACTTTCGAGAAAGCCCTGTGGCCGGGGTTTTCTGTGCCGTGATTATCAAAAAGGGACTTCATCACCTCCTCTCCCAAGCATTCTGCAAACAATTCCGGCGTCTTGATTTTCTCGTCTCCTCCCATCCCGCGTTCCTGAGTTGAAGAGAAGCGATTTCGATTAACCATATTTTAGTCAAGCCACATCAATATTTTAATCAAACCACATCATTATCTGGGCTATACCAGTGCAAAACTTGACATTTTCGTCACAGCAACCATCCTGAAGTCATGGCAAGACAAAAAGAATTTGATCGATCCGACGTCCTGCAAAAAGCCATGCAGGCGTTTTGGATCCGCGGCTACGAGGCGACATCCATTCAGGATCTGGTCAAGGTAACCGGCATCAACCGCGGCTCGATGTACGATACCTTCGGCGACAAACGCGGGCTTTTTGAAGCCGCGATTGATTTTTATATTTCAAATGTCAGCGCCAAACGCCTAGCCAAGATGCAGAGTACAGATTCGGCCCTGACGGCGATCCGGACCTATTTCGAAGATCTTATTACCTTCTCTGTCGGCGACGGCCGCAAGCTCGGTTGCCTGATTACGAACTCCGTTGTTGAACTAGCCCCACATGACCCCGTCATCGGCGGGATACTCCGCGGCAGTTTTGCTCGGGTTGAAGATGTCTTCCATCAAACCCTGCTGCGCGCGCAGGACGACGGCGAAATCCCCTCTGAGATTGATGCCCGGGCGACTGCCAGGTTCATGACAGCGACGGCAAACGGAATCCGTGTGTTCGCACGCGCCGACGCGGACGCAGAAACCATGCGCGATGTCGTCAACAGCGCAATGTCCGTGATCGAGGATAGACATCCTGAGCTGCCGATCGCGGCCGAGTAAAAGCGCCCCAAAAGACCTTTTCTTCCGCCATTGGATCGTTTCGTTTGAACGCATTTTGTTGAAGAGCGGTTATTGATTTTGAATTTTGGAACAAGTGTTCCATATTGATGCTTATAAAATTCAGCCACGGGAAAACATCCATGACTCAGCTTACTCCGCTCTTTCCTCGTCAGCAGGTACCTGCCCTTTCCGTTAAAACACTCGGCGGCGGGAACTGGGAAATCTCCGATGCAAAGCCCGAGAATTTCACCATGGTCGTTGTTTATCGCGGCCTGCATTGCCCGATCTGCGGCATGTATCTGAAAGATCTCGACCGCAAACTCGCGGATTTCAAGGAACGCGGCGTCGATGTGATCGCGCTTTCCAGCGACGATGAAGCCCGCGCCACGCAAGCCAGAGACGACTGGAAGATCGAGAACCTCACGCTCGGTTACGGACTGACACTTGAGAAGGCCCGTGAGTGGGGTCTCTACATCTCTGCCGGTCGCGGCAAGACTTCCGTCGGCATTGAGGAGCCGAAACTGTTCGTCGAGCCGGGTCTGTTCGTGGTCCGGCCAAACGGCGAGCTGTACTTCGCCAGTGTCCAGTCCATGCCGTTCGCACGCCCGGATTTCGCAGCAGTCCTGAAGGCCCTCGATTTCGTTATCGCGAATGATTATCCGGGTCGTGGCGAAATCGTCGATCACCTCGCACAAGCAGCCGAATAATCGAACGTCCGGGGAAGTCGCCCAGCGGCTTCCCCTCTCTTGCCATGGCGTTGCTCGCTCCCTGCATGCCCCGATTCCACTGGCACCGGCTCCGGCCTTGAGCTACTAGGGCAGCGTGAAAAACCATCCGCTTAAGACACTCCGTTTCCGACTAGAAGCCGCCCTCGTGGCAGTTCTGCTGTTTGTCGTGCGCCTGCTGCCTCTCACTGCCGCGTCCTGGATCGGCGGCAAGATCCTGCAGCTCGTCGGACCATGCCTGCCCGTGCACCGCACGGCCCGACGGAACCTCGAGCGCGCCTTCCCGGAAAAAGACAGCGCCGAGATCAGGCGTATCCTGAACGGAATGTGGAACAATCTTGGCCGGACCGCTGCTGAATATCCGCACCACGATACAATCAAGGCCGAAGCTTCCAGCCGTCTGGAAGTTCATGGCGGCGAACGGCTTGAAAAGCTCGCCGCCAATCCGCGCCCGGCCGTTTTCTTTTCGGCTCATCTTGCCAACTGGGAGGTCCTGCCGATTGCCTCCGCTTTGCGTAATCTGCCGGTGAACCCAGTATTCCGGAGCCCCAACAATCCCTATCTGACAGAGCTTTTCGAGGCCCGGAGACCCCACCCGGATGTACAACTGGTCGCCAAGGGACCGCGCGCCGTGCGGGAGCTGATCAAGATCCTGAAACAGAATCGCTCTGTTGCCCTGCTGATCGACCAGAAACTACGGGAAGGTATCCCAGCCAAGTTCTTCGGACGTGACGCGATGACGCCGAGCGCCTTTGCCGAACTCGCCCAAATGCTCGACTGCGATATCTATCCGACCCGAGTCGAGCGGCTGCCCGGCGCCCGATTCCGAGCGACTATATACCCGCCCCTTACAAAGCCGGACACGACAGACCGGAAAGAGGCCGTGCGCATCCTCACTCAGACGGCGACAACCATGATCGAGGAGTGGGTGCGGGAACGGCCGTCGGAATGGTTCTGGGTACACCGGCGCTGGCCAGATTAAGGCGCAAGCTCCGGCGAATTCTCTCCAGGCGGGCCAACCGTCAGCTCCATGCGGCTAGACAGCATGATCCTTCCGCGCCGTTTCGCCCGGCCCAAACTGCAGCGCATGCAGGTGGGCATACAGACCGGCTTCGCCGATCAATGCATCGTGAGTGCCGCTTTCGACCACGCGGCCGGCATCGAAGACATGGATCACATCCGCATGCTGAATGGTCGAAAGCCTGTGCGCGATGACGATGGTTGTCCGCCCTTTCATCAGGATCTTGAGCGCATCCTGTATCTGCCGCTCCGACTCGGTATCCAGCGCGCTAGTGGCCTCGTCCAGCAATAGGATCGGGGCGTCCTTCAATATGGCCCGGGCGATCGCAAGCCGCTGTCGCTGCCCGCCGGAGAGTCTCGTGCCTTGCTCGCCGATTACGGTTTCATAGCCATTTGGCAATGCGGTGATGAAATCATCCGCCGCAGCCGCCCGGGCAGCCGCCCGGACTTCTTCATCGCTCGCATCAAGCCGACCGAAACGGATGTTATTGATGACAGTATCATCGAACAGCACGACGTCCTGACTGACAATGGCAAGCGCCTTGCGAACGCTTTCGAGGGTCACACTCCTGATATCGAGTCCGTTGACCATGACGCAACCACCAGCCGGATCGTAGAAGCGCGGGATCATTGAGAGGACCGTGCTCTTGCCGGCACCCGAGGGGCCAACCAATGCAGTGACCTTGCCGGCCGGCGCCTCGAAACTCACATTGTTGAGCGCTGCATCCGGCACCATACCGGCCTCACCCGTCTCACCGTCAGCCGGAGCAGGCTTACCATAGGAAAATTGGACGGCATCGAACGTCACCGCACCCGCAGCCCTTGGCAGAGGGCCGGAACCGGGTACGTCCTTGATCTGCGGAGCCTGATCGATCAGAGCGAACACCCTCTGCGCGGCAGCAAGGCCCTCCTGGATGTGGGTTGTGATTTTACCGAGCGCACGCAGCGGCTGATAGGCCATCAGAGTCGCCGCGATGAAAGAGAAAAAGGCGCCGGGAGATGTATGTCCCTCAATCACTCGGGCGCCACCATAGGCAATGACTGCGGCTACGGCGACGCCGCCGAGGAAATCGATAATCGGCTGCGGCGCAGCCTTCACCCGAACACCACGGTAATTCAACTGGAAAAGCCGTTCGACCAGCACTTGAATTCGACTTGTCTCATTCTCTTCGAGGCCAAAAGACTTGATCATGCGAATACCCTGGAAGCCCTGGGTCAAGAGGCTGGTCATCGCACCCATTTCCTCTTGCGTTTCAGCCGAAACACGACGCATACGCTTGCCGAGCTGACGGATCGGATATGCCGAGAGTGGCGCGACGACGAAGGTGATGCAGGCCAGTAGCCAGTCCTGATAAAACATCACTGCAACGAGGAAGATAACAGACAGGGTATCCCGGCCAAGACCGACCAGGGCATTCGCCACCGCGTTACGCATCGCATTGATGTCGAACGTAAAATGCGAAATTAGTGTGCCGCTATGCCGGTCTTGGAACAGGCCGAGATCGAGATGAATCAGGTGCCGGTAAAGCCGGGCCTGGGTGTCAGCGACCACCCGCTGACCGACATAACCGACGAGCACTTCCTGCACATAGGCAGCAACACTCTTCACGAAGAAGGTCGCGACAACCGCACCAGCGACCAACCACAGTACCGACAGATCTTTCTGGACGAAAATCTTGTTCACCATCGGATCCATCAGCCAAGCCGAGGCGGCGGTCGCGGCGGCAACCAACACCATACAAAGCCCGGCAAGAATCAGACGTCCCGTATAGGGTCTCACAAGATCGCGGACCACGCGCCTGAGCAGCGTGATACTGGCCTCGTCCGTGAGACTTATTTTGGTCCGGTCGGTTTTTTTGGCCATGCAGTCCAATCCAAGCTATGCGGCGCTCTGGATATAGCATGGCACCGCCGGACCGCCACCGATTTGCGGGAGTATATTCGCGCCAACACCCACAATCACGACCGGGCCATGTTGATTTAAATTCGGTATCCCGTACTATTGCCGCCTCGAATTCAAATTTATCCGGTCAATCGGACAAGCGCCTAACAAAGCAAGAATAATAATTGGCGCAGCAATTTGGCAAAACAGGAGGCTCAAATGAAGTCGGACAACAAGCTCACGTCAGCAATGAATGCTGACGTATCGCGTCGGGGGTTTCTCGGCGGCACTGCTGCTCTCGGCGTAACTGCAGCATCTACTTCAGCATTGCTGGGGAAGAAGGCTTATGCGGCCAAGAAGGGCGGTCATCTGCGCGCCGGTATCGCGCATGGTTCGACCACTGACTCGCTCGATCCGGCGACCTACGAAAACGGCTTCTCCCTCGCCCTCGACTACACCCTTTTCAACCATCTCGGCGAAGTCGATCACACCGGCTCGGTGAAACCTGAACTGGCGGAAAGCTGGGAAGCCTCCCCGGATGCGAAGAGCTGGTCCTTCAAGCTGCGCCAGGGCGTTGAGTTCCACAATGGCAAGACCCTTGAAGCCTCCGATGTGATCGCGTCCATCGAGTACCATATGGGCGAAGGCACCAAGTCCGCGGCGAAATCCCTGCTCAAGCAGGTGAAGTCGATGAAGGCCGACGGCAAGAACGAGGTCGTCATCGAGCTCGAAGCCGGCAATGCCGACTTCCCGTATGTGATCAGCGACTACCACATTGCCATCAAGCCAGCCAAAGACGGCAAGATTGATCCGAACGAAGGTATCGGAACAGGTCCGTATTCGCTCGAGAATTACGAGCCGGGCGTCCGCCTGATGGCCAACAAGAACAAGAACTACTTCAAGTCCGACCGCGCCCATTTCGACCAGGTCGAACTGATCACCATTATCGATCTTGCTGCCCGTCAGAATGCCCTGACCACTGGCGAAATCGACATGATGGATCGCGCCGACCTGAAGACCGTGCACCTTCTGAAGCGTTCGAAGGGCATCAACGTCATGGAGACGGTAGGCTACAAGCACTACACCATGCCGATGCGCACGGACACGGCTCCGTTCGACAAGAGCGACCTGAGGCTGGCCCTGAAATATGCTCTCGACCGCGAAGAGCTGGTGAAGAAAATCCTACGCGGCCACGGCGTTGTCGGTAACGACCATCCGATCAGCCCAACCAACCAGTATCATGCCGAAGGGCTCGCCCAGCGGATGTATGATCCGGACAAGGCGAAGTTCCACTTCAAGAAAGCCGGCATGGAAGGCGCGACGATCCAGCTTTCCGCCGCAGACGCCGCCTTCCCCGGCGCTGTCGACGCAGCTGTTCTCTACAAAGAGCATGCGGCCAAGGCAGGCATCAATATCGAGGTCGTCCGCGAGCCGAACGATGGTTACTGGTCGAACGTCTGGATGAAAAAGGCCTGGTGCGCCTGCTACTGGGGCGGCCGTCCAACCGAGGACTGGATGTTCACCACGGCTTATGCCGACGGCGCCGACTGGAACGACACGTTCTGGAAAAACGACCGGTTTAACGAACTGCTCCTTGCCGCACGCGCCGAGCTCGACAGCGACAAGCGCCGGACCATGTATTACGAAATGCAGGAAATCCTGAGCAACGACGGCGGAACGGTTGTGCCGATGTTCGCGAACTACGTGTTCGCCGCGTCCGACAAGATCCTTCCGTCCGAGCAGATGGCCGGTAACTGGGAGCTTGACGGTTCCAAGTTTGCAGAACGGTGGTCCTTCGCCTGAGCGGCGGGGACACTGTAGGCAAACCTCATGTCACAAATCCTCAAAATGGTTGCCCAGCGCTTTGCGCTGGGCTTCCTGACCCTTTTCGTTGTTTCGCTCATTATTTTTCTCGGGATCGAGCTTCTTCCTGGTGATATCGCGGAAGAAATTCTCGGCCAGAGCGCCACACCCGAGACCGTCGCCGCGTTCCGTGCCGAGCTCGGCCTCGATGTCCCCCCCCACATTCGATATTTAGACTGGCTCTGGGGCATGCTCCAGGGCGACATGGGCCGCTCGCTCGCCAACAAACGCGAGATCTCAGAGCTGATCGGGCTGCGCTTCGGCAACACGCTGTTCCTGGCTGTCACTGCAGCCGCGATCGCCGTGCCGCTGGCCCTGACACTTGGTGTCCTGGCAGCGCTGTACCGCCACTCTTTCTATGACCGTACGGTCAACGTTGTGACCCTCAGTTCCATTTCGTTTCCTGAATTCTTTGTTGCCTATATCCTGATCTTCCTCGTTTCCGTGACCTTCCCGATTTTCCCCTCCATCGCCAATATCAGCGATGCAACCCCTTTCTGGGAGAAGGTCTACAAGGTTTTGCTGCCTGCCTTGACACTCACTCTGGTCGTGGTCGCGCATATGATGCGGATGACGAGGGCGGCGATCATCAATCTGCTCGCCAGTCCCTATATTGAAATGGCGAACCTCAAGGGCCTCAGCCGGGCACGGGTCATCGTCAAGCACGCCCTGCCAAACGCCCTGGCACCGATCATCAACGTCGTTGTGATCAACCTCGCCTATCTGATCGTCGGCGTGGTCGTGGTCGAGGTGGTGTTCGTTTATCCGGGCCTCGGACAGCTCATGGTCGACTCGGTCTCGAAACGCGATCTGCCGGTAGTGCAGGCGGCTGCGATGATCTTTGCCGGCACCTACGTTTTGCTCAACCTGCTCGCGGACATTCTGTCGATCCTGACAAATCCCCGCTTGCTGCATCCGCGTTGAGGGAGGAAGTCCAATGAACGCCACCCTCAAACTGCTGGCCAGCGCTCCATTGAGCGCCAAGTTCGGCATGGTCGTCATTCTCGGTTATGCCTTCATAGCCATCTTCGCACCGGTGCTGACGCCTTACGGCGAAACGGAAATCGTCGGGGCCGAGTTCGAGCTCTGGGGTGACGGGTTCGTGCTGGGTACGGACAGCCTCGGACGGGATATGCTGACCCGGCTGATTTACGGCGCCCGGAACACCATCGGCATCGCCTTCCTGACGACAATACTGGCCTTCCTGCTCGGATCGATCACCGGCTTCCTTGCCGCCGCCATCTCTGGCTGGGTCGACCAACTTCTGTCACGTATCGTCGATGTCCTGATGGCTATTCCGGCCCTTATCTTTGGCCTTCTCGTCCTGACCATCGTCGGCACCTCGATAACCAACATGGTGCTGGTCATCGCCGTGCTCGAATCGACCAGGGTCTTCAGATTGGCCCGCGCGGTCGCGATGGGGATCGTGGTCATGGACTATGTCGAGGCGGCCCGGCTGCGCGGCGAAGGCCTTTGGTGGATCATGAGCCGCGAAGTCCTGCCGAACGCCCTGCCGCCACTGGTGGCCGAGTTCGGCCTGCGCTTCTGCTTCGTGTTCCTGTTCATCAGCGCGCTCAGCTTCCTCGGCCTGGGCATCCAGCCGCCGACAGCCGACTGGGGCAGTATGGTTCGTGACAATGCGACCCTCATCACCTTCGGCGACATCACCCCGCTGATGCCGGCAGCAGCCATCGCGCTGCTGACCGTCGCTGTCAATTTTGTCGTCGACTGGTTCCTCCACAAGGCAAGCGGATTGAAAGAATGAGCGAGCAGAGCGAACAAGACATCCTCCTCCGCATCCGTGGGCTGCGTATCGAGGGCATGAGCGGCGACAACTGGCAGGAGATCGTGCATGGCGTCGATCTCGATCTGCGAAAGGGCGAAGTTCTAGGGCTGATCGGCGAATCCGGGGCAGGCAAATCGACCATAGGCCTCGCCGCGATGGGCTACGCACGGGACGGCTGCCGGATCACCGGAGGGGAAATCCTGTTCGACGGTACGGACCTGGCCGCCTCGGAGGAATCCGAAAAGCGGCATATCTGGGGCTCTCGTATTGCCTATGTCGCGCAGAGCGCTGCCGCCGCCTTCAACCCGGCGCACCGGCTGATCGATCAATTCACCGAATCGCCTGTCCAGCATGGCCTCTCCGACAAACCTTCATCGGAGGATGAGGCCCGCGAGCTTTTCGCACGACTGCAGCTACCGGATCCAGACGGGATTGGGCTGCGCTACCCGCATCAGGTCTCGGGGGGCCAGCTGCAGCGGGCTATGACTGCCATGGCCATGTCCTGCAAGCCGGACCTGATCATCTTCGACGAACCGACCACAGCCCTCGACGTGACAACCCAGATCGAGGTGCTGGCCGCAATTCGAGATGTGGTCGAGGCTTACAACACGGCCGCCATCTACATCACCCACGATCTCGCAGTCGTCGCCCAGATGGCGGACCGGATCATGGTGTTGCGTCATGGCAACGTGGTTGAGGAGAATGCGACCCGCTCCATGCTGGAGGAGCCGAAAGAGACCTATACGCAGGAATTGCTCGCGGTCCGCAGCTTCAAAAGCGACGAAATGGCCGCTCCGGCCGGTAACCCCCCTCTCCTGACGGTCGACAATGTCACGGCCGCTTATGGAGATGTTCCGGTGTTGCACGGCGTCTCCGTCGACATCCACAAGAAGCGAACCGTCGCAATCGTCGGGGAATCGGGTTCCGGGAAAAGCACGCTCGCGCGGGTCATTACAGGCTTGTTGCCGGCAAAGAGCGGCACCGTCAGCTATAATGGTGAAATCCTGCCTCTCAGCTACAAACAGCGCGACAAGAGCCAGTTGCGCCGCATGCAGATGATCTACCAGATGCCGGACACCGCGCTTAATCCGCGACAGCGTATCCGAGATATCATCGGCCGTCCGGTCGCTTTCTATCTCGGGCTGACCGGCAAACAGCTTGAAGACCGTGTGCGCGAGCTCCTGTCCCTGATCGAGCTGGAGCCGGACGATTATATCGACCGTCTTTCGACAGAGCTTTCAGGTGGTCAGAAGCAGAGGATCTGCATCGCCCGCGCGCTTGCGGCAGAGCCGCAGCTGATCATTTGCGATGAAGTCACCTCCGCACTCGACCAGCTTGTCGCCGAAGAGATCCTGAAACTGCTGCAGCGCCTGCAGGACGAGCTTGATCTGTCCTACATGTTCATCACCCACGATCTGGCAACCGTCCGCGCCATTGCGGACGAGGTCGTGGTGATGCTGCAGGGCAATGTCGTGGAGCACGGCTCGAAGACGGAAATGTTCAAGCCGCCGCATCACGACTACACCGACCTGCTGCTGTCGTCCGTGCCGGAGATGGATCCGGACTGGCTCGATAACCTGCTGGCCGAACGGGCCGAGCTGGCGAAGCAAGGCCGAATCTTGAAAGCTGCCGACCACTAAACCGAAGGCGCCTGGAGCCTCCATGCAAACTGTTGGACAATTTCCCCACGCCGTGCGGGAAATCGAGAACTGCTGGATTACCCTCAGTGACGGATGCCGCGTTGCCGCCCGAATCTGGCTTCCGGAAGGGGCCGAGAATGCCCCGGTCCCCGCGATCCTTGAATATCTTCCCTATCGCAAGAGGGATGGCACCTCGGTCCGCGATGCCCTGACCCATCCCTATTTCGCTGGCCATGGCTATGCCGCCATCCGAGTCGACATGCGTGGTAATGGCGAATCCGATGGCATCATGGAAGACGAGTACCTGGCGCAGGAGCAGGACGATGCACTGGAGGTGATCGACTGGATCACCAGCCAGCCCTGGTCGAGCGGCGCCGTCGGCATGATCGGCATCTCCTGGGGAGGTTTCAACGGATTGCAGGTCGCCTTCCGCCAACCCGAGGCCCTGAAGGCCGTAGTCACCATCTGCTCCACGGATGACCGCTATGCAGACGACATCCACTACAAGGGCGGGGCGATGCTGAATGAGAATATGGGCTGGTCCTCGACCATGCTTTCCTATTCCTCACGGCCGCCAGACCCGACGCTGGTCGGCGAGAGCTGGCGCGAGACCTGGCTTAAAAGGCTTGAGGCCGAGCCATTGCTGATCGCCAACTGGCTACACCACCAGACCCGCGATGAGTTCTGGAAACACGGGTCGGTCTGCGAGGATTATGCCCGCGTGAATGTGCCAGTGCTGGCCGTTGGTGGCTGGTCCGATGCCTACAGCAACGCCGTGCCGCGCATGCTGGAGAACCTTCCGGGGTTCGTCCGCGGTATTGTCGGCCCCTGGCTGCACAAATATCCGCACTTCGCTGTTCCCGGCCCGGCTATCGGCTTCCTGCAGGAATGCCTGCGCTGGTGGGATCACTGGCTGAAAGGGATCGACCGCGGCGTCGAACAGGACCCCGCCTTCCGGGTCTATATGCAAGAGTCCGTGCCGCCGAAAGCGGCCTATGAGACACGTGACGGCCGCTGGCTCGGTGAACAGACCTGGCCGAGCCCGAACGTCGAAGCCACGCGCTTCTATCTGCAGGGTGGCCGCCTGAATGACAAAGCCGTCGGCACAGCCGAAACCCTGATCCACTCGCCGGAGACCGTCGGTCAGGCTGGCGGGGAATACTGCATGATCTGGCTTGGCCCCGAAGGACCGACGGATCAGCGGGTGGACGATGCGGGCTCCGTCTGTTTCGAGACCGCGCCGCTGGACAACCGGATGGAAATCCTGGGCGCGCCCATACTCGATCTGGAAATCTCATCGGACAAGCCTGTCGCCCATCTGATAGCGCGCCTGAACGACATCGCGCCGGACGGATCGGCGACCCGGATCACCTACGGCGTGCTGAACCTCACCCACAGGGACAGCCACGAGCATCCAAAAGCCCTCTCACCGGGCAAACGCTATCGCGTGTCTCTCCGGTTGGACGATATCGCCTACGCTGTGCCCCCGGGGCACAAGGTTCGGGTTTCACTCTCCACGAACTACTGGCCGATGATCTGGCCCGCACCGGAAGCAGCGACTGTAATCCTCCAGGAGGACAGCAGCAGCCTCTCGCTGCCCCTGCGCCCAACGGACGGTACGGACGCCCCCTATGAGCCCTTTGCCGCGGCAGAGGCGGCTCCGCCCCTGCAGAAGGACATCCTGCGCCCCGCGACGAACACGCGGACAATCACGAGAGATGCGGAGACTGGCCGGCAGAAGATAACAATCCTGGACGATTTCGGCTCCGACCGGATCGTCGAGATCGACCTGACGACCGACCATGTCGCGCGAGAGAGCTATTCAATCCAGCCGGGCGATCCGCTCAGCGCGCGGATGGAGACCCATTGGAGTCAAGGCCTGTCTCGTGGCGACTGGAGTGTCGGAACCGAGACCTATTGCACGCTGACTGGCGATGCGACCCATTTCCACGTCACCGGCCGGATCGAGGCATACGAGTCGGGGGCGCTAATCTTCGAGAAAGATTTCGAAGAGTCGATCCCACGCAACATGCTCTGAACCCGGCGCCGCCTATTCTGCAGGCGCAACACGGATATCCTGAAAGAAACTCGTGCTGAGCATTCGGAGACGGCGGCTGAGTGCACTCATGGCATCTGCCGTCGCATCCACCTCGCGCGCCGCGTCCTCGCTCTGCACCGTCGCCTCCGCGAGGCTCGCGATACCCGAGTTGACCTCATTACTTGCCGCGGCCGCGCCGTCGGCACTGCTCGCGATCTCCCGCGTGGCTTCCGTTTGCGCGGTCATGGCGGAAACCGCGTCCTGGGTATTCCGGTCTATCGACGCGACGCTTTCAATCGCCTCTCCAATGGCGGACACCGCGGCATCGATGACGGATCGCATTTCGGCAACCTGACGCGAAATCTGCAAAGCTGCGTCTTCGGTCTGCCCGGCAAGCGATTTAACCTCACCGGCGACAACCGCGAAGCCGCGCCCCATTTCACCAGCCCGCGCGGCTTCGATGGTGGCATTCATGGCCAGCAGGTTCGTCTGATGGGCAACCGTGCTGATGATATCGGCAAAACCGCCGACTTCACCGGCCAGCGTTGTCAGTTGCCCCACGGTCGCGGTCGTACTCTCCGCGCGCTGGGAGGCCAGCGCGGATGATTCCGCCGCCGCCCGGATAACCAACCCAAGATCCGATATCGAGCGGTCGAGAGAGGTCGCCGCATCAGACACACCGCCTGCACCGGCTGCCGCCGTGCTTGACGCCGAGCGGGCTTTCTCCGCGCTTCCGGCGGCACCGGAAACCGAATCCTTCATCGTCCGGGTTACGTCTTCCATCCGCTGCGTCGCGTCTGCAACTTCGGCGAGGATCTGGCCGATCTCTTTCTCGAAGGATTTCAATATCAGCTCGCGACGGTCGACTTCCTCGGCCTGCGCATCGTGTGCTGCACTTGTCCGCTCCTGCAGCAAGGCGTTTTCTTCCAGCACCGACTGGAACTGGCCAACACGGCGGGCGATGGTGCCGATCTCGTCCTTGCGCTCAAGATAGGGAACCGTCACCGGCTCCATCGAGGCGACTGCCCGGATCGCCTGCGTCACCCGTTCAAGTGGCCGCGTAACGATGATCCGGCTTGACGCATAGGCGGCCGCGATGGCGAACAGAGTGCCCACACCGGCCAGGATTGCGAGCAGCGCTCTGGCCTGGCTTTCAAAGACCGTCAGCTCGCTCTCTTTCGCCAGGATCTTTTCGTTTTCCTGCACGATCGCGTTGCGGACCTGCTCCGCCGCCAGCGCCTCGTCCGCCAACTCCCCCTTCACGATCACCAGCCGTTGCTCGAGGCTGGCCGTATTGAAGAGGTCGGCGATTTTCTGATTGGCCGCGTCGGCGGTCACGCCGTGGATCGTCAGCTCGTTCACCGCGTCCGCATATTCGCCATCCTCGAACACACCGAAAGAGATGGCCGCACCGCCATCCATATCTTCGACGACGAATGTCGCCGCTTTCTGGAGGTCCCGGCGCTGTCTGCGCTTCTTGTAGCGCGCGACGATAGCGTCCCGGCCGGAATGCACGGCCTCAGTCGCACCATTCTCGACCGCCCAGTTCTTCAGCTCGGCCGACGGGTTCACTTCAAGGCGCTGCGGGATCTCGAAATAGCTCTGCTGCAGGGTCATCACCCGGGCGCGGAGATCCTGGTTCATCGCCCGGAGCAGGGCCGCACGCTGGTCTTCCCTCTCGGCCACCATCGACACAACGATGTAGATGGCGATGAGCAAGCCCGCGAAGACCAGGGCCGTCATCACGGCAGCCGACAGAACCAGTTTCGTGCTGATACGGGAGCCGAGGCCTGACGATGGCGCACGCTGTTGCGTCTCTAAACCGATGTCCTGTTGTTCAAAAACAATGTCCGACATGACTGTCTCTTGCGCCCGAATAGGGATCATGACGGCGGTATACCGTCATGGACATTTTACGCTTGAGAGTAAGTTCCGGCCGAAACCGAGAGCAAATGACGGTTTGATGTAAAGAACAGCGCATCCACGGCTAATTTACATAAAAATGACAACAAAAAACCCCGCCGAAGCGGGGTTTTTCGAAACACTTTATGTTCGTTTACTGGAGCCGGGCGGGAAGGTCCGCGACCGCGCTCTTGACGATCTTTTCGTTGACCTCGGGAGTCATTTTCTGGGCCAACAGGTTACCAGTCGCCGCCATGGCCAACTCAACAGCCTGGTTGCGAACATCCTGAAGAGCCTGAGCTTCGGCCCGTGCGATTTTTTCGGCGGCCTGTTCTTCACGACGTTTCAGGGTTTCGGTCAGATGCTGCTTCGCTTCCTTCCGGATACGAGCGGCTTCTTCCTTGGCATGGCCGAGGATTTCTTCGGCTTCCTTCAGCGCATCACGCTGCAGGCGCTGATAATTCGCCAGAGCGGCCTGCGCTTCTTCGCGCAAGGCTTCGGCTTCCTTCAGCTGAGCACCAATAGCGGCGGACTTTTCGTCAAGCATACCGCCAACCTTTGAGACGACCGGCTTGATCGCGGCGATGACGAAGATGATAAAGGCAACCGCAACCCAGCCTGAAGCGCCCAGGCCTAGCAATGTCGGATCTTGTTCCATCACTTCGTCTCCATGGCCGCTGCGACCGCCTTGTTCAGGTCGGTCTTGGTGACCTTGACGCCGATCAGCTTGGCAACCGCATCACCTGCAACTTCGCTAACCACGTCCTTGACGTTCGCGAGCGCTTCGGTGCGGGCTTCGTCGATCCGGACTTCAGCTTCCTTGACCTTCTGAGCTGCAGTGGCATCTGCTTCCGCCTCGGCCTTTGCATTCTTGCCGGAAACGTCGTCCTTGGTTTTGCCGATCAGCTTGTGTGCAGAGCCACGGGCATCCGCCAAAGCCTTCTCGTAGTTTGCCTGAACCTCTTCGGCATCCGCCTTGAGCTTCGCGGCCTTATCGAGATCTTCGGCAATTCGGCTATGCCGTTCTTCCAGCACATACTCGATGCGCGGGATGGCAATCTTCGACATCGCGATGTAAAGCACGATGAACGTAACGAAGAGCCAGAAGACCTGGGTCGGAAACGTGCCGACATCGAGCTGCGGCAAGGTACCGCCGCCGCCATTTTCGCTGGCAGCCATGGCTCCCTTGGCAACAAGCGCCAGAGCGCCGGTGCCACCGAGCACAGCCGAAAATCTGAGCAAGCGCTTCATACCGCTGTCCAATTCCGTTCCAGTATTCTCATTTAAGCCGGAAAGAGCCGGACCGCAAAATGCGGCCGGCGGCTCTCACTCGAATCGGTCTTACGAGAACAGGATCAGGAACGCGATCAGCAGCGCGAAAAGCGCCACGGCTTCGGTCAGGGCGAAGCCCAGAATGCCGATTCCGAAGACTTCGCTACGCGCCGCCGGGTTGCGGGCGATGGAAGCAACGAGGGTGGAGAAGATATTTCCGATGCCAACGCCAACGCCCATGAGGGCAATAACAGCGATACCGGCGCCAATCATCTTCGCGGCTTCAACGTCCATGTTCAAATCCTTCCTTATGGATCAGGTAGTGCACATATCAGGCCGGAGATCCGGCCCGGTTTCTGGTTCCCTCAGGCCTCAATGCAGATGGATCGCATCATGCAGGTAGAGGCAGGTGAGAATAGTGAAAACATAGGCCTGGAGCACCGCCACCAGGATTTCGAAGGCGGTCAGTGCCACAATCAAGGCGAGGGGCGCAACCCCAAACACACCGAGCGCGACGACAAAGCCGCCGAACACTTTAAGCATCGTATGACCGGCCATCATGTTCGCGAACAGACGAACGGAGAGGCTGACCGGACGAACGAAGTAGGAAATCACCTCAATCGGGATCAACAGCGGCGCCATGTAAACAGGCGCGCCGGACGGGAAGAAGAAGGTGAAGAATTTCAGGCCATGGCGGGCCAGTGCGATCAGCGTGACACCGATGAACACAACAAATGCCATGGCGAAAGTAACGATAATCTGGCTGGTCGGCGTGTAATGGATGCCCGGGAACGGGATCATGCCGAACAGGTTACAGGCAAGGATGAACATAAAGAGAGAGAAGACGAAGGGGAAATACTTGCGCCCTTCACTGCCGACATTCTCTTTCACCATGTTGGCGACGAACTCGTAGGAGAGTTCTGCCATAAGCTGCCAACGTCCCGGAACAAGCTTCCGGCTGCTCATCGACAGGGTGAGGAAGCCGATGATCCCGACAATCGCCACAACCATCATGGCTGCAGAGTTTGTGAAGGAAAGATCCACGCCCCCGACCTCGATCGGGACATATGACTTCAGCTCAAACTGCTTGACCGGTGATGCCACGCGCCGTTCCCCTCAATCGTCCTCAGCCCGGTCTTCGGGCCGTTTATCTGTCGGAGACCGGCGGTAGCCCATCTGCAACCCTTCCCCAGTCGCAGCGCGATAGACATTCATCATGCCTCCGGCAGCGCCCAAAAAGAAGAACAGTATGAGCAGCCAGGGACCGGTCCCAAGCCATCTGTCCAAGAGATACCCGATACCGGCGCCAACACCGACTCCGGCAACCAACTCCACTCCGATCCGCATTGCCATACCGAGACCCTCGGTAGCCATGGAACCGCGACCGCCCTTCGGACCCCGCTCACTTCCATCCTCGCCACGAGCTCGCCTTAATCTGGTGTCCAGATCAGCGAGTGAAGGAGGATCGCTAGGCTTATCACCTGTCATTGAGCGAACCCGATTGGCCGAAGCCAGTTGATCTATCCCACTTCCGCCAGCCAAGGCCCGCGAAAGCGCCGCAAACATACGGAGGGGTCCTTTCGCTGTCAAGGCGGAAGCCGCACTGCGAAAACACGCCTAATATATTGATTTATATGAATTTTTAGAAAGACGCGTGCAATGCGGCTCTCTAAACGACGTCGCGAAGCTCCACCGCGCCCGCCAAATCGACGGAAACAAGCTGGCTGACCCCCCGCTCGGCCATGGTCACACCGAACAGCCGATCCATTCTGGCCATGGTCAAACGATGATGGGTTATGACGAGAAATCGCGTGCCCGTGGTCTTGCTGATCTCCTGCAACAAAGTACAGAATCGGTCGACGTTCGTATCATCCAGTGGCGCATCGACCTCGTCGAGCACGCAGATCGGTGACGGATTGGTGAGGAACGCGGCGAAAACCAATGCCACCGCGGTCAAGGCCTGCTCGCCGCCGGACAACAGGGACATGACCTGCATCTTCTTGCCCGGCGGGCTGGCCATGATTTCCAGCCCGGCATCCAGCGGGTCGTCGTCCTCGACCATCTTAAGGTGCGCCTGGCCGCCGCCGAACAGCCGGCTGAACAGATCCTTGAAATGGGCATTTACCCGCTCGAAGGATTCGAGCAACCGTTCCCGGCCTTCCCGGTTCAGGGTCTGGATCGCACCACGCAGACGGGAGATTGCCTGGATCAGATCGTCCCGCTCGCTCTCCATACCGGCGATTCTCTGCTCGAGCTCCTCGACTTCCTGCTCTGCCCGAAGATTCACGGCCCCGATCCGTTCCCGCTCCCGCGTCAACCGTTCCAGTCGCGTGCTCACCTCGTCCGCGTCCGGCAACGGTCCGTCGGAATCGATCCCGGCTTTCGCCAAGATCTCGTCCGGCCGGCATTTCAGGCGCTCGACAATCCTCTCACGCAGGGCATTGGTTGCCTGATTGATCTGCTCCAGCGCCCCCTCGGCGCGGATATGCGTCTCGCGTGCCTCCGAGAGCTCCCGGTCCGCCTGACGCGCAACCTCATCTGCCGTACGTTGACGCGCCTCCGCCTCGCTCAGCACATCCGCTGCCTGCTTCCGCTTGGCCTCGGATTGAGTGATCTGATCGATCAATGCCTTGCGCTGCGTCTCGATTTCCGCGGGGCGGGCTTCAAGACGGGCGATATCCGTCCGTTCCGCGATCTGCCGCTCGGTCAGCTCTTCCTTACGCGATGCCGCCCGCTCATTCCGGTCAGACCAGGACCGGAGTTCACCTTCGATGGCGGAAAGCCGCGTGCGACGAACCTCCGCCTCCCGCATCAGCCGGTCATGGGCACTGCGCGCTTCGGCCAATGCATTCCGGGTTTCCGCCAGTTCCTGTCGCGACGCCGCGCTCTCGGCCCGCAGGGTGGCAACATCGTCCAGTTCGACCTCCGCCGCCTCGGCCGTCACCCGCTGCCGTTCGGCCTCCTCGATCTCGCCCTCATACCGAGCTTTTGTATCGTCGATGGCGGAGAGTTTCGACTCGATCTCCGCCAGCAGCGCCGCCAGCTTGGAACGCCGCGTCCGGGCCGTCTCACTTTCAGTAAAGGCCTCCCGCATGGCTTCGCGTGCGGCCTTTTCGGAATCCACTGATTCACGCTGCGCGGTGCGCGCGGCATCGAATCGCTCGTTCGCCCCAGCTCGGGTCTTCTCCACCACAAGGATTTCCGATTGTAAGGCCCCCAGCCTGTTGCGTTGCTGCAGCCGAACCGCAGCAGAACTTGGCGCACCGGGGGCAACGACGAAACCGTCCCAGCGACACAGCCCACCGTCCCGGCTGACCAGACGCTGACCGTCCCGCAGAGCCGGCTGCAGAGCCTTCGCTGTCGCAAAATCGGTGACCACACCGGTAGCAGCAAGGCGGCGCGTCAGAGCGGCCGGTGCGGTCACACGCTTTGCCAGTGGCTCGACACTGTCCGGTAAGGAACTTCCAGTCTCGGCACCGGCCATCCCGCTCCAATAGCGCACATGGTCACCGCCCGATTCGGACAGCGGTGCTGTCAGATCGTCGCCCAGCGCCGCGCCGAGCGCCGTCTCGTATCCCGGCTCAGCAGAGACGGAATCGAGAATCGGCGCCACACCTCCGTCTTTACCTTCACCGGCCAGCAATTGGTCCAGCGCGCCTGCCTCCGCCGTCAGTTTCGCCAGTCCGGCTTCAACCTGCTGCAACGCTTCGCGCGCGGCGCTCTCCGCTTCCGTCGCGGCTTCCCGTTTGGCTTCCGATGCGTCAGCTGCAGCGCGCGCGGCTTCAAGCGCGGTCTCAGCTTCCGTTACAGCCAGCTCCGCCGCCTCGACCTCTTCTGGCCCTGCCGCCGTTTCCTTCAACCGCTGCCGGTCATCCTCCAGTCCGGCAATCTGCCGGGTCAGTCGCTCGATCTGTTCCCGCGCCATCCGGGCCTGGCGCTGGAGACTCGCCCGCCGCGCCTCGGTCGTCGCGATATGCTCCGTCATCTCCGACAGCTTTGTTTCCAATGCGTCGGCAGCGCGATTGATTTCGCTGAGCGCTTCGCTGGCCTCGGCCTGCGCTTCCGCTTCGCCCTCACGAGCGGCGGTTATTTCGGCATGCTCGCCCTTCAGCCGTTCCAGCGCTTCTTCCGCATCGGCGGACAACAACTGTTCGCGCTCAAGATCGTCCCCAATCTGGCGCAACCGCAGCTCCGCCTCGCTCTTCGCGGTGACGATTCGGCGCTCTTCATTATCGAGTTCAGCACGCGCCAGGGTGAGGCGCTGCAATTCAGCCGCCGCTTTCGCCTCGTCCTCTCTCAAAGACGGCAGGCTGGCCGCTGTCTCGGTCTGGATAGTGCTCGCCTCGGCGGCCTTGCGGGTCGCCTCAGCGACCGCATCACCGGCTTCGGCAACAGCCTTCCCGGCGACAGCACGCTCTTCCCTGGTCGCTTCCCAGCGACGGTGCAGCAGCACCGATTCCGCCGCGCGCATCTGTTCGGCGACCGTGCGGTAACGCTGGGCCTGCTTGGCCTGCTGACGCAAACCGTGGAGCTGGCCTTCCAGCGCCTTCAGGACATCTTCCAGCCGTTCGAGATTGGTTTCTGCCGCCCGCAGACGCAGTTCAGCCTCGCGCCGTCGCGCATAGAGGCCACGGATATTCGCCGCCTCTTCCAGCAGGATGCGGCGCTCGGACGGTTTCGCGTTGATGATGGCGCCGATCCGGCCCTGACTGACCAGCCCGGCGGAGCGGGCGCCGGTACCGGCATCGGCGAAGAGAAGCTGCACATCGCGCGCCCTGACTTCCCGGCCATTGACCCGGTAGGCGGAGCCCTTGTTGCGTTCGATGCGCCGGATCACTTCCAGCTCCGGCGCATCATTGAGGGCGGCAGGTGCCTTGCGGTCCTCGTTATTCACCAGCAGACCGACTTCGGCGAGATTTCGGGCCGGGCGGCCAGTCGTTCCGCCGAAGATAACGTCGTCCATCTCGCCGCCGCGCATCTGCTTGGCGGAGGTCTCCCCCATCACCCATCTGAGTGCTTCGACGAGATTCGACTTGCCGCAACCATTCGGCCCGACAACCCCCGTCATACCCTCTTCGATCAACAGCTCGGTCGGATCGACGAAGGATTTGAAGCCCGAAAGACGAAGCTTAGAGAGATGCAACCGTTAGACGCTCCTTATCCGGCCTCAATGTGCGATCGACGAGCCACGCCTACAGCGCGTCCTCGATCACCTCCTCGAAGGCTTCAAAGCTGAACACACCATCCAGCTTGCGTCCATTCATGACGAAAGACGGTGTCGAATTGATATCGTGATCCTTGGTCGCCGCAAGTCGCTCGTTCAAGATAAAATCGAGCAGCTTCTCGTCGGTCATGCATTCCTGCACCCGCTCTTCCGAAAGCCCGGCGAGACGCCCAAGTTTGACGAGCTCCGCGAAGGGGTTTTCCGACCGCGCCCAGACGCTCTGCTTCTTCATCAGCAGATCGACCATCGCCACATAGCGCTTGCCGTCGAGGCAACGGGCCATGGCGGAGGCGCGGAGCGCCCACTGGTCGAGCGGGAAATCCTTGAATTCCATCTTCACCTTGCCGGTGTCGATGTATTTTTCCTTCAGCTGCGGATAGACCTCGGTGTGAAACCGGGCGCAGTGCGGACAGGTCATCGAAAAATATTCCGAGATGGTGATCTTCGCATCCGGATCGCCGACCACCCGGGGCGCCATCGCCGCCTCCATGTCCACTCCGGCAGCCAGTGCCTTGAGCGGCAACCCGGCAGTGAATGGCGCGATCAACCCGAGCCCCAACACAAGATTTAGCGTTCTGCGGCGCACTATTAGCCTCCTGTTACAATATATTGAATATTAATGCGGCTTTTCTCTGTCCGCAACAACCTGCCCGCACGATGCGGTTTTCGCCCGCATGGGCGGCATCTTAAAACACTCTGCAGACCAATCATGTCAGGAATTAGTCCGTTTCCCGGAACCGGCCTTGGCGCGAGCCGTGACAGCTTTACCCAGATCCTCCAGCGCCTGCCGCAGATCGCTCCGCTCGACACCGGCAACGCTTTCCGTGACCTTCTGCGCCTCTTCCGGCTTCAACTGCCGCAGCTTCGGACGCAGGCTCTCGCGCCTTTTCGGCAGCGGGCCCTGCTTCAGCGCGATACGGGCAATAGCGGAATATCCGAAGACCATGTTGATACGCTCGATCAGCACCGGGATCTGATGCTGGATCTCCAGCGCAGCCGCCCCGGCAACGCGCAAGTGCAGCGTGCCGCCACCCGTGGCGCCTTTGGCAAAGACCATCTTTTCAGGCGCGCATTGCAGGGCAAGGACCTCTCCGACGATGGCCGGCCAGTCGCTGACAATGCGCGATTCGGCGAATCCGCGCCGACGCAACGCCTTGTCGCCGAGCGTAGGCGCGACAGCAGCAAGCCTGGCGAGACCGCCGATACGGCGGCGCCACGATGCCGGTTGTATTGTTTTGCCTGCTGCCGTCTTCTCGGACATTGCCGCGCTCCCCATGCGCACTAATGTAAGGGCTCCCGCGCCTGACCCAATGGAAATAACCCCAATGGAAATAACATAGACGTGACCTCGCCTGAAATCCTGCCCGGCCTTCTGCTCGACTGGTACGATCGGCACCGTCGCCGCCTGCCCTGGCGCGCTGAGCCCGGAACGCGGGCTGATCCCTACCATGTCTGGCTTAGCGAAATCATGCTGCAGCAGACCACCGTGGTCGTTGTCGGGCCTTATTTCACGCGGTTTCTGGAGCGCTGGCCAAGCGTCATCGCGCTGGCCGATGCGCCGCAGGAAGACGTGCTCGCAGAATGGGCCGGGCTCGGCTACTACGCCCGCGCCCGCAACCTGCATAAATGCGCCGGCGTTGTCCGCGATCTGCATGGCGGACGCTTCCCCGATACCGAAGACGCCTTGCTGGAGCTGCCGGGGATCGGCGCCTATACCGCCGCCGCCATCGCCGCCATCGCCTTCGATATTCCGGCAACGCCCGTAGACGGAAATTTCGAACGGGTCATGGCCCGGATGCACGCGGTCGAAACCCCGCTGCCGGACGCTAAGCCGGAACTGAAGCGCCTCTCCGCCGCACTCACCCCGCGGCAGCGTCCCGGCGACTATGCCCAGGCGGTAATGGATCTCGGCGCCACCATCTGCACCCCGCGCAAACCGAAATGCCTGACCTGCCCGTGGAGCGCGTCCTGCGAGGGCCGGATCGCAGGGATCGCCGAAGACCTGCCAAAAAAGAAAAAGAAACCACCCAAGCCGACCCGCAAGGGCGTCGCCTTTTGGATCGTCAACGGACGTGGCGAAATCCTCCTCCGCCGCCGCCCGCAAAAGGGCCTGCTCGGCGGCATGGTGGAAATCCCGTCAAGCGACTGGCGCGAGGACGAGGTGCCACTGCACAAGTCCCTCACCGAAGCCCCGATCAAGGCACAATGGACGGAATTACCGGGCATGGTCCGCCACACCTTCACGCATTTCCATCTGGAACTGACGGTGTATCGCAGCCGGGCCACGGGAACGCGCCCGTCAGACAGTTTCTGGCATCCGGTGGAGAAGATCGGCGAAGCGGGGTTGCCATCCGTGATGGCGAAGATCGCGAAACACGCCCTTCGCCACCAGTAGACACCATCAATGCCGGAAGTGGCGCATCCCGGTCATGACCATGGCGAGGTTCTTTTCGTCCGCCGCCTTGATCACTTCGTCATCCCGCATGGAGCCGCCCGGCTGGATCACCGCTGTGGCACCGGCTTCGGCGGCTGAGAGCAGGCCGTCGGCGAAGGGGAAGAAGGCGTCGGAGGCGACGACGGAGCCGATGGTTCCCGGCTCTGCCGCACCAGCGGCTTCGGCCATGTCGCGGGACTTGGAGGCGGCGATGCGGGCGCTGTCGACGCGGCTCATCTGCCCCGCGCCGATGCCGACCGTGGCACCGTTCTTCACATAGATAATCGCGTTCGACTTCACATGCTTGCAGACCCGGAAGGCCATCAGCATATCGGCCAGTTCTTGGCTGGTCGGCTGGCGCTTGGTGACGACCTTCAGGTCGGCCTCCGTGATACGGCCATTGTCCTTGTCCTGCACGAGGTAGCCGCCAGCGACATTGCGCACGGTGCGCGCCGCCGCCAGAGGATCTGGCATGCCATGGGTCAGCAGCAGGCGGAGGTTCTTCTTCGCCGCCAGCACCTTACGGGCGTCCTCGTCGGCATCCGGCGCGATGATGACTTCCGTCATGATCTTTGTGATCTCTTCCGCCGTGGCGCCGTCGAGCGTGCGGTTGGCGGCGATGATGCCGCCGAAGGCGCTGACCGTATCGCAGGCATAGGCCCGCTGGTAGGCGGAGACAAGATCGTCCCCGACAGCAACGCCACACGGATTGGCGTGCTTGATGATGGCAATGGCGGGCTGGGCGTCGAACTCGGCGACCAGCTCGAAGGCGGCGTCCGTGTCGTTCAGGTTGTTGAAGCTCAGCTCCTTGCCCTGGATCTGCTCGGCATTGCCGACGCCCGGGCGCAGATCGCCGCTGCTGTAATAGGCGGCGGACTGATGCGGGTTCTCGCCATAGCGCATGATCTTCGGGGCGGCGCCGGAGAAGGTGATACGGCGCGGATAGGTATCGCCGATCTCGGCCGCCAGCCAGGTGGAAATGGCGCTGTCGTAAGCGGCCGTACGGGCATAGGCAACCGACGCCAGCTTGCGGCGCAGGGCGTAGGTCGTCGCTCCCTTGTGCGCGTCCAGCTCGGCGATCAGGTCGGCGTAATCTTCCGGATCGACAACGGTGGCGACATGCCCGTGGTTCTTGGAGGCCGCGCGGATCATGGCCGGGCCGCCGATATCAATATTCTCGACGCAATCGTCATACCCGGCGCCGGAGGCCAGCGTGCTTTCGAACGGATAGAGGTTCACCACCAAAAGATCGATCGGCGCGATCTCGTGCTTTTCCATTGCCGCGACATGCTCGTCATTATCGCGCAGGGCCAGAAGCCCGCCATGGATCGCGGGGTGCAGCGTCTTCACCCGTCCGTCCATGATTTCCGGGAAGCCGGTGTGGTCCGCAACCTCCGTCACAGGCACGCCTGCCTCGGCCAGCGCCTTGGCGGTGCCACCGGTCGAGAGGATCTCGACGCCATGCGCCGCAAGCGCCTTGCCGAGCTCTACCAGGCCGGTTTTATCGGAAACAGAGATAAGAGCGCGGGAAACGCGGACGAGATCGGCTGCCATCTTTCGGGACCCGTTCCTGTGGATGAATTGCGGAATTCGGGGCAGCTTATGCGCGGGATGGCGACGCGGGTCAACCGGACGCCTTGTCGCTGGAGGGCACCGCCTGCTTTTTCAGCCGGGATTCGCGCACAGCGATATAGGTGGTGCTGACGAAGATCATCGCCCCACCGATCCAGGTATAGAGGTCCGGCAATTCGTCAAAGATGAAAAATCCAATAAATGCCGCCCAGATCAGTTTGCTGAAATCAACCGGCAGGACGACCGAGGCATCGGCAAGCTTCAGGGACTGATTCATCGAAATTTGGGCAATCGTGCCGAGAACGGCGATCAGACAGAGCCAGCCCGCTTCCTCCACCGTCGGCCAGCGCCAGAAGAAACTGGCGGCGACAAGGGTGATGGGAGACAGAAAGACGGATGCGTAGACGGTGATGGTGACGCTAGATTCGGTGCGGGTCAGGAACTTGATGATGATCAGCGCGAAAGACCAGACGATTGTCGCCGACAGGATCAGGATCGGGCCGAGACCGACGTCGGTCACACCCGGCTGGATGATCACCAGCGTTCCGGCAAAGCCGATCAGGATCGCAATCCAGCGTCTTATCCGTACGACTTCTCCCAGAAACAGCATGGCCAGCAGGGTGGCGAAGAGCGGTGCGGTGAAACCCAGCGCTGTGGCCTCGGCCAGCGGCGTGATCGACAGGCCATAGAAGAACATCAGCATCGCCGCCGCATTCACCGCGCCGCGCAGAAACAGCAGCTTCATGTTGTTCGTGCGCAGAGGTTGGAAGCGCTGACGGATCAGCAGCGGGGCCAGAACGAAGAGACCGAGGAAGGAGCGGAAGAAGGCAATCTCGAACGGATGTAACTCCGCATTCTTGCCAAGATCCCGGATGATCGCATGCATGCAGACGAACATGGCCGCAGCAAGCGCCATGAGGAGGACGCCGCGAACCGGAGCCGGCAGGCGGTCGACATAATGTTTGAAAACAATGAACTTGGACACGGGACCAAGCTAGATCCGGCGGCCATCTCGCACAAGCGAAGAGGCGGCACATTAATGGTGCCGCACCGCCGCGAATTAGGGCTGTTGGTCCAGGATCAGAACGTCGCCCAATCCGGCTTTTCCGGCAGGATCGTGCTGCCGCCCGCGCTGAGCACCGCATGCTCCAGATCCTCGAGCACGTTCACCCGCAACATGGCCAACGCCATAGTCCCCGCGCCCGAACGGATCTCGCCTACCTCGCGATCGTCCCGCATCACGGGTGTGCCGGGCGCGGGCATTTCACCGTCGAGGATGCGCACCGGCATCAGCCGCCGTTTCACCAGGCCGCGATACTTGGTCCGGGCCGTCAGCTCCTGGCCCATATAGCAACCCTTCTTCCAGTCAACGCCGTTCAACTCATCAAACCCGGCTTCCAGAAGAATTGTTTTCTCAAGCTGCATGTCCCGGCTGCCGTCCGGCACGCCGAGCTTGATACGGGCAAGGTCGTACGCTTCCTGCGTGCTTTCGGTGAGGTCGCGCGCAGCGATAAAACCTTCCAGCTTGTCTGTTCCAATGATCGCCCGGGCACCGAGCCCGGCATGGCGCGGATCGGTGAAGACCACGCCGCCCTCAACCGCTTTCGCCATTCCTGCCTCTGCATTGAGGCCCAGCTTTTTCGAGGCATCATCCCCGGTAATGACCAGAACCCGGAACTTGGCGCTCACGTCCTCGACGGTGACGTCGGAGCGCAGCTTGTAAAGCTTCAGCCGTTTCTGGAAATCAGTCAGCCGGTCCGCTTCGCAGTCCAGCAACAGCGCGCCATCGGCCTCGGCAATCATGAAATCGAAAAGATATTTTCCCTGGGCAGTCAGAAAGGCCGCATGGATCGTCCGATCCGGTGCAACCCGCTCCACATCGTTGGAAACGAGACCCTGCATGAACTTGCGTGCATCCGGGCCAACCACGGACAAAACGCCGCGAGAGGGGAGTTCGACGAAATCAGGCATCTTGGCATCCGAAGTTGGACAATGAGAGGCGGCGCCCCAGTCAAAAGACTTTCAATGCCCCTCTAACTTGCCATTAGAAGACGAAACTTCAACGGCCTTCTTGCGCAATCGATCACTCGGACCAACAACGCTATGCGGGGATATGTTTGGCAAGGACGTTGTAAAGGATAACGGGATCGACCGGTTTTGCAATGTGATCTACCATTCCGGCTTCTCGGCTGAGCTTCCTGTCCTCGCCGAACGCGTTCGCCGTCATGGCAATGACCGGAACGGAACGATACCGAGGATCCTGCCGGATCCGGCGCGTCGCCGTGAAGCCGTTCATCTCGGGCATCTGAAGATCCATCAATATCGCGGAAAACGCATCTGCCGAATGGGCTGCGAGGCACTCCAGCGCATCCCGGCCGTTCGCAGCAACCGTTACCTTGAGGCCAATCCGTTCTAGGATTTCCCTCGCGACATTCTGATTGGCGATATTATCCTCGACAACCAGCACGGAGCGCCCTTTCAGATAAGCTGGAACGACCGGTTCGGCGTCACGATCAGCAATGGTACCGGCCCCCACAAGACCAAACAGCTTGAGCAACAGCCGACGCAGTTGCGTCGGCGGAATTGCTTGTGGCATGACACCGTCAGCGCCGTTCAGCAAAAAATCCTCGCCCGCACCCGACGCCCTGACGAGCACCTTTGCCCGGCTGTCCAAGTGCCCTTCTCCGGTACAGCCTCTCGTTTCCAGCGCCGTGCGCAAATTCGATAGATTTTGCCCCGATGCCAAGGCCTGACCGAGCACAACCAGATCGAACGGCATGGGTGCAGCGGCGACCGCCTCTATAGCGCGCTCACAATCGGCCGCGTTCCAGGCCCCAACGCCGATGGATGACAGAGCGCCAGACAGAAGTTTACGCGCGCTGGCGCCCTCATCGACGATCAAAGCCCGAAGCGCGCCCTCGGCCATTGGAAGGCGCGTGCCAGCAGGAAACTCATCATCTTCATGGACCGGGAACGTCACAGTCACATAAAACGTGCTGCCACGGTCAATCTCGCTCTCGACTCCAATCTCCCCGCCCATTTGCTCCACAAGGGCTTTAGATATGGCAAGGCCCAGACCGGTCCCGCCAAACTTGCGGGTCGTTGAGGAATCGGCCTGACTGAAGGCCTTGAACAACCGTGCCACCTGCTCCTGCGTCATTCCGATACCGGTATCGGACACCTCGAAACGCACAGTCACACCGGCACCCTCCCCATCCACCAAGACGACGGAGAGGGTGATCGTGCCCTGCAGCGTGAATTTCACAGCATTGTTGGTCAGATTGAGGAGTATTTGTGCGAGACGGAGAGGATCGCCCACGAACGCCTCTGGAACGCCCTCACCGACGGACAGAAGCAGATCAACATCGCGAGAATGCAGCTGATTTCCTGCTAGCGTAAGGACATTGCCGAGAACATCGTCCCGCTTGAAGCGAACCTCTTCAAGTTCAAGCATGCCGGCGTCAATGCGGGAAAAATCGAGAATATCGTCAAGAATTCTCAGTAGTAATTGGCTCGAACTCTCGACTTGCGTCAGATGATCTCGCTGCTTTTCGTTAAGCGAACCGCGCAACACCAGCTGCGTGAAGCCGATGATCGCGTTCAGCGGCGTCCGGATTTCATGGCTCATATTCGCAAGAAACGCCGCTTTGGCGCGCGCAGCAGCCTCGGCATCTTCCTTAGCCTGCCGAACTTCGTCCTGGTCGTTCATCCATTCGGTGACGTCAACCAGAACGGAGACCCAGCCGCCGGATGCCGTTCGCCTCGTCCGACGTTCAATATGCTTCCCGCGCTTCGGCCAATACTGATAGGAATAGTCCAGATCGGGGGTCTTGTAATAACTCTGATAACGTTCCCAGACTTGCTCGAAGGTCATGCCGGGACAGGACTTCACGACATCCATCTCGTACCGCAGCAAACCGGCCATACCGCCCATTTCCTGCAAGAGCTCGTTCGTGTATCCTTGGATCTCGGCAAACGCGTCGTTCCATGCGCGAAAATTGAAGTCCTTGTCATAGATGACGATCGGGTGCGGAAGAGCCTGCAACGCCGCGTCGAGATCCTCATGCAATTGGTTCGAACGGTCACGTTCGATGGCGAGATCGTCAGCAGCATGGCGAATGGCAAAGAGCATCCCGGCCACCGTCGCGCCCAAAGACGTCAAAATGCCAAAATCCATATCGGAAAATGGCTGCTCCCGGTCGGATAGGGCAATAATGGCTCCAACCGTTCGTCCTAACAGCACGAGGGGAACTGCCAATCCGGTTTCAGGACCACCTTCCCAATCCGGCGAGCCTGCAAAAATGACTCGGTCCCGGCTCTCGATACATGCCTCGGCCATTTCAACGGCATAGACTGGGTCTACAGTCCCGGGCAGAGGTTCGGACGGAATAATCGAAACCGTTCCTGACGGGTCTACAGTCGCGAGAAGTACAGTCTTGCACGGAAATATCTTCGGCAGTCTCGCCTCAAGAATATCCCGCATTTCCGTTATGCTCTTACACCCGGTGAGCCTCTCCGAAAGCACGGCAAGTTCTTTGACAATGAAATCAGACTGCTTAACCAATGCCCCGTCCTTCGGTCCCGTGACAGGATCGCCACACGCATTCATGTTTAAGTGAAGCAAAGACTGACGAAATGAATGGCCTTGTGAAAAAATATAGACATTCAACGGGAAATGGATCCGGGCTCTGACACCGGCCCGGATCCATAAGCAATCAAAGACGCCTAATTATGCTTTCTTTTACAGAAAACCGCGCCGCGCTCGGTCAGGTTGGTGACCCGATGTTCAAATGGCCCGGTTCGCGTAAGGATCGACTCCGGTTGGAGATCGTATTCCTCCAGTTCAATGCTTCCATCTTCCCGGCGCACCTCGCGACGGAACTTGAAAGGTGTCATCGCACGCACGGAATAGGTCTCCCCAGCTCCGTATTTATGCCAGTCCGTCGCATCTCCAGCTTCCGGAAGGACGACGATGTCCCCTTCCCGTTTCGGAGATCGGACCACAACGCCGTCCCCTTCGCCGGTTTCAAAAAATTTTACGGCCATCATACATCCCCAAGTGTTGGTGGCAAAAAATCACCAATAGCATTTTTCAGGGAAAGGTAAATTGATTTGCGCTGAAAATGTTGTGGATATGCTTTTACGTCCGACAGATAAGAAAACAGTTCTATCGGCCAAGCCCGCTAGTGG
The DNA here is from genome assembly GCF_039990255.1 of Nisaea sp. Taxonomy (GTDB): domain Bacteria; phylum Pseudomonadota; class Alphaproteobacteria; order Thalassobaculales; family Thalassobaculaceae; genus Nisaea. Next base: position 494,898 of record NZ_JBDXGG010000007.1, on the reverse strand, counting down.
ACGCCAGATCAGGATTGCAGAAAATCGAGACGCTTTCGGTTTACTTCAAAAGTACGAAAACGTCCCGGTCTTGAGATTATCTCGAAGCAAGGCCAAACGTCTGTTTAGCTCTTAATCAATCGGCGACTTCGAGGTCGGCGATCACTTCGTGAGAGAGCGTCTCGAGCCTCGGCATTAGGTCGAGCAAATGCCGTGAATACTCATGCTGTGGCGATTCGAAAAGAGTCTCGGTCTCCGCCACTTCCAGCAGCTTGCCGTATCGCATCACTCCAACCCGGTCACACATCTGCCGGATCACAGGCAGATCATGGCTGATAAAGAGCATCGTGAGCCCGAGTTCTGACTGCAAGTCTTTCAGCAGGTTGAGAATCTGGGCCTGAATAGAGACGTCGAGCGCAGAGGTCGGCTCGTCACAGATCAGGAAGCGCGGGCGTGTGGCCAAGGCGCGGGCGATGGAGATGCGCTGACGCTGACCGCCTGAGAATTCGTGCGGGTATTTCCGGGCAGCCTCGGCGCCGAGACCGACATGCTCAAGCAAATCCATGACGATCTGCCGGGTCTCCGCTCCGCCCGCGGCAAGACCGTGGAACCGGATGGGCTCAGCCACGATATCCAGCACCTTCATGCGCGGATTCAGGGATGAGAAAGGATCCTGGAAGATCATCTGCATCTGCCGCCGGTATCGATCCATCTCCGACTCTGTGCGGACTTCGGTCAGGTCGGCACCGGCGAAGTGAATGTGGCCTCCGGCAGGTTTGTAAAGCCCGGCTATGGCTCGGGCGATGGTCGATTTTCCGCTTCCACTCTCACCAACGAGACCGAACACCTCGCCCTGACGGATTTCGAAAGAAACCCGGTCGACCGCATCAAGATAAATCCGGTTTTTCTTCAGGAAAGAGAATTTGGTGAGAAAGCGGACATGGAGGTCTTCAACCCTGAGCATCGTCTCGCCGCCGGACTCCGTCCGTCCGGCGCCGAGCCAGTGGGTAGCAACATCAATGCTCCCCCTGCGATCTCCAGCGCTTTCAATATATTCGACAACCGGGAATCGTTTGAGGCGCACATCAGGACGCGGCACGGCACTGATCAGGCTCTTGGTGTATTCGTGGTCCGGATCGCCAAGGATCTTTTCTGTACGGCCTTCCTCGACAAGACGGGAGCGGTACATGACCGCGACTCTGTCAGTGACTTCGGCGATCACCCCCATATCGTGGGTAATCAGAATCATGCCCACGGCCCGTTCCCGGCACAGCTCGCGCATCAGCTCAAGAATTTGGGCCTGGATGGACACGTCGAGCGCAGTTGTCGGCTCGTCGGCGATAATTACTTCAGGGTCCGCGCACAGGGCGAGCGCGATAACCACGCGTTGGCGCATCCCCCCGGAGAACTGGTGCGGGTACTGCTTGATCCGGATCTTGGGATCAGGGATCCCAACACGCTCAAGCAAGCTCACGGCGCTCGCGCGCGCTTCCTCATCACTCTGCTTCAAATGCAGCTGGATCGTTTCCATCAGCTGCTGCTCGACAGTCTGCAGCGGGTCGAGAGAGGTCAGCGGATCCTGAAAGATCATACCGATCCGCTTGCCCCGGATCGCACGCAACGCGTCCTCGTCAAGATTGTCGATCCGGCTACCCTTGAGATAAATCTCGCCGCCGGCAAGGCGCCCCGGCGGCTCAAGCAGGCCGATGACCGCGTTTCCGATGGTCGATTTACCGGCGCCGGATTCCCCGACCACCCCAAGAATTTCGCCCGGCTCGACCGAAAGGCTCACGTCACGAACAGCAGTGAAAATCCCGCGCCGTGTCGGAAATTCCACGGTCATATTCTTGAATTCAAGCAAACTCATCGTGCGATCACCTGAGTTTCGGGTTGAGCGTATCGCGCAGCCAGTCGCCGAGAAGATTGACGGCGAGGACAAGCACGACCAGCGCGATGGCCGGGAAGAAGGTGATCCACCAGAGGCCGGAGAAAAGGTACTCGTTACCTACCCGGATCAGCGTCCCAAGCGATGGTGTCGTTGGAGGCACTCCCTGTCCGAGGAAACTCAACGTCGCCTCTGAGATGATGGCAAGCGCCAGACCGATAGTCGCGAGCACAAGCACCGGGCGCATCACGTTCGGCACAATGTGACGCGCCATGACGATAGCCGGACGCAAGCCTATGACACGGGCGGCCTGGATATATTCCTTTCGGGCCTCAACCAGAGTCGCGCTGCGGGCCACCCGGGCGAACTGCGGCCAGTCACTGAGCCCAATGGCGAGAATAACGACATAGATCGCCATTTCATCACGCAGCTCCGGCGGCAGAACGGACCGTAGAATTCCGTTGATGAGAATAGCGGTCAGAATTCCCGGGATCGTCAGCTGAATATCTGCAAGCCGCATGATGAGCGTCTCGAACCAGCCGCCAATATAGCCGCTGATCACGCCGAGCGCGACACCGAGAAACATGCCGAGAAACACGGACGCAAACCCAACGAGCAGGGAAATCCTGCCACCATATAGAATGGTCGAAAGCATATCCCGGCCCTGATTGTCCGTACCGAGCAAGTAGGCAGGATCCCCTCCCACTTCCCAGGCCGGCGGTTTCTTGCCGTCCCAAAGCGAAATCTGCGCCGGATCGAAGGGATCAAAAGGTGCGATCAGCGGTGCGCCGAACGATGACAACACAATCAGCGCCGTAACAAACGCAGCTGCCATCGCCATTGGGGAATGGAAGAAGGAATAGGCTATATCATTGTCATTCAGACGCGCCCAGAGGCCCGGCTTTTTGTCATCCTGTTGAACAGCCATGGGTTAATGCCCTCCCTCGGCGCGCAAGCGCGGATCGATCACGAAATAGAGGATATCGACCACAAGATTGATGGTGACAAAGATCAGTGCCACGAAACAAAGATAAGCGGCCATGATCGGCACATCGACGAAGTCCACCGCCTGGATGAACATCAATCCCGTCCCGGGCCACTGGAACACCGTCTCGGTGATCAGGGAGAACGCAATCAGACCGCCGATATTCAGGCCTATGATCGTGATCACCGGCACCAGCGTGTTCTTCAGCGCGTGGTTATAATTGATCCGGTTTTCCGGCAGCCCGCGCGCGCGGGCGAATTTTATGAAGTCGGTGCGCATGATCTCAAGCATTTCGGCCCGCACAAGCCGGAGTATCATGGTCACCTGGAACAGACTGAGCGTGAGTGCCGGCAACAGGATACTGCGCCAGCCATCGACGGTCAGGAGGCTTGTCTTCCAACCGCCGAGTTCGACGGTTCCGGCACGGCCGGAAGATGGCAAGACGCCCATATTCACGGCGAATATATAGATCAGGCTTATGCCGATAATGAAGGTTGGCAGACTGACTCCGACAAGGGAAACAGTCAGGACCGCCTTACTGATCCAGCTGGTTCTGTTGATTCCCGTGAACACGCCGAGCGGAATACCGAGACCAAGAGCGATAAGCGCGGAGACAAAAACCAGCTCCAGCGTTGCCGGGATCCGTTCGGCGATCATCTCCGTCACCGACCTCTTCGTCCGGTAGGAGAGCCCGAATTCGCCCTGCAAGGCGTTTTGCATGAAGCGGGCATATTGAACGAAGAACGGATCATCAAGGCCGAGCACGTCGCGAATTCGCTGCCGGTCCTCAAGGGTGGCTTCCTGCCCGACCATATTGTCGACTGGATCACCGACATAGTTGAACAGCGAGAAAGAAATGAACGAAACCGCAGCCATGACCACAAGGGCCTGCAGCATGCGGCGCGCTATATAAGTAATCATGCGTGTGAGGCTCGCCTGAAACTGTTTTTAGGTGCCAGAAAGGGTGAAGGCGGCGGATATACCGCCGCCCTCGAAACCCGGCAAGCTGTTATTGCAGTTTCGCCCAGCGGAACTGCGGCGAGTCGTTTGGCGTGATCGGAAGATCAAGCTTCGTCGACATGCCCCAGCCGATGACCTGATGGTGGATCGGCAGGTAGACAATCTCGTCCTTCACGATGCTCCATGCTTCAGCGATCATCTTGTCACGCTTGGAAAGATCGGTCTCGATCGCGAATGCATCGGTCAATTCGTCGACCCTTGCATTGGCGAAGCCGGTACCATTCCAGCTGCCCTTGCTGTGCATCAGATAGCTGAAGACATAATGGGAATCGAGCGTCGGCACGCCCCAACCAAGCATGTAGAAATCGCTGACCCGGTTTTTGATCTTCGGGAAATGCTGGCTCTTCGGAATGGCATCGAGTTTCACCGTGACACCAATTTTGGCCAGCATGGCCACTGCCGCCTGACAGATCTTCTCGTCATTATTATAGCGGTTGTTCGGGCAGTCGAGCTGGATAGTGAAACCGTTTGGATAACCAGCGTCGGCGAGCAAACCTTTGGCCGCTGCCGGGTCGAAGGGCCGCCGTGCATCGAGTTCCTTGGTGAAACCATGCACACCCGGGGACGTGATGATACCGGCTGGGAAGGACAGACCTTCCATGACAACACGCTGGATCGCCGCAACGTCGAGTGCCTGGTAAAAGGCCTGACGCACCCGCTTGTCTTGGAACGGGTTCTTGCCTTTGACGTCAGAGCTGCGCAACTCGTCAATACCCTGGTCCATTCCGAAGAAGATGGTCCGGATCTGGTTCACCGTGACGGTCTTCAGCTCGGCGGAGGAATCAATACGCTTCAGATCCTGGAGCGGCGGATCAAGGACGAAATCGACTTCACCGGAAAGCAGCGCTGCAACGCGGGTCGCCGCGTTCTTGATCGGTCGATATTCGATCTTGTCGATATTGTGCTCGGCATTCGCCGCGCCCCACCAATTCGAGTTCTTCAGTAGAACCGTCAGCTCGTCCGGCAGGCGCTGATCGACGATGAAAGGACCGGTGCCATTGGCATTGCGGACCGCGAAGGTTTCTTCGCCAGCGGCGAAGTCCTGCGGCTCCAGAACGTTGTTCTTCTCAGCCCAGCCTTTGTCCATCATGTAAAGGTTGGTGATCTCGTTCGGCAGGATCGGGTTCGGCCCATCGGTCAGGAACTGGACCGTATGGTCGTCAACGATCTTAACTTCCTTGATCGACTTGACCTGCTCCTTGAAATCGGAGCTTTGAGCCTGCGCACGCTTGACACTGAACGCGACGTCTTCAGCGGTAAAGTCCGCGCCGTCATGGAACTTGACCCCCTTGCGGAGCGTGAACTCCCAGCCGGTCGCTCCCAGCGGCTTCCAGCTCTCTGCAAGCCCGGGCTCCAGAACCATGTCCTGGTCGCGCGTTACAAGCGGCTCATAGATCTGGCCGTTCATGCTGTTGGTCGGGCCTTCGTTCTGGCCCATCGGATCCAGCGTCAGGGCATCGCCCTGACTCGTCCAGCGCAGCACGTTCTCTGCCTGCGCGGCGCCGACCAACATCGTTGTCGACATCATCGCGGCAATCGCGATAGTGCGGATACTCATAAGGATGGTCTCCCGTCTCTGATGCAAATAGTTCCCTGCGGGGTCCGAAATTATTTTTCTCTCGCCGCATAGCGGCATTCCGGATCGCCAGGAACGAAATCTAGCAGGCAATAGACGGAAGGAAAGAGGTAAAGCGCAACCGGGCATCATCAAACGCCCGGTTGCGATCACATCTCTATCAGGCTTTGAGCGCTTCGTTATCCGGATCGTAAGGACTCTCCGCGACGATCCGTGCTGGACGGAGCTGGTCCAGAACGCGAACCTGGCATTCGGCACCGATCACCGCCTTATCGGTTCGGATGTATCCGAGCATGAGCGATTTACCGACATGATGGCCATAGCCGCCCGCGGTGCCGCGACCGACAACCTCACCGTCCATGAAGACCGGCTCGTTGCCGAACGGGTCGGCATCGTCCGCGTCGATCTCGATAGTGCAGTAGGTGTTCGGGATGCCCTCTTCCTGCTGCCGCACCAGTGCATCACGGCCGGTGAACTCGCCCTTGTTCAAACGCACAAAGCGCTTCAGGCCAGCTTCGAGCAAGGAGTTCTCGGCATTCAGGTCCGTGCCCCAGAGACGATAGGTCTTCTCCAGCCGCATGGAATCCATCGCCCGCATACCAACCAGCCCGATATCGAATTCCTCGCCCGCCTTCATCAATGCATCGTAGAGATGCAGTTGATACTCGATCGGGTGATGCAACTCCCAGCCTAGGGAACCGACGAAGTTCACACGCAACGCCCGCACACTCGGGCAGTATCCAACAGGGATGTCCTGCATGGTCAGCCACGGGAAGGCTTCGTTGGAGACATCCGCGTCCGCCAGTTTCTGCAGAACCTTTCGGGAATCCGGGCCGGCCAGCACAAAGACGCCGTACTGGGTCGTAATGTCCTTCAGGAAGACTGAGCCGTCACGCGGCAACCTCTTTTGCAGAAAATCGAGATCATAATCGTGACCTGCACCCGGACCGATGACGAAGAAACGCTCGCCATAGAAACCGTCAGGCATGCGGGTGATAGTGAATTCGGAACGGACTGAACCCGACGGGTTCAGCGCATGGCAAAGATTAATCCGGCCAATGCCCTTGGGGATGGCGTTCGCCACCATCCGGTCCAGCCACTCACGGGCGCCCGGTCCCTCAACCTCGTATTTGGCGAAAGAGGACAGCTCCAGCAAGCCAACCCGCTCGCGCATGGTACGGACTTCGTTGCCGACATGCTCGAACCAGTTCGAGCGCCGATAGGAATAGATGTCTTTGCGCTCGACACCTTTCGGCGCGAACCAGTTCGGCCGCTCCCAGCCGAAGCGTGCGCCCCAGACTGCACCGGCCTCATCGAGCCGGGGATAGGCAGGCGTGGTTTTGGCCGGACGGCCTGCTTCGCGCTCTTCCATCGGGAAGTGATTGAAGAAGACATGCTCGTAGGCTTCCTCGTTCTTGACCTTGGCAAAATTCTTCGAGACCACACCAAAGCGGCGCGGATCGACGCCGATCATGTCGACCGACGGCTCCCCGTCGGCGATCCAGTTGGCAAGCTGCCAACCGGCGCCGCCGGCCGCGGTCACTCCGAAGCTGTGACCCTCGGAAATCCAAAAGTTTTCCAGACCGAAGGCCGGTCCGACCATCGGGTTTCCGTCCGGCGTGTAGGAGATCGGACCATTCACGATGTCCTTGATTCCGGCATTCTCGAAAGAGGGGACGCGGGCCATGCAGGCTTCGACATGCGGCATAAGACGCTCAAGGTCGCCCGGGAACAGGTCTTTCTCGAAAGTGGACGGCACGCCGTCGACGAAGCAGGCCGGGGCGTGACGCTCGTACGGCCCGAGAATCCAGCCGTTTCGCTCTTCGCGGAAATAATATTGGGAGTCGGACTCACGCAGCACCGGCAGCTCACGATTTCCGGCTTCGCGATATTCCTTCAGTGTCGGATCGACGTCGGTGACGATGTACTGGTGCTCGACAGGGATGGCCGGGATTTCGAGCCCGACCATCTTCGCCGTGGTCCGGGCGTAGTTGCCGGTCGCGCAGATCACATGCTCGCAGCGGATGTCGCCCTTGTCGGTCTTGACGATCCACTCGCTGTTCTCACGCTCGATGCCAGTGACCGCCGTCTGCTGATAGATCTCCGCGCCATGCATCCGCGCGCCCTTGGCCAGCGCCATAGTGAGATCGACCGGCGCGATATGCCCGTCGCTCGGGTGCCAGAGAGCGCCAACCAGGTCGTCCGTCATTGCCAGCGGCCAGAGCTTCTTGATCTCCTCAACGCCGACAAGATGCGCCTCGACGCCGATGGTCTCCGCAGTGCACTGGTAATTCCGGTATTCGTCCATTCGCTCGCGGTTGGTGGCGAGACGCAGGTTCCCAGTCTGGTGGAAACTGACGGCCTGGCCGGTTTCCTCCTCCAGCTCCTTATATAGCTCGACCGAGTACTGATGAAGCTGACCAACGCTGTAACTCATGTTGAAGAGCGGCAGCAGACCGGCCGCGTGCCAGGTCGAGCCCGCCGTCAGCTCCGTCCTTTCAAGCAGCACGACGTCGCTCCATCCCTTCTTGGCGAGATGATAGAGGGTGCTGACCCCGACCACACCGCCGCCAATCACCACTGCCCGTGCCTGCGTCTTCATTTTGCCATTCCCCGTAGTCCGGCCTGTGCCGGAAGAATTTCCTGTTCAGGGAGAGATTGCATCATTTCCACGCATGCAATTCACGAAATGCGACCGGGTGATGTCGGATTCGGGACGTTGGGAATCGCCATATTTCGGCGGATTGCATCCATTTTGACGCGAGCGCTTTGACAAGTGGGAACGAGCGTGGTTAGGGTTGTTATCAGATCGTGAAAACACGACGGTAAGCCGGTATGCGATGGGAACGCGCTACCGCATGGGCAGAACAGGGGCGCAGAATCTATGGCAAACGGCAACCAGCCGTTCGTTCAGTTTAAGAACGTTCAAAAGACCTATGACGGCGAGATTCTTGTCGTCAAAGACCTCAACCTAGACATTGAGAACGGCGAGTTCCTGACCATGTTGGGCCCGTCCGGTTCGGGGAAAACAACCTGCCTGATGATGCTGGCGGGTTTCGAAACCCCAACCCAGGGTCAGATCATGCTTGGCGGCACGGAGCTCAATAACGTTCCGCCCCATAAGCGCGGCATCGGCATGGTGTTCCAGAACTATGCGCTGTTCCCGCATATGAGCGTCGCCGAGAACCTCGCATTCCCGCTTGAGGTTCGAAAATTGACGAAGGCCGAGACCGAGCAGAAGGTCAACCGGGCCCTCGACATGGTTGAGCTCGGCGCCTTCGGCGACCGTCGCCCCGGTCAGCTTTCAGGGGGCCAGCAGCAACGAGTGGCCCTAGCCCGCGCGCTCGTCTTTGAGCCTGATCTGGTGCTGATGGACGAACCTCTCGGCGCACTCGATAAAAATCTGCGCGAGCAGATGCAGTATGAAATCAAGCACATTCACGAAAATCTCGGCATGTCGGTCGTCTACGTGACGCACGATCAGTCCGAGGCGCTCACCATGTCGGACCGCATTGCTGTCTTCAATGACGGCAAGATCCAGCAACTCGCGAAGCCGGCAGATCTTTATGAGCGACCGGATAATGCTTTCGTGGCGCAGTTCATCGGCGAGAACAACCGGCTTTCAGGCAAGGTTACCGCTGTAAACGGCACCGGATGCACTGTGGAAGTTGCCGGCAATGCGGTGCAGTCCCTCAAGGTCAATATTTCAGGCCAGGGCGATACCTCGACCCTGTCGATCCGGCCCGAGCGGGTGCAACTCGCCCCAGAGCCCGGCTCGCTGCCAAACATCTTCGACGCCAAGGTGCTGGAGCTAATTTATCTCGGCGACCATATCCGGTGCCGGATGGCCTGTTGTGGCGATGATGAGTTTATCGTCAAGGTTCCGAACACGCACAAGAACACCTCAATCGCCAAGGGCGACGATGTACGCGTGGGCTGGGAAATCGATGATTGCCGGGCACTGGACGCATAAGGCGTCCGGCGAACGGAATAAGGAGGCCGGCCCCCCCATCCGGTTCTTGATAAGCGGCAACGCCGCGAACGATTCCAGGGGTAATCCGAAACTAGGGAGTTCTTCGCAAAATGAGCGCAATTAAACCATCCAGGCTTTTGATCGCCGGCCTCGCCGCCATCGGGCTGACCACGGCGGCCCAGGCTGCCGACACCATCACCGTCGTCTCCTGGGGCGGCGCTTACACGAACAGCCAGGTCAAGGCGTACCACGAGCCGTGGATGGCCAAGACGGGCAACAAGATCAACTCAGAAGACTATAACGGCGGCCTCGCCGAAGTCCGTGCCCAGGTTGAAGCTGGAAACGTGACCTGGGATCTGGTCGACGTCGAGCTGGCCGACGCTGTGCGCGGCTGCGACGAAGGCATCCTTGAGCCGATGCCGCTGGACGAGCTTCCGGCCGGTGCCGACGGTACCCCGGCAAAAGACGACTTCATTGCCGGCACTCTTCATGAGTGCGCGGTTGGTGAAATCGTCTGGTCAACGGTCTACTCTTACGACACCACCAAGGTCGCAACCAAGCCGACCACGATCGCTGATTTCTTCGATCTGAAGAAAATTCCTGGCAAGCGTGGCCTGCGTAAGACCGCGAAGGTGAACCTGGAATGGGCCCTGATGGCGGACGGCGTTCCGGCCGACAAGGTCTATGAAACCCTCGCCACCCCGGCAGGCATCGACCGCGCCTTCGCCAAACTCGACACCATCAAGAACGACGTTGTCTGGTGGGAAGCCGGCGCTCAGCCGCCGCAGCTCCTCGCAGACGGTGAAGTTGTGATGACCAGCGCCTATAACGGTCGTCTTTTCAATGCGATCGTGAACGAGAAGAAGCCGTTCGACATCGTCTGGGACGGTCAGGTCTGGGACATCGATCTTTGGGTAATGCCGAAGGGTTCCAAAAACAAAGCCGCCGCGATGGACTTCGTTAAGTTCGCCACGGACACTGAGCGTCTTGCCGACCAGGCCAACTACATCTCCTACGGCCCGGTCCGGAAATCTTCCTTCGCCAAGGTCGCTCCGGCAATGCAGCCGCATATGCCGACGGCTCCGGTCAACTTCAAAAACCCGCTGCAGAATGACTTCGGGTTCTGGGCTGACTATGGCGACGAGCTGAACGAGCGTTTCAACGCCTGGCTCGCCAGCTAATCGACTTCCGGTCGGGAGCGGCTTCCAAGCTGCTCCCGGCCGATCCTCAACCCCGGGCTCCGGTCCGTGGTTGAGGATCGGTTTGGAAGGATCTGGGACATGGCGGCAATCACCGAAAATGACGGCTTGATGCGCACGGCGGACGGTACCCCGCTGAAACAAGCGCTCGCACGAGCCACCCGCATGAACAAGGCGCGGGCCTTCCTGCTGACGACACCATTGCTCGCCTTTATCCTGGTGACCTTCATTCTGCCGATCGGCTTGATGCTGTTCCGAAGCGTCGATACCCCGGAGGTATCCGCAGCATTCCCGAAGACTCTTGCTATCCTGAAAAAATGGGACGGAAACGACCTGCCCAGCGAAGAAGCCTTCGCTTCTCTCGCCTCCGAGATGCAAGAACTCGCGGCGGACCGTGATACACGCCCGATGATCAGCCGCGCCGGTACCAGACTAAACTACATTCAAAGCGGCTTCCGCTCGCTCATGAACAAGACAAGCCGCGGGATCAGGCGGGCTAAAGAGCCCCCCTACAAGGACGCCTTCATCAAGATCGACAAGAGGTGGGGCGAGGCGGATACCTGGAAAACGATCCGGCAGGCTGGCAGCCCGTATTCAACGCGCGCCTATCTGAATGCGCTCGATCTTACCACCAGCCCAGATGGAGATATTGTCGCCCAGCCCGAGATCAAGCAGATCTATGTGACCCTTTTCGAGCGCACCATCTTCGTTTCGATCGGCGTTACGATTGCCTGTATCGCACTGGCGTATCCGATATCCTATCTGCTCGCGACCCTGCCTTCCGGGACCAGCAATCTGCTGATGATTTTCGTCCTGCTGCCGTTCTGGACGTCCCTGCTGGTGCGGACAACGTCCTGGATCGTGCTGCTGCAGACCAACGGCGTGATAAACGACATATTGGTCTGGATAGGCATCGTCGGAGACGAGCAACGGATCCAGATGATCTACAATATGACCGGCACCTTCATTGCAATGACGCACATTCTGCTGCCGTTCATGGTGTTGCCACTCTATTCCGTGATGAAGACGATCCCGCGCGATCATATGCGCGCCGCCCGCTCGCTCGGCGCGAATCCGGCGATTGCTTTTGGCAGGATCTATCTGCCGCAAACCATCCCTGGCGTAGGCGCGGGCTCGATCCTCGTCTTCATTCTGGCTATCGGCTACTATATTACCCCGGCTCTGGTCGGCGGTCAGGACGGCCAGTTGATCAGTAACATTATCGAATATCACATGAAAAAGTCGCTGAACTGGGGCCTGGCGGCAGCACTTGGCGGCATTCTGCTTGCCGGCGTGCTCGCCCTCTACTGGCTCTATAACCGCATTGTCGGTATCAGCAACATGAAGCTCGGATAAGGAGAGAGACCATGGCAGCCCTTCCCTCCTACGCCGGCCCGCTTGAGCGCTTCTGGTACTACGCCTTCCGCTTTCTGTGCGGCACGATCTTCCTGTTCCTGATCGCACCGATTATCGTGATGATCCCGCTGTCCTTCAATGCGGAGCCTTACTTTACCTTCACGCCGGATATGCTGGCTTTTAAGCCAGAAGCGTTCTCGATGCGCTGGTACCAGGACATTCTGGATAACGAGCAATGGCTGCATTCGATGAAGAACAGCTTCATCGTCGGCATCGCGGCAACGTTCCTGGCGACATCCCTCGGCACCATCGCCGCGCTCGGCCTGTCCCGGGGCGACATGCCTTATCGGACTTTGATCATGGGCCTCCTGCTCTCGCCGATGATCGTACCGCTCATCATCACTGCGGCCGGCCTGTTTTTCTTCTACTCCTCTCTCGGTCTGGCTCAGACCTATACCGGCCTGATCCTGGCCCACACCGCGCTCGGCACGCCCTTCGTGGTCATCACAGTGACAGCAACGCTCTCGGGCTTCGACCGGAACCTGATCCGGGCCTCCTCAAGCCTCGGCGCGTCACCACAGCGCACATTCTTCAAGGTCATCCTGCCGCTGATCTCCCCAGGAGTGATTTCCGGCGGTCTGTTTGCCTTCGTCACGTCTTTCGACGAAGTCGTGGTCGCCCTGTTCCTCGCCGGGTTCGAGCAGCGCACGGTGCCGCGGCAGATGTGGGCCGGTATCCGCGAGCAGATCAGTCCGACGATCCTGGCGGTTGCCACGATCCTGGTCTGCGTTTCGGTTCTGTTGCTCGCTACTATGGAGATTCTGCGGCGTCGGTCCGAACGTTTGCGCGGCCTGAGCCCGAACTGATTTCCAGTACTTTGAGTTCAAGGGGGCTCATTTTACATGAGCCCCTTTACATCTGCGGCAATTAGTCCCATTTTAAGAACGGTTCGCAAATAACTCTGCGAGCCTAAGAACCGCAGCGAGACGACGGATGTACCGCGATAATTCTCTGATCCCCAAGGAAGCAATCCGCATGGCGGCGCTTGGCGCGCTGTCATCCGGCCCGCGGCCTTATGCGGATGTTGCGGGAGAAGTCCGTCAGTTCGGGGCCCGGATTGTCGGCCCGTCCCTTGATCTGCTGGGCAGCTCGATTGAGCTGCTTAAGTTCGAGGGCCTGATCGCTCCGGTTGCCGGCGAAGGATTTGAGGACAATGCCGAGCTTCGTCTGACCGATGCTGGCTGGGCAGCTCTCAAGGACTATCTAAGCGCGTCCGTTCGGCCCGGCGTCAATGACCTGAACAAACTCGTTATCGCCCTCAAGTTGCGTTTCCTGCACCTTCTCGACAAGGACGAACAAGTCGAGCAGATCGATAATCTGCGCGCGCTCTATGAAGGCGAACATACCCGCCTGTTTGACCTCCTCACCCACGAGGAATGGCAGCAAGGACATCTGCGGGCCTGGATCGAAATGGAAATTTCCCAGGTTAAAGAGCGCATGGCTTGGTGCGACCGGATCGCCGCAGACCTTTAGAACTCTGTTTCCTTCAGTGAACAGTTAGGCGAACCCTCGTTCAAACAGGGAGCGAAGGTGTCCGCGTAAGGATATCCAAGCGTCAGTCTTGCTGCGACTTTCCGTTGAAGGAACAATTCTCCAGTACCGTCCAAAGCATTAACTATAATAACAAAAATCATTATTTTGTATTTTATATATTTTTAAAGTATATTGAAAACATTGAAGTGTCAGAGCTTGATTCAGCTAAGGCTGAGGAAAGGAGACGCACGATGATGGCCTTGTTCAGGTCCCGCATGGACTCTCCAAAACCAGCCAATACAATTTCGGCTGCGCAGGAACTCAGACCACGCGGCGACTCCTATGTACGCATAGACCGACGGGACTACCCACTCAGGTGCTGGTCTCCAGCTGGATTTACCCTCGCGCCCTACAATGGCTCCTTAATCGAGCGCCAGAAAGCGCGCGTGCGCATGCTGGTTCGGGACATCCACGATCCGGACGGCTCGCTTGAGGTTAGTGGAGAAATCATAGTCGACAGTGTTGGGGGCGGATTTCTAACTGCCCGTTGGACCGGTCTCCCGAAATACAAATTGGCAGCGCTTGCAGAATACTTCTCCGGGAAGCTTTCCGCCTGAAGAAGAACAACGGCTCCCAACTCAAAACATGTGCTGACCGCCGGTCACGAAGATTTCGGTGCCGGTCACATATCCGGAATCTTCCGAGCAAAGATAGTGGATGGTCGATGCGACATCTTTCGGCGTCCCCATCCGGTTAAGCGGAATACGCGGGATCAGCATCTCATATTCAGGGGACAGCATCGCCGTCTCGATCTCGCCCGGCGCAACCGCATTAACGCGCACGCCGAGTTCAGCAAACTCATTCGCCATCTCCCGCGTCAGCGACGACAGAGCCGCCTTCGATGTGCTGTAGGCAGAGCCTGCGAAGGGATGGATGGAATGCCCAGCAATCGAGGTAATGTTGACGATAGCCCCATTCCCCCTGTGCAGTGCCGCTGCAAAGCCGCGGGCAAGCCGGAGAGGAGCGAAGAAGTTCACCTCGAACACTTGGCGCCACTCATCGAGATCGCCATTCAGGCAGCCGAGACGTTCCTTGAAAGACGTTTTCGGCGACCAGCCTGCATTGTTCACCAGAGCATGCAGCGGCTTATCCCCAAGCAGCTCGTTTGCTTCCTCGATGAAATTGTCGAGGCTGTCCGAGTCCGTCAGGTCGGCGGTGATGTGGTGGCTCCAGTTCGGGTCGCGCCGACACTCATCCGGCGGCGCATCGCGCGAGCAGGTAATGATTTCCCAATGCCGTTCGCTGAAAAAACGGACAGTAGCGTGGCCGATGCCCCGGCTGGCGCCGGTCAGCAGCATGGTTTTCTGGATCGTGCTCATGGTGCGGGAGTGTAAGCAAATACGGCGGCCCGAGAAAGGCCGCCGCACGTATCACATATGTTTGTCACCAAAGCTTATTTTACGGCCACAACCTGGAAGGTCCGCTGCACACCGTCATGCTCGGTAATGGAGACATATTCTCCCTCAACGAAGTGATGCCGGTCGAACTTGAAGATCGGCTCGTCATCCTCTTCTCCGTCGGCATAGCTGAAAAGCCAGCGCCGTCCACGGGTATGAATCAGGTGCCCTTCCTCGTCCGGCTCACCCTTCCAGAACCGGTGCACGCTGCAGTCGGCTTTCACTTTCTGCCAGGTATCAAGGTCGAGACTGCCATCCTCGGTCAGAGGGGCCCTGAACTCATAGCCATGATTGCTGCTGCCTTCGGGGAAGTCCGGGTTCCGCGCCAACTCAAGGCGAATGGTACGCACACTCACGGGGATACCTCCTTTGTTCGATCAAACAGGGTCATCAAACTTAGTGCGCCATCAGAACCGGAATGCGCGCTGCGGTCAAAATATCGTCGGTGACACCGCCGAAGATCGACTCGCGGAGCCGGCTGTGGCTATAGGCGCCGAGGACCAGCAACTGAGCATCCGCCTCGCGCGCTTCGGCCTGAAGCCGACCGGAAATGCTGCCCGATGAGGCAACAAAGCTCTTCGCGGTGGCCTTGACCCCATGCCAGAGCAAGGAGTCCACAAAGACGCCCAACTGTTCTTCCGTCAGGTCATCGTCAATGCCCGACATCACAAGCACGTTGTCCACAGTTTCAAGCAGCGGCATGGCGTGAGCGACGGCGGCGGCGGCTTCTTTCGACGCGTTCCAGCCAATCGCGATCCCGGTAATTGCCGGCATCTCAACGTCTTGCGGCACCACTAGCGTGGCCTTACCGCTCTCCAGCATGGCTGCCTCGGCGATCATTGCCGCGTCAGCACCTTCACTGTCTGTTGGCGCGACCACGCAAATAGCATCGACGGTCCGGGCACGGCGGGCAACCACCCGGCCCGGCTCACCAACGATCGTCTCGAAAGAAACAGTAACTCCATCAATGTCAGTCGGCTTTTCGACAGAGGGGAAATTGTTTGCCTCGCGCCAGCGGTCGAATGCGGCGAGCGACACCGCACGCGCCTCGTTCGCCGCATTCTCCGCCTGCTCGACAAGTGTTTCGATCATCGAAGCGCTCATCCCCATGCCGACCTGCGGGACCAGTACTTCCCGGGGGTCGCGGTGAATATGAGCAACAAAAACATGGGCGCCATGCAGCGCAGCAAGAGCGCGCGCAGCATTCAGAATAGCCGCGTCAGCGTCGTTGCCGAGCACGGGGGCGAGAACCGTTTTCAAAGACATGGTACACCTCGGGGTTAATACGTTTAATTCATTAACCCTATATTGACTGAGGATGGCTCCTCATTGACCTAGGTCAAAACTTTAGAAACAGCCGCCAATATCGTAATGCCAAGTCATTTCGTATTGTCCTTGCAGCGCTCAGGGGTAGAGCCGATCCACGGCCCAGGCATCACTTTCGCTCGCCCGGCTGAAGCGGAACCGGTCATGCAGGCGGAATTCGCCATCCTGCCAGAATTCGATGGCGAGCGGGGTCAGGCGCCAACCTGACCAATAGGGCGGACGCGGAACGGATTCGCCCGGAAATTTCCGGTCGGCATTCTCCACCGATGCCATCAGGGTCGGCCGGTCTGCCAGAGGCCTCGATTGCTGTGAAGCCCAGGCGCCAACCCGGCTGCCACGCGGCCGGGAGTTAAAATATGTATCCGCCTCTTCATCGGTCACGCGCGCCACTGGCCCGCTCACCCGGACCTGCCGGCGTACGGACTTCCAATGGAAACATAGGGCGACGAAAGGGTTGACCCCAATCTCTTGGCCCTTCTGACTTTCCATGTTGGAGTAGAAAACGAAGCCCTGTTCGTCGACCCCCTTCAGGAGCAAAATCCGAGCCGACGGGCGTCCATCCGCATCGGCCGTCGCGACGGTCATCGCGTTCGCATCGTTCGGTTCCGTTTCGGATGCAGCTTGGAGCCAGCCATCAAAAAGGTGAAAAGGGTTATTTGTATCGGGTTCGAACATGCTCAAGCCTCAATCTGAAGGTGGCGAATCACACAGGAACGCGACTTCGGTCTTTTTATTGCCTTATTGATCGCCAAATAAGAACCGAAGGATACCTATCACTAGCGAGCGTCAACATGGGCTGTCCAGCGATGAAACGTCGCAGCGCCTCCCTCGGGAACCACGTGGTGTCCTCGCCAGTGCACGGTATTACGTAAAATGAATTCCAGTGCGACGGTTTTAGCGGTGTCATCCGTTATAGATCTGGTCGGCCGCAATTGTGAGGAACAGAACCATGAGAACTCAAGCCGTGATTGTCGTCGTCGCCTCTCTGGCCCTCGGCGCGTGTCAGACAAGTCAGCTCGGGGCGAAACAGACCGCAGGCGGCCTGTTCGGCGCTGTTGGCGGTGCCATAGCGGGCTCGAATATCGGTGGTGGTAAGGGCACAGTCGCCGCCGTTGCCATAGGCACGTTGCTCGGTGCCTTCATCGGAAGCGAGATCGGCAAGTCCCTCGACAATGCGGACAAGGCGGCAATGGCGCGGACCACGCAAAACACGCTGGAGACACAGCCGGTCGGCACGACTTCGACATGGCACAACCCGGATAGCGGTCACTCCGGCACCGTTACCCCGACCAGCACCTATCAAGCCCCGTCGGGGCATTATTGCCGTGAATACAGCCAGACGGTGAATATCGGTGGACAGACCGAGGAAGCCTTTGGAAAAGCCTGTCGTCAGCCGGACGGCAGCTGGAAAATCCAGAACTAGGCATGGACTGTCAGCTCTGTAATGATCGGGCCGGGCGGATTTTTGCATCCGGTCCGATTATTTTTTCCATATACTCCCGAGCTATGAGCGATCCATACAAGATATTGGGTGTAAAACCCGACTCCTCGCAGGACGAGATCAAGAAAGCGTACCGAACGCTGGCGAAGAAGCTGCATCCCGATCTCAATCCCGGTAATACGAAAATCGAGCAGCAGTTCAAGGAAGTCACGGCTGCTTACGACCTGCTGTCAGACGAGACAAAGCGCGCCAAGTACGATCGCGGCGGCATGAATGCCGGCGGCGGTGCGTCGGCGAAGGCGGCAAGCGGGTTCTGGAAGGCCTGGACATCGGCCCGTAAAAGACAGTCCGGCGGCTTCTCGGACATGTTCGACGGTGACGACGCAGACATGTTCGACGACATCCTGCGCCGTCATGGCCAGGCCGGCGGCGGTTCGGGCCAGGGCGGCAGCGCCTACACGGTCGGCCCAGACGTCAATTACAAGCTCAAGGTGAGCTTTGCCGAGGCGGCCGCGGGCGGCACAAAACGTGTCACGCTGTCTGACGGCAAAACGCTCGACCTAAAAATTCCGCCTGCGACGGAGAGCGGCAAAACACTCCGGCTAAAGGGCCAGGGCCGCAAGGGCAGCAACAGCGGCCCCGCTGGCGACGCCTTCGTCGAGATCACCGTCGAACCGCACGACTATTTCCACCGCGATGGACAGCACGTCAAACTAGAGATCCCGGTCACGCTCTATGAAGCCGTCCTTGGTGGCACCATCACCGTGCCCACGGTTCAGGGCAATGTGTCTCTGAAAATCCCACCCAAATCGAACACCGGCGCGACCTTGCGCCTGAAGGGCAAGGGCATTCCGGCGCAAGGCGGAAAGCCTGCAGGAGATCAGCTCGTCACTCTTAAAGTGGTCCTGCCGGACACGGAAGACCCGGAGCTGATCAAGTTGATGCAAAAATGGGCCGAGGAAAAAGGCTACAACCCGCGCCACAAGATGCGCTTCAGCTGACCGGCCAGGGAGCGAGCGGGCCGCCCATGATTCTGACCAGATATATCCGCCGGCACTTTATCGAGAAGGCAGTGCGCGCGTTTCAGCCTTTGGGATCGGTGCTCGAGATCGGCAGCGGAACGCGTTGGCGTTATTTCGACGGCAGTACAACCCTGAACCGCGATGCCTCGGCGAAAGCCGACATTCTCTGTGATGCTGAGGCCCTGGCGCTCGCTGATGGAAGCTTCCTCAATATTGCCTGCATTGAAGTTCTGGAACACACTCTCTCTCCGGAAACACTGATCTCAGAAATCCACAGAGTTCTGGAGCCTGGCGGCAAGCTTTTGCTTACGGTTCCGTTCGTGTTCGAAATCCACGACGCACGAGACTATTACCGCTTTACCCGGATGGGGTTGGAGCACCTGCTGCGAGACTTCTCTGACATAAAGATTGAACCCAATGGCGGCGTCTTCTGCGTTCTGTTCCATTTCATCCGGCTCAGCATTTTTGGAAAGCTCCTCTATCCGGTACTGAACAATCTCGGCTATGGGCTGGATTGTCTGTTCCAGCGAAGTGATCCGCGTATCACGCTCGGCTATACCGTCGTCGCGACGAAATAGCGTCAGGCTATTCCGCGACCGCCGGCGTCCCAGGAAGGTCTTTGACCCCGCCTGTTTCGCCAGAGAGCGTGTCGAGCACATCAGACACTGGCCGGGACAGAGCGCTGCGCTCTGATTTTGAAAGCGCATCGATCACGGCAGCAACAGAAGCTGGCTCCTTGCTCTCACCTGATCCAATCGGATCGACGGCACAGCCAAGCCCCAGATAGAGATCGTAAAGACTGAAGCGGGCCGGGTCTCGCGCCAGGACAAAGCGGCCATCCTCAACCCGTGCGACGAACTCGGCTGCAAGCAATCGCTCCAGAACCTGGCCCACCGCATCGGCGGACGCTACATCATCCAGGGCCGTCTGCTGAACCGGCCCCGCCTTCTCACGGATGGTCGACAGGGTCGAAAGGGCTACGGAGAACAAGCGGGCCGGACTGAGCTCCGCTGCTGCGTCAAGCTGCCTGGAATGCCACCAGTCCGGGAAGGACGCTGCGAACACAGCGCCCAGCAGGATCACCGTCCAGGAAAAATAGACCCAGACCAGAAAGATAGGGATCACGGCCATTGCGCCATAGATCGTCTGAAAAGTTGGAAACGCGGTCAGATACCAGCCGAAACCGAGCTTCAAGATTTCGAACGCCGTGCCCGAGAGACAGCCGCCGATCAGCGCATCGCGCCACGCGACCGAACGGTTCGGCACGATCATGAAAAGAAGCGTGAAGCCCGCGCTCTGCAAGAGGATCGCGATGACACGATCTCGGGCATCGCCGCCGACATTGAACGATGCCGTATCCAGCCCGGCATCCGCCCAAGTTTGACGCAATACGCCGAATGCGTCGCTGGTGGTGGAGAGAACCAGTCCCATCAGGATTGGACCAAGGGACAAAACAGTCCAGAAGATCAGGAATCGGATCAGCAGATGCCGCTGTCTCTCCACATGCCAGATTGCATTGAAGGTCGATTCGATGGTCGCCAGCAACAGGATCGCAGAAACGGAAAGCCCGATAATGCCCGCCGCGCCAAGTTTCGACGCGTTCTGCATGAAACTGTTCAGATAGGATCGGACAGGCCCCGCGATCTCCGGCACGAGATTTTCGAAGATCGTTGCCTCGATAGCCGTTCGCGCGGCCTCAAAAGCCGGAAACGCGGTGAAAATCGCGAAGCCGATGGCCAGCAGCGGCACCAGCGCCAGCAATGTCGTGTAGGTCAACGCAGCGGCCGCCTGCATACCCCGTCCGCGATAGAACCGCATCAGAGCGAAGCCTATATATTCCGCCAGATCAGCTGCAACGGCAGCGGCGGCGAGGGTTTTCCATCGGTCCAGTCGATTGGCTTTTTTGCTCATGTTGTCAGCCTATCACGAAAGCCTGTAGAACAACGCGGGTCCGCTCTCTAGAGGGAACGCCCGCCGACAGATTCCGCAGCCTTCAGGCCGCCGCATGAAGTTTGCCGCGCGCAGCCTTTAGTGTAGGATCGCGCGAATCGTGCGTAATATTTTACGACAACCTGCGTCGAGAGGCATCGAATGACTGAACCAAGCCCGATCATGAGTGGCAAACGGGGCCTTGTCATGGGGGTCGCAAACGACCGTTCCATCGCCTGGGGCATCGCGAAAGCGGTTGCCGAGCAAGGTGCGGAAGTTGCGTTCACCTTCCAAGGCGAGGCATTGCAAAAGCGGGTTGAACCGCTCGCCGCACAGCTTGGCTCCAATCTGGTGCTTCCCTGCGATGTCACCGATGACGCAAGCGTCACGAAGACTTTCGAGACGATCCGCGAGAAGTGGGGCAAGCTCGACTTTCTCGTCCATGCCATCGCCTATTCAGACAAGGACGAGCTGAAAGGAAAATATGTCGACACAACGCGGGATAACTTCCTGAAGACATTGGATATCTCCTGTTACTCTTTCACCCGGATCGCAAAAGAAGCTGCTGAACTGATGACGGATGGCGGTTCGCTCATGACGCTGAGTTATTACGGCGCCGAACGGGTGATGCCGCATTACAACGTGATGGGTGTTGCCAAAGCCGCGCTGGAAGCCAGTATTCGTTATCTTGCCGCCGATCTCGGTGCCGATAACATTCGGGTCAACGGCCTCTCCGCCGGTCCGATGAAGACGCTCGCCGCCTCCGGCATCGGCGACTTCCGTTACATCCTGAAATGGAACCAGTACAACTCGCCGCTGCGCCGGAACGTGACGCTTCAAGATGTCGGCGGCGCTGGCATGTATCTGCTGAGCGATCTCTCAGGCGGTGTCACAGGCGAAGTGCATCATGTCGATTGCGGTTACAACATCGTCGGCATGAAGGCGGTGGACGCACCCGATATTTCCACGGTCTGATCCGGGACAACCAACGTAAATGGCCAGCAATTCCTTCGGTGAGGTCTTCCGCTTCTCCACCTGGGGCGAAAGCCACGGCCCAGCTATCGGCTGTGTTGTCGATGGCGTGCCGCCGCGCCTGCCCGTCTCCGAGACAGACATCCAGTTCTATCTGGACCGGCGCAAACCCGGGCAGAATCGCTTCACCACCCAGCGCCAGGAGCCGGATCAGGTAAAGATCCTCTCCGGCGTGTTCGAGGGCCAGACCACCGGGACCCCGATCGGGCTGATGATCGAGAACACGGATCAGCGCTCGAAGGATTATGGAGACATCATAAGCCGGTTCCGGCCGGGTCATGCCGACTTCACCTACGAAGCCAAATACGGGATCCGCGATTATCGCGGCGGCGGACGGTCTTCTGCGCGGGAAACTGCGATGCGGGTGGCCGCTGGCGCCATCGCGCGCAAGATCATCAACGCCCGTCTCGGCAATGCCTTCCATCTGCGCGGCGCTCTTGTGCAGGTCGGCCCGCACAAGGTGGACCGCGACAATTGGGACTGGGAAGAGGTCGAACGAAACCCGTTCTGGAGCCCTGACGCAAAAGCGGCGGAAGTCTGGACGGACTATCTCGACGGTGTGCGCAAAGCTGGCTCCTCTGCCGGTGCGGTGATCGAGATCGTCGCCGAAGGCGTGCCTGCCGGCCTGGGTGAGCCGATCTACGGCAAGCTCGACAGCGATCTGGCGGCCGCGATGATGACCATCAACGCGGTCAAAGGCGTCGAAATCGGGGACGGGTTCGCAGCCGCGGAAATCCCCGGCCATGAGGCTGCGGACGAAATGCGGATGGACGGCGATAACCCGGTTTTTCTCTCGAACCATGCGGGTGGCGTGCTCGGCGGAATTTCTTCCGGACAGCCGGTCGTCGTGCGCTTTGCCGTGAAGCCAACCAGCTCCATCCTGACACCGCGCCGGTCTATCGACAAAAACGGCGACGAGGTCGATGTGGTGACCAAGGGCCGGCACGATCCCTGTGTCGGTATCCGTGCGGTTCCGGTCGGCGAGGCCATGATGGCCTGCGTTCTGGCAGATCATCTGATGCGCCACGCGGCCCAGTGCGAAAGCTGAGAGCGAACAAGCTCAACTGCCTTGGTAAAGCCATCGTTTTCGTTTAGCCGAATTCCTATATGTAAGAGAGACAATGAGGGGTGCGGCCGCGATGCTTAGATTTCTGAAAGGGCTACTGATCAGTTTCGGGGTTCTGTTCCTCGTTCTGGTCGTCGGTGGCATTATCGGCCTGCGTTATGTCACGAGCGAATGGCAACCCAAGCCCCTTCCCGAGCATATGGTGCTCTCCCTCACACTGAAGCCGGAGTTGCGCGAGACATCAGGGGGAGCGCTGCCTTTCGAGAACATCTTTAATACCGGCTCCTCTTCACTGCTGGATCTCGTAAACACGCTGAAAACGGCAAGCGAGGATGAGCGCGTTCAGGGCTTGTTCCTCGATCTTTCCGCCGCCCAGGTCCGGCCGGCGAAAGCCCAGGAACTGAGAGAAGCAATCTCGCGCTTCCGGGCAAGCGGTCGTTTCGTCCATGCCTATGCGGACAGCCTTGAAGGCAATGGCGGTATCTCAACCTATCATCTCGCCACCGGGGCGGAGAGCATCGCTCTGCAGCCTTCAGGTCTGCTGGATATACGCGGCATAAGCCTTTCCACACCATTCTTTGGCGAAGCGCTGAAAAAACTCGGAATCGAAGCCGACTTCCGAGCCCGCCATGAATACAAGGGTGCCGCCGCGTCCATGACAAACGCAGCATTCCCGTCCCCGATCCGTGCGAATTACCGGCGGCTTGTAAATTCCCTTTATGCCGGGACCGCCGCCGACATCGCCACCGCCCGGCGGCTCTCTCCTTCTTCGGTCAATAAGCTCATCGATACCGCCCCGCTCACAGCCGGAGAAGCGAAGAGCAACGGCCTGATCGACGAAATGCTGTATCGTGACGAGGCAATCGACGCCGCCCGGGCAAAAGCGGGCGGTGCCAGACTGGTTCCACTCACACGCTACAGTAACGACGCGGACACGAGCGAAACCCCGACACGAATAGCAGTAATCTCGGTCGACGGTCCGATCGTACGTGGTCGCACCTCCCTGCTTTCCCGTGACCGTCAGGCGGCCGCGCGAAACATCGTCGATGCAGTGAAAGACGCCCGAGAAGATAAACGGGTCAAGGCGATCATCCTCCGGGTGAACAGCCCCGGCGGCAGCTACGTGGCATCAGATACCATTCTGCACGCATTGTCTGCGGCCCGTTCCAGCGGCATGCCAGTCATCGTTTCCATGAGCGACATGGCGGCATCAGGTGGATACTTCGTCGCGCTCGCGGCGGAGCATGTCGTCGCCCATCCGAATACCATCACCGGCTCCATCGGCGTCGTCAGCGGCAAGCTGAACCTGTCCGGCTTTCTTGCCGAATACGGTATCCGGACCGACAGCGTGAGCGTCGGCCGCAATGCAGACATGTTCAGCATGACGAAGCCTTTCAGCGCCGCTGAAAGTGCCCGGCTCGACGCTATTCTGGACACCATTTACGAGGACTTCACAACCAAGGTTGCTTCAGCCCGTCGGCTCGATCCGGCAGAAATCGATGCCGCCGCGCGCGGACGGGTGTGGAGCGGCGAAGACGCCAAGCGTATCGGTCTCGTAGACGTGCTCGGCGGCTATGCCGCAGCCGAAGGGCTTGCCCGGGATGCTGCCGGGATCGCCCCGGAAACCCGGACAGCGCTGGTTGCCTATCCGGAACCACGCCAGGACCTGGAAGCCTTTGTGACTGCGCTTGAGGAAGGCGAGATCGGTGAATCGGCCAGCCGTCTAGACGCGCTGTTAACTTTTATACGATTTAGTGGGATTATAGAGTCAGTCCTGAAAACCACGGGAGACGGCCGTATCGATGCGGCTGCACCCCACATAATTGTCCGCTGAGGAGAATCCGATGTCGCGACTTTTGCCCGTAATCGGGCTGGCTGTCATATTTGCCTTGGGTCATGGCGCCGACGTCCTCGCTGCAAGCGAAGGCGACGAGGCCAATGCCAAAGTCGAAGCCGAGCGCGCGCAGAGAGACAAGGACCAGCGCAAAAAAGACAAGAAGTTCAATCGCGATATTACGTATCGGCACGCCATTGGCCCGGACGTGCTCCCGCTCGGCCCGTTCACCATTTCTCTCTATATTGATGGACGCCTGACTGAGCACCGCCTCAAAGTCGCGCTCCAGGCCACCGATACGGCAAAGAAAAACGAACTAGAGGCCGCCAAGACGCAGCTCTACGGGATCGTCTACCCGCTCTGCCTGAAGCTGTTCGAAAATGGACGACCATCCTCGTCCGACATTCTCGCCTTCAAGGCACAAGTGCAGAAGAATGTGTCCACCCGATTCAAGGATAGCCTGAAAGGCGTCTATATCGCGTCCGTGCTCTAAGCACCCTCTATGGATCAGAGGGCCTTCGCCTGATCCCGCAACACAAACTTCTGGATCTTGCCGGTCGACGTTTTCGGTAACTCACCGAACACCACCGTCTTCGGCGCCTTGAAATGCGCCATATTCTCCCGGCAGAACGCGATCAGGTCGGCTTCTGTCGCCGTGGCACCTTTCTTCAGGGTAACGAAGGCACAGGGCGTCTCTCCCCATTTTTCATCCGGCCGCGCCACCACCGCCGCGTCCAGCACCGCCGGATGACTGTAGAGCACACCTTCCACCTCGATCGTTGAGATGTTCTCGCCGCCCGAGATGATGATATCCTTCGAGCGGTCCTTCAATTCGACATAGCCGTCCTCGTGCCAGACCCCGAGATCGCCGGTATGAAACCAGCCTCCCCGGAAGGCATCCTCGGTGGCTTTCGGGTTCTTCAAATAGCCCTTCATGACGATATTGCCGCGCATGAAGACCTCGCCAATGGTCTCGCCGTCCTGCGGTACCGGCTCCAGCGTCTCCGCACCGGCGACCATCAGGCCTTCCTGCACAGGATAACGCACGCCCTGCCGCGACTTCAGCCGCGCCTGCTCCTCGATCGGCAGGCCATTCCATTCCTCGTGCCATTCGCAAACCACCGCCGGGCCATAGACCTCTGTCAGACCGTAGACATGAGTGATCTTGATACCTTTTGCTTCCATACCCTCAATCACTGAGGCGGGCGGCGCGGAAGCGGCGGTCATCATCTGCACCTGATGATCCCAGTCACGGCTTTCTTCGTCCGGCGCGTTCAGCAGCATCGACATGATGATCGGCGCGCCGCAGAGATGTGTGACACCATGATCAGCAATGGCGTCATTGATATCCTTGGCAGCAGTCCGTCGCAGACAGACATGGGTGCCGCCGAGCATGGTGATGGTCCAGGGGAAGCACCAGCCGTTGCAGTGGAACATCGGCAGGGTCCAGAGATAGATCGGATAATGCGCCATGCCCCAGACCAGCGCATTGCCCAGCGCGTTCAGATAGGCGCCGCGATGGTGATAGACCACACCTTTCGGATTGCCTGTGGTTCCCGATGTGTAATTGAGCGCGATGGTCTCCCATTCGTCGTCCGGAGGCACAGCGGCGAAACCCGGATCTCCTGTGGCGAGGAACGCCTCATACTCTATCTCGCCGAGACACTCGCCGGAGGATGCCGCCGGGTCCTCGATATCGATTACCAGAATGTCCCGCTGCACCTGTTTTAGCGCTTCCCGGATCACCGGCGCGAACTCGGTGTCAGTCAACAACACGCTGGCTTCGCCATGGTCGAGAATAAAGGCAATGGTCGGCGCATCGAGCCGGACATTCATCGCGTTCAGCACGCCGCCAGTCATCGGCACCGCGAGGCTGGCTTCAAATGCGGCGGTGATATTCGGCGCCATGACGGCGACCGTCTTGCCCTTGCCGATGCCGCGTTTTGCCAATGCGGAGGCCAGACGATGGCAGCGCTCCCGCGTTTCAGCCCAGGTAAACCGGCGGTCCCCGTCGATCACGGAGGCCCTGGTTGGGAAAACAGCAGCGGTCCTGGCCAGAAATGAAATCGGCGTCATCGGCACATAGTTCGCCGCGTTCCGGTCCAGATTTTCCTCGAACGGATTACCGCCCATGCCGCTGTTCCCCCGTATGTTCGCCGATCCGGCACTTTTTCTTTGCCCGAGGCTAGCGCCGCAGCGACCGGGCTGCAATGCGTTCGGCATTCTAGGTCATTGCGAAGCCCACGGAACCGAGGCTAACCTTAACTTCACGCCTTCCGGAGCCACCCCATGCTGCATCCACTCCTCACACAGAATCTGGTCGACGCCTATTGGCGTGACGGTGCTGTCCTGATCAAGGGCCTGTTCAAGGGCCATGTCGACCAGATCGCAGCCGGAATCGAGCGCAATCTGGCCGAACCGGGCCCCTTTGCCGGTGACAATCTGAAACCCGGGGAAGGCGGGCGCTTCTTCGAGGATTACTGCAACTGGGATCGCATTCCGGAATTCACTGACGTGGTGCGCAACTCCCCCGCAGCCGAAGTCGCGGCAGATCTGATGGGTTCGAAGAGCACGCAGATGTTCCACGAGCACGTGCTGGTGAAAGAACCGGGCACCTCCAAACCGACACCCTGGCATCAGGACAGCCCGTATTACTTCGTCGAGGGCATGCAGAATGTCAGCTTCTGGGCCCCGGTAGATCCGGTGACCGAGGCGTCGCTGCGCTGCGTTGCCGGCTCGCACCGCTGGGAGAAGGAAGTCCTGCCGACGCGCTGGCTCTCCGACACGAATTTCTATCCGGGCGACGAGGATTACATGCAGATCCCGGACCCAGAGGCAGAAGGCATGCCCATTCTGGAATGGCCTCTGGAGCCCGGTGACGCCGTCGCCTTCCATTTCCGCAATCTGCATGGTGCGCGCGGCAACGAGACCGGCAACCGGCGGCGCGCTTTCTCGCTCCGCCTTGTCGGAGACGATGCCCGCTACGTGGAACGCCCCGGTCCGACCTCCCCGCCCTATCCCGGCCATGACATGAAGCCGGGGCAAGTGCTCCGGGAGGACTGGTTCCCTTTCCTCTATACCGCCTGATTAGAAAGATATCGCCATGACCGAGGCACGCCCTCAAGCCGTCCCGACTACCCTGCTGGACGATGACGTAGTCCGCATCACCCGGTGGGACTTTCAGCCCGGCGCCGAGACCGGCCATCATGTCCACGGCATGGGCTATGTCGTGGTTCCGATGACAAACTGCTCCTTCTTGCTCGAAGAGCCGACAGGACCGCGCCGTGTCGACATGGCCGCCGGTGCCGCGTACCGGCGTGATGCCGGGGTTGAACATAATGTGGTGAATGGCGGCGATGCGCCAATGGCTTTCATCGAGATCGAATACAAATAGCCAATTGCGCCTCAAGCGGAACCGTGACAGCGTTTTCCATCGGTTTGGAGCCTGAAACGGATGCACACGGTCATCGGTCGAAATCCCGGTACACCGCATGCCAAAGCGCATTGGTGGTGGCCACCGCCCGCCGCGCGTGAGTTCCGCGGACACGCATGAATTTGCCTGTCCGCTCATTCTCATGACGGACTGAAGGCAAAATCCATGATCACAGCATCGCTTCGTGCCGAGAGCGGCACGGTTCACGTCGCATGGCCGGAAGGCCTCACAGCGGACTATCCCTATCTCTGGCTCCGGGACAATTGCCCGAGCGGTTTCCACCCTCAGACCCTGGAACGGGAATTCGACCTGCTCTCGGTGCCGGAGAGCATCGCCCCGCGGAGCGTTGAAATCGTCGGCGATACCCTCACCATTTCCTGGACCAACGACAATCATGTCAGCCGCTTCGACACAACCTGGCTGAAAGCGCACCGTCCGGGCACGCAGCGTCCGGACCCCGCTGCCATCCCGGCCGAACCCTGGCGCGGTGACCTAACGGCAGCGTCTTTGCCGCGCATCACAGCGGACGACATGCTGAGAAGTGACAGCGCCCTGCTAGAATGGCTCGCCGCTCTGAAACGGACCGGCATCGCCATAGTCACGGAGTTGGCCGACGATCAGGAGGCAGGGCTCACAGCAGCGCGCCGTATCGGCCATCTGCGGGAGACCAATTTCGGGCTGACCTTCAATGTCGTCTCGAAGCCCAACCCGAACAATCTCGCCTATACCGCGCAGCGGCTGCCGCTGCACACGGATCTCGCCAATCAGGAACTGCCGCCGGGCTTCCAGTTCCTGCATTGCCTCGCCAATGAAGCGGAGGGCGGCGGCTCGCTCTTTGCCGACGGCTACGCCATCGCCGAGGACCTAAAGGCACAAGACCGGGAAGCCTACGATATCTTGGCGACCACAAAAATCCCGTTCCGGTTTCACGACCGGGAGAGCGACATCAGGAAGCATGACACAGTGATCCGGCTCGGCGCTGGAGGTATAGTAGAAGAGATCCGCTTCAACGCCCATCTCGCCGACATTCTCGATCTGCCGGCAGTCGCCATGCGGGACTTCTATCGGGCCTACCGGGCCTTTATGGCTCTCTCGCGGCAGGAACGCTATATCGTCAGCTTCGCGCTCGGATCGGGCGAGATGATAGCTTTCGATAATCGCCGCGTTCTTCATGGCCGTGACGCCTTCGATCCGGCGACCGGACGCCGGCACCTCCATGGCTGCTATGTCGACAGGGGTGACCTCGACAGCCGTATTCGAGTGCTGAGCCGCACCTGACAATCAACAATCAAGCCCGCTGCCGGGGGCTGGCAGCGGGCGACCAAACGCTACCTCTAAACCGCGAACTAGGCGTATATCGCCGACGCGTGCTCCGTTACCCAAGCCATCATGTCGCGCCACGGACCCGGCCCGTAGCTGATCCGGGCCACACCGAGGGTCGCCAGTTCCTGCGGCGCGGGCACGCCCGGCATGATCAGGATGTTGAGCGGCAGGGAGACTTCTTCCGCCGCCCGCTTGATCAGCTCCGGCGTCTTCAGGCCAGGCATGAAGATCCCGCTGGCACCGGCGTCCGTATAGGCTTTGGCGCGGGCCAGCGCCTCGTCCATCAAGCGCGGGTGATTGGCGGGCTCCCGGTCCTTCAGGAAAATGTCTGTACGGGCATTGATGAAGAACGGCAGGCCCGCGTCCTCGGCGGCGGCCCGTGCGGCGCTGATTCGCTCCGCCTGCTTTGCCACCGGATAAAGCCCCTCCCCGCCGACCTTCTGATCCTCGAAATTCACCCCGACGGCACCGGCGGCGATCATCCGCGCGATGTTCCGGCCCACGCCGCTCGGGCCCGCCGCATAGGCGCCTTCGAAATCGACGCTGAGCGGCAGGTCGCAGGTTGCCGTGATCCGCTTCACGATCATCTCCAGCATGTCGAGCGGGAGCGCCTCGCCGTCGCCATAACCCTGCGCGCCAGCGACCGACCAGCTTCCCGTCGCCAGCGCCTTCGCCCCGGCATCGGCCACCGCCTTGGCGCTGCCCGCATCCCAAATATTGAAGAGAATGACCGGATCACCCTTACGGTGAAGATCCGCGAATTCCTGTGCCCTGTCAGCCTGTGACATGTGTCTGTCCTTCCTCGTGCCTTGCATAGGCCTGTTCAAGCTCGATTAGTTTCTGTTTGCGCCAAATCCCGCCGCCATAACCGGTGAGCGAGCCGTCGGCCCCGATCACCCGGTGGCAGGGAATGGCGATGGCGATCTGGTTCGCCCCGTTGGCGCGGGCGACGGCGCGGGTCGCCGACGGTCGTCCGATGGCTCTTGCCAGATCGCTGTAGCTGCGCGTCGCGCCTGCCGGAATACGCCGCAATTCCTGCCAGACTTCCCGTGTGAAAGGGCTGCCGTGATAGGTTATCGGCGTTTCGAACCGGGCGCCTTCACCCGCAAAATAAGCTTTTAGCTCGGATTCGACCTGTTCCGTCGGGGCGAAGCGTCCGATACCGATGCCGCCGCGTGTCGCGTCCCGCAATCTCGACAGCTCACGCGGCAGCGCTTTGCGATCAACAAATTCGAGCAGATGCAGACTGGACTGGTCACTGACCGCGACCAGCGCGCCAATCGGGCTGTCGATCCAGTCCGCCTTCAGGAATTCCTCCCCGGTGAAACTGGCGGGAGACTGGCCGAGCAATCGGGCGAAAGCCGACCGGAAGCCGCTCGGCGAGTCGAACCCGGCCTCAAGCTGCGCATCAATCACCCGGCCACCGTCCGACAGGGTGACGAACCCGTCCCTGAGCCGACTGAGCCGGGCCATTTCAAGAAAGGTCACGCCGAACTGGCGCTTGAAACTGCGCCGGACGGTCGAGGGGTCGAGGCCAAGCGCTATCACATCCGCCTCGGTCCAGCGCCGGGCCGGGTCGGCTTCGAAAGCGGCAATGAGGATCTTCACCGCCGGATCAGCCTCCGCCGCCGTCGCCACCGGCTTGCAGCGTTTGCAAGGCCGGAAGCCGGACTCAATGCACTCGCCGACCGTGGTGAAGAAACGGCAGTTCTCGGGCTTCGGTTTCCGCGCCGGGCAATTCAGCCGGCAGAAAATCCCTGTCGAGGTGACTCCGACATAGACCCGGCCATCATAGGCCGGGTCCCGCCGGACAAGAGCGTCGTAAAGGAGGTCATGGTTTTCAATGTCGTACTGCATGCCCCTCCTCTATCAAACCGCGCCGGGACCGTCCGCCGCATTCCGGGCGGAGATATTGTTTTCCTCACCCTAGCCTTCCTCGACACCGTCACCCCGGCGCAGGCCGGGGCCCAGAGGATCATAGAGTATCGTTCGTCTTCCCTGGGTCCCGACCTCCGTCGGGATGACAACGGGAAAAATGCAGGGTGACGGTATTGAGGTTCGCTAGGAGGGAAGAATGAGCGCGAGTCCTTACCTCAGATCTCGATATGCCCCGAGAGATACCGCGCGGCCTTGCCGGCCATCTCCACCCGGTCGCCCAGAAGACTGCATTTCAGCTCGCCACCGCGGGACGAGATCTGCCGCCCGACCAGCGTCTTCTTACCGAGCCGGTCCGCCCAATAGGGGATCAGCAGGCAATGATTCGAGCCGGTCACCGGATCTTCGTCGATGCCATGGTTCGGCGCGAAATACCGGGAGACAAAATCGACCTGCCAGCCCGGCGCCGTCACCATGATGGAGACGGTCGGGAGTTTTCGCAGCGCCCCTAAATCCGGGCTCAGCGCGCGGATCTGATCCTCGTTCTCGAACACCGCCATCAGCCGGTCCCGTTCCGGTTCCTGCGGTGCATCATACAGCGTAGTGGGGACAGCTCCGAGGGCCTCGTAAAGACCTTCTGGTTCCCCCCTCTTCGCCGGCGGGTAGCTCGGGAAATTCATTACGTAAAATTCACCGTCCCGCCGAACGTGCAGGATACCGCTTCGGGTCCGGAAACTGATCTCCTGACGGTCCGGCATCAGGTCGTCGAAAATCAGCGCGGCACTCGCCAATGTCGCATGGCCGCACAGATCGACCTCCATCGCCGGAGTAAACCAACGCAAATGAAAGTCGGCCTCACCCGTGTCGTCAGGTACGAAGAATGCAGTTTCCGCCAGATTGTTTTCGGCGGCGATGGACTGCATGGTGGGATCGCTCAACCAACTATAAAGCGGACAGATCGCCGCCGGATTGCCAGCGAACACATTCTCGGTAAAGGCGTCGATCTGATAAATCGGAACCCGCATTTCCTTGTTTCCTTCTTGTACTTCTTGATTACTCAACCAGCGTCAGATTTATCCGCCGGTTCTGCTTGCCCTTGTTCTCGATCTTGCCGATCTGGATGCTGCCGATCTCCGCCGTGGAGCGGACATGGGTGCCGCCGCAGGGTTGGAAATCGACATCGTCGCCGATCCGGATCATGCGCACCTTGCCGCTTCCCATTGGCGGTTTGACGGACATGGTGCGAACGAGATCCGGATTTGCTGCCAGCTCATCGTCTGTGATCCAGGAAATGGAAATCCCGTGATCGCCAGCGATGATCTGGTTGAGCTGCTCGGTCAGCGCTTCCTTTTCCGGACGCTCGCCGGGAATATCGAAATCAAGCCGGCCCTTGCCCGCCCCAATCTGCCCGCCGGTCACACCGCCATCGACCACGGAGCAGAGTAGATGCAGCGCCGTATGAATGCGCATGTGCTTATAGCGGCGGTCCCAGTCGAGCGTGACTTCAACATCATCACCAACAGCCGGTATCGCCGCACCTTCTTCAAGCTTGTGCAGGATGCCACCCTCGCCCTTCACTGCCTCGTTGATGGCGAGAGTTCCGCCGGGGCCTGTCAGTGTACCGCTGTCGCCGGGCTGACCGCCGCCGGTCGGGTAGAAAACTGTACGGTCCAGCATCACCCCATCCGGGCCGGATGCCAGCACTTTCGCGGTGCAGGATTTCAGGTAGGACTCTTCCCGGAACAGCTCTTCAGTCACGTCGCAGTCTCCTTATGTGTCTCCGCGCCCATCAACACGTCGCGATAGAGCGTAAGGTCGACATTGGCACCGCTGAGGATAAGCGCAACCTTTTGACCTGCATTGGAGTCTTTCTCCTTGAGGCAGGCCGCGAGCGGTGCGGCCGCGGCGCCTTCGGCGACATTGTGGGTATCGGTGAAATAGTGCCGCATGGCGGCCTTGATCTCCTCCTCCGACACCCGAACGATCCGCTCCGCACCTTTCAGAATGACCTCGACCGCCTGCGGCACCGGCACACGGCAGGCAACGCCGTCCGCCATGGTGTCCGCGCTGTTGGTCGAGACCGGCTTCTTCTGCTCGAAGGACAGTGCATAGGCCGGTGCGTTCTCCGCCACCACGCCGATCACCTGCGTCTTCAGGCCGAGCGCATCCCGCGCCGCGATTACCCCGGAGATACCTGAGCCAAGCCCGATCGGGACATAGACCCGGTCAAGATCCGGGCAGGCCGTGAACAGCTCGAGTCCATAAGTCGCAACGCCACGCACCAGATCGGGATGGTAGCTGGGCAGCAAATGCAATCCCTCGCCCTCGGCCAGGGAGACCGCGTGTTCGAACGCCGCCTGGAAATCTGCGCCATGCTCGATCAGCTCAGCACCAAGTGCGCGCATGGCGGCGTTCTTCTCCACTGAATTACCATGCGGCACGACGACGACCGCACGCAAACTGGCCCGCGCGGCGGCGAAGGCGACGCTCTGTCCGTGATTGCCCCGTGTCGCCGTGATCACACCGGGGCAGTCGGGCTCCCGGCGTTTCAGGCTGTCCATATAGACCAGCCCGCCTCGCATTTTGAAGGCGCCGAGCGGGGTCTGGTTCTCGTGCTTGACGAAAATCTCCGCCCCAGCGCGCTGCGAGAGCAGTGGCCAGTGGTGTTGCGGTGTCGGCGGCACGAGCCGATGCACCAGCCGGGCCGTCTCTTCAAGTTCTTCACGTGTAAAGGAGAAAGCCACGATTTATCCTTCCCGGTTGCGGTTGGTCAGCCCGCATCATCTCAAAGCCGCAGCGAGCAATCCATGCAGGCACACAGAATTGTCACCATTTCGAATCACACAAATAGATACAATATTACGATTGATGCGATCCAATACCTGCGTAATATCGGTTCAATCATCGATCAATCGATACATTGTCACAGAGACAAAGTATGCACAGCCGCCCGATGGACTGGGTCCCCGACCTGAGCGACCGGCCCGGACCGAAGTATCTCTCGATTGCCCGCGCCATGGCGGAAGACATTGCCACCGGCGCGCTGCAACCGGGCACGCAACTGCCGACACATCGCGAGCTGGCCTATCAGCTCGGCGTGACCGTCGGCACCGTATCGCGCGCCTATGCCGAAGCGACCCGGCGCGGCCTGATCGATGGCGAGGTTGGCCGCGGCACCTTCGTACGCCGCCGGATCGGCCGGGATATGGGCGAGATACCGGCCGGTGCAAACCGGGGCGGGATCGATTTCGGACTGAACTTTCCGCCGATGGGGAACACGGAGCAGGAGGCCTTCTCCGATGCCCTGAAGGAAATCGCGGACAGCCGCGACCTGATGAATCTTATGGCCTACGCCCCGCACGGCGGCGCCCCGCGTCACCGCCAGGCGGCGGCAGACTGGATGCGCAGCCTTGGTGTCGAGACCGATGCCAGCCGCTCCATTGTTACCACCGGCGGGCAGAACGGCATGCTTGCAGCCTTCGCCGCGCTTGTGCAGGCAGGGGATACAATCCTTGTCGAGAAACTGACATATCCCGGCATTGTCCCCCTTGCCGAAATGCTCGGACTCAAGGTCCAGCCGGTGGAGATGGATGCCGAAGGCGTGCGCCCGGATTCCCTAGAAGAAGCCTGCCGCAGTTTCGCACCACGCGCGCTCTATTGCATGCCGACCCTGCAGAACCCGACCAACGCGGTGATGGGCGTGCAGCGCCGCGAGGACATTGCCGCCATCGCGAAACGCTACAACCTGATCCTGGTCGAAGACGACCTCTACCGCTTCCTGGTAGCGGACGCACCGCCGCCGCTGGCGAACTACCTGCCAGAACAGGCGATCTTCATCACCTCGGCGGCGAAGCAACTGGCGCCGGGCCTGCGCATCGGCGGCATCAGTGCGCCCCGCGCCATGGTGCCGAAGCTGGAACGGGCCATGCGGGCTTCCACCTGGATGGCCTCACCGGCCATGGCGGAAGTCTTCGCACTCTGGGTCGACCGTGGCGTCGCCAGCACGATGGCCCGGGAAAAGGCCGCCGAAATGCGCGGCCGTCAGACAGCCGCCGTCGAAATCCTGCAAGGGTTCGAATTCGCCGGGCACCCGACCAGCATGCATCTCTGGCTCACCGTGCCGGAACCCTGGACCGACCGCGATGCCGTCGCCGTGCTGGGCGAGCATGGCGTCATCGCCTCTTCCGGTCAGGTCTTCGCCACCGCCCCCGGCGCGGGCCGCAACCGTCTCCGCCTCTCCCTCGGCAATCCTAAGGACCTGAAGATCGTGCGTCACGGTCTCGGGGTTATCGCCGAAACCCTCGCCGGAGCGCCGCAACAGGCCGCCTCCATCGTCTGACCAACTTTTGCCCACCGCCCTCCCCCTGCATGCTGAAAGACCATCCGAAATGAAAGTCACCCCCGTCACCCTGACCGGCAAACACGTTCGCCTGGAGCCGATGAGCGAAGCCGCTATCCCCGCCCTGCAGGAAGCCGCCCTCGATCCGGCGATCTGGAAATGGACATGGCCGGGCACGGACCCGGATGCGGTTGCCGCCTATGTCCGTCTGGCGCTGGATAATCAGAAAAAGGGCATCGACCTGCCCTTCGTCACCATAGATCAGGCCAGCGGCGAGGTCGCGGGCTCGACCCGCTACATGACCATCGACACCAAGAACACGCGCGTCGAGATCGGCAGCACCTGGCTGAACCCACGCTACCAGCGCTCCCCGATCAACACCGAAGCGAAATATCTGATGCTGACCCATGCGTTCGACACGCTCGGCTGCATCCGGGTCGAGTTCAAGACCCATCACAGGAACGAGCAATCGCAAAACGCCCTGAAGCGGATCGGCGCGATCTATGAAGGCACCCTGCGCCAACACATGATCCACACCGACGGCACGCTCAGGGATTCGGTCTATTTCTCCATCCTCGACAAGGAATGGCCGGAGGTGAAGAAGATGTTGGAAGCGAAGCTGGCGGCGAGATAAATTTGATCAAATCACCATGAAATGGGCGGCGACGAAGGCACTCTGTGCTCTACTAGTCTTCTAGCCGCCTCATGTTCTCAACTAAAAATCGTTTAACCCGACCATCAAACCAATACACAAACCTACCTGTAATTTCTATTTTTCGGCGAAAATGCTGACTCCACGAATAATCGTCCTCAGGAGGCAAACGGCCAGGGATATTATCTTGAAACGGAATCGATCGGCCCCTCTCTTCCGAGAAAATTATCCCGGTCTTCGAAGAGCGACTCAAATTATTTACCACACCTACAATCGTCTCTATTTTTTGATCTAATCTCTCCGATTGGATACGAATTGCTGCACTTTCATCAATTGATGAAATGGGCGTTCTAAATGGCCCAGAAGTCATTGCAACATAATCCGCAGACCTACCGACGGGCCGAAAAATATCTTTGAATGAGTTAGCCGTAATACCTCTCAGAGTAAGGAAATCGGGCGCTTTCTCCTCTATGAATCTATCAGCTCTAACTTCTTGATTTTTTTCCTCTTCTGTTTTCTCAATCGCTACCCCACCCTCTTGACGGAGCAATTTATTTTGCTCCTGAAGCAATTCGATAACTTGTTGCATTTGCGGATCAGGTCGAGGGAACCAATCGTCAAAAGTTCTCTGAACCAAAACCGCGAAAGGAACAGTAATAACTCCGCCAATCACAGCGGCGGCTACAGTCGTACGAAACGATCCAGCTTCAGGTGGATATAAATATATTTGCACCACGCTTTTGGGAGCATGTGAAATCACGTCTCCAGTTACGTAGTAGTGCCCTAATATACTAATTACACGAGCCATGCCGTTGTAAGATATTGATGCGTCATACAAATCAAGGCGGTTTTTATCAGCGTCTCGACCATGAAACTCAAGCGCGAACTCCACCGACATAATTATACCCTAACAACTGCACACGATAAGGTTTAGAAGATCACAGTCGACTCATCAAATCAACGTCGCCACATGCTTCAGATAATCGATACGAAGCTTGTGACTTGAGCTACCCAATACGAGTTTTGTCCCGTTCGGACCGCCTTAAAGTTTTTGCTTTGAAAATTACCTCTCCACAAACCCAGCTGTAGCGACCAGAGCCAGCAAACCGGCATTCAACCCGCGCAGGCTCAATTCCGGTTCCACATCGATCCATTCATCAACCGTGTGGGCCCGGCCACCGGCGCCGCCATGGCTGAACTTCACGGCCGGGACGCCATGCGCCATCGGGATGTTGGCGTCGGTCGAGGAGGCGGAGAAGGCAGGTTCGAATCCATAGGCCTTGATGGCGGCGACGCTGGCCTCGACGATG
The DNA here is from genome assembly GCF_039990255.1 of Nisaea sp. Taxonomy (GTDB): domain Bacteria; phylum Pseudomonadota; class Alphaproteobacteria; order Thalassobaculales; family Thalassobaculaceae; genus Nisaea. Next base: position 457,353 of record NZ_JBDXGG010000007.1, on the reverse strand, counting down.
GTGGTGTTGTGCGCCGTGGTGCCCGCCGGGCGGTTGCCGATCTGGGTGAGCTCGACGCTGATTTCGCCGTTTTCGGTATCGCCGCGCGCATTCTCGCCCGCGACCGCCGCGTCGATCAGCGCTTTTACTTCACCATCGACCCGGTTCAGCACCTCGGCGGATTCCGAACGCAGGTCAATCTCGGTCCAGACCTCTTCCGGAATGGCGTTCACCGACGTGCCGCCCTGGAACGTACTGGCGCAGTAGGAAGACCTGGGATCGTCCGGCACCTCGATTTTCGACATGCCGACCAGGAACGTGCCGAGCGCATAGGCCGGGTTTACCGTGCCGAAGGCGCCAAGGCTGTGCCCGCCCGGCCCCTTGAAGGCGACCTTGTAGCGGTAGGAGCCGACCCCGGCGGTGACCAGATCCTGGGTCTCGATACCGTCGAAGGTAAAGAAGGAGGCGATGCGTTCGCGATAGGCATTCTCGGTGAAGAGATAACGCACGCCGCGCAGGTCGCCCTTGCCCTCCTCGCCGACATCGCCGACGAAGAGAATGTCCTGCTCGGTCTCGATCCCGCCCGCATCGAGCGCCCGGATAAAGGCCAGCAGGGCCGCCAGTCCGCGCGTGTCGTCGCCGACACCGGGGGCGAACAGCTTGGTGCCCTCCCGGCGCACTTTCACGTCCGTGCCTTCCGGAAACACCGTATCCAGATGCGCCGCCGCCACGACGATCGGGCCATTGCCCCGCCCGCGCCGCAGACCGGTGACATTACCGATGCCATCACGCTGCACATCCTCCAGACCCAGCGCCCGGAACATCTCCTCATAGGCCGCTGCCCTCCTCTCTTCCTTGAAGGGCGGAGACGGAATCTCGGTCAGGGTGATGATCTCGCCGACGAACTTGTCGTGGCCGGCACGAAGGTCCTCTGTGGCTTTCTGGAACTGGGCGGAGACGCGGATGGTCGCGGTATCGTTGGTCATGGTTTTTCTCGCGGGGACGGTCGAAGAAGGGACAACACGATCACAGACTACAGGAAACAGAGCGAGCTCAGCAGCCGCCTGATCGGCATCACCGGATTGCCGATCAGGAAGCGCCAGAGCAAACTCAGCCAGCAACCACTCAGCTTTACATCGTAATTATGGGTAGAGCACAAATCCTTGCTTTGTAACTTTTGTGAAGCCACAAAACCACTCCGAGTTTAGAATCGAAAAATATTTACGCATAATCAGAGTGCCATATCGCTTTCAACCGAGGACCATATGACAAAAGCGTTTCTGAACCTGCTGTTTCTGGGTCTCTGTTTCTGTCTGCTTCCATTAAACGCGCCGGCAGCCGAAAGGCCGGTGCGTATTGTGATACTCCAGACCTTTCCGCCTCCCCTGCTGGAGAGATCGACCAAAGCGTTCCGCGCTGAAATGACCGATTTCGGATACAAGGACGGCACCGATGTCGATTACACAGTCCTGAACGCTCAGGGTGACTTCAAGCTTGCTAAATCCATCCTGAGATCCGCGATCGATGAGGTCAGACCCGATCTCGTCCTGACCATCGCCACCCTAGCAACCCGCGCGGGACGGCAGCTTCTATCGGACACAGCGATTCCCCAGGTTTTCATGATCGTTACAGACCCCGTCGGCGAAGGATTCGTAAGCGAGATGGGCAAAACCACCCGATCGAACATTACCGGGCAGAGCCACGTCGTGCCGGTGGACACCCAGCTGACGTTGGTCTCCGAGATACTGACAACAGCGAGAAGGGATACCCCGTTCCATATTGGTATCCTGCGGTCCACATATCCATCAGCAGTCAGCGAAACCGCCCAGTTGCGAGAGGTCGCATCACAATTTCCTGCCATTGACCTGATCGATCTCAGTTTTCCCTACTTGCCCGGCGAAAGCGCGCGTCCAGAAATGCATAAGTCTGCCATCGATCAGATTCATAAACATAAAGATACTCTGGACGGCCTTTGGCTTGTTGCCGGACCAAACCAGAGCAATCGCGACTTTATGAAAAAAGTCCGCGCCACCGGCGTTCCCATCGTGAAAAGCGGCAGCATCCTGAGCGCCCGCGCGGGGGCAATGATCGCCGTTCAATCCATTCCCGAGCTTAATGGCAGAGCTGCCGCAGAAGCTGCCAGCGCGATTCTTTCGGGAACCGATCCCGGAGATATTCCGGTAGTTCGGCCGAACAGTTTTGCTGCCGGCGTCAACATTGCGACCGCCGCCAGACTTGGAGCAATCATCCCCTCCGAGATTCTGGAGTTAGCGCAAGACAACGTCTTTCACCAACCGACCCTCGGCAACTGAACCTCTGTAATAACGTCTTCACCGCGACCACGCCTTCGGCACAGGCCTGCAAAGACGGTTGTTTAATCGGACATCGAAGCGCTTTGCGCGATCTTGAAATTCCAGGCAATGATCGCGTTCAGAATGACCGCACCGACGAAAGAGTAAAGGATCTGATCCGGCGCCAGGACGAAACAGGCTCCCAGGAAAATGAGGCTGTCAAAACCCATCTGGAACCATCCGGTCTTGAAGCCGGTTTTTTCCTCCACCACCAGTGCCAGAATTCCAAGGCCACCGGCCGAGGCATTATGGCGGAACAATGCGATCAAACCGACGCCGGCACAGGATCCGCCAAGAGCCGCGCCAAACAGCGGATGTATGCGCTCGATAACAATTAACTCCGACAACATCGGGGTACAGAGTGCGACGCCAGCCACTACAAACAGCGTCCGCAGGGTAAAGTTTACGCCGCGCCTGACGAGAGACAGCCAGAGAAATGGCAAACTCACGCAAAAAAAGACTGTGCCGAAACTGAAAGGAAGCACATAGGACAACAGGAGCGAAAGACCTGCCGTCTGCCCCGTTACCAAGCCGGTCTGCTTGAGAAAAACGACACTCATCGACATCATGAATGCGCCAAAGACTACGCCCTGGGCATCATAAAAAGAGATTGGTGACTTCATGGGGCTCGCGATGTGTCAGTGGCTCGGGTTGATCTAACGCGCGGCATCGTGCCGATCCCAAAAAAACAAAAACGGAAAAGACATCGCAAGACCGAATGACTTGGTTCTAGGGCAATATGACCGACGCGGCAGAAATCTCGTCGGTGATTAGCAGAAACAAGCTTCGGGTAACCAGAAAAACCGGCAATCCTTAGCTTCGTTCAAGGGCGAAAGGGCGCGAAACTATGGCTTCGGCAAATCACTCTATTTATGAAACGTAGCCCCGAAACGCAGCGCGCTTCGAAACAATCTCTCCCACCATATAAAGAGCCCGATTCGGACTGTGCGCCTCTGCATCGCCTATTCTTCTACAGCCGGATCAGTGCCGATGACAGCTACTCACTTTGCGTGTTCAACAAAATCCGTACAATGTGTGAATGTATATGCGATAGAAGCACCCTATTTTGACCATGGTGCCAGAATGATTTTAGTTGGGAGCAGTCAGACGCGCTCGATTATAATATTACTTATTGTAGGCCTCTTCTGGTCATTTTCAGTGGATGCTGCCGAACGCGGCACACTGAAGCGCATTCTGATTTTGAACTCCCTCAGTTCGTACTTCCTCGACGACTCAATCAATTCGTTTAAGAGGGAGATGGCTCGCCTCGGGTTTGAAGAGGGAAAGGATGTTTCCTATTCCGTCATGAACGCCGAAGGTGATTTTGCCTACGCCGAATCAATGCTTGTAGAAGCAATGATCAAGGCTCCGCCCGACCTTGTTGTCACAGTTGCCAGCCTGGCAAGTCTTGTCGCACGCGAACTGTTAAGCGATACGGCGATCCCGCAGATATTCATGATTGTCACTGACCCGGTCGGCGTTGGCTTTGTGGAGGCAATGAACACATCAAGCCAATCTAACATCACAGGTCAGACTCACGTTGTTCCTGCGGAATTCCGGTTGGCACTGGTTTCAAAAATTTTGGAGACAGCTAAGCGTGATAAGCCGTTCCGGATCGGTGTTCCGCGATCTACTTATTCTTCCGCTATTGGCGAATTGTCTCAACTGCGGACTGCAGCGACTAAATTCCCAATCTTGGAAATCGTCGATCTCGGCTTTCCCTATGTGCCGGGAGAAAAAGGCGGTTTGGCAATGCGGGACTCTGCTTTGAAACTGATTGAAGGAAATAAGAACAGCCTCGACGGTCTTTGGCTGGTTCCGGGGCCCAATATAACAAACCCGGATTTTGTGAATGCAATCCTCGATACTGGTGTGCCGATTGTGAATGGCGGCAATATTCGTAACGTGCGCCTTGGCGCCATGCTCGCCATCCATTCAACAGCAGAACTCATCGGAAAATCCGGCGCGGAGACAGCCAGCATGATTTTATCTGGAACCGCTGCCGGAGAAATACCTGTAACCCGGCCGAGCAAGTTTATTGCCGGCGTAAATGTCTCAACAGCCGCCATGCTGGGCGCCATAGTTCCATCCGAGATTCTGGAGCTGGCGCAAGACAACGTCTTTCATCAACAGGGGCGGACAAATTGAGCCTCTACACGAAATTCATTGCCGCGATCATACCTATCGTTCTTTTGGGAACAGGGGCGCTTGGCTATTGGTCCTTCACATATTCGCGGGATGTCCTCTACAGGACCGAGCAACAGGCGATGAACCTGCGGCTTGAGAATGCAATCGACCAATTTGTCGCCCGCCGGTACATGCTTCTGGAAACTACCGGGCTTAACGCACTGACATCTTATGTCGATCAGTACAAGTCCGAGGCTATGAGCGATTTCCAGACTCTCAGCGAGAAAACCGGACGGCGTGTTTTGGTTTTCAACCGTGACGGCACCGCTTTGTCCTGTGGCGGTTGCGAGAACGATCTTTTTCCCGACGGTTGGGAAGAGATCGCATCGGGCGTTACCGGCAAGCTTTTTGGAACCCACTACGCGGCGACCAGCGATCACGCGGTTTTCAGCGCTGCCAGTTTCACGAAACCGGAATGGGATTGGGTTATCCTTCTTACGATCCCGGAATCCGTTATCTCGAAGAGTGTCGAGGATATTCGGCTGGTCACGATCATCGTCTCCCTGGCTTCTATCCTCGCCGTAGCGGGAATGATCGCCTGGGTGTCGCGCGGCCTCCTTGTTACCCCTATCCTGAAGCTCAAGATGGCTGCGGATTCCATTGCGCGACAAGAGCCAATCTCCCGGATCGACATCAACTCGAACGATGAACTTGGCCGCCTCGCCCGGGATATGGAGATAATGTCCCGAGCGACCCACGATTACGTCGAGCGCGCGAACGCGGCAAACAAGGCCAAGTCGGGGTTCCTGGCAACCATGAGCCACGAAATCAGGACGCCGTTGAACGGCGTCCTAGGCATTGCGCAGCTTCTGGAAGACACGGATCTCGATCCTGACCAGCAACGTAAAGTCTCGAACATCGTGGCCTCGGGCAAGACCCTGCTTGCAATCATCAACGACGTGCTGGACATGAGCCGGATCGAATCCGGCGCCATGGAGCTTGAAGACACAATCTTCGACCTGAAAGAATTGCTGTCCTCAATCATGACCCCGTTCCAGACTGCCGCCGCTCAAAAAGGCCTTTTCATCCGGGGCGAATACACAATCTCGGAGCCGGCCCTGATGCGCGGAGATCCCGTCCGCCTGCGACAGATACTCTGGAACCTTCTCAGTAATGCCGTGAAGTTCACGGGCTCAGGCAGCGTCGTCCTCACGGTCAAAGAAATCAGCGCGGACTCCGCGCCGATATCCGTGCCTTCACCTGGCACAACACGCGGGATTCGCTTTGCTGTGATCGATTCCGGGACAGGAATCGCACCGGACCGTCAGGCATCTATTTTCGAGGCCTTCACCCAGGAAGACAGCTCGATCACCCGGAAGTTCGGCGGCACGGGCCTTGGACTGGCCATTGTCAGTCAGATCGTCGAGCTCATGGGTGGCAAGATCGGGATCGAAAGCGAACTCGGGAAAGGGACGACGATAGATGTCTTTATCCCGTTCGGTATCGTCACCGAGGAGGATCTTGAACGCGCGAAGTCATCAAATCTGGCAGCCTCCAGCGAGAGGAAAACGCTCCCCGTTTACAGAGTCTTGGTCGCGGAAGACAACGCAATCAACGCCATGGTGGTCACCGCCGTCCTCGAGAAGCTCGGCCAGAACGTCAAACATGTGGAAAACGGCCGTGAAGCCGTTGACGAAGTCATGCGGGGCGATACCGACTTCGTTTTCATGGACATCCACATGCCGGAGATGGACGGGATCGAAGCGACGAAAGAAATCAGAGCAGCCGACGCCAACAACGACATTCCCATCATCGGTCTCACCGCCGAAGCATTTGTCGAGCGCCATGCCGAGTTCAGAGAGGCCGGCATGAACGAGGTCCTGACCAAACCCTTCACGGAAGACCAACTGTTCAAGGTGCTGTCCCAGTTCGGGTGATTATCCATTCACCCGAGACAGGGCAAAGAACCATACAACGCCAAATCCAGAAGGCAAAATTATGCGGCGCCAGCGTTGGCTGTCTGCAGCAGCAAGATCAAGATAAAGTCAGGGGCAGGCTCAAGCAGCTAAACCCGCCTACGGACGCACAGCTCCAATGGGACCAGATCGTGACGAGTCAGCTTTTGCCATGCTTAAGACAATGCGTTACCGTCCGGAAAAATCACCCTCACATATGATGTGGAATAGCTTCCGATGAGGAACAAGTTAACGCCTTGGGCTCCGACGATACTCAGCATCACCCGTGCAATGGCCGGTCTGATCTTCATGGCACACGGCACACAGAAAATTCTTGGCTTCCCGGTTGGCGGACATGCGCCGGCGATGTTTACGATGTCATGGACGGCAGGCGTCATAGAGCTGATCTGCGGTGCCCTCATCGCTATCGGATTTCTGACGCGGCCGGCCGCGTTCCTGTCGTCCGGCCTGATGGCCTTCGCGTACTGGATCGCTCATGCACCGCGCGACTTCTTCCCGTTGAACAACGGCGGTGATGCAGCAATCCTCTATTGCTTCCTGTTCCTCTATCTGGTTTTCGCTGGCCCCGGGCCTCTCAGCATCGATGGCATGCGCCGTCGCGCCTGAACACGGAACAGGGCGATCCGGCCACACTGCATAGACAACATAAACGTGCATAAAAAATGATCCGCATATACTCTGACTTCACTCTCACGAGGAAGGAGCAGATGATGCGGATCATCTCTATTGCGCTGACGCTCGCCGTAGGGCTTGGCGCCTGCGCCGGTACGTCGTTGGAACGCCGCACCGCACACACCAGCGCTCACTTCGAAGCAATCCGGGGCGACCACACGCTGACCCGCTCCTTCCTTCAGGAAATGCCGAAGGGCGCTGATCTGCACACCCACCTCTCCGGCGCCGTCTACGCCGAAGCCTATATCCGTTGGGCCGCCGACCCGGACCTGCAGCTTTGCTACGATCCCGGCGCCCGGTCTATCGTGAAATGCGCCCCCCACGTCCCGCCGATGACGAAACCGGACTGCATAAGCGCGACGCAGGTTCGGATGAGCGATGCGGCCGAAAGCGATGCCTGCATCGCGGCCATTACCGACAATTTCTCGATGCGCAATTTTCAGCCCAATTCGCTCTCGGGGCAACGCTCGGGGCATGATCAGTTTTTCTCCACTTTCGCCAGGTTCGGAGCGATTTCCGGTGAACGCAAGGCGGAGAGCCTCGCCTGGCTTGCCAGAAATGCGGCGCTTCAAAACATCGTCTATGTCGAACCGATGATGACCCTCGGCTGGGTCAATCCGGCGTCTCTCGGCGTGACACAAAAGCTCTCCGGCGGCAGCGACGATGAACTCGCCGCATTCGAGAAGGCGCTGCTCGATCACGGTTTCGGTAAACTGGTGGATCAGGGTGCCAAAGTCTTGAACGACGCTATGGCGGGCGCCCGCGCGCAGATGGGCTGCGGCACCGCCAAACCGGAGCCTGGCTGCACCGTGACACTCCGCCAGCTCGGCCAGAGCATTCGCACCCAGCCGCCAGAGAACACCTTCGCACAAGTCATGCTGCACTACATGATCGCGGACCGGGAGACGCTCAGCGTCGGGGTGAACTTCGTCGCACCGGAAGATTATCACATCGCCCTCCGGGACTATTCCCTGCACATGAAGATCTTTGGCTATTTCAAACGGAAGTACGAAAAGGTCGGCCTGTCCCTCCATGCGGGCGAGCTTTGGCTCGGTGTGACTGAGCTGAAAGACATGACATTCCATATCCGGGAAGCCGTAGAGATTGCCGGCGTCGACCGCATCGGTCACGGGGTCGACATAGCCTTTGAGAAAGACAGCGGCGCGTTGATCGAGCGGATGGCGGAGGACGGCATCGCGGTCGAGATTAACCTGTCCAGCAACGAGCAGATCCTCGGCGTTAAAGGAAAGGATCATCCCTTCCCGACTTACCTGAAGGCAGGTGTGCCCGTGATGCTCTCCACCGACGACGAGGGCGTCGAGCGCATAGACCTTACGAGCCAGTACCAGCTAGCCGCAGAGCGCTACGGGCTCGGATATGAGGAGTTGAAAACGCTCTCACGGCAGAGTCTGGAGAAAAGTTTTTTGGCGGGCGCGTCGCTCTGGCACGACTTTCGCTCTCTCTTACCAGTGAAAGATTGCGGGAACGGTTTTGAGTCTTCGTCCTGCCAGGCCTTCGTCAGCCAAAGCGACAAGGCACGGGCGCAGGTCGCACTGGAGGAGAGGTTCGAGCGGTTCGAGGCAAAGAGGTGAGAGAGCGGCGAGCCCAATGAGGGGTCATTCCATATCCTCGCCAAATCTCCTCATCTCAGCCGAAAAGTAGGTCAACTCCGCGCCTGCAATGAAACTATTGATCGGCACAAAACCGCGCTCGGAATGCCATACGCCTGACCTCCGCAGTCTTCCTGCCAGATCCAGAATAGTGCCTGCCGTTTTTTGAATCCGTCATGTCATCAGATTGACGGTAGGGTCACATCAGAAAACGATTACCGTTCCAGCGACGCTCAAAACAAAAATACTGAGACGAATACAATGAACGAGACCGCCGCCACCCCCTTCAGCACGCGCACCATGAACCTCGCACATCTGGTCGAGCAGCAGGCGCGGCGGCTTCCTGACGCGCCCGCCTTCATATGGGGCGATGAGCAGTGGAACTGGCGCGCCTTCGACCGGCGGGTAAAGGCGATGGCGTCTGTACTGGCGCACAAAGCCGGGATCGGCAAGGGTGACCGGGTGCTGGTGCAGTCGCAGAACTGTAACCAGCTGTTCGAGAGCATGTTCGCCTGCTTTCGGCTGGGCGCTGTCTGGGTACCGGCAAATTTCCGTGGGATGCCGGACGACCTCGTCTGGATGGCCGAGCTTTCCGGTGCCAAAGCGCTGATCTGCAACGCAGCCTTTCCCGAGCATGCCGCCATTGAAGGACCGAGCCTCGAAACCTGCATTGCCATTGGAAAAGCAGACTTCGGACCTGACATCAACGCGTTGATGGAGCGCTATGCGGACCACGTGCCGCCGCTCGCCGCCGTCGACAGGGACGACCCTGCATGGCTCTTCTTCACCTCCGGCACGTCCGGCCGTCCAAAAGCTTCAGTCCTGACCCACGGCCAGCTCGGCTTCGTCATCAACAATCATCTCTGCGATCTGGTGCCCGGATCGACCGAGGCGGACGCGTCTCTTGTGGTGGCTCCTCTCTCCCACGGTGCGGGCATGCATCAACTGATGATGGCGGCACGGGGCGCACCGACGATCCTGCCCGCCGCTGCCCGCTTCGATACGGCTGAGATATGGTCACTGGTCGAACGCTGGCGCGTGACGAACATGTTCACGGTGCCAACAATCCTGAAAATGCTGGTCGAGGCGCCTGAAGCCATGAGCGCGGACCATTCCAGCCTCCGCCATGTGATCTATGCGGGCGCGCCGATGTACCGGTCCGACCAGATCAAGGCATTGGAGGTTCTGGGACCGGTGTTGGTGCAGTATTTCGGCCTGGGCGAGGTAACTGGCGCTATCACTTTCCTGCCGCCACGCGATCATTCCACCGGCGACGATATGCGCGAAGGGACCTGCGGCTACGCCCGCACCGGCATGCAGGTGGAGATCCAGGGGGAAGATGGGACCGCTCTCGCGCCGGGCGAAACCGGGGAGATCTGCGTCACCGGCGGCGGCGTCTTCGCCGGCTACTGGCGCAACCCGGAGGCCAACGCGAAGAGCTTCCGGGACGGCTGGTTCCGCACCGGCGATATCGGGCACATGGACGAGAACGGTTACGTCTATATCACCGGCCGGGCATCGGACATGTATATCTCTGGCGGCTCCAACATCTATCCGCGCGAGATCGAGGAGAAAATCCTGCTCCACCCGGCAGTGACCGAGACCGCCGTCTTCGGCATGCCGGACCCGAAATGGGGCGAAATCGGCGTGGCAGTCTGCGTGCTGGAAGACGGGCACACGCTCGACGGTGTTGCGCTTGATACGTATCTTCGGGAACTCCTCTCCTCCTACAAGCTCCCACGGCAGTATTTCTTCTGGGAGGACTTGCCGAAAACCGGTTACGGCAAGCTGTCCAAACGGATCATCCGGGCGGAACTGGAAGAACGGCTTGCCGCCGGCGAGAGTGCCCCCTGATGCGCGTCATTACGCAGCCCGGCCCCATCGCCCCTGAGCGTCAGGAGATCCTTCCAGTCGAGGGACAAGCGATCAAGGTGACGCTCCGCCCGGACATTCCGCTTGAAGATGCCGTTGCCGAGGCCCTCGCGACAGCGGGCTGCGACGGCGCCTGGCTGGAGTTTAGCGATGCGCCGGTCGCGGCACTCGACTATGTTATCCCGGCCCTGTCACCCGACGATGAGCATGTCGCCTGGTACTCCGCTATCCACACGTTCGGCGGCCCGGGACGGATAGAGCGGCTGGGCATGATGGTCGGCCGCGAAGGCACCGTATCCTTCCTGCATGGGCACGGGCTCTGGATCCCGGAGGGAGGAGAGATCGCGATGGGTCACATCCTGGCGCCGCGCACAATGCTCTCCGAGCCTACCGTCGCCCACGGCACCGGAATTACCGGCAGTCACTTCGCACGCCAGGCCGACCCGGAGACCAACTTCACACTCTTCAGGCCAGCCGGTGCTGCGAAAGAAGGACAGGATAGCCGCCATGCGCTGGTGCGGCTGGCACCAAACCAGGATTTCACGCACGCACTCGAGCAGGTCTGCACCAGGCTCGGCTGGGACGGTGCACGGGTGCACGGTCTCGGCAGCCTGATCGGCGCCTGGTTCGACGACAGCACTATCCTCGATAGCATTGCCACCGAATTCCTGATCCTCGATGCCGAGGTGCGGACAGAAGGAAGCGCGGGAAAGGGTCCCGAAATTGCGATTGTCGGAATTGACGGCAGCGATATTCGATCCGGAAGGTTATGCCGAGATCAGAACCCGGTGCTCATAACGGCCGAACTGATACTGGAACGCTGCTGATACAGAAGCTCGCGCGCCAGCCTTTCTTACAAAGACTGATTCTCATGGAGCGACTTGCACGCAAGCATTTGAACTCCATGATGTTCGGGTCGGTCGAAAGCGGTCGTGAACGCCGCAGCAATCCCACGAGGTCGCCGTCCGCCAATCCACCTGTCTTTCAACGCTATCGGCGGGGGCATCAAAGATTTTTGCGGAACTAAATGTCTTTGAATTTCTTGAGAAAAGCGGCGATCGCTTCAGTCACTTTCTTTTCAGCCTCATCAACGCTTTGCATCTGCTGCATTACGTCTCTTGCCGCAACGGCCGCTTCGGCTGATGTCGTTTCGACACCCCCGATGTTTTCATCAACGGCAGACACGCGCACGGCCGTATCCGACATACTGCCGGTAATCTCTGACGTCACGGCCCCTTGCTCTTCGGCGGCAGCAGACATTGTCGCTGCCTGGTCACGGACAAGCTCGATGGCCTCGGTGATCCCGCGAATACCGGAAACATTATCCCGAACGGCCTTGGTGACATTGTCGACTTCTGTGCCTATTTCCTCAGTGGAACTGGTCGTCTGGGTCGCAAGTTTTCTGACCTCTTCCGCGACAACAGCAAACCCACGTCCTGCATCACCTGCCCGGGCCGCCTCGATAGAGGCATTCAGGGCAAGCAGGTCCGTTTTGTTGGCGATGTCCTTGATTAAGGTGACCACACCGCTGATGCGTTGTGTTGCGATTTCCAAATGTTCCAGAGAAGACGTCGCCACCTGAGCCCTTGCAGACGCATCATCAGTGAGGCTTGAGGTCTTAGTCACACCTTTGGCGATCTCCTGAATAGAGGATGCCATTTGATCCATCGCGGCCGCGACGACGGTGACATTCTGAGCTGCAGCAACCGAATTCTCTTTGACGACAGAGCCTTGGCGGCTTGTTTCTTCCGCCATTGAGACCATTGATCCCGCAGCAATCTTGGATTGTTTTGACGCTTTTTTCTGGGCGTTCATCGCGCCAACGACGATTTCATGAAAATCTCTGCCGAGTGCCTGAACAGGACGCAAGAGATAAACACCCAACCCATAGCCGCAGGCCAGGATGAGCAGGCTAAACACACCAAGATTGATAAGGGCGTCTCGGATCGAGGCATTGGCATCCGCCATCGCCTCTTCATCCGAGACAGAGAGAATGATTTTCCAGTCAAGCCCGGGAAGGCTCACCTGCTCAAACCCAGCGATCACCGGTACACCCTTGCGATTTTCTGCAGAAACAAGCCCTGCCGTACTATCGAGAACCCGCGTAACAACGTCGCTGGATATCGATGAGCCAATGGCGAGATTGCCGGCGTTCTCTGGCACGGAACGGAGCTCCCCGTTTGCGCCAATAAGAAAGGTTTCCGCAGTCTCGAAGCCGGCAATTTCCTTGTTTACAATAGCATTGATACGATCGACCGGCATCTGGAACGCAATAATTCCGATCAACTGCCCCTCGTCCTTAAGGGGAGCAAGCAAGAATGCGGCATCCTGATTGTATGAGGGCTCGTATGGCTCGAAATCCACAAAGACGAGGTCATCCGACTGATTGCGGATAATTTCTTGAACAGCCCGTCCAAAAGCTGAGCCGCTGTAAGGGCCGTCAACGAAGGATGTGCCGTAGTCGAGCTCCTTGAAGACAGAGTAGACGATACGGCCTTCTTTGGGTTCGAACAGGAAGATGTCGTAGAACGCGAACTCTTCCAGGTACTCTTTAAAAAATGGATGATAGGCCGCATGCAGGCTTGAGTATCGACTGGTATCGCCAGCCGTCATGAGCAGGTGTTTCTCACCAATTTTTTGTGAGTTTTCCGAAATGTAGAGGTGTTGAAGCTTTTCCGCGATCGGGTCGATTTTCATCCATCGGGCTAGATCGGCCTGCATTGCCCCCGTTGTGTTTTCCTGTTGGTAGACATAGCGCTTCCTGAGCTTCCGAGCGCCAACGGCAACATCATCAGATGTTTCGAGCTGGCTAACAGCATCAGTAAAAGCCCGCGTCGCGTCACTGACGACAGGATTGATGACAAGCGTGCGAGCAATGCTGAGAAGTGTGCCAAAATATGTTTCGACCATCTCTTCTTTCAGGTCGATGACAGAGGCAATTTCTGCACGAGCAGAATCTTCTGCCATTTTGTACATGCGGGAGATATCGAACACGGAACTTACGATCATGGGCAGAATACCTGCTGCCAACAACGCACCCATGATCTTGTGTTTGAATTTCATCGCCGATGAATCACATCATGATTTTTGCCAGATTTACGGGCCTATCAGATTTCGAGACGATGTTCACGCTGAAAGGGCAACACCGGCGCCGGTAATACCGAACCCAAATGTCGACAGACCGGGTCCAGAAATAGCGGTTGTCGAAATAGACGGCGGCGATTTCAGGTCCGGAGAGCGAAAGTATGCTCAGAACCTCGTCCTTATGACGGCCAATCTGTTGCTGTAGCGTTGCTAAAACACGATCAACAGAGAATGGTGGGCCCGGAGGGATTCGAACCCCCGACAACACCGTTATGAGCGGTGCGTTCTAACCGCTGAACTACAGGCCCTATTCCGGCGGAAAGCACGGGACAGGTGTTATGCGCACCGACGACGGCGCCGTCAACCGGCCTGCACGTCCAAGGAACTAATTCTCCGTAAAAAAATGCCCGGCCGTCAGGGCCGGGCAGTCAGGCTTTATCGGACCCTCCGATCGGATAACCGACCAAGAAACGTTCCGAGCCGCCAGGGATTGATTCGTCCGTCTGTGCTCAGCAGCTCAGCTGACAGCACCTTCCTGCACGATGGTGAAGCGCGCGGTGCAGATGCTGCGTGTCTCGCTGGCGATGCGGTCCCAGACTTGCCGTGCTTCTCCCTGGTCGCCGAACGGGCCGAACATTCGCTCGGTGCCGTCGATCAGCTGGCTGAACCGGGTGTCCGTGTATTCCCCGCCGATGACCCAGAAACGATTGCTCATTGTCTCTCTCCTTTTTTATACCGGTAGTCCAGGAGCCCGCGGGTAGCGGATTGGTGGCCCCGCAGAACGGTCCGCTGCGCTCCTGAACATCTCGCTTTCGGTTATTCCGCCGCCGTGCGGGCAGCTTCCTCTGTGCCGTGGAACTGGGCTTCCTCTGTCGATCCGGTCAATGCCGTGGTCGAGGAAGCATCCCCCTTGATGGCAGTCGCAACCGCGTCGAAATAGCCGGTGCCGACCTCGCGCTGATGCTTGGTCGCGCTATAGCCTTTGGCCTCGGCGGCAAATTCCGCGTCCTGCAGTTCCGAATAGGCGGCCATGCCGCGGTCTCGGTAGCCGGAGGCCAGCTCAAACATGCCGTAATTGAGGGAGTGGAATCCGGCCAGGGTGACGAACTGGTATTTGTAGCCCATGGCCCCGATCTCGCGCTGGAAGCGGGCGATATCGTCCTTGTCCAGATTGGCCGTCCAATTGAAGGACGGGGAGCAGTTATAGGCCAGCATCTGGTCTGGAAACTCCTTCCGGATGGCTTCGGCAAAGCGCTTGCACTGCTCCAGGTCCGGCGTCGATGTCTCCATCCAGAGCAGGTCCGAATAGGGCGCGTAGGCGAGCGAGCGGGCAACGCAACGCTCGAAGCTGGTGCCATCCTTGAGTCGGAAGAAACCTTCCGCCGTGCGCTCGCCGGTCAGGAACGGGCGGTCACGCTCGTCCACATCGCTGGTCACCAGTTTAGCGCTTTCCGCATCCGTTCGGCAGATCACCAGCGTCGGAACGCCTTCAACATCGGCGGCGAGACGGGCTGCGTTCAGCGTGTTGATATGCTGCTGGGTCGGGACCAGCACCTTGCCGCCCATATGGCCGCATTTCTTCTCGGACGCGAGCTGATCCTCAAAATGCACTGCGGCGGCACCGGCATCGATATAAGCCCGGGTCAACTCGTAGGCGTTCAGCGCACCACCAAAGCCGGCCTCGCAATCGGCGATGATCGGCAGCATCCAGTCGGTACTGTTATCCCCTTCAAGATGATGGATCTGGTCGGTACGCAGCAGGGAGTTGTTGATCTTGCGGGCCAGCTCCGGACCACTATTGGCCGGATAGAGGCTCTGGTCCGGGTACATGGCGCCTGCGACATTGGCATCGGCCGCAACCTGCCAGCCGGACAGATAAACCGCCTTCAGCCCGGCTTTAGCCATCTGCACCGCCTGGCCGCCGGTGACGGCGCCAAGGGAGTGCACATAGTCTTCCTCATGGATGCTCTTCCACAACCGCTCGGCCCCCTTACGGGCAAGGCTGTGCTCGATGCGAACAGTGCCGCGCAAATGCTCCACATCCTCCCGGCTGTAATCGCGTTTCACATTGTCAAAGCGGCCAGACGCGGTCGATGTCAGATTTTCGAAGTCCTGGGACATGGATGATCTCCTCAATTGCGCGGCAGCGCCGCTTTCCTCCGTATCGATGCCAGGTCTCTCGCCCGATGTGCACCGCAACACTAGGAAGACCGTGCAGCGCAAAACGAAGAACGTCCATAAGTCACTGAAAGTAAAAAGGTAAATCTGTCACATTTGTAAAATTAAATCGGCGCTAATTGAAAATCATGAAAATCATTGTGCAGGCGCGAAAGAACCATAAGCTGGAGGAAAGCCCGCTAATCATAATAAAGGAACAGGGCATGGAGGCGCTTGACCGTAAGGCGATGCTGGGGCCGAAGATCCGCCGTTTCCGGACCGATCTCGGCATGAGCCAAACGGAAATGGCTGGCGAAATCGGTATTTCGCCAAGCTACCTCAATCTGATCGAGCACAATCAGCGGCCGGTCACAGTTCCGCTATTGTTCAAGCTCGGGCAGGCTTTCGAGCTGGACCTGAAACAGTTCGCCGAGGATGACGACGCCAAGACCATCGCCGAGCTGGCCGAGGTGTTCAGCGACCCGCTTTTCCGGGACCAGCCGGTCCGTCCAGCCGAATTGCAGGAATTCGCCGCCCACTCGCCAAACGCGGCGCTGGCCATGCTGCGACTCTATCAGGCCTACCGTCAGGTTTGGGAGAATGCCCGGACCGGCGCGTCCGCCGCCGGGCGCGATCCGCTTCCCGATCCCGGCCAACCGCTCTCACCTGTCGAGGCGGTGCGAGACATGCACCAACGGGAAGCCAACCATTTTCCGGAACTGGAAGACGCGGCAGAAGCTCTCTGGCAGGAGGCCGGGTTGGAGCGCAACGACCTATTCCGGGGATTGACCCTGCATCTCTTCAAAAAGAAAGGGCTCGCGGTGAAGGTGATGCCCGTGCATGTCATGACCGACACGCTCAGGCGCTACGACCCGCATGGCCGCCGCATCCTGCTGTCGGAAGCATTACTGCCATCGGGACGCTGTTTCCAGCTCGCGGCCCAGATCGCTGCTCTGGCGGATCACGATCTGATAGAGACCGTCATCGACCGCCTCAGACCAGACGACGACGAAACCCGTAACCTGCTGTTCGTCACCCTCTGTAATTACTTTGCAGGCGCTGTGTTGATGCCCTACGAGAGTTTCCGGACGTCGGCACAGGAACTCCGGCACGATCTGGAACTGCTGCGCCGCCGCTTCGGTGCCAGCTTTGAGCAGGTCTCGCACCGGCTGACGACGTTGCAACGGCCGGGCGCGCGGGGCATTCCGTTCTTCTTCATCCGGGTCGATGCCGCCGGCAACGTTTCAAAACGCCTCAACGGTGGTGGTTTCCAGTTCGCCCGCTATGGCGGCACATGCCCGCGCTGGGTGGTGCATGAGGCCTTCCGCACTCCTGGTCAGGTGCATACCCAGATCGCCCGCATGCCGGACGAGACCACCTTCTTCACCATTGCCCGGACGCTGGACAGCGCCGGAGGCTGGCACACGCAGTTACAGCCGCAATTCGCTGTAGGCCTCGGCTGCGAGATCAGGGATGCGAAACATCTGGTTTATGCGGATGGGCTGGACCTGCCGAAAGCGACCGGCGCCACACCGGTCGGCGTCAGTTGCCGGCTGTGCGAGCGGCTAGATTGCAGCCAGCGCGCCTACCCGCCGCTAAACCGGACGATCCGGGCGGATCAGCATATGAAGAAGGCATCGGCTTTTACCTTCGAGAGCTGAGGGAACAGAGCGTATCGTGCAATGTCCCGAGGGCGATCCTTCACACGTTTCAAAGTGGCAGGAAGAGCCTGAGAGTGCTGGCAATGTGCCTTCACGCATTATCATCAGGGAGGCGCATCAGGACCCTCGGCACATGCAACGCCAACTCATCAAAAACCAGACGAATAAGACGGCTGGTGTAAAGCTCCCGATGTGTCACAAGCCAGACCGGGACTGGAATTCCCTCGGCCTCAGAAAGAACCGGACGCAGGCGGGGTGGTTGAGACGCAAGCTCTTTTGTGAATAAACCAACCCCCAGCCCGGCTTGAACGAGCGCCATATAAACCGTGCCACTCTCCGACGTTATAGCGATGTTATCGCTTGTTATGGTGATGCCCATATTATCAAGCGCCGCAAATAACCACTCCGGGTTCTCAACTCCGATAAAATCAAGCCGTGAGATATCCGCTGAAAGTTCCGGGAACCCTTGCGCTTCCAGGTATTCAGGAGACGCGTACAGTTGAAGCTTTGGCTCACATAGCAGTTTCGCAATGAGATCGGGCTGCTCCGGCCTCATGTGCCGGATAGCAATATCGGCTTCCCGACGCTTTAGATCGCTTATTTCATTTGAGGCGACCACATCAATTTTTACCCGGGGTTCCTTCTGCCGGATGGCTTTGATGATCCGAGGAAGGTGATAAGTGGCCATCACATTGGTCGCGGCGATTGTAACGCGCCCCTCAATGGCTTGCGATTGGCCGGACGCGGTCAGAGAGATCATCTCGGCAGCCACGCCCATTGCTTCGAAATGTTCAAGAAGTTCAAGGCCTGAAGCGGTGAGGACGAGCCTGCGACCAACTCTTTCGAACAGCGTGACCTCAAGGTCTTCCTCAAGGCTTGAAACCTGTCGGCTTAGCGTCGGCTGTTGTTGCTGAAGGACCCTTGCCGCGGCGGACAATGACCCCTCTTGAGCCGTTGCCAAGAATGCGCGCGCCTGATTCCAATCAAAATTGAATCTCTTCCCCTTCATCGCTTTAAGCATAAGCGAAATAGAAATTCAGGCAATATTTAAGCGATTAATACATATGTAAGGTGCCGAACATGACGAGCGGGCCACCAATGGTTGCTTGCTTCGATCAGGCACAATTACCGAAATAGACACTTCATGAAAAAATTGAACAGGCAGGAATGGGCGCTACTCCTCATCATCCTCGTCTATTCTTTCATTCCGGCCGTTGGCGGATTGTTCCGAATATTCGAATTCGCGGGAGGACCGGCAATCGCGCCCGGAAATCCGCGCGCCCTGGCGTCTCCCGCACCAATCATTCTGCATATTTTAAGCAGCTCCCTGTTCTTGCTCTTGGGCGCTGTACAATTCTTGCCGGGCATAAGGCGGCATAGCCCTGCAATCCACCGCACTCTCGGCCCTGCAGTCGTCGTTTCAGGCTGCATATCAGCGGCAACCGGAGTGTGGATGACCCATTTCTATACATTCCCATCAGAGCTCCAGGGCGTTTTGCTCTATTGGGCGCGTATTTTTCTCGGCTTATCCATGATTGGCTTGATCGTCTGCTCTGTCGTCGCAATCAGGTCTCGAAACATATCCCTGCACGGCGCGTCAATGTTCAGAGCCTATGCCATCGGCCAGGGCGCTTCGACACAGGCATTCATGGGTATCGGCTGGATGATCCTGTCCGGAACGGAGGCGCTTGGACCGGTCCGTGAGGGCATCATGCTGTCTGCCTGGATTCTCAATTTTCTGGCCGCCGAATATTTGATCGGCAAATTCCTAATGCCAAAGAATTTGCCAGTTGAGACAAAAAGCCTCCCAAGCGGAGATCATTGACGGCGGACATCGAGCGCACGCGACTCCGGTGGTACACTAGGAATATCTCAACGACACAAAAAGCCAAAAGCCGTGTAACAGACAGGCATCATCCTTGAGCCGTCCTCTCGGACAAGACGGAGTCGCCACCTCCTTCGAGGCTCGTGCTTTAGGCGCGAACGAAATGAATTTTATCGAACCGCCTCCGCAAGGCAGCCACCTCCGGCGCCAAAGCCGCAGGGTCGTTCGCTTTCAGTGCCCGGGCCACGTAGCCCGCGATCTCGGGAACATCCTCAACCCCAACACCCCAGCGGACCAACTCCGGCACGCCGATGCGCAATCCGTTCAAGTCGCCCTCAACTGACGCTATGGGCAGACCTATACCGCAAGCGAGAAAGCCTGCTTCATACAGCCTCTTGGAAGCCGCCTGGCCGCCGCCGAACGCCGCCGCCTCGACCGCAAACTGGTGCGAGCCGGTGAAACCGCGCTCGGCTGCATGGACCGGCATACCACCCTCGGCAAGCGCTGCGGCGAAGGCCTTGCTGACCTTGACCATCTCCGTCGCATAAGCAGTACCGAACTCGCGCCAGTCGAGCAGGGTGATGGCGAGAGCCGCCGATTTGCCAGCGTCGAAATTCGCCGTCATGCCCGGGAAGGCGATGGCATCAAGCTTTTCGGCAAGAGCGGCATCATCGGTGACGATCAGCCCGCCCGCCGGACCGCCGAGGCTTTTGTAAGTGCTCATCGTCATGAAATGAGCGCCTTCTTTCAGCGGGTTCGGCCAGGCGTCGCCAGCGATCACGCCGCATTGATGCGCGGCATCGAACATCACCTTGGCTCCGACTGCATCGGCAATTTCGCGCACACCGGCGACGGGATGGGGAAAGAGGTTGATACTGCCGCCGACGGTGATCAGCTTCGGACGGACCCGTTCGGCGAGGGCTTTGAGCCCGTCCAGATCTATCGTGAAATTGTCCGGATCAATCGGCGCTTCATGAATATCGAGGCCGTAGAGTCCGGCGCAGCCCGCGTTCAGATGGGTCACGTGACCGCCAATCGAGGCCGGAGGCGCGATAATCGCATCACCCGGTTTGCAGGTCGACATGAAGCCATAGAGGTTTGCAATCGCTCCAGACGGCACGCGAATCTCTGCAAATCCGGCGTCGAAAACTTCGGCTGCAAGCTCGGCGGCGATGACCTCGATCTCCTCGATCGCCTCAAGCCCCATCTCATATTTGTCGCCGGGATAACCGAGCGACGGGCGGCTGCCGAGCCCGGCCCCGAGAGCGGCTTCGGCCCGCGGGTTCATGACGTTGGTGGCGGGGTTCAGATTGAAACAATTACGCTCGTGGATATCCCGGTTGTCGGCAATAAGCGCATCAATGCGCGCGGCTACATCAACGGAGGGCGCAATCTCAGTACGTCCCGCGATCGACATGACCAGTGCCTCGCACGTCTCCGGCACCCAGGCTCTCTTGCTCAACATAACCCGCTCCTCTCCGCTGAATTTCGCTATTCAGCCTTAGCGTCTGGTGACGTGCAAACCAGATTTGCTATATTTCAGAGGCAGAAAAACTAGGCCTCGAATATGTCACTCTCTCCGCCCCGCCCGAAAGGGCCACCACTCAACGCGTTACGCGCCTTCGAAGCTGCCGCACGTAACGGGAGCTTTGCCACCGCCGCCGAAGAACTTTCGGTCACACCCGGCGCCATTGCGCAGCACGTTAAAAGCCTGGAAGCCTGGGCAGGCTCCCCCTTGTTCGAACGGCGCTCGCAAGGCGTCCGGCTTTCTCCGCTCGGCTCTGATGTTCTCGAGGATTTTTCCGAGGCGTTCGACCGGCTCGGAGAAGCCCTTCAGAAACTCCGCACCCGCTCAGCCCCGACGAAACTGCACATCGCCGCCCTTGCCTCTGTCGCACAGCTATGGCTGACGCCGCGCCTACCGGCCCTTCGCGCCCGCTTTCCCGGTATCGCCTTCTCGATCACTGCACTTGAGCGCAGACCAAACCCAAAGCGTGAGCCGTTCGATTTGAGCTTATTCTTCGAGGAAGAGCGGGACGCTACTGCCGCAGGGATGATTGTTCTCGACCAGGACCGGCTGATCCCTGTCTGCGCGCCGGCCCTCGCTGCGGGATTGAAGACACCTGCCGATCTCAGCGGCTCGACATTCCTGCATGACGCAACATGGTCCTCGGATTGGGAGACTTGGCTGGCGGTTGCTATGCCCGGGCACCGGATCAAGACTGTGGGACCGGCATACTCTCTCTACAGCCTCGCTGTCTCTGAGGCTATTGCAGGTGCCGGCATCCTGATCGGTCATGAGTCGCTCATTCAGGATGCGCTCGACAAAGGCTCCCTGGTGCCGCCGTTTCCATCAAAGGTGGGAACCGGCCGTGTACTCGCTCTCGCAGCAGCACAGTCGGGGGTCGCATCCCCCTTGATACCTCCTCTCATCAAGGCCTTGAAAGGGCTCGTACCGTTTCGAAAACTCCAGCGGGATTGAATACCCACTCTACATCAAGCGACCGAAATCCGGGGTTTCTTGTAAAGCGTGCGTTAACTCATGCACTCATGTAGGGTGCTTAAAAGAAAACCCATGGACCGGCATCCATAGGGAGCTTCAGTTGAAGGCGCTTTTAAAAATACTGGCACTGGCGTCAGCTCTATTCCCAAGTCTGTTTGATCCGGCCCCGGTTGCCGCACAAGGTGATCCAAAGTTTATCGAACTGGATGCCTTTCATAGCGCCAATCCGAAGGAGAGGGGCAAAGCAGAGGCTTTCGCGCGACGAATTTACGGGGCGGCAGGTCACCTCAAGGTATCGGTCGAACGACCCGTCACCATCCACATCATCTATCCGGGTTTACAGCGATCTGATTATTGGCGACGCAGCGTCAAATCCTTCACCGCCCGCATGGATGAAATCGGCATACCGCACAAGATAACCGCGCTTTTTACCAAGAGCGCGGACGATCTCCGGCTACAGGAAAAAGCCATCGGTGAAGTGCTCCGTGAGAAGCCGGATTTTCTCATCTTTACCCTCGACGCGCTGCGCCATAAGGGAATGATCTCTCGGGTGCTGGCCTCCGGTGAAACGCGAGTGATCCTGCAAAATATCACGACACCACTGACCGATCTCGGCCCGCCATCCCCCTTGCTCTATGTCGGCTTCGATCATGGCGTCGGTTCCATGCTACTTGCAGACGAGCACATTAAACGGGCAGGTAAGAAGGCGCGGTATGCCATCTTCTACGGGCCTGTGGGTTATGTCAGCAAGATGCGCGGCGGAACTTTCAAGCGGCACATTTCCTCCAAGACCGATTACAAACTCGGCGCAGAATATTATGTCGGTTTCGACCGGGCACGCGCCCGCGAGGCCGCTCTTGGACTTTTTCGGATCGACAAGAATTTCAGTTTCGTCTTCGCCGCCTCGACAGACATCGCGCATGGCATCACGGATGCCCTGGATGAATTAGGTCTTCTCGGGTCCATCACAGTCAACGGCTGGGGCGGCGGCAGCACAGAAATTACTGCGATACAGAATCGCGAGATCGACTTCACGGTCATGCGGATGAATGACGACAACGGCGTCGCTATGGCTGAAGCGATCCAAATGACTCTGGAAGGTGAAACACACAATATCCCTCAGGTCTATTCAGGCAGTTTCTCGATGGTGGATCAAACAACCTCCGACACAACGCTGGAAACACTGATCGACCATGCCTTCCGGTACTCGAGGTAACGCCTACCTTGACGCGCCACGATTTCAGATATTCGACGATTATCGCCGCCGCGTCCTTCGGTGCGATGCTGGCTATATCCGCCATTGTTGTATGGCTCGGGTTTTGGTTTGCGAGCCGGACACTTGATGCGGAATTTGAGCGTCGTCACCTGCATTACCAAAGGCTGGCAGAACTCCATTTCAGAACCCAGCTTGGGCAATTGGGGAGTTTTCTTCGCGTTCTTGCCCACAATGGCGTGCTGGTGAGCCAGTTGAGAGAAGGTAACAACAGTGCAGTTGAAGGGCTTCTCGGCAACGCCTTCTTCGAGCTGGACAGCGGCGTCCTCGATATTCTCTTCATTGATCCCGGTAGCGGCGAACCGATCATCGATGTCAGTTCAAGCCCTTATGATAGCGCCTCAATCGTTCGAAACGCTGCGGCAACATCACAGTCGAGATCACCGCGCCTCATAACGAGTCAAATGGCTGACGGCACAAATGTTGTCGCATATGTCAGCGGCCTGCAAATCATCGACCCGTCAAGTCGGGCTGTCACAGGACGGCTATTCGGCGGTGTTATCCTGAACGATAATCCGCGCCTTCTGCGCGATCTTCTGAACGACACGGATCTCAAGAGTGTTGCCTTGCTGATTGGCGGCAAGATGATCTCGGAAATCTCGTCATACGACGAGGCCGATAAGGACGGGAATATTGGAGCTGAAAGCGGCAATCCCACGACCGGGGTAAAAATCACCATACCGTTTACGGTTACGAATGATGGCCCGGAGACGATTATTGAAGCAATCCGTTCCGTAGATCCGATTGCCGATCTTAAGGAAAACTATCTGCAACTGCTTCCCATCGTAATCGGCCTGATCATCGTTCTGGCCGCCATGCTCAGCGGTTTCATCCGGCTGGTGACCATGCGCTCGTTGACCAAGCTGTCGCACTATGCGGACGCAGTCGCGGCAACGATCGAGGGCGGCCGCCACATCCCGCATTTCCAATCGGGCCCGATAAAGGAGTTCAATAGTCTCGGCGACACAATCGAACGGGTTTTCAGTGCGTTCCGGCAAAGCGAATATCGCGCGGAATCGGTTATCGACCGAGCGCCGGCAGCAATTTTCGCCAAGGATCTGGACGACCGTTACATCATTGCCAATGCCCAGTTCCTATCCATATTCGATCTCCGTAAGGAACAAGTGATTGGTGAGGCGAGCGAAAATCTGTTTCCCGATGAATTTGTTGCGGAACTGAAAGCCTTCGAGACATCAGCCGCGAAACGGGAGGACGGCACAGCTGTCGAACTCACCGCACCGACAACTGCCGGAGAAAGGGCCTTTCTCGGTATCGTTTTCCCGCTCCGGGACGATAGCGGCACCATCTATGCCTATTGCACAATTCTTGCGGATATCACGGAACGAAAAAGGGCAGAGATCGGTCTCCGGCATGCAAAGGAAGAGGCTGAATTCGCAAATTCCGCAAAGACCAATTTTCTTGCCGGCGTGAGCCACGAACTTCGCACCCCCTTGAACGCGATCATCGGATTTTCCGAGATGATCGTACAGGAGGTACTCGGGAAAATCGACAACCGGAACTATGTCGAATATGCGGAGTATATCCAATCAAGTGGCCACCATCTCCTGAGCCTGATTGGGGATGTGCTTGATCTCTCGGTCATCGAGGCCAGCGGAGAAGCCGTTCGCGAGGAAGCACTCGACATTGAGAAATTGGGCGATGATTGCGTGAGAATGATTGCCGAACAAGCGGATGCTGCCGGCATCGAGATCTTCACCGACATCAACCTGAAGGGTCACGCCCTCAAGGCCGATGCGCGGCGCATACGGCAGATCCTTCTCAATCTGCTGACCAACGCGATTAAATTCACACCGCGAGGCGGACGCATTGAGTTATCCGGTCATCTGCAAACAGACCGCCGTGTCCGGCTCACTGTCACTGACACCGGCAGCGGCATGGACGAGATGACCAGGACACATGCTTTCGAGCCTTTCATGCAAGGCAATTCAAGTATGGTGCGTAAGGCCGAGGGTGCCGGCCTCGGGTTAGCACTGGTCAAGAAGCTGACAGAACTGCACGAGGCGGAGCTGGATTGTGTCAGCGCGCCAAATAAGGGCACGACGATCTCGGTCCTCTTCCCCGCTGTCCGCTCTGTCGCGGCGCCGCCTCTGTTCCGGATTAAAGAAGCCGGAGAATGAAAAAGGCGGCACCGCATGGCACCGCCTTTTAGAACAGTCTTTGGATCACCCACCCGACAAAAACCTATCAGGCACGGTCCGGCGTTTAGTAGTCCAGGAAGCTCCGGAGTTTCCGCGACCGGCTCGGATGCTTCAGCTTGCGCAGAGCCTTCGCCTCGATCTGGCGAATACGCTCACGCGTGACGCTGAACTGCTGGCCCACTTCCTCAAGCGTATGGTCCGTGTTCATGCCGATACCAAAGCGCATGCGCAGCACGCGCTCTTCACGCGGTGTCAGGCTGGCGAGCACACGGGTCGTGGTCTCACGCAGGTTGGCCTGGATCGCCGCATCAAGTGGCTGCACCGCGTTCTTGTCCTCAATGAAGTCACCGAGATGGCTGTCTTCCTCGTCACCAATCGGCGTCTCGAGGCTGATCGGCTCCTTGGCGATCTTCAGGACCTTGCGGACCTTCTCCAGCGGCATCACCAGCTTCTCAGCCAGCTCTTCCGGGGTCGGCTCGCGACCGATCTCGTGCAGCATCTGCCGAGAGGTCCGGACCAGCTTGTTGATCGTCTCGATCATGTGGACCGGGATACGGATAGTCCGTGCCTGATCCGCGATAGACCGAGTGATGGCCTGCCGGATCCACCAGGTGGCGTAGGTCGAGAACTTGTAACCGCGCCGATACTCGAACTTATCCACGGCCTTCATCAGACCGATATTGCCTTCCTGGATCAGATCCAGGAACTGCAGGCCGCGGTTGGTGTATTTCTTGGCGATGGAGATCACGAGACGCAGGTTCGCCTCGACCATTTCCTTCTTCGCCCGGCTCGCTTCACGCTCGCCCTTCTGCACCGTCTGCACGATGCGGCGGAACTCACCGATAGGCAGACCGGCATCTTCGGACACGGCGGACATACCGTCACGCAACTTGGCAATTTCAAGCTCATTGCGCTCGACAAACTTGCTCCACCCCTTGCCGGACAAGCCGCCAACGCGCTCTGACCAATCAGGAGCCAGCTCGTTCCCGAAATGCTCTTTCAGGAAAACACCACGGTCGACCCCGGCCTTTTCCGCCATCTTCAGCATGCGCATATCCATGCCGGTGAGATGACGGTTGAGGCTATAGAGCTGCTCTACAAGCGCTTCAATACGACCGTTGTTGAGCCGCACGCCTTCCATCAGGTCAACCAGTTCTTCGCGCAGTTTCTCATAGCGGCGCTCGCTCTGGGCGGTAAGTTCCTCACCCTTCTGAAGGCGCTGGAGGCGCTTGTCCTGGACCTTCTTCATCTTGCCGTAGGTATCGGCAATCTGGTCGAATGTTTCGAGTACTTGCGGCGTCAGGGCCGCTTCCATGGCGGAAAGAGACATATTGTTCTCTTCGCCATCTTCATCTTCATCGTCGTCATCGGACTGCTCGCCGGAAGCGCGTTCCTCATCGGACTTGACGACGCCGTCCTCGGCCTCGTCATCCTCGGACTCTACATCCTCGGACTTGGCATCAGCCGACTTTGTATCGGCCGATTTGACCGCGTCGTCCTCGATTTCGGCCTCGGGCTCGTCCTCATCGCTCGCGCCGTTTTCAGCATTTTCGCGGTTGGCCGCAGCGTTGGCGTTGGCGTTCTCCTTCGCCTTCGCGCCTTCAGGAGTAGCGCCATAGGTCGCATCAAGGTCAACGACATCGCGCAGGAGAACCTTCTCCTCCTTCAGCGCGTCACGCCACTGGATCAGCGCCTTGATGGTCAGCGGGCTCTCACAGATGCCGCCGATCATCATCTCGCGGCCAGCCTCGATCCGCTTGGCGATGGCAATTTCGCCTTCGCGCGACAGCAGCTCGACGCTCCCCATCTCGCGCAGATACATCCGTACCGGATCATCCGTGCGGCCTACATCGTCATCTGCGACGTTGCCGGCCACTGCCTTCTCGTCTTCGGCCTTCGGCTCCGGGCCGCTCTCTTCCTGTTCTTCGTTCTCGACGACATTGACGCCCATCTCGCTGAGAGCGGACATCACATCCTCGATCTGTTCGGAGGACATTTCCTCCTGGGGCAGTGCCGCGTTCACCTCGTCATAGGTGAGGTAGCCGCGCTCCTTGCCCTTTTTGATCAGGTTTTTGACAGTCTGATTGACATTGTCGATCAGCGGGCCGTCCGCGTTATTCTCTTCGCGGTCCCGGTTCTCGTCTTCGTTCGCCAGCGATTGCTTCGCCATTCGTTCGTCGACCTCTCCAAATGCGCCATCGCCCCAACTGGGGGCGACCCGCCGTTATCTTATGACCGACCCATGTCGGTCTCTTCGAGTGCGGAGCTGGAATTCAGCGAAGCCAACGCCGATCTTAGGGACGCCAACCGATTCCAACTCGCCTCGCTAAATTCTTCCGCCACGGCCCGTTCGGCATCGGCCAGCTGTGCCTCAAGCTGAGGCTTTCCGATGCGAGCCAGCAATTCAGTCAATCCCGCGCGTGCCTGAACAAGCGACGCGCTGCGCCGCGCGAAAGCCGCGTGGCCCAATGTCTCCCCACCAAGAAGCCCGTTGCAGGCATCCGACAACCCCAACCGCGTCAAATGGGAGATTAACCCCTCAGTGTCAAGACCCGAATCGGCAAGCGCAATCTCTATGATCTGCTGCCGCAACTTGTCAAGGAAGGGATCGGCGAAGGAAAGTGCGCCCACAGTCTCGCCAAGTTCATCAATCAGACCCGGATGATTGATCAGGGCCGCGAGCACAATTTGCTGCTGCCGGTTCGCCATCACCGCCGGTATATTCGATCGATTACCCTGAACGAACGTCACGTTCTGATTCGACGGTTTGTTTCCGCGCTTATCGCCGCGCTTAAAACCGGTTCCGGTCTCTCGACCCGCTCGCCGCATCTCGCGAATCCGGTTCTCGACCATATCCGCGTAGCTTTCCTGGACCGTACGCTCACCGATTTCCTTGATACGAGCTCGCATCCGGGTCTGAAAATCGGCAATCCGTTCCGGTGTTGTCACCGGCTGTGCCGTCAGCTCCTGACGCCAAATGAAGTCGGACAGCGGCACGGCCGCGTCCAGCACATCGCGCATCGCCTTGGCGCCGTGCCGGCTGATCAGGTCATCCGGGTCCTGCCCCTGCGGCAAGGTGACGAAGCGCAGCGAATGACCCGGCTTCAGCATCGGCAGCGCCCGGTCGGCAGCACGGGCAGCGGCACGCATGCCGGCGGTATCTCCATCGAAACAGACGACCGGCTCACTCGCCAGCTTCCACAGCTCGGCGATCTGGTCCTCGGTCAAAGCCGTGCCAAGCGGCGCGACGGCTTGCGGGAAGCCGCCCTGCGACAGCGCGATCACGTCCATATACCCTTCGGCAACAATGATCTCTTCCGATTTACGGGCCGCCTCGCGCGCCTGCGCGAGACCATAGAGTACGCGCCCCTTGTGGAAGACCGGTGTGTCAGGCGAGTTCAGATACTTCGGCTGCCCGTCCCCCAGGATGCGGCCACCGAAGGCGATGACCCGGCCGCGCCGATCGGTGATCGGAAACATCACCCGGCCACGGAAATAATCATAGGCATCGCCGCCGCCTTCCGGCTTGCGCAGCAATCCGGCTTCGATCAGCAGGGCCTCGTCAATGCCCTCAGCCTTCATCGACTGGGTCATCGCCGTGCGGCTGTCCGGGGCCCAGCCGAGGCGGAAATGTCCGATGGTCTTGGCCGACAAGCCGCGCCCTTGCAGATAGTCGAGTGCTTCCGCACCGCCCGGTCCGGCGAGCTTCTGCTCAAACCAGTTGCAGGCATGCTCAAGGACGTCGTGCAGAGTGTTACGCTGCTTCGACCTTTCCCGCTCGGCAGGGGTTTCCTTGGGCACCTCGAGGCCGGCCATTTCCGCCAGCTTCTCGACCGCCTCGGGGAAGGCCATGCCTTCGTTTTCCATGACGAACTTGATGATATCGCCATGCGCCCCGCAGGCGAAGCAGTGATAGAAATTCTTGTCGTCGACGACATTCATCGACGGCTTGCTGTCGGTATGAAAAGGGCAGAGACCGATGAATTCCCGCCCGCGCCGCTGCAGAGTCACACGCCTACCGACGACTTCGGAGACCGGCAGTCGGGTTCTCAATTCATCAAGGAATTGCGGCGGAAAGCTCATCGCACACAGCACATTGTTCTGCCCTCGCAGAGGGGGCGAAGAATAGTGAACCTCGGAGGCATTCCGGTCAAAAAAATTCCCGGACCAAGATTTCTCGGAAAATTGTCAGGTCAGGCGAGCATCTGACGGACAAGACCACTGGCCTTGGAGAAATCCATGCGGCCGGCATATTGCTCTTTCAGGGCAGCCATGGCGCGCCCCATATCCTTGAGCTCTTTCGCGCCGATTTCCCGCACAACGGATTCGACGGCCTCAGTCATCTCCGAGTCACTCAGCTGCTGCGGCATGAAACGGCGGATGACTTCCATCTCGGCCTTTTCCTGCTCTGCGAGCTCCAGGCGGCCGCCTTCTTCATACATCCGGATGGATTCGGTCCGCTGCTTCAGCATGGTCTGCAGCATGGACAGGATTTCATCTTCGCCAATGCCGTCCGACTTACCGTTCGTCCGGCCGGCGATATCGCGATCTTTCAGGGCAGCCAGAATCAACCGGATGGTGCTGACTGCACACTGATCCTTGGATTTCAAAGCCTCTTTCAAGGCGTCACTGAATGCGGCGCGCAACATTTTGCTAATACCCCTAGCCTTTTCACGGCGAGTTTCTGAAAAGACCCGCTCGCGAATTCGCCTACACCATCGACATCGCGGCGCAAAACGCAAGACACATTTCTTAACTTATTGAATTTATTGAATTATACGTAAAACAAGGCTCTTGACCTGCGGCTCAGCTTTCTTTATCAAAGCGCCACCGAAGCGCCCGGCCTGGCCTGAATTGACATTAAAATGTCGAGTAAGCGGAAATCCCATGAGATCCTCCGCGGTTCACGTATGCCGGAACCGCAGCGATTCACGAGGGATATTCGCAATGGCGCAGCCTGCGACCGCCGATAACGCTAAACCCGACTTCGCCTCCGTCACCAAGCCGGATGGCGCAACCGCCGTTCTCATGCTTGCAGATGGCACTCTGTTCTGGGGCCGAGGATTGGGCGCCGCGACAATCCGCGTCGGCGAAGTTTGCTTCAACACCTCGCTGACCGGTTACCAGGAGATTATGACTGATCCATCCTATGCGGGTCAGATCATCACCTTCACCTTTCCGCATATCGGCAATGTCGGCGCCAACTCAATGGACGTCGAGACCACCACACCGGCCGCCCTCGGCCTGGTATTGCGCGCCGACATGACCGAGCCATCGAACTATCGCGCCGAACGGCATTTCGATGACTGGCTGAAAAGTTTCGACCTGCCGGGCATCAGCGGCATCGATACGCGGCGCCTGACCCGGCGCATCCGCGATGGCGGCGCCCCGACCGGCTGCCTCGTCCATGCTCCGGACGGTGTGTTCGATCTTGATGCTCTCTGGGAGAAGACCCGCGCATGGCCGGGTCTGGAAGGCATGGACCTGGCGATCCAGGTTTCCTGCCGGCAGACTTATCAGTGGCGCGAAGGCACCTGGGAATTCGCGCGCAAAGGGGTCAACGGCGACGACAGTTTCGAAGCAGAGCCCGAGATCAAGCGCCATGTCGTGGCAATGGACTTCGGCGCCAAGCGGAACATTCTGCGTAACCTCTCCAGCCTCGGCTGCAAGGTCACCGTGGTTCCGGCAGACGCAAAGGCCGATGACATTCTGGCACATGAGCCGGACGGCATCTTCCTGGCAAACGGGCCGGGCGACCCGGCGGCGACCGGCGAATATGCCGTTGCGGAAATCAGCAAGCTGATCGAGAGCGGCAAGCCGGTCTTCGGCATCTGCCTCGGCCATCAGATGCTGGCTCTGTCCCTCGGTGCGAAGACCGAAAAGATGCACCAGGGCCACCGCGGCGCTAACCATCCGGTGAAGGACCTGACCACCGGCAAGGTAGAAATCACCTCGCAGAACCACGGTTTCGTCATCAGCGAAGGCAGCCTGCCGGACGGTGTGGAGATCACCCACCGCTCACTGTTTGACGGCTCGATCGAGGGCATCCGCCTGACGGGACGCCCGGTCTTCTCCGTCCAATACCACCCCGAAGCCTCCCCCGGGCCGAAGGACAGCCATTACCTCTTCCAACGGTTTGTCGATCTGATCGACAAGGAAAGCTGAGCGGCGCCATGCCCAAACGTACAGACATCCAGTCCATTATGATCATCGGGGCCGGCCCGATCATCATCGGTCAGGCCTGCGAGTTCGACTATTCCGGCGCACAGGCCTGCAAGGCCCTGAAGGAAGAAGGCTACCGGGTCATCCTGGTAAACTCGAACCCGGCCACAATCATGACCGATCCGGGGCTCGCCGACGCGACCTATATCGAGCCGATCACGCCCGAGATGGTTGCCCGTGTGATCGAGAAGGAAAAGCCGGACGCGCTGCTGCCGACGATGGGCGGCCAGACAGCTCTGAATACAGCCATTGCGCTCTCCAAGGACGGCACGCTGGACAAATACGGTGTCGAGCTGATCGGCGCCAAGCTGGAAGCCATCGAGAAGGCGGAAGACCGGCTGCTGTTCCGTGATGCGATGGACAAGATCGGTCTTGATTCACCACGCTCCAGCCTCGTGCATTCGGTCGAAGAAGCGATGGATGCGCTAAACCATGTCGGCCTGCCAGCCATCATGCGCCCGTCCTTCACCCTTGGTGGCGAAGGCGGCGGTGTTGCCTACAATGTCGAGGAATACGAGCAGATCATCCGCAACGGCCTGCGCGCCTCTCCGGTCAGCTCCGTGCTGGTCGAGGAAAGCGTGCTCGGCTGGAAGGAATACGAGATGGAAGTTGTCCGCGACAAGGCGGACAACTGCATCATCATCTGCTCTATCGAAAACGTCGATCCGATGGGTGTCCATACCGGCGACAGCATCACTGTCGCCCCGGCCCTGACGCTGACCGACAAGGAATACCAGCGGATGCGTGACGCCTCCCTCGCGGTGTTGCGCGAGATCGGTGTCGAGACCGGCGGCTCCAACGTCCAGTTCGCCGTCAATCCGGAGAATGGCCGGCTCATCGTCATCGAGATGAACCCCCGCGTTTCCCGCTCCTCCGCCCTCGCCTCCAAGGCCACCGGCTTCCCGATTGCAAAGATCGCGGCCAAGCTGGCAGTCGGCTACCTGCTGGACGAGCTCAGCAACGACATCACCGGCGGCGCGACCCCGGCAAGCTTCGAGCCGACCATCGACTATGTGGTCACCAAGATCCCGCGCTTCACCTTCGAGAAATTCCCGAACGCAGTGCCGCTGCTGAGCACGGCAATGAAATCCGTCGGCGAGGCAATGTCCATCGGCCGGAGCTTCCCGGAGAGCTTGCAAAAGGCCCTGCGCTCCATGGAAACCGGCCTGACCGGCCTCAACGAAGTCAATATGCCGGGCGTCGGCAGCGACGGCGTCGATCAACAGCGGGTACTGGCGGCGCTCAGCGAGCAAACGCCGGACCGGTTGCTGCGCGTGGCCCAGGCCTTCCGGGCAGGTCTCTCGCTGCAGGAAATCCAGAATGCCAGTCACTTCGATCCCTGGTTCCTCCGCCATATAGAGGAGATCGTGGCTGTCGAAGCGGAAGTCCGCGAAGCCGGGCTACCGACCCATGCGAAGGATTTCGCCCGGCTGAAGCAAATGGGCTTCTCCGACGCCCGGCTCGGCGAGCTGACAGGCACGGAAGAGGCCGACGTGACGGCGGCCCGGCACGCGCTGGATATTCGTCCGGTCTACAAGCGTATTGACACCTGCGCGGGCGAGTTCCCCTCACCAACGCCCTACATGTATTCCTGCTATGAGAGCAACGGCTTCGAGCCGCCGGAATGCGAGTCCGATCCCACCGATGCCGAGAAGATCGTCATTCTCGGCGGCGGCCCGAACCGGATCGGCCAGGGTATCGAATTCGACTATTGCTGCGTCCATGCCGCCTATGCGCTGTCCGAGGCCGGGTACGAGACCATCATGGTCAACTGCAACCCGGAAACCGTCTCGACCGACTATGACACCTCCGACCGGCTCTATTTCGAGCCGCTGACCGCCGAGGACGTGATTGAGTTGGTCCGCAAGGAACAGTCCAACGGCACCGTGAAGGGCGTCATCGTGCAGCTCGGCGGGCAAACCCCTCTGAAGCTCTCGCAGGCTCTCGAAGATGCCGGCATTCCGATCCTTGGCACATCGCCGGACGCTATCGATCTCGCCGAGGATCGCAAGCGCTTCCAGGCGCTGCTGAACGATCTCGGTCTGCGCCAACCGGCGAACGGCACTGCCTTTACCGTCGAACAGGCAGAGGCCATTGCCCGCGAGGTCGGCTACCCGGTTGTCATCCGCCCGTCCTACGTGTTGGGCGGCCGGGGCATGGAAATCGTGCATGAGCCGTCGCAGCTCCGCCGTTATATGGAAAAGGCCGTCATCGTATCGGGCAAAAACCCGGTGCTGGTTGACAGTTTTCTGCGCAGCGCCGTCGAGGTCGACGTGGATTGCCTCTCCGACGGCAGCCAAGTCTATATCGCCGGCATCATGGAGCATATCGAGGAAGCCGGTATTCATTCAGGTGACAGCGCCTGCTCCCTGCCGCCGCAAAGCCTGCCGGAAACCGTGATCCAGGAGATCCGGCGTCAGGCGACCCTGTTGGCCGAAGGCCTGAAGGTGGTCGGTCTGATGAACACCCAGTTCGCTGTCAAGGACGGTGCGGTCTTCATCCTCGAGGTGAACCCGCGCGCCAGCCGGACCGTGCCCTTCGTCGCCAAGGCGACCGGTGTGCCGATTGCCAAGATCGCCAGCCGCATCATGGCCGGCGAGAAATTGGCCGACTTCCCGCTGCCGACAAAGATGCCGGATCATGTCGCGGTGAAGGAAGCCGTCTTCCCGTTCAACCGGTTCCCCGGCGTCGATGTCATTCTCGGCCCGGAAATGAAATCGACCGGCGAAGTCATGGGCATCGACAAGGATTTCGGCCGCGCTTTCGCGAAAAGCCAGATGGCCGCGAGCACACATCTGCCAGCGTCCGGTACGGTGTTCGTATCCGTGCGCGACGAAGACAAGGCGGAGATCGTCAAACTGTCTGCCGATCTTGCGGAAATGGGCTATCAGCTGCTGGCGACCGAAGGCACGGCGAATACCCTGAAAGAGGCTGGCTTGCGTGTCGACCGGACCAAGAAAGTGCTCGAGGGCCGACCGCATATCGTCGACAACATGTTGTCCGGACACGTCGATCTGGTGTTCAACACCACCGGCGGGGCCCAGGCGATCTCGGACAGTTTCAGCTTGCGTCAGACCGCACTGACCCACAATATTCCTTATTATACGACGGTCGAAGGTGCCCGGGCCGCTGTTCAGGCAATGAAAGCGATGCGGGCAGGTCGCCTTGAAGTCGCACCGTTGCAATCCTATCTATCCGGATCGTTTTGACGGCCGGCGATAGGATCCGGCGCCACCGGTGACTCTTGCTCGGGAGAGCAGGTTACCTTTGTTGAGCTAATTGAGTGAGAAACCGAGGTCGGTTTAATGGAAAAAGTCCCGATGACGGCGCAGGGTTTTGATCGTCTCAAAACCGAGTTGAAGCAGCTTAAAACTGTGGAGCGCTATGAGATCATCAAGGCCATTTCAGAAGCGCGCGAACATGGCGATCTTTCGGAGAACGCCGAATATCATTCCGCGCGCGAGCGCCAGAGCTTCATCGAAGGTCGCATCCTAGAACTTGAGGACGCGACCAGCCGAGCCGACGTCATCGACACAGCCAAACTCGGCGGCGAAACGGTAACCTTCGGGACCATTATCAAGGTTGCGGATGAAGATACGGACGAAGAGCAAACCTTCACCATTGTCGGCCCATACGAGACCGACATTTCGAAGGGCTTTATCTCGACATCCTCCCCTATCGCCCGCGCGCTGATCGGCAAGAAGGTCGGGGACAGCGCCGAGGTGACGACTCCGCGTGGATCGAAAAGCTACGAGATTCTCAGCATCTCCGTGATGTAATTCCGGCACGGTACTGGAACGCATGAACAGGGAGCCCGAAGCGGGCTCCCTGTTCTTTTTGCCAAACCTATTTGCCAGTCTTCGTTGTGGACAATCGCAAACACACTAAGATGAAAAATGAAGTGTATTTGCGGAGCAACAAAATGACCGAAATTTACCTCACCGGTATCCTGCTTGCCTTTGGTGCCTTTGGCCTTGGTATGTTGAGCCCTGGACCGAATATCCTTGCGGTGATCGGCACCTCAATGTCCACGGACCGCAAAGCCGGCATGGCCCTCGCTCTCGGGATTGGCAGCGGCTCGCTCCTCTGGGGAATGATGACTCTGTTCGGGTTGACGTCCCTCATCGCGCTCTATGCCTCGCTGATGACCGGCATCAAGATCGCCGGGTCCCTCTACCTGCTCTGGCTTGGCATCAAGTCCTTCCGATCGGCCCTCTCCGCAGTTCCCATCACCGTCCGGGGCGTAACCGGTCAAAGGTCAGCTTTCGGGTACTTCCGGCGCGGTCTGTTGATACAAATGACCAACCCGAAGGCAGCACTGACCTGGATTGCCGTCATGTCTCTGGCCATGGGAGCGAACACACCCTTCTGGGTCGGTGCAGCAGTCGTAACCGGCACCACGGCCATCTCGATGTTCGGCCATCTCGGCTACGCCCTTGCCTTTTCCACGACGCCGATGGTCGCTGCCTACGGCAAGGCACGACGCTGGATCGACGGCGGTCTCGGCTGCTTTTTCTGCTTTGCCAGCTACAAACTGATCACCAGCCGGACCTGACGTCCTGAAGCCACGGGGGGCAGCAGCGCACTTGACAGGCCCCGCCGCCCTCGTCTATTTCAATGACCAGCGCCGATTTGAGACTCAGATTGCGGGCGCTTAATAAATGCGGCTAAAGAGGGATTTCGATCCGTCCGGCGCCGCCGCGACGGATTTTTTTGTTTCAGGCTTGGTCCAGCCGATTGGACCCGCGGGATTTGAGGGCAGCTTGCATCCGCGTCACCAAGTGCTAAAGCGCCACGGGGAATGCTCCCGTGGGCCCGAACGGAGACCAAGGAGCAGATAGCCATGTCCGACAAGATCAACCCAGCCTTCATCGAAGCCGCCGATTGGAACCTTGAAACCCGTCTGGTACGAGGCGGCACCAACCGATCGGAGTTCGGCGAGACTTCCGAAGCGTTGTTCCTAAGCTCCGGCTATGTCTATGACAGCCCGGAATCGGCCGAAGCCCGCTTCAACGGCGAGGAAGAAGGCTTCGTCTATTCCCGCTACGGTAACCCGACGGTCCAGATGTTCGAGGACCGCATGGCCTTGCTGGAAGACGCCGAGACCTGTTTCGCCACGGCCAGCGGAATGGCTGCGGTCTGGGCAGCAATGATCTCGCAGCTTCAGAGCGGCGATCACGTAGTCGCAGCGCGCGCCTTGTTCGGCTCCTGCCATCACATCCTGACAAAGATTTTCCCGAAATTCGGCATCGAAGCCACGCTGGTCGACGGTACCGACATCGCGCAATGGCGGAACGCAGTCAAGCCGAATACCAAGGTGTTTTTCTTCGAAACCCCATCCAACCCGACACTGGAAATCATCGACATTCCAGCCGTCGTCGCCATCGCTAAGCAAGCCGGTGCGCGGGTTGTCGTCGATAACGTCTTCTCAACACCGATCCTGCAGCAGCCGATCCGGCTCGGCGCCGATATCTCGGTCTATTCAGGCACCAAACATATCGACGGCCAGGGTCGCACGCTCGGCGGGGCCGTGCTCTGCTCGAAAGAGTTCCGTAAGGATTATCTCGAGCCCTTCATGCGCCATACCGGCGGCTGCCTCAGCCCGTTCAATGCCTGGGTCCTGTTGAAAGGCCTTGAGACTCTCGATCTCCGGGTCCGCCGCCAGTCCGAGAACGCACTGGCCATCGCCGCGTTTCTGGAAAACCACGCTGCCATCTCCCGGGTGATCTATCCCGGCCTTAGCTCTCACCCTCAGCATGAACTTGCAACGAAGCAGATGAGCGGCTTCGGCACCCTCGTCTCGTTCGATGTCAAAGGCGGCAAGGACGCAGCCTTCAAGCTGCTGAATGGCCTCAAGATCGTTGATATCTCCAACAATCTCGGCGACACCAAGAGCCTGATCACCCATCCCTACACAACCACCCATCGGGCGATGGAAGAGGCGGACCGTCAGGCGCTCGGCATCGGTCAGGGACTAGTGCGGATCTCGGCTGGAATCGAAAACGGTACAGACCTGATCGAGGATTTCAGGGCAGCGCTGAGCAGTATTTAAAGGTCAGACACACCTTTAGGTAACCATTGCATGGACTTTAACAGCAATTAGTCTACCATTTAGATAAAAGACAGAATGAAATGAATTTAGTCAGGGGGGCACTTATGGCCCATCCCGGTCAGTTTGCGATTAAAAGGTCTGCATTTCTCTTCCTCAAGCGTATCACGCTGGATGATGTGCCCGAGGATTCTCTAACCAGGGTAGCCTATGAATTCTGGCGCGGGCTGGCTCCAGAACCAGCCCTCCCTGCCCGAACCGATTTCAGGCCAGAAATGGTCCCCCGGGATGTTCTCCCTTGGGTATTCCTGATGGACGTGATCAGAGCACCGAATGGCGCCCTCGACTACCGCTATAGGCTGAACGGAACGAGAAATGTTGCTCTTGTCGGGCGTGATCCGTCACAGCGGCTTGCTTCCGAAGTCTTTGATAATGGCGACCGCCGCTTCATGCTCGAAAGCTTCAACAAAACCGTGGACGAGAAAACTGCGACTTTCTGGGTCGGCGACATTCCTCATGACAGGATCAACCAGATCAATATCTGGCGCGGACTATTTCCTTTGGCAAACGACCGTGAAAACGTCGACCAGCTCCTGGGCATCGCCGTACCCCGCTCCAACGACATGGACGCATGACGACAGCTAAGGCGACCTGCCGGGTGCGACAGGTGCGCTTCTCGGACGCCGCAGTGATTTCAGACCTGATAAACCCGATTATCGCGGACGGTAAACTCACCGCCATGACGGGAACCATGACGGTCCAGGATCAGGAGGACTTCATCCGGACGCTGCCAAACCGGTCTGTCTACCTGGCGGCTGACGA
The DNA here is from genome assembly GCF_039990255.1 of Nisaea sp. GTDB lineage: Bacteria > Pseudomonadota > Alphaproteobacteria > Thalassobaculales > Thalassobaculaceae > Nisaea. The sequence continues at coordinate 419,011 of NZ_JBDXGG010000007.1, read as the reverse complement.
CGAGAAAGAGACCCTGCTTGGCATCCAGGATTGCCTGCCCGCCCCGGATCGCCCCACACAGTGCGACATCAGTACATTCGTGGATCTGAAAGCGTCCCGCCGAGGTGTCGGCAAAGCCCTCTTCCGTGAAATGCTAAAGCATCTGAAACGCCTTGATTTCCAAACGATCCGCGCGGTCATCCGGGAAGAGAATGCGGATGCCCGAGCCTTTTATCGCAGGCTTGGTTTTATCGAGACGGGAAACGAGAACAACAATGTAATTGCGTCTTATGCGCTCAACTGAACTGTTTCCCACAAGCCATTAATTGCCGCGCCTTTGAAGATGGCGCTCCAGCATCGGACGCAACAACGCCGCTGCACTGGCGGCATCATTCAGCGGCTCGTAGAGAAACGGCTCGACATGCCCGTCGAACGGCCGTGTCAGTTTTCGAGCCCGCAGGTTTTCCTGGAAAGTCGCAATGCGCCCTGAGGGAACCAACAGATCGGCGACGTAGACGCCTTTGCCGGACGAACAGGCTTCTGAGACCATGTTCACAGAATCGGATGTCACCACAATAGCGTCAGCCGCGCCGACGAAACCGAGATACGGGTTCTCTCCCTCCCCATTCCAGAAACAAGCGGCTGCCTCGTTCTCTCCAAGAGCCGAGAGCGCCTGAACCAGCCGCTCCGGCGTCCGGCGGGAGGCGGTGATCATCAAACCGCAGCCGTTATCGATGAGCCTCTCCAGATTGCCGATGAGCTGGTCCACCAGCGCATCATCGACTGTCTGCCGCCGCGTGGCACCGCCCACAGCAACAAGCACGCGCGGCCCCGGCAAAGGCTGGATCATATGGCCGAACCGTTTCGCCTCGGCCCGCAGATCGAGGGTCGCGAGGCCATTCAGGGAGGCCGTGGTCACGATCACATTCTCGCCCCGCGCCGGATCGTGTTCCGGCACGATGAGGGCATCGAAATGTGCCGGATCGACTCGCGGGTCCTGAATTTGCACTGCAAAACTGTGACCACCGGACCGCGCCTTCATCGAAAGCACCGCTCCCGCATTCCGGCGGCCACATCCGATGACAAGATCAGGCCAGGGAGGCGTCAGCGATTCCCCCCCAGCGCTGGGCGGGATCATTCGAAAGCCCCCCAATGCCGGAAAGGCGCGCAGCAGCAGGGACGGGCGAATGCGTTTCATCGCGGGCTCAATGCCGAGTGCCTGCGTCAAAGCAACCGACTGCACCTCCATGCCCCGGGTACCGTCGCTGACGACCCAGGCGGACACTTCCGCCGGCAGACTCATAGGGTGCTCCATTACAATTTATTGCGCACGAATATGACAAGGAGATGTAATAATCTTGCGCAAACAATCCCACCTGCTTTATTCTGCACTGCAATATCCGGCAAGGGAAACCTTCCGCTGCCGATCAATCAATCGAACCAGGAGTCATCCGCCATGCGGCGTGTCAAACTTGACCGTATCGACCGACGCATCCTTCGCGACCTGCAGGACAACGGGCGCATGACCAACGTGGATCTTGCGAACCGGGCCGGTATTTCCGCGCCGCCATGCCTCCGGCGTGTGCGGGCGCTCGAAGAGGCCGGTTTCATCCGCGGCTACCATGCAGACGTGAACCCCGAGGCGCTCGGCTACAAAGTGACGATCTTCGCTTTCGTCGGTCTCAACAGCCAGGCCGAGGACGATCTGGTCGCCTTCGAGGAAATGGTCGAGGACTGGCCGGAGGTGCGCGAGTGCCACATGCTCTCCGGGGAAACCGATTTCCTGCTGAAAGTGGTCGCCAAGGACTGGGATACGTTTCAGAAATTCCTGACCACACGCCTCACCCCCGCGCCAAACGTCTCGCACGTGAAGACCGCGCTCTCCTTCCGCACCCGCAAGCAATTGCCTGGTGTGCCGGTAGAAGTCGACGTTGAGGACGACGAGGACGACCTCGAAGAGGAATAGGCATTAGCCGTTACCGGCCTCCCACATCCATAATCTCGGCATGGATATTGCTTGCCTGAGGGTCAGCGCAACCAGACGGGAGACCGCGGCAATGACCTCATCAGCAGCCCTTTCCGCCACCACGAGTTTCACCAAGGAGATGTTCTCCGACCCTTCCATGCGACCGCACCTCGAAAACTATTACGAGACGCAGTACAGCGCTTTTCGCGCGCGCATCGAGGATATGAAGGAAGCAGAGGCAAACGGTACGGCACCCAACACCCTGACATCGCCCGACGGCATGACCGGCACGGAGCTGAGTGCCGCGCAATACGAATCCATGATCCCCAGCTTCGACCGCTGGCTCGAGATGCAGCAGCAATCCTCGGTTTTCGATCAAGTTGAGTTTTCCTCGGGAAGACTTGAGGACATTAAGACGGTCGAGGCCTCCATTGAGAAATCCCTCAACCCCGATCTGACGTCCGGCGTGCGTACCGTCTTCTCGGCCGGCGACACGATTCTTGGATACATCGACAATTCCGGCCAGCTGACCGTTACCCACCCTGACGGAAAAGCGCTGGCAAAACTTGCCGACGAAGCAAAGACCATGAACATGACCAGCGAGGAGAGAATTGCCTACATCCGCGATCGCGGCGCAGCAGAATTGTCCCGGAGCCAATCCAACCTGGAAATTACCGACTATACTGAAACGAGCATGCCAACACGGCGCGCATTCGCCGCCGAATGGTACCCGGATCAAGATGTGGACGCGCGATATCAGGAAGCGTTACAGGAGATCAAAAGCTCGGTTGAGAAATGGGTCGCCGCGCAGGATAAGCAAATGAACAACCTGAACGAAATGCACGCTTTCCTGCTTCAGTCACAACAAGTAGAGCAAGCCGTCTAGTCGGTTGAATGGCCTCTTCCGGATGCCGCCAAACGGGGCAGGAAAAACAAGCATAGAGAGCTTGATTTCCCTGCCTGACATCTAGCCCTGACAAAAGGATGGCACGCAGTCAGTAAAGTCCTTGATTCAGAATGCGTAACCTCACCAAAATCCCATGCTGGATAACCTATCCGTTTTTTTTCGGCGGCAGGTATGGGAGAGCGTCCGGAATGCGCGTGCTGTTACAGAGAGTGAGTGAAGCAGCCGTTAGGATAGATGGAGCCACAGTTGGTGAGATCGGCGCCGGTCTGCTGGCGCTGGTTTGCGCCGTCGAGGGCGACGGGCAGGCCGAAGCCGAACGACTGGCCGGCAAAACCGCGAAGCTCCGGATTTTTGAAGATGACGCCGGGAAGATGAACCAGTCCGTCGCCGATATCGGAGGCAGCGTGCTGGTCGTCTCGCAATTCACCCTGGCCGCCAACACCCGCAAGGGCAACCGGCCGAGCTTCATCGGTGCCGCCGCGCCGGATCTGGCGAATTCCCTTGTCGAGCATTTCGGCTCCTGTCTGAAATCGGCGGGCCTGACAGTCGAAACCGGCCGGTTCGGGGCAGACATGAAGGTCTCCCTGATCAATGATGGGCCAGTCACGATCTGGTTGGACAGCAGCGCATGATAAATGCACGAGCCATGACCGGTCTTGCCGCCACACTTTTTCTCGTAGCGGCCTGCGCCGACCCACCACCGCCGAGCGGAACCTTCCCGCCCAACCCACAGCGCCCGGACGCTGCGCCAGTGACCCTGATCGATACCATGCCGACAGGGCATCGATGCATCGTTACCGGCGGTAAAGCGCCGCCACTCACCGTGACAACACCGCGTCTCGTACCACTTCATCAATATGGAGACGCCCCGGTGATCGACTGCTTCGGGGACGGCTTCCTGCGCCAGCGCAAAGCCATACTGGCCAACAAAAGCACACGCCTCGCGGAGCAGATGATAGTGCCGGGCGCGATCGACCCCGCTTTCGCGCCTTATCCAAAGCGCGAAAGAAGCTCCGGGAAGGGCGATTTCCCCGCATGGGTCCGCATCCGGTTACAGCGAAGCGGTTTCGACTCCATTGCAGAACGCGATCGGTATTATGCAGTCGAGGCACAATGGATCGACACGGCCTGGAGCACCATCGAGGATCGCCTCAAACTGGAATGTCGGAGCCGTCAGACCCAAGCACAGGGCCTCATCCTGCTTGATGCGCTTTGCAAGGACGCCTTCCATGCTCTGGCGGACCGTCAGGCGGCTGATCGCACCACGGTCGAAGTAAACCGCAGGCAATCCACCATCCGATAAGACCGGCCCTTGCCATGATTGCTGCAGCGCGGCACTCTCGGCCTTCGTCGGCATGCGAAAAACGATCGCGGAACGTATGGGAGAAACGCGAATGAAAATCGGCATCGCTAAAGAAAGACGACCGTATGAGGCGCGCGTTGCCGCATCGCCCGATACGGTCAAAAAATATGTCGCCATGGGCTTCGAGGTTGCCATTGAAACCGGCGCGGGTCTGAGCGCGGCCTTCACGGACGCGGCTCTTGAAGCTGCGGGCGCGAAGATCGTCAAGACCGCGAAAGACGCACTCGGCAGCGCGGATATTGTGCTCAAGGTCCGCAAACCCATCGGCACCGGCGCCGAGGTTACAGGCGAAGCGGACGAAATCGCCCTGATGAAAAGCGGCGCGACCCTGATCTCGCTGATGGAGCCTTATAAGGAACGGGCGCTGATCGATGCGCTCGCGGCAAAGAAGATCACCACATTTGCGCTGGAAATGGTGCCCCGGATCACCCGGGCGCAAAGCATGGACGTCCTCTCCAGCCAGGCCAACCTCGCCGGCTACAAATCCGTGCTGGATGCGTGCAACGAATTCGGCCGCGCCTTCCCGATGATGATGACGGCCGCAGGCACCGTTCCGCCGGCACGGGTTCTCGTAATGGGCGCCGGTGTTGCCGGCCTTCAGGCCATCGCCACGGCCAAGCGCCTTGGCGCCGTTGTTTCGGCAACCGATGTGCGCCCCGCCTCCAAGGAACAGGTCGAAAGCCTCGGCGGCACCTTCGTCGCGGTCGAGGACGAAGAGTTCAAGGAAGCGGAAACCGCTGGCGGTTACGCCAAGGAAATGAGCGACGCTTACAAGAAAAAGCAGGCCGATCTGATCGCGGAGACCCTGAAGAAACAGGATATCGTCATCTGCACAGCGCTGATTCCGGGGCGCCCGGCACCGGTACTCATCACTGAAGATATGGTGAAAACGATGAAACCGGGTTCGGTGATCGTTGATCTCGCCGTAGAGCAAGGCGGCAACTGTCCGCTCTCCGAATACGGCAAAGTGGTGCGCAAGCACGGCGTCGCTATTGTTGGCCATGCCAATGTGCCAAGCCGGATCGCTGTCGATGCCAGCGCGCTCTACGCCAAGAACGTCCTGAATTTCCTGACGCCGCTCTATGACACAGAAGCAAAAAGCCTGAAGATCAATCTCGAGGACGAGATCGTGAAAGGCTCGCTGATCACTCAGGACGGCAAGGTCGTGCACCCGGCCGTTCAGGCGGTCGCGGCGGAAAAATCCCCGGCGAAACCGGCGGCGAAACCCACTGCAAAACCGCGCGCGGCCCGCAAGCCAGCTGCGTCGAAAACAACCTCCAAACCAGCAGCAAAAACCGCCAAGGCACCCGCCAAGCCGAAGGCCACGACGGCAAAGTCAGTGGCAGCGCCGGCGGCCGGTTCAGATAAAGAGGGGGATGCCTGATCATGGATGCCACACAGATTGAACAAAAAGCGAAAGCCCTCGCCGAACAGGCCGCGAGCCTGGCGGGCGAGATGGCTCAGTTCGCAACGGATGCTGGCGGAGTTACAAGTCAAGTAACAGAGGCCGCTCATTCCGGCCCCTACAGCTTCATCTCGCTCTTCACGGTCTTCATCCTGGCCTGCTTCGTCGGCTACTACGTCGTCTGGCGGGTCACACCGGCGCTGCATTCGCCGCTGATGGGCGTGACCAACGCAATCTCCTCCGTGATCATCGTCGGCGCCCTGATCGCCGCCGGTCCGGCGGAAACGAACTTTTCCCAGATCATGGGCTTCTGTGCTGTGGTGCTGGCGTCGGTAAACATCTTCGGCGGCTTCATCGTCACGCAGCGCATGCTGTCCATGTTCAAGAAAAAGCGCTGAGGCGGGGGATATAGACATGACCGAGAATCTCTCAGCCGTCCTTTATCTGATCTCCAGCATCTGCTTCATCATGGCGCTGAAGGGACTCAGCTCTCCGGACAGTGCCCGACAGGGCAATATGTTCGGCATTGCGGGCATGGTGATTGCCATCCTGACAACCATCGCCATGCCTGAAGTGATGAGCTACGGCACCATCCTCGCCGGTATCGTTATCGGTGGCTCCGTCGGTGCCTTCATCGCCCGCAAGATCGAGATGACGGCCCTGCCGCAACTGGTCGCGGCCTTTCACAGCCTAGTCGGTCTCGCCGCCTGTTTCGTTGCAGCGGCCGCGTTCTTCCGGCCCGAGGCTTACGGTATCGGCACGCCCGGTAACATCGCCGTCGGCTCGCTGGTGGAAATGGCCGTTGGTCTCGCCATCGGCGCGGTAACCTTCACCGGATCGATCATCGCCTTCGGCAAGTTACAGGGCATCCTCTCCGGCGCACCGGTCACCTTCTCCGGCCAGCATCCGCTGAACGCGGCACTCGGCCTGCTGATGGTCGCGCTGGTTGTCTGGCTGTGTATCGACCAGAGCCCGGCCGCCTTCTGGGCCGTCTTCGTGCTCGCCCTGGTGCTGGGTATCCTGATCATCATCCCGATCGGCGGCGCCGACATGCCGGTCGTGATCTCGATGCTGAACTCCTATTCCGGCTGGGCCGCCTGCGGCATCGGCTTTACCCTTGGCAACTCGCTGCTGATCATCACAGGAGCGCTTGTCGGCTCCTCCGGCGCGATCCTCAGCTACATCATGTGCAAGGGCATGAACCGCTCCTTCTTCAGCGTCATCCTCGGCGGCTTCGGCGGCGAGAGCGACGCGGCGGCGGCGATGGGCGGTCCGGGCGGCGACAAGTCGGTCAAGTCCGGCAGCGCCGACGATGCGGCCTTCATCATGGAGAATGCCTCCTCCGTCGTCATCGTGCCGGGCTACGGCATGGCGGTGGCGCAGGCCCAGCATGCCTTGCGGGAGTTGGGCGACATCCTGAAGGCGAAGGGCGTGAAAGTGCGCTACGCCATCCACCCGGTGGCGGGCCGTATGCCGGGGCACATGAACGTGCTGCTGGCGGAAGCAAACGTGCCCTATGAAGACGTGCTGGAACTGGAAGAGATCAACCGCGATTTCGCCCAGACCGATGTCGCCTTCGTGATCGGCGCGAACGACGTCACCAACCCGGCGGCGAAAACCGATCCGGCCAGCCCGATCTACGGTATGCCGATCCTCGACGTGGAAAACGCCAAGACGGTGCTGTTCGTCAAACGCGGCATGTCATCCGGCTATGCCGGGGTCGAGAACGAGCTGTTCTTCCGGGACAACACGATGATGCTGTTCTCTGACGCGAAGAAGATGTGCGAGGAAATCGTCCAGGCGCTCGACTGACGCTGAACGGCAAGAATGAATCAAAAAGGAGCGCTTCGGCGCTCCTTTTCTTGTTCCGGGCAGAAATTTATTTTCCGTCGGCAGCCTTAGATGGTCCTACCACCTTCCGCCAAACTATCGCAATCCAGCGTCCAAACCGCTGCCAGCGTCTGACTTCTCCACCAAGTAGCATCGTGCCTCCCGGGGCCAGGTTCACTGACCTTTTGTTTATTGTGCAGCCACAGCCTTTGCCGCGGCAGCGATCGCCTCTTCAGTCTGCGCCAGATCCGCTTCGGTCAAGGCAAGCGAGATATAGAACTTGCTAGGCGGTTTCAGAATACCGTGCTGGCGCAGCACCGCATTGAAAATCTCCGCCTGCTTGGCGTTCCCGTCCGCCCCGTCGCGATAATTCTTCACCGGTTTGTCGGTGAATACCACATCGAACATGACCGGCTCGCCAACCACCTGATGCGCGATCCCGGCTGCACCGAGTTCTCGGGTCAATGACGCCATGATCCGCGTGCCATTGGCATAAATATTCTCATACGCACCGGGACGCTTCAGGATTTCCAGTGTCTTCAACCCGGCAACGCTGGCAACGGGATTACCACTGAGCGTGCCAATCTGGAAAGTGAACCCCTCGGCCCCTACCTTCGCCTTGTCGAAATGGGCCATGATCTCGTCGGAACCGGCAATGGCCGCCAATGGGAAGCCGCCGCCAATCACCTTGCCCAGCGTGCAAAGGTCTGGCGTCACGCCATACTTTTCTTGGCCTCCGCCATAGGCAAGCCGGAAGCCGGTCACCACCTCATCGAAGATCAGTACAATGCCGCGCTTGGCGGTTTCCTTGCGAAGCATCTCGTGAAAACCCGGCTCTGGAGGGATCAGGCGCTGCAACGGCTCGACGATCACCGCCGCGATCTCGTGGCCACGCTCTTCAAGAATACCGCGAACAAAATCGAAATCATTAAAGGGCGCAACCAGCATGCCGTCGCGGACGGCTTCCGGAATACCGGCGGAATCCGGCACGGCGAGCGGAAAGTTCACGCGCTTTTCCGGCGCCAGAGACATAAGCGAGTCTCCGGACATGCCGTGATAGCCGCCCTCGAATTTCAGAATCTTCTCCCGGCCCGTATGAGCGCGGGCGAGCCGCATGGCGTACATATCCGCCTCGCTGCCGGTGGAAACGAAGCGCACCTGGCCGGCACAGGCCATGGCCCCGGCGATTTCCTCGGCCAGCTGGATACCCTGCGCGTTGTTGGCAAAAAAGGTGAAGCCCGCCTTAATCTGCTCCTGCACCGCCTGCAGCACTTCGGGATGCCCGTGGCCGACCAGCATCGGGCCGGAGCCGATCAGATAATCGACAAATTCAGTGCCGTCTTCGTCCCAGACCCGCGCGCCTTCGCCACGGGCGATCACAACGCCGGGATCGAAATTCCCGAAGCCGGCTGCGGGAAGCACTTTGCCCGCACGGTCGCGCCAGTCCTGAAGGGTCGTGTTGCTGCTCATCCTGTCGCTCCCACCGCGTGCGTCAGGCCCTATTCAGACACAGGCTCGCATAGCGATGCAACGCACACCCTGCGCGCGACATTCATTCCTTCGCGGCGTCGACCTTCAGCTCGACCGCCGCATACCAGTCGGCCGCCGCCCGGATTTCCTCATCCGACATTCCTTCAGCGATACCGCTCATGAGCGCGTGCGTCCTCTTACCCCGTTTGAAGGCCTTCAGCTGGGTGTCGATATAGATGTTGGTCTCGCCAGCAAGGTTTGGAGCTTCGTCATAGAGAGCGATGCCGTCAGTACCGTGACAGCCGGTACAGCCTTTCGGCGCTCCAGCAGGGTCTGCTCCGGCTGGCAGGGACGCAGTAACCTTATGCGCAGCGTACCAGGCCGAGACATCGACGATCTGCTGTTCGCTCAGCCCGGACGCGACGACCGACATCATCTCATGACGACGGGCTCCGGATTTGAAGGCGAACAACTGTGTCTGAAGATAGCTGCTCGGCTCCCCCCCGATATGCGGGGCGATGGGGATCTTCGCGACCCCATCGAGCCCATGGCAGGTCCGGCACATGTTCGCGACCTTGCGGCCCGCCGCAGGATCGCCAGAAAACGCCGGAGCGATCCCGGCGAGCATAAGCCCGCCGAGACCAAGCAGGATCGCACGCCTCATTTGGCGTAGCTGATCCGGTAGAGCGCCCCGGCCAGATCGTCCGACACCAGGATCGACCCATCCGGAAGCTGCGCCACATCAACAGGGCGGCCGAGATATTCGCCCGTCGGCTCATCCAGCCAGCCTTCGGCGAAGGGCTCCATCGCGGCGTTGCCCTGCTCGTCGATGAAGGTGACCATGACCCGGGCACCGACCGGAGTGGTCCGGTTCCAGGACCCATGCTGGGCCGAGAAGATAGCGTGCTTGTACTTCTCCGGGAACATCCGGCCCGTATAGAAATGCATGCCCAAATCCGCCGCGTGCGCGACAGTCGCGACAACAGGCATGACGGTGCCCGCCGGCGGTTCCTCCGACTTGTACTCGTTGGTCCGGGTGTCGCCACCGCCATACCAGGGATGGCCGAAGTTCTGGCCTGCCGCCGTCTGCCGGTTCAGCTCTCCAGGCGGGATGTCATCCCCCATGCCGTCGACCTGATTGTCGGTAAACCAGAGCTCTCCCGTTGCCGGGTGGAAGTCGTGACCGACAGAATTGCGGATGCCGTATGTATAGACTTCACGGCCGGTGCCATCGAGGTTCAGGCGGATCATTCCGCCGATGCCCCATTCATTGTAGAGATCCATCTTCTCCGCCGGAGCCACATTGAAGGGCTGGCCGAGCGAGATATAGATCTTGCCGTCCGGCCCGATCCGGCAGACACGCGCCGTGTGGTTGAAGCTTTCCTCTTCCGGCGGAATCAGGTCACCCTTGGCGACAAGGTTGAAAGCGGCGACATCCGGGCTCTCGTAGAAGAACTCGGCAGCCGGGAACAGCAGCACCCGGTTCTGCTCGGCGATATAGAGAAAGCCGTCCTTGGAGAAACAGGGACCGTTCGGAATGCTGAACGTCAGCGATGGCGCGAAATCCTTCACCTCATCGGCAACGCGATCCTTGTTTCGGTCGGTGACCGACCAGACTTTGTCCTTGCGGGTTCCGACGAAGGTGACGATGCCCTGTGGGCCAACTGCCATATGCCGTGCATCCGGCACCACTGCATAAAGCTCGATCTTGAAGCCATCCGGCATCTTGATGCGTTCCAGCGTCCTCTCGATACCTGCAGCATAATCGCCGCCCTGCTCGATAAAGGTGAATTCTGTAACGCCGGTGGTCTTGAAGCCCGACAGTTTTTCAAGATTGTCCGGAACCTGCCCGGACTGCGCGAAGGCGCCGCCTGCAAAGAGCGACGCAGCCACGGCCAATACGATGATCTGTTTCATCAGATTTCCTCCCTGTTGGCACGTTTATACAATCATAGTTTGCGTCACCAAATGGTAGGTCAACCATATTTGCGTATTTATTATATGCGAAAATTTTTCCCCGCGACCATCTGGCAGCGATCACGAAAAATCATAAATTCGATCAGTGCTTGTAGATCAATCAGTTACCGCACGTTCACCCGACACACCCAACCTTCAGGCTGGTGCGACAATCAGCAACCGCAGACGGCGGGCCACCACTACGAAAATGGCGCACAACCCGACGCACCAGAGCATCATGAAAATACCCTGCTGCTCCAGCGTGATCCCGGCATCGATCAGCAGGCCCGTAATCGCAGGCCCGATAGCGGAGGAGAACACCATGGCCGAAACGGCCAATGCCCGGATCGCGCCAAGGTTACGCGTGCCGTAGATCTCGGCCCAGACCGCTCCGTTGAGCGCACTCGAGAAGCCCGCGCAGAAGCCAATAAAACCGAGCACGACACCCCAGATCCAGACCGCGTCGCCGGCACCGAGCAAAACGATGCCGAGACCGATCGGCAGCAGGAAGAGCGGTAACAGGGTCAGGGCACCAAAGGCGTCGATGATACGGCCAGCGACGAAAACCGCGATCATGGCGCTGACCGCATAGACCGGATACCCCGCCGCCATCTCGATCAGGCTCCAGCCCTTCTCACCAGAGACGTGCGCCTGATGAAAAAAGATCACCGTCCCGATGAAGGAGGGTGTCAGGATACCGGGGAGAAGCGCCCAGTAAGACCAGTGCCGGAGTGCTTCCGGCCGGGTCCAGTGCCTCCCGAGCGCGCCTGTCGTCGGGCCACTTGTCTCCCCGCCCTGAGGCTCCCGGTCCCGGGCAAACAACACCCAGAGCGCGCCCCCGAACGCCACGGCGAGGATCGCAGCGGCGAGCAACCATGTGCCGCGCCAGCCAACCAGCGCTATGGCCAGGACCGCCAGCGCCGGCAAGATTGCCTCGCCGATACCGTAGCCGAGGCTGGTGATGGCAATTGCCCGTCCCCGTCGCGCCTGGAACCAGCGGGCCGTTGCCGTCATCCCGACATGACCGATCATGCCCTGGCCGAAGAAGCGCAGGCCGAGCACCATGACGAAAAGCATGATGGTGGACTCGTGCAGTGCCATGCCGACGCAGACCAACGCAAACCCTGCAAGAACGAGTATCGCCAGCGTGCGCAATGACATCGTGTCCGCGAGCTGGCCGGCCTTGATCAGCAGCGCCGCAGAGGTGAGGGTCGCCCCGGCATAGAGCGTTCCCCAATCGCCGTCGCTGAGACCGTGCAGCGCCATGAACTGGCTGGCGAAGAGCGCGATAAAATAGGTCTGACCGAAAGACGAGCAGAACGTGCACAGCAGACCAGCACCGAGCCAGCGGGCATTTGCGAGATAAAAATTTCTCTGAGTGCGGGTCGGGTCCATTTCTCTGCTTGGCGCGGAAAACCACGGCATGTCAAGCAGATGAATGGTTGAGCAGGGCCGCCCAAAAGGCGTGAGGCGACGATTTGCCTCTTGAAGCGCAGACCGGCCTCCCCTCACACTGCAGGTTCCAATTAAGGTGCTTCCCGGCGCCGGTATGCCGCTCCGGCATCACATATTCCAGCGCCGCCGAAAGGGCTCCCCCTGAACAAGGACCGTCATATGCCTGTTGAGAAATGCGATACGCTCGTTGTCGGCGCCGGTCAGGCCGGAATCGCAATGAGCGAACATCTCGGCAAGGCCGGTGTACCGCACATCGTGCTGGAACGGGACCGGATTGCCGAACGCTGGCGGTCCTGCCGCTGGGACTCCCTGGTCGCAAACGGCCCCGCATGGCACGACCGTTTCCCCGGGATGGAGTTCAAGGGCGAGAGCCCCGACGCCTTCGTCGCGAAAGAGAAGGTCGCCGATTATTTTGCCGATTACGCCGAGATGATCAATGCACCGGTCCGCTGCGGTGTCGAGGTAATCTCTGTAACCCGCAACGAGGGCCATCCAGGCTTTCGCGTCGAGACATCGGAAGGCGTCATCGAAGCCAACAGCGTGGTCGCCGCCACCGGTCCGTTCCAGACAGCCACGATCCCGCCGATGGTCCCCGAGAGCGCGGGGATCGCGCAACTCCATTCCAGCGCCTACCGGAATCCCGGCCAGCTTCCCGAGGGTGGTGTTCTAGTGATCGGTGCGGGCTCGTCCGGCGTGCAGATCGCCGATGAGCTGAACCGTGCCGGACGTAAAGTCACGCTCGCGGTCGGCCCGCATGACCGGCCGCCCCGCGCCTATCGCGGACGGGACAATTGCTGGTGGCTGGGCGTTCTCGGCAAATGGGAAGCCGCAACTCCGCCCGCCGGCGCCGAACATGTGACGATTGCCGTCAGTGGCGCGCGTGGTGGGGAGACAATCGACTTCCGCAGGCTCGCGGAACAGGGCCTCACCCTCGTTGGCCGTGCCGAGAACTACGCGGACGGCGTCATAAGCTTCGCCGACGATCTTCGCCGCAATATTGAGAATGGCGACATGAACTACCTCTCCGTCCTGCGGGAAGCGGACGCCTATCTCGCGCGGACAGGGCTCGACCTGCCGGAGGAGCCCGAAGCGCACCTCATCGGCCCCGATCCGGATTGTGTGACCAACCCGATCCGCGAGTTGGACCTGAAGGCCGCCGGGATTTCGACGATCATTTGGGCCATTGGCTTCGGGCATGATTACAGCTGGTTGAAGGTCGATACCTTCGACGAAACCGGCAAGCCCCTGCACCAGCGCGGTGTATCCCGCGAGCCAGGGATCTATTTCCTCGGCCTGCCATGGCAGTCGCGACGCGGATCGAGTTTCATCTGGGGTGTCTGGCATGACGCCAGATATGTCGCGGATCAGATTGCGATCCAGCGCTCCTACCTGGATGTCGACGCCGCCGCACGTACACGTGGCGCGGCGAGGCCCTAGTTCGATAACAAGAGGCGGCATCATGGTCCGCCACATCTTTCTTTACGGAGGCCAGCATGGCGCATGAACGGCTGCGGAAATTCAACACCAGGGACACCTACCCGGAGCAAAAGCTGGACAACGATCTGGCCCAGGCGGTGATCACGCGCGGCGGACGCACGGTCTGGCTGCGCGGCCAGTGCCCGCAGGATCTGGACACGGCGAAAAACATCAAGAGCCACGATCCCGTCGAGCAGACCCACAAGGTGATGCAGAACATTCGCCAGCTTCTCGAAGAAGCCGGGGGCGACATGCATCATCTTGTAAAACTTGTCGTCTATATAACGGATGTCCGGTACCGGGAGGCTGTGTACCGAACCATGGGCGAGTACATCAAAGGCGTCCATCCGGTCTGTACCGGCCTTGTCGTCCAGGCGCTTGCCCGCCCGGATTGGCTGGTCGAGATCGATGGCACCGCCGTTATCCCGGATGATTAATCCGGACGCATAATCAGGAGTTCCGCATGACCTTCTCCCTTGTTGCCCGCTGTGCCGAGACCGGCATGTTCGGCATCGCCATCTCCTCCTCCTCACCCGCGGTCGCTGCGCGCTGCGCTTATACCCGCGCCGGAGTCGGCGCCGTGGCCAGCCAGAACATCACCGACCCGCGCCTCGGCTCGCTGGTGCTGGACCGGATGGAGATTGGCCTGTCCGCAGAGGACGCCATCGAGGCAATGCGCAAGGAGTGTGAATTTCTCGACTACCGCCAGGTGCTCGCAGTAGATAAACATGGCAGCAGCGCCATCCATTCTGGCGGCAACGCGCTGGGTATCTGGTCGGAAGCAAAAGCCGAAAACGTCGCCTCGGGCGGCAACCTGCTCGCCAACGCGGATGTTCCAGCGGCTATCGTCGCCGCTTTCACGGACTCCACCGGTCATCTGGGCGACAGGTTGATCGCCGCCATGAAGGCCGGTCTCGCGGCAGGCGGCGAAGCAGGCCCGGTGCATTCCGCCGGCATGCAGATCGCCGATAAACTCGGCTGGCCCGTCGCGGACCTGCGCTGTGACTGGACCGAAGACTGCCCGATCGAAGCGATTGCGACAGCATGGGATGTCTACAAGCCACAGCTCGACGCCTATGTCACCCGCGCGCTAGATCCACGCGAGGCACCGTCCTATGGCGTGCCGGGGGACGAATAATCCTCACCCCTCCGCCGCGACGAACACCACTGATTGTTTCGCCGTCCGCATGACATGCTTGCGCTTGATCCGTGACTGGAAGAACCGGTTCACAGCCGCCGCCAGCACCGGGGCCCAGGGCGCATCTGGCCGGGCGCGGATTTCCTCGCGGGTGGCGACCGGCAGCTTCACCATGTGGGCGGAGACGATATATTCCGGCTCCGCGTGGTCGAAGAAACCGGGCAGCAGGTCCTCAAAGAATGCTTCTGGATCATCCACCACATAAGGCGCCATGTCCTGCTGGGCCTCGGTATAGGCGGCATTGCGTCCAGTGAAGCAGGCCATCTGTAACAGCGCGTCAGGCCACAGGTCTTCATGGCGACTGCATTGAGCCCGCACCGCGTTGGCAAAGGTGATGCCGTGGGTGAAGTTGAGCCAGTTCACATTGTCCGGCACCGGACGGTCGTGGCGGGTGCCCCAGTGCGTATCGAAATGCAGCATCTGCCATGCGGCCGCCCCCATCAACGCATCGAACAGGGCGGTGCGATCGCCGCTTGAGCGGTTCGCCCGATCCAGCGCGCGCGGCACGTTGAGACTGTAGAATTCCTCCGGCGCGACCGGTGCATCTCCGGTCCCACTCCATGCAGCGCGGGCCGGACGGTAGGCCTTGAATTCAGGGATCAGGTCTTCACGGCTGGCATTCACCAGCGCCCGGACCAGCGTCAGATAGAGCGGCTCGGCCAACGCGTCGCCCAGCCGTTCAACGAGCTGCCGGGTCTTGTAGCAATAGATCAGGGAATGACCGAAATCCTGATAATGGGCGAGCGCGGCCCGCGTCACCGGAGCGTCCAGCGCCCGCCATCCAGGGCCGCGACAAGCCCCGCGCACCAGCGCCACAGCTTCCGCCTCATCCTCCGCCTCGATGGCCTCGACCAGCCGGTCCGCATCGAATGCCATCTCTCCGTCGGGAAACGGAAAGCGCTCCCAGCGCAAGCTGTCCCAGGCAAGATGGGCGACAACCTCGACATTAGGAATGATCGAAGAGGCCGGGTCCTCATCACCATAATCCTCCCCCAGCTCCAGCCAGTCCGGCGCCGCGGCAATGGCGTGTGTGGTGCCCCATTCGAAATGCTCATGCGTCCAGAGCACCGCCTGCCGCACAGCCTCCAGCGGGTCGCCACCAGCCGCCTTCAACCGGGCGATCTCGCGGGTCATACGGGTGTAATTATGATCCCGAAAACTCTCTTTCAGATTAGCGAGCGCGGTTTCGATACGCTCGCGCGCCGGAGCGTCCACGATATCGACAAAGATGGCGCCATCCCGAATTTGCGTGGGATAGATCCTCAGACGGTCGCCGCCGACCTGATTTGCTCCGCTGACCAGATCGAATTTCCAGTTATGCCAGTTGCAGGTCAACCGGCAGACAGCTCCGTCGGAACCGGTCGTATCAAGCGTGCCTTGGATCAGGGGGTAGCCTTCGTGCGGGCAACGGTTATTGCAGGCATAGACCTCGCCATCGATATGGAAGAGGACGATCTGCTTGCCGCCAGCTTTGAAGATTTTCCGGCCTGCCTGCTCAAGCACTGTGAGCGGCATTGCTTCAACCCATTCGGGTTTCCGTTTTTTGTCCACGGCACATCTCCCACTTTTTTATCCGATCAGTCCGGTCGCATGTCCTTCGCTGACAGCTCTTCGATAGCCGACTCCGTCTTCCGCAGGTGATCCAGCCCCATGCCCCGAAGCACATGATCGGCCTTGGTGAACTGAATATTCTCGTAGCCGATGATTTCGATCCGGTTGCCCCAGGGATCGAGGAAATCGAGAAAGCGATCCGGCAGGGGAAGGATGTCCACGCCGGTCGCCACCAGCGCCGCGCGCACCGCCTCCTTGTTCTCGACCACAAGACCGACATGCCGCTTTACATCTGCTGGCTGTGTGCGTCCCAGGACCAATGCAATGAACTGGTCGCCAAGGTCGATTTCCGCCTGAGTCTCGCTCCGGCCACGCTGCTCGAACTGGAAGAGCTTGCCGTAAAATGTCAGCGCCTCGTCGAGATCTCCGACCTCCAGCGCAATGTGATTGATCCCGATCGCACGAACGGGCTGGGGGACGTCGGTTTCGGATCGGGTGTCATCCATATCGCTGGTCCTTACAAGAGCTGTTCCATCAACAGCATCTTGGACGCGTAACATATTATATCAAGATTTTTCTTTTTTAATTATTTGAGCGGGCGTTTAATTCCGCATGAACAGATCCCGCGAGGCGCGCCGGCCAGGCAGCCTGGTCAACGACCAGAGAATGATCCCGAGCACGCCGAAGACCAGCCAGGATGGGAACAGCAGGATGGTTACCATCACCGGGTGCCAGAGAAAGGGATGCAGATATCGGGAGATTGCCGGCTCGGCGAGCTGCAGGCTATCCCGGTGCAATCCGGCCCAGAGCGTGCCCGCATCCATGATGCGCAGCGCCTGCGCCTGATAACTCGCATAACCGTCCCGCGCGGCAAGCGCCAGCGCGATCAGGAGCAACAGCAGCGCGATAAACCTGAACAACCGCCTCATTCATCCCCCGGCGCGCCCCAGCCAGAACTCCGGCGGACCTGCGCGCAGCCAATTGACGAGCCCCCTAACAGTTTGGAAAGACTACACCATTTGAGCGCTACAACCAATCGTACCGCGCATATCCGGGGGTCACGCCTGCAACTGTCTTTTTTTCTTCAATTTCAGGCTTCAAATCATTGCAAAGCCCGGACGGCTTTTGTATGGTCCGCGCCTCTTCAGGAGGGATGGCCGAGTGGTTTAAGGCGCACGCCTGGAAAGCGTGTTGGGGTGTAAGCCCCTCCGGGGTTCGAATCCCCGTCCCTCCGCCATCGCTTTCCCATATCGATATGATATTTATTGGTTTTTTTAATGTGGCGGAAAACCGTCCCGCATATCATGCCCGGCTTGATCACCCTAAGAGGCAACCGAACTCCTTAGACGTATGCAGCCTCATCGCGAATCAAGTGACAGGTCGGCAGCTACCTTTCATCAAACCCACCCCGAAACCGTTCCCAGCTGCCCCTCAAAGGTACTTGGCTGACCCTGTGAATGGCGAACATTCAACAGCATGCTCAGAGGCGCCAAGAGTAGGTAAGGCGCCTCTTTGTCAGCATTTATACGTAGATCAGGGCGATGCTCAGGCAGTCACCGGGCTCAAAGCCGTTCTCTAGGGACCAGAGCTCCCCGCTTTAGGGAATAGGGTATTCCGAAGGAGGAGATTTCAAAGAAATCCCTGGTGACCCGGATGCGAAAACAGCGCACTGGAGGAATGTCATTTCGAAAGATCGCCAACGAAGTTCGTGCGGATATCAGAAAAATGCCTCACTCTCAGGCAATAAAACCTGCACTTAAGCTCAAAAGGAATACCCCAGATGAATGCACCTAAAACACTACCGCGGGTCGACAAAGTCACCGGCGCATACTTCAACCCTCAAAAGAACGAAGTTAATCTAGATTTTCAATCTGATGGGGAGATATATGCAATCCCCTTTACAGCGCAAGAAATATTTCAAGTGGAAGAATGGTTTATCAAAATTCGGCAAAGCATAGGAATTCACATGAAAAAAATTAATGTTCAAGAATGAATAAACTAGCTATATCTTCAATATTTCCGATCTCGAGAAATACTGGCTCTAACATTCGAACCTCATCAGTATCTCTACTAACAATAACGAGACGATATTCTCCCTGATACATAAATCTTAAATGTTTAATAAAATACAAAAAAATTGGATCTGCTGGCAATCTCTGTAATATAAAATACGGATCAACGTACTTCGCTGCGTCGAAAATCAATACATGATTCTTGAAATTACTTGCCGCAGCCTTTTTCAATCTACGTTCAAATTCATATTGATCGTGAATCACGACACATGAATCACAATTAAAGTCAAAAAACATGCGAATATCCAAACTGGCACTCACACAATACAAATAATAATCCGACGGCTTGACATGATTAACTTCCCACACACCTCTTTTTGGCCGCAAATTGCGAAAATATGGATCGATCATATCCAGATCGTAATCATACGGACCGATGTAGGTTGTAATAGCCAGTTCTTGATCTTTTTGGGCCACATTATGCCCATCACCCGAAAAAGATGATGCCGGAGCTACACGAACAACTCCTTTCTTTATCATAGACTCCATATATTTTTTTTGCCCGTATTTACAAAACATTTGACGGCATCGAAATTTCTCTAATTTAGAAAAATTTTTCTTTATGATTTCCAAATTTTTTGTATACGGAAGATCTTCAATAGATAATTTTTGTATATCTAAACCACGAACATGGCATTCGTGCTCTAAATCAATGAGCTTCTGCAGCCACGGATTTTGTGTTCTTCCTGGTGGCTTTACTCCAATTTTTCCTTCTGCTGTTAAGTATAGGATATTCATCATGATGTCGTGCAAGCGGTCTTTAAGACTATGCTCTGGAGCGTGCCTAAGATAGGGGCGGATCCGATACTCTAGCCGCCAGCTTTCCTCATTCTCCATACATCCATCCTCAATGTGATAGGAGCCGAAGCGACTATCCTAGAGACTGTTAAATACGACACCAACAGCATCTATGCTCAACAAAACAAGAGGCAAGGCACCTCCCGCCTCGCAGGCAGATCACCCGCCCGCGAGCGCAACGATAATCGCCTTCACCGACCGGATCGTCAGTGCATTGCGTTCCTCGTCAACAGGAAGCGCTTGGGACGAGACCTTGGCGACCACGATTTCGTTCTCACGGTCGACGTAAAGGTTCTGGCCGTGCACGCCATAGCCGAATAGCAGCGGGGCCGCCCCGTCCTCGACATACCATTTGCTGCGATAGCGCATCGGCGCGCCACCGAAGAGGTCCGCGAAGTCGCCAGCCGCCCAGGCGGCGGCATCGCCGCCAGCGATCAGATCGTCGATCCAGCCAGCGGGAACAACACCGCGACCGCCCTCGACAAGAAGCTGGCCGACCCGGGCGAGATCCCGGACCGTCGCGCAGAAACCACCCGCGCAGCGCGGGGCGCCGAACCGGTCGACGGTGATATAGGCGCTGCGCTCCGCCCCCATCGGCCGCCACAATTTCTCAGAAATGAGATCCGCATAGCGCTTTCCGCTGGCCCGCTCGATCACCCAGCCAAGCAGATCGGTATTCGGTGAGACATAGTGAAAGCTGCCCTCATGCGCGCCATCCGCATCGGTCATCGTCGCGAAAAAACTCCGCAGGTCCGAAGGCCGCTCCCCTGGCTCCAGCGGGTTCCAGTTCTGTGCCTTGCGGTATTCGATGATCGGCCCGGATGTCGCGAGATAATCCTCGTCAAAGGCAACGCCCGCCCGCATGTCCAGCAGGTGACGCACCGTCGCGCCTTTATAGGCCGTGCCCGCGACCTCCGGCACATAGCTGGTGACCAGTGCTGACGGATCGAGACTGCCGTCCTCAATCAGAATCCCGGAAATCAGGCCGAGCAACGACTTCGAGACCGACATCAGAATGTGCGGCGTGAAGGCATCCATGCCATTCGCATAGGATTCGAACACCAACTGGCCGCGTCTCAGAACCACGATCCCGTCCGTGTCCGTGTTGGCGAGGAAGTCCGCAAAACTCACCCCATCGTCCAGCGTCAGCCTGTCGAGACCGCCCGGCGCTTCGAGCAGACCGGACACAGCGCCCGGGTCATTCGGAATATCCGCAGACGCCACGATTTCGCGCACATGGTGGAACGCCCAACGGCTGAACGGCGTCGTCCGCCAGTTCGCCAGCGTCACCTGTGTTTCGGGAGAGGCAGGAAAGCCCTGCATGAGGTCTGTTTCGGGCATGGTGGGTCCTTGAAGGTTCGACGCTACCTCTACCCCTATCTCTGCCCGCGCACCACTCCTCCCGGCAGCGCGCCCGTCGCATCGCCGCCCCGATACGTCACCTTGCCGGAGACGATCGTGGCGTCGTAGCCGGTTGATTTCTGCATCAGCCTCTTGCCGTTCGCCGGCAGGTCGTAGGTGACGTAGGGGTCGGAGAAGCCGACCTTGTCCCAGTCGATGATATTGACGTCGGCCTTCTTGCCGGGCGCCAGCACGCCCCGGTCGGACAGTCCTGCGGCGCTGGCCGTGTCGGAGGTCAGGCGGCGGATCACGTCGGTCATCGGAAAGCGGGCCCGGTCGCGGCCCCAGTAGCTCATCAGCCAGGTCGGGTAGCCGGCATCAAGGATGAAGCCGACATGGGCGCCGCCGTCGCCAAGCCCCATGATCGCATTCCTGTCCGCCAGCATCTCTTCCGGCGCGCTCATGTCGTAAGTCGCGTAATTCACCAGCGGCGTGTAGATGAAACCGCGCCCCTCCCGCTCCAGCAGAATGTCGTAGGCAACCTCGGGCGCCGTGCGGCCTTCCCGCTCGGCGATTGCCTCAATCGAGTCACTCTTCGCAGGCTCGTAATTCGCGGGCGAGCCGAGCCGGAACATCTTGGAGAAGGAGATCCGGTGGATCAGCGGGAAAGTGCTGTCCTTCACCGGGTCCTCGGCGAGGATCTTCCGGCGCACCTCCGGATCACGCATCGCCGCGACCCGCTGGTCGAGCGGCAGGTCGCCGATGGAGCGATATGTGGCCGTGCCGGAAAACGGGTTCTGACTGCCTTCAAGGCCGAGCAGGATACCGATCGGGCGCGGCGCCACCACCGGCCGGATCGACAGTCCATCGTTCGCCGCCTCCCCCGCCAGCCGCAGCAGGTCACGCCAGAAATCCGGCCGGTTATGGCGCTGGTTCAGGGTAAAGACAGCGGTCCGGCCGCTATCCTCGACGATGCGGCGGAGCATGGCGAACTCGGTTTCCGGGTCCGGCTCGTCCCAGTCCGAGACGATCTCCAGGAACCCAGCCCCGGCATCCGCCATGCCGCGCGCGATCCCGGTCAGCTCTGCCTCCTGGGCGCGCAGGGTTGGCGTGTAGTCTCCGGCGAGGCTCTTGTGGCTGATGGTGCGCGAGGTCGAGAAGCCGAAGGCCCCGGCGCGCACGGCATCCGCCGAAATCTCTCGCATCCGGGCAATGTCTTCCGGCGTCGCATGTTCCAGCTGGATCGCCCGCTCGCCCATGACATAGACCCGGACAGCCGCATGGGGCAAAAGCACGCCGAGATCCATGTCACGCGGCAGCTTCTCCAGCACGTCGAGATATTCCGCGAAACTCTCCCACTGCCAGTTCAGCCCCTCATGCAGGACCGGGCCGGGAATATCCTCCACCCCTTCCATCAGCTCGACCAGCTTCTCCCGGTCCTCCGGTTTGCAGGGCGCGAAACCGACACCGCAATTGCCCATGATCGCTGTGGTAACGCCATGCCAGGCCGAAGGCGCCATGTGCTTGTCCCAGACTGCCTGACCGTCATAATGGGTGTGAATGTCGACAAAGCCGGGCGTCACCAGCTTGCCCCGAGCGTCGATTTCCTCGGCTGCGCTCTGCGCTCCAAAATCGCCAATCCCAACGATCCTGTCCCCGGCCAGCGCCAGATCCGCCTCGACCGGCTCCGCCCCGGTGCCGTCGACGATGGTTCCGTTCCGGATGATCAGCGTGGGTTCAACAGACATTGGATCAGCAGACATGGCGCATCCTCCCGATTTTCGTTTTTTCATTCTCTTTTTCCGGGAGTGTGAGGCTGCATGCGCCCGCCGTAAAGTTGCGGGTCGGCATCAGTGTGGTGACGCGGATGCGACGTCCGGGATGAAACTGGCTGACCGCTTAACAATCCTGGCGCGGGAGGGTTGTAGTCATGGTGGTTCAACGTCCAAAAAATCTACATTGTAATTGATAATGACTTGCATTACCGGTTGTGCGTCGGGTTGGTGCAGGGACCGTTTTCATACGGAGGCCACTGGCGCTTTGCGAGAACGCTGCGTGCAGCGGCACATCGTCTCGCGGGGGAAGTTACCGCTTTGGTTTTGGGGGCCAGAATGAAAAAGACGTTAGTCACCGGAGCGTTGTGGCTCGGGACAGTCGCATCGCAGGCAATGGCGCAGGACACTGTCCCGCAGCAAGGAAAAGACGGGACACCGGAATCCGTCCCGGCGGCCGTTATCCAATCAACGGAGCCCGGCGCGCTGGATGCAATCAAGGTCTTCGCTGATCTCGATCCGTACTTCGAGCAGAAGAATAGCACTGCCCTCAAAGGCACCGTGGACGAGGATCGTATCCCGTTCACAACGAACGTGCTGAACAGCCAGGTCATTGAGGACCTGAAGGCTGACCGCCTTGAAAAAGCATTCGACTACATCACCGGCTTTACCCGGAGCGGGCCGATCGCGAACAGCTTCACGATCAGAGGCCAATCCGCCGATCTGCAAAACCTTCAGGTCGACGGGCTTCCGGGCCTGACCACGCGCTTCGGCTCTCCGACCACGGCCAATATCGAAAGGGTGGAAGTGCTGAAAGGGCCAGCATCCGTTCTGTATGGCTGGATGGATCCAGGCGGGATGGTCAACATGATCACCAAAAAGCCGAAAGACGAGGAGATCCGGGAAGTTACGGCCTCCGGTCAGGTTTTTCCTGAATATGGTGCCACAGGTTACGCCGCGTCATTCGACATCAACGGACGAGCCGACGATTCCGGCATGTTTCTATATCGCCTCGTCGCTGGATACGAAAATGAGGATTCATTCCGTGATCACGTTGACGACGACCGCTCCGCCTACATGTTCCCGAGCTTCGCCTGGGTTCCCGACGAAAACAGACGCCTCGATATCCAGTTCGAATATACGAAAGACGACCGCAAGGCCGACGACGGATTGTTCGTGCTGAATCAGGACATAAACCAGCGCGCGGATATCACCACCTATTATCAGGAGCCCGGCGACACCGATACGGATGAAGGCTACGCGCTCGGGCTCGCCTACCAGCACCAGTTTACCAAGGGCGTCGACCTGAACCTGAAATGGCGCAGCGTCTGGCATACGGACGAGCGCGACCTCTACGAGAACAACGCGGTTCGGCCCGACAATACGCTGCGCCGCCGGAACCGCCATCAGTACAACGAACGTGAATATCATTTCGCGGACGCCAACGTGAATGTCGGCCTCGACGCGCTCGTGAAACACCAGCTGATTGTCGGCGTGAATGGCGGGTACGAATACCGTCAGTACGACCGTATCGCGTTCGACACCACGGGCGCCAATGTCGATCTTATCGATCCGGTTTATACAGGACAGGTTCTTGAGGACGACCCCGGCTCATTCCGCACCTGGGATCTCTATAATGTCGGCGTTTATGCACAAGACCAGATCGCTATTACGGACAAGCTCAGCTTCATTCTCGGCGGGCGCTATGACACGCAAACCGGCGACTACGACCTTCGATACGAGGACCGAAGCACGACGGCCAGCGAATCAGCGACGATCCACAACACCTCCTTCAACGCAGGCGCCACCTACGAAGTCAGCCCTCTAGCATCGTTCTATGCCAGCGTGTCGCAGTCCTTCAATCCGCAGGCGGTTCCGACCTTCGACGCAAACAACGAACAGCTCGATCCTGAAAAGGGCATGCAATATGAAGTTGGCCTCAAGCTCCGCTTGCTGGACGATAAGCTGAATGCAAATCTCGCCGTCTATGACCTGACGAAAGAGAATATTTCCGAGACGGTCGATGGCGCGCGCGCACTGGTCGGTACGGTCGAAAGCCAAGGTGCCGAGTTTACGCTGCAGTACCAGCCGTCGCTCAACTGGCAGATCCAGGCGGGCTACTCCTACACCGAGGCGGAAGTAACGGAGACAACGAACAACGACGCTCTCGGCAACGTGCCCGGCTTCGTTCCGAGGCACACCGCCTCCCTGCTCGCCCGTTACAACCATCCTGAGGAAGTGCTCGGCGGCATGGTCGGCATGGGCCTGGGATGGCGCTATCAGTCCTCACGCTATACGGATGAAGAGACATCCAAACGTGTAAGCCTGCCGGACTATCACGTCACGGATCTGAACTTTTACTACGAGCTGGAGAACCTGAAGCTATCGCTCATCATCGACAATCTGCTCGACGAGCTTTACTTCACCGGCGCGACCGACGACGCGAGAATATATGTCGGCGATCCACGCACGGTGACCCTGAAAGCCAAATACATTTTCTAGAACGAGATAGATGAGACGCTCCCTTCCGATCATTCTCGCTCTCGTTCTGGGAGTTCTCCTCGGCGGCCCATCGCGGGCCGCCGAGCCTTTTCCGGTTACCGTCACCGACCTTATGGACCGGAAAGTGACCATTCCGAGCGAGCCCAAGAGGGTGATCCTTGGCACCGGCCGGACGATTTATGCCCTCGACATGCTGTTCGAAAACGACCTGTTCGAGAATATCATCGCCTGGCGCCGGGACCTGATCCGGAACGATGATGACACCTATCAAGTTTATCTGAAGCGCTTCCCCTCTATTGCGAACCTGCCCGACGTCGGTCTTGTCAATCGCGGTGAGTTCGATGTTGAATACGCTATCAACATCCGGGGCGACCTGCTGATCCTCGATCTCGATCACTATCCGCTCGCCCACCAGAGCGGCTTGATCGAGACGCTGTCGGCAACCGGCATGGAAACGATTTTCATCGATTTCAAAAACGATCCGCTGAAGAACACACAGCGTTCCATGGCACTTCTGGGCGCGGTCTTCAACCGGCCCGGCCCGGCGGCCGAATATAACGCTTTCTACGATAAGCATCTGGAGACGCTCCGCCGCGCCGACGCCACCGTGAGACAACGCCGGACCGTGTTCATTGAAAGGGCAGCCGGTATCAACGGGCTGGACCAGTGCTGCCGGACCTGGGGCAAGTCGAATCTCGGACTGATCGCGGAAGCCGCCGGACTGGAGAATATCGGCAGCAAGCTGCTTCCCGGCGCCGGGGGCACGATCAGTATGGAGAAAGTCCTGATCGAAAACCCGAACCTTTATGTCTTCAGCGCGGCGAACTGGGGCAGACACCGCCCGGACGCACGCAACATTCCGCTGGGCTACACAATCGAAGAAGAAGAGGCGCAACGCGCTTTCCCCCCGCTGCTGTCACGTCCGGGTTTTTCCGTTCTGGACGCAACACACAACAACCAGATCTATGCGCTGTTTCATCAGTTCTACAACGCGCCGTTCAATATTATTGCCGCTTTATATCTCGCGAAATGGGCCTACCCGGAAATGTACCGCGACCTCGACCCGGCGAAGGAGTTCGCATTTTTACACGACCGGTTCCTGACCGCTGATTTCAGCGGCACCTTCGGCCTGCACTACCATCCCCGGGAGACTGAATGACCGAGTCCGCCGCCCTGGCATCGGACAGCCTCGCCGACGCCTATCACCGAGTCCGGCGGCGGAAGTTCCTGTCGCTTGCCGTGCTTGCCGTTGTTGTTGTGCTTGTCTTCATTGCCGATATCCTCATCGGCTCTCAGGGGCTCGGCATCGATGCCTTCCTGAAGGGTTTGTTCGGCGACAGCGCCTCCCGCGAAGCGGTCATCGTCTGGAAGATCCGCATGCCGGGAGCGGTCATGGCCTTGCTGGTCGGTATGGCGCTCGCCATCTCAGGCGCGCAGATGCAGACCGTTTTGAACAATCCCCTGGCCGACCCCTTCACGCTCGGCCTTTCCTCGGCGGCGGGCTTCGGCGCGGCCATGGCAATCGTACTCAACAAAAGCGTTGCGGGGTTCCTGCCCGTTCCCTCCGAATGGTTCATCGCCGCCAATGCCTTTGTCTTCTCATTACTAACCGTCTTCCTGATCAGCACGGCCAGCCGTATGCGGGATCTCAGCGCCGAGACCGTCACCCTGCTCGGTATCGCCGTCATGTTCGCCTTCAACGCCCTGCTGACGATGCTGCAATATATGGCCTCGGCGGACCAGCTTCAGGAGCTTATCTTCTGGATGATGGGCTCGCTCTCCAAGGCATCCTGGAACACCATTCTGCTTCTGGCTGCGATATTGCTCGTCGTCCTGCCTCTGCTCCTGCGTAATGCCTGGCAGCTGACCGCTATTCAGGCACATGAGCAGATGGCCCAGGTGCGCGGCGTCTCGACGGAAAGACTCCGTCTCACGATCCTGATCCTCGTTTCCTTCCTGACAGCCATTTCCGTCGCCTTCGTCGGCACCATCGGGTTCATCGGACTGGTCGCCCCACACACGGCGCGTCTTCTGATCGGTGAGGAGCAGCGCTGGCTTATGCCTGCCACCCTCCTCATCGGCGCGATCTTCATGAGCGCCACATCGCTTGTCTCCAAGGCGTTGATCCCCGGAGTGGTCCTGCCGATCGGAGTGATCACGGCCTTGATTGGGATTCCGTTCTTCCTCGCACTCGTGCTGGCGCGGCAGCCGCGCAGATCATGACCGCCGCTGTCTCCTCCATTGCGACCGTCTCAGTCGAACAACTCAGCCTCACCATCGGCCGGCGCCGGATCCTGACCGATATTGACGTGCCGCCGGTGCAGCGCGGGGAGATCCTTGCCATCGTTGGGCCGAACGGTGCCGGAAAGAGCAGCCTGATGCGATGCCTCTGCGGTCTGCTGAAATTTCAGGGAGAGCTGCGTTTCAACGGCATGCCGGTGCCGCCGCTGGCCCGGCATCGCCGCCAATGGTCGCCCCATATCGGTTATGTGCCGCAGGATGCCGGTATCAGGGCGAAAATCAGCGTCATGGAGCTGCTGCTCTCGGCGCAGAAAACCCATGGCCATTCACTCGCCGTCAAAAAAGAAGAACTGGCGCGGGCGGAACAAATTCTGACGCAGCTCGACATCGCCCATCTGGCACAGAGCTATTGCCCGACCCTGTCCGGCGGACAGATGCAGATGGTCGCCCTCGCACAGGCTTTGGTGTTAACTCCCTCGCTGCTGCTGCTGGACGAGCCGACATCGGCGCTGGACCTGCGCCACCAGTCTCGGTCGCTGAAACTGATCCGGAACTATGTCCGCACCCAGGATGAGCAAGGCACACCGAACGCGGCGGCCATCGTCATCCTGCATGACCTCAATCTGGCCCTGCGCTATGCGGACAAGGTCCTGTTGATCGATGACGGCCGGGTCACCGCGCATGGTGCTTTGCCCGACACGCTCACGCTCGATGTGGTCGGCAAGACGTTTGGCGTGGAGGGCGAGTACTTGATGAACAGCAAGGGCGACAAGGTGCTCGTCGTCTATTAGCCGACGCCCCGTTTGACACATCCCCGGCCGACACTTTCCAGGATTGCGCATGCTCGCCCCCCGGCGTCAGAAACGCCGGAGGTCTTCTTGTGGGTCTTCTTGTGGGCCTTTTTGGGGGACCGGCTTACTTGATCGCCAGAATATCGAAGTTTCTGACATTGGCAGCCACTCCGTCATCCCAACCGCCGGCAACCAACAAAGGGGCCTTCTCCTTCAACAGTCCCGCGACCGTGCCGGCGAAATGTGCTTCACGGCCGGACTCGTCAGCAAAAACATCGAAGATCGCGAAGTTGGTCTCATCGATCCGAAGCGCCGCCCAAAACAAGGTTTTCGGCTCCGTTCCCGCCACGATGGACCCGGCCGCGCTCAGCAAGGCCTCCAGTTGGTCGCCCTGCCCCGGAGCCGCTTCTATTTTGATATAGGTGGCGGTCGACGCATCGCTGAGGCCGAACGGCGCCTTTGCTGACAGAACAGTCGAGTTGTTGATCCTGGCAACGACGCCAGCATCCCAGCCACCGTCGACCAGAGCACCGGCATTCTCCTTCAGGGCACCTGCAACGGCACCGGAGAAATGCGCATCCCGTGACGCTTCATCGGCAAAGACGTCAAATATAGCCAACCTGTCGTTGGCTTGCAGCGCGAACCACAATTCTGTGCCGGGTTCAGTCTCCCTGACGATCGATGCAGCGCCGGTCAGAAAGTCGGCGAAGGCTTCGGTCTGGCCTGTCGCGGCCTGCATCTCGATATAGCTTGCGGTGTTCTTGGTCATTGCATTCTCCCCTGCGCTTGCGGTCGCCGTTACGGTGATCAGGGCCAGAGCTGAAAGCATCTGAAGGAATTGGACTTTCATAATCGCCTCCTGGTTCGGGCTTCATCGGTTCCGAGTTTCGATGCGCTTTTGTGGCACGCCGCGCGGCCTTGCCTCCAATTCCGAGAATCTATTTTACGATAGATTTTTACTATCTACCTGCGTCCGCATAGACTGACCAAACCTGTCACGGGAGGGTCCGATGGAGATGAATCAGGTCCGTTATTTTCTGGCTGTGTGCGAGCACCGTAACTTCACCCATGCAGCCAATGCGTCCAACGTGTCGCAACCTTCACTGACAGTCGCCATCAAGAAGCTGGAAGAAGAACTGGGTGGCGCCCTGTTCCTGCGCGACCGTGCGGGATGTAGGCTGACACCTCTTGGAAAACTCCTGCGGCCGCGGCTTGAAAAAGTTCACGGGGAGATGCGCGAGGCGAAAGCCGACGCGATCCGGCACACGAATCTCGAGCGCGTGCCGATTGGCATAGCCCTCGGCGAAACGATTGGGCACTCCAGGATTGCAGAGGCGGTAGAGCGGTTCAGGGCACGCGTGCCTCAAGCCGAAATCGAGTTGATCGTGGCGCAGCCGGATGCCTTGCTGGCGGGCCTTCGGGAGGGAGAATTC
Source organism: Nisaea sp. (assembly GCF_039990255.1). Taxonomy (GTDB): domain Bacteria; phylum Pseudomonadota; class Alphaproteobacteria; order Thalassobaculales; family Thalassobaculaceae; genus Nisaea. The sequence goes on along the minus strand of NZ_JBDXGG010000007.1, from coordinate 389,505 downwards.
GATGTTGTCATCACTGCCCAGGATGTCAGCCCGGAGCTCTATCGCATAGACCATATCTATCGAGAATCTTATCGCGTCGTCGTCGCGAAAGGGCACGCGCTGGCAAATAACGATGCGGTCACCCTGGAGGCGCTGGCCGCCACGCGCTTGCTTGACCGGCCAAACTGCGAAATGCGCGATGCATTGCACGGGATCTGCGCCGATCACGGCCACAGACTATACGCCGCCTACCGGTCCAATCGCGTGGACTGGCTGCTTGCGCTCGCGCGGCAAGGCTCCGGGGCTGTGGTCTTGCCGCAGACGGCGATCCCAAAAGACCCGGACCTTGTTTCTCTCCCGATCGAACATATCGAGGTCGCACGCGATGTATCCGCGCTGCGCTATCGTCAACAGGCATCAAGACCGGAAACAAACGCGTTGATACGGGAGCTTTCATCCGGGTAGCGGCCCGCTTACCGACAGCTGCCCGAAGCAGCCCCCACTCTCCGCGCCGCTCGCCTGCCCTCCTGCCAAAATTCCATCAATCGGTATCGCCCGGCTTTGCTAGCCTCCCTGTCAAAAGATGAAGCGACACGCATGCGAGGGGAAACGCGACAATGGATAATTCAAGCAAAGTCGCCCTGATCGGGGCCGGACTGATGGGGCACGGGCTTGCCCTGGTGCACGCGATCGCCGGGCACCCGGTGAAGATGACCGATATCAGCGAGGCCCAGCTTGCGACCGGCATGGAGCTCGCCGCGAACGCGCTGGAGACCATGGTGTCGGCGGGCGCCATCGCCCGCGCCGACGTCGCGCCGATCCTCGCCCGGATCACACCTGTCGCAACTCTCGCCGAAGCAGTCGGCGACGCGGATTTCATCATCGAGGCGGTGGTGGAGAACCGGGAGGTGAAGACCCAGGTCTATGCAGAGATTGAGGCGGCGGCCCCGCAGACAGCGCTGATCGCCAGCAACACCTCCTATCTCGACGTCTTCCCGCTGGTCCCGGCGGGCCTGCAGAGCCGCTTCATCATCACCCACTGGTACACGCCGCCCTACATTATCGATCTGGTCGATATCGCTGGCGGGCCGGAGACCGATCCGGCGCATCTGACGACGATACGGGACCATTACCGCGCCATCGGCAAGAAGCCGGTCCTGTTCGAGCGCTTCACGCCGGGCTATGTCGCCAACCGGCTGCAGGCGGCGATGACACTGGAAATCACAAGGATGCTGGACGAGGGCTGGGCCAGCGCCGAGGCCATCGACGACAGCATCAAATACGGCCTCGCCTTGCGCATGGCGACCATGGGCGCGCTGATGAAAGCGGACTTCACCGGCCTCGACATGACCCGCCGCTCGCTCTCCAACAAGATGTACACACCCCCGGAAGTGAAGGGCTACAGCGAGACACTGGAAAAGCTGGTCGCCGACGGCAAGATGGGCGTGATGAGCGGATCCGGCTATTTCGACTATGGCGACATGAAGCCGGACGAGCTGTTCCGGAACCGGGATATCGGGCTGCTGAAACTGAAGGCCGCGGTCGAGACTGTGGAGGCGGAAACCCCGCTATCGCCGAAGGAATGACAGTCCCCGGACATCACTCGGACGTGCCGTCGATATAGACCCAGCCCTCGCCTTCGCGGCGAAACCGGCTGGTTTCGGTCTGCCGGCCCGTCCGGGCTCCCTCGCGCCATGTCGCGGTGAAGCGAACAATCGCGGTATCGGGGCCGGTCACCTCGTGGCGCTCAATCGTCAGTCCGGTCCAGACCTGGGCCGGGTCGAGCGTCAACATCAAGGGCCGCGTCTCCGCTGCCCAGCTCTTCTGCAGGTAAGCCGTATTTCCCCGGCTGAACGCGCAATAGCGGGAGCGCATCAGCTCCTCCGCATCCCGCGCCGGCGCGCCTGAATGCAACCGGCCACAGCAGCCCAGATAGCTCTTCCCGCTGCCGCACTCACATGGCTCGAACAAGAGACCCTCCCATCAACCCGCGCCCAATCACCCCGCACCGATATCGTCGAGATAGATCCGCACGGCATTCTGAACATGCCGGAAGCGATCGCCTCCCAGAGGCTTGCCGCCGAACCATCGTGTCACCACGATGATATGGTCGCGCACCCCTTCCCGCTCCAGCATCCGCAGGATCACCATTCCCGCGCCCGCCTCGCCATCATCGTTTTTCAACGCCGTATCGGCGGTCAGCAGAGCCCAGGTATTGTGAGTGGCCTTGGCGAATTTCTTTTTGGTGCACAGCGTCTTGATAAAGGCCTTGGCCTCCTCTTCGGACGCGCACGGACCACCCGAGACCGCATATTTCGAGCCTCGGTCGCTGATGATGTTTTCGAGAATACGCATGGCGCAGGCTTAGAGCGATCCGGTGATGGCAGCAAGGGGGCTGCGGTGCACCGGTCGGCATTTTGCCGTCCCTCTGAAAGCACAGCATGGAAAGCAAACGCTTCGCTTCAGAGCTGCGTGCTGCCGGTGTCCTGTAAATCTGAGAGGATTTTGCGGTCAAACCCGGAAAGGGGCTGGCTGCGGCTTGCGCTTAGCACCTGCTCCCGGAAGTCAACAAGCGCGAGACGCGCGGGAAGTGGAAAAGACGTTTCCACCCTGGCAAGGGTTTCCGAAAGCTGGCTGACGACATCCGCGTCGGTGATCCCGTATCGGGCAATCGCTGCGAAGGCCCGGCAGGCCACATCCTCCAGAACAACAGTTTCGGTCAGGAGACGCAACTTGCCGTCCCGGTCCAGTTGCATTTTCGAAGGGATGCCCCGTCCGTCTACGCGGCCAAGGACCTCTCCCAGTCGGTCAATGCAGTAGAGCGCGGTTGTCGGGTCATTTAAGCCGGGCGACAGGGAGCGCTGGGCCAGTTCCGCGATGCGATGGATGGCAAATTCAAAATCCTGATAGGGCGTCCGGTCCCGGCCGATGACGACCGCGCCGCGGAGATGTTCTGTGATCCTGTCCGATACCCGATCCTTCGGATACGCAGTTATCATGCAGTCCCCCTTGATGACAAACTGACCGGGCGGCGCATCGATCCGCAGAACAAGATCATGCTCCTCGGCAATCCCGATCAATGCGTCAACGCCAATATTCTGCACATACCCGCCAAAATCGGCCGCGATCTGCCTGCTGCCCGCGTCGAAGTCACCAGGCATTTGTTCCGCAGCCTTTTCGTCCGCTTCAGCCCCCGGCTCCTGCTCAGGCCGTTCGTGAAACAGGCGATCAACAGCGGCACAGCCTTCGCGCGCGAGTTTCGCCAGCAAGGTTTCGATCCGGATCGAGGTTGCGATGTGATGAATGAAATAGATCAGAACAGCGACACTGGCCGCGGCCAGAACAACCCCAAACCCGACCGCCAGATGCGGGACGAAGCTGCCCCCCTCCATGCCCCGCACCGACCGCAGCACGAACAGGCAGTACAGAAAGGTCGCGATAAACGTGCCCAAGACGATCTGGTTGCTGCGATCGCGCATGAAGTTGTCCAGAACCCGCGGCCCGAACTGCGAGGAGGCAAGTTGCAGCGACAGCATCGTGATTGAAAAGATCAGGCTCGCCACCGTGATCATCGACGTTGCGATCACCGACAGAACCGACCGCGCTCCCTCGGGCCCGAACGTATAAAACGCATTCGCGTCGTCCGTCCGGTCTACGTCGCGCAGGATATCGACCTCGATAAGCAGAAACGAAAGCGCCACAGCCACGACGACCATGAGAGCGGGCACGAACCAGAAGCTGGAGTTCAGCCGGTCCCAGAACGCGAAGACGCGGGTTATCGAAAACGAGGCAACCATGACCAACTCTTTCTTTGTCGCGTGCTGGGTCACGTGCTGGGTCGCAAGCTTGCCTAACTAACGGCGAAGCCGCTTTCCTTCACAGTGAAGGGGTTAATCCAGGGCCACGCGGCTTGAGCATCAATCCTAGTGCGATGTCGATCACCGCACCACCCGCTTGATCACCGCATGTAGGCGTAGTCCCTGAACGATGAGAGTGACTGGAACGATGGCGTATGCCGCGGCCAGGAGCGCGGATTTCTCTGCGACCTCCGGGAGGGAAAACGCCAGCGTCTTACCGGCCCGACGGCAAGAAGCCGGTGCTGGTCGACCGCTTCACGCCTGGCTATGTCGCCAACCGGCTGCAGGCGGCGATGACACTGGAAATCACAAGGATGCTGGACGAGGGCTGGGCCAGCGCCGAGGCCATCGACGACAGCATCAAATACAGCCTCGCCCTGCGCATGGCGACCATGGGCGCGTTGATGAAAGCGGACTTCACCGGCCTCGACATGACCCGCCGCTCGCTCTCCAACAAGATGTACACGCCGCCAGAAGTGAAGGGCTACAGCGAGACACTGGAGGGGCTGATCGCGGACGGAAAAATGGGCGTGATGAACGGGTCCGGCTATTTCGACTATGGCAACATGAAGCCGGACGAGCTGTTCCGGAACCGGGATATCGGGCTGCTGAAGCTGAAGGCGGCGGTGGAGACGGTGGAGACGGAGACGCCGCTCGGGAAAAGGGTGACGAGAAGAGGCGGTTAGAGGTGCGCGAGGGCGGCCTCTGAGTGACATCCCACCTCAAGCCTGTTGGGAAGTCAGGCGGTAGAGCGTTCCAACCGTTTTCCGGCGAAGATGAAGTGAACCAGAATCAGCGCCACGGCGAGGAGAATACCGACCCACATGACGGCGGCTGCCTTCCAAAGAACGAGAACCGCCAGGAAGAGCCGCAGAAACAGCTCCCATTGTGCGATAGGGCCACGGTCGAAACGTGCCAGAGCGGAGGCGATGAGATACAGCGCGAGAGTCAGGCGCAGCCCAAGAAAAGCAAGCGCGCCCCAGTCAGTTTCGCCGGAATATCCTTCAATGAGAGCCTTGCGGCCCTGGTCGTCGGTGATCGTGACCGCCTCTTGAATCAGCAGAAGTTCCGGGTACCACGCGAAGACGAAGGGGATGGTGAACATCACAATGCCGACCCGGACGGCGGCGATGCCGGTCCGCATGGGTTCGGTTTTGGTGATGGAAGCAGCCGCAAAGGCAGCAATTGCCACGGGTGGCGTGATGGCAGATGCAACGGCGAAATAGAAGACGAACATATGCGCAGTAAAGAAGCTGACACCAAGATTGGCCAGAAGCGGGCCGAGGAGCAGTGCGACATTCACATAGGCCGGGACAGTGGGCATCCCCATGCCCAGCAGGATCGCGCAGATCATCGTGCAACTCAGCGCAAGCATCAGATAGACCCCGCCCGAGATATCAATTTCGTAGCCAAAAACGTTCAGAACCTGCGCCGTCTCAAGCCAGGATGTCACAGCGCGGGTCAACTCACCTGTCAGACCGCTCTCGTTCAGGAAGGCCGAGATGATTGAGACCGCAAAAAGTAGCAGGAACAGCCGCGACAGAAGAATGCCGCCGTCGGCTAGTGCGGCGAATATCGTTAACGGGTTGGCCCGTGTTTTTGGATCGAGAAGCAGCAGCGGAAGCAGCACGGCGACCGCCCACCAGCCTGCGGAGACCGCGTCTCCCGTCGCGTTGACGATGGTCTGAAGCACACCTGCGGGCAGTATGACCGACAGCAGGCCTACGCTGATCGTGTCCTTGTTGCCGAGCAGCAGGATCAGGATCGTCAGGATTGGCATGAAGATGATGACGAGGTTGAGCCAGTCCTGCCGATGCATCACGAGGTCTTCCGGGATCTCGCGCATTGCGTGGACGCGTTCGCGGCGGGCCTGAAACATGACGGCGAGGAAGATCGAGAAGAAGAAGGCCATGGCAGGCAGGAAAGCCGCCGTGATCACCTTCGTGTAGGGCACAGATGTGAGTGCGACGAGCACGAAGGCCGCGACACCCATCACCGGCGGCATGATCTGTCCGCCCGAGGAGGCTGCTGCCTCGACTCCGCCTGCAAATTGCGGGGAGAATCCGTTCCGGCGCATCATCGGGATGGTCAGCCGACCCGTCGACAGCACGTTGGTAACCGGGCCGCCGGTAATCGTCCCGAACATTGCCGAAGAGACGATTGCCGCATGGGCCGGGCCACCGCGCAGCCGCCGCGTTGCGCGCACAGCCAGCTTGATCAGCGAGGTGCCTCCGGCGGAGGTGCCGAAAAGGGCGCCGAGAATGACATAAGGAAAGACCTGATTGACAACGATATCCATGAAACGGCCCATGAAACCGTCCGGCGTGATGAAGACATTCGTCACTTTTTGTATGGCCGCTGCGGTGACGTCACCGCCATCAGCGCCAAGCTTGGTCAACAGAAAATTATTGTCTGAAAGGTCGAACATCCAGATAAGCGCGGTTCCGACCGTATACAGCACAACGGCACTGGCAACCACTACCAGCGGCGCCCCCCAGACGCGCATATTGTACAGGAAGAACAATGTGATGATCGTGAAGAGAAGGGGAATAATCCAGACCCCGAACCGGGCTTGACAGGCAGGCACCTCGGCCTCGAACGACATGCCGGGAATCAGCCCCTCGGACCTCGCGGCCGCATCGGCGATCAGGCGTGCCCGTTCTCCTGTGATCTGGTCTATCAGGCAGACGGAATCGATCTCCACCAGGTAGCCGGTGACGCCCAGAAAAGCGGCGATGATAAGTCCGGCATCCAGTAGCAGCCCCAGCCAGGTCAGATGCGGTTTCTCAACCTTCCAGGCTCGGTAGACGCTCGCATCGAGCGCCACGATCAGCATCATCGCCATAAAGACGGGAGGATAGAAAAATTCTGGCGGGAAACCTGAGACGCGAAAGAATGGCTGCCCCGTGACCTCGCGGGCCCAGTCCTGCAAACCCGCAATCTCGGGCATCGTGTTGATCATCCCGACCCCCACCAAGAGCAGCGCCAGCATGAGGGCGATGCGCTTTCCAAGCGGAGCGGGGACGAGAGTGCCGGGTGATGTCATCGGGTCAGTGTCCATGCGCGGTCCGCGCGTTGTGCCCGGACCGCGCATAAGCTCCTGTTACGCTTAGGGACGGAGGCAGTCGGCCACGGTGTGGCCCGCTTCCTCAAAGGCGCGGATCGCACCGGGGTGCATCTTGATCTGGACCGCTCCGCAGGCGCCTTGGCTGACTCCATCAATGTCGTCGAAGGTCATCATCAGGAAAGGGCCGCGTGGCGAACTGGTCTCAAACCGTTCCTGCCCTTCGAGAAACGCCTTGGTGATGTCGTAGGCCAGCGTCTCGTGCATGGAGGCCGGGACGATCTGGCCAAAGGCGGTTGCGAAGCTGTCGAAAGTATCGTCGTCGGTCACCACCGTGATGTCATTGTTCGCGTAGGCCGCGCGCACCTGCTCGATCGGAAGCGAATACGGTGCGTGTCCGGGAGCCGCGACAATCTGCTGGCCCAGCTTGCTCTTCAGCAACGCCGACGGCACGTCAAAGATCGTGGTGCCACCCGCCGCGGCCAGTGCGATTTGACGGCCGGAAGGCAGACCCTCGGGGATGGTCCAGGCATCCGCACGCCCTCCGGTGATCGATCCCACAGTGTCAGGCCAGGGAGTCTGCACGCCCTCGTAACCTTTGCCGTCCTTGATACCGCTCAACAGCTGGACCATCGCCCGGCCAGAGGTCAGTGCAGCGCCCCTTGGCGGGCCGTTCCAGATTCGCAAGCCTTCCAGCTTGGTGATGTCTTTCACCGGATTGGAATTGTAATAGCCAAATATCTGGGCGGAGCCGGCATTGAAAAAGAGTGCCCGGATATTCGCCGCCAGCTCAGCGCCCTTCTCGGGGCCAATTCCGCTATAGGGGCCAATCCCCCGTGAGAGAAGGAAGGGCAGGATCAGCGGAGCCGGCGCAATATCGAGGCGCCCCTCGGCGACGGCCTGCACTGAATTGGTCAGCGTTGCGCCTTCGGTGATCTGCATCGTTGCGACACCGGCGCTGTCAAGCACGGCCGCCAGTGTGGTGTCGATATAGTGCGGTGTTGATCCCGGCGTTGTGGTTTCTGCGGTCAGGGTCACTTGCGCCTGAGCAGCGAGCGGTGCCAATGCGATAGCAACGCCCAAAAGCGTTATCTTGATCATGAGTGTCCTCCCTGATTATCGAGCCTTCCTGTAAAGGCACGCGCTCCTTGACCGGAGCTTACCATTTTTACGCTTACAGAATATATATGACTTGTCACGTATTATCTTTTCGGTTTTTATCGGAATTATGAGAGACAAGCCATGAACGACAGCGCCAAAATCGATGCTGAACGCATTCGCGACAGACAGGCTCGGGAAGGGTTCAACCTCTTCGCGCACCTGCCGACGGTCTATGCGGCGTCGCGGACCCAGGGACAAAAATTCCTGCAACACGGCGGCGGGCTCTCGATTGTCGAGTGGCGGACGCTTTGGGATCTGCATGAGGTAGGGCCGATGTCGATCCGGGATCTCTCTGCCATCCAGCGGACGGACCATTCACTTCTCAGCCGTGCGCTGCCCGAGATGCGCCGCAAAGGATATGTCACCATGCGCCGCGACGACAGCGACGGTCGGCATACCATTGTCGAACTGGCCCCGAACGGCCTTGCCGCCTATGAGAAGGCCGCTCCGGTCATGGCGCGGCGGCGGGCGGCTTTGCGTGATGTTTTTTCCGAGGAGGAAATCGTGACTTTCGTCGATCTACTCGAACGGCTGGAAGATTTCCTCCGGATTCCCGTCGAACAATTTCTTGGAAAGGATCCGGTGGAATGACCGACCGTCCGAACGTCCTCTGGATCATGGCCGATCAGCTTCGTTTCGATTACCTGAGTTGTTACGGCCACCCGCATTTGCATACGCCCCATATCGACGCACTGGCCGAGCGTGGTGTGCGATTCTCCAACGCTTATGTTCAATCTCCTGTCTGCGGGCCGTCCCGCATGTCGGCCTATACAGGCCGCTATGTGCGCAGCCATGGCTCGACGTGGAACGGGATGCCTCTTCGGGTGGGGGAGCCGACGCTGGGCGACCATTTGCGAGAGGCGGGAGCCCGGGCGGTTCTGGTCGGCAAGACACACATGGTTGCGGATGCCGAAGGCATGGCCTGGCTTGGTATCGACCCTGCCAGCGAGATTGGCGTACGGGTCTCCGAATGCGGCTTCGAGCCATTCGAGCGCGACGACGGTCTGCATCCCGACAGCCCGCGCCAGAAATGGTCAGACTACGACGACTATCTTGTCGCGCATGGATATGCATCAGACAATCCATGGGAGGATTTCGCCAATTCCGGCAAGGACGCCTCGGGCGAGTTGCTCTCGGCCTGGCTTCTGAAGAATTCCCGGATGCCCGCCAATGTCCCCGAGGAGCATTCGGAAACCGCCTATATGACCAACCGGGCCATGGCATTCATGGAAGAAGCCACGTCAGACGGGCGTCCCTGGGTCTGCCATCTGTCCTACATCAAGCCGCATTGGCCCTATATCGTTCCTGCGCCCTACCACGACATGTTCGATGAAAGGCACATCGTCGATCCGATCCGGTCCGAGGCCGAGCGCGATACCGATCATCCGCTTGTGCGCGCGTATCATGAGGCGCGCGTCTGCAAGAGTTTTTCCCGCGACCATGTCCGCGAGCATGTGATCCCCGCCTATATGGGACTGATCAAACAGCTCGACGACAATCTCGGGCGGTTGTTCGCATGGATGAATGAAACGGGCCTGAGCGAGAACACGATCATCGCCTTCACCTCGGACCATGGCGACTACATGGGCGACCACTGGATGGGGGACAAGGACTTCTATCATGAGATGGCCGTCAAGGTGCCCCTGATCATCGCCGACCCACGCCCTGCCGGCAATGCAAGCCGGGGCACGGTTTCGGACGCCCTGGTCGAGATGATCGACCTGGCGCCGACCTTCATGACGGCAGTGGGCTGCGCGCCTAAACCCCACGTCATCGAGGGCCGCGACCTGACCCCGATCCTGCATGGTCACGCCGGGTTCTCGCGCCACTACGTCATCAGCGAACATGATTATCACTGGTCTGATATGGCGCGAACCCTGGAGCAACCGCAGGAAGATGCCCGCACCACGATGATCTTCGACGGACGGTGGAAATATATCCGCTGCGAGGGGTTCAGACCTGTGCTCTTCGACCTCGAGACCGATCCGCACGAACTGGTCGATCTCGGTGCGTCAGAGCTGCCGGAACATGTCGAGGCAAGGGAGCGCTCCGCTGCCGCGCTGCTGGAGTGGGCCACGCGGCATCATACCCGGATCACAGCGAAGCCTGAATTGCTTGTCAGACAAGGCAAGACGTCGGAATCCGGAATCCTGATCGGGTTTTGGGACGAGGCCGAATACGAGGAAGCAACCGGAATTCCCTTCGACAGCCTCAAACCGCAAGGCCGCCCCTAGGTGTTTTTGAGCCACGGTCGCTGATGATGTTTTCGAGAACACGCATGGCGCAGGCTTAGAACGATCCGGTGACGGCAGCAAGGGGGCTGCGGGTCAACGATGGCATGCGAGGGGCGAAAGGGGTGAGGGAAGCGTCGAAGAAACTAAGTAGTGTGTCCCCACAATTCGGACGCATCGAAGCCATCACGCATTTGGTACCCGGCACCCTGCTCTGGCCGTTCGTCAAACAGGCAATCAACAGCGGCACAGCCTTCCCGGGCGAGTTTCGCCAGCAGGGTTTCGATCCGGATCGACGTTGCGATGTGATGAATGAAATAGATCAGAACAGCGACACTGGCCGCGGCCAGCACAACCCCAAACCCGACCGCCAAATGGGGCACGAAGCTCGCCCCCTCCATGCCCCGCACCGACCGTAGCACGAACAGGCAGTACAAAAAGGTCGCGATGAACGTGCCCAACACGATCTGGTTGCTGCGATCGCGCATGAAATTGTCCAGAACCCGCGGCCCGAACGTATAGAACGCATTCGCGTCGTCCGTCCGGCCCACGTCGCGCAGGGTATCGACCTCGATGAGCAGAAACGAAAGCGCCACAGCCACGACGACCATGAGAGCGGGCACGAACCAGAAGCTGGAGTTCAGCCGGTCCCAGATCGCGATGCCGCGGGTTATCGAAAATGAGGTAACCATGACCAACTGTTTCCTTGTCGCGAACTGGGTCGCGATCCGGATCGCGAGCGCGCCGAACTAACGGCGAAGCCGCTTTCCTTCACAGTGAAGGGGCTAAACCAGAGCCGCGCGGCATGAGCATCAATCCTAGAGCGATGTCGATCACCGCACCACCCGCTTGATCACCGCACGTGGGCGCAGTCCCTGAACGATCAGAGTGACTGGAACGACGGCATATGTCGCGGCCAGGAGTGCGAATTTCTCTACAATCTCCAGGAGGGAAAGCGCCAGCGCCTTACCGGCCCGATGGCAAGAAGCCGGCTGCAGGCGGCAATGGTGGAAGGGACGCGCAGCGCGCTTCAGGATGGAGCCACCGTGCCATATTCCGGCACGGTGAGCGGCGCGTCCGTGAACAGATTGGGAAACAACCTCTCTCGGTAGTCCACCGGGAAGGCGATACGGACAGGCCGCTTCGGCGTCTCTGAGGTCAGGAACCCACGCGCGACGAGCTTTTTCAGCACCTCGCGCGCCGTGCGCTCCGGAACGCCGAGAACAGTGCCCGCGTCACCACGCGCCATACTCCCGTAACGCAGTACGGCCGTGATGAGCTTGACTGCCCGCTCGCCATGGCTGAGATCCAAAATCAACCGACTGTAGCGCGCCTCAAGCCCCTCCAGATCGAACACCTGTGCTGAAAACCGGATCTGGTCGAGCATGATGTGGAGGAACCATTCGGTGAATTCGAACAGGCGAGCCTCCGACAGGTTCCCCCGCCCGTCCGTCGTCCCCTGCCGCGGTGCATCCGCGCGGGCCAGCCGGGCCTTGTACTCGGACTTATCCCGCAAGCCGCGCGCCAACCCCCTTGAAATCGACCAAAGACCATAACCGCCGATCCCGGCATCAAGGCACATGGCATGCGACATCAGCCGCCCGACACGCCCGTTCCCATCGGGAAAGGGGTGGATATAGGCGAAACGGTGGTGTGCCGCCGGTATCGCCCTGATCGCCGCCGGTCTGCCGCGGACCCGGCTATAGCGCGTCTCGAAATGTGCCATGAAGGCCGCGACACGATCCGATGACGGCGGGAAATGATCACCGACCTCGACATCGTCATCTTCCGGATTTTCCCGCAAGCGTCCAGGGACAATTGGCAACCGGCGGCCATCCGGGTGACCCATGAATCGGAATTCCTCCGGCATATTCTCGTAGAAGGCTTTGTGCACCGACTGCAGGAACGCAGGCGAGACCGGGTTCCGCAAGGCGCCTGCAGCGTACTGCGCGTCCATACTCTGCTGAACCTCGATATGGGCGCGCGCCAGCTCTGCCAGAGGACGGCTTTCATCCTCCGGAAGCGCGCCCTTCATGGCATTCTCTATGTCTTTCGGGCGGGTGTGGTTACCCTCGATCAGATTGGAATAGTAGCAGTTCATCAGACGGACAAAGCCCGCCAGCTCCAGCGCGGAATCAGGATGCAGACCGCGCCCGAGCAGCGCAGCCTCCGCCTTGATCTCCGCCACAAGGTCAGAGATCGTCTCGGGGATCGCATCCTCGATCAGGCAGGGCTCTATCCGGTCCGGCGTTTCGAGCATTTATTGCCGATCTATATTTACCGTATTTGACTTTTAAAATATAGTGATAGACCTATTTTGACAAGATATTTGCCGATCCTGATAGCCGATCTGTACGGCCGGTCATACGGAACAGCCGCAGGACGACCATGGGCGCGCTGATGAAAGCGGACGTCACCAGCCTCGACATGACCCGCCGCTCGCTCTCCAACAAGATGCAAGCACCGCAAGGGTGTTAGGTCGGAATTAAGTAGCGTGTCCCCCACAATTCCACAATTCGATTTTGCGATAAAAGGGAGATAGCACTTAGCTAGCGCGCCCCCAACGAACTGTTCGCACAGAATTAGAAACAAGCATCAGCGGTATCAGTCAATTGGGGAACCGCCTTCTTAATTTCTATCCTCTAGTTTTTTACTCTCATTTTCAGTTTTTCAATTTTAATTTGATTTTTTTATCTTGCTCCTTCATCATCCTGAGTTCACCCAACATCCATTTCCAAGACAAAATCGATGGAACAGAAGCCCAATGGCCATCTTTATTTCTAACTGTCTCGTAGTGTTTCATATTCGTCTCCCGATTTTTTCATGAATCATGAATAAGTGACTATTATATAAATTCAATAATAAATTGCAATATCGTCCAAATCATAGGCAAGACACCTCAGTCAACCGCCCAGAAAGTTACCCCCCCACGGATCAACACCACGACGCTCGACATCAAAACAAACAAAAACACCGCCCGCGAATCCGGTAACCTGCCCTCCCAAAGAGCGGTAAAACCCGATGGCACACGCGGAGAGAGCCCCAATGCACCCCATAATCCTCTTCGTCGGCTATCTCCTCATCACGATCACACCGCTTCTCCTCGGCGCGCTCCAAAACCTGCCCCCACGCCCCCTGCTGGATGAAATCGCCACCGGCCTCGGCATGACCGCGTTCGCCATTTTGCTGGTCGAGTTCGTGCTTTCGGGGCGGTTCCGGGCGATTTCGGGGCGGATCGGGATGGATGTGACCATGCGGTTTCACCAGCTCGTGGCCCGCACGGCGCTGATTTTCATCCTTGTTCACCCTTATCTCTACAGCGCGGAGTTTTTCGGCACGCCGCTGCCGTGGGATGCGACGGGAGAGCGCGCGCTCGGGCTCGATACCGGCTCGCTGATCACCGGGCTGATCGCCTGGGTGGCGCTGCCCTGCTTCGTGCTGATGGCGATCTTTCGCGACCAGTTGCCCTATCGCTACGAGGTCTGGCGGGCGATGCATGCCATTGGCGCGTTGGTAATCGCTGCGGCGGTGACGCATCACGCGCTCGAGGCGGGGCGGTACAGTGGCGATCCATGGCTCGCCGGGTTCTGGTTTGTGCTGCTTGGTCTGGCCCTTGCCTCGCTCGGCTGGACCTATGTGATCGCACCGCTCAGCCAGGCGGGCCATCCCTATGAGGTGACGACTGTCAGGAAGATCGCGCTCAGGACGTGGGAGCTGGTTCTGCGGCCTCGGCGCGGCGACGCGCTCCGTTTCGAGGCGGGGCAGTTCGCCTGGCTTAATCTGGGGCACAGCCCGTTCTCCCTGGACGAAAACCCGTTCTCGATCAGCTCGGCCCCGGCCGAACGGCCGGATGTCCGCTTCGTCATCAAGGAAGCCGGGGATTCCACGCGGCGGATCGGAGACGTGACGCCGGGGACCGTCGCCTGGCTCGGCGATGCCCACGGCAATCTTACGCTCACGGGGCGCAAGGCAAAGGGCATCGCGCTGATCGCCGGCGGGGTCGGCATCGCGCCGCTGCTCTCCATCGCCCGGCAAATGCGGGCCGAGGACGATCCGCGCCCGATGATCCTGCTCTATGGCAACCGGGTGGCCGAACAGATCGTCTATGCGGACGAGCTGGAGGGGCTTTCCGGGCGTCCGAACATGGAGGTCGTGCAGATCGTCTCGGAGCCCAGGCCGGACTGGGCCGGACGGGTCGGGCTGATCGACCAGGAGACCATCGGACAGGTCTTCGGCTTCGAGGACGCGGCCGAATGGCTCTATATCCTCTGCGGGCCGCCGGGCATGCTGGAGGCGGTCGAAGACGCGCTGCTGGCGCATGGCGTTCCCGGGGACCAGATCGTCGCCGAGCAGTTCTATTATGATTAGGAGGCTGGATTGATGAAGCTGCGACACAGGATCCAGGCCGGTGTCTGGGGAACCAGCGCCCTGCTTCTCCTTGCCGTTCTGGTCTTCGCCCTGCGGTAGGGTCCGGCCCGCTGCTGGGTACAACGGGCCGGAGATAATGGAATGGTCTTCGGCGCCTCAGGCGGTCATTGGCTGGTCGAGGGCTGCCACCAGGGCATCCAGCGCCGCTTCAGTGAAACGCCACATATTGGCTTCCCGGTCGCCGTCACCGGTCTCCAGCGTGAAAACCGTCGTCACCGGACCCGAGAGTGCGATGCAAGTGTGCCCGGCGGCATCGCCGTAGCGGTTGCCCCTCGGGCCGGAGGCACCGGTTTCCGCCAGTCCCCAGGTGGTGTTCATGCGCCGCCGCATAGTCTCGGCCAGGAGAGCGGCGTAGGGCTCGGAGGAGGAGCGCATGCCCGGGTGCTGTTCAAGCTCGATGTCCGTGAAGATCTCGCGCGCCTTGTGGGTGTAGATCACGCCGCCTGCGACGAAATAGGCCGAAGCACCCGGGACCGCCAGGAGGGACGCGGAAATCAGTCCGCCGGCGGAGGACTCGGCGACGGCGATAGTCTCGCCGCGCGCCTTCAGCAACCGTCCGGCGGCGTCCCCGAGCCTGCCCAATGCAACCATCCGAAAATCCTCCCGTCAGGCGACGTCGTGATCCGCCATCAGTTCCAGCGCCTTTACCATTGCCGAATGATCCCACGCCTTGCCGCCATGGGCAGAGCAGGCGTTGAACAGTTCCTGCGCCGTCGCCGTGTTCGGCAGGCTGATACCCATTTCGCGGGCGTTGGAGAGAGCGAGGTTCAGGTCTTTCTGGTGCAGCTCGATGCGGAAGCCGGGATCGAAGGTGCGCTTCACCATACGGTCACCATGCACTTCCAGAATCTTGGAGGAGGCGAACCCGCCCATCAAAGCCTCGCGCACCTTGGCCGGGTCGGCCCCCGCCTTTGACGCGAACAACAGAGCTTCGCCGACCGCTTCGATGTTCAGCGCGACGATGATCTGGTTGGCGACCTTGCAGGTCTGCCCGTCACCGTTGCCGCCGACCAGCGTGATGTTCTTGCCCATCAGCTCGAACAAAGGTTTCACCCGGGCGAAGGCCTTCTCGGAGCCGCCGCACATGATGGTCAGGGACGCCGCCTTGGCACCGACCTCGCCGCCGGAAACCGGAGCGTCGATATACTCGCAGCCAAGCTCGTTGATCTTTGTCGCGAACTCTTTCGTCGCCAGCGGTGAAATCGAGCTCATGTCGACCACGGTCTTGCCTTCGGAAAGCACCTCGGCAACGCCGTTCTCGCCGAAAAGGACCTGCTCTACATGCGGCGTGTCCGGCACCATCAGAAAGATGATATCGGCCTCTTTGGCGACCGCGGCTGCGTTCTGGCAGTCCTTGCCCCCGGCATCAGTCAGGCTGCGCGGCACACCGCTGCGCGTGTTCAGAAACACCTCGTGACCAGCGGCGATCAGGTGGCCTGCCATTGGCGCACCCATAATCCCAAGTCCGATAAATCCAAGTTTAGCCATCTGTTCGTCTCCTCCCTCGAGCACGTTATCCGCAAAGTTGCGTCACCTTGCCGTGCCTCACCTCACGCTGTCATCCCGAATTCCGCAGAGAGCAACTCGTAGCTCCGCCGCCGCACATTTTCGTCATGCGCCCAGGTAACCACCGCTATTTCCTCGATATCCAGCCGCTTGGCAAGGGCCCGGATGCGTTCTGCCACCGTGTCCGGCGTCCCGACCATCGCGGTCCGTCGCAGGTCTTCCATTCGGGCCGTCTCGTCTTCCGAATAGGCGGCATTGTTCGCCGTCTCCGCGCTTTCCAGTGCTGTGTAGCGGCCCCGGTCACGATAAAGCTGCCAGCGGGCGCGGGAGGCGAAATGATAGTGCGCCTCTTCCTCGGTCTCGGCGGCCAGCGCCCAGACGCAGATGCCGGGACAGGGCTCGGGAAAGCGCTCGCTCGGCTGGTAGCGGTCCCGGTAAATCTGGATAGCCTCCGGGCCGCCCTGACCTTGCGTGAAGAACCAGGCGAAGCTGTAGGGCAGGCCAAAATGCGCCGCCACTTGCGCACCATAGAGCGAACTGCCGAGCATCCAGACTTCGGGCGACGTCTCGCCCTGCGGGTTGGCCTGAACAGCGGCGAAAGGATGCCCTTCGGCCAACGGCTGGCCGCTGACCCAGGCCATCAGGTCCTGCACATCGTTCGGAAACTGGGCCGGGCGTTCCGCCGCCGCGGGGTTAAGCGCAAGCGAGGTCCGGCCGTCGGAGCCAGGCGCGCGTCCAAGGCCGAGATCGATCCGGCCCGGCGCCAGCGCTTCCAGCACGCGGAACTGTTCCGCCACCTTCAGCGGCGCGTAATGCGGCAGCATCACACCCGCGGAGCCAAGCCGGATGCGCTCCGTCCGCATGGCGATCCCGGCCAGCAGGATCTCCGGCGCGGTGCCGATGATGGTCGGGTGGGAATGATGCTCAGACACCCAGAAGCGTTTGTAGCCGAGGCTCTCGCACAGCTCGGCCATGGCGACGGTATCGCGGATGGTCTGCCCGTGCGGCTTGCCGACACCGGCAACGGATTGATCGAGAACGGAAAGATGCAGCAAAGCGGGCTCCTTCTGGCGAGAGCTTCAAAGAATGCGAACGGCCAGCATAGAAGGTTTCAAGCGTGCCTGCCTTGCCGATCCACCACGAGACTCTTCCCGGTGCATGACCTTGCCGCGACACGCACTCAATCTCCCCGTCATTGCCACAGCGCGGAATTCCGCTTCATTCCGCTGGCGTCCCGGCGCCGCCGATCCTAGTCTTGCACTAGCTTTTCTTTCCCGGGCCTCCTGGCGGCAACGGCGACGAGGCTTCAGCGACCATCAAGGTATCCGCCCGCAGAGAATGAACGACACACCAGACACACCTACTCCACCACCAACGCCGCGCAAACACTGGGGCCGCGCTCTGCTCCGGCTCACGCTGCTGGCTGTCATCGCCGTCGTCGCTTTCAAGGTCGGTGCCTGGTGGTATGCGGAGACAGGGCGCTACGTGACCACCGAAAACGCCTATGTGAAGGCGCCGGTGATCGCCGTCAGCCCGAATATCGACGGCCGCGCCATCGAAGTCCGGATCGGTGACAATCAGGCCGTGAGCGAGGGCGCGCTGCTGTTCCGCATCGATCCAGCGCCTTACCAGGTGCAGTTGAAGATGGCCCAGGCGCGGCGCGAAGCCGTGCGCAATGATCTGCTTGCGACCCGCGCTGAACTCGGACAGATCGGCGCCGATATGGCCGAGGTTGCGCACCGGGTTGAGTTCTACGTCATCGAGGTCAAGCGGCGGCAACGGCTGGTGAGCAAGTCTGCAGGCACGCAATCGAAACTCGACGAAACGCTGCTGGAGCTTGAAACCGCACGGCAACGCCTGCTGTCCCTAAAGGAGAAGCGCCAGGTCGTGCTGGCCAAGCTCGGCGGCACGCCGGACCTGCGGGTTGAGACTCACCCCATGATGCTGGAAACGGACGCCGAGATCGAACGGGTGAAGTTGGACCTCGCCTATACGGAGATCAGGGCACCGGTCGGCGGCATCGTCACGAGGATGACGTTGCAAGCCGGGGAATGGGTGGAGGCTGACACGCCCGCCTTCGGGATCATTGGCACTGGAGCGGTCTGGATTGAGGCGAACCTGAAGGAAACCCAGCTCGACGCAATCGCCATCGGCCAGCCCGTGGATGTTCGTGTCGACGCCTATCCCGACGCTGTTTGGGAAGGCATGATAGAAAGCCTCAGCCCGGCAACCGGCTCCGAATTCTCCGCCCTGCCTCCACAGAATGCATCGGGCAATTGGGTCAAGGTCGTGCAACGCCTGCCGGTGCGGATCACGGTCACGAAGAACCCGGATCTGCCGCAGCTCCGCGCCGGGATGAGCGCGGTGGTCTCTGTCGATACCGGACGCGAACGCAATCTGGTCGATAGTCTCGCTGCGCTGACCGGCACATGGCTGGCCAGTGCGGCTGACAGCACCCGCTAGTCGGCTCGTCGGATCTTCACGAAGGCCAGCACCGGCAGCGTGGCGAAACAGGTCAGCGCGTAAAACAGGAAACAGTTGGTGAAGCCGATCAGAGCGGACTGGCGCCAGGCCTCGGCGGCAATCAGGCCAAGACTGTCCATCCACTGCACCCCGCCACTGCCAACCGCCTCCGGAAACTTCAGCCGCTCCTCGAACGGGCCGATGCCTTCGGCCATCTCGGCGTAGCGCACCTTGCTGGTCCTTACCAATATGAAGACGCTGACGGCGACATAGAGGCTGGTTCCCATGTTGCGGATCAGGTGAAACAGCGAGGAAGCCTCCGGCAGCAACGCACGGTCCAGGGTGGCGAAGCTGACCATGGAGAGCGGCACCCACATCAACCCGCAGCCGATGCCCTGCAGAATGCTGGGCCAGACCAGAGCCCAGAAGCCGACATTGAGATCGTACAGACTCATCATCCAGCCGCTTGTGCCGATGGCCACGGTGCCGAGTACCAGACCGACGCGGGGATCGAACCGGCCCATTCTGGCCGCCATGAAGAACCCGGCAATCATGCCGACACCGCGCATCGCCAGCACCATGCCGATCAGCGTGTCGGGATAACCGCGGTAGGCCTGCAGAAGCTGCGGCAGCAGCACCAGCGGGGTGAAATTCACCGATCCATAGACGAAGACAAGAAACAGCCCGATCAGGTAATTCCTGTTGCGGAGCAGGGAGGGCCGGATAAAGGGCCGGTCGACGCAGGCGCTGTTGGCAACGAACATGGCGAAGGCGGCAAACATGATGATGACAAGCGTCACGATGGTGCCGGATTGCAGCCAATCCTCCCGCTCGCCCCGGTCCAGCACGAGTTGCAACGCAACAATACTGATAGAGAACAGCAGGAAGCCGAGATAATCGAAGCGCGGCTGCGCCGCCTTTCCTTCCTCCCGGATCCAGCGCAAGACCCCCATCAGCGCGAGGATGCCGAAGGGCACGATCATCAGGAAGACGAAACGCCAGTCATATTCCTCGGCCAGCCAGCCGCCGATGGAAGGTCCGATAGCCGGTCCGACAACCACCGACATGCCGAGATAGCCATTGGCCCGGGCATGCTCCTCTTTCGGCCAGACCTGCAGCACGATAGCTTGGCTGAGCGGCACCAGCGGCGCCCCGAGCGCACCCTGCAGGATGCGGAAGAACAGAATCGCCTCAAGCGAGGTGGCCATGGCGCAGGCCAGCGTCGCCAATGTGAAACCGGAGAGGCAGATAATGATCAGCCGCCGCTGCCCGAACCAGGCGACCAGCGAGCCGGTCAGCGGCGTCACCACCGCTGTCGCCACCACATTCAGCGTCACCACCCAGGAAATCTCCTCGGTGGTCGCCGAGAAGGTGCCCTGCATCTGCGGCAAAGCCACATTGACGATGGTCATGGTCAGCGCATAGAGCGTATTCGCGCAGGCCATGGTGACGAGGACGAGTACCTTGTAACTGGCATCCTCCGCCGCCGCCGTCGCTGTCACAGCCGCCATGAAATTCTTCCTCCCCTGGTCCCCCGTTGATCCGGGGGCTCTCATTGGTGCTGCCAGTCTAGGAGAGGAAATTGCGGCAGGGCGAGGAGTTTACGCGGCAAGAGTGTCATGCTGCGCCGAATTAGGCGCAGCGCGATTGCGCCCTCCTGCCATCTGACATCGCTCCCCGTTATGTCATCGGCGGGTTGAGCCGGGCGAAGCCTTCCTGGCGATGATAGGGAAAATGCGGATAGGGAGGCGTCACTGCGCTGGCCTCGTTCAGGCGTCGCATCTGTTCTTCCGTCAGGGACCAGCCGACGGCCCCTAGATTATCCCGTAACTGCTTTTCGTCTCTGGCACCGATGATAACGGATGACACGGTCGGCCGTTGCAGAAGCCAGTTGAGAGCGACCTGCGGGATGGTTTTTCCAGCTTCTTCCGCCACGTCTTCCAAGACATCGACCACGCGATAGAGCCGCTCTTCGTCGACGGGCGGGCCGAAGCGCGCCGTCTCATGCAACCGGCTGCCTTCCGGGATCGGGCTATCCCGGCGAATTTTTCCTGTCAGCCGCCCCCAGCCAAGCGGACTCCAGACCAGCGCGCCAAGCCCCTGATCCTGCCCGAGCGGCATAAGGTCCCATTCGTAATCCCGGCCGACAAGCGAGTAATAGACCTGATGGGCGACATAGCGCGGCCAGCCATTCCGGTCGGCGGCGGCCAGCGATTTCATAACCTGCCAGCCGGCAAAGTTCGACACCCCGACATAACGCAGCTTTCCGGCCCGGACCAATTGGTCGAGGGTCGCCAGGACCTCTTCCACCGGCGTGAAAGCATCAAAGGCATGCAGCTGGAGCAGGTCGAGATGGTCAACACCCAGACGGCGTAACGCAGCCTCGACACCATCGATCAATCTGGAGCGGGAAGAGCCCGCATCGTTCGGGCCGTCCCCCATCGGCAAACTCATCTTGGTAGAGAGCAAAATTTCGTTACGGCGGCCCTTGATCGCCTGGCCAAGCACCTCTTCCGAGGCACCTTCCGAATAGACATCGGCCGTGTCGAACAGGTTTACGCCTGCCTCAAGGCAGAGATCCACCAGACGCCGCGCCTCCTCGAAACCGGACGTGCCCCAGTGGCTGAACAAAGGACCGCGGCCGCCGAACGTCCCGGCTCCGAAACTGAGAGCCGGGACTTTGAGCCCTGAAGCGCCAAGCTGACGATATTCCATGATATTTCTCCTGTATGGGATTGGGTCTCATTGATTGGGGTTATTCCGCGGCCTGACACACACCAGCCACCGGCCTGTCCGCCCTCGTTGTGATCGCGGCGGCCACCAGGAAAACCGCGGAGAAAAGCGCCTGCATGATTGATCCTGTCTGCACAATTTCGATTGCCAGAACATGGATCTAATCTGCATTATGATTTAGATGGCCGTCGGGATAATCATTTGTGAAATGAATTCATGCATCGCGTTAACATCAATCGTACCGGAGAGATGGAAGTCTTCGTCCAGGTCATCGAGCTCGGCGGTTTTTCCCATGCCGCACGCAGTCTGGGAATGACGCCATCGGCTGTCAGCAAATTGATCACCAGACTGGAAACCCGCCTCGGCACGCGACTGCTGAACCGGTCCACCCGCCAGCTGGAGCTGACACCGGAAGGCTGTGCTTTCTTCGAACGCTCGGCCGCGATCCTGGCGAATATCGAGGAAGCCGAGCGTCAGGCCGGGCGTGGGGAGCAGCCCGCCGGGCCGATCCGCCTGAATACCAGCGCGTCTTATGCGACCCACATCCTCGCCCCGCTTCTGCCTGACTTTTTCGCCGCATATCCGGAGATCACACTGGATCTGGTGCAGACGGACATCGTCATCGACCTGCTGGCCGAGCGCACGGATGTCGCAGTCCGGGCAGGGCCGCTGAAAAGCTCAAGCCTTATCGCCCGCAAGCTGGGTGATTCACCGGTGATGATCGTGGCAGCGCCCGAGTACCTTGAACGAGCGGGCAAGCCAAAGACGGTCGCCGATCTGGAAAGACACACACGCATCGGCTTCGGTTATGTCCGGCACGTAACCGGTTGGCCACTTCGCGATGGCGCACAAATTGTGGAATGCCCATCAGGCAACACCATTCGAGCGAGCGACGGAGAAGCCGTGCGCCACCTCGCGCTCAACGGTGTCGGACTTGCCCGGCTGGCCGCCTTCACGATCCGGGACGACATCGCCTCCGGCCGTCTGGTCCCGGTTCTCGGCGCGTTTGACCCGGGCGGAAAAGAAAGCTTCCACGCCGTCTATGTCGGGCAAGGCGGGCCCGTTCCCGCCCGCGTCAGGGTCTTGCTGGATTTTCTGGCGCAGCGGGGGAAGGTTTCCTGAAGACAGGCTCCACCGTGAGCAAAACAGGTGCTGCGGAGATAGCCCAAGTATAGGTCACCCAGCCGCACCAGGTGCTTGCTGACGGAATAGACGGGAGTCACGTCAACCGACCTTTACAATTACTTCGGGCGCGATCTCAGACCGCGCCCGAAAAACAGAACCGGAAGTCTGGTCTCAGATCAGATACCGGCGGCCTTGCTGCTCTCGATATAGACTTGGCGCAGGCGGTGGGCGATCGGGCCGGGTTTGCCTTCACCAATGGCGGAACCATCGATCTCTATGACCGGGGTCACGAAGCTGGTGGCCGAGGTGGAGAAAGCTTCTGTCGCCGCCTTGGCTTCCGCCACGGTGAACGGCCGCTCCTCGACCTTCAGCTGCAGCTCGGCCGCGCATTGCAGAACCGACTTGCGGGTGATGCCGTGCAGGATATCCGTCGACAGGTCACGGGTGACGATGGTGCCGTCCTCGGTGACGATATAGGCGTTGTTGGAGGAACCTTCGGTGATCTCCCCGTCCAGCACCATCCAGGCATCATCCGCACCGGCGTCGTGCGCCTGGTTCTTCACGATGGAGGCATAGAGCAGCTGCACGGTTTTGATGTCGCAACGGCGCCAGCGCAGGTCGTCGACCAGGATGATCTTCTGGCCGCGCTCGGCCAGCGCGCTGTTGATCAGGGACTTATGCTGGGGGAACATCAGCAGGGTCGGCTTCACGTCCGCGCCCGGGAACAGGAAATCACGGTCGGCGGCGCCGCGGGAGACCTGCAAATAAATCAGGCCCTCGGTGAGGTCGTTCCGCTTCACCAGCTCGCGATGGATTTCCAGCAGTTCTTCGTCGGTTGCCGGTGACGGCAGCTTCAGCTCATCCAGGGACCGGCGCAGGCGCGTCATGTGGCCTTCATATTCGACCAGCTTGCCATCGAGTACCGATGTCACCTCATAGACGGCATCGCCGAAAAGAGAACCGCGATCGAAGATCGAGATCTGGGCCTCGTTCTCCGGGACATAGCTGCCGTTAACAAAGACAGTACGCATTCTGTAAACCTCAAGAACCGGGTGGCGGATCGGGAGCCGATCCTTGAACAATGATCAGAGCGGGGGATCTGCGCTTAGACGCGGCCATCTAGCCTTGCAGCGAGCCCCCTCGGAGACCCCGAAGAGCCCGCGAGAATTCGACCATACACCGCAGCCGGACTTCAAAACCAGCCCTGTTTGCACCGCAAAAGGAAGTCCGTTCTAGGCCCCCGGCTGATCCTTACACAGCAAAAAATTATGGTCGTTTGACGGTATGCCCTCTAAGCTTGCAGCGCTCGTCTCCGACGGTATCCGCTGCCAGCCCTCCTGCCAGCCGGCGATGCCCGCCTTTGATGTCAGTGACAGCTTTTACCCTTACGTGAAAATTTTCCGTGGCCCGTGCGACGGAAATTCAAAACCAGGACGTTAGAACTCTATGTCCCGATTTTCCGCCGGCAATTCTCGCCGTTCCGACCACCCTCCGGCAGATATTGACCTTAAGCCGGCTAATAGAGTGCCCCTGTTGATCAATCCTGCAAAAACCATCCCGGCGACCCGAGCCGCGCTTGTTGCCCTGACCGGCCTGCTCGCGGCCTGCACGGTTGGTCCGGACTATGCATTGCCGCAACTGCCTGTGCCTGCACAATGGAACGGTCAGGACAGCACAGTTACCCCGGCGAGATTGAGCGTTGCCGTACCCGCTCTCTCCCGCTGGTGGCTGGCGCTCGACGACGAAACGCTGAACCGGCTGATCGATGTGGCGCGCGCCCAGAATCTTGACCTGGCGGCTGCGAAAGCAAAAATCCGCGAGGCCCGCGCGACTTACCGGCAAGTCGGCGGCGCGCTGCTGCCGACGCTGGACGGCACCGGATCGGCAAACCGGAGCCGGAGCAACGGTTCGGTTGGCTCGAACTTCCAGGCTGGTTTCGATGCGAGTTGGGAGCTTGATCTGTTCGGCGGCAAGCAGCGACGTGTCGAAGCTGCGGCCTACAGCCTGGACGCGGCAGAAGAAGATCTGCGCGACACGATGCTGACCCTGATCGGCGATATCGCATCGAACTACGTCTCCGCTCGGGGCTTCCGGGCAAGGATCGCGCTGGCCCGCCGCACCGCTGCGTCACAGCGCGAGACCGAAGCCCTGACCCGCACCATGTTCCGGGCCGGCTCGACCTCAGGTGCGGACATGGCAAACGCTGCCGGTCAGGCCAGCAGCACCGAAGCCAATATCCCGACACTTGAAGTATCCTATGCGCAAGCCGTTCACCGATTGAGCGTGCTGACCGGACAGCCTCCAGCGGCATTGACCAGCCTGATCGAGAACAACGCCCCGATCCCGACGCCCGTGAAGCCTGTTCCGGCCGGTGTTCCTGCGGACATCCTGCTGACCCGGCCGGACGTGCGTTCGGCCGAACGCCAACTTGCCCAGTACACCGCCCTGATCGGCGAGGCCGAAGCGGCTCGCTATCCCAGCATCAGCCTGACCGGCAGCATCTCCACCTCCGGCTCCAGCATCGGCGATCTGGCGAAAGGCTCTTCGATCGGCTGGCTCATCGGCCCGTCCGTCAGCGTGCCGATCTTCAATGGCGGGCAACTCGCCGCGGCCGTCGACATTGCCGTCGCCCAGCGCGACCAGTTCGAGGCCGCTTTCCGCTCAACGGTGCTAACTGCCCTTGAAGATGTCGAAAACGCAATCGTCACGCTGGCACAGGAACGGCTCCGCTATCGCTCCCTGAGTGAGGCTGCGAATGCCTACCGGGACGCGGCACAGCTGGCGCGTACGCTCTACCAAGCCGGCTCCAGCAGCTTCCTCGATGTGCTCGACGCGGAACGCTCTCTTTATTCAGCAGAGGATTCCCTTCTCCAGAGCCAGGTCGCCATCGCCTCCGGCTACGTAACACTTAACAAAGCGCTCGGTGGTGGCTGGGACGGTGTGAAGGAGGTCTCAAATTCGGCCACCTCAGCCTCCACAGCTCTCCGCAACTAATGCGCATCAGAGATATGCAGGCCATACCCCAATCATGACAAAAATCCCTTCATCCCGAAGGCGCGGACGCCTTCTGCTCGCTCTCATCGTCGTCACTCTGTTGGCAGGCGGCAGTTATTATGGCTGGACACAGCTCTCCCCCTCCAAGGAAGTCTCCTATACGACGCAACCGGCAAAGGTTGGCACTATCGAGGAAACCGTTCTCGCCAACGGTATCCTCAAGCCGTCCGCCCTGGTTGCCGTGGGCGCCCAGGCATCCGGCCAGATTACGGCCCTGCATGTAGCCCTCGGCGATGAAGTAATGGAAGGTGACCTGATAGCGGAGATCGATTCCGTCACCCAGGCAAACGCGCTGCGGACAGCCGAAGCCGCTCTGGCCAAGGTGAAGGCACAACTGGCCGAAAAACAGGCGACCCTGACCCGGAACACCCTGACCCTGGAGCGGCAAAAATCAATGGTCGCACAACGGGCCGTCTCCCAGGCCGACTTCGAGGCAGCGGAAGCGGACGTCCGAACCACGCAAGCGCAGATCGAGGCTCTGAAGGCCGAGATTGTGGAGGCCGAGGTCGCAGTCGAGACCGCCGATGCCAATCTCGGCTACACCAAGATTATCGCGCCGACGGATGGCACCGTGCTGGCCGTGGTCAGCCAAGAAGGGCAGACCGTCAACGCCGCGCAATCCACGCCGACCATCATCATCCTCGGCCAGTTGGACACAATGACCGTCCGGGCAGAGATTTCAGAAGCCGATATTGTCCGGGTAGAGCCTGGCCAGCCGGTCTATTTCACCATCCTTGGCGACCCGGAACGGCGCTATGACGCGGTGCTGCAATCAATCGAACCGGCCCCGGAATCGATTACTTCCGACAGCGCCATTACCACCTCCTCCAGCAGCAATACGTCCTCGGCATCGAGTTCCTCCGCGATCTATTACATCGGCACCTTCGATATTCCGAACACGGAGCGGAGACTGCGTACCTACATGACGGCGGAAGTTCATATCGTGCTGAACCAAGCGCGGAATGTGCTGACCATTCCGTCGTCGGCACTCGGCACGCCTGCCAGGGGCGGCGGATACCGTATCCGGGTGCTTGACGAAAAGGGGCAGCCTGAACACCGGAAGATTAGCGTTGGCCTGAACGACAAAGTGACCGTCGAGGTAACTTCAGGCCTCACCGAGGGAGAAAAGGTGGTCGTCGGCCAGTCCGGCGGCGCATCGTCCGGCGGCAGACAACGCGGCTTCCGGATGCGGTTCTGATATCATGGCGCACCCGCTTATTCTGATCGAAAACCTGCACCGCGCCTTTCCGTCCGGCGAAGGTTATGTCGAAGCGTTGAAAGGCATCAACCTCACCATCGAGTCCGGCGAAATGGTTGCCATCATGGGGGCGTCCGGGTCCGGCAAGTCGACGCTGATGAACATTCTCGGCTGTCTCGATAGGCCGACATCCGGAAGTTACCGGGTCTCCGGCAAGCCTACCGATGCACTCGGCCCGGACGATCTTGCAGCGCTCCGGCGCGAGCATTTCGGTTTCATTTTCCAGCGCTACAATCTGCTGGCGGAACTGACGGCGGCGGGGAACGTTGAAATTCCCGCCATCTACGCCGGGCAGCGCAGCTCCGATCGGCTGGATAAAGCGCATCGGTTACTGGACCGCCTTGGCATGGCGGATCGCGCGGATCACCGGCCGGGTCAGCTCTCCGGCGGCCAACAACAGCGGGTCTCGATTGCCCGCGCCCTGATGAACGACGCGGACGTGATCCTGGCGGACGAGCCGACCGGTGCTCTGGACAAGAAGAGCAGCGAGGAAGTGCTGCGCATCCTGCATGAGCTGCACGAGGATGGGCGTACCGTCATCATCGTCACCCACGACCCGGACGTCGCCGCCCAGGCCGAACGCATCATCGAGATCAGCGACGGCGAGATCATCTCGGACACACAGACCCGCCCGGCAAAACAGCCCGAGCCAGCCGGGCATGCTTCCGGAAACCGGACAGCATCCGCCTGGACAGCAGCAGCGGACCGGTTTTCCGAAGCCTTCCAGATGGCGCTGATCGCCATGCGGGCGCATAAACTGCGAACGTCACTGACCATGCTTGGCATCGTCATCGGTATTGCATCGGTTGTCTGCGTTCTCGCCCTCGGCGAAGGCTCCCAGCAACAGGTCCTGGATAATATCCGGCGGCTCGGCACCAACACTCTGGAGATCTTCCCCGGCAAGAATTTTGGCGATCTGCGTTCAGGCAGGATCAAGACACTGGTGGTGAGCGACGCCACGGAGCTGGAAAAGCAATATTTTGCGGCGGCGGTGACGCCGACGGTCTCCTCCTCCGGAACCACGCGTTTCGGAGCGATTGAGGCCAATGCCCAGATCAGCGGTGTGGGAGAGCAATATTTCGCGGCGAAGGCAACGGAGCTTGTCGAGGGGCGATTGCTTGATGCGGACAGTATCCGGTTCCGGACCCAGGAAGCCGTAATCGACGAGAATACCCGGAAAACGCTCTTTCCCGATGAGCCGGAAGCGGCCGTCGGCAGCGTGATCTTCGTCAATGCCGTCCCCTGCCGGGTGATCGGCGTGGTCTCATCCAGCCAGAGCAGCTTTGGCGGCAGGCAAAACCTCTCGGTCTACCTGCCCTACACCACCGTGCAGACCCGCTTTCTCGGCAGCACATCCCTGCGCAGCATCATCCTGCGCGTGGACGAAAGCACGGATATGAGCGTCGCCGAGCAAACCGTCACGGACATGCTGACCCAGCGGCACGGAGCGAAAGACTTCTTCATTATCAACACGGACGAGATCCGCCAGAGCATCACCCGCACGTCGCAAACCATGGCTCTCCTGGTCTCCGCCATCGCGCTGATCTCGCTTGCCGTCGGCGGCATCGGGGTGATGAACATCATGCTGGTGTCGGTCTCCGAACGGATCACCGAAATCGGCGTGCGTATGGCGGTCGGCGCCCGCCAGGGAGACATCCTGCAGCAATTCCTGATCGAAGCCGTGCTGGTCTGCCTGATCAGCGGCGTGCTTGGCATCCTTGTCGCGCTCGGCTTCGGCGCCGCCTTCAGCATGCTCGGGTCGAGTTTTACCCTGATATACTCAACGACCGCGATCATCTCGGCGGTGGTCTGCGCGACTTTGATCGGGGTCGTCTTCGGCTACCTGCCCGCGCGTAATGCTTCCCGGCTTGATCCGTCTATTGTTCTATCTGGCAGTTGACCGGGCCATGCCCCGGTCATTGTCATAGGTTCCTGCGGATGGCATCAACACACCCGTCAAGTTGTTTCGCGAGCCGAACGGCAAGCCCGTGCCCCTCCGGGCCAAGCGCGATAAAGATCTGCTGCTGATGCGGGACGATACTGCTGTGCATGAGCATGATCTTCATCTTGCGCTTCCTTCTTTGAGTTTCGTTGTCTTTATCGGCATCGGCGCCGCCGCGTGTACGAACCAGTTGGCGCGAGAGTGTCACCACAACACCGAGCGCTCTGGCCCAAGTTTTCTCCACGTTCTCCGCCTCTGAAACACTGATTGGAGGAACTTGGACGGGAAGGTCCAGACGGCAGGTTTCGGGGACCTCGTGATCACCGTCCAGCGCAGTGACGTTACTGGAGCGCATAGCTGTTTCGGAAGCACTGGCAAAACGGGTCACGAACGGGATAACCGCCAGCAGGAGCGGAAAAGCAACAAGTCCCGCACGGATTCCAGCTTTCATGTCCACTCTCTTCCGCAGGGATACGGGATGCTAACGATGGTCAAACGCGCAACGACCAGAACGTGACAGACCAACATTTAGGCGCCGCCTTGTGCAGACCAGGCACCAGTCATTTGGCGTATCAGACGCTCGCGTCCTTGCACGCGCCAAGCTATGGGCTGATGCCATCATTTACCAGTAGTCCAGCGTCGGAGTGAGACTTCAGGCCCAGAACGACGTTTGCCAGCTGGCCGCCTGATACAACCCGTCTTGCATTCGCTCGCCACTCCCTACAAGCATGATGCATCATTGTACTTCCGGATGACTGTGTACCGATCCATTGGCATGCAGGTGAATACTCAAGATCGCGAAGCACTCACGATCCGGTGCGTATGCGCTCTAGAACAGTTGGAGTCCCATCAGCCCCCATCCTGAAAAGGACGACTTCGCCGGAAGCCGGAAAAACACCGGTGAGAGCGGTAATGTTCACCTGATGCGTCACGAGGAGAACTGTCTCGTCGTCAGACAACCCATTCAGAAAAACGCGCAGCGCTTCGGTTTGCGCACTCTCGGTTGATCGGTCTTCAAAGAAAGAATTCAGGCTGGCCAGTTGCTCGACCGTCCCGACCTCAAGCAATTTCGCCGTCTCGACACAGCGACACCATTGACTGGAAAGGATCCGGTCTATTTTGGCGCCCGAAGCGCGCACCGCAGCACCAATGCGCCGCGCCTGTTCGCGGCCTCTCTCATCAAGATTGCGTTGTGTCGAACAATCGCCAATCCGGAAATCGCCCGGATCACCGGTTCCCGGTGCTATCGCATGGCGCATGATCGCCACCGTCCCCGGCTCCTTGAGCCGAGCCCAGCCAGTTTCAAGAGTGCTTGCTTCGGTGCTTTGCGTTGGAGCAGCGCACAGAACAAGAATGGCCAAACTCGTAAAGACGATACGCAACACAACACACATTGGCTGGCTCCCTCAAACGCCCAACGATCTGAGTTAGGGCGTGGTGAAGCGCAGGCAACGAGCGGACACCAAAAGAAAAAGCCCCGCATAAAGCGGGGCTCTGAGATGCCGCGAACAGGAGATCCGCTTCGGCACCCGTTAAATCAGATCGCGAGATACTCCTGTCGGAGCGCCTCATCATCCAGCACTTCTTGAGCGGTGCCGTCGAAGACGATCTGACCCATATCGAGGATCAGGGCCCGGTCTGCAAGATGCAGAGCCGCGATCGCATTTTGTTCAACAATAATCGAGGTCATTCCGAGGGTTTTGATTTCCTCAAGGATCTTTTCGATCTCCTGGACGATGACCGGAGCCAGCCCTTCATAAGGCTCATCCAGGAGCAGCAGCTTCACGTCACGGGCAAGGGCACGGGCGACCGCCAGCATCTGCTGCTCGCCGCCAGACATCGTGATCCCTTCCTGCTTGCGGCGTTCCGCCAGGCGCGGGAAATGCTCATACAGCCGCTCGATCGACCAGCCGTGCGGCTTGTTGATTTGAGCCAGTTCAAGATTTTCCTCGACTGTCAGGCCTGGAATAATCCGCCGGTCTTCCTGCACCAGGCCAACGCCGTTCTGTGCCGCCTGATAATTGGACATTTCGTGCAGCGGTTGGTGATCGAGCCAGATTTCCCCATGGTGCAACTGCGGGTCGCCGGCGCGCGCGATGGCGCGCAGTGTGGACGTCTTTCCGGCCCCGTTACGCCCAAGCAGGGCGACAATTTCGCCCTCATGGATATTGAAGCTGACATCCTGGACGATATAGCTCTCGCCGTAATAGGCCTGGAGGCCCCAACAGGAGAAATATGCTGGCGGGGTTCCGACGTTCCTGATCGGATTATCCGGCTTTTTCATAGACCCGCTGTCCGGCTGATTGAGGAGAGTTTCGCTGCTCATAGATGGGCTCCCCCGAGATAGGCTTCCTGGACCCGCGGATCGCCTTTGATGTCCTCCGGCTTGCCCTCGGCAATCACGGTTCCCTGGGCCATCACGGAGATCTTGCTGGCAAGCGAGAAAACGACGTGCATGTCATGCTCGATCACAATCTTCGTAATCCCGCGCTCGCCAATTTTCTTCAGCAGGTCGATGGTGTTGTTTGTATCGGCCCGGGACATGCCGGCAGTCGGCTCGTCCAGCAGGAGAAGTTTGGGGTCCTGCACGAGGCACATGGCGAGTTCCAACCTCCGCTTGTCACCGCGCGACAAACTGCTCGCCATCATATCCCGCTTTTCGAACAGTCCCACATCCTGCAGCTGTTCCTCGGCCCGTTCCCGGACCTCCACGAGATGATCCACCCGGCTCCAGGCATCCAGCTTGATCGGACCGTCCCGGCGCGCCAGCGTCGGAATCATGACATTTTCGAGCAGATCCAGATCGCCGAAAATCTCCGGCGTCTGGAACACCCGACTTACACCTAACTGGTTGATCTCATGCGGCTCAAGATTGAGAAGAGAGCTGCCATCGAAATCCACCGTTCCCGTATCCGGCTCCAGCCGGCCGACCAGACAATTGAGAAAGGTCGACTTGCCCGCACCGTTCGGTCCTATGATCGCATGCACAGTTCCGGCTTCGACATTTAGATTGACCTCGTCAAGAGCCTTCAAACCGCCGAAGCGTTTGTTGACCCCTTTGACTTCAAGAATACCCATCAATCCGCTCCCTATTCCGCCGGATGTACTTTGGCCGACGAAGCGCCGCCCGCACTGTCTGAGCCGTCCCGTCGACGGAACAGCCGCTTGAGCCGCTGTCCGCCTTCGACCACTCCGCCCGGAAGGAAGATCACGACCAGCATGAACATGATTCCGAGAGTGAGGTGCCAGCCCTTGCCGATGAACGGATGGATCATGAAGACAAATGCGTCCTGCATGCCGTCCGGCAGGAAGGAAAACCAGTTGTAGAGGACATTGTCGTTGATCTTCGAGAAGATGTTCTCGAAGTATTTGATCACGCCCGCCCCGAGTACCGGACCGATCAAGGTTCCGGCACCGCCGAGAATGGTCATCAGAACCACCTCGCCACTGGCGGTCCATTGCATGCGTTCGGCTCCGGCAAGCGGGTCCATGGCTACCATCAGCCCACCTGCAAGCCCGGCATACATGCCGGAGATAATGAAAGCCGCCAGCGTATGGGGTTTCGGGTTCTTACCAGTGAAGCGCATCCGCTGCTGGTTCGTCTTCAACGCCCGCAACATCAGGCCAAAGGGCGACCGGAAGATACGGATCGAGATGTAGAATGCGACCAACATCACGACCGCACAGAGATAATAGCCGAAATTGAAGGTGAAGAGCCACGGACCAAGCGCCAGCTCGAACCCATCGCGCATCTCGATCCCGAAGAAGTTCGTCGCAGGAAGCGAACCGTCGGCCGCGCCGAAATCCAGAATACGCGGATCATCAAGAGCCAGTTGTAGCCCCGTCTCACCGTTAGTGATCGGAGTCAGCACGGAATAGGCCAGCGCGAATGACATTTGCGCGAAGGCCAATGTGAGGATCGAAAAGTAGATCCCCGAACGGCGCAGCGAGATGTATCCAACAATGGCTGAAAACAGCCCTGCGAAAATCACCGACACAACGATCGCCGGCACAACGTTCATCGTTAGCAGCTTCAGCATCCAAACGCCGGCATAGGAACCAACTCCGAGGAAAGCTGCATGGCCAAAGCTGAGATATCCGGTCAGCCCGAAGAGGATATTAAAGCCAATCGCGAATATCCCGAAGATCACAAATCTCTGCATGAGATCCGGATAGCCCGCATTGAACTGCGCCAGCTCAGACCCTTCCGGGAAAGGATTCAGCAGAAACGGGGCGAACATCGTCAGCGCGAGGACGATCAGAAACAGCGTCTTGTCTTTGCTGTTGAGTCCCAGCATCGGTCACTCCTCCATCACGCCCTTACGACCCATTAGGCCGCGAGGACGCGTCAATAGAATAATGATGGCGACCAGATAGATAATGATCTGGTTAATACCCGGAAGCAGCGAGACGATCTCGCCCATCGACGCGAAAGACTCCAGCACGCCGAGCAGGAAGCCTGCGGCAACAGCCCCTTCGAGAGACCCCATGCCGCCGACCACGACGACGACAAAGGAGAGAACCAGGAAGTCCATCCCCATATGGTAGTTCGGCGAATTGATCGGGGTGTACATCACACCAGCAAGTCCGGCCACGCAGGCCGCGAGCGCGAACATGATGGTGAAACGTTTGTCGATGTTGATCCCCAGCAGGCCAACAGTCTCGCGATCGGCCATGCCGGCGCGAACGACCATACCGAAGGTGGTATATCGCAGGAATGCGAACACACCGCCGATGATGAAAGCCGCGAAAACGAAATAAACCAGGCGCCAGTAAGGGTAGATGATCGAGCCGGCATCGAAGCCGAGCAGGACACCGAAATCCGCGCTGCCGGTCAGAGCCGGGGGCGCCGGCGTCGGGATCGGGTTCGCGCCATAGAAGTACTTAATGATCTCCTGCAGGACGATTGCCAGTCCGAAGGTGACCAGAATTTGGTCGGCGTGAGGCCGCTTGTAGAAGTACTTGATCAGGCCCCGTTCCATGGAGAGACCAACGAGAATCATGATCGGTATGGAGAACAGGATCGCCAACGGCACCGACCACTCGATCATGGCGGTGCCAACGTCCGGCCCGAACCAGTCGTGAATGTACGGTGTTTCGACCTTGAGGGGGTTTCCTAGAAAGTCTTTACGGACCGGATCGATCGTTTCGTAAGAGAACGTGAGAATCTTGTTCAGTGTGACAGCGCAGAACGCCCCCAACATGAACAATGCCCCATGGGCGAAATTGACAACACCCAGTGTCCCGAAGATTAGCGTAAGACCGAGCGCGATCAGCGCATAGGCGCTGCCCTTGTCCAGTCCATTAAGAATCTGAAGAATAATCGCGTCCAAGACGCCACCTCCTGTGGATCCGATCACATTCCCAAATAACGCAAAGAACCGACCGTGCCCTCAGGCACGGTCGGTGCGTTAAGAGTGCCCGATTACGAGCCCGGGTTACAAGTTCCGAGGCTACCGCCAGCGACCTGCGGATGGTCCGGCGCGTAGGTAACCTGCGCGACCGGCGTAACCTCGACGATCTCCAGCAAATCGAACTCCGAAGTCGGGTTCTCTTTACCCTTCACGACGAGAACGTCTTTGAAGCACTGATGATCGTCTGCCCGGTAGAGGGTCGGGCCGTTGCCCATACCATCGAACTCGAAGCCTTCGAGAGCCTCGACGACGGCACACGGATTGAAGCTACCAGCCCGTTCGACGGCATCGGCATACAGCAGAGCCTGAACGTAGCATGTGTGGGCGGCCTGGCTCGGCGGGAAACCGTACTTGGTGCCGAAGGATTTGACGAACGCTTTGGAGCCTTCGTCTGTCAGCGACCAGTGCCAGTTCGTAGAACCGAAGATGCCCTTAACGTTTGCGCCGGCACCCTTCGCCATAAGTCGCGAGTAAAGCGGCACAACGATCTCGAAATTCTTGCCGTTGGCGACACGCTCGCGCAGCCCGAACTGAACCGCGTTGGTCAGCGAATTCACCATGTTGCCGCCATAGTGGTTCAGCACCAGAACGTCGGCATCAGACTGCAGAACCGGCGTGATATAGGAAGAGAAATCGGTCTGAGCGAGCGGTGTCTTGACCGCCCCAACCGTTTCCCAGCCCATCGCTTCGGTCGAGCTACGGACGGCTTCTTCTGTGGTGTAACCCCAGTTGTAGTCAGCCGTCAGATGGTAAGCTTTCCGATCGGTGCCATAGGCTTTGCCAAGCACCGGCGCGAGCGCTGCACCTGACATGTAGCTGTTGAAAAAGTGGCGGAAACCGTTCGCTTTTTTATCTTTACCGGTGGTGTCGTTCGAGTGGGTCAGACCAGCCATGAAGATCACGCCAGCTTCCTGACACAAGCCCTGTACCGCCACCGCGACGCCGGAGGACGAGCCGCCGGTAATCATGATGGCTCCGTCTTTCTCGATCATCGACTTCGCCGAAGCGCGTGCTGCGTCGGATTTGGTCTGCGTGTCGCCGGTCACGTACTCGACTTTTTTGCCAAGAATACCGGAACCTTTAAGAGCCTTTGACGAGAACGTATTCAACATCCCGCCATCACCGCCACCATTCAGATGCTCGACAGCAAGCTCGTAAGCGCGCAGCTCATCCGCGCCCTCGTCCGCATACGGGCCGGACTGCGGCACGTTGAAGCCAAGGGTTACAGATCCGCCCTTCGGCTCATTCGTGTAGGCATAGGCTTTACTTGTAAAAACCGTCGGCGCCGCAAGGCCGACGCCAGCGACAGCTGAAGCTTTCAGCAGGCCCCGGCGGCTTAATCCATTATTGAACTTTGCCATTTGTTCCTCCCGTTATTTTTCTGGAATGCGTCAGAGACCCAATCCCCGATGAGCATCTTTATGCGCTCGGTCATGATCGTACGCACATTTAGTCAATAAACGAATAAGTAATTGATATTTGCCGATTTTTTTGTAATTATATGAACACTAAAAATTATTGGTTTGTAAATAATTTACGCTGCACCGCACCAAGATGAGCGAAATCAAGGAACTGATACATGGCCCGCGCGCCAATTGGCATGAGAATTCGAGAGCGGCGCCGCAGCCTGGGCCGGACACAAGCGGATCTTGCGAAGGCCGCTGGTATTTCCGCGTCATACCTGAACCTGATCGAGCACAACAAACGCCAAGTTGGCGGCGCACTGCTGCGGCGACTGGGAGAGGTGCTTTCCGTCGGAATCGACTACCTGGACGGTGCCGTCGAACGCCGACTGATCCAGGATCTGGAGGAAATCGCAACCGATCCCGCCAATGCCGATGGCGAGGCAGATCCGGAAAGCGCGACCGACCTTGTCGCCCGGCACCGGCCATGGGCCGGGTTGATCGTGAACATGCACAGAACCAATCTGGACCAGACTGCTACCCTGCATGCGTTGTCCGACCGTTTGCGTCAGGATCCGTTCCTCTCCGACGCGGTGCACGGCATGCTCTCCAATATTGCAGCCATACGGTCGACCTCTGAAATTCTCGCCAGCGTCGATGACGTTCCAGAAGACCAGCGGGCACGGTTTCACCAAAACCTCGCGGAGGAAAGCGCAAAGCTGTCCGATGTCGCCCAGGCCATGGCGGGGTATTTCGACCGCGCGCCGTCACGTCAGGGATCCGTAACACCGGCCGAGGAGGTCGATGATTTCGTTCTGGAGAACCAGAACTATTTTGCGTCGCTGGAAGAAGCCGTGGAAGGGCTCGTTGCGCGGCTCGGATGCGACGTGGTCGCGCCGGAGTTCGAGTCCGCCGCACACACATTACTCCAGCAGATTAGCAAGACACGACCGCCCGCGCCCGATAGCGCCGGCCCCGCCCTGCCGACAGCAACCCGGCGGTTCCGGGCGGCACGAGCGCTCGTGGTCACAGCTCTGGCAGAGGTGATCGAGGAAACTCTGCTGCAATCCCCTCTGCTGACCAGCGATGCGGCCTTGGTCAGAGGTCGCCGTTCGCTGCAATCCTATGCCGCTGCTGCCATGCTGATGCCGTACGACCAGTTCCGTCAGACTGCCATCGCCTGCCGGTATGATATCGACATGCTGCAGTACCGGTTCAGCGCCAGCGTCGAACAGGTTTGCCACCGCTTGGCCTCTCTCCGGAAACCTGGCGCGGAAGGGGTGCCCTTCGCCTTCATGCGGTCCGATCCGGCCGGCTACATCACCAAACGTCTCCCGCTGCGCGACCTGCCTTTGCCACGCTATGGCGGCGCTTGTCCGCTCTGGGCCATCTATCGCGCCTTTCAGACGCCGGACAGGGTATTTCGGCAGCTGGCTGAGTTTCCTGACCGCAACCGCTTCCTTTTTTTCGCCAAAACCGTCGCCAAGCAAGCCACGGGGTTCGACGCTCCCCGGCACCTTGTTTCCATCATGCTCGGCTGCGATGCGCTCTATGCGCGCGACGTAATCTACGGCGACGGATTGGACCTGACCGCCAGGTCCGTATCGGAGCCTGTCGGGTCCGCATGCCGGGTCTGCACGCGCGAAGAATGCCGTCATCGGCAAGAACATCCGATCACCGGCACCTGACGAAAGGACGCAGAGTTGTTGCGCCATCGCCCTCCTCAGCTACACTCGGAAGTAACCGGCATTTGAAAAACAGTCGGACTACGAACACGGCTATTGGGGGGAACGGCGTGACGAAACGCGTCTTTATTGCGGAGGACGAGCCGAACATCCTCGAATCCCTGAGCTTTCTGCTTGGACGCGAAGGGTGGGAAGTGACAAGTGCGCTCGACGGAAATTCCGCTATGGAACAGCTCAGCGACGGCACTTTGCCCGACGTGGTGATTCTCGACATCATGCTGCCGCACCGCAACGGGTTTGACATCCTGCGCCAACTCCGCGCCTCTCCCCGCACCCGCGATCTACCGGTCATCGTGCTGACGGCCAAAGGACAGGAAAAGGACCGCAAGACCGCCGAGGAAATCGGCGCGAATGCGTTCGTGACCAAACCTTTTTCGAATAAGGATGTTGTCGAGCAAGTCCGCAGGCTGGCCGGGCTCTAGCCGATGCGATCCGCCTCGCCAAGCACAGCGGCAAAGTTCCGCGACGCCGCCTTCCTTCTACCGGTGGCAGGGTTCTTCCTGCTGCTGCCGCCCGTCATAGACCTGTTCTTGGCGCAGGAAAGCGTTTTTGGCATTCCGCTGATCGTCGCCTATATCTTCGGGCTCTGGTCCGCCCTGATCGTGATCGCCTTCTGGTTCTCGAACAGGCTCCATGACCCAGAACCGCACGCAATCGTGCCACCCGATACATCCTCCCCCGGTTCCCCAGGGCGCTGATGCTTTCCCCGAACCTGATTTTCCTGACCTCGCTCGCCTACGTGGCGCTGCTCTTCATGGTCGCGTTCCTGGGCGACCGTCAGGCGCGAAGCGGTAAGGCTTCCTGGATCCAGTCACCGGTTGTCTACACTCTGTCGATCTCGGTTTATTGCACGTCCTGGACATTCTACGGCGCCGTCGGCTCGGCGGTCCGGAACGGGCTTGAATTCGCCACCATTTATCTCGGGCCAACACTGGTTTTCATCGGCTGGTGGTTCCTGTTGCGCAAGCTGGTCCGGATCGGCCACATGCACCGGATCACCTCAATCGCCGACCTGATTTCGTCCCGCTACGGCAAGAGCACCAGTCTCGCCGTTCTGGTGACCCTGATCGCGGTGATCGGAACCACACCCTATATCGCCCTGCAGCTGAAGGCCGTTACAACCAGTATTCAGGTCATCGTCGCCACCGATCCGGGCAATCTTGCAGACCCGCCAAGCAGCGACCCGGCCAACGAAATGGCCTTCTGGATCGCCGCCGGAATGGCGCTCTTCACCATCATTTTCGGCACACGGACAATCGACGCAAACGAGCGTCACCACGGCGTCGTCGCCGCCATCGCGCTGGAAGCGCTGGTTAAACTCTTCGCCCTGATCGCGGTGGGGCTTTTCGTGGTCTTCGCGCTGGCGGACGGACCCGCCGACATCTTCAGCCGAGATGCCGCGCGTATTCTGCAAACCGAAGACATGTTCGACGCCCGCTGGATAGCCCTTACCTTCCTGTCCGGCATCGCGATAATATGCCTGCCCCGCCAGTTCCAGGTCACCGTGGTGGAGAATACCGGCGAGGATCAGCTTCGCATGGCATCATGGCTGTTCCCTGCCTACCTGCTGCTGATGAGCCTATTCGTGCTGCCGATTGCCATTGGTGGCCTGACGGTGCTGCCCGAAGGTTCCAATCCGGACATGTTCGTCCTGACCCTGCCAATGTCGGTCGATCAGGATTTTCTGGTGCTACTGGCTTTTCTTGGCGGGTTTTCCTCAGCGACATCGATGGTCATTGTTGCCTCCATCGCGCTGTCGACCATGATCTCGAACCATATCGTCATGCCCATCGCGCTGCGGACGCCATGGACATCCATCGAGCGCAGCGGAGATGTCCGTCGCTTGCTGCTGATCAGCAGGCGTATCAGCATCGGTGTCATTCTGCTGCTCGGCTATCTCTATTTCCGGCTCAGCGGCAAGTCGGACGCGCTGGCCGCCATTGGGCTGATCGCTTTTGCCGGCGTCGCCCAGTTTCTGCCGTCCCTGCTCGGCGGCATCTACTGGAAGCGGGCCACCGCCAGCGGCGCCAAGCTTGGCCTGCTGGCCGGTTTCCTGCTCTGGGGCTACACCCTGTTTCTGCCGAGCTTCGAGGGCGACCTGCTGCTGTCGGCCAGCACCATCGAATTCGGACCCTGGGGCATAGAGCTGTTTCGCCCGCAAGCCCTGCTTGGTCTGACAGGGCAGGATCCACTCGTCCATGCCCTGTTCTGGAGCCTCGCCATCAATACGGTTCTGTTCATCGGTGGCTCCCTGCTGTTCGAGCCGAAACCGCTGGAACGTCTTCAGGGCACCCTGTTCGTCGACGTGTTCCGTACACCCGCTGGCGATGAGCATCGATTCATCCAGCGTTCCGCCTCGGCCGAAGATTTGTTCATTCTGGCGCAGCGCATTCTCGGATCGAACGAAGCCCAGCGCGTATTCCGAGAGTTCGCCGAGGGACAGGGACTGGAGAGCGATTTTCCGCAGCCGACCGATGCCTTCATAGCCCATCTGGAGCGCCGCCTAGCCGGCTCCATCGGGGCAGCCTCCGCGCGGGCAATGATCTCGCGCATCGTCAGCGGCGAGACCATCAGTCTCGACGAGCTGATGCGGATCGCTGACGAGACGGCACAGCTGATGGAATACAGCCAGGAGGTGGAGAAAAAGTCACTTGAGCTTGAGGCCACGGCACGCGAGCTTCGGCGCGCGAACCAGCGGCTCACCCTGCTGGATGCGCAAAAGGACGATTTCCTCAGCCAGGTCAGCCACGAGGTCCGCACGCCAATGACCTCGATCCGCTCCTTCTCGGAGATCCTGCTGGAAAGCCGTGACCTCTCGAGCCCGCAAAACCAACGCTTCCTCTCCATCATCCACGAGGAAAGCCTGCGCCTGACCCGCTTACTCGACGAGATCCTGGATATGAACCTGATGGATCGTGGGGAGGCCTCGTGGAACCTGCACGAACTCGATGCAGCAGTGCCGCTTGTTCGGGCCATAGAATCCTGCCGGGGACTGGCGCAGGCCACCGGCAGTGAAATCCTGCTGAACGCCCCACTTCCCTCAGCGCTGGTTGAAGCCGATCCGGATCGATTGCAGCAAGTTGTGATCAACATCCTGACCAACGCCATCAAACACAACACGTCGCCAAAGCCGGAAGTGCGGGTTTCCGGTCGACTGGCCGGCGATCAGTACGAAATCGAGATTTCCGATAATGGCCCGGGCATCCCCAGTAATCTGCGGCCATTCATCTTCGAGAAATTCCAGCGCGGCGCGGCCCAGTCCTCGACCGGCGGGATCGGTCTTGGCCTTGCCATCAGCAAGGAGATCATGAAACGGCTCGGGGGGACTCTAGCGCTGATCGATGACCGGCAGATCGGAACATGCTTCCGCATCGCGCTTCCGGCAAAAACGCTGCTGGGCCAGCCAGAGCAAGAAGCGATCGTCTGAGCGCGAGCGAACTGCAGTAAAAACGCGCGACGTTAACGCATTCGTGACGTATTTGCCTCTATTTTTTCCGAACACCGAAAAATTCATCGGAGTCTAGGCGATGTTTACGCGCGTCATTGTCTTAATTCTCACGCTTGGAACACTGCCGTCCCCTTGTAAGCCTTCGATGAAGGCGATGCATCCGAGCCAGTCGTCGGAACACATAGCGTCATCGTCGGACATACAACCAGATTGCGCGAAGCCTCTGGCGTCCAGCCGAAACCTGAGGGATCGACAATCATTTCCGCGCCCGATGATACAGGCAGAATGTTTTCACTACAGCGCTGGCATTCACCCCGAAAGCAGGCCACTGACGGCCGCGCAGCCATCAGGTGACGCGTGAGATTTAACATTCAAAGATTCCGGCTGGGGCTCAAGACTTGGATTCTCGTCGCTCCGATTATAACCGTCCTTATCTTCGCCGGATCCCTTTTCGTCCTGTTCCAGA
Organism: Nisaea sp.; assembly: GCF_039990255.1. GTDB lineage: Bacteria > Pseudomonadota > Alphaproteobacteria > Thalassobaculales > Thalassobaculaceae > Nisaea. The sequence continues at coordinate 348,228 of NZ_JBDXGG010000007.1, read as the reverse complement.
GCAAGCAGGACGAGCTACACGCGCTCAATAATCTGCAGACAAATGCATTTGCCCGACTAGAGCAGATAACTGATCTGGGTGGAACTATAGCAAGAATACATCTCGAGATGCAGGGCATTCTCGGCCAGTCCGGCGAGTTGGATGAGGGCGGACTTTATGACCGCGCGCGTCCTTACATGAACCAATTGCAAGACATCAGGAACTCAATAGAGGGCATGTTCAGCTCGTTGGACAAGAATAGTCCGGAAGCGGAGCTGTTCGAGAAGCTGAGCCGGGATTTTGACACCTTACGCCAGCACTATGTTTCAGCAGTGGTCATGACTACCGTCGATCTCGATCACTATGCGGAGCAGATGCACCGAACGAACGAGCAGTACCAGCAGATATATTCCCGCCTCAGGGCAATCACCAACCTGAGGCTCAGCGCCAAAGCATCCGCCACGAAAGCAAGCACCGCTTTCGACGAACGCCTGCAGCAAATACTTGCCGTCGATTTCGCGTTGTCCCTTTTGATCTCACTAATCGCTTCGTGGCTCGTTTACAAGGTGATGTCGCGTGATCTGTTCGGGGCGATTGAAGCCTTGGAAAGGTTGGCAAAAGGCGAGCCCGCAGCGATTTCTCTGGATCAAACCAGAACCGACGAACTTGGAAAACTGGCGCGCGCGATTTCGTTCTTTGAAGGCATACTAGACAAGCTGCGTCTGGAAATGATCGAGAGAGAGCAAAGCGAAGCCAAGTACCGGGACCTCTTCAACAATGCCGGTGACGCGATCATGCTGCTTGAAGATCGCAAATATGTCGCGCTGAACAAACGCGCGGAGGAGATGTTCCTCGTTGAACCAGCCGATGTCATCGGCAAGCCCCTCGGCAGGCTATCCGGCAACCTCCACGATACAGCGGAAGAAACCACGACAGCGCTCAACAAAGTATTCGACGCTGCGCGAAACGGTGAACGTCAGATCGTCGAGTGGCGTGGCAGGAAATCCGATGGAACCCAGTTTCCGACAGAATTAACCGTGACCAGTCTTACCGGTCCCAACGGACAAGAGATCGCCCAGTTCGTCATACGCGACATCAGCAACCGAGTGGAAAGAGATCAATCCAAGGAGAACATGACCGCCGAACTTGAGCGGATGGTTTCGGCGCGGACGGAAGAGTTACAGCGAGAGGTCGCAGTTCGTAAGGAAACGCAAGATGCTCTTGCAGCAGAACAGAAGACTCTGGAAGCTGTGGTCGATCTTGCGCCCATCGGTATGATCTTGCTTGATATGGAAAATCAGGTCCGTTTGATAAATAACTGGATCCGGTCATCGCATAACCTTCCAGCGGAACTCTGTGAGCCCGGTACCGACTATAAGAAAACCTTGAGATTCCTCATCGACAACAAGCGAAGTACCCGTCTAAGCGATGACGCCGTCGACGCAATCTTCGACAAGCGAATTGCAATCCTGGAAAAGCGCGTCGACGATGTACTTGAGGACGAACTGCCAGATGGGTCCATTCACAAGGTGGAGCGTCGCTTTATCGACGATGTCGGCTGCATCATAACGAGTACTGACATTACCGATCTGAAAAACGCCCAGAGCGAACTCGTTCATCGGGAGAAGATGGCGGCACTTGGCGGTCTCGTTGCGGGGGTTGCGCACGAGGTAAACACACCTCTCGGAATCTGCGTCACGGCATCAAGCCACGTTTCACAGCTGGTTAAAGGCTTTGAGGCCGATCTTACGGGCTCCGGAAAGGCGCTGACCCGTGCGCGCGCTGTTGGATCTCTCACGACGATTGTCGACGGCATGATGATCATCGAGCGCAATCTCGGCCGCGCGGCAGAATTGATAAGAAATTTCAAGCTGGTCGCTGTCGACCAGACCGCCGACGATGCCCGGACAATTGACCTCGGAGACTATATTACAAGCACCGTCCAGAGCCTCTCCGCCGAGACACGGCGGCTTGATCTCACGATTGATTTGAAGCTGCCGGACGTTGCGATCAAACGACGAACCTATCCTGGCGCAATTGCCCAGATCGTAACCAATCTGGTGATCAATGCCGGTATCCATGCGTATCAGGATGCGGGTGGGAGCATTGAGATCGAGCTCGAACCACGAGATGAAGACTCGGCGATTGTTCGGTTTCAGGACTTCGGCGGGGGTATGGACGAGGCCACCGTCGAAAAAATTTTCGACCCCTTCTTCACGACCCGGCGCGATCACGGTGGCACCGGGCTCGGCATGCACATCGTCTACAATCTCGTAACCCAACGCCTTGGCGGCAAAATCCGATGTAACAGTCAGCCCGGCAAGGGAACTTCGTTCGAGATTACATTCTAGAATTCACGATACCGGTCCGGACTGAAGGAAACGGGGTAGGGTGATTGGTTTCTTCAGCAGGTCCGCGTCAAACTCTTTCGCGTCGATGCACCCAAGAAACCGCTTTGCTACGCTGGATGCACCGTCCTCATCCATCCCCGCAACGACACGCGCTTGTATGGCCTGTCGCGTGTCCGTGCCTGCTTCCCAGTTCAGTTCGTGAGGGTGCGCTGGACGGCATCGCGCCATCCGGCATAAAGACCGTCCCGAGCCTTCGCACTCATGGCCGGTTCGAACCGGCGCTCTCGGGCCCACTGTCCCGCCATCTCTGCCGGCGCGGGATAGTAATCATGCCTGAGGCCTGCGAGGTAGGCGGCGCCTAGCGCGGTGGTCTCCGCCACAACAGGCCGGTCCACAGGTGCACCGAGAATGTCGGCGAGAAACTGCATGGTCCAGTCCGAAGCAACCATACCGCCATCGACCCTGAGAACAGTGTCGCCGGCCTCTACGCTCCAGTCGATGCGCATTGCTTCCAGCAGATCGCGGGTCTGGTAGCCGACGCTTTCAAGTGCCGCCCGGGCGAAGTCGGCCGGGCCAGAGGCCCGTGTCAGACCAAACATCGCGCCACGCGCCTCCGCATCCCAGTAGGGCGCGCCGAGCCCGGTAAAGGCAGGCACAAGATAGACACGGTGCGCCGCATCCGCCTGCCCGGCAAGCCCGGCGCTGTCAGCCGCATCGGTGATCATACCGAGCCCGTCCCGCAACCACTGGACTGAGGCGCCCGCCACGAAGATCGACCCTTCCAGAGCATAGGTCGGATTGCCGCCGAGTTGGTATGCGATGGTGGTCAGCAATCGGTTGCTGGAGGCCACCGGCTTGCTGCCGGTGTTCAACAACGCAAAACAGCCGGTCCCGTAGGTTGATTTCATCATACCGGTTTCGAAGCAGGCCTGGCCCACGGTCGCCGCCTGCTGGTCGCCCGCCACGCCGGAAATCGGGACCGAAACGCCGAACAGATCTGCGTCCGTCACCCCGTAATCCGCCGACGAATCTTTCACATCCGGCAGCATGGAAGCCGGCACCCCGAGGATTGCCAGAAGTTCCTGGTCCCAGATGCCCTTGTTGATGTCGTAGATCAGCGTGCGCGAGGCATTGGTTGCGTCCGTCGCATGAACCTTCCCGCCGGTCAGCCTCCAGATCAGCCAACTGTCCACTGTGCCGAATGCAAGATGCCCGGCATCCGCCAAGACCCGTGCGCCCTCCACATTGTCCAGAATCCAGGCAATCTTGGTGCCACTGAAATATGGGTCGAGCAGGAGACCTGTCCGGGCTGTAAAGAGAGCTTCGTGACCGGCCTCTTTCAAGCGCGCACAAAATGGAGCCGTGCGCCGGTCCTGCCAGACGATGGCATTGGCGATGGCCTTTCCGGTTCGCCGGTCCCAGACCACCGTCGTCTCGCGCTGATTGGTGATGCCGATGGCGGCGATCCGCTCGGCTCCACCGACCTTCGAGATCGCCTCCCGCGCGGTTTCAACCGTGGTACGCCAAAGGTCCTCCGGATCGTGCTCAACCCAGCCGGATTGCGGAAAATGCTGCGGGAACTCCTGCTGCGACGTTGCGGCAACGCGTGTATTCGCATCGAAAACAATGGCGCGGCTCGAGGTGGTTCCCTGATCGAGCGCGAGAATGAGCCGGTCGGTGCCAGCCTTTGCGGCTGTGGTCATCTGATCCTCCCTCGGACGAAATCGCCCCGACGCAATCGGCGCCGATGAGATTCAATAACCTGTCGCGGCGGAAGGTTTCCAGCACAAACAAAACCGCGCCGCCCCTTACGGGCCGGCGCGGCTGCATTCAGATAGCGCTTTCGGAAGGTGGCGCATTACTTCGCGGTCTTCGCCCGCTCGATCGCTTCCAGGATCGTGGTCCGGGCAGACTCGGCGTCGCCCATTTCGATGAACTTCACCCACTTGTCCTGTTCGAGGTCCTTGTAGTGCTCGAAGAAATGGACGATCTGCTGGATCAGGATTTCCGGCAGATCACGATAGCTTTTCACCCCGGCATAGTAGGGATGCAGCTTTTCGACCGGCACCGCGATGATCTTCTCATCCATGCCAGCTTCGTCTTCCAGATGAACGACCCCGATCGGGCGGCACGGGATGACCGCGCCCGGAATAACGCCGGAACCGGTGATGACGAGGATGTCGGCCGGATCGCCGTCGTCGGAAAGCGTGTTCGGAATGAAACCGTAATTCGCCGGGTAGAACATGGCGGTATGCAGGAACCGGTCGACCATCATCGCGCCGGAATCCTTGTCCAGCTCGTACTTCACCGGAACGCCGCCCTGGGGAATCTCAATAACGGCATTAACTTCGTACGGCGGGTTCGGTCCGGTCGAGATCTTACTTACGTCCAAGGGTCTTGCTCCATTCGCACGGGACACCTAGCGAGCAGACCCTCGCACACGGTATTCCCGCCTTGTATCGGATTGGCGACAGAAAACTTTTGCGGCGCAGCATTTGCGGCAATGCGGCACGAAGGTCAAGTGTCGAATGGACGCAGCCATGGAGAAAGCCCGGACGGCAGGCTGATCAAATGCTGTTACTTATCGGATTCACCGTGCTCGCCGACATAGCGTGGCTTAGGCTTGCGGCTGCCTGGCGCCGAAGCTTCACGAATGGAATTCTCTACCACTCGTACAAGATGATCGCGCATATCGTCGGCGATTTTACCTCCATTCAAAGTCTGCAGAAGGCTCTCGGCAGCTTCGAACTCAAAGCTCAGATTAACAGTGCGCATCGATCAATTCCCCTTGCCAGTGGATTGGCACCATCCTCGCACGCACAGAGACGATTTCAACCCTTCGCTGTTTTGGAAATCACATCGCGGAGCCCGGTGTAACGTCACGAAGATAGTCTCCGATCCCTTTCGACTGATTCCATTGCCGCGGATAACCGAGAGAGACCTCGTGGAAACGAGTCCCGTCGACAACGTCAGTCCTGCGGGTATGCAGGTGACCGGTGACAACATTGATGGCGCGGAACCGGCGATGCCAATCATGGGTCATCCGGGTGCCGCACCAGGGCACGAACCTCGGCACCCGGGGAATGTGGATGAGGTCCTCACGCAGTGGCCAATGATTGATCAGCACGGTCCGTGCGCCTTCTGGCAACGCCGAAAGCCGGGCTTCGGTCTCCGCACAGCGGGCCACGCACCAAGCGGGCCGATCCGGATATGGATCGGGATCGAGCAGCAATTCATCCACCGGCACCGCATGCTTCTCCCTCACCCAGTCTTTCAGACCGTCAAGCGATACATCGTTCGGCCGGAAGCTATAATCATAGAGCAGAAAAAGAGGTGCGATGAAGACTGGCCTTCCATCAAGATCCACAGGCCATCTGGGATATGGATCTTCCGGAGTGACAACCCCCGCCGACCGCGCAAGTTCGACCAGATGGCGGTAGCGGAGGTCACCCCTCCGGGGCACCCCACCGGGCCTCTGATCGGTCCAGAGATCGTGGTTCCCCGGGACCCAGATCAGTTTTCCGAACCGTGACCCCAGGAAATTCACCGCGTCGGCGAACACTTCCTCCCGCTCGGCGATATCCCCCGCCAGGATCAGCCAGTCGGCGCCATGATCAGGCATTTCGGCAAGCGCGTTTCTGTTCACCTCGGAGGCGAGGTGGAGGTCGGAAATGGCCCAGAGCCGAAGCGTATCCGGTTCAACCATCATGCTCGGGACCCGTGCGCCGTGCTTCCATGGCATCGCGGATGGTGGTCCGTCGCCCAATTATCAAGAACAGTGCGAGGCACGCGATGGCGCACCCGGCCACCAGCGGCCATTGCAAACCGGCCCAGTCCGAGACCCAGCCCATGACCAGGGCTCCGATTGCCGGGCCGCCGCGGAACAGCATGCCGTATAGCGCAACCACCCTGCCCCGCATATCCTCATCTACCGTCGCCTGTATCAAGGTCTGCGCACCCGCGCCATGAGTGACCATCGCGGCACCGGCGAGAGCCAATGCAACCAGCGCCACCCAGAAATTCGATGTCAGACTGAAAACCAGCAACGACGCGATCATCGCCCCAACACTGACAAAAGAAAGCTGCACCAGACCTTCGAGGCCGCCGCGCTGACCGAGATAAAGTCCTCCGATCACAGCGCCGATCCCGGTGGCCGTCGCCATCATCGACAGCCCCTCGGCTCCCCTGCCGAAGATCTCGGCGGCGAAACCCGGTAACAGCTCGAAGACCGGGCGCATGGCAATGCAGGTGATCAGCATCAGGATCAACATCGGACCGATGCCGGGATGGGTCAGCGCATAGCGATAACCGTCGGTCATCTGAGTGAAGATCCCGACGCGGTGTTTCGGCTTATTCCCGATCATCGTCGGCCGGATGATCCAGAGTGCTACGATGAACGGCAGATAACTCAGTGCATTGGCCAGGAAGGCATAGCCCGCGCCATAGCCGACAATGACCACACCAGCGATGGCCGGGCCGACAAAGCGGGCCGCATTGAAGATCACCGAATTGATCGCCACCGCCGAGGCGACATCCTCGCGCCGGACCAGATTGGGGATCATCGCCATTCTGGCCGGCTGCCAGAACGAGACAACGATCCCTGTGAACAGCGCAAGCGAGAACAGCCACCAGATGGTCAGCGCGCCGGAAAGCGTCAGGATGGTCAGCGCCGTTGCCTGAACCATGTTGAGACATTGCGCGACCCGGGCAATCGACAGCCGGTCGAGCCGGTCGGCAAGGGTTCCGGCAAGCGGGCTCAGAATGACCACGGGGAACAACTCGGCAAATGCTATGATGCCGAGCCAGGTCGGGCTCTCGGTCAGCTCCCAGGTTACCCAGCCGACAGCAATCCGCTGCATCCACAAACCAATGACGGTAAGAGAGCTGCCGGCGCAATAAATGGCGTAATCGCGATTGCGGAACGCCTGACAAAAGCGCGCCACGGATGTTTTGAGGGACATGATTTGTTTGTAGTCCAATGTCCCGGACTTGGAAAACACTTAGAAACGGAATGGAACACGACCGATTTCGGAATCAGTTATGTCCACCGAGGGGCGAGGGGCAAGGCATGCGCCGGGCCGGAATCAATCCGCCGGGAGTTTTTGGCCCATCGAGAGAAGCACCACGCAGGATGCGTTATGCAGCATGTTTTCGAGATCGTCGTGTTCGAGCCGTGCCAAGAGGTGGAACGCCTTGACGCAAACGGGATTGTATTTCGACTTGCTCGCCTCTTCGGACATATCGTTCAGCCATTGCCGAACAGGCTCCGCTCCGGGCTTGCGGGGCATGTTCCGATACCGATCCATCATGCCGCCCATCAGCGGCAGCAAGCCATGCTTTCCGCGCCAGACCGCCTCCTCGCGCCGAAATTCATGACGGTCGTGTACCTTGCCCAGCAGATAATGCATCAGACCACAAAGAAACTGCTCCAGCCGCCGCATCTCCAAGTCTTCGACATCGAGCACGGAATCGCACATAGAACGCGCGAGATCGCGCGCCCAGACATCGCGGTCGAGAGTGCCGGCGCGGGGTATTGCATGTTCTGATCTACGTATTGGGTCCATAGCGTTGTTCTTACACTCTAAACTCTTTAATTTACTATGAATCTCTCGCCGGTTTTCTGAATTTCAAGAGATTTTCCTGCCAACTTAGTGCTGTCCGGCCAAATTCTGATCCAAAGCCACTTCAAAGTCAGGACATTCCCGCGCTTGAATGCACAAGGTGCCGGGCGTAGGCTCTGCCTTCCGTCTTATCAGCCAGCTTTTCCGAGGAAATAATGAGCTTCATCGCTGACCGTCTCGGCCGGATCAAGCCGTCACCCACCATCGCCATCAGCGCGAAAGCGCGCGAGCTTAAAGCCGCGGGCGGCGACGTCATCGGCCTCTCCGCAGGCGAGCCGGATTTCGACACACCGGCCCATATCATCGAAGCCGCCATCGACGCGATGAAGCGCGGCGATACCCGCTACACGGATCCGGACGGTACGCCCGAGTTGAAGGACGCGATCTGCCGCAAGTTCAAGCGGGACAACAATCTCGACTATTCGCGCAACCAGATCACCGTCGGCACTGGCGGCAAGCAGGTGCTCTACAACGCTCTGATGGCCACGCTCAACCCGGGCGACGAAGTCATCATCCCGGCACCCTACTGGGTCTCCTATCCGGACATGGTGCTTCTGGCCGAAGGCGAGCCGGTCATCGTCCCCTGCCCGCAGGAGATGGACTTCAAGCTGCAGCCGGAAGATCTGGAGAAGGCGATCACGCCGAAGACCAAATGGATCATCCTGAACAGCCCGTCGAACCCGTCCGGCGCCGGCTACACGAAGGAAGACATGAAGAAGGTCACCGACGTGCTGATGAAGCACCCGCACGTCTATGTCATGACCGACGACATGTACGAGCGGCTGGTCTATGACGATTTCGAGTTCTGCACCCCGGCTGAAATCGAGCCTGGGCTGTATGACCGGACGCTGACCGTAAACGGCATGTCCAAGGCCTTCTGCATGACCGGCTGGCGCATCGGCTTCGCGGCAGGCCCAGTGGAGCTGATCACCGCGATCCGCAAGATCCAGTCCCAGTCGACCTCGAACCCGTCCTCCATCAGCCAGGCTGCCTCGATCGCCGCGCTTGATGGACCGCAAGACTTCATCGCCCAGAACAACAAGGCTTTCCAGGCCCGTCGCGATCTCGTGGTCTCCATGCTCAACCAGGCCAGTGGCCTGAACTGCCCGACCCCGGACGGCGCCTTCTATGTCTATCCGTCCTGTGCTGGTGTCATCGGCAAGAAGAAACCGGACGGCAAGGTGATCGAAAACGACGAAGATTTCTGCACGTACCTGCTGGAAGCGGAAGGTGTCGCGGCAGTGCATGGCGAGGCTTTCGGCCTCAGCCCGCATTTCCGGATCTCCTATGCGACCTCGGACGCAGTGCTGGAAGATGCCTGTGAGCGTATCCAGCGGGCCTGCGCCGCGCTGAGCTGACGCTCTTCAGAGACCTGAACAAAAAGCGCCGCCCGGAGGATTTCGGGCGGCGCTTTTCTTTTTGAAACGGATCAGCGTTCTGTCAGGGCCAGTTTTACCGCGAATCCGGCGAAAGCCGCCGCAAAGGTTCTTTGCAGCCAGCGCATCGCCCTTGCCGAGGCAAGAACGCGTTTGCTGACTTGCTCCGCCGCAAAGCCGTAGATCACGAACACCGCGAACGTCATGACCATGAAAGTCACCGCCAGCAGAAAGAAGCGCGCGATCGCATCCGGTGCGCCTTGCGGGACAAATTGCGGCAGGAAAGCGAGAAAAAAGATCGAGAGCTTTGGATTGAGAATGTTGATCAACGCACCTCGCGCCATGATCCGAAGATGCCCTTTGGTAGAGCCGTGCTCATCATCCGGACGAGCGACCGCAAGCGCACCGCTTTCCCGCCACAGCCCCCATGCCAGATAGAGCAGATAGGCGACACCCAGCAGTTTGACCACCTGAAAAGCCACCGCACTCGTATGGAGCAACGCCGCCAAGCCGAGCACACTCGCCAGCAGGTGCGGAACAATTCCGAACGTGCATCCAATGGCCGCGGTCATACTCTGACCCGGACGCCCGAACAGGCCATATGAAAGGGTGTAGATAACGCCCGTACCCGGTGCGAGCACGACGAGCAGGGCGGTTAGCAGAAATTCTGGCGAAAGCGAATCCAGCATCATGATCGGTCCTAACCAAAACTGTATCTGGAAAACGGTACGGAAAAACAGTCACGCCGCATGAACGGTCGAAAGTCAGGTATTAAGAAACTTAAGCATCTCTTTAGTAAAGGCTGCGGGCTGTTCGTAATTCGAAAAATGTGCCGCCTCCGGGATCTCGACAAAGAGGGAGCTCTTGATCAGGCCATGGATTTCCCGCGCATGTTCCGGCGTCGTCGCCGGATCGTCGGCGCCGACGATGACCAGGGTCGGTGTATCAATGCTGCCGATGGTCTCGCGCTGGTCCATGGCCTGAATAGCGCGGCAGCAGCCGATGAAGCCCTGTGGCGGGGTGCCGAGGATCATCTCCCGGACGGTATCGATATCCTGCTTGAGCCGCAGTTGGCTCGCCGGGGTGAACCAGCGCTCGATGGTGGCATCTACAACCGCCGCCATACCGCCCTTCTCAACCGTACGGACGCGACCGTCCCACATTTCTTTTGTCGGCATATGCGCGCTGGTATCAGCGAGGATAAGTTTCTTCACCCGGTCCCGGTGCCGCACCCCGAGCATCTGGCCAACCATTCCGCCCTTGGACAGACCGCAATAATCCGCCGTATCGATACCGATCCCGTCGAGCAACGCCACCGCGTCGTCGGCCAGCATCTCGATTGAATAAGCGCCGCCCGGTGCATCGGATTGACCGTGCCCCCGGCTGTCATACCGGATCACCCTGAACCCGGCGGACGTCAGGTCGGTTATCTGCGGGTCCCACATGTGGAGGTTTGAGGCGAGAGAATTGGACAGCAATAGTGGACGGCCATCCTCCGGGCCGTCGATCCGGTAATGCAATCTGATCCCGTTGGCTTCGATATGCAGCATGTTTTCCTCCCATCGTTCCCGAACAGTTTTCTGTTTTCAAGGAACGTTAACACCGTGTCCCGAGGCCAGTCCCGCCCATCACCGGCATATAATTGTTGCGGCGCCGGAAACTCGGAAAAATATTGATTTATTTCAAATACCAGCAATCATTATCTGGAAACCTGCTCTGATGCGTCTCTGCTGGCACAACAAAGTTGGCACCACGTGAAGGATGCGAGCATGATTACGCCGGAAAACCTGCTGGTTGGTTATTCTGCTCTGACGAACCTTATCGTTAGCGCGGCTTTCCTCTTCCTATGGAGTCGGCTGCGTTGGCAGCGACTTATGAGTTTCGGCATTTCTTTTGCGGCCATCAGCCTGGTCCTCATCTATATCGTCTCGGGACGTTACATGGGCACGCACCCCTTGCATCACCCACTCGGAACGGCGGCGGCTTTAGTCGGCCCTGCATTCCTTCTCGCAGGATGCATCGACCATGTGGGTAAAAGAGTCCCGTGGCGCTTAATTGCAGGAGCAGCAATCGCGCTCTGGATCGTTACCCTGGTTCTCTTCGAGACGACCGGAACGCGCAGTATTGTTTTTTTACCAGTTGTGTTCGGCGTGATGTTTGTCTTTTGTGCCATTTTGTTCTGGCTGCATCAGAAAACGCTCGGCGGGCGGATACTCTCCGGCCTCTTCCTGTTGCGCGGAATTATCATGCTGCCCTGGCCTTTCGTCCTCTTCACACCATCGATGAGCGTGATTTTGGTGGCAGCCCAGGTTCTGGTGCTTGCGACCGGATTGGCCCTAATCGTCGCCGAACTATTGCGGGCTCAAAGTGACCTTGCCGGAGCCAACACAGCCCTGCATAAGCAAACTATTGCATTGCAAGCAGCCAACGAAAAAATCGGCGCCGAGCGGCAACTCGCAGTCAGCGCGAGCAATGCAAAATCGAATTTCCTGGCCAACATGAGCCACGAGCTCAGGACCCCGCTGAACGCAATTATGGGCTTTTCGGAGATCATCGCGAAGAGCCCCGCAGAGCAAACGGCGAGCCGATATATGGGCTATGGAGCGGATATTCATCAAGCGGCCACTGCCCTTCACGATTTTGTTGCTCAGGTTCTCGAGCTCTCGCGGATCGAGGCCAACAGGATCGATTTCAACCCGGAAACGGTCGATGTCGAGGCGCTGGTCGGCAAGGCTGTCTCCGCCGCACGCCTGAAAACCGGCTCAAGCCCGGCGGAAATCATCCGTTATTTCGACGAAGGGACGGGCTCGATCGAGGGTGACGAAAATCTCCTGAAACAGGCACTTTCAGGCATTCTGATCCGGGCGCTCCGGTTCACCGGGGGCAGAGGGACAGTCCATGTCAGCGCAGGACCAGAGGCCGATGATGGCGTCCGCATCGAAGTAAGAGACAATGGCCCCAGTCTCACGGACAATGAAATTGCCGACGCCTTCAACGCGTTCAATACAACCAACGCCACGGTCGCCCATACTGGAGGCGGTATAGATCTCTCTCTACCTCTAGCAAAACGCTTCGTGGAAGTGCATGGCGGAGAAATCTCGATCAACAACAACGCGGAGACGGGAAGCGTTGTCGCCATTGATCTGCCCAGGCGCCTGTTGCGGCATTGACGCTCCGGGGCAGTAGCGCAAGTCTTTGTCCCGCAAACCGTTTTCGCATTGCAGCCCCCCGGACGCGGCCCTATTCTCGCCTTACGACCTGTTAAAAAGAATGCTTTGTAACAACGCCGCTGCTGTTTCTGTCTCGGCAGACGGGTGGGCTATGCCACCAGGGAAACCAAGCAAAATTGGCATCGAGAAACTCATGAGAGTGATCCGCCTTGCAGTGCTGGCCATGTCTGCCGCCGCGTTTTGCCCTGCTTTCGCTGGGCCGGCACAGGCTGACCCGGTAAACAAAGAACGGGACTGGACGGTAAACCTCACCTTCGAGAATGATCTCGTTAACGGCGCCGACCGCGATTACACCAACGGCGTGGCCTTGCAATGGACCGACACCTTGAACCGGGATCCCTATGGCGTCCGCTCCGCGCTGGCTCCGTTCATCGATCCGAGCGCGGATTTCCGCGTGACCTACCAGCTCGGCCAGAACCTTTACACGCCGCAGGACATAGAGCGAAAGACTCCCGACCCGGCGGACAGGCCCTACGGGGCCTGGCTCTATGGTGCAGTAGGGGTGCTCGCGGATACTGGCGACAGCGTGACCTCGTTACAGCTCAGCCTCGGCGTGGTCGGCCCGGCCGCCCTCGGCGAGCCGGTACAAAGCTTTGTGCACAGCCTGATAGACACCCGCGAGCCGCGGGGCTGGGACTCCCAGCTGAAGAACGAACCCGCGCTGTTGCTGACGGCCGAACATAAATGGGCCAACCAGCTCCTCGAGGCCCCCGAAGGCTTCCAAATCGACGCCTCGCCCTATATCGGCGGCGCGCTCGGCAACGTCTTCACCCATGCCAACGCGGGCATGATGGTCCGCTTCGGCAAGGACCTGCCGTCTGACGATTACGGGCCGCCGCGCATCCAGCCAGGCACGCCAGGTTCGGGCTATTTCGTCCCCCGCGACAATTTTGGCTGGTACCTGTTTGCCGGGATCGAGGGCCGGATGGTTGGCCGCAACATATTCCTCGACGGCAATACCTTCCGGGATAGCCCCTCGGTCGACAAGAAGCTGATGGTCGGCGATTTCACCTACGGGATCGTCTTAAATCTCGGCCGGACCCGAGTTTCCCTGACCCAGGTCATACGGACGCCGGAATTCTCTACCGACCGGGACTTTTCCAGTTTCGGCTCCCTCGGCGTGGCATACAGTTTCTGAAGCAGATCAGCCTCCACCGTTTCCGCATTGCCACATTGCCCGGTCGGCCCTATTTTCCCGGCCAGCAACTTTGACGGTAATCACACTGCATGACCGACCTCAGCCATATCCGTAACTTCGCGATCATCGCCCATATCGACCACGGCAAGTCCACGCTGGCCGATCGGCTCATTCAACTCTGCGGCGGCCTCGCCGACCGGGAGATGAAGGAGCAGGTTCTCGACAGCATGGATATCGAGCGCGAGCGCGGTATCACCATCAAGGCGCAGACAGTGCGGCTGATGTACAAGGCCGACGACGGCGAGACCTATCAGATCAACCTGATGGATACGCCCGGCCATGTCGATTTCGCCTACGAGGTCAGCCGGTCTCTGGCCGCCTGCGAGGGCTCCATTCTCGTGGTTGATGCCAGTCAGGGTGTCGAGGCGCAGACCCTCGCCAATGTCTATCAGGCCATCGAACAGGACCACGAGATCATCCCGGTCCTGAACAAGGTCGATCTACCCGCCGCCGACGTGGCCCGGGTGAAAGAGCAGATCGAGGACGTGATCGGCATCGACACCTCCGACGCCGTCGAGGTTTCGGCAAAGACCGGCCTTAACATCAAGGCCGTGCTGGAAGCGCTTGTGAAGCGCCTTCCCGCACCGACCGGCGACCGCGAAAAGCCGCTTCAGGCAATGCTGGTCGACAGCTGGTACGACGCTTATCTCGGTGTCATGGCACTGGTCCGGGTGCGCCAGGGCGTGCTGAAAAAGGGCCAGAAGGTCAAGCTGATGCAGACCGGGGCAACGCACTTGGTCGAGAAGGTCGGTGCCTTCACGCCGAAGCTGACCGAGTTCAAGGAAATCGGTCCGGGCGAGGTCGGCTTCATGAGCGCCTCGATCAAGACCGTCGCGGATTGTCAGGTCGGGGATACGATCACCGAGGAAAAACGGCCCTGCGACGCGCCGTTGGAAGGCTTCAAGCCGAGCATCCCGGTGGTCTTCTGCGGCCTCTTCCCGGTCGATGCCAACGACTACCCGGACCTGCGCGACAGCCTCGAGAAGCTCCGCCTGAACGATGCCAGCTTCAGCTTCGAGGCTGAAAGCTCCGCCGCGCTTGGCTTCGGATTCCGCTGTGGCTTTCTCGGCCTGCTCCATCTGGAAATCATCCAAGAGCGGCTGGAGCGCGAGTTCAATCTCGATCTAATCACCACCGCGCCGAGCGTGGTCTACCGGATCAACCTCACCAAGGGCGAGCAGATCGAGCTGCACAATCCGGCGGACATGCCGGACGTGATGAAGATCGAAAGCATCGAGGAGCCCTGGATCAAGGCAACGATCATGGTGCCGGACGAGTATCTCGGCCCGGTCCTATCGCTGTGCACCGAGCGGCGCGGCGAGCAGATCGAGCTGACCTATGTCGGCAGCCGGGCCATGGCGGTCTACAAACTGCCGCTGAACGAAGTCGTCTTCGACTTTTACGACCGCCTGAAAAGCATCTCGCGCGGCTATGCCAGCTTCGACTATGCGCTGGAAAGCTATGAAGAAGGTGATCTGGTAAAACTCAGCGTGCTCGTGAACCAGGAGCCGATGGACGCACTCTCCATGATCGTCCACCGCACCCAGGCCGACTTCCGCGGCCGGGCCATGTGCGCCCGGCTGAAGGACCTGATCCCGCGCCAGCTCTTCAAGATCGCCATCCAGGCGGCGATCGGCGGCAAGGTCATCGCCCGTGAGACGGTCAGCGCCATGCGCAAGGACGTGACCGCGAAATGCTATGGCGGCGACATCAGCCGGAAGAAGAAGCTGCTGGAAAAGCAGAAGGAAGGCAAAAAGAAGATGCGGCAGTTCGGCAATGTCGACATCCCGCAGACCGCCTTCATCGAAGCGCTCAAGATGGGTGATAACTGATCTAAATGTCTGTTTTCCCGGACTTGATCCGGGATCTTGTGGATCAGGGAACTACGCCGTTGAAAGATCCCGGATCGGGGTCCGGGAAAACGGCTTGGGGATAACACCCAAGGGTGATCGGGTTTACCTCAGTCCCGCCCGCACCTCGTCCGGTGTTGCCAGCGTGCCGCCCGCCGCTTCGATCAGCCGCGCCGCCTCCTCCACCAACGCGACATTCGTCGTCTCGGCTCCGAACGGCTGATCCTCCAGCCCGACGCGGACATGGCCGCCGCGTTCCACCGCTGGCGCGATCAGCGGGCGGATGTCGACGGCGAGGCCTGCCACCATCCAGGGGGTGCCCGGGGCTTCCGCCTCGCGCAGCCTGTTGTAGGCCTCGAGCGCGTAGAGTTCCGGCGGGAAGCTGAAGGTCAGGCTGTCGGAAAACATGTAGCGGTAGAGCGGGGTCGGGCAGCCGGATGTCGCGCGGTGCAGGGCCGCGCCCTGGCGGATGAAGCCGGGCTCGTAGATGGCATAGCTCGGATGCAGGCCTTTTTCGGCGCAAAGCTCCAACCCATACCGCACATGGCTTTCAGGGTTCAGATAGGTAAAGCCCTCCCGGCCTTCAGCAATCCAGGCATCGTGGGTGATGTTGGTGCTGCCGGGATCGACCACGGACCATTCGATCAGACCGCGTTCGGCCAGGCCCTTCACATGCGCAAAGCGCTGCGCCGGGCTCATCGTGTCGGAAACATTCGGCAGTCCCGCCATCGGCAGGGTGCCATAGATGATCACTTTTTCATCCACCGCGCGGACCCGCTCGATCACCTCGGCATAGGCGTCGGTGGTATCCACCTGCAGGCCGGTATTCACGTCATAAGGATGGAAGTGGACGATCGCCGCGCCAGCTTTCGCGCAGGCGATGCAGTCAGCGGCAATCTCTTCCGGCGCAACCGGAATGGCGGGCTGGTTTTTCCGGGTCCAGGGGCCGTTGATGGCGGCTTCCAGCCAGATCTTGCTCATCGATTCCCTCCTCCGGAGGCGGACTACCTTGCCCAAACCCGCGTTAATCCTTCGGAATTTCCAGCAACCCCTGAGGGCGCGACCGGGCGACTCTCTTCGAGGTTCGGGTCAGGCGATCGATCAGGGATTGCATGAGATAGCGGATATAGGGATCCATCTCCGCTATCTTGATCTGGACGAGCTTGCGGTCGACCACCGTCACCAGCGTGTCTTCAAGACACTGCGCAGTTGCCGTGCGCGGAACATTTCCGATCACGCTCATCTCGCCGAACATTTGATTCGCGGTGATCACGTCAAGCGACTTGCGGTCTTTTCCGGTACCGACGGACACCTCGATGGATCCGCTCCGCAGGATGAAGGCCTCGTCTCCGGGATCCCCTTCGGAAAAGATAACATCGCCTTTATTGTAGCGCCGGGTTGGCGGATCTTTATATTCCACAGTCAGCCTCCAGAGATGCGCAATACTATTGAGCGCGTAGCGCCGTTCATCGGGTAAGCGCAATGCCGTGTGCTACAGGGTGCCAGAGAAAGCCATGATTTCAACACGTCTTTTAGGCCGTTTGCTGATCGGCATCGCCACCACCGGGCTCGCCGCGGGTCTGATCACCTGGCAGCTTGATCACGACAAGGCGGCAACCTGGATCTGGGGCCTTGCCACCCTGCCCGTCGTTGTCTCTCTGGCAGTGAGCATTGTGCGCGACCTGCTGGCGGGCCGCATGGGGGTGGATGCGGTCGCGCTGCTCTCGATGTCGGCGGCCCTCGCTCTCGGCGAAACGCTGGCGGGCGTCGTCGTGGCGGTGATGTATGCCGGCGGCAACGTGCTTGAGGATTTCGCAGTCTCCAGGGCCGAGCGCAATCTGAAAAGCCTGACTGACCGGGCGCCGCGCACCGCACATCGCTATATCGACGGCACGCTTGAGGATATCGACGTCGAGCAGGTCGCGATGCACGACCGATTGCTGGTACGCACCGGCGAGATCGTTCCGGTCGACGGTGTCGTCCTGGAAACCGGCGCCGAGGCGAATGCCGTCATCGACGAGGCCGCCCTGACCGGCGAGCCGATCCCGGTACAGCGCCATGCCGGCGAGCCGGTGCGTAGCGGTGCCGTCAATGCGGGCGTACCCTTCACTTTGCAGGCAACCGCCATTGCGAGCGAAAGCACTTATGCGGGGATTGTCTCCATGGTCGCGGCGGCGCACACCGCGCGGGCGCCCTTCATCCGTCTCGCCGACCGGTTCGCGCTGCTGCTTCTGCCGCTGGCGGTGGTGGTTGCGGGCGGCGCCTGGATCCTCTCTGGAGACCCAGTGCGCGGCCTCGCCGTGCTTGTCGTCGCCACACCCTGCCCGCTCATTTTGGCAGCCCCGGTCGCCTTCATCTCCGGCGTCTCGCAAGCCGCCCGGCGTGGCGTCCTGGTGAAAGGCGGCGCAGCGCTGGAAGCACTGGCAAGGGCCCACACCATCCTGTTCGACAAGACCGGTACGCTGACCGTCGGCGGTGCCCGTCTGGTCGCCATCGAGACCGCACCAGGCATCAACCCCGACGACGTGCTGCGCCTCGTCGCCTGTCTGGAACAGGCTTCTCACCACGTTATTGCCCAAGCCATCGTCACAGCCGCCGAGACCCGCGGCCTGACGCTGGTGCCGCCGAAAGACGTCCGGGAAGACCTTGGCGCCGGGCTTGCCGGCACGATCGAGGGCAAACGGATCGTCGCCGGAAGCCTGACCATGACGACGGGCGGCAATCAGCGCGCACCCTGGGTGGAACGGGCCCGGCGCCGGGCCTCGTGGCGCTCGGCCCTCTCCGTGTTCGTGACAATCGACGGTGAGCTGGTTGGTGCACTGTTGCTCGGTGATAGCCTGCGCCGGGAAGCGCCCCGCGCCGTCCGTGCCCTGCGGGACGCCGGGATCGGCCGCATCGTTATGGTCACTGGAGACCATGCCGATGCGGCGGAGACCATCGGCGCCGCACTCGATCTCGACGCCGTGCTGGCCAACCGGGTGCCCGCCGACAAGGTGGATGCGGTTGAATTCGAAAAGAAGCGCCATCCGACCCTGATGGTCGGCGACGGCATCAACGACGCACCGGCACTTGCATCCGCCGATATCGGCATCGCCATGGGCGCGCGCGGAGCCAGCGCCAGCTCGGAAGCCGCCGACGCAGTGGTGCTGGTTGACCGGCTGGACCGTGTCGCCGACGCACTTGCCATTGCCAAACGTTCTCGGCGCATCGCCATCGAAAGCATCGTCGCTGGAATGGCGCTGTCGCTCATCGCCATGGGCTTCGCCGCCGCCGGTCACCTGACGCCGGTCGCCGGCGCTCTTTTGCAGGAAGGCATCGACATTGCTGTCATCCTGAACGCTCTCCGTGCGCTGGCGCCTCCCGGCATCGGCATCCGCGCAAATCTGCCGGAGGAAGCGGCCCGGCTCCTCCGCGAGGAACATCAAGAGGTTGAAGGCTGGCTTGACCAGCTGCGCGCCCATGCCGACGCCCTGGACGATGCACAAGGCGCCGAAGCCTTGGCTCATATCGCTGACGCCAACCGCATCATCAATGACGAAATCGTGCCGCACGAGCGCGAGGACGAAGACACCATCTATCCTCAGCTCGCTCCTCATCTTGGCAATTCCTACGGCCTGGCGGCAATGAGCCGGGCCCACCGCGAAATCCAGCATCTCGGCCGCCTGCTCGACCGCTTGGTGACCGGCATCGGCGAGGAGGAAGCCGACCGCTATCTGATCCGGGACGCACAGCGCATCATCGAATCCGTCGATGCCTTGGTCCGCATCCACAATGCACAGGAAGAGGACATCTTCGATTTCGCGGCAGGCTGAGGGGGCAAGCGGGAGCGTGCTGAAACGGCAAAACCGAGCAGCCTTAATTTAAAGTTCATTAATTTCAGATAGTTCATTAAAAGGTTCCTGAGTCGCGCAAGTCACACATGCAATGTTGCGTTGCGCAATTTCATTGAGGCAAACGCGCGATTCTGTAATAAGAGCGGCAGATAATGCTCTCTCCTGCGTGCCCGGAGAAACCGTCCGGGGACGGAAGAGTGAGCGTCGGGCTCCCCGAAACCATACCAGACGAATGAGACGCGCTCCCATGCTGCAAGCGGTGAAATCGCTTATGTCGTCCGCGACAGGAAATAATAACGGGGACAAAAAGCTGACCCCGCTCCAGTTCAAGGCTGATGTCCTAGCAGGCCTGACGGTTGCTCTGGCCCTTGTGCCGGAAGCCGTCGCTTTCGCCTTTGTCGCGCATGTGCACCCGCTGGTCGGCCTTTATGCGGCCTTCATCGTCGGCCTGATCACAGCCCTCATCGGCGGTCGCCCGGGCATGATTTCCGGCGCGACTGGCGCACTGGCGGTCGTCATGGTCGACCTGGTGATCCGGCACGGCGTCGAGTATCTGTTCGCCACCGTCGTGCTGATGGGATTGCTGCAGATCGTTGCCGGCGTCATGCGTTGGGGCAAATTCATCCGCATGGTGCCGCATCCGGTCATGCTCGGTTTCGTGAACGGCCTCGCCATCGTTATTTTCCTGGCCCAGCTCGGCCAGTTCAAGGTGAAAACACCGGACGGCGACCTCACATGGATGACCGGCGAGCCGCTCTATCTCATGCTCGGCTTTACTGCCCTCACCATGGCCTTGATCTACGTCGTCCCGCGCATCACCAAATTCATTCCGGCACCGCTGGCCGCTGTCGGTATCGTCTCGCTGATCGTCATCGGCTTCAATCTGGACCTGCCGCGGGTCGGCGATCTCGCCAGCATCCAGGGCGGGTTGCCGACCTTCCATATCCCGATGGTGCCGCTGTCGCTTGAGATGCTGCAGATCATTCTGCCCTATTCCCTCATTCTGGCAGCCATTGGGCTGATCGAAAGTCTGCTGACCCTGAACGTGGTCGCAGACATGACGGAAACCAAGGGCGGCGCATCCAAGGAATGCCTGGCCCAGGGCGTCGCCAATACCGTCACCGGTTTCTTCGGCGGCATGGGCGGTTGCGCCATGATCGGCCAGAGCGTGATCAACGTGAAATCCGGCGGCCGCACGCGGATCTCCGGTATCGCCGCCGCGCTGTTCCTGCTCAGCTTCATCCTGTTCGCCTCCGGCTTGATCGAACAG
This sequence comes from Nisaea sp., assembly GCF_039990255.1. Taxonomy (GTDB): domain Bacteria; phylum Pseudomonadota; class Alphaproteobacteria; order Thalassobaculales; family Thalassobaculaceae; genus Nisaea. Next base: position 327,520 of record NZ_JBDXGG010000007.1, on the reverse strand, counting down.
ATCCCGCTGGCCGCCCTGGTCGGCGTCATGTTCATGGTGGTGATCGGTACCTTTGCCTGGAAGAGCCTCACGATCATGCGCCGCATCCCACGCAAGGACGCGCTGCTGATCGTGCTCGTCACCGCCGTCACCGTGATGACGGATCTGGCTGTCGCGGTGATCGTCGGCGTCATCCTGTCGGCTCTGTTCTATGCATGGAACGCGGCAACACGGATGCATGCCGTCTCGGGCATCGACGTCTCCGGCGCCAAGATCTACAGCCTGGAAGGGCCGCTTTTCTTCGGCTCCACGGAAAGCTTCCTCTCCCAGTTCACGCCGAAGGATGACCCCGACCGCGTGGTGATCGACTTCATGAATTCCCGCGTCGTCGATCATTCCGGCCTGCAGGCCATCGAGAGCCTCGCCAAGCGCTATGACGAACTGGGCAAGCGTCTGCAGCTCCGGCATCTGAGCCGTGACTGCAAGGTGTTGCTCGGCAAGGCAGGCCAGCTCGTGGAAGAGCGCGACGACGAAGATCCGACATACGGCGTCGCGACCGATTACGATCTCAAAACCGGACAGGTGGGCACCGGGCACTAAGCCCGGTCAACCTGACTTCTGTCAGGAGACCGGTGCTTCCGGTCGGCCGACAACAGCTTCAATTGCGAGGCCGACCGAGAGGGCGTGTGCGTCCATGCCGTGACGGCAGAGGATCTGCAGCCCCACCGGCAGGGCGGAGCCATACTGGTGCACTGGCAGGGATATTCCGCAAAGGCTCCAGAGATTGCCCGGCTGTGTGTTCCGGGATGCCGCCATTGAGCGTGCTGCGCCTTCCGGCGCTTCCAGATCTGCAAGCGGCATGGCGACCATCGGTGTGGATGGCATGACAATCCCGTCGAGGTTGCGCAAAGCCGTGTCGGCGAGCGGTTTCAACGCCTTGTGCCGGCGGCAGGCGAGGGAATAATCGACCGCCGAAACATCAAACCCGATAGCGGCGCGCATAGCCGTCACGCTGTCCATCCCGTCACGCCCCGCGGTAAACCGATCAATGCCGAGGCTGGCAAGGACTTCCGGGCCGACAATGGTCGGGAACACCGTCTCCCGCTCTCGCGGGTCCGGCAAATCCTCGGCGGTCAGCTCGACCAGTGTCACACCGGCCTCTCGGAGCGCCCCAAGGGCCTTCTCAACACAATCGGCGACCGCATCGTCGAGATCCTCGAAAAAGAACTCACGCGGCACCCCGAGCCGCAACGCACTTGCCTCCGCCGGCTGCGGTGCAGGTAGTGCGGAAGTCGCAGCATGCACGAGCGCAGCATCCGCCGCGGTTCGGCAGATCGGCCCGAGAGAATCCAGTGTGGGCGACAGCGGAAACACCCCGTCGGTCGGGATAAGCCCAACACTGGTCTTCAAACCGAACAGACCGCAGAGCGCTGCTGGAATGCGGATCGAGCCGCCGGTATCCGAGCCGAGCGCGAAAGCGCACATGCCCGCTGCCGTCGCTGCCGCGGAACCGCTGGAGGAGCCGCCGGGAAAGCGGTGCGTATCGAGATCCCATGGATTCCATGGCGTGCCTCGCGCTTCGTTGATTCCAGTCGCGCCAAGCGCAAACTCAACGGTTTTGGTCTTCCCAAGGATGACGGCACCGGCACGCTTCAGTGACTTTACATAGCTACCCTCAGGGCCGGTGATATCGGCGGACTCGATCAGGGAGCCGTTCGTGGTCGGCATGCCTTCGACAGCATAGATATCCTTCACCGCCATCGGCACGCCCATGAGCGGGCCCAGATCGGTACCGGCACGCAGCAAACTATCCATCGCCTGAGCCATGCGCAGGGCACTCTCAGCTCCAATATGCTGAAAAGCGCCGACCTGACCGTCCAGAGCATCAATGCGATCAAGACAGGCACGCGTCACCGCTTCGCTGCTGGTCCGCCCTGCTCGGAGGTCCTTCGCAAATCCTACGATGCCGCCCTTTTCAAACGGATCCTCCGGTGTTCTCGCCATGCACTCTGCCCCCATCTGCCTCGTTTACGCCTTTTTCGAAAGCCAGATTAGCCCCGTCGACCAACCGGGAGGAAGAAGCGTTGTGCCATGACACTGATCCGGAGCTGTGCGGAATTGCACAGCCAGCCCCACTCCGGGGTATCGCTTACGATCGCGAGCCGCTATATCCTTGGGTGAACACGCAATTTAGAGAGCCAGGCGAGCGATGATCACAACCCACTCCGCCCTGATTTATGCCATGGTCCTGAGTGCGGCCGCAGATGGCAATGTTGATGACGAAGAGCTGAACACGATCAGCGAGATCATCAATGTGCTGCCGATTTTCCAGGATTTCGAGACCGGCAATTTCGGTCAGATCGCCAGCTCGGCGATCGATCTGTTGAGCGAAACAGATGGTCTCGATGCCGCTGTAGACCAGATCAAGCGCACCTTGCCGGAGAAACTCTGCGCGACCGCATACGCTCTGGCCTGCGATGTCGTCGCTGCCGATGGCACGGCGACCCAGGAAGAACTGCGGTTCCTTGAAATGCTCCGCCATGAACTCAACGTCGATCGGCTGACGGCCGCAGCGATCGAGCGCGGATCAGCAGCGCGCTACGCCCGGCCCTGAGGGAGACGGGCGGCATCATGCCAGCCCCGAAATCGCTTGATGGTCGCAGAATAGGTCTCGTCGGTCTCGGCCGGCGCGGCCTCGCAGTCGCCCGTAAACTCACGGCCGAAGGTGCACGCCTGCATGTATGGACTCAAAACACCGAAAAAGCCGCCGCTCTCGGGGAAGCCCATCCCCTGATCGAGATCGAGCCTTGCCCACGGGATGTTGCGCGTTACACGGAAGCAACTCTGATCGCCGTCAACAGCGACGATGCTCTCGAACGGGTCGTTTTCGATCCTGAAGAGGACCGCTACGGCGTGCTGCACGGGACCCCACCCGACGGTCTGATCGTCGACATCGGAGAGAGCGCCCCAGCAACAACCCGGAAATTCGCCGACCGAGTCCGGCAGAGCGGCAGGATTTGGCTCGACGCACCAGTGACCGAAACCACATTGGGCGGGACGATCTCGATCGGCGGCACCGATATGGCGCTCGCCCGGATCTGGCCCTTCCTCAATGCTCTCGGAAGCAAGGTCCTGCATGCCGGGCCGGTCGGCTCGGGTCAGGCGATCCGGACCTGCGGTGCGGCAATCCATGGCCAGATGGTCCAGGCTCTCGCAGAGGGATTGGCCCTGGCAGCTGCCTCCGGGGTCGAGGCCGATGCGCTGCTGGCGGCCCTCGCCGACAGTGCCGTCGGCGGCGCCGTGCTGTCGGAAAGCGGACGCCGCATGGCCGACCGTGAATTCCGCGCCGGTCGGACCGTCCGCGAGCAGGCAGTGCTGGCGAACCAGGCGCTGGAACTGGCGCGCACGGCCGGCATCACGCTGACGGGCCTCGCCAACAATGCGGAACATTGGCAGACCCTGCTTGATGGATCCCAGGGCGATCTGAACATATCCTCTCTCATCATCGAGATCGCCGAAGGCCGGAAGGAACCGCAATGACGGCCATTGACGCCGTTCTTTTCGATGTTGGAAATGTCCTCATCGAATGGGACCCCCGTCACCTTTATCGCACCATCTTCGTGCAGGATGACGGCTTTGCCGATGAAGACCGGGTGACATGGTTCCTCACGGAAATCTGCACCATGGACTGGCACGTCCAGCACGACCTCGGCCGCAGCCCGGAAGAGCAGATCGCCACGCTGGCCCCGCGCCACCCGGAGCATGAAGACCTGATCCGGGCCTTCTATGAGCGTTTCCAGGAGATGATCCCGGGCGCGATCGAACCCATGGTCGCCGCAAAACAGCACATGAAAGCGACAGGTACCCGGGTCTACGGGTTGACCAATTTCGGCGTGGAGACCTTTGACGATACCCGGCGCCGGTTCGACTTCCTGAACGACTTCGAAGACGTCGTCGTCTCTGGTGCAGAACGCATGAAGAAGCCCGACCCGGCGATCTTCAAGCTCTGTATCGACCGGTTCAACATCGCCCCGGAGCGCACGCTTTTCATTGATGACAGCGTCGCGAATATCGACTCCGCCCGCACACTCGGTTTCGAGACACACCTCTTCGACAGTCCCGACACCTGCCTGAAAAAATGCCGGATGCTTGGCCTGATCTGACTCTCGCGCATTGCTGCGTCGGCAAGACCGGCTAGACTGAGACCATGCAGGACCCCACCCTTCTCGCCGCAGCCGCCGCGACCTTCTTTCTCGCCGGGACAGTAAAAGGCGTGATCGGGCTCGGGCTTCCGACGATCACGCTTGGCCTGATGACACTATTGCTGGATTTGCCGAGCGCCATGGCACTTCTCATCGTCCCATCGCTGGCGACAAATCTCTGGCAAGCTGCCATCGGCGGGCATATGCGGGAAATCCTGCGAAAGACCTGGCCTTTTCTGCTCACAGCCACGGTAACGATCTGGATCGGCGCCCAAGCCCTTCACCATGTCGACTTGTCCTATCTTTCCGCGCTGCTAGGCCTGCTGCTGATTGCCTATGCAGCCATCGGCCTTGCCGGGTTCAAGCTTTCAATGTCGGCCGCCACCGCTTTCCGGAGCGGAACATTGTTCGGGATAACCAATGGCATCCTGACCGGAATGACAGGATCTTTCATGGTTCCGGGTGTGCTCTATCTGCAGGCGATGGGGATGCAAAGGGACATGCTGGTTCAGGCCATGGGCATGCTGTTCATGCTCTCAACTGCGGCTCTGGCCATCGCGCTCGGGAACGGTGCGCATATCGACCCGGAACTCGGCCTCGCATCCGCGCTCGGCCTGATCCCCGCAATCCTCGGGATGGTGCTTGGACGCAAGATCCGCGGACATCTGTCGGAGGTCCGTTTCCGGCAGGTCTTCTTCGCGGGCGTGCTTACCCTCGGCTTGTACATCGTCGCCAGCGCCGGCCTTTCCTGATCGGCACAGGAGCAACAATCGGCGCAAAAGAAAAACCCTCCAGGGCGTGCCCTGGAGGGTTTCTCGTAAAGGTATCTGGAGGCCTGGCTTAGAAGCCCATGCCACCCATGCCGCCCATGTCCGGCATGCCGCCGCCAGGCATACCGCCACCGGCACCCTTCGGCTCCGGCTTTTCGGCAACCATGGCTTCCGTGGTGATCAGCAGACCAGCAACGGAACCGGCATTCTGCAGAGCAGAGCGCACGACCTTGGCCGGATCAATGATGCCGGCTTTGACGAGGTTCGTGAACTCGCCCTTCTGCGCATCAAAGCCCCAGTCGGTGTCTTTCGACTCCATCATCTTGCCGACGATGACCGCGCCGTCTTCACCGGCGTTATTGGCGATCTGACGTGCCGGGACCTGGATGGCCTTGCGCACGATGTTGATGCCGATCTTCTGGTCTTCGTTGTCGGTCTTGAGAGACTCAAGCGCCTTCACGGCATAGAGCAGAGCAGTACCACCACCCGGTACAATGCCTTCCTCAACCGCAGCGCGGGTCGCGTGCATCGCGTCGTCGACACGATCCTTGCGCTCCTTCACCTCGATTTCGGTCGCACCACCGACGCGGATAACGGCAACGCCGCCAGCCAGCTTCGCGAGACGCTCCTGCAGCTTCTCACGATCATAGTCGGAGGAAGTTTCCTCGACCTGGGCGCGGATCTGGCTGCACCGTGCTTCGATGTCGGTCTTCTCGCCGGCACCGTCGACAACAGTGGTCTCGTCCTTCGTGATCTGGACGCGCTTGGCGGTGCCGAGCATTTCCAGGGACACGTTTTCGAGCTGGATGCCGAGGTCTTCGCTGACCACGGTGCCACCTGTGAGGATAGCGATATCTTCCAACATCGCTTTACGGCGATCACCGAAGCCCGGAGCCTTCACGGCAGCGACCTTCAGGCCACCACGCAGCTTGTTCACAACCAGGGTCGCCAGGGCTTCGCCCTCGACGTCCTCGGCGATGATCAGCAGCGGACGGCTGGACTGAACGACCTGCTCGAGAACCGGCAGCATAGCCTGCAGGTTGGAGAGCTTCTTTTCGTGCAGCAGGATGTAAGGGCTTTCCAGCTCGCAGGTCATCTTGTCAGCGTTTGTGACGAAGTACGGGGAGAGATAACCGCGGTCGAACTGCATGCCCTCGACAACGTCGAGTTCGGTGTGCAGGGACTTGGCTTCTTCAACCGTGATGACGCCTTCGTTGCCAACCTTCTCCATCGCCTTGGCGATCATTGCGCCAATTTCGGCTTCGCCGTTGGCGGAGATGGTGCCGACCTGCGAGACTTCATCAGTCGTGGAGATTTTCTTGGCGCGCTTTTCGATGTCAGCGACGACAGCTTCGATCGCCGTGTCGATACCGCGCTTCAGGTCCATCGGGTTCATGCCAGCGGCGACGGCTTTGGAGCCTTCGCGGACGATGGCCTGAGCCAGAACCGTTGCAGTGGTGGTGCCGTCGCCAGCGATGTCGTTCGCCTTGGAAGCAACTTCACGCACCATCTGTGCGCCCATGTTTTCGAACTTGTCTGAAAGCTCGATCTCTTTAGCAACGGTCACGCCGTCCTTGGAGATGCGCGGGGCACCGAAGGACTTGTCGAGAACAACGTTGCGGCCTTTCGGGCCAAGCGTAACCTTTACGGCATCCGCGAGTACATCAACGCCAGCCAGCAGGCGGGCCCGTGCATCGGTGCCGAATTTAACTTCTTTAGCAGCCATGATGGATCAGCCCTTTCTTAGGATTCCAGAACGCCCATGATGTCGGACTCTTTCATGATCAGCAGCTCTTCGCCGTCGATCTTGACTTCCGTACCCGACCATTTCCCAAACAGCACGGCATCGCCGGCCTTGACGTCCAGCGGCTGCACTTTGCCGCTTTCGTCGCGCGCGCCAGTACCGGCAGCGACGACTTCGCCCTGCATCGGTTTTTCCTTGGCGGAATCGGGAATAATAATGCCCCCGGCCGTCTTTTCCTCGCCTTCAAGGCGACGGACAACGACCCGGTCATGCAATGGCCTGAATTTCATGCCAAAACCTCCGAATTAAGCGTCTATTTGACGTTTCCAATGAGTGCTCGCCGGAGCGAACCTAACTTATTAGCACTCACCACCGGCGAGTGCTGAGGATGTAGGGAATGGCGCTTCGACTGTCAAGGAATTGGCGCGGGGCGCGGAGAAAAAACACTGTTCAGGCGTCCATGGACGGGAACATATTGCTCCACAATGAAAGACATGGTGACCGCGCCGTGCGTTGCCAAGAGGTTTTCTGAGCGCGTTTCAAACCTGCTGGATCAAGACCGGCGGCAGCTTGAACGCCGCGTGACCACTGCCAGAATTTTCTACCGCTTGCCGGACTATCCGGATCTTTTGCAATGCTTCATCTGGCAGACCCATGATGTATCTGGGGTCTGCTCCGGTAGGAGGCAGGAGCTTACGTTAAGGCCAATTATCGAAGATTTTTCCATCAATATTCGTCGGTGAGCAGGACTCTGAAGCGACACCAGACCTGACTTTCGCTGCGGCCGCACCAACTTCCACTCTATGTTTGAGTGTTTCGCAAATCGTCAAGCAAGCTTATAAAGAATCGGAATGGCTGCTGTGTTGTTTTGCTCGAAATTATCCAGAACGAATGGCTTGAACGACCTGTTGAAAAGCAACGCCGGTAAGATATTACGAAGCCCGTCCCAACGGCAGTGGTTGATAATAGTATAGGGTACTTGGGTTGCGTCATCTGGCAGTAGAACGGTGGAATTGTCGAGGCCGGTCTGATCCTGAAACCAGCCCGCTGTGTAATTCCACACCTGAAGATTGACATCCAAACTGTCTGCATAGAAATAGTTGAACAAGAAGATGCCATTGGTTGCGTGATCGACGGGGCCGATCCTGCGTGCGTTGGACGCTGCAATGCTCATGACATTGTGTGAATTCTCTTTGATATCCGCCACAAGCGCAGCCCATTCAGGTGTCTTTTGGTATTCTTTTGCTGCATCGACGGTCACGAATTCCACCAGCAAGACAACGTCAAATTTTGCGATTTTGACCTCTGGTCGCTTGTTCAAAAACGCCCCTCGTCCAGGGGGAATGATCACAGCTTTGAAGACAGTGGCGTCAAAACCGGCATCAGTCGTACCCAGCTTCTGTGCAAAAGCCTTAAGCGTGCCGAGCAGTTTTTTCTTCGCCTTACTTTCCACGAAAAAGCCTATTGACGGGCGGTGATCAACCTCGATTGCAAGCAAGAGGTAGCCGGATTGCGCGGGCTCGATCAGTGACACTTCAGGAAATTTGTTCTTAGGGCCAACGATTTGCAAGGCTTCACTCTGATTGGTCATTCTTCTTGGCTTCTCGTTTGGGTGAGAGTTTGCGCGACAATCTTCAAGTGGGTTTTGGCTAGCGACTTGGCATGCGCGACATCAGCTTTGGATGCGTTGCCGTGCAAGTACGTGATACGAAGCCCCGCGAGCGGCCCGATGACCTGCCAAATTGCGACGTCGACAGGAATGTCCTTCCGCAATTCTCCTCGCGCCTGCCAAACGGTGAAAGCCGGTCGCAATCGTGCGGAAACATCCTGCAACATATTGCCGAGCCCATCTGGCCCCATACGCAAGACGAGTGAAGCAAACGCTTTGGCGCGCGGGGTCGACCACGTTGCGACAATGTTCCCAAACATTTCCGGGATTGCGATCTGCATAGGAGTTTTGTCGGACGCCAGAGAAGTTCCGGCGCTTGCCAGCAGATCAGGCCCGGCAAGTTTCAGAAGAGCCTCAAATATCTCTTGCTTGCCTTTGAAGTGGGCATAAAGCGCAGGATCACTCACGCCAACTTTTGCAGCGATTTGGCGGACCGTCGCGCCGTCGTAACCGCGTTCGGAGAAAACTTCCAACGCAGCGTCTAGGATGCGACCTCGCGTTTCTGGTCGATCAGTCAGCGGCGGACGGCCGCGCCTTGGCTTGGGCGATTCAATCATTTTAATAAATTAGCGCTTATTAATTTTATATGCAACCCCGCGCGAGTAAGATTTGTTTCTTGAATGGTCTAGAATATGGCTCGGGTCAGAAAGTCGACGGGAATACAGGCCTTTATAAAGTTTGCAGCGTTGGCCAAATGGGCTCTTCCTTCGTATTCGCTGCGGGCTGCATGAATGGCCAGTTCGTTAACGTACGATCCTGCCCCCCCTAGCGGAGCAGCCCCCCATCTCCGGAGTTCCCTAAGTTCCGGCGGTTCCTCAACTACTGGCGCCTCACTATCGAAGCCCCCATTCACTCGGGACCGATCTCCGCAGGCCCCTTGACCCGAGTGCGAGCATCACCGACGCGGATGTCAAATTTCGTCTGCACTGATCCACATGCCCGCTCGACTTAGGGACACGGAAGGGGTGCGGCATTGCATCCATTTGACCTGAGCCGCGCCTGACGCCACATTCCGCCGGAACAGAACCGAGAACGGAGTGCGGCGTGAACGCGTCCAGCCAATCCTACACACCGGCCCTGCCCGAACACGCAGCGGTCGATCGCCCGGTTGCCTGGTGGCTTTCAGGCGTCGCTATCATGGTGTTCCTGATGATCGTCATCGGCGGCATAACGCGGCTTACCGAGTCCGGACTTTCAATGGTCGAGTGGCGTCCGTTGATCGGCTGGCTGCCGCCAATGAGCGAGCCGGAATGGTACAGGGTCTTCTCGCTCTATCAGGACACACCGGAGTTCCAGAAGGTGAATGCCTGGATGACCATCGACGATTTCAAGCAGATCTTCTTCTGGGAGTATCTGCACCGGGTCTGGGGCCGGCTGATCGGCATCGCTTTCGCCGTTCCGTTCATTGTGCTGGCCCTCACCGGCCATATTCGCCAGGCGCTCTATCCGAGGCTCGGCTTCCTCTTCCTGCTCGGCGCAATCCAGGGCGGCATCGGCTGGTGGATGGTGAAAAGCGGGTTGGTGGACAACCCTGCCGTCAGCCAGTACCGGCTGGCAATTCATCTGTCTGTCGCCCTGCTGATCCTCGCCACACTGATCTGGACCGCTTTAAAGCTCATCCGGACACCCGCCGAGACCAATCGCAAATACCGCCGCCATGCCGTCGCTGTGTTGCACCTGATCGCCATCACAACCATTGCCGGAGCGTTCGTCGCCGGACTGGATGCCGGATTGATCTACAACACCTTCCCTCTGATGAACGGGCATGTGATCCCGCCGGACTATGCCTTCGCCGAGCCATTCTGGATCAATCTCTTCGAAAACCCGGCCACGGTGCAATTCAATCACCGCATCATCGCCATCCTGACCTTCGCCAGCATCGTCTGGCTGCTGGTCCGGGTAATGCGCGCCACGGACATCGCCCCCCGCACCCGCCTCGCCATCCACAGCCTTGCCGGCATGGCCACCATTCAGGTCGCGCTTGGTATCGCGACCCTTCTTGCACAGGTGCCCGTGACATTAGGAGCCGCGCACCAGGGCGGCGCGGCGCTTACGCTTGCGGCTGCTATTTGGGTTTTGTTTGAGACTTCGGGGCCACGCGCGGCCTCCGGCCGTTCTGGCTGATCGCGAACCACACTGATGGCTATGGGCTGCTTGTCTCTCCGCTTCGGGCATGGCGATACTTCTGCCGCAAGGACAGGAGACACCAATGCCCGAACAATCAGTCGCGGCCGAAATCATGCGCGCCGTGGATGCAGGATTCGACGCCCAGCTCCAGCTTAGCCAGGAGCTGGTGCGCTGCCCCTCAACGCGCGGGCAGGAAGCGTCGGCGCAGGACCTGATGGCCCATGCAGCTCGGGATTTCGGTTATGCCGTGGATATGTGGCATATCGATCCAGACGAGATCGCCAAGCATCCCGGGTTTTCCCCGGTCGATGTCTCTTACGAGAATGCCCTGACTGTTGTCGCTTCCTGGCGGCCGGAAAATCCAAAAGGCAGATCGCTTATTCTGAACGGACATGTCGATGTCGTCCCGATCGGGCCGGAGAAAATGTGGACTCGCGCCCCGTTCGGCGCCGAGATCGACGGCGACTGGATGTATGGCCGTGGCGCCGGGGACATGAAGACGGGCACCGTCAGCGCGCTGTTTGCCATGGACGCCCTGAAGCGGGCGGGCTACCGCCCGGGTGGCATCGTGCATTTCGAATCAGTGATCGAAGAGGAATGCACAGGCAATGGCGCGCTCTCGACGCTGGTGCGCGGCTACAAAGCAGATGCGGTGTTGATCCCGGAGCCAACCGGCGAGACTTTCACACAAGCTCAGGTCGGCGTGGTCTGGATGCGAGTCAAGGTTGCCGGCATTCCGGTCCATGTCGCCCATGCGGGCAGCGGACAGAATGCGATCGAGGCCTGCATTCCGCTCTGGAGTGCCCTGCACGCGCTTGAGGACGAGTGGAACCTGCCGGAAAACAAGCACCCCTCCTTCAAGGACAACCCGCACCCGCTGAACGTGGTGATCTCCCAGATCGAGGGTGGCGACTGGACGTCCAGCGTCCCGGCCTGGTGCACCTTCGAAGTCCGCGTCGGGCTCTATCCCGGTGTCGACCCGGCGACTATCCAGGCCCAGCTGACGGAGACGATTGCCAAGGCCTCGAAGTCCCATACTTTCCTGGCAAACAATCCACCGGAAATCGAGTGGCAGGGCTTCCTGTCGCCAGGATATGAAGTGCCGGAAGGAACGCCGGGCGAGCCCCTGCTCGACCGCTGCCATGAAACAGTGTTCGGAGCCCCGCTCGGACGCCGGTCCTCGACCGCGCTGACAGATTCGCGCTTCCATGGCCTCTATAACCAGACACCGAGCTATGTCTATGGAGCCATCGCGGAGAATGTGCACGGCTTCGACGAACGGGTAAACCTGCCTTCCGTCCGCCGGGTGACGGCGGCTATGGCTCTGTTCATCGCTGACTGGTGCGGGCTGGAAAAGATCTGAACACCGCAAACTGAAGAGGAGATATAAGCTGTCTCCTCTTCAGTAACTCGGATCTGGGGATAAACCAGATGCGTGCCGTTTAAAACAATAGCAACGCTATTTCGGCACATCGCCTGAACGCCGGAATCTTTCGAATGCCTGACCACCGTGCTCTGCCATCATATCGGGGGGCCCGTACCTACCCTGATCCGGTAACTGCGCGGCAAGCTGGTCAATGAGGAGAGTTCCGGCACTGGTTACCTCCCCGTCCCCGAGAACGAGCATCGGCTGCCGGAAGCTCCACACCCGAGCGGGAGACAATAGACCCGCTCCGCGAATGAGGTTCAGGAGGTCATTTGCAATCGTCTCCTTCACAGGAACCCGGCTGGGTATCTGACCTGAAGCAATCCGGTCTTCCTCCGCACCCTCGATTACCGAGCAACCAAACAGATCAGGCTGGACCAGCATCTCCATGCGCTCAAAGTCTCCCAAAACGGCAAGGGCCGCATCCGCAAACCCGTTGTCCGTTGCGCTCAGGCGCGGCACCCAAAGATTCTTCAGCATGTTCGAACACACATAGATCAATTGCGGCTGCAGACTGCGCATAAGAACTCCGTGCTGCAGTCTGGAATAAACCCGAGATGGATCGGACGGCATTGTAGAGTCCGCAGGATCGATACAGTACGGCTCGACACGCGACGACATGTTTTCAAGAAAAAACTGCCCAAGTTCATGTTCCGGAATATCCAGTACACCGTCAGAACCACGCCAGGATTCTATTTCCGGAACGGCTGAAGCGGAAATCGGATAGTCGAGCGTATAAAAGACATCCGTTTTGTCTTCTTCCAGACGCTGGGCGATATAGGAAAAAGCAGCTTTCGAGAAAAAGCTGTCCGCGCCGAGAGAGATGCAATCGGCGTTCTCAGTTGCGCCAATGCACATCGGAACCCATTGCGCGATCAGCATCGCTATATAGTTAGTATGTGAAATTCCGGCGGTCAGAACCGGGGTAATATCGATGAGCGAAATGCGATACAGCGCTTCCAGTTTTGCGAACATCGGCTGGCGCCGGAGATAGTTCAGCGTTTCAGGTGTCGAGACAAACTGAAAAACAGTTTCACGGCTGTCCCAGAGCCTTTTATTTTCCTCCGACAAAAGGCTTGAAAGGCCATACTTCAGCCAAATGTCAGAGAATTCCTCCCCCCACACAAGCACGCTCACCAGCAAGCGTTTCTCGGATTTCCAGGCAATCGGGCACTCTCGATACTGGCGCACCGCTGAAGCGACATGACGAACTTTGAATAATTCCAGGTCGACCACAGGGTGCGCCAGTTCAAGGTCCTGGCTCCGTTCCATATAATCCAGAACCTCGTCGACGTGACCTCGAAGCAAGTGAAAGATCAGGAATCCGACGAAGCCTGAGTCCCGCAGCAAATCGGGCCGGCTTTCGTGAAGGCGCTCATGGGTCCGGGAGAAAAACAGATCAAGATGCCGCGCAGCTCCTTTTCGGTCTCCCGCTGAGGCATGGTCCAGCGCGAGCGCCAAGCGAACTGCCGGCGCGCGCGACGCCATGGGCTCAAGTATGATGAGGCAATGCTCACAACCTTTCTTGTCTTCCAAGGCATCCAGCGCCGCTAAGCGCCGGCTCCAAGCCTCCGTATTCCGAGGATCGCAAGACACCCACGCTGCGGCTGCCAATGAAGCCGCGCGCGCGTCTTGCAAAGACCATCTGAGTGTAAACAGGGCGCGCCAAGCTTCCGACCTTTGCGGTTCCAGGAGCAGCGCAGTAGTAAGACAGTGCACCGCGAGCTTATGGTGCCTGCGCCCTACTGCGTATTCCCCACGGCATTGCCACGCATCCGCGTCAGAGGGAGTGAGGAAACACATGTGACGAAAGTGCCGCTCAGCGTCATTCGCCAAACCGTGCCAAGCTGAAACGTCACCAAGATAACGAATGATAGACGGGTGCTCAGGCTGAAGTAAATAGGCCCTCCGTATCTCCGAAAGTGCTCCTTGGCCATTTCCAAGCCCGCCAGAGCACTGGGCCAAGAGATACCGGTGACCAGCATTGCCTGGTTCAACTATTGTCGCCCGTGTGGCGGCAGCAACCGATGCCGACCAGTCTCCCTCTGCCACGGACAATTCAGCCGACTGCACATGGGCCAGTACACTCTCGGGTCTCGCCAGGAGCGCTCGCAGGATAAACGGCCGGGCGTTTCCTTCACCGGATGTTCTCATGGCTTGCGCAAGCTGAATGCTCAGCGCGTCATCAAGGGGATTGGTACGGGCAGCAACTGAGAGTGGCGCCACAGCCGCAGCGATCTGCCCGACATTGAGCAAAATCAGCCCAAGAAGATGCGCGGATCGATGATCCCTAGAATCTCTCTTCAATGCGCTCTGACATATCGACACGGCGTCGCCTGGGCGCCCGGAATTGAGGGCCTCAAGAGCAGCATCATAAGACAAATTTGCACTCAAAGCAGCGCGCCCCAACGCCCGTCAAAATGCAGCCCCCAGATTAGGGAGCTCAAGCATTCCCAATTTAAGCTTAACGCGATGCAGAATATCCGTCACTCCATCGCGTTATAAAAAAATAATTGAACTATCCGCATGCACGCCTATTCCAACGCCACCGCACACGATCCATTTTTTCCTTAGCCAAGGCCAGATTGAGCATCAGGCCCGCATCGCTGCCTCTTCGCAGCGCGCTTCGTAAAACTATTCGCAATCTGGAGTTTTGTGAGGTGCGTCAAAACGAGCCCAGACAAACGGGTGACATGGAACTCTCAGATACTTATTTGCAAGATCGCCAAGCGCGCCAGCGTCCACAGTACCCCCTTGGGGGCTCAGGACTTCTCCACACCTCGGTCAGAGTTTTTCATGGGCCGAAAACGAAAAACGCCCGCTGAAAGCGGGCGTTTTCCATAACCAAAATTGCGTAAGCCGTATTAGGCGGCTTTTGCGGCAGCGGCCTTCACGATGCGGCGCTTCAGAGCGCGGGCTTCGAGGCCGAGCTGTGCGTTCTTCGCTTTCAGCATGTAAGCATCAAGGCCACCGTTATGTTCGATGGACCGGATCGCATGCGTGGTCAGACGCAGGCGGACCATCTTGCCGAGCGCATCGCTCATCAGCGAGGTCTGCTGCAGGTTCGGCAGAAACCGGCGGCGCGACCTGTTGTTCGCGTGGCTCACATTGTTGCCGGTCTGGACACCCTTACCGGTGATTTCGCAACGACGCGCCATTTTTCTAATCCTCGGTCAACACGATAGAATTGGATTTCGCGGAGCCAGGCTCCACGAGGAAGCAGGGCATATACGCGAGCCCTATTTTTCAGTCAAGCGGATTCAGGTCAAAACCGGGGCCACGGGCCTGATGCTTCTGCCTGGGACCGCCAATTGCCTACTCGTTCTCGACCAGGAACATCGGCGGCATGGCAGGTCCGACCCTGACGCTCGGCCCGGCCGCGATCATCTTGCCTTTCACCGGCGAAGACAGAACGATGGAGGTCGTCGTCTCGCCATACTTGCGCATCTGGGAGATCACATGCTCCAGATGCACCATCGAGGAGACAATCACCTTGATCATGTAACTGTCCTGCCCGGTGACATGGTGACACTCGAGCACTTCGCTCAATGTGTGAGCAACAGTCGCGATCTTGTTATAATGCTCGCCGGAGGTCTTCAGGTGAATGAAGGCGGTTGTCGGATATCCGAGCTTGTCCGGATTCACCGTGGTCCGGTAGCCGGTGATGATCCCTGCATCCTCCATCCGGCGGACCCGCTCAGCGATGGCCGGAGACGACAAGCCGACCCTGCGGCCCAGTTCACTGAAGGAAAGCCGGGCATCTTCCTGCAGAACGCGCAGCAATTGCCAACCAACCTTGTCCAGTTGTCCCTCACCGTTCGCGCTCATGGGAATTTTCCTTCTGCCCGCCAGTTTCAAGCAGATCATAAAGCCCCGCGGCCGCTCTGCAAAGCAACTCCGGCAACGCGCTGTGACAGCCGGATGAACCTGACGTTCAAACGCCTCAAACGCGAAGATGCTGATCGATATTGCACTACCAGTAGAAATGCGGCACGTTAACCATACAGTTGTGTGCTTAAGTAAATCGGGAGCATCAGGAGTGGCACGCGTAATAGGGAGCGACCGGATCAGGAAGAACGTCACGATCGGTCATAGACGCACAAGCGTCAGTTTGGAAGCTCAAGTCTGGAATGGCCTCTCCGATATCTGCAAGAGAGAATCGATTGGCATGGACGGGCTTTGTACCTTGGTTGCCGAGCGACGGCAGGAATCGAGCATGTCATCCGCATTGCGCGTCTTCCTGCTGACATACTTCCGTCTGGTGGTGAGTAACATTGAGGATGTGCTAAGCGCAGCACCGGCAACGGGCCTAGGCGAAAGCAGGCAGGAACCGATTCCCGGCTATCTCGACATCGCCCTGCAGCGCTTTGCCGTCGAGCAAAAGCAATATGCGCTCAGCGATCAGGGCTCCGGAGACACCGCCCACTAGCCTCCGTGTCACCAGGCCAGCACGTCCGAGAAGTAAGTCGGGCGTGCGCCATGGCGTGTCGCCAGAGCATCAACCCTCTCCCCGATGTCAGCAGTCGCTGCGAGCGCTGCGGCATGAATACCACAGCCCAGCAGCAGGCTGGCGACACCCGTCCGGTTGGCGCCGAGGATATCGGTCTCGAGATTATCGCCCACGACCAGAACCCTCTCGGCCGGAAGGCCGATGCGGTCGAGACAGCGCGCGAAAATCTCCGGATAGGGTTTGCCGAAATAGCGTACCGTGCCGCCAATTTCCTCATACCGCTCTGCCATCGCACCGGCACAAATATGGCGCGCGCCGCCATGGATGACCGACTTGTCGGGATTGGCGCAGATCATCGGCAGATTACGGGCAATAGAGGCCGATAGCTGGATTTCGTAATCTTCCAGTCGGGATTCCGTGCTTTCGGGCCCGGCGTTGAGGATCCAATCCGCATCCTCGACACTGTCCACCACCTTAAAAGAGCCGTCCGGTACTGTGTCCGGGAACCGGCTCCGGCCCAGCCAGAGAACCCGCTCGCCAAGAGCCGCCGATGCCGCATCACGCCGGCTACCCACGATATCAGCGACCATGCCGCCCGATGTGACGACTTCTGTGAACCAAGAAAGATCGAACCCGATGCCCGTCAAACGCTCTTCGACAATGGCGGGAATGCGCGGCGAGTTGGACAGCACGAGGATCTTCTTATCCATATCGGCCAGAGCCCTGACAGTTTCCAGTGCCTCTGGGAAAGCGTTTCCGCCATCATAGAGCGTGCCCCAGACATCAAAGATGAACCCGTCATAACGGTCGGCGATCTCGGCAAAGGCGGACAAAGGCGTGATCATTCCCAGACTCCGGGCGCGATGAAAATTTCAGAATTCTCTCGCGGCACTGGGCCGCGCACTTACTTGGTGGGGGCAGTGGTAGGCCGTGGCTCCCCGAAGAGATAGCCCTGACCGAAGTCGATTTTTAGATCGAGCAGATCGCGCAACATGTCCTCGGACTCGATCTTCTCGACGATCAGATCCATGGCACACCGGTCGAGCGCTCCCTTGAAGCGGCTCATGTCGAGCTGGGGGTCGTCGCCCCGGGCCATCTCATGCAGCATGTGCGCCCCAACCTTGATGTATTTGAAGCCGAGATCCGCCAGATGCGGCAAATCGAGATCAAGTGTGCGCACCTGGTCGAGCGAGAAATGGAAACCCAGATCCTGCAGACGCTGCAGATTGACCTGGGTCTCGTAGGTCGGATTGACGATCGCTTCCTGCTCGAACTCGAAAAACAGGTTCGGCGTCAGCTTCTGATTGTCGGCCAGGAACTCGATGAAATCGGTGAAGAAGTCGACATCCGTCAGCGAGCTGTCCGAGATGTTGCAGAAAAAGGCGAGGCCCGGTTGCCCGCGCACGGCCCGGCGTACCAGCTGAATGCACCGGAACAGCAGCATGTTATCGATGACTGCGACCAGTCCGGCCGCCTCAGCGACCGGGATATATTGCTCCGGCATGATGACCCGGCCGCGATCGTCGACGATACGGGAGAAGCATTCGTAGAATTGCCGCTTGCGCTGGGGCAGGTTGACGATCGGCTGCAGATAGAGATCAACCCTGTCTTCCCGGAGCGCCTGCTCCACGATGGTCAGCACCTCGTCATCGTCGATCAGAAGCAGCGGCTCGCTCGCCCCCGACGCAGCGGCGACAATTGGCAGCCCGGTATCTTCTTCTTCCGCTTTCTGTTTCGCGGCGGCTGCCGGTTTCGCCTTTGGTTTGTCAGGCGCCTTTGCCGAAAGCTGCCCCAGCAGCCCCTGCAGAACCTTCAGCTCAGACACCACGTGGCCGCTGTCCGGCATGGCATCTATGGTCTCCCGAATGGCGGAGACTTCCTCGCGCGCGGCATCCAGATCATGCCGGGTGACTGCCAGCTCATGCGCCAGCACCTCAAGCTGACGCTCAGAGGATTCCCGGGAAGCCTTCACCGACATCCCCATATGCACGAGGCTCGCGATGGTAAGCAGGAGCAGCCCTGCCCCCCATCCCGGCAATCCGACGAACGGGATAACCGGCGCCAGCACCGCAATCGCGATGGCAGGAAACAGATAGAAGCTAACGATCAGGACGTGACGCAACTGCGCGGTCCCCTTTCCGGTTCAGGGCGTGGCCCCAGATTCCACGCCAATAGCCTCCGTCACGGAGGAACAACCGTCCCTTTCAAGCAGCGTGCCAAGCTCCTCGGCAATCCGTCTGACGAGACCGGGACCTTTATATATCAAAGCGGTGTAGAGCTGAACGAGAGAGGCACCGGCCTTGATCTTGGTATAGGCAGCCGCTCCCGAATCGATCCCTCCGACTCCGATCAGAGGGAGCTTTCCGCCGGTCAGCCGATAAGTCTTCGCCAGGATTGCGGTCGAAGACTCGAACAACGGCGCTCCGCTGAGCCCACCCGTCTCTCCCTTGCGCGCGCCCTTCAGGCTTGCGGGACGGGCAATGGTGGTGTTTGAGACGATCATCCCGTCGATCTCCTCATCCAGCACAACGCCGATAATCCCCTCAAGCTGCGCATCGTCCAGATCGGGAGCGACTTTCAACAGGATTGCAGGGCTTGTCCCACCTGCGGCCTCCGCCCGCGCGGCCTTGGCGGCCTTCAACAATTCGCGCAACGGCCCTGGCGCCTGCAAATCCCGCAGGCCAGGCGTGTTCGGTGAGGAAACGTTGATCGTGATGTAATCGGCCAACGGCGCTGTCGCCCTGACGCCTGCCGCGTAGTCGCCCTCAGGCGTCTCCACGCCCTTGTTGGCACCGACATTGGCGCCGACGATACCCTGCGTCCGGTCGCGGTGGACGAGCCGGGCCACTCCGGCTTCAAGGCCATTGTTGTTGAAACCGTTGCGGTTGATGACCGCACCATCCTCCGGCAGACGGAACAACCTCGGGCGCGGATTGCCAGGCTGCGGCCGCGGCGTCATGGTGCCGACTTCGACGAAGGCCGCACCAAGCTTAAGAGAGCCGGCAAAAGCTTCCGCATCCTTGTCGAACCCGGCGGCGATACCGACCGGATGCGGGAAGCGAAGGCCGAACAAGGATTGCCCGAGGCGTACATCCGGCACCCAGCCGCCCGTGGACGGGCCAAGCCCGGCGGACAAGGCTCGAACGGTAAGACGGTGTGCGGTCTCTGGATCAAGGCAGCGCAGCAGGGGAAGGGCAAGATCAGCCAGCATACCGGGTCTATTCCGCCTTCATGGCTGGGAAGACGTGCAGACCGTCTTCGCCCAACGGCAAATCAAATTCAGCAGCGACCGTGCTGACCGGCAAAGGCCCGTACAGGTGCGGGAACAACTCCCCGCCACGCGCAGGTTCCCACTTCAAAGCCTCTCCCAGCGCAGCGCTGTCCACCTCCAGCAAAACAAGACCGGACTCACCACTGCGGTGCTTGGCCGCGCTCCCGACGACCTGAACAGCCGTCGAGAAATGCAGAAATCCGTCAGCATTATCCTCGCGAGAGCCTTGGTAGGAGCCGGCGGTCTTGGCACGATCCCAGTCGGCCCGGCGCGAAAGGTGGTAGATCCACCGATATGTTGAATTGTCTGTCATGGCCGGAGCATACCGGCCCGGCCCGGCAAGCTCAATTCCCCGTTAGCCGTCGCCGGCGCTCTCTTCCCGGCGGCGCAAAAAACCCGAGACCAGGACTGCCAATTCGTCTGGACATTCCATCGGCGCAAGATGTCCGCTGTCCAGTTCTGCGCGTTCCGCACCAACTATCGCTTCGGCAAGAAACTCTGAATGCAGCGGCGGTATCATCTGATCCTGACGGCAGCCCACCACCAACACTGGTTGACGGAGCCGCTGAACTTCTTCACGGACATCAATCTTGAGATCCAGCGCAATCTGCCGCGCCATGCCGTCCCAGTTGGAGGTCGACGCAATCATCGCGACGGCCTCCCTCACGCCCTCTTCGCCCATCGCCGCCAAAGCAGCGCTGCTGAATCCGGTCATCATGACCAACCGCGCCATCGCTTCACGGTCCGTCCGGATGAGATGCTCCCACAATCCAAACTGCAATCTGGCGCGCACATCATCGGCCGACTGAAAGCCCGCAAGCAATATCAGGGACTTCACCCGTTCCGGCTGGCGAGCGCCGATCCAGGCCGCAATCAGCGCACCGAGGGAGAACCCCATAAGATGGAAGCGCTCGATTCCTGCGGCATCAACGGCAGCGAGGACCTGCTCCGCGACATAGTCCACACTGAGTTCACGGCCATCATCGGTCGTCTCTCCCGATCCCGAATAATCCGGCCTGACCAAAGTCCAGTTTGTTTGAAGTCGCTCGGTCAGAGCACCCCAATTTGTTTCTGCGTCACCGCCCGTCCCATGGATCAGAACGAGTGCCGGTCCGGAACCATCCACCTTGTAGGAAACGCGAGAGCCTTCGAATGTGGCAAATGCCATCATGTAATCTCCAATGAGTATCAAATCACTGTCAATAACGCTAAACTCTGACAGTGTTGTCAGAGTCAAGGAGCCAATGAATGCGCATCGGCCAGCTATCGAAACTCTCGGGGGTGAGCGTTCGTATGTTGCGATATTACGAGCAGGAAGGGTTGCTCGCCCCACCGCGCAAGGCATCGGGCTATCGCGACTATGACAAGGGTCATCTTGAAACCGTGCGCCGGGTTCGGCAGCTCAACGAAGCCGGTTTGCGTCTCGAGACAATCAGACGCTTTCTGCCATGTGTGAGGGGGGAACGACCCGAATTCGATCCTTGCCCAGATCTGATAGCCGCCCTCGACGGGGAAATCGGGCGTCTCGACGATCAAATCGCCCGTCTTTCCGGTAGCCGGCACATGCTCAATGGATATCTGGAGAGTATGACAGCCGCTGAATAGCATGCGACAGATACCGTCCTCCGAAATCCCAGGATTGTTTCACGCGCTATAGGAACAATTGGATCATTGGCATCGCCAGAGGGGCCGGGCTAATGTGCCAGAAAATTAGGGGCGCGTCCGTTGACCCCGCTATGACCTATTAAATCAATTCTGGAGCATTCCAATGAAGTCGCTGACGTATCTCGATGGCGAATGGCAAGAAGGCAATCCGCCGGTTCTCGGTCCGGCAACTCTCGCGACCTGGCTCGGGTCCGTGATTTTCGATGGCGCCCGCTCTTTCGAAGGAACAGCTCCGGATCTTGACCGGCATTGCCAGCGCGCCTGTGCCTCGGCTGAGAAAATGGGCATGAAGTCCCCGGTCAGCGCCGAAGAAATTGAACGTCTGGCCCGGGAAGGCATCGCCAAGTTCCCGGCCGATACCGCCCTCTATATCAAGCCACTGATGTGGGCAGAGGACGGCTGGATCTATCCGGACCCGGCAACCACGCGCTTCATGCTGCATATCTTCGAATCGCCGCTGCCGGAGCCGAAGGGCTTTTCGGCACATATCTCCAGCCGGCGCCGTGCCGCCCCGGATCAGGCGCCGACCGATGCCAAGGCGGCCTGCCTTTATCCGAATGCAGGCCGCGCCCTGCGCGAAGCGAACGAAGCCGGGTTCGACAATGCCATCATGCTGGATCCGGTGGGCAACGTTGCCGAGTTCGCCACTTCCAACGTCTTCATGGCGAAGGATGGCGTGGTGAGAACGCCGGTGCCGAACGGAACCTTCCTGAACGGCATTACCCGCCAGCGCATCATCAAGCTGTTGCGCGAGGATGGCGTGACCGTTGAGGAAGCGACCGTCACCCCGACGGACCTGCGGGAAGCAGATGAACTCTGGTCCACCGGCAACCATGCCAAGGTCACCCCGGTATCCCGATTCGAAGACAGGGAATTGCAGCCAGGACCGATCGCCGCCCGCTGCCGTGAACTCTATTGGGGGTACGCGAAGAAAAACGCGGCGCTCTAGGGAGCGGCGCACAACAAACAGCGTCAACCCGTGGCAGCTTCGCTGCGGGTTGACGAACGATTGACCGGCCGAAGTTTGTCCAGGTCAGCTTTTTAGAGATCAGCTTTCCGGGCGGAATTTCTCGATCAGAGTGCCGACGCCGCCGACATCCTTGAAGATATCGAGCTTCTCGACCTCGACCTTCACCGCCAGTACGCGGCGATCATCGAAAGCGAGCTCGCAAATCCGTTCCGCGAACCCTTCGACCAGCAGGACGTGGCCCGCTTCGGCGATCATGCGGATACGACCGATGAAAGTCTCGTAACAGAACACGCGGCTGTAATGGCTGCCGATACCGTCTTCCGGATAATCCAGGGTCAGGTCGACCGAGATCTTGACCCGCTGTGGATCCGCCTTTTCGAACTCATGCACGCCAATGAACATATTGAGCACAAGGTCACGGATACGCACCGTGTAGCCTGAACGGGGTTTGGCATTGGGGGCCGCATCGCGGACCACATCCAGCGGCGTCACATTATCGCCAATCAGGTCTCTCGCCACCGGCTCTTCCCTTCGTTTCATCCCGATCCAGCCGCCATGCGTATCGCATTGAGCGCTCCACGAACATCCGAAATCCGTCACGAAACCGCAATTTCCGACAGGACGGCTGGATCAGGGCGATGCAATGTCAGGTTTTGATATCGAAGAAATCGACCGGCTTCATCAGAATGTTCTGCTGTTCCACAAGCCCGCCGAACTCGGCGCTGTGCTTGGTATATGTGAGCCAATCCGGATCGGCCCACATGGCGGCCCGCTTGGCTTCGCGGTCGCCCGCACTCTCGTAAACCCAGATATGGATATACTGGTTAGGGTTACCGGTTTCGGTGACCATATAGGCGAGCGGCTGGCCCAGATGCTTGGTCTGCGGCGCCTTGCCGTACTTCTCGTAAATCTCGAGATGTTTTTTGATGGTACCGGGGCGACAGGTGTAAGTACGCACGTCGAGCAGCATGTAATCCTCCCAAAAATTTAAAGTCCACGCGCAGCATAAGCGTTGCAGGGCACAGCCTCCAGCGCCGAGCTGGAATGAGACGCGAGACGTCGGGGAGACAGTACCGTAAATCTAATCTAGTCGGCGCACCCGCCCATCGACCTTGGTTTTGACGCCACCTCTCTCCTGAACATACTCGATGACCTGACTGGCCATCAGACGTGCCGAACTCGCATCGATGACAATCTCGCCCTTCTCGAACGTTTTGTACCCATCACCGCCTTTTGCAATGAAATCGTTGACTGCAACGACATAGACCTTGCCGAGATCAAGAGGTGTATGCGCGACCTTCACATCCGACACACGGGAGCCCGCAGGCTTCCGGCCGTCATAGGCAAAACTGATGCCTGAAACATGCGGGAAACGCCCCGCCCCCTTCTCCACTTGCGAGACTCCGTTTTCGAGAGCCGCAAGCAGATCCGGACCCTTCAGCCGCATGGTCACCGTCCGGTTGCCGAAGGGCAGTTCCGTCAACACATCTTTCCGGATCAACATGTGGCCCGCCGCATAGCTGGTGTCGCCTCTAATACCGCCACCATTTGTGAGCGCCGCATCAGCCCCTGTCGCCGCCCTCATCGCATCGGCGATCAGGTTGCCGAAGGCGTTTTCCGCCGTACGCACTGAGGCCCGCCTTGTATCCAGCGCGACCTCGGTCACACCGACATCGGCTGCAAGTTCTTGATCCAGTTTGGAGCTATAAGCCGCGACTTTTTCCGCAAGGACAGGGTCCGGCTCAACATCAATCGTATTAATCAGCGAGAAGCTCGGTTGCCAGACCAGTTTCGGCCCGTTCCGGCCCTCGACCCGATCGATGGTAATATCCATGATCCCGACAAAATTGCCCTGGCTCCCGGACTTCAGAATGGCTTGCTTTCCGTCATAGAGCACCAGCACCAGATGGTCGTGCCCCCCGAGCACAATGTCGATACCGGCCACCTGGCGCAGTGTCTCCAGATCTGTCTGATAGACCGCGTGGGTCAGAGCGATGACGAGATCCGCACCATCTTCGCGCAGTTCCGCCGAGATTTCTCTCGCCGTCTCCGCGAGCGGTGCGAAGTCGACATCGGGGCCGGAGCTCGAAAGGCTCGGCGTATCGGCCGTCGTCAGGCCAAGCAACCCGATCTTGTACTCACCCGCCGCAACCATGCGTGAGCGCTCGGCCCCCGGGAAACCGGGTTTGCCCTTGTAAGACACATTGCTTCCAAGCACCGGATATTCAGCTTCCTTGAGACGCTGTATCAGGACGTCCGGGCCGAAGTCGAATTCGTGATTGCCGAGCACGGCCGCATCGAAACCGATGGCGTTTGCCAGGGCCACCATATGGGCCCCCTTGTCAAAGCCGGACAACAGGGAGGGAGAGAGCATGTCGCCGCCGAAAGTTAGCAGCACCTGCCCGCCTTCAGCCTCAACCCGATCGCGCTCGTAGCGCGCAATGCTGGCGATTTTCGCGGCTCCGCCGGCCCCTGCCCTGGCGTCAAGCCGGTCCCAGTCATTCACGTGAACGATCGACAGGCGCAGTGGCTCTGCACTGACTGAGGCTCCGAAAGCCGCGAACAGCGTAAGCAGCAATATCGTATGGAGCGTGGCGCGCATGGCTTCTCTCCGAAAACAAACCTGTCGAAGACTAGCCTGTTTTACGGGAAAATTCACCTATAGTGGTGAAAACCTTAGCTATTCCGCTACGCGGACCGACGCATATCGGCGCGGCGGTTCCGCGGCGTATCCTCGTCAAAGAGGCTGGTCAGCTGATCCATCATGGTGCCGCCGAGTTGCTCGGCATCGACGATTGTCACCGCACGGCGATAGTAGCGCGTTACATCGTGGCCGATGCCGATGGCGACCAGCTCAACCGGGGACTTGTTCTCGATATACTGGATGACCTCGCGCAGATGACGCTCCAGATAGTTCCCCGGATTGACGGAGAGCGTGGAGTCATCAACAGGCGCACCATCCGAAATCACCATCAGGATGCGCCGTTCTTCCGGCCGCCCCAGCAGCCGCTGGTGCGCCCAAAGCAGAGCCTCGCCGTCGATATTTTCCTTCAGGATACCTTCACGCAGCATCAGGCCGAGCGACTTGCGGGCATGGCGCCACGGTGCGTCAGCAGGCTTGTAGACGATATGGCGGAGATCGTTCAGCCGTCCCGGATTCACTGGCTTGCCGCCCTGGATCCAGTTCTCCCGCGACATGCCGCCCTTCCAGGCCTTGGTCGTGAAGCCCAGCACCTCGACCTTCACGCCGCAACGCTCGAGCGTGCGGGCGAGAATGTCGGCACTCATTGCCGCAATAGAGATCGGCCGACCGCGCATGGAGCCGGAATTGTCGATCAGCAGGGTTACGACGGTATCCCGGAAATCCGTGTCTTTCTCGTGCTTGTAGGAGAGCGAGCTGTCCGGCTGCACGACAATACGGGCAAGCCGCGCCGCGTCGAGAATGCCTTCCTCGAGATCGAACTCCCAAGACCGGTTCTGCTTCGCCATCAGCTTGCGCTGCATCCGATTGGCCAGACGCCCGATCATGCCCTGCAGATGGCTGAGCTGCTGATCCAGCAGAGCGCGCAGGCGCGCCAGCTCCTCGGCGTCGCACAGCTCATCCGCCATGACGACTTCGTCATATTCGGTCGTGTAGGCGTGGTAGCTTTTCAGCAGCTTGTTGCCGTCATCGGCATTCTGCATTTGTGGCGGTGTGCCGGGATTGGCCGGCTGCTCGTCGCCCTCGCCGGGCTCGAAGTCACCATCCTCGCTGTCTTCGCCCTCACCGGCCTCGTCGCCGGAATCCATGTCGGACGGGACCATTTCGGACGACGTACTGTCTTCCGCGGTCCCTTGCGTCCCACTGTCGTTCAGCTCGTCGCCTTCACCGCCATCGTCTTCCGCCTCTGAATCGGAATCCGACTCGTCGGTCATACCCTCGTCGCCGATTTCGAGATCGAGATCACTGATCAGTTGGCGGGACAGTTCGGCATAGGCTTCCTGGTCTTCGAGATGGCTGGACAACTCGGAGAGCGTGTCGCCGATCTTGGAATTGACCCAGGGACGCCAGAGATCGACCGCACCCTGGGCGCATTCCGGAGGCGGAGCACCGGTAATCGCCTCACGAGCCATCAGCCGGACCACCTCGGAAAGCGCAACATCGTCTTTGTCGGTAACGCTTTCCAGACCCTGCTTTTGGTAGCGCTGCTCCATTGCCGATTCGAGGTTCCGAGCAACGCCGGACATCCTAATGGCGCCGAGCGCCTCGACCCGGGCCTGCTCAGCCGCATCGAAGATTTCCAGCGCGGCCTGGCCGGACGGCTGGCGGCGGGCATGGGTAGCGGCATCATGGAACCGAAGCTTCAGAGCAAGGCTGTCCGCCTCGCCGCGAACCCGCGCGACATCCTCGGCCGGAAGCCCGCGCGGCGGGGATGGCAGGCGCACCCGGTCCCCCGAGGCACTGGCCTGATCCGCGCCATACGTCACCTCCAGCTCCTTCTCGTGGGCCATAGCCCGCACGCAGGATGCTGTCGCGCGCTTGAAATCCTCAAGCCGGTCGTCGTCCGCCATTGATGCCATCGGGTCCTGTCCGCGCCGCTTTCTCTATTCCGCCGCGCGGATGCTGGTCTCCGGCAGGTCGGCCCCGAAACAACGCTGATAGAATTCGGAAACCGTGGCCCGCTCGACCTCGTCGCACTTGTTGAGGAAGGTCAGACGGAATGCCGTCGCCACATCCTCGAAGATGGTCGCGTTTTCAGCCCAGGTGATCACGGTCCGCGGCGACATCACCGTGGAGATGTCTCCAGCAATGAAACCGGCCCTGGTGAGATCGGCCAGGGAGACCATGTTTGAAATCGTCTCGCGGCCTTCCGGCGTGTCATAGCTCGGCAGTTTCGCCAGAACGATATCCACCTCACGGTCATGCGGCAGGTAGTTCAGCGTGGTGACCACGTTCCAGCGGTCCATCTGACCCTGGTTGATCTGCTGGGTGCCGTGATAGAGCCCGGTGGTATCGCCGAGGCCGACCGTGTTGGCGGTAGCGAAGAGGCGGAAACACTTGTTCGGATGAATAACCTTGTTGGTATCCAGCAAGGTCATCTTGCCGTCGGCTTCCAGTACACGCTGGATCACGAACATCACGTCGGCCCGGCCGGCATCGTACTCGTCGAACACCAGCGCCACACTGTTCTGCAACGCCCAGGGCAGGATACCTTCACGGAACTCGGTGACCTGCTTGCCGTCGCGCAGAACAATCGCGTCCTTGCCGATCAGATCGATCCGGCTGATGTGGCTGTCCAGGTTCACCCGGACACACGGCCAGTTCAGGCGCGCCGCGACCTGCTCGATATGGGTCGATTTACCGGTGCCGTGATAGCCCTGGATCATGACCCGTCGGTTGTGCGCGAAACCGGCCAGAATCGCGAGGGTGGTCTGTTTGTCGAACAGGTAGGTCGGGTCAAGCGTCGGAACGTAATCGCTCGCTACGCTGAAGGCTGGCACCTTCATATCGACATCGATGCCAAAGGTCTCGCGAACCGAGACCTCCGTATCCGGGGCTTCGATATTGTGCGCAGGTTTGCGCTCGTAAACATGTGCTGCCGACATGGCCCTATTCCCAAATGATGTGGGTGACTATCCGGTTCGGGAGGACCCGTAGCGAGGCTCCCATGCCTTCAAGTTAGAAACTTTTTCAAAGTCGTATAGGCCTCGTTGATGATTTTCAACCGTTCTTCGGCCTCTTTGTTCCCGCCATTTGCGTCGGGATGATGTTTTTTCACAAGCTGCTTGTAGCGGGATTTCAGCTCAAGCTCGGTAACCGGCGGAGCCAAACCCATGATCGCGAAAGCTTTTCCCTCCGCCGTCTCGCTGCCCGGGCGCGCGGGACCGGAACCGGACGCAGCCTCCATATCCTCGTCACCATTGAGCGCACCGAACGGGTCTCTGTATTCGCCGGCAACAAACTTACGGTATGCGGCGGCGGTACCCAGCGGCCAGGTCGGCCGGTCCCAGGTGGTTGAGCGCCGGATCTCCTGCTCAAGCTCCTCTGCGGAGGCGCCCTCGTAATAGTTCCAATGTTTGTTGTATTCCCGAACATGATCGAGGCAGAACCAGTAATAGTCGGACAGATCACCACGCCCTTTTGGCGCACGATACTCACCCACGGAAGCGCATCCGGGCGCGTCGCAGCGCCGGAAGCCGGGTTCGGCACCGTAGGTATCGATCTTCAGGGACTCGCTCTGCGCCTTCCGCATACCGTGCGTTCCAAATTGTCGCTAGTCCAGCTCATGCTAGACATCGAAAATGCGGTTCTATTCCCGCCATATAACCAGATAGTCCCCGATGGGGGACACACAGGGAGATAAGTTAATGTCCGTGACTGAGACGATCAAAGTCAAATTAACGTCCGCGTTCGCACCGGAGCATCTCGCAGTTATCGATGACTCGCACAAACATAAGGGCCATGGCGGCTGGCGCGAAGGTGGAGAGACACATTTTAATGTCGAGATCACGTCCGATGCATTCTCGGGAAAATCCCGTGTGGACCGCCAACGCATGGTGCATGAGGTTCTCGCCGCAGAACTGGCGGACCGCGTCCACGCCCTGTCGATCCGGGCCAAAGCACCGCAGGAGTAAACCGCCGAAATAGTTAAAATGCAATCAGTGAGGGATATGAAAATAAACAATCGTTTTTTAGTTGCGCTCGATTTGCATACACTGATACATCAGACTTTAATCTGCCGAAATCCGGCAAGGACAGAACGTTTGCGGATAACACGGTGTCAACTCTCTTAAGCAAGAACGTACTGATCGACGGCCATCGGACCAGCATGCGGCTGGAGCCAGCCATGTGGGAGGCACTCACCCATATCGCGGTCCGGGAAAAACTTACAATTCATCAGATCTGCGGGCTCGTGAACCAGCACAGGATGAACACGTCCCTCACCTCGGCGACGCGAGTCTTCATCCTCGGTTACTTCCGCATTCTTGCCGTCAGCCTAGAGCGGGATACACTTCAGGACCGTGAGCGCTCGATCATGACCAGGGTGTTCCGGCAAACGGAGGAATTCCGCAACACGCCTTCTAATAATCGTTACTCTGGGCCCTTGTAGAACTCAGGCCAGATATCCTTCACGACAGGACTGCTTTCCCCAAATGCGTGACAGGAGTTCAGAAGGGGCGGACGGCTGGTCCGCTTCGGCTCTTCCTCTCCGGCTTCCCGTCTTTTACGCGCACTTTCGCCATAAAGGGTCTGGTAAGCGGTGGTCGCCATCGGCCAGAGCAGTTCGACCAGATGGGTACATCCCTCGGCACCGCCAAGCGCGGACAGCACCTTCTTACGCCAGCCAGGCCCGATCCTGATGCCTTCCAGACGCTGGAAATTCGCCGTAATGTCCGGGCAGATAGCAAATGGACCGGCGTCGGTGATCGCTTCCACCGCGAGAATGTTGAGATCGTCATCAACAGTCAGTCGGATCGACATGTCATGGATCGGCTCTCCGGCCGGAATGCCATCCCTGAAACTGTTCGGAACCTCGTAGGTCTTCACATCCGTGATGTGTCCCTCAATGTCGAGATGACCGTCCTCACGGCGAAAGCCCTCGCATGTGACGCGACGCGTATGGACTTTCCGGCGCGGTACCGGGCTAGACAGGGGCATTGATCTCTCCGGAATGATATTGCTTTGCGGCAAAAATCATTCCGGACCGCGCCGAAGTCAATTCCCGACAATTCCCCAAGCGGGGGAAACCCGGCTCCGGTTCAGGGTAGGCCGGCCATTCCCGAGCCCGAAATGAAGGCCTCGCGCTCCAGAACGGCCTCTTCCAGATCCTCGCGGACAGCAGCATAGATGTCCCGGATCGAGACCATACCGATGATCTTGCTGTCTTCCTCGACGGGCAGGTGCCGGAAGCCGCCTTCCTGCATGCGCTGCAGCGCATCCATCACCGAAGCCTTGGGGCCGATGGTCTCCGGTTTCGGGGTCATGATCTCTGCAATGCGCGTCTCGCCCGGCGCTTTCTCTTCCGCCACGAGTCGGCCTGCGATATCCCGCTCCGAGAGAATTCCGACCAGCTTCTCATCATCAAGGATAAGAAGCGCACCTATCTTGCGTCTTGTCATGAGCTTGGCGGCCGCAAGAACCGTTTCATTGGGGGACAGCGACGAGAGGTCCTGTTTGCTAACCACATCCGGCACGATGAGTCTGGCCATGGCATTCTCCCTAATAGGTTTATATTTATCTGGGGAGATTATACCAAATCACGAGGCATCTGGGACTCGGGTCGTTTCAAGAACTTCATTTTCGGTTTCCGCCGGGGTTACCCGGGAGACCCGCAGCAACGTGATCTGATTGCGATGACGGCGCAAAATCTTGAACCGAAAGCCATAAAAAACGAACTCCTGCGCGACATTCGGGATGGTTCTCGCCTCATGCAGAATCAACCCGGCGATGGTCGATGCTTCATCATCCGGCAAGTTCCAGTCAAACTCACGATTGAGGTCCCGAATCGTAACGGTACCATCGATCACATAAGATCCGTCTGCCTGCGGCCGCACGCCGGCGACCGCAATGTCGTGCTCGTCGCTGATCTCGCCGACGATCTCCTCGATGATATCCTCCAGGGTCACAATGCCTTGGAACGCTCCGTATTCATCGACCACGAGCGCGAAATGCTCGCGCCGGGCGCGAAAGGCCTGCAGCTGGTCGAGCAAGGTGGTGGAGGCAGGAATAAACCAGGGGTCCGATGCAACCTCCCGCATATTGAGCTGCTCCAGCTCTTCCCCGCTCAATCCTTTCACCGCGCGCAGCACTGCTTTGGCGTGGACGACCCCGATAATCTCGTCATGATCTCCCTTGAACAACGGCAGCCGTGTGTAAGGGCTTTTCATAATCTGCGAGATGATATCCTCGACAGTGTCGTCGACATCGAGCATCTCGACCTGTCGCCGATGGGTCATGATCTCCTCAACCCAAACCTCGCTCAGGTCGAGGATCGAACGCAGCATGGCCCGTTCTTCACGGACCTCCTCTTCGTCGACTTCAACCTTGTGTCCGTGCAGTTCGATCAGGCCTCGAAGCTCCTCTTCTTGCTCCGAATGACCGAACTCTTCCGCGATCCGGATACCGAGCATGGACAGAATCAGACGGACAATACCCCTCACAATCTTGGCAATTGGGCTCAGGATAAAGACGATAGCGTTGATAACCGGGGCGACGGCAAGCGCCACCCGATCAGAATTGTTAAGCGCGTAGGTTTTCGGGAGAACTTCGGCGAAGATCACAACCACGACCGTCATGACGAGCGTCGCGTAGACAACTCCATGCTCACCAAAAAACCGCAGGAACACCGTTGTCGCCAACACGGATCCCAGGATGTTGGTGATGTTGTTCCCGATCAGGATCGCACCGATCATGGTCTCGCTGTGCTCGCGCAGCGCGAGAACGCGGGATGCCCGTTGGTCCCCTTTACGGTCTAGCTGGTGCATCCGGGCATATGAAGACCCTGTGAGGCCCGTTTCCGACCCGGAGAAAAACGCAGAAAATACAATCAGCAGCAAAATGCCCCCGATCGTCAGCAACAGTTCAGCGTCCATCAGATCCACGAAATTTTCTTCCATCAGACGCCGGCCGCGGCCGAGAGGTCTTCTTCCAGCATGGTGCGCACGGCATCCGGCGTAACATCATCGCTGGTGAAAGCCTCGCCAATTCCCCGCGCGAGAACGAACCGGATGGTTCCATCACGCGCTTTCTTGTCCCGGCGCATGGACGCAAGCAGCGCCTCGGCGCTCCAGCGCGCCGCGCCCGGAATATCCGCCACACGTGTCATCAGCCCCATGGCCCCGAGATGAGCCCGTGCCCGCTCCGTATCCTGGCCGGCGCAAAGGCCGAGACGGCGCGACAGCTCCAATGCCTGGATCATGCCGATCGATACGGCCTCGCCATGCAGCAACGTACCATCAAACCCGGCCGCCGCCTCGAGCGCGTGACCGAAGGTATGACCGAGATTCAGGAGCTCCCGCAATCCGGCTTCCCTCTCGTCTGCGGCCACCACTGCGGCTTTTGCTTTGCAGCTTTCGACAACTGCGGAGATTCGCGCCGTCTCGTCACCGGCAATAAGGGCCGCGCCATGCTGCTCAAGCCACTCAAAGAAGGCAGCGTCACGAATCAAGCCGTATTTGACGACCTCCGCGTAGCCAGCCAGCACTTCGCGCTTCGAAAGAGTATCGAGTGTTCCAGTATCCGCCAGCACCAGCCTCGGCTGATGAAACGCACCGACCAGATTTTTGCCCTGCGGCGTGTTGATGCCGGTCTTGCCGCCGACCGAACTGTCGACCTGAGCCAACAGCGAGGTGGGGATCTGAATGAAATCGAGACCACGCATCACGGACGCAGCGCAGTAACCGGCAAGGTCACCGACCACCCCGCCGCCGAGCGCGACCACGGCCGTCCGGCGATCGACGCCGTCTTCCAGCATACGGCAACAGACATGCTCGAAATCGGCAAAGCTCTTTGATGATTCGCCTGGCGGAACCGCGATGGTCGTTACCGTGATACCTACCGCGCCCAGCGACCGTTTAAGCGGATCGAGCCAGTACCCCGAAACCGTCGAATCGGTAATGACGAAGACCTTGTTTCCCCGGATCAGAGGCTTGATCTCTTCGCCAGCATTTTCGATCAGCCCGGGCCCGACACGAATATCGTAACTGCGTTCTCCGAGGCCAACGGGAACCGTCTGGGTCGTCGTCATCGTAATTCCTGTTTCAAAACATAGGTTCCGTGATGCCGCTCATCCGGCGGGAACGGCTTTGTGCGCGTCGTCGAAATAATCCATGAGAACGTCGTAAGCCTGATCGACCGTTGCATCGAGCGGCCCTCTGCGCGATTCGATCCAAAGATCGGCTTCCTCATAAACGGGATAACGCTCTTCCATCAATTTCGCGAGCACCGCCTTGGGGTCTTTCTGCGCCAGAAGGGGACGGCCCTGACGACGGCTGACACGCTCGTAAAGCACGTCGATATCGGCCTTGAGCCAAAGAGAAACTGCGTTCTCGGAAATTGCGGTACGGGTCTCCTCCGCCATGAAGGCACCACCACCGGTCGCCAAAACGACGGGCGGTCCGCTCAGGATGCGCTGAATCACCCGTTGCTCGCCGCGACGGAACTCAAGCTCGCCGAAACGCTCAAAAAATTCGCTGATCGTGCAGCCTGCCGCGTCTTCAATCTCCCGGTCGGCATCGACAAAATGCATGTCGAGTCGCTGCGCCAGACGGCGCCCGACACTGCTCTTACCGGCCCCCATAAGGCCGACGAGAACGATGCTTTTCAGTTGGGACTGTGGCGTATCCGCCAGATCAGAGTGATTCACCATGGGAAGCAGGTTCTGGCTCCGGACGAGACGCGAATAGCGTTTCCAGTCAAATCCGGCACCTCTCCTTTCCTCTCCCTCGTTGAACTCACCGGATGCGGTCGGTATGCTGCCGCAAACGCGTCATAATCTGCCGCTAGCATAACTTTCCCAATATGGCGTTGCAAACGCATTGGGGACGTTGCGCGCGGGTCGGCCGGACCGGTGTCGCGTGAAACCGTAATTCATGGGTCCGCAGCATGAAATTGACGTTCTGGGTCGTTATCGTCATAGCATTGTTATTTGGCGGCGGCTTCGCATTCCTGTCCACGTGGGACATCCCGGCTCCGACCAGCCAGATCGAACAGGTCCTCCCGAATGATAAATTCCCCCGCTAGTAGCCGAATTTGGCACCGGCGTGCTGGTTTTTGTGTGCTGATGCTGGCTCTGTCCCTGCCATTCTCCGCAGGGAATGCGCTGGCACAGGGCGCGCCCAAGCCATTGCTGCCATCTCTTGGTGCGCCGAAACCGCTGCTCCCGCCAGCCTCGGATTCAAATTCTCCTGCCAGCGCCGTTCAGACCGCCCCCAGTCCATCGGCTGACAGCGGCACAACGAACGCCAAGGATGGTATCTCCGTCAATTCGCTGGACACAGTTTCCGGAGAGTCGGTTGGCACCATAGGCAGAGACGAGTCGGCCCTGCCGGCCTCCATGTGGGACGGCACCCCCCGCAGCGCCATTCAGCGCATGCTGGCGTTGGTTGGCGAAGCACCGGCGACCGCTGCCTTGCGTGACCTGATGTTGCGCATTCTGCTCAGCCCAGCCGCCGTACCCCAAGCAACCGATCCAACTGACCAGACAAGCGTCGTCAACGCCCGCATCGACGCCCTTGAACGTCTGGGGGCCTGGCCGGACTACATCCGGCTTCTCGACATTGCTCCGGCTGGCAACGATGAGACGGCATTGCCTCCGGCGATGCGCGCCCGGCTCAAGACAGATGCAGGCTTCCTGACCGGAGATACCGGCACAAGCTGCACCATTGCCCGCGAGGCCATGCTGGCACTGCCGGAAGACCGTTACTGGCAGAAGGCGGGCGCCTTTTGTCAGGCCCTTGACGACGAATGGGAAAGCGTCGAATTCAACCTCCGCCTGATGCTGGAACTCGGCGATCAGGACGCACGCTATTTCGAGCTTATGCGCGCCGTCAGCGGCACCATATCCAACCTTCCGCAAATGCCGGAAGCGGCGCAGCTCAGGCCGCTCGACATCGCCATGATGCGGGTTGCCGGTGTCGCGCCGGCCATGCCGGACCCCGGTGCTGTCCCACCGTCATTGATCCCCGTCCTGACCTCGTTCAAGGCCTTGCGTTTCGAGGACCGGCTGCGTCTTGCCGAACGCGGAGAGAGACTTGGCCTGGTTGACCGGAGTGAGCTGATCGCACTCTACGAGTTGGTCGATATCGACCCGTCGCAGATGCAGAACGCACTCACCGCCGCCGCTGCCGATCCAAGCGCAAACGGCCGCGCCCTGCTTTTTCGGGCGATTGCCAGCCAGACCCTGCCGCTGGCCCGTGCCCAAGCCATCCAGCAGGCCCTAAATCTTGGCCGGAACGAGGGCCGTTACGGCGCCACGGCCCGTCTTTATGCCCCTCTGATCCAGGAAATCCCGACAACCTCTCCCTATGCCTGGTTCGCCGCCGATGCGGCATCCGTCTTCATCGCCGCTGGCATGAGCGAAGCCGCTGCACCATGGATGGAAATGGCCGCCCGCGAGGCGCGCATGGGACCGGAACAGGCAACCGCTTGGCGAGATGCAGTTATCATGTCCCGCCTTTCCGCCGGTGAGGATGTCCCGCTTGAGAAAAATTTTCTTCGAGAATGGTGGCGCGGCGTCCGAAACATCGCCCCGGAAAACGCCCCGGCACGCGCGACATTGTTGTTCGGGTTGCTTGAAGCAACCGGCGCCGAGACGCCCGGCACGGTCTGGCGCGGTCTGATCGACCAGGCAGCACCAAAGGACACCAAATCACCGCCCCCTGCCCTGCTGTGGGCCCGCCGTGACGCAGCCGCGAATGGCCGCCTCGGAGAGGGTGCCTTGCTGACCGTGCTTTCGCTCTCCGGCGCTGAGTTAATGGAGTACGATACCGGAACGCTCACAGAGAGCGTTCGGGCACTCTCGGAGCTCGGACTGGACCAAGACGCCTACCGGCTCTCCCTGGACATCTATCTGGCCGCGTCCAGCGTGTCGGCCCAAGCAACCGCGGGAGAGTGAGCAGATGAGCCCGGATAGCGGGGCCATCGAACGCTTTCTTGAAATGCTGATTGCCGAGCGCGGTGCGTCAGGCAATACGGTCGACGCCTACAAACGCGACCTGCGGGACTTCGCCGGCAGTCTGGTGAAGCGCAAGCAATCGATCAGCAGTGCCTCAAGCGATGACATCCGGGCATATCTTGACCTGCTGGAGCAATCCGGCATGGCACCGCGCACAGCTGCTCGACGGCTCTCCGCGATCCGGCAATTCTATCGCTTCCTCTATGGCGAAGGGGACCGAAGTGACGATCCCTCCACCGCCATCGACAGTCCGCGCCAAGGACGTCCGCTGCCGAAAATCCTGAGCGAAACGGAAGTGGACCTGTTGCTCACCACTGCCCGCAACAAGGACGGCACCGATGGACTGCGCCTGACCTGCCTGCTCGAAATCCTTTATGCCAGCGGCCTCCGGGTCTCAGAACTCGTCGCGCTCCCGCTTGCGTCCGTCGCGCGCGACCCTCGTGTGTTGATCGTACGCGGCAAAGGCGGCAAGGAGCGCATGGTGCCCCTGACCGATGCCGCCCGGGACGCCATCATTGCCTACAAAGAAGCACGCAGCAGCTACCTGCCCGAAGGCGCGACCTCCGCATTTCTTTTCCCGTCCCGGAGTAGCGAAGGCCACCTTACCCGCAGGCGCATGGGGCAGCTTCTGAAAGAGCTCGCCATCGCGTGCGGGTTAAGTCCCGCTACTGTTTCGCCGCACGTTCTGAGACATGCTTTTGCGACTCACCTTCTGGATCACGGCGCGGACCTCCGCAGCGTCCAGCAGATGCTCGGGCACGCGGACATCTCGACCACCCAGATTTATACCCACGTGCTCACGGAGCGACTGAAAGCGCTGGTGAGCGAGCATCATCCCCTGGCTAAACCCGACGGCAGAACCTGACCCGCCGAGGCAATCCAGACATTGTAACCCAAAGCCCGGACGAGTATGGTGCGGCGCTTCCTAACATAGTGATTCGACGGATATGCGCGTCTTTCTGGATTTCGAAAAGCCGATTGCCGATCTTGAAGGCAAGATTGAGGAACTGCGTCACCTCTCATCCGAGGGCGATATCAATATCGCTGAAGAGGTGGGCAAGCTGCAGGCCAAGGTCGAGCGCCAGCTCCGGCAGTCCTATCAGAAGCTAACGCCGTGGCAGAAGGTGCAGGTTGCCCGGCATCCGGACCGGCCACATTTCAAGCAGGTTCTGGCTCATCTGGTTGAGGATTTTACGCCACTCGCAGGGGACCGCTCCTTCGGTGAGGACAAGGCGATCATCGGCGGCATCGGCCGTTTCCGAGGCTTTTCGGCCGTTGTTATAGGCAACGAGAAGGGCGGCACGACAGAAGAGCGGATCGCGCATAATTTCGGCATGGCAAAACCGGAAGGCTACCGCAAGGCGCGCCGGCTGATGGAAATGGCCGACCGGTTCAAACTTCCAGTGCTGACTTTCGTCGACACCGCCGGAGCCTATCCGGGCGTCGGTGCCGAGGAACGCGGCCAGGCCGAGGCCATTGCCCGTTCCATCGAGGGCTGCCTCTCACTTCAGGTTCCGGTCATTGCGTCCATCGTCGGCGAAGGCGGGTCCGGCGGCGCCGCGGCGCTGGCTGTGGCCAACCGGGTCCTGATGCTGGAACATGCGGTCTATTCGGTGATCTCTCCAGAAGGCTGCGCCTCCATTCTCTGGCGTGACGGCGACCATGCCCGCGACGCGGCTGAAGCATTGCGGCTGACCTCCGACGATCTGCTGAAGCTGGGCGTGATCGACGAGATCATTCGGGAGCCCCTCGGCGCGGCGCATCGCAATCAGGAAGTTGCCCTCGACGCCCTCGGCGATGCTGTCGAAGCCAACCTCCGCACCCTCGTGGGAACGGAAGGCGGCACGCTGAAGGCGGACCGACGTCGGAAATTCCTCGAGATGGGCAAAAAAGGCCTCGCCTGACCGATTGTTTTAAGTCGGCGAGTGCTTTGAATTGATCTGGCACAATTCCCGTCTTTGCATCGGGTGATATGTCTCCTCCATTGGCGTCGAAAGATATCGGCACCGATTGAGGGGATTGCAGGATGCTCGGTCACCGCACCATTCTGATAGTGCTGCTACTCACCGTGATCGCGGGCGGGCTATACTGGTATAGCGAGCGCGAGAGCGGCCTGCCGGAAGGCTTTGCCAGCGCCAATGGACGGCTGGAGGCCGAGCGGGTCGATATCGCCAGCAAATTTTCCGGCCGTATCCGCGAAGTGCTGGTAACCGAAGGCGAGATGGTTTCAGGGGGACAGATTTTAGCCCATCTGGACTCAACCGAAATCGAGGCCCAGATCCGGGAAGCCGACGCAGCCGTTCTGCAGGCCAGGGAGGCGTTGAACGAAGCCCGGGCACTGCTGGCTCAGCGCAAGAGCGAGCTGGTGCTGGCGGATCAGGAAATGCACCGGTCCGAGACGCTGGGCGAGCGCGGTTTTGCCAGCGGAGAGACCGTGGACCGCCGACGCAGCCAACGGGCGACGGCCGCGGCGGCCGTCGCCTCCGCCAAAGCAGGCATTGCCCGTGCTGAAGCTGCCATCGCCGCCCGCGAAGCGACAGAAGAACGCATCCGTGCAGATCTAAAGGAATATGAAATTGCCGCCCCCGTCGGCGGGCGGATACAGTACCGGCTGGCTGAACCCGGCGAAGTGACTGCAGCAGGCGGCAAGATCGCGACCATGCTGGATCTGAAACGGGTCTACATGACGGTCTATCTGCCGACACGCGATGCCGGACGGCTCGCCTACGGAGCGGAGGCCCGACTGATCTTCGACGCTGCCCCGGAATATGTCATCCCGGCAACCGTCACCTTCGTCGCTTCCGAAGCACAGTTCACGCCGCGCTATGTCGAGACTGAGAGCGAACGGGACAAGCTGATGTTCCGGGTCAAGCTAACGATCCCGGCGGAAACGCTCGAAGGATATGAGCGCGTCGTGAAGGCCGGTATACCGGGCATCGCCATCGTCCGCACGGACCCCGACATTCCGTGGCCGAGGGAATTCGCCGTCAATCTGCCTCCACTCAATGGCTGACACCGCCTCGCCCATACGCCTTTCCAGCGTCTCCCACCGTTATGGGCGGGTGGATGCACTGCGACAGATCGATGTTGAGATCGCGCCCGGATCGACCGTCGGCGTTATTGGGCCGGATGGGGTCGGCAAATCCACCTTGCTGGCATTGCTCTCTGGAACCAAGAAAATCCAGAGCGGGACGGTCGATCTGTTCGGCGAAGATCTGCGGCGCAAAAACCACAGGCGCCGAGTCTGTAGCCGGATCGCCTATATGCCGCAGGGCCTTGGCAAAAACCTCTACGCCACACTCTCAATCTCTGAGAATCTTGACTTTTTCGCCCGACTCTATGACCAGCCCGAGAGCGAGCGGCAGCAACGGGCGGACGAGCTGCTGCACGCCACAGGACTGTTCCCATTCCGCGACCGGCCGGCGGAGAAACTCTCCGGTGGCATGAAACAGAAGCTGGCGCTCTGCTGCGCGCTGATACACGACCCGGATCTGCTGATCCTCGACGAGCCGACCACCGGCGTCGATCCTCTTTCACGTCGCCAGTTCTGGGAGCTGATCGCGCGAATCCGCGGCCGCCGTCCCTGGATGACGATCGTCACCGCCACCGCCTACATGTCCGAGGCCGAACAATTCGAGCATCTGATAGCCATGCATGACGGCTGCACCCTTGCCGAGGGAACACCTGAGGACCTGAAGAGACAGGCCGGGGCAGACACTCTCGAAGAAGCGTTTCTCGCCCTGCTTCCGGGAAATGACAGTGCCGGTTTTATCGCCCGCCCGAAGCCCGAGACCAGCGAGGAGAGGAGCGCGGAACCTGCAATCGAGGCATCCGGGCTGGTCATGAAATTCGGCGATTTCACTGCCGTCGATCATGTGGGTTTCCGTATCGAACGCGGCGAGATCTTCGGCTTCCTGGGCTCGAACGGCTGCGGCAAGACGACAACCATGAAGATGCTGACCGGCCTGCTCACGCCGACCGAGGGCGAGGCTCGTATCTTCGGCAAACGGATCGGGAAAGACGGCATGGAGATGCGCCGCAGGGTCGGTTACATGTCCCAGTCTTTCTCGCTCTACAACGAGTTGACCGTGCGCCAGAATCTCGACCTGCATGCCGGTCTCTTCCGCATCGAGGGGAGCAGGAAGACCGAACGGATCGCGGAACTGTCCGACCGTTTCGGCCTGGCCCCGGTCATGGAAAAACGGCCAGACGCTCTGCCTCTTGGCATCCGTCAGCGGCTGCAGCTCGCGGTTGCCGTGTTGCACAAACCGGAAATGCTGATCCTGGACGAGCCGACAAGCGGAGTCGATCCGGTCGCCCGGGACGGTTTCTGGAACCTGCTCACCGAACTCTCCCGCGAGGATGGTGTGACAATCTTCATATCGACGCATTTCATGAACGAGGCGGAGCGCTGCGACCGGATCTCGCTCATGCATGCCGGCCGTGTGCTGGCGATGGGTGTGCCGGACGAGTTGGTGGCGGAAGCCGGTCAGGATACGCTGGAAGGCGCTTTCATCGGCCATCTCGAGGCGGCTGCCAAGGATGGCGCGCCTCCGGTCGAGGACCAGACCATCGCTCTTCTGGAGCAAAACGACGGAGATACCAAGATACCGGCCCTGTTCTCCCCGGCACGGCTTTGGGCCATCGCCCGGCGCGAATCCTACGAGTTGAGTCGAGATCCGATCCGGCTGGCCTTTGCCATTCTTGGCCCGCTCATTCTGATGCTGGCGATGGGCTACGGAATATCCTTCGATGTCGAGGATATGCGCTATGCCGTGCTGGATCAGGACCGCAGCCGCGAGAGCCGCATGGTGCTGCGTCAGTTCGAGAGGTCCCGCTATTTCAGCGCCGCGCGGGAGCTGCAGGATACAGAAGACCTGGACCGGCGCATGCAGCGAGGCGAGATCGGCCTTGCGCTCGTCGTGCCGCCCGGATTCGGCCGCGATCTGATCGCCGGTCGCCAGCCGGAAATCTCCGCCTTGCTGGACGGTGCCAATACAAGCCGCGCCGAGACGGCCCGCGGTTATGTTGAAGGCACCTTCAACGCCTTCCTGTCGGAGCTCGAGACCCGGAATGGAACGGATACGGCTAGACAGCCGCTCACCACCATAGAGGTCAGGTTCCGCTACAATCAGGGCTTTACCTCGCAGCAGGCCATCCCGCCGGGGGTGCTGATGATGCTCATGATGATGATTCCCGCCATGCTGACCGCGCTCGGGATCGTCCGCGAAAAGGAGTTGGGCTCCATCACCAACCTCTACGCCTCCCCGGCCAGCCGCTTCGAGTTTCTGGTCGGCAAGCAGCTTCCCTATATCGGCATCGCACTCGTCAGTTTCCTCACGATGATGCTGATGATGTTCCTGTTCTTCGATCTGCTACCGAAATCTAGCGTGCTGGTTCTGCTGGCGGGCGCAGTGCTCTACGCTACCGCGGCCACCGGGTTCGGGCTGCTGGCCTCGACCGTGGCCACGTCGCAGGTCGCCGCAGTATTCGGAACCGCGATCATCGTGCTGGTCCCGACCATCAATTTCTCCGGCATGTTGCACCCGGTCGCAACTCTAGACACGGCCGGGCGGATCATCGGCGAAGCCTTCCCGGCCTCCTATTTCCAGAAGATCAGCGCCGGTGTTTTCAACAAGGGCCTGCCAGTCGCTGATCTGGCGCCCAATCTCGCCATACTTGCGGTCTTTTGCGTGGCCTACTGGGTGATTTCCTCCATCGCCCTGCCAAAACAGGGACGCTGAGAGCATGCGCGCCCTGCTGATCATCCTCCGCCTCGGTATCAAGGAGATCTACAGCCTGGCCCGTGACCCGGTGCTGATGGGGCTGATCGTCTATACCTTCAGCGTCAGCGTCTACACTGTCGCCGACGGCGTCGAGACCGAACTCAGGGACGCGGCAATCGCCATCGTCGACGAAGATGATTCCGTTCTGTCGCACCGCCTCAGGGGCGCATTCCTGCCACCCTATTTCAAGCCGCCGGTCATCATTGGTATCGCCGACATAGACGAGGTACTCGACAGCGGTCGCTTCACATTCGTGCTCGATATCCCCACGAAATTCGAGCTGGGTGTTCAACGCGGGCGGCTTCCGGCAATCCAGCTCAATGTCGATGCGACCGCCATGTCCATCGCCGGGAACGGTGCCGGTTACATCACTTCAATCGTTGAACAGGAAGTCGCCCGCATCATGAACCGGGCAGAACCGGGTGCAGCAGCGGCGGCAAACCTTCAGATCAGGGTCAAGTACAACCCGAACCTTGAAGCCGTCTGGCTGAATGCCGTGATGGAGGTGGTGAACAACATCATCGTCATGGCCATCATTCTTTCCGGCGCGGCAGTGATCCGCGAGCGCGAACACGGTACCATCGAGCATCTGCTAGTCATGCCTGTGACGGCGGCGGAGATCATGATCTCGAAGATCTGGGCGAACGGTCTGGTCATCGTTATCGCCGCGCTGCTCTCGCTCCAATTCGTCGTGAACTGGGGCCTTGGCGTGCCGTTGAAAGGCTCGATAACCCTGTTCGCATTCGGCGCGGCCGTCTTCCTGTTTTCAAACACCGCGCTCGGCGTGATGCTATCGACCTTCGCCCGGTCAATGCCCCAGTTTGCCTTGCTCGCGATCCCCGTCATTGTCGTCCTGCAACTACTCTCAGGAAGCCTGACGCCCTTGGAGAGTATGCCGGAGACATTGCAATGGATCATGCAGCTGTCCCCCGCGACGCATTTCGTCCGGTTCTCGCAAGCCGTGATTTACCGGGACGCGCCGATTATCCTGATCTGGCCGGAACTCGCTATCATGTTTGGTATCGGTTGCCTCTTTTTCGCAATGGCCCTGTCGCGCTTCCGCATCGCGATGGGCACGCGCTAGAGCGGCTGATTACTCTCCGGCCTCGCGCAAGGCGGCATCGTAAAGGTTCGGCCCCGCAAATTCCCGATCGTGGGTCAGGGACGGCACCTTGCCGCGCGCCTCGTCGACCTTTGCAAGATCGATCTCGGCCGTGATGATGCCCGGCTCCTCGCCCGCATCGGCCAGCACCTCGCCCCACGGCGCGACGATGATTGAATGCCCAAAGGTCTGGCGTCCCTTGGAGTGGGTGCCGCACTGGGCGGCGGAGACGACGAAACTGCCATTCTCGATCGCCCGGGCCCGCTGCAGAACGTGCCAGTGCGCTTCGCCGGTCACCTTGGTGAAAGCAGCCGGAGCGAACAGCACCTTGGCACCTGCCTGAGCGAGGGAACGATAAAGATAGGGGAAGCGGATGTCGTAGCAGATGGTCAGGCCGATTGTGCCCCATGGCGTTTCGGCGAGCACGCCTTCCTCACCAGGCTTGTAAGACGCCGACTCCCGATAGACTTGGCCGTCACCGACTTGCACGTCGAACATGTGAATCTTCGTATAACGCGCGGCGATTGAACCATCGGGCGCGATCAGGAAGCTGCGATTGGCAAGCCGTTCGTCATCCGTCAGCTTGACGGAGAGCGAACCGGCATGCAGCCAAACACCGAGTTCCGCCGCGAGGCCACGGAAGGCGATGAGCACTTCATGCTCTTCCTCAACCTTTGCCTTGGCCCGCGCCGCTGGCTTGTCCGGCTCGAACATGCCGACGATTTCAGGGGTGGTGATGAAATCCGCACCGGCGGCCTTCGCCTCCCGGATCATCGGCGAGACTTCGGCGATGTTCACCTCTGGGTCCGGTTTCGAGTTGGTCTGGACACAGGCAACGGTGAATTTCGACATCGGATCAATCCCCTGAACGGACGGTTAGGAGGCTTTCGCCTGCAACATTTCGTCGAGCTTACCACTCGCTTCCAGCGCCGCCAATTCGTCCGATCCACCAACTCCGGCGCCATCGATGAAAATCTGCGGCACGGTATAGCGGCCGTCAGCCTTTTCGGTCATCTCGGCACGCTTCGAACTGCTGGTGCTGACGTCGATCTCCGTAAACGGCACATTCTTGCTTTCCAGCAACCTCTTGGCGCGGACGCAGAACGGGCAAAACATAGTCGTATAAATCTCGACATCGGCCATCAGGTTATCTCCTCGGAAAAGCTTACCGAACCCAAATAGGGACGCTGAGCGCTTCAATCCAGCATTTCGCGCTGCCGGACGCAAGCATCCACGCGCGCGGGCGGCTTGAAGACTAGAGCACGCGTGCCAGCGTGAGGAGGCTGGCGGGTCCCGAGCCCGCTTTCCGACAGGCCCGGATACAGGCTTCCGCTGTGGCGCCCGAGGTCCAGACGTCATCCACCAGAAGAATGCGCCGCCCTGCAATTTTCTCCCGCCGATCGGGCCGCACTGCGAAGGCCCCGCGCACATTCAATGTTCGGGCCGTCTTGCCAAGCCCGCCCTGACTGGGTGTGCGCTTCACCCTGACAAGCGACAGCGGGTCAGAGGGCAGCCCGGTCAGCCGCGCGAGCTCCGCCGCCAACAGGGCCGATTGGTTGAAACGCCGACTGATCCGGCGCCAGGGATGCAGCGGCACTGGTACAATGATGGACTGCTCTGAAAAAAGATCAGCCCCCGCCAATGCCATCCAGCGAGCAAACAAACGGGACAACGTTTCGTCCCCGCCATGTTTGAAGCGCAGGATCATCTCCCGGCTGGCGTCGTCATAGGCCAGCGCGGACCGGGCAACATCGAACAAAGGCGGAGCCGCCATGCAAGCACCGCAAAGAGATCCGGCACCAACGTCGTATTCGAAGGGCAACCCGCAGCAGGCACACCAAGGCGGCCCGAGGAACGTCGCCGACATCCAGCAATCCGAACAAAGTCGGTCATCCTCAACCACCAGCGCACCGCATTTCTTGCAGCGCGGCGGCAACACCACATCGAACAGCCTCCGCCCCAAATGCACAACCGGTCTTCCCAGACTTCCGATCACGCCACCACCATGCTCCCCGACACTCCAACCAGATATTGACGGCATGGGAGGGCCAGAAACATTTCCCCGGCGCCCGCGATGAACTATATCGGCGGCATGACCGATCAGATGCTCGTCTTCGACCGCCGACAGATCCGCCGCAACCGGGACCGCGC
This sequence comes from Nisaea sp., assembly GCF_039990255.1. Lineage (GTDB taxonomy): Bacteria > Pseudomonadota > Alphaproteobacteria > Thalassobaculales > Thalassobaculaceae > Nisaea. The sequence goes on along the minus strand of NZ_JBDXGG010000007.1, from coordinate 282,553 downwards.
CGCCGCAAGCTTCGCCGCCCATGATTTCCTTAAAAGGGAGATCTCCGAGCGCGTCGCGGACCGCATGGCCGACATCCAGCGCCAGTTTCCGCGCCTGCTAGATTTCGGCTGTCATAGCGGCTTGCTGCGCGACAGCCTGGACCCTCGCCTTGGTGTCGAATGGATCGTCGGGATGGACCCGTCAGAACAGTTCGCACGACAAGCTTCCCGAAACGGCCCGGCGCTGGCCGCCGAGGAAGAACTCCTGCCCTTCGCTCCCGCAAGCTTCGATGCCGTCGTCAGCGCGCTTTCGCTGCATTGGGTAAATGACTTGCCGGGCGCGCTCGTGCAGGCCCGGCAATGCCTGAAACCGGACGGCCTTTTTCTGGGTGCAATGCTGGGCGGCGAGACCCTGCACGAATTGCGCGCAGTGTTGACCGAAGCGGAAAGCGACGTGCTCGGCGGTGCCGGTCCCCGCGTCTCCCCCTTCGCCGAACTCCAGGACGCGGCTGGCCTTATGCAAAGGGCCGGGTTCGCGCTGCCGGTGGTCGACAGCGATCTGCTGACGGTGACGTATGAAAACGCCTTCCTGCTGATGCAGGAGCTTCGCTGCATGGGTGAAGGCAATGCCGTGGTAGCCCGGCGCAAGAGCGCCACACCGAAGAGTGTTTTCCTGCGCGCCGCCGAAATCTACCAGCAGCGCCACGGCACGCCAGACGGCCGGATCCCGGCAAGTTTCCAGATCCTCTATCTAACGGGCTGGGCCCCGCATGCTTCCCAGCAGAAACCGCTCAGACCCGGCAGCGCCGCACACCGACTGTCCGATGCACTGGGAGCGACAGAGCTGCCGACAGGAGAAAAAGCACCGGTAAAGCCACACGGCTGAGCGCGACATTTTGCCTCCCCCAATGATCAACCAAACCGCATAAGTTCTTTAATTTCAACGGAATGATCATTCAAAATAGGTGACCTTTTGTCTTCGTCCGGACATTCAGCGCAACGCGTCAGCCTTCGCCATTTCTCCTCTTCCACTATTCCTTTATTAAAATATGGAAATTAGCCGGACGCTTCGTTCTTGCGCTCATGGCTCACATAAAACGAGTATAGTTTGAGGAAAATAATGCGTCTGCGTGACATCGGCTTGTCGGCTAAAATGATGGGATTCGTCGTCGTAATCACCATCCTGAATATGTTGTTCGGCGTCTGGACGGCGATCGATCAGTGGGAAATGCTGAATGCCGGAAAGCGGAGCAGTATCAAATCCATCGTCGAATCCGCATCAAGTATTGTGGGCGGCATCCGAACCCGTGCCCTCAAGGAAGGCCTCAGCGAAGAAGAGGCCAAGGCAGAAGCCGCCAGAGTCCTTGCCGGACTACGCTATGCAAATGGTGATTATGTCTGGGTGAATGACCTGCGCCAGACCGTCATCATGCACCCCATCCAGCCAAGTCTGATCGGCCGCGATGCGTCGGGGATCAAGGATCCAAACGGGGTCGCCGTCTTCACGGAAATCGTCCGGATCGCGGCGAACGACGGGGATGGTTTTCTCCCCTACCAATGGCCGAAACCCGGCTTCGATGCGCCGGTGGACAAGATTTCCTATGTAAAGCTTTACAAGCCTTGGGGCTGGGTCATCGGCAGCGGTGTCTATATTGATGACCTGGCGGCTGAATTTCAGGCGACACTGGTGCGGGACGTTATTTCCGTGCTTCTGATCACCGCCATCATGGTGCTTGTTGCCCTCGTGATCAGGCGGACCATTGTCAGCCCCCTGACCAGGTCCATCAAGGTGATAGACCGGCTGGCCCATGACGATCTGTCCGTCGAAATTGACGCTACCGACCGTAAGGATGAGATCGGCTCCATGGCCGATGCCATCGTTACGTTCAGGGACCGCCTCATGGAACGGCGAAGAATGGAAGAACGGAAACGGGCGGAAGCCGCGGCCCAAATGCGGCAGAAGCAGGCCGTCGATGCGCTTGTGAGCGAGTTCTCCGGCACGATCGAACATGTCGTTGGCAAGCTTGGAGAGGCATCCTCCGCCATGACGAGTACGGCGCAAACCGTCAACCACACCTCCTCCAGCACAAAGCAGCAGGCCGTGACGGTCGGCGAGGCAGCGGATAAGGTCAGTACCAGCGTCGAGACCGTTTCAGCCGCCTCCGAGCAGCTTGTCAGATCGATCGGGGAGGTTGCGCGCCAGGTGGAAGACGCGCACCGGACGACAAGCACCGCACGGGGAAAAACCGAGAAGACCGCGGGCACGGTGCAGCGCCTCGAGAATGCGGCCGACCGGATCACCGAAATCGTCGAGATGATCAATTCCGTCGCGGGGCAAACCAATCTGCTGGCCCTCAATGCCACTATCGAAGCCGCCCGGGCAGGCGAAGCGGGCAAAGGATTTGCCGTTGTGGCCGGAGAAGTGAAGGCGCTGGCGAATGAAACCGCCACAGCGACCAAGGAGATCGGCGACCAGATTTCCGAAATGCAGACGATCACGAAAGAAACGGCAACAGCCATCGCCGACATCGTCACGGTCATTCAGCAGATCGACAGTGTCAGCGGGTCAATCGCCGCCGCAATGGGCGAGCAAAGCGCCGCCACGCAGGAAATCGTCCGTTCGGTCGGGGATGTTTCCAGCAATACGGGGATGGTCGCCAGCAGTATTCGTCATGTCAGGGATGCTGCCGATCAGTCCGGCGTTGCCGCCGAGGCCGTGGCGGAAACCGCAGAGACCCTTGGCAACCAGACGGACGGCCTGCGCAATGATGTCAGCACGTTTCTAACCCGCCTGCGGGAGCTGGGACAGAAGGACAGTATCGCCGCTCAGTAAAGATGACCGTCAGCAATTTCGCTCCGCCGGTTTCCTGAAGCCGGCGGAGGGCATACTTCAGGATTCCTTGAGAGCGCCAGCCTGCGCCACCTTCCGGGAAATCAGCCCGTCGGTGCCACTGACCGTGCAATCGAGATCACGGATTCTGCCATCCCCGAGACCGTAAGCCCAGCCATGCAGATGCAGCGGTGTGCCCGCCTCCCACGTCGCCCGGACGATCGGGGTACGGGCGAGTGTCTGCACCTGCGTTCTGACATTCAGCTCACAGAGCTTGTTATGCCTTTCATCGTCTCCGTTGCAGGTGTGAAGCTCGTCCTCATAACGCTCGGCAACATCGCGGATCGGCTGAAGCCAGTGATCGACGATACCGTGCGCATCGCCGTCCACCGCTGCATGAACGCCGCCGCAGCCATAGTGGCCACAAACGATCACATGCTTGACGTGTAGAACCCCTATGGCGAATTCCAGTACAGACAAAAGATTCAAATCGCCAGGATGGACCAGGTTCGCGACATTGCGATGCACGAAGACCTCACCGGGCGCGAGCCCGGTGATGACATTCGCCGGCACCCGGCTGTCCGAACAACCAATCCAGAGATAGTCCGGAGTCTGCAGCCCGGACAGGCGCTCGAAATAATGCGGATCTTCAAGCAGCTTTCCTTCGGCCCACTCCACATTGTGCTGCAGCAGGCTGGACAAATCAGGCATCGACGCCATCCATTCCTCCAAAGATAAGTCGGATGGATATAAGCGTTGATGGCCTCTTGCGAAAGAAAAACTGCCCGGATCAGCGCGCCAGACCGGCTTTCACCAGATAGTCTGCCGCGTCGAAGATGCGCATGTGGTCTCTCAACTCAAGAATAAGACGAGGATTGGAGGTCAGCTGAGAGAGCGCCCGAAAAACCGAGGCCCAGCGGATCGTTCCCTCACCCATCACCCAGTGCCTGTCTGCATAACCGTCAGCATCCTGCAGGTGCACATGCTCCAGCATGTTACCCGCAGCAACGACGTAATAGTCGACCGGCGGCGCCCCGGTCGAGCCGTGAGCATAATGCGCGTGTCCGGTGTCGATGGAGACGCGCACCCGCTCGCTTTCAAAAGACTCGGCCAACAGAACACGCCAACGCGGATCAACATCCTCGATATTCTCGATCACCAACGTCACGCCGATCTCCTCGGCCCGCTTAACCGCCTCGTCCAGTGTGGCATGCACCCGTCCGACCGCATCTTCCATGCTGCCCGGTTTATTGTCGAAATTGTTGTGATCCCAGGTGGTGAACGGGCTGTGCACAACCATTTGTGTCGCGCCAATTTCCTCGCAGGCATCCAGGCCTTGCATCATCCGCTTTTTCACAACATCACGGACATCCGGGTCCGCCGTATAGATGGTGAAACCCCAGAACGGGCCGTGAATGCCAAGCCGTCCCTGATGCCCAGAAAGCTGTTTCTTGATGTGCGCTGCCAGCGGCTTCCAATCCCCGTTCAGCACCTCGGCCTTTACGAAATCCTGAATTTCCAGGTCCCGCTGACTGTCGATCAGCCAATCGCGGTAACGCTCCAGCATACGGGCCGGCATGGCGGCACCAAGGGTCGGCAAAGGTGCAGATGCGGCGTCTGTCATAATCATGGCTCCGGTTCATGCGGCAGTAGATTCACTCTGGACGCGCTGAGTGTCGCCTGCCTCCGGCCCACATAAAATGGAAACTTTCCTGACATTCGGCAGGAATTCGATGCCGGATTGATCCGCTCCGGCAATGAAGCCGACATCACAAATGCACAAGAAAGACCTGTGGACGTCCCTCTTTCGGACGCCACGACAATAGCGGCCTGCGCCTATTCCTGCTCGGCAAATGAATCCGCAAAACGTTCGCGCACAGCGACGATTTCATCGAAATTCGCCATGAAGAGATCCACGCCAAGAGGGTCGAAATGACGACCGCGTTCTTCTTGTAACAGGCTGACGATCCGATCCAGCGGCCAAGCCTGCTTGTAGCACCGATCACTGCCGAGAGCGTCGAAGACGTCCGCAAGCGCCGTCAGTCGGCCATAGATATGGATATCGTCACCCTTCTTGCCGTGAGGATAACCGGACCCATCCCATTTCTCATGATGCTCAAGGGCGATGGTCGCGGCCGCCTTCAGGATTTTCCGGTTCGATCCGGCAAGCATCCTGTGCCCGAGTTCCGCATGGGACTTCATGACCACCCACTCCTCGGGATCGAGTTTACCGGGCTTGTTCAAAATCGCATCCGGAACCCCGATCTTGCCAATGTCATGCAGCGGCGAGGCCAGCTTGATCAGTTCGACCTCTTCTTCTTCAAGTCCGTAGGCGACGGCAAGAATGCGGCTGATCTCGGCGACCCGTTTCACATGATTTCCAGTTTCCTGTGACCGGGTCTCTACCGCTTCTCCCAGCATATAGACGATCTCGCGCTGGGTGCTCGCGACATCCTCATGCAACTGCGCGTTTTCAAATGCGATGGAGACATTCTGGATGAACAACTCCAGTAGACGCTGGTCCACGTCACTAATCGTTCCGACCCCCGACATATAGGTCAGGTTCACCGAGCCGTGGCGGTCTTCAAAAAAACCGACGAAATCTCCGTCTCCATAATGGCTCGATCGCCGCTTGACGGCATCGTCCAGCCGACCGACAACATCTGCTGGTAGTACTTGATCTGCATGGTCTCCCGCATAATCGCCGAATGCACCCGTCGCCGCTAGAATACGGAGCTTGTCACCGGCATAGGAGGCTGCAAGACCGCCAGCTGCCGTCGGTGAACCTCTCTGCATATAGACGGCGCTCGGGTCGAGATGGAGAAGCGCAGTCAGCTGCTCGAGCGCGCCTTCGGCGAACTTGTTCATCGACTTGAGCTCGAACACATTGGCCGAGGCCTCGATCACCTGTTCCAGACCGCGTTTGTTCTGCTCAATCGTCACTATATCCCGATAGGACCTGAGCGAACTGCACAGAAGGGTAAACAGCTTGGTCGCAGTGAGATCGGTCTTCTCTTTGTAGTCGTTGATATCGTAATCGGCGATTACCTTCCGCTCCGGCGCCTGACCGGGCTGGCCGGTCCGAAGCACGATACGCGAGCGCCAGTTATTGAGGTGTGATCGGATATAGTGCGCCACCTGCAGTCCCGCATCCTCGGTCTCCATGACCACATCGAGCAGGATCAGGGCAGCGTCCTGATGATCGACCAGAACCTCCTTTGCCTCCGCCCCAGAATAGCAGCTGACAAAACTCAGTCCGCGGCCCGCGAACTCGAAATCCGCCAGTGTCAGCTTGGTGACGTCGTGCATCCCAGGATCATCGTCGACAATGACGACTTTCCATTTGGTCTGCGCAGGTTGGATTCCGTCCGCGTCTGCTCCGCTCATATCTTCAGCGGCAAAAATGAGGGCATCGTTATCAGTCATTCGCGGCCTCCGTCTTGACCGGGAGCGTTATGTCGAAACGCGTTCCCTCTCCGGGGGTGCTGAAACAGCGAATAGTGCCGGCCAGCGTTGTTGTCACCAAATTATACACGATGTGCATTCCGAGTCCGCTGCCACCAGATCCGCGCCGGGTCGTGAAAAACGGTTCGAATATCTTCTCGCAGATAGCGGCACTCATGCCTTGTCCATTGTCCTCGAAGCTGATCCTGACCTGATCGCCAGAGAGTATCGTCCGGATCAGAATTTGCCCCCGGACTTCCTGCTCCTGACCTTCGTTCCTGAAGGCATGCGTCAGCGCATTAACCAATAAGTTCGAGAGGACCTGGGAGAACGCCCCCGGAAAACTGTCGATTACAGTATTCGCATCACCTTCCAGAACCAGGTCCACGTTCGGGTGCGCTCTGAGTTGTGGCTTCAAGCTCTGAATGATCTCGGACACGTATGAATCGACATTAAAAGATCGACGCTCTTCACTCGACTGGTCGACGGCAATCTGCTTGAAACTTCGGATCAACTCCGCAGCCCGCCCCAAGTTGACCTCGATGATTCTGCTGCCCTCATCGGCAATCGCGATATACCCGTCTAGCTGAGAGCGCTTGACGGTATCGCTTCTGAAGGCAGCTCCAATCTTGAGTGTCTCCTCGCGAACATGTGTGGACGCGGTCAAGGCCGTGCCGATCGGCGTATTGATCTCATGTGCAATACCGGCGACAAGACCGCCAAGGGACGCCATTTTTTCCACTTGGACGAGTTCGTCCTGCGCAAGCTCGAGTTCGGAAAGTGCTTGCCTCAACTGGTTTTGCGTCTCGATTTGCTCCGTCATATCGACAACGATCGAGACAATGCATCCGTCGCCAACTGGATGACGGCGGACTTGGAAAACCCTTCCGGACGGTGCGTGGTACTGGATCTGTTTGTCAGTCGGATTGCGAATGGATTCCACAAGCACCTGGAACTGCGGCTCATGGTCCGCAGATCCATAGTCACCACGGTTGATCTCGAACCTGATGACTGCTTCGTAATTCTTGCCGCGATCGAGCATTTCGTCGGGCCCCTGGAAGATTTCGCGGAACCGCTCGTTAACAACGACGATCCTCATCTCGGCATCGGTCACAATCATGCCAGCGGGCGCACTGGCGATAATCGACCGGAATAGCGTTTCCTTTTCGGAAAGCTCGGCTTCGACTTTCTTTCCACTGCTGATATCGAGATGCCAAACGATCACCGCGGGCTCACCGGCGAAATTCGTCGGCCTGGTGTTGTGCTGGCACCACCAAACCGAACCGTCACGGCGCTGCCGCACCATCTCAACATTCGTGATGCCTTCACCGTAGAACTGCTCGCTGTGAAGCCGTTCATTGTCCTTTGGATCGCGGAACGAAAACGTCATCGGCACGGGCCAGTCATCCAATTGCAAGTCGTCAGGAATTCCGAAAAGCGCTCTCATGCCGGCGTTGGCGTAAACGCGCTTTCCGGTCTTCCTTGAAAGAATCGTAATCCCCATAGGGCTTCGATCCAGAATGTCGTGGAGGCTCTTCTCGCTCGCCCGAACCCGCTCTTCAGCTTCCTTGCGTTTGGTGATGTCCACCTGCCAAACGATGATCGCATCCATCCCTTCGAATTCTATTTCCCGAGCAGATATGAGACTCCACCAGCGGGAGTCGTCCCAGCGAACCCGTTCGATCTCGATTCCCGCAATCACTTCGCCCCGCATCAACCGATCGTGCAGCATCTGCGGAACCGCCTGATCGACAAAGGTGCTTGCAACCGAAACAGACATTCCGGTTTCTAGATCCGGATATCTGTTCTGAACGACCATCCAGCGGTTCATGAACAGGCGCTTAGTGCCGTCGACCGAAAGAATCGACACCCCCACCGGGCAGCTGTCGAAGAGATCACGCAGATTCTCTCCACTCGGCTCCACATCTTCCAGTACCGCCGAAGGCTGAGACCGATGCACGACCGTCGAAGCTGCAGAGTTCTCTCCGATACGGGCGCGGTGGACGCGATCATGGAGCCATCCTCCGAGTAAGAGAACGGCGATGCCGATCGCGAAAAGCGCATGCTCCATAAACGACCGCCCACGCTCGACAGAATCGACGCTAAGCCACCCAAGAAAGCCTGCATCCAATAAAGCCAATAGAGCGACGACAAGCACAATCAGGTCAAACTTCGTTAAATCACTTGGCAGCCAACGTGATCGGCTCATTCGCTTTCTCGCACCCGAAAAATCGAAGCAACCGATAAATTTAAAGACCGAGAATTAAGATCAAGTAAAAATATATTTTATTGAAATTTCAGATTGTTGAAACGCAGACAGCTGCCGAATTTGGAGTCAAATTGGAAACACCTCAGCCAACAGTAACGAAAAGTATTTCCGTTCACTTATGAGGGTCTACGCTGGTTAATTTCGAGGGTCCGATACCTCACATTTGAGGCCCGCATAACGCGCTCGGACTGTTCGGCAATCCCGCTGCGAGCATCAACGGAAACGGCCAGAGCGCTCTTCCCGCCCCCTCACCCAGGTTGCTGAAACAGCGAATAGTCCCGGCCAGTTTTGTTGTCACCAGATTATAGACAATATGCATTCCGAGTCCGCTACCACCGGACCCACGCCGGGTCGTAAAAAACGGCTCGAAAACGCGATCGCTTACGGCGGCGCTCATGCCTCGTCCGTTGTCTTCGAAACTGATTCTGACCTGATCGCCGATCAGTATCGTCCGGATCACGACCTGGCCACCGCCTTCCTGCTCTTGGTCGAAAGCATGTGTCAGCGCATTCAGCAGCAAGTTCGAGAGGACTTGAGAAAACGCTCCCGGGAAACTGTCGATAACGACATTCGCACCGGCATCCAGAACCAGATCAACATTCGGATAAACTCTGAGCTGCGGCTTCAGACTTTGAATAACCTCGGACAAATATGAGTCGAAGTTGAATGACCTGCGCTCTTCGCTCGACTGGTCGACAGCGACTTGCTTGAAGCTTCGGATTAACTCCGCTGCCCGGTCCAGGTTGGTCTCAATAATCTTACTGCCTTCATCTGCTATCGTAAGATATCCGTCCAGCTGAGAACGCTTGACGGTATTGCTGCTGAAGGCGGCTCCAATCTTGAGTGTCTCCTCGCGAACATGTGTGGATGCGGTCAAAGCCGTGCCGATCGGCGCATTGATCTCGTGTGCAACCCCGGCAACTAGACTGCCAAGGGACGCCATTTTCTCCGCCTGCACGAGTTCATCCTGAGCAAGCTCAAGATCGCAGAGGGCCTGTCGCAATTGCTCCTCGGCCTGTTTCTGCTCGGTCACGTCCATTGCAATGGTGACAACGCTTCCATCCCCTACGGGATGACGGCGCACACTGAAAGCATTGCCTGCCGTGGAGATGTATTCGAAAGGACGAGCATTCGGAGTTTTCAAAGACTCCAGTACATTGGAACGATGTTCGTCGATGTTGGAACCATAATCCCCTCGCTCGGACACATAGCGAATAACGTCAGCATAGTTCTTGCCCGCTTCCATCATCTCCTGCGGTACATCAAGAATATCGCTTAGCTGATCATTGGCCACGACGATTTTCATATCCTTATCGGTCAGGATGATCCCGGCCGGAGCATTGCTGATGGTCGATCGCAGCTGCGCCTCTTTTTCGCGCAACTTCCGTTCAGATTCCTTGCGATCAGTGACATCCGCCTGCCAGGCAAACACAGATGGGACGCCTTCAAAGTCGACTTGTTTTGCCGAGATCAGGCTCCACCACCTTGAACCATCGACCTTGACCCGTTCGGCCTCGAATTCAGTGACACCTCTTCCATCGATCATGGCCTGTCTCAATTCCGGGGGAATCCTCCTCCCACGAAGGTATCTGTAATCAGCATCTCCGCGCCAGACGCTGCATTCCGATACCCGGACATCTCAAAATTCCGGTCATACATGAACAACCGGCGTAGATCCTTGACGGAAAAGATTGAAACGCCCATTGGACAGAATTCGAAAATCTCGCGCAAACGCTCGGCATTGCGGTGGACCTCCTGTTCGGCAGCCTTCCGCTTGGTAATATCCCGGATGATCGCGGTGAAGGAGCGGACTCCGGCCGTACTGACTTCACTCACCGAAAGTTCGATTGGAAAAAGAGATCCGTCCAAGCACCGTCCTTCGAGCTCGGACGTCTGCCCGATGATCGAACTCTCGCCCGTATCAAGGTAGTACTGGATCCATGATTGGTGGGACTCAGCGACATTTTCATTCATGAGAACAGAAACTGGTTGGCCAATAAGGGTTTGGAGGCAGAACCCGAATATTGTTTCCACCGCCTGGTTCGCAGACGTGATCCGGTCTTCCAGGTCGACGCTAATGATCGCATCAGCCGCACTGTCAATGGTATTGCGATGCTTCGCTTCGTTGAATTCAAGCTCCGCCTGAATAGCCTCGCGTTTTGCTATTTCAATGCGCAGCTCTTCCGTTCTCAGCTCGACCAATTCTTCCTGACGGTTATTGAGAGTCTGAATCTCGACGAGCTACCGGGCCCGTTCAGTCACATCCATCAATGTGCCGCACACCGCTGTCTTACTACCATTCTCGAAAAGAGGCCCAACACGCCCCTCCACCCAGCGAACGCTTCCGTCCGCGCGGAGAATGCGGCACTCGATGGCGCTCTCCTCATCGGCCTTCCATGCAATGTAAAACCAGCGGTCCACCGCATCCCGCTCATCCGGGTGAACGATCTGGAGGAACGTCGTCCAGAGTGGCGGCGGGCCGGCCCGGTCTAAACCGAGAATATGATAAGACTGGTCAGACCAGAAAATCTTATCCCCCTCCAGGGCCCAGTACCAGGATCCAACCTGTCCGATCCGTTCTGCGTGGCCGCGCGCCACAATATCAGGCAGAGAGCCTGCAACCGGAGACGCCGGGGATTGCGTAGAGGCTCCGCTGGAAGAATCCGCACGCAAACGCTGGAGGAACAAGGCCGAAAAAGCGGTAATGACAGCGACAAAAATCGAATGCTCGGCGATCCAGTAAGGGCTTCAGGTCACCTGGCCCGAAAACCACCAGAAAGCGCTGTTATGGAGTGCGAGAACGGAGCCCACGATAGCCGACAGCCAAACACGATATCACTAGCCTGATCTCCAATGATAAGCACGATTCATTCCGGTGATTTTTCCTGTGATTTGGAGGATCCCACCTTAAAGGCATGGCGTAAAGAACCGGTAAAACCGGACAATCATAAGAAAAAACACGATGCTCGGCTTTCGACATAAGGAGGACGATCATCGACCTTTTAAACGCGACAACACTCGACCTCTGGTTACTCCTGACCGGTTTCAGTGTTACGCGCCATGCTGAGAAACGGTCTCCTTCCGGCGCGGATATTGTACTTTTCGTCAGCGCCCATCAGAGTGGCTGCACAAGTATTCAAAAACAAAGTCACGCAGGGGGCCGACATGGGAGCTTTCGATCTTAGCGGCAAAGTCGCCGCAGTAACGGGCGGCAACGGCGGCATTGGTCTGGCTATGGCCGAGGGACTTGCCAGGGCAGGCGCATCGATCATGGTGATCGGACGCAATCCCGACAAAAACAATATGGCCGAAGGAAAGCTGGCAGAGCTCGGCGTCAAGGCCAGCGCTTTTGCCGCGGACGTGACCAGCGAAGAAGACTGCGCCGCCGCCATCGCGGCAACGAAAGAGCGGTTCGGACGTCTGGACATCCTGATCAACAATGCCGGCACCAATATCCGCAACGCTCCGCATAAGCTATCGCTCCAGGACTGGCGGACAGTGATCGACACCAACCTGACCAGCGCCTTCATCTGCAGCAACGCGGCCTATCCATTACTGTCGGCCAAGGGCGGCAAGATCATCAATATCGGCTCCATGCTATCGATTTTCGGCTCCAGCTATGGCGCCGCCTACGCTGCCAGCAAGGGCGGCATCGTCCAGCTCACCAAGTCGCAGGCCGTAGCCTGGGCGCCGGAAGGCATCCAGGTGAACGCCATTCTGCCCGGCTGGATCAATACCGATATGACGCGGCAGGCCCGCATTGATGTCGATGGACTGCACGAACGCATCCAGGGCCGCACCCCGGCGGAACGCTGGGGCGATCCCGAAGATCTCGCCGGTGTCGCGGTTTTCCTTTCCGCTTCCGCGTCCGATTTCGTCACCGGCACGGCCATTCCGGTCGATGGCGGATTTTCCGTCAATATCTGACCTCCACGTTCACCTTCAGCTCACTCAAGGACAAGAAATGACCGGCAAACCCATCGATGAGGTTCTGAAGTGGCTGGATAGCCAGCGCGACGCCATGACCGATCTGCTCGAAGAGCTGGTGAACACGGAGTCCGGCACCTACAACAAATCCGGTGTCGATGCGGTCGGCGCCAAGATCGAAGAGCATCTGAACGCTGCCGGTATCGCGACGGAACGAACCGGCGCCGACAGTTTCGGAGACTGCATCCGGGCTGAAATCTCCGCTGCCCCCGGTGGAGCCAACCGGCATATCGTGCTGATGGGCCACAGAGACACTGTCTTCCCGGATGGCACCGTTGCCGAACGCCCCTTCACCAAGGATGGCGATGTCGCCTACGGACCCGGTGTCGCGGATATGAAATCCGGACTGGTGATGAACACCTTCATCATGGAAGCTTTCCACAAGTTCGGCGGCGCGCCTTTCCCGCTGGTCGCGCTCTATACCGGCGACGAGGAAATCGGCTCTCCATCCGGGCGGCCGGTGATCGAAGCCACTGCGCGCGGCGCGCGGGCGGTCTTCAATGCGGAGCCCGGCCGCGAGACCGGCAATGTGGTGACAGGACGCAAGGGCGCATCCTTCTTCAAATTCGAGATTACAGGTGTTGCCGCGCATTCCGGCGGCCAGCCCGAGAAAGGCGTCAGCGCAATCGAGGAAATGGCCCGGAAGATTCAGGCCCTGCATACGCTCACGAATTTCGAGACCGGCGTCACGGTGAATGTCGGTCTTCTCTCCGGCGGCAGTTCCGTCAACACCGTCGCCCCGCTCTGCACCGCCGAGGTCGATGTTAGGTTCAAAACCATGGAGCAGCGGGACCAGGTCTGGCGCGCCATCCAAACCATCCTCGACACGACACACCTGCCGGGTACGGAAACCCGCGTCGTGCAGGAACGCGGCTTCCTGCCGCTCACCATGTCGGACGACAGCCAGAACATCTTCGATGTTTATGTCAGCGGCGCGTCGGAGCTCGGCATGACCATCGACGGCGAGTTCTCCGGCGGCAGCGCCGATAGTGGCTTCACCGCACAGGTCGGCACACCAACACTCTGCTCCACCGGTCCGGTCGGCGGCGGAGCACATTCGATCAACGAGTATTGCCGGCTGGATACGCTGGTGCCTCGGGCCAAGGCCGTCGCCCTTGCGATCTCGCGTCTGAACGCCTGATCTTCGCGCCCAGAGCTGTTAGTCTTCCTGTTATCTGGACTTTCATGCTGTCCGGAAGCATCTGTCTTTTGAGGGATCGTTGGTCTTAGAGAGTTAGCGCGGGGGAGATTTCGGCTATGGCACGCGTCTTGGTTCTCTTTGCACATCCGAGAACCGACCGGTCCGTCGCGAACACGGCCCTGGTGGCCGACGCGCGAGAAATCGATGGCGTCGAACTTGTCGATCTCTATGCCGAATATCCGGATTTCGATATCGATATCGACCGGGAACAACACCGCCTGCGGGAGGCCGATATCCTGGTGCTCCAGCATCCGGTCTACTGGTATTCCTGCCCCGCCCTGCTGAAGGAATGGCTGGATCTGGTTTTCGAGCACGGGTTTGCCTATGGCTCGGACGGAATCGCGCTTGCAGGCAAGCCCATGCTCCAGGTTGCCACCTGCGGCTCAGCCCGGGAGGCCTACAAAAAACGGGGTAAATATCAGAACGAGCTACGGACACTGTTCTCGCCCTTCGAGCAGACCGCGAAGTTCTGCGACATGATCTATCTTGCGCCATTCGGGGTTTTCTCGGCGGAAGATGCCGCGGATGAAAAGCGTCTGAACAGCATCGTCACCGATTACCGCCGCCTGCTGACAGCTTTGCGTGACGGTACGCTTGACCTGGGAAAAGCCGCCACAGCACCTCTGCTGAACGATATCCTCGACGAGGTTATCACCCCCCCGGAACAGGCGACCATCTGATGGGATTCTTCCAGGACGCTTTCATCTATCTGCTGGCAGCTGTCATCGCTGTTACGGTCTCGAACAGGCTCGGTCTCGGCTCCGTACTCGGCTATCTCTTCGCCGGGATCGCTATCGGACCAGTGCTGGGTGTCGTTGCCGGGGCGGAGACCGAAACGGTGAAGCATTTCGCCGAATTCGGCGTGGTCATCATGCTCTTCCTGATCGGCCTTGAACTCGAGCCACAAATGATCTGGCGAATGCGCTGGCAACTTCTCGGGCTCGGTGGACTGCAGGTCACACTGACAACTGCGGCACTGACTGCGGCGGCGATGGCAGCCGGGTTCGCATGGCAGACGTCCCTCGTCATCGGCATGACGCTCGCGCTCTCCTCCACCGCCATCGTCCTGCAAACCCTGAATGAGAAGGGCTGGATGCGATCGCGAGGCGGGCAATCATCTTTTTCCGTACTGCTTTTCCAGGATATCGCGGTCATCCCGATGCTCGCCCTGCTGCCGTTGCTCGCGGTCGGCGATCCTGTGGCCATGGCCGACGGCAATGCGGGGCATCAGGGAAGCATGCTCGACGGCTTTCCCGGCTGGTTCCAGACACTCGTGATTGTCGCCACTATTGCTTTCATCATTCTGAGCGGGCGCTTTCTTGTCCGACCGGCCTTCCGCCTGATCGCGGCTTCGCAGATGAGGGAGCTCTTTACCGCGGCCGCGCTGCTGATCGTCGTCTCCACCGCCTTGCTGATGGACCTCGTCGGGGTCTCCGCCGCGCTCGGAGCTTTTCTGGCCGGCGTCGTGCTTTCGACCAGTGAATACCGGCATGCCATCGAGAGCGATATAGAGCCGTTCAAGGGACTGCTGCTCGGTCTCTTCTTCATCTCCGTCGGTGCTGGCATCGATTTCGGGCTGCTGTTCTCCGAGTTCTTCCTGATCATCGGCATCGCGCTCGGCATCATCCTGGTCAAGGCCCTCGTGCTGCTCGCACTGGCAGGTATTTTCCGGCTACCCTGGCAGGACACCTGGATGTTCGGGCTCGGCCTCGCCCAAGCCGGAGAGTTCGCCTTCGTCCTTTTCGGCTTTGCAGGGTCAAGCGGCGCCATTGCCGGCAGTCTGGTAGAAACCCTGATCCTCGCTGTTGCCGTGACGATGCTGCTGACGCCGCTCCTATTCATCCTGTTCGAGCGCTATGTCTCGCCGCGCACGGTCAGCAAGTCGAGCCAGCCAGCGGACGAGATACCAGAGCCGGGGACAGTCGTGATCGCCGGTGTCGGCCGCGTCGGACAGATCATTGCCCGCCTGCTGATGGCGGAGAATTACAAGATCGTGGTTCTTGACCATGACCCAAATCTGGTCGAACGGATGCGGCAGACCGGCGTGCACAGCTACTATGGCGATGCCACCCGGCCCGACCTGCTCGAAGCCGCCGGGCTCGGCGAGGCCGAAGTTCTGGTCGCGGCGCTCGACGATCAGGACCAGCAGACCGTGCTCGTCCGGCATGTCGCGGAGCATTTCCCGAAATGCCGTATCGTCGCCCGCGCCTTCGATCGCCATCATCTCTATGAGCTGGAGAAGGCAGGAGCCCATGCAATCGAACGCGAGGCCTTCGAGGGCGCGTTGATGCTCGGCCGCCGCACCTTGCGGGAACTCGGCCTGCATCCTTTCAGGGCCGAACAGAAAGTCCGCGCCTTCCGCCGCCACGATATGCAGACTGTCGATGTGCTGCGCGAATACTGGGCTGGGGGAGTCGGAAAGAAGTATCTCACTGCCGTTCGGGAACGTCTCGACGAACTGATGCAGGTTATGCGCTCAGACCGCCTCGCCGGAAAAAAACTTCCAGACCGTGAATGGACGCCGCCGCGCGGCGAAGATGCCGAACGCTGAAATCTGGCATAAAGCTTGCTTTCTCTTTTCTGCTACAATCAAACCGGGTGACTCGCCGGAACCGCACTGCTGGGGGAGAAGAGACAGCTCATGAAGATCCTTATGGTTATCCCGCGTTATGTTGAGCAAGCAGGCGCGTTTTATCATCTTCCTCTCGGACTAGGGTATGTCGCGGCAATAGCAGAACAGGAAGGGCATGAAATCCAGGCGATAAACCTGAACGCGCTTGGTCCCAACTATCTGGATGAACTGCAACTGAAACTCTGGACCTACAAACCAGATCTTTGCAGTACTGGCGGCCTCTCGGCCTTCGTCGCGAAAGTTCAGGAAATTCTCGGCATCTGCAAGGATGTCTGCCCGGACACAACAACCATCATCGGCGGCGGCATGCTAAGTGGCGACCCGGAACCGGCCATGCGCATGACGGGCGCCGATATCGGTGTCATCGGCGAAGGTGAGGATTCGTTCGGAGAGTTCCTGCAGGTTTTTTCCAGCTCCGGCGATCTGGCCACAGTCGATGGTCTGATCTTCCGCAACGACAAGGGCGAGCTGATCCGCAACAAGCCGCGGGCGGCCATCATGGCCCTCGATGATCTTCCCTGGCCCAGCTACGACCTGCTCGGTTTCGGGGATGTGATCAACACCCAAAGCAGCCTTGATACATACTTCTATCAGAGCCAGCCCAATTCGAACCCGCGCAGCATTGACATGATCACCAGCCGGTCATGCCCGTTCAGCTGCACATTCTGCTTCCACCCGGCGGGCAAGGTCTACCGGGAGCGTGACCTTGAGAAGTTCTTCCAGGAAGTCGCATTCTATAAAGAAAAATACCAGATCAACATGGTGCAGATCGTAGACGAGCTGTTCTCACTGCGCCGGGACCGGCTGCACGAATTCTGCGAACGCATGGAGCCGCTGAACCTGCAATGGCAGGTCCAGTTGCACGTCAATAGCTGTGACCGTGAGACGCTGAAGAAGATGGAACGCTCCGGCTGCAGTTTCATCAGTTACGGCGTTGAAAGCATGGATCCGTCGGTGCTTGTCAGTATGAAGAAAAGGGCGAAGGTCGAACGCGTTGACAGCACTCTCCGGATGACTGCCGAAGAAAAGGTCGGAATCCAAGCCAATCTGATTTTCGGTGACACAGTGGAAACGGTTGAGACCGCCAACAATTCACTGAAATGGTGGGCCAAGAACACGGATCTCGGTGTCTATCTAGCCTCCTTGCAGGTCTACCCCGGGAGTCCGGACTATATAGAAGCCGTACGAGATGGTCTGATCACGAACCGCGATCATTTCGTCAATGAGCTTCCAATCTCCGTCAACATCAGCCAGATGAACGCCACCAACCGCACCTTTCTTAGTATTCTATTAGGCGCATACGGCCAAAGTATCCTGAACGTCGCAAAGCATTCATCTCACCGGATTTCCGACACGCAACTCGAAAATCGCAAAACCGCCTACGATATCGATTTCACCTGTCCGACTTGCCAGACCGAAAATCATTACAAGTCCGCGGTCATTGATATCGAGGACAGCCCAAGTCTGCGCGTGGCCTGCCGACATTGCCGCACCCGCCCCTATATTCCGAACCCGCTCAAGAACCGGAGCGCCTACCGTATCCGCAATCTCGAAATCGCCCGCCTGGAAGAAGCACACAAACTTCTCGCGGCAAACGATCACGACGCGGCGTACACCATCCTGGAAAGCATGACCCAACTGGAGGGTTCATCGGACAGGAAGGCCAAGGCCTTCGCCCTGCTGGGCATGATCGAGGCAGCCCGCCGAAACTTCATGCCGGCCACGTTACGCTGGGCGGACGCCGTGCGATTGGCACCGTTCGATCCGGATAATCATGTCGGCTTCGCGCGCGTACTCAGTGTGTTCAAAATCTTCGGCGGCGCGATCCTGCATTACAAGCAGGCCCTCAGGCTCGCCCCGGATCATGCCGAGGCCGCAGCGGAACTCCAGAAAATCGAACGGAACTACAGCACCGCGGAGAAGGAAGTGTTCGTCATTTCCCTGTCGAATGACCTGCCGCCGCAACGTAAATCCCGGGAAAAGAAAAACACCCGGATCAAGCACGCGGACAAGCTCAAACTGGCCGGCGGGCGCTTCGACACGGAGCCGGAATTCGCCCATCTCGAACCGGTGGCCTAAAACACGCTCTTTGGACTTTTCAGATTGCATGGATTGAAATAGAACCAATTTAGTCTCTATTCGATCCAACAAACTCTAAGGACCAATTGCGTGGAAGCTATCGATCTGCTCCTCACCCGCCGTTCCGTTGTCGCCAAGGATATGGCCGGGCCGGGTCCCGACGCGGCCGAGCTGGAAAAAATTCTGACCGCCGGAATTCGAGTTCCAGACCATGGCAAGATTGGTCCCTGGCGCATTCAGGTGCTGCACGAGACGGGCCAAGCCGCACTGGGCGAAGTCTTCGCAAGTCGCTTTGCCGAAATCTGGGGCGAGGACGCCAGCGAGAAAATGATCGCTTTCGAACGGGAACGGCCGAGCCGGGCGCCGGTTCTTCTGGTGGTCACCGCAGACCTGCATCCGGAACACAAGGTGCCGCTGGTCGAGCAACAGATGTCAGGCGGCGCCGTCTGCATGAACCTGCTGAATGCGGCCCATGCACTCGGCTATGTCGCCCAGTGGCTGACGGAATGGCCGGCCTTCGACGAAGGTGTAAAAAAAGCCCTCGGGCATTCCGCCGAGACCGAGATCATCGGGTTCATGTATATCGGCAGCGCCGCGAACCCGCCAATGGAACGACCACGCCCCGATCTGGAGACCGTCGTCTCCGAATGGACAGGCGCGTGAGCGGGCTGACCATTCGCCAGGCAACGCTGGCGGATATTCCGCGCGCAGCCGAAATTTTCCTCGATGCCCGTCTGCTCGCCTACAGCCCGATCTTTTCCGAGACGATCATTCGCGAGACGTCGGCACCCGATCTGCCGAAATGGCCGGCGCTTGTGGAGAGAAATCCACCGGCGTTCTTTCTGGCGGAAACAGAAGCTGGAGTGCAGGGCCTTCTTCTGATCGAGGAGAGACGCCTGGACAGCCTGCACGTAGACCCTGCTTCTCACGGCCTTGGGATCGGACGCGCATTGTTCGAGTTCGCCCGGGACCTGATTGGTCCCGGGATGGATCTCGTCTGCTTGGTCGGTAATGACAGGGCGAAACGATTTTACGAGAAAGCGGGTCTCCGCAACGCCGGCATAATCGACCAGGCAACCGGCAGTGTGGTCAACAAGGGCTATCGCTTCGTGTACGACGGTTAGCGCCTTTGACGGTTAGCCCCTGTTTTGTAATTTGCTTGCCAAGACCTTGATATGGGCGGCACCAATCCCGCAGCATCCGCCGATGACCGTTGCCCCCGTATCATGCCACTTTCTGGCCCACGCCAGATAGGATGGCGGGTCGAGATCCTCGCGCATTTCGCTGAAGCCTTCATTCGCCGGAGTCGTTCTTTCAGCCCGGCTGACCGTCCGGCCAAAAGCATTGGCATACGCGCCGACCCGAACCGTTTCTGGCAAAATAGCCTTCGCTTCCCGGATCGCCTGCTCCATCACTTCCGGGGCGCTACAATTGAACAACACGGCCTCCGCTTCATACAGCATTGCTGCCATCACGGCGTCATGTACGGACTCGCCGGACCGCAGCACGATATCGTCGCCCACATCCCCATCGTCCCTTAGAGTATAGGAGACCCAGAGCGGTTTTGGCGCCGCCTTCAGCGCATCGGCCGCTGCTCGCATTTCAGCGATGCTGCTGGTCGTCTCGATCAGCCAGAGATCGGCATGCGGCGCCAGGCCGTCGACAAATGCCTTAAGCAGGGTTGGTGCGCGCTCCGCATCGAAGTCATCCGGCAGGTAAGAGCCGAACAGCGGAGGAATGCAGCCAGCGACACGGACGCCGGAATGCTTGTCCGCTGCAGCCCGCGCCAGCGCGCCGGACAATTCGATAAGCCGCCTGCCGTCACTGGAAAATCGCTCTTCGCCGATATGATAGGGCACGACCGCATAGCTGTTCGTCGTGATCACCTCGGCTCCGGCTTTGATGAATTCGACATGCGCCAATTCAACGATTTCAGGCGTTTCCATCAATCCAAGCGCGGACCATTCCGGTTGTCTGAATGGGGCACCAAGGCGCTCGAGCTCGCGAGAGAAACCGCCATCAAGAATGATAAGATCCTGAGACATACACATGGTCCTTCCCTTTATCTGTCGTGCCCCGGTATTCCGCCACGGCGTTGCCGAACTTCTGCGTTACGGTTGTTATCCAGAGAAGCCTCTTGCCCGCGAAAGGCAAGATGCTTACCACTCGACGGCCATATGCTTTTCTTCTGGGAGGAACAATGAAAAAGATTACAAAAGTGCTGCGCGCCAGCCTGCTTGGCGCGGCGCTGACAGTCCCGGCGCTGATCGCAGCCGATGCCGGCGCCGAAACCCGCGTGACCTACAAGTCTGCGAAATCGACCTCGTCCTATTACCAGATGGCCGTTCAGGTTGCAGAAGCCGTTAAAAAGGCCACCGGCGGCGGCATGGTACTGACCGTCGAGGAGAGCCAGGGCTCGGTCCAGAACGTCAAGGAAAGCGCTCGCCGCCCCGGCAACTACGTCTTCACCACGCCGCCGGTTCTGGTCAAGCTCGCCATGGCCAACAAAGGCAAGTTCGAGGGCGACACGGATTACAAAACCATCCGCGCCCTGTTCCCGATCCCGTCCCTCACCATGCACTTCGTCGTCCGCGCCGATAGCGGTGTGAAAAGCTTCGAGGATCTTGCCGGCAAGAGCTTCATCATCGGCAAGGGCAGCTTCGGCGCCCGCGAGGCCGCCAAGAACTTCAAGTTGTTCGGTCTTGAAGGCAAGGTGAAGCTGGTAGACGCAGAGCTGAACGCTGCAGTTCCCGCTCTGAAGAACCGTCAGGTCGACGGCTTCGCCACCGCCGGCTCCTACCCTGCCCCGAACGTGATCGAGGCTGCTGCCGGCACCGAGGTCCGCTTGCTCTCCATGTCCGCTGAGCAGATCAAGCAGACCAAGCGCACCAAGCTGGTGATCCCGGCCGGTACTTATCCCGGCATCGATACCGACGTGAACACCACGTCGCTTCCAGTGGTTGCCTATACCACAACGAAGATGAGCAACGACAACGCCTACACGCTGACCAAAGCCTATTGGGACGCAAAGGGCTCTATGGGCAAGACCGCCAAGTGGTGGGACGGCGTGAAGCCGGAAATGCTGGCCAACGTGATCGGCAAGCTGCATCCGGGCGCGGCCCGCTACTATGCGGAAGCCGGTGTCACGATTCCGGACGCCATCAAGTAATCAGAACGTCAAACAGCGGGAGACGGACCGCCGTCTCCCGCGCCTGCCCTTTCCCGATACGCGACCGAGATAGCGCCGATGCTCCCCTCCGCCGATGACCGGGCCGCGCCGATGGGCGCCATGGCCAGTCTCGTGACCCTGCTTGCTTTCGGGTCCGTCGCCTTTCATGTCACCCTGATCTTCACCGGCCTGCTGCCGAACCTTGTCGTGCGGCCGGTACATCTGGCATTGGCGCTGCCATGGGTTTTCATCATCGGCGCGAGTGGTTCCCTCTTCTCCCGGATCTCCGGCTGGCTGCTGGCCACAGCCGGTATCGCCATCTGCGCCTATATCGCCTGGAACACCGACGCCCTTAGCGATCAGTACGGTTACACCGAAGGCTGGCTGCAACGCGCGGGCGGTGTCCTGATCCTGCTGATCGTTCTGGAAATGGCCCGCCGGGCGGTCAAGCTGGCCCTGCCTGCCCTCGCCGTCCTTGCTCTCGCCTATGGTCTGTTCGGCGAATATCTGCCGGGCGAGTTCGGCCATCCGGGCCTGCCCTTCGACAGCTTGCTCGGCACTCTCGTCATTGCCGAGGGCGGGATCTGGGGACCGCTCACCGGCGTCTCCGTCAATGTCGTTGCAATCTTCATCGTGCTCGGCGCCCTGGTCGGAGCAGGACATGGCGGTACCGGCTTTATGAATGTCGCAACCCGACTTGCCGGGCGTCTGAAAGGCGGTGCCGCCAAGGTTTCCGTGCTCGCCTCCGCCCTGTTCGGCTCGATCAGCGGCTCGGCCTCTGCCAATGTGGCCTCCACCGGCGCCTTTACCATTCCGACCATGCGCAGGCTCGGCTACCCGGCGCCGCTCGCCGCCGCCGTTGAGGCTGTCGCGTCGTCCGGCGGGCAGATCATGCCGCCGCTGATGGGGGCCGGTGCCTTCGTCATGGTGGAGCTGCTGGCGACCACCTACGACACCATCGTCGCCGCCGCGATCCTGCCTGCCATCCTGTTCTTCGCCGCCGTCTGGTTCGGTATCGACTGGTTCGCCGCCCGTGACGGGCTGAAGGCGATGGACGCCTCCGAGATCCCGGACCGGCGCACCGTGCTGCGCACGCTGCCTTTCTTCGTCATCCCCTTCGGCGCCCTGCTGTTCGTGCTGTTCGGCACCGGCTACACGCCGCAATATGCCGCCGGTGTAGCCATCTTCGCCGCGGCCGCCATGCTGCCGCTGAACCCAGACGGCTTTGCCGGTTTGAAGGCAACCTGGGATCGGTTGTCTGGCGCCGCCGTGGACGCCGCACGGCAGATCGCCATGATCGCCTCAATCATTCTTTGCGCGGGAATCATCGTCGGCGTCCTGAACATGACCGGGCTCGGCGTCAAGGTGACCTCTGCCATCCTGTCGTTCTCCGGAGGCCAGCTCTGGGCCGCCCTGCTGCTAACCGCGCTGGCCTGCCTGATCCTCGGCATGGAAGTGCCGACTACAGCAGCCTATGTGATCTGCATCTCCGTCGCCGGTCCTGCGCTGCAGGAGCTCGGCCTGCCGCCGCTGACGGCACATCTCTTCGTCTTCTGGTATGCGCTGCTTTCCACCATCACGCCGCCGGTCTGCGGCACCGTCTTCATTGCTGCCGGGATGGCCGATGCGCCCTGGCTGAAGGTCGCGGGCAATGCCATGCGGCTCGGTATCGGCCTCTATATCGTACCGCTCGGCATCGTCGCGAACCCGTCCCTGATCGCCCTCACCGACACGCCATTGCTGGCCCTGGCTGCCTTCGTAAAGCTCGGCGCCGGACTGGCGCTGACAAGCTGGGGCCTCGTCAATGCGACCTCCGGCCTGCGCGCCATCGCGTCCTTTGCTGCCGGACTCGCCCTGGTGTTCGCCTTCGGCTTCTGATGTAGTCTCGTCCCCGTCCAACCAAACGGAGTCCTCGCATGCCCTCCATCGTCGTCAAATCCAGCATCTACGGAGACATGTTCGGCACCGCCGATATGCGCGGCCTGTTCGAGGATGACACCATGCTCGGGCTCTATCTCGATGTGGAAACGGCGCTGGCACGGGCACAGACGAAGCTCGGCCTGATCCCGGAAGCCGCCGCGAAGGCGATCACCGAGGCTGCCGATACCGACAAGATCGACATGGACAAGCTGTCCGCCCGGACACAGATCGTCGGCTACCCGATCCTGCCGCTGGTCGAGCAGCTTTCAGACTGGGCGCCGGACGGGCTCGGGCAATATTGCCACTGGGGTGCGACCACCCAGGACATCATGGATACCGCCGATGTGCTCCAGGTCCGCGCTGGTCTCGATATCGTCGAGGAATATCTTGAGCGGATCGCCGCAGCGCTGGCCAAGCTGGCGCAGGAATATGCCGACACCCCGATGGCGGGCCGCACCCACCTGCAACACGCGCTGCCGGTCAGCTTCGGCTTCAAGGCCGCGACCTGGCTGTCTGCTATCGACCGGCACCGCACCCGCCTGGCCGAGTTGCGTGGCCGGGTCGAGGTTGTGCAATTCTCCGGCGCCGCCGGTACCCTCGCCTCGCTCTCCGGAAATGGCCTGGCGACCCAAGCGGCGCTCGCTGAAGAACTCGGCCTCGCCGTGCCGGACATCACTTGGCACACCATCCGCGACGGTTTCGCCGAGGTCACTGGCTTCCTCGCCCTCGTCGCCGCCAGCATCGGCAAGATCGGCTATGACATCATGCTGATGATGCAAACTGAAACCGGCGAAGTGCTGGAGCCTTACGTTGCCGGGCGCGGCGCCTCCTCGACCATGCCGCAGAAGCGTAACCCGATTTCCTCGGAGATGATGCTGGCCGCCGCCAAGATCGTGCGTGAGCAGCACAGCGCCATGCTGGATGCGATGGTTCAGGACCATGAGCGCGCGACCGGCCAGTGGCATGTCGAATGGCACGCCCTGCCAACCGCTTTCATCGTCGCTTCCGGCGGCCTCGCAGCGGCGGCGGAAGTGCTGGAAGGGCTGGAAGTCCGCCCGGACGCCATGCGTCAGGTACTCGACACCACCAAAGGCCTGATCGTCGCAGAAGCGGTGATGATGGGCCTCGCCCCGCATATCGGCCGGCAGGTAGCCCATGACGTGGTCTACGATTGCTGCCGCAAGGCGCTCTCCGGAGAGGCGACGTTCCTCGACGCGCTGATGGCCGAGCCGGAGATTTCCGGGGCGCTCGACCGGGACAGCGTCGAGGCCCTGACCAAGCCGGAGAATTATCTCGGCGAAGCGCCCGAGATGGTCCGCCGGCTTTTGCTGAAACGGCGCAACTAACCTTCAGGCATTCTCGAACAGGTTCCTGCCCGTCCGGTCTTCGCCCCGCATAAGGAAGACCTTCTGGCGGGATTGGTCCCGGATCTTCTGCGTCTCGGACTTGCGCTTTGCCAATTCGCGGTCGAACAGGCTCGTCGTCGGCATGAACCGCATGGTCATGCCGCGCCGGGGCTTGTCCGAATGGTTCGCCTCCGAGCCATGCAGCAGATAGACATCATGCAGCGAAAGCTGCCCGGCTTTCAGAACCAGATCGACGGCCTCACTTTCATCGAAAGCAGTCGGATCGAGTTCCTGATTCAGGGTCACATCGGTTGCCTCGGTGCGGCTGTGCGCCTTGAGACGTTGGTCCTTGTGCGAGCCACGGATGAATTTCAGGCAGCCGTTCTCCGGCGTCGCATCGTCGACGGCAAGCCAGACTGTGCAGGTCGCGAGCGGCCGGATCGGCCAGTATTCGCCGTCCTGATGCCAGGGCGTCCGTTTGCCGCCATGGGCCGGCTTGGCGAAGAAACTCATGTTCCAGAGCGCAATGTCCGGCCCGATGAGTTGGCCAACCATGTCGAGGATCTCGGGGCTCTCCGCGAATTTCCTGAAAGCCGGCTCGTAGTCAAGAAGGGCAGAACAGTAATCCCTGAATTCCGGATGCCGTTCCAGCAAAGCGGCATGCAGAGCCTTGATCTCCTCCAGCGCATCCGTGTCGAGACGAAAATCAGGGATGACGTAGCCGTCCTCCTGATAGCGGGCAGCTTGATCGGAACTCAGCATTTCTTCCTCCCGTTCCGTTTTTCCGACAGCCTATCGTCCCCGACGGCCTTTGTCCCATCGCGACCGCCTCTTGTCCCGGCAGATGGAATCGTAGAGACTCCTGAACAAAAAGGGGGAAGCGGGGCATGACGGAAAATCGGGGAGAAGCATTGCGCGCAAGGCTTGCAGCGCTGAGGGTCGTGCCCGTGATTCGAACGCCCAGTGCGGATTTGGCGATCCGTGCCTGCGAATGGCTGCTTGATGCAGGAATGCAGGCCCTGGAACTCACCTTCACCACTCCCGATGCCGACCGTGTGATCCAAACCTTCGCCCGTACCGCACCGGACGCTCTGATTGGTGCCGGAACGGTACGAACGCCCGCACAGGCGAAGGCCGCGATCGATGCGGGGGCCGCCTTTCTGGTCTCCCCCGGTGCCGCACCGGGTGTCGGCGAGGCCGCTGCACTGGCCGGGGTGCCTTATCTACCCGGCGCAGCAACCCCAAGCGAAGTCGAAGCGCGCTGGGCAGCCGGCGCGGCTGTCGTGAAGATCTTTCCCGCCCGGGAATGCGGCGGCCCCGGCTTCCTCAAGGCAATCAGATCCGTCTATCCCGAAATTCCCCTGATGCCGACCGGCGGCGTCTCGCCCGACACGGCCAAAGCCTATCTCGATGCCGGAGCACTCTGCCTCGGTATGGGCGGTGAGCTGGTGCCGGTCGATGCCCTGAAGGCAAACGATCCGGGACCAGTCAGGGAAGCGGCAGCACGCGCGCTAGCGGCGGTTCACGGATGATGCAGTTCCCCGAACTTCTCTGCCTTGGCGAGCCGATGCTGGAATTCAATCAGCAACCGGACGAACGCTATCTCACCGGGCATGGCGGCGATACGTCGAATGTCGCCGTGGCCGCCGCCCGGCAGGGTGCCTCAGTCGGTTATCTCACCCGGATCGGACGCGATACGTTCGGCGAAAGCTTTATGGAGCTTTGGGAGAATGAAGGCATCGACACAAGCGGTGTCGAGGCCTGCGCGGACGGTCATACTGGAATCTATTTCGTCACGCACGGTCCGGACGGACACCGCTTCAGCTATCACCGTGCGGGATCAGCGGCGAGCCTGATGACGCCGGACTTCCTGCCACATGGCATGATCCGGGATGCCAAGATCCTGCACATCTCCGGCATCAGCATGGCGATTTCCAACAGCGCTGCCGATACTGTCTTCGCGGCAATCGCACTTGCCAGGGAAGCAGGTGTGAAAGTCTCGGTCGACCCCAATCTGCGTCTGAAACTCTGGCCGCTGGACAGGGCCCGCGCCATGACCCATGCCGCTATGGCGGAGGCTGATATCGCCCTGCCCGGCCTGGACGACGCAACCATCCTGACAGGGAAGAGCGACCCCGATGCCATCGCGGATTTCTATCTCGGTCTCGGAGCGAAAACGGTCGCCCTGACTCTTGGCGAAGCAGGCTGCCTGGTCGCCACAAACGCACAAAGGGAGCGGATTCCGTCCCGCCCGGTTGACGCCGTGGACGCAACTGGCGCAGGGGACACTTTCGACGGCTGTTTCCTTGCGGATTTTCTCCGCAACGGTGACCCATTCCGGGCGGCGCACTACGCCAACACCGGAGCCGCCCTGTCGACACGCGGTTTCGGCGCGGTCGGCCCGATGCCAAAAAGGGATCAAGTTGAAACCGCGATGACAGGCGGCGGCGCGAAGGGCGATTCTGTTTAGGCGATGAGACCAACAGGACTGGCTGGAGTGGTGGCCCGACAGCAAGCCTGCCGGCGGATTCGGTGCTGACGGCTAGGTCAAACCGCTTGCCGCGAAACTGGCCTCACCTCCGCCGACGAGTGCTTTTCCTCTCCGCGCCAATGACTCATAATAATGTTTCCAAACGTCCCCGCTCCCCGGAAACACATTGTGCGCGACCGGATCAATCACATGCAGCTTGATAAATCAGCGTCTCACGCAACAGGAGATCGCAGGGCAGTCGCTGGGATAACCGGAAAGCCGGTCACGCTGTCTTTTCGGCAATGCCTGATCGCGCTTATCTTTTCCAGCATAGCATCGATCATCGGCTACCTTTTCGGCACGCCAGAGGACGCTGTCTTCACCGCGTGCGTGGCACTTGTCGGCGGCTATATGGCCCTGAATATCGGCGCCAACGATGTTGCCAATTCCGTCGGCCCGCTGGTTGGTGCGCGGGCGCTGCCGCTGGGAGCGGCATTGCTGCTCGCCGCCATCGCCGGGACAGCAGGTGCCTTGCTTGCCGGAGAACATGTCGCCGGCCGTATTGCCTTCCGCATCGTCGACCAGGAAATGGTGCGCGATCCGGCACAGTTCGTCACCGGCATGTTGGCGGCCCTGTTGGGTGCCGCGCTCTGGGTTAATGCCGCGAACCTGTTCCGGGCACCGATTTCAACGACACACGCAATCATCGGAGGAATCGTCGGCGTTGCCGTATTTGCAATTGGAAGTGACGCTATTGCCTGGTCGGAAATTTCCCTGATTACATTTGGCTGGTTCCTCTCTCCACTGCTCAGCGCGGCCGCCGCTGTTTTCATCCTCGCATTCATCAAATCCGAACTGCTGGAGGTACAGGACAAGCTCAGGGCCGCCCGGACCTGGATCCCGATTATGGTCGCCGCCATGGCCGCGCTCTTTACCCTGTACCTGATCGCCAAGGGGCTCACCAATGTCTGGGTCCCGACAACACCGGTCCTGGTTACCACCGTCCTTGGCGCCTTTATCGCTGCGCTCGCGATATCCGGTCCTTATATCCGCCGGAACTCCATGGGACTGGCAAACAGAGGCCAGGCCGTGCGGGCGCTGTTTCGCGTCCCGCTTATCGCTGCAGGCGGGTTTCTCGCTTTCTCTCATGGCGCAAACGACATCGCCAATGTTGCCGGACCGGTCACAGCGATACTGCATGTGCAGAAGACATCCGACGTCAGCCTTTCGCCCGACATTCCGACTTGGGTCTTCATACTCGGCGCCCTCGGCCTTTCTTGCGGCCTGCTGTTTTTCAGCTCCGGCATGGTGCGGGTGGTTGCCACCAGGATCACAAAGATCAATCCTATCCGGGCCTATGCAATCGCCATGGCAACAGCCTCGACGGTCACCGCCGCATCGTGGATCGGCCTGCCGGTCAGCACCACGCAGATCGCCGTCGGCGCTATCATCGGGATCGGCATCTACCGCGAGTTCCGTGCCCAGCGCACTCTGGAGAAGCGGGATGTCGAGGCGGGCATCAAGAACGCGGGCACGGGGAACGCGGGAACAGGGAAAAAGCGCAAGCGGCGGCTCATCCGGCGGGATGATGCGATCCGCATTCTCGCGGTGTGGGCGTTCACCTTCCCGGCTTCCGGCCTCATCGCAGCCCTGCTGTTCTGGATCATGGACCGGCTGATTTGAGGCGCAGCCCTTGCCCGTCTCTGCATTTCACGGGATGATCTGAGCTGGCTGATCCTGCCATCTTCTCCGGAGTCCCGTTCATGCATCCGAAGGTCCTTCTGATCGGACATCTTTACCATCCCGACGGTGAAACTCATCTAGCTGCCCGCGCCGATTTGACAGTCCTCCCGGCTCCAACTCGGGAGGAACTTCTGGAAGCGGCCAAAACTGCTCAGGCCATAAGCCCGCGCTATCCACACCGCGCCGATTCAGATGTAATCGAGGCGGCGGAAGATCTGGTGATTATCCATACGTCCGGGCGCGGTACAGATGCCGTTGATGTCGAGGCGGCGACCCGGCGAGGGGTGATCGTCTGCAACAATCCGGGCTTCGGGCGCATCCCGGTTTCCGAACATGCATTGTTCCTGATGCTCGGTCTCTCCCGGCACGGCAGGGAGCATGACGCAATCATGCGCACGGGACGCGGCTGGGAAGACCGGCTGCAGAAGCACAACATCATCCGCGACCTGCAGGGCGGTGTCCTCGGCATCGTCGGGCTCGGCCAGATCGGCTCTGAAATGGCGCGAAAATGCGCCGTCGCCTTCGACATGACCGTGCTGGCCTACGATCCCTATGTCAGCCAGAAACATGCCGAAAGCGTTGGCGCCACACTTTGCCCGACACTCGAGGATTTGCTGGGTAAAGCCGATTATGTCTCGATCCATGCAGAGCTGAACGACGACACACATCACATCATCAACGAGACGACGCTCCGGCAGATGCAACCCCATGCCTGTCTGATCAATACCGCGCGCGGCAAGATCGTCTCCCAGGACGCGCTGCACAAAGCTCTGACGGAAGGCTGGATTCGCGCCGCTGCGCTCGATGTCTACGAGGTCGAGCCGGTCGGGCCGGACAATCCGTTGCTCGCACTCGACAACCTGCTGCTCTCCCCGCATATCGGAGGGCTGACGGAAAGCTTCATGTCCGGCAGCGCGATGGCGGTTGCCACAAAGATCCTGCAAGCCCTTTCAGGCCAGCCACCCGAGGATATCGTGAACCCGGAGGCTTGGGAGCCAGCAAAGCAGCGTGCCATGCGGCTCCTTTCAGGCGCCTGACCCGCACCACAACTAACCGGCCGGCTGCTTTTCCGTCTCGGCGACATCCCGGATATTCTCGGCCTCTTCGAGCTCCCGGTCCAGCTTGTCTGAAGCGTCAGCGCGCGCCGGGGACAGGCTGGCCAGCGCGACATAAATCACCGGTGTCAGATAGAGAGTGAAGGCCGCGGCAAGCCCGAGGCCGCCGAACACGACCCAGCCGATGGCGCTCCGCGCCTCGGCCCCGGGGCCCGTGCTCAGGATCAACGGAAGCCCGCCAGCAATGGTCGAGATCATCGTCATGGAAATCGGTCGCAGGCGAACAAGGGCCGCCCGTTCGACCGCCTGACGCACGCCGAAGCCGCGATCCCGCAGCTGATCCGCGAACTCGACAACCAGAATACCGTTCTTCGCCATCAAGCCGATCATCATGACAAGACCGATCTGGCTGTAGATATTGACCGAGGTCCCCGTCAGCAGCAGAGCGTAGATCGCCGCAGCGATCCCGAAAGGCACGGTCAGAACAACGATTGCCGCACTGGTGATACTCTCGAACTGGGCCACCAGGACGAGAAACACGACGATCATCGCGATGGCATAGGTAATCGCCACCTCGTTTGTGTTTTCCTCAAGCGCCTCCGCCTCGCCCAGCAGGATCAGGCTCACATCGTCCGGCAAAATTTCGTCCGCCAATTGCTGGACGTCCCGGATCGCATCATTCAGCGGCAAGCCGGGCTTGATGTCTGCATCAAGCTCCACGGCGCGGCGCTGCACATGACGGTCCAGTTCGGCCGCCACACCTTCCTCTTTCAGAGTGACCAGACTGGAGATCGGAATGAGTTTGTCCTCGCCAGTCCGGACGTAGAGATTCGTCAGATCGGTCGGGTCATTGATCGCTCCGCCGATGGCTTCAAGCCGGATCGGAATGGACTCATCGCGCACATTCAGGTCGGCGATTTCCAGCCCGTCAATTGTGACCCGCAGAACATCCGCCAGATCCTTCAGGCTGACACCAAGATCGGACGCCCTGCGACGATCGATCTTGATCGAGAGCTGCGGCTGGGTGGGCTGATAGGAAATCCGTACGTCTGAAAGATCAGGTAACCGGTCCTCAATTGCCCGCGCCAATGTCTTCGCAGCCTCAAAGAGCCTCAGATAGTCATTGCCCACCAGCGCCACCTCGACACCGCTCCCGGCGGACCAGATGTTGAGGCTGTTCGGACTGTAGGCGCGGACACGGACCCCCGGGATCTTGCTCATCTTCTGCCGTATCTCGGACAGGATTTCCTGCTGGGAGCGGACGCGTTCCTCCCATGGTGCAAGCGGTGTGGAAATGAAGGTCCGATTAAGATCCCAGCGTCCGACGATAGTGAAGACGGAGCTGATTTCTCCGCTATCCACATAGGGCTGCAAGACAGCCTCCATCAGATCAGCCTGACGGTTGCTGTATTCAAGACTGACTCCATCCGGCCCGTCTCCGCGCACATAAATGCGCCCGCGATCTTCTGACGGGAGCAATTCCTGGTCGAGGTTATTGAAGGTCATCCAGGCACCGCCGGCAATGACCAGAGAAACAGCGACTACAAGGATCGGGACCGAGAGGGCTGCCCTCAGGGTGACGCCATAAAACGCCGCCACATGTCCCCCGAGCCGACCCAGCGCAGATCTCAAGCCCACGCGGCCGGGACCCGAATCCGCAAGCCGCGCGGACAGCGCCGGTACCAGAGTGAGCGCGACGAAGGAGGAAATCATCACTGCGATGGCGAGAACAAACCCAAACTCACGGAACAGGCGTCCGGCTGTGCTCGGCAGGAAGGAAATCGGAACGAATACGGATATCAGCGTGGCAGTTGTCGCGATCACCGCGAAATAGACCTGGCGCGTTCCGAGAACGGCGGCCGCGCGACCACCAAGCCCCTGGGCCCGGCGGCGCTGGATGTTCTCGAGCACGACAATACTGTCATCGACAATCAGGCCAGTTGCCAAAACCAATGCCAGCAATGTCAGGATGTTGATCGAGAAGCCGAGCGCCCAGATCGCCGCAATCGATCCAATCAGCGCAACCGGAATGGACACGCATGGAATCAGTGTCGCCGAGGGAGAACCGAGAAAAACCCAGAGCGTCCCAATGACGATCAGGACTGCGAGTGACAGGCTGAACAGGACCTCGGAAACCGAACCTTCGATAAAAAGTGCATCGTCGGAAGTCACCATAACCTCGATCTTATCGAAGCGCCTGTTCAGGCTGGCGACGGCCTTGGTGACATTCTCCGAGATCTCGATGGTATTGGATTGCGCCTGCCGGATGATGCCGAGACCGATCACCTCCTCGCCATTGACCCGGACCAGGCTTTCCGGGTCCTCCGGACCGAAAAAGACCTGGGCCACGTCCCCGATGCGAACGGCACCACGGATGATGATATCCTCGACCTCCCCCGCCGATTCCACAGTGGCATTGGCGCGGACGAGAAACTCCTGATCGCTGGACGCGAAACTGCCTGCGGGGATATCGAACGGAGCGTCCTCGAGAACAGCGATGACGTCCGCGACAGAGAGCGCGAATGCGCTCAGCCGCATGGGATCGAGCACCACCCGCAGCAAGCGCTCCCGGTCGCCGAATTGGCTGACATCGGCAACGCCGTCGATTGAAATCAACTCCGGAACGACATCCGTTTCAACGACGCGTGTCAGCTCCTCTTCCGTCAGGCCATTCCCGGATACAGCGAGCCTCATCACCGGACTCGCATCCGCGTCGGCCTTGATGACGGTCAGTTGCTCGACACCATCCGGCAATTCGCGCTGAACCCGGCTGACCGCCTCCCGGACATCGGACGCCGCAACATCCAGATCAGCCGTCGGGCTGAACTCCACTCGCATACGGAAATTGTTTTCCTCGCTGGACGAACGGATTTCCCGGACACCGCTGACCCGCGCGACCGCGCCTTCGACCAGGCTTGTCACCTCGCTGTCCATGGTTTCCGGCGAGGCACCGTCAAGAATGCCGCGTACCGTGACGATTGGCCGATCGACGTTCGGCAGCTCGCGCACCTCGACCGCCATGATGGCCGCGACACCGGCGAGCGCGATGAGAAGATTGAGGACCAGTGCCAGCCAGGGACGCCGGACACTGACCGATGGAAGATCGCTCAGCGACGGGGTCTTGGACTGGGAAAGGGCCTTGGGCTGGGAAGGGGCCTTGGGCTGGGAAGAAGATGGGCCACTTGCCGTCGTCATGAGGTGGTCGCGTCCTGACGCGCTTTCACCGGCGGAGCTTCAGGCCCAGCCCCCGGCAGGATCTCAACCTTGATGCCCTCGCGCATGCGGTGCAGTCCCTGGGTCACAACCTTGTCACCCTGCTGGAACGCACCGTCCAGCAGAACAGTCGAAGCCTGCCGCTGCACGATGGAGACAGGCAGGCGCCTGGCGGTGCCGTCGGAAACAGCCCAGACAAAAGATCCGTCTCCACCCCACTGGATGGCGACCTCGGGCACGCTGGCACGTTCCGCCCCTTCAACATCAAGGGTGACCCTAAAGCTCATACCGGGCCGGAACCGATCATCCGGATTTGGAATTCGGGCACGCAGAACAAAAGTTCGTGTCACTTCATCAATCCGGCTTCCCATGTCGTAAATGGTGCCGTCTTCAACAGGCCCGGCTTCCCCGTCCCAAACCGCAAGCCTGACCGGATCGCCGACAGCAATCCTGCCGTGCAAGGCCTCCGCCACTTCGAAGCGGATCAGCAAGCTAGAGCGATCATCAAGAACCGCGATCTCCGTGTCGGTATCCACCCGGTCTCCCACATCGATATCGGTCATGCCGATGCGACCGGAGAACGGCGCGAGAAGAAAGCGGTCTTCCAGCGCAACCTGTGCCCGCTCAAGTTCAATCTGCGCGGCATCAACGGCAGTCACCGCGTCGTCAAGTGCCGCCTGGGTCGAGGCGCCAGACCGGCGAAGTTTCCCCTGACGTTCCGAGATCCGCTGTGCGGCCTCGAGTCGGACGCGGGCCAGATCGACCGCGAGAATCTCCGCCTTGCGGTCCAGCTCGATCAGGATTTGCCCTTTTTTCACAATGGTATCAGCGGCGAGCGCAGTCTCGGTCACCCTGCCGTCCGCGACGGGGTGCAGTCTTGCCGACTGGAATGCCCGCGCTGTTCCGACAGCTTCCGTCCGGAGCCTCTCCTTGAGGAATTGCACATCGGCGACGATAACGGCTGCCGCACGGCTCTTCTTACCCGCGCTCTGTTCGCCAACCTTGTCCTCAATGCCAAACACAGGCCCGCGATAAAACCATCCGCCGGCCACAATGACCGCCCCGACAAGCAATACCAGCAGTTGACGCGTCACGCTCATCCGAACCGTCCCATTCCGCACATCGGACTACCCGAATGCAATGAAGAAGAGTGTAGTGCTCCAACAGGTTTTGTCTATTGCGTCTCGGCAACAGACTGGCGCATCCCCGGAAGAGGCGGGCCGCCGGAATCTCTTACAGCGACCCGCCCGCAACCGGTCTTGCCGCCCGCTTATTCCGGCCGCGGTTGGAGTGGCGGATGCACGTCTTCGGGAATGGGGCAAACATACGGCGTCTTTGCGGTACGGGCCGCGTGATCTGCCTTTGCAGCTGCCAGCAATTCCTCGTCCCGGACCATATCGACAGCGGTTCCCGCCATGATCTTGGCGGCGTGAATCATGCCCTTGTGCGCGGCCGCTGCCTTACCCTGAGCTGTGATTTGCCAGGAATGTCCCGGCGTACCGATAGCATGGGTCGCAACCCGCGCCTCGATCGTCGGCACCGCCCAGCTCACATCGGACACATCGGTCGAACCAGGCATCGAAACACCACGCGCCTCAAGCGGCACGATGAAATCGCACAATGGTGTATCGTCCTTCTCAGCCACACCGGCCCGGAGGTATTCGTTGGAGATATCCGCACCGGTCAGCGTTGCCTGAATCTGCGATGCGTAGGCCTTGTCCTCGGCATCGAACGGCACTGCCCCGAGCCGTTGCATATTGTCGAACATGGCCCGCTTCATCGGGTCGTTATCGAGCATGTTGGAAACTGCACTGACGACCTGCCAGGACATCGTGGTCTCGGTCATCAGGGCAGCGCCTTCGGCCACTTTCTTTACCCGTTCGACCAACGCCTGCATGGTCGCAAGATCGCCGGCGCGCACGGCATGGCGCACCTTCGCGAAGCCCTGCACAACGTTCGGCGCAACCCCGCCCGCATCCAGCATCGCATAATGCAGCCGTGCATCCGGCGGCATGTGCTCGCGCATGTAGTTCACGCCGACATTCATCAACTCAACCGCATCAAGCGCGCTGCGGCCGAGATGCGGCGCGGCGCTGGCATGGCTGGAACGCCCTGTGAAGGAAAAGTCGATCCGGGTGTTTGCCAGCGAGTTGGCGATACCAACCTGGGTCACCCCTGACGGGTGCCATGTCACCGCCGCATCCACATCGTCAAATGCACCGGCCCGGACCATGAATCCCTTTGCGGCGCCGCCTTCTTCGGCCGGACATCCATAATACCGCACGCGGCCCGGAGTGCCTGTCTTCTCAAGCCAGTCTTTCAGGCCCGCGGCAGCCAGCATTGCGGCAGAGCCGAGCAGATTGTGCCCGCACCCATGACCATGCCCGCCTTCTTCGACCGGCTGCGGCTCAGCGATATTGGCAACCTGGCTCAGCCCCGGAAGCGCGTCGTACTCGCCCATGATCGCAATCACCGGGCCGCCTTCGCCCGCCTCGCCCATCACGGCGGTCGGAATACCGGCGACGTTCTCGGTCACCCGGAAGCCCTGCTGCTCCAGCATCTTCCGGTGTTCCTCGACAGAGCGGTATTCGGTGTAACAGATCTCGGGCATGCCCCAGACCCGGTCGGCAAGACCGATGAACTCCTCACGGTGTTCATCGACCAGATCCCAGATCAATTCGGCATTCGACATGGTGGTCTCTCCTGGACGTGTGTTCTCGACCGGATGCAGGCCCGGGAAGGCGGGAAGTCTCAGAACGGGACAGTGCAAGGGTCACTTGGAAGGACGCAAACGATGCGCCCGAGCCGCTATCGGGTCAAGTGTGTCGCACGCACCACAGAGTGTGTGCACCGAATATTATTGTTCACTTTTTGTTCTATTCTTGATATCAAAGCTCGCCGCTAATCGGGAGCAGAAGATGCCGTCACGGAACGAAAAATTCGAAACATTCAGATCCCTGCATTTCGGGGGACGGGCTTTCGTCATGCCGAATCCGTGGGATGCCGGATCGGCGCGAATCCTTGATCATCTGGGTTTCGCAGCTCTGGCGACGACCAGCGCGGGCTACGCCTTTTCCGTCGGCAAACGGGATTCCTTCGCCGGATTGAGCCGGGAAGAAATTCTCCAGAATGCCGCGGCCATTATCGCGGCAACGGACCTTCCGGTTTCAGCCGATCTCGAGGACGGCTTCGGCGCTGCCCCGGAGGCATGTGCGGAAACCGTGAGGCTGGCATCGGAAATTGGACTGGTCGGCGGCTCTATCGAGGATGCAACCGGCAATCCCGATGCACCGATCTACGATTTGCCTGAAGCCACGGAACGTGTCAGAGCGGCTGCGGAAGCCGCAAAAGGCCGCTCGATCCTGATCACGGCACGGGCTGAGAACTATCTCTGGGGCAAGCCAAATCTGGTAGACACCATCGACCGGCTACAAGCATTTTCGGAAGCTGGCGCAGATGTTCTTTACGCTCCGGGCCTGCCCGATATCGACGCAATTGCAACTGTCTGCCGCGCAGTCGACAAACCGGTGAATGTGGTGATGGGCCTGAAGGGCCGGGCTTTTTCCGTAGAGGAGCTTTCAGACGCTGGTGTGCGCCGGATCAGCGTCGGCGGCTCGTTTGCTCGCGCCGCCCTTGGCGCACTGAAGCGGGCGGCGGAAGAAGTTTTCAATGACGGAACCTTCACCTACGCGGAAGACGCCATGCCGGATGCGGAGGCCGCCAGTCTGATGTCGCCGGAGAAGCGCCCTCATCAATTGTAAGAGAGAGCCGAGAGCCGAGATCAGAAATCCGGATACGCCTCGGAAAGCAGGCCGCCAAGGCGGACCGGCGCGACACGGGTCGCCAAACCGGTTCCGTCATCGCTTTCTATCAGCAGGCCGGACACGGTTGCCGGACCCTCGGCCACTTCCAACCTGGGCCGTCCCCACTTGGATAGAAAGCGCTCGACCGGCGCCTCCTTCTGCATGCCGATCACGCCTTCATAGGAGCCGCACATGCCTGCATCGGTCATATAGGCTGTGCCGCCCGCGAGGATCATGTGATCGGCGGTTGGGATATGGGTATGGGTGCCGACGATGGCGCTGATCCGCCCATCGAGGAAATGGCCAAGCGCCAGTTTCTCGGACGTCGCCTCGCCATGCATGTCGATGAAGATGAAATCCGCGCCGTAACCGAGCGGGCATTCCTCGACAATGCGCTCGGCAGCAACGAACGGATCATCGCTGGTATCCATGAACAGCCGCAGGATGACATTGGCGACCAGCACGAAACGTCCGTCCGCCGTCGGAAACAGGCCGCTACCTTTGCCCGGTGTGTCGGCGGGATAGTTGGCCGGACGCAGCAAACGGGACTCGACGTCGAAATAGGTCAGGATCTCGCGTTTGTCGAAAGCATGGTTCCCGGTGGTGATGACATCC
Source organism: Nisaea sp. (assembly GCF_039990255.1). GTDB lineage: Bacteria > Pseudomonadota > Alphaproteobacteria > Thalassobaculales > Thalassobaculaceae > Nisaea. The sequence goes on along the minus strand of NZ_JBDXGG010000007.1, from coordinate 244,798 downwards.
GCGCCAGCATCGAAAAGCGCTTCGGCGATATCCGGCGTGATACCGAAACCGCCTGCGGAATTCTCACCGTTCACGATGGCGAAATCGACAGCGAGTTGCTCGCGCAATTCCGGCAGGTGGTTCTGCACCGCCTCACGGCCAGATCGGCCGACCACATCGCCGAGGAACAGCACCCTCATGCTGAATAGCTTTCAAATATGGTCATGTCCGCCTCAGTCAGCATGGCATCTAGCCGCTGGTCGGTAACCTCCCGCGGCACTGCCGGGACCCGCTGTGCCTCGTAAGCGACGCCAACCGCTCGCACGGGTTTGAGGCCGCGCAATCTCTCCAGCGTACGATCATAATAGCCACCGCCATAGCCAAGCCTGAAGCCGGTATCGTCGAACGCGAGCATGGGAACGAGCAGCAGATCAGGCTCAAGTTCCGGCGCCCCGACGTCCGGAGCCAAACCGCCCAGACCAGCCTTCACCAGAGGCGCTCCCGGCCCCCACAGGCGAAAATGCAGGGGCGCAGCCTTCTTGACAACGACCGGCAACACAACGCGATGCCCAAGCGCATGCAGGGCTATCATGAGCGGTCGCGGATCAATCTCGGTTCGGAAAGGCCAATAGCCCGCAATGACTGGGGTATCGGCGCTTGGTGCGGCCGCAAGGAAATGATCGCGGATCGCTGTGTCGGCAGTCTCTCTCAGCGCGGCGTGAGCGATACCGCGCTTTGCCTCGATCTCACTGCGCAAAGCCGCTTTATCGGCGGCGAGTGTTTCATTGAGGGGCGTGAATGCAGGCACGTTAGGCTTTCATCATGAAAGGAATGTGGACGGCACCACCTCGACCGTTGGTCGGTGTAACCCTCTGTGGCCTGCAAAGCAGGTGGGCGCCGCATATCGAGGCCAGGGCCCTGACAGAGACAGCTCCCGAAGGATCGTTTATAGCCCCAGGGATTGTGTGACCTGACAAATCGCGCAGTCACCGTCCAGGGACATATCTAGGCGCGTTCCAGCTGGTCTGCAATGCTCTCGATACGGCCGGCCATCGCATTGAGAGCCGAGACGATTTTTTCCTCACCATCTGAAAGGGATACAGCGCCCCCTTCCGAGGAGACTTCCCGCTCGATTTCGCGCAGGTCCACAAGCTCGTCCGCGATCAGCAGGGAGGCCATGACAAGCAGCCGCGTGTCGCCGATCTGGCCGATCTGCCCGACCAGATCGGCGACATGGGAATCGACCATGGCGGCGAGGCTGGCAATGCGGCTTTCCTGTCCATCTTCACAGGCGATCCGGTAGTTCTTGCTGTTGATGGTGATTTCGACCTGAGCCAATGAACTATCCTTCCAGCACGAATTTCAGGCGGCCGATGGTCTTGTCCAGCTTCTCGCTGACCTCATCGGTGACCCTGGACAGTTCGGCATATTCCTTTTTCGCCGCGTCGAGTTCCGATTGTAGCTCGACAGATCTGGAACTGAGTTCGACCGCATGGTGAGCGGCCGTATCCAGCCGCTCGATAGCGGCTTCAAGACGGGCGGCGGCATCGTCTAGTCGGGACATCAGGTCCGGTCCTTCCAACACTTTGATTCCGGGCGCCTCGCGCCCGGCGGCAGAAGCATACAAAGCCGGATATCCAGGCGTCAACGCGCGCCCATTTTGCGCCGTCGGCCCCGCCCCTGACCGAACCGGTAAAACCCGCGCGAACTACAGAGTTGACGCGCGCGAGGCGGGACGGCATTTTCACCGCGCCTTTAAGGGGCTGAGACAGTGTTCCTGCGCCCGCCCCGCTCATCAGTTGCGGCCTCCCGTCCGGCCCTGTTCCGGAGAAGGGCGCCGCCGAAAACGATTGACGCTCATGAACACGACATCTTCTGCTACAAGCGACGGTACCGGTAGCGCCGTTTCGCACGATATGCTCGCGAACGCCATCCGCGCCCTGTCGATGGACGCGGTTGAGAAAGCGAAGTCCGGTCATCCCGGCATGCCGATGGGCATGGCCGACGTCGCGACCGTGCTGTTTTCCGAGTTCCTGAATTTCGACCCGAAGGCGCCGAACTGGCCGGACCGTGACCGGTTCGTGCTATCGGCCGGCCACGGCTCGATGCTGATCTATTCTCTGCTGCATCTGACCGGCTACGAAGACGTCACGCTGGACGAGATCAAGAATTTCCGCCAGCTCGACTCGAAGACACCGGGCCATCCGGAATATGGCCACACCAGCGGCGTCGAGACCACGACCGGTCCTCTCGGCCAGGGTCTGGCCAACGCAGTTGGCATGGCGCTCGCCGAGCGTATGAACAATGCCCGCTTCGGCGACGATCTGGTCGATCACTACACATATGTGATCGCCGGCGACGGCTGCCTGATGGAAGGTATCAGCCACGAGGCCGCCTCCATGGCCGGCCACCTGAAACTCGGCAAGCTGGTTGTGCTGTTCGACGATAACGGAATCTCCATCGACGGCTCCACCGACCTTTCCGTCTCCGACGATCAGCTGATGCGGTTCGAGGCTTATGGCTGGCATGTCAGCCAGGTTGACGGTCACGATGCCGAAGCTGTTTCTGCCGCCATCGAGGCCGCAAAGGCAGACGACCGCCCGTCTCTGGTCGCCTGCCGCACCAGGATCGGCTTCGGCGCACCAACCAAGGAAGGCAAGTCCTCTTCCCACGGTGCCCCGCTCGGCACCGACGAGATTGCCGGTGCCCGGGAAAATCTCGGCTGGAGTGCCGAACCCTTCGAAATTCCGGCTGACGTGCTCGAAGCATGGCGCGCCATTGGCGTCGACCGCGCAGAGGCGCACATTGCCTGGACCCAGCGGCACGATACGGCCGAAGCCGCAACCCGCAAGGCTTTCGACGCCGCCCTGTCCGGCAAATTGCCCGCAGATGCCGAAGCGGCCATCAAGGCGCTGATTGCCAGGCATGGCGAAGAAAAGCCGAAGCTCGCCACCCGCGTTGCCTCCCAGAAAGCACTGGAAGCATTGCAACCGACGATCCCGGAACTGGTTGGCGGCTCAGCCGACCTGACAGGCTCCAACAACACAAAGGTTGGCGGCCAGGACGTCGTGAACGCCGAGGGCTATGGCGGTCACTACATCTATTACGGGGTGCGCGAGCATGCCATGGCTGCTGCGATGAACGGCATGGCCCTGCATGGCGGTCTGATCCCCTATGGCGGCACTTTCCTGGTCTTCACCGACTATTGCCGCCCGTCGATCCGTCTCTCCGCCCTGATGGGCCTGCGCGTCATCTATGTGATGACCCACGATTCCATCGGCCTCGGCGAAGACGGCCCGACCCACCAGCCTGTCGAGCATGTGGCCGCGCTCCGGACGATCCCGAACCTGAACGTGTTCCGCCCGGCGGACGCGATCGAGACTGCCGAATGCTGGCTCGCAGCGCTGCAGGATGAACATCGCCCCTCTGTCCTGGCGCTGACCCGCCAGGGTCTACCGACACAGCGCAGCGGCGATACGTCGGAAAATCTTTCAGCCAAGGGCGGCTATGTTCTTTCGGACGCCTCGGGCGCGCGCAAGGTCACGATCCTCGCCACCGGCTCCGAGATCGAGATCGCCATGGATGCGCAGAAATTCCTGGAAGCCGATGGCGTCGCCACGGCCGTGGTTTCCATGCCCTCCATTGAGCGCTTCAAGGCCCAGGACGCGGCCTATCGTCAGCAGGTCCTCGGCTCCGGCACACTCATGGTCGCGGTCGAGGCGGGTGTCCAGCAGTGCTGGGACGGCCTGATTGGCCTCGACGGCATCTTTGTCGGCATGAGTTCTTTCGGTGCTTCTGCGCCATACGACGACCTCTACAAACATTTTGGCATCACCAGCGATGCCATCGTGTCCGAGGTCAAAAAACGTCTGGGATAACCCCATCTGCGCCGCCCATCCGGGCGGCGTTCTTGTACGAGACTGAAAATCTGGAGGAAATCTGATGAGCGTCAATGTTGCCATCAACGGGTTCGGGCGGATCGGCCGTCTGGTTCTGAGGGCACTCGCGGAAAGCGGACGGGACGACATCAAGGTCGTCGCCATCAACGATCTGGGTCCGGTGAAGACCAACGCGCATCTTCTGAAGTGGGACAGCAATCACGGCCGCTTCCCGTACGACGTGACTGTTGGCGAAGACACCATTGATTACGGCAAGGGCCCGATCAAGGTGACCGCAGAGCGCGATCCGGCGAACCTTCCGCACAAGGAACTCGGTGTCGACATCGTTCTCGAATGCACGGGCCTCTTCACCAAGCGCGAAGACGCGGCGAAGCATATCGCCGCAGGTGCCAAACGCGTCATCATCTCCGCCCCGGCGACGGGTGCAGACCTGACCGTGGTCTATGGTGTGAACCACGACCAGATCACGGCAGAGCACACGGTGATCTCGAACGCGTCCTGCACCACCAACTGCCTTGCCCCGGTTGCCTATGTCCTGAACGAAGCCATCGGCATCGAGCATGGCTACATGACCACGATCCATGCCTACACAGGTGATCAGCCGACGCTGGACACCATGCACAAGGATCTCTATCGCGGCCGTGCCGCCGCCAGCTCCATGATCCCGACCACCACCGGCGCCGCCAAGGCCGTCGGCCTGGTGCTGCCGGAGTTGGCAGGCAAGCTGGACGGTACATCCGTCCGCGTACCGATGGCCAATGTCAGCCTGGTCGACCTGAAGTTCGTGCCGAAGCGCGAGACCACGGTCGAGGAAGTCAACGCCGCCATCGTCAAGGCAGCCAATGGCAAGCTGAAGGGCATCCTCGGCACCAATGACGAGCCGCTGGTCTCCATTGACTTCAACCACAACCCGAACAGCTCCACCTTCGATCTGGGTCAGACCCAGGTGGTCGAGGGCAAGCTGGTCCGGGTGATGAGCTGGTACGACAACGAATGGGGTTTCTCCAACCGTATGCTGGACACCACCGCAGCGGTTGCCGCGACCCTTTAAAGACCTGAGAGAGAAGGACCGAAGGCGATGAAAATCACCCAACGCGTCAAACGCATCCTCGACAACTACGAAAGCGACAGCCCGGGAACCAAAGCCAACCTCGCCCGCATCCTGATGCAGGGCAAGCTCGGCGGCACCGGCAAGCTCGTGATCCTGCCGGTCGACCAGGGCTTCGAGCATGGCCCGGCCCGCAGCTTCGCGCCGAACCCGGAAGCCTATGATCCGCACTATCACTTCAAGCTGGCAATTGATGCCGGTCTCTCCGCCTATGCCGCTCCGCTTGGCATGATCGAGGCCGGTGCCGACAGTTTCGCGGGCCAGATCCCGACGATCCTGAAAGTGAACAGCGCCAACAGCCTCGCCCGTGACAAGGACGGGCCGAGCCAGGCGTTGACCGGCTCCGTGCAGGAAGCACTCCGCCTCGGCTGCTCCGCAATCGGCTTCACCATCTATCCGGGTTCCGACAATGCCTTCGAGATGATGGGGCAGATCCGCGAGATGACGGAAGAAGCCAAGGCTTACGGCCTCGCAGTCGTTGTCTGGTCCTATCCGCGCGGTGGCGATCTCACCAAGAAGGGCGAAACGGCCGTCGATATCTGCGCCTATGCCGCCCACATGGCCGCCCTGCTCGGCGCCCATATCATCAAGGTCAAGCCGCCGACCGAGCATCTTGAGCTGGAAGCCGCGAAGAAGTCCTACGAAGCCAACAAGATCGCCATCGGCACCATGGCCGAGCGGATCGAGCATGTTGTGCAATCCTGCTTCAACGGCCGCCGCATCGTTGTCTTCTCAGGCGGCGAGGCGAAGGGGCTGGATGGTCTCTACAACGAGATCCGTGGCCTGCGCGACGGCGGGGCCAATGGCTCCATCATCGGCCGAAACACCTTCCAGCGTCCGCGCGAAGAGGCACTGTCGATGCTCAACACCATCATCGACATCTACAAGGGCAAGGCGTAAACCTCGCCCCATACCGCTTAAACGCGGCGCCCGCAGACATGTGCGGGCGCCGTTTTCACATCCAGAGGCAAAAAAGATGTCCGCCAAGTCCGAGCCACGCTGCGAGCTGTACCTGATCACCCCGCCGAAGATCGAGATCGACGTCTTCGCCGAAGACCTCGCCGCCGCCCTCGATGCAGGACCGGTCGCCTGTCTGCAGCTTCGCCTGAAGGATGTCTCCGACGATGAGATCAAGCGGGCTGCGGAAACCTTGCTGCCAGTTTGCCATGAGCGTGGCGTCCCCATGCTGATGAACGACCGTCCGGACCTCGCCCTGCTGACCGGCTGCGATGGCGTCCATGTCGGCCAACAGGATACGCCCTATGCGGAAGCACGCCGTATCTTGGGCGATGAAGCCATGATCGGCGTGACCTGCCACAACTCCGCCCACCTGGCGATGGAAGCGGCGGAAGCCGGTGCCGACTATGTCGCCTTCGGCGCCTTCTATCGGACAGAAACCAAGGAAATCGTCCACTACGCGGAGCTTGAGACACTGCAAAGCTGGGCGGCCATCTCCACCATCCCCTGCGTCGCCATCGGCGGCATCACTCTGGATAATGCACAGCCGCTAATCGACGCGGGCGCAGACTTTCTCTGCGTGATTACGGCGGTGTGGAAGCACCCGGAAGGACCGGCGGCTGCGGTGAAGGCGTTTAACGAGCTGATGGCCGCTTAAGGACCTTCGCTCCTCTCAGTCCCCGACAGCCCAGACCAATCCGTTCCACGTCCTGCCGCCCTCAATACCCTGAAAGAAGTCAAGCAAGGGGCGGCGCACGAGACCAAACCGTCGCATGACGGCCTGGGAACGCCTGTTTTCCGCGCTCGTATAGGAAATGATACCGGTTAGACCGACGCTGTTAACCGCTTGATCGAGCGCGGCCCGCGCACTCTCGGTCGCATAGCCATGCCCCCAAGCGCGACGGGTGAACCTCCAGCCGATGTCATAATGAGGACCGAGCGGATGGTCATCAGACAATCGCGGTATCACACCCGCATAGCCAAGAAATTCACCGTCCCGATCTTCAACGGCCCAGCGAGAAATACCAGACTGGCGGAGTGCCTCTCGCTAGCGCTCGAATTTGGCTTTGCTCGATGAGAAATTGATTGGCCCTGCAAAGTCCACCATCACTTCGACGTCGGCATGCATTTCGGCAAAAGCCTCGAGATGCTGTTCCGCCGAGGAGTTGAGGCGCAATCTGTCTGTTTCGATTACCTGCAGCTTCATATTCGCTTTTCTACAAGCGCGCCATACCGACTAAACCAAGAAGTAAGCGCCTTAGAGACTTTCCCAAAAGCCTGATTCTTAGTTTATTGCCCGATGAACACTGGCAGCAATGCAGTACCTATCAAGGGCGCTGCATTTCTGCCTTGCATTGCTTTCTCCAGCCCCGCCAATAGACTCCACCCGCGCAACCTGATAAAAGCGCGCCGCACCTGAAATACGAGCGCGCCTGCGCAGATTCGCGCGATATCGGCCACCTCGACTGATCGACGGACAGAGATATGAAAATCAACGGTAACGCCATCCGCATCGGTAATGTCATTGAACACAAGGACCGTCTTTGGGTCGCCATGAAGACCCAGGCCGTGAAACCCGGCAAGGGTGGCGCCTTCAATCAGGTCGAGCTGAAGGACATACGGTCCGGCACCAAGCTGAACGAGCGCTTCCGCGCTGACGAGCAGGTCGAGCGCGTCCGTCTGGAGCAGCGTCCGGCGCAGTTCCTCTTCGCCGAGGAAAATCTGCTGACATTCATGGACAACGATACCTACGAGCAGACTCAGATCGACAAAAACCTGCTCGGCGAGAACGTGGTGTTCCTGCAGGACGGCATGGAAGTGCAGATCGAAAGTCACGAGGGCGAGCCGCTTTCCGTGCAGATGCCGGAAACCGTTGTGCTCGAGATCGTCGAAGCCGACGCCGTGGTGAAGGGGCAGACCGCCTCCTCTTCCTACAAGCCGGCCGTGCTGGAAAACGGTGTGAAGATCCTGGTGCCGCCGCATATCGAAAGCGGCACCCGCGTCGTCGTGCGGACCGAAGACAGCACCTACGTCGAGCGCGCCAAGGACTGATCGCGCCTGAGACCGATTGTGGGCGCCGGATCAACCGGCACCACCAATATTCTGTTTTGAACTGGAGAGACCATGGCGAGCCGTTCGCCCGCAATTAACGTGATGGTGAAGGCCGCCATGAAGGCGACCCGCCAGCTGCTGCATGATTTCAATGAAGTCGAGCAGCTCCAGGTCTCGAAAAAAGGCCCTGCCGATTTCGTCTCCAATGCCGATATCGCTGCGGAGAAGACCATTGTCGACGAGCTGAAATATGCCCGGCGTGACTACGGCTTCCTGCTTGAGGAAGGCAACGAGATCGAGAGTAAAGACGAGCTGAAACGGCGCTGGATCATCGACCCGCTGGACGGCACCACGAACTTCCTGCACGGCATCCCGCATTTCGCGATCTCCATCGCGCTTGAAGAGGCCGGTGAAATCGTCTCCGCCGTGATCTACGAGCCGACGCGCGATGAGCTGTTCTGGGCGGAAAAAGGCAAGGGCGCGTTCCTGAACGACCGCCGCCTGCGTGTTTCAGCGCGCCGGAACCTCGAAGACAGTGTCTTCGCCACCGGCATCCCAACTCTGCGCGGCGCCGATCATGCGTTCTACCTGAAGCAGCTTGAAGCGGTGATGACCCGCTGTTCCTCCGTCCGCCGCCTCGGCGCCGCCGCGCTCGACCTCGCCTATGTGGCGGCCGGCCGGTACGACGGTTATTGGGAACGCGGCCTCAGCCCGTGGGATATCGCTGCAGGCCTGCTGATCGTCAAGGAAGCGGGAGGCTACTGCACCGACTACCGGAACCGCGACAAGGCTCTGGAGGCTGGTGAGGTTGTCGCCGCCAACGACCAGGTTCACGGGAAGCTGCTGAAAGTCCTCCGGGACGCAACCAAGGCCTGACCCTCAAGAGAACTGGCCGCGACACCGCTTAGGCGGTTGTCGCGAAAAGGCCTGTTGCGATAAGGTCATCGGTGAGATTAACCCTCCACTCGAGGACGCGCAGACATGGCCGGATCAACTTCCCAGGGCAAATGCCCAGTGCTTCTTCTTCTCGCGGGCCTGATCGGGCTGCCGGCCGGGCCGGCGCTGAGCCAGGAAACCGTCTATATCGGCGGCACTGGCAGTTCGGTTGAGGTCAATCTCGACGTGCTCGATCAGCTCGGCGCGCCACAAACGGTCCCGCAGATGCTGCAAGCCGACATTCGCCGCGATCAGCTCGCTTCCGGAGCGCCGCTGCCCCTTCCGGGCGAAGCAAAAGTTGCTGTGTCCCGCGGCATCCCGATGCCGCCGCCGACACGGCCTGCTGCCACGCAGAGCCGCCGTGTAGTCACAGCGGGATCAACCGCGACGCCGCTGGCACGCGCCCCCAAGAAGCCGGCATCGCCGAGCGCGCGACGCCAGGTCGCGCCCCCGGCAACCATTACCCCGCGCGTTCCGTCTTCAGCCCGTGTCACCGCACCGGTTCCCAGCGCCCCGAAAGTGGCCCGCGCTCCGGCTCCGATTGTTGCCCCACCGGCCAAAGTCGCGATTCAGGCACCCGCTCCAAACGCTCCGGGGAACGTAACCAGGACGGGGACGAAGACCACGATACCGGATATCACGATCCCGGCCCCGCCCAAGGCAACCACCAGCACAGCGACCATCATTCCGCCACCACAACCCGCGGCCATAACCACGCCAGCCATACCGACACCATCTGTCGCCGCGCCAGCCGCTTCGGCCACGTCCGCTAAGACGCCGGAACCGGTCAAACAGGTAGCCTCCGCGGCCCCAAAGACACCGGCTCCCGCGCCGAAAGCCTCAAGCGGCAGCGCGATCAGCATCGCCTTCGACGCAGATACAAAGACCCTTCCGGCGAGCGCCAGCGCGACGCTGGGCGAGGTGGCAGAGAAGATGAAGGCGGACAAATCCATGCGGGTCCAGCTTCTGGCTTATGCCAGCGCCGGTGAACGCTCCGAAGCCAAGGCCCGGCGACTTTCCCTCTCCCGCGCGCTTGAGGTGCGTTCGCACCTGATCGGCAAGGGCATCGCCAGCACGCGGATGGATGTCCGCGCACTTGGCAACCAGGCCTCCTCGGGCTCCCCCGACCGCGTCGACCTGACCCTGGTCAATCGCTGATGAGCACCGGTAGGTGTCGCAACAACCGGAAATCCGCCGCAATTCTTGTCCATAGTGCCGAACAGACGACCGGGCATCAGGCTTAAGCGGCCTTGCCCGGCCACAATCAGGGGATCGATCAGGTGACCAAACCCACGCGTTTTCTCTTCCGGATGGCGATCTTTCTGGCGCTTGTCACTGCAGTCGCGGTGCTTCTGGTTGGGGCGCTGCTGGACGCTTTCATGGCAAATGCCGCGCTGAACGGCATGATCCTGGCCACGCTTGTCATCGGCATCCTTTACGTCGTCCGGCAAGTCATGTCCCTCGGCCCGGAAGTTGCCTGGATCGAATCCTACCGGTCTGGCCAGCCTGGTCTCTCGGTACAGCAGGCACCTGCCCTGCTCGCACCGGTCGCAACCATGCTGGGCGAGCGCCGGGACGACAAAGTCAGTCTCTCCGCCATGTCATTGCGCTCCCTGCTCGACAGCATCGATTCCCGGTTGGCGGAAAGCCGCGACATCTCACGCTACATCATCGGCCTGCTGATTTTTCTCGGGCTGCTCGGCACCTTCTGGGGCCTGCTGCAGACGGTCGGCGCCGTCGGCAATGTAATCGGCAGCCTCAGTATCGAGAGCGGTGATATTGGCAGTGTCTTCGGTGATCTGAAGACCGGCCTGGAATCCCCTCTAAACGGCATGGCAACCGCTTTCAGCTCCTCGCTCTTCGGCCTTGCCGGATCGCTCGTCCTCGGCTTCATGGAACTGCAGCTCGGTCAGGCCCAGAACCGCTTTTACAACGATCTTGAGGAATGGCTTTCCGGCCTGACGCGACTCAGCTCCGGCGGCGGGGTCCTTGCGGACGGGGAACATTCCGCCAGCGCGTACCAGACCGCGCTGTGGGAGCAGACAGCGGACAGTCTCGACAAATTGCAGCGTGTTATTCTGCGCAGCGAGGACGACCGCCGGCAGGCCAACACCAACCTGATGGCCCTCAATGAAAAGCTCGGCACCCTGGTCGACCAGATGCGCCATGAGCAAGATCTGATGCTGAAGATCGGTGAGGCCCAGCTGGAAATCCGTCCGGTGCTGGCCAAGATCGCAGAAGGTCAAGCTGGCGGCCGGGACGAGTTGATGCGTAGCCACCTGCGCAATATCGAGGCATATGTCGCCCGTTTGGTCGAGGAGAGCTCCGAGGGCCGGAACCGGACCGTGGAGGAAATTCGCCAGGAGATCCGGCTGGTCGCCCGGACCATCGCGGCGCTCGCCGAAGAAGAGCGCTAGGGGAGCCGCGGCCATGTCCGCCCGCAGCCGCGCCTCGATGCGCGAGACCAATATCTGGCCGGGGTTTGTCGACGCGCTCGCCACCCTCCTGATGGTCATCATTTTTGTGCTGATGGTGTTCATCGTCTCGCAATTTTACCTGACCCAGGCCTTGTCCGGCCGTGACGAGGCCCTTCACCGGCTGGAAGCCCAGATCTCCGAGCTTTCCGAACTGCTTAATCTGGAGAAGGAAACCAACACTGAGCTCCGGCTCAACGTGGCCCAGCTCTCCACCGAGCTGCAGGCTTCCATTTCCCGCCGCGATGCGCTCAGCCAACAGGTCACCCAACTGGTCTCCCAACGCGATCAGCTTGAGGACCGGCTGGCCGAAGCCGTCCGCGACCGCGCCGGCATGACCCAGCGACTGACCGAACTGGAGAACGGCCGGGCGGGTCTGAACGAGCGGTTGACCGAAGTCCTGAGCGAACGGGATGCCCTGATGGCCAAGCTGCGCTCGGTCGAGAACGATATGGCTATCGCGCAGGCCGAACGGGACGAGGTCACCGCCGGGCTTGAGGACGCCTTCAAGGTAATCGCGGCGGACCGGGAGACGATCAAGACCCAGCTCAAGGATCTGGAGAGCCTGCGCCGCGATCTGGTGGCCCTGAAGCTGGCCCGCGAGGATCTGGAAGCAGAGGTCGCCGACCTGGCTGTCCAGAAACTAGCCCTGCAGAAGACCCTGACCCAGAGCGAGGATGAGCGCGAGGCGGCGGAACTGAGCGCCGAGGAACGCAAACAGCGGATCGACGCGCTGGTCGACGAAATGACGCAGGTCCGGGACCGCAGCAAGGAGTTGACGGCGCAGCTCAACGACAGCGAAGAGCGCACCCTGCTGCAGCAGAAGGAAATCGCCGAACGCGATGTCCGGCTGTCTGAGCTGACCGCCAATTTCTACGATACCGCCACCGCACTCGGTGCCGAGAAGCAGATTTCCTCCAAAGCGCAGGATGCGGTCGCCCTGCTGAACCGGCAGATGCGGGCGCTTCGTGAACAGCTGCTCGCGTTGCAGGAGGCGATGGACGCGCTTGAAGCCAGGAACAAGGCACAGAATGTCGAGATCGTCGATCTCGGCGCCAAGCTGAACCGGGCGCTCGCGACCAAGGTCCAGGAACTGGCCCGTTTCCGTTCGGAATTCTTCGGCCGCCTGCGGGAGGTGCTGAACAACCGTCAGGGCATCCGCATTGTTGGCGACCGTTTCGTCTTCCAGTCGGAAGTGCTGTTCGACAGCGGCTCGGATGAAATCGGCCCGGCGGGCGAAATCCAGCTCCGCCAGTTCGCGGACGAGCTGAAGGATATCGCCGGCAAGATCCCGGGGGAGATCGACTGGATCCTGCAGGTCGAGGGTCACACGGACCCGGTGCCGATTTTCAACGAACGCTTCAAGAACAACTGGGACCTGTCCGCCGCCCGCGCCATCTCGGTGGTGCAGACGCTGATCTCGGAAGGCATCCCGGCAGGCCGCCTCTCCGCTACCGGCTATGGCGAATTCCAGCCGATCGACGAGCGCAAGGACGAGATCGGCAACAGGCGGAACCGCCGGATCGAGATGAAGTTAACGCAACGGTAGAGTTCGCGCGCACCGTCATCCCGGCTCCCGAGCCGAGGCTTTTTCGATCACAGGGCCGCGCCCTCCATCCATGGATCCCGACCTGCGTCGGGATGACGAGCCTTGTAAGGCTTGTTTCGCTTCTCCGCTGTGAACGGTGCTCCACCGAAACTACCCTCATTCCGGCCGGAGAGCCGGAACCTAGCGCAGCTACGCAATGGGTCGATCAGAGCTCCGCCATCGTCAGCCGTGACAAAGGGAATTCCAAAGCCGCAGGATATTTATAACCATTTTAGCTAGATAATTAATTTGATAATTTCAACTAAACAGAGCATCATAAATCGTGTTTTTCAAAAGGAGATTTGGCGAATGAGCTATATGATAGTTAACCCACACCGTAGTGTTTACTTAGCAGTGAAAAGCGCCTCTCCAGTAAAGGGGGCCCACATAGAGATGCTCACAATTGACACCCCAGAAAGTGACTTAATATCGGCGTTCTGGACTATTAACGACGTAGTGGGGGGCGCGCAGATCGCATTGAAAAGTAACCAAGAACTTTGTATCGATTTAAACGCCACGTCCTCGGATACAGTTTCTGATGGCACCACCCTAATACTCGGGATTCCGTCTTCCCCCAATTTCACGCGTTCAAATTTGTGGAGTGTTGGAAGCCTTGATAATCCTGGTACTGCGTCCCAAATCGAGTCAATCGGCAGTGCAGGCGATTATGTTATAGATTCCGGTAGTGCTCCTACTGGGAAAGTCTGGACGGACTTAAACAACAGCAATCAAACATGGCAAGTTCTAGAAGTGCAGTAAGCTTCGCGCACTATGAGTGAGGCATCGTAAGGACGAGATCGGCAAGCGCTGGAACCGCCGGATCGAGATGAAATTGACCCAGCGGCGAAATCAGCATTTCGCCGCTGGGTTTCCCGGACCTGATCCGGGACCTCGTGACGCAGCCCCTCCTTCAGAAGGTCCCGGATCAAGTCCGGGAAAGTTATTCTTGAAGGGCCGCACCCTACTCCGCTGAAATTGCCATACCCGCCGCTGCAGAATCGGCGAATTGCAGCTCGGCCAGATGCCGATAAAGCGGGTTACTCTTCAGCAGTTCGGAATGCTTGCCCTCCGCGATCATCCGGCCGTCTTCAAGGACCAGGATACGGTCGGCCTTCAGCACCGTGGCCAGGCGATGGGCGATGACCAGCGTTGTTCGGCCCGGCATAATGGCTTCGAGTGCCTTCTGTACGGCCCGCTCGCTCTCGGCGTCGAGGGCGCTGGTCGCCTCGTCGAGCAGCAGGATGACCGGGTCACGCAGGATTGCGCGGGCAATGGCGATACGCTGGCGCTGGCCGCCGGAGAGGCGCACGCCTTTCTCCCCGAGATGGGTCTGGAAGCCTTCCGGCAGCGCCTCGATGAAACTTTTCGCATTAGCGGCTTCGGCGGCGGCGATGACGTCGGCATCGGCGGCATCGGGGCGGCCGTAACGGATATTCTCCATCGCATTGTCGGAGAAAATCACCGGCTCCTGCGGCACAAGTCCGATCAAGGAGCGGAAGGCGCGCGGGTCGGTTGCCGTCAGGTCGACACCATCGATCCGGATATGGCCCGCCTGCGGGTCATAGAAGCGCAAGAGAAGCTGGAAGATGGTCGACTTGCCGGCACCTGAAGGCCCAACGATGGCGACCCTCTCGCCGGGCTTAACGGATGCGGTGAAGCCAGTAAGAGACGGGATATCGGGGCGGGCCGGGTAAGAGAAATCGACATCTTCAAAACTGACGATCCCCTTCGCCGGGTCAGCCAGCGGCACCGGATTGGCGGGCGCAGAGACGTCGCTCTCCGCCTGCAGGAGGCCCATCAGACGTTCCATGGCGCCGGCTGCCCGCTGCAGGTCGCCAAGGACCTCTGAGAGCGCTCCCGTGGAGCCTGCGACGACAGCGGCATAGAAGACGAAAGCGGAAAGCTCGCCGGCACTGATCCGGCCGGCCAGAACGTCCTTGCCGCCGATCCACAAAATCACGGCGATGGAGCCAAAGACAAGTGAGATAACGATGGCGGTCAGGGCGGCGCGGGCCCTGATCCGGCCGATGGCGGCGCTCAACGCATCCTCGACCCGGGCGCCGAACCGCTCCCGGTCGACCGACTCATGTGCGAAGGCCTGCACCGCACGGATACCGTAGAGGGTTTCCTCGGCGTAGGCGCCGAGATCTGCAACCCGATCCTGGGTGTCGCGGGACAGCCGCCGCACCTTGCGGCCGAGCACGATGATCGGGATCACCACGATGGGCACAACCAGCAGGACATAGCCGGACAGCTTGGCGCTGGTGATCAGCAGCATGACCAGCGCGCCACAGAACAGCAGCGTGTTGCGCAAGGCGATGGAGACAGAGGAGCCGACCACGGTCTGCACCAGCGTGGTATCCGTGGCCAGGCGCGACAGCAGCTCGCCCGTGCGGGTGGTCTCGAAGAAGCCCGGACTGAGGGAGATCACATGGTTGAAAACCGCCTTGCGGATATCCGCCACCACCCGCTCGCCGATCCAGGAGACCAGAAAGAACCGGGCGTAGCTTGACCCAGCCAGCAGAACAACAACCCCCATCAGGACGATCACCGCCCGGTCCAGCAGCGCCGGATCGCCGGCGGAGAACCCCTTGTCGACCAGCAGACGCAGCCCGTTGCCCATGGCCAGCACGGTGACGGCAGCGACAATCAGCGCCACCGCAGCGCCCACGACCTGCAACCGGTAGGGCCGGACAAACGGCATCAGAGCCCTCAGGGGGCCGAGATTGCGCCGGCTATTCTGTTCACTCATATCGGATTCCCGTAAAAACAGGTTCCTTCGCCCTTGCGCTCGGTCCCTGTCTCCTTTATATCGTCGCGCTCTTATTCACGGATTGATACCCGCGCCCATCAACGCTCGGGGGCAGGAGTACGAAAAATGAAGGCTGATATCCATCCCGAATATCACGCGATCACAGTCGTGATGACCGATGGCACCGAATACCAGACCCAGTCGACCTGGGGTAAAGAGGGCGACGTGCTTCGGCTCGAAATCGACCCGCTGACCCATCCGGCCTGGACTGGCCAGCACCGGATCCTCGACAGCGGCGGCCAGGTTGCGCGCTTCAACAAGCGCTTCGCCAACCTCGGTATCTAATACCAAGACAAATTGCCGCAGGCTCCGGCTTGCGGGAACTGAACGGGCGTCCTTCGGGGCGCCCGTTTTCGTTTAAGCATTTTCCCCTCTTGAATCCGATTTTCTCCTTTCCCACGTTCTGATCAGGCGACGTTGCCACTTTCGGGACGGAGCCTTCTGAAACGCCACCCGGCCTCCGATCAGGCGGGTGACAGATTGACGACCATGTTGCTTGGAAAGGATATGGACCCAATGCGTACGATCGATTTTTCCCCGATGTTCCGTAATTCCGTCGGTTTTGACCGCATGGCGCAGCTCGCCGATGCGGCGCTCCGCACCCCGGCCGCGGGTAACCAGACGACCTACCCGCCCTACAATATCGAGAAGGTCAGCGAAGACGACTACCGGATCTCGATGGCGGTCGCCGGCTTCGCCGAGCAGGATATCGACGTCACGGTAAATCAGAATTCCCTCATTATCACCGGCAAGGTCGAGAAGGCCGACGACGGTGACGCCCGGGAATTCCTGCATCGCGGCATCGCCGAACGCGCTTTCGAGCGCCGGTTCGAGCTTGCCGACTTCATCAAGGTGACCGGCGCCGATCTGGAGAATGGTTTGCTCCATGTCTCCCTCGTGCGCGAAATCCCCGAAGAAGCAAAACCGCGCAAGATCGAAGTGCGGCCATCCGTGAAAGCCATCGAGGGCAAGAAGGCGGCCTAACCCCCCACCGCTTTCTGATCTCAGAATAAAGAATGCCCGGACCGCCTCCACTCGGTTCGGGCATTTTGTTTTTTGCATCGATGCGAATCAGCATGGGCATTAGGCAGGATCATCTCCGAGACCGAAGGCTCCAAAGCCGGGTAATATTGACGACAAGGAACAGCTAAAGCTCGAAACTGTTCTGCAGAGTGACTGTGATTTGTGTGCTGCAAGCAGAGTGCAGGGCGCTTCCAAGCGAAAGTGCGCATAGTGACCAAAGCGCCGAAAGGAACATCTCTTGCCCAAAATTGATCTCATCAAACTGCGATGCCTGGATCCCGCAAGACAACGCACGTTTTACACTGACATTCTGGGCATGAATGATCGTGGCGATGGAGCGGTTACGTATGGGGCGGCAGAAGCCGGTATCACATTCGAAAACAGCGTTCACTCATATCAACCGTCCAGCCGTGATACTTACTGGAAAGTCGCTCTGGCGGTACCAAACATTGAACTCGCGTATGAGCAACTGACCGCCAGGGGCGTCGAAGTCGGAGTACCGCGTCAGTTTCAGGACGTTGGCTATCTGACACACTTCCAGGATCCCGAAGGCTTTACCATCGAGCTGATCGAACATTGGTTCAAAGGCAACCGACCGGCCACACAACATGACACGTCGCGATTGGGAGGCGGGGCCTGCTTAAACCTGCTGACGTTGCGCACCGGTGACATAGCGCCAATTCGTGAGGAATGCCTGGCCTGGGGTATGGCTCCGCTCTCCGTTCAGGACGTGAAGGGGTACGGTTTCACTCTGCATTTCTTTGCCTTCACAGACGATACACCGCCCAATCCGAACCTGACCGCGGTCGAAAATCGCGAATGGCTCTACCAACGGCCCTATACGGTTTTGGAGATTCAAGAAGTCCACGAGGCCGGGGAAATGGTACTGCCAGATATGGCCGCGGCGGGGTATGCCGGGACCGAAATCACCTCGATGCCCCAGCCTGTTCGCAACGCACAGCTGCTGATCAGCGGAAAGACGCTCTGAAACGCCTCTCCTCTGGAATGGGAGGCAAAAAACGGAGCCTTCGGGGCGGCGTGCTTAGACTCAGAACGCGTTGACCGCCCCATAAATGCCAGATCAGGCTAGCTCAAGCGCAGTTTCGCAACGTTTGATCCAAGCGGAAAGGCTCGGTCGGGTCGTCAGATCGAAGCCACCTTCATGGGCGACCCGCGTATAGGCCAGCAAGGCGATATCGGCCACGGACAAGGCTTCACCGACAAGAAAGCTCTTGCCCGCAAGCTGGGCTTCCATATGGTCCAGCGCCTGCTCCCCGCGTTCAACGCGCCAGCCATCTCGTTCATCAGCTCCCTTGCCTTCATAAAGCATGCGGAAACGGCAGACGGCGACATAAGGCTCGTGGCTGTACTGCTCCCAGAACAGCCATTCGTTCACCTTGGCACGATGGAACGGATCATCCGGCAGCAATGCCGAATTCTCCGCCAGATAAAGCAGCGCCGCGTTGGACTGGGCCAGTATTTTGCCGTCGCCGAAATCGACAGCCGGCACCTGACCAGCCGGGTTCACCGCCAGGAATTCCGGAGTCCGGCTTTCGCCGGTCATGATGTCTATATCGACGAACGTGTAGTCGAGGCCGAGCCAGTCGGCCGCGAAGACGATCTTCAGGCAATTGCCGGAACGCCGGTCGCCGTAAAGGGTAAAGGCGGGCGCGCTCACGCCCGCTTTTCCCGGCTGGAATAGCTCAGCGGCTGCGGCAGGCGGGCGACCATTTCCTTTGGCACAACCTGCCAGAAATTGCGAATTTCTTGCCCCCAATTGATCAGCAGACGCTCGGCGAAGCGGGACTGGGTCTGCTCCACATGCTCCTGCACCAGACGCTTCAGGGCCGCTTCCCAGTAATCCGTCTCGATCCGCTGCCAGAGCACATTCTCCGGGTTCACGTTATGCTCGAACCGGCCGTCCGAATCGTAGACGAAGGCCATGCCGCCGGTCATACCTGCAGCAAAATTTTCACCCACCGAGCCAAGTTGAACAACGGTGCCGCCGGTCATGTATTCGCAACCGTTCGAGCCACACCCCTCGACCACCGCATCGGCGCCGGAGTTCCGCACGGCAAATCGCTCACCCGCCTGACCGGCTGCAAAAAGCTGCCCGGCCGTCGCCCCGTAGAGCACGGTGTTGCCGACAATGGTGTTCTCGTTCGAATTAAATCGCGCCGCCGTCATCGGCCGGATCACGATGGAGCCGCCGGAGAGGCCCTTGCCCACATAGTCGTTGGCATCGCCGAACACTTCCAGCTTCAGCCCCTGCACCGCGAAGGCGCCGAGGGACTGACCGGCTGAGCCGCGCAAACGCACTGTGATGTGCCCTGGCTGCAAACCGAACATGCCGTACTTCCGGGTGATCCGGGAACTCAGCTTGGTGCCGATGGCGCGCAACGTGTTGGCGATGTTGTAGGTGAGCTGCATTTTCTCACCGCCCTCGAGCGCCGGCTGCGCATCCTTGATCATCTGCGCGTCCAGCGTCTCCGGCACCTCGTTCCGGCCCTCAACCGCGTTCATCACCGGCAACCCGCCACTGTCAGCACGCACCAGAATTGGGTTCAGGTCGAGATCGTCGAGGGACGGATCGCCACGGCTGACCTGGTGCAACAGATCGGTCCGGCCGATCACTTCCTCCAGCGACCGCACACCGAGTTCCGCCAGGATCTCGCGCACTTCCTCGGCAACGAAGGAGAACAGGTTCACGACCTTTTCCGGCGTGCCGTCAAACTTGGCGCGCAGGCTTTGGTCCTGGGTGCAGACCCCGACCGGGCAGGTATTGCTGTGGCACTGACGCACCATGATGCACCCCATCGCCACCAGCGAAGCTGTGCCTATGCCGAATTCCTCGGCACCGAGGATGGCGCCGATGACCACATCGCGGCCAGTCCGGAAACCGCCATCGACGCGTAGCGAAACCTTGTGCCGAAGTCGGTTCAGGGTGAGCACCTGATGCACTTCGGACAGGCCCATTTCCCAAGGGATACCAGCATATTTGATACTGGTCTGCGGGCTGGCACCGGTACCGCCGCCATGGCCGGAAATCAGGATCGTATCCGCTTTCGCCTTGGCGACACCGGCCGCAATCGTGCCGATACCGGAAGAGGCTACGAGCTTCACGCAGACGCGCGCATCCGGGTTGATCTGCTTCAGATCGTAGATCAGCTGAGCCAGATCCTCGATCGAGTAGATATCGTGGTGTGGCGGCGGCGAAATCAGGGTGACGCCCTCCGTCGAGTGCCGCAGCTTGGCGATCATCGAGTTGACCTTGATACCCGGCAGTTGCCCGCCCTCACCCGGCTTGGCGCCCTGAGCGACCTTGATTTCAAGCTCGCGGCAATTGTTCAGGTATTCCGCCGTGACGCCGAAACGGCCGGAGGCAACCTGCTTGATGGCCGAGCTCGGATTGTCGCCGTTCGGACGCGGCTTGAAGCGTGCCGGGTCCTCGCCGCCCTCGCCGGAGTCCGACTTGGCGCCGATCCGGTTCATGGCGATGGAGAGGGTCTCGTGCGCCTCCGGGCTGAGCGCCCCGAGGGAGATTCCCGGCGCCACCAGCCGCTTGCGGATCTCGGTGATGGAAGAAACATCTTCCAGCGCCACTTCCTCGCCCGTCGGCTTGAAGCCGAGCAGATCGCGAAGATTGACCGGTTTCTGGGTATAGATCTCGTTCGCATATCTTTTGTAGAGATGATAGCTGTCCGTCGCGACCGCATGCTGGAGGGCATGCATCATAGGCCCGTCGAACGCATGCCTTTCGCCCTGGCGGCGGAACCGGTAGAGCCCGCCGATCGGCAGCGTCACCACCGTCTCATCGAAAGCCTTACGGTGCTGCTCCAGCGCCTTTTTCTGGATGCCGGGCAGGCCGAGACCGGAAATCCGGGACGGCATACCCGGGAAGAATCTGGCGACCAGCGAGCGGGACAACCCGACGGATTCAAAGTTGTAGCCGCCGCGATAGGAAGACAGAACGGAGATGCCCATCTTGGACATCACTTTCAGGATGCCATCCTGGATCGCCTTGCGGTAAGCAGCGACACAATCGCTGAGCGACTTGTCGCCGAACAGCCCGCGGGCATGCCGGTCGGCAATCGCTTCCTGCGCCAGATAGGCATTCACCGTCGTGGCGCCGACGCCGATCAGCACACAGAAGTAATGCGTATCGAGGCACTCCCCGGTCTGCACGTTGACCGAGGTGAAGGTCCGGAGCTGCTGGCGCACCAGATAGGAATGCACCGCGCCGGTCGCCAAGATCATGGGGATCGCCGCCCGCGTAGAGCAGATCGCCTTGTCCGACAGCACGACATGAGTGCAGCCGCCGCGCACCGCGTCTTCCGCCTCGCGCTGAATACGGTCAATGGCTTCCGAAAGCGCAGAGTCGCCGCCTGAGACATCAAAGGTACAGTCGATCTCTTCCGCCGTGTCGCCCATATAGTCCCGCATCGCCTGGAACTCGGCGTTCGACAGGACCGGGGATTCGAGCAGCAGATGTTCGCACTGCTCCTCGGTCTCATCCAGAATGTTGCCGAGGTTGCCGAGGCGGGTGCGCAGGGTCATCACCCGACGCTCACGCAAACTATCGATCGGCGGGTTCGTCACCTGGCTGAAATTCTGCCGGAAGAAATGGTGCAGGCCGCGATATTTCTCGGACAGCACCGCCAGCGGCGTGTCGTCTCCCATCGAGCCGATGGCTTCCTTACCGCCCTCGGCCATAGGCTGAAGGATCAGCTCCATATCCTCGAGAGACCAGCCTGAGACCACCTGGCGGCGGCGCAGATCGTCGCGCTCCAGGCCCGGTTTCTCTTCGTGATGGCTCTTGATCAGCTTATCGATCTTGGTGCTCTGCTTGATCCATTTGCCAAACGGCCGGGAAGCGGCAAGGTGCGCCTTAAGCTCGGTGTCGTGGTAGAGCTTACCTTCCTGCAGATCGACCGCGATCATCTGGCCCGGGTCGAGGCGGCCTTTTTCAATGATGTTCTTGTCCTTGACCCTGACCATGCCCGTCTCGGACCCGGCGATCAGCAGACCGTTATCGGTGACGCTGTAACGCATCGGGCGCAAACCGTTGCGGTCCATGCCGCCAAGCACCCAACGGCCACCATAAGCGGCAATCGCCGCTGGGCCGTCCCACGGCTCCATCACCGCATTGCAATAGGCATACAGATCCCTCAGTTCCTGAGTCAGGGCGCCGCCGTCTGCCACCGCCTCGGGGATCATCATGGTCTTGGCCATGGGCAGGGAGCGCCCGGCCCGGATCATCAGCTCGAACACAGCATCAAGGGCGGCACTGTCGGAGCTGCCATCCTGGATAACCGGCTTGATATCCTCGATCTCCTCGCCGAACGAGTCCGCCGCCATCCGTGTCTCGTGGCTGCGCATCCAGTTCCAGCAGCCCTTCAGCGTGTTGATCTCGCCATTATGGGCCAGCACGCGGAACGGCTGGGCAGCGCGCCAGGCCGGAAAAGTATTGGTCGAATAGCGCTGGTGGTAGATCGCAAAGTTGGAGACGAACCGCTCGTCCAGCAAATCCGGGAAGAACTCGGTGACCTGCTCAGCCAGGAACATGCCTTTATAGATAACGGAGCGACAGGACAGCGAGCAGATGTAGAAGTCTGTGATGTTTTCAGCCAGTGCCGCGCGCTCAATCCGGCGCCGGATCACATAGAGATCGCGCTCGAATCCGGCCTCGTCGCCATCCGCGTCGCCGGAGACCATGATCTGTTCGATTTCCGGCCGGGTCGCATTCGCCTTCTCACCAATGACCTCGACATTCACCGGCACCTGGCGCCAGCCGAAGATCTTGTAGCCGCGCGACAGAATCTCTTCCTCAACGATACAACGGCAGCGTTCCTGAGCAGCGAGATCCGTGCGCGGGAGGAACACCATACCGACCGCGATCACACTGTCGCCGACTGCCTGCCCCGCACGCTCCACATGCTCGCGGAAAAAATCCTGTGGAATCTGCAGATGAATACCCGCGCCGTCGCCGGTCTTGCCGTCCGCATCGACCGCGCCCCGGTGCCAGATCGCCTGCAAGGCCTGGATGCCAGCTTCCACAACGTCGCGCCGTGGCGTGCCATCAATGGACGCGACAAAGCCAACACCGCAATTCTCACGCTCGTCCGCCGGGTTATAGGCGTGGGCAGCCTGAAGCCTCTCTACATTCGCCTTCCAGTCGGCCACGAAGGCGTCGCCGCCGGTCATCGGAAATTGGTTATCCTGTTTCATGTCGGTCACCCTCGGCTTCAGGAAGCGAGATCGAGCGCGGCGTTAGCCTGCTGCTCGACATAGGCATGGATTTGATCGGCAACATCCCGGCCATCCCGGACGGCCCAGACCACCAGGGAGGCACCGCGCACGATGTCGCCCGCGGCGAAAACGCCATCCAGGCTGGTCATCATGGTCGTGAAGTCGACCGACAGGGTGCCCCAGCGGGAAATCTTCAACGCGTCCTCACCGAACATGGTCGGCATGTCCTCGGGATCGAAACCGAGCGCCAGGATCGCGATGTCGGCCGGGATCGTGAAGCTGCTGTCCTCAACCACTTCCGGCGCCTGACGGCCAGTCGCGTCCGGCACGCCGAGATGGATGCGATGGCAACGCACGCCATCGACAATATCTTCACCGGTGAAAGCCTCGGGGGCCGACAGCCACATGAACTCGACGCCTTCTTCCTCAGCGTTCTGCACTTCACGCTGTGAGCCCGGCATGTTGGCCTTGTCCCGGCGATAGACGCATTTCACCGATTTGGCACCCTGACGAATGGCAGTGCGAACACAATCCATCGCGGTATCGCCGCCGCCGATGACAACAATGTTCTTGCCCTCGGCATTCAGGCTACCGTCCTCGAAAGCCGGAACAGTATCACCGAGCCCCTTGCGGTTGGATGCCGTCAGATATTCCAGTGCCGGATGGATGTTGCCGAGGCCGACACCAGGGCATTTCATGTCCCGCGCCTTGTAGACGCCGGTGGCAACCAAAACCGCAGCATGTTTATCGCGCAACTCGGCCACGGTGATGTCATTGCCGACATCGATACCGGTATGAAAATGAATGCCGCTCTCTTCCAGAACCCGGGTGCGGCGCTGAACGACGTCTTTCTCGAGCTTGAAGTTCGGAATGCCATAGATCATCAGGCCGCCGATCCGGTCGTACCGGTCGTAGACATGCACCTGGTAGCCGCGCTTGCGGAGCTGTTCCGCCGCCGCGAGCCCGCCGGGGCCACCCCCAATGATGCCAACACTTTCCTTACGCTCGGCGACCGGCTTAACCGGCTTAACCCAGCCCTGCTCGAAGGCGGTCTCGGTGATGTATTTCTCGACGGAGCCAATGGTGACCGACTCAAAACCCTTCTCGATCACGCAATTGCCTTCGCAGAGACGATCCTGCGGGCAGATGCGACCACAGATCTCCGGGAAATTATTCGTCGCGCTGGAAATCTCGTAAGCTTCTTCCAGCCGGCCTTCGGCCGTCAGCATCAGCCAGTCGGGAATATTGTTCGAAAGCGGGCAATGCACCTGACAATAGGGCACGCCGCACTGGGAGCACCGGCTTGCCTGCTCTGCAGCATGATCCTCAACGAACTCGTCATAGATCTCGCCAAAATCCTGCCGACGCGCATCCGCTTCGCGTTTGGAAGGCATCCGCTTCGCGGTATGGACAAACTTCAGCATATGGTCGGTGGTCATTACGCTCTCTCCCACAGCCCTTCGGGCCTTATTCCTCTTCAGGCTTACGCCGCCCGAATTGTCGTTCGGACCGCACTATACCTCATCGGGGAGCGCCTATCTACGGAAAGGAAGCAAAAAGGTCAATAGTTAGGACTAATTTTCTTGATTTTGGGTCGCGCGACTCCAGGGCACAGCAGCACACCCAAACCACGATCAACATTTAGTCTCAATTCGGAACTTTATGCCATATTCTTTCTGTCTCAGCGGGATGTTATAGTCTTATTAACGTTATCTGCGGGAGATCGGGGGCTCCGGCAATGATCGCGAGATTTCTTACATCCTCGACAAAACCAAGACCGGAGCCTGTCGGTGCCGATACTTCATCTGGCTATCCTTGCCCTCGTTCAGGGCATCACCGAATTCCTGCCCATCTCATCCAGCGGTCATCTTGTCCTCGTCCCCTATATGATGGACTGGAAGGATCAGGGTCTCATGCTGGATGTTGCCGTCCATGTCGGCACGCTCGGCGCTGTGATGGTCTATGCATGGCGCGAGATCGGCATGATGCTCACCGGTTTCTGGAAACTGGTGCGGGGGCGTGTCGATCAAGGCACCCGTCTGATGCTGCAGCTTATCGTTGGCTCGATACCGGTCGTCATTGCCGGTTACACGCTCAACAAATATGCCGGCGGCATGTTGCGCAGCGTGGAAATCATCGGCTGGACGACACTCGGCTTCGGCCTGCTGCTCGGCCTGGCGGATCGGGTCGGCATGACGGTCCGGCGCCTTGAACATATGAGCTATGGCGGCGCCCTGGCGATCGGCATGGCACAGGTCCTGGCTCTGATTCCCGGCACCAGCCGTTCCGGCATCACCATGACCATGGCACGGTTTCTCGGCTTTGAGCGGGCCGACGCGGCACGCTTTTCCCTGCTGCTCTCCATCCCGGCAATCGCCGGTGCCGGCACCCTCTCCGGCATTGAGCTCTGGCAGAGCGGCGATGTAAGCCTGACCCGCGATGCCATGACGGCGGCTGGGCTTGCCTTCGGCTCTGCCCTGGTCGCAATCACTCTGATGATGACCTGGCTGAAACATGCCGGCTTCATGCCTTTCGTGGTCTACCGTGTCCTGCTCGGCGCCCTTCTGCTCTATATGGTTTATGCCGTTTGACGGACCTCATTGATGCCGGATCGGGCATCGACCGTAACCAGCGGCCTTTCTAAACTTCCGATAAAACCATACGGAAACGCCAGGGAGGCGACATATGAGGTTCGCGACGTTTGAATTGGACGGCAAGACGGTCTGGGGGCTGGCAACGGACAAGGGACTGCACTCAGTCGATGCCTCCACGCTTTCCCGCTATCCGAGCCTGAAGGCCGCCATTGCCGCGGACGCCCTGACTTCGGTCGCCGCAGCCCTGAAAGACAGCGCTCCGTCGGTCACGCTGGCGGACGCACATTTCCTGCCCGTCGTTCCGGATCCCGAGAAGATTCTCTGTGTCGGCCTGAATTACGAAGCGCACCGCATTGAGGGAGGCTGGCCGGAAGTCGAGCATCCGACGATCTTCGCCCGCTTCGCCAACACGCAAATCGGCCATGGCCAGCCTCTGATCAAGCCGAAGGTCTCGGACAAGCTCGATTACGAGGCAGAACTCGCCGTCGTCATCGGCAAGTCCGGCCGGCATATCGCCGAAGCGGACGCGATGGATCACATCGCAGGGTATGCTTGCTACAATGAAGGCAGCGTGCGCGACTGGCAGCGCCACACCACCCAATTCACACCGGGCAAGAACTTCATCGGAACCGGCGCTTTCGGACCATACCTCGTCACGAAAGAAGAGATTCCAGATCTTGGCTCCCTGGTGATGGAGGCACGCCTGAATGGCGAAGTCATGCAGCACACGAAACTCGACGATCTCATTTTCTCTGTCCCTCGCCTGATCAGTTACATCAGCACCTTCACCGAGCTGGTTCCGGGCGACGTCATCGTCACCGGCACGCCGGGCGGAGTCGGCTCCCGCCGCGACCCGCAGGTCTGGATGAAGCCGGGCGACGAGATCGTGATCGAGATCGACACGATTGGCCTGCTGTCCAACCCGATCGTGTCGGAAGCCTGATCCCGTGGCGACGCAGATTCCCTTCGACCGGGATTTCGAGCCGCCCTATGGAGTGATCGAGCGGCTCGCGCCCGGTCTCCGGCGGATCGTTGCCCGCAATCCCGGCCCCTTCACCTTTCGGGGGACAGCAACCTTCATCGTTGGCGAGGGCAATGTCGGCGTGATCGACCCAGGGCCAGATCTCCCCGATCACGTCTCCGCCCTGCTGACCGGGCTCGGGAAGGAAACAGTCAGCCATATTCTGGTAACCCACACCCATCTCGACCATTCCCCGGCCGCCGCCGCCCTCAAGGACGCGACCGGCGCGCAGACTTACGGCTTCGGTCCGCACGGTCGCGGCCCGGACGGCATCGAGGCCGGTGGAGACGCTGATTTCTCGCCAGATGTCACGCTGCACGACGGCGATGTGGTAGAGGGCAGCGGCTGGCGCCTTGAGGCCTTGCACACACCGGGGCACACCTCGAACCATCTGGCCTTCGCCTGGCCGGACCGCAAAATCCTGTTTCCCGGCGATCTTGTCATGGGTTGGTCGACCAGTGTGGTCTCGCCGCCGGACGGGAATATGGGCGACTACCTCAGCAGCCTGGACCGGATGCTCAACCGGGATGACGAGATCTATTGGCCAACACATGGCGGGCCGATCAGGGACCCTAAACCTTTCATCGAGGCCTTCATCGACCACCG
Organism: Nisaea sp.; assembly: GCF_039990255.1. Classification (GTDB taxonomy): domain Bacteria; phylum Pseudomonadota; class Alphaproteobacteria; order Thalassobaculales; family Thalassobaculaceae; genus Nisaea. The sequence continues at coordinate 217,500 of NZ_JBDXGG010000007.1, read as the reverse complement.
CCGGGACCGGGAAGATGAAATTCTCGCCTGCCTCCGGGATGGAAAGGAATTCATTTCAGACATGGTTCCGGTGATCTATGCCAACGTGCCACCAGCCGTGCATGGCGCCGCCGCACGCTCTCTGCTGGCCGCTCTGATTTACCTCGTGGAGACTGGACGGGTACGCTGCGACGGCGTGATCCACGAAGAGAGCCGGTTTAGCTTGCCCTGAATAGCGAGCACAAGTTTACCCCACAACACATCACTGATAGCATTCAATTTTTAGATCCCGCTTGTCGGGCCTAACTGGCGCGCGCCACTTTGGGATGCGGGTCTGACATCTGCAATCGGGGTGTGTGACTTGAGTCAAAATGAAGAAACGAACCCCAACGCACATGAGCGCATTCTAGCCTCCGTATATATAGCCGAAAACGCAGAGCAATTTGATGTCGCGGAAGAAGTCCTGTCAAAAGCGATAAGGCAACAGATATCACCGGAGCATACAGCCCTCTACCTTGGCGAACTCGCCCTTATCAATCTGGCGCGCCGACGATATGACAAGGTATTAGATATCTGCAGGAGCCTGCTTGGCGGGGCGTCAGATATCGACACAGAACATCCGTATCTCTATATTAATCTCATCGCCTGCCAGGAGATCGCGACGTTCCTGCAGGCAGGAAACGATGTCGCTGAAGTTCCGTTCCACGGCCATACCCTGAAATTTGCGATATCCGGGCACAACAGTGAGCTTGAGGTTCATCATATCCGGCAAAAGCTCTACGAGCCGGAAGAAGTCGACCTTATCCTGAAGCATATGGGTGAGGACGATATCGTCCTCGATCTCGGAGCGAATGTCGGCAATCACGCCATTGCATTGGCAACGGCCTGCCCGAAAGCAACAATCCACGTCTTTGAGCCCATAAAGAAAACCTGCGAGCTTTTACGCCGCAATATCGCTCTCAACGGCCTTACGAATATCGATACCGCCAATCTCGATATCGCCGTAGATTCCGAAGACGGTGTGCTCAATATGGTACAACGCATTAACTTGGCGAGCAGCCGAGAAGCCGCCAAAGGTATTGGCCCGGCGATTCCGAAACGCGCCCTACGAACACTTTGGCCGGAACGAGTCGATTTCATAAAGATGGACGTTGAGGGTGCGGAGTTACGCATCATCAAATCGGTGCTGGACCTCATCCACAGGGACCGCACCAAAATCATCCTCGAATGCTATAAAACCACAGCAGAGCAGGATTTTGCCGATTTGGCAGAGCTCGGGCTGGAACAAATCGACTGCATAGAACGGCCAGCCGTTTTCAATGTCCTGGTTCAACCCAAATAGCGCTCCCGCGAGCCGGTCTCTCAGCTATAGCGGATATATGGGGCATCCGTCCGATAGCTGAAGAAGGGATATGCTTCCTTCGGAACCATGTTTTCCGCGTACCGACGCTGTACTTCCAGCAACATGAACTCGGTCACGTCCACGAGGGGAAGTTTCAGAGCTTCAGCCAGAGGAAAATAATCGAGATCGCTCAGCTCACCGCTGCCGCCAATATCCCCGGTCATGTCTTCAGCCCAGGCGAAGAAAAACCGGGCATTGAAGCGCGCCTTGCGCTTCGCCGGCGTGATCGCCTGGCCGACATAACCGAGCTTGCCGAGATCTGGCGCGATGCCCCGCTCGGCGAAATCCTTCCATGTCTCGTGATTCGTTACGCCCACGTCAGCCGCACCGGCCAACAAAAGACCGGTTTCCTCGAATGTCTCACGAACCGCTGCCACGGAGAATCCCCGCGCACGTCGTTCGTCTTTGGATATTCGGGCAAGGACATCGGGGGCGAGATCGCTGGCGAAACCGACAGAGCGGTCGGCGGCATCGACCTTGCCGCCCGGAAAGACGTAGACACCGCCAAAAACAGCTTTCCTGGCCCGCCGCCCCATCAGGACATCAAGGCCATCCCCCTGGCGCCGGAGCACAATCAGGCTCCCGGAATCCTTAGGACGCACAATCTTCTGTCCGGGCTCGGCAAGGCTAGGGAGGGATTTCGGCGGGGCGCGTCTCATGGGAACTCATTAAACCAAGCGTCATTTACGACACTTAGTCTAGGCCGGTTGGAGCAAGACCTCCAACCCCCATCGCACGCCCTTTCGAAAGGACAGGTTTTAGATGTTATTCATCGCACCGTAATAGGCGACGGAACCAAGCAGGCTGAGAATGCCGGCACAGGTCAGGAGGGTCTGCGTGATGCTGAACTGGTTCATGTTCGTGTTCCTTTCGAAAGTGAACGAATGCACAAATCGAATATAGATCACGATCAGTCATGCAAGATTCGCATATTTTGCATTGCACAACTGCACAGCAAGCATGGATTTGCCAAAATGACTCGCATTATTTCCAAAACGTGATGAATAAACATCTCCTACGCTGACAGTCCCCGGCAATCGAGAGAACAGTCCGTCAAAACAGAGAGACGCCGTGCGGCGGTTCTCGCAAGCTTCAAGGTAAGAGACTTGCGGCGCGCGGCTTTAAGCTGCGATGGCTCTGCATCCTGGACAATCACAGCGTCATACTGATCCGCCAGGATCAGGCCGCAACGTGGATCGTCCGGCAGGATATCGCGCGGAAACTCCGGCGTGACGGCAAAATAAAACCGGTCGCAGAAATCAAGATACTCGTGCCATTTCCCATCAGCGTGAAAGTCAGCCTGATCGGACTTCACCTCGACAATCGCGATATTTCCAGCGGCATCCACCGCCATAACGTCAACCCGGCGTCTGGAACGCAGCGGCATCTCGGTCACGTGACACCAATCGAGATTGGTAAAAAGCCGCGTAACCCCTCGAGTGACCTGAAGGGTTATTTCCGGACGATTCAGCATGCCAGAAGCCATCAGTCCAGAAGGAGATTGTTCGCCCCGCGCGTATCCGCTCCGGAGAGGTCCGCACCACGTAGATCCGCGCCATCGAATTCGGCATCACGGAGCACAGCCCCCCGCAGATCACAGTCCCGTAGATCGGCGCCGGTGAAAACAGCCCCGCTCATCTCTGCCTGATGGAAATCCCCACCCCGCAGCACGGCATTGTCGAAACGGGCACGATCGAAATGCGCGGGCCAATGTTGCGTTTTTGCCCCGACGATCTGCACCGGGCTTGCCTGCACTCCGACAAGCCTTGCTTCCATCAGGTTCGCGCGGCGCATGGTGGCTCCGCGTAAATCCGCGTTGGACAAATCTGCTGTCCGCATATCCGCCAGAGCCATGTCCGCCATCAGCAGATTCGCGCCGGAAAGATCGCACCCCGTCAGGACACAGCATTCCATATTTGCTGCCGCCAGGTTCAGGCGGCTGAGGCTCTGACGACTGATATCCCGTCGCGCCAGATTAGCCCGCTCGCCTTCCTTGCCGTTACTTTTGATCCAGACGTCATGACGCACCATGATATCGGCCATTTCCGGGCCGAGGGTATCCAGAAGCTTCGGCATCCTGGCCAGTCGGAACTGCGGATCCCCGGGGTTCATGTTAGAGAATACCGCCCCAGCGAGATCGGCGTCCGTCAGGTCCGTGCCACTGAAGACCACGTTGTATAGGATGGCTCCGTTCAGGATCGCACCGGTCAGCACGGCCTCAGTGAGATCGGCCCCCTCAAGGTCAGCCCCCGTCAGGTTCGAGTGACTGAGGTCCGCGCGCACGAAACGCGTATTGCGCAGCTTCGCATCGGTCAGATCGGTCTGCACAATGAAGGCGTTGGAAAGCCGGGCCCGGCTCATATCCGCGCGGGTTGCGTTGGCAACGGCGAGATCCGCATCGACGGTATTATAGGTGACCGCGACGAGATTTCCCTTCTTGTCCGGCTTCAGCAGCACCCCATCCCGGAGATCCGCTTCCATAAGCAGTACATCGCAGAGATCGGCTCCGCGCAGGCAGGCGCCACGGAGATCCGCACGCGAAAGATCAGCCCCCTTAAGAAGGGTCTCGCGCATGTCACAAGCAAACAGATTCGCTGTCTGCAGATTGATCCCTTCGGCATTGGCGCTTCTCAGTGACGAGCCTGACAACTCGGCACCGCGCAAATCCTTGCCTGCGAGATCCATATATTTCAGATCGTATCCTGGCAGATTGGCGCGCGCGCCGCCGCTCTGCCCGCGCAAGAACATACCGTGACGCTCGACTACATCTTCGAGCTCCGGAGCAGTAATTTGCCTCAGGGGAAGATCGCCGGTCGCGGATGCGCCGAGATCCAGACGTTTTTCAGAAGCCGACCATGCGACTTCGGACGGAATGCCCGTCACTGTATCGTTGTCAGGGTCCTGTCCTGGCAAGAAATGCGCCTACTCTCCAACTCTGTGCATCGGCACGAAGCCACGATGCGTGGTTCTTCAGTAAATTGCGTTCTGACTACTGATTGCAAAAAAATACTGACGGAAGAGACACTACATCCAATCCTGAGCTTGCGGAAAATTATACGCCACAAACCTATAGGTCGACTGAACAGCTTCACGAATCCCCTTGGAACGCGTGGAAAGATCGATATTCCAGGTCTCGATCACCTCATCCCAGATCATGATCTTTTTGTGCAGCTCATCCCGCATCTCGCGAATGAAATTGATCTGCTTGTCGTAGCTTCTCAGCACAGTGAGGATTTCACCGGTCTGGGCATCGACCTGATCAAAGATGAAACTGAAGTCCCGGATCGGAGGCTCCATCAGGGTCCGAACACGTTGCACCTCGCTGATGAACTGTCTGTCGCCTCGATGCAACGCAATCACCTGAACGAGTTTGGCCTGGATCGCGCTCGCATAGGTAAAGCGGTCCCGCAAGGCTTCGATATAGGCAAGCTCGCGAGCAACCCGGTCGACCAGGTCGAGCACTTCCTGCTTGCGATCCTTTCCCAAGCCCAGCTTTTCGGCAATGTCGGCAATGCCGTTCTGGATTCGCGCCTTTGTCTCCGGCTTAGCCAACTCGGCCTGAATATCCGACTCCTCCATGGAGACGTCTTCTCCAGAAACCCATTTGGCGATCTGTGCCATCAGGCGGTTCTTGGCGCGTTCTAGATGCTTTTCCTCAATCGACCAACTGGCAGAGCCGTCCAACAATTCGCGCGGGATTGTATCTCCGGGCCGGATATCCTTGACGTAGTTCAGCCCTTTGCGGACCGTAACGAGCAGCTTACCATCTTGGGAATCTTCCTCGATTCCGAACTCCGCACACAATGATTCAAGCGGAACAGATGCTTCAAGATCTCCAACCTTCACACGCAGGGCCGCAATTCGGTCCTGGCCGGTCAGCATGAAATGCGCACCGTTAACCTTAAAAATTTTATGCTCGAATGCGAAGTGCGTGGATGGGTCCAACGCGCCTTCTTCTTCAGCAGCGGTCATATTCGCTCCAGATCACAGGGCCTAGGGCCGGTCGCCCTGTCTCGTCATGCCGTCATACGCCAGAAGACTGAACGAATTGCTAACATCATTATCAATCTAAACCAACGTATGCCTTCTGCACTTCTTTGATAGAGATAATTGATTAACGGAAAATTAGGAACGCTCAGCTTATCGTGTAATGTAAATGGAGTGGCGTCGCACAGTTTAAATGCATAGCACGCCCTCATGTCTGATGAAGTCTAACAAGTGCTGAGGTCGCGCCGTGGGTGATACTAAGGGAAGAGTTTTCTCGGTGGAGCGTCGCGCTCAAGAACGCGGATATCCGATCCAATCGCCAACTTCCGGGCAGGATATCATGCCATCTTTCTCTTCCAGTGCGTTCGAAGAAGCTCTACTCGCCGAGATTTCGAGTTTGAGAACCGAGCTATCAGAGATCCGGAAGGCAGTCGGGATGGGTGTGCAGGCTCCGGTGCAAGCACCCGATGTGGCGGAACAGCCCGACGAGCAATCCCACGATACGAGCGGCCTGGATACGAACGATATCGATCACGATCTGCGAATCGAAATTGCGCAGATGGTCCGCTCGATTGGTAAAGCCAAAACCCAGATCGCGGCGATCAAGCACCCAATGTCCGCGGAAGACCAGATGCAGACGGCCTCCCTGCAACTGGACACGATCGTACAAACCACCGAAACCGCGACCAACGAGATCATGGAATCGGTCGATGGTATCGAAGGCACCCTGAAACAGATTCACGGCTTCACTCTTGATGACCCTGAAGTCCAGCAACTGATCGATCAGGCATCGAACCAGCTGATTTCGATCATTGAGGCCTGCAGCTTCCAGGATCTTACCGGCCAGCGAATCACTCAGGTGGTGAAGACGCTGCGGTTCATCGAAAGCCGGATCCTGGCCATGATCGATATCTGGGGCGGCCTGGAAGCGTTCAAGGATCTGCCGATCCCAGAGGACGAGTCAAAAACCGGTGACGGTGTTTCAGAAGAGGAAGAAGGTCTTCTCAATGGACCCGCGCTTGGGGCGCCGGGCCTCAGCCAGGACGATATCGACGCGCTGTTCGACTAGGTGTCTCCTGCCGAGTGCTGCAACCGCCTGCCTGGGAAAACAAAAATGGAAGCACGGGAGGAAGGAGCCGGATCTTGATCCCGGCCCGTCGATCACCTACATGAACTGAGCGCGTGATCAATGAGGATACGCGTTCTGGGTGCCGCGAAGCGGACCCAAAGATCGTCTCGCTCATGCCATGAGGGGTTGGTCCCATGTCACGCATGTCTGTTTTCAACTCTCCGCTCTTGCTCGGCTTCGATCATTTCGAGCGGACACTCGACCGGATAGCCAAGTCCACGGCCGATGGCTACCCGCCGTATAATATCGAGCAAACCTCGAGTGACGGTCTCCGTATCACACTTGCAGTCGCCGGTTTCGGCTCCGACGAACTCAGCGTGCAGATCGAGGACAACCAGTTAGTCATCCGCGGACGCCAGGTCGAGGAAGACGACAGAATCTACCTGCATCGCGGCATTGCCGCGCGCCAGTTCCTGCGCACCTTTGTTCTGGCGGAAGGTATTGAAGTCGAAACTGCTGACCTCGACAACGGCCTCCTTCACATTGATCTCCGCCGCCCGATGCCGGAGGTTAAGGTACAAACGATTGAGATCAATGCAGGAAAGAAACCGTCGACATCGAGTACGAGAAAAAAGCTTGATGTTGAGCGAGCCGACTAACAACGCAGAATGCGGAGATACAAATGGGAACCGAAATGACCGAACCTAATGGCGTGCGTCAGCTGAATTCACGGGATTTCGCCGCTCTTGGGCTGTTCGATATCGCTTTTGTTAAGCCGGTAACCAGTGATGGCGAAGAGAATTTCGAAATCCACACCGCCGATGGCAAGCTGGTCGCAGATGCACCGAGCTGGGAGGCAGCAGTTTCCCTGATCGCAGAGAACGAGATGCAGGCCGCCCGCATCCAATAGGATGCGGAGGCGCCCAAATTTCAAAAAACCAATGAAATTACGAGGGCATCAGGCCGCGTTGCTGGCTGTCGCTTCGGTCAGGAGCGCATAGATCGCGTCGACGCTGTCCGCGCCACGGATCTTCTCGCAGACACCCTTGTCGCGCAGCAGGCGGGAAACCCGTGCCAACGCCTTCAAGTGATCCGCGCCAGCGGATTCAGGGGCCAGCAGCAGAAAAATGACGTCCACCGGCTTGTCGTCGATCGCATCGAATTCGACGGCACGATCCGCGCGCGCAAAAACAGCATAGAGCCGATCAAGTGACGGCAATTTGCCATGCGGTATGGCAATGCCATTGCCCATGCCGGTGGTGCCCAGGCGCTCGCGCTCCAGAAGCACATCAAAGATCTCTCTCTGCTCAAGTCCGGTCACGTCGGCAGCACGGCGGGACAGTTCCTGCAATGCCTGCTTCTTCGAGGTGACCTTAAGATGAGGGAGAACTCCCTCCGGAATAAGGATGTCCGCGATTTCCATCGAGTCTACCCTGCTCTAGTTTCATATCTAAAGACGCCCAGACTTGCCTCGTTGAATGAGCAGTCTGCACGCCGTGCCGGTCCACAAAGGCCAAGGCTCATCCCTGAGCCAGACCTTTCGGGTCAATCCAACCGATATTCCCATCACCGCGACGGTAAATCACATTCAGCTCGCCATGCGCACGGTTACGGAACATCACGACCTGAAGTTCGCCCAGTTCCAGACGCATCACGGCTTCTTCGACCGAGAGATCCTCGATCGACGTCGTCATTTCCGCGACAACCACCGGCTGCCACTCATCCTCGATCACAGGCTCCGCAGAAGGTTGGCTCGCTGCGAGGACATATTGTTGGGCTGCAACTTTCGCACCACCGTTCCCGCGATGGTGATCGCGTACCCGGCGCTTGAAACGGCGCAGACGTTTGTCGATATGCTCGCCTGCTTTGTCTGCGGATGCATATGCATCTGCCGCGATACCCTGGCCGCGTACAAACATTTCGCGCCCAACATGGACAGCGATATCGGTACGGAAATCGTTCCCCTCCTTGGAAACGGTCACGCTTCCGTCGAGAGGATCGCCAAAATATTTCTCTGAGATCGCGGTGACCAAACGCTCGACATGTTCCTTGAGCGCTTCGCTGACCTGGACCTGCTTGCCGTTAATCGATACTTGCATGCTTCTTTTCGCGGTCGATGAAATTGACCTGTCTATGCCCAATCCGGGGAACGCAGGCACCGGTAAAAAATGGCCTAACGCCGCCTATCCAGCGAAGGCGCGGAACTTATTCGCGCCCAAGGGGAGAGTCAAGCATTGCACTTACCGGATTCCTAAGTCCCCGACAATTAGATCAAATTCGCATCGATTTTTCGCGTCTCCTCTGAACCGACGAGGGAATTTTCATCGCTTCGCGGTACTTGGCGATTGTCCGCCGTGCGATATCTACACCTTGCCCCTTCAGTATTTCCACGATGCGATCATCTGATAGCACTTTGGTCGGTGGCTCCTCGTCGATCAATTTCTTGATTTTGAACCGGACCGCCTCCGCGGAAAGAGCATCGCCACCCGCAGATGATGCGATGGCACTGGTGAAGAAGTACTTAAGCTCATAAATACCACGTGGCGTCGCCATAAATTTGTTCGATGTAACGCGGCTGACGGTACTTTCGTGCATCTCGATCACTGTCGCAATGTCGCGCAACACGAGCGGCCGCAGATACTGAATACCGTGCTGGAAGAAGCCATCCTGCTGTCGGACGATCTCGCCGGCCACTTTCAGGATCGTCGTCGCCCGCTGATGTAGCGACCGCACGAGCCAGTTCGCCGACTGGTGGCACTCGCTGAGATATTCTCGGTCGGATTTCTGTTTCGGCGACTGGCTGATCTGCGAAAGATACGCATTGTTGACCAACACGCGCGGCAAGGTGTCCGGATTGAGTTCCACAATCCAGGTGCCGTCCGGCGCCGGACGCACCAACACATCCGGGACGACCGCCTCGCTGGTATCCCGCTCGAAGGCGAGACCCGGCTTCGGATTAAGGGAACGGATCTCCTCGACCATCTCGGTCATGTCTTCAACATCGACACCGCAGACCTTGAGCAGCCCCTGCATGTCGCGCTTGGCCAGCATAGGCAGATTGTCGAGCAGGGCCTGGATTGCCGGATCGAGCCGGTTCCGGTCCTGCAACTGCAGGGCGAGGCATTCCGAGAGGTTTCGGGCAAAGATACCCGGCGGGTCCAGGTTTTGCAGTCTTCCAAGCACGGCTTCGACCGCCCCTGCCGGGCAGGCAAGCCGATCCGTCACGTCCTCAAGATCACCGGTGTAATAACCGGCATCGTCCAGGGAATCGAGCAGATCGACAGCAATGATGCGTTCGTCCGGCTGCACGATATCGAGTGTTATCTGTTCAAGAAGATGCTCGCGCAGGGTTTTGTCCTGACCGACGGATTCTTCCAGGCCTGGCAAATCCTCACCGCCGCGTCCGCCACCGCTGCCCGCACTCTCCCAGCTGCCAAGTGTCGGAGACAAGGATGGGTCCGCCTCCTCGACACTGGCACTGCTCCAGTTGTTGTCGTAATCCGAATCACCGGGATCGTCATTGCCCGCAGGTAAGGATTCCGCGTTCGTCCGGTCCATCGTATCGGGGCCGTCAGGCGCCTCGTCCCAGCCGCTTTCGGTTGCTCCGTTGCTCGGTGCACTCTCGACCTCGACCGCCTTGTCATAGGCCGACAGATTATCGGCCTCAAGCGCTTCGAGCGTCGCCGGCCCGTCGCCTTCATCCCGTTCGAGCAGTGGGTTTTGCTCGATTTCCGTTTCGACGAATTCGTTCAGCTCAAGATTGTTGAACTGCAGCAGCTTGATCGCCTGCTGCAATTGCGGCGTCATGACCAGGTTCTGGGACTGCCTGAGGTCCAGTCTGGCTGAGAGCGCCAAGCCGGGTCTCCCTAGAGCCTGAAGCGGTCGCCGAGATAGACCCGGCGGACGTCAGAGTTGGAAACAATCTCGTCCGGCACTCCGTCCATCAGGACCTTGCCGTCATGCAGAATGAAAGCCCGATCCACGATATCGAGGGTCTCGCGCACATTGTGATCTGTTATCAACACACCGATGCCGCGATCCTTTAGATGGGAGATCAGATCCCGGATCTCGCCTACGGCAATCGGATCGATACCTGCCAATGGCTCGTCAAGCAGGATGAAATTCGGATGCGACGCCAGCGCCCGGGCGATTTCCACCCGGCGCCGCTCCCCGCCCGACAACGCTATAGACGGGGTCCGGCGCAAATGGCTGATCGAGAATTCGGCCAGCAGATCTTCCAGCAAGGCATCCCGCTGGCCGGGGTTGTCTTCGACCACCTCAAGCACCGCCCGGATGTTCTGCTCGACCGTCAGCCCCCGGAAGATCGAGGCCTCCTGAGGCAGGTAGCCGATACCGAGACGGGCGCGCCGATACATAGGCAATTCCGAGATATCGGCGCCGTCGAGATGAATGCTGCCGTAATCCGCAGAGATCAGCCCCGTGATCACATAGAAACAGGTGGTCTTGCCGGCCCCGTTCGGTCCGAGCAGACCAACCGCCTCGCCACGCTGCACGGACAGACTGACATCGCGCAGCACTGGCCGCGACTTGTATCGCTTGCCCAGATTCTGCACGACGAGCCCGCGATTGCTGCTGACAAGCCGTGGCCCATCGCCGGTTCCCGAAGAACCGTCGGCCGCACCGATATTGCTCTCGCTCATCCCTAGCCTTTGCCCCGCTTTCCGGTGTGCCGTATACCGTGCCAGGTCATTTATTGCCCGACTTCGGATTGAACAATCCCCTGACCCGCTGGCGGTCCCCTTTCGAACCGGCCAGCAATTTACTGATACCAGTCTTCAGATTCACCTCGGCCCGCTCGCCATTCAGCTGGTTATCACCCCGGGTGATCCGCACATTCCCCTGAAGGATAGCGGTCTCCGAATCAACATTGTAGATGCCTTCGTCTCCGCGCGCGACCTCCTCGGCCGTGGTGATCACGACATTACCGACCGCATCCATGCGCTTCGCGACCAGAGTGCCCGCGGCATCCTCTTCGAAACGGGCGATCAGCGTGTCGGCCCGGATCGTCCGGTCATCCTTCTTTGCCTCTGCATTTCCGCGGGCAACGGCGATCTGGCGTTTGTCCCAATATTCCAGGCTATCGCGCGCCGTGATGGTTTCTGTTCCGGTTTCCAGACGGGGTGGCGCCGTGGTGCCAAGCATGACGGCAACCGCCTCGTCCAGATCGTATACCGCCCGCTCGCCATATCCGGTCTGCGCCTCAGAGGAGATCACCACATTGCCGATCGCCTCGAGCCTGTAGATGTCCGTCGCGCCGCTCTTGTCGCGATAAAGCGCGGTCAGCGTATCGGCGGCGACGGTCACCCCGCCCCGCTCCGCCCTTGCATTGCCGCGCGCAACATACATCTGATCTTCGCGGATCCACTCAATGCCGTCATCCGCCTCGACGGTAACAGGCGCGTCCTCACCGTCGGCAGATTGAAGGGATTGACCATAAGCATCACCAGAGCCACAGAGGAGCACGGCGAGAAGAGACATGGCACCAAAAACAACGCCGAAATGCCGATCGCAATACCGATGGAAAAACTGAGTATGCATTAATTCACGCCCTGGGGCTTGCCACCCTGGATTTGAGCCGGGAAGAAGGTGATCTTGCTTTTGCCGGTGAAGATGATGCGCTCGCCCCGATCATAGATCCGGAAGCCTTCTCCGGTCGCAATGCCGCTTTGGCCATGGGCACTGACCGGATCGTCGCTGGTCGCCATGCCTTTATCCAGCAAAACCTGCGCTGTATCGGACGTGACCGTATAGCCTCGATCGTGGAATACAGTCACACCGCCGGCGAGATCTATCGTCTGCTGCTTTTTGTCATAGACCCCGGTCGCCGCGGAAAGCGCCATCCATTCGACGTCATTGACCGCGAGGTCGGCCTGCGGGTTGACCAGATCGAGCCGATCGTCGCCATGGGACTGCTGGCTTGCACGGGATGCCGTCACTTCGTAAGGACGGTGCTCCTCATCAACGCCGACATAGCGCGGCTGATCCATACTCAGTCCATCCGTCGCCGCGACAAAGACACTCTTTACCTTGTCGCCGAGCCGGAACTTCGTGTGGTCCGGAATCAATTGAGGCCAGCTGACAATGAGCGCAATGATGGCCAGCGCCAATGCCGGAAGGATCAACTTCATGAGCACGACAAGACGGCTGGCACGGAACTGAGCGGCTCTGACAGCCCGCGGGCTGTTCGGGATGAAACGCCGACCGTCGGGACTTCCACCCACATTTTCCGCAGTCTGGTCGGCCATCCAACCCTCTTTCGTGAATCCTTTGGAATCACTTAGGATTCCCGCGCGCGATGCCAGTCAGTTCAGGTCGGCACCACCATCCGCGACATTTTGGCCCGACAATTGCTTGTCTATACGGCAGGAGTATGGCGAATGACCGCCAAACGGTCAACGAATCCCTACGGTTCCGCCGTCAGTGAGAGAAAATATCTTCGCCGCCATAGCCGATCAGATCAAGCGCCGCACGGGTCGGCAGATAGGCGAAGCTCGCGGCGGCAATCCCGTCACGCCCTTCGCGCACCAGACGACGGTCCAGCTCTTCGCGCAACTTGTGCAGATAGAGCACGTCGGACGCCGCATAGGCCATCTGCTCCTCGGTCAGCTCATCCGCACCCCAATCGGAAGATTGCTGCTGCTTTGACATGTCAACGCCAAGCAACTCCCGGCACAGATCCTTGAGGCCGTGCCGGTCCGTATAGGTGCGCACCAGTTTGGACGCGATTTTCGTGCAATAGACCGGAGCCGTCACCACGCCGAGATAGGCCTGCATGACGGCCACGTCAAAGCGGGCAAAATGGAACAGCTTCAGGACATTGGGGTCGGTCAGCAGCCGGGCCAGATTCGGCGCATTGTGCTCACCCTTGGCGAACTGAACGAGATGGGCATTGCCATCACCGGCGGAGAGCTGAACAACGCAGAGCCGGTCGCGCTCCGGGCGGAGCCCCATGGTCTCGCTGTCGATCGCCACCACCGGCCCGAGATCGAGACCGTCCGGCAGATCGCCCTTATGCAGTGTGATTGTCATGGGGTTCTCCTGCTCCATCTGGTCCAAGGCCTTTGAACGGCCGCACGCAAATCAGGTCCTACGACAGAATATCGGGACCCGCCAACGGTTTTGCGATTTCTCACGGGAGAAAGGCCATAAGCACAGGAGGGCGACCCCACATCTTTTCGTTTTCTGGCGACTTACAGACATCCAAGATCCTGCAACCACCCATGCCGTCATGGATACCATTTCCAATAGAGTGGATCGCGATGAGGCGCTGAGCCAAAACGGCTCTTGTTCAGACAAACGCCATAAGAGCCAAGCGAGACTTACGTCACAGGAATCAGCATACATGATTTGCGAAAGCCACATTTTTTAGAAATCTTTTATTTGCAAAAAATAATTTTTCGTTGAAAACACACACCATAGTACACGTTATTATTTTCTTGATTCGATAAATTCTTATAGTAGCATTAAATGCAATTTGCACATTTATAGATTTTCGATGACTTCATCTGAAAAATCGACCCAGAACAGGACATCAATCAATAATTTCAGATAAATAATAATATAATGGCTACCGCTTGAAATGAAATGCCGCTGGCAAGGTTTTACCGCCTCATGACCGCAATACATTTCAAATTTTATTTGAATTCCATCCAGAAAAACCGACGAATAGAGATGAATTTCATATCTATTGGCCATATATTGAATAAGGTAATAATTCGACTTTTCAGAATTTCTGATCGGCTGTACTCGCCATGACATAGCGAATCTTCACTATCGTTTGCGCAACCGCTCAAGAACATCTTTTCGTTGAAAATTATGGGCGAATAATAATGGCACACAGAGAATTCAATCAAAATGGAAACGCCAGAGAACTGGTGATCGTGGACTCCGCCGTGTCCTGTCACGAAGACTTGCTGCACGGCCTGGATGATTCCCTGGAAGTCATTTTTCTACGTGGCGACCAGAGCGGTCCGGATCAACTCGCAACAGCCTTGAAAGGCCGGAGAGGCGTCGATGCTCTGCACATCATCTCCCATGGCCGCGATGGCGCCCTGATACTGGGGAATGCCGTGCTTTCGGGCGAAACGCTCAACCAGCATGCCGATGCACTTTTAACCATACGTTCCGCATTGAGCGATGTCGGGGACATCCTGCTTTACGGTTGCGAAATTGCAAAAACGGAAAAAGGCGAATCTTTCGTCGCCGCTCTGGCAGACGCGACCGGCGCCAATGTGGCTGCCTCGCGGACGCCCACCGGCGCTGCGGATCTCGGCGGCGATTGGGACTTGCCCGTCCATGTCGGTGCGGTGAATACACCAGTCGGCTTCACCACTGTCGCGCGGGCCAGTTTTGCGGGTCTGCTCGCACCGACAATAGGCACGGTAAACTTCGGCACAGGGATTGACATCTTACGTCGAGATACAAACACGCCATCTACCAATGTTAAAGCATCCGGTCTGACGGTTACCTATTCCGGCGATTCAAGCACCGTAGACATGGTTCTTGGAACTGTGGATGACGCATTTGCCTCTGACAACTCAGCACTCTATTACGGTCAAGGCACTGTCTGGACCGGCAACGCCCTGATGGTCGGCGATATCGACAACCAAGCCGGTGGTGCAACCGTCAACTATATGTCTCTCAAGTCCGACAATGGAACCGATGCTTTCGCTCTTAACGGTTTCACGTTCTTTTTTCGCTCCAACTCCACGTCCATACCGACATTCACGGCTACAGCCCATAACGCTTCGGGCACCCAGATTGGCTCCACCGCCACCATAACGATGGACAACACTGCCAATGATGGTGATGCAGGCAGCGACACCGGTTACGCGACAGTTTCAGACGGAGAGCTAGGCAGCGATTTTGACAATATTGTTGAGTTTCGGATCCATTCTTCGGACCCGACCAACGTGGTAATTATGGGTATCGACGATGTTGTGATTGGCAATGCCGTCTCCAACAACGCCCCAGCACTCGGCGGCACCCCCGCGGACGATACGGCCACCGAAGATGTTGCCACCGCGATCGATCTCTCCACCTATAACGTCTCCGATGCGGATGGAGATACCGTCACGCTGACCCTCGCTGTCGACCGCGGCACGATTTCATCGACCGACGGCAATGGCACCACGTCGAGTGTGACCGTCGCCAATTCCGGCACCGGGTCAATGACCCTCCAGGGCACTGCCGCCAATCTGAATACGTATCTCAATGATGCGTCCAAAATTACCTATACGACTGCCACCAACGATACGACGACAGCCGTGCTGACCGTCACGCCGAACGATGGCACGGTGAACGGGGCGGCGGATACGGTTAACATCACCATTTCATCGGTCAACGATGCCCCGACGCTTTCGGGCCTCCCAACCGATCTTGTGTTTACGGAAGATACTCAAGGCAGTGTGAACCTTTCGGCGGCCACTTTCGCGGATGTGGACAGCGCCAGCGTCACCGTCACCATTACGGCCAGCGAAGGCAGCTTCGCCGCGCCCGCCGATGGTGCCGCCGTCGGCGGGGGCGTAACCGAGACGCGGGTCAATGCCACGACGATCTCACTGGCCGGTGCAGCCGCGGACATCAACACCTACCTGGATACGACCAATAATATCCAATGGACCGGCGCCACAAACGACACTGGTGACAACACGTCCACCTTTACCGTCACAGCGAACGATGGCAACGGGTCAGGCGACGTCACACTTGGTACCATTAACGCAGATATTGCCGCAGAGAATGACGTTCCCGTCTTTGCCGCTCTCGACGGCACCCCGGCTTTTACGGAAGGCGGCGCCGCAGTCACTCTCGATGCGAACGTCACTGTCTCCGACGTTGAGCTGGATGCCTTGAACGGTGGCAACGGCAATTACTCCGGTGCCAGCCTGACGGTTGCCCGCAATGGCGGGACAAATACAGCCGACAGTTTCGGCTTCGATACCAATGGCGCGTCTTTTACGGTGAATGGCGGCAACCTGCAGAGCGGTGGCAACACCTTCGCCACCTTCACCAATACAGGCGGCACGCTCACCGTCAATTTCACGTCCTCAGGCGCCATGGCCACCTCGGCGCTGGTCGATGAGGTGGTCCAGCGGGTTGCCTACCAGAACACCGGGAATGACCTCTCGTCCAACCCGCAACTCGACTACACACTCAACGACGGAACCGGCACATCAACGGGCAGCAATCAGGTCACTGTTTCGCTGACCGACGTCAACGATGCCCCGACGCTGACAGCGACCGGCGGCAATCCGGGCTACACGGAAGGCGGCGGTGGCTCGGATCTCTTCAACACCGTTTCCGCGGATACGATCGAGACCGGCCAGACTTTCTCCGCAATGACCCTGACCGTGACCAATGTCAGCGACGGGGCTTCCGAGATCCTGAGCTTCGACGGCTCCGATGTGGCATTGACCAATGGCACGTCGGTCACGACGGCGACCAACGGGTTGAGCGTCGGGGTTTCGGTGAGCGGATCGACCGCGACCGTATCCTTCACCGGCGCAACGCTTTCAGAGGCGCAATTGCAGACGGTGGTCGACGGACTGACCTATCGGAACACATCGGATAACCCCACAGCCGGCGCGAACCGGGTGGTCACCATAACAGGGATCACCGACAGCGGCGGAACAGCCAACAGCGGCGTTGCAAGTGCGTCCCTGAGCGTTGCGTCCACCGTTACAATTACCCCGGTCAACGACCCGGCCGCGATCGGCAACCTGAGCGGCGACAATACCGGGTTGCAGTCGGGCAACACGGCCAGAATCGACAATGGCGGGAATGCAACCGTCAGCAACGCGGATTCCGCCGATTACAATGGCGGCTTCCTGACGATCGCCGACAATGGCGCCAACAATTCCGCAACCGGGAACTTCACCGTCGATGGCACCAATGTGACATCCGGCGGCGACGGTACTGTTTCAGCCGGTGAGACCATTCAGGTTGGCGGCACCACAATTGGCACCGTGAACGGGACTGCCGATGGCCAAGGCGGCAACAGTTTCACCATCGATTTCACGACTGCCAATGCCACCGATGCGAACATCCAGACACTGATCCAAAACATCTCCTGGGGAGGCGCAACCGGGACTGGCGCTCAGACCTTTACTGCCACGCTGAACGACAACGATGGCACCGCAAATGGCGGCGATCAGGACAGTACAGCCAACTTCAGCATGACGCTCGGCAACCTACCCGTCCTGGATCTCGATGGAAACGACAGTGCGGGAACAGCCTCCGGCGGCTTCGCGGCGGCGTTCACAGAGGGCGGTGGAAACGTCGCGATTTCCGACACAGACGTGACGGTGACAGACGCCGATGGCGGGGCCACGATTTCCGCAATTACCATCAGCCTGACGAACGACCAGGATGGCAACGCGGAAGGCTTGACCGTCAGTGCGGCGGCGCAGAACGCTCTCACGGGGATAACGGGTGCGTCGGACATAACCCGCCAGGATAGCATTTCCGTTACAGGCGCCACTGCGACCCTGGCCGAGGTCCAGACCTTCCTGCAAAACGTCTTTTACAACAACACCTCGGATACGCCGGACCTGACCGCACGGACGATCACCGTCACTGTTACGGACAATGATGGCCTAGTCTCTTCCAGTGTGACCAGCGCGGTGTCCGTTTCCGGTGTCAACGATGTCCCCGCCTTTACGGGCGTGGACAATGCCGCGGCCTTCACCGAAGACGGTACCGCCGTCGTGCTCGACGCAAACGCGACCGTTGCAGATGCCGAGCTTGATGCGCTGAACAGCGGAAATGGCAATTACAGCGGCGCCACTTTGACGCTGAGCCGCAATGGCGGGGCCAATGCGGACGATGTCTTTGCGAACAACGGGCAGCTCGGCGCGCTCACTCAAGGGGGCAACCTCGTCTATAACGGCACCACCGTCGGCACCGTGACAACCAATTCCGGCGGCACCTTGCTGCTCACATTCAACGGCAGCGCCACATCCGCGCTCGTCGACAGCGTGCTCCAGAACATCACCTACTCAAACAGCAACGACACACCGCCGGCGAATGTTCAGATCAACTACGCTTTCAGCGACGGCAACAGCGGCACGCAGGGATCGGGTGGCGCCGGATCGGATACCAACGATTCGATTACAGTGACCATCACCGCAGCGAACGATGCGCCTGTATTTGGCGCCCTGGACGGCGACGCGCCCTCCGGGGCCCCAAATGCAGTCGTTGATTTCGATGCTGGAAGCAATGTCACGGTCACAGACCCGGACAGCACAGACTTGAACGGCGGTACGTTGACGATTAGCCGGACGGGCACATTTTCCGGAAACTTTGGCCTCAAGGATGCGAGTGCGACCTCCGGTGGAGATGGCGTTATTGCCGCCGGAGATGTCATCGCCGTTGGCGGAACCAATATCGGAACGGTCACCACGAACGGGCAAGGCGCCAACAATCTCGTTGTCACGTTCAACACGACAGATGCGACGCCGGCTCGCATCCAGACTCTCATACAGGCGCTCACCTATCAAAGCAGCGAAGCCGGCTCGCATGGCTTTACCGTTACGTTGACTGACGGAGATAGCGGAACGTCCTCAGCGGCGACGGTCACACTCAGTGTAGCCGCGCCATCGACCGGCGGTGGTGGTTCGACGACACCGGTAGTTGTCGTCACCCAAGAACCCGCAAACAATGGTGAGACGCCAAACACCACCACGACGGTAACAGCCAGCACGAGCGGTTCCGGCTCAGCAGCGATTGTTGAGAACACGAACAATAACGGCAATGTGGTGACCGCGACTTTGCCTGCCAATACGACCATTTCCTCTACCGGGCCGAGCACGGCGCAGTCCAAGACCGATGCGTTGACATCCCTGGTCAATGCGGTCGACGCACGAAATTCCACGGCTGAATCAGACCTTATCGGGAGCGCGCAAACCTTTCTGAACGCACTTGCGGAAACGACGACACTTGATGTGCGGACAATAATTCCCACAACAACACAATCCAGCCTGTCGGAATCGATCGTCCTCTCCGGCACGTCACCGACAGCCGGGTCTTCGCAATCGGAAGCCTTTGTCATCGATTTGCGGTCCCTTCCATCAGGGTCGAATATCCAACTCGACAATATCGAATTCGCATCGATCCTCGGCACGGCCACAGTCACCGGCGGCAACGGTGACAACTATGCCGTCGGCGATGACAGCTCCCAGTTTATCCGGCTGGGTGAAGGCGACGACCAACTCTTTGGTGGTGCTGGCGATGACACGATCGGAAGCACCACCGGTAACGATCAGATATTCGGTGAATCCGGCCACGACCTTCTGTTTGGCGGTGCCGGTGACGACGCGCTGAACGGCGGGACGAACCGCGATGCAGCGCTTTACGGCGTCGCCAGCGATGGGGTGACGCTTTCCGGGACTCGCGGCAATGTGTCCGCTGTCGACGGCGGCGGGACAGATACGCTCACAGATATCGAATTGGTGGTCTTCACAGGGGAAAACACGTCCGGCAAGGACCGTGTGACCGTGCTGATCCAGGACGACGCGCCTGTTGCCGGGCAATACGGCTTTAACGAGGCGGCGTATCTGAGCGCCTATCAGGATGTCGCGGACGCCGTCTCCGCAGGCGACATTGCCAGCGGTGCCGAGCACTATTCCATGAACGGACAAAGCGAGGGCCGCACCGCTGACCTGCTGTTTGATGCACAGTTCTATCTTGCCGACAATGCCGATGTTGCGGCCGCTGTGACTGCCGGCGCCTTTGCATCGGCGTCAGAGCATTACGAGTTGTTCGGTTACAAGGAAAGCCGTTCGGTCAATCCGTTGTTTGATAGCAGCTATTATCTCACTCAGAACACGGACGTCGCGGCGGCCGTGGCCGAGGGCAGTTTCAATAACGCATATCAGCACTTCACCCTGTACGGCGATCAGGAGGGCCGCGCGGCGTCAAACTTCTTCGATACCTCGACCTACCGCACCGAGCAGCAGCTCGACAGCGACGTGAGTGCCTTGGAGCACTTTCTGCTGGTCGGACTCCGCCAGGGGATCACAGCGCCGACACAGGCCGATTTTACCGCCGAGGGAATAGCCTAGAGATCTGCATGTTCCCAAAGAAGGGTCTGGCCCGAAGGAATGTTTGGCAGGGGTGTTTGACAGGGGTGTTTGGTTCAACTGAAGCAAAAACCTCTGCCGAGCCATTCTATATCGCCCGGTATCCGATCCAATGGTTTGGTGGCGTGATCCATGCGCAGGGATGGAACGAAACACCATTGGACAGCGCCGGACACCAGAAACAAGAAAAGCCCCTGAAACCGGAGCTTTTGTCGACGTGTTTCCGATCAAACTTGGTGATCTGAAACTCAATTTTGGTGCCCAGGAGAAGACTCGAACTTCCACGACCTTGCGGCCACTGGCACCTGAAGCCAGCGCGTCTACCAATTCCGCCACCTGGGCACAACCGGCGGGTAGGTGTCCGCCAGTGAGGCCGGGTAAATGCCAGCACCCGGCGCGTCTGTCAAAGGCTTTTTACGGCGAGACGGCAATCCGGCCGTTCATCATATCGTTGACCGGGATTTTTGATCGCCCGGACCGCTCTGCTATATTATAAGCGACGGTAAGATAATGGAATGCGCCTCCGGTTTTGCTGGGACCGAAATGGCGCGCTTGAGAAGGGCAACAATCATGTTCCGAGGCAAGAAGGTCACCGTTTTCGGCGGCTCCGGTTTTATCGGCCGCAACATCGTGCGCGAACTCGCGCAGCAGGGCGCTCGGGTGACCGTTGGCTGCCGCGATGTCGAAGGCGCCAAACATCTCAAGGTTCAGGGTGTTGTCGGGCAGGTAACCCCTGTGCATGTCGACGTGACCCAAGGGGACGGCATTGCTGCGGCCCTGGAAGGCGCCGACATGGCTATCAATCTCTGCGGCATCCTGTTCGAGAGCGGGCGCAACCGGTTTGACGCCGTGCAAGGCACCGCTGCGGGCCTGATTGCAACCGAAGCCGCGAAAGCAGGCGTCACCAAGTTCGTGCATGTCTCCGCCATCGGCGCAAATGCAAACTCGGCCTCCCGTTACGCTCGCAGCAAGGCCGCCGGTGAAGCCGCCGTGAAGAGCGCCTTCCCGACTGCGACCATCCTGCGGCCGAGCATCGTTTTCGGACCCGACGACGGTTTCTTCAATCGTTTCGGCGCGATGGCGGAAGCGGTTTCTTTCCTGCCGCTTATCGGCGGCGGTCGAACGAAGTTCCAACCGGTCTATGTCGATGATGTCGCCCGCGCCACGTTTACGGCCCTGACCTCCGACGCGGCCGAAGGGAAAACATACGAGCTCGGCGGCCCGGCGATCTACAGCTTCAAGGAGCTGATGGAACTGGTGGTCGCTCAGACCGGGCGCAAATGCCGGCTGCTCAATATCCCGTTCTGGTTTGCCTCCCTTGAAGCAGCCTTCCTGGAGTTGCTGCCGACACCGCCGCTGACTCGCGATCAGGTGATTTTGCTGAAATCTGACAATGTGGTTTCCGAAGGCGCGGCGACACTGAAAGATCTTGGAATCGCCCCGACGGCCTGCGAAGCAATCCTGCCCACATATCTGGACCGTTTCCGCCCCGGTGGCCGCTATAACCGCTTCCGAGCGGCTTGAGGGCTCCGCAATGCGCTCCTCACCGCGTCAATGCGGTGAGGAAGATGCCCTGAGACCTTCGGGAAGATACTGTTCAAGCTGCGGGACGAATTTTCGCACTTCTATAGGCTTGCTGATATAGCCGTCAAAGCCAGAATCGAGTACTTTCTGCTCCACTCCATCCGTCACCAGCGCCGTAACTGCGATCAGCGGAACTCTTTTTAGGACCGCATCACTACGGATCTCGCGGGCAACCCCGAACCCGTCAAGCCCGTCCATAAGCAGGTCGCACAAAACAAGATCGGGACATGCCTCTCTGGCGGCTTTAAGGCCGGCATAACCATCTTCGGCGGCCCGCACCTCATACCCGAAGCCCTCCAGGAGAACCTGCAAGAGCTTCAGGTTCGCCGGCAGATCTTCAATGACCAGAATTTGCGTCGTCATTTCATACTCCCTTTTGGGGCAATGACAGGGTGAATGTACTTCCCTCGCCATGCACTGAAGAGAACTCGATATGTCCTCCCAGCCGCGCGGCCAGCTGTTGGCTGATGAACAGCCCAATCCCCGTCCCCTCTGTTCCCTGCCCCTGATTTGCGCGGTAAAACATTTCGAACAGACGTTCCCGTGCTTGTTCGGGAATACCGATACCGGTATCGGCGACCTCAAATCGAACGACCGCCGTGTCGCCTTTCCCAGCGCGCCGTACCGTTATCGTTACCCCACCTTCGCCCGTATATTTGACGGCGTTGCCGATGAGATTGATCAGGATCTGGGTCAGCATGCGGCGGCTGCTCTTGAGTTTTACCGGCTTGGCTGGCCCATCCAGGGACACGGACAGCTGTTTTGCCAAAGCCTCCTGCTCGATCATCTTGCACACTGCAGTTACGACTTCACGGCTGTCGATAGTCTCGATCACCATGTTCTCGGCATTGAATTCGGGCTGCATCAGTGAAAGGAGCTGATTGATCAGCGCCAACAGATGCTGGGCGCTTTGCTCAATCGTTTTGAGATGATCTTCTTGCTCATTGGTAAGCGGACCGGAAAGCCCCATCAGAAGCGTTGCGGCAAATCCCGATATCGCATTGAGGGGCGTGCGGAGCTCGTGAGACAGGCTGAACAGGAAACGGTTCACATTCACCAGTTTTTCGAGTTCAACCTCATTAGCCCGCGCCCGCCGTTCCCGCTCAAGACGCTCCGTCACATCCCGGATGGCGCTCAGAATGAGAATGCCGCTCCCAACCGGAACAGGACTGAGGCTGATTTCAACAGGAAACTGCTCCCCAGACCGCCGGACTCCCTGCAACTCGTAATTGGAGGCCATATTACGGGCACGTGGTGCCTCGACATATCGTTCACGGAAACCAACATGGCGCTTGCGATGTGCTGCCGGCATCAGCATCTCGACCTGGCTTCCGACAAGTTCAGATTTTGAATAACCGAACAGTTCTTCCACGCGACCGTTCGTCATGGAGATCTGACCACCGGAATCGACGATTAGCATCGCATCGGGGACTGACTCGAGGAAGAGTTCCAGTTTTTTGGCGCTAAGCAACTTCTGAGCGTCTCCAGCGCTGATAAAGCACTTCTGCATTCAGTTACCGCCGGCCCCTAACATCAGACGTTAGAGTACATTTATAATGAAAATCAATTTTTAATTGGCGCAAATGCCAAATTGAACAACCGGACGCTAAAACGCGCAAAACACGAACACCTTGTCAGCACTCGCGGGACGATGCTCCACATTCCATATTTTGAAAAATAGAGACCCGAAATGGACGAAGCCCGCTGGTTTCCCAGCGGGCTTCGATGGTGGAGCCAAGCGGGATCGAACCGCTGACCTCTACAATGCCATTGTAGCGCTCTCCCAGCTGAGCTATGGCCCCGATAACCTTGCGCCGGTTTGGGCCCCGGCGCGGGTGGGCTCGCTATGTAGCGAGCCCCGCCCGTCGGATCAAGTGCTTTTTGACAATATCGTCAAAACGCTTTCGATCAGAGATCCTCGTCATCTTTCTTGACCACAACGACATCATCATCGTCGTCATCATCCTCGAGAAGAGCATCGTCATCGTCATCGACATCCTCGATTTCGGCGATCAACGTGTCTTCACCGTCATCGTCATCGTCGCTGTCATCGTCAACGTCATCTGCCCCGGTGACCTTTTTATCATCCGAGTCCAGAGCCTCGACGCCATCGTCCTCTTCTTCGAGTTCGGCGTCCTCAGCCTCAGCTGGTTTACTTTTCTTCACATCCGCCACGGGAACCGGACGCGCCCGGCGGCTTTTCAGTACCGCCTCGGGGTCGTACTCGGTTTCGCATTTCGGGCAGACGATGGGAGATTTCATCAGGTCATAGAAGCGCGCGCCGCATGATTGACAGGTGCGCTTGATGCCCCATTCCGGTTTTGCCACGTCGTTTCTCCGACAGCCACTCGATCAAAATCGCTATTCAACGAGGCGCCGAATAGCTGTGATGCATGTATCTGTCAAAGTGAAAATGCGCAATGGAGAACCCGGAATCCCGCCAATCGTGCCTATTTCACCCAGACAGGCCGCAAGCCTCTGTGATAGAGAGCCTGCGGTCAACCCGAAGCCGACGCGTTTTCAAACCGCGCGAAGCCCCGTGAGAGCCTCATGACGTCCCTTACCTCATCCAAATGCGCCGCACTCACCGGAACACTCAAGGTTCCAGGCGACAAATCGATTTCCCACCGTTCCTTGATCCTGGGCGGTCTCGCTATCGGCCGGACGGCGGTTTCCGGTCTGCTCGAAGGCGAGGACGTGCTTGCGACAGCCGCAGCAATGCGCGCACTCGGCGCCGAGGTGAACCGGCTGGACGACGGTACATGGGAAGTCTTCGGCCGTGGGATTGGCACGCTCGACGAGCCTGAAGATATACTCGACCTCGGTAATTCAGGGACTGCGGCCCGCCTTCTCATGGGGCTGGTCGCCGGTCATCCGATCAATGCAGTCTTTACCGGCGACGCCTCCCTGCGCCGTCGGCCCATGGGCCGCGTCATTACCCCGTTGAGCCAGATCGGCGCCGCCTTTCACGGCCGCGCCGGCGGCCGCCTGCCGCTGTGCGTCGAAGGCGCCACTGACCCGCTGCCGATCCGCTACACACTCCCCGTCGCGTCAGCCCAGGTGAAATCGGCAATTCTGCTCGCAGGCCTGAACACGCCGGGCGAGACGACGGTGATCGAGCCGGAGAAAACCCGCGACCACACAGAAACCATGTTCCGTCATTTCGGTGCGGAGGTCCGGGTCGAGGATCTCCCCGAGGGCCGGGTCATTACCGTAACCGGCCAGCCTGAATTCAAGGCAAAGGATATCGTCGTTCCGGCCGACCCGTCCTCCGCCGCCTTTCCGGCCGTGGCCGCTCTGATAACGCCGAACTCCGACATCACCCTGCCGGCGGTCGGCCTCAACCCTTTACGCTTCGGTGTGTTCGAGACGCTGATCGAAATGGGGGCGGATATCGAGATTTCGAACCGCCGCATCGAAGCGGGAGAGCCTATCGGCGATATCCGGATCCGCAGCAGCGCACTCAGGGGCATCGAGGTTCCGGCGGAGCGCGCGCCGAGCATGATCGACGAGTATCCTATCCTTTCCGTTGCCGCTGCCTTCGCCGAGGGCGCAACCATCATGCGCGGGGTCGGCGAATTGCGGGTCAAGGAAAGCGATCGGCTCGGAGCGATGGCGCACGGGCTTGCCGCCACCGGCGTCCGTGTCGAGGAAGGCGAGGACATCCTTGCCGTCACCGGCTCCTCCAACGGCGTAGCAGGCGGCGCGACCATCGAAGCCGATCTCGACCACCGGATCGCCATGTCCTTCCTCGTGCTCGGCATGGGAGCCCAGGCCCCGGTCGTCATTGACGACGGCCGGACCATCGACACCAGCTTTCCGGGCTTCGCCGATCTGATGCGCGGAGCCGGTGCGAAGATCGATACCGGAGCAGACGCGTGATCATCGCCATCGACGGGCCGGCCGCAGCCGGCAAGGGCACGCTCGCGCGGCGCCTGGCCGATCATCTGGGCTATGCCTATCTGGATACGGGGTCCCTATATCGGGCCGTCGCCGTCATGCTGCTGCGCCAAAACGGCAACCCCGACGATGCCGAGACCGCCACGGAAGCGGCCCGCACGCTGGATCTGGAGCTGCTGGGCAGTCCGGATCTGCGCACGGGTGAAGCGGGAGCCGCAGCCTCCAAGGTCGCAGCAATCTCCACGGTCCGGAGCGCTCTGACAGATTTCCAACGGCAGTTCGCGACCCACCCTCCGGGCAATGCCGGAGGAGCCATTTTGGACGGCCGGGACATCGGAACGGTGATCTGCCCGGACGCGGACCGGAAACTCTTCGTCACCGCTTCATTGGAAGCCCGGGCTGAACGGCGATTCAAAGAGTTGCGGGAACGGGACGAGACCGCTATACATGCGCGCGTTTTGCAGGATATGCGTGAACGTGATGCCCGCGATGCAGGTCGGAGCGATGCCCCGATGAAGCAAGCGGACGATGCGGTCCTGATTGACACGTCGTCGATGACCCCGGACGAGGCCTTTGCGGCAGCGCTGGATGTGATCGAAGACGCGGGCTGATCACCGCAGACTGCGAAACATGAGAGATGCCGGTCATTAGGTCCGATGACCGGTTTTGGAAACCAACGGTGGCTGACAGGCTCAGCCGCGTTCCAACCCACGGACCGGGTGGAACGGTTCCGCGATGCGGGACGCAAATCCAATTTGCACAGCCACCATGAACAGATGCCGGCGAACCGCGGTTTTCCGGCAATACCCATTGAGGAGCTTACATGGCTAATACAGCCGGAGCGGTCCAAGAACCGGAAATGACTGAGAATTTTGCTGCCCTGCTCGACGAGTCCTTTGGCGACGTCACGAGCATCGAAGGCAGCGTCGTAAAGGGCACCGTTATCTCTGTCGATAATGATGCGGCCCTGATCGACGTCGGACTGAAGTCCGAAGGCCGTGTGGCGCTGAAGGAATTCGGCAACCCGGGCCAGAAAGCGGAACTGAAGCCCGGCGACATCGTCGAGGTCTATGTCGAGCGCATGGAAGACCGTAACGGCGAAGCCATGCTGAGCCGTGAAAAGGCCCGTCGCGAGGAAGCCTGGGCGGTTCTGGAAACCGGTTTCGAAAACAACGAGCGTGTCACCGGCACCATCTTCGGCCGGGTCAAAGGCGGCTTCACCGTCGATCTCTCCGGCGCCGTGGCCTTCCTGCCGGGCAGCCAGGTCGACATCCGTCCGGTCCGCGACATCGGCCCGCTGCTGGGTACGCCGCAGCCGTTCCAGATCCTGAAAATGGACCGCCGCCGGGGCAACATCGTCGTTTCCCGCCGTGCCGTTCTTGAAGAGTCCCGCGCCGAAGCCCGTTCCGAGCTGGTTGCGAACCTCCAGGAAGGCCAGGTCCTCCAGGGTGTGGTCAAGAACATCACCGACTACGGCGCGTTCGTGGATCTCGGCGGTGTCGACGGTCTGCTGCACGTCACCGACATCGCGTGGCGCCGCATCAACCATCCGAGCGAAGCCCTGCAGATCGGTGCGACCGTCAAGGTCCAGGTCATCCGCTTCAACCCGGAAACCCAGCGTATCTCCCTCGGCATGAAGCAGCTTGAGGCCGATCCGTGGGAAGGTGTGGATCTGAAGTATCCGGTCGGCACGAAGTTCACCGGTCGCGTCACGAACATCACCGACTACGGCGCGTTCGTCGAACTCGAGCCGGGCATCGAAGGTCTGGTCCACGTCTCCGAAATGAGCTGGACCAAGAAGAACGTGCATCCGGGCAAGATCGTCTCCACCAGCCAGGAAGTCGAGGTCATGGTCCTCGATGTCGATCCGTCCAAGCGGCGTATCTCCCTCGGCCTCAAGCAGTGCATGGCCAATCCGTGGGACGATTTCGTCACCGCATATCCGGCCGGCACCGAGATCGAAGGCGAAGTCAAGAACATCACCGAATTCGGTCTGTTCGTTGGCCTCTCCGGCGAGATCGACGGCATGGTTCACCTCTCCGACCTCTCCTGGGAGCAGTCGGGCGAGGAAGCCATCAAGGAATTCAAGAAGGGCGACATGGTCAAGGCGAAGGTCCTTGACGTGGATACCGACAAGGAGCGTATCTCCCTCGGCATCAAGCAGCTCTCCGAAGATCCCTTCGAGTCCGGCGCTTCCGATCTGCGCAAGGGTGCTGTCGTCACCTGCACCGTGACCACGCTGACCGACAATGGTCTCGAGGTTGCTGTCGGCGATGGCCTGCACGGCTTCATCCGCAAGTCCGACCTGTCCCGGGATCGCTCCGAGCAGCGTCCGGACCGGTTCGCGGTTGGCGAGAAGGTCGATGCCAAGATCACCCAGATCGACAACAAGACGCGCAAGCTGACCCTGTCGATCAAGGCTCGCGAAGTCGAAGAAGAGAAGAAGGCCATGGCCGACTACGGTTCTTCCGACAGCGGAGCCAGCCTGGGCGACATTCTCGGCGCTGCTCTGAAGCAGAGAGAAGAAGGACAGACGGACTAAGGCATCGCCTGTTCGACTGTTTCGCAAAGTGCGGCGCCGCCCCGGTTTGGGCGGCGCCGTTTTTGTATGCATCGTGACAATTTCGCACTTATGATTTTGTGAAGTGCGTTTTTATTATGCAAAAGAGAGACTTACACTTGACGAACCACGATAAAATTCGTTTTTATTGTGGTGATGTACCAGTACCGGCGCGAGATCAGCGAGCCGGATGGTCAATTGGGGGAGCGTGGCAAACATGACCAAATCTGAGTTGATCATGCGTCTTGCCGAGGCAAACCCGCATCTCTACCAGCGTGACGTTGAGCGGATTGTCTCCGCAAT
The DNA here is from genome assembly GCF_039990255.1 of Nisaea sp. Classification (GTDB taxonomy): domain Bacteria; phylum Pseudomonadota; class Alphaproteobacteria; order Thalassobaculales; family Thalassobaculaceae; genus Nisaea. The sequence continues at coordinate 188,617 of NZ_JBDXGG010000007.1, read as the reverse complement.
CTTCGACGAAATCTCCGATGCTCTTGCGAGCGGAGATCGCGTGGAACTCCGCGGATTTGGTGCCTTTTCCGTGAAAAAGCGCGACGCCCGCGTCGGCCGCAACCCGCGCACCGGCGATTCAGTTCCGGTCCAGGAAAAGTTCGTGCCCTTCTTCAAGACCGGCAAGCAGCTGCGCGACCGCATCAACGACGGCTGAGAGCCTTCCGGCTCAGACAGCGTCCGTCCTAAATAACCATTTCCAACATCGTGATCCCGGCCGGAGAGCCGGGACCTTGGCGATCATTGAGCTGTGTCCGCCCTCCCTGGGTCCCGGATAAGGTCGGCCATGACGATTTAGGTCAAAGCACCCTCGACAACGCGCACCTCGCCGCGAAATCAATAAGGGCTGAAGCCGTTTCGACCTTTCAGCTCCCAATCGTTTCAACAAATTCAGCCTGATATCTCGTCACGGGGCTACGCACCGAGCGGCCTATCGCCTATATTCGATAACGGTTTCGCAATTACGGTAGCGCCATGGCCCGCAGATCCTTCATCGCAAGAACAATCAGCATGCTGATCGGGTTGCCGGTCGCACTTGTTATCGTGCTGTTTGCAATCAGCAACCGCCATCTTGTCGAGGTCGGCTTCTGGCCTTTGCCGGTCGTCGTTGAGGTACCAGCTTATATCCTCGGTCTCTGCACCATGGCGTTCGGCTTCTTGCTCGGCGTTGTCGCCACCTGGATCAGCGGCGGCTCGACCCGCCACCGGGCTCGTCTAGCCGAAGGCAAGGCGCGCCGGCTGGAAAAGGATTTGGATCACAAGACGCACGAGGCGGATGATCTCCGGAAAGCCCTGCCGGCACCGGAAAAGCGCTGACACCCGAGGAAGTCGAGACAATAATGGACGTCAAAATCTGCGGCCTGAGAACGCCGGAAGCCGTTGCGGCAACCGCTGCGGCCGGGGCCAGCCATATCGGCCTTAATTTCTTTCCGCCCTCGCCGCGCGCGGTCACGCCCGAGGCGGCGAAGGAACTCGCCGCCCACGCCCCGGAAGGGGTGAAGGTCGTCGCCCTCGTGGTCGATGCCGACGACGCGCTGTTCGAGGCGATCTGGACGAACGTGCATCCCGACATTTTCCAGCTCCACGGCAAAGAGAGCCCGGACCGGGTTCGCGAGATCAAGGCCCGCTACGGCACTCAGGTAATGAAGGTTATCCGGGTCGCCGATGCAGCGGACGCACGCAGCGCGGAAGCTTATGACAGGGTCGCCGACTTCATCCTGTTCGATGCCAAGCCGCCAAAGGACAAAGACAAGCTGCCCGGCGGTAACGGACTCATTTTTGACTGGACGTCTCTCCAGGCCTACAGGGGTAACACGCCCTGGATGCTGGCAGGCGGACTTGATGCTGCGAACGTTGCCGAAGCCATCAGGGTGACCGGCGCGAAAGCCGTCGACACCGCCTCCGGGGCCGAAGATGCGCCCGGTGCGAAGAACCCGGAAAAGATCAGGGCCTTCGTCAGTGCTGCTTTACAGGCACAATAGCACCCGAAATGCCCTTCCCAGCCTTGCCTTACAAAAGCGCGCAACGCATTATGCGGCGTTTCGTGAGCGTCATGAATACACGCCTCGAGTCCGCAAGCCCCGATCCGACGAGGAAGCCTGATAAATGGCAAGCTCCACGCCAGCCCTGAACTCATTCCGCAACGGCCCCGACGAGAATGGCCATTTCGGTATATTCGGCGGTCGCTACGTCGCCGAAACCCTGATGCCTTTGGTTCTGGAGGTCGAGAAGGCCTACCTGACGGCGAAGGGGGATCCGGATTTCTGGGCGGAGATGGAATATTACCGGAAGCATTATATCGGCCGTCCGAGCGCGCTCTATTTCGCGCCCCGGCTGACGGAGCATTTCGGCGGCGGTAAGCTCTACTTCAAGCGGGACGAGCTGAACCATACCGGCGCGCACAAGATCAATAACGTGATGGGCCAGGCCCTGCTCGCCAAGCGCATGGGCAGGACCAAGATCATTGCCGAGACGGGCGCCGGTCAGCACGGCGTCGCCACGGCGACCGCTTGCGCCCTGTTCGGCATGGAATGCGAAGTGTTCATGGGTGCCGAGGACGTCAAGCGGCAGAAACCGAATGTGGACCGGATGCGTCTGCTCGGCGCCAAGGTGGTTCCGGTGACATCGGGCTCCTCCACCCTGAAAGACGCCATGAACGAGGCACTTCGCTATTGGGTCTCGAAGGCGGAGACTCACTTCTACATCATCGGTACCGCAGCCGGGCCGCACCCCTATCCAGCCATGGTCCGCGACTTCCAGTGCATCATCGGCGAGGAAGTCCGCTGGCAGCTTGAGGAGGCCGAAGGCAAGCTTCCCGACGCGCTGGTCGCCTGCATCGGCGGCGGCTCCAACGCCATTGGCCTGTTCCATCCGTTCCTCGATGACGAGAGCGTCGAAATCTTCGGTGTCGAGGCCGCCGGTCACGGCATTCCGTCAGGTGAGCATGCGGCCTCCCTGACAGGCGGAAACCCGGGTGTGCTACACGGCAACCGGACCTATCTCCTGCAGAACGACGACGGTCAGATCACCGAGGCGCACTCGATCTCGGCCGGTCTTGATTATCCGGGAATCGGGCCGGAACATTCCTGGCTGCATGAGAGTGGCCGGGTGAAATATGTCAGCGCGACCGACACGGACGCGCTCAAAGCCTTCGCGCTTTGCTCCAAGCTGGAAGGCATCATTCCGGCGCTGGAGCCGAGCCATGCGCTGGCTTATGTCGGCACCATGATCGGCGATCTGGCAAAAGACAAAGTCGTGGTCATGAATCTCTGTGGCCGCGGTGACAAGGACCTGGATGCGGTGATTCCGCGGCTCGAGGAAATGGGCGAACTCTGATGAATTATACCGCTTCCCGCCTGGACAAGTGCTTCGCGGCTCTCAAGAACGAAAACCGCGCCGGTCTCGGCATTTTCATCACCGCCGGCGATCCCGATGCGGAAACCTCGCTCGCCATCATGAAAGCCCTGCCCGGTGCCGGTGCCGACATGATCGAGTTCGGCATGCCTTTCTCAGATCCGATGGCCGACGGCCCTTCAGTCCAGGCATCCAGCCAGCGGTCTCTGAAGGCTGGCGGCAGTCTGGCCAGGACCCTCGCTCAGCTCCGTGCTTTCCGGGAAGACGACAAGACCACGCCGGTCGTTCTCATGGGCTACTACAACCCGATCTATATCTATGGGGTCGAGAAGTTCCTGAGCGATGCAATAGAGGCCGGTGCCGACGGCCTGATCGTCGTCGATCTGCCGCCGGAAGAAGACGATGAGCTGTGCCTGCCCGCCGTCAAGCGCAACCTGCCGTTCGTGCGGCTGGCAACGCCGACAACGGACGAAGTACGCCTGCCGACGGTGCTGACCAATACCAGCGGTTTCCTGTATTATGTCTCGATCGCAGGAGTTACCGGAACAGCAGACGTCCCGATCGATATGGTGACCGCCGCGCTGGAAAGGTTGCGCAAGCATACCGATATTCCGATCGGCGTCGGTTTCGGCATCAAGACGAAAGAACAGGCAGCGGCAGTTGCTACGGTGGCGGATGCCTGCATCGTTGGCTCGGCCGTGGTCGATGCCATCAGGGATTCGCTTGACGGTTCAGGAAAAGCGACCGGTAAAACCGTCGGCGCCGTGACTGCACTTGTCTCCGAGCTTGCCGCCGGTGTACGGAACGCTCGGTCTTAAACCCGGTCTTAGAATAGTATAATCACCGCAGCCTGCGGAGAGGACGGATATGAACTGGATCACCAACTCGGTCCTGCCGAAAATCAAGGCACTCGTGCAGCCGCGCGATGTTCCGGACAATCTCTGGGTTAAGTGCGGCGGCTGCGGAGAGATGATTTTCCACCGCAATCTTGAGGAAAACCATCAGGTCTGCCCGAACTGTCAGCATCACATGCGGATGGGCGCGGAAACCCGGATGGAGATGCTGTTCGACGATGACAGCTTCAACCGGATCGAGCTGCCGAAGCCTGTTCTGGACCCGCTGAAATTCCGCGACCGCAAGCGCTACACGGATCGCCTGAAAGAAGCGCAGGCAAAAACCGGGTCCGATGACGCGATTATCGTCGCGCATGGCAAAATGGGCGGAGCGGCGGTGGTGCTCGCCCTGTTCCGTTTCGACTTTATGGGCGGTTCCATGGGCCCTGCGGTCGGCGATGCGCTGGTGCGCGCTGCCGAACTGGCGAAAGCGCAGAAAGCACCGCTGGTGGTCTTCCCGGCGTCAGGCGGCGCGCGCATGCAGGAAGGCATCCTGTCACTGATGCAAATGCCTCGGACCGTGATCGCACGAGAGATCGTCCGCGAGTCCGGCCTGCCTTTCGTTGTCGTGCTGACCGATCCGACCACGGGAGGCGTTACCGCGTCCTTCGCCATGCTGGGCGACATTCATATCGCCGAGCCCGGTGCAATCATTGGCTTCGCCGGGCAGCGCGTGATCCAGGAAACCATCCGCGAGCAGCTTCCGGACGGCTTCCAGCGCTCGGAGTACCTGCTTGAGCACGGCATGGTCGACATGGTCGTGCACCGCAAGGACATGCGCGACACGCTGATCCGCGTCTTCTCCATGATCCGTGATCCAATGCCGAAGGCAGTGGTCGTCTCCCTGCCGAATGCGGACAAACCGGAGAGCGAAGCAGACGACAGCGCGAGCTGATCGCCCGCCGGAGGATTTCGAAATTTCTGAAAATGCATCCTCTCCGCAGGTGATCCTGGACCGGCTCCAACGCCTGCACCCAAAGCTGATCGACTTGTCCCTCGACCGGCTGGAACGGCTCCTCGGCCTGCTCGATAATCCGGAACAGAAGCTGCCGCCGGTGATCCATGTCGCCGGCACAAACGGCAAAGGCTCGACCATCGCCATGCTGCGGGCGATCTACGAAGCGGCGGGCCGCAAGGTCCATGCCGACACCTCGCCGCATCTCGTCCGCTATAACGAGCGCTTCTATATCGCCGGCAAGGAGATCGAAGACGCGCCACTGGTGGAGATCCTGGAAGAGTGCGAGCAGGCCAATGCGGGCGCCCCGATCACCCATTTCGAAATCACCACGGCGGCAGCCTTCCTCGCCTTCTCCCGCACCCCGGCAGACGTTCTGCTGCTTGAAGTCGGGCTCGGCGGCCGGTTCGACGCGACCAATGTGATCGAGAAACCGGCGGTTTCCGTCATCACCCCGGTCTCGATGGACCATATGGGTTTTCTCGGCGACACGATCGAGAAGATCGCCTTCGAGAAGGCCGGCATCCTGAAACCCGGCGTGCCCGCCGTGATCGGCCCGCAGGAACCAGCGGCGCTCACGGTCATCGAGGCCCGCGCGGCGGAAGTCGGCGCGCCACTGTACCGGTACGGCAAGGAATGGGGCGTCGCGGAAGGCGGAGACGGCATGCTGTTCAGCAGCGACGGCACCACCCGGCGCTATCCCCGGCCCGCTCTACTCGGTGCGCATCAGATCTTCAACGCGGGTCAGGCCCTGATGGCCGCGGACCTGGCGGAAAGCAGCGTCGAAACCACCGAGGGCGCCCGCGCAAAGGGTATCACCGAGGCCTCATGGCCCGGCCGCATGCAGGAGTTGGAAGACGGAGCGCTCACGGACTATCTCGCTCCCGGCTCCATGCTCTGGGTCGATGGCGGACATAATGAGAGTGCCGCCTCGTCCGTCGCCGCGATCCTCGACGGCTGGGCAGACGAACGGCGCGCCCTCCCCGTGCATCTGCTGTTTGGCTCCCTCAACACGCGGGACCCGGCGGCCTATCTGAAACATCTCAGGGGACGGGCGGCACGGCTCTATGTCATGCCCATCCCCGGCGAGGAAAACAGTCTGACAGAGGATGAACTGATGGACGGCGCAAAACGCGCCGCCATGCCCGCCATCCCGGTGCCAACCATTCAGCAGGCGCTGCGCGACAGCCAGAAAAAAGGCGCGGCCGTCCGCTTCCTGATCTGCGGCTCGCTCTATCTCGCCGGGCATGCGCTTGGACTTAATCGAAGCGCCTGAACTCTCGGGCGCCGCGCCGTCATACCGGCGGAGGCCGGGGCCCAGGGAAGACGGCCCCGGCCTTATGATCACTGGGCCCCGGCCTTCGCCGGGGTGACGGACCGGAGAATACAAGCGGCACCATCCGGTTGCCGCTCCTGCCCTTCCACGCATTGGAGCACCACCATGGATCTCGGACTCAAAGGCAAGAAAATCATCGTCACCGGTGGCACCCGCGGTATCGGGCTGGCAATCGCAGACGCCTGCGCGGCCGAAGGTGCTTCCGTATCGATTTGCGGGCGTACCGAATCCAGTCTCACAGCAGCGGCGGAGCAGCTCGCGCGCCATGGCGGCGTGGTGCATACAGCGCCGTGCGACGTTGCCGACGCGGATGCAGTTGCAGCCTATATCGACGCAGCGGCGACAGCGCTCGGCGGCATTGACGGGTTGGTGAACAATCCCTCCGGTTTCGGTGCCTCCGACGACGAGGACGGCTGGAAAAAGAGCATGGATGTCGACCTGATGGGCGTGGTCCGGGCGACCTGGGCCGCCTATCCACATCTGGTTGCGAGCAAAGGCTCGGTGCTGACCATCTCCTCCATCTCCGGCGTTGGCGCTTCCGGATCGATCCCCTATGGCGCGGTCAAGGCCGCCGTGATCCAGCTCACGCAGAGCCATGCGAAAAAATTCGCCGCCGACCGGGTCCGGGTGAACTGCATCGCCCCCGGCTCCATCGAGTTTCCCGGCGGCAGCTGGGAACGGCGCAAGACCGAAGCACCGGACGTCTATACTTCCACTCTCGCCAAGATCCCGTTTGATCGCTACGGCAAACCGGAAGAAATCGGCACCGTCGCCGCCTTCCTGCTCTCCCCCGCCGCCCGCTGGGTCACCGGCCAGACCATAGCGGTCGATGGCGGGCAGAACCTGTAGGCATCAGAAGCGCAACATCCCGCACTTCACCGTCATCCCGTTGAAAAACGGAACCCATGCTCCGCAAGAGAGCCATAGAATTCGAACGTCATCGGGATGACGCTGAAAACTGGTAAAGCTGGATTTATCGAGACCTGATCGCAAAGGCTGGCTGCAGCCATGAACCGCCCCACGCTAGAGACCCAACGCTTTCTGCTGCGCTCTCTTGAGGATTCCGACATAGTCCACATGGCGGAACTCATTTTCGGCGATCCGGATATCGGCTGGCGATTTGGCCTCGTCGCGGACACGAGCAGCCCCGATGCGGTCGTCGGGACCGCCAGGCACTGGATCGAGGAAGCGAACAGCAACTGGGCCACTGGCGGATGGGGTGCATGGGCGATCCAGCCGCGTGGCAGCAACGCCATCCCGGAACGCCCTTTCCTCGGCTTTTGCGGCTTCTTCGATCCCGACCCGCCGATAGAAAATCACGAACTCGCCTATGGCATCGCCAAGGCGCATTGGGGACAAGGCATCGCAACAGAGGCAGCCACAGCCGCTCTGGCATTCCTGTTTCAGGAAACGGAAGCGAGGCAGGCCGAAACCGTCTGCCATCCGACGATCAATCTCGGCTCCTCAAGGGTTCTGCAAAAAGCCGGGATGCGGTTGCGCGGCCAGATCGACTATTGCGGCTCGGTTGCAGCCGGACACGGCCTCTTTAACCATTTCGGCATCGACCGTGCGGACTGGCTGAACTGGCACGCCTCCACCGCACCGTCATCCCGGCTTCTGCCGGAGTGACGTCCGGGAATCACCACGTCAGAATAGGTTAAGGTTTCCACCCAGTCGAACCAGGAACAAGCAATGCCACAGGCCATCAATCTCGCGGAAAAACTCACCAAATTCAGCGACCACTGGTCGCCAAAAATCGTCTCCGCCTTCAACGGGCACGACATCATGGTTGTGAAGGTCAAAGGCGAATTTAACTGGCATGACCATACGGACAGCGACGATTTTTTCCTCGTCCTGAAAGGCTCCATCCGGATCGAGACCGAGCAGGGCAATGTCACACTCAATCCGGGCGAACTCTATGTCGTCCCGCGCGGCGTCAAACACCGCCCGGTCGCCGATGAAGAAGCGCATCTGCTGCTGATCGAACCGGCAGGCCTGCCGAACACGGGTGATGAGACGACGGCGGCGCGAAAAGAAGAGATCTGAACCACGCGTCTCGCTGCACAACGGGGATTTCGGAATGACCGACCAGAATGCAAAACAGGAATGGGAAGTCGGCCTGATCGGCGGGCCGGAAAAACGCGACATCACCCAAGCGCCCTACAATCCGCACTGGGCGGAGATATTCGCGTCGCACCGGCAAGTGATTGCCACGTCAATCGGCCGGGTTGCCCGCAGGATTGAACATATAGGGTCAACCTCCGTGCCTGGCCTCGCGGCAAAGCCGATCATTGATATCCTGCTTGTCGTTCGGGACTCCGGTGATGAGGACGTCTACCTGCCTGCACTACTGGCGTGCGGGTATGTCCTGCGCGTACGCGAGCCGGATTTTCAAGAGCACCGGATGTTACGAACGATAGAGAAAGACGTTCACATCCACGTCTTCTCGGACGGGTCGCCAGAGATCGACCGCTATCTGGTCTTCCGTGACTGGCTGCGGGACCATCCCTCAGAGCGCGACGCCTATGCGAACCTGAAGCAGGATCTTGCGAAACAGGATTGGGATGACATGAATGCCTACGCAGATGCCAAGACCGGATTCATAGAAGCGATTCTGAAGAAGGCGCGGTCCATAGATGCTTAGGCCGCTTGACCTGAAATAACGCGCAGCCACGAAGCCGGTCAGTCCCGCCGCGACGTCATCCCGGCCGGAGAGCCGGGACCTTGTCGAACGTAGAGCCAGGCTCTTCGGAAGATCCCGGATCAAGTCCGGGATGACGAACTTGGGGCGAGGATCGCTCCCTAATAAACCACCACGCTGCGGATGCTTTCGCCCGCATGCATCAGGTCGAAGCCCTTGTTGATGTCTTCCAGCGGCATGGTGTGGGTGATCAGGCTGTCGATGTCGATCTTGCCGTCCATGTACCAGTCGACGATCTTCGGCACGTCCGTCCGGCCTCTTGCGCCGCCAAAGGCGGTACCGCGCCAGGACCGGCCGGTCACCAGCTGGAACGGGCGGGTGGAGATTTCCTGACCGGCACCGGCGACGCCGATGATGATGCTCTCGCCCCAGCCCTTGTGCGCGCACTCCAGCGCCTGCCGCATGGTGTTCACGTTACCGATGCACTCGAAGCTGTAATCGGCTCCGCCGCCGGTGAGGTCCACCAGATACGGCACCAGATCGCCCTCGATCTCCTTCGGATTGACGAAGTGGGTCATGCCGAATTTCTCGGCAATCTCCTTGCGCGCCGGGTTGAGATCGACGCCGATGATCTTGTCCGCGCCGACCATACGGGCGCCCTGGATCACGTTCAGGCCGATGCCGCCGAGGCCGAACACGACGACGTTGGAGCCCGGCTCAACCTTGGCCGTGTTCACCACGGCGCCAACGCCGGTGGTCACACCGCAGCCGATGTAGCAGATCTTGTCGAACGGCGCGTCCTCACGGACTTTCGCCAGTGCGATTTCCGGCATCACCGAGTGATTGGCGAAGGTCGAGCAGCCCATATAGTGAAAAATCTTCTCGCCATTGATGGAGAACCGGCTGGTCCCGTCCGGCATCACACCCGCGCCCTGGGTGGTCCGGATTTTCTGGCAGAGATTGGTCTTCGGGTTGAGACAATACTCGCACTCGCGGCATTCCGGTGTGTAGAGCGGAATGACATGATCACCCTTTTTCAGGCTGGTCACGCCGGGACCGATATCGACCACGACGCCCGCACCTTCATGGCCGAGAATCGCAGGAAAAATGCCTTCCGGATCATCACCGGACCGGGTGAATTCATCCGTATGGCAGAGACCGGTCGCCTTCATCTCGACCAGCACCTCGCCCGCGCGTGGCCCGTCCAGCGTGACGGTCTCGATCTGCAGCGGCTTGCCTGCCTCGAATGCAACGGCGGCTTTGGTTTCCATGAGTTCCTTCCTCTCGTGCCAATATCGGATTTGCAAGCATACAATCTTTCATCAGACCGGCATTTGCAATGCGCGTCTCGGCGCATTCCTACACAGCCACCACTCTCGACCTGCCTCGAAAAGAAAGAGAGGATAACGCAATAAAAACGGGAGGAGATCGAAGTATGACCATCAGGGCGGTGATTACCGGCGGGGCCAGCGGCATAGGATACGCGACAGCGCAGAAGATCCTGTCGGACGGCGGGTCCGTCTGCCTGCTTGATATGAACGAGAAGATGCTGGCGGAAGCCCAAAACAACCTCGGTGGCGACCGGGTCATGACCGCCGCAACGGATGTGCGCGATGCGGCAGCCCTAGATATCGCCATCCGCGCCGGAGCCGAGTTCATGGGCGGACTCAGTGCCTGTGTCGCCAGCGCCGGGATCGGCTACCGGGTACCGATCCTCGAATCAGAAACGAGTGACTTCGAGCGTGTCATCTCGATCAATCTGACCGGCGTCTATTCGACCCTGCGCGCGGCGGCATTGGTCATGGTCGAGCAGGGAAGCGGCGGCTCTATCGTCACGCTGGCGAGCGTCTGCGGTGTGCGCGGCTGCGCCGACCGGGCCGCCTATGGCGCCGCCAAGGCCGGAGTGATCAATCTGTCGGAGACCGCCGCCATCGAGCTCGCCCAACACGGAATCAGGGTCAACGCGCTCTGCCCGTCACCAATCAACACCCCTCTGATCGAAGGCGTGCAGGACGAGGCGGCCGTTGCCGACTGGATGGTAGGCATCCCGATGGGCCGCTATGGCGAGCCGGAGGAAGTCGCGGAACTCGCATCCTTCCTGCTCAGCGACAAGGCCTCCTATATCACCGGCCAGTCCATCGGCGTCGATGGCGGCTGGATGGGTGCCGGCCTGCAAAATTCCGCCTATAGAGGAGCTGTCCAATGACCGATGGAAAAGACATCAAAATCAGCAAATTCCGGGTCCGCACCGTCACCGTGCCCCTGCCGCAACCGCACAAGACCGCGTCCGGAACATTGCATGAGGCGCCGCTGGTGCTGCTGGATATCGAGACGGATGCGGGCGTTACCGGCTCGTCCTATCTGTTCCCCTATGCCGCCTTCTTCCTGCGCCCCCTCGCGCTGCTGGTCTCCGAGCTTGAGGAATTGATAAAGGGCCAGCCCCTGATGCCCCGCGATATCTGGTGCATGCTGAAAACCCGCACCCGGCTCGCCGGTTATCCGGGCCTGATGGCCTGTGCCGTCGGCGGGATCGACATGGCGCTCTGGGATGCCCTGGCAAAAGCGCACGGATTGCCGCTGGCGTCCCTGCTCGGTGCCGCGCCGCGTCCGGTCCGGGTCTATGACAGTCTCGGCCAGATGGGACCGGAGGAGACAGCCCGTGACATCGAGCGGTCCCTGAAAGACGGCTTCCGTGCCTTCAAGGTGAAGTCGGGCGATCCTGACCCGAGGGTCGATGTTGCCGTCGCACGGGCAATCAAGGCGGTCGCTGGCGACGACGCCTGGACAGCCATGGATTTCAACCAGGCCTTCAGCGCCGAGGAAGCCGTCAAGCGCATGCATCTGCTCGATCATGAAGGCATTGCCTGGATCGAGGAGCCGGTCGCGTGGGACGATTTCGAAGGACATGCGAATGTCCGCGCCGCGATCTCCACCCCGGTACAGAGCGGCGAGAACTGGTATGTCGCCCGAGACATGGCGAAGATGATCGAGGCGGGCGCGATAGATCATGCCATGCCGGACGCCATGCGGATCGGCGGCGTTACCGGCTGGATGGAGGTCGCGGGCCTCGCCGCCGCACACAACATCCCGGTTTCAAGCCATCTCTTCCCGGATCATTCGGTGCATCTGCTTGCCGCAACGCCGACCGGCTACATCCTCGAATGGTTCGATCTTGCCGCCGGTATTCTGGCAGAGCGGCCAGAGGTCAAAGACGGCATGGTCAGCCCGCTCGACCTGCCCGGTGCCGGGATCGTTTGGGACGAAAAGGCTATCGCGGAATACGCGGCCTAGCCGCCGTGCCGCTTAGCCGCCAATCTGGCCTAGCCTATCGACATCAGGCTGGCATTTCCGCCCGCCGCCGCCGTGTTGATGCTGATGGATTGCTCTTCGACCAGCCAGTCGAGACAGTAATCCTCCCGGCCCGATGCGATCCCGGCGGGCGAGACGCCCTGCACGCCGACCAGTGGGCCGTCCCGGTCCGCCGCCTGCATCTGCACGGAGATCAGGGCATCGGCATCGCCCTCGAACAGCACGGCAGCAAGCTCGGGCTCGGCGTGCCAGTCCGGCGTCAGGTGCACCCGATCCCTCAGATCTGCGGGCAGGCTGCCGGCCAACGCGCTGGCAACTTCGTTTTCCTGCAACACCGCTTCGTCACCCGCCGCAAGGATGGCCGCGACTTGCCGAAGCATTCCGGCCTCATCCTGCGCGATAGCCGCAATCCGGCCTTTCGGATGGATCAGATAGCGGTTCCGCTCCCCGACAGGACCCGGCAGGTCGAGATCGGTGCCGAGCGGCGAGCGGGCGATATAGGTGGCCGCCATGTCCGCTTCCGTCGTCCGGCCTGCCGCGCGCAACCAGGCTTCGAGCTGGTGCGCCGGTTCCGGGCCGACATCCGGTGCCCGGTCGGAGATCGCCGAGTTGAAGGGGCGGCGGGCCAGCAACCGGGTGAGATAGAGTGGCCCCCCCGCTTTCGGACCGGTGCCGGAAAGGCCCCGGCCGCCGAAAGGCTGCACGCCAACGATGGCGCCGATGATGTTGCGGTTTACATAGACATTGCCGACGCCAATCCGGCGGGCCACCCGGTCAATGGTCTCGTCGATCCGGGAATGCACCCCGAAGGTGAGGCCGTAGCCGGTCGCGTTGATATCGTCGACCAGCGCATCCAGCCTGTTCCGCTTGAAACGGACAACGTGCAGGACCGGGCCAAACACCTCGCGCTCAAGCTCGGCGAGGCTGCCGATCTCGATCAGGGTTGGCGGGATGAAGGTGCCATGCCGCGTGTCGGCGGGCAGATCAAGCTGCTCGACCTTGTTGCCGCGCTCCCGCATGCTTTCGATATGCGCCCGGATGCCCGCCTGCGCTTCCGCCGTAATGACCGGACCGACATCGGTGGAAAGCCGGTCTGGATTGCCAATGGCCAACTCGTGCAAAGCGCCCTTCAGCATCTCCAGCATGCGGTCGGCGATGTCTTCCTGAAGGCAGAGCACGCGCAGCGCCGAGCATCGCTGCCCCGCACTGTCGAAGGCGGACATGATGACATCGGCAACGACCTGTTCCGGCAGGGCTGAGCTATCGACGATCAAGGCGTTCTGGCCGCCCGTCTCCGCGATCAGCGGAATCTGCGTGCCGTCCGGTGCAAGACGCCCGGCAAGACCGGCCTGGATCAGCCGGGCAACCTCGGTTGAGCCGGTGAACATGACACCACGCACCCGGCTGTCCCCGACCAAAGCCGCGCCGACCTCTCCCGCGCCTGGGACCAGTTGCAGCGCGTCATCCGGAATGCCCGCCTCGTGCATCAGCCGGACCGCCTCTGCGGCGATCAGCGGGCTTTCCTCCGCCGGTTTCGCCAGCACCGGGTTCCCGGCAGCCAGCGCCGCCGCCATCTGGCCGGTGAAGATCGCCAACGGGAAATTCCACGGACTGATGCAGACCACAGGCCCGAGCGGACGGTGGCTGTCCATGTTGAATTTGGTCTCCACCTCCATCGCGTAATAGCGCAGGAAGTCGACTGCCTCTTGCACCTCGGCGATAGCGTTGGCCATGGTCTTGCCAGCCTCGCGGACGCAAATACCCATCAGAACCGGCATGCGGGCTTCCATCAGGTCGGCGGCCCGCATCAAGAGAGCCGCGCGCTCGGCAGGTTCCGTTGCCGCCCAGACCGGAGCCACGGCCTCGGCATTCTCGAACGCCTTGTCGATCACCGCATCGTCCGCATCGCGCACGGTGCCGACCAGATCCCGCCGGTCGGATGGGTTGCGCACTTCACGCACGGGGCCGGTCTCGGCGACGCCATCCACTGTTGGTGCCGATTGCCAGAAGGTCTCCGCACTGGACAGCAGCGCGGCCGAGAGGGAAGCCAGTCGGTGCTCGTTCGACAGATCGAGCCCCTGCGCATTCGGCCGCTCCTCCCCGTAGAGCGTGCGCGGCGCGCTGATCTTCGGGTGCGGCGCGCCAACCGGCTCGACCTTCAGGGCCTCGGCCACCGGATCGGCGATCAGATCGTCAATGGAGAAGGCAGGATCGGCGATCCGGTTCACGAAGGACGTGTTGGCGCCGTTTTCCAGCAGGCGCCGCACGAGATAGGCAAGCAAAGTCTCATGACTGCCGACCGGGGCATAGACCCGGCAGGGCCGGTTCAGCTTGTCGCGCCCGACGACTTCCTCATAGAGCGGCTCGCCCATGCCATGCAGGCACTGGAATTCGTACTGACCAGCGTAATAGTTCGGCCCGGCCATCTGCATGATGGCGGCAAGACTCTGCGCGTTGTGGGTGGCGAATTGTGGATAGACCGCGTCCGGCGCCGCCAGCAGCTTCTTGGAGCAGGCGAGGTAGGAGACGTCCGTATGGATCTTCCGGGTGAAGACCGAGAAATCCTCCAGCCCGTCCACCTGGGCGCGCTTGATCTCGCTGTCCCAATAGGCGCCCTTCACCAGCCGGATCATCAATCGGTGGCCGCTGCGCCGGGCCAGGTCGATCAGGTAGTCGAGCACGAAGGGACAGCGCTTGGAATAAGCCTGCACCACGAAACCGATGCCGTTCCAGTCCGCCAGATCCGGATCGAAGCAGACGGCTTCCAACAGATCGAGGGAGAGTTCCAGCCGGTCCATCTCCTCGGCATCGATATTGAGGCCGATATCGTAGGAGCGGGCAAGCTCTGCCAGATCCTTCAGGATCGGCAGCAGCTCCTCCATGACCCTATCCTGCTTCATCCGCCAGTAGCGCGGATGCAGGGCGGAGAGCTTGATGGAGATGCCCGGCCCTTCATAAATGCCGCGGCCCTTCGAGGCCTTGCCGATGGCATGGATGGCCTGCTCATATTCCTTCAGGTACCGGGCCGCATCCTCGGCCGTCGTCGCCGCCTCGCCGAGCATGTCGTAGGAATAGCGGAAGCCTTTTTTCTCCATCGCCCGGCTGTTGGCCAGCGCCTCGGAGATGGTCTGCCCGGTGACAAACTGCTCGCCCATCATCCGCATTGCGACGTCGACACCGCTGCGGATCAACGGCTCGCCGCCACGCCCGATCATCTTGGTCAGAGCCGCACCCATGCTGTCCTCGCTCTGGGTCGAGGTCAGCTTTCCGGTGACCACGAGCCCCCAGGTGGCGGCGTTGACGAACATCGAGGGGCTGTGACCGAGATGGGATTTCCAGTCACCGCTGGAGATCTTGTCGCGGATCAGCGCGTCGCGGGTCTGCCGGTCCGGAATCCGGAGCAGCGCCTCGGCGAGGCACATCAGAGCGACGCCTTCCTGACTGGACAAATCATATTCGTGGATCAGCCCCTCGACGCCGCCGCGCACGGTCTTCTCACGCAGGGATTCAACCAGGGTGCGGGCCAGACTGGCCGCCGCCTGCTGTTTGGCAGGCGCAAGGGTCGCCTCTGAAATCAGATAAGGCAGGCATTCCGTTTCCGGCTTGCGATAGGCCGCCGTTATGCGGGAACGCAGCACGCTTTGCGCCTGTACCCCTTGAGCGAATTCAAGAAATGGCCGGTGGAGCTGCTCAACGGCGGGCGCAGTGTCTTCGAGGTCGAGATCCGCGTCGCCCGCCAGATAAGTGTCCAGCGGCTCGCCCCGCTCGATCCGCTCAATGGCGCCGACAAGAGACTGCTTCACCAGCCAGTGGGGCGTGCGGCCAATCCTCTCGGCGGCAGTCTTGAGCCGGGCCCGCAAATCCTCGCTGACCTTCACGCCTACAGTCTGAGCCGCCATCTTCGCCTCCAGGATCAATCCAACGGCGAAAGGTTACACCTATATCCGCACACAGGTGCAACCACTTTCTTTTAGAGGGCAACCTGAACAGATTACAGTGGTTCAAGACGCAGCAATTCACCGCTGGAACTGTCCGTCAGAACATAGAGATAGCCATCCGGCCCCTGCTTCACCGCACGAATGCGCTCCTCCAGATCCTCAAGCAGCACTTCCTGTGCCGTCACCCGTTCGCCGTCGAGCACCAGCCGCCGCAAATGCTCGTGCGCCAGCGCCCCGACAAAGAGATTGCCGCGCCAGTTCGGGAATTTGTCACCGTCATAGAATTCCATCCCGCTTGGCGCGATGGAGGGCACCCAGTAGACGACCGGCTGCTCCATGCCGGGCGCCTCGGTTTTGTCCGAGATAATCGCGCCGCTGTAATCGATGCCATAGGTGATCGCGGGCCAGCCGTAATTCCCGCCGGGTCGGAGAATATTCACCTCGTCGCCGCCACGCGGACCGTGCTCCTGCGCCCAGATGGTCGACGTGCCCGGTCGCAGCGCCATGCCCTGCACGTTTCGGTGCCCGTAGGAATAGATTTCCGGCAACGCGCCCTCTCGGCCAACAAACGGATTGTCAGGCGGCACTGACCCGTCATCCCTGATCCGGACAACAGTTCCGATATGCGTGCCGAGATTCTGAGCCTCGCCCATATGGCTGCCCCGGTCGCCCATGCTGACGAACAGCATTCCATCCGGCGCAAAAACCAGCCGGGAGCCGAAATGCCTGCCGCCGCCGACCTTCGGATTCTGCCGGAAGATAACCTCCAAACCGGTCAGGGCGCCATCGACCAGACGCCCCCGCGCAACTTCCGTTCCGGCACCGCCATCGCCTCGCCCGGAAAAGGACAGATAGACCAGCCTGTTCTTGGCAAATTCCGGGTGCAGCACCACGTCGAGCAAACCACCCTGACCAGAGGCATAGACCTCCGGCGTGCCCCGCACCGGTTCCGCCTCCAACCCGTCCGGACCTACGATGCGCAATGCCCCTTCCCGCTCAGTGACGAGAATGCGGCCGTCCGGCAGGAACGCCAGTCCCCAGGGGTGGTCCAGGCCGCCAGCCAGCTGCGTGATGCGGAAATCATGGACATCTGACCGCTCGACCAGCGGCACATCGGCACGTGCCGTGCAGACCGCAACACCGAAAAGGAACACCGTTGCGGCAAGCCGCGACGACACTCGAAACCATTGTGAACACAGATCCGACCCCATGACTTCCTCCGTTCGGTCACCTTACATCTAGATGGCGCCACAATGCCCCTCAGCAAGGGTCTGACGGGGAACCGCCCCCGGGAAAGGGCGGTCACATGGGGAACTTTGGAAGCTATGAGCAAATTTCCGGAAATTGTCCTGACTATTATTGTACTGTTTATGTAATCAATCTGAGACTGAGGGAATAAAAGAATTTGGGGCAAGGCCGGATCAACGGCCAACCATAACAACAAGGGAAAAAAACCCATGGCGGAACAGACGGAAATTTCACGACTGGCATTTACCGAAATCGATCAGGGTGAGCTTCTCGCTCTCAAGAAAATCTGGCCCCTTCTCGAAAAGGGGCTGCCGTCTATTCTGGATCAATTCTACCGCCATATTGCCGCCGATCCGGATATTGCTATAAAGCTGGAACAGGGTCCGGGCCCCGACATCCTCAAGCAAGCCCAAATCCGGTTTTGGCAATCGCTTATCAATGACGGGTTCAACGACGATTATCTCGCACGCTCCCGGGAGATCGGCGAGCTTCATGCCGGGATCGGCCTCGGCCCGCGCTGGCATATTGGCGCTGCCGCCTTCATCCAGCCACGCCTGTTCAACCTGATCGCCAGCAAGCATAGGCGTGCCGACGATGCCATGCGGTATTGCAGCGCCTTAGCCAAGGCCATCGCTCTGGACATGGATCTTGCACAAGATGCCGCCGGATCGTCAGACGAGACAGAAAAGCTAAAGCAACAGGTTCTGAACCTCGCCGATACTCTTGAACGCGAGATTGATCAGACCGTTGAAGAAGTCATGCTGCAGGCCGGGCGGGTTGCCGAGCTGACAAACAGCCTCGCTGCCGCGGCGACCGAAATGGCGACTCTGATCAACGAAGTGCGCGGTGCGACCGACATCACCGCCGGCAACGTGAACTCCGTCGCCGCTGCGACAGAGCAACTCAGCGCATCGAGCCAGGAAATTGCCGCGCAGGTCTCGGACTCAGCCCGCTTGACAGGAGAAGCGACAGACAGCGCCGAAGGCGCACGTGAGAGGGTTTCCGCCCTTGAAGAAGCGACGAAAAACATCAGCTCCGTCGTCGGCCTGATCAACTCCATCGCCGCACAGACCAAGCTGCTCGCCCTGAACGCAACGATCGAGGCTGCCCGTGCCGGAGAGGCGGGGAGAGGCTTTGCAGTCGTCGCCTCTGAGGTGAAATCCTTGGCGCAACAGACCGAGAACGCCATCCAGGAGGTCAGCCAGCATACTGATGGCGTGCAGACAGCGACCCGGTCCTCGGTCGAGGCCATCACTGGAATCGCCTCGAAAATCTCAGAGGTAAACGGGATTTCCTCCGGTGTCGCCTCTGCCGTCGAAGAGCAGTTGGCCGCAACCGGCGAGATTGGCCGCTCCTCGAATGAGGCCTCGGAAATGACCGGCCAGGTCGCCGCCTCCATCGCCAAGGTGGCAGAGCATGCGGAACGCACGAGCCAGTCAGCAACCGCGATCGAGACCCTGGCAAGAAATGTCAGCACGAATGTAAGCGATATGAAACGCCGGCTCGGCATTGTTGTGCGGGCGGGCGAGGATACGAACCGCCGGGGCACAGACCGTACCCCGACCGTGATAAACGGGACGATCCAGTTCGGCCCCATCAATGCGGAGGGCTTCATCGCCGATCTTTCGCCACGCGGCGCCCTGCTGCTGTGCGATGGACAGGAAACCGTGGAACCGGCAACGCTCGGCGGCGTCACCCTTGCTAACGGGGTCCGCATTCCGGCACGCGTCGTTGCCGCCACATCTCTTGGTATTCATGCCGCCTTCGAGAATATCGACGCCATGGCCGCCGAAATGGTCGGCGCCATGATCGAGCAGGCCATGGGGGAAAATGACGTCTTCCGGGATATTTGCATCACGGCAGCAAATGAAGCCGAGAACGCCCTTGCTAGCGCCATCAGCTCAGGCCGGATTTCCATTGAGGATATGTTCGACAGCCAATACGCGATGATGCCGGGCACCAATCCGGCGCAATATTCGACCAGGTTCGTCGATCTCACCGACGCGTTGCTGACTCCCATACAAGAGCACCACAAGGATCGGGATGATCGCATCCGGCTCCTCTGCGCCACCGACAGGAACGGTTATATCGGCACGCACAACGCTGCGGTCTCGCAGCCGCAGCGGCCGGACGACCCGGTCTGGAACGCCGCGAACTGCCGCAACCGGCGGATCTTCGACGACCGCGCAGGCTTGCTTGCGGCGGGCAACAAAGAGCCCCACCAGCTGCAGACCTATCTCCGGGACATGGGCGGAGGCAACAAAGTGCTTCTGAAGGAGATCGATGCACCAATCACCCTGGCCGGACGCCATTGGGGGAATATGCGCTGCGCCTTCGTTCCCTGAGCACGCCGGGTCAATGGCCTGGGGAGGTTAGCTGCCCACTTTGCAATAGAGCTGCCGAACAGTCCCGATCCGCTCCAACTCGGAAAAGGACGGAGCGTTGCCCCATCTGGCCCCCGCCGCCTCCTCGGTTGGAACTCTTTCGCTGTTCAGCATCTGCTTGATGGTGCGCGGCGCGACCGTCGACACACGCCCGCGCCTAGTGTTCGACGCTATCGCGATGCCGACCAGACGCCCCGACGCATCGAGGGTCGGCCCGCCACTGATCCCGCCGAGGCTGCCCGGTGCCACCCCCTCACGTCCGGTCTCGGCCCAGACCAGAACGAGACGGCCTATTCCACGCAGGGACTTTCCGTGAAGCTCACCGCGCCCGAGTAGCGCAGAGGAAACACGTCCTTTGCCAGTTCCAGGAAACCCGTAATGATATCCCGCGTCGCCGATATCCGGCAGCGGCCCCAGAGAGAGAGCCGGGGACTGCCCGGCATCCGCACGTACGAGCGCGATGTCAGCATCCGGATGCCAGACCGCACCGCCCCTGATAGGCATGACACGCTGCTGGTCGACCACAAAACCCAACCGATCGCATCCCTCGACGACATGCCGCGCAGTCAGCCAGTAATCCGGCGATATCACGAACGCTGTCCCAACGCCGTTTCCGATCTTTTCGCTCTCCTCGATCCTAAGCTTTATATCGTTCAGGCTCGGTGGCGGCAGAGGCCGGCGCGGCGTCCGGCCCTGAGCCGGCGGGACTTCATACCCAGGACGATCCGGTCGAGCTTCCGGTGCGGGCTGCATCAAATCGCCACCCCACTCGAAAAGCCCGGCCAGAACAAAAGCCGCCACGGCCCCGAGTATCCCCAGTTTCTCAGGTGGAAGAGAGCGCACAGCCGTTAGCCCGAAACAGCCGCCGCATTGAGGGCAGCAACTGAGAGCTTGATCGAAACGAGGAGCGTCGCGGCCCCGATCTCGCCTTCTTCAATGCGCGTTGAAAGATTGCGTATGGCGAGGTCCGTCACCCTGAAGACCAAAATCTGGATCACCAGCGTGACCGTTCCCCAGATCAGAATATCGAGAAGACTGACGCTGGCGGCCAAGCAGAAAGCCAGCGGGATCGCCAGGCCGAGCACGGCCCCCGCGAGCGAGAGGGCGGCCGCCGCGTTACCCTCCCGGATCAGCTTCATCTCGTCATGCGCCGTGATCCGCATATAGATCAGGGTTCCGATCAGCAGCATTCCCAAACTCGCCGCGAAATGCGCGACCAGATACGGAAGACCGGCCATCAGACTACTGAACACACCCGACATTTCTCGCCTCTCACCTCAAAATAGCCCTGCAGGGAATGTAGCAATGAACTGCCCCCTGATACCACGACATATGCGCAGACAGGGCGCGGACGCCACTATATATTCGCAATTTTAAGCATATTCTTAGCAATTTCGGTTTATAGTAAACGCGGGTGTGGACAACCATAAGTCTGGCATTATAGTTTAAGTCAATTAGCTAAAATTGATTTAACATTGAATACCAAAAACAGAAACCGCATTAAGAAAGAAAAGATCCCCGTTGATGAAACGCTATCTCATCCTCGACGAGCAAGCCGAACGTGAAGCGCGTGTGATGCACCGCTATCGCGTTGAGGTCGCCGCGTACTGGATGAAATGGCACCTGTGTGCCGGGCTTGCCGCCGCCCTTGGAATGATCTTTCTGTCCGGCCTTGTTGTTGCCATTTACAACGCGGCTGTTCTCGGCATCGGCCCGACCCTAAATGA
Source organism: Nisaea sp. (assembly GCF_039990255.1). Classification (GTDB taxonomy): domain Bacteria; phylum Pseudomonadota; class Alphaproteobacteria; order Thalassobaculales; family Thalassobaculaceae; genus Nisaea. The sequence goes on along the minus strand of NZ_JBDXGG010000007.1, from coordinate 167,294 downwards.
CTGGGGCGATTTCTCGTTCCTGCTCCACATCAATATTTTCAACTGGCGCGTCGACCCGGACTACTACAACCGTCTGGTGACCTACCCGATGATCCCCCTCGCCCTCGACCACATGCCTTGGGCACATCTGTTCGGCTTCATCACGATGGGTACATGCCTGATCACGGCAATGATGAGCGTGCTCCATTTCGAACCGATCATCAGCCACGATCCAAACCGCTATATCCGGATTGAGCCAGTTCGGCTGACACCGCCGATTGAGGTCTATTTCGAAAGCGATCGCGGGCTCGACCAGAAATTCGTGATCGACGTCCTCTTTACCGCGCCAGGCCAGGCCAGCGCCCAGGTCATACGCGAGAAATCCAAAGCGATATCGCTGCATTGCCAGACTGAGATCCAGCGACTGGTCGATAGCGCGGTATGGCAAATCCGCCTGCCGCATCTCCGGCGGCAACTGGCCCGCATCGCCATGGACTACGTGCCCCGCGATGCGATCCACGACCTCAAGATCCGCTCGATAAAGATGCATCCCGTGGTGCGCCCGATGCCAACAGCCGTTTCTGCGGCAATGCAAATCGCCAACGCAGAGAACCTGCCTGAAGCGCTGAGTACAGTTGACGACATCGCTCCGGAATCAGTCCCGGCGGAATAGCCGCCTATTATGCTTCAACACGCTCCCAGACAGTCACATTTTTCTGCTCGATCATCGGCGCGACACGATCGTCGAACGTCTTGAAATGGTCGCTCGCCAGGTGGTCCTTGAAAGCGGCTTCATTGTCGTAGATCTCATAGAGGAAGCAGTGCGCCGGATCTTGCGGGTCGAAGCAGACATCGAACTGAGTGCAGCCGGGCTCCACCCTCAGCGACGCCGCGGCATTTTCCAGCATAGCCTCCCTAAACGCCGCCGCCATGGCAGGCCGGATGTGAAATTCGACGGTGATGACATACATCTCGTTATCTCCAAGCACAAAGGCACATTGATCCGGTCAGAAGCCTATCAGGCTGCTGGCTCCGACCCAGAGCAGACGCACTGCAAGCAACGTCAGAACAGTCTTGAAGCCGATAGCGAAGATACGCTCCGGCATCCATTCCAGTACTTTCTTACCGGTTGTCGTGCCGAGGAACCCGGTCGCGATCATTGCTATAATCAGCGGCAACCATTCCGGAAAAGCGAAGCCGATGATACCGAACGCCACGACCTTCACCCCGTGCTGCACCATCATGCAGGCACTGTGAGTCGCGACCGTTATCATCTTGCCGTAACGATCCGGCGGCAGGAACGCGGCCAGCAGGGGGCCAGTCGCGCCGACGAACATCGTGGCAAAAGTGGTCACTGCACCGACCCCGATGAAACCGGCGGCCGGTATCTTGTGCTTGCCAAGCTTCGGGCCCCAGACCGTATACAGAATGAAGCAAGCCAACATCGCCTGAAGGGCCGCCTGCGGCAATGAGACGACAATCTGCGCTGCGATAGCGACGCCAACCAGCGCACCGATGACAAAAAACCCAAAGAGCCTACGCTCCGTATGCTCGCGCATCACATAGGCCCGTCCGGCATTCGAGCCCAATTGCACCACGCCATGCACCGGGATCACCGCCAGCGGCGGCAAGACGGATCCAATCGCGACCAGCATCATAACCCCGCCCCCAAGGCCGAAAGTCACGGTCACCGCAGACGTCACATAGCTGAAAAGGATTAGCGATATACACGCCCATAGCGGCACAGAGTCGGGCAATAAGACTTCAATCACGGACGGCGTCCCCCAACGCAGGAATAAAGAAATCGGCCGCAGCTTACCCCAACACTGTCACGCCGCCACCCTATCGCTTTGGTGACTTGTGCCAGATCAAGCGCCATGTAGATTGAGAACCTGATTGCAGGCATATTGCTGCCGTGCTTCTGGATCAACCCGGCACCGTCTCCGAATAGACGGCACCAAATGGAGACCCCACTTGAAGAAACTGGTTCTCGCGGTTCTGGCGTTGATCGTCGTTCTGGGCGTGGTCGTCCTCGTCGGGCCCAGTTTCATCGACTGGAACAGCTACAAGACCGAGATCACCCGGACGGTCGAGGAACAGACCGGCCGGCAGCTTGAAATTGACGGCGACATCAGCTTCCAGGTGCTTCCCGCGCCCCGGCTTTCCGTTGAAAAGCTGAAGCTCGCGAATGCGGAAGGCGGCAACGCCGACACCTTCATCTCGGCAGGCGCGTTGCAAATCCATGTCGCGCTCGCGCCGCTACTGAGCGGCAAGGTGAAGGTCGCATCCATTACCCTGGAAGATCCAGTCGTCGCACTTGAGCAGTTTGCGAACGGTCGCAACAACTGGACGTTCAGCACCCCCGCCCCCGATACGGCGGGAGAGGCTGGCAGCAGCAGCGGAGACGCCGGGCCAGCCAGCGGCGGGGATATCGATCTCAGTCTTGACGGCGCCACGATCACGAACGGCCGCATCTCCTTTTTCGATCACTCAACGGGAGAAACCCATACCGTCGCAGGACTGGCTGCCGCGCTCAGCGCAAACAGCCTGAACGGCCCGTTCAAACTGACCGGCGACTTCAACTACAAGGACGTGCCGGTCGCGCTTTCCGCAGCGACCGGCACGATAGACGCCGGTCATGCGACACCGCTGGAGACCATCGTCACTCTTGGCAACAAGGCGGCGGAGCTGAGTTATAGTGGCACCCTCGTGCTCGGCGACATGCCCCGGCTGATGGGTACCATCGGCGTAAGCGGCAACGATCTTGTCGCCGCCGCTGCAGCATTGGCACCGCTCGGCGCGCGCACCGAAGCACTTCCGGCCGCGCTGGCCGGACCGTTCAAACTGTCATCCAAGCTGGAAGCCTCCTCGGAGCAGGCTGTTCTGGGTGAACTTGCCCTGAGCGCAGGCGGACTCTCCGCAAAAGGTGCCGTCACGGCCCGTCTCGCCGACGGCGTCGACGTCGATGCGAGGCTTGCACTCGACCGGTTCGTGCTGGATGACTTGCTGACAGCATTAGCCAGCAACAATGTTGCTGGCGGAGAAGCTCCCACCGCCACATCGGCCCCAGCGAACACCGCCGCTGCGGATTTCACCCTCCCGACCGGGATCGACGCCGACCTGACCCTGACTGCCGATGCTATCGACTATCGCGGCGGGGTCATTCGCCAGCCCCGGATCGAGGCCTCACTTTCAGGCGGAGCGGCGGCCCTGAATGTATTCAGCGCGCAAATGCCCGGCGGGTCCGACATCAGCCTGTCCGGCACCCTTGAAAGCGCAAACGGTAAACCGCAATTCTCCGGCCGTGCGGACTTCGTGTCGGACAATCTGCGCGGAACGCTAAGCTGGCTCGACATCGAAATCGACTCTGTTGCCCCCGACCGTCTGCGTAAGGGCAGCCTCGGCGCTGACATTGCCGCAAGCCTGGAACAGATCCAGTTGACCAACTGGACCATGGATCTCGACACAACCCAAATCCGGGGCGGCCTTACCCTGTTGCTGCGCGATCGCCCCGCATTCGGCCTGGCGCTGGATCTCGGCAAGATCAATCTGGATGCCTATCTTCCGCCTGAAGACCAGGCCGGTACAACAGAGCCCGTTCCTTCCGGCACACCCGCACCGAGCGGTCCCTCTCCCATGGAGCAGGCCGCAGTCGCCCTGAACAGTTTCGATGCCAATGTCCGGATCGGGTTTGACCAAATTACAGTGCGCAAGACCCCGATCATCGGCGGTCAGCTCGAAGCCCGAATTCAGAACGGCGCGCTCTCAGTCAGCAAACTCGCCATCGCAGACCTTGGTGGCGCGAAGGTCGATCTGAGTGGTTCGCTCGCCGGGTCCGTATCCGATCCGAACACGAAATTAGAGTTTATGATCGACGCCAAGTCGGTCACCCGCCTCGCCCGCCTCGCCGGCATTGAGCCGAACGAAACGCTGCAACGCATCGGCAGCGCCACCCTGAACGGCAGCATCCTCGGCGACCTGTCGGCCCTGACCGTCGATGCGACGGCAAAAACAGCCGGTGCAACCGCCTCGGTCAAAGGCATCCTGCACCCCCTGGCGCAACCGCTGAACGTCGATCTGGCAGTCAAGCTGCAGCACCCGAGCGTGGACGAACTCGCGGCAACCCTGTCTCCCGGTGCGATCCCGACAGACATAACGCTCGGCTCCCTAGCGCTCGCAGCGACCGTGATGTCGGCGCCTGACGGCGCCTATGGCGTCGATGCAACGATGGATCTCGGCGGGGGCCAGCTCGGACTGAAGGGGACGGTTGCTCCTGGTTCTGACAGCACAGCGCTTGCACTCGACACGCGCTATGCTCATCCGGATGTGGTGGCCCTGATACGTGGGTTCTCGCCGGGTTATTCTCCATCGAAGCGCGACCTCGGACCCGCAACCCTGGTAAGCCGCCTCGAAGGCAATACTGATACTCTGAATGTCAACGGCCTGCGGCTCGGCCTTGGACCGGTCTCCCTGACCGGTACGGCTGCACTCACCCTCACCGGGCAGCGCCCCAAACTGATGCTCACCGCCGAATCCGGGGCCATCGCCATTGATCCCTGGCTGCCAAAGGGCAGTGCTCCACCGGCTGGCGGCGTTGCCCCTGTTGTGCCGGTGAAAAGCAGTTCCCGGACCTGGTCGCGGGAGTCGATCGACACCTCGGGACTGCTCGCCGCAGATGCGGATATTGGCCTGAAGGCAGAAAAAATTCTCTACGGCGCCTATGAGCTGGACAAAGTCGACCTGGCGGCAGTGCTGGAGAATGGCGCATTGACCGTGTCACGCCTGACCTCCGGCCTGTTCGGCGGCACCCTGAACGGCACAGCCTCCCTGAAACACGGTACAACGCCGTCGGCCGGGCTCACCCTCAGCGTCAAGAACGCCGATGTGCAGCAGGCTGCGGCCACAGCGACCGGCGCCCCCCAGGTCACCGGCACTCTGGATTATGAAACCAGTCTGAGCACCTCGGGCCGCAGCGAATACGCGCTGGTTTCCGGATTGCAGGGCAGCGGCTCGGTGAAGGTCGCCGACGGCAGTGTAGAGGGGTTCGACCTGCCGGCAGTAAGCGAGCAGCTGAAGCAGCTCGACCGCTCCGTCGATTTCCTGGTGCTGGCGCAAAGGGCCATGCAAGGCGGCACAACACCGTTCGATAGCCTGAGCGCGACCTACAAGATCACCAATGGTGTACTGCAATCGGAAGACATTTCGCTCAAGTCGAAAGCAGCCGAGGGACGCGGCACCGCCGTCGTCAATCTGCCGCCGCAGGAAATGGATGTCCGCACCCAGTTCTGGCTCAGCGAGCATTCGAACTCACCGCCGATCGGCTTGCGCCTTACCGGCCCACTCGACAATCCGCGCCAGATCCTCGATGCCAACAAGCTGCAGACCTACGTGCTGCAGCGGGTGATCGAGCGCGGCATCCTGCGGCAGTTCAACAAGAACACGGGCAGCAGCAGCGATGGTACGACAACGACCACGCCGGAAGCCGCACCGAGCGAACCCGTCGAGAAGGTCGATCCCCGCAAGGCGCTGCGCGGCGTGCTGAAAGGGTTACTCGGGAACTGACGGCGTGCCGCCAAGCAGTTCCGACAGAACGAAAACGCGCAGCGCGCTTGAAAGATTGCCGCTGCGCGTCGCATCCACCTCGGAGACCAGACTGTTGATCGAGAGGTCTCTCGCAGCGGCGATCCCCTTCAATACATCCCAGAACGCCTCTTCAAGCGATACCGAGGTGACGTGACCGGAGACCGTCACCGTCCGCTTGCGGATCCGGGTTGGATCCCGCTCTCTTGTCGCACTCACGCGCCGCGCCGGACGAAGTTGGCCACCAGCTCGATATGCGGCGTCCAGAGAAACTGGTCGATTGGCGTGACTTCAACGCATTCATAGCCGCCATCCACCAGCGTCCGCGCATCCCGGGCGAATGTGGCCGGGTTGCAGGAGACATAGACGATCCGCTGCACCTTGGATGCAGCCAGGGCCGCCGCCTGTTCTCGTGCGCCAGCGCGGGGTGGATCGAGCACCACCGCATCGAACTTGCCGAGCTCCTTGCCGGCAAAGGGACGCTGGGTCAAATCTCGCCTCTCGGTTCGGACCCGCCCTCCGAGCCTGGCCGCATCGGCCCCAGACCGGATCGCGGCGAGCAGAGCATCGTCGCCTTCGACCGCAAGCCGTTCCGCAGTCCCATCCAGCGCAAGACACAGGGTGCCGCATCCGGCATAGAGATCGAGCACGGCACGCGCGCCCCCCGTGCCTTCGCACACCAACTCCTGGATCGCCGCCTCGCCATCCACCGTCGCCTGCAGAAAGGCGCCAGGCGGCGGCGTCACGGAGACCGATCCGAAGGTGATAATCGGCGTGCGGCGCTGCGCCAGCGGCACCGGGTCCGGAAGACTGTCACCCTCGGCATGATAGGAAAGCCGGGTCAGATCCTGGTCATCGGCAAAGTCGGCGAGCTTCTCGCGAAAATCGAGATCGGGATGGTCCGGCAGGCGGAGCAACAGATCGAGCCCGTTATCAAGCTCGTTCACCACACAATCGACGGACTGCCCTGACTCCAACACACCGCCGAAAAGCTGCCTCAGCGGGGCCATCAAAGCAAAGACGGACGGACGCAGGACCGGGCATTCGGTGATTTCGACAATGCGGTTGCTGCCACGCTCATGGAAACCGGCGACCAGTTTCTTTCCAGTCATTCGGAGCACGAAATCGGCTCGGCGCCGGGCAGCAGGCGCGCAGGTCCGCAACGCCCCGACGGTCACCTCACCCAACCCGGCCCGGCTGAGATATTGTACGACCTGATCCCGCTTCCAGGCCTGATAGGCTCCGGCGTCGAGATGCTGCACAGCGCAGCCTCCACAGGTCATGAAATGAGCACAGGCAGGATCGGCCCGCTCCGGAGCCGACTCCACCAGTTCAATCAGATCGCAGGCAACGCCCTCTCCACGGTCGGACACCGGGCGCACCCGGACCCGTTCGCCAGGCAGAGCGAAAGGAATGAAAAGCGGACGGGTCTCGCTGACGTAGCCGGTCTTGATTTCCGCCTGGGCCAAACCGTCACCTCGTCCGCCGAGCCGTTCGACAGCTACTTCGAGGAGCGGCGTATTGGCCGCATATCCCCGGCGTTGCGCCGGCCGCTGCGTGGACCGTTGTGCCCGCTTGCTTCTCTGCCGTCCTCGGCCCATAAAGCGTCCGCCCTTTCTGCATGCGACGTATAGCCCCTGACCATTGCCAGCGGCGCCTGCTATGGTGATGACATGCGACGCGCCACGATGACAATAACCGAACTGCGAATATCGGCGGGACACAGCCATGCCCGCCGCCGTTTCATCGCGGCTGTTTTCGGTATTCTGGCCCTCGTGACCCAGGCTGGCTTCACTCTCGGCGCCTCCGCCGCCCTGACCCCGGCGCCTCCCGGTAGTCTCACCGCCGACCTCGCCAAACTGTGTCTCGGCGCCATCGTTGATGCCGGCGGAGCCAAGGAAGGCAGGCAGCAGGATAACGCAGCCGGTTGCAAGCATTGTACACTCTGTGGCGTGCCGACTGCGACAGCCTTGCCTTCGGGCAATTCCGACACGGCCGGACAGATCATCGCGCCTGACCATCTCGCATCAGGGCCTTATCCGGCCTGTCGTCAGAGATTCATCCGCCTCCGCAATCCCCGGGCACCTCCCATCTGAGCTTTCGATCCTCCTCAAGACAAGCGGCGCCTTAGCCGCACCCCGAAGAATTGAAAGACAGAAAAATGCTCAAGTTTGTAAAAACCGCCGCGCGGTTTGCCGCGCTCGCCATCATTACCCTGCCCCTGTTCAGCGGCATCGCCTCGGCCCATGAGTTCAAGGCCGGCGACATCCTCGTTGACCATCCGTGGGCCCGCGCGACACCTGGCCGCGCCAAGAATGGCGCCGCTTTCATGAAACTGGAAAATCACGGCGGGACGGATGACCGTCTGATGGCGGCATCCGGCGACGTTGCCGCCCGGGTCGAACTGCACACGCACCTGCACGAAAACGGCGTAATGAAAATGCGGCCGAGCGGCCCAGTTCCGGTCCCGGCGCATGGCCATGCGATGCTCGAGCCCGGCAGCTTTCACGTCATGATGATCGGCCTGAAGGCACCGCTGGTGGAAGGCGAGACATTCCCGCTGACACTGACCTTCGAGAAATCGGGTTCGGTGACCGTCAGCGTCAAGGTCGAGTCCGTTGGCGCGGGTGCCGGCAAAAAGCCCATGAAGCATGATATGAAACACGGTCACGGCACGAAGAAGAACTGACCTGCCTTTTCCGGCAAGCGATCAGGCGGGGTCTTCCTGCTTGATCGCTCCCGGTCGGGTCGCGATCCAGGTAGCGACCAGGGCCAGCACGACACCGGTTGCAGCCGCCAGCCGCCAGTCCTCCAGCACAAAGCCCCAGAGCAGCGCGAAAGAGAACGAGATCATCGTCACGGCGGCCATCTTGGCACGCAGCGGGATCACCCCATGCTCATGCCAGGCACGCACACCGCTTCCGAAGCGCGGATGGTTGTAGAGCCAGAGGTGAAACCGTTCGGAAGAGCGGGAAAAAGCCCAGACTGCAATCAGCAAGAACAGCGTTCCCGGCAATCCCGGCAGCACAATCCCCGCAATCCCCAACACCGTGCAAATCATGCCGACGCAGAGCAGCACATACCGCCAGGGGCCACAGATGGTTTTTGTCGATCCGCTCAACTCTCGTCTCCGCGCGCTCTGTCTCGCACGCTGATGATGGACTTGATCCGTTAAGATTTAGTACCGCCCCCGGCATATGCCTAGAGGCGACGAGCGAACCATATCACGCGGCCGACGATATTCACTTCCTCAATAGTCCGTTCGTAATCCTGATAGCGCGCGCTTTCCGAGCGGATCAGTACCCGCGGCGGGTCGCTGTTCGGGATATATTCGAGTTGCTTGGCAACCAGGCCAATACCGTCATGCAGCACGAAAATTCCCGGCGGAGACGGGGCCGTGCGGCTGAGATCGATCATCACCTTGTCGCCGGAATACAGCACCGGTTCCATCGAGTCTCCGTCGATAGAAATTACCCGGAGATCGCGGGCCGACGCCCGCAGCTCGTATCGAAGCCAGCCAGCATCGAAGTACCAGTCGTTGCCGCCCGGCTCCTGCTCGAGATTAGCCCCGCCACCGGCCGAGGCGGAAATGCGCACTTCGGGAACCGCTGTTACTCTCGACTGGTCGACAGGGCCGGAGCCCGGAACAGACGGCATGGTCACAGCGGGGCCTATGCGGCGCGCCGGAGACGGGGAAGAAACCACTCCGTGCTCCGGTCGCAGCACCGCCTCATCGACGCCAAGATGGCTGGCCAGGGCATAACGCACGTCTTCCGGCAGCTTTCGCGGCGTTCCACGATTGATAAACTGATGCAGGTAGGCGTGATTCTTGCCGCAAGCCAGCGAGGCTTTCTTCAGATCCGTTGGAGGATCACGATGCGCCACCAATTCCAGGATGCGCTTTCGCTGGATATCGAGCTTCATAACTGGAACCTATGCCCCCATAATCGGATGATCAAGAGTTTTTTTCCTATTGCCGAATATTAATCTTTGGCCTAAAACAACCTAAGCGTCAGTGGCAAAGGTATTTTTTGACCGGGAAAATCCGATCTCGTCGCAATTTAACGCTTTAGGCGTAGAAATGCCATAACCACACCTTTACCGACGCTCTGTTCATCGCGACGATGATCGGTTCCGACTGGAGGGAGTCAATGACGAGCACGCAGATTGCGCCGGATCCAAAATGGATCAAACATTACCTGAAAGAAGCAGCGGACACTTTGCACCGATTACCAAGGGCATATGCCAAAGCTCGACTCACCGGGTGGCCCGATGTCGCGCAAAACAGCTTTGCGCATGAATTGTCACCGGGAAAAACACGGCCGGCATCGCCAAGTCCGGCGGCGATCGACCGTCTCGATGAAAGCCTCGGCTGGATGTTCGCCTGCGATCAGGAGCAAAGGATCGTGGTTTGGGCCCGGGCCTGCGGTGTGGCCTGGCGAAAGCTGGAGGATATTGACGGGCGCAGCCATGTCACACTGCGGCGGATCGAAGATCGGGGACTGGCCGCAATCCGTGACCGCCTCCGGAAGACGCCTCCACCACACGTTTTTCGCAGACCTGATTGATCGGTTTTTTCCGATTATTAAAAAACACAAAATGTTGATTTAGCAGCATATTTCTTGCCGCACCGCCAGATCAACATACAAACAAATGACGCTCTATCGGAAAAAACCGCTTTACAAGGTTTATAAAATCGGCTAAATACTATTCTATCGTCGGCGCCTTGTGGGAACACCCCGCAGGGCGCCTTTTTTATTGGGTGAAACGCATGGCAGAATCCGCAGCCCGGACCCGCAAGAAGCGGCATTTTCTGAAAGCTCTCGCCGAAACAGGAAATGTCAGTGAAGCCGCCCGCAAGGCGCGGCTCGATCGTAGCAATGCCTATCAGATAAGGCGGCAGGATCAGACCTTCGCCGACGCCTGGGACGATGCCCTGGACATAGCGGTCGACCTGCTTGAGGCCGAGGCCCGAAGCCGGGCCGTCGAGGGCGTTGAACAACCGCGTTTCCATCAAGGCAGGATCTGCGGGACGGTCAGAAAATACTCCGACTCGCTCCTGATGTTCCTATTGCGGGCACACCGCCCGGAAACTTTCCGGGAGGGACGAGATGCCGGATCAGAAGACCTGGAGCGCCACCTCAAGGGAGCAAAGGAAAAACTCGCCGCCCGTCTCGAAGCTCTCTCTCCACCCCCAACCGCTCCGGATGATGAATCCGATAGAGCGGACCCGGTTCCTGAGCGGGATCAGTGACGCCGAAGCCGCCCTCCTGCTGTATGACTGGCCGTTCTGGGCGCGCGAGAAACAACTGCCGCCGGATGGCACCTGGCGTGTCTGGCTGATCCTGGCCGGACGCGGTTTCGGGAAAACCCGAACCGGCGCTGAATGGATCAGGACGGCGCTCGAAAGCGGCCGCTGTCAGCGTGCTGCGATCATCGGAGCCACAGCTGGTGATGTCCGCGACGTCATGGTCGAAGGAGAGAGCGGCCTGCTGGCCATTGCCCCGCCATGGGAACAACCGCGCTACGAGCCATCGAAGCGCCGGCTCACCTGGAAATCCGGCAGTGTCGCCACCTTGCTGTCCGCCGATGATCCGGACCAGGTGCGCGGCCACCAGTTCGATATCGCGTGGGCCGACGAAATCGCAGCCTGGCCCCAGCCCGAAGCCTGGCACAACCTGATGATGGCCCTCCGGCTCGGCACCCGGCCGCAATGCATTGCGACCACAACGCCGCGTCCGAAAGACTGGCTGAAGCGTATCGCGGAGGCTGACGGCTCCGTCGTGACCCGTGGCCGAAGCACGGAAAACCGCCTCAACCTTGCCCCGGGCTTTCTTGCCGCCATGGAAAGCGCCTATGGCGGCACCCGGCTTGGACGGCAGGAACTCGACGGTGAATTCCTGACCGATGTGCCCGGAGCATTGTGGCGCCGGGAGCGGCTTGAAGCGGCCCGCGTGGCGCCGGGAGGACAGCCCGCTCTGGACCGCATCGTGGTCGCGATCGATCCGGCGGCAAGCCACCACGCCGCTTCGAACGAGACCGGTATCCTGGTCGCCGGACGCGCCGCCGAAACAGCTTTTGTATTGGAGGATCTTTCAGGACGGCTTGCCCCGAACGATTGGGCAGCCCGCGCCATCGACGCCTATCACCGGCATGCTGCGGATCGCATCGTCGCCGAAATCAATCAGGGCGGAGATATGGTGGAGCAGGTGCTGCGCAGTGTCGATCCGTCCGTACCGCTGCGTCTGGTACGTGCCAGCCGCGGCAAGCAGACCCGGGCCGAGCCGGTTGCAGCCCTCTACGAGCAGGGCCGTGTCCATCATATCGGCCGCCTTGATTTGCTTGAGGACCAAATGTGCAGCTTCACCGGAGCATCGGGCGGCAATAGCTCACCCGACCGTGTGGATGCGCTGGTCTGGGCACTAACGGAGCTCTTACTGAGCAGAAACCGGACTCAGACCGGGCACTTCCTGATCTGAGTCCGACCGAGCTGAACCTGAACGTACGGCCTCTGGGCCAGCCACTTGGGGAGGTGGGAGATGTCTGTAATCGCGTACCTCGAAACAAGCGTCGGCCCCGGCAGCGGGCAACCGCACGATATAGCCCTCGTTCAGGCCCTGCTCGCCCATATCAGGGATCTGCTCGGACGACCCTACTGGCCCGGCAGGATCGATGGCTTGGCCAGCGATGCGCTGCTGGATGCCATAAACCGTTTTCAGGAGGAATTCGGCCTGCTCGACGACGCCGGTGACGATATCCGCGCGGTGATCTCGCCGGCCTCCGTGACATTCCTGTGCCTGCGGGAAGCAACGACCCCTGTCCTTGCCGGTCTGCGCGCTGTGACCGGAACCGCTACCCTTTATGTTCCGCCCCGCTGCGGCGAGCATGTCCTGGGGGTGATGACCACGAAATTGCGCAGCCTGGGCTACCACGGCAATGCCGTCCTGGGGCGGCGGCTGGCAGCCTTGGCAGAACGGGTGTTCGACAGGTACCGCTTCCTGATCAGGTTTCCCGCACCGGAAGACCGCAATACCCGGGCACAGCGTGTCCGGATCCATTTTCACGGCCTGAAATGGCTGACCGAACAAGGACGGCTGACGTCCTCGGAGCAGCCGCACAGCCCGGTTCCAGACGCCATCTGGTCCCTCGTCGCAGCGGAAACCCGACCTGTCGGGGGGCTGACGCCGGAACAGATAGACTATGCCGGCTGCCGGGAACTCTGGCTCAGGCATGACGGATGAATATTCCGCAGAAAGGTCACAAAATGAGTTCCGACGTCGCGACTCCGAATGCCGCCTATCAGGATATGGCCACCGATTGGGAGCTGATCCACGACCTGCTCGGCGGCACCCGCATCATGCGGCAGCGCGGAGAAAAATGGCTGCCCCGGGAGCCGGGCGAGACCCGAGAAGCCTATACAATCCGATTGAACCGGAGCGTACTGTTCAACGGATTGCAGCGCACGATCCAGACCCTGCTCGGAAAACCGTTCCACCGCCCCGCCGGCCTGACAGGGACTCCACCGGACGCCCTGGCGACATTGGCGGACAATGTCGATCTGGGCGGCCGCAACCTCACGGTGTTCGCGCGCGATGTGATGCAGGCCGCATTGACCGACGGCCTCACGCATATCCTAGTCGACCATCCCCGGATCGGAGAGGGAGGAAAGGAGACCGCACGGCCTTATCTCGTTCATATAAAGGCGCCGGACCTGATCGGCTGGCGCGGCCAGGAGAGCGGCATCGGCAGCGCCCTCACGCGGGTCCGCATTCGGGAGACCGTGAACAGGGCATCCGGTACGTGGGATGACACGACAGAACGCCAGATCCGGGTGCTCTATCCCGGCCGCTTTGAAATATGGCGACGCGGCGATGACGGCCTTGGTCCATGGCGACGCGATGATGAGGGAGACAGCAGCCTCGGATGCATTCCCCTCGTCACCATCTATGCCAACCGGGCGGGCTTCATGACGGCGCACCCACCGCTGATGGATCTCGCCTGGCTGAACCTTGCGCACTGGCAATCGGCAAGCGACCAGCGTCACATTCTGCATGTCGCCCGTGTGCCGATCCTGTTCGGCCGCAACCTGACGCTCCCCGAAGACGGCCTCGCGCTCGGCCCGAACCGGATCGTCACCGGCGAGGGCGAGAGCGCCGACTTGCGTTTTGTCGAACATAGCGGCGCCGCGATCGCCGCCGGTCGGCAGGATCTGATTGATCTGGAGGACCGGATGGCCGTCATGGGACTGGATCTTATGACCCGGCGCGGCGGTGCCGGGTCAACAACCGCGACGGCGCGGGCGATAGACGCGGCGGAAAACAACACTTCCCTGCTCGGCCTGATCCATGCCGTCGAGGATGGATTGACCGCCGCATTCGGCTTTATGGCGGACTGGCTCGGCGCTCCCCGAAATGAAGCCATAAGGGTCGCATTACACCGCGCAGACTCGCCGAATTAGCCCATCGGTTGAATAGAAAAGCCATTGCAACCCATTGATTGTAGTGGCATAGCCGTGACGTGGAACCGTCTTTACCGATTGATAACTTCATTCGGGTATTACTTGGGCGAGTTAGAGGAGTAGCGCTTTGCCTAGGTATATGAAAACGCCTTACAGCATCGAAACGCGCCGCGCACCCAGCGCGGGTGCGAAGACTGGTGCGAGCCCAAAAAACAACGCCGGCACCAGGAACGCTCTGGTCGCTGAAAGTATTGTCGCCGCCGCCGAGGTCGATCTGTCCGAAGTCATGGAGGCGATCCGCGCTCTGGAAAGCAAAATCGACGGGCATCCACCTGAACCGGCGGCCGCCGAAGCAACGGCGGCAGCAGCAGCAGCCGTAGAAAATACTGGCAAACAGGATCAGAAGATCGAGGAGATCCGGACCGAGATCTCCGAGATTGCTGGCCGTATCCAGGCAACAAAGGTGGAGATTGCCGCCCTGCGCCACCCGTTGTCGAACGAGGACAAATTCGAGTCGGCAACCGAGGAACTCAGCGAGATCGTGCGGCAGACCGAGACCGCCACCGACGGGATCATGGGCAACGCAGAGAAGATCGAGGAAGTCGTCGCCGATCTGTTGACCATGACCACGGACGAATACGCAAACTCCCGGCTAGGCGATATCGCGGACTTGATCACGGCGATCTACGAAGCCTGTAACTTCCAGGATCTGACTGGTCAGCGCATCAACAAGGTGATCAAGGTTCTCAATTATATCGAGGAACGTGTCGATGCGATGATGTCGACCTGGGATATCCGAGAATTCCAGACCATGCCGTTGCCGGAAGACATCACCCGGAAGGACGAGGATCTGACCCTGAGTGGCCCGATGATGGAAGGCCAGGCGATCTCGCAGGAAGACATCGACGCAATGTTCGACTGACGGGAATCCTAAACTTTATTAAAGCTCAGCCATGACGAAAACATGCTGTGAGAATGGGCTTCATCTTAGCTCAACATGACGATCCAGAGCATGTTTGCGGCTCTCCATATTGTGGAATAGAGGAGAATTCCCAATTTAAATGAGCGCAATTTGTTGCAAACCTAGGAAGCACTTGATAGCCCATTGCAACGCATTAGTTGAGCATTGGGAGGGAAGTCGTGCTCACTTCCATTCTAAGAGTGATCCGAATTTCGTTCGCAACCGTGGTTTTGGTCGGACTGATCGGGGGTGTCTCTGCTGATATTCCTGGCGCTAAAGAAGATCCCCTTGGTGGATGGATAACCGATTTCACTACAAATGCATTTTTGTACGCACTATATATCGTTCGAACATACCCAATTGGGATCTTCTTAACGCTTATTCTTGTAGCGTTTCTTGATTATTTATTCACTTATCGAGGCGATACTCGTCTGAAGAATGAGTATCGTGAGCGGCGAAATACACACTCGCAAACTCGCGCACAACCTAGTAGTGTGCAGCGCAGAAAAGCCAATCAGAAGCGTGTAAAACGTAGGAGTCGGACATGAACGAGTGGCAGATTCTGGTCGCATCAGCGGCCATCATAATCGGGTACAAGTTCGTTTGGTATCGCCTACGGACAGTCGTGCAGCCTATCCGTCTAGAAGTTGCGGAAATTGGCGAAACACTACTTGCAAGCAGCGATTTGGACAAGCGGGACAGGGCACTAGTGCAATTCCTGCTTGATCAGACTTTCTCACTAAAATACGCGATAGCAATTGTCTTGCTATTTCCGATTGCCCCAATTTTTGCCGACGTAGATACTGTGAAAAAACGCCAATCTGATTTGAGTAAAGAACGGGTTGTCGAGATGCGTGATGTTGTTCGAAAAGGTATGTTTTGCATTGTTGCGAATAGCCCGATTACGTTCCTAGTGTTCTTTGTTGAGATAGCCCTTTTCAAGCTCATCCTGCCTTGCGGGAACGGCTTAGTGGCGACTCTAAATGGGGCGCAGACCTTACGAGAGCGGCTAGAGAACCTAACGCATTGGCGTTTCCAGCACTAACCAGACAAAAAAAGACAGCAAGAACGACCCTCTACTGAAGGAGTTTCTGTTTATCTGGTTTGCTTGACATCCAACTACGCACACCTCAAACGCCCCGCTCAGCGGGGCGTTTTTCGTTTCAGCCTTTTAGTTTTCGCTACTGGAGCACAGCCATGCCCTTGCCCGCCGAAACCGATTCACTCGACGCCGTCCCGGAAGCGGCCCGCGCCTTCTATGTCGAAACGGACGATGGCCGTTACCGCCTTGATGCCGATGGCGTGGAAGACGTTACCGGCTTGAAATCCGCACTGGAAAAGGAACGCGCCGTACGGCGTGAGCTGAAAGCTGAACTCGACCGCCTCGGCACCGAGCAGGGCACGGAACCGGAAGGCGAAGCGTCTCTGACCCGGGTAAAACTGGAAGCCGCCCTGATCGCCGCCGAGGCCCGGGCCGCGATCCATGCAGAACATGGCATCGCCGAACTGCTGCTTCCAGTCATCGTGCCCCGGCTGATCCTGACAGAAAGCGAAGCCGGTATATCTGTTTCAATCCGGGGTGAGAATGACGCCCCGGCGGAAAACCCCGAAAACGGCACCCCGCTCACCCCACGCGATCTGGTGAGGGAGTTGCAGGCCAGCCCGGTCTATGGCCGGGCCTTCGAGCCACCCGCACGCGGCGGCAGCGGCGCCCCCAGCCTCGGTCAGGCAGGCGGCAACGAGAATGTCATCGCGCTGAGCGATCAGAACGCGCTCGACCGCAATATCGCCGCCATCGCCAGCGGCCGGATGCGGGTCTCCCGCTAACCCGACAAATTCGACAAAACACCTGATTTGACACAACCGGCGGCCGGGATGGCCGGCGGCGCTTCGTGCTGCGCGCGGGCCGGGCAGCACGGCACGAACACGCCTTTTTCACACATCGAGGAGCCTTCGAAATGGCAAATGCCATGACCGAAATCATGCCTAAAATCCTGGCCCGCGGCCTGCTGGCCCTGCGCGAGCAGGCAATCATGCCGCGGCTGGTAAACGCGGACTATTCAAACGACGCCGCCCGCAAGGGCGACACGGTGGACGTTCCTCTGCCAAGCGCCATCACGGCGAGCGACGTCACCCCGTCGAACGCCGCCCCGCAGCCGGACGACATCACCATCTCCAAGGTCCAGGTGCCCCTCGACAAGTGGAAGAAGGCCGGCTTCTACCTCACGGACAAAGAGGTGATGGAGATCGACCGGAACGAGAGTTTCGTGCCGATGCAGATGAGCGAGGCGATCCGGGCACTGGCCAATGCGGTCAACGCCTCCGTCCATGCCGAATATAAAGGCGTCTTCGGTCTTGTCGGCGGGGCAGGCGTGACGCCCTTCGCCTCCGACGTGTCCGACGCAACCTCGGCCCGGAAGCTGCTGAACAAGCAGCTCGCACCGCGCGGCGACCGGCGGGCCGTGCTGGATTTCGACGCCGAGGCCAACGCGCTGGCCCTCGCCCCTTTCTCCGACGCGGAGAAAGTCGGCTCCGCCTCGGTGAAAATCGACGGCGAGATCGGCCGCAAGTTCGGGATCGACTGGTTTGCCGATGACGGCGTACTCACACACGCCGCAGGCACAGCCAGCGACAGCGGCAGCTTCACCATCACCGCAAATGGAGCGAGCACCGGCGCAAAAAGTATCGCGTTGAAGTCCGATACAGGCAACCCGACCGTCAAAGCGGGCGATATCGTCAGCTTCGCCGGACACTCCCAGAGCTACGCGGTGACGGCGGACGCGGCGCTCGATGACACCGGCGTCTCCGTTGCGATCAATCCGGCCTTGAAAGCCGACGTCGCCGCCGATGCCGCAGTGACAGTAACGCCAAGCCATGTGGTCAATCTGGCCTTCCACCGGGACGCGTTCGCGCTTGCCATGCGGCCGCTCACTGCCGGCACCCAGGACCTCTCGCTCGGCAACCAGATCCTGTCCATGACCGATGCCGAGACGGGTATCTCCCTGCGGCTGGAAATCTCCCGCCAGTACAAGCAGACGGTCTGGGAATTTGACGTTCTTTGGGGCGTGAAACTGGTCCGCCCGGAACTCGCCGTCCGCATCGTCGGCTAAGGCCTGCCCTCTTCTGCCTCCCCTACCTGGCCCGGGTCTCCGCATGTCGGAGGCCCGGGCCTCTTTTCATTCAGCATCTGTCAAACCGAAGGGGCCGTTCCATGTCCGAGCCTGAAGCCGACCTGTTGCCGACCGTCACGCTGCAGCACCGCTACGGCGAGCAGCGCCTGCTCGCGAACCGGGCGGATTATATCCACGAGAAAGACGGCCGGTTCAGCAACTGGCTGCTGGCGGACGACGATCCGGAAGTGCAGCCGCCGCCCTGCCAATCTGCTCCGCCCCCCGCACTGCCACCTGCACCTGCCATCCCCCAGGGGACGCATCGCTCCGGCAAACGGCATCGCCGGGGGAGGCGAAAATGAGCATGGCGGTCGGCGAAGACACCTATCTCACCGTCGCGGACGCGGATGCCTATTTCGCGGCTCGCAATGTGGTGGGATGGGCAACCGCGCCGTCGGTCGCCCGAGAGGCGGCATTGTTGCAGGCCACAACCTATATCGACGGCAGCTACGCCTTTCGGGGCCACATCGCCGATCCGGGTCAGCCGTTGTCCTGGCCAAGGCGGGATGCGGTCGACAGCGAGGGCCGCTTTCTTTCCGGCATCCCGCGCCGGGTTGAGCACGCTACCGCCGAGCTGGCGCTGATTGCGCTTGCCGGCGACCTGGCGCCACCACTGGAAAGAGGCGGGAAGGTGCTCCGGGAAAAGGTCGGCCCGGTCGAGGTCGATTACATGCCCGACGCCGTGTCCGGCCGTTCCTATCCATTGATCGATCTGCTGCTGAAGCCGCTGCTGCGGTCGGCCGCCAGCCATGAGGTGAAACGCGCATGACCCCGCTCGGCTCCTCCCTTTCGGGCGTCGCGGCCCGGCTGATAACCCGCTACGGCGCCCCGATGGTTCTCAGCAAGACCGAGGCCGCCAGCTACGACCCGGCCACCGGCAGCGTGACCGGAACACCCTCCGACCATCCGCTGCTGGGCATCGTCGAAAGCGTCTCGACGGCCTTCGTCGGCGGATTGGTGCAGAACGGCGACCTGCTGGTCACCGTTGCCGGAGAGGATCTTTCCGGTATCCGCCCCGCACCGGGCGACCTGCTCCGGATCGACGGTACGGCGCACGACGTCGTCAATGTCACCACCATCGCCACCGGCACCGAACCCCTGCTGTTCCGCCTGCTCGTCAGGCGCTGAGGAGCCCCCACTTGAGGAAATCGCCATGTCCTTCACCAGTGCCCGGCGCGCGGTCGAGAGCTATTTCGGCGCCAACTGGCTGCTCACACCGATCGCCTTCGAGAATGTCGCCTTCACGCCACCCGAAGACGGGCGCTGGGTGAAGCTGATGATTCTGCACGAACAGTCGGAGCAGGCCGCGCTCGGCAGCCCGGCGCTGCACCGTTACCGGGGCCGCATCCTGATCTACTGCTTCACCCCACTCGGCGGCGGCGCCCAGCAAGCGAGCATTCTCGCCGATGCCGCCGCCACCCTGTTCGACGGCGCGCTGATCGCGAGCCACGTGCTGCTGCCGCCGGAAATCACCGAGGACGAGGATATCGACGGCTCCTACCGGGCAGCCGTGGCCATCCCGTTCTGGCGCGACGAAATCCACTGAGTTTCAACCCTGTCCCCCAAACCACACGCCCAAGGAGACCACCATGGCGGATTCAAGCCGCACGGAACTCGCCTATGCTAAGGAATCGCTCTGGGGAACGACCCCGGCATCCGCCCTGACCAAACTCCGCTTCACCGGCGAGAGTCTCGGTTACACGATCGCCACCACGAGTTCATCCGAAGTCAGGGCCGACCGTCAGGTTCCCGACCTGATCCAGACCGGCGCTTCGGCCTCGGGCGCGGTCAATCTGGAGCTATCCTACGGCGCCTACGATACGCTGATCGAAAGCGCCCTGTTCTCGGTCTGGTCCGCCCCGCTCGCCATCTCCGTCGCGGACGATATCACGGCGGATGCAAGCGGCAGCGCTTTCACCAGTACCTCAACGGATTTCGTGGCGGCCGGGATCAAGGCGGGACAATGGGTTCGGGTCGGCGGTTTCGCGGCGAACAGCGGAGAGAATAACGGCCTCTACCAGGTCAGCGCCGTGACGGCGAACAGCCTCACCGTGGCATCCGCTCCGGCAAGCGAAGAGGCGGCGGCCGGGCTGACTGTCAGCATCAACGGCTCGATGATCCGGAACGGGGTGTCGGAAACCGCGCTGACGCTGGAGAAGGCCTTCACCGATATCGATCAGTATATCGCTTTCACGGGCATGGTCGCCGATACCATGGATTTGCAGATCCAGACCGGCCGGGTACTGACCGGCAGCTTCGGCTTCATGGGCGCCACCGCCTCGATCGGCAGCGCCACGGTCGGCACTGGCCCGGCCATTCCGGCCATGATGAACCCGGTGCTGAACGCGGTCAACAATATCGGCCAGGTGATGGAAGGCGGCGCGCCGCTCGACGGCATCTTTCTGCAATCGCTCTCGATCTCGCTCGCCAACGGGCTGCGTGGGATCGGTGCGGTCGGCAGTCTCGGCAATGTCGATATCGGCACCGGTCGGTGCCAGGTGACGGGCCGCGCCAGCTTCTATTTCGCGGACGGCGCGCTCTACGAGAAATACCTGAACGGTACCCCGACCAGCCTTTCCTTCCGGGTCACCGACTCGAACGGCAATGCCTATGTCTTCACCCTGCCGCGCGTCCGGCTGACCCGGGGCAGCATCGCTGCTGGCGGCCCGGACCAGGACGTGATGGCCGACTTCCAGTTCCAGGCCGTGCGCGATCCGGCCACCGGCGCGACCTTCCAGATCGACCGCATCGCCGCCTGATCGCGGACACCCCCTCATTTCCCCACCCCCGACTCTATAAGGACAGACAATGGATCTCTCGAAATTCAAGGCCGACCGCACCGCCGAGGATGAAGGCGTCTGGGTTGCACTGGACGGCGACGACAGCGGCGCCCGGGTCAAGCTCGCCCGGATCGGCAACCGGCGGTATCGCGAGGCGATGCAGCGCCGGATGAAACCGTTCCGCCGGGCCCTGCGCGCCGGAACGTTGGAGGAAGCCACAGCAGAACGGGTGACCGCAGAGGTGCTGGCGGAAACCGTGCTGCTCGACTGGCAGGACCTCGCGCTGGACGGCGCGGCGCTCGCCTATTCGCCGGATCAGGCGCGCGAGTTGCTGCTTGACCCGGCGCTGCGCGATTTCCGCGATCTCATTGTCGAAATGGCGACCGATATCGAGCTCTACCGGCAGCAGGATCAGGAGGAGGCGGAAAAAAACTTACCGCCTTTGTCCGCTGGCAGGTCGCCTGGGGAGAACGGCAGGACTTCCTGACCCTTCTCGCCGAGCAAAGCGGCACAAAGCCATCCGCTCTGGACGAGAAACCCGAGCTGTTTCCGGACCTCGAGCGGGTGGCCCACGCTTTCGCCCTGCTGACACGCGGACGCCCGCTTGTGTCCACGCCATTCGGAACGGCGGAAGGGGCCATCCCGCTGGCCGAGATCGCCGCCTATTGCGGGCTGTTCGGCATCACAGACCCGGACGAGTTCGTACCCCTGCTCCGCACCATGGACGAGGCCTATCTCCGCACCCGCGCGGAGCAAGACCCTCCGCAAAAAAAGAAGGACTGATCCACCATGCCGATCCGCCGCCTGCCCGAGGACGGTGCCGCCGCCGGTATCTACACACTGTTGGAGGCCATCGACACCATGCCGCCGGTCCTGTCCCGCGCGGAATCCGCCTTCGACCGCCTTGCCGGCAGCGTCACCGGTGCCCTCGACCGGATCGGGGCGGCACTCGACGCTCTGGAGCGGCTGCGACCGGTGGTGCCGTCACCCGGCACACAGATCCCGCAGCTTCAGGAAGCCGCCTTCACTTCGAGTGACGTCGATCTTCTTTCTCTCGGCGAAGACAGGTTGCATCTAGAAGACCTGATTACAGACTCCATGGTGGAGCAAGTGGCCGCGTCGGAAAATATTGCCTCCGCCCAGGAAGACGCCGCCCGGCGCAGCGATGCGGCATGGGGCACGCTCACCGACGATATCGTTGGTGACTTCGACCGGGCCTTTGCCGGTATTTCAGAGAACGGCGCCGATGCCTTCTCCTTCATCTGGCGGGACATGGCATCAGGTCTCGGACAGGCAATGTCGGCAATCGACTGGGATGATGTCCTTGGCGAGGGTGCGGGCAGTCTGGCATCTGCAGCCTCCGGCATTCTCGGCGCCCTCGGCGGCGGGGGCAGCGGCAGCGGCGGCGGGCTTTCCGGACTATTCGAGGTCGGCGGCTCTCTACTTTCCAGCTTCCTACCAAGTCTGGGAGGCGCCGGAGCGAGTGCGGGAGCGGGCGGCTCCTTCCTCACCGGCATTACCGGCTCACTCGGTAGCCTGGCCTCACTGGGCAGTGCAGGCACGATCGGCGCCATCGCATCCGTTGCCGCGCTGGGCCTGAATGAGCTTTTCAAGGACGAAGACTACCCCTTCGCCAAAGCGGTGATCGGCATTGAGGGCGGGACGCCCACCGCTGAAAGCTCCTTTGAGCTGGATGACGGACCGCTGGACGATCTGCTGCAATTGCAGGACCGGGTTCTGACAGCGCTGGACTCCATGACGGACCAGCTCGGTGTCGCCTTTTCGGGGAATGCCGCCAATTTCCTGCAGATCGGCTATTCCAGCGGCCGGAAATCCAACCTGCCAACCGGCTATTTCGTTGGCGGTCTGGAGACCACCGGCGATTTTGCCACTGGCGCCGATCTCAGCGGTATCGAGGATGAAGAGGAGCTGATCGCCCGCGCTATCGAGCTGTCTTTCGCCAAAGCAGTACGGGACGGCAACCTCACCGGGCTCTCTGACAATCCCGGCACGGACACTCGCAGCCAGAAGACATTCGAAGCCGGTATCGAAAATCTGCTCGCAGCCCCCTTCGAAAGCCTTGAGACCTCGCTGCGCCGGATCGATTTCCTCGCCAGTTTCGAGAAGACTGTCGCGCTCTTCAGCGACGGCGCCGAAAGTGTCGATGCCTATACCCGCTCTCTACAAGCCCAGCGCGGTGCGATCGAGGAAGTCGCCCGGACCGCCGCAGGCGATGCATTCAAGCCCATACGGGAGTTCCTGGAAGATGCCGCCGTGCTGTTCAGCGGCAACCAGGAAACGGACGCTGCGGCGGACCTCCGCCTCGACCAGACAGGCGACACCGTCAGAGGCATGGCCCGTGATCTGCTCGATATGCTCTCACTGGCAGGAACGGAGGCTCCGCTTGAAGGCTTTGCATTGCTGTACGAGCAGCAGGCCGCCCAGATCACAGCCCTGGTCCCGGCGCTGGAGGCTTTGAATCAGGAACTGCAATCGCTGGGGCTCGAGACCATCGATGTTGCCGCCGAGATCAATGCGGCTAATGACGCTTTGAGCGCGGAGGTTCGGACGCTGTTCCTGCAGGAACTCAATGCAGGGCTCACTCCCGAATGGACCGCCGCACAACAGGCTCTTGCGGAAAGGGACAGCCTGCTGCAACAGGCCGAACAGCTCGGTTACGGTCAGGACCAGGCGACCCTCGGAAAGATCGAGGCGGGTTTCACCGCGCAACTCGACCGGATCGGATTTACGTTCAGCGAAAGCGGCGATCTGGTTCAAACCTTTGCCGATCGTATCGAGGCGGCGACCGCCGGCCTCAACCGGCAGGTCACGGCGCAGGAGAATTCCGTCGGGGAACTCCTCCGGCTAGCCGAAAATCTTACCTCCGCCCGGCAGGATTTCGCCCTCGACAGGTCCCTCTCTCCGCATTCGCCTCTGGACCGGCTGGCACAGGCAAGGACCGGGTTCGAAGAACTGGCCACCGCGTCCGCCGATGGCGATCTGGAGGCGCGGGAGGATCTGGCAGCCAGCGCCCGCACCTATCTGACACTGGCGCGGGAGGTCCATGCCTCAAGCCAGGCTTATACAGACATCTTCTATCAGGTCGATGCGGTTCTCGCGTCCGCGCTGCATGAGACGAAAGCCCAGATTACGGCGGCAGAACGCCAACTGGATGTGCTGATCGAAATCCGCGACCGTCTCGAGCCCCAAAGCTCAAGCGGCGGCACCCCGCAATACCAGTCGGATGGCAGCGGGCAATACCAGTCCGGAGGCAGCGACTCGCCCTTTGCCGGGTACGATCTTGGCTACAACCCGGAAGTAAACCTCTCCATCCTGACCGCTCTCGATGCCGCCGGACTGCCCCTGCCGAGCGGGTTCGGTGAAGGCCAGCTGACGCGGTTGCGGGCGGAGAATGAGGCCGTGAACGCGGTGGTCACGGCCATGGGCTTCGCCACCGGCGGGATCATGACCGCGAACGGCCCGGCCCAGACCTCGCCCTACAATGGCGGCATTACCAGCGACGTGTCCGTCGCCCTGTTCGGTGAAGGCAGCCAACCAGAAGCCTATGTGCCCCTTCCGGACGGGCGCTCCATTCCCGTCACGCTCAGTCTGCCAGCCAACGACGATAGCGGCCGCAACGGAGAGACACCGGACGCACTGCGTCTGCAACGGGCGGACAGTCGCGCGCTTGTTCAGGAATTGAGGAGCCTCAACCGGGAGGTCGCCGCGCTCCGGGATGACAATGAACGGCTCAGCCGAGTGCTCGGCCGGGCCTTCTCGCGCCAAACCGCCTGAAGGAACAAAGATGTCTCTTTATGACGAGCTGATCGCCGATCCTTTTTCGATCCGGCGCTATCTGGCGATTCTGGAGCCGTACGATCCCGAGCAGGAAACGACGGTTCCACTTTATCTGAGCGACCACGGCTTCACCACCGAGCCGGACGAAGTGCCGGGCAATCAGTATTTCGATGCCCGGCTGCTCTCGGCTCTCAGTTTCGAGCGACACCTCTATCGCAGCGGTCAACTGGAAGGCCGTTCGGTGCCCGGCTTCGGCACGCTCGACATCAACAATGCCGACGGCGCACTCGATGATTGGCGCAGCTTCGCGTTCGATGGCCGCCGGGTTCGGCTTCTGCTCGGCGGCGATCGGTTCCGCCTCGCCGACTACCGGACTGTGTTCGACGGCACGGCGGAGCGTATCGAGTTCGACGACGACCGGATCCGCCTGCACCTCCGCGATCTGCAAGTGCTGTTCGAGCGTCCCTTGCAACAGACTCTCTATCTGGGCACAGGCGGCAGCGAAGGCGATGCCGGACTGAAAGGCCGGCCGAAACCGCTGTGCTTCGGCCGCTGCTTTCATGTCCCCGCGGTACTGATTGATGCCACGACGCTGACCTATCAGGTACATGACGGCCAGATCTTCGGGATCGACTCGATTTTCGACAGTGGCCTGGCCTTGACGGCCGGAACTGAACCTCCGGCCCCGTCACACTATGCAGTGGACCTCGCCGCCGGCACTTTCAGGCTCGGCAGCGCCCCAAATGGCCCTGTAACGGCCCATGTTCAAGGCGACGCGACGGGAGGCGCCTATCTGGAGGACGCGGCCAGCCTGATGCTGCGTATTGCCATGCGTGCCTCCGGACTGTCGCTCATCAACTCGGGGGCTTTTGCCGACCTCACTCTTGCGGCCCCCATGGCCACCGGCTTCTTCGCCGCACAGGAGACCGGCATGCTGTCCGCCCTCGACAGTCTCGCGGACAGTATCGGTGCCCATTTCGGCTTTGACCGGCAGGGACAGTTCACCGTCGGAAGACTGACGGAGCCGGAGGGAACGGCGACGGAAAGTTTCGACGAGAGCGACATTGTCAGCCTCGAACGCGAGCCCGCCGCCTTACCCCTCTGGCGGCAAAAACTCGGTTACGCCCGCTATTGGCGCCCGCTTTCGGACGGGGAAAGCGCCTCCGCGCTCGGCGCAGAAGCACGGAGCGATCTGGCTGCGTCCCATCGTTATGCGGACGCATCGGACCCAACGATTCAAGTCCGCCACAAGCTCGCGGGCGATGCCCAGAAGGATGGACTGCTGGCAACGGAGACGGATGCGGCAACGGAGGCCGGGCGGCGTCTCGCTCTATTCGGGATAGCGCGGGATCTTTTCCGGGTCCGGGTAAAGACCCGGCCCTACAGCCTCTCCCTCGGCGCCACCATCCGCATCAACTACCCGCGCCACGGGCTGGCAGCGGGACGCAATCTGGTGTTGGCCGGACTGTCCGAAGACAGCGCCTTCAACGAAGCCGAACTCACCCTCTGGGGATAGAAACCGATGAGCAACATGCTGATCGTCTACCGGAATTATCTGGACGCCGCCGCCTTGTCCGGCGGGGACTGGAGCAGCGGCCTGCCATTGGACAATCTCGCCCATCCGCATCCGAGCCGGGTCGCCCGATCCACCGACACCGATCCGGCGTCTTCCTGGTTCGAGGTGGATTTCGGCGCCCAGCGTCCCGTCAGCTTCGCCGGTATCCTGAACCACAATCTGAGCCAGCGCGGTACCTGGCGGGTGCGGCTGTTCAACGTCGATCTGGAGCAACCCGAACTCGACACCGGCGCCGTGCCGATCTGGCCCCGCGTTGTGCCGTTCGGCACTGGGCACTGGGGCGAGTTCCAATGGGGCGGTCATCTCGACACCGAGACGGCGGAGACCTACGGTATCGGCTCCTACGCCATCCTGCCGGCGGCGCGGCGCGTCCGCTATATGCGCGTGGATCTCAACGATCCGGACAATCCCGCTGGTTATCTGCAAGCAGGGCGCGCTCTGCTGGCCCCTGCATGGACCCCGAGCGTGAACCTGCAATACGGCTGGAGCATCGAGCAGGTGGACGAAAGCCGGATCGTCAAGTCGCGCGGCGGCCAGGCCTATTTCGACGGCAAGCCGAAATATCGCCGCCTGCGATTCCGGATCGAGCATCTCGATATCGATGAGATGCTGGCCAATGCCTATGAGCTTGAACGGCTGAAGGGTACCGGCGGGGACATCCTGGCGATGGTCGATCCGGACGACACCGCCCACCTGCACCGGCGCACGGTCTATGGCCGGATCGCTGAAACCACCCCCATCGTGAACGATTTCAACGCGCGCTATTCCAAGGAATTCGTGATTGAGGAGCTGTACTGATGACCTGGTCCGTGACAATCGGCGACCGCACTTTCACCGATGCCAATCTGGACGGCAATGCCTATGCCGAAGAGGAAACCGGCTTCCCTGCCATCGTCCGCGCTGTTGCTGAGGAAACAGCCGCGCTGAAGGGTGCGGCCGGGCTTTCCGCCTCAGCGCTAACGCCCGAGACCGGTTCTGCCGCATTCACCCTGCTGGCCACCCCGCCGCCCGGCTGGAAGGCCGGACAGGTGTTGCGCGTAACCAGTGCGGGCGATGCCACGCATTTCATGGTCGGCACGATCACTGCGCTGAACGGAATGGCCGTGACGATGGAGGTCAGCTTTGCCGCAGGCGCTACCGAGCGGAGCGACTGGGTCCTGACCTATCCGCTCTTCACTGGATTCCTCGAACGGGCGGGCGGGACAATCACCGGCCCCCTGAAGATCGACGGCCATTCTCCGGCCCTGAATGCCCCGCCGGGTCAATATCTTAATCTCCGGATGATGCGGGATGATCTGCCGCATCTGGATTTTGGTCTCGACGATGCTCCCCTCTCGGATACGGCGGGCGGCAGCCTGATCTTTCTGCATACCTTCGACAACAGTGGCGCCTGGACCGGCCGTCCACTGGAAGTCAACCGGGCAACCGGCGAAATCAAGACTATGGGCCTTAACCTTCAGGGCTATGCGCTGACAGACGGAAACCTGCGCGGCACCCGGACAAGTATCGAGGATCTAGGTGAGATTAGCGGCGGAACACTCTACATCGACGCTGCACGCTGGAACGCCCTTGCCGTGACCCTGACCGGAGATGTCGATTTCGATTTCGCGGCACTCGGCCTCGGCTTCGAATACACGCGCAGATTCCTCATTACCCAGGGCGGCGCCGGCGGGTTCGTGCCGTCATGGACCCTCGGCGGCAGCGCAGGTGAAGTCAAGCGCATCGGCGGAATCCCAAACTATGCTGGTCAGGCGCCGGGCATTGTGACCCGTGTCACCGCCGAGGTCTGGGGCAACCAGCTCAGGCTCTGGGAAGCTGAAGAGAGCCCGTGAGGTGGATGATCAGGAAAACCGCAAGCCACCGAGCGTGGCCTATACGACTTACCCACGATATGAGGAGTTGCCCATGCATGTCAGATCAATGCTGGCCGTCTTGAGCCTGCTGGCGGCATTGCCAGCGTGTGCCGACCCCAATGCCGCGGCGGAGATCGAAATCCGCAGAACCAATGCGCTCGCCGCCATCAGCGCCGTGCGCGACGGATATTGCGCCCTGTCCCCGGCAGTCCGGGCACGGTTGCAGGATGCCGGGGAGATCGATCCCGCACTGGATAGCTGCTCCACCCCCACCGAAACACCTCTGCAGGAGACAAGACCATGAAATTCAACACAACCTGGCTACTCGATCGTCTGGGTGAACGAAGCACCTGGATCGGCCTGACAGGATTTCTCACGGCCACCGGGGTATCTCTCGAGCCGGAGATCGGCGAAGCCGTCGGGACTGTCGGCATCGCCCTTGCCAGCCTGATCGCCATGCTTACGAGAGACCGCTAGGTCGGTAAAGGGGGCCCCATGGACCAGGACGATGCCCGCCGCTTGGTGCGGGCGACGCTGACTGAACTCGGCCTCGACGTAACCTCTCCGGAACGGGTGATCCAGGCTCAGCACGATTTTGCCTACCTGCGCCATCAGCGGAATCTATCGGAGAAAATCGGCGTCGGTGTCCGGTTGATGGTGCTGACCAGTATCATCAGCGCCGGGCTCGCCACCATCTGGCTTGGTATCCGGCACTCCCTGCTCCTGAAGTAGACGGGAAGGCTCATACCGTGTGAGGTCTTGCTAGGGTTTCAGCAAGACCCGCTCGGCCAGATCAAGGCGCTCTGACGCTCCGATGATATGGCCGACGATCATGCCGAAAGGCCCTTCCGATTCCAGGCGTACCGGTATCCAGGAGCCGCCTTCTATCAGCCGCGCCACCCAGAGTCTGGTCTCGGCATTTGTCTTGTCCTCGCCGAACCATGGTTTTTTATAACCGCCTGCAAGGGTCTCGTACGCCACTCGGCAAAGCTCCGCCGGGCCGCTGAAAGCACTGTAATCCGTCTTCTCCAGAATGTCGGAGCCAGCGTGGGACAGGCGGAAATCCGTTCGGGTGCGGCCGTTGAAAACCCGTAGATCTTCCTTACAGGGATTGGCTTTGCTCGTCAGTGCGAGCGACACAACCGCCGCGTATGGATCAATTGTGCCCAACTGAAGATCTTCCGGTACCGCGTCCCGTTTTTCCGGGTCACGCGGCGGATGCATGACAACAGACGGCGCGAAGCCATCCCGGGTCGTGAGCGTGATCCGGCGAGACTGGCCGTTAAAAGTTCCGTTGCTGCGATACGTTTCGGGTTTGATGCCCACGCCGGTCAATTGGCCGGTGCCTTCACTGCTTACATCAATCGGGAAGAAATAATCGAGGATGCCAAGGGAACGGGCGTTGGTCGTGACCCGGTAGGCCGAGCGGTCGACTGCGATTTTCGAGTCGACGGCGGCGACGGAAAATCCGCCGAAATAAATCATATAGGAGAGATCAAGCTCCCGCGCATCGGCTTTTGAAGCCAGCAGGGCGCCACCGATCAGTCCTAAAGAAAGCCACCGCATGCCCCGCCCTCATGTGCATTGTGCGTAAGGCTTTAAATAAGAGAACGCGGCGGCGGATCAAGTCCCACCGCCGCGTGAATGATGTTTTTAGTAGCGATAGGCTTCGGGCTTGAACGGGCCTTCCTGCGTCACGCCGATATAGGAAGCCTGCTCTTTCGAGAGTTGGGAAATCATGGCCCCAACCTTCTTCAGATGCAGAGCGGCAACTTTTTCATCCAGCTTTTTCGGCAGTACATAGACCTGCTTTTCATAAGCGCCGGCATTGTTCCACAGTTCCATCTGGGCGAGCGTCTGGTTGGTGAAGGAGGCACTCATCACGAAGCTAGGGTGACCAGTGGCGCAACCGAGGTTAACAAGGCGGCCTTCGGCCAGCAGGATGATCCGCTTGCCGTCCGGGAATTCGACCTCGTCAACCTGCGGCTTCACATTGTGCCAGACCAGGTTACGCAGTGGTTCGACCTGAATTTCGTTATCGAAATGGCCAATATTGCAGACGATAGCGCGGTCCTTCATGTCCCGCATGTGGTCCATCGTGAGGATGTCCTTGTTGCCGGTCGCGGTGACGAAAATGTCAGCGCGCGGCGCGGCTTCTTCCATCGTCACGACCTCGTAGCCTTCCATCGCCGCCTGCAGGGCGCAGATCGGATCGATTTCGGTGACCAGCACGCGGGCACCGCCGTTGCGCAGGCTGGCAGCCGAGCCCTTGCCGACATCGCCGTAACCGGCGACAACCGCGACTTTGCCGGACAGCATCACATCGGTTGCACGGCGAATGCCGTCGGTCAGGCTCTCGCGGCAACCATAGAGATTGTCGAATTTGGACTTGGTGACGCTGTCATTGACGTTGATCGCCGGAACCTTGAGCGTGCCAGCCTTCGCCATCTCATAAAGACGGTGAACGCCGGTGGTGGTCTCTTCCGAAACGCCGCGGACATCGTCCATCAGCTCCGGATAGTCCTCGTGCATCATGATCGTCAGATCACCGCCATCATCCAGCAACATGTTCGGGGTCCAGCCGTCCGGCCCCTTGATGGTCTGACGCAGGCACCACTCGTACTCTTCCTCGGTCTCACCCTTCCAGGCAAAGACCGGGATCCCAGCAGCCGCGATGGCGGCAGCGGCCTGATCCTGTGTCGAGAAGATGTTGCAGGAGCTCCAGCGGATATCAGCGCCGAGATCAATCAGGGTCTCGATCAGCACTGCCGTCTGGATGGTCATGTGCAGACAACCTGTGATACGCGCTCCGGCGAGCGGTTTCTTGCCTTCATTCTCCTCGCGCAGCGCCATCAGGCCCGGCATTTCGGTTTCGGCGATCGCGATTTCGCGGCGGCCCCATTCGGCGAGCGAAATATCGGCAACTTTGTAGTCTGTGAAAGCGGCATCAGCCATGCGGCAGCTCCTTGCACTGTATATATCCGGCGACGCTGCCGGTACCCGGTCGCATTGGGCTATATCAGTCCGAGAAAATAGGGGCAAGAAGGCAAAGGGCAAGAGGCCGCATTGACAGCACCACCCGACCCGCCTTATCTGGCCAGCCCGCCGCCTGTTGAAAGACTGTTTTAATGCCGCACCATTCCTCCTATATCGCCGCCATGGGCGGAACAGATGCTGTAGACGCCTGGGCGATTCACACCGAAGCTCGCAAACGCTACCGTGCTGGCGAAACGGACGTCATCGTGCTGTCTGTCGGGGATCATGATTTCACCACCGACGCCCGCATCGTCGAGACAGCGGTCACAGCCCTGCGGGATGGCAAACATCATTACACGGCAAGCATCGGCTTCCTGCAATTGCGCGAAAAACTCGCCGCCTATCACAGCGCCTGCATGGGTGAGCAGGTCACGGCGGCGAATGTCGCGGTCATCCCCGGCGCCCAGTGTGGCGTCTTCACCTCCGGGCTGGTGACCCTCAATCCGGGCGATCACGTCGTCACCTTCGATCCGATGTATGTCACCTATCAGGGGGCGCTGATCGCCCGCGGGGCAACACTGAGCCAGGTTCCGCTGCACCCCGAGAACAGCTTTGTTCCGGACCTCGCCGACATCCGCGCCGCCCTGCGCCCGGAAACAAAGGCGATGGTGATCAATTCGCCGAATAACCCGACCGGCGCGGTCTGGCCGCGCGAGACCATGGAGGAGATTGCCCGGATCTGCATCGAACACGATCTCTGGCTGATTTCCGATGAGGTCTATTGCTCGATGACCTACGAGCAGCCGCACTTCTGCCCGCGCCTGATCGACGGCATGAAGGATCGCACACTGTCCGTCTACAGCTTCTCCAAGGGTCATGCGATGACCGGCTGGCGGCTGGGCTGGATCGTCGCCGACCCGGACAGTATCAACGCGGTCGAACAGGTCATGGGCTCCATGCTGTTCGGCTCACCGCCCTTCATCCAGGAAGCGGCCATGACCGCGCTGGACGAAGCGGTCGACACAGTGGACAGGATTCGCGACCTCTACCGGCACCGCCGCGACCAGATCTGCGAGGCGTTGGCTGCCGTGCCGAAGGTGAAGGTCCGGAAACCAGATGCCGGCATGTTCCTCATGCTGGATATCCGCGAGACCGGCATGGACACCACAGATTTTGCCTGGAAGCTGCTGGAAGAACAGAAGCTCGCCCTGCTCCCGGGCGAGGGCTTCGGCAAGATGCTGTCGGGTCATCTGCGGCTCAGCTTCGGCGCCTCGGACGAGACGCTGGATGACGCGGCGCGGCGGTTATCGGCCTTTATCCAGAAGCATGGATGATAAGCCTAATACTACCGCAAATCGGCTGAGGCTACTTCCCTTTTTTAGGGGCTGTAGGACGCTTTATCGTTTCGACAACAGTTGTAGCTTTGCGCTTCTGGGCTTCCTTGACCGGGATAAATTCTCCGGACTTGGCATCACGGCCAACTTTGAAAGTTACAGTTTTACCCTTAGCCATCTTGGAGGTCTCCTTTTGACCAATGTCATAAAATTCAGGCCACGCTTGACTGCGGAGCGAGAAATTTGGGCCTGCACCTGTGGGTGCATTACATTTTACTTGTACGCAGATGGTGCGGTGGAGTGCGCTAAATGTAAGCAGTCATCGAACCAGATGGCTTGCTATGCACGAGACTCAAAACCCGACCATAATTAACGATATATTTAACTGATATTGCATCGTTCCCTTTATGTTCTCTCAAAATATTGAGGCCAAGTCAAGCTAAACGATCAGCAGAAAATCTAAATTTAACTAAACCGCTTTTCCATATCCATCGAGGTTGGCGCATCAAAACCGTCATGAGTTTGAAGACCGGTTTCGACAAAGCCCCAGCGCTGGAAATAATCGATATTGTGCTGCAGGGCGAGACGGACGCCGAGGGTGATCCGGGCGGCTCCGGTGGTGCGCGCATGGGCCTCAACCGTCTCGATCAGACGACGGGCAATGCCCCGGCAACGGACTTCGGGATCAACGGCCAGCCGGTCGAGATAGACGGCATCGCCTTTTTGCGTGGCGAAGACGGCACCGCTGATCCTGCCGTCATCCTCCGCAAGAAACAGCCGATTCTTTTCCAGCCGTTTGCCCAGACTGTCGACACTCTCCGACAACGCACCGCTTTCCGGCTCTATCTTTCCCTTATATTGAGCGAAGGCACGATGGATCAATCCGACGATCTCGGTGAGATCGTCACGCGCGGGATCGTAAGGCCGGGTTCCGATCATGCCGCGAGGCTCGCCCGCAGACGTTTCGCCAACTCCGGCATGTCCTCGGCGGTGGCATTGGCGAAGGCCAGGCGCAGGAAGCGCTCCTGATCCGGGCCAAAGAAGCTGCCCGGCAAGCAAAGAATGTTCTGCTCATCCGCCAGCTTCCGGGCCACCTGCTTCGCGCTCATGTCCTCGAACGGATGCCGGACATAGGAGAAATAGGCACCGGCCGAGACCAGCTCGTAGCCGAAGTCGTTCGACCGGAAAGCCCCCTCCAGAGCTTCCTTGCGCCCCTTCAGCATGTCCCGCTTCTCCGCCACCCATGGCCAAACATAGCGCAGGCCGAAGAGCGCGGCATATTGCGAGATGCGCGGTGTACAGATCTGGATCGTATCCATAATCTTGGTGACTGCATCGATGGTTTTCGCCCCGGCCATGACGGAGCCTGCACGATAACCGGTCAAACTGAAGGTCTTCGAGAAGCTGTAGAGCTGGATCAGTGTCTCGCCCCATTTCTCGTCCTTGAACAAGTCATGCGGCGGGCCGTTCTCGTCTTCCAGGAAATCCCGGTAGGTCTCGTCCAGGATCAGCGCGATGCCCCTTTCCGCTGCGAGATCGCGGAATTCGGCGATTACCTCCGGCGGATAGACGGCGCCGGTCGGGTTGTTTGGCGAGACCAGAACGATGGCCTTGGTCTTGTCCGTCAACAGCCTGCGCGCCTCTTCCGGATCCGGCACGCCGGCCCGGTCGAATCGGAACGGCAGATGGATCGGATCAATCCCCTGCATTTCCAGCCACATCTGGTGATTGAAGTAATAGGGCACCGGCAGCATCACTGCGTCACCAGCACGGGCAATGGCCAGTATCGCCATGCAGAAAGCCTGATTGCAGCCGGCTGAAATCAGGACGTTCTCTGGCCCGATCACCCCGCCATACCGATGCGCCACATGATCAGCTAGCTCCTGGCGCAGCTCAGGCACGCCGGAGATCATCGAATATTGGGCGGTCTCGAAATCCGCCGCGCGCTCCGCGATATGGTCGGTCAGCGCGTTGGCAGGAGGATAGCTCGGCACTGCCTGGGCCAAATCCAGTAACGGTTTTTCCGTCGGAAAGGTCCGACCGGCGATCCAGGTCTGGGACTCGGCAATCGGCGGCTCGATTGCGCCGAGCACATCGGAATTCAAAACAAAACTCATGGGGCTCACCCGAAGGAGCGGGAAGGGATTTTTCGCAGATTAGAGACTGTCGTTGAAATCGTCCAGCAACGCCGAAATCCGGCCTTCGTCGCCCTGATCCATGATGGCCAGCGCCCGCCGTGTCGCCGCACCGGTATCGAGAGCGCGCACCCGCTGCTTTACGCGCGGGATGCTGTGCGATGACATCGACAACTCCC
The DNA here is from genome assembly GCF_039990255.1 of Nisaea sp. Classification (GTDB taxonomy): domain Bacteria; phylum Pseudomonadota; class Alphaproteobacteria; order Thalassobaculales; family Thalassobaculaceae; genus Nisaea. The sequence goes on along the minus strand of NZ_JBDXGG010000007.1, from coordinate 132,515 downwards.
GGACGCCAAGCCCGGTGAGAAGCGGGGTGTAGCGTGGGTCACCTGCAATCTCTCCACAGATACTGACCGGAATACCGGCCCTGTGCCCGGCATCAACGGTGAACTGGATCAGCCGCAGAACAGCAGGATGCAACGGGTTGTAGAGTCCGGCCACCGCATCGTCGCTGCGATCAATGGCCAGCGCATAGCTGGTCAGATCGTTCGTCCCGATAGCAAAATAATCCACCTCGCGGGCCAGACTGTCAGCCATCAGTGCTGCACACGGCACCTCGATCATCGCACCGAGCTTTGGCAAGGGATCGGCGATACGAACGCCCTTGCGCTTCAGGCGTTTGACGACCCTTGCCAAAATACGCCTGGATTGACGGATCTGCTCCGCCGAGGAAATCAGCGGCAGCAACAGGCGCACCGGGCCGTGTGCGCCCGCTCGCAGGATCGCCGCAAGCTGGGTTTCGAACAGCTTCGGCTCCGCAAGCGACAGCCTGACCCCACGCAGACCAAGGGCCGGGTTCGGCGAGACACCGATCTTGCCGCCAAGCGCCGACGATATCTTGTCGCCGCCGACATCAAGTGTCCTGATCGTCACTGGCAACCCGCCCATACCCTCAACGATGCCCCGCAGCACGGCATATTGCTCGTCCTCGCTCGGCAGGGTATCCCGATTCATGAACAGGAACTCGGTGCGCAGCAGTCCGACGCCTTCCGCCCCTGATCGCATTGCCCCTTCAACATCCCTCGGCAGCTCAAGGTTTGCCAGCAGGGAAATGCAGGCACCGTCCCGGCTTTCCGCCGGTAGCGACCTGAGACGTGCGAGTTGGCGCTCCAGCCGCTTACGTGCCTCAGCCTTCCGTTCGAACTCCGCCAGAGTGATGTCGCTCGGCGCGACAACAATCCGGCCATGCTCGCCATCGACCAGCACCTGTTCCCCGGAGCGAACCTTACCGAGCAGTCCCTGTACGCCGAGGACCGCAGGAAGCCCCATCGACCGGGCCATGATCGCCGAATGGCCTTCCGGCCCGCCCACCGTCGTTACCAAAGCTGCTACCCTTGACGGGTCCAACAGAGCAGTATCCGCAGGGCTGAGCTCGTCCGCGATGATGACCGCGTCTTTCGGCAGGACCGAAAAAGCCTGATAGGGCTTGTCTGCGAGATTGCGCAGAATCCGCCCCGCAACATCCCGCACGTCATTGATCCGGGCGGCGAGATAAGGGTCTTTCATTGCTGCAAAGGCTTCGCTGATTTCATGCACGACCGATTGAACGGCGGCTTCAGCGTTGATCTTGCGTTTACGGATTTGCGCCTCGGTACCGGCTCCCACCCGCCCTGAGCCCAGCATCGCAGCATGCGCATCGAGCAGCGGAACAAGTTCCTCCACGACCGATTCCGGCATATTCGCCGTTTTCTGCCGCAGTTTTCCAACTTGCTTCTGTGCCTTAACCAGGGCCGCGCGAAACCGTTCGGCTTCCGCCTCGACATGCGCGTCTTCAAGCTCGTATTCCGGCAATTGCCCAAGGCCGGTCTCGACGACATGGGCAACGCCAATGGCGATCCCGGCGGAAACGCCGACCCCGTCAATGATCCGTTCCCCGCCCTCTCCGGATACCCGTTTCACCATGGCGGTCAGATCCTCAGTCTTCGTCGAATTTATCGTCCACAAGTTTGGCGATGGCGTCGAGGGCCTCACGGGCGTCCGCCCCATTGGCGGCGACATGGATGGAACAGCCCGGCGCGGCCGCCAGCATCATCAGCCCCATGATCGAACGCCCTGAAACGGTCATATCACCCTTGGTCACGGAAATCTCCGCCGCGAATGTGTCCGCCAGTTTCACAAACTTCGCGGCCGCCCGTGCATGCAGGCCCCGCTGGTTCACGATGGTCAGATCCCGCTCCACCGCCAGGGCGGCAATGGCACTATCGTTCATCGCGTCAGTCCCCGGCCAGAACCTGGGAGGCGATACGGATATATTTACGCCCCGCCTCCTGCGCTTCGTTCGCCGCCGCGGCCAATCCCATACTGTTTCTGACACTTGCCAGCTTTATCAGCATCGGCAGATTGGCGCCCGCGAGCACTTCCACATTCGCTTTTTCCATAATCGAAATGGCCAGATTCGACGGCGTCCCGCCGAACATATCAGTCAGCACGATGACGCCCTGGCCCTGATCCACCGCCCCGACACTTTCCAGAATCTCTGCCCTGCGTTGCTCCATATCGTCCTCTGGACCGATACAGACCGTCGCCAGATGCTCCTGCGGTCCAACAACATGTTCAACCGCAGACCGGAATTCATCAGCGAGTTTTCCGTGCGTTACCAATACGATGCCAATCGGCAATTCGGTCGCCTCCGCGTCCATCTGGTTAGCCCCTTGCCCGCAGTGTTCTAAGCACTGTTCCGTCCCGCCGACTCTTTGACCGGCAGATCATTCCTGCCCGACGCGGTCGACATCGCGATGCAACAAAGTGACAGCAAGCCCGCCTGCCTTCAACTCTCTCGCAAGCTTTTCCGCGACAAATACGGATCGATGCCGGCCCCCGGTACAGCCGACAGCGATGGTTAGATAGCTTTTTCCCTCTGCCTGAAAACGTGGCATCAGAGGAGTCAAAAAATCTTCAAGACGCTCATAAAAGGCAAGAAAATCAGGATCTTCGGCAACAAAATCTGCAACTTCTCCGCTGCGGCCATCGAGCGGCCGCAGGTCCTCATCGTAATGCGGATTCCGGAGAAAACGGACATCGAACACCATGTCGGCCTCGCGCGGAACCCCACGCCGGAAGCTGAACGAAGTCACTGTGATCGTAAGCTGGCCCTCACCAGCGATACCAAGCTGCTCTGCGAAGACCCGTTTGAAGTCAGCAGCAGTGAGCCGTGAGCTGTCTATGGTCACATCGGCTTTCTCGCGCAGGGGCGCCAGCATCTCACGCTCGCTACGAATACCGTCCGCCACCGGCCGGTCGATCGCCAGTGGGTGGCGGCGGCGGGTTTCGGTGAAACGACGGATCAATACATCCGTATCGCAGTTGAGAAAGACGACGGTGAGCGTGATATCCTTGCGCTGCTGCAAAGCGTCGATTTCGGCCATCAACCGCTGCGGCGTGAAATCGCGGGTTCTTGTATCGATACCGACGGCAATCCGGTGATCACCGTCCGGCTCGGCGCGCGGCGCAAGCAGCGCCGGCAGCAGCGACAAAGGCAGATTGTCGACCGCTTCGAACTCGGCATCTTCCAGCGCTTTCAGGCTCGTCGTCCTGCCGGCGCCTGAAAGGCCCGTCACCAGCACAACCCTGAGCGGCCGTCCTGTTGCATCAGCGGATGCCTGCACGCCTATCTCCCCTTCAACGCGCATTTCCGAAGGCCGCATTATTTCGCCGGATAATGCGTGAGTGCAAGGCGCACTTTTGCCGGAGCCGATGCCTCGAACGGGGCCAGCGAAAGCAGCGGAACAGTCAGGTCAAGATAAGTGCAGGCTCCTGCCTCCGGGAAGCGCTCGACCTGCTCCGGTGGCACCAGATCAATGACGAGATCGAGCGGCGCCCGCCGTGTATTGACTACGGGCACAATACCCACACCACGCACCTCAAGCTGTCCGGAAATCGTGTCAGGCGCACTTGCCACAAGCCGGCCCGCTTCCCTGATAAGCCGGGTCTGGTCGTCTGACACGAGCATGGCACCACCTTCGATCAGACGCAGCGCCAGATCTGATTTCCCGCTGCCGCTCGGACCACGCAGAAGTACCGCGCGGCCGTCGATTGCGACCGTCGTGCCATAGACTAGTTCCATTGAGCCCCGCCGCGGATCGTCCCGCCTCAGTTGACCACGCGGGGCAACCGTATGACGAACCGCGCACCAATGACAGAGCCATCAACGCCTGTGCGGTTTTCCGCCCAGAGTCGCCCGGATGACGCATCCACAATCTGCCGAGAGATGCTGAGTCCGAGGCCGGAATGGGTGCCGAATTTCTCGCCTGTCGGACGTTCCGAATAGAATCGGTCGAAAATGGCATCAAGCTTGTTTTCAGGAATGCCGGGCCCGTCATCCTCGACTGTGATGATCACCTCGCGACCGTCCACCGGGTCAGCACCCGCCGTCAGACGCACCGAACCGCCTTCAGGCGAAAAGGTGATGGCATTGGCGACCAGATTTCGGATCACCTGCACCAACCGGCTTTCGCTGCCACGGACGCGGAGATCGGTGGACCCGTTCACGGCCGTTTCGACCCGCACGCCAGCGCTGTTCTCGGCAGCGCTATAGACTTCAGCCAGCGTTGCCAGGATCGCCGCCAGATCGACGGGCTCGGAGCCAGCACGGGACAGCTCTGCATCGAGCCGGGAAGCTTCGGAGATGTCGCTGATCAGTCGATCGAGACGCTGCACGTCATCAAGAACGATTGCCATCAGCTTCTTCTGTTTTTCCGGATCCTGTACCCGCGCCGCCGTCTCCACGGCACTTCTGACCGAAGTCAGCGGATTCTTGATCTCATGGGAAACATCGGCGGCGAAACGGTCGATGGCATCCATCCGCTGCCAGAGCGCCTCGGTCATTTCCCGCATCGCTCGGGCCAGATCGCCTATCTCGTCATCGCGCCCTTCGAATGAGGGGATCTCGGTCTCCCTGGTACGGTCGCGGCGGATACGCTCGGCTGCGGCGGCGAGCCGCTGCACCGGCCGTGTAATCGTTCCCGCGAGATAGAGCGACAGCAGAATCGTGATGGCGAAAACGAAAGCGAACACGCTCAGGATTTCGAACCGCACATCCCGCATGGCCTTGTCGACCTCGCGGCCGTCAACACTCAACATCAGGGCGCCAAGCACCTGCTTGTAACGCCGTACCGGCACGGCGGAAGTCAGGATCAGACCGCCATCGGACGCTGTACGCACGGCCTGCGCACGGCGCCCTGCCAGCGCGTCGACCGCCTCCGGATAATCTTCCGCCCGTTGGGTTCGCGTCTCTATGTAGCGCGGAAAGTCGCCACGCCTCGGCAGCCAGTTCACCAGCAGATCGTAGGCGGTATCAGCCCAGTGGCCTGGATCGAAACCGGACTCGCGCGGCGGCGGCAACGGTCGGATCTGCACCACGCCGCCAGAACGTCCGAAACTGTTGCTGTCGGCCATCAGATGGCCGTCCGGCGCGTACAGACGCAAACGCGTGCCAAACTGATCCGAGGCATGCCGTACCATGCGGCGCACCAGCTCCTTGGACAATTCCGTCGCTTCAGAAAACTCAGGCTCGACGGCAAGTGCTGCCACCCCCTTGGCAAAAATGCTGCCCTGCCGGGTCAATGCCTCAAGTTCGGCCTCAATCAGGTTGTCCTGGTATCGATCCATATAGAGCAGGCCAAAGAGCGGGATGGCGACCGCGAACAGATTGATCGCGAGTATCCGCAGCGTCAGACCGGAGATTTTCGGTCTGCGGCCCGAATTCTCCCCGATGGGTCTGTCCATGGCCGGACGATCTGTTGCCCGCCTGTCTCTTGCCCCGGTCTTCTTAGTATTCTCGGCCATGTCCCCCAGACGTCGCCGCCTCAGAACAGCGCGAAGCCCTTCCCCCCAAGACAGGCTCATGCCGGGCCAGTGGGCACCAAGGCCGGATCGCGGTATCGGTAGCCGACCCCGTACAGTGTTTCGATTTGCTCGAAATCATCATCCACGCCTTTGAACTTCTTCCGGATGCGCTTGATGTGGCTGTCGATGGTCCGATCATCCACATAGACCGCATCGCCATAAGCGGCGTCCATCAGCTGGTCCCGATTTTTTACATGGCCAGGCCTGGTGGCGAGCGAGCGCAGGATCAGAAACTCGGTCACGGTGAGCGGCACCGGCCGCCCTTTCCAGGCGCTGAGGTGGCGTGAACCGTCCATCATCAGATCGCCGCGCGCGAGCACGGAATCGCTGGCCGGATTGGCTTCGTCCTGGGCCAGCTCCTGACGCCGCAGCAGCGCCCGAATCCGCTCGATCAGCAGACGCTGGGAGAACGGCTTGGTGATGTAGTCATCGGCGCCCATCTTCAGGCCCAGCATCTCGTCCAGCTCGTCATCCTTCGAGGTCAGGAAGATTACCGGCAGTGCACTCTGGCGGCGCAACCTCGATAACAGCTCCATGCCGTCCATGCGCGGCATCTTGATATCGAGAATGGCGAGATCCACTGGCCGCTGCGTCAGCCCGCGCAATGCCTCCTCGCCGTCCTTGAAGGTACGAACTTCGAAGCCCTCGGACTCTAGAGCGATGGAAACGGAGGTGAGAATATTCTGGTCGTCGTCAACCAACGCGATCGTGTTCATGCCTGTAACCCCTTCCGCCAAGATGCGGCGTCCCCGATTTTGCACGTTTCCGCCCTCCGGGACCAGCCGGAGCGGTACGTGGCACTAACCCAAATATTTGAATGGCGGCGGAATGAGGCAAAGCTGTGGCTGTCTCAAGGCATTGTTTCGGCACCCCGGTGGAAATAACGGCGTAAACAAAACAGTGCCAGGACGTGACCATGCCACTTGCATGAAACCCGGCGCTTCATTTTGATGGCCACAGCTCCCGACGCACCAATGACAGGATTTGATAAAGATGAATGAGGCAGCCCCCCCGGAACGTTCCCCCGGAGCCCATATCCGCTCCCTGATGCGCTCCCTCGACCGCGTGACACTCTCCACCGGCATGGTAAACGGGGGTGGTTGGCCCTATGGCTCTCTCGTCATGACCGCGGTCGATCAGGATGGCAGCCCGCTGATGCTGCTTTCTGACCTCGCCGAGCACACCGCAAACTTCAACGCCGATCCACGTATGTCCCTGTTGTTCGACGGCACCAACGGTCTTGCGGAACCGTTGACCGGAGCGCGTGTTTCCGTTCTTGGCCGAGTCAAAAAGATCGAGGACGAGCGCATGGCGGAGCGCTATCTGCGCCACCATCCAAGCGCGCGCATGTTTGCCGGGTTCAAGGATTTCAATTTCTATCGTGTGAGCGTCGAGCGGGCGCATATCGTCGCCGGCTTTGGCGAGATCCACTGGGTCGAGGCGTCGGATATCCTGTCCGAGCGCGTACCGGAGCTGGAAGAAGCGGAGGCCGGTATCGTCGAGCACATGAACGAGGATCACGCCGACGCCATCCAGCTCTATTCATCGGTCCTGCTTGGCCGTGACGGCGAGGGATGGGAGATGACGGGCTGCGATCCCGAAGGCTGCGACCTGCGCCTCGGCGGCGCCATCGCCCGACTGGATTACGATGCACCGGTGCGGGACGCGGACGAGACGCGCAAAGCGCTTGTCAGCCTCGTCAAGCGTGCGCGGCAAAGCGCTGCTGAGTAATCAGAGGTTTTTTGTTAAATCCACGGCTCGAGCGGTTGCAATCGCTGAAACAGACTCGTAACAATTTCCGACCCGAGCGGAGCGGGCTCTCAAAAAAAAATTATAATTCCGCGCGAGTCAGAAGAACCTAGATCGAGGAAATGAGTCACATGGGCCAGGAACGATCCGCGCAGGATCTTGAACAGCACGGGCTGTTCAATCTCGGAACCGCTTACTGGAACCTCTCCGAAGCGGAACTTTACGAACATGCGATCCGCAACGACGAGGGCCAGATTGTCCCCGGCGGCGCATTCGCAGTCGAGACCGGCAAACATACCGGCCGCTCTCCCAAGGACAAGTTCATCGTCGACACCCCCTCGGTCCACGATCAGATCAACTGGGGCGCGGTGAACCGGCCCTGCACGCCTGAGCTGTTCGACGAGATGCATCGCCGTCTGGCCGGATACATGCAGAGCCGCGACTGCTACGTGCTCGACTGCTATGCCGGCGCCGACGAGGATTACCGCCTGCCGGTGCGCGTAGTGACCGAGACTGCCTGGCACAATCTCTTCGCCAAGAACATGTTCCGCCGCCCGGAACGCAAGGAGCTTGATGGTTTCGAGCCGCAATTCACTGTGCTGCAAGCGCCCGGTCTGCAAGCTGCAGGCGAAGCGGACGGGTTGAATTCCGAGACCTTCATTCTGGTCAATTTCGACAAGCGTCTCGTTGTAATCGGCGGCAGCTGGTACGCGGGCGAGATCAAGAAATCGATCTTCGGCATTCTGAACCACCTGCTGCCAGACCGGAACGTCATGCCCATGCACTGCTCGGCAAACGTCTCGGAGAATGGCGACAGCGCCATCTTCTTCGGCCTTTCCGGAACCGGCAAGACGACACTCTCCTCGGACGGCACCCGCATCCTGCTGGGCGATGACGAGCATGGTTGGTCCGACAAGGGTATCTTCAATTTCGAGGGCGGCTGCTACGCCAAGGTGATCCGCCTATCCGAACAAGCCGAGCCGGAAATCTACACCGCTTCGCAGCGCTTCGGCACGGTGCTGGAGAACGTAGTCTACGATCCGGAAACCCGGGAAATCGATTTCGATGATGGCAGCCTGACCGAGAACAGCCGGTCCTGCTATCCGATCCACTTCATTCCAAACACGGACCTGTCCGGCACGGCCGCCCACCCGAAGCACATCATGATGCTGACGGCGGACGCGTTCGGCGTGCTGCCGCCGATCTCCAAACTGACCCCCGAACAGGCCATGTACCACTTCCTGTCCGGTTACACAGCCCGCGTGGCAGGAACGGAAAAAGGCCTCGGCAACGATCCGCAGGCGACCTTCTCCACCTGCTTCGGCGCTCCCTTCATGCCGCGCCATCCGAGCGTCTATGGCGAGATGCTGCGCGAACGGATCGCCGAGCACGGTGCAACCTGCTGGCTGGTCAACACGGGCTGGCAGGGCGGCCGTGCCGGAAGCGGCGCCACGCGCATGGAAATCGCCTTCACCCGCGCCATGGTCCGCGCCGCACTGGCCGGCAAACTGGATGACGTGCCGGTGAAACAGGAGCCGCATTTCGGCCTCTTTATCCCGGAAAGCTGCCCGGGCGTACCATCAGAGGTGCTCGACCCACGCAACAGCTGGTCCGACAAGGACGGCTACGACGCCACCGCTTCAGACCTCCGCGCCCGCTTCCAGGAGAACTTCAAGCAGTTCGAGAAATATGTAGAAGCTGCCGTGATCGAAGCCGGGGTTAAAGCCGCCGCGTAAGCACCATTGTCAAACCGCATAACAATAAGGCCGCCTCCGGGCGGCCTTATTTACGTGTCCCCGCACCATCATCCCAGCAAATCGCAACAGCTCCGAATCACGTACTTCGACGAGCCCAGAAGCGGGATAGAGGTGTTTTGCATATCAGCAAAAATGGCATGTCTGCTTCATGCAGCCCCCTCGTCATGTGGATCCATACAAAAGACTGCGTCGGCGATGCCCTTCGGGGGCGGACCGTTATCTACATGAGGGAGCAGAACAACGACCGGGCCAATACCTAAATCGGCAAGCTGTGCCGGTGTACCATGGCCGAACTCCAAATGACCTCGCCCGATAATGCCGGCGACCAATGGTGCGGTGGGGGCGCTGCGCAAATCTGCTATGCGGCAGGCGAAGGACCGGTCCCAGACCTGCTGGGCCCTTACGAACCTGTCGAAAGCCGGATCATCGGGATCCTGTACTTTGCGATTCGGAGATCCACCGCCTGTTATGTCGAACAGATACTGGCGATAGGCGCGGGTCGCCGCCAGAGCCGGGGTGACACCGTCGCGATCAGTATCCGGGATCGAATCCCAGCCCAGTTTGCCGACTTCCGTGACCAGCGGCCGGCGGCAGTTGAGGCCGTGCATAGGCACCCGGAACTGTCGGCAGAACCGGAACAGCGGAAGGTAAAGCTCTGCGGGAAAACCCCAGACCGTTCCCCATTCCGCTGCTTCCAGAAAAGCCGCCTCGCTCACATAATCGCCGTCGGTCCAGCGCTTCAGCACCGGATCGAGGCGGTCGGGAAACATCTCGTATCCGACCGCAAGATCTTCCCTGAGGGCACGCAGTCCAGCCAGCACATGAAGCTGCCATCGATGCTGGGCGGCCTTATCATGTTGCTCGCCGAGCAGAACAGTCCCCGCCTCTGCGGCTATTTTCAGAACGTCGCCGTGAGAGACGATTCTTCCGCTCCCGGGGCAGATCCATTGGCCCGGGATCATTGAGCCGGGCCGATGGAAAGAGCGCTGTTCGAGCCGTCCAGCAGGATGCCGTGATGCCAGCCGCCCCTCTCCTCCCAGCCGGAGAGGCTGTTTGCCGGCAGGTGAAGGTGGAAGTCTTTCAGGATGATGTTGAAGCACCCACCGGCGGGAAGCATCTTGGCGACTGCGCCGGTCCACTTCTGGATGAACACCGGCGTCTCGATGCGCACTGTGACCGGCGCCGCGCCGATCAGGCTTTCAAGGAATGGGCGTGCTGGATCGTTCTCGAGATCTGGCTCGGCTTCCTCCTGTGTCGGCCGGGCACGCGGGGCGACCGGGGTGCGGGAAAACTTGGCGAGATGTGGCTCCATCGCTTCCAACCCTTCGAGGCCGGTGAAGGAAAACAGCACGTCGCCGTCTTTGCCCATCATGTCCAGCCGGGGATAGATCTTGTCACGCATTTCCATGCTGGTGTCGTACTCGACCGAGACGAGGTCGGACGGATCGAGCACGAGATCGTGGCAGGCACCGGAAATTCGGACGAATGTGTCCGTCACTTCGACCTTCTCGATCTTTCCCAGCCGCTCATGGACGGCTCCGTCGGCGCGGGCGCCGGTCTGGACCCGGTCCATATCCGGCAGCAGTTTCATGATGTCGACAGGGGTGGCATTCAGTCCATGGCGTTTCACGGCGTCGCTCATGCTGTGGCTCCGTTCTTCGGCAGATTATGGGATTGATCGGTGTCGCCCGTTCCCGGCACGGCGCTGTCGCGCTCCCGGCCGGCGCCGAGCGTCAGTGTATTGAAGTCCCCCAGCGAGTCAGGCGGACGATGGGCCGCACAGATGATCATCGCATCAGGGCATTCCTTACGGACGAGGCTCAGGACCTCCGCTTCGCTATGTGCATCGAGGGCGCTGGTGGCTTCGTCAAGAATCAGGATGTCCGGCCGGATGATCAGAACCCGCGCCAGTGCCAACCGTTGCCTCTCGCCTGCAGACAGGCCCGCATAGCTTTCTTCACTTGGCTTATCGAGAGCTTGCAGGCGATGGTCGAGGCCGACCTTGACGAGAGCGTCCTCGACAGCGGCGCGCCCGACCTCTTCGGGATCATGCGGATAGGTGATGGAGTGGGCTAGGCCTTCCGGGAAAACGCGGGAAAATTGAGGCAGAACCAACAGTTTCCCTTCTGGCAAGACGATCTCCCCTTTGCCATAGGGCCACAGCCCGGACAGGGCGGACAGGAAAGTGCTTTTGCCAACTCCGGAAGGGCCTTTCACCCAAACGGCTTCTCCTGATCGAAGAGTCACATCGGGTACCGGGCTGAGAGCCTCTCCGAGAGGCGTGGTGAGACACAATTGCCGGACATGCAAATATGCATCATGGCTATAAATGCGATCGATCTCTCGGGGGGAGCCGGGAACCGGAGCCGGGGACGCCGCTGATTTCAGCAAAAGATCAAGGCGTTCGGATACCGCCGCGAATTCCGCCAGATCGCGATACGAGAAGATGAACCAGCTTAAGGTCGTCGTCACACTCGAGAACGCCGAGGCGAGCTGCATCAAGCCGCCAAGAGTGACCGAGCCGGCGAAATAGGCAGGAAGGGCGAGAAAGGTCGGTATGCGCAAGACCGTCTGGAAATACGGCCTCACGAATAACCCCAGGATAAGTTCGGCGTTGGTCAGCCGCAGCCAGTTCACACGTATCATATTGAAATGGCGGGTTAACCTGCGGCGTTCCGCCTGCTCCCCGGATGACTGGGCCACTTCGTCGGCACCTTCGCGTACCTGGATCAACGCACGCCGGAAATCCGCCTCCCTGCGTTCTCTCGTGAAGATAAGGTCTTTAATCGGGCGGCCGAGCAGGTGGGTAATCACTGTCGACAAGGAGACGTAGAGGAAGGCGGCCCAGACCATGTAATAGGGAATGGAAATCTCTTGTCCTGCAATGGTGAATTCTAGCGAGAACGACGACAGAGACCACAGGACAGCAATATAGGAGCCAATTGCGACGATGTTGGATACGAGATCCAAGGTTTCGATGAGAAGCCGGTGAATGAAAAGACGGCAATCCTCGGCAATGCGTTGATCCGGATTATCCACGGGATCGTCTGAAAAGCCGGGGCGCAAAAGCCAGTAGGCCTTGTTCGAGAGCCAAGCGTCCTGGACATGCTCCGTCAGCCTTTGGCGGAGAAACAGGAACAGACGTTTTCGCAACCAGTCTCCGGCAAGATGAAACGCAGCCGATGCGCCAATCAGAAGAGCAAAATTGCCAACTTCGGTTAAGGCCGCGATGGCATCCTTGTTTTCCAAGGCATCGTAGAATGCCTTGCTCCAGGCAATCAGGCGCAGGGAAACCCAGATTCCCGCAAACTGGCTGCACAGAACGACGGCATAGAGCAGGCAGGCGTACCAGGACCCGGGCCCTGACACGGCATGCCGTGTCAGGGTGAGGATCCGCATCAGGATGATGCGCATGCGATCAGAACCGGACTGTCAGTGAGGCGGTGAAGGTCCGCCCCGCCCCGGTTTGGAGCTCGATCGGGTTCTGATTGGCGACTGAGGTGGAAGGAGACGTCGTCCGGTCCGCGGCTCCGGCTTCGAAATACCGGGTGTCGAAGATATTCTTCACGCCGAAATTGAGACTTGCCATTTCCGTCACCTGCCAGCGTCCGAAAAGGTCGAGCAAGGCGTAGCCGCCCGGCTTGAACCCCGTCTCCGTGGAGACCTCCTTCACCGGCGCGGCCAGTGTCGTTAAAGCCGAAAGGCTAAGGTCATATTCCGGGATCAGGTAATTCGCCCCGAGGACCGCCGTCAGAGGCGGCAGCGTGTGCGGGACGGTCTCGGAATCATCCGAGGCTTTCTGGTCCCCCTTCTGCCAGGCCAGGCTTCCGTTAAATCTAAGCCTGTCATTCATTTGATAGGCACCATCGACCTCAATACCCCAGACTTCGACGGAAGACAGGTTGCGGTATGTGTAGTCGTTTGTGCCCGGGGGATTGTAGAAGCTTTGAATGAAGTTGGTGTAGTCGGAATAGAAACCGGTCACGCCGATATATCCGTTACCGAACTGTGTCCGCACACCCGCCTCGTAGCTGGCGACTTCCTCCGGTTCCAGATCAGGGGATGGCGTCAGGTCAAAGAAAGTACCAGGCAGGGAGGTATAGAGCTGCTGGGCCGTCGGCATCTTGAAGCCTTCGCCATATTTCCCCCAGACGGACCAGGTGTCGTTCAGCCTGTAGAGTGCACCGAGGCTTTTCAGCAGAGCGGTATCTTCGCGTACGCGTGGGTCGGAGCCCTCCACGATCTGGTAATCGGAGTTTGGGTCCGGATCAATCCGGTAGGTTGCGTACCGAATGCCTGGTGTGATTTCCAGTCTGTCCTCGAGAAGACCGATCGTGTCCTGCATGTAGATATCGGCGCGGCGTGTATCGGAATTGGCGAAATTGAAGCCACCTGCACGGGTCTCCGAGGTAGCGCCGGTATCCAAATTTGTGGTGCTGTCGATACGGGTATAGTCTAGAGCCGAATAATCACCGTCAAAGCCGAAGATCAGGTCATGACTGGCGGGGCCAGTGGCAAAGAACTTGGTGGCCTGGACGTCAAGTTCGAAGAAGTCCTCCGTATAATTCAGAGTATCGTCGATCCGGTAGGCATTTCCGGCCGATGCCGCACCCAGTTCCGTCCCGGTTTTGTCGTATTCGTGCGGGGCATAGGCTACAATTGTTTTCAGGCTGTCCAGAAACGTGGTTTCCGGAGTCCACAGATGCTCCAGCGCATAACGCCCGCGGGTGAGATCCAGATTGCGGTCATAGTCGTTCACATAGTCGCCATTGGACTGCGCGCCGCGGCTCACTGTGTAGTCGACGTCGGTGGACCTCTTCAGAAGATCCGCCGACAGCTCCAGACTGTGCTCGCTGGTCGGTGCCCAGACGAGTTTTGCAAGGCCCCGATAGGTATCCGTCTGCGTATCGTCGAATTCGTTGCAGGGTATTTGCCCGGCGGCGAGATCTCTCGGGCAACCGTAGATACCGCCATCGGCCCTGGCATTGCTTAGTTCAGGCTCACTGCCTCTGTGACGCGAGAACGCGATCATGGATGTCAGTGTATCGGAAAGACGATAGGCGGCTGCGGCAGAGGCCGTACCGGAGGTCGTGAAACTGTCGAAGCCCAGTCTCGCCTGTCCACCCGACTTCCGGCCCAGCAGAAGGTCTTCGGGGTCAAGCGTCTCAACGGCGACGACGCCGCCCATTGCGTCGGCGCCCCAAAGTACGGATGCGGGTCCCCTGATCACTTCGACCTGCTTCACGAAATTGAAGTCCAAGTAATCTCGCGTCCCATCGGTAATTCGCTCCGAGACGCGCGAGCCGTCTGACAGCATCAGCACCCGGTTGCCGCCAACGCCGCGAATGTTGAAACCGCTAAAGGTGTTGAAAGGGTCGGTGGCGGTGGTCTGCCGGTCAACAGTCACGCCGGGGATGTACCGGGTGAGCTGTTGCATGTCGGTAATGCCGTATTTGGTGATCGCCTCGTTATCCACGATTGTCACATGGGAAGGGATTTCCAGCGGGGATGTCGCCTGGCGACCGGCGACGACCGAAATCGGCTTCAGCACCGTCGCGCCTTCGACGCCGGGCTGCTTGTTTTCGCTGATTTTTTGGGGAGCCGTCTCTGTTGGACTTGTCGTTACCTCTTGAGCCTGAACGCTTGGCGAGGCGCAAATGAGGGCATAGCCAGCGACGATCGCTAGCTTGAAGGCCTCTCGGCCTTTGCGGTTTTGCATTTAATACTCCGCGGCAGCCCGAATGAGCATTCGGGCTTATATCAAAGGTGATTTGCTTGCGGATGGCTGGCTGGGAAAGGCGTAAAATAGGCGCCTCAGTGCGGCCACGATATGCCGACGTTAACTTTTGTCAACGAATTAATTCAGTAAAAATAATAACTTATCTTTTGTTAAAGCGGATTTTCAACAAACTTCAGTGTCAGATCGCCACCTCCAACTTGGAGCGACCCCGCAAGAGACTGCGGATCCCGGCCGTCGCTGGGGGACGCGTCCTGACGGACAAGCGTGAAGCGCGCGCCTCTACACTCAAACTCCGTCGTCCCCATATACGGTTCAGACACACGGACCGGAGCTTCCAATGATCAAGATCACGAAAACCGCACCGAACCGCATCGACATGGAATTCGACGGCACCGCCATCGACGAAGACACCATGCGCAGCGCTATCGAAGAGCTGATCGAGAAATCAGAAGGTATCGAGCATGGTCAACTGCTCTACCGCCTGCACCACTTTCCCTGGCCCTCTCTGAGCGCCATCGCGGTGAAACTCGAATATCTGCCGAAGCTCTTCGGCCTGCTCGGCACGTTCGACCGCTGCGCCGTGCTCAGCGACGAAGCCTGGCTCCGCAAAGTCGCCGATATCGAGGGCGCGCTCATTCCGGGGCTGGAGATAAAGGGATTTGAACTTGACCAAACCAACACAGCAAATTGCTGGCTAGACAATCAAAAAACATAACGATACCGAAACATTAACCGACTGTCAGCCTATGAATTTTCTCACCTAATTACACGCCGGATCAGTATCTGCAAACACCGGATCAACAATCACAGCATTAATAGCATTTTGTTGGTTCACCGACTGAAAACAATAATTAACACCTTGCAAATGAGAATCTATTTTTGCTTGAGAATCTAAAGAAATAATACAAACGTTTGATCCCGGAGGCATAGTGTGTGTGCTTCCGGTCACCACATTTCGAATTTGTGCCATTGTGTCATTCTGTGCTCCTGATTGAATATTGAGAAACGGAAAATTTTGATTTGGAATTTGCACGATTCGATAATTTGCAATAGTGCATTGCGGATCATAAGGGATTTCAACTGCTTGAACCGGATTTCCAAATCCGAAAATGATTCCCCCAACGACCATCGCCGCGCACAAAGTTTTTTCTCTGAAAGTCATCATTCTTCTCCCATTCACTAAACCTCATCGTTTCTATGACGCTGAGCTTGTTTATTTTGTGAACTGGGTTCGGCAGGCCAGTCTCTGCTATGCTAGCCGAGGTTCTTCCGGAATACATGGGTCGCAACCTTGTAGCCAAGGATGTCGTTGTCGATCCGGCCGGTCTCTTCGTAGCCCATGGCACGGTAGAACACCGCAGCGCGGGCGTTGAAAACATCCGCTTCGACATGCACGTGATCATGTCCGGCCTTGGCAATACAGGCCTCGGCATCCTGCAACAGCGCCAAACCGATGTTGCGGCGCTGCAGATCGGGCAACACCTGCAGGGTCTTCATCTCGTTACCCAGCAAAAAGCAGAAGCCGACCACGCCTCGCTCACCGTCTTCCGCTTCGGCCACCCGGCAGGTGTGCCAGGCGTTTTCGACGAAGGCCCGGCCCAGGTTCTCGTTTCGGTAACGTGCCGGGACGGCGGGCGGCATGAAGGGCATCCAGGTTGCTTCCCAGCAGGCATCCATGATCTCGACCAGCCGGTCCTTGTCCCGATCTTCCGCCGGGCGGACCTGAACGGGGACCGGACTTGCCGTGCGCTTGGGCTTCGCAGGTGAATTCATGCCGCCTCCGAGGAATGACAGACCGCCTGCAACTTGTTGCCGTCCGGATCACGGACATAGGCGGCATAATAATTTTCATGATAATGCGGCCGAGGCCCAGGTGCGCCTTCGTCGCTGCCGCCATTGGCGAGCGCCGTTTCATAAAACGCCCTTACCGTGCCCCGATCCGCTGCCAAATAGGCGATGTGGGTGCCGTTGCCGATCGAGGCCGATTTGCCATCGAAGGGATACACTATCCAGGTTTGCGAAGCGCGCGGCTCACCATACCCTGCATGCCCTTCTTCAGAGTAGAAGCGTGGAATTCCGAGGGTTGCGAAGACCGCATCGTAGAAGGCAGTCGCACGCATAAAGTCATTGGTACCGAGGGTAACATGACTGAACATCCGGAATTTCCTCCTGCACTCTCGTCCGGAAATCTAGTGCGCCTCGGACCAGCTGTCTCCAACGCCTGCATCGGCGACCAGCGGCACGGAAAGCTGCACTACCGGGTCGGCCGCGCTTTCCATCACCTTGCGGACCAGTGCCGTTGTCTCTTCGACTTCCGACTCCGGCACCTCGAACAGCAATTCATCGTGCACCTGCAGCAACATGGTTGCCTTTAGCCCGGCTTCCCTGATCGCCGGACCGATACGGACCATCGCCCGCTTGATGACATCGGCTGCCGCTCCCTGAATTGGCGCGTTGATCGCCGCACGCTCGGAGAAGGCGCGGCGGGCCGGATTGCTGTCCTTGATGCCCGGAATATGGATGCGCCGACCGAACAGGGTGGTGACATAACCATCCTCCCGCGCTTCCGCTTTGGTTTTGTCCATGTAATCCCGAATACCCGGGAAGCGCTCGAAATAGGCATCGATATATTTCTTCGCCACACCCGGCTCGGTGCCAAGCTGACGGGCAAGACCGAAGGCGGAAATCCCGTAGATGATGCCGAAATTGATCGCCTTGGCATTGCGCCGGGTGGTCGGGTCCATGTCTTTCAAAGGCACGTCGAAGACCTCCGACGCGGTTTGCGCGTGAATGTCGATGCCGTCCCGGAAGGCCTGCTTCAGGCTTTCAATACTCGCGATATCGGCCACAAGCCGCAGCTCGATTTGGGAGTAGTCGACCGCCAGAAGTTTGTGGCCCGGCTCGGCGATAAAGGCGGTGCGGATCTTACGGCCCTCTTCCGAGCGGATCGGAATGTTCTGAAGATTTGGATCGTTCGAGCTAAGCCGCCCGGTGCTGGCCCCGGTCATGGAATAGGAAGTGTGGATGCGCCCGGTCTCGGGATTGATCGCCTCCACCAGCGCGTCCGTGTAGGTCGATTTCAGCTTGGCAAGCTGGCGCCAGTCCAGCACCCGGGCCGGTAGGTCGTGGCCCTGTGCTGCAAGGTCTTCCAGGATATCGGCGCCGGTCGCATAAGCGCCGGTCTTGCCTTTCTTGCCGCCGGGCAGGCTCATCTTGTCGAACAGGATTTCGCCGAGCTGCTTGGGCGAGCCTATCTTGAAATCCTCCCCCGCCAGCTCGTGTATCTGAACCGCCAGCTCTTCCAGCCGCTTCTCGAAATCCTTCGACATGGCGCGCAGGATCTGCGGGTCGACCTTTATGCCTGCCTTCTCCATGCCCACCAGCACCGGGATCAGCGGCCGCTCAAGGGTTTCGTAAACCGTCGACAGACCGGCCTTTGGCAGTTCCGGACGCAGCTTCCGATGCAGGCGGATTGTCATATCCGCGTCTTCGGCGGCGTAATCGAGTGCTTTTTCAAGAGAGACTTCGGAGAACGGAATCTGCGTCTTACCCTTGCCGCAAACATCCGCGAACTTGATGTTGGTGTGGTCGAAATGCAGCTCCGACAAATCGTCCAGACCGTGCCCGTGCATACCGCCTTCAAGCACATAGGACAGACACATGGTGTCGTCGACCGGGCCGAGCACGATGCCGCCATTGGCCTCCCGCGCCAACACCAGCGCATCGTATTTCGTATTGTGCAGCACCTTCAGCACCGACGGGTCTTCCAGCAGCGGTTTAAGCAGCGCCAGCGCCTCACCCCGGGGGATCTGTTTCGGGCCGTCCTCGCCGCCATCTGACCCGCCGAGCAAGTTGCCCTGCGCCTCTCCCGCCGTATGGCCGAGCGGGATGTAGCAGGCTTTGCCCGGCACGACGCTCATCGAGACACCGACGAGATCCGCCCGCATGGCATTGAGCGAGGTCGTTTCGGTATCGATGGCGACAATACCCACGGCATGGGCGTCGGCGATCCAGCGCTCAAGATCGGCGATCTCCTGCACCAGCTCATAGCTGACATCGCCCACCGGGTTGGGCGAGCCGACCGAGCCCTCCGCAACCGCCGCGCCTGGCTTGGAAGCGTTGGCACCGTCCGCCAGCTCCGACTCAAACCGGGTGATCAGCCGCTTGAATTCCATCTCTTTCAGGAAGGCAAGGACGGTGGCGTTATCCGCGTCTTCCACAGTCAACCGCTCCAGCGGCTCGGCGACGTCGACATCGTCCTTCAGCCGCACAAGATCGCGGGAAATTCGCGCCTGATCGGCGAACTCGATCAGGTTCTGGCGGCGTTTGGGCTGCTTGATCTCCTCCGCCCGTGCCAGCAGCGTGTCAAGGTCGCCATACTCATTGATCAGCTGCGCCGCCGTCTTGATGCCGATGCCGGGAACACCCGGCACATTGTCCACCGAATCACCGGCCAACGATTGCACATCGACAACACGCTCCGGCCCGACACCGAATTTCTCGATCACCTCCGCGCGTCCAATCGCCCGGTTCTTCATCGGGTCATACATATCGACGCCATCGTCAACGAGCTGCATCAGATCCTTGTCAGAGGAGACGACGGTGACGCGCATGCCTTTGCGCTTGGCCTGCAATGCGTAAGTCGCAATCAAGTCGTCCGCTTCATAGCCTTCCATCTCCAGGCACGGCACGTTGAAAGCCCGGACGGCATCCCGGATCAGTGAGAATTGCGGACGCAGGTCTTCCGGCGGCTCGTCCCGGTTCGCCTTGTATTCCGGATAGATATCGTTCCGGAAGGTCAGCCGCTTGGTGTCGAAGATCACCGCGACATGATCCGCTTCCAGATCCTCGACCAGCTTCATCAGCATGTTGGTGAAACCGAAAACAGCGTTGGTCGGCGTTCCGTCGGACCGGCTCATCGGCGGCAGGGCATGGAACGCGCGGAAAATGTAGCCCGAACCGTCCACCAGATAGAGGTGGTTTTCAGTGCCGGAGATGGCGCCGGGAGTATCGGACGCGGCAATATCAGTCATCAAAGGATCCAGAGACGGGCTTCGGGAATCGGCATCGAGGCGAGTCTAGCGACGCTAGTTCCCATGACAAGCGAATTGGCGGGGCAGCTCCGTTGAACGCCCCGAAAAACCGCCCTATTCCTCAAGGGCCATCACGGCATTATGCGAACCACGAATAATGCTTACTGGAAAATTTCCGCCAGAACACCGGCGCCGCACAAAGGCAGCCGGCTCAGATTCTCAGGCGGCGCTTTCGCCAGCCACCGGCGCGCTGTAGACGAACTCGCGCGAACAATAGGGGCAAGTCACCTTGCCCTCGTCGCCGATAGTCAGGAAAACCTTCGGGTGGCCAAGCGCACCCTTGCCGCCGTCACAGGCGACGCGCTTCTGCGAAACGGTGATCACTTCGAACGGTTTTGCCATCTGACTGGTCCTTCCCCGCACCGGTACCTATACTGAGCGTAATCTCTGTTCCCGGAATGCCGGAAGATAATAGCCGCTCACCGCGTATTTTCAATCGCCTGTATAAGGTCTGCCCCAGTGTCGACACGTTCACAGCCGTCCCAGTCTGCCCCCGAGCTCGCGCTAGAGATCAAAGGCCTAGAGAAGATCTATGGAAAAGCCGGTGGATCGCAGCAAAAACATGCCCTGAAAGGCATCGACCTTGCCGTTCCGCGCGGCTCGATCTTTGCCCTGCTCGGCCCGAACGGGGCTGGCAAATCGACTATGATCAATATCCTTGCCGGCATGGTGAACAAGACTGCTGGAACAGCCAAAGTCTGGGGAATCGATATCGACGAGAATCCGCGCCAGGCGCGGGCTGCGATCGGCATCGTGCCGCAGGAGCTGAATATCGATGCCTTCTTTACCCCGCGCGAATTACTCGACCTGCAGGCCGGTCTTTATGGGGTACCTAAGTCAGAGCGACGCACGGATGAAATCCTCGATCTGGTGGAGCTCGGCGACAAGGGCGATGCCTATACCCGGTCGCTTTCCGGAGGCATGCGGCGGCGTCTGCTGGTCGCCAAGGCGATGGTGCACAACCCGCCGATCCTGGTGCTTGACGAACCGACGGCCGGTGTTGATATCGAGCTCCGCCGCAAGCTCTGGGACAATGTCCGGGAGCTTAACCGGCGCGGCGTCACCATATTGCTGACCACCCATTACCTGGAGGAAGCAGAAGAGCTTTGTGACCGCATCGCGATTATCAATCACGGTGAAGTCATTGCCTGCGAGACCAAGGAAAACCTGATGCGCCGGATTGACGTCAAATCCGTCACGGTCACGATTGCCGAAACTCTTCCAGAAAATGCCGACGCGCTGCCGCTGTCCCTCCGGCCGTTTGGTGTGGAAATCACCGGGCAAAACCGGCTGACATTCACGTTTCGCAAGAGTGAAGGTCCGATTGCAGGCATTCTGGGCGCCCTGGCCGCAGCCGGTTTTCATATCCAGGACATCAGCACCGACGAGAGCGACCTCGAGGACATCTTCCTCGCCCTCACCAGTGACAATCCGGAGACTGACCACTTTCATGCGGCGTAAATGGGCTGGTCAGGCGCAATGGGGCTGCCTTGCGCTCATGATTGCTCTGACCGGTTGCGCCCCAGGCATCGCGTCCCGGCTTGAAGAGCACAGACCGCCCGCCATCCTTGACGAAACCTTTGTCATGCAGGACGGCGCCCGATTGCCCTACCAGCGCTGGACACCGGAAGAAGCCCCCCGCGCCGCCGTCATCGCATTGCACGGCTTCAACGATTATTCCGGCGCCTATGGCGATCTCGGCCCTCTGCTCGCAAAACAAGGCCTGCTGGTCTATGCCTACGACCAACGCGGCTTCGGCGGCACGTCCATGCACGGGGACTGGCCCGGAACCGAAGCGATGACAGGCGATCTCGACACGGTCACCGAACTGCTCCGCGCGCGCCATCCGAAGCTTCCGATCTACGCTCTCGGCGAAAGCATGGGCGGGGCCGTGATCATGGCCGCCCTCGCCGGCGAGAGCCCGCCCCAGCTGGACGGCGCCGTACTCTCCGCGCCCGCCGTCTGGGGCCGCAGCACCTTGGCTCCCTGGAAACGCTTCATCCTGACCCTGGCCGCACATACCGTGCCGCGCATCCGGGTCCGGCCACAGACCCTGCCACGCCTTCCTTCCGACAATATCGAGATGCTGCGGCGGCTCTCACGCGATCCGATGATGATCAAGGAAACCCGGGTTGAGGTCGCCTGGGGACTGAGCGGCTTGATGGATGAGGCCTTGGCGTCAGCACCCGGCCTCTCCGTCCCGCTGCTGGTGCTCTATGGCGAACAGGACGGCATCATCCCGCGAGGACCGACCTGCCGCATGCTGGAGACCCTTCCCGATGGCGGCGCGGATGGGCGGCACTGGCGCCTCGCCCTTTATGAGGACGGCTATCATATGCTGTTCCGGGACCTGCAAGGCGACCGGGTCAGCGCCGACATAGCCGCCTGGCTCGGCGATCCCACGGCAGCTTTGCCGAGCGGGGCGGAAATTCCACACACGAACGACGCGCGCCCGCTGCCCGTATTCTGCCATCAGGACGATTGAAACAGACCCGCGCTTTCCCCCTTGCGCCCAAATGCGCCCGAGGGTAGTTTCCGGTCGCTCAGCCGTGCGGCTTCCGCCCGGCACACGTTAAGCACCCGTAGCTCAGCTGGATAGAGCGCTGCCCTCCGAAGGCAGAGGTCAGAGGTTCGAATCCTCTCGGGTGCGCCAATTTTCCGCAGTTTCGCCAAAAACCGCAGATTTCCTGATAGCCGACTGGGTTTTCACCGCTTTCGCCAGCCGATAATGGTACAAAGCGTGGTACAAAACCGATGCCGGTCTATCGAATTATGCATCTTTTCAAAGACAAGAACGGGAACTTCAGATACCGCCGAGGGGTACCTGCTCCCCTTCATCCGTATATAGGCAAAACGGAGATAAAACGTAGCCTCAAGACCAAGGATCGCGGAGAGGCCGAACGAAAGGCCGAGATACTGGACCGCGAGACGGAAGCCGAGTTCGAGATAGCGAGACGTGCCCTCGCCGGAGCGGTTATCCCCGTCACATCCGAACAGTTGCGTGAAATCCACGAGAAGCTCGAAAAGACCGAGGTCTTCGCAAAACGCCTAGCCGCTCTCTACACTCCCGAATTGGCACGAGAGGACGCAGCGAAAGATACGGCCGACAAGATCGCTTTCTCGCTCATCTCGCTGGACATGGGAGACACAGGGAAACACGACCTGGTCATCGACGATGTGCTTTCCCAGTATCGACTTTCGAACATTCCGGATAATCGACAGCAGGTGTTTCAGGTGATCTCCGAGGTCACATTGAAAGCCCTCGGCCAGCAGCTCAAAGTTCTTCGCGGCGAATCCATCACTCCTCAAACGACATCTCATTGGGCTCCCACCCCGGCACATGTTCATCCTGTTGCCTCTGTCGAGCCAACAGACCAAAGCCCGCCGATATCGGAGATGTCGGAGAGGTATATTCGCGAATCAGGTATGGCCGAGCAGACCGCAAACGAAACGCGGAGAATGATTGGCTGGTTCATCGAACTCAAAGGCGACAGGAGGATCAGATCGATCACGAGAAACGACATTCTGGATTTTCGTGACAGCATCGCCAAACGTCCCGGACGTGATGCAGGAAAACAGGTCTCCAGCGTCACAGTGCAAAAGTACCTGAACCTTCTGAGTTCCATGTTCAAAGTCGCCACCGAAGCCAGCGAGCTCGAACGAAACCCGGTGCAGGGGCTGAGGAAGCTGAAGGCCAATCGAACACCGAAAAAGCGGCAACCATTCACCACAGAAGAGCTAACAACCATCTTTAACGGTGACTGGTACCAACCTCATACTGAGCAAAACGCCCGCTTCTGGGTTCCTTTGCTATCGTTGTTCACGGGAGCCCGCCTGAATGAGCTCGCCCAACTTCGCGTTTCGGACATCACTGAAGAGGCAGGCATATGGTGCCTTTCCGTAGTCCGGGACGACGCGGCCGAGGAGGAAGACGACACTGAGGGGCATGTGGTGGGAGCGACATTCGTCAAGAATGACGGCTCAACGATCCGAACCGTGCCACTGCATCAAGAGCTGATCCGGATCGGCTTCATCGACTATGTGCTTAAGGTTCGACAGTCAGGCTCCATCCAGCTCTTCCCGGAACTGACTCCGGATAAATTCGGTAAGCTTGGCAAGACCCTGGGCGGGCAATTTGCGAAGTACAAGAAAGCCCTCGGCTTCGAATCACAAACCAAGGTCTTCCACAGCTTCCGCCACGGTTTCAAGCAACGCTGCCGCAGTGCACAGACGCCCGAGGACACGCACGACTACATTACCGGCCACACCAGTCAGGCAGTCGGGCGGAGCTACGGCTTTGAGGCGGATATCTCGGCGTTAAAGGAGTTCGTGGACCGAATCGAATATCCGGGTTTGGATTTGGGGCATCTGTATCGGCAATGATCAATCTGTGCCCTTTAAGCCGGCTCAATAAGGCACTCGCATTCGTTCCCTCCGAATAGCGACCAAGCTTGCAAGGCCTTCGGCTAATTAATTGATCCATGGGTCTGTTAAGCAAGGGTGTTCTTCACTAAGATCAACCGAAAGGCGAGCGTCGCAGACTGATTAAGCGTCACATTGGGGAAAATTGGTGGCCGATAAGTTCTATGAATCTCCGATCATCAATTCTCCCTATGCCGCACCGAATAGCCACTGGGAGCTCGATGAGGAGGGTCAGCCAACCAACGTGCTGCTCAGCACCCGCCGACCATCGAAACTGATCACTCCTGTTCCCAAGCCCAAAAAGACCAAAGGGAAGAGCAAGTCACAGCAAGGCGACCTGGGTCTCGGTGACGCAGAGGGCATCTCGACCGAGGATCAGGAATACAATCCGACTCCGATCATCAACGAAATTCGGAGCTACGTGGAAGGGTGGCGGCAGCTTCCGAATCCAAATCAATGGCAGGTAACACCGGAGACAGCCCGCCTGCTTCAACATTGGCGGAGCCACGAGTTTCAGGGTGTTCGTCCGTTCTTCTGCCAGGTCGAAGCTGTCGAAACGATCATCTGGCTCACAGAGGTCGCCCCGAAACTCGGCAAAAGAACAAGAAAGTTCCAAGCCCATCTTGACGGTGCGAACGCCATGTCGAACCCGGACCTGTTCCGGATGGCGATGAAGATGGCGACCGGGTCCGGAAAGACAACCGTCATGGCCATGTTGATCGCTTGGCAGACAGTCAACGCGGTTCGGCACCCGAACAGCAAGTCTTTTTCTCGCGGTTTCCTGATCGTGGCCCCAGGCATCACGATCAAGGATCGTCTTCGAGTACTCCAGCCAAACGACCCTGACAGCTACTATCGAGGTCGAGAAATCGTCCCCAGCGATATGCTGCCGGATATCGGCAAGGCAAAGATCGTCATCACCAACTATCACGCCTTCAAGCTCAGAGAACGAATTCAGCTCTCGAAGACAGGTCGGGCTTTCCTAAAGGGTCGCGGGCCGGACCTGCAAACGCTTGAGACCGAAGGTCAGATGCTTCAACGCGTCATGCCCGAACTGATGGGCGTGAAAGGTGTCGTGATCCTCAACGACGAAGCCCACCACTGCTACCGGGAGAGACCCGACAGCGATGATGTCGCAGAGGCTAAAGGCGAGGAAAAGGAAGAGGCCAAGAAAAACAACGAAGCAGCCCGACTCTGGATTTCGGGCCTTGAAGTCGTAAAGCGGAAGCTGGGCGTCAAGGCTGTGTATGATCTATCGGCAACCCCATTCTTCCTTCGGGGCTCTGGTTATGCGGAAGGCACGCTGTTTCCTTGGACCGTGACTGATTTCTCGCTGATGGATGCCATCGAATGCGGAATCGTCAAACTGCCGCGTGTACCCGTTGCGGATAACCTTCCCGGTACCGAAATGCCGATCTACCGCAACCTGTGGGATCATATCGGCAAAAAAATGCCGAAGAAGGGCCGAGGCAAAGCATCAAGCGTGCTTGATCCAATGAGTTTGCCCAGCCCTCTCTACAGTGCCTTGGAGGCACTCTACGGCCATTATGAGCAGACCTATGCGGCCTGGGCCGAGGCGGATATCAGCGTCCCGCCAGTCTTCATCGTCGTCTGCAATAACACTTCGACCTCGAAACTGGTCCACGACTACATCTCGGGCTTCCATCGAGAACGGGAAGACGGCTCGACGATTTTCGAACAGGGACGCCTTGCCTTGTTTCGGAATTACGACGAGAGCGGCAATCGTCTGGCCCAGCCCCGTACTCTCCTGATCGATAGTGAACAGTTGGAATCAGGTGAAGCTCTTGATGCTGAGTTCCGGTCAGCCGCCTCTGACGAGATCGACCGTTTCCGGCGAGAGGTCGTCGAACGCACGGGAGACGCGGAAGCTGGTCGCAACATCACCGATCAAGACCTGCTGCGGGAGGTCATGAATACGGTCGGAAAGGCCGGCCGACTTGGCGAAAGCATTCGCTGCGTCGTTTCCGTTTCGATGCTGACAGAGGGATGGGACACAAACACGGTAACCCACATCCTCGGTGTTCGGGCTTTCGGCACCCAGCTTCTTTGCGAGCAGGTCGTGGGTCGCGGGCTTCGGCGGCAATCCTACGACCTGAACGAACAAGGGCTGTTCAATGTAGAGTATGCGGATGTCTTAGGCATTCCGTTCGACTTCGCCGCGAAGCCGCAGGTCGTCAAACCCACACCGCCGAAAGAAACCGTCCAGGTAAGAGCTCTGCCCGAGCGGGCATCTCTTGAGATCACTTTCCCCCGCGTCGAGGGCTATCGGGTCGAGTTGCCGGACGAAAAGCTGACCGCGAGCTTCAACGAGAATGCACGACTTCCGCTGACCCCTGAATTGGTTGGCCCGTCGAAAGTTCTGGTGCAGGGAATCGTCGGCGAGGGGGTAACCCTCAGCATGGACCACCTCGCGGAGATGCGGACGAACAGCATCGTCTTCCATCTGACAAAACACCTAATCTTCAGGCAGTTTCGCGATCATGGTGACGAGCCGAAACTGCATCTCTTTGGCCAGTTGAAAGGGATCGTCCGGGATTGGGTGGAGAACTACCTCGACTGTAAAGGTGGCACCTTCCCCGCCCAGGTGCTCTATCAGGAAATCGCCGACATGGCGGCGGAGAGAATCAAGGCAGCAATCACCGCCTCGCTGGTCGGAGACCGTCCGGTCAAAGCCATCCTCGATCCGTACAACCCGGCCGGCTCGACCCGGTTCGTAAATTTCAATACCAGCAAGGAACTCCGCTGGAAGACATCCCCGAACCATTGCCACGTCAATCTCGTGATCTGCGACAGTGAATGGGAAGCACAGTTCTGCATGGTGGCCGAGGAGCACCCTCGCGTCCTCGCCTATGTGAAAAATCAGAACCTGGGCTTCGAAGTCCCCTACCTACTCGGCTCGACACCGCATCGTTACCTGCCCGATTTCATTCTGCGAATTGATGACGGCCACCCCGATCCTCTGAACCTCATCGTCGAGGTTAAGGGGCTCCGCGGAGAAGACGCGAAGGTGAAAGCAGAGACGATGAATGCCTACTGGGTTCCGGGGGTGAACAATCTTGGCAGCTTCGGACGTTGGGCCTTCACCGAGTTCACCTCCGTCTTCGAGATGGAGAAGGAGTTCGCAGAATTGATCGAGGGGCTCGTTCGGAGGCCGGCGGCTTGACCATGGCTGAATTTGGCACCCTCGATGAAGTCCCCCTTCGCCAGGCTTGGCCGCATGAGGCCCACGCTTTCACACCATGGCTGGCAGAGCACCTTGACAGACTTTCGCGTGAGGTTGGGATCGAGTTGGAGCTTGAAGGTCAGGAGGTCGCAGTCGAGAGCTTTTCTGCTGACATTCTGGCCCGGAACCTGGGAGACGGATCGCTTGTCCTGATCGAGAACCAGCTTGAGCAAACCGACCACACCCATCTTGGGCAAATCCTGACCTATCTCGCCGGCCTCGAAGCGAAGACCGTAATCTGGATCGCATCTCGATTTAGGGAGGCACATCTCTCTGCCATAGCTTGGCTCAACGAGAACACGACGGAATCGTTCGCCTTCTTCGCGGTGCGTTTGAAGGTCGTTCGCATTGGCGATTCGCCATTTGCACCGGTCTTCGAGGTACTTGCGAGACCGAACGAATGGGATCGACGGGTCAAGTCTATGGCACGCGAAAGCGGTGCTGGGCCGATGTCGGCAACGACCCAGTTTCGCGGGGCTTACTGGTCACATTTAATCGAACGCCATCCAAGCGAGGCCGAACTCGGGTACGCAAAGACCAGCAGTCGGTGGTTGGAATTTCCAAGCCTAGGCCTGGTCATCACCCAATTTGTCGGATTGGACAAGATTGGGGTCTTCATACGTGGCCCCAGAGGAGCCATTCGGGAAGATCTGGTCGAAACACTGGAAAGTCACCGTGCGTCCCTCAATGCCAACCTCGGCGTTCCCTTCGAGGACGATGGTAAGTCAGATCATTTCTACACACAGACCCTCGTGATCGACGGTCGGAACCGAGACAACTGGGATCGGATGGCCGATTGGCACCACGAGATGACGGATCGATATCGAGGAGCACTCACGAAAATCAAGGATGGGAGGAAATAGTGCCCACACTTGATCAATTAACTCCGATGACGCGGCGAGCAAATATCTATTACGCAGTTATCGAACATTGCCGGTCCCATCATTCAGATGATGTGGCCGGTCACAATAGAATTGCTGCGATAGGTGGCGTCCTGGATGCTCAAGGATTCAGGACAATAGGAGGAAAATATTGGATATCCAGACGCTTTGAGACCGTTAGCCGGCATGGCGTAATCGATGCGAACGCTGTTGATACAGCAACATATCTCAGCACAATTGTTTTGCCTCTTTGGCCGTTCGGCCTCGTCCCCCGCTCAACGTTGTGCAGCTACACGGTTATGCACGTGAAAGCTCAAGGCTGGAGTCGGGAGCGTGAATTCTCGGCGATCAGCAAATTCATGTGGTTCTTACGCCCCAAGGGGTGGACGCCCTTCGACACTTATTCGTCCACATCCCTCGGGGTCGGCACAACACATGGAGACCCTCCAATTCGCTTCGCAGACTTCTATGCAAAACTGCATCGACGGAATTTCTCCGGGGTGTCCGTCGCGATCCAATCGGCTTTGAACAACGCTGGTTTTAGCTATCTCTATGGCGAGCGTGTCATCGACAAGGCTCTCTTGCTCGCGGGAGCTCCCGGGACCCGTTGGCGGTCCAACATCATCCGGAAAGGGCGGTCCTTCCTACGGAGCCTCCCACGGAATGCAGCCATAGATCTACAAGCCCTTGCTCGCCGGATCGCTGTCAGCTTCGACCATGACCCGTTTTTCACGGCCCCCGTCTAGGCCTAACCCGTAAGAGAATCGAATGGCCCGCTCACCGAAGAAGCCCATAGACGTCGAAACCCTCACGCATGACGAGGCGAGGCGACGGAACATTCCGACTGCTGAGTTGCAGGGGGTTATGGAGGAGGAAGATCGGAAGCCGATCCCGCTCGCTTACGAGCGTCAGGCTCGCAATACCGATCTCGATCCGCAGTTGGTCTGGCGGGGGAAGGATGAGCAGGACTGGTCCGATCTAATCGTTCAGGCTCCGCCGCTCTATATCCAGGAGAAGGTCCACCCCAAGGTCCTGATCGACGACCTGATCCAACGCACCAAGGAGGCTCGGGCGGAGGAGCAGGAAGACACGCCCGATCTGTTTGCCGATTTCAATGGCATCGATCCCGATGCAAAGGCGGAATTCTATTCTCACGATCAGAACTGGACCAACCGGATGATCCTGGGGGACAGCCTCCAGGTCATGGCCAGTCTGGCGGAACGGGAAGGGCTACGTGGACAGGTGCAATGCATCTATCTGGACCCGCCCTACGGAATCAAATTCAACTCGAACTTCCAATGGTCCACCACCAGCCGGGATGTGAAGGACGGAAACGCAGCCCACATCACCCGCGAACCGGAACAGGTGAAAGCCTTCCGCGATACGTGGCGAGACGGGATTCATTCGTACCTGACCTATCTCAGAGATCGACTGACGGTTGCCCGCGATCTTCTGACTGACAGCGGGTCAATCTTCGTTCAAATCGGAGATGAGAACGTGCACCGAGTTCGAGCCGTTATGGATGAAGTATTCGGAGAGGATAATTTCGTTTCCCAAATCTTTTTTTTGAGACAACATCCAACCTTGGCGGGCAATATCTTGGTGGAACAGGTGACTTCATCATCTGGTATGGAAAATCATCTCAATCTCTGAAGTTTAGACGACTATTTCGTTTAAGCGGAATTGAAGAAGACGCGGGAAATCGCTTTACTCGTGTGCAGGAGCCAAACCTTGTACGCAGGCCAATGTATCGAGGTGAGAAGCAAGACATCGCATCGCAAGAGAGCGACTTAAAGGTATATCGGCACGACAACCTAAAATCCCAGAGTGGCGGCGGAACAACTGACTTTGATTACGAGCATGAAGGAATACTATTCAAGAAGGGAAAGGGATTTTGGAAGACGAATTTGCAGGGCATGGATCGTCTCGCAAAGTCGTGGCGATTGGGTTATCCGACGCCAAACTCCTTAGCATACGTCCGATTCATCGATGACTTTCCCGTCTCTCCGATTTCCGATCTTTGGACAGATACTCAAACTGGAGCATTCACTGATGAGAAAGTTTATGTCGTTCAGACAAACACAAAAGTAATAGAACGCTGCCTTCTGATGGCTTCTGACCCAGGGGATCTTGTACTAGACCCCACATGCGGTTCCGGAACTACGGCTTTTGTTGCAGAACAGTGGGGTCGTCGCTGGATCACAATCGACACGTCACGGGTCTCTCTAGCGTTAGCACGTGCCCGAATAATGGGTGCTCGCTATCAATACTATCTTCTGGCGGACAGCCCAGAGGGCCAGCAGAAAGAAGCAGAAGTTAGCCGGACGACACCTTCAATGAGCTTGAGCCGAAGAGATATTCGGCAGGGGTTCGTTTATGAACGCGTCCCGCACATTATGTTAAATTCTATCACTCGAAACTCTGAAATCGACGTAATCTGGAATCGCTTTCAAGAAGCATTAGACCCACTTAGGGACAACCTGAACGCCGAGCTTCGTGAGAACTGGGAAGAGTGGGAAATTCCCCGTGAAGCGGGGAAGGACTGGCCGGAATCCGCGAAGACGGCTCATGCAAAGTGGTGGGAAGCCCGAATTGAGCGGCAGAAGGAGATCGATGCGTCCATCGCCACCAAGGCCGACCAGGAATTTCTCTACGACAAGCCCTATAGCGACAATTCCCGCGTTCGGGTTGCCGGGCCTTTCACTGTCGAGAGTCTCTCACCACACCGCACCCTGGCCATGGACCAGGATGACAGCCTGATCGACACGACGACCGCATCGGAGGGCAAACATGTCCCGGAGGGAATGGGCGAAGCCGATTTCGCGGCAATGATTCTGGAGAATCTGCGAACGTCCGGAGTGCAGCAGGCCCATAAAGAGGATCGTATCAGCTTCACCTCCCTCAACGGATGGCCGGGAGAATTCATCGCCGCCGAAGGTCGCTTCATGGAAGGCGACACCGAACGCAAGGCTGGCGTGCTCATCGGCCCAGAATTCGGCACCGTATCCCGAGCTGATCTGGTCGCAGCGGCCCGCGAGGCGGGGGATGCGGGGTTCGACGTGCTCATCGCCTGCGGCTTCAATTTCGATGCCCATTCGGAGGAGTTCTCCAAGCTCGGCCGGATACAAATCCTGAAGGCTCGGATGAACCCGGATTTGCATATGGCCGACGAGTTGAAGAACACGGGCTCCGGCAACCTCTTCGTCGTGTTCGGCGAACCGGATATCGAGATCGAGCCGGTCGAGGGGGACAAAATTCAGGTGAGGATCAAAGGGGTGGATGTATTCCACCCGCAAAGCGGCGAGATCACCTCAAGCGGTCCCGATGGGATCGCCTGCTGGTTCATAGACACCGACTATAACGAAGAAAGCTTCTTTGTCCGCCACGCCTACTTCCTCGGGGCCGCCGATCCCTACAAGTCGCTCAAGACCACGCTCAAGGCCGAGATCGACGCAGACGCCTGGGCGACGCTGAACAGCGATACCTCCCGCCCGTTCCCGAAACCTTCGTCGGGGCGTATCGCGGTGAAGGTCATCAATCATCTCGGGGACGAGGTGATGAAGGTGTTTGAGGTATCGAAATGGAATTAAAAAATATTCGAATTGAGAAATTCAAAAAAGCACGAGATGTGAGTCTCGATTTAGGTCGAGTAAACTATCTCGTTGGCGGAAATAATAGTGGTAAAAGCAGCATTCTTCAGGCGATTCATTGCTCTATCACTGCCGCCCAATCTCAAGTTAGAAACGAAGGCGCAACAGTCCTCGCCGAAGAAAGCCTCATATATGCACCTTCGAGCGATTTCAGTCTTCTTGGATATCGCCGTCCCTTTGAAAACCGAGCGGACGGCCACCGAGCAAAAATTACATTTAGTGGTGAGGCAGATGATGGTGCAGAGAGTACGTATTCTATCCAACTATATAAAGGTCGAAATAATAAAAATGTAGGCATCGAACGAAGTGGAAGGGTTGGAGGATTCGGACTGCATATATACTCAAATCTGACGCCATTCTCCGTTTTTGTCCCAGGACTCGCGGGAGTTTCTCATTTTGAAGAATTTAAGACGGAAGCTTATGTATTTCGTAGAATTGCTGGAGGAGAATCAAATTTATACCTGCGAAATGTACTTCTAATATTAAAAGAAAATGGACAATTAAATCAATTAACATCACTTTTAAGGGAATTATTTCCAGAATTAAAATTACTGGTTAATTTCGAATCAAAACGTGATCTATATATTGATGTCAAAGTTCAAACTGACAACACAGCGACCATGATCCCAATTGATTTAGTTGGAACTGGCGTGCTTCAGGCGATTCAAATTTTCGCATATGCCACGTTAGCTAATCCTACATTGCTTCTACTCGACGAACCGGATTCACACCTGCACCCATCCAATCAAACGCTTTTATCGAAGGCTTTCGAAATTTTAACCGAAAGAACCGGAACAAAAATCATACTTGCCACTCACAGCCGACACTTAATAAATGCAGCACCAGAGGATGCAAAGTTTTTTTGGGTAGATAATGGCACAATAAAACAAAATGACAATTCTGAGCTAATAAAGCTTTTAATGGAAATAGGAATCTTAGACGACGCTGATTCTATAATATACGATAATAATTCGTTAATTATCGCAACAGAAGATGAAAAATCAAATCCTCTTCGAATACTAATAAAAAAAGCAACTAACAGAGAATTCAATATTATAAAATTAAAAGGTGTTACGAATTCGGAAATTGCACAGAAAATTTTCGAGCAATTGATCCCATATATTCCTGGAAATCCAAAATTTATTTTTCATCGTGATAGAGATTTTATGACCGACGATGAAGTTAACAATTGGAAAGAAAGATTCGAGAGCGACGACATAAGGTGCTTCGTGACGGCTGGCTCTGATGTCGAATCATATTACTTGAATTTAGAGCATTTAGCCGAAATTAGTAACTTGGCCGAAGCGGATATTACAAATTTTATAAACGATATTTTACAAGAGAATGCGGATGAAATCCGCTCGAAATTCAGAAACAAAAGACAAGATATAAATCTAAAATTTCATCGTGACGGTGGTGGGCCACACACCAATGATTTGTTAGCTATTAACGATCTAACTACAAATCATGCTGTTGGAAAATTCTTAATTAAAAAGATAAGGGCTAATTCTGCAGAAGCTCTAGGAATTCATATTGACCCGATCTGTCCCTCTAATATTGAACTTGCTCCAGATTTGAGGGAATTAATCGATTCTATCTTCGAGAATAATTGATTGGTTAAATTTGGGTGATCGGGCATCACGACAATGTTTATCGCTGATCTGAGAGTTGATTTCCGGGCATCCTATCCGTTCTTGTTTTCGTATCTCAAAAACGAACGTTTCTGAGACATCTCGTCGTGACCCCGACAGCGACCTCGAAACGGACGGTCTACAGTTCTCATAACTGTATCTCGAAACTCGGCCTCTCGATCCCATGCCATTTGACGTTTTCGAGAATCGCTATGTCCCTTCGTGCAGCAGGGCCAGGTATCGGTGGTAGGCATAAACCCGGCCTCGTCGTTTACCGGTGATCTCCTCGACGATGCCCATCTTCTCCAGGTCAGCCAACGCGGCGTTCACCGTTGGTGTCGTCAGACCGGTGGCTGCTCTTGTGGCGGGGCCGGAGATAAACGGACGGGTCTGCATCGCCTCATGCACTCGTAAAGTTGACCCAGCTCGAACGCTCTCTGTTGAGATGCGGTCCCGATCCGTCCGAAAGAGCTCGTCGATACCCGTAGCGGTCTCGAATGCCTGATTCGCTATCTCGATGACACCATCCAGGAAGAACTCGATCCAAGCCTCCCACGACCCTCGTTCCCGTACCTCCTGGAGGAGGCGATAGTAGTCAGCTCGATGGGTTTTCAGGTAGAGGCTGAGATACAGCAGTGGCTGACGGATCACACCCGTCACGATGAGAAACAAGGTCACGAGCAAGCGACCGATACGTCCGTTGCCGTCCAGGAAGGGATGGATGCTCTCGAACTGGACATGCAGGAGTCCGGCTTTGATCAGTGCCGGGAGATTCGGCGTCTCGTCGTGCATGAAGCGTTCGAACTGATCGAGGCACAGAATCATCTCTGCCACCGGTGGCGGGACATAGATGGCGTTTCCGGGACGTGTTCCACCGATCCAGTTCTGAGTGGTTCGGAATTCTCCAGGCATCTTCGATCCGCCGCGTCCCTCACGTAGCAATCGCTCGTGCATCTCCCGAATCAACCGAAGGGAAAGCGGCAATGAGGACAAGCGGTCGAGCCCGTACATCATCGCGTCCACGTAGTTCGACACTTCTCGGATATCGTCGACCGGCTGGCCCGCCTCGGCATTCATTTCGAACAGAAGCAGATCGTCGAGGGTCGATTGGGTGCCTTCGATCTGCGAGGAAAGAACCGCCTCTTTGCGAACATACATGTACAGGAACAGCGGCTGATCAGGCAGTCTGGCCGCAACGCCGTCGAGGCGACCCAATGCCCTCTCCGCCTCAGCAAGTCGGGTCACGATAGCCGGGGTAAGCGTGAGCGGAGGCTCCGGAGGGAGCGACGGTGGAATGAACGACCGAACGATCTCGCCCCCCACCGGCGTTTCCACGTATTTGCCCAGGCGTGAGCTGGGTTGATTATCGCTGCTCATGCAGGCCATTTTACCAACCGCCCCTCGTTAGTAAAGCGAAGCGTGTTTTATTTTACTAACGAGGGGCGGTTGGTAAAATTGTGCTCTGATCCATTATTCAAATAAAAACTCCTATAAACACCCTGTATTATTTCCTCATTATAAATTTCATCAAGAATACACCGTAAAAATATTGACTTTATCTAGAAAATATACAATAATATACACTGAATTAATAAACACAGTATGTCGGTATGCAGATCGGATACTGTCGTGTTTCCACCATTGATCAGAATCCGAATCTTCAGCGAGACACCCTAAGCAACGCAGGTTGTGAACGGTTGTTCGAAGACCGCATGACCGGTACCAAGAAGGATCGACCAGGTCTGACCGAAGCCCTCGCGTTCGCCCGTCCCGGGGACACGATCACGGTTTGGCGGCTCGACCGCCTGGGTCGATCCCTCAAAGACCTCCTCGAAATCGTTGCCGACCTTGAAGGACGCGGTGTCGGGCTCCGCTCCCTCACCGAATCCATCGATACGTCGAGCAGTGGCGGTCGATTGATCTTCTCCATCTTCGGTGCCATCGGCGAGTTCGAGCGGAATCTGATTCGCGAACGAACTCTTGCCGGGCTGGACGCAGCACGTCGTCGAGGTCGAACGGGAGGGCGACCCAAGGCACTCTCCGAACGCGATGTCCTGGCCGCAAAGGCGATACTCAACGAAGACAACCTTACAGTCGCCGAGGTAGCCGGTCGCTTGGGTGTCAGCGTACCCACACTCTATAGACATGTTCCCGGTGGGCGTGCCGCATTGACGATATCGTTGGCCGACTAATTAAGCCAGAATCACAACCAAAGAGAGGTTGAAGCGGAGGATACCCACAGGGTCACCATACTGTCGCGGGCAAGCCAAGATCGAACACAACACCACCAAACAGGTATTCACGATCTCTCGCGGCGACAGCCAGTGGGCACATGTATCGTCGACGCCACGACAGATGAGGGCAGAAAACCACTACGAGTTCACCGCAGAGCACGACGCACTCGGCACGCTCACGTGGTCCGTTTGGAAATACCCGGAAGACGTCTACAACGAACAAGAAACCGATTCGGGTCCCCATAAGGTCATCGAAAACCTGGGCGTCGGCATCAATCCCTAGAACGACGTGATCATTGACGAACAGTCGGCTTCGCGGCTGACCGCCACGAATCCACGGATGGTTGATCTACTAATCGAATGGGATCAGGCGGCACGAGTTCGTAGCGAAGGCTTGGTTCGAGGCCGAGTTTCTGGCGAAGCCCTTTCGAGAGAGACATTATTTAGAAACCATCAGCGGGTGAAACGCAGTTTCTCGCGACGATGATTTTATCCATATTGAGGTAGAGGGTTTGCGTGAGACGCTTGCGTCGGGAGCGAATGCTCTACCTCGACATGGAGAAAGGCAGGAACCACTAGCATAGTACCTACCTACTGGAGCATCTCGGCTCCATTCGCGAGAGCGATCCCTACTCAACTCATTGAATTTTAGTAATTTCGATAGTCAAAATACGTCCAGAGAGCGTCGGGCGTTCCCTTGGTGGAGACTTCGCCCGGACCTTTATTGGACTTTTTCAGATATCTCCATACATATCGAGAAACACGACCAAATGGAGAATATCGCGTATGTCCCGAACGATCACCCACAAAGACAAGCACTACGTTTCAATGACCAAAACCGAGCTGAAGGCAATCATCTCAGCCATGGCGGAGATGGCATCGATAGATGACCTCGACGACCGAACCAGCCGTAATCTCCAACTAATGCAAAAGGCAGTTCTCGTTCGAGGAAAGAATCCGAGCCGGGACACCCTCTACTACTTTTTAAAGAATTGCCATACGCTCGAAATCGATACCCGGTACCTCAAACGTGATTCCTCCAACAAGGGAGAGCGTTCGAGATTGGTGATGAAAATGGAAGCCAGTGGGCACCAAAGCGGAAGGACGACCGCGTCGCGTTCTACAACGCCCGTCGCGAGTTCTGCCTCCATCTCTATCAGAAGTCATTAGAAGCTCTCGGCTTCAACGAAACGACCGTCCCGAATCCGATACCGGGTGCGATGAATGAGGCGTTCGAGGAGGTCGCCGAGCCATATTTTCGAGCCCTCGCAGTCATGCAGGACGAAGCAACACAGGATCGCATTGAATACAGGGACCTCATCGTGGGGGTGCGACAGACGCATTCCGAATTGGCCAAACTGGCGAACGATGTACGAGAGAAATGGTACGAGAAATTCGATAAACGCCTCACAAGAGTTGAAGAAAACATCAACCTGCTGTTCTCGAAGCTAGGGGAACTAGATCAACCCCAAGCCGCCTAGAAGGCCATCCCTCGCGTCGACATGGGCGAACACTCACCAAGCTCGACAGCCCTCCCCAGCCATTGCGAATGGAGCCTGGATCGCTTCGTCGAGAGGATTTCGAAGTCCAGCGACTGCTCATCGAACACACCGCACTGGTGCCCGAGTGTGCTGTACTCGAACGACGTGGCGATGACCTTCTGTGGCCATCCTCGACCCCAGGTCCGGAAGTGATCCCAGAACAAGCGGAACGCCTTCTTGTCCATCTTGGTGAGATCGCCACGCAGCTCGGCATGGGCATCGCAGAACCGGGTCAGCATCGGCTCGCGTTCCTCCTCTGCCGCCGCGATGATCATCCAGGACAGAATCAACCCGCACATGGCGATCTGACCCGGACGCGGTGCGATGGTGAACCGGTAGTCTCGCAACCACTCCTCTTGAGCCGTCTCGATGGCCCATGACGCCCGGTCACCTTCAATCAACTGAAGACGACCGAGGATCGAGAACGCCATCATACCGTCGTCGTTCGGATGTCCTCGTCCGATCAGAATTTCCCCGGTGATCGTGCCCATGTTGGTCCTCCGCAGTCGGTGTCACCAAAAAGGGGTGACGCCACGCGGCATCACCCCTTGATCGAAAGGCGGAGCACCGACGCCGGTGTCCGCTATGATTCCTGTCAGGACCCGATATGGGTGGCGAAGAATTCGACCGTCCGGGTCAGGCCGTCCGTCGCGGCATGCCCATTGCGGCCGATGTGAGCACCTCGCTTGGCACAACCCTTCACCATTTCGCCGACAAACTTGGTCCACGACTTGCCGACCGAGACGTACTCACCGGCCCGCTCCTCGCCGTCATCGCCGATCACCTGCTGCGGACACTCGTTGAACTGCCAGGCCTGTTCGTACCACCACACATCCCGGTCGCTGATGAAGCCGTGACGGGCGTTGTCATACTTCACGATCTCGACCGTGGCACCGTTGTTCCGCATGCCCTCGGCGTTGATGTCGCAGAATGCAGGATCGGTATAGTCGTCAGCGGCACCGACCAACATCAGCACCGGAGCACCGGTCGCCACGTGATTCTCGAACTTCGATCCGCATCCCGGATAGATCGGCACATGTGCGGCGAATCTCGGTCCACCCGGCAACACCTTCGAGGTGAAGGCTTCGTTCGCCGTGAGATTGGACACCGTGCCGCCGAACGAGAATCCGGTGACGCCGATCTTCGCCGGATCGACATCCGGACACTTGGCGAGGGCGTCGAGAGCCATCAGAGCATCGACGACACGCGAGGCACGAGAAAGCTGACCCTGATTCCGCGTCGTCTCGCTGATGCCGCGACCCGAATAGCTGTCGGCGAAGAAGCTGCCGATACCCTTCGCCAGGAGTGCGTCGCGGAGATCGTCCTTCCAGGGCTGATAGTTCGGATGATCCGGCTGGCCGGACCCGTGCTGCACCACCACGACCGGATGACGGCCTTCGATCTTCGGCAGGTAGAGGGTGCCGGTCAGCGTGTGCGAGGTCTTCTTCCAGGAGCCCTGGTACACGTTCCGCATGAAGTCCATGTCGTAGCCGACATACGAGACATCGGTCTTCGTGTACGGCAGCTCGACCTTCGCGGTCTGCTCGGTCGCGACCGGCGGCGAGGACGCGGTCGATCCGCCGTTCGCCGTGGTCTGACCCGTGGTCTGACATCCGGCCAACGCCAGCATTCCGGCAACGACGACGCCCGCACCCAATCTCGATCTCAACGATACTCCGTTCATGCATTTCCTCCTGTGGTCATGACGACTGTTCGGTCCCGCCGAAGCACCCTGGCGAAGCCGGTTTAGTTGGTGATGGAAGGGAAGGACCGGCATCAGGACGACGCCGGGAATCAGAAGGAAACTCAGCCTCCAGCTTGCTTGCGAGGCAGGTACTTGCGGGGAACGCCGTCGACATAGCGATCCGGCCACAGCGTCTCCGGCTTCTCGTCGAGGGCATCGGCGATGATGCGTTCCATCTCCGGCCAGGAGACCCGCAACGCCCGAGCAGCAGAGTTCGCGTGATAACCATGGCGACGCGACAACTCGGCCAGGGACAGGCCCCGACGCTGAAGCTCGCCTTTGATCCGGATCGAATCCCAAGCATCGTCAGTTTGTTCTTGACGAAGAACATCCATTAATGCACGTTTCCCCGTATATTGAGCATCTACAAGATAGTTCGCTCATATACACGAAATTTCGTACTATGTCCATGCTCTGGGCTGGACGAGGTGTGTCCTCATGGAAGGCTTGGCTGAGCGGTTGAGAGAGGCGAGGCAACGACTGGGTCTCACTCAAGCGAAACTCGCGGAAGAATTCGGCATACCCTACAGAACCGTCCAGGATGGCGAGCTGGGCCACTCCATGCCTGGAGCAAAGGTCTTGGAGGTTTACGCACGGCACAACGTGGATGTGAACTGGCTGCTGACCGGAAAACAGGTCAACCCGGCGGACGGGGAATCAGAAACACCGACAGAGAGGCTGACGCGTCCGATCAAGGGCAAGCGCTTTCGCATCCGAAGCAGAAAACTGGTCCGAATTCCCCACTATGACCCGCTCGACCCAGACAGCTTCAATCCAGAGAACCCGGATAGTGTGCTCTCCATCGATCCATCGAGGCTGACGGCTTACAACGTCGATTATGCTCTCCTGGGACGCGAAGACGCGGAACTCGCCACCACAACGGTGATCGACGAACGAGCCAGCAATGGTCTCAAGAAGGGCACACTGGTGCTGTTCGATACGTCGGAACGCGGTTCGTTTCTAGCAGATCGCCTTGTTCTTCGCGATGGTAAGTCTCTAGCCGTATCGACGATGGAGCTTGTGCGTCAGAAGCAAACAATTCTCGGAAGAATTGCGTACGCCTTTACCCCACAGTCACAACCATCTTTACGTTAGCCTTCCGACGACACGTCAGCCTGTGGCTTGGTACATGCAGGTGGTACAAGCTCGACATACAACACGATATCCCATGTCATTTCAGTAATCCTGAAATGCGTTGATATTCATGAAGTTACAGGAAAATCAGCGCTCGATGAGACATGCTGTCTGACTAATCCTCTCGGGTGCGCCATTAAATCAAAGCATTTAAGCGGTTAACTTAAACGTTGTGGGCTACAGGTCTCGATTCCGGATGGCGCAGCTCTGCTTGAGTGATCGGATTGAGGAGAGATCAAGGGGCTTTACTCAGGCCAGAGGGCCGTGCCCGGATAGAACTGGGACCAGGCAAACCAGAAGGCTTGATGGCTGCCGAGGTCGGATCCGTCCGAACCCACGGCCTTGACACCACCGCCGTCCAGCTGCAGTCGGATATTCTCGAAAACGATCTTCTCACCCTTCGTCAGCGCAGCGACCGCTTTGCTCCGTTGAAATGCCACAGGTTGTCCGGAGGCAGTGACGGCACCGATGATATCCTCGTGCACTGGAAGCTGCGGATCGACATCGCCGACCGGAAATATCGGACCATCTTTATCCCGGCCACTGCGGAAATCGAAGTTCCGGCCAAGCGCCAACGCTTCGACCAATACCGTCGTTTCCGGGTGCGCTTTCTTCCAGGCGCCCCACTCAGCCGTGACGACACTCACCTGTTTCAGCTGCAGATTCCTCTTATGAAGCCGGCCTGTAACCGCCCTTCCGAAAAATGTGTCGAATACCGAGTATGTATTGACGTCATACATCACTTTGTTGGAACGGATCAGCAGCCCGGAAGTGCGAAGGACCGGCCGCTCGATACCGGTGGGCAAACCGTCGGTGAAATAGGCCTGGGCGGCTCCGCAGAGGGTGCAATAGGGAATGCCGAGATGCCGTCCGCCCAGGATATCGTTCACCATTTCGCGGACTTCCATGATGCGCCTTGGATAAGCTCTGTACTCGCCGTTGACCGCAATGCCGAAGACGATGTCATCATCCTTCAACCAGGTAGCATCTTCGGCGCTGCTCACCTCGGGATTGTCCGCAGCGGGGATGCAGTTGCACGGCTCATCAGTTGTATCGTAGGCGCGGTCGTCGATCTTCACTCCGCCCCAGGAGACGTGCCGCCAGTCGATATCGCCCTCAACAAAGATCTTTTCCCAGCCCGGCACAAAGCTGGTGAAAATCGCGCGTTTGGCGTCGAGATAGCCAGGCGGTGCCTGAATGTCCCAAGCGATGAGATGATCGGTTACTACTCCCCAGTGGTTCTCCTGAATTTGACCTATCCCCAGCAAACTGGACGCGACATCGGAGAAGAGCACACTGAGAGCAGGGTCATGGACGAAACGCATAAGGTCGCTGACGATCCAGGCGATCCGGGGGTCTCCCGAGACAAGTATCACTTTGAGGGCTGCAACCTGTTCCGGTCCCCAAGTTCCCTTAATGACACTGTCGATGAAGACTACCTTCACAGCGGCTTTCAGCTCTTTGGAGAAAGGCCCCTCCGGTATCACTGGGGGCATACCGAATTTCTCGATTACATGGTCAGGTAGAGTCCTTGTTTCCTGACCTGCGCTCTGCGCGCCCGACGCCTCGCCACAGAACAGAGACGGCACCACCGCCAGCAAAATCAAGAAGGCGCTAATCCGAAGCCTGATCACCGGTCGCGCTCCCAAAGTCACAAACAGTTTCATGAACAGCCCATTCCATTACCTGCTTTTCAGCGGACACCGGTTAACAATGCCGCCCCAGTTGGCGGCGTCATGAGTAGCGGCGCCAGGCCGACACGGGCTTTCGCCATTCGTGGCGAGCCAAATACTATTGGGCGGCCGTGTCGCGGCGACGGCCAATCACGATAGATCAGTAATCTGCGAGGCTGCCAGCATGGCCGCCGGGATGTTTAGACGCGTTCGATCAACTCGAACACATCGTCCATATCCTGGTCGCAGGTGCATTAGGATTTGTT
Source organism: Nisaea sp. (assembly GCF_039990255.1). Classification (GTDB taxonomy): domain Bacteria; phylum Pseudomonadota; class Alphaproteobacteria; order Thalassobaculales; family Thalassobaculaceae; genus Nisaea. The sequence continues at coordinate 90,199 of NZ_JBDXGG010000007.1, read as the reverse complement.
CTGGGCGCGCTTGATCTTAGGCTATGAGAAGAAGCTTTTCATGTCCGCTAAACATTAAAGGCGCAATTGCTTACCCTTGGCAGCAAGGCCAATATCAGTGCGGGAGAGACTTCCAGATGCGTTTTGCGTTCTTCGTTGCGATTGTCGCGGCGGCTTTCATCTCGTTCGGCCTCGGACTTGCCGGCTTTTTTTGGGGATGGATCGTTCTCGCCATTGCCGGGCCGCTGACACTTCTCGGCATGTGGGACCTGAGCCAGAGCCGGCACAGCCTGTTGCGCAACTACCCCGTGATCGCCCATATGCGCTGGCTGTTCGAGGGCATTCGCCCGGAAATTCGCCAGTATCTGATCGAAAGCGACGCCGATGCCTTCCCTTTCAACCGGGAGCAAAGGTCTCTCGTCTATCAACGCGCCAAGCAGGCGCAGGAAACGGTTCCTTTTGGCACACAGCTGGACGTCTACAAGGCGGGGTACGGGTATTTCATGCACTCCCTCGCACCGGTGCATCCAAGGAACAACAATTTCCGCCGCCGCGTCGGCGGGCCGGATTGCACGCAGCCCTATGATATTTCCCTCCTCAATATCTCGGGAATGAGCTTCGGCGCCCTCAGTGCCAACGCGATAGCAGCGCTCAACCGGGGCGCCGCCACCGGTGGCTTCGCGCACGACACGGGCGAGGGTTCGATCTCGCCGCATCACCGGCGTTTTGGCGGCGATCTGATCTGGCAGATCGGCTCGGGTTATTTCGGCTGCCGCACCGCGGACGGCATGTTCGATGCGGAAAAATTCGCCGCGACGGCTGCCGACCCTCAGGTCAAGATGGTGGAGCTCAAGCTTTCCCAGGGCGCGAAACCCGGCCATGGCGGCGTTCTGCCGGCCTCCAAGATCACACCCGAAATCGCCGAGACACGCGGCATCCCGATGGAACAGGATTGTGTTTCACCGGCCGCGCATCCCGCTTTCTCGACCCCGCACGGACTTGTCGCCTTCCTCGGCGAGCTGCGCCGGCTGTCAGGCGGCAAGCCGGTCGGCTTCAAGCTCTGCGTCGGCCATCCGCACGAGTTCATGGCGATCTGCAAGGCGATGATCGCGCAAGAAACCTATCCCGACTTCATCGTGGTCGACGGTAAGGAAGGCGGTACCGGTGCGGCTCCCGTGGAGTTCACCAACAGTCTCGGCATGCCGTTACGCGAAGGGCTGCATCTCGTGCATATGACGCTCGTTGGCGCTGGAATTCGGGAACATATCCGGATCGGTGCCAGCGGAAAGATCATCTCCGGCGCGGACATTGCCACCGCCATCGCGCTCGGCGCCGACTGGTGCAACGCGGCCCGCGGTTTCATGTTCTCGATCGGCTGCATCCAGGCCCGCGCCTGCCATACCAACCGCTGCCCGACCGGCGTGGCAACTCAGGACCCGTCACGCCAGCGCGGCCTCTCCGTCGAGGACAAGTACATGAGGGTCGCGAACTTCCATCGCAACACACTGCGCGGCTTCGCCGAGATGCTTGGAGCGATGGGCCTGGACGAGCCAAGCCAGATACGGCCAGAAACGCTGCACATCCGCGCAACCGACCCCGCAAGCATCCTGCACCACCGGCTGGCACCGGGGCAGCTCTTCGAGGAGAATTGCCCGGACGCCTTCGCTGCCCCGTGGAACCTCGCCCGGGCCGACGATTTCCGTCCGGCTGACGTGATGGAATTCAGAGAGTCCGGCGCTCATGCGGCGACCGGGAAACAACCATAAGCACTCTTCGGCCTGCGTCGCGCAGATGATCCTTCTGGTTTAATCCGAACGATGGAGATTATCGATCGGACCGATGCCCCGTAACCGAAGCAAAATATTCCGGAGACCACGCAGCGCTCTGTAAACACAAGCCGAAAGTCCGGATGAGCGGTGCAGCATCAAACCAGCCCTTGTCAGCAGACTTGCAGGTGCACCGAACGTCGCCAGAAAAGAAATCGCTCCTGCACCGTGATAAATCGCACCGTCAGCGAAAATCACCATCCCCTCATCAAGATCAAGCCCCTCTGTCCGCGCTCTCTTGCACGCTTGATGATCTGGCGCGGCGCGGGCATTCACAAGGTTCAAAAACCCATATTCTTTCTTGATGGCGAATGCATGAGCGGTTGAACGGCAGACAGGACAGTCGCCGTCATAGATCAACCAGAAACCTTCAAGATCGGAACTCATTCTAACTGTGCGGCCATCAGCGCAAAACCAACTGGAAAGGCGACTATAGGCCAGCCCACGGAAAACAGCGTCAGGTGAATTGTCTCCGCATTGCAACGGAACGGCGAGAATTACCTGCGTCAAGCTCAACCCGCCCCATACATTGCGCCGTTCAGCCTTCGCTTTCCGGATCACATCTGTTGACCCGTCCGCAAATTCGGATATGAAACGTGCCGAATTCCATTCTACAGAATGCGACCGTTTCCCAGACGGGATGCAAATTGAACAAACATTTCGATAAGCCACAGAAAAACAATTTCCAGGAGGACACCATGAAGCGTTGGATTTTGGGTGCCGTTGCCGCGGCTGCTCTCGTTGCCGCGCCGATCCAGGCCTTTGCCGAGACGACCATCCGGGTCACGCTGCAGCTGCCGGAGAAGCACTCCCTCGGCCAGAACTGGCTTGAATTCAAGCGCATCGTCGAAGAAAAGTCCAGCGGTGACATGCAGATCCAGCTGTTCCCGTCGGCCCAGCTTTTCAAGGACAAAGAAGTGCCCGGCGCCGTCGGCTCCGGTGCGGTCGAGGCAGGCTCCGCGTTCATTGGCCGGTTCGCCGGTTCCGTCCCGACAGTCGACGTGGTTTCCATCCCGTTCATCTTCGAGAGCGAGGCGCATGTCCGCGCCGCGGTCGCACCGGGTTCCGCGATGCGCAAAGAGCTCGATGCCTCGATCCTGAAGGAGACCAACAACAAGATTCTCTGGTGGCAGGCTTTCGGTCTGAACATCTATCTCGGCAAGGATGCGCCGATCGTCGAGCCGTCCGACCTGAAGGGCAAGAAAGTCCGGACCTATGGCAAGATCCAGGGCTGGACCGTCGAGGCCCTTGGCGGCGCGCCGACCCTAATGTCCGGCTCCAAACAGTTCCTGGCCTACCAGCAGGGTGCGGTCGATGTCGGCATGACCGGCGCCTCCGCCGTGAAGTCGCGCAAGCTTTACGAAGTCATGGATCACATGACCCTGACCTATGACACCGCAATCGAGTTCGTCGCCGTGATGAACAAGGACTTCTACGAAGGCCTGACCGACGCCCAGAAGAAGATCATCGACGATGCCTCCCGCGAGGTTGAACAGAAGCTGCGCGACGAAATCTTCGCCCAGCAGGCCGCCGCCGTCGACGAAGCCCGCAGCAAGATGAATGTCGTCGCGCTGACCGACGCACAGCGCGCCGCCTGGGCACAAGCCACCGCCGGCATCGTCGACCGCTTCGTCAAGGAGAACGGCGACAAGGGTGCCGCAGCCGTGAAGGCCGTCAAGGCCGCGGCCAGCCACTAAATCGAGCGATACCGGGGGCTGGACTGGCCTGCCTCCGGCACCTCATTCCGCAACACCATCCGAAGAAAGAAGCCGGTATGTTTGTGCGCTGGGTAGACGCCCTTTCCGAGTTCGTCGGCAAGATCTGCGCCTGGAGCCTGGTCGCCGTCGGCTTCTTCATCACCTTCGAGATCGTGATGCGTTACGTTTTTAATGCGCCGACCATCTGGGTCGACGAGGTCAGTCGCATCCTGCAGATCTGGGTAGTCTACCTCGCTGCCGCCTTCGTGCTGAAACACCGCGAGATGGTCACCATTGAGCTGATCCTGCGCAATCCGAACACAGTCTGGCGCAGGCTTGCCGAAACCTTCGCCATCCTGGTCATGTTCCTGTTTGCCGGGGTCGCGATCTATTACGGATTCTCGCTCTGGCTGCACGACACGCTGGCCGGGCACACCACCGACACATATCTCGCCCCGCCGAAATGGTTCACCCAGGCACCGGTCTGGCTCGGCAACTCCCTGCTTGTCCTGCAGAGTTTCGCCCAACTCGTCCGTGTCTGGACCGAAGAGCTGCCTGAAGACGATGTGCTGGAAGGCGCGCACTGATGGAAGCCTTCCTGATCCTGACAGCACTGGTCGCCCTGCTGCTGCTGCGCACACCCGTCGCCTTCGCTCTCGGTGGGCTTGGCGTTATCCTGCTCGCCCTCAAAGGCTTGCCCATGGTGGCGGTGCCGCAGCGCCTGCACGGCTCCATGGACAGTTTCGAGCTGCTGGCCGTGCCGATGTTCCTCTTAATGTCGAACGTACTGCTGAAGGGTGGCGTCGGCCGCGATCTTTATGCCGCCGTGCAGAGCTGGGTCGGTCACTGGCCAGGCGGCCTCGGCGTTGCGACCATCCTGTCCTGCACCTTGTTCTCAGCCATCTCCGGCTCGTCCGTCGCGACGGCCGCGACGATCGGAACAGTTGCCATCCCGGAGATGGTGGCGCGCGGCTACGACCGGCGTTTCGTTTTCGGCATGCTGGCCGCCGGCGGCACGCTTGGTATTCTAATCCCGCCATCGATCCCGCTCATCATCTACGGCGTGATCTCGGAAACCTCCATTCCAACCCTTTTCCTGGCCGGGATCGGCCCCGGCCTCTTCCTGGCCGGCGTCTTCACGCTCTACGGCATGGCCTATGCACGCTTCTCAGGCTCTTACGAGCCGGTGGACCGGGCGAGCTGGAGCGAACGGGGCATCGCCACCCTGGGCGCCCTTCCGACCATCCTGCTGGCCGCCGCTGTGGTTGGCTCGATCTATCTCGGTATCGCCACCCCATCGGAAAGCGCCGGGCTCGGTTTCGTGGTCGCCCTCATAATCACGTTCGCCATGGGCCGGATGGACTGGCCAAAGCTCAAGGAAGCGGTGGAAGCCTCGCTCAGGACCTCCGTGATGGTGCTGATCATCGTTGCCGGCGCCAAGGTGTTCTCGTACGCCATCACACTTTACCTGATCCCGCAGTCGATCTCGGCGCTGCTGACCGAGAGCATCTCGACGCCGGGCCTCTTCATGCTCGCCGTCGGAGCTGTGCTGCTGATCATGGGCTTCTTCCTGGAAAGCCTGTCGATGCTACTGATCATGGTGCCGGTCATGCTGCCCGCCGTGCTCAACATGAACATCGACCCGATCTGGTTCGGCATCTTCTTCGTTGTGCTGATCGAGACCGCACTGATCACGCCGCCGGTCGGGATGAACCTGTTTGTCATCCAGGCCGTCGGCAAGGCGAGCCTGCAGGATGTCGCGCGCGGCGCTGTTCCGTTTGCCGTCATCATGCTGGCAACAGCTGTGTTGCTCTGGTTCTGGCAGGATCTGGCGCTCTATATCCCGTATCAGCTGATGCGCTAGGCCCCATCAAAACAGAACAAGCACTACGCGTCTCGGTCCGATGCGAGCCACTCGAGTGCATCTTCGAGGTGCAGAAATCCCCGTCGCTGCATGGGCACATGATCGACACCATAGACCGACCAAAGACGGGCAATGAGCATTGCTCCGCGATCAGGCAACAGACTTGCCGATCTTGTGTTCCTCCGCCCTGAGTGGCGCGCGATAAAACGGTTGGTGATTTCCATTTCCGCTATCGTGTACTGCGACAGATCGGCCTCCCGAAGATCCCATAGAACGGGAATTCCAGCAGCATACTCCTCATATTCATTAAGCGCTTCCATACCAGCCCCGACAACCGCGCCGGTCAGAACTCCCTGAACCTTGATTGTCAGGAAATGAATGCCGTTTTGATAGATGAGGTCTGTCTCTATCACCCGATTCATTAATCCATGTATTTTTTACCAGAATATGCGCGTAACATAATATGCGCAATGCCATTCCCTCTAACGAGACTTAAATTTAATTGAAAAATGAACTTCCATAGCTCTGGGGTATCTGCAGAAAGGAAATTTCTTTCTCCAGAATGGCTTTCCCGATCTTTCTTTCGCAGCCTGCCATATCACTCAGCTCTTACTCGTGACGACCGGAAACCGGATCACAATCTCAATCCCCTTGTCTGGTTCGCTTTTGCACCGAACGTTGCCCCGGAGAATCTTTGATACGAGATTGAACAGAATGTGCATGCCAAGGCCACTGCCACCCTGTCCGCGCTTCGTTGTGAAAAACGGATCAAAGATCCTCTTCACCGTTTCCTCTTCCATGCCGACACCATCATCCGCATAACGCAACTCGGCGACACCATTCGCCTCAGTGACCTCGATGACAATGCTGCCCCCGTCCCGCCCAACAAAACCGTGCAACATGGAATTCATCACCAGATTAGTGATGATCTGCGCAAAAGCTCCGGGGTAACTCTTCAGTTCGAGGTCATTCGGGCCCGAAATATCGACTGAGACCTTCTTGGGCTTCAGATTCGGACTAAGGCTGTCCGCTATCTCCTGCAGATACGCGACAAGATGGAATGTTCGCTCGGCTTCGCTGGCTTGATCCACGGCGATACTCTTGAAGCTCGATATCAGTTTGGCCGCCCTGGCCAGATTGGAATCGACAAGCGTCATTCCTTCACTGATTTTTGTCAGCGCGGCCTCGAACTCACTCCGCTTGAGGCTCCCGCCCGCAATCCCGTCCCGTAACGTTTGAGCCGCCCCCAGCACGGTCGTCCCGGCTGTGACGCAGATCCCGACCGGTGTGTTTATCTCGTGAGCGACGCCCGCGACCATTGAGCCCAGCGATGCAAGACGTTCGGATTCGACGAGGCTTTCACGGGCCTGATACAATTCCGATATATCGGTCGTCGCTCCGGCGTAACCTTCGAAAACGCCATTTTCGAAAAGTGGAATCGCATTTAGACGGTAGTACCTTTCTGTACCCGTCACATTTCGAAGAGCCTCGAAATCGCGAACCTGTTCCCGCGCTTCGTACATTGAGAGCAATGCCTGGCTGATAGTCGGCCTCTCGTTTGTTAGCTGATGATACTCCCGAAGGCTGACCCCAATCAGTTTGGACACAGGACCACCACCGGGAACCGGGAAGTTCTCGGAAAGATAGGTAAACCGAAAATCCGCATCACACTCCCAGAACCAATCCGCTGAAGCATGCGCCAAAATTCGAAAGCGGCGCTCGCTGACACGAATTTCTTCAGTTTGATCGAAAATCTCTTTCTCAAGATTGGCCTTGGCGGCTTCCAGCGCCCTTTGGGTCTCGATCAGCTCCGTGACGTCGTAGCGCAAAACGCCCAGCCCTTTGACCTCGTCATTCCGGCCGATCAGCGGAAACCTACTAAGCAAAACATATTGCTGAGCACCGTCAGGGCCAGCCCGTGCGATCAGACCTTCATCGGTCTCGCCCCGGTCCATCATCCTGATTTCCTGCGCGGTCAAATCGCCAGCATCATCCTCCATGCCAATCATCGCCAGCATTTCCGACGTAGTCTTGCCTACGGCCTGATCAGCGGGAAGCCCTATCTGCTCGAGTGCCGCCTTGTTTGCACGAACCAAACGGGTATCGCGGTCCCGAATCATGATCCCGTGACCAAAATTGTCGAACAGATTACGCAGCAGATCTTCAGCATCTTGATGCTTCTGCTCAAGCTTCCGCTGCTCCGTCACATCCTGACGCAACACAATGATACCGCCATGCGGCATTTTACTCTCGATTGTCTGGCAAACCCGGTCGCCCAGCAGTTGCTGGAACGGCACACCCGCGGCCTCTCTGTGCCGCAGCATCCGGTCCTCGGTAAATGCCTCGTACTGGTCAGGCGTAACACCGATGACCATGCCGCTCTCCAGGGTCTCTGACATCACCTGACGAAAGCTCAATCCGGCGGCGAGGCCTGGGTCGTTTCGAAAAGACGGGTTGAATTGAGCATATTGCTTGTTGCAGATGACCAGACGGTCGGACTCGTCAAACACAGCGAAGCCGGCAGGCATCGCCATGATGGCTTCCCTGAGAGTTGCCTCAAGCCGGGATGCCCGGTCACGCTCTGCAGAGAGTGCAGCTTCGGCAGCTTTTTGATCCGTCTTGTCGAAGGCTATTGTGCCGAGACCAACAGTCTTTCCTTCATCGTTAATCGCCGGAAATTTCAGGAGAAAGCGCTGGTGCGTTTTACCTGCGCGGACGATCTGAACTTCCCGCGTTACAACACGGCCGGTTTCGACGACAAGAGCCTCCATAGACTGAATATCGTTTGAGATCTCCTGCGAACTCAGCCAGCCAAAAGCCCCGCTTTTGCCAACAATTTCCCTTGAGGGTTTACCGAACCAGTCGCAATAGGCCTCGTTCACCATCAGGTAACGGCCGTCCGGATCTTTCAGATTCATGCAGATGGGCGAGTGTTCGAAGAGTGCGCCAAGCTGAAATCTTGAATTACGCAACTCCCCAAGAAGACTTTCAGCGCGTCTTGTCTTGATGAGAAGGATCAGCGCGCAAACCAATGCTGCGGCCGCCAAGCCCAAAGCGATGGTCGAATAGCTTGTGCCCGGATACCCGCTATCTACCCACTCGAGCGCGAGGGCGCCTACTAACGCAAAATTGAGACCTCCAAGCAAGATCGACAATCTGTGCATCGCGTATGCCCTTGTGAATTGCCGGAATTCAATCGCCTGAACGGCGGCGACGGTAAAACTGAATCATTGATGACCAGAAGAACCCTACCCCGCAGCCTGGGCAGCCTCAACCCGCTATAGGAAAGCTAAAGACCTGCATTCCTTTTGGTTTTTATGAGCTGCTTGTTCTGCAAACTGCGCAGAATGGCTCTGTAACAGAGCGCGGCAAAAATCTTTCACAGCGCTTTTGACGAAAATCTCAGACGAGGCCATGACATCAAATCAGCATTATGAAATCTCTAGGTCTTCCCGATTTACCCAACGATCACCGTAAGGTTGTGCTCACATCGGACAGGAAACACGGGCTCTCGATCACCTTCCGTCCATAATGTGCGCCATGTGGCCGGTCCGCCAATAATCGAGTCTCATTTCCCTTGTTCACCGCGCTCTGGCCGACTTTTACACCCATAAAGCGGTCGCAAATCGAGAGACACGATCAGTCCTGTGACGATGGGAAAGCGTAATTGGGGTCAGCTTTCGCCGAAGAGAAAACCGAGAAGCGCGAAGCGGCGCCCTTGGCGCATATGCAACACCTCGTGCAGCAATGAGCATGAGAACACAATGGCGGCGCCTGCCGGAGGCTTGTAGGACTGCTGGCTAAACTCCGGGAACCAGATCTCACCGCCTTCATACTGATCGGAGTTCAGATTAATGGTCACCGCAAATCGCCGATAGGCGACCGCTGCATCCGTATTGTCCCGGTGACCGTGCAGATGACCACCCCGGTCGCCTTCATAGCAGGCGATACGATAGCGTTCATGGCGGCTGACCTTGTAGTGGAACGATTTCTGAATTTCCGGCAACAGCCGGCCGGCGATTCGCTCGTCAATATAGTTCTGCGTTTCGGGGTTGATAACCCAGTGGTCAATCCGGTCGCCGCGGCCATATTCCGGAATGCGCATTTTGCAGTCCGTCGTGCGGTTCTTAAGCATGTTGTGCCCCGGCTCGACATATTCCTGCCCCTGCATGGCATAAACACTCATCAGATGGGCGCAGTCAGCCGGGCTGAAGACATCCGGCACGAGCAACACCGGCGGATGCATGCGGTATGGCTGCTCCGCCCGAAGCGCGGACTGAGCCTCAAGCACACTTCCCACAGTCTCCGGATGATCAGGCTTGTCCGCATCGAGCATTCTGAGGATGTGCCGGTTCGGCGCGATCAGCACAGTGGTAGGGCCCGCGTCAAGCGGCCGCCCGAACGGCGCCTGCTGACCAAAAGCCGCAAAGGTCTTGCCGTCGACATCAATCAGGATTGAGGCGTCAGTCACCGGCTTCGGCAGAACCGGTTTCTTCTTCCCCGGCGCCACATAATAAATCTGTGCGCCATGCCCGGCGAACCGATCCCGCGCGGTTTCATAAGCCTCCGCAACCGCCTTGTTCGCCTCAGCATCGTGACCCAGCAAGACCAATATATTGAAATCTCCGGACACATCGTCCGCGATCAGGTTGAACTCTTCCCCGGCGCTTCTTGGAAGCTTCACGGGTGCTGCGATGTCGCCCTGTTCGATTTTGCGGATTGCACTTCCGGCCTGCATGGACATTGTCCAACCCCATAGTTATTCCCAGCCGGAAGTGTGCCGATTCAAGCTCGGAAAGCAAGCTTCCAGACACGATATTCCGGAACGCAAACGGGCCCGCCGATGGCGAGCCCGTCACAATTCAGTGGTTGGTTCTGCCGGATCAGCTCGCCTTGGCGAACAGCTCCCCGACATAGTCCCAGTTCACCATGTTTTCGATGAAGGCCTTCACGTAGTCCGGACGACGGTTGCGGTAATCGATGTAGTAGGAATGCTCCCACACGTCACAACCGAGCAGAACGGTCTCGCCATAGGCCATCGGGCTTTCGCCATTCGGGGTCTTGGTGACCTTGAGCTTGCCGTCGCTGCCCATGGCCAGCCAGCACCAGCCGGAGCCGAACTGGGTAACACCGGCCTCAATGAACGCAGCCTGAAAATCAGCGACAGAACCGAGGTCAGCGATGATCTTCTTTTCCAGCGCGCCGGGGATCGCACCGCCACCGTCTTTCTTCATCATCTGCCAGAACTGCAGGTGATTCCAATGCTGGCTCGCATTGTTAAGCAGGCCGGCCATCTTGTTCTTGTAGGCAGTCTGCACGATCTCTTCGAGGGACTTGTCCTCAAGACCGGTGCCTTCCAGCAGCTTGTTGCCGTTGGTGACATAAGCCTGATGGTGCTTGTCGTGGTGAAACTCGAGGGTTTCCTTCGACATGTACGGCTGAAGCGCTTCGTAATCGTAGGGAAGGGCTGGCAGTTCGAGGGCCATTTCGCTCTCCTGTTCTCGCTTGTTAATCTCGCAGGAACCCGACAGCAGGACGTGCGAATGACATGCCATCCACCTATAAACACCGGATCCCTTGATATGGTGACTTAAGTCACATTTAACGAAATGCAAAGGGAAAGAAACTGGACAAGCGGGGAATAGACCCGTGCAATTGCTTCAGAAATGAGAGGGCACGGGCATGCTTCTGGCCGAGATTACCGATACACATTTGATGGATGGCGGCGTCCCGGCCTACGGCAGCATAGACACCAAGGCCTATCTTGCAGCAGCCGTCGCCACGATTGCCGCCCTGACGCCGAAGCCGGACGCCCTGCTGGTGGCTGGCGACATCTCGGAAGATGGCACTGCTGGATCATATGCGCTGTTCCGCGACATGGTCGCTCCTCTTGGCATGCCTACCTACGTGGTCCCAGGAAACCATGATGCGCGTGAGCTCATGCGCAGGGCCTTTGCCGCAGACGGATACATGCCAAACACCGGGCCACTCGACTATGTCGTCGATCTCGGCGCCGTCACGCTTGTCGCTTTGGACACTCTCGAAGAGGGAGAGCCTTTCGGTACTTTCAGTGCGGAACAATGCACCTGGCTAGGTGACACGCTCGCTTCTCGTTCCGGAAAGCCTGCGATCGTAATGCTACACCACCCACCGTTCCCAACCAGCATGAAAATGGATGAAATAGGCTGCCGCGACGGCGATGCCATTGGCGCAGTTATCGAACAATTCAGCAATGTCGAGATCATCCTGTCGGGCCATTTCCATCGCTCGATGCACCGCAACTGGGCGGGGACAACAGCCAATATATGCTCATCAACCGCCCACCAGATGGGCCTCGATCTGGCTCATCGGCCGGGTTTCAAGGTCTTCATGGAACCGCCGCAGATCCAGCTCCTGCACTGGCATGAAAAAACCGGTCTCTCTGTGCATCAGGTCCCGATAGGTCCCTTCGAATGTGTGCATGAGAGCACGTAGTGTTTCAGATTTTGCATGCACGACCGTCTACCCGTGACAAGCACCGGCCCCAATGATAATGAACAACTAGTAATAGATTAACGGCGTTGATATGGCCCCTCTCATTCAACATGATCGCCAGCGTGGCCCTGTTCATGCCCTGCAAATGCGTTTGCAGGGCTGACCGAGACACACTTCTAGCACCCTCTTCTTGGTCTGCCCTTGAGAGAGCGTGATCTTGCCGGATTCATCATCCGCAAGACACGTATTCTGAAGAAATACCTGGCTGAATGCCGGACCCGCCCTGAGCGGCATTCCGTTTCGCGTTCGCCCGGCGGACCGGAAGATATCCCATGACTTTGATCACACTGCGCGGCCTTGGCTTTGCCTATGGCGAGCCCCTGTTCAACAACGTTGACTTTACTCTTTCCAAAGGCGAGCGCGTCGGCCTCGTTGCCGCTAACGGGCGTGGAAAATCCACGCTTCTTCGTTGCATCGCAGGCACATTGGAGCCGACGTCGGGCGACGTGCTGCGCGCGCGGGGGCTGACGCTCGGCTATGTTGAACAGCATCTTTCTCCCGCTCTGGCGGACATGACGTTCAGGGAAGCTGTCTGCGATGCCATGAGCCCCGCCGAGGCGGAAGCAGAATCCTGGCGGGCGGACGTCTTGCTGGAGACGCTGGAAGTCCCGGATCTGTTCCGGAAAAGGAAACTGAAGGAACTCAGCGGGGGCTGGCAACGGGCCGCACTCCTGGCCCGGGCGGCCGTTACCGATCCGGATGTCCTGCTGCTGGATGAGCCGACAAACCATCTCGATATCGCCCGCATCGCCAGCCTTGAGACCTGGCTGGACGCCTTGCCACGCGATACCGGCATTCTCGTCAGCAGCCACGACCGGGCGTTCCTCGACGCCGTAACAAGCCGCACGCTGTTTCTCCGCCCGGACCGCTCGGAGGCTTTCTCCCTGCCTTATTCGGCTGCGAGAGCGGCACTGGATGATCTAGACCAGGCGATGGAACGGCGCTTTCAGGAGGATCAGAAGACCGCGCGAAAGCTCCGCCAACAAGCTGCGAAGCTCAAGAACATCGGCATCAATTCCGGCAGTGATCTGCTGCTGACAAAGACCAAACAGCTCAAGCAGCGTGCGGACGAGCTGGAAGTTGCCTCACGTCCGGCACACCAGGAGAGATCGGCCGGGCGCATCCGCCTCGGCAGCCGAGGCAGCCATGCCACCGTTCTTCTGACCCTGGACAACCTGTCAGTGACGACACCTGACGGTGCCCCGCTCATGAAAACCGGGTTGTGTCGGATCCATCGTGGGGACCGCATCGCCCTTCTCGGACCAAATGGATGCGGCAAATCGCAATTGCTGACGAGGATGCATGCGGCTCTTGCCACCCCGGACACTCCCGAGCCCGGCATCAAAGCAACGCCGTCTCTCGCCCTTGGTTATCTCGATCAGGCCCTGTCCCATCTTCCGGATGAAGTCGGACCGCTCTCGATCATCTGCGACCGGTTCGATATCGGCGATCAGCGCGCCCGGACCATGCTGGCCGGAGCAGGGATCGCCATCGACCGGCAGGCAAAACCGTCCAGTCTGTTGTCGGGGGGACAGAAAGCCCGTCTGGCAATGCTTATCCTGCACCTCACGTATCCGAATTTCTATCTGTTGGACGAGCCGACAAATCATCTCGATATCGAAGGCCAGTTGGCCCTCGAAAATGAGCTGACGGCGCATGAAGCAACCAGCTTGTTCGTCTCGCATGACCGGACTTTTGTTCGCTCAGTGGCTACGCGCTATTGGCGGATTGGAGGTGGCCAACTGATAGAGAGCGATGATGCGGATGCATTTTTCGAGGCGGCGCTCGACGATTAAGACGCGCGGACGGCGCGGCGGTCACCATCCCATGATTGCCGCGCCCGCAGGAGCGTGTAAACTCCGGCGCCATGTCTGATCAATATCCCCTCGACCTCACCCGCCGCCAGCCGAACATCTACGGCTTCAGTGGCCTCGACCGCAGCGCCCACCTCCGCGAGGAAGAGGGCTGGCTTGAACGGCTTGTCGGTGACGCGACGACCCGGCTGGTACCGGTTTGGCGCAGCCGATCACTTGTCTTCGGTGCGGACAGCGAAACCCCGGCTGCCTCGCTTCTGAGCGCACGGGAGTTCACTGTCCTGGTCGAACAATCTGAAACCGTCATCTTCCTCGGCAACCGGAACGGAGAGGCGCATGTCGCGGTCGATCTCTCCCACCTGGAAGAGGAAGAAGCGGCAGCAGCCGTTGACGGTGCTGGTGAGTTCATGGATCTGCGCCAGGTCGGCCCGGTGCTGGAGCGTTTCGAGGGTTCCGTCCTCGCCTATGCCCGGGGTCTGATGTACTGGCATCAACGCCATCGTTACTGCGGCGTCTGCGGATCACCCACCCGGATCATGAAAGGCGGGCATCAGCGTAGTTGCACAAACGAGGCATGCAAAACCCCCGCATTCCCGCGTACCGACCCCGCCGTCATCATGCTGGTGCATGATTCAGCCGGAGAAAAAGCCCTGCTGGGGCGTCAGGCAGTCTGGCCTGAAGGACGCTACTCCACCCTCGCCGGCTTTGTTGAGCCGGGCGAAACACTGGAAGAAGCCGTCGCCCGCGAGGTTTATGAAGAGACCGGCGTGGAAGTCTGTGACGTGCGCTATCACTCATCGCAGCCTTGGCCGTTCCCGGCCTCGATCATGCTCGGATTCCACGCCGAGGCAAAAACCAGCGAAATCATCCGCCGCGATGACGAACTGGAAGACGCGCAATGGTTCAGCCGCGATGAGCTGATGAACTTCCGTGCCCTGGGCAAAGGCCTGCCAAGCAAGGATTCCATCGCCCGCCGCCTGATAGAGGACTGGCTCGCGGGAGATGCGTGACTTTCAAGCCCCGAATTCTGCGGCTGTCGCATCCATCCGCGCCGCGAGATCGGTATCGAGACGAGTCAGACCGCCCGCATCGTGAGTGGTGAGAGTGACGTCCAGCCGGTTGTAGACGTTGAACCATTCGGGGTGATGATCCATCTCCTCGGCGATATCGGCGACCGCACTCATGAATCCGAACGCGGCTTTGAAATCGGGGAACTTGTAGCTGCGCCGGATTGCATCCCGGCCAGCCACCGCATTCCAGGCCGTGAGCGCGGCCATCGCCAGTTCCCGTTCCTGCTCGGTGAGTTTGTCTGCCAAGGCAACCTCCCTGTCCGTCCCTGGATACACTAGCGGAAAAGACACGCGGCGTTTATAGCGGAAGCATGAACCAACCTATCGAACCACCGAGCCTCGACGATATCGGAGCCCTCGCCCGGGATGCTTTCAGGACGATCCCGGAAGTGCTGCGAGCCCAGACCGGCGACGTGACATTCCTCGTCACCGACTTTGCCGAACAGGAGGTGCTGGACGAACTTGGCGCCGAAAGCCCGTTCGAGATACTCGGCCTTTATGCCGGCATTCCGTTCGGAGAGGCCGGGACACTTGCCAGTCCGTCCGACCTCAACCGGATCTTCCTCTACCGCCGACCGATCCTCGATTACTGGTGCGAGACCGGCGAAGACCTGAGTGACATTGTCCGGCATGTCCTGATCCACGAGATCGGCCACCATTACGGCTTCTCCGACGATGACATGGAAAATATCGAGGCCAACGCCGACTGACCTGCAGGCCAATCTATTCATTTTCGCAGAGCATTGCACCTCGCGCGGCCGTCTCGTGGTACTCACCTTAAGATGAATATTGATCGCACCCTCTAGAACGGGAGTTCGGGACATGACCTCCGCCCCGATCCGCAGCAGGCCTGGCTCACGGGATGATCTTCGTGCAGATGCGGCGGCAATGGGTATTACAGATACCTATATCTCAACCCTCGTTGACAGCTTCTACACGCGCATTCGTGCGGACGCCGTACTTGGTCCGATTTTCGAGCGCCGCATTGGCGATGACTGGGACCCACACCTCGCCCGGATGAAAGCCTTCTGGGGGTCGGTCGCCCTTTATACCGGGCAATATTCAGGCAAACCGGTTCCGGTGCATTATGCCATCACGGAAATCGAGGCCGGTCATTTCGATCACTGGCTCGTGCTCTTCGAACAGACACTGGAAGAAACGGCGCCAACACCCGGCGTTGTGCCCTATTTCATGGAACGTGCCCGGCGCATCGCCGAGAGCCTGAAGCTGGCGATCTTCGGTGTACCGGAACTACAGCGCGCTCGGAACCCGACGCCGTAACCGTGTTGATATCCAGTAAGTAACCACGACAAGTCAAACAGACTGTGCCGTCGAGCCTGATCACGGCACGGGCCTGCCTAGCCAGACGGCCCGTGCCGAGTCTCCTCCTTCGGGAAGATTTATCCGCTCGAACCCGGCCCGCAGCCAAAAGGCGAGACCGCCCGTGTTGCCGGGATTGACACCAACGTGGACCCGTTCTGCCCCAGCCTCCCGCGCCACCGAAAACCAGCGTTCGAGAAGCCTGGTTCCGATGCCTTGACGTTGCAGACGTGGCAACAGGTTCATGTGAAGGTGACCCGGGCATGCCGCGACAACGGCATCGGGGATCACCGCCGTATAGTGCATCCGGTGCGCCCGCTTCGTGTCAGCATCACAGTCCGGCGGCAACTCCGCCCCCGGGTCCGGGTAGCGCGCACGCAAAGACGGCCACCATGCGCGCTCAAGCAGCGCCTCGAACGGACGGGTATCAACTGTTCCGACGATGTAACCGGCAGGACCGAGATCGTCCTCGGCGACGAAGCAGAGATCCGGCGCGCATTCCGCATAGGGCCCGACATAAATATGCCCCATGAGATCCGGGTCCTGATAGAGATGCCGTGCGTCTCCGCCGCCGTCGCCGGTCATCACGGAGACCTGGTAGAGAGCGGGAAGATCCGCTTTGCGATATTCCCTGATGCGGATCACGGAGGCTCCCTCAGCGCCGGCCGAACAGCTTCTCGATATCGTTGAGGCCAAGAGCAACATAGGTCGGACGGCCGTGGTTGCATTGCCCGGAATGGGGGGTGACTTCCATCTCGCGCAGAAGCGCATTCATTTCCTCAACGGTCAGCCGCCGTCCGGAACGGACCGAGCCGTGGCAGGCGATGGTGCCGCAGATATGCGCCAACTTGTCCTTCAGGGCCATGGCCTCGCCGAACTCGGTCAGTTCCTCGGCCAAATCGCGCACCAGCCCGGCCACATCCGCTTCGCCCATCAGCGCCGGCACTTCGCGAACCACAACTGCACCGCCACCGAACGGCTCCAGCACAAGGCCCAGTTCGGCAAACTCCTCCGCCCGCGCGGCAAGCCGCTCAACCGAGGCCTCATCAAGGTCAACAACTTCGGGTATCAACAGCATCTGCCGCTTGATACCATCCGCCTCCAGCGCCTTTTTCATACGCTCATAGACCAACCGCTCATGGGCCGCATGCTGATCGACGATCACCATGCCCTCGCCGGTCTGGGCGACGATGTAATTCTCGTGCAACTGGGCGCGGGCCGCGCCGAGCGGGTGGGTCTCCAGCGCCACACTTTCCGGCGTGGGGACTTCCGACCGTGCCTGTGGCGCCTCGTCCTGCCACATGCCACCTGAAGGTTGGTCTCCGCCCCTTTGGTCTCCGTGGTATTGGCCAATGGGGGCCTGATACGCCATACCCGACTCGGCCATGCCGCGCGAGACCGTGCTGCCGTACCCCGACCGGTTCTGCGGCTGCCAGGCATAGCTTGTCTGCGGCATCTGATTTTCGACCGACCGACCGAGCGCGCCCAGCGTCGCATTAGCGACCGTGGTCGAGGCCCGGTGCCCGGCACCGACCAGTGCATGCTTCAGCGCCCCGACGATCAGCCCGCGCACCAGTCCCGGCTCGCGGAACCGGACCTCGGTCTTGGCCGGATGCACATTCACATCGACCATCTCCGGTGGCACGTCGAGGAACAGCGCCAGCAGCGGATGCCGGTCGTGCGAGATGAAGTCCATATAAGCGCCCCGCACGGCGCCATAGAGTAGCTTGTCCCGCACCGGCCTGCCGTTGACGAACAGGAACTGATGGCTGGTGGTGCGCTTGTTGATGGTCGGCAGGCCCGCATAGCCGGACAGCCGGATGCCCTCACGCTCTGCCTCGATGGGCAAAGCATTGTCCTCGAAATCCCGCCCCATGACGGCGCCGAGCCGGACGAGCCGGGCCTGGAACAGATCGCCTTCCGCCTCGTTCAGCCGGATCGTTGTGCGGCCGCCGTCGCCAAGCGTGAAGGCGACGTGTGGGTGCGCCATGGCCAGCCGCTCAATGACATCGACGGCGTGACTGTATTCCGTGCGCGGCGCTTTCAGGAACTTGAGGCGCGCGGGCGTGGCATAGAACAGATCCCGAACCTCGATCCGCGTGCCCTGGCCGAGCGCGGCCGGCTCCGGCGGCACCACCCTGCCACCCTCAACAGAGAGGCTCCAGGCGCTCTCCTCAGGCCCGGCAGAGGCTGCGCGGCTGGTGATGGACATCCGGCTGACCGCACCGATGGACGGCAGTGCCTCGCCGCGGAAACCGAGACTGGTGATGTGGGTAAGGTCTTCGCCCTTGAGCTTGGAGGTGGCGTGCCGCTCGACCGCGACTTCCAGCTCCTCCCGGCTCATGCCCATACCGTTATCGGTCACGGTGATCGCCGTACGACCTCCATCGCGCATGACCACATCAATGCGCGTTGCACCGGCATCCAGCGCGTTCTCGATCAGCTCCTTGGCGGCGCTGGCCGGACGTTCGACCACCTCGCCAGCGGCGATCCGGTTGACCAGCCCGTCCGGCAGACGGCGTATGCGTCCGACGGTTTCTTCTATTCTGGAAGCGTTATCGCTCACCCGGCCATCTCCGCCAAATAGCGCCGCGCCAGAACTTTGCCGTCCTCTACGGCTGGCTGGTCAAACGCATCGACACCGATCAGATCGGCCGCCACCATGGTCTCCAGAAAGAAATGCATCATCAGCGCGCCGACACTTTCCTCGTCGATGGCATCTGTATTGATGATCCGTGTGGGCCGCTTGTTGGCAATCAGGGTTTCCGCTGTCGCCCGCTGCTCGGCATCCATGAGATCGCCCATGGTCCGTCCGGAGAGATAGGAGAGCCCGTCGCCCATCAGCGCCGTTGCATTCGCACCAACCGTACCGCCCGAACCAGCAACCGCGCTCTGGACCAAAGTCACCAGCTTGTCGCGTGGGCCGTCGAGGAAGAGCTGAAGGCTGCTATGCTGATCGACCGCGCCCAGCGCGCCAATCGGCGTCGTGCCGTTGCCGTGCTTGCCGAGGCTTTCCGCCCAGAGCTGAGTGAACCAGTCTCCCATCCGATCCAACCGGTCGCTGTAGGGCATCAGCACGGTCTGGCTGATACCACGCTCCCGGCCGAGACCGATATTGACCATCGCACCGAGCGCCGGAGCGCTTTCCAGTGGGTCCGCCGGAGCAAGAGCAGCATCTGTCACTGCCGCCGCGCCGCGCCGGATAGCCTCCGCATCAAGCCCGACGATCATGGCCGGCAGCAGCCCGTTCAGGGTCAGGCCGGAATAGCGCCCGCCGATATCGGGGTCGTGCTCGAGGCAGCGGCATCCTGTTGTCTCCGCAAACTGGCGGAGCGCGCGCGGGCCCGGTTCAGTCACGGTGATAAAATGTCTCGCCGGGTCCAGCCCAGCTGCAACGAAAGCATCATGGCAGATCAAGGTCTGACACAGCGTCTCGGCCGTGCCGCCGGATTTGGAGATGGCAAGGACAGCCGTCTTCTCCAACGCGATCCGTTTGAAGATCGAGGTGAAGGTAGCCGGGTCGATATTATCAAGGAAATGAAGTTTCGGTGTGTCCGGAGAGAAAACCGTGCCTTTCTCCGCAAGCCGGCAGATCGTTGCCCCGCCGAGGCTGGAGCCACCGATGCCAAGCACCAGCACATGCCGGGTCCAGCCGCGCAACTCGGCTGCAAGCGCCGCACCCTCTTCCAGATCGTCCCGCCGCCAAGGTAGCGAGAGCAACGGCAAAGCGCCGCTCTGCTTCTTTGCCCGCAGCCCTTCAAGGGAACCGGTTGCTGCTGGAGCCAGCGCCTCTAGAGCGGCAGCCGTGATACCAGCCTCGCCCATCCGGCTCTCGAATGTCGCGGATAAATCATGCCGGAGCGGGCCGGCCACCAGGGGACACGTCTTCATGATGCAGGAATCTAGCAGATGCCCCGAGCGGGAACCACCATCGGAAC
Organism: Nisaea sp.; assembly: GCF_039990255.1. Lineage (GTDB taxonomy): Bacteria > Pseudomonadota > Alphaproteobacteria > Thalassobaculales > Thalassobaculaceae > Nisaea. Next base: position 70,157 of record NZ_JBDXGG010000007.1, on the reverse strand, counting down.
GACGCTATTAATCATATAAATGCAGCGCGCCCTCGCCAGAAGTTTCGCCAACAGACAAACTTCAGGAACGCGGTTCAGGTGCCGGAGCCGTTGCCGTCAGACCTTTCGGTTGTCCGACGACCGAAAATGTCAGCTCATCGGTCAGAAACAGGCGCTTCGCAACCCGTTTCAGATCAGCCATGGTGACCGCGTTAATCCGTTCCTCACGATGGTCGAGATAATCGATAGGCCGCCCATTCCGCTGTAACGAGACCAGCAGTCCGGCAATCGGCCGGGAGCTGGTCAGACGCATCGGGAAGGAACCGTTGATATAAGTCTTGGCGTCCCGTACCTCTTCCTCGGTCGGACCGCTTAGTGCCATCTCCTCCCAGATTTCACGGACCAGTCTCACCGTCTCGGCAACCCTGTCGTTCCGCGTTGAGACCCCACCCATGATCATCTGCGCATCCTCAAGCGGCAAAGCGTAGGCATAGATCCCATATGTGAGGCCGCGCTTCTCGCGGATCTCCTCGGTCAGGCGCGAGCCGAACCCACCCGCCATGATCTCCATCAGAATGGAGGCCGCGAATCTGTCCGGATCATCCCGTGTAATACCCCGGTGGCCGAACACGACGACCGATTGCGGCACCGAACTCTGGACCACGAATGTCTCGCCGATGGCCGCAAGTTTGGCCGGTACAGGCTGTGTCGCGACACGGCTCTCCGGCAGTGTGCCAAAGGTTTTGTCCAGCAGCGTTCCCAAACGTGCAGGCGTGATATCGCCAACGATACCGAGTTTCAGACTGCCCCTGGTCAGCACCCGTTCAGCAAAAGTTTTCATGTCCGCCGTGGTAACGCGCCCGACACTCTCCACCGTGCCCCGGGACGGGCGGCCATAAGAATGATCCGGGAAAGCCGCCCTCCACCATACCCGGCTGGCAATGGTTTGCGGCCGATTCTCGCTGCGCTTCAGCCCGGCGGCGATCTGCGCCCGGATACGCTCCACCGGCTCGATATCGAACCGCGCCTCGGTCATGGCCAGACGCAGCAGATCGAAGGCCTCGCCCGAATTCTCCGTCAGGGTTTGCAGGCTGGCGCTAAAACTGTCAGTGCGGGCACTGAAGCTGAGACCGATGACCATGTCTTCCAGCTTACGGCGGAAGGCATCGCTGTCATAGGGGCCGGCCCCTTCATCCAGAAGGCTCGCGGTCAGGACAGCCAGCCCTTCCTTGCCATCCGGATCGGCCGCAGCCCCTCCCTCGAAACTGGCAGAGAGGGTAATGATCGGATTCTTGTGGTCCTCAACCAGCCAGGCCTCGATACCGCCGGGGCTGACAACGCGCTGGATCTCGATGGCCTCCGCCATGTCCGGCCGGGCAAGAAAAAGGGCGGCGAAAACCAGAAACGGGACGGAAGCCCGCGCAATAACGTTTCGCATCATTCTCTCCTCAGCTTGCCGGTTTCGGGCGCAGGATGCTGGTGACATGCGCAGGCGTCTCGAGAATTGCCCGTGCCGCATCCATGACCTGTTCCTGTGTCACCGCACCCACCTGATCCGGCCAGCTCTCGATATCCTCGATGGTTCGTCCGATGGCGAGCGCCTGCCCAACCGCACGGGCCGGGGCCGTCACACTGTCCCGGGCATAGACTGCGCTGGCCTTCATAGACTTGATCGCGCGCGCGACTTCCTGCGAATCAACACCATCTCGCAGAATGGCCGCGAGTTCCGCCTCGAAGGCCGTTTCAAGCGCCTCGACACTCGTCCCTTCGACCGGCACGGCGTAGAAGGAGAAAGTGCCGGGACCGATGCTACTGCCGCTGAAGGAGGCTCCGGCCGAAAGCGCGATCTTCCGGTCAATGACCAGGGATTTGTAGAGCCGACTGGTGGCACCACCACCGATCACTTCCGCCAGCACAGTGAGCGGCATAACCCGCTCACTCTCTCCGTAAAAGCGGCTTGGCGCCAGATAGCGGCGGCTCCAGCTCACCTGCCCAACCTGTGGATGCGCGAACTCAACCCGGCGGGCGCTGATCTGTTCAGGCTCCAGCGGCCGACTGCGATCAGGCAAGGCGCGCGCCGGAATGACCCCATAATATTTCTCTGCCAGCGGCTTCAGCTCATCCATGGTGATGTCGCCCGCTACGACCAGCACAGCGTTATTCGGAGCATACCATTTGCGATAGAAGGCCAGCGCGTTTTCGCGGGTCAGTGCCTTGATCTCGTGTGCCCAGCCAATCAGCGGACGTCGATAGGGATAGTTGAGATAGAGCGCCGCGCTGGTCCGCTCGCCCAGGAGTCCTCCCGGGCTGTTGTCGATCCGGGAGCGGCGTTCTTCCAGTACAACCTCACGCTCCGACTCAACCTCGGTCGGGTCCAGCGTCAGGTTCACCATGCGGTCCGCTTCCATCTCCATGACCAGTGACAACTTGTCCGATGCGATGGTCTGGAAATAAGCGGTGTAATCATATCCGGTGAAGGCATTGCCATCCCCGCCATTGCGGGAAACCGTGCGGGAAAACTGGCCGGACGGCACTTTGTCCGTCCCCTTGAACAGAAGGTGCTCAAGGAAGTGGGCAAGACCGGTCTCGCCCGGCGCCTCATCAGCACCGCCGACCTTGTACCAGACCATATGGGTCACCACGGGCACCCTTTGATCGGTAATGGCGACCACCTGCATGCCATTCGCCAACGTGATGCTCTCGGGCTCATAAACTTTGGCATCCGCCCGCCCGGCGGTCATGACGGCGCATAGAGTCGCCAGGACCAGCATCGTGCGTTCCGGGATCGTCCTTGATCTCACAATCAGTCTCCTGTCTCCGGTGACGCTTTGTCCCGGGTATCCGACATTACGAGATATGGAAAAATTTACGGCAGGAACAAGGCGCCCTCGCCGGATCACGGCCAATCATGGATTACAAAACGAAAAAGGCGCGGTCCACGGCACCGCGCCTTTCATTTCTTATCGACGTTCCTGTCGTCCAGCCTAGAACAGACCACTCCTTTTGCGCTGAATGGTCGGCGTATCGCCAGTTGTCGGAGCGTTGCCGAGCGCGGCATTTTCCTGCAAGCGCTTCTGTTCCGCCTGTGCATCGACAACAACGCCCCGCGGCGCCTTTTCGCGCCAGAAGAGCAGGTTGTCGATCAGGTATTCCTCTTCATAGACGAAAGCGCCGGTTTCCTGATTAACCGTTTGGCGGATACCCGGCTCGGCATTGGCTGTGTTCAGCAATTGCCGCATCCTAGACTCGCCCGGAGTTTGTCTGGAAACAGCTGTGCTCGGCGCCGAAGACGGGACTTTACCAGCAGTTCCAGAAACGGTGCTTTGGCTGCCGCTTCCCAGCACCAACCGCTCGGCACTCTTCGTCACGTCGCGTTCCTGCGGCCGCGGCTCTCCCGGGGTCGGCGGGCGAAGGGCGAAATTCGGCGGCACACTGAGCGGCGGACGGGCGACAACCGCAAACTCATCCGGCGCCTGTTTCGTGTTGCCGATCGCTCTCTGAATATCGCCGCACCCCTGCAAGCCGATTACCACGGCGCAAAGGGCAAAGCCGACAGTACGACTGACCCTGATCATTCCATGCTACTCCGGTCCATGACTTTCCCGCTCATTCTCCACTGCCCTTCGATATCTGGGTATCGGAGCGCTCCGAGTCACCAAGAAAGCTATCAAACAAAAGAAATACTACGCCAACCGATATCGCGCTATCGGCAAGATTAAAGGCCGGCCAATGATACCCGAACACATGCCAATCAATGAAATCGACGACCGCATTATAGCGCAATCGGTCAATCACGTTCCCGATTGCCCCACCTATGATCAGCCCCAGCGAAATACGCAGAAGCTGGCTGGGCGCCCGGGCCAGCCAGACAGTGAGTCCGATCACCACGGCAACGGCGAAACCGGACAAGTAATAGGGCGTCATAGGATTGTCGCTCGCAAGGAGGCCGAAGCTGACCCCCCGGTTCCAGACAGCAACCAGATTGAAGAACGGGGTCACTTCAACGAGAGCCCCGTCGCGAAACAGGGTCGCCAGTGCCCACTCCTTGGTCGCCTGGTCGGCGAGCACAACGAGAAACGCCAGCAGACCGCCGGTCACGAGGTTGCGTTTTGGCGAAACAATCACCTGACTATTCAGCCGCAGTTTCGAGAGAGCCGACCGCGTCCGCGCAGCGTTTGCAGACTGGCTGTTCGACAACTTCCGGCAGGACTTTCCAACAACGCTCGCACTTACCGCCACCCGCAAGAGCGGGGACCGCCGCGACACCCTCCACGTCTTCAAGTCGGAAGGCCTCTTCCGGACCTTCACCGGCAATCAATTCGGCATCCGACGTGATGAAAATCTCGGCCGGGTCCAACCCCTCGAAAGCCTTCAATGCGGCGTCGCTGACATAGACCTGCGGTGCGGCCTGCAGGGACGAGCCGATCCGCTTGGCATTGCGTTCCAGCTCCAGTGCGCCGGTGACGACACGGCGGACATTCCGAATTTCGGCCCAGCGTGCCGCGACCGCATCATCGCGCCAGCTGTCCGGTGTTTCAGGGAAGGTCCGCAGATGCACGGATTCTTCAGCGCCCAAGCCACGTGTCGTCCAGGCCTCTTCCGCCGTGAAGCAGAGCACCGGCGCGAGCCAGGCAGTCAGACGGTTGAAGATCTCGTCCAGCACTGTGCGCGCGGCCCGGCGACGAATCGAGTCCGGCCGGTCGCAATAGAAGCTGTCCTTGCGGATATCGAAATAGAAGGCGGAAAGATCGACGGCGCAGAAATTGTGCAACTGGGTGAACAGCGCATGGAAATCGAATGCCTCGATTTTCTCGCGGATCATCGTGTCCAGCTCCCAGAGCCGGTGCAGGACCCAGCGCTCCAACTCGGGCATCTCGGCGACCGGCAGCCGTTCTGCCTCGGTAAACCCGTCGAGATTACCAAGCAGATAACGCAGCGTGTTACGCAGGCGGCGATACTGGTCTGCCTGATGCTTCAGGATCTCCTTACCAACGCGCAGATCCTCGGAATAGTCCGAATTCACCACCCAGAGGCGCAGGATATCGGCACCACTCTGGCCGATGATGTCCTGCGGCGCGGTGATGTTGCCGAGAGACTTGGACATCTTGCGGCCATTCTCGTCCAGCACGAAACCGTGCGTCAGGACCGCGTTGTACGGTGCCCGGCCACGCGTGCCGCAGCTTTCCAGCAGCGAGGAATGGAACCAGCCGCGATGCTGGTCAGAGCCTTCGAGATAAAGATCAGCCGGCCAATGCAGGTCGGGACGTTGCTCAAGCACAAAAGAGTGGGTCGAGCCGCTCTCGAACCAGACTTCGACGATATCCTTGTTCTGCTCGTAATCGTCAGCGCTGTACTCGTTGCCAAGGAAGCGGGACGGTTCGCTGGTGAACCAGGCGTCAGAACCTTCCTTCTCGAACACATTGGCAATGCGATCGATCACCGCCTGATCGCGGAGCATTTCACCGGTCTTCTTCTCAACAAAAACCGGGATCGGAACGCCCCAGGTACGCTGACGGCTGATGCACCAGTCCGGCCGCTGCTCGATCATCGAGCGCAGGCGGGTCTGGCCTGCCTGTGGCACAAAGCGGGTCTCGTCGATCGCCTTCAGCGCCGTGTCCCGCAGATCGTTCGACTCCATGGAGATGAACCATTGCGGTGTGTTGCGGAAGATCAACGGTGCTTTGGAGCGCCAGGAATGCGGATATGAGTGGGTGATGCTACCCCGCGCCAGAAGACCGCCCGCATCACGCAGGATGGCAGAGATCTTCAAGTTGTCTTCCAACACATGCATGCCGGCAAAGACCGGGACGTGATCGTAGAAATAACCGTCATCGGCGACCGTCTGCGGAATTTCCAGGCCGTTCTCTTGCCCCAGCACAAAGTCATCCGCGCCATGACCCGGCGCGATATGCACGAAGCCGGTACCGGCCTCCGTTGTTACGAAATCAGCCAGCAACAGCGGGACATCGTAATCATAGCCCTCGCCGCGCAGCGGGTGCGCTAGGATGGAGCCTGAGATCTCGGCACCTGTAAGCCGCGCCAGTTCCTTGACTGCTTCGATCTTGCCAGCCTGCTTGACCGAGTCGAGCAGGTCCAGGCCGACCACCAGCTTTTCGCCGACTTTCGCCAAGCTGTTCTCAGCAACCTCAGTCACCTCAATCACGACATAGGTAAACTCCTCGCCAGCGGCGACCCCGCGATTGCCCGCCATGGTCCAGGGAGTGGTCGTCCAGATAACGACCGCCGCACCTTCCAGCGCCGGGTGCTTTGCCTCGACCACCGGGAAGCGGACATGGATCGTGGTGGACTTGTGATCGTGATATTCGACCTCAGCATCGGCCAGCGCAGTCTTCTCCACCACGGACCACATGACCGGCTTGGCGCCCTTGTAGAGCCCGCCATTCATGATGAACTTGCCGATTTCGCGGGCGATCTGCGCTTCCGCCGGGAAGGTCATTGTCAGATATGGCTGTTCCCAGTCGCCGGAGACGCCAAGACGCTTGAATTCCTCGGTCTGGACATCGACCCATTTCTGGGCGAACTCACGGCACTCCTTGCGGAACTCGATGACCGGGACAGTGTCCTTGTCGAGACCCTTCTCGCGATATTGTTCCTCGATCTTCCACTCGATCGGCAGACCGTGACAGTCCCAGCCCGGAACATAGTTCGCGTCCTTGCCCAGCATCTGCTGCGAGCGATTGATAACGTCCTTCAGCACCTTGTTGAGCGCGTGGCCCATATGCAGGTTGCCGTTTGCGTAGGGCGGGCCGTCATGCAGGATGAACTTCTCGGCACCGGCGCGGCTTTCGCGCAGCTTCTTCCGAAGGCCGATCTCTTCCCAGTGCGCCAGAATTTCCGGCTCACGGGTCGGCAGGTTGCCGCGCATCGGGAAGTCGGTCTTCGGCAGAAAGACGGTCGTCTTATAGTCCACGCTCATCGGTTTTCTCTCTTGGCGGGCACTCTTCGGCCCGCGCCTTTTATTCGGACAGTGTCTGGCGCGCGGCATCCGCGTCGCGCGCGATCTGCGCCTTTAGCTCATCAAGGCCGCTAAATTTCATTTCCGGGCGGATAAAGTCAATAAATTGCACACGGAGTTTTCGCCCATAGAGATCTGGCGAGACGTCAAACAGGTTCACTTCCAGCAATGGCCCCCGGTCATTTACGGTTGGCCGTCGCCCGAAATTTGCCACCCCGGACCACCAGAGATCGCTCTCCTCGTCCCGTGCCCGAACCGCGTAAACGCCATGCGCCGGATGCATGATGTCCTCAAGCTGCAGGTTCGCCGTCGGAAACCCGATCGTGCGGCCGCGTTGGTCACCCCGGATCACTGTCGCCGCCACTTCCCATGGCCTGCCGAGCAAGGCAGCCGCCCCGCGTGGATCGCCTTCCGTCAGGCACTGGCGGATCCGGCTGGAAGAATAGACCGCGCCGTCCTGCTCCGTCACGGGGTCGATGACGCTGACCCCGAAACCGAGCCGGATACCATATTCCTGCAGCATTTCCGGCGTGCCGCGGCGGCGGTGGCCAAAAAAGAAATCATGCCCGATAACCACATGTCGCAACCCGAGGCCGCGATGCAGGATGGCAGTGATGAAATCCTCTGCCGAGACGTGGGAGAATTCCGTGTCAAAGCCCAGTTCGAACAGAATGTTCGTGCCAAGCGCGGCGATAGCCTCCGCCCGCGCTCCGGCGGACGTCAGTCGAAAGGCCGGAGAATCCGGCTGAAACAGCATGCGGGGGTGAGGCTCGAAAGTGAGCACCGCAGAGGGTGCACCGGCGAGTTGCGCCGCATGCTGGGCCTGAGCGATGACCGCCTTGTGCCCGAGATGGACACCGTCGAAATTGCCGACCGCTGCGATTGCGCCCCGGTCATCAGTGGTTACGTCCGCAAGGCTACGTATGATCCGCATGATCCCGCCATCCTAGAGAGGACGGCTGGGTACCATGATCAGCGCATCCCCGTCGATCACCATCTGTTCGTCCACAAGGCAGCGCGTGGAGAAAAGAACCCGGCTTTTCTCGGGCTCGATCTTCACCACCTCGATCACAGCCTTCACCAAATCGCCGTAGCGGACGGGAGCCGTGAATTTCAAATTCTGTTTCAAGTAAATACTTCCCTGGCCCGGCATCACAACGCCAAACAGCGTGGAAAAGAACCCGGCCGAGATCATTCCATGCGCAATTCGGTCCTTGAAAATGGTCCCGCGTGCATAGTCCTTGTCGAAATGCAGTGGATTTCGATCCCCCGTGACTTCCGCGAATTCCTCGCCCATCGGTTCGGTCACCTGGCGCTCGAATTCGGCACGCATGCCGATCTCCAGATCTTCCAGAAAATAGCGTCCGATCTTATCTGGAGCGTGGGAAACAACAGGTGACATTAGACCTCCCAACATGATTTTTTGCACCGCAGCAGACCAACATATCCATGGAGTACGCCCCCCTCAACTGCTTAGATGAATGCGAGGAACGGGAGGAAACCAACCACATGATGGATATGGACAAATTGGCGGAATGCATTCTGGCCGCCCGGCTGGATGGGAAAATGCCCGCAGAGACCGAAGACTGGTTCGGTAGCGCCGATATCGACGATGCCTACAGCGTTCAGAAAACCGTACTCGGCGAGATGGAACGCCGCCGAGGCGGCAAGATCATTGGCCGGAAGGTTGGCTGCACCAATCAATCCGCCCGCGACCTGCTCGGTCTCGGCGGGCCGTTCCATGGTGCGCTGTTGTCGGACACCGCAATGGCAAGCCCGGCCCGGATCGCGCGCAGCGACTATCCCTTCATTGTGCTGGAGCCGGAATTCGCGCTGAGGCTCGGCAAACCGATCGGGCCGGAAGGCGCACCGCACACGGCCGAGAACGTTGCAAGCGCCGTGGACGCGGTGCTTCCGGCGCTTGAGATTGTTTCCTCCTGTCACAAGGACTGGACCCGCACCGGTCCGGCCCTCGTGATCGCGGACAACGGGTCGTCCTACGGCTGGGTGCACGGCGAAGCGATCACGGATTGGAATGTCGATACCCTGATGAATGCCGAAGTCAGCTTGCATGTCGATGGTGACCAGGTCGCGACTGGCAACGCCGGTAACGTCGATGGCGGCCCCCTTGGCGTGCTGGCATGGCTCGCCAACCGTGTATCCCTGCCTGCCGGTGTTTTCGTCAGCACCGGAACAACGACAAGTGTTCATTTCGGCGACAAGGGAGAGCGGGTGAATGCAAAGTTCGGGAATTTCGGGGAGGTCTCGGTCGAGATCGTCTAACCGTGGTGTTCTGTTCTAACCCGAACGTCCTTCCAGCAAACCCTCCGGTTGGAAAACGAGCGCAATGCCACTCAAGCTACAGGACAGAATGACATCCGGCTCGGCGCCATATCCCGGACAAGGCAGCTTGATCACACTCCATTCTGATGCACGGCCGTAGCTGGTGACGAGCCCGGAATTGGTACCGATAGCCGGAATTGAGAGGATATCCTGATAAAATGGGATCAGATTCCGCTCGACTATCGCTGGCGAGCGGCTGAGCAACTTACCTGTCTCGTCAATACCAAGGCGATCGACGAGTGCAGAGCCCCAAAGTCGGCAGCGCATTTCGAAAGGCGAGGCCGAAATGACTTCGTCGATATGGATCCAGCCATGCCAGCCGCCGAAATCATAGAAATCGAAATCCGACCAGGACGGCAACTTGCCGTCACGCCACTTATCCCGCCAGACCTGAACGAACGAGCCCAGAGCACCGAACCGCTCCAACTGCACATCAATGTCGTGCAGGCAAAACTGACGCCCCGGCGAAGGCAGTGGAGAGACAAAGGATTTCCAAGGCTTCGGCGTCACGATCATCCTGCACGCTGAACTGGGGCCTTATATACCTTACTCCAGCCGTCGCCTTCCGAACAGGACTCACCCCGAACTGGCGTCAGATCGGATCAATCGGCACCGCTGCCCCGTGACCGAGAACAGTCTCGAGCAAAGCGGAGGCCGAGAGCAAAGCTGCCTCGCCGCGCGGGCCGGCCACAACCTGCAGGCCAACCGGAAGCCCCTCCGACGTGAACCCGGCCGGCATCGAAAGTGCCGGAAAGGTTGTCAGCGTGATCGCATAGGCCATGGTCAGCCATTCGACATAATTGTCGAACGTGTGCCCGTCACATTCCGCGACATAACGTTGCTCGACCGGGTATGGCGCTACGCAGGTCGCCGGGGACAGCAGCAGATCGTAGGTCTCGAAGAAGTCCACGGCGCGCTGGATATACGCACCGCGCGCCAACTGGACGCGGGTGAAATCCTCAATGCTGTAATCGAGCGCCTTCTCGATATTCCAGACGACTTCAGGCTTCAGCTTGTCGCGATGCTCCTCCAGAAGCTTCCGCTTGGTCATGTAGAAACCTTCCGCGCGCAAAGCCTGGAAGATGTCCTGAACATCATGGAAGTCCGGATGCGCTTCCTCGACTTTCACACCGAGAGATTCAAACCGCAGCGCGGCCTCCTCACAAATCTTCGCGACTTCCGGGTCCACCGGTGTGCAGCCGAGATCCCGCGAGAACGCTACCCGCTTCGGCAGCCGTTGGGCCTTTACCGCATCGCTGAAGCTCTCAAGCGGGGAGGCCAGCGAAATCGGATCTCGTGGATGCTCGCCCGACATTGCATCCAGCATCATTGCAACGTCGGTCATATTCCGTGCCATCGGCCCCGCGACCGGCAGGTTTGAGAACGGCAGACCGCCCGGGCCACGTGCGACCCGCCCCGGGCTCGGACGCATACCGACAATGGAGCAGAAGCTTGCCGGGTTACGCAGAGATCCGCCGGTGTCCGAGCCTTGCGCCAGCCAGGCGGTGCCGGAAGCCAGTGCGGCAGCGGACCCGCCGGAAGACCCGGCAACGCTGCGCTTCTGGTTCCATGGGTTCAGCGTGGTGCCCAACACTTCGTTGAACGTATTACCCCCGGCGCCAAATTCAGGTGTGTTCGATTTCGCATAAACAACACCGCCATTCTTCTCCAGCGTCTCCACAACAAGATCGGAATGGTCAGGAATATGGTTCTCGAAGATCTGCGAGCCGAAGGTCGTACGTACTCCCTTCACTTCTTCCAGATCCTTGATTGCGACCGGTAGCCCCATCAGCGTGCCGCGTTCTTCCTTTGGCTTCTCCATCAAGCTCTTGGCCGCGTCACGGGCCCGCTCGAAGCAGAGAGTCGGCAGCGCATTGATCTTCGGCTCGACCTCCGCAACCCGCGTCTCGAGAGCATCCAGCAGATCAAGAGGCGAAACCTCGTCCTTTGCCAGCAGGTCTCGGATTTCGGTCGCTGTTTTCCAGATGAGGGTATTGTCTGACATAAGGACTCCAGTCAGGAAGATACAGTTTGGCGCATGGCGGGAGCGCAAGAGTACTCCAAACCGAGCCGGCTGCAAGCCAAAGCCAAGACAGAGTCTGTTGCCAATGGCGACCGGTCGCCATGCCGGCAAGGTCGCGTTGACAAGACCGGAGGCCCGTCGCAAGTTCGTGCACGCCTTGGCTCCCCTGGACGAACCTCACCGGAGAACGCCCCATGCAGATTTCGCTCGACGCGCTGCAGACTCTGATCGCGAAAGCTTTCGAGAACAGCAAAGTCGCTCCGGAGATGGCGCAGATCGTAGCGAAAGCTCTGGTCCGAGCCGAGGCGGATGGTATTTCCTCTCACGGTGTCGCCCGTGTCCCGCCATATGCGGAACAGGCGAAATGCGGAAAAGTCGACGGCTTCGCCAAGCCGACAGTCACCCGCGCACGGCCCGGCGTGATCAATGTGGACAGCCATATCGGGTTCGCTTTCCCGGCCGTCGAACTCGGCCTGCGCGAAGGCATAAAAGCGGCGCGAGAAACAGGCATGGCGGCCATCGGGATAGCCCATTCACATCATTTCGGTGCCGCCGGCCACCATGTCGAGGATGCGGCGGATGCCGGACTGGTTGCGCTGGCGTTTTCCAACACTCCTTCAGCCATCGCCCCCTGGGGTGGATCGCGTGCGCTTTACGGCACAAACCCGATCGCTTTCGCCTGGCCACGTACCGGAGGCACGCCGATGGTAATCGATCTGTCCGTCTCCACCGTTGCCCGCGGCAAGGTGACACTTGCGGCACAAGCGGGAGAGCCGATCCCCTCCGACTGGGCCCTGGATGCGGATGGCAATCCGACGACCGACGCCAAGGCAGCCCTTGCCGGCTCCATGGCGCCGCTCGGTGGTGCCGGCGCCGGCGCGAAGGGAGCGGCTCTTGCGCTCATGATCGAGCTGCTGTGCGGTGCGCTCACCGGCTCGAACTTCGGCTACGAGGGCACGTCATTCTTCGAGCCGACCGGAGCCCCGCCCTCCGTCGGACACATGATCCTGCTGTTCGATCCTGCCGCGTTCGGCGGTGCCGAAAGCTTCGGTGACCGGGCCGAGGAATTGTTCGGCGAGATCGTCGCACAGGATGGTGCCCGGCTCCCCGGCGATCGCCGTCTGAAGCTCCGTGAGGCTGCGGCGCGCGACGGCGTCGATATTCCCGACGATCTGCTCGACGACATCAAATCCCGTGCCTCCTGACCTGATTTATCGGAACAGACCATGACCGACTCCATCACCATTCGCCGCGCCGCCCGCGAAGACGTTCACCAGATGTTCGCGATGGTGCGCGGGCTTGCGGACTATGTGAAGGAAACCCACCTGTTGCGCGCATCCGAAGAGGACCTGCTGCGGGACGGATTTGGCCCCGAGCCGCGCTTCAAGGCTTTCGTCGCCGATGACGGCACTGGCTCGCTCCTGGGCAGCGTGATCTATTCTGCCAACTACTCGACCTGGGTCGGCCGGTCCGCCTGTTATATCGACGATCTTTTCGTCACGGAGGCCGCGCGCGGTAAAGGTGTGGGCCGCCGACTCGTGGCAGCAGTCGCGGCCGATGCGGTGGCCGAAGGGCATGGCCGGATATCGCTCACCGTGCTGGACTGGAACCCGGCGCGCGAAGCCTATCGCAGCCTTGGATTCGAGCATGAAGAAAATGCCCTCCGCTACACGGTTTCGGGCGAAGCCCTTAAAAAACTTGCGGTTTCAGCGGACTGACTTGTTCATTGGAATGCTTGACAGCGCTCGCTGCTTCGAGAACCTATTCAATCTACAGTTTTCGACAAATGGAGAGTTCGGCTCATGGAAATCGATGTTGCCGGTGAAGTGAATGTTCTCTGGGATGAAACCCAGGCCATGCTGACCACCTACGGCTTCGATGTCTTGGGTGCCATTCTGATTCTGCTGTTCGGCTGGATCGTTGCCGGCTGGGCCGGACGGGCCACCCGCAAAGCAGTGGACCGGATCGCATGGATGGACGGCACGATCAAACCGTTGATCTCCTCCATCGTACGCTATCTCATCGTCATCATTACCATTGTCGCAGTGCTGAACCGCTTCGGGGTACAAACCACAAGCATCATCGCCGTTCTCGGCGCCGCAGGCCTGGCCGTCGGGCTGGCATTGCAGGGCACCCTGAGCAATGTTGCAGCCGGCGTGATGATCCTTTTCCTGCGTCCCTTCAAGGTCGGCGATTACGTGACCGCTGGCGGCAATGGCGGCACCGTGGCCGAGGTCGGGCTCTTCACTACGGAGCTGACCACACCAGACAATGTCTTCATTTCAGTGCCGAACAGCCAGATCATCAACAGTGCTGTCAGCAACTTTTCGCGCCACGCGACCCGGCGCATCGATATCGTCGTCGGCATTGGATATGGCAGTAATATCGACACGGCCTTCGACGCCCTGACGAAGCTGGCGGAGAATGATGAGCGGGTCCTCGCCGATCCGAAGCCGGAGGTGACCGTGCGCGAGTTGGCCGACAGCTCAGTCAATATCGGTCTCAGGTTCTGGGTGAATGCATCGGATTACTGGCCGGCCCTGTTCGCCTTCAACAAAGCCGTGAAGGAAACTCTCGACGCCAATGGCATCGAGATTCCATTCCCGCAGCGCGTGGTCGAAATGCGCAACACGAACTAAGCCTGAAGACTGCGGGTCAGTAACGGGATGCGCGGACCGATCCGATCTATGCTATTGTATAGGAACGGATTTGGTCCGCGATCTGGCAGGTGACGAATGGCTAAAGACTACGCTCGTACAAAAGCCCTCGAAGCTCTGGAGGCAACCGGCAGCAATCGTCATGAGGCTGCCTTGCTGCTCAGGGTGTGGGCGGAGAGCGACGACAAGCTGAAATCCGCGCTGGTCGGACCGTTTCTGAACAATCTCTGCGCCCTTGCAGTTCAGCGGGCCATGTCAAGCAGCGCCGCGCGCCGAAAGCCTTCCAGCAAACGCGCCCGCCCCAAGGATAATGCCGCAACGCTTCTGGAGGCGATCAGCAAGGGCGGCGCTCAGACAATGTCGAGCACACGCAGCTCCGCGCCTCCGCCACCGGCCGGCAGCGCCCGCCACAAAAAGGCGGTTACTCTTCTGGCCGCCGCGTTCAAACCGAACGGCAAATCCTGAAGCTGAACCAATAAAGATCGAGGCGGTTCTTACTTGGGCCGCGCCTCAACCATGTTCTCATAGAGATTGGCAAGGTAGGTCGGATCCGCGCCGATGCTGAGCTGCTGATTTGTCTGATTGCGGATTTCCGCAGTCTCAGCAACCCCAGCCGAGACCATCTCGGGAGTCGGCTCGTCGGGAACGACAACCTGACCATTCTTGATCAGCCCGGCCAGCATATCCTGGGAATGCTTGCGGAAACGCTGGAACGATGAATCCATTGCACCGCTGTCGCGGCGGGCCCTCGGATTGGACGCCCGGGACAGGGCCATCGAAAAGATATCAAGGATCAAATTGGGATTGTAGGTCTCCAGCCAGCCGTCAACCATGGCCGAGAAGACTGCCTCGACATAGACTCTCGCACCGCGTTGCCCCATCAGGCCGCCGGCAAGCGTCTTATCGGCTGCCCCGATCATGCCGTCCGTCGGCTCTTTCGGGACAATTGCAAAGCCTGCCAGTTCAAGTGATTGAACGACACCTTCACTATCTTTCTTGTATTTTTCCCACTCGTTCTCGATCAGGAACGACCCTAGGATATCGACCTGGTCATTCTGTACACGGTTCAGGAACCGCGCGAATTCTTTGGCAACATGTTCAACAACAATGAACTGTTGCACCGGCTCCCTGCCGCGCATGGTCAAACTCCTCAACTGGACCGGCTCGCTCAGCCGGTCAAATACCAGCCCCATTTCAAATGGACCGCGATTACTTCCAGAAAACCTAAAATAAAGTCAAATTACGCCAAACATTAGCCGATCCGAGCATCGAAAAACAATGCCGATCATTCAAAACAGCTATATCTGGAAAGCGTGCATCTAGCAAAAAATTTGCCAAATTCGCTAACGGGTTGTGCGGCTGAGGAAGCGCGGCGGTGATTGCATGTCCCCACTGGCATCCTGTTTGGTTACCGGACGCGCGCGGCGCTGCGGTGAATCCATATCGCGCCAGTCACGCTCCGTCCCGAACGGCGCACCCTCGCCGAGCTCTTCCCGGATGATCGCATGAGCAAGATGTTCAGCGGCCGAGCCGATGTCGCTCCGCTGCCAGTCCGGCAGAGCATCGAACGCTGCACGAGCCATAAAACGATCGATCTGCTTGCCTGACGTGTATGCACGCCGGATCTCCCGTGTGACCTTGTCGGACGGTCCCAGTTTCTCGGAAACCGTATCCGAAAGGATGCCCAGCGCTTTGCGGTCCGTTCTGTCGAAATTGGCCATCGGAGGCTCCAGTTAAACACGTACTCCCAAGATAGGGGTATGGCGTCCATCTGTCACGGGTTTGCGCTCAGCTGAATTTCCGGACCGCTGTCCTGAGCCCGCTGAGCACCTGATCTTCCAGTATCCCGCCATTGTCCGTGATGCGGTCCGCGATCACGACATACATGGCATCGATATGCAGCTGCAATATCTCAAACTGGATACGTCCCAGCGTCTGGCGACCGGTCACGAAATCGTTCAGGGTCGTAGCGATCAGACTAAGCACCTGATAGCCAATCGTGCCACCCATCCCCTTGATCTGCAGGCTTTCCTCGAACACCAGATGCAGCAGATCTACATCACTCATCTGTCCATCGGTCCGGGCCTGCGTGCTTGCACGCAGTTTGCGCAGCCGCGCGGCGAGATCGACCACGAACCGTTCACGGGACTTATTGACGACTTCTTCAAGACGGCGCAGCACGCCGGGACTGAGGCGTAGGTCCATCCCTGTCGTGCTGTTGGCCGCGCGCTGGGTCAAGTCCTCCGCCGGAGGCAAAAGCTTTGATTTTGCCACAGTCAATTCGACATCCTAGCTGCTAACCCCGCCGGTCCGGCCCGTCATAAGGCACCTGACGGCGACGCCTGTCGGGACCAAAATACTCGTTACTGTCTACGAAAGTACGCGGTCGCGCAACGATACCGACCATTCTCCGGTAAAAACCCTCTACTCCGTAAGGTTTTGCAATGAATTCCGTAACGCCTGCATCACGGGCTTCGAAAACATGCTCCTTGGCCGACATAGCGGACATCACCAGGATCGGCATCTGCTTATGCGCTTTGGTTTTACCATCGCGTATCGTGCGGATTAACTCGAGGCCGCTGCGTGGAGGCAGATGGAGTTCAGTCAGCAAAACGTCGACGGAGTCAGAGCCAAGGATCTCAATCCCCTCATCAAAGCTGTGCGCCACGAAAACCGTTTCCGCTCCCATTGTCAGTAACAGGTCACGCGCCAGGTCAGCCGAAAGTGCGTTACCGTCGACGATCAAAAAATGGACGCCACTGAAATCTACTTTGTCCGCCATGAACGGATATGCCTTCCCTTGAAAAGCTGACCTATACCTCAAATTCGATGCGAGCGCGCGAATGGACTTTGGCAGAGATCAAAGCCGATCCACCAGAATCGCACGCACAATCCGTACCATACGCACTGCCAGCCTCAAGCATCGGACGCTTGCACAAGCCGATCAGCAATAATTTCACGTATATGAAGCAGAGAGAACACGCGTTTGTGATCGGCCATCCGGACCATTTTCCGTCTTCCGGTATCCCCCGCCACCAAGCAGACATTTAGCCTGTTTCATTCTACCTGAAATCGCACAAGACCGATCCGACTGTTGGACTTGCCCGGCTCGCCAAGTCCGCTAGGCTCATGTCCATGGTAGACCAGCAAAATATCCCCCTCACGCGCGATACGATACGTTCGGGTCATATCCGTGACCTGATCCGGAATAACGCCGTTTCCTACAAGGTACTCAGCGACGAGGAACTCCATGCATCTCTCGCTTCGATGTTTCCTGACGGCGCCCCTGACACGGATGTCTGGCTGTTTGGCTACGGCTCCTTGATCTGGAACCCGTCTATTCATTTCGCCGATAAATGCTGCGCCACGGCGCGCGGCTATCATCGGCGCTTCTGCATGCAGACGCATCTTGGGCGCGGATCACCTGAAGTGCCGGGCCTGATGCTCGCACTTGACCGTGGCGGATGCTGCCGCGGCGTCGCTTTTCGTATCTCGAAGGAAAAAGCCGCAGAGGAACTGGAAATTGTCTGGCGGCGGGAAATGGTTAGCGACGCCTATATTCCGCGCTGGCTTTCCATGACCGGGCCTGACGGTCCCTTTAAAGCCATCGGTTTCGTGATGAACAGAAAACACGAACGCTATATGGGCCAGCTTCCCGAAGAGGAGATGGCCCAGACCATAGAGCGGGCCAGCGGCTTTCTCGGTCCCTGCGCAGATTATCTTTTCAATACGGTAGAACATCTGGATGAGTTGGGCATGCCAGACCAGGGCCTGACCAGACTGCGCGACAGGGTGATGGAAATTCGCGGCGGCGGAGACTCGTCCGCATAGCGGTCGGTGGCCGAAAAGCTCACCGGCCTCGGCTGAACAGGAACGCCAACACATGTTCATCACCTGACTGGTTGGTCCATCAGAGACTGCGCCCGAGATCTGGGACTGGTCGCGAGGCAACGTTCAGGGAATTTGCCGGAGCATTGCAGCGACGATGGCTTCCGGCCGGTCTTCCTGCACGAGATGCCCCGAACCGGGCACACAAACCAGCGCCCGATCGGAAATCCTGCCCGCCAATTCCTCTCCCTTCGCCAAGGGTATCCATTCATCTTCCTCACCCCAGAGCACTGTCACCGGACAATCCAGTGGGCGGTAAACATGCTCGACCTCATCGGTGAAGCGTTGATCCATCTGGGCGATCTGGCGATAGAAGGCCGGCTGCCCGACCGGCCCACGCCAGGGCGCGGCATAGACGTCCAGCGCCTCTTCCGAAAGTGGCTGGTGCGCGGCGGTCTGTAGGTAGGCCCGCAGCATCGCTTCGTGCATATAGGCAGGCATGCCAGAGAAAGCCGCCTCGTGCTGACGCACATGTTGCACGAATGGCGAGCCCCAGGGCGCGAGCGCCACCGCATCGAAGATTGTCAGAGAGGCATAGCGGAGGCCGTTCAGGAAATAGCCCCGCAACGCGGTCGCCCCACCGAAATCATGCGCAAGAACATGCGGGCGCTGCAGCCCCCACTCCTCAAGCAAAGCGGCCAGCACGCGGTTCTGGACGCCGAGCGAAACATCCTGCCCGTCACGTTTTTCCGACAGGCCATAACCAACAAGGTCGAAATAGTGGACGGTCCAGCGATCCGTCAGAAGCGGGATGATCCGGCGCCAGACTTGCGAGGAAAAAGGCGTGCCATGGATAGCTACGAGCGCGGGCCCACTACCGGCACGGCCCCATCGGATCATATCTCCATTCACCATTGTGCTTTCAGGCAGGTCAAGCATCACTGATATTTTCCATATAGTCATTTCGCTAAATGACTATATGATGCATTACATGAACCGTACAGCCCAGATCAAGGCATTGGCCAGCGAGACCCGGATGAAGATCCTCAGCTTGCTGGCGGAACCAGACACGCATTTCGGCGCGCAATGGTCCGCCGACCCGGTGGAATTCGGGGTTTGCATGACCCTGATCGCTGAAGCCATCGGCATTGCCCAACCAACGGCCAGCAGACATCTGGACCTGCTGCGGCAGGCCGGATTCATCACCGTTCAGCGACACCAGAAATGGTCCTACTGCAAACGGAATGAAGCGGAAATCGACAGCTATCTAAGCTGGCTGCGACAGGAACTGAGCGGCGCCAGAAAGCAGCCTGTCTAGAGGTAAGTCCCCGCCAATGTTACCAACTCGCCGCCAACGCCGAGCTTGAAGCGGGAGACGCCGGGCATGTGCAAACCGTCGACACCGCCGAGATCGAGCCATTCGACACCGGTTTCCTTAAGCTTGGTGATGGCTTTCCACAGCAGCAGATTGTGGGCCTGCTTCTGGCGCCCCTCCACGCCGGTCCAGCCGACATAGTAGGTGGCGGAATTGCCGTGCCGGATGGTCAGGATCGCGGCGATCGGCTCGCTGCCGACATAAGCGGTGAAAACCTGCGTCGCCCGCTTGTCCCGTCCACTATCGGCAATGGCGGCGACGAAAGCCCCTGCCGGCGCCCGGAACTTGCGCCGCGTGCGATGCTGATCGTGCCGGGACAGTAGCCATTCCATCGGCGCCCCGCCAAAACCGCTACGCACCCGGATCGGCTCCGCTTCCGCCAGTTTGAGTTGGTTGCGCCATTTCATGTGCAAACCTGCTCGTAGCGTCTCCAGGTCCGGACGCAGATCCAGCCAGACGGTACTGTAGCCGGTCACCATCGGGCGCATGCCGATGCCGCGAAGAAGCGCATCGCTGGCCGCTCCGGAGGACAGTTCCGGCGTCATGAAGAAAAGATTGAGCTTTGCGATCGGATAGCGCTGCTTGATCAGCCGGAAGATCGCCGCGCGTTCCGCACCGGATACATCCGTCAGGAAGACAGGCCCGCGCGTCAGCTTGGCAATCCGGAAGCCCCCCGGAAAGCGCCATTCGAGGATCAGGGCAAGCGCGACCCGCTCCGGGCCGCGCATGAAAACCACCGTGACCGGGGTATAAGCAGAGGCGCGCGACATGGCCATGCCATACGCAGATGATTGCTCCAGCGCCGAGCGGTCCGCCTTCCCGATCAGATCGTCCCAGCGCCGCTGATCGACCGCGTCCCAAAGCGCTACGATACCGTCCTGCTCCTCACCACGCTTGTCTATCGATGGCCGGTCGCTTTTCTCTTTGGCTTTCTGGGCTTTGGCGGTAGCCGCCATTCAAGGTTCCCCCATCCCCGTTCCGCAGCTAGTCTTAGCCCATGTCCGTGCTCGCACAATTCAAAAAGCCGCCCGTGATTCACGGCCACCGTATTCCCGGCCGCCGCTTCACACGCTGGGCCGCGCTCTACTTCATTGGCTTCGTCGCCTTGCCGATCCTCGGCGTGACCTTGCTGCTCGACCTGATCGGCTATCTGCTGGCGGTTAAGCTGTTCGGCGCATCCTGCTATGGGCTGCTCTGTCTGATTTGATCAATCGTCCTTGCTTTCCGGTAAATCGATCCCGGAGAGCTTCTGAAACACCTTGATGACGGCGGAATCATCCTCGGTTCCCAATCCGGCTGCGGCCGCGCCGAGGAATTGCTGGTGTGCCGCCGCCGACAATGGCAACGGGAAGGTCAGCTCCTTGCCGGTCTCCAGCACGATGCCGAGATCTTTCACGAAGATGTTCACGGCGCTGAGCGGCGCATAATCGCCATCAAGAATGTGCGGCACCCTGTTGTTGAACATCCAGGACGCGCCGGCGGAATTGGAAATCACCTCGAACAGGTCGGCCGGCTCTACACCCGCCCGGATACCAAGCGCCATGGCTTCAGCCGCTGCCGCGATATGAACACCCGCAAGCAACTGGTTGATGGTCTTCACGGTCGAGCCCGGCCCGGCCTGATCGCCAAGCTGGTAGACCTTCATCGCGATGGCCTTCAACAAAAAGTCCGCCGCCTCGAATGCCTCCGGCGTACCGGAGCCCATCACCGTCATATCACCGGTCGCCGCCTTGGCCGCACCGCCACTAACCGGCCCATCGACCATCAGCAGGCCGTGCTCCGCCAGCCGGCCTTCCAGCTCCCGCGCATAGGCGGCCGGCACCGTGCTGCTGGCAACGACGACCGCGCCCTTTCTCATGTGTTTGACCGCGCCGGTCTCGCCGAACAGCACGCTTTCAGTCTGAGCCGCGTTGACCACCAGCACCAAAAGCGCATCCACCTTCGATGCCAGTTCAGCCGGGCTTGCCGCGCCCTTGCCGCCGTTCGCCACGAAATCCGCGACGGACTCGGCGCGCACATCTGTGCCCCAGGTCTCGACCCCGGCCGCAACCAGAGAGCGGGCCGCGCCCATTCCCATGGAGCCAAGGCCGATGACCCCGGCGATACGTCCCTCACTCATCACTTCCCCCTAAATCAAACCGCCATTCACATGAATGACTTGTCCTGTAACGTAGCTCGCTTCGCTGGATGCGAGAAAGCCGATCACGGCCGCCACCTCTTCCGCCGTGCCTCGCCGTCCCATCGGAATACGGGCAAAGAGTGCCGCCACACCCTCCGGCGTCATGGCCGAACGCGTGCCCGGATCTTTCTCGATGAAGCCTGGCGCCACGACATTCACGGTCGCCCCTGACGGCGCCAGCGTGAGAGCGAACGCGCGTGCTGTTGCCTCGAGAGAGGCTTTCGCCGCTGCGGTCGCCGGGAAGGCCGGAAGATCGGTGCGCCAGACATGCGGCCCGAAAGCCCCCACCGCGATAACCCGGCCCTCTGTCGAGGCTTCCAGAAGCGGTAGAGCCGTCTCCGCCATCTCAAAAAAGGATCGAGAAATGGCATTCTGCGCCTGCTCGAACTTCTCCGTCCCAGCTTCGCCGATAGGTGCCTTGTCTGCGTAACCGGCATTAGCAACGAGGATGTCGAGCCCGCCGAAACGTTCTGAGCAGGTCTCGATGAGATACCGGCCCGCGCCCGGCTCAGCCAGATCCTTCAACAGGATTTCAACGGTGGCGCCTTTCGAACGCACCTGCTCGGCAACGCGGGTGAGACCATCCAGGTTCGCACGCGTATGCAGCAGGAAACAGTCGCCGCTCTGCGCCAGCTTACGCGCTGCCGAAGCGCCGATGCCGCTGGCTGCGCCCGTTATCAGGATTATCCGTTCGCCCATGGCGGTGCCCCCGCAGAAGATGAGACAAGACTTTCGCACGCAGGTACCGCTCGAAAAAGCGATAGTGGTCGTCAATCGTGGAAAGACAGCCTTCTAGATCCAGCGCCGGACCCGTACCTTGTAGTCCGTATAGGCCGCGCCGAAGAGCCGTTCGAGATAGGCTTCCTCACGCAAAATCACGCCGTAATGCATGACGCCGACAAAACCGACGGTGGCGGTCAAAATCCAGAGCGTGTTCCCGGCAAAAGCAAGGCCAAACAAAAGGACGACCATTGCCGCATACATCGGATTGCGGCTGACAGAGAATAACCCGGTGGTGACGATGGCTGTTGTCGGCACCCAGGGCTTAACGCTGGTCCCGGCGCGCTTGAACTGCCGCTCTGCGATGATGGCGACAGCGACTGCACCGACGACCAGAGCGGGGCCGAGATAGGTCTGCGCCCAGTCCGACGCAAAGGGTCGCGGTACAAAAATTTCCAGTACGGCACCTAAAACAATGAAAACCAGCAAAATCACCGGCGGCGGCAAAATCACGCCTGCCGTGTCTGGCGCATCGCCGGGCTGTTGATTTTCATCCATACCTGTCCCCTTTGTATCTGCACATGGACTAGCACAGCTTCTGGTTCAAGCGGTATGCGCGGTCGTTTCCTCTTCCACAACTTTCAGCCATGGCCAGCGCTCCCGATAACTCCCGCATTTGAACTCAAACTGATGCGGAGTCGGGTTCATCGGGTTGTAGCGAAGAAGCCCTGCGAACATATCCTCGAAGCCAAAGGGCGCATGCACCTCGCCCGCTTGCGAGATGCCACAGCAGGTGCCCGCGACGACAAAACGATCAATTCCCGTCCGGGATTCGGAAATCGGCGGATACGGCACCCCGAACCGTGCCTCGTACCAGAGCGGGACCCGAGCCTGATTGCGGATCTCGACCTCGACACCAAGATCGGAGAAGAGGGCCGCGCCGCGCCGGATCACAGCATCCTCTGCCTCATAACTCGTGTCCGGGTGGTAATAGAAAATATCGTAATCCCGGATGTTCTCGGTCAGCGGGCGGTCCGACAGCGCATTCCAGACAGTCCCGAACAGGCAACCGGCCACCAACCAGGTATCCTCGACGCCGAGATCGGGCATCCGCTCCAGGATAGCGCGGTTCACCGGGTTATTCAGCACCACCCCAAGAAACCGCTCCTGCAAGCTCTCTTCGGTCATCGAACGGGCCCCTGTTTTCGGCTATGTGGAATTCATCCCATGCACCGACACCAAATCGCCGTCAACCGATTGACCGAAACGCGGCAGCCTGCCTAAGTGCAGGCAACACTGCATCCGATGGCCGCGCGACCGACTCCGGAAACCGGCCAAGTCAGGCCTGTCCGCCATGTCCATTTCCACGCCCGTCCGCCATCTCGCCAGTTTCGCCGTCGCAGCAGGTGCTGGCTGGGCATTCGCCTTCATTGGCGTGCCTCTGCCGTGGTTACTCGGCCCCATGCTCGCGGTCGGGGCGCTTAGTATGTGCGGCGCCACCCTTTCCATGCCGAAAGGCGCAAGGCAGACCGGCCAGCTCCTGCTCGGCTGCGGCATTGGCCTGAATTTCACCCCCACCGTCGCCGCCTTCGTAGTGGACCATGTCGCGGTGATGGTGATCTGCGCCCTGGCCTCGATTCTGTTCGGACTGCTCTCCGCGCTCTATCTGCGCAAGGTGGCAAAGGTGAACATGGCCACCGCCTATTTCGCCAGCGTGCCCGGCGGCGTGGTTGAGATGGCCCTGCAAGCAGCGAAATGGGGCGGCGAGGTTGCACCGGTCTCGCTCGCTCAGTCCCTGCGCATCCTTTGTGTGGTCACCACCATTCCGACCGCACTGATCCTGATGGGAGCGGTCGGACATTCGCCGTTCGAGGTGCAAAACCTCCCGTTCGATATTCAGGGCTTTACCGTCCTGATCGCCCTATCGGCCCTGTTCGGCGGGCTGATGGCCTGGCGCAGGATAACAAATGGCTGGCTGCTTGGACCGCTCGCCGCGGGCGCTCTCGTGACGGTGCTGGAACTCGACCTTTCCGGCATGCCGCGCGAGTTGCTCAATCTTTCACAGGTGCTTATCGGCTGCTTCATCGGTCTGCGCTACCGCCGCGAACTCGTGCTGCCACTGCGGCGCTTCCTGCCCCACGCCTTGCTCAGCACGCTTGTTCTGATCGGGCTCAACATTCTGTTCGGCCTTGGCGTGGCGGAAGTGACCGGTCTACCGGCCGCCACCATGGTGCTGTCGGTCTCCCCCGGCGGGATGGCGGAAATGAGCATTACCGCCGCCGTGCTGGAACTCGGCGTTCCACTGATCGCGGCCTTCCACATAATCCGGATTTTTCTGGTTATTGCCCTCTCGGGACTTATCTTCCGCTATATTCTGAGTTCAAAGACCTAGAACAATCGATATCTCGATTGAAAAACAAGAGGGATGGCGTTCTGCCATCGCCCAAAAAACCGGGGCTCTCCCGGGAGGAAAAATCAATGACCGCAGCCATCGCCGCGAACCAGTCCGGCCTTTCGCTTGAAGAGCGTGCCGAACAGGAACGTATGATTCTGGACGCCGTCGAGCGCTTCCTTGCCCGCGATGTCGCACCCTATGCCCACGAGCTGGAAGCCCAGGATGCCTGGCCGGAGGACATTGTCGGCAAAATGGCAGAGCTTGGTCTGTTTGGCGCCACCATCGGCGAAGAATGGGGCGGACTTGGGCTGACGGCCTCAACCTATACCCGGATCGTCGAGCGGGTCAGCCGGGTCTGGATGTCGATCTCAGGTATTTTCAACTCTCACCTGATCATGGCGGCCGCAGTGGAACGTTCAGGCACCGAAGCGCAGAAGGCGGCCTGGCTGCCGCGCTTCGCCAGCGGAGAGCTGCGCGGCGGTATCGCCCTGACAGAACCCGACGCTGGCACCGACTTGCAAGCCATACGCCTGCGCGCCAACAAAGTTGAGGGCGGCTACCGGCTGAACGGCACCAAGATGTGGATCAGCAACGCCTATCACGGCCACATCATCGCCGTGCTGGCAAAAACCGATCTCGATGCAACACCCCGCCACAAGGGCATGAGCCTGTTCCTTGTCGAAAAAGGCGACGGGTTCAACGTCACCAAGAAGCTGGAAAAGCTTGGCTATAAAGGAATTGATTCCGCCGGCTTCACCCTCGACGATTATTTCGTGCCGGACGCCAATCTGGTCGGCAATGTCGAGGGCCGCGGCATGCAGCAGATTCTGGGCGGGCTGGAACTTGGCCGGATCAACGTGGCTGCGCGCGGTGTCGGCATCGCCCGGGCCTGTCTTGAGGAGTCAGTCCAGTACTCACAGGTCCGCAAGACTTTCGGAAAGCCGATCGCGGAGCATCAGGCCATCCAGCTGAAGCTGGCAGACATGGCGACCCAGGTCGAAGCCGCCCGGCTTCTGACCGAGCAAGCCGCCGCCGCCTATGACCGGGGCGAGCGCTGCGACATGGAGGCCGGCATGGCGAAGCTCTTCGCCACCGAAGCCGCCCTTCATAACAGCCTGGAGGCCATGCGCCTGCACGGTGCCTACGGCTATGCCAAGGAATACAATATCGAACGCTATTACCGGGACGCGCCGCTGCTCGCCATCGCCGAGGGAACAAACGAGATGCAGCGCCTGATCATCGCCAAGCAACTGGTCCAACGGAACCCCGCCTGAGCCGCTACAGAACAGCACCCACATCCTGCGACGTTCTGTCGCAATGCAGTAAAGCTCCAGTCTCCCCGGCGCTTTGCACTTTAGAATCAATTGAATCACCCGCTACCGCACCGCAGCATAATCATGTACGATTTGATTCAACAGGGTTCCGGGAAGATTCCTTGCCCGGAGCCGTCACTCGGATAAAAACGAGGCAATAATCCCGCACTGGCCGACCTCAGGCAGCTCTGCCGGGGCGGTGTTTTTCCGCAAACGCAAACCGATTCCGGATAGAAACATGCTTGGAAAAAAAGTCCCCTTCGTCACGTTCCGAACCCGCGTCCGCGACGAGTCCATCGAAGGTCCGAACCCGTTCACATGGGAAGACAAGACCACCGACGATTACTTCAAAGGCAAGAAGGTCGTCCTGTTCTCGCTTCCGGGTGCCTTCACACCGACCTGCTCCACCTTCCAGCTTCCTGACTTCGAGAAGCTCTACAGTGAGTTCCAGGAAAAAGGCATCGACGAGATCTATTGCATCTCCGTCAACGACGCTTTTGTCATGAATGCCTGGGGCAAGTCCCAGGGCGTCGAGAACGTGAAGCTGATCCCGGACGGCTCCGGCGAATTCACCCGCAAAATGGGCATGCTGGTCGCCAAGGACAATCTCGGCTTCGGGATGCGCTCCTGGCGCTACGGCGCCGTCGTGGATGACGGTTTGGTTGTCGGCTGGTTCGAGGAAGACGGCTTCGAAGACAATTGCGGCACCGACCCGTACGGCACATCCTCCCCGCAGAACATTCTCGAGAATGTCGAGACCGTCCTGAAGCGGAATGTCGCTGCCTGATCGGTTTTTTAAGCAGAACAAGAAAAGCCCGGCTGTAGCCGGGCTTTTTTATTGATCGAGAAGCAGAGGTGCCGGGCCCGACGCATCGACCTCGGCGAAAGCTTCAACTCCTATTTATTCATCCGGTTATCGACCAGATCGTCGACCACAGCCGGCTCGGCCAGCGTCGACGTGTCGCCGAGAGAGTCCTGCTCGTTGGCGGCGATCTTGCGCAGGATGCGGCGCATGATCTTGCCGGAGCGGGTTTTCGGCAGCCCGGGCGCCCACTGGATCAGGTCCGGCGAGGCGATCGGGCCGATTTCCTTGCGGACCCAGGTCACCAGCTCCTTGCGCAGCTCTTCCGTCGGCTCCAGCCCGGCATTCAGCGTCACATAGGCATAGATGCCCTGCCCCTTGATGTCGTGCGGATAGCCGACGACAGCCGCCTCGGCGACCTTGTCATGCGCGACCAATGCGCTCTCGACTTCGGCGGTGCCCATGCGGTGACCGGAGACGTTGATCACGTCGTCGACGCGGCCTGTGATCCAGTAATAGCCATCCTCGTCCCGGCGACAGCCATCGCCGGAGAAATAACGGCCGGGGAAGGTGGTGAAGTAGGTCTGGATAAAGCGCTCATGATCGCCATAGACCGTGCGCATCTGACCGGGCCAACTGTCCGCGATGCAGAGATTGCCCTCGGTCGCACCCTCCAACACATTGTTGTCACCATCGACAAGGATCGGCTCGACCCCGAAGAAGGGCAGTGTCGCGGAACCTGGCTTAAGTGTGGTGGCGCCCGGCAAGGGCGTAATCAGAATTCCGCCGGTTTCCGTCTGCCACCAGGTATCGACAATCGGACAGCGTTTGTCGCCGACCACCTCGTGATACCACATCCAGGCTTCCGGATTGATCGGCTCGCCGACCGAGCCGAGGATGCGCAGGCTCTTCCGGCTGGTCGCCTTGACCGGCCCGTCGCCCTCGCGCATCAGCGCCCGGATCGCCGTCGGCGCGGTATAGAAAATCGATACATTATGCTTGTCGCAGACCTGCCAAAATCGGCTGAAATCCGGATAGTTCGGCACGCCCTCGAACATGAGGGTGGTGGCACCGTTGGCCAGCGGTCCGTAGATAATGTAGCTGTGCCCGGTGACCCAGCCGACATCAGCCGTACACCAGTAAACTTCGCCGTCCTTGTAATCGAAGACATATTCGTGGGTCATCGAGGCATAGACCATGTAGCCGCCAGTGGTGTGCAGCACACCTTTCGGCTTACCTGTCGAGCCTGACGTATAGAGGATGAAAAGCGGGTCTTCCGCGTTCATCTCCGTTGGCGGACAGTCATCGGACGCAGCCTCGCAGATCTCGTGATACCAATGGTCACGGCCCTCGACCCAATCGATCTTGCCCCCGGTGCGCTTGACGACGACGACGGTGCCGCAATCCGGGCAATTTTCCAGCGCCTTGTCGGTATTCGCTTTCAGCGGTACCGGCCGGCCGCCACGAAGCCCCTCGTCCGAGGTGATGACAATTCCCGATTCACAGCCCTGAACACGGCCCGCCAGCGCGTCCGGCGAGAAACCTCCGAAAACGATGGAATGCACGGCACCGATCCGGGCGCAGGCCAGCATGGCAACCGCAGCCTCCGGGATCATCGGCAGATAGATCGTTACCCGGTCGCCCTTTTTGACGCCGAGATCCTTCATGGCATTCGCGAATTTGCAGACATCGCGATGCAGCTCGCGATAGGTGATCTTCTTGTCGTCCTTCGGATCGTCGCCTTCCCAGATGATGGCGACCTGGTCCCCGCGCGTTGCCAAATGCCGGTCCAGGCAGTTCGCAGCCGCGTTCAGGGTACCGTCATGGAACCACTTGATGTGCAGATCCTTGGCGTCATAGGAAACGTCCTTGATCTTGCTGTAGGGCTTGATCCAGTCAATCCGCTTGCCGTGCTCGGCCCAGAAGCCTTCCGGGTTCTCGACAGACTCTTTGTACATCTTCTCGTATTTGGCTGAGTCCGCATGGGCCGTTTTGGCGATGTCCGCCGGCACCGGAAAATCATGCACGTCCCACATTGTTACCCCCTCGAGTATTGCGCGGTCTGACCACCGCATTCGTTATGTTTAATTGGCCGTAACTATAACAAGCGTTTCGCTGTGGTTAAGCGATTTTTGTGCGCTGCGTCGTCGCATCCCCTGGCGCGTGCTCTATCGTTCATCCGCACCGTCGATCTCCGCCTCCAGCGCCTCCGGGCTCTCGGCGTCAACCACCTTTGCGGCGATCCCGAAACCGAACCCCTGCCGGGCCAGCGCCGCCATGTCTCGGTCACGGTTCTCGTCCCGCTTCTCAATCAGCCGAAACGGGCCGATCCGCCGCCGCCGAGCATAGCGTGCCGCCGAAGCCAACTCGCCATTTTGCTGATCGACGACCTCGGCCAGCGCAGCCTCTATATCGTCAGGCGAAACACCCTTTTCCATCAGCTTGCGCCTGATCATTTTGGCCGAGGTGCCGCGCGCGACAAGAGACCGGACCCGGGTCTCGGCGAACAGCCGGTCGTTCAGGATACCCGCCTCGCAATAGCGCTGGACCACGGCATCGACCATCACCGCGCCTTCTGCCGGGTCGCTGCCATGATAGGCGGAGGACAATCGGACCCGCCGCATCAACACCACCTTCAGGTTCGCGGCGGAGCTGGCATAGCGCTCCATGTACCAGAGCGCGACATTACGCAGGTAGCTCTCGGTGATCGGCTTCGGCGGCTTTTTCTCGCGCCGTTTTCTACCGGCACCGCCATTTTCGGTATATTCACTCATTCTGGCTCCGGGTCGGCGCGACTTGCATCCCGCACCGCATGCCCCATTTGCTTGCTGTCACATCGCCTTGGCGCCTATTGTGCGCGCCCAGCGCAACCTAAGCCATCGGCCCGTACATGTCAGACCGTCCTTTCGCCTCGAATCTGAATGAGAACGATATTCCTGTTCCGGCCGTGCGCAGAGTCGGCATGGTCAACTGGATCGGAGTCTGCACGCTTTATGAAAAAGAGGTGCGCCGTTTCCTGAAGGTGATCACCCAGACCGTGTTCGCCCCGGTCGTCACCTCTCTGCTGTTCCTGGCCATTTTCACATTCGCTCTGGACCGCTCCATCGATATCGGCGACGGGCTTTCCTACTCGGAATTCCTCGCGCCCGGCCTGGTCGTGATGGCGATGATGCAGAACGCTTTTGCGAACACCTCTTCATCGATCATGATCTCTAAGATACAGGGCAACATCGTCGATATGCTGATGCCGCCTCTTGGTCCCGGCGAACTACTGGCCGCTTTCGCACTCGGCGGGATAACCCGGGGCATGATCGTCGGTGTTTCCACCGTCGTCACCATGTCGGTCGTGGTCGGCTTTCACGCCGCGCACTGGCCGGTCGCCATCTTCTTTGCCGTATCCGCGTCGCTCGCCATGGCCTTGATCGGCATTGCCGCCGGCATGTGGTCGGAAAAATTCGACCACTTGTCCTCGGTCACCAACTTTGTGATCCAGCCCCTCGCCTTTCTCTCGGGCACCTTCTATTCGATCGACCGGCTGCCCGGCATCTGGAACCAGATCGCCCACATGAACCCGTTCTTCTACATGATAGACGGCGTGCGCTATGGCCTGATCGGCTGGTCCGACAGCGACCCGCTGGTGGGTGCCGCAGTGCTGACGGTGATGAACGCTGTTCTGATGGGGCTGTGCTACCTGCTGCTGAAGCGCGGCTACAAGATCAAGAGCTGATTCACAAAACCGCTGGTCCCTCGGGCGCTGTCTGCTATTTTGCGCCGATTACGGTTCACTTGGCGGATTGAGACATGACCGCAGACGCCTCAACGGCAGCAACGGACAGCGGCACGCGCGAAAAGCGCACCACCGGGATTCTGCCGAGCCAGACCATCCGGGAAATGATCAAGGGTGGTCAGATCGCCAGCGATACGCCGGTAATCGACGGCCAGATTCAGCCCTCCAGCATAGACTTACGGCTTGGCGACGAGGCTTACCGGGTGCGTGCCAGCTTCCTGCCGGGTCGGAACGCCACCGTGGCCGATCGGCTCGAAACGCTCGCCATGCACAAGATCGACCTGCGAGACGGTGCGGTGCTGGAAAAGGGCTGCGTTTATATCGTCCGCCTGCAGGAAGGCGTCTCGCTGCCGCCCAAGGTCTCTGGCACCGCCAACCCGAAAAGCTCCACCGGCCGGCTTGATATCTTCACTCGGCTGATCACGGATTACGGCACCGAGTTCGAGAGCGTGCCGGAAGGTTATGAAGGCCCGCTCTATGCCGAGATCAGCCCGCGCACCTTCAGTGTGCTCGCGCGCACCGGCTCCCGATTGAACCAACTCCGTTTCCGGCGCGGCCATCCGGTCGCCAGCGACGCGGCGATGCGGCGGTTGCAGGACAGCGTGGTGCTGGTACATGGCCAGGACGCGGACATCAAGGAAGGCGTCGCGGTCAGTGTCGACCTGACCGGCGAGCCGAAATCCGGCCTGATCGGGTACAAGGCCAAACAACATACCGGCCTGATCGATATCGACCAGCCGGGCAGCTACGAGGTATCGGATTTCTGGGAGCCGCTCTACCGCCAGAAAGACCGCCCGGCGGAACTGGTACTCGATCCGGACGAGTTCTACATTCTCGCCTCGAAGGAATATCTCTCCGTTCCACTCGATTATGCGGCGGAGATGCGGGCCTACGACACGAAGGTCGGCGAGTTCCGGGTGCACTATGCCGGCTTCTTCGATCCGGGCTTCGGCATGCCCGAGGCAGGCGGCGAAGCGACCCGCGGCGTGCTTGAGGTGCGCTCCCACGACGTGCCATTCGTTATCAGTGACGGACAGATCGTCTGCCGCCTGGTCTATGAGCCGCTGATCGAGATTCCTGACAAGATCTACGGTGCCGGCGGTATTGGCTCAAACTATCAGGGCCAGGGCCTGAAGCTCGGCAAGCATTTCCGCGGCTGATCCTTCACGTAAACAACCACGCTCCGAGGTGTGACTGGCAGCGTAACGGCGCGCCCGTCCTTTCAGAGATGATGGTTGCGCGTGTCATAGGTCCGGTAATCGAAATAGACCATCTCGGCGCTGTAATCGTCCCAAAGCAAGAGCTGGTAGTTCGGCGGGAAATGCTGCCAGAGCAGCTGATTTAGCGAGGACTTCAGATCCGGGTTTTTCTGCCCCTGGGCGATCAGGAAGGCACGCATGGTCTCGAAGCTCGGCAGTTTGCCGTTCAGCTTCATGTTCGCCATGCCGCCGAGCACCGGGCGTTCGAAATCGAGTGCCTCCACATCGCGCCCGCCAATGTCGAGCGCTACCTCCAGCATGTCTTTCGCGGGCAAAGGAGGCCCCGCCTCAGCCGGGTTGGTTTCCGGCCAGTTATACTGGCTCCAGAAATTCCTGATCGCCCAGGCGATGGCCAGCTTGAATTTGTAACCATCCTCCGCGCCCGGCAAGTAATCGGAAAGCGGGCCGTAGCCGCAGGGAACGAAATCGAGAGAGTTCCACCAGAAACATCCGGTGGAGAAAGCTGCCTGTTTCGCGAAATTCGCGTCCCCGGCGGTCGAAGGGGCAAATGGATGGCCGATGACTTTCTGGTCCGGGAATTGCCAGGCCAGGTAGGAGGTCATGACCTGCGTCTGACATCCGCCAAGACTGTGCCCCGTGACGACAATGGGAACCTTCGCATCCCCGAGCAGGTATTTCAGAGCCGCCGCCACCGGGCAATCCGGTTTGTTCAGATCGCCGTCACGATGGAAGCGGGCGGACAGGCCCGCGATCTTGTCGAAGCCCTGGATCGTTCCCGTCGCGACGTCACCCGCGATAGCGGCCTTCCCGGCCCCTACATTCGGAGGCGGTCCCACCTTTTCTTTCTCGATCCAGCCGATTTTCACACCGTTGTTCAGGTAATCAGACCACGGGTGGGTGGAGAAAGAGCGCAGATCCTGATCGACCTGGTCGAGCAGACCGTGAATGCCCGTGCTGGTGTCCGTGCCCCGGATGCCGACGACATAGAAAAGCGGTGCACCGGTCTGGTCCGGTCCGCTGCGGTAGGAGGCAAGATAGATAAGATTGCTCCAGTCGGACGCAATCGCCGGCCCCCAGTCAAGCGACCACGACCCTCCCAGCGTCGGGGCGTCTTTTTTACCTGCATTGCCAGGCTCGGGGAGGGGAGGCAAGAAGTTCGGGTCCTGGATAGCCTGCTTCAGGTCTTCCGTCATGCTCACCGCATCGTGCTTCCACTCACTTGTATAAGCAGCATTTGCGAGCCCCAGCCAGACCATCCCGTAATACGCGCCTGGTAACAAATCCCTTATCTCATCGATCCGAGCCTCTCCCTGCACACCTACCATCCCGCAATCCCTCACCGCTTATGTTTGAGTAAAAGAATATAATTAATTTTCTACTATAAGATGTAATATTTTGTAAAGTGTGAGCGACGTTTGCAGGAGGCACGCTACACAGCGCACTAACCGATCTCCGGATACGTCACCCAGATGGTCAATCCGACGAAAAGGAGGGGGGAGGCAAGTGGGACAATAGCTGCTTCATCCTGATCAACGAGGATCCCGGCCGATCATCGGCCCCAAAACTGAAGCATAACGTTTTGGCGAAAACCCACTCCAGAAGCCAACAGCTCAAATGCACCGGCAAGGCTATGCAGGTGCTGATCAACAAGCTGGACCGCAGCACGCTGGACGAGCAGGAACGCCACGCGATAGAGGCGTTCGAAGTGCAGCTCCGGGAGATCAATCAGCTGAAAAACGCCGGGGCTAGAAACAAAACCGGCGCGGAACAGGGGATGAAAAAGCCCGCATACCGCGCCGGTCTGATTTTTTGAAGTTAGATCTGGTCTCAGACCGTAATGTCGACACCTGATGAGGAAGCGCTCTGCGTTCCTGCCGACTGGGCGATCTGCTTGGCCGTTTCAACGGCACTGGAGACGACCTGTGTCTGAACCAATTGCTGCTGCTTATCTGCTTGGAAAGCAAAGACAGCGAGGCTGGACTGCACGGGTGCGGTCATGGCGGATTCCTTTCTGGTAATTCCGCTTCTCAAGTGAACTAACTATAGTAGCCAGAGGTTTACGAGTCATGAAGTATCGTTTTGGATTTTATGGAATTTTTCATCTTTCCGGGACCGAAAGGGCCTGAATTTACTACGCGTTAGAGATTTCAATCCCGTCGTCCTGCTGAAGACCATTGCATTGCTGGTCTGGAAAATGGCATCAGTCTCTCATGAATAACCACGCGCAAACTCAGACTCGATTTTACTGGCCCTCCTCTTAGGAGCGGCACGTCGTTATTCATTTTTCGATCCCTGCCGCCGCGATCCGGCGAGCATGGGACGGCTATTCTGACATCTCTCCGAGTTACGGCGTCTTCTTCTCCCGGAGCAGCCAATGAACATCGCCACCAATCATATCCCTGACAGGGTCACCGACACCCAGCCCGTCATTCTCACCGGAGACCGGACCACCGGACCTCTGCACCTTGGCCATTATGCGGGGTCTCTCAGAAACCGTGTCGCACTCCAGCATTCACATCGGCAGTATCTGCTGCTCGCTGACGGTCAGGCCATGACGGACAATGCAGCGACCCCTGAAAAAGTCGCCAGCAATGTCCTGGAGGTTGCGCTTGACTACCTAGCCGTCGGAATCGACCCGGAACTGACCACAATCGCCGTCCAGTCCTCCCTGCCCGCGCTTGCCGAGCTGACAATGCTCTACATGAACCACGTCACCGTCTCCCGGCTGGAACGGAATCCGACGATCAAGACGGAAATCCAGCAGCGCGGCTTCGAACGGGACGTTACGGCTGGTTTTCTCTGCTATCCGGTCTCCCAAGCCGCCGACATCACCGCTTTCAAGGCGTCGCTGGTGCCGGTCGGCGAGGATCAGGCGCCGATGATCGAGCAGACAAACGAGATCGTCCGCCGATTGAACCGGCTGGCTGGCGAGCCCCTACTGCCAGAGGCGCGCGCCCTGATCCCTGCTGTCGGCCGCCTGCCGAGCATCGATGGTATCAGCAAGATGAGTAAATCGGCAGGCAACGCAATCCCGCTCTCCGCCTCTCCGGACGAAATCCGGAACGCTGTCCGGCGCATGTATACGGACCCCGATCACCTCACGGTCAGCGATCCGGGAAAAGTCGAAGGCAATGTTGTCTTCACCTATCTGGACGCTTTCTCGGACGACCCGGGCACAGTTTCAGACCTGAAGGCCCGATACCGGCGGGGCGGCCTCGGTGACATGCAGGTGAAAAACCATCTTGAGGAGATCCTGCAAACCCTGATCTGGCCGATACGGGAGCGCCGCGCCCGGCTCGCGGACGATCCCGGCGAGGTGATGCGGATGCTGCGCGACGGCACCGACAGGGCGCGGAAGGTCACGCAAGAGACGCTGGACGATGTTCGGGCCGCGCTAGGCCTCTTCCACTGGACGTGATGCGCCTGCCGGGGGAGGAGGTCGGAAGTCCTCCTCCGGCTGCGATTCGGATGAATCCCGGCGGGAGCGCCATATTCCCCTTGGCGTCCCCCGGATTCCGTGCTTTTTTCGTTTTCCGGCGGCGCCGGTTTTCGGTGCCGCCATTTTTTATGGTGGAGAAGGACGTTGGTTACCACGGTGATGCCCACATACGGGCGTATAGATATCGCTTTCGAGCGGGGGGATGGCCCTTATCTGTATAGCACCGAAGGCCGACGATATCTCGATTTCGCATCGGGGATCGCCACCAACTCCCTCGGTCACGCGCACCCGCATCTGGTCGAAACACTGAAGAGCCAGTCTGAAAAGCTGTGGCATGTTTCAAACCTCTATGAGGTTCCGGAACAAAAGCGGTTGGCGGACCGGCTGGTGCAGAATTCCTTTGCCGATACCGTGTTCTTCGCGAATTCCGGTGCCGAGGCGAATGAAGGCGCTTTGAAGATTGCCCGCAAGTACCAGTGGGAACTCGGTGAGAAGGAGCGGAACGAGATCGTCTGCTGTACCTCGGCTTTCCATGGTCGGACGCTGACCACCCTGTCGGCAGGCGACAACGAGACCTACCGGACTGGCTTCGGCCCACGCCCGGACGGCTTCCGTCATGTCGCTTTCGGCAACATGAACGAGATGCGCGAGGCGATGGGCGAGAAAACCGCGGCCATCCTCGTTGAGCCGATCCAGGGCGAAGGCGGCATCAACACCGCTGATGTCGAGTACCTGAAGGCGCTCCGCCAGGCGGCGGACGAGTTCGGCGCCCTGCTGATCTTCGACGAAATCCAGTGCGGCATGGGTCGGACCGGCAAGCTCTGGGCCTATGAATGGGCCGAGGTCGCGCCGGATATCATGACGCTTGCAAAAGGACTTGGTGGCGGCTTCCCGGTCGGCGCCATTCTGGCGAACGAGAAGGCGGCATCCGGTATGGCGCCAGGCACCCATGGCTCGACCTTCGGCGGTAACCCGCTGGCGATGGCAGTCGCGAATGCGGTGCTGGACGTCTTGCTGGAGCCGGGCCTGCTGGATCGCGTCGCCAAACTCGGCGATGATTTCCAGAAGCGCCT
Source organism: Nisaea sp. (assembly GCF_039990255.1). GTDB lineage: Bacteria > Pseudomonadota > Alphaproteobacteria > Thalassobaculales > Thalassobaculaceae > Nisaea. The sequence goes on along the minus strand of NZ_JBDXGG010000007.1, from coordinate 34,048 downwards.
CGACGCGATTGCATCAAGTCATCCGAAGATCTTTTCGACGGTCAAGGGTAAGGGCCTGATGCTCGGCCTGGCCTGCGAGGTCACGAATGCGGACCTCCAGGGCAAGCTGCGCGAAGCAGGCCTGCTGACCGTCGGTGCGGCTGGGAACGTTCTGCGTATCCTGCCGCCGTTGATCATCGACGAAAACCATGTCGCCGAAGCATGCGGCATTATCGAGAAAGTCTGCGCGGACTGGAACGCCTGAAAAGGCAACCGGCCGGTCCACAAGATGGACCGGCCGGCGTCCGCCCCCGATTCTGGAACTCCGATATGACCAAACAGAACCATTTCCTCGATCTCGACCAGATCGATGCGCTGACCCTTCGGTCTATTGTAGATGAAGGCATGGCCATGAAACGCGGTGAGGCAGGTACTGAAAGACCGCTGGCCGGTAAAACTCTGGCGATGATTTTCGAGAAACCGTCGACCCGTACCCGCGTGTCTTTCGAAGTCGGCATGAAGCAGCTCGGCGGCGACGTCGTGGTGCTGAACGCGGCGGACCTGCAGCTCGGCCGCGGCGAGTCAGTCAGCGACACCGCGAAGGTGCTGTCCCGCTATGTCGACTGCATAATGATGCGGACCTTCGACGAGGCAACCATCCGCGAGATGGCGGAACACGCAACCGTTCCCGTCATAAACGGACTGACCGACAGCTCGCATCCCTGCCAGCTCATGGCAGACATGATGGCCTTCGAGGAACATCGCGGCCCCATCAAAGGGAAAGTCGTCGCCTATAGCGGTGACGGCAACAACATGGCCTCCTCCTGGATTCACGCGGCAACGAAATTTGGTTTCGAGCTTCGCATCGCCTGCCCGGCGGAACGCAGCCCGGACCCGGCCCTGCTGGAATGGGCGCAGAAGAATGGCGGCAACGTCACCCTGACACACGATCCGGAAGAAGCCGTCAAGGACGTGGATTGCGTGGTGACCGATACCTGGGTCTCCATGGGCGACGACAGTTCCAACGTGCATAATCAGCTCGGCCCGTATCAGGTGACCGAGGATTTGATGGCGAAAGCCAAACCGGATGCGATCTTCATGCATTGCCTGCCGGCACATCGCGGCGAGGAAGTGACGGCAGAGGTCATCGACGGTCCGCAATCCATTGTCTTCGACGAGGCAGAGAACAGGTTGCATTCACAGAAGGCTGTCCTCAACTGGTGCCTTTCATAGAACCGTTACGCCTGATCCGGAGATCAAGATGAGCACCGCCGACATTTTCGCAGAGTCGGGTCATGACGATCTATTGCTGCCGTTTCAGCTCGACCCGTTCGGCCTGCGCGGCCGCATGGTGCGTTTGAACTCCGCCGCCCACACCATTCTGGAGCGGCACGATTATCCCGAGCCGGTATCCAAAATGCTCGGCGAGGTCATGACCATCACGGTCTGCCTCGCCGGCGCACTGAAATACGAGGGCGTGTTTTCCCTCCAGATCAAGGGAGACGGGCCGATCCGCACCATGGTCGCGGATTTCACCAGCGAGGGACATCTGCGCGGCTATGCCGCGTTCGACGAAGATGCTGTGAAGCAAGTGGCCGAGAGTGGCGAAGCAACTGTTCCCCGGATGATTGGCGGCGGCTACATCGCCTTCACGGTCGACCAGGGCGCGGATACGGAACGGTATCAGGGCATCGTGCCGTTGGCCGGACAGACCCTCGCCGAATGCACCCACGACTATTTCCGACAGTCCGAACAACTCGAGACCGGCATCAATGTCGCCGTGCGCAAAGACGAGTTCGGCATCTGGCGCGCGGGCGCCCTGATGCTGCAACGCATGCCGCTCGACGGCGGTGAAGCGCCGGAGCCGGGCAAAGCCCGCACCGTGCATGACATGGACGCTTACGAGGATGCCTGGCGCACCGCCATGGTGATGCTGAGCAGCGCCAGCCCGGACGAGATCGCCGGCACCCGCGTCGCACCGGACCGGCTGTTGTTCCGTCTGTTTCATGAAAGCGGCATCCGGGCCTATCCGGCCCATCCCGTGGCGGAGCGCTGCCGTTGCTCGAAAGACCGGGTTGAGAGTGTGCTGAAATCGCTGTCCGACGAGGAAATCCAGGATATGACGGTGGATGGTCTGGTTTTCGTCGTTTGCGAGTTCTGTAAAACGCGCTGGGACTATGACGAAGCCGGCATTGAGGAACTTCGCGCCAGCACTGAAAATTGATCACAATGCTGCCCCATCACTTGGGCTAGAGTGAGCCTCTAGGCTCATTTATCCTTTAAAACCTCGGGGGCCCTCAATGCGAGTCCGGCTTGCTTTTCTGCTTTTCGCGTTCGTCGCACCGCTACTCGGTGCCTGCGCAACGCCGCCGACGGCGGACTTTCCAGAGCTGACCTTCCGGCACAAGACGCCGATCCGGCTTGCTGTCGGTTCCGTCGAAGTCATAAACGAGTTTCGTATGCCTTTCGCCGCGCCCAATGTGGAGCACAAGATGCCTGTCGCGCCCGGCCCGGCGGCCGAACGTTGGGCCGAGGACGTGCTGCAGGCCACAGGTGGCGCCGACAAACTGGTGATGGTCATCACCGATGCCTCGGTGACCGAAACAAAGCTCAAAGTGAAAACAGGGCTCAAGGGCGCTTTTACGACCGATCAGACGGAGCGGTATGCAAGCCGTATCGCGGTGCGACTGGAGATCCGCTCGCCAGATAACAGACGCCGGGCCGTGGCTGAAGCTTTCGCCACCCGCAGTGCGACCATTGCCGAAGATGCCACCCTGGCAGACAGGGAAGCTCTTTGGTACGGCCTGACGGAAAAGCTTTTGGGTGAATTCGACACCGTGATCAGACCACAGGTCAGCGCGCATCTCGGAGAATTTCTCCGCTAGCGCATCCGTGTTACGAACCGGAGCGGCAGACACAGCTCCGGTTCGAATTTGGTATCGTCAGATGTTTGCCAGCACGTGTTCGACACTGGACACTTCGAAAGCGCGTGGCTCTTCAACAAAAAGCTTGGTGACGGTGCCATTCTCGACAACCATCGCATAGCGCTGGGAGCGCGTGCCGAGACCGGCGGCGGAGACATCCATCTCAAGACCGAGCGCCTTGGCGAGGTCGGCGTTACCGTCCGCCACCATGGTCACCGAGTCGCCAGCCCCCTGATCCTTTGCCCAGGCACCCATCACGAAAGCATCGTTCACAGAGGTGCAGGCAATCGCGTCGACGCCCTTTGCTTTAAGATCGCCCGCCTTCTCCACGAAACCCGGAAGGTGTTTCACGGAACAGGTCGGCGTGAACGCCCCCGGTACCGCGAACAGGACAACCTTGCGGTCCTTGAAAAACTCTGCCGTATCGAGATCGTCGATCCCGTCTGCGGTATTTGTTTTCAGCGTCAACGCCGGAAAAGCGTCCCCAACTTTAATGGTCATTGCTTGTCCCTCTCCTGGGTGTTGCCGGCCGCATTGGCCGAGAAAAATCAATGCTAGAAAATACGCTGCTTGAGGTCGGGCAGGCCAGCCCGAATTCCAAAACCATCAGCTGCCAGCTTCCGCGATAGCGGATTGAACCGCCTCCAGGCTGAGCAACTCCGGCAAAGCCAAACCGGCAGGCGCTCCCGGGCCGTAAACGGCGTTGAACGGAATCCCGTATCGGCCGAACGATGCCAGATAATCCGCGATCTTTGGATCGGGGGTTGTCCAGTCGGCCCGCATCGCAACGAGGTCGTCAGACTCAATCAATCCAGAAATTTCATTAGTTTCCAAAACCAGCGACTTGTTGACCTTGCAGGTCAGACACCAATCCGCTGTGACATCCACCAGAACTGTCTTGCCTTCCGCCACCAGACGGGAGATCTCCCGTTTGTCAAAGGGCCGCCAAGCAGTTTCGATTGCAGATGCTTCCGGCACGGTTCCCTCTCGCACCGTCGCCTGCACACCGACGGCCAGGACGGCCATCATCGCTGCCAGAGCAAGAGGCGCGCCAGCGCGCCGGCCAAGCATTCCGTTCCGCGCTCTCCAGGCCAATGCCGCCGTCAGCACCAGCGCCACGCCACCGAGCAGAAAGACATGCAACATTTCAGTCGTCGCCGCGAAGACGGTAAAGAGCCACACGGCCGTCGCCAGCAGCGCCAAACCGAGGACACGGCGTAGCCAGATCATCCAGGCACCCGGCCGCGGCAGGGCGCGCGCCAGCCCCGGCAGCGCGGCAACCAAGAGGTAGGGCGCGGCCAGTCCGAGCCCCATGACGAGGAAAACCACGGCAATCTCCACCGCCCCGCGCGACAGCGCGAAACCGATCGCCGTGCCGAGAAACGGCGCGGAGCATGGCGTCGCCAACAAGGTAGCGAACGCACCGGTCAGAAAATGGCCCGACAGGCTGGTCTCGTCCGCATGACCGCCCGCTCCGGAAACCGAAAGTCCAAGATCGGAGACGCGTTGCGGCAACCCGATCTCGAACAGGCCAAGGAGATTGCCCGCGAACAGCATGAGTATGGCCACCATGAGCGCAAGGAACAACGGTTGCTGGAACTGGATTCCCCAGCCGACCGCCATACCCGCCTCTTTCAGTGCGATGGCACCCCCCGCCAGCAATAGGAACGAGACGACAATACCCGCGGCCGAGGCCAGAAACCCCGCCCGGATTGTGCCCTTATCCGCCCCGCCATATTTCACCGCCCCGACCAGCTTCAGGGACAGGACCGGCAGTACACATGGCATCAGATTGAGGATAAGGCCGCCAAGAAAGGCAATGCCGAGCACAGCGACCAGCGCCGCCCAGCGGTTGGTCACTCCGCCCTCGCCCCCTTCCGATACCATGAACTTCCGCTCAAGGAACCGGTCGCCGTCGACCAGCGTCAGGGTTATTGCCTCACCGGTCAGCCTGCTTCCCGCCGGCAGCGAGGCGGGAATAGTCAGCACGGCAGAGCGCCGATCCGCGGAGAAAGCAATATCCGGCTTGCCAAAGGCAAAGCCCGGCCGCGCTTCCGGAAAGATGTCGGGCGTGTCGAGCGGGCGCGTTGCATTAATGGAGATGGCGAGCGAGTGCGGCTCTGGTGTCCCGACTGCTGTAACCGTGTCGATATCGAGGCCAAGCCCGCTCAAGTTCTTGGGAACCCGGGCACGGAACCTGTCGATCAGTTGGGCGAAAGCCGTCGGACGCGCTTCTGTTCCCCCAAGATCAAGCGACAGACTGGCCGTCAGCGGGACGCAGATATCGCTGCAGGCAAGCGCGTTCATCTCCGCCCTCAGCGCCACCGGCGCTCCCGGCTGGGAAAGCGTCGCCCGAATCGGTATCACCACCTCGCCGTGATATCCGTAGGTCTCCAGCCCGAACAGGCTGAAACGCTCCGGTACTGGCCAGCGCCAGGCCGTCCCGGCGAGATTATCTGAGCCCTGCCATTCGATTTCCGGCGGATAACCGGCATCGCCCGGCGCGCGCCAATAGATTTTCCAACCGTCGTCCAACCTGAACTGAAGGCCAAGCGGGACACTGTCCTGGCCTTTGGTTCCTGCAACTGCGGAAATCAGCCGGACATCGGCGAATTCCGTTCTCACCCAGTCGGACGCGCCCGTCACAGCGGCCGCCGGTCGCGCAAAAACGCCAAGCGCCATGATGACGCCCAGAATGGCGGTCACGATTGGATTTCTGGGGCGGAAAACCCAACTCATAATCAGATGCCCGAGGTTGTTGCAGGGGTTTCATACCCTTTGCGTCCCGCATATATAGTGGACCGGAGCCGCCACGTCGGTCACATTTTCTGGAATTGACGGAAAGATTTGGTGGACCAAGCGCCGCCAAGGATCAGGACAGCCAAGAATGCCCACTACTGTTACCGAGGAAACCCAGGAAGGCTATCTTACCGGACAGCTTCTTGTGGCCATGCCCGCGATGCGCGATCCGCGTTTTGCCCGTTCCGTGATCTATATCTGCGTGCACAATGCCGAAGGCGCGATCGGTCTGGTCGTCAACCGTCTCGCCGGCTCGATTGAATTCGGCGACCTGATCGAACAGCTCGATATGTCGCTCGGCGAGATGGAGATCGTCACCAACCCGCCAGTCCATTTCGGCGGGCCGGTCGATACCGAACGCGGTTTCGTTCTGCACAGCGCCGACTATCAAAGCGAAGAGACGCTGGATATCGACGAGGAATTCGGCCTGACCGCCACAGTCGATATCGTCCGCACCATCGCATCGGGCAGCGGGCCGAAAAGCCATCTTCTGGCACTCGGCTACGCGGGCTGGGGACCGGGCCAGCTCGACGGGGAGATTCAGGAAAATGCCTGGCTCAATGTCGATGCCGACAACGCATTGGTCTTCGATAAAGATCTCGACAGCAAATGGGACCGGGCGCTGGCCAAACTCGGCGTCGATTCCGCACTGCTCTCGACCGAGGCCGGACGGGCCTGATTAGTTGTTCATGACAATCGGCTGCCATGCACTCGTTCAACCGGAAGCGCTTCTAAATCGACACCCTCAAGGCAACGCACGTTGACCGACCATAAATGCGGTGCGGTGCGCGGTCTACGGAACGGGAGGATGCCGCAACACGGGCAAAAATAGTCCGTCGCCTGCTTCGTGTTGAACTGATACGTCGTGAGATCTTCGAGCGGCGTGAGCAACTCCAGCGCCTTTTCTTCCACCCGATGCAGCAAAGCGCCCCGCTGTCGGCAAATCGAGCAGTCGCACACCCGGACATGATCAAGATCGGCCTCCACCTTAAAACGCACCGCGCCGCAGTGGCAGCTACCTGAATAAACGGTCATCTTCTGCTCCCCGGTCAGCCACGAAAAACCAAAGCATAAGGCGTTCGCCTAGGCGTTTTCCGGCAACAACTTGTCCACCAGCGCAAGCCAATACCCGATGCCGAGCGGAATCGACGCATCGTTGAAGTTGTAGTCCGGGAAATGCAGCTTGCCCGAGGCATGATTCGGCGATGCGGTGCCCATCCAGATATAGTTCCCCGGGCGCTCGTTCAGCATGAAGGAGAAATCCTCGCCCGCCATGCAGGGATCATGCTCCCGGATGACCTTGTCAGGGCTAACCAGCGACCCGGCAACTCCGGCGGCGAATTCCGCTTCGGCGGGCGGGTTGATGGCCGGGGGATAGTTCTTGCGGTAGTCGATCACCGCCTCGCAGCCGAAGCCCTCGGCGATACCAGTTGCCAGTGAACGAATGCGTGCCTCGGCGAGATCGCGCACGCCCGGCTCGAAATAGCGCACCGAGCCACCGATCACCGCTTCGTCCGGCATCACCACATAGGCGTCCGAGCCCCTGAACATAGAGACCCCGATGGTCGCGGTCTTATGTGGCGAGACATTGCGTCCCGGCACGCTCTGGATTGCGGTCACCAGGTGGGCCGCCGCCAGTACCGTGTCCACGCCGTCATGGGGCATCCCAGCATGGGTGCCCTGCCCGCGCACGGCGATGTCGAAATAGTCGATCCCGGCCATGGTCGGCCCGGCCAGCGGGCAGAAGGTTCCGAGTGGCAGATCCGGCCAGTTGTGCAGGCCCCAGACCGTCTCGCAATTCGCCTTCTCGAACAGGCCTTCCTCGACCATCACCCGGCCGCCGCCGCCGCCTTCTTCCGCCGGCTGAAAGATCAGCGCGACCGAACCGGCAAAATCCCGGCTCTCGGCCAACAGTTTAGCCGTCCCAAGCAGCATCGCGGTGTGCCCGTCATGCCCGCAGGCATGCATCTTTCCGGGAACTGTCGACTTGTAGGGCACGTCGCCGACTTCCTGCATCGGCAGCGCGTCCATATCCGCGCGGAGCCCGATCATAGGCCCCTCGGAACGGCCGCGAACAATACCGACCACGCCCGTGGTCGCAATCCCGATCAGCACCTCGTCGACCTCGAAGGCCCGCAGCTTCTCGGCGACAATCCCGGCAGTGCGCACCTCCTCGAACCCGGTCTCGGGATGAGCGTGCAGATCGCGGCGCCATTCGGTGACGTCCCCATGCAGGGCGGCAATACGGTTGTGATGGCGCGATGAAAAGGCGGGAATATCGGTCATGGAAGCTCCGGTGATTTCGCCGGATCCGGACGGTCTGGCGGGATACGGAACAACAATGCCAATCCGAAACGCTCTCGTCGAGTTGAACCGGAAGGAGCCCGCCTAGAAGTGCTTCAACTCATCCGCGAAGCTTGGGTAAAACTCCTCACGCAGCAGCGCGAACAGGACGTGGTCCTGCCAGCGGCCGTCGATCTTCAGATATTTCTTTGCAAGCCCTTCTTCTCGGAAGCCGACTTTGCGCAGCACGCCTTGGCTCGGATAATTGCGCGGCAGGCAGGCCGCCTCGACGCGGTGCAGAGACAACTGATCGAAACCAAAAGAGCAGGCGCCATGCACAGCCTCTGTCATATAGCCGTTCCGGGCATACGGGCGACCGATCCAGTAGCCGATGGTACAGCACTGGGCGACGCCCCGGCGGACATTGGCGATGGTGATTCCGCCTACCAGCGCATCGTCGCTGCGCCGATATATGAGGAATGAATATCCCTGGTCCCGCGCCCAATCTTCGGCATAGCGGGCAAGGCGGCGTCTAAAGGCGGCGCGTGTCAGGGCGTCGTCCGGCCAGCGTGGTTCCCACTCGACAAGAAAGTCCCGGCTGATTGCGCGCAGCTCGGCCCATTCACGCCAGTCGTTCTTATTCGGCTGTCTGAGATAAAGCCGCGGCAGAGATACGCGCGGCTCGATCTTGGACGGCGGAAAAAACGTCAGGACCAATTCGCCAATCCCCTCGAAGCCCGTTACAGCGCCATTTTTCCCGTTAACCGTACGGATGGCAAGCAGAACCACCGTACGGCAACGCTTGCCGTACGGGGCCGGAAGACCTGAGAGAACGCCGACGCCGGTTCGTCAGTTCAGCCGGGCGCAAATCTTGTCGTAGGATTCAAGACTTTTGGTCGGGCCGAGAGCAGCCAGAGTCGGCGTACTCTTGAGCAACCTTTCTGCCACCCGTCGGATCGCCGCCGTGTCGACCGCATCGACCTTGGTGACAAGCTCCTCAACCGAGACTGGACGGCCGTAGACCAGCATGTGCTGGGCCAGTTGCTCACACCGGTTCGACGTGCTCTCCCGGCTCATAAGCAGACCGGAACGTAGCTGCGTACGGGCGCGCTCCACCTCTTCTTCGCTTACATTTGCCGCGACATCCATCAGCTCATCGCAGACCACCGGCATCAGTTCGACAGATTCCTTCTCGCCGGTCCCGGCATAGATCGAGAACATGCCGCTATCGTGGTAGGCCGCACTGAAGGAATAGATGGAATAGACTAGCCCGCGCTTCTCCCGTATTTCCTGGAAAAGCCGTGAGGACATGCCACCGCCGAACAGCATGGAGAGAACCTGCTGGGCATAGAAGTCCGGGTCATGAAAGCCCATTCCCTCGAAGCCGAGCAACAGGTGCAGCTGTTCCAGATCCTTCTCGACCCGGGTCTCGCCGCCCTTGTATGCGGCGGCCTCCGTCTTTGCTGCAGTTTGCGCTCCGAGCGCGCCGAAGCCGCGCTCAACCTCGGCCACTACCGTGTCATGATCGACGGCGCCCGCCGCAGAGAAGATCAGGCTGTCGCCCGCGTAATTCTCGTTGATGAAGGCCATGATGCCGTCCCGGCTCATCTCCTGGACGATTTCGCTGCGGCCCAGAACCGGGCGGCCCATTGCCTGCTCCGGGTAGGCGGTCTCCTGGAAATAATCGAAGATGATGTCGTCCGGCGTGTCCGCCGCCTGACCGATCTCCTGGATGATCACGGACCGTTCGCGGGTCAGTTCCTGCTCGTCGAAGGTTGAGTTCACCAGAATGTCCGAGATGACATCAACACCCAGCGACACGTCTTCCTTCAGCACCTTGGCGTAATAGGCCGTCTGCTCACGCGCCGTGTAGGCATTCATGTGCCCGCCGACCGCCTCGATCTCCTCGGCGATCTGCAGCGCCGAGCGGCGCCGGGTGCCCTTGAACACCATATGCTCCAGCAAGTGCGCCACGCCGTTCTCGGCCGCGACCTCGTGCCGGGTGCCAACATTCAGCCATGCCCCGAGAGAGACACTCTCGACGCTGGCCATCTTGTCGGTCACGACGCGGGCGCCGTTGGCGAGTTCGGTGATCTTGATTCCGTCCATGTCGCCGCTCATGCAGCGTTCTCCTTGGTCTTGACGATGCCTGCTATATGGGTGCTGACAGTCCCGTAGTCATTAGCGAGCACGGTCATACGCTCTTCACGCTCAAGCAGGTCGGCGAGCCGTGGCGGCAATGCCGGGCGCAGACCGATGGCGGACTCCACCGCATCCGGGAACTTCGCCGGATGGGCACAGGCAAGAGAGATCATCGGCATATCGGTGCCGATGGCGCCGCTGTCGCGGGCCTGACGTGCGGCACCAAGAGAGACCGCCGAATGCGGATCGGTAATCTCGCCCGTCTCCTCGTAAACCGCCTTGATGGTCGCTTTGGTCCCGGCCTCATCGGTCCGGAAGCCGTCGAACTCGGCACGAGCACGTTCCAGCATGCCCTGCGAAATTGAAAAGCTGCCAGTCTCGCGAAAGCTCGAAAGTGCATCGGTCACCGCAGCGCCATCCCGGTGAAAGAGATCGAACAGGAAGCGCTCGAAATTGCTGGAGACCTGGATATCCATGCTCGGGCTGATCGAGGGCTGCACGCCTTCCAGCGTCATCTCGCCGGAAGCGAGGAAGCGGGACAGGATGTCGTTCTGGTTCGTCGCCACCACCATGCGGTCGATCGGCAGCCCCATCTGCTTGGCGGCATAGGCGGCGAAGATATTGCCGAAATTCCCGGTCGGCACGACGAAAGAGACAGGCCGCTCCGCCGTGGCCCCGATGCTGAGCGCCGAGGTCACGTAATAGACCACTTGCGGCAGGATGCGCGCCCAGTTGATCGAGTTCACGCCGGACAAATTGTGCTCGTCCCGGAAGGCGATGTCGTTGAACAGCGCCTTCACCATGTCCTGGCAATCGTCGAAGGTGCCTTCCAACGCAATGGCGTGGACGTTCGGCGCATCGACCGTCGTCATCTGGTGCTGCTGCACCGGAGAGACCCGGCCTTTCGGGAAGAAAATGAAGATCTCGGCATTGGCGCTGTCGCGGAACGCCTCGATGGCGGCCGAGCCGGTATCGCCCGAAGTGGCACCGACAATCGTGACCTTCTCGCCACGTTTGGTCAGCACATGATCGAACATCCGGCCGAGGACCTGCATCGCATAGTCCTTGAAGGCCAGCGTCGGTCCGTGAAACAGCTCCATAACCCAGAGATTGCCGTCGAGCTGCTTCAGCGGCGCGACGGCGCTGTGCTCAAAGCTGCCATAGACCTCGTCCATGATGCCCTTTAGCGTCGCGTCGTCGAACGCATCGCCCGTAAACAGGCGGCAAACCTCGAACGCGGTCTCGGCATAGGACAGCCCGGCGAGCCGTTTCAGATCCGCCGGAGTGAGTGTCGGCCATGTCTTCGGGACATAGAGCCCACCGTCGCGGGCGAGGCCCGTCAGGAGTACGTCTTCAAAACCGAGTTCAGGGGCCTTGCCCCGGGTACTGATATAGCGCACGTCCGCCGTCTCTTTTTCGCCGTTCGAAAGGACGCAACCTAGCGGTGGCGCTGGGTTCTTGCAACAATGCCGGCTCTGTCGGGATATGATGCAAACCGGGACGCTTTACATGACCATCGAAACTGTCGGAATCATGACGCCCGGGGACATGGGACACGCCATCGGCCAGCGGCTTGGCGAAGCCGGAATTCGGGTCGTCACCAACCTCGAAGGCCGCTCCGATCGCAGCCGCGCTTTGGCGAAAAAAGCAGGCATCGCGGATCTAGGCTCCGACGCGGCTTTGCTCACCGAATGCGATGCAATCTTCTCCATCATGCCGCCGGATCAAGCGGGGGGCTTCGTTACACGGATGGCTCAGGCGGCGGGAACGCTCGGCACGAAACCGAAGGCGCTGATTGCCGACCTGAACGCCGTCGCTCCCTCCACGGCGCGGCAGCTTCAGGCGACAGCGGAAGCCGCCGGTATCGGCTTTCTCGACGGCGGCATCATTGGCGGCCCGCCCTATCCGGGACGGCCGAGCCCGCGTGTTTACCTGAGCGGCCTGGGCGCCGAGGCCCTTACGTCCCTCTGCCCCGCCCTCGACATCCGCCCGCTCGGCGATGAAATCGGTGCTGCTTCCGCCCTGAAGATGTGTTTCGCAACCATGACCAAGGGTGTCCAGGCCCTCGCCATACAGAGTTTCGTGACGGCAGAGCTGGAAGGGGTCGGACCCGCCCTGAAAACCGAGATGAGCAACGTTCTCGCACCGTTGCGGGCCAGCATGACCAGCAGCCTCCCCGGCATGCCGCCGAAAGCCTACCGCTGGGTCGGCGAGATGGAGGAGATCGCCAAGACTTATGGCGATGCAGGCCTGACACCTAAGACCTTCGAGGGCGCAGCCGATATCTACCGCTTTATCGAAAGCACCCCGCTGGGAAAGGAAGTGGTCGAGAACCGGACCATGGGCACCGATCTGGACGATCTTGTGGCACGGCTTGCGGATGCGCTCCGGGAGCGGCGTGCCTAACGCGTGGTCTTTTGCGCCAGCCATTCCTCGCGCGTAATTTCCCAAACCTCCGTCGGCAGGCGCCCGGAGACATAGTCTTTCTCGCCCGTCGCAACCAGACGCATGCCGGTCTTCTCCGAGATACGGCGGGACGCGAGGTTCGGCGCCGCCTTCGGGATGCGCATGAGCAATCGACCGAGGGTGACGAACCAGAAATCCGTCACCACCTCCACCGCCTCCGACATCAAGCCTTTGCCCTGCCATTCTGGTGCCAGCCAGAAACCGCGATTGGCTTCCGACTTGTCATAGAGACCGATCAATCCGATCAGTTCTTCCGACTTCGATCTGGGCCGCAATGACCAAGTCCACTCGGTGCCCGCACGCTGGGCAGGCAGGGCAAAATCACGAATGAATGTCTCCGCCCCGTCCGGTGGATAGGGCCATGGGATAGACGCGCTAGAGAGGTGCTTCACGATATCCCATTGCGGGAAGGTTTTCTGCACCGAGGGTGCATCGGCGAGCTCAAGCGGCCGAAGGATTAGTCGCTCCGTTTCCAGCACTGGGATATCTGGGATATCCAGAATTTCCGTTACCTCACCCATCGCTGCCTCTCTCCGCGAAATCTCCCCTCAACCAGCATAACCAAGCGGCAAGGCCGTCGTATACTTGATCTCTTCCATCGCGAAACTGGAGCTGACTTCGGCCAGATCCGCGATCGAGATCAAACGCTTGTAGACCGCGTCATAGGTCTCCACGCTCGGGACCACGACACGGAGCAGGTAATCGACGGTCCCGCTCATGCGGTAGAATTCGAGAACTTCCGGGATATCCGAAACGCCCTTGGCGAATTTCTCCAGCCAGACATCGCTATGCTGGCTGGTACGGATCATGACGAAGACAGTCAGTGGCACGTCGACCGCGCGGCGATCCAACAACGCCACCTTCTTGCGAATCACGCCCTGCTTCTCGAGGTTCTGGATACGCCGCCAGCAGGGTGTCGAAGAGAGGCCGACACGGGTGCCGATCTCCGCCACGGAGAGATCAGCATTCTCTTGCAACAGGGCGAGGATACGCCGGTCTGTCTCGTCGATCTTCATTCCACATTACCCGACTATGTTAGAATAACATTCTAACACACAGCCGATTCTTGAGGAAAATAGCAAACTTTTTGCCACGATTTCGGGCCAGAATGAATGCGACTTCCACATTCAATCCGGGGCGCCGCCATGATCTTCAAAATCTTCACCAGCCATCCGCAATCGGTCGGCGAGAGCTACTGGCAGCATTTCGGGTTCGCGACCTCGACCGGCGGTGCGATGATCCTTGGCGGCCTCGCATGCATGGTGCACGGCCTGTTCCCGTTCCTCTGCACCCGGACCGGAAGCAAGACCATCGCGCAGCTTTATGGCCGTATGTCCGGCGGCGCGCGGCATGCAGTTATGGAAAAGAACCACACCGAACTCAGCCAGCAACCGGCTGAATAGATCTCTTTGCGAGGCAGAGTGACCGGTTAGAGATATCGCTCATTCAGGTGGTCCAGGAATGCGTCCGCTGAGAGTGGCACACCGGTTGCGGCGCTGATGATTTCGTCCGTTGTCTTAGCGCTGCCAACCGAATGAACATTCTCGATGAGCCAAGTCAGCAGGCCGGAGAAATCGCCGGCTGCAACACGTTCATCCAGGTCGGGCAAAGCGCTGTGTGCCGCCTTGAAGAGTTGGGCTGCCGCCAGGGCACCGAGGGTATAGGTCGGGAAATAGCCGAAAGAGCCGTGATACCAGTGGATATCCTGCAGGCAGCCGTCCCGGTCGTCCTCGGGCGCCACACCGAGCGACGCCTTCATCCCGTCACGCCAAGCGCCCGGCAGATCCTTCAGCGCGAGATCACCGGAGAGCATAGCTCTTTCCAGATCGTAGCGCAGCATGACATGCAGCGGATAAGTCACCTCGTCCGCATCGACCCGGATCAGTCCGCGCGCCACTCTGTGGCCAAGCAGGTTCAGATTCTCCGGCGTCATTGCCGGACCGCCCGTTTCCAGAACATCGGCCGCTAGCGGCGCAAGGAACCGATAGAAGGACGGCGCGCGGCACGCCTGCATCTCCATCAGCAGGGACTGACTTTCATGCATCACCATACCGCGTGAGGAGCCGACCGGCTGGTTGCGCCATTCCACCGGCAGCCCCCGCTCATAGAGAGCGTGACCGGTCTCGTGGATCACCCCCATCAGGGCGCGGCTGAAATCATCCTCGGAATAGCGTGTCGTGATACGGACATCGTCCGGAATTCCGCCGGTGAAGGGGTGTGCGCTTTCATCGAGCCGGCCATGCGCAAAATCGAAACCGAGCGCGTGCATAACCCGCGCGCCGAGTTGCTTCTGCTTCGCAGCGGGGAACGGGCCTTCCGGGTTCAGGGGCGCCGGACCCGAGGCCTGCCGCTCCAGAATTTTCTCCATCAAACCCGGTAACTCAGCCTTCAATCGTGTGAAGACCGGATCGATCCAGGCCATCGTGCCGTCAGGCTCGTAGCTGTCGATCAAGGCATCGTAAAGACCGCAACCGAGCGTCTCGGCTTTGATCGCGCCATATTCGCGGGTCAGCTCAAGCACCGTGGCGAGCTTGCCAGCGACAGCTGAGAAATCGTCCTTCGCGCGGGCATCACGCCAGGCGACGACGCAGGCGGATGTGGCCCTGGACCGGGCTTCCACCAGATCGGCAGGCGCCACGGTCTCGTTGGTATGGACCCGGCGCATTTCCCGCAGGTTTGCCTGCTGCATCGGATCAAGCGCAGCGTTGTCCGCTTCCGCCTGCGCCAGCTCGTCGGAGACAGCCGGAGTAGCCAGCAATTCATGCTGCAACACATCGAGCGTCGCCAACTGCTCTGCCCGCGCTTCCGCACCGCCGGACGGCATCATGGTCTCCTGATCCCAGCCGAGAACGCCACTTGCTCCCGAGAGAGCGGAATATCGTCTGAAACGTTTCTCCAGGGCGGCGTAGGCGCTATCAGTCACGGTCGGGCTCCGTCTCGTCTTCGGGTTTGAAGTGATAGATCACATAGATGACGATCAGGGTCAGCGCGAGCAAGGCCCAGGTGGCGGCATAGGTCAGATGCTCGTTCCGGACATGAATTTTGCCTTCGGCGCCGATTGGCATGATCAGCGGTCCCGAGTCGCGCAGCTTGTCCACATAGAAGGGCAGCACCGGGCCAAGGCCCCTTTCGGCCGCCATCTCCGCCGTGTCGATATACAGCCAGACCTCATTGTCCGGCTCGTTGTCGGGCACGAAATAGCCTTTCAGCCGATCCTGCCGGATCAGGCCGTCGACCGTCTGAACGCCCTCGACATGCATGGGAGTCGTATCGACGGGGCCTTGCCGCTTGAGCTGAATCCATCCCCTGTTCACGAGCACGGTACGACCGTCCACCAGCGTCATAGGCGTGATCAGATGGAACCCGGCATTCCCCTTGAACGGCTTGCCAGTTACCAGCAATTCCTTGTCATGGAGGTAGGTTCCTTCGAGCCGAACGCGCTTGTAGCGCCAATTCTCGATGTCATCGATGCTGTCCGGCAGAGAAACTGGCGTCGCCTCGACTCGGCTTTCGAACTGCTCGATCAGGTTGGACTTCCAAGCCAACCGCTGCAGCTGCCAATAGCAAAGGCTCAGCATGAAGGCGACGGAGATTATCGTGAAGAAGGTTGCCCAGAAAGTGGGACGGAACCTGCGATTGCCGAACATTCTTTTTCCAGACATTTCACGCAAACCGGGGAAACTGGGGTCGGATTGGACCGTAGACCCCAGGCGGTATTTTGCCCAGTTCCGAACGAGCCGCTCCAACTAATCGCCCAAGGGACCACTCGGTGTCTTATGTTTGTATTGCAGGGCGATTGTGAAGGCCTTCAAGGGGCGCAGAAGGGCAATCGTGCCACCCAGGACAACCACGCTCCAGAGCAGGGCATGAACCCAGAGCGGAGGCGCGAACAGAGTTTCGAACCAGAGAGCGATGGGCACAATTGTGCCGCCCAGAACGAAAATAATGAAGACAGCCGGACCATCGCCGCTGTCTTCACTTTTCAGGTCAAGACCGCAGCTCGAACACGTCTCCCGAACGGTCAGAAATCCCTCGAACAGGCTGCCCTTGCCACAGCGCGGACATCGGCAGGCCAGCCCGGTCGAGAACGGCGACTGCGGAGGATAATAAGGCTCGCTCACGGCGTCTCCTCCGCTATCCCCAGCTTTGCTGGATCAGCCGCCCCACCAGTAAACACAGACGAACAGGAACAGCCATACAACGTCAACGAAGTGCCAGTACCAGGCAGCCGCCTCGAAGCCGAAATGGTGGTTCGGCTTGAAATGGCCGGCACGGCCACGGAACCAGCAAACAGCAAGGAACGTGGTGCCGATAATAACGTGGAAGCCGTGGAAGCCCGTGGCCAGATAGAAGGTCGAGGCATAGATGCCGTCGGTAAAGCCGAAGGCGGCGTGGCTGTATTCGTAAGCCTGCAGGGCAGTAAAGAGGATGCCGAGCAAGACCGTGAGGCCGAGACCGAGCTGGAACTGGTCGCGCTTGTTCTCGATCAGTGCATGATGCGCCCAGGTCACGGTACAGCCAGACAGCAGCAAAACCATGGTGTTGATCAAGGGCAGGTCAAAGGCATTGAACGTCACAATGCCTTCCGGTGGCCAGACACCAGTGTCCGGATACAGCGCGCTGTCGAAGAATGCCCAAAAGAACGCGGCAAAGAACATCACTTCGGAAGCGATGAACAGGATCATGCCGTAGCGCATGCCGAGCTGAACAACGTGGTTGTGGTGCCCCTGGAATTCGGCTTCGCGCACGATATCGCGCCACCAGAAATACATTGTCGCCATGATGGCCAACAGCCCGGCGATCAGGATATAGCCGCCGAACGCCTGCTCATGCATGTACATGATGCCGCCGACAGCGGCCACGAAGCCAGACATAGCGCCGACAAAGGGCCATGGGCTGGGCTCGACCAGATGGAAGGAATGTTGTGGATGTCCGCTCATTATCTTTCCCCTTCAGTCCGGCGCTTATCGCGCCTTACTCTCCTCGATTATCCCTTGATATCCGCAGTTCCGCGAGTCCCGGCATTTGCCTGGTCCCGGGCGGCTTTCGCCGCAGATTGATCCTGGGCCTTGTAGAAGGTGTAGGACAGAGTGATCGTGGTCACTCCATCCATCTTCACGTCCTTGTCCATATCCGGGTCGATATAGAACGAAACCGGCATATCGACTCGTTCCCCCGGCTTCAGGATCTGTTCGGTGAAGCAAAAACAATCGATCTTGTCGAAATAGAGCCCGGCCTTGTCTGGAGACACGTTAAACGTCGCCGTCGCGACAATAGGCTCGTCGCCAAGGTTCACCGCCTCGTAAAACGCGAGCTGGGTTTCGCCGACCCGCGTTTCGATGGCTCTCTGCTCAGGTTTGAAGCGCCATTTGAGGTCCGGCTGCACACTGGCATTGAACCGAACCGTCACCTTGCGTTCGAGAATCTCTGCCGCGTCCTGATCGGCGACCTGTGTGGTCCCGCCGAAACCGGTCACCCGGCAGAACAGGTCATAAAGCGGCACCGACGCAAACGAGACACCCACCATGCAGACCACCACACCCGCCAGAAGCAGGCCGGTGCGGGCGTTACTACGTTGCTGCTGGGACGACTTTCGCATTGCTCAGCCTCCCATCCTCAGGATGGTGATCGCATAGAACAGAACAGCAGCGACAACGATACAGGCAAGAATTGCCAGATTTTTGCCGCGCTTGCGGGCGTAGAGTTCTTCGCGTGTATTCGACTTTTGCTCCTCGCTCATCGCCTTAAACTCCCGCCGCCTGATCGATGATCAGCAGCGTAAAAAGAACAAACAGATAGAGGATTGAAAAGCCGAAAAGGCGCCGGCAGTTCTTCTCGGTGGCGTCGCGGAAAACCTGCCAGGCGGAGAGAATGAACACCACCCCGAACGCCGCCGCGGGCAGGCCGTATGTGAGCATCCCAACCGACTCGAATGCTACCGGGAGCAGCGTGATTGGCACCAGCAGCAAGGTGTAGATCAGGATCTGCTTCTGGGTTTCCCGCCGACCGGAAACAACCGGCAGCATGGGCACGCCCGCTGCCTCGTAATCGCCGGAGCGATAGAGCGACAGTGCCCAGAAATGCGGCGGGGTCCACATGAAAATAATCAGGAACATCACGAGCGGCAGCGCCGTAACGTCGCCGGTCACCGCGGCCCAGCCAATCACCGGAGGCAGGGCTCCGGAAGCGCCGCCGATCACAATGTTCTGCGGCGTCCGCCGCTTCAGCCACATGGTGTAGATGAAGACATAAAATGCGATTGTACCGGCCAGCAATGCCGCAGCGACCCAGTTGGTCGCCAGCCCCATGATCATGACCGACATGCCGGACAGGATGACGCCGAAGGCAAGCGCCTCGTCCGCCCCGACCTTCCCGGTAGGGATCGGCCGCCCGCGGGTCCGGGTCATCACGGCATCGATATCCCGATCATACCACATGTTGATAGCGCCAGAGGCACCGGCGCCGATCGCAATGCACAGCACCGCCACGGCCGCGAGGCCCGGGTTGATTTCTCCGGGCGCAAGAAAGAGTCCCGCAAACCCGGTGAAGACAACCAGCGACATCACGCGCGGCTTCAGCAGCGACAGGTAGTCCCGTATCGCCTGAGACGCGGAAGCGGCGGTTGGCGCCGCCGCTTTCATTTCGATGGAAGTGTCAGACACGCAAGGAACCTTTCTTGCTCCGGTCCGTCTTCATAACGACGCCGAGGCGCCGCGGATCACTTGATCCGCGGCAGCTCGTCGAAGGTGTGGAACGGCGGCGGAGAGGACACAGTCCACTCGAGCGTGTCCGCACTTTCACCCCACGGGTTGGCTTCCGCCTTGCGCTTCGTGATGAAGGCCTCAATCACGACGATCAGGAAGATGATGGTCGCAAGGCCGCCCATGTAAGCACCATAGGATGCCACCGTGTTCCAGCCATGCAGGGCATCCGGATAGTCGATATACCGGCGCGGCATACCTGCCAGCCCGAGAAAGTGCATCGGGAAGAAGGTCACGTTGGCGCCGATGAACATCAGCCAGAAATGGACGCGAGCCAGCAGGCCGCTGTAGTGGTAGCCCGTCATTTTTGGGAACCAGTAGTAGAACCCGCAGAAGATGGCAAAGACCGCGCCCAGCGACAGCACGTAGTGGAAATGCGCGATCACATAATAGGTGTTGTGCAACACCACATCGACACCGGCATTAGCGAGCACGACACCCGTCACACCGCCAACAGTGAAGAGGAAGATGAAGCCGATCGCCCACAGCATTGGGACGCGGAAGGAAATCGAACCGCCCCACATCGTGGCAATCCAGGAGAAGATCTTCACGCCCGTCGGCACCGCGATGACCATGGTCGCCGCGGTAAAGTAGGCCCTCGTGTCGACATCCAGCCCCACCGTGTACATATGGTGCGCCCAGACGATGAATCCGACAAACCCGATCGAGAGCATTGCATAGGCCATGCCCAGATAGCCGAAGATCGGCTTGCGGGAGAACGTCGACACCACGTGGCTCACGATACCGAAAGCCGGCAGGATCATGATGTAGACTTCCGGGTGCCCGAAGAACCAGAACAAGTGCAGGAACAGGATCGGGTCACCACCACCTGACGGATCGAAGAAGGCTGTACCGAAATTCCGGTCCGTCAGAAGCATGGTGATGGCACCGGCCAGAACCGGAAGCGCCAGCAGCAGCAGGAAGGCGGTGATCAGCATGGACCAGACAAACAGCGGCATCTTGTGCAGCGTCATGCCCGGCGCACGCATGTTGAAAATCGTGGTGATG
The DNA here is from genome assembly GCF_039990255.1 of Nisaea sp. Classification (GTDB taxonomy): domain Bacteria; phylum Pseudomonadota; class Alphaproteobacteria; order Thalassobaculales; family Thalassobaculaceae; genus Nisaea. The sequence goes on along the minus strand of NZ_JBDXGG010000007.1, from coordinate 13,686 downwards.
AAGTTACTGGCACCGAGGATCGAGGAGGCACCGGCAAGGTGCAGCGACAGGATCGCCATGTCCATGGAGGCGCCAGGCGTTCCAAGCTTGCTCGACATCGGAGGATAAATGGTCCAGCCAACCCCAGCACCACCGTCGGCAAAAACAGACAGGAGCAGCAGCAGGAAGGCCGGGATCAGAAGCCAGAAGCTGATATTGTTCATCCGGGGGAAGGCCATGTCCGGCGCGCCTATCATCAGCGGTACGAACCAGTTGCCAAAACCACCGATCAGACCCGGCATGACCACGAAGAACACCATGATCAGACCGTGGGCCGTGGTGAACACGTTCCAGACCTGACCGTTATCCATATATTGTACACCGGGGTCCTGAAGTTCCATCCGCATATAGATGGACATGGCCCCGCCAATCAGCCCGGCGAACACCGAGAAGATGAGGTACATCGTGCCGATGTCTTTATGGTTGGTCGAATACAACCAGCGCCGGATACCCGTCGGCGCCCCATGATCATCAGCGTGAGCGTGAGCGGCACTCATATCGGTCTCTCCCAATAGCGTGATTGTTTTAGTTAGTGCTGAGCGCAACGCGGACCGGCGCGTCGTCGCTCATTGCAAAACGTTCTTTAGCTTCTTCCAGCCACTCCTTGTATGCCTCTTCAGAGACCGCCTTCACGACGATCGGCATATAGGCGTGACGGGGACCACAAATCTGATTGCACTGACCGTAGAAAGTGCCTTCCTTGTCGAACTGCATCCAGGTCTCGTTTGTGCGCCCGCCGACGGCATAGATCTGCACCACGGCAGACGGCACGAAGAACGAGTGGAAAACATCGTTGCTGGTCACCAGAACCTGGATCTTCTTGCCGGTCGGGACCACAAGCGGATTGTCGACGTCGAGAAGCCGGATTCCGTTCACCTCGGCAAGCTCGTCGCCCTCCAGAAGATAGCTGTCAAACGCGATTTCCTCGTCCGGATACTCATAATTCCAGTACCACTGGTTTCCGGTAACCGTGATCGTCATATCCGGGTCAACAGCTCGATCAAGATAATAAAGGTTCTTGAAGGAAGGGACCGCAATCACCACAAGGATAATAACGGGAACAGCAGTCCAAAGGATTTCAATCAAAGTGTTGTGCGACGTGCGGGACGGGTTTGGATTGGCGGAGGCACGATACCGAACGCACACATACACCAGCAGCAGGAAGACGAAGATTCCGGTGGCGAAGATCACCCACAGAAGAAAATCGTGGAATTCGTTGATCCGGACTCCGACGGGCGAGACCGGGTCCTGCAGGTTCAGCTGGTAGGGCTGCGGCAGACGGACTTCCTCGGCGCCGGCCGGCAAAACGAGCCCGGCGATCAACAAAAAGGGCAGCGCCGCGACATACGCGAGGCTGGAGATTGCCCGGTTGAAAAGCCTCATGATTTCCGCTCTCTCCAAGTTTCTTCGTACACGGGGCCGTTTTTAGCGCTTGGCGCGACCCTTCACAAGTTTATCGAAATACACTTTCCGACTCATTGCGGGAAGATAATTCGTCGGAATTGGATCTCACGGGTAGCCATCCGCGACGAAGTGACGCGCCCGTACACCGCTGTAGATCGACACAATGCCAAGGTGCGGGAAGCAGTGACTTTATCGCGATCCGGCCCATATGCTATCGGATAGATGTCAAACATTAGGCAGGCCCGGTTTTCGGGCGAGCCGAGAAGGAGCAGACGCCATGGGCGATCTCAGCAAGACCGATGAACTCTTCTTCCAGCGCGGAGGGCTAGATCTCTCGCGGGTCGGTCAGGTCGTAGACGATGCACTGCACGGCGCCGACGATGGCGAGCTCTTCCTCGAATACCGTCAGAGCGAGAGCCTCGCTTTCGATGACGGTCGCCTGAAAAACGCAGCGTTCGACTCGACCCAGGGCTTTGGTCTCCGCGCCATCGCCGGCGAGGCGCATGGGTATGCGCATGCGTCGGACATTTCGGAAGATGCCATAAAACGCGCTGCCGCCACGGTGTCCGCTGTCAGCAAGGGTTATGGCGGCACGCTTGCAGCGCCGCCAGCCGCGAGCAACGCGGCTCTCTATACTGAAGACAACCCGTTGGCCCTGACCGCCTTCGGCGACAAGGTCGACCTGTTAAAGGAAATTGATGCCTATGCCCGGGCAAGGGATCCCCGCGTCAAACAGGTGAGCGCGTCGCTGGCCGGCTCCTGGCAGGCCGTGCAAATTATCCGCGCAGGCGGTCATCGCGTTGCCGATATCCGGCCGTTGGTCCGGCTGAACATCTCCATCGTGCTCGCCGATGGCGATCGCATGGAGACCGGCAGCTGCGGCGCCGGAGGCCGTGTCACCTATGATCAGTACATGACGCCCGAAAACTGGAAGGCACAGGTTGAAGAAGCCTTTCGTATCGCCGAAGTGAACCTCGCGTCTGTCGCCGCGCCTGCCGGAGAGATGGAAGTCGTTCTTGGCAGCGGCTGGCCCGGCGTCATGCTGCACGAGGCTGTCGGACACGGGCTCGAAGGGGATTTCAACCGTAAGAAAACCTCGACCTTCTCCGGCATGATGGGCCAGCAGGTTGCCGCAAAAGGCGTGACAGTCGTCGATGACGGCACAATGCATGACCGCCGCGGTTCCATCAGCATCGACGACGAAGGCACCCGCAGCCGGCGCAATGTGCTGATCGAAGACGGTATCCTCGTCGGCTATATGCAGGATCGCCAGAATGCCCGGTTGATGGGAATGGAGCCGACCGGAAACGGTCGCCGCCAGAGCTTCGCCCATGCCCCGATGCCGCGCATGACCAACACTTTCATGGAAGCCGGCGACAAAGACCCGGGCGAAATTCTCGCCTCCGTCAAAAACGGGCTCTATGCGGTCAATTTCGCAGGTGGCCAGGTCGACATCACGTCCGGCAAGTTCGTGTTCTCGGCCAGCGAGGCCTATCTGATCGAGAACGGCAAACTCGGCGCACCGGTGAAAGGCGCGACGTTGATCGGCAATGGCCCGGACGCCATGGGCCGGATCACCATGATCGGCAATGACCTCGCGCTCGATGAGGGGATCGGCACCTGTGGCAAGAGCGGACAAGGCGTTCCCGTAGGCGTCGGTCAGCCGACCCTGAAGATGACCGGCGTGACTATTGGCGGCACCGCCATGTAGGAATACCCTTCATGGTTCCGCAGCGATAAATAATAAAAAAACTAAGGCTGTTTCCCTTATATTCCCGATACAATAGGTTTCAAAAATTAATTACCCTGACGGGAACAATATACTCACAGGAGCCGATTGTGCGGGATGCGCTGGCCGCGGTAACCTTGTTGCTGTGCAGTACTTTATTCATTTCCGGTTTGATGCTGACGACCCCGGTCGCCCCAGGTCAGGCCGTTGCGGCAATCTTCCCTCCCTGGCTCAACAAGACGGAAATTCTTGGCGCGGTCGCGACCACGGGCGGCCGCATGCTGCGCCATGGCGGCATCGACTCAGTCGCGCTCGTCAGACTGGAAACACCTGAAGATATCCAGCAACTGAAACATGCCGGAGCCTGGGCCGTTGTCGCCCCTGCCGGCCTATTCGGCTGCGCCGGTGTCACCGGCGCAGCGCGACGATTATTCCAAAAGGAGACCTGAGAATGAATGCGCTCCAGTTAATTCGCGCACGGGCGGTCAAGTTCATGACCCTTTTCATCGCCGCTCACGTTCTGCTGGTGATTGCCTTCGGGTTGCTGCTGGGCACACATTTGATTGCCCCGGCCATCGGTGCCCTGGCGATCGCTGCAGTTTGCGGAGCAGCAGCATGGACGTCACCGCACGCGGCATCGACACGCATGCTGCAAGCCGTTGGGGTCATGGTCATGGTCTCTTTGATCGTGCTTCAGTTCGAAGGTCACGCCTGGCAGATCGACGTCCATATGTACTATTTCGCCTGCCTCGCGATCCTGACGACGCTTTGCGATATCCGGGCAGTGATCGCCGCCACGGCGGCCGTTGCTGTTCATCATATCGGCCTGAACTTCGCCTTCCCGGCGTGGATTTTCCCCGATGGCGCCGATTTCGGACGGGTCATTGTTCATGCGGTGATCGTCATCGTCGAGGCCGTGATCGCCGGCTGGCTTGCAATCACTGTCGCCAAGGCCTTCACCACATCCGACGCGGCCGTGCGCGAAGCCGAAGCCGCGAAAGCGGAATCGGAACGACTCAGCCAGGAGCGGATGGAGCAGGACCGTCTGATGGCGGACCAGAAGGCCCAGGAAATGGCGGCTCTTGCCGATTCCTTCTCACAATCGGTCGGGACGATTGCCTTGACCGTCTCCAGCACCACGTCCGAGATTAGAACGAATGCAGGAGATATGAACACGGTCGCAAGCTCTCTGATCACGCAGTCGCAGTCAGCGAACGAAAATACCGCGTCCGCCGCCGACAATGTCCGGACTGCCGCCGAGGTTGCGAGCGAGTTGGCGCGTTCCTTCTCCGAGATCGGGCAGCGGGTCGCAGAATCCAGCGCCGTTACAAGACAAGCGGTGGATCAAGCCAATCAGACTAACGAATCCGTTTCCGGCCTCGCCAAGGCGATCGAAAAGATCTCCGAGTTCCTGAAGCTGATCACCGATATCGCCGAGCAGACAAACCTTCTGGCCCTGAACGCCACCATCGAGGCCGCGCGGGCCGGAGAAGCGGGCAAGGGTTTTGCCGTCGTTGCCACCGAGGTGAAGAACCTCGCCTCCCAGACGGCCGAAGCGACCGAAACGATTTCCGTCCAGATCCAGGCGATCCAGACGGAATCCAATCAAGCCGTGGACGCCATCTCCACAATCGTCGACACAGTAGCGAAGGTGGATGAAATTTCGGCCGGTATTGCCTCTGCTATCGAGGAACAGGTCTCCGCGACAAACGAGATCTCAAATCAGGTCACCATGGCCAGCGAGCGGAGCAACAATGCCTCTCAGGGTATGAGCATGCTCAATGGCGAAAGCACCCGCAGCGGCGAAGCTGCTCAACTGATGCTCTCGGCATCGGAAAAGCTTACCCACGATACGGGCCGGCTCCGTGCCGAGATCGACGGATTCCTGAGCAAAATCAAAGCCTAGACGAACCGAGCGCTAAATACATCATGGAGAAGGCTCCGGCATTACGCCGGGGCCTTTTGTCTTTTTACCCAAGCGTGTTTCCCGGTAGCCGATATAGAGCCCCGCCACAATCACGATGGCACCGCCAAGCAGGGTCATGCCATCCGGAATCTCATTCCAAAGCGCCAATCCAAACAATGTGGCCCAGATCAGCGCGGTATATTCGAAGGGCGCGATGATTGCTGCCTCAGCGTGCCGGAATGACGACGTCACAAGAAACTGGCCGACCCCGCCAAGCAACCCCAGCAGCAGGAACAATCCCCAATCGGCAGGCAAAGGCTCTATCCAGCCGGATGGCGTTCCGGAAGCCCAGAGCGTACCTGCAGTGCCAACAGCGAGACCGGCGAGGGTTGTATAGAACGTCATCGACACGCTGGTGTCTGTCGCGGATATCCGCCGTGCAAGCAACATGGTCATGGCAAAGCAAAACGAGGCCGCAATTGGAATCAGGGCATCAAACTTAAAGATTTCGGCGCCCGGCCTGACCACGATCAGCACACCGACGAACCCGACAACCGTTGCGGACAAACGCCTCGGTCCGACGCGCTCGCCCAATACCGGCATCGAGAGAAGCGTGACGAAGAGCGGCGACGAGAATGCGAGGGTTACCGTCTCCGCAAGCCCAAGCACGGAAAGCGCATGGAAAAACCCGACCATGGCGCTGGCGCCAAAAGCGGCGCGCAGCAGCTGAATGCCCGGTCGCGAGGTCCGCAAAGCCGCAATGCCGCCCCAAAAATATACGATAATCAAGAGCGGTATCAGGCCGAAAAGGGAGCGCAGCATCACAATCTGGATGCTCGGATACGAGTCCGTAAGCCACTTGATCAGAGCATCCATCACCGAGACCACGAAGATCCCGGCGATCATGAGGGCGATACCCCGGCCTGTCGCGACCCGGTCGTCCGGCAGTCCGGTCATGAAGTCCCCTCCAGGGCCGCAGCCCACAAATGCAGGCCGCGTTTACCGGACCTTGCCGAGTTTAGTAACGCTGGAACTCGAAAATCGGATCCACCGAGCCGTTCCAGTCACCATGATAGAGGTCGAGAAGACGGTCCGCTGACGTTTTGCCCGATTCGGCGACGTCCTGCAGCCAATTCAGAAAGCCGCTTTCGTCATTGCCTGCCGCATCAACATAGGCCCGTCGCTTCAGGCCATGCCGCGAAATCTCGATCATTCTTTTGGCGAGATCCTGCACGGTGCCTCCCCGGAACGGAGTCTGCAAGCCATGCTTCGGCACGCCATCGCGCAACGCCGACATTTCCTCAATGGTCCAGTCGGCGATCATGTCCGCCGCCGCCTGCTGGGAGTCACTGTTATAGAGGATACCGGTCCAAAGCGCCGGCAGTGCGCAGATATTGCGCCACGGGCCGGTGTCGGCACCGCGCATCTCGATATACTTCTTCAGGCGGACTTCCGGGAAACTGGTCGTCATGTGATCGGTCCAGTCACCCATGAAAGCGTTCTGGCCTTCATAGCCCTCGAGCTTGCCCGCCATGAAATCGCGGAAGCTCTTGCCCGCGACGTCCTGATAATCGCCATCCCGGTAGAGGAAATACATCGGTACATCGAGCATGTAATCGACATAACGCTCGAACCCGAAGCCGTCCTCGAAGACGAAGGGCAGCATCCCGCAACGATCCGGGTCCGTGTCGGTCCAGACATGAGAGCGGTAACTCTTGAAGCCGTTCGGCCTGCCTTCGGTGAAAGGCGAGTTGGCGAATAGAGCCGTGGCGACGGGCTGCAGCGCGACACTGATGCGGAACTTCTGCACCATGTCTGCTTCGCTCTCGAAATCGTAATTCCCCTGCACGGTACAGGTCCGCTTCATCATGTCGAGGCCGAGGGTGCCGACCTTCTGCATGTGAGCGCTCATGACCACATAGCGGCCCTTGGGCATGAACTCGATATCAGCGCGCGTCGAGGTCGGATCAAACCCTGCGCCCAGCATACCGACGCCCAGCTCGCCATTGACCTCCTTGATCTGCGCCAGATGCGTATGCACTTCGTCGCAGGTCTGATGCAGGGTCTCAAGCGGCGCACCAGACAGCTCGAATTGTCCGCCCGGCTCCAGCGTGATGGCACAGCCACCCTGCGTCAGCGCGATGACATTCCCGCCCTCATGGATGGGCTCCCAACCGAACTTCTCGACCAACCCGTTCAGAATGGCGCCAATGCCATCCTTGCCGAAATAGGGCAAACGCTTGTGATCACTGAGGCGGAACGGGAATTTCTCATGCTCCGTGCCGATGCGCCAGTCAGCACGCGGCGTGCAGCCGGATTCGAGATCCTCGACGAGCTGCGCCTTGCTCGCGATGGGTTCGCCCTGGGAGCCTGGGGGACGGGACATATTTCCTCCGGTAGGATCAACGACTCTGCGCCGCTTGGTACAAGTTCAGGTTTAGATATCAAGTCCGTCAGGACGTTCCATGGTCCAATCCCCCGCCACCGCCTGCCAACAGGCCAACGCTGCAAGCGCCGCCGTGTCGGAACGCAGCAACCGCGGACCGAGACTAACTGATGTAACAAAGGAACTTTGTCGGAGTCGGTCAAGTTCATGATCGGCAAAACCCCCTTCTGGACCTATCAGCAATCCGCAGGGGGTTCCCCCCTTGAAAGGCGGGTTCGACAACACATCGACGACGGGTGTTCCGGCTCCGGTCTCATCGCAGACGATCAGAGGCCGGTTCTGCGGCCAGGCTTCGAGCAACGCGTCGAATCGCATCGGTTCGCGGATTTCCGGGACGCTGAGACGCGCGGTCTGCTCGGCGGCCTCCGTCGCATTAGCCAACAGACGGTCTGTGTTCACCCGCTCGACCTGCGTGTGCTTCGTGAAAACCGGCCAGAGGACAGAAGCGCCAAGTTCGGTCGCCTTCTGTGCGGTAAAATCAATGCGGGCCCGTTTGATCGGCGCGAACACAAGCCAGATATCGGGCTCTGCGCGCTGCGGGCGGCGCTGCTCGACCAGGGAAAGCGAGGTCCAGCCCTTGCCGATACCGTCTATCCTGGCGGTCCATTCACCATCGCGCCCATTGAACAGTGCGACAAATGCGCCCGGCCCCAGGCGGAGAACATGTTTCAGATAATGCGTCTGCCCGGTCTCGAGCCCGACCGTGCCATCAGCGGCAAGGTCTGAACTTACAAACAGACGGGTCTCGATCTTCTCACTCATCCGGCCTCGCGTTCTGGGCGGCAATCTGCTGCCGCCGTCCGGTCCTTGCTCCGGAGTGCCGCCCGGTTTATGCAGAAGCCACCATGACCGCAAGCGATATTGCACGCAACGACTGGGTGGACCGGCTTCTACCCACGAGCGTCCGGCCTTATGCACGGTTGATGCGACTGGACCGTGCCATCGGTACCTGGCTGTTATTGCTCCCGTGCTGGTGGGGGCTCGCCCTTGGTTGGCAGGCGACGGAACAGGCCCTGCCATTGCTGGATCTGCTCTGGCTTTACAGTCTCTTCAGTGTCGGCGCCCTGATCATGCGGGGAGCCGGCTGCACCATCAACGATCTCTGGGACAGGGATTTCGACAACCAGGTCGCGCGCACCGTCGAACGACCGATCGCAAACGGTGATATTACTGTCCGGCAGGCTCTCCTGTTTCTCGTATTGCAGCTCTGCGCCGGGCTGCTGATCCTGCTGCAGCTCAACCAGACCTGCTGGATGCTCGGGGTTCTGGTGCTCGTGCTCGTGGTCACCTACCCGCTGTTCAAGCGCATCACCTACTGGCCTCAATTCGTGCTCGGCCTGACCTTTAACTGGGGCGCACTGATGGGCTGGGCGGCGGTCACCGGCGACGTAGGCATCGCCAATAGCGTTCTGTACTGCGCAGGCATCGTCTGGACGCTCGGATACGATACGATCTACGCCCATCAGGACAAGGAGGACGACGTCCTGATCGGCGTGAAATCCTCCGCCCTCGCCCTCGGCGCGCGGACCGTACCATTTCTATGGGTTGTCTATCCGCTGACACTTGCCGGGATCGCGACGAGCGGCTGGCTGGTCGGGCTTGGCTGGCCCTTCTGTCTCGGGCTCGCCGCTGCAGGCGCGCAACTGCTCTGGCAAATCCGGAGCGTCGATCTCGACAATCCCAAGGATTGCCTGACGAAATTCAAGTCCAACAGGTATTTCGGCTGGATCGTCACCGCGGCGATCCTGGCCGGATGACGCCCTCGGGACCGAAGCTGATCACACCGGATTTCATCCTTCGCAACACAGAACTTGTTTCTCCTCCGCTTGTCCCTGAACTAAAGCTGCATCTGGCAACGGAAGCGACACCACTCTGGCATGCCACTGAGACAGAGCTGGAGCAGAACGGTCTGCCGCCACCATACTGGGCTTTCCCCTGGGCGGGAGGACAGGCCGTCGCGCGCTATGTCATCGACAATGCCCCGCTCGTCGCTGGCAAGCGCGTGCTCGATGTCGGCGCCGGGTCCGGCATGGTCGGGCTGGCCGCGCTCTGGGCATCGGCAGCAACCGTGATCGCCAACGACACTGATCCCGTCGCTGCAACGGCAATCGCCCTCAACGCGGAAACCAACGGGGTGCAGGCGGGGCTGACCACCGCAATCCGGGACATGCTGGACGAGCCGACCATGGCGGAAGACGGCGGCCCGCTCTACGACACCGTTCTCGCTGGCGATATTTGCTACGAGCGCGCCATGGCGGACTCCATGCTGAGATGGTTGCAACGGCATGCGGACGCGGGCGCTTTGGTCCTGCTCGGCGACCCCGGGCGGGCCTATCAGCCGACTGGCGGTATCGCACTCTGCGCGCGCTATGACGTGCCGGTATCCCTTGAGATTGAGGACTCGGAACTCCGGCAAACAGTCGTTTGGAGGCTGACGGGCACAGCAGAGACCGCCACGCCTATCCCAAAATCACCCTGAAGCGCGGGTCTTCGAACAACACCGTGGTCTCGGACAACCGTTCCGTCAGATCTGCGCGGCGCAGCGCGTTCTCCTCCCCCAACAAAGACAGGACCCACGCGGCTTCATCCGGGTGATCGCCGAACATATTATGCAAGAGCGCTAGTTTTTCGGCTTGGAGCAGGCTTTTAAAGCGCCTCCCCCGCGCCTCGATCTCAGCCAGCGCGACCGGCACACCATCCAGCGCCAGCGCGCCGCGCTTGGTGATATAGCAGCCGGCCCGCACTGCGGGACGGCCATCACCGAGTTCTACCGCGTCCTGCTCAAATGTTCCGTAAACATAACTGGCGCCGACATTCTCGGTTTCGTGCATCCGCTCCAGTTGCTCCTCCGTCAGCCAGGTGACGGCCACCCGAACCTCGGTCCCGGGACTATCATGGAGCGTAGCCGGCACGGATCCGTATCCAGCAAGATGCGCGCAATAGACAACGTCGTAGCCATGCATCCAGCCCCAGGTGACCGGGATGTCACATACCGGGTTATCGCCAAATTTTCGGTGAAGCTGTTCCGGCGCCCGATTTGAGCCGACAGCAATAACGGGTTGCCGCTCCGCCAGGTCAATGTTTGCCGGCAGTCTGTTGGCACGGCCATCGCGGAAAAGGTAATCATGCGCTGGCGCCTGATAAGGATAGCTGTACGCTCGCGACAGTTTTCCCGCTTTCAGTTTTTGATCAAGCAACGATGGAGAACCTTCTACTTACTTTAAGAATACTTTTAGGTGACGATTTTTGAGTCGTAGAGTTAAGATGAATGATCGAATATCCATCGATTTTCAAGGCAAAGACTTAAAAAACTATTCTTACAGAGCGTCAACGATCGAACGCCTCTCCAGCACCTAAAGTGCGTCCATAAATTACAGTAAATGCCCATTAATAATTTTTGGCATCCTTAGAGAATTGTTAATTATTGAGTTGCAATTTTCGCATGGGAGATATGCACAAAAAAAGGACGCCTATCATGCACTTCGTGAGGAACGGCACGATTGCAGCGCTTTTAACCCTCGGACTTTCAGTTAATTTGGCAAAGGCGCAAACACCCGGCGTAACGGGCGAAAAAATCGTATTTGGCCAATCTGCGGCTTTCGAAGGGCCGGCCGGCGCGCTCACCGCCGCTAACAAATCCGGGGGGATCAACGGCCGGATGCTGGAGATCGTCAAGTATGACGACGGATATGAACCCGATCGCGCAATCGCGAATACGAATAAACTGATCGACCAGGACAAAGTCTTTTCCGTCATCGGCGCAGTCGGCACCCCGACATCCAAGGCAACTCAGCCGATCACAACGGAAGCAAAAGTTCCGTTCGTCGGACCGTTCACCGGCGCCGGTTTCCTCCGCGATCCGAAAAACTCGAACGTCATCAGCGTACGGGCGACCTAAGATCAGGAAACCGAGACTTGGATCAAACATCTGACAGAAGATCTTGGCGTTACCAACGAAGGATACATGGTCGGGCGTCTGATGATCATGGCGCTTGAGAAAGCGGGCAAGGACCTGACACGGGCGAATTTCCTGGACGCTGTCTACAGCACCGGCACATTCGATCTCGGTGGTGCGACACTTGAATATGGCGCCGGAGACAATCACGGCATGGGCGACGTCTTCCTAAGCGTCATTAAGGCCGACGGTAGCTTCAAGTCCGTCGAAAAACTGACTAAGTAGTTATGTAAGCAAAAAACTCTAAAACCGGCGGCCCCAAAGCCGCCGGTTTCTAAAATGGGGCAAAGAAAAAAGAATGGACCGGGGGAACAAGCATGTCATCGACTGAACAGACCTATCAACACGCCGATACGGCAGAAATATCTGCGCAAACCAGTAATCGCTCCGGCATCGGCGTTGGCGGTAAGCTCTATCTCTCGATCGGCAGCATGTTCGTCATAACCGTCGCGGCCGCGCTGGTCGCGATATGGGCGTTCGGGGAATTGAAGCGGGCCATGGATGGCTTTGCCGGCGAGGCGATTCCGGCCATCAAAACCTCGCTTTACATGTCTGCGGAAAGCGCCGCGATCGCCGCGAAAGCGCCGGAAATCGTGAACGCTCAAACCCAGGAAGAAAGGGCCGCGACGGAATCCGAAATCGAAGCGCTGATCGCTAAACTCAAAGAAGAAGTCCGCAGTCTGGGCGCTCTCGATGAAACCGCGAAAAAGCAGAAACTTGACCTGATCGCATCCTTCCACGGCGGTATCATCGCGCTCGGTGACAAGATGCAGGAGAAGGAAGCGATTGAAGCCCGTATCACGGAGAAAGTTACCGGGATGCTTCAGGCTCATCAGGAGTTCTTGAAGGTTCTCTCGCCGCTTGTGGACGATGCAAACTTCAATCTGGTGATCACCAGTGAAGACACTGTCGACAGCTCCTCCAAATTGATCAAGTCCCTCCTCGAGGGCGAAGTAAACGCCTTGCAAGCCGGGTTACGTGTCGGCACCAACGTCAGGGAACTCCTTGCCCTGATGGCACGCACTTCCGCCAACACCGATCTTGAAGGAATTAGTCCGCTCGCCGAAAGGTTTGAAGCCATTGTCGCAACCGTTCGGGAATACGAAACCCTCCTCCCCGAAACCGAAGCCGCTCAAGCCTTGAAAGATTACACGGAAATGCTGATTACGCTCGGAGAAGGCGACGATTCGGCATTTGCAATCCGGTTCAAGGAACTGGACTACAATCAGTCCCTGACTTTTCAGGAAACGCTTGACCTGAAGGCAAAGCGAGAAGCACTCGATGCGAAGCTCGCGGAACTGGAGGAGCTCTTCAAGGTCAAAGTTGAGCCAGTCATCGACGATGCAACGTTCAATCTTGCCATTGGTGGCGACGACTTGAATGCGAATATCAGCAAGACAATCAATGGCTTGGTCAATGGCGATGTCGCCCGCCTGCAATCGATGCTGCAGCTGGCAGCGGAAGCAAATCTCCTGGCAGGATTGTTGAATTCCGGCGCAAGCGCTCCGGATATCTCTGCACTCAATGTGCTTTCGGGCCGCTTCAGTGCGGCCAAAGGAGCTGTCGAAGCCGCCATAGCCGTCTTCAAGGAAAAGGTCGACAACGACGCGATTCCCGAACTCACAGCGCAAATCGTATCCTATGGGACCGGTGACAACAGCGTATTCGCACTTCGCCAATCACAGCTCGAAATCGATACTGCCTCTCTGACCGCTCTGGACGAAAGCAGAGCGGCTTCGGAGACAATCCAGAGAGAAGTTGCCTCTTTGGTCTCGGAGGCGGAAACGGCAGCAGCAACGAGCGAATCCGCAGCACTTTCAACGCTTGAAGAAAGCCAGAATTTGCTTTTTGTCATGGTCGGTATCAGCGCGGTCGCCGGAATCCTGATCGGCTGGCTGCTTGTATCCCGTCAGGTCGTGAGCCGTATTGCCGGCCTCGCAACGACAATGGGTGTAATCGCGGATGGCAATCTGGAAACGGACGTGGATACGTCCGGCAGCGATGAGATCACCACGATGGCCCGGACGGTAGAGATCTTCCGCGACAATGGCCGTGAGGTCGAACGCCTGCGCGAGGAACAGCAGCGCGCCGAGGCCCGCTCCGCCGAGGAACGCCGGCAGGCCATGCTGAACCTGGCCGATACGTTCGAGCAGTCGGTCAAAGCCATTGTCGATCAGGTCGGCCTCTCCGCCCAGAATATGGAGAAG
>NZ_JBDXGG010000006.1:0-169715 GCF_039990255.1 Nisaea sp. | reverse complement strand
GAGAGCTGTCTGGAGTTCTCGCCGCAGTGTTGCGCTATCGAGACCTGTTCCAGTGACATAGGCAATGATGCGGCGGTGTTCTCCTTCGCCTGCGAGGAGGGTGACGGCTTCCTCGACGGCGGGTATGGCGCGGAGAGCGGCTTCGATCTCTCCGAGTTCGATGCGGAACCCGCGGAGCTTGATCTGGTGATCGGTGCGTCCGAGATAGTCGATGGCACCGGACTGGTTCCAGCGGCAGAGATCGCCCGTGCGGTAGAGCCGCCCGAGGGTCGGGTGGGTGACGAAGCGCTCGCCGGTCAGCTCCGGCTGCGCCAGGTACCCGTCTGCGAGACCGTCGCCACCGAGATGCAGCTCGCCTGCGATACCTGTCGGGACGGGAGTGCCGTCCGGGTCGAGAATGTGGGCCACGGTGTTGGCGATCGGCCCGCCAATGGGGATCGAAGTGGCGTCTTCAGGAACCTCCGTAATGTGATGGCAGACCGCGAAGGTGGTGCATTCGGTCGGCCCGTATCCGTTCAGAAGACGGGTTGGCGGCTCGGCCTCGAGCACCGCACGTATCCAACGCGGGTCAAGTGCTTCACCACCGACCAACAGGGTATCGAGCTTTGCAAAGAGGCTTGGGTCGATCTGCGCCATCCTGTTGAACAGGGTGGCGGTCAGGAACATCGTATTGAACCTGCCGTCGCGCAGGAGTGTTGCGAAGCGGTCTGGATCGAGGATGTCGTCGCGTTCGAGGAGCTCGATGGCGGCACCGTTGAGCAGGGCTCCCCAGATCTCGAAGGTGGCGGCATCGAAGACGGGTGTTGCGGCCTGGGCGATACGGTCGCCGGGTTTGATGTCGATATAGTCCGTGTTGCGGACCAGCCGCGTGACGGCGCGCTGTGGCACCATGACGCCCTTGGGGCGTCCTGTTGAGCCAGAGGTGTACATGACATAGGCGAGGCTTGCGCCGTCGCTTTGTGGCGCTGGAACATCCGCGTCACAGGCGGCGATCAGATCCGCATCGCGCTCCAGCAGCAGGGATGCATGCCCGCCCTCTGGCAGAACGCCCGCCAGCGCCTCATGGCTGAGAACCAGTGCGACTTCGGCTTCCTCAAGCATATAGCCGAGGCGGTCAGCAGGCAGATCCGGATCCAGCGGCAGATAGGCGGCGCCCGTCTTCAGGGTGGCGAGCATGGCCACAATCAGATCGACCCCGCGCGGCAGGCAGAGGCCGATGATGGTGCCCGGTGCGGGCTGATGCTGCGCGGCGATATACGCGGCCAGCCTGTCCGACTGCTCGTCCAGTTCGGCGTAGGTTACCTCCGTCTCTCCGCAGCGAAGGGCGGTTGCATCTGGTGCCGCCTGCACCTGCTCCTCGAAGAGCGCAGCGAGAGAAGCGTCTCGCGGATATGCAGAGGCGCCACCACTCCAGCCGTCGATCTCATGGCGCTCCGCACGGGTCAGCAAGGGCAGGGTGCCGACCGGCGCTTCGGGTGCGGCAAGAATGCTCTCCAGCAGTCGATGGAGATGGCCGCAAAGGCGCGCCATGGCGGTTTCACTGAAGAGGTCTGTGCTGTAGATCAGATTGAGGACAAGGCCTTCAGCATGCTCGGCGAATTCGAAGAGCAGGTCGTATTTAGCAGCCTCCGGTCCGGCCTCGAATTGGCTGACCTTCAGGTCCGCGACCAGTGCTTCAGCCGCGGGGACGTTTTGCAATGCAATCAGCACGTTGAAGAGCGGCGCCCGTGCGGCATCGCGCTCGATGCCGAGTTCGCGGATCAGTTCTTCCAGTGGATAATGCTGATGTGCAAAGGCCTCAAAGGCTGTGCGTGCGACCTGATCGAGCAGTGCGGTGAAGCCCGCGCCTGGGTCAACCTCGTCCCTCAGCGCGACCACATTCATGAAGAGACCGACAATCGTCTCCAGCTCTGCCTGATCACGCCCGGCGACGGGTGTGCCGACGATGATGTCGCGCTGGTGGCTGTAGCGATAGAGCAGCAATTTGAGCAAGGCCGTCAGTGCCATGAAGAGGGAGGCACCGTGTCGTGTGGTCAATACCTTCAAGCCGCGGACATGGATCGGGTCGAAATCGATCCTGAGGCGGGCTCCGGACCGCCCGCTTCGGAACGGGCTCAGCCTGTCGGACGGAAGCTCCAGAAGGGAGGGGGCCGCCAGCTTCTCAAGCCAGTAGGCTTTGGCCATATGCATGGCTCGTGCTGCATCCGGCGCTCGTTGCCGGATCGCATATTCCCCGTATTTGAGTAACGGCTTTGGTATGGTGGGCTCTGCCCCCTTGATGATCGCCTGATAGCGAAGAGCGAGTTCCTGCTGAAGCAATTCAATCGACCAGGCGTCGGCGATGATGTGATGGATGTTCAGCGCAAGCACCCAGTCCTCGTCCCCGAGCTTGCATAACCGGGCTCGCCAGAGCGGCGCCCTGGCAAAATCAAACGGGGTCATCATGTCGCTCTGAAGCAGTGCGCGGCAGGCTGCGTCCGGATCTGATGTGCCGCTGAGGTCAGTCTCCACCAGCAGTGCCGACACGCGCGGCTCTACGATCTGGCGCATCGCATCCTCCTGCATGACGAAGTGAGTCCGGAGAATGTCGTGCCGGGCCATCATACCGTCTAGAGTGACCGAGAGGGTGGCTATATCCACTGGGCCGCGCAGCCTGAGAGCGCGCGTGATGACATAGGAATCGGCTGAACTGTCCATCTGGGACAGGACCCAGATGCGTTGCTGCGCAAAGGATGCCGGATAGATTATTTCCTGTATGCAGGCAGCGGAACCGGGCGTTTCAGAGGCAGGCGCCGGGCCGATATCCTGCAAGTCCAATCCGGCGTCGCTCAGCGGGGAGAGTCCCGGTGTGGTCATATCAGGCCTCCCGCTTCATTTCGTCTTTGACCGCTTTCTGTGAAGGGCTGATCGCCTTCCGCTGCTGCCGTGATTGTCTTCGGTTCAGATGAGTGCTCCTGCCGGGCGGGGCGTTTGGCGAGCAGACGGGAAAGTCCACGCACGGTGCCATGCGGGAAAAGCTCCTGGAGCTTCACCTCGACACGGAATGTCTGGTAGATGCGTGAGAGCACGCGGATGGCTTTCAGGGAGTCGCCACCGAGATCGACGAAACTGTGCGTCACACCGACTTTCCCCAGCTCAAGCACCTCGCCCCAAAGCGCGGCCAAGCTGGTCTCGGTTTCGTTCGCAGGAGCGATACAGGGCGCATCCTGGTAAAGCAGGTCGGCGGGCAGGGGCAGGGCGCGGCGGTCGATCTTGCCGTGCAGATTCAGTGGGAACTGCTCCATCTGCACATAGTGGGCGGGCTGCATAGCGGGCGGCAGCCAGTCAGTCAGATGGTGCCGGAGATCGGCGCTGGTAAGGTCATGTCCGGCTGTGAAATAGGCGGTCAAACTCTGCTCACCCGCCAAGGAACGGTGCGCGATGACGATGGCGGTCTCGATCCCGTGATGTTGCCGGACTGCGGCTTCCACCTCCGCCAACTCGATCCGGATGCCGTTGATCTTGACCTGCTGGTCCTTGCGGCCAAGTAGCTCGACCGTATGGTTTTCCAGATAACGGCCGATATCCCCGCTCCGATAGATAATGTCGGGCGTATCCGGGGTCAGAGGATTCTGTACGAAGCTCTCCGCCATTAGCTCGGGCGCCCCGAGATATCCCTTGCTCATGAACGGCGTCTTGATGAAGACTTCTCCGATCTCGCCCGGATCGCAGAGCTCGCCGTCCTTGATGATCAGAAGTGCACTGTTGGGCAGCGGTTTGCCGACAGGCACCATGCGGCCGGGCTCGTCCGGTGTCTCCGCGATCCGATGGAACGCCTTGGCGAGGGTGGTCTCGGATGGGCCATATAGATTGGTGAGCTGGATGCGCTGCCCCATGAGCGCGTGCCAGCGCTGGACGTCCGCGCCGTAGAGCGGTTCTCCCGCCAGAAGCAGATGCTGCAGATCGGGAAGGTGCGCTTCAGACGTGGGTCCCACTGCTAGTTCCGCCATGAGTTGCCGGAAGAGCGAGGGCACGCAATGGATCAGCGAGACCTTTGCAGTTTCCAGCCAGCTAAGCAGGCGACGACTGTCGGTGCGGGCGTCGTCCGGCGGGATACAGAGCGTTCCGCCTGCCAGCAGCGGCGCGAGAATATCACGCAGGCTGACATCGAAAGTGGCGGGCGCGAGCTGGCTGATCCGGCTCTCCGCACCGAGCTGAAATTCGCCGATCTCCCAATGCAGGAAATGGCTGAGGCCCTTCTGATTGCCGAGGATCGCTTTCGGCATGCCGGTCGAGCCGGATGTGAAGATGATGTAGCTTGCATCGTCTCCCTCGATCGTGAGTTCCGGGTTTTCAGGCCGGTCGAGTGACAGCTCCCCAAGGCTGCAAACCTTGAGGCCGGGTTGTTGCTCGATAGCCTGGTCGGAGATTGCCAGAACTGGGTCTGCGACGGAGAGCATCTGCGCCTGACGCCGGGGCGGGGCAGCTGGGTCCAGTGGCAGGAAGACGCCGCCCGCCTTGGCCACGGCGAGGAGGGCGATCACGTAGTCCACACCGGTTGGCATCGACAGGGCGACGACATCGCCGTGGCCCAGCGCGCGATTCTTCGTCAGTCCGTGGGCAGCCCGGTTGGCGGCCTCGTTCAACGCCGCGTAGGTGATTGTGCGCCCCGGTTCCTCTATCGCCGTCCGGGTTTCGTTCGCGGCTGCGGTTTGCTCGAAAACGCGGTGCGGAATCAACTTACTCATGGATACGGTCCTTGCGGGCTTACAGAGGGGGGACATCGAAACACTCCCGAAAGAGTTCGAAGGAGAGGACGATCATCAAAAGGTCGGGCTCAAAAGTTGTGTTCAGCCGGAAGCCGGGTTGCCGATAACGGGATTTCAGACGCTCTACCGTGTCGGCGTTGAAATAACCGGCGCGCTTGATCCGTTCATGGCTCAGCAGGTCCTCGACCCAGTCGGCGCCGTCCTGCAGCAGCGACGCGCTGGAGGGGGCGACGAAGCCGAATTTCTCGCGCTTGGTCACTTCCGGCGGCAGGCGGTGCGCGGCGAGACGGCGCAGCGGATATTTTTCAGTCATGCCCTGAACTAGGCAATCGGGCGGTGCCGTGCGGACCCAGTCGATGACGTCGGGATCGAGAAACGGATAGCGGGCCTCGACCGAATGGGCATAGGCGACCCTGTCGCCATGATCGGACAGCAGATGGTCCGCGAGGCGAAGCTTGAAATCCGCATAGGATCTCTGGTGCAGGGGGTGGCGTCCGATCATTTTTGAGCGGTCGAGCGGTGTGTCCCGGCAGCAATCGAAGGAAGTAAGACCGGCAGCGACATCGGGCGCGTAGAGCGCCGCCTTGATCTCCGCAAACGCCCCGTAGTCACGCTCGTAGAAAAAGTCCGGATCGCCCCAGAGACGTTCCTGGACCTCGCGGGCGCTTTGTGCCTCGAGGCTGAAATCATCCGCGCCCGCACGGCGCTGTTGGTCGAGACGGTAGCCGACATAACCGCCGAAAAGTTCATCCGCTCCCTCTCCCGTCAGGACAACCTTGAGGGCGTTGTTGCGGACGAGGCCGGAGAGGGCGAGAGAGCAGGTGTTGTAAGATTCCTTAAGCGGCGCCTCGGCGTGCCAGACTGCCTGGCGCAGACGGGCCCGGATCGCCTCGCCATCGAAGACCTCCGTGTGGTGGCGGGCACCAACCTGGCGGGCGACCAGGTCTTGCGGCTCGCGCTCGTCGATCAGCTGGTCGGTGAACCCGATGGAGAAGGCGTGGCGGGGCCGGTTCAGGTTATGTACGTGGTCATGTTCGCAGATCAGCGCGGCGATCAGGGAGGAATCGAGGCCACCGCTCAGATAGAAACCGACATCGACATCGGCCTGCAGGCGCCGTGCGACCGAGCTTCGCAGCCGCTGATCCAGATCTTCGTAATCCGGTTCCGCCGCCGGATCGAGATCCTTCGCCAGCGGATAGTCGAGATCCCAATAGGCCTCGGTGGTGAGCTTGCCGTTTTCCAGTGTGAGCAGATGGCCGGGCGGAAGGCTGTGCACGTCCGCGAAAAGGCTGTTCGGGCTTACCGGTCCCGGAAAGGTCAGCACCTGGTCGAGACCTGTCATGTCGACCTTGCTGCTCACCATCGGATGTTGCAGCAGTGCCTTGATTTCCGATGCGAAAAGCAGCGTCCCCTCGCGAAAGACATAGAAGAGTGGCGCGATCCCGGCCTGATCCCGTCCGAGCAGCAACCTGCCGCGCGTGCGGTCATGGAGCACAAAGGCGAACTGGCCGTTCAGCCGGGAGACGAAGGACGGGCCGTATTCTTCGTAGAGATGCGGCAGGACCTCCACGTCGACCCGGACGCGGAAGCTGTGACCGCGCTGGATCAGGTCGTCGCGCAATTCCCGGTGATTGTAGATCTCGCCGTTACAGACGACGGTGATTGCGTCATCCTCGTTCCTGACCGGTTGCTCGCCACCTTCCAGATCGATAATCGCAAGCCGGCGAAAGCCGAGCGCGAGGCCAGGCTCGGTGGTGACGATCTCACTGTCTGGCCCCCGGTGCGCCAGGGTGGCGGTCATGCGCCGGAGAAGCGCCATGTCGAAATCGGCCGACATGCCCGGGCTATGGCATCCAACAAAACCACACATCCCTAGAACACCTCGTCGAGATTGAGTGCGCCGGAGAGGAAGTCTGCTTTCGCGGTTACTGTTTCGGAGGGGGCTTCTCCGGTCCGCCTGCCGAGCCGTGCGCAGAGAGCGCGCACACTTTGCTCCGGGTCTGCCGCCAGGCTTCGGAGCAGGATCAGGTAGCCGTCGGCAAGCGCCCGTATCGTCACCGCATCATGCCGATCGGTGTTATAGGCGAACTCCATGGCGAGGCCCGATGCGCCGTTGTTGACCATGACGTTCAGGCCGAACAGTGTCGTTTCGTTCTCGGCCATGAAACTTTCGAGCTTCAGATCGCCTAGGCGCAGATCCAGATCCTGACTTGGCATCAGATTGAGCATCACATCGAAGAGTGGCGTGCGCCCATCGACGACGGTGGAAGAGAGGTCCTCAACCAGCCGGTCGTAAGGATAGGATTGATGTGCGAAGGCTTCGGACACTGTGGTACGCACCTGACGCAGCAGATCCTTGAAGCTTTCGCGCCGGGTGACACGGTCCCGCAGAACCAGATTGTTGAGGTAAAGCCCGATCTGGCCGTCGAGTTCCGCCACCTCACGGCCCGCGACGGGGGTGCCGATGACGATATCTTCCTGGCCGCTGGCCTGATGAAGCAGGATTTTGAAGGCTGCCGTCAGCACCATGAAAAGCGTGACCTGCTGCTCGCGGCAAAGATCTTCCAGGAGCTGCTGGTCCGTCCGCGCCAGGGTGACGAAGACTTGCCCGCCGTCGAAGCTGGCGCGTGTGCCGACGATGCGGCGGCCGCCGAGGTCCAGGGCCGGTATCTCGCCTTGAAGCTTGTCCAGCCAATAGGCGCGGTGCTGTGTCATGGCCGCGCCTTCGACCTGCCTGTTCTGCCAGACCGCGAAATCCCGGTATTGCAGCGTTAGCGGCTGATGTGCCGGTTTGGTGTTGTCGCGCAGCGCGTTGTAAGCCTCGTGCAACTCGCGCATCAGAACATTGAGGCTGAGCCCATCGCAGACGATGTGATGCAGGCTGACCAGCAGCACGTGATCCTCGTCTGACAGGCGGAGCAGCTCGGCGCGCAGAAGCGGCGGCTGGGTCAGGTCGAAGGGCCGTCTGGCTTCCGTCCTGGCGGTCTCTTTTGCCGCTGCGACAGGATCTACCCTGCCTGAAAGATCGCGAACTGGCAGCATGAAAGGCAGACCGGATCGCACGCTCTGGCACGGCTCGCCCTCCCGAGTGGTGAAGGCGGTGCGGAGGCTTTCATGGCGATCGACGATGTGGGCAAATGCGCCACGAAGCGCTTCTGTGTCCAGCGCTCCCCCAAGGCGCATATTGTAGGCCATGTTGTAAGCAACCGAGGCCTCGCGGGATTGGGACAGGATCCAAAGCCGTTTCTGGCCATGGGTCAGGGGATAGTCTGCGGCGGTCTCGGCGGGGGTGATGCTCGCCGTCTCTTCCGCGCTGTCTTCCGCCGATCGATCCTGCTCGATCAAGGCGCTGAGCCCGGCCACGGTCGGCTTCTCGAAGAGAGTTTTAATCTGGAGCCGGCTGCCGAAACGCCGGTTGATCTGCGCCATCAGCTGCGTGCCGAGCAGGGAATCCCCGTTCAGGGCAAAAAAGTCGTCATTCGGGCCGATTTTCTCGACGCCGAGAACTGCACACCAGATTGACGTCATGATTGCCTCCGTCCCGCATTCCGCACTCTCGTTATCGGAAGAAGAGGCGGTTTTTTCGTCTACCTCGGGACGATGCGGGACTTGCTGACGTGCGAGCCGGGCCGAAAGGTCACTGGTCGAGACTGCGATCTGGCCGGTGAAGGCGCTGTTGAACAGCAGGTCGAACGCGCGTGTTCCTTCCTCTGTCGTGATGGATGCCTTACGCAGCCGGCTTTCGAGTGCGGAGCCGCTGGCGCGTGTCGTCTCGAAATCCCACCCGTCCCAATTGACGCTGATCCAGTCCGCGTTGCCCGCGCGCTGGCGGTCACGGGCAGTTGCGTCGAGGATGCTGTTGGCTGCTGCGTAAGCTGCAAAACCGAGGCCGCCGAGCACGGCGGAGAGGGAGGAGAAGAGCATGAAGAAATCGGGCGGCGTTTCCTCGAAGACCTCCTCGAGCACGGCCAATCCGTCGACTTTGGCGTGGAACTCCCGCGCACGCTCGGTGGCGGTGAGTATCGGGATTTCGCGATAGCTCTCGGAAGCGGGCAGGGCTGCGGCGTGGATGACCCCGTCGATCCGGCCGAACGCGGCTTCGGCTCTGGCCTTGGCGCCGCGCATTTCCTCCGGATTGCCTACATCGGCACGAAAGGCGAGCACGCGGCCGCCGTTTCGTTCGATCGCGGCGATATGCCCGGATTGTGCGTCCGTCGGGGCGGAGCGGCCGATCAGCACGAGCCGGGCGTCCGCGCGTTCCGCAAGATAGGATGCCAGCAACAGGCCAATCCGGCCGAGGCCGCCTGTGATGAGATAGACGCCCTGATGGCGGAGCTTGCTCGGCTGGCTTTCTTCAGGCGCGGTCGGGGAGGCGGGCTCGAATACTTGCCCCCACTTGTACCGGCCACGCAAGGCGATGCGTTTCTCTGCGCTGGGGGTGGTCAGCACGCGGAGCAGCGTGTCGAGGCATGTGCGCCGTGCAGCCTCGTCGTCGCCCGGATCGACGATGTCGACGCTGCGGCAGGAAAGACCGGGGAATTCCTGGGGGATCACCAGGGCCGGACCCATCGCGGCGGCGGCGTGCGGAGAAAGCTCTTCCGCGCCGTGAACTTCCTCCACGCCGCGGCAGACGAGCGTGATTTCCGCTGACTGTCCGGCGCCATGTTCGGAGAGTGCTCTCGCCGTGGCGATCAGGCTCTGGAAGACAAAGCCGTCCTGGTCGGGATCATCCGGCGCGAGAGACCAGAGATGCACAATGCGGGCAGGCGCTTTTCCATCGCGAGACAGTGCCTCCAGCATCGCGGTGAAATCCTGATGTGCCGTCGGGCGGACCAGAAAGGAGTCGGCTGTGAGGCTGAAAAAACCGGGACCTCTGCGTACCGTGACAACATTCTCGCCGCGTGCCCGTAAGCGCTCTGCCAGGGCGAGGCCGAGCCCGTCACCATCGCCCAGCAGGAGCCAGGGAGATTTGTCGTCGGTGGCGACGTGCCCCCCGTCACCCCAGGGCAGTCGTTTCCAGGTGGGGGTGTAGAACCATGTGGCGATATCCGCCCGTTTTCCGGCCTCCGGTTCCGGTGCGGCGATTTCGGCGGTGGCTCCCGCATTGACCCAGTGGCGGGTGCGTTCGAACGGGTAGCCGGGCAACGGCACCCGGCCGAGATCCGGCTCCGAGAAATTGTCCCAGTCGACGGCAAACCCGGCGCACCAGAGGGCGCCGAGGCTTGCGAGCAGGACTTTGTGGTCGTCAACGTCGCTTCCGGCGGCGGGCAGGGAGGAGAGCGTTCGCACCTTCGGTCCTGCAATGCGGCCAGCCGTGCTTGCCAGCGCGCGACCAGGGCCGATTTCCAGGAACACGGCGTCAGGATGGTCTTTCAACACGCACTCGATCCCGGCGGCAAAGGCGACCGGCGCGCGCAGATGACGCAGGTAGGCAGCGGGGCCGCGCGCTTCTTCATTGGTGATCCAGGTTCCGGTCACGTTGGACACGTATGGGACCGAGGGAGCGTTCAGCGTGTGGCGTTCGAGTTCGCGGGCGAAATCCTCCAGGATCGGGTCCATCAGGGCGGAATGAAAGGCATGGGACACAGCCAGCCTCTGCGCCTGATGTCCCGCTTTTTCGAGCTGTTCGGAGAGCGCTTCGATCGCATCGCAGGTGCCGCTGATCACGCAGCGGTCGGGCGCGTTGATTGCGGCGATCTCCAACCCATCGCCGAGAAATTCTTCCAGCTTCCGACGCGGCAGCGCGACGGCCAGCATGGCGCCGGACGGGGCGGATTGCATCAGGCGGCCACGGGCGGCGACGAGCGCCAGTGCGGTATCGAGATCCATCACACCGGAAAGGCAGGCCGCGACATATTCGCCGAGGCTGTGGCCGATCAATGCCGTCGGCTCTACGCCCCAATGACGCCAGAGAGCGGCCATCGCGTATTCGACCGCGAACAGGGCAGGCTGGGCGATGGCCGTCTGACGCAGCCGGTCTGCCGCCTCTTCCTCGTTCATTCCCGGTTCAGGATAAAGCAGGCCGCGAAGGTCTAGTCCGAGATGGGGATGCAGGCGGTCTGCGCAGTCATCCATTGCGGCACGGAAAACCGGCTCGTCCCGGTAAAGTACCCGGGTCATGCCCGGATACTGGCTTCCCTGTCCGCTGCAGAGGAATACGACGGGCGGTGCATTTTCCGGCGTGGCCGAGTATGCGCTGGCATCGACCCGGCGCAGCGCTTCGCGCGCTTCCGCGCTGTCTCCGGCCACAATGGTGGCGCGATGGCTGAACGCCCGGCGTCCGCATTGCAGCGTGAAGGCGGTGTCGCCAAGGGACTCTTCCGGATGCGCTTCAAGCCAGGACGCCAATTCCTGAATGCGTTTGGCAAGGGCAGGTCCACTCCGCGCGCTGACCGGCAGGAGCTGGAACGGTCGCGTGTCGGGACTGACCTCTCTCTCCGGCGCTTCCTCTAGAACCACATGGGCGTTGGTGCCGCCGATACCGAAGGAGCTGACACCGGCCCGCCGCGGTGCGTTGCGCGACGGCGCAGGCCACGGGCGGAGAGTGTCGTTCACGGTAAAGCTGGAAGCGGAAAGGTCGATTTCCGGGTTCGGGCGTTTGAAATGCAGGCTCGGCGGAATCTCCTGGTGCTGGAGTGCCAGCGTCGCCTTGATCAGGCCCGTTATGCCGGCGGCCTCGTCCAGATGGCCGAGATTGGTTTTGACCGAACCCAGATGGCGTTCCGTGTCGCTTGCGCCGAAAACCTCGTTGAGTGCTGCGATCTCGATTGGATCGCCCAGCGTGGTCCCTGTGCCGTGGGCTTCGATATAGCCGATGCTCGCGGGATCGACCTCACCCACGTCCTGCGCTTCGGCGATGACGCTTGCCTGACCGGCAACGCTGGGCGCGGTGTATCCGGCCTTGTGTGCGCCGTCATTGTTGACGGCGGAACCCCGGATGATTGCGTGAATGCGGTCACCGTCTGCCTCAGCGTCAGCAAGGCGCTTGAGAACGACAATGGCTGCTCCATTGCCGCCTACTGTGCCTTTGGCATCGGCATCGAAAGCGCGGCAGTGGCCGTCGGGGGAAAGAATTCCGCCGTCCTGATGCAGATACCCCATGTCCTGTGGAAGCTGGATCGACGCCCCGCCCGCCAGCGCCATATCGCATTCGAAACCGAGCAGGGCCTGAGCCGCGAAATGGACTGCCACGAGCGATGTCGAGCAGGCGGTTGCGATGCCCACACTAGGCCCGGTGAGGTTCAGCTTGTAGGAAATCCTGGTCGCCAGATAATCCTTGTTGTTGCCGATCTGGATCGGCAACTCGCCGTTTCCAGAGAGTGCGGCACGATTGGGATACAGATTGTTGAGCAGGTAGCTGCTGGGCCCGCAGCCGACATAAACGCCGATGCTGCCGCCATAGAGGTCCGGATCGTGGCCACTGTTTTCCAGTGCGTTCCATGCCAGCTCCAGCATGACCCGGTGTTGCGGATCGGTGATCCGGGCCTCGCTCGGGGGCATCTGGAAGAAGGCAGAGTCGAACATCTCAATATCGGAGAGTGCGCCGTTCACCGGCACGTAGGCGGGGTGTCCGGACAATTCTTCAGGAACGCCCGCTTGGTGCAGCTCATCGGCCTCGAAATGTGTCAGCCCCTCGCGTCCCTCGCGCAGAAGCTGCCAGAGGGCTTCCACCCCGTCCGCCTGCGGAAAACGCCCCGCCATACCAACAATCGCGATCAGGTCCCTGTCCGGAACTGTATTTTCTGCGGTCATCAGGTTTGCGCTCCTTGTTGTTTGCCACGTGCTCGTGGTGTTTTGCGCCCGCGCGCAGCCCCTCGCCGCTTTGCTGCCCGGTCGCTACCGTCTCCGAAGCCCTTGGCCCCGCCGGAGGTTTCCTCCGGTGCTTCAAGGGCCGCTGCGAGGGCGGCGGGTGTCGGGTGCTGGAACAGCAGGACGATGTTCAACTCGCGCCCCAGTAGGGTCTGAATGCGGGCGCGGGCGCGGACGGCGAGCACGGAATGCGCGCCGTGCTCGAACACATTCTGTTCGACACCGAGCCCCGGATGGCCGAGCAATTCGCGCCAGATATTGAGGACTTGCTCTTCCATCCCGGTGCCCGGCGCACGTCCAGCCTCTTCGACCTCGATTGTCTCCGGGGCGGGCAAGGCGCGGTGGTCGAGCTTGCCGTTGATCGTCAGCGGCAGATGCTCAAGCGCGATGAAACGCGACGGCACCATGTAGGCGGGAAGCTGCGCCTGAAGATGACGGCGCAGGTCCTCGGCGTCGTGGGCCGCCCCTTGCGGCACGTAATAGCCGGCGAGGAATTTGTCGCCGTCCCGTTCATGGATGCTGACGGCAGCCTCGCGCACATCCTCGTGCTGATTGAGACAGGCGGATATCTCGCCAAGCTCGATACGGAAGCCACGTATCTTCACCTGGCTGTCGAGACGGCCGAGGTACTCAAGTTCTCCGTCATTGCGCCGCCGCACCTTGTCGCCGGTCCGGTAGAGCCGTTCACCGGGACGGTACGGATTCTCGATGAAGCGCTCGGCAGTAAGGTCCGGGCGCTCCAGGTAGCCCATGGCAAGGCCGGCGCCGCCGACAAGCAGCTCGCCCGGAATTCCATCTGGCACGGGTTCCAGAGCGTCATTCAGGACATAGAGCTGCAAGTCGGGGATCGGCTCGCCGATCAGGCTGGCCGGTCTTTCCGCGTCGGAGGCAGAAAGCGGCCGATAGGTCACGTGAACTGTCGTCTCGGTAATACCGTACATGTTTACGAGTTGCGGAGTGCTGTCGCCGCGCTGCTCGAACCAGGGCCGAAGCATCGTCGGATCAAGGGCTTCGCCGCCGAAGATCACATAGCGCAGGGCAAGCGGGGTGGCCTGCTCCGGATCGGCTTTCAGCAACTGCCGGAAGGCGGAAGGCGTCTGGTTCAGAACCGTGACCTGTTCCCGCTCGAGTAGCTCAAGGAAGCGGTCGGGCGCACGGCTGACGTCGAAGGGAACGATAACCAGCCGCCCGCCATGCAGAAGCGCGCCCCAGCACTCCCAGACAGAAAAATCGAAGGCGAAGGAATGGAACAGTGTCCAGACGTCTTCGGGGCCGAAGTCGAACCAGTGATCCGTCGCGGTGAACAGACGCATCGCGTTGGCGTGGGTGATAACGGTGCCTTTCGGCTGTCCGGTGCTGCCGGACGTGTAGATGACATAGGCCGCACGGTCCGGGTTTTGCGGGAGGTCCGGATTGCTGTCTTCCTCCGTGTCGTGGGTATAGGCCTCGTCGAGCAGGCAGAGCGCGCAGCTCCCCTCTTCGGCGAGGGACGCGAACTCGCTGCGCGTGATCAGAGCCGGCGCCTGCGCGTCCTTCAGGATGAATTCAAGACGCGCGGCCGGAGCGTTCGGATCCAGCGGCAGATAGGCCCCGCCCGCTTTCAGGATAGCGAGCATACCGACGATGAGCTCCGGGCTGCGCGGCAGGCAGAGTCCGATCAGCGGCGGTGGACCGCCGTCCGGAATGTCCATCAGCGTACCCAAGCGGTGGGCCAGCCGGTTTGCCTGCCTGTTCAGTTCCGCATAGCTCAGCTGTGTTTCGCCGTCGCTGACCGCGATGGCATCCGGGCTGGCGGCAGCCTGCGCCTCGAACCATTTCGTCAGGCTCCGGTGCGCCGGTTTGACGGTGATATCGGGAGTGGCTCTGGAGAGCAGCGCCGACCGTTCGTCGGAAGTGAGAAGCGGCAGGCGCCCGATGGAGTCTTCCGGTGTTTCGAGAGCATTTTCGACAAGCGTCACCCAGCATTCGAGCTGACGCGCGATGCTGGCTTCCTCGAACAGATCCCTGTTGAAGCGGAGTTCCACCTGCAGCCCCGTATCGGTCTCCGTGAAGCTCCAGAGCTGGTCGAACTGGGTCGTGCCGTAATCGAGGGAGAGCGAGGAGACTTCCAGACCCGGAAGATCGAAGGCGACATTCTCCGTGTTCTGGAACGCGACCATCACGTCGAACAGTGGATTGCGGCTTGGGTCGCGCGGCACATTGAGATCGCGCACGATCTCGTCGAAGGGGTAATCCTCGTGGGCGTAGGCCGCGATGGAGGTCCGGCGCACCCGGTCGAGAATGTCGGTGAAACTTTCCGCCCCACTCATCCGGTCGCGCAGGACCAGGGTGTTGACGAAGAAACCGATCTGGTTTTCCAGGTCGATATGGCCGCGCCCGGCGGCAGGAACACCGAGGCTGATATCTTCCGCGCCGCTGATCCGGTGCAGGAAGATTTTCACCAGCGCTGTTAGCACCATGAAGAGGCTCGTGCCGTGCGCTCTGGCGAGATCGTTTAGAGCACCCAGAGTGCCCGCGTCGAGGGTTTGCCGGAGCTTTCCGCCGCTGTAGGTCTTGACCGGCGGGCGCGGGAAATCGGCCGGCAGGTCCAGCGGCGGCGGCAGGTCTCCCAATTTGGCGCGCCAGAATTCACGATGCTCTTCGGCACGTTTGCTAAGCCGTTCCGTCTGCCAGGCGACACAGTCGCGGTGCTGGATCGGGAGCGATGGCAGGTTTGCGCTGCCGTTCTCTGTTCTGGCCCGATAGAGCGCGATAACCTCGCGGACCAGCACGTCCATGCTCCAGCCGTCCGAGACGATGTGGTGCATGTTGAACAGCAGCACATGATCGTCTGCGCCGAGCTGGAGAAGATGCAATCGGATGAGCGGCGCCCGCGTCAGGTCGAATCCCTGGCCCGCATCGGTAAGGGCGCGTTGCCGGGCTGCTTCGAGCGGATCCGGCGCATCGCTCAGATCGACAAGGTCCAACGGGGCCTCGTCTGGCTCCTCGACGCGCTGGCGCAATACCCCGTCGCGCTCGAAGAAGGAGGTCCTGAGACTTTCGTGGCGCGCGACGACGGAGCCGAGTGCGAAACGCAGGCTCTCCACGTCGAGCAGTCCCCGGACCCGCAGGCTGTCGACCATGTGGTAGGCCTCGCCGCCGTCCATCTGGGACAGGAACCAGAGGCGTTGTTGTGCATAGGAGACCGGATAATCCGCTTCGTCTGGCACTTTCGCGATCGGTGTCGCGTCGACGTCGACCTGTTGGTCAAGCAGCTCCGAAAGGGCCGAGATGGTCGGGTTGCTGAAGATGTCGCGCAGCGTCAGCTCTTTCCGAAGCCGGTCCTGCAAGCGGCTGAGCACCTGGGTCGCCTTGAGGCTGTGCCCGCCCAGCTCGAAGAAATTCTCCTCCGTGCCCGGCGGTGCGATGCCGAGCACTTCCGCCCAGATTTCCTGCATGGCGGTTTCGGTTGCTGTGGTGGGCGCGGATCCCGTGCCCGAAGCAAGCGTCTGCATCCGGGGCGCCGGAAGCGCCTGCCGGTCGACCTTGCCGTTCGGCATCAGTGGGAAGCGGTCCAACACGACGAAGCCGGACGGGATCATGTGCTCGGGCAGGCTGTCTCTCAGGTCCTGCCGCAGCCGTGGCAACAGGTGCCGGGTAAAGCTTTCGCTCAGCGGATTGTTGGTCAGCCCGAAGAATGGATCGTCGGACGGCAGAGAAGATGGAGTTTCCTCCTGTCCCGTCAGGCTGGACCAGGCGCCATCTATGGGGGCGTGACCCGTTGGCCGGAACAGTACCGCGAGCGCGCCGCAATCGCTTTCGGGCTCCCAGAAAATCTCGGCCGTGACAGGAAGTGTCTCCTGCAGGCTCCAGAGAGCTTCGGGATCGAGCCCCTGACCGGTTGCTGCCTGCATCCGGGTCCGTGCTGCCTCGACCTTATCGCCCGTATCTGCCTCGTCGAGCCAGTCGAGCAGAGCCCGCATCTCGTCGAGCCGTGCATTGGGAATATTACGGATCGCGAGCTGACCGCCTTCCGTCTGAAGCCGGTTCCGGATGTCGTCCAGACCGGGACGATCGGCTCGCCAGTCCTCCCAGTCGATCGGCGCCGGGTCGGCCGTTTCCGCTCCGACGCGGATGACCACGTCATAGCGGAAGCAGGTCATCTCGTTATGGACCGCGCCGCGTTTCGGCCGGATCTCCACACCCGCGACACGCGGCAACATGCGGCCAAGAACATCGAAGAAGGCGGGCGCGACGGCAAGTTCCTGCTCGCGCGCCAGGTGATCCTCGATCCGCTCCGAAAGGTCGGCGCTGGTGAGGTCGGACTCCGCCTTGAAGCATTGCACGGCACCGTGATAGCCGCGCAGCAGCGGCAGGCTCCGCACGTCTCCGACAAAGATCGAGCCGCCATCGGCGCAGCGCTCGACGGCTTCGCGCAGGACGGCCAGGAGGTAATCGTGGCTCGGGAAATACTGGATCACCGAATTCAGCACGAGCGTGTCGAAGCTGCCCGCTGCGATCCCCTGGAAGTCGTCGGCAGTCTGCGCACGCAACGCGGCCTGGCTCAGCCGCTCGACCGGAAGCCGGTTCTGCCGCACCTTCAATTGCTCGATGGCAACAGCCGAAAGATCAGTTCCTAGATAGCTCTCGCATTCCGGCACAAGGCGATAGAGCAGCAGGCCGGTGCCGCAGCCGATTTCCAGCAGGTGTTTCGGGTTAAGCTCCAGAATGCGTGAAATCGCGTTATCCACGCATTCCCGCATTTCTTCCTCGGAAAGAGGCTCGCCAGTGAAGGTGCTGTCCCACCCGATGGTGTTGAAGGTGGCATCCTCTTCAGCGACGCTTTCGTCCGCGTAGCTGGCCTCGTGCAGCTCTTTCCAGAGCGCGACCTGATCCTGCACCAGCTCGGAGGCCTCGGCGCTCGGCATCCGGACCTGCAAATAGGCGGCGAGACGGCGCTCGCCCTCGGTGTCCAGATAGTCCTGGACCAGAACCTCACGGATCTGCGTGTTACGGGCGATGGCTGCTTCGATCTCGCCCAGCTCGACCCGGAAGCCCCGGATTTTCACCTGTCCGTCGATGCGGCCGAGATATTCCAGAGTGCCGTCGGGACGCCGGCGTCCGAGATCGCCCGTCCGGTAAAGACGCTTGCCAAATGTTTCTTCCGAATGCGGGTTGTCGACGAACACCTCCGCAGTCAGTTCCGGACGGCGCCAGTATCCGTCCCCGACGCCGATACCGCTGACGCAGATCTCGCCGGGCACGCCGATAGGCTGCAGCGCGAGCGATGTGTCCAGAATGAGGGTGGACATGTTGTCGACGGGCATCCCGATCGGGACCGTAACCTGTTCAGCCGGAAGCGGTGTATCGATCACGCTCTGGCATACATCGTCGGCCGCTTCAGTCGGCCCGTAGGCATTGATCAGCGAGATATCGGGCCAGAGCGAGAGCCAGCGGTTCACCAGAGCGACCGAGACGGCCTCTCCCGTAACCATCGCCGAGGCGAGATCGGGAAGTGCCCTGCGGTCGTCAGGCATTCCGTCCGCCTCGTTCATCAGGCTTTCGAGCACCACCGGTACCAGCTCAATCAGGCTGACGTGGCTTTCTCTGATCAATGAGAAAAGGGCGCGTGGAGAGGCGACGGTTTCGAAATCAGCGAAGACGACACGTCCACCGACCAGAAGCGGACCCAGGCATTGCCAGACAGAGATGTCCGAGGATGCGGGCGCGCTTTGCAGGATGGCCCCGTCGGCCCCGAAATCGAGCAGGCGGAACTCGGCGAAGATGTGGTTGAGGGCCCCTTCGTGACGCACCAGCGCGCCTTTCGGCCGTCCCGTCGAGCCCGATGTGTAGAGTAGGTAGAGCGGATCGCGGGGGCCGTTGACGATTGGCGGGTTTGTGTCCGATTGCGCGGAGAGCGCGCTGGCCATATGCAGCCGGACTCCGACCGGACTGTCCTCCAGTTTCGTGGCGCCGCCGACGAGAACCACATCACCGAGCGTCTCCGGCAGGCCGTCCTCCGAGAGCGCCGAGAGATCTACTCCGTTCGCCACCAGTATGGCGGCACTGCTGTCCTCCAGCATGTGACGCAGCCGGGCGCCCGGATAAGCCGTGTCGAGCGGCAGGAACATTCCCCCCGCCTTGATGATCCCGAGCACGCTCGCGAGGTAATCGAGGCCGCGCGGCACCAGGATGGCGACCGGGTCGCCCGGGGCGACATCCAGCGCGATCAGCAGATTGGCGAGCCGGTTGGCTCTCCGGTTCAGCTCCGCATAATCGATGCTGATCCCGTGCGCCTCGGCCGCCACCCGCTCCGGCGTCGCTGAGACCTGGCTCTCGAACGCTTCGGCTAGGCTCTGTGAGACCGGATGTACAATTTCCGGCCCGTTCGACAGTGCCAGGACCGCCGCCCGCTCGTCCGTCTCCATCAGCGGTAACGCATCGATCGTCCGCTCGGGCGTCTCCGCGATTGCCTGCAACAGTACCGCGAAGTGACCGACCATGCGCTCGACCGTCTGATGGTCGAAGAGGTCGCGGTTATATTCGATGACGCCCTGCAGTCCGTCATCCACGTCCCAGAAGTCCAGCACCAGATCGAACAAAGCGGCACGGCGGTCGATATGGACAGGGCTGAGCTGCAGGCCTTCCACATCGCTTTGCTCAAGCGGCATGTTCTGCAGCGCCATCATGACCTGGAAGACCGGATTGCGGCTGAGGTCCCGGTCCGGCTGCAACTCGTCGACCAGATGTTCGAACGGGAGGTCCTGATGCGCATAGGCATCGAGTGCGGTCTGGCGGACCTGATCGAGCAGGCTCGGAATGTCGGAATGCTCTGACAGCCTCACCCGCAAGGCCAGTGTATTGACGAAGAAGCCAACGAGATCCTCGCTCTGGGCGTTGGTGCGGTTGGCGATCGGCGATCCGATGACGATGTCGTCCTGGCCGCTATAGCGGTACAGCAGCGCGGCAAAGCCGGTCAGCAGGGTCATGAACAGGGTCGCGTTATGAGTCCGGCTCAGCTCCTTCAGCCGATCGCGCGTTACGGCATCAATGGTGAAGCGCAGGCTGCCTCCCCGGAAGCTCTGTATCGCCGGGCGTGGTCTGTCTGTTGGCAGTGAGAGCATCGGAGGCGCGTCTGCAAGTTGTTGGCGCCAATAGGAAAGTTGTTGCTCCAGAACCTCGCCGCGCAGCCAGCTTCGTTGCCATGCGGCGAAATCCGCATACTGGACCGGCAATGGCGGGAGGGTTTCCGGCGCACCGTGCAAATGGGCTCGATAAGCGTGAGCGAGTTCGCGGGTCAGGACGTTGAGTGACCAGCCGTCGATGATGATGTGATGCACGGTCAGCAGCAGTACATGCTCTTCTGGCCCCAGGATGACGAGTTCCACACGCAGCAGAGGCGGCGCGCCGAGATCTTTGAAGGGCGCGCGGGCGGCTCGTTCCGCCTCCGCCAGCATAGCGGTCTCGCGTGCGCCCTTCGGTGTCGCGGTGAGGTCGATTTCCTGCAATGGCACGTCGAGATGGTCGAGGATGACCTGAACCGGCTCTCCGTGCTCGTTCCGGAATGCGGTCCGCAGTACTTCGTGACGGTCGATCAATTGGTCGATGGCCTGTTTCAGCGCGGCCTTGTCGAGCTTCCCTGTGAGGCGCAGCGCGAGCGGCGTGTTGTAGAACGGATTGTCCGGCTCCAGCTCAGCGAGGAACCAGAGTCGTTGCTGTGCGAAGGAGAGGGGCAAGGCATCGCGATCTTCACGCGGCGTGATCGGCGGCGGCGGTGCGCCGCGTCGTTCCGTCTCGATGGCGGCGGCCTGGGCGGAGAGCGTGGGATGCTCGAAGATCAGGCGGAGAGGGATGTCGGTTCCGAAGGCGGCACGGATGCGGGAGAGCAGCTGTGTTGCCAGCAGGGAATGCCCGCCGAGATCGAAGAAGCTGTCAGCGCGGCCGACGGAGCCGGTCTTCAGCACGTCCGCCCAGAGCCCCGCAAGCAGCTCCTCGCCCGGCGTCACCGACGCACCCGAACTAGCACGCTCAGGCGCCATATCCGGCAGGGGCAATGCCTTGCGGTCGAGTTTGCCTGTCACCGTCAGCGGCAGGGCGTCGAGGAGGATCACCTCGGAGGGGACCATGTAGCTTGGGAGTGCGGCCTGGAGGTCGCGGCGGAGGGCTGTGCCGTCGAGGCCTGTGCCAGTGACATAGGCAATGATGCGGCGATGCTCCCCTTCGCCTGCGAGGAGCGTGACGGCTTCCTCGACGACGTGTATGGCGCGGAGAGCGGCTTCGATCTCTCCAAGCTCGATACGGAAGCCGCGGAGCTTGATCTGGTGATCGGTGCGTCCGAGATAGTCGATGGCGCCGGACTGGTTCCAGCGGCAGAGATCGCCCGTGCGGTAGAGCCGCCCGAGGGTTGGATGGGTGACGAAGCGCTCGCCGGTCAGCTCCGGCTGCGCCAGGTACCCGTCGGCTAGGCCGTCGCCACCGAGATGCAGCTCGCCTGCGATACCTGTCGGGACGGGGTTGCCGTCCGGATCGAGGATGTGCGCCACCGTGTTGGCTATTGGGGTGCCAATGGGGATCGAGGTGGCGTCTTCAGGAACCTCCGTAATGTGATGGCAGACCGCGAAGGTGGTGCATTCGGTCGGCCCGTACCCGTTCAAAAGACGGGTCGGTGGCTCGGCCTCGAGCACGGCACGTATCCAACGCGGATCAAGCGCTTCACCACCGACCAACAGGGTATCGAGCTTTGCAAAGAGGCTTGGGTCGATCTGCGCCATCCTGTTGAACAGGGTGGCGGTCAGGAACATCGTATTGAACCTGCCCTCACGCAGCATTTTTGCGAAGCGGTCTGGATCGAGGATGTCGTCTCGTTCGAGGAGTTCGATTGCGGCACCGTTGAGGAGCGCGCCCCAGATCTCGAAGGTTGCTGCATCGAAGACGGGTGTTGCGGCCTGTGCGATACGGTCGCCGGGTTTGATGTCGATATAATCCGTGTTGCGGACGAGGCGCGTGACGGCGCGCTGTGGCACCATGACGCCCTTGGGGCGTCCGGTTGAGCCGGATGTGTACATGACATAGGCGAGGCTGCCGCCGTCGCTCTGTGATGCTGGAACATCCGCATCGCAGGCAGCGATCCGATTTGCATCGCGATCCAGCAGCAGGGCGTGCCCGCCCTCTGGCAGCACGCCCGCCAGCACCTCGTGGGTGAGGACCAGCGTGATCTGGGCTTCCTCAAGCATGTAGCTGAGCCTGTCAGCGGGCAGATCCGGATCAAGCGGCAGATAGGCGCCTCCCGTCTTCAGGGTGGCGAGCATGGCCACAATCAGATCGACCCCGCGCGGCAGGCAGAGGCCAATGACGGCATCTGGTGCGGGCTGATACTGCGCGGCGATATACGCGGCCAGGCGGCTCGCACGTTCATTGAGCTCGGCGTAGGTCACCTCCGTCTCTCCGGAGCGAAGGGCGACGGCGTCTGGTGCCGCCTGCACCTGCTCCTCGAAGAGCGCAGCGAGAGAGGCGTCACGGGGATAGAGGCTCTCTCCACCGCACCAGCCCGCAATCTCATGGCGCTCTGCCTCTGTCAGCAGCGGCAGGGTGCCGACCGGTGCCTCGGGCGCGGCAAGCATGCTTTCGAGCAGCTCCCGGTAATGGGCCGCCATACGGTCGATCCGGGCTGGCTCGAAGAGATCTGCGGCATATTCCCAGTTGCAGCTGAGCCCGTTCGGCCCCGCATCGATACTGAGGGTGAGATCGAACTTGGCGGTCTCGAGATCGGGCGCGAGGGGCTGGATCGTTGCGTCACCGAGGGCCAGCGCTTCCTGGGGGGCGTTCTGCAGGGCAAACATGACCTGGAAGAGCGGGCTGTGGGAGAGTGAGCGTTCCGGTTGCAGCTCTGTCACCAGGGTCTCGAAGGGGAGATCCTGATGGGCATAGGCGTCCAGCGCTGTCTCGCGGGTGTCAGAGAGAACGGTCTCGAAGCTCTGCGCGCGTTCAATAGTACTGCGCAGGACGAGGGTGTTGACGAAGAAGCCGACCAGCTCCTCACTCTCTGCCTGGGTGCGGTTGGCGATGGGTGAGCCGACCAGAATGTCTTCCTGTCCGCTATAGCGGTGCAGCAGCACCTTGAAGGCGGCGAGCAGGGTCATGAAGAGGGTCGCGCCTCTGGCTCTGCTGAAGGCCTCCAGCCGTTCCGCCAGTTCCGGATCAAGGGTGAGGGCACGCTGTCCGCCGCGATAGGTCTTGACGGCGGTGCGGGGGTGATCGGCGGGAAGCTCCAGCAAGGCTGGCGCATCACCAAGGCGGTCGCGCCAGTAGGCGAGCTGTGTCTCCAGGACATCTCCTGAGAGCCAGTCACGCTGCCAGGCGGCATAGTCGGCGTATTGGATGGGCAGAGGCGGTAATACAGCGGAGAGATCGGCTTCACGCTCTTCCAGCGCAGCGGCATAGAGCGCGCTGAGATCGCGGACCAGCACGCCGAGGGACCAGCCGTCTGCGGCGATATGGTGCAGGTTGACCAGCAGCACCTCTGCGTCTGTGTCGAGACGCAGCAGGGTGAGGCGGAGCAGCGGGTCGTCCGCCAGATCGAAGGGGGCGGCGGCATGCAGAGCGGCGCTTGCATGGACAGCAGCGTCGCGGTCTTCTCCCGCTTCCGGCAGAAGATCCTTGACCACCAGCGGGTCGTAGGGATCGCGCAAGCCCAGCACGGGCTGTCCGTTTACGGCGCGGACAGATATGCGCAGGCTGTCGTGCCGTGCGGTGAGGGCGAGGAACGCCGCACGCAGGGCGCTCTCGTCGAGGGCAGCGTCAAGCCCGAGGGCGGCTGTGATGTTGTAGGTAGCGGCATGATCGCCGTCTTCCAGCTCGGCGAGGAACCAGAGGCGCTGTTGCGCGAAGGAGAGAGGCAAGGCATCACGGTCTTCACGCGGCAGGATAGGCGGGGGTGGCGTTCCGCGTCGTTCTGTCTCGATAGCGGCGGCCTGGGCCGAGAGTGTGGGGTGCTCGAAGATCAGGCGGAGGGGGATGTCGGCCCCGAAGGCGGCGCGGATACGGGAGAGCAGCTGTGTCGCCAGCAAGGAATGCCCGCCGAGATCGAAGAAGTTGTCGAAACGCCCGACGGACGAACGCTTCAGCACGTCCGCCCAGAGACCCGCGAGCAGCTCCTCGCCCGGCGTCACCGGCGCACCAGAACCAGTGCGCTCCGGTGCCACCTCCGGCACTGGCAATGCTTTGCGGTCGAGTTTGCCTGTGACGGTGAGGGGCAGGGTATCGAGCACCATCACCTCCGACGGCACCATGTAGCTCGGGAGGGCTCTGTGGAGGTCGCGGCGCAGTGTTGTGCCGTCGAGGCCTGTGCCGGTGACATAGGCAATGATGCGGCGATGTTCTCCTTCGCCCGCGAGGAGCGTGACGGCTTCCTCGACGGCGTCGATGGCGCGGAGAGCGGCCTCGATCTCTCCGAGTTCGATGCGGAAGCCGCGGAGCTTGATCTGATGATCGGTACGGCCCAGATAGTCGATGGCGCCGGCTTGGTTCCAGCGGCAGAGATCGCCCGTGCGGTAGAGGCGTCCGAGGGTCGGATGGGTAATGAAGCGCTCGCTGGTCAGTTCGGGCTGTGCCAGATAGCCGTCGGCCAGGCCATCTCCGCCGAGATGCAGCTCGCCCGCAATGCCTGCGGGGACGGGATTGCCGTCCGGATCGAGGATGTGCGCGGTGGTATTGGCGATGGGTGTGCCAATGGGGATCGAAGTGGCGTCCACGGGAACGTCATGGACCTCGTGCCATGTGCCCATGGTGGTGCATTCAGTGGGACCATAAGCATTTAGCAAATGCTTCGGCGGCCCGGCGCGGAGCACGGCACGGACGCATCGGGGGTCGGCTGCCTCCCCGCCAAAAAGCAGGGTGTCGAGGTTGGAAAAGACGCCTGGATCGGCCTGAGCTTGGCGATTGAAGAGTGATGTTGTCAGAAGAATGATGTTGAACCTGCCGTCGCGCAGCATTTTTGCGAAGCGGTCCGGATCGAGGATGTCGTCTCGTTCGAGGAGTTCGATGGCGGCGCCGTTGAGGAGCGCGCCCCAGATCTCGAATGTTGCGGCATCGAAGACGGGTGTCGCGGCCTGGGCGATACGGTCGCCGGGTTTGATGTCGATATAATCCGTGTTGCGGACCAGCCGCGTGACGGCGCGCTGTGGCACCATGACGCCCTTGGGGCGTCCGGTTGAGCCGGATGTGTACATGACATAGGCGAGGCTGCCGCCGTCGGCACCCTCGGCAGGAACATCCGCGTCACAGGCGGCGATCTGATTTGCATCGCGCTCCAGCAGCAGCAGGGCGTGTTCGCCCTCTGGCAGCACGCCCGCCAGCGCCTCGTGGCTGAGGACCAGTGCGACTTCGGCTTCCTCGAGCATATAGCCGATCCGGTTGTCCGGCAGGTCGGGATCAAGGGGCAGATAGGCGGCGCCCGTCTTCAGGGTGGCGAGCATGGCAACAATCAGATCGACCCCGCGCGGCAGGCAAAGGCCGATGACGGCGCCCGGTGCGGGCTGGTGCTGCGTGGCGATATATGCAGCCAACCTGTCCGACCGTTCATCCAGTTCGGCGTATGTGAGTGTCTCGTCGCCGGAGCGGAGGGCAACGGCGTGCGGTGCCGCCTGTACCTGTTCGGCAAAGAGCGCAACGAGAGAGGCGTCACGGGGATAGGGGCTCTCTCCACCACTCCAGCCCGCGATCTCGTCCCGCTCGGCCCGGGTGAGCAGCGGCAGGGTGCCGACCGGCGCCTCGGGCGCGGCAAGCATGCTCTCCAGAAGTTCCCGGTAATGGGCCGCCATGCGGTCGATGCGGGAAGGCTCGAAGAGATCTGCGGCATATTCCCAGTTGCAGCTGAGCCCGTTCGGCCCCGCATCGATACTGAGGGTGAGATCGAACTTCGCGGTCTCGAGGTCGGGAGCGAGGGGCTGGATTGTCGCCTCGCCGAGGGCCAGCGCTTCCTGGGGCGCGTTCTGCAGGGCGAACATGACCTGGAAGAGCGGGCTGTGGGAGAGTGAGCGTTCGGGTTGCAGCTCCGTCACCAGGGTCTCGAAGGGGAGATCCTGATGGGCATAGGCGTCGAGCGCCGTCTCGCGCAGTTGGGAGAGCAGATCCTCGAAGGAGAGATCTCGTGAGACGGTGCTGCGCATGACGAGTGTGTTGACGAAGAAGCCGACCAGATCCTCGCTCTCTGCCTGTGTGCGGTTGGCGATGGGACTTCCGACGAGAATGTCTTCCTGTCCGCTATAGCGGTGCAGCAGCACCTTGAAGGCGGCAAGCAGGGTCATGAAGAGGGTCGCGCCTCTGGCTCTGCTGAAGGCCTCCAGCCGTTTGGCAAGTTCGGGATCAAGGGTGAGGGCACGCTGTCCGCCGCGATAGGTCTTGACGGCGGGGCGGGGATGATCGGCGGGAAGCTCCAGCAAGGCTGGCGCATCACCAAGGCGGTCGCGCCAGTAGGCGAGCTGTGTCTCCAGGACGTCTCCTGAGAGCCAGTCACGCTGCCAGGCGGCATAGTCGGCGTATTGGATCGGCAGAGGCGGTAGATTCGCCTCTCTATCCTCAAGCGCAGCCGCGTAAAGCGCGCTGAGATCGCGGACCAGCACGCCGAGGGACCAGCCGTCTGCGGCGATGTGGTGCAGGTTGACCAGCAGGACCTCGGCGTCTGTGTCGAGACGAAGCAGTGTGAGGCGGAGCAGCGGGTCGGCTGCCAGATCGAAGGGGGCGGCGGCATGCAGAGCGGCGCTTGCATGGACAGCAGCGTCGCGGTCTTCTCCTTCTTCAAGCAGCAGATCCTCGACCACCAGCGGGTCATAGGGATCACGCAAGCCCAGCACGGGCTGTCCGTTCTCGGCGCGGACAGATATGCGCAGGCTGTCGTGCCGTGCGGTGAGGGCGAGCAGCGCGGACCTGAGGGCGTCCACGTCGAGGGCAGCGTCAAGGCCGAGGGCGGCTGTGATGTTGTAGGTAGCGGCATGATCGCCGTCTTCCAGCTCGGCGAGGAACCAGAGGCGCTGTTGCGCGAAGGAGAGGGGCAAGGCATCGCGATCTTCACGCGGCATGATCGGTGGTGGGGGTGTTCCGCGTCGTTCGGCCTCGATGGCGGTGGCTTGAGCGGAGAGTGTGGGATGCTCGAAGATCAGGCGGAGGGGGATGTCGGTTCCGAAGGCGGCACGGATGCGGGAGAGCAGCTGTGTTGCCAGCAGGGAATGCCCGCCGAGATCGAAGAAGCTGTCCGAACGCCCGACGGCGCCGGTCTTCAGCACGTCCGCCCAGAGGCCCGCGAGCAGCTCCTCGCCCGGCGTCACCGGCGCACCCGAACCAGTACGCTCCGGAGTCATGTCCGGCACGGGCAATGCTTTGCGGTCGAGCTTGCCTGTCACCGTCAGCGGGAGGGCGTCGAGGACCACTACCTCCGACGGCACCATGTAGCTCGGGAGCTGGTCGCGGCACCATGCAAGAGCGGTTTCCGGATTAGCCGTCCCGGTCAGATAGGCGATCAGTCTCGGTTCGGCCGTTGTTTCTTCCGGCGTATAGAGGATGGCTGCGGCTTCGCGAATATCGGGGTGGTTGCGGAGAACCGCCTCGATCTCTCCAAGCTCGATACGGAACCCGCGCAGCTTGATCTGCCCGTCGCGGCGCCCGACCATCTCCAGGCTGCCGTCAGGCAGACGGCGGGCCATATCGCCGCTGCGGTAGCGGATTGCGCCCGGGCGTGCCGGGTCGGTTTCGAATGCGGCGGACTCCTGCTGCCAGTAGCCGAGTGCGACATACGGGCTGCAGATCGCGATTTCGCCGCACAGGTCCGTTGGCGCGCCGTTTTCGTCGAGGAGCTCGATCATTGTGTCGTCGACCGGATAGCCGACAGGCATCGACTGCCGGCGCAGATCGGTTTGATGATCAGCGAAGAATTGCAAGGTCACGGTCGACTCGGTCGGGCCGAGGCCGTTGACGAACAGGGTGCCGGGCTCGAACCGTTGCCGGAAGGTTTCGAAATCCGTCCGGCTGACGGCCTCCCCACCCATGACCACGAGCCGGACCGACGGCAGGCGGGTCTCCAGATCGGTAGTGAAAGCGCGGAAGACACTCGGCGTAGAGTGCCAGACTGTAATGCCTTCCTGTTCCAGCCAGGGCGCACAGTCCGCTATGGACTGGTTGCGCGCGTCGAAAAGGCAGAGCGTGGCGCCGTTGAGCAGAGCGCCATAGAAATCCATCACCGCAGCGTCGAAGGCATAGGACGCGACCTGGAGCAGCCGGTCGTCCGGAGTGAGTCGCAGGTTTTCGCTATAGCGCCGGATGAAGTGCAGCACGTTGCGATGGTTCTGCACCACACCCTTGGGCCGTCCGGTCGAGCCGGAGGTGTAGAGCAGATAGGCGACACTGTCCGGGGAGGGTTCCGGGAGAGTCGCTGCGGAGACTTGCTCCAGTCGGTCGAGTGACTGTAGGGAGCACCCCGTCCCCGCGAGCATTGTGGCGCGCTCTTCATGCGCCGCAGTGCAGACGATGATCTCGGCGCCGACATCTTCCAGGATCGTGCGCAGTCTTTCAGCCGGTTGCGACGGATCAAGCGGGACATAGGCCCGTCCGGCTTGCAACGTTCCGAGTATGCCGACTGCCATGCTTGTGTCGTGCGGCAGCAACAGGGCTACCCGTTTGCACTCGGGGTGCTCAAGCAGCGCGGCGGCGAGGCGCCGGCTTTCCAGATCCAGAGCGCCATAGGTGAGCGATTGTGTCTGTGTCTGGACTGCGATGCGATCACGGTGCAGGGCCACCTGTTCGGCGAAGCGGTTCGGAATGGAGCGTTCGATTGACCCGAAACGGACGGGTGCTCCCGCCGGTTTCGGCATCTCGCGCAGCGCCGTAGGTTCGTCGCGATAGAGCGATATCTCTGTCAGCGGCGCGTCCGGCTCTGCCGTTATGCCGCGGAGGAGAGTAAGGAAATAGTCACCGAGGAAGGCAACGGTCTCATGCTCGAACAAGGCCGCATTATATTGTAGCTCTCCGTCGAGCGAGCCGTCCGGCTGTTCCGTGAAACTCAGATTCAGATCGAACTTGGCCAAGAGATCGTCCGTCTGGCCAGTCTGCTCCACCTCCAGCCCGTCCAGCGTGATCTGCTCGCGCCGTGTGTTGACCAGGTTGATCATCACCTGGAACAGCGGGTTGTGGCTGAGAGAGCGTGCCGGGCGTAGTTGCTCGACAAGATACTCGAATGGAACATCCTGGTGGGCATAGGCGGCGAGCGTTGTCTGCCGGATTGCGGAGAGGAAGTCCCGGAAACTCCCGGCAGTAGGCACTTGCGTGCGCATGACGAGGGTATTCAGAAACAGACCCACAATGTCTTCGAGCCTGCTGTCCCCCCGGTTGGCTACGGGAACGCCGACACTGATGTCGCGCTCGCCGCTGAAGCGGAACAGCAGCAGGTCGTAAGCGGCCAGCAGGACCATGAAGAGGGTGGCGTCATTCCCGCGCGCGAGTGCCCGCAGCGCGCCGCCGAGCTTGTCGTCGATCCGCAGGGGCACGGCTCCGCCTTTGTGGACCTGGATGGCGGGGCGGGGGTGATCCGTCGGCAGATCAAGCAGCTCTGGCGCCCCGGCGAGGTGATCCCGCCAGAAGGTGAGCGCGCGTTCCAGCGTCTCGTCGCGGAGCCATTGGTTCTGCCATCTGGCGTAGCCGGAGTAGTTCAGCGCAGGCGCGGGCGGGATTGCTTCCGATCCCGTGCGGAATGCCGTGTAGAGACGGGCAAGATCGGCGATCAAAAGATCGATGGACCAGCCGTCGCTGATGATGTGATGCATGTTGAAGAGCAGACGGTGCCGCTCCGGTGCCAGCGTGATCAGGCTGAGGCGGAACAACGGCCCGGTGGCGAGATCGAAAGGCATGCGCGCGTGTTCCTCGCCAAGCCGCAGCGCTTCGGCTTCAGCGTCTTCCTCAGGGAGGTCGCTCAGGTCCCGTTCCGTCAGCGGATCGTAGGCTTCGAGGTAACGCGAGACCGGACGGCCGTCGTCAAAGGCGAAGCAGAGTCTCAGGCTATCGTGCCGGGCGACGAGTGCTGTCAGAGCCCGGCGAAGGGCCATGCGGTCAAGGTCGCCCCGGAGCTCAAGTGTGGCCGGCATGCTGTAGGCGGCACTGGGGCCTTCGAGTTGATCCAGGAACATCAGGCGCTGCTGCGCGAAAGAGGGCTCTGGATGCTCGCCTGTTGGAAGTCGTGTGATCTCCGGTCTTGTCCGGTTCCGTCCTGTTTCGATAAGCTCGGCGAGCCCTGCAAGGGTGGGCTTTTCGAACAGCTCACGCAGCGACAGTTCGATCGCGAATGTATCCGTGACGCGCGCGAGGAGTTGCACTGCCAGCAGGGAATGGCCGCCAATGGAAAAGAAGCTTGTGTCGCGATCAATCGCATCGAAACCGAGCAGAGCGGCCCAGATTTCCGACAAGGCGGATTCTGTCTGTCCGCGCGGTGGCTGTTCCTTGCGCGGGGCCACTATCAGGCTCGCAAGTGCGCGGCGGTCGAGTTTGCCGTTGGGGGTGACCG
This sequence comes from Nisaea sp., assembly GCF_039990255.1. GTDB lineage: Bacteria > Pseudomonadota > Alphaproteobacteria > Thalassobaculales > Thalassobaculaceae > Nisaea. Next base: position 139,637 of record NZ_JBDXGG010000006.1, on the reverse strand, counting down.
GCAGAGCGTCGAGACGGATCAGCCGGGATGGGACCATGTAAGCAGGCAAGTGCCGTTCCAGAGGCGCGCGCAGCTCTTCCGGGTCCCATTCGGCGCCGGCTGTGACATAGCCGACAAGTTGATCCTGTGCCCCGGTTCGGGAGACGATGACGGCGGCGTCCTTCACTCTGGGGGCTGCTCGCAAGCTGGCCTCGATCTCTTCCAGTTCGATCCGGAAGCCGCGCAGTTTGATCTGCTGATCCCGGCGACCGAGATAGTCGAGCGTTCCGTCAGCGCGCCAGCAGGCGAGATCGCCCGTCGCGTAGTAGCGCCGCGTGCGGCCGTCGATTTTCAAGTCGACGAACTTGGCCGCAGTCAGATCCGGTTGGCCGACATAACCGGCGCCGATGCCGACCCCGCCAATGAAGAGTTCGCCCGGATGGCCGACGGGCACAGGTGCGCCGTCGGGATCGAGTACATGAACACGGACATTGTCGATCGGACGGCCGAGCGGCACGCCCGCGGCATCCGAAGCGGGGTCGAACGCACCCGCCACCGCAACGTCAGTGCATTCCGTTGGGCCGTAACTGTTCAGCACTGTTGCCTTGCAGGTTGGCGCGGCCAGCCAGTCGCGGAGCCTGTCCGTCTGAATCGGTTCACCGCCGAGTATGATATGGCGCAAGGAAGAGAGCGGGGTGTAATCGTCTTCTGCCAGCAGTGGATAGAAGGCGCTTGGCGTGCAGTTGATCCAGGTAATCGCGTCTTCCGCGATGGTGCGACGTAGGGCGGTGGGATCGAAGCCGAGGCCGGGTTCCGGGAAGTGAAGAGCGGCACCGGAGATGAGAGGCGCGAACAGGTTCTTCTGCGTCAGGTCGAAACCAAGCGCGCTGACGAGCAGGCCGCGGTCGTGAGGGCCAAGATCGAGCGCCGCGCAATACCATTGCAGCAGGTTGGCGAAACCCTTGTGATAAACCCCAGCGCCCTTGGGAGCGCCGGTGGAGCCCGATGTGAAGATGACATAAAGCAGATCGTCGGGTGCCGGACGTGTCGCCGGATTGACGACGCTCTCTTCCGCGAGCGTCGCCGCGATCGCATCCAGCCGGCAAATTTCAGTCCCGGATGGCAACTGGTCCACAAGATCGCCCTTGCTCAGGACCAGCCGGGCCTTGGAGCCGGAGAGCATGGCCGCCAGCCGCTCGGCGGGATAGGCAGGGTCGAGCGGCAGGTAGGCGGCGCCCGCCTTGACGATGCCGAGAAGGGCGACCACCGCTTCCGGTCCGGGCTCGAGGCAGAGAGCGACGATGTCTCCGCGTCCGATGCCGTGCCGGTCGAGATAGTGGGCAAGCTGGTTGGCGCTCTCGTTGACCTCGCCGTAATCGAGGCTTTCCTTCCGGTCGACCAGTGCCGGTGCGTTCGGATGCCGGGCGGCCCGTTCCTCTATGGCGTGGACCAGGGTTGTTGAGGCGAGGTCTGTCTTCGGTCCATAGCGCCAGCTGGCGATGTCGCGATGTTCCTGTTTGGTGAGGAGGTCGATGCGGGCGAGATGGTGTTCCGGATCGGCCAATGCGCTTTGCAGAAGTTGCTCGAAATGGTCGGCCATCCGTTCGATGCGGGATTCATCGAAGATGTCGGCGTTATATTCCCAGCGCGTGACGAAACCGTCTCCGCTCGGCTCGACATAAAGTGTCAGATCGAATTTCGATACCGTCACCGGCGGCTCCAGCAGACGGGTTTCTGTGCCATCGAACACCAAATGTTCCAGCGGTGCGTTCTGCATCACGAACATCACCTGGAAAAGCGGGCTGTGTATGAGGCTGCGCTCTGGTTGCAGATGATCGACAAGCAGCTCGAATGGCAGATCCTGGTTGGCGTAGGCACGGAGACAGCGCTGCCGCGTCTCTGCTACCAGCGCGGCGAAATCCGGTGCGTCCTCGTCGCGCCAGCGGAGCGCGATGGTGTTTACAAACATGCCAGCCAGATCCTCGCACTCGCGCAGGCGCCGGTTGGCGACCGGGGAGCCGATCAGGAGATCACGCTGCCCGCTGTAGCGCGATAGCAGGAGGCCGAAGGCGGAGATCATGGTCATGAAATCCGTCGCGCTATGAGCCCTGTTGAAACTCCGCATCCTGTCGCCGAGAGCCGCGTCGAGGGTGCGTGTCAGGAGGCCGCCGCGATAACTGCGTGTCTTCGGGTGAGGGCGGTCGGACGGCAACTCAAGCAAGGTTGGCGCGCCGTCAAGCTCAGCGACCCAATGGTCAAGCTGACGTGTCAGCGGCTCGCCCTGTAGCCACGCGTTTTGCCAGTGGGCGAAGTCGCCATAGGTGACGGACAGATCTGCGAGGGGCGTTTCCACACCATGTGTTTCCGCGCGGTACAGAGCTGCAATATCGCGCACGAGGATATCGATGGTCCAACCGTCACTGACGATATGGTGAATGTTGAAGAGCAGCCAGTGAGACTCGTCGTCGAAGCGCAATAGGTGCAGACGGAAGAGAGGGCCTTCAGACAGATCGAAGGGCTGGGAGCCATGGCTGCGGGCAAGGCGCCGGGCCTCGGTTCCGCGCTCGCTGACGGGGAGCGATGTAAGGTCCGTGATGCGCAGGGGATCGTACGGCTTTGTTATCTCCGCGACGGGTTCGCCCTGGGCGGAGGAGAAGCGGCTTCTGAGGCTGGTGTGCCGTTCGACAAGCGCCCTCGCGGCGGCGCCGAGCGCTTCCACATCCATTGAGCCGCGCAACTCCAGCGTTGCCGGCATGTTGTAGGTCGCGCTGGGACCTTCCAGCTGTTCCAGAAACCACAGCCTGCGCTGGACGAAGGAGAGCGGTGCGGTTCGCGCGTCCGGCGCGTGCCTGATGGGCGGCAGGCGGTCTCCGCCCTGAAGCTGCTCGATCCGTTCCGCCAGTCCGGCGATTGTCGGCGCCTCAAACAAGGCGGTGAGCGGCAGGTCCACGTCAAAACTGTTGCGTAGGCGGGTGACGAGACGCATGGCGATTAGGGAGTGGCCGCCGCGTTCGAAGAAGTTTTCGGTAACCCCGATCCGGTCATGGCCGAGCAGATCGGACCATATCCCGGCAAGAAGCGCCTCGGCCTCGTTGCGCGGTGCGATGAATGCCTCTTCCGTCTCAACCGAAGGCTCGGGCAGGGCCCGGCGGTTGAGCTTCCCGCTGGAGGTTTTGGGGAGTTCAGTCAACAAAGCGAGGCTGGCCGGAACCATCGGTGCGGACAGATTCGCGCGCAGATGATCCATGAGGTCCGCTTGCAACGAGGCGGACACGGTTGTTCCGTCAGCGGGAGCGACATAGGCGGCGAGGCGCTTGGAAGCGTCGACCCCCGTCAGAATGACGGCGGCTTCGCCTACGGCGGGGTGTCCGCTCAGAACGGCTTCGATCTCGCCCAGCTCGACGCGCACACCGCGTAGTTTGATCTGGTCGTCACGGCGTCCGAGATAATCGATCAGCCCATCCGCGCGCCAACGGGCGAAGTCCCCGGTCTGGTAAATCCTTCCATGTTCAGGATGGTCCACGAAACGTTCGGCGGTGAGGTCGGGACGTTTCAGATATCCGGAAGCGAGGCAAGGGCCGGAGATGCAGAGCTCGCCTGGAACGCCGACCGGAACCGGTTGGCCTGTCTCGTCCAGAAGGTGAATCGCGACATTGCCGATCGGTCTTCCGATGGGCGGCAGATCGTCCCATTCCACCACGTCACAAGGCAGGCAATGGGCGGTCGCGACATGGCTTTCGGTCGGGCCGTAATGGTTATGCAGGCGGCAGGTGCTGCGCCGGAAGACCGCCTTTATCGCTGGCGTAATCCGCAATTGCTCGCCAGCGGTCACGATGTCTTGGAGGCACGCGGGAAGCGCTTTCCCGCCGGCACTCTCCGTCAGGTGCTGCAGCGCGACGAAGGGCATAAAGGCACGCTCGACATTCCGGTTGTCAATCCAGTCGAGCAGGGCGCGGCCGTCGCGGCGGCGGTCCTCGTCGATCAGCACCAGCGTTCCGCCGGAGCACCAGGTCGAGGCGATTTCCTGAAACGCGACATCGAAGGTCAGCGGCGTGTATTGAAGGGTGCGCGCCGGGTTCTCCAAACCGGCCTGTGTCGCCTGCCAGCCTGTCAGATTGACAAGTGCCCGATGCGGCATTGCGACACCTTTCGGACGGCCTGTGGAGCCGGAGGTGAACAACACATAAACCAGATCTTCGGGACCTGCGGGACAGGCGGGTGCTTCGGCGTTGCCGGTAGTCAGGATTGGATCGTCAGGGACGAGAGTGACGATGGGGACGGCATCGTCAGGCATGCTCGTGGCGCTTGCCGGATCGGTCAGCAGAAGTGTCGCTTCGCTCTCCCGGAGAAGAAAGTTGATACGCTCAGGCGGGTCCTCAGGATTGACGGGCAGGCAGGCGCCGCCAGCCCGCAAGACGCCGAAAACAGCGATGAGTTGTTCGGCGGAACGTGGCAGGGCGATTGCCACGACGCTGTTCGCGCCGACACTGCGTTTCTGGAGATAGCGCGCCAGCCGGCAGGCTCTGGCGTCGAGCTCGGCATAACTCACCTGCGTGTCGCCGGTATCCAGGGCAATGGCATCGGGACATGCCGCGACCCTGTCTGCAATCAGCTCAACCAGATTCGCTGCGGAGGGAACCTGACAGTCGGTCCCGTTCCAGCCCCGGATAAGGGCGGTTTCCGCCTCCGAAAGCAGGGACAGTCTCTGAAGCGGTTGATCCGGCTGGACCAGCAGCGCTTCCAGCAGCCGCTCGAAATGGCCTTGCATGCGGGTGATTGTGTCGGCTTCGAAGAGGGCGCTGGCATATTCCCAGGTCAGGCGGAAACCCTCCGCCCGGTCGAGGGTGGTCAGCGTCAGGTCGAAGACCGCGCCGCGCTGTCCGCCGATCAGCAGTTCGCTGAAAAGGCCCTGCTCAAGGAGCGGTGTTCCGGTTTCGCGCTCATAGACGAAGGCAACCTGAAAGAGGGGTGAACGGCTGGTGTCGCGTTCGGGTTGCAGCCGTTCGACCAGAAGCGGGAACGGATAGGACTGATGTTCCAATGCACCGAGAACGGTTTCGCGCAGTCCCGCGAGATAGTCCGGCCCCGTCTGATCATCGGTCACATCGAGGCGCAGGGTCACCGGATTGACGAAGTAACCAACGAGATCTTTCAGCTCCGGCTGGGTTCGTCCGAGCATGGGGGAGCCGATCAGGATTTCGCGCTGACCGCTATAGCGGCGGAGCAGAAGACCGAATATCCCGAGCAGCAGGACATAGGGCGTAACCTGCATTTGCCGGGCGGCTTCCCTGACTTTCTCGCTGAGTTCGAAATCAAATTCCTGAACTTGGGTGGTACCGGCATAATCCTGCCGGGGCGGGCGCGGTGCGTCTGTTGGCAGGTCGAGTGCGGGGAGTTCGCCTTCCAGCTTGTCCAGCCAATAGGCTTCGTCGCGCTTTCCCGACGTGGCGGCGAGGGCCGCCCGCGATTTTTCGGCGTAGTCACGGCTCGTCCAGGCCAAAGGCGGCAGTGTTGCGGCTTCCTTCCCGCACTCCGCATTGTAAAGACTGGAAAGCTCCGCCATGAGGATTTCGAGAGAGCGGAAATCGACCGTTATGTGATGCGCCACGAAGGCGAGAACCGGAGTTGGCAATGTTCCGTTCGAAACGCCGGTGAAGAGGTGCCATCGGACGGGCGGCGCGCCTTCGAGATCGAATGGAACATCGGCGAACTCTGCAATCGCCGCTTCGACCTCCGCCGGGCTCCAGCCGGTAACATCCGTGATATGGAGGTCGACGGGCGCGGGCAGGGTCACTGTGCGGAAGGGGTTGCCTCCGGTGGAGGCAAAACGGCTGCGGAGTCCGTCATGGCGTTCCGTCAGTTTGTCGATCGCGGCCTGCAGCGCCGACATATCGAGATCGCGTCTCATCCGTGCGGCGAACAAGGTGTTGTAGGCGGTGCTCCGCCGGTCGAGTTCATAGAGGAACCAGAGCGCTTCCTGACCTATTGAGAGCGGCTCCGCTCCGGTACGCATTTCCTCGGGAAGGGTTTCCGGCGCGCGACGCAGATAGTCGATCAAGTCGGATTTCCGTTCGCGAATTTCTGTCAGCACCTCCTCGTCGAGGGCTTCGCTCGGGCCGTTGTAACGGATCTGGCCTTCGGTCACGGAAAGCTCGACCCGGCGCTCTGCCAGGCTTTTTACAAATTCTGCAATTGTCATATCTGACCTGCGATCCACGCGTTGTCTGGTTCAGGGGAAGCGGTTCCGGCCGGGAGATCTCGCGAAAGGCGCTCGGCCAGATCGTTCAGGCTGTGGCTGCCAAGAAGGTCCGGCAGGCCGATCGTCAAACCGAGTTCCCGTTCGATGAGGGTTCTGACTTCCATGGCGAGCAGGGAGTCCAGCCCGAGCATGGGAAGAGGGATGTCGGGGGCGAGGCGCTCGGGCGGCAGGCGCAGAACCGCGCTCATGGTGGCTGCGAGCCAGTCGCGGGGTGATTGTCGTGGCTGTTTGCGCGTCTGTGTATTGTCGCTCGGTGCCGCCGTAGGTGCCGGTGTCGGCCGGAACATCGCCGCGTCAGCAAGAACAGGATCGAATAGTTTCGTCTGCCGTTGACTGCGATAAAGGTCGGCAAAGCGCGGCCAGTCAGCGGCAACAAATGCAATGCGCGCCTCAACCGGATTTAAAAGCTCCGGTAACCGGTCCAGAAGGCGGTCCGCCGGGAAAGGCTCGAGCCCCATTCGGCGCAACTCGTAACCGGTCTCCTCGTTCACCATGCCAGTGTCGGCGAGGGGTCCTAGATCGAGGCTCGTGCCGCACAGGCCCTGGGCCCGTCGGAAGGCTGCCAGTCCATCGAGGAATGCGTTCGCTGCAGCGTAGGATGCCTGTTTCTGTCCGCCCCAGAGCCCGGCGATCGACGCGCAATTGAGGAAGAAATCCAGTTTTTCTTTTGCCGTCGCACTGTGAAGAGCCCAGGCGCCGCCAGCTTTGCCGGCGAGCACCGCGGCGCAATCCGGCCAGGTCTGGTCGATGAGGTTACGCACCTCGCCGATGCCGGCGGCATGGATCACACCCCGAAGCGGCGGGCCGTTTTGCCCCCATTTTGCAATCTGCGCGGTCAGGGCTTCTGTGTCGGAGACGTCAAGGGCGGCCGTTTCCACGGCTGTTCCGAGGTCCAGAAGTGCTTTCAAATGCTCTTGTGCCGTTGCCGATTGCGCGCCTCGTCGGCTTGTCAGCAAAATCCGTCCCGCTCCCTGCCGCGCCAGCCAAAGGCCAAACGCGCGGCCGAGACTGCCGAAGCCTCCGGAGATGAGGTAACTCGCGTCCGGCCGTATGGAGACAGCCTGCTGCACGGCCTTTTCTTCCGGGTGGAGGCGTGGCGCCAGGACTTGTCCGTCCCGCAGCGCCAGTTCGCTTTCGCTTCCGGCAGTGGTAAGGGCGTCCGCGATCTGGGACATGTCAGGAATGAACGGCAGGTCGATCAGCCCGCCCCAGATGTGCGGCGCCTCAAGCGCGATGCTGCGGCCAAAACCCCAGACCGGCGCATGGGCCAGACCGTCGAGCCGGTCATCCGGGCGAGCGCCGACTGCGTCCCTTGTCAGGATCCAGAGCCGAGGAGGATGCGAGAGATCCAGTAATGCGCGTGTCAGCGGAAGCAGGCTTGCGAGGCCTCCGGTCCCATCCGTAAGGCTCCTTGGGGTGAGCTCTTCGGCATCTGGGCCATCGAGGCTCCAGAGATGGACAATGCCCTCAAGCGACCCCAACTCATCCAGCAGAGCACGTGCGGCGGCCTCGTCTCCTGGAACGAGGTTGCGGCGATGCCCGTTGAGCGGTGCTTTGAAGATCAGCGTGCAGTGCACGTTGTCACCGCCGCGTGCTTGAAGCTCATTCGCCAGCGCCTGTCCGAAGCCGCTTTCGTCAGCGAGGATCAGCCAGTTTCCATGCGGAGGTGCTGGCTCTTCCGCAGAGGGAGCGACAGGCTCCCAATTCACCTTGTAGGTGGCTGGCGCTGCGCTGCGCCGTTCGCTCTCGGCCTCGACCCAATATCGTTGCCGCTCGAAGGGATGCCCTGGCAGGTCGGCCAGTCGCAAAGGCAGGCCGGCATAGAGCGCTGACCAGTCCGGGTTCTCGCCGTCTGCGTAACGTCCGGCCAGGACGCGCCATGTGCCGGGACTGGCTTGTCCGGCGGATATCTTCTCTGCAGTGGAACGTTGCCTTGTGACCGCCTCGTCACGCGCGATGGCGCCTTCGTTGTCTTGGCCCTTAAGCCAGTTCTTCAGAGCTGAGATCAGCGCAGGTTTGTCGCTACCGAGAAGGGCAAGGCGGTGGGGGAAATGGTCGCGCCCGCATGCTGCCGTGAAGCAAAGGTCGGCAAGCGGCGCCAGGCTCTCATTCAGAGTATCCAGAACGCGCCGCGCGAGCTGGCGAAGTGCCGGGCGGCTCTTGGCGGAGAGGGGCAGCAGGTAGCGGCTGAATTCCGGCACCTGGCGCGGGGCGGGATCCGGCGCCTGCTCCACGATCAGGTGGGCATTGGTGCCGCCGAACCCGAACGAGCTGACGCCCGCCCGCCGTACTGTTCCCGATGTCGGCCAGGGCTCGGTGCCCTCCGGCAAGCGGAGCCCGATACGTGCCCAGTCGATAGTGGGATTGCGATTGCTGCTGTGCAGGCTCGGAGGGACAGCACCATGATTAAGGGACAGCACGACTTTCTGCAATCCGGCCACACCGGCGGCTGACTCCAGATGGCCGATATTCGATTTGACTGATCCGATCGTCAGCGGGCGGTCCCGGCCTTTTCTCCCGAATACGGCATCCAGCGCTCCGGCCTCAATCGGATCGCCCAGGGCGGTTCCGGTGCCGTGCGCCTCGACATAGTCGATCTGCTCCGGCACGAGGCCGGCCTGATTGAGTGCGCGGCGGATAACCCGCTCCTGCGCCGGTCCGTTCGGAACCGTCAGGCCGCTGGTGCGGCCGTCCTGGTTCACCGCCATGCCCCTGATGACGGCCATGATACGGTCGCCGTCGCGCACTGCATCGGAAAGTCTCTTCAGCAACACGAGACCGCAGCCCTCGGAGCGAACAAACCCGTCTGCCTCTGCCGAGAACGCTTTGCAGCGTCCGTCGGGGGCGAGCATCCGCGCGCGGGAATGGTTGATGCTGACGGTGGGATCTAGCAACAGGTTGACCCCGCCGCCGATTGCGAGGTCGGACTCCCCGCTCCTGAGACTCATGCAAGCCTGGTGAAGCGCGACCAGCGAGGAGGAGCAGGCTGTGTCGATGGCCAGACTGGGCCCTTCCAGCCCGAGGAGGAAGGACAACCGGTTCGCCGCGACACTGAGCGCATTGCCGGTGCCGAGATAGGCGTCGATCCGGTCAGGCGTGCGGTTCAGGCGATGCAGGTAGTCGTTTGTGCTGATGCCGACGAAAACGCCGGTCTGGCTGCCTTCAAGGCTGCTCGGCGGGATGCCGGCGCGCTCCAGAACCTCCCAGCAGACCTCCAGCAGGAGACGCTGTTGCGGGTCGAGATGCGTTGCCTCGCGCGGTGAGATTCCGAAAAACCCCGGATCGAAAAGATCGATGTTGTCGATGAAACCGCCATAACGTGTCTGGATTGTTCCGGGCGCCTCGGGATCGGCGCTGTAATACCGATCAACGTCCCAGCGGTTACCCGGAATTTCCGTGATTGCGTCAACGCCGTTCTTGAGAAGAGTCCAGAACGCTTCGGGGTCATTGACTCCGCCCGGTATGCGGCATCCGAGAGAAAGGATAGCGATCCCGTCCCCGGCGTCCGCGTGAGTGTTTTCGGTCGTGGCCGCGATTATCCGCTCAGCACTGTCGAGCCCGTCGCGTTCCAGCAGGTACTGCGCCAACCGTTTCGGGGTCGGGTAGTCGAAGGCGAGGGTTGCCGGAAGGACGCCGCCAAGAGCGCTTTGCAGGCGATTGCGGAGTTCGATCGCATTCATCGAGTCGAGCCCCTGATCGAAGAATCCGCGATCGGCGTCCGGTGCCTCCGCCCCTGCCGGGGCAACGTCACCGATTTGCGAGAGGATGTAGGCCGTGAGCCGGTCCTGCCGCTTTTCCGGAGCCAGAGCCCGCAACTCCGCAGTCAAGGCATTGTCCGCCGGAGCGCGCGGGGGGCGAATGCTCTGCGTTTGATGCGAAGCGCTGTCAAGCAGCGGGTGAGCAAGGCTGGCGCCACTCCGTCGGGGTAAAATCGCCATGTGCGGAAGGTCGCGCGCGGCGGCTCTTTCCAAAGCGTCCAGGCCCTGCGCTATTTCGATGGGCGCCAGCCCGTGACGCGCCAATCTGTCGGCAAGGGTCGCGTCGCGAGAGGCGTCGGCCCATGCACTCCAGCAGAGGCTCTGTGCAGGAAGTCGGCGACGATGGCGGTAAAGCGCGAGCGCATCCAGCATGCTGTTTGCGGCTCCGTATGCGGTCTGGCCCGGATTGCCGAGCAGCCCGCTGGCGGAGGATACAAGCATGAAGTGCCGGATCGGATGGTTGTCCGCGAGGCGATGGAGTGCCCAGCCACCGAGAACCTTCGGCGCCATCACGGCGAGCGCGCGTTCGGCGGATTGCTGGTGCAGGACCGCATCGTCCAGAACGCCCGCTGCATGGAGTATTCCTGTCAGAGAGGGCCAGTGCGCCGGCAGGGCCTCTACAAATGCCGAAAGGGCTTGGGCATCGGTGACATCAATGGCGCCGATCTGAACGTCAATACCTCTGTCGCGCCACTCTTCAATTTGTTTTGCCGCATCGCCTTCTGGCGTACTTCTGGAGATGAGCGCCAGATGCCGTACCCCGCGCTCGACCAGCCGTTCGGCCATGAGTTGCCCAAGACGGCCAAGGCCGCCTGTCACCAGCCATGTTCCATCTTGTTCAGGCGCCTGCTCCGGTCTTGGCAGCGGCTCAGCCTCAAGCGTGAGTTCGAACCGGACCGAATTGTCCTTTTCCTGCCGCCAGAGCACCTCTTTCCCCGGCTGGTTGCTGCTGATTTCGGCAAAAAGCTGCAACGCGGCGTCGCGCGGGGAACCATCCACATCGATCAGGCAGAGATTCCAGTCCGGATGCTCGTGCCGCAAGCTCCGTCCGAGGCCCCAGACGATGGATTGAAGTAACCCGCTGCCTGCCTTCGGAACCGCTGTTTCAGCCATGGCGAAAGCCTGGCGACTCACCATGGAGAGTTTGAGCGGACGGTCAGCCTGTGTCGCCAGATTTCGTATCAGTCTGGTAAGCCGAATGGTGAGGGCGGAAATAGCGCCGGAGACTTCTGCATCGGTCATTTGGTCCGGCGCGGTCAGATCCAGCGGCCAGAGACAGATGATGTTCAAAGCGTCTGTCCCATCGGGAAGGCTGTCAGGCGCCTCCCCGGTGATAACGGTAACGTTGTCACCGGCCTTGGTGAGCTTTTTAGCCAGTGCTTTCGCGGTTCCGTTCCTGTCGGCCAGGAGCAACCATTCGGCGGGCGCACGATCCTCGCATGGCACGGAGGAAATCGGCTTCCAGCGCGGCACGAACCCCCATTCCTCTACCGGAACGGCTGACGCGGCATTTACAGGCTGACCCTTACCGGAAGCCAGGGCGGCGCGCACAGGGGCTGCAGCGTCGCCATGTTCTGGTCGGGTCGGCATTGGAAAGCTCTGCCTGCGAAACGGATAAGATGGCAGTTCCGGCAGCATTGGCTCATCAGAGTCACCATGGAAGGCCGCCCATTCCGGCGTGACGCCGGCGGTATAGAGCGCGGACAGGCTTTCCGTGATGGAGGACCAGTCATTCTTGCCGTCGCGCAGGCTCGGTAACCAGAGTGTCTTCGGCTCCGAGATGCATTGCGCGCCTAGCGCGGTCAGTAGGGGTTTCGGGCCGATTTCGAGGAAGACACGATGTTGTTTCGCCAGGTAGTCCATACCGTCGGCGAAGCGCACTGCGCCACGCATATGGCGTGCCCAGTACTCCGCGTCGGGAGCCGTCTCCAGAACCTTGCCGTCGATATTGCTGATCAGCGGTATCGTGGGCGTCCCAAAGCCGAAGCGGGAGGCGATCTTGTGGAACGGCTCCATGATCGGGTCTATGAGTGGAGAGTGGAAGGCGTGGGATACCGGGAGAAACCGGCTGCGAAGGCCCGCGCTCTCCAGGCTCTTTTCAATCTGCGTCAGGGTTTTGCGTCGCCCTGAAAGCACGATATTGCGAGGTCCGTTTACGGCGGCGACCGAGATATCGTCGGCATACTGCGCGGCAACAATGGCGACTTGCTCTTCATCGGCCATCACGGCGAGCATCGCACCGTTGAGCGGCAGGCTTTGAATCAGCCGGGCCCGTTCTGCTATCAGCTGCAGCCCTGTCTCCAGATCGAAGACATCCGCGATACAGGCAGCCACATATTCACCGACGCTATGGCCAAGAAGGGCTGCCGGCTGGATATCCCAGCCACGCCAGGTTTCGGTCAGCGCATATTCGAGAGCGAAGAGGGCAGGCTGGGTATAGGCGGTTTGACCAAGCAGTTCCGGGTCTGTGCCGAACATGACCGATAGCAGGGAACGATCCAGCGTTTTCGCGAGCAATTGATCGCAGCGATCCAATGTCGCGCGGAAACCGGCGTGGCGATCATAAAGAGACCGCCCCATGTCGAGATACTGGGAGCCCTGCCCTGTGAAAAGAAAGGCAACTGACGGCGGGTTCACTGGTGCTCGATGAAGGCCGCCCTCTCCGGAAGCGATCGTCTCGAGCTGTGCGGCAAAGTCGAGGGTGGAGTTGCCAGTGATCGCGAGCCGGTGATCGAGATGAGGGCGGCGCGTGGTTGCCGCGCGGCAGAGTTGTTCCGCTTCGATCGTCGGGACCTCTTTGCGGCACAGGGCCGCGTACCGACCTGCGAGGTCGCGCAGCGCGCTCGGGTCGCGGGCAGAGAGCGTCAGAAGATACGGCGGCGGCGCGGCCTGTTTCTGCTCCGGTTGAGCCCGATCCGGGGCCTGCTCCAGAACCACATGCGCGTTGGTGCCGCCGAAACCGAATGAGCTGACCGCTGCCCGTGCGCCCTTCGGCAGGCGTGTCGAAACACGCGGTATCTCCAGCGCTGAATCATCCAGCTTTATCAATGGGTTTATCGTGTCGAGGTTGGGTTGCGCCGGGACTTCGCCATGGCGGAGACAAAGCACGGTTTTGACCAGCCCGGCGATCCCGGCCGCAGCTTCCAGATGGCCGATATTGGCCTTTGCGGAGCCTAGCAGGCACGGTCGCTCGCTTGACTGCGCCCGGTCGAGAACAGATTGTAGAGCGCCAACTTCAATGGGGTCACCGAGCCGTGTTCCGGTGCCGTGAGTTTCAACAAAATCGATGTCGGCGGGTTCCAGTCTGGAGTTTTTGAGCGCATCCCTTATGACGTTTTGCTGCGCCAGCGGGCTGGGGGCGGTTAGCCCGTTGCTGCGGCCGTCCTGGTTGACTGCGGAGCCGCGAATGACGGCCAGCACGCGGTCGCCGTCACGTTCGGCGGCGGCGAGCGGCTTCAGCACCACCATTGCGCAGCCCTCGCCACGGACATAACCGTCCGCATCGAAAGCGAAAGTGCGGCTTCTCCAGTTCGGGGAGAGCATGCCCGCACGCTCGAGGGCAAGCTGGAGATGTGGGCCGCCGATGATGTTGACGCCACCCGCAAGCGCGACGTCGCATTCCCCGCTGCGTAGACTCTGGCATGCCTGGTGAACGGCGACGAGCGACGAGGAACAGGCCGTATCGATGGCCATGCTCGGCCCACGCAGGTCGAGGTGATAGGAAAGCCGGTTGGCAGCGATGCTGAAGGCAACGCCGGTCCCGCTGTAAGCGTTCATCAATGCCTCGGCGTCACTCCGGCTGAACTGATCGAAGGCGAAATCCGCTGAGGAAATTCCGACGAACACGCCGGTCTTCGTGCCCTCCAGCCTATCCGCCGGCACGCCGGCATGCTCCAGAGCATGCCAGGCCACTTCGAGCAGGATGCGCTGTTGCGGGTCCATGTTGCGGGCTTCACTCTCCGAAAGGCCAAAGAAGGGCGCATCGAAGCTTTCGAAATCCTCGAGAAAGCCGGCTTCGACTCCGGGAAGGCGCGGGTCCGTCCGAACGGCGCAGGTTCCGTCGCTAAGGAGATCCCAATAGGCATCGGCATTGGGAGCGCCGGGCAGGCGGCACGCCAGGCCGATGATCGCGATGGCGGATGCTTTTTCCAATGCCGGACCGGCGGTGGCAGAGGCAGCGGCAGCGGGCTCTGCCGGGGCGGGCGCCGGTTTCACTTCAGAGCCGCTTAGAAAGTCGGCTAATGCTGCGATTGTCGGATGTTGCCAGAGCAGGGTCGGATCAAGTGTCGCTCCGCCGAGATGGTCTTCCAGGGCCGCAACAAGGGCGACGGCGGAGCGGGAGTCGAGCCCGAGTTCCGCGAACAGAGCCTGCTGGTCGATTGCCTCGGGTGCGAGTGACAACATCCGGCCGAGCTCTCGGCTCAGCCAGTCCCGAAGCGCGGGGCCAGTCGGCCGATCAGTCTGAGCGCTAGATGCTTGCTCACGGCTCCAGCGGGCAACGCACTTGAGCTCATCGTCGAGATAAGCCTGCCTGCAAGCGCGGCGCTGAACCTTGCCGCTCGAGGTTTTGCGGATCTGCCCGCGCTCAAGGATCAGAATCTCAGCGGTCGCCAGACCATGGCTCCGGGCCACCGCCTGACGGATTATGCCGAATGCGGCCTCCCAGTCCTTCGTGCGCTTTCCCGCCTCGGCGAGAATGACGAGGCGTTCCTCGGCATCCCGTTCCACAGAGAATGCCGCGCAATGCTCTCGCCGGAGGTCGGGGCAGGAGTCCAGAACTGTCCATTCGATATCCTGGGGGTAGTGGTTTACACCCGCGACGACGATCAGATCTTTCAGGCGCCCGGTGATGTGGAGTTCTCCATCTTTGAGGAAGCCGAGATCGCCGGTACGCAGGAATGGACCTGCTTCTGGGTTGTCTCTCAGGCGGGCCTGGAAAGTGGCTTCGGTTTCTTCAGTACGACGCCAGTAGCCGAGCCCCACGCTGGGACTTGAGATCCAGAGCTCACCAACCGCATCCGGCGCACATGTACGCCCGCTCGCGGGATCGACGATCCGAAGGTCGGTCCCGGGCCGGGGCACGCCACAGCTCGCAACTGTGCGTGTCGTGCTCTTGGGAGTGGGCGCATCGGCCGGAACCACGCGGTTCTGCTCCAGAGCTTCGGCGCTCAGGTGCGATGCATGTGGGCTTTGATCATGGGCGCGGGCGGTGACAAAAAGTGTCGCCTCAGCCATTCCGTAGGCCGGATAGAACGTCTCGGCCCGGAAGCCCTGCGGCCCGAAAGTCTCGGTGAAACGGCGCAGTGTCTCCGCGCGAACGGGCTCGGCGCCGTTGCCGGCGACCTGCCAGCGTGACAGATCGAGCGTCTCGCGTTGCTCCGCAGTTACGCGTTCGAGGCATAGTTCGTAGGCGAAGTTGGGGGCATGGGTATGGGTGCCGCCGAACCGGTCCATTGCTTCAAGCCAGCGGATAGGGCGCTTCAGAAGTGTGAGCGGAGAGAGAACGTAGCAGTCCGCGCCGCTGAACATGGGCTGCAGCAGTCCCTCGACCAGTCCATAATCGTGGAAGTAGGGCATCCAAGTGACACAGACACTGCCCGCGTCGCACGCAAAACCCTCCTGCAGATAGGCCAGATTGGCCAGCACATTTCCGTGCGAAAGCATCACGCCGCGTGGTGCGGAGGTGGAGCCGGATGTGTATTGCAGATAGGCGAGGCTCTCGGAGGTAATGTTCGGCCGTTTGAAATCAGGTGCGTCAGCCGCTTCCAGTATGTCTGTCGCGATCCAGTGCACCTGCGGCATGGCTTCGCCCAGCCGGCCCTCGAGATCCTGCTGCAGGCCGGCGGTCGTCAGGATGACGTCGGCCTCTGCGTCCGCCACGATGCCTTGAAGGCGCGGCAGGGAGTGTTTGAGCCGAACTCCGTCCGGCGGCGGCACCGGAACCGCGACAATGCCGGCATTCATGCATCCGAAAAATGCGGGGAGGACATCGAGCCCCGGCGGATAGAGCAACAGCGCGCGGCATCCTTCGCCTACTTGGTGCCTCAGCTGGTTTGCGACCGCTTGAGCGTGCGCGCGGAGGGTGGCGTATCCAATGGTTGCGGTGGCGTCCCGACCATCCTTCAGGAAGTGGTATTTACCCGTCGATGATGCCGCGCGCCGGTCGAGCAGATCCATCAGTGTGACTGGGGTGGATGTCACAACACCGCTCCCTCTTGAAGCAAACGAATAGCGGTCCCGGAAAGGTGTGAAGTGCTAGCTCTAACGGTGCCGATTTCAATGGTGTGTCGAGGATTCTGCATGGCAATTTGAAACTCTTAAAATGCAACCATGTCGAGTATATGCATAATATTTTACTCAGCACAAGAGACCTTATTTTTGATGAAAAATAGAGAGTGAAGCGCATTGATCGGGCGCTCCACGAGACTCTGCTCATTTTCAAAATTTTCAGTGATGTAACTAAAAATTGTTAATTTCTGGTCGCGAACTGATGGACAAAAAACGCACTTCAAGATAGTTGAATAACTATATATTCAATTCTAGGTCGTGATCTGGATGTGTCAACTGCTGGCAGCCGTTCCGACCGAAGGGCGAGGTGGTCACGTGAGAGCGAATGAGGTTGAGATCTGGTGGCTAAGGCCTGACTTGATAGTCGGCGGACATCTTCAGTCTTTTGATCTGGTTCTCAACGATGAAGAACGGATCAGGGCCAGGCGCTTCCATTTTGCAGACGACCGGCGGAGCTACATTTGTGCACATGCGCTAACCAGATGTGCCCTCGAAGCCGTGTCCGGGATCTCAGCACGGGATTTTGTCTTCCGGATTGGGCGTCACGGAAAGCCGGAAGTCGATGCGGAACCGGAGCAGGGTCGGTTGCGCTTCAATCTCTCACATTCACGCGGTCTCGTTTGCTGTGCGGTCACCTGGGAACTTGATATTGGTATCGATGTCGAGGGAGATGTCCGCGATGTTGATGTTGGCGACCTGGCAGCTCAGGTCTTTGCGCCCGATGAGGTGGCCTGTCTTCAACGATTTACCGGGCGAGCGCACCGGGAGGCTTTCTTCGCGATGTGGACCGTGAAAGAGGCTTATACAAAAGCTGTCGGAAGAGGATTGTCGATTCCTCTGGATGCTTTTTCTGTTTGTCTTAATCCACCATCTCTCATGATCGGTGCGTCTCTGTCCGCCGATCCAGAGGCTGGCGACGGGGAAGGCTGGAGCGTCCGCCTGGCCCGGCCAGTGCCGGGATATACACTGGCAGTGGTCGCGCGTGGCGGATCATCTGGCGCGCTGCGCTACAGATTCCGCGAGGTCACGCCAGATGCGCTTGCCGCCCTTTGCCGTGTCCGGAAAAGTCCTGCCCGGATGCCTCTCGAATCTCATGCACGTCGATTTGGATGGTCTGCTGTGGGGGACCGCTTATGCGTATGGAAATGATGAGTCGGTTGCCCGTTATCGTTGGATCGGTCTTGTTCTTGGCGTTGTTTGATTCGAACGCCGCGCGGTCCGAATGCGTTCGTGGGGAGATGCGAGATGCCGCTGGGGTTGCAGTAAGCATGGCCGAAGCTGAGGCGGGATGTGAAGCCGAAAAAGACCTCCCGAAAGTGCCTGATGCTGCGGGTAGCTTTGGTTCCTGGATCCGGGTGTCGAGCGCCAAGTACGGTTCTGCGGATCAGTGGTGCTCCGGCCGGGGGTGGGTGGCGCGCATCTGTAACGGTCGCGACTCTTGCACTGTCTCGCTTCCCTATATCGGAACACAATGGTCCGATAGTGGCGAGCACACAGAACTACGGCGCGAATTGATCTGCGGCCCTCTCAGCAAGGTGCAAAGGCTCTTGTATATTGGATGGTATTGTAGTGATGGCGCCCTGGTTTATGACCAACCGGAAGTCGTGGTTGGGGATGGTGGTCGCGCCGTTCTTTCTTGCAGCCGATGAGTTTCATGCGTTTGGGTGTGTCGATCGCCCAAGGCTGGATTGGTGTGCTTTTACCCGGTGTGGAGAGAGAAATTGAGGTGGTTTCCTATCCGGCTTTAGGCCGGGTGCCGAGGGCAGTTGAAGGCTCTTTTATCCGCCGGAGGATCAGCTCGAGGTGCTTCGCGTGTTGGTCACAACCAGGAAAAGAAACGTGACAAAGGGCGAAACGACATAGGATAAAATGAAAAAGCCCCAGAAGCCGAGAACCCGGTTTCGTCCATATAGGCCGACCAGTGTACAGCTGATTATATAAATTATAACAAGTGTCGCGAATGTAAGTCTTGGTGGCCAGAAATACTCCACGTTTAGCCCTCTCTTTGTAGCTATTTTCTAATGGGGTATGTGTGTTCGTCTATATATCTGTCTCGATAGTTTAGTCTTTGAGTCCTGCGCGCCCGCGGGGTGGGAAGGTTCGCCGCGGGCGCGTCAGGCTCATGGACGGTTACGCGGCCTGCTGCACGGTAGCAGCGGTGGCCTTTTCCTTGGTCTTAATGTCGTCCATGACTTTTTTGACCTTTGCCGTGGTTTCTTCGACGCTCAGAGAGCCAATGTCCTGATTTTGCTCGAACATATCGGCAAATACAGTGCCGATGGCATAGGTGACCATCCACGAATATGCCGGCATTGCGGCAAAGCCGAGCAGCTGTCCGAAGAGTGGTATTGAGCGGATCAGCCCGATCGTGCCAGCCTTCAGCGTCGTCGGGATGATGGCGCCCAGAACCGCAGAAATCAGAGCGCGTGCAAGATTGCCGGAGAAAGGCACCTTGTAGACGGCGGCCAACTTGCTCAGCATCATGAGTTGAACACCCGCAAGGCCGGCAATATCGACTGCTGGAATGGGGATGATGCCGACACCGGCTCCAATGGCGCTGTATGTGGAGACGATCTGGTTTGCTGCGATCCGCTCCTGCTGACGCATCTGGGTTTTCGCCTGTTCATATTTGACGACATGCTGTTCGTCAGGCTGGGCGCTATGGGCGTTTGAGGTGGACCCGGTCTGGTCTGGTTGTCCGGTTTGCGGGTTTTTGGCAGCACTGGCTGCGTCGGTTTGTGCGGTCATTGCTAGAGTTTCCTTTCTATTGCCTCGATCGTTTTTCGGAATGCGCTGTTCGCGGTTATCCGAACTGACTTCCGTGACTCTGGTCACGTTGGTTCCGGCCTGTCCGTCGGGTTGGCCGGGTTTCTCTGTCTTTATTTCCAGTTCCTTCTTCAGCCTGTCCGTTTGTTCCTGTAATGCCCGCATGGAGCTTTCGAGGCGCTTGAGTTCCCGGTTTCGATCCGCCGCTTCTTTTTTCAGCTTCTCTTGCGCTCTGGTTGAATTGTCGTTTCTCCTTTGAATTGCTTTTGCCTCACGTTCGCGATCGGACTGAAGTTCTCTCAGATTAGCGGTTTCATTCTCTGCCTTCCGGCGGTGTGCGTTGGCCGCGTCGATCGCCTTCTTTGCGTCAAGCTTCTCGCGTTCTGCCGCTTTGGCTTGCCTCTTTAGTCGGGAAATTTCTCGCTTGAGGTCCTGAATGTTGTTCGGATTTTCGGGCACTTCTGGAACCTCGATATCTTCTGGCGGGGGCAAGCTCTTTGCGTGATTTGTGGCGTGTATTTATAGGTGCATCACATTTATAATTTTCATTATAAAAGAGAATATCATGTTTTTCTTTGAGTAAAAACATATTTATCGTAATGCGGGTGTTGTCGCCAATTTTTGAGGAGGCGCTTGTGGGGCGGAAAGCCTATACCGGATAAAAAATACATAAAATGAGATAGCTGGAGCTTGATGTGCTCTTCTTTCAGGCGTTTCTATACAATTATTAATAGAGTGATGTTTTTTGATCTGAAGGAGGTGTAGTCGCGCCAGTGCTCTTGGTTGGAGGCGTTGTCGTGATCCGTGAGGGGGAAGAATTTGAATGCCCGGTCTCGTCGGGAACGGGGTTCGAATTCAGTATGGCGTTCTGATTTGGTCGCGTGTCAGAGGTGTCTGTTTGGCGATTGAATTGCGCTTCAAGTCCACCTCCACGTTGTGTGCTTGGCACGGACGGGTCAGCATTGTTGGAGGTAGTGTCAATGGGGCCGAGAATGATCGGAAGTCCATCTTTCCCCGAACCGATAAGGACAATCTTGCTGTTGTTCGATTGTGCCAGTTGCAGGGTGGCGTCGATGCCTTTCCATCGCAGGTAAGCGTCTGTAATTCCATCGCTCACAATCCTCTGAAAGGATTGGATGCCTCTGGCCTCGATGGCTTTACGCTCACTCTCTTTGCGCTCACGGTCCAGGCGGAAATTGTATTCCAGATTGATGTGGAACTGTTCTTCCTTACGCTCGATGGCTCTCTCAACCAATTGCGGGAGGGTGACGCTACGAAAGGATATATCGTGCAGCGTAACAATAGGATCGGGCTCATCCGGTAAACGCGGCAACCTTCTGGCCGCACGTTCTTTCTCTTCGGTCGTGATCACATCCTTGGTCACCTGAATCAGTTGTTCGGTTGCGACTGCAAGGATCGCTTCTTCCACATCGCCTCTGTTCGTGGAGTAAAGCTGGACGGGCGAGTATTTTGCCGCCTCTGCCCGGGCGATGGCCCCGATCTTCGGGATCAGCACAGTATTCAGGTAATTGGGCCCTAGATATTTGTGCAGCAATCCGATCCGCTTGCGGGAAACGCGATACCGGAAGGTGATATTTGCGCCGATTGCCAGTCCGTTGGCCGAGATGATGTCGTAATCTTCGCTGACCCTCTGCATGCGTGCATCGTAGGAAATGATCTTGTTCCAGGGCAGGATCATCCTGTTGCCTTCGCGGAAGAAGTGATTGATCACTGTTCCGTCGTCGAACCGTTTCCAAAGGACGCCGATATAACCGGCTGGAATTGTGGTCACCATGTTTGGCATGAAATAGACGAAGACGAACGCGGCGATCATGAAGGCTATGGTCACGCTGGGAAGGCTGCGCATTACATATTTTTTCAAAGCTTTCATGCTCTGGATTTCCTCGCGAGCGCTCTCAGCGCTGAAGCAGGGTTTATGTCCAACTAGCGAATGTTTTTCTCATTAGCTGAGATGTATCTTGTTCTCGGTATATGATTATTAGTTCGAATAAATACAACTGATGGTATTTTTCTGAATTGTTACGCTTCATCTGTCCCGTGATCCTTTCGGACTACTCAATGCGCAGTATCATTTTCGGATGACCGTGATGTCGCGAGACGGCCCTCGACCATATGCATGCAACGGTCTGCGATGTCGAAATACTGGTCGTCATGGGTTACGGCGATAACTGTCTTGCCGTCCCGTTTCATCTCCGGCAGGAGCTCTCGGTAGAATTTCCGCCTGAACTGCGGATCCTGATCGGCGGCCCATTCGTCCAGAATGTAGATGGAGCGCTCCTCAAGCAGGCTGACGACAAGAGCGAGCCTTTTGCGCTGGCCGGTCGAGAGTTCGACTGTGGAAAACTCGTCGGAGATCAATTGGGTCTTGTCCTGGATCTCCATGTGTTCCATCAGGCGCCTGGCTTTTTCGCCATCTCCGAGATTGACGCCGTAAAGGCGTTTGAAGAGATGGAAGTCGCCGAAGATTATGGAGATCAGGTTTCTGTACTCGTCATAGGTCTCCGGCCCAATTTCCTGGCGGTTGACGAGAATAGAGCCTGAAACAGGATAGTAGAGACCGGCGAGGATCTTGATCAGGGTCGACTTCCCGGAGCCATTTCCGCCGGTGATGAATATCAGCTCGCCTTTCCGGATCGTCAGATCAACAGGCCCCATAACAAACGGATTGTCGTCCTTTAGGCCTTTGTAGTGGAAACTGACCTGCTTCAGTTCGAGCTCCTCGAAGCTTTCGCCGAGAAGGTTGGGCCGCTGCTCCTCGTTCTCGCTCACTGCTTCGGAGAGAGTTTGATCGAGACGTTTGATGTTCTCGGCCGCTGAATTTGCGTTTGCGAAGATCGCCATGAAGTTGACGAGAAAGCCGATCGGACCGATCAGGAACAAGGTCGCTGTCGCGGTTTTGATGACGACTTCATGGTAATCGGTGCCAACGCTATGGAAGAATTTTCCAAACTGCGGGACGAGGAAAACCATCGCGGCGACAAGAAAATAGAACATTGTCTGAGAAAGAATGAAGCTTTTGGCAATCCCCGACTGACTGCTTTTTTTCTTTTCCTTGGCCTCTAGGGAGATCTGCTCCAGGTCGGCGTAGAGAGCGTCGCTGCGGGCCTTGTTTAACCGAACTTCCTTGAACCCTTCCAGCAGGTCCGTCAGGAGGTCGAACAATCGGTTTTCGGTAATTGCAGCTTCCTGCAGTTCGGCGTTCAGGCCTTTGAGGTTTTTCCCATAGAACCAGGTCGCTGCCACGATGAAGGCAACGCAGACGGCAAAAGCGATGCGCGAGAGCCAGGCGATGTAGAGCAGCGTAAAGATCACCAAAATAGCGGACTGTGCGCCGACGACGAGCGACTGCGCTGCCTGCGAAAGGGTCAGGGTGTCCTTGTTGATGCTGGCATAGATGAAAGAGCGCCCAATCCGCTCCAGAGGGATGAGATCAGCCGTTCGGATCTTCTCTATGAGGCGTATCCGGATCTTGTGAATGATTTCCTCAACCTCGCGGGTTGAGGAAATCATCACAGTTCGTTGGGCAACAACATAGATTCCGACGACAATGAGAAAGATCGTTAGTTGATGAGTCCGCCGTTCGTCATCGAGCTCTGCAACATCGCTCGCCGCCAGGTTGATCACGGCAAGCACAAGGGCATTTGCAAGTCCGGAAACGGCGGCAAAAAATGCGAAACCGAACCAGGAGGAGCTGGACTCTTGCCGTATCAGTTTGATCAGGTCCAAAAGTCACTCCCCCAGAGGTCCCGCTTGATGTCCCCGCCGGCATAGGTTGCCGAGGCTTGCCCCCGCCGCATCGCTGTCGGCGTCTGCGTAATGCGATGAAGAGCCGGGTTTTTGGTTGTTGAGTAATTAGATACTCGTTTGTTTTTATGATTTCAATCACTGAGGGTTTTTTGTTAATTGATAGCACGGTAAGGTGCGTATTCTCACGCTGCGCAAAGCGTGGCTAAAGCGCTTTGCTGTTACCAAAACTGAACATTCGAGCGCGATAGATCTGAGGCGTCTCTGGGAATTGGTGCCGAGAACTGGCTAAGTCTCTTAGTATCTGGTTTCGGCTATCAGAGCGCCTGCATGCAGGCACTCGATCCGCACCTCAAGATAGGCTTGCCTTGTGCCGTCTCACGCCGCCGCTGCTTCCTTAATCCACTGGAAGAGAGTCGCCGTCGCCGGGTTAGTCTGCTTCCTGAGTGCGATGAAATAGCCGTCCTGGCTCGCCATCTCGTAGGAGTTGACCTGCACAAGAGTGCCTTTCTCCAGACTAGGGCGGGCGAGCAGTGAGCTGGTCAGTGCGATGCCGACACCGTTCGTTGCCATCTGCACTGCAATGCCATGATGGTCGACGAACAGGCTTGGCTGCGGTGCTGGCGCATAACCCGATTGTGCGCACCACTCAGCCCATCCGCCGGAGGTGCCGACGGCTTCGATCAGTGGATGCTCTTCGAATGCCCGTCCGCTTGAAAGCAGGGACGGTGCAGCCACGGCGATCAGGCTGTCATGTTGCAGCCGTTCGGAGTCCTTGCCGACAAGCTCGGCCGAACCGAAGCGGATTTCGATATCCCCGAATGTGCTGTTGAACTCATCTGACCAGACAGTGCTGAGCAAGCGCACCTTGATTGTGGGATGCACCGAGAGGAAGCGGGAGAGCACCGGCGCCAGCCGCCAATGGGCGAAGCTGATGGATGTCGCCACCGTCACCAGCTCTTCCCTCGGTCCGAAGTCGAACTGGCTGACCGCATTATCCAGCATTGAGAGGCCGGAAGTGATCTCCGGCAATAGCCGGCGCCCGTTGTCGGTGAGTGCGATGCCGCGTGCCTGACGATGAAACAGCGCCACGCCGAGCCGCCCTTCCAGCGCGCGAACCTGCTGGCTGACGGCAGATTGCGTCAGGCCGAGTTCACGGGCTGCCGCCGTGAAGCTGAGGTGGCGGGCGGCGGACTGGAAGACCCGGAACCAGTTCAGTGGCGGGGCAAAACGTGCCATGGAAAACCAAGCTATAAGTTTGACTAATGTACTTGGCCTATAATTGGTTGTTTGTTGTCGTTCTGTCCATACGAGAGAGTTGCTGCAGCACAGAGTGAAGGGCAACGGCATGTCACTTGAGATCCGGAAATTCGTTCAATTCGATGAGGAAACCCTGATCGAGGGCTTCAGGAAAGCGGAGCCGCGGCTTCGGATGTTCGCCGTCGCCGCTGTGGTGAAAAACCCGTGGGCGGGGCGGTTCGTCGAGGATCTGACGACGGAAATCCGCAGCTATGGGCCGGAGCTTGGCGCGTTGTTGACGCAGCGTATCCTCGATCTTGCCGGGGGTGGCGATGCGATTGAGGCCTATGGCAAAGCCGCGATTGTCGGGCTCAACGGTGAGATTGAACATGCGTCCGGTCTGATCCACACCCTGCGGTTCGGGAACCATTACCGAACGGCCGTCGGCGCCTCATCCTATCTTGCATTCACAAATACGCGTGGCCCGGCGAATGCGCAGATCTCGATCCCGTTGATGGACAAGAACGATGCAGGCCGCCGGTCGCATTATCTGACCGTTCAGTTCGCCATTCCCGATGCGCCGGGGCCGGACGAGATCGTCGTGGCTCTTGGCGGCTCCCTCGGCGGCCGCCCGCATCACCGGATCGGCGACCGGTATCAGGATCTGGAGGAGCTTGGCCATGACCTGGACAATCCCGCCGCGATCTGATGGTCCGTCGGGACTCGCGCTCTCCCGCTCCGGATCGGGCCCAGCCGTTGTTCTGATTCATGGTGTTGGTCTCCGGTCCGAAAGCTGGGCGCGGCAGATTCCGGCTCTGGCGGAGCACTATGAGGTGAGCGCGGTCGATCTGCCGGGGCATGGCGACAGTGCACCTTTCGATGTGTCGCCCTCTCTTGCCGATTATGTGGACCGGATCGCAGACGTTATCGCCGGTAAAGGCGGCCCGGCCGTTGTCGCAGGTCATTCCCTTGGCGCGTTGATCGCGCTGGAAATCGCCATCCGTTATCCTGATCTCTGCGCCGGCGTGGCGGCTCTGAATGCGATTTTCCGCCGGAGCAAGCAGGCCTCCGATGCCGTGAGGGTGCGGGCGAACACTCTGCCTTTGGATAAGATTTCCGATCCGGAGCCGACTCTGGAGCGCTGGTTTTCCGTCGACCGGAACCCGGATGCGAGGCAAGCCTGCCGGGACTGGCTGCTCGGCGCCGATCCTGCTGCCTATAAAGCGGCCTACACGGTTTTCGCAGCATCGGACGGTCCGCCGGACGAGGCGCTTCGGGGGCTCTCCTGTCCCGCTTTGTTCCTGACCGGTTCGGAAGAGCCGAACTCGACGCCGGCCATGTCCGAGGCGATGGCCGCCCTGGTGCCGCAGGGCCAGAGCACCGTCATTCCCGGCGCGGCCCACATGATGCCAATGACGCATCCCGGAAGCGTCAACTCGGCCCTGCTCGAATTCGCGGAGATCTGCCATGGCGGTTAAAAATGACGCAGTTTGATCCCAAAGCCCTGCGGCAAGCCTTCAGCGTTTTCCCGACCGGCGTCACCATCGTCACTGCGCGTGCGGATGATGGAACACCAGTTGGTTTCACAGCGAACTCCTTTACGTCGGTCTCGCTTGACCCGCCGCTGCTGTTGGTGTGCCCCGGCCGTTATCTTTCCAGTTTTCCGGTTTTCGCGACGTGCTCACGCTTCGCCGTCAACGTGCTGGCGGACGGGCAGGAAGCGCTGTCCGATACGTTTGCCCGATTTGGAGGTGATCGGTTCGCGCAAGCCGCTTGGACGGACGATCCGGACCAGCCGCCGGTCTTCCACGGCGTGGCGGCGCATTTCCTGTGCACCACGCACCAGATTATCCCGGCTGGCGACCACGTCGTTCTGATGGGCGCGGTCGAGGCCTTCGAGCGGTCTGAACGTCTTGGACTCGGGTTCGCCGAGCAAAACTATTTCAGCCTCGGCTCCGTAAACGCGGCCGAGCGCGAACGTCACTACGGTTAACGTCACTAGGGCTAAGGAGGCCGGCTGCGATGGACTTTTCTCTTTTCGCGCATATGGAGCGCGTCACTTCCGGCCAGTCTCACGAAGAGCTGCATGAGGAGTTCGTCAGTCTGTGCGAGATGGCGGACCAGGGCGGCATGCGCGCGATCTGGACCGGCGAGCATCACGGCATGGAATTCACCATCACGCCGAACCCGTTCCTGCAGCTGGTCGACCTGGCGCACCGGACGAAGAATGTGCGGCTCGGTACCGGTACTGTCGTGGCGCCCTTCTGGCATCCGGTCAAATTGGCGGGGGAGGCGGCGGCTACGGATCTGCTGACTGGTGGACGGCTCGAACTCGGCATCGCCCGGGGCGCCTATTCCTTCGAATACGAACGGCTCTCACCGGGGCTGGACGCCTGGCAGGCCGGGCAGAGGATGCGGGAAATCGCGCCGCTTCTGCCGCAGCTCTGGGCTGGCGATTGCGTGCATGAGGGCGAATTTTTTCAGTTTCCAACCACTTCGACAGTCCCCAAACCGACGCAGCCGGACGGCCCTCCGGTCTGGATCGCCGCCCGTGATCCGAACAGCCACGAATTTGGT
Source organism: Nisaea sp. (assembly GCF_039990255.1). GTDB lineage: Bacteria > Pseudomonadota > Alphaproteobacteria > Thalassobaculales > Thalassobaculaceae > Nisaea. The sequence continues at coordinate 113,006 of NZ_JBDXGG010000006.1, read as the reverse complement.
GTCTCGAATGGTTTCAACATCCAGGTGACGCCGCTCTGGCAGGGCTGGGGGGAGATCGAGAGTTTGATGGGGAGCTTTAACGCCGCCTGTGAAAAACACGACGGCCCTCGTCCCAAGATCATGCTGCTGCATCATACCTATGTCGCGGCGGATGCCGACGATCTCGCCGTTGCGGTTGATGAGCTGCATCGCTTTTATTGCTATTTCGGCGCCTGGTTCAAGAACGAGCGGCCGATCCATCAGGGCCAGATAGCGGCATTGTCGGAGGAAGAGATCGGGGACAACAAAATGGTGACGCCGGAGGCCGTGCGGCGGGACCTGACAATCGGCACGGCTCAGGAAATCATTGACCGGCTCAAGCGGATCGAGGACCTGGGCTATGACGAGTTCTCATTCTGGGCCGACAGCGGGATGAGCACGGAGCGGAAAAAAGCATCGCTTGCGCGCTTCATCGACGAGGTGATGCCGGCATTCGCTTGAGCGGAGGCCAAGCCGGAGATTGTCAGACGCTATGCGTCTGCCTAAGATTTCGGCGCTTCCTCCCGTCACCCGAAAGCCGCCCATGAAAATCCCCGCATTGCCCTTCACGGTCACCGACTGGTCGCAGGTCACCGAAACCAGACATCCCGGAGAGACCGGAGAGGCCATCTGGCGGACCATGGAAATCGGCGATATCCGTATCAGGCAGGTCGAATATTCACCGGGCTATCTCGCTGACCATTGGTGCGACCGGGGGCATATTCTCTATGTGCTGGAAGGCGAATTGGTCTCGGAGCTGAAAGACGGACGCAAGACCACCATGACAGCGGGCATGTCCTATCAGGTATCCGACTTCGGCGACTCCGCGCACCGTTCCTCGACGGAGACCGGCGCGAAGCTGTTTATTGTGGATTAGCCGTTTACCGTCCCCGGAACACCGGCTTCCGCTTCTCCATGAAGGCCGTTCGGCCCTCAACATAATCCCCGCTCTCCATGCATTTCAGCACCAGCGCGTCGCAGGAGGCGGAGTCCTGCTCGTCATCCGGTTTTTCCAGCTCGATCAGTGCGCGTTTCGCTGTCTGGATGGCGAGCGGGGCGTTTGCTGAGATGCGGGCAAGCATGTCCTCGACATGTTTGTCGAGCTCGGCCTCGGGCAGCACCCGGTTGACGAGGCCCATCATCACCGCTTCCTGCGCCGAGAACCGGCGGGCTGTGTAGAAGATTTCGGCGGCGAAGGCGGGGCCGGTGAGGGTGCGCAGGCGGCGGATACCGTCCATGGCATAGCCGATGCCGAGCTTGGCGGCGGGGACGGAGAAGCTGGATTTTTCCGAGCAGATCCGGATATCACATTCGATGGCGATGGCGAGGCCGCCGCCGATGCAGAAGCCGTCAATCCGGGCGATGGTCGGTTTTTCCAGATCCCGCATCACCTGCTGGAAGCGGGCGACGGCGCGGTCATAGGCCTCCACCGCTTCCCGGCTGGCCCGCTCGTCTCCGAATTTGGAGATATCCGCCCCGGCGACAAAGGCCTCGGAACCCGCCCCGGTCAGCAGGATGGCGCGGATATTGTCGTCCCGCCCGAAAGCCTCCAGCAACTCGGCCCCGTGGGTCCACATTTCCAGTGAGATGGCATTGTGGCGGGCCGGATTGTTGAAGATCAGGCGGGCAACGCCCCCCTTGAACTTGGTCAGGATCGGATGCGGCGCGGTGCTGGCTGGCATGGGGCGGGTCCGTTTCGTGTCGACTGTCGACTTGCTGGTGGGGGCGGATATGCGTCAGATCACCTGGCGGTCGCGCAGGCTCTGGATTTCCTCGGCACTCATACCGAGGCCGGTCAGGATCTCGTCCGTATGCTCGCCATAGGCGGGCGGTGCGGCGGCGAAGGTGCTGGGCGTGCGCGACAGGGTGATAGGCTGGGCTACCAGATCGATATCGCCATGTTCTTCGGAATGCACGGTCTTCTGCATACCGAGATGCTGGACCTGCGGATCGGCGAAGGTCTGGTCAATGGTGTTGATCGGCCCGGCCGGAACGCCTTCCTTGTTGAACAGATCGACCCAGTGCTTTGTCGTCTCGGTCAGGATCACATCCTGGATGATGGCGTTCAGCGTGTCCCGGTTCTCCGAGCGAGATGGCGCTGTCTTGTAGTCCGGGTTGTCCGGCAGGTCCTCGCGGCCGATTACGGCGCAGAACCGGGTCCAGATCTTCTCGCCGGAAACCGCGATGTTCATGTAGCCGTCGCTGGTCTTGAACACGCCGGTCGGGATGCTGGTCGGGTGGTTGTTTCCGGCCTGCTTGGCGACTTCGCCGCTCATGGTCCAGCGCGAGGCCTGGAAATCGAGCATGAAGATCTGCGCCTGAAGCAGCGAGGTATGAACCCACTGGCCCTTGCCGGAGGCTTCCCGCTCCAGCAGGGCGACCATGATGCCCTGGGAGGCGAAAATACCGGCGGTCAGATCCGCGACCGGAATCCCAACCCGCATCGGGCCTTCGCCGGGGGCGCCTGTGATTGACATCAGCCCGCCCATGCCCTGGGCGATTTGATCGAAACCGGGGCGCTTGGCGTAGGGGCCGTCCTGCCCGAAACCGGAGATCGAGGCATAGACCAGACCGGGATTGTCCTTCGCCAGCGTTTCGTAATCGATGCCAAGACGCTGTTTCACGTCCGGCCGGAAATTCTCGACGATAACGTCCGCCGTCTGCACCAGCTTCTTGAACAGGGCAACCCCATCGCGATCTTTCAGGTTCAGGGTCATCGCCCGTTTATTGCGATGAAGGTTCTGGAAATCGGAGCCGCTGCGGGCGCCGCCGAGCTGATTACCGGCTTCCAGTGCCTCGGGCAATTCGACCTTGATGACATTGGCACCCCAGTCGGCGAGCTGGCGTACGCAGGTCGGCCCGGAGCGGACGCGTGTCAGGTCGAGTACGGTGAAACGGGAGAGTGCTTCGGAGGCATGGATGGCGGGCATTGTTTACTCCCTGAGAGCTGATTTTGTCGTTGCGGTCGTCTGGCGCGTGACAATTTGGTCATGTCGCTACGCGCCGGATAATGCGGGCAGGATCGAGCGGAATAAAAAATACACCGCTTGGCCTCGAAATCACCATACGGCGTACCCATGTTTTTCATATACCGGCAGTCCCCGGTAGATCGACTTGGCGGATAGAACGCCAAGGATTGGTCCCCTTCTTCGGCTCTCTTCGGAGGGCCGGGAACTGAAAAAGCGGCGCCACGTTCCCCTCCCCCCAGAACGGCGCCGCTTTCTTTATGCGAATACTGAAATTGCTCCGAGAAGGCCTTGCGGCACCTTACCGCGTTGAGGCGGGCGGCGACCTCCCCTATGGTGTTTATCTTGGGTGCGAGGGCATTGCTTTCATGGAAGTTTTTGGTGATCACCGGTTCGAGGGCAGGGGGCTTGGCTGCCAGAGAGGCGGCCGTCTGGTGTTTGACCGGCTGGATTTCACCCTCACCTCAGGTGGTGTGCTGATCCTGAAAGGCCCGAACGGCAGCGGTAAATCGAGTCTGTTGCGGACGATGGCAACGTTGGTCGGTCCGGCGCGGGGTGACCTGCGTTGGGATGGTGTGCCTGTTACGGACGACCCGCAAGCTCATGCCGCAAACCTGCATTATGTCGGGCATGCCGATGCTGCCAAGCCTGCAATGACGGCGGAAGAGCTCCTAGCTTTCTGGTCCGGTATGCGCGGCGCCAACGGAATCTCGGTGACGGCGGCGCTGGAGCGTTTCGGCATCGGGCACCGCGCGGATTTCCCGGCGCGCTATCTTTCCTCGGGCCAGAAGCGCCGGCTGGCTTTGGCCCGGTTGCTGGTCAGTGAAGCCCCTCTCTGGATCCTCGATGAGCCGACGGTGGGGCTGGATACCGATGGGGTGGCGGCATTGGAAGAGGCGATTGCCGGGCACAGGAGTCGCGGCGGCATGATCGTGGCGGCCACCCATATCCGGTTCGAGACGGGCGATCGTGTTGCCGAGCTTGAGCTGTCGGATTTTGCCCCCTCCGCAGCCGATATCGAAGAGGCCTACGGGGCCCTAGGCGCGGAGCTTCAGAACGCGTCATGAAATCGTTTCTCGTCCTCGTGCGCCGGGATCTCTCCCTTGCTCTCCGTCAGGGCAGCGATGCCGCCATGGCGTTGATGTTCTTCGTAATCGTGGTCACACTGTTTCCCCTCGGCGTTGGCCCGGAACCGGGTGTGCTGGAGCGGATATCGTCCGGCATCGTCTGGGTGGCGGCGCTGCTTGCGGCCATGCTCTCGCTCGACCGGATGTTCCAGGCGGATTACGACGATGGCTCGCTTGAGCTGATGCTGCTGACGCCGGTGCCGCTCGAGTTTCTGGTGCTGGCGAAGTGCCTGGCGCATTGGCTGACGACCGGTCTGCCGATGTTGCTGATCGCGCCGCTGCTCGGCATCTTCATGAATATGCAGGCCGAAGCCTTTCCTGTTCTGCTGGCCAGCATGGCTTTGGGGACGCCTGTGTTGAGTTTGCTCGGCGGAGTTGGCGCGGCGCTGGTTCTTGGCGCACGGCGGGCCGGAACGCTCGTTGCTCTGCTGGTGTTGCCATTGACCATACCGCTTCTTATTTTTGGCGTATCGGCTGTGGAGGCGGCGGTTACAGGCCAGTCGGCCAAGGCGCAGCTCCTGATCATGGGAGCGATGTTGCTGGCCTGTCTGCCGCTCGCGCCCTGGGCGACGGCCGCAGCGCTCAGACAGGCGGCCGGTTGATGTTTATCGCTGGTTGGTGTTCAAACAGATCTGCGGACGGAAAGAGACGGGGGGTGACCCCGCAGCCGGACCGCTCCATGCCGATACGGTATATGGAGGATATGCTCGGATGAACTGGTTCCATTGGCTCGCCAATCCGGCGCGCTTCATGCGCTTCGCGACCCGGCTGCAGCCCTGGATCATGGGGCTCGGCATTTTGACCGGAGCCGCGGGGCTCTATTTCGCGCTTTTCGCCTCGCCGGCGGATTATCAGCAGGGCGAAACGGTACGTATCATGTATGTGCATGTGCCATCGGCCTGGATGGCGATGTTTGTCTATGTGGTTATGGCCGCTGCGGCGGGGAGTTTTCTGATCTGGAAGCATCCGCTGGCCGATGTGGCGGCCCAGGCCGCCGCGCCGGTCGGTGCAGCTTTTACCTTGATGGCGCTGATCACCGGCTCGCTCTGGGGGCAGCCGATGTGGGGCACCTGGTGGGTCTGGGATGCCCGGCTGACGTCGGTGCTGATCCTGTTCTTCCTTTATCTCGGCTATATTGCCTTGGTGAATGCCTTCGACGATCCGGAGCGAGGATCTAAGGCGGGCGCCATTCTGCTGCTTGTCGGCGTTGTGAACATTCCGATCATCAAGTTCTCCGTCGATTGGTGGAACACCCTGCACCAACCAGCCAGCGTGGCACGGATGGATGGGCCATCCATAGATCCGTCGATGTTGTTGCCGCTGTTGCTGATGGCCGGTGCTTTCAAGCTGTACTTTTTGTATCTCTTGATTGTGCGCATGCGCGGGGAGCTAATGGCCCGGCGCATCCGGCTGCTGCACCTGTCGGACGTGTCCTGACAGTGGTTTGACTGATCGCGTTGTGATCGCCCGCGACTTCACGTCGCTTTGACCGGTTTTGGAATTAATCTAAATTCCAAATGTTGATGAACGGTTTGCTGGAGCAAGGCCATTCAGGAGTTTCTCGAAATGGGCGGGTATGCGGCTTACGTCTGGTCGTCCTATGGGGTGGCCGTGGCGGTGCTCGCTGTGTTGCTGATCTCTTCCGTCGTCGGGGTGCGTGCTCGGGATCTTGAACTGAAATCGCTCGAAGAGCGGGTGGGCTCCCGGCGGCAACGCCGTCAGCAGCCGGGTCTGGAGGATGTGCGTCATGACGCCTAAACGCCGTCGCTTGTCCATTGTGCTCATCGGCCTTGCTATGCTCGGCACGGCGGCGGCGCTCGTGCTGACCGCGTTCGAGGATAACCTCGTCTTCTTTTTCAGCCCGACGGATCTTGCAGAGAAAGATGTCGGCCCGGATCGGCGTATCCGGATCGGCGGTATGGTCGAGGATGGTAGTTGGCAGAAATACGAAAAGGGGCTGCGCTCTGAGTTCGTGGTCACTGATTTTCAGAATGCGGTGAAAGTTGTCTATCGCGGCTCGCTGCCGGACCTGTTCCGTGAAGGTCAGGGCGTGGTTGCGGAAGGCAAGTATAACGGCAGCGTCTTCACGGCGAGTGAAGTGCTGGCCAAGCATGATGAGAATTACATGCCTCGTGAGGTCGCCGACGCGTTGAAAAAATCAGGCCGCTGGAAAGAAGGGGAGGAGGTGCAATGATCGCCGAGATCGGGCATTACGCCCTTGTGCTCGCCTTCTTCGTTGCTGTCGCCCAGGTCATCGTGCCGATGTACGGCGCGGCCAGGCGCGATACTGCTTTGATGGCCTTCGCCGCACCCGCCGCCTCCGCCCAGTTCCTGTGCATTGCGATAGCCTTTGGCGCACTGATGCACGCCTATATCACCTCGGACTTCTCGGTCGCTAACGTGGCGGAGAATTCCCACAGCCTGAAACCGCTGCTCTATAAAATTTCTGGCGTCTGGGGGAACCACGAAGGCTCGATGGTGTTCTGGGTGTTGATCCTGGCCCTGTTTGGCTTCGCGGTCGCCGCATTCGGCCGGCAATTGCCGGACAGTCTGAAGGCCCGCGTGATCTCGATACAGGGGCTGATCGGGCTCGCTTTCCTCGCTTTTATCCTGCTTACCTCGAATCCGTTCGAGCGGCTCGACCCGGCTCCGCTCGATGGGCGTGATCTCAATCCGCTGCTGCAGGATCCGGGCCTCGCCTTCCATCCGCCGATGCTCTACATCGGCTATGTCGGTTTTTCGCTGGCTTTTTCCTTTGCCATGGCGGCGCTGATCGAAGGCCGGGTCGATCCCGCCTGGGCCCGCTGGGTGCGGCCCTGGACCCTCGCCGCATGGACCTTTCTGACCGCCGGGATCACGCTCGGTAGCTGGTGGGCCTATTACGAGCTCGGCTGGGGCGGCTGGTGGTTCTGGGACCCGGTCGAGAATGCCAGCTTCATGCCGTGGCTTGCCGGAACGGCGTTGCTGCATTCCGCCATCGTGGTTGAAAAACGGGATGCGCTGAAGGCCTGGACCATCCTGCTCGCGATCATCACTTTCTCCCTTAGCCTGATGGGCACCTTCCTTGTGCGCTCCGGTATCCTGACGTCGGTGCATGCTTTCGCCGTCGACCCGGAACGGGGGCTCTTTATCCTTGGTATCCTGATCGTGGCTGTCGGCGGCTCGCTCGCGCTCTTTGCCATTCGCGCCCCCGCACTGAAGGCCGGTGGCCTGTTCGTGCCGGTCAGCCGGGAAGGCGGGTTGGTGCTGAACAACCTCATCCTGAGCGTCGCGACGGTGACCGTCTTCATCGGCACGCTCTATCCGCTGTTCCTGGATGCGATGACCGGAGACAAGGTGTCGGTGGGCGCACCTTTCTTCAACGCGACTTTCGTTCCGGTGATGATCCCGCTGCTGCTTCTGCTGGCAATCGGTCCATTGTTGCCCTGGAAGCGCGGCAATCTCCGGGCCGCCGTTGAAAAGCTCTGGGTCAGCGCGCTGTTCACTGTCGTGGTCGCTGGCGGAATTCTGGTGCTGGAAGAAGGCGCGCCGCTGGCGCCAGTGCTCGGTTTCGGCTTTGCGGCCTGGGTGGCCGGTGGTGTGTTGACCGAGCTGGCAGAACGGATTCGTCTGTTCCGGATACCTCTCGGCGACAGCCTCAGGCGCCTCTTCAATCTTCCTGGCGCAGCCTATGGCATGAGCTTCGCTCATATAGGTATGGCGATATTCATCTGCGGCGCCACCGGCGAGATGAACTGGACCCGTGAGCTGGTCGCGACGGCGCGGGCCGGAGATACCTTGACCCTCGGACAGTATGAACTGGTGCTTGAAAAGGTCGAGCGTAGCCAGGGGCCGAATTACTTCCGTGATATGGCGACGCTGCGGGTCAGCAAGGAGGGGACGCCTTTCGCCACCCTGCATCCCGAGCGGAGGCTCTACCCGGTCCAGCAGATGCCAACGACCGAGGCGGCCATCCGCTCCGGTATTTCAGGTGATCTCTATGTCGCCATCGGTGAGGGCAGCGACCAGGGCGGCTATATCGTCCGGGTCTGGGTCAAGCCGCTGGTACCGTGGATCTGGGCCGGGGCCATGCTGATGGTCCTCGGCGGGTTGTTCTCGCTGTCTGATCGCCGCTTGCGTATCGGTGCGCCGAAACGTTCGAAGCGACCTCAGGCCCGATCGGCAGTGACGGAGGCGGGAGACTGAGATGCTGAACCGGCTGCTCTTCCTCCTGCCGCTGCTGATCTTTGTGGTGATCGCCGGCTATTTCACTGTCCCGATCCTGACCAAGAAAGACCCGCATCTGCTGCCGTCGGTAATGATCGACAAGCCGGCGCCGCCGCATAACCTTGGACCGCTGCTTGAGAACAAGCCGGGGGTCGGCCCCGAAGCGCTTAAAGGCGATGTAAAGCTGGTCAATTTCTTCGCCTCCTGGTGCGGGCCCTGCCGGGTCGAGCATCCTGTCCTGATGCGGCTTGCGGCAGAGACGGATCTGCAGCTTGTCGGTATCAATTATAAAGACGAGCAAAATGCCGCTCTCGCCTGGTTGCGTGAGCTGGGCGATCCGTTCGGACGGATCGGCGTCGACGGGGACGGCCGTGCTGCCATCGACTGGGGCGTTTATGGCGTTCCTGAAACGTATGTTGTCGATGTGAATGGGCATATCCGGTACCGGCATGTGGGGCCGCTGACATCTCATGCACTGAAGGAAACGATCTTGCCGATGGTCGAACAACTGAGGGCAGCCAAAGGATGATCCGGTCCTTAGTCTTGGCGCTGCTCGTTGCCGTTCTTACTGTCCCTGCTTTTGCTGTGGAGCCGGGCGAGGCGCTGACGGATCCGGCGCTGGAAGCGCGTGCACGTGAACTCAGCAAGGAAATCCGTTGCCTCGTCTGCCAGAACCAGTCCATCGACGACAGCAATGCGGGGCTGGCCAAGGATCTCCGGGTGATCTTGCGGGAGCGTCTGGTGGCTGGTGATAGCGATTCCGAGATCAAGACTTTCCTGGTCGACCGTTATGGCGATTTCGTCTTGCTGAAGCCCCCGGTTAAGGCTGAAACACTGTTCCTCTGGTATGGGCCGTTCGCCATCGGTGCTCTGGGCGCCATCGGTGTTGCCGTGTTCCTGTTGCGGCGGCGGGACGGCAGTGCTGTCAACGAGGCGCCGGTGCCTTTGAGCGACGATGAGCGTAAGCGGATCGACGCACTCTTGTCTGAACAGGATCGGAAAGCCTGATGATCTTCTGGGTCTTTGCCGGAATTCTGACATTTGGCGTTGTCTTGCTGCTGTTGTGGCCGGTTCTCTCTGCCGGGGCTGATGGCAATGACCACGAAGCAGGCGAGGAGGCACTTGCGGTTTATCGCGATCAGTTGCAGGAGCTGGAGCGCGATCTCGATGCGGGCCGCCTCGGAGCCGAGGACTTTGAGGCGGCTAAGCTCGAGGTCGAGCGCCGCATGCTGGCCGCAGCGGCAGAGCGGGAGAAAGCCGAAACGGCCTCGCCACAATCGGTCCGCAAGCGTCGGCTGGCGGCGTCCGTACTGGTGATTTTCGCCGTTCCGGCGGGCGCGCTTCTGACCTACGTTTCCGTTGGCAATCCCAGTATGCGGGATTTGCCGTTGGCCGGACGCACTGACGGGGCGGGAACGCGCGCTCTTGCCGATACTTCAGGAAATCGGGCATCCGGTCAGGTGCGCGCGGGCGCGCCACAGCAGGCGCAGCAGGGTGTCTCGGATATGGTCTCGGGGCTGGAAGCCAAGCTGGCGAACAACCCGGATGATGGTGACGGCTGGGCCCTGCTGGGGCGTTCCTACATGGTGACGGCACGCTATGGCGATGCTGTGGAGGCCTATGGTAAGGCGCTCGCGTTGGTGCCGGATAATCCACAGCTCTTCGCTGCGCGTGGAGAAGCACTGGTGCTTGCGGCCGACGGTATGGTGCCGCCCGCTGCCGTCGAGGATTTCCGCGCCGTCAATGCGCGCGAACCTCTGGAGCCGCGCTCCCGCTACTACCTCGGACTTGCTCGCAGCCAGGCGGCGGACGCGGAGGGGGCCCTGAAATGGTGGATCGCACTGGAAGCGGACACGCCGCCAGGCGCCCCTTGGGAAGTATTGGTGACGCAGCGGATCAACGAGGTCGGGACAGAATCTGGTATCGACGTGTCGTCTCTCAGAGAGGAGGAACGGAAGAGTAGGCCGGAACGGTCACAGCAAATGGCCACGCCGATGCCGAACGCTCCGGGGCCGAGTGCCGATGACGTGGCTGCTGCGCAGGAGATGAGCGGCGAAGACCGGGCGGCGATGATTCAGTCGATGGTCGACCGTCTGGCTGACCGCCTCGAAGAAGACCAGGACGATCTAGATGGATGGCTTCGTCTTGCCCGTGCCTATGGTGTGCTCGGTAATACCGAGGAGGCGAAAAATGCTCAGGCGAACGCGGCCCGGCTGGCGCCTGAAAATTTGGACATTCAGCTATCATATGCGCGCGCCTTGTTCCCGCCGGGCACGCCGGAAGCGGGAATGACGGATGAATTCATCTCGCTGGTTGCACATATCCGTAGGTTGGCGCCGGGCAACCCGGATGGCCTCTTCTACGGTGGGCTTGTTGCGTACAGAAAAGGCGATGCTGCGACTGCGAAGGCGCTCTGGAGTGAGTTGTTGATTTTGATTGGACCCGATGCACCCGCTCGCGGAATGCTCGAAGCGAGGATCGAGGCGCTCGGCGGATAGGTGAAAACTGCGCGCTTCAGTGCATTTTTCATGGCGTTTCAGTGACATTAATCTTGCCGGTTTCGCATGGGCCATTATGCTGCGCCTGTCCACTACGATTGGGGTTGCGTCAATATGGCAGTAGCGCACGGGCCGGACGCCGTGTCCGAGGCGTTGGTCGTTCAGGACCTGCACAAAAGTTTCGCTGGCCTGGAGGTTCTGAAGGGGGTTTCCCTGGAGGCCCGACAGGGCGACGTGATCTCCATGATCGGCTCTTCCGGTTCCGGCAAAAGCACTTTTTTGCGATGCATCAATCTGCTTGAAATTCCGGATAGGGGCATCGTGTCCGTCAATGGCGAAACCATCGCCATGAAGCCCGGTCCGCACGGTACTCAGATCCCGGCCGACAACCGGCAAGTTGATCGCATCCGCTCCCGGCTTTCCATGGTATTCCAGAGCTTCAATCTCTGGACCCACATGACAGTGCTCGAAAACATTATCGAGGCACCGGTCCACGTTCTGAAAATTCCGCGCGAGGAAGCTATCGCCCGTGCCGAGGGACTGCTCCAGAAGGTCGGGATTGCGGACAAACGGGATCAGTATCCGAGCCACCTATCTGGCGGGCAGCAGCAGCGTTGCGCGATTGCCAGGGCGTTGGCGATGGAGCCGCAGGTCATGTTGTTCGACGAGCCGACATCCGCGCTTGACCCGGAGTTGGTCGGCGAGGTGCTGCTGGTGATGCGCCAGCTGGCCGAGGAAGGCCGGACCATGATCATTGTTACCCACGAAATCGATTTCGCTCGCGAGGTCTCGAACGAGGTGGTCTTCCTTCACGAGGGGCGTGTGGAAGAAATTGGACCGCCTGAACAGGTGTTCGACAACCCGCGATCGGAGCGCTGCCGTCAGTTCGTGAAACGAAACTGACAGAGGCAGCAACAGCAACCGCAGGGAACTAAACCGGATTCAAACTGGGAGCCACAATAATGAAACGTTTTCTGACTGCTCTGGCCCTCGCGTCCATCGCTTTTAGCGGTGCCGCGCATGCCAAGGATTTCAAGGCGGGCAGCAAAGTCCGCATCGCCACGGAAGGCGCCTATGCGCCGTGGAATTTCACCGACAGCTCCGGCAAGCTGGCCGGCTTTGAAGTCGATCTTTATGCAGATTTGTGCGAGCGCATGAGCGTTCAGTGCGATCTGGTGCAGACCGCATGGGAAGGTATCATTCCGGCGCTGCAGGCGGGCAAGTTCGACGCCATCATGGCCGGTATGTCCATCACCGATAAACGCAAGAAGGTTATCACTTTCTCGCGCTCCTACATGGGCTCCCCGGCATCCTTCGTGGTTGTTAAATCAAGCCCGCTGGCCAGCCTGAGCGCCGGTATGGACGCACTGACCCTTGCTGATGTCGATGCCAAGGAAAAAGCTGGTCTGGACTCGATGAAAGCGGCCCTCAAGGGCAAAACCATCGGCGTTCAGATCTCTACCACGCACGAAAACTTCCTGAATGAGTACATGGGCGACGCGGTCACCGTGAAAACCTATGACACGCAGGAAAACCTCGATCTCGATCTCACCGCCGGCCGGATTGATGCGGCACTGGCGTCGCTTTCCTACTGGGTGCCGCTGCTCGAAGGCGAGAAGGGCAAGACCATGGCGATGGTTGGCCCGAAGATGGACGGTGGCCCGTTCGGTAACGGCGTCGGCGCGGGTATCCGTCAGGATGATCAGGAACTGGCCGACATGTTCACCAAGGCGATCGACGAAGCGCGCACGGATGGCACGATTGCCAAGCTTTCCAAGCAGTGGTTCGGCTTCGACGGCACGCCTAAGGAATGATCGGCATCTGCTGATCCCAGAACATTACACGCGGCCGCCTCAGTGCGGCCGCGTTTCTGCTGAAACAAGCCGGAGACAGCGCAGGTGAATTTGCCGGAATGGATGCTACTGCTGCAGTGGGGCGATGACGGCTGGGGCGACGAAATGGTCCGCGGCATGTTCATGACGCTGGCGGTTGCCATGGCGGCATTCCTGCTCGGTATTGTCATTGGCACCATGGGGGCTGCCATCAAGCTCTCGCGTTATCTGGCTGTCCGTTTGATCGGTGAGGCTTACACCACCTTGATCCGTGGCGTTCCGGACTTGCTGGTCATCTATCTGCTGTTCTTCGGCGGCAGCATGGCGGCCATGGCCGTCGCCCGCGTGTTCGGCTACGAGGAATATATCGAGATTGACGCTTTCGCCATCGGCACCATCGCACTCGGCACCATTTCCGGAGCTTATGCGACCGAGGTGATCCGGGGCGCTGTTCTCGCCGTGCCGAAGGGACAGATCGAAGCGGCAAAAGCGTGTGGCATGAGCCGGTTTCTTCTGTTCCGCCGGATCATGGTGCCACAGGTTGCGCGGTTCGCGCTGCCGGGGCTTGGCAATGTCTGGCAACTCACCCTCAAGGATACCTCCCTGATTTCCATCGTCGGTCTGGTCGAGATCATGCGGCAGGCTTCCGTTGCCAGCGGATCGACCCAGAAACCGTTCACCTTCTATCTTGCGGCGGGCGTGCTTTATCTGGTTCTGACGGCCTTTTCGAACAAAGGGTTCGGCCTTGCGGAGCTTTGGGCCAACCGCGGCGTCAGGAGGGCCTGAGTCATGGATTTTGAGTTGATGGCGGAAGCCTTCCCGAAAATCCTGAGCGGCCTGCCGGTCACTATAGTCCTGGCGGCATCGTCGCTCTTCCTCGGCTTCTTCCTCGCGATTGTCATTGCGCTGCTGCGGACCTCCCGGTTCCGGCCGCTCTCAGGTTTTGCCTACAGTTTTGTCTATGTCTTCCGTGGCACGCCGCTGCTGGTGCAGATTTTCCTGATCTACTACGGCACCGGCCAGTTCGAAGCCGTGCGGGAGAGCTTTCTCTGGCCGGTGCTGCGAGAAGCCTGGTGGTGCGCGATCCTGGCGCTGACGCTGAATACCGGCGCCTATACCAGCGAGATCATTCGCGGCGGTATCCAGGCCGTTCCGTTCGGCCAGATCGAAGCGGCCAAGGCCTGCGGCATGAATGCGGTCATGCGGTTTCGCCGGATCGTCTTTCCGCAGGCCATTCGTCAGGCCCTTCCCGCCTACGGCAATGAGATCATTCTGATGATCAAGTCGACCTCGCTTGCCAGCACGATCACGTTGCTGGAGATGACCGGCATCGCTCGCAAGATGATCTCGCAGACATACAAACCGTTGGAAATATTCCTGATTGCTGCGGTCTTCTATCTGGCGCTTGTTTTCATCGTGACGCGTCTCGTCGCTTTTATCGAATACCGGCTCAACCCTGAGCGGCGCGATGCCGTGCGCACGCCGACAGTCAAGGATCTGAGGACGGCATCGGTAGGCGATATTGACATCAGATAGAACCGGGAACGTTTTCTTTCGGGGGGCGGAGCCCTCCGACACTGGAGCGATACAAAACTGGGTGATGGCTCCCCACGTAACCCGTTGGTCGCATAAAGTATTTTCACGTATCGGCGCAGCTTTGCAGGGGCCGCAGAATAGTACGGAAACGCAGCTTCTTATTGCGGTAATCGATGGCCGTTCGGTCGGCTGCGCCTATGTCTATAGTGCACATGGGGATCCATCCTGGAGCGCTATTCCGGATGTCACTCCGCACACCCGTGCCATAGATTTTCTGATCGGCGAGTCGGATGTGCTGAACCGGAAATGGGGTCAGGCCATGCTACGTGCACTTGGCCTTCAGGTCTTCGAGGACCCCGGCATTGACCGTATCGTTGCCTGCCCGCTGGCGGATAACTGGCCGGCGGTCATCGCTCTTAAACGCGTCGGCTTCCGAGAGAAAGGGCGCCACCCCAATCCGGCCATGAACGCGATGTATCTGACCGTGACGCCGGCAACTCTGAAATCTTGATAATAGAAAGCCAGTTCGCGGCTCTGTCGTGCATTCGTTCCGGGTTGGCATTTGTTTCGGGGCTGTCGCAAAAGTAGACTGCGAAAATGGCAACAAACGCTCGGGCAACCGCCTCCAAACCTCTTTCGAATTCCTACGGTACGGCTTTTCTCTTCATGCTCGGCGCGATCACGGTGCTGCCCTGCATGAATGTGCTGGCGCGGTATCTTTCAGCCGAGTATTCGACGACGCAGATCGTCTGGGCGCGCTATACGGGGCATCTGCTGTTCGCTTTGATCCTCTTCATGCCAAAGCATGGGGTCGGGTTGCTTCGGGCGCAGAAACCCGGTGTTCACATCATCCGTTCGGTGCTGATGTTCTGTTGCACCTGCATGTTCTTCCTGGCGCTTCGCTATATCGAAGTGCCGATCGCCAGTGCGATCAACTTCACCTCGCCGATCATCGTGACGGCCCTTGCGGTTCCGTTCCTCGGCGAGAAGGTTGGGATACGGCGCTGGATTGCGGTTCTGGTTGGCTTCTGCGGCGCGCTGATCATCATCCGGCCCGGAGGTGCGGAAAGCCATTGGGCGATGTTCCTGGTCATTGGCACTGCGTTTTTCTATGCGGTCTATCAGGTGCTGACACGTAAGTATGCAAGCAGCGATTCCGCTGAAACCTCAATCACCTATATCGCCCTGATCGGTGCGTTGATAACGACGGTTGCGCTGCCGTTCGATTACCGGTTGCCGATCAGCATGCTTGATTATGGTCTGTTCGCCCTTATGGGAATTCTTGGAGGACTCGGACACTTCCTTGTCATCAAGGCTTTCAGGCTTGGCGAGGCCTCCTTGCTGTCTCCGCTGAATTACGGGCAGTTACTGATGGCGACGCTGCTGACTTTTCTGATTTTCGGAACTTTGCCGGATGCGATGACATGGCTTGGTTCGGGAATTATTGTCGGGAGTGGGCTCTACATCACATATCGTGAAGCACAGAGGGCACGGTCCAACCGGATCGCTGCCGAAGCGGTCGCGGAGCGTTAGATCGTACAACTTGTGTCTAAGAATTGATGCGGGATCGTACGCGCTCGGCTATCCGTCCCATAACGGGATCCCAATTCAATCCTTCATCTTTTCGTCGGATATCTACATCTATCGATGGGAAGAATGGCATGCGATCCGTACCGAGCGAGACCCAGTTTAGTACATGTGGCATTGAATAGCCTTTTCGGCCGAGAGCACCTGTCAGGCTAAGCACCAGATTTTGCGGTGAGACAATGACATCCAGTGCCGAAATCAATGCGACGACCCCATCCAGGTCATTGGTCAGATCAAGGCCTTCGGGCCGCAGGACGCGTACATCGTTTTCTGTTTCGATCCTGGCCAGTTCTTCTGCGTTCTCGTCATATTGCAGGGTAATGAAACGCGCGCCTGGCGATTGAAGGATTGAACCAAGGTTTCCGGCTCCCGGATAGTAAACGGCTCCGAGGTCACGCCCGGCACGCGATCTCCAGCACAAGCCGATCGCTGGACCGGTCCCGTTTTTCGAAAGCCAATCTCTCCAATGTGCGACCCTGTCCGGGTCTGGAACTAAAATGTCGGACTTAGCCGGGAACTGGGTCTGATCCGGGCGGAAAAGTTTTGGCAGGCTGCCGGCTGCGATTTCGTGAGTACATCCACGCTCGCCAACAATTGTCCCATAGTCGGCGGGATGCAGGCGCTGTTCCTGTTTCCGGATGCGGTCGAAAAAGTGGAACTCGGGGAACGAACGCTTAAACAAAGGGCGGAGCCGATCAGTGCATTCGATCGTAATGCTCCCCAGTTCTCCCAGCGCCAACCGTTCCTGCAATTCCGGAAAGCATGTTGCGAACATGACTTCGTCACCGAGCCCCTGTTCGGCATATACCAGCAGATGAATGTCTGGCCCGAAGATGTCCCGGCTCCAAGTTTGTGGTGGAAGATTGCGTGTCATTTTCCGGAGCGGGATCAGGCGGGCTTCATAGAGAGGCCAGCCGCGCGCCATATCGCCGTTGCTCAGCAGATAGATCGCAAGATTGAAAGTGATAACCGGGTTCTGGGAATCGAGGCGCATAGCCTGTGCGCCGTTCGAGATCGCGGCTTCGATCTGGCCAAACCGATAGAGCGCCTGTGCGAGATTTCCGAACGCTTCGCTATCCGCCGGTGCCGCAATCGTTGCCTTGCGGCCGTACTGCATTGCCGCAGCGACTTGATCTGTCTCAAGAAGGGTGGCGGAAAGAGAAGACCAGAGGCGTCCGGCTGCAGGGTTGATGAGCAAGCCGTTCCGTACGGCGCGTTCTGCATCTGCTCGGCGGGTCATGCGGCGCAGCAGAGTGCCGTGATGTTCCCAGTGAGTTGAGTCCGTAGGAGCACGTCTGCATGCCCGCTTAAGGCAGACAAGCGCTTCGGCGTTCTGGCCGAGACGGATCGCGCAACTTGCCTGGCGGGCCCAATAATCGGCTCGCACGGGTTCTGTTATTGAAGCGCGCCGAAACCACAAGAGAGCCCTCGGGTCGTCTGTAGCGTGCGCATAGAGAGTTGCCAGATTACTCAAGACACTGCCGCGTCCGGGCTCAAGCAACAGAGAGCGCCGAAAGGCGCGCACAGCTTCCGGTCCATGCTCCGGCAATCCTGTGCAGGCGACGCCGAGATAATCATACACGGCGCTTTGACCTGCGTCGGAGGCAAGGCAATCCTTGTAATACCCGATGGCGGCCTCAAGATTGCCGGCTCTATGGGAGGCGAATGCGGCTTGAAGTAATGTCGCGCTCATGTCGCTGCTTTTGCGCTGAGCGCGTCGGTGATTTCGGAAACGGTCTTCTCCCAGCTTGCCTCAAACGGTTTTGCAAAGCTTTTGATGCTTGGGAATCCCGGAAAACTTTCCGTGCCGTATTGCACGAAGAGCGGCTGGGGATGGAACAGCCAGGTCTCCGCGCCGAGCGCGCCGCCGATCCAGCCCAATGTGCTGCTGGGGCAGATCAGGACATCGACTGACGAGACAAGTGCCAGAATGTCGTCGAAATTATCGGTCAGGTCGAGGTCCGGCAGGACGGTTGGGGCATGACCTGTCTCGCGCTCGAGCGTTTCTATTTCCGTGCCCCAGTTTTCGCCGTACTGAATTGAGAATAACTGTGCCTCCGGCAGGGCGAAAAGTGGCAGCCATTCTTTCAGAGCAGTATAGTGAACGTCCCGGAAAGCCGAACTTCTGCGTGACCTCCAGGCAAGGGCGACCTTCAGCCCATCGCCGGTTTTGCCGAGCATGTCACGAACTTGGAGAACCCGCTCCGGATCGGGTTTCAGATATGGCCGGGTCTTTTCAAAGTCAGAGAGCGTTCGCCGAAAATAGAGGGTGAGGCTACCGGCATCGATGGCGTAATCGACAGGTTTGTCTTGCGGCAGCCAGTCATATTTCTGCACTGGCCGGAAACCATCTCCAGCTCTTGCATAAGCATGCACCAGCGCTTCAGGGAAGGAGCGCCGGAAGACCGGAAGCAAGCGTTCGTCACATTCGATCACCAGCTCGGCACCCTGCTGCGAGACTTCAGGAAGGATGGACGCATAGAGAATTTCGTCCCCGACGCCTTCCTCGGCACAGACCAACAGGCGCTTGCCAGAAAGCGGTTCTCCCTGCCAGACCGGGGGCAGGCCGATCCGTCGCACCCGATCCGGCGCCTTGTGTCGCCATTCCCGTTCCTGCCAACCTTCTTCCAGATGACCCGCCGCTAGGAGCCGGATTGCATGGCGCAGGTGGATCTGTGGCTCTTCCGGGGCAAGGCGAAGAGCGTTTTCAGAGTGGCGAAGAGACTGTTCCAGCTGACCGGAAAAATAGGCGAGTTCGGCGAGGCCTGTCTCCGGGGCGGCGTAGCCGGGAGCCAACAGGATGGCGCGGCCAAACCATGTGCCTGATTGCGTGTAATGTCGTTGGTTGAAGAGGAGGAAACCGAAACTGTTGGCTGCCTCGGCCAGGATCGGGTTGAGGAGGAGCGCACGCTTCAAGGCACAATCCGCTTCCTCCAGCATGTCCTGGTCCATCAATGTGGTGGCGAGATTGGCATGGCCTTCCTCGCTTAGCGGAGAGAGCGACACGGCTTGCCGATGCGCCGCTTCCGCCTCTGCAACACGACCGTCTTTTCGAAAGGCGTTGCCAAGATTCATATGTGCGTTGGCGTGGCCGGGCTCTTTTCGAACGGCTTGCTGCAGGAAGCCGATTGCTTCGGCCACTGCGCCGCGTTCCTGCAACAGCGCACCAAGATTGGCAAGGGCGTCGACAAAGCCGGGCGATTTGGAGAGAGCGTTTCGGTAGGCGGTTTCCGAGTCTTCCAGCTTCCCCAATGCTTTCAGGATTTGCCCGAGATTACTCAAAAAGTCCGCACGCATGGGGTCGATTTGCAGAGCGGCCTCGACAAGTTGGCGTCCGGTTTCGTGCTGTCCGCCCTGATGCATCAGCACACCGAACAGATGGAGCGCATCCGGCTCACGCGGAGTGCGCCGGAGAACGTGCTGATAGAGCGCGGCCGCCTCCGGCAGGCGGCCCTGCTGATGGTGCGCGAGTGCCTGCTGCATCAGGCTTTGGGTTTCCAGAGTAGCCATGCTTACTTCGTTGTCGGTCCGTTAAGGGCGCCGGGTCAATGAAAACCGGAGCTTAGCTCCTTGGCGGGGCCGATAGAACGTCTGCACGTGACGTGAGTTGTTATCTATGCTCATAGAGATGCCCGCAGAGCGCGAGCCTCGGCGGTTACCGCGTTTGTGACCTGCTTCCAAGGGGCTCCCGCCAGTTTCAAAAAACCTTTCAGGCTTGGAAAACCCGGAAATCTCTCTGTTCCCAAGCGAAGGAAAATGGGGTCGATCCCAAATTTCCAGACCGGCTTGCCGAGGCTTCCGCCAACCCAGGCCAGAGTGCTGCTTGGGCAGATCAGGCAATCGACTGATGCGGCGAGGGCGAAAATATCCTCGAAGTCATTTGTCATGTCGACGCCCTCAAGTACATGCAGGCGTGCTCCGAATTCTTGTCGAGCGTCGGAAATCTCACGCTCCCAGCCGGAGCCGTATTGCATGGAGACGAGCTGTAGTCCTGGCTCGGTCAGCAGAGACTGCCAATCCTGAAGTCGTGTGTAGTGTAGATCACGAAACGGGTTTACGTCCTTTGACCGCCAGGCGAACCCGATCCGTGGCCCTGGTGGCAGCGCTGCCAATTTCTGTTCCATATCACGGACTCTCTCCGGAGATGCGGAGATGTAAGGGCGTTGGTGCTCGTAGGATGCGATATCCGGGCGCAGCAACGCAGGCAGGCTGCCTCCAGCAATAGCGAAGTTGACTGGCGGGTCCTGCGGCAGCCAATTGTAGTCATGTGCTGGCCTGAAACGATCGCCACTCCGTGTGTAGGCATGCACGACGCAGTCGGGGAAGGAGCGCTGGAAAACCTCTAGAAGCCGCGGCGCGCATTCGATGACGACGGAAGCGTTGGCTGACAGCAGATCCGGGATCATCGACGCATAAAGGATCTCGTCGCCCACACCTTCCTCCGCGCAGACAAGCATGCGTTTGCCAGCAAGTGGCTCGCCTTGCCAGCGCGGAGGCAAACCCGGCCGCCGGACTGCATCTGACCGTTTCAAGCGCCATTCGAAATTCCGCCATCCATCTTTGATGTGCCCGGCGGTAAGCAGGCGCATGCTGTGTCTAACCTGAATTTGCGGGTCGTTCGGAGCAAGGGCGATAGCCTGTTCGGAGGCGTTCAGACAGGCGTCTATGTCACCTTCTAAATAGTAAAGTTCGGCCAGCCCGGAATAGGGAGCGGCATAGCGCGGTTGAGCTGTAATCGTCCGCCTGAACCACCGACGCGCTTCATCGAAAGTAAGGGCGGTGATGCCGAGAAAAGCGTAGCTGTTTGTGGCTTCGATCAGGGCGGGGGCGGTCACCAGGCACTTTCGCAATAGTGTACGCGCGGCGTCATGGTGGCCAAGATCAATCCGGCTGGTCGCCTCGGCAAGCAAGGCTGCAGGATCCGCAGGACTCAGGCTGAGCAGATGGCGGAAAAGCGGTGCCGCCGCGACAACCCGACCATTTGCGCGCCGGGCCGCTGCAAGGTCCTGAACTGCGATGGGATCGGACGGATCGAGCGTCAGTGCCATTCGGAAAGCGGCATCCGCATTTTCGTGCTTTCCGAGATGATGAAGAATCCGTGCCCTGTTGCTGCGGAAGCTGGCTTGTTGTGGGGCTATGGCGATGGCGGCATCGACGAGTTTCAGGCCCTCCGCGGATTTGCCCGCCTGATGCAGCAGGAAGCCGAGCAGGTTCAGGGCATCGGGATGCTGAGGAGATGCTTTGAGAACCTGCTGATAAAGCGGCGCTGCCCCTGTGAGATCGCCAGCCTGATGCTTTTGCAGAGCCTGGTGCAGCATCACCTGCGTGTCGTCACCCGTCATGCTGGCTCGTGAAACCCTGAACCATGTCCGCTGCCAGCGGCTCGCCACGCGTCAGGGCGCGGGTTGCCGTCTTCCCGAGCACGCTCTTCAGGTGCCGCGGCAGCATGCCGTTTGAGGGTCGAATGGAGCGGACATTAGCACGTGTGAGTTCTTCTCCCTCGGCGATGTCCGCGACCACGTAAAGCGAGCGCCGCATCGGCAGGGTGATCAGCTCGGCGGCGGTCGGCCGGTAGTTCGGCTGGCCGATGGCTGCGTGCACCGAGCGCAGGTCTTTGACCAGCTGAGCGAGCTCCGCCGGTTCCAGAGAGAAAGCACTGTCGACCCCGCCATCGGCTCTGCTCAGGGTGAAATGCTTCTCGACCAGCACGGCGCCAACGGCGACGGCGGCAGCGGCAACGATATTGTCCAGTGTGTGGTCCGACAGCCCAATGGCGACATCGAGGCGTTTTGTAAGATCCGTGATGGTCGAAAGATTGGCTTGATCAACCGGTGTCGGATAGCCACTGGTGCAGTGCAGGACGAGGATCTCCGCCGCCCCGGCGGCGCGGGCGGTGGCGACCGCTTCCTCGATTTCCTCGAAACTGGCCATGCCGGTGGAGATTATCAGCGGTTTACCGGTCCGTGCACATAGCTCGATCAGATCGAGATCGACGATCTCCGGTGAGGCGATCTTGTAGGCGGGCGCATTCAGTCGCTCAAGTAACTCAACTGCCGTCGGATCGAACGGTGCAGAAAACAGAGTGATGCCTTGATTGCTGGCATGGGTGAACAGCTCCGCGTGCCAGTCCCATGGTGTATGGGCCTCTTCATAGAGTTCGAAGAGCTTGCGGCCTTTCCAGAGGCCGTCCGTGAGCAGGAATTCGGGGCCGTCATGATCGATGGTAATGGTGTCGGCGCGATAGGTCTGAATCTTTACCGCATCGGCACCCGCCGCCTTGGCGGCATCGATCAGAGCAAGGGCGCGCTTGATATCGCCATTATGATTGCCGGATAGCTCCGCCACGATATAAGGCGTGTGATCCGGCCCGACCGGGCGTCCGTTGATCTTGAAGGTGCTGGCCATGGTTCCCGTGACTTGGCGATGTGAAGTCGCCAGAATAGCTTTTTTTACCGTGGGATAGAAGGGATGGCGGCAGGGTGAGTCCGGGGATGCTGGCAATTCGCGCCGACGCGGACGCGGGGATTGGTCTCGGCCATGCCATGCGCTGCTTCGCGCTGGCGGAGGCGTGGTGCGCGCAGGGCGGTGAAGCCGTATTTTTCTCCGCTGCAGCACTGCCCGATCCGGTGCTTGCCCGGCTCGACGGTGCGGGTATCGCGCATCGGGTGTTTGCCTCACCGGATGATGGGCGTGAGTTTGCCGACGCGGCGACAGGGATTGGCGCCCGCTGGCTGGTTGTCGACGGATCCTTCGCGACGCCCGACTATCTCGAAAGGGTTCGGAATGCGGGCCTGCCAGTCCTGTTGATCGACGATGAGGGCTCGGCGGAGCGCTATCCCTGCGACCTGTTGCTGAACCAGAATGTTCAGGCCACGTCCGGTGACTATGCCGGGCGCACCGAGGCGAAGATCTTGGCCGGTCCCGGCTTCGCCCTGATCCGTGCTGACATGCGCGAGACCCTTCAGCTCCGCACGCTCCCGGAGCGACCGCAGCGTATTCTTGTGTTGGTAGGCGGCGCGGACCCGGGCGGCCATCTTGAAGCGCTGGCGGAAGCGGCGGCGACAGCGCTGCGGCAGGCCACCATTGCTGACGGCCATGTTGATGCGGTGATTGGACCGGCAAGCGCATGGCGGGCCCCAGCGGACACTGATCCCATGATCACCTATCATCGCGGCGTGAAGGATATGGGCACCCTTATCGCGAAGACGGACCTTACGATTTCATCCGCCGGCTCCACGGTCTGGGAGTTGTCGCTGTTTGGCACGCCCATGATCCTCGGCGCCAGCGTTCCGGTGGAGGAGCCGGTTGGGGCGGGCATGGCGGCCCGGGGCGCTGCGCTTTATCTCGGCCGCTTTTCTGATTGCCCGGCGGAGCAACTGGTGGCGGAAACTGTCAGGGTGTTGCAAGATTCAGCCGTGCGCCGAAAGCTGTCCGCCGCCGCATCGGCTCTTGTTGACGGGGGCGGGGTGGAACGGGTGATTGACGCCATGCTGGGAATTGAGGCGGGGACGGGAATTCCGTGAAAACTGTTGTGATCATCCAGGCGCGCATGACGTCGACGCGCCTGCCCGGCAAGGTGCTGAAGGAGGTCCTCGGGAAACCGCTTCTTGGCTATCAGCTCGAACGTATCGCTCGCTGCCGGACGGTGGATGAGATCGTCGTCGCCACCACGGTGAACGCGACGGACGATCCGGTGGCAGAATTTGTTGAGAGCGAGGGGCTGCGCGTCTGGCGCGGCTCGGAAGCAGACGTGCTGTCTCGCTATGCCGGAGCGGCGGAAATGGCGGGCGCCGATCTTGTCGTGCGGCTCACGGCCGATTGCCCGTTGATCGACCCGGCGCTTGTGGATCAGGTTGTTGCGGCGCTGCGGGACAGTAACCCGCCGCTCGACTATATTTCGAACACGACCCCGCGAACCCTGCCCATGGGGCTCGATGCGGAAGGTATCCGGGTTACGGCCCTGATGGCTGCGCACCGTGAGGCCGAGGCCCGGCAGGAGCGCGAGCATGTCACGCCCTTCCTCTACAATCACAAGGAAAGGTTCGCCTGCCACTACCTGCTGCACGAGCCGCCGATCACGGGACATCGCTGGACGGTGGATCACCCGGAGGATTTCGAGCTGGTCCGGCGCATTCTCGAAGCGCTCTATCCGGTGAACCCGGCCTTCACCTATCAGGATGTGCTGGCAGTGCTGGAACAGCACCCGGACTGGCCGCTGATCAATCGCGGGGTCTATGAACGCCCCCAACCCGTGAAAAATGACAGCGGCGCCTATCCCGAGCAGGCTTGAGCCGCCGCTAAACCGGAGTAACCCGATGACGGACATCTACCGCACCGAGCAGGAAGCCTTCTGGGCCGGATCCTTCGGCAATGCCTATATCGACCGGAATCGGGACGCCGCCATCCTGGCCTCTCGCACGGCGATGTTCACCCGCATCCTGTCGCGGGCGGGGACGGTCGGCTCGGTAGTCGAGTTCGGGGCGAATATAGGCCTCAACATGCTGGCCCTCCGCACCCTGCTGCCGGAAGCGAAACTCTCCGCCATCGAGATCAATCCCGAAGCGGTGAAGATCCTCAAGATGCAGGAGCGGCTGAATGTTCATCACGGCTCGATCCTTGAGCCGCAGGTGGAGACGCCGCACGATCTTTCTTTCACATCCGGTGTGCTCATCCACATCAGTCCCGACGCGCTGCCGAGCGTCTATGACAATCTCTATGCGGCCAGCGGTCGCTACATCGCGCTGTCGGAGTATTACAACCCGGCTCCGGTTGCGATCCCTTACCGGGGGCACGACGACCGGCTGTTCAAACGGGATTTCGCCGGTGATCTGTTGGACCGGTTCCCCGATCTGAAACTGGTCGATTACGGTTTCTGTTATCACCGGGACCCAAATTTTCCGGCGGATGATATGACCTGGTTCCTGCTGGAGAAGCGCGGATAGGTTTTGAATTCTTTAAATCAACGCTCAATTGATCTTGATGGGTTGTATTTAGAAATTGTAACTTTCCCGTAAAGGGGGAGTTTTGATGGAGATTAGTCTACCTCATCAGGTGATTTACGATACTGAGGAGGCTTCCTCCGTATCAGACGTCGTTGACTCTCTCTTGGCGACAGAGCAAGCGGCAAAAGAGGCGGCCGTAATATTATCCAGCTTAATAGATGGATTTAGGGTCCGTCGTATAAATATTTCTGTGAGTCGTGTATCCCAGCAAAGCCCGCTACGCGAATTATTCACTGTTGCTTTGCTGATTGCTTATCAAGACGATCTAAATGCCGCTGTTCCGAAAGGAGTGGAAGAAATTCTTGGCGTGGATCTTCCAGATGGGCACAGCACGCTCATAACAGTAGTAACTTTGGTGGTTTTGTTTTACGGAGCGGATTTCTTGATTAAGCGACTTGGTCGCTTGCTTGATTCAAACGGAGTCCGGTCGCAGTTGGATCAGCTTATAGGAGAATTGGCGCAAGCGACTGGAAAACCTGAGGAAACAATCCGCGCTACGTTAGAATCGAGATATTCGGGAAGGCGAATGGTTAGCCTTGGCCGGACAGCTTTAAGATTTTTTGCTCCGAGCAAAAATCAGCGAAATGCAGAAATAATCATAGGTACTAGATCAATTCCTTCAGATATCGTCGCTCAAGTTCCGGGCGATACAGCTGAAGAGGTACTTACACCGGATGAAACGAGCGAGCAGCTTCATGATGTCGAAATAGAATTGCACGCACAAGACGTCGATTATTCGAAGCGTGGATGGGCAGCCGTAATTCCCGAACTATCTCCTGACAGAATGCAGATGCGAATTTTCCCGCCAACGCGTCCAGAAGATATTTGGACAAAGCAGAAAATTCGAGGCGATGTTATTGTAGTCTACCAAATAATCGGAGGAGAATCGAAGCCTCGAGAATGCCATTTGGTGAGGTTAACGGGTTGAATATTCAAAATAATTCCTGAGAATAGGCCCCTCTTTAACAAGGGGGGCCTATTTGTTTTACTCCGCCGCCTCGATCCGAACCTTGGAGCTCTGCGCTGACGCTTTGCCGTTGATAATCAGCTTGCCGTCTTCCGCCGTCACCTTCACGTGGCTGCCGTCGAGGATGCCACCTTCCAGGATCTGGTTGGCCAGCGGGTTCTGAAGCGAGCGCTGGATCACCCTTTTCAGCGGCCGGGCACCATAGACGGGGTCGTAGCCCGTATCGGCGAGCCAGCGCAGGGCCGCCTCGTCCAGGTCGATGGTGATCTTGCGGTCTTCAAGCAGTTTCCGGAGGTTGCCGAGTTGGATATCGACGATATGCGTCATGTTCGCGCGGTCGAGCCTTGAGAAGAGCAGTGTCTCGTCGAGCCTGTTCAGGAATTCTGGCCGGAAAGCCCGGCGCACGACCTCCATCACCTGCTCCCGAACCGCATCGACCGTCTCGCCTTCGCCCTGGGCCGCGAGGAACTCGGAGCCAAGGTTGGAGGTGAGAATGATCAGCGTGTTGCGGAAATCGATTGTCCGGCCTTGCCCATCCGTCAAACGGCCGTCATCGAGTACCTGGAGCAGCACGTTAAAGACATCAGGGTGTGCCTTTTCGACTTCATCAAACAGCACGACTTGATAAGGCCGACGCCGCACAGCTTCGGTCAGGGCACCGCCCTCGTCATAGCCGACATAGCCCGGAGGCGCCCCGATCAGACGGCTGACCGAGTGTTTCTCCATGTATTCGGACATGTCGAGGCGAACCATGGCGTGCTCGTCATCGAACAGGAATTCGGCGAGCGCCTTGGTCAGCTCCGTCTTGCCAACGCCGGTCGGGCCGAGGAACAGGAAAGAGCCGATCGGACGGTTTGGGTCCTGTAACCCGGCACGAGCCCGGCGAACGGCGTTGGAGATGGCGGAAACAGCTTCGTCCTGGCCGATCACCCGCGCATGCAGGTTTTCTTCCATCTGAAGCAGTTTCTCGCGCTCGCCTTCGAGCATCTTGTCGACCGGAATTCCGGTCCAGCGTGAGACGACGGAAGCGATATCGCGGTCCGTCACCTCTTCCATGACCATCTTCTCGGCTGATGCGTTCTCAGCCTGACCTATGGTCGCTTCAAGATCTGGGATGACGCCATACATCAGCTCGCCGGCCTTCTCGAAGTCGCCTTGCCGTTTTGCGTTATCCAGCTCCTGCCGGGCTTTTTCCAGCTTCTCTTGCATCTTCTGGACGCCGACCACGACTTCCTTCTCGGACTGCCAGCGTTCGGTCAGCTCGGCAGACGTCTTCTCAAGCGCGGCCAGCTCGCCTTCGAGTTTCGATAGGCGGTCCTTGGATGCCTTGTCGGCTTCCTTCTTCAGAGCTTCCTGTTCGATCTTGAGCTGGATGATCTTGCGGTCAAGCTCGTCGATCTTCTCTGGCTTGGAATCCACTTCCATACGCCGGCGCGATGCTGCCTCATCCATCAGGTCGATAGCCTTGTCGGGCAGGAACCGGTCGGTGATGTAGCGGTTGGAGAGGTTCGCGGCCGAAACCAGCGCGCTGTCGGTGATCCGCACGCCGTGGTGCAGCTCGTATTTTTCCTTCAGGCCACGCAGGATCGATATGGCGTCGATTACGTTTGGTTCCTCTACGAAAACCGGCTGGAAGCGACGGGCCAGTGCTGCGTCCTTTTCGATATGCTTGCGGTACTCGTCGAGCGTCGTCGCTCCAACGCAGTGCAACTCTCCACGGGCGAGGGCAGGTTTCAGCATGTTGGAAGCGTCCATCGCGCCTTCCGCTGCACCGGCACCGACCAGCGTGTGCAGCTCGTCGATGAAGAGAATGATGTCGCCTTCGGAATGGGAGACTTCCTGCAATACGGCTTTCAGACGCTCCTCGAACTCACCCCGGAACTTGGCGCCGGCGATCAGCGCGCCGAGGTCGAGCGTCAGCAACCGCTTCTGTTTCAGCGGCTCAGGCACGTCCCCGTTCACGATACGCAGCGCCAACCCCTCAATAAGAGCGGTCTTGCCGACGCCGGGCTCACCGATCAGCACCGGGTTGTTCTTGGTCCGGCGTGACAGAACCTGGATGGTTCTGCGGATTTCCTCATCCCGGCCGATCACCGGATCGAGCTTGCCCGAGCGGGCGGCCTCGGTCATGTCCTGGGTGTATTTTTCCAGCGCTTCATAGGCATTTTCGGCCGTAGCGCTATCGGCCTTGCGGCCTTTTCGGACGTCGTTGATGGTCTGATTCAGCGCCTGCGCCGTGAGACCGGCATCCTTCAGGATGCGGGCCGCCGCGGTGCCTTCTGCCATGGTGATGGCAAGCAACAGCCGCTCCACCGTAATGAAGCTGTCTCCGGCTTTTTCGGATATTTCCTCAGCCTGGGTAAGCAGGCGAGCCGTTTCAGGGGCGAGATAAACTTGCCCCGCGCCACTGCCTTCGACTGTCGGCAGCTTGCCGAGTTCGGCTTCGACTGCGATCTGGGCTGTTTTCGCGTTACCGCCCGACGCGTCGATAAGCTTGGCGCACATGCCTTCCTTATCGTCGAGCAGGACTTTTAGCAGATGTTCGGGGGTCAGGCGTTGATGCCCGGCTCCGGTTGCATAGGTCTGCGCCGATTGCAGAAAGCCGCGCAGGCGCTCCGAGAGTTTTTCGAAATCCACGGTCGTCTCCTTCGTACCGCAAGGTTGCCGATACAGCTCTGTGTGCCCCAATATGGCGACACGCGAGCCTCTTTTCGGAATGCACGGACGATCATTACAGCATCGCCGATTGCGTTCCGTCTTGGAAGGGGGCCGGACCCGATAGCGGCGTCCGGAACCCGCACTCCAGATATAGGGAGTGGATGGGGCATCGCAAGTGGTGGGAATGCGAGTTGACAGGCTTTCGAAGCTATTTATTGTGCGGTGCAGTATGGGAAAAATCAGTGCGATATACAGGTTCCCGGTCAAGGGTATGACCGGAGAATCTTTGGAGAGCGTGCCGCTGGAAGCGGGGCGCATGCTCCCGAACGACCGTCGTTTTGGCATTTTGCACGGCGCTTCGGCGCGGCGCGCGGAGGCCGGAGACCGGGATTGGAAGGCGAAAGCCAATTTCCTGCAACTGGCGCAAGCAGAGAAGCTGGCTCAACTCGAAGCACGCTTCGATGACGAAACTGCGATCCTGCAAATATGGCGCAAAGGCCGGAACGTCTCTAGCGGCAAGCTCACTGACGTCAATGGACGGACGGTCCTCGAACAGTTCTTCGCCGCCTTCATGACAAAGGAAAGCCGGGGGCAGCCCCGGATTGTTGAAAGCGGCGACCAGCCCTATTCCGATGTGAAGGTTCCCTTCGTCTCGATCATCAATCTGGAAAGTGTCCGTGATCTTGAGCGCGTTGTCGGCCGGCCGGTCGATCCGTTGCGCTTCCGGGGTAATCTCGTGATTGAAGGCGTCCCGGCTTGGGAAGAATTCACCTGGGTCGGAAAGACGGTGAAGGTTGGAGATGCCGAATTCCAGGTTGCCGAACGGATTGGTCGTTGTCCGGCAACCAATGTCGATCCGGCGACGGCCCAGCGTGATCTTACGATCCCGCGGGATCTGCAGAACGGATTTGGCCACACCGATTGCGGTATCTATGTCGATGTGACCGGTGGTGGCATGATCCGTGTCGGTGAAGAGATCACCGTTCTCTAGTTTCTGGACTGGTGGGAAAAGCGGACTTTCTGTTGGTGGATCAGCTGAGCATGCGGAGCCTGAGGGTAGAGGATGCGGTGAAAGTCGCCGCCCTCACGGTGCAGCTCGGATATGAATTGGAGCCGGAAGCAGCCAAGGCGCGTATCGCTGCGGTTCTTGGGGTATCCGGTCATCACGCCTTCGGCGCTTTCTCCGGGGATTTACTGCTTGGTTTTCTGCATTGCTTTCAGGCCCCAACGATCGACAAGGGGATGATGTTGCGCGTGCAGGCGCTCGTCGTTGATGAGCAAGCGAGGGGCAGCGGAGCAGGGCGTGCCCTCATGATCGAGGCGGAGCGGCTGGCTCGGGAGCTCGGGTGTGCAACCGTGTTCCTGTCGTCGAATGAGCGTCGGACCGGTGCTCATGCCTTTTACGAACGCATCGGATATCAGCGTTCTTCGCCATCCTATTCGTTCACAAAGCAGATCCTCGCACAAAGTAGATCCAGGCGCTGACCTGACACCGTCGCATAAAAAAACCGGCCGCCATTGCTGACGACCGGTTTTTTGAAATCGTTGTGGCTATACGCCTATCAGTCTTCGCCGGCCAGTGGCAGAGCGGGTTCGACTGCTTCGACAACCTTGCGCGGACGGCCGCGACGGCGGACCGGCTTTGCTTCCGGTTCAGGACTGTCAGCGGCAGCTTCTTTAGCTTCTTTCGGCGCCGCTTTTGGCGTACCGCTTTCACTGGCACCAAGCATTGCCCGAAGCGCAGAATCATTATCCGCTGCAGGAGGGGCGGCATCCTGCTGAACAGGTGCAGGTGCGGTGCGGCGGCGGCGCGGCTGACGCGGTGCACGTTGTTCCGGCTCGCTCGGCTGTCCACCGGTTTGCTCTGCGGCTTCGGCGTCCTGACGTCGTTCGCTTCGGGTCTTCCGCGCCGGAGCCGGTTCTTCGTCTGACGACGGTGTTGCCGGAGGCTGGGGTGATGAAGACTGAACCGGACGCACTTCCACGACATTACCCGCATCGCTATCGTCTTCTCTGCGGGAGTCGTCGTTACGCGGCGGATTGTCGGGCTGCTGCTGCCCGTTATCCTGCTGCGCATTCTTGCGGGCTTCATTCTCTTCGTTGAAAGCGCTGTAGATGCGGAAATAGTGGTCCGCATGCTGGAACAGGTTTTCAGCCAGCAGCCGGTCTCCTGAGGTAGAGGCATCCCGGGCAAGCGTCAGGTACTTTTCGTACACTTGATGCGCATTGCCACGGATCCGCACGTCTGGGCCGTTGCTGTCGAAGGTCTGATTTCTGTTTGGGGTGTTCGGGCGACGATTGTTGTTATTTCCGCCGCGACCCCGCCCACGCTTCTGATGGGGACCTTGTCTCATGATTGATTCTTTGCCGTTTTAAAAGGGTGCCAAATGGGCTCCCATGCCAAAACACCGATCCACACCACGTGCGCGACCGAAACATCCAGTGCATCCGGTAGGACCAAGTCCAAGCCGATGCATTCATCTCATAACCAGGATGGTTTCCTGCAACAGACCTGCCCCCTCCGGCCTCTGTTGCATAAGAAGAGACTAACTGTTTGGGCGCGGCATTCCAAGTTTTAATTCCTCTATCGCAACGCAGCGATAAGGGGCGTACAGCTAGAGTCGGCGCACCAGAATGCAGCGCTCGATGCCCGCCAAATCATTCCGGAAGCCACCCACGATGAGGCCTGAAGCTTCCATGATACGCAAGATATCTTGCCCCTGGCCTTCTCCAAATTCGAGCACTGCGAGACCGTCTTCGCCGAGTAGGGAGGGCAGGGATTCCGCTATGTTACGATATGCGTCGAGGCCATCCACGCCGCCGTCTAATGCTTGTGTCGGGTCGTGCAATTTTACTTCTGGTTGTAATTGAGAAATGTCGGATGTGGGAATATACGGGGGGTTGGAAAGTACGATATCGAACGGTCCGTTCACATTGTCTGCCCACCGGGAACAGATCATTCGTGCGCGGCTGGAAAGACATAGTTTCTCTGCATTTTTACGCGCAATTTGGACGCACTCTGTGTCGATGTCGACACCCACACCTTCTGCATTCGGAAATTCGGATAGTGCTGCCAGCAGGAGGCAGCCGGTTCCAGTGCCGAGATCTAGTATGCGGTAAGCGCGGTTGCGGTCCGGATGCAGCTCGAGAACGGCATCAATCAGAGTCTCGCTGTCCGGGCGCGGATCAAGGGTGGCTGGTGAAAGATCGAACTCCAGGCTCCAGAATTCACGGGAACCGAGAATGCGGGAGACGGGCTCCCCACCGATCCGGCGCGCCAGAAATCCAGCAAAGTGGGTGCGCTCCTCCACCGTAACCGGATTGTCTTCCCGGCCATGCAGCCGTCCTTCCACGCCGAGGGCATGGGCAAGCAGTAGCCGCGCGTCGAGCCGGGGATTGTCGTTGCCTTCCGAAGCCAAACGCTGCATTGCGGCCTGCAGCAGGGCCGCGACGGTCTCTGTCTCGTGAGTAGCGTTCCGGGTCATCAGCTCATTGAGGCGAGGCGGGCGGCCTCGTCTTCCGCGGTCAGGGCGTCGACCAACTCGTCGAGAGCTTCTCCGGCTATCACCTTTTCTATCTTGTAAAGGGTCAGGTTTATGCGGTGATCGGACACGCGGCCCTGTGGAAAATTATAGGTCCGGATACGCTCCGATCGATCCCCGCTACCGATCTGATCCTTGCGATCTGCCGCCCGTTCGCTGGCGAGGCGCTGGCGTTCATGATCGTAGAGCCGGGCGCGCAGGATCTTCATTGCCTTGGCCCGGTTCTTATGCTGCGACTTCTCGTCCTGCTGGGAGACCACGATGCCGGAAGGCAGGTGGGTGATGCGGACCGCGCTTTCCGTTGTGTTGACGTGCTGTCCCCCAGCGCCGCTGGCCCGGAACACATCGACCCGAAGATCCTTGTCCTCAATGTGGAGATCGACATCCTCGGCTTCCGGCAGCACCGCGACGGTCGCGGCGGAAGTATGGATCCGGCCACCGGACTCTGTCACCGGCACCCGCTGCACCCGGTGCACGCCGGATTCAAACTTGAGACGCGCGAAGACCGAGCGGCCGGTGATCTCGGCAGTGGCTTCCTTGTAGCCGCCGATATCGTTCTCGGAGATCTCCATGACTTCGAACTTCCAACCCTTCTGGGCAGCATAGCGCTGATACATGCCGAACAGATCGCTGGCAAACAAAGCGGCTTCATCCCCGCCGGTGCCGGCCCGGACTTCGAGGATAGCGTTCTTCTCGTCCGCTTCGTCTTTCGGCAGCAGCAAAATCTGAACGACGTGCTCAAGCTCTGGTAGGGATTTCTCTAGCCGCTGCACCTCGTCGGCGGCCATGTCCGCCATGTCCGGATCTTCAAGCAACTCGCGGGCATCGGACAACTCTTGGCGCATGCCATTCAACTCGGTCACCTTCTGGGCGATAGGCGCCAGTTCCGAAAGCTCTTTCGATAGCTTGGCGATGTCTGAGCTGTCGCCGGAGGCCAAAATGGCTTCCAGTTCCTTGTGACGGGCCAGCACGCGTTCCAGGTTTGCCTGCAAGCTCACAGGTCGTCTCCTTGTTCTTGGTCGAGACCGAACAGCTCCTCGAGAGTGGAGAGAGTCCGGTCGTCCAGATTGTCAATTGCCGCGAGGTGCCGGAGATGTTCCGACGGGCCGTGCATGATGCGCTTCAGCAGCAGGCGCGTTGCGTCTTCGGCGGATAGGTTGGGCTGCTCCGCATGCAGGGTGTTCCGCATGCCCTCAAGATGGGTCCGCAGCCGTGCAATTGAGGGGGCGGCGATGCGTCCGCTCTGATCTGAGAGAAAGCGGGCGACTGCCGCGTCGATTAGCTCTCGGGCCGCTTCGGCCTCGGCGCGACGAGCATTCTTGCCTTCGGCCGCGGACCGTTCCAGGTCTTCCAGATCGAACAGGAATGCCTCGTCGATCCTGTTGACCGCAGGATCGATATCGCTCGGGACCGAGAGATCGACCAGAAAGACCGGCCGGTAGCGGCGTTTCACCAGCGTTTGTGCAATCATTTCTTCGGTCAGCTGGGTCCGGCCTTCCCCGACGGCCGCGATGACGATATCGGCATCGACAAGTGCATCCGCAAGGCTGTCCATCGCGCCATGATGAGCCCCTATGGATTTGGCCGAGGCTTGAGCGCGCCGGGCAATACAGTCGAGCACCGTGACGGGGGTGCCGTGACTGTTGTGAAGCTGCTCCGCCAGAATGAGGCCAAGCTCGCCCGAGCCAAGCAACACCGCGCGTGTCCGCTCCAATGCGCCGTGCACGTCGCGGGCAACAGAGAGGGCGGCAGCGGCGATGGAGACCGGCCCTTCGGCGATGCGGGTTTCCCGGCGCACCTGGCGAGCGGCTTCGAAGGCGGCGCTCATGGTCGCGTCGAGTAACGGACCTGAGGATTTCAGGCTGCGTGCCAGCCGGTGCCCTGCACGCATTTGCCCGAGTATTTGGGGCTCCCCGATCACCTGGCTGTCGAGAGAAGCGGCGACGCGAAAGAGATGGCTCACCGCATCCCCGCCGACATGCCGGTAAAGCAGAGGCTCCAGCAGTGCCGGGTCAAGATCAACCGGGGCACAGAGGATCTTGGCGATGATGCTGCGCGCTTCTTCCGGATTGGGGAAGATGCCGGCGACCTCGACCCGGTCGCAGGTCGAGAGTGGCATGGCTTCCTCAACGCCGAAGACCCGGAGCGAGCGAAGCACGACCGGCAGCTCCTCGTCGGCGACGAAAAGTTGCTCACGAATGGCATCGGGACAGGTCCGGTGGTTGACGCCGACGACGGCGAAGCGGTGCAGATCCTGAAAAAGCGGGGAAGCGGAGCGGTCCGCCAACGCGCGCCTCGCTAGGCCTCGGCGCCGAGATGGTCCCCGATCTTGTCCAGAGCAACTTCGATCTGCGTGCCTGAATCCAGGTCGCGTATCGTCGCTACGCCTTTTTCGAGTTCCGTCTCGCCGATGATCACGGCGTGGCTGGCACTGACTTTGTTTGCCCGCTTCATGCGCTTTCCGAGATTGCCCGAATAGCCCATTTCGACAGAGTGGCCCGCCTTGCGCAAGTCGTGCGCGAGCTTGATCGCTGCGATGGTCGCGGCCTCGCCGACCGGGATCAGGGAAAACGGCCGTGCCGGAGCGGCAGGCGCCTCGATCATCATGGCGATCCGTTCGATACCGGCTGCCCAACCGACGCCTGGTGTCGTGGGGCCGCCCATCATTTCGACCAACCCATCATAACGGCCGCCAGCCATAACTGTACCCTGGGCGCCGAGCCGGTCGGTTACGAATTCGTAGGCGGTGTGACAATAGTAATCGAGGCCGCGCACCAGCCGGTCGTTCTGTCGATAGGGAATGCGGACGGCATCGAGTCCCTGTTTGACCGAGCCATAGAAATCCTCGGACGCCGCATTGAGATAATCGCCGAAGGAGGGGGCGTCCGCGACGATCTTGCGGTCGCCCTCATCCTTGCTGTCGAGGATGCGTAGTGGGTTTGCCTCCAGCCGCCTCAGACTGTCTTCTGACAATCCGTCCTTGTGGCCCATGAGGTACTCGACCAATGCACCGCGATAGGCCTGACGGCTCTCCGTGTCGCCAAGCGTGTTCAGCTCCAGAACGATGCCGTCGAAGATGCCGAGTGCGTCGAGGATATCGGCGCCAACCGTGATCACTTCGATATCGGCCTGCGGTGTCGGCACGCCGATAAGCTCGACGCCGATCTGGTGGAACTGACGCTGGCGGCCTTTTTGCGGGCGCTCATAGCGGAACATTGGGCCCTGATAGAACAGCTTCAGCGGCAGGTCCTGGGTCAGCCCGCCGGAGATGAAAGCACGCGCCACGCCTGCGGTACCTTCCGGGCGCAGGGTGATGCTTTCATTGCCCCGGTCGGTGAAGCTGTACATCTCCTTCGAAACGACATCCGATGTTTCGCCGAGAGTCCGGGCGAAGACTTCCGTGAATTCGAAGACTGGTGTCTGGATCTCGCTGAAACCATAGCGGCCAGCTGTCGCTAGTGCCGTCTCGACTACATGGCGATGCCGCCGCGCATCCTCACCGAGGAGGTCGTGGGTGCCACGAACGGGCTGCAACTTTGCCATGATTGAGGTCCTTTCAAACGTCCCCGAAAACCGACAATTTGCCGGGGAGGCTCGGTTTATGCCGCGTTTCCGTCCCGGATTCAAACGGATGCGGTGTTTTGTGGTGGTTGGATAGCCTTTAAAGGGTTAGGACGCCGCCGGAGAAACGATCCGGGCTGGGCTGTCGTCTGCTTCTGCCAGTTCCTTCTCGATTTCGGCCGCCTTTTCCTCGACGAGAGAGACCAGATGGTCGACGACATTGTCGTCCTTCAGACGGTGATGCGGCAGGCCTGCGACATAGACCTGATGAGTCCCCTTGCCGCCACCTGTGAAACCTATATCGGTCTCGCGCGCTTCGCCTGGCCCGTTCACAATGCACCCGATCACCGAAAGGGTCATCGGGGTTGTGATATGCGCGAGCCGCTTCTCCAGAATCTCGACGGTCTTGATCACGTCGAATTGCTGGCGGGCACAGGACGGGCAGGAAATGACGTTAACACCGCGATGGCGCAGGTTGAGTGACTTCAGAATGTCGAACCCGACCTTCACTTCGTCCACCGGATCCGAGGATAGTGAGACCCGGATCGTGTCGCCGATGCCGCTCCAGAGCAGCATGCCCATGCCTATGGAGGATTTGACGGAGCCGATGCGGAAGCCTCCGGCCTCGGTGATCCCGAGATGCAGTGGGTAGTCACAGGCGTCGGCCAGCCCCTGGTAGGCGGCGACGGCAAGGAAGATGTCAGACGCTTTCACGCTGACCTTCATTTCGTGGAAATCGTTGTCTTCCAGGATGCGGATGTGATCGAGCGCGGATTCGACCATCGCTTCGGGGCATGGCTCGCCGTATTTTTCCAGAAGGTGCCTTTCAAGGCTGCCGGCATTGACGCCGATCCGCATTGAGCAGCCGTGATCTTTGGCAGCTTTCACCACTTCGCGGACTCGCTCGGCGCTACCGATATTGCCCGGATTGATCCGCAGGCATGCTGCGCCCGCCTCGGCGGCTTCAATGGCGCGCTTATAGTGGAAATGGATATCCGCGACGATCGGCACGGGGCTGGCCTTGCAGATTTCCGGCATTGCTGCGGTCGAAGCTTCGTCCGGGCAGGAGACGCGAACGATATCCGCACCGGCATCGGCGCAGGCCTGGATTTGCGCAATGGTCGCCTTGGCATCCGATGTCAGGGTATTCGTCATGGTTTGCACCGTAAT
This sequence comes from Nisaea sp., assembly GCF_039990255.1. Lineage (GTDB taxonomy): Bacteria > Pseudomonadota > Alphaproteobacteria > Thalassobaculales > Thalassobaculaceae > Nisaea. The sequence continues at coordinate 76,336 of NZ_JBDXGG010000006.1, read as the reverse complement.
CGGCGCATCGCCGCCGACCAGCACATTGCCGACGGAGATCTGACGGGATTTACGTCTGAAGATATCGCGGTAGGGCCGCACGCTCATGGGATCGATCCGCTCGCTGTACTCGCCACTGCGAGATGGCGTTCCGGGTCTTATAAAGCAAGCAGGTGCCGCAGGTAAACGGCGCCTTCAATACGATTGAGGAATGTTGGCGTCAGTCTGTGACCGTGTAAGTCAACAGGGTTTCGTCCAGCGGGATGTTGCGGGCGATTTTGCCGAACGGTCCAAGGCTTGGTGCCTCCGATCCATTCACGGAAATCTTCAGAGCCCCGGCATTTCCGGTGAAGAGCTTCAGACCGGTGCGGGATGGCACCTCATATTGCTCGCCCTTGCGAAGGATACGGGTCAGTAGCGGGGTTGCATCAGTGCCCCGGACCTGAACCCAGCTGTCATCCGTTGCGCTGATCACGATAAACGGTCCTGCCACGGCGGAAACCGGTTTCGGTTTGCTGTCGATTGCCGCCGCTTCCGCTTCGACGACAGAGCGGCTGGTTGTAGCCGCTTCCTGCACGGGTACTTCAGGAATGCCAGGAATGTCGGTTGTTCCAGGCGTAGGGCCAGGTACGCTGGCAATCTGCTCTACAGTCTCCGCTGCAGGTGCCACCGCTGCAGGTGTTGTATCGTTGGAGGCGGGAGTATCGATTGTTGGCGTTGCCTCCGAGACTGATTCTGTTCCCGCGACGGCAGCAGTGACCGTTTCGTCGTTCGACGGGGCGGTCGGCGACGGGGCGGCCGGTATTTCGGTCTCGGTATTAATCGCTGCGGCAACTTCGGGCGTAGCGGCGACTGTCTCTGTTGCTGCGGGCGCCGTTTCCGAGGTTACTACCGGTTCCGCAGGTGCTGCGGGCTGTTGAGCAGGTTCCTGGCTCACCGGCGCAACGGTTGCTGCCTCGATCACGGACTCTGTCTCTGTGGGCGACGTTGCTGCTGCGGAGGCGTTTGGCGCCTGTGTCGCGGCGATAGCTGCGGCCGGTTGGCGCGCAACTGTGGCGTTTTCTATTGCTGCGGGAGTGTCGATTGCAGGCTCTTCAAGCAGGAAGGCAAGACGGTCCGGGATGCCCGGCGTCAGATCGGAGACTGCGGTTTCCGCTGTTGAGAAATAATACCAGCCGCCATAGCTGATCGCCGCAAGCAGAACGCCGACAAACACCATTGCTCCACCTGGCACTTTCCCCTCCGGTGCGGGAGAAGGAAAGGACAGCTGAGTCGGTTCTTGAAGCTTTTTGGCTTCAGCCTTGAAATCGGCAATCAAGGTGTCTGGGTCAAGGTCCAGAAGCTTGGCATAACTGCGAACATATCCGATGGCATATGTCAGTCCTGGAAGGTTGTCGAAATCGCCTTCTTCCAGTGCTTGCAGATAACTGCGCTGAATTCGTAACTGCTGGGCGATGTCCTGAACAGTAAAGTCTCTTTCAACACGGTGCTGGCGCAACATCGCACCTACCGCAGAGCCGCCCCCTGCTTCGGTGCTCAGTAAGAGCTCTGCCGCCCTGGAACTGGTCGCCTTGGGGGAAATATCCAGAGACACGTCGGCCACTTTCGCCGTCACCGAAGACGTGCGTTCAATGGTTATTGGCTTCGCGGCATCTTCGATATGCCGAAGTCTCAACTTTTCTTTTGCGCTCATATCATCCACGACCTAATTGCCCGCGAATATTGCGTCTTCCTCAGCCCACAATTTCAGCAGTAACTATTTCGAAAAACTGACTGCGTCACCATGGAGTAACCAGGCTTGAAAGCCAAGTTAGAATAAATTCTCCAATGAATCAATGATCTATTCGGATTTTTCCATCCGAAGACTCACGTCGGTACCTGATGATCGCGGGCAAATGCTTTCAGATTCTCCACCAGCCTACCCTCGCGGGTTTCTAGTAAATGCGACATAAGGTCTTGCAAGTCATTGTAATTAAATGATCTTATTGTTTCTTTGACGGGGCCGATCGATGCTGCCGCCATGGACAGTCTGTGATATCCAATTCCGACGAGAGCCATCGCGCCGATTCGCGATCCGGCCATCTCTCCACATAAAGTCAATGGCTTACCGTGCTTTTTACATGCATTGGATATATTTCTGAGGAGCCGGAGGAAGGGAACCGAGACTGCGTCGTAACGATGGGTTACGCGATGGTCTCCACGGTCAGCTGCAAAGAAAAACTGTTGTAGATCGTTGCTGCCTACAGAGAGAAAGTCGACACGTCGCAAGATTTCGGGAAGTTGCCACGCAAGAGAGGGAACTTCGAGCATACTACCAAGACGCAGTTTTGCTGGCAGTTCTTCGCCAAGGCGCAAGGCGCGTTCGAGTTCTCTGTCCAGAATAGAACGCGCTGCGTCGAACTCCCCCACGGTGGAGACCATAGGGAACATCAGGTCTACTGGAGCGCCTGCTGCGGCCCGCAAGATCGCGCGAACTTGGTTGCGCAGGAGGCTGGGGTGATCGACGGATATCCGGATTGATCTCCAGCCGAGAGCCGGATTGTCGCCAGGGTCGTGGCCGAATGCCTGAATGTTCTTGTCGCCACCTGCATCCAGAGTGCGGAAGGTGACAGGTCGACCGTTGGCGGCATCGAGGACACGGCGATAGACGTCCGTCTGTTGTGGAACGTCCGGAATGTCCCGGCGCACCATGAAGGGTATCTCTGTCCTGTAGAGCCCGATCCCTTCGGCACCAGTGGCGTCGATCTGCTGTAGGTCGAACATCAAGCCGATATTCAGCAACAGACTGATGTCGACCCCATCCAGCGTGCGGGCCGGCTGATCGCGAAGTGCCTGATAGCGCGCCTTGGTTTCGGCCCGGGCGCGCAGACCAGCATGGAAGGATTCCTGAACATCTTCAGTTGGCCTTAGCAAGACCTGGCTGCTGTCGGCATCGATGATCAGGCGGTCGCCCGGGTTAACCTCGCTCAACAGGCCCGGAATGTTCCCGAGAACCGGGATGTCCAGAGCCCTTGCGACAATGGCGACATGTGCGGTTGCCGAGCCTTCCTCAAGGATGAGGCCGGCGAGGTGCGTACGGTCGTAGTCGAGCAGCTCCGCCGGGCCCATGGAACGTGCGACCACAATATAGGGCTGTTCGTCGTCAAGGGCGCTGGCAGCGTCGCCATTCTCTTCCTCGTCGGCAAGCTGAGCGAGTAAACGGTTTGTCAGATCTTCGAAATCGGCCAGGCGCTCGCGCAGATAGGGGTTCTGGACTGAGCCGAGGCGGGCGCGCATGTCGGCGCGCGAGCGTTGGACCGCCGCCTCTGCGGTCAGGCCGTTATCGATCGCGTCATTCATCCGTGTCAGCCAGCCACGGTCATGGGCAATCATCCGGAAGGTTTCAAGAACGTCACGATGCTCCCCGGCTTCGGCGAGATCGGGAGCTGAAAGCAGCGCGTCGATGCGTGAGCGCACCCCCTGCATAGCACTGTCGAGACGCTCCTTTTCAATCGCCGGGTTGTCGGCAACGACACGGCGGATTGCCGTGCTCTGTCTGTGGAAATGCGCAACTCCGATGCCAACGCCAGGTGCGACGGTCTGACCGGCGATACGAACGGGTGCATCGTGCCTGCTCTCCTGCCCGTCGAGTACGCCGTTCGCGAGCAGTTCCGCCAGCACCATGGCGAAAGTCTCGAGCGTTTCGATTTCTTCGTCAGAATATTGCCGGCGGGAGCGGTTCTGGACCACCAGCACGCCGAGCACCCGATCGGCGCGCATCACCGGCACACCGGCGAGGGACTGGTAGATCTCTTCCCCGGTTTCCGGGAAATAGGCGAACTTGGGGTGGGACTGGGCGTCCGATAACGCAAGCGACTGGGCACGGGCGGCGATGTCGCCGACAAGACCCTCGCCGAAATGCATCAGCGTGCGGTGGACTGCGTCTTTATTCAGTCCCTCGGTGGAGCAAAGCTCCAGCAGATTGTCGGACCGGCGGACATAGATCGAGCAGACCTCCGCCGCCATGTCGGCGCCGATGATCGAGGTGATGCTGTTAAGGCGTTCCTGCGGTGCGCGCGTATCCGCCATCACATCGCGCAGTCTGCGCAACATGGTGCGGGAGTTGCGGCCGAAGCCGTTTTGCTCGACCGCCGCCGTCATGCCTCAGCTCGCCGGCGGCCCGTCGAGGCCGTATGCGGTGTGAAGAGCCCTGACCGCGAGCTCTGTATATTCGGCGGCGATCAGAACGCTGACTTTGATCTCCGAGGTCGAGATGACCTGGATATTGATGCCTTTGTCGGCCAGTGTGTGGAACATCGTCTTGGCAACGCCGGGCTGGGAGCGCATGCCGACGCCGACGACCGAGACCTTGGCAACATTCGGGTCCGCGTTGATTTCCTTGAAGCCCAGTTCACCCTTCAGCTTTTCCAAAACCTGACGAGCACGTTCGAGGTCGGTCTTGCCGACGGTGAAGGTCATGTCGGTGGTGTTGCCGTCCTCGGTCACGTTCTGGACGATCATGTCGACATTGACTGCTGCGTCAGCGAGGCTGCCGAAGATCGAACCGGCAATGCCCGGACGGTCCGGAACGTGACGCACGGTGACCTTGGCTTCTTCCGGGCTATATGCAATGCCGCTGACGATTTGCTGTTCCACGATCTCATCCTCATCACAAACCAGGGTGCCGGGAGCTTCAATGAAGCTGGAGAGCACCTGAAGCCTTACATTGTGCTGCATAGCGAGCGCGACGGAGCGCGTTTCCAGCACTTTGGCCCCTTGAGAGGCCAGTTCCAACATTTCCTCGTAGGTGATCCGGTCTATCTTCTGGGCTGCCGGTACTATCCGAGGATTGGTCGTATAGACCCCATCGACATCCGTGTAGATGTCGCAGCGGTCAGCGTTGAGCGCTGCGGCGAGCGCGACGGCCGATGTATCGGAACCGCCGCGACCGAGCGTTGTAATTCTGTTGTCCGGCCCAATGCCCTGGAAGCCCGCGAGGACGGCGACCTGACCTTGCTCGAACCGTTTGACGATCTCGCCGGTCTCAATGTTCTCGATCCTGGCCTTGCTATGCACCCCATCGGTCCGGAACGGCAACTGCCATGCTAGCCAGGAGCGGGCGTTGACGCCGATATTCTGCAAGGCCATCGACAATAAGCCGCTCGTCACCTGCTCGCCGGTTGAGACGATGGTGTCGTATTCACGAGCGTCATGCAGCACGCTCATCTCGCGCGCATAGCCGACCAACTGATTGGTGACGCCTGCCATAGCAGAGACAATGACGGCCACTTCGTTGCCGGCATCGACCTCTTTTTTGACCCGCAGGGCCACATTCTTGATGCGTTCAATATCGGCGACGGACGTGCCGCCGAACTTTTGCACGATACGCGCCATTTCGTTCCGCTTTTCAGGAGTGTATCCCCAATGCCCGAAACCGGAACGCGAGCGTTCCTTATGGCTCCCGGCGGGGCTATACATAGCGATACGTCGCTGTCCGGGCAAGACCGGGCTCGGTGTTGAATGGAGAGCCCATGAACCAGAAGAATGTAATTGCGAGCACGATCGATCCGGAGGATGTCGCCCGCTTCTCCGCAGTGGCGGCGGAATGGTGGGATATGCAGGGACCATTTGCGCCGCTGCATAAATTCACACCGGTCCGTCTTGGATTGATCAGGGAGTGGTTGAGCGACCATTTTGTTTTGTCCGAAGCCGCCGAGACTCCGTTCAACGGCCTGAAACTGCTCGACATCGGATGCGGTGGCGGCTTGATCTCGGAGCCGCTTACCCGGCTTGGCGCGACGGTGACGGGGATTGACGCCGATGCACGGACCATCGGAACCGCACGGTTGCACGCTGAGCAGACAGGCCTTGAGATCGACTACCGGGTTTCTCTGGCAGAAGATCTTGCGGCTGAAATGCCTGGGGCGTTCGATGCGGTGATTGCCTCCGAGGTGATCGAGCATGTTGCCGACCCCGCGCTTTTTGCGGCGTCTCTCGCCAGCTTGGTTCGCCCGGGCGGTGTTGTCTTCGTAACCACGCTCAATCGCACCATGAAGTCACTTTTGTTCGGGAAGTTCGCAGCTGAATATGTCCTGCGCTGGGTTCCGGCAGGCACGCATGACTGGCGGCAATTCCTGACACCGAATGAACTGGGCGCATTGTTGTCGGAAGCTGGGTTGGTTTTGGCGGAGAAGACCGGTATCCGGTTCGATCCGCTGGGCGATTCATTCGAGCGATCGTCGGATCTGGGTATCAATTACGCCATGCTTGCCATTCGTCCGGAAAGCGCCTGATCAGGCGTCGCTTTTGGGCAGCCAGGGAATGGCGCCGAACTCGATTCCTTCGTCGCGCAGGGCCTCGGCTTCGGTAGGGCTGGTTTCTCCGTAGATGCCGTGCGGATCTTTTTCGCCGTAATGGATCTTACGTGCTTCCTCGGCAAAGTCCTTGCCGACATAGTCGAAATTACTCTCTACCTCAGAGCGGAGTGCGGCGAGTTTTTGACGAATCTCGATCGCTTCCGGCGGCATTTGGTTGATCGTCGGTACGCTATCGGTCTGCGGCTGCTCGCTGTCACCTTTCTTCTTGGAGGAAGAGACGTTGGGAGCCATCAGGGCCTTGGAGACAGAGGACGAGCCGCAGCTTGGACACAGCAGCAGGCCAGCGTCTGCCTGTTTGTCATAGGCAGCACTATCGCGAAACCAAGCGTCGAAGCTATGGTCCTTATCGCACCGCAATCTGTATTTGATCATTCAACTGATCCACTGTCGTCCTGTCGGCCATCTAATAGTTCACGGAGCTATCAGGTAGCATGCTGTCGGAATAGTGTAATAATTGCTAATAAGCCAGTGTGTCGTTGCGCGGGGGACAGAGTATGAGCGATCCGGACGACAAGACCCTCGGGCAGCGGGACGCGGCCCATCATCTGCATCCTTTCACGCAGAACCGGGAACTCTCGGATGCGGGCGGACCGACCGTTATAGATCGGGGCGAGGGCTGCTACCTCTGGGATGATCAGGGGCACCGCTATCTCGACGCACTCGCTGGTCTGTGGTGCGTCAATGTCGGGTATGGCCGCAAGGAGCTGGCCGATGTCGCCGCACGGCAGATGCACCAGCTTGCCTACTACAATACATTCTTTAATACGACTACGGCACCCACGGCTGAATTGGCAGAGACGCTGGCGGCTCTGATGCCGGGGCATCTCAACACCGCCTTGTTCGCGAATTCCGGCTCAGAGGTCTGCGATAGTGCGATCCGCCTTGCACGCTATTACTGGCAACTGATCGGCAAGCCGTCGAAGCGGATCGTGATTGGTCGGGAAGAGGGGTATCACGGCTCAACTCTGGCGACGATCAGCGCTGGCGGAGTGGGGGCCATGCACGCGCAGGGCGGCACCGGCATGCCGGATTTCGCCCATATTGAGGCACCGTACAAATTCCTGCACGGCTGGGACATGTCAGAGTCGGCATTTGCACAGCAGGCCGCGCATGCCCTTGAAATCAAGATCAAGGAACTCGGTGCCGAGAATGTCGCGCTCTTTATCTGCGAGCCGATTCAGGGGGCGGGCGGTCTGATTTTTCCGCCTGAAGGGTACCTTCAGGAAGTTCAGAAAATCTGCCAACAACATGACGTGCTGTTCGTTCTGGACGAGGTGATCAGCGCTTTCGGCAGGCTCGGTGCCTGGTCCGCGGCGGAACTGTTTGGCCTCAGTCCCGATTTCATTACATTGGCGAAAGGCCTGTCCTCCGGATACCAGCCGATTTCGGCGTTGATGATCTCTGACCCGATCGCGGACAAATTGCGCGACGCAGAGGGGGGGCTTGCTCATGGCTTCACCTATTCGGGACATCCGGTCGCGGCTGCCGTGGCGCTGGAAAACCTGAATATTCTGAAACGTGAAAAGTTGGTTGAGCGGGTTGCGCAGGATATCGGCCCTTATTTCCAGCGCGCGCTTGAGCGTCTCGCAGAGCATCCGCTGGTTGGTGAAGTGCGCAGCCTGGGGCTGCTGGGGGCGGTCGAGCTGATCCAGGATAAAGACCGGCATATCCTGTTCGATCCGCCAGGCATCGTTGCCGCAGTCTGCCGTGAGAACCTTAGGGAGCGGGGCATCATCGTCCGCGCGGTTCGGGATACATTGCTTATCGCGCCGCCGTTCGTGGTCACGCATGATCAGGTCGATGATATCGTTGATACGCTCGAAGCGGCTCTGGAGTATATCAGCAAAGAACTGGGGATCATCGCTGAGGAACAGAAGGTCGCCGAAGCGGTTGAGCATTCGACGCAGCCCCTTGCCGGTAAGGTCGCGCTTGTCACTGGTGCTTCCCGTGGGATCGGCGCGGAGGTCGCACGGGTTTTCGCCCGAGCTGGAGCCACTGTTTTTCTGCTCGCGCGGGATGCAGTTGGGCTGGCCGCCCGGCAGGCTGAAATCGAGGCGGAAGGCGGCACGGCGATGTCAGTTCAAGCCGATCTCAGTCGCCCGGAAGGGATGGCGGCGCTCCTGGAAGCCATCGAGCGTAGCGGCGGGCGGCTTGATGTGCTTGTCCTCAATGCCGCGCTGCTCGGGGATTTGAAGCCCTTGCCGGACATTGAAGATGCTACTTGGGACCGGGTGATCGATCTCAATCTCAATGCGGCCTTCCGGGTTTTGTCAGTGTTGCATCCGCTGCTGGCAGCGTCCGAAGCTGGTCGGTGTATTTTTGTGACTTCTGGCGCAGCCCGGAACGCCCATGCGGACTGGAGCGCCTATGCGGCGAGCAAGGCCGGTCTTGAGGCCATGATGCGTGTTTACGCTGAGGAAAACCGAACTTTCGGCATCCAGGCCAATGCCATCGACCCAGGTGCGATGCGTACCGGCATGCGTGCCACGGCTTTTCCAAACGAGGACCCTGGCTCGGTTGCTCCGGTAGAGGCGGCCGGGCCGGTATTCCTGCGACTAGCGGTTCCGGATTGCTCGTTTTCCGGAGCGGTCATCCCCATTCTTGATACGGCCGAGGCAGCTGAATGAGCGGTGCGCGCGTTGAATCGGGACCGATGGCGGCGGTGTCAAGTTGGGTCAAGCGTTTTTCTGAGCTGGTGCCTAAAGACGTTGAGATCCTCGATGTTGCGTGCGGCGCGGGGCGTCACGGCCGGTTCTTTCGTGATCGGGGAAATCCGGTTGTCATGTTGGATCGGAACATCGCACCCGTCGCCGATATGGCCGCCGACCCGGACGTTCAGCTTGTCGCATTCGATTTGGAAGCTGGAAGGTCCTGGCCACTTGTCGACCGACGGTTTGGCTGCGTTGTCGTGACGAACTACCTGCACCGGCCGATCATGCGAGACATCGTTGCGGCCGTTGCTCCGGATGGCATGTTGATCTACGAGACGTTCGCCAGAGGTAACGAAGCTTTTGGCCGGCCGAGGAACCCTGATTTCCTGTTACATAATGAAGAACTTCTGACTTTGTGTAGACCTGAACTCAGGGTTATCGCATTTGAAGACCTGACAGTCACCGTTCCGGCGCCGGCCTGTATTCAGCGGATCGCGGCGATCAGAAATATGCCCCAGATAGCTGATATTTAGTCTCATGCGCTGTTAGGCATGGTGGATAACACTGAAGACTCATGATTGAAAAATACCCGTATGCCCTACGGAGCGTTGCGAGGCTTGGCCTTGTCACATACGCTTTGGTGCTATGCTGAGAGGATAATCAGCGTTTAAAATATCGTGAACGGCGAGAGGTGGGCCGGATCTGGGTGATGGCTGGAACCGGCACGAAAGGAACAGGGGATGGCTTGAATGGTATCGGACGATGAAAAAAACATCGTCGGCCATCCATAGCCACGGCGCATGGCAACGCCGAGGGAGGGGTTTATGATTTTGGATTTTCAGTCAGACAGACGTTTCGCGCAGACAGAGCATTTGTCTCCGGTGCTTCGGGATCTGAGAGTCTATTGGGACTTCTCCCGTGCTAAGTTGACCCTTCCACTCTCCGAGAACCTGTTTATCTCAGATCTTGTCGACGAAATGCCCTATGTGCTGCTCGTCTATGGAGAAAAATCCAGATTTCAGGTTGAATTCACGGGCGATGCCGCCGCCGGATTGCTCGGCGGTCAGGTGATAGGCGCGACAACAGAGGCTGGCGGCGGTTTGCCGGACGAACTAACCAGCTGTATTCTTACCGCAGCAAAGAGTCAGGAACCGGCTTCGGGTTCCATTGGTGGAATGCAAATCCTTTGCTTGCCGTTCAGCGGAGAATTCGGCGAAGTCGATGTTGTTCTGGTCGGTCTCGTCAGTGTCGAGAATGAAGCGGCTCACATTGGTGGGACTGTCATTTCACTCGTTCGTTAAGGCGTTTATCAACGCGCGCTAAAGTCGATGGCGCGCGATCAGAGTTTCCCGTGGCATTGCTTGTATTTTTTACCTGAACCGCAGGGACATGCAGCATTCCGCGGAACCTTTCCCCATGTTGATGGATCCTGGGGATCAATGCTGGCAGCGCTCTGCCGGGACCGGACCATGGTTTCCCCGTCTGCTGAATCATCATCCGCACCTGGAGAGGTAAGGGCAGGGTCTATGCGGCCCTCGTGCATTTCCCGATCCGCGCGTTCCGCCGCCATGCGGGCTTCCATTTCTTCGGGCGTCGCCTGGATGCGGATCTCAAGATGGGAGAGGACGCCGCAGACAGTCTCGCGCAGACCGGTCAGCATGCCGTCGAACAGGTTGAAGGCTTCGCGCTTGTATTCGTTCAGCGGGTCCTTCTGGGCATAAGCGCGCAGGTTGATACCCTGGCGCAGGTGATCAAGCGAAAGCAGATGTTCTTTCCACTGCTGATCCAGGATCTGCAGCAGTAGGCTCTTCTCAGCCATGCGCAGCACTTCCGGGCCGTAATTCGCGGCTTTTTCTGCCATTGCACGATCAGATGCCTTGGTGATGCGTTCGAGGATCTCCTGGTCGGCGATGCCTTCCTCGTCCGCCCATTCGGTAACGGGCAGATCGAGGGCGAGTAGCCGGAGACATTCCTCGTGCAGGGCCGGGATATCCCATTGTTCGGAATAGGCGCCTTCCGGAATGCAACGGGCAACCAGATTTTCGATCACCTCGTGCCGCATATCGGCGACAGTCGCCGCGATCTCTTCGGCGCGCATGATATCCTTGCGCTGCTCGAAGATCACTTTGCGCTGGTCGTTCATGACGTCGTCATATTTGAGAAGCTGTTTGCGGATGTCGAAGTTACGGGCCTCGACCTTCTGCTGGGCTTTTTCGAGCGCCTTGTTGATCCAGCTGTGGACAATGGCCTCGCCCTTTTCCAGGCCGAGCCGCTGAAGCATGCCGTCCATGCGCTCTGAGCCGAAGATTCGCATCAGGTCATCTTCGAGCGACAGGAAGAATTTGGACGCGCCCGGGTCGCCCTGACGGCCGGAACGGCCACGGAGCTGGTTGTCGATACGCCGGCTTTCATGTCGCTCGGTACCGATGACATAGAGGCCGCCAGCCTCCAGAACCTTTTGTCTCGCCACTTCGACCTCGGCGCGGATAGCCTCGACCTTTGCCGGATCTGCGTCTTCACCGAGTTCGAGAGCGATCCGCATGTCTGCGTTGCCGCCGAGCTGAATATCGGTGCCGCGGCCTGCCATGTTCGTGGCAATGGTGATTGCGCCCGGCTGGCCAGCCTGGGCGACAATCGTCGCTTCTTGTTCATGGAAGCGTGCGTTGAGGACCTTGTGCTCGATCCGCCGCTTGTGCATCAGGCCGGAGAGCAACTCGGACTTCTCGATAGACACCGTGCCGACCAGCACTGGCTGACCCTTTTCGCGGCATTCCGCGATGGTGTCGATGATGGCGTCCCACTTCTCCTCGGCCGTGCGATAGACCTCGTCGTCATGGTCTTTCCGGGCGATAGTAACATTGGTCGGCATCTCGACGACTTCGAGATTGTAGATTTCAGCGAACTCTGCGGCCTCTGTCATGGCCGTGCCGGTCATGCCGCCGAGCTTCGGATAGAGCCGGAAATAGTTCTGGAAGGTGATTGAGGCCAGAGTCTGGTTCTCGTTCTGGATGGTCACCTGTTCCTTGGCCTCAAGCGCCTGGTGCAGACCCTCGGAATAGCGTCTGCCTTCCATCGCCCGGCCGGTGAACTCGTCGATAATGACGACCTTGTCGTCCTTGACGATGTAGTCCGTGTCCTTGGCAAAAAGATGGTGTGCACGGAGCGCCTGGTTGGCGTGGTGAACCAGAGAAATGTTATTGATGTCGTAGAGCCCGCCTTCTTCCAGCATACCGGCGGCGCTTAGCAGCTCTTCGATATGCTCCTGTCCGGCCTCTGTGAAGGCGACGGTGCGCTGCTTTTCGTCCTTTTCGAAGTCTTCCGGAACGAGTCCGGGGATCACGGCATTCATGGCGGTATAGGTGGCGGAGCTGTCTTCGGCCGGGCCGGAAATGATCAGCGGAGTTCGTGCTTCATCGACCAGGATCGAGTCGACTTCATCGACGATAGCGAAATTGAAGTCGCGCTGGACCATATCTTCCAGGCGGAACTTCATGTTGTCCCGCAGATAGTCGAAGCCGAATTCGTTGTTGGTGCCGTAGGTCACATCTGATGCGTAGGCCGCCTTACGTTCCGCGTCGGTCAGGCCGTGCACAATGCAGCCGGTCGAAAGACCAAGAAAATTGTAGATCTGGCTCATCCAGCCAGCATCACGTTTGGCCAGATAGTCGTTCACGGTAACGACGTGGACGCCCTTGCCCTCTATGGCGTTCAGGTAGACCGCGAGTGTGGCGACAAGGGTCTTGCCCTCGCCGGTCTTCATTTCCGCGATCCGGCCCTGATGCAAAACGAGTCCGCCGAGCAACTGGACGTCGAAATGCCGTTGTCCGAGTGTCCGCTTGGCTGCCTCGCGAACGGTCGCGAAGGCTTCCGGCAGGATGTCGTCGAGACTCTCCCCCGCTTTCAGGCGCTCCCGAAAGGCATCGGTTTTAGCGGCCAGCGCCGCATCGTCGAGCCCTGCGAAATCCGGCTCAAGCGCGTTCACCGCACTGACCGTCTTCTGCAAACGTTTCAGTATCCGTTCGTTTTCGGAACCAAAGAGGGCCTTGGCGAGTGAGCCGAGCATGCCGACCTCTGAAAAGGTAATGGATATCCGGGAAGTCCCCGGCTGGCTGACAGATAGGGGGTCGCGCAAACTCTGTCAACGCAGGCGGTCAGTAGGGGCATATGAGGGACGGCGCTTTTCCTCGGACAGAATGTATGCGCCCCACTTGGCATTCGAAACGGGATTGACTGTGCTCTGATGTTTGATCGGTATGCTGATGAACCCTTCAGGTAAAGGGTTCGGGGCTTGTATCCACTCCAGTATTGCGGTGATGTGGCCGTACTGGGCGACACCTAAGGTCGATACCTTCAATCATATGCGCTGGAGCAACTTCGAGGATCACATGCGGATCGCTATCATCGGAAATGCAGGTAGTGGCAAGTCAACGCTCGCCGTGAAACTGTCCCGGCAGCTCGACATTCCCGTGTGCGAAATTGACAAATTACTTTGGCAAGAAGGCTGGGTGCCCGCACCAAGGGTGTTCTATGAGGAAGCTCACAATAGTGTAATCAGAGACGATAATTGGATAATAGAAGGTCTCGGGATGCTGGAGACCATTGATCAACGTATCGATCGAGCAAATCACGTTATTTTTTGCGATTTTCCACTATGGCAGCACTTCTGGCTCCTGGCGGAGCGTCAACTAAAATGGGCGCATGGGACATTGGAATTGCCGCCAGGGGGGCAGAAAAAAATGCCCCCGACGCAGGCCTTATTTGAAACGGTCTGGAGAGTGGACCGAGACTGGATGCCAACAATCCGTGGCCTTGTTTCGGACGCGAGACAGCAGAAGTCAGTCCAGATCATCGCCTCTTTTGAGGAACTGGAAAATTTTGAGTTTGTGCGGGAGTGACTGTTCGTGATGTCGCCCAAAACTAAGGATTTTGGGGATGTGAATTATGATGGCGCACAGTCTGGATTGACGGCCCCATTGTTGAGATACCAGGTCTTATTGTCTCGTGCCTCATCCAGTAATGCCGCATCACGCTTTGGCATCAACCGAGTGGGGCCCAACAGTTTAATAGGTTATTCTGAGAAAATCCTGCGGGCGAGCAGAATTCTGGATGTTGCTGTCACAAAGCAGAGTGCTCCGAAACCCCACGCTAAGGGGGCGAACAGTGCGGGGAAAAGACAAAGGAGGATGAAAAAACCGATGGTTTCGGTCCCCTCCAGTAGCCCGCCTGTGAAATAGAGAGATTTAGGGCCGCGCTTCGTATTATCCATCTTGTGTTTTTCGGCCAGGATTGCGTAGCCGAGAAAAGTCGCGCCATTGAAATAGAAACTGGTGAGCAGCCATGCGCCTGCGGCCCCGTTGATAGCCGGGTCGGTCCAGACAAAGGCCAAGGGCACGGCGCCGTAAAACAGAAAATCACTCGTGATGTCGAGGAAACCTCCAAAGTCAGTTTTCCTGCTCGCGCGGGCAACTGCACCGTCGAGGCCGTCCGCCAGACGGGAAAGAAGGAGCAGGACAAGTCCGCAGATCGGATATTCCAGCGCGATCATTGCAGCGGCCGAGATGCCGAGAACGAGTCCGGCGACGGTCACGCTGTCGGCACCGACTGCGTGCCGCGCAAGTGCGCGTCCCGCAGCATCCAGTGGCGGATCGATTAGGGGTCTGACAAAAGCATCAAGCATGGCTGACTTCGGTTGTTTGACCTGAGCGACTCTTTCCAGAGCGCGTTAGTTAGTGCGGTTCGATGAACCGGCAAAGATGATGTTTAGCTCACTGTGCGGTATCTGGGGGCAGATTCCGATTACATGATTTCCGACCATGTACTAGCACTGTTCCAAACTGTTAGTGCCGATACGGGGAGTGCGGTCGTATGAGACTTTCGGATTGCCATAATTTTCATGATTTTCGCGCGTTGGCGCGCCGCCGCCTGCCTAGCCCTATCTTCAACTATATAGACGGCGCTGCTGACGACGAGGTGACCTACCGGCGCAATACGGAGAGTTTCGAGCGCTGCGATCTGGTGCCGAACATCCTGCGCGGGGTTGAGGATGTCGATATGTCGGTGACGGTGATGGGGCAGAAGCTCGCCATGCCGATCTATTGCTCGCCAACGGCCCTGCAGCGGCTCTTCCATCATGACGGCGAGCGGGCTGTGGCCGCGGCCGCAGACAAGTTCGGGACCATGTTCGGAGTTTCGTCCCTCGGCACGGTCAGCCTCGAGGAGCTGAGAAAGAAGCACAACAACCCGCAATGCTATCAATTCTACTTTCACAAGGACCGTGGCCTGAACAAGGCAATGATGGAGCGGGCCAAGGAGGCTGGCATCAATGTCATGATGCTGACCGTGGACAGCATCACCGGTGGCAACCGGGAACGTGATCTCCGGACCGGCTTCTCCATTCCCTTCCGTCTGACGCTCGGCGGCATGCTGCAATTCGCCATCAAGCCGATGTGGGGCATTAATTACGTCACGCACGAAGCCTTCAAGCTCCCGCAGCTGGACGAACATGTCGATATGGGCGGTGGCGCAATGTCGATCGGGCGGTATTTCACAGAAATGCTCGATCCCTCGATGACCTGGGACGATGTCGCGAAGATGGTCGAGCTTTGGGACGGGCAGTTCTGCCTTAAGGGCGTGATGTCGGTCGAGGATGCAAAGCGTGCGGTCGAGATCGGCTGCACCGGCATCGTGATCTCGAACCATGGAGGCCGTCAGCTCGACGGTTCACGCGCGCCGTTCGATCAGCTGGACGCCATCGTGCAGGCGGTCGGCGACCGGATCGACGTCATCATGGATAGCGGTGTGCAACGCGGCACCCACGTACTGAAGGCGCTTTCGCTAGGTGCCAAGGCCGTTGGGGGCGGGCGCTTTTATCTCTATCCGCTCGCGGCTGCCGGTCAGGCTGGTGTCGAGCGAGCGCTGACTCTTATGAAGGCGGAGATCGAACGGGACATGCGGCTGATGGGCTGCAGCAGCGTCAAAGACCTGACGCGAGAGTCTGTGGCGTTTCGCTGAAACCGCCAGGGCTGTGTTGTGATCCCGGCCATGTCCCGGGAGGGCGTTCCGCCGCTATGAATCGCAGGGTGCCGCAGAGTGCTCGCGGTATGGGTGTGAATTAAATTTCAATGTGTGATATATTAGATCTTCATTTTAAAGAAAATCGAATCCTGGAGATGATTGGAATTTACGATTAATTTAGATTAAAATTCGTTAATGCATCTGTTGCATTACCTAGAAAGGGTGAGCGCATGATTGATCGGATCACCGGGTACACATCCGGGGTGATCGCGCCGACAGCAGGGCGGGCAAGCCGCCAGGTTGCTGGAGAGGCGCTCAATCAGAGAGTTTTGCCGCGCCGCGACAAGCAGCGTGACGACCAAGGTACGCGTGATCAGAAACCCAAGCGTGATAGTAATCAAGGCGATGGGAACGAAAACGTCGTCGATGTTCATCTTTCCAGCGAGGCGGCTTCAACGTCCGCGCCCCAGCACGCCCGGCCGAGGTCGCCCTATGCAGCAAATGCCTATGTGAATGCGCTAGTCCCATCTGCCGCATCGAGCACTGACGACGTGCTGATTTCCCGTTCGACGGCGGTCCTTTTGACCGAAGATCTCAGTGGCCTTATCCGCCGTGCCGTCAGTAATGTTGGGTTGCTTGTGCATGGCTTGATGCGGGTCCCGGACAATGCGGCGCATGATGTCGAACGGCGTTTTCATATAGCCGCGCTGAGTGCGGTGCGAGTGGGGCGGGAGCGCTATCTCCAGAAAGCGGGCAGTGCGAGCAGTAGCCCGCTGGGCCTCACGTTCGAAAATATTTCCGTGCGCTATGACGGGCTGCGTGGTACGGCGGCAATCGAGATCGGGGCGGCAGATTTTCTGGACCGCATCGATATGCGGGCGACCGGGGTTGTGTTTGATGTGCGCGGTAGCGCAGCAGTGCATGATGTGCGACCGGGTATTTTCGTCGATACCGGCGCTCATGGAGCGGCCATCGCCAACGGGATCATAGAGACAGTGCGGCGGGATCTGCCGCATTTCGGCGGCAGCGATGATACTGAAGGCGCCATCGTCCTGATCCGCGCCGATAATAGCGATTTGTCGAACCACCGTTCTCCGGCAGAGTGGTTACGTTTCGATCTTATCCTGCCGTTTCGCGCACGCTGATTTCAGGAGATACACGTGCGCCGCTACCCTCGAACTTGTCATACTGCAGGCTGCAAACGCGCCTTGCCGCTCTTTGGGTGATCTGATAGGGCTGCTCGTCGCGCGGAAGCCGGGCTCTCGCGCCATTTTCAGAACAAAGCGCGGGCCGATGGTCCGGTGAAAGGCGCCTTAATGAAACATCTCTACTTCCGGCCTGCATTTTACGTCCCGGCCTTGCGCCTCTCGCTAACGACACTGCTTCCTGCTTTGGCTCTGCCCGTGCTGGTTCTGACCGCAACCCTTCCGGCCGCCGCGCAGACCACTGGCACCACGCCGGAAACTAAGCCTCTCGATCAGGCAGCCATCGACCCGGCGACCACCGTCGTTGCGACCGTTGGCGGCGAGCCGATCTATCTCTCGGAAGTCCTCCAGCAGATCCAGCAGTTGCCGCAGCAGTATCAGCAGGCGCCGATGGAGCAGATCTATCCGCCAATGCTGGATCGGGCGATTGATACGCGTCTGATTGCCAAAGCGGCAAGGGAAGCGGGAATTCAGGACCGTGACGAGGTCAAGGTGCGGGTGAAACGGGCTGAAGCCGACATCATTTCCGAGGTCTATATGACCGATATTGTGAAGGATGCGGTGGACGAGGACACGTTGCGCAAGCGCTACGAAGAGACGATCAAGGGCGGCGCCGATGCCGGCGAGGAAGTCAAAGCCCGCCATATTCTGGTTGCCAGCGAAGATGATGCAAAGGCGATTATCGAAGAGCTGAAGCAAGGCGCCGATTTTGCGGAGCTCGCGGCCGAAAAATCCACCGGACCGTCCGGCTCCAGCGGAGGAGATCTTGGTTACTTCACTGCCGATGCAATGGTTCCGGCGTTTTCCGAGGCCGCTTTTGCCATGAAGGCGGGCGAGTTCACGGAGGTGCCTGTGCAGACCCAGTTCGGCTGGCATGTCATCAAGGTCGAAGATCGGCGCGCCCTGCAGCCGCCGAGCTTTGAGCAGGTGCAGCCTCAGTTGGCGCAGGATCTGACCCGCGAGATCCTGACCAAGGCTGTCGAGGCGCTTCGCTCTGGAGTCGATATCGAGCGTTTCGGGCCGGACGGCTCCAAACTCCCGGCGCAATAGTCTTCCATCGAAATCATTTCCGTGGGACCATGACCATGACCATGACCATGACCGATCAGGTTTCGCCGCTTGCTCCGGACTCCTTTCCGACGCTACCGGCAATTGCCGGCGTGCGTACGGCCACAGTCTTGTCCGGAATAAAATACAAAAATCGGGACGATGTTTTGGTTGCCGAGCTCGCGCCCGGAACCACTGTCGCCGGAACCTTGACGCGGTCCACCACGCCGGGTGCGCCCGTCATCTGGTGCCGGGAAATCTTGGCCAAAGGCAGTGGGCGCGGTCTGGTCGTCAATGCCGGTAATGCGAATGTTTTCACCGGCGCTGTCGGGGATGCGGCTGTGCGCGAGACGGCGTCCGCGGCGGCTGGCATTCTTGGCTGTTCACCCGACGAAGTGTTCATCGCTTCGACCGGTGTGATCGGCGAGGTCCTGCAGCATGACAAGATCATCGCCAAACTGCCGGATGCCAAAGCCAAGCTGGCCGAAGGTGGCTGGGACGCTGCGGCGGGATCTATCCTTACGACAGATACCTTTGCTAAGGGTGCCAGCGCTACTGCGGAGATCGACGGCAAGACTGTGACCATCTCTGGTATCGCCAAGGGTTCCGGCATGGTTCAGCCGAACATGGCCACCATGCTGAGCTTTGTTTTCACTGATGCGGCAATCCCGGCGGCAATTTTGCAGGAGGTGCTCTCTCCGGCGGTCGACAGGACCTTCAATTCCATCACTGTCGACAGCGATACCTCGACCAGCGACACCTTGCTCCTGTTCGCGACCGGTGTTGCTGGGAACGCGGCTCCCGCCTCGGCGTCGGATCCAGCACTTGACGGTTTCCGGCAGGCTTTGGAAACAGTTCTGCGGGAACTGGCTCTTCTTGTCGTTCGCGATGGTGAGGGTGCGCAGAAACTTATTGAGGTTCGAGTCTCCAGCGCCGCCTCAGACGAGTCTGCGCGCAAGATTGCGCTCTCCATCGCCAATTCGCCTCTGGTGAAAACGGCAATTGCGGGCGAGGACGCGAACTGGGGGCGGGTCGTTATGGCGGTTGGCAAGTCGGAGCAGCCGATCGATGTCTCCAAGATCAGCATCGGTTTCGGCGGGGTGGATATAGCGGTCGGCGGCAAGCTGAACCCGGATTACGATGAAGCGCCTGTCGCTACCCATCTGAAAGGGCAGGAAATCGGCATTGATGTCAGTGTTGGAGTGGGGGAAGGTACTGCCACTGTCTGGACCTGCGACCTGACCCACGGCTATATCAGCATCAACGCGGATTATCGCAGCTAGGTTTCGGTACGATGGAGAGCGTGACGACGGAGCGGCTGGCCTTTCGGGCTCCGGAGCTTGCAGATGGCGACGCACTTTTTGAGCTGATGAACGATTTCGACATCGTCAAATATCTGACATCGGTGCCGTGGCCCTACACCCGTCCGGACGCTGACGCTTATATCCAGCGTGCCCGGACCGGACGTGCAGAGAAAGATGGGCTCTATCATCTCGTCCTCGATCGGTCGACCGAAAATCCTGTCGGGACAGTAGACCTGCGGTTCGATCCCGAAGAGACGGCTCATTTCGGCTATTGGCTTGCAACACCTGTTTGGGGGCGCGGCTATGCCAGCGAAGCGCTTGCTGCCGTGCTTGATTTCGGCTTCGGAACGCTCGGCCTGAAACGGATCTGGGGTGCGGCGATGCTGGAAAATCCCGCATCGATACGGGTTATGGAGAAATGCGGACTTGCTCATGCAGGTATATGCGGGTGCAGCGTCCGAATTTCGGAGATGAGGTCGACATGATGAAGTTGGAGCTGCTGCATTCTGACTGGCAGGCGCGCGGCGGAAAGGCCATGCCGGCATGAGTGACAGCGCATCGAAGCCGATCATCATGGTTGTTGCTGTTGGGTTGATCGACGCTGATGGCCGAATCCTGCTGGCACAGCGTCCCGAGGGCAAGTCGATGGCCGGGCTGTGGGAATTTCCCGGCGGTAAAGTGGATCCGGGTGAAAGCCCGGAGGAAGCGCTGATCCGCGAATTGCAGGAAGAGCTCGGCATCGACACGAAGGAGAGCTGCCTTGCGCCCTTCACCTTCGCGTCGCATGCCTATGAGGACTTCCACCTGCTGATGCCGCTCTATCTTTGCCGCCGCTGGTGGGGAGATGTCTCGCCGCAGGAAGGGCAGGCGGTCAAATGGGTGCGTCCGATGCGTCTGAAGGACTACCCGATGCCGCCTGCCGATGTGCCCCTTGTGGCGATGCTGCAGGACTATCTCTGAGCCAAATCAGCCTCGTCCGATAAAGGGCATCTTGGTTGCCATCACCGTCATGAACTGGACGTTCGCGTCGAGTGGCATGCGGGCGATGTGAACCGCCGAGCTGGCCACATGTTCCACATCCATGCGGGGTTCCATTTTCATGGAGCCGTCCGCTTGCGGCACGCCCTCGCCCTTGACCATACGCTCGGTCATCGGCGTTACCGCATTGCCGATATCGATCTGGCTGCAGACGATGTCGAAGGCGCGGCCATCGAGGGATATCGACTTGGTTAACCCTGTGATGGCGTGTTTGGTCGAGGTGTAGGGCGCGGAATTCGGCCGCGGCGTATGCGCCGAAATCGAGCCGTTATTGATGATCCGCCCGCCCTGGGGTTTTTGGGCCTTCATCATCGCCATGGCGCGCTGTGCGCAGAGGAATGAGCCGGTGAGATTGACGTCGACGACGGCCTGCCATTGTTCGGCGGTCAACTCGTCCATCGGGATAGCCGGTGTGCCCATACCAGCATTGTTGAACAGCAGATCAAGTCGGCCGAAAGCCTTTTTCAGCGCATCGAACAGCGCATCCACCTGGGCCACCTTGCCGATATCCGCCGGCACCGCGAGCATGGCTCCGCCGCCCGAATGGGCCATGGCGGCAGTTTCTTCCAATGGTTCCAGCCGGCGACCGGCGAGAACGACATTGTAGCCTTCCTTCTGGAATGCCAGCGCGACTGCCCGGCCAACGCCTGTTCCAGCCCCGGTTACGAGAGCGGTTTTTCCGTTCCCTGACATAACTTCCTCCCATCGTTATAGATTTTGTGAGCGGGAGTGTGTCGCGATGGGCGCATCTTCGCACGCAGAAAAACGAGAAGACTGCCGTGTCAGCTCGGATCGGGTCGCCGTTCGTCAGCGGGGACTTCCGGTAAGAATGGGCTGATCATGAGATCCGGGTCCTGCGCTTCCTTGCCGGGCGACTGCTCCACGCTCGCTTCTTGATAGAGCCGGTCGCGGGTTTCGTTCAGCTTCAAGGCTAGGTACTTACCGTCGGCGCGGGTCATCTCGAGTTGCCGGTTTTTCAGCTCGGCCTCGAGATTGTGAATATCTTCTATAGAGGCTTTTGTCGCAGGCATTTTATCAAGTTTTTCGACCGTATCCTTGATCCAGTCGATGGATTTCTGACGGATTTGCTGTGCTTCGAGAACAAGCACCGACAGGCGATCAAGGATGTAGCCAATCTGCTCTGTCTTCTGCTCTCCGCAATAGGGGATGATTTTCTTCAGGTAGTCGAAATCTTGCTGGGTCAGCTGATAGAGCTTCTTCTTGAAATAGGTGAATTCGAGGTTTTCGACTGCCATCCCGCCTTTAAGCCGCGCCAGAATGTTTATCGGTGCGTTTCCGCCGGGAATTTTTGAACAGTCTTCGTCATTGACGTCCTGTGGGGGCTCGTCAGGCGGTGGCTGTTGCGCTTTCACCGCCGGCAGCGCTGCCATTTGCAGACCAAGCACCGCCAGGATCGCGAGGACCGTCATCCGGGCCGATTTCCCGTAGCTGGTCATTGGAACATCACCCTTTCTGACGTCCGAATTGCTTTTTCCGTATCATCGATACCACACTCAGGGTGTCGCACTCTCTTGCGGCAATGCAACCTTCATGCCCGGAGTACCACCGATGAGCGTTCCCGCTTCCGTTGCCGCGTTCGAGCGGACCTATGAGACATGGCACTCGGAAAAGCCGGCGGCAACCGGTCCGCGCGGTGCCGTGGCCTCCCAGAACGTCGAAGCGGCCGCTGTCGGGCAGGCGGTTCTCAATGATGGCGGCAACGCCATGGACGCGGCAATTGCCACGGCTTTTGCCCTGACGGTTGCCGAGCCCTGGATGAGCGGTCTTGGCGGTGGCGGCTACATCACGCTCTATTCGGCGAAGGAAAAGGCGGTCAGGGTCGTCGATTTCGCCATGAAGTCGCCGAAGGGGTTGAACCCGGCGGACTATCCGCTGGCTGAGGGCGCTGGCGCCGATCTTTTCGGCTGGCCTGCCGTGGTGGATGATCGGAACGTGAACGGGCCGTATTCGATTGCCGTGCCGGGCACGGTCGCAGGATATGCGCTGGCGATGGAGAAATTCGGAAGCAAAAGCCTGGCCGATGTCATCGCCCCATCGATCGGGCTTGCGCGGCGCGGCCATCGTGTCACCTGGTGGACCACGCTGATGTGTGCAGCGGACATGCCCGCGCTGCAGAAAAGCGCGGCGACGGCGGAAACCTGGCTGCCTGGTGGCTTTCCTCCGGCGATGGGGGCGGACCCGACACCGAAATTCCTGAAGCTCGGCAATCTTGCCGATACGCTCGAGGAACTTGCCCGGGACGGCGCTGACAGCTTCTATCGTGGTGCCATCGCCGAGCGGATTGCCGCCGATGCGGAACGGCTCGGTTCCTCCGTACGGATGGCGGATCTGGAAGCCTATGAGGCGGAAATCCAGGAGCCGCTGTCGATGACGCGCGGTGAGGCGACCTATCATGTGCCGGGCGGTCTGACAGCCGGACCGAGCTTCGCCGATGCGCTGAAAGATTTGCCGGCCTTCTCTGGTGAGGCACCGGACGCGGATGCCTATGCCGCTTATGCCCGCACCCTGAAGGCCTCGTACGAATACCGGATGGAAAATCTTGGTCATGCCGGGGACCATGGTGACCGGAGCTGCACCAGCCATATCGCGGCCGCCGACGCCGAGGGCAATATCGTCATGATCACGACGACGCTGCTGTCCCGCTTCGGCAGCCGGGTGCTGTTCCCGGAAACCGGCGTCATGATGAATAACGGCATTAACTGGTTCGATCCGCGACCGGGACGCCCGAATTCGCTGAAACCGGACACCAAGCCGCTCTGCAACATGGTGCCGGCGGTGGTGACCAGGGACGGCAAGCCCTGGTTCGGGTTTGGGGCTTCTGGCGGCCGGAAAATCATGCCGGCTGTCTTCCAGCTCTGCTCCTTCGTGAATGATTTCGGCATGGACATGGCGACTGCGCTCAATCAGCCTCGGGTCGACCTCGGTGCCATCGATACCATCTATGCCGATGCCCGTTTCGATGCAGCAACCATGGAAAAGCTGAAGGCCGTTGCGCCTACCGAGAGCTGGCCGCCGACCACCTACCCGATCATGTATGCGTGCCCGTTGGGTGCCATGGTCTCGGAAGATGGCGTTTCGGCAGCCGCGCATCCGATGACACCGCTCGCGGCAGCATTGTCTGCCTAGATGCCTGAATAAGCTTGAAATTAGGTCGGTTCGGCGCATCTGCCAGTGTCGGAGGACAGTGTGATGCGGGACCAGGCTGCGCTTGATCGATTGTTGAGAGCCGAACGGCAAGGCTTGAGGCTTGCTATTTTCTGCCGCACTGCGGCGGTGGCATTGCAGATCGTCTGGTTTATCGCCAGCCGCACCGCCAACGGGCATATGCCCGATCCATTGATCATTACTGTTCTGTCGCTGTTCGCCGCACTTGGCGTCGGCGCATTTCTGGTGATTGGGACGCGCTATGATCGCTGGTGGTTGAAATACGCGCTCTATGCGGTCGATATTCTCGGTATCTGCGTGCTGTTTGTGTTGGCGCCTGCTTTCCATCCGTCCGGTATCGAACCAATCCTGAGTTTCAGGAATCAGGGCATCCATTTTCTATTCCCTCTGATAGCAATGGCCAGCCTTTCGCTCTCCTGGCGTCTTGTCGCCTGGTCCGGACTGATGAGCGTAATCGGCTGGTGGGCGGCCTTCGGGTTTGCGGTTTCCGGCGTTGAGACACCGCTTTCCTGGGGCGACCTGCCCGTTAACTGGACCCGTGACGATTATCTTGCCCTGGTTTTATCGCCGGATTTCATCGCGACAGGGAGCCGCGTCGAGGAAACAGGCTTCGTGATGGTGGCAGCCCTGATTCTTGCCCTGGCGGTCCATCGCGCCCGGAATGTGTTTTTCGCCCAGATCGAGGCGGAAGCGGCGAGGGAGGAGCTACAGCGCGCCTTTGGCCGGTATGTTCCCGAGGTTATCGCGGAGCGTCTGGTGGCAGACAGGGAGACGCTCGCGCCACAAGTCCGGCGCGGTGTTGCCCTGGTGCTCGACATCGAGAATTTCACCAAATATGCGGATGGCCGCGATCCGGCTGCGGTGATCGAAACCCTCGGGTCTTTCCTTGCGGATGCCACCGACGCAATTTCCGCACGGGAGGGCGTTGTGATCAGTTTCACAGGTGACGGTCTGCTCGCTGCATTCAATACGCCGCTTGAGATCAAGGCACCGGAACGGGCTGCCCTCGACGCAGCTTCTGATCTGTTGGCATGCGCCGAAAAGCATGGCTTCCGGGTGCGGATCGGACTTGCAGCCGGTCCCGTCGCCAGCGGACGTGTCGGCTCAAGCCGTCGGCAGGCCTTCACGATCTATGGTGACACGGTGAACCGTGCGGCGCGGCTGGAGGCGCTGGCGAAAGATGCCGGCGCGACCGTACTGACGGATACCGGGGTGGCAGGAAAAGCGAGGCCGGACGACCTGCTGAAGCCGCTCGGCGAACAAAAGATCCGCGGGTTTGAAGTGCCGCTGGAAGTCTGGTCTAAAGAGATGACGGCCTTGCCGGGCGGGACGGCGGGTTAAGTCCAAACGCGGGCCGTACTTCAATACGATGGCACCCGTCAGTTCCCAGGCCCGGCGCACCCTTGTCGGTGCTCCTCAAGATCAACGGAAGCGTCGAGCCAATCTTGACCAATGTTACGCAATGGACAAATGTCCGCTTGGATTTGAAATTTAATGAATGTGACCACGAATGAAATTGCTCAAGCCCGGCATGGATCAAATTCCGGCATATGTGGATGCTCTGAAAAGAGGGTGGTCACCGGACAATTTGAGATCGGAAGCATCACAGGAACAGCTTTCAAGGATCTCAAAAGACGCGGCATTATTTGTCTCTGAGCTAGATGATCCCACTGCGAAAGCGGGCCCAATAAAATTACCGGACGGGTCCGAAGTCCAGCGTCTGCCAAGTATCCGGCGCTGGCTGTGGGACAATGAATTTTGCGGCCACATCAGTTTGCGTTGGAAACCCGGCTCCGAGGATTTACCGCCCACATGTTCTGGCCACATTGGTTATTCCGTCGTGCCCTGGAGACAGGGAGAAGGATTAGCAACCGCTGCACTGATAGCAATTCTTCCAGAGGCGAAAGCTGTTGGCTTGAAGCACATAGATGTCACGACCAGCCCCGAAAACCTCGCCTCAATCCGCGTGATTGAAAAATCTGGTGGATCGTTGTTGCGGCGCTATACCGCCGAAAAATCCTTGGGTGGGCATGCAACATTGCTGTTCCGGATTTCACTGGCTGAGTGATGCTGGGCTATTGAACGCTTCCGGTGAGAACTGCGCGATGAACGGCAAGTCCCTCGCATATTAGGTGGTCATCGAGAGATGCCGGACCGCTGACGGAGCCGAAGATCAAAGGAGGAGGAGTGCCGTCGGCGGTCTGATCGAAAGAGATGACGGCCTTGCCGGGCTGGTTGCCGGGTTAAGCCGCGAAACTGTCGAGTGCCATTTTGAAGTCGGCGCTGGGCGCGCTAACAAGATTTGAGGCGCAAGCACCTGAATTTCTCGCGATGAAATCGCCGACAATTTCATATCCGAGCGTGTAGCCGAGCCAGCGGGGCAGTTTGCCGGTTCCGTATGTCCATTCTGCGTAATCGTAGTCGCTGCCGTCGAAGCTCGTTTGTGCAAGCGGAACGAACTTCTGCAATTCCAGCCGTGAGAATGCCCGCTCCCAGGGTTCCGGGTCATTCTGGAACAATTCCTCGACGAAACGCCCGGCGAGACCTTCCGAAACAAGTACGTCGCCCAAAGTTTTTGGAAGACCGATGCTCTGAAATCGCATGGCATGGTGCATTTCATGTGCAATCATTTGGGAGAGCGACTGACCCAAATTTCCGGTGAGATTCGGGTGCTCCGGAGCCAAGTAGAGATCCACGATCTCGCCACTGCAACGGCCTACATGACCTTTTTCTGGAATCACCCAATCAGCTGGAACAGCCCGGACGACGATATCGACCTGCGGCAGTTCGCAGACAGCAAGCATGCGCGCTTTCACATCGTCTAGTGCCTTTTCGACTGCCGCTTTGAAGGGCGATATCCGGCCATGGCCGTCGAGATAATGAACATGCCAATTCATACCCTTGAGAGTAGAAAAAATATGGAGTTGTAACAACCGAATTTGAGTCTGTTTTCTCAGTGGGCGGTTAAAGTTGCTCGAAGTGCGCGTATGGTGTGCCGTCGCGGTCTGGTCGAAAGAGATGGCGGCCTTGCCGGGCGGGTTGGCGGGTTAAGCCGCGAAATTGTCGAGTGCCGTTTTGAAGTCGGCGCTTGGTTGGTCAAGAAGACCGGACGCGCTGTGATTTGGATGATCTTCGGGGTATTGGCCGACGATCTCGTATCCGAGCGTATAGCCCAGCCTTAACGGCAGAGACCCCTTGCCGAGCATCCATTCGTAAAGATCGAGATCGTTGCCGCTCGGTCTATAGCTCGCACTCGTTTCGAAATTTTCTTTTGCAAGCTCGATATATTGCCGAAGCTCGAACCTTGAAAGGGCTTGCTCCCAGAGTTCTGGCTCGTTGCCAAACAATTCTTTGACGAACTGTCCTGCAAGACCTTCGCTTACCAGGGTGTCGCCCAGGGTTTTAAGGCCGTCGACAGCGCGGAACCGCATGACATGATTCATCTCGTGCGCGACTGTTCTGGCCAAAGGCTCGCCAAGGTTTTCCGCGAGTTTTGGATGCTCGGGCGCTAGCCAGAGCGTGACGAGTTCCTCGTTGGCGAAGCCGGTATGTCCCCGTTCCGGAATGACGGAACTGTTCCAGACAGCTTCCACCAGAATGTCGACGGCGGGCGGCTCGCAGACCTTCGAAATGCGTGGATAGACGTCTTGCAGGGCGGCTTCGACATGGGGTTTCAAACCGTCGAGCTTGCCGCGCGCATTGACGTAATGGACATGCCAGTTCGCGGATGCCCCGGCGCTGGTCATCCTGCGTGCTCTCCTGTCTGAGCACGATCCGCGAACGGCGCCCCGAAGCTCTCCGTCGTATAGCGGAACACCCGCAGGCTGTCGGACCAGTAATCCATCGGCAGACCTGCCTTGCGCTTCAGGTTGCGGATGAAATCTTCTGCTTTTGGCAGGCCTTCCCAGACGCTCGGCAGGAACAGGCCGCGCTTGTTGCCCTCCTGCATGATCAGCCCGTCCACGTCCGGCCGCGCTTTGGACACCAGATCCTTCTCGCTGGTGAAGGGCAGGGCGTGCGGGGTGGAGAGGATGGAGACGTGCAGGTCCGCCGTCGCCAGCTCCTCCGCCGTCAGCGGCGGGAAGCGGGGATCGCCGAAACCAGCCTTGTAGGCATTGGTCATGACATCCAGCAGCAGCGGTTGATGCGCGATCACGCTGCCGATGCAGCCGCGCAGCTTGCCCTTGATATTCACGGTTACGAAGCTGGCCCGCATGGCCGTCAGGCAGGGCGACAGATCCTTGCCCAGTTGCGCATCCGGCGGCCGGCCATGCTCGGCGCCGAAGCGCAGGGCGAAACGGGCAGCCTCGATCATCTGCTCCCGGTCGGCTTCCGGAATCCGCGCGCTCCCGGCATATTCCATCGCCGCCGCGCCATAGCCGACCACCCGGTCCCTGGCGCCGTGCGTGTCGCCCGAATTGCGGGTATCGAGCCCGGTTACCCGCATGTCTCGCCGCCGGGCGAGGCTGAGCGCACCGGCAATCGCCCGGTGCCCGCAAGCGCCTTTGCCGTCGAGCGCTTCCAGCTTCAGCAACTCGATGCTCTGCATGGTCCGGGTATCGAGCGTTCGGGCGGTCTCGTAATCGAGGAAATGGGAGAGATCGGAGGAGACGGAAATCAGCGTTTCCGGCCCACCCCAGACCGCGTCGAGCGCCCGTGCAACGTCGCCCGCACTGGCGTCGCCGACCAGGATCGGCACGATCTCGAAATCACCCAGCACCTGCTGGAGGAAGGGCACGTGAACCTCAAGGCTGTGCTCCCCCTCGAACACCCGGTCGGAGACGTGGAAATTCGGCAGGGTCAAAAGCGTGCGCAGGGCATCCCAGGCAACCGGCACGGTGCCGAGCGGCGTTGCCCAGGCATCGGCACTGGTCGTCGCCAGCCCCTTGAACCCGACCCGGTGCGCCGGGCCGACGATCACCACACGCTTGATGGTCTCGCGGCGTCTGGAGAGCGGCTTGAACGCGGTCCCGGCGATGGGGCCGGAAAAGACATAGCCTGCATGGGGCGCGATGATGATCTTCGCATCCGCCACCGGCGTCTCCGCCGCGCCAGCGATGCACTGCGCGACGATGTTTTCCAGCGAGTCCGGCTCGGCTGGGTAGAAGGCGCCGGCGACATGCGGCGCGCGGGTGGCGCCGGTTTTGTTCAATTCCTGTTCCATACGTCAAATATAGGGAGGGACCGGCGCGAACGGGAGGGATTATTGCCTCCCTTTTCTTCCGCGCGCTCGGCTTCGCCTTTGCGTCGGTCACGGTCTGGGGCTGGTGTTTTGCCTGCTGACAAGTATGGCGTGGGTGTTGTCATGTCAGCCGTCTGGATTGATGTCCGTTCGTCCCGAATGGAGAGAAAGAAAAGAGGCAATGTCGTTGTCTGGATAAACTCGCGCAACGTCACGAATAAATATCATTGCTTGTCTGGTCAGTGTTTTAAGTTGTCCTGTAATTATTTCATCTGGAATGGAATTTATCAGTATACTTCCGCGATGAACAGATTCATATGCATCAATGAGTACTTCTATTAGAGAAAGACTATAAAGAAGTTCGACATATTTATAATCTTTTGCGGATATGGATAGGGATTTATTTTTAAAGTTAGTTAGGTAATCGACAGCGTCTTTGTAAAATCCGTTCCTAAATTCACGTTCGTCTTCTTCCTTTGGGGTTGTGTATGTTTCTATTATGCGAACAATGCCATCTATTTTTCTAACCATATGGGACATGTCGATGGCTGTTTCGAGTGTTTGTCGTCTTTGTTCCCGGCGCCTTTCGGATCGAAGCGTCCAAGCTGCAACGCCGAAAGCGCCAATTACACCAACGACGGCGCCGAGAAACCCCTGAGTGCTTTCGAACACATGAAATGCACTGTAATCCGGCTGGCGCCAAAACACTGTAAACAGCGTTACGGCCAGAAACAGTGCAATTGCAGCGGCAAGAAGGTGCGGGAGGGCAATCTCTTTGATTCTCATCCCGCGATAGTTGCCGGGCGCCTTTGAGCCGATCAAGAGCTAATCATCGGTGAGGCGGCATAATGTTCGACTAGCTTCTCTTTTCCATCCGTCCGAATTCTCTATCGCGCGTTGCGAGGCGAGCAGCCTGGCCGAAGTTTGGGTGATGCTGGTTCGCTCCTGCGACCCCGCCTTTCGCGCACTGTTCGAAGCGCGCCGCACTATCAGGGTGCGAGACCGGCAGCTAACAAGCACATGGCGTTCTCTCCGCCGCGCGTGATGCTGCGTAGCATAGGAGGCGAGATTGCTTATCCCCCGATCAGGTATTGGACGAGCAGCAGCGTCGCCGGCATGGTGACGAATGAAAGCGCGGTCTGGATCGTCACGATCCCTGCCATTGCCGGAGCATCGCCGCCCATGGCGCGGGCGAGGGTGTAAGCGCCCGCCGCTGTCGGTGAGGCGCCGAACAGCATGGCGGCCATGAGCAGGTCGGGTTCCAAGCCGATCATATAGCCCGCAAAAGCCATTGCCGCCGGGAACACCACCATCTTGCCGGCGACGCAGAGCAGGGGAGCCTTGATGCTGGCGCTCATCGCCCTGATCCGGATGTTGGCGCCTACACAGAGCAGGACGATGGGCAGGGCGGCGGCGCCGAGGATCGTTGTCATGTCGGTCAGAACCGGCACGTCGACCCAGCCCATGAAATTGAACACCAAGCCGAGCCCGACCGCGAGCAGCAGCGGGTTGCGCGCCAGGTCCCGGAGCACGGCCGCCGTCAGGCTGCCCCCATCCTTTTTGGCGAGAGCTGTTGCCATCAGGCAGACCACCACCACATTGGTAACCGGGATCAGTAGGGCTGTGACAAGCGCGGCGGTGCCGAGGATTTCCGCACCGAAGACCTGCTCTCCTACGGCAAGCGCGATGAAGGTGTTGTGCCGGGAGCAGCCCTGCAGCACGGATGTCCAGAGCGGCTTTTCCGTGCGGAACAAGAAGAACAGCAGCAGCGAGAACAGAACCGCTGCGCCGAACCCGCTATAGACCGCGACCGCCAGCCCGCCCAGATGCACGCCGGAAAAGTCGATGGCGGCGATCTTGTTGAACAGCAGGCACGGGAACAGCACCCAGTAGACCAGCTTGTCGTTCAGGTTCCAGAATTCGAGGCTCGGGATACCGCCCCGGCGCAGGAGATGGCCGAGGACGATCAGCAGGAAGATCGGCGCGATGGGCAGAATGAGGGTGGCGAACAAGGATCGGTCCCAGGTTTGGGGAAGCGGTCAAAAACGGGGCGGAGTATAGTGCCTTAAAAGTCCGGGCGAGAACCCGGCGTAAGAACAATGCTGGTGAGCGATATGGTCATGCAGGAAGCACCAAATCTTGCCGAAAGCGCGCCTCCTGCGCTCAAGGGCAAGGGGCCGATTGTCGAGACGGAGTTCTGGAGCCTGCTGGATGACGGGCGCATTCAGTGCGAGCTGTGCCCGCGCTATTGCAAGCTGAAGGAAGGCGCGCGCGGGCTTTGTTTCGTGCGGGCGCGGCAGAATGACCGGATCGTGCTGACCACCTATGGCCGGTCCTCGGGCTTCTGCATCGATCCGATCGAGAAAAAGCCGCTGAACCATTTCCTGCCGGGCACGCCGGTGCTGTCCTTCGGCACGGCGGGGTGCAATCTGGCCTGTAATTTCTGCCAGAACCACGACACATCGAAGAGCCGCGAGATGGATACGATGCAGTCCGAGGCGCAACCGGAGGCGATTGCCCGGGCCGCCGCCAAGCTCGGCTGCCGCTCCGTCGCCTTCACCTATAACGATCCGATCATCTTCCACGAATATGCGGACGACGTGGCGATTGCCTGCCGGGAAGCGGGGGTGAAAACGGTCGCGGTGACGGCGGGGTACCTGACGGACAAGGCCCGACCCGCTTTTTTCCGGCATGTCGATGCCGCGAATGTCGATCTGAAGGCCTTCACCGAGAAGTTCTACAAATCGGTGACCAAGAGCGAGCTTGGCCCGGTGCTCGACACGCTGCGCTATCTCAAGCAGGAGACCGATGTCTGGTTCGAAATCACCAACCTGATCATCCCCGGCGAGAACGATAGCGAACGGGAAATCGACGAGATGACAGGCTGGGTGGTCGAGCATCTCGGCCCCGATGTGCCGATGCATTTCTCCGCCTTCCATCCCGATTACCGGATGCTGGACAAGGAACGCACACCGTTCGGAACCCTGGCGCGGGCGCGCCGGATTGCCCGCCGCAATGGGGTGCGGCATGCCTATACCGGCAACGTGCACGATCTCGGCCGGCAGAGCACCTATTGCCACGGCTGCGGCGAACGGGTGATCGGCCGGGACTGGTATGTGCTGTCGGAATGGAAGCTGGATGCGGGTGGCTGCTGCACCGGCTGCGGCACGAAGCTGGCGGGCGTGATCGAAGAGGCGCCGGGACGCTGGGGACAGAAGCGGATGCCGGTGGATATTTCGGCTTTTGCCTAGGCCGGGTTTCCGGTCGCATAGAGGCTCTGTTCGGACCCGAACCGGACGTGGCGGCTTATTTCCGTCATTCCGAGCCGGGTCAGTAACCGGCGGGACGGGAGGTTCGCGGTTTGCGTTTCGGCGATCACCCGGACACATTCGAGGTCCCCGAGCGCGTGGGAGAGCACCCGTGCTGCAGCTTCTGTCGCGTAGCCCCGTTTCCAGTCCTGCGCTCTGAACTGGTAGGATAGCTCGGCTTCGCCGTTGTCCCGATGCGGGGACAGAAAAACGAGTCCGACTGATGTTTGCAGGTTTTTGGTCTCGACGACCCAGACCATCCCGCCGTTCTCACCGGAAGAATAACGGGCGAAAGTCGCTTCATGCTGCTCCGGCGAGACCGGCCCTCCGAGATAGCGCCGGACGTCTTCGTCGCTGATCAGGTCCGCGACGAATATGGCATCGGTCCGGGCGAGACTGCGCAAGACAAGCCGTTCTGTTTCGAGCCTCTGTTGCACGGCCGTCACGATCTTCTGCGGTTGCCTGTCAGGTTATCAGCTCGCGCGCTGTTTCCGTGAGTTTCTCGAGACTGCATTCTGGTGTTTCACCATCGGTGTCGACGCTCGCCTCGGCCCGGTTATAGAGCGGAGCGCGGGCTTCGAGGATAGCGCGGAGGTCGGACATGGCCTCGCGGTTCTGGGCCATCGGGCGCATGTCGCCCTGCTCGACAACGCGCTGCATATGCTCTTCCGGACTGGCCTGCAGCCAGATCGTGTGCGAGCGTCGCAGCAGCATGGTGTAGGTGTCCGCATTGGCGACAATGCCGCCGCCGGTGGAGATCACCGCTTCTTCATGTTCGTTCAGGATCGCATTCAGGCAGCGGTTCTCGTAACGCCGGAAGGCCGGCTGGCCCGAGAGGGACAGCATCTCACCGATGCTGGCGCCGTAATCCTGCTCGATCTCGCGGTTAAGCTCGATAAAGGGAAAACCGAGCGCGTCCGCCAGAGCTTTGCCAAGCGTGGTTTTTCCGGCGCCGCGCAGGCCGATAAGGGAAATCCGCCGTCCCCGCGTTCCGCTGCCGGCAAATCGCCGCTCCAGGATTTCGGCCGCTTCCGACAATTCTGCCGGGGCGAGAGGGGCGAGCAATGCCTGAATTTCGGCGAGTGCCGGGTCGGTGCCGCCATGCGGGTCCGCCAGCTCCATCATCGACATATCCATGGCGTCGGCAACCTGATGCAGCACCGCGACCGACGGATTTCCCCGGCCGCTTTCAAGTTGCGCGAGATAGCGTTCGGAAACGCCGGAATCCCGCGCCAGGATCTTCCGAGACATGCCGCGCTGAGCCCGCGCCGCACGCACCCGTTCACCGAGGCGCGTGAGGTAGTCCTCAATCCCGAGTGCATTTCGGCGCTGGTGGTGCACGTCGCTGTGCGTTCTCTGCCTCATATTCGTGCGGCGTTTCCTTGGTTTTGTCGCTTCGGTCCATCATAAACCGCAGGAACCTGAATTATCATTCTTTGCGCCTTACGATAACATGAATTATAGTGCGTGTCTGATTTAGCTCATATTACCAAACCGGGACCTGGCCGAAGAGGAGTGTTCGAGGAATGAAGGTAAAAATTCTCGTTGCCACACAAGGCGGTACGGCAGATCTCTGTGCCCAGGAGATGGTCGATATCCTAGAGGACCGGGGCTTTGAGGCGGAAGCAACCCTGATGGGCGATTTGGGTCTCGAGGTTTTCGATGAGGGAGGGCATGTCATCATCTGCACCGCGACTTACGGTTATGGCGAGATCCCCGATAACGGTACGGAATTCTACGAAGCTCTGGTTTCCGGAAAGCCGGACCTCGCACGGGTCAGCTTCGCAGTCTTCGGTCTCGGCGATACGACATACGAAGACACGTTCAATTTTGCCGGTGCGAAGTTCGATGCGGTTCTGTCTGAATGCGGCGCCGAGCGGGTGATCGAACGGCATATTCATGATGCGAATTCCGGCGCGCTCGCCGAAGACGAGGCTATCGAGTGGATCGAAGGCTGGATCGGCGCGCTGCAGGCGAAAGCGGCTGCCTGAGTCTCAGGCGCGACGCCGCTAACAAATAAGAATGGAGTGCCGGTAAACGGCACCCGGTCAATTCGGCCATATCGGCCAAACTGGGAGGGACATATGGCGGAGAACGCCAGTGCCGCGCGTTTCTATAACGCGGCAGAAGACTTGATCGGCCGTAATCTCAAGGCGGGCCGAGGGGGCAAGAAAGCTGTCATCGATAGCGGCGGATCGTACACATATCAGGATTTGGCGGAGCGGGTTCAGCGGTTCGCGAATGCCATCCGGGCGGCGGGTGTCCTGCCGGAGCAGCGCGTTATCCTCGCCTTGCACGATACGATCGATTTCCCGACGGCCTTTCTCGGCGCGATCTGGGCCGGGGTTATTCCGGTACCGATCAACACCCGCCTTGCGCCAAGGGACTATGCTTACATCCTGGCGGACAGCCGGGCCGAGGCCCTTTTCGTTTCCGACAATCTGATCGAGTCAATTCTCTCTGAAGTCGCAACGGAGCCGCGTCATGTTGTGGTCTCCGGAGCCGAAGTGGCCGGGCGGCAATCATTTGCGGATTTCATTGCTGCGCCCGGAGACGACACGGCGCCGGCGGAAACCACGCCGGACGATCTTTGTTTCTGGCTCTACACCTCCGGCACGACCGGCATGCCGAAAGGCGCGGTGCATCTGCATTCCCATTTGCTGGAGAGCGCAAATCTCTATGCCGTTCCGATGCTCGGGATTTCCGAGGAGGATGTCGTCTATTCGGCGGCCAAGCTGTTCTTCGCCTACGGGCTAGGCAACGGACTGACTTTCCCCTTTGCGGTCGGCGCGACGGCAATCCTGCTGGAAGGACCGCCTGCACCAGCCGCGGTCTGTGAGATCATCCGTGAGCACAAGCCGACGCTGTTTTTCGGCGTGCCGACGCTTTACGGGATGTTGCTCGCATCCAAGGATTTGCCAGGCACCGAAGAGCATGCGATGCGGCTCTGCGTTTCAGCCGGGGAAGCTTTGCCGGAAGAACTGCTCAACCGCTGGAAGCAGAGAACGGGCACGGAGATCCTGGACGGGCTCGGCAGTACTGAGATGCTGCATATCTTCATCTCCAACCGGGTAGGCGAGATCGTGCCCGGCGCGACCGGGAAGGCGGTCCCCGGCTACCAGCTTCGCCTGCTCGACGAGAATGGCAATGATTGCAAGCCCGGCGAAATGGGCATTCTGGAGGTATCCGGGCCAACGTCGGCGGTGATGTACTGGAACCAGCGGGCGAAAAGCATCGACACGTTCCGGGGCGCCTGGACGCGATCCGGGGACAAGTATGTCGCGGATGAGAACGGGGTTTATACCTATTGCGGGCGCAATGACGACATGATGAAGGTCGGCGGCATCTATGTGTCGCCGTTCGAGGTCGAAGGCGCGCTGCTGAAGCACGAAGCTGTGCTTGAAGTCGCAGTGGTCGGCTATCCGGACCATGATGGTCTGATCAAGCCGAAAGCTTATGTCGTGCTGGCGGAAGGCGTGGATGCGTCAGACGCGCTTACGGAAGATCTGATCGCTTTCGTCAAAAAGGATCTGGCGAGCTTCAAATATCCACGCTGGATTATCTATGCGGACGAGCTACCGAAGACAGCGACAGGAAAGATCCAGCGATTCAAGCTTCGGGAAACCGCCTGATCGGTGGTTTCCCGGGCTCGATCTCGGGGGAGAAGTTTATGTTAGTGCTTCGGGGCGACTTTGATGGTCGGCTCGAAGCTGACCTTCTTTTGCATTGCGGCATGAAGATCAAAGAGTGCTGCTATGCTCCGGCCAAGGCCACGCAGTGCTTCGTGCACGGCTTTGGAGCGCTCGGCGCGACCTGCGGCGACATAGAGCTCGACTTCAGAGAAGTTGATGGTGTCACGTTCAATGAGGGTTTTCTTAGCAGTCATAACAGTGCTCCTGTTTGTAAACGAGCCCGCTGATTGTTTCTGCTTGGCTAGTTGCGTTTCCCAATGACTGATAATTTAGGTCAGGTTCACTGACATTTCAATGTTGCGGTGCAGCAAGGCTGGCATGCCGTTTCGGAAATTGTGCGGGTGCGAGATTTCATGTAGGATGAAGTTTCGTGACTGTTTTCCTGGATTTCAGCAACTGCAATCCGGGCACCGGGCGGAAATGGCGGTGCGGTTGATGTCTGCGCGCCATTCGAAGTGGCTGATCACGGCTCCCCAAAGTCCGGAAAGCATAGACATTACAGCGATCGACCGTTCCTGTTTCCCGGCAATTATTCCGGCGATGATTTCGTTTTCAGTCGGCGTGTGAATGAGGCTGTTTTTCATCTCTCATCTCCATTAATACGGCTGAACATATATATAATGATCCTGTATGAGGCGGTAATGTCGCTATTTATAATGAAATTGGTTCGTTTTTGGAATTAATAAATGGAGATTCGATGTGCATCTGGAAAGCCTGGACGCTGTCGTCCGTTATAGCTGGGCGCTCTTGCGTTGAACCTTTCAGGCGGCAATCTCAACGATTCTCGAATCCGGCAGCCTGACGATTGCCGCCGTCCCTTTCCCGAGGGTGCTTTCCAGCGTGATGTCGCCGCCATGTGCCTCGACGAACGTCTTGCTGATGGAGAGGCCAAGCCCCGATCCCTGAGAATCCCGAATAAAGGGATCGTCTCCGCGAACGAACGGCAATGTCACGTCATCGATGATTGCCGGATCAATTCCGATCCCGGCATCTTTGACGATGAGTTCGAGATCGCCGCTGTTTAGACGCCGTGCCGAAAGCGTGATTTCCGACTCCGGAGGAGAAAACTTGATGGCGTTGTTCAAGAGGTTCACGAGAACCTGAGAAAGTTTGTGAACGTCTGCGGTAATGGCAAGAGACAAGGGGGGTGGCCAAACGATGTTCGTTTGTTCTGGCAGAAGACATCTGACGGTCGAGATCAATTCCTCGAGGGGAACGGGCTCATCCGAAAGCGCGATGGGGGAGTTACTATCTGTGAGTTCCAAAAGGTCGCGGACGATTGCGTGCAGCTGGCCGCTGGCGGTTTTGATTGCGTCGAGATACTCGACGACCTTGTCTCGGGACAGTTTGACCTCAATCTTGCTTTCAAGCAGCTCTGTGTAACCGACCACGGCGTTGAGTGGGGTTCGGAGTTCGTGTGAGACATTGGCGAGCAGGTGGTCTTTCTCCATATTCGCACGCTCAGCATTTTGCTGGGCTTCAAGCCGCGACCGTGACTCATTAGCGAGAGCTTCGTTTTGTTCTTCCAGCTTCTTGGCTTGAAAGTGTGTGCGACGCCAGAGATGCCAAATCCATGCGGCAGCGAGGGCAGCAATGAGCATTGCAATCAGGCTCAATTGCAGTCTGAAGCGATAATCCGTTGGCTCCTTTATCCGCAGCCCGATCCATTTGTTGATCACCTCTGTGCGCTCAGTCGCCGACAGGTGGTTCACTGCACGGCGCATAATTTTGGCAAAAACGGGCCAGTCTTTTCGGACTGCAATGGACAGATTTACGGTGAAAGGTGTCTTGCCAGTTACCATGAGTGCGTTGAAACCGTCTTCGCGGATGGCATGGCTTGTCGTGAGAATGCTTCCGATATAGGCATCGACATGGCCGGCAAGCAGCAACTCTGTTCCCTTTTCTACCGTATCTACTGAAACGAAAGACAGATCGGGATATTCTGTCAGGAGATATTCCGTTGCGGCGTATCCCTTGACCACCGCGACGGGCCGACCTGCAAGATCGTCAAGATCTCCGGCGAAAAATCCGCCTCGGCGGCCGAAAATCATTAGCGGTAAACGCAGATAAGGCTCTGTAAATTCCGCGAACTGGCGCCGCGTCGCCGTGGTTGCTACGGCGGAGGCGATATCGAGGTCTCGGCTCTCAAATCTGCTCAACGCGTCGTTCCAGCTCGATTTTGTGTCATAGACGAACGAGATGCCGAGCAATTCGGAAAGCTTCGCTAAAAAATCTGGTGAAAGACCTTGGAAGGTCCCGTTGCTGCCAATGAACTCGACTGGCGCATAGCTTCGGTCGCCGGCAACCCGGATTGTCTGATGCCGGGCCAGCCAATCCCGTTCTTCGGGCGTCAAAGTGAACGGTTTCTGATCACGTCCTTGCGGGACCCACGCACCGAATATCGATCGCTTTTCGCGCACAGTTATATTGTCGAGCGCTTTCTGCACGATATCACGCAAAACAATATTGCTTTTGTGGAAGCCAAAAGCGTTGATCGAAGATGTTTCCTCGACGGTCCCGTGTTCTTTCAGGTTGTTGATGAGGAGGGTATGGATTGCGTATTTCGAGACCGCCCTGTTGCCGACATACGCATCGATCTCACCTTTCGAGACCGCGGTCAGCGCATCTCCTGTAGTGGCGAAGCGGCTAACGGTCGAACTCGAGAAGCGTTTTTCGATCAAGTCGCCGAGGAAGAAGCCTTTTTCTACGCCGACATGTTTGCCCCGAAGCGAGTTCAGGGATGTCAGAAGTGGAGCATCCGCTAGTGCAAAGATGACATGCGGCACCTCGATGTAAGGTTCAGTGAAGGCGAAGATTTCTTGCCGAGCGGGCGTTGGGGAGATGTCAGCAATGCCGTCAAGGTCCCCGGCTTTCGCGGCAGCGTAAATCTCAGGCCAGGGGCCTGGAACGATCTCAATAATGCCATCCAGGCGGCGGTCCATAGCACGCAGGAACCCTGCACCAATGCCGCGCGGTTTACCATCTGCATCGACGAAATCCATGGGGGCCCAGGAGGCGTTGATGCCGATCCGGATTGGCCCAGTTGTGTCCAGCCAATCCTGCTGGGCCACCGTCAGTTCAAACGGTGAATTACTTCTTTCGTCCACCACGGCCTTCAGAATGGGGACCCACTTTTGATATGCTTCGGTTTGTTCGATCGGGCCGATAGCTTTGAGCGCCTTCTGGATAATGGAGGTTAGCAGCGGAAAGTCGGGCCGGACGCCAATGCTCTGCGCAACGTTGTTGAATTCGTATTCCGAAGAAATGCGGAGATTTGCGAGGCCATGATGACGTGTCAGGTAGGTGTTGACGCCGACAACGCCGACATAAGCGTCTGCCTGTCCGACCGAGACGTCTTTGAGGGCTTCCAAAGGTGAGGCGACGAAATGGGGAATGATGTCGGGATGCTCCGACAAGATTTTGTCCGTGGTTGAGTAGCCCCTAACCAAAGCAACGGTTTTGCCCGCGAGACTCTTCGGTCCAAGGATCCCGTAATCGCCAATTCTGGCCATCATCACCAGAGGTGTCGGCAGATATGGCTCGGTAAACGACAAGAACTGGCGGCGGGTCTCAGTGTCAACAATGGTTGCAACGACATCGACTTTCCGCGCACGAGCCTTATCCATCAGGCTTTGCCAGTCATGGATCGGGGCTGCGGTGAAACGGAGTCCGGTTAGCTCCGCTATCTTGGTGAAGATTTCAGGCGCCAGCCCGGTATATTCGCCTCTGTTGCCGAGAGAGCTGTACGGGGCATAGAAAGGGTCAAATGCAACGGATAGCGTAGGGTTTTTAACGATCCAGGCCCGCTCCTCGGGACTTAGCCCTAGCCGATTGGGCTCCACTGTGTCAGCGATGGCTCCTGAGTGGATCGCGATCAGCGATGCCATGGCCAGTGCCGTTGAGACGGCGGATCTAACGAAGAAGAATATCCGGGCTTTCTGCCTCATTCTGTCTGTCGCCTCACTGCTGTGGAGCACTGTATTCAAATTGCGAGAGACAATAGCGCACCCTCTGAAGATATCCGAAACTGTATCCGATCCCGAAAATTTTGAGAAGTTGCATACACTTCTCTCGATTTTCCTTCTCAGGTTGCCGCCGCAATATCATGGGGAGATTGCATTTTCGCATCGACATAACGTGCCGAAAGACCTATGAGCTGCCGCACTGTTTTGCCGGTGAGGCTTCCCACACCGGCAGTAAATGACATGCCGGTGAGGCTTCCCGCATCGGCATAACAGAAAAGGACTGTTCCCATGAGTAATAATGAAACGGCCGCTTTCAGCCGTACCGGGCTTTTAGCGGGTATGAGCGCAATGGGCGTTGTCGTGCTCGTCTCGAACATTGCGGTCAACTATCCTATCAATGCCTGGCTGACATGGGGGGCTCTGATCTATCCGATCGCATTCCTCGTGACAGATCTTATGAACCGCATCTTCGGACCGGCTTTCGCACGTAAGGTGGTCTATGCCGGCTTCGCGACCGGCGTTGTGCTGTCTCTCTGGTTCGCCGATCAGCGGATTGCGCTTGCATCCGGCACCGCTTTCCTGACAGCGCAACTGCTCGACATCTGGGTCTTCGACCGGTTGCGCCGTCAAAGCTGGTGGAAAGCACCGGTGGTCTCCTCTTTGCTGTCCTCCGCTCTTGATACGGCGCTATTCTTCTCTCTCGCCTTCTATGCGAGCGGACTGCCGTGGGTGACGTGGGCGATAGGCGATTACGGCGCGAAGCTAGCCATGGCTGCGGTCCTGCTGGTCCCGTTCCGTGCCTTCATCGCGTTTTTGCCGCAGAGGTTTACGCCGGGTGAAGCCGCTGCCGACAGCGCTCAATAAGGTTTCTGCATGCACGTCGATCTGTTCGACTACGAACTGCCTCAGCACTTTATAGCCACGGAACCTGCGGAGCCGCGAGACAGTGCGCGGCTTCTCGATCTTACCAGCGGCGGGCTCGTGGATCGCGCCATCTCGGATTTCCCCGGGCTGCTGCGTGCGGGCGATATTCTCGTCTATAACAACACCCGTGTGATCCCGGCGCGTCTGACTGGCCGCAGGGGCGAGGGTAAGATCGAAGCGACGCTGCACAAGGCGGAAGCCGACGGGTCCTGGGCAGCTTTCGTGCGCCCGGCAAAGCGTTGCAGGGTCGGTGACGTCATCCTCTTCGAGGGCGAACTCGAAGCGGAAGTCCGCGAGAAGCGCGATGGCGGTGAGGTCATTCTGGGTTTCCCGGAAACCGGCGCCGCCCTGATCGAGACTCTGAAACGCGTCGGCCGCATGCCCTTGCCGCCATATATAAAGCGCGGCGAGGAAGAGGCTGTCGATGACGAGACCTCTTACCAGACCATGTTCGCTGCTCGTGACGGTGCTGTCGCGGCGCCGACCGCCGGGCTACATTTCACGGATCGGCTGCTGTCCCAGATCGACGCGGCGGGCGTTGAGCGTGCCGAGCTCACCCTGCATGTCGGTGCTGGCACCTTCATGCCGGTGAAGGCCGAGGATACGGACGACCACAAGATGCACCTCGAGTGGGGGGAGATCAGCGAGGAGGTGGCGGAGAAAATCACCCGGGCGCGCGCTGCGGGTGGCCGGGTGGTTGCAGTCGGCACCACCAGCCTGCGCCTTCTGGAAAGCGCGGCACTTGATGACGGAACCGTGCCGGCTTTTTCCGGAGAGACCGGGCTGTTCATCACGCCAGGCTATCGCTTCAAGGCAGTCGATATGCTGCTGACAAACTTTCACCTGCCGAAATCGACCC
This sequence comes from Nisaea sp., assembly GCF_039990255.1. Classification (GTDB taxonomy): domain Bacteria; phylum Pseudomonadota; class Alphaproteobacteria; order Thalassobaculales; family Thalassobaculaceae; genus Nisaea. The sequence goes on along the minus strand of NZ_JBDXGG010000006.1, from coordinate 34,626 downwards.
TGCTGATGCTGGTCTCGGCTCTGGTCGGGCGCGAACGCATGCTCGCGGCCTATGAACATGCCAAGCGGGAAGGCTATCGTTTCTTCTCTTATGGTGATGCCTGCCTGCTCGAACGTTCGGATAACGTGACATGACCCTTGGCTACGAACTCATCACCACCGACGGCGCCGCCCGGCGTGGCCGCCTGACAACGGCGCATGGCAGCATCGAGACGCCGGCCTTCATGCCGGTCGGCACGGCGGCGACGGTGAAATGCATGATGCCGGAATCGGTGAAGGCAACCGGGGCGGAGATCCTGCTCGGTAATACCTACCACCTTATGCTGCGCCCCGGCGCCGAACGGGTGGAAAAGCTGGGCGGATTGCACAAGTTCATGAACTGGGATGGCCCGATCCTGACGGATTCCGGTGGCTTCCAGGTGATGTCTCTCTCCAAGCTGCGGAAGATCACCGAACAGGGCGTGACTTTCCAGAGCCACGTCGACGGCAGCTCCCACGAGTTGACCCCGGAAAGCTCGATCAGGATCCAGCACCAGCTCGATTCCAACATCACCATGTGTTTCGACGAATGCACGCCTTACCCGGTGGAGAAGAAGGAAGCCGCCGAGTCCATGCGGCTTTCCATGCGCTGGGCGCAGCGCTCCCGCGATGCCTTTGTCGACCGGGACGGTTACGGCCTGTTCGGTATCGTGCAAGGCAGTGTGTTCGAGGATCTGCGTCATGAATCCATCGAGGCGCTGACCAAGGTCGGTTTCGACGGGTATGCGGTTGGCGGTCTGGCGGTGGGCGAGGGGCAGGAGATGATGTTCTCCACCCTCGATTTCACCACGCCGTCCATGGTGGTGGAAAAGCCGCGCTATCTGATGGGCGTCGGCAAGCCCGACGATCTGGTCGGCGCGGTTGAGCGCGGTATCGACATGTTCGATTGCGTGCTGCCGACCCGGTGCGGGCGCACGGGGCAGGCCTTTACCCGGCGCGGCACGGTGAATATCCGCAATGCCCGCCATGCAGACGACCCGCGCCCGCTCGACCCGGGTTGCTCCTGCCCGTGTTGCAGCAGCTACAGCCGCGCCTATCTGCATCATCTCTTCAGAACCGGCGAGGTGCTCGGTCTGATGCTGCTGACCTGGCATAACCTCTCTTATTTCCAGGAAGTGATGGCCGGATTGCGTGGTGCGATCGAGACCGGCACTCTGTCGGAGTATGCTGCGGCCTTCAGGGCTCAGCAGGCGGAGGGTGATATCGAGCCCCTCTGAGGCCGTCGGACGGAAAGGGCATATGCAGTCGGAACAACGGATCAGGCAGGAAGCAGCGGAGATCGGATTTACCGCTGCCGGTATCACCGCCGCCGTTATCGGTACGCGGGAGCAGGAACGGCTGCGTGAATTCGTCGACAATGGCGAGCATGGAGACATGGGCTGGATGGAAGCCCATATGGAGCGCCGGATTGCCCCGAAGGGTATCTGGGAGGACGCGCGTTCCGTCGTCGTCCTGACGCAGAATTATGGCCCTGATCACGACCCGATGGCCAATCTCGATGCGACAGGCCGGGCTAACATCTCCGTCTATGCCCGGAACAAGGATTACCATGACCTGATCAAGAAACGCCTGAAGCGGCTGGCCCGCTGGATGGTCGCCGAGTTCGGCTGTCAGGTGAAGGTGTTCGTCGATACGGCGCCGGTGCTGGAAAAACCGCTTGCGGCACAGGCCGGTCTCGGCTGGCAGGGCAAGCACACGAACATGGTTTCCCGCGAGCACGGCTCCTGGGTTTTCCTCGGCGAAGTCTTCACCGACATGGAGCTGACTCCGGACGCGCCGGAGATAGATCATTGCGGGCGCTGCACGCGCTGCCTCGATATTTGCCCGACCAACGCTTTTCCGCGCCCCTATGCCCTCGATGCCAGACGCTGCATTTCCTATCTGACCATTGAGCATAAAGGCCATATAGCGGAGGAATTTCGAGCGCCCATGGGCAACCGGATCTATGGCTGCGACGATTGCCTTTCCGTCTGCCCATGGAACAAGTTCGCCGAACAATCTGCCGAAGCTGCTTTCGCCGCGCGGGATGATCTCACTCTGCCGCCGCTGGCCGAATTTCTTGGTATCGACGATGCCGATTTTAGGGAGCGTTTCCGGGGGTCGCCGGTCAAGCGGATCGGCCGGGACCGGTTTCTACGCAACGTGCTGATCGCTTGCGGGAATAGTGGAGATGACTGTCTTGCGCCTATGATTGAGGCTCTGTTGCTGGACCCATCACCGATTGTGCGGGCGATGGCGGTCTGGGCACTCGGGCGGTTGCTGCCGGAGGAGAAATTCATCGTTTTGGCAAAAGGGCGGATTGACGCTGAGGATGACCGGGCGGTCCGCAAAGAATGGCTGAAGCGGGTCAGTGGTTTCAGCAACTCGTCATGACCAGTCCGGAAATAATCCGAGGAAGATCTGATCCACTTCCTGGCTGCCCTTGTCCGCGATAGGCATCAGTACTCTGGTCGCCGATTTATAATCCTTCTGATAGATCTGCACATGATCCATCAAGGGGCTTCTTGATCTGCGCACGCCGCACAATTCATCGTGAAATGTTGAGCCGAACTCGTTGTCGACATCGGAAGCGAGCTTCCCGGTCCAATCCTGTCCGGTGATTTGCGAGATCAGTGTGCCCTCAAGCGCATTCACGAAATCGTCGAGTTCCTCGACATATTTGTAGACGCTGATGAAGCCCAGCCATTTATGGAGGGCTTGAGGGTCGAAAGCAGTCCGGTCCGGAATGCCGCTCCCTCCACAACTGGCATGCCAGAAGGCGAGCAGGCCCTCTGCACCGTTGTAGCCCTGCTTGTGGTCGTTTCGGTATCTATGATCTGCTCGATAGTGACCCATGATCATGCGGCAAACACTCTTCCGGCTCCATTCTGAAACCTTGATTGATGCCTCAGGCCGGTCGGGAACTGATCGGCAGGCGCTACCTTGGTGCCGGTAACTGGGGTGCGGGCAGCTGGCATAATCGGAAATATCTATTCTTTGTATGGGGTGGTTTTCTTAAAATTCGATTAACTTTTCGAATAAATCGCGCCCCAGGTCTTGTCGGGGGGCAAGGCTATGCGGAGGAGCATTACTGGCGCCAGATAGCGCATCGGTTTAGTCTTTCCGGCCCTGATCTTTGTTCCTGGATGCCTCATGTCGCCCGAAGAGTTCCGCCGTCACGCGCACGACCTTGTCGACTGGATGGCCGACTACATGGAAACGGTCGAGGAATATCCGGTGCGCGCGCAGACAGCGCCAGGCGAGATCGCTTCAAAATTGCCGGAAAAACCGCCTGAAGCTGGTGAGCCGATGGCGCTAATTTTCGAGGATTTCAAAACGGATGTTATGCCGGGCATTACCCACTGGCAGCATCCCAGTTTCTTTGCCTATTTTCCCGCCAACAGTTCGCCACCTTCTGTGTTGGCGGAAATGTTGACGGCGACGCTCGGGGCGCAATGTATGCTGTGGCAGACAAGCCCGGCGGCGACCGAAATGGAAACAAGGGTGCTGGACTGGCTCCGGCAGATGACGGGATTGCCGGCCGGGCTCAACGGGGTCATTCAGGACTCCGCCTCCGGTGCTATCCTTTGCGCCCTACTGACCGCGCGGGAAAAGATAACGGGATGGAAGGTGAACGAGCAGGGGCTGGGCAATCAGCCGGTGTTGACCGTCTACACTTCCAATCAGACCCATTCCGCCACCGAGAAGAATGTTAAGATCATCGGTCTCGGCCGGGAAAACCTCCGGCTTGTCGACGTTGACGAGAACTTCGCCTTGCGCCCGGAGGTGCTGGAAGAGTGGGTCAAGGCGGATATAGCAGCCGGGTGCGTTCCGGCTTGCGTGGTCGCGTCCATCGGCGCCACAGGTGTCGGTGCCGTTGATCCACTCCGGCCTATCGGCGAGATTTGCGAGCGGTACGGTATTTTCCTGCATGTTGATGCTGCCTGGGCCGGGACGGCGTGGCTGCTGCCGGAGCAGCGTTGGATGCTGGACGGTATCGAATATGCCGATAGCATTGTCTTCAATCCGCATAAATGGATGCTGACGAATTTCGATTGCTCGGCCCATTTCGTGCGCGATCCCGATGCGCTGATCCGCACGCTTTCGATCCTGCCTGAGTTCCTGAAAAGCCGGGAGCAGGGCGCGGTGATCGATTACCGGGACTGGAGCGTTCCGCTGGGCCGGCGATTTCGGGCTCTGAAGCTCTGGATGGTGATCCGATACTACGGCAGTGAAGGTCTGCGCCGGATCATCCGTAAGCATATCGATCTCGCTGCGGAGCTTGAGGGATGGGTCGAGGCCGAATCAGATTTCGAGATGGTCGCGCCACGTTCTTTGGCGTTGATCAATTTCCGCTATCACCCGGTCGGTGTTGACGAGCCGGAGGTGCTTGATCGCCTCAACGCAGCCCTGCTGGAGCGGATCAATGATGATGGGCGTATCTATCTGACCCAGAACAAGGTCCGGGGCCTGGTGGCTATCCGCTTTTCCATCGGGCAGACCAACACTGAGCAGCGTCATGTTCGCAAAGGCTGGGACGTCATCACCGAGATCGCACGCAGTCTGCAAACAGGACTCTGAACAACAGGAGCCAGGAGTAGTTATGAGTTTGTACGGTACCGGTATGCTGATGACCTTCACCGAGGTCACGCCGGAAGACGAAAACGAATTCAACGAGTGGTACAATCGCGAACATATCGATGAGCGTGTGTGGATGCCTGGCTTCCACCGCGCCCGGCGCTATGTCGCTGCGGATACCGATGCCCGGGTGAAATACTTCGCCAGCTACGAGACCGGCACGGTTCAGGATCTGGCGGATCCGGATTATATGGCCCGGCTCGCGGTACAGAGCGAGTGGAGCCAGAAGGTGATGGCGGGCTTCACCAAGTTTGACCGGCTGACAGTCGATGTGACCGTTGATCAGACCCATGGGTTTTCCGGCTGGCTTGGCGTGACCCGATTGTTTCCGGAACAAGGCGTCCGCGACAGGCTGCGCGAAAGTCTCGAGACATCTGTGATGCCGGAGTTGGGCAAGCGCCTCAATATGCTTGGCGGCTGCCTTGCCGAGAACAATATCGATGTCAGTAACGTTGGTTTGGTTGCTCAGGGTAAACCCGTGCCGCCAGGGCAAACGCCGGAATGGGTCGTTTTACTGGATGGTGCCACGGAGGATGCGGTGCGGGACGCAAATGCCGGGCTGGCGGAGGCTCTGGAAGAAGCCGGAGTCGCTGTAGCCAGTCTGGATCAGACGATTTACGGTTTTCTTTTTGGAAACAACCGATAAGCACGGAACGTCTTTCCTTGAGCGGTGTTTGCCGGGCGGGTAGTCTGAAGCGCATGAAAAATTTTGCGATCCGCTGTTGCGCCTTGTCCATGACGGTCTTTTGTCTGACCGCTTTCATTCCGGTCGCATATGCGGACCCTGCAGAGGCTATGAACAGCCTCTCGCTCGGCATTTCTTCAAACCCGTTTGTCGCGGTGCTTCTCTCATTTGCGTTTGCCTCTATCATAGCATTGGGCGTGGTTCAGTTCTTGTGCCGTGGCCGTTTCAAAGCCTTGTACGCGGAACGCGATGCCGTTGCTGCTGCCCTGGACGGACGTGATGCTGCGCTCCAGACGCCTTATGTCGGAGTGATCGGACTGATCACGGACAACATATCTGATGATGAGTCCGTGCTGCGTTATGTCAGCCCGTCCGTCTCTACGTTGCTACGCGCCGACGCGGGACGGCTTCAGACTATCGATGATATCGCCGGCTATCTCGCTGAAGGTTCGGCGGTCACGCTGGGGTCCGCGGTCCGCACGCTGATGGCTGAGGGGAAATCTTTCTCCTTCGCTGCGGAGATCCGTAACGGAACGCGTGTTCTCAGAGTTTCGGGCATTCCGGTAGAAGTTGGCACAGGCGCCTCCCCTCGGGCGGCTCTCGCGCTGGTCGATATCTCTGAGGAAGTGCAAAGTCGTGCGGCCGCAGAAGAGGAGGCACGCAGCAGAAGGCGCCAGAACGAGGATTTGCTGGCGTCCATCAACCTGCAGACTACTCCGTTCTGGCGCCGTGATGAAAACCTTCAAATCCGTTTTGCTAACATCGCGGCGGATATCATTGATCTGGATTCGGAATCGGCGCGGGATACGTCACGGCGTGCCCGCCGGCTTGGTGCACCTTATTCGGAAAGCCGCTTTATTGTCGTCGATGGCGAGCGCCGGCTTTTTGAAGTGACCGAGGCTCCGAGCCCGGATGCACGCGGGACAGTCGGCTGGGCCAATGATGTTACGTCTCTGGAAGAGGCTCAGGCCGAGATCGCACGGCATATAGCGGCGCATGAGGACGTACTTGAAGGGCTGTCCACGGCGATCGCGGTTTTCGGCCCGGACAAACGGCTGAAATTCTTCAACAGCGCCTTTGCTGAACTTTGGCAAGTCGATCCGGCCCAACTCGACGCGGACCCGACCATTACCGAGTTTCTCGAATTGTTGCGGGAGTTGCGCCGGCTGCCGGAGCAATCCGATTTTCGGGCTTATCGGGATCACTGGAATGGGCTCTTCACGCGATTGATCGATCCGATGGAGGATTTTTTCTTCCTGCCGGACGACCGCACCTTACGCATGGTGGTGATGCCGCATCCATTCGGGGGATTGTTCCTGACATTCGAGGATGTGACCGACCGGCTTGCACTGGAGCGGAATTACAACACGCTGAACGAGGTGCAGCGCGAGACCATCGACAACCTTGCCGAAGGTGTTGTCGTGTTCGGGGCGGACGGTCGCATGACTTTGTCCAATCCGATCTTTCTCAGCATGTGGGACCTCAATCCAGAATTCCGGGACCAGTCACTCCATGTCTCGGACGTTCTCGATGCGATGCGTCCGCTCTTTCCGCCTCTGGAAGAGCGTGACTGGGACGATTACAAACAGGAATTCGCCTCCCGGTTTGCTGATCGGGTATCAGAGCATGGCCGGACCGAGCGTCCGGACGGCACTGCCCTCGAATACTCATTCGTTCCGCTGCCGGATGGCGCGACGCTGGTCAATTTCCTGGATGTGACGGACACGCTGAATGTGCAGCGTGCATTGCAGGATCGGAACGAGGCGCTGGAAACAGCGGATCGGCTGAAGAGTGAGTTTATCGCCAATGTGTCTTATGAGCTGCGGACGCCACTGAACGCGATCATTGGTTTTGCTGAGATGCTTGACGACGGCTATGTCGGTGACGTTAGCGACAAGCAGCGGGAATATCTGAAGGCGATTCTGGAATCGTCAGGCCGCCTCTCGGCATTGATTGGGAATATCATTGACCTCGCTTCCATCGAGGCCGGTTATCTGACACTCGATCCGCAGGAGCTTGATGTCCGCGAGGTGGCTGATGCAGCGATATTACTGATCGAGGAAAGAGCACGTAGCCAGGGTGTCGAGATCGAGGTGAATGTCGATGAAGCCGTGTCCGGGATCGAGGCGGATGACCGGCGGCTGCGGCAAATCCTGTTCAATCTTGTGTCCAGCGCACTCCAGTTCACGGCGCAAGGGGAACGCATCAATCTCTCCGTACGGACGCAGGGCGATGACATTCTGTTTTCGGTCATGGATGACGGCAGCGGTGTGCCAGACGAAATGCGTAATCTGATTTTCGAAGCCTTTACCGGGCCTGATCGGGGTGGCCGGGCGCAGGGACCGGATCTGGCACTGCCGCTTGTACGGCGCCTTGTTGAGTTGCATGGCGGGGCCATGTCGGTGGAGCCGGTCGAAGGGGCGGGTTTGTGTATACAGTGTCGCCTGCCACGCCGTGCGATCACACCGGATTCGACGACAAGACCGGTGGGTGAGCTGATCTTATGACATCAGGTGCGACGTCGGTGCGGCTGGCCCTGGACGGGCAGTCAGCAACGGAGCGTCTGGCCGACGCCTGTGCAGACTTCGCGGCTCCAGGCTGTGTTTTTTTGCTTTCCGGTGGTCTCGGTGCAGGAAAGTCGACCTTCGCCCGCGCGTTCGTCCGCCGCTTGATCGGGGCGGATGAAGAGGTGCCCAGTCCAACTTTCACGCTGGTACAGCAATATGGACCACTTTATCGGGGCGGTGACGAGCTGGAGATCTGGCATGCCGATCTGTATCGGCTCGGCGATCCGGATGAAGTTCTTGAGCTTGGATTGGATGAGGCTTTTGGGGAAGGGATCTGTCTTGTCGAATGGCCGGACCGTCTCGGTCCTTTTGCACCAAAAGGTGCCATTGAATTGATTTTCGGCTTTGCAGCGGATAAAGGCGCGGGGTCGGAAGCGCGCGAAGTCACGGCGCAGGTTCCGGACCAATGGCGCGCGGTCTTCGCCGCTGCCTGCGAGGAAGCCGGAGTGGAGAGTGCGTGGACCAGATGAGTGACATGAATGCGCTGGATGCGCGAGAGGTGAAGCGGCGCGCATTCTGGCAGCAGGCCGGTTGGGATGGCGCCAGGGAAGCGCCGCTTGCGGCTGACGCATCCTTCCGGCGCTACTTCCGGCTGAAGCACGCGGATGGCCGTGCTGCGATTGTCATGGACGCTCCCCCCGAGAAGGAAAACGTGCGGCCATTCGTTTCTGTTGGAGAAATCCTCTCGGGTTTCGGTTACAGCGTCCCGCGTCTTTTGGCTGCCGATGAGTCGGACGGCTTTCTGCTTCTCGAGGATCTGGGAGATATGACCTATACCCGTGCTTTGGCTGCGGGCGAGGATGAAGGTGTTCTCTACGATCTCGCGACGGACCTGTTGACGGATCTGGCAAAGCGCGGATTGGACGGCGTTGCCGGGAAGGTGCCTGCTTACAGTGACGAGAAGCTGCTGCAGGAAGTAGTGTTGTTCGTTGACTGGTATCTCCGGCGCGGCGTGGGCCTCCCGATCGATGATGCCAGCAGGGAGGCCTTTCTGGATGCTTGGCGTGCCTGCTTGCCTGCCGCCCGCCATGGCCCGGAAGTAATCGTCCTGCGGGATTACCACATCGACAACATGATGGTTCTTCGCGACCGCACCGGCATTGCGGCTTGCGGGTTGCTGGATTTCCAGGATGCGGTCATCGGGCCTGCCAGTTACGACTTCATCTCATTGCTACAGGATGCCCGCCGGGACATTGCCCCAGCCGTGATCAGAACGGCAACGGAGCGTTATTTCGCGTCCATGCCGGAGATCGTGAACAGGGAGGCTTTTCTTTCCTCGTGCCGTGTGCTCGGAGCGCAGCGTCATTTGAAGGTTTTTGGAATCTTTGCACGTCAGACGGCGCTTTACGGCAACCACGGCTATCTGGTGCACATGCCGCGGCTCTGGAGGCTGACACTGGAGAATTTATCCGACGAGGCTCTTGCGCCCGTCCGTGAATGGATCGAAAAACACGTGCCCGAGTCCCATCGCGTGACACCGCCGCCGGGCGGATGCGCTGCCTGAGGAAATTCCGACTGCCATGCTGCTTACCCGACTGAAGACGAAAAAAACGACGATCCCTGAGACCGCGATGGTTCTGGCTGCCGGAAGAGGCACGCGGCTGGCTCCGCTGACGGACAAGACTCCGAAGCCGCTGACCGAGGTCGATGGCAAGGCTTTGATCGATCACATCCTGGAGCGGCTGATCGCGGTCGGGGTGAAGCGCGTGGTGGTGAATATTTTCCATCTCGGCGAGCAGATCGAGGCGCATCTTGACGGCCGGACGGATGTGGAAATTGTCATCAGCCACGAGGATAGCCTGCTAGATACCGGCGGGGGTGTTGTGAATGCCCTGCCGCTGCTCGGATCAGCGCCGTTCTTCGTGATCAATGGCGACAGCCTCTGGGTCGATGCGATGAAGCCGACGCTGGAGAGACTGGCCGAGGCCTGGCATGAGAAAACCATGGACGCGTTGCTGTTGTTGCATCCTTCCGCCCGTGTGTCCGGCTCCCTCGCCCGTGGGGACTTTACCATGGGCCCGCTGGGCGATTTGACCCGCCGCGAAGAGAGGCGGATTGCGCCTTATACGTATATGGGTGCCTCCATCCTGCATCCGCGCCTGTTCGAAGGCGCGCCCGACGGCGCTTTCTCCCTGAACCGGCTTTATGACAAGGCCCAGGAGGCGGAGCGTCTCTTCGGTGCCCTGCATGACGGGCTCTGGTATCATATCAGCACAATCGACGACTTGGAGACGGCTCGGGAGTTTTATGCGCGTGGCCATGTGCCCGACGTGCCGTTCTTCTGAGGTCCGCGAATAGGGGAGACGGTATGGGCATCGGAGGGCTCTACGCCATCGAGGCGACAGACGGTTTCGCCGACACCCTTGCACGGGGGCTCTGGCAGCAGGCCGGTGAGGAACCGATGGTTCTTGCCCGGATGTCCGTCCTGGTGCCGACCCGCCGCGCGGTCCGAACCCTTCGCGAAAGCTTTCTCCGTCTCGGCAATGGCCGCCCTATGCTGCTGCCCTCGCTCCGGCCGGTCGGCGATATCGACGATGACGAAGCCGGGTTCAGCGGGCTGGATGGTGCCGCCGCCGCAGGAGACCTGCCGCCCGCCATTCCGGGGTTGCGCCGTCAGCTTCTGTTAACGCAGCTGGTTCAGCGTTTCCTCGAACGCAAGGACAGCGGGACCGCGATTCAGGCCGCTAGCGTCGATCATGCGACTCTGCTGGCAGGCGAACTCGCGGGCTTCCTTGATCAGGTCCATACAGAGCAGGTGCCCTATGCTGGCCTCGCGGATCTCGCGAAGGAGCGTTACGCATCGCACTGGCAGGAAGTCCTCGAATTTCTCTCAATTGCCACCGAGTTCTGGCCAGCTCTCCTGGCTGAGGAAGGGGCGGTCGAAGCGCCGCTCAGGCATTCAGCACTGGTCGACAGACTATCGGCGCGCTGGGCCGAACAGCCGCCGGGAGATCCTGTCATCGTCGCGGGCTCGACCGGCAGCATTCCGGCCACCGCACGCCTTATGGGCGCGGTTCTGGAATTGCCGCTCGGTGCCGTGGTGCTGCCGGGGCTGGACCGGGATGCGGATGAGATAACCTGGGCCGCCATCGGGCAGGACCCGGGCCATGCCCAGCATGGTCTGGCTCACCTCCTGAAAAGCCTTGGACGCGAGCGGTCTGATGTGCGCGAATGGCCGACATCGGGAGCCGGTGCCGCGCGCTCTCCGCGCCGGCGATTGATTCAGGAAACCTTGCGCCCGGCGGAAACGACAGAAGCCTGGCGGCGGCTGCCAGAAGAGCATGCGGAGCTTCTGTCCGGTGGCATCGATGGTCTTTCCATGCTGGCCTGTCCCGGCCACCACGAGGAAGCTGAAACCATTGCCCTGATGCTGCGCGAGGCATTGGAGGACGAGACCCGGACGGCTGCGCTGGTGACGCCAGACCGTGTGCTCGCACGCCGGGTGAAGTCGGCGCTTCGGCGCTGGGATATAGAGGTGGACGATTCCGCTGGGCAACCACTGGCTGCGACCGGCCCAATGACCTTCTGGCTGGCAACTGCCGAAATGGCGGCAAGCGCCTGCGCGCCGGTGCCGCTGCTCGCAGCCCTGAAACATCCGCTTGCCGCAGGCGGCATGGAAACGCCGCGTTTCCGTCGCCGCGTCCGCACATTAGAGCGCGCTGTCTTGCGCGGCCCGCGCCCGGCACCGGGGATCGAAGGCCTTCTGAATGCGGTGCGCTCTTCATACCCCGAAGAGGAACAGCTGGATGCGCTTGGCTGGATTGACCGGCTGGCGCCATCGGTCAGGCATTTTTCGGAGCTGCTGGACAGTGATGCGGTATCCCTGATCGATCTGCTCTCCGCTCATAACGCCGTTGCTGAAGCGCTTGCGGCAACGGAGGAGGAAACTGGCGATCGCAGGCTTTGGGCTGGTGAGGCGGGCGAGGATGCGGCCAATTTTCTTGGCGAGCTGGTCGAGGCGGTCCGTGATTTTCCGCCCATAGAGGGCCGGTCCTATGGCGCTTTCCTGGAGGCCCTGATGGTTGGCCGGGTGCACCGGCCGCGTTATGGCACGCACCCGCGCCTCGCCATTCTTGGCCCGCTCGAAGGCAGATTGCAGCAATTCGATCTCATGATCCTTGGCGGCCTGAACGAAGGCACCTGGCCGCCGGATCCTGGCGCCGATCCCTGGATGAGCCGTCCCATGCGGGCCGAGTTCGGTCTGCCGTCGCCGGAACGTCGTATCGGCCTTTCGGCGCACGATTTCCAGATGGCGGCATCGGCGCCGGAAGTGGTGTTGACGCGGGCCGAGCGGGTCGATGGTGCGCCGACCGTCGCGTCGCGCTGGTGGCTGCGTATGGAAACGGTTCTCCGGGCCTTGAGCTTGCAGGACAAGATCGGGCGGCGGGTCTCGATCTATCCGCATTGGCAGCAGGCATTGGATGCGCCGAAAAAATTGGAGCCGGTTCGTCCTCCCGCGCCCTGTCCGCCGGTCAACGTGCGGCCCCGGAAGTTCTCCGTCACCGAGATCGAAACCTGGGTGCGCGATCCCTACGCGATTTATGCCAAACGCATTCTCGGCCTGAAGAGTCTGGACGAGATTGACGAGGATCCGGGTGCGGCGGACCGCGGCACGATGATCCATGATTCTCTGGACCTGTTTGTCCGGGAGTTCCCGGAAGAACTTCCACCAAAGGCCCTGGAACGATTGCTGGAGATCGGCCGGGAACAGTTCGCCCCCGCCATGCTCCGCCCTTCGGTGCATGCCTTCTGGTGGCCGCGCTTCGAGCGGATCGCTGAATGGGTTATTGCGATGGACGCCCCGCGCCGTGCTGAACTTTCCCGGATCTGGACCGAACGCAAGGGGCAGATCATGATCCGTGGTCCTCTTGCGCTGGTCGAGCTGACCTGCAAGGCGGACCGGATCGAACGGCGGGCGGATGGCGGCTACGTCATCGTCGATTACAAGACCGGCGCACCGCCGACGGACAAGCAGGTCCGGGCGGGTCTCTCTCCGCAGCTTCCGCTGGAAGCGATGATGCTGGCCATGGACGGCTTCTCGGAAATTCCTGCAGGCGCCATCGGCGCACTGGAATATTGGCGGCTGAGTGGGGGTGAGCCAGCAGGCGAGCGCAAGCCACTGAAGGGCAAGCTGGAAGAGCTGATTGAGGAGGCGGAAGAGGGTTTGCTGCAACTGGTTGCCGCCTTCGATGATCCTGCGACGCCCTATCGTTCCCGCCCGGCGCCTGAACATGCCCCGCGTTATTCCGACTATGAGCATCTGGCCCGGGTCAAGGAATGGTCCGCGGCGGGGGAGGTCTAGGCAATGGCGGAGCATGATCCGAATGCGGTGATCGCCGAGGCTGACCGGGCACAGCGCCGGGCCGCCGATCCTGCCGCCTCGGTTTGGGTCGCAGCCTCCGCCGGAACCGGCAAGACCAAGGTGCTAACGGACCGGGTGCTGAACCTGTTGCTGGCGGGCGCTGATCCGGGCCGTATCCTCTGCCTGACCTTCACGAAGGCTGCGGCGGCTGAAATGTCCGCCCGGATATCCGCGAAACTTTCCGAATGGGCTGTTATTGGTGAGACTGATCTCTCCGGCCAGCTCAACCGCTTGCTCGGGCGGCAGCCGATGCAGGACCAGATCGCCCTTGCCCGGCGTCTCTTCGCCCGCACCCTCGACACACCGGGTGGCCTGAAGATCCAGACTATTCACGCTTTTTGTCAGGCCGTTCTGAAGCGCTTCCCGCTGGAAGCCGGGCTGCCGCCGCATTTCCAGGTTATGGATGACAGGACGGCCGCTGAACGGCTGTCCGATGCGCGAGATCGAGTTCTGAATGCGGCGTCCGCCGCGCCGGAAAGTCCACTCGGCGAGGCGCTCCGCCTGATCAATCGGCGTTTTGCGGAAGAGACCTTCGACGGGCTGATCTCCGAGCTGCTGATGGAACGCGCCCGGCTGGCCCGCTTCTTTGAAGGCATTGGCGGGCCAGGACAGATAGCACCTGCCTTGCTTGCCCATCTCGATCTGCCGGAGGGGGAAAGCCGGGAGAGCGTGATGCGGAACGCAGTGTCCGACACAGCGTTCGATGTCGTCGGCCTGCGCCGCGCCATGGAGGCTCTTTCCGGCAGCAGCAAGACGGACGTGGGCCGGGCGGATAGTCTCGCGACATTCCTCGCGGCGGACCCCAACACCAGGATCGATCTCTTCGAGAGTTACGGCTCGGTCTTCCTCACCGGTGACGGCGATATGCGCAAGCGGCTGGCCACAAAGAAAGCCGTTGAGACATTCGCCGATATCGAGACCGTCATGGCGCGGGAGGCGGAACGCCTGATCGCTGTATGCCAACTGCTTAACACTATCGGACTTGCGGAGCGAACGGCTGCCGTGCTGCGGATCGCTTCCGCCGTTCTCAAGGAGTACGAAGGAGGAAAGCGGCGCGGGGCGCTGGTGGATTTTGAGGATCTCGTCGCGACCGTTTGCGCGTTGTTGCGCCGTCCCGGTGTGGCTGCTTGGGTGCTGTTCAAACTGGATGGAGGCCTCGACCATATTCTGATCGACGAAGCGCAGGACACTAACCCGGAGCAATGGGATGTGGTCCGCGCCCTGACTGAGGAATTCTTCTCTGGTGAAGGCGCCTATGAGGAGGCGCGCGGGGCAGGGCGCAGCATCTTCGCGGTGGGTGACGTCAAACAATCGATCTTCAGCTTCCAGCGCGCCGACCCGGAAGGCTTCCTGCGCATGCGCAGGCATTTCGCGGCGCGGGTGGAGACGGCCTCCAAGAGTTGGGCCTCGGTCGATCTGGAAGTGTCTTTCCGCTCCGGCGCCGCCGTACTCGGGCTGGTGGATCGCCTGTTTAACAGCCGTCCGGCCGCCGAGGGTGTGCTGGAGGCCGATGCGGATGGCGAGTTCCTGTCGATCCGGCATGGCGTTTCCCGCAGCGGCGATGCCAGCCTGGTTGAGCTCTGGCCGCCGTTCGAGCCGGTGGAGAGCGAAGATGAAGGCGCCTGGGCCGTGCCGGTCACCCAGCGCGGCCTCGATAACCCGGCCTCCCGTCTCGCCGGGGCGATTGCCGGACGCATTCAGCAGTGGATCGACCGGGGCGAGATCCTGCCCTCGAAAGGACGACCGATCGGTCCGGGCGATATCATGATTCTGGTGCGCCGCCGGGGCAGCTTCGTGCATGAAATGGTGCGCGCCCTGAAGGAACGCGATATCGACGTTGCCGGTGTCGACCGCATGGTGCTGAGCGACCAGATCGCTGTCATGGATCTGATTGCTCTTGGCCGTTTCCTGCTGTTGCCGGATGACGATCTGACCTTGGCGACAGTGCTGAAAAGTCCGCTGATCGGGCTTAATGAGGACGAGTTGTTCGATCTCGCCCATGGCCGCAAGGAGCACCGGCTCTGGCGCGAGCTGCGCCGCCGGGCGCCGGAGAACACGTCCTTCGCGCGGGCGGACCGGCTGCTGTCGTCCTATCTGGCGCGAACCGACACGACCCCGCCATATGAACTTTTCGCCGGCATTCTGGCTGAGGGCGAACCGAGTGGTCGGCGCCGCATACTCGAACGGCTTGGCATAGAGGCCGCCGATCCCCTGGACGAGTTCCTGGCCCAGGCGCTGGAATATGAGCGCGGCCATGTTGCCTCCCTGCAGGGCTTCCTTCATTGGCTGGAAGCGTCCGAGAGCGATATCAAGCGCGATATGGAAGGCGGTGAGGGCGGCCGTGTCCGTGTGATGACCGTGCATGGCTCGAAAGGCCTGCAGGCCCCTATCGTTTTCATGCCGGACACACTGCAGCTTCCGCGCGGCACGGCAAAGATTCTCTGGGGCGCGAGGGAGGATGGCGTGCCGGTGCCTCTCTGTGCGCCGGCCAAGCCGGAGGACGCACCCGCCAGCACGGCGGCGAAGGAAACGGCGGAGCGCAAGCGGAACGAGGAATATCGCCGACTGCTCTATGTCGCCATGACCCGGGCGGAGGACCGGCTTTATGTCGGCGGCTGGGCGACAAAACAGCGGGCGCCGGAGGGTAACTGGTACGAGCTGATCCGGAACGCGCTGAGCGAGATGGCAACGCCGGTGCAAGATCCCCTCGTTTCCGGAGCTGCCGGGTCCGACCTACCGGTGCTGCGCTATGAGACGCCGCAGGGGCGTGCTGTGGAGGAAAAGGCTACGGAGGTTGTAAGGGGCTCCGAGAATCCTTCGTTACCGCTCTGGGCGCTGGCACAGCCTGCGCCGGAGCCGGTACCGCCGCGTCCTCTAATGCCGTCCCGTCCGAGCGAGCAGGAACCGGCCACCCGCTCGCCGCTCTCTGCGGCCGATGAAGGTCGGTTCAAGCGCGGGCAGTTGTTGCATCGATTGCTTCAGGTGCTGCCTGATCTTCCCGCCGAAAGGCGCAAGGGGGCAGGATTGGCATTCCTGCAGCGCCCGGTTCACGGCCTCGCTGCGGGGCTTGCCGAGCGTTATGTTGACGAGATCATGACAGTCCTGGAGCATCCGGACTGGGCCGGGCTTTTCGCGCCGGGCTCACGCGCGGAAGTGCCCATCGTCGGGCAGGTTGGAGCTGGTGGTGGCGAAGTGACGATCGTCTCGGGCCAGATCGACCGCCTGCTGGTCGAGGAGGGCCGGGTGACGGTGGTGGATTTCAAGACCAACCGGCCGCCGCCGGAGCGGCTGGAGGATGTGCCGGTGACATATCTGAAACAGATGGCGGCCTATCGGGCGCTGCTTGCCCGGATGTTCGAAGACCTTGAGGTGCGGTGTCTTTTGCTCTGGACAGATGGGCCGTTTTTGACCGATTTGCCGGGTGATTTGCTCGATGGATATGGTCCGGGCTCTGTCGTTGGATGAGGCGACCTTTGATTTCATTCCGGAAATTTGAACGCGACACCCGCTGCCTTGACGCGGGTGGTCCGGCTTCCTAGATTCACTGTCCATGCGAGGGCGCGAACCCGGCATGTGAGATGAGTCAAACGAGGATTGCCCCATGTCGACGGTTAATGTCACCGACTCCAGCTTTTCCGACAGCGTTCTGAATTCCGACAAACCGGTTCTGGTCGATTTCTGGGCCGAATGGTGCGGCCCCTGCAAAGCCATCGCTCCGGCACTCGAGGAAATGGCGCAGTCGATGGGTGATCGGGTTACCGTCGCCAAGATCAATATCGATGAAAATCCTCAGATCCCGCAGCAATACGGTGTCCGGGGCATCCCTACCCTGATCCTGTTCAAGGACGGCCAGGTCGCCGCGACCAAGATGGGTGCGATGCCTAAGGCACAGCTTCAGCAGTGGGTCGACGAAGCGCTCTGAGGAAAATCAACAGACCGGGTTAAGGAAACGGGCGCTATTGAGGCGCCTGTTTTTTTATGTGGAAAACGCACGATTAGGTGTTTCTTAGCCCACCGAACATGGAGAAGCTGCCGCTCTGTTTCTTCGGGGTGTTCTGTTCGATCACCACGATCAGGAGCACGAATTGATCGATCAACGAGCCGTCGGAGCTGTAGGGCAGAATCAAACGATCATAGCGCAGACTGCTGCCATCGTTGCCGATAGGATAAACGCGCTGGGAAAAGTGCGCTTGTCCGTTCTCCACGATCTCACGGTAAGTCCGGTTTGCCGTTTCGAGATAGTTCCCGTCATAAAGCTCCGCGAAACTCTTACCGGTCGGATCACGCCCTGCCCGCCTGACAATTTCTGTCCCGGCAAGGCGATAGCGGAAGATCGGAGCATCCTCCGTCCCACTCCGCTCAATGATCGCCATACGTGGCATTGAGCGATGAAAGGCGAGCGGATCGAAACTGCTTCGTAGAGGCACTACCTTGTCGCCCCGACTCTCTGCCCAATGATCGAACAGCGTTCGATGCTCCGGATGAGACAGGAGAGACGCGTCCGCCACAGTACTGGCGTAATGTCGTTCATCGTTCGGCATAAAATCGCCAAAAAAAGTAAAACGAATACTCAGATTTTGTGGGGACGATGAAGTGAAGGGTGCGGTTCGACAAGTTAAAAATAGTAGAATAACGATAAATATTAATGTCTCTGTGTTTTCTAAAATTAAACCTGAATTATCAATAATGAGGAGATGGCGATGATTTCAAACTATACTGATAAACTTGAGGGAGACCTTAAATTAATTGCGGCACAATAAAGTATTCAGCGGCGGTTGGGTTTTATGAGTATTTTGACGCCAAATAATATGTCTGGTTCGCAGTTTAAGCGAAAATTCTTATAAGCTGAGACATCATGGTCAGATCTTGAGGGTATCGATCAGACGGGAATTGCCTAGTCGGGCGGCAGCGAAGATCCACAAATTTTCTACGGATATCGCTTTGCGATTCCCCGCCATCCGTGAAATCGTAAGAGAAGCCACGTTACACAGCGCCAAAGCTGAAAGAATGCTTCGATTATGGATAAGGGGGGGAAGTGGTGCCCAGGGGCGGATTCGAACCACCGACACGCGGATTTTCAATCCGCTGCTCTACCAACTGAGCTACCTGGGCACACTGTCAATGCCGCTGCGCAAGCGCCGCAGAACCGACGAGAGGCAGGTGTATAGAAGATATCCTCCAGGCTGTCCAGCGCCCAATAAACGCTTTTTTTCCTGGCCCGCTTGATGACGCGGCGCATCGGCGTTATCCAAGGGTCAGCTTGCCAGGGAGTGGCGTATCAATGCAATTGTCCGAGGCTTTATCGCTCGCGATTTCACATCAGAATGGCGGCCGGGATCAGGCGGCGGCGGATATCTACGACCGGATTCTGCAAGTGGATCCGGGTAATCCGCCCGCGGCCACGTTACGGGCGCGCATTCACCTGAAACGGGGAGAGCTTGAAGATGCCGACAGGCTGACATCAACGGCGATCCGCAGCGCGCCGGACTTCATGCAGGCGTGGAATGCACGTGGGGACGTTCTGGATGCCCAGCAGCAGCCGGAGGCTGCAAGGGCGGCCTGGCGCCGTTCCCTGATGACTGGTCCGGCCAATACCGGCCCGTTTGTCGGCATCGGAAATCAGTTGCAGCTTGATAAGGAAATAGATGCCGCGGCCCGCGCCTATGCCCGGGCCCTGATCGGGCAGCCCGGGAATGTCGCGGCGGCGAATAATCTGGCCCAGGCATTACTGATTGAAGGAGATGTGAGGGGCGCCTTGGTGGCGACGGACCGGGTACTGCAGCGACAGCCTACGCATGTTCGCGCGACGGCTTACCGGTCTGTAGCGCTTGAGGAACTCGGGCATTATGATGAGGTCGACCGATTGATCGCTCAAGGCAGCGCAACCCGGCCGCTTCGCTTTTCCGTACCGGCAGGCTATGCGGACCATGAAGAATTTAACGCGGCACTGTCGGAAGAAATCCGAAATCATCCGAATATCTCTGGCGAACTCGACCCTTTGCGGAGGGCGATCCGTGGGGGAGCCTTCGTATCGCAGCTTTTTGATCATAAGGGACCTGCCATAACCGCGTTCGAGCGTATGTTGTCGGAGGGCCTCGACACATATATCGCCGGCTTGACTAAGGATCCGTCTCATCCGTTCTTCGCACGCATTCCCGAGCGATATGCCGTTAATATTTGGGCCAATATTCTTGGAGATGAGGGGCATCAGAGCGCTCATATCCACAATGCGGGCTGGCTCAGTGGAACCTACTACGCAGCGATTCCTGAGACGGTCAGCCCTGACGATGAGGAGCGGGCGGGATGGCTTGAGTTCAATCGGCCAGGCTATGGCATTCCCCATCGCGGCACGCGTCCGCTCGACGCGATCTGCCCGGAACTCGGCATGGCTGTCGTCTTCCCCTCCTATGTCTGGCACAGCACCGTTCCGTTCCGGGGCGGTGGAGAGCGGATCAGCATTGCCTTCGACCTGCATGTCGATGATTGAAACATGACGGTCACCGATCCGATGATACGGCTCCGCGAGGCATCCGCTTTGATGCGGCAGGGGCGTGCCGGAGAGGCCGCTGAAATCTTCGCCGAGATCGCACGCGCCAACCCACGTCAGCCGGAGTTACAGAACAATCTCGGGGTCGCGCTGAAGGCCGCTGGCCGTCTGAAAGAGGCGGCGCAGGCCTATCGCCGGGCTCTCAAGCTTGCACCGGACTATGCCGTTGCTGAGGGTAATCTCGCGCGGGTCCTGGGGGCGCTCGGTGACGGTAGCGGAGCGGTACGGCATTTCGAGAGTGCTCACGGACGCGCGCCCGATGCAGGGTATCTGGCAGACATGCTGGATGTGCTCGCTGGTCTCCGGTTCCAAAGTCCGGATGCGAAAATGAAGGCCGTGATGTCCGGCCTGTTCGCGCGTCGGGATATCGACCTTCAGCGGTTGGCCCCCGCAGCGCTTTCGCTGGTGATTGCCAACCGGACATATGCCAGGGGAGCTGACATGGCCTGGCGCTGGCTGCGTGGCGGTGGCGAATCTCCGCCGCCGTTACCGGATGACCCGTTGCTGGGCCAGTTGCTCGTCTGGACCACGCTACCCGACCCGAGACTTGAGGCCTGGATGACGGCTGAGAGACGGCGCCTGTTGCTTGAAGGACGAGGCTCCGTTAAAGCCGAAAAGCTCGCCGCCCTGGCGTTGCAGGCGATGACAGCTGAACATGCCTGGATGGAAGCGGCGGATGAAACGTCGGCGGTAGACGCGTTGCTCTCACAGGATGCGCTCAGTCTAGAAGAAGCTCTGTTGATTGCCTTCTACCGAGATCTTGCAAACGTTCCAGCGGCGATCAAAGCCCTGCGAGATAGTGCCAAGGACGGCATGACAATGCTCGTTCTTGAGCGTGCGATTACGGAGCCGGATGCGGAAAAGCCGCTGGCGGCCACGTTGCCTGCGCTGACCCCGATGGGCGAGGATACGATTTCTGAGAGGGTCCGCGATCAGTACGAGACCCATCCTTATCCGCGGTGGCGCACTGTCGACGGGCATATCCGGCGGAAACCGCTGGATGTTCATCTTCGTGAGCGCTTTCCGGCCATGCGGTTTGACGGCATAGATACCATCCGTCCAAGGCTGCTGGTTGCCGGTTGCGGCACTGGCAGGCATGCGATCCAGACATCCGCTCGGTATGAGGGCGTCGAGGTCACGGCTATCGATCTCAGCCGCCGGTCGCTTGGCTATGCGGCGCGCATGGCCGAGGAACTGGAGCGCACGAACATCCGCTTCGCCCAGGCCGATATTCTGCGGCTAGACGTCATCGAGGAGCGCTTCGATGTGATCGAGTGCTCCGGCGTGCTGCATCATATGGCGGACCCGATGGCGGGCTGGAAAGCCCTACGTGGTTTGCTGAAGCCGGATGGCCTTATGCGGGTCGCGCTTTACAGTGACATCGCCCGTGCCCGCTTCGCCGGATTGCAGGCAGAGATCGAGGCTGAAGACGAAACTGAGATCTCGGCGGAGATCCGTCGCCGACGGAACGATATTCTGAAACTCGGGGAAGACGACCCGGCTGCCATTGTCTGGCAGACCGGCGATTTCTACTCTCTGAGCGGCTGCCGGGACCTGCTCTTTCACCGGCGTGAAGTGCGCTATGCCTGGCCGGAAATCGGCGCGGCAGTTGCGGAGCTGGATCTGAAAATGGTCGGAGTGGAAACACCGACGGCCGCACTTAAGGCGCTGTACCGGAAGCGGTTTCCTAACGATCCGGCGGCAACGAACCCGGCCAACTGGGATATGCTTGAGCGGGAACGCCCGGACAGTTTCCTGGCGATGTATCAGTTCTGGTGTCAGGCCTGACGGGCTAGCGCTCTTTGCGTTCTTCCATTGCCCTGGCGAGATCCAGCAACTCGCCTTCGTCGGGAACCTCGTTCGTTTGTAAGCGGTAATCACCACCGAGCCAGCGGCCGAGGTCAATGGTCTTGCAGCGGTCCGAGCAGAATGGACGAAATGCCGTGACCATCGGTTTGCCGCAGATCGCACACCCGGCCTTGCGCTTGCGTTTCTTTTTGTCAAACGTACTGACATCGCCCATGGACACGCTCCCCGTTCTATCGCCGCGCCGGGCCGATTTCGATCTGATCCAGCCGGTATGCCGGATCGGTCGTTATTTTCAAGAAGCCGCCAAGCTTGTCTTTCGTCTCTCCAAGGGCCTTGCGGCCGGGTCCGTCTAGCCAATCCGCGACGTCCTGAGAGCAGATCATTTCCGGCTGTGCGATGCCCTGCGTTTCACGCAACAGCCGACGCAATGCCTCGAGCGAAATCGTAGCGGCACGGGGGTGTTGCTCAACGGGGCGCATCAATTCGTCACGAAGAGACCGTCCGGTTCGCGTAACGGTGATTTCCAGCACGCCGCAGCGTGTCCAGCCGAGCACCTGGGGAGATTGCTCCTGCGCAATGGACGGCCAGTTCTCGAATGCGGTCTGCATCGCTTCGGCAATGCGGTCCCGGTCAGCTTTCTCCGGAACTTTCGGGAAATCCACCAAAACAAGACCGGAGAGGCGGCGGAGCCGAATCTCGGCGGCCAAGTCTCTCGTCATGTCCTGGAAGAGCTGTGGCCAGGCTTTAGGTCCCCCTGAAGCGCCTGCGATGTCTACATCAATGGCGACCAGTGCTTCTGTCTCGTCGAAAGTGAGCGCAATGCCATTGGCGAGTTGCAGGCGGCGGGCAAGCGCCCGGTCTATCTGACTGTCGAGATCCTCTTCCGCAAAGAGCGCTCCGGCGCTGCTTTCGGCACGTTCAACGCCAGGGAAGGCCGCTCCGATCCGGGCCTCAAGATCCGGTGCCGCACGCACAGTTTTGGGTCCGTCTCCTGCGGCGAGCGCTTCGTTGACGGTTTTCCATTCGGTCAGTAGCGCGGTCAGGTCGGTTATCAGCTGAATGTCTTCGGCGTCAGCTGCTTGTGCTGAGACAAGCAAGCCGATACCGGAGGGCAAGAGCGGTTGCAAAAGTGTTTTCAGGCGCTCCCGCTTGCCTTTGGCTTTGAGCGCGCCGGAGATTGCGAATTCCGGCTCATCGGGCCGCAGGCTTACGAAACGCCCTGCAAGTGCGACCTGCCGCGTCGCCTGAGGTTGCTTCCGCCCTGCGGCGTCGGTCGTCACTGTAACGGCGATGAGCGCCCCTTCCGGCGGCGGCGTCTTCTTGCCAAGTTTGAGGAATGCCTCGCCATGGCCGAGATCGACGAAGGCGGCATTCAATTCCGGCCGGATCGCGGTGACACGGGCGATGTCGATTTCTCCAGCCCGGCGGGCCGCGCCACCCATGCGGTCGATCCATAGATCGGTCAGGGTGCCGCCCGCCAGACCGGCAATCCGGGTCTCACCAGGCGAGCGGTCGATTATCAGGCGGTCTGGGTCACGCATGATCCTCACCGTAGCGGAAGCCGAGCCCGGTCAAAAGAGCATGTGTCTCGTAAAGATCAAGACCGACCACATTCGAATGGGAGCCTGAGAGCATGCGGATATAGATCGCGGCCAAGCCCTGGATGGCATAACCGCCGGCTTTTCCGTCCCACTCGCCAGACGCGATATAGGTGTCGATATCCATATCGGTCAGTCGTTTGAAGGCAACCGTCGTGGTGGCGATCCGGCTGCGTGTCTCGCCGCCTGGCGCAATCAGCCGGATGGCGCCGATCACCCTGTGACGGCGGCCGGAAAGGTGCCCGAGGCATTTGCGTGCTTCGGCCTCTGTTTCAGCTTTGGGCAGGATCCGGCGCCCGCTGGCGACAACGGTGTCGGCGGCAAGGATGAAAGCATCAGGATGCGCGGCTGCGACCGCGTTCGCTTTTTCCCAAGCGACACGTTCGGCATAGGCATCCGGCAATTCGCGGGGCTTCGGGGTCTCGTCGATATCGGCGGGACTGACGGCATCAGGGGTGAGCCCGATACGAGCGAGCAAATCCAGCCTACGCGGCGAGGCGGAGGCCAAAACGAAATGCGCGCCGGAAGGGGCGCGCAATCGTAGGGGGCCAGACATGGCCGTCACCTCTGAAGACTTACTTGAAGCGGAAAGTGATACGACCTTTGGTCAGATCGTACGGGGTCATTTCCACGTTCACCCGATCGCCGGCCAAAACCCGGATCCGGTTCTTGCGCATCTTGCCGCTGGTATGGGCGAGCACTTCGTGTTCATTGTCCAGCTTCACCCGGAACATGGCGTTCGGAAGGAGTTCCGACACGGTCCCGGAAAATTCAATAACGTCTTCTTTCGGCATTCCTGCTCCTTCAAGTCTTAAAAGTCGGGCAACTAAGTGCGCCGTGGAGTGCAGCGGGTCAAGGCCTTTTCTGAGCATGACCGGGCTGCGCACGGGTTATTCCACTGTTTGATTTTCGTCCAGCAGCGCCGCGAACCGCTTCCTTATACGCCGCATCAGCTCGTCGCGAACCTGCCGGTATGCGTCAAGACGCATGTCGCGGGAGCCTTCGATGATGGTCGCGTCCAGCATTGGCCAATACTCGATATCGCAGGCCATAGTCCGGGTCATCTCAATGGCCCGGTGTTGTGCCTCCGGTGACAGGGAGACGATGACATCGAAAAAATCGTCTTCCATCTGGTCGAAGCTTTTCGGAGCGTGCCGCGAGATATCGATGTTGACTTCCTTCAGCACTTCGACGGCGAAGGGATCGAGATCGCCATTCCGAACGCCGCAGGAATCTACATAGGCTTTCATGCCAATCAGATGTTTCATGATCGCCTCGGCCATGGGCGAGCGGACGGCATTCTGGGTGCAGGCGAAAAGAACGGCGCTTGGCTCCTGTGTGGGTTCGCCCAGAGGGGAAGGGGTTTCGGGGAGAGAGGGGCGATCAGTCATGTCCGGTTCAGCCCCGGATATGAAGAACGCAGATGAGGGTAAAAAGCCGACGGGCGGTGTCGAAATCGATATCGACCTTGCCGGATAGGCGTTCCATCAGAAGCGTAGAGCCATCGTTATGAAGCCCGCGCCGCCCCATGTCGATGGCCTCGATCTGGGACGGGTTGAGCCGTTTTATTGCGTCATAGTAACTCTCGCAGATCTTGAAATAGTCCCGAACCACACGGCGGAACGGCGACATTGCAAGCCAGATCTGGTAATTGCCGCCCCGCTCTGGATCGCTGATGTCGAACAGCAGGCGGTTTTCCTCGATCCGTAATCTCAGCTCGTAGGGGCCGCCCTGATCATCACCCGCCGGCGCGAAGCTGTTGTCTTCAAGCAGGTCATAGATGGCGACGGCGCGCTCGTGCTCAACCTCGGGACTGCGCCGGACCACGGAGGGTTCATCCAGCTCGATCTTGGAAATGCAGGCATTGGCGCGGCCCGCATCTTCGTCTCCCTCGATCGGGCCGTCGCCGAAATCGCGCGCCATGGCATGCCCCGCCTACTCGGCGGCTGCTCCGAGACGGATGGCAACGGAACGAGCATGTGCTCCGAGCCCTTCCGCTTCCGCCAGGGTCACCGCAGCGGGACCAATGGCGGCGAGACTGGACGGGTCGCATTTCACCCAAGTGGTCCGTTTCAGAAAGTCGAGGACGCCAAGACCGGAAGAGAAACGCGCGGTCCGTGCTGTCGGCAGCACATGGTTCGGGCCCGCGACATAGTCGCCGATGGCTTCCGGTGTGTGACGGCCGAGGAACATGGCTCCCGCGTGACGGATTTTGGCCGCCATCGCGTCTGGATCGGAGATTGCTAGCTCCAGATGTTCCGGCGCAAGACGGTCGACGAGCGGTATCGCGTCCTCAAGATCCTCGACCACGATGACCGCGCCGTGATCGTTCCAGCTCGCGCCCGCGATGTTCGCGCGGGGGAGGGTGGCAAGATGGTCGGCAATCGCGTCTTCGACGGCGGTAGAAAAATCCGCATCGTCGGTAATCAGGATCGATTGGGCGACCTCGTCATGCTCGGCTTGAGAGAGCAGATCGATGGCGATCCAGGACGGATCATTATCTGCGTCCGCAACAACGAGAATTTCTGATGGACCGGCGATGGAATCGATGCCGACCTTGCCGAAAACCTGACGTTTGGCAGCGGCGACATAGGCGTTGCCGGGGCCAATGATCTTGTCGACCGGTTTGATGCTTTCGGTACCGTAAGCCAGCGCGGCCACGGCCTGAGCGCCGCCAACGCGGTAAATCTCGGTGATCCCGGCAAGCTCGGCAGCGGCAAGCACCAGCGGATTGATGTCGTTACCAGGCGTCGGCACCATCATGACCCGGCGTGGCACACCCGCGACCTTGGCCGGCATTGCGTTCATCAGCACGGAGCTTGGATAAGCTGCCTTGCCGCCCGGCACATAAAGGCCGACAGCGTCCACCGGCGTATGCCGCAGGCCGAGGCCCACGCCGTCCGCATCCTTATAGTCGATGCTTTCCGGCAGTTGCGCCCTGTGAAAGGCCTCGATCCGCTCCGCCGCTTTTCCAAGTGCGGCAAGCGTTTCGGCGGAGCAGGCGGAACGTGCCCTTGAAATCTCTTCCGCCGAGATTGCAATGCCGGTTTCGGCCAGGTCGATATGGTCGAATTTGCGGCTGAGATCGATCAAGGCGGCGTCACCGCGCGCAATCACATCAGAGATAATACCAGAGACGGTATCGGAGACATCGCTGTCGGTTTCCCGTTTGGAATCGACCAGTGCTTCAAATGCGTCTTCGAAATCCGGCGTGCCGGCGATCAGTTTACGCGGCAAGGGCTGCCTCCCCGATACGGTCGACCAGATCCTTCACCGCACCCGGGCGGGTCTTGAGAGCTGCCCGGTTGACTGCTAGGCGGGCGCTGACGGCGGCAATCTGTTCAACCTCGACAAGACCGTTCGCCTTCAGGGTGGAACCAGTCTCCACCAGATCCACAATCCTCCGGCAAAGGCCGAGGCCCGGTGCGAGCTCCATGGCACCATTCAGCTTGATGCATTCCGCCTGCACGCCACGGGCGGCAAAGTGGCGCCGTGTGACGTTCGGGTACTTCGTGGCGATCCGGAGGTGGCTCCAGTGCTGCGGGTTCTCTTTCGCGGCAAGTTCCGCCGGTTCTGCCACGGCAAGGCGGCAGTGACCGACATTGAGGTCGACCGGCGCATAGATTTCCGGATGGTCGAATTCCATCAGCACGTCGCTGCCGGCAATGGCAAGATGGGCGGCGCCGAAGGCGAGGAAGGTCGCCGTGTCGAAACTGCGCACCCGGATGACTTCAAGGTCCGCCTGGCTGGTGTGGAACTGAAGGCGCCGGGAGGATTCGTTGAAAAAATCGTCCTCAAGCTCAATCCCCGCCCGCTTAAGAATGGGCGTTATGGCCTTCAGGATCCGTCCCTTCGGCAGGGCAAGGATCAGTGGCTGGTTCGCGGTCACCGCGTCTCTCCTGTTTGCGTCCGACAGCTGCCGCCGTGCCCGGCAGGCCGTTCGATCAGGCGCCCGAGGCTTCGTCCGTCGGAGCCGTCTCATCGTCGGAAACAGGATGGGACGGGGTGAAGACGGTCGGCCAAGGCTCGCCGAGGTCCTCGATATGGCACAGGATGCGATCAACTGCGAGTCGAATGGTCACGTTGTTTGCAAAGGCGAGGTCTATCTGCCCCGGCGATGCGTGGATGGTGAGCAGATTCAAAATACTGTCCCGCTTGCTGCGGTCGAGGCCATGCGTGCGGACCGCGCCGACCCCTTCGAAGCGGATTCCGCAATGAACACGTTCGCTATAGAGCGTGTCGCCTTCGGCCGGCACGGTATCTGTTGAGGGCGCAGACTCCCATTTATAGCGGTGGACGACCATGGCAAAGCGGTCGTCCTGTTGCTCGAAAGTCATTTCCCGAACGGGAAGAAGCGCGTCCTGCAGCAGGCTGGCCGCGATGGCCAGATCCTCGGCATCCTCGACACGGACCCGAAGCGGCTTGTCGCCGACTTCAAGCAGGCTGATATTTCTGGGTGCCATCGGTGATTCTGCCAATCAGACGGTTTCTTCTTCCGCGGATGCACCGGCATTCGTCGCGACACGGCGAATGTTGGCGCCGCAGGCGCTCAGCTTCTCGACCAAATTCTCATACCCGCGGTCGAGATGATAGATCCGGTTCACTTCCGTTTCCCCGTCTGCTGCCATGGCGGCGAGCACAAGACTGACCGAGGCACGTAGATCCGTTGCCATGACCGGCGCACCGATCAGGCGGTCGACCCCGCGCACCAGTGCGGAAGAGTGGTGCACGTTGATATTCGCTCCCATGCGGGCCAGCTCTGGCACATGCATGAAGCGGTTTTCGAAAATCGTTTCGGTGATCATGGAGGCGCCGTTTGCGACACTCATCAGGGTCATGAACTGGGCTTGCAGATCGGTCGGGAAGCCCGGGAACGGTTCGGTCATTACGTCGACACCCTTGAGCCCGCCGCGTTTCGCCGAGACCCGGATGGAGCGGTCGCCTTCCTCGATGGTCACGCCAGCCTCACGCAGGATCTCGAAGACGCTCTCGAGCAGTCCGGAACGGGTATTGGTCAGCTCGACTTCGCCGCCAGTGATGGCCGTGGCCATCACATATGTGCCGGTCTCGATCCGGTCCGGCACAACCTTGTGAACGGCGCCGCCCAGGGCATCTTTGCCCTGGATGCGTATAGTGTCGGTGCCATGGCCTTCGATCTCCGCACCCATGGCAATCAGGCATTCGGCGAGATCGGTGATTTCCGGCTCGCGCGCCGCATTGACCAGGATACTCTCCCCGTCCGCGAGGCACGCAGCCATCAGCAGGTTCTCGGTGGCGCCGACGGAAACAACCGGGAACACCACGCGTCCGCCATGCAGACGCCCGGACGGCACTTCCGCTTTCACATAACCGCCTTCAAGGGCGACTTCGGCGCCAAGCTCGGCAAGGCCCTTCAGGTGCAGGTCAACCGGCCGGTTGCCGATGGCGCAACCGCCGGGCAGGGAGACGGTAGCTTGCCCTTCCCGGGCCAGCAGGGGGCCGAGTACCAGGACGGATGCCCGCATCTTGCGTACAAGATCGTAGGGGGCGGTGGTGCTTTCTATGGTCTTTGCATGAAAGTCGACGGTCTGCCCGCCGCTTGCTTCGTCCTGGGTCTTGCGCTTCACACCGTGCTGGTCCAGCAGTGCCGCCATGGAATGGATATCGGCGAGCTTCGGCATGTTGGTGAGGGTGACCGGCTGGTCCGTCAGCAAGGTTGCCGCCATTAACGGCAATGCGGCGTTCTTCGCTCCGCTGATCGGAATTTGTCCTTTGAGCGGCGTGCCGCCCCTGATGACCAACTTGTCCATTAAGATCCCCAATTTTCATGCGGGGCGGTCCGAGCGGCACCGAGCCCCGAATTGTTTTACTTTATCCCTGTGCGCTCTCACAAGTCTGCGTAAGAAGAGCTTTTACCGAGAATGCGGCAGGATTTTGGGCCTTTAGTCGTGAGCCGCGATTAAATGCCGGCCTATCAGGCGCGTCGCTGGCCTGACATCCATGCGTCAGTGCCCGTCATCTTTCTTCGCGTCGATTGACGAAGCGTCGGTCCCGTCGGTGCGCTGGCGTGCCTGAGCCTTGCGGCGGTGCAGATTCGCCCGTAACGCGGCGGCCCGGCGCTCGGCGCGGAGATCGGCTTCGGTTTTCTGATCGCCTGAAGTGGCTGTTTTCGGGGGCTTTGCCATGGTTGGAGAATGCCGCGAGAGGGTCGTGAATTCCAGTCAAGAAACGTGCTTGCACCTCGGGAGTCCCTGTGGCATGTTCCGCCGCGCTTTGCGAGGGGCCTTCCTCGCTGCAGGCTTTTTCGCCGCAAAATGCTGCCGTAGCTCAGGGGTAGAGCACTCCCTTGGTAAGGGAGAGGTCGAGTGTTCAAATCACTCCGGCAGCACCATTATTTTTCAAGTAAAATCAATATATTGGAATGTGTTTCCCTTGTGTTCTATAGCGTAGAAACGCGAGAATATTCGGGCAGTATCGGCTATGATCCGTGAATAATCCGTGAAGTCGTTTGACGGGTTATCATGATCTGATCGGTCAAGCCTTCGGTGCCGCCTTGAATTGGGCGGAGGCCCGCAGCTCAATCACCGGATGAAGCGCCGCGGCAGCGAGATGCGCGACCGATGGTTTTGGTTCGGCGGACGGTCCTGTTTTCCTGACAAAGAGTCCGCCAAAGCTTTACGCGTAAAATTCGGCGGCCGAATGCAGTACGGGAAGCTTGGATTGAGATGCTGGGTAATCTACCCAGGCCATCGGAAAAAAAAGCACGGCAGGACATGCGCCCGCTCGTTTTTCAGCAGTCCGGGTGGTTCTGCTGCAGGTTTCTACGAACGGGCGAGGCGACCGAGTGCCTTGGGCCGACGATGGCGCGTATCGGAAATGGCGTCTCGTCGAACGGGAAAATCGGGGGTGCTGTGGACCGCGCCGACAATCGCTATGTGCGGCTGCAGCTGCGCGAGAATTAGCTTTCGATAAAACGGCAGATGATCACGCTCAGTGCGGTGATAAGGCGCCGGCGCGGACAAAACTGGGGCATGTATGCATTATCGCGTTTGTTGTGGTGAGGCTTAATCGTTTTGCCGTAAATATTTCTATCCTACCTTTGCCGAAATCAAATTATTTTAAACATAACAAGGCGTTAAGAATTAAATTATGATACTGATATCAATAATTAAGTCGACTTTTTTGTAAGATGCGCTGACTAAGTTTTCGGGCGAAATAAGGGCATTAACCTTTCCTTTACCTTGACGCTGGTTTTCAGCGTGTCGTAACAATGTACTTACTATTCAGGTAAGAAATTTCATCTAAAAGTTTAGGTAACATGGAGGTTCTTTAGCGTTGTCCGAGGCAGAAACCAGGACAGCCGAACGTGGCGGGATAAGGGCTCTTGCAGCCCTGTTCGCGCTGATCGGTTTTCCTGTACCTGCTCACCGTCTTGCCCATGAGCTCGGGATGGAGGAAGGGGAGGCGACGGCGGAGGACTTTCTCGCCGTCGCCCGGGCGTTCGATTGCGAAGCCTCGCTCAAATCCGTTCCCGCCGGTAAAATCGCCGGTGCCCGACTGCCGGCTGTCGCCGAGCTGCGGCGCGATGAGAAGGTGCATTTCGTCCTGATTGGTAGGGCGAGCGGTGACAAAATCCTGCTGACAGATCCCGATAGCGGAAAGCCGGCAACCTGGTCTCTGCCGGATTTTGAAAAACTATATGCTGGACGGATTCTCGAGGTCGCGCCGCCACGGACGCAGGAGCTGGACGAGCGCCGGGCCTTCGGGCTCTCCTGGTTCCTGCCGATCCTTCTGAAATATAAGCACCTCGTGGCCGAGGTCGCGATCGCGTCGTTTCTGCTGCAGGTCTTCGCTCTCTCCACGCCGTTGTTCTTCATGTTGATCATGGACAAGGTGCTGAGTACCGGTGCGCTCACCACGCTCGATATTTTGGCGATCGGGCTTTTTGCGGTCGGTATTTTCGAATTCGTTATGGGGGTGCTCCGCGGCAGACTGATGTCCTTCGCCGCGCACCGGATTGATGTGGAGTTGGCTGGCCGCTTCTTCCGCCATCTCTCCGCTCTTCCAGTGAGTTTCTTCGCCAGCCGGCAGACTGGCCGAACCACCCAGCGGGCTCAGGAGCTGCAACAGATCCGCTCCTTTCTGACCGGCTCCGCGCCAACCTCAATCATCGACCTGCTGTTTTCCGTCGTCTTCCTTGGTGTGATCGCATATTTCGCGCCTTTTCTTGCGCTCGTGGTCGGGATCGGCATGGCGCTGATCTTTGTCGTTTATGGCGTGATCACGCCGATCCTGAAGCAGCGGCTGATGTCCCGGGCAACGAACATGACCGAGAACCAGGGCTTCCTGGTGGAAACCGTGTTTGGCATGGAAACGGTGAAAAGCCTCGCCGTCGAGCCTGGATTGCAGCGCTCTTGGGAGCGGCAAATGGCCGACCAGACGGTCTGGGGCGAGAAGAGCGAGAAACTGACTCAGAACGCGAACCAGTTGGTTACCCTGATCAACCGGATCTGCGTTGTCGTCACGCTCTATCTCGGTGCTCGCTTTGTCATCGACGGCAGCATGTCGGCGGGCCAGCTCATCGCCATCAACATGATGACCATGCGGGCGCTGGCGCCGGCCCAGCGTGTGGCGCAGATGTGGAACCAACTGCAGCAGGTGCTGCTCGCAGTCACCCGTCTCGGCGAGGTGATGAATGCTGTGCCGGAGCCGAAGACGACCAGCTCTGCCGCCCTGCCGGATATCCGCGGCCGGGTCGAATTCCGGAATGTTTCCTTCCGCTACGGTGACGACACGCCGGATGTGCTGGAGGATGTGAGCTTTGTTCTCGAGCCGGGAACAGTGGCGGCCATCGTCGGTCCGTCCGGATCGGGCAAGAGTACGATCGCCAAGTTAATCCAGAGGCTCTATTGGCCACAAAAAGGCAAGATTCTGATCGATGGGGTGGACCTCGCCCTGGTGGATCCTGCCTGGCTGCGTCGTCAGGTTGCGCATGTCCTGCAGGACCCGTTCCTCTTCAATCGTTCGATCCGGGACAACATCGCCGTCGCCGATCCGACCATGCCGATGGAGCAGGTGATGGCGGCGGCCAAGCTGACCGGTGCGCACGACTTTATTCTCGCCCTGCCGAACGCCTACGACACGGTGATTGGCGAGCGCGGGGCAAAGCTCTCTGGCGGAGAGCGCCAGCGCGTTGTTCTGGCGCGGGCGCTGGCGACCAACCCCCGTATCCTGATTCTGGACGAGGCGACTTCTGCCCTCGATTTCGAGGCGGAGCGCCTGATTCAGGATCGAATGGATGAAATTTGTCGCGGTAGAACTGTCATAATTATCACGCATCGCTTGTCATCAGTGCGTCACTTGCGTCACACTATAGTAGTCGAGAACGGTCGGATTGCTGAAATGGGCAGTCATCGGGAATTGCTCGGAAAAGGGAAGTGGTACGCAAGGATGGACGCCTTGCAGAACCGGAGGAGTGATGAGCGGCTCGGCGCCGAATAGCGCTTGGTCTTTGGGGAAATAGAAGCCCCGCCGGATCCGGACGGCTCCCGGAACGGCGGTGGCGATGTTGGGGGACGGCATGGCGGAATTAGCCCGCATAGTGCCGAGAAGGGTTTCGGCGGAAGACCTCGCTCGCGAAAACGCGGCGGGAGTTGGACCGGGTGATGCGCGGGTGCAAGATTCTGTGCCGGCCGATGATCCGGCTATCACGACGCGAATCCTGCACCCGCACACTTCCCCGGTAGCGCCCGCCAGCGGGACGCCGTCCCATTCTTCCGAGCAAGAGTCCGATGCACCGCAAGCCGACCCCACGCCTCCCGCTGTCGGCGGTGACGGCACGCTCGGCCATGACGATCTGAAAGACCTGCATGAGGCCTTCCTCGCCAGCCATGTCGAGGCGGCGGTGGCACCGCCCTCACGCCTTGTAATGATGCTTCCTGCCTTGATTGCACTGATGTTGTTTTTTACCGGCGTCTGGGCCTGGTTCGGCCATCTGGACATCGTCGTGGCGGCACCCGGCAAGATCGTGCCCGGCGGCAAGGTCAAGGTGGTGGAGAGCACCCTGCCGGGGATCGTCCGCTCGATCCATGTCGAGGATGGCGATCATGTCGCCAAGGGCGACCCGCTGATCGATCTCGACCCGACGGAGAGTGATGCGGACCTTGAGAAACTGACCCGGGAATGGCTGGCGGCCCTGCTTGACGTCGCCCGAGAGGAAGCGCTTATCGGTGCCGCCGCACTGGCCTCGGGCGGTGCGCCGTTGCAGCCGGAGGAGCTGTTCGAGATCCCGAAGGGCGTGCCCGCGCATGAGGTGGCGGACAGTCTCGCGGTGCTGAGGGCGGAATGGGCGGCGCTGATGGGCGAGCGGCAGCGGGCTGGCCGGGAGGCGGCGCGGGCGCGGGCGACCTTGGCCTCGCTCCGGGCGGAGCAGGACAAGGTGTCGGCGGTGCTGCCGCTGCTGACCGAGCGGGTCGACGGCCAGCGCATTCTTTACGAGAAGCAGTTGACGCAGAAATCCGTCTATCTGGAGCATGAGCAGGTGCTGCTGGAAACCCGGCACCAGGGTCTGGTTCTGGATAAGCAGATCGAGGAAGCACAGGCGACCCTGGCCAGTGCAGAGGCGACGGCGGAGAACCTGCTGCTTGCCTTCGAAGCAGAGCGTCAGCGCTCCCTGGCGGAAGCCCGGCAGAAGGCAAACGCGGCGGCGCAGGAACGGATCAAGGCAACCGACCGGGTCGGCCGCATGACGCTCGCGGCCCCGGTCGCAGGGGAGGTGACCGGCCTCTCGGTGCATACGCTCGGCGGCTATGTCCAGCCTGGTGCAGCACTGATGCGGATCGTGCCGGACGGGGACCGTCTGACGGTTGAGGCGACGGTGACGAACCGGGATATCGGCTTTATCGAGATCGGCCAGCGGGCGGCGGTGAAGGTCGATGCCTTCAACTACATGCGCTACGGCAGCATCGAGGGAAAAATCGTCAGCCTCAGCGCTGATGCCGTGGTGCCCCAGGACGCGAACAATGCCGCCGGCGCGGCGGGTGCCGCCACGACCGGCCCGCAGGCGGCCCCACAGATGCTGTCCTACACTGCACGGATCGAGATCGAACGGGAACATCTGACAGTGGACGGCAGGGACGTGCGCCTGGTGCCGGGCATGTCCGTGACGGCGGACCTGCTGACGGGAGAGAGACGGGTGCTGGAATATGTGCTGCAGCCCGTGCTGCGCTATGCGAGTGAAGGGATGCGGGAACGATGAATTCAACCATTGTAGAGTTGTGTAATTTTTCTTCGGGTATTTATATTGAGCCATTCTTGTTCGTTTCAGTATTAATGTTAATTATTTTTCATTTATATTTTCTATATTATTTTTCATTTAAGTTTGAAAAAGGAAAACGTTTAGGTAGGTCGTACAGAGAAAGAATG
>NZ_JBDXGG010000005.1:0-9507 GCF_039990255.1 Nisaea sp. | reverse complement strand
GTTCGTTTCAGTATTAATGTTAATTATTTTTCATTTATATTTTCTATATTATTTTTCATTTAAGTTTGAAAAAGGAAAACGTTTAGGTAGGTCGTACAGAGAAAGAATGATTTTCTTTACTTTTGATATGCCAAGAAATTTAAAAATTGCACAAGCATTTATTTTGTTTTTTTTGGGGTGTCTTTTTTTGTTTATGCTTTTAGGGAGTGGTGTCAGTGACTCGTCCAACTGTCGCTTTTGTTATAGGAGTTGAAGGCGGGTTGCTGCTCTCGGCTCAGGGCGAGTTTTTCGTCGCTGTCGATCACACGGGGGAGATGAGGGCATTTCAAGTAATTGGAGCCGGCGCGGGGATCGGAGCCAGCGCGAATGGTGGATTCTTAGTCTTTCCTACCGTCATCGATCACGAAACTGGACTAGAAGCTCCCCCAACTCTGGACCAATTGGAAGGGTGGAGTGTCGAGGCGGGATTCGATATGCCCGGCGCAGGGATAGAGATTGAAGTCGGTGCTAATGATGGGGAAAACCCTATCGGTGCAGGATTGATGACAAGTGGTGGTGCAGGTGCTTATGCTTTTATAAACCGCACATACAGCATCAGCTGGGATGAATTTTGGGAAGGACTTCAGGATCTTCCCGACGCCGTTAAGAGACAGATTCAAAACGGTATCGATTCTCTACCTCAAGGTCCGGATCCTAACCCGAATATTGCAGACAGGGTTCTTACATTAGAAGACCTTTTCCCGAGAGTTGATTTACCGAGAGAAACAATTTCACCCCACCCGCCCAGCGAAGAAACTCCGCCGTGGTATGGAGGAGTGAGAAATGGCGATCCGGTTACCCCGCCGCTTCCTATCCCGCGACCCAGTTTTGATCCGAATCCGGACGACTATGACTACGATTCCGACTACCCGACCACAGGTGGTGTCAGCACAGATGATGACAATCCCGACGACGAGATCACTGACGACGGGTATTCGCGCCCTCAGGATGGCGAGAATACGATTGAGGGCAATGACACTCAATTCGGAGAAGGAAGTGGCGAAGGGGACGATACCATCAGCGGCGGCGACGGCAATGACACGCAGGATGGCGGCCTAGACCCGAATGTCGGTCCGGTAATCGATGGTGCGGTCGGCGTCGCGACGACCCTGATCGCGCAGAATGTCAACTTCGATAACGAGTATGTGGACTTGGCGGTCGACGCGGCGATCAAGGCGGCAGGTATTCCGGTTGGCGCCGTGGTCAAGGGCCTCACCATTTCGGGGGCGGAAGTCCCCGATGCGTCGGCTTTGCTCCAGAATTTCGGTGTCGCGCTTGTTTCGTCCATAGGTTCTTCTGCCGGAAGCTACGTCGGAGGCCGGGTCGGAGAAGAAGTCGCTGGCGATCTCGGGGCTGCCGTCGGGTCAATTACAGGGCGGGCTGCCGGACAGACACTGGCCAACAGCCTGATGGGCGCGCCTACAGCCTCCCTGAATGCCGCAACCGGCGTGGACATCATCTCTGCGTTGGCGCGATTGGCGACGGCCGAACTGACGGAAGCGGCTGGCGTCAGTCCGGCCGGGCAGAACATTCTTCCGGCAATTGCGGGTACCGCGACCACAGTCTTTGTTACCCAAGCTCTTGTGACCGCAGGTTACCTGGCGGCCAATCCGCTTACCGTTCCGCTTGCTGTCGCAGCGCTCGCTGCCGCTGCAGTAGTGCAAATTACAGCCGACGATCCCGAAGCTGCCGTTGATCTCCGGTTCAATGAAGATGGAAAACTGGAGGTCGTTGGAACCTCTGTTGACGACGGTGGTCCGATCGAAGCCGTGATTCAGCTCGCGGAAGCTGCCGCCGCAACAATCAACCGTACCATTGAACAATCGAATGGGACGCTGACCGACGAGCACCTCTATGAGATGAGGATCTCGTTCGATGACGAGTTCAAAAGCACAGTTATCCGCCACGACGATTTCTTTGATGAGCTGGAATATGTCGCTCAGTCAGAGCTCGTCGGCGATGAGGCGACGGACTACCCGAATGGATATTTCGTACGCGCAGGAGAGGTGCAGAAGAACCCTGATTTCGACGCAGAAAACTCTCCAACAGGCACGCCTCAAATCATCCCGGTCAAATATTTTCTGGTCGATCCAGATACGGACCAGCGCGTTTCCGGCGCCGAAAACCTGGAGACGGCCGAAGACGACGGCCTGCAGATCTACAAGGAACAGTTCGGCGTTGTTGGCGAGCACTATGACGAATTTGTATATGGCTGGCAGTTCCTGCGTAGTAGCCAGACCCTTCGCCAGGATGACGATACGGAGCCGTTCCAGGTCGCTGACAGCCTGACCATGGGCGTGCTCAAGAATATCGGCATCGAGAACGGCGACCCCTTCCTTCAGCGGGCTCTTGAGAGTGTCAGTCCGTCAATTTCCATGGGCGGGTTTCTGGCCGAGATCGCGACAGTTCAGCTCTATCAAAATTATCTACTGAATCAACAGGAGATCGACGAACTCATTCAGAACGATCCGACCAACATCGACGCCATCCGCTGGCAGGATGCCATCAATCACGCGACGGCTCCCGCTGCGGCGGGCGGGTTGGACCTTGGAGAAATTCCCATTGCAGAAGCTTTGGGGTGGTGGATCGAGCTGGCAAATCGGCGCCCGGAACGCGATTCAGACGAAGATTTGCCGCTGTCCGTTGTCACTGGATCGCTTATAGCCGAAGCCCTTGCCGGGTCCGACGAGCGCAGCATTGTCTACGGAAACCAGGGTGATGACATCCTCTATGGAGATGATCCGGGAACCAATAAAGGCGCGGCCGATACTCTGTATGGGGGGCAAGGTAACGACCTCGTCTACGGGAACCAGGGTGATGACGACCTTTATGGAAACCTCGGTGATGATACGCTCTACGGCGGAGACGGGCTCGATATCGTCTATGGCAATCAGGGCAACGACCTGGTCGTCGGAAACGACGGTTGGGACACCCTTTATGGCGGTTCCGGCGACGATATCGTTTATGGCAATCAAGGCCGTGACGACGTCTTCGGTAATGATGGAAACGATACCGTTTATGGCGGTATCGATGGGGACTGGGTCGACGGTGTTGCCGGTGACGATGTGGTTTATGGAGGTATCGGGTCCGATACGGTCTTTGGTGGTGCGGGAGACGACGCCGTTTATGGCGGTGCCGACGATGACGACGTGTCCGGCGGAGACGGGAACGACGCGTTGTTCGGCGGGAGTCAGAACGATCACGTCGCGGGAAATCAAGGCGACGACACACTCTCAGGAGAAGAAGGCGATGACACCCTGAAAGGGGGTGCCGGAGCGGACAGTATCGATGGCGGGGACGGAGAGGATATTGTTTCTTATGTCGGGAGCGATGGAGCTGTCTGGGTCAATCTTGACGAGCAGTCAGTTAGCGGCGGAGATGCCAGCGGGGATTCGATCGCCGGAATCGAGGGCGCGATTGGGTCCGAGTATGATGACTGGCTGGTTGGGAGTGGTGTAGCCAATACCATAAACGGCGGTGCAGGCAATGATCTCGTCTACACTCGTGGAGGCGCTGATCTGATTTATGGTGGCGCAGGCGACGATACAGTCGATGCTGGCTTTATAGCTGAGGATCCCTCGCTTGATGACGGTGCATCTGACACTGTCTACGGTGGCGCTGGAAACGATCTTGTCTATGGCGGAGATGGCGCCGACACGCTCTATGGCAACGAGGGCGAGGATGTTGTCAGCGGCGGCGACGGCGGTGACGCAATCTATGGCGGCCAGGACAATGACTCGGTCTTCGGCGACGACGGAGATGACACGCTTGAAGGCAATCTCGGCAGCGATCTGGTCGGAGGCGGTAACGGCAACGATCTGGTTTATGGCAATGCTGGTGACGATTCTCTAAACGGAAATGACGGGGACGATACGCTCTTCGGCGGGGCGGACCAGGATCTGGTCGGCGGCGACGGGGGGAACGACCAGATCCACGGCAATGATGGCCTGGATACGCTTGATGGCGGTGCCGGCAATGATGTCGTTTATGGCAACAGGCACAACGATGTTCTGCATGGTCAGGATGGAGACGATACGCTTTATGGCGGCCAGGATCAGGATCTGGTCATTGGCGGCGTCGGTGACGACGTGGTCTACGGCAATTTCGGTCATGACACGCTTTCCGGCGGCGATGGTGCTGACCTGGTGTATGGCGGCCAGCATGCGGATTCCCTCGATGGTGGAGCCGGGGATGACACCGTCTATGGCGGCACCGGGAACGATACGGTGCAGGGCGGGCTCGGGAATGACACGCTCGACGGTGGCGACGGTGTCGACCGGGCGAGCTATCAATATTCATCGCAGGGAGTGCATGCTGGCCTCGGGCTGCAAGCAGGCGGTGCGCCGGGTGATTCAGACCTCTTATTGCACTTCGAGGAACTGGAGGGATCGGAGCATAACGACTCGCTCGAGGGCAGTGATAATAACGACCTTGTAATCGGTGGAGGTGGCGCCGATTCCGTTGTTGGACATGGAGGCCTCGATACGCTCTCCGGTGGCGAGGGCGCGGATGTGGTCCTGGGTGGCTTCGGCGCCGACGTGATTTACGGCAACCAGGGGGATGACGAACTCCATGGGGGCTATGCGGATAGTGGGACCAATCCAGCGCACGAGGATGTTTCCTCCGACAGCATGTTCGGTGGTCAGGGCAATGACGTTGTCTATGGCAATCAGGGCGACGATTGGCTGCATGGAAACAAGGGCAATGACGTGCTCTACGGCGGGCAGCAGGACGATTTGCTGCTTGGCCATGATGGCGCGGATACGCTTCTTGGTGGCAAGGGGCTGAACGTTATGGATGGCGGTAACGGCGCTGACGTCTACCGCATCCAGGGGGGGGCCTCACTCGGCAATGCCTCGATCTTCGACAGCGGCACCTCCGACAGTGGCACCGACGTGCTGGAATTTGTCGGCCTCAACCGCAATGACGTGGTCATGGTGAATGACGGCAGCACCATGCATATCTATGTGCAGGGCGGCGGGTATGTTCAAGTGTGGGGCAATACTATCGAGGAGATCCGTTTCCTCGACGCTGACGGCAATGATCTTGGTGCTTCGCATGCTCTGATTAACGGCCAGCTTCCAAACATTGGGACCTATCTGGCCGGTGATGAGGGCGCAGCGACAGGGGACAGCACAACCGGCACGCATCTTACTACCGGCAACGACAGCTGGAGTGGCACCAGCGGGATCGATCTCGTTTACGGCGGTGAAGGAAGCGACACAATCCATGCGCTTGGCGGCGACGATGATGTCTATGGCGGCCAGGGCAACGATTATATCTATCTCGGCAACGGTAATGACCAAGCCTATACCGGCTTCGGTAACGACACGATTGAGGCGGGCGCGGGCGACGACCATGTCTTCGGTCGGGAC
This sequence comes from Nisaea sp., assembly GCF_039990255.1. Taxonomy (GTDB): domain Bacteria; phylum Pseudomonadota; class Alphaproteobacteria; order Thalassobaculales; family Thalassobaculaceae; genus Nisaea. The sequence continues at coordinate 4,093 of NZ_JBDXGG010000005.1, read as the reverse complement.
GGTGACGATCTTGCGCTCGGTCAGGACGGCAATGACACGCTGTCGGGTGGCAGTGGCAATGATTCCCTGTCTGGCGAAGCAGGCAACGACACGCTGCTGGGTGAAGGCGGTAATGACATCCTGAACGGCGGTCTGGGTGACGACCTGATTGTAATCCAGAATGGCGGCGGCAACGATACGGTTTTCGACTGGAGCAATACCAATCCATCCGGCGTCCTGACCGATTACGACATCGTTCAATTCGACGGTCATTTCTCCGACTACACCATCACTGTGAGCGGTGACGGCAACAGTCTGATCGTGTCCAAGGCTGGGATGCAGACTGTAATACAGGGCTATGAGATCGAGCAGCTCTACTTCGTCGACGATGCTGCTGTGCAGGCACTCGCGGTGATGGGGGCGCCGGCTCTAACGTTGCAGGCGGCTTCGGTCACGACGACTTCGAGTGTTTCACTGTTGTCCGAGCCTTCCAGTACACCTCAGATATCGCTGATGTCGCAGAACTCCTCTGGAAGTCAATTTAGTGATGAAGCGGCCAATTGGCTCAGTCAGTCAGAAGTCACCGGATTTTCGAACTACTACAATTTTCTTGGCCATAGTGTTGGGAAGTTCCAGGAAGATCTGAAAGACCATATTCTTGGCAATCAGCTGATCAGTGTCGGTTTTGGCGCGCAAATCGGGAACAGTCTGGTTGCGTCTCCCGGCGGGGCAGATCAGTACCTGGAGTTCGACGATGCCGAGCGCATAGATGCATCTGCGGCTTCGATCTCCGGCGGTACCGGCAATGACACGATTTTCGGCGGCGAGGGCATTGCCAATATCGTCGCCGGGGCTGGGAACGATTTCGTTGAGGCGGGGGGGGCTGCGGATACGCTTGACGGCGGCGACGGTGCCGACACGCTGGATGGTGGCGCTGGCGACGATAGTCTGCTCGGCGGTACGGGCGATGACGTTCTGGTCGCCGGTGGCGGCGCGGACACGTTGGACGGTGGTGACGGCGCTGATACGCTCGACGGTGGCAGCCATGACGATGTCATGAATGGTGGAGTCGGTGACGACAACCTGCTTGGCGGTGGTGGTGCGGATACACTCAACGGCGGTGATGGTGTTGACGGGGTCGATTACAGCCAGTCGGAAGAGGGCGTGCAGGTTGATCTTGCCGCCGGTACCGGAGCCGGGGGTGATGCTGACAGCGATGTGCTCGCGAATATCGAAAACGTCACCGGTTCCGCACACGGCGATGTCCTGACCGGAGACAATGGTGCTAACGCACTTTCCGGTGGGGCCGGGGCTGACACTCTGGTCGGTGGCGGCGGGGTGGATGTTCTTGACGGTGGCGCTGGCGTTGACGTGGCGGATTTCGTCGCGGCGGTCAACGGGGTGCTTGTGGATCTCGCGGTCGGAACCTCGTCGGACGGCGCGACGCTTTCCGGTATTGAGAATGTGCATGGTGGGGCTGGTGCCGACACTTTGAACGGCGATGCCGGGGAAAACGCTCTTTCGGGCAACGGCGGCTCCGATGTCCTTGACGGCGATGCAGGCAACGACTCTCTTGATGGCGGCGCGGGAGACGACACGCTCAACGGTGGAAGCGGTGTAAACACGCTGGCGGGCGGAAGTGGAGCGGATCTGTTCGAAATCTCCTCCAGCGGCGGCGGGTCGAACACGATCTCGGACTTCAATGATGTCTCCGGAGACCGAATTCGTCTTTCGGCAGGAAGTGATGTTGATGAGACAGCGGCTGTGGTCCAGGCCCTGCAAGGCCAATCCCTTTCAGGCGACGATGCCTATTTTTCCTATGGTGGAGGAAGCCACACGGTCTCTGGTTTGACGCGCGCCCTGACCTATCTCGATTTCGGCCTCTCCAGTTTCACTATTTCGCCTGTCAGCGCTTCCGTCAGCGAAACCAATGGCGTGGCTTCGTACCAGATTTATCGGACTGGCGATCTGTCGCGGGATGCCAGCGTTGAGCTGGATTTCAGCGGCAGCACGGCGGTTGCAGGGGTGAACTACGACGAACCGCCGGTCAAGGTTCTCAACTTCGGCAAGGGAGAGCGCACGAAAACCATTGAGGTCAACCTGCGGGTAAATGCACAGACATCCGGTTCGGACGCGATGCTTTCGGTTGCGTTGATCAATGCTGTGCTCGGCATTGTTGAGGGCGCACCCGCGACAACGACTATCATTGATGATGACGATCTGTTGCTAAAAGGTACGGACAACGACGATCTTCTGACGGGAGACATTGGTGACGATACGCTCGTTGGGTATGGAGGGGATGACACACTCCTAGGCCTTGCGGGCGAAGACGAACTCTATGGTGGTGCCGGGAACGACAGCCTTGAGGGCGGCGACGGGAACGATACGCTTGTCGGCGGTTCCGGTGCGGACACACTGATCGGCGGCGCGGGCCGCGATTATGCGTCTTACGAGGATGAAAGCTCTGGTGTGTCCGTTGATTTATCGACAGGGACTGGTGGCGGAGCCGCGGCCGGAGACAGTCTCTCCGGGATAGAGGCTGTTCGCGGAGGAGACGGTGACGACACGCTCACTGGCGATGCGAATGCGAACACCCTGTCGGGGGCGGCCGGAGATGACAGTCTGGACGGTGGAGCAGAGAATGACTCGATCGTTGGCGGTGACGGTAACGACACAATTCTCGGGAGTGACGGTAGCGATACCATCGTCGGCGGCAATGGCATTGATGTGGTCGACTACTCGCAGTCAGATTCCTCCGTGGCAGTTGATCTCAGTTCCGGGTTTGGTTTTGGCGGTGATGCAACTGGCGACCTGATCTCGGAAACGGAAGTCGTTATAGGATCAGCACAAAATGACGCTTTACTTGGTGGGCATGCTGACGAGACCTTATCCGGGGGAGCCGGGAATGATTACCTAGACGGAGGCGCCGGCGACGACTTTTTTGAGGGCGGAGATGGTGCAGATATTGTTCTTGGAGGCGACGGTGCCGATACCGTCATAGGTGGAGCTGGGGGCGACACGCTTTCGGGGCAAGCGGGCGAAGATTCCTTGCTCGGTGGGGATGAGAATGATTGGGTCGATGGCGGTGCTGGCAACGATGTAGTTCTGGGCGAAGCTGGCGACGACACCCTTTTCGGTGGAAGTGGCGACGACACTCTCTCTGGGGGCGTCGGCAATGATCTCGTCCACGGAGGAGTGGGTAACGATTCAATATCCGGTGGCGATGGCGCAGACACGCTTTATGGCAACAGCGGTGATGATCTGGCTTTTGGTGGGATTGGTAGTGATTCAATTGTTGTTGGTGCCGGCGATGATACGGTCAGTGCCGGCGGCGGCGATGACACCGTTTATGGCGGCGCAGGCAGCGATGTTCTCGACGGCGGCGACGGAAACGATCTTTTCTATAGCGATGCCGATGACACGCTCTATGGCGGGGCGGGAAGCGACACTGCTGTTGTCAGCGAGATCGGGGACTTTGACAGATTCCATGACATCGATGAAATTCAGCTTGAAGACGGAACCGTCTTGCAGATCGGAACAGCAGGTAATGACACCTTTGTCGGTACAGCCGGTAAGGATGCTTATGCTGCCGGTGATGGGGACGATAATCTTGATGGTGCTGCAGGTGATGATGTCCTGATCGGCGGGGCGGGTAATGATACGATTTATGGCGGAGCCGGCGCGGATACTTTGTCGGGTGGTGACGGTAATGATGTCTTCTACGACGACGGGGAGGACGTAATTTACGGCGGAGATGGCGATGACACAATTTTTGTCGACGAGGTCTCCGATTTTTCTCGATATGTCGATATTGAACATGTGGAAGTCTCTGACGGAACGACGGTCGTCTTAGGTACAGAAGACGACGATTTGATTGTCGGATCTGCAGCCGACGAAGTCATTGCGGCTCTGGGTGGCAATGACAGTGTGACTGGCGGCGGCGGTCACGACACGCTCTATGGCGGTTCTGGTAACGACTGGTTGGTTGGCGGTTCGGATGCAGATCTGATCTCTGGCGGCGCCGGCAACGACTATGTTGGCGGCTCGTGGGGCAACAACACGCTGGTTGGCGGTGCCGGTGACGACACGGTGATCGGCCATACCGACAACGACA
>NZ_JBDXGG010000004.1:0-718186 GCF_039990255.1 Nisaea sp. | reverse complement strand
GATGCCGATCTGCTCGACGGCGGCGCCGGGAATGATGTTCTCAACGGCGGCGCGGGCGACGATACGATCTCCGCAACCGAGGGCAGCGACACGGTCAATGCCGGTGACGGCGCGGACGCGATCTATGCAGGCGACGCTGGCGTTGTGGACGGCGGTGCAGGCGACGATACGCTCTATGTCGACACCCGCTCCGACCTGGACGGGCTGACGGTCTCCAACGTCGAAGACATCGTCATTGCAGACGAGCAGGCCACGAACGGCGACGACGCTATCTCAGGCTTCGCAGACAGCGACACCCTCAGCGGCCTTGGCGGCGACGACACACTCGACGGTCTGGCCGGTGACGATGTTCTGGACGGCGGAGCTGGTAACGACGAGATCACCGGTGGTGCCGGTGACGATACGCTCCAGGGCGGCGCTGGTTCAGATACCCTCTCGGGCGGTGACGGCAACGATCAGCTTGATGGTGGTGAAGGCTCCGACGTTCTGTATGGCACCGATGGTTCCGACACGCTTTCCGGCGGTGACGGCGCGGATGCGATCTATGCAGGCGACGCTGGCGTTATCGATGGCGGGGCCGGTAACGACACGCTTTATGTCGACACCCGCTCCGACCTGGACGGCCTGACGGTCTCCAACGTCGAAGACATCGTCATTGCTGACGAGCAGGCCACAGACGGCGACGACGCCATCTCAGGCTTCGCCGATGCGGACACGCTGTCCGGCCTGGCCGGTGACGACACACTCGACGGTCTTGCCGGCAATGACGTTATCGACGGCGGCGCCGGGAACGATGAGATCACCGGTGGCGCGGGCAGCGATGCCCTCTCCGGTGGCGAAGGCTCCGACACGCTTTATGGCGGTGCGGACAGCGATACGCTGTCGGGTGGCGCGGATGCCGATCTGCTCGACGGCGGCGCCGGGAATGATGTTCTCAACGGCGGCGCGGGCGACGACACCATCTCCGCGACAGATGGCGCTGACACGGTCAATGCCGGTGACGGCGCGGATGCGATCTACGCAGGTGACTCTGGCGTTATCGATGGCGGCGCCGGGGACGACACGCTCTATGTCGACACCCGCTCCGACCTGGACGGGCTGACGGTCTCCAACGTCGAAGACATCGTTATTGCAGACGAACAGGCCACCGAGGGCGACGACGCCATCACCGGCTTCGAAGGCAATGACACCCTCTCCGGCCTTGCCGGCAACGACACACTCGACGGCCTCGGCGGTGATGATGTGCTCGCCGGTTTTGAAGGCGATGATGCGCTTTCCGGCGCTGCCGGGAACGACCAGCTCTATGGTGGGGCGGGCGACGATGCCCTTTCAGGCGGTGACGATGACGACGCCCTTTATGGCGGGGTCGGCAACGACGTCCTGGATGGCGGCGCGGGTTCGGATGCCATGGATGGTGGGTCGGGTAACGACACACTGATCGGCAGTACTGACGCGGACACGCTTTCCGGCGGTGCTGATGCTGACGAGCTCAATGGCGGTGGCGGTAACGACGTGCTTGATGGCGGGACCGGCGATGACGCGATCACGGCCGGTAGCGGAACCGACACTGTTCTCGGTGGCGAGGGCGATGACACGCTCTTCAACCAGGGCGGTGCCGACATTCTCGACGGTGGCTCTGGCAACGACGTCATCACAGGCAGCGACGCGGCGGAAACCATCGACGGCGGGGCAGGTGACGACACAATCTCAGGCGGCGGCGGAGCCGATGAGATCGCAGGCGGTGACGGCGACGATGCAATCACCGGCGGTGACGGTGCCGAGACAATTGATGGCGGTGCAGGCGACGATCTGATTTCCGGCGGCGCGGGCGATGATGAGATCACTGGCGGTGCGGGGGCCGACACCCTTGCGGGCGGCGATGGCGCGGACAGCTTTGCCGGCGATCTTGCGGATCTCAATGGCGACAGCATCACAGATTACGATCCAGAGACTGGCGATCTGGTGATCGCGAACGCCTCCTTCGGCGACGATGCAGTGACACTGACCACTTCCGGCGGCACGACCACGGTCGCGATCGATGCGGATGGCAATGGCTCCGCGGATGCGACCTTCAGTTTGGCTGGCGAGTTCAACTCGGTCACCACCTCCACGACGGACGGCAAGACCTCCATCAGCTTCTCTCCTGAGGTCACCGCATCCGAAGGCGCGGACAGCCTGACCGGCACGGACAGCGACGATGCGATCGACGGTCTCGGCGGCGACGACGCCATTGACGGCGGGGCCGGAAACGACTCTGTCGACGGCGGCACAGGTGAGGATACGCTTTCCGGCGACAGCGGAAACGATACGCTGCTTGGCGGTGACGGCGATGACGTTCTGGATGGCGGGGCCGACGATGATGCCCTCTATGGCGGTGCCGGTGCCGATACTCTCAACGGTGGGCTCGGAAACGACAGCCTCGACGGTGGCACAGGCGATGATGCACTCGACGGCGCGGATGGTGCGGATACCCTCTCCGGTGCGAGCGGCGACGATACGCTGTCCGGCGCAGCCGGAAGCGATCAGCTTGATGGCGGCGAAGGAAACGACATCCTCTACGGCGGTGCGGATAACGACACGCTGAGCGGTGGCGCCGGTGACGACACTCTTGCCGGCGGTGACGGCGATGACGTCGTTGATGGCGGGGCTGGGAACGATACGATCGACGGCGGCTTCGGCAATGACGAGATCAGGGCCGGCGACGGAGCCAACGCAATCGATGGCGGTGACGGCGACGACACCCTCCAGGGCGGTGCCGACTCCGATACGCTGAGCGGCGGCGCGGGTGCGGATGCCCTCGACGGCGGCACGGGCGACGACAGCCTTGTTGGCGGCGACGACGCAGACACCCTGTCCGGTGGCGCCGGCAATGACATCCTCGACGGAGGCGCTGGCAATGACAGCGTCGATGCCGGGTCCGGTGCGAACACGGTTCTTGGCGGCGCAGGCGACGACACGGTCACGGCCGGTGCAGACGATGACGAACTCTCCGGCGGCGATGGCAGTGATGTGATCGACGGCGGTGCAGGCGACGACACGATTGACGGCGGTGCGGACAATGACGCGCTGACCGGCGGCGACGGTGCTGACTCCCTTGACGGCGGCGCTGGCAATGACAGCGTTGACGCTGGATCCGGTGCAAACACGGTTCTTGGCGGTGCCGGTGACGACACGGTCACGGCCGGTGCAGACAATGACCTGCTCTCCGGCGGCGACGGCAACGATGCGCTCAACGGCGGCGACGGCGATGACACGCTCGATGGCGGCGACGACGACGACGATCTGACTGGTGGCGCGGGTAACGATCTGATCTCCGCTGGCACCGGAAACGACACTGTCTCCGGTGGCGCAGGCGACGATACGATCGTCAATGTCGGCGGCTCCGACAGCCTTGACGGCGGGGACGGAAACGACGCGATATCCGGCGGCGATGCTGACGAGACCGTCAGCGGCGGCGCGGGCGACGACACACTCTCGGGCGGCGGCGCAAACGATCTGCTCGACGGCGGCGATGGCAACGATGTCATCACCGCGGGGAGCGGCGTCGATACGGTGCTCGGCGGCAGCGGCGACGACACCATCGTCAATGAAGGCGGCGCGGACAATGTCAGCGGCGGCGACGGCAACGATGTCATCACCGGCAGCGATACAGCCGAAACCATCGACGGCGGTGCAGGCGACGACACGATCTTCGGCGGTGGCGGGACCGACAGCATCGACGGTGGTGACGGCAATGACCAGATCACCGGCGGGGACAATGCCGAGACCATCGATGGCGGCGCTGGCGACGATCTGATCTCCGGCGGCAGCGGCGACGATTCCATCTCGGCAGGCTCCGGCAATGACACGATCGACGGCGGAGCCGGTGCGGACAGCATTGTCGGCACGCTCAGCGACCTCGATGGTGACAGCATCACCGGCTTCGATCCGGAGACAGGCGACCTAGTGATCGCCAATGCCTCCTTCGATACGGATGCGGTCAGCCTGTCACAGGCCGGTGGCCAGACCACCGTCACGATCGACGCGGACGGCAACGGCAGCGCGGACGCGACATTCACAATTGCGGGCACCTTCCTCAGCGTCACAACGAGCAGCGCGGACGGCCGGACCAGCCTTACCTTCAGCACCGATGCAACGGCAACGGAAGCCGCCGACACGCTGTCTGGCGGCGCCGATGCGGACACGATCAGCGGCCTTGCCGGCAACGATCTGATCGACGGCGGAGCCGGGAACGATCTACTGGATGGCGGCGACAGCGACGATACGCTTTCCGGCGGCAGTGGCGTCGACAGCCTGGTTGGTGGCAATGGTGCTGATCTGATGTTCGGCGGCGACGGCGCGGATATGCTGACCGGCGGTGCGGGCAATGATACTTTCGCGGGAACCGAGGCGGAATTCACCGGCGATACGATCAGCGATCTGGCGGATGGCGATGCCGTGCTCATCAAAGGCGCGGAATTCTCCAGCGACAATGTCACGCTGACCTTCGCGGACGGCGTGACGACAGTCGCCATCGACTCGAACGGCGACGGCAATGTGGATGCCAGCTTTACGCTGGACGGCGAATTCAAGTCCGTCACTGCGTCGGCGGCATCAGGCGACACGACGCTCTCTTTCTCGACATCGGCTCCCCAGGAAAAGTACTCGGTATTCGCGACCGGTGACTTCGACGGTGACGGCAAGGAAGATTTGCTCCTGGTCTCGAACCAGGAAAATGTATCGGTCTGGACCCTCGATGGGGCGACAGCGGACGAAAAAGCCCTGACCGGCGCGCTGAACCGAGGCGGTGATTTCTCCGTCAAGGCCGTGGCCGACTTCGATGGCGACGGCGACGACGATATCCTGCTCAAGGGCGACAACGGCGCCATCTCTGTCTGGGAGATGGACGGCGCGACAGCCAGCGAGAAAGCATTTTCAGGCCGTATGCAGGCAGGGTGGGAGATCACCGGCACCGCTGATTTCGACGGTAATGGCACAGAGGATATCCTCCTGCGTCAGCAAGATGGCGCTGTCTCGATCTGGCAGATGGATGGGGGCACCGTCACAAACCGTTCCTATGCCGGACAGATGTCTTCCGACTGGACAGTCGAATCGCTCTCCGATTTCAACGGCGACGGAAAAACCGACATCCTCGCCCGCAACTCCAATGGTGCGGTCTCGGTCTGGGAAATGGACGGCGGTACTGCGAGTAACAAGAGCTACGCAGGGGCGCTGGACAGCAGCTGGGATATCGGCGCGGTCGCGGATTTCGATGGCGACGGAAAACAAGACATTATGGCCGTCAAGGACGACGGTTCCGTCTCTGTCTGGGAGATGGATGGCGGCGTCGCAAGCAGCAAGAGTTTCGCCGGCAAACTCGGTGAAGGCTGGCAAGTCGAGGCGGTTGAAGACTTCACCGGCGACGGCAAGGCCGATATCCTGACCAAGAGTGCCGATGGTGCTGTTTCGGTCTGGGAGATGGATGGCGGTTCCGTCACGGCGAGAACCTATGTCGGCAAACTTGGCGAAGGCTGGGAAATCGAGAAAATCGCCGACTTCAACGGCGACGGCTCGCAGGATCTGCTGACGGCGAGCGCGGATGGAGTCGTTTCCCTCTGGGAAATGGATGCTGGCGGAGCCTCCGAGAAGGCCTATGTCGGAAAGATCCAGGCGGGCTGGGAGATAGGTGAGATTGCCGACTTCAATGGCGACGGCAAGACTGATATCCAGCTGCAGAATACCGAAACCGGCCAGGTTTCGATCTGGGAGATGGATGGCGCCGACGTCGTGGTTGCGAACCTGACCGGCAATCTCTGGAACGACCTGATATAATCAACCTGAGCTGCCGGCAGGTACTTCCGGCAGCACCACTCTTCTTCATGGTCCGCCGAGATTATCGATGCGCCGAACGGGGACTGCGATCAGGGTGCTACAAAATGGCTGACAAGAGCCACGCCGCCGCTCAGCAGAAGCACACTCAAGACCAGCCTGGCTGCATCCCGGATCGACAAAACGCGGCTACGCCTGAGCAGCACCGACTGGCCGCCCAGCATGACAAATGAGGCAACGATCACGCCGATCCCGACGCCCTCAAGTCCTGCCTCGTGGAATCCGATAACAGTTCCGCCCCAGAGCGTAGCAATAGCCAGGAAATAGACGGCTACGATTTCCCGGATCGGGCGGGTTCGCGCCGACATCGCGATCGGCATCAGCCACGATGCGCTGATCATCGGAATCCCCGCGACCAGGAAAATCTTCAAGGCCGGGACCGCAGCCGCATAGGCCACATAAACGAAGGGCACCACCACCTTGACCAGCATCACACCAATGGTGGAGAGCACCGAAATAACCGCCGCGAGCTTCAGCGCATCGCCAACCACGCGGCGCGACAGAGCGAAGGGTTCGGCCGCATAGGCTTCAGCCGAAAGCTTCGGGTAATAAGCCTGCGCAATGGTTCCGAAGGTCCCGGCATAAAGCCCGAGCACTGCCGCCGCGAAAGAGAATTGCCCGTAGGTCTCCGGATCGGCGAGATCCGCAACGAACCAGCGGTTCGCCATCATGAACACGCTCCAGAGCGAAACCGAGACGAACAACGGGAAAGCCACCGCCACAGTCCGGCGCATGCGGTCAAGACCGGGGTGGTACCGGATGTTCGGCGGATCACGGCGGAGCATATTGGCAGCAACGCCACCGAACCAGAGGATGAGCACCGAGAAGCACCCGGAAAGTCCTCCGAAATAGAGGCCTAGCACACGCGGTGCCGTCAAACCTATCTGCACGATCGAATTGTTCGCTGTGAAAAGCCCGTAGGTCGAGAGCCCGCGATAAAGGGCAAGATGCCCCATCAGGATAAACTGCATGCCCCCGGCCAGAATCGCCAGCAGGGTGGCCGGCATAGGCAACGGTACCTTGAATGAATCCCGAAACACATAGGCAAGCGCAAGGGCCGAGACAGTAGCAATGACCGCAAGGTAAAAACGGGTCCAGAGTATACCCTGAACCCGCACACCAGCCGGGCTGTTAAGCCCAGCCTGTTTCATCCGCGCCGCCGTTCGGGTGATGAGCTGCGAAGTCCCGAGATCGAGCAGCCAGAGATATTGCACAAAGGTAGAAATCAGAATGAACTGGCCGAACGAAATCGGCTCCATAAACCACGGAATGAACAGTCCGGTGGCGGCGACGCAGGCATTGACCGTCGGCACCACCAGCGCGTAACTGCGCGGGCTCTCGAGAAACCGCTTGAACGCGCCGGAAGTCTCTTTGCCCGACGGCGGTTCGGCGCTTGGCGGCGCGCTTTCGCTCGTCATATGCTGGTCTCCATTGTGGCACCGGCCAGACAGGAATGCGTGTGACGGACTTTATTGAGTGCGACTGGGAGTACGGTGTACCGGCCGCGCTCCGCCGTGGCGGTATGCACGGAATCGATTTTGGAATTGAAACTGCCGACCGTCACTCTTTCTTCACCCTTGCGCCTGAACGTCATGGTGCCCGCCTCGCCGAGGATCAAGCACTCAAAAACGGTCCCGAGGCAGGCGAGCGGCACCTGACCGTCGAAATGGCCGAGGGCCGTTGGAGCGCCGTCCTCACATCGAGACTCCGCGAACGGAGCCTCACTCTCTCCGCCTCGCTTACCACGCTTTCGCCCTCACTTTTTCAGGATTTTGTTGTTCGGGCGGTTTTTTCGACCGCGTCCTTCACCGAGGCGGCTATCGCTGGTGAGCATTTCGAGCATACCGGCAGCAATATCTACCATCAGCACCCGGTACGACATGCCGTGCTTTCCGGCCCCAACGGAACGCTAGAAATCCGGGTTACAGAATGCACAGCCCTATCGGCGTTCGAGCAGGTTCTCTATATCCGGGATGCGCCGGAGGGCTGGGTCGTTCATGCAAGGCTGATCCCGAAACCACCCTATGCGCTTCTCTGGGTCCGTTGGTTCAATCGCTTCGCCCGGCTGTCACTGCCCGATTGGGCGAGCCGGGCCCTGCTATCCGTTCCGGCACTGAAATCCCGTCTCTGGTACGCGGCGGAGCGCGGCGGCCGGAATGCCCTGCAACTGCAGGCCAGCGGACTGGCCCACCTTAATTCCGGAGAGCGCATTGCGCTCACGATGGAGATAACATTTGAGCGTTCCTGAAGGCACTGTCGGCTCGCGATTTGAACGGATAGCGGAACAGATCGCCGAAGCGCTGGCCGCTCAATGCGATCCCGAGAAAGGTTTCGCGGAGACAGAATTCTACGGGTCCGCTTTCGCCGCCATGCTCTGGCGACGATGGCCGGAGCGCTTCGGCGATGACATCGCCGCCGCGCTCGACCGGCTGAAAAGGCAGGACAAGCAGGCACGGATCGGTGTCTGGGAAAACCATTTTCACTGGGAATTCGTGCGATTCGCACTTGCCGATCTGTTTCGCTCGGACCCCATAGCCGGCGACCGGAAGCCCGGGGATGTACTCGGTGAAATGAGCTTTGTCCGAAACCGTGTCGCCAATTGGACACTGCTACGCAGCACCGTCAGGCTTTGCGGCACAGGGTCATTTGAGAAGATCATCGGCCGGATCGAGCGATGGCTTGCCCTTGCCGTCTACCAGAAACCGGGCGGTTTCATCGAGGACCAGCGCGGCGCCCCGACCCAGCAATATCATGCCTTTGCGACCGCGCTGCTGGGCTACCAGATCGCCGTGCTCGAAGAACCATCCGCCGATTTGCGTGAGCGATTTCGCACTGCCCTTCACGCCCTTGTCCGGACTGCACTGCATGATGGCGAGGTGAATGCGATCGGGCGCGGACGGTTTCAGAGCTTTGGATACGCCGCCGCGGCGCTGGCGCTCGGAGCCGGCCTCCGGCTCGGCTGCGCGCCGGAAGGCTCCATCGCCTTGCTGCGGGCCATCGCCGACCGGCTGGAGACAGCCCTCGGACCAGACGACAGCCTGCCCCTGATGATCACCCGGATCGACGAGCGGGAGGAGGTCACACCGCCGCCGCATCACCTCCATCAGCGCCGGATCGGCTGGCACTCCTACAATAACGGGCCGGACTATCTTGCCTTCTCGGGCTCAGTCCTGAAGCTCGCGGCGGAACAACTCGCCGCCTCACCCGAACCCGGCACACCCCTGCCTCTTCCAATAGAGAACGGCCTTGATGACGGCATCCGGGTCGTCCGGAATGCGGCCTATTCCGCGATCACCACCTTGCCGCGCCGAACAATCACGGCGGCGCAGCCCCTGCCCTATATTGTCACGACCGACGGCACGCGGCCGTTGCCGTCCTATGGCGATGAGACCTTGCCGGACGGCATCTATACGCCTCTTTCCATGCCGCTTCCGGTCTTCGAGCAGCATGATCGCACATTTCGCGATATTCTTTCCGGGACCAACTTCCGTTGGGCCGGGCCGGATAAAATCGTCGGTGAGACCAGCACTTTCCGTTTCGAAAGGCGGTTCCGCTTCGAGGCAGAATCAATAGAGATCGAAGATGCCTTCACGCTAACGGATGCGTCAGGTCATGCGCTGCTGCATCTGCCCTGGCTGACCTTGCCTGCGTCAGCGGAACCCGCGGCCAAGACAGACCAGGGCACCGCGTTTGCCCTCGCCGGCGCGCGGCTGGAAAGCGATCTGCCACTGACGGAGGTTACTGCCGCGGCGCCGCAATACGGGATCAGCGGGCGACTGCGAGTCTGGTCCAATGCCGCGTCCCCCCCACCGCCAGGCGAGATTACGACGGCCCGCTATCGGATCCTGTTTACGGCTTGACCCCATCCACCAGCAACGAGAGGTGCGAGGAGGAAAAGCTCTTGTCCGGCGTGCCGTGCCGCTTGCAACGGTAGATGTTCCCCCGGTCGTCGCTCCAGGGCGTCTCATGGAACTGCCCGCCACTATCAAACCACTCTCCTGGCTCAACCTGGAATCCTGCTGCCTCAAGAGCCGCACTCAGGATCTCTATCGTAAAAAGCTGCTTGTGATCGTCTGCGCCGGGGCCGACCCCGCCGGGCTCGACATGCCGGATATAGTCAGGGTTGGGATTGTGCCCGTCGGGAACCGCGATCCGGATGGTTCCGCCCGTCTTCAGGTACCGGAGTGCATTCTCCAGCACTGCCGGGATCAGCTCCGGCGGAATATGTTCGAACACATGTTCCGCAAGAAGCCGATCAATCGATGCCTCATGACCAAAAAGCTCTGCCCAGGCCGTCGCGCACGTTGCATCAAAAAAGCCAATATCGGAGCCAAACCATTCCGGCGCCGGGGCCGTCCCGCCGAGGACGACCTTCAGTGGCGCCCCCATCTCTACCGCCTGTCGCAGCCTGCGTTCCTGGCGCCAGTCGCGCAGCGGGCGCCTGATATATTCGAAGAATAATCTGCGAAGCGTCATGACGCACACGATCTATTAAAAAAACTGCTCAAAACTGCGGCACAACCGGTTGCGAAAGCAGGAAAACCCTTAGGTCGGCACGATATACGACAGGGTAACGATCTGATAGGTTAATTACTCCTGCTCGCGTTTTAACCAGAGGACACATGGTGGCGGCTCACCCCTCTTTCGTCTCTGTTGTCATCACCGTTTTTCAGGCGGAGACACATATCGTACGGGCCCTCCGCTCTGCGACCATGCTGGACGTGGACGGACCGGTGGAAATCATCCTGTTTGACGACGGATCAACGGACGGCACACTGACCGCAGCACGGGCCGAGGCCGAAGTTGATCCGCGAATTATCGTGATCGAAGGCGGGCGCCAGGGCCGGGCACGCGCACTCAATCAGGCGATTACCGCCGCCGGAGGCCGTTACATTGCCATTCTGGATGCGGACGATATCGCCCTCCCGCACCGTTTGCGGGCAACACTTCCAATGCTTGAGGCAAACCCCGAACTGGTAATGGCCTGCTCGGAAGCGATTGTTTTCGAAGGCGACGCACCTGAACGACCGGCCGGAATGCAGACCGGTGCGCGCATAAGCCGGATTACGCCCGCAACGCTCTATGCCTCCAACCGGATCACCCATTCCACCGTCCTATTCCGGCGGACGGCTTGGGAGCAGGCCGGAGGCTATGACGAGCGGCTCGATATCTGCATCGATTATGCGTTCTATTTCCGGCTGCTCCGCGTCGGCGGGATCGCTCACACGGACACAGTGACCTGTCTCCGCGAGCGCCGGGCCAACAGTTATTTCGCGGCCCAACGCCAGCAGGATTATACCGATGCCCTGTCCCTGATACGGGCAGAGGCGCGCAGCACCATGACGATCCCGCTTTGGGCAAAGCTTGCCGCAGCCGCACGGTCCATACGGCTCGGCATGAAAAACCTGGGTGACCAGTTGCACGCACCATCGGGAACAGCCTAACCGTGGCGCGATACCCTCGCACATCCGGAGCGCCGGACGGAGCCAACCCCGACAGAGCCCGCGCCGCCTTTTACCGCAGCGCCAGTGGCACCCGGCAGCTCGGGCATGCGGCGCCGCTCAGTGTATCGCTGCTGATGGTCATCATCTTCACCCAGGCCCTTGTTACCATTCCGGCCCAGTTCAGGATCATTCCGCAGATCTCGCTCGGCGGTTTTCTTACGCTGTTTTTCGTCGTTCTGCTGGTCATGCATTTCCTGATGCGGCCCTACGTCGTGCGCGAGATCCGCTGGCCGATCTTCATGTTCGTCCTGTTCACCGCCTGGATCGCCTACGGATTCATCTTCTACCGGCTGACGGTACAGGGCATTCAGAACACAGTTGTCATCATCTCAAGCATCCTCGCCTTCATAATTGCGGCGCAAGTCGCGAAGAGTATCCGCGCGCCGAGCCGCTCCATTGTCAGGGCGATATTGATAGCGATCTGGATTCCGGCGGTGATCTATGTGCTGGCGATCCCGGTGCTCGGTTTCGGCCATCTGGAGATTTTCGCGCCGCGCTCTCTCGCCGGCTTCCTGCTGATCGGAATCGCCATCCATTGCGGCTACTGGCGGCATGGCTCGCGCAACGATCTCTGGCTGGCTCTGTTCCTCTATGCGGTGGTGGTGCTGTCCCTCTCACGCGCTGCAATGGGCATGGGGCTCGGCGTCTTCATTCTGGCCCAGCTCCGGCTGAACAGTTTTTCCGGCTGGTTCCGGATGATCGCCATCCTTACGGTCGCCGTCGGGATTGCCGCTTTCATGCTTCTGAATTTCGAGCCGCTGAGACAGCGCTTCTTCACCGGTGATCTATCGGCGGCAGTCGGTGGCGTGAAGATCAACACGATGGGCCGGATTCTCGCCTGGACCACTGTGATCAATTCCGCACTGGAAGCACCGATAGTCGGCAAGGGACCAGCATCCAGCTCTGAAGCTCTATCAATCCTGCATGCCGGGATCGAGCAACCGCATAACGACTATTTGCGGATCTGGCACGATTACGGGGTAATCGGCGTGATGCTCTGGTTCGGCGCCTTCGGCACGATGATGGTCGCCTGCCGCCGGCAATATACCAGGTTCCAGAAGTGGGGCGCCCGGGAAACCGCCCTAGGCGCCTCAACTCTGCTCGCGCAGGTCACGCTGCTTGCCCTGATGCTGACCGACAATGTGCTGATCTATTTCTACAATATGGTCCCGATTTTCATCCTTTCCGGCCTGGTCCTGGGATCGCTTCCGCATGCCCCGCTGCTCCGTCGTTCTGCTTCTTAATTTCGTGCCGCCCTACCGCGTCGCGCTGTTGCAGGCGCTGGAGCGGGAAGTGCGCCGGCTGACCGTGCTGGTCTCCACCGGCATGGAGGCGGACCGGTCCTGGAAGACGGATTGGCGCGGGCTCGATGTCCGCGTCTCCCGCTCTCTTACGCTGCCTTACCGGCGAAGACATCCGGACGGATTTAGGGAAGATCTGTCCACGCATCTGAGTGTCGATATGCTGCCGCGCCTGTGTGCGCTGGCCCCAGACATCGTGATCAGTTCCGAGTTCGGCGCCCGCACTCTGCAGGCTTGTCTGTATCGTTGTCTGGCGCCGCTTCTTGGCCGGCGCTCCAGATTTCTGGTCTGGGCCACATTATCCGAGGACAGCGAACGCGGTCGCGGATGGGCACGCAGAACCCTCCGGCGGCTGATGGCAAAACGTGCGGACGGTGCCATGACCAACGGCGAGTCCGGCGCCCGGTATCTTGAAAGCATCGGGTTCGCGCCCGAGCGGATTTTCCGCGTCCACCAGTCAACCGATCTCGATCGGTTCGCAAGTCTCCACACAGCCGCCCGGCTTCCGCGTGAAGCCAGCCGCGCCGTTCGTTTGGTCACGGTCGGCAGTTTGATTCCGCGCAAGGGTCTCCGGCCTTTCCTGCAACACCTGATCGCTTGGTGCGAGACCAATACGGACCGGGTCTTGAGTTGGCGGCTGATCGGCGACGGTCCGGAAAGGACCGCGCTGGAGGAATTGCTGCTGCCGGCCAACCTCAAGCTAACCCTGATTGGCGACGTAGCCTACGAGGACGTTCCCTCCCTGATGGCCGATGCCGACCTGCTCGCATTTCCAACCCTTGCCGACGAGTGGGGCCTGGTCGTCAACGAAGCCATGGCGGCGGGCCTGCCGGTCTTGGCGAGCACCCGGGCTCAAGCGACCGGTGAAATGATCACAGACGGACAAGATGGGTGGCTCTTCGATCCAACCGACCCGGTATCGACCGAGACAGCGCTCGGCCGCGCTCTCAACACACCGGCTGCGTCCCGGATCGCCATGGGTGACGCAGCCCGCCAGACTGCCGCACGTTTCTCGCACGCAAACACGGCACGGCGCATGATAGAGGCCATTGAGGCGGTGTGGGACCAATGAAGATTCTGTTCGCTCATTGCCGCTACCAACAAACAGGAGGAGAAGACCGGGTCGTCGAGGCCGAGATGGCCGCATTGCGCCAGTCCGGGCATGACGTTTCAATTCTCGAGCGAGACAACGATGCCATCTCGACCAGCTTGGACAAGGCGAAAACAGCCTGGTCCTTGCCGGGTACGGACGCGGTCCGGTCAGAGCTTCGCGCCGAGATCGCGGTGCACGCACCCGATATAATCCATGCCCACAACATTTTCCCGCTGATCACGCCTTCGCTTTATGACGCGGCCCGTGACCTCGGTCTGCCGGTGGTACAAACACTACACAATTACCGAAACATCTGTGCCTCGGCTCTGCTCATGCGCGATGGCCGGATCTGTGAAGATTGTATAGGCGCCAGCCCTTACCAGGCGGTACTGCACCGCTGTTATCGCGGATCCATCCCCGGCTCATTCGCCCTCGCCCGCATGATCGCGCTCCACCGTGAAAAGAGCACCTGGAGTCAGTCGGTCGACCACTTCATCGCTCTCTCGGAATTCTCGAAGAGTCGCTTTGTCACCGCCGGTTTCCCGGCTGGCAAGATCGCCGTGAAACCGAACAGTCCGAGTGCTCTCTTTGCAGAAAAGCCGGAGGCGCAAGAAAGATCCGGCGCTCTCTATGTCGGTCGGCTCTCACCGGAAAAAGGGATCGCCGCGCTGCTCCGCCTCTGGAAGAGAGACTGGCCGCCCCTGCGCGTGGTCGGTGATGGCCCTGACGCAACAGCTCTAAATGAGGCTGTTCGGGACGGCCGCGCTGTCGCGCTTGGGCCGCTCGAACCCCAGGCCATCGCAATCGAGATGCGCCGGGCCGCGCTCTGCATTGTCCCGTCGCGGTGCTATGAAAACTTCCCGATGGTCATCGCGGAAGCTTTTGCCTGCGCTTTGCCGGTCCTGGCCTCCAACATCGGTGCACTTGGCGAGTTAGTGCAGGAAGACCGGACCGGCGCCCGGTTCGACCCCTTCGATCCAGACAGCATAACCCGTACCATCGATGCCGCCTTCGCCGATCCGGACAAGCTGGCGCGATGGGGCGCAACCGCACGGGAGCATTTCGAGAAGCATCTGACCTCGGCAGAGACGACCGCACAGCAGACTTCGATATACGAGGGCCTTTTGACCGGCGAGAGAGCCAGCGCGTGACCAAAAATCATAATGGTATCGAAACAATTATAGTGCTGGGCCGTACAATCGCCGCGGGGCGATTTGCCGGGTTCGGAGAGGCCGTGCTTGCGTGCGCCCGCTCGACGAAACCCGCTTATATCTGCGTTTCCGGCGCTCACCCTCTCTCGCTCGCCAAGGCCGATCCTGATTTCGCGGCAGCCCTCGACGGGGCGGCGCTTATCGCTCCGGACGGCATGCCGGTAAAATGGATGCTCGCTCTGAAAGGTCACCGAGGAAGCGAGCGGGTGGCGGGACCGGATCTAGCCGCCTGGCTGATCAGCCGGGCGGAAGGCGAGGGCCTTCCGGTCTATTTCTATGGCGGCCTGCCCGACGAACTCGAAGACCTGCGGCGCGCCCTGGCCGTGACCCATCCGAAGCTGAACGTCGTCGGATGGGAGAGCCCGCCGATGCTCCCGGTCCGCCCCCATTTCGATGCGGAGACCGCCGCTTGCATCAATGCCAGCGGCGCAAAGCTGATCTTCATCGGCCTCGGCTGTCCGCGCCAGGAATTCTGGATGGCACGGCATAGCGGCGCCGTTAACGGCACAATGGTCGGCATCGGCGCCGCTTTCAATTTCCTGTCCGGGCGGCTGGAGCGGGCACCGCAGGTGATGCAGTCTCTCGGTCTCGAATGGCTGTACCGACTGACACAGGAACCGCGCCGCCTGCTAGGCCGCTACCTGCTGCACAACAGCCGCTTTGTCTGGTTCGCCCTGATCGATCTGATCTCCCACTGGTGCAAGCGGGGGAAAAACTGATGGCCCGTTATCTCATCACCGGCGGATGCGGCTTTATAGGCCGGCACCTGACATCCGCCTTGCTGGGGGACGGGCACGATGTGACCGTGCTGGACGATCTGTCCTCAGGCGATCCCGCGAAACTGCCTTCGACGGCGCACCTTGAAGAAGGTTGCGTCACCGATGCGGATAAACTCGCCAAGCTGGCCGAGGATGCGGACGGCATGTTCCATCTGGCGGCCATCGCCTCCATCGCCGCCGCTGAAGCGAACCTGGAACGGGCCCATGCAGTCAATGCGGGCGGCGCGGAAAATGCCGTTGCCGCTGCTGTACGGAGCCACATCCCGCTGGTGCTCATTTCGTCTGCGGCTGTATATGGCGCTGCCGGACCTGAGGCGGTTTCCGAGACATATCCATGTCTCCCGCTGTCCGCCTATGGCGCCGACAAGCTGCAGAGCGAACATTATGCCACTGAGGCTGCACAAAACGGAGGTCCTGGAGGAAAAAGACTGGCCGCGACCATCGTCAGGCCATTCAACGTCTATGGCCCTGGCCAGGATTCAGGATCGCCCTATGCCGGCGTAATCTCGCGCTTTATCGCCGCCGCACTTTCAGGAGCACCACTGCGGGTGAATGGCGACGGAAACCAGAGCCGGGACTTCATCTTCATCGACGACCTCATCGGCCTGTTGACCGCTTGCGTTTCCCGTACCCGGCCCGGCACCTTGATTGTCAATGGATGCACCGGAACTGCGACCAGTGTGAAAGTGCTCGCCAGCGAAATCGGCCGGATTTGCGGTGGCGATATCAGGACGGAGCCCGGACTCGAACGGTCCGGCGGTGTTGCCCACTCCCTGGGCAACCCCGGGCGGGCAGCGGAAATATTCGGGTTTCGCGCCCGGATTGAGCTGGCGGAAGGCTTACGACGTACCTTCAACTGGCAAAAAGGCACAACTCTTCAGTAGGCCGAACGGCCGATACCGACCTCGATCACGGTCAGGGCAAGGATCTTCAGGTCGAAGCCGAGAGACCAGTTTTCGACATAATGCAGATCAAGCTCGACCCGATGGCGCATTTTATCGACCGTGTCGGTCTCCCCGCGCAACCCGTTCACCTGGGCCCAGCCGGTGATGCCGGGCTTGACCCGATGGCGGCCAAGATACCCGTCGATCAGTTCCGCATAATGCTCGTTGTGGGACACTGCATGCGGACGTGGACCGACGAGAGACATGCTGCCGCCGAGAACGTTCAGCAATTGCGGCAACTCGTCCAGACTGCTTCGACGGAGAAACCGACCCAGTGCGGTGATCCTCGGGTCGTCCCGGGTTGCCTGCCGAACAACAGGCTGCGACTTGGTATCACCACCGGCACCCTCGCCTTCCTCCCGCAGCATGCTTCGGAATTTCAGCATCATGAATTCATTGTTGTTGAAGCCATAGCGCTTCTGCCGAAACAACACTGGGCGCCCCATGGTGATCAGGATCGCAAAGGCGATGATCAACATGACCGGCGCCAGAGCGATAAGCATGATCGTGCCCAGGAACAGGTCGACGCAACGCTTCTGCACACTCGCCCAGCCGGCAATCGGAAGATCTGCCAGAATCAGACCGGCCTGCCCCGCGATCCGATCGACCCCAAGGGCGGGCACGCCGTGCAGATAGGATGGTAGCCGCAGCCGAATATTGACCGGCTGATCCTTCAGGAAACCAAGCGCAGCGCGGAATGCCATTTCCTCGTCAGGCTCATAACACAGCAGAACATCATCGACCCGGCCCGCCGCGATGATCCGGCGCAAACTCTCCTCGCTGCCGAGCAGCGGTACACCTTGTATTGTCTCGTTACCAAGCCCGTCGCTAACAAAGCCACCAACTAGGCGTGCGCCGCCGCGATATGCCAGCAGCGTCCTCACCGCTTCGTTAGCCAGGCGCGGCGAGCCAAGCACAGCGACCCGATTGGAGAACCGGCCGCTGCGGCGCGCCTTGGCGACCCAGGCCAGCATAGACGTCCGCACGGCAATCAGGGCAACACCACCAGCCAACACCATTTCGAGCAGCCAGAAGCGCGAGAACTCCTCCGATATCTTGAAGGCATAAAGCGCGACGACAAAAATGACCATCGAGCCGATCCAGCAACGCAAAGCCTGCATGACGTGGATTCGCCCCGCATCGCTGCGGTGAAAAGCATAGTTGCTCTGGCTGATGCCGCAGATCAGATACAATGCGCAGATGAAAAGCCCGCCGAGCAAATAACCCTCGGGCAGATCGAAACTCCAGTTACGGACCGCATAGGCAAGGATATTGATCGCGAAGAGGGTCAGCGCCTCAAGCGTGGCCAACCAGATCGCCAGCCAGATCAGCGTTTTGTTGCGCATGGCTTAGTGCATCCAGCTCCGGAGCCGCTTCATCGCGCGCGCGCCCATTCCGCTTCGCGATCCTCATCCACCGGTGCTGAATCGACCCCATAATACTGCCCGTCATAGGCCTCGGCTCCGCCATCGATCGACTGAATCCGAAGATTGTTTTTCGACATCACGATTCCGGCCAGATTTTCGCCGACCTCATAAACCTCGCGGATCGTTTGTTCCGCCGTCTCCCGCCGGGTGCGTTCCCACTCAACCACATAGACGGTGGCATCGACCTGAGGCACCAAAACCAGCGTATCCGATACCACCGAGGCGGGACCACTATCGAGCACCGTGAAGTCAAAGTTTTCCGCGCTGTAGCGCAGCAACTCGGCCATCCGGCGGGATCCGAACAGATCTTCTGAATTCGACAGCACACCGCCGGTAGCCACGTAGTGGATACCGGTCGCCAAATCGAACTCGATGGCGTCCTCGACCATTTCGTCGCCATTAAGGAACTGTTTGAGGCCCCGATTAGTCACACTGTCGATTTGCTTGGTGACAGTGCCGTTCACAGTGTCGCAATCAATGACGAGCGTCCGGAGCCCGGCCGAAACCGCATTCACCACCAAGGCCAAAGCGATCGAGGATTTACCCTCGCCCGCAATCGACGAGGTTATGAGCACAGTACGGACCGGCTTGCCCTCGCCAAGCAGATTGAGCGCCGTACGCAACTTCCGGATGCCTTGCCCGACCGCCGAACCCGGCCGACGACGCACCATTTCAAACAATGGTGCCCCACTATCCTCAAGCTGATGAGACAGCGGTATGCTTGCAATCACCGGCAGGCCGGTCGCCTGCTCTATCTGCTTCGCGTTCTTGAACCCCCGGATCAGGAAATCCATCAGCAGCGCCAATAACGCCGCAATGATCATCGCGGCGATCAGAGAGGCGAGCACCGCCAGCTTTTTCTTTGGCGAGACCGGCACCCGGGGCATCACGGCGCGGGAAATCACCTCGGCACCAACCTGATCCGGCTCGCTGCTTTCGAGATCCACCGCCGCAAGCCGGTTCAGCATGACCTCATAGAGATTCTGGTTGGCCGCGACTTCGGCCTGAATGGCGCGCAATTCGATCTCGGCATCCACCTGGGACTCCATGACCGCTTTCAACTCACCGACGGCATTGGCCACATTGGCCTCCCGGACCCGGGCGATCTCTGTCTCGTTGCGCATCGACTGGACGATCTTGCGCACTTCGCCGGAAATCGTGGTGCGGACATCCTCAAGCTCCCGGCGGGTCTTGATGACGTCGGGATGACCGTCGCGCAATGTCGTCAGCTGCTCTGCGAGGCGCTGCTGGATCTGGGCTTCCTGGAGACGCAGGTTATTGATCAGCTGGGAGGCGAGAACGGGCGCCAGACTGGCCGTCCCGTCCGGCTGATCGAACAGCAGCTGTACCTGGCGTAGTCGTGCTTCCCGCTCGGCCCTTTCGGTGCTGGCCTGGATCAATTGGTCGTTCAGCTTGATTAGCTGCTGTTGCATTAACTCGGTGCCGCGAATATCGAGCAAGCCTTCCTCGCGGCGGAACCGCTCGAACTTCTGCTCTGAATCGAGGACCCGCTCCTGCAATGTCGCAACCTGATCCGTCAGCCACTGGCTGGACTGGCGGATCGCGCGATCCCGCTGGTTTCGCTTCTGCTCCAGGAAAATCTCCGCGATGGTATTCGGGACGCGGGCGGCCAGGGCCGGATCGTTACTCTGGAACTCTATGGTGATAACCCGCGAGAGCTGCTCGCCATCAACGGTAAGACGTTCGAGAAAATTGTCGGTTACATCCGCACGCAGCGCTTCCGGAGTGATGCGTACCGGTTCATCACGGCCAGCCAGAAAAGCGCTGGCGTCGAAACCGAAACTATCCTGCAGCCAGTGATCCGCAGCCTCTATCCAACCGGATATCAGCTGCTGAAGATGCAGCATCTGCAGCAGCTCATCTGTCGTTTGACGCCAGCCGGCTTCGCCTTCCGCCTGCAGGGACGGATTGAATTCCGGCACGTCTTCAAGGCCGAGCCGGTCGATCACTTTCGCGGCGAAGGCACGGGATTTCAGATAAGCCGTTTCGGTCGGCAGGTTTGTGCTGGCGGAAGAGAATGCTTGCGGCAGAGTGAAACCCTGAATGCTGACAGCCCCCTTGGACTCCGCCATCAGCAATTTAGTGTAGCCCGAATAGACCGGCTTCATCGCATAGACGACCACCCCGGTCACAAGGGGTATCAGCATCATGACGAACAGGATCAGGAAAAAGCGCCGGCGCATGACCGACAAGAGCCGCCAGAGATCGAATGTCTCACCTGTCTCCAGCGGGTCGGAGAACAGCGCCGACGGCGACTCCGCGGAGCGCCTCGATCTAGGAAATGCCGTAACGTTCGCCATTCCCGTCCCCTAGAACCAGCGCCGTTTGATTTCGATCACGTCGCCCGGATAAATAGACGTATCGAGGCTGACATCACGCACGGTCTGACCGTGTTCGGTGCGCCGCGTCAGCAAGGCTTGGGATTTTGCCGCCCGGCGTGTGAAGCCGCCGGCTTCGGCCACCGCCTTGCGCAGGTTGAGACCGAGGACGAAATCGAAACTGCCCGGCGTGTTCACTTCGCCCAAGACGTAGAATGGCTGATAGCGGGCAATGACGATATCGACCTTCGGATCGATCACATAATTGAGGTCAACAATCCCAGTGACCAAGGCACGAAGTTCCAGCGCGGTCTTGCCACGCGCCTCGATTTTCCCGACCAGGGGCAATTCCATCTGCCCATCGTCGGAGATATCGACCATAGCGGACAACTCCGGATGCCCAAAGACCGTCACAGCCACACGATCACCGGCAACGAGCCTGTATTCCGCGATGGTCGGCGTCGATGGCGGAGGCAATTCGTCGATATCGCTTGTGCCACACGCTGAGAGCCCGAGACACAGAACGAACGCCAACAGGGTTACGGCCGCAAGCCGGTTCGATGGGAGAATGAAGCCTGATCGCATCTATATCTCCTAAAACCGGCCGAGATTGAAAGGATTGACGATACCGTCATCTGCCTGGCAGCACAGTTTCGCGCCGATCCTGAACATCACCGTCGTGGCATCAAAGTCACGGGCCGGATCGGTGGAATCCGAAATCTCGTGCTCGAAATGCAGACCGGCAAAAAGATGCTCGTTGATCAGGTAGGTCGCGTTTGCTCCAGCAAGCAGATCGTCGTCTTCCCGATCAATCTGTTGAAATTCTTCATTCGCCACGGACAGGTAACCACCGATTATCAACTGCTCGAACGGATCATAATCGAGCCCTAGGCGAAAAGACCGCGAAAGTTTCGTTCCTGCCCTCGGATCATCCGACTGCTGGTTCTCTATATCCGCCCCGGCGGTAACACTCATGACGGGCGTAAGGTTCCAGAGCAAACCGCCAGACAACACGAAATCGGTCTGCGAGGAACGATCACTCTCATCGAAAACACGGTGCGAGACACCGACCCGGCCATTGAAAGAGCTGACTCCGGTGATATCCCGCACACCCCCGACAGAAAGCGTGAAACGCGTGGAGTTCTGGACCTCCGAAACCTCTTCGACATAAACATCGCGCAGCAGGCTGGGTGAGATGAAGAGATCGTATTCTCCGCCGGGGGAATAACCGACGAAGCCCCGTAAATTGAAGGTTGTGCGGTCAAGAGAATCCCGGCTTAAACCATCCGTCGGATTATAATCCCGATGCACCGCTTCCCCAACGACACGCGAGAACACCCGATCATCCCGCCGGTCATCGTAAACGCCGCCGATGAGATACTGATTGAAGGTCAGCGGCTCGAATCCCGCTCCGGGATCCGCATCGTCGCCGCGTCGGATATGACCGCGCTTCACTTCAGCGAATCCGCGCCCAAAGACACCGTCATCGACATCGACCCGGACCGCCGTGGCCAGACGAGCGTCCACCGTATTCTCTCGGCTCGATTCAGCGACCCGCCTGTCCGTCACATCAACAATCAGCAAGGCTTCGTGATTGGTCCAGTTCGAGCGGAGCGCCGCTTCCGCCTTGGCTTCGGCAAATGACGAGGAAATGGCACCGTTCTTGACCCGGGTGACATTGCTGTCCTGACCGCCATCGACAGTGACCCGGGAGAAGAGATCGAAGCTTCCAGTCAATCGTCCACTATCAGATCGATCGTCCGGTCCGCTGAGCAAATCCAGCGACAAACCATAGCTTTCGAAATCCAGGCGCTGACGGCCCCGAACAGATTCTTTATATGCCTGTTGCGCGAGAACGACTTCAGCCGAAAGGCCTATTAAAAAAGAGGTTAAAATCAGTCCGGCTATCGCGAATGCCAAGTTGATCCGGCATTTACGCCACCAAATACAAAGCTCCATGCGACAGGCCAGCTGATTTCCATCCCGGGACGATGTGCGATTCGCTTAACTAGAGCTTTAAAATAGGCGAATTATGCGTTGAAACAAAACATTTTTGTGAGCATAGTTTATGAAGACGCAGGCCGTTTTGACCTATCATGCAAGATTTTGGTGGCCTTTTATGCGAAATCCCGCATTTTCGGGCGTAACAACCAATTGGTCATTCCTGCTCTTCTAGGCTGCACCGCTCTCGTAGACGGCGGCATCCAGGGCAAATATCAGGTGCCCGCACTGTGGGCCCCGTGGTAAGAAGAAGATCAGGAAACGGCCCTCAGGAGTTTAGACGGAGGACCACATGGCGCTCAGCCAAGTCCAGAGCCGAAATAGGGGCCCGAGCCAGGAATACCTTCTGCTCGACTATCTCCAGCGCCTCGGGCGCAATGTGGAAGGCCGCATGGCCGTCCATATCCATCTTTCCCGGCTGCGCCCGCAGAACCGTCAGGACCACCATATCCGGATCGCGGCGGCCACTTTCGAAGGTATGGTCCAGAACTATGAGGGCCAAATCTTCATTCTGAGCAACTCGGACCTGTTCTTCGTCTGCAAGGACGCCACCGTCGAGGATATCGACGCGGCCATCATGAAGGTCCGCTATCTGTTCTCCGAAGACCCGCTTTCGCAGGGCGACGAGGAAGAAGACCTGGCCCGGTTCTGCTCCTGGTTCAACGTCGCGACCCAGTACGAAGACCTTTTGGAACTGGTCAAGCAGATGCACCGGGAGCGCGAGCGCAAGTCGCGCATGTCCGTCAATGCCGAACAGAAAGTCGATCCCCGCGCCAAGGGTTCACGGAAGCCGCTCGACCCCGAGCAGCTCGGCAAACTGGAATCCTTCCTGCAGCGTGCCGACCTTTCAAACCTGATGCGCCGCCAGCCGGTCTGCGCGCTGACCCCGAACAACCCGAACCCGCAGCCGGTGTTCCGGGAACTTTTCATCTCGATCCACGACCTGCAGCAGACCGTGCTGCCGGAATTCGATCTGGCCTCCAATCTCTGGCTGTTCCAGCATCTGACACAGACGCTGGACGCGCGGATGCTGTCCCTGCTGATCCGGAACGACGACAGCTCGATCGCCAGTTCATTCAGCGTCAATCTGAACGTACAGACGATCCTGTCGCCGCCTTTCCTGAACTTCGATGCCAGCCTGAAGGCCGTTGCCCGCGGAACGGTCGTGATCGAATTGCAGAAGATTGATATTTTCGGCGATATGGGCGCCTACATGTTCGCCCGCGACTTTATGCGCGAGCGGGGCTACCGGATCTGCCTCGACGGCCTGAACCACCTGACACTTCAATTCATCGACCGCGAACGGCTCGGCCTCGATCTGCTGAAACTGATCTGGACCCCGGATATGGCGGACGACATGTCCGGCAACCGGACCGCTGAATTGAAGGAACATGTTGATCGTTGCGGCCGCGCCCGGATTATCCTGACACGCTGCGATTCGGACGAAGCCGTCCGCTTCGGTCAGTCCCTCGGCATCACCATGTTCCAGGGCCGTTATATCGATAAACAATTGAGCGCAGACGCACGCATCGTCTAACCGCAATAACCGCTCAAAAACGCGCCGGTGCTTAACCGCGCGGCGCGTGCTTGTTCAGGATTCTCTGCAGGGTACGGCGGTGCATGCGCAAGCGGCGAGCTGTTTCCGAAACATTCCGGCCGCATTGCTCGAACACCCGCTGAATATGCTCCCAGCGCACCCGGTCGGCCGACATCGGATTGTCCGGTGGCGGCGGCAGAGCCTCTTCGTGATCCAGCAATGCGGCGGCGATTGCATCGGCATCCGCCGGCTTCGGCAGATAATCCACCGCTCCCGCTTTCACGGCGGCGACAGCGGTAGCGATATTGCCGTAGCCCGTCAGCATGATAATGCGGGCATCAGGATTGGCGTCCCGCAGAGCGGCCACCACATCGAGCCCGCTCCCATCCGTCAGGCGCATGTCGAGCACGGCATGGGATGGCGCACCGTCGCGCACCGCTTGCAGGCCCTCGGCCACCGAACTTGCGCTGGTTACGGCAAAGCCGCGCTTTTCCATCGCCCGGACAAGCCGGTTGCGAAACGGCTCGTCATCATCAAGCACCAGAAGCTTGGGGAGTTCGTCACCTGAAATCTGATCGTCTGTCACCAAGTACCTCCGCCTTTCGGGGCCGGTCTGCAGCTTGCTGGCTTATGCTGGGAAATCTGCTTTCGGTCAAGTTGCGCTCACGCGGCTTCAAGATCACCACGGGACCATTGCATCGTCAGCCGGGCGCCCCCTTCGGCACGGTTTGAAAAGGAAAGCGAAGCCCCGCCACGCTTCAGCAGGGTCTTTGCGATAAAGATACCAAGTCCCATGTGCCCATCTTTTCCGGCCCGGCTGGAGACATAGGGCTCGCCAAGCCGGTCCAGTACCAAAGGAGAAAAGCCCGGTCCATCATCCTCGATGATGACGGAGGCCTTCACCTCATCCCAATAGACCGTAATCTCCACAGTTTCCGCCGCGAACTGGACCGCGTTCTGGACCAGAGTGCCGATGCCCTGATTCATTTCCGGCGTCAGCACCACCCGCGGCTGGTCCACCATAGTGGCGCCCTCATCCGTCGCCAGGTCGAACGCACCGTCCGGTCCGTGCTGTTCGATGATGATCACGACCTCGTCCCGCTGGTACGGTGTGGCCGCCGCTTCGACCATGGCACTAAAGGGCATGGACTTGAACGGACCCATCGTTTCCTGATCGGGCCGACGGGAGAGTTGGGTCAAGATGTCGCGGCACCGCGCCGTCTCGCTCAGCAACAGGTCGACATCCTCGCCCCATTCGCTGTCTTTCGGCAGATCCTTGCGCAATTCGCGGGCAACGACAGCAATAGTGCTGAGCGGCGTGCCGAGCTCATGTGCCGCCGCCGCCGCTAACCCACCAAGTGCCGAGAGTTGCTGCTCACGGGACAGCGCCAGCCGGGTCGCGCCGAGAGCATCAGACATGCGTCGTGCATCCCGGCTGACCCGATATGTGTAACCGGCGATGAACAGGGTCGCGATGACGATCGCCATCCACAGGCCGAACACATAAACACTCGGCAACTTCAGGCCCGCAGGAGCCCAGGGTAAAGGCTGATGCACCACAGCAAGCACAGAGGCGGAGACCAATGCGAGGAAGCTCAGCCAGACCGTCGCCGCGCCGGATAATATCGTGGCGGAGATGGTCACCGGCGCTATCAACATCATCGCGAACGGATTTTCCAGTCCGCCGGTCCAGTACAGTAGATAGCCGAGCTGGGCGATATCAAAGGCGAGCCCGAAGGCCGCCGCCCGCGTGGTCAGTGCCCGGCCTGACTGCCGCACCGCCTGGATGACGATATTATAGAGCGCGCCGGACGCCACGATGCCGAGGGCGATTTCCAGCGGCAACGGGAAGCCGAGGCCGAAATGCACAACGAGCAGACTGGTTAGCTGCCCCATCAGCGCCACCCAACGGATCCTCGTCAGGGTCCGGGCGCCAGCCGGTCCAAGGCCGTCACGAAAGGTGAAACGGCCCTCGAAGTTCCCAGTGCTACTCCGCTCATCAGTCACGCGGCGTCACCTCCAATGCCTTTCCAAAAACCTGCGGCCGATTGCGTCATTGTCCAGTAGCACGGCGCAGGCTAAGGTCGCGACGCTGATTTAGGCATATCCGAACGAACTCCCACGAGCACGACAGCATGAGCAAGACGGTCATCGAGGTTCGAGACCTGACCAAACGCTACGGTGAAATTAACGCTGTGCGCGGGGTCAGTTTCTCGGTCAAAGCTGGAATTACTATCGGCCTGCTCGGCGGTAACGGGGCGGGAAAGACGACCACGATCACGATGATGCTGGGCCTTCTGGAGCCGAGCGGCGGCAGTGTATCGATTCTTGGCTGCGATATGGCGACGGATCGCTACCGCGCTTTGCCTTACATGAATTTCTCCTCGCCCTATGTGGATCTGCCGCACCGTTTGACCGTGCGCGAGAACCTGCGGATTTATGCCGGGCTCTATTCGGTGCCGGAGCCGAATGCGCGCATTGCTGAAATGGCCGAACAGCTTCACATGACAGAGTTCCTGAACCGGCCATCGGGCAAGCTCTCCGCCGGACAGAAAACCCGCGTCGCGCTCGCCAAGGCGCTGATCAACAAGCCGCGTGTCCTGCTTCTTGACGAGCCGACCGCCTCGCTCGATCCGGATACCGCCGACTGGATCCGGGGATACCTTGAGGATTATCAACGCGACACTGGTGCGACCATCCTGCTCGCCTCGCACAACATGCAGGAGGTAGAGCGGTTATGCAGCGATGTGCTGATGATGCGGCAGGGAACGATTGTCGACCGGGGCAGCCCGTCCGACCTGTTATCAAAGTATGGACGCCAGACCATGGATGAAGTCTTTCTTGACGTTGCCCGGCAGACGGGGGCGGCAGCGAATGGCGGTGGTACGGGCAGGGGAGCGGCATGAGCGCGGATCTCGATTTCACCCCGCCGCCAGCGTCCCTGTTCAACGTCGGCCGCATCCACGCAATGGTACTGCGCTATTTCTACCTGATGCGCGGATCCTGGCCGCGCCTGCTGGAAATGGCCTACTGGCCGACCATGCAGATGATCCAGTGGGGTTTCGTTACGAAATTCTTCCTCGACCAGTCGAGCTGGGTTGCACAGGCCGCCGGGGTGCTGCTGGCAGGCGTGCTGCTCTGGGATGTTCTGTTCCGGGGCCAGATGGGATTCTCGCTCTGTTTCCTGGAGGAAATGTGGTCGCGCAATCTCGGCCACCTGTTCGTCAGCCCGCTCCGGCCACATGAATTCATCATCACGCTGATGGTGATGAGCCTGGTACGCACGCTGATCGGCGCCCTGCCCCCGGCCCTGCTGGCCATCGTCTTTTATGATTTTTCCATTTTCTCGATCGGCCCGGCATTGTTCGCCTTCATGGCTTGCCTGTTTTTCATGGCATGGGGCATCGCCATGGCGGTGATCGGCATCATCCTGCGTTTCGGACTTGGCGCCGAAAGCCTTGCCTGGGTGCTGGTCTTCGCCTTCGCGCCGATCTCTGCAGTCTATTACCCGGTCTCGGTGATGCCCGAATGGCTCCAAATGGTCGCATGGGCCACACCCTCCGCTTATGTCTTCGAAGGCATGCGCGCGGTTATGTTCGATGGCACTTTCAGGCTCGACCTGCTTGCCGGAGCGATGATGATGAATGTCGTCTATTTTGTGATTGGTGCGGGCGTCTTCTGGGTGGCCTACCGCAGCGCCCGCAAGGAAGGCCGCCTTCTTCAGGTTGGCGAGTAGGTCAGGTCAGCGCGTAGAGCGGCGCCAGCTTCGCACGCAGGCCCGCCACAAGAGGGTCGCCGGAGGTCATGATGTAAAGGCCGGATTCGTGCAGGTTCACCAGATGCATCGCTGACATCATCAAACTGCGGGCCAGCAACTGGCTGTAGAGATCCTCGATCGGCACCGGGACGGTCTCGATATCCTCGGCATCGTCGAAGTTGGTTGCACCGGTCACTCGAGCACCAACGGCAAGGAAGCTGAAACAGGTATTGGTCATCACGGCAGCGTTCGGATACATCCGGCCCGTCTGTATCCAGTGCGGAGCCTCGGCACCGGTCTCCTCCCGCAGCTCCCGCTTGGCCGTGCCCATCGGCTCGGTCTCGCCCGGATCGACGGTCCCGCTGGGCAGACCCAAAAGCACTTCGCCGATACCATGCCTATATTCCCGCACCATCAACACCTGATGGTCCTCGGTCACGGCAACCATATTTACCCAGTTCGGCAGCTCGATCACATGGTAGGGATCAACGATCTGACCGTGCGGCGTCTCGCACTTGTCCATGCGGTGGGACAGGTACCGGTCGCGGTATTCGATCCGGCTTTCAAGAACGCGCCACGGCTTTGGCATTGGAACTCCCCGAAAAAGAACGGAACCGTCAGGCCGGCCCGCTGACACCGGCGTCGGCGAAAGTCGCCATGCCAGTGTGGCAGGCCACCGCCGATTTCAGGATACCAATGGCCAGCGCCGCGCCGGAGCCTTCCCCCAGCCGCATTCCGAGATCAAGGATCGGCTCCTTGCCAATCTTCTCCAGCAGCAACCTGTGGCCCGGCTCAGCGGAACAATGGGCGACCTGACAATGCTCGATGCTGCGCGGATCGGCGGCATGAAGCACAGCGGCGGCAGCTGTGCAGGCATACCCGTCCAGCAACACCGGCACCCGCGCCATCCGGGCTGCCAGCACCGCACCTGCGATTGCCGCAAGCTCAAGCCCGCCAACGGCGGCGAAAAGTTCGAGCGGGTCCTCGGTCCGTGCCTTGTGCAGGGCAACACCATCGGCCACCGCCTTCACCTTGGCACTGAAGGCGTCGCCGGTGACGCCGGTGCCTGGACCGGTCCAGTCTTCAGCGGTGCCGCCGTAGAGCGCGTGGCAGATTGCGGCGGCAGAGGTCGAATTGCCGATCCCCATCTCACCGAGGCAGAGCAGGTCAATGCCCGGCTCCACGCCCATCATGCCGTAGGCCATGGCTTTGGCGCAGTCGCCATCTTCCATTGCCACTTCTTCGGTGAAATCCGCTGTCGGCTGATCAAGCGCCATCTCGTAGACCCGGAGATCGGCATCGAAAAGCTGGGCAAGCTGGTTCACCGCGGCCCCGCCGGAGATGAAGTTCTGCACCATCTGCGCGGTGACATCGGCCGGATAGGCGGAGACACCCTTGGCAGTTACTCCGTGATTGGCGGCGAAGACACAGATCCGGGGATGCTCGATGGTCGGCGGGTACTTCCCTTGCCAGGCCGCAATCCAGCGCGTCAGCTCCTCAAGCCGGCCGAGCGAGCCGGAGGGCTTAGTCAGTTGGGCCTCTCGACTGACCGCCGCAGTGCCCGCCTCGAGGTCAGCCGGAGGCAGGGTGCGGAACAGGCCGCGGATCTCATCGAAGGTCGCATTCTCAGGCGAAAAACGTTCGTCGCTCATGGATCATCACACGGGACTGTTCTTTGGAATGCCGCCCCCTATACAGGCGATCCGCCCCTGTGCATAGTCCGGGGACGACGCCGAGAGGCGGCGTAGAACGGATTGGATGGACAGGATTCAGGCAGTCATGGCGAGCAAAAAACCGTCTTCGGTCTGGCGCCCATGGTGGGCGGACGACATGCTTCACGCCCTCATGTTCCTGACCCGACTGCCTGTGCCGGCGCCGGTACGGGGCGACCGTCCGCTGATGCATACCGGCTGGGCTTTCCCGCTGGTCGGGCTGTTCGTCGGCGCGTTTGGCGGCGGTACGCTTTGGCTGTGCGCCCATGCGGGCATACCCCTGCTCGCGGCATCCCTGATCGCCCTTGCTCTCACTGCCTTGTTCACAGGGGCGTTGCACGAAGACGGTCTTGCCGATCTGGCGGACGGGTTCGGTGGCGGCGGCACGAAAGAACGAAAAATCGAGATCATGCGGGACAGCCGTGTCGGCTCCTATGGCGTGCTGGCCGTTGTCATCTCCACCGGCATTAAGGCCGCCTGCCTTGCCAATCTCGCCATCGCCGCGCCGTGGCTCGCGGCGGTTGGCCTCATGGCAGCGCATGTTCTTGGGCGCATGGCGATCCTGCCAATCGCCTATTGTCTCGCCCCGGCGACCGCCACCGGGCTCGGCAGTGGCGCAGGCCGGGCGAAACCAGTAACCACAGGACTCTGTCTGGCACTCGGCACCGTGCTGTCCTACTCCCTGCTGCCCGGCACCGGTTTCATAGCCGCCCTGGCCGCTGCGGCGCTTGCCGGAGGCGCGACTGCCTTGCTCGCAAAGCGGCAGATTGGCGGCTATACCGGCGATGTCCTCGGCGGCAGCGAACAGGTCGTCGAATGTTTCGTCCTGATTGCCCTGACCATGCTCCCGGCCGGCGCTGCCGGTTTCGGCTGGCCGGCATGACGGCTACCCGCTGGCACCTTCTTCGCCACGCTCCGGCAGATGTGGAGAAAGGGACCGTCTACGGGCGCACGGATGTGCCTGCGCTGCCACAGGATCCCGCACTGATCGAACGGATCGCGGCCCGGCTTCCGGCGGAAAGCCTGCTGATCACCACCCCCCTGCGCCGAACAACCGAGACTGCGGAGATGCTGGAAGCAGCCGGTTTGGCTCCCCGGAACCGGATCGTGGAGGCGGCTTTCGCTGAACAGGATTTCGGCGCCTGGGAGGGGACGACCCACGATGCTCTTGGCCAGGAAGGCTCGGCAGACTATGCGGCCTTCTGGGACAATCCGGCCCGCAACCGGCCTCCCGGGGGGGAAAGTTTCGCCGATCTTGCGGCGCGGGCATCCGCCGCCTTTGCGACCCTTACCGAGACGCACCCGGCACGGGATATCGTGCTGATCGGCCATGGCGGCTCAATCCGCGCCATTATTGCAACGATCCTCGGGATAACGCCGGAAAACGCGCTTGCGATGGAGATCGCTCCGCTTTCCCTCAGCCTTGCCGATCACACTAGAGGCGGAGAGGCCGCGGGCGCGCTTTCCCCGTGGAGAGTGCGCGGCCTCAATATCAGAGCCGGTGTTTAGCCTTACAAAGCGGGTATCGCGTCCCATCTATGAGACACAATGCACGGCCAAATGATGAGGAGTCATGGCATGCGGTACGGTTTTCTTGCGGCGATCCTTTTAGCGGCCACCCTCTTCGGATCTCCGGCGCGGGCGGAAGACGCCTCGATGACAGTCGACCGGGCCCGGACAACCCTGATCGACCTGACCAAAGACCAGAACATGGTCGGCCCGGTTGGCGACTACCTGAAACGGGCCAAAGGCGTGTTCATCATTCCCCAGCTTGTTAAAGCCGGTTTCGTGGTCGGCGGCGAATATGGCGAAGGCGTATTGCTTGCCCGCACGGCCTCCGGCGACTGGAGCGACCCTGCATTCTATTCACTGGCGGCCGGCAGCATCGGATTGCAGATCGGTGTCGAGGCCAAGCAGGTGCTGCTGGTTGTGATGACGGAGAAGGGTCTGAACTCGCTGATGAGCGATCAGGTTAAGTTCGGCGCCGATGCCAGCATCGCGGTGGGTACCGTCGGCGGCGGTGTCGGGGCATCCAGCTCCGGATCGCTCGGCGCGGATTTCATTGCGTTCTCGAAATCAAAGGGGCTGTTCGGCGGTGGCGCCCTCGACGGTGCCGTGATCCAGACACAGCCGGAGAAGAATGAGGCGTTTTACCGCACCGCCGCTTCTCCCAAGCAAATCCTGATCGAACGCCGCTTCACCTCGCCCGAGGCCGCACAATTGCGCGAGACACTCTCGCAATTCTGAGATGGCAGCCTATAGTCCCCATCAATTGATCAACCAGCGCCCGGATCAAACATGTCGAAACGGACTTTCTTCTTTCTCGTCGGCTTTCTCGGCCTTGCCCTTGCAGGCTCCATCACCGCCGGCTACTGGATCGTCAATGGCGGCCGGATCAGCGGGCAGGAAAGCGCGGCCGGTCTTGTTGGCGGCCCCTTCACCCTGACCGACGAGACCGGTGCAGCGCTGTCGAACGAGGACCTCAAGGGCAATTATATGCTGGTCTTTTTCGGCTACACCTACTGTCCTGATGTCTGCCCGACGACGCTGACGGTCATGACCCAGGCGCTCGACATGCTGGACCCGGAAGTCGCGGACAAGGTCGAGCCAGTCTTCATCACCATCGACCCCACGCGGGATACGTCCAACGCTCTCGGCGATTACAGCCAGCATTTCCACGACAAGATCCACTACCTGACCGGCACGCCGGAGCAGATCGCGGATGTCGCCAAGGCTTACCGGGTGTTCTACCAGAAGGTCGAGAGCGAGGAATTCAGCGACTATCTGATGGATCATTCCACCATCACCTACGTGATGGGGCCGAACGGACGCTATGTCAGTCATTTCGGCTTCGATGCCACTCCGGAAGCGATCGCCAAGGATCTGACAACGCGTATCGCGGGCTGACGCCGCTTTGACACCCCTGTTCTTCCGCATCGTGGTGCGGCACTCGCTTGAATGGAATCCCGTGCGGGACTAAGCTCCGGCTTCTTTTTGCCCTTCCATACCTAAGGAGAGCGCGCATGAGCTCGAGCCCGCGCATCAAGGGTGTTATGGCCGCCGGCCTGACCGCCTTCAACGACGATCTATCGGTCGATACCGACCTGACCCTCGCCCATACACGCTGGCTGCTTGATAGCGGCGCCGACGGCGTGCTGCTGTTCGGCACCACCGGTGAAGCCAACTCGCTGTCCCTCGATGAGCGGCTGACCTTCCTGGAGAAGCTCGACGCGTCCGATCTGCCGAAGGACAAGCTGATGATCGGCACCGGCTGCTGCGCCCTGCCGGACACGGTCGCCCTGACCAAAGCATCCCTCGATATCGGTATCGAGCATGTCCTGATGCTACCGCCGTTCTATTACAAGAACCCGAGCGACGAGGGCCTGTTCACCCACTTCTCCCGCACTTTCGAGGCCATCGGCAGCGATGCGATGAAAGTCTATCTCTATCACTTCCCGCAAATGTCCGCGGTGCCGTTCAGCCATGAGCTGATCGCCCGGATGCTGAAGGAATTCCCGAACACTGTCTGCGGTATCAAGGACAGCTCCGGCGATTTCGAGAACATGAAAGCGATGGCCGAAAAGTTCCCGGGCTTCGACGTCTTCGCGGGCACCGAGCGCTATCTGCTCGACACCCTCAAGGCCGGCGGCGTCGGCACCATCACCGCGACGGGCAACGTCACGGTCGGCGGTTGCGCCAAGGTCTATAGCGCCTGGAAAGCCGGCTCGGCCGAGGCCGACGCGCTTCAGGACCAGCTCACCCGTGAGCGCCTGACCCTGCAGAACTATCCGGCAGCCGCCGCGCTGAAGGAACTGCTGGCGAAGAACAGCGGCAAGGCAAGCTGGCGCAACGTCCGCGCCCCGTTCATGCCGCTCCCGGCCGACAAGGCCGCCTCGCTGGTCTCCGAGCTGGACGCCGTGAATTTCGCCCTTCCGGCGAAAGCCGCTTAAAGCGTCTTCAGATATTCAATCAGTGCGGCCTTTTCGGTTGCACTAAAAGCGGGCCCGATGACTCCGGGCCCGCTTTCGTTTTCGAAAGAATGCCCGCTGTTGAGATTCCCGGCGGCGCGCGTGTCTATTTTGGTTACACCCCAACCGCACCTGCCACGCATCCCAACCTTCACCGGATCGAATTCGCGGTCACCGAGGCAGACGTTTCTAGGACGTTCACCCTGAGGACTCAGCAGGTCATACAGCGTGAGCACTGTGCCGTTGTGCAGAAACGGCGCGGTCGCCCAAACACCATTCAGTGGCCTCGCCTTGTAGGCCAGCGGGGCACGCACGCAATTCGGTCGGTCGCCATTCATTTCCATTCTTTTCCGGGGCGGCACAGGCGGCTTCTGCGCGTCGTACCAATAATCGACCGTTCGATCGACGACATAAGCCAGCGCCCAGGCGAAGCTTGCCTCTTCGACAACCGTGCCAGGCTCGCCACCGCAGGTCATGCCGCCAGAGGAGATTGCCTTCGGCACGCCAAGAAGGGTTGGAACTTTAACCTTACGGCCGTGCAGGACATTTGCCTGAGCAGGATCGGTCCCAACCTTCGCGAGATTGATCGCCGCAACATCGAGATATCTGCCCTTCGCGTCCGGTATCGGTTTCCAGTAGGTATCGCTCCAGAACGCGTCACTGTCCGGAGCCGGACGGTGACAGCCAGAGCAATGCTCGACATAGAGCGCCGCGCCCTTTCGCGCTTTCAACGGGTCGATTGGACCCAGAATATCGCCCGGCCATTGCGGAGCACGCAGACCTTGGAACTGTTTTTTAGGACGCGGGTCCGGGCCAGCCAGAAGCTCTTCCATCCGAAAAACTTCCTCCACCGCGACTGACGACCAGTACAGGTCCTTTTGCGACGTCAGATTGAGATTCGCGGAAACACCAAGGGCCTCACCCGCATTGCGGATCATCGGTTGCATGATCGAGGCGTCGTATTGAACCCAATCGAACCAAGATGTGCTCCAGATCTGCGGATAATTTACCGGCGCATTGGTCGGCGCGACATTCACTGCCGGATCGAAACCCGCCTGCTTCGTGCCGACGAGGTCATTGAAGAACACCTGGTTCCCGATCCGATTTAAGGCATCGAGCCGGGCAAAGCCCTCCTCAATGCTGCCACGCAGACCAGGAGCCATCTGTTTCGAGAGAGCTTCTACCTTCTCAATGGTAGCCAGAAACTGTTTCTTGAGCTCTGCACGTTCAGGTTTTCCATGCCCTTTTGGAAGAACACGGTCTGCAAAACGCTCGAAGCGACCGGGCAGCAGAGCTGTATATGCGAGCGATAAGCCGAGCGCCTTGCGGAAGTCACCAAGATTGGTCACCGCCGGACCGCCATCAACCCGGACATTCACGCCCTTGTAAGTGAGTTGCCCCGTGTGGCAGGCGGCGCAGGTCAGACCGATTTGATCCGGGAGCATATTGCCCGTCACCGGGTCCTTGTAGCCTTTGGTGCGCGCAAAACCCACCGGCAGCCCGTCGGGGTTGCCATTAAATGCCTCCGGGTCGTATCGGACTGTAAATCTTCCTTCCCGTGCCGAGTCATATCCGTTCGCCGAAGCGTCCGCCGACTCTTGGAAATAGGGTCCGCGCGGACTTGAGATAAATCCGAACCGGGCGAGATAGTCTTTATCAGAGAGCAGCGGCGCCGCTCCGATGGCAAAGAGCTGCGGTTGTTCAAGCGCAACAAACCAGTCGTAAGGAACCGGAAGGGTCGAGGTGCCCTGGGTTGCGTGGTGGAACCAAAAGCGCGCTTCGTTACTCCAGTTCTGGTGCAACCAGACGGTACGTTTCGGCGCCTCGTAGGGCGGAATCGCAGGCGGGAAGAGTGCGCACCCACCGAGAAATAACAATGCACAGGCTGCGGAAAACCAACTTCGCATCATTGCTCT
The DNA here is from genome assembly GCF_039990255.1 of Nisaea sp. GTDB lineage: Bacteria > Pseudomonadota > Alphaproteobacteria > Thalassobaculales > Thalassobaculaceae > Nisaea. Next base: position 682,829 of record NZ_JBDXGG010000004.1, on the reverse strand, counting down.
ACCCTTTTACACAAACGATAAGCTCGCGCAAAATAGCACAACTTTTTATTGTAAATTGTATTTATTAGAATAGGGAATTAGCCCGGTCGCTATGCCTCGCGCGCCCGGCGCCCAATATTCACCAGAAGCATCGAGGTGAAGACACAGCCGACGGAGGCCCAGATCCAGGCGGAATGGATCTCGCCGAATATCACCCAGCCCCAGAACAGCCCGAACAGGGTCACGACATAGGACACCAGGCTGAGAAACACCGGCCCGGCCCGTTTCAGGATCTCGAAATACAGGATGTAGGCGACGGACGAGATGCAGATCTGTCCGAGCATGGCGAAGTCGGTCGGGCCTGGGTCGGCCATAAGCGGGTAGAAGCCGTCCACCGCCAGCATCAGCGGGAGTGTCGCCAGGGACGCCACGATCAGCATGCCGCGCGCCGCTGCCAGCGAGTGCGTGCCTTCGGGCCGCATCCGGTCGCTGAAGATGCCGCTGCAGGCATAGAGCGCCGGGGTCAGGAAGGCGATCAGCACCCAGGGCACCATCTCTGGCGATGGCAGACTGGTTTTCGGCAGAACCATCAGCAGGGCGCCAACCAGGCCGAGGCCGATACCAATCGCACTGTTCCAGCGAAAGCCCTCGATCCGGAGGCCGACGGCCAGCACGTAGCCGAGCACCGGCACGGTCGAGACCACCGTGCTCATCACACCCGCCGGGATATATTTCGCTGTCGTAATGATGTTGATGTTCGGCAACACAAGGCCGATCACCGCCGCACCGGCGAAGAAAACCAGATGCTTCCGGCTGAGATCGAACGGGATGCCCTTGCGGTAACAGACGAGGGTGAGAAACAGCGCCGCGCCGGTGGATTGCATCCAGGCGTAGGCAAAGGGATGCACGCCTCCCATCGCCGCCACTTTCGACAACGAGAAGGACAGCCCCCAGAGGCCGCCAAGGCCGACCAGCATGATGGTCGGCACAATCAGTCCCGGATCGATGAGGCCGGTTCCTGTCTTTTGATCAGACATGTTGTTCCTCGGGTGAGCTGCGTGCCGGCCTCAGAACGGCCAGACTACGGGCAACAGCGGAACCGCCACCGCCATAATCAGAAAGTCGAGCGGCAGGCCGACCCGCCAGTAGTCCCCGAACTTGTACCCGGCAGGCCCCATCACCAGCAGATTGTTCTGGTGCCCGATCGGCGTCAGGAAGGCACTGGAAGACCCGATCGCAACCGCCATCAGAAGCGGGTCTGCATTGACCGAGAGCTGCTCGGAGATGCCGAGCGCGACTGGCGCCATGACCAGCGCCGTTGCCGCGTTATTCATCATGTCGGTCAGGAACATGGTCACAAGCAGCAGGAGTGCCAGCACCAGATAAAGCGAGACGTCCGCCACGGCACCCGCCATCGCTCCCGCGATCAGGCCAGCCGCCCCGGTTTCGTGCATCGCCGTGCCGACGGGTATCATCGCCCCCAGCAAGACCACGATCTGCCAGTCGATGGCGTCATAGACCTCGCTCATGGAGATATTGTCGGACAGCACCATGGCCGCAAGGCCGCCCGCGAGCGTCACCGCTGCCGGCAGGATACCAAGGCTGGCAGCCACAATGGCGGCCAGAAACAGCAGTGCCGGAATCAGAATCTTCGGCCGCTCCAGGCTCATCTGGCGTTGCGCCAGGGGCAGGCAGCCGAGGGACGAAATCGTGCCGTAGATCTGGTCGCTGTCGCCCTGCAGCATCAGCACATCACCGGCCCGGAACCGAACATCCCGCAGCCGGGTGTTGATCGGTGCCCCGCCACGGGCCACCCCGAGCAGGTTCAGCCCGTAGCGCGAACGCAGCCGGAGCATGGCCGCACTCCGGCCCTCGATCCAGGCGCGCGGCGGCATCACCGCCTCGACCACGGTGAGCTCTCCATCTTCCGCCATATCGGACTTGATGGCATCGAGTTCCTTGGCATCGATCAGCTCGAGGCCCTTCTGCACCGCCGCCTCGATCTGTTCGGCAGAGCCATGCGCCAGCAGAAGGTCGCCTTCGGCAAGGGGCTGCCGGGTCAGCCTACGGACCAGCCGCTCATTATCGCGCAAGATGGCAAGGACGGTCGGCCGGCCGCTCTCCTCGCCCCGTTCGCCAAGCGCCCGGATGCTCTGTCCGATCATCCGCGAATCGGCAGGAATCCTGAACTCCGTGACATAGCTGGAAAGCTCGAACAGGCGTTTTCCCTCATCGTTGGCGCGCCTGTTCGGCACCAGCCTGATACCGATAAAAACCAGATAGATAATGCCCACAACAGCGACCGCGAGGCCGACCGGCAGGAAGTCGAACATCTGGAAGGCCTCGCCCGTAACCTTTTGGCGATAGTCAGCGATGATGATGTTCGGCGGCGTGCCGATCAGTGTAATCATGCCGCCCAGCAACGAGGCGAAAGACAACGGCATCAGCAGCCGCGACGGCGAAAGCCCGGCCTTGCGGGCCACTGACAGCGTGATCGGCATCAACAGCGCCAGCGCACCGACATTGTTCATCACGCTGGACATCAGCCCGGCCAGCCCTATCAGCGAGAAGGTCTTCGCCCGGTCCGACTTGTTCCGCTGGGCGATACGCTCCGCGATCACACCGACCGCGCCGGAGCGGGTCAGCGCCGCCGACATACCGAGCACGGCCACCACCGTAATGACAGCAGGATGACCGAAGCCGGCAAAAGCCGTCAGCGGATCGACGACCCCGGCCGCCACGGACAGCAGCAGCGCCACCACAGCGACGAGATCAATCCGGTACCGCCCCCAGATGAAGGCAGCAAGGGCCCCTACAATGATGGCGAGTATGGCGATCTGATCAAATGTCATGGCCGAGCTATAGCGTCCCCGCGCGCTGTGCGGAAGCGGATTCCGGATCGCTCCTGTAGCGCGTGGATCTAAGAGGCGTCAGCCGCGCCGCTGTGCAATTACGGTCAGACCGATCCCCACGGCAATGACCAGAGCACCGGCCCAGGTCGCAAGGCTGTAGCGCTCATCAAGAAACAGCGTGGCAATTACCAGACCGACACTGGCGGCGACATAACCGATCTGGCTCAGGAGAACCGGCCCGCCGAGATGCTGCAACCGGAAGAAAAGCGGGAAAGTCGCCGCAGCAGCCACCGCCTGCAACAGAGCCGCTTCGGGAACGGCTGCCAGAGAGGCAACCGGCACCCCCCCCTCCACCAGAAACAGCAACCCGACAAAAGCGATAATCGCCGCCCCATGGCTCCAGAAGGCGAGCGCGTCGGGCGACGTGTTTTCCGGCCAGGCCACGGTTCGGTAGACATTGCCGACAGCAAGCGCAGCCGGCACAGCGAAGCCCGCCAGGATCCAGAAAAGATCCGGTGCATCCGGACCCGCGCCTCTGGTCAGGCTGACAATGGCCGCACCTGTCAGCCCGACTGCGATTCCGGCAAGACCGAGCCAGTTCGGTGTCTTGAGACCGAGCAGGGCCGAGAAAGCGAGTGTGAAAACCGGCGACTGGGCAAACATCAGCCCCATATAGCCCGCACCCGCATGCGGAATGACGGCAAAGAGAATGACATTCGGGATCACGTACGAAACCAGGCTCGCAATCATCGAAAAGCGCGCCAGCGCGCGATTCGGGCGCCGAAGCCCGCCCCGCACGACGAGCACGGGCAGCATCAATGCCGCGACCCCCAGCGACGGGATCATGGCCCAGAGAATTGGTGAGATACCGGCATCCCCGGCGATTTTCCCAAGCGGGAAATTCACCCCGATCAGGGCACCGGTCATGATCAGCAGCAGGGACGGGTTCGCAAACATAGATCTTGGTTGCGCGCCTTCTCCCGGATGGTCAAGCGATTGCGTCATTGAAGGTCTCCTCCTGGCCTAGCGCGCTGCCGCCAGCGGGAAAGATCCCGGCGATGCAATCTGGGACAGCGGCTTACGGTCGCTTGGCATCTCCCGCTCGGCCAGCGCAGCTGGCAGCCGCTCCGGCGCCCCCCTGCGGCCGACCGCGATGGCGATTTCGATTTTGAAGCGGTCCGGGACGGCGAGTGCCGCACGGGCCTGCTCCCGGTCAATCCCAGCCATTGCATGGGCGTGGTAGCCGCGCGCCGTGGCCTGGAGCGCGAGATGGGCCCAGGCAGCCCCCGCATCGAAGCTGTTTACCGAAGACACCTGGTCGGGCCTGGTGCCGTCCCCCTGCATGAGCGTATCGGAGAGCAAGACAAACAGAACGGAGGCGTCGCGCGCCCAGGCCTTGTTGAAATCGTCCAGCACGCCGACGAACCGGTCCCAATGCGCGCCGTTCCGGGTCGCATAAAGGAAATGCCACGGCTGAATATTGAAGGCGGAGGGCGCCCACCGGGCCGCTTCGAGGACGATCAGCAAGTCTTCGTCCGGCATGATTTCGGGCTCGAAACTGCGCGGCGACCATCTGTCCAGAAAGAGCGGTTCGATCGGATGGTCCGTTGTACGGAAATAACTCATGGGGCAAGTCCTTCACAATCAGCAGCGGGTGTCTTAAGCTGTCATCATTCGATGCACGATTATACGGCATCAGATAATTTGATATCGAATTACTTGATGACGGAAGACCCATGAGTCAAGAGTCGCGTGTAAAATCTTCTGCGGAATCCACGCAGGGTGCTCCGCTGGAGACGATCCTCCAGCAATGGAAGAGAGAACGGCCCGACCTGGATCCGTCCCCTATGGCTGTCTGCGGCGCGCTGCGGCGGGCGAATGACAGGGTCCGCACAGCGATTGAAGGCACTGCCGCGAAAGGCGGGCTGGATGGTGCCGGATTCGACGTGTTGCTAACCCTGCGCCGTCAGGGCAGAGGCGAAACCCTCACACCGTCCGAGCTGGCAGGCGAGATGATGCTATCAACCTCGGCCATGACCAACCGGCTCGACCGTCTGGAAAAACGCGGCCTGATCGAACGCCGGTCGGACCCGAAAGACAGACGCAGCCTCAAGATCGCATTGACCGAAGACGGCTTCTCGCTGGCGGACTCGCTCGTCGTGTCCCATCTTACGGTCGAGGAACAGTTGTTGGCGCCGCTCGACACAGCCGAGCGGGAAGACCTGAAACGCCTGCTTTCAAAAATCAGCGCCTAGATCAGAGCCGCTTGCCGCTCCCTGTATCAAACAGATGCACCTGCTCCGGTGCGACTCTGACCCGAATGCTGTCACCGCCCGAAAGCGTCTGGTGTCCGGCAAGCCGGACCGTGGTCAGGTCGCCATTGCCGGGTGCGGTGCCATGCATCAGCGTTTCCGCGCCCAGATGCTCGACCAGATCGACGCGCACTTCAACGCCCTCGCCTGCGCCGCAGAGCTGGAAATGTTCCGGCCGGATGCCGACCGTCACCGGCTGGCCCTCGGTGAGGTTCTTCGCCTGCCCGTTAAGGCCGATGCGCTGACCGGAGCCGAGCACGGCCGCGCCGCTCTCGACCGTGCCTTGCATGAAGTTCATCGAGGGTGAGCCGATGAAAGCAGCGACGAACATGCTTGCCGGCCTGTCATAAACCTCGATCGGAGTGCCTATCTGCTCGGCGATACCTCCATTCATCACCACCAACCGGTCCGCCATCGTCATGGCCTCGACCTGATCATGGGTGACATAGAGGCTGGTCGTGCCGAGCTGGCGTTGCAGTTTCTTCACTTCGACCCGCATCTGTACGCGGAGCTTGGCATCCAGGTTGGAGAGCGGCTCGTCGAACAGAAAGACGGCGGGCTCACGGACGATGGCCCTACCCATGGCGACGCGCTGGCGCTGACCGCCCGAAAGCTGCTGCGGGCGCCGGTCGAGAAGCAGTGAAAGTTCCAGAATCTCGGCAGCCTTCCGCACCCGCGTGGCAATCTCGTCCTTCGGCATGCCCCGGTTCTTCAACCCGTAGGCCATGTTGCCCTCAACGGTCATGTGCGGGTAGAGCGCGTAGTTCTGGAACACCATGGCGATGTCCCGGTCCGCCGGCTCCAGCATGTTCACCTGACGGCCCGAGATGGAGACATCCCCGCCGGAAATACTTTCCAGCCCGGCCACCATGCGGAGCAGGGTCGATTTCCCGCAGCCTGACGGGCCTACAAGCGCGATGAACTCTCCGTCCTGAATGTCGATATCGATCCCGTGAATGGCCTTGAAGCCGTTCGGATAGGTTTTCTCGACGGTGTTGAGTGCGACCTGGGCCATCCTCAGTTCCTCATTTCTCGGATTCGACGAGGCCCTTCACGAACCACCGCTGGAAGATGAGCACCACCATGACCGGGGGCAGCATCGCCAGGAAGGAAAGCGCGAGGGCCTTGTTGTATTGCGGGATACGGTTGCCTTCGAGATCGTTCAGGATCTGCTTGATCCCCATGACGACCGTGAAATAGCTCTCGTCCGTGGTCATCAGGATGGGCCAGAGATACTGGTTCCAACCGACCACGAACATGATGATGAAGATCGCCGCGATCATGGTTTTCGACAGCGGCAGCAGGATATCGACGAAGAAACGGAATGGTCCGGCACCGTCGATCCTTGCTGCTTCCAGGATCTCTTCCGGCACGGACTTGTAGAACTGGCGGAAGAAGAAGGTCGCGGTGGCCGAGGCGATCAGCGGCAGGATCAGGCCGGTATAGGAATTCAGCATGCCAAGCTGGGAGACCACCTCGTAGGAGGGGATGATCCGGACCTCCAGCGGCAGCAGCAGGGAGGAGAAGATGATCCAGAAGAAGAAACTGCCCGCCGGAAACCGGAAATAGACGATGGCATAGGCGGCGATGGTCGAGATCAGGATCTTGCCAACCGAGAATCCGAGGCCGAGGATCAGGGAGTTCTTCAGCATCAGCACGGCATTCACGGTCTGGGTGAAGCCCGTATTGTCGAACAGGACCGCGCTGTAGGTTTCCCAGAAATAATCCCCTACCCAGAACTGCAAACCCTGTCCAAGAAGGGTCTCTGGCCGGTGTGTCGAGGAAGCGAAGACCACCCAGATCGGCAGCAGCAGAAACAGCACACCGAGGATCAGGATCAAGTGGTCTGTGAGTTTGATGCGGTGCATGATTTTGATCCCCGGCTCAGTAATGGATGCGCTTCTCGAGCACGCGGAACTGCACGATGGTCAGCCCCAGCACGAGGATCATGAGAATGACGGACTGGGCGGAACTGCCGCCGATATCCGCGCCGAGAAAGCCGTCCTGATAGACCTTGTAGACCAGCGTCGCCGTGCCGCCGCCGGGAGCCCCGCGGGTCATCGTGTCGATCACACCGAAGGTCTCGAAGAAGGCATAGGTAATGTTGATCACCAGCACGAAGAAGCCGGTCGGTGCCAAGAGAGGCAGGGTCACGGTCCAGAACCGGCGGAAGCCGTTGCGGCAGTCGATTAGGGCCGCCTCGCGCACGGCGCGCGGGATGGACTGAAGGCCGGCAAGGAAATAGATGAAATTGACGCTGATCTGCTTCCAGACCGAAACCAGGATGACGGTGACTGAGGCGTCGAACACATCAAGCTGCGGGTTGAAGGGCCAGCCGGTGGCATTGAACAGATGATTGAGTGGGCCGATACTGCGGTCGAACAGGAAGGTTCCCATCATGCCGGCAACGGCGGGCGCCACGGCATAGACCCAGGTCAGCATGATCTTGTAGGCCGACTGGCCATGCAGGATGCCGTCCGCCTTGACTGCGAGCAGCAGGGCGACGGCCATGGAGAGAAAGGCCACCAGCCCGGAAAAAACCGCTGTGAAGAGAGCCGAGCGGGCGTAATGCTCGTTCGAAATCACCTCGGTGAAATTGTCGAACCCGACGAATTGGCTGGCCAGACCGAAAGGGTCTTCCAGCATGAAGGACTGGTAGATCGCCTGGGCCGCGGGCCAGACGAAGAAAACAAAGATGATCGCAAGCTGAGGCGCGATCAGCAGATACGGCAGTGTAAGACTGTCGAATTGCTGCCGTTTCATCGGCGACTTCCCTTGACTGTCCGGAACAGGAAAACGGCGGACGGTCGAAACCGGCCGCCGCTCTTATGAGAAATGCCCGTTACTGGACCGTCTTGGCGAAGCGGGCCAAAAGCTTGTTGGCGCCGTCCTCAATGGCCGCGAAGGCATCGTCGACAGACTTGCTGCCGGCGAAGACCTGGTCATATTCGCGGTTCATGACTTCACGGATCTGAACGTAGTAGCCGAGGCGATAGCCCTTATTGTTCTCCGCAGATTTCTGACTCAGCTGCAGGATGCCGACCTCGGCGTCCGGCTCGTCCTTGTAGTAACCGGTTTCCTTGGCCAGCGTGTACGCGGCGTTGGTGATCGGCACGTAACCGGTTTCCTTGTGCCAGAAGAACTGGGTTTCCGGCTTGGTCAGGAACTGAAAAAACTTGGCAACGCCTTCGTTCTGGGCCTTTTCCTTGCCGCTGAAGGCAAAGAGCGCGGCGCCACCGATGAAGGTCGTGTATTCCTCACCCTTGGTGATGCTGTTCCAGTACGGCAGGTTGGTGGTGCCGAAGTCGAATTTCGCAGCACTCTTCAAACCACCGAAAGAGCCAGAGGAGCCGAGCCACATGGCGACTTCCTGGTCGATGAAGGGCTTCTGGTTGTCGCCCCACTTGCTGCCGTAATATCCGAACAAACCGGCCTGCTGCCACTCGCGTGCCTTCGAGAAGTGCATGCGCATGTGTTCGTTGTTGTAGTTGATCTTGGTGGCAACGCCATCGAAACCGTTATTTTCATTCGCCAGCGGGATGTTGTGCCGCGAGTGGAAATTCTCGGAGAAGATCCACGGGGTGTGGGACTGGGAAAGGGCGATGTAACCGGCCTTCTTCAGCTTCGGCGCGATTTCCTCGAAATCTTCCCAGGTCTTCGGCGGCTGCACGCCGGCTTTGGCGAGCGCGTCCTTGTTGTAATAAAGCACCGGGGTGGAGCTGTTGAACGGCATGCCGATCATGTCGCCCTTGCTGTCCGCGTAGAAATTTCGGACGCCGGAGATGTAATCCTCGGCGTGGAACGGAACGCCGTTCTCGTTCAGCAGGCTGGCGACCGGATAAACGGCGCCTTTGGCATTGATGATGGTGGCGGAGCCGGCATCGAAGATCTGGATGATGTTCGGTGCTTCACCGGCGCGGAACGCCGCGATCCCGGCGGTCATGGTCTCTTCGTAGCCGCCCTTGTAGATCGGGGTCAGCGTGTACTCGCTCTGGGACGCATTGAAGTCCTTGGCGATGGTGTTGACCGTCTCACCGAGACCACCCCCCATGGCATGCCAGAAGGTGATTTCGGTGGCCGCATTCGCGGCGCCGGCGCCGAGCATGGCGAGGCCGGCCGCAGCGGCGAAAATCGTCTTGGTCGCTTTCATAAGAGGCTCCATTGGAAGAAATACGAGCGGCGACCCTATTCCCGGCAAAGGTCCGAACGGTGAAAGAACCGTGACATTTTCGTTGCAGTAATCACGGCTAAGTTTTTCTTTTCATTTGAAAATATAAATTGTTCGCTTTTTCTGTTCCGGTCAGCCTGCCGCGACAGAAATACCCGACTTGCCGCGCAAGGCGCGGATAGTCGGAAGCCGCGCCGAAAGAGTATAAAATGGGCGAAGTCACCGAGGAGGCCGGACCCATGCCGGACAAGAGTTCAATCGGAACCCCTGAATCGAACCGTTTCACTGACGATGCGTTGCGCTGGCATGCTGTGGAGACCCGCGACAAAACAGCAGACGGCGCGTTCTTCTATGCGGTGACAACCACAGGCATCTATTGCCGCCCAAGTTGCTCCTCTCGACGACCGAAACGCGAGAACGTCCAGTTCTATGACAGCGCCGCCGAAGCAGAGGCGGGCGGCTATCGGGCCTGCCGCAAATGCCTTGGCGCCGATGCAGCCGAAACCCGTCGCCGCGAAGCCGTCGAAGCCGCATGCGCCCTGCTCGACGCCGCCGACGAAACCGCGCCGACCCTGGACGAACTGGCCGACGCAACTGGTCTCTCCCCCTATCACCTGCAACGCACTTTCAAGGCCGCGACCGGCGTGACCCCGCGACAGTACTGGGATGCCCGTCGGGTTGGCAGGCTGCGTAAAAACCTGAAATCGGGCGAGGCCGTTTCCCCGGCGCTTTACGGGGCGGGATATGGTTCCTCAAGCAGACTTTACGAGAAAGCACACGGACAACTCGGCATGACGCCTGCGACCTATGGCAAGGGCGGGCGCGGCGCTGTGATCGCCTTCACACTCGCCCCAAGCCCGCTCGGACAAATTCTCATTGCCGCGACGGAGAGCGGGATCTGCTTTCTTGCCCTCGGCGAGGATGCCGGAAAACTTGAGGCGGAACTTCGTGAGGAATTCCCGAAAGCGGAAATCGTGCGGGACGACGACACACTCGGCAGGATCACCGAGGTCGTGATCGCCCATCTGAAGGGACGGCTGCCGGATATCAAACTGCCGCTCGACATCCAGGCGACCGCGTTCCAGCGTCAGGTCTGGGAAGCCCTGATGGAGGTTCCCTACGGCGAGACGCGGACCTATGGAGAGCTGGCACACGCCATCGGCAAGCCTGGTGCGCCCCGGGCGGTCGGGCGGGCCTGCGGGAGCAATCGCGTCGCCCTTGTCATTCCCTGTCATCGGGCGGTCGGGACAGGCGGCAGTCTGACCGGCTACCGCTGGGGCGTGCCCCGCAAGCGCCAATTGCTGGAAGAAGAGCGTCAGCGTCATGGAGAAGTGAGCCTCGCCGAAGCAGGGTAAACCAACCAGTTTTACGGCTGCGCAAAATTGCTTTATGAAAGGAAGGCCGTCAGCAGTGGCGGCCTTTTTCCCATGTCGAAGATCACCCATGCAAAAAACCGATTTCCGGGTCGATTCGGCCAGCGGCATCGCGACGCTCACACTCCTGGTCGCCCTCGGCCAGATGTCGGTAGGCCTCGTTATCCCGTCCCTGCCGTCCATGGTGGATTACTTCAAGACTGACATTGGCACGGTTCAGCTCACACTAACGGTACACTTTACCGCTTTCGCATTCTTCCAACTGCTCGCAGGACCGCTGTCGGACCGTTTTGGCCGAAGGCCGATCGTCCTGACCGGTCTCGCCATCTCTGTCGCCGGGGCGCTCGCCTGCGCGCTGTCCACCACCATCTGGGCATTGATAGGTTCGCGCGTTCTCCTCGCCATTGGCGTCGGCTCCGGTGGCGTGATTGCCCGCGCGGTGATCCGGGATAAGACAAACGGCACCGACGCCGCCCGGATCATGTCATTTATCGGTATGGCCATGGCGCTCTCCCCAGCGCTGACGCCGACCATCGGCGGACAGCTTGAAGGCTTTTTCGGGTGGCAAGCGGCGTTCATCTTTATGGCGGCCATCGCAGGAATGATGTTCCTGTTTTGCCTGCTACGGCTGCCAGAGACGATTCCCCAGAAAAATCTAGATGCCATGAGGCTGGGTGGCATGTTGAGCGCGTACCGCTCGCTGATTGTCGATCGACGGTTTGCCGGTTACGCCGCCCTGAACAGCTGCATCTTCGGCATGCTGTTCGCCTACCAAACCGGCTCGCCCTATATTTTGATGATGCAGCTTGGCTACTCGCCGCAAGCTTACGGGCTGCTGATTCTGTTCAATGTCGCCGGTTTTCTGACAGGCACCATCTTCTCCAACAGATTTGGTCGCCAGATCGGGATCTACAACATGGTCCGGATCGGCGGCATTCTGGGTTTGATCTCCGGTATAGCGATGTTCATCCCGGCTCAACTCGGTCATGTTTCGGCGGTCGCGATCATTGGCCCAAGTGTGCTGCTTCTCGTTGCCCTTGGTATCACCGTGCCGAATTCCATGGCCGGTGCCCTGCAGCACTTTCCGCATATTGCCGGTGTTGCCTCCGCCCTACTCGGTTTCCTGCAGATGGGAGCCGGTGCGGTTGGCTCGCTTTTCATCAGCAGTCTGCAGAACCTGCACCCGATGGTGATGCCTGACCTCTTCGCGGTCGCTGGTGTGCTCGGCGTGGTTTCGGTGATGCTGATTCCGCGCCCGGGAGAATCGAAAGACTGAGCTGGGATTGACCTTACAGATCCATAACGGCACTAATATCTGGTAGTCTCCAGGCTTTGAGCCACAAGACTTTGCGAAACCGGCCCATGAATGCTTCCAGCCCGCTGATCGTGAGAGGACGTGACGGTGCTTCAATCGAAGTGCCTGTGCGGATATCCGCGCGCGCCCGGCGGCTGTCACTAAAGGTCGATCCGGCCCGCGGGGAGCCGGAGCTGGTACTGCCACCGGGGATTTCTCTCTCCCAGGCAGAGAGCTTCGTCGCCCGGAACGTCGTCTGGCTTGAGAACAGGCTGGCCCGCCTGCCGGATGCCATCCCGTTTGAAGACGGGACAACCATCCCCTTGCTCGGTGTCGATCACCGGATACGCCATGCACCGGAGCTGCGGGGCGCAGTCCGTCGATCGGAAAGCCCTGACGATGACCAGCCACATCTGGAAGTGTCCGGAGGCGCCGACCATCTGGCCCGGCGCCTGACGGACTGGCTGAAACGGGAAGCCCGGCGCGAGCTCTCGGAGCGTGCCCGCTTCCATGCCGGGCAATTGGGGCGCAAACCGACACGGATTTCCGTGCGCGACACACGCAGCCGCTGGGGAAGCTGCTCCTCCACCGGCGCGCTTTCCTTCTCCTGGCGCCTGATCCTGGCGCCGGAGCATGTGCTGGATTATGTCTGCGCCCATGAAGCCGCACATCTGGTCGAAATGAACCATTCCGGCCGCTTCTGGGCACTTTGCGACGGGCTGGTCGAGAATATGGACATGTCCCGTGCCTGGCTGAAACGACACGGCGCCACACTCCATCGCTATGGCTGAGCACTAAGCCTAAAAGCCTTCATTTTCTTGTCAAAATTCTGGGTGAAAGTCGGCACCGTCTTTCGTTTCATTGATTACGTGCCGGGTTCTTGCCGTATGGATTCTCTTCAGCAATTTGCGATTTATTGTTCCTGGGGCATCGCCGCCGCCCTGATCGCCGGGATGTTCGGCGCCGTGCATCCAATAGCCGACAGCTTCTCCCATTTCCGCCTGCATCTTGTTGTCCTGGCCGTACCCTTCATTCCGTTGCTCTTCCTCACCGGCGCCTGGGTCAACGGGCTCGCTCTCACCGTGACCGTCGTGGTCAGCGTCGGCTTGCTCGGGCAATTGTTCGGAGGCAGCGGCGCGGCGGCCGACATGCGCAAAGGTGGGCGGGATATCCGCGTCGTCTCCCTCAATTTACATCACATCTATGCAGACGCGGAGCGGGTGGCGGACTTCATCACCGAAGCCGCACCGGATGTCATCACGTTGCAGGAAGTGTCGCTGGAGCCGCCCGAGGTCATCAGGCGGCTGCAGAAGGAATATCCGCATCAGCTGATCTGCCCCTATCGACGCTCCTCCGCGATCGCCGTCCTCTCTCGCACCCCCTTCACCACGACCGGTTGCCTGAACGATCACCGTCTCGCCTGGGCCGCGGTGGAACGGAACGACCGGCAAGTGACCGTTGCGTCGCTTCATCTGAGATGGCCGTTTCCGTCTCCGCAGGCGGCGCAGATATCGGCGTTATCGGCAGCCTGGTCGAAACTCGGCACACCGCTCGTCCTCACTGGAGATTTCAACGCTGCACCCTGGAGCCATGCCGTTCAGGAAGTGGCCCGCAATTCAGGCACCAAGGTCCTTCCCGGCCTCCGCCGCTCCTATACCTGGGGAGAAAACTGGCTCGGTTCCGCGATGGCACTTCCGATCGATCACGTTTTGGCAACACCGACGCTCAATGTCACGCGCACGGCGCTCGGCCCGCATGTCGGATCCGACCACTTGCCGCTGATCGTCGATATCGAGATGCCGCGCTTCTAGAAACGAATCTCAGAGTCTGTTTGCTTTGTTCTGATCGAGCGCCGCGAGCGGGCGCGGCGGACCGTCCACCGCTTTAGACATGAAGGCGGCCCAGATCTCGGCGGGCAGGCTGCCGCCTGTCACACCGTCCATGGCCGATGCGTCATCCCGGCCGACCCAGACCCCGGCGACCAAATCCGCCGTATAGCCAATGAACCATGCATCGCGGAAATCCTGCGAAGTTCCGGTCTTGCCGGCAGCCGGCCTTCCGATCCGGGCCTTGCGGCCGGTGCCGCTTTCCACCACCGCCTGCAACATCCTGTTCAACGCGGCAATCGTGCGCGCCTCCACGACCTGCGGGGCTGGCCGGGCATCATGTGCATAGATCGCGCCTTCGGCGGACGTCTGAACGCGCTCTACCGCATAGGGCGAGACAAAATGGCCCTGATTGGCAAAGGCCGCATAGGCCGCCGTCATTTCGAGCAGCGTTACTTCGCCCGCACCGAGCGCGAGACTTGGCCGATTCGGCAGGTTGGCCGTAACCCCGAGCCGGCGCGCCACCGAAAGCGCCCGGCGCCGGCCTATCGCTTCGGAGAGATTGACCGTTGCAGCGTTCAGCGAATGCGCCAGTGCATCTTCGAGCGTGACCTCGCCGCGATACCGGCCATCGAAATTGCGCGGCGTCCAGCCGTTCAGCGTCACTGCTGAGTCCGGGAGCTTTGTCGATGGCTCATAACCCGCCTCGAGCGCGGCCAGGAAAACGAACGGCTTGAAAGCAGAGCCCGGTTGACGCAGCGCCTGGGTGGCGCGGTTGAACTGGGACTTGGAATAGTCTCGGCCACCGATCATCGCTCGGACAGCGCCATCCGGCGACATCACCACCATGGCAATCTGCCGGGCGCCTTTCTTGGCGCCACGCTTCATACCCTCGCTGACAGCGTGTTCCGCGATTTTCTGAAGCCGCCGGTCAAGGGTCGTGCGGACCGAGCGGTCGCCACCACCGGGACCTGCATAACCGTTCGCACGTTCACGCGCCCAGTCAGCAAAATAGCGATGATTGCGGCTGACCCCAGCGGCCCCCAGAATTGCGGACGGACGGGCAGCGATCCGCTCTGCCTCGTTTTCGGTGAGGTAACCCGCATCAGCCATGTTCAGCAGAACCTGCCGGGTGCGCCCCTTCGAGCGCTCCCGATCGACCGCCGGATTGTAGCGTGACGGCGCCTTCAGCAAGCCGACCAGCATGGCGGATTGGTAAGCGGTCAGATCCTCAACCGGACGGCGGAAATATTTGCGGGCCGCTGCATCCACTCCATAAGCACCGGCGCCGAAATAGACCCGGTTAAGATAGATGGCGAGGATCTCCTGCTTGCTGAAGCGGTGCTCCAGCCAGAAAGCCAGCAACAGTTCCTGGATTTTTCGTGAGTAGGAGCGGTCCGCGCTGAGAAAGACGTTCTTGGCGAGCTGCTGGGTCAGAGTGCTGCCGCCCTGCACCGTCCGCCCTGCCTTCAGATTGACCATTGCCGCGCGCAGGATCGAGATCGGATCGATACCATAATGAGAAAAGAACCGCCGATCCTCGGTCGCGACCAGGGCATTTATCAGTGGGCCGGGAAGATTAACCGCTGTGACAGGGCGACCATGCAGGGCCCCATAGGACACGAACATGGCGCCATCGCGATCGAGCAGCCGGGTTGCGCCCGCCCTCTCATAGCGATCAAGATCGGTGATATCCGGCAATTGGTAAGCGTGATAGGCGAGCACACCGCCAACCAGCACAACAGCCCAGATAGCAGCAACAAAACCAACCTTGATAAGCTTCGTTACGATTCCGGTACGTTTTCGAACCACAGTTGATTTACGGCGGCGGGACGTTGGTGACTTTCGCGATCCCGTAGCGGTTCTATTTCTGACTGGTTTTTTTGACGCGGTTTTTTTCGGTTGCGGCTTGGCTGTCGGTTTGCGCGCAGCATCTTTCTGAGCGGCGGTCTTTCGCGCACTGGAAGATGAGCGGCCCGTTGTCGCCGCAGGCTTTTTTGCCGGAGTCCGTGCCATCAGGAACCGCACCCAAAGTTTAATGTTAGGATTAACTCATAAGCATTTGATTTAATCAAATATTTTTAACTTACTTAATATATTGGATTAACTCGAAAAATCGCATCACTTTTCGTATCAGGAAGATTTAAATTGTTTAAGAACATCTAATTAGCAGATTTTCTTAAACATATTGTTAATTTTTGATGCTATCTTCATAAATGCAATCAAAAATAGACCGTAAAAGCTTGTTTTTATTAATCCTCTCGATCCGATCACGCGCTCTCGCATTGTCCGTGATCGTCCAGGCGCGTAGCTATGCGACAGTGACTACATCACCGGCCGGAGATCCGCCATGACCATCACGGACTGCAGGGACCTCGCCGTCTCTAATGCCGACAACGCCCTCGTCTCGGCATTGGAAAATGCTCACGAAATGTTCCTCACCTATTCCGGGGACCCGCTCGGCGAGATCACCGAGGTGCTCGATGCCGAGCCGGATTTCGTCATGGGCCAGATCTTCAAGGCGGCGCTCCTGACGCAGGCGATGGAAACCCGGATCTATCCAGAGCTTGTCAGCACACTCAAGACCGCCGAAGCCCTGGCGCCACGCGCCAATGAACGGGAGCGCCGGCATATCGAGGCAATCCGGGCCTGGGCCGATGGCGATTTCCATGGCGCCGTCGATCTCTGGGACGCGTTGCTGGTGCAGTTCCCGCGTGATTTGTTGGCATTGCAGCTCGCCCATCTCTCCGACGTGCTGCTCGGCGACACGGACAACCAGCGGGACCGGGTGGCCCGCATCCTCCATGCCTGGGATGAAAGTGTCCCGGGATATGGTTATGTGCTCGGCCTCTATGCCTTCGGGCTTGAGGAGAATCGGGATTTCGACATCGCCGAGGAGTGCGGGCGCCGCGCCGTGGCCATGAACCCGAAGGACGCCTACGCCATTCACGCGGTCGGTCACGTGATGGAGAGTCAGGGCCGGCAATCGGGCGGTATCAACTGGATGCGATCACGCGAGCAGGACTGGGCCTACAGCAATTTCGCCAACCATCTCTGGTGGCATCTCTCGCTCTACCATCTCGACCTTGCCCAGAACGATCAGGTGCTCGACATCTATGACCGCTGCCTGCGCAGCACCGATTCAAGCGGCGACAGGTACGAGGAACTGGACGCGGCCGCGCTGCTCTGGCGGCTGGAGCTGCTTGGTGTTGATGTCGGTGATCGCTGGAAGACGCTGGCTGACAAATGGGAGCCGAGCGCGACGGACACGCTCTATGCCTTCAATGATGTGCACGCGATGATGACCTTTGTCGCCGACGGCCGCTGGGAGGTGGCGGAGCAGGTGCTGAATGCGCATGAGCGCTATACCACCGCCGCCAACGACGCGAACGCGGCCATGACACGAACGGTCGGCCAACCCTTCTGCAAGGCCTTGAAGGCCTTTGCCGAGGAGCAATATGGAGAGGCCGTCGATATCCTGCTGCCGATCCGGTATCGCACCCGCTATCTCGGCGGCAGCCATGCTCAGCGCGACATTATTGGTATGACCCTGCTGGAAGCCGCCCTCAGGGGAGGGCGAAACGACCTTGCCCTCGCACTGGCCTCAGAACGTACCGCGCTGAAGCCGACGAGCCCGATGAACTGGCGGTTCGCCGCCCGTGCCCATCGCGGTCGCGGCGATCATACACGGGCGACGGAGGCCGAAGCCCAGGCCATCGCCTTGCATGGATGATGTCAGGCAGATGCAGGCTTGTTCCAGGGCATGTGGCCAAGCAGCCGAGCCATACCGCACCAGCCGGTCACACCGGCCATCAGCAGGCCGGCACCGACAAAGGCAGGGATCAGCGCATAGATCGGATCAACCAGGTAGCCCGCGAGGCCGCCGGCACAGGCAAAAGATCCCGCGATAATCTGCACCTGGCGCATGATCTCCAGCGGCGCCTTCTTGTTTCGCGTGACCGGCAGGCCAGCATCCTTCCAGGCCTCAATGCCGCCTTCAAGAAAAGCAGCGGAGGCAAATCCGGCTTCTACAAAAAGCGGCGCATTGATCATGGTCCGATTACCGGAACGGCAATGGAGCACGACGCCTTTACCGCGATAGGGGGCGAGATCCGCGGATTTCCATGCGGAAAGCGGGATGGCAACAGATCCGGGGATCCATTCACGCGCCCGCTCGTCCGGCTCGCGGATATCGATCAGGACAAGCTTGCCGCCTTCGATCTGTGGCGCGGCGCTCTGGGCATCGATGCCCAGGAGTTCATGGTGATTGGTCTGCATGGGTTTTCCTTTCCTTCGGCCGCTTCTATTCGGCCGCAACATCCGCCTCTTCAGGCGGACAGAAATGTTTCTGTAAAACGGCGAGCAGATCGCTGACCGGCCCTGGTGTCAGGGCGTAAAACCGGCTGCGCCCTTCGGAGCGAGCCGCGACCAATTTCTCCTCCGCCATGCGCGCCAGATGCTGCGACAGCGCAGGCTGCGAGAGGTCCAGCCGCGCCGCGAGTTCGTTCACAGTGAGTTCGCCTGCATCGGCGAGATGACACAGCACCATGAGCCGGTTCTTGTTCGCGGCGGCCATCAGAAAGTCTGCAACGCCGGACGCCTTCTGCTCCATGATCTCAAGGGATAGTCCTGCCATTCGCAAAATCCTGAGCGATCCGGTTTACATATATAAGTAATTGCTTATATATTGAATCAACAAAGCGGAAACAAGCCTTTTCCGGGAGAAGTGCCATGGACAACGTGACGAAACCTCTGGTCGAAGGGTTTTTCGACGAGCGAACATCGACCATCACCTATGTCGTGAGCTGCCCGGACACCAAACAGGCGGTCATCATCGATTCAGTGCTTGATTTCGACTCCGCCTCGGGCCGGACCTTCACCGAGAGCACGGACAAGGTGCTCGGCTATATCCGGGACAAGGGCCTGCAGGTGAGCTGGCTGCTCGAGACCCATGCCCATGCCGACCACCTGTCGGGCGCACCCTATATGCGCCGCGAACTCGGGGTTGGCATTGCCATCGGTTCGCACATCAAGGACGTCCGGGACGTCTTCAAACCGGTCTTCAATCTGCAAAACCTGAGCGATGAGCCGAACGAGTTCCAGCATCTCTGGCAGGATGGCGAGACTTTTACAATTGGTCATCTGGACTGCGAAGTGATGCACACGCCGGGTCATACACCGGCTTGTCTGACCTACCGGATCGGCGATGCGCTCTTTGTCGGCGATACGATCTTCATGCCGGATTTCGGCAGTGCCCGCTGCGATTTTCCAGGCGGTGATGCCCGTACCCTCTATCATTCGGTCCAGCGCATCCTGTCACTGCCAGACGATTACCGCATTTTCGTCGGGCATGATTACCAGCCGGGCGGCCGCGAGATTGCCTTTGAGACAACTGTCGCAGAGGAAAAAGCCCGGAGTATCCACTTCAAGGACGGTGCCGACGAGGATAGCTTTGTTGCCATGCGCGAGGCCCGGGACAAAACCCTAGACATGCCGAAGCTCATCCTTCCCGCGATCCAGGTAAATGTCCGGGCCGGACATTTGCCAGAGCCGGAAGAAAACGGCGTGCGCTATCTGAAACTGCCGCTCAACCAGTTCTGAGCGTCGGTGCGCAGCTTCACCATCAGAGCCCAAGGGCAACACGGCGTTGTTCGTATTCCATCTGGTCGATGTCACCGCGCAGAAACAAGTCCATCAATCCCTTCAGCCCATCCCGTGCAACGGGATCAACGGATTGCGATGCTGCGGTCGAGGAAACAAGAGGTGCGACGGTGTGAGTGACAGGTGCGACCCTACCATTGTCGACAAGTTTTGATTCGACCGGATTGCCCTCACTGTCAAACTTTGCCTTATATTCAGCCTCAACGGCCGGAATATCGAGCGCCGTCTGCACTCTGCATGCCCTTTGATCCGCATAGCGAACCAACGCCTTATTGCGGATCTCCAGAGCGGCAAGCTCCTTGCCAGGAGCATCTTTTAAATCCAGCGCGGCCAACGCCGGCCAGAAAAGCAGGATTCCAACCGCGCCAACCATGAAGTTGCGGCCCTGTCGATCATGCCCTTCGACAACACGCGAACGCATTGCATCGTTGTTCCGCCCTATTTCCCGATCAAGCTCGGAACAGGTCAATTGATCGTCCTGCCGGGTAAATTCGGCAACAGTGACAGCTTCCCTACCGGCGCAGGCCGACAGAGATAGCGCGAGGCACAAAGCCACGGCACTTCGATGCAACATAGGTTTCCCCAACGTCCCCCAACACGAGTCAGTCACAAGCCTAGCCGCGACAATAATCACGGGCAATAGCTGAGAAAGCCTCTCGCGTTAGACGGTCTCCAGGGCCGCCGGTCAGATATCGAGATTAGCCACCTTCAGCGCATTCTCCTGGATGAACAAGCGGCGTGGCTCGACCACATCGCCCATCAGGGTGGAGAAGATTTCCTGCGCCTCGTCCAGATGGTCGACCCGGACCTGTAGCAAGGTGCGCTGATTGACATCGAGGGTGGTTTCCCAAAGCTGATCCGGGTTCATCTCGCCGAGACCTTTATAGCGGTTCACGGTGAGGCCCTTGCGGCCGCTTTCCTGGATCGCTTCGATCAATGCGATCGGGCCATGGATTGGCCGTTCCGCATCTTTCATCAGCAAAGTTGCGCCGTTGCCGAAGGTCCCGGCCAACTCGTCGGCCAGGCCGCTAAGGCGGCGGGCCTCAGGGGTCCGGACCTGCATCTGATCGATCCGGTACCGCTCGGTCACGCCTCGCAGGGTGCGCTCGAACACCAGCTCGATATTGTCCGCATCGAAATGGCCCGTCCAGCCGCGCTCGATATCCTCGGAAAGCGCATCAAGCCGCTCGGCTATGCTGGCAGCTGTTTTACTGGCACGCTCGGAATCGGCCAGTAATTCCGGACTCAGTGCACCGGCAATCGCACATTGCTCGACCACGAAGGCGGAACCGATGCGGCGCACCAGCGGCTCGATCAGGGTCTTTGCGTCCCGTGCCTGTTCCGCCATCCGCTCCAGATCCGGGCCGAGAATCTGGGCTCCGTCGGCGAGCTTCAGGGTAACCCCGTCAATGCCATTGTTGATCAGGTACGCTTCCAACTCCCGATCGTCCTTCAGATAGGTCTCTGAACTGCCCTTCTTGGCACGGTATAGAGGCGGCTGGGCGATATAGAGATGGCCGCGTTCAACCAGTTCCGGCATTTGCCGGAAGAAGAATGTGAGAAGCAGGGTCCGGATGTGACTGCCATCCACGTCGGCGTCAGTCATGATGATGATTTTGTGATAACGCAGTTTGTCGGCGTTGAATTCTTCCGAGCCGATGCTGGTGCCAAGCGCGGCGATGATCGTTCCGATTTCCTGGCTGGACAGCATCTTGTCGAAGCGGGCGCGCTCCACGTTCAGGATCTTGCCGCGCAACGGCAGGATGGCCTGTGTCTTGCGGTCACGCGCCTGTTTGGCGGAGCCGCCGGCGCTGTCACCCTCAACGAGGAAGACTTCGCAGAGCGACGGATCTCGCTCCTGACAATCAGCCAGCTTACCCGGCAGGTTGGCGATATCCAGCGCGCCCTTGCGGCGGGTCAACTCACGTGCCTTACGGGCGGCTTCCCGCGCCGCTGCGGCTTCGTATGCCTTTGAGACGATCTTCTTGCCGTCCTGCGGATGTTCCTCGAACCATTGCTGCAACCGCTCGCCCAGGATCGACTCGACCACCGGCCGGACCTCGGAGGAAACCAGTTTGTCCTTGGTCTGGGATGAGAACTTCGGGTCCGGAACCTTCACTGACAAGACGCAGGTGAGACCCTCGCGGGCATCGTCACCGCTGAGCTGCGTCTTTTCCTTTTTCGCGATCCCACTTTCTTGCGCGTAAGCATTGATCGTCCGGGTCATGGCCCCACGGAAACCGGCAAGGTGCGTACCGCCATCGCGCTGCGGGATGTTGTTGGTAAAGCAGAGCGTGTTCTCGTGGTAGCTATCGGTCCACTGCATCGCGACTTCGACAGTGATCCCATCGCGCTCGCCGGAGACCACGATCGACTCGTGCAGCGGGCTGTGGTTGCGGTCGAGATAATCGACGAAGGCCTTTAGGCCACCCTCGTAGAACAGGTCAACGGCAACCTCTTCCGCCTCGCGTTTGTCGCTCAGCAGCACGTGCACGCCGGAATTCAGGAAGGCCAGTTCGCGCAGCCGGTGCTCCAGGGTCTTGAAGTCGAACACTGTCTTGGTGAAGGTCTCGCTGGAGGGCAGGAATGTTATCTCCGTGCCCTTCTTGCCGTTCGCCGGACCAACCACGGCCAGCGGCGCCTCGACTTCGCCGTGGCGGAAGCGGACCACATATTCTGTGTCGTTACGCCAGATCCGGAGCTCAAGGCTTTCAGAAAGTGCGTTCACGACCGAGACACCGACCCCGTGCAGGCCGCCGGAGACCTTGTAGGAGTTCTGGTCGAACTTACCGCCGGCATGGAGCTGGGTCATGATGACCTCAGCGGCGGAGACACCTTCCTCGGCATGGATATCGACCGGGATACCGCGCCCGTTATCGGTGACCGTCGCCGATCCGTCAGCATTCAGGGTAACCGTCACCAGATCGCAATGCCCGGCGAGCGCTTCATCGATGGCGTTATCGACCACCTCGTAAACCATATGATGCAAACCAGAGCCATCATCGGTGTCTCCGATATACATGCCCGGCCGCTTCCGGACCGCATCGAGACCGCGCAGGACTTTGATCGACTCGGCGCCGTATTCAGCGTCTTCGCCTGTCACGCCGTTCTGTTCCGGAAGATCATCTTGTGCCATGTCGGCTCCTAGTCCTTCAGGTGATCAATCGGCCCGCACTTCACCGTCTTCAACGGCAAAGAACTGGCCAGCGCCCTCAAGGGACGCGAATAGCGCACGGTCAGTGCCGGTCATCCAGACCTGCCCGCCGAGCGCGAGGAGAATATCGTAAAGCGCAGCCCGCCGCCCGCTGTCGAGATGGGCTGCCACCTCGTCCAGCAGAAGCACGGGAACCGCACCGGTTTCATCAGCACCCAACCTTGCATGGCCGAGCACAATGGCAATCAACAGCGCTTTCTGCTCACCTGTGGAGCAGTGCGGCGCCATCATGCCCTTGATCATATGCCGGACCTCGAGGTCGCTACGATGCGGGCCAGGAACGGGAGCCGGCTCGCTGCCATCAAGGCGCCGGGCAGCTTCCAGCCGCGCCTTCAGCTCGTCCTCGACCGCTAGCGCCGGACGGCTGGCGATCTCCGTCTCCACATAACCGTCAAGCGAGAGTTCAGCACCCGGAAACGGGCCTGAGTCTGTCATCGTCACCGCATTCAGCCGCGCCACCAGCCCCGAACGGGCAGCCGCGATGGCGACCGCCTTTTCGGCAATTGATTCTTCAAGTGCCGCGAACCAGGCAGGATCCCGTGTCCCGTTCCGCAGCAACCTCGCCCGTTCGCGCAGAGCGTGGGTATAGGCATTCACCCGCGTCGCATGATCAGGATCAAAGGCATAAACCAGCCGGTCCAGAAAACGCCGGCGGTTCGAAGAACCCTCGATAAACAACCGGTCCATCTGTGGCGTCAGCCAGGAAACAGCCAGATGCTCGGCCAGTACGGTCTGGCTCTTCGCCGGAACACCGTCGATCCGAACCAGACGTTTCTCGCCACCGTCACGGCCGGTGCCTTCAGGCCCCGGATCGCGCCCGGTGCCGATCTGCACGTACCCAATCATCCCGCCGACCTCAGCCGAAACGGCCCAGGCAGCGTTATTTCCATCGGCAGCGACCCGTCCAACTTCTGAAATCCTGGCCCGCCGCAAACCACGGCCCGGCGTCAGAAAAGAGACCGCTTCAAGCAGGTTGGTCTTGCCGGCACCATTCGGCCCGGTCAGCACGATCGCCGAAGACGAAACATCCATTCGGGCCGAGGTATAATTGCGGAACGCGGTCACGGACAAGCGGTTGACGCGCGGCGAGGCCCGTCCGGTGCTGGTCGGCACCGGTGCGGGCGTCGTTCGGGACATGTCCGTGTTTCGCAATGCGTTCAACATTTCCGTTCGTGCTGGCCTCGTGACCCGGGACAGAGCCGTCCTCAGACGCGCATCGGCATCAGCACGTAAAGCGCGCTTTCATCATCCTGGTCTAGGATGATCGTCGGCGAAGCCTGATCGGCAAGTTGAAAGATCGCTTTCTCACCCTCAATCTGACCGGTGATATCCAGGAGATATTTGGAATTGAAGCCGATCTCGATATCACTTGCGCTGTAATCGACCTCGACCTCTTCCTGAGCGGTACCATTATCGGGACTGCTGGCGGAAAGGGTCAGCTGACCACTTGTGACCGCAAGCTTCACCGACCGCGACTTTTCGGTCGAAATCGTTGCCACTCGATCCACCGCTTCGGAGAAGCGCTGCCGGTCGACATGAAGCATCTTGTCGTTTCCGCTCGGGATCACCCGCTCATAATCCGGGAACGTACCATCGATCAATTTGGTGGTAACCACCGTGTCCTCAAAGGAAACCCGCAGCTTGGTATCGGAAAGCGAGATGGTGACGTCACCGTCAGCGCCATCGATCAGCTTGCGGACCTCATTCACCGCCTTGCGCGGCACGATGACACCGGGCATTTCCGCCGCGCCTTCGGGCAGCGGCATCTGCACCCGGGCGAGACGGTGACCGTCTGTCGCCACAGCGCGCAGCACCTTGACGCCGTCGGCTTCCGCCGCATGCAGGAAGATACCGTTCAGGTAATAGCGGGTCTCCTCGGTGGAGATCGCGAACCGGGTCCGGTCGATCAGCATGCAGGCATCTGCCGCGCTGACGAGAAAACTGTTCGGCAGTGCATCGCCGCTGAGCGCAGGAAACTCCTCCGGCATCAGGGCGGGCAGCGAGAAATTGGAGCGGCCGGCACGGATCGTAACCCGACTGACATCGCCGGACGCGGCGAGCTCTACATCCGATCCATCGGGCAGCTTGCGCACAATGTCGTAAAGGGTATGGGCTGGCACCGTTACGACACCAGGTTCCGACACGTCGCAGGCCACGGATTCGACAATATCCATATCCATATCGGTCGTGCTCAGACTGAGCCGACCGTCAACGGCCTTTAACAGCACGTTTGACAGGATCGGGATTGTATTCCGACGTTCCACAACACTTTGGACATGTCCGAGAGGCTTAAGCAAAGCCGCGCGATCAATAACGATTTTCATATTCTTCTACTTATCGCCTGGAAAGTTGATCCCCCAATCGCCGACCCAGCGGCGAGCGAGCGCCTCCGCGTAAGACAAGCGCATGAAACTATAGCACAAGTGCATGGCGGTTGCGGTAGTTTCAAGGGCAAAAAAGTTCGCGCTGCTGACCCTTTATGATCGACACTCGCGCGGGGCCCGAAAGATCACGATTCAAGCATGCGCCGAAGCAGATCGACATCGTCGTTGAACTGCTTGTCCAGGCCGCGCAGCTCCTCGATTTTTCGCACGGCATGCAGCACCGTCGTGTGGTCGCGTCCGCCGAATTTCCGGCCTATATCCGGCAGTGACTGGGAGGTCAGCTGCTTAGACAGATACATGGCGACCTGCCGAGGCCGGGCAATCGCGCGGGACCGGCGGGCCGAGTGCATTTCGGAAAGCCGAATCTGGAAATGGTTCGCGACCTGGCGCTGGATCTCCTCGACCGTGACCCGGCGATCATTGGCCCGCAGCAAATCGACCAGAACTTCCTGGGTCATCTCCAGCGAGATCTCCCGACCGACCAGCGTCGAATGGGCAACAATCCTGTTCAACGCACCTTCAAGCTCGCGAACGTTGGAAGAAATTTTGTGAGACAGAAACTCAAGCACCTTCTCCGGCATCTCGACACCGAGGCGCTCGGCCTTGGACTGCATGATGCCAAGACGCAGCTCGTAGTTGGTCGGATGGATATCCGCTACCAAACCCCAGCCGAGGCGCGACCGCAGCCGCTCTTCCATGCCTTCGAGATCGGTCGGCGACTTGTCCGCGGAGATCACCACCTGACGGTTCTGGTCCACCAGCGCGTTGAAGGTGTGGAAGAACTCTTCCTGGGTTGAGTCCTTGCCGCTGATGAACTGCACATCGTCGATCATCAGCAGATCAACCGAACGGAACTGCTCCTTGAAAGCAACCGTGTCGCGGAAACGCAACGCGCGGATGAACTGGTACATGAATTTTTCGGCGGACAGATAGATCACACGCCGGTTCGGGTGCCTCTGCCGGACATGCCAGGCGATGGCATGCATGAGGTGGGTCTTACCAAGACCGACCCCGCCATAAAGGAACAGCGGATTGAACGGCACGGTCTCGCTCTCGGCGACCCGGCGCGCTGCGGCAAAAGCCAATTCGTTCGGTTTGCCGACAACGAAATTATCGAACGTAAAGCGGGGATCCAGAGGCGCCTCGAAGTCCGGACGCTCCTCCGACCCGGAGAATCCGTGAACAGCGGGTGCTTTGAGCGCGGCGGTGCTCCGCACCGGCTCGGCCACACCGGCCTCCAACGCGGCATCCGCAGACTCGTCGCGGCTGCTCTCAGACCTGCCGCGACTCGATGCAAAGATAGCGATGGATTGAACATCGGGATGTTCGACCGACCAGATGGCCCGCAGCCGATCGGAATATTGCGAGCGGACACGGTCGCGAACAAAGGGGCTCGGCGCCCGCATGATCGCCGTGCCTTCATCGATACCTTCGAAGGTCAGTGGCTTCAGCCAGTTCCGGAAAACCGCATCACCCAGTTCTGTCCGGAGTCTGCCTCGCACACGCGCCCAACACAGCTCGTGATCGCTCGAAATACCGGCTGTCATGTCCTGACCCCCGGCGACCGTTCGTTGCGGCCCGGATTCACCCCACACATTCAAACCTCTTCTCGACCCCTTCTCCTGCACGATTCTGGTCATCTCAGAGCCCCATCCGATGTAACGACCAGCCGGCCGGAAAATTCACGTTCCGGACACAGCTTCCCCAGAGGAAATCGCCCCGCGATTTCTTGCACTCTTCGGGCTGTGCGAAATAAATCTTTAGAAACGCTTAAGGTTTTACTTGGCTCTCTTTCCGAAAGCCCTGTCGAACCGCAGCGTTAATCGAATACCAAGCCTGAAGTTTTCAATAATCGTTTTCATTTTTTCTTAAACTCCGGCTCGGCAGTAGGAAGTCAAACTACCCAAGTGCATTTCGGTGCGCAACCGTGACTCTATCCAAAATGACGATTTTTTTTCGCCTAAACCGCTGATCTTTTCCTTGACAGAATCAATCTCTACTTTGAATCAACGCCTTGAATTCCGTCCTTCAAAGATGACATTGCCTTTGCATTCCACCTATCGGAAAGACACCCCTAATCTACTGAATTTATTGTAATTTTCATAAATCCCAGTCGCTCAGATCGCTCTCACCACAAAATTTAGACGGTCTTTTTGCTGCAAAATTTCAATAAAAATGTAACCAAAGAATGACGAGGGTTTCACGCGTACCAACGCCGTACCGAAGGCCGAAACAAGCAAAAGCCGCAACCCAGAAGGTGCGGCTTCCACTTAAAATATTCGTCAGGACGTCCGTTGTTAGGCGGAGATCGCCTTGATCCGGGCAGAGAGACGCGACAGCTTGCGCGACACGGTGTTCCGATGAAGTACACCCTTGGTCACCCCACGCTGCATTTCCGGCTGCGCTGCTTTGAACGCGGCCTGAGCGACTTCCTTGTCCCCACTGTCGATCGCCAGCTCGACCTTCTTGACGAAGGTACGAATACGGCTGATCCGGGCGTGGTTCATAACCCGACGCCGGTCATTACGGCGAATACGTTTTTTGGCAGACTGATGTTGCGCCATTTGCTTCTAATCCCAGCTCGATGCGCGGAAATTCAAGAGGGCGGCTTATAGACGAGAGTCCCTCGTCGCGTCAACCGCGTAAATCCGACTGATTTGAGAATCAGCGGTTCTTGAAACTAGGCTGCCGCTTTTCCGCAAATGCCGACATCCCTTCTTTCTGGTCTTCGGTCGCGAAGGTGGCATGGAACAGCCGCCGTTCGAAGTTGATACCTTCGGCCAGTGTGGTCTCGTAGGATCGGTTGACCGCCTCTTTCGCCATAAACACCGACGGACGCGAGAGAGAGGCAATCTTGCCCGCCACCTTGAGGGCTTCGTCCAGCAGATCAGCAGCCGGAACGACGCGGCTCACAAGTCCCGCACGCTCCGCTTCCTCTGCGTCCATCATGCGACCGGTCAGGCACATTTCCATGGCCTTGGACTTGCCGACGAAACGGGTCAGACGTTGCGTGCCGCCGGCACCCGGGATCGTTCCGATGGTGATTTCCGGCTGGCCGAACTTCGCCGTGTCGGCTGCGAGGATGAAATCGCACATCATCGCCACCTCGCAGCCACCTCCAAGCGCGTAACCGGAAACCGCGGCGATCACCGGCTTGCGGCAATCGGTCAGGTCTTCCCAGCCGCTGGTGATGAAATCCTGGCTGAACACATCGGTGAAGCTCTTGCTCTGCATCTCCTTGATGTCGGCGCCAGCGGCGAAAGCCTTCTCGCTGCCAGTCAGCACCATGCAGCCGACCTCGTCATCCGCCTCGAAATCGGCGAGCGCCTTGCTCAGCTCCGCCATCAGCGGACTGGACAGGGCATTCAGCGCCTTAGGCCGGTTCAGGGTAATGAGGCCGACGGCCCCCTTCTTCTCAACCAGAATGTTTTCATATGCCATCGGATCGCTCCTATTCATCCGTTGCGCGCCGGCGGGACAAGCCCGCCGGTCATCTAGGCAATAAGGAATACCGGACCAGCGTATCCTCGCCGTCCGGTGTGAAGTCCAGCGTCAGGCTCTCCCCCTCGCGCTGGTAGGTATTCTCGTCCGCCCTGGTCCAGCCGAGCTGGCCGAGGGTCTCCGCATAAAAAGACTGAATCCCGGCAACGGGCACAGGACCGCGAGCGAAGGCAACCACGATCCGTCCGCTGGCGGCATCGAATGCCAGCGAGGCGTCTGGTATCTGCTCAAGTCCGGGCATCAGGGGCAGGTCGGCAAAGCCCTCCACAAAGCCGTCCGCCGCCAATCCTGCCCGTCCAGATGCCAGCAGCAGAACCAAGACAAACACTCTGACTAGGAGCCGAAGCGCCCGGAGTACGGACCCGCGCTTGTTGTTTTGCCGGATAGACATAATGGCAGCTTCTACCTCACCGCTGGCAGCGTGGACAATAGAAAGTGGATCGGCCGGACTGGACAATACGGCGGATCGGCCCGTGACCGGGCTCCACCGGGCATGTCGCCCCCTCGCGGTCATAGACGGCGAATTCATGCTGGAAATAGCCAAGCTCCCCGTCCGGCCGGGCATGATCCCGAAGCGTGGAGCCACCAGCACGGATCGCAGCCAGCAACACTTCCCGGATATCCCCCGCCAGCCGTTCGGCCCGCGCACCCTGCACGTTGGTGGCCTTGCGCAAGGGGGAGATCCCGGAACGAAAAAGCGCTTCGGAAACATAGATATTGCCGAGCCCCGCGACGACCTTCTGATCCAGCAAAGCTGCCTTGATCGGCGTCTGCTTGCCTTTCAGGGCGGCGGCCAGCGACGGGCCGTTAAAGGCATTCGAAAGCGGCTCCGGCCCCATCCCGGCGAAGTGCTTATGAGCCGGAAGTTCGGCCTCCGCTGCGAGATCCATCGAGCCGAACCGGCGCTGATCGTTGAACCGGATCACGGTGCCGTCCTCTGTGGTAAAAACGACATGGTCGTGCCGGTCAAACTCAGCAGGGCGGGTCTCTTCGATCGTGACCCGGCCCGACATGCCGAGATGCCAGATCAGCACCGTGCCGTCTTCCATATGGACGAGCATGTATTTTGCCCGCCGCGACATGCTTGCGACCCGCCGACCTTCGAGCCGGGCAACGAAATCCTCTGGAAACGGCCAGCGCAGATCCGGCCGACGCTGCTCCACACGCGCCAGCCGCTTACCCTCCATGAAGGGCTGCAGGCCGCGCATCACGGTTTCCACCTCGGGCAGTTCCGGCACGCCATACTCCTTCGTTTCCGTATCTTGTTTCTCTGTACGGGAGCGGGCAGGTATCGGCAAGCGCGACCGGATGACACCGGACGACCATTGCTTCTCCTGTTGGATTGCCGCTCACTCTGGGCTAGATCACGGGTGGGGCGTTTCTTGGGATCGCCCCTGACCGGCAGCGGGATTTGCGCGATGACTGAGAACGCCACCACTCATTTCGGCTTCAAGGATGTGCCTGTCGGCGAGAAAGCCGGGCTTGTCCGCGAGGTTTTCGACTCGGTCGCCGGACGCTACGACCTGATGAACGACCTGATGAGCCTCGGCATCCACCGGCTCTGGAAGGCCGCGCTGATGGACTGGGTGGCACCGCGCCCGGATCTCACCCTGCTGGACGTCGCCGGCGGCACCGGCGATATCGCCTTCCGCTACCGGAAGCGCGGCGGCGGACCGGTCATTGTCTGCGATATCAATGAAGCGATGCTCACCGTCGGCCGCGAGCGGGCGGCGGAAAACGGCATCGAGGATCTGACTTGGGCCGTCGGCAATGCCGAGATGCTGCCGATCGAAAGCAATTCGGTCGATCTTTATACCATCGCCTTCGGCCTTCGGAACGTCACCGATATCGACGCCGCCCTGCGCGACGCGCGGCGCGTGCTGAAGCCGGGCGGGCGCTTCCTGTGTCTCGAATTCAGCCGCCTCGCCCTGCCGGCGCTCGACCCGGTTTATGATTTCTATTCCTTCAAGGTGCTCCCAGAAATCGGCGCCCGTGTCGCTGACGACCGCGACGCCTATCTATATCTCGCCGAGAGCATCCGGAAATTCCCCGATCAGGAGCGCTTCGTTGACCGGATCGAGGCCGCCGGCTTCGGACGCATCCGGTACCGCAACCTCTCCGGCGGTATCGCAGCCATCCACTCCGCCTGGAAGATCTGATTAGATATGTGGCGCGCTCTTCGTAACCTCGTCCGTCTTTGCCGTTCGGCCTGGATTCTCTCCCGGTACGGGGCCCTGGAGCCGCTCGCCAACATTCCGCAAGCACCAGCGCTCGCCTTTGCCGCGCGCTTCGTGCTGCTGTTTCGGGACCGGCGCTATGACCGGCTGCGCCCAGGGGAGCGACTGGCGGCAGCCCTCAGCGCCCTCGGCCCCAGCTTTATCAAATTCGGTCAGTCCCTTGCCACACGGTCCGATCTGATCGGCGAGGAGCAGGCGCACGACCTTTCCCGCCTGCAGGACCGCCTGAAGCCCTTCCCGGTCGCCGTCGCCAAACAGACACTTGAGGAAGAGCTCGGCCGTCCCATCGACGAGGTGTTCAGCAGCTTCGACGAGAAACCGGTCGCCGCCGCGTCCATCGCCCAGGTGCATTTCGCTGTCACCACCGACGGCGAGGAAGTCGCGGTCAAGATCCTCCGGCCCGATATCGAGAAACGGTTCGCCCGCGACCTTGATCTGTTTCACTGGATCGCAGAGCTGCTGGAAGAGCACTGGCCCTGGATCCGCCGCCTGAAGCCGGTCGAGGTCATCGAACTTTTCGCCGAATCCGTCGAGATGGAGATGGATCTCCGCATGGAGGCCGCCGCCGCGTCCGAGCTCGCCGAGAATTTCGCCGATGATCCGGGCTTCCGGGTACCTCTGGTCAACTGGAGCCGGACCACCGCTAGGGTGATGACCATAGAACGGGTGCACGGCACGCGGATCGACGATCTGGAGACACTGATAGAACAGGGTCTGGAGCCGACCGAGATCCTGCGCCGAGCCGCCACCGCCTTCTTCAATCAGGTGTTCCGCGACGGCTTCTTCCATGCCGACATGCATCCGGGCAACGCTTTCGTGGACGCCGAGGGCCGCGTCGTGCCCGTCGATTTCGGCATCATGGGACGGCTGGACCAGAAGACCCGCTATTTCCTCGCCGATATGCTGACCGGCTTTATTACCGGCGATTACCGCAAGGTCGCCGAGGTGCATTTCCGGGCCGGTTACGTGCCCGCACACAAGAGTATCGACGCCTTCACCCAGGCCTGCCGCTCCATCGGCGAGCCACTGCTCGGCCGGCCACTGCACGAGATTTCCGTCGCCCGCCTGCTGGCCCAGCTGTTCCGGATCACCGAGCAGTTCGAGATGGAAACCCAACCCCAGCTTCTGCTGTTGCAGAAGACCATGGTTGTGGCGGAAGGCGTCGGCCGGACGCTTAATCCCGAGGTTAATATGTGGGAGCTACCCCGGCCGATGATCCAGGACTGGATGCTGGAGCATCGCGGTCCCCAGGCTCGGATCAGGGAAGCCGCCTCCCACGCCATCGCCCTTGCCGAACGGTTGCCGCAGATGGTCGAGACCGCCGACAAGGTCATGGGCTCGCTGACCGAGGGCGGGGTTAAGCTCCACCCCGATACCGTTGCCCGCTTCGCCGAGGAGAGCGCGAAGCGCCGCCGCTCCTTCTGGCCGGTCTGGCTGGCGCTCGCAATCGCTGTCGCGGCACTGCTCTTCGGCTGATTAAGTCAGGATGAGAGCAAGGCATTAGCGTGCCGACATCTTGCCACCGCCCCAGACCGGACCTAGAGTCCGCCGCGACAACTGATTTCAAGAGGATAGGCTTATGGCCTCCGGCAAACGGGTTCTGCTGATCGTCGGCGGCGGCATTGCCGCCTATAAGGCGCTGGAGCTGGTGCGGTTGCTGCGCAAGCGCGGTATTGCCGTGCGCGCGGTGCTGACCAAGGCGGGCGAGGAATTCGTCACGCCGCTCAGCCTGTCGGCGCTGACCGAAGACAAGGTCTATAAAGATCTCTTCTCCCTCACAGACGAGGCGGAGATGGGGCATATCCAGCTTTCCCGTTCCGCCGACCTGATCGTCGTTGCACCTGCCACGGCCGACCTGCTGGCTAAGATGCGGGCCGGGCTGGCGGGCGATCTGGCCTCCACCCTGCTGCTGGCGACCGACACGCCCGTGCTGGCCGCCCCGGCGATGAATGTCCGGATGTGGACCCATGCGGCGACGCAGGAGAACGTAGACGTATTGGCCGAGCGAGGCATTTCCTTCATCGGGCCTGACGAGGGCGACATGGCCTGCGGTGAATTCGGGCCGGGGCGCATGGCCGAACCGGCGGCAATTGCCGAGGCCGTCGCGGCGCAGCTCGACCCGGCGGCAAAACCTCTGGCGGGCAAACGCGCCGTTGTCACCAGCGGGCCGACATATGAGCCGATCGACCCGGTGCGCTATATCGCCAACCGGTCTTCCGGCAAGCAGGGCCATGCCATTGCGGCAGCGCTTGCAGCGGCAGGTGCAGAGGTGACGCTGGTGACGGGCCCGACGCGCGAGCCCGATCCGGCAGGCGTCACCGTCCGGCATATCGAGACAGCGCGGCAGATGCTGGCCGGGGTTGAAGCCGCCCTGCCCGCCGATATTGCCGTCTTCGCCGCCGCCGTCGCCGACTGGCGGATGGCCGAGGAAGCGACACAGAAGCTGAAGAAGAATGGCAGCGGGGATATACCGGCGCTCTCCATGACGGAAAACCCAGACATCCTGAAGACGGTTTCTGGGCTCGACGGCAAACGGCCCGCGCTGGTCATTGGTTTCGCTGCCGAAACGGAAAACGTCATCCCGCACGCCACCGAGAAACGTGCCCGCAAGGGCTGCGACTGGATCCTGGCCAACGATGTCAGCCCGGCGACGGGCACCTTCGGCGGGGATGCCAACACCATTCACCTGATCACCGGGGACGGCGCCGAGGATTGGCCCACCCTGACCAAGAAAGAGGTGGCGACAAAGCTCGCCGCCCGCATCACGGAGCATTTCACGGCATGACTACCGCCACTGTTGACGTCCGCGTCCGCCACCTGCCGCACGGCGCCGATCTTCCGCTGCCGGAATACCAGACGCCCGACAGCGCCGGCATGGATCTGATGGCCGCGATTTCCGAGGATGTCATTCTTGCGCCGGGCGAGCGCGCACTGATTCCGACCGGCCTGTCCATTGCCCTGCCGCCGGGTTTCGAGGCTCAGGTGCGGCCACGCTCCGGCCTCGCCCTGCGCAACGGCGTGACCCAGGTGAACACACCCGGCACGATCGATGCGGATTATCGTGGTGAGATCGGCGTTATCCTGATCAATCACGGCCAGGTACCTTTCACCGTGACCCGTGGCATGCGCATCGCCCAGATGCTGGTCGCCCCGGTGATCCAGGCGCGCTGGCAGGAAGTCGAAGAGCTGGACGAGACGGCGCGCGGAAGCGGCGGCTTCGGCTCCACCGGTACCGGTTAGGCGCGACTAAACGGGCGCTGGCGCGCGAACACGCACACACTTGTTCCTTACCGACCGTTTAAGAGCCGGGCGGGATTGACCAGCTTGAGCAGGACAGGACATCCCCGAGGGAGGACCATCAGATGAGCGCAACCGAATTCCGCGGAAAAATCTACGACAGCATTCTCGATACGATTGGCGGCACACCTCTCGTCCGCGTGTCCAAGCTGGCAGCGGCCAAGGGCGTCAAGGCGGACATCCTTGCCAAGCTCGAATTCTTCAATCCGCTGGCCTCGGTAAAGGACCGGATCGGCAAGGCGATGATCGAGGCGGCCGAAGCCTCCGGAGAGCTGAAACCCGGCGCCACCATTATCGAGCCGACAAGCGGCAATACAGGCATCGGTCTTGCCTTCGTGGCGGCTGCCAAGGGCTACAAGCTCATCCTGACCATGCCGGAATCCATGTCGATCGAGCGCCGCAAGATGCTGGCGTTCCTCGGCGCCGAAATCGTGCTGACAGAAGCGCCTCTCGGCATGAAAGGAGCCATCGCGAAGGCAGAAGAACTGGCGGCGCAGACTCCGAATTCCTACATGCCGCAGCAGTTTGCGAACCCGGCTAACCCGGATATCCACGTCCGCACCACAGCGGAGGAAATCTGGACGGATACCGATGGCGACATCGACGCTTTCGTCTCAGGTATTGGCACCGGCGGTACCATCACGGGCGCCGGCGGCGTCCTGAAGCAGCGGAATCCGAAGCTCCAGGTCGTCGCGGTCGAGCCGGAAGCCAGCCCGGTGCTGTCCGGTGGCAGCCCGGCGCCGCACAAAATCCAGGGGATCGGTGCCGGTTTCGTGCCGGAAATCCTCGACACAAAGATCTATGACGAGATCATCAAGGTCAGCAACGAGGCCGCGATCGAGACGAGCCGCGAGGCGGCTCGCATTGAGGGTCTCCCGGCTGGCATTTCCTCCGGAGCCGCCCTTGCCGCCGCCTTCGAAGTCGGCAAGCGCCCGGAAATGGAAGGCAAGCGGATCGTCGTTATTATCCCGAGCTTTGCCGAACGCTACCTCTCGACCGCCCTGTTCGAGGGCCTCGGGGAATAAGCGATATGGAACTGAACGACGAACAGTTCCATCGCTATGCCCGCCATCTGATCCTGGACGAGGTCGGCGAGGAGGGGCAGGAGCGCCTTCTCACCTCCCGCGTCCTGGTGATCGGCGCGGGCGGACTCGGCTCGCCGTTGCTGCTCTATCTCGCCGCAGCCGGGGTCGGCACCCTCGGCGTGGTCGATGACGATGAAGTCGACCTGACCAACCTGCAACGCCAGATCGCTCACGGCACCGCCTCGGTCGGTATCTCCAAGGTCGCGTCAGCGGCGGAGTCGGTCGCCCGGATCAATCCCGGTATTCAGGTAAACCGGCACGAGGAGCGACTGACCGCCGAGAATGCTGCCACGCTTTTCGCCGATTACGATCTGATCGCCGACGGCAGTGACAATTTCGCCACCCGTTATCTCGTCAACGATGCCGCCTATTTTGCCGGTAAGCCGCTGGTCTCGGGCTCCCTGCTGCGCTTCGAGGGTCAACTGGCGACCTTCCGGGGAGGCGTGCCGGGTCATGCGGGCGAGCCCTGCTATCGCTGCCTGTTCCCGACCGAACCGCCGGCCGGGATGATCCCCCGCTGCGAGGAGGCTGGCATTCTCGGCGCGGTCGCCGGTGTTATCGGCACACTGCAGGCCACCGAAGTTCTGAAAGAACTGCTCGATCTCGGAAGCAGCCTGTCCGGCCACCTGCTGATCTATGACGCGCTCGGTCCGACTTTCCGCAAGATGAAAGCCACCCGCAATCCGGACTGCGCACTCTGCGGTACTGACCCGACAATCCGCGAAATCGCCTGATCACCGCCTTAATTCGGTCCTGTTCAGCATGTGTTATATGCCACGTCGATGATCGATAACGGATTGGAAATAATCCGGTCGGTTACCATATCTTTATCTTACCAATTGAGAATGATCAGGACACGACTGATTCCGCAATAGGGCGGAATGCGGGTCGGCTAGGAGAAGAAAGTCATGAACGGGCATCAAACAGAAAACAGAACCGGCAGCAACGGCGTTGTGCCGAGCGAAGCCGATCTCCAGGCCAGCGGGTCTTGGGGGCCGCCCCTTCTCGGAATCACACTGGTTCTGAGTCTGGTTCTGATTGGCGTAATGGTCGGCTCCGGCGACGCCAGCGCGTTTTTCGGCCAGTAGGTTAACAGTAAGCCGAGGCGCTTAGAACTCGAGCTCTAACACCCTGTCCGGCGGCCGATGACCGTCGACGAACGTCTTCACGTTCACAATCACCTTTTCACCCATATCGATCCGCCCCTCGATCGTCGCCGAGCCCATATGCGGCAGCAGCACCACGTTGGAGAGCTGCAGCAGCTTCGGGTCGACCTGCGGCTCGTGCTCGAAAACATCCAGACCCGCGCCCGCGAAATCCCGGTTCGATAACGCCTGCACCAACGCCTCCTCGTCCACCACTTCGCCACGCGAGGTGTTGACCAGATAGGCGTGCGGCTGCAGCAGCGAGAGCCGCCGCGCATTCAGCATGTGATAGGTGGCCGGCGTGCGCGGACAATTCACCGAAATGATATCCATCCGGGACAGCATCTGGTCCAGATTGTCCCAATAGGTCGCTTCCAGCTCCTGCTCCGCCTCCGGGTGCAGGCGACGTCTGTTGTGATAATGGATCGACAATCCGAACCCGCGGGCCCGTTTCGCCACCGCCTGACCGATCCGACCCATTCCGATAATGCCGAGGCGCTTGCCGTGAATCCGGTGGCCAAGCATAACCGTCGGCCCCCAGCCTTCCCATTTCCCGGAACGCACGAGTTTTTCGCCCTCAACGAGGCGGCGCGGCACCGAAAGGATCAACGCCATGGTCATGTCCGCCGTATCCTCGGTCAGCACGCCGGGGGTGTTGGTGACGATGATGCCCTTCTTCTTGGCAGCTGGCACATCGATATGGTCGACCCCGGTGCCGAAGGAGGCGATCAGCTTCAGGCTTGGACCCGCCGCCTCGATCAGTTTCGCATCAAGTTTGTCGGTCACGGTCGGGACAAGGATGTCCGCTTCCGCCATGGCCGCTTTCAGCTGTTCGCGCGAGAATGGCTCATCCGACATGTTCAGCCGCGTATCGAATAGCTCCATCATCCGGGTCTCCACCGGATCCGGTAGCTTCCGCGTGACGATGACAAGCGGCTTGCTGGTTGTCATGGGATTTATCCTTCGCCCCGATACCCTGTTCTTCCGGGAAATATCAGGCGTCCGGTGAATTGTCCACAAAGCGGCAAGTATCTAGGCTATTTAGCCTCGCCCCTCTTACTACCACTCCAGTTGTAGTGATAAGATGAGCCGTCAATCCGGGGTACGCACTATGTTTCTGAAACCACTATCGCTGATCATCGGCCTGTTGATCGTGCCTACCTTGCTGCTGGCCGGCCAGAACAGTGCCGTTCGGGCGGAGACCGTTGGCAGCGTCACAGGCCTGCCGATCCCCCGCTATGTCACGCTCCAGGCCGAAGAGGTCAATGTCAGGACCGGGCCCGGGGTACGGTATCCGGTGGACTGGGTATTCGTCCGGGAGAATATGCCGGTCGAGATTGTTTCCGAGTTCGAAAACTGGCGGAAGGTACGGGATTTTGAAGGCACCGAGGGTTGGGTGCATCAGAGCATGCTGTCTGGACGACGCTCTGTTCTGGTGATTGGCCGCAACCGGACTCTCCGGCGCGAATCCGCGAACAGCGCACCGGCAGTGGCCCATCTGGAACCCGGCGTCATCGCCTGGCTGGAAAGTTGCGCACGGGAATGGTGCGAGATCGAAGTATCCGGCCTCAGCGGCTGGGTGCACAGATCGGCGATCTGGGGAATTCGGGTAGACGAGTCACTGCGCTAGGCGCGCCTGACCTGCCCCAGCCTAAAGTTCTTTCGCCTTCAGACGAATGATCAAATCGACCCGCTCGATTTCGGTGCCTTCCGGCGCATCGGGAAGATTGACGAAGCCAACTCTCTCCGCAGGAATATCCGTCAGGCGCAACTCGTCCTCAACGAAGAAATGGTGATGGTCGGTGGTGTTCGTATCGAAATAGGAACGACCTGACTCGACCACGACTTCCCGAAGCAGGCCGGATCCGGTGAACTGATGCAAAGTGTTGTAAACCGTGGCGAGCGAAACCGTGATCCCGGCTTCGCCGGCTTCCTTATGAAGCTGCTCCGCCGTCACGTGTCGGTCGCCTGCCGCATAGAGCAGATCCGCAAGTGCAAGACGCTGACGCGTCGGGCGCAATCCGGCCTTGGTCAGGCGCCCGGACAGGCTCTGCGTTTCGCTATGGGTTTCAGCACTACTCATTCCCGGTATCCCATTCGGTCTCTCGGGGTCTCACCACTCAGGCACCACAATCTTAAGACAGAGCGTTAATCCATCCCATATGTCAAGTCATCGGGCATCTTACGCCACGTGATTGCTTGCGCTCACTACCATATTTAGGGTAGGCGGTGCATGAAATGTGAGAGATGGCGCGGTCGCGCGGTTGCAGTCTATTATGGGGCCGAACAAGGTCCCGCCTGACAATAAGCGCTGGCGTACGGGAAGGAATGGCATTGTTGGACTTCAAGGAAAAGAACAGCTTCGGTTACGAAGACCTGATCAAATGCGCCAAGGGAGAGCTTTTCGGCCCCGGGAACGCGCAGCTTCCGATGCCGCCGATGCTGATGTTCGACCGTATCACCAACCTCTCGACCAGCGGCGGCGCCTATGACAAGGGCTCAGTCACGGCCGAATATGACATCAAGCCGAACCTCTGGTTCTTCGATTGCCATTTCGTCGGCGACCCGGTGATGCCGGGTTGCCTCGGCATGGATGCTCTCTGGCAGCTGCTCGGCTTCACGCTCGGTTGGATGGGCGGGCCCGGTTCTGGCCGTGCGATCTCCGTCGGCGAAGTTAAATTCTCCGGCCAGGTGCTGCCGTCCGCAAAAAAGCTGACCTACACGCTGGATCTCAAGCGCGTGATCATGCGCAAGCTTTATATGGGGATCGCCGACGGTCGCGTGGATTGCGATGGCGTCACAGTCTTCGAAGCCAAAGACATCCGCGTCGGGCTATTCCAGAACACGGCAACCGAAGGGGCAAATTGATATGCGTCGCGTCGTCGTCACCGGTCTCGGAATCGTCTCAAGCATTGGCAACAATGCTGATGAAGTCACCGCCTCTCTGCGTGCCGGCAAATCCGGCATAGAATTCGCGCCGGACTATGCCGATCTCGGTTTCCGCTCCCACGTCCATGGCTCGATCAAGCTGGACCCGTCGGAGCATATCGACCGGAAGCTGATGCGCTTCATGGGCAACGGCGCCGCCTACAATTACATCGCAGCCCAGCAGGCGATAGAAGATGCGGGCCTGGAGCCTGGCGACGTCAGCAACCCGATGACCGGCATGGTCATGGGCTCCGGCGGCCCGTCGACCTCCAACATGATGCAGGCATTCGATACCGCACGCGAAAAAGGTCCGAAACGGGTTGGCCCCTACATGGTGCCTCGGGTCATGTGCAGCACCAACTCCGCTACGCTCTCGACGGCCTTCAAGATCAAGGGTCTGAGCTATTCCATTTCTTCCGCCTGCTCGACCAGCTCGCACTGCGTCGGCAACGCGTTTGAAATGGTCCAGATGGGCAAGCAGGACGTGATGCTGGCCGGCGGCGGCGAAGAGCTGCACTGGACGCTCTCCGTCCTGTTTGACGCAATGGGCGCTCTTTCCTCGAAGTACAACGATACCCCCGACAAAGCATCGCGCGCATACGATGCCAACCGCGACGGATTCGTTATCTCCGGCGGTGGCGGAGTCCTCATTCTTGAAGAGCTTGAGCATGCGAAAGCACGCGGGGCCAAGATTTATGGCGAGATCGTTGGTTACGGCGCCACATCCGACGGTGCAGACATGGTTGCGCCCTCCGGCGAAGGTGGCGTGCGTTGCATGCAGATGGCCCTGAAAAACGTCGAGGGACCGGTCGATTACATCAACGCCCACGGCACCAGTACGCCGGTCGGCGACACGATCGAGCTGGAAGGCATCCGCGAGGTCTTCAAGAATCGGAATGAAATCCCGCCGATCAGCTCAACAAAATCCCTGAGCGGTCACTCACAAGGCGCGACTGGCGTTCACGAGGCAATTTACACACTTCTGATGATGAAGAACGATTTCATCGCAGCCTCGGCCAATATCGAAACCGTCGACCCCGAGGTTGAGGATATGCCGATCGTGCGGGAACGCGTGGACAATGCCGGTCTACGTGTTGCCATGTCGAACAGCTTCGGATTCGGCGGCACCAACGCAGTCCTAGCTTTCCAGAAATACGACGCCTGATAGCGGAGCGACCGGGATGACCGACCTGATTGACGATACAGCCGATCAGCGTGACGCGGAATCGGCACCTTACAAAGGCCTGATGGCAGGCAAGCGTGGCCTGATCATGGGGGTCGCCAACGACCGCTCGATCGCCTGGGGCATCGCCGCAGCCGCAGCCTCGCAAGGCGCTCAACTGGCGTTCACATACCAGAACGAGTCCCTTAAAAAGCGGGTTCATCCTCTGGCGGAGAGCGTCGGCTCACCGCTGGCAGTGATGTGCGACGTCTCCGATGACGACGCGCTTGACCGAGCATTCGATGAAATCGGTACCGCCTGGGGCGGCCTGGACTTCGTGCTGCACGCCATCGCCTATTCAGACAAGGGTGAGCTGAAGGGTCGCTACGCAGATACCTCGCGGGATAATTTCCTCAACACGCTGGATATCTCCTGCTTCTCCTTCACGAATATCGCCCGACGCGCCTGGCCTCTGATGAAGGACGGCGGCAGCATGCTGACCTTGTCCTATCTCGGTGCCAACCGCACGACGCCGAACTACAACGTCATGGGAGTGGCCAAGGCTGCCCTGGAAGCGAGCGTCCGCTATCTGGCCGCCGACCTCGGCGAGCACGGAATACGCGTGAACGCGATCTCAGCCGGCCCGATGAAGACCCTCGCCGGCTCGGCCATCGCCGATGCCCGCCATACATTCCGCTTCGCCGAGGCCAACGCACCGCTCAAGCGCAACGCAAGCCTCACCGAAGTCGGGCAGGCAGGCCTCTATCTACTGAGTGACCTGTCGGCAGGCGTGACCGGGGAAATTCACTATGTGGATGGCGGATTCCATACCGTCGCAATCCCGAAGCCGGAACGCGACGCGGACTGATCCGCGAAGAGACGGGTTTTTACAGAGCCTCAGGTACGCCGGCTGCGCAAGTCGACAACACCGTCGCCGCTTTTAAGGTCGTATCCCGGAAGCTTTTTCTTCAGCAGGTCAACGGCCAGGCCAGAGGATTGCGGACGCGTGATGCTGAGGATTTTCGGCGATCCGTCACTGGCTTCGAACGGGAATAGCAGCCGAAGGAAGTTCCGCTCTTCTCCATGCGCATAGTTACGGTGCACAATCGAAAGATTCGGCCACTTGGTTTCGCGGCACACTAGGTAGTCTTCAAGCTGACAGCGCCGCAACGCCTCGTCATCAAGCTCCGCGAACTTCATCCCGGTCATATCCGCACCCTTCCAGAAGCCGGTGCCGGCGTCCCAGTGCTCAATAAATATTTATCGGGATCTTCCTCGCCCACGTCAAAAACGTGGATTGCGCATTGTGGGGCAATAGCCCGCAGAACCTCAATCTTGAATTTTCCTTCGATCAGGCGCCCTTCCTGGTCCCGCGCCTTCTCTATATAGAAAGCACAGCGTTCCATCTGGTCCGGATCGAGCCCGTGCAGGAGTTCGTCGCGCACATAAATCTTGCGGCTGCGGCTGAGATCGCTCTCCCACACCTTATATCCGATAACCGGATCGACCTGCCCTGGTACCAGGATTTTCCCGCTACTGCCGGCACCCGCTGGCTCCCAATCTTCCGGGATAACCTCGTCAAGGCGCTGCAAGGTTTTCATCGACGCCTCGAAATCGGGGCGATCAATGCCTTTGAGCAAAGTGTCGGATATACCCGCTGCAGAGGCGAGTTTGTATTTCCGGATTCCTGTCTCGACGTAATAGCGGTGACAGCGGTACCGCAATTCCGCCTCGAGCTTCGATATCGCTTGTTTGAATCGGCCCATACCTAAAACCTTATTCCCATTTCACTGGGAAAGCAATTTCCAAATTTCTGGGAATCCATTTTCACTTATTTAGTCTTAATCAAATTTTACGAAAAAAATTTATTGTTTTTTTTCAGTATATTAAATGATTATCGTGCATGATTGTATGCAATATGGACACGCTAGGCGAGCATATCGAACAATTTACGCTTGCGCTTTCCCAATTTTCTGGGAATAGTGACAATTGTAAAGACCCTACTACTTGGAGACACCTCATGGCAGATAGCTTGAAATCGTCTGAACAGGGTAAAGACATACTCGGATCCGCCCTGAAGACGGTTGAAGAAGGTGATCGCGACGCCAGCCGTATGGTGCGCCGACACTTCCGTCTGGAAAGCAGACGTACCAGCATCTGCCTCCATCCTGAGGAATGGTCGATGTTCGATCTTGTCTCGAAAAGACTGGGCTATAATGCCAAGGCGCTGATCAACGAAATTGACCGGACGCGTGGCTCCAGTTCCGTTCCTTCAGCCATGCGGGTATTCATGCTGGGATATTGGCGGGATCTGGCGCGGATGAATGCTGGCCGAGCAACTCAAGCCAGCACAGCGGCATCCAAGGGTTCATCGGTAATGACCGCATCCACACCCCAGCCAATGAGGGTCGCAGCCCGCTCCGGGTCGTTCACCGTGTAGGTGAGAATGCGGAAGCCCGCGTCATGGATAGCCGTAACTAGCGCAGCATCCAGGCAGGCATGGTTCGGGTGGACAGAGTAACACCCAAGACCCTTAGCTTCTTCTTGCCAACCCTTTGCCATATTATCTGACAGATAGCCTCGGAGAAAGTCCGGGGCTTTTTCTTGTGCGATCCGCAAACAATCCGGCACAAAACTGGAAACGATGATCCGGTCTGTCAGGTCCGGACAAAGATCGTTGAGCATTTCCGAGACCAGCTCGGCAGTACGCACTTCGCGACCCTTAGTCGGCTTGATTTCCACATTCATGGACAGCTCCAGAGCTCGGCAGCAGGAGATCGCCTCCTCGAAAGTCGGGATACGCTCACCCGCAAAGCCAAGGTCGAACCAGGCGCCAGCATCGAGGGCCCTAAGCCCTGTCAGCGGTTGAGCCGTTACTGGCCCTGCGCCGTCATTCGTGCGGCCAAGCTCCTCGTCATGGTGCAGTACGGGCACGTCGTCCGCACTCAACATCACATCGAACTCAACCCACGAAAAACCGGCCTCCGCCGCAAGGCGGAAGCCGGTCAATGTGTTTTCAGGAGCCTCCGCGGCAATCCCGCGATGTCCGACAAAGCGGGACAGCCGGAGGCTCATCAGTAAAAGCTCTTACGCTTCTGCTTCGGAAAGGTCGGCACCGGTTTCCTGATCCACGACCTTCATGGACAGCTTGACCTTGCCACGATCGTCGAAGCCGAGAACCTTCACCTTCACCTCATCGCCGACATTGACCACGTCTGTGGTCTTGCCAACCCGCTCACTCTTCAGCTCGCTGATATGAACAAGGCCGTCCTTGGCACCGAGGAAGTTCACGAAGGCGCCGAAATCGACGGTCTTCACGACCTTACCTTTATAGATCACACCGACTTCCGGCTCCGCGACGATGTAACGGATCCGCTCCAGAGCAGCTTCGGTGGAAGCGGTATCGACCGCCGCAACCTTCACTGTACCGTCGTCATCGATGTCGATCTTGGCGCCCGTGGTCTCGCAGATTTCACGGATCATCTTCCCGCCTGGGCCGATAATTTCACGGATCTTGTCGGTCGGGACGCTGATCGTGGTGATCCGCGGCGCATTCTCGGAAACACCTTCACGGGAAGATGTCAGAGCCTTGGACATTTCACCCAGGATGTGGACCCGGCCGTCTTTCGCCTGATCCAGTGCGATCTTCATGATTTCCTCGGTAATCGAGGTGATCTTGATATCCATCTGCAGAGACGTGATGCCGTTCTCGGTACCTGCGACCTTGAAGTCCATGTCGCCGAGATGGTCTTCGTCACCGAGGATGTCTGACAGG
Source organism: Nisaea sp. (assembly GCF_039990255.1). Lineage (GTDB taxonomy): Bacteria > Pseudomonadota > Alphaproteobacteria > Thalassobaculales > Thalassobaculaceae > Nisaea. The sequence continues at coordinate 638,636 of NZ_JBDXGG010000004.1, read as the reverse complement.
ACGGCGTAGTCATCGCCTTCCTTGATCAGGCCCATGGCAATACCGGCAACCGGCGAAGACAGCGGAACACCCGCATCCATCAGAGAGAGGGAGGTGCCACAGACCGTCGCCATCGAGGAGGAACCGTTCGATTCCGTAACCTCGGAGACCACGCGGATGGTGTAGGGGAATGCTTCCTTGGAGGGAAGCAGCGGACGCACCGCGCGCCACGCTAGCTTGCCGTGACCGATTTCACGGCGCCCCGGGGACCCCATGCGGCCCGCTTCACCGACCGAATAGGGCGGGAAGTTGTAATGCAGCATGAAGTTCTCGCGATATTCGCCTTCGAGCGCATCGATGATCTGCTCGTCCTGACCGGTGCCGAGGGTGGCGACTGCCAGAGCCTGGGTTTCACCACGGGTGAACAGAGCAGAACCATGGGCACGCGGCAGAATACCAACTTCGGAGACAATTGGGCGCACCGTCTTGGTGTCGCGACCGTCGATCCGCTGTCCGGTCTTCAGGATCGCACCACGGACGACATCGGCTTCAATGCCCTTCATCAGGCCCTTGGCCAGATCCTTGTCTGCGGCGTCCTCGAACAGGGCCAGGCCCTTTTCCCGAACCACAGAAACGTTCTGCTGGCGCTGGGTCTTGTTCGGCTCTGCATAGGCCTTGGTCATGTCAGCCGAGATACCGGCTTTCAGTGCATCGCGCACGCGGCCGAGATCTTCGCTTTCGGCCGGCAGATCCATCGGCTCCTTGGCACACTCTTCAGCCAGATCGATGATCGCATCGATGACAGGCTGGAACGCCTTGTGTCCGAAACTGACGGCGCCGAGCATGATCTCTTCGGACAGCTCGGAAGCCATGGACTCAACCATGAGCACGCCTTCCTGGGTACCGGCGAGCATCAGGTCGAGATCGGAATCCGGCAGATCGCTCTGGCGCGGGTTCAGGATGTATTCGCCATCCTTATAACCGACGCGGCAAGCCGCAATCGGGCCGAGGAACGGCACACCGGAAATCGTCAGCGCGGCGGAGGCGCCGATCATGGCGACAACGTCCGGATCATTTTCAAGGTCATGGGACAGAACGGTGCAGACAACCTGCGTTTCGTTCTTGAAACCCTTGACGAACAGCGGGCGGATCGGACGGTCGATGAGGCGGGAGGTCAGTACCTCTTTCTCAGTCGGACGACCTTCGCGCTTGAAGAAGCCGCCTGGGATCTTGCCAGCGGCAAAGGTCTTTTCCTGGTAGTTCACGGTCAGCGGGAAGAAATCGATCCCCGGCTTCGGCTGCCGCGCGTACACAGCGGTACATAGAACAGTCGTCTCGCCCATCGTCGCCATGACGGCGCCGTCGGCCTGACGCGCAACTTTACCGGTCTCGAGCGTCAGCTTGCGCCCGCCCCAGTCGATCTCTTTTTTATGTATCTGAAACATTCAGCTTTCCTTCAAAGCCGAACCGCTCGGATCCGATCCTCATTCTGTCCTGTGTTTGGTGCGGAATGGAGCAATCCGGTCCAGTTCTTCGAACGCGTCGCCTCAACGGAGCGCGGGAGAAATGGCCAAGGGCCCATGGTTACCGAACATAGGGTCGAACGAGGTGACACACGGCTCATATTTATCGGTGTCTCATCGGTACGGTTCTTCGGTTTTTTCCTCTATTGAGCGGGCCTTCAATCGCATGGATCGCCAAGGGCGTCAAACCCAATATGGCGATCCAGAAAGCCCTTCAGAAACGCAAACCGCCCCACGGAAATCGCAGGGCGGACGCGTTACTGTTTTTGGCAGTGCTGCATGGATTAGCGGCGCAGGCCCAGTTCCTTGATGATGACCTGATAGCGCTCGACATTTTTGCTCTTCAGATAATCGAGCAGACGGCGGCGCTGGCCAACCATAATCAGGAGCCCACGACGGGAATGGAAGTCCTTCTTGTGGGTCTTCAGGTGTTCGGTAAGGTTCACAATCCGTTCGGTCAGGATCGAAACCTGAACTTCGGGGGAACCGGTATCACCTTCTTTGCGGCCATACTGTTCGATCAGCGCAGTTTTGCGCTCTTGCGTAATCGACATCGAATACTCCTAGGTCAAAGGTTGAGTACGCGCATCGGACAAATACAGCCGCCGTCGATCCGTCCGATCGCAACGGGACTGCCCCCGGAAACAGCGTACATTATGTCGCCTTCCCGAAGATCTCCGAAACGATCAAGATCCATGGCCCGGAAGACCGGGACGGACTGACCGCATCTGAGTTTATTTGCCTCTGCACCGGCAAGAGTCAGCGCCGGGATGCCGTCTAGCGCTGTTTCTACCGGTAATAGGTGCTCGAAAGCGGCGGGACTATGCTCCAAAGCCTTCAAGGAATCCAGCGAAATCGCATCCGCTTCGAGGAACGGGCCGACACGGTGCCGACGCAGCATCGAAATGTGCCCGACAGTCCCAGCAGCACGGGCAACATCCCGCGCAAGGCTTCGCATATAAGCGCCTTTGCCAGAGCCGACACGGAACAACGCATGGTCTGCGTCAAGCGCCTCGACCAGATCAAAGAAATCAATCCGCACTTCACGTGGTGAGATTTCGACCGGCACTTCCTTACGCGCCAGATCATAAGCCCGCTGGCCCTGTATCTTGACGGCGGAAAATATCGGCGGAACCTGAGTAATGACACCCTGGAACTGGGGCAACACGGCATTGATCTCGTCGACACCCGGACGAACATCCGAGCTACCGCACACGGTGCCTTCAAGGTCATCCGTGGTCCGTTCTTCGCCCCAGGTCACTTCGAAGGTATATTCCTTCGAGGCATCCATCACAAAAGGCACGGTTTTCGTCGCTTCGCCAAGAGCGATTGGCAGAATCCCGGTCGCCAGCGGATCGAGGGTTCCGGCGTGTCCCGCCTTCTGGGCGTCGAAAACGCGCCGAACAGCGGCCACCGCTTGAGTCGAAGTCACACCAGACGGCTTATCCAGGATGACCCAGCCATTGACCAGGTTGCCGCGTTTCCTACGCGCCATTGCCACCCTCGTCCGTCTCGTCGTCATTCTTCTCAAGATCTGCGCGGACCACCGGGTTCTGAAAAACCTCGTTGATCCGATTGGCAGTATCAAACGCGTTATCGATGATAAAGCGGAGGCGCGGCACGGTACGCAGCGACATTTGTTTTGCCAGCATGGTCCGTAAGAACGGTGCCGCGCGCTTTAGCCCGCCAAGCACATCGTCCACGTTGCTGCCGCCGAGAGGCATGACGAACACATTGGCGTTGCGCAGGTCCGGGCTTACCGAAACCTCGCTCACCGTGATCGACGTGCCTTCGAGTTCAGGGTCGTGTAAATCACCGCGTTGAAATACGCCAGCCAACACATGGCGTACTTCTTCGCCGATGCGCAATTGACGTTGCGACGGCGCTCGTCCACGCCGCGCCGCCTTATCAGGGTGCGATCCAACCATTTTTAGCTCCCGTCAGACTGAATGACAGTCAAACCCCGCCATTTAGGACGAGGTGCTGGCCCGCTGGACTGATTCCAGGCTCCGTGCGACTTCCTTCACCTCGAAACACTCGATGAGATCGCCAGCCTGAATATCGTTGTAATTCTCGAAGGCGGTACCGCACTCGTAACCCTCGCGGACTTCCTTGACCTCGTCCTTGAAGCGCTTGAGAGTTTTCAGTGTGCCCTCGTGGATCACCACGCTGTCGCGCAGCAGACGGACCTTGGCCGCACGCCGGAGCATGCCCTCGGTGACCATACAGCCGCCGACCTTGCCGACCTTCGTGATGTTGAAGACCTCGCGGATTTCCGCATTTCCAAGGAACTCTTCCTTGAGATCCGGAGACAGCATGCCCGTGAGTGCCGCTTTGATGTCGTCGATCAGCTCATAGATGATCGAATAGTAACGGATCTCGAGATTTTCCTGCTGCGCCATGTCCCGCGCCTGCGGGTTGGCCCGGACATTGAAGCCAATGATCAGTGCACCGGAGGCTTTCGCCAGAGCCACATCGGACTCGCTGATGCCACCAACAGCGCCATGCAGAATGCGCACGGCAACATGATCGTTGGAGATATTCTCAAGCGTCGACCGGATTGCCTCGAGGGAGCCATGCACGTCGGTCTTGATGACCACCGGCAATTCCTCGGCCTGACCGGCCGCGATGGCCGAAAGCATCTGCTCGACGGAGCCACGCGCGCCGGCAACAGCCGACTTCTCGCGCATCACACGCTGCCGGTATTCGGCAATCTCGCGTGCCTGGGCTTCAGTCTCGACCACCGCAAATTCATCGCCGGCGACCGGCGTACCCTGCAGGCCAAGAACCTCAACCGGAATACTCGGACCGGCATTGTCCGTACGCTGGCCGCGATCGTCCAGGAGCGCTCGCACCCGACCCCATTCGGCACCGGCAACGAAGATATCGCCAACATTGAGCGTACCCTTGGTAACGAGGACGGTCGCGACGCTGCCGCGCCCCTTTTCCATCTTAGCCTCGATCACGGCACCCTCGGCGCGGCGATCCGGGTTGGCTTTGACTTCAAGAACCTCGGACTGCAGAAGGATGGCTTCCTCAAGCTTATCGAGACCAGCCTTGGTCTTCGCGGAAACATCCACGGCCAGAACATCGCCACCCATTTCTTCGACCACGATCTCGTGCTGCAGGAGTTCCTGACGCACGCGGCTCGGGTCGGAGTCCGGAAGGTCGCACTTGTTGACAGCGACGATGATCGGACAACCAGCCGCTTTCGCATGCCGGATGGCTTCAACAGTCTGCGCCATAATGCCGTCATCGGCCGCTACAACCAGGACAACGATGTCCGTGACATTGGCACCACGGGCCCGCATCTCAGTGAAAGCTTCATGGCCCGGCGTGTCGAGGAAAGTGATCTTCGCGCCGGACGGCACGGTCACCTGATAGGCGCCGATATGCTGGGTGATGCCGCCAGCTTCACCACCAGCCACATCGGAGCGCCGGAGAGCGTCGAGCAGCGAGGTCTTGCCGTGGTCGACATGGCCCATGACCGTGACAATCGGCGCACGGGGCTGCATGTCCTCAGGAGCATCGTCCTTGCCCTGGAGCTGAAGTTCAACGTCGGACTCGGACACGCGCTTGGAACGGTGCCCGAACTCGGCAACAACCAGTTCGGCCGTGTCGCTGTCGATAGACTGCGTGATGGTCGCCATCATGCCCATTTTCATGAGCGATTTGATCACGTCGCCAGCACGTTCGGCCATACGGTTCGCGAGTTCCTGGACGGTAATTGCGTCCGGAATGACCACATCACGGATCTGCTTGGCCTGCTCGCCACCCTCTTCCCGCAGCCGCTGCTTTTCGCGTTCGCGGGCACGGCGCACGGACGCAAGACTACGGGAGCGTTCGCCACCACGATCATCCAGCGCCTGGGAAACGGTAAGTTTACCGGACCGGCGACGCTGTTCGCCACGCCGGTTCGGGGTCGGCGCCGGGCGCCGATCCGGAGTAGCCGGGGCACCGGACGGGCGGCCAGGAGCACCGGAGGTGCGGCGCTTGACGCGCCGGCCATCATCATCATCGGCAGCCGGTGCAGGTTGCGCCGGATCCACCGCGCGTGCTGCTGGAGCATTCCGGGATTCCGCAGGCCGTGCCGCGGCCTGTTCAGCCTTGAGCTTGGCCTCGCGTGCTGCAGCCTCTTCGGCGAGCCGCGCGGCTTCCTCGTCGCGGACCTTACCTTCGGCATCCGCGATCTTGCGCATTTCTTCAAGTTCAGCCTGACGCCGGTCAATAGGCTCGGGTGCCGGTGCCGGCTCAGCGGCAGCTTCAACAGCAGCCTCAGTTACTGCCGGAGCCGCAGCGGCGGCGGCCGTCGCGGCCTCCTCCTGCTGACGCAAGCCCTCTTTCAGCGCCCGCGTCCGGCGTTCCCGCTCCTCAGCGCTCAAGCCACCCGCGTCGCCTCCGAAACCACCGGGACCACCGGTACGCTTCTTACGCCGCTCGACCTGAACAGTCTTGGAGCGCCCGTGGGAAAAGCTCTGCTTAACTTGATCCGTGTCGGCAGACTTTCCGAGGGAAAGCTTCTTACCGGACAGGCTCAATTTCTTGCGATCAGTCTCGTTGCTTGTTGTCATTCTAGGTCGCGCGTCTTTTCCGTAATACCGGGCTGGGGCCTCAATACACCCCTAGCCGATGTTTTCCAACCCGAGTCGCGAAATATCGCCCCGGAATCCTGAGAGTCTTGCAAATTCTCGTGTCAATCGGACCGTAAGGCCCTTCGAATGGTCTCCCGCCGCCAGGATGGCTGCGTGAACGGTTTGCTCCCGATCGAACGCCGCTCCAAGCTCGGAGCGCGTCAGAAGGGCTTCAGCCGGGACCCCGTCTCCGAGGCGCGTCATGCGCTCCCGAGCATCGACGGCGCCATCAGACGCTTCAATAAGAAGCGAAGCCTTTCTATGGCGCAAGGCGTCTTCCACCTTGGCGTGACCTGCAATGGCCGCACCGGCCCGGCGGGCCAGACCGATAAGAGACTGGGTCGAGGCGACAAGCATTGCTTCCACCGCCTCGACAAGATCTTCACGAACCGCGACTTTCTGCTTCGCCGCCCGCGAAAACGCCCGCTTCTTGCTGGCTTCGGTGAGCGCATCACGGTTCGCCGTTACCCACAGGCCACGACCCGGGAGTTTTTCGGAAAGATCCGGGACGACCGTATCATCAGGCGCAATAACGAACCTGATCATCCGCTCCGTTTCGCCGCTTTCGCCGGTGGCGATGCAGCGCCGCAGATTACGGCCTAGATCATCGCCCTCAGCTAATGCGAGGCGCTCATGTTGCTGGGGTCTCGTCATGAGCCTCCCCAGCAGCGTCTTCGGCGCCAGCGTCGGACGCTTCGTCCTCTTCGTCTTCAAACCAATGGGCCCTGGCCGCCATGATGACGCCATTTGCGGCATCCTGGTCAAAACCGGCATCGGGCAACATTTCTATCAACTCGTCGCCTGCCAGATCGGCCAGATCGTCCAGCGTCTTCACACCCTGCTCGGCCAGCTTGGCGACATGCGCCAGTGTCAGGCCTTCAAAAGCGAGCAGATCCTCGGCAACGCCGAGCTCCTTGGTCTGGTCCTGCAGGCGGGTACGCTCCGCCTCGGCAAACACAAGTGCCCGGTTCTGCAGCTCTTCTGCGATATCCGCGTCGAAACCTTCAATACCGACCAAATCTTCAAGCGGCGAGTAGGCAATCTCGTCAACCGTGCTGAAGCCTTCGGCGACCAGCAGGTGCGCGATCACGTCATCGATATCGAGGGAGTCGATGAATGTCCGCGACCGGGTCTTGAACTCTTCCTGGCGACGCTCGGATTCCTCGGCCTCGGTCAGGATATCGATATCCCAGCCGGTCAGGATCGAAGCGAGACGCACATTCTGTCCGCGACGGCCGATGGCCAGGCTGAGCTGATCGTCCGGCACCACGACTTCGATGCGGCGCTGTTCTTCGTCCAAAACAACCTTGCTGACTTCAGCCGGGGCCAGACCGTTGACGACGAAGGTCGCCGGATCCTCGGACCACGGAATGATATCGATCTTCTCGCCCTGCAATTCGCCGACCACGGCCTGCACGCGCGAGCCGCGCATGCCGACGCAGGCGCCAACCGGATCGATGCTGCCATCATAGGAGATGACCGCAATCTTCGCACGGCTGCCCGGATCACGGGCGACCGACTTGATCTCGATGATACCGTCGTAGATTTCAGGCACTTCCTGCTTGAACAGGTTGGCCATGAACTGCGGATGAGTACGGGACAGGAAGATCTGCGGGCCACGCTGCTCTTCGCGGACATCGTAGATATAGGCACGAACCCGGTCACCGTTGCGGAAGCTCTCGCGCGGCAACAGCTCGTCGCGGCGCAACACCGCCTCGGCCCGGCCGAGGTCGATTGTGACATTCCCGAACTCGACCCGTTTGACGATCCCGTTGACGACTTCGCCGACCCGATCCTTGAACTCGGCAAACTGACGGGTGCGCTCGGCCTCACGGACCTTCTGCACAATCACCTGCTTGGCGGTTTGCGCGGCAATGCGGCCGAAATCGATCGGCGGCAGCGGATCAACGATCAGATCACCGACCTTGAGTTCCGGGTCCCGCTTCTGAGCGACGCCGACCGGGATCTGCGTCATCTCATCCTCAACCTCGTCGACAACTTCCGTGACACGCATCAGCTCGATGGCGCCGGTCTGCCGATCAATATTCGCCCGAATATCGTGATCATGGCCGTATTTGGAGCGACCGGCCTTTTGGATTGCCTGCTCCATCGCCTCAAGCACCTCGTCGCGCTCGATACCTTTTTCGCGCGCAACAACGTCAGCGACTTGAATCAGTTCAAGCTTGGGTTGGGTTGCCGTTTCCATGGATCGCGTCTTCTTGCCGTTAAGGTCTGTTTTTACTGAAACCGGAGTCAGATCTCGCCGCGTTCGGCAGCGGCGATCAAATCATCGGTCAAAACCAATTTTGCCGTCCGGATCGACGCAAAAGGAAAGCTCAAGCGCTCCCCCTCCTTATCGATCACAACGGTATCACCGTTTTCGGCCCCGCGCACTTCGCCCCGGAACCGCTTTTGTCCGTTCACCGCAACCTCAAGCTCAATCTTCGCTTCAAAGCCAGCGAACCGATCATAGTCATCTGGGCGAACCAGCGGTCGGTCGATGCCTGGAGAGCTGACTTCCAGATTATACTCTCCGGAAATCGGATCCTCGACATCAACAATGAGAGAGACCGCTCGGCTAATGCTTGCGCAATCCTCAACGGTCATCTGAGCCCGATCGGTGCGTTCCGCCATAATCTGGAGAACCGCTTTTTTCCCGCCGGTGAACATCACCCTCACGAGATCGTAGCCCATCGATTCAATTGACGGGCCGATCATCGCGGCGATCTTCTCGTTCAGTTGCTGCGTCACCCGTATCCTCTAAGTCTCGTCCCGGAATGAACCGGAAACCACCCTGGCAAAGCACAAAAAAAAAGTGGGCCGTTGGCCCACCCTATCAGCGTTACCGATTGGGTCTTTTAATTGAAACGGCACTATAGCGGAACGCACGCCTGCTTCAAGAAGATTCGCTCAATCAGACGTTTTGAGACGCTCGAAGCGAAGGAACGCCGGGCGGCGGCCCTGATCGCGCGCCTTGGCCTCATATCTGGTCCCGGGCCAATCCTCCGGCCGCACCCGCCAATCCGAGGGGCTACGAGCCAGCCAGCGGAAACCCCGGTGCGCAGTCGCCCGCGCCAGCATCCACTGCAAATACCCCATATCATCCGTCGCCAGCCGCAGCTCTCCGCCAGGCGCAATCAGCCGATGAAACTCGGCAATGCTTTCATGCTGGATGATGCGGCGAGAGTGATGGCGCTTCTTCGGCCAAGGGTCAGCGAAGAGCACGGCAATCCGTGCAAGTGAGGTATCCGGCAGCAATGGCAGCAAATCACGCACATCGTCCGGATAGATCCGTACATTCGAAAGCTCCAGATCCTCACAATGCCGGATCAGGCTGGCCACGCCGTTCATGAAGGGTTCGGAGCCGATAAACCCTACATCCGGCCTTGCAGCGGCCTGGGCTGCCAGATGCTCACCGCCGCCGAAGCCGATTTCCAGCCAGATTTCTTTGATTGTATCCGGAAACAGCGAAGCCGGGTCCAGCCTTGCACCCGGTTCCGTCGGAAGGGTGACAATAAGTTCTGGAAGCCGCTCCTCGAGCAGCGTTTCCATCCCTGCGCGCAAGCGGCGACCGCGCCTTCTGCCATAGAAGACGCGGTCACGCTGTACGATGTTTTTTAGATCTTCCTTGCCCGTGGGCACGGCTCAGTCCCGTTTTCTAAGGCCTCAGGCGAACGCGCCCTTGAGCTCATCCGCCAGATCAAGCTGTTCCCAGGTGAAGTAACCCTTGCCACCGTCCTCGCGGCCAAAATGGCCATAGGCAGACGTCGGACTATAGATCGGGTTGCTCAGCGCAAGACGCTCACGGATGCCGCGGGGAGACAGATCGACCATCTCCCGGACAACGGAGGCCAGCTTCGCTTCATCGACCTGACCGGTACCGTAAGTGTTGAAATACACCGACAGCGGATGCGAGACGCCGATAGCGTAGGAAACCTGAATGGTGCAGCGATCGGCGAGACCAGCGGCTACCACATTCTTCGCCACCCAGCGGGCTGCATAGGCAGCCGAACGGTCGACCTTCGTCGGATCCTTGCCGGAGAAAGCGCCACCCCCATGAGGAGCCGCGCCGCCATAGGTATCGACAATGATCTTCCGGCCGGTAAGCCCAGCGTCACCGACCGGACCACCGATCACAAACCGACCGGTCGGGTTAACATAGAAATGATCTTCCGGGCACATCCAACCTTCGGGCAGAACCTGCTCGACATGACGGCGTACCATCTCGCGGATTTCGTCCTGCTCAAGGTCTTCATCATGCTGCGTCGAAACCACAACCGAGGTCGCCCGAACCGGCTTGCCGTTTGCATATTGCAAGGTCACCTGGCTCTTGGAGTCAGGGCCGAAACCCTTGTCCGCGCCGGACTTCCGTGCATCGGCCATGGATTTCAGAATCTGGTGCGAGTAATGGATCGGCGCCGGCATAAGCGGCTCGGTCTCACGACAGGCAAAACCGAACATGATGCCCTGGTCGCCCGCACCTTCGTCCTTATTGCCGGCTGCGTCGACCCCGACAGCAATATCGGTCGACTGCTCATGCAGAAGAACATCGATATCGGCCGTCTTCCAACTAAAGCCTTCCTGATCGTACCCGATATCCTTGATCGCTTCGCGGGCGGACTCGATGATCGCATCCTTGGTCACGGATGCAGGTCCGCGTACTTCGCCGGCTAGAACGACTTTGTCGGTCGTCGCCAGAGTCTCGCAAGCGACCCGGCTCATCGGATCGGCGGCGAGGAACATATCAACGACCGTATCGGAAATCCGGTCACAGACCTTGTCCGGATGACCTTCGGAGACGGATTCGCTGGTGAATTCGTAGTCGGATTGAGTCAACGGGGGCTCTCCTAGAATATGAGTTGCACTCATGTCTGCTCGAAGACGTACCCGTGAACGCCCCGCTTCATTACGAAGCAGCTCGACATGAATCTCTATCCGGTGAATCTAATGAAGGCACCGAGAGGTAGGACTTCCTGCCGGTTTTGAGATTCATGGTCAAGAGGAAAGCGTGCGCAGATTATTCTGGATCCTCGCCATCGAAGGCGTTGGCGATGGAGCGCATGAGATCAAAAAGGCGCCGGCGCGATTCCGGATCAGCGATCCTGTAATAAGCCCTGACAAGCTCAAGAGTCTCACGCCGGTTCATCGGATCATCGGGGATCTGATAGGCTTCCGGCTCCTGTTCTTTTTCGAAAAGCCGGCCGGGCGATTGCTCCTGAACTTCCTCCGCCATGTCCTCGAAAAAGAAGTTAACCGGCACCTCGAGAATGCGGCTGAGATCAAATAGCCTGCTTGCGCCAATACGGTTTGCACCGCGCTCATATTTCTGAACTTGCTGGAATGTAAGTCCAAGCGCCTGACCAAGCTTTTCCTGGCTAATCCCAAGCAACGTCCGTCGCATTCGCACACGCGATCCGACGTGGACATCAACCGGATTTGGCTTTCCAAGGCTCGCCATCCGGCCTCCCGGGCGGCGTTTGCTTGAGGGCTGCTCCATATTACAAACCAATAGTCTCAAATTGCGCTAAATTCAGTTACCCATACAAACGTATGCAGTCAATATAAAAGCCGTAGCAAAAAAAAGAAAAAGGCCGCTTATTTCCGGCGCAGAAAGAATGCAGCACCAGAGGATGCGATCACGAGCAAGATTGCCCAAAGCTCTCCGCCACGCGCATAAAGTGTTTTATTTTCCAGAGACGTTGGAAGAGGACTGTCGATTGTCCCTGTGCGCTCCAGCGGCAGGGACGCCAAGACACGCCCATAGGAATCGATCAGTGCTGAAATTCCGGTATTCGCGGCCCGTAAAACCGGCAAGCCTTCCTCGATAGCCCGCATCCTCGCCGCAACCAGATGCTGATAAGGCCCGGAACTCACTCCAAACCACGCATCATTGGTTACATTTACCAGCAGCCCGGGCCGCGGTCCGCCGACTTCCGTCACAGCGCCGGGGAAAATGATCTCGTAGCAGATCAATGCGCCGATGCGCGGCAACCCGGCATGAGCGAAACTGCTGGGCCCGGGCCCTGCCGTAAATCCACGACCGGTCTTCGCGATCGTCTCGACAGGCAACCATTGCCTGAGAGGCACATATTCACCGAACGGGACCAGGTGAAACTTGTGCAGCCTGGCGATCATTTCGCCACGCTCATTGAGAGCGACAACGGCATTGAAACTCAGAGATTCCGCCGGATCATCGGAAACCTGATCGCGCAGCGGCACTCCGGTCATCAGCAGCCCCCCCGGCTGGAGCAGGGAGCCCAGATAAGCCGCCAGCCGCGGCTCGCGATTGAGCGCATAGGGAACAGCAGTTTCCGGCCAGACCACAAGACTGGGCAGGGCGAGATCACCGATCCCGGCGGGCGTGACAGTGGCGCGTGCTGCCCGCGTCAGCGTGGCGTATTTAGCCAAATGCCCCTGCAAGAGCTGCGGCTTCCACTTTTCCGTCTGGGCCACGTTCCCCTGGACGATACGGACTGTGGGACGACTGATGTCGGGATCCGCGGCGCTGGCAAGCCGTACTGCGCCATATCCGGCAAAAATCACCGGCAAAAGCAAACAGACAGCACCGAAACCACGCTCCCAGCGCCCGGTGCGCCGTAACAGCATGAGCGGCGACAGCGCAAAGAGAACCACGAAGAAGCCGTACCCATAGGCACCGATCAAGGACAAGGGCTGTAGCAGCGCGTCGGAAAAAGACCAGGCAGAGGCCAGCAAGTTCCAGGGAAACCCCGTGGCGACATGCCCCCGCAGCATTTCCGAGAGAGTCCAGACGCCCGCCAACGCAGGTGCCCTTACCCATCCGCGCGGCCGGAGCCAGCCATAGAGCAGGGTCGCCAGACCGCCAAACACTCCGAGAACGGCCGGCAGGCCCGCTGCGGCAAACGGCACCAGCCAGGCAAACCGGTCGCCATCGACCAAAAGCGCGTTGGAAATCCAGTAAAGGCCTGCGACGTGATAGCCGAAGGCAAAAGCCCAACCGGTCGCGAACGCCCCGATGAAGGTCCGGCGGCGATCAAGCGTCAGCAGCATAAGGGTGAAGGCAAACAGAGCCGGCAGGACGTCAAGCGGCGGCAGAGCCAATGCGGTAAGCGCGCCGACCAGTGCCATCATGGCCACACTGCGGAAACCGGTCAGCCCTGCAAGCCGGTTGATGCCAGTACGGACGCCCTCACCCCACCGGGCGACAGACGCCCATGCACTCACAGACTGGCCTCCGGCTCAGGCTCGTCCGTCGACACACGCCGGATACGGATCCTCTTGATCCTGCGTGAGTCGCTTTCAAGCACTTCAAATTCGACGCCGGCCGGGTGGGTCAAAAGCTCCCCCCGAGCCGCAACACGGCCCGCAAGCGAGAAGACGAGACCGCCGAGCGTATCGATTTCCTCACGCTCTTCGTCATTGAGCACAGTCCCGAACAGAGTCTCGAATTCCTCGATCTCGGCGCGGGCATCAGCTATGCCCATATCCGGCCCAACCATCGCGATCTTCGGACCTTCCTCGACATCATGCTCATCAACGATGTCGCCGACGATTTCCTCGACCAGATCCTCAATGGTGATCAGCCCATCAACCCCACCAAATTCATCCACGACAAGCGCGAGATGGCGGCGTGTCAGGCGCATCTCCTGCAACAGATCCATTGCTCGTATCGATGGCGAAACGAACAACACTTCCCGCAACAGAGAACTGAGTGGCACATCCTTGCCGGCATGAACATGCGCCAGCACATCCTTCATGTGGATCATGCCAACCACATCGTCGAGCGTCTCCCGGTAGACGGGCACTCGGCTGTGGGCATCCTTCACCATGTCCATTACCAGCGCATCGAGGCTGGTATCGACCGCAACACCGGTGATATCCGCCCTCGGCACCATCACGTCTTCCGCTGTGATATCGCGCAAGCCAAGGATATTACGGATCAGCGCCCGCTCATGAGGGTCGATGGCAAGATCCTCGTCGGTCGTCCCGTTGCCATCGTCCTCAATCAACTCCTCCAACGCATCGCGGGCGGATGCCCCGCCATTGCGCTTGAGCTTCAGCGCCTTAAAAAATTGCCGTAAGCGTTTCCACGACGGCTCACGCCGACCTTCGGACTCAAAGCCGTCACCATCCGTCACACCAGCGATATCGACAGTTGCCGGCCTGCTCTCCGGACCTGAATTCATTGGAGCGGCTCCAACACGGGACTGTAGGGATCTGAAATACCAAACCCGGCGAGAATTTCGATTTCCCGCTGTTCCATTTCAGAAGCTTCTTCTTCCGTCTCGTGATCGTATCCGAGCAGATGAAGGATGCCGTGCACCACCAAGTGCCTGAGATGGGACTGCAAAAATTTTCCGTCTCGGTCCGCTTCCATGGAAACGGTTTCGAAGGCGAGGATCACATCGCCGAGCATATCAGTTCCCGACAGATCCGATGAAAGACCCGACGGGAAGGACAGCACATTGGTCGCTTTGTCCTTACCGCGGTAATCGCGGTTCAGAACGCGGACTTCGGCGTCGGAGCTCAAAACTATGCTGAGCTCGGTTGGCTTAACCACCGCCCCGAGCACGGCATTGGCGCTCTCGACACAGAGTCGCTCCGCGTCAGGCACCACCGACTTCCAGGCAGGGTCGGAGATGGCGACAGCAATGTCGATAGTAGAGTCCGGTTGCTCCGGCTCTTCCTGCGGATCCTGCGCCGCAAACTCGTTGCGGCTACTACTACTCGGCTCCGGTTCGTCGGGCACGCGCGGACACTCCATTGTTTTCTCTATTTGGACCCGTCATCGAGACGGGCTGATTCACGTTCACTGTACGCATTCACGATTTTCGTTACCAGCGGATGGCGCACAACATCTCTGGCTGTGAACTCGATGAGGCTGACATCGGGAATCCTGCGAAGCACATGCATCGCATCCGTCAGGCCCGATTTTGCCCCAAAAGGCAGGTCGACCTGCGACGGATCGCCAGTGATCGCCATCCGCGAGTTTTCACCGAGCCGGGTCAGAAACATCTTCATCTGGGTCGGCGTGGTGTTCTGCGCCTCGTCCAGAATGATGTAAGAATTAGCGAGCGTCCGGCCACGCATAAAGGCAAGCGGCGCCACTTCGATCTCGCCAGCCGCAAGCCGCCGTTCGACCTGTTCGCCCGGCATCATGTCGTACAGCGCATCATAGAGCGGACGAAGATAGGGATCGACTTTGTCTTTCATATCGCCAGGCAGAAAGCCCAGTCTCTCGCCGGCTTCAACGGCCGGGCGAGAGAGGATCAGCCGTTCGACCCTGCGCTCCATCAGCATCGAAACAGCCATTGCAACCGCCAGATAAGTCTTGCCGGTACCTGCAGGGCCAAGGCCAAGCACGAGTTCGTCCGACGACAGCGCCTGAATATAGCGGTGCTGGTTCGGTGAGCGCGGCTGGATCGCCCGTTTCCAGGTTGGCACAAAGGCGGAGCGGTCATTAAAGCCGTTGCTGTCACCGTTTGCCGCATCGCCGGTGTTCTGCGCCCATTTCACGGCCGCATCGACAGTCCCGATGTCGAGAGTCTTGAGTTTTTTGCCGGCCTTGATGTCGCCTTCGAGGCGGCGATAAAGCGAGGTCAGCGCCGATTGCGCCGTAACCACCGCATCTTTTTCACCTTCGACGGTGACCTTGTTTCCGAAGCAGGATATCGAAACTTGAAGCTTCTGTTCGATCCGCGCCAGATTACCGTCATGCTCGCCGAGCAAAGCTGGCACCAGATCATGGTCGGCAAACTCCAGATGAATGACTTCGGTGGCCTCGTCGATGATGCTCAAGCAATCGCCCTTTCATGGTCGGAGGTGAGCGGTTTCGGGCCTGACGCGCCGGCCCATTCGCCGATCACTGCGGTTCCCGATAGGGAGTTGGCGTATCCTTGTTCAATCCGGATATCGGCGATCGTACCGATAAGCCGGTCCGGACCGGCAAAGTGCACAGCCTGCATATAGGGGCCACGGCCAACAAGTTGACCTTCTTTTTGCCCTTTACGCTCGACCAGCACCGGCTGGACCGCGCCGACGCTTGCCACATTGAAAGCGAGCTGTTGGGCGTTCAGAAGCTGCTGCAAGGTTTCCAGACGGTCTGACTTCACAGCATCGTCGATCTGCAGGTCCGTCCCGGCCGCCGGTGTGCCGGGGCGGGGACTGTATTTGAACGAATAGGCCTGAACGTATCCGATATCCGTTACAAGTCTGAGTGTGTCGGCAAAATCCACGTCGCTTTCGCCCGGGTGTCCGACAATGAAATCAGAAGACAAGGCCAGGTCCGGCCGAGCCTCTCGAAGCCGGTCGACGATGCGGCGATAGGAATCTGCATCGTGCTTGCGGTTCATCTGGCGCAACACACTGTCAGAACCGGACTGCACCGGAAGATGCAGGAACGGCATCAATTGCGGCACGTCACGATGCGCGGCAATAAGGTCGTCATCTACATCATTCGGGTGTGAGGTCGTATAGCGAATACGCTCCAGCCCGTCGATCTCGGCCAACGCCCGGACCAGCCTGCCGAGCCCCCATTCACCGCCGCCCGCCTCGCCGTGATATGCGTTGACGTTCTGGCCGAGCAGGGTGAGCTCCGACGTGCCAGCGGCCACCAGCCGCCGCGCCTCGGCGATCACCTGATCCGCCGGACGGGAAAACTCCGCACCGCGCGTATAAGGCACCACACAGAAGCTGCAGAACTTGTCGCAGCCTTCCTGGATGCTGAGAAACGCGGCAGCAGCATTCGAATGACGTTCTTCGGGCAGATGATCGAATTTGCTCTCCGCCGGGAAATCGGTGTCGACGACGCCGGCGCCGCGGGAACCGCGTCCGCCCGATGTGGCCCGGTAATCCGCCGCCTTTTCTTCAGCCGCGCGCACCAGCTCCGGCAGACGGTGATAGGTCTGCGGTCCGAACACCAGATCGACATAGGGTGCTCGTTTGACGATTTCCTCGCCCTCTGCCTGGGCGACACAGCCAGCGACCGCGATCAGCAAAGGCTTACCGCCTGCAGCGCGGGATTCCTTTTCTTTACGAATCCTGCCGAGTTCGGAAAAAACCTTCTCCGTCGCCTTTTCCCGGATATGGCAGGTGTTCAGGATAACCATATCGACATCGTCCGGCGTGGTCACCGGGTCATAGCCGAGAGATACAAGACTGTCCGTCATACGTTCACTGTCGTAGACGTTCATCTGGCAGCCGTAGGTTTTGATATAGAGTTTTTTGCTCACGCGCGCCGCGCCTTTTGGTCACTCGAAGGGACAAATTTCAAGGATACGGCGGGAGCAATACGCCGAGTGCAACTGAAATTCCAGCGTGCGTTTCTGTTCATCCCCGAAATGCTAACACCGGGAGGCGTCCAGTCAAGCCGCGTAACCGGCTTATTGTGCGGAATTTTAAAAGTCCCTTCCCAGTCAGGATCAGCGTCAGGATGCAGCGTCGCCGCGGCCGGAAAGGGCCCGCGAAACACCGTTGGCGACAATGCGCTGACAATGCGCGGCCAGTTCCTTGCGGTTTCGGAACTCTGCGGGGTCCACCGGCTCATGAAACTCGACATCGACATCGACCCGGCCAAGTGCCAGAGCGTCAAGCAGGTGCGGCAACAGATCCATGTCGCCATACCAGGCATAGAACGGCCTGAGCCCGCGTCCCATCGGCATCCCGTTCAGCCGGGTGTAGGTCACAGAGACCGGCTGAATACGAAGGTCGGAACGCAGCGGTGCGTCGCTTCCGGACTGCTTGACGGCGGCGAACAACGAGCTCTTGAAAGGCAGCGTACGGTTGCCGTCATTGCTCGTGCCTTCGGGGAACAGGATTAGCCGGTCACCCGACGAAAGCCGGTCGGCGATGACGTTCGCATGTTCCTTGGAGCGGGTTCTTCGCCGCTCGACGAAAACAGTTCGCTGCAGGGTCGCAAGCAAACCGAAGCCAGGCCATGTCTTGACCTCGCTCTTGGCGATAAAACTGGCGCGCAGCAGGCTACCCAGTATGACAATGTCGAAATAGGAGACATGGTTGCTGGCATAGAGCACCGACCCCTTGCGCAGCGGCGTGCCACGGGTCCGGACCCGGAAGCCGAGCAGGCGGGCGCAGAGGCCGTGATAGAAAAGCGGCAAACTGCCGGAGAGCGACGCCCGGAAGGCCAGTGCCAGCATCTGCACCGGCAGCAGGCCAAGCGTCAGAACGCTGTAAAGTGCGAGCCTGCGCCAAAGCAGAGTCCGGGACGGCGCGATCATACCGGCCGCTTCTACCGGCTCCGCACCGCAGTCCCAGGTTCCGAGCAACCCGGAATCGGCGAAGACATCGTCTTCCTTCAACTCTTCAAGGGCACCGGCGACACTCATTGTATGACGACCCCGCGCGCCTCGCGTTCATAATGCTTGTAGTACTTGTCGGAGACATTGCTGGTCTCGACGATGACACAGACATCAGTGGTGTTGAACTGGTGATCGACCACCGCCCCATGACCGACATAACCGCCAAGCCGCAAATAGCCTTTGATCAAGGGCGGAAGTGCAGCAGCAACGCGGCGTGCATCGATTTCTTCGGCCGATACCAGATTCATCTCAGTATACCGCTCCGGCAGCGCGGCCGCACGAATCCGCTCCGGCGCCAGATGATTGTGATGCAGATAGCCGAGCTGGGTCCGAAGCGCAGCCGCATCATTGCCCGGAAGGCTGGCACAGCCGAACATCAAGGAAATGTCGTTCTGGAACACGTAGGCAGCAATGCCTTTCCAGAGGAGCTGCATTGTCGGACGGGTGCGATAGCCATCCGCCGTGCAGGAGCGTCCAAGCTCTAGAATCTCGCCAGGTTGCGCTTCGAGTTTGGCAATATCGAATTCGTCGGCTGTATAGAAACCGCCTGCCAAGGCGGCACCATCGCGGCGGATCAGTCGATAGGTCCCGACCACAGCTTCAGAGCCGTTGCCCCGCGTATGATCCAGTACGAGAAGATGGTCCGCAACATCGTCGAACGGGTCCTCGTCCAGACGGCTCGCGCGTGCGGCCGGGGAGGGAATCGCGCCCATTTCCTCATAGAAGACCTGATAGCGCAGGCGCTTGGCCGCGTGGATATCTTCCTCGGTCGTTGCAATTCTCACTTCAAGCGAGCCGGAGACGAGCGTTTGGTCCGCTAGCGGCGCCGCTCCAGACATCACGACAGGTGCGGTTTCGGCCTGTGCGGTTTCGGAACGTGCTGTTCTCGTCGGAATCGAGAATCCCATGATTTGTCGCATCCCTGTTTTAGAGGTCACAGGCTACCGGAGCCAATTGCGCCGCGCTGCGGCACCCTCATTCCTCAGATATAGCTTCGCGCCCTCCCGTTACGAGGAACCTCCCACGAACGATATGGGAACCGCACGCCGGATGGGACCTCAAGAAGCCACCCAGTATCGGCTTATACCGAGTGAACGGTGACAGTTTTCACACACTCTCATGACAAACTGGTTGCACTCGGAACCCGCATGAATCCCGATGGTTTCAGGTTCGCTGCCCGGCTCTCGGCCTTCTGGACCATCAATTATCGAAGAATACCTGCATCAAAATGGCATCGGCATGGCGGCCATCCGCTGATTTGTAATAGTTGTGGCGCCGGTCAAACGCCTTCATTCCAAGACTTTCATAGAGCTGAACTGCAGGCAAATTTCCGTCCTGCACCTCAAGCATCACCTTTTCGGCGCCGGTTTCTCGGGCCCGGGCGAGCACGCGCTGCACCAGCATGCGCCCCAGCCCGCGCCCCCGGTGATCCGGCGCAACCGCAAGGGTTAGAATCTCGGCAAAATCGCCGATGCATTGAAAAAGAACAAATCCAGCAAATGTCGGCTCGCGCGCGTTGGACAGGACCACCGCCCCGGCCGTGCCCGACATCGAGAGCAGATCTCGCAAAGCGTCCCGTGACCAGGGCTTGTCAAAAATAGCGCCATGCAATGCTGCGGCATCGTCGAGATGGGCTTCGATATCTCCGAGAAGCTTGTAGCCGTCCCGTTCCGTCATCCGGCCCTCGGTGCCGTTACATCTGGCGCCCGAAGATAGAGCGGTTGCAGCACCTGCTGTACTTGCCCGTCTCCGACCATTTCCCCCGCCATTTCCAACCCGATCAGGGCAACCTCTCTGGCATCCGGCGCGGTTATTGAGCTACTTTGCAACATTTCGGCACCCTCCTCATCGAGCACCGCCAGCACTTTGTCCGCTGCGTCGCCGGCCAGCAGCAGCGGAGCGTCGCGAACCTGTCGCAGCTTGGCAGCAATATCTTGCGGCGGCAGTGCAACGGGAGGGCCGTCCGGGGCCCCGCCGGTAGTGAACAGCTGCAGGAACAGATCGGCCCGCCGACTTTCCAGGATAACGGCAACGCGGTGGCTGGCAGCGGCTTCAGTCGCAAAAACCGCCCGGGCGACCGCGTCAAAACCCGTGACCCCAAAAACTGGAACGCCAAGCGCCTGAGCAAGACCCTTTGCGAAGGACATCCCGATTCGAAGTCCGGTAAAGGAGCCGGGACCGCGTGTAACGGCTATCGCATCCAGATCCGGGAAACCCAGCCCGGCAGCCGCGAGGCCGGCTTTCGCCATCGGCGCCAGACGCTCGGATTGGCCCCGCGCCATATCTTCGCGGAGATGAGCCAGCAATACATCGCCGCGGCGCACTGCAATCGAGCAGGCGCCGGTGCTGGAATCGATGCCGATAATTGTCCCGGAAGCAGAGAGCATCTTAATTTCCGCCGCAAATAGCGTATGTTAAGGTGACAGAGCGGCCTGAAAGTGCAACCTTTCCAATCGCATCGCCGCCTGTAAACCACGTTGGCGGACGAGAGCAAGGGAATATAGCTTTTATGCCGAACTGCATGAATTTTCACCGCGCCTTTCGTCGTGGAGCGCACATGCCAAGAAAGATCCGTGCGGTTATCACAGCCGCCCTGGCGCTTGTCGCCTGCCTTGCAAACCCAATGGATGGGCCCGCAGCAGCCGAAGAAGTTTCCGGTGCCGTTGTGACCATGTATCACCGGTTCGGGGAAAACGACTATCCTTCGACCAATATCCGGATCGCTCAGTTCGAAGAGCATCTCGAGGAGCTTAAGAAGGAGCGGTATAAAGTCCGCCCGTTGCCGGAAATCATCGAAGCTCTGAAAACCGGCACACCTCTCGCCGATCACACCATCGCGATCACCGTCGACGATGCGTATCTCTCGGTCTATGAGCACGCATGGCCCCGGCTGAAAGCTGCCGGCCTGCCGTTCACACTCTTCGTTGCCACCGGCGTCATCGATCGCAAGGTCCCGGGCTATATGAGCTGGGACCAGATCAGGGAGATGAAAGATGGTGGCGTAACCATCGGCAGCCAGACCAAGTCACACCCTCATATGACCACACTGGACCGCCAGGCGCTGGATCGCGAATTGGCCGATTCAAATCAGCGTTTCGTCGAGGAGCTTAAGGAACGGCCTGGGCTTTTCGCCTATCCGTACGGTGAATACAGCCTGATGGTTCGCAAGGCAGTCGCAGATGCGGGATTCAACGCGGCTTTCGGGCAGCATTCCGGTGTTGCCTATGACGGCATGGACCCGTTGACGCTGCCGCGTTTCGCCCTGAACGAACGGTATGGCGGGATCGACCGATTCCGTCTGGTCACCAACGCCTTGCCATTGCCTGTATCCGACGTTCTGCCGAAAGACCCGCTGCTGGGCGAAAACCCGCCGGCCTTTGGCTTTACCCTGGACAGCTCTATCGGCGACCCGGGAAGCCTGTCCTGCTTCGCGTCGAGCGAAGGCGAGACCCATCTCGAATATCTCGAACAGCGGGTCGAGGTTCGGCTAAAGCAAGCCTTCCCGCCCGGCCGTTCACGCATCAACTGCACCATGCCTGGCCCGGACAACAGATGGCGGTGGTTCGGCACACAGTTTGTCGTGCCGAAATAACCTTCTATCTGAGCCTTAGCCGGAAACGGTTACGAGGGAGCGTTCCAGGACTGCACCATCAAAATCGCTCAACCTGTTCTTGGTGATGACAAGGCGCAGCGTATCTACATAAGCCTGACCGATTTCAGCATAGGATAGCAGCCCGCCTGCCAGCACATTGCCGTCAAGCGCCCGCCCAGCAGTCCGCAGCGCGGCGCGGCGCAGGCGGAAATCCCGATAACTCGGGTGACTGTTCAGGTTGTGGACATAGGACGCAACAGAACCCAGCAAGCTGTCATACTTGCGCACAACGTGCTTTTCGCCACTGGCGCGTTCTTTCGGTACAATGCCTGCTTTTTCCGTCCAGGCCCGTTGCCCGAACAGCGCATTGCCATTGCGGGCAAAGCGTGAAGCTCCCCAGCCACTTTCTACGGCCGCCTGCGCCAAAGCGAGCGAAACCGGGATTTCGTCTACCTTCGGCAAGAGCGTGGCAAACAGGACTGAGTCGATTTCGGCACCTTCCGCATCTAGGCCATAGCGGTCGGCAAGCTCCAACAGCCACTCCCGTTCGACCGGGCGACGCTGGGCACCATCAAGGACGCGGTCCTGGAACCGGATCAGCCTCACACGCTCTCGCGCCACTTTTTCATTGGCACGCAGGACCAACGGTAATACGGCGGAGAAGAAGAGTTGTTTCTTACGTTTGATCTGATCGAGGCTGCCAAGATCGCCCGGCAAACTGGCAAGATAGACTGCCGGCACGAGGTCGGAGCCGCCTCGGATATTGTTCAAGTCAAACCCGCTCCGCTCCAGAATCATCTCAAAATCGTCTGCTTTCGCAACATCGAGATGTGCGCGAGCCGGAGCAGCCATGTGATCCGCCGGCGGTTCCTCAACAGAGAAACTGGCCGGGGTCACCTGGGTGCGATCAAGGAAACCTTGGACCTGACTTGCCAGCAAGACCATGCTGCCGACGAGCGCGGCCGTATAAAACGACGGCATGAGCACAAATTCGTTCAGTGAAGAAGGCGCCACGACGCATTCTGCCGACAGTGGACAGCAGTTTAGATAACTGCGCCGTTTATACGGCGCCACCGCGTTTCCGGAATAGCTGCCATTCGCCGCATACGGTCACTACATAGCGGCAGCGCGAACCTCGCGGACTTCCGGGATATAATGCCGCAACATATTTTCGATACCCATCTTCAGGGTCGCGGTCGAACTCGGGCACCCGGCGCAAGCACCCCGCATGAAGAGTGTCACGACGCCTTCGTCGAAGCTTTCGAACACGATATCGCCACCATCCATGGCAACTGCCGGGCGCACGCGCGTATCGAGCAGCTCCTTAATCTGGGAGACCACCTCGCTGTCCTCACCATCGCTGGCATGGCCCGCGTCGGAACTTGCCGTCACGACCGGACGACCCGCCGTGAAATGCTCCATGATGACGCCGAGCACAGCTGGCTTCATCAGGTACCATTCCTTATCGTCACGCTTCGAGACGGTAACAAAATCACCGCCGAAGAAAACGCCTGTCACCCCATCGACATCGAACAGGCGTTCGGCCAGAGGCGATTTGCCGGCGGCCTCTTCCTCGGAGCGAAACTCCTCGGTTCCCGTTCCCATGACATCCTGCCCGGGAAGGAATTTGAGCGTTGCCGGGTTCGGCGTTTCTTCAGTCTGAATGAACATTCCGTTCTCTCCTTGAGAGGCTCGCTCCTGCCGGCGCCTTCTTTATCGGGCGCCAGTGCCGTCACGTCCTTACAGTGCCGCCTATCGTCGGGCACCAAATTGGTCCCATATACAGTGACCTTGCAGACGCGGATTTCAAGCCCACTTTTTGCAATCGTCCGCCTGCCTTATCATCAAATTGCGTTTCAGGCGCAAGGAAAGACAGTCTTTCCATACCGGGCATCCGGCAAGAATCGGAGAGCGACACTGGCACAGACCCTTCCCGAAAACCCCGCGCGCCCGCATATCCGGGTCATGCATCGTGGTGCTGACCCGGCGGATCTGCTGCCAACCGGCAGCGTGCTCACCGAGGACGACCTCGCTTTACCGCCCGGACGCTGGCTGCTGGAGCGCTCGACCGGGATCCTCTCGATGCGGGCCCTGATGCGCGATCTCTGCCACCTTCTGGTCGTCCAGGGCATGCCCCTTCAGCGGGTCTCATGCTTCATCCGCACGCTGCACCCGCAAGCAAATGGCCGCAGCGTGATTTGGCGAAATACAATGCGCGATCCGGAAGAACTCATGGTCTTGCATGGCATTGAGGAAGCGGAAACCTTCAAAACCAGCCCTCTGCCCGTGATTTTCAACGGCGCCGGCGCCATCCGCCGGCGCCTCGCGGATCCCTCGGTTCCGCTCGATTACCCCGTTCTGGTGGACCTGAAGGAGGAGGGCGCGACCGACTATGTGGCCATGCCACTGAAATTCAGCGATGGCGAAATCAATTTCGTGACCTGGACCACCGACGCCCCGGACGGTTTCACCACCGAGCAATTGAGCATTCTGGACGGCCTGCTTCCTGTTCTGGCTCTCAGAACCGAAATCCTCGAACGCCAGAAACTGACCGAGGAACTGCTGCAAGTGTATCTCGGGCGCAACACCGGCCGGAGGGTGCTCAACGGCGCAATTCGGCGCGGCAGCACAGAAACCATCCGTGCGGCCATCCTCTATGCCGATGTGCGCGGCTTCACGGCAGCCTCAGACGCGCTTCCCGGTCCCGAGATCATCTCGATGCTGAACGATTATTTCGAGATGATGTCTCAACCGATTGAGGAACGCGGCGGTGAGATACTGAAATTCGTCGGTGACGGGCTGCTTGCTATTTTCCCGCTCGGCCCGGACAGCGCGGATGAAGACGCAGATGCGGCGTTGAAGGCAGCAATAGAGGCGCAAACCCTGTTGCGCGGACGCAATGCCATTCGCGAGAAACACGGCAAGCCGCTGATAGAACATGCACTCGGCCTGCATGTCGGCGATGTCAGCTACGGCAATATAGGCAGCCCGACCCGGCTGGATTTCACCGTCATTGGACCGGCGGTGAATCTTGCAAGCCGCTTGCAGGGTCTTGCCAAGGAACTGGGCCATCCGATCGTTGCGTCAGATATGATCGCGCAGATGGTGAGGCTGCCTGTGAAACCGCTCGGACGACATCCCATCCGCGGCCTGCGCGACCCGGTTGAAATCTTCGCGCCCTACGGTGTCTAGTTCGTTACGGTTTGAGGAAACCGACGATTTCCTTGGCCTCCTCGATAACGGGCTCGGCAATTTCCCGAGCCCGTTCGGCACCTTTCTTCAGTACCGCATCGACCGAGGAGGGATCGTCGGTCAGGCGCTTCATCTCGGAGCCGATCGGCCCCAGCACCTCGACAGCAAGCTCGGCGAAGGACTTCTTGAAGTCTCCAAAACCCTTGCCGGCGAAATCTTTGAGCACCACGTCCGTCTCAAGACCCGAAAGCGCCGCATAGATCGCAATCAGGTTGCGGGCTTCCGGCCGCTCCGCCAGCTCTTCCGCCGTTTCCGGGATCGGGTGCGGGTCGGTCTTCGCTTTCCGGACCTTCTGGGCGATATCGTCTGCCTCGTCGGTCATGTTGATACGCGAATATTCCGAAGTATCGGATTTGCTCATCTTCTTCGTGCCGTCGCGCAGGCTCATCACCCGGGTCGCTTCGCCGAAAATCATCGGCTCGGGCAACGGGAAGAAATCCACGCCATACATGCTGTTGAAAGCCTGCGCGGTATCGCGCATCAGCTCCAGATGCTGCTTCTGGTCGTCGCCGACCGGCACGTGCGTGCCTTTGTAGACCAGTACGTCGGCAGCCATCAGGACCGGGTAGTCATAGATACCAACGGTCGCGTTCTCGCGGTTCTTTCCAGCCTTCTCCTTGAACTGGGTCATGCGGTTCAGCCAACCGATGCGGGCAACGCAGTTGAAGATCCAGGTTAGCTCGGCATGCGCCGGGACCTGGGACTGGTTGAAGATGATGCAATCGTCGGGATCGACACCCGCTGCGATCATGCCGGCCGCGACTTCGCGGGTGGCGCGGCGCAGCTCCGCCGGGTCGTGCGGCGGCATGGTGATCGCGTGCATGTCGACGACGCAGAAAATCGATGAATAGTCCCGCTGCAACTGCACCCAGTTGCGGATCGCCCCAAGATAATTCCCGAGATGCAGGTTACCGGTGGGCTGAACGCCCGAGAAGATGCGGTTCATCTGACGCGATCCATAGGTTTGAAGCGAAAAAGGGCCTGATTTATTGCGGGAGGCTGGCTGGCGGTCAAGGCCGGACTAGCTCCATGGCGCCGTCACGAACTCCCTCACTCACCATTTAACGCCACAAAAGCGGCCAGCCAAGGGTCAACCACGTATCACAAAGGGCTCAAAGGGGAGGCCTGACGCCGATGCCCGAAGGTCCGGAACGACAAGCGATACAAAGGCCCCAGCCAACTCGCTGCCATCGGAGGCAAGGCAAATCTGTGTGTGCGGCAGGGGCGGAAGGCCATAAGTGACAGGAACTTCCACAAGGTCCTTTCCGGCCAGCGAGCCTGGTAATGCCGCTATCGCCAGATCTGCACGAAGAGCCGCCACCTGCCCCATGGACGTATCGCTGGAATAGGAAACCCGATAAGCGCGCCCCTGGGCCTGCAGGGCCTCAAGCGCGGAGTCACGCCACGCGCAGCCCATTTCCGCAACCGCCAGAGGAAGCGGGACCTGCTCGACTGCCCGGCCGCCACTTCGCATGAGCCACTTCAGCGGTTCCGAGAACAGCGTCTCTACCTTCACCGACGGCGCACCAGCGTCGTTGAAAAGTGCAAGGTTAACCGCTCCATCCTCAAAGAGGCGCTGGATGACACCCGTCGTGTCCAGACGAACATCCACGACAAGTCCCGGATGCGCATCAGCGAGGCGCTGCAACAGCCGCGGCACGAGAGACACCCCGAGATCATGCGGCGCAGCCAGCCGGATAACGCCGGAGAGGACAGAGCCGTTAACCGCCGCCATTGCTTCAGCGCTAACCGCCAGCAGCTGGCGCGCATAGCCGAGCAGCGTCTCGCCCTGCTCGGTCAGCAGCACTCGGCGGGCATCACGCTGCAACAACCGCGCATCAAGTACTTCTTCCAGCTTTGCTATCTGGAGACTAATCGCCGAGGGCGACCGGTGAACGCGCGACGCGGCACTCCGGAAAGACCCTGTCTCGCAAATAGCGACGAACGTCCGCAACGCATCCAGATTCAGCGTCCTGTTTCCAGTCGTGGCAGTGTCCAGCGGCACGATGCTTCAATTCAATGTTTAGATTTTCTGCATCATACTATCTGAAAGTCTCGTTTTTCTAAACACACTTCAACGCCTAGCCTCCACATCCCACACAGACCGGAGGCTTCATGCACCTATCGAATATTCCTGCTTTAAGAGGCCTCTTTTGGGCCACGACCGCGATCCTGGTCTGGTCAGGGTCGCTGGTCATGCTGCGGCTCGGCGTGACAACCAGCCTGAATGTGTACGATCTGACCGCCTTGCGGTTCGGTATCGCGGCGTTCGTGCTTCTACCCGTTCTGCTCCGTCACGGGTTCGGTTTGCGAACTCTCGGAATCGGCGGGTTTCTAACGATGGTGGGAGGGTTCGGTGCCCCGTATATCATCATGATGTCGACAGCCTTGCAGACAGCCACTGCCTCGGCGGGAGGTGCCCTCAATCCCGGGGTCATGGCAATCGCATCGGTCGTGCTCGGTGGCATAGTCTTCCGGGATTCCATCGGAGGCATACGGATCGGCGGCATCGGATTGATACTGGGCGGCGGCGCGCTGATCATAGCGGTGGCCGGACCCGCCACAGTCGGACATCTGATCCTGATCGGAACCGGGCTAATGTGGTGCGCCTATGCAATGACGGTGCGCTGGAAAGCCATTCCCGCCTTGCAGGCCACCGCCTATGTCGCGGTCTGGTCGGCCTTGCTTTATCTTCCCGTCTATCTCCTCTTCCTGCCGAAGCAGATCGGCACTGCACCCCTCCCGGACATGCTTATCCAGGCCGCGTTTCAGGGCGTCCTTGTCAGTATCCTCGCCATTTTTGCTTTCAACCGTTCAGCGGAACTGCTCGGCCCAATCGCAGGAGCGACCCTACCAGCCCTCATCCCGCTGGCCTCTCTTCTTCTTGGTGCTCTGTTTCTCGACGAGGCGGCCGGAATGGCGGAAATCTTCCCCGCAGTCCTGATCGGCGCCGGTGTTGCGATGATCCTCGCCGGGAACATGTTTCAGCAGTCGGTTCCGGCGCCTGCGCCGCGCCGCCTGAGTGCGGTTTTCAGTTCGGAAAATCGCATCGCCCCCGAAAGCAGCGCCGCGCCGAAATAGAGAAGGAGCGCCAGCAGGATCAAGACTGTCAGACCTCCAATCCCAGCGGCGGCGGCCGAGAAAAGACCGGGGACCGCTTGCTCCGCAAGCTGAAGCGCGCCATAGAGACAACCGCCCATCAGCAGCGCGCAAAGCAGGATCCGAGGCAGGCGTTTACGGGAGCGGGCATCCAGATGGAAAGCACCATCCCGGTGGAGCAGACGTGCCAGCACCAGGGCATTCATCCAGGATGCAATCGCCGTCGCGAGAGCGAGGCCGACATGGGCGAGATACTGCATCAGGATCAGATTAAGCACGAGATTGAGCGCAACTGCGGCCGCAGCAACCTTCACAGGGGTCTTCGTATCTTCACGCGCGAAGAAACCCGGTTGCAGCACTTTCACCAGCACGAACGCCGGAAGCCCTGCGGCAAACGCGGTCATTGCCGCGGCAGTAGCAGCGGTGTCCGCAGCTTCAAAGGCGCCCCGCTCGAACAAAACTGTGATGATCGGGGTCGCCAGCACCGCGAGACCGATCGCAGCGGGAACTGTCAGCAGAGCACCGAATTCCAGCGCCCGGTTTTGTGTTTCGAGAGCCGCCTCACCATCCCCCACCCGCCATTGCCGGGACAACATAGGCAGCAGCGCAGTGCTGATGGCAACGCCGATGACCCCGAGCGGAAGCTGGTTCACACGATCCGCGTAATAGAGAAAAGAGATCGAGCCGAGCGGCAGGGTCGAGGCCAGAACCATGTCAATCAGCAGATTGATCTGCACCACACCGGCGCCGAGCATCGCCGGCAGCATAAGGCGGAACAGCTTACGCACACCGGGCGTCGCCTTCGGCAGACGGAGTGTGAGGGTCCAGCCATCGCGCCGTGCAGCAGCTATCAGCCAGATCAGTTGCGCCAGACCCGCCGCCGCCACACCCCATGCCAGCACATGACCCGGGGTCTCCAGACGATCCGCAAAGCCCACCATGGCGCCGATCAGGATCAAGTTCAGCAGGATCGGTGCCGACGCCATAGCAGCAAACCGGTCTATGCTGTTCAGGATACCGCCATAGAGCGCAACCAGAGAGATCAGCGGTAAATAGGGAAAGGTGATGCGGGTCAAATCGACCGCAAGCGCAAATCGATCCGGTGTCGCAACGAAACCCGGCGCCATCACATGCATCATCCAGGGCATGGTAAGTTCCATGGCAAGGGTCAGCGCGAGCAATACCGCACACATCATGGCCAGCACGTCGCTGGCAAAGCGCTTGGCCGCAGCCACACCGTCTGCTTCCAGCGTTCCGGCGAAAAGCGGCACGAACGCGACCGTGAATGAACCTTCCGCCGTCAGCCGCCGGAAGAAGTTCGGCAGCTTGAAAGCCACAAAAAACGCATCTGCGACCGGTCCGGCACCAAGAAGGGCGGCGATCAGGACGTCGCGCACAAAGCCGGTAACCCGGCTTATCATGGTAAAACTGCCAACAGTCGCAGCGGCGCGGATCAGGGACATATCAACTCTGTCTTCAAATCGGGAACGGGCTTGATGCCGAGTGCGGGAAAGGGATGCGCGTCAATCTGGGCATGAAAGCGGCATTCAAGACACACTACTTTCGCCCGACGGCGGAGATGCTGCGTCCTCGGCCAAGGCTGTCAGCAATGCGCTGCGGATTTCCTGGATCCGTGTCTCAGAATCAATTTTAAGCCCGAACAGGTCCTTCACGTAGAACACGTCGACAAAGCTCTCCCCATAAGTCGAAATTTTGGCAGAGGAGATCTGCAGCTTGATCTCCCGGAGCGCCCGCGCGATCCGGTAGAGCACACCGGGACGGTCCGTTGCGTTCACCTCAATCACGGTATGGGTCACGCTTGCCTTATTGTCGATCAGCACACGGGTAGGGATCTTCATGACCCTGGCCCGGCGTTCGATGTTACGCCGGCGCTTCACCAGTTCGGACAGAAGGTTCAGCCGTCCTGTCAGAGCCTGTTCAATGGCAACGGAGAGTTTTGCCAGCTTGTCCGGTCGGTCGAAGGCCTTGCGATCCTCGTCTTGGATCCAGAACACATCCAGCGCCATACCATTGCTAAAGGTGGCAATACGCGCATCCACGATGCTCGCGCCGGAAACCGCCATTGCCCCGGTCACCCGCGAGAACAGGCCCGGGTGGTCAGTGGTGTAGACAGTGATTTCCGTCACCTCACGGGCGGTATCGACACGGCTTTCTACCGCAAGGTCACGCTGTTCGGCCTCGGCTGCATGCACCATGCGGGCATGGCGTACATGAGCTTGAGAGTCAAAAGCCAGCCAATAGTCCGGATAGCCGAGCGCCTGATGCCCCTCGATTTCCTCTTGCGACCATTCTGGCAGCATTTCCGCCAGAGCATTCTTGGCTTCTTCAGTGCGCCTTTTGCGGCCCGCTTCTTCGCCAAGGCCCGAGAGCGTGCCGTCCGCCGCCCAGTAAAGCTCGCGCAGCAACGCCGCCTTCCAGCCGTTCCAGACATTCGGGCCAACCGCCCGGATATCGGCGACGGTCAGCACCAGAAGCAAACGCAGCCGTTCCGGCGACTGCACGATGGCGGAGAAATCCTGCACGGTCTTCGGATCGTTCACATCGCGCTTGAAAGCCGCATAGGTCATCAGCAGATGCCACCGCACCAGCCAGGCGACGGTCTCGGTTTCCTCATCAGTGAGCCCCAGTCTCGGGCACAAACGGCGGGCTACGCGCTCACCAAGCTTGGAATGGTCCCCGCCGCGCCCCTTGGCAATATCGTGCAGAAAGACGGCAACATAGAGCGCCCGGCGCGACAGCACCTTGTGCACGACCTCGCTGGCAATCGGCGCCGCATCAGCCAGCTCACCCTTCTCTATCTTGTGCAGGATACCGAGCATGACGATGGTGTGCTCGTCGACCGTATAGACATGGTACATGTCGTATTGCATCTGGGCGACCACCCGCCCAAAATCCGGCACGAATCGGCCGAGAACCTGGGCTTCATTCATCCGCCGGAAGATCCGCTCCGGCCCCTGCGGAGCCTCCAGCATCTCGACAAAAAGACGATTCGCCTCCTCGTTCTTCCGCAATTCCTTGTCGATTTTCTTCAGATTCTGCGTCACCAGGCGAAGCGCATAAGGGTGCAGTTCCAGATCGCACTTCTGGGCCGTGTGAAAGAAGCGGATCAGATTGACCGGATCGCGGGCAAACATGTCATCGTCGGTGACGTTGAGACGGTCTCCGTCTACTCGAAAATCGCCAACATCAAGTTTGCGGGAAAACGCCCAGGAGAGCCTGAGGCGTGGCCGTTTCTGGTTTTCCGCCTCGATATTGGCGCAGAAGATCCGCGTCAGGTCGCCCACATCTTTTGAGGTCAGGTAATAGTGTTTCATGAAGCGCTCGACCGCGACCGCTCCGGCCCGGTTGGTATAGCCCATGCGCTTCGCGATCTCGGTCTGAAGATCGACAGTCAGGCGTTCCTCACCCCTGCCGGTCAGATAGTGCAAATGGCAACGGATGGTCCAGAGCATCTTCTGGGCCTTAGCAAACTTCCGGGCCTCTGCCGCCGTCAGCACGCCCCGGTCAACGAGATCCTTCACCTTGTCGACCTTGTAAACGTACTTGCCGATCCAGAACAGGCGGTGCAAATCACGCAACCCGCCCTTGCCCTCCTTGATGTTCGGTTCGATAACGTAACGGCTATCGCCGAGCCGTTCGTGCCGCTCTTCCGCCTCCGCCAGCTTGGCCTCGACGAATTCCATGGCGGTGCCAGTTTCGACATCCTTGCGGAAACGCTCGCGCAGATCGGCAAAAAGGGGCTCTGAGCCCCAGAGGTAGCGCAATTCGAGCAGCGAAGTACGGATCGTCATATCCGCCTTTGCCTGCCGCACGCATTCATCTACGGAGCGGGTGGAGTGGCCGACTTTCAGCCGCAAATCCCAGAGCAGATAGAGACTATATTCAACAACTTGCTCACTATATGGCGTCTGCTTGTAGGGCAGCAGGAAGAGCAGATCCAGATCGGAAAACGGCGCCATCTCCCCGCGGCCATATCCGCCAACCGCCGCAATGCAGATCTGCTCGCCGTGAGTCGGGTTGGCGTTCTTGTAGATCTTCTTTGTTGCCGTCTCAGCAATCCTGTGAACGAGCACATCCATCAGGTAGGCGTTGGCCCGGATCGCCTCGGCACCGTCATTGCTATCAAGAAACCGTCTCTCTATCTCGGAACGGCCTTCATCAAGGCTCCGGCGCAACAGCGCCAGCAGTTCGATGCGGAAGTTTTCTGGTTTATCCGCTGCCTCCCACAAGGCGTCGACGGCCTTTTCGAGCTCCAGCGGATCGACAATTTTCTTACGGCTTTTGATTTTCGGAGACGGCGTGACGATAGCAGCATCCGTTACCGGTTCGCTCACCGGCAGTGTCTGATCGGAAGCCATATAACCCTCACACCTCGCGTAAACCCTTAACGAACATTAGTGCACTTTGTCTGGCCGCGCCATGTCCAGCGGTGGTTTGACACAGGCTGGACGCGCGAAGTGCTGAGGGATATGAGGAACATGGTTTGTTACCCTGATTCCCCGGAGTGCAGCGCCTTGGCAGGTCACCAAAACAGCGATGTCATCATCATCGGAGGCGGCGTGATCGGCAGCGCGATCGCATATTTTCTTGCCTCCAACCCTTCGGGACCCAGCACTATTACCGTGATCGAGCGAGACCCGACATACGAGAGCGCATCAACGCCGCGCTCCGCTGGCGGCATCCGCCAGCAATTCTCCAACCCCGAAAACATCGAGATCGGCCTTTTCGGACATCATTTTGTGACCAACCTCCCGGAATATCTGTCCGTTGATGGTGAATGCCCTGACCCCGGCTTCCGAGAGGGCGGCTATCTGTTCCTTGCAGGACCGGACGGGCAGGAGATTCTTCGCCAGAACCACGAGGAGCAGGCTCGCCACGGATGCGAAATTGATCTGCTTGATCTTGTTTCACTTGAGAAACAATTCCCCTGGCTCAATCTTGACGGCATTGTCGGCGCCGCATTCGGTCGTAAAGGCGAGGGCTGGATAGACCCGAACACCCTGATGCAGGCTTTCAAGCGCAAGGCCCGCAGCCTCGGGGTTCAATATCTCGCGGGCGAAGTCATCGCTCTGGAGCATAATTACAGCCACATCGCGGCGGTTATCCTCGGAGATGGGCAACGCATTGCAGCGGGCATCGTTGTTAATGCAGCGGGCGCAAATGCAGGCAAGGTCGCGGCTCTGGCAGGTGTCGCGCTGCCGGTCTCCCCCCGCAAACGCAATGTCTTCGTCTTCGATTGCCGTGAGCCGCTGGACCCGGCGATACCTCTGCTGATCGACCCGACCGGCGTTTATGTCCGGCCCGAGAGCGGCGGGTATATCTGCGGGGTTTCACCCCCTGCAGATCAGGATCAGGACGGGGACACGAACGACCTGGATGTCGATTATCACTGGTTCGAGGAAGTGATCTGGCCGACCCTCGCACACAGGATATCAGCCTTTGAAGCGATCAAGCTGTCCGGGGCGTGGGCCGGATATTACGATTACAACAGTGTCGATCAGAACGGTATTGTCGGCGCCCACCCCGCGCTTGTGAATTTCTATTTCGCCAACGGTTTTTCCGGCCATGGCCTGCAACAGGCTCCGGCCGTTGGCCGGGCGATGGCGGAACTACTGATCTCGGGCGCATTCAGAACCATTGACCTGTCCCGCTTCTGCTTCGAGCGGTTCGAAAGCGGCGCCCTGGTTCTGGAACGTAATATCGTCTAATTCTTCTGCTCTCGTAACGAAATCAGCTCGTACAGCAGGTCGAGCGCCTCACGCGGCGTGAGGTCGTCCGGGCGGATCTCCGAGAGTCGCGCTTCCAACGGGCTGACCCGTTTCTGCGCCTGAGGCTTTGCCGGCGCCATTGCCTGAAACAACGGCAACTCCTCGGCGAGGCTGGAAGCGGTACTCGACGCCTTGCTTTGTTCCAAAAGCTTCAGCACTTCCTCCGCCCGCGCGACCACCGCCGGCGGCAAACCAGCCAGTTTGGCAACATGGATGCCGTAAGAACGGTCCGCCGCACCGGGTACCACCTCATGCAGGAAGACGACATCGTCGTTCCATTCCTTGATGCGCATGGTGTGGCAGGAAAGGCTGCCGAGCTTCGCTTCAAGGCCCGTCAGCTCATGATAGTGGGTCGCGAAAAGAGCCCGCGCCCGGCTGATTTCGTGCAGATGTTCAACCGTCGCCCAGGCAATGGACAAGCCGTCAAAAGTCGCCGTGCCCCTGCCAATTTCGTCGAGAATGACCAGCGAACGCTCCGTCGCCTGATTGAGAATGGTGGCTGTTTCAACCATCTCGACCATGAAGGTGGAGCGGCCACGGGCGAGATCATCAGCAGCACCCACCCGGCTGAACAGACGGTCGACAACACCGATATGAGCGGCTTCCGCCGGGACGAAGGACCCGGCCTGCGCCATCAGGGCAATCAGGGCATTCTGGCGCAGAAATGTACTTTTACCGGCCATGTTCGGGCCAGTGATGAGCCAGAGGCGCTGCGCATCTTCAAGCACGCAATCGTTCGGGACAAACCCGCTGTCTCCGGGGTTGAGTGCCTCGACCACCGGATGCCGTCCGCCACGGATCTCAAAGGCGACAGAGCCATCCACCTCGGGACGGCAATAACGGCGCTCGACGGCAAGCTCCGCCAGCGCGGTCGCCACATCAAGCCGGGCCAGCGCTGCAGCCGCCAGCGAAATCGGTGCCGCTTCAGCTAGGATCGCCTCGACCAACTCGTTGAAATGCCCCTGCTCCAGCGCGACGGCCTTGTCAGCCGCCTGAGACAAATCACGTTCCAGCTCACCCAGTTCCACGGTGCTGAACCGCACGGCATTCGCCATGGTCTGGCGGTGAATGAAATTCTCCCGGCCTATCAGCTTCTCGCCATGCGCCGCCGTGACTTCGATGAAATACCCAAGCACATTGTTGTGCTTGATCTTCAGTGCACTGACTCCTGTTTCGGCTGCGTAACGGGCTTGCAGACCGGCAATCAGACGCCTGCTCTCGTCCCGCAGGGAGCGCAGCCGGTCCAGCTCAGGCGCGTAGCCGGACGCGATGAATCCGCCGTCGCGGGCAAGCAGCGGCAACTCGGCCGCCAAGGCCCGGGTCAACCGGTCGACCAGCACCTCGTGATAGCCGAGCTCCTCGAAGATCGTCCGCGCCTCCTCGGGCGCACCACCCGCGTCGCCGGTCAAGCCGCCCGCCATAGTATCGGCTCGGGCCAACTGATCTCGCAGCGGGCCGGTTCCGGCCAAGCCATCACGGATCGCCGCTAGATCGCGCGGACCGCCTCGCCCAAGCGCGACACGGGAAAGCGCGCGCTCCACGTCCGGCAAAGCCCTCAGTGTCTCGCGGATCTCTCCGCGCAGCCGTTCACCTTCGCGGAAATGCGCCACTGCATCGAGACGGCGGCCAATTTCCCCGACATCCGTCACCGGCGCGGAAAGACGCTGGGCCAGCAAGCGCCCACCGGCACCTGTCACCGTGCGGTCTATGACATTCAGCAGCGCGCCACGCTTCTCGCCACTAAGGGTCCGCAGAATCTCAAGGTTCCGCCTTGTCGAAGCATCAATCTCGACAAGGCCGCCAGCCTGCCAGCGGCGCGGCGGCAGCAGGCGCGGCATGGAGCCGATCTGAGTCAGCTCCAGATAATCGACCAGGGCACCGGCTGCCGCCAATTCAGCCCTTTCAAAGGCTCCGAAGCCTTCAAGTGACGAGACTTCGAACAGTGCCTCGAGCCGTTTGCGCCCATTCTCGCTGTCGAACCGGCTGGCAGGCTGGGGTACTGCCGCCGCGCGCCAGTCTTCAAGAGCGTTGCCGAGACTGCTTGACGGCTCCATCAGTGTGTCAGGAACCAGCAGCTCGCTGGGGCCGACCCGGGCAAGAGCCGCGCCAAGGCCGTTCATCGCCACCGGCTGGGCATGAAAGTCGCCCGTCGACACATCGATCCAGGCCAGCCCAAGGCCACCCTGCGCCATAGCCAGGGCTGCGAGATAATTGTTGCTGCGGGCATCAAGCAGAGCGTCTTCGGTGATAGTTCCGGGCGTGACCACGCGCACCACGTCCCGCTTCACCACCGATTTTGCCCCGCGTTTTTTTGCTTCCGACGGGTCTTCCGTCTGCTCGCAAATAGCAACCCGGTAGCCCTTGCGGATCAGGCGCGCCAGATATCCTTCCGCAGCATGATACGGCACGCCGCACATCGGAATCGGCTCGCCGCCATGCTGCCCTCGTTTCGTTAACGTAATATCGAGCGCGGCCGCCGCAGCTTCGGCATCCTCGAAGAACATCTCGTAGAAATCTCCCATCCGGTAGAATAGGAGAGCGTCCGGATGAGCATCCTTGACCGCAAAATATTGCTGGAACATCGGCGTTGCCGCCGTGCGGTCATGCGAGGCAGCCCCAGAGGTGGCAGTCTGCCCGTCCCCTGTCTGCGGATTTGCTGTAGAGATCGTGTTCACTGCCAAAAAGTCGCTAAGGTCGGATGATTTCGGGAAAAGGCGGCGACCATAACACGACGTTCGAGGCAACTTCCAATGCCGAACGACACCTGTTTTCCTACATTTATGGAACGTCTTCCCATGATATGAAATTACCCGTGGCATAAGCCGGGCCTATCGTTCAGTAATCGGGGTTCAAAATGTCCTGCGCGGACCGATGGCGGTCTGCCAAAAAACAAAGCTCTTGGGGGAAGCGTCATGGATGATGCGAAGCGCATGCTTGAGACTGAAGCACTTGAATTTCATGCCTCCGGCCGCCCCGGTAAACTCGAAATCGCCGCGACCAAAAATCTGACGACGCAGCGCGATCTGGCCCTCGCCTACTCTCCGGGCGTAGCCTACCCGTGCCTTGCGATCAACAAGGACGAGAGCAAGGCCTACGAATACACGGCCAAAGGCAATATCGTCGCCGTCATCTCGAACGGCACTGCAGTGCTCGGCCTCGGCGATATTGGCGCACAAGCCGCAAAGCCGGTGATGGAAGGCAAGGCGGTGCTGTTCAAGCGGTTCGCCGACATCGATGGTTTCGATCTTGAGGTCGATACCAAGGATGTCGAGGAATTCGTGAATTCCGTCCGCTTCCTCGGCAAGACCTTCGGCGGCATCAACCTCGAAGACATCAAGGCCCCGGACTGCTTCATCATCGAGCAGCGCCTGAAAGAGTTGATGGACATCCCCGTCTTTCACGACGACCAGCATGGCACAGCGATCATCACCGCCGCCGGGATGATTAACGCACTGGACCTGACCGGCCGCTCGCTCGAAAACTCCAAGATGGTGGTGAACGGCGCCGGTTCCGCTGCCATTGCCTGCGTCGAACTGCTCAAATCCATGGGTATGAAGGACGAGAACGTCATCCTGTGCGACAGCCGCGGCGTGATCTACCAAGGCCGCGAGGGCGGCATGAACCAGTGGAAATCGAAGCATGCCGTCGACACCCCGATGCGCACGCTTGCCGAAGCGATCAAGGGCGCGGACATTTTCTGCGGCCTCTCCGCGAAGGACGCCATGACCCAGGACATGGTGAAAGACATGGCCGACCGGCCAATCATCTTCGCAATGGCCAACCCGGACCCGGAAATCACCCCCGAAGACGTTGCCGCCGTCCGCTCAGACGCCATCGTCGCCACCGGCAGGTCTGACTATCCGAACCAGGTCAACAACGTGCTCGGCTTCCCCTACATCTTCCGTGGCGCCCTCGATGTCAGAGCGAGCGAGATCAATGACGAGATGAAGATCGCCGCCGCAAACGCACTGGCGGAACTTGCCCGCGAGGATGTGCCGGACGAGGTCGGCAAAGCCTACGGCCGTACGTTGCATTACGGTGAGGGCTACATCATTCCCGCTCCGTTCGATCCGCGCCTGATCGTCAAGGTGTCCTCCGCCGTGGCCCAGGCAGCGATGGATACCGGCGTTGCCCGCAACCCGATTGCAGACATGGACGCCTACCGGGCCGAGCTCGGTGCACGGCTCGATCCGACGTCCTCAAGCCTGCAGGTCATTTTCGACCGCATCCGTGCCAATCCGAAGCGCGTCGTCTTCGCCGAGGGTGAAGAGGAGCGGGTGATCCGCGCCGCCGTCACATTCCGGAATGGCGGCTACGGCATTCCGGTGCTGGTCGGCCGGGAAGATGTGATCAAAGAGAAGATCACCGAGCTCGGCATCAAGGGCGCCGAGACGCTGGAGATCAACAACGCCAAACTCTCGGAACACAACGAAGCCTATACGGAGATGCTCTATAAGCGCCTGCAGCGCAAAGGGCATATCCAGCGCGACTGCCAGCGCATGGTCCACCAAGACCGTA
The DNA here is from genome assembly GCF_039990255.1 of Nisaea sp. Classification (GTDB taxonomy): domain Bacteria; phylum Pseudomonadota; class Alphaproteobacteria; order Thalassobaculales; family Thalassobaculaceae; genus Nisaea. The sequence continues at coordinate 599,957 of NZ_JBDXGG010000004.1, read as the reverse complement.
ATGTGTTCGGCGCCTGCATGGTTGCCTCCGGGCATGCGGAGGCGATGGTGACCGGCCTGACGCGGAATTTCGGCGTGACCCACGAATATGTCACCCGCGTGCTCGATCCGAAGCCGGGTCAGCAGCTGATGACCTATTCCATCGTCATCAATCGGGGTCGCACGATCTTCATCAGCGACACCAACGTGAACGAGCTGCCAAGCGCTGAAGAACTTGCAGATATCGCGGTGCAGACTGCGGAGCATGCCCGTTCCTTTGGTCATACACCGCGTGTCGCACTGCTCTCATTCTCGAACTTCGGCTATCCGCCGCGCGAGAAGGCCGTGCGGATCCGCGATGCGGTCGCCATCCTCGACGCGCGTGGTGTCGATTTCGAATATGACGGCGAAATGTCTGCGGATATCGCCCTCGATTACGAGGCAATGAAGCGGAACTATCCGTTCTGTCGTCTTACCGGCCCGGCCAATGTTCTGGTCATGCCAGCCCTGCATTCCGCCAACATCACCTACAAGATGTTGCAGTCGATGAGCGGCGCCGCCGTCATCGGGCCGATGCTGGTCGGACTAGAGAAGCCGGTTCAGATCGTCCAGATGAGCGCGACCGTCACTGACCTGGTCAACGCCGCGGCCATCGCTGCCCATACGGCCATCGGAGACTAGACCTTTCTCCACATTGATCCGCCTTTCGCGCCATAATTGGCGCGAAAGGCCTCTATTTTTGCATTTTTCAGCCTATTTTAGTCTGGGGTCCGTATTTTCCGACCCGTATGATAGAAACTGTCATACGACAGGCGCTAGAGATTGCGTTCAATGCGCAAGAATGCTGGCCAGCCGTCCCAGAACCGCCAATTGATAAAAACCGATGAGCGAACAGCCGATCGATACGGATTCCACAGCCAAGAACGACAGTCCCGCAGCCCTGCCGCTTTGGGATGTGTTCCGTGGCGGTTTGGTCGTCTCGATGCCAGCCGCAATCGCACTCGGCGGGATTACAGCCCTGGACGCCGTCGAGCCATGGCATGCCGTAGGCGCCTGGATCGTGTCATTGATGGTGGCTATGGGGATCGTGCGGCGGCATTACAGCCTGCTGGACGCCATTAAGCGCCATATCCAGCGCCGTGCAGGGTCCAGTGCGCCCGAACGTGCCTCGAAGGCTGGCGACGTGCTGGACAATATCGCTGACGGGATTGGGGAAACCTCGGAACTCGCCGCCGCACTGACCCGCCTGTTCCGGGTGACGGCTGACCGACGGACACAACTTCAGGCGTTGAATGAGCGCCATGTCTCGATCATAGACAACATCCCTGATCCGCTGATTTTCCTGAACGCCAAAGGCCGCGTTCAAAGTATGAACAAGGCTGCCCGGGACCGTTTTGGCGGCCGCGTCATGGGGCGCGAGCTCTCCCATGTCGCTCGGGACCCCGCTTTGCTTGAGGCCGGCAACGCTGTACTTGCCCAAGGCGGGCACCGGATGGTGGAGATCTCTATCTCGGATCCTGTGCATCAGGTTTTTACTGTCCGGATAGAAGCCCTCCCCGACGAGCAGGACGAGCAACGCTCGGCCTTGGTTATTTTCCGGGACCTGACCGAAATCCGACGGATCGAAAGCATGCGCGTCGATTTCGTCGCCAATGTCAGCCATGAGCTACGAACACCGCTGGCGACCCTGCATGGCTTTATCGAGACCTTGCGCGGGCCGGCACGGGACGATCTGGACGCGCATGAGCGGTTTCTTGAGATCATGGAGCAACAGACCAGCCGCATGACCCGGCTGGTGACGGACCTGCTGTCACTCTCCCGGATCGAGACAGCCGAGCATACGGCTCCGAATGAAGAAGTGGCGCTACGTCCGCTGGCAGAGCATCTGACCGCGGCCGCGGAGCTCACTGCGGCACGACGCGGAATCGGCATCGTCCTCGATATCCATCCCGATCTTCCGACCCTCATCGCCAACAGTGATGAAATCTCCCAGGTACTGCAAAACCTTCTGGAAAACGCGATCAAATATGGCCGCGACCAAAGTGTCGTAACCATCCGGGCCGAAATTGCCGGAGACCTGCCCGCATCGATCAGCCTGCAGGCTGAGAATCTCGTCGCGATCCAGGTATCCGACGAGGGCGAGGGCATCCCGAGGGAACACATCCCGCGCCTGACCGAACGCTTCTATCGTGTGGACACCGCTCGCTCTCGGGAAATGGGCGGAACCGGCCTCGGCCTGGCCATCGTGAAGCACATTATCAGCCGCCACCGCGGCGCCCTCACGATCGACAGCAAGGTCGGCGAAGGCAGCACTTTCACGGCCTATATTCCATGCAAGGCACCTGCCGTCACAAAGGCGCAACCTTTCGCCGCCGGTTGAAATAAAACCTTCACATATTCGTAGTATTTAGGACTCCTGACAGGCGTAGGTAACGGGGCGACCCGGCCTGCAATGTGCCGGGCCTGATCGATCACACTCCTTTGTCCCGGAGGCAAAATCGTGCTTAGGAACTCAATTATCAAGGCTATCCCGCTCGCTCTCGCCGGCGTTATCGCTGTTACAGCTGCCGCAGAAGCCCGCGACCAGATCCGTATCGTCGGGTCCTCGACCGTATTCCCGTTCTCCACGACCGTTGCAGAAACGTTCGGCAAGACCAGTGGCTTCAAGACGCCAGTCGTCGAGAGCACCGGCTCCGGTGGCGGTCTGAAGCTGTTCTGCTCCGGTGTTGGCGTCCAGCATCCGGACATCACCAACGCTTCGCGCCGGATCAAGAAGTCCGAGGTCGAGCTTTGCGCCAAGAACGGCGTTGCCGACATCGTTGAAGTGAAGATCGGTTTTGACGGCATCGTCATCGGCAACTCCAAGAGCGGACCGGAATTCAACCTGACTAAACAGCAGATCTTCCTGGCGCTCGCCGCCGAAGTTCCTGTTGACGGTAAACTGGTCAAGAACCCGTTTAACAACTGGTCCGAAATCGATTCATCACTGCCGAACGAGCCGATCGAAGTGCTCGGCCCGCCGCCGACGTCCGGTACCCGCGACGCTTTCGTCGAACTGGCCATGCGCCCTGGCGCCAAGTCCTTCCCGGACCTGAAAGCCCTGCGCAAAAAAGACAAAAGAGCCTTCCGCGCGATTTCCGATACCATGCGCGAAGACGGCAAATTCATTGAGGCTGGCGAGAACGACAACCTGATCGTTCAGAAGCTGCAGGCCAATCCGGTCGCGATGGGCATCTTCGGCTTCAGCTTCCTCGACCAGAATAGTGACAAGATCAAAGGCGCGACCGTTGCCGGCAAACAGCCGACCTTTGAAAACATCGCTTCCGGTGAATATGGCATTTCCCGCTCCCTGTACTTTTATGTGAAATCCGCGCATATCGGTGTGGTTCCGGGCATTCAGGAGTATGTCGCTGAGTTCACCAGCGAAAAAGCCATCGGCGATGAAGGATATCTGACCGACAAGGGCTTGATCCCGCTGCCGGGAGCCGACCGCGAAAAGTATCGCGCGGCCGCTGCCAACAAGACCAACCTGACCATGTAATTGGTCACGGGAGAGGCGGTCTGCCGCCTCTCCCCTGTCTTTATGGACCCGCACGAAACCGTGGATCCATAAAAACAGGCATTTATTCGGCCCGGCACCTCCAGCCACGGCCAATAGCAACCTCCGCCGGCGGGGCACTATGAACAGCTTCTTTCTTATTCTGGTTGTCATCGGACTGTCGGTTGCCGGCTACGCGGTCGGCCGGGCCAGATCCGTTTTCGCCGCGTCGGGAGATGTCCGTATCCTACACTCACTGCCAAGCTACTACGGAATGTTCGTGGCGCTCGGTTGCGGGTTGCCCGCGATACTTCTGCTGGCGATCTGGCTAATCGTCCAGCCGCAGATCGTCGATCACATGGTGATGTCGGGCCTTGATGCGTCGATCATGCCGCAAAATGCGGACGAATACTCACTGATGCTGACAGATATCCGGAACCTCTCCAGCGGCAACGCAGTCAGCCGTGAGGCCAGCCCGGCTATCGTCGCCGCCACCGAACGCTATCTGGCGCTGCAATCCATCGGCTTCTGGTCCATGGTCGCCAGCGTCGTCTGCATCGCATTGCTTGGTCTCGCCTGGGCCCGCTCCCAGATCAGCCGCAAATTCCGGGCGCGTAATGCGGTCGAGAAAATCATTCGCGGGCTGCTGATTATCTGCTCCATGATCGCGATCCTGACGACCGTCGGCATCGTCATGTCGCTGATCTTCGAAAGCATCCGGTTCTTCGCCCGCGTCCCCTTCTTCGACTTCCTGTTCGGCATTCACTGGAGCCCGCAGACGGCAATCCGCGCCGAGCAGGTCGGTGCCTCCGGCAGCTTCGGCGCCGTCCCACTTTTCGCCGGGACGATGCTGATCACTCTGATCGCGATGCTGGTCGCGGGTCCGATCGGTCTGCTCTCCGCGATCTACATGGCGGAATATGCAAATCCCAAATTCCGCGCTATTGCCAAGCCGATGCTGGAAGTGCTGGCCGGTATTCCGACTGTCGTCTACGGCTTCTTCGCCGCTCTGACAGTCGCGCCGCTGATCCGCGGCTGGGGCGAGGGTGTTGGGCTCGATGTTTCATCGGAAAGCGCGCTTGCGGCAGGCCTGGTCATGGGCATTATGATCATTCCTTTCGTCTCGTCGCTTTCGGACGACGTCATCAACTCGGTACCGCAATCGCTGCGCGACGGCTCATACGGACTTGGCGCAACAAAGTCCGAGACCATCCGGCATGTGATTATTCCGGCCGCCCTTCCCGGCATCGTCGGCGCTTTTCTGCTGGCCGTCTCCCGCGCTATCGGCGAGACCATGATCGTGGTGATGGCCGCCGGCCTCGCCTCGAACCTGACAGCGAACCCGTTTGAAGCCGTCACCACGGTGACGGTGCAGATCGTCACCTTGCTGGTCGGCGATCAGGAATTCGACTCTGCCAAGACGCTCGCGGCCTTCGCCCTCGGTCTTGTGCTGTTCTTCGTCACCCTCGGTCTGAATGTGGTCGCCCTGCGGGTGGTCCGGAAATATCGGGAAAAATATGACTGACGCGATCATGAATTCGAAATCAGGTACCGAGATCCGCCGGCCGACTCTTTCCGAAGACCGGCTGAAAAAGCGCTACGCAGCGGAACGCCGTTTCCGGATGTACGGTCTGGGCAGCATTATTGCCGCCGGTCTGATGCTGGTATTCCTCGTCGGAAGCATCTCCGGAACGGGCTATAGCGCTTTCCTGCAGACATACATCAAGCTGAATATCTCGTTCGATCCGGAATATCTCGATCCAGCCGGCACGGGAGACGTAGCCCAGCTCAAAACCGCCGATTATGGCGGACTGATCAAGAAGAACCTGCGCGATAACTTTCCGGAGGTCACCGGCCGAAAAGACAAACGGAAGCTGTATAACTTCGTCTCGCCGAATGCCGGTTTTGTCTTGCGGGATATGGTGATCGAAGACCCGGCTTTGGTAGGGCAGACTTTCGACCTCTGGGTCAAGGCATCCGACGACATCGACATGCTGACCAAGGGCTATGTCGATCGCACTCTTGAGGAAAGCAACCGCCGGGTCACCAATACCGAGCTCACCTGGTACGATAAGCTGGACTCGAACGATCGCATTGAAACGCGCTTCAATACCGATTTCTTTACGAACGCAGACAGCCGCGAGCCGGAAGAAGCGGGAATCCTTGGCGCGGTGACAGGTTCCTTGCTGACCTTGGTGATCACGCTGCTTCTGTCCTTCCCCATCGGAGTGATGGCGGCGATTTATCTTGAGGAATTCGCGCCGAAAAACAAATGGACCGACTTGATCGAGGTGAACATCAACAACCTCGCAGCGGTGCCGTCCATCGTGTTCGGTCTGCTAGGTCTCGCGATGTTCCTGAATTTCTTCGGCTTCCCCCGCTCCGCCCCGCTGGTCGGCGGCATGGTGCTGGCACTGATGACATTGCCGACCATTATCATTGCATCCCGCTCCGCTCTGAAAGCAGTGCCGCCCTCTATCCGCGAAGCGGCACTCGGGCTTGGTGCATCGCCATTGCAGGTAGTGACCCATCATGTGTTGCCGTTGGCTATGCCCGGTATCCTGACCGGCACCATCATCGGCATGGCCCAGGCGCTGGGCGAGACCGCACCGCTGCTGATGATTGGCATGATCGCCTTTATCGTCGACGTCCCCGGCGGCTTCACAGATCCGGCAACCGTGCTGCCGGTGCAGATCTATCTCTGGGCGGACAGCCCCGAGCGCGCCTTTGTAGAGCGGACGTCCGCCGCCATCATGGTGCTGCTTGCGTTCCTTATTTTCATGAACATTTTGGCCGTCATGCTTCGCAAGAAGTTCGAGCGGCGCTGGTAGAGGTAATTCCATGAGCGATAAGAAAAAGATGGCTAAGTCCGATGCCTCCCCGGCACCGAATGCCAAGCCGAAGATGAAGGGCGACAAGGTCAAGGTCTTCTATGGTGAGAAGCAGGCCTTGATGGATGTCGACCTGGACATCAAATCAAACGAGGTTACAGCACTGATCGGACCGTCCGGTTGCGGCAAATCTACCTTTTTGCGCTGCCTCAACCGGATGAACGACGTCATCGATATCTGCCGCGTCGAAGGCAAGATCACCCTCGACGATGAGGATATATATGACTCCAGTCTCGACCCGGTGCAGCTCCGCGCCCGCGTCGGTATGGTGTTCCAGAAACCGAACCCGTTCCCGAAATCGATCTACGACAATGTCGCCTATGGTCCGCGCATTCACGGCACGGCACAGAGCAAGGCCGACATCGATGAGATCGTCGAATCCAGCCTCACTAAGGCAGGTCTCTTCGGCGAAGTGAAAGATCGTCTGCTGGAGCCCGGTACTGGCCTATCAGGCGGCCAACAGCAGCGTCTCTGCATTGCCCGCGCAATTGCGGTCAATCCGGAAGTGATCCTGATGGACGAGCCCTGCTCGGCCCTTGATCCGATCGCGACTGCGAAGATCGAAGAACTTATCGACGAGCTGCGCGAGAACTACACCATCGTAATCGTGACCCACTCCATGCAGCAGGCCGCTCGGGTTTCCCAGCGTACTGCCTTCTTCCATCTGGGTGAACTGGTTGAGGTTGGCGATACCGAGCAGATCTTCACAAACCCGAACGACTCCCGCACGCAGGGCTACATTACCGGTCGGTTCGGCTAAGAGGCCTCAGATTTTAAAGCCATGGATGGAAACAACCACATAGTCAGTTCGTTCGGCGAAGAACTTGAGGCTCTGAAAGCCAAGATTGCCCAGATGGGCGGGCTGGTTGAGAGTCAATGTGAATCGGCCGTGCGCGCCGTGCACCGACGGGACCAGACTTTAGCCCAGCGAGTGCGCGAGGCGGACGGACGGATTGATGAGCTGGAGTCCGAAGTCGAGGCTATGAGTCTCCGGCTTCTGGCGTTGCGTCAGCCGCTCGGCGGGGACCTACGTACCGTCGTTGCCAGCCTGAAAATCGTCAGCGATCTTGAGCGTATTGGCGATTACGCTGCGAATATTGGTAAGCGGGCCGTTGTGCTGAGCAGCCTTCCCGAAATTCCACCGGCCAACGGCATCCTGCGGATCGGCGGTCTTGTGCAGTCCCTGATCAAGGACGTGCTGGACGCCTATACGGATGACAATCTTGAGCTTGCAGTGGCTGCCTGGCATCGGGACGAGGATATCGACGAGCTTTACACGAGCCTGTTCCGCGAACTTTTGACTTACATGATGGAGGATCCGCGGAACATCACAGCATCCACCCATCTCCTATTCATCGCAAAGAATTTGGAACGCATGGGCGATCACGCAACCAACATCGCCGAGACCGTGCATTTCCAGATCAAAGGCACGAAAATGCAGGCCGACCGCCCCAAAGGCGAGGATGCCAGCTACGTCGTGACGATGCCCGAATAAGCGTTCATATCGAGAGTTAGTGTCCTATGAACATGATGAGTCCCAAAATCCTGATCGTGGAGGACGAAGCCCCTATCGTCACTCTGCTGCGATACAACCTTGAGCGGGAAGGGTTCGAAGTCCTTGAAGCGGGCGATGGCGAAGAAGCCATACTGCTGGCCATGGAGAAAACCCCCGATCTGATCCTGCTGGACTGGATGTTGCCGCTTCTCTCCGGTGTCGAGGTCTGCCGCAGACTGCGCCGGACGCCCGAAACAAAGGGCGTGCCGGTGATCATGCTGACAGCGCGCGGCGATGAGGGTGACCGGATCCGTGGCCTCAATGCAGGCGCGGACGATTATATCACCAAACCTTTCAGCCCGAGCGAGCTGATCGCCCGCATCCGCGCCGTGCTGCGCCGGACACGGCCGGCAAGCGATGCCGAGACCCTGGAGTTCGAAGATCTCGAAATGGATCTGGCATCCCACAAGGTGCGTCGGAACAACCGGGAGATCCATCTCGGCCCGACCGAGTTCCGGCTTCTGCGCTATTTCCTTGAGCATCCGGGCCGGGTGTTTTCCCGTGAGCAGTTGCTGGATCGCGTATGGGGTCCCGACATCTATGTCGAGCCGCGTACCGTCGACGTGCATATCCGCCGTCTGCGCAAGGCCATCAATATCGAAGCCGAGTCCGACCTTATCCGTACGGTTCGCTCTGCCGGATACGCTCTCGACCGGTCGACCACCCCGGCCTGACCCGGTCGCCGGCCCTGCCGGTAACTAGTTTGCCTGCTTTCCGCCGGACACAGGCCCCGGCGGAAACATCCGCATCAGCACCAGCAGCAGGATCAAACCGGGCACGGCAATCGCCGTCGATGCAAGGAAGAATCCGATCCAGCCAATGTTATCTGTCACCCAGCCGCCGCCGGAGCTGAGGATCGTGCGCCCGAAGGCCATGAAGGACGAGAGCAAGGCGAACTGCGTCGCCGTGAAAGCGATGTTCGTAAGGCTTGAGAGATAGGCAACAAAGGCCGCCGTTCCCATCCCGCCTGTGAAGTTCTCGACTCCAATCGTGGCCGTCAGCATCCAGAGATCGTGCCCCGCAACGGCCTGCCCGACGAACACCAGGTTCGATAGAGCCTGCAGAACGCCGCAGACCAGCAGCGCTCTCAGGAGCCCCATATGCTTTACCAGAGCACCGCCTGCGAACAATCCCGCCAGCAGAGCGACAAGACCAAAAACCTTGGTAACCTGTGCAATCTCCGTCTTCGTGAAACCGAGATCGATATAAAACGGATTGGTGAGCGTGCCGAGGAATGCATCCCCAAGCTTGTAGAACAGGATAAAGGCAAGGATTAGCAATGCTCCGCGCCGAAGCAGAAATTCCGAGAAAGGGGCGATAATGGCCCGACGAGCCCAATCGAGAGCTGATTGTTTCTCGTGGTCCATTTCGGCATCGGCAACCACGCTGGCTTCAGGCTCCGGACTCGCAAGAACAGTCAAGAGCCCGACAAGCATAAGGCCGGCCATGGCAATATAGGCAATGAACCAGCCGACTGCGTCCGCCAAGAACAGCGCGCCGGCCCCGGCGGCGAGGACGCCGATACGGTATCCGAATGTATAAGCTGCCGCTCCCGCCCCCTGTTCTTCCTCTGGAAGCGTCTCGATCCGGTAAGCGTCGACAACAATGTCCTGGCTGGCGGAGAAAAAGGTCACCGCAACTGCCATCGTCGCCATTAGTGCGGGACTGGCCAGCGGGTCAGTGCCGCCAAGCAGAATGATCGACAGCATAAGGCAGAGCTGAGTGAAGATCAGCCAGCCACGGCGGCGGCCGAACAGGTGGCCGAGGATCGGCACCTTCAGACTGTCCATCACCGGCGCCCAGATGAATTTCAGCGTATAGGGCGTCCCGACCAATGCGAACAGGCCGATAGTGGTCAGATCCACACCGGATTCACGCATCCAGGCGCTGAGCGTGGAGAAGGACAAAAGCAGCGGCAATCCGCTGGAAAACCCTAGAAGCAGAACCACCAGGACGCGGCGCCTCAGATAAAGCGCCGCCGTCTCCATAAACCAGCCCCGGGTGCGGGACAAAGTCTCAGCCAAGGCGTGCTGCCAGAAGATCTTTCAGATTGGCTTCAGGCCGGGCGCCATAGTGCGAGATGATCTCGGCCGCGGCAACACCGCCTGCTCGTCCCCAGTCAGCTGGCTCCATACCTTGGCAATAGGCATGCAGGAAACCTGCGGCGAAAAGATCGCCCGCGCCGGTCGTGTCCACCACCGTGTCCACCGGCTCAGCGTCGATCACATGGACTTCCGATTTGTGCAGAACGACAGAACCTTTTGCGCCCCGCGTGATAGCGGCCGTCTCGCAATTCTCGCGAACTTTCTGCAGCGCCTCATCGAAATCAGTCGTCTGATAAAGCGACTTAAGCTCGTCCTCGTTGGCAAACAGGATATCGACATGGTGATCGACCAACTCGAGGAAGGCATCCCGATGGCGATCGACGCAGAACGGATCGGAGAGGGTGAGCGAAACCTTGCCACCGGTCTCATGCGCCGTCCGGGCGGCCTTGACGAAAGCCTTCTTGGCTTCCGGCGGATCGAACAGATAACCTTCGAGATAAACTACCCGGCTGTCAGAGATCAGGTCCGGGTCTACATCTTCCGGGCCAAGCTGCACGCAAGCGCCAAGGAAAGTGTTCATGCTGCGCTGGGCGTCCACCGTCACCATGATCAGGGACCGGGCCGTCGGCGGACCATCCATGGTCGGCGCCGTCTCGAAGCGCACGCCAACCGCCGTGATGTCGTGCCGGAAGACCTTTCCAAGAACGTCGTCCTGCACCTTGCCGATATAGCCTGCCTTGCTGCCGAGAGAGGCGATCCCGGCCGCCGTGTTGCCGGCGGAGCCTCCGGACATTTCCATGCCAGGGCCCATCTTGCTGTAGAGCAGTTCGGCACGCTCCGCGTCGATCAGGTTCATCGCGCCTTTCTCAATGCCGTTTTCGGTCAGAAAATCGTCAGTGGCTTGAGAAAAAACGTCGACGATCGCGTTACCGATACAGGTGACATCAATGGGTTTGGCTACCATGCGGACCAGGCTCCCGGAAACAGAACGAAAAAAATGGCGGACCGGATGCCCGCTGAATGCGGCGACAAGGTACTGGAGCAGGGACAGCAAGGAAAGTCTGCTCTCGCTGAACTGCGCAACCGGTCTTGCGCATGCAGAAATCCTATGCTCTTTGCCTCAAACAGCGATGCGGCCCTCAAAAAGTATTGGGACGCACCGCCGTCGGTCCCATCTGATCCGGTGACCGCACCTGGAAGAAGAAGAGTTCGCCATGTTTTCATCCGTGACCGCCACACTCGGTCAGTTGACGGACCCCAAGCTCCGCAATCCGATTATCCTCAGTGTCATCGGCTCGATCGTGGCGATCTTCCTGCTTGGTGCCACGGTTTGGTATGTTCTCGACTGGTTTACAATTTTCGGCGGCTGGCTGGATGAAGCTGCGGCCTGGGTTGCAAGTCTGATCGTCGTGGTCCTCGGCTTTCTCTTTTTCCCCGGCGCTGCCAACATAATCTCCGGCTTGTTTCTGGATTCAGTCTGTAAGGCAGTGGAAGGAAAGCATTATCCGGCACTCGGTCCCGCACGGCCTCAGCCATTCATCGAGACCGTTCTGGAAAGCCTTAAATTTCTGGGAGTTACCGTACTCGTTAACCTTCTGCTTCTGCCCATCTATCTGCTGGTCCCCGGTCTTAATCTAGTCGTTTTCTACGGCGCGAACGGGTACCTTCTGGGTCGGGAGTTCTTCGAAATGGTCGCCATTAGGCGGCTGACTCCCGCAGAAACGAGGGAACTTCGGAAACGTAAGGCTGGGTCGGTTTTCGTCAGTGGCGTTTTCATCGCCGCGGTCATGACCATACCCATTCTGAACTTCGCCGGACCGGTCATTGCGACGGCTTTTATGCTGCATCGTTTCGAGCGCTTGCGGAATGACATGAAGAAATGATAATAAGTCATTGAGTATTAAGCTCGATGGCCAAGGTCTCTTCTGCAATTATATGAGTTGACGATCTGATGTTTCGGCGTAAAAAATCTGGCACGGACACCACCGAGCGCACGAGCCCGTCATTCGGCACCGGCGCGACAGACGAACAGAAGGTTTCCGGACCCCAGGATGGGAAATCTCCCTCGGAGGCGCGCTTGGACCCGGCGGCGCCTGTCTCCGATGAAGTCACAGCCAGGAAACCGGGCGAGGAGTCCAGAATGCAACCGAGCAAGCCTTCCTCATCGGGATTTGTGCCAGAGATCCCACGCCGGACTCTCGATCTTCCGGGCGCACCGAACCGCCGAGGCGCCGCACCGCGCAGCGAAAGCAAGAAGCTCACAGTCGGCCCCGAGATCTCGCTGACAGGTGAGATCACGGCCTGCGACAGCCTCGTCGTCGAAGGCACCGTCGATGCGACATTGGAAAACAGCCGCCAGCTCGAAGTCACCGAATCCGGCCATTTCAAGGGCAAGGTGGTCATAGACGAAGCCATCATCGGAGGCCGCTTTGAAGGCACCCTCGTGGTACGGGACGTCCTGCAGATACGCAGCACCGGTAGGGTAACCGGGTCTGTACGGTTCGGTCAGCTCGAAGTCGAACTCGGCGGCCAGATCGACGGCGATATATCCATTTTCAAAGACGAGCCTGTGAAGACGCCGGAATAAGCAGGTTAAAGCAGGTGCGTTCTCTTATCCTTCTTCTGGTTGTAGTCAGCCTGGCGAGTTGCGGCGAAACCGTCCAGAAAACGGCAAGCACCGGGCGCGTCCAGCAAGCGATTTCTCTCGAGAAAACCGCCGCCACCGTCACACAACGGACTGAGGCTGAAGACCCCGCTTCGGTCGCCAGCCTGCCAGAGCCGGAGAGCAAGCGCGCGCCTGCTTTCAGCGATGAAGAGCGGGACCCGAAAAGGCTTCTGGACCTCGGGCAGCACGACCTTTCCAGCATCCTCGGCAAGCCCGCCTTCGTCCGTCGCGACATGTCCGCGGTGGTCTGGCAATACCGCACGGACGCCTGTGTCCTGGATCTGTTCCTCTATGAACACGGACGCGATCTTGCCGTCACTTATTACGAGTTCCGACCAAGGCGCGACGCTGAGATTGTCCGGGACGAATGCTTCGTCAACCTGCTGCAGCGCGGGGTCTCGCGCGCGGCACAAAGTTGAGCCGGCTCAGGCAGGCTCCAGCGTCTTATCCTTGAAATTACACAAGTCCGAGACGGGACAAACCGGGCAGACCGGCTTGCGCGCCTTGCAGATATAACGCCCATGCAGGATCAGCCAGTGATGTGCATGGAGCATCCATTTCGCGGGAATGCGTTTTTCCAGCGCCAGCTCCACAGCAAGCGGTGTCTTGCCGGCCGCCATCCCGGTGCGGTTGGAAACGCGGAAAAGATGGGTATCGACAGCAATGGTCGGATGACCGAACGCCATGTTGAGCACGACATTTGCGGTTTTCCGGCCAACACCTGGCAATTTCTCGAGCATCTCCCGATCCTGCGGCACGATGCTGGCATGCTCCCGGATCAGGATTTCCGAAAGCGCGATGACATTCTTGGCCTTTGAATTGAACAGACCGATGGTCTTGATGTAGTCGCGCACCTTCTCAAGGCCCAGCGCGACCATCTTCTCCGGCGTATCCGCGACCACAAATAGCGGTCCCGTCGCCTTGTTGACTCCGACATCGGTGGCCTGCGCAGAGAGCACAACAGCAACCAGCAAGGTATAGGGATTGACGTAATTGAGCTCACCTTTCGGCTCCGGCTCGCGATCGCTCAGGCGCTGGAAAAAGGCGTCAACCGCCGCATTCGTCATCCGTTTTACCATTTCCCGCACTCTCTCGCTTAATATCGGGCGCTTATTACCGGAGATTGCTTCCGGACTCGCCCTGTTTTCAGGTTGCCTTTATCCTGCGGCAATCACAGGTTAGGGCCTTGATGAATCATGACGCAACAGTCCGGACGACCGGCAGTGAGCAGACTTGAGAACAGGGATGGTTCTGCGCCTGACGGCGCACTCTTCGATGCGGTTCTCTATCCGCACCGGAGCCTGTCACCAACCGGTTTTCTTATTCTGATGACAGCCATCTCCTGTTGCAGCATTGCCCTCGGCACTGTGTTCTGGATAGCAGGTGCCTGGCCCGTCGTCGGATTCTTCGGGCTCGACGTTGTGCTGATCTATACAGCTTTCCGACTGAGTTACCGCGACGCGAGACGCTATGAAATTGTTCGGCTCACCCGCTCCGAGCTGACCATCGAGCGTTTCGTGCGGGGGCGCCAGGTTATGCAGAAACAGCTTCAGCCATATTGGTTGAATGTCCGTGTTGAGGAAGAGCGCACGGGGCCGGACCGGCTGATTTTGCGCAGCCATGGGAAGGCCTTCGAGATAGGCGCTTTTCTCTCCCCGCCCGAGAAGCAGGATTTAGCAGACAATCTCAACGATGCCCTGACGAAAGTACGGTCCGCCTGACGCGACCTCGCGTCAGATTTCGAGCACATCCGTCATGGAATAGAAACCAGGCTTCCGTCCGGCGGCCCAGATACCCGCGCGCACGGCACCCGCCGCAAAAATATCCCGGCTCGCAGCCTTGTGCGTAAGCTCGATCCGCTCGTTCGGGCCGGCGAAGATTACCGTATGATCACCAACCACATCACCGCCACGCAGGGTCGCAAAGCCGATCTGGCCCTGTTCGCGCGCGCCTGTGATCCCTTCTCGTGACAGCACTCCTTTCTCGTCAAGCGACACGCCGCGACCGGCCGCGGCGGCCTTTCCGAGGCCGAGTGCCGTCCCCGATGGGGCATCAATCTTCCGCTTATGATGCATCTCAATTATTTCGATATCGTAATCATCATCCAGAGCAGCCGCGACCTTCTTCACCAAGTCGAACAACAGGTTCACACCAAGGCTCATGTTCGGCGCATAGACCAGCGGGATGGTTTTAGCCGCCTCAGCAAGATCCGCTTCCAGATCCGGCGTCAGGCCCGTTGTGCCCGCAACGAATGCCGTGCCGCATTCTGCCGCGATCCGGGCATGCGCGACTGTTACCTCTGGAAGCGTGAAATCGATCACGACATCTGATGCAGAGATAACTGAACGTGGGTCCGAGACAGTTTTAACCGCTTCGCCGTGCAACTGACAAAGCGTTGCAATTTCAATGCCCTCTTCAGCACTACCCTGGAGAACAGTACCGCCCGAGATCACTGCTTTTGGGTGCTCATGGACCTGTTTGGCAATCATCCGGCCCATAAAGCCAGCGACCCCCATGATTCCAATCTTTGTCATGCCCATCGACGCTCTCCTTAATAGACTAGCACTGCTCCAGATGGTCGTAGCCTGCTTTCCCGCACCTGTCGAGCCCGCTTGTTCTCCCGTCAGGCGCGGCGCAACACAACGCTCGCTTTTCGGAATTCATAATGATATATCGAAGTGAAAATATGTTTCAAATCAGCGATATTATCCTTGGCGCTTTGTCGAAGAGCCCTGCGAACGGCTATCAGATCCGTCGCCGGATCAACAGCGATTTTGCCCACTTCCAATCAGTCAGCACAGGTAGTCTGTACCCCGCGCTAAGCAAGTTGAAGGCGCGCGGAGCCATTGCAGAGACCGGGACGGGAAATGGCTCTCTCGACAGTCGCACTTTCGCAATCACCGACCTTGGGCGTACTATATTACGTCAAGTGGTGCAGGAGGCAGGGGCGGATGAGCGTCTCCGGTCAGATTTTCTGGCCGCGATCTATTTCTCCGAGAGTGCCGGTCCGGAAGAGACCGCACGGCTCATCGAGGAGAGGGCCGGTGCCCTGAACCAGGAGATCCGGGCACTTCTGGCCTTACCCCTTCGATCCATGACTAATACCGAGCGATTCACAGTGCGCTACGCATTGGCGGTGCGTCGTGCAGGGCTGGAGTTCCTTCGCCATGAGGGTCGTGCTATCGCAACAGCGATCGACATAGAATCTCGAAATAACAGATAGTTAGAGCGAAATAATACCGGGAATACCGAAGACATCCCTTGCTTTTTCATAGTATGGCAAACTACCATTTTGGAAAGCAGTCCTACGAAAAATGCTGGCTCAATGGATCGGCATTCAAGCGCTCGAAGTAAGCTCATAGCAGTAAAGTCAGTCCCTGAGATCGCTCCAGAGCTCCGCAAACCAGGCAAAGTAACTAGCAGATTGGCAGGGTGGTCTTCTCGCTCCGCCCGGAGCACAGCCCTCTCACATTTCCGGCTGGCGCTTACCGAGATTGACTCGGGTATCGACAATCACACCGACATATTGATCGGCCCGTCACGGACTGCGGAGCCCGTTCATTGGTGAAGACAGGCTGCCCGGCCCGCCCGCCCGCCATGAACGCGACGACTCGAACAGCCGAGAGCCTCGCCGCCTTTATCAACGTCCAGAATACGGCAGACTATCGTTTCAGGGAGCGGTCATACGAAAAACGCCGGCCCAGTGGGCCGGCGCTCTATCGCTCGAAGTTCTATTGTGAAGGCAAAGTCAGTCCCTGAGATCGTCCCAGAGCTCCTTGACGCGATCAAAGAAGCCGGCTGATTGCGGACTGGTCTTCTCGTTCTGCCCGGCCGCAAACTCCTCAAGAAGCTCCTTCTGGCGCTTATCGAGATTAACCGGGGTTTCGACAATCACTTCGACATACTGATCACCCCGGGCCGGGCTGCGAAGCACCGACATGCCTTTGCCCTTCAGCCTGAACTGTTTGCCGCTTTGGGTTCCGGCTCCGACAGTAATGCGGGCACGCCCGCCTTCAATCGTCGGAACCTCGATCTGGCCACCAAGCGCGGCTGTGGTCATCGGCAAAGGAACGCGACAGTAGATATCCGCTCCCTCGCGCTGAAAAATTGGGTGATCGGCGATTGCGAGGAACAGGTAGAGGTCGCCTGGCGCAGTGCCGCGCTGGCCAGCTTCGCCCTCTCCACTCAAACGAATGCGTGTGCCGTCCTCGACTCCTGCCGGAATATTGACCGAGAGGGTCTTTTCCTTCTGGACCCGGCCATTGCCGCCGCATTTCTTACACGGTTTTTCGATCCGCGTACCGCTGCCGCCGCAATGTGGGCAGGTCCGCTCGATAGTGAAGAAGCCCTGCTGGGCCCTCACCTTGCCATGACCGTGGCAGGTCGTGCAGGTGACAGGCTCACTGCCTTTTTCCGCACCGGAACCGTTGCACTCATCGCACTGTACGGAGCTTGGTATGTGGATCTCGGTCTGCTTGCCCTTGAAAGCCTCTTCAAGGCTGATGGCCATATTATAGCGCAGATCAGAACCACGCCGGCCGCCGCCACCGCGACGGCCGCCCATGAAATCACCAAACATCTCGTCAAAGATATCTGCAAAGCCACCGAACCCGGCGCCACCGCCACCACCCACGCCGCCGCCCTCAAAGGCATCGTGCCCGAAGCGGTCATAAGCTGCACGCTTCTGCTCGTCCTTCAGGACGTCATAGGCCTCGTTCAATTCCTTGAACTTGGCTTCGGCTTCAGGGTTATCGGGATTTCTATCCGGGTGGTACTGCATCGCCAGCTTGCGGTAAACGGATTTCATTTCCGCATCCGAAGCGCCGCGTTCGACCCCCAGAACTTCGTAATAGTCTCTTTTTGCCATAGCGCGTCATCGTCCCCGCAACGGTATCGGCAGCCCGGAGATACTATCTGCCGTCTGCCGTTCCTGGTCGGAAACGGGCGAAGGATGCCGGTTTTTCATCGGCGCCTCCGCCCGGACCGTTGGGATCAGGCGGACTTGTTGTCGCGGTTCTGATCGTCGACTTCTTCGAAATCCGCGTCGACGACATCGTCGCTCGCCGCTGAACCGTCATCGCCACCGGCGCTGTCACCGGCGTCGCCATCTGCGGCAGCTGCATCGGGTCCGGCTTCCTGCGAGGCCTTGTACATCGCCTCGCCGAGCTTCATCGACGCCTGCTGAAGCGCATCCATCTTAGCTTTGATGTCAGCAGCATCATCGCCTTCCATGGCTGTTTTCAGGGCGGTCATGTGCTCGTCGATCTCGCGGCGGTCTTCCTCGGAGATCTTGTCGCCATGATCGGCGAGCATCTTCTCCGTTCCGTGGAGTGCGCTGTCGGCCTGGTTCTTAACCTCAACGCTTTCACGCCGGGCCTTGTCGCTTTCGGAATTGGCTTCCGCTTCCTGCACCATCCGTTCGATATCGTCGTCGGACAGACCACCGGAAGCCTGGATACGGATCTGCTGCTCCTTGCCGGTTGCCTTGTCCTTTGCGGACACGTTGACGATGCCGTTGGCGTCGATGTCAAACGTGACCTCGATCTGCGGCACACCGCGCGGAGCGCCCGGGATACCGACCAGGTCGAACTGGCCGAGGACCTTGTTGTCCGCCGCCATCTC
This sequence comes from Nisaea sp., assembly GCF_039990255.1. Taxonomy (GTDB): domain Bacteria; phylum Pseudomonadota; class Alphaproteobacteria; order Thalassobaculales; family Thalassobaculaceae; genus Nisaea. The sequence continues at coordinate 581,663 of NZ_JBDXGG010000004.1, read as the reverse complement.
GCGCTCGCCCTGGAACACCCGAATGGTGACCGCGGTCTGGTTATCTTCCGCAGTAGAGAAGGTCTGGCTCTTCTTCGTCGGGATCGTCGTGTTGCGATCGATCAGACGGGTGAAGACGCCGCCCAAGGTCTCGATGCCGAGCGACAGCGGGGTCACGTCGAGCAGCAGGACGTCCTTGACGTCGCCCTTCAGCACGCCAGCCTGGATTGCCGCGCCGAGCGCCACGACTTCGTCCGGGTTCACGCCGCGATGCGGCTCACGTCCGAAGAAGCTCTTCACCGTCTCCGCGATCTTCGGCATGCGGGTCATACCGCCGACCAGGATCACTTCGTCGATCTCGCCAGCACTGACACCCGCATCCTTGAGAGCCGCCTTGCACGGGTCGACCGTGCGCTGCACCAGATCATCCACAAGCGCTTCGAGCTTTGCCCGTGTCAGCTTGATGTTCAGGTGCTTCGGCCCACTCTGATCTGCGGTAACGAAAGGCAGGTTGATTTCCGTCTGCATCGAGCTGGAGAGCTCGATCTTGGCTTTTTCGCCGGCCTCTTTCAGACGCTGCAGCGCGAGTTTGTCCTGGCGCAGGTCAATGCCGTTCTCTTTCTTAAACTCGTCGGCAAGGTAATCGATGACCCGCTGGTCAAAGTCTTCACCGCCGAGGAAAGTGTCACCATTGGTCGACTTCACTTCGAACACGCCATCGCCAATTTCCAGAATGGAAACGTCGAAGGTACCGCCACCAAGGTCATAGACCGCGATGATGCCGGTGTTCTTCTTGTCGAGGCCATAGGCCAGCGCGGCTGCCGTCGGCTCGTTGATGATACGCAGGACTTCGAGGCCCGCGATCTTGCCGGCATCCTTGGTTGCCTGACGCTGTGCGTCATTGAAGTAGGCAGGAACCGTGATCACGGCCTGATCGACCGTATCGCCGAGATACGCCTCAGCGTCCTCCTTCAGCTTGCGAAGGGTGAAGCTGGAAGCCTGGCTGGGGCTGTACTTCTCTCCGCGCGCCTCAACCCAGGCATCGCCGTTCTCGCCAGCGACGACCTCATAGGGAACGAGATCGTTGAAGCGTTTGGATGCCTTGTCGTCGAACCGGCGTCCAATCAGACGCTTGATTGCGAAAAGGGTGTTTTCCGGGTTCGTCACTGCCTGTCGCTTCGCAGCCTGGCCGACGAGCCGTTCGCCGCTTTCGGCGAAGGCAACCATCGACGGCGTTGTGCGTGCGCCTTCGGCGTTTTCAATGACTTTCGCGTCCTTACCGTCCATGAACGCGATACAAGAGTTCGTGGTCCCGAGGTCGATACCGATTACTTTGCTCATGTTTTCCTCATCCTTCAGCAAACGCCAGCGGCCTTATGAAAGCGCCACATCCGTTCCCGATTGGTGTGTTTAGGCAACCCGCTATATAGGCGGGGTCTGGCCGCGCTGCAACCAAGTGAAATAGGATTTCGCATCAGAATGTGGATGAAACCCGTCATTTTTCAAGAATCGACGCCCGGATGATCATTTCAGCAAGCTACCGGACCGATATACCCGCCTTTTACAGTGACTGGCTGCGTGTCCGGCTCGATGCCGGATATGCAGTCGTGCCCAATCCCTATAGCGGCAAACCGTCGCAGATTTCTCTCAGGGCACAGGATGTCGACGGGTTCGTGTTCTGGACCCGGAATGCCCGGCCCGCCCGAAGAGTTTTTGACCAACTCGCCGGAGACGGTGTGCCATTCGTGGTGCAGTACACCGTGACAGGATACCCCACCGCGCTTGAAACCAGCGTTCCGCCAGCATCAGCCGCGCTCGACGATATCATTGCGCTGGCGGGCCGCTTCGGTCCGCGCGCCGTTGTCTGGCGCTACGATCCGGTTTTCTGGTCAAGTCTCACGCCTGCGCGTTTTCATCGCGAGAATTTTGCAACGCTGGCCGCCACACTGCGCGGCTCTGTCGATGAGGTCACGCTCTCGGCCGCGCATATCTATCGCAAGACCCGCCGGAACACGGATGACAGCGCCGGACGCGCTGGCTTCACATGGCGGGATCCGGCGAAGGACGAGAAAACCGCATTGCTGAGTGATCTTGCCGCCCTTGCTGCTGATGCCGGCATGACAACAACACTATGCTCCCAGCCAGACTTGCTCACCGATGCCCTAGAACCAGCTAAATGCATAGATGCGGAACGTCTGGCGGATGTCGCCGGAAAGCCATTCAAATCCCGCCAGAAAGGCAACCGGCCGGGCTGCCTCTGTGCGGAATCCCGTGATATCGGAGGCTATGACAGTTGCCCGCACGGCTGCGTCTATTGCTATGCGGTTGGAAACCGGCAGCGGGCAAAGGACGCCCTGAAGCGCCATGACCCCCTCGGAGAGACTTTGCTCCCGGCGAAGACAGACTAGGCCTCAGTTCTGAAATCAGACGGTTGTGTCGACTGTTTCCTTTTGAGCATCGGGGTTTTTAGAGACTCCGACCATGGCCGCGCGCAGCAAGCGGTCCTGCAGCACGTAACCCGGCTGCATCACCTGGACGACGGTGCCCGGCTCGCTGTTCGCATCCGGAACCTCGAACATCGCCTGATGCAGGTTGTAGTCGAACTTCTCACCCATCGGGTCGATCTTGCGGATGCCATGCTTCTCGAACGCGCCGAGCATTTCCTTTTCGGTCATCTCGACACCGATCACCAGATTCTTCAGCGTAATATCCAGCTCATCCCGGTCTTCCGGCGCCGATTCAACGGCACGGCGGAGATTGTCGGAAGCACTGAGAAGATCACGCGCGAAATCCGTAATCGCGAACTTGCGCGCATGAGCAATGTCACGCTCTGCACGCTTACGCGTGTTTTCGAGTTCGGCGAGAGTCCGCATCAGCTGGTCTTTCAGCTGGTGGGCCTCACTATCCTCATCGGATTCCGCACTCGCTTCCTGTGACGCTTCACCGCCTGTCAGGGCGTCCATGTCAATGATGCCGTCATCCGGATTGACCAGCGGCTCCGCGTCCTGATTGGCGTGCTGCTCTGTCTTCTTGTCGTCTTCGGCCATAATCCCGGCTCTTTCTCGTCTGTAGATCCTGAAAGTCAGGCCCAAATGTGGGCGGCTGGAACGGGAAATCAATCATTCCGAGCCTGCATCGCCTGCTTTACCCCGGCTTGGCGTCGCAATCAACCGATGACACGACCGATAAGCCGGGCAGTATAATCGACCATCGGAATGATCCGGGCATAATTCATTCTGGTCGGACCGATCACACCAATGGCGCCGACCACTCGTTTCTTCGTATCCCGGTAAGGTGAAAGGATCATCGAGCAGCCGGTATGATCGAACAGCTGGTTTTCGGCACCGATGAAAATCTGCACGCCGTCGGCATCCCCGGTCGCCTGCAACAACCGTAACATGCCCTGCTTCTGCTCAAGCTGGTCAAACAAAAGCCGGATCCGCTCCAGATCCTCGACCGCATTCACATCGTCAAGCAGCTTGGACTGGCCTCGCACGATCAGCGACCCGCTATCCGGCCCACCGCCTGCGAGCAGGGCGAGACCGTTCTCGACCACCCGCGCCGTCAGCTCGTCCAGCTCGCTTCGGCGTTGATCCATCTCCGCCTTGATGTCCCTGAGCGCCTGATCGATGGAGGCGCCGTGGAACCGGGTGTTCAGAAAATTCGTTGCCTGGACCAGAACCGACGTCGAGACTTCCGGCGGCAGCTCAATGACCCGGTTTTCGACCAGGCCAAGCTCGTTCACCAGCACCACCAGCGCACGGCCAGCTGTCAGCGGAACGAATTCGATATGACGCAGAGACGGATCAGACTTCGGGGAAATCACCAGGCCGGCACAGGCCGAGAGGCCGGCAAGCGCGCTGGTTGCTTCCTCCAGCACTTCGTCATAGCCGCGCCCGGTGGCCCCGAGCATGGAGTCGATCGTCCCGCGCTCGTCCTCGCTCAGATCGCCGCCAATCTCGAGCAGCCCGTCGACCACGATGCGGAGGCCACGGTCGGTCGGCAAGCGCCCAGCGGACGTGTGCGGTGCGTAGAGCAGGCCCGCTTCCTCAAGGTCCGCCATCACGTTGCGAATGGTGGCCGGGGACAGCATGTCGCCAATACGCCGGGAAATCGTACGCGAGCCTATCGGCTCACCGGTCTCGACATATGTATCGACAATGTGCTGCAGAATTTCCCGCGAACGGGCGTTGAGTGCGCCGATGCCTGACATATGTTCCATGAGCAAAACCTAGGCAGCCCCCCGCGGCCCGTCAATGCGGCAGAATGGATAGCTCCTCTTTCCCGGACCCGCGTCCGTAGTCACGCAAAGTCATGGACGCATCCCGGACCCGATAGTAGGTTGCGCGCGCTTTCCAAACAGACACATTCAATGGCAGGTGCCGACCGGCGCCGCCTGGGCCACGTAATGGCCGGAAAATAGGAGTATTGTCATGACCGTAACAGCCAAACGCCCCTCCGGGCGCAGCGCCGACCATATGCGCGCGGTCTCGCTTGAGCCGGGCTTCGCCAAATATGCCGAGGGATCCTGCCTCGTCAAATTCGGCGACACGCACGTGCTCTGCGCAGCCTCAATCGATGATCGGGTTCCTCCGTTCCTGCGCAATTCCGGCTCCGGCTGGGTAACCGCCGAATACGGTATGCTGCCCCGTTCAACCCATACACGGACCGACAGGGAAGCGGCGCGCGGCAAACAGAGCGGCCGGACCCAGGAAATCCAGCGCCTGATCGGACGCTCACTGCGTGCTGTGACCGATCTAAAGGCCTTGGGCGAACGCCAGATCAAAGTCGATTGCGACGTTCTGCAGGCCGACGGAGGAACCCGCACAGCTGCAATCACCGGCTCATTCGTCGCCCTGCATCTTGCGATGCAAAAGCTGGTAAAGCTCGGCGCCCTTAAAGACATCCCACTGACCGATCATGTCGCGGCCGTCTCCTGTGGTATCTATCAAGGCACGCCGGTACTGGATCTCGATTACCCGGAAGACTCCAATGCGGAAGCCGACGCGAACTTTGTGCTGACCGGCACAGCCGGCATCGTCGAAATCCAGGCTACCGCCGAGGCCGAGCCATTCGAGGACAGCGCTTTCACCGATATGCTGCGTCTCGCGCGGAAGGGAATCGGCGAGCTGGTCGACCTGCAGAAAGCCGCAATCGGGAGCTGATCCATGGGCCGCACCTTCTCCGAGACGAAACTGGTTATTGCCAGTCACAACCAGGGCAAGCTCCGGGAGATCCGCGCCTTGATTGGCCCGCTCGGGATCGAGGTGGTGTCGGCTGGAGAGCTTGGCCTGCCGGAACCGGAAGAAACCGGCTCCACCTATATCGCGAATGCTGAACTGAAGGCGCGGGCCGCAGCCGAAGGCTCCGGCCTGCCCGCGCTGGCAGATGATTCCGGAATGAGTGTTACAGCGCTCGATGGCGATCCCGGCATCTATTCCGCCCGCTGGGCCGGACCTGAGAAAGACTTCGCCATGGCCATGCAAAAGGTCGAAGACGAATTGCAGAAGCAGGCAGACAGCGGAAACAGTGACCGCTCCGCTGCCTTTGTCTGCGCCCTGACCATTTGCTGGCCGGACGGTCATACAGAATCGGTCGAAGGCCGGGTTCATGGTGATCTGGTCTGGCCACCGCGCGGAGATAATGGCTTCGGCTACGATCCGATGTTCGTTCCCTCGGGTTACAGTCAGACCTTTGGTGAGGTCGATGCAGCCTGGAAACATTCCGTCAGCCATCGGGCCATCGCCTTCAAAGACCTGCTTCAACAGGTCGGCCTCGATCGAGCGGCAAGCGGTGCCGGGGACAATGCCGGATAGAGCCGGAATCAACGCCGCAGCAGCGGAGCCGTTCGGGGTCTATGTGCATTGGCCCTATTGCCTCTCGAAATGCCCCTATTGCGACTTCAACAGCCATGTTTCCACGAAAGTGGATCATGCGCGTTGGCGCACGGCGCTGACCAAAGAGCTGAGATATTTCAAAGCACTGGCGCCGGAGCGCACGGTCTCCAGCATCTTTTTTGGCGGCGGTACGCCGTCCCTGATGGAACCCGAGACGGTGGATGCGGTGATCTCCGAGATCCGCCGGCTCTGGCCATGGACCAACCAGGTCGAGATTACGCTGGAAGCAAACCCGACATCCGTCGAGGCAGACAAATTCACCGCTTTCCGTGAAGCCGGTGTAAACCGGGTCTCTCTCGGTATCCAGGCACTGAACGATACAGACCTGAAATTCCTCGGCCGCACTCATAACGCGGCGGAAGCCCGGGCGGCGATCAGTATCGCCCGGGATACTTTCGAGCGCATGTCCTTCGATCTGATCTATGCCCGGCCAGGACAGACGGTGGCGGCCTGGCGCGCCGAGCTGAAAGAAGCGCTGGATCTCGCCGTCGATCACATTTCGCTCTACCAGCTGACCATAGAGCCAGAGACCCCGTTCTTCGCCCGCCATGCAAAGGGTGAGATCAAACTGCCAAAGGACGAGTCCCAGGCAGCGCTCTACGAAGCAACGCAGGAGGCGCTGGAACTGGCAGGCATGCCGGCCTACGAGATATCCAACCATGCGCGCAGCGGGGATGAATCCCGACACAATCTGGTCTATTGGCGCTATCACGACTATGCAGGCGTCGGACCCGGCGCCCATTCCCGGATACGGACCGCCGGAGCTGGCAATCCGGTCATTACGAAAGCAATTCAAACAGTGCGGGCGCCAGCCATTTGGCTCGACAAGGTCGGCAAGCAGGGTCATGGCATTGCCGAGGAAGAGACTGTCGGCCGAACCGGACGACTGACCGAAATGCTGATGATGGGCCTCAGGTTGCGGGGCGGCATAGAAAAAGACCGACTTGAACAGGAGGCCGGATGCGATCTGCAAACGCTGTTCAGTGCAGACCTGCTCTCCGACCTCGAAACGGCTGGCTACATAGAACGGCCGCACACCCGTCTCGCCGCGACCCTTGAAGGGCGACAGCGGTTGAACGCCGTCATCGCCGCCCTGACTGAGCGGCTCTGAGATTAAGCCTGAGGCCCGGCGCCTAGTTAATCAGATCCGTGAACTGATCCGGCGCCGGATCAACCACATCAAGCGCTCTGTCGCCGATCTCGAAAACAGTAAGTCCGCGCTGATTGGTGCCATCCTCGACAAAACGGAACAGACCGTTGAGCGCGACAAAACCACCCTTCGACATCAAGGCTGCCCCACCGAAGTTCGCACCATTTTCGCCACGCTGCAGCGAGACGCTCAACGCGATTGAATCGTAAGCGAGAGCGGCAAGCCCGGAAGGCCGCTTACCGAAAGCAGCTTCATAGCGCAGCGCGAAATTCTCCCGGTAGAGAGATGGTGGAGCGGCGAACCACCCGCCGACCAGACTGGGCTCGGTGCCAAGGCTGGGATCTTCCCACTGTGCCGTGCCGAGCAGCTTCACCCGCCGCGTGTCGACATCGTAGAAAGCGAGCAGAGGCGCGATCGTGCGCAACACATTGCCGCCTTCAGGGATCAGGACAGCGTCATAGGGCGGATCGCCGAGTGTCTCCATCGCTTCCAGACGGGCGAGGGTCTGCCGGGAAATTTCGTCTGTCCGGCCTGCCAGCTCATCTTGCTGGATCTTCAGGGATTCCCGTCGGCTGTCATATTCCGCAAACGAGCGAGCGGTTTCGGTGAAATCGCTGGCCAGCGCATCGTAATAGGCAATCCGGGTGATCTCGGCACCGGACGCGATAGCCGAGGCACGGGCGCTTTCCAGCACCAGATCGCCATAACCGCCATGCGGCAGCAATAAACCGATCCGACGGTACCCGCGCTGAACGGCATAACGGATCACCCGTTCGATTTGCTGCTCCGGCATCAGACCCATCAGGTGCACCGGTGCTCCAGCAACGGTGCGGTCATTGGAAAACGCAACAGCATTGATCCCGGCCGCCGCGACAATCGGCCGGATCGCGGCAGCGGAACGCCCATAGAGCGGCCCAAGCACTATCCGTGCCCCGTCCGCAACAGCAAGCCTGGCAGCATCCTCCGCGCCTTCCGGCGTGCCTTGCGTGTCGTAGACCATGAGGTTGAAATCATCACCGGCAATGTCAAACACCGCCATCTGCGCGGCATCGAGCATGATCTGTCCAACCGAAGCGCGGGCACCGCTCAATGGCAACAACATGGCTATGCTGACAGTGGTTCCATCAGGCTCGACCAGTTGTACTGGTGCCGTCGGAGTCTCGAGCGACAACTCGGTCTCGGGTACCACAAGCCCCATGTCAGCCCCCGGCGTCTCTTCCCCTGTGCGCGTCCGGTCCAATGGCGGGGTGATCGGCTGCGGCTCAGCCGTCGCCACGGGCACAGCGCTGGATTCCTGCCCGAAGCCCGCAAGGGGATTCGGCGTCTGGCAAGCTGTCAATGAGACACAAACCAGAAGCAGACAAAGTCGGGCCGCCCTACCCGCGATGGCGAAAAGGGCTTGGAGAAACCGCCCGGTTCCTCCCATAACTCGACTGTCGCTCCAGTCACATCCGGTACGGTATGAAGACTCGTACACCTCAGATCTCCTCCCGCTCTTCGGCGCCAAAGGCTAATCAAGCTGGCGACGAGAGTAAACCGCTGCAAGATGGCACCATTGTGACCACTGATACGAACCCTGCGTCAGAGCCTGAAAATGCGCTTGTTTCAGAGGCCTCAGGGCGTTCTGTCGAAGGACTAATTCTGGTTGCCACACCAATCGGCAATCTCGGCGATGTTTCGCGCCGGGCCCTAGAAACACTGGCGGCAGCCGATATTGTCGCCTGCGAAGATACACGGCTCACCGGACGCTTGCTGCAGCGTTTCGCCATTAAGGCCCGCGTACTCGCATACCAGGATCACAATGCGGAGCGCAGCCGCCCCGAGCTGCTGCGCCTGCTCGCCGGTGGTAAAAGCATCGCGTTGGTGACCGATGCCGGGACGCCGACCATCTCCGACCCAGGCTACAAGCTGGTCCGCGAAGCCGCCGCCCAGGGCACACCGGTCACGTCTGTGCCCGGACCGGCAGCGCCAATCGTTGCCCTATCCATCTCCGGCTTGCCAACAGACCGATTCTTCTTCGGCGGCTTCCTGCCGACCAAGCAAGGCGAACGCCGCCGTATTCTGGAAGAGGTATCCGGACTGCGTGCCACGCTGATCTTCTTCGAGGCACCGCGCCGGTTGGCAGAATCCCTGGCTGTCGCCGCCGAAATTCTCGGCCCCCGGGATATGGCGGTGGCACGGGAGCTGACCAAGCGGTTCGAGGATGTGACCCGTGGCCGCCTTGAAGATCTCGCCCGCCATTATGCGGAAATCGAACCGCCAAAGGGCGAAGCCGTGCTGCTTTTCGGCCCTCCGGAACAACGCGACGAAATCAGCGACGCCGAACTGGATAACATGCTCACGGAAGCTCTCAGCCGCCAGAAGGTCAAGGATGCGGCAAAGGAAATCGCCGCGCAGACCGGGTTACCCCGCAAGACACTCTATGACCGGGCCGTACAGTTAAAGGACAAGACCGGGTGATGTCCCGCCTGCCCGGCGCCTCCCCTAGTCCCGGCAAGCGGCCCAGCCAGAGAAACAATCAACGGGAAGCCCGGCGCCGGGCATTCCGCTACGGGGCCATGGCCGAATGGCTCTGCCGTCTAATCCTGCGGCTGAAAGGCTACAGAATACTGGCGAGCCGATTACGAACGAAGGTTGGAGAAATCGACATTCTCGCTGAACGGGGTCACGTCCTGGCCGTCGTCGAGGTAAAGGCACGGCCAACAGAGGAAGCCGCGCTCAATGCCGTTTCGATGTCACAACGGAGGCGTCTCGAGCGCGCTGCCCTCTGGGTCCAGCATGGAAACAACAGGCTCGCAAACCATTGCCTTAGATTCGACCTCTTCGCGGTGGCACACTGGCGCATTCCTCGCCATATTCAAAATGCTTGGACCGTCGACCCCAACCGATAGAGTGCTCTCATGTCGCATCGTCTCATATTTGCCTTGCTCCTTCTGTTTGCTCCATTCGGCATTGGCGCCTGTACACCGATCGGCGCTGTGGTAGGAGCCGGTGCGGCCGCCGGGACCGCCAGTCAGAGCGAGCGGGGGCTTGAAGGAACCGCCAAGGACATCGCCCTCTATACAGAGATCAACCACTATCTGTTCCAGAGCAATGTAGATCTGTTTGCAGCGGTCGGGCTTTCCGTCGAAAGCGGACGCGTCCTGCTGACCGGCTCGGTGGAGAAGCCGGACGACCGAATCGAGGCCGCGCGGCTTGCGTGGAAGGCAGATGGCGTCCGGGAGGTGATCAACGAAATTCAAGTCGTCGACAATTCGGACATTATCGACAAGGCCCGCGACACCTGGATCGAAACACAGCTTGAAGCAAAGTTGCTGTTCGACGGCGCAATCCAATCGATCAACTATAGTATCGATACGGTCAACGGCACCGTCTATATCTTTGGAACCGCCCAGGACAATGCGGAGCATCTGCGTGTCGTCAATCATGCGCGCAATCTCAATTATGTCCGCAATGTCGTCAGTTATGTGCGTGTCCGCGGCGCCTCGTAAGTCATGGTACCCGACCCGGAATCCACCCGCGCCACCCTTGCCGGCTTCGGCGAAGGTGGTCTGAAGAACGCCAATCTCGGAGAAGCGGCTCTATTGCTCGCCTCACTTGACTGCCCTGGTTTGCCGCTGGACCAATATCGTGATCATCTGGCGTCCATCGCCAAGACGGCGGTGGAATTTTCAGCCGATGACCCAAGTTCCGCCCTGCGTCAGGCAATCGCTGGAGCGTTCGGCTATGAGGGCGACCAGAAAACCTACGACGATCCGCAAAACGCAAACCTGATACGGGTGATCGAGAGGCGCAAAGGCCTGCCGGTCTCACTTGGAATCCTCTATATTGAGACAGCGCGCGCGCTCGGGCTTGAGGCCTGCGGTCTGAACTTCCCCAACCATTTTCTGATCCGACTGCAATGGGATAGCGGACGTGCCATTGTCGATCCGTTCAATGGCGGTGTCAGCCTGGATGCACGCGCGCTACGCGATTTGCTCGCCCATTTTCAAGGGGCAAGCGCCGAACTCACCCAGGCCCATTACACCGACGTCACAGATCTCGATATTTTATTACGATTGCAAAACAACATAAAGCTGCGCCTGCTGCGAGACGGTCAGCTGGAGCCTGCGCTGCAGATCATCCGAGACATGCGGCTGCTCGCACCCGCTATCCCGAGCCTGCTGCGCGAAGAGGGCCTGCTACTGGCCCGGAAGGGGGAGCGCCGGGCGGCCATAGGCTGCCTTCGCGACTTCCTTTCCCTTGAAGGTATTCGAGAGCCGGAGCGGATGGATGCAGCACGCGTTCTTCAAGTTCTTGAAAGTCAATTGAACTGAGCCGGAAATCCGGTTGATCCCGCAGGCCTGATCACCACATAGTCGCGGCTCGTTAAAAGCGCTTACCTGACGGAGGAAGCAATGGGTCTCGGCGTCGCCATCCAGATGGATCCCATCGAACATATCGACATTGACGGCGACAGCAGTTTCGCCATGGCACTGGAAGCCAAACGGCGCGGTCACACGCTGTATCATTACCAGCCGAAAGACCTCAGCTTCCAGGACCGTAAGGTGATGGCCCGGGTCCGGGCGCTCGACGTACGCCGTGAAGCGGGCAACCACTTCACGCTGGGCGCGCCGGAGCTGATCGACCTCTCCGAGATGGACGTGGTGCTGATGCGGCAGGACCCGCCCTTCGACATGTCCTACATCACCGCGACCCACATTCTTGAACACATCCACCCGAAAACACTGGTAGTGAACGATCCGGTGGAAGTCCGGAATGCACCGGAGAAGCTGTTCGTCACGCATTTCGACAATGTCATGCCACCAACCCTGATCACCCATGACCGGGAACAGATCCAGGCGTTCCGGGCCGAGCATGAAGACATCATCGTAAAACCCCTGTTCGGCAATGGCGGGGCAGGCGTGTTTCATCTGAAGCCCGGCGACGAGAACCTGAACTCCCTACTGGAACTGTTCACCGAGATGTATCGCGAGCCGGTGATCGTCCAGCGTTATCTGCCGGAAGTGCGACAGGGCGACAAACGCATAATCCTGATCGACGGCAAGCCTGTCGGCGCAATCAACCGCGTGCCGGCCGCTGGCGAGGCACGTTCCAACATGCATGTCGGCGGCCGGGCGGAAAAGATCGGCCTGACAAAGCGCGACGCGGAAATCTGCGAAATCATCGGCCCGACCCTGGCCAAGAAGGGACTAATCTTTGTCGGCATCGACGTGATTGGCGACTATCTGACGGAAATCAACGTGACCTCCCCGACCGGCCTTCAGGAACTCGGCCGTTTCGAAGGCCGCTCCATCGAGAGCGAACTCTGGGACGCCATCGAGGCCAAACGCTGAACCCTCAACTGCGCGGCGCCGCTTCGGACGACGAGGCGACCGCCGTGCAACCGAGATGCACCCGCACCTGAGCTGCGGAACCGCTTTCCAGCCCAGGCGCAAAATCCAGCCCTGATCGCCTAGCAATCTCACGGACTGAAACGGCATAGGCTGTGTCGCAGAAATCAGCCTTTCGCGGTGTTTCCTGATCGAAAACAAACCCGGCTACGGCGGTCACGCCTCCAAGAGGCAGGGAAATGATTTTCCAGTACCCACTCGGCAGACGGTGCGGTTCGTCCGCTTTTGGAAGAGGCTGCATTTCGCGCTCATAAAGCGGTCCCGTAATCACATGGACCACTCCCACACCTGAATTTGCAAGTGTCCGGACCGCTGCCTCAAGCTTCTTCCAAGGCCCTTGATTGAGGGCGCTCTTCTGCGGCGTGATGTTCGAGAGATAGTTCGTGGCATCCCAACCCGGCGCGCCCGTGAAGCTGGCGAGCGGTGCCTGATGTCCCCGATCTGTTTTCAGCGCCTTATGTGCACCCTTAAAGTCCGCCGGCTCAAGGGTATCGTCTTCCGGCAACAGAGGGTCCGGACGCCAGACACGGCGCTGGGATCTGCCGATATCCGCAGCAGTAACCTCGTAGGCCACCCAGTCCGCGAACTTCGTTACAGCGTTGTTGGAGAGCGTATGGCTGACCCTGGTCAACACCCGGTTGTCCGTCGCGGTGATGGGGCATTGCTGGAAGCAGTTGGGATCCAACGGCGCCGCCGAGGCCGCTGAAAGAGGCTGCAAGGCAAGAAGCAGAGCAAGCGCCAACAGCCGAGCATGCAACGAGCGTAGGGCAGACATAAACAATCACACCGATCATTATCGATGCGATTGAGTATCATATTATTCGTTCGTTTGAGTAAATATATATTCTTTTAGGCTGCTCGTTTCAGCGCCAAGCCACGATAGGCCAGTGCTTCGGCAATATGGTGCCGCCTAACCGGCCCGGACTGCTCCAGATCGGCGATGGTCCTGGCTACTCTCAATATACGGTGGTAGCCACGTGCCGAGAGCGAAAGACGAGACGCTGCCTCCTCCATAAGCGCCTTACCCGGCGGATCGGGTCGGGCATGCTCCTCAAGCAGCTTTCCGTCAAGATCCGCATTGACCCGGCCTGTGGTCCCTTCCCCCGCACCCTCGAACCGGCGGCGCTGGAGCCCCCGTGCCGCAGCCACCCGGACGGCCACATCCACCGACCGCTCGGCATCAAGCGGTTGGCCCAGCTCTTGAACCGATACCGGCTCGATCTCTATCCGCAGATCGAACCTGTCGAGCAGCGGGCCGGAAAGGCGCGCCTGATAGTCTAGTCCACATTTTGGCGCCCGGCCGCAAGCCTGGGCCGGGTCGGGAAGATATCCGCACCGGCAGGGGTTCATCGCCGCGATGAGCTGGAAACGCGCCGGGTAAGTCACGCGATGATTGGCCCGGCTGACCGCCGCCTGCCCGGTTTCGATCGATTGCCGCAGTGAATCGAGCACCGTGCGCGGAAATTCCGCCAGCTCGTCCAAAAACAAGACCCCGCAATGCGCGAGCGAAACCTCTCCCGGCCGGGCACGTAATCCACCACCGACAAGCGCAGGGGTGCTGCTGGAATGGTGCGGATCCCGATATGGCCGGGCGCGCGATATCCGGCCGCCTTTTAGATCGCCCGCGACACTGCGCACCATGCTGAGCTCAAGAGCCTCCCGAGCGTCGAGCGGCGGCAGGAGCCCCGGCAGCCGCGCAGCCAGCATCGACTTACCCGCACCAGGTGGTCCGGTCATCAGCAGGTTATGGCCCCCTGCTGCAGCAATCTCGAGCGCCCGTTTGGCGCTTTCCTGGCCTTTCACATCCGCAAGGTCAGGAAACAGGCCTGGCTCCTCCGCCCCCGACGGCTCGGGCGGGGTCAACACCTGACTGCCTTTGAAATGGTTGATCAGGGAAAGCAGTGTCCGTGGCGCCAACACATCCAGGTCCCCAGCCCAGGCGGCTTCCGGTCCAACCTGCTCCGGACAGATGATACCGACACCACGGGAAACCGCTCCCAGCGCAGCGGGGAGTATCCCCGAGACTTCCGTCAATTGCCCGTCAAGGGCCAGCTCGCCGAGCACCATATAGCCAGCGATTTCCTCCGCCGGAAGCACGCCCATCTGTACCAAAATTCCGACGGCTATCGGCAGGTCGTAATGACTGCCTTCTTTCGTCACATCTGCCGGGGCGAGATTGACTGTGATGCGCTGGGGCGGCAGAGCAAGGCCAAGCGCGCTGAGCGCCGCCCGAACCCTGTCCTTGCTTTCGTCCACGGCCTTGGCAGGCAGCCCAACGATGGAAAAGGCCGGTAGTCCGCTGCCCATATGCACCTGGACATCGATATCGAGGGTATCGACCCCCTGAAACGCCACTGTCCGAACCCGCGCAACCATATCCGCCCCACCGAGAGTGTCTCTCGGTTGATCATGGAGTGATCAGGCGGATTTTCAGGAAGGTTGCTGATACGGCAGCCTAGGAACTCTCTTCCAGCATGGCCGGATCGCCGCCACGTACATCAAGGAACGAACAGGATCGCACCGCCACTTCGGTAAAGCTGGCATGGGTCACGTCCGCATGATCGAAGCAGGTCTCTTCAACAAGAGCGCCGGAGAAATCGGCGCGCTGCAAGTCGGCGCCAACCAACGTGGCGCCACGAAGATCCGTCGGCCATTCACGCAAGACTTCAAGCGTCCCCGGTTTCAGGATCGAAATCCGGGACAGCCGTGCGGAAACCAGGGTTGCCCCGCTCAGGTCCGCGTCTTTCAGATTTGTCCCACGCAGATCGACCCTGGTGAGATCGGCTTGGGTCAGGTTGGCATTCTGCAGGTTGGCGAGCCGAAGCGACGCGCCTTTCAGCTTTGTCCCGTTTAGCTTGACCCGGGACATTTCCGCCGCACTCAGCTCGGTTCCGCTCAAGTCCATGCCGGAAAGATCCGTATCCCGGAAATCGCCACGCGTGCCTTTAACCCCTCCGGAGGAAACCCAGTAGAAATGTTCAATAAGCCGGTTACGAATGTCCTCCGGCAGATTTTCCATGCCGGAAGCGATCCGGCAATCGGTCAGATCCGCATCGGTCAGATCCGCACCGTCAAAATTGCAGGACCGCAGATCCGCACCGGAAAGATCGCTGTTGCGCAGTTGCGCCTGAGTCAGGTTCGCGCCCTGAAGATTGGCGTTCTGAAGCACCGCATCCTTGAAAACTGTCCGGCTGAGGTCGGCATGATGGAGATTTGCGCCAACCAGCTTGGCGGCGGAGAAATTTGCGTTGACCGCAACAGCACCGGAAAGGTTGGCATTGGTGAGGTCAGTATGGATCAGCTTCGCTTCGGACATATCACTGTTCTGAAGATCAGCAACCTGCTCGATCGCGTGATGCACATCGCGTAGCTTCATTGGCCGCAGATCGGCATTGGTCATATCCGCTGCCATGAGCTTCGCACCGGCGAGAGATGCGCCACGCAGATTGGCACCGACAAGGCGGCTGCCGGACAGATCAGAATTGCTGAGACGCGCCGTCAGCATCTGGGCGTCGGAAAGATTGGCTCCGGCAAAGATGCTGTTTTGCAGGTTGGCACCCGCGAGCAAAGCCTGACGCAAATCCGCACCCGGCAAACGCACGCCTCGCAGATCCCGCTGCCTTAGATCGGCAATTTCACCACCCGGATAGCGCCGCAAAAACGCCTCGTGTTTGGAGACGGTTTTGTCGAGCTCCTGCTGAAGTTCATCGACAACCATTGTGCAGTTCCACGCCAATATTCGAACATCTGATCAGGTAGACATCAACATATAGAAAAAATGGATACTGTTTTGTCTATATATTGGTTCCTATTTAGAGTTTTACTTTAATCAATCCTGGATCTCATATCAATCAATAAAATCAACACACTATGGTGTAGGTTAGAAGCTGATCCTTAAATTATCTCTTCCTAAACGCTTATTTTCAATTCGACCGGGCACGGGTCCGCACAGCCGTGTCCTTGCAGATTGGATAACCACACCCAAGATCTTCAGTCTTGGTCATAGAGGGAGAATACATGTGGCAGAGAATGATTTGCCCGACACTATTGCCCCGGTCGAGGGAGCCATTCGAAACCCCGCTAACCCCCATCATTACATGGTGGTACAACCCGCTGGACGCAGAATTCGCATCTTTTTCGGCGATCGTCTCGTCGCGGACAGTATGGATGCGGTTCGGGTGATCGAGATCGGACGTCATGCCTATGAGCCGCGGCTCTATTTGCCGCGGGAAGCTCTGACTGTACCGCTGACACAATTGGACAAGGTCACGCACTGCCCTTTGAAAGGGGACGCGGCTTATTTCTCACTGGAAGGACAGGCAATCGCCTGGGCCTATCGCAGCCTAGACTTTGCCGCAGTGCTCGACGGGTTCTTCTCATTCTGGGGCGATAAAATGCGGATCGTGGAGGGAGAATAACCTCCTGAACCCTCACCACCCTGCCCAGCGTCAATCCTGCTTCTGCAACATCCGGCCGATACGGCGGCCGCCAAGCAGGTGGACATGGAGATGCGGAACTTCCTGTACACCATTCTCTCCCGTATTGACGATCAGACGATATCCATCCTCGCGGGCCTCCATGATCTTCGCCACTTTGCCAATCGCCCGGACCCAGGCAACGATTTCGGCATCGCTCGCCTGCTCGGAGAATTCATTCATGGTCTTGTAGGGGCCCTTAGGGATCACCAGCACATGGACCGGCGCCTGGGGCTGGATATCCTCGAAGGCGAGAACATGATCATCTTCATAGACGGTCTTGTTGGGGATTTCGCCGCGCAGGATCCTGGCGAATATATTCTGCTCATCATAGGACATCGAACTT
This sequence comes from Nisaea sp., assembly GCF_039990255.1. GTDB lineage: Bacteria > Pseudomonadota > Alphaproteobacteria > Thalassobaculales > Thalassobaculaceae > Nisaea. The sequence continues at coordinate 564,423 of NZ_JBDXGG010000004.1, read as the reverse complement.
CCCATCATTCCCAATCGGCGGCGCTCACTCAGAGCGGCTTGCCTTTTCCTCAATCCCGGACAGGCCCTCGCGGCGCGCCAGCTCGGCCCAGACATCCTCCGGCTTCACCCCGGTTGCACTCCAAAGCACGAGCAGATGGTAGAGCAGGTCGGCGCTCTCCGATGTCAGCCCGTCACGGTCCCCGGCAACGGCTTCGATCACAGCCTCGACGGCTTCCTCGCCGACCTTCTGACCAATCTTTTTCGGACCCTTGCCGAACAGCTTCGCAGTGTAGGAGCTATCCGGGTCGGTGCCCTTGCGGGAGTCGATAACCGCGTGCAGCCGGTCCAGAATATGTTCACTCATTGCGGCCTCACGGGGATACCGGCCTTCGCCATCGCCGCTTTGGCTTCAGCGATGCGGAACGTACCAAAATGGAACACAGAGGCGGCCAGAACCGCCGAGGCATGGCCTTCGAGAACACCTTCTGCGAAATGCTCCAGCGTGCCAACGCCGCCGCTGGCAATCACCGGGATGCTCACCGCATCTGAAATTGCCCGTGTCAGTGGCAGGTTGAAACCCTGCTTGGTGCCGTCCCGGTCCATCGAGGTCAGCAGGATCTCTCCCGCACCGTATTCGGTCATGCGACGTGACCATTCAACGGCATCGATACCAGTTTCTTCACGGCCACCGTGCGTGAAGATCTCGTACTTGTCCGGACCGACACTTTTCGCATCCACCGCCACGACGATGCACTGACTGCCGAATTTCTCTGCCGCGCGACGGACGAAATCTGGATCCTTCACCGCTGCCGTATTGATCGAAACCTTGTCGGCACCTGCAAGCAACAGCTTGCGGATGTCCTCAAGCGTGCGAACGCCACCGCCAACCGTCAGCGGCATGAAGCACTGTTCCGCCGTTCGGCCGACAACATCGAACAGGGTGTCCCGTTCCTCGTGACTGGCGGTGATATCGAGGAAGCAGAGCTCGTCCGCGCCTTCGCGATCATAAATCTTGGCCTGCTCCACCGGATCGCCGGCATCAACCAGATCGAGAAAGTTGACGCCCTTGACGACACGGCCGTCCTTGACGTCGAGACAGGGGATAACGCGCGCTGTCAGCATCAGATGGCCTCCGCTTCAGGCGCGGCGAGAACAGCGACTGCCTCCGCCAGATTGATGCGGCCATCGTAGAGCGCGCGGCCTGAAATCGCACCGGCAATGCCGGGCGCTCCGGCGGCCTTCAGCGCCGCCAGGTCCTCCAGCGAGGCGACACCGCCGCTGGCGATCACGGGCGTCGAGATCGCATTTGCCAAAGCGGCTGTCGCCGCCACATTGACACCGCCGAGCGCGCCGTCCCTGTCGATATCGGTGAAGATGATCGCGGCAACACCGCAGCCTTCGAACTGCCGGGCAAGATCGACGGCCGACAGGGTCGAAGTCTCGGCCCAGCCCTCAACAGCGACCATACCGTCGCGCGCATCAATGCCGACCGCGATACGGCCCGGATGGCGCGCACAGGCCGCTTTCACCAACGCGGGGTCGCGCAGGGCCACGGTGCCAAGAATGACGCGGGCCACACCCTTTTCGAGCCAGGTATCGATCGCCGCCATGTCCCGAATACCGCCGCCAAGCTGCACTGGCACATCGACAGCCGCGAGAATTCGGTCGACAGCTTCGCCGTTCCGGGTCTCGCCGGCAAAGGCGCCGTCCAGATCGACCACATGCACCCAGCCGCACCTGGCATCTTGAAACAGCCGCGCCTGGGCGCCCGGGTCGTCATTGAAGACCGTTGCCGTATCCATTTCGCCCTTGAGCAGCCGCACACACTGGCCGCCCTTCAGATCGATCGCGGGAAACAGGATCATGCCGCGTCCAATTCCTTGTAATAGAAGTGCCCGGACACGAAACCGTCCCGCACATACGCATAATGCGGCAAGCTGCCGAAACGAACATAACCAAGCCTTTCATAAAGCCTGATCGCCGCATGCTGAGTCTCACGCACATCCAGCGTCAACACTTTGAAGCCTTCGTCCCGCGCGTGTTTTTCCGCGATCTCGACAAGATCCCGGGACAGCCCATGTCCTCGGCCCCAGGGTGCGACAAAGGTCGTCGTCAGGCTACAGGTATGGCGCTGCGCTTCATTGTTCCGTGCCGGCTTCTGGATCTGGCACGAGCCCGCAATAACACCGTCAAGCCGGCCGACGAAGAGATCACGCTCAGGGATCAAAAGGACACCGCGCCAGAAAGCCTCCAGCGTTTCCCGTTGCGGAGGGGAAATCCAGCCGAAACCGCCACCATCCTTGATTGCTGCTTCCGCCGCATCTGCAAGGTCTTGCAGATCATTCGGGCCGAACTCAGTGAGCATTTCAACAGTTGGAACCGGCGGAAATGCCGTACCCGTGCTGCTATTGTCCTTGTCACCCGCCATCACGGGGTCCAATCGAGAAAATTTCGGATGAAAGCAAGGCCGTTGGCCTGACTCTTCTCCGGGTGAAACTGAGTCCCGAAATAGTTTTCTCGTCCGACCAGCGCTGCGATCTCGCCGCCGTAATCGCTTGATGCAATCAGGTCAGAACGGTTTGCAACATCGAGCAGGTAAGAATGGACATAGTAGACATAAGCTCCGTCTTCGATGCCTTTCAGCAACGGATGATCCGGCTGAACCAAATTCAGTGGGTTCCAGCCCATATGCGGAACTTTGAGGGCAAGACCGTCCGCTGCCGGGGTGGGTTCGATCAGGCGCACCTCGCCACCGATCCAGCCCAGCCCCTCCGACGTTACATGTTCGAGGCCACGCTCCGCCATAAGCTGCATACCAACACAGATCCCGAGAAACGGCGTACCGTTCCCGAGCACCGCGTCAGTCAGCGCCTCGACCATGCCTGGAAGGCCATAGAGGCCACTCCGGCAATCGGCGAAAGCGCCAACACCGGGAAGTACGATGCGGCTGGCAGCCCGCACCGCCGCCGGATCGGACGTCACAACAATCTCGGTACCTTTGCCATGCTCGGAAGCCACGCGCTCGAAGGCTTTCGCCACCGACCGGAGGTTACCGGACCCGTAATCAACAACTGCGACTGTGGTCCGGCCGCCAGGGGCGGTCACAGGCTCCCCCCGAGGGTGCCCTTGGTCGAGGGCACGGCATCGGCGCGGCGCGGATCTATTTCAATGGCGACCCGCAACGCCCGGCCGACGCCCTTGAAGATGGACTCGACGATATGGTGCGTGTTGTCGCCATAGAGATTTTCGATATGCAACGTCAGCCCCGCTGCCTGGCTGAAGGCCTGGAAAAACTCGCGGAACAGCTCCGTGTCCAAATCTCCGAGCTTCTGTGTCGGCATGGTGGCTCGCCAGACCAGAAAGGGACGGTTCGAGCAATCGAGCGCAACCCGGCTCAAAGCCTCATCCATCGGCAGATAGGAAGAGCCGTACCGATTGATGCCCTTGCGGTCCTTCAGCGCCTTCGACAACGCGTCGCCGATGGCCCAGCCGCAATCCTCGGTTGTGTGGTGTGCATCAATATGCAGATCCCCTTCGGCCCGCACCTTTAAGTCAATCAGGGAATGTCGGGACAATTGATCCAGCATATGGTCGAGGAAACCTATCCCGGTCTCGACATCATATTTTCCGGTACCGTCCAGGGAAAGCTCGACGGAAATGCTGGTTTCGTTGGTCACGCGCTTGACGGTAGCGCTACGGTTGTCCGACATGGGTTCTGCTCCGGGGCAATATACGGCGGCTATGTAGCAGGAAGTGCGCCAGAATGCCAATCCACCGGACTGCGGAAGAGCCCTCTTGCCACCAGCCTTGCCAGATGCGCTCACTTGACGTTATCCAGCCGATGCCCAAATTGAACGGGCACGTTATCCATGGAGTTCTCATGAGCAATCAGGCCACAGACCCTATCCAGTGGCATGGCACCACCATCCTCTCGGTCCGCAAGAACGGACGGGTTGTTGTTGCTGGCGACGGACAGGTCAGTTTCGGCAACACGGTGATGAAAGCGGAAGCCCGCAAGGTGCGCCGGATCGGCAATGGTGATGTGATCGCCGGGTTCGCTGGCGCCACCGCGGACGCTTTCACCCTGTTCGAACGGCTGGAGGAGAAGCTGGAAAAACATCCGGGCCAGCTCACCCGGGCCGCGGTCGAGCTGGCCAAGGACTGGCGCACGGACCGTTATCTGCGCCGCCTCGAAGCGATGATGGCCGTGGCGGATAAATCTGCCTCCCTGGTCCTGACCGGAAACGGCGATGTGCTGGAGCCGGAAGACGGTCTTATCGGGATCGGCTCCGGCGGTACTTTCGCTCTCTCCGCCGCCCGCGCCTTGATCGATCTTGACGATATGGATGCCGAGGCAATCGCCCGGAAGGCGATGAAAATTGCCGCCGATATCTGCATATATACGAACGAGAATCTCACCATCGAGATGCTCGATACCGAATAACGCACTGATCCCCGGATCAGCCTTAGCTTCCCTGATGATTGGTAGATCAGCGCATGACCTCCTTCAGCCCGCGTGAAATTGTCTCCGAGCTCGACCGCTTCATCATCGGCCAGACCGATGCAAAGCGCGCAGTTGCCATTGCCCTGCGCAATCGCTGGCGCCGTCAGCAGTTGGCCGACGATATCCGCGAGGAAGTGCAGCCGAAGAACATCCTGATGATCGGACCGACCGGCGTCGGCAAGACGGAAATCGCGCGGCGCCTCGCCAAACTCGCGGAAGCGCCGTTCATCAAGGTCGAGGCGACAAAATTCACAGAAGTCGGCTATGTCGGCCGGGATGTAGAGCAGATCATCCGTGACCTCGTGGAGATCGCGATCAGCCAGGTCCGCGAGAAAATGCGCAAAGATGTGCATGCCAAGGCGGAATTGGCAGCCGAGGACCGGGTGGTCGAAGCCCTGGTCGGCGAAAACGCGAGCCCCGACACCAAGCAGAAATTCCGCATCATGCTGCGCGAGGGCCAGCTTGACGAAAAAGAAATCGAGATCGAGACCGAAGATTCCGGCGGCGGCGGGATGCCGACCTTCGAGATCCCCGGCATGCCAGGCGCGCAGATGGGCATGCTCAATCTGAACGACATGTTCGGCAAGGCCTTCGGCGGACGCACCAAGAAACGCCGCATGGCGGTGGCGGAATCCTACAAGGTTCTGGTCGAGGAAGAGGCGGACAAGCTGCTCGACGAGGAAAAGGTCGTGCGCCAGGCCATTGAGACGGCAGAACAGAACGGCATCGTCTTCCTGGACGAGATCGACAAGATCACCAGCCGTGCGGAGCGCGGCGGCGACGTCAGCCGCGAGGGCGTGCAGCGCGACCTGCTGCCGTTGATCGAGGGCACCACGGTGGCGACCAAGTACGGCTCGGTAAAAACCGACTTCGTGCTGTTCATCGCCAGCGGCGCCTTCCATCTGGCGAAACCCTCGGACCTGCTTCCGGAACTACAGGGCCGACTGCCCAACCGGGTCGAGCTGCGGGCACTGGAGCGGGACGATTTCCGCCGTATCCTGACGGAGCCGGAAAACAGCCTGCTGCGCCAGTACACGGCCCTGATGGCAACCGAAGAAGTCACGCTAGAATTCACCGACGATGCCATCGACGCGCTCGCCGACCTCACGGTGGACATCAACAAGAATGTCGAAAATATCGGCGCCCGCCGGCTGCACACGGTGATGGAAAAGCTGCTCGACGAAATCAGCTTCACCGCTTCCGACAAGAGCGGCGAGACGCTGAAGATCGATGCGGCTTACGTGAATGAGCGGGTGGGCGAGCTGGCGAAAAACACCGATCTCAGCAAGTTCATCCTGTAGCGGTTTGAGAGCTATCGTATCCAAGATCGATGATCTTCTGACGTATCTCTCTGCTCTCGCGATTCATATCAACTACAAACGCGAACGAAAGTTGGTTGTTGTCAGATAGCTCGATTATCGCATCAGGACTGGCCTTGTAAAATACCTTAGTACCGTCAGTGATCAAAAATCGCGCAATACTCTCTGTGGCATCAGCGTGCTCCGAATGAATTTGTCGGAACTGTTCTTGGGCTTTTTTTAGACGGGCAACGGCGATGCCCTTATCAAGAATTTGCTTAAGAGCTTTAAGAAGCAATAAATCTGTGTAGTTGTACAACCGTGGCCGACCACGACCTCGACTTCCTTTGATTGATGCCTCAACGACTCCGGTTCGATGAAGATAATCCACCATTGATGCCGACCCGAATCCGACGATTCTCTGCACCTGCTTAGTCGTGAAGTAAGCTTCGACGGCCATTTTAAGAACGCCTTTAAATATAGTCTTATATAAAACTCTAAATATTACTTTAATACAAACAAAGACTAATAGCGAGTTCTTAGTATTCGCGCCATATTTTGCGCTTGTAGAAAGCCCGAATACTAGATTTTGTGGAAATTTTATGAGACCTTGTATACGCGATCACTTTTGATCGCAATATATGGTGCCCGCCGGTCCTCCGGAAAGAATCGCGACGGGCACCGTCCAATCCAAGCGGAAAGGAATACCAGCATGAGCTATCGATACCCATTTTTCAATGCAGACAATGCAAACAAGAGCGCGGTCTGGAATAAGGGAAAACCTATCCCTGGTCTGGATCCCAACATTTGGAGAAAGGACGCGTGTGGCCATCGCATGAGGTACAGCGATCACGGTAACACCGCCTCTCCTTATGGATGGGAAATTGACCACATTTTGCCGCGAGCTGAAGGAGGAAGAACAACGCTGGAGAACCTCCAGCCTCTCTACTGGGAGAACAATCGCCGTAAAGGCGATACCTATCCATGGTACTGCCAAAACGCCGCATAAGACGACAACACAAAAGGTAAAAACAGGCGCCTCTCAGGGCGCCTGTTTTCTTAGTGACGTGGCCCCTTGCCCGGCGGCGCGAGTTCGGCGAGCAGGGTATCGATCCGTGGGTCATCCAGATCGCGGATGCGGACGGCGAGCGTGTTTGCGAGTTCCGTCGCTTTCGGACTGAGTCCGGCCGTGTCGATGACGACACGCGGGTTCGAGTGTTTCGCGAGCTTCTTCAGATCCTCAGCATCGTCCCAGATCAGGCCGAAATACTGGCAGATCTGGTGGATCAGACCGACGGTCGGACGCCCCTTCTTGCCGTGCTCCAGGGCCGAGAGATAGGCGGAGGAAACCTGCAGGGCGGTTGCCATCTGCTTCAGGGTGACCCCACGGGCGGCTCTCAGCTCGCGGATCTTTGCGCCGAACGGGGTCATGCGTTGACTTGCCTCGTCATCAGCTCTTCTGCCGGCGCAGCATGACATAAAGCGCGCCACTGCCCCCGTGCTGTGGCTGAGCGGGGGAATAGGTCAGCACCTTGTCCTTGTTCGCCCCATCGGCTAGCCAGCGCGGCGTCATCCGGCGTAACACACCCACCTCCCGCTCACCGTCATCGGCCGAGCGGCTGCCCTTGCCCGTAATCACCAGCACGCAACGCTGGCCGCGCCGGTAGGCAGACGCGATGAAACCGTTGAGAGCCCGGTGGGCCTCCTCCTGCCGCATGCCATGCAGGTCGATGCGGCCATCTATCTGTTGCTTGCCGCGTTTGATCTTGAGCGCCGTGCGCCGGTCTATTCCCGGAACCTTGCCCGGAGCGTACTCCGCCAGCGCGCTCGGCACCTTGATGGCGGCAAAGCCGGGATCGTTCTGAGGACGGCTGTGATGGCGCGTCGCCTGCTGCCCCTTGCCGCTCTTTTTTGGCTGTTTCGTGCTGAGTTCCGGGACTTTTGGAACCTCCTCAGCCTCGGCCAGGGCGGCACGGCGCTCAGGCGTCAGGGGTACCGTGTCGGCGACCACCTTGCGCCACAGATCAAGCTCATCCGCTGTCGGTCGCCGTGCCATGAAATCCGTTCCGCTCTCGGGCTCAGTCCTTGACCAGCATGATATGCAAACGCCGGGGACCGTGCGCGCCGAGCTGGATGATCTGTTCCACATCACCGGTCCGCGACGGACCGGTGACGAGGTTGACCGTGCGCGGCACACTTGCTCCCGGCTCCAGCCCCAGCTTCTGCCGCAACATGTCCCAGGCATCCTCGTAGGCGCCAACAATCTGGCTCTCTCGCAGCAATACCACGTGCGTGTCCGGCACGAAATGCAGGCTTGTCGGGGTTTCGGCGGAGGAATGCAGCATCAATGTGCCTGTCTCCGCGATCCCCGCATGGGACGGCGTCAGCCCGACGGCATCCTCATTGACGGCGGCACCGCTGGTGATTTCAAGCGCCGGCGCCTTGTCCCACGGGATCACCGTGTCTTCCAGGGCCGGTGATTGCTTGATCCGGGCCGGCAGGTTCTCCCGGCGCAGATAGTCCGCGAGCCGCTCCGGCACGGATTCAAGGGACTCCAGCCTGTCGACAGTGCAGGAGACAGCCTCCGCCATCTCGACGAAGAGACCGATCTTGTGGGCCTGATCCCCGTCGGAGCGCTTTGGCACCAGAATGCGTTCGTGCCCTTTCAGGCGCGCCTCGACAGCCTCGGCATCCGCGCCTTCGAGCTTGCCGCGTCCAAGGGACTTACGGATGCCCGCCAGGATCTGTTCCCGCGCCGCGCTCATCCCGCATTCCCCTTCTTGCCACGTCCGCTCATCTTGTAAAGCTGCTGAAAGGTGCGTCCTTCAGGCGCAGGCATGTCTCGCACGGAAGTCCAGCCAGATGCCAGCGGCAACGCAGCGATCCGGCCGCTGTTTCCTCCCATGGCGCGCAGTAGCGCAGCCCCCAGCTTGGCCGACTGGCGATACAGCCAGGGTCTTTTGGCAAAGTACGACCAAAGCCCCAAACCCGCGCGAGCCTGCGAGGTAGTCTTATTTTCAGTGAACTCTTTTGCCCGGTAGTGACGCATCATCTTCGGCAACGGGATGCGCATCGGGCATACCTGCTCGCAACGCCCGCAAAAGGTCGATGCATTGGGCAAATGACCCGCCTCGTCGATCCCGATCAGGCTAGGTGTGAGCACTGCGCCCATCGGCCCCGGATAGACCCAGCCGTAAGCATGCCCGCCGACGGCCGCATAGACCGGGCAATGGTTCATGCAGGCCGAGCAGCGGATACAACGCAGCATGTCCTGATATTCGGTGCCGAGCATGGCGGAGCGGCCATTGTCGATCAGCACCACATGGAAGGAGGCCGGACCATCCAGATCGGTTTCCCGGCGCGGACCGCTGGAGAAAGTGGTGTAGACGGAGAATTCCTGGCCGGTCGCCGAACGCGCGAGCAGGCGCAGGATGCAGCTCGCATCCTCCAGTGTCGGCACGATCTTCTCCAGGCTTGCCACCACGACATGAGCCTTGCCCAGTGTCTGGGTGAGGTCGCCATTGCCTTCATTCGTGACGATGACCGTCTGGCCGGTCTCGGCAATCAGGAAATTGGCGCCGGTGATACCGACATCGGCGGCAAAGAACTTGGGGCGGAGCTGCGTACGCGCCTCGTCAGTAATGTCGCCGACTTCCTCCAGCGGGCGGTCCGGCGGCAAATCCGTGTGTTTCTTGCGGAAGGCCTCCACGACCTGTTCCTTGTTCACATGGATCGCCGGCGCGATGATATGGCTCGGCGGCTCATCCCGGAGCTGGATGATGTACTCGCCGAGATCCGTCTCGATCGGCTCGACACCGTGCTCTTCCAGATACTCGTTGAGGCCGATTTCCTCGGCCACCATGCTCTTGCCCTTGGTCACAGTCTTGGCATCGACGGAGCGGCAGATCTCCATGATGGTCTGCCGGGCTTCCTCGGAATTCCGGCACCAGTGAACCTGCCCACCATTGGCAATCACATTGCGTTCGAAGCGCTCGAGATAGAAATCGAGATTCTCCAGCACATGATTCTTGATGTCCCGGCCCCGGTCGCGGAGATCCTCGAATTCAGGCAGGTTGGCGACTGCATCCGCCCGTTTCTGCTGGAAGCCCGGGCGCATCTTGGAAAGAGCCTTCTGCAACTGGACATCGGTCAGTGCATCACGCGCATTCTGTTTGAAATTGTGCGAGGTGGTTTGCATCAGCGCTCTCCCTCACCGATGGAGGGCTGATCTGTCATGCCGGCCAGCAGTTCGGCAACATGCCGGACCTCCGTCCTGGCGCCGAGCCGCTTTAGCTTGCCACCCATATTCAGCAGACAGCCAAGATCGCCCGCCAGCAGGTAATCAGCGCCGCTCTCAACGATTTCGGCTGCTTTCTGCGTCACCATCTTGTCGGAGATTTCCGGGTATTTGACGCAGAAGGTGCCGCCGAAGCCGCAGCAGATCTCGGCGCCCGGCATTTCTTTCATCGAGGTGCCGTCCACCGCTGCCAGCAGCTTGCGGGGTTGAGTTTTAACCTCAAGCTCACGCAGGCCGGAGCAGGAATCATGGTAGGTCACCGTGCCGTCGAACGCCGCGCCGGTGCTCTTCACACCCATAATATCCACAAGAAAAGAGGTCAGCTCATAAGTGCGCTTGGCCAGATGCTGGGCCCGCATAGCCATCGCCGGATCATTCTCGAACAGCTCCGGGTAATGCTCCCGGAGCATCGCCGCACAGGAGCCGGACGGCGCAACCACGTAATCGAAACCTTCAAAAGTCTCGATCACATTGGCCGCAATGTCGCGGCTGTCCTTGAAGTCACCGGAATTGAAAGTCGGCTGACCGCAACAGGTCTGCGTTTCCGGAACAACCACCTCGCACCCCGCCTTTTCAAGCAGGGACAAGGTCGCGAAACCGACCGAAGGGCGGAACAAATCGACAAGGCATGTCACGAACAGGCCAACGCGTGGACGGGCATTCTCGGACGCAGACACAGCAGGCTCCCACTCACATCTCTTTTTTTGAGGATGCGGGGCCCTTGGACCGGCACGCCGTATCCTATTGCTTTAAGGCAATATCGAGATTTTTGGGCAGAAGCACGAAATATCGACCCGTCGCAGCCATCGGTCCAGCTTTCTCAGCGGCCACCGGGCCGTGACCCCAGAATACATCACCACGTACGCCACCTTTTATGGCGCCGCCCGTATCCTGGGCAACAACAAGACGCTGCAACGGTTTCCCGCTTTCGTCGGGATAGTCGACATCAAGCCAGACAGGTGCGCCGAGCGGGATATAACGCCGGTCAACGGCAAGTGACCGGCCGGCCGTTAGAGCTACGCCCTGGGCCCCGATTGGACCCTCCCCATTTATCGTGCGGAAGAAAATGTAAGAGGGGTTCCGGTCCATCACTCCGCGCATCTGGTCAGGATGACGGTGTAGCCAGTCACGGATGGTCTGTAGCGATACTGCTTCGCGTTCTATCTCGCCGCTTTCTACGAGATAACGTCCGATCGGATAATAGATGTGTCCGTTATGGCCGTCATAGCCGACCCGCAACACCCGGCCGTCATCAAGCCGTATCCGGCCCGACCCCTGAATGTGCAGGAAGAAAGCGTCAACCGGATCATCAAGCCAGACCAGGGTTTCCGCATTACTGCCAAGCGCGCCGGACTCGATTTCCGAACGGCTTTCATACGGGATCAAGCGACCGCTGCGCAGCCGGCCGGCAATCCGCTCTCCGCGCAGGCCCGTTCGCCAGTCCCCGAGATTGACCAAGACAAGATCGGACGGCTTTGCCAGCAAGGGGGTCTCGAAACCTTCGCGCCGCTCAAGAGAGCCGTTCAGCTCAGGCTCGTAATATCCCGTAAAGAGCCCCTCGCTCTTGCCAGCCCAGACCTCGTACGCATCAAACCAGGTCGAGAGAAAGTCACGCACTGCGCCGTCGCCGCTACCATCGGACAATCGGGAAAGAGCGTCACAAGCGCTGCGCCAATCCGCGACCGTTCCGCCTATTTCAGCCGGTGCGATGCTCGCAGTATCGGATTGACGCCTGAGTTTTCCGCAAGAACGTTTCAAGGCCGGAAGCGCCTCGCTGACCCGGTCGCTGTTCCATGCCGGCAGACCAGCAAGCTCGGTCCTCTTATAACTGACTGGATGCGAGTCAGCGCGATCCGGATCCTGGTCCGGAGTACATGCGGCCAGAAGCAAAACTGTCAGCAGCCACAAGCCGCGCCACGCCAAAATATTCTCCAGTCCAGTTCGGACCATAGTGATCGATGCTTTACTCTTCAGGCACACGTGTCGCGACGAGGTGCCAATTGGGGTCTCGTCCGGAAATATCGCGTTCGAATGTCCAGAGATCTGTAACAGTTTCGATCTTGTCCGGATCACCATCGACAACCGATCCGTCTTCGGCGCGCGTTACCTTGACCTGATCGGTGATGAATTCGACCGTCACCCGGGCAACCGAACCGTCTAGATGAACTTCGTGAAGCTGGGCTGATCGCATGGAGGAAATCGTTGTTTCCTGGGTCTCGCCTGCTTGCTCACGCGCGTCTATCGCGCCAGCGAAGGCAGTCATGAGATCCTCTGCCAGCAGTGGGCGAAGGCTGTCCTGATCGCCCTTGGCAAAAGATTCGACAACCCATTCAAACGCGGTCCGCGCACCTTTCAGGAACTCGATCTCGTCAAAGGACGGATCGGCCATTTTCAGGCGCATGGCTTCCGACAATTCGCCATCCTGCTGTTCGGCGCTGTCGAATTCCCCGTCACGGCCCGGAAGCTGGATCACATTGTCCGACTTGTTGCCTTGCTCGGGTGCCTGCGAAAACGGATCGCTGTGACGCTCTTCATGTCCGGTACGTTTTCCAAGCACGCTGCGCAGCTTGAAAACCAGAAAGCCAGCAAGTATTGCGAATAGAATTATCTCGAACAAAGCGGCACCGTCGCCCATATCGTCCTTAACTGCGGGTATAAAAACCCTTATCCATTGATGAAGAAACTGCCATCGGCTTGCACAACAGATTGGCTCCGCTGGAGCCACTGACCTGCCGCTTTGACCTTAAGGCGACCGTACTACAGCATACATAGGCTGTCACTTTTGAAAGAACAACTATGGCTCTGCTAATCCTTTTCATCTTGATCGGCATCCCGGCCATTGAGATTTACGTCTTCGCCGAAGTCGGCGGGATCATCGGAGGCTGGGCAACCGTCGGCTTGACCCTGCTGACCGCAGCGCTAGGCGCGATATTATTCAGGAGCCAGGGCATAGCCGTTTTGCAACGGGCCCAGGAGCAGCTTCAGCGGGAAGAAACTCCACTGGCCGAGATTATCGATGGGCTTGGCCTTCTGCTGGCAGCCGCCTTCCTTTTTCTGCCCGGCTTCGTGACAGATGTGGCCGGCTTTTTACTTTTCATACCGCCGCTACGCGTGGTGCTGATCGGCAAGTTGTTCCAGGGCGCCGCGCGGGCCGCCGACTCACATGTCTGGATTGTCCGGGGCCGGTCGAATAAAACCTCCTCCACCTCCAGAACGGTTATCGATGCGGAATTCGAGGATCTGACTGACGCTGAAGACAGATCCAAAAACGGTGAAAACACAACCGGCACCGACCGCGAATTACCCCCGCGCTGATCCATCCGTCCCACAATCGAAGGATTTCCACCGCATGCTGTTCGTCCGTCATGGCCAGTCCGAATTCAACGTCGTCTATGGCGCTACCGGACGCGATCCCGGTATCGAAGACCCAGCACTGACCGACCTCGGAAAGGCACAAATCCGGCACAGCGCAGAGGCTTTACGCGGGCATGATGTCGATCACATCGTATCAAGTCCCTATCGCCGGGCTCTTGAGACGGCGCACATCATCGCTGACACCATCAACCGGGAGATCCGTATCGAGCCCTTGATCCGCGAGCATCGGCATTTCATCTGCGATATAGGATGCACCCGCACAAAGCTGCAGGCTGACTGGCCTCACCTGGCTTTCGATCATATCGACGAGCAATGGTGGACGGACCATCACGAGGAAGAGCATGAGGTTCATGCCAGGGTGAACGCATTCCTTGATGCCAACCATCAGCGGACAGACTGGGATCGCGTTGTTTGTGTCAGCCACTGGGGTTTCATCAACCGTCTCACCGGCCTGCCGGTCGGCAATGGGACGGTCGTAAAGGTCCAGCGGGACGGCGCCGGAGAGGTTGTTCACACCCCCGATCCATGATACCCACGCGCCTTCAAATTGACCCGGCAGAGACAAGATCGAACCGATGACCGACACAGATACCGGTACCGCGCCCGCCCAGCAGGGTGAAGCGATCAACACCTTCTCGATGACCGTGAAGGCACAATACATCAAGGACCTGTCCTTCGAGAATCCGAAGGCGCCCTGGAGCCTGCGTGCCGATATTCGCCCCGAAATCGAAATCGGTGTCGATGTCCGCGCCGAGCGGATGGCGGACAATGTCTTCGAGGTTGTCCTGCTGCTGAACGTCAATGGCGTTCACGAAGGCGAGAAGGTCTTCATCGTCGAGTTGGCATATGCCGGTGTTTTTCAGTTCGAAAACGTCCGGCCCGACCAGACGGAATATGTGCTGATGGTCGAATGCGCCCGGCTGCTGTTCCCGTTCGCCCGCCAGATCATAGGACAGATAACGTCCGACGGCGGCTATCCGCCGCTGCATATCCAGCCGATCGATTTCCTGGGCGTGTTTCAAGAGAACGAGCTGAAGCGTCAGGAAACCGGCGGCATCGACGTTGGCGCGGTCGAGACCGAAGGCAACGCCTGATTATTCGACAGGGTCCACAGCCCGGTTCCAGATCGGGTCCTTCACCTTTTCCATTAGTATTGCATGCGCCGAAAGCTCATCCGCGCTCGCTGCATGCGGGCGCGGGGGCCGGATAACTGCCTCGCGGATTTCCGGCGCGGCTGCTCCGGCCTTTTCCTGTCCCGCGAGCTCAAAACCTGGCTGCCGTCCGCCGATCAGTTCCAGATAAACCGAAGCCAGCAGATCCGCGTCAACGAGGGCACCGTGCAGATCGCGATGCCCGTTATCAATCTCGAACCGCCGGCAGAGCGCATCCAGACTGGCCTGGGCTCCCGGATATTTGCGCCGTGCCATCGTCAGCGTATCGATTGATCGCTCCATCGGCATTTCCGGGTGGCCGAGCCGCTTCAGCTCGGCATTGATGAAACCCATGTCGAACTTGGCATTATGGATGACCAAAGTGGCATCCCCGACGAATTCCAGAAAACCCTCCACAACCCCGGCGAAATTCGGATAGTCGGCAAGGAACTCTGTAGAAAGGCCATGCACCTCGAATGCGCCCTGTTCGACCTCGCGTTCCGGATTGATGTAGACGTGATAGCTCTCGCCGGTCGGCACATGATTGACCAGCTCGATGGCGCCGATTTCGATAATCCGGTGCCCCTGTTTCGGATCGATACCTGTCGTTTCCGTATCAAGAACCAGTTCACGCATGTCTAATTCCCAGTTGTCGGAGGATCTTCTTGATCGCCCTGGTGGTAACAGCCAGACCAAGGCCGGTCGGCAGAACGTAATCAGCGCGACGGCGCTTTTCATGATCCGGCATCTGCTTTTTCAGGATAGAAGAGAGCCGCTCTGCTGTCATGCCGGGACGGGCCAAAACCCGCTGGCGCTGCAAAAAAGCGGGCGCCGATACGACGAAGACATAGTCACAGACCCCCTCTCCACCAGTCTCGAAGAGAAGAGGCACATCAAGCACGGCCGCCCGGCGCCGGGCCCGGCGCTGCAGGGCAAGAAACCGGTCCCGCTCGTGGCGCACCAGCGGGTGGACGATAGCTTCCAGATCACGCAGTGCATCCGCATCGCCGAAAACAATTTTGCCGAGCCGCTCCCGGTCGACCGCCCCGTTTACGACGGCCTCGGGGTACCGGCGGGAAATCGGTGCCACAGCCGGGCCGCCAGCACGGAAAAGAGCATGCACTGAAGCGTCGGCATCATGCACCGGAAGCCCCAGGCGCCGGAATATCGAGGCTGCGGTGCTTTTCCCCATGCCGATAGAGCCGGTCAGACCGAGGACCAGCATTAATTCAGGTCCTGAGCGCGCTGTGCGTGCGCATGAAATCGAGCAAGGGAAGCAAAGGCAGCCCTAGAACAGTGAAGAAGTCGCCCTCGACCGCCGTGAAAAGCTGGGCGCCGACAGATTCAAGCTGATAGGCCCCAACGGACTCCAGCGCCTTATCACCGACAGTATCGAGATAAGCGTCTATGAACTCGTCGGAGAGGGGACGGACAAGCAGACTGGCCGTGGCGATGTTATGCCAGATCCTGGTCCCCCCGGCTGAAACAACCACGGCGCTGATCAAACTGTGCCGCTTGCCGGAAAGACGGCGAAGATGCGCGGTGGCGCCAATCCGATCTTCCGGTTTGTCCAGCCACTCCCCGTCAATATCGAGCATCTGATCGGCGCCGATCACCAACGCTTCCGGAACCGCGCGGGAGATGGTGTTGGCCTTCATTTCAGCAAGAAAAGTCGCAACCTCGGCCGCACTCGCGCCTTCGGCCCGAAGGCTCCGCTTGAACTCGGACTCGTCGACGGCCGGCTTCCGTATTTCTACAGTAAGGCCAGCCGAGCGGAGCATATCGGCACGGGTCCGGCTTCCGGAAGCCAGCACAACCGGCTTTTCACCAGCGCCAGCGAGATGAGACAGATTAAGAGACTCGGTCATCAGGATTCCAGACCATGGAATTTTGCATATTTCTGAAGCACTGCAGCAGCAGTCTCCTCGATCGAACGGCGGGTCACATCGATAACCGGCCAGCCACCCTTAGTGAAAAGCTTGCGTGCCTCAATCACCTCCGCCCGGACCTTTTCGGGATCGACATAATCTGTCTCGTTACTGTGCTGAAGCATCAGCATGCGGTTACGCCGAACCTGGGTCAGCCGGTTCGGATCGTTTGTCAGGGCAATCACGAAGGGTTTTTTCAAGCTGTAGAGTTCTTGCGGCAACGCGACCCCTGGAACCACCGGGATATTCGCCGTCGCATAGCCTCTGTTCGCAAGATAGAGGGAGGTCGGAGTCTTCGAAGTGCGGGAGACGCCGACGATCACAATGTCGGCATCTTCCAGATCATGAACCATCTGCCCGTCATCATGCGCCAGCGTGTAGTCCATGGCGCGGATTCGGTTGAAGTATGCTGCATCCAGCTCATGCTGCCGTCCCGGTCGACCGTGGCTCTCCTGACCCAGGAAACCGCCCAGAGCATTGACCACCGTATCCAGCACGGAAATGCAGGGAACCCGGCGCTGCTGGCAGCCCTTTTCCAGCTGCTGGCGAAGCTCCGGATTGACCAGGGTGAAAAGCACTGGCCCCGGATAGACGCTGACTGCGGCCAGGACCTTCTCGATATGGCCGGATGTGCGGACCAGAGACCAGACATGCTCACGTGCACGGACACCCTCAAATTGAACGAGGCAGGCCCGGGCGACCTGATGGTTGGTTTCACCGGTCGCGTCCGACACAAGGTGAAGATGAATATCCGTATCGGTCACATTCCACATCCGGTTGGGGATAACTGTGTACGATCTGTTTACAGAATCCGGAATCTCTTCCGAAAGAAAAACTGCACCACTTCATGCCATAGCTAGCAGGCTGGTTGTTAATCCAGGGACAATCTTTTCCCGACAGCTGGACAACTCCCATCCGGTCGAGCGGCGACAAGATATCCCCGCTATTCACACCAACCGGGCTTGATAGTTACCGGGACCTTACGACGTTTTTACCCCTCCTTGTCCCCGATCCAACCCTGTCTGCTTCCGACAGAACAGAACTGTGGATGACCTGTGCTGAAACGATAATCCACAGGACTCACAGCACCACTACAACCACTTCCTACTTATTTATAATAAGATTCTTTGATAGGAGTGGCGCTTATCACCAAACGGACAGGCAATCGATGACCGACAAAGCTCTACTGAACGTACTTGCCGGAAAAACAGCGGAAACCCCTCCGATCTGGCTGATGCGTCAAGCTGGACGGTATCTGCCGGAATATCGGGAGATCAGGGCCAAGACCGGGTCGTTCGTTGATCTCTGCCTCAATCCGGAGATGGCGGCGGAAGTCACATTGCAGCCGATCCGCCGGTTTGGCATGGACGGCGCCATCCTGTTTTCCGATATCCTGATCGTGCCTTACGGTCTCGGCCAGCCTCTGCGTTTTGTCGAGGGCAAGGGTCCCGTTCTCGAACCGGTGAAAGATCGTGCGGCGCTGAAGAGCCTCGATATCAATGGCCTCTCAGCGCGCGTAGGGAACGTCTATGAGACCGTCTCGCGGGTTCGGGCGTCCCTCCCTGCCGAAACCACTCTGATCGGCTTCTCGGGCAGTCCCTGGACCGTGATCACCTATATGGTTGAAGGCGGGAGCAGTAAGGATTACGTGGCGACCAAGCGCTGGGCCTATTCGGATCCAGAAGGCTTTCAGGAGCTGATCGATATCGTGGTCGAAGGCACGATCATCTATCTTCTCGGTCAGGCGAAAGCAGGCGCTGAAGTGCTCAAGCTCTTCGATTCCTGGGCCGGTGTGTTGTCATCGCGGTTATTCCGCATGGCGGTATTGGAGCCGACGAAGAAGATCGTCTCGGCGGTAAAAGCCCAGTATCCGGATCTACCGATCATTGGATTTCCGCGGGCGGCCGGGGCTCATTACCTCGACTATATCGAGGAAACCGGTGTTGATGCGGTTGCGGTGGACACGGCGATGCCGCTCCGCTGGGCGGTCGAGAAGATCCAGACCCGGATGCCAATCCAGGGAAATCTTGATCCAATTGCCTTGCTGGCCGGGGGTCCCGGGCTTGAAGCGGAAGTCGAGAGCATCCTTTCGACGGCGTCCTCGAAGCCGTTTATCTTCAATCTCGGACACGGGATCTTGCCGACCACACCGATTGAGCATGTGGAACAGCTTGTCCGGCAGGTTCGCGCGGGGCGCTGACGGTTATTCGCAGGGAGAGACACGGGCATGAGCTACGAATGGATCAAGGCTCTTCACGTGATCAGCATGGTCGCCTGGATGGCGGGGATGTTTTATCTGCCGCGGCTCTACGTCTATCACGTGGGCGCAGCCGCCGGCTCCGAGCTTTCCGAAACTTTGAAGGTGATGGAACGGCGGTTGCTTCGGGCAATCATCAACCCGGCGATGATTTCGACGTTCATATTCGGTATCTGGATGCTGGTTTTGGTTCCGGACTATCTCTCAGAACCGTGGATGCACGTCAAACTGGCCTGTATTTTTATCATGGCTGGTTTTCACGGTAGTCTCTCGCGCTGGAGACGACAATTCGCCGCAGATTCAAATCCGCATAGCGAACGGTTCTATCGCATAGCGAATGAGGTTCCGACGGTTTTGCTGATCGTGATCATAATCATGGTGATCGTGAAGCCGTTTTCCGGATGAATTCCATTTTTGTCAAACATTCGGGTTTGACATTAAGCGCAGAAGCACTGTAAATCGAATTTAGCGCTGATCGCCTTTGGGCGTTGCGTCAGGTCTTTCCCGCACAAGAACGAATAATAAAAGTCTGCTCTAACCAGCACACTCGTGCGGCTTGATCATGAGACCGATCTCTCAAAACATTCGTTATACCTGGTCATTCACAGGACGATGCATCTTCAAGAGCTGAAATCGAAGACACCCCAAGATCTTCTCGCATTTGCGGAAGACTTGGAGATCGAGAACGCAAGTGTGCTGCGGAAGCAGGACATGATGTTCGCCATTCTGAAACAATTAGCTGACAACGATCTACCGATCTACGGCACGGGTGTTCTTGAAACGCTCCCGGATGGCTTCGGTTTCTTGAGGTCGCCAGAATCGAATTATCTACCGGGTCCGGATGATATCTACATTTCTCCGAGCCAGGTGCGGCGCTTTGGGCTGCGCACCGGCGATACGGTCGAGGGGCAGATCCGGGCACCGAAAGACGGCGAGCGATACTTTGCACTGCTCAAGGTCAATCAGATCAATTTCGAAGATCCGGACGCGGTTCGCCACCGGATCAATTTCGATAATCTGACCCCGCTGTATCCGGAACAAAGGCTCAATCTCGAGCTCGAAGATCCGACGAACAAGCAGCAGGGAGCTACAACGCGGGTGATCGACTTGATCTCGCCGTTGGGCATGGGGCAGCGTGGTCTGATCGTTGCGCCGCCGCGCACCGGTAAAACAGTGATGCTGCAGAACATTGCGCATGCAATCGCCGAGAACCATCCGGATGCTTATCTTCTGGTGTTGCTCATCGACGAGCGGCCGGAAGAAGTGACGGACATGGACCGTTCGGTGAAGGGCGAGGTTATCAGCTCAACCTTCGACGAGCCGGCATCCCGCCATGTTCAGGTCGCGGAAATGGTCATCGAGAAGGCGAAGCGCCTTGTCGAGCACAAACGCGATGTTGTCATTCTACTGGATTCCATCACCCGCCTGGCACGCGCGTACAACACCGTTGTGCCGTCCTCGGGCAAGGTGCTGACCGGTGGTGTGGATGCAAACGCTCTGCAGCGGCCGAAGCGCTTCTTCGGTGCGGCCCGGAATATCGAGGAGGGCGGCTCGCTCACAATCATCGCGACTGCGCTGATCGATACCGGCTCCCGCATGGATGAAGTCATCTTCGAAGAATTCAAGGGCACGGGTAACTCCGAGATCATCCTGGATCGCAAGCTGGCCGACAAGCGGACGTTCCCTGCCATCGACATAACCCGTTCGGGCACCCGGAAGGAAGAACTTCTGGTGGATCGTGCGACCCTCAACAAGATGTGGGTGCTGCGTCGGATCCTGACCCAGATGGGTACGGTCGATGCCATGGAATTCCTGATCGACAAGCTCAAGGTCTCGAAGAACAACAACGATTTCTTCGATGCTATGAATTCCTGATCAGTCATAAAGATCAAAGAAAAGGGCGGAGCTTGATGGCTCCGCCCTTTTTGTTTGTTCCGCGTTTCTATCTTATGGGATCAGGATCGTTGAACCCGTTGTCTTCCGGGCCTCGAGAGCCTCGTGCGCGGCCTTGGCTTCCGCCAGGGGGAACGTCTGGTCGATATGTATCTTCACCGCGCCTGAGGAGACTGCATCGAACAGATCTCCGGCCGTCGCGCGCAGATCTTCAGCGGTCGCGATGTAGTTGAACAGGGTCGGCCGGGTGAAGAAGAGCGAGCCTTTCTGCGCGAAAATGCCTAGATTGACTGGCGGGATCGGACCGGCAGCCTGACCGAAGCTGACCATTAGGCCGCGTGGACGCAGGCAATCGAGTGATTTCTCGAAAGTGGAGTCGCCGATTGAATCATAGATCACCGGCAGCATCTTGCCGTCTGTGATCTCCTTCACCCGCTCGACGAAGTCCTCGTCGTTATACAGCACGGGATGATGACAACCGTTTGCTTTGGCGATTTCCGCCTTTTCCTTACTACCGACAGTGCCGATAACAGTTGCACCGAGATGGTTTGCCCACTGGCAGACAATCTGGCCGACGCCGCCGGCCGCGGCATGGATCAGGATCGTGTCGCCCTTACCCACCTTGTAAATCTGCCGGATCAGATATTGCGCCGTCATGCCCTTCAGCATCATTGCAGCAGCGGTCTGGTCCTCGATCCCCGCCGGGATTTTGACGACGCGGTCAGCGGCGATATTGCGGGCTTCAGCGTAGGAGCCAGGGGGCGGGGAGGCGTAAGCCACGCGGTCACCCACAGCGAGATCGGTGACGCCACTGCCGAGTGCTTCGATTACGCCAGCGCCTTCCATGCCGATACCAGAGGGAAGTGGTAGAGGATAAAGGCCGCTGCGGTGGTAAGTGTCGATGAAATTCAGCCCGATTGCGGTGTGCCGGACGGTGATTTCGCCCGCTGCTGGGGCAGCGAGTTCTATGTCCACCATTTCAAGAACTTCCGGACCGCCCGGTGCCTTAAACTGGATTGCTTTGACCATTTTTTCTGTTCCCTTGTTTTAGTCGAGATGGGGTTTGAAGAAGTCAGCGGTACGGTCATCGGCTGTTTTGGCCGCTGCCGCCCCGTAATGCGCGCCTCCTTAAGGTGCGTCGAAAACCTCCTGGATCAGGATGGTTCCTGGGGCTTTTTCATTGCTTTGGGGCCTGCGGGATGGGCTTGAAAAGAGCCACCGTCAGTGGCTTTGATTGTCACATTTGCCATTGAATGCCTCCCTCCGAAGCTGTCATTGGCGAAAGACTAGGCGTGCCGGTGATGCCGTGTCCACGTTCCGTTGCGGCATGGGTGTCCGTCAAAACAGAGAGAGCTGATCGGACTCGTGGTCGAGCAGATGCTGCTTGGTGGCGATGCCGCCATCGCCGGAAAAGCCGGTCAGTTTGCCATTGCTGCCAACCACCCGATGACACGGGATGATGAGTGGTATCGGATTGGACCCGCAGGCTCCGCCCACCGCCCGGGCGACGCCGCCGACATGGTCCGCGATATCGCCGTAGGTCCAGACTGTTCCGAAGGGGATTTCCTGCATCGCGCGCCAGACCGAGTGCTCGAAGGCAGAGCCGCGGTTAAAGGCAAGCGGAACTTCGAATTCCTTAAGCGCCTTTGCGAAGTAGGCATGTATCTGACGCTCTGTTTCCGCGAGAAGACCCGTTATTGCGTTATCGGAATGCAGTGCGGATGTTTCACGTGAAACCCATGTCAGGCCTGTGAGGGCCCCATCCTCTTCGGTCAGGTGAATGCGGCCGATCGGACTGTTGAAGCTGTGTTGATGAGGGTCGCTCATGGTCGGGCCTCAAGCGCGGTTTGGAACGCTTGCGGATCAATTTCTGGTGCTGAGCAGACCTGGTTGACACAGAGATAGGCGGTGGGTGCACCGTTAACAGCTCCCTTGCCATGGGCAGGGTGATTGTCCGGAAGTGCGGTGGCGTCCTGGATGATTTGCACGGTCGCAAGGGCTCGACCGGCGGTTCGGGCAGCGTTGACCATTGCGCTGGTTTCGGCCGCGTCCGGATCGCCAACAATGACAATCTGCCGGCCGTGCAGGAGCCATTCCATGCCATTGAGCAGCCCGGGAAAACCTTGCGGCTGTTGCTGGAAAGATCCGGCAAATGTTTTTGTCAGAGTGTCGGCACGTTCCGCATAGGCGGCCTTTCCGGTCAGCAGCCACAGCCGGGCAAGGCATTCGACCATTGTGCTGTTCCCGGCCGGGGTCACGTTGTCGATCGCCGTTTTGGTCCGGAGCATCAGGTCTGTCTGGTCGTCTGCCGTGAAGAAGTAAGAGCCGTCCTTCGGATCGAGGAAATGCCGATCGAGGACGGAAACCCATGCCTCCGCTTTAGCCAGATAGTCAGGTTTTCCGGTCGCGGATTCGAGCGCAAGGGCCGCGAGGATCATGTTGGCATAATCGTCCAGGGTCGCCGCATGTTTTGCCTGTCCGTTCCGGCAGGAATGCAGCAGTCGACCGTCTTTCTCCATACTGCTCACGATGAAGGCGAATGCGATTTCGGCACGGGCGAGCCATTCCGGCTCCTGGAGCAGGATGGCGGTATCGGCGAGGGCGGCGATCATCAGGCCGTTCCAGTCGGCCAGTACCTTGTCATCCCAGCTTGGGCGGATGCGATTATCGCGCAGGGTCAGGAGATGCCGGCGGGCGGCAGTGAGCTTTGCTTCGATCTCTCCGGGGAAGGGGCCTTTGCGGTGGCGCCGGTTCAGGATCACCGTGCCTTCCCAATTGCCGCCGGGCGTGACGTCATAATGTTCCGCGAAGAGCGCAGAATCATGACCTGCTTCCGTCAGACTTTCGGAGATTTCTTCGGCGCTCCAGACGTAGAACTTTCCTTCTTCGCCTTCGCTATCCGCGTCGAGGGCGGAAGCGAAGCCACCACCTTCTGAAATCATTTCCCGGAACAGCCAGTCGACCGTCTCTCGGATGCGCTGTTCATAGAGCGGATTCGGCTCCTGACGCTGTATCTCGGTCATCAGGGCGACGAGCTGGGCATTGTCGTAGAGCATCTTCTCGAAATGCGGAGCCAGCCATTCAGCATCGGTCGAATAGCGGGCGAAACCGCCGCCCAGATGATCGTAAATCCCGCCTTCGCACATGGCGGTAACGGAGGTCCGCACGGCTTGCAGCATCTGGCTGTTCCGGGTGCGCTGGCCTGTCCGCCATAGAAATTTCAGGATGGTGGGCTGGGGGAATTTCGGTGCATCCCCGATCCCGCCATAGACCGGGTCATGCTGGGAGAGGAACTGGGCGGCTACGTCCGGCGCGGCTTCCAGCGGGATACGCGTGCCGGGATTGCCGGCGAAGACGGTCTCCAGACGTTGTGCGATGGCCGTGACATTGCTCGATACGCGTCCGGGATCCTCCCGGTAGACGCCTTCGATCTGGCGCAATACATCCCGGAATGCCGGCCGGCCATAGCGCTGATCTGGAGGAAAATAGGTGCCGCCCCAGAAGGGCGCGCCTTCCGGCGTCAGGAACATGGTGAGCGGCCAGCCGCCCTGCTGGCCGGTGATGGCGAGCGCGGTCTGATAGATCATGTCGAGATCCGGCCGTTCCTCCCGATCCACCTTGACGTTGACGAACAGCTCGTTCATCACCGCTGCGGTATCGGAGTCCTCGAAGCTTTCGTGGGCCATGACATGACACCAATGGCAGGCGGCATATCCGACGGAAAGCAGGATGGGCTTGTCCGCCCGGCGCGCCATGGCAATGGTGTTTTCCGACCAGGTCTGCCAATGCACCGGATTTTCCCGGTGTTGCAGAAGATAGGGGCTGGTTTCCTTGTCGAGCTCGTTGCGCATGGGGCAGCATCCGGGGTCGGGGTTTGGAGTGTTCTCAAACTCAAGGTGAGGGCTGGGATCCATGAGGTCCAGCGCTGCGTATGGCACGGGAGTCAGGAACGGGATGAACGGATCGACGGCTGAGACGATTTACGCGCTTGCCACGGCATCGGGGCGGGCAGGTGTCTCTATGTTCCGGGTTTCGGGCCCGACGGCATTCGACGGATTACAGCGGCTGACGGGCTTGATCGGGGTCGAGCCGCGGATGGCTGTGCGGGCGACGGTCTCCGACGGTGACGGCGCGATTGATGACGGTCTGGTTTTGGCTTTTCCGGGGCCGGCCAGTTTTACCGGCGAGGATGTGGTGGAGTATCAGATGCACGGCGGCCGCGCCGTGCAGTCCGCTATGCTGCGGGTGTTGGCCGCACAGCCGGGATACCGGATGGCGGAGCCGGGCGAGTTTTCCCGCCGTGCGGTGCTCAACGGCAAATTGGATCTGACGGCGGCTGAAGGTATCGCAGATCTGGTAGATGCGGAAACGGAGGCCCAAAGGCTTCAAGCCCGGCGTCAGAGCCGGGGGGCGCTGGGCGCGCTCTACCAGGATTGGCGCGAACGGATGCTTCGGGTGCTCGGCCATATCGAGGCGTTGGTCGATTTTCCGGATGAAGATCTGCCGTCGGAGGTCTGGGACGGGATCCGAGGCCAAGTGTATGACCTTGATGCGTCGATTTCGGCCCATTTGGACGACGGCAGGCGGGGCGAGCGTCTCCGTGACGGACTACGTATGGCCATTATAGGCCCCCCGAATGCCGGTAAGTCTTCTCTTCTAAACTGGCTCTCGAAAAGGGATGCAGCGATAGTGTCCGACGTAGCGGGCACGACACGTGACATCATCGAGATCCATCTGGACATATCGGGGTATCCCATTCTGGTAGCGGATACGGCAGGACTCCGTGAGGGGGCAGACTTTATCGAATCCGAAGGCATTCGCAGGGCGCGCGCCTGGGCGGATTCGGCTGACCTGATCCTCGATCTGGCGGATGCGCGGTCTATCAATGAGAAGGATGAGGCGGAACCAGTCTCTGGAAATTCCGAACGGATCTTGATCGCGACCAAAGCTGATTTGCTTTCAGATGCTGAGCGAGGTCTGCTCGATAAAGACCGTATCGCGGTTTCCGTGGCGACTGGCGAGGGCATGGACGGACTTCTGGCGATGATCGCCGATAAAGCGGCGATCCTGATGGATCTGGGTGAAGCACCGGCGATTACCCGGGCCCGACACCGCGAAGGGCTGACGGAATCCTTGGGGCATTTGTGCCGCGCGCTCGGACAATGTGCGTTCGAGGCGGACGAGTTTGATGTGGAATATGGCCTCGTCGCTGAGGACTTGCGATTAGCGGCGCGGGCTCTGGGACGTGTAACGGGAGCGGTTGATATCGAGGAAATCCTTGATCTTGTGTTCTCGGAGTTCTGCATTGGCAAATAGAGGCTCTGTTTCACGTGAAACATGCAGAGCGGATATCGCGAAACAGAGATTGCCTTTTGCTGGGCGTCACAGCATTTTGGGCTACATATTTTCCGCACTGATCCGGAGACGGACGCGATGTACGACGTGATAGTCGTTGGCGGCGGCCATGCAGGCTGCGAAGCAGCCGCAGCAGCAGCCCGGATGGGCGCTCGCACGCTTCTCGCCACCCATAAGATTGAGACCATTGGTGAGATGTCCTGTAACCCGGCAATCGGGGGGCTCGGCAAGGGGCACCTCGTGCGCGAGGTGGATGCGCTGGACGGCATCATGGGCCGTGCCATAGACCGGGCGGGCATCCAGTTTCGGATGCTAAACCGGAGCAAGGGTCCGGCTGTTCGCGGCCCGCGCGCCCAAGCTGACAGAGCGCTCTATCGCGCGGCAATCCGGGATCTGCTGGAAAATCAGGAAAACCTGAAGATCGAAGCGGCGTCCGTTGAAGACCTGTTGCTGGACAAGTCCGGATCAATTGCTGGAATTGTTGTCGATGATGGCCGGGAGATCAAAGCCGGAGCCGTTGTTTTGACGACCGGTACGTTTCTGCGTGGTGAGATCCATCTTGGGGAGGAGCGGCGCCCCGCCGGCCGGGCCGGTGATGCGCCGTCTGTCGCGCTTGCTGAAACGCTCGGGCGCTTTGGATTCCGGCTCGGACGGCTTAAGACGGGGACTCCGGCGCGGCTGGACGGAACCACAATCAACTGGTCTGAATTGCAGGAGCAGAAGGCGGATGATCCGCCTGTGCCATTTTCTTATCTGACAGGCCGTATCACGGTACCGCAGATCAGCTGCCACATCACTTATACAAATCTAGAAACGCATCAGGTTATCCGCGACAACCTGCATCGCTCGGCGATGTATGGCGGGCGGATCGAGGGAGTCGGGCCGCGCTACTGTCCTTCTATCGAGGACAAGGTGGTCCGGTTCGAAGATCGTTCTCAGCATCAGATCTTTCTTGAACCTGAAGGGCTTGACGATCCGACAGTCTATCCGAACGGGATTTCGACGTCGCTACCGGCCGATGTACAGGTGGAAATGTTCAAGACCATACCCGGTCTGGAATCTGCCCGGATCATCCAGCCGGGCTATGCCATTGAATATGATTATATCGATCCGCGTGAGCTCTCTCACACTCTGGCGACCAAGAAAATCCCGGGGCTCTATTTCGCCGGGCAGATCAACGGGACGACGGGATATGAAGAAGCTGCGGCCCAGGGACTCATGGCTGGTGTGAATGCTGCGCTCAGAACAGGCGGACAGGACAGGGATTTTGTCCTGGATCGTGCGGATGCCTATATAGGCGTCCTAATCGACGATCTGGTCACCAAAGGGGTGAGCGAGCCTTATCGCATGCTGACCTCCCGCGCCGAATATCGTTTGCGGCTACGGGCGGATAACGCGGATCAGCGGCTTACGCATAAAGGCATGGAAATAGGCTGCGTTGATACGGAGCGGGCAGGACTGTTCGAGACAAAACTTGCCGCGATCCAGCAAGGCCGGGCGCTTGCCGCAACGCTTGGCGATACACCCAACGCGCTTCAGAAAGCGGGGATCAAGGTTAATCAGGATGGCGTCTGGCGAAGTGCATACGATCTGCTTGGTTATCGCACAGTCAGTTGGGATGCGCTTTCAGCGCTTTGGCCTGATCTGGGTGCTCTTGAACCGGCTGTGGCCGAGCAGGTTCAGATCGATGCGCAATATGCCGGCTATATAGAGCGTCAGGAAACAGACGTCGCTGCCTATCGCCGGGACGAAGCGCTCGAGATACCGCCAGGTCTCGACTATGGGCCAATCTCCGGCCTTTCAAACGAGGTGCGTGAGAAATTCACCAAGGTCGCCCCGCGTACCATTGGGCAGGCGGCCCGGATCGATGGGGTAACGCCTGCAGCTGTGATCCTGCTGCTGCGTTATGTCCGGCGTCTGGCCAAACAGGACGCTGCCTGAAGGCGGGGCCTTCAAAGATGATCCTCAAGACGAACAAGCCACCAGGATTAAGCCCTAAGGCGGAGACAACGTGAGCCCTGAAGAGTTTGCCACACGTACCGGCGTTTCACGTGAAACGCTGGAGCGGCTGAAAACCTATGCTGAGATGGTTGAGCGCTATCAGCGTGCCATCAATCTGGTTTCCAAAAATACACTTAGTGATATTTGGCGCCGACATTTTCTGGATTCCGCGCAGGTCTTTCCAGAGTTGCTCCAAAATCAAACGCGTCTTCTCGACCTTGGGAGCGGTGCTGGTTTCCCCGGCATGGTCCTCGCGATCATGGGCGTGCGGGATGTGCATCTTTGTGAATCCGATCAGCGGAAATCGGTCTTTCTGCGGGAGGTTGCGCGAGCCTGTGGCGCTCAGGCGACGGTTCACTCTTGTCGAATTGAGGAACTCGAACCACTAGATGTAGATGTAGTCTCCGCGCGTGCTCTTGCGACTGTCGATGTATTACTCGACTACTCCAAGCCACACCTCAAGAATGACGGATGCTGTCTCTTCCTGAAGGGTAGGGCTGTCCAGAAGGAATTGACTACTGCACGGGAAAGGTGGAATATGGCTGAAACCCTCACCCCGAGCTGGTCGGACCCCGAGGGATGTCTCTTGCGCTTGGAGGGCATATCGTATGTCGGAAGCAATTGTACTGAGGGGTGATGCCGCCGTAGCGCCCCGGATTTTGGCTGTCGTCAACCAAAAGGGCGGTGTCGGCAAGACCACAACAGCCATCAACCTCGCAACTGCGCTTGCGGCCTGTCAGAAAAAGGTCCTGGTGATCGACCTCGATCCGCAGGGCAATGCGAGCACCGGCTTAGGCGTGCCGCGCAATAATCGTGAGAATGACTCGTACTCGGTCCTGATCGGCGCCTCGCCGATTTCCGAAGCAATCACCGCAACTGACGTTCCTCGCCTCTCCATCGTTCCTTCCTCCGTCCATCTTTCTGGCGCGGAGATCGAACTGGTCACCATGGAAGACCGGGAGTTCCGTCTCCGTGAAGCTCTGGTCCGGCATCTCGCCGCCGGCCGGAACACATATGATTATATCTTGATCGATTGTCCCCCTTCGCTTGGCTTGCTGACCCTGAATGCGCTGGTCGCGGCAGATGCGGTACTGGTGCCGCTGCAATGCGAGTTCTATGCGCTGGAGGGTCTGAGCCAGCTGATGCGGACCATTGAGCGGATCCGTCAGGCTTTCAATCCGGACCTTGAAATCCAGGGCGTGGTGCTGACCATGTTCGATCGCCGAAACAATCTCTCCCTTGCGGTTGCCGAAGATGTGCGGGAGCATTTCGGTGACAAGGTTTACCGCACGGTTATTCCCCGCAATGTGCGGATCTCGGAAGCGCCGTCTCACGGCCTGCCCGTGATTGTCTATGATATGCGCTGCATCGGCTCGCAGGCCTATATTCATCTGGCCAGCGAAGTGATGAAGCGCGAGAGGAGCATTGCCGCGTGAGTACGGAAGAGGGCAGCGCCAAGAAACGCCGCCTCGGACGGGGGCTTGCCTCACTACTTGGCGAGGACGGTTCGGAGACCGGCTCGGTCGACCGGATGCAGCAAAGCCGTACGGTGCCGATCGAGCATGTTCATCCGGGCCGTTTCCAGCCGCGCCGCATTTTCAATGAAGACGAGCTCGAGGCGCTTGCCGAGAGCATTCGCGAGAAGGGCGTCATCCAGCCAATCCTGCTGCGGCGGGATCCGGACCGTGACGGTACGTTCGAGATCATTGCCGGTGAACGCCGCTGGCGCGCTGCCCAGCGCGCGCAGTTGCACGAGATCCCGGCACAGATCCGCGAGTTCGATGATCGCGAAGCGCTCGAGATCGCGATCATCGAGAATGTGCAGCGTGAGGATCTCAGCCCACTGGAAGAGGCGGAGGGCTACCAGCGCCTTGTGGACGGACACGGCCACTCCCAGTCCGATGTGGCGCAAGCTGTTGGAAAGAGCCGGAGTCACGTCGCAAACATGATGCGTCTTCTGGCACTACCGACTGAGGTCAGGGCGCATCTCGAAGACGGGGATATTTCGGCCGGTCATGCCCGGGCTCTGCTGACGGCGGAGCATCCTGCGGCGCTGGTTTCCGAGGTTGTGCGGCGTCATCTCAATGTGCGCGAGACCGAGCGTCTTGTACAAAAGGAGAAGCAGCCGGCCTCATCTCCTGCGCCACGTCAGGCCAGGCAAAAAACTCCGGTCGAGAAAGACGCGGATACCAAAGCGCTCGAAAAGGATCTTTCCGACAAGCTCGGATTACATGTGGAAATCGCTGCAGGTGTCGACGGTCAGTCGGGTGCAGTGATGATCCGGTATGAATCTCTAGAGCAACTGGACTCTCTTTTGGCGATCATGAGCGCGCCGCGTTCGGTGTCTGCCGATATGAGCGCGCCGGCAATGTCCGGGTTTCTGGCAGACGTTCCTGACTACGATCAGGAGACGGCGAACGAGGTCGCCGGTGCTGATGGCAGTTCCATCGACTTCAACAACCTGATGGAAGAGGGCGACACCGCAAAACCGGCCTGAGCCTGTTTATCGCGACCCTCTAGGACGCCCTCTGGCGGCACTGTAGGCAAGTCCCAGCAGGGTCTGCCCCGCAACAGAGAGATCCGGCGTTCCTGTAGACTTACAGAGCGTTTCAGCCTCGGAAAGCCTAGTCAGAGCGAGGCGAAGCCGCTGAATGGGCCAGGAGCGGAGCTGCGCCATGAAAGCCGGCTTCACGGCGAAGAATATTGGCGGCCTCAATTTCTGTACGGCCTGGTCTGCATTGTCGCCAGCAGCGATATGCGACGCGGCACGATGCAGGCGCTGAAAATGCCGGATCGCCGCTCTTAGAACACCGACAGGGTTCAATCCGTCGGCATAGCCCCGCCGAAGCAGACGGTCGGCGGCCGTTATATCCCCACTTGCCACCGCGATCGCGATCTGGTCCAGGGCAAGGGCGCTACTATCCCCGACCATGCTCTGCGTGTCCTCAAGACTAGCCTCGCCGCCTTTGCCGACATAGAGCGCAAGCTTTTCCAGTTCGGATCGCGTGACCCGCCGATCACCGCCCAGATGCTCCATCATATAGGCATGGGCGTCCGGTGTGGCTCTGACATCGAAAGCGCTGAGCGTCTCGCGGATCACTGCATCCAGTCCGGCTCCACTATCGAGATAGCAGGGGATGGCCGCTGCGCTCTTGCTCGTCTCGAAAAGTTTGCGGAGCTTTGAGCGGGCTTCAAGGGCGCCGGCTTCAATTATGATCATGCTGTCGCCGGTTTCGGCATTCAGTGCCAGTTCCGCCGCACCTGCTACGGTATCGGTCGCGCCGCGCAAACGGACCAGACGTCGTCCGCCGGTCAGGGATATAGCGGCTGCCTCATCGGCAATCCGGCTTGGTTCATCCTTCAGAACTTCCGGCGTAAGATCCGCGACCTGAAATGGGTCGGACAGATCCTCGATGACGGTTTTGCCAATTTTATCTGATACTTCGCGGACCTGACCGCCGTCTGCTCCATAGATGAGAACGGCTCCGACGCTTTCCGGCGGGCGGCGGATGAAACCTGCAATCTCGTTCGATTTCAGCTTCATTGCCTGTCCGGTTCAGCTGCCGCGAATACGATTGAAATAGAGTCCGAGACGAAGCCGGATATCCTCGCTGATTTCATCGGCGGCCCGACGCCGTGCATCCTTTTCCGCCGCGAGAATGGCGAAATCGGAATCCACCCGGTTGAAGGTGGTGGTGGTTTCGACCTGTCCGCTATTTACCGGCTGCCCGTTTGTCAGATCCACCAGAGTGAAATCAGCGACAAACCGAACCTTGGAAAAGGTCGAGGTGGAATCTTTCAGGATCACAAGATCTGAGCGATTTTCGGTCAGGCTGACATCCAGCCGGTACCGAGCGCGTGCGGGAACGCCCCGCGGTGTCAGCTTGTCCTGCAGGCTGTTGCGCAGCAATTGGCCGCCGCGGTTTGCGATCGGAGATATTTTGATCGCGGCCAGATCGACTGTGACGCTGCTGCTTGTTCCGCCAGCGCTCCGTGTGCCGTAAACCGGCTGAAACCCGCAGGCGCCAAGCGTTAGCATCAGAAGGACGGCAACGGCTGAGAGTGATCTAGGCAACGATATTCACAATCTTGTTCGGCACCACGATCACACGGCGCGGCGGCTTTCCTTCGAGGATCTTCTGCACATTCTCGACGGCCAGAGCGGTTTCTTCAACCAGAGCCTTGTCGGCGTCGCGAGCCACTTCGATTGTGCCCCGCAGCTTGCCGTTCACCTGAACACCGATAGTCAGCGTATCGTCGGTGACAAGGGCTTTATCATAGTCCGGCCAGGGCTGATCCGTCAGCATGCCGTCGCCACCGAGTTGCTGCCAGAGTTCCTCTGCGATATGCGGCACCATCGGCTCAATCAGCCTGACCAGTGTTTCGTATCCAAAACGCCGGGCCCAGGCTGAGCCGTCATCGTCGCCATCGAGCTCTGCAAGGGAGTTGCTGAGTTCGCGCACCTGAGCGACGGCGGTATTGAAGCGGAACCGCTCCACGGCCTCTTCAATCGCCTTGATCGCTTTGTGCGTGGCGCGCTCGGCTGATTCCGCTGCCTTGCCTATATCGGCCGGCCGCTCCGTGCCATGCGGTGCGAACGGTTTCGCGGGTTCGGTGATGAGACGCCAGAGACGGCTGAGATAACGCCAGGCGCCATCAACGCCGGACTCCGTCCATTCCAGGTCCCGTTCCGGCGGCGAGTCCGAGAGCATGAAGAGGCGTGCGGTATCCGCGCCGTAGGATCCGATGATGTTCTCCGGATCGACCACGTTGCGTTTCGACTTGCTCATTTTCTCGATGCGGCCGGTCTTCACCGGTGCGTCGTCCTTGATCGTAACGTAGCCGTCGCCTTCCTTGCGGACCTCGGTCGGGAACAGCCAGGCGCCGTTCTGATCCTTGAAGGTCTCGTGGCAGACCATGCCCTGGGTCATCAGGCCTGCGAAGGGCTCGTCGAGATCAAGGTAGCCACACTTGTTGAGAGCGCGGGTGAAGAAGCGGGAATAGAGCAGATGCAGGACCGCATGCTCGATGCCGCCGATATATTGATCCACTGGGAGCCAGTATTCGGCTGCTTCTTTAGAAAACGCGTTCTCGGCCTTGGCATCTGCGAAACGGGCGAAGTACCAGGAGGATTCGAAGAAAGTATCGAATGTATCTGTCTCGCGCTCTGCCTTGCCGCCGCAGCTCGGGCAGGTGACATGTTTCCAGGTCGGGTGCCGGTCAAGTGGGTTCCCGGTGCCCTCGAAATCGACATCCTCGGGCAGCTCAACGGGCAGGTCGGCTTCCGGAACGGGAACCTCGCCGCAATCCGGGCAGTGGATGAACGGAACCGGGCAGCCCCAATAGCGCTGACGGGAAACGCCCCAGTCGCGCAGACGATAAGTCGTTGTTTTCTCGCCCTGTCCGGCGCCCTGAAGGGTCTCTGAGACTTTCGACTTTGCGTCGTCGACGGACAGACCGTCCAGAAAGTCCGAATTGTAGATCTTGCCGGGACCGGTGTAGGCCTCGGTACCAACTTCGAAACTATCTGCATCGGCTTCCGGTGGAAGTACAACGGGCGTCACTGGCAGATTGTATTTACGCGCGAAGTCCAGATCGCGCTGATCATGCGCTGGGCAGCCAAAAATGGCGCCGGTGCCGTATTCCATGAGCACGAAATTCGCGACATAGACCGGCAGCTCCCAGCTGCTGTCCAACGGGTGAGTGACCTTGAGGCCGGTATCGAAGCCCTTTTTCTCGGCGGTTTCGATCTCGGTCTCGCTGGTGCCCATCCGGTTGCATTCGGCGATGAATTCGGCCAGCGCGGGATTGTTTTCGGCCACCTTCGCCGCGATCGGGTGGTTCGCTGCGATCGCGCAGAAGGAGGCGCCGTAGAGCGTGTCCGGCCGGGTGGTGAAGACCTCGAGCCTGTCGTCCGCATCCTTCAACTTGAAGAACACCCGGGCGCCCTCGGACTTGCCGATCCAGTTATGCTGCATCAGCGTGACCCGGTCCGGCCAGCGGTCCAGCCCCTCAAGGGCCTGCAGCAGGTCCTCGGCATACTCCGTGATCTTCAGGAACCACTGGGAGAGAAGGCGCTTTTCGACAGGTGCGCCAGAGCGCCAGCCCATGCCGTCAATGACCTGCTCGTTTGCCAATACAGTATTCTCGACCGGATCCCAGTTGACCCAGCTTTCCTTCTTATAGGCGAGGCCCGCCTTATAGAAGTCGATGAACATCTTCTGCTCATGCTTATAATAGTCCGGATCGCAGGTCGCGATCTCGCGGCGCCAATCGTAGGAAAGCCCCATGGTCTTCAGCTGGTCGCGCATCGAGGCGATGTTTTCGTGCGTCCATTTTGCCGGATGAACACCACGCTCAAAGGCGGCATTTTCCGCCGGCAGGCCAAAGGCATCCCAGCCCATTGGATGCAGAACGTTGAAGCCCTTGGCTTTCTTGTATCGCGCAACAAGGTCGCCGAGCGTGTAATTCCGGACATGTCCCATATGGATGCGCCCGGATGGATAGGGGAACATCTCAAGCACATAATATTTCGGCTTGTCCGGGTCCTCCGTAACCTCGAAGCAGCGGTTTTCTTCCCAGGCGCGCTGCCATTTAGTTTCGGTTTCGCGGAAATTGTAACGGGACATCTTTTAGCCTTGGTCGGTGGCGCTCTGCGCCTGGTCTTACGTAATTGACTCGCCTGCGCATGGGCGGGTGCCAAAACTCATTTAGGCAAGGGTAGTCAGTTCTTGGTGGAACCGATGCGCAGTTGCCGCGCCCGTGTCAAAATTGCGTCTTCGAGGTCTCTGTGCAGCTTTTCCTCTGTGCCGAGATCCTGCCACTGGCCGGATGCCGCGAGCTTCTGTTTGAAGACTTTTGCCCTTATGCCATCGGACCGCAATGCGCGGTCGAGGATGAAGATATTGATCTTGAAGCGTTCGCTCGGCGTGTCCGGCGGCGAATACCAATCGGTGATTATGACGCCGCCGAAAGGATCAGCGGAGGCAAGAGGCATAAAGGAGATCGTATCGAGAGACGCGCGCCAGAGGTAGCTGTTGACGGCGATGCCGGACCCAACAGAAGCCTGCTGATTGTCAGTATCACCCCCGAGCAACGTAAAGCCATCTTCGCCGAAGACCTTCTCTTCTTTCTCGTAGGTAGGTTTTCCTCCGGCACCGGTGCGCGGATATTCATATTCGATATCAGCACCTGAACATGCCGTAAGGGATGCCACTCCAAGCAGCGCCAGCAGGCGCAGGCTCTTATTCATCTCCAGAAGACGCGGAATTTTCATATTACCCAAGACTCGCACTCGCGTTTCGATACGGACGAGAGGCCTTTTACCGTTTCTCTTGTCCGTGAACAACTTGACATATGATCACGCTGGTTTCGCATGCAAGAATCCCGATGAATTCAAGCGCCGCCATCGATTTGTGGCATTTTCGCCACATTGAGACAGATTTGCATAAATGCCCAGCCCGTCTTTCTTGACGGTCATATGGGGAGAGAATAGTGATGCTGTGACGTGAGGTTAGGGGGTTACGCAGATTTTCTGTAAACAACTTGCCGCGTTACTTAACCGATGACTCTCGGGAGTAGGGGAAAAGATGAAAAAGATTCTTCTCGGAACGACCGCGATTGTTGCCGCTGGCATGATCGCTGCACCGTCTGCAGATGCTGCTGAAAAGCTGAAAATTTCTGTCGGTGGTTACATGGAACAGTGGTTCGGTTACACCACTGCTGAAGACCAGAGCTCTTCTGACTATCAGGGCTTTGCTAACGTCTCTGACACGGAAATCCACTTCAAGGGCATGACGACCCTCGATAACGGCATCTCTGTCGGCGTTAATGTCCAGCTCGAAGGCAACAGCAATCCGGGCGACCAGATTGATGAATCCTACCTGATCGTCAAAGGCAACTTTGGTGAGATCAACCTGGGTTCCGAAAACTCCGCTCTGTACAAGATGAACTACGGTCCGTCTGACTACGGAATCGGTATCAACTCCGGTGACCAGACCGCTTGGGTTCCGAACTCGATCGGCGCTTCCGGCGGCTTCTTCCGCAGCCCGTTCGGTTCCACCAACGTTGAGCCGAACCGGACCAACGACTCCGAAAAGCTGACCTACTACACGCCGCGTATCGAAGGCTTCCAGCTCGGTGTTTCCTACATTCCGGAATCCGGCCAGGATGACAACGGCACCGTTGATCGTACCGCCGAAGTTTCCGATGGTTACGCCATCGCTGCAAACTTCAAGCGCGACTTCGACGGCTTTAACCTCGGCCTGTCCGCTGGTTACGGCGCGTTCACCGATGGTCCGGCAGCGAATGAAGACCCGTCTGCCTATTCCTTTGGTGCGACCGCTGGCTTCGGTGGTTTCTCCATCGGTGGTGCTTATGCCGCCAGTGAAGGTACTGTAACCGGTGACGAAGAAACCGGTTACACCCTCGGTG
Source organism: Nisaea sp. (assembly GCF_039990255.1). Lineage (GTDB taxonomy): Bacteria > Pseudomonadota > Alphaproteobacteria > Thalassobaculales > Thalassobaculaceae > Nisaea. Next base: position 527,950 of record NZ_JBDXGG010000004.1, on the reverse strand, counting down.
CAGCTTACGCTTCCGGTCCGTGGGGCGTCAGCCTCAACTGGTTCCATGGCGAGAGCGATGCGATCAACACCGGTGGCGTGATCACCAACGACGGCGAGCATGACTCCTACACCCTGAACGGCAAGTACGCTCTGGGCCCGGGTGTCACCGCTGCTGCCACGCTCGGTTATACCGAACTCAGCACGGCGAACACCGCATCGATCGGTAACGCCGACACCGACGGCACATATTTCGTCGTCGGCATGAAAGTGTCCTTCTAATCCAAACGGGTTAGGGACTATGGGAAGGGGTCGCCTCGGGCGGCCCCTTTTCTTTTGCCTATCGCTTCCGTAAACAGCTTGCCCTCTGGAACTCACAACGTCCTTGTTATACAGATCACTGACCAACCGGTATCTGGGGGCAAGACGGTGCAGTTCGAGACTTTCTTCAAGAAAATCACACGCGATCAGTTCCTGAAAGACTACTGGGACAAGGCCTACTATTTCGAGCAAGGGGCCTTTGATCCCGTCAGCGATCTGTTCAACTGGGATCAGATGAACGATCTGGTCAACCGCTCCAAGCTCTGGCACGCGAACTACATGGAGATGGCGGTTGATGGAAACGTCCTGCCGTCCGAGCAATATTGCCGCCCGGGCCTCGACCGGAAGGGCATGAATGTGCTGGTGCCGGACCCGGAGCGCGTTCGCTTCCTCATGTCCAAGGGCGCCAGTCTTGTTCTCGACTATGTCGAGGGCATTCATCCTTCTATCCAGGACGCGACGCGCTTCATTGAGCGCCTTACGGGAACACACGTTTCCTGCAATGCGTACTGTTCCTGGAAGAGCGTTCAGGCCTATCACTCACATTTCGACACGATGTGTGTGTTTGCTGTTCAGGTCGAGGGTGAGAAAACCTGGAACATCTATCGCGGCCGCGTGAACGAAGCAATTGACGTCCCGCAAGTACGTCCGGGGGACTTTTCCCGCGAACAGCATGATCAGCAGAAGGGTGAAATCATGCAGCAGATCGTGATGCGCCCAGGCGATGTACTCTATCTTCCGCGCGGTCTTTATCACGATGCAATGACCACCGACACAGCCTCGCTGCATCTATCTTTTGGCGCGACCTATGTCGATGGTCACACCTCGCTCTCTATGCTTGCGCCTTTCCTGCATCAGGATGAGTTTTTCCGGAAGCGAATCCCACATTTCGATGATGGAACAGACATGGAAGACTACATAACTGAACTTGGAAATCGGGTTGCCAATCATATGGCCCGTCCCGAGTTTCACAGCCATGTTCGCAGCGTCCTGATGAGCAAAGTCGCTGACAAAATTGTCCGGCATACGCTGCCTGACCGCACACCCGACATCAATTTCATGGTGACCCGCCGCCCGCTGAAGCTGGCCCGCCGCGGTCAGGCTGCGACGCTGAACGGGGAAGGCTTTACGCTCGATATCGCCAAGGAAGATTATGCGGTTGCCGATTATATCGTGAAGTCAGAGGAGTTCTGGCTTTCGGATCTGCGTGCGAAGTTCCCCGATCGGGCCGCGCACCTCGAGCCTTTGCTCAAAGCGCTGGACCAGAGTCGTGTGATCTGGCGCCTGCGCGGATGAGCTGGACCGGCATGATCCAATGAGCGGCATACTCTGGCTCGCATCCTTTCCAAAGTCCGGCAACACCTGGCTCCGGGTCTTTATCGAGAACCTGTTCCGCAACAGTGCGGAGCCGGTCTCGATCAATGAGCTCGGCGTGGTCCGCTATGGCGATATGATGGGGCCGCTCTACGAGAAGATCGCGGGAAAACCGCTGCAGGAAATGGCCGATGCCGAGCTGCATGCGTTGCGTGAGCCTTTGCAGAAATCCTGGGCGCAGGAACCACAGACGACCATTGTGAAGACCCACAATGCGCTTGTAATGCACGAGGGGCGGCCGCTCATTTATCTCGAATGCACGGCGGGCGCGGCCTATGTCGTGCGTAATGTGTTCGATGTAACGGTTTCCTATGCGGACCACTATCGGCTCACGCTTGACGATGCTGTTGAAGCCATGACCTCGGGGCTGCAGACCACGCGGACCACGCCGGCGGCGGTTTTTCAGGTCCTGGGTACCTGGACAGACCATTACCGGAGCTGGCATGCGGTGGAAAACTTCAATCCGCTGACGCTGAGATATGAGGACATGGTGAAGAGCCCGATGAAGGCCTTTGGCTCTTTTATGCGTTATCTCGGGGTGCCTAAAAGCCCCCAGCGGTTGAAGCGGGCAATCAAGAACAGCAGCTTTTCCGTTGTTTCCGGCCAGGAAAGCCAAAAAGGCTTTCGCGAGCGGGTGCACCAGTCGCAGAAATTCTTCCGATCCGGCGGTGTTGGCGGATATCGCAAGATACTAAGCGAGGATCACGTGAAGCGCCTTACCGAACGCCACTATCATCTGCTCCTGGAGCTCGGCTACATCACCAAATCCGGAGTGCCCCGTGTCTGAACCTAGCGGTCCTGAATCCCATGTCTGCCTCATTACCTGATTTCGAGCCGGTTCGAAAGCTCGCGGCCGCCGGGCGCTGGCGCGAGGCGCGGGAGCGTTATGCCAGGATTCTCCGAAAGGCCGGCAGCGATTGGCGGCCATATTATATGGCCGGTATGATCGAGGCTTCTGGCGGTGATTTCGACCGGGCGGCCATGGCACTGGAGAAAGCCCGAGCGGCAGCACCGGCGGAGCCTCAGATAATCATCAACCTTGCTCAGGTTCAGCTTCATCGCGGATTGCCTGCGGAAGCGCTCGAATTGCTTGGTCCTTTTGCGGGCCGTTTCGCGGATAATCCTGCCGTCCAGAAGCTTTATGGCACCGCCTTGCTGGAGATGGGGTTGCATGATGAAGCGGCTCCAGCTCTGGAGTTCGCGCTCCGTCAAGGGGAAGATCCAGCGGTGTTGAACAATCTTGCCCTGATCTATCGCGGCCAGGGCGATTTACATCGGGCGGCGGCTGCCTTGGAACGGGCGGCGCGGGGTGATGACAGCATCGAGATTCAAGGTAACCTGGCTGGCATTTATGTCGTGACCGGGCGTTTTGACGAGGCCCAAGCACTGTATGACCAGCTGGCGGAGAGCGGTGCTTTGGACCCGCGTGCCTTGCGGGCACTCGCAGTCTTTTCTCGCGATATGGGGCATGCGGTCCGAGGAGTCCGGCTGGCGACACGTGCCCTGATCCTCGATCCGTCTCAAGTTGCGTCTTATACAATGCTGGCGGAGCATCTGGACCGGACGTCGGCAATGGAAGACGGGCTGTCGGTTGCCCGTTGGGGATTGCGGCTGGAACCGGGGAAACAATTTCTCGTGGCGCTTGAGGGAAGGGCGCTGCGGCGTCTCAAGCGCTTTGATGAAGCAATTTCCTGTCTGCGTGAGGCCCTGGAGGGGGCTGTGCAGGGTCCGGATACGCATCGTCTCAGTTTCGAGCTTGCACAGACCCTTGATTCTCAAGGGTACTACGCTGATGCATTCACATGGTTCGAGAGCGCAAACAGGAGTCAGATCGCAGAGTTCCGAGGGGGACTTGTCGATCCGAAGCGGGCCTTTGCCGAGGTCGCTGCTCTCAGCACCGCCTTCGACCGTACTCCGGCCTGGGCTGCTCCCGCGCCGGAACCGGAGAACAGTGAAGCTGACCCCGTATTCCTGATCGGATTCCCGCGCTCGGGAACGACCTTGCTCGATCAGGTCCTGGATGCTCATCCCGCTGTAGAGGTGCTGGAAGAGCGTCCGCTGATTAGTAGTCTGGTGGCGCAGCTCGGAAGGTTGGCTGGTTATCCGAGTGTGCTGGAGGATGTCCCGGAAGCGCTACGGACGGAAATGCGTGCCGACTATTTTTCGGAGCGGAACCGCTTTCTTGTGCCGTCTGACGGGGCGATTTATGTCGACAAGATGCCCCTGAACATCGTTCATGCAGGCCTGATTATGAGAATATTTCCGAAGGCCCGGTTTATCCTGGCCCTGCGGCACCCGTGTGATGTCTGCCTCAGTTGCCTGATGCAGAATTTCAGTCTGAATCATTCCATGTCGGTTTTTTGTTCGCTGTCCGATACGATCCGCTTTTATCGTCAAGTTTTCGCGCTCTGGCAACGATATGTGACTCACTTGAATCCCGCCTTCGTTACGGTGAAATACGAGGATATGACACGCGATCTACGCGGGGCGGCGGAGCCGGTTCTCGATTTTCTCGGCCTTGATTGGGATGAGCGGGTGATGCAATTCCATGAGCACGCGCGCCAGCGTGGCAATATCTCGACGCCTAGTTATGCGCAGGTGACGCAGCCACTCTATGGACATGCCGTCGCGCGGTGGAAACGTTACGGCCACGTAATGGAGGCGGCAGCAAGAGAGCTCGGGCCAGAGATCAAAGCGTTTGGATATGAGGACGATAGCAATGGAACAGCAGATGCCTGAAGCGGGTGCGACCGTTGATGTCGGAGCTAACCTCCGGGCTGTGAAGGCACAGATCGTCGCCGCGGAGAAGACGGCCGGTCGTGTATCGGGTGACGTCACGCTGGTCGCTGTCGGCAAGGTGCAGCCGGTGGAGAAAGTCGAAGCGGCTCTTGCGGAAGGGCAGCGTGTGTTCGGCGAGAACCGGGTGCAGGAGGCGCAGGGAAAATGGCCGGAGCTTAAGGCTCGCTATCCCGATGTGACATTGCATCTGATCGGCCCGTTGCAAACCAACAAGGTGGTAGATGCCGTTGCGCTCTTTGATGTGATCGAGACGGTCGACCGGCCGAAGCTGGCACGGGTTCTGGCGGTGGAGATGAAAAAGCAGGGCCGGGTGCTGGAGTGTTTCGTGCAGGTCAATACCGGTGAAGAGGACCAGAAAGCAGGCGTTCTGCCGGGTGACGCGGATGCGTTCATCGAGGCCTGCCGGGATGAGCATGGCCTGAACGTTGTCGGCCTGATGTGTATTCCCCCGGCAGATGACGAGCCGGCGCTTCATTTCGCCTTGCTGCGGGAAATTGCCCTGCGCCATGGGCTGGAAAAGCTCAGCATGGGTATGAGCGGCGATTATGAGGTCGCGATTGAGTTCGGTGCGACCCATGTCCGCGTCGGCACGGCGATCTTCGGTGACAGGCTAAAACCCGCCGGTTAAGACGGCTCGCTCTTATTCTCAAGCTCAGGCGGTACAATAATGGTGCCGTAGCCCCCGGACCGCTCCAGGACCCTTAGCAAATCGCTAAGGGCCAAAGCGATGCAGCCTTCCGTTCCGGAATAGTCCGGCCGGGCTACATGCAAGAAAATCGCACTTCCGTGGCCTGGAATCGGCGGCGAATCGTTGTATCCCAGCTCTACGACCACATCATAGACCGTGTCCTCGCGCTTCAGACATTCGTGAGAGTGCGGATAGGGCAGTTTGACCAATTGATTGTAATGCTCCGGATCGGTCGGGTCGTCGCTCCAGCCATGATCCGCTTCAATCGGGATCGCGTCCGGGCACCCTGAAATAGGTTCCAAACGATCCGCCCTGTAGAAAATCCGGCGAAAGGGAAAGTGTCCGATCGGCGTTGCACCATCGCCCTCGCGCTTGTCTTTTCGGATGCCGCCTTTGCCAATAGCGCAGGTCACGGCTTGTCCATCGAGAACGATGCTATGGGTGCCGTTTTGCTCACGGCGGAGAATGAGATCCAAAGAGGGATGGTACAAGAGGCACTCCTGACCAGACGCCGGAAAGAAGCGTTTGGTTGGTTTTACCCGACGCCGCTACCGCTGACCTTCATGGTTCCATATTTATCGAGCGCCTTCATCATCCAATCCGCCAACCCGGCCCGCTGAGAGGGGTCGATCGGCAGAGCGGGTTCGCTTGCAGGTGCCTTGGCGCCTCGGGTTTTCAGACCAGGTTCTACCAGGGACGGCAATGCCGGACCACGCCGCCGCGTTGCTGTCTTTGCCTGGCTGCTGCGGATGAGTTCATCGAGCCCCCCTCCGGAAACGGATTGAATGCCGGTGCCGGATTTCGCGGCGGGTTGCGTGATCACGCCGCCAGCCCAGTCCACGGAGCCGTTGCCTGGCGTCGGAGCTGTGAGCGCGCTTGCCCGGGCATAGGCCGCCATTGCCTCGGGCGTCATGGCGGCATCCGTACTCACGGTCTGCACGCCTGCAACAGCGAAACTGCGCTGATCGGCAGCTTGTGTGATCGTGCCATTGTTTGGAGCGGCAGCGGGATTTGGCGCTGAAGTTTGTGGCGCTTCAGCCAGCAAGGCCTCTGCCGCCTGGAGGGTATTGGAATTCGCTGGTGTCGTTCCGTTTCCCGTAAACTCTGCGATCATCGTTGCGCCGATATCGGAGCCGCTCTCCGCCTCAAACATCACGTTTGCGACGCCAGCCACCAGGCCTGCGGGACCGCCATAAAGTGCGCTTCCAGCCGCACGGGCCGCCGGCGCAATCGTATCGCCGGTGAATTCCCGATAGAGGGTGGAAACAAATGGTAAGTGCTGCAGCGGATTTACGATATCTACGAAATCGTCGAAACCGAAACCGTCAGGACCCCAGCCGCCTTCATCCGCTTCGGACGTGGCCTGAGACGGTTTGTACATATCCTCTTTGACGTCCAATTCTCCGCTCGGGGAGGATTGTGACCACCAGGCTGGTTGTGCTGCCGTTTGACTGACATCCATTGCGAAGGCTCCTTTGCCCCGCTTTGATGCAAGCCGCGTACCACTGACGGGTGGCGCTGCAAAAACCCGGTTTTCCTAGAAAAGATGGCCTGTGCGGGTCGCTTTGGTCCGGAGGTAACCTTCGTTATGGGTGTTCGACGGGAAAATATGAGCCACCCGTTCGACGACATTGACCCCGGAACTCCGAAGCTGGGCAATCTTTTCCGGATTGTTCGTCATCAGCCTGGCGGCTTTGACGCCGAGTTGATGCAGCATTTCCGCGGCGGTCATATAGACCCGCTCGTCCGCTTCGAACCCGAGTTGCTCATTGGCGTCGACAGTATCGCTGCCAAGATCCTGCAGCTGGTAGGCGCGGAGTTTGTTGATCAGGCCTATATCCCGGCCTTCTTGTGCCAGGTAGAGCAAAATTCCAGACCCGTGTTTCCCAATCTCCCGAAGTGCCCCCCGCAGCTGGTCACCGCAGTCGCAGCGTAGGCTGCCAAGCAGGTCGCCGGTCAGGCATTCGGAATGCAAGCGTACCAGAACCGGCTGACTAACATCCGGCTCGCCGACAACAATGGCCAGATGCTCCTCCCCGCCATCCGCCGGGCGAAAGGCAACAATGCGGGATGTTTCGGCATCCGCCAGTGGTACGCGGGCGGATGCAACCCGGGTGAGGCGCCGCGCACTTTCCTCGACGTAATCTTCGGTATCCGAAACGCTGACCGAAAGGAGGCCCTGTCCATGTGCCCAGGATTCGGCGTCGGCAACTTTCACATCTGTCAGCCGGGACACAACGACAGACGGTAGCAACCGCGCCCATTTGGAGAGCTGGACCGCCGCGGGCCCAAGCCGGCCTGCGCGCACCGGAACCACTGTGAGGCCGCGCCCGAGCACGCCGAGTTTTTCTGGCTCGAAAAGTGGATCGGCGATCTGCCGGATCAGGGCTGCATCTGCTCCTCTGGGGAGGGCCATGCTTGAATAGGGCGGCAGCTCGGGGTTTCCGGTTATATCGCGGGCCCGGTTTTTTGGCACAATGACCGAGGGCAGGCTCCCGGCGAGCCGGATCATGGCGCCGAGACCGCTCTCGTTCGCCATTTCGGCCGCGAGCACCAGCAACACGCTTTCCTCGGCTGAACCGTGTAGCAGGATCAGCCCGCCACGACGCAGCTCGGAGATTGCCCTGTCAACATGGGTCTGGGTCGGTGAGGCTGTGGGCGCGCCGGTACCCTGAATTGGGAGTGCATCTGTCATGGATCGCATCATCTTCCGACCGCGCCCGAGGTCAAGCACCTTGAACCGGCTTTGTGCCTCCCGCACTGTTAGCAGAGATTTGCACAGATGGACTGGGACACGATGCTTTTCAATTCCTATGATCGCGCAGGGCTCGACCGCGAGTACGACAATCGATCGAAAGTTGCCAATAGCGCCGAAACTTCAGCACGTTGGGAAGCGGCGGGCGCCGATGTACGTAAACAGTTCTCGGCTGACCTCGACCAGCCTTACGGAGATCATCCACGCCAGCGCGTCGATGTTTTTCCTGCTGGGAAACGGGACGCGCCGGTGCTGATTTTCATTCACGGCGGCTATTGGCACATGCGCGACAAGTCGATTGCGCACTTTCTGGCGCCGACTTTTGTCGCTGCAGATATCAATTTCGTCTCGGTTGGCTACCGGCTTTGCCGGGAGGTTACGGTGGCGGACATTGCAAATGACATCCGGGCGGCGATTGCCTGGGTCAAGGAGAATGCCAGCCGCTTTGGAGGTAATCCGGGACGCCTTTACCTGGCGGGCCACTCGGCAGGCGGCCATCTCTCGGCTTTGATGGGCGGCCCGGCCGGGGTTCCGGCGGGAACATTGAAGGGCATCTGCTCGGTCAGCGGTCTGCATGATCTGGAGCCGATCAGACTCTGTTATCTGAATGACGTGTTGTCCCTCACGGAAAGCGATGTGAGCGCATTGTCTCCGATCCGGCTGGTGCGCGAGGTTGATGCTGCCGGGCTGCAATTGCCGCCCCATCTGCTCACTGTTGGCAGTCTTGAAGGGCCGGAATATCTACGCCAGCGGGATGAGCTCGGTGGCGCTTTGAGGCAGAAACGGCAGCCGGTTGAATGTATTGATTTGCCAGATCGCGATCATTTTACTGCACTTGAAGCCTTTGGTGATCCGCATCATCCGCTATGCTTGGCCATGCTCCGGCTCATTCTGGCGCCGTCTTTTTGAAGGGTGGATGGCGATGTTCGATCAGGTTCTGGTGGCTCGTCTCGGCGATACCGAAATAGCCCGGGCGCCGGAACAAGAAACTGTGACGCTTGAGGGAAGTGTCTATTTTCCGCTGGATTCCGTGCGTTTCGAGCTTCTGCGGGAAACAGCAACCCGGACCAGGTGTCCTTGGCGTGGGGAAGCAATCTACTATGATGTTGTAGACGGAACGCGCATTTCCGCGGATGCGGCCTGGTCCTATCCGCAGCCAGGCCGCAAGGCAAAGCGCATTGTCGGCTTTGTCAGTTTCTGGAAAGAGGTTGAGACGAGCCCGGCTTAAGCCTCTGGTATTCGGCTCTCTTTCTCCTTAAGTGTGGACAGGTACATACGCAACGGGTCGTGGCTGGTGATGGTGAACGGTAAAAAAGTCCTGCTGGTCGAGGATGACGAAGCTCTTCGGGTGACGCTCAGCGAGCAACTGGAACTGCACGAGGAATTCGTGGTCAGCGCGGTCGAAAACGGTGCCGCGGCACTGGAAGCGGTTAAGTCGGCGCATTTTGACCTGATCTTGCTTGATGTCGGCCTGCCGGATATGGACGGGCGTGATGTTTGCCGGCTGATCCGCCGTAACGGCGTGAAATCGCCGGTCGTCATGCTGACCGCTCAGGACGGCGACGCGGACACAATTCTCGGCCTCGACGCCGGGGCCAACGACTATGTCACCAAGCCCTTCAAGATCGCCGTGCTGCTGGCCCGCATGCGGGCGCATCTGCGGCAGCACGAGCAGAGTGACGACGCGCTTTTCACGATTGGCCCCTACAGTTTTCGTCCCAGCGCCAAGCTGCTGCTCGACGAGGCCCGAAACAAGAAGGTCCGGCTGACGGAAAAGGAAACCGCGATCCTCAAGTATCTCTACCGGACCGGCGGACGCATGGTGAAGCGTGAGACCCTGCTGAACGAGGTCTGGGGATACAATGCGGGCGTTACCACGCATACGCTGGAAACCCACGTTTACCGACTGCGGCAAAAGATCGAGATCGATCCGTCCAATGCGCAAATTCTGGTGACGGATCCGGGCGGTTACAGACTGGTTCCCTGATTGCGCTCGGGGCCAAATAGAGTCTTGTCCTGAATTAATCTTTTCACGTTGGCCCGGCTCATGCAGACTTGGCGCTCCAAAATAGCCGGCTGTGGATTGTGGGTTGGGAGTTGTTGTGTCGCCGGGAGCCGAATTCTTTGTCCGGATCTGGGGCGCCCGCGGAAGCATTGCATGCCCGGGGCCTGAATTCGTGCGCTATGGTGGAAACACCGCCTGTCTTGAAATTCGTTGTGGGGGGCGGGTCTTTATTCTCGATGCCGGCACGGGCCTCCGCAATCTCGGCTTGATGCTGGACAAGTCCGGCCCGGTCGACGCGGATATCCTCTTCACCCATTCTCATCTCGATCATCTGGGCGGTTTGCCTTTCTTCACTTCTGCTTTCAAGAAGGGCAATGTCTTTCGAATCTGGTCTGGGCATCTGGGCGGTCGGGCAAGCATGCGCGACGTGATTGCGCGGCTGATGTCTTCCCCACTGTTTCCGGTACCGCTGGAGGTTTTTCAGTCGGCGCTCGCATTCAACGATTTCGTCTCGGGCGACACGTTGACTTTCGGGCCGGACGTTTCCGTACGGACGACGCCACTTAATCATCCGCAGGGAGCTGTCGGATATCGCTTCGATTATGGCGATAAGTCGATTTGCTACATCACTGACACAGAGCATCGTCCTGGCGAGCCGGACCAGAATATTCTGGAGCTGGTGCGGGATGCCGATGTGATGATCTACGATGCTTGCTACACGGATGAGGAGTTTCCCAAGTTCGTCGGCTGGGGTCATTCAACATGGCAGGAAGGAGTCCGCCTTGCCGATGCGGCAAGGGTCAAGCAGCTTGTCCTTTTCCACCACGATCCGAGCCACACGGACGAGAGAATGGACGAGATCCAAGACCAGGCCGCCGAACGTCGTCCCGGCACCGTTGCTGCCTATGAAGGCATGAAGATTATCCCCTGATATGACCAGCTCAAATTCGACAAACCGAGGCCATTCATGGCGTCGGCTCCGTCTCGGACTAAGTACGATTCTTGGCTTAAAACCAATGGGTTACTTTGTTCCATACCGGTATGCGTCACAGGTCCCAGCACAAGGTAGTCGGTATGACTGGATCGAGGAGCGCTTTGCCTCGGATGCGCTACCGGCATTTAGCGCGATCCTTTTCGACATTGACCGCTACCGGGACGCGCTACAAGAGATAGGAGGCCAAGAGCCACCGGAGCCACGCTGGAGCCAGGACTGGTTTCCGGGTCTTGATGGAGCTGCTGCTTACACTCTCGTGCGGGAATATCGCCCGGCACGCATTCTGGAAATCGGCTCGGGTCACAGCACCCGCTTCCTAACCCGTGCTGTCCGCGATGCCAGCCTCGAAACCGAAATCACCTGTGTCGATCCAGCACCACGTGCCAGTCTTGCCGGGACCGGCGTGCGCTTCCTCGAACATACGATCCAGGATCTTCCGCGAGAAAGCCTGCCGAAGCTTGGTCCCGGTGACGTGCTGTTTTTGGATTCAAGTCATCTGGCTCTGCCGGGCTCCGATGTTGACTTGGTATTGAACCACCTTTTGCCGACCCTGCCCGCAGGCTTGCTGGTTCACATCCATGACATTGTCTTGCCGGACCCCTATCCGGATTCCTGGGCCTGGCGGACCTATAACGAACAATTGCTGGTGGCGGCTCTGCTGAGCGGTGGCGGGTTCCGGCCGGTTTTCTCGAGCCACTTTGCCCGCACGCGCTTGCTCGGCCGTGACGGCGTCCCTGCGCTCGACTGGCTTCCTCTGCAGCAGGGCGCTCTTGAGACAAGCCTTTGGCTCGAAAAGCTCTAGTCACGCCGCGAGTTGCTGTCAGGCAGATGGTTTTGCAGGATGGCTGGGGCGGCAGGATTCGAACCTGCGCATGGCGATACCAAAAACCGCTGCCTTACCGCTTGGCTACGCCCCAATCGGCCGCGAACATAATCAGAAACCCAATTCCATGCAACTGCTTCGGCTCTGCTCCCTTAACAAGGTGATCCGGAAGAGCTAGACTCCTCTGATTATTTTGCTTTTTGGGGATGAGGATCATCGTGTCCAAACCTGTCTTGCCATGGAGCCTGAAGGGCGTGTCGCCCGAAGCGCGGGAAATTGCGAAAAAGGCGGCGGCCCAGCAAGGCATGACCATCGGAGAATGGGTCAGCCGGGCAATCCGGGATGTTGGCCCCGATGAGGCACCGGCCGCTGCGACCGGGAATGTTCCGGTGCAGGGCGAAGCTCTTCTGTCCGGCGGCGCCGGGACAGATGCAGAAACGGTGCGTGAAGCTGTCCGGACCCGGATCTATGAGTCTGAAGAGCGTGTTGCGCATATGGTCGGCCCGTTGCAGGAAATCATCGAAAGGCTTTCTCGTCGGATGACCCGGATCGAGGAGATGGATCAAAGGGTAGAGGAGTGGCCGGAACAGCGCGTCGACGATGATGCCGATCCGCGCCGTCTGGATGGCTGGTAGCTCTCATCTCCGTAGGGTCATAGGCAGGCCGGAAGGCCGGTCATATTTGGGCATTCGATTTGCGTGTAGTGTAGAGAAAACCTTGCCTTACCGGGTAACCTTTGGTATTTTTCTGATCGTTTGGTGACCATTCGGTGGCCCGGCCTCCGAAACAACATAAAGGCAGGGTGTCGGTTGTCAGGTAAATCCCCCTGGAGTGTAAAAGGCATCTCGGCAGAAGACCGAGAGGTCGCTAAGATTGCGGCCCGTAAAGCGGGCGTGCCGATTGGTGTCTGGCTGAGCGAACAGATCCGCCAGGCCTCCGAAGAACCGACGCCACCTGAATCGCCTGTTGTGGAACGGCCCCACATGTCTGATGAGGAAGATCATCGACATCCGCCAGAACCGGGTCTGCGTGAGCACCCACCACAGCAGCGTCAGCGCAGCGGCCAGGTTGATCCCCGATTTGCGTTTGGTCGCGGGCAATGGAGCGTCGCTGAAGAGGCCGTTGACAAGGGGATGGTCGGAAATGCGTCCGCTGCTTATCCGTGGCAGTTCCGCAACGTCCAGCATCCATCCCCGGCAATAGCCGCACCCGCACCCTCAATCTCGGCGCCAGTGCCTGCAAATGTCGGCTACCCGCCGCCGATGCAGCAACCACAGCCACAACATATGCCAGTGCCCGCGCCTCAGCCGCCCGGCTTGTCTCGCGAGGAAGCGGACGAAATCGAAAAGCGTGTTAACTCCCTTGAGGGTCGGCTCCGTGACATGCAACAGCGGATAAACACGTTAGAAGACAAGACGCTTGCCCGTTTTGAGCCCATTCTTGCCAAGATCGAGAGCCTCACCGCTGAGATTGACCGGGTTGATTCCAAGCCTGCGTTGATTGCTGAAGGCGATGCCTCTTTCTCGACAGCACCAATAGAGCGCGCGGTGATGCGTCTTTCCGAGCGGCTGGGCAGGGTAGAACAGACTGTTCAGCCTGGTTCCAGGCGCGGTCGCGGTTTCTTCTCCCGCCTCTTTCGTCGTGGGTAGCGCTACTTTCCAGAACTGTATAAATTGAACAAAAGCGACAGGTTAGGCGGGCTTGGAAGGACCACTACTCCGACTGTTCCCGTAAACCCGCGCAACCTGCATCGTGAGGAGTGCCGGTGGCCCGAAAGCCGACGACATGGAGTGTCAAGGGTATCGAGGAAGATGTCCGTGATATCGCTCGTGCTGCGGCAGAACGGGATGAACAGACCATCGGCTCCTGGATAGATCACGCGATCCGTGTCCATGGCGGCCAGCGTCCACGCGATGCGGGGAATGATGATCCTGGTAAAGAGGCGCCCGTACCGGCACCGACCGATACGGAGAAGCAGAAAGTGGCTGCGCCCGGTCTGACGGATCAGGCCCTGCTCGATATCATTGACCGGGAACTGGATGCCTCGACAAACCGGCTGGATCGCGCGTTGCGTCCCATGGGTCTCGCTTTGCTCGATCTGGCGGAGCGGATGGTTTCCGTCGAACAAGACCGGTTGGGCCAGGATCGGTCCGGCCAGGCGCGAATCGGGATGGTTGGGCCGGATGAAGCCGTTGACGATGATTTCGGCCCGGAACTTCCGCTGGAGACATTTGACGAGCCTGCCGATGAGCTGGAACCGGAATTGTACGATACTCCGGCTGCCAGTGCGGCGCCGGTTGTGGCGCTGGACCTTGAGCAGGCGCCGCCGCCACCGTCTTACGATCTGGCTCCTGACATCGACAGTCTTGATGCGCCGATGCTTCCCGTCGAGGAGACGGATCGTGCCCGGGAGATCGATCGCCGTCTGAGGGCACTTGCAGGAGAGGTCAATGCCGCCAATGCCGTCGACGGAGACCCGTCGCCGCCGACAGGGGATCTCGGTCCGGCAGAACTTATCATCGACGCGCCACCACCGGAAAGCGAGCCGTTGCCGCCTCTCGAGCTTCCGATGGCGTTCCGAGGTGTACAGCAGAGCGCTTTCGAATCTGCTCCCGACGCAGCGGCCAATGACGTTGCAAGAGACAGGCGACGTCAACGCAAGCGCGGGCTTCGAAAAATTCTCCTGGGAACAACAGTTCTCACCACTGCTCTGGCTGTCGGGCTTTATGTTTTTGCCGGTCAGCTAGGGCTTGGAACGCTGCGGCAGGACCTGGACAGCCGTCTGAAGCCGGTTGCACATAACATCGTTAAAGGAGCGGCTCACCTCTGGGAAAATGCGGCGGTTCGTGTCGTTCCGATGATCGAACAGGCCAGGACAGCATTGGCTGGTGCAGAAAACCCCGAGATTCTCTCGCCTGAAAATGCACCTGAAAAAGCGATGGACGACCGGGTGGAGGCGCCTCCGCGCCCGCAACCTGATCAACCCGGCAGCCCCGTGCCGTATGGCGACGATGGAAATGCGCCAAGGATCGAGGAACGGGCATCAATAGAGCCTGGAGAGCCCGCGCCGGTGGAGCCAAATACGGCGGTACAGGAACCGGTTGAAGAAACCTCACCTGTCTCCGTAGGCGAGATCGCTCCGGCTCCAGCGCCAAGCGATCCGCCGGTACCGGTTCCGAACGCAGCACCTGCACCCAAGGTTTCGGAAGCACTGCCGCCGCCTGCTCCAGCATTGCCAGCACCAAGCGCGAAAGAACAGGTCGATACGGAGACGTCCCCTTCGCCTGAAAGCGGGCTGCTGGAAAGTGATCGGCAATCACTTGAGCAGCGTGCCGATGCCGGAGACGCCAAGGCTCAGCATGATCTCGCCCTAGCCTATCTTACTGGCGCAGTCGGTACGGAAAGCCCGGAACGGGCTGCGGAGCTTCTGCGGGAAGCCGCGATCCAAGGTTTACCGGGCGCGCAGTATAATCTGGCCGTGCTGTATGAAACTGGACAGGGCGTCCGGCAGGACGATGTCCGGGCACTGCTCTGGTATCACAGCGCCGCCGAACAGGGGCATCCGAACGCCCAGTACAATCTTGGTGTGATGTATGCCGAGGGCCGGGGCATCCCCTTGAACTTCGGAGAAGCTGCCCGCTGGTTTCAGGCCGCCGCCAAGCAGGGCATGGCGCGGGCACTCTATAATCTTGCCGTGATGACTGACGAGGGTCTCGGCGTGGTGCAGGATAAGAAAAAAGCGCTCGCGTTGTTCAGCGCCGCTGCGGATGCTGGCGACCAGCGGGCCATCGAAATGCTCTCGGGCAGCGGCGAGACCGCTGGCCAAGGCGCGTCTCCTTTGAACAGTGCGGACGGTGTGCGTTCGACAACCGATGTGCCGGCTGCCATTGTCGCCAATGTTCAGCGCGAGCTCGCCCGTATTGGACTCTATTCAAGCAGCGTTGATGGACTGATGGGGCCGAAGACCCGGGCGGCTATCCGGAGTTTTGAGCAATCTGTCGGATTGGATGAAAGCGGCGAGGCGACGGAAGCTCTTCTCGAGAAGCTAAGAGCGGCCAAGCCCTAGTCGGGAAAAGCCGGTTAACACATTGGTATCTTTGGAAACAGAGAGTCTTTGTCCCAGTTCCTGAGTGTCCCAGCATGTATCCAATATGCAGGATAGATTTGCCGAAACTGTTCTGCCGCTTTGTCCAGCTCCATATCGCTATCAAAAAGCGCGAAGCAGGTAGCACCACTGCCGGAAAGGCGTGCACCGAGAGCGCCCGGCAGATCCGACAATGCGCTCAATACCGGGCCTATCTCTGGAGCCACTGCGATGGCGGGAGTTTCGAGATCGTTCCTGCCATCCACGATACCGTTTGCAAGGCTGTGTCGGCCCGACGCAGCCGTCACTATTTTCTGTTCAGCGGCCAGAGCGCTGAATACGGAGCCGGTGGGCACCGCAATCCCTGGGTTGACCAGCAAAGCCGGATGGTAGGCAAACCCGCTTTCCTCCGGATCAAGGGTCGTTCCGGTGCCACGCATATATCGACATCGGGAATCAAGACAGACGGGTATATCCGCGCCGAGCCCGGCGGCAATCGCCTGAACAGATGGATCCATGGCGGCCAGGCCATATTGCCGGGCCAGTAGGCGCAGGATGGCTGCCGCGTCTGCTGAACCCCCGCCCAGCCCGGCGGCAACGGGGATTTTCTTTTCCAGCGTGATCGAAAGCGGTGGAATCGGCCCGATGGCGTTGCGGAAAGTCGAGATCGCTTTCAGGACGAGATTGTCCCGGTCAAGGCTCCCGGCAAAGGGACCGGCTAAGGTGAGCTGGTCTGTCGTGGTATCCGATAGGGTGACCGACAGCACGTCATGAAGGTCCGCGAAGGCGACCAGACTGACCAGATCGTGAAGGCCGTCCCGGCGCTTGCCCAGAACGGTAAGGCTGAGATTGAGCTTGGCGGGCGCGATCAGGGTGGCGGAAAAGCCTGCCTCAGCCATTGCCTGACGAATGCTCGCCTGTTTCCAAAACCATGCCGTCCCGGAGTTTCCGCTCGAGTTCTGCGGCCAATGCGGGATCCGGGCCCATTTCCAGAGAACGGCGCCATTGATAAACTGCTTCGCGCTGGCGACCGACCTTCCAATAGGCATCGCCGAGATGATCGTTTATCACCGCATCGCCCGGCCGGAGCTGAACGGCGCGTTCAAGATGTGGGACCGCTTCCTTGTGTTGGCCGGTGCGGTAGAGGACCCAGCCGAGACTGTCCACGATATAGCCGTCATCAGGACGCTGCTGGACGGCCCGCTCGATCAAGGTCTGCGCTTCTTTGAGGTTGAGGCCCTGCTCTACCCATGAATAGCCAAGGTAATTCATGACATAGGGCTGCTCTGGCGCGAGGTCCAGGGCGGCCAGAAAATCAGATTCGGCGCGCTCCCATTTTTTTGCCCGCTCGAGCGCAATGCCCCGTGTGTAATAGAGCGTCCAGTCTTCCGTCGCGGCTCCTCCAAGTTTGTCGAAGGCCTCGTCGTAGGCTTTGATTGCCGCTTCCCAGTTTTCTCCCGCCCGCAATGTATCGGCCAGGCGGACAAGGACTGTCCCGTTGTCCGGATAGGTTTTTGCCAGCTCCTGGAGCACAGAAAGGGCGCTGTCCCGGTCGCTCTCGGCGTCGTATGCGGAGGCCGACCGAAGACGGGCCATCATGTGATAAATGGAATCCTCGCCGATAGTCGCATAGATCTTCAAGGCATCGCTGTGACGGCCGCGATCATCGAGAATTTCTCCGACAAGCAGCCGGGCCAGTGGGAAGTCAGGGCGCATATAGAGCGCGAGCCGGGCATAAATCAGCGCGATCTCGCTACCACGGTCCCGTTGCAGGGCGCTGGCAATATCGAAGAGTGCTTCCGCGGCACCATCGCTGACATTTGAGACAAGACCCTTGGCCTCCTGTCCTGTTTCCGCGGCTAACAGGGACGCCGACAGGGCGGTCGTGTTCTGGTCAGAGAGATCGCCAGCGGCAAGAATTTCCTGTGCTATGTCGATGCGGCCGAGTTTAGCGTAATGCAATGCTGCGCCTATCCGGAGGCGCGCCGGCGGACGGTCCATCCCTTTCAGCGCCGCTTTGAAAGCCGCGTCGACTGTTTCAAAGTCGCCGTTCAGTGCGGCGATATACCCCGTGTGGAGCTCTGCAAGCAGGCCGAAACCACCTTGTTTGCGTATCTGGTCGAGATCGGCATAGGCAGCCTGCCCATTACCGGTTCCGGCTTCGACCCAGGCGAGTAACAGGGGGCGCATAATCTGGGTCAGCCGGGACTCCGCAAGCGCATCGAGATGTCGGCGCGCGCCGTCGTAGTCGTTCTGTTTCAGAGCCGTGAGCGCGAGGGCGAGCCGCCCGAAGGCATTGCCACCCTGGCGCTTGACCAGAGCCTCGGCCAAATCGAGGGATTCGGCTGTCTTGCCGTCCACGACCTTTGAGAGGAACGCCCGTTGCATCAGTCCGGGATTGCCAGGATCGGCCTCAAGTACCGCTGCGAAATTCTGAGCGGCGGCACTGAGGTCGCTGGTCCGGTAGGCATGCAGAGCGTTCAGGTAGTCGCCCGAGACGGTGTTGCGGATGGGGACATCAGGAAACGCATCCGGCGTACCCGACCCCATTCCGGCACAGGCGGAAAGAGACAGAGCCGCCAGGACCGCAAGTGTTGCGGTTCCTTTACGCGATCCTGATACAGTCATTCGGTTGCCTCCGTCTCCGGCGTGTCGCCGTTCCGCGTTCGTGTCTTAAGCCGGCTACATATTCGGATAGTTCGGCCCGCCGCCGCCTTCCGGCACCACCCAGTTTATGTTCTGGGTGGGGTCCTTGATATCGCAGGTCTTGCAGTGCACGCAGTTCTGCGCGTTGATCTGCAGCCTCGGGTTCGAGCCGTCGTCGTCCCGCATGATCTCGTACACGCCTGCCGGGCAATAGCGCTGCTCCGGAGCGTCGTAGAGTGCCAGGTTGTACTCGACCGGGACGCTCGGGTCTTTCAGGGTAAGGTGCGCCGGCTGGTTTTCCTCATGGTTCGTGTTCGATAGGAACACGGAGGAGAGCCGGTCGAAACTCACCTTTCCGTCAGGCTTCGGATAGGCGATCTTCTCGCACTGTGCCGCCGGACGCAGGCTTTCGTGGTCATGGTGATGGTGCAGCGTCCACGGGCTCTTGCCTTTGAACAGAGTCTCGACCCCGGCATTTGCCATACCCATCAGGAAACCGGCCTTGAAGCCCGGGCGGATGTTGCGGACTGCCTTCAGCTCGTCCCAGACCCAGCTTTGCTCCATCCGGGTGCGGTAATCGGAGATTTCCAGACCGGCGCCGGCACCATCCTTCATGGTCTCGAACAGGGCTTCAGCTGCCGTCATGCCGGACTTCATCGCCGTATGCGAGCCTTTGATCTTCGGCACGTTCAGGAAACCGGCGGAGCAGCCGAGAATGGCGCCCCCGGGGAAGGTGATCTTCGGAATAGACTGGAAGCCGCCTTCGTTGATTGCCCGCGCGCCGTAGGATATCCGCCTGCCGCCTTCGAAGAAGGGGCGGATCTTCGGATGGGTTTTGTAGCGCTGGAATTCCTCGAACGGGCTCATATGCGGGTTCTCGTAATCGAGACCGATCACATAGCCGACCGCGACCTGATTATCTTCCAGGTGATAAAGGAAGGAGCCGCCATAGGTCTTGCCTTCCATTGGCCAGCCGACGGTATGCACGACCAGACCCTGCTGATGCACTGCCGGATCGACTTCCCAAAGCTCCTTGATGCCGATGCCGTAGGTTTGCGGGTCAACGCCTTCACGTAGATCGAAGCGCTCGAACAAAGTTTTGGTCAGTGATCCGCGCACACCCTCGGCGAACAGTGTCTGCTTCGCATGCAACTCGATGCCTTGAGTGTAGTTCGCGGTCTGCTCACCGTCCTTGCCGATGCCCATGTCGCCGGTGGCAACACCGCGCACCGCGCCGTTCTCGTCATAGAGCACTTCGGCGGCGGCAAAGCCCGGATAGATCTCGACACCCAGCGCCTCGGCCTGCTCTGCCAGCCAGCGGCAGACATTGCCGAGACTAACAATGTAATTGCCGTGATTGTTCATCTGCGGCGGGCAGGGCGTCTGGATGCCGGACTTGCGGGTAAGGAACATGAACCGGTCCTGGGTCACCGGCGTGTGCAAGGGCGCGCCGCGTTCTTTCCAGTCAGGGAACAGCTCAGCCATTGCCCTCGGCTCCATCACCGCTCCAGACAGGATGTGGGCACCAACTTCCGAGCCTTTTTCCAGCACACAGACGCTCAGGTCCTGACCGTGCTCAGCACTGAGCTGGCGCAGCCGAATGGCGGCCGACAGGCCGGAGGGGCCGGCTCCGACGATCACGACGTCGTATTCCATCGACTCGCGTTCCATGAACCTCTCCTAATCGTTTCTTACACAGGTTACTGTCTTACTTGGCACAGCTGTTTTGTCGCGACAAGCGACGCGAGAGGCTGTACGGCAAGATTGAAGGAAGGGATCACGTGGGCTTATCGCCGGAACAGAACGCAATGCCGCCTGAGGCGCTACTCGAATGGTATGTCGAGATGGGTGCTGACGAGGCGATCAGCGATGCCGAAACCAACTGGTTTGCGGCGTCCGAGGCAGCGGCGGCTCCGGTGCCCCGGGCGGAAAATGCACCTGCGGCGATCCGGACTGCTGCTCAAGCCCCGGCGCCGGTATCGGTCGCTTCCGCACAGGCCCAGCCTCGGGTTCCGGCGTCAGGTGCCGATCCGGCGACGGACAAGGCAGCGGCCACGCTTGCTGGTGCGGCCCAATCCCTCGAAGAACTGCGGGCGGCGCTGGAAAGCCTTGACGGGTTCCCGCTCAAGGTGACGGCCACCAACCTTGTGTTCGGCGAAGGTGTCGAGACGCCTGACGTCATGTTCATCGGGGAGGCACCGGGCGCAGACGAAGACCGGCAAGGCCGCCCCTTTGTCGGCGCCAGCGGCCGGTTGCTTGATCGGATGATGCGGTCAATCGGTCTGGACCGGGCTGAAAATGCCTACATCACCAATATTCTGCCCTGGCGCCCGCCGGGGAACCGTGAGCCGACGGCAGCCGAAATCGCCATCTGCCTGCCTTTCATCCGGCGGCATATAGCGCTTGTGCGTCCGCGTATTGTCGTCCCCGTGGGAGGGACGGCTGCAAAAACTCTGTTGGATCAACGCCAGGGCATTATGCGCCTGCGTGGTCGGCGTTTCGAATTCTTGGATCCGGACCTTGAGCAGCCTGTTCCGGCAGTGCCGTTATTTCACCCTGCCTTTCTGCTTCGGTCAGGTGGGCAAAAAGCGCTGGCTTGGCGTGATTTGTTGACAATAAAGCAAATTATTCAATAAATTAGACGAATTAATTTAATCAATTTGATAAGAAAATTCTATCTGTTCATCAGATGTTATATTTACCTTGTAACCATCTGATATTATGTAAGGTATTACCGTGTATTCATTCATTACATCAAAGTTCATATTTAAGTAGTTGTGGTAATTGATGCGCGCACGTTAAGCAAAATCACTGCTTGAGATTGGCCTTCGCATGCCCTACTTAGCGTGGTCATGAGCGAAGATGTGAAATCGAATCCTCGCCGCTTCAATCGGCATCTCATGCCGGTGATCGCGGGCGCGATTGTCTACATTGCTGCGGCGATCGCGACATATTCAGGACCTGCCGCCGCCGCTCGCGGCGATGCAATGCCGCCGCGCGGGTCCGCGCTTGGTGCTGTTGATATGGATCCGGCGGTGCCGCGTGTCCATTACGACATTGTCAGCACGTTGGATGCCGAACGGTATCAGTCGATATTCACCCTTCAGGAAGCGGGAAACTGGGGCGGCGCTGACAAGCTGATTGCGGCGCTCGAGAGTCGTGTCCTGATGGGCCACGTGCTGTATCAGCGCTATATGCACCCGACGGCTTATCGGTCCACCTACAAGGAACTGAAAAACTGGATGGCGCATTACGCGGACCATCCGGGTGCCCGCAAGATCTATCGGCTGGCCTTGCGCCGGAAACCTAAGAGCTGGAAAGCGCCTGCTCGCCCGCAGAAGGGTTATCTGAACGGCAGTGGCGCATCGCAGGTGAATGGCGCGGTCGAGCCGCAGCAGCACTTGTCCCGCAACGGACCGAAAGTTTCCCGCAAGGGCCGCCGGGTGATCAGGGAGGTCCGGCGCTTCGTTCGTAACGGATACCCAACGGGTGGTCTTAAATATCTCAATTCCAAGGCCGGGCGCTCCATTGGCGGCATGGATCGCGCCCACGCGCTGGCAGAGATAGCGCATGGCTATTTCGTCTTTAATGTTGACGATAAAGCCACTCGTTACGCTGTCGAAAGCATCGAGCTTTCAGAAGGCCTGATCCCGACCGCGCATTGGACCGCCGGTCTCGCGCTTTGGCGCCAGGGGCGGCATGACCAGGCGTCCAATCATTTCGAATCCCTTTCCCGCGCACCCGATGTATCCCGTTGGGTGAAGGCCGCTGGCGCCTATTGGGCATCCCGTGCGCATCTTGCTGAACGGCGCCCACGGCAGGCGACACTTTGGCTGGCACAAGCGGCAACCCACTCTGCGACCTTCTACGGCCTGCTGGCGCGCCGGGCTCTCGGCATCGATATGCCGCTCGACTGGACTCTGCCCGAGCTGGACGAGGATACCCAGGACGCATTGCTGAACTCTCAGGGCGGTCAGCGCACCTTTGCCCTTCTGCAAGTCGGTCGGACCGATCTTGCGGAAAAGGAGTTGCGGCGGCTCTATCCGGTGCTGCCCGATTACATGCATGGTGCGATCATGACGATCGCGGCGGGTAACGGCATGCCGGGCCTTGCCATGCGAATCGCTGGAATCCTTAAAGCGCGAGGCGACCGGCCTTATTATGCGGCCTTCTATCCTTTGCCTGATTGGCAGCTCGATTCCATCGCCGGCATCGACAAGGCGCTGATTTACGCCATCGCGCGTCAGGAGTCGAAATTCAACGCGACGGCACGCAGCGGGCGCGGGGCAATCGGCGTCATGCAGATCATGCCGCGCACGGCGGCATTCGTTGCCAAGGACCGTAGTTTCCGCAGTCGGGACGGCCGCAAGGCATTGCTGGACCCATCCCTTAATCTGAAGCTCGGACAGGAATATGTTGGCCACCTGCTGAAGCAGGACAGCGTCAATGAGGGATTGTTCCAGTTGCTGGCGGCTTATAACGCAGGCCCGGGCACACTCCGGAAATGGACGCGGAAGATCGATTTCCAAGAAGACCCGCTGCTGTTCATCGAGTCCATTCCGCGGCACGAGACCCGTGAATTCATCGAGCGGGTCCTGACCAATCTGTGGATGTATAGGTTGCGTCTAGGCCAGCCGGCGCCGTCGTTGGATCACATTGCCGCCGGATCCTGGCCGCGTTATGAGTCGATAGACATTTCGCAGCAGCCTGGCGGTCCGAAACATGCCCGGAATTGATGAGTCTCGTCCGTTCGTTCCCGTTCACATTGCAGTTCTGACGGTTTCAGACACTAGAAACTTGGGCGATGACCGTTCCGGCGACACGTTGGTGCAACGGCTGACAGACGCCGGTCACATCCTGGCGGACCGGAAGATCGTGACGGACGACGTTCCGGCGATTTCCGGACAATTGATCTCCTGGATCGAAGATGACGGCATCGATGTGGTGATTTCGACTGGCGGCACCGGTTTGACTGGCCGGGACGTGACACCGGAAGCCTTTCGCTCCGTCTTCGAGAAGGAAATCGAAGGATTTGGCGAGCTGTTCCGCTGGCTCAGCTTCCAGAAGATCGGCACCTCGACCATCCAGTCGAGGGCTATCGCGGGCGTTACCCGTGGCACCTACCTCTTCGCCTTGCCGGGCTCCACCGGCGCTTGCAAGGATGCCTGGGACGAAATTCTGGTCAATCAGCTGGATATCCGGTTCAGACCATGTAATTTCGTCGAGATCATGCCCCGCTTGCGCGAGCACGAGCTGTTTGGGCGCTCGGCCTGACGCAGCTCACTGTTGCGGCCAGATCCGAACCTTCGTCCACATCCTGCATTTCCGATACAAAACCGACTTTCGTGCCTGATTGAAGCCCGGCGACCGTATCCTCAAGTGCCCACTTTGTGGACCAGCGTACATCCGTGAACGGATTGCCCCTGTAGCGCGGCGAGAAGCCGACCAGCCAGTAGCCGCCATCGCTCGAAGGCCCGAAAACGGCATCGTTCCGCCCAAGCATCCTGAAAGCAGCCGCGATGTGGCGCGGCTCGATGCCCGGGATATCGCTGCCGATAAGCACTACAGGACCCTTGGAGACGCTCCGCAAGGCCGTGAGCATCCGTTGCCCTAGATCGCCGCGCGCCTGATGGCTGAACCGCCAGGGAGTCGGCCAGGGCCAGGCGGAGGCGTGGTGCGGGGCCGCGATTATATGGCACTCCCACCGTTTTTTCAGACCGAGCCGTCGCAGGATCGCGGCAAGGTTCTGTCGGTACCACCGGGTTGCTGCACCGGCGCCGATGTCGCGGGCCAGACGGCTCTTCACCAGCCCCTGGCGCGGCGTTTTCGCGAAGATGATGAGAGTCTGGCGCATCATTGGTCAGCCGTAGATCCGGGCGATCAGACGGGGCGGCACCCGGAGGAAAAAAAGTGTCAGGCAGAAGAGGTTGCGCATTGCACGCCGGATGTAGCCGGCGCGAATATAGCGGTCGGCGGAGGTGACGGCCCGGGTATCGAGCAGGGCAAGACGACTCATGCCGATGCGGCGGATGAACTCCACATCCTCCATCAGCGGGATTTCCTTGTAGCCGCCAAGCCGGCGATAGAAGCGTCTGTGAATCAGCAGGCCCTGGTCGCCATAGGGCAGCCCGAGCCAGCGATTGCGCCAGCGGACCATGCGTTCCAGCCGCCTGGCTGCCGGGCTGTCGTCATCCAGAGCGAAAGTGAAGACTGCTCCCCGCTCGCGGTTTCTGTCATTGCTGGTGAAGACCATGACACTCGATGCCCAACCCCGATCAAGGGCGGTGTCACCATGCAGGAAGAGGAGCCAGTCACCTTTTGCCGCTTTGGCTCCGGTTGCGAGCTGGATGCCGCGGCCGCGGGCACAATCCACCACCCTGGCCCTTGCCGCCTCGGCAATCTCCTGTGTCGCGTCGGTGGAGCCGCCATCGGCAATGACGATTTCTGGCGTGAAGCCGGAACGCTCGGCGCTTGCCAGCGCGTCCAGAGTACGCTTCAGGCTCTTCTCAGCGTTGAGACAGGGGATGATGACACTAATCGAAAGGTTAGGCGCCGGTGCGCCGATACGGCGGCCATGCGCGTCCAGCGGACCGAGGGCACCGGGCAGTGGCACTCGCCAGAGATCTTCATTCTTCGATGTATCCGATGATCCCAAGGCTGGTCCTTATTTTTCCGCAGCGCTATCTGGTGTGTTAACAGAGGGGCACGTGATTCCGCCAGTGTGGCAGGGAATCCCAATTAGAACATTTCAGAGCATTCGCGGCCAATGACGACCGACCTCGACCTGCGCAATCTCCACGCTGAGCTGATGAAGCTCAAGACCTTCCCCACGCTTGCTCTCGAAGATCTGATCAGGCTGCCGGCACGAGGGCTGACCCACGATCACGTTCTTCTCGGTGAGCGGCCTTTTAAAGGCAAACGCCTGCTGGCCCGTGTTCCGCGATTGGTTCGGCGTGATGTGACTCCGGAAGATGCCCTGTTCTTGCAGGCGGAATGCTTCCGGCGCGCAGGTCCGAGCCGTCACACGCCGGTTCTTCACGGCCATCTCGATCCGAGTCCGCGACTGCCAAACGGCGCGCTGATCGTTGATGCGGTCGAGGGGAGGGCCGTAGATCTTTCAAAGGATCTGACACAGCTTGCCGAGACATTGGCCAGCGTGCACCGGTTGCCGGCGCCCGACGATGCGGCTCCTCTTGCCTGGACTCCGCGACCAGTGGAAGCGCTCGTCGGCCTGATCGAGGATCAGGCAAAATTCATCCCAGCTCTGGTGCAGGACCGGCAGGCACGCGCCATTCTAGATGAAGAACGCAAATGGGCCCGAGACTTTGCCGCCGAGCATGGCAGGGCCCCATTGCCGCCGGCACTCGTTCTGACCGATACCCACCCTGGCAACTATGTCGTTCAGAAGGATGGCCGTGCGATTTTTGTCGATATGGAGAAGACCCAGTACGGGTCGCCTGCCATCGATCTCGCCCACGCCACCCTATACACCTCTGTGAGCTGGGACCCGGAAGTGAGCGGAGAGCTCAGCAATGAGGATGTTGCGGGTTTCTACGATACCTACCGGACGGCAGTGCCGCCGTCGCTGGCCCGCGTACTCGAGCCTTGGTTCCTGCCGTTCCGCCGTCTGACCTGGCTGCGTACCACGAGTTGGGGCTGCCGCTGGTATGCCGAGAATGAGGGCCAGGTGTCGCAGCGCACCGATCAGAGTCAGCGCGACCGGATGCTGTCGGGCGTTCTCGAACGCTTGCGCCGGATGGCCCGGCCGGAAACTATGGAACGGGTGCGCCGGGAATGGCGGGGGCCGTATAAACTGGTGCTGGACTAGGCTGCCGAAGGGCGCGCGGCAAGGAGGGTCGAATGAGTGGCAAAATCGTCAATCTGCGGCAGGCCCGCAAGCGGAAGACCCGTGATTCCGCCGAAGAGAAAGCCGCTGACAACAGGTTGAAATTCGGCCGTACAAAAGAACAACAGGCCCGGGACGAGGCAGCTTCAGCGCGTCGCGATCAGGCTTCTGAAAGGCTTGAGCGGCATCGCATTGAATCTGATGAACCACCGTCTGAAATTTAATTGTTCTTGTTTTGTTCTATTACTGAATTTATCATCCGGCCATGGTCGACCCTGATTTTCAGTCACCGGATGCCCCGGACCCGGATATTATTCAGCGTT
Source organism: Nisaea sp. (assembly GCF_039990255.1). Lineage (GTDB taxonomy): Bacteria > Pseudomonadota > Alphaproteobacteria > Thalassobaculales > Thalassobaculaceae > Nisaea. The sequence continues at coordinate 501,314 of NZ_JBDXGG010000004.1, read as the reverse complement.
CCCCGCGCAAGGGCCGCGGGGCGATCACCAATGTCAGTGGCCGGTTCGAACAGGAGCAACGCCAGCGGGTTATTGGCGGCTGGCCCGGTGATAATCCGTTCAATGGCGCGTCTACAGAGTTCGCTGATCTGGACGCCAGACCTAGAACCGAAGTGGGTATTGATGCCTCCCGCACGATCATCGCCCGGAACAAATCCCCCGATATCCCGTTCGACCGCTCGATCAATCCTTATCGTGGTTGCGAGCATGGTTGTATCTACTGCTTTGCCCGGCCAACTCATGCATATCTCGGCTATTCGCCGGGACTCGATTTCGAGACCAGACTGCTTGCGAAACCGGACGCGGCGGCTCTGCTCGACGATGCGCTGAGAAAGCCCGGTTACAGGCCGGATGTGATGGCGCTCGGGACCAATACGGACCCCTATCAGCCGATCGAGAAGGAACACAGGATTACCCGGCAGGTGCTAAAGGTCCTGTCAGATTTCGGCCATCCGCTCTCGATTGTCACCAAGTCGGCGCTGATCACCCGCGATATCGACATTCTGGCGCCAATGGCGGCGCGCGGGCTGGTCTCGGTGGCGATAAGTATCACCACACTGGACCGGCATCTTGCACGCATCATGGAGCCGCGAGCGGCAACCCCCGGACGGCGGCTGGACGCGGTGCATGCACTCAAATCGGAAGGCATTCCGGTTCACGTTCTGGCGGCGCCGATTATTCCAGCGATTAATGACGGAGAAATAGAGGCGTTGGTGGAGGCATCGGCGGAAGCCGGTGCACGCAGCGTTGGCCACATCCTTCTGCGGTTGCCGCACGAGATCAAGGACCTGTTCCGGGAATGGCTGGAGGAGCACTTTCCGGACCGGGCGGACAGGGTTTATTCCCTGATCCGTCAGACGAGAGGCGGGGATCTTTACCGGGCTGAATGGGGCGAGCGGATGCGCGGCAGTGGCCCCTATGCGGCCCTGATTCACCGCCGCTTCGAGATTGCGAAGAAGCGGGTGTGCCTCACAGGCTCTTTCCCGAAATTGCGCTGTGACCGGTTCGTCGTTCCGCCGCGTGCCGGAGACCAGCTCAGTCTGCTCTAGGTCATGCCAGAAACAGGGAGGAGAGCAACATCAATGCGAGCAGGATATTCGCGATCCTGAGCCGGATGCCGTCCTGTAGCCAGCGCGAAAGGCCGGCGCCGATCCCGGCCCAGGTGAAGCCGGAGAGGATCACGATGGCAAAGAACAACGCGCACATCAGAGGCAGCCGGGAGGTGATGTCCGGAGAGCCGTTTGCGGCCACACCGCTGAAGGTTGTCATGGCACTGGCCGAGATTAGCCAGGCCTTGGGATTCACCCACTGGAAGGCGGCGGCCTCATAGAACCGCATGGGCCGCTCCGGACGGCCGATTTTCCCGGCGGCACCGCCGGCGATCTTCCAGGCGAGATAGATGAGGATGGCGATGGAAACGTAGCGCAAGACTTCCAGCAGTCCCGGAACCGTATTCAGCAGTGACCAGAGTCCAAGGGCCACGGCAGCAAGCATGGTGGGAAAACCAAAAGCCACGCCAAGAATGTGCGGGACGGTTCGTGCGATCCCGAAATTGACTCCGGACGTCGTGAAGAGCGTGTTGTTCGGCCCCGGTGTCAGGCTGAGGGTGAGGGCGAAAATAACAAACCCGGCGATCCATTCGTCGAACATCGGCGTAACCTTGCAGCGGCGCCCGTCTGAGGGCTTTCGACTGAAAAGGTCGCGATCCGACCATGACACCGCAAGCAGAACCATGTCATGGATACAATATTTCGTGGTTTACTTCGTGGCAGTATCTAGGTGTAGCGCCAGGGAGGACTATTTCGTAGGGCCCGGTCCGAAAATGTGGCAGACCCGGTGCTTCCATGTCCGGAATGACCACGTAGTGAATTGGTGTCAAAAGGATTTTCAGGTAGGGTCCTATCCCGATTTTGTATCTCAGGAATGAGTTAATTGTCTGATTTCAGCTTGGAAGTGGATGCCGGAGCCGATCAGGGCGCGGTGATTGTCGGCATCGACGAGGTCGGGCGCGGGCCACTCGCAGGGCCGGTTATGGCCGCGGCGGTGCACATCCCTTTCGCCCTGCATAACGACCCGCTTCTAAGGGATGTTACGGACTCCAAAAAGCTTAACGCTGCCAAGCGGGAGCTGATTGCCAGCGCACTTGTAGATTTTGTCCCCTATGGCATTGGTGTCGCGGAGGTCGAGGAGATCGACCGCATCAATATTCTGCAGGCAACATACGTTGCCATGGGACGTGCGGCGGCGGCCCTGTCCCAACGTCTCGATAAAACTCCGGATCTATATCTGATCGACGGTAACCGATTGCCTCCTGTCCCCGTTCCGGCCCGCGCGGTGGTGAAAGGCGATCTGAAATCGCTCAGCATCGCGGCGGCCTCGATCATCGCGAAGGTGCACCGGGACAATGCCATGGGTGTGTTGGCGGAGGCCCATCCGGGATATGGCTGGGAGCGCAATGCCGGATACGGCACGGCCGAACATCTGGCGGGCATCGCCGCATTTGGTGTCACGGATCATCACCGACGGTCTTTCCGGCCGGTCCGCGAAGCACTTTTCGGCGATGGCAGCACACAGTGACCTGAGGTGCGCGCTCAACTTCACACCATATCTTGTGTTCACCTTGTAAGTATTTGACTCTATTTAGTAAAAATAAATCGACGGCTTGACGCGATTCGCCGGATACCGGAGACTCCGGCCATCTTTCCTTGGCACGGACTGAAGAGATGACGGCGCAAAACACGTTGCCGCTCGACCAGATTCTGGTCGGCGACTGCATTGAATTGATCAATAAACTGCCGGAGAAATCGGTGGATCTGGTGTTCGCAGATCCACCCTACAATCTCCAGCTTCAGGGCGAGCTTCTCAGACCCAACAACTCAATTGTCGATGCGGTCGACAATGACTGGGACAAGTTCGACACCTTCCAGACCTATGACAAGTTCTCCCGCGACTGGCTCGCGGCTGTGCGGCGCGTCCTGAAGGATGATGGCGGGCTCTGGGTTATCGGAAGCTATCACAATATCTACCGGGTCGGATCGGTGTTGCAGGATCTCGGTTTCTGGATTCTGAACGATGTGATCTGGCGCAAGACCAATCCGATGCCGAACTTCCGCGGACGCCGTTTCACCAACGCGCATGAAACCCTGCTCTGGTGTTCGAAGAGCGAGGACAGCAAACGCTACACGTTTAACTACGATGCCATGAAAGCCTTCAACGAGGACCAGCAGATGCGCAGTGATTGGCACCTGCCGCTCTGCACCGGGTCCGAGCGCATCAAGGTGGATGGTCGCAAGGCACACCCGACGCAGAAGCCGGAAAGCCTGCTTTCGCGTGTGCTGCTGTCGACCTCCAAGCCGGGCGACGTGGTGCTCGACCCCTTCTTCGGTTCAGGCACGACCGGTGCTGTTGCGAAGAAGCTCGGCCGTCATTTCATCGGGCTTGAGCGTGAGCAGACCTACGCCGAGATCGCCATGGACCGGATTGCCGCGGTTAAGCGGATCGAGGATGACAGTCTTCTGGCGGTTGAGACCAAGCGCACAGAACCGCGTGTACCGTTCGGCAATATCGTCGAACGCGGGATGCTCAATCCGGGTGAGGTGTTGTTCGACCAGCGCCGTCGCTGGTTCGCCAAGGTGCGGCCGGATGGCTCGCTGGTATCGGATAGCGCCAAGGGCTCGATCCATTCCGTCGGCGCGGCAGTCCAGGGGGCCCCGGCCTGCAACGGCTGGACGTTCTGGCATGTCGAGCGAGGCGGCAATCCCGTGTCGATCGACGTTTTCAGGCAGCAGGTGCGGGCCGAGATGCGGGCCTGACCAACGCGAGCAGGGCAAGGCCGACGATCCAGAATCCGAGGATCGTCGCCATGCCCGCACGCTGACTGTCGAAGATGAGCGTGGCCCATCCGAGCAGGGCTGGTCCAAGGAAGCTCGTGGCCTTTCCAGACAAAGCATAGAGACCGAACAGTTGCGTGCGTTTTTCAGCCGGCGCCATGCGTGTCAGCAGGGTCCGGCTCGCCGATTGGGATGGGCCGACGAAGATGCCGAGGGCGAGGGCAAAGACCCAGAACCACGCGACGTCCTCGACCAGTAACACCGCGAAACCGAAGCAGATCAGACCGACCAGTGAGATCGCAATGGTCGGCTTGGCGCCGATCCTGTCATCGACCCAGGCAAAACAGAAAGCACCGATCCCGGCGGTGACGTTGAGCGCAATGCCGAACTGGATGATTTCGGCGAAGCTCATCCCAAATGTACCGGCGGCATAAAGACCGCCAAACTGGAACAGGGTGGCAAGACCATCCGCATAGAGCATGCGTGCAATCAGGAAGACCCAGAGATCACGATCTTCTCGAAGTGACCGCATGGTCTGCCAGAGGCTCTTCAGCCCGGCACGCGCGGCGGCAGGAACTGATAAAGCTTGCCGCTCATCGTCCGGCACGTATTTCAGCAGCGGAATGGAGAAGATCACGAACCAGGCGGCGGCCAGCAACGCGGTTGCCCGAATGTGCTCCGCCTCCGCCTTGTCCAGGCCGAAGGGCGGTGTCTCGGCCTGAACGAAGACCAGAAGGGCGATCAGCAGACAGATAATCGCGCCGAGATAACCGAGCGCCCAGCCCCATCCGCCAACCCTGCCGAGCCGCTCCGGTGATGCGACGCGGGCGAGCATGGCGTTATAGAAAATATTGGCGAATTCGGTGCCGATCAGCACCAGCCCGACGGCAATCAGGGCGAGCAATGTGTCCGCCGGATCTGGATGCACGAACCAGAGCGCCCCGGCGGCCAGGATGCCGACTGCCGAAAATCCGGCCAGCCAAGGTTTCTTCGGCCCTGTCTGGTCTGCGATAGCGCCCAGTATCGGGGCCAGCACGGCGACGGTCAGACCCGCGATGGTAAGGGCCTGGCTCCACAGTACGGTGCCCTCGACCTCGTTTCCGACCACGCCGCGCGCGAAATAGGCGGAAAAGACGAAAGTGATGATCACCGTTGGCAGAGGCGAATTCGCCCAATCGAACAGACACCAGGAGAGTGCTGCCCGCCGCCCCGGATTCCGTGAGGGGACGGGTTGACCGGTATCCACGGAGTCTGACCCGCCGCGTTTAGTGAGCAAGCAACGAACGGAACTGGCCGTTCGCCACGGCAAGCATGGAAAGGTCGACACCGTCTGCGGCCCGCAAGTCGGCCAGCAGCCTGTCCATCCGGGCCGAGGCGTCACTACGCGTCCCTTCCCATTTCTCGATGAGGGCCCCGGCCGTCGCCTTCTTGCTCTTTCCGTTACTGCGTTCGGCCAGAACGTTCTCGGCTAGCTGGAACTGGTGACTGTAGAAATCCTCTACGATGGCGGCGACGGCCATCTTTTGCCAGTGGGACTCTGCAACCACGTGATCGGCACGCTCTCGCAGCCAGTCGAGTGAGAATTCATGCCCGACTGCGAAATAGACTTCTGCCACCTGCAACACGCTTTCCCCGGTCTGGCCGGACAGTCGGACAATGTCGCAGCCCGAAATCAGGATATCGGCACTGGCGACGCCGCGTGCCAGTTCCTTCGGCACGCCGGCGGCCTCGTGCTTCGCCGCTTTCTTCTGAACGGCTTTGCGGTGGAAGTCTGTCAAAACCTTGTCCAGTTCCGCCGTCAATTCTGTAACACCGTCAAGATAGGTTCCGGTCAAGGCCTGCAGATCGAGCGGCCGGCGCTCGTTTCGCAGAAACCAGACCGCAGCCCGCTCTACCAGGCGCTTAATATCCTGGAGCATTTCGGTTTGCACCATTGCTGGAACTTTGTTGTCGAGATCCTCGACCGCTGACCAGAGGCGGCGGATGCCGAACACGTCCCGGGCGACGATATAGGCCCGGGCAATATCAGGAGAGGCATCGCCGGTCTGCTCGCGCACAGCGTTGACGAAAGTGGCGCCGACGCGATTGATCATGCTGTTGGCGACATAGGTCGCGATGATCTCGCGTTTCAGCCGATGGCTCCGGATCGAGTCGTTCATCTTGCCATGCAGGCGAGTCGGGAAATATCGGATCAGATCTTCTGCCAGCATTGGATCGTCGGGTAGATCGGATGGCAGGATCTCGTCATAGAGCTCCATCTTCGCATAGGCGAGCAGTACCGCGAGTTCCGGCCGGGTCAGGCCCTGTCCGTCCGCCATGCGTTCCGACAGCGTTTCGTCGTCGGGTAGGAATTCGACCGCCCGGTTCAGCTTCAGGTGGCTGCGCTCCAGCTCACGGATCAGCCGGGTTTCTGCATCGAGGAGGGCGGTGCCTTCGGTGACCGCCATGGTCAGGGCCTGGCTCTGGTCGTAATTGTCTTTCAGGACCAGGGTCGCAACCTCGTCAGTCATTTCCTCAAGCAGCTTGTCCCTTTGTTTGCGGGTCATGTCGCCATCGGTGACCACTCCGCCGAGCAGGATCTTGATATTGACTTCATGATCCGAGCAGTCGACGCCGGCTGAATTGTCGATTGCATCTGTGTTGATCCGCCCACCGGCGAGTGCGTATTCGATGCGGGCACGTTGCGTCACGCCCAGATTGGCGCCTTCGCCGACGACTTTCGCTCCGATTTCCTTGGCATTGATGCGCAGTGCGTCGTTTGCCCGGTCACCGGCGTCTGCGCTGCTCTCTCCGCTTTCCTTGATGTAGGTGCCAATCCCGCCGAACCAGAGCAGGTCGGTCTGGGCCATCAGCATCGCTCGGATCAGGTCGTTCGGCGTCACCTTGTCAGCCTTGATTCCGAGCATGGACTTCATTTCCGGTGTGGTCTCGATCGATTTCAGCGATCGAGGAAAAATGCCACCGCCTTTGGAAATCAGCTTGGTGTCGTAATCCGTCCAGCTGCTGCGCGGCAAATCGAATAGCCGTTGCCGTTCGGCCCAGGTTTTCGATGCATCCGGGGCTGGATCGAAGAAGATATGCATGTGGTTGAAGGCACCGATCAGCTTGATGTGCTTCGACAGCAGCATGCCGTTGCCGAAGACGTCGCCACTCATGTCGCCGACACCGATCACGGAAAAATCCGTGGTCTGAATATCTACGCCGATTTCCCGGAAATGACGCTTCACGGATTCCCATGCACCGCGCGCGGTGATGGCCATTTTCTTGTGATCGTATCCGGCGGAACCACCCGATGCGAAAGCGTCGTCGAGCCAGAAGCCGTATTCCTGCGAAACACCGTTGGCGATGTCGGAGAAAGTGGCCGTTCCCTTGTCGGCGGCGACCACCAGATAGGGGTCGTTTTCGTCATGCCGGACGACATGTTCCGGAGGAATGATATCGGTGCCGGAGATGTTGTCTGTGATATCCAGCATGCCGCGCATCATTGTCTTGTAGCACTCGATCGCCTCGGTCTGCATCGCCTCGCGGGTGCCGTCCGCCGGTGGGCGCTTGACCACGAACCCGCCCTTTGAGCCAACGGGAACGATGACAGCATTCTTTACCTGCTGGGCCTTCATCAGGCCGAGAATCTCGGTCCGGAAATCCTCCCTCCGGTCCGACCAGCGAATACCCCCGCGGGCTACGCGGCCGCCGCGCAGATGCACGGCCTCGGTGCGGGGTGAGAACACCCAGATCTCAACCAGAGGACGCGGAAGCGGCAGATCCTCGACGGACTGGCTGTCCAGTTTGAACGAGATGTAGGGCTTTGGGTTTCCGTCTGCGTCGGGCTGGTAATAGTTGGTACGCATCGTTGATTGGATCAGGTTGAGATAGCGGCGGATGATCCGGTCCTGATCGAGATTGGCGACATTGTCGAGCGCCGCCTCGATCTCGGCTGTGATCTGTGTTGCGGCTTTGGCGCGTTGCGTCGCCTCTACCTCCGGATTGAACCGGACCTCGAACAGGCGGGCCAGCAGTTTCGCAATGGATGCGTTCTCCGCCAGGGTTTCTTCCATATAGTCCTGGGAAAAGGTGAAAGCCGCCTGTCGCAGGTATTTCGCGTACGCCCGCAACATGGCGACTTCGCGCCATGTCAGGCCAGCCTGCAGGATCAGGATGTTGAACCCGTCATTCTCCATCCTGCCGTTCCAGACTGCTTCGAAAGCGTCGTGGAACGGTTGGCGCATGGCCTCGATATCGACGCTTTGCCCGCTGCGGAGCTGCATTTCGAAATCATGGATCCAGATTGTGCTGGAGAGGTCTTTGGAGACCACCTCATAGGGCCGCTCACTGAGGACGCGCACGCCCATATTCTCAATCATCGGCATGACGTCGGAAAGCGGTACCGGCGTGTCGATGTGGAAGAATTTCAGGTAGAGCTGTGTCTCTTCCGATCCAATGGGGCGGAAGAGGTTCATGGCGAGACTACCGTCCGCCATTATTTCCTCGATGCGCTCAATGTCATAAATCGCGCCCTGCGCGGAGTATGCTTCCCGGTAAGATGAGGGGAAGGCGTCCCGGTACCGGCGGTGCAGTGCGTTTCCCTGCTCCTCGCCCCTGGCTTCGATCAGGGTCTGATGAAGCTTGTCGGACCAGGACCGGGCCGCATCCGCGAGGCGATGCTCGAGTTCCTCAATGTCGACATCGGGAACAGCACCCCGTTCTGTTGCGACAATGAAATGAAGGCGCGCCAGTACGGAATCGGACATCTGTGTGTAGAATGCCGCGACATGGCCTTTGAATGCATGCGCCAGAATGTCTGCAAACCGCTCCCTGATCTGGGTCGTGTAGTGATCGCGCGGGACAAATATTATTACGGAAACAAATCGTTCGAACGGGTCAGAACGCACGAACAGTGCTGTTTTCTGCCGTTCCTGCAGGTGCAGAACCCCAATTGATGTGGCGAGCAAAGCATCTTCGCTGGCCTGAAAAAGCTCGTCGCGCGGATAGGTCTCAAGGATGTTGATCAGAGCCTTGCCGTCATGACTCTCCTGCGCGAAACCGCCGCGGGCAACGATCCGCTGCACCTTTTGCCGCAGCATCGGAATTTCGCCGGGGCTCTGATTGTAGGCGACGGATGTGAAGAGCCCGACAAACCGATGCTCGCCGGTGACTTTGCCCGCCTTGTTGATCTTCTTGACGATGATCGTGTCCATATGGACAGGACGATGGACACGGGCTTTGCGGTTAGCTTTCATAATCAGCAGCAGATCGGGGCTGATCAGAAAACTTCGTATATCCTCCGGAAGCTTGCCGAGTTCCCGCAATCCACCAAAGACGCTGGTCTCCGGCTTGCGCAGGATGCCAAGGCCCGAACCGTCGACGACTTCCATATGCGCATTCTTGCCACTGCCGGAATAGTCCAGCTCACGATACCCTAGGAAGGTGAAGTGATTGTCTTCAATCCAACGGAGGAAATCGATAACTTCGCTGACTTCCTCCCGGTTGTGCGGGGTCTCGCGCACGCCGACCTCTGTGACGACGTCGAGCACCCTCTCCCGCATCGTCCGCCAGTCCTCGACGGAAGCCCTCACATCATCGAGTACTGAGTGCAGTTCATCCTCGATTTTGGACAGGACTTCAGCAGAGCTCTGCTCGGAGATGCGTAGCTGCATGAAGGACTCACGGATCATGCTGTCGCCAGGCTCGTCCTGATCCAGGAGCGCCTCGGCCTTGCCGCTTGTTGATCGGTTCAGCTTGAGAATCGGGTGGATGACCAAGTGGACTGTGAGGTCCAGGGTCGTCAGAGCAGTTGTGACAGAGTCTACGAGGAACGGCATGTCGTCATTGACGATTTCGATGACAGTGTGTGGCGACTGCCAGCCGGTGGACTCAAAGCGGGGATTGTAAGCCCGGATCTTGGCAGCGCCAGGCGGCCGGGTCTTGCCGAAGGACCAGATTGATAATGCGCTGCCAAACAGGTCTTCTGGTTCCTCGGACAAAATGTCCTGAGGCGCGACATTTGAGTAGAACTGCTTGACGAAGTTTTTGGCTTCCGCCTGCTTGTCTTTGGCGATCCGCTCTTCTGCGAGTGCGATAACGCTGTCGACGAGTTCTTGCTTCAAGGTGTGCAACTTATCGCGCATGCGATTTCCTCCCGCCACCGTACGCTTGAGCCAGTCCGACAACAGGCTAACCCAATTGAATGGGGCGCTGAAGCGTCAAATTATTGAAATTCCGGCAAATAACGGAGCCTGGAGCGTTAGACGCACCTTGGCCTAAGAAGGATTGGCGCCTGACTATATCGTTGGGCAAGTGCCGCGTGGCGAAGATGTGGTTCGGTCGACACTTGATCTTAGTATCTTAAGGGAATTGTAACGACCCTTACCCATGATTGAATGGGAGGCAGTGCTGGACAGAGCGGGCCTTGGGTCAGGAAGGGCGTATGCGAGGTCGATTTATTTCAATGGCTCCGGCCGTCATGGCTATTTTAGCCGCGATTGGGGTTGGGTTTCTTCTTATGGAGGAGGCTCGGGATAAATATTTTGCCGAAACACGGAGTCATGTTTCCGACGAACTCAACCTGCTCCGCACGCGCCTTGAAGGCGAGATAGGTGCGAATCTGAGACTTGTAGGCGGTCTTGCCGCCGTTATCTCGACGGATCCCGACCTGTCCCAGCAGCGGTTCAACAATATTGCCGAGCGCTTGTTCACAAACCGGCTGCAGCTTCGCAATATCGGGGCGGCACCTGATCTTGTGCTCCGATATATTTATCCGCTCGAAGGCAACGAAGCTGCGATCGGGCTCGATTATCGCAAGAACGAGAAACAGCGGGCTGCAGCGCTCACGGCTCGAGATAATGGGGATTTGGTACTCGCCGGGCCGCTGACTCTCGTTCAGGGAGAAACCGGGTTTATCGGGCGATACCCGGTCTTCGTCAAAGATAAGGACGGCAACGAGTTTTTCTGGGGTTTGGTCTCCGCCGTTATCGACGCAGACAAACTTTTCACAGCCGCCGGGGTTGACGCTGACGTTCTCGACTTTGAATTTGCGATCCGTGGCCGTGATGGCTCCGGTCTGAGCGGTGACGTGTTTTTGGGCAGCGAATCAACCTTTGAAGATATGCCGGTCTTGCAAAAAGTAAATTTACCGGTTGGTAGCTGGTACTTGGCGGGTCGCCCAAAGGGCGGCTGGTTTGTTCCAGAATCGATCTACTGGAACGTTTGGATTCCCGTTGGTCTCATCGGTATGGCGATTGCGATTCCGCTTTTCGGGGTCGGTCTTTTTCAGGAGCGCCGTCGCCGTGACCTGGAAATTCTTGCGGCGCAGGAAAAGAGTCTAGTCGAGGCTAAGGAGAAGGCGACCGAAGCCGAACGGCAGCTGCGTATCGCGCTCGATGCTATGAACGGCGCTTTCGTGCTTTATGACCGCGATATGCGGATGGTGACTTGCAATGAACGGTTCAAGGAACTTTATCCCAGTGCCGGACTGATCATGCTCCCTGGTGCCCAGTTTGAGGATATCATTCGTGTAGCCGCGAATGCTGGAGAGATACGCGAAGCTGTCGGGCGCGAGGAAGAATGGGTGGCAATGCGGATGCGGCAGTTCATCGAGCCGGGGCCAGCATTTGAGCAGGCCTTGCCGGACGGGCGCTGGGTTCGGATCCAGGATGCCCGAACGCCGGATGGCGGGTTTCTATCCTTCAGGGTCGATATTACTGAGCTGAAACAGCGTCAAGAAGAAGCCGAAGCCGCGAATCACGCAAAATCCGGGTTTCTGGCCAATATGAGTCATGAAATCCGCACGCCGCTCAACGGCATCATCGGCCTTAGCCGCTTGCTGCAGCGGACCCGGCTCGACGAAAACCAGTCAGACTTCGTCGGAAAGATCGTCTCGTCCTCACATAATCTGATGGGGATTATCAACGACGTGCTCGATTTCTCGAAAATAGAGGCTGGCCAACTTGAGATCGAGGCGACTGACTTCGATTTGAAAGAGATTATCGAGCAAGTCTTTGGTCTTGCAAGAGATAGGGCAGACGAGAAAGGCCTCGTCTTCGAGATCAAGATTGACCCGGATATGCCTGTCGATCTGTTTGGCGATCCGCTGCGAGTCGGCCAGATCCTGACAAACCTGTGCAGCAATGCCATCAAATTCACGGATGCGGGGCTGGTCAGACTTTCTGTTTATCCGCATGAGATAAGCGAAGGCCGCGTTGAGCTGCATTTCAAGATCGAGGATTCCGGCATCGGCATGACTGTCGAGCAGCAGGGCAAGATCTTCAAGCCGTTCGCTCAGGCCGATGTCTCGACAACCCGCGAGTTCGGTGGAACCGGTCTCGGGCTTTCGATTTGCCTGGATCTGGCGACGCGGATGGGAGGCCGGATCTGGGCTGAAAGCACGCTGGGTGAAGGCAGTATATTCCATGTGGTCTTGCCGTTCGATGTCTCGTTTCTTTCGCAGCGAGCGGATGGGCTGGGCGCCAAGCGCTTTGAAGCTTGGCGGGTTCTTCTCGTTGATGACAACCCGACGGCCCGCCTGGTTATGTCCGGTATGCTCCAGCCTCTGGAATTGGAGATCGTTGAAGCCGGCTCTGCTGCGGAGGCAGTCAAAGCAGTTTCCAGGGCGCGCGATGCGGGCGCGCCGTTCAATGTCATCTTCATGGACTGGTTGATGCCCAACGGGGATGGCCTCCAGGCCACAAGGAATATACTGGCAGCAATTGATGAAGGTGCCCCGCCCAAGATAGTGCTGGTCACTGGAATGAGCACGAACGCGCTCGGCGACGAAGCGCGGGAGGCGGGAGTCAGCGCGGTGCTCACGAAACCCCTCTCACAGCATCGTATGCTGCAGCTTCTGAATGCATTCTGGAAAAATCAGGAACCATCGGACGTGGATCGTAATCTTGCCGATGCTGGAGCCGAGCACTTGCAGGGCATGCACGTCCTCGTTGCTGAGGACAATCAGATCAACCAACAGGTTGTCGAGGCTATATTGCGTGGTGTGGGGGCCGAAGTCGAGATTGTCGGGAACGGCGAAGCAGCAGTGGAAGCGGTGACAGGGTCGGATCCCGGCCGCTTCGATGCCGTGTTGATGGATATCCAGATGCCCGTCCTGGATGGGATTGAGGCAACCAGGCGGATAAGAAGCGATAGCCGGTTCAAGAACTTACTTATCGTCGCCGCGACGGCACATGCGATGACATCGGAGGTCGAGCGGTGTCTGGCTGCAGGCATGAATGGCCATGTCGCCAAGCCGATCTCGGAAGAAAAACTCTATGAGGCTTTGTCTGCAGCCAGGGTTGAGCAAACCGGCATCGCGCCATCGGACACCGATCAGGCACAGACAGAACAGACCACGTCCGGATATGAGCCTTTCGAAAAAATGGTGCAGTTGCTTGGTGCGGTGGATATTGCGGCAAAATTGTTCAATGAGTTCTGTCGGCAAAATGTGGGATCGTCAGGCGAATTGAAAATCCACCTTGAAGCGGGCGATAGCGGTGCTGCGGGGAGATTGGCGCACCAGGTTAAGGGTGTTTCAGGAAATCTTGGCCTCTTATCTCTTAGTGCCGCCGCTGCCGATCTTGAGCAGTGTTTGCGTGACGGTGGCGCTTCAGAGCTTTCAATTAACTCTGCGCAGGAAAGATATGATTCTGAAATCGAGGCCGCTCTAGGCGAGATCCGCAACCATCTCCGGTCGTTGAACCTGCTTGAGGCCGATCTCGCCGAGAGTTAGCAGATTCAAGCGTTGAGAAAAGTTGCGACCTCATCCTTTATAGCAAGCCGCTTTTTTTTCAGTTCCTCTGCATAGGCATCGGACGTGGTTTCGATTTCCGCTTCGATCCGGTGAATCTCCCTGTTCACCTCATGATAAGCGTCCGCGATCTTGGCAAAATGGGCGTTGCTGAGTTTCAGCTCATGAATTTTCTCAACAGCATTCGGAAATTCATCCGCGAGCTCGTGGGGGACGTGGGACATTCTTTAGCCTCCTGGCAGTCGTTAATGATCGCGTGATCGCCTGATCCCAAAGCAACACAGGATCTTGTCCGGATCTTTGATCCAGATCATGAAATCAGGCTCTGATCGATAAAATCATGCTTGCTGGTCAAGAGGTTCAGGGCGCGATAGTCTTTGGCCCCGCATTCGCCCTTAGGCTTCTTCGATATGTCCATTTTTGCCGCCTTCATAAGATTGCCGGCACCGGTCCGGGCGACGTTGCTGATGAGCGCAGCGATGATTTTCTTCACCTCGATGGGAGTTTTCATCCGGCTCGCATCGGAGAATCTGCATGTCCTAGAGGTCGTGTTTTTTCGCAATTTTCTCGCCGTTGTGCTGATGGCTCCCTGGATCATGGGGTATGGTATTTCCGCGTTGAGAACGGACAAATACGGCCTCTACAGTTTGCGCGCGGTGATCAACTTGGTGGCCATGGCCGCGGGGTTTGCCGCGATCACCATGATTCCGCTCGCCGAGGCGACGGCGCTTGGATTTACCGCGCCGCTTTTCGCAACAATCGGCGCCGTCCTGGTGCTTGGCGAGGTGATCCGCGCCCGCCGCGTGGCGGCTCTTGCTGCCGGTTTTGTAGGCATGCTGCTGGTGCTGCGGCCCGGTATGGAGGCGATGTCGCTCGGTGCCCTGCTTGCTCTTGGTAATGCATTCGGGATCGCGATCACGGCGTTGGTCGTGAAGAAGTTGACGGCAACGGAACGGCCGGAAGCGATTGTTCTCTGGATGGTATTGCTGCAGAGCCCGCTCTCACTCGTCCCAGCGCTGTTTGTATGGACTTGGCCTGACCCTATGACCTGGGTGTGGCTGTTCTGTCTCGCCGGCGCAGGGACTGCGGGTCATGTCTGCTGGACCCGAGCCTGCGGCCTGGCCGAGATCACACAGTTGCAGCCGCTCGAATTCATCAAGCTGCCGCTCATTGCGATATTGGGGTATCTGCTATTCGCGGAGGAGCCGACCGTCTGGGTATGGCTCGGCGGTGCGGTAATTTTCGGCTCAACCGCATATATCAGTCACCGTGAAGCGCTTCTGGCCAAGCGGTGCGCGCGCAAAAAAGGCGGCTGAGCGCCGCCTTTTGTTTCTCGATCCACCTTCTTGAGGAGGAATTGGAGCGGGCGATGAGATTCGAACTCACGACCCTAACCTTGGCAAGGTTATGCTCTACCCCTGAGCTACGCCCGCGTCCACCGGCATTCACTGATGCCGTCGAGAGGCCGCGATAATACAAACTGTTCTTCGCATTGCAAGCCTCGAAATTATTTTTTTTCAGTGTGTTCGGGCAAACCATCAAAACACTAGGAAAGCCTTGGAAAAGACCTACTTTCCGGCTATCCCAGAACGTGGAATTTTCTATCGCGTGGTGCGGATCGCGCAACAAGAGGAAGCGGAGCGTTATGTCCGAGAGTGAATCAATCTCCGACAACGGGCAGTCCGGCCCAAAGACACCGAATGATCTGCTCGGCCATCTCGACGAGTTGGAGCTCTGCTATGACTTGCATCGCCATCCGCCATTGTTCACCGTCGAAGACAGCAAGGCGCTGCGGGGCGAGCTTCCCGGTGGTCATTGCAAAAATTTGTTCCTGCGCGACCGTAAAGGCAAGATGTGGCTTGTCGTGACGCTTGAGGACCGGCCGATCGACTTGAAGCAGCTCGGAGCCGCTTTTGGCGGGGCCAGACTGTCTTTCGGCAGCCCCGACCGGTTGATGACACATCTAGGGGTTATTCCCGGGGCCGTCTCGCCCTACGCATTGTTCAACGATGTCGATCGCGCCGTGACGGTGGTGCTCGACAAAGAATTGCTGACGTTTGATCTGCTCAACTACCACCCGCTCTCCAATGAAATGACAATCGCGGTCTCACCCGACTCGCTTTTGGCATTCCTCAAGAATCTTGGGTACGAGCCGGAAATTCTCGATTTCGCGGCCCTGGCTTGAGCGAGGCCCGGCTGCCATGAGCGGTCGGGGGCTTGCCAAGCGACGACTGCGGCCAATCTTTACCGGATATGAAAGAACGGACGACAGGTATGGAAACCCTTATTAACGCAGCTCCTGATTCCGCCGATCTGATCAAGGACTCCGATACGAAATCCTTCATGGCCGATGTCGTCGAAGCGTCCCGGGACGTTCCGGTCATAGTCGATTTCTGGGCGCCCTGGTGCGGCCCCTGCAAGCAGCTCGGTCCGATGCTTGAAAAGGTGGTGCGTGACGCTGCTGGCGCCGTGCGCATGGTTAAGGTCAATATCGACGAGAATCAGGCCATCGCCCAGCAGATGCGGGTCCAGTCGATTCCGGCTGTGTTCGCTTTCCATAAGGGGCAACCGGTAGACGGATTTCAGGGCGCCTTGCCGGAAAGCCAGATCCGTGAATTCGTCAAGCGGCTGACTGGTGGCGCGGCCGGTGACTCTCCGCTCAATGAAGCGCTGGATGCTGCGGACCAAATGCTGGAAGCGGGCGACGCACAGGGCGCCGGCGGGATTTACAGCCAGGTTGTTGAGCATGATCCGGAAAATCTGCGCGGCATTGCAGGCCTGATCCGGGCTCTGGTCTCCGTTGGCCAGGTTGAACAGGCGCAGCAGATGATCACAGACTTGCCTGACGAGATCAAAAAAGCGCCGGAAGTGCATGCCGCGATCGCCTCGCTCGAACTTGCGACCGAAAGCCAGGATGCAGGCGAGGAGGCGGCTTTGATTGCCGCCATCGAAGCCGATCCGGACAATCACCAGGCTCGCTATGAGCTGGCGATGGCGCGCTTTGCGTCGAACAACCGCGAAGGCGCGGTTGAGGCTCTGATCGAAAGCATCCGCCGGGATCGCGAATGGGAAGAGCAGAAAGCCCGTATGCAACTGGTAAAGTTCTTTGAGGCATTTGGTCATACGGACCCGGTAACCGTTCAGGGTCGTCGCCGCCTTTCAGCGGTTTTGTTTTCCTGAGTTCACTGAGATCTATCTGAAAGGAGGCACCGGTATCCATGACACGCAATCCCTTCGCGCTCGGCCTAGAGGACATGCCTGCCTGTATTCCGGTCTTCCCGTTGCCCGGGGTCCTGTTGCTGCCCGGCGGCAAGCTTCCGCTCAATATTTTCGAGCCGCGCTATCTGGCGATGACCCAGGATGCACTCTGCACCGACCGGCTGATCGGGATGATCCAGCCGCAGGAGCAGGAAAGCGATGCCAGCCTCCATCGGACCGGTTGTGTGGGCCGTATCACGTCGTTCTCGGAAACCGAGGATGGCCGTTGCATGATCACCTTGACCGGCTTGGCCCGTTTCCATGTGGAGCAGGAATTGGAATGCCGCTCCGGTTATCGGCGGGTGGTCGCGGATTGGTGCAGTTTTGCCGATGATTTTGATGCCCGGGACGATCTGTCTCTGGACCGGGATCGTCTGATGCGCGGCTTGAAGGACTATTTTGCGCTGCATGGCATGCGGGCCGATTGGGACTCCATTGAAAATGCGGAAGACCGGCAGCTACTGACCACGCTGGCGATGGTTTGTCCGTTCGGTTCTCTCGAGAAGCAGGCCCTGCTTGAGGCGCCAACATTGCAGGAGCGTGGCGAGACGATGCTTACCCTGCTAGAGATGTCGCTTCACGATGATCTCAAGGATGATCGCCATGCACGGCACTGAGAAACCGGTCGCAGGCAGCGCGGAGCGGGAAGTCGATCCGAAACTGCTGGAAATTTTGGTCTGTCCGCTAACGAAGGCGCCTTTGGTTTACGATCGTGGACGCTCAGAGCTGGTGAGCGAACAGGCTGGGCTGGCTTTTCCGATCCGTGACGGAGTGCCGATTATGTTGCCCGACGAGGCGCGGAGTCTGAAAGGCGACGACGACCCTGTTGCCGAGGGCAAGGCTGCTCTGGCCGCCGGCCGGAGCGAAAAGTCATGAGTGAGTCCTTCGCGAGCGATATCTGGCCGACGGAAATTCGCGTTCAGTCGGCTGATAAGGCCCTGGAGATAGATTTCGATACTGGCGAAAGCTTTTCCATTCCGGCCGAATTGTTGCGGGTCGAGAGCCCGTCTGCGGAAGTTCAGGGCCATGTGCCGTCCCAGAAGAAACTGGTGGCCGGGCGCGCCCATGTGAACATCATGGGTATGGAGGCTGTCGGCAATTACGCGGTGAAGATCAAGTTCGACGATCTGCACGATACCGGGATCTATACATGGCGTTATCTGCACAAACTCGGCGCCGAGAAAGAGCAGATCTGGCAACGCTATCTCAGCGAGCTCGAAGCGGCTGGTCTCAGCCGGGAGCCTTGATTCTAAATGCATTCTGAGTACCTACGATAAAACAACGTGGCTTTGAGATGCGGATCCTGTGTCTGAATGGGTGGGGCGGCCGACTTCACGATCGCTTGGTGGCCTACATTCAAGATCTGGATCCGGATGTTCTTTGCCTGCAGGAGGTGGTGCATACTCCTGCGGCGCCAAAACCGTGGCTGCTTTATCGGGATGACGAGGCAGAATTACCGCAGCGGGCAAACTTTTACTCCGACATGCGCGATGCCCTGCCTAACCATTCAGCCTATTTCGCACCGGCAGCCCAAGGGGCTCTATGGGACGGCGATCAGGCTTTCGCCTCGCAATGGGGGCTCGCCACATTCGTCAGGCAGACGATCCCGGTGATCGGTCAGGCCCAGGATTTTGTGCATGGTGTGTTCTCGCCGGATGGCTTCGGCGATCATCCGCGCTCCCGCACCGCGCATGCTGTCCGACTGTATGATATGCCATCCTTAGGTCCGGTCACGATCGCCCATATGCACGGGTTGAGGGATCTTGGTGGCAAATATGATACACCTGCCCGGCTGGCACAGGCCCGCAAACTGAGAGCGCTTGTCGAGCAGACCGCTGAGAGTGGCGACCGGTTGGTGGTTTGCGGCGATTTCAATGTCAGGCCGGAGAGTGAGACTTTTGATGTCCTGAGCGCGATCGGATTGACGGATCTCGTGACGAAATGCGGTTTTAAAAGCACACGCACGTCATTCTACAATAAGCCGGTCCGCTACGCAGACTACATGCTGACCAATGCTCATGTGGCTGTGTCGTCCTTTACGGTCGTCGAAGATCCTCAAGTGTCCGACCACTGCCCTCTGTTGCTTGAAATCGGATAGACCGGTAGCCGGGGCACAGCTTCCGGTTCTAGTTCGGATTCTGCATCAGGCGGGGCAGGTTACCGGCAGTTCCCATGGCACCGCGCATAAAGGCTCGCTTGAGCGGGCCGATGCGCTGCACCAGCCCGAGCCCCGCATCGCGCAGTAGCCGGATGCCTGCCGAGTCGTTCGAGAACAGTCGGTTCAGCCCGTCCGTCGCGGCGATCATTGTCATCACGTCGAAGCGCCGCCAGCGCTGATATTTCTCCAGAACAGATGCCGAGCCAAAATCCAACCCGATCCGGCGCGCATCCGTGACTGTGTCTGCAAGTGCTGCGATATCGCGCAGCCCGAGATTGAAGCCTTGGCCGGCAATCGGATGAATGCCGTGCGCGGCATCGCCAACCAGTACCAGACGCTGGTCAATATACCGTTCGGCATGGATGAGGCCGAGCGGGTAGGCCCAGCGTCGGCCTGTTACGTGCAAATGCCCGAGGGTTTCGCCGAATGCTGTCAGCATTTCCTGATCGAACTCACCGTCATTGAGCTTCATGAGGGCGTTCGCTGCGGTGGTGCGCTCGCTCCAGACCAGGCAGGACTGATGGCTTCCGTCCGCCGCGTCGTTCAACGGCAGCATTGCGAAAGGTCCGGCGGGGCGGAAATGCTCGAATGCCACGTGCTCGTGAGGCTGCTTGTGCCTCACCGTGCAGGTTATCGCTGTCTGGCCGTAGGAAAGTTCGGTCGTGCGTAGTCCTGCCGCGCGACGGGTCGGGGATGTGCGCCCGTCGGCCGCAACAGCGAGCCCTGCGGTGATGCGGCGCCCGTCCGCAAGAATGGCTGTTGCAGACTCACCATTCCGCTGCAGGTGCTCAACCGATGCCGGAGAGACGATTGTGATATTGGGGCGGGTGGCAGCCGCCCGATAGAGACCGGCTTTCAGAGAGCCGTTATCGAGGATGAAGCCCATGGGCTCCGGACCGGCATCTTCATGATCGAACTGCAGGAAGAGCGGCGATCCACCTTCCTGGACGCGGATATCCTCAATCGCGCTGGGGGCTTCGGGAAGGGCATCCCAGACGCCAAGCCGAACCAGCATCCGCTTACTACTCTGGGAAATCGCGGTGGTTCGACCGTCATGCCCGGCTGCAGTGTGTGTTTCCACGGCTACGCGGTCGATCACGGTGACCGTCAGCCCGCTGGCATCCAATGCCAATGCTGCAGAGATGCCGGACAGGCCGCCGCCGATGATCAGCGCATCGCAGAGATTGTTTTTCACGCCCTTTGGATCCTTACCTTGGCGCTTGGTCCCGGCGCCCGTTCCTGAAGGGCAAGATACAACGCCCAGCGCTAGGAACAAGGGTTCACGCTACAAGTGAAAATGCTCATTTTTCAATGCTCAAAATAACATCACGACTTCGTCATTGCTTAAAAAACGTGCACATCATTCAGCCTCAATCGCAGCGCTGACTCTTGAGTTCAATGTGTAACATTATGATTTAACGGGAAAATCCTAAATAAATCTGTGTTGGCCCGCATTTTGTAATGAATTCGCCGATCTGCGCTGAGCAGGTTTTCTGGTTGCCCTGATTTTAGGGCGCCGGAAAAGCACAACAGGAAAAGGTTGGGCGGCATGAAACTGATCATGGCAATCGTAAAGCCCTTCAAGCTTGACGAAGTCCGCGAATCACTGACCGCTCTGGGGATCCAGGGGCTGACGGTTAGCGAAGTCAAGGGCTTCGGACGGCAGAAGGGACAAACCGAAATCTATCGCGGCGCGGAGTACGCCGTAAATTTCCTTCCAAAGGTCAAAGTCGAAGTGGCGGTGCCGGACGACTTGGCGGAACAGGTGGTGGAAGCCATCCAGAAAGCTGCGAATACCGGGCGCATCGGCGACGGTAAGGTGTTCGTGCTGGATGTCTCCCAAGCCGTCCGGATCCGCACCGGCGAGACCGGCAACGACGCGCTTTAAGGAGCTCACCAGATGAGAAAATTTTTCGGCTTTTCCGTTCTGACGGCCGTCACTGCGTTGGTTACGATCACGCTGACGAACACCGCTTCAGCGGCCGTTGATCCAGAGACGGCCTTCATCTTCAACACGCTGTCTTTCTTGATGCACGGGTTCCTCGTGATGTGGATGGCGGCCGGTTTCTGCATGCTCGAAGCGGGCCTCGTCCGCACCAAGAACACGACCATGCAGTGCGCCAAGAACATCACCCTCTATTCTGTCGCCGGCCTGCTCTACTGGCTCGTCGGTTACAACCTGATGTACATGGATGTCTCGGGCTTCATGGGATCCTTCGCGATCTGGTCCGGTGCTGACGATGTCATCACCGCCGACGGCTTCACTGGCGACGGCTCCGGGTATGCTGCGGCCTCCGACTGGTTCTTCCAGATGGTGTTCGTGGCGGCGACCGCTTCCATCGTGTCCGGTACGGTTGCCGAGCGCGTGAAAGTGTTCCCGTTCCTGATCTTCACGGTTCTGCTGACCGGGATCATCTATCCGATCCAGGGTTCCTGGACCTGGGGCGGCGGCTGGCTCAGTGAAATGGGCTTCTCCGACTTTGCCGGCTCCACAATCGTGCACTCTGTTGGTGGCTGGGCGGCTCTTGCCGGTGCCATCATCATCGGCGCTCGTACCGGTAAGTTCGGTAGCGACGGTTCCGTCCACCCGATGCCGGGTTCGAACCTGCCGCTGGCGACACTGGGCACGTTCATCCTGTGGCTCGGCTGGTTCGGCTTCAATGGCGGCTCCCAGCTTGCCATGGGCTCTGCCGCTGACGTTCGTGACATCGCAACCATCTACGTCAACACCAACATGGCCGCTGCGGCCGGTGTTGTCGCTGCGGTGATCCTGAACCAGATCATCTACAAGAAGCTTGACCTGACCATGGCGCTCAACGGTGCTCTTGGTGGTCTGGTTTCCATCACCGCCGAGCCGCTTGCTCCGAGCATCGGTACTGCGGTGATGATCGGTGCCATTGGCGGTATCCTCATCGTTGTTGCTGTTCCGCTTCTCGACAAGCTGAAGATCGACGATGTGGTCGGTGCAATCCCGGTTCACTTGGTCTGCGGTATCTGGGGAACCATCGCGGTTGTCCTTTCCAATGATGGCGCCAGCTTCACCACGCAGATCATCGGCATTGTCGCCATTGGCGCTTTCGTCGTGATCACCAGCGCTATTGTCTGGAGCGTTCTGAAGCTGACCATTGGTCTGCGGGCCAGCGAGGAAGAAGAATTCCTTGGTCTGGACCGTGCCGAGTGTGGTCTTGAGGCCTATCCGGAATTCGGTGGCGGCTCCGGCCGGGTCTAATCCGAATAACATTTTTTGAAGGGGCCCGGATGGCAACATCCGGGCCTTTTCCTTATTTAAAGCAATATTTTATATGATTTTGAGAACATCGTGCGCGAACCTCCCGAATTATGAGATTTTGCATTAAAGTTGCCCCATAACTATGCGGGTTCTATTATAGAATCGAATTTAACCACTGATAGTTCGCGCCGGAATTCCGGACGAGCAGGGCAAAATCGATGATAAACCCGGCGCTTCAACCGCTTAGCGACTATACCTTCTCGCGTCTGAACAAGATGCTGGAGGGCATTGAGCCGGCTGCCGGCAAGCGCCCGATTATGCTTTCCGTGGGTGAGCCGCAGATCCAGCCGCCTGCTTTAGTCAATGAAACCATCGCGGCCAGCGGTCATCTCTGGAACAAATATCCGTCGCCGAAGGGCGATCCGGCGTTCAGGGGGGCGGTGACGGGCTGGCTCGACAAGCGCTATGATCTGCCGCGCGGAATGCTCGATCCGGAGCGTCATGTGACGTCTATCTCCGGGACCCGCGAAGCGTTGTACCAGCTTGGTTTTCTCGCTGTACCCGAGCGGAAGAACGGGCAGCAGCCGGTTATCCTGATGCCGAACCCGCTCTATCACTCCTATCGCGGCGCGGCCATGGTCGGCCGGGCCGAACCGGTCTACATGAACGCAACGCCGGAAAACGGCTTTCTGCCGAAGCTCGATGAGGTGGCGCCGGAGATCCTGGAGCGGACCGCGCTTTGCTTCCTCTGTACGCCGACGAACCCGCAGGGTCGTGCAGCGTCGCTCGATTATCTGAAACGGGCGATCGAACTGGCGCGTGAGTACGACTTCATGCTGGCGGTGGACGAATGTTACGCAGAGATCTATCGCGGCGATCCGCCGGTCGGTGGTCTGCAAGCAGCGGCCGCGCTCGGTGACAGCCTGCACAACATTGTGGTTTTGCATTCGTTATCGAAACGATCCAGCGGTCCCGGGCTGCGCTCGGGCTTCATGGCGGGCGATCCGGAGCTGATCGGACGGTATGGCGAGTACATCATGTTCGGCAGTGCCTCGACGCCGCTGCCGATCCTGCATGCCGCGACGGCGCTTTGGAAAGACGAAGCCCATGTCGAGGCCAACCGAGCGCATTACGCGGAGAATTGGCGCATCGCCACGCAGGTGCTGGGCAATAAGAAGGGCTATCACGAAGCGGAGGCCGGGTTCTTTGTCTGCATGCCAGCCGAAGATGCCGAAGCGCTGACGAAACAGATCTGGCGCGAGCAGGCGGTCAAGATCGTGCCGGTCGGATTGATGGCGCGTGAAGATGCAGAGGGCGTTAATCCGGGTGATCCCTATGTCCGCATCGCCCTTGTCTACGATGCGGCGACAACCGAGGAAGGCCTGCGCCGGATTGCGCCTTATTTCTGAGGCGGCCGGTGATACGGGGGAGAAGCAAGAGCATGAGCGCATCGACGAAAACTGCCGGTAACGGGTCCGCGGGCGGGGGATTTTTGCCCGAGAGCGCCCGTCTGTACCTGCGCCGCCGTGCTGCCGAGTTCGCCGGCCTTGCTCTGATTCTGGCCGCCGGTCTCGGGGCGGCGCTGCTGCTGAGCTATGTGCCGGGAGATCCATCTCTGAATGCTGCCGGCTCCGGCAGTGCCGCTAACCTGCTTGGCCCGGCCGGTGCGCTGGTCGCCGATATTATGGTGCAGACAATCGGTCTTGTGAGTGCCGTACCTGTGTTGCTCTTCGCGATCTGGGGCTGGCGCCTGCTGACCCATCGGGGACTTCAGCGGGTAGCCCTGCGTATTGCGTTGCTGCCGGTGGCGTTGATTGCGGGCTGCCTGGCGCTTGCCGTACTGCCGGTTCCGGAAAGCTGGCCGCTCCGGGCCGGTCTCGGCGGCGCGATCGGCACGTTGGCGCTAACGAAGATTTCCGCACTCGGCCTTTTGGCCGCAATGGATGCTGCCTGGATCGGCTTTGTCTCCGGTCTGGGCGCGGTCTCCTTGCTGCTCTGGACCTTCGGCGCCTCCTGGAGTGAATGGCTGTCTCTGGCGCGCGGCGCGGGCCGTGGAGTAGGCACTGCGGCGGCGCTCGGGGCAAAAGGTGGCGTTCTCGGTGGCCGCGCGCTGGGCTCAGGTCTTGAAGCCACGGCGAGCCTTGCCCGCAAAGGGTTTGATTCTGTGGGCCGCAAGGAGCCTTCCTTATCCGGCAAGGCGCTGGATGAGGGGCCGCGCCTGTCGGCTAAACCGAAGCGCGTGCCGGAAGTTGAATCGTCAGCCCCGGTCCTGAAGGCCGAACCCGATGCAGCCCCGGCGCCTCGCAAGGCAAAACCGGCAAAACCTGCGAAGGTGGAGCAGACCAGCTTTGATCTCGGTAATGCGGGGGATTACGAGCTGCCGGCAATAGAGCTGCTGACCGAAGCAGCCGAAGGCATGGCAGGCCCGCCGCCTCAGGCGCTGCAGGAAAACGCCCGGATGCTCGAATCAGTCCTTGCCGATTTTGGCGTGAAGGGGGAGATCGGTAAAATCCGTCATGGCCCGGTGGTGACACTCTATGAGCTTGAGCCTGCGCCGGGCACCAAGTCATCCCGAGTGATTGGCCTTTCGGATGATATCGCCCGCTCCATGAGCGCGGTCTCCGTCCGCGTTGCCGTGGTACCGGGCCGCAACGTGATCGGCATCGAGTTGCCGAACGCGCGCCGGGACACCGTCTATCTCCGTGAAATTTTCGAATCCGATCCCTATGAGCGCTCCGGAGCCAAGCTCGGCATCGCGCTCGGCAAGGATATCGGCGGCACACCGGTGGTCGTTGATCTCGCCCGCATGCCCCATCTGCTGATCGCCGGTACCACCGGTTCCGGTAAATCGGTCGCGGTGAACACGATGATCCTGTCGCTGCTCTACCGGCATTCGCCGGAACGCTGCCGGATGATCATGATCGATCCGAAGATGCTGGAACTGTCCATTTATGACGGTATTCCGCACCTGCTCTCGCCGGTCGTCACCGATCCGAATAAGGCGGTGGTGGCACTGAAATGGACCGTGCGGGAGATGGAAAGCCGGTATCGCGCGATGTCCAAGCTCGGCGTCCGGAATATCGACGGCTATAACGCGCGCCTCGCCGAAGCCCGCAAGAAGGGCGAGGTGCTGAAGCGCCGGGTGCAAACTGGTTTCGATAGTGAAACGGGCAAGCCGGTGTTCGAGGAAGAACCCCTCGATCTGACGGCGCTGCCCTATATCGTTGTGGTGATCGACGAGGTCGCGGACCTGATGCTGGTCGCCGGCAAGGATATCGAAGGCGCCGTGCAGCGCCTCGCCCAGATGGCCCGTGCCGCCGGTATCCACGTCATCATGGCGACCCAGCGTCCGTCGGTCGACGTCATCACCGGTACCATCAAGGCCAACTTCCCGACCCGGATCAGCTTCCAGGTCACCTCTAAGATCGACAGCCGGACCATTCTGGGCGAGCAGGGCGCGGAGCAGCTCCTCGGCCAGGGTGACATGCTCTACATGGCCGGTGGCGGCCGGGTGACCCGTGTGCATGGCCCGTTTGTCAGTGATGAGGAGGTTGAGGACGTGGTTCGCCACCTCCGCGCCCAGGGCGAGCCGGAGTATAACGACAATGTCACCGAGGATGATGGCGAGGGCGGCGGAGACGGCGGCTTCGGCGATCTTTCGGGCCTGTCCGGCGGCAACACGGACAGCGGCGATGCGCTCTACGACCAGGCCATCGCTATCGTCGCCCGCGAACGCCGGGCCTCCACCAGCTTTATCCAGCGTCATCTGAAGATCGGTTATAACCGTGCCGCCACCCTGATCGAGCGGATGGAAAGCGAAGGCGTGGTCAGCCAGGCGAACCATGTCGGCAAACGCGAGGTGCTGGTGCGCAATCCGAACGAGGACGAGTAGGGGGGCCACCCACACTCCGCCCACAAACAATTTCGTCTTCCTGGACACCGATCCGGGATCTTTTGCAGACAACATTCAGCCTTATGATCGCAAAGGTCCCGGCTCTCCGGCCGGGATGACGTTTGAGAGAGCTGACGGTGCGGTTTGACCGGATCGTGCACTCTGCCTCGGAATTGCCGCTTGCAACCCGGGCGAACGCCTGCCATTTCAAGATTCATGAAAAAGCTGATCGCCACCTTTGCCGCCGTCCTGTTTTTGGCCTTCTCGTTCGACGCGAGAGCGGCACCACTCAGCGCGGACGACAAGCAGGCGCTGAAGCAGATCGAAGCCTATTTCAACGGCATCACCACCCTGCAGGCGCGTTTCCTGCAGGTCGCCAGCACGGGCGCGACGGCGCAGGGCATTCTGTCTCTGAAGCGACCCGGCTTGATGCGTTTCGAATATGACGCACCGTCGCCCATTCTCCTGGTCTCGGACGGCACCTGGCTGGTGTTTCAGGACAATGAGCTCGAACAGACAACCCATGTTCCGCTCGGCAGTACGCCGCTTTCGGTACTGGTCTCGGATCCGGTGGACTTCAAAACCGATCTCGAGGTGCTGGACGTCGCCCGCAATCCCGGTGTCATCCGCCTCCTGATGAGGATGCGGGACGATCCCGAGGCGGGCATGGTGCAGATGGTGTTCTCCGACGCGCCGCTTGCCCTGCGGCAATGGACCATCACCGATGCCCAGGGCGTCGAGGTGAAGGTGGCTCTGCTGGAGACCCGGCGCGGGATGAACTTGCAGGATGATCTGTTCAAGCCGCGTGATTTTGAAGCCGATACTTTTGTCGATAAATAGGCAAGGTCGCTTCAGCGATTGTTCCGAAAGGGCATTACGATCAGTGGAATGATCTTCTCATCGGACCGGTTTTCGACCCCGATCTTCATCTCCATTGTCCGCTTGGTCGCGCTTCGTGAGCGAAACACAAGATCCCACCAGCTGAAGATCGTCGCATAATTCGAATCCGTGTCCGCCCGAATCGCGTGGTGATGCACCCAGTGGATCGACGGAGTGACGATCACGCGGGCCAGTGCGGTTTCCAGCTTTTCGCCAAGCCTCAGGTTCGAGTGGTGGAACAAAGCCGACAGGATCACCAGGGTCTCGAAGACGATGACTGAGGTAAAGGGAATGCCAAGCAATATGATGATCGCGGCCCTTGCCCCGGCACTCATCAGCACTTCGCCGAAGTGAAAGCGCACGGCGGAGCTGACGTCGAGGAATTCGTCCAGATGGTGCACCTCGTGGAACCGCCAGAGGAACGGAATCTCGTGGTTCAAGCGATGCCACCAGTAGATCAGCATATCGAGCAGCAGGACATCCACGATCAGGCCCAAACCGCCTCCGAGCCAGTCCGGGCGCCATCCGAGCGCGTGGTTAGCTGCCCAAAGCGAAACCGGGATCACGATTAATGGCGAGAGTGCGCTGTTCATTATCCAGAGCACGGCATTGCGGATCACACGGATCCAGCCGCCCTGGCGTGGTGCCGCGGGGAGCCATCGTTCGGCGGCGAAGAGCAGGGCAATCCATGCAAGGATCAATATGCCCTTGTGCTGCAGTAGCTGTTGCACGCTGAGGTCCATGGAGCGAATATGGCATCTGTATTCCTGCGCCGCCAGTTGCGCGCCCTCACACCCCGGAGAACGGGGCGTTACCAGAATCAGTAGCCTCAGGAGTTTCCATGCTGACCGTGCCGAACCTGCCCCTGATCGGTGTCACCGCCTGTCATCTGCAAGGCGAGGATTATTCGACACAGAAGGTTTCCGAGAAATACGTGACCTGTGTGCCGGCGCCGGTAGGCGGTCTGCCGCTGATCATCCCGGCGCTTGAGGCTGGGCAGCTCGATCTCGACAGTTTGGTGGCTCATATCGACGGTTTGTTGCTGACAGGCAGTCCTTCCAATATCGAGCCGCATAACTTCAGCGGCCCCGACAGTGTCGAAGGCACGCAGCACGATCCGCGCCGAGACGGCGTTACCTTGCCGCTGATCCGTAAGGCGATTGAGGCGGGTGTTCCGGTTCTCGGAATCTGCCGGGGTATTCAGGAGCTGAACGTCGCCCTCGGTGGCACTCTGCATCAGCGCATCTTTGATCTTGAGGACAAGTTCGACCACCGCATGCGCCGGGATGTCGAGTACACTCGCAAATACCGTCCGGCTCATGAGATTCGCATGACAGAAGGCGGCCAGCTTGCCCGCATCGCCGGTTCTGACACCGCGCTTGTGAACTCCTTGCATGCACAGGGCATCGATCAGCCAGGCAAAGGTGTGGTTGTGGAAGCAGTGGCGCCAGACGGAATCGTCGAGGCGATCAGCGTCCCGGGCGCCACGGCCTTTGTGATGGCTGTGCAGTGGCACCCGGAATGGCCAGTCCCGATTGAGGGACTGAACAAAAAGATCTTCGAAGCCTTCGGCGATGCTTGCCGGGCTCATCTGAATGCCCGTCTCGGCCTCGCGACCGCCGCCGAATAGATTTTATTTCCCTCGACCGAAAGACAGAGTGATGCGGATTGCCACCTGGAACATCAATTCCGTGCGCCTGCGCCTGCCGACGGTGCTGCGTTTCCTGCAAGAACAGGCACCAGACGTGCTCTGCCTGCAGGAGACCAAGACCGAGGACAAGACCTTCCCTGCCGAGGTTTTGAAAGACGCAGGGTATGTCCATCAGGCTATCCGCGGCATGAAGAGCTATAACGGCGTCGCCGTGATCTCTCGCGTGCCCTTTACGGATGAGGGCCAGCGGGACTGGTGCGGCAAGAGTGACTGCCGCCATCTCGCGGTGAAACTCGACGGCGGACCCGAAGTGCATAACTTCTATGTGCCGGCGGGCGGTGACGAGCCGGACCCGGCGGTGAACGACAAGTTCGCCCACAAGCTCGATTTTCTGTCGGAAATGCAGAACTGGTTCGGGGCTGAGCGCAAGAGCAGCGATCCGATGGTGCTGGTCGGCGATCTCAATATCGCGCCGCTGGAACATGATGTCTGGTCCCACAAGCAGCTTCTGAAAGTGGTCAGCCACACCCCTATCGAAGTCGAGGAATTGGACAAGCTGCAGTCCGGGCTTGGCTGGGTCGACGCAGTTCGCCATTTCGTTCCGGAAACGGAAAAGCTCTATTCCTGGTGGAGTTACCGCTCCAAGAACTGGGAGCTGGCCGACAAGGGCCGCCGTCTCGACCATGTCTGGGTGACGGAACCGCTGAAAAGCCGTCTAAAATCGGCTGCCGTGGTAAAATCCATGCGTGGTGTTGAAAAGCCGTCGGACCATGCGCCGGTGATCGTCGATCTGGATTGACGATCGACGCCTAGCGTCACCCCGCGGCTTCTTCGTCATCCCGGATCCGATCCGGGATCCCTCCTCCCTTGACCCGAAAGGTCCCGGCTCTCCGGCAATGATGGTGTCCACGGGTGGGGGCGCGTTGCTCACCCGCAGCTTTGCGTTTCCGGTAGTGCAGCAAGCAATGGCGCCGAAGGATCAAGGATACTTGCCGCTTCCGCCGGCCGGATCATGGAGCCGCCGGATATTCCATTAAGCAGCCAGCCGATATCACCCGCTGCCGAGCGGGCATTGCGGACCCGTTCCGGCATGATTGTCTTCCAGGTATCGCCCTCCGCCGATGCAACACGGAAATCGAACACGAAGCTTGGCGTCACGCCCATCCTGAGATCGGCGATTCGGAACCCGCTCTCATCAATGAAAGTGCGGTAATACCCTTTCGAGAAGGCCGCGACAGCAGCTCCGCTCGGGACCATATCGAGGCAGGGGCCTGTTTCGGCGAGGCGCGGATGCACATGGATCTGCGCCGCGTCCGTTTCGGCAAAAAGTGGCTGGTAGACGTTGTAATAACGGCTGCCGTCGATGGCGATGGTGCGCCAGAACAGGGTGTTGAAGGGCATCGGTGTAGCCAAGATTTTCTCGGCATTTAGCCCGGCATTCGCGAGGGCTTGCCGTGCCTTGCCGTCAACGATCTGCTGAGCCACCAAGGACCATCCGAGATACAGAGTCGAAAGCGCAAGGGCGACAGCCGTCACGCGGCCCACTCGTGGCGACCAGTCGCGGCGTAGCAAGGCCCAGACAGTGGCAACGGCAAGTGGCAGGGTATAAAGCGGGTCGATGATGAATATGGAGCCGACACCGTATGGCGTATCATCCAGCGGCCAGAGCAGCCGGGTGCCATAGACAGTCATTGCATCGAGCAGCGCGTGGGTGGCGAGACAGAGGAAAACAGTCAGATAGGCCGTTACGCGATGCTCCCTCAGGCCGCTGAAGGCCCGCATTGCTGCTTCTGCAATCAGCGGCGTGACAACGGCATGGACCAGCAGGGAATGGCTCCAGCCTCGATGCAGGATGAAGTCGCTGACTGCATCGCCGTGCCGGACCAGCACATCAAGATCAGGCAGAGTGCCCAAACCGGCGCCGAGCAGTGCAGCTTTGCGGGGGCCAATGCGGCGGCCGGAAACGGCGACAGATACTGCCGCGCCGAGTACAATCTGGGTCAATGAGTCCAAAGGAAAGGCCCTGCCTTAATGGTGATCCCTGGGTCTGAAATGCATCTTGTGGCCGTGTTGTTCAACCCGGCGGGCTAACCGATCTGGTAGAGATGGATGCGGCCGGGCCTAATTCCTTCCGGTAATGGTGCGCTCGTCCAGCGCGGAAGGATCACCGGCTGGTCGCTGACTACCACGGCGTCGTCGGCGAGCAAGCCGTCAACCAGAGGCGCAATTTCCGCGGCCAGTGCGATGCTCGCCGCCTTGTCGCCGGTGCCAATATCGAGATGGGCCAGTAGCACAGTCTGCCCGAGAGCCTGCTTTGCCGCGACCAGCGTTTCGCGAAAGTCGCCAAGGAAAATGCGGCCATCTGCCGGAATGCAGTCAGGATGGGCTGCGATCTGGCGGTCGAACACATAGAACGGCCGCTCCGGCATCAGAGAGCGTAGATGGTCGAAGGTCCGCCCATTACCGAGTCCGAGTTCTATTGCGTTGCCGGAACGATTTGCAACAGCTGAAGCAGCCCATTCCAGGCAGAGCTGCTGCGCTTGAAGGCGCCGGATGGCACTGTCGAGACGGCTCACGGGCTGCTGCTAGTTTCCGTTATCGGAAAGGGCGGCGCGGAGCTGGATGTTTGTCTGCTCCAGTCGGGCCGCCAGCTCGCGCATGATTTCAACCGCGATCTGCGGGAAGTCGGTGACAAGGCGGAAGAAGGCTTCCTTGTTGATTTTAAGAGTGGTCAGGGACTCTTTGGCCTGCACGGTCGCGGTCCGAGGCACGTCACAGAGAATGGCGATCTCGCCGACCACGTCACCCTTGCTGAGCTGAGCAACTTCGACCATGCCGTTCCCCGTGCCGATGAGCACCGAAGCGGTGCCGCCGATTATGATATAGGCGGCGTCGCCTGTATCTCCCTGACTGAAGAGAACCTGTCCGTCCGTATAACTCAGCCGTTCCGACGTGAAGGCGAGAAGTTTCAACTTCGACGGCTCGATCTTGGCAAAGAGCGGAATGTTTTTAAGAAGCTCTACTTCTTGGTTCAGACTCATGGGTAGACCCTTTGCGTCACCAGTTCGGGGTTATTCTTCATCCAGCAGTCCCCGGAACACGGTCCCTTCCTTGTTGAGAGTATCAAACGAGCCGTCCTCGATCACCCGGCTGCCTCGCATTACCAGAACACGGTCGAACGGTTGCGCCAAGCGGGCGCGGTGCGCAACGAAAATCACCGTCCGGTCGGCGGCTTCTTTCAGGATACGCGCCACTGTTGGTCCTTGAACCCCGGAATCGAGGGCTGAAACCGCCTCGTTAAGAATGAGGATATCCGGCCGGCGGAGCAGCACGCGGCCAATCGCAATTTTTTGTCGCTGTGCAGCGGTCAGACGAGAGCCGGCAATCCCTGCCTCCGCCCCCAGTCCGATTTCGATCACCGTATCGCGCAGACCTTCAGACTCGATGACTTCCGCGAGCACTGAACCGACCCGGTTGCCCGCATCGGCCTGTCCGTAAGCGATCTTGCCGAACAGGATATTGTCCTGCACCGACGCCGCGAGGTTGAACTGATCGACCGAGAAGAACTCGAGAGCCGAACGCTGCTCTTCCGGCAGACCTTCGCGAAAGGCTTTTCGGGCTTCAAGTATCCGGGTCTGCAGATCTTCCTCGATCATGCCGAGGCGATGCCGGGCCGGGATCAGCTTGAACGGGAGGTCGAGGAACCTGCTCCGATCGTCCAGCTCCATGCCCTCCAGACCGAGCCTGTCGGCCCGTTGCAAAAGGGTCTGAAACTCCGGCAGGTCATCAGCCGAGATGAAAGCATATTGCGCGAAAAATTCATGGTCGGGTGGCAAGTCCTTGAAAAGCTCGACCATTGTCGCGGCCACATCGCGACCGATCCGGACGAAATCGTCTGTGAGGCCGACCTTGTCAAGAATCGCGCGAACATAAGGCTCGCTCGCGAGATATTCGGGTTTGAAATGCTCGCCAACGGGAGTGCCGAACAGCAGGTTCTCGGCCACGCTTGCATTGGTATTGAATTTCTCGGCATTGAACGGCTCGATCAGGTGGTCGAGCCCCAGCTCCTTAAGGCGTGAACGGAGTTTTGATCGTGCTCCCAGGATCCGGCGTCCTGTTTCGTCCCGGCTCGCCGCGTCGAGGGAGCCGCGCAGCCCAAAGGAATAGACCTCGTCTTCAAGGCCGACTACGCGCAGCAGGTCGGCAAGGCGTTCATTGAGGTGCTCCTCATCGATGCCAACTGCCTGGTAATCGACCCAGTTGGCTGAAATCGGGTCGAGCGAATTTCCCGATGCCTCGGCGGCCCTGCGCTGTTCGGGGGAGTCCGGTAAGCAATCAGGGTCTGGACCGCCATGCGGGAAGTGACGGGCGCCCATCAGCAGATTTTCCCGTATTGTACTGGAAAACACGAAGGCGCCCGGTCCGACGTAACCGATTCTTCGCCCCGTGATTGCTTCTGGCAGTCCTGCGATGTCGACCCCGCTCATGGTGATGCTGCCGGATGTCGCTGGCAGCAATCGTGCGGCGACCATGGCGAGCAGATCCTTGCCGCCGCCGCCTGGCCCCGCGATCGCGACTTTTTCACCTTGTTTGATCTCGAAGGCGACGTTTTCCAGCAAGACCTCGCCGTCATCGTCCGTGAGGCCAAGATTTCGGACAGCCACCAGTCCGGCAAAGGAAACTGGCTCCTCCGGCTCATTCAGTTGCTGGGCTTCGGTCAGGCTGCCAGCCGTGTCGAACTGCTCGATCACCTGATCGTATTTGATCCGGGCATCTTCCTTGCGCTGGTAATAACCGAGCAGCTCCTTCCAGGGCGCGGAAAGGTCCTTGTAGGCGGCCAGTATGGCAACCAGCGCTCCGAAAGTGAGGTCTCCCTTGATTACCAAAACGCCGCCGATCGAATAGAAAAAGAACGGAGTGAGTTGGGCTATGAAGTTGTTCAGAAACTTGATGAAGAACTTCCGCCGATAAATTTCATAGCGGATCGTGTAGATCTCGCCCAGCTGGGCCGTGAATTTGGCCAGCGCGAAGCGTGCCGTGTTGTTGGCGTGGATCTCCTGAACCCCGGAAATGCTCTCGCCGATCTTGTCGGAAAGTTTGCGGACCGCCTTCACCCGCTCCTTGCCGAGCGCGTTCACACGACGTTGCAGTTTCGGAATGATGTAGCCTTGGATCGGATAGAGCGCTATGGCCGCCGCTCCAAGGATAGGATCCTGCACGAACATGAAGATCAGGATGGTCAGCAGCGTGCCGCCTTGAAAAGCCGGCAATGACACGGAATCGCCGATGAACCCGCCCAGCGGTTCGACCTCGGAGGTGATCATCGGGATCACCTCGCCCTGGCTGACCCGTTTGAAATGTGGCAGAGGGAACCGCAGGACGCGTGCATAAAGATCATAACGGAGCCGGCGCAACATGCGTTCGCCGAGCTGGCCGCGAAAGACGTTGATATAGTATTTGAACGCGCCATTGATGCAGACGAGGACGAGGAAGAACACGCTCAGTAGCAAGAGGTAGTGGATTTGATCAAACTGGTAACCAAACAGGTCGCGGGGAAATTCTGTTCCGCCGATAGCCTGATTGATGATGGTTTTCGGTAGCTCGAGGGAATAATAAAGAAATGGGAAAGAGAGCCCGGTCAGCACAAGAAGGAAGATCTGTTCTTTCTTGCTGTGCCGGAAAATGAACCGGAAAATCGAAGGTTCCATGCGATCCACTAGCCTATGCCGGTTGGCGCCGTCAGCAAAAACCGTTTGCGCGCAAAACAGTAACTGAAGAGTGTCATAAGGTAAATCTGTGAAGGGCCAAACTGGTTTTGCCACAGTTCACACTGTGGCATAGTGAACAAATGGGGATATGCGTGGGGATCGAACCTGCGATTCAGCGGGGCCTTCAGCTTTCAGGGCCGATGTGTGAGTGGATGGGCGTTTGACGTACGCGAGCAACAAGCGCGGCCCGAAGCGTGTGCTGATGTACAGCCACGATACGATGGGGCTGGGTCACCTTCGGCGATGCCGGGCGATCGCGCACTCCTTAGTGGAGCAGCAATCCGATCTGTCCGTACTGATTCTGTCCGGCTCGCCAATCATTGGCAGCTTCGATTTCCGCACGCGCGTTGATTTTGTCCGCATTCCGGGCGTGATCAAGCTGCGCAATGGTGACTATACCTCGCTGAACCTGCATCTCGATATTGAGG
This sequence comes from Nisaea sp., assembly GCF_039990255.1. Lineage (GTDB taxonomy): Bacteria > Pseudomonadota > Alphaproteobacteria > Thalassobaculales > Thalassobaculaceae > Nisaea. Next base: position 466,449 of record NZ_JBDXGG010000004.1, on the reverse strand, counting down.
ACACCCTCAATCTGCGGTCTTCGATCATCCAGCACACAGCGGATGCGTTCGATCCGGACCTTTTCATTGTCGATAAGGAGCCTTGGGGGCTGCGCGGTGAGGTTCGGCCAACGCTGGAGATGCTTAAAGCTCGCGGAACTCCGCTGGTTCTCGGCCTGCGTGACGTGATGGATGAGCCGGAAAAGCTGCTGCCCGAGTGGGAGCGGAAGAATGCGGTTGAAGCCCTGCGAGACGTCTACGACGATATCTGGGTCTACGGCCTGCAGTCTGTCTGTGATCCCTATTCCGGGATGCCGATGCCGGAATCTGTTCAGGCCAAAACCTCTTATACCGGGTACCTGAAGCGCAAGGTGCCTAGTCATGTCCACCCGATCATGACGACGGATCTTGAAGACCCGTTCATCCTTGTCACAGCCGGCGGCGGTGGCGATGGAGACGGTTTGATGGACTGGGTCTTGAAGGCTTACGAAGCGGATATGGATCTTCCGTATCGCGCTCTTCTCGTGCTCGGGCCGTTTATGCCTGCCGAGCTGCAGAACGAGTTCATGGAGAGGGCGGCCGAAATCGATCAGGTGGATGTCATTACGTTTGATTCGCGTATTGAGAGTCTGATGGCGCGCGCAGTGGGAATTGTTGCCATGGGCGGCTACAATACCTTTTGTGAGATCCTGTCCTTCGATAAGCGTGCGCTTATCGTGCCCCGGACAGAGCCGCGGCTTGAGCAGTACATCCGGGCTGCACGGGCCGAGGAGCTGGGGATTACGGCTATGCTTGTCGATGACGGCGTGCATGATCCGCACGTCATGTCTGAGGCATTGCGGCGGCTTCCCAATCAGCCGAAACCGTCGGAGAGTATGGAATCCGGTTTGCTGGACGGACTTGAGGAAGTCAATCGGCTGGCGCAGCAGTGGCTCTACGAGCACGGCACCGACGCCAAGGTATCGGTACTCCGACGGGAAGCCTGAGCCAGCGTCAGGGTTCACGGGCAGGCGTCAAATTGGTTCAGAAAATCATGACAAGATCAGCGACGAGCGTTCCGACGGCTATCGTTCTGAAAGGGTATCCACGCCTTTCGGAAACCTTTATCGCGCAGGAAATTCTCGAACTGCAGCGCCTTGGGCTCGATTACACAATCGTCTCCCTGCGCCATCCAACGGACAAGGCCACGCATCCCGTACATTGTAAGATCACCAGCGCAGTGAACTACCTGCCGGAATATCTCTATCAGCATCCACTGAGGGTTCTGAAAGCCTGGTGGAAAGCGCGTCGAATGCCTGGCTATGGTGCAGTCATCCGTCTCTGGTTGAAAGATCTGAAGCGGGATTTTACCCCGAACCGTGTCCGGCGCTTCGGTCAGGCCTTGGTGCTGGCGACCGAGCTTGATCCGCGGTTCCGTCATATCTATGCGCATTTTCTGCATACACCATCCTCGGTCGCCCGCTATGCGGCGCTGATGAGCGGGCGAAGCTGGTCTGCCTCGGCGCACGCCAAGGATATCTGGCTTTCGCCGGAATGGGAGAAGCGCGAAAAGCTCGCCGATGCGGCCTGGGCCGTGACCTGCACCCGCTATGGCTTTGAGCATCTGGATTCCCTCGCGCCGGGTAAGACCAGACTGGTCTATCACGGCCTTGATCTCTCCAGCTTCGCGCCTGGAGGCGAGAAAGGGATGGAGCGCGATGGCGCTGGTGAGCCGGTGCGCCTGCTTTCGGTCGGCCGCGCGGTTCCGAAGAAGGGGTTCGACCAGCTGCTTGATGCCCTCGCCCGGCTTCCGGATGGGTTATCCTGGCACTGGACGCATATTGGTGGCGGCAAGGAGCTCGCGGCACTGAAGAGCCAGGCTGAGGGGATTGGGCTCAAGGATCGCGTCACCTGGCGCGGGGCTGCGGCGCAGAGCGAGGTTCTTGAAGCCTACCGAGCCTCCGATCTTTTCATCCTGTCGAGCCGGATTGCCGAGGATGGCGACCGGGACGGTCTGCCGAACGTCTTGATGGAGGCGCAGAGTCAGGCTCTTTGCTGCCTTGCCACTGATGTTTCGGCCATCCCGGAACTCATTGAGGATGGGGTGACCGGCGTTCTTGTCCCGCCTGACGATGTTGCCGCGCTCACTGCGGCAGTCGAAAACCTGATTCGGAACCCGGCCCTCAGGATGCAATATGGGGCGGCTGGCGAAACCAAAGTTCGCACCCGGTTCGATCATCAGGCGGCAATCGGAACGCTCGCGGCTCTTCTCGGACTTGACCCCGTGGACGAAAGTGCGGCTGCTGGAGCGGATGAAGCGGCGTGAGGATTGCCTTCTACGCGCCTCTGAAATCGCCCGATGCGCCAACTCCTTCCGGCGACCGGCGGATGGCGCGCCTGCTGATGGCGGCATTAAGAGCGGGCGGTCATGACGTTTTCCTTGCCTCCCGGCTGCGCAGCAGGGATGGGCAGGGCGATCTGGCCCTTCAGGCTCGTCTGGCGCGCCTGGGCGCCCGCTTCGCGGACAGGTTTGTTCAACGTTGTGAATCCGGAATAATAGCGAAGCCTGATCTCTGGTTCTCATATCATCTCTATTACAAGGCGCCTGATCTGATCGGCCCGGCGGTTGCCCGGCGGCTTGGGATTCCTTATGTGGTGGCCGAAGCCTCAAATGCGCCGAAAAGGGCGGATGGCCCCTGGGCGGACTCTCATCGCCGGACTCTGGATGCGCTTGGTCAGGCGGCGCTTGTCATCGGTTTTAACAGCCGTGACAAGCCATGCGTGGCACCATGCCTAGGGCCGGGTGGGCGATATATCAACGTCAAGCCGTTCCTCGACGGGTTGCCCTATTCGATTAATCCATCTGCTGGCTCAGACTTGCGGGCCGAGCTCGGGATTGCCTCAGATGAGCCGCTGTTGCTCGCCGTCGGCATGATGCGGCCGGGCGCGAAAATCAATTCCTATCGGGCCTTGGCTGACGCCCTATCCCGGCTTCCCGTGGACCGGCGCTGGGCGCTGGTCATTGCTGGCGATGGCGCCGGACGGCCCGAAGTCGAAGCCAGTTTTGCCCCGCATCGGAGGCGTGTCCATCTGCTTGGGGCGGTGGATGCGGCACGGCTGCGGTTTCTTTATCAAGCGGCAGACATCCTTGCCTGGCCTTCTATCAACGAGGCTTATGGCATGGCCTTGCTGGAAGCGCAGGCCAGCGGCCTTCCGGTGATCGCCGGCGATGTCGGCGGGGTGCCGGACATCGTGAGCGATGGGGCAACTGGTCTGCTGTCTCCGGAAGGAGATGCCGTGGCCTTTGCCAGGAATCTTGATCGGCTGCTTCTCGACATGGATCTGGCGCGCAGGCTCGGTGCAGCGGGCCGGAAGCAGGCGAACCACAGCCACAGCCTCGAAAGCGTCGCGGGGCAATTGAACATGGCGCTGCAGGCTCTGTCATGTTGATCGGCTTCTTGCGGCACGGGCCGACCGAATGGAATGCGGAACGCCGGGTGCAGGGGCGAACCGATATTCCGCTTTCGGAAACCGGCCGGGCACAGGCAGCCCGATACCGGCTCCCGGATGCGTTTCGGTCGGCGCCAGCCTTGGTTTCGCCGCTTGGCCGCGCGCGGCAGACCGCGTCACTGGCGGGATGCGCGACCCTCGAAATCGAGCCGCTGCTGATCGAAATGGACTGGGGCGATTGGGAAGGTCAGCGGCTCGTCGATCTCAGATCTCAATCCGGTGCCGAAATGAAAGTGAACGAGGATCGTGGTCTGGATTTCCGGCCGCCGGGAGGGGAGTCTCCGCGCGACGTACAGTCTCGGCTCGGGACACTTTTTGAAAAGCTGTTGGCGCGGCAACCAGTGTCGGAATGCTGTCTTGCTGTCACCCATAAGGGTGTGATCCGCGCCGCTCTGGCGCTCGCCTGGGGGTGGGACATGATAGGCAAGCCGCCAGTCCGGCTTGACTGGGCTGCTATGCATATGGTCCGTCTCGACCCGGACGGTACCATCCGTCCCGATGCAATGAATATGAGTCTGCTTTCATGACCGATACCCGCCCCAAGACGCTCTTTCTTTATGTGCAGAACCTGCTGGGGATTGGTCATCTGCGCCGTGCAGCCGCCGTTGCGCAGGCAGCGGTTGCGGATGGATTCGAGGTGCACTTCGTGTCCGGTGGCATGCCGGTTCCGCATCTGGATATTGGCGGAGCGCTCTTGCATCAATTGCCGCCCGTCCGTGCCGTTGACAGTCTTTTCAAGGTGTTGGCGGACGAAAGCGGCCGGGAAATTGATGACGACTGGCGCGCCGCGCGGCGCGCCACGCTGCTCGATCTGTTCGAGGAGATCCGCCCCGATATCCTTTTCACGGAACTCTTTCCTTTCGGGCGCCGGCAGATGCGTTTCGAGCTGTTGCCGCTACTGGATCTGGCCAAGGCGGCGCCGTGGCAGCCGAAGATCGTCTCCTCCATGCGCGATATCCTGGTGACCAAGCCGCGTCCGGATCGTAACCGGGAGATCGTCGAGACGGTGGATCGTTATTACGACATGGTCCTGATACATGGCGACGAAGCGGTCATCAGCCTCGCCGACACCTTCCCGATGTATGACGAACTGACGCCCCCGGTTCGCTACACCGGTTATGTGCTGAACCCGATAGACACGACCGGCAACGGTGCCGGGGATGGTACGGGAGAGGTGGTGGTTTCGGCCGGCGGCGGCGCCGTTGGCGGGGATATCATGCGTGCGGTGGCGCGGCTCCGACCCGAGCTGCCTTATGCCGACCGGACATGGCGTTTTGTCACTGGCCCACACATGCCGGACGACGCAGTGCGCGAGATCGAAAGCCATTCAGGACCGGGGGTGATCGTCGAGCGCAGCCGGCCCGATCTGGCCTCAATCATTTCGAGATCGTTCCTTTCGATCTCTCAAGCAGGCTACAACACACTTGCCGAAGTGCTCACAGCTGGCACAGCCTCGGTGGTGATTCCCTATGAGGGGGGTGTTGAGACCGAGCAGAGGGTGCGTGCGGATTTGTTGGCCCGGCGCGGTCGGCTTGCCGTGGTATCGGAGAGTGCCTTGAGTCATGGCGCTCTCGCGCGTGCGATGCAGCAGGCGGTGGCTGGCCGTGAGGCGGGTATTTCTGGCATTGATCTTGACGGTGCTGCCGGTACAGCACGCATCCTTAATGAATTGCTGGAGCCGGTATGACCGGTTTGCCTGGAACAGAGGCGCTTCTGCGCGAGCTTGATCGTTGGGCGTCTGACGGAAAGATCGCCAGGATCTGGTGGCGGGACGATGATCTGCAAAGACCGACTCCGGCACTGGAGCCGTTGCTGGCCATGGCATATGCAACCGGATGGGCGCCAGGTCTTGCTGTTGTGCCGGAAGGTTCGGATACAGATGCACTGACATCCCGGCTGGCGGGAACGGGCGCTGAGCTTCTCGTGCATGGCTTCGCCCATCGCAATCATGCGGAGGCCGATGAAAAAAAATGTGAATTCCCGGCTTCCAGGCTGCTGACTGACAAGTGTCGCGATGCCAGGGACGGGTTAACGCGGCTTCGGGAAGCATTTCCGTTCCAGCTGCTCCCCTGTTTTGTTCCGCCTTGGAACCGAATTGCACCGGACGTGTTGGAGTGTCTTGCCGACTGTGGCTTCAGGGGGCTCTCGACTTTCGGCCCGCGCCATGGGCTCGATGCGGCGCCGGGCCTGCGCTGTGTCAACACACACATCGATGTCATCGACTGGCGTGGTACCCGTGAATTTGTCGGGAGAGAGGGCGTGGCGACGGCTTTGGCCTTTCATCTTGAAGCGCGCCGTTTTGGCCGGGCAGATGCGGAGGAGCCGAGCGGACTTTTGACGCATCATCTGGTAATGGTGGATGAGGATTGGCGCGCGCTTGAGAGTCTGGTGCTGGGATTGAAGTCCCATGCGGCCGTTGACCTGATCGCGCCACGTGACTGTTTTTGCCTGTAGAGGATCTGGAATGAGCCTGCACGGATACCAGCAAGGTGCGATTACGGGGGACTATGTACGCGGTGGCCTCGGGTTTCTAATAACCGCATTCCCGGTCGCTTTTGCTCCGATGATCGGGGCTTTCCAGATCGTTTTCGTCCTCTTTGCGCTGCTTTTTGCCGGTTTTGTCGTCAAAACCTGGCTCCGGGGACAAACCAAATTTGAGGTCGATGAGGACGGAATCCGAGCGCTCGGCCCCCTTGGCAAGGATATCAGATGGCCGGATCTGGCGGTGATGGATCTGCGTTACTATTCGACCCAGAAGGAGAAGGATAAAGGCTGGATGCACCTTGTCCTGAAAGACCGGAACGGCGCGAAAATTGCCATTGAATCGACACTTGACGGTTTCGAAGCCGTGCTGGAGCATGCCGCTTCCGCTGCCGGAAAAAACGGTCTTGGTCTTACCCAGACGACAACAGATAATCTGGTAGCTGCAGGGATAAACACGGGGCTGGCCGCGACGGATCATTAGGATGCCGGCGGATCAGGGGGATTGATGGCATGAACGACCAACTGACACCGCTACTGCGGGTCAGGGATTTGCAGGTCGGATTTGACCTGCCGGGCGGAGAACTGCTCGCTGTAAACAAGGTCTCCTTTCAGGTGCGGGCGGGTACGACAGTGGCCCTGGTCGGCGAATCCGGCTCCGGTAAAAGCGTAGTCAGCCAGGCAATCATGGGTCTGTTGCCGCCTGTAGCCCAGATCCGCAGCGGCTCTATCCTGTTCGCCGACGACCGGAAAAAAGGCACCATTACCGATATCGCGCGGCTCCATCGCGACGGTAAGGCGATGCGGCAAATCCGTGGTGGTCAGATCTCGCTGATCTTTCAGGAACCGATGACATCGCTCTCGCCGTTGCACACGGTGGGGAACCAGATCCGCGAGGCACTGGAGCTGCACCGGAACGTTTCCGGCCGCGAGGCGCAGGAGCTGACAGAGGACATGCTCCGGATGGTCGGTTTCCCCGATCCGGCTCGGGCGCTCCGTACCTATCCGTTTGAGCTTTCCGGCGGTCTGCGGCAACGGGCGATGATTTCGATGGCGTTGATTTGCCGTCCGTCTCTGTTGATCGCGGATGAGCCGACGACTGCGCTCGACGTGACCATCCAGGCACAGATCCTGAAACTTATGAAGGATCTGCAGGCCGAACTCGGCATGGCCGTGCTGATGATTACGCACGACCTCGGTGTTGTCGCCAATATGGCCGACGACGTTGTGGTGATGTATCGCGGCCGGGTAATGGAAAGCGGTACCCGCGCGCAATTGTTCAATGACCCGCAGCATCCTTATCTTAAAGCCCTGATGGCGGCAGTGCCTCGCTTCAACATGGAGCCGGGTGAGCGACTGGTGCCGATCCGCGAGATCAAGAGTGAAACCGGTCATCTGTTGGCGCCGACAGAGTCCGCCAAGGCTCCGGTTGACAGTAAAAAGCCGATCCTCAGGGTAGATAGCCTGTCGAAATGCTTCACCATCCGGCAAGGTTCCTGGATCTCAAGCGATGAATCGAAGGTCTATGCGCTGGACGATGTGAGCTTCGAGGTGTTGCCGGGAGAGTGTCTTGGCCTCGTCGGAGAGTCCGGATGCGGTAAGACAACCCTCAGCAAGACCATCATGCGGGCATTGACGCCGGATCAGGGTGCCGTCACCTATGCGGACCAGGATGGCGAGATTGACGTGCTTGGCCTCGACGGAAACCAGCTGACCGATTTCCGGCAAAAGCTGCAATTCGTCTTCCAGGATCCGTTCAGCTCTCTCAACCCGCGCATGACGGTGTTCGATATCGTCAGCGAGCCGCTGGTCATTCACGGTATCGGAGACGATGCCTATCGCCGTGAGATGGTATCGGAGCTGATGAAACTGGTCGGCCTCGATGCCCGGCATCTTAACCGGTATCCGCACAGCTTCTCCGGCGGTCAGCGTCAGCGCATTGGCATAGCCCGGGCGCTTGCCCTGAAACCGCGCATGCTAATCTGCGACGAGCCGGTCTCGGCGCTGGATGTCTCGATCCAGGCACAGGTTCTAAACCTTCTGAAGGATCTGCAGGAAAAGCTGAACCTGACCTATCTGTTCATCTCGCACAATCTGGCGGTGGTGGATTATATCGCCGACCGGATCGCGGTGATGTGTGCTGGCAGGCTCGTAGAATTGGCTCCGCGCGAGGAGCTGTTCCGGAATCCGGTGCATCCCTATACCAAAGCGCTGCTCCGGGCGGTTCCGGATCCGAGCCTCGATAATCCACTTGATTTCGAGTCCGTAATGGATAGCCGCTGCTCGATCCCGTCCGAATGGCCGGCGCCGTTTACGGTCAGCGAGGAAACCAATCCGCGTCTGATCGATCTTGGCGACGGGCATTTTGTGCGGGCTGACGAATCGGCCCTGACCCTGAGGCTGGCATCGTGAGAAACTGGTTTGTGCTTCCGGTCTTTCTGACCGCGTTCCTGATGACAATGGTGTCGGGGTTCGCTGGGGAAGTGCCGTCTCTTGAAGAGCGTGTGGCCGCCGGGAAATTGCCACCAATGGCCGATCGGCTACCAGATCTGCCTATGACAGTCGATTTTGATTCCCGTGGCGCTGAACTCGGCCAGTATGGCGGCACGCTCCGCATGCTGATGTCACGGAGCAAGGACACGCGGCAGATGACGGTTTATGGCTATGGCCGTCTCATCTGTTACAGGCCCGGCGATTATGAGCTTTTCGCCGATATCCTCGAGGATTTCAGCGTCCAGGATGAGCGAGTTTTCACCTTTACCCTGCGCAAGAATCATCGCTGGTCCGACGGGCATCCTTTCACGGCAGAGGACTTCCGCTATTTCTGGGAAGATGTCGCAAACAACCCGGATCTGTCGCCTGCGGGTCCGCCGAGCGTCATGATGGTGGATGGCGAGGCGCCGCTGTTTAAGATGATCGACGCGCGCACGGTGCGCTATTCCTGGTCTAAACCAAATCCGGACTTCCTGCCTGCGCTGGCTAAGGCAAGCCCGCTCTATATTTATCGCCCGGCGCACTATCTGAAGCCGATGCATGCTGTTTATGCCGACCCGACCAAACTCGCCCAGCGGGTCAAAGAGTCGAAGCAGCGGAACTGGGCGGCGATGCACAACAAAATGGATAATCTATACCGGATGGATAATCCGGATCTGCCGGTGTTGCAGCCCTGGATGGTGACGGGTAATGCGACCTCGACCCGGTTCCGGTTCGAGCGCAATCCCTACTTCCACCGGGTCGACCCGAAAGGCCGCCAGCTCCCTTACATCGACGAAGTAATCTTCGATATTGCCAGTCCGGGACTGATTCCGGCTAAGGTGGGTGCAGGCGACACGGATCTGCAGGCCCGGTATCTCTCCTTCGATGATTACACTTTCCTGAAAGAGGCAGAGGACCGTTTTCCCTTCGACACACGGCTCTGGCGTACGGCCAAGGGCTCGCATATGGCATTGTTCCCGAACCTCAACGCCGTCGATCTGGCCTGGCGGGACCTGTTCCGGGACGTTCGATTCCGTCGCGCCCTCTCGCTTGCCGTCAACCGATACGAGATCAATCAGGTGATCTATTACGGTCTGGCCTATGAGGGCAACAACACGGTTCTGCCAGCCTCGCCGCTTTACCAGAAGGATTATCAGACCCGCTGGGCGACGTTCGATCTGAAGCAGGCGAACGATCTGCTTGACGAGATCGGCCTCAAGCGTGGCGAGGACGGTCTGCGTCTGCTGCCGGACGGGCGGCCAATGGAATTGATTGTCGAGACTGCCGGGGAAAGCACGGAACAGACAGACGTCCTGTCCCTGATTCACGATTCCTGGGAGGCTGCGGGCATCAAACTCTTTACCCGGCCCTCACAGCGGAATGTCTTCCGTAACCGGATCTTCTCAGGCGAGACCTTGATGTCCGTCTGGTTCGGTGCGGAAAACGGCCTGGCAACAGAGCTGAACAGCCCGCAAGATTTTGTTCCGTATACGCAACAGCAGCTGCAATGGCCGAAATGGGGCCAGTTCATCGAGACCGGCGGTATGTCCGGAGAAGCGACGGATATGGGGCCGGCAAAACGGCTTCAGGAACTCTACGTGACCTGGCGTAACGCCGCGACACGGGCTGTGAAGAAGAGGGCCTGGGACGAGATCCTTCAGATCAACGCCGATCAGGTCTTCACCATCGGGCTGATATCCGGCGTGTTGCAGCCGGTTGTGGTCGCGAATGCGCTACACAATGTGCCGGAGGAGGCTGTCTACAACTGGGATCCGGGAGCCCATTTCGGGGTCTATCTGCCGGATACGTTCTGGTTCGACAAGGCGTCGACCGCTAATGCAAATGCGGATTAGGGGAGAGAGCCAGTGCTGACCTACCTAGCCCGCCGCATTCTGATCATGATCCCGACGCTGATCGCAATCAGCATCATAACCTTCATCATCATCCAGCTGCCGCCCGGCGATTATCTCACGACGATGATCAACGAGATGCAGAGCCAGGGTGAGAATGTTGACCAGTCCAAGATCGAGGCTCTGCGCGCGCAATACGGCCTCGACCGGCCAATGTACGAGCAGTATTTCCATTGGGCGACTGGCCTCTTGCAGGGCGATTACGGCTATTCCTTTGAATACCAGCTGCCTGTCGCTGATGTGGTCGGTGACCGGGTGTTCCTGACCTTCGTTCTGAATTTTGCCACCATTATCTTCATCTGGGTGGTGGCGTTTCCGATCGGCATCTATTCGGCGACCCACCAGTACAGCCTTGGCGATTACGGCCTGACGTTCCTTGGCTTCATCGGACTTGCCACGCCGAACTTCCTGCTGGCGCTGATCCTTCTCTATCTCGCCAACATCTGGTTCGGGACGTCCATCGGTGGTCTGATGGACCCGAAATATCTCGATCAGCCTTGGAACGGCGAGAAGGTGATGTCAGTGCTGGAGCATCTCTGGGTTCCAGTGGTGGTTATCGGCACATCCGGAACCGCAGCGATGATCCGGCGGCTGCGCGCAAATCTGTTGGACGAGCTGCAGAAGCAATATGTCGTGACGGCCCGGGCCAAGGGCCTGCATCCATTCAAGGCACTGATGAAATACCCGCTGCGGATGTCGCTGAACCCCTTCATCGCCGATATCGGCAACATGCTGCCCCAGGTGATTTCCGGCTCCGCCGTGGTTGCCATGGTTCTGTCCCTGCCGACGACAGGCCCGATGCTGATTGGCGCGTTGCAGAGCCAGGATATGTACCTCGCCGGCTCCTTCCTGATGTTCCTGGCGATGCTGACCGTGATCGGCATGTTCATCTCCGATCTGTTGCTGGCGGTACTTGATCCGCGCATCAGGCTCGGCGGAGGGACGAACCGATGAGTATCACCTCTGGCGAAGGGCCGCGTACCGATCATTACGTGAACCGGGAGCCGTTTAATCCGAATGCGGACACGGTGCTGACGCCCGAGCAGGAACGCTATTACATGGCGTCTCAGTGGCAGATGATGTGGTGGAAGCTGAAGCGCCACCGCGTCGCGGTCATCTCGGGGCTGTTTCTTGTCTTTCTGTATCTTTCGACCATCATCAGCGAGATGATCGCGCCTTACGGTTTGGCCACCCGGCACACGGATCATATCTATGCCCCGCCGCAGCCGGTGCATTTGTTCCATGAAGGTAGTTTTGTTGGGCCGTTCGTCTACGGGCTCGATTACACGCTGAACATGCGCAACCTGAAGCGCGAATACACAGACAACCCGGAGAAGGTGCAGGAGCTGCGTTTCTTCTGCAGCGGCGATCAATACCGATTTTGGGGTATGGTGGAGATGGATTTCCACCTGATCTGTCCGGCCGAGGGCGGGACCTTCTTCCTGCTCGGTACGGACCGGCTTGGCCGTGACATGTTCTCGCGGATCATTTATGGCACCCGGATTTCGCTCACCGTTGGCCTGATCGGCATTGCGGTCAGTTTCGTGCTTGGGATCGTGATCGGTGGCATGGCCGGTTATTACGGCGGCTGGATCGATAGCCTGACCCAGCGGGTGATTGAGGTGATCCGGTCTTTTCCGGAACTGCCGCTCTGGATGGCGCTCTCTGCCGCCTTGCCGGTAACCTGGAGCCCGATCCTGATCTATTTCGGGATCACCATCATTCTTGGGTTGCTGGACTGGACTGGCCTCGCTCGTGCGGTCCGCTCCAAGTTGCTGGCCTTGCGTGAGGAGGACTTTGCGGTTGCCGCCCAGCTTATGGGTGCGAAGCCGCGCCGGATTATCGGACGGCACCTGCTGCCGAGCTTCATGAGCCACCTGATCGCATCGGCCACGCTCTCTATCCCATCGATGATCCTGGGTGAGACGGCTTTGAGTTTCCTCGGTCTCGGATTGCGTCCGCCGATCACCTCATGGGGGGTACTGCTGACGGAAGCGCAGAACATTAATGCGGTGGAACTCTATCCGTGGATTATGACTCCGGTGATTCCGGTGATCCTCGTTGTTCTGGCTTTTAACTTCTTTGGCGATGGCCTGCGTGACGCAGCTGATCCCTATAAGTAGGCACGCCACACGTGACCGCACTTGAAACTGCGATCCGACTGTGATTGAAAGCGCCGGAAATCGGCGCGGAGACCTGACAATGCCAGCTTATCGCACACTCGAAGACCTTGACGCTCGTGGCCAGACCGTTTTGCTCCGCGTTGACTTGAATGTGCCGATGAAAGACGGTGCGGTGACGGACGCAACGCGGATCGACCGGGCTGTGCCGACAATCCGAGCACTTCGGGGAAAAGGTGCGAAAGTCGTGGTGCTCTCCCATTTCGGGCGCCCGAAGGGAGCAAGGGTTGCGGAAATGTCGCTGGCGCCGATCGTGGCTACCCTGTCCGGGGCACTTGGCGGTGACCCGGTTACCTTTGCGGAAGAGTGCATCGGAGAAAAGGCAGCGGTTGCTGTCGATGCCATGAAGGATGGCGACGTGCTCCTGCTGGAGAATCTCCGTTTTCATGCGGGTGAGGAAAAGAACGCGGAAGATTTCACTGCGGCGCTGGCAAAGCTCGGCGACGTTTATGTGAACGACGCCTTCGCCACGGCGCACCGTGCCCATGCATCGACGGAAGGCCTTGCCCGGCATCTGCCGGCCTATGCAGGTCTGTTGATGCAGGCGGAGTTGGAAGCGCTCGGTCAGGCGCTGGAAGCGCCAAAGCGTCCGGTCGTCGCCGTCGTGGGTGGGGCCAAGGTTTCGACCAAACTGGAATTGCTCGGCAATCTGCTGCCGAAGGTTGATTTCCTGATCATCGGCGGTGGCATGGCGAACACGTTCCTGTATGCCCAGGGCCACGAGGTCGGCAAGTCGCTCGCCGAACGGGATCTGGCGGACACGGCGCGCGAGATCATTGCGAAGGCGGAACAGGAAGGTTGCACGATCTGTTTGCAGACCGACTGTGTGGTCGCGGGTGAATTCGCAGCGAACGCGCCGTCCGAAGTGGTTTCGGCTTCTGACGTTCCGGCGGACAAGATGATTCTCGATGCCGGCCCCGACAGCGTGGCCCGGTTCGCGGATGTTCTGCGGGAGAGCGAGACGCTGGTCTGGAACGGCCCGCTCGGCGCTTTCGAGATCACGCCGTTCGACGCCGGAACCGTGTCTCTCGCTCGGACTGCGGCCGAGCTGACCGACCAGGGGGCGCTCCTCAGCGTGGCCGGTGGCGGCGATACGGTGGCAGCTCTCGTACATGCTGGGGTGGCGGAACGCTTCAGCTACGTCTCTACGGCGGGTGGCGCATTTCTTGAGTGGATGGAAGGTAAAACCCTTCCCGGTGTGGCCGCTCTGATAGCAGATCGCTAACGGCTTCAGACTCCGCGAATCGCCGGGTTTCCTCGGGTCATATTGACTCTCAACCTTCCGTCACCCATATTAGATGGTGTTGGAGAAGGAAAATGATTCCCGCAGTTCCGGTATCAGTCCCGCTGAATGCGACGCTTCCGACACTGGTTGCCCCCCGACCGGTGGAACAGGAGCGCGACCGGAATAACCGCCCTCTAACGGCGGCGGCGATCTCCAGTACAGACGAAGGCAGTGATATCCAGGGTGATAACGAGCGCGCAACCGCGATCCGAAACGCTGCCCGCAGGGAGAGTCAACGCCAACGCGGTGATGAGATAGACATCTTCGTCTGAAGTCACTGCTTCCCAAAGTTTGTGCGCGGCCTTGCAAAGGGCCGCGCTTTATTTTTTTCGCTCTGCTACGGTTTCCAGGCATTTGTATAAGCTTGATCAAGTGGTGAGCGACATGACCGCGGATCGGTCGGAACTGAAAGGCCCGGTAACGAAACTTGTACCGGAAGGGGATGAGCGCGAGCGGTTGGTCTGCACCGATTGTGGCTTCATCAACTATATAAATCCGAAAATCGTCGTCGGCGCGGTGGTCACCTGGGAGGACAAGTTCCTCTTGTGCAAACGCGCGATTGAACCCCGGATTGGCTACTGGACCCTGCCGGCGGGTTTCATGGAAGAGGGCGAGTCGACCCAGGACGGAGCAGCCCGGGAAGCCTGGGAAGAGGCGCATGCCCGGATCGAGATCGGCCCGCTGCTCGGCGTCTACAACATCCCCCGTATCAGCCAGGTGCAGATGATCTACCGCGCGCGGTTGCTTTCGCCAGATGTCTCTCCCGGAATTGAATCCGAAGATGTCGGCCTGTTCACCTGGGACGAGATCCCGTGGGACGAGATTGCTTTCCCGACGGTGCATTGGGCCTTCGCTCATTACCGGGAAACGCTGGGCCAGGGCGAATTCGCCCCGCGCTCCGAAATGCCGATGGGGGTATGATTCCACCGTCATCCTATCGAAGGATGGGATCCACGTATGACGGGTACCGCTGCGTGATCCCTGGGCCCCGGCCTGCGCCGGGGTGACGATGCAGGGAGGGATGGCGGTGTAGGGGAAACCTAATTCAGCCCCATCAGATCGCGAGCGAAACGATCTGCGTCGAAGGGTTGCAGATCTTCCGCGCTTTCGCCGACGCCAACTGCATGGACGGGCAGCTCGAACTGATCCGCCAATGCCACGACAACACCACCCCGCGTGCTGCCGTCGAGCTTGGTGATGACGAGGCCGCTGACCGCGACCATCTCTTTGAAAGCCTTGACCTGATTATGTGCGTTCTGGCCGACCGTGCCGTCCAGCACCAGCACGCAATCGTGCGGCGCCGTCTCGTCCTGCTTGCGGATCACCCGGATCACCTTGGCCAATTCTTCCATCAACTCTGCCCGGTTCTGCAACCGACCGGCAGTGTCGATCAGCAGAACATCCGCGCCCGCCGCTTTCGCCTCGTTAATGGCGTCGAAGGCAAGGGCTGCCGCGTCCGATCCTTGCGCTTTGGCAATGACCGGTGTGCCGGTGCGCTCGCCCCAGACCTGAAGCTGCTCAATGGCTGCGGCGCGGAAAGTGTCTCCGGCGGCCATCATTACCGAGAGGCCGCGATCCTTGAATTGTTTGGCCAGCTTGCCGATGGTTGTGGTCTTGCCGCTACCATTGACCCCAACCATGAGGACGATATGCGGCTTCTTGTCTGTCGCAACATCGAGCGGTTTGGCAGCCGGGCGCAGGATTTCGGCGATATCCTCGGCGAAAGACGTCCGGACCTCTTCGTCGGTCACGTCCTTGCCAAATTTCGCCTTCGAGAGGCTGGCGATCAGCCGGGCGGATGTCTCGATACCCAGATCGGCGGTGATCAGGACGTCTTCCAGCTCTTCAAGGCTGGCATCGTCCAGCCTCTTTGTGGTGAAGACACCGGAAATTCCGCCGACCAGTTTTGAAGAGGACTTGGCAAGCCCGTCCTTCAGGCGCCGGAACCAGCCCTTGCGCTCTCCGCCCTCACCCTGCTCGTCACTCATGCGGCGGATTTCCGTTCGATCTGTCCAAGAAGATGGGTGCCGTCCGTCCCGGTGATGCGGACCGACAGCAGCTCGCCCGCGATTCCGCCCTCGATCCGTACTGGCGCGAAATTCTCCGCCCGGGCAAGGCCGGGCTTTTCGACCAGCACCGATTGGGTGCTGCCGACAAGCCCGTCAAGGAAGGTGGCAAGGGAGCGTACACCGGCGGCGCGCAGCTGGGCCGCGCGTTCCTTGCGGACGGGGCCGTGGACTTGCGGCATGTGGGCGGCGGGGGTGCCGGGCCGGGCCGAATAAGGGAAGACATGCAGAAAGGCGATGGCGCATTCCTCGACCAGAGCGAGGCTGTTGGCGAACATCTCCTCATCCTCGGTCGGAAACCCGGCGATGATGTCGGCCCCGAAGGCGATGTCTGGGCGTGCGGCGCGCATCTCGCGGCAGAACGTAACGATGTCGGAACGGGTATGCCGACGCTTCATCCGCTTCAGGATCATGTCATCGCCAGCCTGCAGGCTGACATGGAGATATGGCATTAGGCGCGGCTCGTCCCGTACCAGCCGCAGCAAGTCGTCGTCGATCTCTACCGCGTCGATTGAGGAAAGCCGCAGGCGCGGCAGTTCCGGCACCTGCGCTAGCAGCCGGCGGACCATCTGGCCGAGTGCCGGCTTGCCCGGCAGATCGCCACCGTATGAGGTGATGTCTACGCCGGTCAGCACGATTTCGCGATAGCCGTTGGTGACCAGCTCGCGCACCTGACGGACAATTTCGCCCATCGGTACCGAGCGGCTGTTGCCGCGCCCGAAGGGAATGATGCAGAAGGTGCAGCGATGGTCGCAGCCCTGCTGGACCTGCACGATGGCCCGCGCGCGTCCTTCTAGACCGGCCACCAGATGAGGGGCGGTTTCCTTCACGCTCATGATGTCGTTCACGAGGATCTTGGCTTCACCCGGAGAACTCCAGGTCTCGGCCTTCAGCTTTTCCTCGTTGCCGACCACCCGGCTGACCTCGTCCATCGCTGCATAGGCATCCGGATTGATCTGCGCGGCGCAACCGGTGACCACGATCTCGGCGTCCGGATTGGCGCGGCGAGCCTTGCGGATCGCCTGCCGGGCCTGCCGCTCGGCTTCCTTGGTGACGGCACAGGTATTGATCACGACAACATCCTGACGCCCGGCGCGGACGAGATGGTCGCGGATCACCTCGGACTCATACGCGTTCAGCCGGCAGCCGAAAGTCTCGACCGGCCGGGCCTTTTCGCGTCCATCCGAATTATCGTCAGTCATGGTCATGGCCGGAGAAATGGCCGGAATCGGCGCGAAATGCAAGTGTGGCGGCAATTGGAGTGGACGTCTGACATTAAGTCGCTATCTCATAGATATGCGGCATAAACATCGACGGCATAGAGATTTGGTATGGGATATGAGTGTAAGAGTTTTTAGAATCTCGTAGGGTGCACCTATTTTTGTACTTAAATAGAAGTCTTTACCTAGAAATCCTAGAAGCCTAGAATCGGCTTGAAGGAATTTGTCTCAATGACGAAAAATACAAATTACACTTTTAAAATTGACGGATTTACGCCCGAAACCATGCCGTTTGGGCGGCTGGTTAATTATTACAACGAAATCAACCAAATGCTTGATATTGCGGATGGTATGCACTTGGTTCGCTTATTCGAAAGCTCTCACGGAAGTGCGTTTAAGGTCGATCCAGACACCGAAGCGAAAATTTCTGAAAGAGTAAAACAGCTTAATAGTGGTGAAGCGCCTAAGCGTGCTGTCCGTGCTCGCGATACGTTAAATGCTATGCTCTGTGAAGATGGAACAAGCGGTGAATTTTTTGACAACACAAGAAATAATATAATTAAATTCCCAGGTAAAAAATCTGAAG
The DNA here is from genome assembly GCF_039990255.1 of Nisaea sp. GTDB lineage: Bacteria > Pseudomonadota > Alphaproteobacteria > Thalassobaculales > Thalassobaculaceae > Nisaea. The sequence continues at coordinate 448,778 of NZ_JBDXGG010000004.1, read as the reverse complement.
AACAGGCTCTATATCATATCCGCGATATGGCCACCTTTTCTGGTGAGCTCTATCATATAGCTGGAAATAAAGATGATGTGAAAATCAGAATTAATACTGATAATCATGGTGTTGTTTTTTGTACAACTACCAAGTCTATTGGAAAATCCCTCCGAGATTTTTTATTCGAAAACGTAAAAGTAAGTGGCCGAGGTAACTGGACGCGGTCTGTTCAAGGAAATTGGAATATTGATGATTTTGTAATAACTGATTTTTCTCCGGTTAATGCGAAGGGATTGAGGGCCACAGTAGATCAAATTCGAAATCTGGATATAAATTGGCCAGAGGACCCGTTGCTGGAAATCGACAAGATTGAAGAAACAGGTGGTCAATTACATTGATTGTGGCTCTAGATAATACGTTTCTTACTCTCATTCTGAATCCTCATTCAAAACCACGGCCGGATCCAGCCACAAATCAGCCAGTGAGTTACTGCAGGGAACGAATTGATGCGATGATAGATCGCCACTCCAACTCAGGAGATACGATAATCCTCCCTACTCCATGTTTAGCGGAGCTACTTACAGCGGTTCCCAGTGTGGCGGCGGCAGTATCTGAAATTAATAACTCATCCTATTTTGAGATAGCGTCATTTGATGCAAAGAGTGCCATCGAATTAGCTATAGAAACGCAAAATGCGATAAGTTTGGGTGATAAAAAAAGCGGAATTCAGGCAAGTTGGAACGAGGTTAAATTTGATCGACAAATCGCTATTGTTGCAAAGGTTAACTCTGCAGAGATTTTTTATACCGACGACACCAATCAAGCGAGTTTTGCGAATAAGTTAGGGATAAGCGTCAAGCACACTTGGGAGTTAGATCTGCCCCCTCAGTATGCTCAACGCAGTTTCTTAGACGGTGATGAAAAGTAATTAGGATTCCGGCCTCAATAAAAGCGTATCGAGGTCAAGCGTGCCGCGGAAGCTGGTGGCGACGGGCCCCGTCATCAACACATGGCCGTCCTCGCGCCACTCAATGGTGAGAACACCACCGTCCAGTTCAACGTCCGCCTTGCGCCCGGTCAGGCCCTTGCGCGCGGCTGCGACCAGTACCGCGCAGGCACCCGACCCGCAGGCCTCGGTGATGCCCGCGCCGCGTTCCCAGACCCGCATGCGGATGAGTTCCGGCCCGCGAATTTCAGCAAACTCGATATTCGCCCGGTCCGGGAAGATCGGATGCAGTTCCAGTTTCGGGCCAACCTCGGTGAGCTTCACCGCCTCCACGTCATCGACGAAGAAGACGGCATGAGGGTTGCCCATATTGACGCAGCAGGCGCCGGAATAGGGCGCGTCCGGGATCTCGACGGAAAGCGTGTCGGTCTCCACCGACAACGGAATGGCGGCGGCATCGAGCCGCGCTGGTCCCATATCGACCCGCACACGACCACCCTCGACCCGCTCGCAGACCAGCGTGCCCGCAACCGTTTCGAGATCAATCCGGTCCTTGTCGAGTTCGTCCATCACCAGACCTGCGACGCAGCGCGTGCCGTTACCGCAGGCGCCGGCCTCGCTGCCGTCCGGGTTATGGATGCGCATGAAGGCATCGCCGCCATTCTTCGGTGCCTCGATGGTCAGGAACTGGTCATAGCCAACGCCGCGCCGCCGGTCGCCGACTGCGCGATAGTCCGCGACCCCGAGGGTGGGGCCGGGAAGGCGACCGTCCAGCACGACAAAGTCGTTGCCGAGGCCATGCATCTTGAGGAATTCGATCTGTCTCATGCGAGCATATATATCCTCTGTTTCCGGCAGTTCCAATATGCCGTTGCCATCGTTACCGTGTGCCTAAATTTACGTTGGGGAGCGAGCTATGATCACCGTCGCGCATGACGCACTGGAAAACCTGGTCACGGAGATGATCGGACGGGCTGGGAGTGATCCCGAAGAAGCGCGGCAGGTGGCGCATAATCTTGTGGAAGCCAACCTGCTCGGTCATGACAGTCATGGGGTCGGGCTGGTCGCGCAATACATGCGGCACGCCAAGACTGGCACGCTGACCGTCAATGGCCATGTTAGTCTTGTGTCGGACAATGGCGTCTATCTGCTGCTGGACGGTAACATGGCCTATGGTCAGGTGACGGGCGGCGAGGCGATGCAGCTTGGTCTCGACCGGGCGCGGACGGCGGGAGCCGCCATAGTCGGCCTGCGCAACACGCACCATCTGGGCCGTATCGGGGCCTGGGGTGAGATCTGCGCGCAAGAGGGTTTTATCTCCATCCATTTCGTCAACGTGATCGGTCACAAGCCCATCGTCGCGCCCCACGGCGGGGCGGAAGCGCGCTATTCGACCAACCCCTATTGCACCGCTATCCCAGCGACTGAAAAGAATCCGATGGTCGTTCTTGATATGGCAACCAGCCGGATTGCCTTTGGCAAGGCGCGGGTCGCTTTTAATGCGGGGAAGGAAGTCGGGGCGGGATCGCTGATCGATCACCGAGGTGTGCCGACCCGAAACGCGGCTGTGATGTTCGAGGAGCCGAGGGGAGCCCTTACCAGTTTTGGCGAGCACAAAGGCTATGGGCTCGCCCTTCTTGGCGAAATCCTCGGCGCCGCACTGCTTGGCGGACCGGTCACCGATCCTGTGCATGAGGGCAGGGACACGATCTGCAACAATATGCTGACGGTGATCATCGATCCGAAAGGTTTCGGTGCCGACATTCCGTTCGCCAGCACCATCGATGCCATGCTTGGCTACGTTGCGGGCGCCCGGCCGGGTGAGGGCGTCGACAAGGTTCGGGTGCCGGGCGAGCCGGAGCGCGAGACCGGCGCTGATCGCCGGGCTAATGGTGTTCCGGTCGATCCGGGAACCTGGGCTCTTCTGGTCGAGGCCGGTGTCGAGGCAGGCATGGACCGGCACCAGTTCGATGGTCTTGCAGGATAGATCATCCGCCCCCGAACGGCTTGCCTGCGACTTCGAACGGCTCCTGGCTCATTTGCAGATGCAGCTCGTTGCCTTCGTAAGGATGAGCGAGCGCCACCTCTTCGTTCAGCTCTACTCCGAGACCTGGAGCTTTCGGTGGGATGACATAGCCTTCTTCCCAACGCATCGGCGTCTTCAGGATGTCCGCATGGAAGCCGTCCCATTTCCGGATGCTTTCCAGCACCAGGAAGTTCGGCGTGCAGGTGGCGAGCTGGACGTTGGCGGCGCCGACCACCGGGCCGCAATAGAGGTGCGGGGCGATCTGGGCGTAGAAGGCCTCGGCCATGCCGGCGATCTTCTTGCCTTCGAGGATACCGCCTACCCGGCCCAGATTCATCTGTATGATGGAGGCGGCGCCGGTTTCCAGCACGCGCTTGAATTCCCACTTGGTGGTCAGCCGCTCTCCCGTGGCAATCGGGATCGAGGTTGCCTCGGCCACCTTCGCCATTTCTTCCGGCATGTCCGGCGGAGTGGGTTCCTCGAACCACAGCGGGTCATAAGGCTCCAGCCGCCGGGCGAGGCGCTTTGCGCCAGAGGCGGTGAACTGGCCGTGGGTGCCGAACAACAGGTCGGCCTTGTCGCCGATGGCCTCCCGGATCAATCGGCAGAAGGCTTCCGAGCGGTCGAGGATCTCCATGTCCGGCTGGTGCCCGCCGAATGCGGTATAGGGGCCTGCAGGGTCGAACTTCAGCGCGGTGAAACCTTCGGCCACACATGCCACTGCGGCCTCGGCGCTCTTCTCCGGGCTGTTGTAGAAGGTGGCCGGATCGTCTTCGGGACGCGGATAGAGGTAGGTGTAGGTCCGCAGCCGCTCGTTCACCTGTCCGCCAAGCAGCTCGTAGACCGGCTTGTTGGCCGCCTTGCCGACAATATCCCAGCAGGCCATCTCCAGCGCGCTGACCACACCCATCATTGATGGGTCGGGTCGCTGACTGAAGCCGGAGCCATGCGCTCGGCGCCAGAACCGCTCGATATGATGCGGGTCCCGGCCTTCGAGATAGCGGCTGAAAACATCCTCGACCATGGCGACGGTGGTCTTCGGGCCGAAACTGGCGGCATAGACCTCGCCGACGCCTTCGATACCGCAGGCGGTGCGCAGCTTCAGGAACAGGAAATAACGGCCGCCGAAGCCGGGAGGCGGATTGCCGACAATGAAAGTCTTCAGGCTTTCCAGTTTCATTAAGGTAGACTCCGTCGCGCTTCTTTGGCCATCCGGTCGATCCGGCAGGGTGATCCGGTGCCAGGGCCACGCTAAGAGTCCGGGCTGCTTGAGGCTAATGAAAAAACGACAGAATGACGGCTCTTGTGTCTGGATCGGACGAGCCTCATCCGAGGGCGTGAGGAACGCGGGAATGCTTGACTCGGCACGTTGACGCTCATATGTTCCGGCGCTCTCGGCAAAAATCAGTGCGCTGAGACCTTCACGGGTTCCGTCCGTCCTCGAGTGTTCGAGCACGGGCGCGCTCTCGTTTTGCGTCTCGACTGTCTGGTAAATCCGGGAAAAATTGGAGCTAACGAACACATGTTCGACAGTTTGCAGAACCGGCTCGGCGACGTTTTCGATCGCCTCAAGAAACGCGGCGCGCTCAAGGAAGCGGACGTGACCGCGGCGCTGCGCGAAGTGCGTGTGGCCTTGCTTGAGGCCGATGTCGCGCTGCCGGTGGTCAAGGAATTCGTCGACAAGGTGCGTGAGCGCGCCATCGGCCAGGAAGTCATCAAGTCGGTGTCTCCGGGCCAGCAGGTCATCAAGATCGTTCACGACAATCTCGTGGAAATGCTTGGCACCGATGCCAGCGGTATCAATCTGAACGCTGTCCCGCCAGTGCCGATCCTGATGGTGGGACTGCAGGGTGGCGGTAAAACCACCAGCACGGCCAAACTGGCCCGGCGCCTGAAGGAACGGGACCGCAAGAAGGTCTTGATGGCCTCGCTCGATATCTACCGCCCGGCTGCCCGCGAACAGCTTCGCGTACTGGGTGAGCAGATCGAGGTGGCGACGCTGCCGATTTCCGAGAATGAAACACCTGTTTCGATTGCGAAACGGGCTATGACCGCTGGCAAGCTGCAAGGCTTCGATGTGGTTATGCTGGATACCGCCGGTCGGCTCTCCATCGATGAGTCGATGATGGATGAGGTGATCCAGGTCCGCGAGGCGGTGAAGCCGGTAGAGACCCTTCTGGTTGCCGACGCCATGACCGGCCAGGACGCCGTCACCACGGCACGTAACTTCAATGAGCGGGTTGGGCTGACCGGTATCGTGCTGACCCGGATGGACGGCGATGCGCGCGGCGGTGCGGCTCTCTCCATGCGGGCCGTCACAGGCGTGCCGATCAAGGCGGTGGGTGTCGGTGAGCGCGCGGATGCGCTGGAAGATTTCCATCCGGAACGGGTCGCCGGCCGGATTCTCGGCATGGGCGACGTGGTCAGCTTGGTTGAGAAGGCTGCCGAGACCATCGAGGTCGAGGAAGCCGAGCGCATCGCCAAGAAGATGCAGAAGGGCGCCTTCGATCTTGAGGACATGCTCTCGCAGCTTCGTCAGGTGAAGAAGATGGGCGGCCTCGGCGGTGTCATGTCCATGCTTCCGGGCATGGGCAAGCTGCAGAAACAGATGGCCGGCGCCAATATGGACGACAGCGTCATCAAGAAGCAGGAAGCGATCATTCTCTCCATGACGAAGGTGGAGCGGAAGAACGTGAAACTGATGAATGCCTCGCGCCGCCGCCGTATCGCGGCCGGGTCCGGGACCAGCGTTCAGGAAGTGAACAAGCTCCTGAAGCAGCACCAGGACATGACGCGGGTTATGAAACAGATGGGCAAGAAGGGCGGCATGAAGGGCCTCGGGGCGCTTCTCGGCGGTGGGGGCGGCATGCCCGGCATGCCGGCGCCTGGTCAGATGCCCGGACAATTGCCGTCGGGTCTTGGTGGTCAGGGAATGCCGAAGCTTCCGGGAGGCATGCTGCCGCCCGGTTTCCCAGGCAAGAAATAATCGAACACGAGTGAAAAGCTAAGAGCGTTACTGAAAGGAATACCCAATGTCACTTCGCATTCGTCTGTCACGCGGCGGCGCCAAAAAGCGCCCGTTCTACCGCATCGTCGTCGCTGAGGGCACGTCCCCGCGCGATGGCCTCTTTATCGAAAGGCTCGGCACGTACAACCCGATGCTGCCGAAGGGTCACGAAGCACGTCTCGTGGTCAAGGAAGACCGCATCAAGCATTGGATGTCCGTTGGCGCCAAGCCGACCGACCGTGTCCACAAGATGCTGGCCAGCATCGAACTGCTCGAGAAGTTCGAATATCGCGACCAGCCGAAGAAATCCGCACCTGGCCGCAAGCGCCAGGAACGTGAAGAAGAAGAAGCCCAGAAGGCCGCCGATGCCGCTGAAGCTGCTGCCGCCGAAGCCGCTGCTGCTGCTCCGGCCGAGGAAGCACCGGCTGAGGGCTAAGACCTTATGGCCGAGCCGGTCACACTTGGCGTCATTGTCGGCGTCCATGGGGTGCGGGGTCTGGTCCGGGTGAAGAGTTTCACCGAGGATCCGGACGATATCGTTGCCTATGGGCCACTGAAGGATGCTGCCGGGAAGAGCTACGAGCTTGAGGTGACCGGCCGGGCAAAGGGTGTGCTGTTGGTGCGCCTTGCGGGGGTCAGCGATCGTAACGCGGCCGAAGCCCTGAAGGGCACCGAATTGCAGATCGACCGGGATAGGCTGCCGGAAGCGGACGAGGACGAGTTCTACCACGCGGACCTGATCGGTCTTCGGGCGGATCTGGTCGGGGGGGAGTCTCTCGGAGAGGTCGTTGCGGTGCAGAATTTCGGCGCCGGCGATCTTCTGGAAATCCGACTCGACGGCGGCCGCAAGACGGTACTGGTGCCGTTCAATGGTGAGGTGATACCGGAAATCGATCTCGACGCAGGCCGTCTGGTGGTCGATCCGCCGGCAGGTTTGCTGGAGGACGAGGCGGAAGCCTCCGGCGCCGAGGGCGCCGGTGCTGAGGGATTGGGCGATGAGCGCTGAGGGCGGTGCGCCATGGCAGGCGACCGTGCTCAGTCTGTTCCCGGAAATGTTTCCGGGGCCGCTGGGTCACTCTATTGCGGACAAGGCCCGGAAGTCCGGGCTTTGGTCCCTGAAATCTCTGGACATCAGGGATTTTGCACGCGATAAGCACCGCTCCGTGGACGAAACCCCTTTTGGGGGCGGTTCCGGAATGGTGATGCGGCCCGATGTGGTCGACGCGGCTATGGCCTCTGTCGATGATATGCCGGGCCGGCGTATCTATCTAAGCCCGCGCGGTGCCAGGTTCGACCAGGCGATGGCGCGGGAGCTTGCGGCCGAACCTGGTGTGGTGCTGGTTTGCGGGCGTTACGAAGGCCTTGACCAGCGGGTGATCGATGCTCGTTGCCTGGAAGAGGTCAGCCTTGGGGATTTCGTGCTTTCGGGCGGCGAGATCCCGGCCCTGGCGCTGCTGGATGCCTGCATCCGTCTGCTGCCGGGCGTACTCGGTGCGGCGGAAACGCTGGACGAGGAAAGTTTTGAAGAGGGGTTGCTTGAGTACCCCCACTATACGCAGCCTCGGGAATGGAACGGTGTGTCCGTCCCCGAGATCCTGCTTTCCGGCCACCACGCCAAGATACGATCCTGGCGGCGGGAACAGTCGGAAGAGATCACGCGGCAGCGCCGGCCCGATCTTTGGGCCCGTTATCGCGGATCGGAAGAGTGAGCGGCATGGACGGCTTGGCTGTCCGGATCTCGCTCGAACGGTAGCGGCACGCCGCTCCTCTGCGGTCCGATAACCGGGCACGCAAGAGCTGTGTGTTTTATAGAAGAAGCCGGTATTCACCGGTCCCTGGATGGACCGGTCGCCACTGGCACGAAATGGAGAAGAAGAATGAATATCGTTCAACAGATCGAACAAGAGCAGGTTGAAAAGCTCTCTTCCGAACGTCCGATTCCGGAATTCGGCCCGGGTGACACTGTGCGTGTTAACGTGCGTGTTGTCGAAGGTACCCGCGAGCGTATCCAGGCCTATGAAGGTGTCTGCATCGCGCGCAAGAATGACGGCCTGAACTCCGCGTTCACCGTCCGCAAGATTTCCTATGGCGAAGGCGTCGAGCGAGTATTTCCGCTCTACTCCCCGCGCCTGGACAGCATCGAAGTAGTTCGTCGCGGTAAAGTGCGCCGCGCGAAGCTCTACTATCTGCGCGGTCGTCGCGGTAAGTCGGCTCGTATTGCCGAAAAGAACACCTGGACCAAGACCAAGACGGCATAAGCATTGGTCCATATGAATTCCGGACGGGAGCGCCTTGGCGCTCCCGTTTGCGTTTGCGGGTCTGCTTTAGGTCTTTCGGGAGTTGGGGCCGGTCAGTTGAACAACGTTCCGCCGCCGATCACGGCTAGCAGCAGATAGGCAATGCGCCTGAAGGTCTGCTCGTTCGCCTTGTAGAACAACTTCCCGCCCAGCCAGATTCCGCCCACATAGAAGGGCGCGAATGCTGCGCCAAGCAGCATGCGTTCAGGCGTGAGCACGCCGAACCAGAAATAGCTGGCGACAACGAAGATGAAGCCGATCTGGAAAAACGCGGTGATGTTGGCCCGCACCGCTGCCGGGGCATAGGGTCCGGAAAGCAGGTAGAAGATAATCGGCGGCCCACCGAGCCCGGTCGATCCGTTCAGGAAACCGGCAACGGCACCTACAGCGACATCGATCCCCAGCCGGCGGGAGATCGTGTGCCGGTATCCGCTCGCCAGCAGCACGACCAGAAGCAGGACGATGCCGGAAATCAGCCGTCTCAGCAGGTCCTGATCAATGCTGACCAGAATCCAGGTGCCGAGCGGCAGGGCGACGATGCCGCCGAGCGCCATGGGGGCCGCCTGCTTCCAGTCCGCCTCCCGGCGCGACATGCGCAATAGCTGGATCTGTGCCGGAATTTCCATCGTCGTCAGGCAGGCAAGGGCGGTTTGCGGGCCGAAAAGCAGGCTCAATAACGGGATGGAAATCATGGCCGCGCCAAACCCGGAAAATCCCCGTACCAGACCGGCCAGACCAACCGCAGCAGCACCGAAGCCGAGTTGCCAATGGTTGGCCGCTTCCAATATGGAAGTAATCGAGTTCAGATCCATTCGGGATTGGCCTTTATCAGTTTGATTATTTCTAAAAAGCCCGGATTTACCGCAAGATTCAGCTTTTGTCGCCGGGAGCGACTCGGTATGCTCCGGCCCCGTCGTGAACGACGAGAGATATGGTGCTGTGGCATCCGGTGGGACATCTGTTCCCAAATAAACCGGGGCCGAGCAGAGAGACGAGAGGAAGCATAACAGCGATGTCCAAGCCGCGTACGCTGTTCGATAAAATCTGGCAGGATCACCTGGTCGACGTCCAGGACGATGGTACATGCCTGATCTATATCGATCGACACCTGGTTCATGAAGTAACCAGCCCACAGGCCTTCGAGGGGCTCCGGAACGCCGGCCGCCAGGTGCGCCGCCCGGATCTTACCCTTGCGGTCGCCGACCACAATGTTCCGACAAAGGATCTCGACCAGGGCATTACCGACGAGGAGTCCCGGATCCAGGTCGCGACCCTTGAGGCGAATGTCTCCGATTTCGGCGTGCCCTATTTCAGCATGACCGACAATCGCCGGGGCATCGTGCACATCATAGGCCCTGAACAGGGCTTCACTCTGCCGGGAACGACGATTGTTTGCGGTGATAGCCATACCTCGACTCATGGCGCGTTCGGCGCGCTGGCGTTCGGTATCGGCACCTCCGAGGTAGAGCATGTGCTGGCAACCCAGACGCTTGTGCAGTCCCCTGCCAAGAACATGCGGATCACGGTCAAGGGCGCGCTGCCGAAGGGCGTGAATTCCAAGGACGTGGTTCTGGCCATCATCGGTAAGATCGGCACCGCAGGCGGGACCGGTCATGTCATCGAGTTCGCTGGCGACGCGATCCGCAACCTCTCGATGGAAGCGCGGATGACCATCTGCAACATGTCCATTGAGGCGGGCGCCCGCGCGGGTCTGATCGCGCCGGATGAGACCACCTTCGACTATCTGAAGGGCCGGCCTTTCGCGCCGAAGGGCGCCGCCTGGGAGCAGGCCGTCGCTTACTGGAAGACGCTGCCGTCCGATGATGCTGCGGTTTATGACACCGAAGTGGAACTCGACGCGGCCGATATCGTCCCGCAAGTCACCTGGGGCACAAACCCGGAAGAGGTGATCCCGATCACCGCTAGTATTCCGGACCCCGAACAGCTTGCAGACCCTGTGCGCAAGGCGAAGATCGCCCGCTCGCTCGAATATATGGGTCTGGAAGCAGGTGTGCCGATCAATGAGGTGAAGATCGACCGTGTCTTCATCGGCTCCTGCACCAACGGGCGGTTGGAAGATCTGCGGATCGCTGCCGGTGTGGTCAAGGGCCGCAAGATCGCCGACGGTGTGAATGCCATTATTGTCCCGGGCTCGGGTGTGGTGAAGGAGCTGGCCGAGGAAGAGGGTCTGGACAAGATCTTCGTCGAAGCCGGTTTTGAGTGGCGTGAGCCGGGTTGCTCCATGTGTCTGGCCATGAATGCCGATCGGCTTGAGCCGGGTGAGCGTTGTGCCTCGACCTCGAACCGTAACTTCGAAGGCCGTCAGGGCCGTGGTGGACGGACCCATCTCGTCAGCCCGGCAATGGCGGCAGCAGCAGCGGTAACCGGTCATCTGACCGATGTCCGCGATCTGCTGAACTAAGGGAGGAGAGAGACAATGGACAAGTTCACCAAGCTCTCCGGTGTCGCGGCGCCGATGAACATTATGAACATCGACACCGACATGATCATTCCGAAGAACTTTCTGAAGACCATCAAGCGGTCGGGTCTTGGCAAGCATGCCTTTGCCGAGATGCGCTACAACGACGATGGCAGCGAGAATCCCGACTTCGTGCTGAACAAGCCTGCTTATCGCAAGTCACAGGTCATCGTGGCCGGCGAGAATTTCGGCTGTGGCTCCTCGCGTGAACATGCGCCGTGGGCATTGCTCGATTTCGGCATCCGCTGCGTGATCTCGACCAGCTTCGCCGACATCTTCTTCAACAACTGCTTCAAGAACGGGATCCTGCCGATCAAGGTGACCCAGGAGCAGCTTGATGAGTTGATGGATGATGCCGAGAAGGGCTCCAACGCGGTTCTGGAAATCGACCTCGAAAACCAGGAAATCGGCCGTCCGAACGGAGAGAAGATTTCCTTCGATGTAGACTCCTTCCGCAAGCATTGCCTGCTCAATGGTCTGGACGATATCGGCCTGACCATGGCGAAGGGCGACTCGATCGAGAGTTTCGAGGAGAAGCGGAAGGCTGACCGGCCCTGGCTGGCGGCCTCCTGACGGGAAATATCCCGGATAACGGAAACATTCCGGCGCTCGGGGGTTTCACCGAAGCGCCGGTCTCTCTATAAGAAGCACACAGAATTCGGGCCTCGTAGCGGGCCAGTTTCACCAAGGTAAGCAGAGTTCATGGCCTCCAATCGTAAAATGCTGGTTCTCGGCGGTGACGGGATCGGTCCCGAAGTCGTCAAGGAAGTGCTCCGTGTCGTCGACTGGATGGCGAAGAAGCGGTCCGTCAGTTTTGACCTTCAGGAAGGTCTTGTCGGCGGCGCTGCCTATGACAAGCACGGGACTGCGTTGACCGATGAAACCATGGCGGATGCAATGCACTCCGACGCGGTGCTGTTCGGCGCCGTTGGCGGTACGCAATATGACAGCCTGCCTTTCGAGCTGAAGCCTGAGCGCGGCCTGTTGCGTCTGCGCAAGGAAATGGATCTGTTCGCCAACCTGCGCCCGGCCATGGTGTTCGACGCGATGGCCGACGCCTCTTCGCTGAAGCGCGAGCTGGTTGCCGGGCTCGATATGATGATCCTGCGGGAGCTGACCGGCGGCGTCTATTTCGGCCAGCCGCGCGGCATTGACGACCTGCCGGACGGCACCAAGAAGGGTTACGACACGCAGGTCTACACGACACCGGAAATCGAGCGGATCGGCCACGTTGCCTTCGACATGGCCCGCAAGCGTGACGGTCGGGTCACTTCGGTTGAGAAAGCCAACGTGATGATGTCCGGCGTGCTCTGGCGCGAGGTCATGACCAATCTGCACAAGGCCGAAGGCGACGGCGTTGCCCTCGACCATATGTATGCCGATAACTGCGCTATGCAGTTGGTCCGCAATCCGAAGCAGTTCGACGTGATTGTCACCGACAACCTGTTCGGCGATATCCTCTCGGACTGCGCCGCGATGCTGACCGGCTCCCTCGGGATGCTGCCGTCCGCCTCGCTTGGTGCGGTGGATGAAGTGACCGGCAAGCGCCATGCGCTTTACGAGCCGGTACATGGCTCCGCCCCGGACATCGCCGGAAAGGGCATCGCCAACCCGATCGCTGAAATGCTGAGCTTCGCCATGGCGCTCCGCTATTCCTTCGACATGGGCGAGGAAGCGGACATGATCGAGACGGCGATCCAGAATGTGCTGAAATCGGGGCTGCGAACTGCGGATATCATGCAGGATGGCATGGCGCGTGTGTCGACTACGGTGATGACAGACAGCCTGCTTAAAGAGCTGGACAAACTTGTATCGGGATAGCCCTCCCCAACCAGCATTACTTGAGTTTACTCGGCGGGGGGCGTAAGTCTCCCGCCGAAGTCGTTTATGGACTTCAACAACCTAAGGATTGGACCAGAACCATGGGCTACAAAGTTGCCGTAGTCGGCGCGACGGGCGCCGTTGGTCGTGAGATGTTGACAACCCTTGCCGAGCGCGATTTTCCGGCGACCGAAGTCGTCGCGCTTGCTTCCGAGAAATCGACGGGCACAGAGGTGTCCTATGGCGAGGATAAAACACTCAAGGTCCAGAATCTGGCGACATACGATTTCAAAGGCACCGATATCGCGTTGTTTTCCGCAGGCGGTTCGATCTCGGAGAAATTTGCGCCGATAGCAGCAGCTGCCGGGTGCGTGGCCATCGATAACAGCTCGCATTTCCGGATGGACCCTGACGTGCCGTTGATTGTGCCGGAAGTGAATGCGGATGCGGTAGGCCGCTATGGCAAGCGCAACATTATCGCCAATCCGAACTGCTCTACGGCGCAGCTCGTTGTCGCGCTGAAGCCGCTGCATGACCTTGCCAAAATCAAGCGCGTCGTCGTGTCGACCTACCAGTCGGTTTCCGGTGCCGGTAAGGAAGGCATGGATGAGCTCTTCACCCAGACCCGTGCGGTTTATGTGAATGATCCGGTGGAAAATACGAAGTTCACCAAGCAGATTGCCTTCAATGTGATTCCGCATATCGACTCTTTCATGGATGACGGATCGACGAAGGAAGAGTGGAAGATGACCGGCGAGGTGAAGAAAATCCTCGACCCGGCTATTGATCTGGTTGCCATGTGTGTTCGGGTCCCGGTTTTCATCGGTCACTCCGAAGCGGTCTTCATCGAGACGGAGAAGGCTCTGAGCGAAGAGGAAGCCCGCGATGCAATGCAGGACTTCCCGGGTCTGGTTGTGGTGGATCATCGGGCAGACGAGGGCTATGTCACGCCGCATGAGTGTGCTGGAGAGGATGCTGTTTATGTGAGCCGGGTGCGCAAGGACCCGACAGTCAAGAACGGTCTGATCTTCTGGTGTGTCTCCGATAATCTGCGTAAAGGCGCAGCCCTCAACGCGGTTCAGATCGCCGAGACCCTGGTACGGGAGCATCTTGAAAAAGCTGCTTAAGCCAGACTGAAACACGAATATTGAAGAGGCCGGCATATTGCCGGCCTCTTTTTTGAAAAGATTTTCAATTTATAAGTTCACATAATTTCGCGTGAGCCCGTCTTTGGTGTGATGATGTGAGTAATAAATTACTCACTTCGTCGCATTGAAAGAACAGAACACTTTGCAATGTGTTGGGGCTTCACGTGGGGACTGAAAATCGGGACACCGGCAATAGCCGGTTTGCCAGTCAAGCGAGTGTCCTGGGCGACATCGTCGCCGAGGCGATGATAAACGCTGTAGATAGCATCTCCATCTCCGCGCCGCCGCAAATCCGGTCGGCGACACGGCCGCCGGATCAGGAGGCGCAGTACCAAAGACCCCGGGACAACCTCGATTCAGATAATCCTTGCGACGGCGCTCCCGTTTTACCGCCTGATACCTTCTGGGATCTCTGGTTCGAGCATCAGCATCTGTTGCTTCGTCAATGCATGAAGATGATGTCCGGCAACATGGCGGATGCTGAAGATGCATTGGGAAACGCTTTAGTCAGGGCTTCGGCTCATTTCGCCGAAGGTGGTGGCGAGTCCATTGTCAATAAACGCGCCTGGCTGTCCCGACTTGCTCATAATGCCTGTATCGATTTTTACCGCGCTCGATCTCGCCAGAAACGCTGGACCGATGAGATCGTGGCCATGGCCGACGGCGACTTCATACCTTCCGCACCATTGCCGGAGCCGACACCGGAGGACGTTGCTGAGACGGGCGAGTCCATGCGTTCTTTGCAGCGCGGTCTTGACGATCTTCCCGAACGCTTGCGCCGTCCGGTCATCCTGCGATTTCTGGAAGGACGCTCCTATGCAGAGATCGCTGAGCGGCTCTGCATCACGAATTGTACAGCCCGCAAGCGTGTTCAGCTCGCCCGCGAGCGGCTCCGCCGGCATGAAGCCGAGCCAGTCTGAATTCCCGCTTACTGACTCTGCAGCAAAGTTGCCGGGCGAAGAGTCTTCAGGTTCTTGAGGATAGCCGGAAGAACCAGCTCCATACTTCCCACATTTGCCGTTATTCGCGTCGCAATATCGAGCCCGCCGGCCGCGCGTGCGAACGCGGACCGGATGTCGCCCGAGCGGACAAACCATGCTGTGAGCAGCGCGGCGAACAGATCGCCGGTACCATTGAATCCCCGATCTAGGCGCGGTGTTATGGCTTCGTAGTGGGTGTCGTCGAATACCAGCAAACTGGAGATCGTGTCAGAACGCTCGATGCCGGTGATGGCAACTGCCACCAACCTGGATTTCCGGATCAGATTCCGCGCCGCCGCTGTGATGACATCTGTCTCGTTGGTAAGTGTTGCACCTGACAGCACTCCGAGTTCGTAGAGATTCGGGGTCACGATATCAGCGCGCGGCAGAAGTTTTTCGAAAATAGCTTCGGCAACGCCATCGCGGACAAAATGCCGGCCGTTATCTCCAATTACCGGATCAAGCACGAACGGGACTGTCGGGTTTGATGCGCGGGTCCTGTCGATGGCAGAGGCAACCACCGCAGCGGTATCGGGCAATCCGAGATATCCGGAGAGCACGGCCGAGAGTCCGTCCATCACACCCAGTGCGGTCAGCCCGTCGATCTGTGCGTCGAGTTCCGCAGCAGACCTGACCTCGCCCGTGAACCGTCCATGCCCCGGATGGTTGGAGAAGGAGACGGTGTCGAGCGGCCAGGCCTCAAGGCCGGCCGCCTGGATCGCCGGAACGGCAATGCTGTTGCCGACATAGCCGTAACTGACCCTCGACTGGATCGATAAAATTGCCATGTGGCTCCCCTGACCATGCCGTTCCATCTTCCTTGAGATGAAGCGGCGAGGGGCCGTGGGTCAAGTGACAAGTCACTCTCTCTGCTTGGTTTTCTTCCGCTATCCACTAGGATGCGCTGAAAGGGACATTCGGAGATCGATCAATGACCGCTTCCATCAGGCCACGCCGTTCGGCGCTCTATATGCCAGGCTCCAACGCACGCGCTCTGGAGAAGGCGCAAACGCTGGAGGCGGATGTGCTGATCATGGATCTCGAGGATGCTGTTGCGCCAGACAAGAAAGCTGAGGCCCGCACGACCATTGCATCCGCCCTGAAAGAAGGCAGCTACGGCGATAGAGAGATCGTTATTCGGGTTAATGCGTTGGATGGCCAGTGGGGCCCAGAAGATCTCGCTTTTGTGGCTCAGTCCGGTGCGGATGCCGTTTTACTGCCGAAAGTCGAGCATGCCGATCAGGTCTGGTTCGCCGAAGAGGCGTTGTCTGCGTCCGGGGCGCCCGCGAGTCTCTCGATCTGGTGCATGATGGAAACCCCGCTCGGTATGTTACATGCCGAGGAGATTGCCGGCGCCAGTCCGAGCCTAGGATGTCTCGTGCTTGGTACGTCGGATCTTGCCAAAGATTTGCACGCCCTGCATACGCGAGATCGTTTGCCTTTCGTAACAAGTTTGGGGCTCTGTATCCTGGCCGCTCGGGCTTATGGTCTGGCGGTGCTGGACGGGGTCCATCTCGATCTGGATGATGCCAAAGGATTCGAGGAAGTGTGCAGGCAAGGCCTCCAGCTCGGATTCGATGGCAAGACCCTGATCCACCCGAAGACCCTTGAGCCGGCCAACCGGATCTTTGCGCCGAGCGGTGAGGAGATCGCCTGGTCCCGTAAGATCATCGATGCACATCAGCAGGCAGATGCGGAAGGCAGCGGTGTGACTCTGGTCGAGGGCAAACTGGTCGAATCCCTGCATGTCGAGAATGCGCGTCGCATTCTGGCACTTGCCGAGATGATTGAGTACCGCGAGTCCAGCGGTGAGCACGATGGTTAACGGTCTGTCATCTAGCGACAGAAACCGATCGAGCCTTCCGCGCAGATTTTCTTACCGTCCGTCCAGGTCGCGCCGGAGAGATCCGCCCGGAAGAAGTCGGAGTCACGCACCCGGGCGTTTGTCAGGTTTGCGCCACGCAGGATCGCAGTCTGAAAACGGACCTTGATCAGATTGGCGCCAGTGAAGTCGGCGCCAGTCAAATTGGCTTGGCTGAAATCGGCATCGCGGAGCTGTGCGCCCCGGAAGGTGGCGCCTTCCATTTTTGCACGTGCGAAACGAACACGACCCCGGCTCTCGTCCAATTTTGCGCCAGTCAGATCGGCCCAGTTGAAGCTGGCATCGTTAAGATTGGCACCACTCAGGTCGACGCCGGCCAGCGGATAATTGTCGAAATTGCAGCGCCTCCAGTCGACGCCGGGGCTCGGTGGATCGGCACAGGCCGCCTGACTTATGGCCGGAAAGAGCATTAGCGCCGCGAGAAAGGCGGCGGCCCCGCTTAAGTGCAGGCATCTGGATCGGATAGCTTGAAACACGGATCGGTGCATCCCGGACATCTCGTCGAATGGCGCGACCGTACCGTAACAGATGAGCCGGGCAATGCCAGCCGACAGATCGTCGCGATTTCAAATGGATGCGAGAAAGCTTCTGGAAAACGAACGGGCCGCCCGTCAGATGACGCGCGGCCCGTCGGACACGGAAGGCAGACACCAACAGGACCAATGCGACTGTCTTGGCACGGACTCCGCCGGTACACTTTGTGGCGCCCCGCATTAACCCGCTCCTGAAAACAAGACCGACCTAAAGCAACGCTTCCATATCTAGAGTAAAACTATCATTATTTTTCGAGACTAGATCAATAAAAATATGAAAAATCCGTCATGAAGAGGTCAAAATTTTAGTAAGGGCAAAGTCAATATCAATTAATGCACATTTTTTTGTTAAGTATGAAGAAAAATACTCACATTCAAGGGTGAAGTCAGTCATTTGAATTAACGGATAAAAATCCCCCGCAAGTGATTCTTTCACAAATTATCCACAGTTATGTCAAAACATTATCCACAGCGGTGGGTCGTGGCGTGGCGTGTAGTTTCTCGGCCGCAATCTGGCCGGGGACTGGACAAGTCAAGGGGGCGAAATAAATTGAGATCACGTTCGCACTGCAATATGGTGCGGCTTCATTGTTGATGTTCCTCAGGAAAGGCGCACTATGAGCGTTTCCAACCGCCCTCTTTCCCCACATCTTCAGGTCTATAGGCTACCTCTCACCGCGATAACGTCGATTTTACACCGCGCGACAGGAGTTGCGCTCGGTATTGGCACGTTGTTTCTCGTTTGGTGGTTGATGGCGACGGCGACCGGTGGGGGTTATTTCGAGTTTGTGCAGAGCGTAATGGGCTCCTGGATCGGACTTCTGGTTCTGTTCGGCTTTTCCTTTGCCTTGTTCTTCCATCTTTGCAACGGCATCCGCCATCTGTTCTGGGATAGCGGTTACGGCTTCGAGATCGAGACAGCCGAAAAGGCGACCAAGCTGGTCATCGCCTCCGCGGTGGTCCTGACCGTTCTGGCCTGGATACTTGCCTTCGCCCTTTAAGAGGCAAGGCCAACAAAAAGACTCTTTTGAGAGGCTGGTATGACTGACAATTCAATGCGTACGCCGATCGGCCGTGTGCGCGGCCTTGGCAGCGCCAAGAGCGGTCTGCATCACTGGTGGATGCAGCGTGTGACCGCTGTGGCACTGATCCCGCTCACACTCTGGTTCGTGGCATCCTTGATCTCGCTGGCAGGCGCCGGTTATGCGGAGACTGTGGCTTGGCTCAGCTCACCCATCGTCGCTGTTCTGATGATCGCTCTGATCATTGCGACCTTTTATCACGCGGCTCTCGGTTTGCAGGTCGTGATCGAGGACTATGTCCATCACGAGGGCATCAAGCTGGTGTCCCTTCTTGGAGTGAAGCTGCTCGCTTTCCTTCTTGCCATTGCCGCCCTGTTCGCGGTGCTTAAACTCGCTTTCGGAGGCTGAGCTCCATGAAGTCCTATGAGATCATTGATCATACCTACGACGTCGTCGTCGTGGGCGCCGGTGGTGCCGGCTTGCGTGCCGCCTTCGGGATGGCAAACGAAGGCCTGAAGACCGCCTGCATCACCAAGGTTTTCCCGACCCGCTCCCATACTGTGGCTGCGCAGGGCGGTGTTGGCGCTGCGCTCAACAATATGGGTGAGGGCGATAACTGGAAATTCCACATGTACGACACCGTCAAGGGGTCGGACTGGCTGGGTGACCAGGATGCCATCGAATATATGTGCCGGAACGCCATTCCCTCGATCATCGAGCTTGAGCATTTTGGCGTGCCGTTCTCGCGTACCGACGAGGGCAAGATCTACCAGCGCCCGTTCGGCGGGCACACGCTGGACTTTGGCAAGCGCATGGCCAAGCGCGCCTGTGCTGCGGCTGACCGGACCGGTCACGCCATCTTGCACACGCTCTATCAGCAGAGCCTGAAGGCCAATGCCGAGTTCTTCATCGAATATTTCGCTATCGATCTGATCATGGACGAAGAAGGCGCCTGCCGTGGCGTCATGGCGATCGATCTGGCGACCGGCACTCTGCACCGCTTCCGCGGACATCAGACGGTGCTGGCGACCGGCGGTTACGGCCGTGCCTATTTCTCCTGCACCTCCGCTCATACCTGCACCGGCGACGGCGGCGGTATGGTGGTCCGTGCTGGTCTGCCGATGCAGGATCTCGAGTTCGTGCAGTTCCACCCGACCGGCATCTACGGCTCCGGGTGTTTGATCACTGAGGGAGCACGCGGCGAGGGTGGTTACCTGACCAACTCCGAAGGCGAGCGCTTCATGGAGCGGTACGCGCCGACGGCCAAGGATCTGGCCTCGCGCGACGTCGTTAGCCGGGCAATGACGATCGAGATCAACGAGGGCCGGGGTATCGGGCCGCAGAAAGATCATATCTATCTGCACCTTGAACATCTTGAGCCGGCGGTGCTGGCACAGCGGTTGCCGGGGATTTCCGAGACGGCGAAGATCTTCGCCGGCGTCGATGTCACCAAGGAGCCGATCCCGGTTCTGCCGACCGTGCACTACAATATGGGCGGTATCCCGACGAATTATCACGGCGAGGTTCTGGCGCCGACGGCGGACGATCCGGATCGGGTGTGCCAGGGGCTGATGGCCATTGGTGAGGCGGCTTCCGTTTCCGTGCATGGTGCTAATCGTCTTGGCACCAACTCCCTGCTCGACATCGTCGTGTTCGGCCGGGCCGCTGCCTTGCGGGCCAAGGAAACCGTACGTCCGGGTGAGCTGCACAAGCCGCTGCCGTCCGATGCGGGCGAGTACGCGATCGCGCGTCTCGACAAGATGCGCCATGCCAAGGGTGAGCGTAAGGCTGCCGAGATCCGTCTCGACATGCAGCGCGCCATGCAGCAGCACGCGGCGGTGTTCCGCACTACCGAGCTGATGGATGATGGCGTTAAGAAAATCCAGGATATCGCGGCCACGCTGCCGGATATCGGCCTCAGCGACCGGTCCCTGATCTGGAACTCTGATCTGGTCGAGGCACTGGAGCTTGAGAACCTGATGAGCCAGGCGGTGATCACTCTGACTTCGGCGAGCCTTCGTCCGGAAAGCCGAGGCGCGCATGCGCATGAGGATTTCCCGGATCGGGATGACGCGAACTGGATGAAGCACACCGTCATGTGGCTCGACGACAAGTACAAGCACAAGGTGATGTATCGCGACGTGCACATGTACACGCTCTCGAACGAAGTCGAGGTCGTGCCGCCGGCGGCACGCGTCTACTGATCGCTTGAGAACGAAGAAAAGATCGGAATTGAGAGATGGCTGAATTTTCTTTGCCGGCAAACTCGAAGGTCAAGATCGGCAATACGCACAAGGCTGAAGCCGGCGCTAAACGGGTCAAGGCATTCAAGATCTACCGGTACGATCCGGATACCGGGCAAAATCCGCGGGTCGATACATATGAGATCGACCTCGACGAATGCGGCCCGATGGTCCTGGACGCGCTGATCAAGATCAAGAACGAGGTCGACACCACCGTCACCTTCCGCCGTTCCTGCCGTGAGGGCATCTGCGGGTCGTGCGCGATGAATATTGACGGTACGAATACACTCGCCTGTCTGAAAAGCATCGAGGACGTGAAGGGCGACGTGAAGATCTATCCGCTGCCGCACATGCCGGTCGTCAAGGATCTGGTGCCGGACCTGACCCAACCCTATGCGCAGCTTGCCTCTATCGAGCCGTGGCTGAAGTCGAAATCGCCGCCGCCGCCGGATGAGGAGCGCCGCCAGAGCACCGAAGAGCGCGAGAAGCTCGATGGCTTGTGGGAATGCGTTCTGTGCTTCTGCTGCTCGACCTCCTGCCCAAGCTATTGGTGGAACGGCGACAGGTATCTCGGCCCGGCGATCCTGCTGCAGGCTTATCGCTGGATCGCGGACAGCCGTGATGAATATACCGGTGAGCGGCTTGACGAGCTGGAAGATCCGTTCCGGCTTTATCGCTGCCACACCATCATGAACTGCACCAAGACTTGCCCGAAAGGCCTGAACCCGGCCAAGGCGATTGGTGAGATCAAGAAGTTGATGGTGCAGCGCATGTAGCGCTGACGGAAATTCGAACAGGAAAACGGCCGCTGGAAACAGCGGCCGTTTTTATTCAGGGGTGAGTCTGAGGCACTGTCCTGACGGGTTTCAGGAATGTCCCGCCGTAAGTCTTTTACGAGGTCTGTGCTGGTTTACTCTGTTCTGCGGTTTTGTGCGACGAAGAGCAGCCTGCAAAGGCGGCTGGCGCGGTAAAGGCAACGACGGCAGCCGCGAGAACGAACAATCCAATGAGTTTACGCATAGGTGAACCTCCACGGTCAGTTGCAACGCTACCGTACCGCGATTTCCATTATCAAGCCAGTCGCGATCTTGTGAGCGATTGATGCGGGATGGTGAAAATTTGGCATCCATGTCATCTTGCCGACGCAATTGTGGGTAATGTTACGCCACATTTCAGCCAAGCCGGAGCCATCTGATGACCCGACTCTTTCTCTCTGCAGCCCTTGCGATTCTAATGCTGTTCGCCGCTCCCGTGGTGCAGGCGGAAACAGTCCGCGACGATACTGTTACGCTCGATCTCAGCCTGGAGAAATGGGTCGAGACCGATTCGGCGACCGTCACAGTAGCTGCCGATCTTGCGGTCAAGGCCGGAGGGTTCGGGTTGGCACGGGCTGCGGTGCAGGCGGATCTGGCGAAAATTTCTGACAAGGCCCCCTGGCGCCTGGTCGGATATGATCGTTTGAGGGACGAGGCAGGATTCGAGCGCTGGCGTATCACGGCGGAAGCCCGACTGCCGAGCATGGCCCTCGGCGGCATCGGCAGCACTGTCGATGGTCTTGGCGAGGCGGGCCGGAGCTTCGCCCTGCTCGGCATCGATTTCACCCCGACCCTGGCGGAGCGAGAAGCGGCGCTGGCCGAGCTTCGAGCAGACATCTATCAGAGCGCCGCCGATGAGCTGGCGCGCCTGAAAGCGGTTTATCCGGATCGCGGCTATCGTGTGGCGGCAATTCACATCGCGCCAAGCACTGCGCAGCGCCCGCAGCCGGCCATGATGATGCGGACGGAAGCTGTGTCGAAACTCGCGTCCAGCGGCGGCGGTGGCGGTGACAGCGTTGCCCAGAA
Organism: Nisaea sp.; assembly: GCF_039990255.1. Taxonomy (GTDB): domain Bacteria; phylum Pseudomonadota; class Alphaproteobacteria; order Thalassobaculales; family Thalassobaculaceae; genus Nisaea. Next base: position 426,571 of record NZ_JBDXGG010000004.1, on the reverse strand, counting down.
AGCTGAGCTGCGCGCATCGGTCCGGTTTGCTGCGGAAGTTCGCTCCGGCGATTGAACCACGCTATGATCCCGCTGGACTCAAAAGTTCTGGGGGGAACGAACAATGAGTAAGGGACTTTGCATCATCACCGGTGCCAGCCGGGGTATCGGCGCGGCCACGGCCCTGTTGGCGGCGCGTGATGGCTGGGACATTGCCGTGAATTATGCAGGCAATGAGTCTGCGGCCCGTACTGTCGCAGCCAGAGTCGAAGCCGAGGGACGAAAGGCCGTTGTCATCCAGGCCGATACCTCAAAGGAAGCCGACATTGTACGGCTGTTCGATGAGGCGGAGGCGGCGCTCGGACCGGTGCGAGGGTTGGTCAATAACGCCGGGATCACTGGCAAAATATCCCAGGTTCGGGACATGTCCGAAGCCGCTATCCGCGAGGTCATGCAGCTCAACGTGATCGGATTGATGCTTTGTTGCCGAGAGGCTGTGCGCCGGATGTCGAATAAAGACGGTGCCGCCGGTGGCGCCATCGTCAATCTTTCCTCCATCGCCTCCCGGCTCGGTGCGCCTAATGAATTCACGCATTATGCCGCTTCGAAAGGGGCGGTGGATTCCTTTACCCTCGGCTTTGCGCGTGAGGTCATAGGCGAGGGAGTGCGCGTTAATGCGGTGGCGCCGGGCATGATTGATACGGACATCCATGCCAGTGCAGGGGCGCCCGACCGAGCCGCCCGGCTCGGCGCGACGACTCCGATCGGGCGCGCTGCCGCGCCTGAGGAAGTGGCGGAGGCCATTGTCTGGTTGCTGAGCGATGCCGCGGGGTATTGCGCAGGCTCTATACTGGACGTATCGGGAGGACGCTGACCTGCGTCCGGTAGGGCCTTGTACTGTATCCAAATCTGCATCGAGTCCTGGAGTCGGCTTTGGCTCTGGCTTGACCTTGCCTGTAACTTGGGCGACTTCTGTCTTTGAGGGGGAACGGGCTGTCCGCTCGTCCGAGGGGAGAACGCATTGTGACTAAAGAAGGGCCGTTGGCCCGCTATGAAGCCCTGATCGCCGAGGGGACCGTTTCGGCCGACCCGGCACAGGCAGCGGCCACTGCGAAACTTCAATGGCTCCACGATCAGCTGATCGACTACCGGCCCCCGCAAGCCAAGACGGGCTGGACCGCGAAGCTCGGCTTTGCCCGGAGCAAACCGTCCACGCCGCCGCAAGGCCTCTATATTTACGGCTCTGTCGGGCGCGGCAAATCCATGTTGATGGATCTGTTTTTCGAAGGGGCGAAGGTCGAGCGGAAACGGCGCGTGCATTTTCACGAGTTCATGCGCGAAGCGCATGAGCTGATCCATGAATGGCGGCAAGAGAACAAAGTCTCCAAAACGGCGGAGCCGATTCGGCCGACGGCTCAGAAACTTGCCGACCGTGCCTGGCTGCTCTGTTTCGATGAGTTTGAGGTCCGGGACATTGCCGACGCGATGATCGTCTCCCGTCTGTTCTTCGCCATGTTCGAGCTGGGTGTCGTGGTTGTTGCGACCTCCAACCGGGCACCGGACGAGCTCTACAAGGATGGTCTGCAGAGGGACCTTTTTCTGCCCTTTATCGGAATCCTGAAAGCGCGGCACGAGGTGTTCCGCCTTGATGACGGGGAAGATTACCGGCTCGGGCGTATGCGGGGGCAGACCGTCTATCATGTTCCTTGTGGCCCCGAGGCGGACGCGGCGCTGGACCGGACCTTTGCCGAGCTGACGGACAATGCCGAGGCAAAGCCGGATGTGATCAATCGCAAGGGACGGGAGATCGCGGTTCCGGCGGCCGCCGCAGGTATTGCGCGGTTCGGTTTCCGGGATCTCTGCGATATGCCGCTGGCCGCCGCCGACTTCCTTGCGGTTGCGGAACGATTCCATACCGTGATTCTTTCCGACATCCCTATCCTCGGTGCTGCGAACAGGGATCAGGCGCGCCGTTTTATGACGCTGATCGACGCGCTCTACGATCAGGGCGTGCGTCTGGTGGCGTCGGCCGAAGCCGCTCCTGAAAGGCTTTATGACGGCGAGGATTGGGGCTTCGAATTCGATCGGACGATTTCCAGGCTGATGGAAATGCAATCCTCTGATTACTTTGAATCGCGCCGCCGGTGATGCGCGAGAATATACTATGGTGCAATGACTTGCCCGATAATCACAAATAGACTTAAATTTAAATATAACTCTTTAGAGTAACTTATGATAGAGAGTGATAAATCATCACGGATGGCAGAAGGCCCCGTATAGAGCCATCTCATCCGGGAGTGTGTCATCGCATACGCCATCGACTTTTCGGCACAGCGTAATCCGTTGCTTCCTGATCGCGATCAGGACTCCCTTCACACGCTCCGTTGCAACATTCTTCCGCTGCGTACCAAAGGGCTGAAAAAAGTCCGGCTGATCAAGAATGTGCGTATGGAAACCCGTATCGAGCTTTATCGCGAAGCGGGCATGGGTAGCGGGCAGGTCACAATCGACGAGTTGCCCGATTTCATGACCGAGACGGACGATCTCCTGCACCACGATATTCCGATGTTGACGAGCGTCGGCGAGATGGAGAGTTTCGATCCCTATTCCTTGCGTCGTGGCCTCAGGGCGGCGGGCATTGAGATCGACAGTCTTGAAGCCTTCACACTGAGCGATGTGAAGAAGCACGAATTGCAGCCGCATATGCGGAACCTGACACGACCTTTGCTGCAGTATCTGTTCGACGCGAGCAACATCGAGTTGTCTGACCCGGATTTGCTCCGTGACAGGCTGCTTAATGCAAGCAGCGCTTTCGTTCTCCAGCGGATTAATGGCCTTGCCTCGGCTCTGGGGACCACACGCGAAGATCTGCCGGATCTGCTTGAGGATTACGGTGACGTCTTTCTGTCCCTTGGCTTTTACAAACAATATTTCGCGGAAATCGGCCCGCGGATCTCACTGCTTCAGGCGTGGGTTCGGGAGGCTTATGAAGTGCCTCATATAGGCAAGGATCCAATGACAGGGCCGGGGTTGATCAAGGCAGAGCGCACTCTCGGAGTGTTGCGAAAGTCCCTGAAGCGCCGGCTCCACAATTTCGAGAGCAAAACGGACATCCGATGGGAGCGGGTAACTGTTGGCACTTTCAATCAGCTGCGTGCCTTGATCACTGACCACCAGGAGAGCCTTGCCGCTGTTCTGTGCGGGCTCGCGGTCAAGGTTTTTGAATGGGAATCCCGTTTTCCCGGCGGAGGCGGCAGTTTCGAGCGCCGCGCCGACTTTGTTTTGTCAGACCTTCGGTCGGGGCTAGATCGCATGACCGCGATCGAACGCGAAGCGCCCACTTTCGAATAGGCCTCAGAAGAGCCCGGTGCCTCGGAAGCCATGCCCCGTACAGCGCCTATTGCCGTGAGAGATCATGCCCGGATCGACCATCCAGCAAGACAGTGAACGCATCGTCATCGACCGTGAGGACCGGGATTCCATAAACACGTTTGCCTGTGCGGCACTCCCCATTCGCAACAGGGGTTTGTCCAGACTGCGTCTTATCAAGAATGTGCGGCTTGAAACCCGTGTCGAGCTGTTTCGTGGCAGTGGGATGGGCAGTGGCCAGTTCGGGATCGATGAGTTGCCGAACTACGTCAACCGGGACGAAGACCTGATCAAGCACGATATTCCGATGCTCAAGGAGGCGGCCGCGCTACCAGCGTTCGACTGCTATTCACTGCGACGCGCGGTCCGCTCCAGTGGCATTGATTTGGAAACGACCGACGTGCTCAGTCTGTCGAATGAGAAGAAGCGTGAGCTTGCGGGCCATATGCGTAATCTGACCCGGCCGCTCGTGCGGCACGTCTTCGGCGATGTCGGGATGGATATAACGGATCCCAGCAGCCTGCGGAATATCATGGATATGGCGGATAAGGCGGCCGCGCGGCAAAAGCTTGAGTTGTTGTCCGCAGCTCTGGAGTCGGATCTCGATAAACTGCCCGAGCTGCTGGAGGATTATGGCGATGCATTTCTCTCCCTTGGCTATTATCGAAGCTACCTCAATCTGATCGTACCGCGGGTTAAGGAGCTGCATGGCTGGATCGAGGAAGCGATTTCTCGTGGTTCGTTCCGGAAGGGAGATCCGGCGATCAATCGGATGAAGCATGTGTCTTCCGCCATCAATCATATCGTTGAAAATGTTGTGGAACGTTTCCACGAGTTCGACCGGAGAGCGGTGTTCGATTGGCAAGCGCTGACGCTTGGGGAGTTCAGCACGGCACGGCAGCAAATCCTGGAACATCAGGCAACTTTGGCCGAGGTTCTCTGTGGAATTGCGGTCAAAATCTTCGAGTGGCGCAGCCGTTTTGCCAAGCCGAACGTTGGAATTCAGCAGCGTGTGGACTTTGTATTGTCCGATCTTCAACCGGGTCTAGACCATTTGCTTAAGGTTGAGAGTTCGGCCCCGCGCTTCTGATCTTTGTGCCTTGTCGGCATGTCGGACCGGCTGAGGCCTTGCGGGGGTGCCGGAATCGCGCTACACCGCGCCTCGGTTTTCCGCCGCCCAGGAGGAGGCCGAAGCCTTAGATGGCGCGGCGGATCTGTCCCGAATCAGAGGAGTGGGGAACAAGATGGCTCGCAACAAAATCGCGCTGGTCGGCGCTGGGAATATCGGCGGCACGCTCGCGCTGCTCGCCGGCCTGAAGGAACTCGGCGACGTGGTGCTCTTTGATATCGTTGAGGGCATCCCCCAGGGTAAGTCTCTGGATATAGCGGAAGCCTCTCCGGTTGAGGGCTTTGATGCCAAGATGCTCGGCGCAAACGATTACAGCGCTCTCGCAGGCTCCGATGTTGTTATCGTAACCGCAGGTATCCCGCGTAAGCCGGGCATGAGCCGCGACGATCTTATCGAAACCAATACCAAGGTCATGAAGGCGGTTGCCGACGGCATCAGCGCGAATTGCCCGAACGCTTTTGTGATCTGCATCACCAACCCGCTCGACGTCATGGTCGGTATTCTTCAGAAGCTCAGCGGCCTGCCTGCCAACAAGGTTGTCGGCATGGCCGGCGTGCTCGACAGCGCCCGTTTCCGCTACTTCCTGGCCGAAGAGTTCAATGTCTCTGTTGAAGACGTTACCGCGTTCGTGCTCGGTGGCCACGGCGATACCATGGTGCCGCTGACCCGTTACTCCACCGTTGCCGGTATTCCGGTTCCGGATCTGGTGAAGATGGGCTGGACCACTCAGGAAAAGGTCGACCAGATCGTTCAGCGCACCCGTGACGGCGGCGCCGAGATCGTCGGCCTGCTGAAGACCGGCTCGGCCTTCTATGCGCCGGCGTCCTCTGCCATCCAGATGGCGGACTCCTACCTTAAGGACAAAAAGCGCGTTCTGCCGTGCGCAGCGCAGTGCACCGGCGAATATGGCCTCGACGGTCTGTATGTCGGCGTGCCGTGCGTGATCGGCGCGAATGGCGTTGAGCGTATTGTCGAAATCGAGATGAATGCGGACGAGAAAGCCATGTTCGATCATTCGGTCGGCGCGGTGAAGAGCCTGAACGAAGTTGCGGCGAAATTCGGCCTCTAAGGTCGATATCGTGGTATACAGTATACCACGATATGTTATCGGGTGGTTCGGTGCTACAGTGTGACTGCGGCGCCGGGCCGCTTCCCGCGTTTGGGGATTAAGCTGGCCTGTTGGGTCAGTTGCAGCAACGGCTTCGGCGGTTCTCGCGCCAAAACCGGTGCAAGAGAAATGGGAGAGCCATGAACATTCACGAGTATCAGGCCAAGCAACTCTTGGCCAAATTCGGTGTTGCAGTGCCGCGGGGCGGCGTTGCCTACACCCCGGAGGAGGCCGAGAAGGTCGCCAACGAACTTGGCGGTCCGGTCTGGGTCGTGAAGTCTCAGATTCATGCTGGTGGCCGAGGTGCAGGACGCTTCAAGGGCAATGAAAACGGCGCTGGCGGTGTTCGCGTCGTCAAGTCTGTGGCAGACGTCAAGTCGAACGCTGCCGAGATGATTGGTGCCACGCTCGTCACAAAGCAGACCGGCCCGGATGGCAAGGAAGTCAGTCGGATCTATGTTGAGGAAGGCTGCGATATCAAGCGCGAGCTTTACCTCAGCTTGCTGGTCGACCGCGACACCAGCCGCGTCACCGTGATGGCCTCGACCGAGGGCGGCATGGAGATCGAGGAAGTCGCTGAGGCGACCCCGGAAAAGATCATCACCATCGCCATCGACCCGGTGACAGGCCTGCAGGGCTTCCATGCCCGCCGCATCGCCTTCGCGCTGGGCCTTGAAGGTGACCAGGTGAAGTCGGCGGTCAAGTTCCTGATGGCCATGTACAAGGCCTTCACCGATCTCGACGCTGCGATGGTTGAGATCAACCCGCTGGTCATCACCGGCTCCGGTGACGTGATCGCGCTTGATGCCAAGATGGGTTTCGACGACAACGCGCTGTTCCGGCACAAGGACGTTGCCGAGCTGCGTGATGAGACCGAGGAAGACGCCTCCGAACTCGAAGCAGCCAAGTACGAGCTGAACTACGTGAAGCTCGACGGCAGCATCGGTTGCATGGTGAATGGCGCGGGTCTCGCGATGGCCACCATGGATATCATCAAGCTCTACGGCTCTGAGCCCGCGAACTTCCTCGATGTCGGTGGGTCGGCAACGAAGGAGCGGGTCACCGCAGCCTTCAAGATCATCCTTTCCGATCCGAACGTCGAAGGCATTCTGGTCAACATCTTCGGGGGCATCATGCGCTGTGACGTGATCGCCGAAGGCGTCGTCGCGGCGGCCAAGGAAGTCAGCCTGCACGTGCCGCTGGTTGTGCGGCTGGAAGGTACAAACGTCGATCTTGGTAAGCAGATCCTCGCCGATTCCGGTCTGCCGATCACGTCCGCTGACAATCTCGCGGATGCAGCGGATAAAATTGTCACTGCGGTGAAGGAGGCAGCCTGATGGCCGTTCTGGTCGACGAGAATACGAAAGTCATCTGCCAGGGCTTCACCGGAAGCCAGGGCACGTTCCACTCTGAACAGGCGATCGCATACGGCACCAAGATGGTCGGCGGCGTTACTCCAGGTAAGGGCGGTCAAAGCCACCTTAACCTGCCGGTGTTCGACACGGTTGCCGAAGCCAAGGACCGGACCAGTTGCAATGCGTCGGTGATTTATGTTCCGCCGCCGTTTGCCGCCGATTCGATCCTGGAAGCCATCGATGCGGAAATTCCGCTGGTGATTTGCATCACCGAAGGCATCCCGGTCCTCGACATGGTCAAGGTCAAACGTGCCCTTAATGGCTCCAAGACCCGTCTGATCGGCCCGAACTGCCCCGGTGTGATCACGCCGGACGCTTGCAAGATCGGAATTATGCCGGGCCACATCCATCGCCGCGGCAAGGTCGGGATTGTCTCCCGATCTGGTACGCTGACCTATGAAGCGGTGGCCCAGACCACGGCGGCCGGTCTTGGCCAGTCGACCTGTATCGGTATCGGCGGAGACCCGGTGAATGGCACCAACTTCATCGATGCGTTGGACCTGTTCCTTGGCGATCCGGAGACCGAAGCGATCATCATGATCGGTGAAATCGGCGGCTCGGCAGAAGAGGACGCGGCCGAATTTCTCAAGCAAAACAAGGTGAAGAAGCCGATGTGTGGTTTCATTGCCGGTGTTACCGCGCCTCCGGGGCGTCGCATGGGCCATGCCGGTGCGATCATCTCTGGCGGCAAAGGCGATGCCAATTCCAAGATGGACGCCATGAAGTCCGCCGGCATTCTTGTTGCCGATAGCCCGGCTTCGCTGGGCACCACCATGGTCCAGGCGATCAAGGGTTGATTGACGTGTTCCGGACGGCATCAAACTGCTGCCGTCCGGACACACCCTTGCGATTTTTTGCCATCTGCCATGCAGAACGGCTTCAAGTTAGTAATTTCTTAGCTAGTATAAGAAGATGCTTGCCCGTGCGGCGCTTTGCCGCAAGGGTTACCTAGGCCCTGCGCGAGGGGCGCGCGGAGCCGAAACAGACAGGACCATCAGCCACTTCGCAAAGGGGCAGGTTCCAATATGGCGACGGCAGTGAGCGACCAATCCTTTCTTTCTGGTGCTAACGCACCTTTCATCGGTGAACTCTACGAACGATTTCTCCAGAACCCGGCCTTAGTTGATGAAAGTTGGCGCGATTATTTCGCTGACCTCCATGACGATGTTGGCCTCGTCCAGGGGGATGTGCATGGGCCAAGCTGGGCTGACCGAGGCAACCGAGTCATCGGTGGCACTGGCGAGGCGGCAGATGGGTCGGGTCCGGTTACGGACGATAAACCTGCTGCGTCCGCAGATCCGCTCTTAGGCAGCGATATCCGGCAGGCCAGTCTGGATTCACTCCGGGCGATCATGCTTATCCGGGCTTACCGGATCCGGGGGCACCTGAAAGCCAAGCTCGACCCGCTGGGTCTTGAGCCGCCGACGCCGCACCCCGAACTCGATCCCGCCCATTACGGTTTCACCGAAGAGGATTGGGACCGTCCGATCTTCATCAATCATGTGCTCGGGCTGGAAACGGCTACATTGCGGCAGATCATCGAGCTACTGGACCGTACCTATTGCGGCAGCATCGGTGTCGAGTTCATGCACATGCAGGACCCGGATCAGAAAGCCTGGATCCAGGAGCGGATCGAGCAGATCCGCAACAAGACCGAATTTACCGAACGCGGCAAACACACGATCCTCGAACGGTTGACTGCCGCGGAGACCTTCGAGCAGTTTCTCGGCCGGAAATATGTCGGCACCAAGCGTTTTGGTCTTGATGGCGGCGAAAGCCTGATCCCGGCGCTGGAACAGATCCTGAAACGGGGCAGCCAGATCGGCCTGGAAGAGGTCGTGATCGGTATGCCGCATCGCGGCCGCCTCAATGTGCTCAACAATTTCATGAGCAAGCCGTTCCGGGCCATCATTTCCGAGTTCCTCGGCAATCCGGCGAATCCGGAAGACGTGGGCGGCTCCGGCGATGTGAAATATCATATGGGCGTGTCCGCCGACCGTGAGTTCGACGGGGCAAACGTTCATTTGACGCTGAACGCCAACCCGTCCCACCTGGAAATCGTCAATCCTGTTGTGATCGGCCGTGTCCGCGCGAAACAGACCCAGCGCGACGATGCATCTGATCGCCGAAAAGTGCTCGGCATCCTGATGCATGGCGATGCGGCCTTTGCCGGCCAGGGCGTGGTTGCGGAAACTTTCGCTTTCTCCGACTTGCGTGGCTATCGTACCGGCGGCACGATCCATGTCATCGTGAACAACCAGATCGGTTTCACCACGGCGCCGGCTTTCTCGCGCTCCTCGCCCTATCCGACGGATGTAGCGAAGATGGTCGACGCGCCGATCTTCCACGTGAACGGGGACGATCCGGAAGCCGTCGTGCACGTCGCCCGGATCGCCATCGAGTTCCGCCAGGAATTCGGCGTGGACGTGGTGATTGATATGTTCTGCTATCGCCGCTTCGGCCACAACGAGGGGGATGAGCCGATGTTCACCCAGCCTCTCATGTATTCGAAGATCGCGACCCAGAAGACCACTCGCAAGCTCTATGCCGAGCAACTTGAGCGCGAAGGCGTGATTAAGGCCGGTGAGGCCGACAGTATGGTCAAGGAGCAAGACAACCATCTGAACAGCGAGTTTGAGGCCGGATTGAACTACAAGCCGAACAAGGCCGACTGGCTTGAGGGAAAATGGTCCGGCTTTACCAAGGCGCACGGCGAAGCCCGCCGGGGCGAGACGTCGGTCGACAAGGAAACGCTGCGCGAGGTCGGCATGAAGCTGACCGAAGCACCCAAAGACTTCGCCATGAACCGCAAGCTGAAGCGTGTGGTCGAACAGCGCCGCAAGGCGATCGAGAGCGGTGAAGGCATCGACTGGGCAAATGCGGAAAGCCTGGCTTTCGGGACGATGCTCGTGCAGGGCGATGGTGTGCGCCTCAGCGGTCAGGATTCCGGCCGCGGTACCTTCTCCCAGCGGCATTCGGTCTGGATCGATCAGAACACTGAAGAGCGGCACATTCCGCTCAACAGCCTCGGCACGGACCCGGTGCATTACGAAGTTATCGACAGCCCGTTGTCTGAAGCCTCCGTGCTCGGCTTCGAATACGGGTTCAGTCAGGCGGAGCCGAATATCCTCACACTCTGGGAAGCCCAGTTCGGCGACTTCGCCAATGGCGCTCAGGTCGTGGTCGATCAGTTCATCAGTTCCGGTGAGCACAAATGGCTGCGCATGTCCGGTCTCGTCATGCTGCTACCGCATGGTTACGAAGGTCAGGGTCCGGAGCATTCCTCCGCCCGTCTCGAGCGATATCTGCAGCTCTGCGGCGAGGACAATATGCAGGTTGTGTACTGCACCACGCCGGCGAACTATTTTCACGCGCTGCGCCGTCAGCAGAGCCGCGATTTCCGCAAGCCGCTGATCGTGATGTCCCCGAAATCGCTGCTGCGCCACAAGCTCTGCGTCTCGACGCTGGACGACATGGCGGATGGTACCAGTTTCCATCGGGTCATGTATGACAACGAGGTGCTGTGCGAGGACAAGGACGTGAAGCGGGTCGTGATCTGCTCCGGCAAGGTTTATTACGACCTGTACGAAGAGCGGGCCCGCCGCGGTCAGACCGATGTCTTCTTCCTGCGCCTGGAACAACTCTATCCGTTCCCGCGCAAGGCCTTGATGGAAGAGCTGTCACGCTTCCCGCAGGCTGAAGTGGTCTGGTGCCAGGAAGAGCCCTGGAATATGGGCGCCTGGTCCTTTGTTGATCGCCGGATCGAAAGTGTGCTGGTTGAGCTCGAGGGAGCCTGCAAGCGCCCGCTTTATGCAGGTCGGGCCGAAGCGGCATCGCCGGCGACAGGTAACCATGGACGCCATGTGCGTGAGCAGGAAGCCCTGGTGCAGGAAGCTCTCGCTGTTGGTGAAGAAATGAGCAAAGGCAGCCGGCACGCGGCCGAATAACTCTGACACATATCAGCCGCCGGCCCATCCCCGGCGGCATTTGACACCACGCGCCGGTCATGGCGCAAAAAGAGAGAATGGACGGAAAAATGGCGACGGAAATCAAGGTCCCGGTTCTTGGGGAATCGGTGTCCGAGGCAACTGTGGCGCGCTGGATGAAGAGCGTCGGTGATGCTGTCGGTCTTGACGAGCCACTGGTTGAGCTGGAAACAGACAAGGTGACCCTGGAGGTCAACGCACCGGCTGCCGGAACCCTGCAGGAAATCGTCGCTGACGTGGATGCGACCGTCGGTGTCGATGCGCTGCTTGGTGTGATCGCCGAAGGCGCCGCGCCGGCGAAGAAGGCGGAACCGGCAGCCAAGCCTGCCGAGGCGAAGGCCGAAGCCGCTCCGGCGCCCGCCGCGAAGGAAGCACCGAAGCCCGCTTCGGCTCCTGCCGCCGCACCGGTTGCTGCCGTCACCCATGAGGTCAAAACCCTGTCCCCTGCCGTGCGAAAGCTGGTTGAGGACAACAATCTCGACCCTGCCAAGATCAAGCCGACCGGTAAGGACGGCCGTCTGGTTAAGGGTGACGTGCTGGCCGCGATCGAAGCCGGTACTGCCAAGGCATCCGCGTCGGCTCCTGCAGGGGCTGTACCGGCAGCCGCCGGGCCGCTGCCGCCGCGTGCGGAAGATCCGCGCGAAGAGCGGGTGAAGATGACGCGCCTGCGCCAATCCATCGCCCGCCGACTGAAGGATGCCCAGAACACCGCCGCCATGCTGACCACCTTCAACGAGGTGGATATGGGCGCGGTCATGGGCCTGCGTTCTGAATACAAGGATGGCTTCGAGAAGAAGCACGGCGTGAAGCTCGGCTTCATGTCCTTCTTCGTGAAGGCTTGCGTCGCCGCTCTGAAGGAACTCCCGGCGGTTAATGCCGAGATCTACGGCGATGAGCTGATCTACAAGAATTACTACGATATCGGTGTTGCGGTCGGCACGCCGCAAGGTCTGGTCGTGCCGGTTCTGCGCGATGCGGACACTCTTAGTTTCGCGGGTGTAGAGCAGGGTATTGGCGATCTCGGCCGCAAGGCGCGGGACGGCAAGCTCACCATGAAGGACATGACTGGTGGCACCTTCACCATCACAAATGGCGGCGTTTACGGCTCGCTGATGTCGACCCCGATCCTGAATCCTCCGCAGTCCGGCATTCTGGGCATGCACAAGATCCAGGAACGGCCGATGGTCGTGAACGGCAAGGTCGAGATCCGGCCGATGATGTATCTGGCGATGAGCTACGATCACCGCATCATCGACGGCCGGGAAGCGGTTACCTTCCTGGTCCGGGTCAAGGATGCGCTGGAAGATCCGCGCCGTCTGCTGATCGACATGTAATTTCATCGCGCGCGGGCCAGTCCCGCGCGCGGCCTTTCAAGAACGAGCTGGACAAGAGAGCAATTTATCATGGCTGACAGCTACGATCTCGTCGTCATCGGTGCGGGTCCGGGCGGTTATGTGGCCGCCATCCGCGCTGCGCAACTGGGCATGAAAGTGGCGTGCGTTGAAAAGCGCGCGACCCTCGGAGGCACCTGCCTCAATGTCGGCTGCATACCCTCCAAGGCACTGCTTTCCTCGTCGGAGAAATTCGCCGAAGCGCAGGATCATCTGAAAGATATCGGCGTTGAGGTCGGCTCCGTGAAGCTGAACCTGAAGCAGATGATGGCTAACAAAGCCAGCGTCGTCGAGCAGCTGACCGGTGGCGTCGCTTTTCTCTTCAAGAAGAACAAGATCGACTGGAAGACCGGCACCGCGTTGGTGAAATCCGCGACCGAGGTCGAGGTTACGGGCGAGAAGGGCAAGAAGGAAGTTCTCAAGACCGAGCGTGTCCTGATCGCCACCGGCTCCGAGCCGACCCCGCTGCCGGGCCTTGAGATTGACGAAAAGAAGATCGTCACCTCCACCGGCGCGCTCGACATCGCCAAGGTTCCGGATCACCTCGTGGTTATCGGCGGTGGTGTGATCGGGCTGGAGATGGCCTCTGTCTGGGCCCGTCTCGGTTCTAAGGTGACGGTGGTCGAATTCCTCGACCGGATCGTCCCCGGCATGGATAGCGAGATCGCCAAGAAGTTCCAGCGCGTGCTGCAGAAGCAAGGCATCACCTTCAAGATGGGCACCAAGGTGACCGCGGCGAAAAAGACCAAGTCCGGTGTCACCCTGACGGCAGAACCGGCCAAAGGCGGCGATTCGGAGGCCATTGATGCCGACGTGGTGCTGGTCGCAATCGGCCGCCGTCCCTTCACCGAAGGGCTCGGCCTCGACAAGGCCGGCGTGGAGATGGACAAGCGCGGCTTCATCCCGGTCGATGCCGACTTCGAAACCAATGTGCCGGGTATTTTCGCCATCGGCGACGTGATCCTGGGCCCGATGCTGGCCCACAAGGCCGAGGAAGACGGCGTCGCCGCGGTCGAGACGATGGCGGGTCAGTCCGGCCATGTGGATTACAATCTGGTTCCCGGAATCGTCTACACTTGGCCGGAAGTTGCCAGTATCGGCAAGACCGAAGAGCAGCTGAAGGAAGCGAGCGTCGAGTATAAATCCGGCTCCTTCCCGTTCAGCGCAAACGCGCGGGCAAAGTCTACCGGCTTCACCGAAGGCTTTGTGAAGATCCTGGCGGACAAGAAGACCGACGCGGTTCTCGGTGCCCATATCATGGGCCCGGGTGCCGGCGATCTGATCCATGAGGTCGCGGCCGTCATGGCGTTCGGCGGCTCGTCCGAGGATATCGGCCGGATCTGCCACGGCCACCCGACCTTGTCCGAAGCGGTCAAGGAAGCGGGCCTCGCAGCCAGCACCGGCGCGATTCACATCTGATCGATTTCATCGATATCGAATAGAAAACCGCGGCTTTCGAGCCGCGGTTTTTGTTTCTGTTGTCCGAACCGTCACCCCGGCGCAGGCCGGGGTCCAGGGATCATAGAACTCTGTCCGCCTTCTCCTGGGTCCCGACCGCCGTGGGGATGACGATGTGTGGGAAGTTACTCCCTTAAATCCTTCGCATCCTCGCGCCGCCCCAAGGGCAGCCACAAAGAAAACGCGAGCGGGGCCAGCTTCGGAAACATTACCGGGTCAGGATCGGTGATCGGCAGTGGCAGGTCCGCGTTGGCGCCACCCGAGAGCCAGTAGGCCAGCTTGCGGCCAAGTGCGGTGGTCATGGCAATGCCGCGCCCGTTGCAGGCGATGGCGGACCATGCGCCGTCGCCGAGCTGCATCAGCCGGGGCATGTAATCCCGTGCGGCGGCGAGGCGCCCCTGCCAGGCGAATTCAGCTTCCAGCTTTGGCAATTGCGGCAACAAATCCTGCAACCGGCCGAGATGGTGTGTACGGCCACGCTCCAATGAGCCGAGCGGGTTCGCCAACAGACCGCCGGTGACGATCCGGTTGTCGTTGGTCCAGCGATAGGCGATCAGGTCCTTGCGGGTGTCGGCCGAGCAGCGGTCGTTCGGCAGCACGCTCTTGCGTAGCTCGGGATCGAGTTGCTGGGTCGCCACCTGGAACAGGGTGATCGGGAACTGGGTGCCTTCCGCTTTTGTCGCGAGCTCGCCACCGGTGCTGTTGGTGGTTAAGAGAACGCGATCGGCGATCAGCGTGCCGTGATCAGTCTTCAAGTGCCATTCGCTGCCTTGTTTGGCGATTCCGTTGGCGCGGCTGTCGATATGCAATGTGACACCGGCTTTTACCGCGGCATGGGCAAGCCCGCGCACGAAGGCGAGCGGGTTGATATGACCGCCAGTCGGGTCCAGGAAAGCGCCGTGATAGGCTTCCGAGCCGGTCTCGGCCACGGCTTCGTCGCGGGACAGCAGCTTCACCGGCCGGCCAAGCGCCTGCCATTGCTTCACCCGGTCTTCCAGCCAGTCCAGCTTCTTCGCGATGTGGATCGGCTGCATCCAGCCCGTCTGCTTGCCCCAGCAGTCGATGCCGTGGCGCTTTATCAAGTCGAACACCAGATCGCCGCCTTCGCCCAGCATGCGAACCAGCAGATCGCCTTTCTCCGGCCCGAATTTCTCTTTTGCATAACGTGGGTCGAGACCGGTGAGGAGGTTGGGTACGACGAAACCTGTATTTCGCCCGGAAGCACCGAACCCGGCCTCGTCCGCTTCAAGCAGCGTGACCTTGTGCCCGGCCTCGGCCAGATGCAGGGCGGTCGAGAGACCGAGAAAACCGCCGCCGACCACCGCGATGTCTGTCCGTGCCTCGCCCTCAAGGCGGGTGCAGACGGGGCCGGCAGGTGCGACGGAATGCCAGAAGGAACTCTGGAAACTGAGGGAGGGATGCGGCGCACTGGCGAGATTTTCCCAGATGGTCGGCGCGTAGCCTTTATGCGCTATCTCGGGCATCGGCAGGTCCCTGTTCCGGCGGTATAATGAGAGTGGCGTCTTGTGCTGATGGCAGTGAGTGGTCGCCGGGTGATGTGATAAAGAGCATGGCCGAGCGGGCGAGGCCGCGCAAGCTCACTCGGCCAAACATTTGGTCGAAATGAATGAGGAGTATCTGGCAGATGCGGGTTGTCTTGATGGCCCTTGGTTTTGTGTTTCTATGGTGCGGCATCGGTCAAGCTCAGGACGTCACGGAGGGGGAGCTCAATGCCGAGATGCGGTATCAGGGCAGCCAGTACGTTTTTCATAACGACTGGCAGGTCGAAAGTGGAGATGTCACTTGCGACGGTTATCAGGACAAGGTTGCCGGCTATGTGAGCCACGATAATCCGGAAGGCTCTACCTTCCTTATGGTCGTGGTGACACACGAGAAGGGTGCTCTGGTCTCGGAAGGGGTGGTGACCTTCTTCGACAGCGCAAACCAAATGGGCTTATGCGGTAATGGCGAGCCGCCGCCTAAGATCTCTCTGGAGCGATTGACACAGGAGGAAACCCGGGAAATGACCGGCATCGACGACGCCTGTCCAGTCGCGATCATTCTTGAGGATGGCATGTGCGACCTGCACTACTATTTCTGGGTGCCGGACTGGGAAGAGGATCGAAAGCTGATCTTTTTCCGAAACTGAAGCCCGAATTTATAGTTTCGTCGGCGGAGAGCCATAAATGGCAAACGGTTTTGAAGTTCCCGAGGTCTGGAAAGCGCGGGGACGCGGCTTTCAGATGGGCGTGACCCAGCATGAGGGCGTTATCGTCCGCCTGACCGGCCAAGTCGCATGGGACGCGGATGAGAACATCGTCGGGCTTGGAGACGTCACCCTGCAGACCCGGCAGATATTCGATAATATCGGGCGGCTGCTTGCCCATGTCGGTGGTGTTCCCGGCGATATTGTCGAAACCACGACCTATTTCACCAACCGCTCCCAGCTTCCGGAAATCCAGAAAGTCCGGGCGGCTTTCTTTCCGGAAGGACGGGAGCCGGTGTCGACCTCCGTCATGGTCGCTGGCCTTGGGCACGAGGACTTTCTGGTCGAGATCACACCGGTCGCAGTGATTCCGGCAGATCGCTTCAGAACGCCCTAATTGTCTCGCGGATGTGCCCGGCGATGCACATCCATCAGCCGCTCCGCATCCACGCTGGTATAGCGTTGGGTGGTAGACAGTGAGGCATGGCCGAGCAGTTCCTGGATCGCCCGTAGATCGCCGCCACCGGCCAGCAGGTGGGTGGCAAAGGAATGCCTCAAGGCGTGGGGCGTTGCGGTTTCTGGCAGATTCAGCCAGCCCCGCGCCAAGCGCATGGCGCGCTGGGCAACACCGGCCTGCAGCCGTTTGCCCCGGGCGCCGAGAAACAGCGGAGCATCTGGCCCGCCCCGATACGGGCAGCGGGCGACGTAATCGTCGATGGCGGCGCGGACGGCGGGCAGTATCGGCACGATGCGCTGCTTGTTGCCCTTGCCGGTGATGGTGAGTGTGTCGCCCACCGGAAAATCATCGCGATTGAGCGCCAGTGCCTCGCCGATCCGTAACCCGCCGCCGTAAAGCAGGGAGACGAGGGCAACGTCACGGGCTGCGATCCATGGCTCTGACGCCAGATCACCCATGGCATCGAGGGTTTCAGCCGCTTCGGTAACCGTCAGCGCCTTCGGTACCGAGACAGGAATGCGCGGTCCCCGGATCGCGAAGATGGCCGCGTTTGCAAGCACGCCGCGCCGTTCGAGAAATCTAAAGAACCCGCGTATGACGGAGAGCGCCCGTGCTGTGGAGGTTTTCGCATAGCCCTCCGAGACGCGCCGGGCCAAATACCCCCGGAAGTCCGCGGGTTTCAAGGCGGCGAGATCGGAGAAGCCGGGAGTTGCACCCAGATGATTCTGCAGAAAATCGAGAAACTGATCGAGATCCCGCTCATAGGCGGACAGGGTGTGGCTTGAGGCGCGCTTTTCACTCGCCAGCCATTGTCTCCAGGCATTGATTGCGCTGGTCAGGTCTGTGATGGTCTCGGCTTTTGTCAGCCCGGAAGGTTCAGCCATTGCCGGATGGTCAGCTCCGTGGTGCGGGCAAGGAAGCTCAAAAGCTCGGTGGCCTGCCCGTGATGATAGGCCTCGCCGTCCCGCGTTCCGAAAGCCATAAGGCCCATCGGTGAGTGCGGGCTGACTTGGATACGGGCCAGAGCCATGGAGGAGACCAGACCGGCAGCCGAGCCGAAAATCTCTTCATCGCCCTCGACATTGGCGGCCAGCATCACGTCCTTGCCGACGCCGATCTTGCGATCGATGGTCCCGGCCGGGATGGAGCGCACGCCCGAAGCATAGGCCTTCGGAATCGGCACATCGCCAGCCTCGATGCAGAGTGTCACCACGTCGATGCCGAGCATGACCGGCAGGTCTATCGTCACTGACTGGATCAGGTTATCGAAAGAATTCGCTGCCACGATGCGCAAGATTGCCGCGTGGATGCGGTTCTGGGTCGACTGGTTGCCGCGCGCTGTAGCGACCAGACCGGCATGGGAATCCTTGAGCTTCTGATTCTCCGAGCGCAGCCGCTCCAGCATGAAATGCTGCATATCGACCACCGCTTCGCCACTGGTCCGGCTTGGCGGGGTCAGGATGTCGATCAGTTCGGGGTGCTCGATCAGGAAGCTCGGATGAGCGGCAAGGTATTCTGTGACCTGCCCGGCCGTCAGCGTTGGGGCAGGCTGATTTGCCGCCTGCTTGACGCTCTTCTTGCCCGGTTCCGCCGCGGAGCCCTTGCCTGTCATCGTTTGCCGTCCGTCCCTAGAGGATGCTCTGACCGGTTTTCGCCCAGTCCTTCAGGAAGGCATCGAGACCTTTGTCGGTGAGAGGGTGATTGTACAGACTGCGCAGCACGGCCGGTGGCAGCGTGGCGACATCCGCGCCGAGCTTGGCCGCTTCGATGACATGCTGCGGGCCACGCACGGAGGCGACGAGGATTTCCGTGTCGAAATCGAAGTTGGCGTAGATATCCGCAATATCCGCGATCAGGTCCATGCCATTGATGCCGATATCGTCGAGACGGCCAACAAAGGGCGAGATGAAAGCGGCACCGGCCTTGGCAGCCAGCAATGCCTGTCCGGCGGAGAAACAGAGGGTGACATTGACCGGAATGCCGTCGTCGCTCAGCGCCTTGCAGGTTTTCAGGCCATCGACAGTCAGCGGCACCTTGATGGCGATGTTGTCAGCCAGCTTGAGCAGCAGCGCTGCCTCTTTCATCATCGTCTCGTGGTCGGTCGCGGTGACTTCCGCGCTGACCGGTCCGTCGACGACGTCGCAGATTTCCTTGATCACTTCGAGGATCGGGCGCCCGGACTTGGCGATGAGCGACGGGTTGGTCGTCACCCCGTCCACGAGACCGGTGGCGGCCAGATCCTTGATCTCCGTAACATCCGCTGTGTCGATGAAAAACTTCATGTCGTCCTGTATCCTCGGCAGGTGATGAATCCGGGCCTCGTATGGCCGAATCGACGAAGCGAGTCTAGCTCATACAAGGGACCGGTGCCAGTGACGCTGGGGTAACGTCACCGGCTTTTCACGGAACTGCAGGAAACAGGGGCCGGAAAAAGGGGGCGTGGGTCCGGGCTGGTCAGATCAACTTCTTGCCGTTCGCGAAGACCTGTTTCCAGATCAGTATCTGAACGGATTTCCGCAATCCGGTCGACCAGAACGGATCCGTATGGAGCAGTGTCTCGACCGTCCCTTTGTCCGGAGCTTCGACAACCCAGAGCCCGCCCGAGCCAGCACCCAAGACGGGCAGGGGGCCTGCGGCCTCTATTCGGTCCCGGTTCTCTTCGAGGAAGTCGAGATGGGCAGGCATGTACCTCTGCCGGATTTCTGTGCTGGCAGCCGGGTTGTCTTCAAGCAAAACGGCGAACTTCATGAGTGGTTCCTCGTTACGGGCGTCGATTTCCCGATAATGAAGATGCGATTGAGAGAATTGAACATGTATATTTGCGGTTCTAAGGTGCATTTATGCAGATAAGAAATTGGTACGACCTGCAAATACTGGCAGCGGTGCGGAGCGGTGGTTCGATTGCGGCGGCGGCACGTCTGTTGGGTATCGACCAGACCACCGTCGGTCGTCGGCTCAACGCCTTGCAGGAGGGAACCGGGGTCAATCTTCTGGTTCGGACTGGTGATCGGCGCCTGGTGCTGACACCTGCGGGCGAGGAAGTCGCGGAACGGGCTCTTGCAATGGAGCGGGAAGCGATTGCCGCGTCCGCGCTCCTCGGGGAACAGCGGCAGCGGGTGGCGGGAACGGTCAGGCTCACCGCCGTTCCGATGCTGGTGAACCGGATACTCGCTCCGGCGGCAGTACCGCTTCTCTCCGAGCATCCGGATCTTACGCTTGAACTGATTCCGGAGAACCGGGACCTCAGCCTGACCCGGCGCGAGGCAGATCTGGCACTGCGCATGGCGCGGCCGGAAAGTGGCGGCAGCGCCGTAAAGATCCGGAAGCTCGGTGCTTTGCGCTATGACGCCTACGGCCCGAATGGAGGGGCGACTGATACGCCTGCCCCATGGATTCTCTTCGAGGATGCAATGGCGCACCTGCCGCATGCCCGCTGGCTTGAGCGCCGTGCCCGGCGGGATGGACAAGGTGCGGGCGGCTTAAGGGTCGGTGATGCGGAAACGGCTCTGGAAGCTATTGCTGCTGGATTGGGATGCTCGATTCTCCCTGCCATGATCGCCGATCAGGACCATCGGCTCGCGGCTATCGCCGTTACAGGGGCGGAGCCGTTGCCGGAGCGGGAGGTCTGGCTGCTTTCGCATGCCCGTCAGCCGAATGCGGCAGCAATCGGTGTTGTCACGGCCTGGCTGGAAGGGTTGTTCCGGTCCTGACGGAGTCACGTCTTGCCGGTACAAAACCGAGACCGTTGCGGAGAGCCAAACACCTCGCCACACTCCGCCCATGTCCGATCTGTTCCCTGATGAGTCCCGCCGTATCCAGGTGTTGATTCCGCTGCCGCTGGCCGGTCCCTACGACTATCTGGCGGACGCGGAGATGGCGTTGCAATGCGGCAGTATTGTTGAAGTACCACTTGGAAATCGCCGTACCACGGGGGTGGTGTGGGCGCTCGATGTCGCCGAGAATCCGGATGGCGGCCAGGTGGCGCGAAGCCGCCTGAAACCGGTGATTCGCGCCCTGCCGGTACCGCCGTTGCCGGAAGCGATTCTGAAGCTGGTGGACTGGACGGCTTCCTACACGCTGACCGCCCAGGGCGCCGTATTGCGCATGGCCATCAGCGTGCCCGATGCGTTCGAGCCGGCAAGGCCGGTCACGGCTTATGCCGCGCTTTCCGGCGGGATCGAGGCAGTGGAAGCGCAGGGGCTGCGACTGACGCCGGCACGGCGCCGGGTGGTGGAGTTGCTGGCGGACGGGCCGCCGCGTACAGCGCGGGAGATCGCGGATGAGGCCGGTGTTGGCACATCCGTTGTGAAGGGATTGGCGGAAGCTGGGGGGCTGGCGAGTGTCGCCCTGCCGGCGGATACGCCCTTTCCGGAGCCCGATCCGGACTTGCCGCGGACAACGCCGCTCTCGGACGAACAACAGAAAGCGGCTGATGCGCTGTGCGAGGCGGTCAGCGCTGAGAGCTTCGCGCCGGTGCTGCTTGATGGTGAGACAGGGGCGGGCAAGACAGAAGTTTATTTCGAGGCGGTCGCGACCGCACTGCGCATGGGCAGGCAGGTGCTCGTGCTGCTGCCGGAAATCGCGCTCTCGGCGGAGTGGCTGAACCGGTTCGAGGCGCGCTTCGGCGTGCGTCCGGCGGAATGGCACTCCGAGCTGAAGCCGCGCCGGCGCCGTCACACATGGCGCCAGATCGCCGAGGGCAAGGTCCGGGTGCTGGTCGGCGCCCGTTCGGCCCTCTATCTACCATTTCCGAATCTCGGTCTGATCGTGGTCGATGAGGAGCACGAATCCGCTTACAAGCAAGAGGAAGGCGTGATCTATCACGGCAGGGACATGGCCGTGGTCCGGGCCAGCCTGACTCCCTGTCCGATCGTGCTTGTGTCCGCGACACCCGCGCTGGAAACCATGCGCAATGTAGAGAATGGCCGCTATAGCCAGCTTCGTCTGACCGCGCGGCATGGTGTCGCGACCTTGCCGTCGGTGGAGCTGGTCGACCTGCGCCGCCATCAGCCCGTGCGGGGCCGCTGGCTATCCCAGCCGCTGATCGAGGCGATGACGGGTGCTCTTGCTGCTGGTGAGCAGTCGCTGGTCTTCCTTAACCGCCGGGGCTATGCACCACTCACGCTTTGCCGTGCCTGTGGACACCGACTGGAGTGCCCCAGTTGCTCGGCCTGGCTGGTCGAGCATCGTTTACTGGGCCGGTTGCAGTGTCATCATTGCGGTCATAGCGAGCGATTGTCGAAAACCTGTCCGGAATGCGGAGCTGAAGAAAGTTTCGTTGCCAGCGGCCCTGGCGTGGAACGGATGGCAGAGGAAGTCGCGGCTGTTTTCCCCGACGCCCGGTTTCAGATCGTCTCCAGTGATACCCTGCAAGGGCCGGCGGCGGCGGCCGAGTTCGTCCGCAGTGTGCGGGCGGGTGAGGTGGATATTTTACTCGGCACCCAGATCGTGGCCAAGGGTTATCACTTTCCTAAACTGACTGTGGTGGGGGTGGTTGATGCGGATCTCGGCCTTGCCGGTGGAGACCTGCGGGCGGCGGAACGAACCTACCAGTTACTGCATCAGGTGGCGGGCCGGGCTGGCCGGGCGGAACATCCGGGCCGGGTGCTGCTGCAAACCCATCAGCCGGAGAATCCGGTGCTGAAGGCGATCGCGGCATGGGACCGGGATGGCTTCCTTGCCGAAGAGGCCGCGGCACGTGAACAGCAGGGAATGCCGCCTTTCGGACGCCTGGCCGCGATCATCGTCAGTGCGGCGGATTCAAACCAGGCGGATATGGTGGCCAGCCGGATCGGCCGGGCGGCGCCGGATTTCGACGGCGTCTCCGTGCTCGGCCCCGCGCCGGCCCCGTTGGCATTGCTCCGCGGAAGGCATCGCCGGCGCCTGCTCATAAAGACCCGGCGCGACGTCAATATCCAGGCAGTGCTGCGCGATTGGCTAGGTCGCGTGGAGGTTCCGAATTCGGTGCGCGTGGCGGTGGATATAGATCCCTATAGTTTCCTCTGAGCCGCGCGGCCGTCCGGGCCGCGCGGCCGTCCGGACTGCGTGGTCCACCCTGCGAGAACCGGCAACCCACCGCTTGCACGGTCTGAACCTCTATGCTAGAGAACCGCCGCGCTTGGCGGAAACTGCCGTCGACGAGGGTTTTTATTGGTCAATATTCGCCGATAAACGGTGCACTTCCGAAACGGTGCCCGGCAAACGGCGATAATATCTGGAATGAGGCGTTCCCTGGTGGCTTCCGAAACGACAGGCTTGGCCGGAAGATATGCTTCCGCCCTCTATGAGCTGGCGGAAGGGGAAAAGGCTTTGGATGCCGTTGCAGCGGATTTGAAATCCTTGCGGCAGGCTCTGATCGAAAGCCCGGACCTCTCTCGCTTGGTGCGTTCCCCGGTTCTGACGCGGGCAGATCAGACGCGCGGTATTGCGGCGGTGCTGGAAAAGATGGGAGCGCATGCGCTGACCCAGAAATTCCTCGGTACCGTTGCATCCAACCGCCGTCTTTTCGCGATGGACGCAATGATCACTGCTTTTCTGGCTCAGCTTGCCGCCCGGCGCGGCGAAGTGACGGCCGATGTGACCTCTGCAATCGAGCTTAGCGAAGCACAGCTTGCCGATATCTCCGATGCCCTGAAAAAGGCTGTCGGACAGAAGGTCTCCGTTAATCTCTCTGTCGATCCGGCTTTGATCGGCGGGCTGATCGTGCGCGTCGGTTCGCGCATGATCGACAATTCAATCCGTTCCAAGCTGCAGCGCTTGCAGCTTGCCATGAAAGGTGTTGGCTGATGGATATCCGCGCCGCTGAGATTTCTTCGATTCTGAAGGAACAGATCGCGAATTTCGGTACCGAAGCAGAAGTGGCCGAGGTCGGCCAGGTTCTCTCCGTCGGTGATGGTATCGCCCGCGTCTATGGTCTGGATCAGGTCCAGGCTGGTGAAATGGTCGAGTTCCCGGGCGGTATCCGGGGCATGGCGCTGAACCTTGAAGACGACAATGTCGGTATCGTTATCTTTGGTGACGACCGTTCGATCAAGGAAGGCGACACTGTCAAGCGGACCGGTGCGATCGTGGACGTTCCGGTCGGCAAAAGCCTGCTGGGTCGCGTTGTCGACGGTCTCGGTAACCCGATCGACGGCAAAGGCCCGTTGGAAGATGTCGAGCGCAAGCGCGTTGAAGTCAAAGCGCCGGGCATCATGCCGCGTAAATCCGTGCATGAGCCGATGCAGACCGGCCTCAAGGCCATCGACAGCCTGATCCCGGTCGGCCGTGGCCAACGTGAGCTGATCATCGGTGACCGTCAGACCGGCAAGACCGCTATCGCCATCGATGCTTTCATCAACCAGAAGGCCGTGAACGACGCCGCAGGTGACGACGAAACCAAAAAGATGTTCTGCATCTACGTTGCGGTCGGTCAGAAGCGCTCCACCGTCGCACAGATCGTGAAGACCCTGGAAGACTACGGCGCGATGGAATATTCCATCGTCGTGGCCGCCACCGCTTCCGAGCCGGCGCCGATGCAGTACCTGGCGCCGTATACCGGCTGCACCATGGGTGAATTCTTCCGCGATAACGGTATGCACAGCGTTATCGTGTATGACGATCTTTCCAAGCAGGCCGTTGCCTATCGCCAGATGTCCCTGCTTCTTCGTCGTCCTCCGGGGCGTGAAGCATTCCCGGGTGACGTTTTCTATCTGCACTCCCGTCTTCTTGAGCGTGCAGCTAAGCTGAACGACGATCAGGGTGCCGGTTCCATGACTGCGCTACCGGTTATCGAAACCCAGGCTGGTGACGTTTCCGCTTACATTCCGACCAACGTGATTTCCATCACCGACGGTCAGATCTTCCTCGAGACCGAACTGTTCTACCAGGGCATCCGCCCGGCCGTGAACGTTGGTCTCTCGGTCAGCCGTGTTGGTTCTGCCGCCCAGATCAAGGCGATGAAGCAGGTTGCCGGTTCCATCAAGCTGGAACTTGCCCAGTATCGTGAAATGGCTGCCTTTGCACAGTTCGCGTCGGACCTCGACCCGATCACGCAGAAGCTGCTCGCTCGCGGTGCTCGCCTGACCGAGCTGCTGAAGCAGCCGCAATACTCTCCGCTGACGGTGGAAGAGCAGGTCGCTGTGATCTATGCCGGTGTGCGTGGCTATCTCGACGAGCTGCCGCTCGGCGATGTTACCCGCTTCGAGCAGGCCTATCTCTCGGAAATCCGCGCCAAGGGTAAGGATATCCTTGAAGCGATCCGTTCCGAGCAGGCGCTGACCGCCGATATCGAAGAAAAGCTGAAGGCATTCCTCAGCGGCTTCGTCAAGACCTTCGCCTGAGGATCGGCAGCTAGCGAGCAGAGCGAGGAGCATACATGGCCACCCTCAAGGACCTGAAGATCAGGATCAACAGCGTCAAGTCGACGCGGAAGATCACCTCTGCCATGAAAATGGTCGCGGCGGCTAAACTCCGTCGTGCCCAGGAACAGGCGGAAGCCTCCCGGCCCTATGCCGCGCGGATGAACCGGATGATTGCATCGCTGGCAGGCGCCGCGACGCAGGCCGGTGGTCCGAAGCTGCTGTCGGGAACCGGTCGTGACGATATCCACCTTCTGGTGGTGTTCACGGCAGACCGGGGCTTGTGTGGTGGTTTCAACAGCACGATCATCCGGGCGGCGCGCCAGCGCGTTCGTGCGCTTCGTGGTGAAGGCAAGACGGTCAAGCTGTTTTGCGTCGGTCGTCGTGGCAAGGATGCCCTGAAGCGCGAGTTCGGCGATATCATGGTCGGTTCCGTTCAGGACGTGACCCGCAAGGGCGTGGCTTTTGCTTCGGCCGACGAGTTGGCGGCTCAGATCTTGAAGATGTTCGAAGGCGAAGATTTCGACGTCTGCAGCCTGCTGTTCAACCGCTTCCAGTCGGCGATGACCCAGATCATCACCAACCAGCAGATCATTCCGGCAAGTGTGCCGGAGGTGGAAGATGATTCGTCCGCTTCCGAGAGCGGTGCTCTCTATGAGTACGAGCCGGACGAAGAAGCCATTCTGGCTGCGTTGCTGCCGCGTAACGTTGCGACGCAGATTTTCACCGCTCTGCTGGAAAGCAATGCCAGTGAACATGGTGCCCGGATGACCGCGATGGACAATGCCACGCGGAACGCAGGCGACATGATCGACAAGCTGACGCTGAACTACAACCGGGCGCGTCAGGCGAACATTACTAAGGAACTTATCGAGATCATCTCCGGTGCCGAGGCCGTTTAGGCCGCACTGAAGACACTCTCGATCGAATGGAATTAACGAGGATCCGGATATCCCGGATAGAGGTTTGGAGCTGACTTATGGCTAAGAATGCGACAGGCAAAGTCACACAGGTAATTGGCGCCGTTGTCGACGTTCAGTTCGACGGCGAGATCCCGGCCATCCTGAACGCCCTGCATACAAAAAATGGCGACAATCTGTTGGTTCTGGAGGTTGCTCAGCACCTCGGTGAGCGCACGGTTCGTACGATCGCCATGGATGGAACAGAAGGCCTGGTACGTGGCCAGCCGGTGGAAGATACAGGCTCTCCGATCCTGGTCCCGGTTGGTCCGGAAACCCTGGGCCGGATCATGAACGTGATTGGCGACCCGGTTGATGACGGTGCGCCGGTTGTTACCAAGACGAAATCCCCGATCCACCGTGCTGCGCCTGATTTTGCAGAGCAGTCGACAGATGCGGAGATCCTGGTCACTGGTATTAAGGTCGTCGATCTGCTCGCACCGTACGCCAAGGGCGGTAAGATCGGCCTGTTCGGCGGCGCCGGTGTTGGCAAGACCGTTCTGATCATGGAACTGATCAACAACGTCGCGAAAGCGCACGGCGGTTATTCCGTGTTCGCGGGCGTTGGTGAGCGGACCCGTGAAGGTAACGATCTCTACCACGAGATGGTTGAATCCGGCGTTATCGTGCCGGACGGCGAAGGCTCCAAGGCTGCCCTCGTCTATGGCCAGATGAACGAGCCGCCAGGTGCCCGTTCCCGTGTCGCGCTGACCGGTCTGACCCAGGCCGAGTATTTCCGCGACGAAGAAGGCCAGGACGTGCTGTTCTTCGTGGATAACATCTTCCGTTTCACGCAGGCAGGCTCCGAAGTGTCCGCGCTTCTCGGTCGTATCCCGTCGGCGGTGGGCTATCAGCCGACCCTGGCGACCGATAT
This sequence comes from Nisaea sp., assembly GCF_039990255.1. Classification (GTDB taxonomy): domain Bacteria; phylum Pseudomonadota; class Alphaproteobacteria; order Thalassobaculales; family Thalassobaculaceae; genus Nisaea. The sequence goes on along the minus strand of NZ_JBDXGG010000004.1, from coordinate 399,901 downwards.
GGGTATGCTGCAGGAACGTATCACCACCACCAAGAAGGGCTCGATCACCTCGGTTCAGGCTATTTACGTGCCGGCCGATGACTTGACTGATCCGGCACCTGCCACGTCCTTCTCGCACCTTGACGCGACCACGGTTCTCAGCCGTCAGATTGCCGAACTCGGCATCTACCCGGCTGTTGACCCACTTGACTCCACCTCCCGGATGCTTGATCCGCGGATCATCGGTGACGAGCATTACGAGATCGCCCGTTCGGTGCAGGAAGTGCTGCAGACCTACAAGTCCCTGCAGGACATCATTGCCATTCTCGGCATGGACGAACTCTCGGAAGAAGACCGCCAGACCGTGGCTCGCGCCCGGAAGATCCAGCGTTTCCTCTCCCAGCCGTTCCACGTTGCCGAAGTCTTCACCGGTTCTCCTGGCAAGCTCGTGTCTCTCGAAGACACCATCAAGGGCTTCAAGGGCATCATTGCCGGCGAATACGACGATCTTCCGGAAGGCGCCTTCTACATGGTCGGCACCATCGAGGAGGCCGTCGAGAAGGCCAAGAAAATGGCGGCGGAAGCGGCTTAATTCAGGCCGCCTAACGGAGTGGAGCCATAGACATGGCCGAGACGACACAGTTCGAGCTGGTATCGCCGGAAAAGCTTCTCTACTCGGAAGCGGCCGAAATGGTCGTGGTACCTGGTACGGAAGGGTATTTTGGTGTGCTGCCGCGCCACGCGCCGATGATCTCGACCCTCGAGCCCGGTGTGATCGATATCCATCAGAACGGCTCCGTCGCCGAACGGATCTTCGTTGCCGGCGGTTTTGCCGAAGTAACGGAGACTCGCTGCACGGTGCTGGCCGAAGAGGCTCAGGTGCTGAAGGATGTCGACACGGCCAAGGTCGATTCTGAACTTTCCGACCTGCGGGACGATCTGAAAGATGCGACGACAGACCTCGAACGCGAGCGGATCGAGAGTCGGATCAAAATTCTGGAAGCACTTCGCGCTGCTGCCGAATAAGTTACCGGGTCAAAACACTGATATAACGAAACGGTCGACGCTTGCGTCGGCCGTTTTGCATTTGGAGTTGCGCGGAAGAGGGAGGCTTACCAGCCGAGTTTTTCCTCGTTGGCCTTTTTCTTTCCGTTCTCGACACGTGCTTTCAGCTCGTGATCGATTTCGTCGGTCTGCCAGGAATGCATCTGGCTGACGATCCTGACCCGTGCCCGCTCGACTGAGGACTGAGCGTCGAACGCATCGCCATGCAGCTCTTTGTATGGCAACACGGGCAGATGCCACAGGATGTGTATGATTGCGCGTTCCAGCCCTGCTTCACCGCCGATCAGATGCCTGTTCTCGAACGCGTCGAGCCAGATGGATACAAGATCGTCCCAGCCGTCCAGCCCATAGGCGACTTCCCGCCTCAGCTTTTGTAGCTTGGTGACTGAGTTATTCACCTGTGAGAACATGCCGGCGATGCTGGCCAGAAGTGTATCAAGGGTGACGATTCGCTCGCTGACATAGCCGATTGTTTGATCCACCACTCTGAGGACAAGACTGACTGAATCAGCCACCTCGGGCCGGGAATCGGATGCATAGATCTGCAGTGAGCCCCGAAGCTCCAGTAGACGGAGATGCTGGCGGAAAAGAAAGCCGTCCGCTTTCTTTTCCTGGTCGGATGCAACAGAGCCAAATGGTGCAATGAGGCCGACCAGCGGTTCAAGCCAGTCCCGGACTTCGTCGACGGTGCAGCCGGCGCGCAGTGCCGTGTGAGACATTACCTTGGAGACCAGCTCCTCCATCCGAAAATCGGAGACGGCACTTTTGCCGGTCATCAAATTCAGCAGGGTTTGTGTACTCGCCCGCGCCATGAAGGCATCGCCTTGCGCCACACCGCATTCGCGTGTCATTTGCGCGATGCAGGACATCCGGACGATCTCTTTTTCCTCAAGGTCGCGTTGCGCCTGCTCACGGGCCAGACGGCGGCGTACTTCGTCCGGGTTATAGGCAGCATCGGCCTGCTGCAGGATGGAACGGATATTGAGCGGATCGAGATCCTGCGCGTTTCGTGTGCCTAGTATCCTGCCGTGAACCTCTTCGTCACGCTCGGACAGGACGCCCATGCTGGGGAGCTGCTTCCAGTCGACAATGGCAAATTCTCCGCGACGGGTACCGGAGAAATTCGGGATCGTCGCTTCCAGCAAGCGCCCACGTCCGCCGAGATACTCGCGCACACGGAGATGGTTGAACGCCGGTACGGATACAAAGGGGACACAAGTCCCGCGACGTTCGAATGTTTGTGGGAGGTTGTTGGCGGCCCCGGACATTATGTAATCGGCCTTATGCTATGCTCAACCGGTGGTCGAAATTTGTGTGGAAACGTCACGCTCGCAGCTGACGGTCTGGACCAACCCTATCAGTCCAGCGGCTGAAGGCAAGGAGACTAGCTAGCGTAATAAGAAATGGGCGAACCGGTCGAGCGCGGCCTGATAGACGGGGCGCTTGAACTCCACAATCAGGTGAAGAACCTCATCGCTATTAGCCCAGCGCCAAGCATCGAATTCTACAGTGTGGGCGGACAGATCAATATCTCCGTCAACACCGGTAAAGCGGGCCAAGATCCATTTTTGCTTCTGTCCGCGATACCGCGATTTAATTCCCTTGCGAACGGCTTCGGGCGGAAAATCGTAGGTAAGCCAGTCCGGTGTCATGTCGATCACCTCACAGGCCGTGACACCGGTCTCTTCAGCGAGTTCGCGCAGGCCGGCCTGCAGCGGGTCCTCGCCATCGTCTATGCCACCCTGGGGCATCTGCCAGGCAGCGGGCTTCATATCCGAACGGCGGCCGATAAATATTTTGCCTTCGTCATTGATCAGGACGACCCCGACGCAGGGACGGTAAGGGAGAGCGGCGGGTTCAGTCGCCATAAGTGGCATGGTCCATTCTATATGTGTCTAGCGCAGGCTTTGCTTGTTCGCGATGGATGTAGCAGGCACCAGTGTGAAGCCGCGCTCGGCAAGCGTTGCGGACCAGGATGCCAAGAGGTCGATCGTCATGGGCAGGGGAGGAACGACACCGAGCGCATATCCTGTGCGTCGGGCGGTCCGCTCCAGGGCGGCGAACCGCCGCTCCATTTCCGAAATAGCCGGATTGTCGTCTATATTCGCATTCGCCACGGCGCGGGGAAGCTGAATGGAACCTGCGATTTCCAGCGCGATTGTCCGTGAGGTCGCGGCACTGTCCACATACATCAAACCGCGCTCCTTCAGGACCGCGAGGACTGGTGTCAGCGCTTCTTCATCAGTGGTGAATTGAGATCCCTTGACACCGATCACGCCGGCATAGCCGACAGTCCGGCCGAGCGCAGATTCCAGACGGTTGAGATTGTCGACAGCACTGAGCGAAGTGAGCAATGTAAAAGGACCGGGATCGTTTATCGGATATCCGAAAGGCTCCATGGGAATATCGAGAAAAATCTCATGTCCCGCCTGCTGCACCATTGCGACCTGGTCGTCCAGATCGCTCGCGGCGGGGGAGAAGGAGAACGAGATTTCGGGGCTGAGAATTTCGGCGGCGGCCTCCGTGAGAGAGTGGGACACACCCATCCGGGTCATGATAATGGCGATCCGGGGAAGCTTTGTATCTCCGTCAAAGGGGCGGGCATAAGTCTCCCATGCCTTGCGCCCGTCGGGAGCGACCATCGGGAGCATGCCTTTCTCGGTTTCCTCGGTAAGCGCCAGTTCGAACCGCGGGCCTTTCTGCTCTTCCGGTGCGGTCTCATGACCGGCCGGGTCGGCACCTTGGGTGTCCTGTCCATTCGGACCCATACCATCTTCTGGCTGCCCATGGCCGTCACCCTCATCGCTGGCCATAGCGTGATCGTCGCCGTGATTGTCGGGCTTTGGCGAGGGCTTATTGTCGAGGCTTGTATTCGGTTCCGGAGAGGCACCGTCTTCTAAAACGGAGACTTTAAGGAACGGCCGACGGGCCTCACGCTCGGCGACGGTTTCCGGGCCGTTCACCACCAGCCATCCGACGACGGCACCGAGGCCGCCGATTACGGATATGCCAAGCACCGCCGTCCCGGCTATGCGCAGGATTCCGACAATCCGGCGGGTCTTCCGCGGCGGACTAGCGTTGCCTGCGGTATCGTCTTCAATGCCATCTACCGGGGTCCGTTTACGAAACGGCAGTCCCGGCAGCTTCAGGCTTATCTTTGGTATGGGTAGTTTCAATTCACGATGCGCTGTTGGTAAAGGTCAATGCCCCGCAGCAGATCGATGGCCCGGGCGAGCTGGTAGTCTTCCTGCTCGGGATTTGTCTCTGCCGTGTCGTCAGTGGCTTCTGGTGCGCCTTCCGGCTTACTGTCGCCGTTGCCTGCCGGATTGTTCAGCGCGCCGCGCAAGTCGGCTTCACGGCGTCCCCGTCCGTTATCGAGTTTTTCGATCCTGGCCAGCGGTACGTCGATGTCCGGCTCGATGCCCGTTTGCTGGATGGAGCGGCCGGACGGCGTGTAATAGCGCGCCGTTGTCAAGCGCATGGCAACCTGGCCGGAAAGTGGGATGATCGTCTGGACCGACCCCTTGCCGAAGCTCTTGGTACCGAGAAGGATCGCGCGGCGATGGTCCTGCAATGCGCCGGCGACAATTTCGGAGGCCGAAGCCGAACCGCCATTGATCAGCACAACGAGGGGTTTGCCGTCGGTCAGATCGCCGGGCTTGGCATGAACGCGGGACGCGTTCTCCGGATCGCGGCCGCGGGTGGACACGATCTCGCCCTGCTCAAGGAAGGCGTCGGATACCGTGATTGCTTCGTCGAGTAGGCCGCCCGGATTGTTGCGCAGATCGATCACGTAGCCGGTGAGTTCGTCACCCTTCTCGGCCTTGATCTTGTCGATCGCCTTGCGCAGACCGGAAGTGGTCTGTTCGTTGAAAGTCGTGATCCGGATATAGCCGACATCGTCGATCATCCGGGAGCGAACAGAGCGGATCTTGATGACCGCACGGGTAAGCGTGACGTCGAACGGCTCTTTTGTGCCGCGCCGGATGGAGATGGTCAGATCGGATGCCACCGGGCCGCGCATCTTTTCGACTGCCTGGCCGAGGGTCAGGCCCATGACCGGCTCGCCGTTGAGATGGGTGATCAGGTCGCCCGGCTCCAGTCCGGCCGCCGCCGCCGGTGTGTCGTCAATCGGGGAGACGATCTTGACCAGGCCGTTTTCCATGGAAACTTCAATGCCGAGGCCGCCGAACTCGCCCTTGGTCTGCACCCGCATATCGCGGAAGCTCTTGGAATTGAGAAAGCTCGAATGCGGATCGAGCGAGGTCAGCATACCGTTGATGGCTGCTTCCATAAGCTCTTGATCGGTCACTTCCTCAACATATTCGGAGCGGACACGCTCGAACACGTCGGCGAACAGCTTGAGCTGGTCGTAGGTGTCATGTGTCGGTTGCAGCTGCGCCTTGGCATCTTCCGATGGCGGCACGAACAGCAATGCGGCCGCGGCTACGGCACCAACCAGAGCAGCTCTGGTCCAGAATTTCGTCTGACGGATCGATTTCATCATCGCCTTACCTTGTTCGTGCGCGCGGACCACCATGGTAACGGATCGATCGGGGCACCATTGTGGCGAAACTCCACATACAGCCCCTCGGATCCGTCTGCACTCGTCCCAGCATCTCCCATGCGAGCCACAGGCTCGCCTGCAAGCACGCCCTGCCCGACCTGAACATCGACCAACGACATACCTGCCATCAAGGTAAGGTAGTCTTGGCCATGTTCAATCATCACAATCTGACCATATCCGCGAAATGGTCCGGCATAAATGACTTTTCCGTCAAAAGGGGCAACGACTTGCGCGTTTTCGCGTGTCGCGATCACAACCCCCTGTTCGGTCAGGCCCAGCCGGTTCGCGATACCGTATCGCTGGCTGATTTTACCTGCCGCCGGATAGGTCAGCCCGCCCTTGCTCGCGCCAATCTTCGGGCCAGTTGGCAGATCAGCCACAAAATCAGGTGAGATTGTCACCACTTTCGAGGCCAAAGGTTTGGTGCCCGCCGGTGCGGCGCCCGGTGCCACGGCGCTCTCACTGGACGGTACGGCATCTTTCTGGACCATCGAATCCAACCGGGCCCGTGCTTCATCTCCAGCCGCCTTGTGGCGTTCTATTTTCTGCATCAGGTCGCGCAGGTCCCGGGCCGAGGCGGCGAGCGCATTTAGTCGGTCGACCACGGCGGATCGTTCCTTGGCCATCGATCGCCGTGCTTCCTGTTTCTCCTTGAGCAGAGCGGCGACGGTTGAGCGTTCGCGGTCCAGCGCGCTTGTCGCGGCTGCAAGGCGTCGTTTCTCATCCATGATCCCGCGCTCGACAGCTTCATGTTGGGCAATCTCGGTTGCGAGTTGCCGGGCGTCCCGGCGCAGTGTCGGTGCGAGGGAGCTGAGAAGCATGGCCGTGTGCACAATGTCGAGTGGATTGGCGGGAGACGCGACCATGGCGACCGGTGGCCGGGCAGCCAGACGGCGGAGGGCGCCAGATACCTGGGCGAGCTGTCGCTTCTTCACCCCGAGAGTTCCCGCGCTCAGTGTTCGCTTGCTGTGGAGTTCGGCAAGTTTTCGCTCTACCGCGGTCAGTGCCGCTTCGCGCTCCTGCGTGGCCTCGGCGGCCTGAACCAGTGCGTGCCTCAGGCGTTGCAGCTCCTGCTCCACGCTGTCTGCGAGCGCGTCCAGGTCACGCTTGCGCGCAGCTCCGTTTTGCAGCGCCTTCTCTACCTGATCGAGGTTTTGGTCCAGAATTCCCGCTTCGGGAAGCGGCTCTGCGCTGTGAGCCGGTATGGTCCCAAAAAGTTGGCTTGCCATATTAAGCACGGCGAGAGTGATCAGCACCCGGCCCGCCATGCCGCGTTTGATTCTCGTGATGCAGGTCATGGAGCGCGGGTCATCGCGTGCGCCGCCGCTACTCTGCGGCGCCGTCGGCGCTGGTGCGCAACATGGAGGTGCCGGTCATATCCGACGGCTGGGCCAGCCCAAGCAGATCCAGCAGGGTCGGTGCCACATCTGCAAGGCGGCCTGTTGCCAGACTCGTAATTCCGGCTGGGGCGTTGACCAGAATAGTCGGCACCAGATTGGTGGTGTGTGCCGTATGCGGACCGCCGTTTTCCGGGTCCTGCATCATTTCGCAATTGCCGTGATCGGCTGTCAGGAACATGCAGCCTCCGGTCTTGCGCAGAGCCGCTTCGGCCTTGCCGATAGCGCAATCCACGGTTTCCACGGCCTTGATTGCCGCTTCCAGACTGCCGGTATGGCCGACCATGTCCGGGTTGGCGAAGTTGCAGACGATCAGATCGTATTTGCCGCTCTCGATGGCACCGACCAGTTTCTCTGTCAGCTCTGGCGCGGACATTTCCGGTTGCAGATCGTAGGTCCGGACTTTCGGTGAGGGCACCATGATCCGGCTTTCACCCTCGAACACGTCCTCGCGGCCACCATTCAGGAAGAAGGTGACATGGGGGTATTTCTCGGTCTCGGCCATGCGGAGCTGGGCAAGGCCTGCATTCGAGACGGTCTCGCCGAGGGTGTTGTTCAGGTCCAGCGCGGGGAACAGCACGGACAGGAACGGATCAAGGGCGCTGGAATAGCTCACCATACCTGCGGCAGCGGCGAATTTAAGCGGGCGTTTGCGGGTGAAGCCGCTGAATGCGGGATCGAGTAGGCTGGCCAGAATTTCCCGCATCCGGTCGGCCCGGAAATTGGCGGAAAGCAGAACATCGCCATCCTTCACGCCGTCATAGCCCGGCATTGCGGCCGGAGTGACGAACTCGTCGGTCTCACCGGCGGCATAGGCCCGGTCAATCTCGGCCAGAGGATCGGAGGCAGTATTTCCTTCCGCTTCCGCAATGACCTTGTAGGCCTGCTCCACCCGTTCCCAGCGATTGTCGCGGTCCATAGCGTAGAACCGGCCTGAGAGTGTGGCGATTTTCGCGCCGTCAGGAAGCTCGCCCAGTAGGCGTTCGATATCGCTGCGGGCACTTTTCGGCGGCGTGTCGCGGCCATCGAGGAAGGCATGAATCAGAACTTCGATCCCGGCATCCGTCAGCACCCGGGCGAGTGCGGCGATATGGGATTGATGCGCATGCACGCCGCCCGGCGATGTGAGACCGAGCAAATGGCAGCGCCCGCTTCCGGCTTTTGCCTGATCTATCAATGCCTTCAGCGCAGGTATACTCGCGAGGCTGCCATCGGTAACGGCCTTGCTGATGCGCGGTAGGTCCTGCATGACCACGCGTCCGGCGCCGAGATTCATGTGCCCGACTTCGGAATTGCCCATCTGCCCGTTCGGCAGGCCGACATCGCCGCCGCTGGCACGCATGAATCCGCTCGGCTCGGCGGCTGTCAGACGGTCGACATTAGGGGTGTTGGCGAGGGCCACGGCATTGTGGTCACTCTCGGCACGCTGTCCCCAGCCATCCATGATGCACAAGACGACGGGACGCGGTTTGTTCTGATGTTTGATCATAGCACCGGTTTATACAGAATTAGAGGCCCCTGGTCATCCCGGTGATCGGGGATGATGCCGGTCATTCCCGATGGTAAGGATGCCCTGCCAGGATTTGCTGTGCCCGGTAAAGCTGCTCGGCGATCATCCCGCGAACCAGCATGTGCGGCCAGGTTGCCCGGCCGAGCGAGAACAGCAGATCCGCACGGTTGCGCACGCGATCATGGTGCCCGTCCGCACCGCCGATCAGGAAAACAATGTCGCGGATACCGTCATCGCGCCAGGTGCCGATTCTACTTGAAAATTCCGCACTCGAAAGCGTCTTGCCCCGCTCGTCCAGCGCCACAGCGATGGCGCCGTCCGGCACAAGGGCCAGGAGCTGCATCGCCTCTTCCTCCTGCAATTGTTCGGGCGGAAGTTTGCGTCTTATATCGACTTCGCGGAGCTCCAGCGGCCAGGAAAGGCGCCCTTTGTAATGTGTAAACAGATCCGAATGGACGTCACGACGGCCTTTGCCGACCGCAGCGAGGGTCAGTTTCATGGATGTTTTCCGTGACTGGGCGATATCGAAGCGGGCGCCAGTCCGTGCTGTCAGCGCCGCGCCACCCGTCAGTCATCTGTTCAAGCTTAAGCGTGGGCAGCTTCCCGCGCGTCGTCCATGTCACCGATCTGGACTGTTCTGCCGCTGTCAGCGGGCTCGTTGCCCCACATTTTTTCAAGCCCGTAGAATTCTCGGACTTCCGGGCGGAACAGATGCACGATGATGTCGCCGGCATCGACCAAAACCCAATCTCCCTGCGAGAGACCCTCTACCGAGATTCCCTTAATTCCGGCGGATTTCAGTTCTTCGATGAGATGTTGCGCCATGGCGGCGACTTGGCGGGTGGATCGCCCGCTTGCGATGAGCATGGTATCGCAAATCGAGGTTTTGCCTTCGAGGTCGATAACGACCAAATCCTCGGCCTTAATATCGTCGAGCGAGCGAGAGGCCAGATCGACGAGGCTTTCCCGTGAAGGGAGAGCGGTTTTTTTCGGTATGACTGTCTCCTTTCGCGCCAGTGGCGCTAAGCCGAACAAATATTGCGGTGCCGTTAATCCGGAACGGCGCCAGTTTCTAGCACATGTCAGGGTAAGCGTCCGCCTGTCTTACTGTCCCGCCTCATACCGGATGCGGGTAGCGGACAACGGATTAAGCGGGGTGTGAAAGAACACCCACGCCGGTGCCCGTCGATTGCGAAGCAGCGAACCGGAACGTTCCCGTGTACGCATTCTGGCAAAACGGCGGGCCGCCGGACCCGACAAGGCCCTTAGAGAATAGGATGGACGGTCGAAAACTGCAATGACGACACTGTTGAAGATTTGTTGCCACTCCGCCCAGCGATGAAAGCCGATCAGATTATCCGCCCCCATGACCCAAATGAACCGTGTGTCCCGGGCATTGTCTACCAGGGCGCAGAGCGTGTCGGCAGTGAAATGCGTGCCGAGCAGAACCTCTATATCCGTCACCCGTATCCTGGAGTGATGCCGTGCGAGTTTCTCGGCGGAAGCCTTGCGTTCGGCGAACGGCGCCATCTCATCCGGGCTTTTCAGAGGGTTTTGCGGTGAGACCATCCACCAGACCTCGTCCGCCCGCAGCTTGCGCAGGGCATAGAGTGCGACGTCGAGATGGCCTTTGTGCGCGGGATTGAAAGACCCGCCCATGACCGCGATCGTCTTGCCGCGTGCGGCGGCAAGGAAACGGCGGGCCTTGGGATTTCTGATCATGACATGGTGCCGGTGCAACTCTGCTGCCCGCTCACGGGCGCGTCTGGCCCGTTCCGGTCACGACATATTTGAAGCTGGTCAATTGTTCCGCCCCGACCGGTCCCCGTGCATGCAACTTGCCAGTGGATATGCCAATCTCCGCGCCCATGCCGAACTCGCCACCGTCGGCGAACTGGGTCGAGGCGTTATGCAGCACGATGGCGCTATCCACGTGGGCGGCGAAGCGGGCAGCCGCTGCGTCGTCATCGGTCACGATGCTGTCCGTGTGGTGCGAGCCGTAACGGTTGATATGGTCGATTGCCGCATCAACACCATCAAGCACCCGGACCGAGAGAATGGCGTCGAGATACTCGGTGGACCAGTCGGCTTCCGTCGCTTCTTGCATATCCGGAACGATTTTCCGAGCGGCCGCGTCGCCCTTGAGCTGGCAGCCCGCTTCCCGAAGTGCAGCGGCGATGCCAGGGAGTTGGTCTACCGCGACTTTTCCATCGATCAACAGCGTTTCGGCGGACCCGCAAACGCTGGTCCGGCGCATTTTCGAGTTCAGCACGATATCGCGCGCCATGGCCGGGTCCGCCGCCGCGTCGACATAGACATGGCAGACACCGTCGAGATGGGCGATGACCGGAATCCGGCTTTCCTTTTGCACCCGCTCTATCAGGCTCTTGCCGCCACGCGGCACGATGATGTCCACGCTGTCGTTCATGGTCAGCAGTACGCCGACCGCCGCCCGGTCGCGGGTCGGGATCAATTGCACCGCAGCTTCCGGCAGACCGGCTGATTTCAGGCCCTGATGCAGGCACGCGACCAACGCGTTCGAGGAATGGAAGCTCTCCGATCCGCCACGCAGGATCGCCGCGTTGCCCGATTTCAGGCAAAGGCTGCCAGCATCCGCCGTCACGTTCGGGCGGGATTCGTAAATGATGCCAATGACGCCGAGCGGCACCCGGACGCGGGCGATTTTCAGCCCGTTCGGGCGGTCCCAATCGGCCATCACGCCGCCGATCGGATCGGGCAGCGCGGCGACGTCTTCCATGCCCTGAGCGATGGCTTCGATCCGGCCCGCATCCAGTTTCAGGCGGTCCATCAGGGAGTCTCGGACGCCTTTTTCTTTCGCGAAATCAAGGTCTTTTGCGTTCGCGGCCAGGATTTGAGGCTGGGACGCACGGATTGCATCGGCAGCACCCTGAAGCGCCGCTTTTTTTTGTTCCGCTGTCGCAATGGCCAGAGCTGCGGCGGCTTCACGCGCGGCCGCACCAAGGCTGGACATCATCCCGGCAATATCGCCGTTATCTGCGCTGTCGATCTCAAGAATGGCCATGGGTCCATCCGCTCCCCAATGTCTTCCGGTGCGCGCCGGTCAGCGTTCAAGCACCAGATCGTCCCTGTGGACCAACTCGTCCCGGCCACGGTAGCCGAGGACCCGCTCTATTTCACGGGATTTGTACCCGGCGATGCGCTTGGCGTCCGCCGCACCATAGGCCGAAAGCCCGCGTGCAACCGGTCGCCCCGCCGGATCAAGGATTTCCACCAGATCGCCGCGCTCGAAACTGCCGCCGACCTTAGTGACGCCTGCCGGGAGCAGGCTCTTGCCTCGGTTCAGCGCTTTCAGGGCACCTTCATCAAGTGTGAGAGAGCCTTTTGGTGTGAGGGAGCCCGCGATCCAGTTCTTGCGAGCGCCGCGCGGTGTGGTCGCCGCCGCGAACCAGGTCACAGGCGCTCCGTCGCTGATGGCGCGGAGCGGATGCGGCGCGTAGCCTTTGGCGATGGCCATGCGGCACCCGGCAGCGGTGGCGATTTTCCCGGCGGCAATCTTGGTCACCATACCGCCTGACGCGTGATCGCTGCCGGCGGTCCCTGCCATGGCTTCGATCTCTGCATCGATATGCTCGACGAATGGAATATGAGCGGCAGCGGGATCGCGGCGCGGGTCGGCGGTATAGAGGCCGTCAATGTCGGAGAGCAGGATCAGTGCATCGGCGCTTACCATCTGGGCGACGCGGGCGCCGAGTCTGTCATTGTCCCCGAATCGGATTTCCTCGGTTGCGACTGTATCATTCTCATTGACCACGGGCACCGCGCCGAGACCGAGCAGGGCGGTCAGCGTGGAGCGCGCATTCAGATGGCGCCGCCGTTCTTCCGTATCGTCGGGGGAGAGCAGAATCTGCGCGACCGTTATACTGTGCCGTGCCAGTGCTTCCTGATAGGCGTGGGCCAGCTGGATCTGGCCCGTCGCAGCGGCGGCCTGTTTCTCTTCGAGCTTCAGAGGGCCCTTGGGCAGACCGAGATGGCGCCGACCGACGGCAATGGCGCCAGAGGAAACGACGAGCACCTGCTTGCCGCGCGTCTTCAGGTCCGCGATATCGTCGGCCAGCGAGTTCAGCCAGTCGCGCCGGACCTCGCCGCCGTCTTCATCGACCAGCAGGGCAGACCCGATCTTGACGACGATCCGTTCGGCATCGTCCAGACCGGCACTCTTCAGAAGTTCGGTACCGTCGGGACTCATACGGGTGACCAGCCGGCTCCAGTCTTGCCGGTTTCTTCGGAGGCTTCTGTTTCGTCTTCAGGCTCGGAGAAATCGGTGTCGTCCTTGGCCGCCGCGTCCTTACGCGCACGGCGCGCTTCCTGAACGGGCCCGATAAGGGCAGAAAGCGCAGAATCGAGGCCAGCACCGGATATCGCTGAAAGGGTGATCACCTCGCGGCCGATTTCCTCCTGCACCATGTCGATCAGGACCGGAATGTCTTCCTCGGGTACCGAGTCAATCTTGGACAGGGCGACGATTTCCTGCTTGTCGGAAAGTCCTCCGCCGTAATCCTCAAGCTCCTGGCGCACCGTGCGGTAGGCCGCAGCCGGATCGTTCTGCGTGGCATCAACCAGATGCAGCAGCACAGCGCAGCGCTCGACATGGCCAAGAAAACGGTGGCCGAGCCCGGCTCCTTCGGATGCGCCCTCGATCAATCCCGGAATATCCGCAATGACGAACTCGTCCTTGCCGACCGTGGCGACGCCGAGACCTGGATGCAATGTGGTGAAGGGGTAATCCGCAATCTTCGGGCGGGCCCGCGTGACGCTGGACAGGAAAGTCGATTTTCCGGCATTGGGCAGACCAACCAGCCCGGCGTCGGCGATCAGTTTCAGGCGCAGCCAGACCCACATCTCCTCGCCGGGCCAGCCGGGGAGGGACTTCCGTGGAGCCTGATTGGTCGAGGTTTTGTAATGGGCGTTGCCGAAACCGCCGTCGCCGCCCTTCATCAGGACGATCCGTTCACCGACCTTTGTCAGATCGGCAATGACATGCTCGCGTTCGTCGTCAAGGATCTGCGTTCCGACCGGCAGGCGCAGCACGGAGTCGCCGCCGCTGGCGCCGCTGCGGTTACCACCGGATCCGGGACGGCCGCTGTTTGCCTTGAAATGCTGCTGGTAACGGTAGTCGATCAGGGTGTTCAGGCCGTCGACGCATTCAAGAATCACGGCGCCGCCGCGGCCGCCATCGCCGCCGTCCGGCCCGCCATATTCGATGAAAGCCTCGCGCCGGAAACTGACACAGCCGGGGCCGCCGTCACCGCTCTTCAGAAACACCTTGGCCTGATCGAGGAACTTCATCTCATGTCATCCAGTAATACCCGGCCCGGCCCAGCGATCCGGAATTGAGGGCGGAATTGGGGCCGGAATTCGGGCACGAAAAAAGGGAACAGCCAAAGGACCGTTCCCTCATCCGCAGCCATGACCCGCCCGAAAGCGGGTGAGGCGTTATTCTGCTGCTTCAGCCAGCGCCACTTCCACGAAGGTGCGGCCGTTGCTCTTCCGGCGGAAAGCAACTTTGCCTTCCGACAGCGCGAACAGGGTATGGTCACGTCCCATGCCGACATTCTCGCCCGGATGGAACTTGGTGCCCCGCTGCCGGATGATGATGTTGCCCGGGATCACGGCTTCGCCACCGAACTTCTTGACGCCAAGACGGCGTCCGGCGGAATCGCGACCGTTACGGGAACTACCGCCTGCCTTTTTATGGGCCATGGATTACTCCTTCGTCTCGGCTTCGGCCGAAACCTCTGCCGGAGCTTCAGCTTTCGCCGGAGCTTTCTTGGCAGCGGCCTTCTTCGGCGCGGCTTTCTTCTTACCGTCGGCCAGGATGTCGGTCACGCGCAGCACTGTCAGTTCTTGACGGTGTCCGCGGGTCCGGCGATAGCCCTGACGGCGCTTCTTTTTAAAGACGACGACTTTGTCGCCTTTGGTCTGCTCAAGCACTTCGGCGCGTACAACAGCTCCTTCAACAGTCGGCGCACCAACTGTGAGGTCTTCGCCTTCACCCAGCATCAGAACGTCAGCAAGATCAACGGAAGAACCGGCGTCGCCGGAAAGCTTCTCAACCTTGATAACGTCGTTCGGGGTGACTTTGTACTGTTTACCGCCGGTTTTAACGACTGCGAACATTGTCAATACTCTGGCAATGAAAAGGGCGCGCGGACACTTACTCCCGCGTCAGAGCGGCGGACTATACTCCTGACGAACTTCAAGTCAACAGCGGATTGCCCGGTTTTTGAGAGAATCTGCGGGGCAGGTATGCTGCCCCCGGATGTCCGCATCGTCGCCAGATCCGCCCCCTATATATAGTGTCTGAAGAGAGGTGGCGCAAAGCCCCTGTAATATAGGTAAAGCAGCTCACGGTACTGTATTCGCTTCCGGTATGGTTTTGATGCGGCGATGCGGTGCCGGATACGATCCAATCAGATGCAGAGATCAGGTTTCATGACCCAGAGAAGACGCTCTTTCGAAGATCCGGCAGTCGCGGCCGCATACCAGTCTTTTCCCGTTAAGGAGCGGGAAGGGTTGCTGATATTGCGCGGTCTTATTTTCGAGACGGCGGCGGATACGCCGGGGGTCGGGCCGCTTGAGGAAACGCTGAAATGGGGCCAGCCGTCCTATCTGACGCCAAAAACCAGATCGGGTTCGACCATCCGGCTGGGGCTGCCGAAACAGGGCGGGTTTGCGCTCTATACCCATTGCCAGACGACGATCATTCCGGATTTCAGGAACCTGTTCCCGGATGAATTCGACTATGAAGGCAATCGAGCGGTGCATTTCAAGGAGGGCGCGTCTCTACCGCTCGACCCCTTGCGGATGCTTGTCCGCAGCGCCCTGACCTATCATCTCAAGAAGGCCGCACCGGCCCGTGTTCCCGCCGCGTCGGGAGAATGAGCGGCACTGTTGAATTCCGGTATTGAAACCGGCTACCCGCCCCGCTATGTTCCGGCCCCTGTTCGGAGAGGTGCCGGAGTGGTTGAACGGGACGGTCTCGAAAACCGTTGAGCGCGCAAGCGTTCCGAGGGTTCGAATCCCTCTCTCTCCGCCAGACCTTTTTCCCTATTAAAATCAAAGTATTGGAATGGTATCTGTGGGTGCCTTTGTAACGATTTTATGGGCGTGAATTTGTTGTATATCGACAGGTTCCAGTATAGCCGGATGCTATTTTTGATGGCGCTGTAGTCGCTATGTTTCGATCCTTACTTTTTGTCCTTGCTTTGTTCTCTCTATCAAATAACAGTCAAATAAGCTGTTACGTGATTAACAAATTGTTTTTAAAGTAAAAATTTTCATTCAGAGGGTGATTCGGGGCGAGTCAATCATTTAACTATCAAAAAGAGACGCTAAGCCCAAAATGGTAGGTAGCGTGCATTTTTCTTCCCCTGGTTAAGGTCGTAGGGCTTGATTAATTTGGCGTCTAACGCGTCCCGAATAATCCGGGATGCCTGGGCGCTGTTGTGCTCTTCGATTCCAAAGCGCTCTCGGACTGAGGTATTAGTGACCGGCTCACGCATGACATGCTTTAGGCTGGCATGCAGGTAGCATGCATGATTTCGTTCATCACGATCCATGTCGCGAAGATCTTTGTGTGAGAAGAGGATTGCTCGAAACGACTCTCCGCTAATCTCCCACCGAGGCGGAGGTAGCTGATAAAACTCGGTTTCGAAAACTACTTTGTCGACGCCACTTCCGCGCTCTTCACACAATCCGATTCGGCGCATAAATGCCGCTAGGGCTTCGTTTCGCGATCTTGGAGGTTGGTCGAGAAGCCTCTCTACATCGCCGAGAGGAATGCCTGGATTGGTAACCTCTACACGATCATCAAAAACCTCCACCATTGGTCCTGCACCGCTGATAGTGAAGTCTTGGTGAATCAGTGCATTCGCAATTAGCTCGCGTAAAGCGAGATCCGGGTATAACGGAACTTCACGCCGAATTGCGTCACCGATCACTTCATTGCGAGGCAATAGAGCTTTCAGGTAATCCATCAGGCCACTAAAGCCGGTTGCGTAGCCTTTAGTGCCCTCGATTTCTCGTTTGGTCTTGATGCGTCCCCGGCCGTCATAAATTACAAGTCGAATCCGTTTTCTAGATACAGTTGGAAAAGAGCCAAGATCGCGAGAAAGTAAAGTAGCGCCAAGATTGGTGATGTCGTAATGTCCAGAATCATTTTTCTGTATGAGTCTATCGTTTATAAGACATTCCAGAACACCATCCGTCTCAGATGGTAAATAAATATCTTGTATTTGAAAATAAGATTCGTAATCCAATAAACGAAGGACGTCTTTTTCGTTTTGGTCTGATAGTGCAATTTGCTTTTCAAATGGTGTATTGTCGAACGATCGCCAAAGCTTTCTTTCGATTTCAGGAACATCTTGCAGTGATCGTTTGTTAGATCCAATACGGACGATCTCTTTTCCCGAAAATGCTGTCGGTCGACCTCGCGCAGCAGGAATTTCTAGAACTATGATCTGCTGCCCATCGACCTGCAGTCTATGAAACTGAAAATGCAGCCTCGGCTGCATCATTTGAACAAGCCAGCTTTCGAGGTCTTGATTACCTTTTTTCGCTGTCTCTGGTTTGAAGGTCGTTCCGACGATGTTGTGGTCAGAATTACGAATGCCCCAAATACAATAAGCGGTTTCTACTTCACAGAGGGCGGCTGTATTCGATAATGCAGCAATCAGTTCGCCAATCATCTGAGGATCATCGTTATTTTCTTTAAATTCAGTCCATTCTGTCTCGGCAGGGAGCTTGCACATTTCTCTTACTAGCCGCTCTAGTTGGTTTGAATTATTTGCGTTTATCATTATTTTCTCAGTCCGAGCGGGGTGGGGTTGGTGTTCCTTGGACCCTCTGCAGAGAGTCCAGGTAACTGGTTGGGTGTCAAAGTATGGCAAACGCCTTATCGATGAACTAGCTCAAGAGGCGATAAACCGATGCTCTGCCGATAGATAGCCTTTTTGCGATGTCGGTTGCGCCAATACCTTCGTTATGCAGCTTACGGATAATGTTGGGGTCAATCTCTGGCTTTCGGCCTTTATAGACCCCTTTTGCTTTGGCTTTGGCAATTCCTTCAGCCTGACGCTCCTTGCGCAAATTAGTCTCGAATTCAGCAAAAACGCCAAGCATATCAAGGAACGCCTTCCCGGCGGCGGTCGTGGTGTCCACCGGCTGCTCTGTGCATGCGAGAGCAGCGCCTTTTTCCCGGATCGTAGACACGATGCGCTGTAGGTCTGCGATAGAGCGCGCTAGGCGGTCAATCCGCGTTACTACGAGCGTGTCTCCATTCCGGAGGAAGTCGAGCACTGTGGCAAGCTCAGAGCGGCCTTGAGTGCTGGTTCCGGATGCTTTCTCCTTCCGCACAACTTCGCATCCGGCAGCGCGTAGCGCTTCAACCTGCAGTGATGTGTCTTGGTCGGTGGTGCTGACGCGGGCGTATCCGATCATAGTCATGGCGCGGCCTCTTTGTGTCTCGTTTGACTCTAGACCTTATCTTTGTATTGTCTCGTAATGCGAAAAGAAACTCTAATAAGACGAATTGTGTGTCTCATGTGAGTGAGTCTCTTGGGTATACCTAAATGGGACTAATTCAGCGCCTTAACGCAAATGGGCAAAGGGCAGAAAGCTTGGTCGCTCAAACTGCCGGGTTGCCGAAAACGGCAGCGGTAAAATGCCCGGGAAATTTCTAAAGCCGCTTAACTTCCATAAACCAGCTTGAATTTGTCTGAATCGCGAAAGGAGCCAGGTGCTGCGCGATGTGAGCCGAGAGTGAGCAAAGTGCAAGGACGCGACGGTCGCTTGAGCGCACGACGAGGCGGACCGGAAGTTGGTCTCTATTTGTTATCGTGAAGTCACACGAGATCGGAGCCGTAGTAGCGGAAGTGGCAGGTCAAGCTTATCCGGCCAATTTGAACTCGTCCGATGTTTCACCATGGTCGCTGGCGCTTAAACGGTTTCCGTGTGTTCGATTTGCATCCGAAACGATATCACCCCAGTAATCGCGGGCAATATTGGTCATGTGGTGGTTCATGGATATGGGCGGGCAGCCGATAGCTTTTTCTGTCTTGATGACTGACTTAAGGCAATAGCGACCCCATCCCAGCGCACCGAATGAACCCTGGAAGCATTTAGCGTCGTCATGCTTGGCAATCCGGACAGCGAAACGACCGGCAACCATTTTGGGGTCACTCGCAAACGGGCCTGAGACCCTACGGAACGCAGCTTTGATAACGGAGAGGTCTTCATCGGTCTGGGTGATGATGCAGCCGTGAAGGTGAAGAACATTCGACTTGCTGATCTCCAAAGCGAACCAAGCGGGGAAGATGTGACCATCTTTAGTTAGATGTCGGTTGAGGCGGTGGGCTACGTATCCAACGGCCCCCTTTGGAGACTTGTAGGCCTTAGAGGCAATGTCGTGGTCGAGATTGATGGTGAACGGCTTCGCGTGGCTGCCCTTGGCTATTGCGGATTGAGCCAAGAGAGCCTTCTCCTGACCGGTGAGATTCCGCCATTTCCGGAGATGGTCATTTGATACTACTGTAAGGGCAGAAGCGTGAGGTTCCGTTGAAAGGCGGCAAAGCCGCAGAGAGCCACGGGCTTCCGGGTCGTATGAGATTGTGGGCCGGTCGCGACGGCGGGAAAATTTGTCGGTTGTTGTCGTCGAAATCGCCGAAGAACGGGCGCTCCGGTCCTGGCCGATAGTTGTTTTGCGATTAGACATTAAACCTCTCAGTCAAACGCTTTTGGTGCATGGCGCCGAGCTGTTGGAGGGGGCGGTGTCGAACCCTCTAGAAATGTCTATAGCGGTTGATCAGAGGTATGCAGACGATTTGGGAAATTTTCTCAAAAGAGCCTAAGCTAAGGTAGTTTCGATTATTCGGAGCGCTCGTTGTGTAGGCTCTGATGTCTCGCCTGAGGTATATTCGCCTGGGCCAGTTTGACGAACGCCGTTCGTCATTTCAGGCTGCGGCAAAAAACTCCCATTCTTCCTCCTTAAGAGCTTTCTCGTCTTCCGGTGAGAAAAGATCGGTAAGGCACGGACCAGGCTCCTTCATGAAGGTGTTCATGGACTCCTCAAGAGCTTTCTCATCTTCCGGTGAGATAAGGTCTGTAAGGCACGGAGCGGGCTCCTTCATGAAGGTGTTAATGGACTCCTCAAGTGCGGCGAATTCTTCATCGCTCACCAGGTGGGTGTCGAGTTTGCTCATGTATTGGAGGGCTCGCGCTCAGTCAGGGGCGCTTCGACGCGGTGGGTGCGCTCCACGATGGCAAGCTCGATAATGGTCCCCATCGGGCGACGCTCAATGCGAGCCAAGCGTCTTAGAGCTTCCCGTGTTGATTTTGTAACGTAGACCGTTGTCCGATTCGGGCTGTGAGGCATGGCGTTCTCAGAATAAGTAAGATATGAAATATTGTATATAAAGAATAGATAAATGTCTAGTAGAATAAGACATGAAAAAACGATGGCAGGATGGGGGTCAATATTTGTATAAATCTAAAGGACTTCGGTTTTTCGCGCCTATACCATTACAAATTTATCGGATAATAAGGGATTTTCTAAATTGAATATTTACAAATTTTTGTGATGGCCGACCAGTCGATGCTGTCAAAGTTAGCTTTATTGAGAGCCTCTTGGCGCGCTTCAATGGAAAATTCGTGGATGTAGACCGCTCCGGAAGACTTATCAGCGTGGCCGGCGATTGCGTCGTTCAATTCTTTGCTAACGCCAGCCAGCGAGAGCGCGGTTTTAAGGCTGTGCCGGAAAGAATAAAAAGTCTTAGTCCGATCATGGATCTTGAGTGATGGGAGATAGGTCCGATTGAACCACCGAGGGAGCCGATCAGTAAATTTGCCCGATGCTGTCGGGAGCCAGTCGGGGAAAAGCCGGCGCGCGCCATTCTCACGCAGTGATTCAACTCGTTCCAAAAGACCAAACTCGATTAGACGCTGGTGCACTGGGACGAGCCGGATGCTCGCTTTGTTTTTGAGGCCTTTTGCGAAATCGATTACAAGAACACCCCGCTCCCGCCTGATTTCGTCGAGTTCTATTCGAGCAATCTCCGCCGGTCTCGCGCCCGTATGAAGGGCAAGCAGCAAAGCCCAATGCCTGGTCTCTAACGGCACTCCAGTGGCGAAAAGAGGCGGGCCAAAGATTTTGGCCAAGTCGTCCGGACTGAAATGCAGCCGCGATGGGTCTTTTTGACCGGCCCCTTCCTCTACGCGAATCCCGGCAGCAGGGTTGTCGGGAATAATGGCGTTGTTAGCCATCCAAGAAAAAATTGCTTTGATGTGCGCAAGCCATTTGTCGCTGATTGTGCCGGGATTCAGCCTTGGAAAAGGTTCTGCCCGCTTGTCATTGGCCTCTATGGCCTCCGGTAGCGTTAAACCGCGGAATCGTTTGACGTAATTACTCGGAGTTCGAAGCAGCGCCCGCTTGTATGCGAGCACATCCTGCCGTGAGATATCGCATACGGACTTAGCCTCGCCGAAGAATTCTTCGATCATTCGAACCGCGACCGCATGTTCTTTAGCAGTGTCCGGTCGAATGGTCGTTCGCTCCTCATGGAACATGGGGAGCAGTTCACTCAGCGTCTTCGTTGAGTGCTCGCTGATAACCCGAGAGCGGCCAAGCTCACTGATGGTCGACGGGATAGTAGGCTTCTGGTCGAGCAGGACGGGAAGGGAGGGCTCCGAAAGAGTGATTGCGCCGTTGTCGCGTTCAAGCGCTCTTGCAAGCACCTCCAGTTTCACCTCGGCGAGCAGTCTGAGGAGTTCTAGACGTTCGGGAGTGCCTTTGATCGCCGGCGCTTCGCCTCTATCCGCAATTTCGTCAGCAGCCCAGCCCATTAATGTTTCGGCCTCTTCTACACCTACCCGCCCCACGGCCAGGCGACGAAGAGAGGTTGCGGCAATGCTACTGGTCAGCTCGTTGAATTCTCTGGCCTGCTTCTTGCCACCGTTCGCGCGTTCGTCGTCGTCTCTCTCAAGCTCCCGTTTGTAGAAATCTCGGGCGATCTTTGTCAGAGGCGGCGCCTCGGAAGCAAGTTGGTTTCTGGCTTGATCAATTTGATCGAGTAAGCTCGCGACGACGGAATGATGATTTCGCTCTGCGGTGCGCTTGTCCGCCCCCAGAGGTTCCCGCAATTCAGTCTTTCCGATGATGCGGCGCAGCCCCGGCGGGACTACGACTCGGGCATAAAACCGTCCATCGCGATATAAAATGTGCTTGGTTTTCCCCGCCATCGAAGGCCCTCAGAATTTCGATTTTGTAACATGGTTTGTAACATCAAAGTGGGCGAAAATATCAATTATATCGGTGGTTTGTAAGGGTTCTGCGAGGCTTGAGCCCGATTGGCGGAGTGTCCCTCTCTCTCCGCCAGACTTCCATAAGTCATATATTCTTCATGTAGATGAGTAAGTCCGTTACGGGATCCAAGGTGCCGGAGCGCCGATCTTTTCCGGCAAGCTAAACCCATCTCAACTGGCCCCGGTCTAGTTGTTTCATCGGAAAGCGGCAAACCTGAGCCGAAACCGCACTGATGCGGGAGAGTTATGAGCGCACTGTGTCGTGAGATTGACTGAGTACATATAACTCTTATGTTCAGTTTTCATGCGCATAGTGGCGCCGGGGGAATTGATGGGCGTGTGGTCGGTTGGGATTGTTGACACGGGGGTAACGGACGAGACGGAAGGCGTCTACGGCGCCAGTCTGTTCGAGTACGATTACTACGACGGGGACAGCGATACCGACGGAGGGCGGACAACCTCCCATGGCTCCCTTGTTGCGACATCGGTTGAACTCACCAATGAGGCACTTGAGCGGCTCGACCTGAAGGTCAGCGGTAACAGCGAAACAGAAATTTCGCCCTCGGCGGTTAACAGCGCGCTCACTCAGATCGGTGTCCTGCATGATGCCGGATGGCATATCGGCGCCTACAATATGAGCTTCGGCAGCACGAGTTATTCCTGGACGTCGACTTTTCAGGCGCAGATCGATGCACTTGCCGAACGCGGCATATTCGGGGTCGCGGCTTCGGGCAATGACGGCACCGGCGTTGGATTTGAGAACGCGAGTTATCCGGCGCGTCTCTCCAACGTGATTTCGGTCGGCAGCCATGACGGTAGCGGCAACCCGAGCTGGTTCTCGCAGAACAACTCCTCCACCGTTCACCTGCTTGCTGACGGCGAGGACTTCCCGGGCACTGGTGATGATGGGACAAGCTTCGCTGCGCCTCAGGTATCCGCGACGGTCACCACCATCCAGGCGCTTGTCGAAGGCGTCACGTCGGACCGGCTCTCGTTCGACGAGACAATTGATGTGTTGCAACTGGGTGGCGCCGGTCCGCAGTCGAGTGCGGATCCGGTCGACGGCGTGACGACCTATTTCCTGCACACCCATTCCGGATCGGTCGATTATGCTTTGTCGACTTATGTCGACCCGGTGTTCAGCGGCCTTGAATATATCGCCTCCTATAGCGACATCGAGTCTGCATTCGTCCGGGATGCCGGCGCTGCGCGGTCCCATTATATTTCCACCGGCGTTTATGAAGGCCGGACCGTCGCGTTCGACGGGCTGGAATACGTCGCAAGCTATTCTGATCTGATTGGCGTCTTCGGGACAAACCGCGAAGCAGCAGCCACGCACTATCTTGATTTCGGTCGAAACGAGGGGCGCACGGTCACCTTCGACGCCGACAATTACATGAATGCCAATCCGGACGTTGCCGCCGCCTTCGGCGCGGACGACGACCTGGCGACGCAACACTACATCTCGCATGGGATCTATGAAGGACGGTCGACAGGCATCTCTGTTGGTTCGACCTCCGCGCTGGTGACGGTCGCGCAAGCTGTTTCCGAAGGCTCGTCCGATTTGCCTAAAAACTCAGGCACATCAGGCTATGTCGGGATAGGACAGTCGGCCACCGGCACGATTACTCTCTACGACCACGACTGGTTTCGCACGGAGCTTACCGCCGGAGAAACGATCGTCATTCAGGCGCGCGGCAGTGTCTCCGACGGTGGAACTCTGAACGATCCGGTGTTGCGGTTGTATGACGCCAACAATAACTACCTGGGATATGACGATGACGGTGGCGTCGGCCGGGACGCCTATCTGACCTACACGCCAACCACGAGCGGAGACTTCTACATCGAGGTTGACGGGTTCTACAATTATACCGGCAGCTACACGATTGAGGTCGATTCCGCATCCAATGCTTCACTTTCCACATTGGAGCAAGAGACGGCCTCGCTTGATGTCTATAAAGACCCGGTTGTGGATGATGTTCAGGCGGCGAATCTTGCGGGTAGTGGAACCTATGCAGATTGGGTTTTCTAGCGGGCTCTTTGGTTCAAAAACCAAATCCCAGCCATATTTCAAAGCGATGGCTATCGCGGGCCGATGATGATCGACTACTCTCGCATTGAATTGTTGAAGAGTTTGCTTGATGTCCGCCTTTGCTGCAGATCCTGACTATCTGACAGAAACCCGCCGCCTGATGGCCGACGCCCAGGCGGCGTTTGAGCGTGGCGATCTGGCGGGATCGGTGGACGGTTTCGTGCATGTCGCCCGGCGCCACCCGGCGATAGCGGGTGGATGGGTTCAGGCGGCGGCGGCGGGATTGCGGGCTGGAGTATCCTCGCTTGCCCTGACGGCGGCGCGGCGGGCGATGCTTATTGATCCTGCGTCCCCATCCGCGGCGGCTTTGTTGACTGTTGCCTCCACTGCAGAACCTTTGGCCGGCCGTCACAGGGCGACCGCGCTCTGGGCGCTGACCCATCCGGGCAAGGCAGAGGCACTGGGCGCGCTGGCGAGCAGTTACCAGGAATTGGGGCAGTCCCGGGAGGCCGAACGGGCTGCGCGGGATGCCCTGCATGCCGATCCGAGCATGGCGTGGGTGCGTGTCAATCTTGCTGTGATCCTGCGTGAATCCGGCCGTGAGGTGGGAGCGGAGACGGAGTTGCGCCGTGCCGTGATTGCCGAGCCGGGGACTAATCTGGCCTGGCGGCGGATGGCTGGCTTTGCCGAGACTCTTTCGAAGCTTGATCTTGCGCGCAGAGCGGCCCGCCGGGCTTTGGTGATTGACGCTGAGGATCACGTGAGTGCGGTGTTCCTTTCGATTGTCGAGCGCCGTCAGGGCGATCTTGAAAGTGCGCGGCAGCGTTTGCAGGCTCTGCCTGAGGCGCTGGAGGGTGAGGCGGGGCGTGATGCGGTCGAGTTTGAGCTCGGGACCGTTCTTGACCGGCTTGGCCGGTACGATGAGGCCTGGGCTCATTTCGAGCGGGGCAATGAGATCGCGGTCCAGCGCGCGCCGTCGGGTACTGCCGATCCGCGCCTGTTCGTGAACACGCTCAATGCCTATGCCGGGGCGGTGTCGAACGGATGGCCGGCGCGCTGGACGCCGCTTCTGGAGGCGGAGCCGCCCGCCGTGTTCATGATCGGTTTTCCGCGCTCCGGGACAACATTGCTCGACCAGATTTTGGATGCCCACCCGGATGCAGGGGTGATTGAGGAGCAGCCCGTGCTTTCCAGCGTCGGGGCCGGGTTCGCGGCGCTGGGCGAGGGAACGCTGGCCGAACGGCTTGCCGCGCTCACGGAGGCTGACGCCAACCGGCTGCGCGCGGAATACCGGGCAAAGCTGGCGCGCTGGGCAGGGGAAGAGGGAAGTCGGCCGCGTGTGGTGATCGACAAGATGCCGCTCAATATCGTCTATCTTCCGCTTGCCCTCAGGCTCTATCCGAATGCGAAGGTGATTTTGTCTCTGCGCCATCCATGCGACTGCTGCCTGAGCTGTTTCATGCAGTCGATCAAGCTCAATTCGGCTATGGCCAGCTTCACCTCGATGGAGGGTGCCGCCGGTTTCTATGCGCGCGTCATGGCGCTGTGGCAGGAGATCGAGCGGACGCTTTCGCCTGACCATATTACCGTGCGGTACGAGGATCTCGTTGCGGATGCGGAAGGAACTGCGCGGCGGGTGACCACCTTCCTCGGTCTCGACTGGACCGACGCGGTTCTCGATCACACAGCGCATGCCAAGGCGCGGGGAATGATCCGGACCCCCAGCTTCCGGCAGGTGTCCGAGCCGATCTATACACGTGCCGTTGGCCGGTGGGCGCGGTACTG
Organism: Nisaea sp.; assembly: GCF_039990255.1. Taxonomy (GTDB): domain Bacteria; phylum Pseudomonadota; class Alphaproteobacteria; order Thalassobaculales; family Thalassobaculaceae; genus Nisaea. Next base: position 374,228 of record NZ_JBDXGG010000004.1, on the reverse strand, counting down.
GGACCAGATGTCGCCTTATCTTGATACGCTTGCGCCCTATGCCGCGCATTTCGGCTATGGCGATCCGAGGGCGATCCCGCGCGGGGAAGACGACTCCGAGAGTTAACGCCGGGTCCTGAACCTGTCCTTTCCAATAAACTCCAGGTTTGGAACGCTTCTTGCTTGCCTATCCTCACGACAGAGGCACGCCGCCGGGCGGGCCTGAACACGTGATGGAAGCAGTGGCCGATGGCATTTGCCGAAAGAATGGATTCCAAGTCTTCAGTCGCCGACGGCCTCCAGATGCACAGTTTTGGATTCTGGCACCAGGGAGTTGTGCCGGGCGACTGGTCACGGGAGGTCATTGCCCGCAATCTGGAGGGAGAGGACTTTAAAGAATACCGGCGGGCCTCGGATCCGTCTCATCTGCGCGATGCGGGCGCGCTATTGCCCGAGGCGAGAGATGCACAGCCGGATGAGATCGTGGTCGAGACAGGAAGTCTTGTTGCCGGGCAGACCTCTGAAGAAACCATTGCTGCGGTTGGGCGGCTGGTTGCGGCCTATGGAACAGATGCTGAAGGGGAAGCGATCGACGCAGATGCTCTCGTCCAGCCGTCTGGTGAGGACTTATACGGGATTGAACTGGTTGATACGGTTGCCGGTGCGGCCCGGCGCGCTGAGCTTGAGGGCTCTCCCATGCATGCCGCCATACGGGGCATGGACGCGGTCGAGAGCTTCCCTGAAGCTAATCTCGACGATATCGGCCTGCTTCGCCGGGTAACGGATCGGGAAGCAGACACTTTTTCTAATCCGGCAGAAGTTGAGCCCTTCCAGCTTGATGCAGCCAGCCAACCACTGATTCAGAGCGCCGACGACTTCTTGATGCTTTGATCGCGATCGGTGCCGCTATCGCCGACTTTTGTTTCCGGACTGCCCCCTTGCGCTGACGCGCCGGCGCTGGTTCCATGCTTTGGTCTCCTCATCCCGAGATTCATTTCAAGAGCAAAACAATGTTCGCCTCCAGTACCGGTGCTTCTCTGCCCTACCGTTTACGTCTGCCTGGCCCGACCGCCGTTCCCGATCGTGTCCTTCAAGCTGCAGCCCAACCGATGATTGCTCATCGCGGGCCTGAATTCCTGGCCCGTTTCAAGGCGATACAGGATCGGTTGCAACCGATCCTCGGCCGGTCCGGCGTGCCGCCCTTCCTGTTCGCCTCGACCGGCATTGGCGCCATGGAATCCGGTATCATCAATGTCGCCGGGCCCGGCCAACGGGTGCTGATCGCGACCAATGGACAGTGGGGTCCGGTATTCCGGCGTCTGGCCGAAGGAATCGGCGCCGAGGTCGACGAGGTGGTCACGGAGGTTGGCGAGCCAATCGATCTTGATGGCGTGCGCCGGGCGCTCGGCGAGAAGTGCTATGCCGCCGTCCTGACGGTGCATAGCGAAAGTTCGACCGGCGCTTTGACTGATTTGAAGGCCCTTGGCGGGATTGTTGCGGAAACGGAATCTGTTCTGGTTTGCGACAGTGTCAGCGGTCTTGGCGGAGCCGAGATGCGGGCTGATGAATGGGGTGTCGACGTCGTTCTCTCCGCCTCGCAGAAATGCCTGATGTGCCCGCCGGGTCTCGGTATTGCCAGTATCAGCGAGAAGGCCTGGGGCGTGATCGAGCGCGATGATCGCGGCCCGCGCGGCTATTTCGATTATCGCCGCTTTCGGCCGATGGCGGAGAAGGGCGAGCCGACCTATACGGCGCCGGTTGCCATGCTGAATGCCCTCGACGAGGCCCTGACCATGATCGGCGAGGAGGGGCTGGACGCGACACTGGCACGGCACCTGCGGCTCAATCGCGCGCTCACTGCGGGGCTTGAAGCACTTGGCTTCTCTGTCTTTCCAACCGGCACACCGAGCCCGACACTGGTTGTGGTGAAAACCCCGGACGGGGTCTCCGCCCCGGCGCTGATCGCGCATCTGGCGGACCGCTATAACTGTATGATCGCTGGGACCCGTTTCGAAAAACTGAGGGATCGCCTAGTCCGGATCGGTACCATGGGCTGGGTCGACGATGCGGATATCCTGCTGGATTTAGAACAGATCACTGCCGCGTTGAACGGCCTTGGTGGCAAGGCGGACAAGGAACACGCGCTGGCGGCCGCAAAGGCCGTTTTCGCCAGATAAAAAACAGAAGGGGAGCGGTTCATGACTGCGCGGGACAATTGGGGTTGGAAAGCCCGTATCGGCATGTTCATCGTCGGTAGTGAGGCTGTTCCGGAAGCGGAATGGTGGGCGATGCTGCCGCCTCATGTCTCCGTCCATGCCGCTCGTGTCACCGCGCCTGCCCCTTGGGCGACATGGGACGCTGCCCGGACACATGTCACCTTGTCAGAGGATCTGGCGCGAGGAGCGCGGCAATTCGCCTCTATGCGTCTCTCCGCCGTGGTGCTCGGCCACAGCTCCAGCAGTCTGGTTGGCGGCAAGGGCTGGGACGACGCTGTCGCGCAGGGTCTGTCGGAGCTCCTCGGGTCCGATGTCCCTGTAACCACTAATGCTCTCGACTGTTTTGCCGCTCTGAAAACCTCGAACGTTAAAAACCCGTTCCTGGTCCTACCGCCCTGGTTCAACGATGCGACTCTTGCTGTCGGCCTTGGTTATTTCCGTGACCACGGCATCGAGCCCGCCGGGATGCTGCGCTTCGATCCGGGCCCCGGCTGGCGCGATGTGCCGACCGGCGACATGTACCCGCTCGGCCTCGGCCTTGAGCAGCAGATCGAACCGCTCTATGCCCAGATCAGAGCCGCCTGCCCGGATGAAGCCGATGGTGTACTTATTCTCGGTACCGGCTTCCGCTGCGTCGGGATCATTGCAGCGCTGGAGGAGGATCTGCAGCGACCCGTAATCAGTGCCAATCAGGCGAGTCTCTGGCATTGCTTAAAGCTTGCGGGTGTGCGGACGAAAGCTGACGGGTACGGGAGCCTACTGGCAGGGTAGTTGACAGACGCCCGTATCGCCTCAGCTTATCGTGCCGAGCACGCGTTGCTGTGGCCGATTTTGAACGCGCTGGTAATTCACCGTGCCGACACGACAAGCTCATCAAGTCGGCCTTCTTCGATACTTAGCCGGCCGTCCATGTATGCTTCGCGGAGTGCGCGCTGAGGATAAGGCGCAAGTTGTTTGTCGGTTGCGCGGTCATGTAAGTGGATCGTGACATCTGGTTTGCCCGATCCAACAGTCCGGCACTGGTCGCCGGGTCCGGTAGTCGTGATCGTCCCGCTCTTGATCATCCGGGTCAGAATCTTTGCAAACAAAAACGGCCCGTCCCCAAATTTACTGAAGAAGGCGATGACATGGACCGTTGCAGTCAACCTATTCGAACCCCGCAAACTATGAACTAAATGGCAAAGCAATGCTTAACGATGTGTCAGGTCGTGAACAAATCCAAATAGTTATATCGAATATATGGATTTATGGGGGTGGAACGGGTGAGGCGAATCGGCGCGAAGCGTGCTATGCGATCCTTCGCCTGAGCCAGTCCGTCAATTGTTCCATTGCCAGAACGATCACGAAAATCGCCAATATTATTGTCGCGGCTTTCGGGTACTGGAATAGCTCGAAGGCGCTTTTCAGCTCCTGACCGATGCCGCCGGCGCCGACGATCCCAAGCACCACGGAGGACCGCACGGACAGCTCCAGGCTGAACAGGCTGGTATTGATGAAGGACGGCATGCAATCCGGCACGACGGCAGCGAACAGGATATCGATCTTGCGGGCGCCAGCAGCGTCGAGTGCCTCGCGGGACTGCCGGTCGGAATCTTCCATGGATTCGGCGAAAAAGCGGCCGCAGAAGCCGGCGGTATCGACAATGATCGTCAGCGTTCCAGCAACAGGGCCGAGGCCGACGGCCGAGACAAAGAACAATGCCCACACCAGATCCGGCACCGTGCGGAACAGGGACACCAGCATGCGGGCGGCCCAGCGGAGGGGTCCCAGCGGGGACAGTCCCATGGCGCCGCACCAGGCCAGAGGAAAGCTGACAAGGATGCCGAAGAATGTTCCGGCGAGGGCGATCTGAACGGTCTCAAGCAGGCGCATCGCCATCCGCCCGAGGAAGGCGGGGTCTGTCTCGGGCGGCAGCATTCTGTCGAGCAGGGAGCCCATCCGCGGCAGGGCGCCGGCCAGCCGCTCTGGTGAAGGCGTGACCTCACCGATGGAGGCGACCAGAAGCGCGCCCAATGCAACCAGAAGAGCGAAGCGCAGCGGGTTGAGACGAGCAATGCGAGGCATGACGGATTGTGCCGCACGGAGATCAGTTGCCATGGAACACGGGCTCCAGATCGGCAGTTATGAGATCTGTGCAGGCGGCGTCCAGCATCACAGAGCCGGCTTTCAGCGCGATGACCCGGTCCGCGTAAGACAAGGCGTGGCGCATATCATGCGTGGTGAAAAGCAGGGTGCAGCTGCGCGTCCCGGCCAGCCGGTGAAACAATGTCATGATGTCGCTCCCTGCCACCGGGTCCAGGCTGGCCGCTGGTTCGTCCGCGATGATCAGGGTGGGCTTGTGGACGATGGCCCGGGCGATGGCGACGCGCTGGGATTGGCCGCCGGAAAGTGTATCCGCACGGGCATCCCATTTGTCACCTAGGCCGACCGCATCCAGTGCGGCGCGGGCGTCTTCGCGGACTGCATGCGGGGCGAGCATCTGATGCCAGACTCGCATGCCGAGGCCTTGGCCGAGATAGCCGTTCACCACGTTCGACAGAGCGCTGGTACGGCGTACCAATCCGTGGAACTGAAAGACGAAACCCAGCTGGCGGCGCAGAGCCTTGCGCTGGCATGCGCTTGGGCTGCCGGAAAATGTCTCGCCGAGAATATCGACATCCCCTGCGCTCAAAGGAACAAGCCCAGCGAGACAACGCAGCAGGGTCGATTTGCCGGCTCCGTTCGCGCCGATCAGGGCGACACGCTCGCCCCGACGGATATCAAGAGTGACGTCTTTCAGAATGGGCTTACCGGGCGCGAAGCTCTTCTGCGCCCGGCGGACCTTGATGATGGATGAACTCATGCAATGGTACCGATGAGGGTGATGCCATCGCACGAACGCTCGAGACAGCAGGTCCCGGCGCCCGTGCCCGGCTTGCTCCTGTCAGTCGCCGACGAAGCTGGTGAAGCGTTTGACGCCAATGGTCTTGTACATGGAGCGGACATAATCGTAGTCGGCATCGTTGACCGACGAGAGGAAGAAACCGCCACGATATTTCTGGTTGTCATCGCCCTTCAACACGGCGGCCAGAAGGTCTTTTCCATCCTCTTCAAAGGCTTTGCCGACTTTCTCCACGACGTCCTTGTCGAGACCAGAGCGTGCGACGAGAATGTCGTTCGGCAGGTCTCGGCCGCGTGCGATCACTGTGAAAGCAACGTCCGGATAGGCCTTCCGGGCTTTCTGCAGATGGCCGAAATTCATGCCGATGGCGCTGATGTCGCCGCGAATCAGGGCTTCGATGGCGATGTTGCGGGAGATGATTTTCGGCTCGTAGTCACGACCGTAATCAAGGCCGAGATCGGCCAATGCCTGCGCTGGGCCGAGATGCTGGGAGGTGGAGCCGACGGAGCCGAAAGAGATCACTTTGCCTTTCAGATCGCTGACCAACTTCACGGGACCGGTCGCCAGAGTGACGATCTGGGCGAAATAGTCGGGACGTTGCCATGCGACAACAATTTCCGGCTTGGCAAGCTCCTTGAGCACGACATATTCAGCCGGACCGGTCAGTACGAAATCGACCTGGCCGGATTTCATCGCTTCGACGGCCGCAGTCCGGTTGCCGACCGGGAAGAGTTCAACCTCAAGACCCGTGCTTTTCTCTATTGCCGTCTCGAAGGGACCGAATTCCTGATGCAGGGCCTCAAGCCCTTCAATATCGGTAACGGCGACGCGGACAGCATCGGCCGCTTGTGCAATGGTCGGAAAAGAGATGGCCATGATCGTGACCGCAAGGATTTTGCGCAGCATCGTAATGCCTCCAAATGTCGGCTTGTCGCCCGGTTAATCTGAGCGATCGACATTATCGGAGTGGTATCTCTCTCTGATGTTGGGGCCGTGTTGTCTTGATGTCGGTTCGGTGACGTTTTCATGTCATGGCTTTATCATCCGCTGTAAAGGTGATCTTTATCTCCACCGGAGCGATTCTCATGCGTCTTGTTTTTGATCATCTCGCCATAGTGGCTGCGGATCTTGAAGCTGGTGCCGACTGGGCCAGCGAGCGGCTCGGCGTCGATATGACTGTTGGCGGCGCGCATCCTAAAATGTGCACCCACAACAGACTGACCCGAACCGGCGCGGACAATTTCCTCGAGATCATCGCCATTGACCCTGAACAAGCCGAACCGGGAAGGCGGCGCTGGTACCGGATGGACGATCCAGTGGTTCATGAAATGACGCGGGCGGCGCCGCGGCCGCTTTCCTGGATTGTTGCGACAGACGATCTGGACGCGATGCTTGGCACGGCCCGGGATCTTGGTCTCGATCTGGGTCGGCCAGTTCAGGTCAGCCGGGGAGACCTGACCTGGCGGATTGCCGTTCGAGATGATGGAGATTTGCCTGAGGCCGGGACTCTGCCCGTTTTTATCCAGTGGCCGGAGGGGCCGCATCCTGCAACCCGTATGCCGGATCTCGGCCTTTCGATCTCAGGGCTTATTTTACGCCATCCGGAGCCGGAACAACTGGGCCGATACCTGTCGGGGCTTGGTGTCCGCGATATGGTTCAGCTGGAGGTTGGCCATCCGGGTATAGCGGCTGAAATTTCACGCTCGGACGGTCCAACTGTACTGATTGACTAGAGTGAAGGCGCGGTAGGCACCTCGTCCCGCGGCACCAGGTCCTCAAAACTCTCGTCGAGGCCAAACCCGAGGTCGATCAGCTCGCGCCGGATCACCTCTGATTTAACCAGGACAGGCCGAGCCGCTGCCGAAGGGCGAAGACGGTCGATTTCGTCATCGGCAAACATGATGAACCCATCAATGCCCGGCTCATCCGACCGCAAGGGAACTGCGCAACTTTCGGAGCGGCGTTCTTCACCATTGTCGTACTTCTGGAGCAACTCGACCCTGAATGCACAAGGGATGCTTACGGCCATTTCCATAGATTGCATGGCATAACTCCGGTGCGCCGGATCGACGAGATTGTAGTAACTGGTGCCCACAAGCTTTTGAGAGAACCGCTCCCGGAGTCCCTCTCCTGCGATACGGAAAGTACAAGTGGAGTCGAGGGAGACGGCCGCGAGCGCGAGACGGGCCATGATTGGCCCGAATTTGGAAATATCCAAGCCGTTCTTGAAAGGAATTCTGCCATCGCCATTCTGCATGAGCTCTGCATATCCAGTTGCGAGCAACGTGCAGCTGCGTGTCACGAAATGCGGAAGCGCAGTCGCGATTTCTGCATGGTAATCGGGTTTGTGCGAGATCCAGCGCGACATGTATGACTTCCCTTTGTAGGCGGCAGAGAAGCTTCCTTTGATGGACACTCACTTTTGCTCTGCACGTTACTCTCGACCAGATGGCTTTCGAATTCGTAAATGGCTCATAAGGCCAATGCAGAATCCGTACCGATTTTGCCGGGCGTTATGTTTTCTCCCGGAGTCGCCGTTAGATGCGCGACAAGGCGGCGTCTTGCGATTAGGTCAGGGTCGCTATATCTGTACGCCGCCGCCGCGCTGCAGTGCGATCAAGCGCATTAAGCACGCGAGTGGCATCTGAAACCCACCCGGACCCGCGCCAGCATGAGCAAGATCCAGAACCCGTCCCTGCCGAAAGACAAAATCAAATTTCTGTTGCTTGAAGGAATTTCCGAGACAGCATTGCGGCAGCTTGAGATTGCCGGATACCCTTGCGTCGAGCGGCAGGCGAAGGCTCTGGAAGAAGATGCGCTGAAAACAGCACTGAAGGATGTCAGGCTACTTGGTATCCGCTCTCGTACGAAAATGACCGAGAGCGTCTTCGCCGCGACGGACAAGCTGATTGCGCTTGGGTGCTTTTCGGTCGGCACCAATCAGGTCGACCTGGAAGCTGCAAAGCGCAAGGGCATTCCTGTCTTTAATGCACCTTTCTCAAACACACGCAGCGTCGCGGAACTGACGATCGCCGAGATTGTCATGCTGTTCCGGCGGACTTTCCCGCGCTCCGTCGGGGCACATGAAAGCCGGTGGGAAAAATCAGCGCTGGGCAGCCGGGAGATCCGCGGGAAGACACTCGGGATCGTTGGGTACGGAAATATCGGCACCCAATTGGCGAATCTGGCCGAGGTAATGGGTATGCGGGTGATCTATTTCGATCGTACCGACAAGCTCAGTCACGGAAACGTGGAGCCCGCCGGGACACTGGACGCATTGCTGGAAGCGTCCGATGTGGTTTCTTTGCACCTGCCGGAAACCCCGGAAACCAAGGACATGATTGGCGCCCGCGAGATCGGCAAGATGAAGCCGGGCGCCTATCTCATTAATAATGCCCGGGGTACCATTCTGGACGTGGCTGCGTTGGCTGAAGCGTTGAAAAGCGGGCATCTTGCCGGGGCGGCTGTAGATGTATTTCCGACAGAGCCGAAATCGAACGCGGACCCGTTCCAGTCTCCGCTGCAGGGGCTGGACAACGTGATCCTGACGCCGCATGTCGGTGGCTCGACCGAGGAAGCGCAGGAGCGCATCGGCGAGGAAGTCATCCGCAAGATGATCGAATATTCCGATGTCGGATCTACTGCTGGAGCGGTGAATTTCCCCGAAGTGCAGCTTCCGCCGCGTCCTGCCGGGACCCGATTCATCCAGGTGCAGCGTAATCTGCCGGGCGAACTTGGGCGCCTTAACGATGTCTTCGCCGCTCACAATATCAACATCGCGGCTCAGCATTATCAAACGGACGGCGAGATCGGTTACGTCGTGCTGGACGCGGAAGGTCATGTTCCAGAGGCGGACAACGTGATCCGCGCCGTTCGGGCGCTTGAAGGCACGATCCGCGCCCGGGTTCTTAACCGGGTCAGCTGAGCACGTCTCGGGGGGCCAGGCTTCTTGGTGTACTGATACCGGCAGGATAGAGTTGTGTCGGGGAGACTGAAATGGATGCACTCTTTGACATGTTGCGGCGTGACGATCTTGTTGCGCTCGCGGTCTTCATAACCTGCTGGTTTGGCTACGAGACCTTCGTCGCCGTCAGGATCAAGCGCGGGCACGGTTTGCCGTCTGCGATGCAGGCTTGGCGGCGCGACTGGTTCGAAGCGTCTGCCACTCGTGAAAACCGGATCATCGATATCCAGATCCTGCGCTCGCTTGCCGGAAATTCGGCCTTCATGGCCTCGACCAGCATCTTTGTAGTTGGTGGTCTTGCTGCTGTGTTCGGTGCCTCTGAGCAGGCCGTCGCAGTGCTCAACCGTTTTCGTTTTCTGGTCGAAACGAGTCAGGACCGGTTCGGTCTGAAGATCGCTTTGCTGATCTTCATCTTCATCAATGCCTTTTTCCGGCTGGCCTGGTCGATGAGGCTGCACAACAACGCGGCGGTGGTTCTGGGGGCGATCCCTCAGCCCGAATTCGAGAATCTGCGGGAGGTTGGCCGTGAGCGCGGTGGGGTTGCCGCGGAGCTCACGAGCCTGGCTGCCCGGCACTATAACGGTGGCGTGCACTCCTATTATTTCGGCCTCGCGGTCTGCACATGGTTCGTGCATCCGTTCGCTTTCATCGCCGCATCGCTCTGGGTCGTCGCGGTGCTGCATCGCCGGGAGTTTCGTTCGCGGGCATTACGTACGGTCCGACGGAACTAGAGGTCCTTGGCGAAGCGTAATCCGTCATAGATCGATGCGTGGATGTTGCGGGAGGCCACGGCATCGCCTATCCGAGCCAATGTGAAACCTGCTTCAGGATTGTGTGCTGGAAAGGCGTCTTCGCCCCGGATCAGGGCTTTGTAATCCACGGCGCCAAGATTGCGGGACTGAGGTTTTAGATCAAAATATAGCTCGTCCATCGGCAGGGTGCCGTGTTCGACGACCACATGATCCACCGCACGGGTCTCCGTCCGTTCCCCATATTCCACCAAGTGTGACGAGCAACTCGTTGCCGTTGCGCGAAACGCCTTTCAGCTGGGTGTTGATCGTGATCCGGCTGGCCGACTGATGCAGGGCCTTGGCATAGGCAGCATGGTTCAGCCCGCCGATCTCCGGCGCGAAGAAGCGCTCCGGCGTGACGACTTCGACCTCCGCCCCCTTCTCGATCAACATTTCCGCCGCCTGCATGCCGGGATGGCCGCCATAATCATCAAGAACCAGCACCCGGCCAGGTGAGTAGGGTGAGGTGCTTGGCCTGAAGGGGCTACAGAAGCGGGGCTCGGGTTTCTGGTCATCAGCGTCTCCGAGAAGAGAGGGCGGGAGACATCACGCTAGCAGTTTGCGGCCTATGTGAACGCTTCAAGACGAGATGAATGCCGTTCCTAGAAAATTCCGGCTTCCAGTCCCGCAGCCATGCCGGCTCCGAGATCGCGGCAATCCTCGATAAATCTCCGGTCAAATGCGCCGCGGCAGACCAGCGGTTCCTGAACCGCCCGCCAACGCAGTCCGGTGGTGATCGATTGTACTGCCCGGCAGGTACCGGTTCCGTCGTGCCCCGCGCGGACAAATAGCGCATAAGGCAGGCCCTGGGTTTCCTCCAGGCAGGGATAATAGATCCGGTCGAAGAAGTCCTTCAGCGCCCCGCTCATGTAGCCAAGATTCTCGGTTGTTCCGAGGATCACGGCATTGGCGGCAAGGACTGCGTCCGGATCCGCATCAAACGGAGAAAGACAGGTCACTTGCACACCGCCGCCCGCCGCCACGGCGCCGGTGTGAACCGCATCCAGCAGGGCACGCGTATTGTCCGACGGAGCGTGCGCAACGATAAGAAGTGATTTCCTCATTCATCAACCGTAGCAAATCCCAACCAGCAAATCCGCATCGGGTCGCGCTGTGCTTATTCTTGCCGATGGGGAACCGTTGGAATTCCAGTGATCGACTCCAAATCGTGGCAGTGCCGCTTGCAGCCCGGCGGCGACCGAGTAGAGTTGCCGCCAACAGACGTAGCCGAGGCTACGTAACCTGAACCGGAGAAATACCGAAAAATGCCTGACAGCCAGAACATCCCTTCAAACGATGTGATCGAGACGCTCCTCAACCGGGTCAGCGTTCGCAAATACACTGACGAGCCAGTCACTGAGGAGATGCTCGACACGATCCTGAAGACTGCGTTCCGGGCGCCGACATCCTCAAACATCCAGACCTACAGCGTTGTCGTGGTGCGCGATCAGGAACGGCGCAATGCATTGATGGCGGCTTGCGGTAACCAGCGGCATATCGGCACGGCACCTGTCTTTCTCGCTTTCTGCGCGGACATCACGCGGATCGAGAATGCGGTCGTTCGCAACGATCATGACCTAGAAAGCAACAACCTCGAAACGGGTTTGGTGTCCGCCATCGATGCGTCGTTGGTCGGGATGTCGGCATACCTCGTGGCGGATAGCCTGGGGCTCAAGGGCGTGATGATTGGTGGCGCCCGTAACAAGCCGTTCGAGGTCGCCAAGATTCTCGGCCTGCCGCATCGGGTCTTCTGCGTCTTCGGCATGTGTCTCGGCTGGCCGGCGGAAGCACCGGCCCAGAAGCCGCGGATGGACTATGACAGCGTGGTGCATTTCGAACAGTTCGGCAAAAGCCGGACCGGCGCCGACGCGGCAGCAATCGTGGATAGTTACGATGCGGCGCTTGCGCAGCATTATCGCTCCCAGGGCCGCGAGACCACCGATGCGTCATGGTCCGACGACATGGACAAAAAATTCGCTCCGCCGCTGCGCGACGATCTGCGTGAGCGGCTTAAAGAGCTCGGATTTGATTTCCGCTAGAACGGGGTAAAAGCAGAGTCGGGCTGTAACGGCCCGGACTGCACAGGGAGGACTGGACATGGACTGGAAAGACCGCCGCCGACGGTTTCGCGACATCATCGAGGGCGAGCGGTGCATTCGTCCAGCCTCCGTGCATGACGCACTATCTGCCCGAATCGCCGAGGATCTTGACTTCGAGGCGGGAATGCTTGGCGGTTCGGTTGCGTCGCTCGCAGTCCTCGGTGCACCGGATGTGATGGTGCTTACCTTGTCCGAGCTTGCCGGGTTGGTGCTGCGGATCAATCGTGCGGGTGGCTTGCCGCTGATGATCGATGCGGATCACGGCTTCGGCAATGCGCTGAACGTTCGCCGCACGGTGGAGGAGCTGGAGACGGCGGGTGCGGCGGGGCTTTCGATTGAGGATACGGATCTGCCCGAGCCATTCAGTAGCGGCGGCACGGCCCGATTGCTCAGCCTTGAAGAAGGTGTGGGCAAGATGCGTGCGGCGCTTGCCGGGCGGCAGGACCCGGATTTGGTCATTGCCGGGCGGACCAGTGCGGCAAGCATCAATGGGGTAGCGGATGCCATTGCACGGGCGAAGGCATACGAAGAGGCTGGCGTCGATGTGATCTTTCTGATTGGCATCAAGACACGGGCAGATCTCGATGCGGTCTCCGAGGCGGTGAGCCGCCCGCTGATCATCGGCGGGGTGCCGCCGGAGCTGGACGATTGGGATTATCTCTCAGCGCGCCGCGTTCGCATTGCCCTTCAGGGGCATCAGCCGATAGCCGCGGCTATCGCGGCTGTGGAGGCAACGCTGCGGGCCCTGCGCGATGGCTGTCATCCGTCCGAACTTGGCTCGCTCGCATCACCGGATCTGATGCGGCGTCTGACCCGTGCGGACAGTTATGAGGACATCTCGGAGCGCACGCTTGGCAGGAATTCGGGCGACTGAATGGAGCGAATAGCCGAAGCATATCGGCGATTCGGACCCGATTTGGAATCGACCGGGAATTCTTGACGATTATCTATACGCGAAGGCCTTGATCACGGTGCCTGCAAGAGAGTTCAGGCGAGTAAGCCGTGTCGGAATTGCTTTCGGGGAAAGTTTTTTAGAAAATGAAGTGTCTTTACAAATATTTAACTTTTTTCGCGTCCGAGCTTTTTGCTGCCATGCGGAGCAATCTGCGTAACAGCCTCAGGTAGGATTGAATAAAGCAGGCATTCTGCGGTTTCCCTTTGAGTAGGGAATACGTCACTCTGCAATCGTCGATGACGTAATCTGAGATCTGTGACTGGCAGTTTGATTTGGTAGCGAGCACAAAGAACCGCTCAATTGACGATGTGGGGGAAATAGTCACGACAATGACGAGTGGCGGCTTTGCCTCGGCTGTTCCGTCGGAATATCGCGGACTCGATCTTGGAATTCTGCATCGCACACCGGGTTTCGAGGCGGCGCTACGGGATTTCGACGTTCGCGGTCTCGAAGAGGTCGATCCCGGTTACCTTTCCCTGCTGAAATCGGTTCTCGCCAGCGGGGAAACCCGTAGCCGCAATCTCCGGGCGCGAGTAGCAGAAAGTCAGCGCTTTCTGCGTATTGATGCTTATCCGATCCGCGATGCGGAGGGAGCGATCGCCGGGGTCGCTGTGGTCACGGCTGACAATGCTTCGGCTGCCCGTCGGGAAGAAGCGATTCTCCGTAATCTGGAACTGGAACGCTCGAGATTCGACGATTACCCGGTTGGCAGCACGGACGAAGACTGGACCGGCGCGCGCCGGGTACTGGAACGTCTGAAACGGGACGGCCATACCGATATTCCAGCCTATGTGAGAGCGAACCCCGAAATTTTGCTGGATCTTGCCGATGGTGCAAGGATCGTCGATCTCAACGAGGCGGCGGTAAAAACCTACAATGCGCCAGACAAGCGAACTCTGATCGACCATTTCAATCAGGCGCCGGATCTTTCTTCCTACAATCAGGAAACCGGGCTTTCGAATATTTTTGTCGAATTGCTTACGCGTTTCTTCTCCGGCGAAACGAAGGCCGTGGTCGAAGGTTGGGATAAGACCCTCGACGGACGTCTTGTCTATCTGCGGACCAGCACCAGCATCATGCCCGGCTTCGAGGAGAGTTGGGGGTGGGTGCTGCAGACAGTAGAGGACATCACCGACCGCAAGGAAATGGAGGATCAGCTCCGCACGGCGCAGGAGCGATACGAGCTTGCGGTTGAAGGAGCACGTGACGGGCTGTGGGACTGGAACCTCGCCGGTAACGAGTTCTTTGCGTCGGCGCAGATGTGCCGGACGGTAGGATGGGGGGAGGAGCCCCGTACCATGACGGGCCGTGCCTCTAGTGCACACATCCATAAGGAACAGCGGAAGGCAGCGCGCCGCGCCTTGATACGGAAGCTGCGCGAGGGTGCGGACAGTTTCTCGCTGGAGTATCGGATCGAGGATCGTGACGGGGAACCCGTCTGGGTCTCCAATCATTTCCGCGTGGTCTGCGATGCGGCTGGCCGGGTCGCGCGCATGGCCGGCTCGGTAACAGAGGTCACCGCGCGCAAGAAACACGAAGACGAGCTGCGCGCGGCCAAGGAGCAGGCCGAACTCGCCAATCGGACCAAGTCCGAGTTCCTCGCCAACATGAGCCACGAACTTCGTACGCCGCTGAATGCAATCCTCGGTTTTTCTCAAACGATCGCATCGGAAATGTTCGGGGCGCTCTCGAACGACCGGTACAAGGAATATGCAGGCGATATCAACAGCAGCGCGGTGCATCTTCTGGAGTTGATCAACGATATTCTCGATATGGCCAAGATCGAGGCAAACGAGTTCATTGTCTCCAAAGATCTATTTGACGCTATCCCGGCGGTCGGCCGCTGCGTCCGTTTCATGAACGAACGCGCTGCCCGGAAGCAGATTGAAATAACGGTCTCCATCGATGAAAAGCAGCTTGCCATCGAAGCCGACCAGCGGATGTTCCGCCAGATCCTGCTCAATCTGTTGTCCAATGCGGTGAAGTTTTCCGACGAGGGTGGAAAGGTCTGGGTTGAGGGCGGAGAAATCGTCGACGGCTATCTGGAGTTCCGTGTCGGAGATACCGGAATCGGTATGGCTCCGGAAGATATCGAGATCGCGCTGACACCGTTCGGTCAGGTTGGCAGAGGCCGTCTGGTGGCGCAGGAGGGATCGGGCCTCGGTCTGTCCATCGTTTCCCGACTTATGGATCTGCATGAGGGAAATCTGAGCATCAGCAGTGAAATCGGCAAGGGAACGCTTGTGACATTGCGGTTCCCGGAGAGCCGGTTGCGTTAGATTCGAAGAGGCTGGCGCCTATCGCGTCGCGCGCCGGTCACGCTGGTGTGAAATCCTTTCATGTGCGGATTTGCCCTGCATGGATTACCTCCAGCCTGAACGACAGGCAGATGTGCGAGGGTCCAGGTGGTTGAAGAAGCTGGAGTGAACGGGGTGGAGAATTGCGACGAGGAGCGGGCCGATGGCGGTAAGCGGGGCTGGGTGTCCCGTCTGGTGCCGGTTCTTGGCCTCTTGCTCGCCATGGCTCTGTTCTTCGGCCTTGGCCTCGACCGGTATGTCAGTATCGAGCTGCTGCGGGATAACCGGGAACTTCTGACTGGTTTTGTAACCGACCATTATGTGCTGGCGGCGCTGGCTTTCATCGCCCTCTATGCCATTGTCACCGGGCTTTCCGTGCCGGGGGCGGCTGTGTTGACACTGAGCGGCGGCTTTCTCTTCGGGGCATTTGGCGGCACGGCTTATGCGGTGATCGGGGCGACGATGGGTGCGACGGCGATCTTCTGGGCCGCGCGGACAGCATTTGGCGATACTCTGCGGGCCCGGGCCGGCAAGGCGATCGACATGATGCGTGAAGGTTTTCGCCGGGATGCGTTCAACTATCTTCTGTTTCTGCGGTTGGTGCCGGCTTTCCCGTTCTTTATCGTAAACTTGGTGCCTGCTTTCCTTGGCGTGTCCACGCGAACCTATGTGCTGGCAACTGTGATCGGCATCATTCCGGGCGGGTTTGTTTTCGCGACCGTGGGCGCCGGCCTCGGCAGTATATTCGATCAGCAAGGCGAGATCGGCCTCGGCGATATCATGACCCTGGAAATCATCCTGGCCATGGTCGGGCTTGGACTGCTGGCGTTGGTGCCCGTTGTCGCCAAGCGTTTCCTGGGCCGCCGCTAAATCAGCTCAGCGCGGCTCCGCTTCGCTTCCTCAATTCGATTGCGCTCTCTCCGTAACATTCCCATGTTAGGTGGACTTGTGACCGACGGAAAAGAGTGATGGCGCAAAAGCACGATCTGAACTGGGACGATGATACTCCGGCAAAACGGCGCCCTACCGCGCCCTGGATAGCGCGTCTTAGCGGATACAGTCTTGGGCTTCTGATCGTTGCCGTCGTGGCTTACTACCTTATCGGGATGGCTCTGACGCATCGGATTTCCGACGATGTCGATCAGGCGTTGAGCGAAACTCCGCCGGGCGCCAGCCGCGCCGTGCAAATGGCGGCGGACCTGATTTATCGCGAGACCGAGCAGAACAGTTGGGTCGCGAACAACCCGTTTTTCCTGCCCGGCTACATGCTCGACAACATGCCGAACTTCCAGCAGGGCATCATCTATGCGATCAGCCGTTTCGCTATCGAAATGTCAGATCAGCTTGGACGGACACGTGCTTCCAGCGAAGTCGACAAGGATCTGGAAGATGCTGCAGGGAAGCTGAAGTTTCCAGGTACCATCTGGCTATTTGATTTCGAGACTTCCTGGGCTCCGACCACTCCTGCGGAAAAGCAATATGCCGCCGCACGTCGTGCACTGATTGCCTATAATCAGCGCCTTGCCGCCGGTGACGCCACATTCGAGAAGCGTTCGGACAATCTGCAGGCGACGCTGGAGCGGATGACCGCCGATCTCGGCTCCTCCTCCGCGATTATCGACCAGCATCTGACACATGCCGGTGGCTGGGGCATGGACACCAAGGTGGACGATATCTTTTACAACGTTAAAGGCCGGTTATACGGCTATTACATGTTGCTGCGGGAGCTGGGCGTCGATTTCGACCGGGTGATTCAGGATCGCGACCTCGGAGCGGCCTGGAACCAGATGCTTGCATCCATGCGTGCGGCAGCAGCGCTCGACCCGCTGGTGATCATGAACGGGGCGCCAGATGGTCTGATATTCCCAAGCCATCTCTCGGTGCAGGGCTTCTATCTGTTACGCGCCAGAACGCAACTGCGTGAAATCACCAACATCTTGCAGAAGTAGCGCACTTTCGGGCCTGCAGCGGCTCAAGCGTCGTCTTTGTCGTCCTTCTTCGACGATTGCGTGGTTACATTAGCCGTGCCCAAGGCGCTCAATTGCTGCTGCAACTGCACAATCTGCTCCTGCAGTGACTGAAGCGCGTCTACCGCACCCTTTGCGGGATCAGCCGCCGGGCTGGCGGGTTTGCTCTCGGGTGCCCCATTGCCTTCGCTATCCTGCGGTCGGTAGGGGTTGAACATGCCCATGGTCTTCTCGAGCATGGCCATGTTCTGCTTGCCCATTTCCTCGAAATTCGAAAACGGGAACATGCCGCCGAGAGCCTCTTGCATGTAATCGCGTGTGCGATCCTGATCCTTGGTGAACGCCGACATCGCGAATTCGAGATAGCGCGGGACCACCATCTGCAAATTGTCGCCGTAGAAACCGATGAGTTGTCGCAAGAAACTGATAGGCAACATGTTTTGGCCTTTGCTTTCTTCCTCGACAATAATCTGCGTCAGCACTGGTCGGGTGATGTCTTCGCCCGTCTTGGCGTCGTAAACCACAAAGTCCTGACCGTCCTTGACCATCTGACACAGGTGATCGAGCGTCACATAACTGCTGGTCGCGGTGTTGTAGAGGCGCCGGTTCGCGTACTTCTTGATCGTAATGACCCCGGCGGTCGCTTCGGCAGAACCCTCTGCGCCTGCAGCCGGGTTGTTCTGGGTCGTCTTCTTGCGTTGAGTTGCCATGCCGGTTTCCCCTTGCTTCCACCCTTGTGACCGTGTCCGATTTCGGATTCACGATATTCGACGATATTGCATCGCACAGTGAAAAGCGTATTCGGAAAATCCTTCGTTGCAATGCGAAATATTGCGATGATCTTTCCGGTCATTGAAATTTTCTCACAGCGATTGCGGAAATCGCCTGTCCCGTTCAGGATTTGGCGGGTGGCAAAGATGCCCTTAAAACCGGCGGAAAATTGGTGCTCAAGGAACAATGTCGAAGCAGGTCGACTATGATGCGCTGGCCAACAGCTTTCTTGATCTTTGGCAAGATCAGGCAACCCGGATGGCCCGTGACCCGGAAATGCGGACCTTTGCGGAGCAGTGGATGGCCCTTTTCATGCCGTTTGCTCAAGCACCGGCGGAGCCGGATGGTGTTGCCGCAAAGGAGCAGGACGGGTTTGCCCCGGATTATCGGGCAGGTGGCGCCGGCCGAGCGCATGGTGCGGACTGGCCGGCAGACGCCGGGCCGGGCGATTTAGGAGAGAAACGCGGTGTCGACGACGGACGCGAAGCCAAAACATCCGGACCGCCCGCCGAGACTGGGGCCGCGCCCGTTGCCGCTGTATCTGACGACCGCGATGCTGAACTGGAGCGGCTCGCGGCTCGCGTCAGAGAGCTTGAGGAGCGGCTTGCCTCCCTTGAATCCCGGCCTCGAGACTCTGCAGCGGGACCTGGAACGTCAAATGAAAGACAACGCCGCGGAGATAGCCGGAAACGGCGTTCCTGAAGGCGATGAGTCGCAGCCGGAAAAGGCGACCTGGGACGCTTTTGTTTCCGCCGTCGACCAGGCGATCCTGGAACGCAGTCAGGATCTTCTCGACGCGGTCCTGATCTATCGACGCCATCCTTACGTTCGCGAAACGGAACCGGCGCCAGTGGCCTGGCGGGCGGGAAGCACGGCGCTTCTGGACTATGGAAAGAGCAATCTTGACGGCCAACCGCTGCTCGTCATTCCGTCGCTGATCAATCGCTATTACATCCTCGATCTCAGATCAGACCGGTCGTTTCTCCGCTATCTGGAAAGTCGCGGCTTCCGCCCTTTCGTGGTGGACTGGGATGCCCCCGGACCGAGTGAGGCGCGGTTCACCCTGACCGACTATGTCGCGGGCCGGCTGGATCAGGCTCTCGATGCTGTTCGGGCCATTACGGGAAAGCCGCCGATTGTGCTTGGCTATTGTATGGGCGGATTGCTTGCGCTCGCATTGGCAACCCGGCGTCAGGCCGACATAAGGGCGCTTGGGTTGCTGGCGACGCCTTGGGATTTCACCGCTGGCGCGCCGCCCGTCGCCGCGCTCTTGCCGCTTATGAGGCCATTTCTGACGGCGACCTCTGACAGGGGGCATGAGGTCGGGACCGATTTGCTGCAGGCATTGTTCCACATGCTGGATCCGATGCTGGTCATAAAGAAGTTTCTGCGTTTCAGGTCGCTGGATGCCGATGGTGCGGAAGCGATCGATTTCGTCGCGCTTGAGGACTGGCTGAATGATGGGGTGCCGTTGATGGGACCGGTCGCGGCCGAGGCGTTTCTTGACTGGTACGGCGCGAATACACCCGCGCGGCTGCGCTGGAAGATAGCCGGACGTGCGATTGACCCCGCCGATATCAGCCTGCCGACCTCAATCGTCATTCCGTCGCGGGACAGGATTGTTCCGCCGCCTTCCGCCGAAGCTCTGGCGGCGGCTTTGCCGCATGCCAAAACTCTGGGTGCGCCGCTCGGCCATGTCGGCATGATGGCGAGTTCGAATGCCAAGAAAGCGGTCTGGGAGCCGCTCGGGGCTTGGATGGAGGAAACAATAAGATGAATAGAGCGGTGTCCGGCATGAATGAGGCGGACAATACAGACCCCTCGGAACGGTTCTTGTGTCTGCACGAGATTGTCGAGGCAGCGGAACGGGCGCTGAGCGAGAATATCTGGAATTATCTTCGCGGCGCGACCGAAACCGAAACGACGATGAAACGGAATCGTCAGGCACTGGACAGCGTCGCCTTCCGGCCCCGGGTGTTGAACGATATGCGCGAGGTTTCGGTCAGCGGGCGTCTGCTTGGCAAGGATCTGACCTTGCCGGTCCTTCTGGCGCCAGTCGGCTCGCTGGAGAGCTTTGAGCCGGGAGGCGGGAAAACCGCAATGCGAGCGGCAGCGGAATTCGGTAATGCCCTGATGCTGAGCAATGTCGGCTCTATTCCGATTGAGGATGTCGCTGCCGAGGCCGACGGGTTATTGATCTCCGCCCTTTACAAGCGTGGCGACGATGGCTGGCTCGATGAGCAGGTGCAGCGGGCGAAGGATGCCAAGAGCTTTGCGGTCTCGCTTACAGTCGACAGCGCCTATTACAGCCGGCGTGAGCGGGATATCGCTGCCCGTTTCGTGAAGCCGTGGCGTGCCGGTGCCGGCGCGGACTGGCAGGCGGCGCTGAACTGGAAAGACGTGGAACGCTTCAAGGAGCGTTACGACATTCCGCTGATTCTGAAGGGCATCGCCACGGCCGAGGATGCGGTCATGGCGGTCGAGCGGGGCGTGGAGGTGGTCTATGTCTCCAATCATGGCGGACGCCAGCTCGATCACGGACGTGGCTCGCTCGATGTGTTGCCGGAGGTCGTGGATGCGGTCGCCGGGCGAGCGGAGATCGTTGTCGATGGCTCGATCCAGCGCGGCACGGATTTGGTGAAGGCCATCGCGCTCGGGGCCAATGCGGTTGGCATGGGGCGCCTGTTCTGTTGCGGGTTGGCGGCGGCCGGTGATGCCGGGGTCGTGCGCATGCTGACCCTTTTGCGGGACGAGGTGCGGACCGCTGTGGCCCTGCTCGGCGAGAACAGTCTTTCCGATGTGCGGGCAAGCCATGTTCACCCGGCGCTTCCTGTTGCAGAGGCTGACGTTTTCAGTGCGTTTCCTTTGATCGGCACTTACCCGTCATAGTTTTGATTTAGCGCAAGGCGCCGGTCGCAATTTGCGCGTACTGGTCTATTGTGTGACGGTGTTCCGCAGGGAAGTCGCCATGCGATGACCTCCGGATAGACCAAGGGCGTCAGGAGCGGCGCCGAGGGAGAGAGAGACTATGACCGATGTGGTAATTGCCGGGGCGGCGCGAACCCCGATCGGTGCTTTTGGCGGTGGTCTGAGTTCGCTGTCAGGCGCGGATCTGGGTGTGATCGCCATCAAGGAGGCGCTGAGTCGCGCGAAGGTCGATGCGGCTGAGGTCGACGAGGCTATTCTGGGTCAGGTGCTGACCGCAGCGGCGGGTATGAACCCGGCCCGTCAGGCGGCTATTGGCGCGGGTATTCCGCAGGAAAGCTCGGCGATTACGATCAACCAGGTTTGCGGCTCCGGTCTGCGCGCTGTCGCTCTCGGCGATCAGGCGATCCGTGCCGGCGACAGCAAGATCGTGGTCTGCGGCGGTCAGGAAAGCATGAGTAACGCACCGCATGCCCAGACTCTGCGCAACGGCTACAAGATGGGCGATGTGCAGCTCATCGACACTATGATCAAGGACGGGCTCTGGGATCATTTCAACGGTTACCACATGGGCAACACCGCCGAGAATGTTGCAGCAAAGTGGCAAATTTCCCGGGATCAGCAGGACGCTTTCGCGGCGGCTTCCCAGAACAAGGCTGAAGCGGCGCAGAAAGCCGGAAAGTTCAAGGATGAGATCGTTCCCGTAACGATTTCCGGTCGGAAGGGCGATACCGTGGTCGACATGGATGAGCATCCGCGTCACGGCACCACGATCGACGCGTTGGCCAAGCTGCGTCCGGCCTTCACGAAAGAGGGCAGCGTCACGGCCGGTAATGCGTCCGGCATCAATGACGGTGCGGCCATCGCCATCCTGATGACCGGCGACGAGGCGGGTAAGCGGGGAATCACACCGCTGGCCCGAATCGTCTCCTTTGCCACCCGTGGCGTCGATCCCGCGATCATGGGCTCCGGGCCGATCCCGGCAAGCCGGGCTGCGCTTGAGAAGGCCGGTTGGGCCGCAAGCGATCTCGACCTGGTCGAGGCGAACGAAGCCTTCGCAGCGCAGGCTTGCGCCGTGAACAAGGATCTCGGCTGGGACCCGGAGATCGTGAACGTAAATGGCGGCGCCATCGCGCTTGGGCATCCGATCGGTGCATCTGGCTGCCGTGTCCTGATCACGCTGCTGCACGAGATGCAGAAGCGCGATGCGAAGAAGGGGCTTGCGACCCTCTGCATCGGCGGCGGCATGGGTGTCGCCCTCTGCGTTGAGCGGGACTGAATACGCCCAATAATACCTGGGTCGGAACCGGAGGGGCCGGTTCCGAACTTCTCTCAGCCTGAATCGGCTAAATCAAAAAACTGGAGGGAACAATGGGACGCGTCGCAATTGTAACGGGTGGGACCCGCGGAATCGGTGAAGCAATCAGCCTCGGACTGAAAGAGGCGGGTTGCACGGTTGCCGCGAATTATGCGGGCAATGATGAACGGGCAAAGGCATTTACCGAGCGCACTGGCATCCCTTCTTTCAAATGGGATGTTTCCGATTTCGATGCCTGCGCCGCAGGCGTGAAACAGGTCGAGGCCGAACTCGGGCCGGTCGATATCGTGGTCAACAATGCTGGCATTACCAGGGACGGAACGATCCACAAGATGGATCACAAAATGTGGCAGGACGTGATCGACACCAATCTCGGCGGTTGCTTCAACATGTGCCGCAACGTGATTGAGGGTATGCGGGAGCGCAAGTTCGGCCGGATCGTCAATATCGGCTCGATCAACGGTCAGGCCGGTCAGTACGGTCAGGTCAACTATGCCGCCGCCAAGTCCGGCATCCACGGTTTCACCAAGGCGCTGGCCCAGGAAGGCGCCCGGTCCAACATCACTGTGAACGCCATCGCGCCCGGTTATATCGATACCGATATGGTCGCTGCCGTCCCGGCCAACGTGCTTGAAAAGATTGTGGCACGGGTTCCGGTTGGCCGCCTCGGCCACGCCGAGGAGATTGCCCGCGGCGTGGTCTTCCTCTGCGCCGACGATGCTGGCTTCGTTACCGGATCGACCATGTCGATCAATGGCGGCCAGCACATGTATTGATCGGGTGCGGGCCGGTATCCGGCCCGTATCCACCTTCCGCCAGCCGAGAGAGGGGAGACGGCCATGAGCGCCACGGTCACGCCGGTTTCTTACGAAGACGCATCGGACGAGGTCCGCGCAGTCTATGACGACATCATGTCGTCCCGGAACATCGATTTCATACCGAATGTGTGGCGCACATTGGCGTCCCATCCGCCGACCCTGGCCCGGGTCTGGTACGGACTGAAGGAAGTGATGGCGCCCGGTGCTCTCGATGCCCGGACGAAGGAAATGATCGCTGTCGCTGTCTCGGCGACGAATGGCTGCGAATATTGCATCCGTTCCCACACAAAGCAGGCCCGGGGTCATGGCATGACTGAGGAAATGTATGGTGAGCTGATGGCCGTGATCGGCATGTTCAATCAGACGAACAAATTGATCGAGGGCTATCAGGTCGAAGTCGATGCATTTCTGAAAGACGTCTGAGCCCTTCCTCTAGTCAAAGCGCATGCGACGTTGACAAAGTTCGATCTCGAACAATATAGTTCGAGATCGAACTTTATGGAGATTATCATGTCTTTGTCCCGCAGAAAGATGCTTGGCGTGGTTGGCGGCGGTTTCATTCTTGCAGCCGGAGGTGCGGGAGCGTTCTATCTGACCCGTGAGCCGAAGAACGCGCTCGCACCCTGGGAGGCGGCCGGACACTATGAAGACCCGCGACGGCGCGCCCTCTCTTACGCGATCCTGGCGCCCAATCCGCACAATCGGCAGCCTTGGCTGGTCGATCTGAGCCAGCCCGATCAGGTCCACCTGTACCGGGACCCGGATCGTGACCTTCCCGAGACCGACCCTCATCACCGGCAACTCACAATCGGCCTCGGTTGTTTTCTCGAAGTGATGCGGGTCGCGGCCGCGGAAGCCGGTATCGCCGCGGAAATCACACCCTTCCCGGAGGGCGAGAACGGCCCGGTCGCGATCGCACATTTCCAGGAGGGTGCGCAGAAGGACCCGCTCTTCCATCACATCCTGCAGCGCCAGTCCTGCAAGGAGCCGTTCGAGGACCGTCAGATCCCCGCCGAGGCCGCGCCCGCACTCGCCGCGCTTGCGGCAATCGTGACAGACCCGGATCGTGTTTCCGAGATCCGCGCGCTGACTCTTGAGTCTTGGTTGGTCGAGATGTCGACGGAGCGGACCCTGAAGGAGAGCGTCGAGCTGATGCGGTTCGGCAAGACGGAAATCAATCGGAGTCCTGACGGAATCGATCTCGGCGGGCCATTTCTCGAGACGCTGATGCTGTTCGGCATGCTGACCCGCGACGGCCAGCTGGACCCGGACTCGGCCGGATTTCAGGAGGGGGTCCGGATGTATCAGGAGATGCTATCGGCAACGCCGGCCTATGCTGTTGTGACGACAAAGGGCAATGACCGTTCGGCTCAGCTCGATGCGGGCCGCCGTTGGGTCAGGTTGAATCTGGAGGCAACCCGGCTCGGTCTTGCGTTGCACCCCGTCAGCCAGGCCTTGCAAGAGTTCCCGGAAATGGCGGAACATTATCGGCGCGCCCACGCCTTGCTTGCCCCTGACGGAGGAACGGTTCAGATGCTGGGGCGCCTTGGATATGGTCCTGCCGTTCCGAGATCGCCCCGCTGGCCCCTGGAGACCCGGATCAGGCATGGATAAGGACACTCGCGCACTCTATTTCCGCTTTTTCAATGAGATCGGGATCATCGCCCAATTGAGCAGGGCGGTAATGGAATCGTGTCTTCCGGAGGGACTCAGCAGCGCTCATTTCGGGGTCCTAAACCATCTGGTCCGGCTGGGAGACGGCCGGACCCCGCTGGCCATTGCCCGCGCATTCCAGGTCCCGAAGAACTCTATGACGAACACATTGGCCGGCCTCGAGAAGCGGGGGCTGATCGAGATGCGCCCCAACCCCGAGGACGGGCGCAGCAAATTGGTCTGCCTGACCGATGCCGGGCGCGCGTTTCGGGATGACGCAATCAAGGCACTGGACCCGGACATGCAGATGATCGGAAATCAGTTCGACCCAGAAATGATTTCCGACCTTGTCCCAAAACTCTCAGAAATCAGGGCGTTTCTGGATTCACGGCGGTAATTTACCTAGCCTGATTTTGGCATCACATCGAGCCGTACCACCGCGCCCTCCAGATCAGGAGAGGGGGCCGGATAGTAGTCCATCACCAGCGGATCGTGCCCCGGTACGATGTGATCCGGGCTGTCCGCCAGAAGCTCAAGCGTGTTGAACCCGTTCATCATTGCGCCGAGGTCGTAGCAGATCACGAACGGTTTGCGCTCGCGGATGTTCTCGTAGAAATGCGCGCAATCGGACGCAAGCACGACCCAGCCGCGCTCGGTTCTGACCCGGACGCACATCAGGCCCGCCGAATGCCCGCCGATCTTGTGAATACTGACACCGGGCGCGAGCTCCGCATCGCCGTCGTGGAACTTTGCCTGCCCGCCATAGACCTTGCGCACCATGGCGACCACGTCCTCAACCTCGAATGGCTTTTTCACCGCCTCGAAACACATGCAGCGGCCGGTCGCATAGGCCATTTCGGAATCCTGCAGATGGAACGTAGCCTTCGGAAACTCGCCGATCCCGCCCGCATGGTCGTAATGCATATGCGTGATGATGACATCCTCAACCTCGGCAGCGTCGACCCCGAGCAGTGCCAGCCCTTCGGTCGGCGATCGCAGGAGCGGTGAGCCGCGTTTCAGAGAGGCAACTTCGCCGAAACCGGTGTCGACAACAAAGGTGCGTTCCTCGTTCCGGATAACCCAGATGAAGTAATCGAGCGGCATCGGAACGTCATGGGCATCTGGAAATACAAAGTTCTCGTTGCGCTTGCGCTTGGCATTGTGGGCATAGCGGACGGCATACACTTCGTAAGTCTGTTCACTGCTCATATGGTTCCTCCCTCGCCGAAATCGTTTCTGAGCCGAATTATTTCACAGAACCAGTATGGCACAGCATTGCCAGCTAGGAAAAAATATGAAATTAATCATTTTGTAGTTATAAATCAGCTCATTAGACAATTTTCTTAAAAATTAATCTGAGCTTTAGTAAAAAGTCTGGCGATACAGTCACGCAAGATGGCTGGCGCTGGCCTACGAAACAAATGAGGGGAGGCGGCAAATGTTCTCTAAGTTTAACAACATGAAATTCGGGCTCAAACTGTTGATCGGAATTGGCGGGATTTTGATCTTGCTCTTGATCAACAGTGCCACGTCGTTTTTCGGTTTGTTGGAGGCGGGCGCCGCTTTGACCCGTTATCAGCAATTGACGTATCAGGCTGCGCAGGTGACCGCTGCGAGGGCTGATCTGCTTAAGGCTTCAGCTGACGTACAGCAGTTTCTGATGGATGGCAGCGCGGAGTCTGCCAAACTGGCGCACGACGGAATTGATATTGTACGTCAGAACCTCGAGGGTGCGGAGAACCGTGCGAAAGCTGACGCTGCACGTAGCAAGTATGCCGAAATTCAGGCGATGCTTAACGGTTATGAAACGGCGTTCGATGCGGTTGTCGCGAGCAGGGAACGACGTGACGTTACCAGCGCTGAAATCAACAAGGATGGCTCTGACCTGGAGAACAAGCTGACGGCTGTGATGGCGGATGCAAACGAGGCCTATGATGCGGAGCTCGCTTTCAAGGCCGGACAGGTGCTGCGTAGTCTGCTGATCCAGCGCGCGGAGCTTAACCGCTACTTGCTTGATCAAAAGGCAGAGACTTTTGCCCTGGTCGAGGCAGAAAAGGCGCCGTTGGACGCAAGCTTCGATGAGCTGATCGCAAATCTTCAGTTTGGTCAGGACGATGAGCTGACTGAGTCGCTCAAGAACAAGGTCGCTTCCTATCAGCAGGGGTTACTTAGAGTGCGCGACCATGTCGTTTCGCTCAACGTGATCCTCGCTGAAGATCTTGAACCTGCGGCTGCTAGGATTATTGACGACGCTGCTGTTGCTTACGAGGCGATCCGGGGCGAGCAGATCGCGATCGGGACGGAAGCCAAGGAGAGTATCAAGAATACAGAGATTCTTTCGGCCATCGCGACGGCGATCTGCGTCGTGATCGGGCTGGCGGCGGCCTTTCTCATCGCGCGCGGTATTTCGCGGCCCGTCAAGGTGCTGACGGGGGTGATGGCACGACTGGCTGACGGTGAGTCGAGCACCGAGGTGCCGATGACCGAGCGCGGCGACGAAATGGGTGAAATGGCCAAGGCGGTAATGGTTTTCCGCGAGAGTATGCTGAAGGCCGAGGAACTGCAGGAAGTATCCAGGAAGGATCAGGAAAGGCGAGATCAGCGCACCCTCAGGATCGAGGAGCTGACGAAGAGTTTCGACAGCACGGCGGCGGAGACCCTTACGTCCGTCTCAGAAGCGGCGGAAAATCTGCGTGGCTCTGCCAACAGCCTGACCCAGACGGCGGATCGATCCAGCAGCATGGCCGGCATGGCGTCGTCTGCCTCGAACCAGGCGACGGAGAATGTGCAGACCGTGGCCAGCGCCGCTGAAGAACTGTCTGCATCGATCACGGAAATTTCCCAGCAGGTCTCACGCTCGACACAGGTGGCCGATCAGGCGGTCGAAGATGCAGAACAAAGCCGCGTGCTGGTTCACCGGCTGGCGGATAATTCCGCCAAGATCGGTGAGGTGGTCAAACTCATTACCGACATCGCGGAGCAGACCAACCTTCTTGCCCTGAACGCGACTATCGAGGCAGCCCGCGCGGGTGAGGCCGGCAAGGGGTTTGCCGTGGTGGCATCTGAGGTAAAGAACCTGGCCACACAGACAGCACAGGCGACGGAAGAGATCTCGACCCAGATCCAGACCATCCAGGACGACACCCAGCATACCGTATCGTCCATCCAGCACATCGCCGAGAGGATCGAGGAGATCAACAAGATCTCTGCTGGCGTGGCGACAGCGGTCGAGGAACAGAGCGCCGCAACACAGGAAATAGCCCGCAATGTGAGCGATGCCGCTTCCAGTACAGGCTCCGCCAACGAGAATATCGGCGGGGTCAGCGATGCGACACAAGAGACGATGACGATCTCAGGCGAGGTGTTGAGTGCTTCTGAGCAGGTCTCCGCAAAATCCGGAGACCTGAGCAAGGTGGTGCAGCGGTTCCTGGCCGAGATGCGCCAGGTCTGACCGGCGTGATGCGCCCGATCTAACCGCCTATTCCGCCGCCGCAACGGCGGCGGATGACGGGCGGGGCAGCAGCATCACAGCCGCCGTGATGATTGCTGCCGCGATAGCCGCTCCGAGGAACATGGCCGGGAATCCCCCACCCGTGTCATAGAGCCAGGAGAGGCCAGGCACCACGGCAGCCGATACCGTGAAGGTCAGCACATATTTCACCGCATAGACCCGGCCGCGCCAGCGGTCCGGGGTGTAGCGCGCAACCAGCGTGTCGTTGATCGGGATCTGCCCGAAGACCAGCACCATGACGGCGACGGATGCGGCGACCATGGCCCAGCCATCGAGATTGATTGCAACGAACAGTGCGACGGCCTGACCGGCGGTGACGGCCAGGAAGATCGGTTTGATCGCATGTCTGTCGATTGCCCGGCCGACGACGATCTGGGAAAAGGCGGCGAGCGCGTAAACCGCGCTTGCGATAGCGCCAACCTCGGTTGCGGAATAGGAGAGGGAGGCCAGCCGGTCATCCAGTACTTTCGGTAGCGCAACGGTCATTGAATTGAAGATGAATCCGCCGATTGCGGCCGAGATGCCGATGACCAGCAGGACCCGCTGCCAGCCTATCGCCGGAGCTCCATGATCGGCACCGCGTGACTGCACGGTCTCCGTGGGAGCGTCGGGCTGCAGCCGTGTCCAGAAAAACCCGGCCAGAATGGAGAGCGCGCCGAGCAAGAAAAAGGCTGCCCGCCAGCCGGCGAAATCGACAAAGGCACCGATGGCCAGCGCGGATGCCGCGACCCCCATATTGCCCCAGACCCCATTGACGCCGAGCCGGCGTCCCAGATTGCCGCCGCCTTTGGCGACCATAGCGATGCCGACAGGATGATAGATCGCAGCGAACACGCCGATCAGTGTGAGACTGGTGGCCAGATGCCAGTAGGAAGTGGCAAATCCGGTCAGGATGCTGGCGCCACCGATCCCCGTGAAGAAAATCAGCATCATCCGCTCCCGGCCCCAACGGTCACCAAGCCAGCCAGCGGGTAGCGAGCAGACGCCAAAGGCGATGAAACTGCCTGTGGCAAGCATCAGGACCGAGCCGTAGCTGTCCGCGATATCGGCGGCGGCAAGGGCAGCCACAGCCGGAAACAGCAGCATGAAGAGATGATCGAGCGCATGGCCCAGGTTGAGCAGCAGTAGACGGCGCGGATTCATGGTGGGGCTCCCTAAGTTCTGGCCACAGGATGACATGCGCTGTAGCGTCTGTCTCACGATGAAAAGCCAAGAAATATCGCTCAACGGACAAATTTCACCCATTCGGGATGCTGTAGCGGCTCTCTCCGACAGCGCGCCGCAGATCATGGCGTTCGGCACCTTCTTCGCGCAGGGACACGATACTGGCGAACATCAGCATGACCGGGCCCAGTTCGTTCATGCCGAGCGCGGTCTGCTCCAGGTCTGGGCCGAGGGGGGGCAATGGTCGGTGCCGCCAGGGATGGCAGTGTGGGTTCCGGCCAGGGTTCAGCATCGGGTCCGGGCCATCAGCGATGCGGATTTCGTCTCGCTCTACATTCGAGCTCCGTATCGAGACGAGCCGGAAATCCCGGTCCCGTCCCGGTGCGGTGTCGTCACTGTACCCCCCTTGCTCAAACAATTGATCGTCCATCTGAAAGAGCTTTCCGCCGGACAGGACGGGGACCGTCAGAACCGGGTGGCCGCTGTCATCGCCGATGAGCTAAAGGAGCTTGTCTCGGCCGACCTGCATCTTGCAATTCCGTCGGACAGGCGCGCGGCGCGCGTTGCGTTGGCGATGATTGAAGATCCGTCTGATGGTCGGGACCTTGCTGCCTGGGGCCATGAGGTCGGTGCTAGCGGCCGCACCTTGACTCGCCATTTTGTTGCCGAGACGGGGGTCTCTTTTTCGGAATGGCGGCGGCGCTGCCGGCTCTTCGCCGCGCTCGAAATGCTCTCCGCGGGCCGGTCCATCACAGCAATAGCATTCGATGCCGGTTATCGCAGCCCGAGTGCATTTTCTGCGGCATTTAACAAGTTTTTCGGTATTTCCCCGCGGATTTACAGGGCTGCGTCTGATCACCGTCTCTGATCAAGATCACACTCTAAACGAATTTTTAATGGATTCGCGAGAAGCTAACTCTTCATTATAGAGTATCGATGGGGCTTTTTGAAATGCTGAACGCTTTTTCAATCCGCGCGCGAATGTTTGCGCTGCTTGCCGTTAATGTCGCCTTTCTTGTTGGTGTCTCGGTTTTTACCGGGATTCAGCTTCGGGCTATCGGGGCCGAGATCGAAGAGATCGCGGAACTGGATGTGCCGATCGCTTCACTGCTGACGAAAGTCACGGTCCACCAGCTCGAACAGTCTGTACATTTTGAACGCGCCGTGAGGTATGGGGAGGAGATGAATTTTTCCGACTTATCTGATGATGTGCGCGAAAGTGCTCGCAAGCATTTCGACGAAGAGATCGAAAAGTTTTTCTATTATTCCAAGCTGGTGGAGGAAAAGGGCGAAGCTGTCCATGGCATGCACGATATTGCCGTCGAACGGGCTCTCAACCAGGCAGCGCTCGACCATTACGACTATGTTGACGCGCACATCGTCGATATCCTCAAGGCTCACAAAGTCTATGAAGAGCATGTTGTTGAACTGATGGATAGATTCCGGGCTGGTGGTACGGACGGAATCCACGCTCAGATCGAAGCGATCGCGAAAGAAGAAGAAGTATTCATCAAGGATCTGGAGGCGACCTCAGAGCGGGTGCTCGATTTCACTGAACAAACGGCGAAACTGGCTGAAGAGCACGAGCATACGACTGAGACGATGCTGATATACGCCACGTTGGCAGCGGTCATAATCAGCGCTCTCATCAGCATCCTGATCGCGAACTCCATCCTGAATCCGATGAAAAAGGTGGTCGAACTTATTGGCTCTGTCATTGGCGGAAATACGAACGTCAGCGTTCCGGAAGGGTATCGGGCGGAAATGGGCCACCTGATGGATGCGGTCGCGAAATTGCGTGACTCTATTGCGGAAGTCATCAGCGCGCGCGCTGCCCAGGAAGCACTCGAGCAATCTTCGGCCGCTGGTCGCAAACAGTCCCTTAATGAGATGGCGAACACTGTCGAGATGGAAACGAATACGGTCTGGGCCCGTGTCCAGAGCGAGTCCAAGCATCTGGATGGCATTGCTGAGCAGATGGCCGGGTCGGCCCATAATCTGGGTGAGAACGCCACGGCCGTGAGTGCCGCGTCGGAAGAATCTCTCGTCAATGCTGAAGCCGTCGCGTCCGCGGCCGAGGAATTGGCGGCATCTATCGCCGAGATTTCGAGCCATGTTGCCCAAAGCGGTGACATTGCGCAGTCGGCAGCAACCCAGGCAGAACAATCCCGCAGTGTTGTGGAGAGCCTGTCCGAAGCCGCCGGGAAGGTTGGTGAGGTCGTTGGTCTCATCAACGATATTGCCGAGCAGACTAACTTGCTGGCGTTGAATGCGACGATCGAGGCTGCCCGGGCCGGAGAGGCTGGCAAGGGCTTCGCGGTGGTCGCATCTGAAGTTAAAAATCTGGCGACCCAGACGCAGAATTCGACCGCTTCGATCTCCGGCGAGGTCAACCGGATGCAGGAAGTGACCTCAGAAGCGGTGAAGGCAATCACCAGCATTATCGAAACGATTGCCAGCATCAACGAGAAGAGCGAGGAAATCACGGCTGCGGTTGAAAGCCAGGATCAGGCGACTCGCGAGATTGCCAGCAATGTGACTGAAGCGGCCGCCGGCGCGCGTGAAGTCACGGAGCGGATCACCGTCGTTTCCCGAGATGCTCAGGGCGTGGGTTCATTGTCAGCCGACGTCTCCACCGCGACGAAGCAACTCGGCGATGAAGTTGAACAGCTCAAGAATACCGTAATCCGGGTTGTCCGCACGGCGACTCCGGAAGTCGAACGGCGGGAGAAGACGGTTCCGGTCCAGGTGGATCGCCGCTCTAGCTGAGAGCAGACGGCAGAGTAGTAGCGTCTTCGACTAGACGGACGCTGATGCTCTGCTCCCGGCCGCGGGCGGTGATCTCCGCCCGCTCGCCGTTCTCGAACGACGCATCGGCAGCCGAAATCACGGATTCCGAGAGAATGAGTTGCACGCCGTGTTCCTTGGTCAGTGCCTCCAGGCGGCTGGCCGTGTTCACCGTGTCGCCGACCGCCGTCAGGCCTCGCGTTTCCCGATAGCCGAGCTCTCCGACAATAGCCGGCCCGCCATGGATACCGATGCCGATGCGCAACGGCTCGTTCAGGTCCGCAGCCAGTGACTCGTTCAGTCGTTTCAGGTTCTCGCCCATCAGCCGGGCGGCGATGATCGCGTTACGAGCGCCAGCCTCGATCCCCCGGTCGATTCCGAAAAGAGCCATGATCCCGTCGCCGATGAACTTGTCGATTCGCCCACCGGCACTCTCGATAGCGTGGCCCATTTCAGAGAAATAGCGGTTAAGGATGAATACCGTGTCGTAAGGCAGACGCTGTTCGGAGAGTTGCGTGAAGCCCCTGATATCGGCGAACAGCACAACGATGTCGCGCTCTTGTCCGGCAAGGTAGTCAGGCCGCGCGCCGGTATCCTCGACGCTTGTCTGATTGGGAGGCAATAGTGGCGTGATTTCCGTGTCAACAGTTGGCACGGTCTGGCAGGCGAGGCGCACATTGTCAGGGGCGCCGACCCGTTTCAGGACCTTGGCTTCAAGCTCGGACGGCTCCGGCAGGGCTTCCAGTCCGGCACCGATTCGTACCCGGCAGGTGGAGCAACGGCCGCGGCCACCGCAAACGGCGGCATGGGGAATGCCGGCGAGCCGGCTTGTTTCCAGGATGGTTGCACCGGCGCGCAGGCCCACTTTCTGGCCGTTATGGTAGGTCAGGGTGATATCCGGTGTGGATTTTTTGAGCCGATGCAGCCGGATCGAACGCGCGGCAAATGCGACGGCGACCAGCGCATAGTAGCTGAATTCGGTATTTTGCACCCAGCGCAGAAACTCTCTCTGTGCGGCGCCAGATGGCAATTCGAAGGATTTCACAGCGCCGCCGAGCCATGCAGGATCTTCGGCAAGGCGGAGGACCTCAATGCCGGAGGACACGAACCCAGCCATGGAAAGTGTTGGAACCATGACCGCCAGGATCAACCAGAGGGGCAGCAGGCGTCGATATCCCGGCTTGAACCGGAGCCAGAGATGCAACCCGATGCAGCCGTGAACCCAGGACGCGAGCAGCAGGAGGGTCTGAGTCACGATGTAATGCGGTGCGAATTTCCAGATCGTCAGCTGAACATAGAGATAGGAAGACTTGGTGCCGAACACCTCTTCCAGCATCCGTGTGCCCATGACGTGGCTAATCATAAAAACCGGAATGGCGAGGCCCAGCGCCAGTTGAACAATCTCGCCCCAGCTCATCTCCCTCAGTGATTCCCGACGATAAACGGCGAGCAGCGCGAGAAGCAGGTGAACAGTCAGGGCGCCATAGAGCGCGGCGGTCGTGATTTCCTGATGCCAGAAAATTGAAAACCATCTGCCGCTGACCTGCAGTGCGTCGACCGAGACGATGCCGACGGTATGGTTCAGCAGATGCGATGCAACATAGAAAAACAGCACCAAACCGGAGAGAGTGTGCAGCCGCCTCCAAAGCGGGCTGTTCCAGCCACGCGGTTTCGCTAAATCGTCAGGCAAGCATTTCGCTCCGGCTATCCGCGTCTGTTCAATTTGGCCACGAGGATATTAGATAATGGATCCTGGCAAAAACCCAATCCTTTGAATTTTCTGTGGGATCGGGTACACGAGCAGGAAGGCACAAAGCAGATGCCGATAGGGGCCGGGTTCGCAAGATCATGAGTGCGCTACTATCTATTCAGAAGCTGACAAAGCGTTTCGGCGCGATCACAGCCGTTGACGGCCTGGAGTTCGAGGTCGGGCGCGGCGAAGTGCTCGGCTTCCTCGGTCCTAACGGGGCCGGCAAATCCACCACCATGAAAATGATCTCGGGTTTCCTCGCGCCGACAGACGGAACTGTCCTTGTCGCCGGGCATGACGTGCGGCAGGAGCCGCAGGCGGTGAAGGCGGCGATCGGCTATCTGCCCGAGGGCGCACCGGCTTATCCGGACATGACCCCGCTCTCTTTTCTTCGCTTCGTCGCGCGCATTCGCGGGATCGCCGAAAAAGATGTGGCGGACGCTGTCGAGCGGGTGATCGCGCAAACCCGTCTGTCCGATGTGGTGATGCAGCCGATCGAGACCCTGTCCAAGGGCTTCAAGCGCCGGGTCGGTCTGGCGCAGGCGCTGGTTCACGATCCCGAAGTTCTGATCCTGGACGAGCCGACCGATGGCCTCGACCCGAACCAGAAGCACGAGGTGCGCGGTCTGATCCAGAGCATGGCGGCGGAGAAATGCATCGTCGTCTCTACACACATTCTGGAAGAGGTCGACGCGGTCTGTACCCGGGCCATGATCATCGCCCGGGGCCGCGTGCTGGCGGACGGTATACCCGCCGACCTGAAGGCGCGCTCCGGCGCTGCAAGCCTTGATGATTATTTCCGTGAGGTCACCGGTCATGCGTAACATCGGGCTGATCTTCCGACGCGAGTTCGCCGCCTATTTCGCCACGCCGCTGGCGTACATCTTCATCGTCATTTTCCTGGTCATGGCCGGAACAATGACGTTTTTCGTCGGCGGGTTTCTCGCCCGCGACCAGGCGGATCTGCAGCCTTTCTTCGGATTCCATCCGTGGCTTTACCTGTTTCTGGTACCGGCCCTCTCGATGCGGCTCTGGGCCGAGGATCGCAGGCTCGGCACCATCGAGCTGCTGCTGACACTGCCCATCACCATGTTCGAGGCCGTGATCGGCAAGTTTCTGGCGGCCTGGGCTTTTACCGGCGTCGCGCTGGCCCTGACCTTCCCGCTCTGGATCAGCGTCAATTACCTCGGCAGCCCGGATAATGGCGTCATTGTCGCCTCCTATCTCGGCAGCTACCTGATGGCGGGCGCCTATATGGCCATCGGCTCGCTGATCTCGGCGATGACCAAGAATCAGGTCATCGCTTTTGTCGTGGCGGCGGCTGTCTGCTTCCTCTTCACAGTGGCGGGCTCGCCTATCCTGCTGAACTATTTCGAGAACTGGGCACCGGGCGAGCTGGTCCAGACCATCGCCAGCTTTGGCTTCATGACGCATTTTCAGGCCATTCAGCGCGGCGTGATCGATCTGCGCGATCTGATCTTCTTCGGCTCCGCGATTGTTATCGCGTTGACCGCGAATGCGTATGTCATCGACTGGAAGAAGGCGGAATAGGATGAGCACTCCCTCGACCTCTTCTACCCAGACCGGCTCGTCTACCCAAGCCGGGGCCATCAGTCGCTTCTTCACGCAAGGCCGCCTGGCTGTTGCAGCCCTGTTCCTGCTGCTCACGCTTTTTCTGGCGCTGAACGTGCTGTCCACGACGCTGTTTACGTCAACCAGGCTCGATCTGACTGAAGAAGGCCTCTTCTCCCTCTCTGACGGGACCGAGGCGCTGCTTGAGAGCATGGAGGAGCCGGTCACTCTGAAGTTCTATTATTCGGAGGCGCTGGGCCGGGAGGTTCCATTCTATGGCATCTATGCGGGCCGGGTCCGGGATCTGCTTGGCGAATACGCCGCCCGGTCGGACGGCATGGTGCGCATCGAGATTTACGATCCAGAGCCCTTTACGGAGCTTGAGGACCGCGCCGTGTCGGATGGGCTGCAGCAGATACCGCTGCAGGAAGGTGGAGAGCAGGTGTTCTTCGGTATCGCCGGAACCAATCTGACCGACGATCTCGAAGTCATTCCATTCCTGCAGCCGGAGCGGGAAACCTTCCTCGAATATGATATCTCGCGCCTGATCTTTGCCCTTGCGAAGCCGAAACGAACCGCGGTCGGGATTGTCACCAGTCTGCCGATGCAAGGCACGGTGCGGATGAACGCCATGGGGCAACAGACGCCCGTCGCGCCTTACATCCTCGCGGATCAGATCGGCGCCACCTACGAGACCCGCTATCTGAACGCTGATTTCGACAAGGTGCCAGACGACGTTACCGTGCTGATGCTGGCCCATACGGCCGCGCTCGGGCCGCGCGCCCAGTTTGCAGTGGACCAGTTTCTGCTCGGCGGTGGCAAGGCGCTGATCCTCGTCGATCCTTTTGCCGAAGCGGAAAGCGGACAGGCGCAATTCTTCGGCCAGACCACGCCCGACAGCAGCAACCTTGAGATGCTGTTCGATCACTGGGGCGTGGTCTACGACCCGACCAAGGTCGCGGCCGATCGTCTGACCGCGCGCAAGGTGCAGCCGGGTGAGGGACGTCGGCCCGTGGATTACGTTGCCTGGCTGGAACTCAGGGGCGGCAATATCGACCAATCCTCGCCAATCACCACGAATGTCAGCACAGTCGCCGTTGCAAGTGCCGGTCATATCGCGCTGGCGGACGGCGCGGCGGTGACGATGACGCCGCTGCTGACGACCTCGCTCGGCTCGGCGGAGTTGGACGTGAAGCAGGTCAAGGGCATGCGCTCGCCGGAAGCTCTGTTGCGGAGCTACGAGCCGGGCCCGAGGCCGCTGGTTCTTGCCGCACGGCTGACCGCAGACAAGATGACCACCGCGTTTCCAGACGGCCCGCCGGAGAAGGCGCTGAAGGAAGGCGATGAGGCGCCGGATGCGAAAGAGGACGCCGCCTACAAGGCGAAGTTTCCGCAGGTCCTGACGGTATCCACTGCGCCGCTTGATGTCATTGTCATTGCCGACAGCGATGTCTTGGCGGACCGGTTCTGGGTCCGTGTGCAGCAGTTCTTCGGGCGCCGGGTCCCGGTGCCGGTATCGGGCAATGGCGACTTCGTGTTGAACAGCCTCGATGCATTGTCCGGCAGCAGTACTCTTTTAGGCTTGCGTGGCCGTGGCTCCACCTCCCGTCCGTTCGAGGTGCTGGAGCAGATCGAGCGTGAGGCTGAAAAGCAGTACGCGGCCCGGGAAGAGCAGCTTCAGAAGACCCTCGCGGAAACGGAACAGCGGTTCGACGAGCTGCGCCGCAGTATGCCGGAGGGATCGGCCGCCATTGTGACGGAGCAGGAACAGGCTGAAATCGAGGGATACAGACAGGAAATCCTTCGGATACGCAGCGAGCTTCGCGCCGTGCAGCGTTCTGTCCGCGAGGATGTCGACCGGCTGGAGAGCGCACTCTGGTTCTACAATATCGCCCTTGTGCCGATCCTTATTACCGTCCTGGCGCTCATCCTTGCCTTCTGGCGCAGCCTGCGCCGCCGACGCCGTCATGCGTCCGTGGCCGCCGGCTAGGGAGAAACAGATGCTGAGCTTGCGTTCGCTTCGAATTCTGGCCGCTGTCACCGGAGCCGTGTTTGTGGCGGCGGTTCTTGCCGTCCTTTGGCGCAACGATGCAACGGTTTCCGTGCCGGACAACGTTCTGGCCTTTCCGGGGCTGGAACAGCAGATCCCGGATATTGCACGGATCGAGATGTCCTGGAACACGGATGGGGCGGTCGAGCAGGCCAGCGTCATTCGTGAAGACGGCATCTGGCGCATCGCGGAACAGAACGGTTATCCGGCTGATACCGGGAAAGTGCGGGGTTTCGTCCTGTCTTTGGCTGAACTGCAGCTGGTGGAGGCAAAAACCGCTGATCCGGCGCGCTACGACAGGCTTGGTGTCTCCGACGTTGCGGATGCCGGCTCCAAGGCGACCCGCGTCCGGCTGCTCGGCCGTGACGGCGGCGCTCTCGTCGATGCCCTGATCGGCAGTGACCGGACCAGCGGGACCGGCGGATCGATGCTTTATATGCGGCAAAGCGCCGAAGCCCGTTCCTGGCTCGCTCAGGGTCAGGTCGACGATGTGCATCGTATCGCCTCCTGGACGGATGAGGCGGTGATCGATATCGGCGTTGACCGGTTGCAGGAGATCCATCTGACGGGTCCGAGCGGCGAGGTGCTCGAAGTCCGCCGCACCGGCGACGGAAAGACGCCGTTCGAGTTGATGAACATGCCTGAGGATCGGCAATTCGCGACTTTCTATACGCTGAACGAAATCACAGATGGCCTCGCGAAGCTGAAGTTCGAGGATGTCCGTTCGATGGACGGCATGACCTTCGAGCCTTCACTCGGCAACGCCATTTACCAGACTCGTGGGGGCCTGACCGTGATCGTCGATTTAGCCGAGGTTCCCAATAATGCCGGAATCATGGAAACCTGGACGCATTTTTCGATCAATGTGGCGGCGGATGCCTCGGAAGATGCCAAGTCCTTCGCGGCCGCGAATACAGAGAGGCTGGCGCGCTGGGCCTATCGCTTGTCCGACAGCCGTCTGCAAAGGCTCCGCCACAGCATGGAATCGGCAACGAAACCAGCAACCGAAGGCTGATTCGGTAAGCGCCTACTCGGTCGAAGCCTCAAGGCGGCCAGGTGTCGCCGACCCGGTAGCCGCCGGGCCAGGGGTCCGTCGGATCGAGCAGGTACTGGAAGGTACCGGTGATCCAGGCGCTGCCGGTGATCGAGGGGATGATGGCCGGTATTCCGCCGATTTCCGTCTCTTCCTCGATCCTTCCGCTAAAAACCGAGTCGATGATGGAGCGGGCGGTAAGCCTATCCCCGACCTGCATCCGTCCGGTGGCCTTGAGCAGAGCCATGCGGGCGGAAAGAGCCGTTCCGGTCGGGGAACGATCTATCTTTCCTGGCTCGATGGCGACGGCATGCCGTGTCTCCAGCCCTTCCTTGACGTCTTTCAGGCCGCCAGCGAAGAGGCAGAAAGAGATATGCCGCCAGTCCGGGTTCGCCGGGTGGCTGAAGCCGAGCTGTTCGGTCGCTGACCGGGTGAGCCGGGCTCCCAGATCCGCAAGAGCGCGGCCTTCGTCCGGCTGGATGGCGACACCGAGAGCATCGGCGTCGACGATCACGAAGCTGTCTCCGCCATAGGCTGTCGAAACCGTCAGGGTGCCGTACCCTTCCACTTCGAGTGGGACGTCGATGGCCGCAGCGAAGGAGGGATGGTTGCGCACCGTGATGCTTTCTGCCTTGCCGTCCCGGCAGTGTGCCTCGATTCCGACCAGGCCACCGGGTGCCTCCAGCATGAAGCGGGTCACGGGCTCTTTCATCGGCACGATACCGGTCTCCAGCATAACAGTGGAAACACAGATGGAATTGGAGCCGGACATGGGCGGGGTATGCACCGGCTCCATGATGATCCAGCCCATGGCGGCGCGCGGGTCCCTCGGCGGCACCAGCAGATTCACATGCCGGAAGACGCCGCCGCGTGGCTCGTTCAGCATGAAATCCCGGAGCGTCCCGTCTGCGGCAATCCAGCGGGACTGCTCCCAGATCGTGTCGCCGGGCGGTGGCGCGACCCCGCCGACGATGACGTCACCGACTTCGCCTGCGGCATGGCAGCCGACCACATGGATCTGCTTGGTGCTTCTCATGGAACTTTCCGTCCTCGCGCTACTTTTGGGATCAGTAGCGCATGACGATGCCTGGCCAGGCAACAGGTCTGCTTGAACAGGGGCGCCTGTGCCTGCACTCTGGAGACCAGTCTGCAGGGTGACATGACGGTCAGAAATCAGAGATGAGCAAAGCCTTCGTCAAAGAAAACGACAGCGACTTCGAGGAGGAGGACGATATTCCCGATCCTTCCCCGAAAGGCGTCAAGAATTACATCACGCCCGCTGGCTTCAAGGCGCTACAGGATGAGTTGAAGCAATTGCGCCGGGTCGAGCGCCCGAAGGTTGTCGAGATAGTCTCCTGGGCCGCCGGGAACGGCGACCGCTCGGAGAACGGGGATTACACCTATGGCAAAAAGAGGCTGCGCGAGATCGACCGCCGCATGCGCTTTCTTCTGAAGCGTATGGAAGCCGCCGAAATCGTCGACCCGGCCGCGCAGCCGAACAAGGACCGTGTCTACTTCGGAGCCACGGTAACCTACGCGGACGAGGAGGAGAACGAGCGGACCTTTCGCATTGTGGGTATAGATGAAGCCGATCTTGATCGTGGTGAGGTGAGCTGGGTCTCGCCGATCGCCCGTGCCCTTCTGAAATCCGAAATCGGTGATGTGGTCGAGGTGCGCACGCCGCGCGGTCCACAATCGGTCGAGGTGACCAAAATTTCCTACGAAACCAGGTAACTAACTGTACAAGAACAATTAACTGGAAGTCTGATGTCGCTATTACCGAAGTCACCGCCGGTCGCACATAATGCGCAGGACGAGGATCGCAAGGTCGGAGTAGAGCTGGAATTCGCAGGTCTGTCCGTGGATCAGACGGTGGACCTTCTGCAGGATTCTTTCGGCGGGAAGGCAGAGAAGGTCGATACGCACCGCACCATCCTTCAGCATGAGGAATGGGGTGAGACAATCGTCGAGCTCGATGTTCAGTATGTCCACAAGAACAATATTGAAAACGACAGCACGGACAGATCCGGTTCACTTTTGCAGGATTTCGAAATTTCTGATGACTGGCGTGGCCCGCTCGGTGATGCGCTGACCGGGCTGGTGCCGGTGGAGATCGTTTTCCCGCCAATTCCATGGTTCCGGCTTGGCGATCTGGACGAAACCTTTGCCCTGCTACGCGCGCGTGGTGCCCTCGGTACGAGGGAGAGTGCGTTCTATGCTTTTGGGTTACATTTGAACGTGGAAGTGGCCACAGGTTCGGCTGAGGAGGTTCTTCATGTGTTGCAGGCGTACCTGCTGCGTTCCGAAAGCCTGCGAAGCGCCGTATCGGTCGATATTACCCGCCGGATTTTACCGCACACCGCGTCTTTTCCGGAGAGCTATGCCAAAACAATTCTTGCCGCCGGTTATCCGGCGGAACTTGAGCGGATGGTTGAGGATTATGTCTCCATGAACCCGACCCGAAACCGAGAGCTCGACATGCTTCCGCTTTTTGCGCACCTGGCGCCGGAGCTGATGGGGGAGATTATGGACGACGTGTTGATAAAGCCGCGTCCGACCTATCATTACCGGTTGCCGAATGCAGATCTTGGTGATCCGGACTGGTCGGCGGTGACTGAATGGAACCGATGGGTCACGGTGGAAGAACTGGCAATGGATGCCCGCCGTCTGGAAGCGGCTGTTGCTGAGTTTTCAGTGGTCTCCGATGACAGTTTACCGGTCCGGTTGCGGCGTTTGTTCGGTGTTGAATGAAGAGCCGCAAGCGCCCTCTGATCGGGATATCGACCTCGGCCAACTCTGGTGTGATTTCCTTGTTCTTTCAACGGCTTGCTGTCTGGCGGGCCGGTGGCCGAAGCGTGCGGCTGGGGCCGGGCTGTCCGCTGGCTCCGGAAGCGCTTGATGGCGTGATTATCGGTGGCGGCAGTGATCTTGCGCCGACGCTCTACGGCAGCGAGGTGGCCCTCGAAGAGGGGATTGATCCGGAGCGGGATGCATTCGAGCTCGCGTTGCTTGATCATTTCAGGGACGGCAGGCGGCCGGTCCTTGGTATCTGCCGTGGTGCACAGATGCTGAACGTCTATTTCGGCGGTACGCTGCACAGCGAAATTTCCGAGGCCTATCCGGGCGTCCGCGCCCGGCGGACGCCGTTGCCGGTGAAGCGGGTTGAAATCGACGCAGGGTCGCGCCTGCGCGACATGCTCGGCGTGAGCTGGTGCCGGGTGAACAGTATTCATCACCAGTCCGTCGACAGGCTGGGTGATGGCCTCAGAGTCTCCGCCCGCGACCGGCGGGATATTGTCCAGGGGATCGAGAGCACAAGCAGTGCCGTCTTGATCGGTGTGCAATGGCATCCGGAATTTCTGATCTTCAACCGGTCCCAGCAGCGCCTCTATCGTGCTCTGATCCGCGCTGCCGCTGACGGGCTTTCTTGACGCCGCTGCTTTCCCTGTCGCCGACGCTTTCCTGCCGATTGAGGGTGCGGCTTGTTCCGGACCGCTTGCTGGTCACGCACTGCCACGCTGGGTACCTTCACATACAACTTTGATTTCGTGGGAGGAGGACTGCAATGGATTTGGATCAGCTATTCGACCAGGGCCTGGAGACTCGCAAGAAAGTACTCGGCAAGGAATATGTCGAGAGCAGCATTAACAATGCCGACGAGTTCTCGATGATCCTGCAGAAGTTCGTTACTACACATGCTTGGGGTGCCTGCTGGGGCCGGGACGGGCTGGAGTTGAAAACCCGCTCCATGCTGAACCTTGCCATGCTGGCATCGATGGGCCGGGAGCATGAGCTGCGCCTGCATCTCGTCGGCGCGCTGAACAACGGCGTGACCAAGAACGAGATGGCGGAGATCTTTCTTCAGGTTGCGACCTATGCCGGTTTTCCCGCGGCCGTCAGCGCTTTCAAAATCGCCCGAGAAGTTTTCAAAGAACAGGGAGTCTGAGGCATGGCTTCCGGCAAGAAACCAATCGTCGGCTGGATCGGTCTTGGCATGATGGGCTGGCCGATGGCCCGGCACATGGTCGAGGCGGGCTACGATGTTCGCGTCTTTGACCTCAAACCCGAGATATCTCAGCGATTCGCGGGTGAAATCGGCGGCGAGGTGGCTCCCACTCTGGAAG
Source organism: Nisaea sp. (assembly GCF_039990255.1). Taxonomy (GTDB): domain Bacteria; phylum Pseudomonadota; class Alphaproteobacteria; order Thalassobaculales; family Thalassobaculaceae; genus Nisaea. The sequence goes on along the minus strand of NZ_JBDXGG010000004.1, from coordinate 331,603 downwards.
CGCTTGGTGCGGCCTCCGATATCGTCGTCACCATGGTGCCGGACGGCAAGGCTGCCCGCATGGCACTGCTCGACGGTGCGGACAATGCCTCGAAGGGCATGAAGAAAGGCGCTGTCGCCATCGACATGAGCTCGTCGGAGCCGACCGGTACGGTCGAACTTGGCGCGGCCCTGAAGGAAAAGGGCATCGTGCTGTGCGATGCGCCGGTTTCCGGCGGCACCTGGCGCGCCGAGGAAGGCTCGCTCGCCATCATGCTCGGCGGGGCTGACGAAGCGGCGCTGGATGCTGCCGAGGGGATCATGGAGCCGATGAGCCGTGTGGTCATCCGGACCGGCCCGCTTGGCTCCGGTCATGCCATGAAGTGCCTGAACAACTATCTCTCGGCCATCGCTCTCAGCGCCACCAACGAGGCCATTCTGGTCGGCGCCAAATTTGGCCTCGACCCGAGCGTGATGATCGACGTCATCAATGTCTCGACCGGCCGCAGCAACAATACCGAGACCAAGTTCAAGCCCTCGGTGCTGACCCGCAAGTTCGACGCCGGTTTCGCTACCGCCTTGATGACCAAGGATGTCGGTATCGCCGCCGATCTCGCGGAGTCACAGGGTCAGGACATGCCGATCCTGAACCTGCTGACCGGCATCTGGCGCGAGTTCAACGAAGCCCACCCCGGCAGCGACCATTCCGCCGCGATCCAGTATTGGGAAGAGCGGAACGGGGAGACGCTGGAGGCGGCCAAGGGCTGATTATTGCGCTCGCGGAGCCCGTCTTCCTGCTTTCGGAGGAATGACGACACTTTTTATGCCGTCATCCTCGCGCAAGCGACGACCCAGAAATCGTCGGGCTCATTGTGCGCCGTGATCGATAGCGGGGTCCTGACAGTGGAGGCGGTCGCGGTCCGGTCGCTGGATCTTACCGGCGACGGCAAGCAGGACCCGGTGATCGACGGGAAGGAACTCGGCTGCTCAAGATCTCGGGCCATGTTTTGCGGCGGCACCAATCTGTGGCGCTGCGCGAAGGTGCTGGTCTGGTCGGAAGGTGCGTTTAGGGCCTCGGGAGAGCATTAACTTGGCGACTCCGCTTGCATTCCGCACCGTTCCCCCGATATAGAACCCTCGGAAGGCTGGGACGGACGAGCTCCTCGCCAATCCGGTCAGGTCCGGAAGGAAGCAGCCGTAACGAGTTTTCGCTCGGGTCGCTTCCCAGTCTTCCACCTTGCCAGACATTCTTTCGATGAGCCTCCTGGCAAGTCTCCACGATGCAATTAGGTTTCTGGGCCTGGGGCCATGAGGCTGCGTTGCATATAGACAACGTCCAGTGGCCGGCCGAATTTCCACCCGATCCCATCTGCTGTGCCGATATGCCGGAAGCCGAGTTTGCGGTGCAAACCGATGGAGCCGGAATTCCCGCTATCGCCGATGACCGCAATCATCTCCCGGAAGCCGAGTCCTCTGCAGCGGGCAATCACTTCGGTCAGAAGACAGGTCCCTATTCCCTTGCCGGAATGTTCCGGCGCCAGATAGATCGAGTCTTCGGCGGTATAGCGATAGGCTGATCGGGCCTTGTGCTGTGTCGTATAGGCATATCCGGCGAGGGTCCCGTCGATCTCGGCGCAGATCCAGAAGTGTCCGGAAGCACGGAGGGCGTCGTGGCGTTCCGCCATCGTCTCGGGGCTAGGTGGCGTTTCCTCGAAGGTCGCGGTCCCGTTCAGGACATGGGGCTGGTAGATCTCAGCGATGGCCGGAAAATCCGTCTGTTGGACATCTCTGATCTCCATGTTGTTCATATCAATCCACCCAGGATGGCTGCGATCAGCAGGAGCAGACCGACCAGAGCCTGAACCAGGGATCCGGCGGACAGGATTGCCAGGCTCCGGTCCTGCCCTTCGCTGAAACCGGTTGTCCGGATGATCCAGTAAAAGCTGTCATTCGGCAGGATCGCGATAAAGGACCCCAGGCAGATGGCGAAGACCGCCGCGACGCCGGGCAGGCCCAGTTCCGTAACGATAGGGGCGGCAACAGGCGCGACAGCGGCGAAGGTCGCCATGCTCGATCCCTGAACCAGCTTGAAGAGGGCGCTCAATAGAAAAAGACTGAGAATACCCAGAATGCCCGTGGTTCCAGGCAGGATATCGGAGAGGGGAAGGTTCTGGGTCAGCACCGTTCCAAATGCGGAGGCGCAGCCGATCAGCAGCAGCAGCCCGCCTGTGCGGCGCACGGCGCTGTCGAGGCAGGCCCGCCGCTTCTCCTTATCCACCATGATCAGCGCCAGTAATGCGGCGGCGAGGAGAGCGCCTTTCGGCCCGGTGAGGAAATCCAGCAATACAATCCCGGAGATCTGAGGGGCGATGCCGAGGACAAGGAGCCCGGCCAGCACGGCGAAGGGCAGAAGTGCCGACAGACTGCCCGGAGATGATATTGTGTCTTTTTGAGCCGGTGTGAACGAGGGCGCGCTGGAGCCGATCAAACGCCGCCAGATCAGACCCGATACCCAGACCGGCACGGCGAGGGCGAGCCCCGTGATCACGATGGCATCACTCTCGACTCCGAGGCCGGTTGCAACGATCAGCGGGCCCGCCGGATAAAGTAACTTGAAGCCGGTATAGGAGCCGAATGCGACGTCCAGTTTCCGATCACCTGCGATAGGGGAGAGAGCGGCATAGGCGGTGTCGGGGCAGATCATACCGGCACCCGCTGCCGGAGAGACGAGAACCGCCACGCGGCTGTCAGGGGCAAGCGCACGCTGTTCCATGGCCGCGGCCAGGGTGAAGGATGGCAGAAGGATCAGCGCGAACTCACCGAGGGCGAGTCCGAAGCCTTTATTGAAGGAGCTGATCAACTCCGGAGCGCTCATCCCGACGCCGAGACCGAAGACAATCGTAATCAGAACCATCCAGACCGGGAGCGGAAGACTCGGCAGTAATCCCCGTTCACCGGTATCAACCGGTATTGCACGTCCCATAACTCTGTTCTCCAGTCCTGCATTTTCCATTCTGCGCTGAATTCATGTTATTTGTGCTTGGTTGGCTGTAAAAATGAGAAAATTGACCTAATAGCATGAGCATGGATCATGATGACTTGCGTCCGTTGCCGATGCGCGGATTGCAGGTGTTCGAGGCAGCGGCGCGGCTTGGTAACTTCACCCGGGCCGGTGATGAGCTCGGCATTACGCAAAGCGCTGTCAGCCGGCAGATAGGAGAGCTTGAAGGGCGGCTTGGTCTGCGCCTTTTCGAGCGTTCCGGCCCACTCATCACGCTGACACGCGGCGGTGAAATTCTCTGTGAGCGCGCGATGCGCGCGATCTCCGAGCTGAGGACCGGCCTCGCGGCCTGCCGGGCCGCGGAAGGCAAGTCGAACATCGTGACCCTGTCGATGTTGCCGTCGGTTGCCGCGCTCTGGTTCGCGCCGCGTCTTGAGGAATTCGGCAAGGCGCATACCTGCATTGACCTGCGGATCTCCGCCTCCCGGCATCTGGTTTCTTTCACTGCCGAAGGAATTGATCTCGCTATTCGGTATGGCATCGGCAGCTGGCCGGGTCTTGCCGCCGAGTTTCTCGCCTCGGAAACCGTGCAGCCGATGTGTACGCCGGAATATGCCGCCCGGCACAGCATCGACCGTCCGTCCGATCTGCTTCGTGCGACACTGATCCATCCGGATACCGAGGAGGGATGGGTGGACTGGTTTGCCGTGGAGGGGGTCGAGACCGGGGCGATTCCGTCCGGCCCCAAATTCAGTGACGACACTGCGGCGCTTAATGCCGTTCTGGGGCACCAGGCGGCGTTTCTTGGGCGATCCGTCCTGACTGACCGGGATCTGGCCGCCGGCCGTCTCATCGCCCCGTTCGGCACGACCCTTGAGGCGAGTTACAGTTACTGGCTTGTCTATCCGCCGGAAGTGGAGGCGAATGAATCCTGCGATTCGGTCAGAAACTGGATCCTTGAGGCTTTCCGCGCCGTCTCGCCAATCTCGTAATCCGGCCTTGATCCGGCGCCCGCAGCGGGTTTCCGGCAGGGAGTTCGACATGCCCTCGCATTTGTCGGGTGCCGGATGGCCTGCGTCGCTTCCCTGACCTCCACCTCTCCCCTATGATCGCCTGTATGGATGATCTGACACTTTCCGCGACAGAAGAGGCGCCTGGCGAATATCGCGTGCTGGCGCGCAAGTATCGGCCGCAGACGCTTGACGACCTGAAGGGCCAGGACGCGCTTGTCCGCACTTTGCGCAACGCGCTGGCCTCTGGCCGTCTGGCCCACGCCTTCGTGCTGACTGGCGTGCGCGGGGTCGGCAAGACGACGACGGCGCGGATTATCGCCAAGGGTCTCAACTGCATCGGGCCGGACGGCACGGGCGGTCCGACTGTGACGCCCTGCGGTGTGTGTGATCCTTGCCGGTCGATCACCGAGGACCGGCATGTCGACGTGATGGAGATGGATGCGGCCTCGCGCACCGGCGTGGACGATATCCGCGAGATCATCGACGGGGTGCGCTACAAGCCGGTTTCCGCCCGCTACAAAGTCTACATCATCGATGAAGTGCACATGCTCTCCCGCAACGCCTTCAATGCGTTGCTGAAAACGCTGGAAGAGCCGCCGGAGCATGTGAAATTCATCTTCGCGACCACCGAGATCCGCAAGGTGCCGATCACCGTGCTGTCGCGCTGCCAGCGATTCGATCTGCGCCGGTTCGACGTCTCCGAGCTGATGGAGCTGTTTGGCACCATCTGCGGCAAGGAAGGCGTCGAGGCGGACGAAGAGGCGCTGGCGCTGATTTCCCGCGCTGCCGACGGCTCGGCCCGTGACGGTCTTTCGATTCTCGATCAGGCGATGGCACTTGCGGATGGCAAGATCACGGCGGCCCAGGTGCAGGACATGCTCGGCCTTGCCGACCGGGCACTGGTTTTCGACCTGTTCGAGAAGGTGATGGGCGGCAAGGTCGCCGAGGCGCTGGGCGATGTACGCGCGATGTACGCCTCCGGCGCCGATCCGGTGGTCGTTCTGCAGGATCTGCTGGATCTGACACATCTGATCACCCGACTGAAGACAGCCCGCGAATCGGCGCTCGAAGGCGCTTCCGAGCTGGAGCGGACGCGTGGCGTTGCCTTTGCGGACCAGTTGACGCTGCCAATATTGGCGCGGACCTGGCAGATGCTCTTGAAGGGCCTTGGCGAGGTGCAGGGTTCACCTTCGACGCTGGCCGCGCTCGAGATGGTGCTGATCCGGCTGGCTTACACGGCGGATCTTCCGCCGCCCGGCGATCTGGTAAAGGCGATCAAGGCGGGAAAGCCTGACGCGGCTCCGGGGCGCCAACCGGCGGCCGCGCAAAATCAGACGGCAGCTCAGACGGAACGAACGCCGGCACCGGTCGCGATCGTGCCATCTCCGGTCTCTGCTCCAGCGCCTGTCGCGCCGCCGGTTCCGGAAGAGCCAGCGGCTCCGGCCATCCCGGAAACATTCGAGGCCGTGGTCGCGCTGTTCGAGGAGAAGCGCGAAGCCTTGCTGCACGCACAGCTCAGCCGCTCGGTCCGGCCGATTTTCGCCGAGGCGGGTCGGCTGGAAATCGTCCTGGACCCCAGCGCTCCTGATAGCTTGCCGGGTCAGGTTGCGTCCCTGCTGAAACAGTGGACGGGCATTCCCTGGACCGTTGAGTCGAACGATGCGATGCCGGGCGACGAGGACATTCATACCCTGGCGGAGCGCAAGGCGAATGCCGAGGCGGCGAAGCGGAAGTCGATTTCCGAACACCCGGTGGTCGCGGCGGTGCTTGAAGCCTTCCCCGAAAGCACGATAGAAGCCATTCGACCGCTGGTCAGGGAAATTCCGGAGGACGCTGCCCCTGAGGCCGCTCCTTACAGCGACGAAGACAGTCAAGCGAACGAGGCATGACCAGATGAAAAATCTCGGCAACATGATGAAGCAGGTCCAGCAGATGCAGGAGCGCATGCAGGAAATGCAGGCGGAATTGCAGGAGCTGGAAGTAGAGGGCTCTAGCGGCGCCGGGATGGTTGCCGTTCGGATGACCGGCAAGGGCGAGATGAAAGGGATCAAGATCGATCCTTCCCTCGTTGATCCGGCCGATACCGAAGTGCTGGAAGACCTGATCATCGCCGCCGCCAACGACGCCAAGGCGAAGGCGGACGAAAAGATGCAGGACGAAATGCAGAAGCTGACCGGCGGGCTGCCTTTGCCCCCGGGCTTCAAGCTGCCGTTCTGATCCGATAGCGGCCGGCAGGATACCCAGCGCTATGGATGAGCTAGATCGCGTCATGCACTATCTGGCGAAGCTGCCGGGCCTTGGCCCGCGCTCGGCCCGCCGGGCAGTGCTGCATCTTCTGCGCAAGCGTGAAACGCTCATGCATCCTCTGGCTGATGCGCTCGGCGCGGCGGCGGAAGCGGTGCGTGACTGTTCCGTCTGCGGCAATCTCGATGCCAGCGATCCCTGCCACATCTGCAAGGACGAAAGTCGGGACGGCTCGGTGATCTGCGTTGTCGAGGATGTTGGCGATGTCTGGGCGCTCGAGCGGGCCGGTGCTTTCAAGGGCCGCTACCACGTGCTTGGCGGCCTGCTCTCCGCCCTCGACGGCGTCGGGCCGGACGACCTTAATCTCGATGGACTTATCAGCCGCTCCGGCGCGCCGGAGGTAAAGGAAGTGATTCTGGCGATGGATGCCACCGTCGACGGGCAAACCACCGCCCATTACATCTCGGACCGGCTGGCCGGTCTGGACATTTCCATCACCCGGCTCGCGCGCGGCGTTCCGGTTGGGGGCGAGCTTGATTTCCTTGATGACGGAACCCTGACCCAGGCCCTGAAAGCCCGCCGGGCACTTTGATCGTGGATCAGCGTGCAACGCGCCTGAAGGCGACGGCCATCGGCTTTACCGCAGTGCTCATGTGGGCCGCGTTGGCCCTTTTCACAGCGCTGACCGGCAAGGTACCGCCGTTCCAGCTTCTCGCCATGTGTTTCGCGATAGCGACCCTGATCGCCTGCGTTTTCTGGCTGGTACGCGGGCAGAACCCGCTCAGCTATATGCGTCAGAAACCGATGGTCTGGCTGCTCGGAGTCGGGGGGCTGTTCGGCTACCATTTCTTCTATTTCGTCGCGATCGATAACGCCCCTACCGTCGAGGCCAGCCTGATCGCCTATCTCTGGCCTTTGCTGATCGTTATCTTCTCGGCCCTGCTGCCGGGTGAGCGGTTGCGCTGGTTTCATGTCGCGGGCGCGTTGCTCGGGCTAGGCGGTGCGGCCCTGCTGGTGACGCGTGGTCAGAGCCTGGAACTCGATCCGCGTTACAGCTTCGGTTATGGCGCGGCCTGTATTTGCGCGGTCACCTGGTCCGGATACTCAGTCCTGTCCCGCCGTTTCGGTTCCGTTCCGACCGAGGCTGTCGGCGGCTTTTGCGCCGTCGCGGCTTTGCTTGGCGTGATTTGTCATCTGATATTCGAGGAGACGGTCTGGCCGGACGGCATGCTGGAATGGGGCGCTGTCGCCCTGCTTGGACTGGGGCCGGTGGGCGGCGCTTTCTTCACCTGGGATTACGGTGTGAAACGCGGCGATATCCAGGCGCTTGGCGCGTCGTCCTACGCGGCACCGTTGCTCTCGACAATCCTGCTCATCGCGGTCGGAATGACTCCCTTCACAGGGGTGGTCGCCTTGGCCTGTCTGCTGATTGTCGGCGGTGCTGTACTGGCCTCACGGGACATGATTTTCCGGCGCCGCACGCGGTAATCGATCGAGGCCTCTTAGCTACCGCGTGGGGTCGGCCGCCAGTCGGGCGGGGCCATTTCGAAGCCGGAAAAATCGAAAGCGGGTGCTACGGTGCAGCCGACCAGCGTCCATTCCCCGAGGCTTTCCGCTGCTTGCCACCAACCTTCTGGCACAACGACCTGCGGTTTCTGGCCTGCCAGGACATCTGGTCCAAGGTGGTGTGCTTCCGCGTCATGGCCGTTCGGCGACAGAGTCAGGACAAGCGGTGCGCCTGCATAATGATGCCAGATTTCGGTGGCGTCGGTGACCCGGTGCCAGGCGGAGACTTCCCCGACCGGCAGCAGGTAATAGATCTGGGTCATCGTGCCCCGGCTGCCGTCATCCGGCGCATCGCGCCAGGTTTCAGCGTAATAGCCGCCCTCGGGATGCGGCTGCATCCCGAGTTTTGCGACGATGGCTTTCCAGTCGGATGTGCTCATGTCTGGATCAGGACGGCGTCTGGGTTTCCTGCATCGACTTGCGCTCCGAGAACTTGGCGTACCAGGCGCCGAGTGCCGGATAGTTTTCGCGCCAGCCGAGATCTGGATAGCGGAAGTCGAGATAGCCACAGGAACAGCCCGCACCGACGAGGCCGGCATCGATCCTGTCGCCGAAGGAGGACGCCATGCCGTCGAGCGCCTTCAGCGCGCCATGGACCTTCTTCACCTGGCCGTCGCTCCAGGCGTCCCACTGCTTCTCGGCCGGGCGCATGCCGCGCTCGTAGCGGTTGTTCACGGCGGCATCCATCAGGCCGTCCGCCAGTGCTTCCATGCACAGCACGTCCCAGCGTGCCTCGCCTTCAGCGGGATAGAAGGACTGCGAGGAGACGAGAGAATCGAGATAGGCGGTGATGACACGGGAATCGAACAGGCCCTTGCCGTTATCCATCACCAGGGTTGGGATCTTGGTGACTGGGTTGCTGGCGGCGAGTTCCGCGTTCTGGTCAACCACCGTGGTCGAGATCTTGACCAACTCGACCTTGTCCTCAAGCCCGAGTTCCTTGATGAAGACGAGGACCTTCCGGACGAAGGGGGATGCCGGTGCATAAAACAGTTTCATTGATGTTCGCTCCCTTGGATACCCCGGCTCGGTGAGCCGGTTGCCCTGAATATGGGCTTAGAAATTGTCTTTGCGATGCCGCACTTCGGTGAAGACCGCAATCGGATCTGCGCCCGCCATGCCGATGGCGGCGGCCAGCGCCGGATCGTCCGCACGCAGGAACGGGTTCGTCTCCAGCTCGTCGCCGAGCGTTGACGGCACTGTGGGTTTACCATCGGCCCGGGCTTTGTCGATCGCCTCCGCCTGGGCTTTCAGCTTGGCATTGCCGCCATCGACCGAGAGCGCAAAGCGGGCGTTCGACTGGGTATATTCGTGGCCGCAATAGATCCGGGTCGAGGCTGGCAGGGCGCGCAGTTTTTTCAGCGAGCCCCACATCTGCTCCATCGTTCCTTCGAAGACCCGGCCGCAGCCAAGCACGAAGAGCGTGTCGCCGGAGAGCAGGATATCCGAATCCGGGAAGAAGAAGGCGATATGGCCCAGCGTATGTCCCGGCGTCTCGAAGATTTCCGCCTTGTGTCCTGCGAACTCGAACGCATCTCCTTCGGCCAGCGTCACGTCCATGCCGGAAATACGCGCCGTCTCCGATTTCGGCCCGACCAGGGTGCAGCCATATTTGGCCCGTACGGCGTCGTTGCCTTCGATGTGGTCGCCGTGATGGTGGGTGTTGATGATATGGCTCGGCTTCCATCCACGCGCTTCAAGTGCTGCGATCACTGGGGCGGCTTCGCCGGGATCGACAACGGCGGTCGCGCCGCTATCCGCGTCATGCAGCAGATAGACGTAATTGTCGGATCTGGCGGGGACCAGCACCACTTCGAGACGGGCCATTGCTTCGCTCCTTGGAATCGATGGGGCATCGTGAAAACGCTGACCGGACCGTAGCATCAACCTTTTGACGCGGCCAAGCGGACGACTATGATCCCTTCGCGACATGTGAACTGCCGGTATGGAACATGTTCAACGATGCAGTCGATCTCTGGGATTTTTATGGCACGCGCGTCGGGCAGGTAGCCCGGCGGATGATCCGTCGCCGTATCCGTGAGCTATGGCCGAGTACCAAGGGCGAAACTGTGCTCGGGCTCGGCTACGCGACGCCGTTTCTGCGCCCGTTCCGGGACGAGGCGGAGCGGGTGATCGCGGTGATGCCGTCCCAGCAGGGCGTGCTGCACTGGCCGCGCGAGGGCAAGGGGTTGGTCTGTCTGTCCGACGAGGCCGAGCTGCCGCTGCAGGACGTTTCCGTTGATCGTGTACTGCTGGTCCATGCTCTGGAATGCACCGAGCAATTGCGGCCCATGCTGCAGGAGATCTGGCGGGTGCTGGCCGGGAATGGCAGGCTGCTGGTCGTTGTGCCGAATCGGCGCGGCATCTGGGCTCGGCTCGACCGCACTCCCTTTGGACACGGCCACCCCTATTCCCCCTCGCAGCTTTCGCGTTTGCTGAAAGACAACATGTTCGCGCCCTCGCTGACCGCGCACGCGCTCTATATGCCGCCCTCGAATTCGCCACTCCTGCTGCGTTCAGCCTCCGCCGTGGAAAAACTCGGTGAGCGCTGGTTCAACCGGTTCTCCGGTGTGGTACTGATCGAGGCAACGAAACAGATCTATGCCCGGCCAAAGGGACGGGCTGTGAAAATCAGACAACTGTTGCCGATGCCCAGGCGTCGGGCGACAGCCCTGAACTCAGCCGGCGGTCATGGCCGTATTGCTGAAAATTTACAGAGGAGGAAACCGAAATGATCGTGATTGCCGTGAAACTGGTTGTTGCCGAAAGTGATGCCGCAGCTTTCGAAGCGCGTCTGAAGCAGCACGCCGCCAACAGCCTCACCCAGGAAGGTTGCAAAGGCTTTCTGGTCGCCCGGGACCAGGAAAACCCAGGAGCTTACCAGCTTTGGGAAACCTATACCGACATGGCGGCGTTCGAAGAACACAAAGCGGCCGATTTCATGGCTGACTTCCGGGAATTCTCCACGCCGCTGGTCAAGGAACGGGTGCTGGCGATCTGCGACCAGATCGCCTGACTGTGAAATAGTTCTCAAACATACGGGACAGTTGATCAGGCATTTAACCGGCGACAGCTGTCCCGATTTCCGCCAAGTGGTTCTCAGTCCGCTTGAATTCGGCGTCTGCCACGGCTATTGCTAGCCGCCGCGCCGGGAGTTCGACTCTCTGGCATTATCGTTTTTCCGGGTCCGGACGGACCCGTTCGGGGTTCGATTGGAAGGCTGGACCGGTGAGCACGCTTGATGATCTGAGGCGGGAGATCGACGGGATCGACGTGGCTTTGCACGATCTGTTGATGCGTCGCGTCGAGATCGGCAAGCAGGTCGCGGATGCCAAGGGCGGCGATCGCGGTCCCTATTTCCGTCCGGGCCGCGAGGCGCAGATCATCCGCCGTCTCGTTGAGCGTAACGAATCCTATCTGAACATTCCGACGCTGATCCGGTTCTGGCGCGAAATCCTGAGTGCTAACCTCAACATGCAGACCCACGTGCATGCCGCAGTCTATCTGCCGGAGGGCGCGGAGAAGGTCTACGACCTGGCGCGGGACCATTGCGGCATCTCGGCCACGATCGAGCGTATGGACAGTGCCGAAGCTGTGCTGGTTGCGGTCGCAGACGGCTCGGCGACACTGGGCGTGCTGCCCGGCTTTCCGATGACGTCTGCACGATGGTGGCCGCAGCTGGTTTCCGACAGAACCGGTCTGGCGACGCCGCGCATCATTGCGCGGCTTCCTTTTTGCGAGACAGGCGCCGCTGCCGGGATCAACGGTTTTGCCGGCGACGCCTTCATCGTCGCGGGGCAGGAGCCGGAAGCCTCGGGTGAGGACAAGACGCTGTTCGCGGTGCGCGCCGGCGTTGAGATCGCGGGCAATGTGATCGATGAAGGCGACGGCTACCGGCTGATTGAGCAGGACGGGTTCCTGGAGGTCCCGGAAGGTCTGGAGCGACATCTGGGCGGCCGCGAAGGCGAGGTGCCCTATTACCGCATCGGTGCTTACGCGGTCCCGGTTCACGCCGGCTGATTTTTCGGCCCGCCGCCGGACCCGGATCCGATCTCCCTATACGCTATTTGAACTGATAAAATCATGTCTTCCAGCAATCAGACACCGTCCCGTAACAAGACATCGGCTATCAAACCGAAATCCTCCATCGCGACCATGGTCAGCTACACGCCGAACCATGGCGGCGCGAGCAAGCCTGGGCGGGTGATCCGCCTGTCCGCCAACGAAGGCGCCCTCGGCATGAGTCCGAAGGCACTCACGGCCATGCGTACTGCCGATCCGGACCTGCATCGCTACCCGGCCGTTGCCGCCAGCCGGCTGACCGAGGCCGTGGCCAAGCGTAACGGGATTGACCCGGCGGGGATCGTTTTCGGTTGTGGCTCCGACGAGCTGATCCAGACACTGTGCCTCGCCTATCTTGAGCCGGGCGATGAGGCGATCCACACCCAATACGGCTTCCTCGTCTACCCGATGGCAACCCGGATCGCGGGCGGTGTGCCGGTGATGGCGCCGGATGACGATTACACGGTCAGCGTCGATGCTATTCTTGCCGCCGTTAGCGACCGCACCCGCATGGTGTTTCTGGCCAATCCGAATAACCCGACGGGCACCTACATCCCGCAGGATGAAGTGAAACGACTGCGGGCCAGTCTGCGGGACGATATTCTGCTGGTGATGGATGCCGCCTATTGCGAATACGTAACGAAGAACGATTTCGACAGTGGTATCGAGCTGGTCGAGGCGCATGACAATGTCGTGATGCTGAGGACTTTCTCGAAACTCTATGGCATGGCCGGTCTCCGGCTCGGCTGGGCCTATGCGCCGAAGGACATCGCCGCGACGCTGGAAAGCATCAAGCAGCCGTTCGGCGTTAACTCGCTGGCAATTGCCGCCGGAATCGCCGCTGTCGAGGATCTGGCCTTTCAGGAGGCAGTTGTCGAGAGCAACAACCGCTGGCTGCCCTGGAGCGTGGAGAAGTTCACTGAGCTTGGCCTCGAGGCGCTCCCGACCGTGACGAACTTCCTGCTGCTGCGTTTTCCTGAAGAGGAAGGCCGAGATGCCGCAGCGGCCCGCGCATTTCTTGCCGAGCGTAATATTTTAGTGCGGGAGATGGGCGGATATGGCGTGCCCGACACGGTGCGGCTCTCCATCGGTACAGGCGATGAGATGCACGATGTGGTCGATGCGCTCGCGGACTTTCTCGGCAAGGAAAGGCCAGCGTCATGAGCGCTGTGGACCTTCCCAAGGACGAGCCTGTCTTTAAGCGGCTTGCGCTGATCGGCGTTGGTAATATCGGCTCTTCCATTGCCCGCGCCGTGCAGCAGGCAGGCAACGGAGCCAGGCATCTTGCGGCTTTTGACCGTGACCCGGCGGTCCGGGCGCGGTTGCTGGAGCTCGGCATCGTCGACAGTGTGCATGAGAGCGCCGGAGAGGCCGTGACTGGTGCTGACGGTGCTGTCCTTTGTGCGCCGGTCGGCGCGTACGCCGCGATCATGTCCGAAATCGCACCACATCTCGAACAAGGTGCAGTTCTAACAGATATTGGTTCGGTGAAACTGGCTGTGGTGCGTGATGTGGCACCACTGGTTCCCGAAGGCGTGCATTTCGTGCCCGGTCACCCGGTCGCCGGGTCGGAGAAATCAGGTCCCGATGCCGGTTTTGCCGAGCTTTTCCGGGGCCGCTTCTGGCTGCTGACGCCGGAGGAGGGGGCTGACACCGCAGCCACGGCGAAGGTCGAGGCGCTGTGGTCACGTGTCGGCGCCATCGTTGAGGTGATGGATGCGGCCTATCACGACAAGGTGCTGGCACTGACCTCCCATCTTCCCCATCTGATCGCCTACACAATCGTCGGCACGGCCTTCGATGTTGAGGAGCAGGAACGGCAGGACGTGATCCGGTTCTCCGCCGGCGGTTTCCGGGACTTCACCCGAATAGCGGGCTCAGATCCGACGATGTGGCGCGACATTTTCCTGAACAATAAGGAAGCGGTGTTGGAAATGCTGCAGCGCTTTACCGAGGATCTGACGGCCTTGCAGAGGCAGATCCGGTGGGGTGAGGGCGACAAGCTCTATGAGTTTTTCGACCGAACGCGAGATATCCGGCGCAGCGTTGTCGAAGCGCATCAGGAAGGCACCAACCCCTGGGGACCGGACGCCAATGGCGAAGATCCGGACTTAGAAAGCGGGAAACCGGAATAGGGTGAAGGGACCGGCGCTAACCCGTCCGTTCTGTGCCGCGACCGGTACGCTGACAACCCTGGTTCCGTTTGCGCCGCTGTTGCGGCTGAAGGCCCCGAGCACAAGCCGGGCGACTTCTGCTGCGTCCCGTTTCAGATGTCCGGCTTTGATGAGATCTTCGATGGCCTCGTCGAACCCCTTGATCTCCAGGGTGCCCGCACCTTCCGGCCGGAGCAGCTGATCCAATGCAAGTGTCGCGTTGAGTTTCAGCGCAACCGGGTCGAGCGATAGCGTGAAGTGGTCTATATCGACGGTTCCGCCGGTATCCCGCCAGAGCGCGAGATCCGTTGCATCGGTGCCGGAAAGTGCGCCGCGCAGAGTGGCCTCAAGAGAGAACCGTGCATGGTCGGCGGCTGTGCCGAGCTGCTTCAGGGCAGGCGTTTCCAGGCGGGCGGTAGTGAGGCTCACGACGGCCGCCGCATCCGTGTGACTGACAATGCCGTCGGCCTGATCGAGGGTCGCGATTGTTGCGCCGAGCCGGGCCGCTTCGCGCGGGCCCACGGGGTCTCCGTTCCGTTGCGAGACGAGCCGGCCGCTTGCAGTGCTCAGCCGTGCATGCTCCAGCATGCCTGAACTGAAGAAACGGGCATTGATCTTGGTGTCCGGCGCCGATGTGAGGGTCACGGTGGTGCCTTGTGCGGGGGCTTTTTGGACTGCGGTCAGGCCATTCTCCGCCGTCAGCGTCAGATCGAGGGGTGCCCACGGTTTGGCAGAGAGCCGCAGCCGGTCGGCCGCCGCTGTTTCGATTACGGCGTCTCGGTCACGCCGATAGAGCACGTCAGGCGCAAGAATGCTCATTTCGAAGGGAAAGCCCTCGAACCTCAATGTGCCGAAAGTGACCTCGTTCCCCTTGGCGCGTTCCGCTACGGCCCAGTCCTCAATCCGACCTTCCAGCCAGAAGGCTGCCGCGAACCAGTTGCCGACATAGGTCAGCACGGCGAGCGCCACAACGAAGGAAAGAACGGTACCGATGCGTCGCGGGCTCTTGTGCCGTGCCGGAGGTGTGGTTATCTGGTTCGTCATCTGATGCAAATTACTTCCCGAGTGTCCCGAAAGATATGACTACCGAGAGCGACGATCTATGGGTTTTCGGCTACGGCTCGCTGATGTGGCGGCCGGGCTTCGACTATGTGGAGCGGCTACCGGTCCGTCTCAATGGATATCATCGCGATTTCTGTGTCTGGTCGCATCGTTATCGTGGCACGCCGGAGCGGCCAGGACTGGTGCTTGGTCTTGACCGCGGCGGGTCTTGCCGCGGCATTGCCTACCGGATCGCGCCGGGAAACAGGGATGCGGCGCTGGCTTATCTGCACGAACGGGAAATGATCACCGGTATTTACGATCCCCGCCATCTGCCGGTCATTGAAGGTGTGTCCGGGCGTCGCGTCGTGGCCCAGTCTTATGTCGTGGACCGTACCCATGCGCAATATGCAGCGGACCTGACTGTGGAACAACGGGCGGCCCTCGTCATTCAGGGCGTCGGAACCGCAGGCCCGTGCCGGGACTATCTGGTCAACACGGTGGCCCATCTGGTCGATCTCGGGATGCCGGACCGGAGGCTGGGCGCCTTGCTCAAGACGGTGGATGCCATGCTGGCAGGCGACCTTGAGACCCCGCCCGCGCCGGAAGGGCCGCCCGCCCACCCGGCGAACCATCCGGGCGTCCGGCCGGAAACCGCAATCTGACCGGCATTTGACTCTTCAGCTTTGCACCTCGCTCTTGCCGAGGAGCCATTCCATCACGGCTGTGACGGCCTGGCGCCGGGTGGCGTTCTTTTGTGCGAGCAGATGAAAGTCCCGCCCGCCATTGAAAGAGCCGCCTGCAACCTCGACCAGACGTCCGGCCAGGAAATCCTGCTCCACCAGAAACCGGCTGGCCAGGGCAATGCCCTGACCGGCCAGCGCAGCATCAATGCTAAGCGATGTCTGGCTGAAACTCAGTCTGTTCTTTCCGACCCAGTCTCTGACTCCAAGAACGTCGCGCAGAAACGCGGGCCACAGATCATGCATGTCCTGCAGGAGGGGGAGTTCACCGAAGGCATGTGCCGCGAGCGGCAGGTCTCGCCCCTGCACAAAGGTTGGAGCGGCAATCGCGACAATGTCGCTGTGGAACAATAACCGTGCGTCGATCGCTGCCCCGAAGGGTGGCGCTCCCTGACGAATGGCAAGGTCGATACCGTCACCATGAAAACTCAGCACGCTATCGGTTGCGAGTACCCGCAGGTCGATCTCCGGGTGGAGGGCGGTCAGGTTTGGCAAGTTCGGTATCAGCCATTTGGCGGCGAAGGTCGGAGTGACACTGATCGTCACCTTGGAAGGCGTGGGGGCGAGCCGGAGCGTTGCTTCTTGCAGCATGGCGAAGGCGGCGCTGACCTGCTGGTGATAGCCGCGTCCCTCGGCCGTGAAGGCAAGCCCCTTGGAATGCCGGTCGAACAGCTTGAGGGCGAGATGCGCCTCAAGGCCGCGAATCTGTTGCGCGACGGCGCCCTGGGAAACTCCCAGCTCTTCCGCGGCGGCACGAAAATTCAGGTGTCGCCCGGCGACGTCGAAGGCTTTCAGTGCATTGACTGGTGGAAGGTGGAGTTTTTCAGTCAATAGATTTTCTACTTTCATGTGGCAGAGGAACTGGCTGGATCATGCCTTAGATTCTCCGCATATAATGATCCAGTAGGAAAATTCTTTCGAAGGAAAAATCCAATGGCTGTAGAAAAAGTCGCACTGGTCACGGCCGGTGGCAGTGGAATGGGCGCAGATGCCGCGCGCCGGTTGGCGGCAGACGGATTTCGCGTTGGCATTCTGTCTTCATCGGGTAAGGGTGAAGCCCTTGCCAAAGAGCTGGGCGGCTTCGGCGTGACCGGCTCGAACCGGTCTGTCGAGGATTTAACGGGTCT
This sequence comes from Nisaea sp., assembly GCF_039990255.1. Taxonomy (GTDB): domain Bacteria; phylum Pseudomonadota; class Alphaproteobacteria; order Thalassobaculales; family Thalassobaculaceae; genus Nisaea. The sequence goes on along the minus strand of NZ_JBDXGG010000004.1, from coordinate 314,675 downwards.
GGTCGATGGTGCCGTCGAGCGTTGGGGGCGGGTCGATGTGCTGGTGAACTCGGCGGGGCATGGCCCAAAAGGCCCTGTCCTGGACATCTCCGACGAGGATTGGCACGACGGGATGGAGGTCTATCTCTTGAACGTCGTTCGCCCGACCAGGCTGGTAACGCCGCTCATGCAGGCGCAGGGCGGCGGCACGATCATCAATATCTCGACCTTCGCCGCTTTCGAGCCAGACCCGCTATTCCCGACATCCGGTGTGTTCCGGGCCGGTCTGGCCGCATTCTCCAAGCTCTACGCGGACCGCTATGCGGCGGACAATATCCGGATGAACAACGTTCTTCCGGGCTTCATCGACAGTCTGCCCGAAACCGATGATCGCAAGGCGCGTATCCCACTCGGACGTTATGGCCGCGCCGAGGAAGTGTCCTCGCTGGTCTCCTGGCTCGCATCCAACGATGGCGGCTACATGACCGGCCAGAACCTCCGGATCGACGGTGGTGTCACCCGTTCCGTCTGAGCAGAACAGCGGCTGGCTGATCAGAAGAGCGGCTGGCGCAATCCCGATGCGATTTCGAAATAATCCGGATGGTCCGGCGCGATGAAGCCATGCCGGACCAGGAAGTCGATGATCGCGAGGTTGCAGTTGTATTTGAAGGCGTCCGGATCGTTCTCGACGATCTCCATGACCTGGCCGATGGGCAACAGCTCGAAGTTTTCGACTTCGCCATCGAGCGGCTGCGGGATGAAGGACGGATCGAGTTCCAGGTCGTAGGTGTAGAACATGTGCCGCCGCAGGCCTGCGGGAACGGCCATCTGGTAGCTGATGGTGCCGGTCGGGCGCGCTGTCGCGGCGATCTCCGGCGGAATGCCGGCTTCCTCGTGGCATTCCTTCAACAGATTGTCGAAGGGCGAGATGCCGAGTGGGTGGCCGCCTGCGACCATGTTGTCCAGCTTGCCGGGATAGGTCGACTTGTTGCGGGCACGCCGGGCGACCCACATGAACGTCCCGTCAACGCGCCGGACAATGCCATTCAGGTGAAAGCCACGGTTCAGGATGCCGAATTCGGTGGCAGCGCCTCGGTCAAGCGCAGCCAGAGGTGCGCTGTCCGGATGGGCGAGCAGCGGGTAAAGCTCGTCCCGGGGCTTTGCCGCGAGACCGGCCGCGCGCAATCCGTTGGCCGCTGTCTCCAGGGTTCCGCTCAGCTCCTCGAAGGAAGCCGGCGGAAGCGTGAGGACGCCGTCCTGTTCTGCAAAGCCTAACCCGGTCAGGTGACCGGCCACCGGATGGCGGACTTGTCCGATCAGCGCTCCGGAAATCGACCAGGGACGATAATCGGCCGGATTAAAGGCATTGCAGACCTTCAGATAGTGCAGATATCCGCTCACCGGCAGACCTTTCCGCCGGCGTGTTGGATCAGGAGTAACGCTTTTCCGATACCAGCACAGACGTGACGTAGACCATGCCGCGCAGGATGGCCGCCGTATGGTCGCGCTGGGAGTCGGTCAGGCCCTGGACCTGAAGGTCGATGGTCAGCTCGTCCCGGCGCCGGCCGCCGAGATCGCTGTGCCAGCGAGCAGGAATCAGGCCGCGCTTGGCAAACAGCTCGAGGACGCGCGGCATGACTGAAGGATCCGCGACGGCCTGAACGGAAAAGCAGGCGGTGACATCCGTTTCGGTGTGGGCTTCGGAAGAACCTGGGAGAAAAGACTGAGACGCAACAACGTCTTGCATGACAAAACCACTCCGGCTTTGGGGGTCGAATAAGAGAAAATAGCAAGGTGCCCGGCCCCATCAGAGGACCGGGGTGCTAATTCGCCCGATAATTCGACCGGCCAGACGCCGGAATGCGTAATTCATCATGAAACAGAACCTATTGTGCCCCAGGAGAACCGTCAAGAGCCCCGGCGTCAAGCGCGGGTCAGTTTCTCCAGAGCTTCATTGAGCTGGCTCATGCGCTGATGGTCGCCGAATGGGGAATCCGGATGGAACACCAGCGCCAGTCGGCGATACCGTCCGCGGATGGCTTTCTGATCCGGCACGGCTGTCGGCGCGAAGCCCATGACGTGCAGTGCCTCACTCCGGCTGGATATTCCCTCGCGCAGTGGCTCGAAGGCGAGATCGCCGATAATACGCTGTAATTGTTCGATATCTTCTTCAAGTCGTGTGCGGGCAACCTGGTCGTCGCTGCGTTTTTTCCGGTCATCTGCTGACTCGACGCTGAGCATCTTCTCGCCATCGGCCATTTTCAGCGCAAGAGACAGGGCGCGGCGCAGGCGGGCAATATCGTAGCCGATCGGCAGGCGAAGCTGCAAACGCGGTTTCCGGCGCAGAGTGCGGCCTTTCGACGGTCCGGACTGGAGTTTGACCACTTCCCGGTCGTCCGGCGCGGGCTCTCCCGGATCGTCAGTTGCCATCACGGTCTCGTTTGGCACCAGAAGGAACACACTGCGCGCCAGATCGGCAACGCTGGCGCCTTGTGAATCTGCAAATGCTGTTACACGGTCGCGAAAACTGCTCGAGCAGGGGACGATGTAGGACTGACTCTTCTTGTAATTAATTGAAATCGCGTCATTTTTGTGGTTTGCGGTTGCATAATTGAGGGCTGAATCGTCAGGCATCTGGAAGCGGGTATCCTACTACAAATTGGGGTTCACGGGCTTCGAATAGCAAATCTTGGGGCCACTCAGGAAGTGTATTTCGGAAAAAGGGGGTGAATCAACTCATAACGGAGTTACGAAATGTTAAATCTGTTTCGATCTCGGTCCGATTACTTAACATTGGGTAAATTTTGGATCGGAATTAGACAGCATTTGCATCAAATCGTTTCGCTTTTGTGCTGTGGCGGATTGCCGCCATAACCCTTCGGCACTGGTCAATCGTAGCTCTGCGTTCTATATGGGGCTCATGAACGTTTTTGTAATCATCCTGATGGCCTGTTCGCTGCTGCTCGTGCTTGGCACGCTCTTCGGCGGCCTTGTGTCCATGGCCCGCGGCGGCACTGACGCCCCGCAGCGCTCAAATAAGCTGATGCGATATCGCGTTTTATTTCAATTCGTTGCGGTTGTTATCTTCATGATCGCATTGGCCATTAGCCGCTGACGCAACGGCTCTGGATAAAATAGTTTCGGGGGCGTTCAGATGGTTCGGCTAACCAAAATTTATACCCGCGGCGGGGATGCCGGTGAGACGTCTCTGGGGGATGGAACCCGGGTCAAGAAGCATGCGCTCCGTCCTGAAGCCTATGGTACGGTCGATGAGGCGAACAGCGTTATCGGTCTTGCCCGGCTGCATACGGACGGGCATCCGGAGATCGATCCGATGTTGGCCCGGATTCAGAACGATCTCTTCGATCTTGGTGCCGATCTGGCAACGCCGGAGCAGGAAAACCCGAAATGGACGCCGCTTCGCATCGATGTTGCACAGGTCGAGCGCCTCGAGCGCGAGATCGATGCGATGAATGAGAAGCTGAAGCCGCTGGATTCTTTTATTTTGCCGGGCGGCAAGCCTGCCGCGGCCTATCTGCACCTGGCGCGCACAGTGGCGCGACGAGCGGAACGGGCCATGACCGCATTGGCCGAAGAAGAGGCTGTCAGTGCGGATGCTATCAAGTTTATCAATCGTCTATCGGACCATTTGTTCGTGCTTGCTCGGCATATCAATGATGACGGAGCAGGCGATGTGCTATGGGTTCCGGGTAAAAATCGCTGAAAAGCCGCCACGTTGCCGGATGTCGGATAAAGGGCATAAGGCGGCGGCGTCAGCTTGACAGGCGAAAAACGCTTCGCCTATGACCGTGTGCCGCTATTGAAACTGAAATCTATACCGGGGTCGCCATGAAGGTTCTCGTACCCGTCAAACGGGTCATCGACTACAACGTCAAGGTTCGTGTGAAAGCGGACCAGACCGGGGTCGAGCTCGCCAACGTCAAGATGTCCATGAATCCGTTCGACGAGATTTCCGTCGAAGAGGCGATCCGCCTCAAGGAAGCCGGGACCGCGACCGAGGTTATCGCCGTATCGCTGGGCGCCCAGCAGTGCCAGGAAACCATCCGTACCGCGCTCGCCATGGGCGCCGACCGGGGTATCCATGTGCTGCATGATGGCGACCTGGAGCCGCTGGCCGTCGCCAAGATGCTGAAGGCCGTGGTCGACAAGGAACAGCCGGAACTCGTGATCCTGGGCAAGCAGGCCATCGATGACGATGCCAACCAGACTGGTCAGATGCTGGCCGCGTTGCTCGGTTGGGGCCAGGCGACCTTTGCTTCGAAGATCGAAATGGGCGATGGCGAAACAAAGGTCACGCGTGAGATTGACGGTGGACTCGAGACCATCACTCTCAAGCTGCCCGCGATCGTGACGACGGACCTTCGTCTGAACGAGCCGCGCTATGCCTCGCTGCCGAATATCATGAAGGCGAAGAAGAAGCCGATCGACCAGATGTCGCCGGCCGATCTTGGTGTCGATCCGGCGCCGCGCCTCGAAACTCTGAAGGTGGAAGAGCCGGCCAAGCGCGAAGCAGGCGTCAAGGTCGCCGACATCGCCGAGCTGGTTTCGAAACTGCGTACTGAAGCAAAGGTGATCTGATGAGCGTTCTCGTCGTTGCCGAACACGATAGTTCGGAAATCGCCCCCGCCACCCTGAACACCGTGACCGCCGCTGCCGAGATCGGCGGCGACGTAACGGTTCTCGTGGCCGGAAGCGGCTCTTCTGCCGCTGCGGACGCTGCCGCCAAGATCGCCGGTGTTTCCAAGGTTCTCCATGCGGATGCTGCGGAATACGCCAATGGCCTTGCGGAGAACGTTGCGCCGCTGGTGGTGGCTCTCGCCGCCGGTTACAGCCACGTCCTGGCCCCGGCCACCAGCTTCGGCAAGAACGTGCTGCCGCGTGCTGCGGCCCTGCTCGACGTGCAGCAGATCTCCGAGATCTCCGGCATTGTCGATGCCGACACCTTCGTGCGTCCGATCTATGCCGGTAACGCGATGGCCACGGTGAAGTCCTCCGACGGGGTGAAAGTCATCACCGTGCGGACCACGGCGTTCGATGCCGCTGCTTCCGAGGGCGGTTCTGCCGCTGTTGAAGCCGCCGATGCCAAGGGCGATTCCGGTCTGACCAGCTATGTTGGTGCTGAGCTTAGCAGCTCGGAACGCCCGGAGCTGACCTCAGCCAAGATCGTTATCTCCGGCGGTCGCGGTATGCAGAACGGCGAGAATTTCGCCATGCTGGAAGATGTCGCTGACAAGCTCGGCGCCGCCGTCGGTGCCTCGCGCGCCGCTGTCGATGCGGGTTTCGTGCCGAACGATTATCAGGTCGGTCAGACCGGTAAGGTCGTGGCGCCGGATCTCTATATCGCTGTCGGTATCTCCGGCGCGATCCAGCATCTTGCCGGTATGAAAGACAGCAAGGTCATTGTCGCCATCAACAAGGACGAGGAAGCGCCGATCTTCCAGGTCGCCGATTACGGCCTCGTCGCTGACCTGTTCGAGGCCGTTCCGGCTCTCAGCAAGGAACTGGACGGCTAATACTTGACAGCCAAGCGGTGACGGGCGTCCCATGCTGCCCGTCACCGGCCGGCCCTGTGCGACCGCCCGGAATGGCCGGGGAGAAGGAATATGGATTTGCGCACGATCGGTGTGATCGGAGCTGGACAGATGGGCGGCGGTATTGCCCATGTCTGCGCGCTTTCGGGCTTTGATGTCCGGCTGCTTGATCTGGACGACTCCCGGCTTGCCGAAGCCAAGGAAAAGATCGAGCGGGACATGCACCGCCAGGCGTCGCGCGGCAAGGTTGGCGACAGCGATGTGAGCGCGGCCCTTGCCCGGATTTCTACAAGTACCGACTACAGTATTTTCGGGGATTGCGACCTCGTCGTCGAAGCGGCGACCGAGGATGAGTCGATCAAGCGTGAGATCCTGAAGGCGCTGGTGCCGCATCTCTCGGCCGATGCACTTATCGCAACGAACACCTCCTCGATTTCGATTACCCGTCTGGCGGCTGTTACGGACCGCCCGGGCCGCTTCATTGGCATGCATTTCATGAATCCGGTACCGGCCATGCAGCTTGTTGAGCTGATCCGGGGGATTGCCACTGAGCAGGATACGTTCGAAGCGGTCGAGGCCCTGGCCCTGGCGCTGGGCAAGACCGTGTCCGTGGCAGAAGATTTCCCGGCCTTCATCGTGAACCGCATTCTGATGCCGATGATCAACGAAGCGATTTACACGCTGTATGAAGGTGTCGGCTCGGTGCGTTCCATCGATACAGCGCTCAAGCTCGGCGCCAATCATCCGATGGGCCCTTTGCAGCTCGCCGACTTTATCGGTCTCGATACCTGCCTTGCCGTCATGCATGTACTCTATGATGGGCTGGCGGACAGCAAGTACCGGCCATGCCCGCTGCTGGTGAAGTATGTCGAAGCAGGGTGGCTCGGTCGCAAGACGGGCCGCGGTTTCTATGACTATTCCGGCGATGAGCCGGTGCCGACCCGCTGAGCCGCGCAGCTCGGCCCGGCACATTTTGCCGGATAGGCAGAAAACTCCTTGTAATTCGATAAAATTTTATCTATAACTCTCGAACCTACCAAAACGGTAGGGAGTAAATATCCTTTAGAAGGAAGGATTGGACCATGACCGTATCGGTTGCCGAAAAGGCACTGCGGCTTCTCCAGATTTCAGTGGCGGATATTGCCGGACGCGAAAATCATGTCGCGGACGCGCTTAATGCTGCCCTCAATTCGGGAAGAGCGATTGACCTTATCTTTGCGCAACAGCGCTTTGACAACCTCGATCTCCATACGCGCAAGCGCATAAAAGGGCACGCGATCAACGAAGCCCACACGTTCTCGGTGCACTGACAGAGCAGGCTAGACGCGCTGTTTTCGGGGGACCAGGCGGCCGGTTTGAAGTGACTTTGTCACGGTACCGGTTTCTCCGTGCCTCTCCTGCTATTGCAAGACACTGAGATCACGATAACAGCGCTCTGCCCCGCTGTGCAGTGGGATAGCGATACCATTTAGTGCGGACTCGAGTTTGACGTTGCGGCCTTGGGGATGGCCGTCGTCCAGGACTTTCCGGGTGTTCTTGTTCCAGAGCGCGCGGCAGATATCGTACACCAGTTGCTCGGGAAGAGTTTCCGAGACAATCCACTGACTGCCGACGGAGAGTGTTTCCACCTCTCCCACACCCTGATATGTGCCTGCCGGAATGGTGTACCGTGTCAGGAAGCGGTGCGTGTCGAGCAATTTGCCGATCGGCGGGCCGTTCAATGTCAGCAGATCGACATCACGATTTTCTGCGGTGGTTGCGACAAGCTGGCTTGGCATGCCGGAAATCTGGAACAGGGCATCCATCTCGTCCCGGGCGAGCATATCCAGCGCCGGCCCCGGTTTCAGGTAGGACGCGATCATCTGGTTCTCACCGATGCCGTAGGCAGAGAAAATATCCCGCACCATAACAAGAAGCCCCGAGCCGGGCTCATCGATGGAAACCCTCTTTCCGACCAGATCCTTGACGCCGGTGATTTTCGCCGCCTTCCGCGCGAGCACATGCAGCACCTCGGGATAGAGGTGCGCCAGGCCGCGCAGCTTGGTCATCGGTTTCTGGCCATCGAACGGTCCGGTACCGGAATAAGCGGCATAGACAATGTCTGCCTGGGCGAAGGCCGAGTTAATCCGTCCACTTTCCACGGCATTCACATTATCGACCGAACCGCTGGAACTCTGAGCGGCGGCCACGAGGTCTTTCACCCCGCACTCCTCGCCCTCCTTGCAGGGCGGCGAGCCCGGCGGCCGGGAGATGGCATTCGCTATTGTCGTGCCAAGGGGATAATAGGTTCCGTCCACACCACCGGTGGCGATCTGGAAGAAAATCATCTGATTCTGGGCGGAGGCGGGCTTGCTGCCGATGATTCCGCTCCCCGCGAGTACCGCAGCCTGAATCATGACAATCAGGATGAAGTACGGGCGGGGGATCTGCGTCATCGTCTTCCGGACTTGGTCAGGCGGTGGGTAATCGAACTATCTATAACGACTATCATTCTGACGCATAATAGTTAATCAGATCTTTCGCAGCTGCAGAATCCCATTCCGCATCCCCAACCAACCGGCCCTTGATCGTGCCATCGGCGGCAATCAGGAAGCTGGTCGGCAGGCCCGGCGCCTTGAAGGCCCGCAAAAGCGCGGTTTTCTGGTCGGCGGCAGATGCAAGGCTTTTGATTCCGAGTTTTTCCAGGAAAGGCTCGAACACATGGGCGCCGCCGCGATCGATCGAAACCAGCAACACTTCGAACCTGTCGTCCCCCAGTTCAGACCCGAGTTCGGCGTTCAATCGATCAAGAGCCGGTAGCTCCTTGACGCAGGGCGCGCACCATGTGGCCCAGAAATTCAGCAGAACAGTCTTCCCGCGATACGAGTCCAGCTTGATGGCATCGCCCGTGGCGCTTATGAAGGGGGTGTCCGGCGCTGTCCGGTCCCCGGCGCTGGGCACGAACTTGACCATGTCGCCTACCAGCGGGGGCTCGGCTTTGGCGGAACCGGCGCTCGCGGCCAGGAAAGCTGCGGCGAGGCTGGCGAGTATTGTTTTCCTGACCGCTACTGATGAAATCCAAGACACCGGGCAACTCCCTAATGAACAAACGGCACAACGACCCCAAGAACGACGGCGCCAGCACGATCTGGGGCGGACGCTTCGCATCCGGACCTGCGGCGATCATGGAAGAGATCAACGCTTCGATCGGTTTTGACAAGCGCTTCTCGGCCCAGGACATCCAGGGTTCTATTGCCCATGCCGAGATGCTCGTGGCCCAAGGGGTGCTTAGTGCAGAAGATGGTAAGGCAATCCGTCTGGGTCTAGAGCAAATCGACTCAGAAATCCGTGATGGCAGCTTCAAATTCTCGCGCGCGCTGGAAGATATCCACATGAATGTGGAGAACCGTCTGGCCGAGCTGATTGGCGATGCGGCGGGACGGTTGCACACGGCACGCTCCCGAAACGATCAGGTGGCGACCGATTTCAAGCTCTGGGTGCGTGGCGCGCTCGACTCTGTCGATGAGAGCCTGACGGGGCTGATCCAGGCGCTGGTCGACCAGGCCGAGCGCAATGCCGATGTGGTGATGCCGGGCTTCACACACCTGCAGACGGCGCAGCCGGTTACCTTCGGGCACCATCTTCTGGCTTATGTCGAGATGTTCGGCCGTGACCTCGGCCGTTTCAGGGATTGCCGGGAGCGGATGAACGAATGTCCGCTCGGCGCCGCGGCGCTGGCCGGCACGTCCTTCCCGATCGACCGGCACAAGACGGCGGAAGCGCTCGGCTTTGCACGTCCTGCGGCGAACTCGCTCGATGCGGTGTCCGATCGGGACTTCGCGCTCGAGTTCCTATCCGCCATGTCGATCTGCGCCACACACTTCTCACGTCTGGCCGAAGAGATCGTGATCTGGACCAGTGCGCAGTTCAATTACATCACGCTGTCCGATGCCTTCACCACCGGCAGCTCGATCATGCCGCAGAAGCGTAACCCCGATGCGGCCGAGCTGGTGCGGGCGAAGTCCGGCCGGATCATCGGCGATCTCAATGCGCTGCTGATCGTCATGAAGGGCCTGCCGCTCGCGTATGGCAAGGACATGCAGGAAGACAAGGAGCCCGTGTTCGACGCGGTTGATTCTCTTGGTCTCTGCATCGCGGCGACTGCGGGCATGGTCCGCGACATGAAGGCTAATGCGGAGCCCATGAGGGCCTCCCTGAAGGACGGTTTCCCGACCGCAACCGATCTTGCCGACTGGCTGGTCCGTGCGGCGGGCATGCCGTTTCGCCAGGCTCATCATGTCACTGGCACCATTGTGAAGCTGGCCGAGGACAAGAGCTGCGGTATAGAAGATCTCAGCCTTGCGGAGATGCAGGCGGTTGAGCCGGGCATCACGGAAGGTGTGTTCGATGTGTTGACGGTTGATGCCTCGGTGTCGAGCCGGACCAGCTACGGCGGAACCGCGCCGGACAATGTGCGTGAACAGGTCGCCCGTGCCCGCGACCGGTTCCTCGGCTGACGCACGGACAGGGGAGAGGTACGATGTTGAAACGGATGACCCGGTTTGGATTGCTTGCGGTCCTGTTCGCAGGTCTGGCGCTGAGCCAGGCCGCGTGCGGCAAGAAGGGCAGCCTCAAACCGCCCTCCGGACAATCCTCCGGTTTCCCGCGCACCTATCCGACGCAATAACGCGTTAGCCAGAATACGTTACCCGACCGAAAGTTTGATGAAATGAGTGAGCAAGTCTCCTATGTGGACGGCGCCCTGACTGTTGAGCAGGTTCCGTTCGCGCGTATCGCCGACGAAGTGGGCAGCCCCGTCTACGTTTATTCCAAGGCCGGAATGATCGGGCGATATCGCGCTCTGGAAAAGGCGCTCTCCGGTCTTCCTGTCTCGATCTACTACGCTCTGAAAGCCAATTCGAACCTTGCGGTGATCCGTCTGTTCGGCGAATTGGGCGCTGGTATGGATGTGGTGTCCGGTGGCGAGCTGCAGCGCAGCCTTCGGGCCGGTGTCGCAGCGGACAAGATCGTTTTCGCTGGTGTCGGAAAGACGGCGGACGAGATGGCGGCCGCTCTGGATGCGGGCATTCATCAGTTCAACGTCGAATCTGAAAACGAACTCCGGCTTCTCAATCAGGTTGCCGCCTCCAAGGGCGTGATCGCGCCGGCGGCGATCCGGGTCAATCCGGATGTCGATGCCAAGACCCACGCGAAGATCACGACCGGCCGCAAGGAAAACAAGTTCGGTATCGATATCGAACGGGCGCCGGACATGTTTGCGCTCGCGGCCGAACTGGAAAATATCAGCCTCAGCAGCATGTCGGTCCATATCGGCTCTCAGCTGATGGATGTCACGCCCTACAAAGCGGCCTATGACCGGCTGCGCGGCATGACACTCAATCTTCGCCAGCAGGGCTACAAGGTCGATCACCTCGATCTTGGTGGCGGTATCGGCATTTCCTATGATGGCAGCGCCCCGCCGGATCTCGACGAATATGCGGAGATCGTGAAGGACACGGTTGGCGATCTCGATTGCCGGCTCTCGGTCGAGCCGGGCCGCTATCTGGTCGGTAACGAGGGCTATTTCATGACGCGGGTGATGTTCGTGAAGCAGGGCGGTGCACGGCGCTTCGTCATCGTCGACGGCGCCATGAACGATCTCATCCGCCCGACCCTCTATGAGGCACATCACGACATTGTCACCGTTGCCGAAACAGGTGCCGATGAGGAAGACAGTCTGGCCGATATCGTCGGTCCGATCTGCGAAAGCGGAGATTATCTGGCCCGGGGCCGTCGTCTCGGCAAGATCAGTGACGGGGATCTTATCGTGTTGAAATCGGCGGGTGCCTATGGTGCCGTCATGAGTTCGAACTACAACTCGCGGCCGCTCGTGCCGGAAGTTCTGGTCGACGGTGACAGCTACAAAGTTGTCCGCCGGCGTCAGACGCTCGATGAAATGCTGGCTCTTGAAGAGTAGTCCGGCCGGGCTAGCTGACCTGTCGCAGGCTTGACCGGGGCGTTCGTCTCCGGGAGAGTATGAGCTATCGACAGGTTCCCGTGCCGCCGCGGGTGATTAAGCCAGCGGGGGAGGCGGTCGGGATCCGTCCCTGATGACACGGCTTTATGCCGGGGATGGGTCTTTGCATGCGTGATGATGCCCAGACGGTTTCCTTCTCCTACCGATTGAAGGTATGGACGACCGGCCTTGTCCTGGCGTGGGAAAGATTTTTCCCGGCCTTCAGGTGGCCACTTGCGCTGCTTGGACTGTTTCTCGGGTTTTCCCTGATCGAGGTGCCCCAGGCGCTTGGACAAATGAGTGGTGGCTGGCTGCAGGCAGGCTTTCTTGCCATTGTTCTTGCGCTTTTCCTCTGGACATTCCGGCGTGCAATCATCGCGTTCTCCTGGCCCGACGAGAACCAGATCCTGCGCAGGCTGGAAAGCTGGTCGGGGCTGCGGCACCGGCCGCTCTCTGCACTGAGTGATGAGGTCGCGGGTGGCGGACGGACGGAAGCCGCCCTCTGGCAGGCGCATTTGAAGCGGCTTGGGGATGTCCGCCGGCAGGTTCATGTCGGCAGTCCGGAGCCTGTCGCGGTCCGGCTCGACCCGTTCGGCTTCCGCGCCCTTGTCGGGCTCATTCTTTTCGTGGGGCTGGTCGCGGGCTGGCAGAATCCGGGCGAGCGGCTGCGTGCAGCGGTGACGCCCGAACTGCGGGGTGCTGGCGCTGCGCCGTCCTCGCTCGCCGATGTCTGGGTCAGTCCGCCGGATTACACCGGGCTGGCGCCGATCTTGCTCTCCCGCTCCGCGATCCGGTCGGAGGATACATCAGCCGAGGCTCCCTCAGAGCCGGAAACCATTGCGATCCCGATTGGCAGCCGTTTCCTGGCAACGGTCAATGGGGGCGAGGATACGCCGGAGCTGATTATTGAGGACGGTGTTCAGGCGGGCACCGCCGACAAAACTGCTGAAGGTGCCTCGCAAGGCACCTCGGAGCGGGTCAGTTTCGAGACCATCGCGCCCGAAAGCCATCAGATACAGACACCCATTTCTCGCGGTACGCGGCTTGCCGTGATGCAGGATGACGAGGCTCTTGCCCAATGGCGCATCAATGTGCTGCCGGATCTGGTGCCGTCGGTCGACTTTATGGAACCGCCGACCGCGTCCGAGAGACAGGCGCTTGTTCTACGCTACGAGGCGACGGACGATTACGGGGTGGCCCGGGTCCGGGCGCTTATCCATCGCGTTGAGGACGGCAGTGTCACTGAAGAGAAGCCCATCGAGATCGCCATGCCGGTGGTCGCTGGAGCGCGCAAGGAGATTACAGGCCGCAGTTTCAGCGATCTGACCCCGCACCCATGGGCTGGGCACAAAGTTCGGATCACGCTTGAGGCGTCGGACGACCTGGATCAGGCGGGAACGAGCACGCCGGCCGACATTATATTGCCGGAGCGGGTTTTCAATCACCCGGTTGCGATCGCCGTGATCCAGCAGCGCAAGCGCCTTGTGACCGAGCCGGAAGAGCGCATTGATATTTCGGAAATCTTGCTGACCCTCGCTGCTCGGCCGGGTCGCTATTTCCACGATACTGTTGTGTTTCTCGGCCTGAAGACGGCTGCGAACAGGCTTTATTTCAAGGCGCCCGACGGGGACGATATCGAGGCGCTGCAGAGTTTGCTCTGGGACGTCGCCTTGCGGATCGAGGATGGCGAGGTTTCCACCGCGATGCGGAAGCTGCGTGATGTCGAGCGCAGGCTGCAAGAGGCACTCGCCGGGGATGCCAGTGATGAGGAAATCGAGCGTCTGATGCAGGAGATGCAGCAGGCGATCGACGAGTATCTGCGGGCCATGGCCGAACAGATGATGAAGCAGGCCCAGCGTGGCGACCAGATGCAGCGCCAGCAGATCGACCCTAACCAGATGATGCGCCGCGAAGATCTGATGAAGATGCTGGACCAGATGCGGGACATGGCGAAGACCGGCGCCCGGGACGCGGCCCGGCAGATGCTCTCGCAGCTCCAGCAGATGATGGAAAACCTGCGTATGGGCATGCAGCAGCAGCAGATGTCGCCGCAGCAGCAGGCGTTGCAGGAAATGATGCGCCAGCTGAAGGACCTGTCACAGCAGCAGCGTGACCTGATGGACCGGACCTTCCAGCAGCACCAGCGCCAGCGCGGTCAGCAACCAGGCCAGCAGGGTCAGCAACAGGGGCAGCGAGGCCAACAGCCGGGGCAGCAACCAGGCCAGCAACAGGGTCAGAACGGCCAGCAGCAGCCGGGGCAGTCACCCGGGCAGGGCGACGGCCAGATGACGGCCGAGGAACTGGCGGCGGAGCTTGCGGATATGCAGGAACGGCTGCGCAAGCAGCTCGGAGAGTTCATGCGCAAGGTCGGCGAGGGTCTCGGGCAGATCCCGGAGGGCTTCGGTGATGCGGAGCAATCTATGCGCGATGCGACTGAGGCGCTCGGCAAGAATGCGCCCGGGCAGGCTGTCGGGCCGCAAGGCGATGCGCTCGGCCAGATGCAGCAAGGTGCGGAATCCCTGAACGAGGCCCTGCGCGAGATGGCGAACGGTCAGGGACAGGAAAACCCGAACGCCCAGAGCGCGGATGAGGATGATTTCGAAACTGAGGACGGCGATCCTCTTAACCGGCGGCGTACCGGATACGGTTTCAACGACAACAACGATGTCGAGATCCCGACGGAAAGCGATATACAGCGAGCCCGGCGGATTTTCGATGAGCTGCGGGAGCGCTCGGGCGACCGGTCCCGGCCGAGCCTTGAGCTGGATTATATCGAGCGTCTGCTGAAGCGGTTCTGATCGGGCTTGCCCGTTCAGACGAGTGTCAGCCGTAACTGGCGACCATTGCCTTCATGCGCCGCCCCAGCAGCTTCAACTGATTGAGGGCTTCATCAGGGTTGGAGCGCAGGAACTCCAGGAAAATGTCTTTATGCAGCGTCATCGCTCTTACGGGAGAGGTGGCAACCACATTTGCGGTCCGCACATCATCCATGAAGATTGCGAGTTCACCGACAATATCGCCCTCGCCAAGGGTGGCGAGAACACTGTTATCGACCGGGTGTAAGACTTTCACCTCACCCTCGAGGATGACATAGGCCATATCGCCCACATCCCCTGCACGGATGATCGTCTCGTCCGGATTGAAGACGTGACATTCATAGGACTGAAGAAAGTTGTAGAGATCATTCTGGCGCAGGAAATCAATGAAGATGTCCTGCAGATCACGCACGTCCAGGATCATCGGCAGCACTTTACTCGCGATTCCGGGTACTTCGAAACTGTCGCCGGCCTTGTTGAAGCCAATCCGTCCCAGCATCCGCCCGATCGACGGATTGACTGGCGCCAAAACCCAGTCCGTATTTTGTGAGCAGCCGTAATAGCAAGCCATCAACATCAGCGCATATGCGACCTGGGACGATCTGTATTGTTTGAGAATACAGAAGTGTCCCAGGCTCGCCCGGGCGGCGCCCGCTGGAATCATCGGTTCGTAATCGTAATAATCATCAGCGTGTAAACCGATGCCCGAATCAAGGGTGATACGCATTCCGCCGATGACCCTGCCATCGATAACCGCAACGATATTCGTGGATGTTGGATAGGCGTCGAACCGGTCAAAAACCCGGCCATCGGGTTTTGGCGCAAACAGGCCTTCCTCGGTGCTGAAAACCTCGTGCCGAACTTTATAAAGTTCATCCAGCAAGGCAGACGTATTAGCGATTTTAATCTGAACAGGCATTGGGAGCCTTTTCCGGAGGAGCGATTAAATGCTTGAGGTCGCGGAGACCATGAATTCTCCCTTGTGGAGCACCGTTTCCGAGGATTGGGACAGATATTCCAGATACGCTTTGTCATCATCCAGAATGGCATCACACTTGAAGGAAACGCCTGTCAGAAACGCCCCAATTGCCGAGGGTTCGATACACCAGTCAAGCGGCTCTTTTTTCAGCCGAAGGTATGTGCGCAGCAGCCAGGTCGAATTATTTTCAGAGGACCCGAACGGCGCCAATGCGGTGAAGAGGAAAGCCGCTTTAGGGTCGAATTTCTGGATGTCATTGAAGGTATTGATGACGGAGCCTTCATCCAGATACATGAACACACCTTCGCAAATGAAGACCGTGGAGACGTTCGGCTCGATTATGTCTTGAGAGGAAAGCGCCGTATAGAGACCCTCCTCGGAAAGGTCGAAAGCCAGGAAAGACAGATTGGCTTCCGGGACGGAAACCGCATTGATGATCGCCAGCTTTTCGTAACTGGTTGACGGATGATCAATCTCGACAAACTTCACGTCCGGGTATTTTTTGTGCAAATTCCAGGCAAGAAGGTCAAAGCCCGCGCCGATATTCACGACTTGCCGGGTGCCTGATGCGATCAGCTTTTCAACGTTGCTCAGGAAGAATTTTTTCCGCAGCGCGTAATGAACGCTGATATTCGGCGCCAGAAGTTTCTCGAAGATACGCAGCATGCGTGTCGAGATTACGCCTTCTACTTGTTGAATCCGGCGCCGTCCTTCAGGGGATGCGGATAGGAATGTCCGTATCGACTGACTGATGTCGGCGTCTACAAGTGGTGCGTATTGCGGCTGATTCGATGCCCACAAAAGCCCCTGCATGACTGTATAAGCTGTAGAGCTGGCCTTATTGGCATCCATCGTCGCGGTTCCTGATCAGAGTGAGAGTGCCTGTAGGTCCTACGCAGGCATTACCCACAACTAATACAGGCTTATGCCTTTGCCGCAAAAGGAACTCGGACAGGCGGTTCGTACTGCTGAATTGGGCTAATATCCAAGGCCGCCGCCGAGAGCCTGTTCTGAAAAAGTGATGGTGACTTCGGCCGCATCGGCGCCGGGTTGCGGCAGCTCGTATTCGAAGCTGGTCTTCTCGCCCGGAAGCATGACTTGGTTTTCCGCCCGGAACAGCCATTCCTGCATGATGTCGCCCTGACTGCCGGTAAGCTTGCCGGCCAGCGTTGGAACGGTCTGCATCTGTTCTGTCGGGTTGCGGATCTCTCCTTTGATGATCAACAATTCGATCGAGTCGTCCGCCTTGCGCCAGGCGGCGACATTCTGGATCACCAGCTCCTCGCCGATCACCGAAACACCGAGCCCAATCGAGGCATAGAGCCTGTCTATCGGCGGCCAGGCGGCGACCAGAGAACCGCGCGCGCCGAACAATATGCCGAGCATCACCAGCACGCCGACACCGGCGATTGCGGCTATGAGTCCCTTGCGCCGTCGCTTCGGAGGCCGGGATAGCGGCATGCGGCCGCGGGGGATCGGCGGTGCTCCGAAAACGCCTTCATGATCTTCCTGTTCGTCGTCTTCGAAGGCTGGTTCTGAGTCGGGATCGGCCTCGCCACTACCGAATCGTCCGAACGGAACGACCTCTTCCTCTTCGCCGTCAGGTGCGGCTGCGCGCGGCTTGGCCGCAGCCGGTTCGGCGGCCGGCTTGGATGCCTTTTTTTCTTCCAGCATTTCCAGTGTCTGATGCCACTCGTGGCTGCACTTGCTGCACCGGAGCTTCCGGCCCTTGGGGCCGATAGCGTTGTCCGGTACGCTGAAAGGCTGACTACATTCGGGACAGGTGAGTTTCATGTGATCCTGTTGTCCACTGACGGTCCGGCTACTATAGGCAAAGCCGACGGTCGCGCCTACTGTCCCAAATGCTTTCAACGGCCACGCTTTCAATAGCGGTGACGATCTGAAATCATGGGGGCGTGAGCAACCGGAAAATCCCGCGAATCCGATAATCGCGGGGTGCTCCGGCGTCTGGGCCCAGTATCTGGGAAAGGGAGGCGCACCGCGCCGTGATCCAGTTTGACAAGGTGGAGCTCCGCTATCCCGGGAGCCCGGCGATCCTCAGCGATGTCAATTTCGCGGTCGAGGAGAGTTCGTTTCAGTTTATCACCGGGGCAAGCGGGGCCGGGAAATCGAGCCTGCTGAAGCTGATGTATCTCGGCCTCAAGCCGTCGCGCGGGCGTTTGTCCCTGTTCGGCCAGAACGCGGCCAGCATCAGCCGCGATGGTATTCCGGCGCTGCGCCGGCGCATCGGCATCGTGTTTCAGGATTTCCGGCTGATCCCGCATCTGAGCGCGTTGGACAATGTCGCGTTGCCGCTACGCATCGCAGGTGCACGCGAATCGGCGATTCGCGAATACGTTCCGGAGTTGCTTGAATGGGTCGGTCTTTCCGGTCATTTCGACTCCCTGCCGCAGACGCTTTCGGGCGGTCAGCAGCAGCGCGTAGCCATTGCTCGCGCTGTGATTGGCCGGCCACAACTCTTGCTCGCCGACGAGCCGACGGGCAATGTCGATGACGGTGTGGCCGTCCGGCTGCTCTATCTCTTCGAGGAACTGCACAAAATGGGCACCACGGTGCTGATCGCGACCCATAACAGGGCGCTGGTGGAACGTTTTGACCATCCCTGTCTCAATGTCGATGGTGGGCGCGTGACCCGTGTGCGCGGGCCGGGCCGGAGGCGCAGCGCGCCTCGTCCGGTCGGCTCTACCGCTGGCGCGGCCGCTTCCAGCCAGCAGCGCCGCGGGGGCTGAGGCATGGCTCTTTTGACCCGTGGTGACATTCCCCTTTCGCATGATCCATCCGCCCGCTATCTGCCCTGGCTGCTGGGTATAATGTGTTATTTCGCCGTGCTCGCCTCGGTCGGCGCGGTGACCTCGCACCAGCTCGCTGCGCGCTGGGATTTTGCCCTCGGGAGCGTGGTCACGGTGCAGATCCCGGCGACGATGAACGAGGGAAGCGATGCGCCGCGCTTGAGCCAGGCGGAGCGCATGATGCGGCAGTTGCCGGGGATCCTCCGTATGGTGCGTGTGGATACCTCCCGCAGCGCCGAGCTTCTGGCGCCATGGCTCGGTGCCGACCTCGCGGCGGACCTGCCGCTGCCGCGTCTGTTCGATCTGCATTTCGCCTCCCCGCCGGAGGTCGATCTGAAACAGTTCGAAGCGCGCCTGGGCGAGCTCTTTCCCGGCGCCCTGGTCGAGGCACATACCCAGTGGATGGGCCATGTGGCGAAATTGACCCGCGCGGTCGAAGCGCTTGGTCTGACCGTGCTTGCTCTGGTCATGGGTGCCTCCGTCGTCGCCGTGATCTTCGCCGTGCGCACATCGGTTTCGATTCACCGCGAGGTGATCGCGATCCTGCATCTGATCGGGGCACGCGATGGTTATATCGCGTCCGAGTTCCAGGCCCATGTTCTGAAGATGGCGCTGCGCGGCGGTCTGGTTGGCGGGTTTCTTGCCATTGCAACACTGGCTGGCCTCGCTGCGGCGCTGGAGCCCGAGGCTGTTGACAGCGCGAACCTGATCCCGACCCTGTTCGGCGGGCTGTCTGCCGGGATGACCGAGTGGGCTCTGATAGCGTCCGCCCCGGTGCTGGTTGCCTTTGTCGCCTGGATTGCCGCGCGACTTTCCGTGTTGGGTGCGCTCAGAAGGATGAACCCGTGAGTGCGGAGTGCCGTCAGGAGAACCGGAAACATGGCCGGAACTGGAAAGTCGGGGTGCTTAGGGGGTGGCTCGCCGGAATTCTGGTCGTGGCCGTCGTCGCGGGCGGTCTCTGGATTGGCGGGTTTTTCTGGTTTCTTGCCGATATGCCGTCTGATGGACCGCGTGCCGCGCCCCAGGCCGATGCCATTGTGGTGCTCACCGGAGGCAGCCGGAGGATTCCCGTCGCGGTCTCTCTGTTGCTCGAAGGCCATGCGCGGGCGTTACTGGTCACAGGGGTCAACGATATCGTCAGCCCGTCCGAATTCCGCGCCGCCATGGCGGAGAGTGGAGTCGCCTTGGATGCCGAGACAATGGACTGCTGTGTGGCGCTCGGATATGGCGCGCACGATACCATCGGCAATGCCGAGGAAGCGGCCAACTGGATGACGTCGGGCGGTTATCACTCAATGATCCTCGTCACCTCGAATTATCACATGGCCCGTTCGCGAATTGAGTTCCGCGCGGCAATGCCGGATATCGAGATCAGCGAATACCCGGTGCGTCCGGCCGATCCAGGCCTTGCCGAATGGTGGAAATCGCCAGAGTCACGCTTCCTGATGCTATCGGAATACGTCAAATATCAGGCCGCCTGGCTGCGGGTGACATTTGCATCGATGATGCCGGTGTGAGGCTTATCGTGTTATGCTGCCGTTTCGGCGTGACACGATAGACATGTGATCATGGTGTATATATATAGCGTTCTCCCGATAGCGCGCAGCTATATATAGTGTTTGACGAGATAGAACGGACGAGCCCGGAATGACTTCAATCGCCCCGGTTTCCCAGCAGATTTGGGACATGAAGTACCGCCTGAAGACCGCAGACGGCGAGCCTGTCGATCGCACGATCGAGGAGAGCTGGCATCGTGTCGCGCGCGCGCTCGCCGAGGTCGAGACCGATCAGGAGGCATGGGCGGAGAAGTTTTATACCGCGCTGGCCGATTTCCGTTATCTGCCCGCCGGCCGGATCTTCGCCGGTGCGGGCACCGGCCGTCAGGTCACGCTCTTCAACTGTTTCGTCATGGGAACGGTTCCGGACAACATGGCCGGGATCTTCGAGGGCCTGAAGGAAGCGGCCCTGACGATGCAGCAGGGCGGCGGCATCGGTTACGATTTCTCTACCATCCGGCCGCGCGGCGCGCGGGTACACGGGGTGGCGGCGGACGCATCGGGTCCGCTCTCCTTCATGGATGTCTGGGACGCCATGTGCCGCACCATCATGAGCGCGGGCTCCCGCCGTGGCGCCATGATGGCGACGCTGCGCTGCGACCATCCGGACGTGGAAGCCTTCATCGAGGCAAAGCAGGATCCGGCCCGGCTGCGCATGTTCAATCTCTCCGTCCTCGCCACCGATCCCTTCATGGACGCGGTGAAGCAGGACGATCCCTGGGATCTCGTCTTTGACGGCACCGTCTACAAGACCGTGCAGGCGCGCGATCTGTGGGACAAGATCATGGCCGCGACCTATGCCTATGCCGAGCCGGGCGTGATCTTCATCGACCGCATCAACAAGCGGAACAACCTGCATTACTGCGAGACGATTGCCGCCACCAACCCGTGCGGCGAGCAGCCGTTGCCGCCCTATGGCGCCTGCCTGCTCGGCTCCATCAACCTCGCCCGCTTCGTGAAGAACCCGTTCGAAGAGAATGCGGAGCTGGATATGGACGAGCTGGCCCGTGTGGTGCCGCTCGCCGTCCGGATGATGGACAATGTGGTCGACGCTTCGAAATTTCCGCTGCCGGAGCAGGAACACGAAGCTCAGGCCAAGCGCCGCATCGGCCTTGGTGTTACGGGCCTAGCAGACGCGCTTATCTTCTGCGGGCTGCGCTATGGCTCACCGGACGCGGTGGCGATGACGGAGAAATGGATGGCCGCGCTGCGCCGTCACTCTTATCTCGCCTCGGTCGATCTGGCGAAGGAGAAGGGCGCTTTCCCGCTGTTCGACGCGGACAAGTATCTGGCCAGCGAATCGGTGAAAGAGCTGGATCAGGACGTGCAGGACGCGATCCGGGAGCATGGCATCCGCAACGCCCTGCTGACCTCCATCGCGCCGACCGGCACCATCTCTCTGGTCGCGGACAATGTGTCCTCGGGCCTCGAGCCGGTCTTCTCCTATGCTTATAACCGCACCGTGCTGATGCCGGATGGCAGCCGAAAGACCGAAGAGGTCTCGGACTATGCTTACCGGATGTACAAGCATCTGAAGGGCGACGACGCGGAGCTGACGGACGCCTTCGTCAGTGTCCAGACCCTGACGCCGAAAGACCATGTGGCGATGCAGGCTGCGGTTCAGAAATACATCGACAGCTCGATCTCCAAGACCATCAACGTGCCGGTCGACATTTCCTTCGAGGATTTCAAGGACGTCTATCTCTCGGCCTATGAGCAGGGCTGCAAGGGCTGCACGACCTACCGTCCGAACGAGATCACAGGCTCGGTCCTGACTATGACCGACGAAAAGAAGGAAGAGGCGTCCCCGGCTCAAGCCAACACGCCCGCGAACACGAACCAGGAAGCGTCAGCCACGACAGACCCGGCGGCGGATCCGGGCGTGGCCTACATGACCGAGCCGCTGGGCCGGCCGGAAGAGCTGCCGGGCAAGACCTACAAGATCAAGTGGCCGGAGAGCGACCACGCCATCTACATCACCATCAATGACGTGCTCCAGGCCGGCCGCCGCCGTCCGTTCGAGGTCTTCATCAATTCCAAGAACATGGAGCATTACGCCTGGACCGTGGCCCTGACCCGGATGGTCAGCGCCGTATTCCGGCGCGGCGGCGATGTCTCCTTCGTGGTCGAGGAGCTGAAAGCGGTCTTCGATCCGCGCGGCGGCTGCTGGATGGGCGGCAAATACGTACCCTCCCTGCTCGCGGCCATCGGCGGCGTGATCGAGCAGCATCTGCAGGATATCGGCTTCCTGAAGGACCCGAGCACGATGGAAATGGATTTCGGCGGGAAGAAAAAGGTCGTCGCGATGGATGGCCGCGGCGTCGGTGGCCCGATTCCGGCCCAATGCCCGACCTGCGGCGATGTCTCGCTCATGAAGCAGGAAGGGTGCGACCTTTGCACGTCCTGCGGCTATTCGAAGTGCGGGTGAGGGGCTGAGGTCTCTCGCACGTCAATGCGCGTTGGCTTGCTTAACCTCGGACAATTTCAAGCAATGGCTCGAATGAGTACAATGTGGGGCGGCGCCCAGCTCCTGGTATAACTACCTTCAAGAGGCCGTTCTCGGCGAGGGCTTTAGTGAACCTTGACGCCGTTTGGTTAGGAATACCGCTTCTTAGCTTGAATTGAGTTGTGGAAAATACAGGCCTCTCGAAGACGAAATCCAAGGCATGCAAAAGCCATTGGGATGCAAGGGCTTCT
Organism: Nisaea sp.; assembly: GCF_039990255.1. GTDB lineage: Bacteria > Pseudomonadota > Alphaproteobacteria > Thalassobaculales > Thalassobaculaceae > Nisaea. The sequence goes on along the minus strand of NZ_JBDXGG010000004.1, from coordinate 292,291 downwards.
CTAAATCTTTCTTTCATCTCATCATAGAGAGACGAGACTTTTTGTGTTGTTTCAATATTTTCATTCGCTTGGTTTGCGAGTGCTTCAAGGAAGAAAATGCACCACTCGGTCCATTCTCCATTGGATGAAATGCGGCGTAACCGTTCAATGTACTCCTCGCGATGATTCTCAAAATACCCACTGATATAAAAATAGGGTCCCTCAATCAGGTGTTTGTCCCACATGGTTAGGGTGATTAACATTCGCCCGATACGCCCGTTTCCGTCTTTAAACGGGTGCAGGGCTTCGAATTCTGCATGAGATATTGCGGTCGCGAGAAGCGGGTTTGGCACGGGGTCGTTTATGTAATTTTCAAGATTTTTGACGCCGTCTTCTAATTTGTCAGCGCTGATTGGAACGAAAAGAATTTTCTTCTGAGTTTTATCCGCAATGAAATTTTGTTCTAGCTTGAACTTTCCAGGCTGTTTGTCTGCTCCTCTTCCGAGAAACAACATTCGGTCGTGAGCTTCGCGTATAAGCCGGCTGCTGATAGGGAGACCTTCCGACATGCGCTTAAAAGCATGGGAAATTGCGCGCGTATAAGCATGGACCTCGATAATTTCATTTCGGTATATCTGCTGTTCTTTCGTATCGTCCTTATCGCTGATGTACGCATCGAAAGTCAGCAATTCGTCAAGTGTCGCAACGGTCCCTTCTATGCGCGAGGAAATTACCGCTTCCTTGTTTTTGAGAGGGGCAAGAAGAAGCTGCTTATTATGGAGATTGTTTAGGGCTGCATCATATTTGGCGATGGCGGAGGCTGCGGATCCTAATGGGTTGATAAGCTTTTCATAATCGAGACTTTTCGGAGGGAACTGGCCATAGTGATATTCAACAGCACCTTCGAGACCGTAATCTTTTATGTTGTATTTATTTTGCATCTCATAATTCCGGAAAAATGACGCACAACATGTGTATCATCTCATGTTTGAATCACAAAATGTTTTGCGTCTCATTTTTTCTATAATCTGATAAGCAACGTGTGTAGCGTATCATCCATGAGGTGATACACATGTTGTGTGTCATCTGGATGCCTCGTGTGATTCACAAAGGTTAGAAAATTAGTATGGTGGAATAATTCAAAATCAATATGTTGATTTGTAAGTTTGATGGAGCAAGCAGTCAGTGGGTGCTTAAAGAGGCTAGATCCGCCCGTCGTAGCTCTGCCTATCAATCCGGCAGGCGCAGAGGGTGAACGTTTCCGCCGATAGCCCTGCCTTCACCGTTTCGGCCAGCGTCTCGCGGTCTTCGCACCAGACACCCTTGCCGCCAAGCGCGTTGGCGATGGTGACGAAATCGGTCTCCACCATATCGACCCCGGCATTGCCGTATTTCATTTCCCGCTGCTTTTTCTCGATCAGCGCCAGAGAGGCGTCGACGAAGACGACGACGATGACCGGGAGTTTCAGGTCCCGCAGCGTTACCAGTTCCCCCAGCACCATCTCCAGGCCGCCGTCACCGGTAAAGGCCACCACCGCCCTGCCCGGGGAGGCGAGTTTGGCGCCGGTGGCGAGGGGCAGGGCGCAGCCCATGGTGCAGAGGCCGGTGGATTGCAGGACCGCGTGCGGCACCTGCGCTTCCCAGACCTGGCTGGCGAGAATGCGGTGGGCGCCGCTGTCTATGGTCAGCACGGTGTCGGGCGGGGTGTTGGCGCGGACGGTTGTGGTGATGGCCGCGGGGCCCCAGGCCTCGTTCTGGCCGAAGGCGCCTGCCAATGCCGACCGGGTGTCGGCGATGATGGTGCCGGGCCAGGTTGCGCGCGGCGTGATGCCGTCACTGAGAGCCTTCAGGCTTTCGCCGACATGGGCATGGAAGGTCATCGTGGCGTCATGCATGTAGGAATATTCGGGCGCGGCCAGAAGCTCGACGACTGTCTTCTCCGCCGGGTCCCAGAGGTTCTGCCAGCCGGGGCGCATCTCGATCGGGTCATAGCCCGCAAGCAGGATGAAATCCGCCGCCTCGATCACCGGTATCAGATGCGTGTCGGCGAGCGGCGACAGGCCAGCGCCGCCGAGGGACAGCGGGTTGTCTTCCGAGAGTACGCCCTTCGCCTTATAGCTGGCTATCACCGGCGCGCCGAACTTCCGGGCGAAATCGGCCAGCGTTTCGGAAGCGTTCTGATTGACCACGTCGAGCCCGGCGATGATCAGCGGGCGTTCGGCCTTGGCCAGCGCGGCACGGGCGGCATCCAGAGCGTCTCCCGGCGCGGGTGCTGAGGGCATGGGTGCCGGGCGTCTGACCGGGGCCTTGTCCTCGGCTTGCTTCGCGGCGACGGCGATGGGCAGGTCGATATGTACCGGGCCTGGCCGGTCCGCCGTGGCGAGGCGCACCAGTTTGTCGATCAGCGCATCCGCGTTCTTTTCCGGCATGGTGACGCTGGCCTTGGTGACCGGGCCGAAAACCGCCGTGTGATCGAAGACCTGGTGATTGTAGGTGACAGCTTCGCCCGCATCGACGCAGCCGGTCAGCACGATCAGCGGCACCCGGTCCTGCTCTGCATTGGCGGTGACGTTGATGGCGTTCGCGGCGCCGGGGCCAACGGTGCAGACCAGCACGCCCGGCGCGCCTGTCATGTGCCAGACGCCTTCGGCCATGAAACCGGCCGCGTTCTCATGCTTGGCCAGCAGGAAGCGGATGCCCGCCTTCTCCAGCGCGTCCACCAGGGTCAGCACCTCGCCCCCCGGCACGCCGAAGGCATAGCGGACCCCCGCCTCATACAGGCGGCGGGCAATCACATCGGCAATACGCATGAGGCTGTTCCTGTCTGACGGGGCCTATTCGGCGGCAAGGCGCGCGGCGGTTTCTTTTTCAGCGAGACGCTGGTGGCCGTCGCGGGTTTGCGGCAATTTCCGTTCGAGAATGCGGGAGGCGACGACGGTGCGCAAGATCTGCGCTGTGCCTCCGCCGATCGTGAACATGCGGGCGTCCCGCTGCATCCGTTCCATCGGATAGTTCCGGGAATAACCGCGCGCGCCGAACACCTGAAGCGCGTCCGTGGTCACCTTGATGGCCATCTCGGAGGCCATGATCTTGGCCTGCGCCGCCAGGGTCGCATCCGGGAACGGGGCGCTCGGGCCTTCGGCGCTGGCCGCTGCCCGGTAAATCAGCGAGCGGGCGGCTTCGAGCTGTACGGACATATCCGCCAGCATCCATTGCAGGCCCTGGAATTCGGCGATCGGGCGGCCGAACTGCTCGCGCTCCCCGGCGAAGGCGAGGGCGTGACGGTAAGCGCCGGCGGCGATGCCCATGCCCACGGTTCCGGCACCGACACGCTGGGCGTTATAGGCACTCATCAGGTCGGCGAAACCGCGTTTGAAGCCGCTCGGCGGTAGCAGCGCCATGGAGGCGGGGATTTCCAGATCCTCGAAGATGACTTCAGTTTCCGGAATGCCGCGCAGGCCCATGGTCGGCTCGCGGGTACCGATCCTAAGGCCCGCCGCCTTGTCCTTGTCGGCCAGGAAGCCGCCGATGCCGAGCTCGGTGCCGTCCTCGTCGAAGACGCGGGCGAAGATCAGATGCAGGCGGGAAACGCCGCCGCCGGTGATCCAGTGCTTCTTGCCATTCAGCACATAGGTATCGTCGCGTTTGTCAGCTCTAGTGGTCATCAAGGTCGCGGCGCTACCCGCATCCGGCTCGGTGATGCAGATGGCCAGCTTGTCGCCGGAGAGCACATGCTCGGCGCCGAGTTTCTTCTGGGCCTCGGTGCCGTAGGTCATGATCGCAGAGATCGCGCCCATATTGCCCTCGACCACGATGCGGCCGGTAACGCCGCAGGCCGCTGCCATCTCCTCGATCACCAGCACCGTGTCGAGATAGGAGCGGCCCGGCCCGCCAAACTCTTTCGGCACGGTCATGCCCATGAAGCCGGCCTCGGTCAGCGCTTTGATATTGTCCCACGGATATTGCTCGCTGCGATCCACCTCGGCGGCACGGAGAGCGATCACGTCCGCTGCCAGCGCGCGGGCGCGGGCCTGCAGGTCTTTCTGGTCCGGGGTCAGGTCGAAAAACATGGCTGTTTCCTCACGCGGGCATTCTTGGTTCTTTGCGGAGCGCGATAGTCACGCGCGTCTCACGGTTCCGTGAAGTGTGTGGCGTGGAATAACTTCAGGCAAGCGCATATTTCTGATACTTAAAGTCAGAAATAGTGAAGAAAGATCGATGTCCCTGCGTCGCCTGCAGATTTTCCTGGAAGTCGCTTCCCGGGGCAGCTTTGCTGCTGCCGCCGACCGGCTCGGACTGGCTCAGTCCGCCGTCAGCATGCAGATGCGGACCCTGGAGCAGGAACTGGGTGCGGATCTGTTCGACCGGTCCCGCCGGCCGCCGGTGCTGAACGACCGGGGGAGCGCACTGATCCCGCAGGCACGGGCGATCCTGACCCAGTACGAGGATCTGAAACAATCGGTGCAGCCCGATGGGCATATCGCAGGCACGCTCCGGCTTGGCGTGATTCAGACAGCCAGCACCGGAATCCTTCCCGACGCGCTGACCAGCCTGCACGAAACATATCCGGACCTTCGGGTGCGGATCGAAAGCGGTCTTTCTTCGGGTCTCCTGGGGCGGGTCGCGCATGGGGAGCTGGATGCTGCCATCCTGACTGCGCCGGATCGTCTGCCGCCGGAGCTGAAAGACCATCTGATCTTCGAGGAGCCGCTTTCCGTGATCGCACCTTCGGCGCTTGCCGGGGAGACGGATACGGACCTGCTGACGCGTCATCCCTTTATCCGTTTCAACCGGCGCACCGGCGTTGGCCGGATCATCGAGCATGCCCTGCGCGACCGCGACCTCGCGGTGGATGAGGCGATGGAGCTGGATGCGATCGAGCCGATCATCGAAATGGTGTCCTGCGGGCTCGGCGTGGCCGTGGTGCCCGCCTACGCGCTCGATCCTGAGACACGTCCGAGCCCTCGTGGGATGATCCGGGTTCTGCCCTTCGGCGACCCTGTTGCGAGCCGCCGGGTGATCGTTGTCGAGCGACACGCCTCGACCCGGTCCGCGCTTACCGCCGTGCTCGTGCGAGCATTAACCGGCTTGCTTTAATGTTATAACATAACATAATATCAGGTATCATCAAAAATGATATTGCGAATTATTCGCAATAACTTAAAATGATCACCATTGCTCTACGCTTTTTTGCGGCGAGCAAATCTCTTCCAAGGAGTACTACATTGACCCTGTCTCTCAGACGCGGCGGCTTGCCGCTTTTGTTCGCCACCATTGCGGTTGCCTGGGCGCCGTCGGCAAATGCGGCGGAAAAACTGCATCTCGGCATTGAAGGCTCCATGACCCAGTATTTCGGGTATGCCGACAATGATGATATCGGCACGGCTGATACGTCCGGCTTTGATGTCAAGTCCGACACCGAAATTGGCTTTGTCGGCGACACCACGCTGGATAACGGCCTGCAGGTCGGTGTCGAGGTCGTAATGAACGGCAATTCCAACAATGACGAGCAGATCAAGGACAGCTACAGCTGGGTCGAGGCGGACTTCGGCCGGTTCGAGCTTGGCAAACGCGATAACGCCGCTGCCCAGATGCATTATGCCGCGCCCGATGTCGGCCTCGGCATCAACGACGCGGATATCGATGACTGGATCGTCAATTCAACCGGTGGCGATTCCGATTCGGCTTTCAAGTCTACCTATCTGTTCCTTGGTGAGGACAAGGCCACCAAGCTGACCTACTACTCGCCCCGCGTCATGGATCTGCAGCTCGGCGTGTCCTACATTCCGGAGTTCGAGCGCGATAACAACGGACAGCCAGGCGACGACCGTTACAACAACGGTATCGGCATCGGCGTGAACTATATTCGTGATTTCGGTGAAGGCACCTCACTTGCTGTGGCAGCCGGTTTCCTGACGGCATCCGCGCCGGATAACAGTACTGCGGACCGGGCCAAGGGTTACAGCGTCGGCTTCGAGTTCGTCCATGCTGGCTTCACGGTTGGCGGATCCTACGCCAATACGGATGGCAATGCCGACGGCGGAACCGATACCGCGACCTCGCTCGACGGCGAGGGCTTCGATATCGGTGTTGCATACGCCTTCGAGCCGGTGACGGTCAGTCTCTCTTACTATCACGGTGAGTTTGAAGATCAGGTCGCTGTTGCAGGTGAAAGCGAGAACGACACGATCATGCTGTCGGGTAACTACGAAGTTGGCCCGGGCGTGGCCCTGGTTGGCAGCCTGTTCCACAGCGAGTTCAAGGACGAGACCGGTTCCGAGAACGAAGGAACGGCGGCTCTGGTCGGGATGACCATCGAGTTCTGATCGGGTACCCCTTACCCGAGAGTGCGGATTGGCCGGGCCTAGTGCCCGGCCGATTTGTTTCTGGACTGGGAGACGTGAACGTCGCTTAGCCGTTCGTCATTTGTCACCCCGCTCCCCGCACTTTGGTCCCGTACCTCATTTGTCATCCCGTTGAAAAACGGGACCCAGGGGATGGCGGTCCGTGCTCCATGATCACTGGGCCCCGGCCTTCGCCGGGGTGACGGCGGTGTGTTAGGTAACGGAGTAGGGGAATGCGATCAGGCATCCTTTACCACTCAGCCTTGGCGAGCACCCTCGAAACAGAAGTTCTGCAGCTCCTCGCCCCGGGCGAAGCGATCGAGATTGGCGGCGACGAAGGCCCAGCGGCGATTGGCCATCTCGTTGCTCCAGGCCGAGTTGTGCGGCGACATGATGATGTTGTCGAGCTTCTGGAACGGGAATTTGGACGGCCAGGGATTGGGGTCTTCCTTCGACGGGTAGGTATACCAGACATCGATGATCCCGCCCCGGATCTGCTTGCTGGACAGCGCTTCGTAAAGCGCTGCCTCGTCGACCACTGCTCCGCGCCCGACATTGCAGATCACCGCGTCCGGCTTCATTTTGCCGAAAGCATTGCTGTCGATCATGCTGCGTGTGTCGTCGTTTAGCGGTGCCGTGACGATGACGAAATCACTCTCCGCCAGCAACGTGTCCATATCGTCGAGGGTACCGTACCAGTCGACCAGGTCCGGCTCGTCCCGCTTGGTGCGGGAAAGCGCCATGACCCGCATGTCGAACGCCTTACAGCGTTTGGCCACTTCGCGGCCAATATGGCCGTAGCCGACGATCCCGACGGTCGCGCCGCGCATCTCCCGGTGCATCGGGCCCTTGGAGATGTCCCGGCCGTTGTAGGATTGCTCCTTCATCATCGGATGGGTCTCGCGCATCAGGCCGGTCTGGAATTCCAGCATGCCGGCCAGCACGTGTTCGGCGATCGTGGTCTCGTGCTCGAAGGTATTGCAGAATACGGTGCCCGCCGGAATCTTGTCCGGGCCGGTCCAGTCGAAGCCGGTGAAGGGGATCTGGAACAGTTTCAGCGGAATGCCCTTTGGCAGATCCGGCACGCCGCCGCCGACCAGCACGTCCACATCCGCAACCCGCTCGCGGAAGGCATCGTCGCCGTCATCCTTAGCCCAGGTCTCGATCTCCCAGTCCGTCTTCAGGTTTTTTTTCAGTAACTCGTAGCGTGGGCTGCCTTTCGGCTGGGTCAGGAGCAGGCGATGGGTCTTTGACACGGGATATCTCTTTCTCGGGGCGGATCATGGAAGCGACGCGGGGCCAGGATCCGACATAAACCGGTCGAGAGCGGTGGGCAATAGACGGTGCTTGCATGATTGTCGGCAAGCAGCGCGATCAATGCCGGAATGAATATTCTGCCTATCTCAATATTCCTGTGCGAGATGTGCCGAATTCGACCACACTCCCGCGCTCGATATATGTACCCGGAACATTTACTCAGAGGACGATATGGCCGAGCGGGAACCGAGCAGCACGACATGGCAACAAGGTACGCCGGAGGCGGGTGCCGCGGCGTGCGGCAATGCCGATGCGTCCCGTGCGGCGCTGGACATTCTCGAAGGTGGCGGCAATGCCATCGATGCGGCGGTTGCAGCCGCTTATGTCATGGGGACGGTCGAACCGCTCGATTCCGGCATCGGTGCTGGCGGCTTTATGATCATGCACGACGCCGCTTCCGGGAAGACTGAGTCCGTCGATTTCCTCGGCGTGGCCCCGATGGCGGCCAGCTACGAGCTTTACCCCTCGATGGGTGCCGGCAACGACTACATCATCCGGGTGAAAGGCCGCGAGAACGAGCGCGGCCATCGTTCGGTCGGCGTTCCGGGTACGGTGCGCGGGCTTGGCGAAGCGCAGGCGAAGTTCGGCAAGTTGGCGATGGCCGATGTGCTTGAGCCGGCAATCACTTTGGCGGAAGGCGGCTTCAAGGTCGGCCACAAGGCGGCGCTGCGCATGGCCCGGACGGAAGAGCTGCTGAATTTCACCGAAGCAACACGCAAACTATTGCTGAAGCCGGATGGCAGCCTCTACCGGGCCGGTGAGGAGATGGCCAATCCGGAATATGGCCAGTCCCTCCGCATGATCGCGCACGACGGCCCCGACTGTTTCTATAAAGGCGCTCTCGCGGATCTGCTGCTGGCGGAAATGGAGGCCCATAACGGCTTCCTGAGCCGTGCCGATCTGGAAAACTACGAGGCGATCTGGCGGGCTCCTGCGACTGCCCGTTTCAAAGGACACGATGTTGCGACTATGGCTCCGCCCTCATCTGGCGGACTGGTCTTTGCCGGACTGGCGGCGCTGGAACGCGAAAGCGTTACGGATGGTGCGCATTACGATCTGCTGGCGGGGGCAATGCTCGAGATGTTCCGGAAGCGGGCCGCCGGTTATGGCGACCCGGCTTTTGTAAAGGTTGCCACCGGGGAGTCGAGCGAGACGACGAGTCTCGCTGTGATCGACAAGGACGGCAATGCGGCCTGCATCACCTATTCCAACAACAACCATTCCGGTGTCGTGCTGCCGGGGACCGGTATCCTGCTGAACAACCAGATGATGTTGTTCAGCCCATGGCCGGGTAATCCGAATGAGGTGGTCGGAGGCAAGCGCCCTGTTTCCAGCATGATGCCGAGCCTGATGTTCCGGGACGGCAAGGTACGCATGGCTATCGGCGCTTCCGGTTCGACCCGGATTCCGACATCGATCATGCAGGTGCTTTTCAACAGTCTGGTGCTTGGCGACAATCTGCCCGATGCGGTCGGTCGCGCCCGGTTGCATGCGGAAACCGAGATGCTTCTGGCGGATGCCGAGCTTGAGGAGACCGTTGCCGACATCGCCGAGGCGCGCAAATTGCAGCTTAAGCTCAGCCCTGGCCGTGACCCGATGCTGGCATCGGTGCAGGCGGTGGCGGTGAATGATGACGGGACGATGGCCGCCGTCGGCGATCCCCGGGCCAGGGCCTCGGGGATGGTGCGCTAACGGGCGGGCCGGTTCGCGTCAGGCATTTTTGTTGTCTGCCGCGAAATCGGCCTGCATGCGTTCTTCCAGCTTCAGCAGGTCTTCCGGAGGCTGCAAGCCTTCGGCGCGCATGGTGTTGAGAATACGCTGGAGCTGCTCCCACGCCTCATGCAGGTCGGCGGTGTCTTCCTCGACGGATTCCAGGAGCAATTGCGCGCTCATGGTCAGATCGTCCTGTGGCATGTCTAACTCCTGTTTACCGGCCTGCCCGGGTATAGTCAGGCCTTATCGAAGTGTACTCTGCACCGTCCGTGCGGGACAGCCGAATGAGGAACAACCAGTATGACGCAGAGCAGCAGATCGGTGACCCTGGTTCTGGGCGGCGCACGTTCGGGCAAGAGCCGGTATGCAGAGACTATCTGCCGACAGAACGGGCGCGCATTGATCTATGTCGCGACGGCCGAGGCGCATGATGACGAGATGAAGGCCCGTATTGCCAAACATCGCGCGGACCGTGCGGCGGACGGCTGGCGGACTATTGAGGAGCCGAAGGATCTTGCGGCCATCTTAAAAGGCGAGGCGGCGCCGGGACGGGTTCTTCTCGTCGATTGCCTGACGCTGTGGCTGACGAACCATCTTCTTGCCGATGCAGATGTGGATGCGGAGATCGAGCGCCTTTGTGTCGCCGTCAGTGCGTCATCCGCCGATCTGGTGCTGGTTGCCAATGAAGTCGGGTTCGGCATCGTTCCCGAGAACAAACTGGCGCGTGTCTTCCGCGACCATGCGGGGCGGCTCAATCAGCGCATTGCGGAGATCGCGGATCGGGTGACCCTGGTCGTTGCCGGGCTGCCTGTTCAGGTAAAGGAAAGCTGACGGGCGGTCGTTGGTCCAAAGGGCGGCCGCCTCAGAAGAAAGTCCATTCGCCGGACAGCCCGCGTACGCGCAGGACCGAAACCAGATAAATAGCAGCCAAAACGGCGATCACGGCGACCGCTGAAAAATCCAGCGCACCCTGCGTGACAGCTTTGTAAGCCAGCCATGCCATGAGACACGGTACAGCAAGCCACGTTGTGGTTCTGACCCAGAGAAGGCTTGCCTTTATAGCGTGCCGTCTGCGTGTGAAATAGCGCCGTCTCATCAGCGTACCTTTCAAACGTAAATGAAGAGACGATTTAACTAATTAAACGATATGTATTTACTTATTGTAAATTAAAATCGGAAGGCACATAATCGTATGTGGTGAGTCCCTTAGCCGATTCTCCTTGTGAGAACTCACTTGAATCGAAACGGCCCGGTCGTCATGACCGGGCCGCTTTTTTGTCTTGTGAGCGCTGAACTCGGGCCCGGGCCATTGATTCCGCCACCGTTGGAATTCTCTGGAATTCTCTGGAAATGGCGCCAGAAATGGTGTCAGACGGCGTGAACCTGAAAACCAGCGGGAACAAGTGGATATGATCGAGGCTGCATTGCAGAGCACGGCTGGCATTCTCTGTCTTGCGCTGGTGTTTGACGCAGTGATCGGCGACCCCCCGGCACTGTGGAACAGGCTGCCGCACCCGGTGGTCCTGTTCGGCAATTTGATCGGCTGGGGCGAACTCCGTTGGAACCGGTCGGAGACAAGCATTGCTGCATGCCGCCGTGGCGGTGTCTTGCTGGTGATTTTGCTGCTTATCGCCGCCGTGCTTACCGGCTGGCTGTTGCATCGCGTGCTGTCCTTTGTCAGCTACGGTTGGTTACTGGAGGCTGTGGTTGCTTCGGTATTCCTGGCTCAACGCAGCTTGCATGATCATGTGGCGGCGGTGGCGCGTGCCTTCGAGACGGAGGGGTTGCAGGGCGCCCGTCGGGCGGTTTCGATGATCGTCGGGCGCGATCCCGAACAACTGGACGAGGGCGGCGTCAGCCGGGCAGCTATCGAGACGGCGGCGGAGAATTTCTCCGACGGCGTGGTCGCGCCGGCTTTCTGGTATCTGCTTGCCGGTCTGCCGGGTTTGCTGGCCTACAAGGCCTTGAACACCGCCGACAGCATGATCGGCCACAAGAACGAACGCTATCTCATGTTCGGCTGGGCCTCCGCACGGCTGGACGATCTGGCAAACCTCATCCCGGCCCGCTTTTCTGCGATGCTGATATGGGCTGCCGCGTTTGTGGTGCCCGGAGCGGATGCTCGCTCTTCGATCCGGTCTACTCTGCGGGACGCCAGGCAGCATCGCTCGCCCAATGCGGGCTGGCCGGAAGCTGCGATGGCGGGCGCGCTTGGTCTGCGCCTTGCCGGGCCACGCGTTTATGGCGGTAGAATTGTCGAGGACGCCTGGATGGGGGCAGGCGGGGCCGATGCTGATATGAGTGATATCCGCCGGGCACTTACCCTGTTTCGCTTGGCCTGCGGCGCATTGATCCTTGTTACCGGGTTCCTGGCACTGGCCACTTAAACCCGTCTCTAACGATCCGGCTCTACAGATCTGGCCCTCGACAGATTTGACGGGGAGCCGTTCGAATTTATTCGGACCGGCCGGACAGGCTTGTCTCTATGGTCCGGGGTGACTGCATCCCGCCACCCCGAGAAATCGAAGGCAGCAAGAGACGTGTCTGCGCAGCCAACCATCAATCGCCGGGTCTGGAGCCTCGCCTGGCCCGTCGTGCTGTCAAATCTGACGGTGCCGCTCGTCGGTGCGGTGGATACCGCTGTGGTCGGCCATCTGGACGCGGCCTTTTATATCGGCGGCGTGGCGCTCGGCTCTCTGCTGTTCAATTACATCTATTGGGGTTTCGGTTTCCTGCGCATGGGAACGACCGGTTTCGTCGCCCAGGCGAAAGGCGCAGGTGATGGCACGGAGGTTCTGGCCAGCCTCGGCCGGGCTTTGCTGCTGTCGCTGCTGTTCGGCGGGACCTGCCTCGCGCTGACATCCCCGATGGCGGATGTCGCGTTTTCCATCCTCGATGGCAGCGACGAGGTTGAGCAGGCGGCCCGGTCTTATTTCATGATCCGGGTCTGGGCCGCACCGGCGGCCTTGTGCAATTTCTCGATCCTTGGCTGGCTGTTCGGCATGCAGGCCATGCGCGGCGGCCTGATCCAGCAGGTCTTCATCAACTCTGTGAATGTAGCGTTGAACCTCTTATTCGTTCTGGGGCTCGGCTGGGGCATCGAGGGCGTCGCGCTGGCGACAGTGATTGCCCAGTATGCCGGGCTTCTGGTCGGCGCTGTATTGGTCTGGCGGCTGGCGCCGCGCGATGTCCGCCGCCCCCGTATCAGGGAGCTGGCGGCGGTTCGGCGCCTGAAGGCGATGATGGCGGTGAACCGGGATATCTTCATCCGCACGCTGGCGGTGCTGACCGCCTCCGCCTTTTTCATGAACGAAAGCGCGAAGCTCGGAGACACGGTGCTGGCTGCGAATGCGGTGTTTCTGATCTTCAAAAGTGTCGCGGGATACGGTCTGGACGGTTATGCCCACGCCGCCGAGGCTCTGGTGGGCGAGGCGATCGGACGGCGGTCGCGCGTACAGCTGCGCACGGCGGTGATTGCCACCACCAAGGGGGCCGCCGTTCTGGCCGTCTTGATGACCGTGCTGTTCTTCGCCGCAGGCACCCTCTTCATCGACATGATGACCAGCATCCAGGCGGTGCGGGATGTTGCCCGTGACTATCTTCCGTGGGCGGCGGTGATCCCGCTTGTCGCGGTCTGGTCATTCCAGCTCGACGGGATGTTCATCGGGGCCACGCGCGGGGCGGAGATGCGGAACGGCATGCTGATCGCCCTCGCACTCTTCATCGCGGCGGCATATCCGTTGACCAGCCTTCACGGCAACCATGGGCTCTGGGCCGCCTATTGCCTGTTCCTGATGGTCCGGGCCGGGGCCATGGCTCTGTATTATCCACGGCTGGAGCGCGGATTGGCGGGATAGTCCCGGCGGACCGCTCGCGGCCTAGAGTTCGTGCCGGTCGATCACCATCGGCTCGTTCTTGGCATCTTCCACCCAGGCTTTCACGGCAGGGAAATTCCAGACCGCTTCGGCATAGGCTGCTGCCTCGTCCGTAAGCTCGACGCCATAGGTGCGGAACCGTGAGACAACCGGCGCAAACATGGCGTCGGCAATGGAAAAACCTCCGAACAGAAACGGCCCGTCGGCTGGGTCGGTCACACGGCGCCGGTGATTGCGCCAGATTGATGCAATCCGGTTGATGTCTTCCTGCACGCCGGGCGCGCGGCCTTGTCCCGGGAAGCTGGAGCGGATGTTCATCGGCATATTCTGGCGCACGGCGCCGAAGCCGGAATGCATCTCTGCCGAGACCGACCGTGCCCGGGAGCGGGCGATGGGATCAGCGGGCCAAAGACCGGCTTCGGGATGTTTTTCGGCAAGAAACTCACCGATCGAAAGGCTGTCCCAGACCGTCAACTCACCGTCTTTCAGGACCGGGACAAACCCTGACGGCGAGTGCCGCAGGATTTCCTGGCGCGTGTTCGGTGTGTCGAGGGCAATCACTGTCTCCTCGAACGGGATGTCGCAGGCGGTCATCATCAGCCAAGGCCGCATTGACCAGGACGAGTAGTTCTTGTTCCCAATGATGAGGCTATACGGCGCCATGACGGTTTCCTCCGGACTTTGCTGCCGCCATTTGAACCGGCCCGGGGCCGCTGCGCAACCTCTGACATGCCGTCCCGGGGTTTCAATGAAGGCGGCTCTTCTTGAGCGACACTTCCGTGCGGGCTAGAACGGATAGATTGTCTCTCATCAGGAGCTCCCCATGTCGTTTCGTTTCGTTGCCAAAGCAACCCCGAAATCCGTTCCGCTGACGCCTGTCAGCGCCTCCACCCTTCCGGAATGGCTGAAAGGATCGGATGCACGGATCGCGCGGTGGGTCGGCGAATCGGACTTCTCGGCAGCGCCCGGTGCGACCTGTTTCCTGCCGGATGCGGATGGCGGACTCGAGCGGGTGCTTTTCGGTGTCGAGGATCAAGGCAAACCGGGTAGCGGCCTCTGGGCTTTGGCTCCATTGCCCGCTGTCTTGCCGAAGGGATGCTACTATCTCGACGCGAAACTGACGGCTGAGGAAGCGACCAGCGCCGCGACGGGGTGGGCACTGGCCCATTATCAATTCGACAAATTCAAGATAAAGACTGTCTTCAACGCAGATCTGGTCTGGCCCGCAGGTGCTGATCAGGACGAAGTGCGCCGCCTTGCCGAGGCAACCGGTCTTGCCCGTGATCTGATCAACCGGCCGGCCAACGACCTCGGTCCGGAAGAGCTTGCAGACGCGGCGGCCGCGCTCGCCAAATCCTACAATGCGAAGATCGAGACCATCGAGGGCAAGGCACTCCTGGCCGAGAACTTCCCGATGATCCATGCCGTTGGCCGTGCCGCTGACCGGGCGCCGCGGCTGATCGATATCCGCTGGGGCAAAAAGAGCCACCCGAAAGTGACGATTGTCGGCAAGGGCGTGATCTTCGACAGCGGTGGTCTTGATCTGAAGCCGGCCTCTGGCATGCTGACGATGAAGAAGGATATGGGCGGGTCTGCCCATGCACTTGGGCTCGCCAAACTGGTCATGGATGCGGGCTTGCCGGTGCGGCTCCGGGTGCTGGTCCCGGCGGTGGAGAACGCGATCTCCGGCAATGCTTTCCGGCCCATGGATATCCTGCCGTCGCGCAAGGGGCTGACCGTTGAGGTTGGCAACACCGACGCCGAAGGCCGACTGGTGCTGGCCGATGCTCTGACTGAAGCGGACAGCGAACAGCCGGAGATGATCCTCGATTTTGCTACCCTGACCGGCGCCGCCAGGGTTGCTCTGGGCACCGACCTGCCCGCGCTGTTCTGTAATGACGACGCCCTCGCCGCCGATTTGCTTGACGGCGGGTTGGAAATGCGGGATGCGCTGTGGCGGCTGCCGCTGCACAAGCCCTACAGGGACATGCTGAAATCGCCGAACGCCGATCTTTCCAGTACCGGATCGGGTGGTTATGGCGGTGCGATCACGGCGGCGCTCTTCCTGGAGCACTTCATTTCGCCGGAGACACGATGGGCGCATGTCGACGTGATGGCCTGGAATCTCAAAGCGCGGCCCGGGCGTCCCGAGGGCGGTGAAGCCATGGGTATGCGGGCTTTTTACAAAATGTTGCGTAAACGTTATGGTTAACAGTCGGTAAATAGGACTGGCTGATAGTAAATAAGCGTTTTGCGAACGATCTGTTATTGCGCCCTGCGGTTGCTGCCTGTATTGTCAAATCGAATTCGTAACAAACAGGGTTCTGACGGTAGCAAATATGCCCGTGGATTCGATACAAGCCCTTGGAATTTGGCGCAAAGCCTTGGTCGAGAGCGTCCGGCGCGATACGCCGGACCTGACGGCACGGCAATTGGCTGTGTTGCTGACCGTCTATATCGACAACCCGCCCCACACGGTGCGGGGGCTTGCCGCTGCCCTGAACGTTTCGAAACCGGCCATTACCCGGGCGCTTGATCGTCTCGGCGAGTATGGTTTTGTGCGCCGCCGTCCGGACGAGGCGGACCGGCGCAGCGTGCTGGTGCAGCGGACAGTGAAAGGCTCGGTCTTCCTGACCGAGTTCGGCGATCTTGTCGTCGGCGCGTCACGCGGCAGCCGGTTCGAGGCAGACGCGGCCGACTGACGCCGGCCGCCTATCCTGGCATCACTCTCAGTACTGAACTTTCGGATCGACCAGATTGTCCGGCGCTTCGCCGCTGAACACTTTCCTGATCGCATCGGCGACCTGGTCTCCGGCACTGACCGGATTGGTCTGGGCCGAGACATGCGGCCAGAGATCGACCTTCGGATGCTCCCAGAACGGGCTGTCCTGCGGCAGCGGTTCGGTGCGGAACACATCAAGCGCCGCATGGGCGATATGCCCGCTATCCAGTGCCGCAAGCATATCCTCTTCGACCACATGACCGCCCCGGCCTGAATTGATCACGAAAGCACCCTTGGGCAGCGCCGCGAGGGTCTTCGCATTGATCACGCCCTCGGTCGCCTTGGTCAGCGGCAGCAGGCAGCAGAGGATCTCGGTCCGGCCCAGGAAGTCCATCAACTGGTCTTCGCCATAGTAGCTCTTCACGCCGTCGATCTGTTTTTCCGTGCGGCTCCAGCCAGCGGTATCGAACCCGAGCGCGGCGATCTTCGAGGCCGCGTCCGCCCCGAGCGCGCCGAGCCCGAGAATGCCGACCTTGCGGCTCGCCGTATCCGGGGCGGGCAGGGCGGTCCAGGTCTTGCTCTTCCGCAGCTCTTCATATTCCGGCGCCTGCCGGTGGTAGCGCAGCACATGCAGCAACACCCACTCGCTCATCGCCTGGGACATCCAGGGATCGACCAGCCGCATGATCTGGGCGCCTTCCGGCAAGCCGGGATCGGCGAAGATATGATCCACACCCTGGCCGAGCGAACAGATGCATTTCACATTCGGCATGCCGTCCAGCGTGCCCGGAGGCATCTTCCAGGCGAGCACGAACTCGATATCCTCCGGATTACCGACGTCAGGCCAGGCCCGGAAGTCGAGGCCGGGAATCCTCTGCTTCAGCATTTCTTCCCAGGCAGGCGCTGAATCGCTCGTGGACCGGAATAAAACGGCGGGCATGGAAGTCTCCGGAAATCTGTTCATCAAGGCGGGGATTCGGTCCTAGCACGGAGCGGGACCGGAGCAAAGGCGGACGGGGGTGAGAGGCGCGGTTTCACCTCTCCCCAATCGTCATCCCGGACGGAGAGCCGGGACCCATGCGATGTCGGGCTGTCCTTTATGAAGGACCTAGTCCCGGCTTTCCGACCGGACTAGGCATCAAATTTACCTGGTAGATTGATTACCAATCGGCATCCACCGGAACACCCAAGCGAATTCTCATAGCGCTTTTGGAAACCTCAAATAGGTCCGCAAGCATAGAGACATCGTTGCCATGGGTTTCCACGTACTTATTCAAAATTCGCCATGGCATCAGAATATCTGCCGCTAGAGCATTGGCTTGCGTCTCTGCACGATTGGATAAACCGCTGCGATAGAGCGCATCGTCAAAAACGCCGTCACCGATTTTGTCTTCATGCAAGACGTAATGGGCTATTTCGTGTGCGATCGTAAAGCGACGACGGTTCTTATGGTGATTCTTGTTCACAAAGATTGCAAAACCGCTATCCCCGCCCCGCTGCTGATCCTTTTGGATTTTGCCGGAGATGTTATCTGGCCAAGGCGTATTATAGACTTTGATCCCAAGGTCGTTCGCAAGAGGGACGACCTGAATCGGCACGCTGGCGTTATCAATGTAGTTGTTAACGACCTTAAGCTTTTGCGTCACGGTTTTCATCGTCAGGGTCCTCGGTTACTTCCTCGGCAGCATCAAGTATGGCGTCCTCGCTTTGCCTGGAGAGGTGAATGCTCGGGGTTTGGCTTTCTCTAGATGCAGCTAATTTGGTTACCTCACCAAACATTGCGCCCGCCTTTTCCTCAATCACCTGACGGGCCTCGCGTTGTGCCGCAGCAATAGCCGCCTCTCGGATCATCCAAAAGCCAAAAAATGCTCCAGCGCCTAAGATAATCGCCAATACGGCTAACACTACTTCGATTGCTGTCAGCGAAACCGCAAGCACATCCGCGTTCGGTTTGCCGTCAGTTACCTGAAAATTCCAAGACAGGGCAATCAGCACAAAGCCAAGGAACAAGAAAATAGCTTGGACAATCAACCAAACACGATGGCGCTGAAGCGCCATTTCAAGGTCGTTGCCACCCCACGCCATCTCCGTGCCCCTCGTTACGAATCAGTATTCTAACACCTATGGGCTTGGTTACATATGGTGTTACAGCTACTCTTTTACCACATGCATTGTGCGAAAACTGATTGCAGCCGAACATTGGATCAGAAAAGCGGCACTTCAATCTCCCTGTG
The DNA here is from genome assembly GCF_039990255.1 of Nisaea sp. GTDB lineage: Bacteria > Pseudomonadota > Alphaproteobacteria > Thalassobaculales > Thalassobaculaceae > Nisaea. The sequence continues at coordinate 274,107 of NZ_JBDXGG010000004.1, read as the reverse complement.
GCAGCTTGTTGCGAATGTTCGCTTCTTTTGTAGGTACACCCATAGCCGCAAGCTTGTCAGTGAGCCGGAGCCGATAGATCATCGAACGCAGTCCGTCATACCGAGATCCCGGATCAGGTCCTGGATGACGATTTTGGGGTGGGGTGGCCCCAATCTGTGGCGGACGTCATCATCTGTCATGTCAGACACTCCGAACGAAGACGACGAACCGAAAATGATCGAACAAGGACAGCGAAAAGGACCAACCTAGTATATGGTGAACTTCGGATTTCTGCATTAATCGCCGCACTCAAATGCGGCGTCTGCGACCGGGCAGTAACTAAGTGGATATACCTGTTTTGACATGTCCTGAGCGCGGCAGAATCAATCCTTCTTCCACTTTCGGTGACTCCTCGCAGCCTGTAGACATTCTGCGAAGGTATTCAGAACCCATTCACGGGTAGGGGTTTTCTCGGGCGCCCCTTCGTAGTGGAACAAGTTTTTTTGCTCTACGGAGGCGACAACTTCTAAAAGTTTGAAGGCGATATGTTCTTGAGTATTCTCGCCGACGTGCAAATGCGTTGTGTCTGACATGGATACCTCTCCTTTATGAAGTTTCCAGCCTCACTTAATCTTTTTTATAAGTCGAGTCCTTAAGGTCGAAGTTCGTGTTTAAAAACTCTACCTTTCGGCGAAGATTTTTTCGGCTTAGGTAACCGCCTGAATTGCGCTCAAGCAGTGGCCCGCCGATGAGTCATCACGCTTTCACCAATCCAAGACCGTCATCCCGGCTCTCCGGTCGGGATGACGATGGGGGGAGTGTCAGGCGAAACCTCAGCTGTTCAGGATCTTCAGGGCGGCTTCGTGGACCCGTTTGTCACCTGCGGCGCAGATCCGGTTGGTGGAGCCCGGCGCGGGGCGGTTGCCTTCCCAGTCGGTGATGATGCCGCCTGCGGCCTCGATCACCGGGACCACGGCGAGGAAATCGTAATCCTGCAGGCCGGCCTCGACGCAGAGATCGACATGGCCGCCCGCGAGGGTCGCGAAATTGTGGCAGTCGCCGCCATAGACCTGATAGCGGGTATCGGCGCAGAGCTTGGCGTAGATCTCTTCAGTGCCCTCGAACATGGCTGGCGAGGATGGCGTCGGAGAGTTGCGTGCATGCCCGGCGATCTCTGGGAAAGCGATCCCGCGCGACGGTTCGACAGGTTTGTCGAAATTCAGTTATGGGACGATCAGCCAGTACAAGAGCATCTCGGCAAGTATAGAGCTACTTCAGGTTAAGCCTCATTGTATCAACCCATCGTCCTTCGTCACCCCGGCGGAGGCCGGGGCCCAGCTATCATAGAGCGCTGCCCGCCATCCCTGGGTCCCGTCCTTCGACGGGATGACGATTTTTGGGGATGGGGTGGTCCCGGTCTGCGCCGGGGGCGTTCTTCTAGGCGCAGAGCTGCTCTTCATGTTCCTTGGCGCGTTGCCGGAGCATCGGTCCGATATGGGTGTCGCCACGCGCAACAGCAAGATTTGCCTGCCGGACCGTTTCCGCCTCAAGAGCAACGGAAGGGGCGAGTTTGCCATTGCAGGCCAGCCATTGCGCAACGGCGGACCATTCCCAAAGCGGGCTGTCCGAGGTGATTCTGGCCACCGGCGGCGGAAAGGCCTGGCCGCGCTGCCCTCTGTAATAGTTGGAAACGGCGGCGCGGGTCATGGCCGCGCGTTTGGCGATGTCGGACAGACTGACGAGAGGGTCCGGTTCAAGCCGATCGATATGCGCTCCGGTCGAGGTGACATTCTCGAGGGCCGAGGCAAGTGCATCTTCGAATGTCTCCGCCTCCCGTGCGAAGTCGATAATGATGTGCCCCTTTTGAAACGACACCAGCGCGTCGTCGCATCCGCCGTCATAGAACCGGGCCTCGAAGTCCTTCGCGCGCGGGTCCAGCCCGGATGCGATAACGCTGAATTCAAACGTCTTCATCGTCGGCCTCCCCGTGTCTGTGCGGACAGCGCGCCACTGCTCGCAGGATCTGCCTGGCGTGGTTCCCGGAATTTCTGGGCGTACTGTTTATGCCGACCTGGCATCCGTCACGGTCATGGTGCGGGCAGTACAGCCGTCCCCAATGGCCCTGAGATCGCCAGGTCCATCCTTCTGATTCGGCTTGCTGAACCGCAGCCTCGACCTCCTTGCTCGGGTGGCGAGGCCTATCCATTGCATGTGCCAAATATGGATTGTGTGTTGACATATGTCAACGAAATGGATGGTTTTACGTCAACGAGCATTCAATCGATCTCCCGGGAACGGGCTGCCCTGCAATACATGGGCGGATCAGTCGATTAAATCTGGCCCGCCTCGTACAGGCCGGCGGGCCATTTCTTTGAGACGGTCTCTGGAGAGGTGCTATCCGGGTTGCGCCTAGACAGCAATCCGCTGACAGGTCAAGGCGCTCTCATCATCCCTGAAACGTCATCCCGTCGAAGGACGGGATCCAGGGATCATAGGGCTCAGCCCGTCATGATGAGGTCCCGGATCGGGTCCGGGAAAACAGAAACGGGGGCGGCGCTCAGCCGTTCAGGATCTTCAGGGCGGCTTCGTGGACGCGTTTGTCGCCCGCCGCGCAGACACGGTTGGTGGAGCCCGGCGCGGGGCGGTTGCCTTCCCAGTCGGTGACGATGCCGCCTGCGGCTTCGATCACCGGAACAACTGCGAGGAAGTCGTAATCCTGCAGGCCGGCCTCGACGCAGAGATCGACATGGCCGCCGGCCAGGGTCGCGAAATTGTGGCAGTCGCCGCCATAGACCTGATAGCGCGTCTCGGTGCAGAGCTTGGCATAGATCTCCTCGGTGCCCTCGAACATGCTGGGCGAGGTCGCGGCGAGGATGGCGTCGGAGAGCTGCGCACAGGCGCGGACCTCGACCGGGGAGCCGTTCATGCGGGCCATGTAATCCCGGCCGCCGATCCAGCGCTCGTCCAGCACCGGCATGTCGATCACGCCGAGGACCGGTTTGCCGTTTTCGACCAGGCCGATCAGGGTGCCGAAGCGGGGGCTGCCGGTAATGAAGGCCTTGGTGCCGTCGATCGGGTCGAGCGACCAGACGAATTCCGCATCCTCGCGGACCTTGCCATATTCCTCGCCGGCGATGCCGTGCTCCGGGAACCGCTCCTCGATCAGCGCGCGCATGGCGCGCTCCGCGCCACGATCGGCGGCGGTCACGGGGCTCTCGTCGGCCTTGGCATCAACGGTGACGCCGAAATTGTGATAGCGCCGGATCACGCCCCGGGCGGCATCCGCGAGAGAGGCGGCGAAGCTGGCAAGCTCTGAGGTGGAGGGCCGGGTCACGTCTTATCTCCCAAAATGAAAAAGCCGGGCCGCAAAAGGGCCCGGCTCAATCCAGAATTCTAATCGGCGATCAGCCGCCGGAAGCGGCTTTGAACGCATCGTTCGCAGCCTGGATTTCCTCGGCCGACGGCAGCGGTGCCGGGGTGTCTGCAAGTGAGTGCAGATAAGCAACGAGGTCCGCGCGCTGGGAAGCCTTCTTGATACCGGCGAAGTTCATCTTCGTGCCCGGTGCGTAATCCTTCGGCTTCTTCAGGAAGTGGTTCAGCGATGTGTAGGTCCAGTTATCGTTTTCACCGGATGTCAGGAGCGCATCGGAATAGGCGAAGCCGTCAATATGGCCTTTTTTGGCCATGACGACATTCCACAGATTGGGGCCAACCTTGTTGGGGCCGCCATTGTCGAAGCTGTGGCAGGCCGCACACTTCTTCGCGATCTTTTGCCCGCTGGCCACATCGGCACTGGCGAGAAGACCGAGGATCGGCTCGATCGGGGCGGGCCCGGTCGGCGCGGCGGCCGTTGCGGCGCCTTCGGTGACTTCCACCATGTAGGCATTGGTTTCGAGCTGTTCGGGGTGCACCAGCACGCCGGCGAATTTTCCAACGCCCATCAGCAGAAGTCCGCCACACAAAACGCCAGCGGCCAGCTTGTTGAATTCAAGAGAAGATGACATGCCGAACCTCGTTCCGCCTTTGATTCCTGCCGCACCGGTTACCGAAAAGGCTCCGTGCAGCCCAGCTATCTCACATCTGGACCATTTCGCCAAATTCGGAAGGCGACAGTCCTTTGACAGTTTCCTATAAGGTTCCGCCCTCTAAGACGCAAGTCCGGACATGATCAAGTGTGTCGGCAGAACCGCTTGGCCACGCGACATTTCGCCGCAATAAATGGCAAATTGAGGTACCTGACCGGGACTGGAAAGAAGAAGAGCGAGATCGATATGGCCGCGAACGAGACGACCCCGAACGCGACACCCCCGAACAGGGCACCCGCAAACCCGATCGTCCTGATCCCCGCCCGAATGAAATCGGAGCGTCTGCCCGACAAGCCGCTCGCCCTCATCGACGGCCTGCCGATGATCGTGCATGTGGTGCGCCGGGCGGAGGAGGCTGATCTCGGCCGGGTCGCCGTCGCCTGCGCCGAGCAGGAAATCGCGGATGCGGTGCGCGATCATGGCGGGGAAGCGGTGCTGACCGATCCCGGCCACCCCTCCGGCTCCGACCGGATCTGGGAGGCGTTGTGTAAACTCGATGCCAACGGCCGCCACGATGCCATCGTCAACATCCAGGGCGATCTTCCGGTGCTCGACCCGGCGGTGCCGCGCGCTGCGCTGGCCATGCTGGACCGGGCGGAAGTCGATATCGGCGCGCCTGCGGCACCGATCGTGGATGAGGACGACATCACCAATCCGAGCGTGACCAAACCGGTTGTGGCCTGGGAGGCGGATGGCAGCCGGGGCCGGGCACTCTATTTCAGTCGCGCCACGGTGCCGCATGGTCCGGGCCCGCTGTTTCACTTCATCGGGCTCTATGCCTATCGCCGGGCTGCGCTGGAGCGCTTCGTGACGCTGCCGCCGTCGGCGCTGGAGCTGCGCGAGAAGCTGGAGCAGCTCCGGCCGCTGGAAGCGGGTATGCGGATCGACGTGGCCCGCGTTGACACGGTTCCGCTCGGTGTCGATACTCCGGCGGACTTGGAAAAAGCCCGCAGAATTCTTGAAAAATCCTGAACCCGAAAGTTCCCGTCCCGTGTCCGAGCAAAAGCAGAAAATCGCCTTCCAGGGCGAACTAGGCGCCAACTCCCACATGGCCTGTCAGGCCGTCCGCCCCGACCTGGAGCCGTTTCCCTGTTCAAGCTTTGAGGACATGCTGGATGCGGTGAAGAACGGGGACGCGCTCTGCGCCATGGTGCCGGTGGAAAATTCCGTCGCGGGCCGGGTCGCCGACGTCCACCACCTGTTGCCGGGCTCGGGTCTTTATATCATCGGCGAGCATTACCAGCGCATCAACGCCATGCTGCTGGGTGTTCCTGGTGCGAAGGTCGCGGACGTGACGGAGATTCATTCTCACGTCCATGCGCTCGCCCAGTCGCGGTTGCTGATGGCCGAACTTGGTGCCCGCCCGGTGCAGCATCCGGACACGGCAGGCGCCGCCCGTGCCATTGCCGAAAAAGGGGATAAGAGCATCGCCGCGATCGGCCCGAAACTTGCGGCGGAGCTTTACGGTCTCGAAATCCTGCGCGAGGGCGTGGAGGACGCCGAACACAACACCACCCGCTTCCTCGTCATGGCCCGCGAGGGCGTGGTGCCGCCGGCCGGAAACGGCCCGAGCGTGACCACCATCATTTTCCGGGTGCGCAGCGTGCCCGCCGCGCTCTACAAGGCGCTTGGCGGCTTCGCCACCAACGGCATCAACCTGACCAAGCTGGAATCCTATCTTGTCGACGGCCATTTCTCGGCGGCGCAGTTCTATGTTGATGCCGAGGGCCATCCGGAAGACAGATCGCTGAAGCTGGCGCTGGAGGAGCTGCAGTTCTTCTGCCCGGAAGGTGCGGTCAAGATCCTCGGCACATACCCGGCCCACCCGTTCCGTCTGGAACAGGCAAAGAACGGTAATGGCGTCTGAACGCCACCGTTATTATCAACGATCACGCCTATTTAGGATCACATCAGGGAGCACATCATGCCTTACGCCATCATCGCCCGCGACAAACCGGGCGCCCTCGACAAACGCGTGGAACATCGTCCGGCCCATGTCGAATATCTGAAGTCCAAGATGGACCTGATCTTGTGCGGCGGCGCAACCCTCGGCGGCCCGGACGAAGCCATGGACGGCAGTCTCTTGATCCTCGACACCGAGGACCGCGCGGTGGCGGAAGATTTCGCGAAGAACGATCCGTTCGCGCTGAACGGCGTGTTCGAGGCGGTGATTGTGACGCCCTGGCGCAAGACGATCTGGGACAAGGCACTGCAGGGTTAAGGTGCCGCCCCGGATTTTCCTGACGACAGGCTGAGCCCGGCAGGGCTCAGCCTGTCGCTGTCAGTACCATCTGGTTGCCGAATGGGTCCTGACGGGCGTTCTCCATGCCCTCAATGGCGTAAGCGCTGGTTTTTTCGAGCGATTTCGCCATGCCGTTCGGCTCCGAGAAGCGGATCTCGAAACGCCGCATGCGCGCTGTGCCGGCGGGGGCGGGCTCCACATAAAGGCCCTGCCAGATATTGAGCCCGATCCGATGGGGATAGTCTCCTCCAGCACCAAGATCCGCGAAGCCAAAGGACGGCAGGCTCAAATGGGGTATAAAGCCTATTTTCGCATAATACGCCGAGGCAGCCTCCAGATTGCCCACATGCATGTGGACATGGCCGATCCGCGTGCCGGATGCGAGAGGCCGGCTGATATCGTCGTCGGGTAAAGCAGCCAGGACGGCTCCCACATCCAACGTCTCGCTGAATTGCCGCGTGCGGCCCTCGGCGTCGATCAGTTCCACCCCGCCGCGATAGGTGCGGAATTCCCTGACACGCTCCGGCATTTCCAGAGTTATCTCTATCCCCAACCCATCGGGGTCCGAAAGATAAAGTGCCTTTGACATAATGTGGTCGATTGCCGAGGCATAGTGACGCTTCTCGTTGAAGCGGGCGAGGATGCGGGCGAATTCCCCCTCGTCGGGGACATGGATCGCGAGATGATAGAGACCTGCATGACCTTTAACCGCCGGGCTGGTGGCGACCGGGTGCAGGATGACCAGCGTCTCGGTCTCGGTTCCGAGAGCGATGCTCTCGGCCGATGAACGGACACGCATGCCGATCACGTCGCGCCAGAAAGCCACGGACCGATCCGCATCCGTGATTTCGAGCTCAACGGGCCCGAAGCTGAGATGCTCCGTTCTCTTTTGATCTGTCATCATTCACTCCGGGGAGGTGGATGGTGGCGCGGAGGGGCCTGTCTGCGCTGGCCAGAGGCCGGGTCAGGGCTCAGAGGTGCTGCTTCCATTCGCGGCCCCAGATGATGAATCCCGACATGGCAATCATCACGGCGTTGACCCAAAGTATTTCGTACTCACCGCGATAGGCGTGAAGCGAGAAAGCGCAAATCAGCAGCGCGATACAGCCGGCAGCGGCAAAAACGGTGACCCGTGGCCAGATGCGGGTAAGCGTCGGAAGGATCAGCCCCAGGCCGCCCGCGAGATCGACCATACCCACGAACCTGACGAAGACGTGTGATGCGTCGCCGGCCCAAGGCATCATCGCCACCAGCTCGGGCATTGGTGTCGTCAACTTCGTGAACCCGGCGAGCAGGAAAACAGCGCTGAGGAGCACCTGTGCAGCCCAGAGGGCGATGTGAAGCGTGAGACTGCGCTTGGGGAGGGTTTCGTCGATTGTCATTGGGATACATACCTTCACGAAGTGGAGCGAAACGGCCCGGCAGGGGGGCGGGCTCGTTTCGCTTGTGTTGGACCAGAAACTGGTGGTTTTGCGTGAAGTAGTAAATGTGGGATAAATGAGATATACTGTCCCAAAATCAGGATAATCACTGCACCTAACCGCACCGGACCAAGCTGCCATGACTGTCGATGCCATAGAGATCTTCGTCGAAGTCGTTGCTGCCCAGAGCTTCCGGCGCGCCGCTGAACGGCTTGGAATGCCTTCGACAACTGTGAGCGCGAAGCTTGCGCGTCTTGAGGAGCGGTTGGGCGTGACCCTTATCCGGCGAACCACGCGACAGCTTCACGTCACCCCCGCGGGGCAACGATATTACCAGCGCTGTGTCCGCGCGCTCGGTGAATTGGAGGAAGCGGAACGCGAACTTGCGGATCTGTCACAGGAACCGGCGGGACGCCTGAGGCTGACGGTGCCGGCGGATCTCGCGCAGACGGCTGCTCCGCCCGCGATAGAGCGGTTTCTGAAGCTGTATCCGAAAGTATCGGTCGAGCTGATCGTGACAAACCGGAGAGTTGACCTGATTGCCGAAGGTGTTGACCTTGCGATACGGCTCGGACTTCATGACGAGGCTTCTCTCATAGTCCGGAAATTTCTTGAGGGACGCGCTGGTCTATGGGCATCGCCCGGTTACCTGAAGGAAAGAGGGGTGCCGAAAACCGTGGCCGACCTTGCCCGCCATGACATGATCCGGTTCTCGAGTTTGGGGGAGTCCAGTCCGCTGGTGACATCGTCCGGCGAGGTCGCCGAGATCAATTTTTCCGGACGGTTGGCCAGCGACGATCTGCAAAATATCCGCACGCTGATTGCACGCGGAAACGGTATCGGCCTGTTGCCGGACTTTCTGGGCGGCTCCAGTGAGGGTGAGACGCCGCTGGTTCGGGTTCTCCCGGAGCTGTGCAGCGATCCGGTAACGGTCTATTTCGCTTATCCCGCCCAGCGGTTCGTCCCCTTGACCGTCAAGGCTTTCATCGCGTCAGCCACATCCCGCGATGCCGTGTCCCCGCCGTCTGCCAGTGACTGAAGCCCGTCCTCACTCTTTGCCGCAGCATCACCTCGCTGGACGGCATAACGCTGCTGGACGGTGGCGAGCAGCGGGCGGTCCCAACTCCTGATCCGAACCGTCGTCCTGTCGCCGGACGGGGGTGCCAGCCTGTCCCGTCTGTTGAAAGTGGGCGTGGACGGCGGCTTGCCGATCCCTGACACTGACGGCGGTGCCAGCGCCGTTCGGGCGCAGACGAGGGGGAGCGGGGTATGCAGAAACTCAGGATCGCGGTTGCCGGGGCGGGGCTGATCGGCCGGGAGCATTGCACGCTGATCACCAGCCATCCCGGCGCGGTGATCGCGGGCATCGCCGACCCGGCGCCCGAAGCGCAGGCGCTTGCGGAGAGCCTTGGCGTCCCGCATTTCGGCGATCTCGAGACCATGCTGGATGCGGTCCGTCCGGACGGGGCGATCGTCGCCCTGCCGACCGGGCTGCACAAATCCGCGGCGCTGTCCTGTATCGGGCGCGGTATTCCGAGCTTGGTGGAAAAACCGGTCGCGGCCACTCTTGCCGACGCTTTCGAGATGGCCCGGGCGAGCGAGGCTTCCGGTATCCCCATTCTCGTCGGCCACCACCGCCGCCACAGCGCGGACATTCGCGAGGCCCGGCGGGTTGTACAAAGCGGGAAACTGGGCCGGATCGTGACGGTGAACGGCATGGCCTGGGTGGACAAGCCCGACCGCTATTTCGACGTCGCCTGGCGGCGGGAGCCGGGCGGGGGCACGCTGCTGATCAACCTGATCCACGATGTCGACTGCTTGCGCTTTATCCTGGGCGAGATCCGCCGTGTCGGTGCCTTTGTCTCGAACGATGTGCGCGGCCTTGATGTCGAGGACACGGCCAGCGTGTCCTTCGAGTTCGACAGCGGCGTGCTCGGCAGTTTCACCATCAGCGACGCGGTCGCCTCCCCCTATAGCTGGGAGCGCACCTCGGGCCAGGCGCTCTATTTCCCGCACCAGCCGGAAAACTATCTGTTCATCGGAGGTCGCGACGGCGCGCTGGAAGTGCCGACGATGGAATACTGGCACCACGGGCCGGAGGGAGGGGACTGGCAGGCCGACCTCACCCGCGAGACCCTGCCCCTCGACGGCACGCAGACCTACGACAACCAGCTCGCCCATTTCCTGCAGGTGATCGCCGGGAACGAGCCGCCGGTCATCGACGCGGCGGACGCTGCCAGAACGCTCGCCGTGATCCTTGCCGTGAAGCGGGCCGCCGCTGAGGCGCGGACGGTCGATATCGCGGAAATGCTGGAGGGATTGCAGGACAGCGGCGCCCCGTAACGGGTAGACCTCTGGCGCGAGACCCGGTTCCTGACCCGGCATCAAGGGCTGCGCCATCGCCACTCTGCAAATCTGTTCTCTCCAGATCGTCCCCTCCAACATCGTCACCCCGACGAGAGGCCGGGGCCCAGTGATCATGGAGCGGTGCCCGCCATCCCCTGGGTCCCTGCCACCGCCGTCAAGGCGTGCCTCTTTTGATTCCGGCGAGGGAATAAAGAGCGCTTCACAGTATCCGCATGAAAACGTCTGAAGGTTGTAACGATCCGGCGCCTCCACCGCCGGAGATCGCAACCGTCAAGGCCGTCTTGTCCTTGCAAAGGAAAAGGGAACTGGAATGAAGAGGTTTGTTTTGATGGGGGCTGTCGCCTTCATGACGTTCTCCGCTGTCTCGGCAGCCGAGGCGAGGATCAGAGCCTGCAGCAGCAGTCTGCCGAAAGATGTGAGGGAGGCGGTCCGCGACCTTAACTACTGCATGACGAACAACGTTTGCACCGGCCTGAACGCCACCGTCTACAACAACAGCCCGAAACGGCTGCCGTCCATCGGGCATAATCAGTCATATTACGAAGGACGCGTGGGCGAGGACCGCAGCGGCGGCCCCGGAAAGCGCCGGCTTGTCTATCTGGTTCAGGGAACGGCGAAATCATCTGACGCAGTCGTGCTCGAAAGATATTTCACGGCCAATCACTACGAAACCTTCTGCGAAATTCAGTGACGGGTTTGTAAGCCCCGAATGCCCTCCCGCCGCTGTTTCCTCCGGCAACGGCGGGAGGGCGGTCATCATGGGCTGGCGCCTGACCCGCCTATTCAGCCCGCAATCACGGGCCGTTCTCCTCCCCAGACACTACCCCCACCACCGTCATCCCGTCGAAAGACGGGACCCTGGGAGGACGGACACGGCCCTATGATCGCCGGACCCCCGCCTGCGCCCTTGGGTCGTATTCCCATTGCTCGCGGATTTTCCGCCCTCAGCCTCCCATCAGACTTGGTAGGTGTGCCGTTACAGCTTACAGTGGGGAGGCAAATGGCGATCCGCTCCTTTCGGCATCGCGGTCTGCGGCGTCTTTATGAAGAGGATGATGCGCGGGGCGTTCCGGCGGAGATGCGGGGCAAGCTGACGCGGATGCTGACCGTGCTGGATGCGGCGGGCGCGCCGGAGGATATGGGGCTTTATCCCGGCTGGCGGCTGCACCGTTTGAAAGGCTCCATGAAGGGAGCCTGGAGCCTGACGGTTACCGGAAACTGGCGGTTGGTTTTTCGGATGGAAGAGGCGGCGGCAATGGATGTCGACCTGGTCGACTATCACTAGCGGGAGACAATGATGAAGAACCCTGCTCATCCCGGCGAGATCATCCGCGAGGATGTGATCGGCCCGCTGAACCTGACGGTGACAGCGGCGGCTGCGGTGCTGGGCGTGGCGCGCAACACCCTGTCCCATCTCCTGAACGGAAACGCCGCCCTGTCCCCCGAGATGGCGATCCGGATCGAAAAGGCGTTCGGCCCCAAGGCCGAGCATCTGCTGCGCGTGCAACTCGCCTATGACCTCGCCCGGGCGCGGATGCGGGAAGACGAGATCGACGTGCAGCGGTTTCAATCGGCGTCTTAGCGATGTCTTCCACGGAGCGCGGTGTTGTTAAGCCGCGTGTTCTTTAAATTTCACGTCCCGAAATTGACACCACACCCACCACCGTCACCCCGGCGCAGGCCGGGGCCCAGCGATCATTGAGCGGTGCCCGTTATCCATGGATCCCGTCCTCAGGCGGGATGACGGCCGTATCTGGACACGTTAAGATTGCGGCGACAATTAAGTCGGGAGTTCCTTTAACTCAAGAGAGGTGCCCCCTAAATCCGATTGAGAAAACGGCTCAATGCCTGACCTGTCCGAATTTCTGACGCCCCGCCTTCGCCTTCGGCCATTTCGGCCGGAAGATCTTTCGTTCATTCAGAGGTATGCCTTGCGGGAATACTTCTGGAAGTTTCTTCCACTCGAACCGCAAACACCGGAAGGCGTGAAATCTTTCCTGGAGCGTAGATTGGCCGATGTTTGGGGACACGGCAGCTATTGTTGCGCAGTTGAGCTGATCGACGCGTCGCATCTGATCGGAACAGTGCGCGTTGCCGTGACCGATGCCAAACATCGAGGCGGTGACGTTGGCTTTGCGTTGAATGACGAATTCTCAGGAAAGGGCTACATGACCGAGGCTGTGAGCCGAATTCTGCAAATCGGTTTCGAGGAACTCGGGCTTAACCGCATCTGGGCGACTGCCGATGTCTCGAATACGGCTTCGTGGCGGCTCATGGAACGGGTTGGGATGCAGCGTGAAGGCCTGTTGCGTCAGGATAAACTGATGCGCGGCGCGTGGCGCGATAGCTATCTCTATTCAATCTTGAACAGCGATACGTGATCCTGTGATGACGGAGCGCGCACGCGGTAAGAGGAGAGTGACGTACGGCGGTTTCAATCTGCGTCGTGACGGAAGGGCAGTAGCCGTTGCCCTTGAGCATAAGCCCGGTATCCTTTTTCCAACGACACCCACCACCGTCACCCCGGCGCAGGCCGGGGTCCAGCGATCATGGAGCGGTGCCCGTCATCCATGGATTCCGTCCTTCGACGGGATGATGGCTGGGTTTGGGCGCAATACGCGTGCGGCGGGCAATTAAGTGGTGTGTCCCCTTATTTCCCTAAAAATTGACGGCGCCATTCATAGCGTGAACAATGCGAGAAGCTTGATCAGAAGGGTTACAAGCTATGTATGAGGTAGCATCACATTTGGCCACAGAGTCAAAGAAAAGACAAAAAAAAGCAGAGAAAGATCTTTTTGCACGATCGTCTTTTAATAGATTTTATTATGCGACTTTTTTAGCTGTTAGAAATGAAATCAGCCCCCTTGACGAAAAGTGGGAAAATTTGGGGCACGCTTCTTACCCAAAGCTTATTGGGAATACTATGCAGGCAGAATTTAAAAAAAATATAAAAGCGGCAAGGAAATTAGGAGATACTAGAAAAGTAAGCGCATTCTCAAGCGCTGCAACAGCAGCAAAAAATTTATCTAGTATCATGAATTCAGCAAACGCATGCCGGATACAAGCCGACTATTTTCCCGAAAATAAAGTGCAATTTTTGGACTCCGATTTCCAACTGGGCCCTTCGAAGCTCTCAGCAGCGAAGCAATGGCCTAGTAATGCAAAAATATTAGCAAAAACTGTCGCGGAAGCATGGAGAATCGTATGAGAGGGGAGCTTTTTGAAATCATCCAAAACAGCAAGATTCATAAATTTTTGCGACATGAACCGATTCAAGATCCAGGTAAGGATCAAGATGTTTACTTATTTTATATTAGAAGAATAGATAATCAAATAATAACTAAAAAAGATTTGCAAAATCTATCAGTAGATCTAAAGAAAATTGGTAAGACACCAGTTTTTCTAGAAATAAATTCGGATGATAAATCGTTGAACGATATTGCTTCAAATATAGTTCGGAAGTTTTTTAATAAATATATAAAATCATACTATTTATCTAGATCAAAATCAATTGTGAATGTTTGGATTGTGCCTAAGAAAACATTGTTTTTAGTAGAAAAAGAGGAAATAGAGAATAGATTTTCAGGGGCAATAGAGATGATTGGGTATAAGCCAAAAATCCAATTTGTTGCTGAGCCATACGAAATATCTGAGTTTGATGTAATAGGTATGTTGCGGAAGCTTGCGCCATGTAGTTTTGACCAGTTGATTTCTGCTTTGTCCAAAATAGATAGTGGTGTATCGAAAAAACCATTGTCACGCATATTAGACCGCTTAAGAAAAAGAAAACTGATATTACGAAAAGAAAACAAAGAGTACGCTTTGACGCTCACGGGGTTAAAAACACTGGGCACTCGCAAAGACGGGAAAAGCCCAGACATAATCAGGATGCTTGAACTAGCGCGATCAGCACCGTAGGGTGTACGGGTGGAGGCCTCAGGCGCGAGCATGTATCATGCTCTTAATGCTGAAGCTACGGACAGAAGGTGAACGTCCATACACTGGACGCCCCTTCGGTACGTCCAGTGTATGGACGTCACTCTATGAAAGTAATCTTTGCTAAATGAGGCTTCCACAACCCTTTCTAGATTCATCGCTGGGCGTCTTGAATAGCAAATCAGATTTGCGTCAGGCGCTTTACGGCCAGATTCCGCTCGAAAACTATCGACGAATTGAGAGAGTATACGAAGCGGGATTGCCCCCATGCATCTCAGATGACGCCATAGCAGTAATATTAGGCATCAACCCCGGCTTAGCTTGGTCTTTAGCAAACCGGCCCGCGAAGCATTATAATACATTTCCTGTGAAGAAGGGAAAGAAGATACGTGATATTTCCGCGCCGAGAATTGCGTTAAAAATTTTGCAGAAATGGCTCTCTGTTCAACTTGCACAAATCTATAGCGCCCCCGATCATGTGCATGGTTTTGTTCCGGGTCGATCACATTTGTCTGCAGCTCAGGCGCACTTGAGAGCAAAATGGATGTTCTCAATTGATATAAAGGATTTCTTTCCCTCGATAGACGATACAACGGTTTCTCAAGAGCTAATGAATTTAGGCTACGATGTCCATTCCGCAAAACATGTAACTAAAATAGTGACATTTAAAAACGAACTTCCGCAAGGCGCGCCAACAAGTCCAGTGATATCGAATATTTGTTTTTCTAAAATAGATATGAAATTATATGAACTTGCGAAGAAGTATGATGTAAGGCTGACGAGGTACGCAGACGATATAGTATTTTCTGGCCTGTATGATTTTCCAAAAAACTTACAAAATTGTGTTTGTAGCATTTTTGAAAATTCAAAATTCGACATTGCAAAGAACAAAACAGAAATAGCTCATTATCCAAGGCGAATTAAAGTGCACGGATTATTGGTTTCAGGAGAGAAGCTGAGAATGACGAGAGGGTATAGAAATAAAATTCGTGCATACAAGCACTTACTGAAAAATAAAAACATCCAAGAAGTAGATGTTGCGCGAATCATAGGGCATGTAAATTTCTCCAATCATATTGATAAAATAAATAATAGTTAGATTTTTAAGAAAAAAACTATTTAATTTCTTTGTTCTACCCGTCGTGTTAAATCCATCCAATGTCTGATTGTGCAAACATAATAATACCCCTCAAATCAACTCCTGCTCCCGATCATCCGTCTCCCCGAACCTTTGCAGTGACGGCTTCTTCAGCCCCTCATAGAGCTTGTCGATCCCGGCATTGATCTCGCGGTTGTTCTGTTCGAACAGCGAGTTCCCCGCATGGTCGCTTTCCACCAGCAGCGGGCCGAATTTTTCCACTTCCAGCACCCACATGGCCTGGGCGATGCCCAACTCATCCAGCCAGTGCGCCGCCCGCACATTCTTGATCCCGCGCCCCAAGAGGGCGCCTGTGCCGTAGCCGACTGTGGTCAGGTAGACGGCGCCTGCGGGGACGAAGAGGGTTTTGTAATCCTCTTCCGACATGCCGCCCTTGCCGATCACCATCTTGGCGCCGGAGGCCTTGAACCAGTCCTTCATCCATTTCGAGAAGCGGAAGCTGGCGGTGGCGGTGACGGCGCTGACACGCAGGCTGCCGTCTTCCTGCTCGGCGGCGGCGGGGGAGCAGTGGAAATTGACGTTGCCGAGCTCCGCGAAGGGGGCCGGCGGGGCGGCGCCGTCTGCCAGGATCTTTTTGTAGACGCCCTCGCGGGCGGTGTAGATCAGCCCGTCGAGATAGACCACGTCGCCGAGTTCCAGTTCGGCCAGGGCCTCGTCGGTGACGGGTGTCGTCAGGCGGACTGTCTTGCGCTCTGGGGCTTTTCCCATGAGACCGTCTCCCGTCGCATATAGGGGGTGAACCAGGTCGGATCTGTGCGGAATTCCGCCCGTCCGTCGGCGTGAAGCCGCACCGTGGCGCGGCGCGAGGAGAGGCAGAAGGCGTGCAGGCTCATCGGCATGCCGCCGGTGTGGGTGAAGCCGGCCTCGATATGGCAATCGACCACCATGCTCTTGCCGACGAACCCCATGGCGCCCATGCCGATGGAATTGCCGAGCTCCATCAGCTCCAGCTCCAGCGCGGCGATTTCCGGGTCCGGGTTGCGGTCGCCGACAATGCGCAGGCAGGCGGCCTGTTTGCCGAGCACCATGCAGGTGTCTTTCGAGCCGCCCAGCCCGATGCCGACAATGGCCGGCTGGCAGGCCAGACCCCGTTTGCCGAAGGCGATCATGCCGTCGAGGAAGAAGCGCTTGATGCCGTCGATGCCGTCGCCCGGAAACAGCATCCGGTAATCGGTGCCGAACAGCCCGCCCTTGTGCACGGTTGTGATGTCGACCCAGTCCGCGTCCGGCTCGAAGCTGTATTCGATTTCGGGCGCGTTGAGGCCGATATTGTTGTTGTGATCCGTGCGCCAGAGCGGATGCACCCGGTTCGGGCGGAGCGGAATGTCGTGCGTGGCGCGGGCGGTGGCGGAGCGCAGCGCCTGCTCGAGCGCGATAAAACCGCCCTCGATCTTTGCCTCGTTCCCGGCCTTCACGTAATAGCGCGGCACGCCGGTATCGGCGCACATCGGCCGCCGGTCTTCCGTCGCGGCCTCGTAATTTTCCAGCATGGCCTCCAGCACGAAGGAGGAAAGATCCCCGTCCTCGGCCGCGGCCATCCGTTTGATGCCCGTGAGATAGTCGTCCGGAATGTCGATCCCGGCCTTGAACATGATCTCGTAGGCGGCCTGTTCGGCTGCTTCTTTACTGATCACCAGCGTTTCTCCCTGACCGGCAGGCGCCCCTTTGAAGCGGAGGCAGAGCCGTCTGTCGGGAGAAAGCCTAGCCCCTTTGCCCGCGATTGGGGAAGGGGGAGGCCGGAACGGGTGCCGTTCCGGTATCAGTGGCCCCCGGTATCAGTGGCCCCCGGTGTCAGTGGTCCCTGGTGTCAGCGCCCAGCTACCATCAGCGAACGCTGACGATTTCCCAGACGGCGCCGGGCCGCAGGCAGGCGGTGCCGACCTGTTGCTCTTCGCTACTGCCGACAGCGACGGTCCGCCGGAACTCCCGGCAATGATCGCTTGAGGAGGGCACCGGCCCGGAGCGGACCTGCCAGGAGCCATCCGCCTGCAGGCAGGCATTGCCATAGGCCGGAACGGCCGTGCCGCCGACGCTGATCGTGTCCTGATATTCGCGGCAGTGGGCCGTGGTGACGGGCGCCGGAGCTGGGGCCGGTACAGGCACATAGGCCGGTACCTGAATCACGCGCGGGGGCGGTGCCGGATATACCGGGATGACTTTATGGACCCGGACATGCTTTTTCCGGGGCGTCACCCAGTGGCACTTGCCACGCACGATCTCGTAATGCCCCGGCCCGCGATGCTGCATGCTCTTGTTCTTGTAATGGGTCCGGCAATAGCTGTCGGGATACTTGGCCCTGCTGCTGTGGTGCTTGTCCGGATTGTTCCAGGACGCGGAGAAAGCCTCGCCTGCGGCAAAGATGATCAGCATGCCGACAAGACCGGCGGCGATGCGTAATACCAGAAGGCGGGGAGGCAGGATGCTGTGCATGGTCATGGCGGTCTCCGATCCCGGAAATGGCGTCTCGGAATAAGAACGGCCCAGCTCGGGAAATCCGTCGCGGGATGCAGTGTAAAAATGCGTTAAGCAGCTATTTCCCGTCCGGCGTCTTCAGCGCCCGCCGTCCGAAATCTTGAGAAGCCGGTCTGCGGTGTCAAACCCGGAGTGAACTCTCCAGGTGCTGGCGGCCGGCGGAAGACTGCAGTGTTGAGCGGCGCGGAAGTGAAGAGCTGGAGATCAGGTTAGGTCGAGGGGGCTTCATGATCATTCCCGATCCGACGTCTTCCGCAATTTTGCA
Source organism: Nisaea sp. (assembly GCF_039990255.1). Classification (GTDB taxonomy): domain Bacteria; phylum Pseudomonadota; class Alphaproteobacteria; order Thalassobaculales; family Thalassobaculaceae; genus Nisaea. The sequence continues at coordinate 256,180 of NZ_JBDXGG010000004.1, read as the reverse complement.
TCCAAGGACATGATGCCAGCCTTGATTTGCCTGAAGAATGGTCCCGGGATCATGCCGTAGTCATAGTGATCGGTGCCCGGGATCTTGGTCAGATCGTATCCCGGCCATATGAACCGGTTCAGCTCGTCCAGGCGAACCCATTGTCTGTCGGGTTTAAGGCCGAGCTGCCGTTTCATGCTGTCCGGAACTTCCAGGGCGGCATCCGGCTCGTCAGGCGGCGTGCGTGTTACAGGAACAACGATGGTCCGTGTACCGCCATCGGCTTGCGCTGTAGCGACGACGACAGCGCAGGGGCGATCCTTTGATGCTTGTTCCTGACCCCGGCGCCGCTCCTCACTCCAGAGGAAGCCGTAATGGATGAGAAGGCCGGGACGAATTTCAGGCAGGCTCACCAGAAGTCAGGCCCACTGGACGTCAAGCTCAGGGAGCCGTGTCATATTCAGCAGCCGCTATGTCGGCCAGGATGTCGTCAGGAAGTTGACCGGTGATCAGAACCTCGCGCTCCTGCTGCTTCAACCGCTTGTAATCCTCAAGAAGGCTTACAGGCACAAAGGCTCCAACATCTCGCCCGTAACTGGTGACTGTCACGATTTCTCCGGCCAGGGCGCTATGTTGAAACTGTCCGAACTTCTTCGCAAATTCGGATGCGGTCACGGATTTTCCTGCAAACATGGCGTATCTCCTATTCCGTAAAATACGCATGTTCCGTAATTTCCGCAATGACAAAATCGGCCTGGTCGGAGTGACGGCCGGGTTTGAGCGCGAAACGCTTGCGACCGGCAATTAAGTCGCGTGTCCCTTTAACTGGCATCTTGGCATGGAGCCGAGCCTCTGGCAAAAGATGCTGGGGGAGGCAAAAACATGCCGGCTATGGCGAAGTTGGGGACGACAGACGCAGACATTCGCTCGGCGTTACACGCCAAACGATTGCGACGCGCCAAGTCTCATCCGGGCACCCTTGTTATAGACGAACTTGGCCTCGCGCACGCTCGGAGCCGCATCGACGTGGCCGTCATCAACGGCTGCATACATGGCTACGAAATCAAGAGCGCCAAGGACAACCTCGACCGGTTCGCGACTCAGATCGAAATCTACCGCCAAACGCTTCAAAAGCTCACGCTCGTGGCCGCGCCGAAGCATGTTTTAGGCATTATAAACCAAGCTCCCGAATGGTGCGGCCTGATCGCAGCCGAGCAGGGACCAAGAGGCGGAATCAACTTCCAAGTGTTGCGAAACGCGGTCGCCAATCCCGAAATCGATCCGGTCATGATGGCACATCTGCTCTGGCGTGATGAAGTTATCGAACTACTGGAGCATGCTGGATATGCGCGGAAAGAACTCCGACAGCCCAGGAAACGGCTTTACGTAATGCTGTGTGAAGCCATGACTCTTCGAGAGATCACTGCTTCCATCCGTGGCTTCATGGCGCAGCGCCGGACGTGGAGAGATCGTCCAGCACGTGCATCATGTGATGGTTGATTGCTACGTTTTTCCATCGCGTGAGATTGCTTGGCGTGACTTTCATAATAGCGCAATTGCCGATGTAGTCGTCTCCGTAGCTATAGTCATTTCCTTTGAAGACACCTGACCCCACGAGCACATTACAATGCTCGTGCATCTGCTCTTCATTACCTCGAAACGCACCGCCCTTGCGGACCCACCAGGAGCTACCTGTAGTGTAAACAATCTTTCCAGCCGCTTTGATTTTGCGCATATCCTGCGGAGTGAAATTCGGATGGACGATTGTATAGTCTCCGTAGTTCGGTCGCCTCATGCCTAATGGCAATTTTGAGAGAAGTGTCTGGAAGAAAAGCCAGTCGTGACGCGGTAACTCATCTTGTCCCTTGGCAATACCTTTAAATGTTTCCGGAATCGCCGTACCCACGAGCACAAAGTTACGAAATCGGTTGAGGTCCCCCAGCCGACGCAAAGCAGCGATTAGCGCAACCGAGAATGTATCGTAGGGCTCAAAATTGGGCTCACCGAGGTCAATAATCAGGTCGACTTCGTCCTCATCGACACCAAGCGATCTAAACATCGCAACAACACGTGAAAACGCATCCTTTTTCATCAGGTCTTCGAGCCGAGCGGCGATAGCTACACCTTGCCCATCCTGCCCGATAATAGCTGCAACAGATTTCTGAAAACGACTTTCCGCATCAAGGCGTATCAGCGGAATGGCCTTGGCTTCGAACTCCCGCAATCCGGCAAATACGAAAGTAAGAATATCTCGTCCGTCACCCATTGCACCGTCGACAATGCTTGGATGGAGGCCGATCCAAGCAGGTCTTTTGCCCCATTTATTTTTGTATCGGGCGACAAATGGATGGACGTGCTCATGTATCGTTTTTTTCGGTTTCCAGGAATCGAAGTCGAATTCGAGTTCTGGAATCGTGATGAATGGAACAACTCGTTCTTTTGCATTTGCACTCAAGCGCAATAGGGCTTGGTATTCAGCCATGCGCCATCGCAGCGCGGGAACATACATGTCCTTAGTCAAGATCATCATTCGCCTCCTCAAGCTGCGAACGCACCTGACCCAAACCAACCAGATTGTTTAGAATGGTATAGTTGCCGCGCTCTTTCCTGATGCGCCCTGCAATGATGCTCGGGTCGACGCCAACCGTCTCTGCATCAATCCGCACCGCCTCTTCCGACAACGCGAACCGCGAAAGACATTGGTCCCACAATGCTTCTGGCATAAGGACGTCGAGTGCAAATCTATCGGCCTCTGCCTCAATCAAATCACTGTCATTGCCGCCTTCCTCGTCGAAGAAGTCAAAACGCAGACCGTCGAAAAGATGCTGAAAGACGTGCCCCAATTCGTGCATCAACACAAACCAGAAATTATCCAACCGATCATAGCGCAGCGTAAGGCCTACAACTGGTGTCTCACTATCGGCAAGCATGGCTGCACCGTCGAGATATGACCCCGGAAGATGACGCTCAACAATGAGAACTATGCCTTTCTCAGCCAGCAGGTCCCGGGCTCGCTTTGGCCCGTCTTTACGATTGGTGAGACGTACCAATTCCGGCAGCCAGCGGTCATCTAGTTCAAAGTTCCCAACCTCTCTAGCTTTAATTTCATTATGTGCTCGCTCCAGTACTCGCGCTTGCCAAGCGAGTAGAGCATATTCGTTCGGCACGTTGCCGCTGCGCATCTTCTTGCGATGAAATGCCGTTGCAAATTCCGGTCCGGCCGAATGCAGGAAATATTCTTTCACACACTCAATCGGGTTTGCGCCGTGCGGCAGATCAAACCACTTGCGTTTGATCATTTCTTTGTATGGAAGCTGACTCCAAGCGATATCGTCGGCATTGCCCCATGCGAACATTGATCCGGTGGCCTGCTTCGGTCCTTCAAAGCTTCCTGACGTCTTCACGCCAAGAGCTTTCGAAACCTCAATCAGCCGACCAAGGCTCGCACCCATGTAGTCGGTCGCCTCGTAGCGTTGTACCTGTTGTGGCTTAATGCCAAGTTTTTCGGCTAGGTCAGTCTGTCGCAAACCAGAGGCGACTCGCGCCTGCACAAGTACCCGCGGTAGCTGTTCAAGCGCGTAATTTTTCGAGAAAGAGACTTCACCGGATTTCAGCAGATTGTATTCGGCCAGCTCGACCTCAATGTCGGCGATCTGGCTTTTGAGTCCATCGATCTCCGCCTGCTTGAGCCATGCCTGATCCGATGCGCGAGCCTTCGCAGTAGAAAACGCATCTCGCAACTTCGCTAGTTGCGCGCTCGATACGCTATACTGTTTGTCACTGTAGATCATGGCTGCACCTTCCCTGAGAGAAGCCGATCGGCCGAAAGCGGAATGGAGATGATCCCTTTCTGTTTTCCTGTGAAGCGATCCAGTTGGAAAAAATCGACGAATGTCTGCCCGACATCCTTGCACATCATCGAGGACGGAAAGAACTCGCCCTTAAATGCCGCTTTCTGTAGTGCTCGACCGTTCGCAAATTCCAGGAACACGGGATCCAGTTTAGCCACATCGACTCCATTAGGATCCCAACATGCATCAAAGTCTCCCGGCTTCGGTTTGCCTGTCACATAACTACCGTCAAGATAAATAGTCAGACATCCCGCAGAACGCAGCTTACCGGAAGCGAGAACGAGGCCATCGAAAAGCTCACGCCGCCACTTATTATTTGCGAAAGTCGCCGCTAAATCTTCTAGGCTTGCCGCGTGCACCCCTGAGGGCAGCACAGTCCATGGAGAGCCAGGCAATGAGACGAGAGCGGGAATCATGATTACAACAATAATGTTGTAAGTGGCAAAAAGCAAGCATATGAGGGCATGGACTGCGACCATAGCCGAATCCCTCTTTGGGAGCCCAGATGGAGCGCTTTAGCGCCGACATACCCCTTTAATCGCGCATCGCATGGTCCGCTTTGGGTCGGTTCCCGCCATTACCAGCGGGTACCAAGCGTCAGATTTTGACCACCAGGCGCGCCTCCCCTATTGCGCGAACAGCGTATCGCTGACCGCAGACTGAGCTCATGCATGAACTGCGCGGCATAGCACCTCTCCCGACGCTGCTCATACAGTCTTCACATGGTGCTCATCAGTCGGCTTGAAAAAAAACACAAACATCCAAAACATGCGTTAAGCGGCGCTATTTCCCGTCCGGCTTCTTCAGCGCCCGCCGGGTCAGCCGGTGCAGGCTGAACCAGAGCGCGATGACGAGCACCGGCAGGAAGGCGGCCGAGACGATTGTCGGATCGACCGTGATCAGGTGTGCTTTCACCATGCCGTCCAGCAGATATTTCAGCAGGTTGACCGCGTAATAGCTGATCGCCACCACGGACAGTCCTTCGACCGTGCGCTGGATGGCGAGGGACTGGGCGGCGCGGCGGTTCATGCTGTCGAGCAGGTCCCGGTTCTGCCGCTCCACCTTCACCTCGATGCCGGTGCGCAGCAGGCTGGACAGGCGCGAGGCGCGTTTCGAGATGGCTTCCTGGCGGCTCTGCACCGACCAGCAGGTGCGCAGGGCCGGATCGATCCGGCGCATCAGATAGTCGAACAGATGGATATAGCCGTTCAGGCTGACCGCGCCGAGCTGGCGCAAGCGGCCCTCGACGATCTCGAAATAGGCGGTGCTGGCGCGGTAGCGGTAGCTTGTGCTGGCGATGATGGTCTCCAGCTCGGCCGAGAGCGCGGCCAGCGGGTCGAGCAGGCTTTCGTCGGTGCGGTCCTGATTGCCGTCGGCCAGCTCCGCCGCGATTTTGGCGAGGCCGCGCTCGATCCGTTCCAGCTTCGGGCTGCTCTCGCGGGCGATCGGCAGGGAGAGCAGGGAGAGACGCCAGTAGGTGTTGAGCTCCAGCACCCGCTGCACGGTCTGGCCAAGCAGTTCGGGGCCGAGATCGCCGGCGCGCAGATACATCCGGTCGAAGCCGTCATCATGGGTGCGGAGATCGCCGTAGATCTCGACGCCTTCCTTCTCGATGCGATTGGCCTTCTCCATGCAATTGGCGAAGACCTCGTTGCCGTCGAACCAGCGGGACAGCTTGTTGGGATCGAGCGGTGTCTTCATGCCGTCCGCGACCGCGAGATGCACGGCGACCATGACCTCGCCGAACTTCGACTCTTTCCAGTCCGCCGGCAGCAGGCCGAAAACGGTTTCCTCGAACGGCGCGTCGAAACTTTCCTCGCGCAGGAAGGTGTAGGTCGAGAACTCGGTATGCCGCTCCCACTTCACCGTGAAGGGGCCGAGATCGGCGGTGAAATGCTTCATCTCGGCGGAGGGCCCGGCGGCGCCGAATTTGCGGCAGAGCGCGACCAGATCCTCGAAATCCCGGTCGCCGCCATGCTCGCCGGTGCCGAAACCGATATGGCTGATGCGGAGCGGCGCCCGCACCGGCCGGATTGGCCGTGCGTGCAGCTCCAGGGTCAGCGAGTCCCGTTCGGGATGAAATTTCACTCTTCAGCACCCTTCAGAAGCCAGGATGGGCAAAAACAGGGCCGGTCCAGTTGTAAAATAACCCGATGCGGCACTTTCGCCTATGGGGCGAGACGCCGCGCCTGTTTTCGCGCCGCACTTCCGCTGCGGTGGCCATCTACTCCGCTGCGGTTGCCCTCTACTCCGCTGCGCTTGGAGGAGCGCCGGCCTCGTCCTCGATCAGCGACTGGCCCGGCGCGACGATGGAGAAATCCACCGGCACCATCTCCAGCGCCAGCCCGGTGTCTGTTTGGGTGATGCGGGTGAAACTGGTCTCTTCCAACGCGCCGGTCTCCGGGAAATCCTCGCGGAAATGGGCGCCCCGGCTGTCCTCGCGGCCGAGCGCGGCGGTGGCGATCACGGCGCTGGTGTCGATCTGGCTCTCCAGGTTCATCCAGTCGTGCCAGGTCATGTTGAAGGCCCGGTCGCCGTCGGCGAGGCCGGTTTCGTGCAGCTCCGCCCGGAAGTCGCCGAGCGCGGTCAGGGCCGCGCGCAGCCCGTCGCGGGTGCGCAGGATGCCGACATCGTCCCACATGCAGTGGCTGAGCCGTTCGCGCAGGTCGGAAAGGGTGCCGCCGCGCGCCTGGAAGGGGCGTTCTGCTCGGGAAATGCCGGCCTCGAGCACATTTTTGTCGGCTTCGCGCCATGTGGCGTTTGCGGTTTGCACATAGGCCGCCATGCTTTCCCCGGCGATGCCGCCGAAGACGGTGGAGTTGGCAACGCCGTTGCCGCCGAGCCGGTTGGCGCCGTGTACCCCGCCGCAATCCTCGCCTGCGGCGAACAGGCCGGGCAGGCCGGTGCCGCAATCCAGCTCGAATTCCACACCGCCCATCATGTAATGGGCGGTCGGCACAACTTCCACACGTCCGCCGGCCAGATCGAAGCCGCAATCGGCGCAGCGCTCGACCATCCCCTTGAATTTATTGGCAACATTCTCTTTTCCGAGGTGCGCCATCTCAATAAAAATACCCCCGTTTGGTGTGGTATTTCCGGCCCGCATTTCCGCATAGATCGACCGGCTGACAATGTCCCGCGTCGCCCTTTCTCCATGTGGATGATAGCGGCTCATGAAACGCTCGCCCGCCCCGTTCAGCAGATATCCTCCGGCGCCCCGCAAGCCTTCTTCCAGCACGGTCCCGGTCATCCGCGTATCCGTCCCCGCCAGCAATCCCGTCGGATGAAATTGCACCATCTCCATATCCCGCAACGGCAGGTTTCGGCGCAGCGCCATCGCCATGCCGTCGCACGCCTTGTCGCCGGACGGCGTGTGATAAAGATACATGGTCGGCCCGCCACCACTCGCCAGCAGCACCGCCTTGGCCTCGACATAGCGATATTGCCCGGTCCGCATATCCACCAGCAGAACCCCGGCGATGCCGCTTCCGTCACTGGCGGGGATGAGCTCGATGGCGCGGTGTTCCTCCAGCTTGTTCACGCCGCGCGCCCAGACCTGCTCCATCAGCCGGTTGACGATCTCGATCCCGGTCAGATCGCCCTTGTGCACGGTCCGGTCGAAGCTCTGCCCGGCGAAGGCTTTCTGATGCAGGGAGCCGTCCGGATTGCGGTCGAAGAAGCAACCGAGTTCGTTCTCCAGCTCGTGAATCCGCTCCGCGGCCTTGTCCACCAGCTTCCAGGCGAGATCCTGACGCGGCAGCCATTTGCCGCCGACGATGGTGTCCATGAAATGCCGCTCGACAGAATCGCCCGGCGCCAGCGCCACGTTGTAGCCGCCCTGCACCATCCGGGTGCAGCCGCATTTGCCGATCAGCCCCTTCACAGCGATGGTGACGTCCAGATCCGGGTCCGCCTGCAGGGCATGCAGCGCCGCCATCAGCCCGGCCCCGCCGGAGCCGATGATCAGGATGTCGGTGCGGAGTATTTCGAGAGGTTGGCTCATAGCGCGACGATCCAGAAAAGGAGCCCGGCGACCAAGGACGCGCCGGCGCCGAGGGAAATCAGGGTTTTCAGCGGATCGCGCCAGGGCAGGAATTCCAGCGCCAGCACCCGTAGCCCGAAGCCGAGATGCAGTGTCAGCAGCATGACCAATCCCCATTCGGCGATTTTCACCAACGGCTGATCGGTCCAGGCGATCACGCTGTCGAGCGCGGCGTCGCTATCCAGCGCCAGTCCGAGCACAAGGAAGTGCACCGGCAAAAACAGCGCGAGCGCGAGGCCGGAAAGCCGGTGGCCGAGTGCCGCCCACCAACCCGGATGGTTGCGCGAGGCGCGCATCATGCCGTGACCGCCAGTACGGCCCGCAGACCGAGACCAAACAGCAGGACGCCGAAGCCGAGCGTGGCGAGGTCGAGGGAGCGGCCACGCCAGCTGGTCCATTCCCGCAGGATGTTGCGCAAGCCGATCGGGGCATGCAGCGCCACTGCCGTCACGAACAGGCCGTAGAACGCAGCCCAGAGCAGATTACCCCGGGTTCGGCCGAGGATCTCGGCGGCTGAAAGTCCGCCCTCGATGGCATAGAGGATCATTACCAGATGGGCGAGCACCAGCGGGACAAGCAGCATCGCGCTGGCGCGTTGCATCAGATAGAGCCGTGCCTCCAGCATCAGAGCGCGCCTTTCATCAGGGCGGTGAGGGTCATCCGCTTCAGCCCTGCGATCCCTGCTGTCGGGTTAAGACCGACCGGGCAATGTTCGACGCAGCTTCCGTGGCTATGGCAGGAATGGCAGCCGCCGCTCTCGGAGACCGCCCGGAGCAAGCCCGCCTTGTCCGCGTCCCGCTCGTCATTGGCAAGAGTCCAGGCCCGGTTCAAGGCTGCGGGTCCCAGATAGCTTTCGTCCCAACCGACAACATCGCAGGCGGCATAGCAGACCGCGCAATTGATGCATTCGATCCCGGCATTCGCGGCTTTCCGGGCCGGACTTTCGGACGAGACCGGTGCCATCGGCTCGTGCCGGGTGCGGGTCGGTTCATGCCGACCACGGGCGCCCTGCCATTTCTCGAAGAACGGCGCCATGTCGGTGGCGAGATCCTTGATCCTCGGGAGATTTGCCAGCGGCTCGATCCTGAGATGACCGTTCTCTGCAACGCGGGAGACATGGGTCCGGCAGGTCCAGCGCGGCTTGCCGTTCACCTGCATGGCGCAGGAGCCGCACATGCCGACCCGGCAGGCGAAGCGATAGGCCAGCGCCGGCTCCTCGTTCCGCTGCACCCAGGTCACCACGTCCAGCACGGTTTGGCTTTCCCGGCGTGGCACATGATAGGTCCGGAGCGCGCCGTCATCGCGGCCGCGCCAGATCTCTACCGTCAGCATTTCTTCCCTATCGGCGGTGTCTTGCATTCCACCACTCCATTTTTATCAGGGGAGTGTGGCGCCGAAATCGGAGGACGGATAGAGCCGCTCGTGGAAAAAGTCCGGTTCAGTCCCGGCAGCTAGTCCCGGTGGTTAGTCCCAGGGAGTTAGTCGTACCGGCTTTGGCCCCAGAAGCCGGATCGGGTCTCCAGCAGCGAGGTGAGGCCTGTCCGCTCCAGCGCCTTGGCAATTGCGGCGTCCGCCGCGTCCAGCACATTGCCTTCGTCGACGCTGCTGACTGAACGGCCACGCATCAGAATTCTACCGTCGACAATGGTGGTGTCGATATCGGCGCCGTTGGCGAAATAGATCGCCCGGTGCAGCGGCATGTTGGCGGGCACCAGATGCGGCTTGCGGAGGTCGAGCAGCACGATGTCGGCTTTCTTGCCAGCTTCCAACGAGCCGATCTCGGTCTCCATGCCGATGGCCTTCGCGGCATCGATTGTTACCATCTCCAGAGCCTTGCCGGGTGGCAGGATCTGGTCGTCACGGAAATGGCGGCGGTGATAATGCATGGCCTGCTGCATATGCCGGATCATGTCTCCGGACCGATCCGGCGCGGGCGCGTCCGATCCGATGGCGACAGTGACGCCCTGATCAATCAGCTCCGGCACTGGGCAGCGGCCCTTGATCGAGGCGACGGCGGACGGATTGTGCACGACGCTGGCACTAGTTTCGCGCAGGACGGCGATATCCGCCTCGGTCAGGTTGGTACTGTGGGACAGAAAAGCATCCTCGCCGAGTAGATCCTGCACGTCATGAGCATAGGCAATACTGCCCTCGCGGTGCCCGTCCTGGGTGAAGCGGAGGCCCAACTCGTGCGACAGTGCGCGAACCTGCCGCGCATGCTCTGTCACCAGTTCCGCTGTCACGCCATCTGGCAGGGGCTCGTCCGGCCGTGAAACGGGGTAGGTCAAGGCTACTGAAAGCCGTTCATTCTCTGCTCCGTGCCAAGAGGCGGCTATCCGGCGGCTGACCTCAAGCTGTCGCTCGAAGCTGATATCCCGCTCATCCTCGCCATGGTCCCAGTTCCTGAACCGCCACGGGAAGGGCGGCCGGTTAGCCCCGACGGCGAGCATGGCGCGGGTTCCTGCCTGCTTGATCGCGCTGAAATGGGCATCCGCGACGCCTGGGTGATCGGTTCTGCTGATGCTGTCGCCACCACCCAGCATGGAGACGCCTGTGGTGACGCCCGCCTTGATCCGCTCCAAGGCGAAAAGCGCGGCATCGGCGTGCCAGAATTCTTCGTCCGAGCCGAGCGTGTAAATCTGCCGGCAGGCGTTGAACCAGGTCGCGCTGTCGTCACTGCCGAGAGTTTTCACCAATGCGTGCCCGGCATGAGCATGGGCGTCGATCAGGCCCGGCAGCACCAGCATACCGGTCGCGTCGATGATTTCCGCGCTTTCCGTTGTGGTGATCGCTTCGTTCGGCCCTGTGATGGCTGCGATCCGCCCGTCCCGTAGATGCACCGTGCCGCCCTCGATAACCCGCCGGCCGGAATCCATCGTGACGACGATACCGCCGCCTATCACAAGATTGCGCATCGTTTCTCCTAGGCAGGCAACTATAAGTTAAAGGACATCCTGAGGTCAGAGAGGTATCTGATCAGGCGCGATACGCGTTTCTGAGGACATAAAAAAGATCGCTACCGAGCGGGTGCTCCGGGCAAGGGGTGTTGCCGGCGGCATCGGATGAAAGCGTTCCTTCCGTCGTCGGTGTGGCAGGAAAGTCATGATTTTCAAGTTCCATCATTCCGAGGCGCTTGAAAATAGATTGGCGATTCCGATTCTCGAAACCCGATTTGTCAGACACCTTTATACTCCATGAGAGCGGCGCAAACCCGTCGTTGGGAATCCGATTCCCTATCATTCAACCGGATGAGTCAAGGCAGAGAGAGGTATTCGTGAACCGTCCCGTGCGACACCGGTGGTTGTGCGTCAATGCTGACGAGGTGTTGCGGTCCGGTACATGGCCTGCTTACTCTCTGGCCAGCCGCAGCGAGGGGACGGACACGTGAAGAATACAATCGCAGATCTGATTGAAGACAGGTTCGGCCTGCCGGTCGATGCGGGCCGGGATATGCCGGCCGAGGGTGATCTTGCCCATATTCTCACCCACCGCTCTCATCGCCGGTACAAGCCGGATCCGGTGCCGGATGATCTTCTGGAGGTACTGCTGGCGGCGGCATTTTCGGCTCCGGCTAAATCTGACCTTCAGCAATCCGGGGTGCTGATCGTGCGGGATGCGGAGAAGCGCCGGAAGATCGAAGCGCTGATGCCGGCAATGCCCTGGATCGCGGACGCGCCCGTCTTCATGGTCTTCCTTGCTGACAACAGGCGTATTCGGAAGGTCTCGGAACTGCGCGGTAAGCCCTTCGCCAACGACCATCTGGATTCAGTGCTGAATGCAGCGGTCGATGCCGGGTTGGTGTTAATGAATTTCATCCGGGCGGCGGAATCTGCAGAGCTTGGCTGCTGTCCGATCAGTGTGGTCCGGAACCATATTGAGGTGGTTTCCGAGCTGCTGGAGCTCCCGGATCATGTCTTCCCGATCTGCGGCTTCTGCCTCGGCTGGCCCTCTGGCGAGGGGCATATCAGCTTGCGGTTGCCGCCCTCGGTGTTCGTTCACACTGATCGTTATGACGACAGTGCTCTTGAACAGGACGTCGCGGCGTATGACGCTCGCCGCAGCGCACGTTTTCAAATCCCGGATGAAAAACAAAGATCGATCGATGAATACGGGTTGGCGCAAGAATACGGATGGTCAGAGGACAAAGCGCGTCAAGTTTCGAAACCTGAGCGCAAGCAATTGGCTAAATATTTAAAGGGAAAAGGATTCAATCTTGAGTGAGGCGTGACTTGGTATTCGCGCATGGCGGAAAAAGGGCTGGCGTTGCCGTGGGGGATTACCTAACGTTTCATCCAATAGGGAGAGTGCGCCGCTAAAAAAACAAAAATTGCGGTTAGGGCATGTGCCTGCGTCCTCCCTAGGACAAGGGAGGAATTTGAAATGCGTTTCCTGAAAATGGATTTGCGTGCTGCTACGGTTGCGGCCGCGTTGACAGCATCGTTCGGTCTTGCAGCCGCACCGGCGGAAGCCAAGGTCGATGGCGACACAATCATTCTCGGTTCGGCGATTTCGCTGACCGGCAAATATGCAACAAATGGCATTCACGCTCAGAACGGATACGAGCTTGGCGTGAAGATGATCAACGATAATGGTGGCGTGAAAGTCAACGGCAAGAGCTACAAATTCAAGGTCGTTTACTATGACGATGAATCGACACCTGCACGTGGCGCGCAGCTTGCCGAGCGTCTGATCAGCCAGGACGGCGTCAAATATATGCTTGGCCCGTACAGTTCCGGTTTGACCAAGGCGATCGCGCCGGTCACGGAGAAATACAAAATTCCGATGGTAGAGGCGGAAGGTGCGTCCCGCTCCCTGTTCTCGCAGGGTTATCGCTATCTGTTCGCCGTCCTTTCCACGTCGGAGCAGTATCTCGCGAGTTCGATTGAGCTGGCTGCCGATGTCGCGAAAGCGAATGGCAAAGACTCATCGAGCGTGAAAGTCGCAATGGCTTTTGAAAACGACCCATTCTCGCTTGATGTCCGGGCCGGTGTCGTCGATGACATGAAGAAGTTTGGCATGAAGATCGTCATTGACGACAAGCTGCCGCGCGACCTGTCTGACATGACGTCCACGCTGACCAAGGTGAAAGCCCTGAAGCCCGACCTCCTTGTGATTTCGGGCCACTCCAAGGGAGCTGCGACGGCAGCCCGCCAGATCGCGGAGCTGAAAATCAAGACGCCGATGATCGCCATGACCCACTGCGAGGCAGCCAAAATCGTCTCGAAATTCGGGGCGGGTTCCACCGAAGGCATTCTGTGTCCAACGCAATGGGCCGAGACCCTCAGTTACGAGGACGATCTTTTCGGCACCGCCGCAGAGTATGACGCGCTCTTCAAGAAGTCCTTTGAGGGCTACAAGAACGTGCCATACCAAGCCGCTCAGGCGACAGCCGCTGTGATGGTCTGGAAGGATGCGTTCGAGCGGGCAAACAGCTTCGACACGGACGCACTGCGTGACGCACTTGCCGATACCGACATGAAGACCTTTTACGGCGGGATCAAATTTGCACCGGAAGGCAACAACATTGCGAAGCCGATGGTGCTGCGTCAGATCCAGGACGGCGAATATAAAGTGGTTGCCCCTGTGAAATGGGCATCTTCGAAAGTCCGGCATCCGCGTTCGCCGAAATAGTCATCGCTTGAACCGAAGGGACACGGCGGGAGGGGTAACCTTTCTTCCGTGTCTCTATCGTCCGAACGCCCTGGCTGCGTCCGGACACGCTCGCGGGAAGGATGCGGTTTTCAATGCTCGACAATATCTCGATTTTATTACAGGCACCGATCTTCGCCGTGGACCTGCTGGTCCAGGGGTTGCTGATCGGGGGGATTTTCGTCCTCGCCGCCTATGGCCTGGCCCTGGTCTGGGGCGTCATGAACGTGAAGAATCTGGCGCAGGGCGACATGGTGATCCTTGGCGGATACGTGGCCTATCAATGCACCCTCTGGGGAATGCATCCGATCTTGGCCCTTCCAATCGCTTTCGTCGTCCTGTTCGTACTTGGTTGGGGCGTTTACGCGGCGATCATCCGCCGTGTTGTCGACCGGGACATGTTCACGTCCCTGCTAGCCACATTCGGGCTTAGTCTGCTGATCCAGCAGGCGCTGAACCTGCGCTTCGGTCCGGAAGTGAAGATCGCCGAAGCCGGGTTCGGCACCCTTGATATCGGGGACCTCAGCATTCCGGTGATCCGTTTCGTCGGGTTGGGACTTGCGGCCGCCCTGGCAATTTGCATCGTGCTCTTCATGCGTAATTCGCGGATGGGGCAGGCGATCCGGGCAACGGCGCAGGATCCTCGCGCGGCCCGTGTTCTCGGGATTAATACGGATCAGGTCTATGCCTTCACTTATGCGCTTAACGCAGCCATCTGCGGCGCCGCAGGCGTTCTGGTTGCGATGATCTGGAACATTCAGCCCTTCTACGGGATCGTGCATTCGATCCGGGCTTTCATCATCGTTACGGCGGCCGGGCTTGGTAATCTTCCAGGTGTGATCGTCGCAGGTTTCGGTCTTGGGGTCTGGGAGAACTATTCCGGATTTGTCTTTGGTGCGGAATTTGCGGTCGCGGCCGTGGTCGGCCTGCTCGTCGTCGTGCTCATGGTGCGGCTCTTCCAAATGTACCGGTTAAGGCAGGTCGTCCGATGAGCGCTCAGAGACTCGATCTTTCCATCTATGGCGTCCTGATCGCTGCTGGGATCCTGGTGCCTTTGCTGGCACCTGCTTTCACCAGTCAGATGGCAGTCCTCTGGTTGATGGTGCTGATGGCGGTGACGTGGGATATGACCGGCGGCCAGATGGGTTACAACTCGCTTGGTAACATCGCCTTCTTCGGTATTGGTATGTACGCCTCTGCGGTGGTCCAGATCGGCATTGTCTACGATGTCGCGGAATACACAGCAGCCTTTGGCGGCATCAAGGTAGATTTCACCGTTGAGCAGTATTGGACAGGACTGCTTCTCGGCATCGGTTTCGGTGGTGTCATGGCAATGATATTTGCCCTCATCATCGGTCCATTCATGCTGGGTCTACGCGGACCCTACTTCGCTATCGGCACGCTGGGGCTGGCGGTCGCGGTGGCCGAACTGGTCAGCGGCTGGGCTTATGTCGGCGGGGGCAGCGGTATATCCATGCCGGTTTTCCCGGGCGAGGCGGCAAGCGGCTCGCAGGTCTTCTATGTCATGCTGTTCGTGCTCGCCATCCTCTCACATGTCGTGATCCGTGCGATCTACAAGACCCGCTTCGGACTTGCCATCAATGCGATCCGGGACGATGAGGACAAGGCCGAGGCGATGGGTATCCACACCACGCGCTACAAGGTGACGGCCTGGATGGTCCCTGCCTTGTTCATGGGTATGGCGGGCGCCGTTTTCGGCAATATGTCCGGCTTCATTGAGCCTCTGGAAGTGGCCTTCCCGACGGCAACCTTCGGCATTTTCATGGTTGCCATGGCCTTGCTTGGCGGTAAGGGAACGGTCTGGGGGCCGGTCCTTGGAGCAATTCTGTTCCATATCGTGAAGGAGGTGACTTGGACCCATCTGCTCGGCTGGCAGTGGGTTGCGCTCGGCGCCATCATCATCATCAATATCGTCTATTTCCAGCAGGGCATTCTCGGCTGGGCGCAGGATCGCTGGCCGGTGCTGTTCGGTGTGACGGTTGACGAGAAAATGACCCGGTCGGGCCAGACGGAGGCAGCGGAATGAGCGGATCGCTAATCGAGGTGCGCGGCGTCTCCAAGAGTTTCGGCGGTGTCGTTGCGAACAAGGAGATCAGCATTGATGTTGCCGAAGGAGGCATCACAGGGCTGATCGGGCCGAACGGGTCTGGCAAGACGACCCTCTTTAATTCGGTCGTCGGCTATCACCCCATCGATGAGGGTTCAATCAAGTTCAAGGGCCAGGAAATCTCCAAACTCCGGGTTCCGGATATTGCCCGGCTGGGCCTGCTCAGGACATTCCAGCAGACCCGGATCTACTCGAAAATGGATTGCATGAAGAACATGCTGATCTCGGTCTCGCACCGGGATGAGGGCCTCGGCTCCATGTTCGGCTCCATGCATGACCGGGAAACCGAGGCTTTCGCCGAGGAACTTCTGGAGTTTGTGGGGCTCTACCAGAAGCGGTTTTTGATCGCGGGTGAGCTGTCCTTCGGTCAGCAGAAGCTTCTGGAATTCGCTATGGCTCTGATGAACCGGCCGAAAGTGTTGTTGCTGGACGAGCCGACCGCGGGGATCAACCCGACCCTGATCAATGGCTTGATTGACCGGCTGAAGCGGGCGAACGAGCAGTTCGGCATCACCCTCTTCGTCATCGAGCACAATATGCGGGTGATTATGAACCTCGCTGACAGGATCTCCTGTCTGGCCCATGGCGAGATGCTTGCCACCGGAACACCGGATGAGGTTCAAAACGATCCGCGGGTGGTTGAAGCCTATCTGGGAGCCCACTGATGAGCGACAAGGAAGAAACCGTGACTGTAACGGTCAGCGAAACGCGCATCAGCGGTTATGGCAAAGGCGGTGTCGAGACCGTTATCTCCGTCGAGGATGTGGTCCGGCAGGTCGAGGCTATCGCCGACGGTCCGGATCAGGCGCGGATCGATGCACTCGCCGGACCAGATCCATATCTCACCATCGACAAGTTGAAAGCCGGTTATGGCAAGATGGAGATCTTGCATGAGTTCTCGCTGAAGGTTGGTAAGGGGCAATCCTGCTGCCTGATCGGACCGAACGGTGCGGGCAAGTCGACCGTGCTGCATTCGATCTTCGGCTTCACCAACATCTTCTCCGGCTCCGTTAATGTCGGCGGCCAGGACGTCACGAACTTTTCCTCCAACGAGAAGCCGAAAAATGCGGGAATCGCTTACATCCTGCAGGACAAGTCCGTGTTCGGCGGCATGACCGTCGAGGAAAACCTCTGGATGGGCGGATACCTGAAGGAGAAAACCTCGGACGCCAAGGAAGCGGCGGAGCGCATCTTCGAAAAATATCCGCGTCTTGCTGCTCGCCGAAATCATCAGGCCAAGGTGTTGTCCGGAGGCGAGCGCCGTCTGCTGGAGATCAGCCGGGCGCTTGTCATGGAGCCGGAAATCCTACTGGTTGATGAGCCCTCCATCGGTCTGGAGCCGCGCTTCATCGATATGGTGTTCGAGATCCTGGATGACCTGCAAAGGGTCGAGGGCAAGACCATCCTGATGGTCGAGCAGAATGCCAAAAAAGGTCTGGAGTTCGCCGATATCGGCTATGTGCTGGTCTCTGGGCAGACGGCCATGGCAGGTACCGGCGAGGAATTGCTGGCTAACCCGGAAGTCGGCCGGTTGTTTCTGGGGGGCTAGAGGGTGGGGCGGGAGCGTCCCTAGCGCTCCAAACCCAGCCTCTTGTGCCAGGCTTCGATGCTTTCCTCCGGGTAGGCATCGAAGCACTGGTCCTTCGCGCCTTTTTCCAGCGGTACCCAGTCCGGCTTCGCCTCAAGCATCAGATGTGTCAACTCCGGCGCCGTGGGAAGCGGTGTGTTGATAGAGCCGGCTTGCGGATGTACCAACTTCGGCCAGCGCGGGTCCCAGAGCCAGAGGGCGGAACCGCAGGTCTTGCAGAAACTGCGCTCGGCCAGGCTTTCGCCACCGTCGATTTTTGCGCGATATTTCGAGATGTTCTCCGTGCCCTCGATGATGAGGCTGTCGAAGTCACCGGACAGGTTTATCGCGTAACCGCCGCTACCTGCCGTCTTCCGGCAAATCGAGCAGTAGCAGCGATTGAACGGGGTGGGGTGTTTGCTCTCCAGGCTGAAGCTCACGGCGCCGCAATGGCATGATCCTTCCAGATGCATGGTGCACTCCCTCCCGGTTGGTCGTATTCCTCAGCCGGCGTCGCCGGACATGCTCGGACGCAGGAAGCTGATCTGGGCCTTGCCGTAGCGCCGGTTATCCAGCACCTCCAGCCATTCCGGAATTTCCAGCTCCTCCGATTTCTCGCACTCGACGACGATCAGAGTTTTACCGTCGATCCAGCCGCATTTGTGCAGTTGGTCGAGGGCAGGGGCGGCAAGTCCGCTATTGTAGGGTGGGTCCATCAGGATCAGGCCTGCCGGACGCGGCGCCGTGCGATGCAAGGAACGGATGTCGCCCTCGATCACTGTGGTTGCATCACTGGCCTTAACGCGCCCGATATTCTCGCGCAGTGCTTCGACGGCTTCCCGATCACTCTCGATGAAGACCGCTTCCGTCGCTCCGCGCGACAGGGCCTCAAGGCCGAGTGCACCGGTGCCTGCGAAAACATCCACCACGAATGAGTCCGTGAGCGCGTCGCCCAGCCTACCGCCCTCAAGAACACCAAACAGAGACTCGCGGGTCCTGTCGGCCGTTGGCCGAGTGTTCCAGTTTTCAGGGGCGGCGAGTTTGGTTCCGCGATTTTTGCCCGCGACGATCCGCATTCTTGTCTCCTCGATCCGGGCCGGACTTGGACGCGTCCCGTCTCACATTCTGCTTGCCGGCGGCACCCCGCGTCGAGGGAGTTCGGTCGTCGCCTGTTTTCCTGGTGTCACCGTGTCTACCGGGGGCTCCGGGCTTTCCGGCTCCGCTGACCTTGACGGCACCGCCTGGTCTTGGCGCACTTTTTGGCTTTCCTGAATCGTCTTTCGGCGCGGGTCGGCGTGTGCCCTTGAACGGCGCTTTCGTTTTTGCCTTCGCGGTGCCGGTTTTCTCCTCGCGAATGCCGAGCTGTTCCTTAAGCGTGGCTTGCCGCACCTCCAGAACCTCGCCCTCCGGCAAATCGCCGAGCTGGAACGGGCCGTAGGAAACCCGGATCAGCCGGTTCACCTTGAGACCAACATGTTCCATCAGCTTGCGAATCTCGCGGTTCTTGCCTTCACGGATGCCGAGGGTGAGCCAGGTATTCGCCTTACCTTCGATATCACGCTCGACCGTGACCGCTCCATATTTGATGCCGTCGACCGTCGGGCCGGACTTCAGCAGGGCAATCGATTTCTCGGTAATGGAGCCATAGACCCGGACCCGGTATTTCCGCAGCCACGCCGTTGACGGCAGTTCCAACAGCCGGGACAGCGCGCCGTCATTGGTCAGCAGCAGGAGGCCTTCTGTATCGAAATCGAGGCGGCCGACCGTGACCACACGCGGCAGATCCGCAGGAAGCCGGTCGAACACGGTTTCCCGGCCTTCGGGGTCCTTGTTCGTTGTCACCACGCCGCGCGGCTTGTTGAACCGCCAGAGCCGGGTTGGCTCGATCACAGGCAAAGCCTTCCCGTCGACCCGGATTTTCGACTCCCCGGTGACGGTGATGGCAGGGCTGGTCAGGATTTCTCCGTCCAGTTCGACACGTCCGTCGGCAATCCACTGCTCCGCCTCACGGCGCGAGCAAAGCCCGGCACGGGCCAGCCGTTTGGCAATGCGTTCAGGGCCGCGGTCTTCGGTGAAAATTTCGCTGAAATCACTCATGAAGCAGGTCTTACGCGGGGACGGGCGCGGATGCAAACGGCTTGGATGCAATACCGCTTCCCGCTAGGTATGGAGCTATGAGTACTGAACATCTGACAATTATGGCACGAGCGCTGGCCGAAGCGGAAGCGGCGGCTGCACGGGGCGAGGTTCCGGTGGGCGCGGTTGTGACCGGCCCGGACGGCACGGTGTTGGCGGTGGCCGGTAACCGGGTCGAGGAGTTGAACGATCCGAGCGCCCATGCGGAGATCCTGGCTATTCGGGCGGCAGCGGTGGAAGTCGGTTCGCCCCGTCTGATCGATTGTGATCTGCATGTGACGCTGGAGCCGTGCCCGATGTGTGCGACGGCCATCAGCTTTGCCCGTATCCGCCGTCTGGTTTTCGGTGCCTATGATCCGAAAGGTGGTGGGGTCGAGCATGGCCCCCGGATTTTCAGCCAGCCGACCTGTCATCACGCGCCGGAGGTGATTGGCGGGGTTGAGGAAAGCCGCGCCGGTAATCTGCTTCGCAAATTCTTTCAGGACCGTCGCTAGGAGCCTCCCATGCAGCTCAATCTCTCACCCGATGCTTCCATTGTTATTCTGACCGGCGCCGGTATTTCCAAGGAGTCCGGCCTCGATACCTTCCGGGATGCCGACGGGATCTGGTCGAAGGTCAATCTGGAGGATGTGGCGACGCCGGAGGGGTATTTGCGCAACCCGGTGATGGTGCACGAGTTCTACAACGCCCGCCGCCGTTCCCTGACCGACAGCGATGTGGTGCCGAACGCGGCCCATGCGGCGCTTGCCCGGCTGGAGCGGGACTGGCAGGGGGATGTGCTGCTGGTGACGCAGAATATCGACGACCTGCATGAGCGGGCGGGTTCTTCGAAGCTGCTGCACATGCATGGCGAAATGCTGAAAGCGCGCTGTGAGCGCACCGGCGAAGTTTTCGGCTGGAGGGATGATCTGACGCTGGAAAGCCGAAACCCGACGACGAATGAGGCAGGTACATTGCGTCCCCATGTCGTCTGGTTCGGCGAAATGCCGCTCTATATGGAGGAGATCTACGAAGCGCTCTCCGACGCGGATCTCTTCATCTCCATCGGCACCTCCGGCAATGTCTACCCCGCCGCGGGTTTTGTCCAGGAAGCCCGCATGCACGGCGCCCATACGATCGAGCTCAATCTTGAGCCGTCGGAGGGAGCCACGTTGTTCGCGGAGAAACGCTACGGCCCCGCGAGTGAAATCGTGCCGGCCTATGTGGAAGAGCTGTTGGGCGGAGTTTGATGTTCACCCGACTCCACACTTAACCGACATCCCGGACCACGATCCGGGATCTTTTGATGACGGGCACGACACTTCTGAGATGCACGGCGCTTTGATTACCCAGGTCCCGGATCGTGGTCCGGGATGAGGATAGCTTTCTTTACCGCGGCTGCATCCGGATGGCGCCGTCGAGCCGCACGGTCTCGCCGTTCAGCATGACATTGTCGATCATCGCCATTGCCAGTTTCGCGTATTCTTCCGGTGTGCCGAAGCGGGACGGGTAGGGAACCGTCGCGGCGAGACTGTTCTGGACGTCTTCGGGCATGCCGAGCAACATCGGGGTGCCGAACAGGCCCGGCGCGATGGTGTTGAAGCGGATGCCGGCCTTGGCGAATTCGCGGGCGCCGACGATGGTCAGCGCATGCACGCCGCCCTTTGATGCGGCATAGGCGCTCTGGCCGATCTGGCCCTCGAAGGCGGCGACGGAGGCGGTGGAGATGACGATGCCGCGCTCGCCGTCTTCAAGCGGGTCCGTGCCCTGCATGTCGGCGGCGGCGAGGCGCATCATGTTGAAGGTGCCGATCAGGTTGACCTCGATGACCTTGCGGAAATTGTCGAGCGGCATTGGGCCGTTGCGGCCGACGATCCGTTCGGCGGGCGCGATGCCGGCGCAGTTCACCAGGATACGGGCCGGGCCATGAGCCTCGCGCGCGGTGGCGATGGCCGCTTCGGCGGAAGCGGCGTCGGAAACGTCACACGACACGGCGATGCCGCCGATCTCGGCCGCGACTTTCTTCGCGCCCTCTTCATTCACGTCGAACAGCGCTACTTTTGCGCCTGCGGCTGCCAGCGCGCGCGCGGTGCCTGCACCCAACCCGCTGCCGCCGCCTGTCACGATCGCGGCTTGTCCCTGAACCTGCATGTTCCTGTTTCCTCCGGTGCTTTCGGGTCCGGCCTTTGCTGGCCGGATGTTTGAACGGTATAACGGGGCGCAGTGAAACCGAAAGCCGCCCGCGCGTCCAGCGCGGCAAAGGCCAGTGCGACAAAGGGATGCGCCGAGATGATGCCTTCATTCCAGGACGTGCCCCGTCCTGCCCTGATCCTCGGTTTCGGGGGGCTGGTGCCTTTCTATGCGATCTCCCTGCCGGTCTGGCTGACAGACCCCCTCTACGGCTATGTGCTGATTGACAGCCTGATCACTTATGGTGCGGCGATCCTTTCCTTTCTCGGTGCAGTGCATTGGGGCGCCGCCATGTGGCAGGGCGAGCTGGAAGAGGCGCGAGAAGAGGATGAGGAGGAAATGGACAGGGCAGCCTGGGCCCGCTATGGCTGGAGCGTGGTGCCGGCGCTGATTGCCTGGATAGCCACCATGCTGGGCCCGTTTTTTGGCCTGCTGCTGATCGCGCTTGGTGTTGCGCTCGCCTATTTCATCGATGTCCGCGCCTGCAATGCCGGTTTTCTGCCGGAGTGGTATGCGAAGTTGCGGAAGTGGCTGACGATCCTCGTGCTCTTGGCGCTTGCGAACGCGTCGATTTCGGGGGTGGTCGGGGCGATTTAGGCCGGGAGCGTTTCGCTGTTCCGGGGTGAGGTAATATCAAAGCAAGGTAATGTGGCGGACGATGTGGTGCAGGCGCGGTTGCGTGCGATCGCGACCGAATTCGGCGGAGGCCCGCCGATCCGCCACCCTCCGGGCGGCATGGGCCATTCTTACCGCATTGCTTCGGCGCAGGGCCCTTTGGTGATAAAACCCGCGCCGCACCCCGAAGAAGCTCAATGGCTGGGCGCGACGGAGAGGTCCGGTATGCTGAGAAGATCACAGCGAGCGGGGACAGCGTCACAATCATGCTCGCCGGCCTCAATGCGGAAGCAGATCGCTTAATCGGGGCGTTCTGTTCGAGATAGGGCAGAGGCTCAGCCCCGCTGTTTCTCGTCTTCCTCAACAAGCACAACCGGATGATGATCGGTCTTGTTGCGCATCGGCGTTTTACCGAGCTGCGCCTCGCGGCGGGCGATGTAGAGCGTTGAGATTACAATCAGGGCCGCACCGGCGAGGGTGTGAATGCCGGGCACGTCGGCGAAGAGCCAGTAGCCGATGAAGCCGGCGAAGATCAGCCGTGAATAATCGAACGGCACCACCGCCGTCGCTTCTCCGATCTTGAAACCGCGTACAGCGCAAGCTTGTCCGGCCGAGCCGAGGGTGCCGACTGCGAGCAGCATGGCCATTTCGGCCCAGGTCGGTTGCTGCCAGACCAGGATGGCGGGGACGGTCATGATCGTGGTCGAGATGATCCCGAAGCTGAACAGGATGGTCAGCGGAGATTCCGTATCGGCCAGCTTCTTCACCACGACTACGACGAGGGCAACGAACAGCGTGCCGAGCAGGGCGATACCGGCGGCAAAGCCGATCTCTGACGAGCCGGGCCGGACCATGATCAGGACCCCGACAAAGCCGACGGCGGTTGCCGACCAGCGCCGCCAGCGAACCTGCTCGTTCAGGAACAGCACTGCCAGTACGATCATAAAGAGTGGCTTGGCGAAGCTGATCGCCGTGGCGTCGGCCAGAGGCATGTGTGTCACGGAATAGAAGCCACAGGACATTGCTCCAGCGCCGAGGCAGCCACGCAGTAAATGGGCAAGGGGGCGTTTGGTCTTGAACACGGCAGGCCCTGCCTTGGCCATGAAAGGCAGGATCACGGCAAGGCCGAAGGCGCAACGGAAGAAAGCGATCTGGAAGGTATCGAGCCGGGCACCGAGCAGCTTCACCGCCGCCTGCATGATAGAGAAAAGCACACAGGATATTACGATCCAGACCGCGCCCTGGGTATTTGGCGAGAGCGCGGCCCAGCGGGAAGACAGAGATGTTTCGGCGAACGCCATTGAGACTCATCAGGCGCTCATCGGCGCCGTGTCCATAATCTGCGGAAGAGCTTCACGATACGCTTCGCCGTGCGTTCTACCAGCGCTGATTGCGCATTGCTGCCTTGTTGATCTTAAGAACGCGCGGGCGCATGGGCTTTCGGATACGCTAGGCCCGCTGTGATTTTGAGTCAGTCCACTTCAGCGCTGGTCGGCCATATGACAAGGATATTACTGGATTTCCAGATTGGCCCCGGGTCCTGGAATTCGCTGTGCTCCGTACCTCCAAGCGATTTGTAGAAACGCCGCGCCGCCATGTTCTCACGAACCACGGACAGGCCAATTCCATCGAAGTCGAGTTTTCCCATCTCTTGAAGTGCCTGCTGCAGCAGATGTCGACCGAGGCCCCGGCCGCGTTGGCTGCCATCGACATAGAGATGTTTGATTTCGCCCCGTTGGCCGAAAACCTCGGATGAGGGAGGCCCGTAGCTGACCAGGCCAACGATCTTTCCATCAGCGAGAGCGATCTGCGTATTTTTTCGGACATCGGTCGAGGCGAGGACCTCGATCCAACCGGGCAGCCGGCGTTCCTCGTTCAGCACGCGTATCGCTTCTTCTGGCGCCATATCCTTGTAAGTCTCGCGCCAGACCTTTACGTGGAAATTGGCAATCTCAACGGCCTCCTCCGTGGTCGCTGCCCTGATTTCGATATCGTCGGGTTTCTGTGTTGCCGCCATGGCGTCAGTCCACGAAAGGTGTGCAATACCGAAGCTAGCCCGGTCCTGTGGGGGGAGAACCAGCGCCGATTGCGCATTGCAGCATTGCCGCTGACACCTGCCGCCGTTATAGGATTAAGCAACGAACAAGACGCTAACCGGGTGACAATCTGGGAATGGCGCGACGAACTGGGACGCTGGCAAGCAGGGGACGCCGAGAGACATGACGACAGAAATGACGCCGCTTTGGAAACCGAGTGCCGAGCGGATCGCAGATGCGAACATCACCCGTTTCATCGACTTCGTGAACCGCGAGCGCGGCGCCGGCCTGACGGATTACGACAGTCTCTTCGATTGGTCGGTGACGGAGCTGGAGAGCTTCTGGGATGCTGTCTGGGATTTCACTGGCATCATAGGCGAAAAGGGCGACACCATTCTAAAGGATGGCGACAAGATGCCGGGTGCCGCTTTCTTCCCGGACGCGAAAGTGAACTTCGCGGAAAACCTGCTGCGCCGCCGTGACAATTCCGACGCTATCGTGTTCTGGGGTGAGGACAAGGTGAAGCGCCGAATGAGCTTCTCCCAGCTTTATGACGAAGTTTCGAAATTCGCCCAGGCCCTTAAAGCCGAGGGTGTTGGCCCCGGTGATCGGGTCGCGGCTTTCATGCCGAATATGCCGGAGACCATCGTCGCCACGCTTGCGACAGCAAGCCTCGGGGCCGTCTGGTCCTCCTGCTCTCCCGATTTCGGTATTCGCGGGGTGCTGGACCGGTTCGGCCAGATCGAGCCGACGGTGTTTGTGGCCGTTGAAGGCTACTATTACGGTGGCAAGAGCTTCGACACGTTGGACAAGATTACCGGCATTCTGGCCGAACTGCCGACGGTGAAGAAGACAGTCATCGTGCCATACACCCGCGACGAGCCACCGATTGGCGATATCAAAGGTGGGGTCAGCTATGCGGACTTCACCGGCGCTTTCGAGGCGGGCGAAATCTCGTTTACCCAGATGGGCTTCAACGAGCCGCTCTACATCATGTTCTCTTCCGGCACCACGGGCGTACCGAAATGCATCGTGCACGGCATCGGCGGCACGCTGATTCAGCATCTGAAAGAGCATCAGCTGCATAGCGACGTGAAGAAGGACGACCGTATCTTCTACTTCACGACCTGCGGCTGGATGATGTGGAACTGGCTGATCAGCGGCCTCGCCTCTGAGGCCACGCTGCTGCTCTATGACGGCAACCCGTTCCATCCTGATGGCAACATTCTGTTCGACTATGCCGACGCGGAGAAGATGACGCTGTTCGGCACCTCGGCGAAGTACATTGACGCCTTGAACAAAAGCGGTTTGCTGCCGAAGGAAACACATGACCTCTCGACCGTTCGGGCGATGACCTCGACCGGCTCGCCGCTGGTGCCGGAAGGTTTCGACTATGTCTACCGGTCTATCAAGTCAGACATACAGCTCTCCTCTATTTCCGGCGGTACTGACATCGTTTCCTGCTTCGTGCTCGGCAACCCGGTTGGGCCGGTCTGGCGCGGCGAGATCCAGACTCGCGGCCTCGGCCTCGCGGTGAACGTGTTTGACGATGATGGCAAGCCGGTGGTTGGCGAGAAGGGTGAGCTGGTTTGCACCCGTCCGTTCCCCTGTATGCCGATCATGTTCTGGAACGATCCGGATGGCGCCAAGTATCGCAGCGCCTATTTCGAGAGCTACGAAAACATCTGGTGCCATGGCGATTATGTAGAACTGACTCCGCGCGGCGGCATGGTGATCTATGGCCGTTCCGACGCGGTGCTCAATCCGGGCGGTGTGAGGATCGGCACGGCGGAAATCTATCGCCAGGTCGAGAAGCTGCCGGAAGTGCTGGAAGGGCTCGTCATTGGCCAGGATTGGGACGATGATGTGCGCGTCGTGCTGTTCATTCGCGTGGCGGAGGGTATGACTCTTGATGATGCGCTGATCAAGAAGATCAAGGACACGGTGCGCAAGGGTGCGTCGCCGCGCCATGTACCGGCCAAGATCATCGAGGTCGCCGACATTCCGCGGACCAAGAGCGGCAAGATCGTCGAGCTGGCTGTGCGTAATGTGGTGCATGGTCGTCCGGTGAAGAATGTTGAGGCGCTGGCTAACCCGGAGGCGCTGAGTCTCTTTGGAAACCGCCCGGAGTTGGCTGACTGACCCGTCGCTCGGCGGGAGATATTGCTTATTGAGCTTGGATGCGAGCGGCGGAGTCGATAGGCTTTGGCTGGGGCGTGGGATCGGCAGACGATAACAAGGGAATAGGACGATCTCTGCTCAGGATAATTCCGCGCAACAGCAGGTACCGGACTCCGCGCTGTCCCGCAGGCAGCTCGAAGAAATCGTGCGTGAGCTTGAGGTCGCCGTCGAGGAAACGCGGCAATGGCTCGCGCTGTTTCACCGCGCGCTGGTCTGCCGATTGCGCCCCGACCCCGAAGTGGTGACGGAAGACGCGCATCGGGTGAGCCGTTTCGGCCGCTGGTATTCGACAAACCGCGATGACGATATCTTCTCGCAGCCCGCCTTCGCCATGCTCGTTGAGATGCATCAAGGGCTTTACGCGCATGCAGCTATCCTTGCTGTGCGGGGATGGAAAGACGACGGGATTTCGACTGAGGAATACGACGCGCTGCTGCACAAGATCGACAGCTTCAACGAACAGGCCGGCCGCATGGCCCGGGCATTCCGGGCTGCACTTTCCGATCTCGATCCGCTGACCGGCACCAATACCCGCAGTACCATGGAGCGGGAGCTGATCCGGGAGCAGCAGCGAATGCGCCGCAGCGGACGCCCCTGTTCCATTGCCATTGCCGACATCGACAAGTTCAAGTCGGTCAACGACACCTATGGGCATCAGGCTGGTGACAGGGTTCTGGCTCGTGTGACACGGATCATCGAAGACACGCTCAGGCCGTATGATTCGATTTATCGGTTTGGTGGCGAGGAATTCCTGATCTGCCTGCCTGATTCCGGCCCGGAAGATGCGCGCCGGGTCCTTGACCGGGTGCGCAATACGATCTCTGAAACACCGATCATGATCGACGGTGGCGATCCACTTTCCGTGACCGTGTCATTTGGCGTGGCGCAACTCGTTCCGCGGCGAAACCTGAAGGACATCATGGAGCGTGCCGATCGTGCGCTCTATGAGGCCAAGAGTGGCGGACGAAACCAAGTGGTGGTCTGGACCGCGGAGTCGGCCTGACTGCGAGCATGCGCATTTCCCAAAAAAGGGAATGAGATTGCTGCATTATGCTCGCCGGGTATGATGGCGCGCTTTTATCTTTAACAATCCGTTCGAGCGGCTAAGGGGAAAACCAAAGTGGCAATAGACAAGGGCAGAGCAGCCGAACTGGACCATATGGTTCGCAAGATGGGTGGCATTATCTCGGTGTTTGAAATCCGTTCCGACCCGGTCGGGAACCCGCGTTTCAGTGCCTTTCGCGTCCTGATGGATATCTTCCATTCAATGTGCGAGCGCTCCCTCAAGGAACAAAAAGATTTCGTCGACGAGATGGTCGATCTCACTGAGGAGGAGACCGAGCAGCTGAAGGCCGCATTCGAGAAAGTCTACGGCAAGCCGCCGAGCAGCATCTGAGGCAGGCTGACCGGATTAAGCCAGCTACCGAATCTGATGGAAGGCCCAGCTACCGAATCTGATGGAAGGCGAAGCCGCCTTCCTCTTTCGCCCGTTTTTTCAGGTCAGCAAACGCCGTCAGCACGGTCTCCAGATCTGACTGATGTTCGCCCGAATCGATCACCAGCATGGCGGCGCTGCATGTCAGAAGCGGATAGGAGCGCAGGCTGCCGTCACGGCCGCGCGCTTCGATGGAGCCACGTTCGCGCGCTTTTTTATCGTAGAAGCTTTCCACATCCGTGGCGAACTGCTCGCGGGCTTCGCGGACCAGCTGGCTGACATCTGATACGGGCACGTCGCGGGCTCCGACAAAGAAATCGTCGCCGCCGATATGCCCGATGAAAAAGTCCTGGCTGGCGAAGACTTGTCGCAGGTTCTCCGCAAACAGCAGCAATGCACGGTCACCCTGGCGGAAGCCGTAGGTGTCGTTGAACGGCTTGAAATTATCGAAATCGAAGTGCAGTAGCGTCCGCGTTTGGTCATCCTCGGCAAGCGCATCGGCGATAAAATCCGAAATGGCCGTATTGCCGGGCAGCTTGGTCAGCGGGTTCATCTCGCGGGCGGTGATCAGGTTTTTTTCGTTTAGCACACGCAGCAGCGATGAATTGTCGAGGAAGCCCGCATATTGCGCGTTCTCGACGATGATCACACCGTTCAGCGCGTCGTTATGGCTGTAAATCTGGAGGATGCGTTCCGCCTGGGTATGGATATCGGCGATCGGGCAGGGGCGAACGAAATCGCCGAGCCGCTTGCCGAAGCTGCGGTTCACGATCAGGTCCTTGCCGTAGGGCGAGAAAGCATAGGCCTTGAGATCGGCGTCACTCACAATGCCGAGCGGCCGTTGATTCGGGTCGAGCACCGGGAAAAGGCGGGCGCTTTCGTTTTTGCGAAAGGCGTCGAAAACGTCCTGCATCGGCGTTTCGATGCTGAGGGTCGGTACCTCGACGATCTGTTCGCGCAGAAGATGCTGGTCCGATGTCCGGGAGCGCCGGTCGCGCCGCCGGGCCGATATGAGGCTCTCGTAGCTTCGGCTGAGACTTTCATAATCCAGCGTCGGGCGGGCAACGAGATACCCCTGCACCATGTCGAAGCCGAGTTCACGGCAGCTGGCCAGATCCTCTTCTGTTTCCACACCCTCGGCGATGGTCTGGATGCCGAGCACCTCGAACATGTCGATCAGGCTGGAAACGAACAGTTTTTTCTTCGGGTCACGGGCGACATTGTTGATGAAGTAACGATCGAATTTCACATATTCGGCGTGCTCTTCATGCAGCAGACGGAGCCTGGCATAGCCTTCGCCAAAATCATCGAGCGCGATCTGGATGCCGCTGTCGCGGGCGCAGCGCAGGGCCTGGATGGCCGCGCTGTCCTGCGAGATGTCAGACTTTTCGGAGACTTCAAGGCAGAGCTGCGTGCTGGAAAGTCCAAGATCGGACATGGCATTCAGGGTCTTTGGAACTTTACGGCCGAGTGCAGGCAGACTGCGGGCGTCTATATTGAAAAAGAGATGCAGTCCCTCGGCACAGGCAAGGCCACCGAAATCGTTCAGCGCCTTGGTCAGCAATCGCGTTTCGAGCTCTTCCAAAACCCCGTTCTCTGAAGCACGATCGAACAGTTGGGCGATGCTGTCGAAGCCAAGCGCATCCGTACCGCGCAGCAATGCCTCGAACCCATGGGTCAGGCCGGTGTCGAGATGGACGATTGGCTGGAATGCGTGACGGACCCCATGAATTACATCTTTCAACGGGGGGAACGTTCCAACAGTCTCCACGTCGGCGATAGGCGCTGCAACTGCTGAGTTTATATCAAACAAAAAAACTCGCCCTAATAAATTAAGGAGCGGATGTTACTGTGCTTTCTATTTCATTCCGAGGGTTTTTAAATCCTTTTGTGTATGAATATTAAGTGAAACAAATATAAGAATTCATTCTGTTTTTTAGAAAATTTTACTTAACCTGATTGGCAGACTCTCGCGCCACGGCACGCCAGCCGATGTCGTTCCGGCAGAAACCATTGGACCATTTGATGGATTTTACCGTTTCGTAGGCTTGGGTCTGGGCGGCAGTAACGCTCTCACCCAGCGCGGTCACGACAAGGACCCGTCCACCCGTCGCATGTAACACGTTCTTATCCGTGCGTGCGGTGCCTGCATGGAAGGTGGTCACGGTCTCGCTATCCGGCGCAAGTTCGGCGATCAACGTGCCTTTCTCGTAGGAACCTGGATAGCCCTTTGAGGCGAGCACGACGCACAGCGCACTCTCCGGGCGCCAGCGCAGGGTGATCTGGTCGAGTTGGCCGTCCGCGGAGGCAACCAGCGCCGGCAGGATATCGCTCATCAGACGCACCATCAGCGCTTCGCATTCAGGATCGCCGAAGCGGACATTGTGTTCGATCAGCTTGGGGCCGTCCCTGGTGATCATCAGTCCGGCGAACAACACGCCCTTGAACGGCATGCCTTCGGCCGCCATGCCGTCGACCGTCGGCTGAACAATCTCGTCCATCACCCGCTGGACCATGGCGTCGTCCATTACCGGGGCCGGTGAGTAAGCGCCCATGCCGCCTGTGTTCGGGCCGGTATCGCCGTCGCCGACAGCCTTGTGATCCTGGGCGGTGGCCAGCGGCAGCGCGGTCTTGCCGTCGCAGAGTGCGAAGAAGCTTGCTTCCTCGCCGATCAGGCATTCTTCGATCACCACCTCTTCACCTGCAGCACCGAAGGCGCCACCAGACAGGGCGTCTTCAAGAGCGGCGATTGCTTCCTTGACCGTCTGGGCAACGGTCACGCCCTTGCCGGCGGCAAGCCCGTCAGCCTTGACGACGATGGGTGCGCCCATTTTGGTAACATAATCCTTCGCGGCTTCCTGATCGGTGAAGCGGGCGTACGCGGCCGTCGGAATATTGTGCCGGTCGCAGATGCCTTTGGTGAAAGCCTTGGAACCTTCGAGCTGGGCTGCGGCTGCGCTCGGCCCGAAGGCCTTGATCCCGGCTTCGTCCAGCTTGTCGACCAGACCGGCGACGAGCGGCGCTTCCGGGCCGACAACGACGAAGTCGATGGCGTTTTCCCTGGCGAAGGTAACAACCCCGTCGACATCCTCGGCCTTTACCGCGATGCATTCGGCGACAGTGGCGATCCCGGCATTACCCGGCGCGCAATAAAGGTGATCGCAAAGGGGAGAGGCTGAAATGGCCCAGCACAAGGCATGTTCCCGCGCACCCGATCCGACAACCAATATCTTCATTTTTCTGTTCCCATGCTTTCACTTGGCGGCCTTGTAGCATAAATTCCCCTCATGCAAGACGACAGCGCGCCGCCGCTCGGCAATATTCCCGAATTCTCCGTCAGCGAGATCTCCCATCAGGTCAAACGCACCGTCGAGGGGGCGTTCGAGCATGTTCGCGTCCGGGGCGAGATTTCCCGGCCGACACGGGCAGGCTCCGGCCATCTCTATCTGACCCTGAAAGACGAGAAGTCGGTGCTCGACGCGATCTGCTGGCGCGGTGCTGCGCAGCGGCTTTCGATCCAGCCGGAAGAAGGCATGGAGGTGATTTGCACGGGCAAGCTCACCACTTTCCCCGGACGCTCCAAGTACCAGATGGTGATAGAGCAGATGGAGCTGGCAGGCGAGGGCGCACTGCTCAAACTGCTGGAAGACCGGCGCAAGAAACTGGCGGCCGAAGGCCTGTTCGATGCCGCCCGCAAGCGTCCGCTGCCGTTTCTGCCGAAGGTCATAGGCGTGGTTACCTCGTCAACCGGCGCGGTAATCCGGGATATCCTGCACAGGCTCTCCGACCGGTTCCCGAGCCATGTGCTGGTCTGGCCGGTGCTGGTGCAGGGGGAGACGGCGAAGGATCAGGTCGCCGCCGCCATCGAAGGCTTTAACCGGATGGCGCCGGATGCTGTTGTGCCGCGACCGGACTTGCTGATCGTCGCCCGCGGCGGCGGCAGCCTTGAGGATCTCTGGGCCTTCAATGAGGAAATCGTGGTTCGTGCCGCTGCGGCGAGCGAAATCCCACTGATCTCCGCCGTTGGGCACGAGACCGATACGACCCTGATCGATTATGCCTCCGACCGCCGGGCACCGACCCCGACCGCCGCCGCCGAGATCGCAGTGCCGGTGCGCTCGGATCTGCTGGCGACGCTGATGCAGGACGGGACCCGTCTGTTCAACGGCTTGCGCCGCAAGTTCGCAGAGTCAGAAACCCGGCTCTCCGGCCTCGCACGCGGGCTTGGCGATCCGCGTTCGATCATCGAGGCGAAGGCGCAGACGGTGGATTACCGCTGGCAGGCTTCGGGTGCAGCGGTGGAACGCAGGCTGTCCCGGGCGAATGACCGGATGCGTGATCTGACGTCGAGAATCGCGGATCCGCAGGCCGAGCTGAACCGGATGGAAAGCCGCTTCAAGGTTGCGGAACAACGCAGGACATCATCGATCCGGCGGGTCGGAGAGGTTGCTGTCAGCAAGCTCGGTGCGGTCGCTGGACGCTTGCGGCTTGAGCCGATCGCCGAGCGGACAATACGCGGCGATCGTGATTTGGGACGGCTTGGGGGCCAGTTCGAACAGGCCTTTGTGCGTGTTGTCGATCAACAGGCAAATCGTCTGGATGCTGCGGGACGCCTGCTGGAAAGCAATTCCTACGAGCAGACCCTGAAGCGCGGTTTTGCGCTGGTCCGGGATGCGGATGGCGCGCCTGTCACCAGTGCGGGCGGCCTGTCTGAAGGCGATGGAGTTTCCATCCATTTCGGCGACGGTGCGCGTGATGCAGTAATCGCCGGCGTAGCTGCTGCGGCTGCCGCAGGCACCAGCAAACCGGCGGAGGAAGCGTCGGAGCCGAAAGCCTCGCCCAAGCCTAAACCGAAGAAACCCGACCCGGCTCAAGGGAGTCTGCTGTGATCCGCCTTCTGCTTGTCGCTGCCCTCACTCTGCTGGTCAATCCTGCTGATGCCGTGACTCTGGAAATGAATGGTGCCTTCACCCAAGGCGGGATCATCATGGGTCGCACCGACCCGGGCGTTAAACTGACTCTCGATGGCCGCCCCGTGCGGGTCAGTGCCGACGGGGTGTTCGTGTTCGGTTTCGGGCGCGATGCGGAACGCGATGCCACGCTGGTTGCTGCTGCGCCGGACGGCTCGGAAGAGCGCAAGGTATTGAAGATCTCCAAACGGACCTACAACATCCAGCGGATCGACGGGCTGCCGCAGAAATATGTCGAGCCGAAGCCGGAAGTGCTTGCCCGCATCCGCAGCGAGAATGCCGGAATCAAGAAAGTGCGGGAGATCGACACGGACCGGCCTTATTTCGTCGAAGGTTTCATCTGGCCGGCAAAAGGGCGAATTTCCGGGGTTTATGGAAGTCAGAGAGTCCTGAATGGTGTTCCGAAGCGGCCGCATTTCGGCGTTGATGTCGCTGGACCGGTGGGCTCTCCGGTGGTCGCGCCTGCGAGCGGGATCGTCCGATTGGCGGAGAAGGATCTCTATTATACCGGCGGCACGGTGATCATCGACCACGGACACGGGCTCAGCTCGGCGTTCCTGCACATGCAGAAGGTGACTGTAAAGGTCGGCGATGAAGTGAAGCGGGGCGCGGGGATCGGCACCATCGGGGCGACCGGCCGGGCGACCGGGCCGCATCTCGACTGGCGGATTAACTGGTTCGATGTGCGCGTGGACGCGGCCGTTCTGGTGCCGCCGCTGCCGCCGAAAAACTAGCTGCCGGACACGTCGATCCTGTCCAGCAGGGTTTCAATGCCAGCCGGGTCTTCCCAGACAAGCTCGACATCGACCCGCCTGATCAGCAGCCGAAGCTCTTCCGGCAACCGGACATGATCCTTGGCCGTGGTCAGTAGCAGGGCATCTTTCTGTTCGGCTTGTGCGATCAGATCGATCAGATCTTCTCCGCGATAAGGCTCATGATCGCCAAAGGACCGGGTTTCAACCAGCTCGACGCCGAGCGTTCGTAGCGTGTCAAAAAATTTCCCAGGCCGCCCGATTCCGGCAAAAGCGATGGCCCGCTCACCACGCAACCCTGCGCTCGCGCGGGTTGGTGTCAGATGACCTCGAAAAACCGGGAGTGTTGCCTTCAGCACTTCCTCCAGATTGCGGGGATCGTCTCCCAGCAACACGACGGCATCGGCGCGAGACAGTCCTTGTGATACCAGTTCACGTAACGGCCCTGCCGGGATGACACGACCGTTGCCAAACCCGTAACCGCCATCAACCACCAACACGGACATCGTCTTCGAGAGGGCAGGGTTCTGGAAGCCGTCATCGAGCAGAATGATGTCCGCGCCAGCCTCCGCTGCCATTCGGGCTCCGGCCGGTCGGTCGCGGGAAATCCATGTCGGTGCTGCCTCGGCGAGCAGCAGCGGCTCATCGCCGACGGCGCTGGCACTGTGCCGGTCCAGGAGAACCTGCAGTGGGCCGGACTCGCTGCCGCCGTAGCCCCTGCTGAGAAAGGCGACCTTCAGGCCGCGCCGGACCAAAGCCCGTCCGAGTGCCAACGCGACAGGTGTCTTGCCGGCTCCGCCTGCAACGAGATTCCCGATGCATAGAACCGGTATCGACGCCTGATATGGACTGATGAAGCTGGATCTTAGGGATGCCGCAGCCTGGTAGAGCCATGAGGCGGGTGTCATCACGGTGGGTAGCAATCCGCCGCGACCCCAGAACCCGGGCGCTTTCACCGGGTCTCTCCCGTACGGGATGCCGTCGCGAGAATTCGTTCGGCCATGTCGTCCGCGATCCGGCCCTGCCCCTGCGCGAAGGCGAGGGCGGCGGAGGTCATTCTGGACCGCTCCGGGCTGTCTCCCATCAGAACGGCGACCCGGTCGCCAAGTCCTGATGCCTCAACCTCTTCGGCGGCGCCCGCTGCGATCATGTCGGCGGCGATGTCGGCATTGTTTGCCATCAACGGGCCGAACAGAACCGGTTTGCCGAAATAGGCCGGCTCCAGCGGGTTATGCCCGCCAACAGGGATCAAAGACCCGGCGACGAATACCGTATCCGCGAGCTTGAAGAAGCTGCCCATTTCCCCGAGTGTGTCCGCCACATAGATGTCGGTTGTCTCATTGGGCAGGCTTCCGCTTGACCGGCACATCGTCTGAAAGCCTTCCGTGGCAGCCAGCGCTGCGATGTCCGAGCCGCGGTTGGGGTGGCGCGGAACGATGATGGTCAGCAGGTCCGTTACGGTCCCGGCGGCCCTGCGATGAGCGTCGAGCACTGCGAGATCCTCGCCGTCATGGGTACTGGCTGCAAGAAAGACCGGTCGAGTATCAGTGGCTTTTTTCAGAGCATCAAGGGCTGCCTTGTCGACAGTGAGCGGCGCCGCCGCACGCTTCAAGTTGCCGACGGAGATCACTGGTGCGTCCGTCAGGCTTTTGAAACTTTCCATCTGCTGGTCGTTACTGGCCAGGATCAACGAGAAGCCTTGAAACAGCCTGCCGGTCAGGAACCCGAACCTGCGCCACCGGGCAAAAGAGCTCTTGGACATGCGTGCATTGGCCAGAACGAGCGGGATGTTCCTTGCCTGCGCCGTGAGCACCAGGTTTGGCCAGAGATCGGATTCCACAAACACGGCGGCCGATGGCTGCCAGTGGTCGAGAAAACGCGCGATCCAGTGTGGATGATCGATGGGAATGAATTGATGTAGGGCTCTTTCCGGAAGCCGGCCTGTCATAAGTTCTGCTGACGTTCTGGTGCCGCTGGTCAGGAGAATTTGCAAGCTGGGATCCCGCGCCAACAACCGGTTGATCAGGGCAAGTGCGGTTTGACATTCTCCGACACTGGCGCCGTGTACCCAGAACACGCGCCCGGTCGGGCGCTCCAGTGTTGCGATGCCCCGGCGTTCAGAGATCCGTTCCGGATCTTCCTTGCCGCGCGCGAGGCGTTTTTCAAGAAGCCTGTCGAGGAGAGGCCCGGCGAGACGCGTGGCCGCGTTGTACAGCCGGAAGATCATGAGGCTTCCGGCGCCGGATCGGCGGGCGCGATCGTCTCAGTTCCGAGAGCGGCGTCTGCTTCGGCGCAGAGCTGGTTCAGGCGTTCTTCCAGCTCAAGGCGCAAGGCTTCCATCTGCGCCGCGTTCGAATCGCGCGGCACGAGGATTGGCTCGCCCCAGATATAGACGCCACGGCTGAAAGGCAGGGCGAGGATGAAACGGTCCCAGCTGCGCAGTACTCGGCGGCGGGAGACGTTCCAGGTCACGGGATAGATCGGCGCGCCGCTCATTCGGGCAAGCGCGATGACGCCGCCGGAGGCCCGCATGCGCGGCCCGCGCGGCCCGTCAGGAGTGACGCCAACGCCTGTACCGCTTTGCAACGCTTTCAGCATGACGCGCAGTGCTTGGGCGCCGCCCTTGCCCTTGCCGGCCGAGCCAACAATGTCCCTGATGCCGAGATGCTCGATCGTGCGGGCGATCAGGCGTCCGTCGGAGTGTTTCGATTGAAGCATGGCGAACGGCCGGTCGCTGTTCCAGATCTTCGACATCAGCATGATGCGATTATGCCAGAAAGCGCCGATAACCGGTTTGTCGCTCCGGAAGACGGCGTCAGCGATCTCGGGATTGACGATCTGCCAACGGATGGTGCGCGCGAGGCCCCGGATCAGGGCGGCCAGCAGGCGGCTTGCGACCTCCCGGCCAATCTCCGTGCGCAACAGACGTTTCAGCATGCTTTCCGTTCGAGCTTCAGGACCTGATGGGTCACATTTGGCGATTACGGGAATGCATACTAGGGCGCCGTTGCCGGGCCAAGTTCTTATTGGCGTAAAGCGTCAGGCAGCTTTGCTGAAACGACCGAAAGCGGCCTCGGAATCGAACGGAGCGAGATTGCTGAAGAATTGTTCCGCGCAGGCCCGCCAACTGAAACCGAGCGCGTAGGCTCGGCAGTCTTCCGTGGACAGCTCTAGCGCCGCCCGTGCCGCCATGCCGAGATCTTCGGAGAGCATGCCGACCTTCTCGGAGGCGATCACATCCAGTGGACCCGGAACGGGGAAAGCGGCGACGGGTGCGCCGGACGCAAGCGCTTCCAGCATGACCAGCCCGAAGGTGTCGGTCCGGCTTGGAAAGACGAACACATCCGCCGCCGCGTAATGCTTGGCCAGCTCCTCCCCCTTTTTGGCGCCGACGAAGATGGTGTCGGGGAAACGCTTTTTCAGCATGGTCATGTCCGGGCCGTCGCCGACCACAACTTTACTGCCGGGCAGATCCAGTTCGAGAAAGGCGGGCAGGTTCTTTTCTACAGCCACCCGGCCAACGAACATGAAGACCGGCCTCGGTGCATCGATGGCGTCTTTCGCCTGGGGCCGGAACAGTTCCGTGTCGACGCCCCGGCTCCAGTCTTTGATATTGTCGAAGCCGCGCGCCTCAAGGTCGGCGCGGATGGACTTGGTAGCGACCATGACGCCTGCGGATTTGCCGTGAAAATGGCGCATGACCCTATAGGTCCATGACACCGGCACGCCGAGGCGCGGCTCGACATATTCTGGAAAGCGCGTGTGATAGGCGGTGGTGAAAGGCAGTTTGTTGCGCACGCAATAGCGCCGCGCCGTCATCCCGAGCGGCCCTTCTGTGGCGATATGGATGGCATCCGGCCGGGCCGCCTCGATCATCGCCGGGACCCGGAAGAAGGGCCAGCAGGCCAAACGGATTTCCGGATAGGTCGGGCAGGGGATGGTGGTGAACTGGTCCGGCGTAATGGTTTCGACATCGTGGCCCATTGCCCTGAGCTCGCCGATCACCGTGTTCAGTGTGCGGACAACGCCGTTGACTTGCGGGAACCAGGCATCGGAAACGAGAAGGATTTTCATAGGGCTTACCGCCTCATGCGAAGGTGAGTTGCCTAACCTCGGCCCAGTTGAGGATTTCCATCCGACCGTCGGAATGCTCGACCAGTGCCGTGCAGCTCTCCACCCAGTCGCCGTCGTTGCAGTATGTAATGTCGCCGATCTGCTTCATCTCGGCCTTATGGATGTGGCCGCAGATAATGCCGTCGACGCCGCGCTTGGAGGCCTCGTCGGCCAGCGCATGCTCGAAATTGCCGATGAACTCGACTGCGCGCTTCGCCTTGTTCTTCAGGTAGGCGGAGAGCGACCAGTAGGGATAGCCGAGGAAGCGGCGGATTTGGTTGAAATGCGTGTTGAGCGTGAGGGCGAGGTTGTAGGCGCCGTCGCCGACCAGCGCGAGCCACTTGTTGTACTTCACCACCACGTCGTACTGGTCGCCATGCAGAATCAGGAAACGGCGACCATCCTTGGTGAGATGGATATGCTCGTCGCGGACTTCTATCTGGCCGAAATTTTCGCCAAGGAAGCCGCGGAACATTTCGTCGTGATTGCCTGGCAGGAACATCACTTTAGTGCCCTTGCGTGCCTTGCGTAGCAGCTTCTGCAGCACGTCGTTATGGCTCTGCTTCCAAGACCAGGAGCGCTTCATGCGCCAGATATCGATGATATCGCCGACCAGGTAGAGATAGTCGGATTCCGTATGCTTCAGAAAATCGAGGAGATATTCGGCCTGGCACCCTTTGGTTCCGAGATGAATGTCGGAAATCCAGATTGCCCGGTAACGGTCGATACCCTTCTGGCTGTTCACTTGCCGTCATCCTGTCTCTGAAAACTTACCGGACCTTGAATGAATACCGATTGGGGTCATTATCTGTTAGGCGTTCTATTATGAATCGCCCAACAATTTGTAAAATGAACTTTGTATGACTTCATGAATTCGTAACAAAAAGTCGATTTATATTTGTTGAGTACAGTAGCCGTTTAATAAAATTGTCATCTATATGGCCGTGTAAAAATCCGCGTGGGGGAGTTTCACTTGGATCAGATCATCCGCGATTCGGCCCGGGTGAAAAGAAGCGAACCGCCAGCTTCCGGTGCCGAAGGAGGCCGGGGCCATGTGCTTGTGATCTACAATCCAATAGCAGGACAGCGTCGGTATGCGCTTTTCTCATCCGTCATCGAGCGGCTGAAAGCACACGGCGTTGAAGTCACGGTTTTGGAGACAGGCGCGCGGGGCGATGCGGAGGCCTTTGCCCGTCATGCTCGGCAGCACAGTCTGATGAAAGCGGCAAATGCGCCGGACGCGGTGGTGGCGGCCGGCGGGGACGGGACCATAAATGAGGTGGTGAATGGTATGAGTGGCGGGGAGCTACCTTTGGCCATCCTGCCGCTCGGCACGGCGAACGTGTTGGCCGCCGAGATTGGCCTGAAAGTAAAGGCCGAGGCGATAGCGGATACGATTTGGCGCGGTCCGGCAATTGATGCGCATACCGGCGATGTGAACGGTCACCGTTTCACCTTGATGGCCGGGGTCGGTCTCGACGCAGATGTGGTGGCGAACGTGAACACGCGGGTGAAGGCCCGGCTCGGCAAAGGGGCCTATGCTCTGACAACCCTGTCGGAATTGGTATCTTACAAACCGCATTATTACCGGGTCGCTATTAACGGCCACACCTATAAAGCCGCCTCTGTTGTGGTCGCCAAGGCGCATTATTACGGCGGAACGTTCATCTGCGCACCGGACGCGAGGCTCGACGCGCAGATCCTGCATGTCTGCCTGTTCGAGCGGGCCGGGCGCTGGAACGCGGTCCGTTATGCCGCCAACATGATGATGGGCCGTCTGCCAACAACGGCTGGCTACCGGATAATTCAGACCCGATCCGTGTCGATCTGGGCGGAAGAAGGGGCCTATAGCGGCGATCCTGTGCAAGCGGACGGGGATATCGTCACCAATCTCCCCGCCAGTATTTCCTTGCCATCACAACCTCTCAAACTGGTCGTGCCGAGAGGTGCTGGTCTTCAGCGGCCGCTAAGCTCAGACCAGTTCTCTTCCGCCTGACTGATATAGCCATTCGGATTCCGGTGCCAGAGTTCCTGCACTCGCTCGTTGCGGCTGAGATAGAGCCGCCCGTCGATAATGTCGAAGACTCTCGGGTCTGCGCCATAGAGTTTGCCTTTGGAGAGGGCGAACGTGCTGTAGCCGCCGAATTGCGGCAGATAGCGCTTCGGATCATGCAAGAACTGAGTACGGTTTTCGGCATTCGCAAAGAGGAACCGCACGCCGTCGAATACCACGGCATGCGCCTCGTCTCCATGGATGGCCGCATAGTCGGTGAAGTAGGCAACGGGGTCATATCCATTAATGGCGAAACCCTGTTGCACACTGAATGTCGGGTCGACAATTTTTATTTCGGTCGCGTCTGACGGTTCGCGGGATGCGGCGGCAGCTAGTCCAACCGCGACAAGCACAAGCAACAGGCGCGACAAGCTACGTTTGCAGCTCATCTTTGATCTCCATAGGAAATTTCTCGATTGGGCCTCATCTGGGGAGGCGCAATCGCAATTGCCAGAATTTTCGAGTCACGAATTAGTGAAAGATTTCGAAAGGGCTATGCGTTCGATCCGGCGAGGGTGAGCCCGTCGATGCGGAGGGTCGGGGCGTCGGTACCGTATTTAAACGTCAGATCGTTCGCTGGCGTCATGTTCCGGAAGATTTCCGTGAGGTGTCCGGCAACGGTAATTTCGGAGACCGGATAGGCAAGCTCGCCGTTCTCGATCCAGTAGCCGCCCGCGCCCCGGCTGTAATCCCCGGTCACGGTGCTGACGCTGGAGCCCATCATGTCGGTGATGTAGAGCCCGGTGCCGACTGATTTGATCAAGTCCTCGGGGCTCATGTCGCCCGGCTCGAGATAAAGATTCGTGGCGGACGGGCTCGGCGGCCCACCGACACCGCGCGAGGCGTGCCCGTTGCTGTTCAGCCCGAGCTGCCGGGCCGTCGAAAGATCCAGGACCCAGGAGGCAAGACGGCCATCTTCGACGATCATCTGCTTTTCGGTCGGCAGACCCTCAGCGTCGAATGGCCGGGAGCGGAAGCCCCTGTCGCGCAGCGGGTCGTCGACGATGCGGATGCTATCGGCGAAGATCTGCTCGCCCATCTTGTCTTTCAGGAAACTCGTGCCCCGCGCGATCGAAACACCGTTTATGGCGGAGGAGAGGTGTCCGAGCAACGAGCGGC
Source organism: Nisaea sp. (assembly GCF_039990255.1). Taxonomy (GTDB): domain Bacteria; phylum Pseudomonadota; class Alphaproteobacteria; order Thalassobaculales; family Thalassobaculaceae; genus Nisaea. The sequence continues at coordinate 215,385 of NZ_JBDXGG010000004.1, read as the reverse complement.
TGACACGCGGGTCGAAGATCACCGGAACGCGCTGCGAGGACGGGCGCTGCGGGTTCAAGCGGCGAATGGTCCGCTCGCCCGCCCGGCGGCCGATCTCTGCAGCGTCCTCAAGATCCGCAAAGAAGACCTTGGCGGTATAATCGTAATCCCGCTCCATGCCTTGACCTTCGCCTGCAAGCATCACGGCGGAGACGGAGAAGCTGGAGCGCTGGTACTGGCCGGAAAAACCGTTGCTTGCCGCGAAGGCAACCTCGGTGGTGCTCCAGCCGGCATCGCCGCCTTCCGAGTTGGTAATGCCCTTCACCGCAAGACCGGCTTCTTCGGCGGCGGCGGCGAGATTTGTAAGGTCTTCGGCGGATGGCTCGTAAGGATCAAACATTTCGATCCGCGGGCTGTTGCCAGCTATCTGGGAGGCATCGGCAATCCCGGCAAAGGGGTCTTCCGGAGCAACTTTGGCCATGGCAACCGCCCGCTCGACGAGTTCGTCGAGCGCTTCCGGTCTCGCGTCGGAGCCGGAGACGGAAGCTTGTTGTTTTCCGACCAGAACGCGCAGGCCGATATCGTTACCTTCCGCCCGCTCGACCGCTTCCGGTTTGCCCAAACGCTGGGAGACGGAAAGCGAGCGCCCGGTTAGGTGAATGGCGTCTGCCGTCTCGGCGCCAGCTTTTCGGGCTTTGGCGATAAGGCTGTCCAGCAGGTCTAGTCCGCCGATATCTGACATGTCTTTTCCGTCTCCGTCACAGAACCGATTGAGACATAGGGCGGATCGGTGGCGTGCGCAACCGAGGGAGGTTCGTGATTGCGGATCGAATGTGGCGAAACCCGTCCTGTTCCTGTCAAAGCCGGCCGGTAAACCACGCTTACCGCACTTTTGAGAAGGAGGAACAGATGAAACATATTCTCACAGCTTTTACCGTCTCCGCCGCTTTGTTCACGGTCGTTGCCGGGCCGGCCACTGCTCAAATGTTCCAACTCTATGACGGAGTTGCCGCCGTCCGTGACCAGGCCGATGCCCGTGACGGGTTCGAGCACAGCCTCGCTGCCGAATACCGCCGTTTCGCGCTTTATGAGGCGGACGATATGGCGGACTGGATCGATGCCGAGTATTTCGCTGAGAAGACCCTCGCATCCGCGCGGGGCGAAACCGTGCCTCCGGAGACCCTTGCCGACTGGAAGCTGGGCGACGCTCAACTCCCGGCATTGCAATCCTCCCGCGACCGCTTGATCTCCGCGTTCGAGCGCGATTCCCGAATCTTGGCGCCGCACGCTTCCGCCCGCGCACAGGCCCAGTTCGATTGCTGGGTCGAACAGGCGGAGGAAGGACATCAGACGGACGATATCGCCGCCTGTCGCAACGGTTTCCTGAACGCCATGCTGGAAGTGGATGCGGCGCTGGATGCCTGGGACAACGTGCGAATCGAGCGGGAATATCCGGCAAAATAAGACGCCGGACTATTTCCAGATAGGCTTGCCACTGCCCGGTAGCCCGAGCGAGGACCATTTCTGGTCCACCAGATCAATGATGTCCTGGTCCATCCGGATCTCCTCGCCCCATTCCCGCTTAGTCTCGGGTGGCCACTTGTTTGTCGCGTCGAGGCCGATCTTGCCGCCGAGGCCGGATTCGGGGCTGGCGAAGTCGAGATAGTCGATCGGCGTGTTCTCGATCATCGTCACGTCCCTGACCGGGTCCATGCGGGTCGAGATCGCCCACATAACATCCTTCCAGTCGCGGGCATTGATATCGTCATCCACGATGATCAGCCATTTCGTGTACATGAACTGCCGGAGATAGGACCAGGCGCCCATCATCACCCGCTTGGCGTGGCCCGGATAAGCCTTCTTCATCGCGATGACCGCGATCCGGTAGGAGCAGCCTTCGGGCGGCAGCCAGAAGTCAGTGATTTCCGGAAACTGTTGCTGGATCAGCGGAATGAAGACCTCGTTCAGCCCTTCGCCGAGCACCGACGGCTCATCCGGCGGGCGGCCGGTGAAGGTGGTCAGGTAAATCGGGTCCCGCCGCATGGTGATTGCGGACACGTTGAAGACCGGGAACTTCTCGACAGAATTGTAATAGCCGGTGTGGTCGCCATAAGGCCCCTCATCGCCATATTCGTCGAGCGAGACATAGCCCTCGATAACGATTTCCGCTTCTGCCGGGACTTTCAGGGGCACCGTCTTGCAATCGACCAGATCGACTTTCTTGCCCCTGAGCAGACCCGCGAACTGATATTCGCTGAGCGTATCCGGCACTGGGGTCACGGCGGCCAGAATGGTCCCCGGATCGGCGCCGATCACGACGGCGGCAGGCAGTGGCTCCGGCTTCTCATTCTTCCAGCGCTGGTAATGCTGGGCTCCGCCGCGATGCTTCAGCCAGCGCATCAGGGTCTTGTCCTTGCCCAGCACCTGCATGCGGTAGATGCCGAGATTGAAATCGTCTTCCTTGCGTTTGCCGGGGCCTTTCGTGACCACCAGCGGCCAAGTGATCAGCGGCGCCGGCTCGCCCGGCCAGCAGCTCTGGATTGGCAGGCGGGAAAGGTCGATATCGTCGCCCTGCAGAATCACATCCTGGCAGGGACCATAGCCAACCGTGCGCGGTTTCATCGACATCACGGTTTTCAGCAGGGGCAGCATATCAAGCGCCTCGCGCCAGCCGCCGGGTGGCTCCGGCTGGCGAAGGAAGGCGAGCGTCTCGCCCACTTCGCGGAGCTGTTCCGGTTCCCGATCCATGCCCCAGGCAACCCGTTCGACGGTGCCGAATAGATTGGCCAGCGTGGGCATTTCGTATTTCTGCCCATCCGGCCCGACGACATTCTCGAACAAGACCGCCGGGCCGCCTTCGGCCAGCAGGCGGGTCTGGATCTCCGTCATCTCCAATTCGGGCGAGACTGGCTCGTTGACGCGAACGAGACGCCCCTTGCTCTCAAGCTGGGCCATGAAGTCGCGCAGGGAGGAAAAGGGCATGAGGCACTCCGTTGGTTCGCGCGCCACGTGGACGCGCTGTCAGATATAACCGCGCGGCCTCTTTGGTGCCAGCTGTGACCGTCTGCCGCGATTGATAGGGCGCGCTGGTCGCTGTATACCGAACCGGTAATGTCGACACGGAGTTTTCTCATGGCTTATTGGGTCATCGGCGGCGAATACACGGACACGTCTTTCACGCACATCAAGGGCGGAGACGCGGAAACCAAGATCGGTCCCTTCCCGGACTATGAAACTGCGAAATCCGTTTGGGGCAAGCTGGCCTGGGAACATGTGGACGATGCGCATACGCGATACCGGATCTGGGATGACGGCTCTCAGCAGTTCTGGGTTGTCGGCGGTACCTACAAGTCGACTGATTTTAGCGAGACCGCTGATGGTTCGCCCGAACATAGGGTCGGTCCTTTCGACACTTACGAGGATGCCAAGGCCGAATGGCAGAAGCGGGCCTGGGAAAGTGTTGACGACGCGCACACCCGCTATCGGATCGAAAAAGTCAGCGATTGACGCTAGTGCCTGAATACGCGCCTCACGGAAACTACGAAATATCACTCCATCCCGACCATGATCGGGTGATCCGGGTCGCGGCCTCGGGCTCAATCAATATCGAGATGCTTCGTCACCACAACAACCTGACCAATGAAATCGTCGAGGGCTTCCGCGGTCGGCCCTATGGTATGGTTTGCGACTTCGACGACGGTATGCTTATGACGCCGGAGGCAGAAGATGCTTGGGTCAAAAGCGCCATTGGTCGGGTCGCACGAGGCTGGACTTGTGTCGCCTACCATTTTGACTGTCGTGCGGATCATAAGCTGCTCGTGCGCCATCAAGTCAGCCGCGTGTTTGATTCAATCGGTGTGCATTAGATCGAGGCGGTGGACGAACCCACTGCATTGACGTGGGTGCTAACGCAGTTGGCCGAAGCGGATCGCAATTAACGAGGACGGGGTCTGATACGCGCTTCGCGTCTGGCCGCTGGGTGCTTCTTTCGCGACTTATGTCGAGTTTATGAAGGATGTCCTGCTGATTCCAGATGAGAACATGTGGCTCAACGCAAGTCTGAAGGGGCGGATCAGGTGCGGCCAAGGGGCGACAACGGTCACTCTGTCGCAATCATCCTCTTCCTAGGCCCCTGACTTCCAAATCGGAAGCATGGGTGATGGCCGTGGGCTCAAGGTGCACATCATCGATACATGCGAGCCCGTAAAGCCTTGACTGGAAATCCGTATCCGCGATGTGGCGGAGGGATCGGACAAATGATGATATTTCAACTGCACAGCGACCCAAGTCGTGAGTTCGAATTATCAGTGAATATCCTGCGTGTGGAGTTAGTCGGGAAAACGCCGGATTTCTAGTGCTCCGCTATCATGGATAGACTTCAAACTATTTTTACCTCTCGGATTCTATGTTGACGCAATCGGCGTCGAAGTTGACGAAAAGAGAGGGAATGTTGCTTTGCATGTATTCGAGCCTCACGGTGAATACAGTCTTGAAATCGATGATTGCATCATAAAGCTTTTTGCATCCGGAGCGGCAAATAAGGAGACGATCGACGCATATGTGCGGGAAGTCAGATCTCTGGTCGATAGCTTTGCCGGAGCCCCGTTTGCGATGTATTCGGTCTACGATCAGAATGTGATCCTCACTCCGGAGGCGGAAGCGGTACTCGCGCTGAGCATCGCGGAGCGTGCTGAGAAGGGGCTGTGCGCGTGCGCGCTGAACCTCAACAATTCGACTTCCCGTCTCATTGTCTCTGCACAGATGGACCGCTTATATAAAAATGCAGGTGTGCCTTGGCGCACGGTCAATAGTTACGAGGAGTCTAAGCCTTGGCTTGAGGCCAGAATCGAAGAGGCACGTAAAGCCAAAGGGAAAAACTGACGAACTTTCTGATCGTGAATCTGCGCCAAATGTGCCCATGCCCTGAAGGCAGAGCGGTTTGCTGCGGAAGACTGTGGTGGATCACGGAGGATGTTCAACGGCGTGATGCCAAGAAGATTAGCTGCCTTTTCGAATGCTTTGGACGTTTTATCGTGAGGAGCGAGGCTGCTGTTTCAGATGAGGAAGCATGAAAATGGGACGATTTGCGCCCCACGGGACTTTTGAGCTCAGCTTTGAAGATCACATCATCCATTTGAAGGTTGTCGGCCAGACCAATCTCGAGCAGTTAGAGATGATTGGAGAAGAAATCTTGCGCCAGGTTCAACCTCTCGCGGGGAGACCCTTCGCTCTTCTGATGGAGTTTGGTGACGAAGCTTTTTTGACGGCTGAAGCCGTTGCGAAGTCTCAGGAACTGGTGGTTCGGGATATAGAGTTGGGGCTATGCGCCTCCGGCATTGTCGTCGGCGCGATCGAGTTTCGCGAATTGACCGTCGGTCTGGTAACCTCTTTCTACGAAAAGCTTGGCTTGTCTTGGGGGATTTTCGACACTGTTGCCGATGCACAGGAATGGCTCAAATCGGAGATCGATCGCTTGTAGCGCTGTAGCAGGGTTTCTGATGTCTGCCTCTGTATGAAACTCCCTTCTTGCCGTGGCGGCGGCGCTTCCATTAGGTTGCCGCACCGCAAAACTTATGAGCAAGCGAGCATTTTCCGATGTCGAGCCCGGCAGAGTCCGCCCCGCGGACGGATTTTCAGTCTCTCATCCTCACCTTGCAGAGCTATTGGGCGAGCAAAGGGTGTGTGATCCTGCAGCCTTACGACATGGAAGTCGGCGCTGGTACTTTCCACCCGGCGACGACCCTGCGCTCGCTCGGTCCGGACGATATCTGGAAGGCGGCCTATGTGCAGCCTTCGCGCCGTCCGACGGATGGCCGCTACGGCGAGAACCCGAACCGGCTGCAGCACTATTATCAGTTCCAGGCATTGATCAAGCCGTCCCCGGCGGACAGTCAGGAGCTTTATCTGGGCTCTCTGAAGGCCATCGGGCTCGATCCGATGAAGCACGATATCCGCTTTGTCGAGGATGACTGGGAAAGTCCGACACTGGGCGCTTGGGGGCTTGGCTGGGAGATCTGGTGCGACGGCATGGAGATCTCGCAATACACCTACTTCCAGCAGGTCGGCGGTATCGATTGCGATCCGGTTCCGCTGGAGCTCACCTATGGGTTGGAGCGTATCGCCACCTATATCCAGGGCGTGGACTCGATCTTTGATCTCGACTGGGACGGCGTGCCAAAAGAAGAGGGCGGCAAGACCTACGCCGATATCTTCCAACAGGCCGAGCGGGAATTCTCCACCTGGAATTTCGAGATCGCCGGGACGGACGCCCTGTTCCAGCATTTCAAGGATGCCGAGGCGGAGTGCGAACGCATTCTGGCCGATGAACGGCCTCTGCCGTTACCGGCCTATGACCAGTGCATGAAGGCCAGCCATACCTTCAATCTTCTTGATGCGCGCGGGGTGATCAGCGTGACCGAACGGCAGGCCTATATCGGCCGGGTGCGGGCGCTGGCGAAGCGCTGTTGCGAGCGGTGGGTCGAGGCCGGTAAGGCCGAGAGCACGGAGGCGGCCAATGTCTGAGTTGCTCGTCGAACTCTTCAGTGAGGAAATTCCGGCCCGCATGCAGAAGAAGGCAGCGGACGACCTGCTGTCCCTGCTGACTCAGAAGCTGAAGAAAGCCGGTCTGGACTACAGCTCGGCCACCGCACATGTGACGCCGCGCCGCCTGATCGCCGTGATTGATGGCTTGCCGGACAAGCAGCCGGATACCAGTGAGGAACGCCGCGGCCCGAAAGCCGATGCGCCGGAAAAAGCCCTCGCGGGTTTCCTCGGGTCTGTGGGCCTGACGCTGGACCAGTGCGAGAAGCGGGAAACGCCGAAAGGCACGTTCCTCTATGCCGTGGTTGAAACCAAGGGTGCAGAAACCCGCACCGTCCTGCCGGGCATTCTTGCCGAGGCGGTGAAGGAATTGGCCTGGCCGAAAAGCATGCGCTGGGGCCGTCACGCATTCCGCTGGGTGCGCCCGATGCATGGCGTGCTGGCGGTATTCGGCGGTGAGACGCTTGATGGCGCCGTCGATCTTGGCGGCGGTGAGTTGGCCTTCACGAACCAGACGCGTGGTCATCGCTTCCTGGCGCCCGATGCGGTGGCGGTCAGTGATTTTGAGGATTACCAGGCAAAGCTGCATGCGGCCTTCGTCATCATCGATCGCGAAGAACGCAAGCGGATCATCGAGGAAGGCGCCGCCGCGCTCGCCAAGGCCGAAGGCCTGACGGTGAAGCCGGATCAGGGGCTGCTCGAAGAAGTTTGCGGTCTGGTCGAATGGCCGGTGCCGATCATGGGCCGGATCGACGATGCCTTCATGGACGTACCGGCGGAAGCGCTGGTCACCTCAATGCGCAGCCATCAGAAATATTTCTCCGCCGAGCATGCCGACGGCACGCTGGCCAGCCGCTTCATCACCGTCTCCAACATGGCGGCGGACCCGGAGCGGGACGCGACCATTCGGGCCGGGAACGAGAAAGTTCTGCGCGCTCGCCTGTCTGACGCGAAATTCTTCTGGGATCAGGACCGGGCGGTGAAGCTGGAAGCCCGGACAGGCAAGCTGTCCGATATCCTGTTCTATCAAAAGCTCGGTACTGTTGCGAACAAGGCCGGGCGGCTGGAAGCGTTGGCGGAATGGATTGCCGGCTTTGTGCCGGGAGCGGACGCCTCCAAGGCAAAGCGCGCGGCAACGCTTTGCAAGGCGGATCTCGTGACCGAGATGGTTGGCGAGTTCCCGGAACTGCAGGGCATCATGGGCCGCTACTACGCGTTGCATGACGGTGAGGCACCGGAAGTCGCCGATGCCATCGCGGACCATTACGCGCCGCAGGGCCCGAACGACCGGTGTCCGACTGCGCCTGAAAGCATTGCCGTCGCGCTCGCGGACAAGCTGGATACGCTCGCCGGTTTCTTTGCCATCGACGAAAAACCGACTGGCTCCAAGGACCCGTTCGCCCTGCGCCGCGCCGCACTTGGTGTCATTCGTCTGATCGTCGAGAACAAGCTGCGTTTGCCGCTCGGTGATGCCTTTGCCAGGGCTGCCGGACTGTATCCGGGGCTCGGTGCGCCGGACGGGATTCTCGATTTCTTCGCTGATCGCCTGAAAGTCCATTTGCGCGAAGGCGGTGTTCGGCACGACCTGGTGTCCGCCGTGTTTGCTCTTGGTGGTGAGGACGATCTGGTGCGTCTGCTTGGTCGTGTAACCGCATTACAGTCTGTGCTTTCCACCGATGACGGTGCCAACCTTCTGGCGGGCGTTCGCCGGGCAGGGAACATTGTTCGTGCCGAGGAAAAGAAGGACGGGGCGGCCCATGACGGCGGCACCGACGACAGCCTGCTTGCGCAGGATGAGGAGAAGGCGCTTTCGCAAGCTCTGATTGTGGCGGAAAATGGAGCCGACAAAGCCCTTGCCGATGAGGATTTCGAAGCGGCCATGGCGGCTCTCGCAGGTCTGCGCGGGCCAGTCGATGCCTTCTTCGACAAGGTTACGGTCAATGTTGACGATCCAGCGCTGCGCCGGAACCGGTTGGCGCTGCTCGCCAGGGTCGGATCTGCCGCGCACAGGATTGCGGATTTCTCGAACATAGAGGCCTGACGACTGCGCGATGGAGAAGTGGATCTACACATTCGGCGGGGGAGTGGCAGAAGGCTCCGCCGGCATGGAAGATCTGCTTGGCTCCAAGGGCGCTAATCTTGCCGAGATGAGTACGATCGGGCTGCCCGTGCCGCCCGGTTTTACCATCACCACCGATGTCTGCGGCTACTATCACAGCCACGGCAGCAACTTTCCTGACACGCTTGATGGCGCTGTCCGCGAAGGACTTTCGCAACTAGAAAACGCTCGGGGTTCCCGGTTCGGCGATCCGGAAAACCCGCTGCTCGTTTCCGTGCGTTCCGGCAGTGCGGCCTCGATGCCGGGGATGATGGACACGGTGCTCAATCTCGGCCTCAACGATGCCGTGGTCGAGGGGCTGGCACGGAAATCCGGCGACCGCCGCTTCGCTTACGATTGCTACCGCCGTTTCATCAACATGTATGGCGAGGTCGTGCTCGATGTGGACGGCTTCCTGTTCGAGGAGGCCGCTGACGAGATCAAGGAAGATCACGGCGCAGATTTCGACCGCGACCTCACTGCGGACGCTTTCGCCATAATGACGGTGCGCTTCAAGGAGATCGTTGAGAGCGAGTCCGGCAAACGTTTTCCGGAAGATCCATTGGAGCAACTCTGGGGCGCCATTGGTGGGGTTATCCGGTCCTGGAATAATCAGCGTGCTGTCATCTATCGCTCTTTGCACGATATCGCGGACACGACCGGCACCGCCGTTACCGTGCAGGCCATGGTGTTCGGAAATTTGGGTCACGAGAGCGTCACCGGTGTCGCCTTTACCCGCAATCCCTCGACCGGCGTGAAGGAACCGTACGGCGAATACCTTCCCAACGCGCAGGGCGAGGATGTGGTTGCCGGGCTCCGCACTCCGCTGCCGCTCGTTGAAAGCCCGATGCATGGTGCGGCGGAGGCGCTTTCCGCCCATGCACCGGGTCTGTTCGACAAGCTTCAGAGTCTTTGCGATCGCCTGGAACGTCATTATGGCGACGTGCAGGACATTGAATTCACGGCAGAGCTTGGTGAGCTGTTCCTGCTACAGACCCGATCCGCCAAACGCACTGTCGAGGCAGGACTGAAGATCGCCGTCGATATGGAACGGGAAGGCCTGATCTCACGCCGCGCCGCGGTGATGCGGGTCAATCCAGACGACCTCGACAGCCTGCTTTATCCGTCTGTCGATCCCTCAACGGGAGCGGAGCCGGTTGCGCGCGGTCTGCCTGCCTCACCGGGGGCAGCCAGCGGTATCGTCGTGTTCGATCCGGATGATGCAATCAGCCGGTCCCGCGATGGCGCGCATGTCATTCTGGTCCGCAAGGAAACCAGCCCGAACGATGTTCACGGTATGCATGCGGCGGTTGGTATCGTCACCGCGCGTGGTGGTCTGACCAGCCATGCGGCGGTGGTGGCGCGCGGCATGGGGCGGCCTTGCATCTGCGGTGCCAGCACGGTCCGGATTGATGCGGCGAACACGTTATTCACCGTTGGCGATATCACTATCCGCGACGGTGATGAAATCACCCTCGACGGCACCGGTGGCGGTATCTATCTCGGCCGCATTCCGACCATAGAGCCACAGCTTCCGGATGATTTGACAACGCTGGTGTCCTGGGCCGACGAGATCCGCAAGCTCGACGTGCGTGCCAATGTCGAGACTATGGAGGATGCAAGGGCCGCCCATGCATTCGGGGCGGATGGCATCGGACTGGTCAGCACAGAGCATACTTTCTTCGCGCCTTCCCGAATCATGACCGTACGAGAGCTGACGTTGGCGAGGGATGAGAAGGAGAGGCGCCCGTCGCTCGACCGATTATTCCCGTTGCAGCGTGCGGACTTCACCAAGCTGTTCCGGGAGCTGCGTGGCTTCCCGGTTGCAGTCCGTCTGCTTGATCCACCGCTCGACGAGGTGCTGCCGGAGAGCGATGCGGACTATCAGAAAACGGCAGAAGCGCTTGGCTTGCCGGTCGAGGCCGTGCGCAAGCGGGTCGCGGCGGTGCGTCAGATCGTGCCGGTGCTGGGGCATCGGGGCTGCCGTTTGGCGATCTCCTATCCGGAAATCACCGACATGCAGGTCCGCGCTATGTTCGTGGCCGCGAGCGATGTGCTGCAGGAGTTCGGCGATACGGTAACGTTGGAAATCACCGTGCCGCTGGTTGTTGGGAAGAGGGAATTCGATTTTGTCCGGATTATCGTCGACAGGGTGGCGGCGGAGGTCGAGCAGGAGACAGGGTGTACCATCAGCTATCGTGTAGGTACCTTGATCGAGCTGCCGCGCGCAGCCCTTCGTGCCGGCGAGATTGCCAAGAGCGCGGACTTTTTCAGCTTCGGCACGGACGATCTGACACGCACCGTCTTCGGCATGTCGCGGGACGATGCCGATGCGTTCCTGACCACTTACATGAACAACTCCGTGGTCGATCTCGATCCCTTCGTCACCCTCGATATCGAAGGCGTCGGGGAGCTGGTGCGGATCGCAACAGAACGCGGCCGGACGGAAAACCCGGAATTGCTGATCGGCATCTGCGGCGAGCATGGCGGCGATGCCAAGACTGTTCGCTTCTGCCATTCCATCGGGCTCGATTACGTGTCTTGCGCGCCGAACCGTCTGCCGGTGGCCCGCATCGCCGCCGCCCAGGCGACGATTATGGGCGATGAAAATACGTAAAGACTCTTAGTATCTTTTTTCCGGGAACCCTGTTGCGTTGACGTAAAAATATATGCCTCTCACACTGCCCGCAAAAATTTTGCGGAGGAAACTATGAGGCAGAAGAAAGCACTAGTAGTCGGTGCGCTAGGCGTTATCGGGCGCCGGCTTATCCAGCACCTTGAAGACATCGGTGGATGGGACATCGTTGGCCTAAGCCGCAGGGCTCCGGATTTTCCGAGCAGGGCGACATACATTTCCGTCGATTTGCTCGATCGATCTGACGCGGAAGCGAAACTCGCTCATCTGACGGATGTCACCCATATATTCTACACAGCCTTCCAGGCCCGGCCGACATGGGCGGAGCATGATGCGCCCAATCTCGCCATGCTGGTGAATGCGGTGGAACCAGTTGCGGCTGTCTCTCCGGTGCTGGAACATGTCCAGCTCATGGAAGGCAACAAGATCTATGGCAGCCATCTCGGTCCGTTTAAGACACCGGCCCGGGAACAAGACCCGCCGCACATGTTGCCGAATTTCTATCACACCCAGGAAAGCTGGCTACGCGATGCCCAGGAAGGGCAGCGCTGGACATGGTCGGCGCTTCGCCCACACACAGTCTGCGGCTTTGCTGTCGGCAACCCGATGAATATCACGACCTGCATTGCTGTATACGCGACGATTTCCAAGGAACTTGGCCTGCCGCTGCGCTTTCCCGGCAAGAGGGGAGCCTATGAGGCGGTTTATCAGGTGACCGACTCAGCCTTGCTGGCGCGGTCGATGGTCTGGGCGGGAACAGCCGACAGTGCGCGGAACGAGGTGTTCAACATTACCAACGGAGATTTTTTCCGATGGAAGAACGTCTGGCCGCGTTTCGCCGAGTTTTTCGAGATGGACCTGGGGGACGTGCAGACCATTCCTCTCACCGAGTTCATGGCGGACAAGGCACCGCTTTGGGCGCGGATCGTGGAGCGTGAGGATCTGATGCGCACGCCGTACGCCGACATTGCCGCATGGCCCTTCGCGGACTACGTGTTTGGCACCGACTGGGATGTGATGACCGACACGCTGAAAATCCGCATGGCCGGGTTCAATGATTATGTGCGCTCGGAGGAAATGTTCATTGAGCTGTTCGATGAATTCCGAGCCCGGAAGGCTATTCCGTAGGGAGCGTTAGCTGTCTGGACCGCTATCAGGCTTTTCGCCGACCCGGTGAGGGGAGTTGCGATACTCCAGTTCCAGAAGCATGGCGGTCTGGTCATATTCAGCGAGGCCGCGTTCACTGAGTGAGTTGTAAAGGTCGCGGGCGAGAGCGATAAATGGCAGCTCAAGGCCACATTCCTTGGCCGTGCTGAGCACAGTGTCCAAGTCCTTCAGCGTATTTCTGACCTGGGCGCCCGGGCCCCAATTCCGCTCGATTATGCGGTTGCCGTGCTCTTGCAGGACACGGCTCTCGGCGAACCCGCCGCGCAGAGCATCGCGTACCGACTCCGGATTGGCGCCGCCGGCCTCAGCCAGCAACATCGCTTCGGAAAGCCCGGCGATGGAGATCGCGACAATGACCTGATTGCAGAGCTTGGTAAGCTGTCCAGCTCCGCAGGGACCGACCCGGAACGGCCTGCCCATGGCGGCCAGCACGGGTGTCGCTTCGACAAAGGTGTCTTTTTCACCGCCGACCATGATGGCAAGGCTGCCAAGTTCTGCGCCCTGTGTGCCGCCGGAGACCGGCGCGTCCAGATGGCGGATGCCATGTTTCGTAAGGGTGGTATCGAATTCTTGCTCGGCCTGCGGCGCGATGGAGCTCATGTCGCAGAAGATCGTACCCGGCTTCATGGCATCGGCCACGCCACGCTCAAACAGAATCTCACGGACGGCCTCCGCATCTGTGACGCTGGTGCAGACGATATCTGCATCGGCGACCGCTTCAGCTGCGCTTTCCGCGATGGTGGCGTGATGGCTGACAAGTGCGTCCGTCTTGCCTGCGGTCCGGTTCCAGACCGTCAGTGGAAATCCGGCGCGAGCGATGTTGGTGGCCATTCCAAGACCCATTCGCCCGATGCCAAGAAAGGTGACATTCGGCGTCATACCCGTCCCTTCGTCCTCTGCGCTTCTAGCACTTTTCCCGAAGGCCCATGGCCAGCCGGAACAGGCCATATGCGCCCGTATACTCTCCCAGTTGGCGACAGCGTATACCATGCTGTTCTACCGCCGGGGTGTAGAGATCGGTGAGGTCTGGGTTGCCGATTATGCAAACCTCCGATCCTTCTGCGAGTTCGCGGGTCGCGGAGGCAATCTCGCTGCCGATAAGTAATCCGGAAAGGAAGCTGCCGCTTTCCTCCACGGGTAGCGTGTCCAGCAGCGTACCGGCCCGAGCAGTGAAGAGATGGGCGAACGGTCCGGCCTCCGACCGGGAGGCCGCTAATCCTTTTTGGAAACCCGTATCCGACCAGACCGCATGTTCGATCGTGGTGCCGAGGATTGAGTGTCGCCGCAGTACATCGAACAGCTCGCCGGTCATGTAGGTACGGAAGTCCTGAATGATGCCATCTTCGAGCAAGGCCCATTTGCTGTGGGTTCCCGGCAGGCAGATCAGATGCCGTCCCGGTCCGAGTTGATCGAGTGCGCCAAAGATCTGTAATTCTTCGCCGCGCATGACATCGGCCCGGCTTTCCGACGTTAGGGACAGGCCGGGAGCGATCCAGAGTGCGTGACCCGAATCCGTGTGCGCAGCGATGGCATGGTCGGCGAGGCGTATCGGGTCGGCCGGGCATGGCACATAGGGTGTCTCGAACCAGCCTTGCCGGCTGCCGATCATACCGCCGAGGACAATCAGCGGGGATGGTTGCCTTGCTGGCGGAAGCCAATCCCCCACGACTGTATGAAAGACATCTTCAAAATCGTTGTCGTCTATTTGGCGGATGCCTGCTTCTGCAGCGCGCTGCTCGAGAATGCTGCCGTCTTCCGCCATGCGGAATGCCCGCAGCCGGGTGGTTCCCCAATCCAGTGCCAGCACTGCCGTATCGCCCATGTCCTTACTCCCCTGAATTCGGCAACAGCTTGACTTGCCGGTGTCCTGTTGCAAACCTCGCTGCCGTCCTTAATAGGTTGCTAATCAGAAAAACGCTAAGGGAAGGAACGACCCTCATGAAGCTGTTGCGGTATGGCGCGCCGGGTGCCGAGAAGCCGGGGATTATGGATGCCGACGGGAAGATCCGCGATCTCTCCGGCATTGTCGGTGATATCGACGGTGCGGCGCTCAGCCCCGAGGGCCTGACAAAAATCAAGGCAGCGGACATTGCGTCTCTGCCCGTTGTTGCCGGTGATCCGCGCCTCGGCGCTTGCGTCGGTAAGATCGGCAAGATGGTTTGCGTCGGTCTGAACTATAGCGATCACGCTGCCGAATCAGGCATGGACGTGCCCCCTGAGCCGATTATTTTCATGAAGGCGACTTCCGCAATTTGTGGCCCGAACGACAATACTGTCGTGCCGCGTGGCTCCAAGAAGCTGGATTACGAAGTCGAACTCGGCATCGTCATCGGCAAGAAGGCAAAGTATGTCTCCGAAGCCGAAGCGCTCGAATATGTCGCCGGGTATTGTGTGGTGAACGACGTCTCCGAGCGTGAGTTCCAGGCGGAGCGTGTCGGCCAGTGGACCAAGGGCAAAAGCTGCGACACGTTTGGTCCGACTGGTCCCTGGATGGTCACCAAGGACGAGATCCCGAACCCGCAAGCTCTCGGCCTCTGGGCCAAGGTCAATGGCGAGACTCGGCAGGACGGAAACACAAACACCATGGTCTATGGGCCGGCCTTCCTGGTGCATTATCTCAGCCAGTTCTTCACCCTCGAGCCTGGCGACGTGATCCCGACCGGCACTCCGCCCGGCGTCGGTATGGGCTTCAAGCCGGAGCCGAAATACCTGAAGGCGGGAGATGTGGTTGAACTCGGTATCGACGGTCTTGGCGTTCAGCGTCAGACCTGCGTTGCAGACAGCTAAGACAGCCGAGCGGGGAAGACGGCCATGGTGAGTTACGATTTTGCAAAACGTGCCGCCGTGGTTACCGGCGGCGCACGCGGTATTGGCAAGGCGGTTGCAGCCCGTCTTGCCGCCTCCGGAGCGTCCGTTAGCCTGTGGGACACGGATGGTGACAAGCTGGCGGAAACTGCTGCTGAACTGGGCGGAAATATCCATACTGCGGTGGTGGATATAACGAATGATTCCGCTGTTGACCGATCAGCGGCGGAGGTCGAGCGGGAGTTCGGGCGCCTTGACATCATGGTGAACAGCGCTGGCATCAGCGGCCCGAACGTGCCGACCTGGCAATATGGCGTCGCCGACTGGCGCCAGGTGATCGATATCGATCTGAATGGCACTTTCCTGTGCTGTCGGGCAGCGGTGCCGTACATGCTGCGCAACGATTATGGGCGCATCATCAATATCGCCTCGGTGGCGGGCAAGGAAGGCAATCCCAATGCGCCCGCCTACAGCGCTGCCAAGGCTGGCGTAATTGGTCTGACCAAGTCTCTCGGCAAGGAATTGGCCGAAACAGGTGTGACCGTAAACTGCATCACTCCGGCGGCGGTGAAGACGGATATCTTCGACCAGATGACTGAGGAGCATATCAATTTTATGCTCTCTAAAATTCCGATGAAGCGGTTCGGTCAGGTTGAGGAGATCGCAAATCTTGTGGCCTGGTTGAGCTCCGAGGATTGCAGCTTCAGCACCGGTGGCGTATTCGATTGTTCCGGGGGGCGCGCGACCTACTGATGTCCGGCCCGGGGCGCGCAGCATCAAGGCGGCAAAATATGAGTCGAGCTCGGCAGGCGGATGTACTGATCCGGAACGAGGCATTCTATACAGCCTTCACCACACGTGATCTTTCGACTATGAAAAACCTTTGGGCTACCGAGACTCATGTGATCTGCATTCATCCGGGCGACACACCGCTTCTCGGCCGTGATGCGGTTATCGAAAGCTGGGCGCGCATTCTATCCAGCCCGGTCCGATATTCGCTCCAATGCTTGGAGCCGAAGGTTTATTTCGTGAACCAAGACTTGGCGATTGTCGTGTGTTTCGAGCGCTATGGCCCTGAAACCCTGGCAGCGACGAATATTTTCGCGTTCGAGAGTGACGATTGGATGCTGATCCATCACCAGTCCGGGCCGATTGCGCCGGACGTCAGCGCGTTGGCGGATATTCCGCAACCGCGGTTGCTGCAATAGGGCGATAGCGTCCCTGCCGTCACAGGGTGTTCATTTCCCGCGAGGAGTAATCTGTGTCACCCCGACCAATGATAACGGTCAGGGAGAAGAGGCATGGTTCGGTTGCGTCTAGTTTTGCTTGCGCTTTGTGTCGCGCTCGGATTGGCCGTCGCGCCAGCCCATGCGGTAGTGCAGGCGCCATACTCTGGCATGGAAACCGTTGCCACGGGAAAACTCTTTACCCCTTTCATCACGGCATTATCCGGCGCGATCAAGGCCAGGGGATTTAACATTGTCGGGATCGCCTGCGCGACATGTGCCGCAAAATCTCAGGGTGTTACAATCCCGGGCAACAGGGTGTTCTTCTTCTTTAAACCGGCTTATGCAGTGCGTATGCTCGCCGCTGCGGAAGCGGCGGGGATTGAGGCGCCGATCCGCCTTTATGTTACGGAGGCAGGTGACGGTTCTGCCAATGTGACCTACCGGTTGCCCTCCCATGTTTTCGGTGCTTATCAGGTGCCGGCGCTCGATGTGCTCGGAGCTGAACTGGACGCGGATGTGAAGGCCATTCTTTCCGTCGCGAGAACCAATAGCTAAACTGGTGTAATCATGACCATTGCCGTTCCGTCCGTCCCGGCCACACAGCGCCCGCTTTTTTTGATCTGCGCATGCGCGGCTCTGGCAATCGCTTTTCTGTATCTACAGGATTCGGATTGGCGTCGTCTGGCAATGCTGGCGATCGGATGCGGACTTGGCGTCACGCTGTATCACGCCGCGTTCGGTTTTACCGGGGCTTACCGCAAATTGCTGATGGAGCGGGATCTGAGCGGCATCGTCGCCCAGGCTGTCATGTTGGCCATCGCCATGATCCTGTTCGCACCTGTGCTGAGCGCAGGCGGCGCCTTCGGCCTGAAGGCGGGGCCCGCGATCGCACCGCTCAATGTCTCCCTCGTCACCGGCGCTTTAATCTTCGGCCTCGGCATGCAACTCGCGGGCGGTTGTGCTTCGGGCACTCTCTTTACCGCCGGTGGCGGCAATGTCCGGATGATTGTGGTGCTGGTGTTTTTCTGTGCCGGCTCTTTCTGGGGCTCGCTAGATCTCCCCTTCTGGCGCTCGCTGCCCAGTCTGGGCGCTGTCTCTCTCGGCCGGGAGTTTGGTTATGTGGGGGGCGTTGCAATCCAGCTTGCCATGCTTGGGGCCATTCTGGGCGCTCTCTGGCTTTGGGGGGCTCGGATCAGGAAACCGCTCTGGGGCGGCGAGATGGCGTTGAGCTGGCGGACACTCGTTCATGGGCCCTGGCCATTGCTGCTCGGTGCCATCCTGCTGGCGCTGCTCGGTTTCGCTACTTTGCTGGCAAAGGGTTTCCCCTGGGGGGTGACCTGGGGCTTCACGCTGTGGGGCGCCAAAGCCGCAATGGCGCTGGGCTGGGATCCGGCGAGCAGCAGTTTCTGGACACCGGCGTGGCGGCAGGGAGCGCTGCGGGCAGATCTGCTGAAGGAGGCAACCTCCTTGATGAATATCGCGATCATCCTTGGCGCCGGGATGGCTGCCTCCCTCGCAGGCAAGATCGCGCCGAACCTGCGCATGGGCTGGCTTCCACTTCTTGCGGCTGTTGTTGGCGGGTTGATGCTCGGTTACGGAGCCCGGTTGGCCTATGGCTGCAATATAGGGGCATTTTTCGCCGGCATATCCTCGACAAGCCTGCATGGCTGGGTCTGGATCTTCGTGGCGATGGCCGGAAATGTGATTGGGGTCAGGCTGCGACCGTTGTTTCGTCTTGGCTAGGCAGAAATGCTCAAAATCCGACTGGGTATTCCGGTTGCGACAAAAATTATAGATTTATTAAGGCGTTATCGATTCCTTAGCCGTCAGATCCTCGTTATTTGCATGCCTCAATCGGTAGTTGCGGGCGTAACGTGAAGTGATTGTTGCTGCCCGAAAGCGATCTCATGACTACCGCGCTTCCCGTTGTCGCCACGTCTGCCGGATATGGACGCGGCATTGCCTGCCAGCTCACCGCTGTCTTCCTGTTCGCGATCATGGGTATCCTGGTCAAGGGCCTCGGAGATACCTATCCGACCTCGCAGATCATCTTCTTCCGAAGCTTGCCGGCGCTGTTGCCGCTTTTCCTCTATCTGCCGGCACAGGGCGGTTGGCGCGCGCTTCTGACCAAGCGGCCCGACCTGCAGTTCATCCGGGCGGGCATCGGTGTCATCTCGATGTTCTCGGGCTTTTACGCACTCTCGCAGATGGATTTCGCCACCTACGTCACGATCAGCTTCTCGGCGCCTCTGTTCGGTACCCTGCTGGCTATCCCGTTCCTGGGTGAAAAGGTTGGCTTCAAGCGTCTGGCAGCCGTACTGACCGGCTTTGCTGGTGTGGCGCTGGCTGCTGCCCCGGATGGCAGCGGGATCAGCCTCTATGCTCTGCTCGCGCTGGCTGCGGCCTTTGCCTATGGCTCAATCATGGTGGTGATGCGCAAGCTCGGCGGTATCGACCGGAGCGCGGCGACAGTGTTTTACTTCACCCTCGCGGGTGTGATCGTTGGCGGCGTGATGATGCCGTTCGAATGGGTGACGCCACCCCTCGTGGATCTCGCCTTGCTGATCGGTGTGGGTGTCATTGGGGGTGTCGCGCAGATGTTCATGACGGAAGCTTTCCGTCAGGCGCCGACATCCGTTATCGCCCCGTTCGACTATACGGCCATGCTTTGGGCAGCGACCCTCGGCTATCTGGTGTTTGGCAACATTCCGTCGAACCAGGTCATCGCTGGCGCCAGCATCATCTGCTGCGCCGGTCTCTTCATCCTTTACCGTGAGACCAAGCTCGGTGTGAAAAAGCCGAAGCTGAAACGCTCCAGCCTTTAGCCCCCTATTTATCTGACGAGCTGCGTCACTTTCTTCCGGAGATGGGGCAGAATCTCACCCTCGATCCATGGGTTCTTCTTCAGAATATTGCCGCTCCGCCAGCTCGGATGCGGCAGCGGCAGATAGCGCGGTGCATAGTCACGCCAGCTCCGGACGGTTTCCGTCAGGGTCTTCTTCCGGGCTCCCCCGAGATACTCTTTCTGGGCATACATACCGGCCAGAATTGTCAGCTCGATCTCCGGCATATGGCCGAGCAGTTGCTCGTGCCATTGCGGCGCGCATTCGGGCCGTGGCGGGGCATCGCCGCCGTTCGGCAGCACGCCGGGATAGCAGAAGCCCATCGGCATGATGGCGATCCGCTCGGAGCTGTAGAACGTCTCCCGGTCCAATCCCATCCAATCTCGAAGTCGGTCGCCGGAGCGGTCATTCCAGGGAATGCCGCTCTCATGCACTTTTGTTCCGGGTGCTTGTCCGACGATCAGAATACGGGCGCCGTGGCGTGGGACAACGACGGGGCGCGGACCGAGTGGCAGATGGTCTGCGCAGGTACGGCAGGCGGAAATCCGCGCTACGAGAGTTTCAAGCGGGTCAGGCACGGCGGCGGTCGAAGCGGCGCCGTTCCCGGCGCGTGCGTGCGAATATCATGCGCCAGATCAGGGCGAGCAGCGCATGCATGATCCAGGCGATCAGAAGCCCGCTGACGGCAAACCTCGGATCGATGGTGAGCGTTGGCTGGAACGCATTCCATGTGGCCGGTCCGACCACGGGATCGATATGTTGGAAAGCGGCCCACGGACGCAGCATGTAAGGCGCCTCATCGAGTGCCACCAGGGCCTTGTCCAGCGCTTGTGCCCGGTCGCGTCGGCGCAGCATGTTGTCGGCGCCTGACCGGATCGCGGCATCGTCGGACGCTCGGTATCGATCGGCGAAATCCTCGAGAGAAAGGCCGAAGGCTCCTGCGTCCTCAATGTCCTTATTGTGCGCCGCTACGGCCTCGTCCCGGGCACCGCCGAGGCGCTGTTCGTATTCCTGGACGAGCTGCGGGATCTGGGAGCCGCCGATTCCGCCTGCGGCGATCATGGCAATGAGACACAGGTCTCGGAAGAGTTTCATCGCCCGTACCTCTACTCTGCCTGGCCGAAAGGCTGACCGTGGGGCATATCGTCAATTCCGAGATGCCGTGCCAATGTCTGGCCTACGTCTGTAAAGCTGGAAAGGTGCCCGACCGGACCGCCGGGGCGTGCACCGCCGAGGGCGAGAACTGGGACATTCTCGCGGGTATGATCTGTTCCGCGCCAAGTCGGGTCGCAACCATGATCGGCGGTGATGACGGCAAGGTCGTCCGGGCCTAGCAGAGCTTCGAACGTTGGCAGACGCCGGTCGAAGGCTTCGAGCGCGGCAGCGTATCCCGCCGTGTCGCGGCGGTGGCCGAAATGCACGTCGAAATCGACGAAATTGACGACGATAAGGCTATCGGGCCCTGCAGTGCGTGTCTCCGTTAGGAGCAGGTCGAACATCGCGTCATTGTCCGGCGCCTTGACTTCCCTGCCGGTGCCGTCATGGGCGAAGATATCGCCGATCTTACCGATGGAGATGACGGCGCCACCGCGATCCGATTGGCGCTTCAGCAATGTTGGTGCCGGCGGCAACACGGAATAGTCCTGCCGGTTGGCAGTTCGGCGAAAGCTGGCCGCGTCTTCGCCAACAAATGGTCGGGCAATCACCCGACCGATATTCAACGGGTCGACAAGATCGCGCGCTGTCTCGCAGAGCGCGAGCAGACGGTCGAGCCCGAAATGCTGCTCGTGTGCAGCAATCTGCATCACGCTGTCGGCAGACGTGTAGAAAATCGGTTTGCCGGTGCTGATATGTTCCGCGCCGAGCTCCTCGATGATGACCGTGCCGCTGGCATGCCGGTCGCCGAGCCAGCCGGGCAGATCAGCGGCCTTCATCAACCGCTCCATCAGGTCGCGCGGAAAGCAGGGTTCCGTTTCAGGGAAATATCCCCAGTCGAAGGAGACCGGTACGCCGGTCAGCTCCCAGTGCCCGCTCGGCGTATCCTTGCCGTTGCTGATCTCGGAGGCATATCCCCAGCTTGCACCTGCTGGTGCCGCTGTCAGGTCTGGCGCTGGCTTCCCCGTACTGGCTTCGATGGCACTTCCAAGACCGATCCGGCAGAGGTTCGGCAAAGAAAGAGGACCCGAGCGCTGTTCGTTGTCCCCATGACCAGCGGCGCATGCTTCTGCAATATGGCCGACTGTATTCGCGCCTGTGTCGCCGAACGCCTCTGCATCGGGCGCGCCGCCGATACCGACGGAATCGAGAACGAGGAGGAAGGCCCGGGCCATCAGGTGATGAGCTCGACAATGGGTGAGGTTTTTGCCGGTGGATCCTCGCCAAGGGTGAAGGCGGTCTTCAGTACTGCTTCGGCGCGCGCCGCATCCGCCGCGCTCTTCGCATGAACGATCGCAAGCGGGTGTTCGCCATCGACCCTATCGCCGAGGCCGGCGATCTCAGTCAGTCCGACGGAATGGTCTATAAGATCTTTGGCGCGGCGCCGTCCGCCACCGAGCTCGACCACGACAAGGCCGACGCAGCGTGTGTCTATTGCCGTGACTGTCCCGGTGCGGTCGGCGTGAACGGCAACAACATGCGAGGCCTCGTCGAGGGCACTCGTGTCCCGCAAAAGATTGGGTGGTCCGCCCAGACCGGAGACCATCCGCTCAAATCTCTCTGCCGCGGAACCCGAGGCCAGGGTGCCGAGTAACTTCAGTGTGGCGCTCTCCCGGTTTGATGCGAGCCCGCCGGTGACCAACATTTCCGCACCAAGGGCGATAACGACGTCGTGCAGACGCTCGTCACGTCGCTCCCCGGTGAGGTAATCGATGGTTTCTCGCACCTCCACAGCATTGCCCGCGCTGTGACCGAGAACCTGATTCATGTCCGTGATAACGGCCGTGGTTTGCAGCCCCGCGCCGTTCGCCACATCGACGATGGAGCGCGCGAGAGCACGGGAATCGTCGAGCGTTTCCATGAATGCGCCGGAGCCAGTCTTCACATCCATGGCAAGGCCTTGCAGCCCGGCGGCGAGTTTCTTGGAGAGGATGGAGGCGGTGATCAGCGGAATGGATTCCACCGTTGCCGTCACGTCGCGCACGGCATAGAAGCGCCGGTCTGCCGGAGCAAGGTCTTCAGTTTGTCCGATGACGGCGCACCCTGCCTGCTCGACAACTTTGCGGAAGTGGGTGAGGGTCGGTGCGGTATCGTAGCCCCTTATTGCATCCAGCTTGTCCAGCGTGCCGCCGGTATGACCGAGCCCGCGTCCGGAGATCATCGGCACGAAACCACCGGCTGCGGCGACCATCGGCGCCAGCATCAGGCTGACCTTGTCGCCGACTCCGCCGGTCGAGTGTTTGTCCAGCACCGGGCCGCCGAGCGCGTCCGCGTCCCAGTCGATCACAGTGCCGCTGTCCCGCATCGCCAACGTGAGGGCGACCGTCTCTTCGGTTGCCATACCATTCAGGAAAACGGCCATGCCGAAAGCGGCGATCTGCGCCGAGCTCGCTTCGTCGCGGGCAATGCGTTCGACGAATGTCGCGATCTCGGTGTCCGAGAGGGCGATGCGGTCACGCTTCTTGCGGATGATTTCCTGGCTCAGCATGGCGACAGTGTCTCACTCTTTGTGCCCTAGAGTCTTCAACAGAGCATCAAGCAGGCTGCTGGCGCCGAAGCGGAATGTCTCCGGCGTGGCCCAGTCCGGCCCCATAATCTTGTCGGCGAGCCTGAGGTAGGCAATGGCCTGCTCAGTGGTGCGGATTCCGCCCGAAGGTTTCAGGCCGACCGGCTTCCCGCTCTCCCTGATTGCCTCCAGCATGATGTGGGCGGCTTCGAGGGTTGCGGAAACGGATGTCTTGCCGGTGGAGGTTTTGATGAAATCCGCGCCGGCGGCAATCGCATCCCGGCTGGAGCCTGCGATAGCCCCCGCAGTCTGCAGGCGCCCTGTTTCCAGAATGACTTTCAGATGCGCGGTGTTGCCACAGGCGCTCTTGCAAGCCTCAACCAGATTCCTGGCGATGGCGGTATTGCCATTCAGCCAATTGTCGTAGGGCCAGACCACGTCCACTTCATCCGCGCCATCTGCCACGGCCTGTTTTGTGGTTGCGACGGCGCCCGCGATATCCGGGCGACCATGCGGGAAGTTCGAGACCGTGGCGATGCGCACGGATGTTCCAGCCAGCGCGGTTTTTGCCTGCGCGACGAAAGCCGGCCAGACGCAAACGGCGGCGACCGGTCCGGCGGGTGTCACTGCGCGCTTCAGCATGGCGCCGACCGATGCCGGAGTGTCATCGTCTCCAAGGCTCGTCAGGTCGAGCATCGACAATGCGCGGGCGGCTTCACTCATGAATGGGGCCCTTCAGAAATTCCAGCAGCAGGCGGGTCATGGATTCCGCAATTTTCGCGCCCTGCTTCAGCGTATGCTCGTGGTCGAGTATCTCGTTCGCAACCATACCCGCACCAAAATTAGTTATGCCGGAAATTGCGGCAACCCTGAGGCCGGCATGCCGGGCAGCCAGCACTTCCGGGACCGTTGACATGCCGACAGCATCAGCACCGAGAATACGGAAAGCGCGAATCTCCGCCGGGGTCTCGAAGTTCGGGCCGAGCGCCCAGAGATAAGTGCCTTCATTCAGCGCCACACCCTGGGCCTCGGCGTTGCGCCGGAGCGCATCCCTCAAGCCGATGTCATAGGCCTGGGTCATATCGAAGAAACGAGATCCGAGGGCTGGATCGTTTGGTCCGATCAGCGGATTGGCGCCGGACCAATTGATATGGTCCGTCAGCATCATCAGGCTGCCGGGCGCCATGTCCTCCCGAAGACTTCCAGCGGCATTGGTTAGTACCAGTGTCTCGACACCAAGCAAGGCCAACGCCCGCACCGGCAGAACGACGTCGGACAGCGGATGGCCTTCATAGGCATGCGCCCGGCCTTGCAGGACGAAGACTTCGCGGCCCGAAAGCGTGCCATGAATCAGGCGGCCGTGATGGCCTTCAACGGCGGGCTTTGGAAAACCGGGAATGTCGTCGAATGGAACCGAGGCCGGGTTTTCCACCGCATCGGCGACGGGACCGAGGCCGCTGCCCAGTACGAGAGCGATCCTGGCGCTTCGACCGGACAGAGCTGCGCGGATGGCCTTGGCCGCAGTGCTGTAAGGGGTCACGTCCGCTCCTTTACATAAGGGGTCCCGCTGGCTTTCGGTGCGATTGCCTTACCAATGAAGCCGGCCAGCAGCACCACGGTCAGGATGTAGGGCATTGCCTGCAGGAGCTGAACCGGGAAGATGCCGATTACCGGCAGCTCGACACCCTGCAGACGGACGGCCATGGCGTCGAGGAAACCGAAAAGCAGGCAGGCGAAAAGGGTCGGCACCGGTTTCCACTTTCCGAAGATCATCGCCGCCAGCGCCATGTATCCCTTGCCTGCGGTCATGTCGCGGACGAACGCGGCGGAATGGGCCGTGGAGAGATAGGTTCCGGCAATACCGCAGAGAATTCCTGCGATTACCAGTGCGCTGTAACGCAGGCCAGTGACGCTGATCCCGGCAGTATCGACCGCCGCCGGGTTTTCGCCAACGGCCCGCAGCCGCAGTCCAAACCGGGTGCGATAAACCACCCACCAAGTGAGCGGCACGATGGCAAGGGCGAGATAGACGAGGATGTTATGGCCGCTGACCACTTCCGCATAGAGCGGTCCGATCAGCGGAATGCCGCGTGCGGCATCCGCGAAGGGTAGGGCATGTTCGGTGAAGCGGGCGGAGGCATCGAGCGTCGGTGTTCGACCTCCCTGATGGAACCAGGCAATGCCCAGCACGATTGTCAGCCCGGCAGCGACGACATTGATGGCAACGCCACTGATCACCTGATCGCCCCTGTGGGTGATGCATGCGAAGCCGTGCAGCAAAGCCAGTCCGATGGAAACGGAAACTCCCATGCCGAGTCCCGCCCATGCCGAGCCTGTAACCGCAGCGGTCGAGGCAGCAGCGAAGGCGGCCGCCAGCATTTTACCTTCCAGCCCGATATCGATAACGCCTGAGCGTTCCGAGAACAGACCGGCCATTGCCGCCAGAATCAGCGGCGTGGCGACACGCAGCGTGGCGTCTATCGTCAGCAGGATCAGGAGATATGTGTCCGCCATGCGCGCCTCCTAGTCCCGTACCGGCATCAGCCGGCTGATCAGCCGTGCAACCAGCGGATTGAACATGTAGGCGAGCGCGCCGGAGAACAGGATGATAAAACCCTGAATGACGATCACCATATCGCGTGTGATCTGCTCGAACTCGAAATCGAGTTCGGCACCGCCCTGATAGAGCGTGCCGAACAACAGACTGGCCAGCACGATGCCGATCGGATGATTGCGGCCCATCAGGGCGACGGCGATGCCGGTGAAGCCATATCCGGCGGTGAAATTCAGCAGCAGCTTGTGATGCACCCCCATGATCTCGTTGATGCCGACCATACCGGCCAGTGTCCCGGACAGCGCCATGGTCCAGAAGATCGTTTTCTTAGGGTCGATGCCGGCATAGACGGCAGCCGTTTCGTTCCGGCCGACTGTGCGGATGGCATAGCCCCAGCGCGTGCGCCAGATGAAGATGGCGACGAGGACGGAGGCGATCAGGGCGAGGATGAAAGACAGGTTCAGCGGCGAACGGGATACATCAATGCCGATTACAGCGAAGACCTGATGCGCCATCGGTAGCCAGGCGCTTTCGGCAAATTCCCGGCTTTCAGGCGACATCTGCCCTGGCTTGATCATCACATTGACCAGCAGATAGACCATCAGCGCCGAGGCGATGAAGTTGAACATGATGGTGGTGATGACGATGTGGCTGCCGCGATAGGCCTGCAACCAGCCCGGTACCGCCGCCCAGACCCCGCCGAAAACAGCCGCCCCGATCATGGCCAGGGGCAGGATCGCGTACCAGGGTAGGAGACCATCGAGCGTCAGGATGACAAGCCCGACCCCGAGCCCGCCGATATAGGCCTGCCCCTCGCCGCCGATATTGAACAGCCCGGCATGGAAAGCGACTGCGACGGCAAGCCCGGTGAAGATGAAATTGGTCGTGTAATAAAGTGTGTAGCCGATCGCCTCTTCGTACCCGAAAGCCCCGTACAGCATGACATCCAGCGCTTCGATCGGGTTTTCGCCAAGCGCCAGAATAACAAGAGCCGAGACCGCGAGTGCGGCCAGGATATTCAGGGCGGGGATGACCCCGACATCGACCCATTTCGGGAGTTTGATCGGTTGGCTCATATGGCTTTGTCACCCTCGGGACTGCCCTGAGGGGCGTCGTCTTCTGAAATATTCGCCATCATCAGGCCGATGCGTTTGGGGTCGGCTTCCGCCGAGTCCATCTGGCCGACGATACGGCCGTCCGACATAACGAGGATGCGGTCGGAGAGGGACATGATCTCGTCCAGCTCTACGGATACGAGCAGTACCGCCGCGCCCCGGTCGCGCATGGCGACGAGGGTGTTGTGGATGAACTCAATGGCGCCGATATCGACGCCGCGTGTCGGCTGGCCAACCAGTAACAGCTTGGGTTGGGTTTCCAACTCACGTGCCAGAACGATTTTCTGCTGGTTCCCGCCGGAGAACATGGCTGCGGCCAGATGCGGGTTGGGTGGCCGCACGTCATAGCGCTCCATCTCGGCCGCGCAATCTGCGACAGCTGCCTCGCGGTCCAGCAGAATGCCGTTGTTGAACTGCTCCCATCCGTGATGTCCGAGAATGTGGTTCTCGTGCGCCGGGAAGGCGGTGACCAGGCCCATGTGATGCCGGTCTTCCGGCACATGGGCGATACCGAGGTCGCGCGCTTCATGCGGGCTGTAGGGTACCGCAGCGGAAACGGTGCGGGTTCCG
Source organism: Nisaea sp. (assembly GCF_039990255.1). Taxonomy (GTDB): domain Bacteria; phylum Pseudomonadota; class Alphaproteobacteria; order Thalassobaculales; family Thalassobaculaceae; genus Nisaea. Next base: position 188,189 of record NZ_JBDXGG010000004.1, on the reverse strand, counting down.
TTAATCGAGAAGGAACCGTTGGAAAGCGGGCGGATACCGGCAAGTGCATGGAGCAGCTCGCTCTGCCCGTTACCGGCAACCCCGGCAATGCCGACGATCTCGCCCGCCCGAACGGTGAAGCTGGCAGCTTTCACTCGGTCCACGCCCTTCGCATCGACGACGCTGAGGCCGTCGACCTGAAGGATTGTATCGCCTGTCTTCGGCGCTGCCTTGTCCACGCGCAGCAGGACCTTGCGGCCGACCATAAGTTCGGCAAGTTCCTCGGCACTGGTCTCCGATGTCTTCCGGTGCGCGACCATCTCACCAAGGCGCATGACGGAGACGCTATCAGTCGCAGCGAGAATTTCGCGCAGCTTGTGGGTGATCAGGATAATTGTGACGCCGCGTTCCCGGAGCGCGTCCAGAATCTCGAACAGCCGGTCTGCTTCCTGTGGCGTCAGCACGCCGGTAGGCTCGTCCAGCACCAGAATGCGGGCGCCGCGCACCAGCGCTTTCAGGATCTCGACCCGCTGCTGCTGGCCGACCGAAAGATCGCCGACAAGCACGTCCGGATCGACTGTCAGTCCGTAATCCGTAGAAAGCCGCGCTAGTTCGGCCCTTGCCGCCTGCTCACCCCTGTCAAGCAGAGCGCCGCCCTCTGAGCCGAGCATTACATTGTCGAGCACGCTCATCGTGTCGACCAACATGAAGTGCTGGTGCACCATGCCGATACCCAGATCGATAGCGGCGCGGCTGGAATGAATGGTGACGAGAGTGCCATCGACCAGAATTTCGCCTGCATCGGCATGATAGAAGCCGTAGAGGATCGACATCAGGGTCGATTTACCCGCACCGTTCTCGCCAACGATACCGTGAACGGTGCCCGGTATGACGCGCAACGTCACATCCCGGTTTGCCTGAACCGGGCCGAAATTCTTGCAGATGCCCTTCAACTCGATGGCGGGCGGCGGCAAGCCGCCCGCCATGGGCTGTTGATGATCAGATGTCATGTTTTCTGATACGCGGCCTTTAGTAAGGGCAGGTGTTGTCGGCCATGTAGTCATGCACCTTGATCTCGCCAGACTTGATGCCTGCCTCGGCCTTTGCGACCGCTGCTTTCATCTCATCGGTGATCATAGGTTTGTTGTGCTCGTCCAACGCCCAGCCGACGCCGTTCTCGCCGAGACCGAGGACATTGATACCCGGCTTCAGTTCGCCCGCTTTGGCGCTTTGGAAGACATTGTAAGCAGCGATGTCCACGCGCTTCAGCATGGAGGTCAGCATGGTGCCTGGATGCAGGTAATTCTGGTTGCTGTCGACGCCGATGGCTTTCTTGCCTGCGTCGTCTGCGGCCTGCAGCACGCCGAGACCGGTGGAGCCGGCGGCGGCGAAGACGATGTCTGCGCCACGATCAAACTGACTGCGTGCAAGCTCCGCGCCCTTGGTTGGGTCGTTCCAGGCGGCCGGGGTGCTGCCGGTCATGTTCTGCAGAACCTCAATGTCCTTGTTTGCCCATTGGGCGCCGCCGACATAGCCGCAGGCGAAACGGCGGATCAACGGAATGTCCATGCCGCCAACAAAGCCGAGCTTGCCGGTTTCGGAGGCTTTCGCCGCCAACACGCCGACCAGAAACGAGCCTTCATGCTCGTTGAAAACAATGGACTGGACGTTCGGCACATCGACGACGCTGTCGATGATGGCGAAACTGGTGTCCGGATATTCCTTGGCGATCTTCTCGATAGCCGGACCCTGGGCGAAGCCAACACCGAGGATCGGGTTGGCGCCCTTGCGCGCCATGCGGCGGATCGCCTGCTCGCGTTGAGTTTCGTTGGTTACTTCGAATTCGAGATACTTGACTCCGGTTTCCTTGGAAAAGCGCTCAGCTCCTTCGTAGACACCTTCATTGAAGCTCTTGTCGAATTTGCCACCCATGTCGAACACGACGGCCGGCTTGAATTCGGCGGCATCGGCAGCGGCGCCGATCCCGATTGCGGCGATCGCCGCGATTACCCACTGTTTCATTCTCTGCCACCCCTGTTTATTAAGGCCGCTCAGGGCCTGTTCTCGGATTGCCATCCGTACCGGTAGTCTAAAAAAGAAACCGGCTGGAGTCCTACTGCTTTTACCGTTTAGTAAAACTGCGGAAATCCCGCAGGTTTCAGAGATCGCCGGGGGATAGCCGATGAGTGGACCGCGCCTCAAGTCGAAAATGCTGGTTCAAGCCGGATTGCGCCAATGCATGGCACTTGGCCTGATGGCAACCGTGGTGCGCTCAGGGGATGACGATGCGGGCACAGTTTATCTCAAGATCAACCGTCTAGGACCCGGCTTCACGATCCTGGCGTTGGCTCGTGAGCTGGATGGCAACCTGAAATGGCGGTCGCGAACAGGCGAGGAGCCAGTGCCGGAAGCAGATGCGGATGCCGTTCTGGAAAAGGAGCGCCGGATAGATCCGGACATCTGGGTTCTTGAAATAGAGGATCGCGAGGGCCGCAATCCGCTGGAAGACGCTATGTTCTTCTAAAGTGGGTATTCAGGCCGGATCCAGGACCGCCCAACAAGCCGGTCCTGGATCGGATTGAAGTATTTCAGTTTATTCGGCGTCGACCGCGACCTGGACCTTGACCATCTTGTCGGGGTCGACCGGCGGCTCGCCCTTCTTGATCATGTCGACGAATTCCATTCCTTCGGTGACCTCACCCCAGACGGTGTACTGGCCGTCGAGGAAGCGGGCATCCTTGAAGCAGATGAAGAACTGGCTGTCTGCACTGTTCGGGCTCTGCGAGCGTGCCGCGCCGACCGTGCCGCGCTGGAACGGCGCGTCGGAGAATTCGGCATCCAGCTTCTGGCCGGAGCCGCCCATGCCGGAACCGGTCGGATCGCCTGTCTGTGCCATGAAGCCGTCGATCACACGGTGAAAGACGATGCCATCATAGAAGCCTTCGCGGGCCAGTTCCTTGACCCGAGCCACATGCTTCGGAGCCAGGTCGGGTTTCAGTTCGATGACCACACGGCCGTGGTCGAGATCGATGAAGAGGGTGTTTTCCTGATCACTCAAGGTTTCGATCCTTTTCTGAGTTTCTGGGGCGAGGCGAGTTGAGGACTTATTGAGCGTCCGCGGCTACCTGCAGTTTCACGATATGATCCGGAGTGCGAGGCGGCTCGCCGCGCTTGATCATGTCCACGAATTCCATGCCTTTCGAGACTACGCCCCAAATGGTGTATTTTCCGTTGAGAAACTGGCAATCCGTAAAGCAGATGAACCACTGGCTGTCTGCGCTGTTCGGATTGCTCGACCGTGCTGCGCCAACAGTGCCGCGCACGAAGGGTGCATTACTGAATTCGGCGTCGAGCTTCTGGCCGGACCCACCCATGCCGGTACCGGTCGGATCGCCTGTCTGTGCCATGAAGCCGTCGATCACCCGGTGGAAGATGATGCCGTCGTAGAATTTCTCCCGCGCCAGCTCTTTGACCCGTGCCACATGCATTGGGGCCAGGTCGGGGCGCAGCTCTATTTCGACGCGTCCATAGTCGAGGTCGAGATAAAGTGTATTTTCAAGATCCGCAGCGCGCGCCGGGCCAGTCAACAGGACTGCCGTCATCAGCACCAATAGGGCGCAAAGGCGATGGGCCATGTATGCCTCCGAGATTGAGCGTTTCCGGCGGCACCATAAACGACCGCGCTCAACGGGCAAGACCGAACAGAGTTTCTGTATCCAGATGGACTTCCAAATGATCGGCAAGCCGATCGAGGACGCTGTCAATCTCGGTGGTGAAATTCATCTCCGAGAAACGGGAGGCGCCCAGCCCGGCGAGAAAGCTCCGGCGGAAGTCGTCATCCGAGAACATTCCATGTAGATAGCTGCCGGCGATTTGCCCTGAGGCGGAGACGGCGCCGTCCTGATGCGCGCCGTTTCCATCATCAATAGTCGCGAAGGGTCGGGTTCTGTCGGGACCATCGGTCCGGCCGATATGGATCTCGTAACCCGTAATCGGTTCCCCGGTGACGGCGAAGCCGGTGACGCGGGTCAGGGCTTTTTCCGGGGACAGTACTGTTTCGACATCCAGCAGCTCGAGTCCTTCAGCTGATCCGGCGGGGCCTTCCAATCCGTCCGGATCATGTATCTTGCGGCCGAGCATTTGGTAGCCGCCGCAGATCCCGAGCACCCTGCCGCCGCGCCGGGCATGCGCGGCGATATCCACATCCCAGCCCTGTGCGCGCAGGTCGGCGAGGTCGCCGATAGTCGATTTCGAGCCAGGGATCAGGATCAGCGCGGCATCACCGGGCAGGGCACGTCCGGGCTCCACGATATCAAGCGTGATGTCCGGCTCCAGTCGCAACGGGTCAAGATCGTCGAAATTGGCGATGCGGGAAAGGCGGGGGACAGCGATTTTAACCGGCCCATTGGTCTCCCTGATCGCGCTTTCTAGGGCGACGGCATCTTCGGCCGGGAGTTTCCGGGCCTCTGCAAAATATGGCACCACGCCGAGCGAGAGCCAGCCGGTCCTGTCCGTGACGAGGCGTAACCCTTCATCGAAAAGTGAGACGTCGCCGCGAAATTTATTGATCAGGTAGGCAGCGATACGCGTGCGGTCTGCCTCCGGGATTACCGCGTCAGTGCCGACCAGGGATGCTATGACACCGCCGCGGTCGATATCGCCGATCAGCACTACTGGGCATCCCACGGCTTCGGCGAACCCCATATTTGCGATATCACCGGCCCGCAGATTGACCTCCGCCGGGCTGCCGGCGCCTTCGATAAGGATGAGATCGGCATCTTCCTTCAGACGTGTGAAGCTTTCGCAGACCGCTCCCAGCAGATCCGGCTTCATGGCCTGATAGGCGCGTGCCTTGGCGTGACCGCGCGCCTTGCCCTGCACAACCACCTGGGAGCCAAGATCGGTTTCGGGTTTCAGTAGTACCGGGTTCATATCCGTATGTGGCTCGATCCCGCATGCGCGGGCCTGCAATGCCTGCGCCCGGCCGATCTCGCCGCCATCGACAGTGACGGCGGCATTGTTGGACATGTTCTGTGGTTTGAACGGACGGACTCTGAGACCATTTCGTGCCGCCAGTCGGCATAAACCGGCAACCAGAACGGATTTCCCGACATCCGAACCAGTTCCCTGAAACATCAACGCTTTTGCCGTCATTTTTGCCACGCGTCCCATGCTCCCTTGCAGGCTAATACCGTAGGTGGATTTATTTGTCTTGTTTACGAAATGTTCAGGTTTAGCGGGTAAAAAAGTACCAAGCCAGCGTTGTTCTTCGGACGGGCGCTAGCAACGAAACACTCGAGCCTTTCGACTTCGCTCCCTCCCTCTCGGCTCGAGCTAGGGCGGTCCTTCGGGGCCGCCCGACCTATTTATGCTCCAAGAAATACTGGCCGATTTCCGCGCGTTCTCAGGAAAAATAAATACAGACCATTTTTGGTCCTTTATTTCGTATTGACAATCAATCGCAAAAAGCATCATATGCGAATGACTCTCAATTGCGGGTATCGCGCGATGTATGTGTGTCTATGCAATGGATTTACCAATCGCTGTGTCGACAAGGCTATTGATGCCGGGGCGAGAACAGTTGGTCAGGTGTACCAGAATGTCGGCTGCCGTCCGCAGTGCGGCACCTGTATGAATACCATCCGCGAACAGCTCTCTGCGCGAACAGGAGAGATCGAAATGTCCTCCACGGATGCCGCATAGGTGCTGAGTAAAGCCTTAAGCTATTGTTATATTGAGTTTAATTCGCAATATTGATTTCGCTAACACGCTTGGAATTATTCTAAACAGTGTTATCTTCCGCTCCGGGACATTCATTCTGGAGCAAGGCCTATGAAGGGCGACAGCAAGGTTCTCGAGTTTCTGAACAATGGTCTGAAGGGCGAGTTGACCGCCATCAGCCAGTATTTTCTGCACGCTAAGATGTTGCAGGATTGGGGTTTTTCGAAGCTCGGCAAGCACGAGTACGACGAATCCATCGACGAGATGAAGCATGCGGAAACGCTTATGGCGCGCATCCTTTTCCTCGAAGGCGTGCCGAATCTGCAATATCTCGACAAGCTGTTGATCGGCGAGGATGTCAAAGAGATCTTCGAAGGCGACATGAAGCTCGAGCTGGACGGCATTGCCAATTACAAGGCCGGCATCAAGCATTGTGAGGCTGTCGGTGACTATGTAACCCGTGATCTCTTTGCCGAGATCCTCGAAGACGAGGAAGGTCATGTCGATTACATCGAGACTCAGCTCGGTATGATCGACAAGATGGGCATTCAGAACTATCTGCTGCTTCAGTCCGAAGCGAATGAGATGGATTGAAGCTGATCTATTGAACGGATTTGCTGCGTATTAGGGCATCATGCCGAAAGGCAGGGTGCCCTTTGCGTTTTGGGCGCCAACATCCCAAGGCGCGCTTATGCATCTGATGCCGCTGTTGCGCCGGATGCATACACTGTCTGGGCCAGAAGCAATGCAGCCTGCGCTGTTGCCCGAATGCTGACTTGCTCCATCCACATGCTCAAACGGGACTCCACAAGGTCGGTCTGCCGCTGACGTGCGGCATTGAGCATTCTGAGCAGCACCTGCTCGTCAATGCTGAGTGGGGCGGCCGGTGTGTTGGCGATAGCGAGGCTGCGCCGGCTGCCGAGGACCAGCATGGTCATCATCCGGTTCAGCGGTGCAAGAGCGGGGACCAATCCCGAAAACTCGAACGCGTCCAGAATCGAGCCGGTTGCGCAACGACGCTCCTTGTGGGCGCGCATCCATTGTCGCATGCCCCAGAGAATCAGGGCTTCGAACTCGTCCAGCGCAGGTGTGATCAGTGTGGAAGGGAGTGGCCCACTCCCGGTCCGGGCCTGAATGTCAGTTTGTGCTGTCAGCAAGTGCTGCACGATGTATCTCTCCCGTAGTATGGTCAGGATACATTAGTGATTATGAGAATGAGTTGCAATTAAAACAATTCATCTCACGAGCGATGACTCACCGTTTTTCCCGCCAAATCGTAACAGGCGGAGACAATGGTCTGGAGTCCTGCATCGAGGCTACCCAACTCGACAGACTTGGCCGCACCTATGGCCGTTTCAAGCATGGCATCATCACGTGTCGCCCGGACGAAAAATTGTGTCAGCGCCTTGCCGGGAAGTTCTTTTGCCGGATTGTTCAGCACACGCGTCGCACCGAGCGTTTCAATCCGCTTGGCGGTCACGAGGTGTTCCAGGTTCCAGGGCAGAATCGCTTGCGGGGTTCCGGCCATGGTTCCGGCAACCGCTGTCGAAAGGCCGCCATGGTGCACCAGAAGCCGTGCCTTCGGCATGACCTCGTTGAAGGGCAGAGGCGTCGGGCTGATCCGGAATCGGGCCGTGGAATTCGAGCGTGCTGCCCCGGCGTTGATGCCGCTGATATAGGCGAGAACCTGGAGGCCGCTTTGTTTCAGGGAATCGATCGCCAACTTCAGCTGCGGATGGGAATGCGGCATATAGAAGAACACACCATCCGCCGGACGCTGGTCCTTCGGCAGCGGCGTGATGTCCGTCGGCATGTTGAAAGGCGGGACTGTCTTTTCCTCGCGGTGGGCTGCGTAGGGATCGACGATAGAAAGGGTGAGCGGAAAAGACCGGTCGCCGTGAAAGGCATCACTCAGATAAGGCAGCTTTCCTTCGCCGCGTAATCGCAGCACCTTGTTGATGATGGCGAGCAATTTCGCCTCATGCTCTTTCGAAAAATCTTCCAACCTTTCCTGCCAAGGCCGGATCGGCGGCATCGGGCGGCCGCCAGGCGGCATGGTGTAGCCGTTTCCGATGGTCATGGACGGGATCCGGCCGCGTGCCGCGATGTTCATGGTCGGGCTGAAATCGCCGATCACCAGATCCGGGCGCACAGCGTTGAACAAGCCGCACCAGGCTTCGAGCCGTGATGCGAAGGCGCGTTCGTCGCCGTAGTCGATCAGGTTCAGCACATCGGCGAAGGAATGGGTCGGTATCGTACGCGCCTTCGGATCGGACGGCATGTTCCAGCGGGGAATCGGAAGCAAACTATAGCCGTCCGGCAATTTGCCTGTACCCGGATCCCAGAATGCATCCGCGCGTTCCGTTTCCTGCAGGGCCAGGAAGATCTCTGCGCCTTGTTCCCGAAGCGCTCGGGCGATTGGCTTGATCCTGTTAATGTGGCCTAACCCGGCTCCGAATTCCCACCCGAATAAAATGCGCATCAACCGTTACTTTTCGGTACTTTGATTTCTCCGCATAGTGACGGCGCAGATTCGGAAAGCAAGCTGGGAAAGAACGGAATATGGAACAACCGAGGCAATTGCCAGTCGGAGAGGAGGTCTTCCTCGATCATATAGCGCACTTTGTACCAGATATGGCGGAGGCTCATCGCGAGTTCAATCGGCTCGGGTTCGTGCAGACTCCCTATACCGAGCACCGCCATATTGTTGGTGAGGAGACGGAGCCGGTGCCGTCTGGAACGGCCAACCGGTGCATCATGCTCCCCGAAGGATATATCGAGGTGATCTCGGTCTCGGATGCCACAACGCCGCTTGGTGAGCGTTCGACGGCGCAGATGGAGCGTTATGTCGGCCTGCATCTGATTGCCTTCTCCTGCGCGGACCCGGAAAGTGTACAGGGGCGGTTGACGCTTACGGGGTTTCATCCAGAGCCTCTGGTGCACCTGAAACGTCCGATCAGTCTGGCCAGCGGGGGGGAGGACGAGGCTTCTTTCACGGTATGCCGGGTACGGCCGCAGGACATGCCGGAGGGGCGGGTGCAATATGTCGCGCACCATACCGAGGAGATCGTCTGGCAGGACCGCTGGCTTCATCATGGCAATGGCATTGTCGCGCTGCGCGATGTGGTGGTCGGTGTAGAGACTCTCGATAAGGCGGCAGCGCGCTATTGCTGGTTTCTCAACCGTGGTGGCCCTAAGCCTGTGAGCGAGCATGTCTGGCGCATCCCTCTCGACCGCGGCGGTGTCGTGATCGTTGACGAGGGGGTGCTCGGCGATCTTGCGCCAGACGCCGAGTTACCTGATGACGGCCCACTGATCGTCGGTTACGGGTTGCTGTCCGAAGATCTGGCGAAGACTGCGGCTTTTCTGACGGAGCGCGGTTTTTCCCCGGAGAGCATGGACGGTTTTCTCCGTTTGTCCTTGCCTGAAACCATAGGCGGAACGCTGTTTATTGCGGAGGATGAGGCGAAATTACCCTGGATCAAAGGATAGAATCACAAAAGCGCTAGCAAATGCGTGTAGAACAGCCTCGGATTTAGAGGAGCCCAGTCATGTCCAAGACTTTGGTTGCGGCAATGATGAGTGCGACGCGGCAGACTCAGGAAGAACACAGATTCATAATCCAGGATGACGCACTCTGGTCGAAGACACAGATCAGGATCAATCGTGCTTTCGCGGAATTTGTCGACGAGAAGGTATTTCCTGACGAGATGGTGGACTTCGAGATTAACGCCTCCTTTAAGAACGAAGAGCATAAATGTGTAACAGCAATGGGTCAGGTGGTGTTCGAGCGCGGCCTGATTCCATTTACTCTGATGATCAGTGAGCGTGGGGATCGAGATTAATCCATGCCCTCGACTTTTGCAGCCGTGAGTAAAATTCGATGACCGACGCATCTTTGCCCGAGAGACCTGTTCTTCCGCGCCTTGAGGGTCTTGAGCGTCTGCGCGCCTGGTGGCACCTGATGGCGCAGGATCATGGAATCGTCCGCTCGATCTATCTGAACAAGCATCGGGTGCGGGATGACCTGTGGCGCTCGGCCCAGCCTTCTCCGTGGCATCTGGAGCGCTTTGCCGCGGCCGGGTTCAAAACCGTCCTTAATCTGCGCGGCTCGGAGCAGGACAATTACCGTTATCGGCTGGAACGGGAAGCCTGCGAACGGCTCGGACTGAAGCTGATCAGCCTGCCGATCCGTTCCCGCAATCCGCTGAAGCGGGAGACCATGATCGACGCGATCAAAGTCTGGGACCAGCTTGAGGGGCCGACATTGATGCACTGCAAGTCCGGTGCGGACCGTACCGGGCTGATGTGCACGCTTTATCTGCATCTGAAGCATGACGTGCCGATGCGTGAGGCGATGAACCAGCTATCGCTTCGCTTTGGTCACCTGCGGCAGGGCAGGACCGGTGTTGTCGATTTCGTCTTCGAAACTTTTGCCGACCGGCACGACGAAACCGGGATCACATTCCGTGACTGGGTCGAGACGGAATATGATCCCGATGCATTGCAGGCTTCCTTCCCCGATCAGTGGTTCTATTCTCTGATCGTCGACAAGGTGCTGCGCCGGGAATAAGCCGGTTTACGCTACGATCTTGCCATCCAGCTCATCCTCGATGAAGGCTCGGATAACGGCTTCCATGCCTTCGTCCTGGGTAAAGCCGAGTGCTGCTGCCTTCTTGGTGTTGAAGGCGGGGGGCCAGCCACGCACGATCTTTTCGATGAAGGGATCGGGTTCCCAGTCGATGCGGGAGGCGACGCCAGGGCCTGCGACGTGTTCCAGAGCCTTCGCCATCTCCGCGACCGTCAGCGAGAAACCTGGGAGCGAGACCGTACGCGATGCGCCCCAAGCATCGCCCGCCAGATTGTGAGCATGGATTGTGTTTTCTACGATGCTGCGCGGGGAGGCGAGCCACATCTTGGCGTCTCCGGCGACCGGACAGACTGCGCGCCGGCCCTGTAACGGTTCACGGAAGATCGAGCTGGCGAAAGTTGAGGCGGCCTTGTTCGGTTTGCCTGGACGGACCACGACGGTCGGGAAACGGAGCGAGCGTCCATCCACGAAGCCGCGTCGACTGTAATCGGAGACCAGCAGCTCGCCGATGGCCTTCTGGGTGCCGTAGGAAGTCTGTGGCGTCGTTGCAGTCATGTCCTCGACAATATTCGGAAGGTCTCCGCCGAAAGCTGCGCAGGAACTGGCGAAAACCATCTTCGGTGTGCCGTCTGCTTGCCGGAGAATTTCCAAAATGTCCCGCGTGGCGTCCAGATTGACGGCCATGCCGAGTTCGAAATCTTCTTCCGCCCCGGCGCTGACGATGGCGGCAAGATGAAAGACGCTGTCCGTATCGCCCGGGATGGCCTCGGCCAACAAAGCACTGTCTGTGATATCGCCGGAAAGGCTGCGTACCCTGCTATCGTCCGTCAGGGCGGCTGGTGCTGACACTGTATCCAGAAGGGTCAGTTCGGTAATGCTCTTCCGGCTTCCGTCGGCGGCGACAATCGCATTTGAATCAAGCAGCCGGCGAGCCAGTTTCTGGCCGATGAAGCCTGTGGCCCCGGTGATGGTGATTTTCATAGGGACCAATCCTTCTTCCATCCGAGGCCGTCGACGGTCCCGGCTTCCGGCCGATATTCGCAGCCGACCCAGCCGGCATAGCCAAGCTCATCCATCAGATCGAACAGGTAACGATAATTGATTTCCCCGATATCGGGCTCGTGCCGGCCCGGGACGCCTGCGATCTGGATATGCTCGATCAGGTCGAGATAATCCTGCATGTGGACCGCGAGATTCCCTTCCATGATCTGGCAGTGATAGAGATCGAACTGCAGCCGGACATTGTCCGCGCCAACTGCTTCGAGGATCGCCCGAGCCTGGGCCTGATAGTTCAGGAAATAGCCCGGCATATCCACGGTGTTGATCGGCTCGATGATCAGGGTCTTGCCGCGTGCTGCCGCGATTGGCGCGGCCTTGTGCAGATTGGCCGTCAGGGTTTCTGTACAAGCCTCGCGGGAGACGCCGTCCGGGACCATACCGCTCATCACATGCAGGCGGGGGCAGTCGAGCGTATCGGCATAATCGAGGGCTCGCTCCAGCGCCTCGCCGAAACGGTCTTCCCGTCCCGGGATTGCAGCGAAACCGCGGTCTCCCGCGTCCCAATCGCCCGGTGGCAGGTTGAACAGGGCTTGTTCGAGCCCGGTATCCTTAAGGCGTGTCCGGATTGTTTCGGCCGGGAAATCATATGGAAAAAGGAACTCCACGCCCCTGAAACCGGCATCGGCCGCAGCCTGAAACCGATCAAGAAACGCATGCTCCTGGAACATCATGGATAGATTGGCTGCCAGTTTTGGCATGAACACCCCCTTGGTTGCCGGTCCTTGAAATTGCCGGTTAAAGCGCGGACACGTGCTTGATTGGAGACGCAGCGTACAGCAGACTGCGTTGCTCAATCCAGAAACTGATTTTCCAAGGGAGACATGCGGTTATGGCGCCAATTCTTGGCTGTATCGCGGACGATTTCACCGGAGCAACGGACCTTGCGAACATGCTCGTGCGTGGCGGTATGCGGACCGTGCAACTGATCGGTGTCCCCGACGAGAACAAGGTTGTTCCCGAGGCCGATGCCATCGTCGTCGCCCTAAAGTCGCGAACCAACCCGGTGGAGGAAGCCGTCGCTCAGTCGCGTGCCGCTTTGAAATGGCTGGAAAATGCGGGTTGCCGTCAGTTTTTCTTCAAATATTGCTCCACATTCGATTCGACCGACGAAGGTAATATCGGACCGGTGACGGACGCACTGATGGCCGATCTGAAGACGGACTTCACCATTGCTTGTCCGGCTTTCCCCGAGACGGGGCGGACGATTTTCAAAGGCCATCTGTTCGTCGGAGATCAGCTATTGTCCGACAGTCCGATGCGGAATCATCCTCTGACGCCGATGACAGACAGCAATCTCGTGTCGGTCCTGCAACGACAAACTGAAAAATCAGTTAAATTGATCCAATTCGCTACCGTGGAAGCTGGATCAGAGGCTGTTTCGGCTGAAATGAGTGCTTTGAAAGCGGCCGGTGGTGGTGTCGCAATCGTCGATGCGGTTCTGGATCGCCATTTATTTTCAATCGGTTATTCTCTAGTTGATCTTGTGCTGATCACCGGCGGCTCAGGGATCGCCCTCGGGCTTCCGGAGAACTACCGGCGGCAGGGTTTGCTGAACGAAACAGCCGGTGCCGACGCGATCCCAGCTATTCCGGGTCATGCCGCAGTTCTCGCTGGGAGCTGTTCCGTCGCGACACTCGGGCAGATTGATCGGTTCAAGGCGGATCATCCGTCCTTTGGCATTGACCCGTTGCGTCTGGCGGATGACCAGAACGTGGTTGAGGAAGTGCTCGACTGGGCGCGTGAGAAGATTCCGGCAGGCCCTGTGCTGGTTTATGCCAGCCAGCCCTCGGAGACAGTGCGTGCAATACAGGAGCGTCTGGGCCGTGCAGAGGCGGGAGCGCTTATCGAAGAGGCAATGGCCGGGATTGCGAAAGGACTGATTGCGTCGGGGGTCCGGCGGCTTGTGGTCGCGGGTGGCGAGACGTCTGGTGCCGTTGTGTCTGCGCTCGATGTATCAGGGCTTCGGATCGGTGCACAGATTGATCCGGGGGTCCCCGCAACGGTCTCGCTGGATGACGAGCCCATCGCACTGGCGCTCAAGTCGGGCAATTTTGGCGGCCCCGATTTCTTTGCCAAGGCGTTGGCGGCTATGCCCTAATTGATGCGGCTAAGCGTTTTGGAAGACAAGAGCGACTGAGGTACCGAAATTGGGATTGCTCCTGATTTCAATATCCACGTCGTAGGGCACGAGCTGTGATTTCATGATCGACAGGCCCCGGCCGGTACCGAGCTCGCCCTCCGATCCTTCCGCCGGCTTGACCGGCAGGAACTGGAGAACTTCCGAGAGCTTCTCGGGCGACATCCCCACGCCGGTATCGCGGATCACCATGATCGCCGCACCGGATTTCGGATCGCATTTGCCGATCACTGCGACGGTTCCGCCCGATGGGGTGAACTTGATCGCATTCGTGATCAGGTTACCGAGTACGTCTTCGAGGATTGTCTGAGGGATCGGGAGGGATGGAAAACCCTGCTCGAACTGGACATATAGCGAAACGTTTTTCTCGCCTGCCAGTGCCATGTATCGTTCGGCAGTGTTTTGGGAGACAGCCTTTGCATCCGTTGGCGAGGCGGGACGTGATGTGTCCGTCTCATCTCCGTCGAGTAATCGGTCGCAGATACGCACCAGTGCCTCGGCAGCATCATGGGCCACCGTCGAATAGCGTTGATATTGAGGATGGCTGTGCGGGCCATGCTTCTCGACCTTCAGGAGATGCGTGTAAGCACGAAGCGCGCTCAATGCATTACGCATTTCATGCGCAATGTCGGTCACGAATTCCTTCTCACCGTTAGGTTTTGTCTCTGTCCCTGCGCTATCCGATGCGCCGGACCTATCCGATATATGCGTCGTTTTCATGCCGGTACGCGCCGCTTGTGACCAATTAAAGGTAACGACGCCGCAGCATTAAAGTGTTTTTTGATTTCAGTGCAAAGCACTTCGGCGCGTTATGGAACGATTGTTCATCAATCGTTGCATACTTTAGTATCGGAATGCAGCCGAAATGATCGCACTGAAATCAGAAGATTTTGTTAATGTGATTCGCGCATGACCGGCGTTCCGCTGCGCCCGACCAGGAAGTCCAGGTCCGCGCCCTTGTCAGCTTGTTCCACATGATCAACATAGAGTTTGGAATAGCCCCTGTCATAGGGCGATTCGAACCCGGGCCAGGCAGCCCGACGGCGCTCTATCTCCTCGTCCGAAACGTCGAGGTGCATGCGCCGCGCATCGACATCGACCTCTATCATGTCACCGTTCTGGACGAAGGCCAGCGGCCCGCCGGCGGCGGCCTCCGGTGCTGAATGCAGGATCACAGTGCCGTAGGCGGTCCCACTCATTCGGGCATCGGAAATCCGTATCATGTCCTTGATGCCCTTCTTAAGGACTTTCGGCGGTAAACCCATGTTTCCGACTTCTGCCATGCCCGGATATCCTTTCGGGCCGCAGTTTTTCAACACCATGATGCAGGTCTCATCGATATCGAGATCCGGGTCGTCGATCTTCTCTTTGTAATCCTCGATAGTTTCAAACACCACGGCACGCCCGCGATGCTTCATCAATTCCGGCGAGGCGGCGGATGGCTTGATGATGGCGCCATCGGGCGCGAGATTGCCGCGCAGGACGGCGATGCCCCCATTCGGTTTGAATGGCTTGTCCAGCGGGAAGATGACCTCCCGGTTCCAGCATTCCGCGTCCTTGTTGTTTTCCCAAAGCGTCCGTCCGTTGACTGTCAGCGCATCCTTGTGGATGTAGCCTTCCAGCTCCCGGATGATCGCGGGCAGACCGCCGGCATAGAAGAAGTCCTCCATCAGGAAGTCACCGGACGGCATCAGGTTGAGCAGGCAGGGCACGTCCCGGCCCAGCCGGTCCCAATCGTCCAGTGTGATGTCGATGCCCATCCGTCCAGCGAGGGCGAGCAAATGGACCACGGCATTGGTCGATCCGCCAATCGCTCCATTGACCATGATGGCATTCTCGAAATTCTCGCGCTTCAGCACGTCCGACATCTTGATGTCCTGCCGCACCATATCGACGATGCGGCGGCCGGCCATCTGCGAGAGTACATTGCGCCTGGAATCAACAGCGGGGATCGCCGCATTGTGAGGCAGTCCGGCGCCAAGCGATTCCACCATCGATGCCATTGTGGAGGCGGTCCCCATGGTCATGCAATGACCGGCGGAACGGGCGCCGTCCTGCTCGGCATCCATGAAATCCTGCAGCGTCATCTCGCCGGCGCGGACCATCTCGGAGAACTTCCAGACATGGGTCCCGCTGCCGACCAATTCGCCGCGATAGTGGCCGTTCAACATCGGGCCGCCGGAAACCGTGATAGTCGGGAGATCGCAGCTTGCCGCCCCCATCATCAGCGACGGCGTGGTCTTGTCGCAGCCGACAAGCAACACGACGCCATCCATCGGCAGGCCGCGAATCGCCTCTTCCACGTCCATAGACGCGAGATTCCGGTACAGCATCGCCGTCGGTCGGAGTTGACTCTCGGATGTCGAGAAAACAGGAAACTCAACCGGCATGCCGCCGGCTTCGTAGACCCCGCGTTTCACCCGTTCCGCGATATCGCGGAAATGGGCGTTGCAGGGATTGAATTCAGACCAGGTGTTGCAGATGCCGATCACCGGACGCCCGTCGAACAAATCGGCTGGAATGCCTCTGTTCTTCATCCAGGAACGATGCGCCCAGCCATCCTTGTCGGCCTTCCCGTACCAGTCGGAAGATCGCCTTTTTCCCTTGTTCGGATCGTTCTTTTTGGAATTGTCCTCGGCCATCGCGCCGGTCTCCCCTTTGACCATCGTCCGATTTTGATACCAGACGTTTTTTAACTGTCGCGAACCGTCTCACCGGTTCGCGACGCGGTCAAGATGCTGACTGGAGCGAGAGCCGTTCCGACTCAGCCGTTTTGCGCGGCCCAGTCCGTCAGCTTGGTCATGAACTCGACGCATTCCTGGACCTGGCTGATTTCGATGAACTCGTCCGGCTGATGAGCTTGCTGAATGTAGCCGGGGCCGAAGATCACGCCCGGAACGCCGGCTTTCTGAAAGAAGCCGGCTTCGGTTCCAAAGGACACCGCGCCTGACTGGTTTAGGCCGGTCAGATGACGGATCAGGTCTTCGGCGGCGGATTCTGTGTCCGGTACAAGTGGCGGCACGTCATTGACCATTTCCATGGTAACGCCGGCTTCCGGAGAGACTGCCTTCAGGGCCGGGTTCAGCTCGCTCTCGATATAGTCGCGGACACGCTGTTCTATGGCTTCGCCGTCGTCCCCCGGATGCAGGCGCATACCCCAGCGGAACTTCGTAAACTCCGGAATGATATTATGCGCGGTACCGCCTTCGATGATCCCGAGATCGATTGTGGTGTAGGGCGGATCGAACGGGCTGTCCTCATGAGCGTTTTCGCGAAGCTCGGTCTGGATCTGTTCCAGCATGTTAATGATCCGCGCTGCGAACATGATGGAGTTGGCGCCGCGATGGGGCTCGCTCGAATGACCGGGCACGCCACGAACCACAACGGCAAGGCTGCGGCTACCCTTGTTGCCGCCGATGATCTTCATACCGGTTGGCTCGCCGACCACGACGGCGATTGGTAGAGGCAGGTTCTCCGTCATGTCCTTGATCAGGCCGCGCACGCCGATACAGCCGATCTCTTCGTCGTAGGAGAAAGCGAGATGAATCGGAGTCTTCAGGCCGCGCTTTTTCATCTCCGGCGCCATGGCCAGCGCGATGGCGCAGAAGCCCTTCATGTCGGCGGTGCCGCGTCCGAACAGTTTCTTGTCGGCTTCCCACATCTTGAACGGCTCGGCGCTCCAGTCCTGGCCGTCGACGGGAACCACGTCGACATGGCCGGAGAGCACGACGCCGCCCCTGTCTTCCGGGCCGATGGTGGCCCAGAGATTGGCCTTGGTCTTATCCTCGTTGAAGGTCGTGCGCGTCGGAATACCGTGGCCTTCCAGATAGTCCCGCGCGAAATCGATCAGCGCGAGGTTGGAGAGCCGGGACGTTGTGTCGAAGGCGACCAGACGGTCGAGCATGGAAATGGATTGGGCGAGCATCTCGCTCATGTCGCGATACCTTTCCGGGCAGCGCCTAACGGCGCCAGAAGGAGGGAGAGAGCATCACCAGGACGGTGAACAGCTCCAACCTGCCGAGCAGCATGCCGAATGACAAGAGCCATTTTGCACTGTCTGGCAGCGAGTCGAAGTTGCCCGCCGGTCCGATGATTGGGCCAAGGCCGGGGCCAACATTACTGATCGCGGTTGCTGCTCCGGATACGGCGGTAATGAAGTCAAGGCCGATAAAGGCCAGCATGGCCGACAGTGCCCCGAAACACAGCATGTAGAGAAAGAAAAAACCCATCACCGATTCCGACACTGTCTCAGGGATCGGTTTGCGGTTGTAGTAGGGAATGAAAACGCCGTG
The DNA here is from genome assembly GCF_039990255.1 of Nisaea sp. Classification (GTDB taxonomy): domain Bacteria; phylum Pseudomonadota; class Alphaproteobacteria; order Thalassobaculales; family Thalassobaculaceae; genus Nisaea. Next base: position 170,410 of record NZ_JBDXGG010000004.1, on the reverse strand, counting down.
CGGGCGCAGCAACCGCTCGATCTGTACCTGCGCGGTGGCATAGAGCACCTGGATCCGGAAGATCTTGATGCCGCAGGTCGTCGACCCGGCGCATCCGCCGACAAACATCAGACACATGACGAGGGTGACCGGGAACCCTCCCCAGTTTCCGTAGTCGGTCGTGGTAAACCCGGTCCCGGTCATAACCGAGACCATGTTGAAGGCGGCGTACCGCACCGACTGCATCGGCGCGAAATCAAGCACATGCCAGTTCCACAGAGAGACGGTGCAGACCACGATTGCGACGATGGCGAGAAACCACTTCACCTGGCTGTCCTGGAACAGCGGGCGGAGCGATCCGCGCATCATCCGCAGATAGTAGACGAACGGCAGGCTGCCCGCGATCATGCCTACAAAGACGATCCAGTCCACCAGGGCACTGTCATAGTGGCCAATGGAATCGTCGCGGGTCGAATAGCCGCCAGTTGCTATCGTTGCCATGGCATGGGTGATGGCGTCGAATCCCGGCAAACCGGCGATCCATAGTGCTGTCGCACAAATTGCTGTGAAGGCCAGATAGATGCCGCTGATTCCGCCTGCAAGTTGCGCCGCGCGAGGCACCACTTTGTCCGGCGCATCGAACGCTTCGGTCTGAAACAACTGCATGCCGCCGACGCTGAGCATCGGCAGCACGGCAAGGGCCATGACAATAATACCGATTCCGCCGAGCCATTGAAGCAGGGCACGCCAGAGCAGGATGCCTGGCGGTGCGTGGTCGAGCCCGACGATAACGGTCGCCCCGGTGGTAGTCACACCCGACATGCTCTCGAAGAACGCATCGGCGACGGTCATGTCGAGTTGGGAAAAGGCGAAGGGCAGAGCCGCAACTGTGGCGATCGTAAGCCAACTGAGGGTGGTCAGCAGGAAGGCCTGACGCAGGCTTAGATTGGTTGCGGAGGGACTCTTAGTGCTCAACATCATCGAGACGCCGATGAAGAGGGACAACGCAGACGCGCCGGTGAAAACCTCCCAATCGGAATTGCCAACGATGAGATCCACACCGGCCGGCAGCAACATGGCCACGGCCATGATCGACATGAGAAGACCGACGATGTGAAGGACCGGACCAATGGCGACCAAGTCCGCGCTCCAAATCCATTTGCACAGAGCGGGGATCATTGGACTGGCTCGCGCCGGATGTCCAGCACCGAAACGGAAAAGGGGCGCTGCCTTGCGGCTGCGCCCCCGATGTTCAGGTCCCGGCTAGAGAAACGTCAGTTGGCATTCGCGACCAGGTCGAAGAATTCCTTCCGAAGCTCAGCATCCTCCTTGAAGCAGCCGGTCAATGTCTTGGTGACCATGCTAGCGCCCGGTTTGCACACGCCACGCGTCGTCATGCACTGATGTTCCGCCTCGACCATGACGGCAACGCCTTTGGGCTGAAGCACGTCCTGGATCGAATGAGCAATCTGCGCGGTCATTTTTTCCTGTATCTGCAGCCGCTTTGCAAAAGTCTCGACGACCCTCGCCAGCTTGCTGACACCGACCACGCGGTTGTTTGGCATATAAGCGATGGAGACCCTGCCGACGACCGGCAGCATGTGATGCTCACAGTGGGATTCCATGCGGATATTCTTCAACAGGACCATCTCGTGATAATCCTCGGTTTCTTCGAATATGCGCTCGAGATAGCCTCGGGGATCGCTGTGATAGCCCTTGAACAGTTCTTCATAGGAGCGCACGACGCGTGCCGGTGTATCCAGCAATCCTTCTCGGTCTGGGTTGTCTCCAGCCCACTCGATGAGGACACGGACCGCCGCTTCCGCTTGTTCGCGCGTTGGGCGAGATCCGACAACTTTGACGTCGGCATCTTGGCTCGCCGCGGCATCTGTCCGCATTGCGTTGTCATAAGGCGACATTCTTGAATTCCTTCTCGGTCAAGGGCGCATGAATTGTGATGGGGTTACGCCCTCAGTGTTCCCAATGGATGCCCGATCTGCGCATCCGCTCAGTTTGGCCGTCCGGCCGATTCCGGTAAATCCAGCGAGAAACTGGGTACCGAAACAGTGAAAATGTGTCCGTCCGGGCCGGTCATGTCGTAATGACCACTCATGAAGCCCGAGGGCGTCCCGAGAGGTGTGCCACTTGTGTATTCGAAACTTTCGCCCGGTCGGATCACTGGTTGCTCGCCGACAACGCCTGGTCCGTCGACTTTCTGTTGGCGCCCGAGAGCATCCGTAATTTCCCAATGACGTGCGCGCAGGCGAACGTCCTCATCCCCTAGATTCTCGATCGTGACCTTGTAGGCCCAAACAAATCGATGTTCCTCCGGGTCCGAATGATCCGGAAGATAATGAGGCTGAACAAACACCCTGATCGCGCCCGTTGTCTCGCTGTACACTCTTTTTACTCCTCACCCGCGCCGCCGCTACCTTTGGCCCTCGCTACTGGCGCTTCTGGTGTCCGAACTATATGTGGAGCGAATTTCCGAAGAGTCTACATACGCGCAACGCGCGCCTCGGCCAACTGTCGGGCAAGCATCAACGGCTGCACAATCTCTCACCATGTCGTGACTATATGGGGCTGTCATTCGATATGCATTCAATTGAAGGGAAATTCTTCAGAATCGATTTCACTTGTAAGCAAGGCGCAGCTTGCGCATCTTTGGCGGCGTCGCGGGTGTAGTTCAATGGTAGAACATCAGCTTCCCAAGCTGAATACGAGGGTTCGATTCCCTTCACCCGCTCCAGCGATGCCAATCGTGCCTTTGCTGACGATAACGATGGGAGTCGTTGCATCCGATGCAGAGACGACAGGATCTTCGGATGAAGCGGGAATTTGTCGACATGCACGGCCCCGGATTATCCGCGCAACGCAGCCATGCACATCTCTTGACTTGAATTTAGTCTCGATTTTCGCTATCCCCGTCGCCGCGAGCTAATGCTCGTCGGTTTCAATTGTTTCGATCCCGCTCCCGGCCTTGACCGGGTGTTGAGGGATCCAGCCCACATTCGGCGTTTTGATCAGACTTGCTTTCCGGCATCCGGTTTTTCGGTGCATACCGGGAGTATATTGATCCAGGACCGTTCCGGCCCCGCCGCACCCGACGAGACGCTAGAAAAAGGAGAACTAGATGCAGGACAAGCCGCTCACCGGAAAAAATATCGCAATCATGGTCGCCAACGGTTTCGATGAAGTCGAATTCGTCGAGCCCCAAAAGCAGTTGCTTGCCGCTGGCGCAACGGTCAAAGCCGTTTCCCGCGCCACCGGCCTCGTCAATGGCTGGTACGACGGTTCCTGGGGCCATTTCTTCCCGGTTGACGCGGACTTGGCTGACACGCTTGCCGTCGATTATGCCGGTCTTGTTATTCCGGGCGGTGTCCGTGGCGTCGAGAAGCTGGCTGAAGACCCCCACGCCCAGCGCGTGCTGAAAGCATTCATGCGCGCCGGAATGCCGGTTGCGTTGATCGGCGACGCCACGTCCCTGATGGTCACTATCGAAGACGCCAAAGGCCGGACTGTTACGTCTTCCGCCGACACCCGTGAGGCTCTCGAAGCCGCCGGTGCCAGCTGGGAAGAAGTTGCTTCCGTGACCGAGGGCAACCTGGTTACCGCCAGTGGCGTCGACGGCATCGCTGAGCTGATCCAGAGCTTCACAGCCCTGGTCAACGCTTTCGAAAGCGACGTGACCGAAGCCGCTTAACGCCGCTTTCGGATCATAAACTGACGCAGACGGCGTGGATTTTTGATCCACGCCGTTTTCTTATCTGGAATGCTTCTGTGTTCTGAAATTGCGGTCGCGAGATTTTCGATATGTCTGACATCCCATCTCCCTGCGTTGCCGTTTGCCAGATCGACCGCGAAAGCGGCCACTGCCTCGGCTGCTGGCGGACGATCGAGGAGATTTCGGGCTGGTCCGGTTTCGACGGGGAGCGCAGACTTCAGATCATTGCAGAGCTGCATGACCGGCGTGGCGCGGCCGCGCCAAGGTTGCGCCGCAAAAACCGACGCAGGGCCGGTACGGCGACCAGTGTGGACTGATTGAGGAGACGCGGCATGACGGGACCGGTATTTCATTTATTCAATCAGGCGCCGACTCCGGTCGCGCCGTACAGCCATGCCGTGGAGATCGATGACTGGTGCCTGATCACCGGCCAGCTAGCGACTGATCCCGACGATGATACGCGACCGCTGCCGGATGGCGTCGAGGCGCAGACCCGCCGGACTATGGAAAACCTGCGGCTGGTCCTTGAGGGGCTCGGGCTCGATTTTAGCCACGTTGTCTCCGCCCGCGTATTCCTGACGGAATTCGAGCGTGACTACGATGCGATGAACGGGGTCTATGCGGAGTATTTCGGGGCCGAAACGCGGCCGGCGAGGACCTGTGTTGGGGTCACCGGGCTGGCCCGGAAGGCACTTGTCGAAATCGATTGCATCGCCTTGCGTCCACGCTGAAAAATTCGTCAGGTTCCCCACTTGACGTAGGCGCACTTATTGCGCATTTTGTATTTAGAAAGACACGACCGGTAGGGCGCCGCGATGACTTGGCGTGCTCCCGGTCGAACTTTTTCGAGCGGCGGGTCAGATTTAACTTGCTACCGGGGGCGAAAAGCCTCAGAACGCCGCGCTTACATCCGCATTGTGCGGAGCGAAAGGAACGCCAGACCATTCCGCCCAACGGTGTTGCGGCAAGCGGGATGCGACGGGGTAACTGGGACATCTACTGGATAGGAGGGGTTGATGGATAAAAACGTCGCCTTCGCTGATTTGGGGATGGACTCGGATACTCAACCGAGCAGAACCAATTCCGACACCACCGGCACGGCCAATATCGATGGCACGGTCGTTCAACTGGCACCGACGCATTCGGATGCATCTCTCGATCATTTCGTGAAGAAGGATGGGCTGGTCTTTGCCGGCACGCATCTGATCATCGATCTGGTTGGCGCCTCGCGGCTGGATGACCTCGCGCATGTCGAGGAAACCCTGCGCGAAGCCGTCGAGGTTTCCGGGGCGACCTTGCTACACATTCACCTGCATCACTTCACGCCGAACGGCGGAGTGTCGGGTGTTGCGGTGCTTGCTGAGTCTCATATCAGCATCCATACGTGGCCGGAGCGGGGCTATGCCGCGCTCGACGTGTTCATGTGCGGAGATGCGGAGCCGCACAAGGCGATTGCAGTGCTGCGCCGGGCCTTCCGTCCCGACTCGATCCAGCTCAACGACCTGAAACGGGGCCTGACCGTATGAGCGAGTGGTTTTGCGAAACCCTCCACAGCGGCTACGGACAACGTTTGGTAATCGACAACGTGCTCTTCCGGGAACGGACGGAGCACCAGGACTTGATTATCTTCGAGAATCGTACCTTCGGCAGGGTGATGGCGCTGGACGGTATCGTCCAGACCACTGAGGGCGACGAGTTCGTCTATCACGAGATGCTGACGCACGTGCCGATTCTAGCCCATGGCCGGGTGAAGCGCGTCCTGATCATCGGTGGCGGCGATGGCGGTATGGCGCGGGAAGCGCTGCGCCACAGATCGGTTGAGCAGGTGACCATGGTCGAGCTCGATCGCAGTGTGGTCGATATGTGCATCGAGCATCTGCCGTCTCTCAGCAATGGTGCGTTCGACGATCCCCGGCTTGATCTGCAATTCGCGGATGGGGCGAGGTTCGTCGAGGAGACGGACGGCCATTGGGATGTAATCATTGTCGATTCGACCGATCCCATCGGACCGGGCGAAGTGCTGTTCCGGGAAAGCTTCTACAAGGCATGCAAGCGATGCCTGACGGATGGCGGCATTCTTGTCACCCAGAACGGGGTTCCGTTTGTCCAGGGCGGTGAGGTTACCACGAGCTTCAATCGCCTTAGTCCGTACTTTGCCGATGTCTGGTTCTACACGGCGGCGGTGCCGACCTATCAGGGAGGGCTAATGGCTTTCGGTTGGGCAAGCGACGACAAGTCTTTGCGGCAACTTCCTGTTCCGGTGATTGCGGAGCGGTTCGAAGCGGCCGAAGTGGATTGCCGTTACTACACGCCCGAAGCCCATGCCGGTGCTTTCGGTCTGCCCCAGTTTATCCGCAAGTTGCTGGTTTTGGACTGACGTCGTTTTTTAGATGCTCTTTTAAGGCTTTCTTTACGGCTGACCGCTACATTGAGTTTCAAGGAAACGCCGTTTCCCCCAGCGGCATCAATCACGGTCAGGAGCGCTTTCGCGCATCCCTCTAACCTGACAAAGTGATCCTTCCGAGACACTCCCTACGGGGCTCGTCACTGACGAGCCCCTTTTGTTTGCACGAATTGTCTCTCTGGGCTCGAAAGCGGAGATAAGGCCATGCTATGGTCATGAAAAATCAGCAACTTGCAGACTCGCATGGTAGCCAGAGCGCCACTGATCACCGTCCTTGTCGTCGCCTATAACTCGGGCACGTATCTGCCCCGCTGCCTGGCGGCGCTGGAAGCGCAGACATTTCGCGATTTTGACGTCTTGGTGCTCGATAACGGGTCTCCGGACGGCGATGATATTGACCTGAGCAATCTCGGCGTTCCGGCCAAGGTGGTGCGCAGCCCGGAAAATATAGGCTTTGCCGCCGGTAACAATCTGCTTGCCCGGCAGGCGCAGGGCACTTGGCTTGCCCTGCTGAATCCGGATGCCTTTGCCGATCCCGGCTGGCTCCAGGCATTCGCGGATGCTGTTGTTCGCTATGATGGCATCTCTGTCTTCGGCTCGACCCAGCTTCTCGACAGCGATCCGGCGCTGCTTGACGGTGCGGGAGATCATTACAGCCCGCTTGGCCTTGCCTGGCGGGGCGACCGGCTGAAGCCTGCTTCGCTTGTGACGGAGGATGCGGAAGTGATGGGCCCCTGTGCTGCCGCCGCGTTCTACCGACGGGATGTGTTTGAAGCTGTCGGCGGCTTTGCCGAGACCTATTTCTGTTATTACGAAGATGTGGAGCTTGGGCTGAGGTTCCGTCTCGCCGGCGAGCGTTGCATCCAGCTTGTCGGTGCACGGGTCCGGCATGTCGCTTCCGCAATTGCGGGAGAAAATTCGGATTTTTCCCGCTATCACATCACGCGGAACCGGATCTGGACATTCTTGCGTACGATGCCAGCACCCGTGTTCCATCTCTTCTTGCCATTGCTGCTCGCCCAGCTTGCGCTCATTGTCCTGCTTGGTCCCGTGCGCGGCGACAGCCCTGTCCGTGTGAGGGCAATCAGGGATGCGCTTCGTGCTTTCCCTGCCGTCATGAAACAACGGGCCGAGATTCAGGCTGGCCGAAAGGCGGGAAAGTGCACGTTTCTTTCTGCATTGAGCTGGAATCCTGTAAAAATCTTCGCCAGCGAAGGCGACCGTCGGCCGATCCGGCGCGAAAACAAAGCGGGACCGGTCCCGTCAACCGGGGTGGAACATGCAGCAGACTAGCGTTGCCGCCGTTATTATCTCCTACCAGTCCGATGAACGGCTGTTCCGTGGGCTGGAAGCGCTGACCCCGCAGGTCGGCCGTATCATCGTCGTCGATAACGATTCTGGCGATCAGGTGACAGACAAACTGAGAGAAGCGGCCGAAGCCCACGATAATAAGATCAAGCTCGTTTTAAATGACGAGAATGTTGGGCTCGCAGCCGCCCAGAACCAGGGTATCCGGCTGGCACTGGAAGAAGGCGCAGACTGGGTTCTGCTGCTTGACGATGACAGTGTTCCCGACGCGGGCATGGTTGCGGCCCTGCTGGCCGCACATGCCAGCCATCCGGCTCCAGATCGGATCGGTCTTGTGGCGCCGCGTCTGCACGATGCAGAAGGCACATTGAAAGCCCGGGCCTATATCTCGAAGCATGCCTTTGACTTCCGTCCTGTACGGTTTGGGCCGGGCGATGTGCTCGACAATGTTGCCTTTGTCATAGCCTCTGGCAGCCTCGTGAAGGCCGAGGTCTTCCGGGAAGTCGGGATGATGCGCGAGGACTTCTTTGTCGATTATATCGACTTCGATTTCGCTTTCCGAATGAAACGGTTCGGCTGGGGGCTGGTTGCAGTCGGGGATGCCGGGCTGGAACACCGGCTGGGCGAGTTCGAGCAAAAACGGCTATTGGGACGGGATTTTCGCTTTAACAGCCATTCTGGTTTCCGCCGGTATTACATCTACCGCAACCGCATGCGCGTCTGGTGGGCACACGGTTTCCGGTTGCCGGCCTTTTTTGCATTCGAGGCCGCGTCGATTTTGATTGATCTGGCCAAGCTCATTCTGCTCGAGGACGACAAGCTGGAAAAGCTTGGCGGAATAGGGCGCGGTGTGATGCATGCTGTACTCGGGCGGGACGTACGACCGGCTGCCTGAGACTCAGATGGCCCCTGAGATCCAAAGGTTCTATGGGCTATCTAAGCCGGCAGTCGAAGGGGTGCCGAGCTGTGCTTTCGAGACGCCAATCAGTATGTCGTCACTGCGATTGCTCTCAAGCGGGTCAGTCCTGGCCCTGCAATTCCCTAGTTAGGCGGTGCAATAGCCTTTCAAGGCTGCTTCGTCGACCAGGATGGTTGCTGCCGCAAATGCACCCCAATCGGCTATTCCGCCAATGTCAGCGTTCGCAGCTTTGATGGTCGCGCCCGTCGCAATGCCGAGTGTCCGCAGGAAAGTACGACAGACTGAGTTGGCTTCAGTTGCACAGGACATCAGCACAATCTCCGCACTCGGGGCGAGAATTTCGCGGATGCGGCTCATTGCTTCTCCCGCGTCTCTCAGAACCGTGCTGTCGATGTCCCGGCCGGATAGTCTGAGGCTTCCCGCGCTGCGGTGTGACAGGATGACAATACGGTCTACCGGCGCCGTCCGTATCTCCACAAATGATGCTATCGCATCTAGGGCGTCGCCGGTCCGGGGAAGCCGTTTGACGATAGTTCCCTGTTTGAGGCTGGACAGGATTTCGTCAGAAGTCAGAACCTCATGATCGACGAAGAACAGAGTATTGAATGTAGCGGAAGTCAAGCCGCAAGCGGGGGCGCCGGGAAAGGCATGTCTCATGATCAGGGCTCCAACTTTCTGTCAGTGGCAGCCGTATTTAAAATGCGATGTGATAATTAACACAAATTTTATTTAAAAAACTTAATCAATTGCTAACCATGTTTTTTATTTTTAAAAACCTTAAAATTCGTAGAGTGTTCAATGCGTTATGGTGTCCGCCGAGAATTTGAAAGTGGTGAGTCTGGCTAAATTATCAGAGCTGCGACGACGATGTAGCGTCCGGTTTTGGCTATTGCAACGAGCAGCAAGAACCGCCCGAACGGTTCACGCAGAACCCCTGCGGCGAGCGTTAGCGGATCGCCGATGAAGGGAGCCCAACTCAGTAACAGGCTCCATTGGCCATATTTTCGATACCAGCCGCAGGCACGATCCATTTGGGTCGGGGTGATGGGAAACCACTTTCGGTCGCTGAACCGATCGATGAAACGGCCCAGTAGCCAGTTCACCGCAGAGCCAAGAGTATTACCGATTGACGCTACTATGATCAGCCATAGCACGGAGTAATCGCCTGTCAGGACCAGCCCGATCAAACCTAGTTCAGATTGCGCGGGAAGGAAGGTCGCGGCCAGGAAGGAAAGAAGAAAGAGCCCGCCATAGATGCCGAGTTCTTCCATCAGCGCTTCAGGCGGAGCCGAATGGCGATTAGGCTGAACCGGAGCCAAAGAGCGATGTTCACCAAGGTTACCAGCGGGTTGGCCCAACCGCCGAAGTGCTTGGAGAAATAGAGTGTGCCCCCTTTTGTCTTCTGGCGTTCGATATAGAGTTTGGTTACCTCGCTGGTGCCCTGAACATGGACCGCGGAAAAGGCCGGATCGAACCAGATGCTGCCGCCCGCCTTTCGGACGCGCTGGCAAGTATCGACATCTTCCATATGCAGAAAATACTCTTCGTCCATCCCGCCGATTTTCTCAAAGACGGGGCGGGGAAACAGCATGAAAGAGCCGGAGATGCACTCGACCTCGACCAGCGCTGGCGGGGGCGGTGTGTGGTTGAGATTGATCCGCCGGAAGCCGAGCCGATAAAGGCCGAACGCTTCTACCAGGCAGGTCCAGGGGGTCATCAGATTGCGTCGGCAGCCGCGTTGCTCACTGCCGTCCGGGTTTTCGATCCGGATTGTGTAGAGCGCAATGTCTGGCCGTGTGCCGAGCAACGACATTGCACCGTCGAGGCTGCCGGACCCGAGGACACTGTCCGGGTTCAGCATCAGCACGTAGGGGCTGGTTGTTGCCTTCGCGCCGAGATTGCAGGCTTTCCCGAAGCCGACATTGCCGTGCCCGGTTAGCAGGGTGAGGCGCGGCTCGGATGCTGCCATCTCTTGCAATGCCGCCACGACATCTGGCGGGTTGCCGTTGTCGACTATGACCACCTCGTGGGCCGACGCCTCACCGAGAACCGCCAGGATGCAGTCCATAAGGCACGGGCCGGTATGGTAGCTGACGACGATGACGGCACAACCTGGGAGCATCGTTTCTGGACGCGGAGTTTTCATAGCCCTGATGTGCCATCTTTTCGGCCCTTGTTACAAGCTCCGGCACGGCTTCCCGGGGGCGCGCGGCTTGCCGCCCTCGAGCACCGCATGTTATAGCCGCGCTGGCCTTATGAGGCCGAGCGTATACTGGGGGAGACAGGGCCTTGCAGGTCGAGCCAACCGAGATCTCGGACGTTAAGATCATCACGCCGAAAAAGTTCGGCGATCATCGCGGATTTTTCTCTGAGACTTACAATCAGGGCGCTTTCGAAGCTGCCGGTCTCGACCTCGCCTTTGTGCAGGACAATCACTCCTTTTCCGCGCCGAAAGGCACCCTGCGGGGACTGCATTTCCAGGCCCCGCCGCATGGGCAGGACAAGCTGTTACGGGTGATCAGGGGCGCCATTTTTGATGTCGCTGTCGATATCCGCAAGGGCTCGCCAACCTACGGCAAGTGGGTCGCGCGGACGATCAGCGCCGAGGCCTGGAACCAGATCCTGGTGCCAGTCGGTTTCGCACATGGTTTCTGCACCATCGAGGAAAATACCGAGGTGCTTTACAAGGTGACCGGTAAATATGCCCCCGAGTGTGAGGGTGGTTTGACCTGGAACGATCCGGATATCGGCATCGACTGGCCGCTGGATGGTGCGCCGATCCTCTCTGCGAAGGACGAGGCCTACACGCCCTTTGCCTCCTTTGACAGCCCCTTCACCTACGAAGCCTGAGGAAACCCCGAGCATGAGCGACGTCAAGACCGTCATCGTTACCGGGGGCGCCGGCTTCATCGGCTCCGCCGTCATCCGTCATCTGATCGCAGACACAGACGTCACGGTGATCAATCTCGACAAACTGACTTACGCGGCGAACCTTGCCTCGCTCAATGAAGTCAGCGGCGCGGACAGGTATCATTTCGAGCAGGCTGATATCTGCGACGCTCCGTCGCTGGCGCGGATCTTCAAGAAGCACAAGCCGGACGCAGTGATGCATCTGGCGGCGGAAAGCCATGTCGACCGCTCCATCGATGGCCCCGCGGCTTTCATCGAGACCAACATTGTCGGCACCTACACGATGCTGGAGGCGGCCCGGACCTACTGGAATGCCGCTCCCGAGGACGTGAAGAAGCGCTTCCGTTTCCATCATATCTCAACGGATGAGGTGTTCGGCTCGCTCGGCGATGACGGCCTCTTCACCGAAGAGACCGCCTACGACCCGCGCTCTCCCTATTCCGCCAGCAAGGCGTCCTCGGACCATCTGGTCCGGGCCTGGATGGAGACCTACGGCCTGCCGACCGTGCTTTCCAACTGTTCGAACAATTACGGCCCGTATCACTTCCCGGAAAAACTCATCCCGCTGATGATCATCAAGGGGCTCGCGGGCGAGCCGCTACCGGTCTACGGCAAGGGTGAAAATGTGCGCGATTGGCTGTTTGTCGACGATCATGCCCGCGCGCTCTGGACGGTTTGTTCCAGGGGCGTGCCTGGCGAGAGTTACAATATCGGCGGTAACGAGGAACGCCGGAACATCGACGTGGTGACCGGTATCTGTGATTTGCTCGACGAGCTGGTACCGCAGCAGGGCGGCAAGAAATACGCCGAACAGATCACCCATGTGACCGACCGTCCGGGCCACGATTTCCGCTATGCCATCGACGCCTCGAAGATCAAGGCGGAACTCGGCTGGGAGCCGTCGGAGAGCTTCGAGAGCGGGATGCGCAAGACCGTGGAATGGTATCTTGACCGCAAGGACTGGTGGCAGCCGATCCTCGACGGCAAATATGCCGGCGAGCGTCTCGGTACCGGCTCCAAGGAGTAGTGGCAATGATCCTTGTCACTGGCGCTGGTGGGCAGGTTGGCACGGAACTGCTGGCGCGCGCAGCGCAGCACGGCCACGACGTGATAGGGCTTGTCCGGGCGGATCTCGACATTTCAGATGCGGCCGCCGTTCAGGCGGCTGTGGCCAATATCAAACCGTCTATGATCGTCAACGCGGCGGCCTACACGGCCGTCGACAAGGCGGAAGAGGACGAGGAAGCGGCCTATGCCATCAATAGGGACGGCCCGGCCAATCTCGCCGCCGCTGCGGAAGCCACCGGTATTCCGCTGATCCATATCTCGACCGATTACGTGTTCGACGGCAGCAAGGACGGCGCCTATCTGGAGAGCGACCCGGTGGCGCCCCTCGGCGTCTATGGTGCCTCCAAGGAAGCGGGCGAACAGGCCGTGCGCAGCGCACTGGATGAGCATGTCATCATGCGGACTTCCTGGGTCTATGCCGCCCATGGGGCGAATTTCGTGAAGACCATGCTGCGGGTCGGCAAGGATCGTGACCAGCTCCGCGTTGTTGCCGATCAGTTCGGTGCGCCGACATCTGCTGCTGATATTGCGGACGCTATCCTGACCATCGCTACTCGAATATCTGACGGCAACCGGAGCGCCTGGGGCACCTACCATTACACAGCCGAAGGCCGGACAAGCTGGCACGGCTTTGCCGAGGCGATTTTCGCCGGGGCGCAACCTGTCTGGGGCCGCCGCCCCGAGGTAGAGGCGATACCGGCGAGCGACTATCCGACTCCGGCGAAACGACCGGTCAATTCCGTGCTTGATGCGAGTAAGATTCTCGCGGCCTTTGCTGTGCCGCGCCGGCCCTGGCAGGACGGCCTCGACGATGTGCTTGAGGTTCTTCTGGCCGAGGTCTGAATAAACGAGAGAAAGGGAGAGGGATGAAAGGGATCATCCTCGCCGGCGGGTCCGGCACACGGCTCTATCCGCTGACCGTCAGCGTCAGCAAGCAGATCCTGCCTGTGTACGACAAGCCGATGATCTATTACCCGCTCAGCACGCTGATGCTGGCGGGGATCAAGGATATTCTGATCATCACCACACCGGAGGATCAGGAAGGCTTCCAGCGCCTTCTCGGCGACGGCAGCCAGTGGGGCATCTCGCTGGAATACAGGGTGCAGCCTTCGCCGGACGGTCTGGCGCAAGCCTTCATCATCGGCGAGAGCTTCATCGGTGACGATACTTGCGCCCTGATACTCGGCGACAACATCTATTACGGCCACGGCCTGACCGAGATGCTGCAGCGCTCCGCCGACCGCGAGAGTGGAGCCACGGTGTTCGGTTATTACGTCCGCGATCCGGAACGCTACGGCGTTGTTTCTTTTGATGAATCCGGTAAGGCCAACGAGATCGTCGAGAAGCCGGAGAACCCGAAATCCAACTGGGCGGTAACCGGGCTCTATTTCTACGACCGGGACGTGATCGACATTGCCAAGTCGATCAAGCCGTCGCCGCGCGGCGAGCTTGAGATCACAGACGTCAACAAGGTCTATCTGGAGCGGGGCGACCTGCATGTGGAACGGATGGGGCGCGGCTATGCCTGGCTCGATACCGGCACCCATGACTCGCTGCTGCAGGCGTCCGAGTTCGTCCGCACTGTGGAAGAACGCCAGGGACTGAAAATTGCATGCGTCGAGGAAATCGCCCACCATATGGGCTATATCGACGACGAGCAGCTTCTGAAGCTGGCGGAGCCGCTGGCGAAAAGTGGCTACGGTATTTATATGCGGTCGTTGGTGAAGGGCTAGGGACACCGGAAAACGGAGCTGGTTTTGGGACGACTGATCGCACTATATGCCGCGCTTGTTATGTTTCTCGGCGGCGCTTTCATCTGGTTCCTGACCGCTCTGCTTTATCCTGGCGAGGCATCGCGGCCGACAGAGGCAATGGCTTCCGAGACGGTGCTCTCTCAAGTCTCGGAACAGGCGCCGCTGGATCTGGAAAACCTCGAACCTTCTCCTCTGCCTCTTTCCATGCCGCTTGCCTGCGATCCGGGCGTGGATTGCTGGCCGCTGAAGTATGTTGACCTCGACCCAACGAAGGGGCGACGCGACTACCAGTGCGGGGTTATGACCGTGGACGGGCATAAGGGCGTTGATTTTGCCATCTCGGATCCGCTCCGGCTTAACCGGAATGAAGTGCCTGTGCTGGCGGCGGCGACCGGAAAAGTCGTCGGTGTCAGAGATGAAATGCCTGACGTGAATATCCGGATTGCTGGTAAGGCCTCCCTGAAAGGGCGGGACTGCGGTAACGGGATCCGGATCGATCATGGCGGAGGATGGGTCAGTCAGTATTGTCATTTGAAGCGCGGTAGCGTTGCCGTGAAGGCGGGCGATACCGTGGTCAGCGGCGACCGGCTCGGCCTTGTCGGGCTGTCCGGCTCGACCGAGTTCCTGCATCTGCACGTTCAGTTCGAGAAAGACGGAGTAATTGTCGACCCGTTTGTCGGTCTCGACGCCCCGAGAGGGGCTTGCGGTCTCGGCAAAGCGCCGCTGTGGAAAAAATCGGTACTGCGGAAATTCCGCTATTCCGCGCCCCTTATCCAGGCCAGCGGAATCGCCGGAGAGGTGCCTGAGACGCTTGGCGTGTCTGACGGCAAGTTTACCGACCTGCAGGTTTCATCCGACGCACCGCTTCTGGTTCTCTGGACGGATCTTTATGGCTTGCGCAAGGGAGATCGTATCTCGATGCGGTTCACGGGCGTGGATGGAAGCGTGCTGGCTGAAACCGATTGGGTCCAGGAAAAGAACCGGCTCAGGACCTTCAAATATATCGGAAAGAAGGCACGTCAGGGTTGGCCGAAAGGGAATTACCGCGGTGTGATTCAGGTCGAGCGACCGTCCGGACCCGGAAAGAACCATGCGGTTCAGACAGTCGATCTCAAGATCGACTAGAGCTGCGGTCTGTCGCACCAGGTACCGCCTGTGCGCGTTTGAACGCCTCGGCGGCACCAAGCATGTGTTTATTTACTCGGCGGCCGGTGCTGCCGGTTTCGGCGGCAGGGCGAGACGGACGCTGAGTTCCTTCAGATGCTGCGGCTCTGCTTCGCTAGGAGCACCCATCATCAGGTCCTCGGCCCGCTGGTTCAGCGGGAACAGGATTACCTCGCGGATGTTCGGCTCGTTTGCCAGCATCATGACGATGCGGTCGATACCCGGCGCGATGCCTCCGTGAGGCGGGGCGCCGTACTTGAAGGCGTTTAGCATGCCGCGGAACTTGTCTTCCAGCACTTCCGGCTCGTAACCGGCGATGCCAAAGGCCTTGTACATGACTTCCGGCAGATGGTTCCGGATGGCGCCGGAGCTGAGCTCGATACCGTTGCAGACGATGTCATACTGGTAAGCGAGGATATCCAGCGGCTCCTGGGTCTCCAGTGCCTCGAGACCGCCCTGCGGCATGGAGAACGGGTTGTGCGAGAAGTCGATCTTGCCGGTCGCTTCGTCGAGCTCGAACATCGGATAGTCGACGATCCAGCAAAGCCGGAAGGTGTCTTTCTCGACGATGTCTAGATCGTTGCCGAGTTTCACGCGGGCGGTGCCGGCCAGCTTGGCGGCGTCGCTTTCCTTGCCGGCGGAGAAGAAGATGGCATCGCCATCGCCCATGCCGGTCTGTGCTTTCAGCTCCGCGATCTTCTCCGCTGTCAGGCGGTTCGCGATCGGGCCGCGAGCCTCGCCGTCACCGAAGATGATATAGCCCATGCCTGGCGCACCTTCGCCCTGGGCCCAGGAATTCATCCGGTCGCAAATTGCCCGGCTGCCGCATTTCGGACCCGGCACCGCGCGGACGACACCGCCGCCGGCAATGACCTTGGCGAAGACGGCGAAGTCGCTGTCCCGGAAGATCTCGGTCACGTCGGAGATCTCGAACGGAATGCGCAGATCCGGCTTGTCGTTACCGTATTTGAGCATCGACTCCTTGTAGGGAATGCGCGGGAACGGGCCCGGTACCTTCCAGTCGGAGAATTCTTCGAACACGCCCGCCATGACCGGCTCGATGGCCTGGAAGACGTCTTCCTGCTCGACAAAGCTCATCTCGACATCGAGCTGGTAGAACTCGCCCGGCGAGCGGTCGGCGCGGCTGTCCTCGTCACGGAAGCAGGGAGCGATCTGGAAATACCGGTCGAAGCCGGAAACCATGATCAGCTGCTTGAACTGCTGCGGCGCCTGCGGCAGGGCGTAGAACTTGCCTGGATGTTGGCGCGACGGAACCAGGAAATCGCGTGCGCCTTCCGGTGAGGAGGCAGTCAGGATCGGAGTCTGGAACTCCATAAAGTCCTGGTCGGTCATGCGCCGGCGGATCGAGGAGATTACCTTGCTGCGCAGCATGATGTTGTTGTGGATGCGTTCACGGCGCAGGTCCAGGAAGCGGTAGCGCAGGCGGGTGTCCTCGCCGGCATCTTCATCCGCATTGACCTGCAGCGGCAGCACGTCTGCGATGGACTGGACCTCGATCTCGTCGATCCGGAGTTCGATATGGCCGGTCGGCAGCCTGTCGTTGATCGTCTCGTCCGTGCGCTTCACCACGCGGCCGGTGATCGTCACCACGCTCTCGACGCGCAGCTTCTCGACCGTCTTGAAGGTCTCGTCCTCGATATCGACGACGCACTGGGTCAGACCGTAATGGTCGCGCAGATCGATGAAGACCAGCTGGCCGTGGTCGCGGCGACGATGGATCCAGCCGGAGAGGCGGACCGTTTCACCGACATGGTCAATACGGAGATCGTGACAGGTATGGCTGCGATAGCGATGCATGGGTGTTCAATCTTTTCGGAATTGCGCGCGCGGCATCTCCTAGCGTGCGAAAGGGCGGCCCGCAAAGGAAAAATGCATGAAAACCGGCTGGCAGGGGGCCAGACGACCATGAAAGTGACGCTGCCCAGGAGTCGGGTCGCGTCTTCCGACGGGGGCTTTAGATAGAGCCACAGCAGGTTTTCTTAAAGTCAGAACGCGGGCGTCGGGCGGATGAAGCCGACGAGACGGCCAGCCCAGTTCCGGACTTCCGGGGAGCAAGAGGCTTGGATGCGGGTTTTTTGTGCCTCATCAATCACGCCGAGCTTGATGAGCACCGCGAGGACGGCGGCCTCGGACGCCCGGCCCGCGCCATCGTCGATCTTGATCGCAACGCCAAGTCCTTTTTCTGGCAATGCCGCTGTATAATAGCCCTCGGCCCCGCCCTTCAGCAAACAGGTCTCGCCGGTTTCGGCCAGCACCACTGAATTGAAGGCATTGGTGCCGGAGAGCATCAGCGGATTGTTAGCGCAGGCTTTGACGATCCGGCGGCAGGCAGCGGCTCGGTCGGCGCCGAGCGCATCCGGCGCGGCGAGACGGGCCATGGCATAGGCGACGCCGCGCAACGGCGCACCGAAGACAGGAATACCGCAGCCGTCAACACCGCGCGCCGTGCGCGAGAGGTCCATCTCGCCCATCTCGCCGATCAGTTCGATCAGACGCGTCTGCACAGGGTGGTCGGCTTCGGTGTAGCCCTTGGTGGGCTTGCCGAGATGGACGGCGGTGGTCAGCATGCCGGAATGTTTGCCGGAGCAGTTGTTATGCGCCCGGCTCGGCTCGGTGCCAGCCTTGATCAGAGCATGCGCGGATGCTTCGTGGAAGGGCAGTTGCGGTCCGCATTCCAGATCATCGACACCGAGGCCGAGACGGGCGAGCCAGGGGATGACCTTATCCGCGTGGATCGGCTCGCCGCGGTGGGACGCGCAACAGAGCGCGATTTCCGCTTCGCTTAGATTGAAGGCGTCGGCGGCGCCGCTTTCGATCACCGGCAAGGTCTGCAACGGCTTGATCGCGGAACGCGGATAGGTCGGGCGCTCGACATCTCCGAGGGACAGCACGTCCTTGCCGTTGGCGTCGACCACGGAAACGATCCCGCGATGCACGGATTCGACCATATCGCCACGGGTGATTTCGATGAGCAGCGGAGCCGCATCGGCTTCCGAGATGTGGGTGCGCGCTATACGGTCGTCAGCGACGAGGCTGTCCGGGCTCATTAGGCGTCTCCTGGTTTGTCATGGCTTGTTCCGGCTCTCGTGGCCGGTGAATTGACGTTCAAGGCAACTTGCCTTGGAGCACGGGTTTGTGCAACAGAGACGCCATGCGAGGATATTTCGGAATGGGCGTCGAGGGGATCAGCAAATCCCGCAATGTCGGCGCGATCTACAGAACGGCGCACGCTTTCGGCGCCAGTTTTGTCTTCAGTGTCGAGGCGGCGCTCTCGATTCAAGAGCTCAAGCAGACGGACACGTCCGGTACAGCAGGCAGCCTGCCGTTCTATGAATTCGATACAGTCGGCAACATGCTGCTGCCGAAAGGCTGCGCCCTGGTTGGCATCGAGATCACCGACGATGCGGTCGAGTTGCCGAGTTTCCATCACCCGAAAATCGCCGCCTATGTGCTCGGTCCAGAGCGCGGCGGCCTCTCCGAGGAGATGGTGGCGCGCTGCGATCACATTGTGAAGATCCCGACCAAATTCTCGCTCAATGTCGGGCTGGCAGGCGCGCTGGTGATGTATGACCGGCTGCAGTCCACTGGCAATTTCGCCCGCCGTCCGGTGATGCCCGGAGGCCCGACCGAACCGCCGCCGGAAAAAGTCCCGAGCTTCGGTCCGCCGCTGTGGGTTCGGAAGAACCGAAAACGGCAAGCTGCGGCTGCAAAGGCAGCGGAGAGCGGGAACTAACCTCGGGTCATCCTGTCGTAGAGCTGGATCAGTGGATTGCTGAAGCGCAGTGGTCCACCGATTATGGCGAGACAGACGCAGCCAAGCTCCGGATCGGCCATCGGTGCATGCTGGTCTTCCTCGCCATTCACGGCGAGATCGCCGCGCGCGTACTGGCCTGCGGCGTCGCTGAAGGCGCCGTCGAGAACCAGTGTCAGCTCGCTCCCTTCATGACTGTGCGTTGGCACACTCCGTCCGGGGCCAAGGCGGAGGACGGACATCTCGAACCGATCATCCGCGACGCGTAGGCGATGTTCCTCGATACCCGGACCGCGCTTGCGCCAGGCCAGTTCGGAGAGCGGGCCGCCAAGATAGGAGCGCAGGGGCTCGGGTATCATCGCTACGGTTTCGGCGTCGAAAGAGGCTGTATTGTCGTTATTCGCGGTGGCCTCGCCGGGCATGCCGGAAGCCCCGATCCGGGCCAGTACGGCGTCGAACGCATCGTCCGACAATGCGGCCGGCTCAATCTCTTCCAGCAGATAGCCACCGACAGCCTCCATCTCGGAGACGGTTTCACGAAGGTCCGGGCGAAGGGCGAGCATGGTCGCCACCAGCACCGATACCGGCTCCGGCAGGGCGCCGCTTGCATAGTCGAGCAGCAAGTCTTCGCCGGGCATGACGCCGGTGTTTGATTTTGCTTCAGCCATGACTATTCAAATTCCTTCATCTCGTGTCTGAGCCGGGTCAGGGCCAGACGGATGCGTGACTTGACAGTTCCCAGCGGCAGACCGCTTTCCTCGGCGATCCGGCTGTGAGACGCGTCATCGAAAAATGCACGGCGAACCAGTTCGGCCTGCTCGTCCGGCAAGGCCCGCATGGCCGACGCGATGTGCTGGCGTGCCTGTGTGTCTTGAAGCGACCTGTCGGGTGCGGGTTCCGCTGCCGGAACGAGTCCGGGATCTTCCGGGTCCAGCTCCGGCCGCCGTTCGCGGCGCAACCGATCGATTCGCTTGTTCCGGGCAATCGTGAAGATCCATGTGCTGGCTCCAGCTTGCCTACGGTCAAAGCTTGCTGCCTTGCGCCAGACCATCACCATCGCTTCCTGTGCGACATCTTCTGCCATTGCCGGGTCCGCGCCGAGTCTCAAGAGGTACGATTTCAGCCGCGGAGCGAAATGTTCGAAGAGCTGCCGGAACGCCACTTTGTCGTGCGTCTCGGCAATGGCCTCAATCTGGTCTTCATGCGTCATGTTCAATGTGAGCCGACCCATCCGCTTTGCTGCCCGATCCGGTTGTACCGTTTCGAAAGGCGCGGACTCAAGTGCGTGATCCAAAGTTTCCAGGCTGGCTTGCTCAAACATGACTGAGAAGATACGGTCAGCGCATAGCGACGGATCACTCGGCGGGAAAAATTTCTCGATACCCGGCTGATTTCTCAATGCCGCCACATTCTTTGCATTGTATATTGACCGCCGGGATGGCATCCAAAACCCTCAACACGAAAACCGGAATGGCTGGCTCTATCACTATGACGCACTTCCGCTTGCTTTTGCTCGGTCTCGCCGTTGCTTTCGGCGCGACTTCAATCGTTTCTGCCCCAATCGCCTTGGCCCAGGAACCTCAGACCATCGGCCGCAATAGCGACTGGATTGCCTACACCTACGAGAGTGGCGGGAAGACGGTCTGTTACATGGCCAGCACGCCGACCAAGGCAGAAGGCAATTACTCCAAGCGCGGCCATATCTATGCGCTGGTCACCCATCACCCCGACGCGGACAGCAAGGGTGAGTTCAGCATCGTCACCGGTTACAGCTACAAGCCGGACAGCGAGGTCGAGGTCGAGATCGGCGGGCGGAAATTCTCGCTCTTCACCGACAAGGACCGGGCTTGGGCGCCGGATGCCAAAACGGACAGCTCCATCGTCAACGCGATGATCAAGGGCAGCAATATGGTGGTGGCCGGGGTCTCTACGCGCGGCACCAAGACCTCCGACACCTATTCCCTGCGCGGTTTCACAGCAACCAAGAAACTGATCGACGGAAAATGCCGGAAGTAACCGCCGGCCGGGCTTAGACTGCCCTAGGCTGAAGCCCGCTGCCGGCAATACGGCCGTTAACCAGATCGCGGATCGTTGCGCCGATTGCAGGCGCCAGGATCACACCCGGATGGGCAGCGGCAATATAGGCTCCCGGCAATGATGTCACCGGACCGACGAGCGGAATGCCGCCGTCCGGGAATGGCCGCTGGCCAATCTGCACGGACTGGACTGTCACCTCTCCCGTCTCTTTCAGGACGCGCTGTGCCCGGTCGACAGTGCGTTGAGCGAGGGTGCCTTCCGGATCTTCGCCCTTGGGCATGCTGTGGGCCGATATCAGCAGGCCGGGTGTGGGGACGCGGAATTCAAGCTCCGGGCTGTCCGTGATGCAGGTTGTTTGCGGAAAGTTCCCAGTGACGGTAACCAGCGCGGCTGGTGAGGCCTTGACGCCGAGGTCTTGAACAAACGGGGCGAGGATCCGGCTGCTCCCTGTTCCCGCCGCGACGATCAGGTTGTCAGCCTCCAGCCGGGTATCTCCGGCCCTGACGCCGGTCACACGTCCGCCCTTGCTCTCGATGGCAGTGATTTCTGTGCCGGTGATCAATGTCGTGCCTGCCTCCGCCGCCGCTTTCAGCAACAGTCGTGTGGTAGCGGTAACATCCAGCGCGAACTCCTCCGGCGCGTACAGTGCCGTCTCCGGCGGTACGGCAAGCTGCGGCAGCATGGCGGCAATCTCGGCCTGATTGAGAAGCTTATAGTTGCCGCCTGCCTTCCGGTGCCCTTCCAGCGCCTCCATGGTTTCCGCGACCGAGTCGCCCCAGAACAGTGCGCCCTGCCGATGCGCCGGGAGCGGGCAGTCGAGCGCCCGTTCCAGCGCCGCCCAGGCCCGGAACGCATTCTGACGCAGGGCATAAATCGCCGGGTCGTTTTCCGGATCGAACGTGATGGCGTTGATCCAGCCGAAGGAGGCTGCCGAGACCCCTTCGCCGGGGCCTGGCCGGGCCTCGACAATCGTGACGTCCGCACCGGCGCGGCTTAGCTCGAAAGCGGCCACGGCGCCGATGATCCCGGCACCGGCGATGACGACCTTCTGCGATGCGCTCATTGCTGGTCTCCCAGAACTTCTTCTCTCGCCCACGAGATACGCGGGTTTGGCATGGCTGCTTTCCGCCGATTCGGCTTGCCTTTGCGGGCTTGTGCACTCATTTTACGGCCCATGTCGACACATGCTTTATCTACTTCCGCCGCCTCCGACCAGTCGGCGATGACCGATCTCGCCACAGACCTTGCCGTCAAGGATCTGGTGGGCCTTGATCGCGAGCAGCTCATAGAAGAGCTGAAGACGCGCGGCCTGCCGAAATTCCGTGCGGGTCAGATCTGGCACTGGATCTACCACAAGGGTGTGACAGATTTTGCCGAGATGACGACGCTGGCAAAGCCTCTGCGTGAAGAGCTGGCCACCCACTACAAGATCGGCCGCCCCGAGATCACCCGCGAGCAGTGGAGCGAGGACGGCACCGCGAAGTGGCTGCTGAAATTCGACGACGGGAACGAGGCCGAGGCCGTGTTTATCCCGGACGACGACCGGGGCACACTCTGCATCTCCTCCCAGGTCGGCTGCACGCTGACCTGCTCCTTCTGTCATACCGGTACCCAGCGCCTTGTCCGTAACCTGACATCCGGCGAAATGGTGGCCCAGATACTGGTCGCGCTCGACCGGCTCGGCGGTTTTCCGACGGCTCAGAGCGACCGCAAGCTGACCAACATCGTGCTGATGGGCATGGGTGAGCCGCTGTATAATTTCGACAATGTGAAGCGCGCCATGATGATCGCCATGGATGGCGAGGGCCTCGGCCTGTCCAAGCGCCGCATCACCCTGTCGACCTCCGGCATCGTTCCCGAGATGGAGCGCTGCGGCGCCGAAATCGGCGTGAACCTCGCGGTCTCCCTGCACGCGGTGACCGACGAGATCCGCAACAAGCTGGTGCCGATCAACAAGAAATACCCGATCAAGGATCTGATCGAGGCCTGCCGGACCTATCCCGGCGTCAACAATGCCCGCCGCATCACCTTCGAATACGTCATGCTGAAAGGCGTGAACGACAGCCTGGATGACGCGCGCGCGCTGGTGAAGCTGATCGAGGACATTCCGGCCAAGATCAATCTGATCCCTTTCAATCCGTGGCCCGGCGTTGAATATGAATGTTCCGACGACGAGACCATCGAGAAATTCGCTCAGGTGGTTCTGAAGGCGGGCTATGCCTCCCCGGTGCGGACCCCGCGCGGGCGAGACATTCTGGCGGCCTGCGGACAGCTGAAGTCCGCGAGCGAGCGGCTGCGGAAGAAAGACCGGATCGCGGCAATTGCGGCTGCGAGTGCTGGGTAGATAATCTCGAAGTGCGACTCAGGACAGAGAGTTTATTTACGTTGAGGCCAAGTATTGAGATTGCCGAGCGGCGTTGAATTCAACGTGGCGAACTAAGTACTTTAGCTCTTTAGATATGAAACACTCATCCCTCGATCTAAAGTGGAATCTAAGGCTAAACAGATGATCTCGGCGAGATTCATCCGTATCGCGTAATCTTTCTCACCATATCTTCAGGGCGCGCTGAATGAAATTTCTTTAGAGGCAAAAGTAGTAAAATATCTATAAATTCCAGATCGTTACGCTTTAAACCATTTTGCTATCTGGTCTCTGGTGCCTTCGCTCAATTGATTTTTCACAAATGTGTTGAGACGCTCAGGGCTTGGTTGGACAAACTCAGCTTCAAGCTCTTCCGTCCAAGTATCGAAATCCGCCGGGTCGCCGGCGGTAATTAGGCCAACTCCATGGCGACCCGCCTCTTCGAGCAGGTCTTTCAAGGTGTTGCTCTGGAACGTTTCAAGTTTATCGTCGGGAATATATGCCAGCACATATGCTCTCGTGCCAGCCCGTCGGTGCGATAAAGCTTCGTAGACTGCAGTCAAATTCAACCCCTCAATGTGCTTAACCTCAAAGGTAATTACGTCAAAATAACGGCCTGGAATGTGGGAAAAGGTAGTCATAGCGGCCACCGTTAAGTCGGGGCGACTCCAAATACCATCAGTACGGCGTCCACCTCTATCTGTTCGTTCTGCAGCAGCGAACTCGAAGATTTTATCAGGCAGCCAGCGTTCCTTGAGGACTTTCAGCATCGGGTCATACAGTGAAACCTCATCCGGATAAGGTGACGAGTTTGATGGTTTTTGCCCTTTCTTGGGTTTCTCTTCTGGAATTACGCTTTCGGACAAGCCGATCATACCGCCACGACCGCGACCGAACCGCACACGACCTTGTTCGTTCAATCGCTTTTTCAGAGCGGTGTAGAGACCGAGTTCCCACTTCAGGTCTGTGTCACGGACCTTTAGGTTTGAGACAAGGGAGCCATCTTTCGGTAGGGCCGCCAGAAATTGTGTTTCTAGACGTTCAATCTCTTCGGATGTTTTTCCAGAAAGCGGCATTTTTCCCTCCCAAGCAATGGTTTCTAGGATTTGAATTGCAGGGACACACTACTTAATTTCCCTTAGTAGTTGAGAATTTATTAAATTCTTAGAATTGCGAGGACGCACTACTTAAACCCCCGTTGGCAGTGGATGGGTTCAGGTGACACGTAATGATTCTCCGCCGTCATCCCGTCGCAGGACGGGACCCAGGGATGAAGTGCGCTGTCCGACGATCCTCTGGGCCCCGGCCTGCGCCGGGGTGACGACCGGATGTGGGATTGGGTGAATGGTTGATTTGACGGCTTGAGCCGCAGCTCAGGCCTGTGTGTCAAATGGACAGTGATTGCCCGCGGGGGTATCACCTGATTTGCGCGCCAATGTGGTTCGACGGAAATGCGGTCCCTGCGTTCCGGTCTTCCTCTCAACAAGACGAAATTCCCATGACTGAAACAGCGATGGTTCTCTTCTCCGGCGGGCAGGACTCCGCCACCTGCCTCGCCTGGGCGCTGGACCGGTTCGATCATGTCGAGACCATTGCCTTCGATTACGGCCAGACCCATGCCGTCGAGCTTGAGGTGAGAACGACCTTCCTCGCGGTGCTGCGTGAGCGCTTTCCGGAGTGGGGCGCGAAGCTCGGGGAGGATCATTTTATCGATCTCTCGCTGCTCGGCGCGATCAGCGACACGGCGCTGACCCGGGACAAAGAGATCGAGATGACAGAGGCCGGGCTGCCGAATACCTTCGTTCCGGGCCGCAATCTGCTGTTCCTGACCACGGCCGCCGCTGTCGGGTATCGCCGGGACACACGGCATATCATCGCCGGGATGTGCGAAACCGATTATTCCGGCTATCCCGATTGCCGGGACGACACCATCAAGGCGCTTCAGGTCGCCCTGACGCTTGGCATGGACAAGCGCTATGTGCTGCACACGCCGCTGATGTGGCTGGACAAGGCGGCGACTTGGCGGATGGCGGAGGAACTTGGCGGTGCCGCGCTGGTGGAGCTGATCCGGCGGGAGAGCCATACCTGCTATCGCGGCGACCGGACCGTGCTGCATGACTGGGGCCATGGCTGCGACGATTGCCCGGCCTGCGAATTGCGCAAGTCGGGCTGGGAGCGCTATGTGGCGGTGTGACGAGCTGGGTTAAAATCAGACCTCGACGCCATACAGCTCTCGCGTTTCGGCAATCGTCTGGTCGAGGCGGTCGGCGAAAGGTGCGAACCATTCCTGCCTTCTGAGATCGTCCGCATCCTCAATATTACCCCTTTGCACCA
The DNA here is from genome assembly GCF_039990255.1 of Nisaea sp. Lineage (GTDB taxonomy): Bacteria > Pseudomonadota > Alphaproteobacteria > Thalassobaculales > Thalassobaculaceae > Nisaea. Next base: position 144,675 of record NZ_JBDXGG010000004.1, on the reverse strand, counting down.
TGCCCCAGTCGAACGCGCTGCGGATGAGCGCGACCAGCGGGTGGCCGGAAGTGGTGTTCTCGGCGATGCCGCCGCGTGCCTCGACCTGATTCTCGTAGTTGTTCTGCACGGCGGCGCGCTGATGGGCCCATTCAATGTCGGTTGCTTTCTCCTCCAGGCTGACCTGATCCAGATAGTTGATGCCCGCCTTGCTGGTTTGTTCCGGGTCCGCCCCCAAGCCTTCCGTATACTGCCCAATGAGTCGGCTCGGGCCGTTATAGAGGCCCATGGCCATACCCTGCTGTCCGCGCATGATGTCTCGGGCGGTGGACTGCTCGTCCTCCGTGAACTGGCCGCCGTCATTGCTGGCGACGGCAAAAAGGGCTCTTCGGTCAAGGTCGCCGAACAGGGAGTGATTATCAGTGCCCTCGTTGCCGTTTCTGTTATAGGGCTCGCCGCTTTCCTTCATCGCCGCGTATTTCGCGTCGAGATTCTCGCGGGCGGCGGTGGCGACTTCCTCGAAAGGACGCTCCTGGGAGAAGGGTTGTGCGCTCGGGTCGGCGATGCCGAGCGCCAGATTGCGGGCGGAAAAGCCCTCGCGCGTCGGCCGGAACTGCTCGAGATAGCTGAGGCGCTCTTCAAGCGCGGTGTCCTTGGCCTGTTCCGCCTCTAGCAGGCTTTGCGCCTCGGGGGAGATCTCGATTACGTCCTGGATGACACCGTTAATGCCCGGGGACTGGTTGCTGTCGGCGGCGGTCCTGGCGCTCGGTTCTTCGGCACTGGAGGTTGCAAAGAGCCGGGTCAGAACGTTTTCAGAATAATTGCCTAGAGCGGTGATCATGTCTGCCTCTGCTATGCTGGCCGGATTGATTTTTCCGAACGGGTCTCAAGGACGCGCGGCAGCCATCGCGGGCTGTTCGCCGATGTCATTAACCAAAAGCAAGATGCATGCCGTCTGATCGGGTGGCAGGCGGATTTACGGAAAAAAATTCAGGATATTTTCGCGGATCCCTCTGTCGGGGTTGGTGCCTGCGTCAAGAAATGCTGTCCGGCGCTGCTTCAGCTTCCGGTGCGGCCTCCATCGAGAACAGCGTGTCGTAGTCCCGCAGCAGGTACAGCGCCGCGATCGCTGCCAGCATCGGCCAGGCGGCATAGAACAGCAGGTTCGGTGCTGTCCAGGGATCAAGATAGTTCGCGATCGGGGTGAGGGTGGAGCCGAGGTGCATCAGAAAGACCAAAGCGGTCGCAACGCGTTTCCGGGAGCCGATCAGGAAGGCCAGGACAATGAAGCCCTGCACTGCGCCGAGTGCGTAGGAGACGCCTTGGCCTATATCCGGCGTTCCGTAAAAATGCTGCATCATACCGGATGTGCCGACCGGATTGACGAACTTGTTCAGCACCCACATGCCGAGCACGAGTCCGACTCCGAGCCGCAGGAGAAACAAAGACCAGGTAAGGGCTACTTTTGGAACGGCGACGGTCTGCATGGAGTGGATATCCTTCGCGAACGGGCGGAGAGGTTTCGAATACGGGCTCCTGCCCGGTTGAGACAAGCGCCTGCGGCCGGGCTTCACAGGGATGTGCCGCTGTTTTACAGCTCGGCCTGTTCCGCTGGTTATTCCGATGTTTTCGAGATGAGGAAAAAGACAAATGGCTAAAGTGCTGCATACCATGGTTCGGGTGCTCGAACTGGACCGGTCCATTGCCTTCTACCAGACAGCTTTCGGACTCGACGTGGCCGATCATTTCGACTTCGAGGATTTCACTCTGGTCTACCTCCGGAACGAAGAGGCGGATTTTGAGGTCGAGCTGACCCTGAACAAGGGCCGGACGGAACCCTATAGCCATGGGGACGGATACGGGCATATCGCTTTCTGCGTCGATGACGCGGCGGCGGAACACAGGCGGTTTTCCGAGGAGGGCCTCAATCCGGCCGATATCAAGGAATTCCATCGCGACGGCACGCTGATGGCTCGGTTCTTCTTCGTGCAAGACCCGGACGGCTACAAGATTGAGGTGCTGGAACGGCACGGCCGTTACCGCTAGGGCCCTTACTCTCCGGCATCCGCCGCCCGGCGACGTTTCAGAGCGCCCGGGTTGCGATCTTCCGCCGTGCCCCAGCCGAGCGACAGGTCGATGATGGCGTGAATCAACGCGGCGTGGGCGGTTTCGACGAGGCCGTATTCGTCACCGGCGACATGGAAGTTGAGATCGCCGGATGACCGGAGCGGGTTGTCCGGGGCAAAGCCGGAGAAAGTGACAATTGAGCATCCCATATCCCGCGCCCGCTCTACGGCTTTCAGGACGTTAGGCGAGGAGCCGCTGCTGCTGATGGCGACGAGGATGTCGCCTGGCTGGGCATAGAAACCAACCTGCTCGGCAAAGATCGTGTCGCCACCGATATCGTTGGTGAGCGCTGTCAGCATGGCGTGATCTGTGATGGCAAGGGAGCGGATGCCGCCGTTCTTGACGAAATCGAGGGCGTAATGTGAGGCCATTGACGCACTGGCGCCGTTGCCGATGAAGATCATCTTCTTGTCGGCATCGTGGGCGGCCCGGCCACGTGTGAGGAAGTCGTCGAAGCCGTCGCTGAGTGTTTTCCGGTGCCCCGCATGGTCACTCACGTCGGCATCGCGGGTAAGGCGGGCCAGGGTCTCGAAATAGTGCGCCGTGCGGTCCGCCAGACTACTCAAACGTCTTCTCCCTCCGGTTCCGTTTCGCCACCCAGGTTGTCTTCTTCCTCCGCGTCCGGCTTGCCGGTCGTCACAATGTGGAAGCCAAGACCGTCATCCGGAGGCAGGGTCGACATCTGCTCGAGGATACCCTCTTTCCGCGCGTCGAGCAGCAATCGTCCGATGGGTTGGAAATGGCTGGTGCCGCCTTCGCCGTCGGGGGCGTCTATCAGGATGCGGACGGAGCGCGATGTGCGGAACCTGTTGCGTTCCAGCATGCGCTCGGTCGAGGCGACGGAGTGAGGCATGTCGAGACCGCGCAGGTCCAGCTCATACTCGGCCTCGTTGTTGCCGCGAAAGAGTGGTTTGAGCTCTCCGAGATCGACCATGGCTGCGCTTTCATTCAAAATATCATAAGGCTTTTACGTCATTTCATTTGGGCTATTCCGCGAAGAGGTGCAAGTCTTGCGATTTCCCGTCCGGTTTCAGTTGAAATGCCCGGCGTCCTTCACTATTTCTTCACTGAATTGTTTTTTTGACCTTCGGCTCATTGGGAGTGAGACATGAACTTGGATCGCAAACACATGACTGCTGCCGAGGCGGAGGCCGCACAAATCGACGTCGGCCTGCGCAGCTACATGCTCGGCGTTTACAACCACATGACCATCGGCCTGGCGCTGACCGGTTTCTTTGCCATCGGCACCAAGCTGCTGGCGATGAGCTCGCCGGCCTTTGCGCAGCTGATCTTCGCCTCGCCGCTGAAATGGGTGATTATGCTCGCCCCGCTTGGCATGGTGTTCTTCCTCGCCGCGCGTGTTCAGTCGATGTCAGCGTCGGCAGCACGCACCACTTTCTACATCTATGCCGGAGCGATGGGATTGTCGCTCGCCAGCATCTTCTTCGTCTTCACGGGGGAGAGTATCGCGCGGGTGTTCTTCATCACCGCTGCTGCCTTTGCCGGTCTCAGCCTCTATGGGTACACGACGAAGAAAAACCTCAGCGGCATGGGCACCTTCCTGTTCATGGGCCTGATCGGCATTCTGATCGCCAGCGTTGTTAACATCTTCCTGGCGTCGACCATGATGCAGTTCATCATCTCTGTTGGCGGGGTGCTGGTTTTTGCTGGCCTGACTGCTTACGACACCCAGAACATCAAGAACATGTATGTGGAGTCCGATGGCCACGAGGTCGCGACCAAGAAGTCGATCATGGGCGCTTTGCAGCTCTATCTCGACTTCATCAACATGTTCATTTTCATGCTGCAGCTGTTCGGCAACCGCGAATAGTCTGACGGGTTTCAATTGAGGGGTCGCGCCGGTTCTCCGGCGCGACCTTTTTTATTTTATGGCTTTTTTCAGATGGCTGTTAACCGGTCATAAAGTTTAACTTATATATACACGGCAATGCCGGATGTCCGGTTAGGTTGTTTTTTTAGTTGGGACTTGGTGGCGATGGCGGTTCAGACCCTTTACGAGGTGCACACGCTTAAAGGCGGGAGCTGGGCAGTTGATTCGACCTATCCGGATAGAGATACCGCCATTGATGTCGCGAAGTCGCTGCACGGCGAGAAACAGTTCAATGCCGTCAAGGTCATCAAGGACACCTTCGATGAGGTGACCGGGAGCGGTAAGGAAATCGTGGTTTTCGATACCACCTCGAAGGTGGGGCGAGACAAGACGCCGCCGCCAGCAGCAGAACAGCCGGCGGCCGCTGCGGCGGCACCGGCGCGGTCTGCGTCAGCACAAGCGCGCGGAGCGAAGGGGAAGAACACGAAGGGCGATTATGCGATGGCCGCCAAGGTCACGCTTTTGCTGGTTCTCATCCTCGCTGGAGGGCTTGGTACGATCTATCTGCTGCATTATGCGGGTGGAAATTTCCAGAAGCTGTTCTGAGCCCGTTTCACGAGCCGCCCACCCGCTCCATCAGGGCCAACGGCGGTTGACCCGCTGCATGCCGGACATGCTGAAATACTCATCGAAAATGGTCGGCGGTCCCGCAAGCTCGTGGATCAGTCTTGCCAGCCCATAGCGAAGAGCCGGAATTTCCATGCCGGTTTCCGTCCAGTCCTTGGGCAGCGGCAGCAGACACCGGTTCCGTCCAATATTCACAATGGTCTCGCGAAAAGTCAGACGGCCTTCCCAGAAGCAGTCGAGCAGAAGTGTGCGTGCATTCTCGCTGGCGAACCGGTTAGGGGAGGGCACCTGATAGTGAGCATTCTCGACCATGCCGTAGGCCATCGTGATGCGGATATCCTTCAGGAAGGTCAGATGTAGGCTGTGCTGATCCGCGGCCAGTCCGGTCTCTTCGCCCTTCGCATTGGTCCGGGGTATGAAGCGATGGCGCAGGGTCGGGCGCAGAATCGGTAGCCAGTCGACTACATCGCTGTCGGCGATGATTGTAACGAACGCACTCAGATCCATGGGATCACCCGTCGAGGCGGGTGTCGGTGTCGTCGCGTCCCGGCCATTCCGGCAGGTCGCGACCGGTTGCTTCGGCCAGCACCGTGCGGGCGTTCCCCAGGATCAGTTTGGCCCGCGTCTTCAGTCTGTCTGTGCCGAGAATAGTGCTTGCGACTTCCGGCTGGGAGATCAGCAGCATCACTTCATCGAGGCACTCGCAAAGGTCGGCCGCCGCGGCGATCATCTGGGCGTTACCCTGTCGTTCCAGTGGATCGCCGGCCCAGCTCATGGTGCCTATTTGTGCAGGCGAATTGCCGCGGGCATAGGACCAGAGCTCACCACTCGTGTTCATTCGCCACGGGCCGGGTGTGTATTTAGTCATAAGGCACAATCCTTGAATTTTTGGGGCAGCTTAATGACGGATTGCCTGTGTCGGCAATGCTGCCAAGCCATGGCAGATAGTGGCCCGCGAGAAATGACAGGCGGAAGACGCGAGAAACAGTCTGTCAGACATGGGATTCTCATGACGCCGTGACTCTGCTATGATTCTACAAGATATTGTAGGTCCGTTGAGGAACCCGATGAAATTTACCCATATTTGTGCCGTAACGCTCTTGCTGGCGCTTGGCGGATGCGGTCTCGGCGACCTCTTTGGAAGCGGCAGCGAGGAGCTGCGGGTGCGCGCCTATGTGAGGGATGAACTTGACCGCGTTGAAACGGTGCGTGGCCCACGCCGACGGCTCTATATTGACGAGAGAGTTTCCGAAACCGTGGCTGCAGCGAATACCGACGATGCCCGTCTTTCGGAGATGGAAAACACGCTCGGCCGTTTGAAGACCGACCTCAATATTGTCGCTCGCAAAGTTGAGAAGCGGATCGAGCTTGGCGCTAATATTCCTGGCGGAACGCAGACAACGCGTGCGCCTGCGCAGGCAGGGTCATTGGATTTGGAACAGCTGTCCGATATCAGGGCGGATGTCGACGCAGCCCTCAGGGCGGTCAGCAAACTGAATGCGGATCAGGAAACGGCTGACGCACGGGCGAATGCCCGATTCGAGCGCTTGGAATTGCGAACGAGCGAGCTGAACTGGCCGGAACAGAACGGTGGTAGCGGGCTGCATCTGGCCTCCTATCGAACCCAAGAGGCCGCGCTGGCCGGATGGGAGTTGTTGCGAACGGAATTCCCGGAACTGCTCGCCGCTGAGAGCCCGCTCTTTGTTGAGGTCGATACTGTTGCCGGGCTGTTCATTCGTCTGATGGTTGGGGCCGGGCGTGATCAGAACTGGTTGGCGAAAGCGCAGGATCAGATTCGGGACGAAGGAGAATACGCCGTGATTATGCCGATTCCGTCGGCACAGAGGCCAATCTCTCCACAGAAAAGAAATCTTCCGCAGCCCCCCAAGGTACTGATTCCAAGCTCCTGATCAGGAGCGCTTCACTGTGAGGGAGTGGTGCCGCAGGAGGGACTCGAACCCCCGACCCCATCATTACGAATGACGTGCTCTACCACCTGAGCTACTGCGGCATATCTCGCGCGGGAACGGCTACTTAAGCCTTCACGGCTGTTGGTGCAAGGGGAAAATCGGTGCGTGCCGGGCCTGCGGGTCACGGTGGCGGTTCTGCTCCAACGCGCCGAAGCGCCCTGTACACTCCTGCTATTGCCTCGGTCGTTTGTATTGACGGGTCGGCCGTTCAGTTCTGGTAACGATTCGCCGTGCGTTTTTCCGTTGCGGCAAGAGCATTCAGTCCAGGGAAAATTTCTGATTCAAGAAATTCAAGTCGCCGTTGGGAGCTGCCGCCGTGCGATGTGAATCGCTCTTCCCAGAGGTTTAGCTTGACGACAAGCCCGCATAAAACGCTGCCGGTGGCTCCATGCTGCTCCACGATCTGTGCACGAAGCGTATGGAAGGACTCAGCTGTCGGGTCTTCCCAGAAATGGCTGGAACTCTGATCGAAATGGTCGAACCGCTGTTTAACCGACGCGACGATCCCGTATAGCGCTCGCATGGCCTGCGTCGTCCTGCTCTTCAGTGATGGGCTGTCTTGAGCGATCGGTGAGCTGAGGAATTCCTCAACCCAGGGTCGGAAATGTTTGATGCGTTTTTCCGACTCGGTCAGACAGCTTCGGAAATAAGAGAACCCGAGGAAGGTGTCGCCGTAATTCTCGAGAAAGCGAGGGATCGCGGAGACATCGGTTTCAAGATCGGCCGCAAGTTTCTCCAGCTCGCAGAGAACAGTATCCCGATCCGGATTGCGCAGGTATTCGACGAGGTTTCCGTAACTGCCAAGCGCGGCGCCGTCCCTTGCAAAAAGCCGGCGAACAATCGGCCTTGTATAGTGCTTCATGAACTGGGTCAGCTCACGGTATTTCTCCGGTGAGAGCCGGAGAGCATCATAGTTCTCGAACCCTATATCCAACTCCCGCAATGCCACGCGCAGGGTGTAGACATCGTAGCTGCCGATCGCCGCCAGGCGCTTCAGGATCGCAACGTCGCTTATCAATTCAGGGGCTTGGGAATTGAAATGGTTGGGCAGGTGGTCCGGCTTGATCTGCCCGCTGCCGGAGCCGCTGTCTTTGAACAGTTCCACAACAGCGTGAAGCTGTGCGTTCTTGATCAAGGAATGGCGTTTCAGAGCCAGGGTCTTGAGCGGAAGCAAACCGAGCGGCAGCCGGTACAGGCTGTCCATATCAGCAGTGTCGATGTGCGAGCCGACGGGACCGGGTTCGGTGGCGCCAACCTCTGAAAGGGAAAATGCCATGCCACCGTATGAGCAATTTTGGTGCCTGCTGGAGGACTCTTTACGACTCCAAGCACTTACCGTGCAGAGGCGAGATGGAAACTGAAACTGCGGCGTATACTCATTCGTTGAATAGGGTCGGAATTGCCTAGCGGCGGGCAAGAGATTTCTGTCAGTGCGAGGTATTCAGCTACCGAGAGCGCTATGCTGTGTGGGAGTGATCCAGCTCTTCGACAAGATCTGGAACCGATGGGACAGGCTCAACCTGGATATTGAGGCTGTACTCAGCGGGATTGGGGACGGGCCACAAGCCGAGAAGCAAGTCGTTCACCACCATGCCGTCCATCGATAACGGAAGCACCATGCTGAAGCAGCGCCTTGGAATACCGTTAGTGCCTTCAAAGGCAGCCGTTTGGGCTGCGGGTTTTCGGGAATCCGCAACGGAACGCATCAGTCGGAACATATTGGAGCGGCAGGCGGCTGGTTGGTACTTTCCTCCGGCCGTACTGCCGGGTTTCAGGCTGCGGGACAGTTCCCCAATACGTTGGCCGACAAGCTCGTATCGATAATCGTCAGAAGTTGCTTTCAGCAAGGCGAGATGGGGAAGCAGGCGGGAGCCAAATTGCAGCGGATCCAGCGAGGTGCGCGGCTTTCCAGCCGGTAACGTCGACCAGACATTGTATAGTCTGCATATGCTGTCTCGGTTCAACAGCAATTGTGTGCTCTCTTGCATCACAGCCTGACTCCTGAACTTGGATAAGTATTTTAGTACAATATCGTCGAAATTCAATTTTTATTGGATTCGGATGTAAAACGGATCTCTGGTGCCTTCGTAAAGGGACTGCGATCCCAAGGCTCTGAGGGGCATGCGGAAAGCTGGTTTGTCATGACCGTAGCGCTGGTATACCCTCCCCAGCAGACTGTGGTCCCGACAGGATACGGAGCGTTGTCAGGGAATGGCTGAAGCCAGTATGGAATCCAGGGTCGCGGCCCTGTGCCTCGAAAAAGGACTGAAGATGACGGAGCCGCGCCGGGTGATCGCGCGCGTCCTGTCCGAGGCAGAGGACCATCCCGATGTGGAATCCCTGCATGAGCGGGTGCGAGAGATTGATCGTTCGATCTCGATTGCAACCGTTTACCGGACGATGAAGCTCTTTGAGGAAGCACAGATCGTCACCAAGCGCGATTTTGGCGATGGCCGGGCGCGTTATGAGGAGATCAATGGTGAGGAAGACCATCACCATCACATGATCGATGTGACGACTGGCAATGTGATCGAGTTCTATAACGAGGAACTCGAGGCACTTAAGGACTACATCGCCAGGGAGTTAGGTTTCGAGCTGGTGGATCATCATCTCGAATTGTTTGGCGTTCCGCTGAAAAAGGCGGAGGCGAAAACGGCGCCGAAATACAAGCCAAAGGCCAAAACGAAAATCATCAGCGGCAAACCGCCAGCCTGAGCCTTTTCTAATTCCATCATGGGTGTTTGGTGCGTGAAGCGCCGGCCGAGTGAAGCCGCGCGTGGGTCATGTCAGGCATCCGTGCGGTCGATCAAGTGCATGAAGGATCCGAAGACGGTTCCGATTTGAGCACCAATCTTGCCGATCTCCGACCCTGAAGCATCGGAGACCTGGAACAGTGGCGCGCTGCCCGTTGCCCCGACCGTGGTGGCATAATGGAATTCATGCCCGCGCCAGCTGCTTTCCGCAGCGCCAAGCGGGGTGTCTGCGAGCATCGTGGCGATTCGGTAGCCGAGATGGCGCTTGGGTTCCGCGAAACTTGTCGCATGAGGAAGCAAACCGGACATCCGGTGAACCACACCATCTGCGTCCGTCAGAGTTTGTCCTAGCGTCATGTAGCCGCCGCACTCTCCATAGACCGGCGCGCCGACACGGGCGTGCGTGCGCAGTCCTTCCATGAAGATCGTTGCCACTGTGAGGCGCCCTGCATACAGCTCCGGATAGCCGCCGGGCAGATAGATTGCATCGGCATCCGGGGCTGGCGCTTCGTCACCGAGCGGCGAGAAGAAAGATAGCTCCGCCCCGGCGTGGCGCCAGCCATCGAGAACATGAGGATATGAGAAGGCGAAGGCGGCATCCCGCGCAACGGCGATTCTCTGGCCGAGCGGCGGCAGCGATATTGCGGCGGGAGCGGCGCCAGTTGCTGTGGTGCGGAGTGATGCGGTTTTCATGATCGCATCAAGATCGAGGTCATTCTCCATCCGGTCAGCGGCAGCTTCCAGAAACCCTTCAAGGTCGGGATGCTCACCCGCTTGAACCAGTCCGAGATGACGGCTTGGCCGGGCGATCTGCGTATCCGAGCGGACGGCGCCGAGCACGGCGTGCCCGGCTCTGACAAGCGCCTGGCGCAATATCGTCTCGTGCTTCTCGCTGCCGACCTTGTTCAGGATCACACCCGCCAACCGGACATCTGAATCGAACCGGGCGAAACCGTCTGTGAGCGCGGCGATGGATTGGGCCTGTCGTCCCGCATCGACGACCAGCAACACCGGCCAACCCGTGAGACGTGCAAGGCTGGCCGTCGAGCCGTCGGCCAGAGGATCGGGGCTGCTGCCGAGATGAGCGCCGTCAAACAGTCCCATCACACCTTCTACGATGGTGAGCACCGGTTCGGGAGAGAGCGTTGCCGATAGCGTTTCCGGCCGCATCGCCCAGCTATCGAGATTGATGCAAGCACGACCGGTCGCGGCGGCATGGAACGCGGGGTCGATATAGTCCGGGCCGACCTTGGCGCTGGAAACGTCGATGCCCTTCCGCCGCAACGCCCGCAACAGACCAAGCGTGATTGTGGTCTTGCCGCTGCCCGAGGCCGGTGCCGCGATGATCAGGCCTTTGGACACATTTGTTATCCGGTCTGCAGGGTGTCGTTTTTGGAGAGCCCGAGCGGGTCAGCGTCCAGACTTTTTCCTGTAGTGGCTCCGAGCCAGTCGAGACCAGCGCGCAGACGCACGATCTCGCCAATGGCGACGATTGCGGGCGGCTTTACGTTATGCAGGCGTATATCCTCTGCCGCGCGGCCGAGCGTTGTCTCCAGCACCTGCATCTCTGGCATCGAGGCATTGGTGACGAGCGCAACCGGCTCGTCCGCACTGCGCCCCGCAGCCATAAGCTTGTCCGCGATCGCGCCCAGATGCTTGATCGCCATGTAGAGGATCAAAGCCGGGCAGCCTCTGGCAACTGCATCCCAGTCGACCCCGGTGACGTTGCCGGTGGCATCGTGCCCGGTGATCATGGTGACGGCGTGGTTTGTGTCACGGTGGGTGAGCGGAATGCCGGCGAAGGCAAGGCCGCCGATGCCGGCGGTAATACCAGGGCAGATTCGGAACGGAATACCAGACTGAACCAGGGAGAGGGCTTCCTCGCCGCCGCGTCCGAAGACGAACGGATCGCCGCCCTTGAGCCGCAGCACGCGAAGATCCTGCCGGGCGAGCTGGATCAGGCGAAGTGTGATATCGGCCTGTTTCGGTGACGGTTTGCCGCCACGCTTGCCAGCATATTCGCGCGGTGTGTCGGCGGGCGCGAGAGCCAGGATATCCTCGCTGACCAGCGCATCGTAGACGATCACATCGGCGGCCTGCATGGCGGCGTGGGCCTGCAGGGTCAAAAGCCCGGCATGTCCCGGCCCGGCACCGACCAGCCAGACGCTGCCCGGTGCGAAGTCAGCGGCGAATTCTGTCACGTTTGTCATGGCTTAGACCCTACTCCCGCGCCGGAGTGTTTTCCAGCACGGCGGACAATGATATTTCATGGTGAAAATACCGGTGGTTAAGTCGATGATCTACTGCCTCTGCGTCTTGAAGCCGCGTGAATTCGACATGGATGCGCGGCGCCGGACCGGTTAAGAGATTTCATGGCAAGAAAACCGGACGGACCGCTGAGAAGAGGCTGGACCACGGGCGCATGCGCGACGGCGGCGACAAAGGCTGCCTACACGGCGCTGTTGACCGGTGAGTTCCCCGATCCTGTTTCCATAAAATTGCCAAAAGGCGAGCAACCGGGTTTTGCATTGGCGCGCGAATCGCTGTGCGATGGTGAGGCAAGCGCCGCCATCGTCAAGGATGCGGGCGACGATCCGGATGTGACGCACCTCGCGACCATCGTCTCCACGGTGCGGCCCGGCGCCCCCGGAAGTGGTGTGGTGTTCAGGGCAGGTGAGGGCGTCGGGATGGTGACCCGCGAGGGCCTGCCGATCCCGCCGGGCGAGCCTGCCATCAATCCGGTGCCGCGTGAGCTGATGTGTGGTGTTGTGGCGGAGGTTGCCCGCGCCCATGGCGGCAGTGGCGATGTGGAAATCGAGATTTCCGTGCCGGGCGGTGAGGCGTTGGCGAAAAAAACCTGGAACCCGCGCCTCGGCATTGCCGGCGGTTTGTCGATCCTCGGCACCACCGGTGTGGTAATCCCGTTCTCCTGCTCGGCCTGGATACATTCCATTCATCGCGGCATCGACGTCGCCCGCGCCGGCGGGTTCCCACTGGTCGCGGCCTGCACCGGTTCGACCTCGGAAGCAGCGGTGGTGAAGCGCCACGGTCTGGACGAGACCGCCTTGCTGGATATGGGCGATTTCGTCGGTGGCATGCTGAAATATCTGCGCCGTCATCCGCTGCCGAAGGTGCTGATCGGCGGTGGTTTCGCCAAGTTGACCAAGCTGGCGCAGGGCCATATGGATCTGCATTCTGGCCGAAGCCAAGTGGATATGGACTGGCTGGCAGAGCAGCTTGCGGCGGTGGGCGGCGAAGCTGGTTTGGTCGAACGGGCGAAGGTCGCGAACACCGCGCTCGAAATCCTGAATATGGCGCTCGAGGCCGGGTTGCCGCTGGGCGACCGGATTGGCGCGCTGGCCCGTGCAGAGGCGGCGGCCATGGTCGCGGGCACGGAGACGGAAATCATCGTCGAGGTGTTCGACCGCAAGGGCACTCTGGTCGGCGCGGCGGGAGAGGTTTGAGGATGCCACGCGTTCTGGTGCTTGGCGGGACGGATCTCGCCAATGCTTTTATCAAAGCGCTTCAGACGGCACACCCGGATCTTGAGATCGTGCTGTCGCTGGCGGGGCGGACCCGCAGCCCGAAGCTGCCGGACTGCACGATTCGGACGGGCGGTTTTGGTGGTGCCGAGGGATTGTCGGACTATCTCCGGGAAGAAGGCATCACAGCGCTGGTCGATGCGACCCATCCCTATGCGGCGCAAATCTCGGCCAATGCCGCGAAAGCCGCCGTCGAAGCCGGAACGCCATGCTTGCATCTGGTGCGCCCGACCTGGGAGCAGGCCCCTTACGATAACTGGCATCATGCGCGGGATTATGAGGAGGCGGCAAAGCATCTGGACGAACTCTCCCAAACCCATCCGCTGACGGTCTTCCTGACTGTGGGTCGTCAGGAGCTGAAGCCGTTTCATCACCTGATGAATTGCACCCACGTCGTCCGCTCGGTCGAGCAGCCGGACGAGGCTGAATTGCCGCCCGGCGCCCGCGTGGTGCTGGCACGCGGGCCGTTTAGGGAAGAGGACGAGGCCGCGTTCCTGAAGGAAAACAGGATCGACGTCATCGTCTCGAAGAACAGCGGTGGCACGGCCACCTACGGCAAGATCCTCGCTGCCCGCTCGCTCCGCATGCCGGTAGTGATGGTGGAACGCCCGTCGCTGCCAGAAGGAGAGATAGTCGGAGACTTGGAAAGCGCTCTCGTCTGGGTAGGGGGACGACTTCATTAGTCGCTGCGCGTAGCACAAATGGTCGCGCTGAATAGTCCGAAAGGCTTCAATCAGCCCATCCACTTGGGAGCTTACCTGATATGCGCTAGCGCTTTGAATAGTCCAGCAGAAAAGCCTCTAGCTCCTCCTTACTTCCCGGGAACCGGGCAAAACTATGGACTGCAGGAACGTTCGCCCATGACAGTTTTTCTTCCGTCATCAGTTCGATGAAGGGTTCAAACCACGTTAGATCATCAAGCACAGACGCGCGTAAATTCATCCGGGTGTCTGCGCCTTTGATACGTGTGAATATGAAATTCAGACACTTGGCGCAAAAGTTGTGCTCTCGCTGTTCAGTCCGTAAGCCACCGGTCACAAGTTCGCCGGTTACCGAGAAGCCCTCGGCTGGAAACATCACCGTCAAGGAGTAAGCGCTTGCGCTGAGCTTCTGGCAATCTTTGCAGTGACATGCGAGCGTCAGAAGCGGTTGTTCGGTCACACGGACCTGCACCGATCCGCAAAGGCATGAGCCTTCCAAAGGAAGCTTGGGAGCGTTCATTGTGAAATTCCTGCTGAGGTAGAGTGCGAAGTTTATCAGACATCCGAACTGCAGTCCTGGATGGCTGCCCCGATCATCTGGGGCCTGATTCTCCGGCCGTAACTATGGCTGGGGGGTTCCTTCGCCCCGGTGCTGCGACAAGCAGGCCCGCTGCAGTGATCAGTATCATGCCGCAAATTGTCAGCAGGTCCGGTTGTTCGGCGAAGAAGACAAAGCCCCAGAGCGCTGCGGAGACCAGATAGGCATAGTCAAATGTCGCGATGATCGATGGCGGCGCGATCTGGTAGGCCTTGGCTGTTCCGGCGGAATAGAGCGCCATGAGTGCGCCGAGAAGTGCCATTATACTCCACTCTCGGACTCCCATGGCTCCCCAGTCGCCGAGCAGGAACGGCGCGCTGGCTTGTGTCTCCGCGCCAAGATTAGCGAGCGTGAGCAGTATCGTCCCGATCAGCCCGGTGACGAGGAACGTGCTGTTGAGGGTGAAGGAGAGCGTTAGCGGTGTTTCGCCGCGGCACTTGCTCCGGGTCAGAATCATCGAGAGGGAATAAAGCAGGGCAGCCAGCAAGGGCAGGAGCGCGTACCAGGAAAAGGCGTCAGTACCTGGCCGGAGAATAGCGATAACACCGAGAAAGCCGAGTAGGACACCGCCCCAGCGGCGCGGCGAGACTTTCTCGCCGATCAACGCGGCGGAGAGCAGGGCGGTGATGATCGGGTTTGTGTAGACGGCGACGGCGGCGACAGAGAGTTTGAGTTCCGGAAGCGAGGCGTAAAACGCGATCCAGGTGAGCACCAGCAAGGCGCTGCGCAGCCAGGTCCAGCTTGGCGTATGTGGCCAAAATCCGGCTTTCCTCACAAGCATCAGGGGGACCAGAATAGGAAGTGCCATGAGTGCGCGTGCGGCAAAAACCTGCCACAGAGTGAGCTCGGCACTGACCAGCTTCACCACCGCATCTGCGAAGGCCATAAACAGCACTGAGACGAGAATGCACGCGATGCCAAAAGCAATCTGGTCCGGCCGCGTATCGTCGCCCTGTTCCATGTCCCTATGGTCCCTGTGCCGTGGTCTCGCGGTCTAGGCCTTAACCTCCGGCCTTAGAATATGCGTGTGCTCGGCGTCATAGAGCGCGCTATCCCGGAAATCCTCTTCGCTCAACACCCGGCCGACCATGATCAGTGCGGTGCGGGTGATCTTTGCCGCGCGCACCTTGCCGCGGATGTCCGACAGCGTTCCCCGGATGATCTGCTGGTCCGGCCAGCTGGCGCGGTAGATCACGGCGACCGGGCAGTCCGCGCCGTAATGCGGTGTCAGCGCGCGTTCGATATGGCGCAGATTGCGGATCGAGAGATGGATTGCCAGCGTCGCTTTCGAGCGGCCCAGCTCTTCCAGCTCCTCGCCCTCTGGCATCGCGCTCGATTGCATGGTGGTGCGGGTCAGGATCAGGGTTTGGCTGATTTCCGGCAGGGTCAGCTCGGTTTCCAGCGCGGCGGCGGCAGCCGTATAGGCGGGCACGCCGGGGATGATCTCGAACGGGATGCTTGCCGCGCGCAGGCGGCGGATCTGCTCAGCGATGGCGCCATAGAGTGACGGGTCGCCGGAATGCACCCGGGCGACATCATGCCCCGCTGCATCGGCAGCCTCGATATCGCTCAGGATCTCGTCCAGCGTCATCGGCGCGGTATCGATCACTTTGGCGCCGTCCGGCGCATGGGCGACGACCGCTTCAGGGACAAGCGATCCGGCATAGAGGCAGACCGGGCAGCGGGCGATCAGATCCCGGCCTTTGATGGTCAGCAGGTCAGGATCGCCGGGTCCGGCGCCGATGAAATAGACAGTCATTGTGCAGCCTCTGAAGTCTTGTCCGCCCGAATGCTGGTGCCAGCCTTCCCGGCATAACCGCGCGGGGTGTAGACGTGTTTGCCGTTGAACCGGGTTTCGCTGGAGCCGACCATAACCAGCGTCAGCATGTCGACCTGATCTACCGAGAGATCCTTCAGCGTCGTCACGGTAATCTTCTCCTCCTCGCGGCCGAGCGAACGGCCGAGGATCACTGGCGTTTCTGGCGGGCGGTGCTGCAGGAGCACGTCGCGGGCATAGGCGAGCTGGGTCCGGCGGCGCATGGAGACCGGGTTGTAGAAGGAGATCACGAAATCCCCTTCGGCTGCGGCCTTCACCCTCTGCTGGATCGCCTCCCACGGTGTCAGCAGGTCGGAGAGGGAGATGGTGCAGAAATCATGGCCGAGCGGCGCGCCGATCCGGGCGGCGCAGGCCTGCAGGGCGGAGATGCCGGGCGTGACCCAGACATGCAGCCGTTCCCAGTCCTTCCGGTCCGCCTTGTCCAGCAACTCATAGACCAGCGTCGCCATGGCATAAATGCCGATATCGCCGGAAGACACCAGCACCACCGATTTGCCTTCCGCCGCGAGATCGAGGGCGTAGGCGGCGCGCTTCTCTTCTTCTCCGAGTGCGAAGTCATGCCGCTCCTTGCCCGCTGCGAGCGGGCCGAGCAGATCGATATAGAGGCCATAGCCGACAATCACATCGGCATTGCGGATGGCCATATCGGCTTCCGGCGTGCGCCAGTAATCAGCGCCGGGGCCGATGCCGACCAGGGCGAGCTGTCCGCGCGCCGTGCCGGTGGAGGTGACGTCGATCAGTGCCGGAGCTTCAGCGATAGCGCAGGTGGCGCGTTTCGATTTCCGCTTCGGCACAATCAAGGCCGCGTCCGGCCCGGCAGCGGCAAGGGCCGCGCCTTCGCTGACGCCATGGCAGCCGACTTCCCGGAACACCACGTCCGACGGTGTGGCGAGACGCGGGGTTTCCTCTTCCAGCCGGGCCGCATCGAAGAACCGGACTGGCCGGCCGAGATGGGCGCCGAGGGCATGCACTGCCGCCTCGTCCATCTTCACGTCGATGGAATAGACGCTGGCAATCGCCTCGGGGGCGAGATTGTTTTCGGCCAACGTCTCCACGACCAGACGGATCAGTTCCTCCGGCTCCGCATCCCGCTCGCAGCCGACTCCAAGGGCGAGGCGTTCGGGGTGATAGGTCAGGCTTTTCGGTGCGGCATCGGCGATTTTGACGGAGGCCGTGATCCGGCAATCGGCCGTATCGGCCCGCTTGAGGCCCGCGTCAGCCAGCCAGTCCAGCGCCGGGTCGATGGCGGCGGGCTCTCCGGCCAGCAGGGCTGCGGCAACACTCTTGTAATCGGCGTCGTGCGCGAGGTGCCAGCCAGTCGGCGGATTGTCGAGCGCGACGCCGAGGCTGAGGTCGCTGGCGGTGGTGATCGATGGCGCGGTGCCGAGGGCTTCACCGGCCCGTCGTGCCAGATCGTTGGCGCCGTGGTGACCGCCGAGCAGCGGAACGATGGCTGAACCATCTTCGGCGATGGCCAGCACCGGCGGTTCCGACTCTTTGTTGGCTAGCAATGGCGCCAGGATGCGGATCAACGCTCCGGCAGCGCCGACGAACAGGATCGGTGAGCCGATAGTGAAGAGATCACGCAGATGCTCAGCGACTTCGGTGAAGATACGGTCGGCAGGCGCGGTGCGGGCATGCAACTCCATCTCCAGCGCCTTAGCGAGTTTTTCACCGGTCTCGCGGCCGGACGGGGACAGAACGACGATTGTCATAGGCGGCTTCCCTCAAGGAAGGCCTCACCGCGTTTATGCAGGAGGATCATGGAGAAATAGGGGGCGGCGGACGCATCCACTTCGGCGAGCGGCAGGCAGCGCTGGCTGTCCATCGTGGCATGCTCGATATAGCGGGCACTGTCGAGCAGGTCGAGATCGGCCAGAAGGTTACGGACACGCTCTAGATGGCGGCCGACCTTCATGATGACGGCGCCGTCCGTGTTTTCCAGCCGGTCCCGCAGGATGTCGTCCGGCAGGGGGGCGGGCAAAACCGTCAGCACGTCATTGCGGGAGACCAGCGGGGCGCCGAGCGCGGCGGCGGAAGCCATCAGCGAGGAGATTCCCGGCACGACTTCGGCCCGGTGCTTCGGGGCCAGCCGTTCATAGAGATACATGAAGGAGCCATAGAAGAACGGATCGCCCTCGCACAGCACGACGACATTCTGGCCGACGTCGAGCGCGTCGCCAATATGCAGGCTGGCCGCGTCATAGACCTGCGCCGCCGGGAACCGCGCGGTCACCATCGGCATGCGGATGGCGTATTCCGCGCGGCCTTCCGGAATATGCGGTGCGGCGATCTCGCGCGCCAGACTGTCGCCATCCTCAGGTGCCGGATAGCAGATCAGATCCGCCGCTTGCAGCCGCTTCAGTGCCTTCAGCGTGATCAGGTCGGGATCGCCCGGCCCGACACCGATGCCCGTGAGCAAACCGGTCATGCCGCTACTCCGCCTTTTCATCTGCGGGCTTGATCACAGCCCACTGAGTGACACTCATCAATGGCCGCCAGCCCTGGTAGGGGCCGACAGGCTCTGCCCGGGAGACAGCGATTCGCGAGAGGTGTCCGCCGAGCCGGGCTTGCGCCGCGAAGAGCGCCGCTTCGCCTTCCAGCGTCACCACGTTCGCGACCAGTTTTCCGCCGGGTTTCAGCGCGGACCAGCAGGCGTCAAGCACATTGTCGCCGGTGATCCCGCCACCGATGAAGATCGCGTCCGGTGCTTCAAGGTCGCTCAAAGCCGCCGGTGCCCGGCCTTCGACGATCCTGAGGAATGGCACGCCGAGGGCGTGTGCATTGAGCCGGATGGTTTCGATCCGTTCCGGATTACTCTCGATGGCGATGGCTTTCGCCAGCGGGTCCGTACGCATCCACTCGATGGCAACGGAGCCGGAGCCCGCGCCGACATCCCAGAGCAACTGTCCCGGCCCTGGCCGGAGTGCCGAGAGTGTTGCCGCGCGCACCTCACGCTTGGTCAGCTGCCCGTCGCTTTCGTAAAAATCGTCATCGAGCCCAGGTGTAGGGCCGAGGGCGACGGGTTTGTCCGGCTGGCACAGCGTCACGGCAATGGTGTTGAAATCGGCACCGGGCTGGTGCGGCCAGTCCGATGCCGAGCCGTCCAACCGCCGCTCGGACGCGCCACCCATATGCTCGAACACGCTCATGGTACTGGCGCCGAACCCCGCCCCGGTGAGATAGGCCGCGACCTGCCCTGGCGTCTCTCGCCCGTCACTTAGCAGCATTAGTTTCAGGCCCGGCTGCAGTCCGGCGGCGAGCAGCGCAAGCGGGCGGCCATGCAGGGTCAGCGTCCGGACTTCTGACAGCGGCCAGGCAAGGCGCGCGGCGACGAGAGAGAAGGCGGACGGTCCCGGATGGATCGCCATTTCACTGGCCGGGAGATGCTTGGCAAGAGTGGCGCCGATGCCGAATTGCATCGGATCGCCCGTCGCCAGCACCGCGACCGGGCGGCCGCGCATTCCGATAATTGCTTCGACCAGCTTGCTGAGCGGGGAGGGCCATTCATGCCGCTCGCGTCCGTCCTCCGGCACCATGGCCAGATGCCGCGCGCCGCCGATAAGCACCTCGGCGCTGTCGACCAGGGCGCGGGCGGTGGGGGTGAGGCCGTCCAGCCCGTCCTCGCCGATGCCGATCACGCGCAGCCAGGGTGTCTCGCGCGTCATCGGGCGGCATCCTTCCCGGCAAGGATCGCTAGAGCATTCACCGCCGCCGCCGCCATGGCGCTGCCGCCGCGCCGGTCCGGCAGGGTGAGGAAGGGCGGCAGGTTATCCGTCGCCGCCAGCGCCTGCTTCGATTCCGCCGCGCCGACAAAGCCGACCGGGAAGCCGAGAATGACGGCCGGGCACGGGCCACCGGCAAGAATGCTCTCCATCAGTCGGAACAGCGCCGTCGGTGCATTGCCGATGGAAACCACCGCACCGTCAAGGTGCTCCTGCCAGAGCGTTACCTGGGCGGCGGAGAGTGTCGTTCCTTCGGCCTTCGCCAGATCCGGCAGGCGCGGATCACGGATCAGGCTGATCACCTCATTCCTTGCCGGAAGCAATTTCGGTGTCACGCCATGGGCGACCATGGCCGCGTCGCAGATGATCGGTGCTCCCGAGGCAAGTGCCGTCCGCCCAGCCGCGACGGCGCCGGCCGAGAAAATCAGATCGGGGGCGATCTCCGGCATGCCGCAGGCATGCACAAGGCGCACCGCGACCTCGGCCTCGTCGGTGTCGAAGCGGGAAAGATCGGTCTCCGCCCGGACAATCTCGAAGGATCGCCGGTAGATGGCGGCCGGATCTTTCTCATATTCGAAAACTGGCGCGGTCATGACGGCAGACCGGATCAGGAATCGGTCAGCGTGCGCGGGCCGTGGGGATGGTCCGCATGGGGATAGGGGTGATGATGATGGTCATGACCGTGTCCGTGCCCGTGATCATGTCCATGCGAATGTCCATCTGCATGCTCATGGCTGTGATCGTGCCCATGGTCATGGGAATGTCCGTGCTTGTGATCATGATCATGATGGTGCCCATGGTCGTGATCTTGGCTATGGCCGCCGCTGTCGTTGATGCCCTCGACATGATGGTGATGGCTTTCCTGCGGCAGGCCGACCTCGTCCTCGAAGCCGAGTACTTGCTGGCGGTACTTGCACATCTGGCAGTTCATGTTGCCGGTGCCGTCGGTAATCTCCGCTACCCGGTCGATAAAAGTCTCGATCACCAGCGGGTGGTCGTTCAGGTACGGCGCCTTGACGAACTCGATCTCCGGATGCCGGGCCGCGACCTTGTCCACATAATCATAGATCCGGTTGATCAGAACGCCGGTGAAGAGGAAGTAGGGAAACACGACGATGCGCTTGTAACCGAGCTTGGCGGCATGCTCGAGGGCGGGTTCGACCAGCGGGAAGGTGACGCCGGAATAGGCCGTTTCGCCCCAACCGAAGCCCATGCCTTCCCAGAGCAGGCGCATGACCTTGGAGACGTTCGAATTGGCGTCCGGGTCGGACGCGCCACGACCGACCACGACAAGCATGGTCTCGTGCCGGGATATGGTATCGCCTGCCGCTTGCAGTGCTTCCTCGACGCGGGCCGACGCGGCTCTGATCATTTTCACATCGATGCCGAGCTCGCGCCCGTAATGGATGGTCATGCCGTCCGACTGGGCCTGATAGGTGTTCAGCACCGACGGAATATCGTTTTTGGCGTGACCGGCGGCGAACAGCATGCCTGGCACTGCCAGTACATCCGTCACGCCCTGTTCCTTCAGTGCATCAAGCCCTGTCCGGATGATCGGTGTTGCGAACTCCAGGTAGCCGTAATCCACCGGCATGTCCGGCATACGCTCCTTGATTCGAACCGCGAGTTTCGCAAATTCGTCCACGGCGTCCTGATTGCGGCTGCCATGTCCGCAGATCATCACGCCCTGTTTTCCGGTGATTTTTTTATCTGAAACGCTCATCTCATCCCCCACCGCCGCGTGCACGGGGGCTCGGGAATGTTGCGATCCCGGCCACGAGCCGCCGCGGATATCCTTGCTGGATCTATCCGGCCCCGGAGGTTCCGGGGCGCCCGTCACGTCAGTGTCCCGGGCCGAAGCGTTCTGGATAGAGGGTAGGGTGGATGGGGGCAAGTCCGGATCGGACCAATAGAGTCGCCACTGCGACCTTTGCTTCGGTGATGCCATGGCTTTGCCCCTTGATCCCGAAGAGGTTATCCTAGGCGATTACAAGAACTTGTTTCCCGTACGCGAGGCGGTCTGGATGATCAGGAAACCTTCTTTATGAGTGCCGAATTCGCTGACCGCTACAAACACAAGATCAAGACTGCGGCCGAAATCGCCGAGATTGTCGGCGGCTTCCCGCGTCGTAAGAAGGTGATCATGTGCCACGGGGTGTTCGATGTCGTGCATCCGGGGCATCTCCGTCACCTGGGCTTTGCCAAGAGCAAGGCCAAGATCTTGATCGCGAGCCTCACCGCCGACCGGCACATCGCGAAGGGCGTTTATCGCCCGCACGTGCCCGAGCAATTGCGGGCTCTCAATCTGGCCGCGTTTGAAATGGTTGATTATGTCGTCATCGACCAGAACGCCAAACCGCTCGACAATCTGCTGGAGATCCAGCCGGATTTTTTCGCGAAGGGTTACGAATACACGGCGCAAGGTCTGCCCCCAAAGACAAAGGAAGAGCTGGATACGGTCCAGTCCTATGGTGGGGAGGTGATCTTCACGCCAGGGGATATCGTCTATTCATCTTCCAGATTGATCGATCTTAAAGCGCCGCAGATCCCGATGGAAAAGCTTCTGACCCTGATGGATCAGGAAGGGTGCGGGTTCGACGATCTTTCCTCCACTCTCAGCTCGATGGAGGGGCATAAGGTTCATGTGATCGGCGACACGATCGTCGATAGCTATACGGAAACCTCGATGATCGGCGGTCAGACGAAGACACCGACGATCAGCGTGTCTTACGAGGGCAGGCGCGATTATATCGGTGGTGCGGCGATCGTCGCGAAACATCTGGCTGCTGCCGGTGCCGATGTGACTTTCTCGACGGTTCTCGGTGATGATGAATACAAGGATTTCGTCATCGCAGATCTGGAGCAATCCGGTATCAGGCTGAAGCCGATCATTGACCCGACGCGGCCGACCACGAACAAGAATGCCATCGTCGCCGGTGGATATCGGTTGCTGAAGATCGACACGCTCGACAATTCCAGTATTTCCGATGACATCCGCTTGCGCTTAATCGAGCACATCAGCGAGACAAAAGAGGGGGCGGTTGTCTTCAGCGACTTCCGTCACGGCATTTTCAACCGATGGACCATCCCGTCCTTAACCGAAGCGATCCAGCCGGACCTGTTCAAGGTTGCCGACAGCCAGGTGGCGAGCCGGTGGGGTAATATCACCGAGTTCAAGGGCTTCGATTTGATCACCCCGAACGAACGGGAAGCACGGTTCAGC
The DNA here is from genome assembly GCF_039990255.1 of Nisaea sp. Taxonomy (GTDB): domain Bacteria; phylum Pseudomonadota; class Alphaproteobacteria; order Thalassobaculales; family Thalassobaculaceae; genus Nisaea. The sequence goes on along the minus strand of NZ_JBDXGG010000004.1, from coordinate 121,762 downwards.
ATCGCAGATCAGGATTCGGGTATCCGTCCGCTTTCTTCCAGGATTTATGACGAGGCGGAATGCCGGACACTTATCCTTAAACTGGCTGATCGCGGTGTGCTGACCTGCCGGAACGCGGATCACGAAGCGCTCGATTCCTTCTTTGTTGTAGACAGCTTTGCGGACCGGGTGGAAGACGCGGTTGGAGCGGGCGATGCCCTTCTTGCTTATGCGACTCTAGCGATGATGACACGGGGTAGCGCGCCGATCGCGACGATTCTCGGCTCTTTCGCGGCGGCAATCGAATGCGAGCAGGATGGTAATATTCCGGTCACACCGGCGGATGTGTTGAAGAAGATATCCGCCGTCGAGCGGCGCGCCAAATTCGAGAGCTAGGACGGAGTTGCGGCCATGCGAGCCCTTGTCGTCGGCCTCGGTATTCAGGGCCATAAAAGACGCCGTGTTGCGGGTACTGATTGTGTCGGTGCCGTTGATCCGGTTCATGAAGAAGCCGATTTCCGGACTCTTGAAAGCGTTTCGCTGGACAGCTATGACGCGGCGCTGGTCTGTACCCCGGACGATCCTAAATTCGCTCTGCTGAAATACCTGCTCGGTAACGGCAAGCATGTGCTGGTGGAAAAGCCGCTCTGGTTTTCCAACGAGGCAGAGACGGATGTTCTTGCAGGGATAGCCGCCTCGTCAGGTGCGGTCTGTTACACGGCCTATAATCATCGTTTCGAGCCGCATTTTGTCCGGATGCACGACCTGATATCGTCCGGCGCTCTCGGTAAAATTTATCGGTGCCGGATGTTTTACGGCAATGGCACGGCGCGCCTCGTCAGGGATTCGGCGTGGCGCGACTCGGGGGCGGGCGTGCTGCCGGATCTTGGGAGCCACCTGCTTGACACGGCACGGTTCTGGTTTGGCGATATCGTCGACGACTTCCGGATCGTCTCCGCCGACCGGTTCGAGAATCTGGCGCCGGATCATGTGGTCATCGTCTCGGACGGTGCAGGTCCCCGGATCGAACTTGAGATGTCCCTGCTGTCCTGGCGAAACCACTTCACCTGTGATGTGTTTGCGGAGCGTGGCACGGCCCATATTGAATCACTCTGCAAATGGGGACCGTCCCGCTTCACTCACCGCCGCCGCGTGCTGCCAAGCGGGAGGCCATCGGAAGACGTCGAAACACTGGAGCGGGAGGACCCGACCTGGGAAGCCGAGTACGCGCATTTCAAAGAGCTTTGTTTAGGACAGGGAGCATCCAATCTCGAAAATGACCGGTGGCTTTACAGGTCACTTGGACGCCTCTCTTCTGAAATTCAGGGAGCCGCGTGAGACAATGCCAAGTGGTGTGACAAAGCCCGTTATCGGGTTTGCAGGGATGACCCATCTCGGCCTGACCTCCGCCGTCGCCGTCGCGGATCTTGGCTTTGAGGTGGTCGGTTTCGCTGAAACGGAAGAAGAGGCAAGCCGGCTTGGCCGGGGAAAACTTCCCGTGATGGAACCTGATCTGCCGGAGATGCTGTCCGGGAACAAGAAGCGCCTGAATTTCTCGGCTCAAGTCTCCGATCTTGGACGGGCCGATATCGTCTACATCTCCGTCGATGTGCCGACGGATGATGAGGGCCAGTCCGACCTGACGCAGATTCGAGCTTTGTTGGACCGGGTCATGCCCGAGCTTGGCCCTGATGCCTTGTTGGTTATTCTCTGTCAGGTGCCGCCAGGTTTCACGCGTGCGCTAGATTTCCCTACAGAGCGCCTTTTTTACCAGGTTGAGACGCTCGTCTTCGGTCGGGCAATCGAGCGGGCACGCTATCCCGAGCGGTATATCGTCGGCTGTGCCGATGCGACGAGGCCGCTACCGGAATCCTATACGGCGCTGCTCGGCGCATTTGAGTGCCCGATCCTGCCGATGCGCTACGAGAGTGCGGAGCTGGCGAAGATCTCAATCAACTGCTGTCTTGTCGCGTCCGTATCAACGGCGAATACGTTGGCGGAGCTTTGCGAGCGGATCGGTGCTGACTGGTCGGAGATAGTCCCGGCTCTGAAACTTGATCGACGAATTGGCCAATATTCATACCTCACGCCGGGCCTTGGTCTTTCAGGAGGCAATCTGGAGCGTGATCTCGCGACCGTCATCCGGTTCGCGGAAGCGAAGGACACGGATGCGGGCGTGGTCGAGGCTTGGTTGACGAACAGCAAATGGCGCAAGGACTGGCCATTCAGGACGTACCGGGATCTGATTCGTCCGATGATCCGTGCTGCACCACGTCTTGCGGTGTTGGGACTCGCCTATAAGGAAAACACCCACTCCTTGAAGAATGCGCCATCTCTTGCTCTGCTCGAAAACCTCGGCGGCGACGCCGAGATCATGGCTTATGATCCAGTGGTGCAGGCTGACGCGCTTCCGGAGCTGACACATTGTGAGAGTGCGCTGGAGGCCTGCCGGGAAGCCGATGTGCTCTTCCTGACAACACCGTGGCCCGAATTTCGGAAGTTGAATATCAGCCGTCTTGCGGAAGTAATGCGGGGACGCGCTGTGGTCGATCCTTACGGCCTGTTGGACAATTCCGCTGCGCGTTCAATGGGATTTGCACATTTCGTGCTCGGCCGACCATTGGGAAGTGACTGACATGCTGAAACATCTGAACGAGAGCAATGTTCTTCCAGGCCGTGTCGCGGTTATTGGCGGGGCTGGCTTCGTCGGCGGGGCGGTGGTCGACGCGTTGGAAAAGGAAGGCGTCGCGGTAGCGTCGATCGGCCGGTCCGATGTCGATCTTCTTGCCACTGATGCGGCGGACAAATTGTCCGCGTTTCTTGAGCCAGGCGATACGGTTGTCTTCGTGTCTGCCATGGCACCTGTGCGGAATACCGCCATGCTCCGCGACAACATGACGATTGTTGCGAATGTTATCGAGGCTCTCCGTGTGAAGGTGCCTGCGCATCTGATCAATGTCAGCTCCGACGCAGTCTATCGCGACGTCCTCTACCCGATGTCGGAAAGTGCCGTCGCCGAGCCGGCCAGCCTGCACGGCGCCATGCATCTCGCCCGTGAAGTCGCGCTGGCGGCCGAGCTCGATGTACCGCTTGGGATTATCCGGCCGACCCTGATTTACGGAGCCTCCGACCCGCATAACGGCTATGGCCCAAACCGCTTCATGCGGCTTGCTGACGCGAACGAGGAAATCCGGCTTTTCGGAGAAGGCGAGGAGCGTCGCGATCATGTTCTTGTCGATGACGTTGCGGATCTGGTCCGGCGGATGGTGCTCCGCCGCAGCACCGGCGTGATCAACGCCGCGACCGGCGCCGTTCACGCCTTTTGTGACATCGCCGAGACCGTGATCCGTCTGTGTAGATCGTCGAGTGCGGTGATCGGTCAGCCGCGACAGGGTGCGATGCCGCATAATGGCTATCGGGCGTTCGATCCGGCCAATGTGGCCCGCGCATTTCCTGACTTTCGGTTCACGCCGCTTGAAGAGGGGCTGAAGAAGACGCTGTCGAGGGGGATGCGCGATGCCTGAGATCGATCTTCTGAGGGCGCTGCCGAAGACCAAACGGAACCTCCAGCAGCGCACGATCGGCAAGGACCCGGAAGTTGTTCGGCTCTCCAAGCAATTCGGGGAGCTTTATTTCGACGGGCCGCGGGAATACGGCTATGGCGGGTACCGCTATGACGGACGGTGGCAGCCGGTCGCCCGGGATATCATTGCGCATTATGGGTTGAAGCCGGGAATGCGGGTGCTCGATGTCGGGTGCGCGAAAGGGTTCTTGGTCAAGGACTTGCTCTATGCCTGTTCCGGACTTGAGGTATTCGGCCTCGATATCTCGGAATATGCCCTGAAGCATTGCCCGCCGGAGGTAGGCGGGCGGCTGCATCTCGGTAATTGTGAGTTCCTGCCTTTTCCGGATGGGATCTTCGATCTCGTGCTTGGGCTGGATGTGATTCACAATCAGAAGAGGGATGGCGCGATCCGGGCGCTCCGCGAGATCGTCAGGGTCGGCAAGGGCAATGCCTTCGTCCGTGTGGATTCTTATCGCACGCCTGAGCAGAAGGCCGTCTTTGAAGACTGGGTACTGACGGCGGAGTTCCATGATTACCCGGATGGCTGGCTCGATGTTTTCAAGGAAGCCGGCTACCAGGGTGACTGGGCCTGGACAATTATCTCGTAGAGTTCATTAGGGTCCAGTGAAGCTTGGTTCTGGCACGTTGTGCCACTTGCCTGCCTTGGACTCGGCGAGCCGGACCTTGGCTCCGAAAGTTACCGCCCCCGCTTCCGCTGTATCAATGACGCGCGGATGGAAATGCTCGCTCAAGGCCTGAGGCGGCGGTGTCGGCATGGCAGGCTGACCGGAGGGATGAGGTGCCGAGTTCAGGTTCTCCCATGTTACTCTTTTCTCTCCGCCTGTCCGGAAGATCGCGTGATCCTGAGCCACTCTGCGGCAGCTCCGGAATCTCGGCAGGACATGGTCAGGACGCGTTGATCGCCTTGAGTCTTTTGACGTTGTAATAGAAATCGTCGGTCATCGGCTCGGGCAGCTTGGCTGCCTTGAACGCGGTGACGAGATCACGGACGGCGTCCTCAATGGAATGTGCCGGTCGGAAGCCGAGCTTCTCCGCGATCTTGTCGGAATTGATGTGGTAGGAGCGGTTGTCATCGCTCGGCGTGGTGACCAGTTCGATGTCCCCAAGCTCCGGCATTTCCTGCTCGACCACCTTCTTGACGATCTTGGCGATATCCATGATCGACTGGTTCTGGTAGCCGGCATTGAAGGTCTCGCCGGCGATTTTCTCGTCCTCGACTTCAAGCAGCAGCTTGTAGAGATTGCACATGTCCTGAATGTGCAGGTTCGGGCGCAGCTGGTCGCCGCCGAACACGGTGATCTTGCCGTTATTGATGGCGTGATTGGTCAGAATGTTGACCGAGAGATCGAGACGCTGGCGCGGGCCGTAGCCACAGACTGTGGCCGGCCGGATGGTGACGCAGACGAAATCCGGGCTCTGATGCTGGAACAGCAGCGGCTCGCACATGCCCTTGAACTTGTTATAGAGGGTCAGTGGCAGCAGCGGGTGATCTTCCTTCACGTCGGGCGCGTCAGAGACGCCGTAAACCGAGCTGGAGGAGGCATAGACGAAGCGCTTTACGCCAGCGGCTTTGGCGGCGATCACCATCGGTTCGAACGCATCGAAATTGATGGTTTCACTCAGCGACTCGTTCAGCTCGAAACTGGCATCGTTGGAGATACAAGCGAGATTGATTACCGCGTCACAGCCCTTGAGGGCTTCCGAGAGGGCCGCTGTGTCGCGGATATCACCTTTAACCGAGGTCAGCTTGGGATCGTTCTTCGGCAGAAAGTCATCTCCGAAGAATTGAATGTCGTACGATATGACTTCGTAGCCTTGATCCAGCAGCTGGGGTATCAGCAGGCTTCCCACATATCCGGCCCCACCCGTAACCAGGACCTTCTTGAATCGATTTGCCAACTGGTACACTCCCCTGAATTTGTCTGCTTCAGACTTACTCTAAATTCTAATCGACGACGATGTCGTAGGCCGCTGATGTCGCGTCATCGAAGAACATTTTCACTGTCTCCAGAGAGAACTCGTCCAGATCCTTGCCGATATAAACCAACTTCATGAGCAGGTCGTCGGTCACTGTGATGATGTCACAGCCGGCGGCATCGGCCTGGAACAGATTCAGCACTTCACGGGGGCTCGCCCAGAGCAGTTTCGCTGCTGGCTTGTCACTGAGAAGGCTCTTGCAGCGCTGCATTGTGGGCACGGGGTCGCGGCCGGTATCGGCGATACGACCGGCAAACACGGAGACGATTGCCGGTGTGTCGGCATTCAATGCCGCACTGATGGCCTCGACCTGCGCCTCGGTCATGATCGCCGTTACATTTACCGGGATGCCTTCGGCGGATAGCAGATGGATCAGCGAGGTTGCGGACTCGCCTCTCGTGTTGGAAACCGGAATCTTCACGGAGATATTGCTGCCCCATGAGGCAATCCGCCGGGCCTGTTTTTCCATTGTCGGAAAATCGTCGGCGAAAACCTCAAAGCTGATCGGCCGGCCATCAACCAGAGCAAGCGCGTCCTTGGCGAAGCGTTCGTAGTCCTGGATACCGCTCTTGCGCATGAGGGTCGGGTTTGTTGTGAACCCCTTGATCAAAGGGTCCTTGGCGCGCGCCGCGATGGTCTCAAGGTCGGCGCCGTCGGCATAGACAGCAACGGAAAGGGCGGAGATGGAAGCCATGGAGAGGGCGTCTGTGCGCTCTGACATCACCATGTCGTCTCGGCAATCTGCAATTCCGGGTGGCTTACAAGGGCGTGCCAAATCACCGACTGAAACGCCTCTGAAATCGGAGTGACCAGGGTCGGGTCAACCTGAGGAACGATGATTGCGTGGGTGCTGTGCTGTGCCGCGTGGCCCTGATCGCGTCCGACAATAGAGCAGATTGTCATGCCGCGGTCGCGAGCCAGATCGATTGCATGTACCAAATTCATTGAAACACCGCGCTCAGCATCGCCGCCGCCGACTGAAAATATCAGCAACGCGTCCTGAGCACGTGCCCGGCTGGTCTTCAGCCACTCACGAAAGACGGTTTCCCATCCTTCATCGTTGGTGCGGGCCGTGAGTTCGGAAACATTATCGGTCGGAGCGTAGGCTTCGATACCGCAGAGCTTGCGGAAATCGTTCACCGCATGACTTGCATTTCCGGCGCTGCCGCCGACGCCGAGAATAAACAGGCGACCGCCGCCTTCACGAACGCGTTTAAGGGTTAACGCCATGTCCTCTATCACCGTTGGATTGAGGGACCGGCAAACTTCGCCTGCTAGTTCAAGAAAACGCTGAATATGCGGCAAACCTATCTCCAAACATCCCGTTTCGCATCGAAACTGGGAAAGCGAGACCACATGGACGATTTTCCCAGAATTGGACGGGTGATGCAAGTTTCAAGCCGTTGCCATTCTTTGGTGAATCTCACAGGTCGGCTCCGTCATTGACGGATAGGAGAGTGGTCTTTCTGTGGTCCTGAATGCGTATTTCTGCATGCTTCAAACAGACGGGGCCCGATTGGCTTTGGCGTTTGGGGGCGGCCTGCACTGTTCGGCCAATCGGAAGCTCGACCGGTCGCCGTCGCGGAAGGATTTCTCGTGCAATTGGCTGCGTCCGATCACCATCTGAGGCTTGGGCGCACATACCGTGGGGCCTTTGCCGGAGGCGATGGCTGGTAGCCTTTCTCGAACATCTGATTCTGCCGTGCCAGTTCCGCTACGGACGGTACTATCAAGGCTGTTCTTTATCTGACCGGAAAGCGTCCATTCTGTTCGAAGCTTCCAAGCCTTCGCCATACATGACCAAGGCGTTCCCGGTTCTGGACGAAAAGAATGCTAGCCTCAGGGCGTCGCTCACCTGAAAGGAGCGGCCTGCGTACAGACGATCGCGGGTGAGAGTTAGCAGAAATTCCAATCCGTTATCAGAGACTTCGAGAATGAGAGGAGCGTGCCATTCGTCATAACCTGTGCTTCGTTGTCACATCGTGAAGCTATTCGAAGCGGGTCCACATTTTCCCTTGTGACGCGAAGTTGCTGGGATTCTCGTCGACCTTGCCACTCGGGAGAACTCGAAAGTCGAGACTGAAGCGGATGTGTGTGCTCTCGTTACTTGCTGCGCCGTGAATGAGATTGGTGTCGAAGATTACATAATGGTCCTCGGGCAGGGAGATTCGCTTAATATTTGAAAAATCAACACCTCCCGTAATGGTTTTAACATCATAAAGCAGCCCGATTTTGTGGCCTGCTGAATGTTTTTCAACTGTGCTGCTCTTTTCGCCTTCGTTTATAGTTTCAATATTCGAATCAGAAATTTTCTGACTCTCGGGAACGTACTGCAAACTATTAAGAGGTGTTACGTTGAGTAGTGGAATCCAAATATTAACACCATATTTCATATTTTCATGCCAGAACGATTCTCGGTGAAATCCGACACTTTCCTGGGTTTGTTTTTTATTTGGCCGCGTTGCCCGAAGATATGAAGTTCTGGTGACCAGTAAATCATCAATTTGAAGAATTTCTTTGATTCTTTGTTTCTCGATGCGGCAAAACTCAGTTGTCAAAGAGAGGGCGTTTATTTCATCTTGCGCTTCGGCGACGATCGTCCGGTAGGTATAATCACTCATTAATGCGTAATGCTGCGATGGCTCAGAAAAATAGCTGTTCACCCGTGCTCGAACATCCGAAATTAATCGGCTGCTTTCCTGGTGCATCTTAAAAGAGAAAATTCCTGATTTTTTATAGTCTATTAACTGTTCCGGACTGAGTTCAAGCATTCCGATGTCACTCTAATCTAAGGGAAGGTTTTTATATTACCCCCAATAATATGATAACCGTTTTAGCGGCACAATGATTGCTGCTGGCGTAGGCTTTCGCTGTCCAGTCCCTTTGTCGTGCCAATCAGATGAAGTGCGCTGGAGTGCCTCTGTTGATTGAGCATGTCTTTAAGCGTTTTGGGCGAAATCCTGAACAAACAGCTTGATTGTTTCCATTACATCGCGGGGGCGGTAGCCAAGTTTTTTAGCAGCGGAATTGTCAATTCCGAAGGATGAGGTTTTTGATGGCAGGATTTTCAGCCTGGACTTCGAATTGAGATCGCTCCGCATCTGTTCCAGGATGTCTGCGAGGCATGGACCTGGGGCGGATCCAATGGGCACTCTGACGTCGGGGGGCAAAGTGTCTCTCATGGCAAGTCCGACGAAGAACATTGCTACGTCCGATGCCATGACCGCGTTGTTGAATCTGAAGTGCGGCGAGGAGTAGGTCAGGTCTTCGTTCTGTATCAAGCTCTGTGCTACGCGCACCAGCCAGTTTTCAGAATGGGCGTCGCGTCCCAGAAGGGCGGGAAGCCTGATTGAAACAGCAGAAACGACTTCCGGCGCGTCGGCGAAGAGCTGTTCCGCCTGCAGTTTTGCAATTCCATAGTCTGACGGAAATAATGGCGCAGTGTCTTCGGAAACCAGTCCGCCTTCCGGCTTTCCATATACCGACATACTCGATGCATTAACGATCTTGGAGTCTTTAGAGGCTCGGCAAAGACGGAGGACGTTGCGTGTAAGCCGTTCGTTAATTTCAGCACCATGCGCGCTGCTGTTTGCCACCATACGGTCGAAAGCAAGGTTGATAATTGTATGCGGTCTGTCCAGAGGCAGGGACCAATTTAGTCTGGGAGCAGACAGATCAACATCAACCGGCTTAACCCTCGCCGACAGGCCGTAGCGTCTGCATGCGGCTACCGCCTGCCGGGAAAGGGCAATTGTGTCTATTTCTGCCGCATCAAGTGCCTTGAGCACATATTCGCCCAGAAACGATCCGGCACCGGTGACGATAACCGATTTGGTCACAGCCATCGCAGTCCGAAGAAAGCGCCAAGTTCTGTTTTGACGGCGGCGCGCGTAAGCAGGATGCGAGCATGGCCATCGCGTACCTCTTCTTCACTCTGGAGATTCAATGTCTTTGCGACTTGCACGGCCATGAATGCCTTCTAATTTGTGGACTCTTCCTAAACTTAGCGAGTAACAGAATCGCTAATTCCGGTAAAGAACGCCGGACTGTTGCCACTCTGGCAAGTGTGCCCTCTGGAAGTGAGTCTGAGCGATTTGTCCGAGATGCCTTTTCCATCCAATCTTGCGCCGGGGCACCTGTTTTGCTTTGGTGCTGGTTATACCTGCCACCGCTTGGCGCAACGGCTTCTGAACCAGGGATGGCGTGTTTCTGGGACGACCCGGTCAGACGATGGAGCTGACATCCTCAGACAGGACGGAATCGAAGCATCGCTTTTTGGTGGCGTCTCTGGAGACACGCTCGACAAAAGAGCTTTTGCGGATGTGACACATGTCATCGGTTCCATTCCTCCGGGACCTGAAGGAGATCCGGCTTTGGCTGCGGAGCTGGACTGGGTGTCGCACGCACCATCGCTTCGTTGGGTTGGCTATCTCTCGACGCCGGCTGTCTATGGTGACCGTGGCGGCGCCTTAGTGCATGAGGATGACGACCCTAATCCCGGCTCTACACGCGGCAAAAGACGCCTAGCTGCGGAACGTGCATGGGTCGATAATAAGGGCGCCCCCGTTCAGGTGTTCCGGCTCTCGGGGATTTACGGACCCGGCCGGAGCGCCATAGACCAGTTGCGCTCCGGCAAAGCGCGGATCATCGACAAGCCCGGTCAGGTCTTCAACCGCATCCATGTCGACGATATCGGGACCATATTGCTGGCCTCGATGCAGCGACCGAACCATGGCCAGATTTACAATGTCGCGGATGATGAAGCTTGCCCCAGTGGGGATGTCATCCGCTATGCGGCAGCGCTTCTGGGAATGGAGCCGCCGGAGCCGATACCGTTCGATAGCGCGGAATTGTCTCCGATGGCCCGGTCGTTTTACTCTGAGTGCAAAAGGCTCGATACCGGGCGGATCAAATCCGAACTTGGCGTTAAGCTGGCGTACCCAACATATCGAGAAGGACTGCAGTCGATTCTTCAGTCTGAATTGTAGCGCTTAGTCACAAAACGAAGGGCTTTGAACAAGGGTTCGTGAAACAGCTTGCTGTGGCGCCCCGCTCGCCCCATTTACCCGCGCATGAGAACAATTACCGACTCTGCCCGCCCGGCAGCTCTGCCGTTTATCCTCAGCGCCGAGGATGTGCTGGTCGCGCGTGAAATATCCGACTGGTTGTTGCTGGTATCCCGCGAAGGCTGTGATCTCGGACGACTCTGGGATGAGTTTTGCCGCCGTCTGGCTCTGGCCGGTGTTCCCGTCGAGCGTGGCACGGCGATCCTGATGGTTCTGCACGCGATCAAGGAAGGCGTGCATTGCGAGTGGCGTCTGGGACAGGAGACCGAGGTTAAGCCGTGGCATTATGCGCCCGGGAATGCCAGGATCTATCACGATAGCCCGCTCCGTCTGGTGCATGAGACCGGGAGTTGGCTGCATCGAGCGATTGACGAGAAGAGTGCGGCGGAATTCCCGATTCTTTCTGATCTCAAGGCGCTCGGATACTCGGACTACATTTGTGTGCCGGTTATCTTCGCCAATGGCATGCGTAATGCCCTGACGTTTGCCAGTCGAGAGCCGAACGGTTTCTCCGAGCGGGATATAGCCTTGCTTCGGCACACCATGCCGACGGCGAAGATCGTGCTGGAGCTGATGTCCGTCTATCGCAGCATGGACGATGTGCTCGCCATGTATGTCGGGCGGGAGCCCGGCGGCCGTATCCTTGCTGGTGAGGTCCGGCGTGGTGTGGTCAACAAGATGGAAGCGGCGATTCTGGTCGCGGACATGCGCGATTTCACTCTGCTGTCGGACCGGCTCGGCGACAAGCAGACAGTGGAGCTGCTGGACGCCTATTACGACTGCATCATCCCGCCGATCCTGAAACATGGCGGCGAGGTGCTGAAATTTACCGGTGACGGGATTCTTGCGATTTTCCAGGATCCCTCGGGTATCGGGGAGTGTCAGCTATGCCGGGGCGGTGCGCTTGAGGCCGCGATAGAAGGGCAGGCCTGTCTCGATGCGTTGGACACCGCGCAATGGGGAGCGGATGTCGAGGTCAAGGCGGGTGTTGCCCTGCATCACGGCAAGGTTGCTTTCGGCAATGTCGGCTCCGGCGAGAGGCTGGATTTCACAGTGATCGGCAAGGACGTGAATCTTGCTGCCCGGCTCGGCGCCAAGTGCCGCACCCTGCACGAGCCGATCCTGATGTCGAAGACCTTCGCCGAATGCCTGCCGGTTCCCGTCCGCAAACTTGGCGATTTCAGTCTGCGCGGCCTGCCCGGCACGCAGGATATCTTCGTCCCGGCGTGAGACTGTGTGCCGCATAATGAAGACGCGGGTTGCCTCCTGATAGGCCTCTTCCTATAGGATTGCAGAGATGGTCGGCCTCGATACCAGAGTGCCGGCGCGTGAAGAGGATCGCCGAGTGCCCCTGAATGCCGCTTTGTTGATATCTGATGTCGAAACCGACCCGGCCCCTCGGGCGAGGTAATGACGATGTGTGGCGATACGGCGCGGGGCGCTAAAACAGCTGCTGTTGTCGGCGGTGGCATCACCGGTTGCGCGACGGCTCTCGATCTTGCTCGTCTCGGGTTTCAGGTGACACTTTACGAGGCTAAACCGCTGCTTGGCGGCATCCTTCGGGACCTCGAGAGCGACGGGAAATGGTATTTCAACGGCTGCCAGTATCTGCGAACGGAGCAGGCGTGGCACAAGGCTTTGCCCGACACGCTGCAAGCCAGTCTTTACAGGTTTGAACATTATCAAGGCTCCTACACGGATCTCGGTTTCGGTCCCGTCTCACATGAGGATTTCGAGTCGCCGGTTTTCGATGCTCCGACGGATGGTCTTGCCGATCTTGAGACCTACCGCGCACGCGCCAGTCTGGCGGACCGGATGCGCTGCTATCCACCGGCGATCGGAGAGGCCGTGCTTGGATGGCTCAGACATCTCGGAGCCGATCCGGAAGCGATCGATGCGGGGAACGCCTACTATGTTCAGCTCGGCCGCCTCTATCTGCGCGGTGACGATAAAGCAGTCGATGCTCTCAAGGCCAACTCTCCCGTTGCGGGCGATCTGCTGGGCTTACCGCGCACTGTCCGGGGCGAGGGGCGGCCTATCGGCAGTCTGCCGGTCAATGGTTACAATGCATTCTTTGACGTCTTCGAAAGCGTTTTGACCGAGGCAGGTGTCGCCATTCATAAAGGGCAACCGGTGGTGCCTCGGTTCGAGAATGACACTGCCATCCTGAGGCTGCGCGGAGAGGCCTCGCGGCCGGATCTGGTCGTCTGGGCAGCCAACCCGACCCCTGTGATTGCCGCTGCCGGATTGGGGCGTCTTGATGATCATTTTGTCGATGTCACTGTAAGTGCGGGTCACATCTTCGGCCCCGGGCTTCCTGCCGATCCGCATTATATGCAGGTCTACAGCACCGGCAGCCCGGTAACGCGTATTTTCACCTATCCGCGCGAGGGTGGGCACTGCGTCACGGTGGAACATGTGCCGGACGGGTGGAGTCTGCCGGATTTGCAGGCGCATGTGCAGGAGATCAGCCGGTCGTTCTATGGCGATGTCCGGATCGAGATCGCGGTCCAGCAGCCACAGCGGCGCCATATCTTCTTCTCTCCGGCGGATCGTGCGCGGTTCGACGCTTTCCGTGGCCTCTGCATGACGCGCTATCTCAATTTCGTCGACGGGGCATGGGAGAGCTATGCCCGAGACCCGAAGATCAACGGCATTGCATCGACCCTGAGGTCCCGGCTGTCTCTGCTGTCGTCCTAGAACTCGATCCCGGCTTAAAACTCAATCCCCGCTTGGGCCTTGAAGCCCTGACGGAAGGGATGCTTGATCTGGGTCATCTCGGTGACCAAATGGGCCGCTTCGATCAGCTCTTCCTTGGCGTTCCGGCCGGTGACGATGACATGGAGGTCCGGACGCTTGTTCTTCAGGGTCTCGACAACTTCTTCTAGCGGCAGGTAATCGTAGCGCAGGACGATATTCAGCTCGTCCATCAGCACCATGTCGATTTCGGGATCGGCCATCAGCTCCTTCGCCTGCTCCCAAGCGGCGCGGGCGGCTGCGATGTCCCGGTTCAGGTCCTGGGTGTCCCAGGTGAAGCCCTCGCCCATGGTGCGGATGGAGATCTGATCCGCGAAGGCTTCCAGCACCTTGCGCTCACCGGTCTCCCACTTGCCTTTGACGAACTGCACGACGCCGACATTCATGTCATGGCCAAGGGCCCGGCAGACCATGCCGAAGGCGGCCGTGCTCTTGCCCTTGCCCTTGCCGGTATGGACGATCAGCAGGCCTCCGGTCTCAGTTTTGGTGGCCATGATCTTGTTCCGGGCAGCCTTCTTCTTCGCCATTTTCTCGGCGTGGCGGGCGGCCTTTTCCGGATCAATCTCGTTGTCGGTCTCAGTTCCGGTCTCGGTATTTTCGTCGCTCATCGCTTCACTCCCTGTTGCCGTCCATCGTGGTGCCCGGCGACCCGCGTGGGTCAACCGGCAAGCGCCATTAATTCCTCATGCGCTGCGTTCCGGCGCGGACGCCATAGCCCACGATCCAGCGCTTCCCTGAGTTTCGCCGCCATTTCCTTCAGTGCAGCCGGATTATGCCGTTCCAGAAAAGTGCGGACTTCGTTATCGCCGAGATAGGCATCGAATACGGCATCGAAATGGTGATCGCCAACGCAGCGCGCGGTGGCGGCGAAGGCGAACATGTAATCGACGGTCGCCGCCATCTCGAAGGCGCCTTTGTAGCCGTGCCGCATCACGCCCGCGATCCATTTCGGATTGACCACCCGTGCTCGCACAACGCGGGCGACTTCCTCTTCGAGCGAGCGGATACGCGGATGTTCAGGCCGGGAATGGTCGTTGTGATAGACCGTCGGCTGGGCACCCGAAAGATGCCGGATCGCGGCGGTGATGCCGCCCTCGAACTGGTAGTAATCGTCGCTGTCGAGCAGGTCGTGCTCGCGGTTGTCCTGATTGTGCAGCACCAGCTCCACATCCTTCAGGCGCGACTCGAACAGCGCATGCGCGGCCTCGCCCTCGGCGCCCTGGCCATAGGCATAACCGCCCCAGGCGACATAGGCGTTTGCGAGGTCTTCCTCATTTTCCCAGAGCTGCTCGTTGATCATCGCCTGCAGGCCCGCGCCATAGGCGCCGGGCTTGGAGCCGAAGACGCGATAACCGGCCTGCTTCTCCGCCGCCTCGCGACTGGCGCCAGCTTTCTCGAACGCGTCCGCATCGGCTTTGTAGCGTGCTGCGAGCGGGTTCTGTGCTGCGGGCTCATCCAGCTTCGCAACCGCACGGGCGGCGCTGTCCAGCAGGTCGATCTGATAGGGGAAGGCATCCCGGAAGAAGCCGGAGACGCGGAAAGTGACATCGACGCGTGGCCGGTCGAGCACGGAGGTTGGCAGGATCTCGAAGCCGGTGACGCGGCCGCTGGCGACGTCCCATTCCGGCTTCACGCCCATCAGGGCGAGGGCCTGGGCGATATCGTCGCCGCCGGTCCGCATGTTTGCCGTGCCCCACGCAGAGATCGCCAGCCGCTCCGGCCAGGCACCGTTCTCCTGCCGGTAGCGGTCCAGCAGCAGGCAGGCGGATTTCCAGCCGAGCTGCCAGGCGGCTGGGGTCGGTACCGCGCGGGTATCGACGGAATAGAAATTCCGGCCCGTCGGCAGCACGTCCGGCCGTCCGCGTGTCGGCGCGCCGGAGGAACCGGGCACAACGAAGCACCCGGCGAGGCCGGTCAGCAAGCCTTTCAGTTCCGCATCACCGCAGCTTGAGACGGTTGGGCGAAGATGGCAGTCGACTGTCTCCAGTACGGACCGTGTGCGTTCCCACCTCTGAGGCGCTTCCCGACGTCCGGCAATGAGATCGTGTGCCAGCAGTTCCAGCCGCTCGACCGTGTCGCCATGGGTTCGCCAGAGTTGCTCATCGACACCCGCAAGTGCGTCCGGACGGGCACCGTTCCATGGCAGTCCCATGTCGGCGGCCAGCGGGTCGAAGGGCTCGCCATCCAGCTCAAGTTCGAGGTCACGGGCCAGCGCCCGCTGCAGGGAGGCGTCGCCGCCGTCGCCCTTACCGCGCGGCACACGGACCAGCGCGGTCAGCAGATCCTCCAGCAGGCGGCCCTCCGGAGCGGCACCGAAGATGTGCAGACCATCGCGGATCTGAAGTTCCTTCAGCTCGCACAAATAACCGTCCAGCCGGTTCAGTTTCTCTGCCTCGTCATCCCTGTCGGAGAGGCCGAGATCCTTGTCGATGCCAATGGCGGCCATCTTTTCCAGGATCTGCTGTGACAACAGCTTCAGGCGGCGCGGATCGACCCCGGCAGCCTGATAATATTCGTCCACCAGCGCTTCCAGCTCTTTCAGCGGTCCGTAGCTCTCCGCACGGGTCAGCGGTGGTGTCAGATGATCGATGATGACGGCGGCGGAGCGGCGCTTCGCCTGTGTGCCCTCGCCCGGATCGTTGACGATGAAGGGGTAGAGATGCGGCATTGGGCCGAATACGGCTTCAGGATAGCAGCTTTCGGACAGAGCCAGTGATTTTCCCGGCAGCCATTCCATGTTGCCGTGCTTGCCCATATGCACGATCGCGTGGGCGCCGAACTGCTCACGCAGCCAGATATAGAAGGCGAGATAGCCGTGCGGCGGAACCAGGTCCGGGGAGTGATAGGTCTCGGTCGGGTCGATATTATAGCCGCGTGCTGGCTGGATGCCGACGAGCACGTTGCCGAGACTGAGTACCGAAAGCTGGAAGGCATCGCCGGAGACAAAGGGATCGCTCTCGGGCGCGCCCCAGCGCTCCTCGATCTCGGTACGGACAGTCTCCGAGAGTTTGTCGTAAGCAGCTTTGTAATCGGTGAGGGACAGCAGCGCGCCGCCCTTGCGGGTGGCCCGGTCGGAGAGATCGTTGGTCGGCCCGACGGAGAGTCGGCCGATCAGGGCATCGCCGTTGATCGGGATATCGCGAATTCCATAGCGGGCCTCGGCCAGCGCCCGCAGCACGGTGACCGTGCCGGCCGGGGTGTCCAGCCCGACGCCGTTGCCGAGCCGCCCGTCCTTGTTCGGGTAATTGGCAAGGACGATGGCCAGCTTGCGGTCTTTCGGAGTGGCCGCGCGCAGGCTGGCCCAAGACGCTGCGAGCCTCGCCGTGAAGGTAATGCGATCCGGGACGGGCTCGTACGTGACGAGGGAGCATTCCGTCGCATCGTCCCGCCGGGCTTCCGCCTTGAAAGAAACGGCGCGGGTCAGCACCCGCCCGTCGACTTCCGGCAGGGCCACGTTCATGGCGATGTCGCGGGCGGAAAGGCCGTTGGTCGAGGCCTCCCAACTCTCCCGGTTTCCGCCGGAGAAGATAACCTGCAGCACCGTGCAGTCGCCGCCGTCGAACGGGGTTTCAGCGCCGGGGGCGCCCGGCTTGGAGACGGCAAACCCGGTGGCGTTCAGGATCACGCCCGGCGGTGCCTGCTCGATGGCACCACGCACGAGGCCGGCGGAAACCGGGTCTTTCAGGCTGGAAACGAAGATCGGTACCGGGGCAAGACCTTGAATGCGCATCGCCTCGATCAGGGCGTCGACCGGGGCGGTGTTCCCGGCCTGCACCAGCGCCCGGTAAAACACGATAGGCGCCGGGTGCGCGTCAGGTTCGAAAGCGGCCAGTACATCTTCCAGAGACGGATGAGCCCGGCCGGGCAGGTAATATCCTGCCTTCGGCAGCGGCGCAGGTTCGCGCCATTCAGTCTCGGTTCCGATCAGGCTGGCGGCGAAACGGATGGCCTCGGCGGCATTGCCGATCCCGCCCTCGATCATGTAGCGCCAGAGCCGCTGGGTGGCGGCCATATCGAGGCTGCCATACCCGGTCAATTCCGGGTCTGGCTGATCGTCGCCGGGCAGGAAGGCGAGTGGGATCTTCTTCTTCCGGCAGATGGCCGCGAGCTGCTCGACGCCATAGGGCCAATAGCCGGTTCCGCCGATCACCCGCACCACGACGAGCTTTGCGTGGGCAACCATTTCCTCGACATAGAGGTCGACGGAAAGATTGTGCCCGAGCTGCATCAGATTCGCCAGCCGCAGGCTGGGGAAAGTGCAGTCGTGATTTGTTGTCACCTGCGCATAGCCCTGGGCGAGGCAGGCAAGTTCAGTGTCCGCTGCGCTCAGGAACAGGATATCGCCTGGCGTCTGGCCGAGATCAACAGCTTCGCTGCCGTCGGTGACCGAGCCGGGAGTAGCCGCGAGGAGATGCATGGAGCCTCCGCCTTATGCGAGTCTGCGGGGTGGGTGTTACCCGGCGATGGCGCTGGAGATGGCGTCCCGGTCGAGCCCGTGATGGCCGATCACCACGAGACGGGAGGCGCGTGTCTCTCCTGCCTGCCAGTCGCGGTCGAAATAGCGCTGGATACGCGGTCCGACGCCCTGGATCACTTGTCGCATCGGCTTGCCCGGAATGTCGAGAAAGCCTTTTACGCGCAGGATATCGTGACTCTCGACGGCGGCGATGATGCGTTCCTCAAGTGCGTCGGCGTCATCGACGACGCCGAGCGGCATCACGAAGCTGTCGAAATCCTCGTGGTCGTGTTCATGCCCGTCGTCATGATGCGAGGGGCGGCTGTCGAGGTCGTCTTCCGCTGCCGCGCCAAGGCCGAGCAGCACGTCCGCACCAAGCCGCCCATGGGCGCTGGTGATGGTCTTCACCGCGCTCCTGAGATAGGGCGCGACAGTCTCGTGTACTTTCGCGAGCCCCGCGTCGTCCAGCAGGTCTGTCTTGTTCAGTACTACCATGTCGGCGCACTGAAGCTGTTCCTCGAACAGCTCTTCCAGCGGGCTTTCATGGTCGAGTGACTCGTCCGCCGTACGTTGATCCTGTACCGCGTCGTGATCGTCGGCGAAGCGGCCTTCTGAAACAGCGGCCGCGTCGATCACCGTAACCACGCCATCGACCGTCGTGCGGGTGCGTACTTCCGGCCAGGCGAAGGCTTTCACCAGCGGCTTCGGCAGGGCGAGGCCGGATGTCTCGATGATGATGTGATCGGGGCGTTCCGGGCGCGCCAGAATGGCTTCGATGGCGGGCAAGAAGTCGTCCGCTACGGTGCAACAGATGCAGCCGTTGGCGAGTTCCACCACGTCATCGTCACTGCAACCCTCTATGCCGCAACCCGTCAGCAGTTCCCTGTCGACGCCGAGATCGCCGAATTCGTTGATGATGAAGGCGAAGCGGCGGCCGCCGTTATTTTCCACCAGATGCCGGATCAGGCTGGTTTTGCCGGCACCAAGAAAGCCGGTGATGACGGTGGCGGGAATTTTCTCTGTCATGTCTTCTGTCTCCTGGGCCTTCCGCGGCAAATGCCTTGGGCCGGTGCGTTGCGCTCTCGTCACCGAACGGAAGACCGTGCCCAGATCACACCCCGGATCAAGGCGGGCGACGATGCTGACGGCAGGTCTCCTGGCTCGCCGGGTCATAACGTTCTGTCCGCCTTCCCGGATGCAGGAAATCCTGCGTCCAGTGGCTTTGGGACAGACCGCTCGCCGGCTACAGTTGCGGGGGCAGCCGCGGCTTGATCTGGCACGGATGCTAGACCGTCCGCGTTCCCTTTTGATCCCCCCTCCGAATGAAAGGGTGGGAACCGTCAGCAAATCCCTTGTCGGACGGCGCGGGGGCAGTGTCAAGGGAGCGCGTCGACGGAGAGGCTTAAATCGTCTACATTCATGACTATATCGAAGGGAAGCCCCGCCCCGGCGGGCCGGAACCGGACATCCAGAAATGGCCATCACAGCGACGGCTTCGATAGCGCCTCAACTCAGTACCCTGAACCGCAATGGAACGGGGCAAGCAAACGCGCCCGCTGAATCGCCAGCACCTGTGGCTGCGGAGAACAGCTCGGCCGTTGCTGCCAGTGCAGTGCTCGGGTCATCCAACCAACAGAGTGCCGCCGTCTCGCAAGCCCAGTCCGCGCTGCGTTCGGCAGAGGATGTCGTCGCCCGGCGCGAGGCCGAATTAAGCGATGCGCAAAGTGCAGTCTCTGCTGCTTCAGACCGTGCCGACCAGCGCCGCCGGACTTTGTCCGAGGCGGAGGGAGCCGAACGGGTGGCTCTTGCTGAAGACCTTCAGCGAGGCTCTCTGGTCAATATTTCTGTCTGAAAATCAGGACCGTTTCATGTTCAGGATTTCTGCCGTGAGTGTCAGTGTCACGCGCTCGCCATCCCCGTAGTATGGGTTCGTGCGGAAAGTGAGCCAGCTCGGGAAAACCGTGAGCTGACCGTTCTTGGGGGCGACGCGCAAGGGGCTGCCAACAGGATCTATGGGCAGTCCAGTCAGAGATGCGGCACCACGGGGATCATCGATCTCTATGGTCCCACTCTCGGGTGCGTCGGCGTTGGGTGTATCGCCAGCCTCCACCGTATAGATCATCGTCAGATGATGCCCCGGTTTCAAATGGCTTTTTTCGTAGGCGCCGTAGCGTAGCACCGTCGCTGAGCCAAAGAGCCTGACATCGAATGTGCAGTCACCTCCGGCGATCTGCGGCACAACAGTCTGGGCGGCGCCGAGGGCGGTTTGCCGAATGGTGTCGATCCCTTTGTCCGGCCAGTCGAACAGATCACCGCCGGATCGCCAGCCGCCGATAACGCCACCGGCATTTGGCTGTGCGGATGTTTCACGCGTCAGAACGGCGGCCTTCAATGCATCGTTCAATGGCGTGCAGCCGTCGATTGCAAACATGAACAACCTGGTCGGGAAGACCTCAAGAATATCCGTACGAGAATCGAATTTCAGTTCCATAGTGCGGCTCCGGACAATCTCAATTCTATTCGACTTCATCTTCCTTAACACGCGGGTGGGGGCGCTGGTCAAACCGCGCTGTGTGGCTATTCTGTTAAAGCGGGGAAAGGCATGGCTAGCAGTTTTCCGCTTTCGCGCGCATCGCCCCCGTGAGCTAATCGGCGACCGGTTAAGGGTGGCTGGCTCTGACGGTCAAGAATTGCACCCGCAGCAGTAATTTCGAACGGATTGGCGGTTTGAAATCGATATTCGTGAAATGACTGTTCGTCTGAACGAGTTTCGCCGAATAGGGGGAGGGGCCATTCATGCGAGTAATCCCTGTAGAGGACAGTAAAGATCGGTGGGAATGTGAGGCCTTTTGAAGACTCTTACATTTATTCGCTATTTACTCTTTTCGAATAAATTTTGGCCAATGCGACATAACCCATTCACTTAAATGGATTTAGAATTTTGAGCCACTCTACAGAAGAATTCAAAATCTTTGGCCAGAAATGGGGCGTTAGTCAGGTCGCGCAAACGACAGGTGGGACAGTTACCTATAGTTATGCAAATGCGAATTTTGGCAATCAGTTTGCCGATTTCGATTCCTTCATAACCGAAGATGCCTTTCAAACAGACATCACCTCAGCGTTTGCAGCATGGGAAGATGTCGCGAACGTTCAGTTTAAACTGGTTTCGGATTCATCCAATGTAGACATTCGAATAGGGTGGGCAAATATTGATGGAGAAGGCGGTACGCTTGGCGCGGCGATAGTTCCTTCAAGCGGCCCGCTTGATAACGTGATCATTAGGTTCGACCGAGATGAAAACTGGTTTACGGGGGGGAGTTCACCGCCTTCGCAAACCGATTTTGTATATGTGGCTACACATGAAATCGGCCATGCGATAGGCATTGACCATTCGACCGACACCAGCGCTTTGATGAGTGAATTTTACAATCGCGATATATCCGGTCTTCAAGCTGATGATATTGCAGCAGCTGAAGCAATTTATGGGTCGTCAAATATCGAAAAAATAGATGTTTTTAGATTTTTGAACAGCTCCGTTGGAGGGCATTTCTTTACTGCTGAAACATCGGAAAAAGACAGTGTTGTGGCGAGTTCTGTTTTTCAGTCGGAGGGGATCGGGTTTGAGGCTCTTTCTCAAACCGCGACAGATGTTGAGCTATCGATCCCAATTTATCGATTTTTCAACAAAAATCTCGGCAGTCATTTTTTCACAGCAAGCGAGGAAGAGAAGTCACAAGTTGAGTTGATGGACGAGTTTAATTTTGAAGGTGTCGGGTTTCGTGCTTTTAACGAAGACACGGCGTCAACGGAACCTGTCTACAGGTTTTTCAATATAAACACAGGTGGGCATTTCTTTACCGCTGATAGTAATGAACAAGCCGCTGTTATGAACTTTGAAGGTTTTCGTTTCGAAGGTGTCGGTTTTTATGCCTATCTGAATACGGACATCGCCTAATAATCTGAAATCACAGCCAGCGGGTGTGGTTCATTCTCAATGGTGTGGGGATTATGCTCAACGATTCGTGAGCTGGACGAGTTTGAAGGTGATTAGCGCTCTTGGCATGAACTGCCGCTCGGCTTCCGCTCTCTAGGCTTTCGCGCCATCTCCCAGATAGGCGAACCATGACTTTGTCGCATCCGCAATCGAACTCGGATCCCAGAGCGGGGCGTCCTTCCAATGCTCGATGTCGGCCAGCATGCGGGCCACGCCATCCTCAAAGGACACCTGCGGTGCCCACCCAAGATCTTTTTGAATCTTGGAGATGTCGGCCCAGGTATCGTCTGGCTCTCCAGGACGTTTCGGGACATAGACCACCTCGCCTCCGATCAGTTCGACAAGTCGGTTGATCGATTGTGGGTTGCCGCCGCCCGCATTGTAGATCTCCCCATTTGCCTCGGTCAGAGCCGCCGCATGAAATGCCCGCGCCAGATCGGATGCATATATGAAATCGCGCCTTTGTGTACCATCGCCAACAACAGTGAAGGGTTTGCCCGCGAGTTTTTGGCGAAGAAAGACCCCGAAAACAGCTCCATATGCACCAGTGGTCCGGACTCGGGTCCCGTAGGCGTTGAATATCCTGACCGAATTTGCTGGCAGACCGTAAACCTGATGCCAGTGCATCACCGCCTGTTCACCCTGGAACTTACTTAAGGCATATGGATATTCAGGTTGTGCCGGGTGAGATTCTACCGTTGGCGTTGCCGCCAGCCCGTAGCAGGATGACGAGGCTGCATAAACCAATTTTTCGACGTTTGCAGCTCTCGCGCATTCGAGGACATGAACCGTGCCCTGCACGTTCGTCTCCATATAATCAATCGGCCGTTCGATTGATGGCACGACGTCCCCTATGCCAGCGAAATGATATACAAACCGTGCGCCCTCAAAGGCTGGCTTTATGGACTCGATGTCCCGGATGTCCGCTTCGAATACCTTGAGTTCGGGGGTGTTCGCGTGATGCTGTAAATTCGAGCGATGCCCGCCGGTAAAATTATCGACCACATGCACATTGAACCCCTGCTCCAGCAGGAGATCGACCATGTGGCTGCCAATGAAACCGGCGCCGCCAGTGACTACCGCGATCCCAAGCACGCTGTTTTTTCGCATTGACTTCTAGTCTCCGTTGAACACCGACGCCGCCCTCAAACTAACCCGTTGCATAGCACAAGTCAGAGCATTCCGGACAGGATGCCCATAGATCGATTTTTTATGACAATTTGGTCCAGTGGGTTCTTGAATCCGATCTGGGATCGGTACCTTTTAAATAGTGTTCTGTTTCTATAGCGGGGTGATGCGCAGGCAACGCTGAAAAAGCGTTGCAGTGAGAGCTGGAATTTGGTTTTCGCTCAGTAATCACAAGGGTAATGGGCTAGCGGAATCAGTTTTAAGCTTCGCAATTGCCGGTGCGGCGCTCCCAGAATGGAGATGTAATGAACCTCCGCTCCTCGGCATAGAGCGCCGCTCTGCTTTGCAAGAATTCCTGTACGCCTTGACCAACCTTCTCGGCGTATTCTGTAAGCGGTTCTGCATCGCCGCCAAGCCGGGCCACCGCCGCATCAGCGCCCTTGATTCCGGTCCAGAGCGCTGTTGTCATGCCGTGTGAGGACAATGGATCAAAGGCCGCCGCGGCATCTCCGATAGCGGCCCAGCCTTCGCCAGTCGCAGGGGCCAGCCAGGTTGTACCGGCGCTCGCCAGCTCCGGTGGGGCATCAAGGTTGAATTCGGCGTCACGCAACCATCGCCCGACATAGTTTGTGCGTTCCAGCATCGCCCGGAAAACATCGGCATGTCGTGTCACTTCAAGAGGCAGTAAATCGGGGTCCGTATAGAAATTCAGAACCAGCCGGCCATCCGCCAAGAGGGTTGCGTACCACCAGCCTTCCGGCACTGTCTCAAGCAGGGTCGCCCGGGTGGGCTCCACCCCGGCATTTTTCTCCTGCGAAAGAACGGCACAGAGCGCGACAAGCTTATCCGCACGGAAACGGGCGGCATGATCCGGCGCCTCTATTCCGGCTACCACAGCGGCCCGGCCCGAGCCATCCAGAACGAACCGGGCTCCGCAGCGGCCCAACCGGTCACCGTCATCTACCTCAAGAACCCAGCCATCACCATTCCGGTCAAGTCCTGTCAGCCGGGCCTCGACGGGTGCCGCGCCAGAGGCAACGGCCAAGGCTCTCAGATCGCGTTCGAACGCGGCGCGCTCAAGAACCGTGCCCGGCCCTTCGAGATGAACGATCCCGCTGCGTTCCGCCAATTGGTCGCTGCCCCAGGCAGAAAACACGGATTGCTCCGGACGATGATATGCGGCGCCAAGTAGTCCTGCCGCATCAATCTCTTCCAGCATGGGTCTTGCTGCCGGGGACAGATGCTCCCCCGGCAAATTACCCTCTTTCTGTGCTGGCGCGATCCAGAGAGGAGAGTGACCAGTCCGGAGAAGACGGAGGACGGCGGCAGTCGAAGCGATACCGCCACCAACAACCGCGATCTCCGCTGTCGAAAAAGCCGCAGACGTCATTTAGGCAACATGCCGTCCTTCGGTTTCCAGTCAAAGCGGAACTCCATCGTGTCCGCACGCCCGACCTCGACATAGACATCTTTCGGTACACCTGCCGGTGCCTTGTCATCTTTCGGACCGGGGAGTTTCACGACAAAGCCCATCCGCTCCCAAAGGGTGATCATGTTGGTGATGCCGTCCCAGTAACTGCCATTGGCATGGTATCCGATCCCGGCCACCGCACGAGACCAAGCCACGCGGTTATCGAAGAACTTTCGGCGCTCGCTTGCCGGGAGCGTCACGTCCATCAGTTCCTTGTAATAAGTCTCCGGCAGCACATCGATCGGCAACAGGGCAGGCCACCATACCGCGGTCGGATAATTCTCCTGCATCAGCACCTGCTGACACGAGAAAGCATCGCACTGCCACGGCAGCCCCATCCACCGGGTCAGATCGCCCGCCATTTGCGGGCCGATCGGTGGCGGCGTGTCGCCGTAACCGTTGAAGGCAATCTCCGGCGTCAACAGGAAACCAAGATCCTGGATCAAGCTTGGCCGGTCGCCATGGGCTAGCCGAAACGGCTCTGCATTCTCGTCTGTATTCCGCTGATACATCGGCGCCAGACGGAGATAGTAGGTCAGCTCCACTCCCGGATGGAACGCACCGCCAGAACAGGGCTCCAGCGCGGCTTCCGTCAGCGCATGGGGCTGTAACTCGACGGGCAGGTCCTCCAGCCGCTCGATTGCGTCCACCTCGGAATCCTTCCAGTCGTCGAAGAACTGCCCTTCCGCCCACATCCGCAGATGCTCGTATTGCTGTTTCGGGAACTGGAACCATTGCAGCGGACTGCCGGAATAGTTCACCCCGTCCCCCATCATGTAGGGAATCTTCAGGCGCTCTTCCTTGAAGGCATCCGGCCCGGTGTTGTAAGGATTGCGGAACTTCTCGAAGACGGCGAGCCGGAACGCCTTGTTGCTATCGCTCGGGTCCGCCAGCTTCTCGATAAAGGCCGGGTCGGAGAAGTCACCACTATCCAGCCAGCCCTGCCGCAGATTCGCCGCATCGGTCAGCCAAACCATCAGCGCCGCGCGCCGGAAGGTCGGGTAGATATATTTCAGGAACGAGATCGGCGCCTCGGGCGGCTCCACCCAACCCTCTTCGACATTAAGGTTGCTGACCACGTCATACATGGTGGAGATCGGCGGAATGTCAGGCGCGAAATTGGGGCCCACACACGCGACCCAGGCCGGGTCGGCTTTGAAGGTAACACCGTTGGCAAGCTGCACCGTTGCTGTCACCGGCCCATCGCACCAGTCGTCGTGCCAACCGTCATTGTCCGCAAAACTGGTGATCGCCGCCTTGGTCGGAGAGTTCGAGACACCGGAAGGCGGCACAACCAGCAGTCTGCCCTCGTCGTCGGTTCGGACCTTGCCAAGGCCGACTCTCTCTTCCCCCCAGAATTCGCCCTCGAAGGCATAGGCGGGGTCGGTTCCGTCCGGATTCACGTTTGGCCCGGAGATATCCTTCTCCCCGCCATCAATCACCAGCATCCGCTGGCGCTCTGCATTGTCTGTAAAATACTGGTTCCGTTTTTGCCCTGGCAGCCCCGGAGCAAGATCGCCATTGTCCAGCGGGTTATTGAAGCCGTACCAGGCTGCTTTCGCATTCACCAGATGGGCAGACCAGGAGATCGTCGCCTCAGCGTCCGTGACTTCGCCGATCACCCGATCCAGCGCGTCAAAGGCGTAAACCCGGAACCGCTGGACCTGCTTTTTGATCTTACCGTCATCATCCTTGAAGCCGCCATTTGGTTTCGGTGGCAGGCCTGGCACTTCAGGCGCATAGAACCACTCATCGCTGCCGCCAACTCGGCAAATGCCAATGGCTGGGTAGATCCGGACCTTGGCAATCTCGGCCCCGGACGGCGCTGGTTTTGCGTTGCCAGCCGCCACAGCGGCCTTCGGCTGCCACACCAGATTTGCGCCAAGAACCCCCACGGCCGCGCCTGCGAGAAAATCCCTCCGGCGCACTATTTTGCTGTGCAATTTCTTGTTTTCGGTCTTCTGTCCCATGATGCCCTCCCGGTCTGAGTGACTGGGCAAAGAGTGCCATCATTACGTGCATATTGATAGAATATAAATTTATTATTTCTTGTAAAAATAGAATCTCGAATGGTCCTTTTACGCGACCCATGGCGAAATCCGGTTAGGCTATTCACAAGAGATGTGTTGTCAGCAGAGCTATCCGTCAGGCCGCAACAATATGCTGTCCCTCAAGGCCTCTTGCCCGCATGGCATTGCGGGTGTCGACGATGAGCCGGGCATGCTCCGCCAGCAGGCCATAATCCACATCGTCATGATCGGTAACGATCAGCACGGCGTCCGCCACCGCGATCCGCTTTGCCGTTAAGTTCTCGCTTCTGCCGCCAGCCAAAACGCCAAACTCCCGTGACGGCAGGATTTCCGGAATCCAGGGATCGTGGAAGCCGGCCTTGGCTCCTGCCGCCCGGAGCTTTTCCAGGATCGTCAGCGCCGGGCTTTCGCGTTGGTCGGCAACGTTCTTCTTATAGGCCATACCGATCAGCAGAATGTTTGCGCCATTCAGGCCCTTGCCGGTTTGCTGGTCGACGGCTTCACGCAGCCGGTCGATGACATAATCCGGCATGGCCCGGTTGATCTCGCCCGCAAGCTCGATAAAGCGGGTCGACTGGCCTACGGCGCGGGCTTTCCAGGCAAGATAGAACGGATCGATCGGGATGCAGTGACCGCCAAGGCCTGGACCGGGATAGAAGGGCATGTAACCGAACGGCTTGGTCGATGCCGCCTCGATGACTTCCCAGACATCGATGTCCATGGCTCCGTAGATAACCTTCAGCTCATTCACCAGCGCGATATTCACCGCCCGGAACACGTTCTCGGTGATCTTCACCGCCTCCGCCGTCGCCGCCGAAGAGACCGGCACGGCCTTTTCCAGCACGGCACTGTAGAGCGCGACGGCGAGTTTCCCGGAGGCCACGTCAACGCCGCCGACCACCTTCGGAATACGGCCTATCGAATAATCCGCGTTGCCAGGGTCTTCACGCTCTGGCGCGAAAGCAAGGAACAGATCCTCGCCGACCGAGCGGCCCGTCTCTTCCAAGATCGGCCGTAGCACTTCGTCCGTAGTGCCTGGATATGTTGTCGATTCAAGCACCACCAGTGCGCCCGGCTTCAATATCGGCGCCAGTGAAGCAGCCGTGTCGCGGACATAGCGCAGATCGGGGTCGCGCTCCGGCGTCAGCGGTGTTGGCACGCAGATCAGCACCGCGTCCGCGTCGCCGAGATCCGCGATCCGGTCCGTCGGCAGGAAATCCCCTGCCGCGATCTTCGCGCCAAGCCCATCCACAGGAATATGCGGCAGGTAGGATTGCTCCGCCGTCAGCGCTTTTATCTTCGCGGCATCAATATCGTAACCGGTCACCCGGAACCCGGCGCGCAAGCAGGCGAGTGCCAGGGGCAGGCCGACATAGCCGAGCCCGATCACGCCAATGCGGGCGCTCTTGTCAGAAATTTTGTCGAGGAATGCTTGCACCATCATGGGCTCAGTCCGTAGCCTGAAGACGGTTCACACGCAAGCACGGGAGATGATGCGATGGCCGGTCTCAGCGACGCGCAAAAAGATGCTTTCTGGCGAGACGGCTATCTGACGATCGAGAACGCGGTATCGCCAGACCTTCTGGGCCGGCTGCGCGATACCTTCAGCGGTTGGGTTGAAGAGAGCAGGGGGCATGCCTCCCCCTATGGTGAGACCATCAATGCCAAGCCGCGCTTTGACGTCGAGCCGGGCCACACTGCGGAAAAGCCGGGCCTGCGCCGGGTCAATGCGCCGGTCGAGGTCTCCGAGGCCTATTACGAGGCGATGGCCTCCAGCCACATGACTGACTGTGTCGCCGACCTGATCGGCCCGAATCTGAAGTTCCATCACTCGAAGATCAACTCGAAGCTTCCCGGTGGCGCCACCCAGGTGAAATGGCACCAGGATTTCCCCTTCACCCCGCACACCAATGATGACGTGATCACGGCCCTGCTGATGGTGGACGAGGTGACGGAAGAGAACGGCCCGCTGGAAGTCCTGCCCGGCTCGCACAAGGGCGAGATACACGGGCTCTGGCATGATGGCGTTTTTACCGGCGCAATCGACGATGATATCGCGGCGGAATGCCAGGAAAAGGCCGTCCGCAGCATTGGCCCCGCAGGCTCGGTCTGCCTGATGCACACCCGCCTGCTGCACGGCTCCGCCCCGAACCGCTCGGCAAGCCCGCGCACGCTGTTCATCTCGGTCTATTCTGCGGAAGATTCAGTTCCGGTCTCACCCAGCCCGATGCCGAACAAGTTCGAGGGCACCATCGTGCGTGGCATCCGGACGGGACGTGTCCGTGCGATTCCCTACGAAATTACGCTGCCGCAACTGCCGTCCACTGCGTCCTTCTTTGACCAGCAGGCGCAGCATAAGAAGTAGGGAGTGGCTCCGCCTCAAACCGTCATCCCGGACCTGATCCGGGATCTCCCGACGATTGGGCGGCCGCTTCGATCCAAGAGGTCCCGGCTCTCCGGCCGGGGTGACGACTGTTAAGATCAAATACCCGTCGCGCCTTCACGGATGAAGGTGCCGCTGTTCAGGTCATGAATCGCCTGCCGCAGCTCTTCTTTCGTGTTCATCACGATCGGGCCGTGCCAGGCGACCGGCTCCCTGATCGGCTTGCCCGCGACGAGCAGGAAGCGGATGCCCTCCGGCCCTGCCGTGACGCTGATCTCGTCGCCGCTGTCAAACTTCACAAGTGTGCGGTTGCCGGACATGTCGCGAACAGTCATTTCCTCTCCGGCGAACTCCTTCTCTACCAGCACACCCACCGGGTTCGACGCGTCCCGGAACCGTCCGGCGCCGGCAAAGATATAGGCGAAGGCGTTCGCATGGGTGTCGACCGGCAGCCGCTTGGTCGTGTTTGGCGGCACCGAGATATCAAGATAGAGCGGATCTGCGGCGATACCGTCGACCGGGCCGCGCTGGCCCCAGAAATTCCCGGTGATGATCTTCACCTTCGTGCCGTCATCATCCGTAATCTCCGGAACATCACTACCGGAAATATCCTGATAGCGAGGCGTGGTCATCTTGTGCGCGGACGGCAAATTGGCCCAGAGCTGAAAGCCGTGCATCTGGCCTGCAGCATTCCCGCGCGGCATCTCCTGATGCATGATCCCCGATCCCGCCGTCATCCACTGCACCGAGCCTGCGCCGAGCACCCCGTGATTACCGAGAGAATCTCCGTGCTCGACCTCACCCGCCAAAACATAGGTGATGGTTTCGATGCCACGGTGCGGATGCCAGGGGAATCCGGCCGCATATTTCGATGGGTCGTCATTTCGGAAGTCGTCCATCATCAGAAACGGATCGGTCTCGGACGTATCCCCGAACCCGAACACCCGATGCAGATGCACCCCTGCGCCCTCCATGGTCGGCTGGGCATGGGACTCGGACTTCACGGCACGGATCGACATGGGATTTCTCCAAAACTCAGGGCGCGGCGGAACTGCTGTGCCTCATGAGAGATGGACTGATGATAGCAGATTGGGAGAGGTGGATTGTTCGCAGACACGGACAATCTGTTCCCCTTCATCGTCATACCGCCGAGAGACAGACCTCTGGCTCAAGTCCGTCCTATGCCGCCATGGAAACGGGACCAGTGCGCGGCATCCTCGGCAAAGGTCTTGATTTGGGCAAGCGCTTCCTCTCCGAGGCTTCCTTCCGCCTCGGCAACCGCGATGAGATCGGTCAGACAGGTCAGTGATCCCACCTCCGGCACGGCCGGGAAAATGCCGTAATTGAACAGCACGAAGATACCGACGACATCCGCCTGGGCACGCTCCAGCGCATCCTTGAAATTCGCCTTTGTTTTTCCGTCTGTCGTCAGGTCATCCAGGAGCAGCGTCCGTGTTCCGGGCTCGAACGTGCCTTCGCACTGAGACAGACGATCGAAGCCGCGCGCCTGTTTCAGCGCGATCACCAGCGGCAGGCCCAGTCTGTGGGCGGCGATGGTCGCGAAGGGCACGCCGGCAAGCTCGCATCCGGCGATCTGGTCAAACCCGTCGTCACCATAGATCGACCGGATGTGACCCAGCATCAGATCGATCAGCCGGCCTCTTGCCTTCGGCACCGAGATCAGCCGTTTCAGATCGATGAAGAGCGGGCTCGCCCAGCCGGAAGAGAAGAAATAGGGCTCGCCGCCGGTACGGACATGAACCGCGCCGCCATCCAGGATGATCTTCGCCGCCTCGCAGGCGGGCGTCTGTTCAGGCGAAATACTCATTTGAAGCTATCCTCTTCCGCACCCGCGGCGGCAATCATGACCCGCGCGAGCACTTCAGCCCCCGCATAGAAATCGTCCATCTCCATATGTTCGTCCGGATTGTGGCTGCCATGCTCGTTACGGACGAAGATCATCGTCGATGGTACCCCGCTATTTGCGAAGACGGCCGTGTCGTGCCCGGCCCCGGACGGCATGATCTCGTAGTCGATCCCGGCGGCCCTGGCCTGTTCCTCGGCAAGGGCGACCAGTGGCCGCGACATGCGGGCGGGCTGCGAGGAGACCGCGTCCCCGAGCTCGAAGGTCACACCACGCTCGCCGCCGATCTTCTGGCATTCGGTTTCCAGGATGCGGCTGAAACTCTCGAGCGTTTTGGCATCCTGGCTCCGGTATTCCACC
Organism: Nisaea sp.; assembly: GCF_039990255.1. Taxonomy (GTDB): domain Bacteria; phylum Pseudomonadota; class Alphaproteobacteria; order Thalassobaculales; family Thalassobaculaceae; genus Nisaea. The sequence continues at coordinate 90,711 of NZ_JBDXGG010000004.1, read as the reverse complement.
GCGAAGCTGACATATCCGGGCACGCGGGAGACCGCATGCTCGCGCGGGTCCGTCTCCACGATACCGGCCGTGAAGACAAGATCCTCGCCCCAGGCCAGGAGTATCCGCCAATGCTCGTCCAGACGCATCAGAAGCTCGGACATGGCGAGCACGGCATCGTGACGCAACCAGCGCGGCACCGCGCCGGAATGGGCCGGCTGCCCCCGGCAGATCACGCGGCGATGACGGATGTTCCCGCGAATGCCGGTGACGATGCCGACCGGACTCTCCTTGGCGAGCAAGACCGGCCCCTGCTCGATATGCAGCTCGATCCAGGCGTGAAACTCCTCGGGACGCCGGAGGGGCTTCCGCCGCTCGACGAGGTCCATGTCCACCCCGCAGGCCGCCATCTGCTGCGCCAGGGTGACCTTCCCGTCCCTGTGCTTGCTCGCCAGATCCGCTTCCTCCAGGAGACCGAATATGGCCCGCGAGCCGAAATAGCAGGGACCGCCGAACCATGCGCTCTCCTCCCCCCTGAGGGCGTAAAGCTCGAGCGTCCGGCTGAACCGGCCCTGTTCTTTCGCCGCGATCAGGGCTGCGAGGCCGGCAATCACGCCCGCCGACCCGTCATAGTTTCCGCCTTGCGGGACGCTGTCCATGTGAGAGCCTGTGGCGATGACCGGTAATGACGTGTCCTCGCCCGCCAGCCATATCCGGAGGTTCCGCGCCTGATCCCAGGCGGTCTCCAGACCATAGCGGCGTGCGGTCGTCTCGATCAGCTCGAGCGCTTCGGTTTCCTTGGCCCCATAGGTCTCCCGGCTGATACCGACACCGTCGAAGGACATCTCCCGCAGCGTGTCCATCAGCTCCCGCGACAAGGCGCGGAGACCGGGACCGACAAAACCGGACTCTTCAGGGGATGCTTTCAGCATGTCATGGCTCCTGGCGAACAGCCTAGAAAACATAAATCGGCGCCGGATGGCGCCGATTCGAGGCGAGAAAGCGGTTAAGCCTAGGCAAATCGGAGCGGTGCTTCAATAGAAATCAACGCGCATATTTCGCCGGATCATCATTGCTGAAACCGCCCATCTTTGGGAACGGATCGGTCTCGGACGTATCCCCGAAGCCGAACCTCAATGCAGATGCACGCCTAAGCTCTCCATGGACGGCTGAGCATGGGATTCGAGCTTCACCGCACGGATCGACATGACAGGTCTCCAAAACTCAGAGCACGGCGGAACTGCGGCGCTGAAGTGAGTGATGGGCTGATGATAGCAGATTGGGAGAAGGGGGGCAGGCAGGGACAATTTGTTCTTGGGTCGAGCGGCTTTCTGGGCTGACCGCAGCAAATCAGCCACCTGTTTGGCATTCTTGATTGATTGAAAGCGAGGTGCCGCTGCATCGACGCCGAATTGTTGGCCCGCGACTAAATTATCGAAGAAGAAATCGGACTGGCCGAATGTGATGGTCCCGTGACTGCTGAGTGCCGATTTGACCTTGGTCCCCGCCTGCGTGCGCGGGGGGCCGTTGTCTTGCCAGTCGATGACGCGGCGCGGCATTTTCCAGGCAGGCGAGTCATGTCAATCCAGACGCCTGAGGGCTGCTTCAGTTGCCTGTCTTTCCCGGCCCCGTATTTTGCGGCGCAACAGACTAGACAATGCCGGCGATGTACAGTAGATTGTTAACCCATAAACCCACGGTCGACCTGGCCAGAAAGGGCTGAGATGTCCATTCAATTGTCAGCAAAGACGCGAGGCTCCGCTGTTACCGGAGAATTGCGCAAAGAGGCGGGACTTTGGCTCCGGGCGCGCCGTGAAGACCTGGGCCTGTCTCAGCGCGAGTTGGCGCGACGGGTCAATATGGAATACTATACTTTTATCTCTCAGATTGAGAGTGGTCGTGGACGTGTGCCGGCCGAGCGATTGGAAGACTGGGCTGAAGCCTTGGAGCTTGAGCCTCGTAATTTGGCGAAAACTCTCATGCAATATTATGATCCATACATGTACCGACTGATTTTTCCGGCTTCCGAAGAAGAAGCTCTATAGTTCTCGTTCGTTAGACAGCGGGCATTAGAGGAGTCGGAATGTCGATTCTCCAATTTCATTGGGGCCCAAGCCGTGAAAAGCAGCCTCAAGGATGGTCTACTCAAGAGATCGCGGAGTTCTACCGGATCTCGGACATCATGGCGCGTGCCGGTCTCCGTGTTGAGATCGATCAGGGAGTAACCGACGAAGGTGAGCCTTGGCTTGTCTTCGTGCGTCCTGAGACCGATGACGTCGTCGCTCATTTTGCGCGGATCGACGGTTTCTTCGTTTCCGTTAGCTCTCTGACCCAGGATGTCTATCGGGGACGCGATGTCCGCAGCGTCATCAATCAGATGCTGGAACGTCATCCGCTTATGGTGCCTCGGTCAGAGGAGGGCGGAAAGCTCTTCTTGCATCCAAGTGTAGTGCTCACAGCATTTGTCGCGGCCGCTTTTGTGATGGCGATCGACGAAGCGCGGGCGCAATCGCTCGAAGATGTTTTTGCTGAAGTCCTGGCCCCTTCCGACGGAAGCACGCCTGCCTTGAGCGCTTCCGGTAAAAGTGTTTCGGGTGCTCCGGAGGTCGAAATCCTTGGGGCGCGAATGGACGCTACGGGTGAAGACAACACTGGATATAGTCACGCGGCACTGCTCGGCGTGGTGATGATGGCTTACAGCCTCATGTCTCAAGAGGTGGAACGCCTTAACCTGAATGATGTCTGGGATGATCGAGCTGAAGTGACGGGCGATGGGCATGAGCTGGTGCCGGATCTCGAGCCAGTCTTTGTCGCCGATGAAAACTGGTCCCGTGGCGATGATGCTGCGGCCGAGTTCTTTATTAGGAACAAACCTGCTGGAGCCATTGTCGCCGAAACGACAGGCGAGAGCGGAGCGGAAAACGTCGACCAAAAGACTTCGATTCTAGTTGCCAATAATTGGCCTACTCTTTTGCTTCACGCTGATGATGGCCCGGTTGATGCGGGGCAAACAGCTGATTCTTCAGGGAAGCTTGAAGAGAAGCTTGCCGACTTCATTGTCCTCAGAGGGGACTCTGCGCAAGACAAGCTTCAAGACGCCCCCCAAGAGGCGGCCGACAATCAGCAGAGTGCAGATACTGTTGAGGTCAGTGATACTGAGGATGACGACCTTGCGTCGCTCTCTGCGGTCGCCCGTGAAGCTTTAGAGACGGTGTCACTGTTGAAAGAGGATTCAGGTAGCCTTCAACTGGCCAATATCGGCATCTCCACTGATAGTCGCGGCGAACTGTTCACGGTCGGTATGCTGTCGGGGGAAGTTGTCGTTGGGCCTGTCCTCCGCAACGCCTCGGAAATAGCGGAGCCGGACGATGCCGAGGAGGCGGTCGGCACCCCTTTTTCATATCGGGAAGAGAAGATTACCGTCCAGGAAACCCCGGCTGTTCCAATTGCGGGTCATTATCTGGGAAGAGAGGGAGTGTCTCTTTCCGATTCCATTGATGTTCTGTTCTATGACGGCGGAGACTTCACTGTCAGTGGATTTGAGCTCGGTAAGGACCTTTTGTGGTTCTTCCTGACCCCGGATCAGATTTCCGCAGCGCAGAGTGAGATCATCAATGGGGACGATATGATGATTTCCTTTGAGGGTGTGGGGACATTGACGTTCGTAGATGTCCTTGGCGGGGCTGCGGCAGCAGAACTGATTTGATGGCTGTTCTTGATCCAGGAGCGCGTGTCCACGGAGCGATAGAGTCATTGCTTATCGAGTGTCGAGGGCTTATGGAGGGGCGAGATATATCGTTGTCCCGGTTTTTCGCCCGGACAGTCTTTGAATTGGCATGACGTAACGCTAATTACGGTCTCAGTAGAATATGAAAAAAAAGAACACGACCGCCCTTCAAGAGGCTGTAGCAGCCTGCAAGGCTAATCTGGGCGTTACGATCCTATTCAGCTTTTTCATCAATCTGCTGATGTTCGTCGCGCCGTTGCACATGCTGCAAATCTACGATCGCGTCTTGGTAAGCCGAAGCGAGGTAACGCTCATTGTGCTGACAGTCCTCGCGTTGGGGCTGCTGGCAATTTATGGGATCCTGGAAGGTGTGCGCTCGCGCATTCTGGTTCGGACGGGTCTGAAGTTTGATGAAATTCTGAACGACCGGCTGTTTCGAGCTGTTTTCCGGGGCTCGGTGCGCAATCCCGCAATGGGAACCGGTCAGGCCCTGCGCGATATGGACATGGTCCGGGAGTTCATTTCCGGCGGGGCCATTATTGCGCTTTGTGACGCGCCCTGGGTTCCGATTTTCATCTTTGCCGGTTTTCTGCTGCACCCTGTGCTTGGTTTAATTTCGCTCGGTGGAGCGATAATAATTTTTGCCCTGGCATTGGCGAACGAGTTGTTGACCCGGAAGCTTCTGGCGAAGGGCGGCGCGGTTAGCATACAGGCGACGAATACCGCGACGGCGAGCCTGCGTAATTCCGAAGTCGTTCATGCAATGGGGATGATCTCGGCAATCAAGGACCGCTGGACCCGGAGCCACGGCAACACACTGACGCATCAGTCGCGCGCGAGTGACCGTGCCGGCGGCATCATGGCGGCTTCGCGGTTTGTCCGCATGGCGCTGCAGGTTTCCATTCTGGGGACAGGCGCCTTTCTCGCGATCGAGAACGAGATCTCTCCCGGCGTCATGATTGCTGCGTCAATTATCATGGGCCGTGCTCTGGCGCCCGTCGAGCTGGCCGTCGGGCAATGGAAAAATTTCTCGAGCAGCCGAAGCGCCTATCAACGCCTGAGCGCAATGTTCGAAGCCATTCCCGACACAGCGGCTCCGATGGAACTGCCTGCCCCGAAAGGACATATCTCCGTTCAGACTGTCACGGTGGTGCCGCCGGGCGGGCGTGTCCCCGTCGTAAAGGGTCTGACACTGGATCTGACACCGGGAACATCGGTCGGGCTTGTCGGGCCGAGTGGTTCCGGTAAATCCTCCCTGGCCCGTGCGCTTGTGGGCGTCTGGCCTGTCGTGGCGGGATCAATCCGGTATGATGGCGCCGAGCTGGCTCAGTGGGATCCGGAAGTTCTCGGCCCGCACCTTGGATATATGCCGCAGGATGTTGAATTGTTCGATGGCACGGTCGCCGAGAATATTGCGCGCTTCCAGGATTTCGATCCGGGCGACGTGGTAACGGCCGCCCAGAAGGCGGGCGTGCACAATATGATTCTCGAGTTGCCCGACGGCTACGATACGAGCATCGGTGCCGGCGGACAGGCGCTTTCCGGTGGTCAACGCCAGCGTGTCGCTTTGGCGCGTGCCCTTTATGGCGAGCCGCGCATTCTCATCCTTGACGAGCCGAACGCCAATCTGGATACGGACGGCGAGCAGGCTTTGTCAGCTGCGTTGCAGCAGGCCAAGGCCGACGGCTGCACAGTTGTTGTGATCAGCCATCGCCCTTCGCTGCTGGCAGGCGTAGACAAGATTGCCGTTCTGAAGGACGGAGTGCTGGTGAAATATGGGCCGAGAGACCGGATCATGAATGAATTGAGCGCGCCGACGCCCGTAAAGGCATTGGCAACCGCTGACGGGACCCGCTCGTAATTGCCGCCAGACGCAATTTCTGAAGACCAGAGGATTACAGTAATGTCCATTCAGGAAGCGACGCCCCAATCCGCGCCGGAAATCATGCCGAGAAAGCCGTCCCTGAAGCGCCCTTCTTCGAGCATATCCGGAGTGGTTGCGTTCGGTCTGATTGTCGTCTTGGCCATTTTTGGCGGGATCGGCGTTTGGTCGGCTGTTGCACCTTTGGCGCGCGCCGTACTGGCGCCGGCGGTTCTCGCGGTCAAGGGAGAGCTGAAGGTCGTGCAGCATCTCGAAGGCGGTATTGTTGAAAACGTCTATGTCGAGGAAGGCGAGCACGTAACGAAGGATCAATTGCTTCTTCGTTTGAACCCGATACAGGCCGGCGCAACGGCTTCCCGATTCCGATACCAGCTTGACCAGGCCCTGATCCGTGCTGCGCGGCTGGAGGCCGAACTGAGAGGCGACGATAGCATCACATTGAGCGGGGAGCTTCAGGAGCGCGTATCCGCGGTTCCGGAGATCTCGAATATGGTGGCGGATGAGCAGGATCAGCTTAACGCGCGCCAGGAGAGCTTCAACGGGAACATTACGATCCTGGAGCAGCGGATAGAGCAGTATAACGCTCAGATTTCCGGCCTGAATATCCAGCGGCAATCGCGACTCGATCAGATCGACATTTTCGAAGACGAAATCGTTGGTCTTCGCGATCTGTACAGGAAGGGATTCTATCCGCGCTCTCAGGTGCTTGCGATGGAGCGCGCGCTGGTGCAGCTCAAGGGCGCGGTTGGCAGCGACGATGCGGATATCGCGCGCGCTCAAAGCGGGGCCGGCGAATCGCAAAGCCAGATCATCAATATGAAACAACGCTTCCGGGAGGAGGTTGTTGCCGAACTGCATGAGGTGCAGGCGGAAATTGCGGATCTGAAAGAGCGCGTGGTTGTCGCGAACGATATCTATCAGCGCATTGAGATCCGCGCGCCACAGTCCGGAATCATCCAGAACCTGCAGGTCCATACAATCGGTGGCGTGGTGAATCCCGGCCAAGGATTGATGGAAATCGCGCCCCAGGATAAGGGACTTGTCGTTGACGCCCGGGTTTCGACCACGGACATCGACAGTGTTAGCATTGGTCAAAGCGCGGAAGTGCGACTTACCGCCCTCAATTTGCGCAACACGCCAGCTATTTACGGAAATTTGAAAACAATATCGGGCGATGCGCTGACCGCCAGGGATACCGGGCAACAATATTTCCGTGTCCGTGTCGAAATTCCGGATGACGAGCTCCAGAAGTTGGGGCCTGTCAAACTCTCGGCGGGGATGCCGGCCGAGGTGCTGATCCAGGCAGGCGAGCGCACGGCATTGCAATACCTGATAAAACCCATTCTCGACGCTTATGCGCGTGGGCTGAACGAGGAGTAAGGCGCCACCCGCGTCTATAAGGACATAATTCAAGGAAAACGAAATGAGCGATTCTGAAAATCCGGGCCAAACAGCCACATTGCCGGCCGAAGACAAGGAACGCGTCAGCCGGCTGACGGCGGACATCATGGAGCCTGCATTGCGGAAAGCCATCACGCAGGCGGTGGCCGAAGCTCCTGAGATGGAAGTCATCAGCGCGATCGCAAATGCCTATGCGGCCCTTCTGATCGAGACCCTTGGCGCGAAGCCCGCCGCCGGCTTCTTGCGGGCCCATGCCGATCATATCGATTCGCTTGAAGAGAAATCGGCAATGGCCGGAAAACACTAAATATTTTTCCATTCCGGAATTTCCGCTCTTGCGGAGCGATGCCTGGTATAGTAATTACTGTACTTGGGATCAGAACGGGGGGTCCGTTAAGTTCCGGAATATTTATTGGCGGCAGCCCCGAAAGCAGATATTACGAAGTCTGTTTTCGGGGCGGTCGCTAACCGTCTGGCGGAAGGGGTAGCAGCCTGCCGTCTGGTGTGACGTCAAAACCAAAAAAGTGGAGTTATTCCCATGTCAGTCGCTACAACATTTGACGAGAGTTTTTATCTCTCGAACAACGCGGATGTGGTTCTTGCCATTTCCCAGGGTCATTTTTCGTCTGCGCTGCAGCACTACCAGCTCTTCGGTGGTAAGAGCGAGCTGCGCGATCCGAACTCGACCTTCGATGCATCCTACTACGCATCTAAGAACCCGGACGTTCTGACCGCTGTTTCAAACGGCCTGGTCGCAAACGTTTTCACGCATTACCAGGCCTTTGGTGAAACTGAAAACCGTGCGCCGTCCTCTGCCTTTGAAGGCTTCACTGCCGATGCTTATCTGGCTGCGAACGCTGACGTGCAGGCTGCCCTGACTGCAGGCACGATTACCTCCGCTCTCGAGCACTACATCGCGTTTGGTCAGAATGAAACGCGTTCTGGTGCTGGCGTCTCGGCTCCGACGGGGACGACTTTCACCCTGACGACCGGTGCGGACAATTTCACTGGTGCTGCAACCAACGACATTTTCAACTCGACGCAGGATCTGACAGCGGCCAACACCGTTGGGGCGACCTCAACGTTGGGCGCGGCCGATCAGCTTGATGGCGGTGCTGGTAACGATACACTGAACATCGTTTACTCAGGCGCGTTTGCAACCAACACCGGTCTCCCGGTGGCAAGCATCTCTAACATTGAAGCAATCAATGTTCGTAATGCCACATCCAACGCTCTCACAGGCATCGATCTCTCCAACGTTTCCGGCCTGACAAGTTTTGCGTCAGACCGGTCGAATGGAAACATTACCGCTACAAATGCTGCTAATGGCACGGCTTTCGGCCTGATCGGCAATGGTACAGTGACCACTGCTGGTACATACAGCTTCGGCAGTGTGGCGGGTGCGACAGCGCATACGCTCAACATTTCCGGCGGCATGGTCGGCACGGCAGCAACCGCTCTCACCGGAACGGGTGTTCTTGCTACCACCATTAACTCCACTGGTGCCTCAAACACTGTGGGCACGATTGCGGCTGCTGCATCGTCAACATCGCTCACCATTAATGCTACCAGCGCTTTGACAACTGGTGCCATTACTGCTGCTGGCGTCACTGGCGCTAACCTGACTGTTTCAGGTACGGCAAACGTGACCACGAACATTGCTGCTGTCGCTGCGACGGCTGTAACGGTGTCGAATACAACTGGCGCAGTTAATCTGGGCACGTTGAATAACGCTACGGTTACTGTTGATGCGTCAGCTAACACTGGCGGAGTCACCACGACTCTCGGTACCGCGACAACGACGAAGTTCACAGGTGGTGAAGGTAACGATACCCTTACGACGGGTGCCGTTCTCACGACGGGTACCGCTGATGGTGGTGCCGGTACAGACAAGCTTGTGCTTGGTACGAACGTTGCTCATGCCAATACGTCTTCTTTGGGCGGCAAATACACCAACTTCGAAACCTTGTCGCTGAATGGCACGTTCGATGCGTCGCTGATTGCAGGCATTACAGCTATCGAGCTGACCGGCGCGACTAACAACATTTCGAAGATGTCCGCTACGCAGGCCTCTGCTGTGACTGGTACAGTAGACATCGCTGCCACCACTTTGGCGCTGAGTGATGCGACCGGTACCGCCGATAGCTTGACGCTTACGCTCGGTACAGGTGCTGCTGATGCAACTGAGGCAACCGACACCGGTACTCTGACGGTTAACGGGTTCGAAACACTGAACCTGGTCGCTAACCATGGTACTACGGCGACCACGACCGCCCTTAAGACCTCGACCATCGCAGCGCTTGCTGCGGATTCTGTCACGGCAATTAATCTGACTGGTGGTGCGTTCGATTTTACAAACGCAGCAACCACAAAGGCTGTCGCCATTGATGGTTCGGCATTGACTGCTGGTCTGACAATCGCTGGTAACCTGGTCGGAGCATCCACTGTGACTGGTTCGGCTGTTGTCGACGCGATTACTCTGGGCACCGCCGCCGGCGCTACCTTCAATCTCGGTGCGGGCAATGACACGATCACCGGTACCGTGGCTCAGATCAATACTGGAGCAAACTACAACAACATCAACGCTGGCGACGGCACTGATAAGCTGACCATCAACAATGGTGCAAACACTGCGGTTACGATCGTAGATAACAACCTCAGCAAGATCACCGGAGTTGAGGAAATTGTTGTCAGCACGTCAGGAACTGCAGCCCAGTCGATCACGACCGGTGGCTTTTTTGACACCAACTTCAAAGCAACCGGTGTCAATCTGACGACAAACTCGACGACTGGTAATGTCACAATCGACATGACCTCATTCTCGGGAGCAGCCACTCTTGCAGCAACGACTGTTGGTACCGGTGGTGGTGAGGGTGCGATCAACATTCAAACTGGCTCAGGTGCTGACACGATTACAGTGACTGCAGCGGCGGCCGGTGATACTTCTGTTGTGAAGACCTTCGCAGGTAACGATAAAATTACATCTGCAGGTGCTGAAGCAACGACAGTCACTGGTGGTGCTGGGGACGATACCCTTGTCTTCGGAAGCTCTGGCGTAAACACGGCGGTGTTTGAAAACACAGCTGCGCTTAACGGAGCAGACACCATTACCGGCTTCGCGCTTACGGACATCATCAATTGGGTCCAGGGTGGAGCAGAAACGGAAGTTACGGGTGCTCTGACGACCACTGCTGATGTCTTCTATCAACTTGGTGGTCAGGCTGCTGGCTCTGCGGACAGTGCGTCAGCTGCAGCAACTGCATTGAATGCAGCTGCTACATTCACGGATGCTAATGCAACGGCATGGATTGCAATCTCGGATGACAACTCGACGGCTATCTACGAGTGGACCGATACAGCAGCAAGTGCCAATGAAGTTGCAGCAGGCGAGTTGACGCTTGTTGGTACGATTGACCTTGCTATGTCGAGCGCTCAGCTTGCGACAGCAATCACGATCGTCTAAATCGCTTAAAAGTACACTGCTGGTTTTATAGCTAGCTGTGTAACCTAAGCATCAAGGAACCCCTGTGGCTTAAGCTGCAGGGGTTTTTTGTTCATGAATTGGTCTTGACCTAACGATACTGAGACAGTTTTAACTTCTATGCCCCGTGTAAAAAAAACACTGTGAAAAGCCAAGAACCGCAAGGAGCGGCTATGACCGAAGATCAGAAGATTACCATCAATGGCAAGGAATACGCGCTGAGCGAGATGTCCGACGAGGCGAAGGAGCAACTCAACAATCTTCAAATCACCGAACTTGAAATCCAGCGACTCAATTCGCAAATTGCGATCGCGCAAACCGCTCTGGCGGCCTATGGACAAGCGCTCACGATCGCGCTGGACCGGCCGGGTGACGCGGGGAGCCAACTCCAGATCTAATCCTAATTGTTTCTATCCGGAGAAACAGACTTCCACGACGCGACCGAACGATTTAAAGAAATGGGAGGTACTTAATTTTCGATACTACTTTAGGTGAGGGACATGTGGACTGAGGGATATGTTTCTGGCATCGACTACACACACGGATACTATCCCGAATTGTCGCCCGCTCGGCTTCAACTTGCCGCCCTCACTGCAGGTTATGATGTTCCTGAATGCAAGCCCGGCGCGCTCAGCTACCTTGAATTGGGGTTTGGCCAGGGTTTGTCGGTCAACATTCATGCGGCTGCAACGGGGGGGCGGTTCTGCGGAACCGATTTCAATCCTTCCCACGCTGCCAATGCGCAAAGTCTTGCGGCGGCCAGCGGAGCCGAACTGACGGCTCTCGACGATTCGTTCGGAGAGCTGGCTGCGCGCACGGATCTACCCAAGTTCGACATCATCGCCCTGCACGGTATCTGGTCGTGGATATCCGACGCAAATCGGGCACTGATTGTCGATATCGCAAAGCGCCACCTCAAGCCAGCCGGGCTGTTTTACATCAGCTACAACGTCACTCCCGGCTGGTCACCCGCCATGCCCCTCCGCCATCTCCTGACGGAGCATGCTGAACGTTCCGGGCAGGGACCGATCGCCGACCGAATCAACAATTCGCTCGAATTCGCACAAAGGGTCGTCGATACCGGTGCCACCTACTTCAAGGCAAACCCCGCAGTCGCTGAGCGGTTGGGGAAGATCAAAGACCACAACCGCAATTATCTCGCCCATGAGTATTTTAATGCGGACTGGCATCCGATGCCGTTCAGCCGTACTGCCGCGATGCTCGAAGCCGCGAAGCTGACTTTTGCCGCCTCAGCGCATCTGTTGGACAATGTCGATGCGGTCAATCTCAGCGCCGACGCGCAAAAACTGCTCGGTGAAATTCCAGACCCGGTTTTGCGGCAAACAGTGCGGGACTATTTCGTCAACCAGCAATTTCGCCGCGACGTCTTCATCAAAGGCGCACGTCCCCTGCCCCCGCTCGAACGTATTCGACGGCTTCAGGCACAGGCATTCGCACTAATGGTTTCAACCGAGGAACGCCCGGAAAAAGTCACCGGGTCTCTCGGAGAGGCAAACCTCCAGGAGACGGTCTACAAACCGATATTCGACGCTCTCGCCTCCGATGGCAATTCACCCAAGACGATCGTACAGCTCCAGTCGCTCTGTGAGGGGGTGGATTTTAACCAGATCATTCAGGCCCTTCAGGTCCTGATAGGGGCAGGCGCTGTCGCCCCAACGCAGGACAAGTCATCTATCCAGAGCTCCCGAAAGGCCACGAAATTACTGAATAGCGAACTATGCCGACGGGCCGAGGCCTCGACCGATGTCAATCATCTGGCATCGCCTGTAACCGGCGCCGGGGTTCAAGTTAACCGATTCGAACAATTGTTCCTCCGCGCTATCGAACTGAAGGAAAAAGACGCGCCCGGTTATGCTTGGCGTCTCCTGAAAGTGCAGGGCCAAAGCATCCTGAAGGAAGGGAAGGCCCTCGAAGGTGACGATGCCAATCTGGTCGAGCTGCGCGCCCAACACGACTCGTTCGAGGCCAATAGGCTACCTGTCCTGAAGTCTCTCGGAATCGCCTGACAGGCCACTCGTCGATCTCCAGAATTTCAGATCGTGTGCAAGCTTAAGGGCACGTCGGATGCTCCGGCGCCGCAAGACGACTTTTCTGTCATGCTCGGCATCCGCGCGTTGCGCAGTAGGTCATGGATGTGCTCGCTGCTCTCCTCACGAATCTGGGCAGGGGAGAATTTGGCCTTGTGCAGCAGTTCGCCCGTCTCCGAAACGGCCCACGCCAGTTTCCGGCCGTGAACTAGATCTCGCCGGGCCAGACATCTTAGAAACCGGCAATTTTGATAAATGTAAGCGAAGCATATGGAGGATATCCAAGTGGTATTCTGCATCAGAATATCTTGACGTCCTTCTCTCTGCCGCAACGATAAGCCATGGAGAAACTTGATATTCCAATAATGCCATCTTCAACGGACTGCCAATTTTAGAGGGAGGCAGAATAGGGGCGTTGGCATTTGCCTGTCGGACAAGTGGTTTCTCGGTCAAACATGGACAGCAACGCACGAGAGATGTGAACAATGGACGCATTGCTGCAAACAGCCCAAGCGCACGCTCAAGCCGCCCGCTTCACAGAGTTTCTCGCTCTTTGCACTGAGATTACGGCAGGGCGCCCTAATGACCTTACAACGCTTCTTGATGTCGGCGCTCTCCTCTCCAGCTTCGGGTTTGTTTCATCCGCTCGAGAGTGCTTTGAACAGGCGCGTGCGATTGCCCCCCGCGACCTTCGAGCAGTTGTGAATCTCGCCAATCTGAGCCGTGATTGTGGAGACCACAAAGAGGCTCGCTCTCTCTACATTTCACTTCTGGAATCGCTACCCAACCACCCGGTAATTCAGCGAAATGTTGTCGTCAGTTTGGAATACGATCCCGATGTACCGGACGAAGATCGGATAGCTGCGGCCCGAGCATGGGGTGACTGGTCCATCGCACAAGCGGCCGGCCTGCGTAAACGTCCGCCGCGACAGCCGTATCAGGGTCGACCCTTGCGCGTCGGTTACGTGTCAGCCGACTTTTGCCAGCACACAGTCGGTTTGTTCGTGAAAGACGTGATCAAAGCACATGACCCCGTGCACGTGAATGTCTTTGCCTACAGCGCCGGTCACATCAAAGACTGGGTCACAGAGGCCGTTTCTGCCTGTTGCAGGTTTCGTAATGTGGCTGCTTTGGATGACACAGCCCTGGCCGACCTCATTCGCGCAGACAAAATCGATGTTCTGGTTGATCTCTCCGGCCACACTTCCGGTTCACGGCTCACTATGTTTGCACATAGGCCTGCACCAGTGATGGTTTCGTGGCTCGGTTATTTCGCCACGACTGGCTTACCTTACATGGATGCGGTTCTTCTGGATGAATGGCATGCGCCAGCGGGGACCGAAAAGAACTTCGTTGAGCCGATCATTCGGTTGCCTCAGCGCCTCTGTTATACTCCGGTGCCCTGGATGCCGGAGGTTGTACCGGGGGCGTTCATTCGGAACGGCCACATCACCTTTGGCAGCTTCAATAACACCGCAAAGCTCAATGCCGGGGTCATTGACCTGTGGGCCAGGATTCTGAGTAGCGTTGCCAATTCCCGATTGGTGCTTAAATGGCGCACCTTCAACGACGAACTCTATAAACAAGAGGTGCTGGCCAAGTTCACCAATCATGGAGTTTCCGAAAGTCGTATTGACCTCAGAGGCCCGAGTTTTCACGTCGATATGCTCGAGGAGTATGGCGATATTGATATCGCACTCGATCCCTTCCCTTTCACGGGTGGTCTCACAAGTTGTGAAGCGTTGTGGATGGGAGTGCCCGTGATCACATGGCCGCAGAGCCGCGTCGTCAGTAGGCAGACGACAGCCTTTTTACATCAGATCGGTTTGTCGGGATTGGTGGCTAAAGATGTAGATGACTACAGTCGCATAGCGCTGGAACTGGCTGAAGATAGAGCGCAACTGAAGCACCTCCGCAGCACCTTGCGTCAGCGCATGCAGGTTTCCCGGTTTGGTGACGTAGATGGGTTTACAAGAGAATTGGAAAAATCATTGAGTGAGCTTTACACGCGGGTCGAAGCTGGCACAGACGAGGTTCGTTGAGTCTTAAAGCAGTTTTACACTTTCGACCCGGTCATCTTGATAACGGCGCATAACCCACTGCGGCTTTCCAATACTCCGTAACTTCTCCGGATCGTCTGAAGGGCCAGCCGATCCGGGCCACGCGGTCGTCACCGCCAAAAATTCAGGTAGCGCGATAGTCTACGGGCTAGCCGTAGGCTTCGGCTGCGGAAAATGGCTTCTTTTTCGGCGTTCGCCTTGCGCAGCAGATCATGTATGTGCTCGCTGCGCTCGCGTTCCTGGGCAAGGGAGAAATTGGCCTTGTGCAGTAATTCATTCGTCTCGGTGAGGGTGGCCGTTAGTTTGTGGTAGGATTCGCTCAGAGAATGGACCTGCTGCATATACGGCGCCATGAAGCTTTCAAAGGGCAGTCTGGGGATGCTGGCGATACAGGTGTCAGCGCGTGCGTCCGTCACGGCCTCTGGTTTTTTCAGACCGACCATGAATTCGATCTGGCCGGGCAGTGTGTCCGAGAAACCGCCAACCTGACAGTACAGAATACCGTTCTGGATCAGTTTCCGGATCACCTCGAAGAAGCTCCAGGGGGTGAAGATGCTGACATGCACGTCATAATAGGCCTGGTTCGCATGGACATCCTGAGCCGCTGCCCAGGCGTCCGTGCTGGTTCCCATGGGAAGAACGTTCTCACTGTTCATCGACCCGGCCCAGACCCCGCCGCCATCGACACTCATCGCACTGGAAAACTGGTCATATACCGCAGAGACCGGGGGGATGGAGCGCTTGTTCAGATAGGCCTCGACCATCTGCCCGAAAGTTGTGAGGGGACGCTGGATATCGAACGTGAACCGCTTGTCCGGGACGACGAGGAACAGCATGCCGCCGGGATTGAGGATCTGGAACAGGTCCTTGAGCCACTGAATCGGGTTCGGCACATGCTCCACGACGTGAGAGGCGACGATATAGTCGAACGTCTGGTCGCCGACGGCTTTCAGGATGTCGCCATCCGGGCAGATGAAATCGACCTCGACGATCTTGTCGGTGTCGACCGACTCGTCCGCTCCGTATTTCTGGCGCAGACCCTCGGTGGAGAGGTGATCAAGATAAGAGATCTTACGCTCTTTGCCCTCGACGGCCGGTTCGACAAGAGGTCGGTCCAGCGGCCCGATTTCAAGCCCGGTGCGTCCGTCGATGTCCACGAGTTCATGAAGAAATGCCCGGCGCGACTCCGTCATGGTTTCAGCCCTCTTTTTTCTGTTGCCATGGCCATGCGTTCCCCCGCTCCAGCTCGAGCGAGAAGCCGCGCATCAAGGAGAGGTTGGGGTTGTAACAGGGGTCGTTCTCAATAAGGGCAGCCCATCGCTCTTTCATATACAGGGCTTCCCGCTCGAACCGTGCTGCTTTCTCGGGCGTCGTATCGTGCCCCCGCGAGACAGACTCGTGATGATAGAGCTCCGCGAACGGCGTGTAGAGATTGCGGTAACCGGCCTCCTGGATACGCAGGCAGAAATCCACATCGTTGAAGGCGATCGCCAGGTTGATCTCGTCCAGACCGCCAACTTCCTCGAAAATCTCTTTGCGTATGGCGAGGACGGCCGCTGTCACAGCGGAATAATTCCGGATAATACGGCTCCCGCCGAACGCGCCGGAGGCGGATCGTTCGAGCCTCGGGTGGGCATATCCTGCAACACCCCCCATGCCGACGATGATGCCGTCATGCTGAACGTGATCATCCGGATAATAAAGGCGGGCACCAACGGCTCCGATGCCGGGACGCAGCGCATGGGAGACGAGTTCGCTTAGCCAGTCGGGGTGGATCACCTCGATATCGTTATTGAGCAGAACCAGAACCTCACCGGTTGCCTGTTTTGCCGCGAAATTATTGATGGCCGCATAGTTGAACGCCCCCGGATAGTCGAGGATGCGCACTGTGTCGCTCCTGACCCTGTCGAAGAAAGCGCGCGTTTCAGACAACTGGCTGTCATTGTCGACGATGAGGATTTCCAGGTCCGGGTAGTCGGTGTCGTTGAGCAGGCCGCCGATGCAGGTTTCCATCAACTGGACCTGGTCTCTTGTCGGGATGATCACAGTGACCCGGGGAGGCGTGCCTGGGAGGGCGTAGCGAACGCGATGGTACGCACCGATCCCTGTTTCCAGGACTTCCGCGTCGACGCTTCGACGTTCAAGAGCGTCGGCAACAACCTGCTTTGACCGTTCATGAGCATAGTCTTTTTCGCCTGCCGCCAGTGCCGTAGACCCACTGACTGCGCGCCAATGATAGAGAATATTGGGGATATGAGCGATCCGCGTGGTGTTCTCAGAAACCCGCAGCGCGAGGTCATAGTCTTGGGCGCCTTCATACCCCTCTCTCAGTCCGCCGACTTTTTCCACGAGCGCGCGCCGATAGACGGCCAGATGGCAAATATAGTTCTGTGACAGAAGAAGGTCAGGATTCCAGTCGGATTTGAAGTTAGGGCTGAACCGGTTTCCGTTTTCGTCAATCTTGTCTTCGTCCGTGTAGACAAGATCGAGGTCGGGCGCCTTGTTCAGCTGCGCGACAACGGCCGCGAGAGCATGGGGGTGCAACTGGTCATCGTGGTCCAGAAAAGTGACGAACTCACCTGTCGCAAGGGCAAGAGCCGAATTGCTTGCCGCGGAGATATGGCCGTTCTCCGGTCGAAAGGTGATCTTTATCCGGTCGTCCTTCTCGATGGAGTCGAGCCACGAGCGAATGGCGGAATCCGTTGAGGCATCGTCAGCGATACACAATTCCCAATTGCCGTAGGATTGACTGGTTACCGATGCGATTGCTTGAGACAGCCAATCGAGATTGGCGTTGTATGTCGGCAGAATAATCGAGACCAGTGGCTGGTAATCGAGATCCGCGACCCATGACGCTATGGATTTATGCTGTTCAGGTGTGTCATGGCGCAGCACCCAATCATCATAATCCTGATGCGGCTCAGATGCGTTAGGCCAGAACTCGTTGAGAGTTGCCCCGAGGCCCCGGCGTGTAAGCGAGCGCACAGTATTGCGCGCGAACCGTAAGGCCGATGTGAGGCCCTGACCGCGCTGCCATCGATCGAGGATGATTGTCCGCCATGCGGAGAGTGCACTGATCTGCAGCACGTTGATGGAGGAGGGCGCGCCCCTGAGAACTCTTAAGGAATGTCCTCTTGCGCCCCTCTGTGCCCGGGCCAGCCAAACATTACGGTCATGCGGAGATAATCTGAGGAGCGATAATCGCTGATTTCCTGATCTCGTGTCCGCCGTAAGAGCCAGATGGCAATCAGAGTTCTTTGTGTCTTCAAGCTCGATCAGCGCCCATTTGGTGAATTTTCCCGAATCCAGCAAGACAGTCGTTTCGCCTTTTGCTTCCGCAATGGTCTTCGGGAATAGCGGGAAAAAGGCTTGCAGGAGACGGGCGCCATACCGGATGGGTGCTGTGATGCGCCATGATGTTGACGATCGATAAGCGTGGTCGAGATTTATGTTTTCGTGTCGCAGCTCATCTATGGTGGCTTCGAGGTTTTTGATGTGGTTTTTCTTGTCGGAAATCGTCGCAGCTTGCTTGGAAACCTCCTTCTTTAGGCTGTCCACCTCGTTGGATTTGTTGATCAAATCTCGATTCAGCAGATTTTTCTCATGCGTAACGCGCGAAAAACTGAGATCCAGGAGCTTCTTTTCACCGAAAAGCGCGTGCACATCCTCGAGCGAGATCGAATCCTTCCGCCGGAATAGCATCGCATAGGGTGTGATGTAGCCGGCGTCGTGCCTGACATCCGGCTCAAAACCGAATTTCGAAAATTTCTTAATCCAGTAGAAGGGCGCATTCACATTGAAATGCGTCGGGTCATCAAAACCATCCGGGGTCGTTGCAAGCAAAACGCTGTCGGCAGCGTCGCACATGTTTTTAATGGCTAGATCGCAATCCTCTTCCTGGATGTGCTCTATGACCTCGATGGTGACGATTAAGTCGTAATGGCGATCAAGGGGCTTCAGAATAGAGGCTTCTGACAGATATTTCCGAATGTCCGGGCGCCCTTGAGAAACAGCATGCTGAGAGACATCCATGCCGAATGCATCAACGCCACGATCTCGGAGACCTGCAACTAAAAGGCCGTAAGCGCAGCCAACCTCAAGAACCGTTTTGGGCTGAATGCTGCGAACGATATTGTCAGCAATACCGTTAAAAAACGAAGTCCAGTGCTCAGTGTGACCGTATGATTCGCCATTGTAATTTTCGTAGTACGACGCGTCATATAGTTCGTCGTTCTTCCGCGAAAGAGTGGTGTCGTCGGTAGGTTTTTTCATTGGGGCATCGGGCTTTCGCGAAAGTGTTTCCTTGATGGCCAACTTAGTTGGCTGGCTTTTGTTCCGAGGTTACGAGTTGGGAATTGTTCAGCCAGGGATATAGATTGTCCAGTCCCCATCCAGCTTCTCTGGCCTTGTCGTTCAACAGGGCCAGCACTTTATGTGCGTTGGTACGGTCTAGGTTGACTGCGGCCACCGGCGTCACTTCAGCTTCATTGCCGTTGGCTGTGTTCTGACGCTGACCGGAAAACCCGATTAAGAGGTGATCGTCGTTCATCTGCATGGTGACTTCGGTCACAAGATGAATGGTCTCCGGATGCAACGCATTTGAGGCTGGCGATTGCTGTTCAATCGGGGCGGATGTGCTTGCGGTTTTGTCGGAGAAGAGCGCGCCAATATGCTCCATCTGGAGAATTTCGTTCTGATGCTTTAGCTGCGCTTTGGCTGCCGGACTCGTTTGCTTGAGGATGTTGCCATAATGGTCCATCAGAACAACAAGCATACGCCGGGTCAGAAGCATGGCTCTGACACCGTTTGCCGCTGTATGAGCCACCATGACCAGTCGATCTTCTGTCGGATTGATTCCCAGGTCCAGTTTCAAGGCGGACGGAAATGTGATCGATGTCTGTTCACTTGGCATAAAATCTGATCCCTCTCGTGGGGTGCTGTGACCGGGATAATCTCACCCCGTTCCGAGGACATGCCGTCAGCAGGTTTAAGGCCGCAGGGCGAACTGTGTTCTCATTTCAAGATATGAAGCTGCCGGCTGCTAAAAGTTAAAATTAAGCTCGTCATTCTGTGGCATCTGGAAAATCTCGTTCCCGAGATTCTTGAGCGCGGCTTCGTTGGCTGCGTGAGCCTCGTAAAGCTTCCCGATCAGCGGCAGATGGGTCATTGAAAGCAACTGCATGTATGCCATGGCAAGGGCGCCAGAACGGCGAATCTCAAGAAAGGCTTCGTCAGGGAGGTCGTTCAGAGCGTTTTCATTGATACGAAACAGCCCCTCAACATTCTTCTCGCCGGCCCCTGTTTTAAGGTTGATTGGCCATGGTTCGATCACATCGTGTTTTCCAAGGCTTGCGCACATGGCGTCAGTTCGTTGCCTGTCCGCATCAACCTGTTGCAGGAAATCTAGGACCTGCTTGGTGGAGGCGGATGGGTTACCTTCGCTGTCGAAAAAGGGCTCCCCTTCGGCGCCATCGACAAGCAGTCCGCTACTATCTTCAAAGCAAAGGATTTTCTCATCATTTTCGGTGTTGGCGAGTGCAAAAGGAAAAGCGCGGAAACCGGCTGGAATATATCCGCCAATCCATTTTCCTTCTTTGGTAACGAAGAGATTGCGGTTTTCCTCGAAACTCAGGACGGCCACGGGATGAAACCGATCCTGGATTCGCGCGAACGCTACAGGTAGATGCATTACTGCCTTCGGCAATTCGGAGGCAACCAGAGCAGCAAGCGTTTGCTGCATCGCAAATTCATATGATGAGTAACGAGCCCAACTCTTGTTCTCGTGAGCGGTTCTGGTCAAGGCAATCAATGACATTGGAAGGCATTCCTGTTCGCAAGCGCTGGATTCAAGAGGCTTATACCCCAAGATGGGCTTTTATCTAGTTATTTGCCTTACACGCTGCCATGGAAAAATGAGTTTAGAGTTTTTGAGCGTCAGGATCAGAATACCCGGATCCAGAATGTATTTGGTGGTGTAATGACGGACAGTTTCCAAGTGGCAGGCGATCAGTGAGCCAACAGACAATAACCAGTGATCAAGCCATCGCGATTGCCGAGAAAGCACTGAATCAAAACCGGCCAGCTGAGGCCGAGGTCCTGATGCGGAAGCTGACCGATGCCACGCCGCGTGAGGCTACGGTGCCACGCTTTCTATTGGGGCTTTCTCTAATAGCGCTTAACCGTGCAGCCGAAGCGATAGAGATTCTAAAGGACTTACTCGAAGTGCAGCCAGCGGTGGGTCAGGCTCGCTCTGCTCTTGCAAATGCAATGGAGGATACAGGCGATACCCGCTCCGCCTATGAAGCCTATCATGCAGCCTTAATCTCGAACCCATCAGACCTCCGAGCCCGTTGGATCGGCGGGCGACTACTGCCTCGGGTCTATCAGGACAACGCGGAGATTTCGCACTGGCGCGAACGCTTCTCAGCAGCTTTGCATAGCCTGACGGGCACGCCGCTTGAAACTCCGGAGCAGGCAGAATTAGCTCTCGCTGGGGTCCTGTTGATGACCAATTTCCAGCTGGCCTACCAATGCGAGGATGACAGGCCGTTACAAGAAGCCTGGGGAAAGTTTGTTCACGCCTCGGTGGCGAAGAGGTTTCTGGATCTTACCGCCCCCTGTCCCCCGCCAGCCCCGTTAAAAGGAAGACGTCTCAAGATCGGTTTGGTATCCGAGCACCTCTATTCTCACACAATCATGCTTCTTTTCGGCCATTGGGTGCTTCAGGCGGATACCTCGCGTGTAGAAATTCACAGTTATATGGTTGGAGGCGCACGCGACGCCTCCTCAGAACTCTTGGCTAAACAGTCCGTCTTTCGAGACCTCCGAAATGCATCGATTGAGGACATGGCGCGGACAATCCGTAACGATGAACTGGACTGTCTGGTCTTTCCCGATCTTGGTATGGGCAAGAACAGCTTCGTCCTTGCGGCCTTCCGGTTGGCGCCGTTGCAGATGGTTTCGTGGGGACATCCGGTGACAACCGGTCTGCCGACCATGGACGTGTTCCTGACCTCGGATGCTATGGAGCCAGAGGGTGGTGAGGCTTTTTATTCGGAGCGGTTGGTCCGGTTGCCGAGGCTTGGCATCTATTATCATCCGACCCATGCAACTTCTGGCAACCGTGCAGCATTTGGCTTACCCGAGAAGGCAATCGTCTATCTCTGTTGCCAGGCGCAGCAGAAATACCTGCCTCAGTATGACTACCTGTTCCCTGCCATCGCCGCAAAAGTACCGGAGGCCCGGTTCGTCTTTATCGAGCATCGCCAGTTTTCCAAAGTGAACCAAGCATTTCGCCAGCGGATTGAGGCGGCTTTCAGGGCGGAGAGTTTGGACTCCGACAAGCATCTGGTTTTTCTCCCGTGGCAGGAGTGGCAGGATTTCCTTCGGCTTTGCAGCGTCTCTGATGTCTTTCTTGACTCAATTGGTTGGTCGGGTGGGAACACGACACTGGAGGCTTTGGCCCAAGGTTTGCCACCTGTCACCTTACCTGGGCGGTTTATGAGAGGCCGCCACACAATGGCGATGCTGAAATTGATGGAGATTGATGATCTGATCGCTGTCGATGAGGCTGACTATGTTCGCATTGCCGTGCGTATGGGGAGCGACGTGGAATTGCGGACCGCTCTGCGGGAGCGTGTGCTCGAGCGACGGGATCGACTTTATAAAGATACTGAGGCTGTAAGAGCTTTCGAAGAGACCGTGAGGCGAGAAATATCGGCGATCGTGCGCTGAATGATCTTGATTGCTCATTATCTACAGCTGATCCCCGGCCCATCGTCAGGCAGGGCTTTGATGTGGCGACAGAAAGAGCACTCAGGTCGAGATACCCTGACACTCTCAAGTTCCGCAAACCGGATCTCGTCACATGTCTCTGAAAATAATCGGTTCTTTTCGGGGTAAACCCGACGTTGCCGATTCCCCGGATAAAACTTGACAGTCCGGGGGGGTATACCCCTACAACCCGAACAAGGCGTTCTATTAAGGAAAACCGGTGTCGGACACTAAGCATATAATTGACAATTCACGCTCAGTTTTAACATCCGCGTGGGCTGACATTATTGACGGCTTGAACATGTTCCCGCTCTGGGGCCGTCTCGGTTGGACGGACATCCTGCAGCGCTACCGCCGTTCAATACTTGGACCGCTCTGGCTTACGATCAGCATGGCCGTGATGATTGCGGCCCTCGGGTTTTTGTATGCCAGCCTCTTTAAGATGGATATCAATACATACTTGCCTTTTTTGACCATAGGTTTTGTTCTGTGGCAGATGATTTCCGGTATCCTGCTGGATGGCTGCACTGTTTTTATCGGCGCTGAAGGGGTTATCAAGCAGGTAAATTTACCTCTATCACTGCATGTTTACAGAGTTCTATGGCGGAATTTTTTGACGTTCCTGCACAACGCGGTCGTTATTCTTGCCGTCATTGTTATTTTCGATGTCCCTGTTGATTGGAGCAGTCTGTTCGTTCTGGCGGGGCTTGCGATTTTGATCCTAAACGGCATTTGGGTCGCATTGCTCTTGGGGCTGCTCTGCGCGCGGTTTCGGGACCTTAACCCTATTATCGGCAGTATTGTTCAATTGAGCTTCTTCGTGACGCCGATAATCTGGAATCCCGTTCTTATCCCCGACAAGAAATTCATCCTGTTTTTCAATCCGTTTTTTCATTTTGTAGAGAGTGTCCGAGCGCCATTGATGGGCGGCGCGGTGCCGGTGGAAACATGGCTGGTTCTGATCGGAATTGCTGTCGTCGGGTGGGCTATTGTTATACCGACGCTGGGCGTGATGAAGCGCCAGCTTGTCTACTGGCTCTGACAGGATTGTAGAAAATGGCCAGCATACAGCTTGATAATGTCAGCGTTGATTTTCCGATTTTCAATGCCTCTGCCCGTTCGGTTCGGCTCGGCCTCTTGGACAAGGTCATCGGGGGACGCCTATCCAAAGGCAAGAAGCGCGGAACAAGTGTTCGGGCGCTGGATGAGGTTTCGATCACGTTTGAGAAAGGTGACCGTGTTGGTCTGGTTGGCCATAACGGCGCCGGTAAAACGACGCTGCTGCGGGTCCTTGCTGGCGTTTATACGCCAACGAGCGGGCATATCAGATGCGAGGGACGCATCGCGCCGCTGTTCGATATTTCACTGGGCTTTGATCTCGAATCTTCGGGCTACGAAAACATTATTCTGCGTGGATTGTTCCTCGGACTGTCAAAAGCCCAAATAGAGGCCCGGGTCGATGACATCGCAGAGTTCACCGAGCTGGGTAATTACCTGGATATGCCGCTACGAACATATTCGAGCGGCATGCTGTTGCGATTGGCATTTGCCATCGCGACTGAGATCGAGCCCGAGATCATCTTGATGGACGAATGGATCGGCGTTGGGGATACACAATTCGTTGAGCGGGCCAAGGCACGGCTGGACGATTTTATCCGCGGTTCGAGCATTATGGTTTTGGCCTCGCACTCTGAGGAACTAATTCGTGCCACATGCAACAAGGCGATCTTGCTTGGTCAAGGTCAAGTCTTGGCCGTCGGCTCGGTTGAGGACGTGTTCCATCATTATCATTTTTTCGGAACGAGCCATTTTTTCGATATAGAGCAGTATATCGACATGTATCCAGACCTGCAGGAAGCTATGTCGGAGCCAGGAATGGCGCCATGGATGCATTTCATCCGGTACGGCATTTTTGAAGGGCGTTCACCGGGACGCGGGATCACAATCGAAGCATTTGCGAATGACACTGTCTTTCAGCGTGCTCTTGCCGCCCATGACGGGTTGTCCGCAGCGGAGCGGATCGAAGAGATAGCGCCGTTCCTGGAAACATTTAGGCCCGCCCAGGAATGGAAACCTGCTCGAAACTTGAAATACCCTGAAAACTTTGTTCCTGCCCAGGATTGCCCTCTCATTACTCCCAACGAGGCGCGACGTTTGTATCCAGATCTCGCGTAACGCGCGGGTAAAAGTCCCGGTTCACCATCTTCTGGCTGCTATCATCTTTCGGCGGCACGGAAGAATTGACGGCCGGGATTTTGCGCAAGAGATTGCAAGCCGGTCAAAATGCATCGGATGCTCAACGTAGCCTTGGTTCCAGCGCCGGCACTTTAACAAGATAAAATCTGTATGTGGACGCTTGCTTGGCACTGCCCTTGCGTCAAGGTTTTTAAGGCATCCATCAACGCGTGAAGATAGAGTGTTCATGGTATTCTATCTCCTGTGAACTTAAGGTTCTGCGCCAATGAAAGTTCTGTTCGTTCATCAGAATATGCCCGGTCAATTCAAGCATCTGGCGCCGGCTCTTGCGAGTGATGGGCATGAAGTCGTTTTCCTGACAAAGCCGCGCAAGCCTGGCCTCCCTGGGGTTCGCAAGGTCGAGTACGATCTGCATCGCCAGGCCGGGCAGCCACCGCACCGGTATTTTGATCGTTACGAGGATCAGATTCTGCATGCTCAGGGAGTGGCGAAGGCTTGCGTCAAGCTACAGGAATCCGGCTTCGAGCCGGATGTCATCTGTGCCCATACAGGATGGGGCGAGGCCATGTTCCTGAAAGACGTTTTTCCGGAGGCTCGGCTTTTGGGCTTCAATGAGTTTTTCTATCGGGCGCATGGCACCGATACCGATTTTGTGGACAAGAAATCGAATATCGACCGTGACTGCCGGACCCGGACCAGAAACGCCCACATGCTGTTGAGCATGGCGGCGTCCGACTGGGGGTATGTCCCGACCTATTGGCAGTGGTCCACGCACCCGAAGGCTTTTCGGGAAAACATGACGGTAGTGCATGACGGGATAGACACGGATGCCTGCGTCAGGGACCCGGATGCCTATATCGACCTCGCCGACGGACGCCGCCTTACTGCCAAGGATGAAGTGGTAACCTATGTGGCGCGCAACCTTGAGCCCTATCGCGGTTTCGATGTGGTCGCCCGGTCTCTTGAGAAAATTCTGAATGGCAGGCCGAACGCTCACGTTCTGATCACCGGAGGCGAAGACGTAAGTTATGGGAACGGTCCGGGCTATGCCGAAAGCTGGAAAGATGCCCTGATCCCGCATCGGTCGCTCGATACTTCGCGGCTTCATTTTCTGGGGCGCCTACCGTATGAGGAATTCGGCCGGATGCTGTCGATCTCCCGGGCGCATATCTACATGACCTACCCTTTCGTCCTGTCCTGGTCGATGCTTGAGGCCATGGCGAAGGAATGTGTCGTGGTGGCGAGTGACACGGCTCCCGTACGTGAGGTTGTTCGGAACGGAAAGAACGGCATTCTGGTCGAGTATGGCGATGCGGACGCGCTCGCGACGGCTGTTGTCGGCGCGCTCGCGAAAGGGAAGAAGCTCGATCGCGTGCGCAAGGCTGCGCGCAAGACCGTGGTTGAGCGCTACGATCTCACGCGCGTATGCCTCCCGCAACAAAAGGAAATGGTCGAGAAACTTGGTCTCGGTGAATCACCCCGCCCGACTGACACCATTCCAGCCGATATCTCTAAGGCCTTGGGGTGGGATGTGACGCGCACGAGTGATCTGACACTATGGTCAGAGCTGGGCAGGTGAGGCAGATCCGCATCGCCGAGGCAGAACGTTCTGCGCTCAAGGCGCGCGCCGGACCGCATTTCGCACCGGTCCTCCCGATCTGTCGCGCCGTCCTCTATGAACGCAATGATTTTTATGTTTGGTTTTGACTCTTTTCGAGTTCGGCAGGTTCCAAGTGTCGCCAGTACCCGTATGCGCAATTCAATACCATCCTGACGCCTACCGGGCGGACCGTCCCCGCCTCAAGGGGCGACACTCCGCAGGGGCAGGCTTCCTGACAGGGATGTTCCAGCATGGCCGCGCGGATCAGCTCGTAAGCGTTACGAGGAATGACAATCACGCAGCCGAGTTTGCTGCGATGGCGCGGCAGCGTGACCCGAACAACAGGCCGGTCAAAGGGGTGGACTCGATGCTGCGGGCCGGGCCCTCGGCAGAATGTCTGATGGTCGCCGGCCCCTCGTTCGATGAGGTTGCATGGGAACGCCGAGCTGGGAGCCAGCGCGCTTACAGCCTCTGTGGCGTGACCCACACGCTGTCGTCCGACCGGATTATTGCCAGCCTGTCGAATTACCTTCTGTTACCGCTCCAGCCATGGGACGCGCTCGTCTGTACATCGCATGTCGCGCGCGACGTGGTGATGCGCACACTGGAGAACTACGCTGAATATCTTGGCCGCCGGTCCGGGATGCAGATCGAAGCGGCATTGAAACTGCCGGTCATTCCTCTCGGCGTGGATGGTGACCGGTATGCAGCGAACGATGCTGCCCGGCAGATGATGCGGGAGAGGATTGGCGCTGCTGCGGAGGATTTCGTTATCCTTTTCCTTGGCCGATTCACCTTCCATGCCAAGGCGCATCCCGTGCCGATGTATCTCGCAGCGGAACAGGCGGCAAGACGGATGCCGGGGCGGAAGGTTCATCTCGTCATGGCGGGGCAGGCGCCGAACGATCGAATCATGGCAATGTACAAAGAGGGGGCGGAGCAGTTCGCGAAGACAGCATCCGTCCATTTTGTCGATGGTGAGGACGACGAGCTTGTGGGGGCTTCTTGGCAGGGTGCCGATGTTTTCCTCTCTCTTTCAGACAATATTCAGGAAACCTTTGGTTTGACGCCAATCGAAGCGATGGCGGCGGGATTGCCGGCGGTTGTTAGCGACTGGGACGGCTACAAGGATACGATCATCGATGGCGAGACGGGCTTCAGGGTTCCGACTGTAACTCCGGCAGCGGGCCATGGCGTCGATCTGGCTGTCCGCTACCAGACCGGCCGGGACAACTATGACCGCTTCATCGGGCGCGCTTGCATGATGACGTCCTGTGACCTCGATGCGGCGGCGGACGCTTTGGTCCGATTGGCGGAAGATCCAGAGTTGCGTGCAAGGATGGGCGAGGCGGGCCGCGCCCGTGCCAGGACGCATTACGACTGGTCCGTTATCATCCGGTCTTACGAGGATCTTTGGCTGGAGCTGAGGGACATTCGCGCAAAGGCCCCGGAAGTCGCGCCGCGCCAGCCTAACGAAACGGCCAGTCCGTTCTATCCGGATCCTTTCGATGTTTTTGCTCCGCATCCGAGTTTTGTTCTCGGGGCCGAAACTGTTGTCGCCGTTGGAGGCGGCAAGGGGGAAGCGGATTTCCAGACAATTCTCAGTCACGGGTTCTGTACCTTTTCACAAGAACACATGCTTCCGAGAAAGCAGGTGGCTGCGTTGCTCGACAGAGTGTCAGAACGCGGAGTTGTCACTGTCGGAGAGATCGAGCAATGGATCGATGGCCGGGGATTGTCTGCACTGCACCGTACGTTGCCTTGGTTGGCCAAGTTCGGCCTCATCAAATTGAGTGAACAATGAAACCAATCGATCTTCGCACCCGTTCGAAACTCTTCAGAGGTGCTAAAACCGCTCTCAAGCATATTGCTGAAGGCAAGTTTGATGAAGCCCAAAAGGCGACTGCGGATTTGCTTAAGGAGGCTGGGCAGACCGCCATATTGATGGGCGTGGAAGCCAAAGCGGCATGGGCGCAGAAGAATCCGAAAGCGGCGCGTCAATATCTTGAAAAAGGCCTGGAAATGTCTGTTGTTGGCGATCTGGTCTTTAACCGGATTGCTGTTGAGTTAGGGCGGCAGATAGGTGATGACGCATTTTTTGAAACTGTGCTGCGGGTTGCTCTCAAGACTACGCCGAGCGACGCGGAAATACGGTACGCTGCGGCGGGCTTTTGCTATCGCAAAGGCGTGATTCCGGCGGCGCGGACGCATTATGAGGCGGCTGTAAATCTGAAGCCCAGATTTGTGCCTGCCATGCGCGATCTTGGCATTTTCTATTACGAAATAGGTGAAAAAGACCGCGCGCTCCGCGTTCTCCGTCGGGCCTGTGAATTCGATCCGAAGCTTCGGGAGTCCCTTCTGGAGTTGGGGAATGCCCGGTATCGTGTCAAGAATTACAACGGGGCGGCGGTCGTTTATGAAACGGTCACCCGGCTCGAGCCGGATTACTCCCCGGCCTACTCAAATTTGGGGTCAGCATACCGCCACAGTTTGCAGTTCCGGAAAGGTGCGCAAACTCTCAAGCGGGCGCTGTTGGCCGAGCCGGAGAATGCTGGTGGCTACTACAATCTTGGAAATTTGGAGAAAGAGGCGGCTAACCTGAAGCCGTCGATCACGGCATTCCGCCGTGCTGTGGCCTGCCGACCGGGGGAAGCGACATTCCATTGGAACCTGGCACTCGCCTTGCTGGCGGACGGCCAGCTCGGCGAGGGGTTCGACGAGTATGAATGGCGCTGGGAGACGGAGTCATTCCCGACCAAGAAGCGAGATGTAACCCAGCCGGAATGGGATGGTTCTCCGCTTGAAGGTCGAACGCTATTGGTTGTGTCTGAGCAAGGCATCGGCGATGCCCTTCAGTTTCTCCGTTTCGTGCCGGAGGCTATCAAACGGGCGCAGGCGGGCGCCAAGAAAGGCCGTGTTCTTCTCGAAGCGCATGACGAGATTCTCGACGTTTATGCCTATTACAAGGACATGGTTGAGCTGGTCCCGCGGCGGCCCGGGAAGGAGCCGGACTTCGATTGCCACATCGCACAATTGTCTCTGCCGAAGCTCCTGGGTGTAAAGACAACCGAAGACCTGCCAAAAGCGCCTTACATCAATTCGATCTCCCCGGACCGCTTTCCTGTTCCGGACCTTGATCCGGCCAAACTGAATGTAGGCGTGGTCTGGGGCGGTAACCCGGCCTTCCCCGGGGATGATATCCGGTCTTCGAAGGTCGAGTATTATGAACCGCTTTTCGGGCTCGATGGCGTGCAGTGCTACAGCCTGCAGAAGGGACCCCGAGAAGCCGATCTTGCCGACGCTCCACCCTCGCTCATTCCGTTGAGCCGGGATATCAAATCATTCGCCGACACGGTCTCCATCGTCCGCCAGCTCGACGTGACCGTGACCACCTGCACGTCGGTCGCCCATCTTGTCGGCGGTATGGGCTGCCCGGTCTTTGTGCTGCTGTCTCACAACCCGGACTGGCGCTGGCTGCAGCATCGCGACGACAGCCCTTGGTATCCGTCCGCGCGCCTGTTCCGGCAGGCCAAACCGGGTGACTGGCCGGGTGTCATTGAGAAGATCGGCGTCGCGCTTAACGAAATGCGAAAAGCGAAGACCTCCTGATGAAGAAAGTCCTGTTTGCCTGGGAGCTGGGTGACGGGCTTGGTCATGTCAGCCGATTGCTGCCGATAGCGAACGCCCTGAGGGTTCGCGGCGTCGAGTGTGCCTTTGCTGTTCGCAATCTGGTCGTCACGCATTCAATGATCGTGCGTGAGGGACACAGAGTTTTCCAGGCCCCGTTTGTGACGCCATACGCGCCG
Source organism: Nisaea sp. (assembly GCF_039990255.1). GTDB lineage: Bacteria > Pseudomonadota > Alphaproteobacteria > Thalassobaculales > Thalassobaculaceae > Nisaea. The sequence continues at coordinate 60,758 of NZ_JBDXGG010000004.1, read as the reverse complement.
CCGGATGTACGGGGTAAAGTGATCGCGTCCATCGGGGACGTCCTGGCGACTGTCGGTTATATCGAGCCGGACAAACTGACCGCTCTAACCGATGGGTGGGCTGCGATCATCGACAGTTTCGACCCCGACCTTGTGATTGCAGATTATTCGCCGACGGCGGGGCTCGCCGCTTTTGGCGAGAGGCCAGTGGTACCGATAGGGGACTGGTTCACGCTGCCGCCGGGAAACTGGTCGGAGTTCCGGACGTTCAAGGATGCGCCAAACCGGGTCGACCCGGAACGTCTGTTGGAAACCGTACATGAGGTACAGCGCCGTCGCGGCAAGGCACTTCCTGACCGGGTTCCCGCGCTGATGCATGGTGCCCGCAATTTCGTCGTGACGGTTCCTGAATTGGACCCCTATCAGAAACACCGTGTGGACACGGAGACTTCCCCGCTACAGCCGCTGCCTGCAGCTGCCAGCAGGCAGCCGGAGCAGGACTATTTCGCTTATCTCTCCAATGGTTATGCGGGAACGCCGAAAGCTCTGGAGGCTCTGGCCCGGTCGAACTGGAGCGGCGAAATCTATCTACGCGATGCGAACGATGAGATCAGAAGCCGGTGGCGCGATCGCGGATTGACGATACACAACGCGCCCCGCCCGATAGAACAGGCGGTGGAACGTGCCCGGGTTGTTATCCATCATGGCGGCATCGGGACGTTGGAGCAGGTGATGGCGATCGGCCGACCGCAATGCATCGTGCCACGCCATTTCGAACAGCAAAAGAACAGTGAATATCTCGGCAAGACCGGCGCTGCCACCGCGATGAAAAGCGGCAACAGGTTCCAGCCCGAGCATATAGCGCAGGCGATCACGGCCACCCTCACTGAGGAACGGTTTGCCGAGAATGCCAGGATCGCAGCGGCGGACCTTGAGCGCCGAGGGCCATTCAATCTGTATACCCGGATCACGGACTATGTCTTGGCAGTATTAAACGCACGCTGAAGACAAAGATCTTCCGGTCAAGACCTGACCACCGACAATTCGCTCGATAGCCCCCGCACGTCGCCAAACCCGCCCGCTCTTGGTCGCGATATCTGGTCGCGCACCCGGTGTTCTTTTGCCGACCGGCAAACCCGTCTGCGAAATCGGTTCGACTTGACTCCTGAAATTTAGAGATATAAAAACATAAAGACATCTTTATATGATTGTGTTTAACCGAACTGGTTAACTGACCCGATGGAAACTTTGTTACAGGGCCTCCGAGCCGTCTCCGAGCCGACGCGATTGCGCATCCTGATGCTGTGTGCGCATGCGGAGTTGTCCGTGACGGAGCTGGTGCAGGTTCTGGGGCAAAGCCAGCCTCGGGTCTCTCGTCATCTGAAGCTGATGGTCGAGGCCAATCTGCTGGAACGCCATCAGGAAGGCAGCCGGGCCTTCTACCGGATGAGCGAGGACAGCGATGTGTCGGATCTCGCCCGCATGCTGGTCGACCTGACGCCGGATGATGACGATGTCATCTCCGTCGATCTGGAGCGGCTGGACGAAATCAAGCTGCAACGCGCCCAGGTGGCTGAGGAGTATTTCCGACGCAATGCCCAGAACTGGGAGGATATGCGCGGTCAGCATATTGATGACGAGAGCGTCGATGCCCGTCTGAAACGCCGCATCCTCAGCGCGCCGGTGCGCGATCTTCTGGATATAGGCACCGGTACGGGCCGCGTCTTGCGCCTTGTCGGTGAGGATGTCCGGGCTGCGGTCGGTGTCGATAATTCCCGCGAGATGCTGGCAATTGCCCGCAGCTATCTCGATCAGGAAGTGCTGCGGAACTGTCAGGTCCGGCATGCGGACATGTATCGCCTGCCATTCCCTGCGCACCGGTTCGATGCCGTCACGGCAAACATGCTGATGCATTACGCCGACAGTCCGGCGGACATGGTGCGCGAGGCAGCGCGGGTTTTGCGCCCCGGCGGCCGTTTGGTGCTGGTCGATTTTGCCTCTCATGACCTCGCGGACTTGCGGGAACGCCATGCCCATCGCTGGCTCGGGTTTTCCGATGCCGATGTGGAGCGGTTGTTCGCAAAGGCCGGCCTTGAAATTCAGGACGTCGAGAGGATCGACGGTGGAGACCTCACAGTGTGTATCTGGACCGGTAAGAGCCGGATTGAAATTGCCAACGATCTTGTGGCGGAGGCGCTCTGATGACCGATAATCTTTCTGTCAGTTTTGAATTTTTCCCGCCCTCCAACGAAGCTGCCGAGGCGCGCCTCTGGAACACGGTCGAAAAGCTTGCCCCCCTCGGCCCGGCCTTTGCCTCGGTTACCTATGGGGCTGGCGGAACCACGCGGGAACGAACTCTGAAAGTGGTGCAGAAACTGAAGAGCGACGGGCGTATGGAGCCCGCCGCGCACCTGACCTGTGTTGGTGCCGACAAGGCTGAGGTCGACGGCATTGCCAAAGGCTGGCTTGAGGCGGGTATCACCCGGCTGGTCGCACTGCGTGGCGACCCGCCTCAGGACTCAGGTCGCTATCAGCCGCACCCGAATGGGTATGCGAATGCGGCGGATCTGGTCTCCGGCCTGCGCAAGATCGGTGATTTCGATATTTCCGTCGCGGCCTATCCGGAAGCACATCCGGACTCTGCGTCAGAGGTGGCGGATATCGCCAACCTCAAGGCAAAAATCGATAATGGCGCGAACCGTGCGATCACCCAGTATTTCTTCGATGTTGATCTGTTCCTGCGCTTTCGTGACAAGGTCGCAGCGGCTGGTATCGATGCACCGCTGGTACCGGGCATCATGCCGATCACGAACTTTGGACGGATGGTGAACTTCAGCAAGCGCTGTGGCGCGTCTGTTCCGGATTGGCTGTTTGAGCGGTTCGAGGGGCTGGACGAGGATCCGGAGACGCGCGAGCTGGTTGCGGCAAGTACCGCTGCTGATCTCTGCCACCGGTTGATCGAGGAAGGTGTGTCTGACTTCCATTTCTACACCCTCAATGTGCCGTCGCTGACCTTCGCGACCTGCCATCTGCTCGGCATGCGGCCGAACCTGTCGGAGGCCGCATGACGGGAGTGGGAGAGCGCATCCCGCACGCTGCTCCGGCGCCGGCCTCGCAGCTTGCGCGATGGGTCGGCAAGAGCGGCTGTGTCGAGGCGCTGAATATTGAGCGACCGAAGCTGGTCATGAAGGTGCATCGGCGTTTCGTGAAAGCGGGCGCAGAGGTGCTTTTCACCAATTCCGGCGGCGCTGCTCCGCAGCTTCTGCGAAGTTTCCGCATGTTCGACGAGGCTTTCGCCGTCAGCTATCTCGGCGCCGAGCTGGCCCGGACGGTGGCGGACGAAGCGGCCCATCAGGTGCTGGTGATCGGCGATGTCCGCTTGCCGGCGAGGGTTCCGGTCACGGGCTTCATGACGGAGGACGAAATCGAATCCGCCGCGCGCTGCCTTGTCTCCGCGCAAGTTGCCGGTGGTGTCGATGCGGTGCTGATTGATGTCGCGGCCCGTCCCGCGCATGTCGCGGCGGCGATTAACGGGGCGCGCTGGGGCATGACGGAGGCAAAGCAGAAGGTTCCCCTGATGCTTTTACTTCGCCCTGCATTGCATCCTGGCAAGTTTGACCGTGACCAGATCCATGAAGACCTCGCCCAGGCGGCCACGCTTGCCGCGACCATGCAGGTTGCGGCGATCGGTGTGAATCCCGGCGATATTCCCGAAACTGCCCCGGCACTGCTGGAGCACGTGTTGCCGTACTGGAAAGGGGCCGTGGCTCTCAGTCCGGCTGCTGATGCCATTACGGTGCGGACGCTGTGTGAGGACCCGTTGCTGGGCGGGCGTCTCGCCTATCTGCCGTCCTCCTCTCCGCGCGATCTTCGCCGCATTATCAAAACAAGCCTGGGGGCCACGACGCTGGTCCGGAGACGGAAAAGAAAATGAATCGGGAAGACCGGATCAAAGCTTTCGAGACCCTGCTCGGCGAGCGCATCTTCGTGATGGATGGTGCCATGGGTACAATGGTGCAGGGCTATAACCTGGACGAAGCCGGCTATCGCGGTGAGCGCTTGGCGGGGCATGGCTCCGACCTGCGCGGGAATAACGATATACTGAACCTGACCCGACCGGAAATCGTCGAGGAAATCCATCAAGCATATTTCGAGGCCGGTGCCGACATCGTCGAGACCAATACGTTCAGCGCGACCACAATCGCCCAAGCGGATTATGCCGCCGAGGATCTGGTTTATGACCTGAACTTCGAGGGCGCACGGCTTGCACGGAAAGCCGCAGACCAAGCCGAGGAAGATGAGCCGGGCCGGATCTGTCTTGTTGCCGGTGCGCTTGGCCCTACCAACCGGACCGCGTCCATCTCCCCGGACGTCAACGATCCGGCTTTCCGGAACACGAGCTTCGACGAGTTGGCCGGAGCCTACAAGGAAGCCGCACGCGGTTTGATCGAGGGCGGTGCCGATCTGCTGCTGGTGGAAACCATTTTTGACACGTTGAATGCGAAGGCGGCTCTCTTCGGTATCGACGAGCTGGCGGAAGAGACCGGTATCCGGTTGCCGCTAATGATCTCCGGCACAATCACCGATCTTTCCGGCCGCACACTCTCGGGCCAGACACCTGAAGCTTTCTGGAACTCGGTGCGCCACGCCAAGCCAATTAGCGTCGGGCTGAATTGCGCCCTGGGGGCACATCAGCTCCGCGGTTTCCTGGCGGAGCTTTCCCGCGTCGCCGAGACTCGCGTCAGTGCTTATCCGAATGCCGGTCTGCCGAATGCTTTTGGCGGCTATGACGAAACCCCCGAAGAGACCGGCAGCGAGATTGGCGCTTGGGCCAGCGACGGGTTGGTCAATATCGTCGGCGGTTGCTGTGGCACCACGCCGGATCATATCCGGGCCATTGCGGAGGCTGTGATGGACATACCGCCCCGTGACATTCCAAATCCGCCGCGACGTATGCGGCTTTCCGGCCTTGAGCCGTTCGAGGTGCCGGCATGAGTGATGAAACAGTAGTGACCGAAACCGGCGCCCGCTTCGTCAACATCGGCGAGCGTACAAACGTTACCGGCTCCGCCCGCTTCAAGCGGCTGATCCTTGAAGGCGACTATGAAACGGCGCTGGACGTTGCCCGCCAGCAGGTCGAGAGCGGCGCCCAGATCATCGATATCAACATGGACGAGGCGATGCTGGATTCGAAAGCGGCGATGATCCGCTTTCTGAACATGATCGCGTCCGAGCCGGATATCTCGAAGGTTCCGGTGATGATCGACAGCTCGAAATGGGAGATCATCGAGGCAGGCCTTAAATGCGTTCAGGGCAAATCGGTGGTGAATTCCATCAGCCTTAAGGAGGGTGAAGAGCCGTTCCTGCGGCAGGCTCGGCTGGTCCGGCGCTATGGCGCCGCCGTCGTCGTCATGGCTTTTGACGAGGAAGGGCAGGCGGATACCGCCGACCGCAAGTTCGAGATCTGCAAGCGGTCCTACGATCTTCTTGTCGGGACTGTCGGTTTCGCCCCCGAGGACATTATTTTCGACCCTAATATCTTTGCCGTAGCGACGGGGATCGAGGAGCATAACGATTACGGTCGGGCCTTCATCGAGGCAACGCGACGAATTCGGACAGAGCTTCCGGGCGCGCATGTTTCCGGCGGCCTTTCGAACCTCTCCTTCTCCTTCCGGGGGAACAATTCCGTCCGCGAAGCGATCCATGCCGTCTTTCTGTTCCATGCCATCAAGGCGGGCATGGACATGGCGATCGTCAATGCGGGTGCTCTTCCGGTTTATGAGGATATCCCCGAAGATCTGCGTGAGCGGGCCGAGGATGTGGTTCTCAACCGCCGCGAGGACGCCACCGAGCGCCTGCTGGAAGTTGCCGAGAATTTCCGCGGCCAGGCCAAGGCGAAGGAAGCGGATCTCACCTGGCGCGAACAGGATGTGTCGGGCCGGCTCTCTTATGCCCTGGTGCACGGTATCACCGACTTTATCGACGAGGATGTCGAGGAGGCGCGGCTTTCACTCGGCCGCCCGCTGGACGTGATCGAAGGCCCGCTGATGGCCGGCATGAATGTCGTCGGCGATCTGTTCGGGGCGGGCAAGATGTTCCTGCCACAGGTGGTCAAGAGCGCGCGGGTGATGAAGAAGGCGGTCGCGATCCTGCTGCCTTACATGGAGCAGGCGGCGGACGGCAAGGCCCGGTCGAACGGCAAAATCCTGATGGCGACCGTCAAAGGCGACGTTCACGATATCGGCAAGAACATCGTCGGTGTCGTCCTCCAGTGTAACAATTACGAGGTCATCGATCTCGGCGTCATGGTGCCGTCGGCCAAGATTCTGGAAACCGCCAAGGCGGAGAAGGTTGACGCTATCGGTCTGTCCGGCCTGATCACGCCGAGCCTGGAAGAGATGGCTTATGTTGCTTCGGAGATGAAGCGGGAAGGCATGACATTGCCGCTGCTGATCGGCGGCGCGACTACGAGCAAAGTGCATACCGCCGTCAAGATTTCCCCGAATTATGACGGGCCGGTGGTCTATGTCACCGATGCATCGCGGGCGGTTGGTGTGACTGGGAATCTGTTCTCGGCCAGCAACAGCCAGAATTTCGCTGGTGAAGTCTCGAACGAATACGAAAAGATCCGGGCACATCACGCTCGCGGCAACAGCGGGGCGAAACGCCTAAAGCTAGAAGAGGCGCGGGAGAACGCGACCCAGATCGACTGGAGCTCCTATCAACCGCCGAAGCCGTCTTTCCTTGGAACCAAGGTCTTCGATAATTACGATCTCACCGAATTGGCCGACCGGATCGACTGGAAGCCATTCTTCCAGGCTTGGGAGCTGCATGGCAGGTTCCCGGACATCTTGGATGATCCCAAAGTCGGGGAGACGGCGCGGTCACTCTATGATGACGGGCGCCGCATGCTCGACCGGATGATCTCCGAGGGCTGGGTCCGGGCTCGTGCGGTTGTCGGCTTCTGGCCGGCCGCTGCGGACAAGGACGATATCGTATTGTTCAGCGACGATAGCCGCGCCGAGCGTCGAAGCGTGCTGCATACGCTGCGTCAGCAGCGTATTCACAGCCGCGCGGACCGGGCTAATCTGGCGCTGTCTGATTTCATCGCGCCGCAGGATACCGGTGTGGCCGATTACATCGGTGGCTTCGTGGTGACGGCTGGTAAGGAGTTCGACACGCGGGCGAAGCTTCTTGAAGCCGAGCACGAGGATTATGACGCGATCCTGATGAAAGTGATCGGCGACCGGTTGGCCGAGGCCTTTGCCGAGCGCATGCATGAGCGGGTGCGGACCGAATTCTGGGGCTATGCTCCTGGCGAGACCCTGAGCAACGAGCAGCTCATCGCCGAGGACTATCGGGGTATCCGTCCGGCGCCGGGTTATCCGGCTTGTCCGGACCATACGGAAAAGCCCGAACTGTTCCGCCTGCTGGACGCTGAATCGGTTACCGGTGTGTCGCTGACCGAAAACAATGCCATGTGGCCGGCTTCCTCCGTCTCTGGGCTCTATTTCTCGCATCCTGAATCGCGCTATTTCGGCCTTGGCCGGATCGGCCGTGATCAAGTTGCCGACTATGCCGTGCGCAAGGGAGCTTCAGTGCAGGAAGTCGAGCGCTGGCTGGCCTCCAACCTCGACTATGACCCAAAGGCTGTAGCTGCGTAGCTTCAGGGATTCCCGTCTCTCTTCAGACGGGTTAGGTTCTGGAGCTATGTTCGTGCAAGAGCCGGAGGCTGGTCTTGGAGGAAACACCGAGGGATAGAGTGTTCCGTGAGGAACTGGCCGATCCTGAACGTTTGAAAATACATGTTGGCCGGCTCGTCGAGCTACTCAACGCGCGCCTTAATAGCGACAAACGCTACCTTGTCTATGTGCTCGCCCAGCAGAGCCGTTTGGGTCACTTGATAGCGGAGCCGTGGTGCTTGAACACGATGTTCCGAGAGCGCTACGACGAGATTGTGATTGTCACCGGCCCTGGCGAGCAGGCGGCCAATACGGCGGTTTTTGAGTATCTGAAATCAGAGTTTACGGTTGTCGAGACCGACGACATCGTTCTGACGACAATGGGGTTCATTGACGCCGGAGCTTTTGGGCTCGGTAACTACGATCTTTATCTGAGGTCTCCGCAGACGCTCTATAAGGAATTCACCAAGCAATTGGCGAATGGTCTGCCGCATCGGTTTTTCTCCGCGCCGGAACACGTGCGTGAAGCAGCGAAGAGATTTCTCACGAGCTCAATAGAAGATCCGTCACGACCCTACGTGGTGCTGCATGTTCGCGATGCTGGTTACGCACCGGAAATGGACTATCACTCGTTCAGATTTACGCCTATCGAAGCCTATCGCGAGGGAGTGAGGTTTCTGCTCGACAACGGATACGCTGTCGTCCGGATCGGAGATGTCGCGAGTCCCGCACTCGACCTTACCGATCCGAATTATATAGAAGCCATGCGGCACGAAGCACATGATCGAGTGCTTGATTTCGGGTTGATTGGTGGTGCTGCGTTTGGCATTTGCACTCAATCGGGACCCTTCTCGATGTTCCAGGCGTTGGGCAAGCCGTTCCTGCTCACCAATGCTTATCCAGTCTCGTCCTGGGGGTTCCTGCCTCACGAGTTGTCAATTTTCACCCATTATGTGCGGGATGATGGTGGGCGGCTCTCGTATCGAGAAATGGGGTACGCCAACCTTAAGGGGATTGCCACTACCGGGGCACTCGAAGCCGAAGGCCTTCGGGTTGAAAGCAACAGCGGAGAGGAAGTCCTCGCAGGGGTTAAAGAAATGATCAGGTTCATTGAGGAACAGATAGAGCCGGATTTGGAACTGCAGAATAGGTTTCTGCAAATCACAGCCGAGTTCGACGAAAACGTCCGCGGTACTGCAACGCAGGGCTCCACTCCGTTGCGATGGCACCAGCGTTTGTGTTCTGCTTATCTGGAACTCAATCCAAGATTTCTGATGTGATGACGAGGAAACCCGTGACGTTTTAGGTGATGGCGCTTAATGCAAACCAATCGGCGCTGGCACATAGTGGAACGTCCGGAAACGGGCAGTCTCAACAAAACCAAGCTTACGATATAGCGCAAGTGCTCCGGTATTGCTGTCCTGGGTCGCAATAAGGGCGCAATCAGCTAAACCGGCATAATGGGAAAACGCTGCCTTTATGAGTGCAGCGCCAATACCCCGTCCCTGATGGGCCTGCGAAACAGCGATCAGGTCGACGGTCATTATGCGGTTTTGAAGGAGGCACCCGTTGAAGCCCGCAATTCCCCCGCTTTCTTCCCAGATGAAGGTCCTGTCCGTTCGTCCATTGACTTCGTTTTGAGCCCATGCGGCCTTGACCCGGCTTGCGACCTTCTCCGAGACCATCGGGTCGGCGTGATACCTGTCAGAGCGGAAAACGGCTTCAGCGATAACAGAGCAAAAGTCTCCGTCTTTGGGATTTGAAGGCCTGATATTGGGGGCAGAGGGCTGGCGATCGTCTTCGACGAAATCTCGTTTGAGCTGTACGAGTGTCTCGATTTCCCGGAAACCGCTTTCCTCCGCCGGCTTGGACCAAGCCACTGGCAGTCTAGCGGATACCAGAATCGCATCGTCCGGCACTAAAGCTCGTATGTCAGAGAGTTCGGACTCGCTGGTGATTTCCAGGCGATAGACAGGCCCCCCGAGTATGGAGGTGTCGAAAGCTTGTTTCACCTGACTTGCCATCGTGACTGTTCCTGTAGCAAACGCCCGAAATCATTGCTGCAAAAAGATTGCACGGCCCAACCGCGTAACGGTAGCGATTGTTTGATCGGATTATGAAAATATAATTGTGATCAATATTGCGGGCATTACCTTTTTAATTTCCGTGGATCATACCAAGTAGGGCGTATAGCTTGCCGGGCATCGTGTGGGCGCATGTAGATTTTTCCTGGCTGCCCGTATGTAAAGCTTGGAGTAGGCGTATCCAGTTGACGGCAAAAGCGAAACTGTTCCTGAAACTTGCTGTCAGTTGTCTCCTGATTGGCTCCCTTATCTATCAGGTCGATCTTTCACGCCTGATTTCCGCAGCGCGGTCGCCGTCTCTTCCGTTGCTGGCCTGCGTTGTCGGAGTCGTCATCCTTCAGTTCTTTGTCGGTGCCTGTCGCTGGTTTCTGCTCATCCGGGGCACCGGGGTGCCTCTGTCTCCTTGGCAGACATTCCGAATTCTGTTGGCGGGAATGTTCTTCAATCAGGCACTTCCTGGCTCTCTCAGTGCCGATACTGTGCGCATCTGGCTTGTCAGCCGGCACGGCCTGCCTATGTCTCGCGCAGCAAGCACGGTACTTCTTGACCGAACTGCCGGGCTTGTCTCTATTCTGACGCTTCTGGTTGTGACCAGCGTGACAGTCGCGAAGGTCGCACCTGATGCTAAGATCAGTACCGTAGCGATCCTTGTTGTCGGCGGAGCGATTACGCTACTTGCCCTTGGGCTTTCCTGCGCAGATTGCCTCGCCGCCATGATCGAAGATCATCGGTTCGGGCGGCCTTTGGCCGCCATGCTCAGGGATTCCCGTTTGCTCTGGCGAGCAGGATATCGATCCGCCATCATTATCGGCCTCAGCTACCTACTACACGTCATCAGTGCGTTCGGGCTTTGGGTCGTGTTCCAGTCGATTTCGGTCGGAGTCGATTTTCTGATGGTGCTTGGCGCTTTACCTCTGGTGATTCTCGGCACTTTGCTGCCGATCTCTGTCGGTGGCTGGGGCGTGCGGGAAGGTCTCATGGTTGGTATCTTCGCGATGACCGGTATGCCACTGGAACATGCGCTCGCAGCCTCTATCCTCTGGGGACTGTCAGTCATGGTGGCGGCGGGCCTGGGTGGTTTGCTTTGGGTGTTGAGCCGCCCAATTTCGGAACGCTCCGAGAAATTGAGCGAAGTCGCGGGCGGCCCGGTCAGCGAACGCTCATAAACAATTCAGCGTCCGTAAAAATTCCGAACCACACCGATAAGGTAATCCAGCTCAGCCGTTGAAAGATGCTGGTCCGCCGGGAAGCTGATGATCGTTTCCGCATGCCGATCAGTCACTGGAAATGCTCCGTCCGGATAGCCGAGATGACGCAGGGCATCTTGTTTGTAGAGCGGGATCGGGTAATGCACCTTCGCGTCGACCCGGTGTGCGTGACAATGGGCCAGTAATTCATCCCGCCGTTCGACATAAACCACATAGTTCAGATAGACTGAGCGTTCTTCCGGGCCTTTTGTGGCGCGCCGGATCGGAAGCGTGATCTCAGGAATATCTGCGAAGGCCGCATCGTAGCGCTCGGCTGCCTTTATCCTGCCGCTGACGATATCCTCAACCCGAGCGACAATCCATTTGCCAACCACCGCCTGCACGGAATCGAGGCGTGTATTGTAGCCAAGGATTTCCATCTCATCGCGATTGCGCAGACCGTGATTTCGTAAGAGCCGGCACATCCGGTCCATCTCGGGGTCGTCGGTGACGATGACACCGGCGTCACCCCAGACATTGATGATCTTTAGAGGATGCATGGAGAACCCGCCAGCGATGCCCCAGGTCCCAGCCGGACGTCCGGCTTCGGTAGCAAGCAGGCTCTGGCAGGCATCCTCAACGACCGGCAGGCCGTACTTTTCGGCAATCTCCGTGATTCTGGTCATGTTTGCCATGTCACCTGCCAGATGAACGGGCATGATCGCTTTGGTGCGCGGCGTGATCGCAGCCTCGATCTGGTCAGGGTCGATCCCGAACGTGTCGTCGCAATCGATAAAAACGATCCGTGCACCGGTCTCGGCGATGGCACCTGCGGTGGCGTAGAAAGTATTGGCGGCGGTGATGACCTCGTCGCCGGACCCGATGCCGAGCGCCTTCAACGGGATCTTGAGGGCGTCCGTGCCGGAGCCGACACCAATGGCGTATTTCGACCCAGCGGCCGCCGCGAACATCTCCTCGAACTCACCGACGACTTTGCCGAGGGTGAAATCGGTGGAGCGGACCAGCGTGCGCAACTCGTCGAAGATCTCGTCGACGTCGGCGAACTGCTGTTCCAGGGGAGAGTAACGGACCTGCATGAGTTGGTTAGCGGCCCCGCCCGCCTCAGAGGTCATCAGAATGGCCCCTTGAAGAAAGGATCAGGCACGTCAAGCGGGAGGTCTTTGCGGTCGGCCAGGATGCCTTCCTCGATGGCAGAGATCCTGGCATCGTCCAGCCCCATCATTTCGGCCGCAGTGCGGGCGATCCTGGCGGCATCTGGGTAGAATCCCTTGACCAGCCCCCGCGAGCTCGGTGTGGGGTGATCCGGCAGGCCGAGGCGAACGGGTGCTGCTTCCAGCAGGTCGAAACAGCGGCTTGTCACCTCGGAAGCGATCTCGGCGCCGATACCGAACATCCGGAACCCGGTATCGACGGTTAGCAGTCGCCCGGTACGGGCTACGCTTTCGACAATAGGATCGAGATTGAGCGGGCGGATGACGCGCAGGTCTAGCACTTCGACCGGGTATCCGGCTTCTGCCAGCTTATCGGCGGCGCGGACGGCTTCCAGCGTCATGTAGGAGGTGGCAACGATGGTCAGCCCGTCGCCCTCGCGCACGGTGCGAGGGCCGTCGAGCGGGCGGTGGATATAGCCTTCCGCGACAGGGCTTGTTGTATAATGAGACCAGCGATGCTCGATCACGATCACTGGATTGTCGTCCACGACGGCGGCGGCGATCATGCCTTTCGCGTCCTCGGCAAAGGCCGGCATGATGACTTTCAGGCCGGGTACATGGGCGAAGATCGCTTCCATGCTTTGTGAATGTTCCGGTCCCTGACCCCAGCCGCGCCCGACAATCATGCGCAGTACAAGAGGCACGCTGTGGCGCCCGTTGCTGACATAGCGGGTCTTGGCTGCATTGTTCAGGATCTGCTCCAGCGCGAGCAGGGCGAATTCGACGCGCTGCAGGCTTACCACCGGGCGCTTGCCCGCCATGGCGGCCCCGATGGCGACGCCAATCAGCCCGTTCTCGGCGATCGGCATTTCGATCATCCGGTCGTGGCCTATATGTTTGCCGATATCCTTAAGTGTGCCGAAAAGAGCGGCCGGATCCTCGACCCCTTCGCCGAAGAAGATGACCGACGGATCATGGCGTGCCGCTTCAAGCAGGCCATCACGGATGGCGGTGCCCATGTTTATCACCGGCGCGTCCGGCGCACTGGTTGTGTCAGGCATAGACATGGGCAAGGGCCTCGGTCGGTTCCGGCAGTGGGGAATTGATGGCGAAAGCAAACGCCTCGTTCACTTCGGTCTGAGTATCTTGTTCAAGTTTCTCGAAGACTCCGGCGCCAAGCGTCCCATTCTGTTCAAGTACCTTGCGATAGCGTTCAAGAGGATCTTGAAGGCGCCAGGTCTGAAACTCTTCTTCGGTTCGGTAGCCAATATGATTGTCGTAGTTCGGTCCGCAATGTTCCCGCCACCGGTAGGTGTCGAGTTGCAGGAATGTAGGGTTCCCGGAGCGCGCGGCCTCTACGGCCCAGAGTGCGGCCTCCCGGACAGCCTCTAGGTCATTGCCGTCGATATGGCGATGCTCGATATCGTGCGCGGCGGGGATGCTCGTCAGTGGGCGGTCTGGCTGTCTGTCGGCCAGGTTGGTATAGACCGAATAGAGGTTGTTCTCGCAGACATAGACGATCGGCAGGCCGCGCAGCTTGGCGAAATTGGCGGATTCGTGGAACACGCCTTCCTCAAGGCAGGCGTCCCCGAGGAAGGAGATCGTGACCTTCCCGTTGTTGTCGAACTTGTCAGACAGTGCTGTGCCGGTTGCTAGAGGGATCGAGCTTGCGACGATGGGGATGCTGGCCATCATGCCGACATCCGGGTCCATCAGATGCATGGAGCCGCCACGGCCACCGATGCAGCCATCCCGTTTGCCGTAGATCTCGGCCATCATGGCGTTCAGATTCCCGCCCTTGGCAAGATAGTGCGCGTGGGAGCGATGGCTGCTGAAGAGCCGGTCATCGGATCGTAGGGCATCGCAGACGCCGACGGCGGAGGCTTCCTGGCCGATGGAAAGATGCACCGGGCAGCGCATTTCCTGTTCGGCATAGCGTTCCGCGATGGTCTCCTCGACCAGACGGATCCGCAGCATCTGTTTCAGGCAGCGCAGCCTGTAATCGTTCCCGGTGTCGGTCATATTTCCAGCTCCGGCGTCAGATGAAGTTGATATGCATGGGCTGTTCGCCCTTCATTTCCGGCAACTCGAAATCGCCCTTCTGGTAGCCGTCGAGGAACTCGTTAACCTTGTGCTGGAGACACAGGCTGCCGCACATCTTCTGGGCGTTGAAATCCGGGCTGGCGAGGTAGTTCATCACTTCCCAGTAGCGGTCGCTGTAGAAGATGTCGCGGAACCGTTCCTCGGTGATGTTGCCGATGTGGAACTTCTTGTAGCGCTCGTTGAACAGCATGCCGCAGGGCGCGACCAGGCCGGAGCCGGACATCTGCAGCATGAAGGGCGCTCCGTAGCAACGCTGGTAGCTGCGTGTGCCTTCGGTCTCGATCTTCGACCATTTGACCTGCACTTTATAGGTCTCATCCGAAAGCGCTTCGGCTGCGTGCAGGGTCTCATAGAGGCTGGCATAGCCGCTGTAATCGACGCCGAGAGACCCGTCCTCGTCGTCGCTGCAATGCTTGATGACCAGATAGTCCGGCCTCAACTCCTTGCCGAGTTGGGCAAGAGGCATGATCTGATCATGATACTCCGGCATCAGCACCATCTGCATACCGATGGTTACATCGAGATTTTGCTCCCGCTTGATTTCGCCCATGGCTTTGATGTTTTCCGCGACCCGGTCGAACCAGTGCTCCTTCACGCCCATGATTTCGGCATAACGCTTGCGCTCGCCGGCCGAAATGTTGACGCGGAGATAGGTGAGGGACGGCAAGACCTCTTCCAGTTTGCGCCGGTTCAGCACGAAGCCGTTTGTGCCGACGGCCATCGAAAGGCCGAGTTCGTGGCCATATTTGCAGGCATCAACAAAGACAGGTGAGATCGTGCTCTCGCCGTCTGAAACCAGGCTGATGCCCTTGACGCCGATCTCGGCACAATCCTCAAGGAATTCGAAGATTGCCTTCTTGTCGATCACCTTGCGCTCATTTTCCTGCAACATCGCGTAGCAGAAGTGACAGGCGAAATTGCAGGCACGTGTCAGCGACATGTCGATGGTGATCGGGGCGATGCGTTCGCCACGCTCCCAGGCGTTGACGCGGTCCTGATGCCAGGCGATTTTGGTGCCATCAAGAATCAGTTCGACGTGATCAGTCATTCCGGTCATGGCTTCGTTCCTTGGACTGTTGGTCCCGGTTTTTCAGAGGCGCCGGATACGGTTCGCGTCCTTCACCACCTCGGTGAAGAGTTCAATGCGTTCGCCGGTCTGCTCGCGAAGCCAGCGTTCAAGTCTCATCAGCAGCACGGGCTTGTGCCACGCTGCAATCTCGTCGGTGAAAGCGAGGAACAGACGATCATATTGGTCGATCTCGACCAGTTCAAAGGCACTGTCCGAAAGTCCGTTGTCTGCCTTGAAAACAGTGATATGGGGCAGAACAAGATCACGCTTGCCCGTCTTGTCGAGTTTTCTCCAGGCCTCGCTGTAAGGCTGGTCGAAGAAATTTGTATCGGTATGGCGTCCGGATTTGGCCTCGATCTCGCGCCGGATGGCAGATACGAGGCGCAAAGGCGTTGCGAAGCAGGCTGCTGCATTGCGCGGGGTGAGAATTCCGGAAACCGGTGCCGGCATGTCAGGGTTTCTGAGCGCCTGCAGCGCATAGATCAAGCCGTGCTCGGCCATTTCGCGCACCGGGGCGCCGATGGCATGATCGCAGAGTAAATCCAGTACAGCAGCTTCAGGAGCATCGGCCGGCGCCTCAAAGCAAGCATCTGAGATGGTCTCGGTCTCGCCGTCTAGAACAACCGTCAGCTCCATGCCATCGGCGTTGACGGAGATTTTCGCACTGTCCGACGCGGATGCCCTGCCAAGATGAGTCAAACGCCGGAGCCGGTCTTCTATCGGCCCGGCGAAGGCCTGCGGAATGTCGGAGCGTACGCTCACATCCGTCTCACGCGGTAATGCTGCTGATCTGGACAAGACAATGATCCTCATATTCGTCGACTTCGACATCGCAGATCGGGGCGAGTGCGCTCTTTAGGTCGTCGGTTCGAGCTGCTGGTAAAGTCGTGCGATTGACCCGGATGGTGAAACTCTCAACGCCGAACGCACCGGCGGCCTCGACCATGTTCAGGACACTTGAGACCGTGTCCTCGTCCGGAACCCACATCTCCAGAAAATCCAGATCCACGCCGTGGCTGCGCAACTGGTTCAGCAGTCGGTTCTCGTAAGACTCGACAAGCTGTTCGTAATTAATTGCTTGCTCGCTCATCTGTCTTTCTCCGGCGTTACGCTGCCGCTGCAAGGAAGGCGTTGACCGCGCCCGCCACTCGGCGGATTTCGTCTTCGGTCAGGTTCTGGTGGATTGGCAAGGTGAGAATCCGCTCCGACTGCAATTCGGTTACCGGGAAATCCCCGGCCTTGTGCCCCAGATAGGCCGCCGCCGGTTGCAGATGGATTGGCACCGGATAATGAACCGCTGTGCCGATCCCGAGGCTGGAAAGATGCTCTTGCAACGCATCTCGATGATCAACCTGGATGACGAAGATATGGAAACTGTTGAATTCGATATCCCGGCACGGCGGGGAGAAGGCAAGCGCTGGGTCGAGTAAGTTTCTATAGAGCGCTGCATTGCTACGGCGCCGCTCGATCAGGTCGTCCATCTTTCCGAGCCGGTAATAAAGAATGGCGGCCTGGATGTGGTCCATACGCGAAACTGAGCCGAACCGAACGACTGTGTTGCGATCGATCAGCCCGTGATTGCGGTAGAGACGGGCAAACTCGGCGATATCGTCCCTGTCGGTGGTCAGGAAGCCGGCATCGCCGCAGGCATTCAGGTTTTTCAGCGGATGGGCAGAGAAGCAGCCTACGTCGCTAAGCGCGCCGCTCGGTTTGCCGTCATAGAGCGAGCCGATGGACTGTGCTGCATCTTCGACGACGGCGAGCCCGTGCCGCTCTGCGATTTCCCGGATTGGTCCCATGTCGGCGATCCGTCCGGTCAGATGCACGGGCATGATTGCCTTGGTTTTTGGCGTGATCTTTTTCTCGATTTCCACCGGGTCGATATTTTGGTCGGGAAGCACATCGGCAAAAACCGGTATTGCGCCGAGATGGGAGATCACTGCAGCAGAGGCAATGAATGAGTTGGGCGGCGTGATCACTTCATCGCCCGCACGAATTCCGAGCGCGGCGAGAGAGAGGATGAGCGCATCCGTTCCGGAATTCACGGCAACCGCGTGTTTCGTACCGCAGCGCTCCGCCAGAGCGACTTCCAGTTTATCGTTCCACGGTCCCCCGACATACATGCCGCTGGCGAGAACTTCTTCGATGATCGGCATCAAATCGTCGCGTTCCTGGGCGAACTGGGTGCCTATATCGACATAGGGTATCGGAGACTGTGTCACGCTCGTATTGGTCATATTTTCCTGTCCGTGCCAACTTCACCTGCTAGCTATCCTGCCCCATCGTGGCGCTGTTACTTCAAAAGCGCGGTTAAAGCCTTGACCACACTGATCTTGTCGACCGAGTCACGGTGTCCGACGATGCCAACCTTTATGGCACCGGCGATATTCCCGATCAGCCCGATACTAGCAATATCCGTTCCAACCTTGGCCAGAGGTGAGGTGATTGAGAAAAAAGCGTCGCCAGCACCCATCGTATCGACTACCCGGCGGGTGAAAGCGGGGATCTGGGTTATCGGACTCCCCGCGTCGTAGGCGACACATCCGTGACGGCCATGGGTCAGGATCATGCGGGGGCAATCAATCTGCTTCGGCAGTATCTTTTGGGCAATCTCCCCGAGATCGCTGAACCGGTCGCCGACCGCGAGCCGTGCTTCGGGCGAGTCGATGCAGAGATAATCCGCGCGGGGATACTTGGTGATCAGATTGTAGCCACGATTGGCACTGTTGGTCTGTGCGTTGACGGCAAGGAATGGGGCGGTCTCACAAATCAGATCCACGGTGGCGCCGGAGATCAACCCGTGGCCGAAATCTGCCGCCATGACGACATCGTACCCCGGGGCGAGCTCGGCGATCTTGGCGTGAAGATCGGCCAACGGTTCCGGAGGCAGAGGCGAGTCCTCGATGAATTGCACCTCGAAGAGTTTCCGCAGATAGCTATTGTCGACGAACCTGACCTTCCGGGTGGTCGGTGCATTTGGCCTGTAGACGGGAATGATATTCACATTCTCGCGCGACTGCTTATTGACGAAATTTTCCCGCGGATCGTCCTCGCCAAGGCACGTGATGATATCGACCTGTTTGCAGAAGCTTGCGACATGGTTCGCCGCCGCGATAACGCCGCCCGCGAAAATCTCGATGTCCTGATAACGGGTGGACATAATGTTTTCTTTGGACGGCTGACCCGAGGGCGAGACGTATTGGTATTCATCCAGGATCGTGTCACCGATCAAAAGGACCTTCATGTCTTTGATGCTGTCGACCAAATCCAGCAATTGTCGCAGACCGACCCGGTTACGGACCTGGTCCAGATAGTCCCGGACTTCCGGTTCAAAGACATCGACATGCCGGTTGATCAACTCGCTGGAGCTGAAGGTGATGTCGCTGGTGAAAACAATTTTGCCGCCATGGCTTTCGACGGCGTTGCGCTCGTCAACAATCTTGCCAGTGACATCCTGCTCAGCATCTACATAGTCGGAGCCTTTGATATAGGCGTCCGGCTTGATCGCGTGGATCACCTGCTCCGCCGATGCGTCGTGATTGATCCCGACCCAGCTGACATATTCGAGTGCGGCGAGCATTTCGGCACGGAGTTGATCGGCAAAAACGGGCCGTCCAGGCCCCTTGTGAACATGCTCGTCGGCGGTCACGGTCACGAACAGCACATCGCCTTCCCGGCGCGCCTGCTCGAGGTGCCGGACATGCCCCATATGCAGCAGATCGAAGGTGCCGTGAGCATGAGCGATCTTTTCACCTGAAGACCGAATTTTTTGCGCTATCTCAGAGAGTTCTGAGACGGGTTTGATCTTGTCTCTCGCTGATGCCTGCATCCGATTGATTCAACTGTTTAAAAACACGCAAAGCGTATCACAGTTTCATCGCGTGCCGGGAAAACAAAATCTAATTGAAGCGTTTACTCTCAGCCTTGAGGCGCACCGTGGCGTAGACCGGCTTTCGGCCTTTGATTCAGGTTGTTTCAACGGGGCGTTGAGCGGGAAATATTAGGGAGGGGGCATGGTCCGGTCGAAGCCGTAATCTCAGATCAGGTTATACGCGAACATCGACAGCCTGTTAGATTGCGACAATTAAATTAATCGTATTATGCGCAAAGTTGTTCCACAGTTTATTGCTGCTTAAGTACTTAGTACGCAGGCTAGATAAAATTTTCTTCACGGAAGGACCTATGGATTCAACAGCGCACTTGGCTGAAAAATTCCATCGTGAGGGATATTTGATTCTTGACGATTGCATCCCGTTACCATCGCTTGGGTCTGTCAAGACGCTCTTGTCGTCATCAAGCGCCGAGATCGGTAAGATTCTTCGTGAGAGAGGGGTTGGGGTCGGTAATGTTGAGAGTTTTTTAGCAAAGCCGCCTGCCGACATTGACGCAAGTGAGTTTAGTGAGCTCAAGGCGCTTGTCTCCGGCAACTTTCCCCGGAATATCAAGGCTCACCCGGCTCTTTGGGAGCTCCTTGGGGGCGAGCGTTTGACTTCCGTGCTGAAGCGTATTCTTGTCGCGGAGCGTCTCTACCTGCATATGTTTCCGTCTCCGAGGCATGTGGCGCCGAGTTCAACCCTGGCAGCGGTTCCGCGCCATGTTGATCGTCAGTATAACGGTCATATGTCGAATTTCGTGACTGTTTGGGTGCCGATCGAGGCTTTCTCGGAAAATATGGGCGGTGTCCGGGTGTTTCCCAAAAGTCATGACGTCGCTCGCAATCCCGAAATAGACGAAAGTGCGCGGTTGGAAAACGATTTGTGGTTCGCACCGATACGAAGTGACTTGGGTGACGGAGTTTTGGCGACAGTCACCAAAGGAAGTGCGCTTCTCTTGCACAGAGATCTTGTCCATGAATCGGCTTTAAATTTATCAGGATATGTACGGCTGAGCGCCGATCTTCGAGTGTTTGGTGACCGGGACTCAACGACTAAGCACTACCTGGATTTGCAGGAAAAGAAAATTTTTGAACCATTGACGGGTGAGCGTCATGTCTAATTTCGACGGCTTTGTTAAGCACAAGACTGATGAGGATGTAGAGCGGCTTTTGGGAGAGCACACCGAACGGTTCGATGTATCTCCTCTCGATGCCGTCAAACATTTTCCTGTGCTGGCCAGGCGGCAGTTGCTGAAGCGATTCTTCGCCCATATTGATCTGTTCAAGATGACTCTTGAGGTTCCGGGAGACATAGCGGAGCTTGGAGTTTTCCGGGGTTTTGACCTGATGACATGGGCAAATCTGTTGGAAGCCTACGCGATTGGGAACCGCACCAAGACTATCTATGGGTTCGACAACTGGGAGGGCTTTGTTTCTGTTGACGAGCAAGATGGTGGCGAAGATCCGACTATGCAGCGCAAGGTCGGAGGCTATTCACCTGCGCACTTCAAGGAAGAGCTTTTGGCTGCAATTGAGATTTTCGATGCAGACCGGTTTATTCCGCAAAAACCAAGAATAAAGCTCATCGAAGGAGACATCTCGGAAACGGTCCCAGCATTTTTGGACGAGTTTCCCGGCGTGCGGTTTTCTTTAATACACTTTGATTGCGATATGTACGCTCCGACAAAGGCTGCACTAAAGCCTATCTGGGACCGGCTGAGCCGCGGTGGCATTATTATGTTTGATGAATATGCAATTAAAGAATGGCCAGGAGAGACAAAAGCCGTAGATGAATTTCTGGATGACTTACCGGGAGCTCAACTCAAAACACTGACCTGGACCAATGCTCCGGCAGCGTACTTGGTTAAAACCTGAATGAATACGGTGACTCAAAAATTGATCGCCGGAGGAGTTGTCGAGAAATTTCGCGAAGACGGCTTTGTTCACGTTGAGAGGCTGCTTTCGCCCAAACTTACGCGAGATGTGCAGGCCGAGCTGGAGGTGCTGTTCGATGCGCCGGTAGAGGAGACCGTCCCTACGAACGAGCCCATGCTGGTTTGTTGGCGACATCGCCCGGACGGCAACCGCAGTATTTTTCCGTTGAGCGCTGCACCTTATTGCCAATCGGTATTTGATAGGACCCAGCTTCTGGGTCTTTGTTCTGAGTTATCGAAGTCGGACTACCTTCAACTGATGGAAGCAGTTGTTTTCAGCAAACCGGCCGGGATTGGGGAAGCTTTTGCTTGGCATAACGATGCTTCGTTCTATCCCGTTGATCCTGTAGATCATATCTCGGCGTGGATCGCGCTCGATACGTGTAACGAGGAAACCGGAGCATTGCAGTTTGCTGTCGGCTCCCAAGTCTACAAGGATGTTGGCTCGGTTAACGTGAAGACCGGAGAGCGCTTAACTGACAGCGGCGCCGGGACAGAGGCGTTGTCCGATCCATCGGCCCTCGGCCTGGAGATTCGTCGTGTCGACATGCAGCCTGGTGATGTCGTGTTCTTCAATGGGTACACAATGCACTGCAGTCCCCCGAACAGGTCGCTCATCAGTGATCGGCGGGGGATGTCCCTCCGGTTTCTGACGCAGCCAAGCCGTTATGCTCCGGAGAGCGGGAAGTCGGCGACCTTTGTGCGGCAGATTTGTGAAGCCCCGGGGGAACTCGTGACCAACCAATGTTTTCCTGTCGTCTATCAGAAAGAAAAACCTTAATGACCTCAGTTGCTTGTCACCATTGCGGTTCCAATAAGCTTGAAACAGTTGAGGGTTATTCCGATTGGTGCCGGGTCACGTCGGATTGCCGTGGTTGGGCGAAGGGCGGCGCGTTAGCGATTTGCAGCGCATGCGGTCTGGTTCAGAAGCCAATCACGGATGAGTGGTCGCGTGAAGCGGATAGGATCTATGAAGGCTATGTGCTCTATCATCAGTCCCGGTCAGGAGTGGAACAACTGATCGCGGGAGAGTCTGGTCTCAGCTCAAGATCTGTCCACCTAATTGATTGGATGCGCAGAGAATTGAAATTGGACGGCGGTGGTCGTCTGCTAGATTTCGGATGCGGCACGGGCTCCACACTGCGGGCCTTCGCGCAGGAGTTGTCGGACTGGCGGCTCAGCGGATATGACCCGAACATCAAAGACTTTGATGCTCTTTCTGGGATCGAGAAGGTCGAAAACATCTATGAGCGACTTGATGATATCGACAAGAGCTTCGATCTCGTTACGCTTATTCATGTGTTCGAACATATTCCGTCACCGGCGAAAGCCATTCGTGAGATTCGCAGGCTGCTCGATCCGACCAAAGGACGCTTGTTCATTCAGGTCCCGTATTTTCCTCACAACCCGTTTGATCTGATGATCGCGGATCATAGCAGCCATTTCACCCAGACGAGTATTGCCTCTGTAGTTGCAAGCGCGGGCTATGACATCGAAGCTTTGCGGGTGGATGTATTGAAGCGCGAGATAACAGTTGTGGCCCGCCCGGGGACAGGAACTTGGCAGGCACCATCTGTTGATGTCGGTGCGACTGTTCGCGGTCTCCATGCAGCGCTGGACTGGCTTGGAACGGTCAAGAAGTCGATGGAAACTTTCGGCGATGGCGGGTTCGGGCTATTTGGCACGTCCATCGCGGCGGCATGGGCCTCATCCAATCTTGAGCGCAAGGTCGATTTTTATCTCGACGAAGATCGCTCGCGGGTCGGCAGTACGTTCTTTGATAGACCTATCCTAGCTCCGGCAGACGCGCAAAGACCATCATCGGTCTATATCCCACTTGTTCCGGCTCTTGCTGCCCAGATTAGCGAGAGGCTTACGGGATTTGAGACTGTGGCTATTCCAGACGACTTCCCGGAAACATTTACGAAGATCGGCGCGGATGATGCCAAGGCATCGGTATAGGCTGGTTTAGTCGCGATTGGTCTTGGGGCTGGCTAGATAGAATAGGTGCAAGCGGCGTAATGCCTTTTCGCCAGTATGCACTTCAACTGGGGCCAGCTGCGTAACTTCTCCAAACTGCTCAAGAATTGGAAACGGATTGTCCCATTTCGCGACCAGCAGCACTGTATCCCCTGGCTGCGGCAAGTAGCGTTCCGTCAACTCGTAATGATGGTCCGGATGGCCGTCGTAATCCCACATCTTTGGCCGATGCTTCAGGTCACGCAGGGCGTAGAGCAGGGAGGCCATGGTCTTGCGGTCTTCGGTCAGCCACACGGCGTCCGGGTGGGCTGCAATAACGGGGCGTAGTTGGTCCGCCACCTGATCCCACGCGCGCAAGCGGCGTAGCGGGTCTTTTTTCAGCGGCACGTCGACGCCCGGCAGATCAAGGAAGAAGAAGCCCAGCACGGCGGCGGCGGTGAGATTGATGCCGATACCGGTGACAACCAGCTTCAGTCGATCACGCTGGAGCAGCCATGAGACGATCAGGATCGTTGCCGCGACATAGGCGGTGGCCGCCCAGTTGGCATTCGCGCGGCTGAGGAAGGACTGGCCGGTGATGATCAGCAGCACCGGCAGGGAGAAGCAGAGCAGCAGCTTTTCTGTTTGCGCCGCCGGATCCCGCCGCAGCACGGCGAGGCGCCAGAGCAGAGCGACGAAAAGCACCGGCCCGAAGACACCTGCCTGGCTGCCGACGAATTCCAGCATCTTGCCGAAATGGAACAGGTCGCCCTTCAGGTTCGTGTTGTCCTTGACGTGAGTGAAGGTCACCCAGCCGGACTCGAAGTTCCAGATCAGGTTCGGCGAGAACACAGCAAGCATGATGACGAGCGCGACCAGCGGTTTCCGGCTTGTCAGCCAGGACCGGTGTGCAGGCGTGATCAGTGTGAACAGCACCAGGCCGAGGACGAAATAGGCCATGGCGTATTTGGCGAGGAACCCGGCGCCGAGAGCGAGGCCCAGCAGCAGCGGCCACCCGAGGGCATCGCTTTTCAGGCTACGCACGAATGCCATAAGTGCGATGGCCCAGAGAAACAGCAGCGGCACGTCGGTCGAGATCAGGAGACTGGAGAGGGAGACGGCTGGCAGCGTCGCGAAACTCAGCCCAGACCAGAAACCGATCCTTTTGCTCCCTGTCAGGGTCTCGGCAATGCCGTAGATGGCGAGCGCCGTGCCCGCATGCAGCAAGGGTGACGGCGCGCGAATGCAGGCCGTGGCGTCACCGCAGAGGGATTGGGCTCCGGCGATGATGAAAGCGATCAGCGGCGGCTTTGTGTAGTAGCCCCATTCCAGATCGCGGCTCCAGGACCAGTATTGTGCTTCGTCGCCATGCAATCCAAGGCCACTGCCTGCGAGAACGCCAAGCCGCACGGCCGTTAAAGCGGCGACGGCGAGGAGAAGCCACAGGAAGTAGGGGCGGCTGTCATCTTTGATCACGGTTGGCATGCGTCGATGCTTTCCTTACGTGCCGGCAATGCGCACCGGAGATGCCCCGCCTTAGCTGAGGCGCGCCTCCGAAACAATCGGGAATCGGTGCGGTGCGGTAAATTGACCTTGATCAGACGCCTCGAACCCGCCGCCAGAGTTTCTTGCCGAAGGAGCCGCAACCCAGTAGGACAAACGCAATAGCGTGACAAAGAGGCGACCACGGCGATGAAGACCATGGATGAAAAAACCTTGATGACGCTCGCGGAGGAATTTCCCGAAACGTCTCGTGAAGCTTGGATGAGTGCCCTCGAAACGGTCCTGAAAGGTGCGTCTTTCGACAAGGTTCTCACCCGTCAGACCTATGAAGGCCTGAAGCTGCAACCGATTTATACCGGCGATGACGCGCCGGCTGGGAGGACTGCGCCAACTCCGTGCGGCGACCGGACCGAGACCGGCTGGGACGTGCGGCAGATGCAGGCGCATGGCGATCCGGTGGAGGTTGCCAAGACGGTAAAACAGGATCTCGAGCGCGGCGCGACATCGGTTCTGCTGCGGGTCGACCGGCCCGGCGTTGAGGGTGTGGTCATTGGTTCGGTTGACGATCTCGACAAGGCGCTCGCCGGCATTCACCTGAACATGGCGCCGGTCGCGCTCGACGCTGGCGCTTACGCCCCTGCCGCCTCCGCCATGCTGGAAGAGCTCTGGACCCGCCGCGGCTGTGATGCGAGCGAGGTTTCTGGCAGTTTTCGGATCGATCCGCTCGGCACGCTGGCCCGGGAAGGTTGGCTGCCGAAGGCGGCGGAAGACGCGCTCATGGAAATGGCGGATATCTCCAAGCGATGCGCCGCCAATTACACGAAGGTGCGGTCCGTCGCTGTGGACACCGCGCCTTATTACGAAGCGGGAGCCAACGAGGTTCAGGATCTGGCTTTCGCGATGGCGACCGGTATCGCCTATCTGCGTGCGCTGACCGCCGCAGGTCTCGATGTCGCGGGAGCGGCGAAGCAGGTGGAATTCACTTTTGCGCTCGGAGTCGATGTCTTTCAGGGGATCGCAAAGCTGCGCGCGGCGCGGCGGCTTTGGGCTCGGGTGCTTGAGGCATCCGGAGCTGATGCCGTAGAAGCTCCGATGAGCCTGCATGTGGTGACGGCGGAACGGGCGATTGCCGGGCGGGATGTCTGGGTCAACATGCTGCGCGCCACGGTCTCGACCTTCGCTGCCGGTGTTGGCGGGGCGGACAGTCTGACGGTGCTGCCTTATGATCATGCGGTTGGTTTGCCGGATGGGTTTGCCCGCCGCATTGCCCGCAATACCCAGATCATCCTGATGGAAGAATCCGGCCTGCATCGGGTGACCGATCCGGCGGGCGGGTCCTGGTATGTGGAAACGCTCAGCGAGGAATATGCGGTCCGGGCCTGGGACATCCTGCAATCGATAGAGGCTGATGGTGGCATGGTCGCTGCGCTTACATCTGGCCGGGTTGCTTCGATGGTTGCCGATGGCTGGGCCGAACGGGAACGGAACCTCGCCCGTCGCAAGGACGAGGTCACGGGCGTTAGCACCTTCCCGAACTTGAGTGAGGAAACGGCGGTAGGCGTTGTTTGTGACCGGGACGCGCTGCGCGCGGCTCTTGGGCAAGGTGCTCTGCCGGATCGTGCGAAAGCTGGTGTGGAGATGGCGCCGCTGGCTCGGCACACGCTCGGCGAAGGGTTTGAAGCCCTGCGGGCTGCGAGCGATGCGGCGCTTGAGAAATCAGGTGCACGGCCCCGAATCTTCCAGGTCAATCTGGGCACTCCTGCGGATTACACGGCGCGGGGAACCTTCGCGCAGAACTATTTCGCGGCGGGCGGTATCGAAAGCGTTCCGGCGGAAACTGGTGATGGCGATCTGACAGCTGCCTTTGAAAAGAGCGGCTGCCGTTTTGCAGTTCTCTGCTCCTCTGATAAAATCTATGACGAGGCTGTGGTGGAAACTGCTGCAGCCCTGAAAAAAATCGGGGCGGAGCGCATTCTTCTGGCGGGGCGTCCCGGCGATAATGAAGATGCCTGGCGGGCAGCGGGGATCGACGGTTTCATCTATGTGGGAGACCAGACGCTGTCGACCCTTCGCGATCTGGCGGCCGGATTGGGAGTGATCGAACAATGAGCGCGATACCCGATTTTTCGACAGTGTCACTCGGTGAACCTGTTGGCGGCAGCTCTACTGCGGAGGGCGCCGTCTGGGAGACCCCGGAACGTATTGCGGTCAAGCCGCTCTACACAGCCGAAGACATCGAGGGTCTCGACTTCCTGAAGACCTGGCCGGGCCTGCCGCCGTTCCTGCGCGGGCCCTATCCGACCATGTATGTGAACAAGCCCTGGACGGTGCGGCAATATGCAGGCTTCTCCACGGCCGAGCAGTCGAATGCTTTCTACCGGCGTAATCTTGCAGCCGGTCAAAAGGGACTTTCAGTCGCATTCGATCTGGCGACCCATCGAGGCTATGACAGTGATCATCCGCGAGTCGTCGGCGACGTTGGCATGGCCGGGGTCGCGATCGACAGTATTCTGGACATGCGCCAGCTTTTCGATGGTATCCCGCTCGACCAGATGAGCGTGTCCATGACCATGAACGGTGCCGTTCTACCGGTGATGGCGCTCTATATCCTCGCGGCGGAAGAACAGGGCGTTTCCCCGGAAAAGCTCAGCGGCACCATTCAGAACGACATTCTGAAGGAGTTCATGGTCCGCAATACCTACATCTATCCGCCGACGCCTTCGATGCGGATCATCTCCGACATCTTCGGCTATAGCTCGACAAAGATGCCGCGTTTCAACTCGATCAGTATTTCCGGCTATCACATGCAGGAAGCCGGCGCTACGGCGGATCTGGAGCTGGCCTATACGCTGGCGGACGGGGTGCAATATGCCCGCGCCGGGATGGAAGCAGGGCTCGGTATCGATGCGTTCGCGCCGCGCCTGTCCTTCTTCTGGGCCATCGGCATGAACTTCTTCATGGAAGTCGCCAAGATGCGCGCCGCGCGCCTGCTCTGGGCCCGGCTGATGAAGCAGTTCGATCCGAAGAGCCCGAAAAGCCTCAGCTTGCGGACTCATTGCCAGACTTCCGGCTGGTCCCTGACCGCACAGGACGTGTTCAATAATTCGGTCCGCACCTGCGTCGAGGCATTGGCGGCGACGCACGGACACACCCAGTCCTTGCACACCAACGCGTTGGACGAGGCGTTGGCTCTACCAACAGATTTCTCCGCCCGCATCGCCCGTAATACCCAGCTGCTGATCCAGCAGGAAACCGGCACCTGTAACGTCATCGATCCCTGGGGTGGCAGCTATTACGTCGAGCGGCTGACCCACGATCTGGCGCAGCGTGCGTGGGAGCATATTGAGGAAGTCGAGAGCTTCGGCGGCATGGCCAAGGCGATTGAGGCCGGTATCCCGAAAATGCGGATCGAGGAAGCCGCCGCCCGCACTCAGGCGCGGATCGACAGCGGCCGGCAGACCATCGTCGGTGTGAACAAATACCGCACGGACGAGCTTGATAATGTCGAGGTGCTGCGGGTCGACAACCAGTCGGTGCGCCGCCAGCAGCTCGAGAAGCTGGAACGGCTTCGGGCCGAACGGGATGAGCGCGAGACAAAGCGCCAGCTGGACCGGTTGACGGAATCTGCCGGCTCCGGCGAGGGTAATCTGCTTGAGATCGCGGTCGATGCGGCACGGGCGCGGGCAACGGTTGGCGAAATTTCCGATGCGCTGGAAAAAGTATATGGGCGACATGTCGCGGAGGTGAAGACCGTGTCAGGCGTATATGCAAGTGAAGTCGGCAAGGGAGCCGAATCCGTGGATCGGGTGTTGAAAGCAGTCGACGCGTTCGAAGCAGTTGAAGGTCGGCGTCCGCGTATCCTAATCGCCAAGATGGGGCAGGACGGCCATGATCGGGGCCAGAAGGTGATTGCCTCGGCTTTCGCCGATCTCGGTTTTGACGTCGATATCGGCCCACTGTTCCAGACGCCGGAAGAAGCAGCGCGGCAGGCGGTGGAGAACGATGTGCATGTGATCGGTGCCAGCTCGCTTGCCGCCGGTCACTTGACGCTGGTTCCGGCGCTCAAGGCTGAATTGGAGAAGCTTGGGCGCGGGGACATCCTGATCGTTGTCGGCGGGGTGGTGCCGCCGCAGGATTACGGTGCGCTCTATGAAGCTGGCGCCAAGGCGATCTTCCCGCCAGGCACCGTGATCAGTGACGCGGCGGTGGATTTGATTGCCAAGATCGGTGAAGTGCTCGGCCATACGGTCGAGGCAGCGTGAGCCTTTACCCTGTTCGCGTGGGTTAAATGATCTCTCAACAAGCCGACGTCACGCCGAAGCGGCGCCAGATGAGTGTCGACGATTATGTCTCCGGCGTCCGTGCGGGCGACCGTGCCGTGCTGGCGCGCGCCATTACCCTGATAGAAAGCCGCAATCCAGAGCACCGCCGCCAGGCGCAGGAAGTTTTGCAGGCTTTATTGCCTTTCTCCGGTGAAGCGCGACGGATCGGCATCACTGGCGTGCCGGGTGTTGGCAAAAGCACCTTCATCGAGGCTTTCGGCAAGATGTTGACCGGCTCCGGCCATAAGGTCGCGGTGCTGGCGGTGGATCCGTCGAGCAATCGGACCGGCGGCTCGATCCTCGGCGACAAGACGCGGATGCAGGAACTCGGCCGCGATCCCGATGCTTATATTCGACCGAGCCCGTCGGCGGGCACGCTCGGTGGGGTGACGCGGGCAACCCGCGAGACCATGGTGATATGCGAGGCCGCTGGGTTCGACCATGTGCTGGTGGAGACGGTGGGGGTTGGCCAGTCGGAGACGGTTGTCGCCGAAATGGTGGATTTTTTCCTCGTCCTGATGCTGCCCGGTGCCGGTGACGAGTTGCAGGGCATCAAGAAGGGCGTGCTTGAGATCGCAGACATGATCGCGGTCAACAAGGCGGATGGCGAGGTTAAGTCACGCGCTCGCCGGGCCGCTTCCGAATATCGCCGCGCCCTGGAAATCATGACCCCGGCCAGCCCGAACTGGCAGCCGCCGGTGACCACCTGCAGCGCGCTCGGTAAGGTCGGGCTCGAGGATATTCTTGCCGAGATCGCGCGGCATCGCGAGACGCTCAGCGCCACCGGGGAGTTTCAGGCAAAACGCCAGAACCAGCAGGTGCGCTGGATGTGGTCCATGGTGCGGGATCGACTGATGGCACGCTTCGAGGAAGATGAGGCCGTTCGCGCGCTTGTGGCTGATCTTGAAGCGGATGTCGCAGGCAATCGCCAAACCGCGAGCGCAGCCGCCGACCGGTTGTTGCAGACATTCGGCTTGTCGCCGTCTCCGGAAGCCGGATGACGGATTTAGTTTTTCCGTAGGTCTTTGCTGATGAACAAGTGCTTTCTTTCGCCCTGACGTTGACAAGACACAGGTTCCGCGCCAATTCGAAACCAGATCGACAAGACAGGAAGAGACATGGTTGCTGAGACCGAGATGCAGGCTCCGGCGCATTCTATCGCCGAGGAACAGGAAGAGCTGATTTCCGAGTTCGCCTTCTTCGACGACTGGATGGACCGATATCAGTATCTGATTGATCTCGGGCGCAAGCTGCCGCCGCTGGATGAGGAATTCCAGCGTGACGAGTTCAAGCTGAAGGGCTGTCAGAGCCAGGTCTGGCTGGTAGGAGAGCGACATGGCGACCGGCTGGTGTTCAAGGCCATCAGCGACGCCGCCATCGTTTCCGGCCTGATCGCCATTATCCTGCGCATTTATAGCAACCGGACCGCGGACGAGATCCTCGCGACGGAGCCGGATTTCATCCGCGAGGTTGGTCTTGAGGAGCATCTGAGCCCGACCCGCAAGAACGGCCTCGGCGCGATGCTGAACAAGATCAAGGCTGAGGCGCGCGCCGCCGCTGGCGGATAGGGATCGGCTCGTGAGCGGTATCGACGCGATCTATCAAGACAAGATCCTCGCCTACGCCGCGGATATTCCAAGGCTCGGCAAGTTGCCGGATGCGACCCACAAGGGTGAAGCGGTCAGCCGGGCCTGCGGCAGCGAAATCAGTGTCTATCTGCGGCTCGAAGACGGGCTGATAGTCGACTATGCGCAGAAGGTCGATGCCTGTGCACTTGGCTCTGCGGCAGCCTCCATCGTGGCACGTGCGATTGTCGGCCGCTCGCCTGTCGAGGTTGAGCAGGCCCGCGACGAAATGCGCGCGATGCTGAAAGATGACGGGGCAGTTCCCAATGGGGAATTTGCTGAACTCGGCTTGTTGCAGTCCGCGCGCTCTCTGACGAACCGGCACAGCTCAATGTTGCTGGCGCTGGATGCCTCGGTCAGGGCGCTGAATTCCAAATCATGAGCTGTGGCACATGCGGCGCTCTTGGGTGAGATATGGCGATATCTCCAGGTTCAAGACCGATTCCCCAGACTGGAGCCTGCAATACAATATGCACGGCATTATGGAACAGGTGATCGACGGACAACGCGCTCGGTTGGAAACTGCAGTATAATTCATTGAAATAAGACCATTTTAGGTCCCTATTGGATTTTGAACTTCACAGATTGATTCTTAGAATCGTTCTAGAATGTTGAAAGACAAAAGATTTTCCTTGCGTTCGGGAGGCGGAATCATATCCTGCCGATGTATTCGAACGGTGGTTGTTGTTGTTGGAACATATCATGAGTTCATGTGACGAAGAGCTGGGCTGCGGGCCGTCGGACACCTGTTATAGGGCCGTGAGAACCGCTTACACCCAAATGAAGAGGCTGGGGCAGAAGGAGCAGATTTGCTTCAATTCCGCCGTTGCGGTTTATCGCCATCATCACCCGGAAGTTCCGGTTGATCGCGCACCCTATGTGATTGCCGACTGGCTCGACTGAAGTCTGGCGCAAACAGGGTTTGTAAAGGACGCTTTCGAGCGTCCTTTTTGTTTTTCAGCATTGTTTTCGGTTTAGCGCCATGAGACCGGACCACTCGGTGACGCTGCGTGCGCCGCAACCACCTGACATTGAGGCCCGGCTTGCGCTTGGATATTCAGCGGAAGTGACACGTATGTTCGGCGGCAGTGCCCGAACTGATACGGAGATGACGCTCGAGCAGGCTTCCGACTGGTACCGTCAACTTGCAGAGCATCCCTGTGGCTGGATCATCGAGGTGGACGGTGTGCTTGCCGGTGAGGCGAGGCTGGACAACATCAACCGGCAAGATCAACGAGCCAGAATGGCGATGGGGTTGTTCAGCGACCGCAGTCTCGGGCGCGGCATAGGGCGGGTGGCCGTCCGTCTGGTGCTGGATCAGGCGTTTGGCGAGATGAGGCTGCATCGCGTGGACCTACGCGTGCTTTCCTTTAACGACCGTGCCATCCGGTGCTATCGGGCCTGCGGTTTCAGGCACGAGGGAACGGAACGAGAGTCTGCCTTCATCGATGGCGTCAGACATGATGACTGGATCATGAGTATCCTTCGGCCCGAATATGAAGCGTTGGGCAATCAGGCTGCTCTCCGCTGAGAGGCCTCACGTGTCAGGATCAGACGCCGGGCGAACGCGATCACGAAAAGTCCACTCAGGATCAGGATGATGGTCGGTGCAGGAGCGCTGTCGATGAAAAAGCTGAGATAAGTGCCGAGCAGCATTGAGACCATGCAGACACCGATTGCGACAACGAGCATCGCGCCGAACTGGCGGACCAGCAGAAAGGCGATGGCGCCCGGAGAGATCAGCAGGCCGATGGCAAGGATCAGTCCGGCGGCGGAGAGCGTGGCGACGATGGTGAGAGATAACGCTGCCAACAGGCCGTAATGTAGCCAGGCAACCGGCAAGCCGATGGCTTGAGCCTGCGCCGGATCGAAAGCGTGCAGCAGCAGGTCCTTCCATTTCAGCGCCACGGCGCCGGAAACGGCGAGCGAGATCAGACCGGCTGTCCAGAGTTCCCCTGAATCAACCCCGAGCATGTTGCCGAAAAGAATGTGGTCGAGATGCACATTCGTCTTGATCGAGACATAGAGCACGATACCGATCCCGAACATGCCGGAGAATACCACGCCCATCACCGTGTCCTGTTTCACCCGGCTGTTGTGCGAGAGGTAGCCAGTGGCGAGCGCGCAGGTCATGCCGGCCAGAAAAGCGCCGATGATCAGAGGCCAGCCGAGAATATAGGCGAGCACGATCCCGGGAAGAACCGCATGGCTTACCGCATCCCCCATCAGTGCCCAGCCTTTCAGTACAAGAAAGCAGGAGAGAAGGGCGGTCGGAATTGCAACCAGCAGGGAGATGTAGAAGGCGTTCAGCATGAAACCGAACCGGAACGGCATTAGTAATGTTTCGAGGGAAAGGTCCATCAGACTGGGTTTCCTGCCGGTCGTCCGCTACCGCGCTTCAGCGCCTCGGCGGCCTTGCGTTTTGCGGCGAGCAGTCCGTGTTTCGGAGCGAAAACGAAGGCCGCCAGAAATATCAGGGTTTGCAAGGTAACGATGATGCCGCCAGTGGCGCCATCCAGAAAGTAGCTGACGTAAGCGCCGAAGAAACTGGTCAAGGTGCCGATGGCAACCGAGGTCATGATCAGTCGCGGGAAACGGTCGCAGATCAGATAGGCCGTTGCGCCCGGCGTCACCACCATAGCAATTACGAGGAAAGCGCCGACCGTCTGCATCGCGGCGACCACGCAGGCGGACAACAGGACGAAGAAGACTGCTTTCAGCATACCGGGCCGCAAACCGATGGAACGGGCATGGTCCTCGTCGAAGAACGTGACCATCAGGTCCTTCCACTTCGCCAGCAGGACAGCCAGCGAGATGAACCCGATCAGGGCGAGCTGCAACGTGTCTTCCGGCGTTATGGCAAGGATGTTGCCCATGGTGATGGTCTGGATGCTGACAGCCATCGGATTGATCGAAACCATGAACAGGCCGAGGCCGAAGAAGGAGGTAAAGATCAACCCGATGATGACGTCGATCTTCAGGCCTGAACGCTCGGAGAGAAACAGCATGGCACCGGCGGCCAATCCGCCTGCGATGAAAGCACCGAGGGCGAACGGTAGGCCGAGCATGTAAGCTCCGGCCACGCCGGGCACGACGGAATGAGACAGTGCGTCGCCGATCAGCGACCAGCCCTTGAGCATCAGGTAAGCCGACAGGAAGGCGCAGACTCCACCGACCAGTGCCGAGACCCACATGGCGTTGGTCATATAGCCATAGCCGAACGGCTCGAGGAGATATGCGATCACGGCAGGTCCTCGCCGCGTACGGTCCGCTCGCCATACTGGACAAAAGGCCGTTCGTCGTCGGTGAAAATAGTGACTTCCCGAGGGTCGCCGTCTTCGTGCAGGACATCGCCGCCGAGCGTGAAGTGCCGGAGCACGCCGCCGAAGGCGCGTTCAAGGTTCTCACGTGTGAAGGTTGTCTCGGTAGGCCCATAGGCCAGCACGGTGCCTTTAACCAGTACCGTGCGGTCGCAGAATTCCGGAACGGACCCAAGGTTATGTGTGGAGACCAGCATGACCCGGCCTTCGCCCCTAAGTTCCCTCAAGAGCGCGATGATCTGATCCTCGGTCTTCACATCGACGCCGGTGAAGGGCTCATCCAGCAGGATCACTTGGCCATCCTGGGCAAGGGCGCGGGCGAGGAACACGCGCTTGCGCTGGCCTCCTGAAAGTTCGCCGATTTGCCGCTTCCGGTAGTCCTGCATGTTGACCCGCGCTAGAGCCTGCTCGACCGCTTCATGATCGGAGGCCGAGGGGCGGCGCAGGAAGCCCATATGGCCGTAACGGCCCATCATCACCACATCCTCGACCAGCACGGGGAAGGCCCAATCGACATCTTCGGATTGCGGCACATAGGCGACCAGGCTTTCCCGCATTGCTTCCTTGACGGTCCGGCCGAGTAGCCTGATTTCGCCCTTGCCTGTGGGCACGAAACCCATAATGGCCTTGAATAGGGTCGATTTTCCGGCGCCATTCACTCCAACCAGAGCTGTCACCGTGCCGCGCGGAATCTCGAAACTGGCGTCGTAAAGGGCTGTCTGACCGTTGCGATACGTCACGGTCACGTCGTGGGCGTAGATACCTCCGGCGCTATCCTTTTCCGGGGGCGGGCTGTTCTGTTGATCCTTGCGGGGACGCATTGGAAATATCCGGTTTCAGTCTGCTGCGGCAGCGGTGAGGCCGTCGGCAACGGTCTTGGAGGTGACAGTCAGCAAGTCGAGATAGGTCGGCACGGGGCCGTCCCGCTCGCTGAGAGAGTCGACATAGAGTACACCCCCATATTTCGCTCCCGTCTCCCGCGCAACCTGTTTCGCCGGTGAGGTGTTTACGGTGCTTTCACAGAATACGACCGGAATCTTGCTTTCGCGTACGCCGTCGATGACTTTCCGGACCTGCTGCGGCGTGCCCATTTGATCGGCGTTCATCGGCCAGAGATAGAGCTCTTTCAAACCGAAATCCCGCGCGAGGTAACTGAAGGCCCCTTCGCAGGTGACCAGCCAGCGTTCAGACTCTGGGATGCTGTCGATCCGGACCCTGAGTGGCTCGATGGTTGCGCGCAGCTTGTCCTTGTAAGCGGCGGCGTTGGCTGCATAGGTCGCTGCATTCGATGGGTCATATTTGGAGAAGGCGTTGGCGATATTGTCTATATAGACTAGGGCGTTGCTCAGTCCCATCCAGGCATGTGGGTTCGGTTTGCCTTCATAAGCACCAGAGGCAATCGAGATTGGTACAATGCCGTCCGTTAGGGTCGCCGACGGCTTGTCGCCGAGATGAGAGAGGAACTGTTCGAACCAGAGTTCGAGATTCATCCCGTTCCAGAGCACCAGATCCGCACCGCTGGCGCGCACGATGTCCTGGGGTGTCGGCTCGTAGCCATGAATTTCGGCGCCCGGCTTTGTGATTGAGACAACCTCCGCCGTTTCGCCCGCGACATTCGAGGCCATATCAGCCAGCACGGTAAAGGTCGTTACGACCTTCATCTTCGCGTTGGCGGCGTTCGAAAGCGACGTCCCCATGATCAGGATGGCACTGATCGCGGCCAGAGCTGAAAGGCGATTGCCGATATTCATTTAGCGATTGCTCCCATGGGTGACCTGCAAGACAGAACAGGTCATTTGGATGGTTCGTGTTAGGATAGGTGTATGATAGATATGGCTCATATGATTAGTGAGTCAATATAAAATTAGTATGTGCTAACTTATGGCATAAATATAATCGGGCAAAAGGGTCGGGATTTGGTCAGAAGTCGGAACAGCAAGGCGGCGGAAGATAGGGACGTGCCGGTTATCGATCTGCAGGATTCCAGCAAGCGCGCGGCTCTGTTTGAGCGTATCCGGCGTGACCATAGCGTCGAGATCGCCGAGGATTATGTAGAGCTGATCGCGGATCTGATAGAGACCAACGGGGAGGCTCGGTTGGTCGATCTGGCGGATCTGCTCGGAGTGAGCCGCCCGACCGTAAACAACACGATCCAGCGATTGCAGAAAGAAGGTTATGTCGAGAGCAAACCCTACCGTTCGATCTTTCTGACCGATAAGGGCAGGACCGTTGCCGAGCATGCCCGTCAACGGCACCACATGGTTCTCGATTTCCTGCATACGATCGGCGTGCCAGCCGATATCGCGGAAGCCGATGCGGAAGGATTGGAGCATCATCTGTCGGAGCAAACGCTGGATTGTTTGGCGCTGGCGACCGCAGCGCTTAAGAAAGTGTCCGGGCATGGTGACAATCAGGGCTGAAAACCGTCTGTACGGCTTCTCTGATTGACCATAGGATCAGATATCTCTTCGGGAATGCAGCGCGTTCCCTCTTCCATTCGAATGACGTCCAGGAGCCATCCGATGGCTGAATTCTCCGCCGACAATTCCAACGAGCCGACCATCCCGAAACCCGCGCTGCGGGCGTTGCCCAGTCCTGGGCGGCCGCCGGTGGAGGCGGATATTGCGCGGGACAATCCGGATCTGGTGATCCGGCGGATGAACCTGAACGAGTCGCCGATCCAACCGTCCCCGAAATCCATCGTGGCGATGCAGGAAGCCTGCACCCGGGTTAACCGCTACCCCGATCCTCAATGGCGTGAGTTGACGGCGGCAATCTCGGAAGAGACCGGTATCCCGCAGCACCGGATTGTCATGGGCAATGGCAGCGATGAGGCGATTGTTTCCGCTGGCCGGTTGTCTGTCTCGCCGGGCGACGAGGTGCTGGTGCCGGTGCCGTCCTTCCCGAGCTATAACAATGCGGCCGCGGTTAATGGCGGAACGCTTGTGACGGTGCCGCTGAAGGCGGATGGCAGTAACGATGTCGACGCGATGATCGCCGCTGCGACGGATCGCACCCGTCTCGTCTTCGCAGCCTCTCCGAACAACCCGACCGGCAACGTGCTGACCTCCGAAGAGGTGGAACGGCTGGCTCTCGGTATTCCCGATACGACGCTGCTGGTGCTGGACGAGGCCTATTACGAGTTCGGCATTCATGATGGAGGCGAGGACCATCTGGCTGTGATGGCGAAACGTACTGGCCCCTGGGCCGTGTTCCGTACTTTTTCCAAAGCTTATGGCCTTGCCGGCATTCGCGTCGGGTACATCCTGGCTGGATCGGATGAGATCGCGAATGCCTTCCAGAAGATGCGCAGCGTGTTCAATGTCAACGCGGTGGCCCAGGCAGGTGCGCTGGCGGCGTGGCATGATAAGGATCATCGCCACATGCTGCTGGAGAAGACCCGCATCGAGCGGGAGCGTCTGGTCGCGGGTCTGACGGCGCTCGGCGCCGAGCCGTTCCCAACGGTGGCGAATTTCGTCACAGCGAAGATGGACCGGCCGGCGGCTGATATCGTAGCGGCGCTTCTAAAAAAGGGCGTCATGATTGGACGGCTGATGCATCCGGGATATGAAAATTACATCCGTGTCACTGTCGGCAGCGATGAGGATACCGACGGTTTTCTCGCTGCCCTTAAAGACGTTCTGGCCAGCTGAGCCGGCTAGCTTCCGAAAACGAAGCAGCCAAGACGGGTAAAGGGCGTTTTCTTGTTTTCCTGATGGAAGATCGATATGGCGTCCACCGTGACTGGTGTCGCCAGTGCCTCGGCGCCGTGTTTCAGGACTTCCTGCATCAGCGCGTTGCGCTCGCTGTCGTCTTTGATCCGCTTTGACAGGGTCATGTGGAAACGGAACTCCCCCATCACATAAGGATAACCCCAGCGCTGCAGCATCTGTTCCTGCTGTGCCGAGAGCCCTGCGGCCCGCCGTTTCTCAAGCTCCGCATCGCCGGGCAGAGCGCGCATCGGATCGAAATGGCGAACGCAATCGGCGGCAAGCTCTCGCATCTCCGCCTTGCTTTGCTTTTGCATCAGCGCGAGGAAGCCGGAGAGATCACGGGCTACCAGCTGTGTCTGGAACGGTGCGCGCGCCGATGCGAATGCCGCCGCTTCTTCGAGCAACTGGTCGGCCGTAGTGCCGTCTCTCAGATGAAACGGCGGCTTCAGCGTGGCGTGAAAGCCATAATTGTTCGCTGTTGCTGTCAGCTCGGTTTGCCGTGTGGCATCGATCCCATCAAGTTTGGGTTGCGTCACCTCTGCGCCGCTCACTGCATCGCGGCCAAGCCAGGTCGAGCCGAAGCGGTGTAGCGGTGTGTTGGTGTCCGGTGCGAAATAGATCGCATAACGCGGACCGTCCGGGTTCGTGGCTGGGGCGAATGCCGGGAACTGTGGCGAGCTGCTGGTCATGATCAGATTGGTTCCGAAAGGGTCATCTAACTGTCAGGCCGACCGTGTATAGTCGAGCACTTATGGCATGGTGCTGGCGTTTGGAGAAGTGTGTTGGGGGCGTTGGTTCAGGGGGCTCGGGTGCTGGTCCCGGGCGAGGGTATCGTTGAGACGAGCGTGCGGATCGAGGGTGAGAAGATCGCGGGGGTCGGTGTCGATGCCCGGCTGGGGGATCGCCTTGTCGATGCGCGTGGTCTGCTGCTTCTGCCGGGCATTGTTGATCTTCATGGCGATGCGTTTGAACGTCAGATCATGCCGCGGCCCGGCGTGCATTTTCCGATGCAGGTGGCCTTTGCCGATACCGACCGGCAACTGATCTCCAATGGCATCACCACGGCCTATCACGCCGTCACCTTTTCCTGGGAGCCTGGCTTGCGCGGGCGGGACACCGTGGTCGCAATCGTGGATGGACTGGAAGAAGCCCGGCCGCGGTTGCTGGCCGATTCGCGCTTTCACCTGCGGTTTGAACTCTACAATCTGGATGTCGCGGACGAAGTAGCGGACTGGATGCAGCGCGGCCGGGTCGATCTGCTGGCTTTCAACGAGCATATGGCGCCAATCCTGCGCAAGGCGGACAGGGGTGAGTCGCTTGGTACCTATACCGGCCGCACGGGGCTGTCCGAGGAGGATTTCCTCGCCCTGGTGCGTGGCCTCGAGGCCCGCACGGATGAAGTTGCGCCGACGGTGAGCCGGCTGGCTGAGATTGCCAAGGCAAACAATATTCCGATGGCCTCTCACGATGATCGCACGCCGGACGAGCGCCGGCACTTCAACGCGCTCGGCTGCGGTATCGCCGAATTCCCGCTGACGCTGGGTGCGGCGGAGGAAAGCCGCAAGCTTGGCAATACGGCAATCTTCGGCGCACCCAATGTGCTGCGTGGCGGCAGTCATATGAAAGACGGCGGCATTCGCGCGGCAGATGAGGTCCGGGCAGGCCGGTGCAGCGCGCTGGTCTCCGATTACTATTATCCGGCACTGCCGCAGGCGCCGTTTATTCTCGCCGAAGCAGGGGATGCCTCGCTGGCAGATGCCTGGGATCTTGTCTCATGCAATCCGGCGCATGCCGCCGGTCTGCATGATCGAGGGGAAATTGCTGTCGGCAAACGCGCCGACCTTCTTCTCGTGGCGCTGCCGGATGGCGGGCGCGCGAGGGTCAAGGCAACCTTTTGCACCGGCAAACCTGTCATGGTCTCGGATTGGATTTAGCGATCATGGTGAATTCACTGCATTATTGTTAAATGCAACCTTGGCTGACCGACTTATCGTCGCTATCGTGCAATGCTATAAGTGGAGAATTTTTTATCAACCGATACAACTGTGAAGCGGTAACAAAGTGACGTCGACGGATTCCGGAAGACGCAATGCGGTGATCGACGAGACAACCGTATTTGATAGCCCCGTCGTTGAGAGGCTGGTTTCCCATTGGGACACCCTTCGCAAGGACAGGATGGCGCCGAAAAGGGCGGAAGTCGACCCACTGGATCTGTTCGAGTTCCTGCCGAATATCTCAATGATCAAGGTGATCGATGAAGGTTCGGATTTTGAATTCAGCCTTCTGGGGACCGGCCTCGCGAAGCTTTACGGGCTGGTGACCCGGAAAATCGTGTCGCAAGTGGACTGCGCGCCTGAAACCAAGGATGCGCTTCTGGATGCTTTGAAGCTTTGCGTTGAGTCAAAGAAGCCAGTGCATGGACTTTGGGACAAGGCGCGCACATTGAAGCTGGTTGAGGTCAATCTCGAAGTCGCGCTTGTGCCGATATCCGAGGACGGAAAACTAATCAGCCGGGTCCTCGGATATCACGCGGTTCTGGACTGAATCCTATTCGAGGCCGATCGCGCGTTTGTAGAGTTCAAGCAGGTGCTCCTGCTCCTGCAGGTCGTCCTTG
Organism: Nisaea sp.; assembly: GCF_039990255.1. GTDB lineage: Bacteria > Pseudomonadota > Alphaproteobacteria > Thalassobaculales > Thalassobaculaceae > Nisaea. The sequence goes on along the minus strand of NZ_JBDXGG010000004.1, from coordinate 20,618 downwards.
TCCAGCTTCCGAAGCTTCAGGATCTGACGCATCGTCTTGACGTCGAAGCCATTGCCCTTGGCTTCGGCGAAGACATCCTTGATGTCCGCGGAGAGAGCCGCCTTTTCTTCTTCGAGCCGCTCGATCCGTTCAATGTATGAAACAAGCTGTTCCGCAGCGATGCCACCGACTTCGGTCATGGAATATCCTCGTCAATAGAAGGAAAATCGCCCGGACAATAGTCGCGGCGCCCGATCCCATCAAGCGCCGCATCGGGCCTCAGTGATTTTGTTTCGCCATCTCGGCGTCGAAGGCCTTCTTCTGGTCGCCACTGGCTTCGGACTGGTACTTTGCCTTCCAGTCGTCATAGGGCATGCCATAGACGATTTCGCGGGCCGCACCGTAATCGAGTTCAAGGTCCCGCGACTCGGCTTCTGCCAGATACCATTTCGACAGGCAGTTACGGCAGAACCCGGCGAGGTTCATCAGATCGATATTCTGCACGTCCTTGCGTTCGTCCAGATGTGACAATAACCGTCGGAAGGCAGCTGCTTCCAACTCCAGTCGTGTCTGGTCGTCGAACTTCTCTGCCGGATTCCCCATGATGTCTTCTCCCTCGGTCCTGACGGTTCCGTTCTTCTCTTAGTGAGTTAGAGAGTAAGCGACGAAACGACGAATTCCAGTGCGTTTCCGAAAACCCGCGCCAATTTGTGCGCATCTTCCCGGGTCGCGACGAGGTCCTGACGGAATTCGACACCGACATGGGGATGCCCGGCAGCCTCCGGATGCTGATTGAGCGAGTAGCCGCCGTCGCGCCCGGAATAGGGCTCGTTGTCGCCGATGGTAAGTGCGGGGTCTGTTCGTAGTGCCTCGATTAGCGGCAGGGCCAGACGGCCGTCCTGGTTCCAGATAAAACCGATTTCCCAGGGTCGAGGTATACCATTGTGTTGCATCATTGGCGTGAAGCTGTGCAGGGCGACCGTGATCGGCGCCCGTCCTTCCGCTTCCATTGCCTTCATGCGTCGGCGAACGGCATTGTGATAGGGCTCGAAAAACGCGATCCGCCGATGTTCCCGATCTGCCTCGCTTAGTCCTAGGTTGCCTGGAACCGGCGTGCCGTCCGCAATCTCGGGGATCGATCCCTCCGTGCCGGGAACTCGATTGCAATCGATCAGGAGGCGGGAATAGTTCGCGTGGACGAGCGGAGAATCGAACCGGTCCGACAGATACTCTGCAATCCAGGCGACACCGATATCGTAGCCAATATGCTGCGCCAGCTCTGTTTCGGACAAGCCGAGATTGTTAAGTGAGGCCGGGATGCGATTCCGGTGGTGGTCCGAGATGAAGAGAATGGTCCCGCGGCCTTCTGGGTTGCGTTCGCCGAAGGCACAAGCGTCCCGATCAGTCAGGATGGCAGTCATGATAGCCCGGAGTTGGAAGAAATTGTGTCGCTGCGATCTAGTCTCTTTGCCACGTGCTGACAAGCAAATGCAGATGCTTGCCCGGCGCAGATCGCCCGATTAGACTCCCGCCTCTTTTAGGGGGATGAGACATGGGACCGCAGAGTAATCTGTTGAGGGAGCTGTTTGACGCTGCCGTTGCCGCTGCGGACCCTGTCCGTTGCCTGAGACCGTTCCTCGATACGCTGTTCGAGCGCCCAGTGAAGGGCCGTATTGTTATCCTTGGCGCGGGCAAAGCAAGTGGGGCTATGGCGAAGGCGGTGGAGGATTATCTCACCGAGACCTTGCCGGGGCGTGCCTTCGAAGGGCTTGTCGTGACCCGTTACGATCATGCCGTTCCATGCGAAAAGATCGAGATCGTCGAGGCCGCCCATCCGGTGCCGGACGAGCAAGGCCGTGCCGCGGCCGCACGTATTCTTGAGCTTGCCGAAACGCTCGGCGCTGACGATCTCGCTGTCTGTTTGATTTCGGGTGGCGGCTCGGCGCTGCTGACCGCACCTGCAGATGGTCTTTCCTTTGAGGAGAAACAGGCGCTGAACGGCGAGCTGCTTAAATCGGGCGCGACCATTCACGAGATGAATTGTGTCCGGAAGCACCTATCGGCGATCAAGGGGGGCAGGCTGGCGGCTGCGGCAGCCCCGGCCCGGCTGGTGACGCTGGCGATTTCCGATGTGCCGGGCGACGATCTTGATGTGATTGGCTCGGGCCCGACCGTACCGGACCCGTCGACGCTCGCTGATGCGCGCGCCATCCTGACGAAGTACGATATCCAGCTGCCCGTACATGTCTCGGCTTTGCTGATGGATGCCGGCTCCGAGACACCGAAAGCTGGCGACCCTGCGTTCGAACGGACCGAGACTCACCTGGTCGCGGCACCGCAACGCTCCCTTGTAGCGGCGGCCGAGCTTGCGGCGGCGAAAGGATATGGCGCCCTTATTCTTGGCGATGCCATCGAGGGGGAAAGCCGGGAAGTCGCGAAAATGCACGCGGCCATCGCGGCCCAGGTCGCGCGGCACAGCCAGCCGGCAAAGGCACCGTTGGTGCTGTTTTCCGGTGGTGAGACCACGGTAACCGTGCGCGGTTCCGGCCGGGGTGGACGCAATGCCGAGTTCCTGCTCTCGTTTTTGGTCACATTGCAGGAGCGGATGCCCGATTGTTGCCGCCGAATCTCCGCGATTGCCTGCGACACGGACGGTATTGACGGGACGGAAGACAATGCCGGTTGTATCATGAGCGGCGAGATTTTCGACCTTCTGGTGAGCGGCCTCGACGATCCGAAGCCTTATCTCGCGAATAATGATGGTTACGGGTTTTTCGAGAAGGCCGGAGGGCTCGTTATGACGGGGCCAACCCTCACGAATGTGAACGATTTTCGCGCTATCCTGATCGAGTGATTCGAGTGACTGTTCGTGGAATGTCTTGAAAGACGATTTGAATTGTAATCATGGGCGCGCTTAACTGGTGTCATGAGAAGATATAGAAACACGAAGATCGTCGCGACCCTTGGGCCCGCGAGTTCAACCCCGAAGCGCATCGAAGAGCTCTTCCGGGCCGGGGTGGATGTATTCCGCCTGAATTTCAGTCATGGATCGCACCGGGATCACGCCGAACGGCTGCGGGTGATCAGGGAACTCGAGAAGACAACCGGTCGCCCGATCGCCGTCATGGCGGATCTGCAGGGCCCGAAACTCCGCATCGGAAGTTTCGCGGACGGCAAGATCGAATTGACGGCGGGCTCCAAGTTTCGGCTGGATCTGGACCGGGCGCCGGGCAACCAGAAGCGGGTTTGCTTGCCACATACCGAGATTTTCGAAGCAATCCACAAGGGCACCGACCTCTTGCTGGATGACGGCAAGATCCGCCTCACCGTGACGAAATGCGGCGATGGGTTCGCGGAGACCAAGGTGATCACCGGTGGGCCGCTCTCCAACAATAAAGGCGTTAATGTTCCGAATGTCATGCTTGGGCTCTCGCCCCTGAGTGCGAAGGATCGTACGGATCTTTCATTCGCACTCAGTGTTGGTGTCGATTGGGTCGCGCTGTCTTTCGTTCAGCGCCCGGAAGATGTCGCCGAGGCGCGCAAATTGATCGGAGATCAGGCTTCGATCATCGTCAAGCTGGAGAAGCCTCAGGCAATCGACCGGCTGGAGGAAATCTGCGAGTTGACGGACAGCGTCATGGTTGCGCGTGGTGATCTCGGGGTGGAGATGCCGCCTGAAAAGGTGCCTATGCTGCAGAAGCGTATCATCAAGCTCTGTCGCTCGCTCGGCAAGCCGGTGGTGGTTGCGACACAGATGCTGGATTCCATGGTCACCAGCCCGACCCCAACCCGGGCTGAGGCCTCTGACGTGGCAACGGCGGTCTATGACTCTGCGGATGCGGTCATGCTCTCGGCTGAGTCGGCAGCAGGCGACTACCCGGTAGAAGCAGTCGAGATGATGAACCGCATCATCCTTGAGGTTGAAGGGGACCGAAACTATCGGCAGATCATCAATGCCAGCCATGATGAGCCTGAGCCGACGGTGTCCGATGCGATCACGCTGGCCGCGCGGCATGTGGCGGAGACGGTCAATGCGTCCTGCATCGTCACCTACACGACCTCCGGCTCGACCACGGTCCGCGCCTCACGCGAAAGGCCGGCGGTGCCGATCCTCTGCGTGACCGCGAACGAGCGTACGTCGCGGCGTCTGGCCATGGCCTGGGGTGTGCACGCGGTGCATGTCGAGCAGGAACAGCGCTTCTCGGCGGTGGTGAAGAGAGCGGTCGAGGTGGCGAAGGCCGAGGAATTCGGCAATGCCGGCGATAAGATCGTGATCACGGCGGGAGTCCCGATGGGCACACCGGGGTCGACCAACGTGCTTCGGGTTGAGCGCATTCTCTGAGCGCTCATTCTGGCATTGAGCTCTAGCTCTGGACAGAGCAGGAGGGTTTGCCTTACAAGCTGGAAACTTCTCCGGAGATTTCCATGCAACATTTTGGCGATGCCCTAATCGAACGCGTGCGCGCGCTCGGAAACCCGCTTTGTGTTGGTCTCGACCCTTATCTCGACCGTATCCCGCCCCTGTTCCGCGACGGTGACATGTCGCCCGGCAATCCGCTGACGGCGCCGGCAGTGGAAGCCTTTCTGAAGGCAGTGCTGGATCGGGCGGAGGACAAGACGGCGGTTGTGAAGCCGCAGATTGCCTTCTTCGAGCGGATGGGGTGGCGCGGTCTGCGGGCGCTTGAGGAGGTCTGCTCCCATGCCCGAAAACTTGGCATGCTGGTCTTGCTCGATGCCAAGCGTGGCGATATCGGGAGCACCGCCGATGCCTATGCCGGTGCCTATCTAACCGGAGATGCACCGCTTCCGGCCGACGCCCTGACGCTTAACCCCTATCTTGGCATGGACACGCTGGAGCCGTTTTTCACGGCAGCGAAGGCGCATGGGCGCGGCCTCTTCATTCTGGTGAAAACCAGCAATCCGGGGTCGGGAGATTTCCAGGATCTGAGGATCGGCGATCACAGTCTTGCCGAGACTGTCGCAAGCACGTTGACCCCCCAAGCGGACACGCTGACCGGAGGAAAGACCGGCTGGTCTTCCCTCGGCGTTGTCGTTGGTGCGACTTATCCCGGCGAAGCGGAGCGCATTCGCGAAATCATGCCGCGCACGATTTTCCTCGTGCCGGGTTATGGCGCACAGGGCGGCAGCGCGGCTGCTGCCGTGAACGGTTTTGTCAAAGGCCCGAACGGCCTCGAAGGCGGGATCGTCAGCTCCTCGCGCGGCATCCTTTTTCCGGCAGGCGGCGATACCGCCAGCGCGCTGGATTGGGAGCAGGCCATCGACGCGGCCATCGACAAGGCCGAGACCGAGTTGGGCGAGGCCGTTTCGGTTTAAAAAAGCGAACTGGGTCTAAACCGCGAGATATCCTCCGTCGACTACCAGCGTGGTGCCGGTGACATAGCTCGACATGTCCGATGCAAGGAACAGGGCGGGGCCGACCAGTTCATTCGGATCGCCGAACCGGCCGAGCGGGATGCGGGTCAGGAATTGCCGATAACGTTCCGGGTCTTCCCGGGTCGGAAGGGTGATATCCGTTTTCATCGGCCCCGGCGCGATGGCATTGACCCGGATACCGTCGGCCGCGAGTTCCTGGGCGAGGCTTTGCGTCAGCATTTTCACCCCCGCTTTTGACGTTGAATAGGCAAGCGAGGTGGCGGTCGACACGAAGGCCGCGACGGAAGCCATGTTCACGACCGTGCCTCGAGTCTCGCGAAGCTGCGCGACGAACGCCAGCGTCATGTGCAGGGTGCCGTCGAGATTGACGGCCATCGCCCGGCGCCAGGTCTCCTCCACGTCCGGACTGTCGATCCGGTTGCGTGGGCAGATCCCGGCATTGTTGATCAATATATCTATGGGACCGTAAGCTGACGCGCATTCCGTGGCTGTGCGATCCGCTGTTGCACGCTCCGAGACATCGAGTTGCACCGGATATGCGGTGCCGCCAGCGGTTTCGATAGCGCGCACTGTCGTGCGGGCGGCCTCTTCGTCGATGTCCGCGCAGATCACCCGGGCGCCTTTTCCCGCGAAGCCGCCCGCGATGGCAGCACCAAGTCCCTGTCCGGCGCCGGTTACGAGCGCCAGTTTTCCTTCGATCATGTCATTCCTCCCCTGCCACGAATGGCTCTATGACAATTACGGCGATGGACCGGTCTCGGGAAGGGGGTAGAGTCGAAAGAAAAGAGCACACATGGGGAGGCAGTGAATGACGGAACAGGTGCGCCGGCAGGAAGCCGTCGATGTCTTGGTGGTCGGGTCCGGCGCTGGCGGACTTGCCAGCGCGGTGTCTGCAGCGCATCGCGGGCTGAAGGTCCTGGTCGTGGAGAAGGAGCCGGTGTTCGGTGGCACCTCGGCCCGTTCCGGCGGCTGGATGTGGATCCCGATGAATGCTCCCGCCCGGCGTGCCGGGGTGGAGGACAGCCGCGAGCTAGCGCAAACCTACCTCAAGCACGAAGCCGGAGAGTTCTACGACCCGGAACGGGTGGATGCTTTCCTCGATGCCGGCCCAAAGGCGGTCGAGTTCTTCGAGAGCGAGACCAGTCTGCAATTCGATCTTGGGCCGACCTTCGCCGACTATCACCCGGATGCACCGGGCGGCCTTGATGGCGGCCGGTCCATCGTCGCCCGGCCCTTCGACGGCCGCGCGCTCGGCCCGGAGATCAAGCGGCTGCGCAAGCCGCTGAAGGAAATAACCTTCCTTGGCATGATGATCGGCACCGGCAAGGAGCTGCTGCATTTCTTCAACGTGACACGCTCGCCTGTGTCTGCTTTCTTTGTCGCCGTCCTGTTCTGCAAATATATGCGCGACCTGCTGTTTCATGGCCGTTCCATGCGCCTGATGAACGGCAATGCGCTGGTCGCCCGGCTGGCGAAATCCTGTTTCGACAAGGGCGTTGAGATCCGGATCCGTGCACCGGTGCGTGAGATCCTGCGGGATGATGCTGGCCGTGTTGTCGGCGCTGTCGTGGAAACACCCGAAGGCCGTGTCGAGGTTATGGCCAACAAGGGAGTCGTGTTGGCTGCCGGCGGATTTCCTCAGGATGTCCGGCGCCGCGCCGCGCTCTTTCCCCACGCGCCTTCGGGCCATGAACATCTGAGTCCGGCCCCTCCCGGCAATACCGGGGACGGGTTGCGCCTGGGCGAGAGTGTCGGCGCGACGGTGCAGGATGACCTGCCCAATGCTGCAGCCTGGGTGCCGATCTCGCGTCCGGTCTGGTCGGATGGAACACGGGGTACTTTTCCGCATTTCGTCGATCGTTCGAAGCCCGGCGTGATCGCGGTTACCCGTTCGGGCCGGCGGTTTGTGAACGAGGCAGAGTCCTATCATGATTTCTGCCAGGCCATGTATGCGCGATGTACTGAGGAAGGCGGGGAGATCTGTGCCTATTTCATCGTCGATCACCGTACGCTCCGGAAATACGGGCTCGGTTATGTGAAGCCTTATCCGGTGCCGTTCCGTCCGCATATCAAAAGCGGTTACCTGCAGACCGGCAAGACGCTGGAGGAGCTGGCGGGGGCCATCGGCGCCGATCCAGCCGGTTTGCGGACAACCGTCGAGGCCTTTAACGGCCCGGCGGCGCGGGGAGAAGATCCTGAGTTCAGCAAGGGCAACACGTCCTATAACCGCTCGCTCGGAGATCCGGAGCATAAACCAAATCCCTGCGTCGCCCCGATCGGCGATGGACCCTATTACGCTGTCCGGTTGGAGATCGGCGATCTCGGGACGTTTGCCGGCCTGTCGACGGACGGTAGTGCCCGTGTCCTAAATGAGGACGGCACGCCAATCCCCGGCCTCTATGCCGCCGGCAATGATGCGGCGAGCATCATGGGGGGAAATTATCCCGGTGGTGGCATCACGCTCGGACCTGCCCTGACCTTCGGTTACATCGCGGCCCGGCACATGTCGGGAGGTAATGCCTGAACCCGCGAATCGGCGAATCTCCTTGCCTCTTGCCGCCGGAAGTGCGGGAATGACGGTGGCGTGTGCGCTCGCGCCGCTCCCTGGTGCTGGCGCCTACCGCCGGCTTGAAACCCGCTTGAAAAAGAGCGGGGACGGACCGATCCGATCAAGGATCCGGAACCGGCAAACCACAGGGAGGATACAATGGCAGACAAGAGTGGAAACACCCCCCGTTGCGCGGTGCTCGTGGGTCCCTATCTGAGCGGTAAAACCTCGCTATTCGAGGCGTTGCTTCTGGCGACAGGGACCCTGCACAAGAAAGGTTTTGTCAGGGATGGTTCGACCGTCGGTGACAATGCCGAAGAATCCCGCAAACGCCAGGCGAGCACCGAGACTACCCTCGGGCGCGGTCGATATTTGGATGAGGACTGGATCTTCATCGACACACCCGGCGGTCTCGATTTCAATCAGGACATGCGCAACGCCTGCATGGTCGCCGATATTGCGATCGTGGTAGCCGATCCGGAAATCGGCAAGGCAGCAGCGCTCACTCCCTATCTCAAATTCCTTGATGCCCATGACATCCCGCATGTGATTTTCGTCAACAAGATAGAGGACTCGAACGATCGTATGCGCGACATCGTGCATGCCCTGCAGGATGTCTCCGACCGGCCTGTGGCACTGCGCCAGGTGCCGATCCGGGACAGTGGCGATGCGGTGACCGGATATGTCGATCTGGTGAGCGAACGGGCCTACCAATACCAGAACGGCAAGCCGTCAAAGCTTGTGCAGATCCCGGAGGCTGTGACAGATCGGGAGAAGGAAGCCCGGAACGAGATGCTGGAGACCCTGTCGGACTTCGACGACGCGTTGCTGGAACAACTGCTTGAGGATGTCGAGCCGGCCGCGCCGGATGTCTATGGCCAGCTCACTGAAACGCTTCAGGGCGATCTGGTTGTCCCCGTCCTGCTCGGCGGGGCGGAAAAGGATCATGGTGTGCAGCGGCTGCTCAAGACGCTGCGCCATGAGACGCCGGATGTCGCTGCGACTGCCGGGCGGCTTGGCATTAGCGCTGTCGATAATGCGGTCTGTCAGATCTTCAAGACCGTACACGCGGCGCATATGGGCAAGCTCTCCTATGTCCGGGTCTGGCACGGCACGGTGAAGGACGGTGAGGAGTTGAACGGCCAGCGGGTCAGCGGCATCAACCGTGTAACGGGCGTGAAATTGGAAAAATGCGGCTCTGCATCGGCAGGAGATGTTGTCTCTTTCGGCCGGATGGACGTGATTGAGACGGGCGAATTGCTGACTCCGGGCGGCGTGGCCGCGCTGGATTGGCCCGCACCGCTTGCTCCGGTCTATGGCCTCGCCATCACCCCGACAAATCGCGGTGACGAGGTCAAGCTTTCCGGCGCGCTTGCCAAGCTGGCGGAGGAGGATCCGTCATTCCGGGTGGAGCAAAATGCAGCCCTTGGCGAGTTGGTGATCCGGGGGCAGGGCGATACACATCTGAGGGTGATGATCGAACGGCTGGAGAGCCGGTTCAAACTGCATGTCGAGGCCCGGGAGCCCGGTGTGCCCTATAAAGAATCGATCCGGAAGGGCGCGGAGCAGCACGCCCGGCACAAGAAACAGACGGGCGGGCACGGGCAGTTCGGCGACGTGAAGATCAAGATCGCGCCGCTTGGCCGTGGCAAGGGATTCGCCTTTAAGAACAGCATTGTCGGCGGCTCGGTACCGAAGCAATACATTCCTTCCGTTGAGGAAGGGGTGAAGGACTTCATGCGGCGGGGGCCGCTCGGCTTTGAGGTTGTCGATGTCGCGGTGGAGCTCTGCGACGGCTCGGCCCATGCAGTTGATAGCTCCGACATGGCCTTTAAGGCCGCGGCGCGCATGGCCATGAACGAGGGGCTCCCCAAATGCAAGCCGGTGCTGCTGGAGCCGGTCATGAAAGTCGTTATCTCCGTGCCGAACGATGCGACGGCGCGGGTGCAGCGGATCATCAGCGGACGGCGCGGCCAGATTCTCGGTTTCCAGGCAAAGGCGGACTGGAGCGGTTGGGACGAGGTCGAGGCCTACCTGCCGGAAAGCGAAACCAGTGACTTGATCATCGAGATCCGCTCACACACCGGCGGGATCGGCTTCTATAACGGCGCGTTCGATCATCTGGCGGAGTTGACCGGCCGGATCGCCGATCAGGTGGTGGAAGGCAGAACCGCCGTCGCAACTGTCTGACGCCGCTACTGGAACAGTGTAATAGGGGTGTCCGGCTTTCCACTGGCCGGGCGCCTCATTCCATGATCTTTTTCCCGTCCTGACTTCTTGGGAGGGAACTCAGAACATGCTTCCGAACGGCAGTACTTACACCGGGATCCGCGATACCTTCGAATGGCGCATTCCGGAGCACTATAATATTGGCCGCGATATTGCGGACGGGCAGAAGCCAGACGCCCCGGCGCTGATCTACCGGACAGAGGACGGCGCGGTTGCCCGCTACAGCTTCGGCGATATCGCGAAAGCTTCAAGCCGCTTCGCGAATGTGCTGACTGCCAGCGGTATCAAGCGCGGGGACAGGGTAGCGATTTTGCTGCCGCAGCGTCCCGAAACCGCTTTCGCCCATACGGCAATCTACAAGGCCGGGATGATAGCGGTGCCACTCTTCGCGCTGTTTGCAGAAGAGGCTTTGGTCTACCGGCTGGTCAATTCCGGCGCCACGGCGGTCGTTACCGACGAGCTTGGGTTGGAGAAAATCCGGACCTTCCGGGATCAGGTGCCTGCGCTCCGTCATATCTTCGTGACCGACGTGGCGGTAGACGGTGATGATTTTACCGCGTTCACGCCCGCGCTGGAGCGGGCGTCGGACGGGTTCGAGATCGTCGATACAAAAGCTGATGATCCGGCTCTCATTATCTATACCTCCGGCACGACAGGACCGCCCAAGGGCGCCTTGCATGCCCACCGGGTCCTGCTCGGCCATTTACCGGGTGTGGAATTTCCGAACCGGCTGTTCCCGAAGCCAGGCGATCTGTTCTGGACCCCGGCGGACTGGGCCTGGATTGGTGGGCTGATCGACGTGTTGCTGCCAGCCTGGCATCACGGTGTGCCGGTGCTGGCCTACAGGGCGCGCAAGTTCGACCCGGAAGAGGCTTTCTGGCTGATGCAGGAGCATGGCGTACGGAACAGCTTCCTGCCGCCGACCGCGCTGAAACTGATGCGCCAGGTGGAGAGCCCACGGAACCGATACAGCTATGATGTGCGCTCTGTCGTATCCGGTGGAGAGACTCTTGGCGCTGAATTGCTGGAGTGGGGCCGGGAGACTTTCGGGCTCACCATCAACGAGTTTTACGGGCAGACCGAATGCAATGTCGTGGTCGGTAATTGCGCCGACGTTATGGAAGTCCGTCCGGGGGCGATGGGTCGGGCCATTCCGGGGCACGATGTTGCCATTGTCGATGATGACGGAAAGCTTTTGCCGGACGGCACCCAGGGAAATGTCGGTATCGCGAAAGGTGATCCCGTGATGTTCCTGCAGTACTGGAATAATCCCGAAGCGACGGAGAAAAAGTTTGCCGGCGACTGGCTGCTGACCGGCGATCAGGCGGTGCGCGATGCCGATGGCTATTTCTGGTATGTCGGCCGTGACGACGACGTCATCACCTCGGCGGGCTACCGGATCGGCCCGGGAGAAATCGAGGATTGCCTGGTGGGGCATCCGGCGGTGGCGATGGCGGCGGTGATTGGGGTGCCGGATCCGTTACGCACCCAGGCCGTGAAGGCGTTCATCGTCCTGAAAGAGGGTGTCTCCGGCGACGATGCATTGGCGAAGGATATCCAGGATCATGTGAAAACCCGGCTGGCGGCGCATGAATATCCCCGCCATGTCGCGTTCGTGGCGTCCCTGCCGATGACCACGACAGGCAAGATCGTGCGCAAGGATTTGCGCGCCCTGCACGATGCGGAGGGTGAGTGAATAATGATCGAGACGGAACGGCTGATCCTAAGACGTTGGAAGGAGGCGGACCGGGAGCCCTTCGCGGCGCTGAACGCCTCGGCTGAGGTTTGTGAGTTTTTGCCGAAGCAGCTCAACCGGGAAGAATCGGACGCCTTTGCAGACCGGATTGAGGGTCATTTCGCAGAGCACGGCTTTGGTCCCTATGCGGTTGAGCGTAAGGATAGCGGCGATTTCATTGGCTACACCGGTCTCTCCGTGCCGCGCTTCGACGCGCCTTTCATGCCGGCGGTGGAAATCGGCTGGCGGCTGGACCACGCCCATTGGGGTTTGGGCTTCGCTACGGAAGCGGCATGCGGAACATTGGCCTACGGCTTCGGGTCGCTTGGTTTGGAGGAAATCGTCTCCTTCACTGTGCCGATTAACATCCGCTCGCGCGGCGTTATGGAGAAGATCGGCCTGCATCACGACAGGGCGGACGATTTCGACCACCCATTGCTGGAGCCGGGCGACCCGCTCCGGCGGCATGTGCTCTACCGGATCAAACGGGAAGAGATGGCATGACGCTCCGTTCTATCGGCCCCGAGGATGTCGCTGGACGCCTGTCCTGGCGGAAGATCGTGGATGCACTTGAGGACGGTCACCGGTTGCCGCGTGCGCGGATCGGAGACCAGATGCTTGAAAGAGAGGGTAAAGCGCTGCTGACACGCTGTGCCTGGATCGACGGGCTTGGTATGGGGGTGAAGTCCGCCAGTGTGGTGCCGGGCAATGCCGGCGAAGGATTGCCGACCGTGCAGGCGGCGATGCTGGTCTTTGCGGACGGCACTGGAACGCCCGAAGCTGTGCTGGACGGCACCATGGTGACAGACTGGAAAACGGCGGCCGATTCCGTTCTAGGCGCCCGTTTTCTCGCTCGCCCTGACAGCCGCAAACTGGTCATTATCGGTGCGGGAAAGGTCGCGGGTACTCTGGCCCGGGCCTATGCGGAACTGTTTCCTGGCCTTGAGAGGATCGAGATCCACAATCGCTCCCAGCAACGGGCAGAAAACCTCTGTGAGCAATTGCGCCGGGATGGTTTGCCTGTCATCCGGGTCGACAGTCTGCCGGCCGCTGTCGGCGATGCCGACATCGTCGCTACGGCGACCATGGCGCGCGCTCCGGTTCTGATGGGGGAATGGGTATCCTCTGGAACCCATGTCGATTTGGTTGGTGGTTTTACACCGGAGATGCGGGAGGCTGACGATGCACTGATCGGTAAAGCGCGCCTGTTTGTCGATTGCCGGGAGACCACGCTCGCGGATGTGGGCGATTTTGCCATTCCGATTGCGGCTGGACTTGTCGGACCGGGCGATGTGCGGGCTGACTTGTACGATCTCGCTGCCGGACAGCAAGGCCGGACCGGCGATGCGGAGATAACCCTGTTCAAGAATGGTGGCGGCGCGCATCTCGATTTGATGACCGCGCGGGCCATAATGACGATCGCTGGTGTCTGATTTGGTTTTTGTCCAGAATCCGGACTCTATCTGCTTCGCGGTACGGCCCAAAGCTGTTTAGAATGTGCGTTCCTGATAACCAGACTAAATGTTTCAGCAGGGAACCGGATCATGACCGTGACCGTCGACTATTTTATGACCACGTCCAGTCCGTGGAGTTATCTTGGTGCTCGGCGGTTTATGGCTATGACGGAGAAAGTCGGCGCCGAGGTGAACGTCTATGCGGTCGATTTTGGACAGATCTTTTCGCAATCTGGAGGTTTGCCGCTGCCAAAGAGGGCGCCACAGCGGCGGGCCTACCGGCTTGTCGAGCTCGCCCGCTGGAAGCGGCATCTCGGTTTGCCAATAGTCATTGAGCCGGAGAATTTTCCGGCGAGAACCCCTCTGTCGGCTCATCTGGTCACCGCCGCCCGCCTTGCCGGAGGCGATGCCCTGACCTTGTCGACCCTGATACTGGAAGCCCTCTGGGAGCAGGACCGGTCAATAGACGATGACAGCGTTCTGGTGGAGTGTTGTCAGAAGGCCGGTCTCGACGGCGTATCTTTGATGCAGTCAGCCAAGAGCGAAGAGACCAAGGCAGCGTTCGAGGAAGACACAGAACTGGCTCTCCATCGCGGCGTTTTCGGTGCACCGTCCTTTATCATCGACGAGGAATTGTTCTGGGGGCAGGACCGGCTCGATTTCGTTGCCGAGAAATTGGGCGTTGTTTGAATGCAACTTTATCCGACCGTTGATATTTGACGGGCTTTGACGCGATGGAGGCATGAAGATTTCACTGAGCAGAAAGTTCTCTTGGTCCCCAAAGCGGTTGTGTCGGCCTTGAAGGACTCTTTTTTCCGCAAGTGATCGGGGCCGGGAACTCCGGGTGATAGCCTTGCGACAGCTCGGTTTTCCTCTGTTTTTTGTGGCGTTGTCCGAATGCACTTGTGCGATTTCCGCGCCGCGTTTTAGTGCGGGCTGCGGGTTCCGTAATGGCAATCATTCCATCTTGAAACGATTTACGCATACGTTGTTGCTTGGCTATGCGCGTCTCCTCCCTTACGGTTACTGGTGTAATGAGCATTTATTGTGGCTGGCGGTGAAACCACAGCTGTCTCGGATAAGGCTCCAAAAAAGCGGTCCAGCATAAGCGGGCCGACCATAACAGGGAGGACTACAATGAAACGCGGAATCGCGATTCTGAGCGCTGCTATGCTTGTCGCTTTTGCGGGCGTAGCCGATGCGAAAACACTCAAAGTACAGGCAAGTTCGAAGTCAGGCGACTGGGCTCACCGGTTCATGGGGGAGACCTGGGCGCCGAAGCTCAGTGAGATGACCAGTGGTTCAGTCAAGATTGAGGTGCTGCCGACGAAGGCAGTTGTCCCTCATCGCGAGACGATCGACGCGGTGGCGAACGGGATCCTCGACGGTGACCTGAACGCAGTGAGCTATTTCTCCGGCCGTGACCCGGCCTTCGCGGTGATCGGCGACTTGATCGCCGGATACGATACCGTGGACCAGGTCCGCACCTTTTGCATGCATGGTGGCGGCAAGGAAATTCTCCAGAAGCTGTATGACAAGTACACCAAGGGCAAAGTCCATGTCGTCGGCTGTGGCCCCTATGCCAAGGAAGCTTTTGTTTCCACCATTCCGATCAAGTCCGTTGCCGATATGAAAGGCGTTAAGGTCCGTTCTCCGGAGGGTCTTGCGGCTGAAGTGTTCAAGCGCGCGGGCGCAGCTCCGGTGTCGCTGCCGTTCTCCGAAGTCTATACCGCACTTGAGAAAGGTGTGATCGACGCTGCCGATGCGTCGGCCCACGTCAACAACCATGCCTCAGGCATGTACAAGGTGGCCAAGTTCCCGATCTATCCGGGGATTCACTCCATGGCTGTCCTCCAGTTCATCGTGAACAAGAAGGTTTGGGACAAGCTCGGCGCGGAAGGCCAGACTGCGCTTGAGGTCTGGTATTCGGCCGCTTACGACGCCATGCGGCGTGAAGCCGACCTGCAGGATCGTGCGATCGCTGCCGAGCAGCGGGCTGGTGGCGACATCACTGTGGTCGACTGGTCGAAGGAAGAACGCGCCAAGTTCCGCGAAATTGCCGTCGGTGCCTGGAACGATTTCGCTGCCAAGTCTCCGTTGGCTAAGGAAGCTCTGGACGCGCATCTCGCATACATGCGCAGTGTCGGCCTTCTGAAGGAATAAAACCTTCTGCATGCCGCCGCGCTCTTCCTGGGCGCGGCGGCTCCTTTCATTTCCAGTTTTTTTGACGACCATACGGAGCGCACGCGCGATGGCCGGACATACTGAATTAATGGTCGGGGCACCGGTTGCTGCGGCCTTCAGCCGCTCTGTTGACCATGTCAGCAGGTTTCTCGGTCTGGCCGTAAGCAATCTCTATTTGCTGGCGGCCGCCTGTACCTTGTGGGAGGTGATCGCCCGTTACGTTTTCAACAGCCCCACCCAGTGGGTCTTTGAAGTCGTTATGGTCCTTTGCGCCTCCGCATGGATGCTGTCGGCCGGCTTCGTGACGCTCCGCAAACGACATATTGGGATCACGGTTTTCTACCTGATGGCGTCCGACAGGGTCCGGTGGTGGCTCGATCTGTTCGCAATGGTGGTTGGGGTCTTCGCTCTCTATATGCTGGTGTCGGACACTCTGATTCGTGCGCTCGAAAGCATCGATCTGACGGAACGCGGCGGGACAGCGTGGAATTCGCCTTTGCCGATGGTCTTGAAGACCGTGTTGGTCAGCGGACTATTCCTCTATCTCATGCAGTTGCTGGTCAATCTGAGGCGCCATTTTAGAACCCGCCCTCTTCAGATAGCCGTCTTGACCGTCATGGCGCTGATCTGCCTTCGTCTGTTGCTGCAAATCTTTGGTCATTACGGCGGTACCGAGAGCCTCTGGTATGGTTTCGAGGAGACACTTGCCGAGAATGGCAGCGCCTTTGTCGATCATTTCAATGTCGACCGTGATGAGATCGGGATCGCGACGATCTCGTTTCTGATTGTTGCCGCGCTGCTTGCGTTGATGATGACAGGAATGCCTCTGGGCATTGTGACCCTGATTATCTCCGTCGTTTGTGCGCTGATGTTCTACGGCACCACCGGCATGTACCTGGTCTCGACTAACGCGATGGACCTGCTGGAAAAATATCCGCTGGTGGCCGTGCCGTTCTTCGTTCTGATGGCTTCTATTCTGGAACGATCCGGTATTGCACAGGATCTGTTCGATGCCATGTCGATCTTCGCTGGCGGGTTGCGCGGTGGCGTCGCACTCCAGACGACAATCGTGGCTGTGATTCTGGCCGCTATGTCCGGTGTGATGGGAGGCGAGATTGTGATGCTGGGACTGGTGGCTCTGCCGCAGATGCTGCGTCTCGGCTACGACCGTAAGCTGACGATCGGCCTGATCTGCGCGGCGGGCGCCCTGGCAACCCTGATACCGCCCTCAATCGTGATGATCGTTTACGGTCTGAGCGCCAATGTCGGTATCGGCGACCTGTTTTCGGCCGGTTTCATCCCCGGGCTGATGCTCGCCGCATTCTACGTGACCTATGTCCTGGTCCGCTGCAATCTTAATCACGACTTGGCGCCGACTGCCGCCGAGATTGCTGCGAAAACCGGTGAGGAGACCAAGCTCGGTCGTCATCAGGTCTGGGCAGTTGTCCTGTGTATTCTGCTTATCTTCTGTGTGATGGGCTCGATTTATGGCGGCATCACCAGTGTTACGGAGGCGGCTGCGGTCGGTGTCTTCGGAGCGATCGTCGTTGCCGCTGTGAGGTTCCAGTTCAACTACGCCTTGATCCGCGATTGTCTCGCCAACACGATGTCCGTGGTCGGGACTATCATCTGGCTGATCCTCGGTGCGGTGGCGTTTGTCGGTCTCTATAACCTGATCGGCGGTGCAGATTTCATGCGGGATCTGATCAAGGGGGCCGGTCTGGGGGCTTTCGGCACGATCTTCGTGATGATGGCGATCCTGGTCATCCTTGGCACCTTCATGGAATGGATTGCGATCATCTTCATTACCGTGCCGGTCTTCGCGCCGGTGGTGCGGGACCTGGCGCCCGAGCTTGGGATGGAGCCGGAATGGGCTGCGGTCTGGTTCGGGATTCTGTTTGTCATGAACATTCAGATCTACTTCCTCAGCCCGCCATTCGGGCCGGCCTGTTTTTGGCTGAAGTCGGTTGCCCCACGGGACGTCACGCTGCAGGAGATATTTGTCAGTGTCATTCCGTTCATCTGTCTGCAGATCATCGGCATGCTCCTGGTCATGGTGTTCCCCCAGATCGCTTTGTGGATGCCACAATTGCTGAATTGATCGGAGATCATTTATGTCGATGTACGACCAGCATGAAGATGACGAAGACGCTATCGCCGGGTCCTACGGGATTTCGCCGACCGTGATCGGTATCCTCATAGGCCTTGCCCTTATCGTCTTCATGTTCGCGATCGCTGACGGGTTTTCCTGAACCCTGGCCGTCGGGGCACCGATAATCCGGAGCAACCGGATTCCAAGATCCGTCTTTCCGTGCTTTTGTGAGGAGAGACGGATGGAGGGAGTCGATGCAGTCAGTCAAGATGAGTTTGGAAGAGGCACATGCGCTTGCGGTGCGGTGCCTCATGCAGCATGGAGCGGATGAGGAGAATGCGCGCGCGGTCGCCGATATCGTAACGGCGGCGGAGCGCGATCTTTGTCATTCCCATGGGCTATTCCGGATCCCCGGCTATGTCGCCTCGCTGAAAAGCGGCAAGGTGAACGGTAAGGCGCGGCCTGCGGTTAGCGATCTTGCTCCCTCGGTGGTTCAGGTTGCGGGCGATGGCGGCTTTGCACCTCTCGCGCTGGAAGTCGGGCGTGCGGCGCTTGTTGAGCGTGCGAAGAGCAACGGTATCGCGGCGTTGGCTCTGAACGATATCTATCATTTCGCAGCCCTCTGGCCGGAAACAGAAGCATTGGCCGAGCAGGGGCTGGCGGCATTCGCCTTCACTGCGGCCTTTCCTTATGTGGTGGCACCGGGAGGTCGGACGCCGATCTTCGGGACCAACCCGATGGCGTTTGCTTGGCCGCGGCCGGGCAAGCATCCCATGGTCTTCGATCAGGCCTCCTCTACCATGGCGCGGGGTGAGATCATGATAGCCGCCCGCGACGGTCATTCCGTACCCTATGGGGCAGGGATAGATCGTAACGGCAAGGATACGACCGATCCCAAGGCAATTCTCGACGGCGGCGCCCAGCTGGCCTTCGGCGGCTACAAGGGCGCGGCGCTGGCGATGATGGTTGAGTTGCTGGTCGGGGCCCTGATTGGTGACAAGCTGAGCTTTGAGGCAAAGGCAGCGGATAACGGCGATGGCGGCCCGCCGGTTGGAGGAGAATTGATCATCGCTCTCGATCCGGCCCGGTTCGGGGACGGCGCAGGGTTCGCGGCCCATGCGGATCTGCTGTTCGAGCGGATGTTGTCGGATGACGGTGTACGGCTGCCGGGGGACCGACGGCGCAAGGCGCGTGAGGAAACTGCGCGGGACGGCATCCATGTTCAGGAGAGCCTGTCGCGTACATTACAGGAGCTCATTGGCAATTGAGTCTGGTTGCCGGCGAGCGGGGATGCCGACGTTGGATAAAAGTGGACCGGGTCGCGTTTTGACGCGCCCGGGCCAAGTCGAACAGGGCGGAGGCTTGTTCTTGCCCTGAAGGCATTTGGAGTAATGTCATCATAACGTATGCGGGCGAGTATTCAATAATAATTTCTCCTCATCCGTTATGATGGGCCCTGCATTCCGCGTGACCGGCAAACCGAGCTATGGCAATAGGAATATCAGGGATCAGCAGAGGCGTGAGAGGAGCAGCCGTTATGGTGTCACGAGGGTTATTCGCGGCGGTCGCCGTTGCCGCAACAATGATTGGCGGAGCTGCCAACGCCGAAGAAAAGGTTCTGAACGTCTATAACTGGAGCGATTATATCGCCGAGGACACGATCCAGACGTTCGAGGCGGAAACTGGTATCAAGGTCAATTACGACGTCTTTGATAGCAACGAGATCGTGGAAGCAAAATTGCTGACCGGATCGACCGGCTATGACGTGGTTGTGCCGACCGCTAACTTCCTGGAGCGCCAGATCAAGGCCGGTGTGTTCCAGAAGCTGGATCCGGCGAAACTGCCGAACCTGAAGAACATGGACCCGGTGATCAGCGCACGCGTGGCGCTGCATGATCCGGATAACGCACATTCGGTGACCTATATGTGGGGCACAACTGGGTTCGGCTATAATGTGAAGGCTATCACGCAGCGGCTCGGAGAAATGCCGGCCGATACTTGGAGCCTGTTCTTCGACCCCGCGGTGGTCTCCAAGCTGGCGAGCTGCGGTGTTGGCTTGCTGGATGCTCCAGTCGATGTGATGGCGACCGCGCTGAAATATCTCGGTCTCGATCCCAACAGCGAATCCCGGGAAGATCTGGCCAGGGCGGAAGAAATGCTGGCAAAGGTCAGGCCCCACATCCGTTACTTCCACTCATCCCAATATATCGACGACCTGGCGAACGGCGAGATCTGTCTGGCCATGGGGTACTCCGGAGACATCCTGCAGGCGTCTGATAGGGCGGCGGAAGCCAATCAGGGTGTCGAGGTGAAGTATGTCATCCCGAAGGAAGGTGCTGTCGTCTGGTTCGACATGCTGGCCGTCCCGGCCGATGCACCGCATCCGGATAATGCTCATGCCTTTATCGATTTCGTGATGCGACCTCAGATCGCGGCGGATATTTCGAACTATGTGCTTTATGCCAATGCGAACGCGGCTTCGCTGCCGATGGTCGACGAAGAGGTCCGGACGAACCCGTCGATTTATCCGACCGACGAGATCAAGAAGAACCTGTTCCCGACCTTGGCCCGTTCGGCTCGATACGATCGGCTGCTGAAGCGTAGTTGGACGAAGCTCAAGGCCGGCCAGTAGCGACCGACGAGAGCCTCTGCAAAAGCGGGGTGGGCTTGAAGATGTCTGTTCGGGCGTCAGGAGAGAATCCTGACGCCCGAACTTCTTTGCATCCTGATTTTATGGGGCAGGACGACCTTGCGAGCGGACTCGCCGAACTGATTGTCCGAATGTCCGGGGGGCGATGGAGAGATGGTGCGGTTATTAACGGGGAATTTGGCTGACGTGTTTGGCTGTTTTCCTCGGTTTTCGGATTATTTTTTTATGATCGTCATTTTTTTGCAAATAAGTGTTTGACGGTTTGTTGGGGTGGGTCGTATAAGGCGCCTCCCGTTGCGGAGCGGACCACTGAGTGGGGCGCGGCGGCGGGGGCCGAAGTCTCTGGAATGGTT
>NZ_JBDXGG010000003.1:0-7449 GCF_039990255.1 Nisaea sp. | reverse complement strand
TTGCCGGTCCATCGACCAGCGCGACCGGCTTTCGAATCCGGCATTCCATGCCTGAAGTCCTCCCGGACGCAAAGCGCGCCAGCGTTTGGCAAACATCGGCAGAAAATGCTTGGCTCCAAAAAGCGCGCCTGGTGTCGGGTCGAGATGGCCCCGGCCCGAGATGGCCAGGGTATGCCCGCCGTCGCCCCGACGGGTCACTGATACGGACGCAGTATGCAAAGCCGGCGGCAATCCCTCCGCGCCCGGTTTCACGGAGAGGATCGAGCTGGCGGAGCGACAGCGGATATCTCACGGACATCATGACCGCGAACCGGATGATCTCGGGCGAATTGTTGAAATATTGGAAAGGGTTTCTCATCCGTCAAAGTTATATACCGTTGCCCATTGCCTCGAGGCAATTTGGTCTGACAATGCCCATCCAGTGGTTGAAAGATAAATGCCATTTATGATTGCACGACGAGACCTGCTCGCATACCATCCGAGCTGAGTTTGGGAATAATCTGAGGAATGTCGGCTCAAGGTCCGCGACCCGCAACAGTGGAACAAGTTGAACATAAAATCTGTCTCGCTAATCGGATCTTGGACTGCATCTTTTTATGAGGGTTGAATTAAAGTCCACGCAGCACGCCTATTGGAGGATTTAATGTGGAGAATATTAGTCGCTGCAGTTGTTATTTTTTTTCTTTCTATCCTGGATAGCCCGCCGAAAGCGCGCGCGGCCGACATTCTATCATTTATTACCACTTCTTCCTCCACCTGCCCGGAGACTTGGGTCGAGGTTACGCAAGCCCAGGGCAGGATCGTCATTGGCACCAACAACACCCGTCACAGTTCCGCGGTGAGTCTCGCCAGAGATTGGTGGAGCAAGGACGACGCCGGCGCCAACCAGCCAGTGGATCTGTCCCATGGATCCGCGATGGTATACGACGACATTGCCCTGCGGCACCATCACAAGCAGAAGGGCAAGATCGGGACATCAGTAACCAGCATCGCGCTTGCAAGTGGCGGAAATGATTTGGCCCGGGACAACAATCACTTGATTGACGATAGCAAGAGTGGGACCCGCCGAACTGCATCCGGCAAGGCGTCCACATCCGACAAACTTCAGCTTGGCGAACACGGCAATTTACCGATCACTCAGATCCTGCTTTGCAAAAAGTCAGCAGCAGCTGTCATTCCAGGATTGCCGGTGAAGTCGGTTTCGTTGTTCTCCACTGCAGATGGTGAGGGGTGCCCCAGCGGATGGGAGATGGAAAAAGGCCTGAACGGTCGCGCGCCCATGCCGGCTCCCAAAGAATTGAACGGAATGAGCATAGGCAGCACTTATCCAGAAGATGGGCGGCTGATCTATCGACACAATCACACCGTCACCTTTGGCACTTTCTCGGAACCTGAGCGGAAGGCCGGACCCAAGGTTGATGTACGACTGAGTACAAAAGACCTGGCGGAGGCTATCATCGCCAGCACATCCGTCGCTTCCCAGGACGTGCGGAAACAAAAGCTCAGGACCGAGAACAGTCTGCAGAACCGGCGCGACAAATGGCTCGATCACGCCGAACCGGACTTTCCCACCGCTGCGTTCCTCGCCTGTCGGAAAGTCAAAGGCGGCGGCTTTGGAAGCGACGGTTCGGCCAAGAAGCTACCGGAAGGTTTTTCGTTCTTTTTCAGCGGTGGCAACGAATGCCCCTCGGGGCCATGGCGCATAGTCAACCATGTGCGCGGGCGTTATCTAATGGGGTTGCCAACTCCCAGATCAGGCCGTTCCGCAAAAGAGCGGGCGAATAACCGAATTCTTGGTTCGGGTTCAGCGGTTCCCGCCAAGAAATTCCCGTCTCACAACCACGAGATTGACATTGTTCTGCCAATCAACGAACAGGGTGTGGCCGGCACCCAATTCCTTTGGAAAAAGGCCTTTGCAACACCGGGGGATTACAAGTTCCACGGCCATACCCACGACGACAAACTCCGCCTGCCCTATCAGGTCCTGACCATGTGTTACAAGTACACGAAATCCGAATAACAAATTACTCGAGAAAGACCATCTACCGCCCAACCATACGTCCGACCGAAGGAGATCTCGCCATGACCGCCGCTCGCAAATCGGAGTTCTCCAAGGGTGTGACGATTGAGTATTCGGCCGAAACCATGGTCGAACATCTAAGCCGGACCATCCCACCGGTTGGGGACGTGTCGGCGGACGCGTTTGCTGTCGTGCAGCGCCCGCTCGCAGACAGCGACAGCCAAGAGGACGCGGCGGGTTCCTGCGTTGAGGTGGTGACCGCCCGCTTGGATGCCGTGAGCAAGACCGGCAAGCTGGTTCACATTCGCCCCGATTTACAAAGTTCAACCGGCTATCAACTGCACGAAGCGGATCTGCCCGCCCTGCGCTGGTTGGATGGCACACCCGTTCCCTTGCAAGAGGTCGATCGGATCGACGCCTTCTATCAGACCCAGCGCACCCAAGACGGTCGAATTGTGCCGGCGATCAACACAATTGTTCAGTTTCAACGCGACGACGATCCGAGCCTTTTGTTCGTCCTGCCCATGCAGTTCACGGACGAGGACGGTTGGCATCCGTGGGCGCTGGCGCGTTTGGATGAGCGCCCGGTGCGCAACCATCTGGATCGCGTGCGCCAGATCGCCGTGTTTCGAGGCAAGGACGGGCGTCACATCTTGCATGGCATCTCCGCAGACCCCGGCGGCCGTCGGGAAGACGACCGGATGTTCCTGATTTATCAAAATCGTCATGGCGAGTGGCGCGAGTCGAACAACGAGATGTGGCCAGACCGTATTTCCGAATTGCGCCTCTTGCCGGGTGGTGCGGGAGAGACGGCCCGCATCGCAACACGCAACGCCAACGAGATGTTCATTTGGCCGGTGACCATCGATGATGAGACTTTGAAAGTTGACGATGAGACCAGTGTTTCCCTGTCCGGTCTCGACGGTCAGATATCCGGCGACCGGCTTCTGCCCATGCCAGCCCGCGTGGGAGATCGGGGCGTTTTGTTGCATGACAGAGAGAGCGGGAACCTTTCCTACCTGACTGGTTATCAGGGCGATGCTGAGCTGTCAGCCCTTGGGCTTACCGGCGGGGCGGGGCAGCCTTCTTCCATCAAGTCGGTAGCCACCGGTCGCGATGCGACGAACAACCTAGTTGTGTTCGCCACCGATGCAGATACACGCATGTGGGTCTTGCGCCAGAAGGCGGACAGCGGCGCGCACGGCTTGGATTTCGAGGATTGGATTTGCCTTGGCGAAGAGGCGGTCGCCGTCGGCGCGCCACGGGCGATGTTGTCCGGACCGGAGTGTTTCATTGTCACCAAGGAGCGTCAGGTCAAACGCATTTCTCAATGCGTCGAGAACAGCCTTTGGGCCTATGACACTCTGGCCGTCCCACGCCAGGACAGCGATCCCGTCGACGCCACCCGGTGTCATCTAGCAAGACTGGTAGTGAAGAACGCTAAGAACAGCCCAGCGCCCTTCGCTCGAGTTGAGATCCAATCGAGCCACCCGGTGGTCGCCTATATCGGACAATACGCCCACCTGCTGACACCGAGCAAAGGTGTGCTTGCCGAGGCCGACGCCACTGGTGTTGTGCGGGTGCGTCTGCCAGCGGACCGGCTAACCGCGCCCAAGCTCCATGTCCGCCCGTCGGACTCCGACACTTGGACAGAGGTCCAACCTGATGTCCGCACTATGCCTCGCTTGAGCGGGGCAATGAAGGGCGCCACGTCAGCCACCCTGATCGAGGCAGGGATCCTGCCGCAAGGTTTGAGCCACGACGAAGCGGCAAAACTGACCGACCTGTACCGCGATGTCAGCGGCAGCCTGGCAAACGGCCTTGGCAAGACCGACCCACGCTCACGTACGGGCGACAAGGTTCAGACCTTCGAAGTCGGTGTGAATGACAACCAACAGATCAGCACGACGGTTCGCAACTGGGACCTGTCAAATCCGTCGGAATTCCTGCAAGACGCCATCTCGACCGCGGAAGAATTCTTCAAACAGATCGGCAAGCGGTTGGGCGACTTCCTGCTGCAAGTCCGCAACAAAGTGGTCGACGTCGCCCGCCTTGTGGTCTCCACCATTCGCGCCAGTGGCGACATCCGCATCAACTTCACCATCGGCGGCCATACGGTTGATCTGCATTTCCGTGCCGCCGACGCCTTGGACGCTGTCGAATCCCTCATCGGTTCGATCTCCAATCTGTTGGACAAGGCCGGCAAGGCGATTAAGAACGCCGCCGACGCGGTTCTTGGTTTTCTGGCAGAGAAGCTTGGCTGGGCCGGCATTATGCGCGCCAACGATGTGTTGCGGGCCTTCGCGCTGAAGGGATTGGACGGCTTGGCCACGATCCTGGGCGACAAAGCTGTCACCTGGACACAGGATCTGTTCTCCCAGATCTCCGCCTTCGCTGATCACATGGGCACGCAATTGTCTTCTCTCCTGCCCCCCGAACTGGCGGAGAAAAGTACCGGCGCGCAGGGCCGCGCGGAACGGGACGGCATCGCCAGCCCGGCGGAGTTGATGCGCATGCTGGCATCCGACGACCCCGCCTTGAACACGGTAATGGATGCGGTCCACGCGGCCTGGGAGGTGGTCACAAAGTTCATGACGGACCTCAAGCAGGATGTGCTCAGCCCCGCGTCGCGAGAGCTGCTGGAGTCGCTCGAAGGATTGTTGGAAGAAACTGCCAAGGCATTTTGGGAAGGCATTAACCTGCCGATCCAACGCTACCTCAAAGAATATGGTAACCCGGATCCGCGCGACCTGAAAAGCTTACTGGGTGTGATCCCCAGCATCTTCTCCAGCCTGCCGGAAGTGGCCCGGTTGGCTATCGATAAGACCGAGGCGATCATCGTCGCGATCCTGCGCGTCGCAGCCGCCGCTGTGCGCTGCATGAAGGAAATCCTGACCGCTCCCTTCTCTGGAATCCCGTTCATCGGCGAGGTGTTCAAGATCTTCAGCTTGGACGGACGGGGGGTGGATTTGTTGGACGTGCTCACCCTGCCGACGGCGGCGGCAGGCTCAATCTTGAACAAGGTCGTCACCGGCAAGGATTTGATCACGGTCGAAGCGCGGGATGCCATCGTCAACCCCGCGTTTCAGTTCGGCGACATCTTCAAGTGCCTGTTTTCCATCGGTCAGACCTCACGCGCGCACGAGGCCAGCATTCGCATCGCCAATGATCCGGAGCCCAAATCTGTTGGTGCCGCCGCCAATCCGGTTGACGAGAAGAGCTTCGCGGATGGTGATGCCGCGGAAAGCGAGATCCAGAAGGCGAATGATGGCGGCAGCGGTTTCAGCATCAACAAGATCGTTGCCATGTTGCAACCGATCACCGGCGCCGTGGCTGTCATGGCCTTGGACACGGTGCTGAAGTTCGTTGAGAACAAATTCGCCATCTTGAAGCAGGTGGACGCGGCGGAGCCCGCCGGCAATCCGTCGGCGGTGGCCTTTTTTTGCACCAGTGTCATCCGCATCCTGCGCGCAGTCTTGCGCATCCCTGGATCGGTGTTTTCGATTGTCGCCTTCATCAAAGACTACAATCAGTTCGACGCACACCCCACATGCAAACTAGCCGGGATTACCATCGCCAGCGCGGTGGCGATGATGATCGTGTTCGACTGCCTATATCATTTCGCCCAAGCAATCGTCTTTTTGGGTGGGCTGTCGATGCCCGGAGTCGCAATGTGCATGGCACGGTGCATCGAATTTGTGGTAACTGCCTTCAATGCGATGATGCTGTTCCTTGGAGCCTGCGCGTTGATGGTGGCTGGATTCCTGGTGATTGGGCTCCAATGGGACTCTATCAAGACATCCCTGATCGACTTCGCCAAGGAGGGGGTCAAGGTTGTGCAATTGGCCATCATGATCCCCAAAGTTGCCCAAGCGATTTCCAAGATCGCAGGCAAGATCGGTGAAATTTTGAAAAAGGTGTTCATGAAGATGTTGTCCGCCATCGGAGAGATGATCTTCGCCAATTTAGGTGACATCTCCCTCGACGCGAGCGCGTGCCCGAACACGATTTCCACCGTCAGCACCTCCGGCGGTGCTACCGTTGCCGGAGTCGGTGCCCTGGTCGGGCTCGCCATCATGGCGGTTCTGGTCGTCGTGGTCATCGCGGCGGCATTGATTGGCATCGTGATCTGTATCGCCTTGTGGCTATGGGGAACGGTGGTCAAGGCGATTGGGCTGTTCCATGACGAAGAGATTGCCGCCCCCTCAACGGGATAGCCGGCCCGTTTCCCTGTGGTTGTTCAAAACTCGGAATCTCTGATTTACGGACAGCGATTTCAGATCAGAACCACGCGCGTTTGGTTCTACCGAGCCGCGTTGGCGCCAAAAAAGTTGGCCGGCCTAGGCGTAGGACGTCGCCGACCCTCAAAAGAGGGGAATTGACGGATTCTTAGCGAAACGGGTCCCTCCCAAGCCACATGTTCTGCTTGGTGTGAACCGGCACCAGGGTTAGGCGGCACTACGCTCGTAGCGATGATGCAGGCCACCGACTTCCGGGATGGCGACGATTAGATCCCACTGTGGTTTCGATTGGTCGGCTGTGGCGACCATCGCCCGTCGGTCACATCGACGCCGATGCCATCGCCCGGAACCAGGGCAATCTTGTAGCTCTTCATTAAAAAACTCCCTTGCCGATCAAAGATCGATCAGCACCGATTTGGTTCGCCGATTTGCGAGATGGGCCTCACGGCCGAGACCCTTGTCGAGGCCGCTGCCCTTCCAGCCGCCGGTCGGCAGGGTTACGTTCCCAGGATCGAAAGAATTAGGCCACGGAAAATCCTCAACTCGAAAACGGCGAAAGTATGCCGTTCGCCCCGAGGTCGAACTTGCCGTATCTGCGCAATCGGCAGCCGAAAGCACTTTGTGACGATATTCAGAGGCAGAAGGTTTCGCGGATCGTCAATCGGGCATCGCAGAAAAGGAGCCGCGGGCAAATCAGAAGCTGGCGACCTTGCCCCATTGGCTGTCCTGGAAACGGGCCAGACGGTATTGCGCCACTTCGGTAATCGGCTGCCTGCCAAGCACAAGATCGGCAACCAGATGACCGACCCCGGGCCCGATGCCGAAACCATGCCCTGAAAGACCCGCCGCCAGCATAAGGCCCTCGACCCCGGTATCCGTATCGATCACGGGCACACCATCAGGGGTGCTGTCGACATAGCCTGCCCAGATCGCCTCCACCGGAATGTCGCGCAAGGCCGGCAGCAACTCCCGCGCCCGGCGCAGGGTCTCCTTGGTAAGCGCCCGAGATGGGCGCGGAGAGAGAATACGCGTCCGCTCCATCGGCGTTTGCCGGTCCATCGACCAGCGCGACCGGCTTTCGAATCCGGCATTCCATGCCTGAAGTCCTCCCGGACGCAAAGCGCGCCAGCGTTTGGCAAACATCGGCAGAAAATGCTTGGCTCCAAAAAGCGCGCCTGGTGTCGGGTC
>NZ_JBDXGG010000002.1:0-122502 GCF_039990255.1 Nisaea sp. | reverse complement strand
CCAATCCTATGCACAAGAGCTTCTGTGTTAACTTTAGCTCAGGATGCTCAAGATCAATCATATTATGATCGAAAACCGGCAAACCAATTCAGGCCCGCCGCCTGCGCATCCCTTTCCTATATCTACAATGTCAAAGAGCTTCTCTCCCGAAGAAGAGAGACAACGAAACCCTGTTCCGCCCTACCGGCGGCCCCGGGATCCCTCGTCTGTGGAAGCCGCGAAGACGATCAACGTCTCGCGAAATCTGAATGTAGGCGAGGCCGCTGCTGGATGCAAGCCCCTTTTTTTAGAGAGGCGTGTAAGCGCTGCGGCGCCGCGAAGTGGGCCGGTGTATAGGACCTCTGACCGGGGCCTGTCAATAGCGAAAAAACCTGACAGAACACCGTATCGATGGCACTATATATAGCATACTGTTGACCGCTAAAAACATTCTATAGGGTTTAACACCCTCAATAAGCAAGAATATCGCTCTGCTGGAAGGATACAAACAGATGCCTCTAACGCATCTTGGCATGAAAAACGGGCCGCACCTCGGAATCTGGAGCTGCGCTATAGTTTTCGTGACATTCTTGACCGCGTGCCAACCAATCAATTTGCCGTCTTTCGGACAATCCGCGAGTACCGGCGAGGCTGCGCAGAAAGACGCGGGACAAATCGGTGCACAACAACAGGAACGCAGCGAAGGGCCGCAATTCGCCGAGTTCAGCGATGTTCCTATTCCAGCCAACGCAGAGATCGATTTCGATAATCTTCTTGTTCTAGGCGCCGAAGACGGTTGGATCGGGCGACTTGCCATGACGACCGGCTACAAGATGCCCGACATGTACGCCTTCTATGAGCGAGAAATGCCGCGTTTTGGCTGGATCAAGATCACAAGCGTCCGCTCTGCGATCAGCACCATGACTTATTCCCGCGGCGACCGGATAGCGACGGTCACCCTGCAGAGCCGGACCATTGGCGGCACCGCGATTGACTTTACGGTAGCCCCTGCCAATCCGCTCGCGGACAGAGGCGCTTTACCATCAAGCGGGAATACGAGCGGCTAATCTCCACTCACCGATCCAGAGCGAATGTCTTAGAGAATACCGAGTCGCCGAAGTTCAGCCTGCATTTCATCAGGCATGGCTGCATCGATATCGCCGTCGGCCTCATAGAGATCCTGCGGCGCACTCGCCTCTTCCAGATAGCGCCACCCCTGAAAAGCACGGTGCGGACGCGGCACAACCCGTACAACCTTAGGGTCGAGCACGATGCCGCAATGTGGCCGCCCTCCTTCCCCCATTTCAACTTCGTCCAGTCGCTCGATCCGCTGACGAGCCCGGACATGCCCCTTGATGACCCAGTAGAGCGATCCGCCTTCAAGAATTTCTTCCGCACGGCGTGGAAAAGAACGCGTGCGGTGAGTACTGACCGGCTCCACACCTGACGCATCCGCAAGACGGATTTGTTCGGCGCGATATTGCTCCAACTGCTCCACGGTCTCTATCCCGACGCAGAGCTTGATCAGATTAAGGGGCATGGTTGTCGTCCGCTGGGGTCAGGGTCTTGGTGTGTGACGGTCATATAGACCTAACCAAACATACCGAGCAGCCACCACCAAGCGAAGTCCAACGGCAGGATCAAGCCAAGCGATGCGATTGCCAGAAGGCCGCATGCACGGGCACCGACGCGAATCGGCACATCCCCAAGCTGCATACCGATAATGAATGGCGGCACCTGGTACGGCAGGATCACGGTCGAGAAACCAACCACAATCAGGTTGAGCACAAGAAACACCGGAAAGCCGCTTGCCTCGGCCACCTGGTTCGCAAGTGGCGCCAGGACCGCTGGCACGGCCGGCATGGTAGAGATCATCCCCATCAGGGTGCCGATACCGGCAATCGTCGCGAAATTCTGCGCCGGCTGCCCTGGCGCCAGACCAGCAGTCGCGATCAGCTTTTCGCCAATCCAGCTGCCAAGACCCGACTGCGAGACGAGCGCACCGACAGCGAGAATACCGGCGATATAGATCAGTGGGTTGAGAGATATTTTCTGCCGATACACTTCAGCGGAAACCAGCCCCGCTCCAGGCATGAGGCAAAGCACGCCTACACCAAGCGATACCCAGGCCGCGGACACACCATGAACAGCGTCCGTTGCCCAGAACACCAATGCAGCAGCGAGATAGAGCGCCATCTTTCGCTCCGCAATGCTCATGCCCGACCAGTTACCGTGCGTGTCTTCGAGCTCCGTTGCATCAGTATGACCTGGCTCCCTGAACATCCAGGTCAGCAACACCGCGATAACCAGCGCCTTCACGGCACCAAGCACCGGGAAATGCAGCAGCAGGTAGTCGAAATAACGAATATTAACCCCATGCGCAGTCTCAGCAGCCCCGACCAGCACGTTGTTTGGCACATTCGCCGGAAGAACCCCGACGGAGCAGAGATAGGAGGTCAGGATCATTGCCAACACCATCCCGTTCCGCCCCTTGCTCCCGGCCGGGTACCCCAGGCGATCAGCCAGAGCCGTCATGATAGGCATCAGCAGGACGATTCGCGACAGGGTCGACGGCATTAGAAAGATCAGCACAAGGGAGACGATGACAATCCCTGCAATAACGGCTCCATATCCACCGGATATCCGGGCTGTAATCGACCGGGCCAGACGCTTTCCCAGTCCAGTGACATCCACCGCTGCCCCGATAATGAGACCGCCGAGAACCAGCCAGAAAGCACCCGAAGCGAAGCCGGAAAACACGATCTCCGGCGGCGCCACGGAAAACACCATAGCGAGGAAGAAAAGCAGCATAGCAACCAGATGCTCGGCAATGGCACCCGTTGCCCAGAGCCCGATACAGAGCACGACCAGTGCTCCGGCGGGCGCTGCGCCGTCCGGCATCCCCTCCGGCGGGAGCAAAGCGAGCCAGCCCGCAATGGCAAAAACCGGAAGGAGAATCAGGTGGCGCGGCTGCAAGTTCGGCATTGGAACAAACTCTTCAACTCAACAGGCGGAAAAACGATCAAAAGGACAGCCGGTCAATCAGCGGCACGCGTTTCGAAAACCAGTAGATCCGCCCCCTCTTCAACCTGATCTCCGGCCCCGTAATGCATTGCCGCGATAACACCATCATCCGGAGACCTGATTACGTGCTCCATCTTCATGGCTTCGAGCACCATCAACGGGTCACCCTTGGAGACTTCAGTACCTTCGGTAACATGAACCGCTATCAGTTTGCCGGGCATCGGTGCGGCGACATGACCTGAATCTTCTCCGGCCTCAGCTCCAGAAGCCAGTGCCGTTTTCAAAACATAGCGGTGCGCCGTACCGTCATAAAAGACGGTAACCACATCTCCTTCGATTGAGGCTTCGGCTTGGACGGTAATCCCGTCAAGCCGCGCTTCAAGACGGCCGCCGGCATGCAGCGAGACGGCAATCCGGATCTGCTTTTCCTCTTGCTCGAACACGTAAACGCCGTCTTCAAGGCGATAGAGCAACAACAGATCCTCGGCGTCATGCTGCAGAGTCAGCCCATGCAAGGGACTGTCGTTCAAGCGCCAGCCATACGCCATTGCCCAAGGTGAATAAGGATCGCCGCCGAGGCGGGCCTGCCGCAACACGTCCAAGCGTCTCGCTTCCAGAAGAGCGGCCGCGGCCAGCAACGGCATATTGCCGGCTTCCCGCGTTTCGTCGGCAGCAAGGTCAGCGCGATAGGTCTCGATAAAACGCGTATCCACGCCGCCAGCAATGAAAGCCGGATGTTCGACGACTCGCTTCAGGTAGGGAACATTGTTTGCCAGCCCGGCAATCCGGACATTTCCAAGAGCCCGCGACATGCGACGAAGCGCCTCTGCCCGATCACGGCCATGTGTGATCAGTTTGGCGATCATCGGGTCGTAATGAACGCTGACGGTGTCGCCTTCGGCAACGCCGCTATCCACCCTCACGCCGTCCATTTTCTCAGGAAAGGTCAGACGGCTCAGCCGCCCGGTTTGCGGCAGGAACTCACGTTCCGGATCCTCGGCATAGATCCTCACCTCAAGCGCATGGCCCGACGCCGAAATCCGATCCTGCGTGAGCGGCAGTGTTCCGCCTTCGGCCACCCGGATCTGCCAAGCAACAAGATCCTCACCGGTGATAGCCTCGGTCACCGGATGTTCGACCTGCAGGCGTGTGTTCATCTCCATGAAATAGAACGAACCGTCCTCATCCATGATGAACTCGACCGTGCCCGCGCCGACATAGTCGATGGCTTTCGCAGCATCGATCGCGGCTTTTGCCATGGCCGAGCGCACAGATTCATCGAGTCCCGGCGCCGGGGCCTCTTCAACAACCTTCTGGTGACGGCGTTGAACAGAGCAATCCCGCTCGAAGAGATGCACCGCGTTGCCATGGCGATCCGCGAAAACCTGAACC
Source organism: Nisaea sp. (assembly GCF_039990255.1). Lineage (GTDB taxonomy): Bacteria > Pseudomonadota > Alphaproteobacteria > Thalassobaculales > Thalassobaculaceae > Nisaea. The sequence continues at coordinate 118,107 of NZ_JBDXGG010000002.1, read as the reverse complement.
TCCACATGGCGTGGCCGGGTGAGGTATTTCTCGATCAGCAGCCGGTCGTCACCGAAAGCAGCCGCGGCCTCGCGCTTGGCACCGGCTATGCCGTCGGCAAGATCCTCCGCCCGCTCGACCACGCGCATGCCCTTGCCGCCACCGCCGGCGCTCGCCTTCAGCAGGACAGGAAAGCCGATTTCCACCGCCGCATTTTCCAGGGTCTGCGCACTCTGGTCCGTACCATGATAGCCCGGCACAAGAGGAACACCTGCTTTCGCCATGATGTCTTTGGCGGCGGCTTTCGAGCCCATGGCCTCGATGGCCGAGACATCCGGGCCGATGAAAAGAATGTCCGCTTCCGCGCAGGCCCGTGCGAGCTCTGGGTTCTCGGAAAGGAATCCGTAGCCGGGATGGATGGCATCTGCCCCCGTCGCTTTTGCCGCTTCGATCAGGTGGTCAATCCGCAGATACGAGTCGGCTGCCGGAGCAGGACCGATCGGATAAGCCGTATCGGCAGCAGCCACATGCAACGCAGCAGCATCGGCTTCCGAATAAACTGCTACCGTGCGGATGCCAAGCGAACGAGCCGTGCGGGCTATCCGGCAAGCGATTTCACCCCGGTTCGCGATCAGCAGTGTTCGGATAGTGTGTATCTCCGTCATCAGACGATCCAGTCCGGCTTACGTTTTTGCAAGAAAGCCGAAAGCCCTTCGCGGCCTTCGCGCGTAGCTCTTTGCCCGGCAATCCTCTGTGCGGTCTCCCGCCGGGTTGAGTCGTCAAGCTCCCGCCCGGCGATCTCACGCAGCAAAGCTTTCGACGCGCGGATGGCATCCGGCGCGCCTTTCTTCAGCTCACCTATGATGGCCCCGACCTCATCCGCCAATCCGCCGATCGCACAGACCTTATGCACGAGGCCGATCCGCAATCCCTCTTCCGCGCCAAACAGCTCTCCAGTCTGGAACCAGCGATGTGCCTCACGGATCCCGATAGCCTGAATGACATAAGGACTGATGATGCCTGGAATGATGCCGAGCCGAACCTCGGACAAAGCGAATTTTGCGTTGTCCGCCGCCACGACGACATCACAGCAGGCACAGAGTCCAAAGCCTCCGCCCATTGCTGTGCCGTTGACCCGCGCGATGGTCGTCATGGGCAGTGCATAAAGCGCATCCATCATGTTCGAGAACCGCATCGCGTCCTCGAAATTCTCGTGCTGCGTATGGTCCGCCGCCCGCTTCATCCAATTCAGGTCAGCGCCTGCGGAAAAACTCTCGCCGGCACCAGTCAATACGACGGCCAGCAGATCCGCCCGGTCCGCCAGCGAACGGAACAGCCCATGTAGATCCCCGATCAGGATCTCATCGAAGGCGTTGTGGATGTCCGGGCGGTTCAGCGTGATGGTGACGATGCCGTCCGCATCCTCGACAATCAGGCTTTCCGGACGCGTCGGTTCATATTTACTTTGCATCGATTACATCCGGAAAATGCCGAACTTAGTCGGCTCTATGTCTCGATTGAGGGACGCGGAGATGGAGAGGCCCAGAACGGTGCGCGTGTCGGCGGGATCGATGATCCCATCGTCCCAAAGCCGCGCGCTGGCGTAGTAAGGGTGCCCCTGTGTCTCGTACTGATCGAGGATCGGCGCCTTGAACGCTTCTTCCTCGTCTTCAGGCCAGTTCTCGCCGCGCGCTTCCAAACCGTCCCGGCGCACCTGGGCGAGAACGCTCGCCGCCTGCTCGCCACCCATCACCGAAATCCTGGAGTTCGGCCACATGTAGAGCATGCGGGGACCATAGGCGCGCCCGCACATGCCGTAGTTCCCGGCACCGAACGAACCGCCGATAATAACCGTGAATTTGGGCACCCGAGCCGATGCGACAGCCGTCACAAGTTTGGCCCCGTCCTTGGCGATACCGCCGGACTCGTATTTCCGGCCAACCATGAAGCCGGTGATATTCTGAAGAAACACGAGCGGGATGCCGCGCTGGCAGCAGAGCTCAATGAAATGAGCGCCTTTCAGCGAGGACTCAGAGAACAGAATCCCGTTATTGGCGATGATGCCGACCGGATAGCCCCAGAGATGGGCAAATCCGGTGACCAGTGTGGTGCCGTAGAGCGGCTTGAATTCATCAAACTCGGAGCCGTCGACAATACGGGCGATGATCTCGCGAACGTCATAGGGCGTCCGGGTATCTTCCGGCACGACGCCGTAAATCTCTTCAGCATCATAAAGCGGCTCGACCGGCTCACGCATTGCAAGGGTCGGGCGCTTCACACGATTGAGATTACTGACGATCCGGCGCGCCAACCCGAGGGCATGGGTGTCGTCCCGGGCGATATGATCGGTCACGCCGGAGATACGGGAATGCACGTCCGCGCCGCCCAAATCCTCGGCACTGACGACTTCACCAGTTGCTGCCTTCACGAGCGGCGGGCCACCGAGGAAGATGGTGCCCTGCTCCTTGACGATGATGCTTTCGTCCGACATGGCAGGGACATAGGCGCCGCCTGCCGTGCAAGAGCCCATCACCACCGCGATCTGCGGAATACCGTCCGCAGACATGTTGGCCTGGTTGTAGAAGATCCGCCCGAAGTGGTCCCGGTCCGGGAAGACTTCATCCTGCTCCGGCAGGAAGGCTCCACCAGAATCCACCAGATAGATGCAGGGCAACCCATTTTGCCAGGCGATTTCCTGAGCCCGAAGATGCTTCTTCACGGTGATCGGGAAATAGGTTCCCCCCTTCACCGTCGCATCGTTGGCAATGACCATGACTTCCTGGCCCATAACGCGGCCGATGCCGGTCAGAAGGCCGCCGGAGGAAATGTCCCCGCCATACATGCCGTGGGCTGCAAGTTGGGAGAATTCGAGCCATGGCGCGCCCGGATCGAGCAAGGTCCTGACCCTGTCACGCGGTAGTAACTTTCCGCGGCTGACATGACGTTCCTGGCTGCGGGCACCGCCGCCCATCTTCACGCCGGCAACCTGCTCCTGCAGATCCGCGACAAGCGCTCGCATCCGATCTGCATTCCGCCGGAAAGTTTCGTCCCGGCCCGTGAGGGCGCTCTTGATAACCGTCATTGGAAAACCCTTACCAGCCGCCGGTGCTGAGCCAACGCTCGACATGATCCAGCCGATCGGCGCCCCAGAACGGCTCGCCATCGACTATGAAGAACGGCGCACCACAGACCCCGACCTCAATCGAAACATCGACCTCGGCCTTCAGCTTTTCCTTTACACCCGCATCGTTGAGAGCATCGCGAAGTTCGTCAGGATCGACACCGTTCGCGGCGGCAATCTCGATAACCGCCTCGGCATTGTTGATCGGCTTCATCTCCTGAAAGGCCGCATTGAAGAAGGCCAATGCGACTCTTTGCGCGAGCGCCTCGTCCTTGTCTTTCAGCCACCATGTTGCGCGCGCTGCCGCCACGGAAAGAAACGGGAAGCTCTCCGGAAAGCTCAGGGGAAGTCCCATCAGGCGGGCACAGCGGTCAAGGTCGCGGCGGGAATAGGCCCCCTTCAGTGGCTGATCCATTAACGGCGCATTGCCGTTCAGCTTGAAAACTGCGCCGAGCAAGGTCGGCCTCCAATCAACAGTACGGTCATAAAGTTTGGCCAGATCGTTGATCTTGTGAGCCGCCAGATAGGCGAACGGCGAGGAATAGTCGTAATAAAAGATGATCGGGCTTCCGCCCGTACCGTTCTCGGTCATTGATTCGCTCCCTTAACTCCGTGGCCGGTCACCACGGCAATTCCGTTCCGTCGTAGTTGAAGAACCGCCCATTGTCGGACGGGCTCAACCCGTCGATCACCGATTTGATGCCGGTTGCGCTTTCCACAGGCAGAACCGGGGCCGACGCGCCGCCCATATCGGTCCGCACATGGCCCGGATGGAACATCACGGCGGTTAGTCCGTTCCCCGCGAGTTCCAGAGACAGACATTTGACGGCCATGTTGAGGGCGGCCTTGGAGGACCGGTAAATGTAGGCGCCGCCGGTGCATTCAGCGAGCGAGCCCATCTTCGAGCTGATGAACGCCATCTGCTTGCGGTCGCTGGACAGCACATTGTCCTTCATCGCCTCGGCGATACGGATCGGGCCAAAGAGGTTGGTTTCCATTGTGTCGGCCCAGGCCGCGTAGTCGATCTCGTCCAGCATGCCGCGCCCGCCGATGATCCCGGCATTGTTCAGCAAGACATCGACGGGACGCCCTTTATAGCGTTCCGCCATGGCCGCGATGCTGGCCGCGTCGTTCACATCCAGCGGGCAAAGCTCAACGCCCTCAATGGCCGCGAGCTCGGTGGCCTCGTCCGGCTTGCGGCAGGCGCCGGTCACGGACCATCCGTCCGCCGCGTAAGAACGCGCCAACTCCAGACCTATTCCACGGTTTGCTCCGGTAATCAGAACTGTCGGCATTTTTCCTCCCTCTCAGCGCTCATTGCCACGCTGCAAGATAGCTTTCGCCGTTACCTCGACCTCGACACGCATCTGTTCCTCTGCGAGATCGCAGATAACTGTCGTGTTTGCCGGGCGGGCGGCATCGCAGTATTTCTTGATGATCGGCTTGATACGGTCGAACTCTTCCCGGCTGGCAACGAAGACCCGGACACGGAGCATGTTTTCAAGGTTGCTGCGCGCCTGGAGCAGCGCCCGCTGGATGTTCAGGAAACAAAGCTCTGCCTGCTCCTCGACCGAAGCCGGAAAGCTCATGGTCTCCGGATTAAAACCCGTCGTGCCAGAGACATAAACCATATCGCCATCGACAACAGCGCGGGCATATCCAGCCATTTCTTCGAACGGCGAGCCTGAATAGATGCGCTTTCCGATCATTATGTCCTCCCTTTGGCTTCTGCTGGCCGCGCGCTACCGTCGTTCCCCGACAGTGACGTGGCAACCCTCGACATGATCATCGACCATGCCCATGGCCTGCATGAATGCGTAGCACGTGGTCGGACCAACGAAGCTCCAGCCACGTTTTTTCAGATCCTTCGACAGTGCCGTCGACTCCGGCGAGGTCGTCATTTGCATGAGCGTCGCATAATCAAGCCGCTGCGGTCCTCTATGCTCAGCGCGGAAAGACCAGACATAATCGGAAAGCGAGCCTTCCTTTTCTATCAGCGCAATGGCGCGACGCGCATTGTTGATGGTCGAGGTGATCTTGCCCCGATGCCGGACGATTCCGGCGTCTTGCAGACAGCGCTCGATATCCGCGTCTGTAAAAGCGGCGACCTTCTCCAGTTCGAAATTCGCAAAAGCCGCCCTAAAATTCTCGCGCTTGCGCAGAATGGTCAGCCAGGAAAGACCGGACTGGAAGCCCTCAAGACAGATTTTCTCGAACAGGATGCGATCATCCCGCACCCGTTGGCCCCATTCGGTATCGTGATAGTGACGGTAGAGATCGTCTCCGGCACACCACCAGCAACGTGGTTTGCCATCGGCCTCATGGATCAGGCCGTTTTCATGCTCAATGGCCACGTGGCCCTCCTGGTCAGGCAGTTTCCTTGAAGAGTTCGCGGCCAATCAGCATCCGGCGGATTTCGCTGGTACCGGCGCCGATCTCGTACAGCTTGGCGTCCCGAAGCAACCGGCCGGTCGCGGTATCGTTGATGTAGCCGTTACCGCCGAGGCACTGGATCGCCTCAAGTGCCATCCAGGTCGCCTTCTCCGCAGCATAGAGGATCGCGCCGGCGGCGTCCTTGCGGGTGACTTCACCCCGGTCGCAGGCCTTGGCAACGGTATAAACGTAGGCCTTGGCTGAATTCATCGTCACATACATATCGGCTATCTTGCCCTGCATGAGCTGGAACTCGCCGATTGCCTTGCCGAACTGTTTCCGCTCATGGATATAGGGGACGACGATATCCATGCAGGCCTGCATGATGCCGAGCGATCCGGCGGCCAGCACCGCGCGCTCATAATCGAGCCCACTCATCAGCACCCGGGCGCCGCCATTCAACTGGCCGAGCACATTCTCCTCCGGCACCTCGCAGTTCTCGAACACCAGCTCACAGGTGTTCGAGCCGCGCATGCCAAGCTTGTCCAGCTTCTGCGCCGTCGAAAACCCCTTGAAGCCCTTCTCGATCAGAAATGCGGTGATGCCATGCTGGTGCGCCTCGGGATCGGTCTTGGCATAGACCACCAGCGTATCCGCGTCCGGGCCGTTGGTGATCCACATCTTGGTGCCGTTCAGGACGTAACGGTCACCCTGCTTCTCGGCCCGCAGCTTCATCGATACGACGTCTGATCCGGCGCCGGGTTCGCTCATGGCTAGCGCGCCGACATTCTCTCCGGAGATCAGCTTTGGCAGGTATTTCTGCCGCTGTGCTTCGGTTCCGTTCAACCGGATCTGGTTAACACAGAGATTGGAATGGGCGCCGTAACTCAGCCCCACCGAGGCGGATGCCCGGCTGATTTCCTCCATGGCGACAGAATGCTCGAGATACCCCATTCCGGCACCGCCGTACTTTTCGTCCACCGTAACGCCGAGCACACCGAGAGCACCGAGCTTCGGCCAAAGATCCATCGGAAACTCGTTCGACCGGTCGATCTCCGCCGCACGCGGCGCGATCTCGTCCGCCGAGAAAGAACGCACCGCATCGCGCAGCATGTCGGCAGTCTCACCCAGATCGTAGTTCAGCGAGGGGATATCATTCGGGATCATTCTCGTTTCCTCAGCGTTTTGATTTAACGGCGTCAGTTACCGCTCCGGCCGTCTTCGCGACCATGCATGAGCATCATTGTGGCAAGCGCGGTCGCCGCCAGTTTCTCCGTGTCGTCCTTCATCGCAAGAACATCACACCGGCAAACCACGAGCGAACGCCCGGGCCGCACGACTTCAGCCCTTGCGACCAGCCGCTCCCCATCACCGGGCGAGACGATATTCATCTTGTATTCGACGGTCAGGATGCTGGCATCCGCTGGTGCCAGCGTAAACGCGGCGTAGCCACAAGCATTGTCCGCAAGAGTACCGATAATGCCGCCATGGAAGAAGCCGTGCTGCTGGGTCAATTCCTCCCTGTAGGGAAGATCGATCTCGCAGCGCCCCGGTGCGACGTCCGAAAGCACGGCACCGATATGCGCCATGAATGCCTGACGTGCGAAACTTTCACGCACCCGCAGGGCGAATTCTGGATTGGGAGTCTGAATTCCGGACATCGAGCCTTCATTGACGTTCACGTCAATCATTCCCGTCTTTTGCAAGATCCGTCAACGACTCAATACAACTCGCCTCGACGGCATCGAGCTCATCCAGGATCAGTGTCATCTCCCGAACCTGTTTCTGAAGCTTGGAACGCCGCGCCCGGAGCTTTCCCAAAAGCAACAGGATCTGCCGCTCCTCCCCACGCTCGGCGTCATAGAGGTCAATGATTTCACGGATTTCTTCAAGGGCAAGGCCGAGCCTCCGCCCCCGTGCGATAAGGCCGACGCGCACCTTGTCCCGCTGACTGAAAACCCGTGTCCGGCCGCGACGGGCCGGGCAGATCAGGCCCAGCGCCTCATAGTGCCGGATTGCCCGCGTTGTAAGGTCGTATTCGCGAGCAAGATCCGCAGTCGTGATTTCCTTCAGCATGGTAGAAAGAAATCACCGATTGACGCGCACGTCAATTGAACCTGTCAAATCAGGAACAGCGCAGCAAGCCCGAGGAAGGTGAAGAAGCCGACCACATCCGTCACTGTGGTGAGAAACACCGTGGAGGCGACGGCCGGGTCAATCTTGAAACGCTCAAGGGTGATCGGGATCAAGGTCCCTGAAAGACCGGCAATAAACAGGTTGATCACCATTGCCGAGGCCATCACCGCCGCGATCTTAGGATCACCGAACCACGCCCAACAGGCAGCGGCGGCAATCAATGCGAACATTATCCCGTTCAGCGACCCCACCGTCATTTCCTTCATCACAAACTTGAAGGCATTGGTGGAACTCAGCTCGCGCATGGACAACGCCCGGACGGCGACGGTCAAAGTCTGCGTTCCCGCATTGCCGCCCATGGAGGCGACAATCGGCATCAGCACGGCAAGAGCCACAATTTTCTCGATTGTCGTCTCGAAGGCGCCGATCACGCCGGAGGCGACAATTGCCGTCACCAGATTGACCGCCAGCCAGGAGAACCGGCTGCGCGTGGTGCTGAGCAAGCCGCCATGCAGATCGTCATTCGCCACACCGCCTAGACGCAGGATATCTTCCTCCGCTTCCTCGTTCATGACCTCGACCACGTCATCCACCGTGATCATACCGATCAGCCGTTCATCAGCGTCCACCACTGGCGCCGAGACCAGCCCGTATTGCCGGAACATCATGGCCACGTCTTCCTGGTCCATAACGAGCGGCACTTTGTGAAAATCTTTTCTCATTACTTCAGCCACGCGGATCGGACGCTTGCTGCGCAGCAGATGGCTCAGCGACAACTTCCCAAGAGGGTGATGGGCAGGATCGACAACAAAGATATCGTAGAAATTGTTCGGCAACTGCTCCGTGGTGCGCATGAAATCGATGGTCTGCCCAACGGTCCAGTGCTCCGGAACCGTAACCATCTCACGCTGCATGAGGCGACCGGCACTGGCCTCATCGTAGGTCAAGCCCTCCTCAACCATCGCACGCTCGTGATCCGGCAAAGCATCGAGCAAACGGGCCTGATCCGCGTCGTCCAATTCCCCAAGAATCTCGATGGCATCGTCGGATTCAAGCATGTGCATTGCGTTCCGAAGAACTTCATCATCCAGCAACGGGATGATTTCCTCGCGCACCTTGTCGTCGAGATAGGTCAGGGTTTCGGGGTCGAAATAACGCCCGAGAACAGTGACCAACGCTTCCCGGTCGCGCCCCGAGTAACGCTCGATCAGGTCAGCATGGTCAGCCGCATGCAGAGGGCGGACGAGCCGGTAGAGTTGTCGCGGTTTGTCACCAGCCAGCGCCTGCGCGACTTCCTTCTCGAGCTCAGGCGTAAGCCCATAGAGCTTTGAGGCTGCCACGCTGTCATAGACGGCGAGCTCTTTTTCAAGCGACCTGATACGCCGCTTGAGTTTCTTCTTCTTGCGCTTGGCCCGCGCCTTACGCTGGATGTCTGCCGAGTCCGCGCCTGCAATCGATCGGGTGCCGAAAGAATCCACCGGCTCCTGCACTGGATCTTTTGGACCTTCGACACTCACAGAGTTACCCCTTCCGGGCTCGGGCGCGATGATGCTCCTGCGCGTCGACAACCGAGACGGCCGCCATGTTGATGATTCCGCGCACGGTGACTGACGACGTCAGAATATGCATGGGGTAAGCGGTTCCGAGAAGAATCGGCCCGACGGACAAACCTCGACCGAGCGTCTTCAGCAGATTAAAGGAGATATTGGCTGCATCGATACCCGGCATGACCAGAAGATTCGCAGCCCCTGTGAGACCAGCACCAGGGAAAGCACGGTCACGGATAGCTTCGCTCAGGGCCGCGTCAGCATGCATCTCGCCCTCGATCTCAATGTCTGGATAAGCCGCCTTCAGCGCAGCGACCGATTCCCGCATCCGCACCGCAGTTTCGAGGTTCGATGAGCCAAAATTGGAATGCGACAGCAGCGCGACCTTGGGCTCGATCCCAAAGCTCCGTACTTCTGTGGTCGCAAGCCCAACCATTTCCACCAGATCCGCCGTGCTTGGCTTCGGGTTTACGTGGGTATCAAGAATGAAAATCGGGCCCTGCGGCATGATCAAAAGGCTGAGCGCCGTGCAGCGATGCACATCCGAACGCGGGCCTATAATATCGATGACTTCGACCAGATGATCCCGCCATCGGCCAATCACGCCGCAAATACCTGCATCGGCCTCGCCCTGGCACACCATGATCGACGAAATCGCGGTTGGCCTGTTGCGCATGATCTGCCGCGCCCGATCCGGTGAGACACCACGCCGGGACATCATTTCGTGATAGGTCGCGGCGAAGGAATCAAGACGATCGTCATTCTGCATATCGACGATCTCGATATCCTCATCCGGCTTGAGACGAAGATGCAGTTCATCGATCTTGTCAGTGATCGCGTCGCGGCGGCCAATCAATATAGGGCGGGCAATACCTTCATCGACGATGCTCTGGGCGGCGCGCAGAATCCGGTCCTGTTCGCCTTCGGCAAAAGCAATCCGTTTCGGATCCTTTTTGGCAGACAGCACCACCGGGCGCATCACCTGGCCGGAGCGATAGACGAACTGGCTCAGCTTTTCATGATACCAGTCGAAATCCTCCATCGGCATGCTGGCGACGCCACTGTCCATTGCAGCTTTGGCGACGCGCGGCGCTATTTCCAGAATCAGGCGCGGATCGAATGGTTTAGGAATAAGGTATTCTGGCCCAAAGGATGGAGCTTCGCCACCATATGCGCTTGCGACGACATCGGAGGCTTCCTGCTGCGCAAGATCGGCGATGGCCTCGACCGCCGCGATCTTCATTTCCTCGTTGATCGTGGTCGCTCCGACATCAAGCGCTCCACGGAAGATATACGGGAAGCAGAGAACGTTATTCACCTGGTTCGGATAGTCCGACCGGCCGGTGCAGATGAGCGCATCGGGACGCACCGCACGCACATCTTCAGGCGTGATCTCGGGGTCCGGATTGGCAAGGGCGAGAACCAGCGGGTTCTTCGCCATCTTTTTGACCATGTCCTGCTTCAGAACGCCCGGCGCGGAGAGACCTAGGAAAACATCGGCTCCGTCGATCACCTCGCCCAAGGTCCGAGCATCGGTCTCCTGGGCAAATGCATCCAGATGCGGGTTCATCGCGGTCCGGCCTTTGTAGACCACGCCATCGATGTCCGTGACGGTTATATTCTCGTACTTCACACCCATCGAGACGAGCAGCTTCAGGCAGGCGAGCGCCGCCGCGCCGGCACCTGAGGTGACCAGCTTGATGTCTTCCAGATTCTTGTCGACACAGCGCAGGCCGCTGAGGATGGCCGCCGCGACAATGATCGCGGTGCCGTGCTGATCGTCGTGGAAGACCGGGATATTCATCCGGGCACGGAGCTTCTCCTCGATCTCGAAGCATTCCGGCGCCTTGATGTCTTCCAGATTGATGCCCCCGAAAGTCGGCTCAAGCGCGGCCACGACATCGCAGAACTTGTCGACGTCAAGCTCATCGACCTCAAGATCGAACACATCGATATAGGCGAATTTCTTGAAGAGTACGGCCTTGCCTTCCATCACCGGCTTGGAGGCCAGCGGGCCAATATTGCCGAGGCCAAGCACCGCAGTACCGTTGGTGACCACCCCGACAAGATTGCCACGGGCCGTCATGTTCCGAACTTCGTTAGGATCTTCGGCGATAGCCATGCAGGCATAGGCAACGCCCGGGGAATAGGCAAGAGAGAGGTCGCGCTGGGTCGCAAGCGGCTTGGTCGCTTCGACCGTCAGTTTCCCCGGTCTCGGATATTTATGAAAATAAAGTGCCGCTTCCTTGAGTTCCTCAGCCACGATGGCTCCCCCAATCACATCCATAATCTGGTCATTGGATAGACCGCATAGCCCTATAACGCCACAGCTGAAGTGGCGCCGAAAGGCAATTAAGTCATTATGATGTAGAGAGAGATGGTGCGGTCGAGAAGACTCGAACTTCCACCCTGTTTCCAGGACAGCGACCTCAACGCTGCGCGTCTACCAATTCCGCCACGACCGCACATGTGGTGACATCTGAAGGCTTGCGCCTTCGGGATGCGGGGGAGTAGCAAATCCCTTTAACGGGATCAAGTAGCATTGTGCCGAAAAGAGCATGAACGGGAAAAAACTTTGGTCCCGACAGGAGAGAGATCGCAATGAAGGTGGAATGGCGGATATCGGATGAGCCGGTTGCTTATCCGGATGCAGTGGCTGAAATGGATGCCCGCGCGGCGGCCATTCGCGAAGGGACCGCGTCGGAACTCGTCTGGCTTCTGGAACACCCTCCCCTCTATACAGCAGGTACCAGCGCGAACCCGGAAGACCTGCTGGAAACGGAAAGGTTTCCTATCTTCCAGACCGGCCGTGGAGGGCAGTACACCTATCATGGCCCTGGTCAGCGGGTGGCTTATGTATTGCTTGATTTGAAAGCCCGCAAACAGGATATCCGCGCTTACGTCTGTGCATTGGAAAACTGGATCATCAATACACTCAACGCCTTCAACATCGAGGGAGAGCGGCGCGACGGCCGGGTCGGCATCTGGGTGACACGCGGCGATATCGGCGCTCCCTTACGGGAGGACAAGATCGCCGCCATTGGCGTCCGCCTGAAACGCTGGGTGTCCATGCACGGGATTTCGATCAACGTAGAGCCTGAGCTCTCTCACTTTGAAGGGATAGTGCCCTGCGGCATCAGCGAGCACGGCGTTACCAGCCTGCACGATATGGGGCAGCTCGCTACGATGACAGAAGCGGATCTGGAATTACGCGCTGCGTTCGATACCGTTTTTGGACCGGGCCAACAGTTCTGCCGTCAGGACGAAAGCCAGCCTGTCGCAGACAGCAATACCCCAGAAAACCAAAACCAATAAAATGCATTTTACAAAAATTTCACGTTAACTTATCGATATTAAGTTGATACTATATGGAGACATTCATCCGAACGATTTGATTTATCTTTGATGCACCACAAAACCAACATCGCGGATACCGTACGCCAGATGTCGCCAGATGAATGCGAGGTATTTGACCTGATTCTGAACGGCTACAATCCGTCGAAACCGGAAGACGCCGAAGAATTCGTCTCCCGCATCGACACGCCAATTGCGGATCTGCTTCTCGGTCTTCTCGAAAAACGCCTGCTACAAAAAAAAGAGATGAAAGGCCTTACATCTTTTCAGGCCAACCCTGCAGCCGTCTGGTTCCTGACTGAACCCGAAGATCGCAAAAACACCAGGCGCTCGAGTTCAATAAAACCGTTTAGCGTGCCGTAACTACCTTCACCATAAGCTTTATCGCACGCCGCGCTTCCTCTTCTAGTAGCCGACCATCCTGCCGCAGATCCGCAACAGTCACGGCCGGACGCGGATCGTCTGCGTGGAGAAGATGGTTTCGGCGGTTGCGTAGCCAGAGATAGTCGGAACCAAACCGGGCTTCGTTCTGGACAAGCCCGTCTACCTCCCCTTGATGCAACTCAGCATCCAACGCCGCCTGTGCAAGCACGACTACTGCCAGCCAGGCTCCGGCGGCATAGCACCGGCTCATCTCGTCAAAAAGTGCCTCGGCCTGCGGCGACAAATCAAGGCCCTGGCCATCGCTCTCCCGATCAACCAGGCCAAGAATCCAGTCGAGTCTCTGGTGCATATCGCCGGAGGATGGCAAAGCCTGTCCAAAAACCTGCATTACGTTCTCAGAGTGTCGGCCGCTGGTGGAAGCCTGATTGCCCCGGCGGATCGGTATCGTCGGAACACTCAATCCCGGTGACCTTGGCTGCAGGCGGGCCGTTGCGGCAGGCCTCGATCATCGCATCCACCCCGTCGGACGAGCCTGAGAAGACCGCTTCAACCGTACCGTCGCTTCGGTTCCGAACCCACCCGTCAAGACCGGCGGCACTCGCCTCACTTACAGTCCACCCACGATACCAGACACCCTGAACGCGACCCGAAATCACGACCCGTATCGTTGTCCTTGGGATGTGTTCATTCATGTCTAGCCGCCCGTCCGTTAGCGAAAGGCACTTGGAACAGAGTTAGCCAATGCATAGGCAGTTGTATAGGGCGGTATCCTTCAGGCTGACCACCGAGTCGCCTCCAGTTTCCCCATATGACCGGGAATACCGCGCCTCTGGTGAGCCTAAATCGTCGGACCGGCACATGACGATCCAGCAGGAGATCCGCCATCTCAGCGATAAAAGGCAAATGCACCGGCAATCATCCTTGCCGCCCCCCGCGCCCGCCCCGTATAAGAAGCCTTTAATGACTAGCACTCAGCCCTCGCCCCAAAGTGACGCGCCCGCGCTTCGACTCCGACACCTGCTCGGCATCGAAGGGCTATCGCGCCCCGACATTGAAGCGCTCCTGGATCTTTCCGACCGCTATGTCGAGATAAACCGCCGCGCGGACAAGAAGATGTCGAGCCTGCGCGGCCGCACAATCATCAACCTTTTCTTTGAGAACTCGACCCGCACGCGGACCAGCTTCGAGCTGGCAGGCAAGCGGCTCGGCGCCGATGTACTCAACATGTCGGTCGGCACCAGTTCGGTGAAAAAAGGCGAAACCCTGATCGACACGGCCGTCACTTTGAACGCCATGCATCCGGATGTGCTAACGATCCGGCATGGCGACTCAGGCGCGGTGCACCTGCTGGCGCAGAAGGTGAATTGCGGTGTGATCAATGCCGGTGACGGCACCCACGAGCATCCAACCCAGGCCTTGCTCGACGCACTCACGATCCGCCGCCGGAAAGGCGACCTGACAGGCCTGCAGGTCGCGATCTGCGGCGATGTCGCCCATAGCCGGGTTGCGCGCTCCAACATCTACCTGCTGTCGATTATGGGCGCCCGGGTCCGGGTCTGCGCCCCGCCGACCCTGATCCCGCCGGGTCTCGATCGGCTTGGTGTCGAGATACATCACAACATGCGCACAGGCCTTGCCGACTGCGACATTGTGATGATGCTAAGGCTGCAGAACGAACGAATGGAAGGCAGCTTCGTTCCGTCCGTCCGTGAATATTACCGTTTGTTTGGCCTCGACCATGAAAAGCTCTCGGTCGCCAAACCCGACGCGCTGGTCATGCATCCGGGGCCAATGAACCGGGGGGTCGAAATCGACTCCGACGTGGCCGACGACATCGACCGGAGCCTGATCCGCGAGCAGGTTGAGATGGGAGTGGCCGTCCGCATGGCCTGCCTGGAAGTCCTGGCGGAATCGCAGCTCGAACCATGGGCGAAGAACCAGTGAGCCGTACTCTTTTCAAGAACGCCCGCCTGCTCGATCCTGAATCCGGTATGGATATGCAGGGCGCCATGCTGGTGGACGGAGCCCGGGTCCTCGATATCGGCCCGAACGTATTTGTAGACGCCGTCCAGGAGGATGTGCATGTCGTCGACTGCAAGGGGCTCTGCCTCGCGCCAGGCTTGGTCGATATGCGCGTCTCTACCGGCGAGCCGGGGAACGAGCATATCGAGACCCTGGCGACGGCGGCTCAAGCTGCAGTCGCCGGCGGCGTCACCACCTTCACCTGCCTGCCGAACACCGATCCTATCGTCGACGATGTGGCGGTGCTGGAGTTCGTCGAGCGGCTGGGGCGCGATGTCGGGCTGGTAAACATCCATTCCTATGCTGCGGCTACCAAAGGGCTTGGCGGCAAGGTGATGACCGAACTCGGCTTGCTGCATGAATCTGGTGCGGCCGGTTTCACGGACGGCGGCAAGGCAATTGCGCATCCCCTCGTCATGCGCCGCCTGCTGTCCTATGCGCAATTGTTCGATACCGTGATCATCCAGCACCCCGAGATGCCAGAGATGGTCGGCAGCGGCGTGATGAATGAAGGCGAGACGGCAACCCGCCTTGGCCTGCCCGGTATCCCAGCAGCGGCTGAAGTCATGATGATCGAGCGGGATCTCCGGCTGGTCGAACTAACCGGGGGGCGGCTGCATTTCTCATGCGTATCAACCGCAGCGGCAGTCGATGCACTACGCCGTGCCAAGGCTTCCGGGTTGCGGGTGACGGCCGACACGGCACCGCCCTATTTCGCACTGACAGAATCCGCTGTGGTTGGCTACAGGACATTCGCCAAGCTATCGCCCCCCCTGCGAACCGAAGAAGACCGCCGCGCGGTGATTGAAGGTATTGCTGATGGCACCATCGATGCCATCGTCAGCGGCCACATACCGGGCGACAGAGACCAGAAGCGCTTGCCCTTCACACAAGCCGATTTTGGCGGAGTTGGGCTGGAAACGCTTCTCTCGGTGTCTCTGGAGCTGATGCATAACGACCAGGTCCCCATGCTTACGATCCTGAAAGCCCTGACCCAGGCCCCAGCTGACCTGTTGAAACTTCCAGCCGGGCGGCTGCGCAAAGGGCATCTCGCAGACTTTATCCTGTTCGATCCGAACCGTGCCGTACGGATCGACAGGGACGAGCTGCGCGGCAAGTCGAGGAACACGCCCTTCGACGAGCGTCCTGTGCAGGGCCGTGTGGAACGGACCTACCGAGCCGGCAATCTGGTGTTCGATATCGAGACCTCACCGGTTCCCGAGCGACGGAGATTCCCCGATGCCTGATCTTCTGGGTCCATTGGAATACACATGGCCCTTCTATGCCTGTGCCCTCGCCGCCTACCTTCTGGGCTCGGTCCCTTTTGGCCTGGTCCTGACTCGTCTCGCCGGGCTTGGTGACGTTCGTGCCATCGGCTCCGGCAGTATTGGGGCGACAAACGTGCTGCGGACTGGCAGCAAACCTCTCGCTCTTGCCACCGTGATCTGCGACAGCGGCAAAGGGGCTGTCGCGGTTCTGCTAGCCGGCCAGTATGGACCGGATATGGCTGTCATCGCAGCAGGCGGAGCGATGCTTGGCCATTGCTTCCCTGTCTGGCTGAAATTCAACGGCGGCAAAGGTGTGGCGACCGCTTTCGGGATTTTGCTCGCACTGTCCCCAATGGTTGGCGGGCTGGCCGGGCTTACCTGGCTCGCCATCGCGGTAGTTTTCCGCATTTCCTCACTCTCCGCCCTCGCCGCATCCATCGCGGCGCCGCTTTATATGGAATGGCTCGTCGACAGGCAGCATGCGGAACTCGCGCTCTTCATGGCCCTGCTCGTGATATTCCGCCATCACGGGAATATCCGGCGCCTGATCAAGGGCGAGGAAAGCCGGATCAGTTTCTCGAAAAGCAAACCGAAGACCTAAGGCCGGCTCTGCGTCTGAGAAATCCTCCCGTTCCGCCCATGGGTGAGACAGGAGGATCAATATGGCCAACGGACACCACACATCAGTAGCGCCGGATGCAACCGAACGGCTTGCCCGGCTTCGCCTGATCCGGACCGAAAATGTCGGACCGGTGACGTTCCAGCACCTGCTCGCCCGTTTTGGCTCCGCCCGCGCGGCTCTTGAGCAGCTGCCGGACCTCGCCCGCCAGGGAGGCAGACGAGCAAAACTGAAAATTCCAACACCTGCCGACATTGAGAAAGAGATGGCCGCCAATGAAGCGGTCGGAGCCCGGTTGCTGGTAATGGGAGAGCCCGATTTTCCGGCCATGCTCTTACAGATAGAGGGGGCACCAGCTGCTGTGTCCATCCTCGGACATCCGCATCTGTTTCTGGAGCCCTCGATTTCAATCGTCGGCGCCCGCAACGCCTCGGGCAACGCCGTCCGCTTTACGGAGAAACTGGCACGTGATCTAGGAGCGCACGGAATTGTCGTGGTATCCGGCCTTGCTCGCGGCGTGGACACGGCAGCGCATACCGGCTCTCTCGAAACCGGTACCGTCGCGGTCGTCGCCGGAGGGGCCGATGTCATCTACCCGCCGGAAAATGCAGCGCTGCACGCACGCATAGCGGCGGAAGGCGCCCTCATCGCCGAAGCCCCCATCGGCACGCGGCCGTTGGCGCGTCATTTCCCTGCTCGGAACAGGATCATTGCCGGATTGACGCGCGCCACACTTGTCGTGGAAGCTGCAAAACGCTCAGGATCGTTGATCACTGCGAGATTTGCAGCCGATCAGGGCAGAGAGGTTTGCGCCGTCCCCGGATCACCTATGGATCCGCGCTGCGCGGGGAGCAATGGACTGCTGCGCGATGGCGCCCATCTGATCGAGCGGTCCGAAGACATAATGAGCCTGCTGTTACGCGGCGGCGTACGTGAGGAGCTGGCACTTTCCGACCTGTTCAGCATCTCCGATTTCACCCCTCACCCCACCGTGGACATAGACGGGAAAGCACGCACAAGGGTGCTCACCATTTTGGATGCGACGCCGCTAGCAGTTGACGAAATCATCCGCCAATGCCAATTGTCCCCAACGGTGGTCCTCACCATCCTATTGGAGGCAGAGCTGGCTGGAGAGGCTGAGCGGCATCCTGGGAATAGAGTAGCGCGACGCTATAGCCCTCCGTAACCTGGAGGGTTTTCGGCGCCAGGACAGGGCCACCGCCACAAGGAAAGGACTTCCGGTAGCCCATGAAAGTCGTCGTTGTCGAGTCGCCGGCCAAAGCCAAAACGATCAATAAATACCTTGGCAGTGATTACAAGGTGCTGGCCAGCTATGGGCATATTCGCGATCTGCCCTCGAAGGACGGATCAGTCGATCCGGATGCCGATTTCGCCATGATCTGGGAAGCCCAGCCCAGGGCTGAAAAGCAGATCAAGGAAATCGCCAACGCCGTCAAAGGCGCCGAAAGTCTGTTTCTCGCGACTGACCCGGATCGCGAGGGTGAAGCGATTTCCTGGCATGTGCAGAATGTGCTCTCGGACCGAAAGGCCCTTAAAGGCGTCGACGTAAAGCGCGTGGTCTTTCACGAGATTACCAAGCGCGCCGTGCTGGATGCCATAGATAACCCGCGCGAACTTGACCAGGATCTGGTCGACGCCTATCTGGCCCGCCGCGCCCTCGATTATCTGGTTGGTTTCACGCTGTCTCCGGTGCTCTGGCGCAAGCTGCCCGGCTCCCGATCCGCCGGCCGGGTGCAGTCCGTTGCCCTGCGCCTCATCTGTGAACGGGAAGCGGAAATTGAGGCATTCCGGTCAGAAGAATACTGGACGATCGACGCGGCGTTCCGGACCAAGGAACGCAAGAATTTCACCGCCCGCCTGACCCACCTCGACGGCGAGAAGCTTCAGAAATTCTCTATCAACACAGAAGCCGCCGCCAAAGCCGCGGTGGAGCGCGTCCAGGGCGGGACATACGCTGTCCGCTCTCTGGAAAAGAAGCAGACTAAACGCAATCCCTACCCGCCGTTCACAACCTCGACCTTGCAGCAGGAAGCATCGCGCAAGCTCGGCTTCGGCGCCTCACGCACAATGCAGCTTGCACAGAAGCTGTATGAGGGTATCGATCTCGGCGGCGAGACCGTCGGCCTGATCACTTATATGCGTACCGACGGTGTGCAGCTCAGCCAGGATGCGGTCTTCGCCATCCGCGATGATATCGGCAAAAATTTCGGCGACCGCTATCTGCCGAACAGCCCGCGGATGTACAAGAATAAGTCGAAGAACGCGCAGGAGGCCCATGAGGCGATCCGGCCGACCGACGTGCGCCGCCACCCCCGCGAAATGGCGGCGAGGCTCGACAAGGATATGGCACGCCTCTACGAGCTGATCTGGAAGCGCACCGTTGCCTGCCAGATGGCCAGCGCTGAGTTGGACCAGACCACCGTGACAATTCAGGCTGCCGACAACCGCGCCGAATTCCGCGCCACCGGCTCCATCATCACCTTCGACGGCTTCCTGAAGCTTTATCAGGAAACCCGTGACGAGCCCACGCAGAGCAGCGAGCAAGACGAGGACGGACGCCTGCTACCGGCAGTGGCGGAAGGCGAGGCGTTAAGTCACGAGGAACCAAAGCCGGAACAGCATTTCACTCAGCCGCCGCCGCGCTATAGCGAGGCAAGCCTGGTGAAAGGGCTTGAGGAACTCGGTATCGGCCGACCCTCGACCTATGCCAGCATTCTGCAAGTTTTGCAGGACAGGAACTATGTCATTCTGGATAAGCGGCGTTTCGTTCCGGAAGACCGGGGACGCCTGGTCACGACTTTCCTGTCCAACTTCTTTACCCGCTACGTGCAGTACAATTTCACGGCGGAGCTGGAAGATGCCCTAGACAACATCGCTGAAGGCACAATCGCCTGGAAGAAGGTCCTGACCGACTTCTGGAAAGCCTTTCACGAAGCGGTCGACAAGACCAAGGACCTTAAGATCTCAGATGTGCTGACCGCCCTCGATGAGGAACTCGGCCCGCACTTCTTCCCGGTCGACGAAAACGGCGAGACCGTTCGGGGGTGCCCGACCTGCAGCGATGGCCGTCTTGGCCTGAAACTCGGAAAATTCGGCGCCTTCATTGGTTGCTCCAACTATCCGGAATGCAAATTTACCCGGCAGATGACACAAGCCGGAGACGGAAGTGAGGACGGCACCGCCGACCTCGCGAACGGCCCTAGAATTCTCGGCAAGGACCCGGCAACGGGTCTCGATGTCTCTATACGCAAGGGCCCGTATGGCACCTATGTGCAACTCGGCGAGAAAACGGACGAAGTGCCGAAGCCGAAGCGTGCCTCGCTGACCAAGGGTATGAATCCCGGCGACGTCACGCTTGAGATCGCTCTGGGCCTGTTAGCTCTTCCGCGTGAGGTCGGCCCTAATCCGGAAAGCGGAGAGATCATCCTTGCAGGAATCGGCCGCTACGGTCCCTACCTGAAGATCGGGAGCACCTATGTTTCGATCCCCGCCGGGGACGATGTGCTCACCATCGGGATCAATCGCGCCGTTGACCTGATCGCGAACAATCCGAAGAAAAAAAGCCCCGGCCGCGAGATCGGGGAATATGATGGCAAGCAGATCACTGTCGGATCCGGCCGTTTCGGACCATATGTGAAACACCTGAAAATTTACGCGACGATCCCGAAGACGATCACTCCGGAAGAGGTGACGCTGGAACAGGCCATTGAGCTGATCAAGGCAAAGGTGGAGAAGTCCGGCGGCGCCAAGAAAGCACCAGTAAAGAAGGCACCAGCGAAGAAAGCCACCGCGAAAAAAGCCACGGCGGCCAAGAAGCCTGCTGCAAAAAAAGCACCGGCAAAGAAAGCGGCGGCTAAAAAACCTGCCGCGAAGAAGCCGGCTGCAGCGGCCGGCAACGACTAGGACGGCAGAGCGCGTGGCCCCACGCAAAATGCCGCCCGGCTTACCAAGCCGCGAGGCCATACTCGAATTCATCCGTGACAGCCCAACGCCGGTCGGACGTCGCGAAATCGCGCGCGCCTTCAACATTAAGGGCGCTGATCGCATTCCGCTGAAAGCCATGCTGAAAGAGCTGGCTGTGGAAGGCCAAATCGACCTCGGCCGTCACAGGCGCGCGGCGGCACCGGGTACCTTGCCGGAAGTCACCGTCGTTACGATCACCACCATCGACGATGACGGTAACGCGTCTGCCCGCCCGCTGACATGGCGGGAGGAGAACGCCCCACCGGCCATCATGATCCCGCTTTCCACCCGCACTCCCACTGTCGGGATCGGAGACCGCGCGCTGGTAAAGCTGGAGCGCACCGATAAGGATCAGTATCGCGGCCGGATCATGCGCCGCCTGGAAAGCTCGGGAGAGCGTGTCGTCGGGCAGTTGCGGAAAGAAGGCAAAGGCTACCGGATCGTTTCGTCGGACCGAAGAGCCCGCAGCGACTACGTGGTTGAACCGGGCGACCTCTCCGACGCAAAAGCGGGCGATCTGGTCGTGGCCGAAATCCTTCCGCGCGGGCGGATGGGACTCCAGCATGTCCGGATCACGGAAGTGCTAGGTGACGCAAATGCGCCGCGCGCCGTCAGCCTGATCGCAATCGCCGAGCATGAGATACCGGCAGTTTTCCCGGATGCCTGCACGGTCCAGGCCGAGACGTCGAAGCCTGTTACCCTCGGCAAGCGAACAGACCTGCGGAGTATTCCCCTCGTTACAATCGACGGCAGCGACGCTCGAGATTTCGACGACGCCGTCTTTGCCGAAGCCGATACCGATCCGAAAAACAAAGGCGGATATCGCATCCTCGTTGCCATCGCGGATGTTGCACACTACGTCCGACCCGGCGACGCATTGGATAATGAAGCACGCAAGCGCGGCAATTCTGTCTATTTCCCGGACCGGGTTGTGCCGATGCTGCCTGAGGCACTGTCTAACGGGCTCTGCTCGCTCCGCCCGAACGAGGACCGTGCCTGTCTCGCGGTCGAGATGGTCATCAATTCCCGCGGGCAGAAAATCAGCCACAAATTCATGCGCGGGCTGATGCGTTCCACAGCCCGCCTGACCTATGAACAGGTACAGGCTGAGGCTGACGGCACGTCCGATACCGATGTTGTACCGGACGGTATCACCGCGCCTCTCTATGGCGCGTTCCGTCTTCTGCTCGCCGCTCGCGAGCAGCGCGGCGCTCTTGACCTTAACCTGCCGGAACGCAAGGTGGTGTTGGGGGACGATGGCAAAATTGCATCCATAGAACCGCGGGAACGGCTCGACAGCCATCAGCTGATCGAAGAATTCATGGTGCTGGCCAACGTGGCGGCCGCCGAAACGCTGGAAGCGAAAAAGCGCCCGTGCATGTACCGGGTCCATGAAACACCAGATCCCGAAAAAGTCGCCGCGCTGACAGAGTTTCTGAAGGGGCTCGAGATCCCGTTCGGCACATCCGGTGTGATCCGGCCGCAGAGCTTCAACGAATTGCTCGCCAAAGTACACGGCGAGCTACACGAAACAGCAGTGAATGAACTGGTTCTGCGGAGCCAGAGTCAGGCCGTCTACAGTCCCGAAAACCTAGGCCATTTCGGTCTAGGTCTGAGACGCTATGCCCATTTCACGTCACCAATCCGGCGATATTCCGACCTTCTGGTGCACCGTGCATTGATCGACGCCCATGGTTTTGGCAAAGACGGTCTGGGCGACATTGAATTTGAAAGCTTTTTCGAGACTGCAGCGCATATCTCGATGACCGAAAGGCGCGCCGCAGCAGCAGAACGCACGGCCATCGCTCGCTACGTCGCTGCTTTCCTGAGCGAGCAGATCGGCAATACTTTCGAGGCACGGGTCTCAGGCATAGCTTCCGCCGGAATGTTCATGGCGCTTGCCGGTGTTGGTGCCGACGGGCTGCTCCCGATGAAGCGCCTGCCCAACGATTTCTATGATATCGACGAGCACCGCCACTCCCTCGCAGGCCGTGCAACCGGGCTGACCTTCAAGATCGGCGAAACACTGATGGTCAAACTGGTCGACGCCGATCCACTGACCGGCGGCGTCCTGCTCGACTATGTCTCAGGCGGCACCCCGGGAGTGCCTGACGGGCGCCGCGGGGCTGGAAGATCGGGGCCGAAACGGAAACACCGATCCGGTCCGGCAAAACACCAACGCAGAAATGCAAGCGGGCGCGCCAAGAAGCCCCGCTGACGTATGCGGTTTTTTATGCCTATAGTGGCCGAATGGACGATAAGCCATTGAGCCAAAAGAAGCTGTGGGGACAGATACCCCCGATAAGGCGGGCAAGAGCCCGGACCGTTTTAGCCGTTTTCGGGCTGCTTCTTGTTTTTCTTGCCGCCTGTGCAGCGCCGCGCTCCCCATCAGACCCCATGGTGTTCAATCGCGATGATGCAGCCGGAGTCTTTTCGGCGGGCTTCGAGGGCATTACCAGCTTCTATATCGAAGAAACAGACCTACCATCTCTCGCGGTCGCCGGCCTTTCCGGGCTGAAGAACCTGGACAATGCCATCACTGTGACCGATCGCGGCGATCTGATTGTCATCGGCCACGACGGACATGAAGTCGCCGCCCTTTCCCTCCCTGATGCCGACGATGTAGCGCGCTGGAGCATGTTGATGGCAGCTGCCGTCGATAGCGGGCGCCAGGTCTCGGACACGCTCCGGGAAGCACCGCCGGAGACCCTCTACGACGCAATCTTCAAAGGCGCCCTGCAAGACCTCGACCGGTTCTCGAGATACACCGCCGCTGCTGCGGCCAATCGGAACCGGGCACACCGCCGCGGGTACTCGGGAATAGGGATCCTGCTGTTCGAGAATCGTGGCAAGATCTACATTGAAGAAGTCTACGAGGACGGTCCCGCAGCCGGTAGCGGCCTTCAGGTCGGTGACAGCATCATCGCGATCGACGGCAAAACCGTCGAAGGACTTGATGCCGTTGCAGTCTCGGATTTGCTACGCGGCCGCAGTGGTAGCAACGTCCGGGTGACGACAACGAGTGACGACATTCACAGGACTGCCATTGTCACACGCGCACCGGTGATTGAGCAGACCGTGTTCTCGTCCCGCAAGGGCGATACCGCCTACTTCGAGATCCGCAGTTTCAATGAAGACACGGCCGCCAGCCTATCCCGCAAGGTTGGGAAGATGGCGACAAAGGTCGGGCCGTCCATGAACGGGATTATCCTCGACTTCAGGAACAACCGTGGCGGGGTTCTGCGCGACGCCATCTCCATCGCAGATCTCTTCATCGAGAACGGACGTATCCTCCTGACCAAAGGCCGGCACCCACGCTCAGTAAAGGAGTTCAAAGCGCGCAATCCCGACATCGCCGTCGGCATACCCCTGATTCTGCTGATCAATCATGACTCGGCATCAGCCTCCGAAGTTGTCGCTGGCGCCCTGCAAGATAGCGGCCGCGCTGTCCTCATCGGCGGCCGGACCTACGGCAAGGGCACAGTACAGATGATCGTCAACCTGCCGAATGAGGGTGAGCTGATAATCACCTGGGCGCGCATGTATACGCCGTCGGGATACCCGATCGGGCCCTTTGGGGTCTATCCGACCATTTGCACCGACGAAATCGACGACCCTTCCCTGCAGAATGTTGCCGGTACAGCCCGCGCAGCAGGCTTACGCGCCCGTGAGCTTCTCCGCCTGCGCCGGATAGCACAGGACCTCGATGACAGCATTCAGGAGGCCTTGCTCGGGCGCTGCGGCGACCGGACGCCATCTGCGGATGAAAACGATCTCGATCTCTCGCTTGCCTTGAAACTGCTGGAGCAACGGAATCTGTTCGACCGTGCTTTCGAAGCCTCCCTGATCGCGTCGCAATGGCCGTCGAAGACACAATAACTCCGCCTAAAAACAGCCGCCTGATCTCCGCTTGACAGAGCCTGTTATATGGATATGTTTGCGGCCTTCTAATTCACTTTGACCGATGGGGAACGGCCATGGCCAAGCCCGCAACAGTTTTGATCAAGCTCGTCAGCTCCGCTGACACCGGATACTTCTATGTAACTAAGAAGAATCCGCGTACGCAGACCGAGAAACTTCAGCTCAAGAAGTATGACCCGGTTGTGCGCAAGCATGTGCTTTTCAAGGAATCCAAGATCAAATAAGTTTTCTTATTTATGGTTTCTTGAACGGGTCGCCTTGGCGGCCCGTTTTGCATTTCAGATGCTAAAAACGGGAATTCCGAGCTTAGCCAGTTTCGGGGCCAGCTTCCGGAATATCGGAGACGACTCGGTTTCGACCCGCATTTTTTGCGCCGTAAAGCGCCTTGTCTGCGCGCTGCATCAGGTCTTCGACGGTCTTGTCATCGCCCGTGCGCATGGTAAGGCCGATACTGATATTCACCGTGACCGGCTCTTCGACACCGTCGCAGTACACATTGGTTTCAGACACCCGGTGGCGTAAACGCTCTGCCACAGCCTCGGCGAATTCCTCCGAAGTGTCCGGCATTACCACCACAAATTCCTCGCCGCCGATCCGCGCGATCATGTCTACAGACCTAAGGCTGTTGATCAGAGCTTCCGCGACCGACTTCAATACCTTGTCTCCAACGAGGTGCCCGTGGGTATCGTTGACCGCTTTGAAATGGTCGATATCCAGCATCAGGAGCGCCAGCGGCTTACGTCGCTCGACCGCGTTGTCCATAAGGCCTTTCAGGTAGGTTTCAAGGTAGCGGCGATTATAGAGCCCCGTGAGGCTATCTATCAGCGCCATGGACAGGGAACGCTCGTAACTTTCGCGCAACTTGTCCTGGAAGCGCCTACGGCGGATCTGGGTTCGGGAACGTGCGGCAAGTTCGTTCTTGTCCAGCGGCTTCATGATGTAATCGTTCGCACCGAGATCGAGCGCCTTTGCAAGCTTGTCGATCTGGTCTATTTCGCCGGTCATCAGAATAGGAATCTGCCGCGTTCGTTCCGTCGAGCGGAACTGGGACACCAGCCGCAGTGCGTCTTCAACCTCCAGATTGAGGCTGCAGACGATCAGTTCTATATCCTCACCAGCAGCGATCTCGCGCGCCTGATCGACACCAGGGCAGGTGAAGACCAGGTTTTCATCCCTGCTCAGAATGTTCTGCGTATTGGTCGCATCAATGGGGTTGTCTTCAATCAGCAGAATGCGCCCGGCCCTATAGTCCATGGCCAGGTCTTTCATGCTGGTTTCCAGCACGCCGAAATGAGCTGATGTCTGTTCTCTCAGCAGCCATTCATCGACCATGACCTTCAGACGCAACAGGGACCGCACCCGCGCAAAAAGAGCGGTATCGTCGACTGGCTTTGTCAGGAAGTCATCCGCACCGGCTTCAAGCCCCCGAACCCTGTCGGACGGATCGCTGAGGGCCGTCACCATGACGACCGGAAGATGCGCGGTTGCTGGATTGCTCCGAATTCTCTTGCAGACCTCGAAGCCGTCGATACCGGGCATCATCACATCGAGCAGCACGATATCAGGCGTGTCCGATTGGATGATCTCCAAAGCATCGGGGCCATTTGCCGCCGTTCGAACATCAAAATACTCGCTCATAAGCTTGGCTTCGAGGAGCTTGATGTTCGGCAGCACGTCGTCAACGACGAGAACGCGTCCAGGCATCGCGGTCTATCCGAGAAATTTCTGAACGGTCTCCAGGAAATGGCTCACTGAAATCGGTTTAGCAATATATGCCTCACAGCCGCCTTCCCTGATCTTCTCCTCATCGCCCTTCATGGCAAAAGCCGTGACGGCGATCACGGGAATCGCATTCAGATCGTCATCTTCTTTGATCCATTTGGTGACTTCCAGCCCCGAAACTTCTGGTAACTGGATATCCATCAGAATTAGGTCCGGACGCTTTTCGCGCGCGATCTTCAATGCTTCCATGCCATCGCGCGTACCGAGGATGTTGTATCCGTGCGCCTCCAGCAGATCGTGGAACAGCTTCATGTTGAGCTCGTTATCCTCAACAATGAGCACTGTTTTTTCGACTGACGTTTCTGCCGTCACTACGTCCTCCATCCGACCCGCTGATCGAGCTTGCCGCCCGGTTACTCTTTATGCCTGAGGCACAGTATAAAAAAGAATATCTTACAAATGAATAAACAGTCTAAACCCTTCCAGCGCAAGTGACCAATGAACTAAGCGGAGCTGGGCATGAGCCAGTCGGGGCCATCCGGTTTCAGGATCGGGATTGATCTCGGAGGAACGAAAACCGAAGCCGTGGCACTCAGCCCTTCCGGCGAGGTCGTCGTCCAGGAAAGAGTGCCGACCGTCAAGGGCGACTACAAGGCCACGATATCGACCATTACCGGCCTGGTGAACCGCGCCGAAAACATTGTCGGGCAAAACTGTACGGTTGGAATTGGTATGCCTGGCGCGGCATCCCGCGATACCGGCTTGGTCAAAAACGCCAACTCGACCTGGTTGATCGGAAAACCTCTTCAGAAGGATCTGGGGATGGCCCTGAACCGACCCGTCAGATTACAAAATGATGCGAACTGCTTTGCTGTGTCGGAGGCTATCGACGGTGCGGGCAAGGGCGACGAGATTGTATTCGGAGTCATTCTCGGTACCGGCGTAGGAGCGGGGATTGCTATCCGTGGTGAGTGTCTCGAGGGTCGCAATGCCATCGCCGGTGAGTGGGGGCATAACCCGCTGCCAGCACCGCTGGACGACGAGCGCCCAGGGCCCCTCTGCTATTGTGGGCGGTACGGCTGCATCGAGAGTTTTCTCTCCGGCCCCGCATTCGAGCGGGAATATTCAGAAGCTGGCGGTAAGAAGCTCACCGCACGCGAAATAAAAACTCTCGCGGCTACCGGCGACCCACTCGCGGATGCCACTCTTAAAGCCTATGAGCAGCGGCTGGCGCGCGCCCTCGCCCATGTAATCAACATTCTGGACCCTGACATCATTGTACTTGGCGGTGGCCTGTCCAATATCCGAAGGCTCTATGACACTGTCCCGATACTCTGGGAGCCTCACGTATTTTCAGATAGTGTAAAAACCAGATTGAGCCCTCCTCTGCATGGCGATTCGAGCGGCGTCAGGGGAGCGGCGTGGCTTTGGCCGCCCACGCGCTAGAAAACGGCCGGCAGCAAGCTGCGACGGGACAGCAACCATGACCGAGCATGCTTCAGGTAATCTGGCGGCAGATAACTCAGTTTTGTGCCGGGATTGCTTTTCGTGGCTACCCGCGAAGGCCATGCACGGTGAAGCGCGTTGCTCTAAATGCGGCTCCCCTCGTATGGTAACCCATCCCGAGCTTCGCGCACTTGCCATCGCCCATATCGATTGCGACGCGTTCTATGCAACCGTCGAAAAACGTGACAATCCGGAGCTTCGGAGCAAGCCTGTGATCGTTGGCGGTGGACGGCGGGGGGTAGTCTCCGCTGCCTGTTATGTCGCGCGGACATATGGCGTTCGCTCCGCCATGCCGATGTTCAAGGCGCTCGCGGCGTGCCCCGACGCGATTGTCATCAAACCCGACATGCGGAAATACAGCGGTGTCGGCAAGCAGATCCGCGAGCTTATGTTGTCTGTTACGCCGATGATCGAGCCCATCTCAATCGACGAGGCTTTTCTCGACCTCACCGGGACGGAAAGACTGCATCATGCTCCCCCCTCGGAAACCCTGTGCCGTCTGGTTGCACGGATCGAAGCCGAGACGGGGATCACCGCGTCCATCGGGCTCAGCTACAACAAGTTCCTCGCCAAGGTGGCCTCGGATCTCGACAAACCTCGAGGCTTTGCCGTCATCGGCCGGGAAGAGGCAACCGCTTTCCTGAAAAACCGTTCCGTGACCACGATCTGGGGCGTCGGAAAATCCCTGCACGAGAAATTACGGCGCGATGGCATCGAAACAATCGGACATCTGCAGGGAATGGAAGAAGCAGCCCTTATCCGTCGCTATGGCGGCATCGGCACGCGGTTGGCCCGCTTCTCCCATGGCCGGGACGACCGCACGATCGAACCACGTTCTCCAGCCAAGAGTGTCTCCTGCGAGACCACGTTTGCAGACGACATCTCAAAACTCGACGCACTGGATCCAATTCTCTGGCGTCTTTGCGAGGAGCTCTCGACCCGTCTCAAGACCAAAGCTCTCAGCGGCAAGACCATCGTTCTGAAATTGAAAACCTCGGACTTCAAGGGCATCACACGTCAGGTACACCATTACGGTGCCACACAAATGGCGGACACACTCTATCGGGCAGGCAAGCACTTGCTAGAACGCGAAATCGATGGCCGGAAATTTCGGCTGATGGGAATAGGAGTCTCCGACCTTGCCGATCCCGACGGTGCGGACCTGCCGGATCTGGCAGATCCCGAAATGGAGCATCGCCGGAAAGTCGAAAATGCAATGGATGCCGTTCGAGCGAAACTTGGCGCGAAGGCGATCGAAAAAGGCCGCGGCTTCAAGAAAGCTGTCGAGAAACAGGGTATCAGTGCCCGCATGCCTGAAGAGAATGAAGGCGAAGACTGACAGACACCGTGGTTCAGCTCAGCAGTCGCCCGGCTGCAGGCGTTCAAGACGCTGCAAGGCAACATCCACCGTGAACTCCTTGAAATGGATTTCGAGACGGCGGGCAATGCCGTTTTGATGCAGATCGACGGCCAGTTCGTAATCCGGTGACTCGGTCTCATTTTCCGGACCGTAAAAAGCCAGCCGGACCGGCCAGTAAGGCCCTGCAATCAAAAGCTCCTCCTCCCCGGCCGGGACAACCTCCAGTCCGATAGCAGCGGAGACAAAGCCAGCAGGCTCGAACTCAGAGCCATCAAAAAGCGCTGCCGAGAAGAACTTCTCGCCAGCGGCGATCTTATTAAGCAGGGCGATTGTGTGCTGGCTCGGAAACATAACATCTACCGGCAGTTCTACATCAACTTCGCCAGGCGCGGTGAAACTCGCCGTTGCCGAGCCGGATGGAGCTCGTTGCACCTTTCCTTCCAAAGCTTCACCCCCACCGGCACCAAAATCCTTGTTTACTATGAACCGGAACGATGAGCCGTCCTTGGCTTCCCAGGTCGTCATGGTGGAATCAACGCTGCGCCTCAGACCCGCAGCACTTTGCAGGATCATCAGGTTGCGCTGATTGATTGCCCAACCGTCGCATGCGTCCCGCCACTCGAAAGCCATCTGGCCGCCAACAGCGACGACATCGTTGCCTCCCGGCGCGCCCTTCAGCGACAGACCGTACAGCGCCTTGTGTGGCACGATTTGGCTTGCCGATGCTGCAGCGGGAGAAAGCGGCGTAACCCACTGCATAGCAACAATGGCAATAACCAGTGCGGTCAGTTTCAAAATGGATTTCAAAGAGTCCTCCCCCGGCTCGCCAGAGCCTGATGGTCCCAGAGCCCGATGGTCAATGTCGTGGACTTCGCCCGGCACAGGTTGCCCTGCACTCGGCAAATCCTTCCCCCTCTCAATCAATATGGAGCCGCACCGGGAAATTGTAACCGGGCTTCGAGAAAAATATTTGATTAATTTCAACGACTTCCAAGGCAGCGCTTGAATGGCACACCCCATGCACTCCCTAGGGAGCAAGAAACAACAACTTAGGTGGTGTGACATGTCGAACCTCATGCACCCGCAGACCCAGGAACTGGACGACACGAGCTTGACGAGCGCTTTCGCGAATCTTGACGTTGGCAATCTCCTCTCCCGTATGCCGACGGATATCGCGGACCGTGCTTCTCAGATCGTTAAAGATCAGGGCCTGAACGACACCGAAATCGCGCTGCGCCTTGCCATGATTGCAATGACCGAAGCCGAGAACCGGATCGCACGCCAGGAAAAACGGATCACCTTTCTGGAAAGCCTGTCAGTAACAGACGAGTTGACGGGACTGCTGAACCGGCGCGGCTTTAGCGACCGTCTTCAGAACGCTCTCGCTGCGTCGAAACGTCAGGGACTGACCGGTGCATTGCTGCTGATCGATCTCGACAAATTCAAAGCCGTCAATGACACCTACGGGCATACGGCCGGCGATGCATTGCTGGTCACCGTTGCACGAATTCTCCAATCTCGGACCCGCGAAACCGACAGCATCGCACGCCTTGGCGGCGACGAATTCGCAGTCATCATGCCGGGAGCCAATGACGACGAAGCAGCCGCACGCATCGCGGCGCTCGACCAGGAACTGAATACGCGGACCCTGCAGTGGAACGGGTCCACCATCCACCTTCATGCGAGTGTCGGTCATGACGCCTACAGTCAGGACGACACCGAAACCGAATTGCTCGACAGGGTCGACCGCGCAATGTACGCGCGGAAGCAAAACAGTCCGTTTTCGGCGCTGTAATCGTCCCTGCCTTGCAACCTACTTGTCGATACGGGCATCTGCCTTCTCTGTCGGCAAGCACCCAGAGCAAACCTGAGGGAGCTGAGCAATCAGCTCCCTCTTTTTCTTTCCGCCCCGGGATGCCGCCCAGTTGCCCGTGTAGATCGAACAGCCTAGGTTCTGTTTGCGGTATTGAGCGCACACTCAGACGGCCGCTATCTCAAAGCATTCATGGGAGCAAGCCGTATGGCTTACCTCTTTCTCGCCCTTGCCATCTTGGCCGAAGTGATTGGCACGATGGCTCTGAAGGCAACCAACGGCTTCACAGTCATTCTGCCATCCGCCATCGTGCTGGTAGCCTATGGAGCCGCCTTCGTTCTATTGAGCTTCTGTCTACGGGAAATCCCCGTCGGCATCGCCTATGGTATCTGGGCCGGCATAGGGATTGTTCTGGTAACCGTGGCTGGGGCATTCATCTACAAGCAGATCCCCGATCTACCAGCGGTCATCGGCCTTCTTCTAATCGTGAGTGGGGTCACGATCATTCACCTGTTTTCGAAGACCGCCGGACATTGAAAAACACCCGACTCGAAAACCGGGTGCGATCCTAAGAAATCAGAACCGGCCAAGAAGGCCGCCGCACGATCAATTCGTGATTTTGGCCGCCCAGGGCATTTTCCCGGAAACCGGTCCGAGCGTAGACGCCATATGCAGTGCGTCCCTGCCCGTGAAGGGACCGACGGCAACGCGATGCCATAGACTGCCCCTGACACGCACCGACATAATGACCGGCACCGAGCCGACAGAGTCCGGCGCCAAGTCTTTCAGATGCTCCGCCCGTTTCTTGTCGCGGAAGGAACCCAGCATCACGAAATGGTCAGCAGACTGCTCAACACCCGACCGCATCGTAATGCGATGAACAGGCCGCAGAACGGGAAGAACTGACATTTCCGATACACTGTCAGAGCTTACGCTCCGCTTGTGCTCAGCGATATTTTCATCGGGAGAAATCTTCCAACTCTCCCGCGAAGAAATTGGCAAGACAAGCAGCTCATCTTTCGAGACAACGCTCTCAAGCTCTATCGGCTCCATCGCATGGCCGGGGTCCAGCGGCGCAAATCCCGCAATACTAAGATCGCTAAACGGCGAGAGGCCCGCGCTGATGGAGGACGGAACGGCGCTGCCCCCATCTTCGTCAGAGGCTGTCTCGGCAAGTAGTGTTTCGGTGGCCGGGGCATCAGGTTCCACGACTGAGGGAGTTCCGTCGACGGACGCCGTAAGAATTGTTGTCCCTGTGACCGTACCTTCCGCAATTGAGCTCTGATCGACCCAGTCGTCGGAATCACCCGGATAATATGCCACGAGTTCTGTCAGGGGCTTCGCGTTGTCGCCATCGTAGGCGCGGCACGGCTCGTCCCCGAAAACAACGCGGAGCATCGAGCAATCTTCATCGGCTGCGGCAGAAATGACGTGGTCGGCAGTAGTTTTTCCAGTAGCAAAGAGCGCGAGACCAGAAAATCCGGTGGTGGCAAGGCTGATTGCCGGCGGGATCGCTGGAATGCACCCTCCCAACAGCAACGGCAACACTGCAACTACGAGACCACGCCTCAAATCGATTCCCCTACAAGAATCAATAACTTATTTAGTTTTATTTTAGCGGTATATCAAAAATAGGCAAGCGTCGCGGTATATCCCTATTTTGCGCATCTCCGCCTGACCGCTTATGACGTTGAAATCAAGAGACTGTTTTGGCTCAAAGGCAGCATTCCGCTGCGCGTGTTTTCCGTGTATGAGAACTCTATGACCGTTATTACCGACACCGCTGCGCTCTCCGCCGTCTGCGCCGAGTTCGCGACCGAAGACTTCGTGACGATCGACACGGAGTTCATGCGTGAGAAGACCTACTATCCCCAGCTTTGTCTGGTTCAGCTAGGAAACGACGAGAAGGCTGTCGCCATCGACACCCTTGCGGACGGGATCGACCTCACTCCCCTCATCGATCTTCTAAAGAACAAAAATGTTCTGAAGGTCTTCCACGCTGCACGTCAGGACCTTGAGATATTCTACCATCTCTGCGGAGAGCTCCCGGCGCCGATTTTCGATACTCAGGTCGCCGGGATGATATGCGGCTTCGGGGATTCAGTTTCCTACGACAAACTGGTGCAAAGCCTGACCGGCATTCATCTCGATAAAAGCTCACGTTTCGCAGACTGGTCCCATCGCCCTCTCAGTGAGAAGCAGATCGGCTACGCGCTCGCCGACGTTATCCACCTTCGCCCGGTCTATCGCGCTCTGATGGCCAGCATTGAGAAATCCGGCCGTATGGACTGGATTGAGGACGAGGTCGCCAAAATGGCAGACCCGGCGATATATGACCCTGATCCAGATACCGTCTGGCAGCGCCTGAAAGTCCGCAGTGGGAAACCTAAATTTCTTGCGGTTCTGCAGCAAATTGCGGCCTTCCGCGAACGCGAGGCACGACAGCGGGATGTCCCGCGTAACCGCATCCTCCGTGACGACGTGCTCATGGATATCGCCGCGCACGCACCGAGCACACCGGAAGAACTGGCCCGCACCCGGACCTTCAACGCACAGGTGGCAAACGGCCGGCTGGGTCAGGAAATCATCAAAGTCGTCAACAAGGGACTTTCCCTGCCGAAAGATGCCTGCCCCAGGCTTCCAGCCAAGGACGACAAGCGCGAGGCGCCCGGCCCAATTGTCGAGTTGTTGAAGGTGCTGCTGAAAATTCGCTCGGACGAGGAGAAAGTTGCCGCCCGACTGATAGCCAATGCGGCCGACATCGAATCCATCGCACTGGACGACGATGCGGATGTGCCCGCCTTGAAAGGCTGGCGTCGCGACCTTTTCGGCGCGGATGCCGTCAGTCTGAAACATGGGCGCATCGGACTGACCGCCGAAGCCGGAAAAATCAAGCTGATGCGGCTCTGATAGAGCGGCATCACCTCTTAATGCTCGATCCGAATATCCTGGCCAAGCGCTTCTGAGAGCGCCGAAATTCTACGTGTCACCACGTCACCGCCGAGACCGCCCTGATGGCCGTGCATGCTGATGACAAAGCCACGCTCCCCCACCATGTCCCGCTCACGCTCAAGCCGGGCACTCTCAAGAAGTTCCGTCGCACCGCCGGACAAGGTCAGCGCAAGCCGCAAAGCAAGTCCGACCCTGTAGGCGAGATCGCGCCGCCGGATCGACAACAGCTTGCGAACCCGATGAGTCCCTTCTTCTTCGATACTGCCGGTGTAGCGGGCCAGGATCGCATAGGCGAGGAACACTCGATCCGCATGATTCAAACCTACAACGGGCAGCCGCAGCATCCGGATGAAAGCATGCTCGCCACGATAGCTCGGATGCTCACCCCAGGCGAAATCACTGAGAATGCACGCGGTCCGGATCAAGCGTTGCTCCGCGGCAGGTACGTCCTCAAAAAATGGCGCTATCCAGCGTTCAAGAACTTCAGGGTGCGGGCTGAAACGACTGCTCTTGCGGGCAATATCCATGCAGCTGTCGACCAGTGGATCGCGGGACCGCTCTCCGAGCGGCAACCGGTCATAAAGACAGCCCTCACGCAGCCCGAAAGACGAGAACACAACCTGGCGCGGACGCCCGAGTTCAATAACCCGTTTCAGAACCAGCGCCGTGACCGGCAGCTTTTCCACACGTCGTTTCGAGACTACATCAAGAGCCCGCAGGTTTTTTCGTCCCGTGCGGGTTATCTCGTCGAGGAAACGAACCGCCTCATCCGCACCAATTGCATAGTGATGTATCACAGCCAGCGGATAGTCGGTCAGCTCCATGTGCGCGCGCGCCAGGCTACGCCAGGCGCCACCAACAGCGAACAGATCACGGTCGGACATGGCGTCGAGCCAAGACACTTCATTCAGACTGGAGTCGATCCTGTCCGTCACCTCATTCCGGTTCTGCCGGGTGAGTTCGCCGAGACGGAGCGGGCCCAAGGGCGTGGTCTCGAAACGGCGTGCCTTATTCTTCTGGATATCGACAAGCTCGAGGCTCCCGCCGCCGAGATCGCCAACCACGCCATCTGCCTCCGGGAAAGCACTGATCACCCCGAGGGCGGACAGGCGGGCCTCTTCATCTCCCGAAAGAACCATGATACGCGCGCCGAACCTGCTTTCGACGGCTGAGACGAACTCACCCCCATTCCGGGCATCCCGGACCGCCGCCGTCGCCAGCACACGAACCTCGGAAACGCCCATACCTTTCGCGATCGTGAAATAACGCTCCAGGTTGTCCATTGCCGAGCGGACTCCCTGCTCGGAGAGATGTCCGGTTTCTTGCAACCCAATGCCGAGACCGCAGAGCGCTTTTTCGTTGAACAGCGGGATAGGCATCCGCCCGTCGCCTTCAAAAACGACGAGACGGATAGAATTCGATCCAATGTCGAGGACACCAACGAGACCGACATGGTCGGACCCCGTATTTGATATCCAGCCGTCTTGAGAAGAGGGAACTGACAAACGTTATTCCGTGCCGCTCAGCTTCTTGGGCATTTCATTCGACCGCTTCAGAGCGCTGCCGCGGCCGGACAGGCTCGGATTGGTCATGAAATATTTATGTGCCGAGAACGCTCCAGCACCGGCAGCGACCCGAACATACTGACCATCGGGCTCCGCGATCCATGAATTGGTCTCGTCCTTCAGGTTCGCCACCATGATCTGATCCAGAACCTGGCGGTGCACCGTTCGGTTTTCGATCGGAACGAAATGCTCGACCCGGCGATCCAGGTTGCGCGTCATCCAGTCAGCGGAGGACATGTACACTTTCGCCTGATCGGAGGGAAGCTTTCGGCCATTGCCGAAGCAGAAAATGCGCGAATGCTCAAGGAACCGGCCCACAATGCTCAGCACATGGATGTTCTCCGACAATCCCGGCAAGCTAGGACGCAGGCAGCAGATACCGCGGATTACCAATTCGATTTTCACACCCTCGCTCGACGCCCGGTACAACAGGTCGATGAGGTCCGGGTCGACCAGCGAATTCATCTTCGCCCATATCGTCGCCGGCTTGCCCTGCCGGGCGAATTCGATCTCCGTCTCCACCAGTTCATGCACCTTCTGACGCATAGTCAGAGGCGAGAGCGACAGCTTGTCCATTTGCTGCGGCGTGGCATAGCCGGTCATGTAATTGAACATCCGCGCAGCATCCCGGCACAGCACCGGATCGCAGGTAAAGAAGGAGAGATCCGTGTAGATCTTCGCCGTGATCGGATGATAGTTCCCGGTGCCGAAATGCACGTAATTCCGGAGCCCGTTGCCCTCACGCCGGACCACCAGTGAGATCTTCGCGTGAGTCTTCAGATCGACGAAACCGTAAACCACCTGGACACCGGCCCGCTCCAGGTCACGGGCAAGGCGGATATTCGCCTCCTCATCGAAGCGGGCCTTCAGTTCGACCATGGCCGTGACCGATTTTCCGGCTTCCGCCGCCTCGATCAGCGCATTAACAATCGGACTGCCTTTGGATGTCCGGTAGAGCGTCTGCTTGATCGAGACCACCGCCGGGTCCGCAGCCGCCTGGCGCAGAAACTGAACGACGACGTCGAAACTCTCATAGGGATGATGGACGACAATGTCCTTTGCCCGGATCGCCGCCAGGCAGTCACCACCAAAGTCACGGATACGTTCAGGAAAACGCGGATTGAACGGCTTCCAGAGCAGGTCCGGGCGCTCGCTGACAATCAGCTGGGACAGATCGGCCAGGCCAACCATCTCGTCCAGTGTGAAGAGATCTTCAGCCGCGACCTTCATCTCGTCGACGACGAAATTCCGGAGATCGTCCGGCATATCCCTGTT
The DNA here is from genome assembly GCF_039990255.1 of Nisaea sp. Classification (GTDB taxonomy): domain Bacteria; phylum Pseudomonadota; class Alphaproteobacteria; order Thalassobaculales; family Thalassobaculaceae; genus Nisaea. The sequence goes on along the minus strand of NZ_JBDXGG010000002.1, from coordinate 81,206 downwards.
CATGGAGAGCCGGATAACATTACCGCGCCGCCGACGTTTCAGAGCAGACTCAAACGACAGGACAAGATCCTCGGCCTCTTCATCCACTTCCATTTCACTGTCCCGCAACACGCGGAACACCCCGTGTCCCGAGACGCTGAAGTTCGGGAACAGCTGGTCCACATGCTCAATGATGACCTGCTCAATCGTGATGAACCGGATATCCTTGCCCGGCAGGCGCACAAACCGTCCGACTTGGGCAGGAAGCGGAAGCAACGCTTCCATGTCGATTGCATTCAAAGCATCCGAGAGCTGCATGGCGAGACAGACACCGCCGTTCGGCAGGAACGGAAACGGGTGCGCAGGATCAATCGCAAGAGGAGTCAGAAGGGGGAAAATTTGATCGATGAAATGACCGTCGAGCCACTTTCGGTCTGCGGCGGTGAGATCGTCTGCTGTGATCAGATGAAATCCGGCGGTGCGCAGCTCTCCCAGCAGCATGGAAAGATACCGCTGCTGCACGGCAATCAGTTCCGCCGCCTTCTCCGAGATTGCGACAAGCTGACTGGTGGGGGACAGACCGTCCGCACTCGACGTGGTTACCCCAGCATTCACCATGCCTTTCAGACCGGCGACCCGAACCGTGTAGAATTCGTCCAGGTTCGACGCTGAAATGGATACGAACCGAAGCCGCTCCAGCAGCGGGTGCGCGGAATTGTTCGCTTCTTCAAGAACACGGGCATTGAAGCCGAGCCAAGACAGTTCCCTGTTGAAAAACCGCTCGGGCGATACCGCGTCGATACGCGTGCTGTTTTCCGCCTGACTCTCGCTCACGGGGCCGTCTCCTCGTCATGACTATCGTGTGGACCTCGCAGCGCCAACAGCGCTTGTTGCTGTCATAACACAGGTCGGCCCGGGACATGGAATATCCCGGGCCGGACCGTAAGCCTGTCATGTTTCAGTTCGATGACAGTTTCCGCCAGATATGACGAATACCACCATCCAGCCTCTTACATGGTGCTGCGGAAGGCTCCGCCATCCATCAGCACGTTCTGGCCGTTGATATAGCCCGCGTGCGCACTGCACAGAAAAGCGCAGGTCTGGCCGAACTCATCCGGATAGCCAAACCGGCCAGCAGTGTGCTGTGCGGCTTGCTGCGCGTAATAGGTCTCGAAATCGACGCCAGCCTTTTCCGCGTGCAACTTCATGTTGCCACGCAGCCGGTCCGTGTCGAACGGGCCGGGCAGCAAACCGTTGATGGTAACGCCATCCTTCGCGACTTCACGGGCGATACCAGCGCAGAAACCAGTCAGGCCGGTACGGGCACCGTTTGAAAGACCAAGGATCGCAATTGGAGATTTCACGGCACCGGAGGTGATGTTCACAATCCGGCCAAACTTGCGCTCGATCATGCCGTCGATGGTCGCCTTGATAAGCTCAATGGCGGTCAGCATGTTGGCGTCGACGGCCTTGATCCAGTCGTCACGCGTCCAGTCCCGGAAGTTGCCTGGCGGCGGTCCACCCGCATTGTTCACCAGGATGTCGAGCTTGCTGTCGAACGGTGCCAGCGCCTTCGCTCGGCCTTCCTCGGTTGTGATGTCGCATGCAATGGCATGCACGGTCGCGCCGGTCGCCGACCGGATTTCCTCGGCCGTTGCCGCGATCGCTTCCGGCGTCCGCGAGCAGATCGTCAGATCCGCACCATTCTCGGCGAGTGCCATCGCCGACGCCTTGCCGAGACCTTTGCTCGACGCGCAAACGAGCGCTTTCTTTCCTTTAATTCCCAGATCCATGAATAGTGCTCCGTTTGTTTGTTTTTTCGATTCCGATCCCACTGCTATCCCGCAGCACGCGCTTCCAGCGCGCGACGTGCGAGTGGCAATGTGATCCGACGCCCCTCGGCAAGCGACATAGCGTCGATATTCTCGACCAGCGCCCGCGCTTCCAAAAAGGATCGTTCCATGCGACCGACCAGAAAGGCCAGAACCTCTTCAGCAACGAACAATTGCCGGTCGCGAAAGAGTTTGTCCATGATTCCCGAGATCAATGCATCATCGGGATCGCTGATCGCCACGGCAGGAAGTGCAGCGAAGCGCGATTTCACATCCGCCGGATGCAACGCCATGCGCGAGACCGGCGTCCGGGACAGCACCAGCAAGGCACCCCGGCGCTCGACAATCATGTTGTAGAGATGAAAGGCGGCAACGCCCGGCAGGCTCTCATCGACATTGTCCAGCACCACATAGCGCGAGTCGCCGAGCAAGGCCGGAAGCCGGTCCACGTCCAGGTCCGCTGGACGGAGCGTAATGGCGCCCGCCTTCCGCGCCCAGACCTCCGCCAGATGGCTTTTCCCCGAGGCTTCGGGACCGTGCACATTCAACCCCCAAGTCGCCTCGGGCCAGGATGGCCAGGAATCGATCCAAGCCGTCGCCGCCTCGTTGCAGGCCGAGACGAGATATTCGCCTCGATCAAAGGCCGGGCGGTGCTTCAGCGACAGCGGCAGTTGACCGCCCTCGTCGCCTACAAGGCGCGATCCGGTATTTCGTTCACTCATGATGTGCCCGCCAATCCTGTCTCACTGTCCTTCAGCGTCAGTCTCATCGTCGGACGGAGGTATGCCATGAAGATGGAGCGGGCTGGCGAGATAACGCCCCAGGGCAAAGCGGGTCAGCACGCCAATCACAGCCGCGACCGGTACGGCAATCAGAACACCGAGGAAACCAAACAATGCGCCGCCCGCCAGGAGGGCGAAGATCACCCAGACCGGATGCAGGCCTACCGCTTCGCCTACCAGGTTAGGAGTCAGGAAATTTCCTTCGATAGCCTGTCCGGCGATAAAAACGGCAGCGACAATGGCGATGGGTGGCAGCGTATCGAACTGCATGGCAGCAAGTCCGACGCTCAGCAAGCCACCGAAGATCGAGCCAACGAAGGGAACGAACGAGATCACGCCCGAGAACAGCCCGATGATCACGCCGAAGTCGAGGCCTGCGAGCGTCAACCCCACAGCATAGAAGATACCTAGGATAAGGCAGACGGAGCCTTGCCCACGCACAAAAGATGCAAGCGTTACGTCAATAATCCCAGCCTGTTCCCGAATCGTCTCCGCCTGCGCGCGCGGCAGCCAGCTGTCCACAGCAGCGACGATACGATCCCAGTCCCGCAGCAAATAAAAGGCGACAATTGGAGTGATGACCAGCAGCGACAGAAGATTGGCGAGCGCCGCTCCGCCGCTCAAAACCTGCCCGGCAAAAGAAATCAGCCATGCCCCAGCCTTTCCAGCTATGGCTGAGAGATTGAGTTCCTCGGCGCCACCATTGCCAAGCCATGTTTTGGCCATGCCAACAACCGGATCGGCGAACGCCACCAGTCTTTCGAGATAACCGGGGAGCGTCTTGGCAAGCAAAACCGCCTGAGCCTGAACCAATGGCACAAGAAGAAGCATGATACCGAGCCCGGCGCAGAAAAAACCAAGCAGCACAACCGTGGTTCCAGCAGTACGGGACATGCCCACCCGCTCACAGCGATCCACCAGGGGATCGAGAAAATAAGCGATCGCCATACCTGCCACGAACGGTACCAGCACACCCTTCAGCACGAAGAGCGCGATGATAAGCGCGACCAGAAGCGCGCCCCAGAATGTCAGGCGTTCACGTTGCGTCATTTTACTTCCCGTTTCCGGCAAGAAACCGGCATGAAGACGCTACAGCACATCATTGTACGAGCGGCGGTAAGATGAGCGGCGTGCTACCTGCTGGCGGTGTGAACGGCTCCACTCCCGGCACGGGCGCGACAAGCGGCTCGGGAAGATATCGCTCCGGCAGCTCGGTCCCTTCCTTATAGAGCAACCAGCCGTCCTGAGTTTCCTTCAACAGGAAATCCTTCTGTTTCAATGCCAGCGCAAGCTGGTCCGCAGCGCCATTGATCCAGACATCCATCAGGGCCTCGTTGCGTGAAATCCGTAACAGTTCCCGCCGCGATACGGACGAAACCTGATCCAATCCCTTGCGAACTTCCAGCCAAGTGTCAAACGAAGTAATCGGCACAATGACGGTAACCCGTGTCTCGAACCCCGGGCTGATAAGGTTCTCCGATTTCCAGGCTTCCTGGATTTCCGATGTCGCTGTTCGTGCCGCGACCGACAGCAAATCCCCTTCAGGATTGGCCGGGTCCGGTGTCACAGTCCGCACCAGGGACTGACCGTCCGCAACACCGCCAACATAAGTCAGGTTCAGCTCGATAGCCGGTCCTGTCGATTCGATGGAGACCGGTCGCGCGTTAACAACGACCGCCTGCTCGGCGCCATAGCGCGCAGCTATTGTCATAATCGCTTCGCGGTCCGCCAGAACGGCTTGTACCGCCGTGATATCGCGAATGTCCGCAAGATCCCCGTACGGCACCGCAATCGGCACCAGACCGTTTGCATTGGGCAGGTCCAGCCATGCCGCGAGCCATGGGCTTTCCTCATCCCAGAGCAGCGGCTTGCTGCCATTGTTGTAGACCGGAAGGATCAACAAGGGCTGGGAGGCAATTTCGGCGTAACCGACCCCAAGAGACGTGAAATACTGCCGTACTGCCACCGGGTTGAAGCGAAAATTCAGCGACCCGAGATAGCGGACATCGGAGGTCCTTTCCCGTGCGACTTCATATCCGACGGTCAATCCGACGAGAAGATCGTCAGAAAGAGGCGGCAGGCCCACGGCCTGCGCCTTCGGCACCAGGCGATTGATCAGACGGCGCCATGCCTGGCGGCGGCCTTCCCCGATAGCCTGGGCCTGAGCCTGGGCTGCGGTAGCGGCCTGCGCGTCCACCGAAACGCCGCGCAACTCGAAAACCCGATCCGTATCCGACTGCGCCCGGGCGATATTCCCCGAGAAAGCCAGGGTCAGCAGCATGACCAAAAACAAAGAAAGACGGCAGGCACCCGGCATTCCGGCTGCCCGTTCCGTATCCCGCGCATGGCTTCCAGCCCCAATATCCATCAGCACGATCTTCCCTGAACTATGTTGCCGTCCGCCAAATACGCTTGCGATCCCGGCCCCTGCGTCATACACCCTGATCCGGGCAGAACAATGGCACCGCGGACACTGCCCGCCCCTTATACCGGAAGGCTGAGGAGGAGACCATATCAGCTCCCGATAGACCCAACCGCCCCCTTACCTACAAGGAAGCGGGCGTTGACATTGATGCGGCGGACCAGCTGATCGAATTCATCAAGCCTCTGACCAAGTCCACGGTCAGGCCGGGCGCCGATGGCGCTATCGGCGGCTTTGGTGGTGTCTTCGATCCGAAAGCCGCCGGGTTCAAGGACCCGATATTCGTCGCCGCGACCGATGGCGTCGGAACGAAACTCCGGCTCGCAATCGATACTGGAAACTATTCCGGCGTTGGCACCGACCTTGTCGCCATGTGCGTGAACGATCTCGTTGTGCAGGGCGCCGAGCCGCTGTTTTTCCTCGACTATTACGCCACCGGCAAGCTCGATGTCGAAGCAGCCCGCACAGTTGTTGCCGGGATTGCCGAAGGCTGCCGCCAGTCCGGAGCCGCCCTGATCGGCGGCGAGACGGCAGAAATGCCGGGCATGTATACGGACGGTGATTTCGATCTTGCCGGATTCGCCGTGGGTGCAGCCGAGCGCGAGAACCTGATCCTGGAACCAAAGGCCGAAGCCGGTGACGTGATTCTCGGTCTTGCCGCCTCGGGCGTGCATTCGAACGGCTTCTCGCTGGTGCGCCGTATCGTTGACCGTTCCGGTCTCGGCTGGGCTGACGATGCACCCTTTGCAACGGGTAAAAGCCTCGGCGACGCGCTGCTGACGCCGACCCGGATCTATGTGAAGTCCTGCCTCGCAGCCCTCGCAAGCGGTGGTGTCACCGGCCTCGCCCACATTACAGGCGGCGGTCTTTTGGATAATCCGCCGCGTTCTTTCGCCAAGCATCTTGCAGCCGAAATTGATGTGGAGAGCTGGACGCTTCCGCCGGTCTTCAAGTGGCTGGCCGAAACCGGCGGTGTGCCGCCCGAGGAACTTGCTCGGACCTTCAACTGCGGTATCGGCATGACCCTGACCGTTTCGGCTGACCGTGCGGACTCAGTCACCGAGATTCTGGCAGGGGCAGGAGAAAATGTCTTCCGGATCGGTAAACTTGTCGACCGCGCAGAAGACACGCAACCCGTCACACTGCAAGGACTGCGGACCTGGCCCGCGTGAGCAAGGGAAAACTCAAAGTCGGCGTTCTGGTCTCGGGCAGCGGCAGCAATCTGCAGGCGTTGATAGACGCCTGCGCCGCCCCGGATCATCCGGCGGAAATCGTGCTGGTGCTGTCCAACCGGCCCGGTGTTCGCGCCCTGGACCGGGCAAAGGCAGCAAGCATTCCGTCTGTCGTCTTCGATCACAAGAACTATGCGGACCGCGCAGGCTTCGACGCGGACATGCAGCAAGCACTCGACGAAGCAGGTGTGGAATTCATCTGCCTTGCCGGTTTTATGCGTCTTCTCACGACTGCGTTCGTGGAGCACTGGAGCGGGCGGATGATCAATATCCACCCGTCATTGCTACCATCCTTCAAAGGCCTGAACGTCCAGCAGAGAGCCATCGACGCCGGCGCACGGTTTGCCGGATGTACGGTGCATTTCGTCACACCGGAAATGGATGTCGGCCCGATCATCCAACAGGCCGTCGTGCCGATCCATGATGACGATACCGGCGATACGCTAGCCGCGCGGATATTGGTGCAGGAACACAATATCTATCCGGCATGCCTGCGTTGGGTCGCAGAAGGCCGGGTTCGGGTCGAGGGCGAACGGGTGTTCCTTGATGACGCAACCGTGCTGGATGCTGCCCTGCTTAACCCGTCACTGGAAAAATCAAGCTGACGATAGAGGCTTGGCGCCCCGCGCCCACTGAATTATACAGTTTGCTAAGTTACGAACCGGGTTCAGCCCGGCAAGACATCCCTATGGAGGCGATATGGCTGCGAGCAACGGATCCACGGACAGCAATTATCCGGAATACAAGAGTAACTACGAGTGGTTCATCGGCATGCTGAAATGGTCGACCATAGGCGTCGTCATTCTGCTGATCCTGATGGCCATCTTCCTGGTCTGACCCCGCCTGATCTAACCGGGCGACAAGTCAAACCAGCCGCAAGGCGGAATCAAAAGGGCCGGTCAACTGACCGGCCCTTTTTCTATTCGGAAGCAATCGTTTAGCCGACGATTTCGTTGCCGCTGAAGAACTGCGCGATCTCGATCGCAGCGGTTTCCTCGGCATCGGAGCCATGCACGGAGTTCTCACCGATGGACTTGGCATAAGCCTTCCGGATGGTGCCTTCGGCAGCTTCTGCCGGGTTGGTGGCGCCCATGACGTCGCGGTAGGTTGCGATGGCGTTTTCGCCTTCCAGGACCTGCACGACAACCGGTGCGGAGATCATGAACTCAACCAGCTCACCGAAGAACGGGCGCTCGCTGTGGACGGCATAGAAAGTCTCGGCCTGAGCCTGCGTCATCTGGATGCGCTTCTGCGCGACAATGCGCAGGCCCGCTTCTTCGATCATTTTGTTAACGCCGCCGGTCAGGTTCCGCTCGGTTGCGTCCGGCTTGATGATGGAGAAAGTGCGCTGAATGGCCATTGTATCTCTCTTCTGGTTCCGCTGGACGGCTGGAGCCATCCGCGCGATGCGTTTGAAAAAGCTAAGCGGGCGCAAAAGCGCCCGGCGCGCGCCTTATAGCGGTGCGCGCGGTACGGGGCAAGCCACGCGATAACCTGCCCCGCCCGGAACTTTTACCTCGAACGCCTGATCAGGCGCGGCGTTTCGCCACCGCCGCCTCGATCCGCTCCAGCGCATCGGTCAGGATGGAGCGCGGGCAAGCGATATTGATACGCTCGAAGCCCTCGCCCTCTGTACCAAAGACATAGCCCTCATCGAACAGGACTTTCGCCTCTTCATGCATCAGGGCTTCAAGCTCCAGCTTGTCGAGACCAAGTCCCCGGCAATCGAGCCAGACCAGATAGGTGCCTTCCGGATGCACCACCTTGATCTCCGGAATACGCTCGGCAATGAAGCTTTCGAGATAGTTCGCGTTTTCGCTCAGGTAATCGAGCACCTGAGCGAGCCACTCCTCACCTTCATTATAGGCTGCCATCGTTGCAACCAGACCGAAGGTGTTCATACCGCCAATACCGGAAGCGGCTATTTCCTTATTCAGTGCCTTCCGATAAGTCTCGTTCGAGACGATCATGTTGGATGTATGCAGACCGGCCAGGTTGAACGTCTTCGACGGTGCCGTGCAGACCACCGCATTGTCCATCATGTCAGCGCCAAGCGTGCCGAACGGCACGAATTTGGAACCGTTTAGCATCAGATCGCCGTGGATCTCATCGGCGATAACGACAACGCCGTTCTTCTTGCAGATCTCACCGAACCGCTTCAGTTCCTCTTCAGTCCAGACCCGGCCAACCGGGTTGTGCGGGCTGCAGAAGACACAAAGCTTCACCTTGGGGTCGGCCGTCTTGGCTTCGAGATCGTCGAAATCCATCCGGTAGACGCCGTTTTCCATCACCAGTGAGTTGGAAACGACTTCGCGGCCGTTATTCTCGATCGCGTAGGTGAAGGGGTAATAGACGGGGCGCTGGATCAACACCTTGTCGCCTGGCTCGGTCAGAGCCCGGACCAGCAAGTTGAGCGCAGGCACCACACCCGGCGTGTTGACGATCCATTCCGGATCGACCTTCCAGCCATGGCGACGTTCCATCCAACTGGTAATCGCTTCGTTATAGTCCGGCGTGCGGACCACATAGCCGAAGATCGGATGATCTATCCGGGCCCGCATGGCCTCCCGGATCGGCTCCGCAATCTGGAAATCCATGTCGGCGACCCACATCGGCAAGGTACGCTCGGCACCAAGGTCAGGGTCCGTGCCCTCCCACAGCTCCCGCTTGTCGCCGCGCCAATAAATCTGCCACTTGACGGAATTCGTCCCGGTCCGCCGGATCTCCTGATCGAAATCGTATTTCACCTGTTACTCCAGGGTTCGCTAATTTCATCCATGACCGGGCTCAGCCGGCCTTCTCCCAACCGCCACTTTCGGTCTGCCGCCAGTAGGCAAGCGTATGGCCGGCAGCCTTGTAATCCTTCCAGCGGACCCGCGCCGCCTTCACCGTCTCATCGTTGCGGCCGTCGAACAGTTCAAACACACGCTCGTAATCGCCGACATGCTCTGAGGTCGCACCATCCGTCAGAAACAGAAAGCGCGCCTCGTTCGGGTTCTCGTCCGAAACCGTCAGCCAGATTGGCTGCAGCTCCGCGTTCCCGTCTTTTTCGCTGCCATGTGGCAGCCAGCTATCCTGATCGAAAGTCCAAAGGTGGGTATTAAGATCGGCGACGCGCTCCTCGCTCGACGCCATGACGACGACGCGGGCCTCGGCCTGAAGCGACTTTTCAAGCAGCTTCGGCAGAGCCCATTCCAGGGGACGCGCCGTCAGATGGTAGAAGTTGATGTCAGTCATCACAAGGAGCGCCGTGCCGGTCAGGCTTCGTAATTCGCCTGCACCAGCTCATTGAGCAACCTTACGCCCCAGCCAGTTCCACCTTTCGGCACCGTCGACGACGCCTTGGAAGACCAGGCCATACCCGCGATATCCATATGCACCCACGGCAGATCGTTGACGAATCGTTCCAGGAAACAGGCGGCAGTGATGCTGCCACCCCAGCGCGCGCCGGCGTTCTTCATATCGGCAATGTCGCTGTCCATCATCTTGTTGTATTCCTCGCCAAGCGGCATCCGCCAGATCTTCTCCCCAGCGGTTTTCGAGGCGGCCTCAAGCTTGTCGGCAAGTTCGTCATTGTTTGCAAAGAAGCCGCAATTGACCTGACCGAGAGCGACCATCATTGCGCCGGTCAAAGTCGCGAGATCCAACATGAACTGTGGTTTGAAGCGGTCTTGCGTGTACCAGAGCGCATCAGCCAGAACGAGGCGGCCCTCCGCATCGGTATTGATGATCTCGATGGTCTGACCGGACATGGACGTCACCACATCACCGGGCCGCTGAGCATTGCCGTCGGGCATGTTCTCGACCAGGCCGACAACACCGATCACGTTGGCTTTCGCCTTCCGCCCGGCAAGCGCCTTCATCAGTCCGACCACGGTGGCTGAGCCACCCATATCCCACTTCATATCTTCCATGCCGCCTGCTGGCTTCAGGGAAATACCACCAGTATCGAAACAAACACCCTTGCCGACAAAGGCAATCGGCTGCTGCTTCTTCGGCCCACCGTCCCAACGCATGATGACGATCCGGCTCTCGCGCTCGGACCCCTGGCCGACACCAAGCAGTGCCCCCATGCCGAGCTTTGCCATCTGCTTCTCGTCCAGCACCTCGATCTTCAGGCCAAGTTCGGACAGCTCTTCGATGCGCTTGGTGTAGGACGTCGGGTAGAGCACGTTGGCCGGCTCGCTCACCAGATCACGGGCCATGAAGACGCCTTCCGCAACCGCATTCAGGCCGGAAAAAGCCTTCTTCGCCGCAGTCGCGTCATCGGTCAGGATCGTCAGTTTCTGCAGGGCCGGCAGATCTTCCTTTTTCTGCTTCGTCTTGTATTTGTCGAAGCGGTAGGTGCGCAGCAGACCTCCAAAGGCCAAACGGGCAGCCCGTGCCGCCGCGCCTTCATCCACCGCGCCATCCGTGACATGACGCTCGAACAGAACGGCTGCTTCCTTGTCCCCACCGGTCAGTAGTGCGCCGACAATGGACCCGCCTGCATTTTCGGACCAAAGTTCGTCAATCTTGCTGCCGTCACCGAGGCCATAAAGCAGAACCGTGCCGGTCGCCCCGAATACGGAGAGGGTCTGGTCCGCCTTGCCGGTAAATCTATTCGACTTCATCGCACGCGACAGCAGGCCGCCGAGTTGCTCGTCCAGTTCCGCGCCACGCGTCAACAGAACGCAGCCTTCCATCACTCCTACGACGACCGCGCCCTTGGTCGGTAAGGCCAAGCTCTGAAATCCGATTTTCATTCCGATTCTCCCTCTGAGCAAAGGTTCGCGCCGATCAGGCGCCGCATGCCTGGTGTGCCGACCGGAGGACTTTCACGGGCGCTGTGCCGCCGTATAGCCCAGCATGCGCGGGTAACAAACCTGTGCTGCTCACATCCTGATTAAGTTCGTGATTGGAAACACTTGAAACATCGCTATCATGCGCCCTTCGACGCGGGTTGCGCAAGAACCCGCCTGGGCACGACCAGCCAAACGGGATCATGAGGATCGACCGCTACGTCATTCGCCAGATAATGGCCGCGATGATCATTGTTGTGGTCTCGCTGACCTGCGTCATCTGGCTGAGCCAGTCCCTGCGTTTCATCGACATGATCGTGAACCGGGGCCTACCGCTCGCGACATTTATCTACTTCACCGTTCTGCTGATGCCGACCTGGCTGTCGCTAGTGCTTCCCATTGCCTGCTTCGCCGCGACGATGTTCGTCTATAGCCGCATGGCAAGCGACCGTGAACTGGTCGTCCTCACCGCGTCCGGCATCGGCCCCCTGGGGATAGCCCGCCCGGCAATAATCGTTTCCGTCATCGTCACTTTGCTCGGCTATCTGCTCAGCCTTTACCTGGTCCCTGTCTCCTATCGCGGGTTCAAGGAATTGCAGTTCCAGATCCGGCACAACTACACGAACGTCCTGCTGCGCGAAGGCGTCTTCAATTCCATAAGCAATGATGTGACAGTTTTCGTCCGCGCCCGCCAGCCGGACGGTGAGCTTGCAGGAATCATCGTTCAGGACGACCGCGATGACAGCGAGTCGGTGACCTTGCTGGCCGAACGGGGAGCACTGATCCTCGACGGTGATGATCCGAAAGTCCTGATGGTCAATGGCAACAGGCAGGCACGCGACAATGCGACCGGGCGCATCAATATTCTCTATTTCGATCGTTACACTGTTGATCTTGGCGGCTTGGGCGAAGCGGGCCAGCGCACCGGACGCGACCAGAACGAACTTTTCATCGAAGAGTTGCTGAACCCGACAGAGCAGATCACCCAGCCCCGCAATTTCCTCAAATACAAGGCAGAGGGGCATAGCCGACTGATCACACCATTGCTCGGCCTCGCCCTGCCCTTGATTGGGTTGGTTGTCATTCTCAAAGGTGAATTCTCCCGCCGAGGCCAGACCCGTCGCCTGATCGTTGCGATCCTGCTTGTCGGACTGGTGCAGGCGGCCGTCCTCGGCTCAAAATACGCAGCGGCCAAAGAGCTCGGACTGCTGCCGCTGATGTACGGCACCGCAGTCGTACCGATCCTGATTTGCCTGATCGTATTGACCCGCCAGAAGCTGCGCCGCCCGAAAGCGGCAGAGAGTTCCGCCGAAGGATCTCACGCATGAAATGGTCTGGCACGCTCTCGCTCTATTTCGGAAAACAGTTCCTCTCTTGGGTCGTCGGCACTTTCCTCGCGATCATGGGTATCGTGTATCTGCTTGATGCCATCGAGCTATTACGGCGTGGCTCTGACAAGGAACTCGCGACCTTGACCCTGATGCTGCAAATGGCGGCGCTGAAAGCCCCCCAGATGGGGCAAACCATCTTGCCTTTCGCGACCCTGTTCGGCGCAATGCTGGCCTTCACCCGGATGACCCGCTCGAACGAACTCGTGGTAGCCCGTGCCGCCGGCGTCTCGGTCTGGCAGTTTCTCCTGCCCGCATTGCTGATCGCGTTCCTTATCGGTGTTTTCAAGATCACCGTGTTCAATCCGGTGGCCTCTGTGATGACCGCCAAGTACGAAGCTCTCGAGAACAAAATCCTGCGGGACAAGGGCAACTTCCTTTCGCTGACAGACGGTGGCCTGTGGCTCCGGGAGCAAACCAGTACAGGCCATTTCGTCCTGCACGCCACTGGTGTGGCATCGGATGGCGCCAGCCTGTCCGGCCTGACCGTGCTTTTTTTCGAAGGAGAAGACAATTTCGATGCCAGGGTCGATGCGGCGGAAGCAACATTGAAATCCGGATTCTGGCAGATGAACAATGTCATTCTGACGACCAAGAACGCCATTCCGGATACCCGCGCTGTCTATCGCCTTCCGACGGCCCTTACGCTCGAGAATATCCAGGACAGTTTCTCCCCACCGGAGACCATGTCCTTCTGGGAGTTGCCTAAATTCATCTCCATTCTGGAGAGTTCAGGCTTTTCCGCAGTCCGGCACAGGCTCTACTGGCATGCCCTGCTCGCCTCTCCCCTGCTGCTCTGCGCGATGGTGCTCATCGCGGCTACTTTCTCGCTGCGCCTGACCCGGCGCGGCGGCACCATGGTCTGGGTCAGCGCAGGGCTGTTCACAGGATTTTTTCTTTATTTCGCTTCCGACCTGGTTTTCGCTCTGGGATTGTCCGCCCGGATTCCGGAAGTGCTTGCCGCCTGGACACCGGCGACCGTCACTGCGCTGCTCGGCTGCGCCAGTCTGCTTCACCTTGAGGATGGTTGATCCATGATCCTGGGCCTTCATTTCTGGAACCGGACACGCCGCCATCTCGGGATATTCTGCTGGCATATCCTGGTCGCCGCAGTCTGTTTCAGTGTCCTCACCAAGGCCGGATCCGCAGGTGCCCAGGAAAGCGCGATCGGCGATGCCCCGGTCCTGATGGTCGCAGACGAGCTGGTGCATGACGAAACGCTTGGCACCATCACCGCGCGCGGCAATGTTGAACTCTCACAGAATGAGCGCGTTCTGCTGGCCGACAGTGTGACCTACAATCAGCGTGAAGACACGGTTATTGCCACTGGCAATATCTCCCTGCTGGAGCCGACGGGAGAGGTCATCTTCAGCGATTATGCAGAGCTGCAGAACGAACTGAAAACCGGAATTATCGACAATCTTCGCCTTCGTTTGACTGACGGCTCACGCCTCGCGGCGAACCAGGGCGTGCGTACTGCGAGCCAACGTAAAGTCTTGTCCCGCGCTGTCTTCACGCCTTGCGAAAGCTGCAAGGAAGATCCGTCTAAAGCGCCTCTATGGCAAATCAAAGCTCGGAAGATCGTGCATGACGAGGTTGCCAAGGATATCATTTACAATGATGCAACTCTTGAAATGTTCGGCATCCCGGTACTCTACACTCCATATTTGGCGCATCCGGATCCGACGGTGGACAGGCGCAGTGGCTTCCTCGCTCCGCTGATCGGGACTTCAGACGAGCTCGGTTTCATCTACGGCCAGCCTTACTATCAGGTGATCGACGAATCCAAGGACCTGGAGCTCATGCCCATCGTCTATTCTGAAGATGGTGGCGTGCTAAAGGCAAGATACCGGCAGCGATTCGTCGATGGCATCATCGATTTTCAGGGTACGGCAGGGCTCCTTGATCAACGTGACAACAATGTAAAGACCGGCGAGCAGGACCCGGAAGGCAGCATTGATCTTGAGGGACGTTTCGATTTCGACCGGACTTGGCGTGGCGGTTTCGATATCGAGCAATCCAGCGGCCGCACATATCTGCGCCGATATCGTTTGGACAGCCGCGAGGTCCTGACCACCCGGGCCTTCGCCGAAGGCTTCAGGGGTCGCAATTACACATCCGTTCAAGCGCTGAAATTCCAGGGTCTCAATGCAGGGGATTCCAGAGACAAGTCCCCGACGGTCGCCCCGCTTTTCGAATATAATTTCGTCGGTGAACCGGATCCCGCAGGCGGACGTTTCCAACTGGATGCGACGGCTATGTCGCTGACCCGAGAGACCGGCGCGGACAGCAGAAAGATCGCCATACGCAGCGGTTGGTCATTGCCCTATATCGCTCCGGCCGGCGACATATACACTCTGACCGCGACACTCGACAGCGATTTCTACCAGACCGACGATCTTGAGAATGGCCAGAGTGGAGATACTGGCCGGCTGTTTCCCCAGATTGGGTTTAACTGGCGTTATCCGCTGGCCAGGGCTGGAACGAATTACCACCAGACCGTCGAGCCAATCGTCAACCTCGTGCTCTCTCCTGATGGCGGCAATCCTGACGAGATTTCCAACGAAGACAGCCAGTCATTCCTGTTCGACGACACAAACCTGTTTCGAATGAACCGGTTCAGCGGAAGCGATCTGGTGACCAGCGGCAGTCGCGTCGACTATGGCTTTAAAACGGGCGTCTATGGCAATGGCGGCGGTTCCTCCAGTCTGCTTTTCGGCCAGAGTTACCGGTTTTTGGGGGACGGCGCGTTTGAAGCCGGATCGGGCCTCGAAGACGATCTCTCGGACTTTGTTGGCCGGGTTCATGTCAGCCCGAACAACAATCTCGATTTCCTCTTACGATTCCGTCTGGACAAGGATGACTTCAGCCCACGCCGCAGCGAAATCGGCATGCGCTATCAGCATTCTCACTTCTCGATTAATGCTGACTATGTACTTCTTGACGACGAAACCAATTCCGACGACATCGCGGGTGAGACCAGTTTCCTGGAGAGGGAACAGCTGGATATCTCAGGCTCCTTGAGACTGAGCGAGTTCTGGAGTGCGAATGGTAGGATCGTTCAGGACTTCTCGGATGGCGCCAACCGCACCTTGATCGCATCATCGGGACTGGTTTATGCCGATGAGTGCTTCACATTCGGCCTTGTCTATGAAAGAAGCGAGCTGGAAGACGACGATATCGAACCGGAACAAACCGTCATGTTGCGCATTGCCTTCAAGCATCTCGGCGGGTTCTCCAGCAACTAACGCATACGAACCACGGGTACACATCGAACCAAAATGGCGAGATCTGGGTTGAGTTTCATGAATTGGCATTTTCCGGCTCTGTTGCGGATTGCCGTTACGGCATTTGTGCTGACCGCCGGTGCATCAGCTATGGACAGCTCCAAAGTCCTGGCGCAGGACGCACTCAGGATTGCAGCCATTGTCAATGACGACATCATTTCGGTCCGGGATCTCGATGCGCGCGTTCGGATGGTCATCACAGTCTCGAACCTGCCGCGCAACGCCCAGACTTTTCGACGCATCTGGCCACAAGTCCTGCGCAGCCTTGTTGACGAGAAACTCAAGCTTCAGGAGGCGAAGCGGCTCTCAATCGAGGTGAGCCCCGAAGAGCTGGAACGCGCGAAGCGGTCAATGGAACAGCGTAACAAGCTGGCGCCAGGATCATTCGAACGCTCTCTCCGCAGTCAGGGTATCCAAAGCGAAACAGTACTGGACCAGATGCGGGCAGACATCGCCTGGGTGAAATTGGTACGCCGACGGTTCCAAAGCACTGTCGAAGTCACGATCGACGAGATTGACGACGCTATGAACCGGCTGGAGCGCAACAGGGGCAAGCCGCAGTTTCGGATCCGGGAGATCTTGCTCGATTCAAGCGATCCTTCCGTGAATGAAGAGGAAGTAGCGGAGCGACTGGTCAATCAATTGCGGTCCGGCGCCGAGTTCGATGCAATTGCGCGTGAATTCTCCCAGGGCGCAACAGCGGCAACCGGTGGCGATATCGGCTGGACAACGAGAGAGCAACTCGGTGACGAGGTTGGAGCCGCAGTCGATAACCTTCAGCCGGGTGACATCAGCGATCCGATCAAGACGATCTTCGGCTACCAGATTATCCAGCTCACAGACCGGCGAATTCTGAGCGGCCCCAACCCGGCAAAGGCCAAGGTCACTCTGAAGCAGGTATTCGTGCCGGTGCCGCCCAATTCCAGCCCGGAAGCAGAAGCCAGCCAGAAGAGTATCGCTACGGCCGTGTCCGAAACCGCTCAAAGCTGTGACGATATGGATGAGCTTGCGGCAGAGCTGAATTCGCCGGCCGGAACCGACCTCGGCACACTGGAAGTCGGTGAATTGTCCCCGCAAATCCGGGAGGCAGTGATCGACCTCAAGGTTGGCGAGCTTTCCAAGCCGGTGCGCCTGCCTTCCGGCTTCAGCACCATCATGGTGTGCGCCCGCGAGGAACCTGAAAGTGATCTGCCCGGCCGCGACGAAATTGCCGACCGGCTGAGGGCCACCAAGTTCGAGACCTTTGCCCAGCGTTATCTGCGAGACATCCGCCGGGACGCATTCATCGATACCCGCATCTAGGCAGGGCAGTGACAGTCAGCCCCAGTCTCTCCGACATCCTTCCTCTCGCGGTCACGCCGGGAGAGCCTGCCGGCGCCGGTGCGGAAATCACCCTAAAAGCCTGGTCCTCCGCCCGTAACCGCCTCTGCCCGTTCTTCTTGCTTGATGATCCGGAGCGACTTGAGAAGCTTTCACATCTGATCGGAGCCAATGTACCGATCGAAGCTGTAGATAAGCCCGAGGACGCGGCCAAGGTGTTCCAGCGCGCACTCCCGGTTCTGCCCATTACGTTTTCCGCCGACCCAGTCCCCGGCAAGCTCAATCCGGTAAATGGCAGTGCGGTCATTGCCGGGATAGAACGCGCCGTACAATACACCTGCGAAGGGCGGTCCGCTGGCGTCGTAACCAACCCGATCCAGAAAAGCGTGCTGTATGAAGCTGGCTTCAAATATCCTGGTCATACAGAGTTCCTGGCGGCACTTGCTGGCCCGGACATGACACCTGTGATGATGCTGGCATCCCCTGCACTTCGTGTTATTCCAATAACCATCCACGTCCCGCTGAAGCAGGTCCCGGAGGCTCTCACAACCGAGATGATCGTCACCAAGGCACGGATCACTGCCGAAGCCATGAAGCGAGACTTCGGCTGCAAGGCGCCGCGGCTGGCCATAGCCGGGCTTAACCCGCATGCCGGCGAAGATGGCACCATCGGAACCGAGGACCGGGACATCGTAGCGCCTGCGGTGGAAACTTTGAAAGCCGACGGCATCGCGGCGTTCGGCCCCTTGTCCGCCGACACCATGTTCCATGCCGAAGCGCGTGAAAGCTACGATGCGGCGATCTGCATGTATCACGATCAGGCACTGATACCGATCAAGACCCTGGATTTCTGGGGTGGCGTGAATGTAACCCTCGGCCTGCCCTTCATCCGCACATCGCCAGACCACGGCACCGCGCTGGAGCTGGCCGGCACCGGACGCGCCCATGCGGGGAGCATGATCGCCGCCCTAGCCATGGCGGGCGACATGGCGCGTGCCAGGGCGATGCATCAAAATGACTGATCCGATTATCACCGCCGTCGAGGCGCTGCCTCCGCTACGCGACATCATCGCGCGCTACCAGCTATCGGCCCGGAAATCGCTCGGCCAGAATTTTCTCTTCGACCTCAACCTGACACGCCGCATCGCCCGCGCAGCCGGCAATCTTGCAGAAGGCACTTGCATCGAAATCGGTCCAGGGCCTGGCGGCCTGACCCGTGCGCTTTTGCTGGAAGGCGCCCAGAAAGTTATCGCCATTGAGCGTGACCGTCGATCGATCGAAGCCTTGCAGGACCTTGTGGAAGCCGCTGATGGACGGTTGGAGATCATCGAAGCGGACGCGATGGATATCGATCTAACAGCTTTGGGAGAGGCACCGCGTCGTGTGATTGCGAACCTCCCCTACAATGTCGGCACCCCGATGCTGCTGAGCTGGTTGAAGCGGGCCGAGGCCTACGAAAGCTTCACGCTGATGTTCCAGAAGGAAGTGGCGGAACGGATCTCTGCATCACCGTCGACTCCGCAATACGGACGGCTCAGTATTGCCGCACAGTGGAGGGCGGAAGTTTTTCCCCTATTCGACATTCCGCCGCGCGCCTTTACACCCGCGCCAAAAATTACGTCCCAGGTCGTCCGACTTAAACCGCGCCTGAAGCCACTCGCCGAAGCAGACCCCGATCTGTTGGAACAGGTTACCGCCAACGCATTTTCACAGCGCCGAAAAATGCTGCGGGCATCCCTCAGAAGCTATGGCGGTGCAGAGTTCCTGGAAGCCGTTGGTATCGAGCCCACAGCCCGGCCGGAAACATTGACTGTCGAAGATTTTTGCGCGCTTGCACGTGCTATAGCCGCTCAGCGTTGATGTTTCTCAAGCACAAACAAAAACGGGGCGCCTGACCGGCACCCCGTTTTCTCATGATTTCTATAGTTGTCTTAAGACGGAATCAGCCGGTTCCACCAGCCACGGCGCGTTTTGCCTTCCTTGGCAGGACTCTCGTCGGCAGCGGCGCCACTATCGCCAGACACTTTCTCCGGCTTGGATGGAGCCGCCGAGGCAATCTCGTCAGATCCGCTCGCGGATGAAACCTCGGCAGCGGCCGGTGTCTCATTCGCCTGGGCTGCGTCTGCTTTCGGCGCCTCTTCAACAGTCGTGGCTTTCTTGGCCCGGCTACGGCGACGCGGTTTCGCGGGCTTTTCTTCGGTCTTCTCCGCCTTCTCTTCCCCTTCGGCTACGGGGGCGGCTTCGGTTTCAGCGACCTTCTTACGCCGGACACGCGGTTTGCGTTTCGGTTTTTCTTCCGCGGCAGCCGGGGCTCCGTCATTTGCGACAGTCTCAACCGGTGCCGCATCTGATGCAGCGTCCTCGGTCTTGACCGGAGCCTCTGTTACCTCCGGCTCAGAAGCAGCCGCTTGTTCAACGGATGCTTCCTGACCGTCAGGGCCTTCAGGAGCGTCCGCACCGGTCTGCTCCGCGTCTTCGCCGTTCTCGTTCGCTGCCGCGCCCTCTTCACCGTTGCCACGGCGGGACCGGCGACGGCCACCGCGCTTGCCGCGACGGCGGCGCTTCTTGTTGCCATCGTCGTCATCGCCAGAAGCGGACTCTCCATCGGCAGGAGCATCGGCAGGACTCTCTTCGCCTTCTTCTGCCGCTTCCTCTGAGACGGTATCACCCTGGTCCTGTTGCTCGGCAGCACGTTTGTCACCACCGCGACGGCGACGACGCCGGGACCGCTTGGGACGACGCTCCTCGTCACGATCTTCCGTCTCGACTTCGGCGTCGGCCTCAATCTCGTCCACGTCATCGACTTCTTCGATGTTCGGAGCAACGATGGGTGCCGCAAGATCGATCCGCTCGCTAGCCGGCTTCGGCAACATGCGCTCGATGCGCATATCAGGCGGCATCAAGCTGTCATCGGCTTCCAGAAAGACTAGGAATCCGTATCTTTCCTCAATAGTCGCCAGAGCTTGACGCTTCTTGTTCAGAATGTAGAAGCCAACTTCGGAAGGGACATAAACCGAGATTTCATTGGACTTCTGCTTGATTCCTTCTTCCTCTATCGCCCGAAGTACATGAAGGGCCGTCGAATCCGTGGTGCGCACGCGACCGCTGCCGGCGCAATGAACGCAAACCTGGGTCGATGCTTCGAATACACTCGGACGCAGCCGCTGACGGGACAGTTCCATCAGGCCGAAATGGCTGATACGGCCGAGCTGAATCCGCGCCCGGTCGTTCTTCATCGCATCCTTCATGCGCCGTTCGACGGCATGCTGGTTGCGCGGCTCGTCCATATCGATGAAATCGATGACCACAAGACCGGCCATGTCGCGCAGCCGAAGCTGGCGCGCGACTTCGTCCGCCGCCTCGAGGTTCGTCTTCAGCGCGGTTTCCTCAATGTTCCTCTCGCGCGTGGCGCGGCCGGAGTTCACATCGACAGCAACCAGCGCTTCGGTCTGGCTCATCACCAGATACCCGCCGGATTTCAGCTGCACGACCGGGTTATGGATCGCGTCGAGCTGGCCCTCGATCTGATAGCGGTGGAACAGTGGAACCGTCTGTTCCTTATAGGGCTGCACGCGCTTGGCGTGACTCGGCATCAGGGTCCGCATGAAGTCCTTGGCGATACGATACCCGTCTTCGCCCTCAACCAGAACCTCGCCGATATCGCGGGTGTAGAGATCGCGGATCGAACGTTTGATAAGGTTCGCTTCCTCGTAAATCATGCAGGGCGCCGATGAGGTCAGCGTCTTTTCGCGGATCTGGTCCCAAAGCCGAATAAGGTACTCGTAATCGCGTTTTATCTCGGTCTTTGTGCGTTGACTGCCCGCCGTACGGACGATCACCGCCATACCCTCGGGCAATTCCAAGCCCTCGACGATCTGCTTCAGGCGCTTGCGGTCGGCGATATTGGTGATCTTGCGGGACACCCCGCCACCCCGCGCGGTATTCGGCATCAACACGCAATAGCGACCAGCGAGTGACAGGTATGTGGTGAGCGCCGCGCCTTTGTTGCCACGCTCTTCCTTGACCACCTGCACCAGCATGATCTGGCGGCGGGTGATGACTTCCTGGATCTTGTAACGACGGCTGGTATTTTTCCGCGGACGAACATCGTCGTCATCGCCATCCGTATCGTCGCCACCAATACTTTCGGGCGGCGGAGCCGGCGGACCGTCCTCGTCTTCGTCTCCGGTTTCGTGAATAGCCCGGGCCTCTGCCCGCTCTTCCGGAGTAGGCGCCGGAGCGTCCTCACCGTCAGCGGCAGCAGCAACCGCATCTTCCGCCCGCTCTTCGGCGAGCAGCGCTTCGCGGTCTTCTACCGGGATCCGGTAATAATCTGGATGGATTTCACTGAAGGCGAGAAAGCCGTGACGGTTCCCGCCATATTCGACGAAAGCTGCCTGCAGGGAAGGCTCAACCCGGGTCACCCGGGCAAGATAAATGTTTCCCTTAAGCTGCTTTCTGGATTCTGTCTCGAAGTCGAAATCTTCGACACGATTGCCACTCAGAAGGACCACCCGGGTCTCTTCCGCCTGTGTGGCGTCGATCAACATGCTTTTTGACATTAAAGGTAGACTCCTGGGCCACGCGTGTCGCGCGCCGTACGTCGGGATTCAGTCTCCCGATGCGCATAGGCGCCGCGTCCGCGGGCATGTTCTCTGAGAGCGAAACGAGGGCATGAGCACAATCGCCAACAACGCCGCGTTTCTTTGCGATAGCAGGAACACTGTTCATTCGATCCGTTCTGAAAAGCTCGTCCACGACCTCACCACACAGAACCGTCGGGCGGCTCTGCGCGGGAATAATCGGATTTGGACCAGCGTGGATCACGATCGGAACATGTCCCGTTATGTAGAATGTCGGCGCATTCCCGCGCCATTAGGGCGCCCCGGCACTACGTTTCCGAAAGTTACGGGGCAGAAATCTGCGCTGTCCGCTACGGACCTGCACCCGCGTAACATAATCACTTTGTATTTTCGGAACAATGATTTCCTTCAAACTTGACCCAACTCCCACAAAAATTAATGTTACGCTCAAGAAGTTCCGTTCAAAATACTGATTCGTAGAGATTTTATTGCAATGCGAATCGGCAGTAGTTAATAATATTCGTGATTGTGGCATGGACGCATATGCGGGCGCGGACCGGTGCAGATATTGAAAAGACGGATCACGACACTTCTGCTTGTCCTGTTTGGCATACTTGGCGCGACACCAGCGGCCATGGCCATAGACGGGACAGTCGAAGATATCCGCATCGGCCAGCACCCGGACAAGATCCGCTTCGTCATGGATCTCTCCCGCCCGCTCGATTTCAAGGTATTCAGCCTGGCAAACCCTTACCGGGTCGTCATTGACTTGCCTGAAGTCACCTTCTCCC
This sequence comes from Nisaea sp., assembly GCF_039990255.1. GTDB lineage: Bacteria > Pseudomonadota > Alphaproteobacteria > Thalassobaculales > Thalassobaculaceae > Nisaea. The sequence goes on along the minus strand of NZ_JBDXGG010000002.1, from coordinate 58,809 downwards.
GAGACGCGCATCCGGAGAGCCGACGCCCGAAAGCAATCAAGGGTTTCCGTTTCGGGCTGTTCCGTCCCGGCACCTCACGCGTGGTGATCGATACCTCGCACCCCTATTCCATCGCCGCCGCCTTCTCTCTTCCCGCCAAAGGCAAACAGAGCCCGCGCATCGTCCTCGACCTCAAACCATCGACCCGGGCCGCTTTCCTAAAAGAGTCAGCCAAGTCCGTGGCAGCGGCACAGGCAGCACGGCGTCCGATACTGACGGCTCCTAAACCAGCGGCTCCCCCATTGTTGACCCGTCCCCAGCGCCGAGCCAATGAAAAGGTTCTGGTGGCAATCGATGCCGGTCATGGCGGCGTCGACCCTGGCGCCATCGGGGTCTCCGGGGTGTATGAAAAACAAATCGTCTTGAACGCAGCCCGAATACTGAAGAGCGAGTTGGAACGTACGGGGCGGTACAAGGTCGTGCTGACCAGGGATAGAGATGTATTTTTGCGCCTGCGGGAACGGATCGCGATCGCCCGTCGCGCTGGGGCCGATCTTTTCGTCTCCCTGCATGCCGACTCGATCCCCAACCGCAAGCTTCGCGGCGCCTCCATCTACACGCTTTCCGAAAAAGCCTCGGACAAGGAAGCGAATCAGCTTGCGGAGAATGAAAACAAGTCGGACATCATCGCCGGTATGGATTTCGGAACGGAAACACCTGAAGTCACCAGTATCCTGATCGACCTTGCCCAGCGCGAAACAATGAACCACTCCGCCCGTTTCGCCGGAATGCTGGTCCGCGAGATGCGCGGTGAAGTCAAGCTGCTCAAGACCGCGCATCGGTTTGCCGGTTTCGCCGTCCTGAAAGCACCCGATATTCCGTCGGTTCTGGTCGAGCTTGGGTTTCTGTCCAATAATCACGACGAGAAGCTGCTGCGCTCCAATGCGCACCTCAAACGTGTCGCCGGCGCGCTCCGCAGATCAATCGACAATTATTTCGATCACGTCCAGTCGGCTGCCCGCGCAAATTAAATCCGAAAATGCCAGCCTCAGCCATTCACGCGATAGCCACATGACATCGCGCACAATTGTGTCACATTGAAAGTGGTATTATGCGCTTGTCATGCAGCCTGCAAGCTGCGCAACCGGAGGCATTAATCGGCGCATGCGCTGGATTTTAATTCTGTTCTCGACACTTCTGATTGGCTGTGTGATCGCCATAGGCGGCGTGCTGTGGGGCTTGCACCATTTCGGTCGCGGGCTGCCGGACTATAAACAGCTTGCCGATTACGAGCCCCCGGTAATGACTCGTGTGCATGCAGGTGATGGACGCCTGCTCAGCGAATACGCTCGGCAGCGCAGAGTTTTCGTGCCGATTGATGCCATGCCGCGCCGGGTCATAAAGGCCTTCCTTTCGGCCGAGGACAAGAATTTCTACAGCCACCCAGGCATCGATTTCGTCGGCCTTGCCAAGGCTGTGATCGACAATGTGCGTAACTTTGCGCAGAACCGGCGCCCCCGCGGGGCGTCCACCATCACCCAACAGGTAGCGAAAAACTTCCTGCTGACCAACGAAGTTTCCATTGAACGCAAGGCCAAGGAAGCCATCCTGGCGCTGCGTATCGAGCGCGCGATCAGCAAGGACCGGATCCTCGAGCTTTATCTGAACGAAATCTATCTAGGCTTGCGCTCCTATGGAGTTGCCGCTGCAGCGCTGAACTATTTTGACAAAAGCCTGGACGAGTTGAGCATCGCCGAGGCCGCTTATCTCGCGGCACTTCCGAAAGCCCCGAACAATTACCATCCCGACCGAAAACACGATGCTGCGGTTATCCGGCGCAATTGGGTCATTGGTCAGATGGAGGAAAACGGCTTTATCACCGCCGAAGACGCGGAGGCGGCAAAGGACCAACCACTCACCACCCACAAGCGAACAGTGACAGAGGTCGCACAAGCCGATTATTTCGCAGAAGAAGTTCGGCGTTGGTTGGTCGACCGGTTCGGCGAGGACGGTCTTTACGAAGGCGGTCTCTCGGTGCGCACTACTCTCGACCCTAAACTTCAGCGCATCTCGGATGAAGCCCTGCACTGGGGATTGATGCACTACGACCGGCGCCACGGCTGGCGCGGTCCGCTCGGCCGGATCGACGTTGTGGCCGGCTGGGGAGATGCCCTCGGGGAATTTCAGGTATCGGAAAGTGCATTGCCAGGCTGGCGTAAAGCGCTTGCTCTGATCGTCGAAGATAAACAAGTGCAGATCGGCTTCGAGGACGGCTCCTTCGGTGTGATCCCTCTCGGCGAGATCACCTGGGCACGGGAATGGCGCGAAAAGCAGAAACTCGGCGGCCGTGTGAAGAAAGCCTCGGACGTCCTTGCGCCGGGGGATGTTATCTTCGTCGAACCGGTCACCAAAGACGGTGACGACAAGGACTACCCGCCCAACACCTATACCTTGCGCCAAATCCCAGATGTCGAAGGCGGCCTCGTCGCCATGGACCCACATACGGGACGTGTGCTTGCACTCAGTGGCGGCTGGAGCTTCCGTGACAGCCAATTCAACAGGGTCACCCAGGCGTCCCGACAGCCCGGCTCCTCGTTCAAACCGTTTATCTATCTGGCGGCACTCGATAACGGCTTCACGCCAGCAACCCGCATCCTGGATGCGCCTTTCGTGATTGATCAGGGCCCCGGTCTCGGAAAATGGAAGCCCGCCAACTACACCAAGAAATTCTACGGTCCGAGCCCGATGCGGCTGGGTATCGAAAAATCCCGGAACCTGATGACGGTGCGCTTGGCCCAGACCATCGGCATGGATCTCGTCACGGATTATGCCCGACGTTTCGGCATCGACGACAACATGCCGAAACACCTTTCCATGGCGCTCGGCGCCGGAGAGACCACCCTGATCCGGATGACAACCGCCTATTCCATGCTGGTCAATGGCGGCAAACGCGTGGAGCCGACCCTGATCGACCGGGTACAGGATCGCAACGGGCGTACCATTTTCCGCCATGACGCACGGAACTGTAGCGGCTGTATCGCCACCCGATGGCGGATCGAGCCGGTGCCCGCCATTCCCGACACCCGCGAGCAGGTTGCCGACCCGGCCTCGGCTTATCAGATGGTCAGCATGCTGGAAGGCGTCGTAAAGCGGGGCACCGGGCGTCGGATTTCGACCATCGGCAAACCACTCGCCGGCAAGACGGGTACCACGAACGATAATGTTGATACCTGGTTCGTCGGCTTCACGCCGGATCTCGCGGTCGGCGCCTTTGTCGCCTTCGATCAGCCAAAAACACTGGGGCCGCGGGATACCGGCTCCAATGTTGCGGCGCCTCTCTTCAAGCATTTTATGCAGAAGGCGCTGGCCGATCAGCCATCTATCCCCTTCCGGATTCCGCCGGGGGTGCGCAAGGTGCGGATCAATGTTGAGACCGGTGCTCTCGCTCAGCCGGGCGACCGAAGCGTGATGGTAGAGAGCTTCAAGAGCGGCACCGAGCCGACCGGCGAAAGTGAGATCGTGTTCGGCGGCGATACTGCCGGATGGGGATCGGCCGGTCCTGGTAACACGGCTCCGGTTGCGGGACGCGGCTCCGGGCTATATTAAGAGCGCCCACCTCTTTTCAATCCAATCAGGGAGTGCGTCGGCCATGCGTGCGGAAATCACCGCGACCGCCGAAGAGATCAAGCAGTCGATAGAGCTGCTGAGGAGGCATCTTTGACTGGGATGTTTCCCATGTCCGCCTTTCGGAACTGAATGCCCTCGTCGAGGACCAGAGCCTCTGGGACGATGCGGACCGCGCTCAGAAACTGATGCGCGAACGAACCCAGCTCGAAAAAAACCTGAACGGCGTCAAGCAACTCGAACAAGACCTCGCGGATGCGATTGAGCTGATCGAACTCGGCGAGATGGAAGAGGATAAAGATATCGTCGCCGAAGCCGAAGCGACGATCTTCGGTTTGAAGGAAGTCTGTGAGAAGCGTCAGATCGAGAGCCTGCTTTCCGGCGAGGCGGACGGTTTCGACTGCTATCTCGAAGTCCACGCAGGTGCAGGCGGCACGGAGGCTCAGGACTGGGCCTCAATGCTGCTGCGCATGTATACGCGCTGGTGCGAGAGCCATGGCTACAAGGTCGACTGGCTCGAAGAAAGCGCCGGTGAAGAAGCCGGGCTCAAATCCTCGACCATCAAGGTCAACGGCCACAATGCCTATGGCTGGCTGAAGACCGAAAGCGGCGTACATCGTCTGGTGCGGATCTCGCCCTATGACAGCGCCGCGCGCCGACATACGAGCTTTTCCAGCATCTGGGTCTATCCGGTGATCGATGACAGCATCGACATCGTTATCGAGGACAAGGATATCCGGGTCGACACCTACCGGGCCTCAGGCGCTGGCGGTCAGCACGTGAACAGAACCGACTCGGCCGTTCGCATCACCCATATCGCGACAAATATCGTTGTCCAGTGCCAGAACGACCGCTCCCAGCACCGCAACAGGGCAACCGCCATGGACATGCTGAAAGCACGTCTCTATGAGGCGGAATTGCAACGACGCGAGGATGAGGCAACCGAGGTTGAGGCCGGGAAATCGGATATCGGCTGGGGTCACCAGATACGCTCCTACGTGCTGCAGCCGTACCAGATGGTAAAAGACTTGCGGACCAACGTAGAAACCTCAGCAACGCAGGCTGTGCTCGACGGAGATATCGACCAGTTTCTGGAAGCCTCACTGGCGCAAAAATTGGGCGACGGGAACGCCAACACGCCGAATTAACCCAGCCCAGTCAGGCAAGAGTCACTTGCTCCCGAGGAGGTACGCGAGCCTGATGAGCTTGTATTTCGAAGAGTTGGACTACCGGCCCACGCCAATCGGCCCAATCAGTCTACGGCGGAGGCGCGAGCTGCGGCTCGGCGTCGATGTCTTCGAGATCATGCTCGGCGATGAGCACCTCATGTCGAGCCTGTTCACGGCGTCGGAGATCGCTCTCGCCGATCTGGGGCTTGCAGCACTCAGTGGCGGCAAGCTCGACATCCTGGTCGGCGGCCTCGGCCTCGGATACACGGCCAAGGCGGTCTTGGAGCATGACAGCGTCGGCTCTATGCTGGTGGTTGACATGCTGGAAGCGGTGATCGACTGGCACCGTGCCGGACTGGTCCCACTCGGCACGGAGGTAGCAGACGACGCCCGCTGCAAGCTGGTACAGGGAGACTTCTTCGCCGGGGCCGGTAGCAAGGCCGGTTTCGATCCCGACGTCCCAGGCCGCCGCTTCGACGCCATTCTGGTCGATATAGACCATTCACCGGAGGCGCTTCTGGATGACCGAAGCGTCGGCTTCTACGGCTCTGAAGGCCTGGGAGCACTAGCCGCGCATCTCAAGCCCGGCGGCATCTTCGGCCTCTGGTCGGACGACGATCCCGATCCGGCATTCACAGAGAGGCTCTCAGGAGTGTTCGCCGAGGCCTGGGCCGAGCCAGTTACCTTCCACAACCCGCTACAGGACCGCCCCTTCACGCAGACGGTCTATCTTGCTCGGACTGCAGCTGCCTAAGGACGAAGGCGCCAGATTATGAGTTCAGGTTTTCGCCTTGCCAATTGGCGTTACATTCTCAGCATCGTCTGCCGATCCATTTTCCGACGACTCGGCGGCCTTGTTCTCAGGCGCCTCGTCAGATTGCACGTCGTCACTCTCGTCTACCTTACGCTGCAGGCGGAGGTAGGAGCGGTAGCTGAGCGGAAGTGAAAGCAGATAGGTCGTGATAAAGGCGGCAAAGAACTGCCAGGGTGCACTGACCAGCCAGGCGACGCAGCCACCGACCACGATCAGCAATGGCAGCACCAGCTTTTGCGGGACGCGGGCGCCCTTAAAGGAATAGGTCGGAACCTGCGAGACCATCAGCAAACCAACGACAACCTGCCAGATCGCCAGGAAATGTGGTTGATGCAGGAAACCCAAATCCACCTCAAAGCTCAGGATCAGAGGCAACAGGCCAAGCCCTGCAGCGGCAGGCGCCGGCACTCCAGTGAAAAACCGGTAGGTGAAGGGCGGCAATGTTGGATCTTCTACCTTCGTGTTGAACCGGGCCAGGCGGAGCGCCATGCAGGTGGCGAAGAACAGGGCCGCCATCCAGCCGAAACTCTTCAGTTCCTGTGTCGACCAGAGGAACAGGATCAGGGCCGGCGAGACACCGAAGCTGATGAAGTCGCCAAGCGAGTCGAGCTCGGCACCGAACTTGCTCTGCCCCTTCAGCAGGCGAGCCATGCTGCCATCGAGCGTGTCCAGAATGGCGGCGACCGCGATCGCACCAACGGCCAGCGTCCATTGCTCGTTTAGAGCGAACCGGACACCGGACAGCCCGGCGCACAACGCCATGACGGTAATCATGTTCGGAATCAGCTTGCTGATCGAAATCACCGGAAGCCGGCGCCGTCTGCCCCTGATCATGGTGTTTTTATCCGTGTCCAGTTATCGGACCCGCCAGTGATCTAGCGGATTTCGCCCTTACGCGCCGCCTCGGCGGAATTCAGATCGGCAATCACGGTTTCGCCCGCAACCGCGCGCTGCCCCACCGTGACCTGTGGATTGACGCCTTTCGGAAGATAGACATCGACCCGGCTGCCGAAGCGAATCAGGCCGAACCGCTCACCAGCCTGCACAGCCTGATCTTCCTGAAGATAACAGATGATCCGGCGCGCGACCAAACCGGCGATCTGCACGAAAGCGACCTTGCGCCCGTCCTTCATCTCGACCGCGACCAGTTGCCGCTCGTTCTCTTCGCTCGCCTTGTCGAAAGCGGCATTGACGAACTTGCCCGGGACATAAGCCAGCTTGCTGACCTTCCCGTCGACCGGGATCCGGTTCACATGGCAATCGAACACATTCATGAAAACACTGACCCGGCACATCGGCTCGTCGCCCATGTCGAGTTGCTTGGGCGGAGGAGCATCAACAATCATCTGCACCACTCCGTCGGCCGGCGTGATGACAAGTCCTTCACGGCTCGGGGTCACCCGGTCCGGGTTCCGGAAAAAATAGACGCACCACATCGTCAGCACGAGGCCGACAAAACCGAGCGGCTCCCATACGGCATAGAGCAGCAGCGTAAGCACCGCAAAGGCGGCGATGAACGGGTAACCTTCACGCGCCACGGGGACCAGTACGCCCTTCAGAACGCCATCGTCCTGCTGATTTAACATGTATTTTCCGCCCGATTAGTTGACTGTCGGCAATCCAAAAACCTGGCCCGGATAGATCAGGTCAGGATCGCGGATCTGATCGCTGTTCGCCTGATAGATCTCGGTATAACGGAAGCCGGAGCCATAGACCCGGCTGGCGATCCGCCAGAGATTGTTGCCCGGCTGTATAATCACGATCGAGTCCTTCGGCAATCCCGTGAACGGGATCGCACGAATGAAGGGCAGTTCTATCCTGGCGAGCACCTGACCACTTGCCGACACTTTGTCGACTCGCACCTGATGGGTTCCGGTTTCGATATTCTGTTCGGGCTTCGCCGACCAATTACCTTCGGCATCTGACTTCGCGCGTGCCGCGAGGGTATTGTCGACATAGATCTGAACTTCTGTGTCGGGCGTGGTCTTGCCGCTGAAGACGACAGCGCCTGTGTCGTCATAATCGATCACGTCAAGGGTCACATCGGTCTCAGTATCCGAGGAGGCGGTATCGCCTGCTTTTGCCGTCGCAGTCTCAGGGAAGGACTGGGCTTTCGCTGGTTCTGCAACCGGCTCCACAGCTTTCGGTGCCTGTGTCGCCGGGCTCGCGGCTTCAGCTTTCGGTGCCGGCGCCTGCAGAATTTTCGTCGGCACACTGGAAGCCTGATCGCGCGGCACCACCATGGCCAAAGGCTTTTGCGTCTCCTTGGCCTCCTGCCCTGCGATGTCCTTGCCCGTTTCCGGGATCACGACAACCACTGCATTTTCGGACTTCGTCGGGATATCCGTATCTGTGCCGGTATCGCTTTCAAGCGTCAGTACGCTGCTGCCTGATGGTAGTTTCTGTTCCGGAAGGAAAACCCAATCACCCTTCTCATCAGCCTGCACTTCACCGATTTTCCGCTCACCGTCCATAATCCGGACGTTCGCATTCGGTTTAGCCTTGCCTGCAATGACTGTGTTGCCTTCAGGATCGACGCGGACGACATCGAAGCTCGGCTCCGAAAGATCAGGCTTCTCAACAGCCGGCGACGGCTGCTCAACGGCAGGAGGCACGGCTTCCGGTTTCGGTGCAGACGCTACAGCAGGATTTTCCGTGCTCGGCGTTTCCACTGGAAGCGGTAAACCCTCCTCTTCCGAGGTCCAGTAGAACAACCCCGCTGCCGAGGCGAGCACCAAGATTCCGGCGGCGCCGATCAGATACGGCTTCGATAACATACTTTGGGGCTCCATCACGCGGTCGAGTGACAATAAACCCTTACAATCGCGGGCGCAATGCAGCGGAAAACTGTAACTTTATGCGACTTGACCGAATCTTTGGAGGGTGAGATAGACGAACGTATGAAAGAGAAAAAATCCATCTGCGTATTCTGCGGTTCTTCAGGAAGAGTCGATGAAGCATTCCGGCAGGCCGCAACCCAGTTCGGAACCCTTGTCGGAGAAAAAGGGTGTGACCTTGTTTATGGCGGTGGGCATGTTGGCCTTATGGGGATAGCCGCAGACGCCGCGCTCGCAGCCGGCGCCTCGGTCCTCGGCGTCATTCCGAAATTCCTTCAGGATTACGAAGTTGGCCATGACGGGCTCAACGAGTTGATCGTCACCGACAACATGCATGACCGCAAGCGGATCATGTATGAGCGCTCCGATGCGTTTGTGATCCTGCCGGGCGGCCTCGGCACAATGGATGAAACCTTCGAGGTCGTGACCTGGACGCAGCTCGGCCTTTCGGCAAAACCGGTGGTGATCGCCAATATTAACGGGTTCTGGAATCCCCTGATCGCACTGGTTGATCATCTGGTCGAGACAGGGTTCGCGCGCGCTGAAAACCGATCAATCCTTCAGATCGCTGACAGCGTCGAGGATATTTTCCCGAAGATTGCGGCCGCCCCCGTGAGCCACGGAAAAGTAGACTCAAAGTGGGTCTGACTGTCCCGCTTATCTTGTTTTAGACCAGTAAACCGGCGGCAGGCCCACAGCGCGCATCTTGCATTGCGCCGCCTAGCTGATATTTTGCCGCCGCAGCTCAAATAATCCATCCACAAGGGAGCCAGCTAGATGGCCAAGATCAAGGTCAAGAATCCTATCGTCGAGCTCGACGGCGACGAGATGACCCGGATCATCTGGGAGATGATCAAGGAAAAGCTCATTCTTCCGTATCTCGATGTCGATCTCAAATATTACGACCTCGGCATGGAAAGCCGTGACAAGACGGACGACCAGATCACCATCGACTCCGCCAACGCGATCAAGGAACACGGTGTCGGCGTCAAATGCGCGACCATCACGCCGGACGAGGACCGGGTCGAGGAATTCGGCCTGAAGAAGATGTGGCGCTCGCCCAACGGCACAATCCGCAATATCCTCGGCGGCACTGTGTTCCGTTCACCGATCATCTGCAAGAACGTGCCCCGGCTGGTTCCGGGCTGGACACAGCCGATCGTCATCGGTCGTCACGCGTTCGGTGACCAGTATCGCGCCACCGACATGGTGGTGAAGGGTCCAGGTAAACTGACCATGACCTTCCAGCCGGCTGACGGCGGCGAAGCCATCACCCACGAAGTCTATGACTTCCCGGGCGGCGGCGTTGCCATGTCCATGTACAACCTGGACGACTCAATCCGCGGTTTCGCGCGGGCTTGCCTGAACTATGGCCTCGATCTCGGCTGGCCGGTCTATCTCTCGACCAAGAACACCATCCTCAAGGCCTATGACGGCCGCTTCAAGGACCTGTTCCAGGAAGTCTTCGAAGAAGAGTTCGAGGCGAAGTTCAAGGCCAAGGGCATCATCTACGAGCACCGCCTGATCGATGACATGGTCGCGGCTGCAATGAAATGGTCCGGCGGCTTCGTCTGGGCCTGCAAGAACTATGACGGCGACGTGCAGTCCGACACCGTGGCCCAGGGCTTCGGCTCGCTCGGCCTGATGACGTCGGTGCTGATGACCCCGGACGGGAAGACTGTCGAAGCGGAAGCCGCCCACGGCACCGTGACCCGTCACTATCGCCAGCATCAGCAGGGCAAGGAAACCTCGACCAACCCGATCGCTTCGATCTTCGCCTGGAGCCGTGGTCTTTCCTACCGCGCCAAATTCGACGAGACACCGGAAGTGGCGAAATTCGCCGAAGCTCTGGAAAAAGTCTGTATCGACACAGTCGAAGCCGGTGACATGACCAAGGATCTGGCGCTGCTGATCAGCCCGGATCAGCCCTGGCTCACCACCCAGCAGTTCCTGTCCAAACTGGACGAGAACCTGCAGAAGGCGATGAGCTAAAAGATCTCCGGCACTGTCGGACAAGCGGGCCGCCTTCGGGCGGCCCGCTTTCGTTTCGGGCGAATTTTCTGGCCAAGCCTTCGCCGGAAACGCTTTATTCGATTTCGGAGAGAGTGGGACCGATGGATTTCTATCATATTTACTGCGACTTAAAGCCGGGCGTGTCGGATATGGAGTTTGCAGACTCCGTCCAGAGCTACTTCGCCTATCTGAAAGGCGAGGGCCTGATCGAAGGTTCCCGCATCACTCGGCGCAAGCTCGGCCTCGGTCCTTCCGATGGAACCGAGTTCCATATGTGGCTGGAGACCCGAGATCTGACGCAGCTCGATGCTGCCTTCACTCATGTCTCGACCCGCAGCGAGCCGGTCGAAAGCTTTCATCATGCGGTGAATTCGAAAGTCCAGAACGTCCGCTTCACGCTCTACCGCGATTTCCCGGACCCGCAGCGCCAACGTGGCGAAGAACGGTTCTGATCTTGGAAAACGAACTCTTTTACTACGGCATCATCGCCCTGGGTGCCTTTGCTGGCGCGCTTGCCTCAGGACTTGCCGGTTTCGCCTTCGCAATCACCTCGCTCGGTATCTGGGCGCATGTACTAAGCCCGGCCGAAGCGGCGCCCATGGTGGTGATCTGCTCGCTGCTGGTTCTGCTCAGCACTTTCGCTGCGATCTGGCGTTCCATTGATTTCCGCTCCGCCTGGGTGTTTATCCTTGGCGGACTCATCGGTGTCCCAGCAGGGGTAGCCTTGCTGCCACTGGTTGATCCTGCCCCCTTCCGGGTGTTCGTCGGCGCGACGCTGATCCTCTATTGCGGCGGCCTGCTTCTCAGCGGCCGGTTTCCCGCTGTCACCGGAAAACACCCATTTCTGAATGGGCTGGTGGGTCTCGGCGGCGGTGTCATGGGCGGCTTCGCCGGCCTCTCTGGCGTGCTGCCGACCATCTGGTGCAGCCTGATGAAATGGCCGAAGGACAAGCAGCGGGCGACCTTCCAGCTTTTCAACGCGGCGATGCACAGTGCGACCCTGACCCTGTTAATTTTGCAGGATCGTCTTCCAGACAATGTTCTGACGTTGCTCGGGGTGTCAGCCCCCGCTCTGATCCTCGGCAGCGCGCTCGGGTTCCTGCTCTATCGTCGGATCAATGACGCACAATTCAAGAAAGTGCTGCTTTGGATGCTCGGTCTCTCAGGGATCGGACTGCTAATCCCAGCCCTCTAGGACGGGACCGCCGCTGGCGCATATTGAGCCAGAAACTCCGGACTTGGCGGGATCGGTGTGATGACATCGATCAACACCCCGTTCGGATCCTGAGTAATGAAATGGCGTTGCCCGAAAGGCTCATCCCGCAACGGAAGCAATACCGGCAACGCCGCCGCCTCGACCCGCGCATATTCCGCATCCACATCAGGTACTTCGAAATTGAGGATCAACCCGGTCGTATGGCCACGACCGCTCTTGGGGATCGTCTCATGATCGCCCTGAAGAATGGCGATATTTACTGCCTCATCTTCATTTGACTGAAGATGGACGTACCAATCGCTCTCGAAGGCAGGCTCAAAACGGAAGTTGTCCCGATAGAACTGCGCTGTTCCAGAAACATCGCGGGTCAGGATGACCGGATAGAACTGCGTACATTTCATACCTTTCGCTCCCTATGACATTTACATACAGTGTGCATGTAAAATTCAATAAACATACAGGCTGTATGTATGCAAGAAAATTCCGGCCATCGGTCTAATCGTGAGCGCACCAGGGAAACCCGCACGGCCTTGCTCTCCGCGGCCCGAGCCCTCTTCATCGAGAAGGGCTATGCGGACACCGGCACTCCAGAAATCGTGAAAGCGGCAAATGTCACCCGTGGTGCGCTCTATCACCATTTTCGGGACAAGGACGACCTGTTCCGTAGTGTTATCGAGCAAGAGGCGGTCGCCGTGAGCGCGGAAATCGAACAAAGCGCCAGCGCCACAGCGACGCCTCTCTCTGCCCTGGTGTCCGGATCGAATGCCTATTTCGACGCAATGGCCGCGCAAGGCCGCGTCAGATTACTCTTGCTCGACGGTCCGGCCATACTTGGACCCGAAGAAATGTCCCGCATCGACAGGGAAACAGGCGGAGGATCGTTGCTTGACGGGCTCGCCGCACTTATCGGCCGGACTCCAGACCCTGAAGTGGAGGCCCTTGCGGATATGCTCTCCGCATCATTCGACCGCGCAGCACTTGCCATCGCGTACGGTGCCCCCCGCGACGATTACGAAAGCGCTATGGCAACATTGATCAAAACGCTCGCCGGGAGAGCAGCCGGGACGTGATCGGTCATCACGAAGTGGCTGCGTTTAACCGCTGATCCCACCGACAAATTCGCCCTGCCTGTCAATTGCGGTCCAAAGCCCGGGATAGTCACGAACCAGACCTACCTCATCCATGAACAGCGTCGCGTTGAAGCCATTGGCGGGCGATGCGTACTCAAACCGGTCATTCGTTACGCGGCGATAGATCTGACGGAGCGGCTTCAGACTCCAGTCAGCCTCGTCGAGCCAGGCGGCTGTGGTTTCAATGGGAGTACCCGGAGCGAGACCATTCCGCCTGACGGCGACAGTGTTGGTTGCCGGAGTAAAACCGAGGTCTATGTCCGACGCCCCCGTAACGGACCGGACTGGTTGCCCGTTACATGTCCAGGCCCCGCCATCGTCTCGCCGAATAACCAGATCAATCCGGCGACTGTCCGCCCACCCTAGAAGACGCACTTTCCGTGTTACCCAGCCCGCATTGCAAGCAACATGATAATCAAGATGTATCGGAGCCCCGCCACGAAGCCCTGTTGCGGAGCCTGAGAGAAGCCACGCGTCATCGCCTCGCATGATACGGCAAAGATCGGTGCCAGACTCATCGAGTCGGCGCCAGATGATGTATCCTCTCGTCGTCATACACCGACCCATGACTTATCAGGCATCGACCGGTCAGTAAGGCCGATCAGTGGAAATCACGGCTTACCACCTTCAAGTCCGGTTTCATATTGCGGGGATGAGTGTGGAGCGGCTTTGATGGACGGATCTGCTCCGGGTTCGGCGCCGGATGAAGCGGAAGCTTTGGACGCGGCGGTTTCTCGCGGTAGTCGTCCTGCGGTCGGGAAACCTCATCCGCATTGGCAATGGCCCCATTGAAGCCGGCCCCGTCCACGGTACCGTCGGTCAGCCATCCAAGCCTGTAGGTCAAATCCTCCAGCTTTTCGACCACCACATGGATCACCCGGCCCTCCCGCTGCACCAGACCGGTGACGCCGAGGAACTTGGCGCCGAGCACAATCCGGCGAAACTGCTCGAACCGGTCGGGCCAGACGATCAGGTTCGCAACGCTTGTCTCGTCCTCCAGAGTGATGAAGATGATGCCCTTTGCCGTACCGGGCCGCTGACGCACCAGCACCAGCCCCCCAAGCCGGACCCTCTTACCGTCGCGTGTCCGGTCCAGATCCTCGCATCGGATACAGCCATCACCCTTGAGGCTCGGTCGGAGCAGGCCCACGGGATGGGCCTTAAGCGACAGATGAAGCGCGGCATAATCCTCCACCACTTGCTCCCCCAGCGGCGCCGCCGGGAGGTGTACGGCGGCTTCCTGCAGCGTGATATGTGCCTGCTCCCGGGCTTCGGCAGCAAGAAAGAGCGGTAGTCCGCCAGGGTCCCGATCGGAACGGACAAGGCCGGTCACAGCACGGGCAAGGCCGCGGACCGCCCAGAACACCTCGCGTCTGGCCAGCCCCATGGAAGCGAAGGCGTCACCCCGCGCCAGCATTTCCAGCACTGGCGGCGTAATACCGGCCCGGCGCCAGAGATCACCCGGATCACGGTACCCTTGCCCCCGGCAGGCGGCGACCATCTCGGCATCTTCCGCGCGCATGCCCTTGATCTGCCGGAGCCCCAGACGGAGTGCGAAGCGGCCAGATCCGTCCGGCTCAAGATCGCAGTCCCAGGCACTGTGATTGACGTCCGGCGGCAGCACGGTGACGCCATGCTCGCGGGCATCCCGTACGATCTGTGCCGGGGCGTAAAAGCCCATCGGCTGCGAATTCAGCAGCGCCGCCGCGAAGACAGCCGGATACCGGCACTTGAACCAGCTGGAAACATAGACAAGCAGAGCGAAACTGGCCGCGTGGCTTTCCGGAAAACCGTAATTGCCGAACCCTTCGATCTGCCGGAAGCACCGCTCGGCAAAATCGCGCTCATAGTTCCGCTCCACCATGCCTTCGATCATCTTGTCGCGAAACCGACCGATCTGGCCCGTCTTCTTGAAGGTCGCCATGGCGCGTCGCAATTGATCCGCCTCAGAGGGGGTGAACCCGGCCGCAACAATGGCGATCTTCATCGCCTGTTCCTGGAAGAGCGTAACACCGAGTGTCTTGCCAAGCACGTCCCGCAGTTCTTCCGATGGAAACGCGACCGGCTCGATACCGTCCCGGCGGCGAAGATACGGGTGAACCATGTCGCCCTGGATCGGCCCCGGCCGAACGATCGCCACCTCGATGACGAGATCGTAGAAATTGCGCGGACGCAGGCGCGACAACATCGCCATCTGGGCCCGGCTCTCCACCTGGAAGACGCCGAGACTGTCCCCCCGGCTCAGCATGTCATAGACCTTCGGGTCCTCCGCCGGTACGGACGCAAGATCGTAATCGAGCCCGTAATAGCGTTCCAGCAAGGCAAACGCCTTGCGCACGCAGCTCAGCATGCCGAGGGCAAGAACATCGACCTTGAGCATCCCGAGCGCGTCAAGATCATCCTTGTCCCATTCGATCACGGTGCGGTCCGCCATCGCCGCGTTCTCGATCGGCACCAGTTCGTCGAGGCGCCCACGGGTAATGACAAAGCCGCCGACATGCTGGGAAAGATGCCGCGGGAAGCCCATCAGTTGCCGGGTGAGGTTCATTGCCATGGTGAGCCGCCTGTCCGCCGGGTCGAGACCGACCTCGCGGATACGCTCATCCGAGACGGCATCCCCATGCCGTCCCCAGACCTGGGACGACAACAGACCGACCACGTCCTCCGAAAGCCCCATCGCCTTGCCAACATCGCGCAATGCGCTGCGGGAACGATAGCTGATCACCGTGGCCGCGAGGCCAGCCCGCTCCCGGCCGTATTTCCTGTAGATGTACTGGATAACGTCTTCACGCCGCTCATGTTCGAAATCGACGTCTATATCGGGTGGCTCGCCGCGTGCCTCGCTGACAAATCTCTCAAACAGCAGATCCGTGCGGGACGGATCGACCGATGTGACACCCAGGCAATAACAGACCGCCGAATTGGCAGCCGAGCCCCGCCCCTGGCAAAGGATACCCTCACTTCGGGCGAAGCGGACCAGATCGTAGACAGTGAGAAAGTATGGCGCGTAATCCAGCCGGGCGATCAGGTCCAGCTCGTGTCGCAACTGGGCCAGCACCGGCGGCGGGATGCCCTCCGGATAGCGTTCGGACGCACCCGCGAAGGTTATCTCCTCAAGTTCTTCCTGCACCGGCCGGTCATTCGGCGCGATCTCGTCAGGATATTCATAAGCTAGCTCGTCCAGTGAGAAGTGACATCGGTCGGCAATACGGATTGTTTCGGCAATGGCCTCTGGCCAGTCCCGGAATAGCCGAACCATCTCTCCCGGCGGTTTCAGATAGCGCTCCGCATTTGCATCGAGCCGCCAGCCCGCCTCATCGATCCGACAATGCTCGCGAATGCAGGTCAGCACGTCCTGCAGCGGGCGACGTTCCGGCAGGTGATAATGCACGTCATTGGTCGCAATCAAATTCAGACCGGCCCCTGCTGCACATTCAGCAAGCGCCCGCAGCCTTCGGGAATCATCTCCGTGATAAAGCATGCTAGCCGCGACGTGGCAGGCGGCGGGAAGCGCCGCAGCCCAAAACTGGAGATCCGCAGCGTAGTCATCCGGAAGACGCTCCGGCGGTAGCAGCAGAAACAGCTGTCCGTCGCGATACTCAATCACATCCTGACGGGTGAGCAGGCATTCCCCTTTGGCGGCGCGGCGTTTGCCGAGGCTCAACATACGGGAAAGCCGTGCATAGGCAGCCCGGTCGGTCGGGAGACAGATCAGACGCGTGCCGTCCTCAAGGTCGAGGCACGCGCCGACGATCAGCTTTATGCCATGTGCCTTGGCGGCAATATGGGCTCGGACCACACCGGCGAGGCTGTTCCGGTCAGCGATGGCAATAGCTGCATGGCCCAGCCGGGCTGCCGTCTCCACCAGTTCTTCCGGATGAGAAGAACCCCGCAGGAAACTGAAGTTACTGGAGACGTGAAGCTCGGCATATCCGGACATGGGTCCATATGAGCCTCAGGAAAACAGGCCGTGCAGATACCATTGCGGAGATTCGCCGCGCTCTGCCAGCCCCTCGCGATAGAGCCAGAAGCGCCGGCCGTCCTGATCTTCCAGCCGGAAATAGTCCCGTGTCATGGCACCCACCTCCCCCGCACCGTCCCCATCGGCACGCCACCATTCCGGCGCCAGCCGTTCAGGGCCCGCAGCATCCGCAACCCGGTATTCTGAGCCGCGCCAACGGAACCGAGCTGGCGGATGATCCGGTAAGAGCGCCGTTGCCTCCACCCGCTCCGGACGCCGCATAAGACGCACGGGCCGTGCGCGTTCCGGCGTCAGCGGGCGCAGATTGCTCCAATGAAGCGGTTTGCTGGACGGACGGATATCGCCCCGCCTCTCCGCCCGTTCGGGCCGGTGACTCTCTATCTGCTGCAAACGATAGATCGCCTCGCCCCCAAGCCGGTTGGCCAAACGGTCGCCGAGATCGGTCACGGCATCACACGCCGGTTCTGCCGTGGCATCGAGTGTATTCTGTACGCTGGCCGCCATATCCCTTTCCATAATGTCAGCCACGGCAACATCGATACCGAACCCTGGATCAAGTTTATCGAAATGCTGGACCAGCAGACGGAATAGAACATCGGCATCCCGGCAGGGACGGCTGGTACCGACGGTGATTTGCGGTACGGCTCCATCAACCCGGAAGAAACGGATGCGCACCCGCCTGGCGCCGACCTGTTCGCGTTCCAGACGACGGCAGAGACCGGCGAGGCATTGCCGGGCCGCACGCTCCAGACCCTCCCGAAGAGCAATAGGCTCTGCAAAGGCCAACCGCTCCCGGAAGGGCGTCTCCGGCAGGCGCATGTCGAGCGCGGCCGGTCGCTGTCCCAGGGCGCGGTCCAACGCTTCCACCAGAGCGGACCCGAACCGGCTCACGAGCGGCGCCCTCGGTTTGCTGATAATCTGAGCAATGCGGCGCAGGCCAACCCGATCAAGAGCCTCGACAGTGGACGGCACGAGTCCAAGCGAGGCTACAGGCAGTGGCTCAAGCGCAATGGAGGTTTTCCCTGGCGGGACCAATGTCATAGTGGAGGGTGAGAAACGGGCGATGGCACGGGCGGCGTCAGGAGTATCGGCTACCGCGAGCCGGGCAGCAAAGCCAAACCGGCTCAAGGCCGTGAGGCAATCGCGCCCAAGCGCCTGTTCCTCCGTTCGAACGTCCTCAGCGCCTTCCCGTCTGAAGAGATGCGCACAGCCGGTAATATCGAGATAGAGGCCAGCGCTGCCGCCATCCCCGGTAAAAGGTGCAGCGCTGCTATCCACAGCGACCATCGGCGTATAATGCTGGCACCAAGCGGCAAGTTGTTCCAGCCGGTTGCGGTCGGCTGCCATGTCTGTCTCGATAGCCTTTAGATCAGGTTGCATCGCCCTGGCATCGGCGAGAGAACGCCCGACCTGTATGCCCTGCTGGACGGCGGCACTGTCAGCCGCTGCGATGATTTCAGAACCCGCAACGGGCCGGGTCATGATCAGAGGCCGGTCCCCCGAGGCAAGAGCACTATCGCCGTTGCGGCGCCAGTCGAAAGCAAAGTCCGGAATGAAGAGATACAGAAATCGCCGTGCCATAAACCGTCTCCCCGTGATGAGTTGACTTTATTTGTTCATGATTTGTTCTAAATGTCAATATGATCAAAAACAGGCTTTGCGTAAAATGGGATCAGTAACCGGAGAGACCGAATATCCGGAAGACGTAGAGGGCGAGCAACACGCTGCACCCGACGACACTCCAGAGGCCAAGCTTGCGGAATAAAATCCGTCGCTCCGCCGCGCGCTGCTGGCTTTCGATGCGCTGATGCCTCTCCGCTTCGATGGCGCTGAGAAAACGCAACAAACTGTCGATAGATTCGCCAGCAAGTGACTGGAACTGAGCTGCGATACTCTGCCCGTTATTCAGACGGCGCACGATATCCGCGCTGAACGGAAACTCAATCACCTCGTCACGGCCTTGCCAGTAGATCGTGCCCTCAAGAGGAGTACCGATCTCCTGCCCATCCTCCGGCTGGCGGGCAAGAAAGCCGCCGATAGAGATATCGATAAGCGGAAGCCGGCGCCCTTCTACCAATGCATAGGCACCAGTAACAGACCACCGCCCGTGCCTCCGTCTTTCCTCAGCGATCACTGTCTCCGCGACAGCATTCATTTCCGAGTCCTTCTATCTTTGGCAACAATGTACACGATTGTCGCCATCTCGGCTGCGGATGATGATCTTTGCTTCAATCAGGCAAGAGAACGATCCGGCACAGCATCAAGCAATGTTAACGAGGAATATCAAAAAGTACATATATGGCTACGCAGCAGCGCCCGATGCCGCAAGGGTCCTCGTTTTCGGCCGAACATGACTTACTCTCGCGCGCTCATCCCACACTTGGAATCGCCCATCCCGCGCTTCCCAGAACAGCTTCCAGGCACCGGGTTGCCCTCCGCGCAAGCGGTCGAGGGAGAGCGACCAGACCGGCCGCGGATCACCGCCCGAAGGTGCAGCCCTGACGGACCAACGGCTATCCACAGCCCCCGCAGCCGTCTCGCCCGTAACGCTCCGGAGCAGAAAGCCGGTGACGCCACTTGTCTCCGCCGCGAGCTGCAGGCGCCGCTCCGCGACCCGCGCCGCCTCCCCCGCACGTGCCGGGCCGAACTCGCCCAAGACCCCAACGAGACCTTTACAGCGCAACCCTTCCTCCATGGCCCAGAGCCGTTCCGCCTCGTCCCGCACCTCGACGAAAAGAACCCGGTCCATATCGAGCCCCAGTCCAGCGAGTCCCCAGCCATAGGCCATACCGCCAAACATGTTGGCATCCCGAACACACCAGAGGATATCCCCGCCACGCGCCGCACTCAGCAGCCGCACCAGCAAGGCGGCAGCAAAACCGAAGACGCTCGCGTCCCTTACTTCTGCACGCGTTTCACCGGTGATTTCATGAATACGGCCAAGGGCGAGACCACCGCCAAGATGCTGATCCAGGCTCTTCAGGCCGAGCGGACAGCGCGCCGCTTTGCCACCAGCGTCTGTGCCGCGTTCAATAGCCCGTACCTGCGCACGCAGAGATGCTAAATCGGCCCGTTGCCCGGCGCCATTACTCCGCTTAGGATCGCCCATTCGATCACCCAAATGTTCTCTATATGTTCTAGGATATGTGTTTCCATGAGTCAATCGGCCGACGCTTCCGCATCCGATCAGCCCCAATCCCTCGAGACCATGCTTGGCTTCAACGCCGATCTGGGCTTCCGCCTTACAGAGTGGGCGGACGGCTATGCGAAGCTGGAGCTGGATCTGACGGAAAAGCACCTGAACCGCAGCGGCATCCTGCATGGCGGCGTGGTGGCCACAATCATTGACGCGGTTGGCGGTTATTGCGGTGTCTGGGTGCCGGAAGGGGCCGAGAAAAAACGCGCCCTCACCCTGTCGTTAACGACGAGCTTCATGGGCACGACCAAGCAAGGCCGCATCTACGCCACCGCCAAGCGCCGCGGCGGCGGACGCTCGGTCTTTTTCGCAAGCTGCGAAGTCTACAGCCCCGAAGGCACTCTGATCGCCATGGGCGAAGGTACCTACAAGGCGATGATCAGCAAGGTCACATCCGCCGGGTAAACAGGGATCAAGGATCACGGTTTCACCGAGGGGACCAGTCATGAAGCCCCGTATCAACAGACGACTGGCGCGAACGAAGCGCCAGTCGGATCACTTCGCGAAAGCGACGTCCCGGCCCGGCGCGGCTGCGAGGAGCGAGCGGGTATATTCGTGCTGCGGATCGGCATAGACCTTCGCCGTCTCGCCTTCCTCCACCACGACACCGTTCTGCATGACCATGATCCGGTCGCAGATTTGTGCCGCGACGCGCAGATCGTGAGTGATGAACAGCATGGCAAGATCGTAGCGCTCGCGCACATCGTCCAGCAGATCCAGAACCTGAGCCTGCACGGAGACATCCAGCGCCGAAACAGCCTCGTCCGCGATCAGTACTTTCGGCTGCATCGCCAGTGCCCGGGCGATACAGATACGCTGGCGCTGGCCGCCGGAGAACTGGTGCGGGAAGCGATCCAGCGCATCAGGGCTAAGGCCGACGATCTCCATCAGCTCGCGCGCCCGGCTGTCCGCCTCGGCCTCGCTCACGCCAAAATTCATCGGCCCTTCGAGGATCGACTGACCAACCGTGCGGCGCGGATTGAGCGAACGGTACGGATCCTGGAAGACGATCTGAATATCACGCCTGTGCGGGCGCATGGCGTTTTCAGAGATGGTCGCGATATCCGCGCCTTCGACCTGGATATGACCGGAACTCGGATCCTGCAGGCGCACAATGCAGCGGGCCAAAGTCGACTTTCCGGAACCGGACTCGCCGACCACGCCGAGGGTCTCCCGCCGGTGCACGACGAGATTCACATCCTTGTTGGCGTGGACCTCACGACTCTTCCGGAACAGCCCGAAACCGCCATAAACCTTGTTGACCTTCTGCGCGATCAGGGCAGGTGCCCGCTTGTCGATTTCAACCCGATGGCTCGGCACCATCGACGGCACGGAGCCGATCAGCATCCGGGTATAGGGGTGTTGCGGGTTCAGCAGGATCTCGTCCCGCGTACCCTGCTCGACGATCTTGCCTTTCTGCATGACCACGATGCGGTCGGCAATCTCCGCCACCACGCCGAAATCATGGGTGATGAACAAGACGCCCGATCCATGCCGGCGCTGGATATCCTTAATCAGGTCAAGGATCTGCGCCTGAGTGGTCACGTCGAGCGCGGTCGTCGGCTCGTCCGCGATCAGCAGGCCCGGCTCAAGCGCCAGAGCCATAGCAATCATAATGCGCTGGCGCTGCCCACCCGATAGCTGGTGCGGGTAGCTGTCATACATCTTCACGTGGTCAGGCAGAGAGACGTCCGCCATGACCTCAAGCACACGCTCTTTCTGCTCAGCCGCGGAGAGGGTTGTGTGAATTTCCAGCATCTCGCGGATCTGATCGCCAACCTTGATGACCGGATTCAGTGCGGTCATCGGCTCCTGGAAGATCATCGCCATCTTCTCGCCGCGCAGGCGGCGCATCTCGGCATCAGACTTCTTCAACAGGTCTTCGCCCTGAAGGATGATCTCGCCGCTGACCGGCTTCACTTCTTTCGGGTTCAGCCCCATGGTGGTGAACGCGGTCACGGACTTGCCGGAGCCGCTTTCACCCACCACGCAGACGATCTCCCGCGCGCCAACGGTGAAGCTGATATCCTCGACGGCAAACGGACGGTCCGCCCCCTTGGGCAACGCCACCGAGAGATTGCGGATTTCAAGCACGGGCGTGGTCGCTGTGCCCCCCGTCGTCTTCGCTGCGGCTTGTGTATCAGTCATGCGCGCATCTTCCGGGCTATGCGGGGATCGAGCGTGTCACGCAACCCATCTCCCACGATGTTGACGGCAAGTACGGTCAGAGCGAGCGCGACACCAGGATAGAAAATGATCCAGGGGGTGAGCTGAAAATAGGTCCGCCCCTCGGACATGATATTGCCCCAGCTCGGGATTTCCGGCGGGATGCCGGCCCCAAGGAAGCCGAGGATGGATTCGGTCAGCATCGCCGCACCACAGATATAGGTGGCCTGAACGATCATCGGCGCGATGGTGTTCGGCAGGATATGCCGGATCAGAATCGCCGGAAGCCGGGTGCCGGAGGCAATCGCCGCTTCCACATAGGGCTCGTCCCGCACCGTCAGCACAACGGCGCGAACCAGCCGGACGACCCGCGGGATTTCAGGAATGGTAATGGCGATGACGACGGTAGCCAGGGTCGCACCTGAAATCGAGATCATGGCAATCGCCAGCAAGATTGCCGGGATCGCCATCAAGCCGTCCATGACCCGCATCACAGGCGCATCGAGCCAGCGGACATAACCGGCAACAAGACCGGTGAACAGACCAATCACGGTGGCGATGGCAGCCACGGAAATGCCGACGACGAGCGAAATCCGCCCACCGTGAACAACCCGGACGAAAATATCGCGCCCCAGAAAGTCGGTGCCAAACCAGAAACCAGCCGACGGCGGCTTCAGCCGGCTCATCACATTTTGCTCGGTCGGTGATCCGGTGAAGAACGGCCATATGATCGCGATTGCCGCCATGATCAGCAGCAATACGCCGCCCCAGAACACCGACCTATTCCGCATCATCAGCGCGAAAGTCGACGGCTGCTGCTGTTCCGGAAGAATGTCGTCGTCAGACATCTGTTGAGGAACTGTCGCTGTCATCAGTACCTGATCCTCGGGTCAAACAGGGTGTAGGAGAGATCGATCAGCAGATTGATCAGGATATAGATAAAGCTGAAGAACAGGATCAGCCCCTGGATCACCGGGTAATCGCGAGCCAACACCGCATCAAGCACAAGACGCCCAAGGCCGGGAATATTGAAGACAGACTCCGTCACCACCACACCGCCAATCAGCAGCGCGATGCCAACGCCGATCACGGTAACGATCGGCACCGCCGCATTGCGAAGAGCGTGCTTCATCAGGATCTTCCATTCGGACTGCCCCTTTGCACGGGCGGTCCGGACATAATCCTCTTCGAGGACTTCCATGACCGAGGCGCGCGTCATACGCGCGATCAGTGAGATGAAGATCACCGAGAGCGCCAGGACCGGCAGCACCATGTGTCTGAGGAAAGTGAGCAGCCCGTGGTCGAACGGCGACTTGTAGCCCTGGACGGGCAGGATCTTAAGCTGCATCGCCAGCACATAGATCAGGCAATAGGCCAGCACGAAGACCGGCACCGAGAAACCGCCGACTGAAAAGAACATGACGAACCGGTCGATGAGCGATCCCGATTTCCAGGCCGCGATGGTTCCGAGCGGTACCGCAACGGCGACCGCGAACACAATCGTGCACAAGGAAAGCAGCAGGGTCGGCTCGATCCGCTGACCAATCAGCTCCATCACTGGCTTCTTGGAAAAGATCGCGGTACCCAGATCGCCCGAGGCGAGCTGCAGGATCCAGCGCCAGAGCTGCACGAACATCGGGTCGTTCAACCCAAGCTGGGTGCGGATGCGCTCGACATCCTCGGCGGTCGCATAATCCCCCGCGATCACCGCAGCAGGGTCCCCCGGCGCAAGGCGCAGAAGAAGGAAAACCAGCACTGCCACAATCACCATCACGGGGACGGTCGAGAGCACGCGCTTCAACACATAGGTCAGCATGGAGAGGTAAGCTCCTCAAGGCGTCTGTCGCCAGAACGGGCCTTGGCGGCCCGAGGGCAGAGCATTTCAGAGGAGCCGCCCGGATCAGGCGATCCGGGCGGCTTTCCGACGGGCGAGATTACTCGACCGACATGTTCCAGAAGAACTGGACCGGAGACTTGATCAGGCCCTTCACATTGTTCCTGTAGGCAACCGGAACGAAGAACTGACCGAGCTCGGCCGAGGCTGCGATGCCCCAGACCCGCTCTTGCACCTTCGTGCCAGCAGCGAGCTTTTCTTCGGCCGTGGTCGCGGATGCGAAAGCGGCGCGCGCCTTTTCAAGTTCCGCGTCGGCAGGCCAGCCGAACCAGCCCTTTTCCGGATCACCGGAGAAGGCGATGGACATCGGGTCCATCACGTCCGCACCGATCCACCAGGTGTGGAAGATGTTCCAGCCGCCTTCGGAGACCGGGTCACGCTTGGCCCGGCGGGAGGTCAGTGTGGACCAGTCCATAGCCTGCAGATCGACCTCGAAGCCTGCCTTGCGGAGCTTCTCGGCGGAGATCAGGGTGAAGGCGGAGAGCACCGGAATATCCGTCGGGTGCATGATGACGATGGGTGTGCCGTCATAACCGGCAGCCTTCAGGGCAGCGGCGGCTTTTTCGATGGAACCGGTTTTCATGGTCTCTGCGGCGACTTCTGTCGCCAGAGGGGTACCGCAGGGATAGATCGAATAACAGGTTTTCCAGAATTTCGGATCACCGATGGCTCCAGCCAGATAATCTTCCTGCTTCATGGCCATTGTCGCCGCCTTGCGGATCTCGACATTGTCGAACGGCGGAAGAACGTGGTTGAAGCGGGCGAAACCGATGCTGCCGAGCGGATCATTGACTTCAGCAGTTACATCTTCCGCTGCCGAAAGCAACGGCATAAGGTCAGTAGAAGGCTGCTCGAAGAAATCGATTTCCCCGGCGATCAATGCATTCATTGCAGTCGTCTGATCGGGGAAATAGGTCCAGATCACTTTGTCGACCTTGGCGATCTTTCCACCTGCGGCAGCAGACGGCGCTTCGGAACGAGGGACATAATCAGCGAACTTCGTATAGACCACGGTCGAGCCCGGAACCCACTGATCCGCTTCGAACTTGAACGGTCCGGAGCCGATGTGCTCGGGGATCTGCTCGAACGGGTCGGTAGCCGCGATACGCGCCGGCATGATGAACGGCACGTTGGAGGAGATCTTGCCGATCGACTCCAGTACCAAGCCGTAAGCGGTCTTCAGCTTGAACTGGAAGGTCTTGTCGCTGACGGCGACCATCTCTTCCATTTGTTCCATCAGCTTCTGGCCCATGCCGTCACGGGCGCCCCAGCGCTTCAGCGAAGCGATGACATCCTCGGATGTGACCGCCGCACCGTCATGGAACTTCAGCCCGTCGCGCAGGTTGAACGTCCAGACCTTGCCGTCGGAAGAGGTCTCCCAAGTGTCGACCATCTGCGGCTGCGGCTTGAAGCTCTCATCCATCGCGAAAAGCGTGTCATAGATGAGATAAGCGTGGTTACGGGTGATGTAGGCCGTCGTCCAGATCGGATCGAGGTTCTTGAGGTCCGCGTGCGGGATAACCCGCAGAACCGTCTCGGCACTCGCCAGGGTCGGGGCCCCTGCCAATGGCAGGGCCACGACCGCGAGAGCCATGAGGCTGCGTCGTGTCCAACGAATCATTTTTAATATCCCTGTTCTGTATTCTTTAGGAGGGGCATGGGTTGATCCCATGATGGGCTGTTTAGATCAGGCATTTTGCACTGCACCATGAATGAGTCAATCATTCCGCAGATAGCTTTACGAAAAACTCCGGTGACGCATGTGCATGACTAATTAACAACAGTTGAGCTTTTTTATCTACATCGGGAATTTGTCCATTTGGACAAGATTTCCCCGTTCAAGCTGCGGAGACTGCGCGCAATTCGCCAAGTCCCTGCCGGATAATCTGGAACGAAGACCAACAGAACAACCCTGCCATGGCGCCAGCGACAGCCAGATCCGGCCATCCTGTCCCAGTTTGCCAGACACCGCCCGCAGCCAGCACAACAGCGACATTACCGATTGCATCATTGCGTGAGCAAAGCCATACGGAACGCACATTCGCATCCCCGTCCCGGAAGCGGAACAAAAGCCCGACGCTCGCCATATTGGCGACAAAGGCAAGCACGCCCACGGTGCTCATCACGTCAGCTTCCGGCACTCCGGCCACCAGGACCTGATAGGCCGTCGATGTAAACACCCAAATCCCCATCAGGGCGAGGGAAATTCCTTTAAAGAGGGCAGCACTGGCCCGGACGCTGGCTGCTTTCCCGATGACGTAAAAGCTCAGCGCATAGGTCGCGGTATCGGCCAGAAAATCGAGCGCGTCCGCCTTCAGGGCCATCGACCCGGAACCGAATCCAGCCGCCATCTCGACAACGAACATCACGCCATTGATCAGAATTACGGCCCAGAGTGTCCGGCGGTAAGCCTCTGACATTCCTTCAAAAACCACATTTCCATCATTTTGACCGCAACAGCCGACCATAACAGATTCCTCGACAAAAAGACGCACTGGGTCTCAACATGGGAGCTACAGCCACTGTAGGTTCAAGGACAAATGACAAAGAGCTTGAGGAAGCCATGAAGGAAACGGCCAACACCGCTGCCAGCCCGCGTTATCCGATCGGCGATCTCGCCCGCCGGACCGGAACGAAGGTGCAGACGATCCGCTACTACGAATCCATCGGCCTGCTACCGGAGCCAGCCCGCACAGCCGGTAATCAAAGGGTCTACAGACAGGATCAGCTCGACCGGCTCAGCTTCATCAAGCATGCTCGTGACTTCGGCTTCCCTCTAGACGCCATCCGTGAGCTGCTGGAGATGACCGACAAACCGGCTGCCTCCTGCGCCGAGGCGGACGAAATCGTCAGCCGTCACCTTGGTGAAGTCCAGAGACGGATCGGCAGCCTGCAGGCCCTGGAAGGGGAACTGGCACGGATGCTGGAGAGCTGCTCGCACGGAACCGTCGCCGACTGCCGGGTCATCGGTGTGCTTTCGGACCATGAAAAGTGCGACGCCACCAGCCATGAGCCGGTGGAGACAATGCCCTACCGGTCGACGGACTAGTCCTCGTCCTCAGGGTGGATCGTCCGCTCGTCATAGCCGTGCTTGGAGCTGTAATAAGCGAGCCACATCAAACCGCCGCCAAGCAACAGTGTGAAGAATGCCCCTAAGGCCAGCGCGATAAACCCGTGGATGCTCATCTCGACATCCTCGACGGAGAACCACACTTCCCAGACGCCCCAAAGGGCGCCCGCGAGAAGACTGAGGAGTACTACGGCGAGCAGGATCACGTTACGCATTGCCTATCACCCGGCGAATTTGACCAATCACAGAATATAGGCGCAATCTCGCGCGGATCGACAAAAACGGGAACAGCTTATGACGTGGTCAATCGTCGCACGTGATCCGAAGAGCGGCCGCTTCGGCATCGCCGTCGCTACCTGCGCCTTTGCCGTCGGCGCCATTTGCCCCTGGTCCCGTGCCGGAACTGGCGCCATATCCACCCAGGCTCACACGAACCCGATGCACGGTCCGCTCGCGATGGACCTGATGACACGTGGCCTGCCGATAACCGAAGCCCTTGTCATGACTCTGGCCCACGACGAAGGCCGGGAAATCCGCCAGGTGCATGGCGTCGACGCCAAAGGCAATATTTTTGCCCATACAGGCACAAATTGTGTGGACTGGTGCGGCCATGTGACGGGAGACAAAGTCACCGTCGCCGGGAACATGCTGGCTGGTCCCGCCGTGGTTGCGGATACGCTGGCGCGCTACCAAGCAACGCCGGAACTAGAATTTGGCGACCGCCTGTTGACGGCTCTGGAATCAGGCGAAGCGGCAGGCGGCGACAAACGCGGCAAACAGTCGGCGGCCCTGCTCATTCAGGGAAGCGAGCCCTATGCAGAGGCTGACATTCGCGTCGACGACCACCCCGAGCCCGTCACCGAACTGAGACGCTTGTTCCACATCTATGCGGGAAGCCGGCGTGCTTACATGCGCACCATGGGAGGGATCGGGGATTTCGCTGGTATCGTCGATGACGTGGAAAGGGACGCCTTTGTCGAAAAACACGAGGGGGTTTAGCGCTGCTCCCGACGCTAGGTCGCTAAAGCCTTGGGGAAATCACAATAACCCCGCACCCGATGCATAACCGCATGGTCACGATCAATTTCCCCAAGCGGGCATATGTCCCAGTCCCAAGACCTACCGCCCGGCGGCAATGGCACATCATGCAGGGCGGATGCCGTCGCTGTTTCCTCTCCTGATCGGTCTCGGATGACATGGGTTTCGTCGGCGATCAATGCCACTGGACACTCGAACGATCCGAGATAACCCAGATGTGCACGGACCAGCGCCTGCCCCAACGCTTCGCTTTCCGCGTCGCTCTGACCGAAGCGCTTTTCGAGATAAGCGTTCGGGACAACGAAAAGCTGGGACAAGATGCTTGCGGAAATCACCAGCGAGATCGACGGATCGTCCAGATAGGCTGTCGGCTGCGTCAGCTCGGTGCGGCCTTCCGCAAGGGATGTCAGCGAGGCCGTAACGTCCAGCGTAACCAGCTCAACCCTTTCCTCTTTCTGCGCTGCCCGACGGGCGGGCGCCATAAAGAGGATATCGGCCAGAACAACACGTCGGAACATGCCAACCAGCTCGATCAAGGGAATGTCATGGAGTAATCCGGCGCCGAAGATCAGAACCGAATCCCGAGCCTCGCACTTCGCCGCTGCCTCAAGCATAAGTGCGCGGCTCTGTTCCAGGTGTGATGCCCATGGCTCCCGGTTCCTGCGATATCGGCTTTCGATACCAACGCATTCCTGGAGATAGCCCATGCGCCTGTAAGGGTCAGAGCAGGGCGTTGTAAGATAGGTGATACATTCGCGGATCATTCAACGATGGTAACGGCACGGGAGGTCCGTTCCAAGAACGCACCTCCCTGCAACGTATCATCAAGCCATGACGACCGTTTCGGCTCCCTCATCCCAACGCCAGGAACGCTGACGCGGGCGGATTTCGATACCACCGACCCAGCGCGACATCCCCGCGATGGTCAGAAAATCGGCCTCACCTGCCAGCACACGACGTCCGGTATCCTCCAACGTATAAACGCGCTTTGGCCAGGCTAAGTCCGCTGTCTCTGGGTCCGGCGTGATTACAGGCTCCGTGCTGTCAGCAAGATCCTTCAGAACATGCCAGAACATCAGATCGCCAAGGAACGGTAGTGGTTCGTGCCGGGTCATCAGGGCCTGAAAGACCCGGCCCGCTGGCAAGCTCTGCCCTTCTGCCCCGGCCAGAATCGACAATGACAGCTCCTGGGTAAGGCCGAGCCCCGTGCGCACCGACGGTAACTCCCTGAGGTGCCGTTGCAGTGCCGGAGCCATCAACGGCAATGCAGGCGTGCCATCGCGGGCAATCCGGGAAAGCTCTGTCGGATCGGGATCGGTCAGCGCATCCCAAACTTCTACACCGAGCGCGAGTTGCCCCTCTGTCACGGGTTTCAGCTCATTCTCCCACAGCCAGAGCAGCACTTCGGGCTGCAACTGGCCGAGACCGACAAAGCCCTGCACGCCAGGCACCTCGCCGACACAGATCATCTGCAGCTCCGGACGTTCATCGAGCCGGGAGAAATGCGCCAGCAGGCGAGCGAGGATTAGCTGGTCGTAGCTGTCATGTTCGAACCAGAGCGTTGCCCGGTCGCCCGCCCCGAGCGCGTCCACCGCGCCGTACTCCGCTTCGAGCCTGTCCCTAGTGTCTTTCAATGAGCGATCATATCCGGACACGATGAATTCAGAGCGCTTGTCGAGAAAGGCCGGCCGGTCGAGGCGTGGCACCGGTCCCTGACAATAGGGGTCGGAAAACTCGACGAAAGCACCAGAGAACCCCGCGACCTTGAGGCTGTGCCGGATATCCTCGCCGCAACGGATATGCACCATTTCGGAGCTATCCGGTATCCGCGGGCGTCCCGCTTCAATACGCTGACGGGCGATACGCAGCGTGTCGATATGCGCTTTCATACGCGGCCAGCTCAGGAACCCATTCTCCCGCGCGATGACAAGCTGCGCGTCGGCAAGCTGCCGGTCAGCGGCAGCACCCTTCGGGTGGTGTAGTTCCCACCGCCCTCCAGCATCCGCATCGCCGTCGCGGACAGCTTTCAGCAGCTCTTTTGCACGCTTTTTCTGTTGTTCGAGATTGAGACGTCCGCCGAAATAATCGCGCGGACCGGCCACTGCCGGCTCGTTGGCTTGAGACATACGATTCCCTCATCGCTTGTCGCCTGTGTCCGCCAGCAGGCAAGGAAATCGATCTGTTATCGATCAGTCGGGATGGGCGCAGCCCTTTCCGCGGACAGGACGCCGAGAGGGCGCTGGCGGAAACAATACAGCCCCAGTCCAAGCGATCAAGTAGCAGCTATCAAATAACTTATTCGGCAGCGCGAACCTCCATCGGTTCTTCGTCCAGAATACCGAGATCGTCGAGATAGCGCTTCAGTCCGTCGACGAAACGCCGGACCTTCAGAGGGACAAACCGGTTCGATGGATAAACCACGTGCACGGCCTGCTTAGGATAATGCCAATCAGGCAGGACCGCTTCGACCGATCCACTTTCAAGCATGGCGCCCAGAAACGGAGTATGCACGAGCCCAACGCCAAGCCCTGCAAGCAACGCCTGATGCACGACCGTCTTGTGATCCGAGCGCAGCACCGGTTTGACCCGAACCTCAGCAATACGTCCGTCTGGCCCCTCAAGCGGCACCCGATCGCCTGTAACAACATGGGCGAAAAGCAGGTAATCGTGTTCTGCCAGATCCTCCGGCGTCTGCAGTCGGCCCCGGCGGTCCAGATAATCCGCCGTGGCGGCGAGCGTCCGTCCGATCATACCAAGCCTGCGGACGATCAGCCTGTCGTCATCCAGCCGGCCCATCCGGATTGCGACATCCATTCGCTCCTCCACGAGATCGACGAACCTGTCGACCAGAGAAACATCAAGCAGGATATCCGGATGGTCTTTCTTGAAGGCGATCAGATAGGGGCTGAGGATGTCCGAGCCGAAGCCAACAGGGGCGCTGATCGCCAGCCGACCGCACATTGCCGTCTGCTCATTGCCGACAACCCTGTCCGCCGCCTCCAGCCGTTCCAGGATATCGCGGGCATGGTCCAAATAACGCGCACCGTCTTCGGTCGGCAGCACACGCCGCGTGGTCCGATCAAAAAGCCGGACGCCGAGATGTTGCTCCAGCGCACGGATTTGCTGGCTGACCGCCGGCTGGGTAAAGCCGAGCTCGCGGGCAGCGGCGGAAAAGCTTCCCGTCTCGCAGGCACGGACAAAGCTGGTAAGAGCAGTTAGACGGTCCATGGCGTGGTTAAACTCGCCCTTCAAGTAGCTCAGTCATAAAAAACTCTAATCAATCCCATAAATCATTCGTCGATTTCAATATTTCAACCACCGCCTACATCTCGATCGAACCGGCACGGGCCGGAACCGCATTTCTGATCGGGAGTTTCCAATGACGATCAATCGCCGCACCTTGATGACCTGCGCCGGACTGGCCGCTGTTACCGCCGCCGCTGGGGCTCTGCCCGAAGCCAAAGCTGCAGCAGCGACACCACAGTCTATCCCGCCTTTCCCCGGAGCTCTCCGCAGAAAGATCGGCGATATCACAGTCACCGCCCTGCTGGACGGTTATCTCGATGTCCAGGACTCATTGCTGGTGGGGTTCGATGCGGCAGACGCACGCAACCTGGCTG
Organism: Nisaea sp.; assembly: GCF_039990255.1. Lineage (GTDB taxonomy): Bacteria > Pseudomonadota > Alphaproteobacteria > Thalassobaculales > Thalassobaculaceae > Nisaea. The sequence goes on along the minus strand of NZ_JBDXGG010000002.1, from coordinate 27,061 downwards.
AATCCGCATTTCAAGCACCGGGGCCGCAGCGCATCCCCGTAACGGCCTATCTTGTGAATAGCGGCGGAAACCTCATCCTCGTCGATGCTGGCACGGCCGATACGTTCGGGCCGACCCTCGGCCGGCTACCCGAAGCTTTGCGTGCAGCCGGTGTGGAGCCCAGCGATATCGACATGCTGGCGATCACCCACTTGCATCCGGACCATATCAACGGCGCTCTAGCACCGGACGGGTCGGCCTTGTTCCCGAATGCCGAACTGATGGTCTCAGAGACCGATTACCGCTTCTGGCACCATGACAGCTTTCTCAGCCAGGCGGACGAACATGCCCGCGGCTTCTTCCTTGGCGCTCGCAAGGGCGTGGCGGCATACCGCGACCGGCTGAACCTGTTCACCGACAACACGGAAATCGCGCCCGGCCTTCATGCTGTGGCCCTACCGGGCCACACACCGGGGCATACCGGGTTCCGCATCGAGTCCGGCAAGGACAGCCTGCTGATCTGGGGCGATGTCGCCCATATCGCCACCTATCAGTTCGCCAGGCCGGATTGGGGCATATCATTCGACACCGATGTCGATCAGGCCCGCGCGACAAGAAAGAAAGTGCTGGATCAGGTCGCGACGGACCGGCTCATGATCGCTGGCATGCACCTGCCCTTCCCGGGCTTCGGACATGTCGCGCGCCAAGGAAGCAGCTATCGTTTCGTTCCGGCTGAATGGCCGTATACCCTCTGATCAGCCGTCCGGGTAAATCGCGGAACGATAGGCAAAGAGCGCGGGGAGTCCACCGGTATGGATGTAGAGCACGTTTTCCATGCCGTCGAAGCTTCCCGCGCGGGTGAGGCCGATCAATCCGGCAAGGCTTTTCGCCGTATAGACCGGGTCGACAATCAGCGCTTCAAGGCGGCCGGCGAGATCAATAGCCTCATGCGTGCTATTCACCATCTTGCCGTAGCTTGGGCCTAGCCAGTCGTCGAGACAGATCACATCGCTTTCGGGCACAATCTCCCCGCAGCCAAGCATATCTTCCGCCAACCGGGTGATGGACAGGACACGCTCTGTCTGGCTTTTCGTATTCCGGCGCACGCAGATGCCGTAAACCGGCCCGGTATATCCGGCGAGGCGCAGGCCCAGCAAAGTGCCGACATGGGTGGCTGCACTTCCGCTCGGCACCACCACAGCATCGAACGGCATGTTGCCAGCAACGGATTGCTCGAATAACTCAACTACGCACTGCATATATCCAAAGGATGTCAGCGGCTTGGTGTCTGCCGAAAGGGTGAAGAGATAGGGCTTCTTGCCTTCCCGCTTCAGCCGCGCGGCAATGCTATTGAGATTGGCATCCGCCGCCTTCTCATCCTCACCGAGCGGGAAATGGTGCATGTGGGCGCCGAACATCCGGTCCAGTAAGACGTTGCCGGACTTATGATATTCCTCGCCCATGCCCTCGACCCGGTTCTCGAGCTGGACATGGCATTCCATGCCGAGCTTCGCCGCGAAGGCAGCAGCCGTACGCATGTAATTCGACTGCACCGCACCGGTAATCACTGCGGTATCCGCCCCGGCGGCCTGTGCGGCGCCGAAGGAATATTCGAGCTGACGCACCTTGTTGCCACCAGTAGCGACACCGGAGCAGTCGTCCCGCTTCACCCAAAGCGACGGCACCGGACTGCCAAGCTCCTCCGAAAGGTGCCCGGCAAGACGTTCCATCTTCTCCAGCGGCGTCGGAAAATGGCCGAGCCGGACGCGTGGGAAACCATCCAGCCGGTGTTTCAGCGCGTCCGGCGTCCGCATTATTCCATACCTTCAAGTTCTGTAATGAACCCGTCGATCACATCCAAGCCTTTGGACCAAAAAGCCGGATCGCTGGCATCGAGCCCAAAGGGCGCGAGCAACTCTTTGTGACGCAGTGTCCCGCCGGCGGACAGCATCTCAAGGTACTTTTCCGCGAAACCCTCTTCGGCATTCTGGTAGACCGCATAGAGCGAGTTCACCAGGCAATCGCCGAAAGCGTAGGCATAGACATAGAACGGCGAATGGATGAAGTGCGGAATGTAGGACCAGAAAGTCCGGTAATCGTCGTCGAACTTGATCGACGGGCCGAGACTGGCTGTCTGAGTCTCGATCCAGATGTCACCGAGATCATCCGGCATCAGCTCCCCTTCGCTGCGCGCCGCATGCACCTTGGTCTCAAACTGGTGAAAGGCGATCTGCCGGACCACCGTGTTCAACATATCCTCAACCTTGCCGGAAAGCATCGTGCGGCGCTGCTTCGGATCGGTTTTTGAAGCAAGCACGGCGCGGAAGGTCAGCATTTCTCCAAAAACCGAGGCGGTTTCCGCGAGGGTCAGCGGCGTGTCCGACAGGAGCTGGCCCTGTTTGCCGGCAAGGACCTGATGCACACCATGACCAAGCTCATGGGCCAGCGTCATCACGTCCCGTGTCTTGCCCTGATAGTTCAGCAGCAGATATGGGTGTGCGCTCGGCACTGTCGGATGGGCGAAGGCACCGGATGCCTTGCCCGGACGTACCGGCGCGTCAATCCAGGCATTGTCAAAGAAGCGCTTGCCGACCTCGGCGAGATCCGGTGAGAAAGCACCATAAGCGTCGAGTACCGTCTTCCGCGCTTCGATCCATGGGATAGTCGTATCGTCGTCATCCGGGAGCGGTGCGTTGCGATCCCAGTAGTTCAACGCATCAACGCCGAACCATTTCGCCTTCAGCGCGTAGTAACGATGCGCTAGCCGATCATAACTTCCGGTTACAGCGTCAGACAACGCCTGAACGACTTCATCTTCAACCTGGTTCGCGAGATTGCGCGCCGAAATCGGATTTTCATAAGCGCGCCACTTGTCCTCGATAGACTTGTCCTTAGCCAGCGTGTTCGTGACGAGAGCGAAGAGACCGATATTCTCCTTCAGCACACCGGCGAAGCTCTTCGCCGCCTTCTCCCGGATCGCACCATCCTTGTGGCTGAGTTTGTCCAACACCTCGGCAGAGGTGAGTTGCTCTCCATCGAACGGAAAACGCAGGCGGGCGAAAGTCTCATCGAAAAGCCGGACCCAGGCAGATTTTCCGGTCACGGACTTCTCGTGCAGCTTCTCTTCGATCTCATCGGAGAGCTGGTGCTCCCGAAAGGCCCGGACATCGCGCAGCCAGGGCTTGTAGAAAGCAAGGTCCGGCGCATTCAGATTGGCCTCAAGATCGGCTTCTTCTATCCGGTTGATCTCCAATGTGAAGAAAAGCAGGTCCGTGCCCGCGGCATTGACCTTTTCCTGCATGGACTGAAAAAAGCGGCCGTTCTCGGCGCTACTCATGTCGCCCGCATAGACGAGATATGCATAGGACATGATGCGCCCTGTGATCTCGTCCATACGCTCATAGATCTGGATGGCGCGGCCGAGATCGGTCCCATCAAGGACCGCAACCTTGCCAGCATATTGGCTCTTGAAAGCCTTTGCATCTGCGGCAAGTTTATCCAGATCCTTGTTCAGGGCCTCCGAATCCGGCCCTGGATAGAGATCGGAAAGATCCCATTCGGGGAGAGCGCCAAGTTCGGATTGTGCGGCTTCGGCCATCTGTTTATCCATTCGTTTCATTAATGTGAGTGCGAACACTCAACAGATCGTTCGTCTGCTAGACTTGTCCAGAGCCGCCAGGAAACGAGCGACCACGGGAGGAAACACCAATAATGGACTACAAGGCAGTACGAAATCTCGCAACGCTGTTCTTCGATCAGTCCGAGACGTATTCAGACCGGCCGTTTCTCTGGGCAAAACACTCCGGCACTTACCGAAGCCAGAGCTATGCAGCGGTTGCCGCGGAAGTGCAGCGCATTGCCAAGGGTCTCAGGGCACTCGGGATCGCGAAAGGAGACAGGGTCCTTCTCCTCTCGGAAAACAGGCCCGAATGGGTGATTGCCGAGCTCGCTATTATTACCATCGGCGGCGTCGCAGTCCCCGCCTACACAACAAGTACGACCGACGATATCCTCTACATCCTTGACCATAGCGGCGCCAGTGCAGCCATCGTCTCAACAGAGAATCTGGCGCGCAAACTCCTGCCTGCGGCGCGGAGTGCAGACGCCTGCGAGACAGTCATTTCTATAGATGCTCCAGGTGCAGAGACTCAGGCCGGCGTTCGGGTGTTGGGCTGGGACGCGATCGCAGAAATGGGCGTGAAGGAGGCTGGCGACCCCGTCGAATGGGCAGCATCCCTGAAACGGGACGAAGTGTGCTGTTTCATTTACACGTCAGGGACCGGCGGGCGCCCGAAGGGTGTTATGCTGACCCACGGGTCTCTGCTGGCGAACTGCGAAGGTGCCCACGATCTGCTGCGCGACTGCGGTCTCGATAATGAGGTTTTTCTGTCCCTGTTGCCGCTGTCGCACTCTTACGAGCACCTTTGCGGGCTGCATTTTCCAATCTCTATCGGCGCCCAGATTTACTATGCAGAGGGGCCGGAAAAGGTTGCACAGAATCTGTCAGAAGCCCGGCCAACGATTATGACGGCTGTCCCGCGACTTTACGAGGTGCTGCACGATCGCATCAGCCGCGGGGTCGAAGCCAAGGGAGGTCTGAGCGCAAAACTGTTTCGGCGCGCTGTTGCCCTCGGCCGGAAGTCTTATAAAAATCCGCGTAGCCTGACACTACTGGAGCGGGCGGAAAACGCTCTGCTGGACACGCTGGTTCGCCGAAAAGTCTCGGGACGGTTTGGAGGACGGCTGAAAGCCTTTGTCTCCGGGGGTGCAGCGCTCAACCCCGATATTGGCATCTTCTTCCTTTCGCTCGGCGTGACAGTCCTCCAAGGCTATGGCCAGACAGAGGCCTCCCCGGTCGTAAGCTGCAATAGAAACGGCCTGATTAAGATCCATTCCGTCGGCCCGCCCTTGAAAGGTGTCGAAGTGAAAATCGCGGCGGACGGAGAAATCCTCATCCGCGGGGAACTCCTTATGAAAGGCTACTGGTTGGATCCCGAGACCACCGCACAGACCATCGTCGACGGCTGGCTCCATACCGGAGACATCGGGAAGATCGACGAGGACGGGTATATCGTCATCACCGACAGGAAGAAGGACATCATCGTCAATTCCGGCGGGGACAATATTGCGCCTGCCAAAGTTGAGAGTGAGTTGACGATCGAACCGGAAATCAGTCAGGCGATGACCTATGGCGACAAGCGTCCCTATCTCGTCGCTGTCCTGGTTCCCGAACAGAGCTTCATTGAAGAATGGGCCAAGTCTTCAGGTGTGGAGGCAAATCTGGCCGATCTGTCGGAAAACGAAGCCTTCGGCAAGGCTTTGGGCGGCGCTCTGGAGCGTGCCAACGCCCGTATGTCTCAGATAGAGAAAGTCCGCCGTTTCGTTATCGCTTCCGAACCGTTCACGACGGAAAATGCGATGATGACCCCAACCCTGAAGGTTAGGCGACACAAGATTCGCGAGACATACTGGGAACGGCTGGACGGGCTCTACGCACGGAATTGAACGACCAGGCCACCAGTTCTTGAGTCAACCGGTTCAAAACAAATCTGGTATCGCAATCCTAAGTTTGCGTAAAATAGCAATGGCTCAAGCCTAGAACAGGCAATCAACTCCTGCCCAAACGGTTTGGAAATGAAAGGCTCAGAAGATTGAAAAAGTACAGTACAAAACCGGCATCAAAATACGGCCACAGAGTTTTGGACCCGATTCCGACGCGGGAAGATCTCGATCTCTTTTATTCTGAGCAGTACTACAACCTCGTAAACGAGGGTAAGGTCGCCCCCGACATTGGACGATCCAGCCGTGGTGGCGACGAGGCGGCGAACCAGGAGCGTTGGCTCCAGGAGACCGTACATAAAGACATCATAGATATCCTTCTCGAGTCCGCTCCCGGAAAACAGGTTGCGGAAGTCGGATGCGGGCTTGGCGAACTCGTGGACCATATGAAGCAGGCAGGGCTCGAACCGCTGGGCATCGATCTGGCGGGCGATGCAGTGAAAGCAGTTAAATCCAAAGGATTGGACGCTCTCGAGGGAACTATTGACGGCCTGTTCGATAGCGGGGCGCTGAAGCCCGAAAGTCTCGATGCGGTAATCTTCAACAATGTTCTCGAATTTACACACGATCCGTTACACAACCTGAAGGTAGCGTCCCACATACTGAAACCTGGCGGACTTCTGATGGTCCGCAGTGGAAATGACTTCAACCCGTTGCAAATGGCGGCGGTCAATTCGCTCGACCTGGAAGAGTGGTGGGTATCACCGCCAGGGCATATCAATTACCTCACCTTCAATGCCGTTGAGGCAATGATGCGCGACGTCGAGGTCACACCATTCCATCGGCATGGCGAGTTCCCGATGGAGCTGTGGCTTTTGCTCGGCTTTGACTATATTTCCAACCCTTCTCTCGGCGCCGATTGTCACAACAGGCGCGTTGCGTTCGAGCGATCAGTCCCGACCGAAGTCCGCAGGCGCCTTTATCAAGCCTTCGGAGCGTCAGGGTTTGGGCGGACGATGTTTATCGCAGGCAGGCGCGCCTAGGAGACGAAGATGCGTGTTGCAATCATGCAACCGACATGGCTCCCCTGGATGGGATATTTCGATCTGATCGATCAAGTCGATCAGTTCGTTTTTCTTGATACCGTTCAATTCACCAAGCGGTCTTGGCACTGCCGCAACCGGATCAAGACCAGTGATGGTAGCAAATGGATCTCTTTGCCTGTTTTCGCTCGCTTGAGTAAAGGAACCAGCCTCGACACAGCGATTGTTCAACCAGAACATCGCATGCGGAAATTCTCAAGGACCTTGCGCCAGGAATATTCGGCCGCGCGAGCATTTGAGGTCGAGTTTCCAGCCTTAGCAGAACATTTTTCTGGCATTTCCGACGGCGCAAGCCTGGCAGACGTGAATATAAACTTCATCCATTTTGCGATGGAGCGTTTAAAAATTACAACGAAAACAGTCCGTGCTAATTCTCTGCCTAAATTCGATGGGCGGGTTATGCGCTTGATCGAAATCTGCCGTTTCTTCGGTGCAGACACCTATGTCAGCGTTCCAGGCTCCGCAGATTATATTGGCCTGGACGGCATGAAGCGCTTTGAGGAAGCGGGCATAGACCTAGTATTCCAGCGCTACGATCACCCGATCTATCGACAGTGCGGTTCCAGCTTTCTGAGCTTTATGTCAATCGTAGACCTTCTACTAAATGCTGGAGAACAGGCCGGAGCGATTCTTCGCTCAGGCCATCGTGATCCAATACATGCCCTTGAATTCTTCGATGTTTCCAGGAGTGAGTCCGGTGGAAAAGAAAACAATTACGGCGCAGCTTGATACATGGCAGGGCAGGTTCGGCGATATCTATGCCGAGCGCAATTCTGCAACGGCCGAACGCGTGCGCGACTACACCCGCGCATACGGAAAAATGTGGGAGTGCATAGCTGCCGATCCGCCCGCGACCATTCTGGAATGCGGCTGCAATGTAGGTATTGCCCTACGTGCCTTGTCGAACATCACCTCCGCTGAACTCCACGCAATCGAACCGAATGCAAAAGCTCGCGCTAAAGCAATTGCAGCAGGCGTAACCGCCAAAGAAAACATCGTTGAAGGATGGCTGCAGTCGATTCCGTTTCCAGACCGGCATTTCGACATGGCGTTCACATCGGGCGTCCTGATCCATGTAGAACCGGACTCCCTGGACAAGGCCCTTACGGAACTAGGACGTGTCGCGAACAAATACGTGCTGATGACAGAGTATTATTCCAAGCACCTTCAAGAAGTTGAATATCGCGGCCAGAACGAGATGCTCTGGAAAGCTGACTATGGCGAGCTCTTCATGGAACGAAATCCAGGCTGGCGCCCCGTCGAAGCCGGCTTTTTCTGGGATAAACTGACCGGTTTTGGGGATTCAAACTGGTGGGTTTTCAAGCGCGAAGAATAATAGGGCGCCATTATCGATGACACCGGCGGCAGCCACGGTGAAGCAGGAAACCGAAAATCTTCAGCAACTGTTCACCGAAGCGATCGCACAGCATGAATCCGGACACCTGGATACTGCGCGACCGATCTACGAGAAACTACGCGCGTCCGTTGGGCCGAACCCGGATGTATTGCATCTGCTGGGCACTCTTGAGTTTCAGCAAGGAGCCGCACACAAAGGTGCCCGACTGATCCGGCAGGCCATTCTCCAGCGGCCAGAATCAGCCTCCTACTATGACCATTTCGGCAGTGCCATGCGTAGCGCGGGCGACCCGGCCATCGCAGAAAAAGCATATGGGCGCGCTTGCTTTATCAATCCTGCATCGGGTTCTGCTTTCCTAAATTCCGCTATTGTTGCACTGGAAACAGGGCACCCCGACAAGGCATTAGCGAAAGCGGAGGAAGCGGTCCGCCTCATGCCAGGCAATGCGGATGCATGGTTACGCTTCGGCACCGCGTTGCACGCGAGTAACAAATACGAGATGGCCGCAGAGGCTTTCGGTCAGGCTCGCAACATGGCTCCAGACACTGCGGAGCCTTATTTTCATTTGCAGCGAACTTTTATCACCCTGGAAAACATCGCCGCTGCGAACAAAGCCGCTAAACAGGGAATGCTGCTTGATCCAGGTCGACATGAAATCTATGCACATTTTCGTAGCGACGACGTCCCGGATTCTGCCCGCTTGACAGGTTTATTCCCAAAACGACTTGCGACAATCGTAAAGCCTTCGTCTTCCAAAGTCTGGGAACAGCTTGCAGCCGAGTATTATAGCGAGCTGCAGTATGAGGCCGTAGCCAAGTCGGCTCAACGTAGTGCGGTTTTAGCTCCGGAACTCATCGGCGCCTACAATTCACTGGCAACGGCCACCTATCACCTCGGACAGTTCGAACGCTCTATTCGCATCTCCCGCTATGGCCTAACCGTATCGCCGAGCTTCGGTGATATCGGCTTTAACCTGAGCCTTTCGGCGTTCAGTATCGGCGACATCGAGACAGGATGGAAATACTGGCCAAATCGGCTGAGCATGGCCAACGCCGCGAAACGCTTCCACTTGCCGAAGCACTGGACTCCAACTAGAGGCAAACCGAGCCATGTCCTGGTGGCATCCGAACAGGGGATCGGCGACGATATCATACATCTCAGTTGCCTGCCTGATCTGCTGGAAGAGGTCGAGCACGTTACCGTCGAGACTGACATCCGGCTATTCCCCCTTCTGATGCGCAGCTTTCCCAGTTTGAATTTAATCGAGAAACAGTTGCGGCCCGGACCAAACGGCGAGACGACACACGACTATGAAAATGTACAGAGTGCGCACCGGTTCACCCATAGCCTGATTTCCGGAGACCTGCCTGCTCTCTACCGCCATGGGCGACGTAAATCAGAGCCTCAAAACGGATATCTCAAAACCGACGAGCAGATGCGATCGGAATGGCGGAAACGTCTGAAGGAATGTGGCCCAGCACCGTATCTCGGTTTGTGCTGGCGCAGCGGAACTCTGGTAACAGACCATCGAAAGATAGCTTATCTATCTCTTGATGAATTGATCGCGGAAATACCGACTAATCGTTTCACACTGATAAATCTGCAATATGGCGACCCAACGGACGAAATCAGCGATCTAAAAGAAAAAACCGGCATCACGGTTCATGACTTTCCAGACCTAAACCAGACAAAGGAACTGGACCGCGTCGCTGCACTGATGTCTTGCCTTGATTTGGCCGTATCACCGGGCACCGCCGCTCTTGCCTTGGCTTGCTCTGTTGGAATCCCCGTTATCGGGCTGCAGAAGTCATATTTATTTGTCGGTGACGGCAGGGACATCCTGTTCCCGAACCTTTACCCAGTGAAGCCGCGTTCCGCTCCAACCATTGTCCCCGACCGAGCACAGCGGATGGGAGAGGCAATCCGCTACTTCCTAAAGCACGGTTCTCTTCCGATTAGGAAAGCCTAATCCTGTTCACGTGCCCCATCTTGCGGCCCGGACGGGCTTCCGACTTGCCATAGAGATGCAACTTCGCGTGCGGCTCGGCGGCGATATCCAGCCAATGACCGGCCTCGTCACCAATCAGGTTCTTCATCACGGTTGGAAACAACACATTCACCTGCCCCAGCGGGAGTCCGGTCACCGCGCGCACGAGCTGTTCGAACTGGCATGTCGCGCAACCGTCCTGCGTCCAATGTCCGGAATTGTGCGGACGCGGCGCGACTTCGTTAACGAGAACATCGCCCTCTTCCGTAACGAACATCTCAACAGCCAGAAGCCCTACCAACTCCAGTCGCTCCGCCAAGGCAACGGCCGTGGCCCGGGCAGCCTTTTCCGTCGCCTCGGGAATGTTCGCCGGTACAGTGCTTGTACTCAGGATGTGATCGACATGATGGTTTTCAGCTACAGGGAAAGCCAACGTCGTGCCGTCGACGCCGCGCGCAACAATGACAGAAACTTCCTTCTCGAAGGAGACGAAACCTTCAAGCACCGCGTCGTCTGTCTTCAGCGAAGCCCAAGCCGCTGCAAGATCTGTCTCCGCCGTGATCTTCACCTGCCCTTTTCCATCATAACCGAAGCGACACGTCTTCAAAACAGCTGGACGGCCAATCTCCGACACAGCGTCGCGTAATTGATCAAGATTGGTGACATGCCGGTAAGGTGCAGTTCCCGCACCTGAATCGCGCGCAAAATCCTTTTCGGCGACGCGGTGCTGTGAGACCGCCAGCACACTTGGCCTTGGCCGTACCGGCGCCAGTTTCGAGAGGCGCTGCACGGTGTCGACGGGGATATTCTCGAACTCATAGGTGATGACATCGACGGCGGCGGCGAATTCCGCCAGCGCATTCTCGTCTTCATAAGAAGCGACCGTGGTCTTCTCCGATACTTGTGCGGCTGGGCTGTTTTCTTCCGGTGTATAAATATGACATCGATAACCAAGCGGAGCCGCCGCTAGTGCCATCATGCGGCCAAGCTGCCCCCCGCCAATAATCCCGATGACGGATCCGGGAGCCAAAACGTCAGACATCAGGCATCCACCGGAACATCACCGACGGAATCAGTCTGCGCCTTGCGCCAAGCATCAAGCCGGGTGTGTAAAGCCTCATCTTCATTCGACAGGATCGCAGCAGAGAGCAAGCCCGCATTCTTCGCACCGGCCTTGCCAATGGCAAGAGTTCCGACCGGAATACCGCCGGGCATCTGGGCGATAGAGAGAAGACTGTCCATTCCCTTAAGTGCCTTGCTCTCGACCGGGACGCCAAGAACCGGGAGCGTCGTCTGCGCGGCCACCATGCCCGGCAAGTGCGCAGCACCGCCGGCCCCGGCAATAATCACCTTGAGGCCCCGTTCCCGCGCCGTCGCAGCATAGTCCGCCATCCGGGCTGGCGTCCGGTGCGCAGACACAATCCGGGTTTCGTGAGGGATGTCGAGTGCTCCGAGAATGAGAGCGGCTTCTTTCATGGTTTCCCAGTCAGACTGGCTGCCCATGATGATACCGACAAGGGGTGTAGCGGCCTTGGCCATATACGCATTCCTGCTTCCGTCACGACCCCATTCCCGGATAAGGCCGGGCAGGCCAAAGAAGCGCGGCATTATAGGAGCGGCGCTTGCAGTTACAAGCATGGACTGATGACTTCCGCCTGCGCGGGCTTCGTGCTTCAGTCCCAGCACCTAATATCTCGGGACGTCAGCCACAATGACAGCACTGAAAACACGCGATGCATCGGCCTTTCTGCACCAGGCAGGCTCCTCCCCCGTCGACCATGTTTTCCTCTCTTGCGAAGGCGCCTGGGCAACGGACGAAACAGGTCACCGGTTCCTCGATCTCCACGGCAACTCTTGCCACAATATCGGCTACCAGCACCCAAGGCTGATCTCCGCCCTTAAACAACAGCTCGACACACTCTGCTTCACCCCTCGGCTGTTTACCTCTGAGCCTCCTGTAGAGTTGGCAGAGATGCTAGCTGACCGCTGGCCGTATGGACCGGCAAAGGTGTTACTCGGTGTATCCGGTGCGGACGCCATCGAGATGGCCCTCAAGCTCGCCTATATAGCAACGGGTCGGACCGGCACGGCTTCTTTTGACGGAAGCTGGCATGGCGCCGCACTAGGCGCGCTCTCGGTCGGCGGCACGCGTGATGAGAGGGTTGGTCTGCCGGTGCTGGAAGGATGCCATCACGCTCCATCCTACTGGCAACGGCGCCAGGGCGAAGATCCGGAAAGCTGCGCCCGAAGATCATTCGACGCACTGAAAAACATCCTTGAAGGCAATGAGATCGCCGCGCTCATCGCAGAACCTGTGAGATCCACCGGACAGACCGCGCCGGACTGGTTCTGGCCGGGCGTTCGCGCTCTTTGTGACAAAGCTGGAACCCTGCTGATTTTCGATGAGATACCAACAGGCCTCGGCAAGACGGGACGGATGTTCGCCAGTGAACATACCGGCGCCGCACCGGATATGACAGTCCTCGGCAAATCCCTCGGTGGCGGCGTTCTCCCGCTCTCAGCGGTAATTGCCAGGGCAGAGCTTGATGTCGCTGGGCATCTCGGAATTGGACATTATACGCACCAGAAAAACCCGGTCCTGGCCCGCGCCGGGATTGAGACACTGCAGATACTCGATGCGGAAAATCTGGTGGCTGCATCCGCCGACAAAGGTCTCGACGCATTAGCTGCACTGGAAAGAATGACAGAAGAAGTTCCGGCATATGAGGCGGCAACCGGCTGCGGGCTCTCCATGGCAGTCGCCTGCTCAAACCCCAGTCAACTTAAAGCCCTGAAAGGCGCCTGCTACAGGCTCGGCCTCAATACCGGCGCAGCCGACGCGCGGCTTCTAACCCTGTCGCCACCACTCACCATTTCAGAGAACGAACTCGCCATGGTGATCGAAATCCTTCGGCAGGCCGCTCGTGAAGCGGAAAGCTGAGAGCAGTCAGGTTCAGGCGATGATGTCAGGCAGCAGCTCGCTCTCAAGCCTGATCATCTGATCCTTAAGAAGCAGCTTGCGTTTTTTGAGGCGCTGGATCTGGAGCTGATTGAACGGGCCATCGTCCGCCAGACGCGCGATCACATCGTCAAGGTCCCGGTGTTCTATCTTCAGCTCTTCGAGCCGACGGGACAGTTCTTCGCGATCCTGTTCCAACAAGGCAATCCGTTGCTATTTGTATGAGGAGACAGTCTGTCATATCGCAAAGCACAATAGTTTGGTAGGGCGCTTTTGCATGCTAGACAAGACGTATGAGCGTGCCTGACACCCCATTCTGGATCTATTCCCTCACGACCTATGGCCGGGAAGACGTAGCCGCCAGATGCCTGGCTCTGCAGGACCGCTTCGGACTGGACGTGAACCTCATTCTGCTTTGCTGCTGGTTAGGCTCTCGCAGCGCCGTTCTTGACCGGGTCCAAGCCAACCAGGCGGTTGCTCTTGCCGACAAATGGGCAACCCCGGTGATAGCACCTTTGCGTGCGGTCCGACGTCACCTCAAGTCCGAAACCACAGACGAAGACACGTCTCGTTTCCGCAAGCAGCTTGTCACCCTCGAACTCGATGCAGAAAAAATCCAGCAAAGCAGGCTTTACGAACGCTTTGGCTCCTTGCCTTCCAATTCGGATGAGTCGCTTCTTCAAACGACCATAAATAATTCAATGAACTATCTGACGGCGCTTGGTCGGCCGCTTGAGCCGCCGCTGCGTGAAACTCTTGTAAAACTGTTCGCCGCTGTCTTTCCCGGCGAGACGGAAGCGGATATCGTTTCTTCTCTTGCGTTATCGACTACCGATTCGACGATATAGGGGAACCACTCATGCGCGACGGCGCCACGGTTACGCTTCGATTTGAGAAACCCGACGGTGGCATGCTTGCTGTCGCTGTGTCCAACCTGATCGTCGGCGGCTGGACCGGCCGCGACACGGATGCGCTACAGCATCACATCGAAGAGTTGAAAGCTATCGGCGTCACACCGCCTAGCGAGACCCCGCTGTTCTATCGCAATGCCGTCAACATCCTGATGCAGGACGACGCTATCCAGGTCGTGGGGCCGGATACATCCGGTGAAGTCGAGGCCGTATTGGTCTCCTCCGACGAGGGAATCTGGGTCACTGTCGGCTCTGATCACACGGATCGGGCCGCCGAGGCCTATTCGGTCGCCGGCTCGAAACAGATGTGCCCGAAAGTTCTCGCCCGGGAAGCCTGGCCGCTCGACGACCTGCTGGATCACTGGGACGATCTTCGCCTGAGAGCGCGTGCGACCATCGACGGCACCGAGGTCCCCTATCAGGACGGCGCACTCGCGGCCATGCGCCGCCCGGAGGAAATGATGGAACTCTATGCCAATGGCGCCCTGCCATCCGGTTCTGTCATGATGCTCGGCACCTTCGCCGCCATCGGCGGGATCCGTCCCGCCAGCCGTTTTACCATGGAGATCGAGGATCCCGTTCGCGGTGTCACGATCTCCCACGCCTACGATATCCATTCCCTGCCACTTGTGAGTTGAGTCCATGTTCGCCCCCCTGAAAGACCTTGCTGCCGATCTTGCCGCCGGAAAAACAAGCTCGGAAAAGCTGACCGAGGAAGCGTTGGCCCGGATCGGAGATGCAAAGGGTGAAGGTGGCAAGACCTACACGGGTGTCTTCACCGATGCCGCCCGTGCCGAAGCGAAGGCCAGCGATGCCCTTCGAGCCGCAGGCGTCGTGCCTTCCTCACTCGCAGGCATTCCAATCTCGGTGAAGGATCTGTTCGATATCCGGGACCGCGTCACCATGGCCGGGTCCGTTGCCCGTAAAGATGAACCCGCTGCCGGCGAGGACGCACCGGTCGTTGCCCGTCTCCGGGCCGCCGGTGCTGTGATCCTCGGCCGCACCAACATGACCGAGTTCGCCTTCTCCGGTCTCGGCCTCAACCCGCATTACGGCACGCCGGAAAACCCTTTCGATCGTGAGACCGGCCGCATTCCAGGCGGTTCCTCCTCCGGCGCCGCGATCTCCGTCACCGACGGCATGGCCGCCGCCGGCATCGGCACGGACACCGGCGGATCGGTCCGCATTCCCTCCGCGCTGAACGGCCTGACGGGTTTCAAGCCAACCGCGCGCCGCGTGCCCACTGATGGTGCTTTCCCTCTCTCATGGGCGCTCGATTCGATCGGCCCGCTGGCTCGCTCCGTCAATTGCTGTGCCTTGCTGGATGCGATCATGGCCGGTGAGGCGCCGTCTGATGTCGCACCGCTTTCCGTCAAGGGCATGCGCCTCGTGGTACCTGGGACCATGGTGATGGACGACATGGACGAGCATGTCGCCAAGGCCTTTGAGGCCGCGCTGGACAAGCTGTCGGCCGCCGGTGCGCTGCTGGAAGAGAAGAGCTTCGAATGGCTGCTGGAGATCCCGGCCTCGAACAAGGCCGGTGGCTTCGCCCCGACCGAAGCATATGCCATCCACCGCGAGCTGCTGTCCCGCAAGGAAAGCGACTATGACCCGCGCGTGGCTACCCGCATTCAGGGCGGCGCCAAGATGGCAGCAGCGGATTACGTGATCCTGAGCCGCCGCCGGGTGGAAATCCAGGCCGTCGCCAATGCCGCCACGCGGGATTACGATGCCGTGCTGATGCCGACCGTGCCGCAAATCGCACCGAGCATCGCCAGCCTGGAAATAGACGAGCACCTCTACCACACCACCAATCAGCTGATGCTGCGCAACCCGTCCCTCGGAAACTTCCTCGACCGCTCCGCCGTCTCCCTGCCCTGCCACGAAGCGGGCACGGCACCGGTCGGCCTGATGGTAATGGGCGAGACAATGGGTGACGCGAAAACGCTGTCCGTCGCGGCAGGTATCGAAGCAGTTCTTGGAAGCTAAAGCCTAACGGGCACCTGCAAAGGGAGAACGCCGTTTCGGGGCGCAGGCTTTCAGCGCCTCGAAGGGGTTCTTCAGCTTCGCACCGGCTTCCTTTAGGCGTCCGGTCAATTTCGGGATCTGCATAACATTCTGGATACGGCGATCCAGGAACGCCCAGGTCTCCACATAGTCTTCCGAAGTGTCGTTCAGCCAGAACAGAACAGTCGAGCTGTAGACTGCCGCGAGCAAGCCGCGTTTGGTGTAAAAATTATAGTCGGTAGACGTATCTCCTGCCGCCGTCCAAATCGCATCCACTGTCTTGTAAAGACTGCGCGTGCCGAGGCCGCCATGGCCGGGGATCGCGAGATAGGCAAGGGTCCGGCGAACTGCTTCTTTATGCGGAGCCGCCTGTTCCAAGCGGATGCGTACGGCAGCGGCAATGCGCTCCCGGATTTTCATCGCAGACGGGTTCCGGCTCTGGAATACCTGCATCATGTCCCGGTCGGCCCGATTCTGGAAATAGCCAATACAGTCCGTCACCCCGGCGGGGAACAGGCGATCAAGCTCGGCGATCGAAATTCCTGCGTCCTCAGCACCGTGACGCAGCGTCTTGCGGCTCCAGCCGTCAAACATGACATGTGGCAGGATACAGTCGAGCACCCGGCCGCGCTCCGCCTCGCGTTGTTCCAGCACGGAATCGGTGTCTTCGGTCATTTTCCGTCTCCACGAAAGTCTTCCGGCGACGCATCGACCGCCGCCTGCAACAGTTCCTCGCCATAGCCGAAGCGGCGCATATCCGTCATCCGCTCGGGGTAAAGAATGCCGTCCAGATGATCGACTTCATGCTGGACTACCCTGGCATGGAAGCCTTCCGCCTGACGCAGCACCTTCTCACCCTGAAGGTCGACCCCCCGATAGGCAATCTTCCGGTAGCGCGGCACTTCGCCCTTCAACCCCGGAATCGACAGACAGCCTTCCCAGCCAAGCTCCATCTCGCCGGAAAGCGGCTCGATCTCCGGGTTGATCAGGATCTGCAACTCCAGCGGCCCGTCATTCGCCGCCGCCGTTGCGCGCTCTCCGGGGACTTTGAAGACGATGATGCGTTTCGGGACACCGATCTGCGGCGCCGCGAGGCCGACGCCACCGGCTGCCGCCATCGAGTCGGCCATGTCTGCGGCAAGGGCTGCAATCTCTTCTGAGGCCGGGTCCAAAATTTCATCGGCCCGGCGCCCGAGCACCGGCGCGCCCATGCGTACGATCTGATGTGCTGTCATACCTAGGATATAGAACTCTCTCCCCATTTGGTAAACTCTCGGCTATAATATGAGTGCGTCAGACTGGCGCCGAGAACAGATTGCAAAGCCGCCATGCAAAAGCCGCGTGATTTATGCACGCTCGGCCTTTGCAAGCGGCAATCTCTTGTGATACACACCGCGTTCTTGTCTCAAGGGGGGCGAATTTCCCCGAGGCATTTTGCGTTCTGAATTCGCACAATTGTTTTGGAGGTCGGGTTTCGTGCATGTAACGGTCCGCGATAACAATATTGATCAGGCACTGCGCGCGCTTAAGAAGAAGATGCAGCGCGAAGGTGTCTTTCGGGAAATGAAGCTGCGCCGCAACTTTGAGAAGCCGTCCGAAAAGCGGGCGCGCGAGAAGGCTGAAGCCGTCCGCCGCTACCGCAAGCTGATGCGCAAGCGCATGGAGCGCGAAGGCTTCTAGAGCTTTAGGGCTTCGCCGCTCCGGCGGTAGACTACCCGATCCAAACACGGAACCGCCCTCGCATGCCGAGAGGCGGTTTTTGTGTATGCGGAATTTATATAGTCAGCCGTCTTTTTTCGGCATCAGCCGTGCCAGCGACATTGCCAGTTCGGCGATCGGCTGGGTCTGCACGATGACACGGCCGGGGCCTGTAACGTGCGTTACGAAAACTCCCTCGCCACCGAACACCAGGTTCCTTATGCCTTTCTGAAAGGCAATGTCGTAGTCACACGTTCCGGAAAAACCGACGAGGCAGCCGGTATCGACAGTGATCCGTTGCCCGGCGCCAAGTTCACGCTCCACCAATGTACCGCCAGCATTGAGAAAGGCGAGGCCGTCGCCCTCCAACTTCTGCAAAATCAGCCCCTCGCCACCGAAGAAACCGGCACCGAGTTTACGGGTCAGCGCGATGGAAACATCGACGCCGCGGGCACTGCAGAGATAAGCATCCCGCTGGCAATAGAAGAGACCCTCATTCTGGCTGAGATCCATGGCCCGAATCTGGCCCGGCATTGAACCGGCAAAAGAAACGTCCTGCCGCTCGTCGCCTTCGTTCACAAAATACGTCAGAAACAGGCTCTCGCCCGAGAACTTGCGGAACAATCCGCCCAGCAAGCCACCGGACAGCTCCGTTGTCATTTTGATGTGCTGGTCCATCATCACCATGGCACCAGCTTCGGCCTGCACAGCCTCTCCGGGGTCCAGGGTTACGGTCAGAAGTGGTGCATGATCCCCCTCGATCCGGTAGTCGATTACATCGGCGGCCATGAGAACTCCTGTCGGTGCGGTAAAACCAGCAATCAACGACACATAGTGTCGGCATGCGCGCAATCAAAGTGACTGCGATCCGGTATTCAGGCCGATGATGCTGCCCTATCAATCAATCACGAGTCCAGCTTTGGGACCTCTGCCATGACCAATCTGCTCTCCGAAATGCTTGCCGACCGCCCCTGGTTGCTGGCCGACGGCGCCACCGGCACGAACCTGTTCGCGCGCGGTCTGCAACATGGCGACACGCCGGAACTCTGGAACCTTGAAGAACAGGAAAAGGTCCGGGCGCATTACCGTGATTTCATCGAGGCGGGCAGCGACATCGTGCTGACCAACACTTTCGGCGGCACGGCAAACCGGCTGAAACTCCACAAGCTGGAAGACAAGGTCTACGAGATCAACAAGGCAGCAGCCGAGCTGCTCGCGGCGGAGATCGCCGCGAGCGGACGCGAAATCGTCAATGCGGGCAGCGTCGGGCCGACCGGCGATCTTTATGTACCCCTTGGCCCGCTGACCGTCGACGACGGCAAACACGCCTTTGCCGCCCAGATGCGCGGCCTTAAGGATGGCGGCGCCGATGTCGCCTGGATCGAGACCATTTCCTCCGAAGAAGAGCTTACAGCGGCACTCGATGCTGCCGATGAGGTCGGCATTCCAGCTGCCTGTACCCTATCCTTCGATACAAACGGCCGCACCATGATGGGCATGACGCCGCAACGCCTCGTCGAAATGGTGCATGCCCGGCCGACCAAGCCACTCGCCTTCGGCGGCAATTGCGGCACCGGCGCCTCAGATCTTCTGGTCGGTTTGCTCAGTGCCCATGACAGCCTCGCGGCGGATGATATTCTTCTCTCAAAGGCCAATTGCGGTATTCCGGTCTTCGAGGACGGTGAGGTCCGTTACAATGGCACGCCGGAACTGATGCAAGCCTATGCAGGGCTGGCCGCCAATCTTGGAGCACGGATCATTGGTGGTTGCTGCGGCACGACACCGGAACATGTCCGCGCCATGCGAGAGGCGCTTGATAGCCACACAAAGGGCGATATGCCCGACATGGCCGCCATCGTGCAGGCCTGTGGCACCTTGACGGGCGCCACAGCCGAACTTCTGGGCGATGGAGAGAGCAAAGAATCTTCTCGCCAGCGCCGGGGCCGCAGACGAAATTAATCCGGCGAAAGCCGATCCGGGAACGGTTTGGTTTATTTAACTTTCCTGCCTTTTCAGCACGTTGACCCTCCCTTTCACCGTCCCTACCTTCAGGATCGGAACGGATAACCATTCCCGCGGGATTTGACAGGGCAGCTTGCATCCGCGTCACCAACTGCTAAAGCGCCACGGGTGTATTCCCGTGGGCCCGAACCGAGTGGCGGGCATGCCGCGTCCTGCGCGGTCTTGCATGACCTGAGCGATGAAAAGGACGGACCGATTCCGTCAACGCGCCGTCTTGTCCAATTGATGGGACATGCCCAATCGCTAAGGAACGTCTGCGAGCGACGCTGGAAGGATAGAACGAGCATGGCGCAAGCAATCGAACGGATACACGAGAACACTGTCTCCCGGTCCAGGGATCAGAACGAAGCCGAAACGGCGGCTCTTTGCAGCAGGCTGATCGCTGAATACGGCAGCCTGAGCGAGCAAGACATGCTCGCCGCCCTGACGGAAAATGAATTTCCCGGCCGCAGCGCGGTAATCGCTTCCTTCGGCACGGAGTCTGCCGTGCTTCTGGATATCGTCGCCTCGGTGAACAAGCACTTGCCTGTGATCTTCATCGACACCGGAAAGCATTTCGAGGAAACCCTGCGCTATCGGGAGCAGCTTACTGCCCGGCTCGGACTGACTGATATCCGCAACGCCACCCCTTCGACCGCGCTGATCAGGCGCCAAGACCGAGACGGCACGCTCTGGCAGACCGATCTAGATACCTGCTGCAATCTCCGCAAAGTGCTCCCAATGCGTCAGGCCATCCAGCCATTCGGCCTGATCATCACCGGGCGTAAGCGCGCCCATGGCGGCCTGCGCTCGGAAATAGAGATGATCGAGCAATTCGGCGAGCGCATCCGCCTGAACCCGCTCGCAGACTGGGATGCATCCAGGATCGATGCGGAATTCACCGTGCGGGATCTACCGCGCCACCCTTTGCAAGCACACGGCTATAGCTCGATCGGCTGCGTGCCGTGCACCGCCCCAGCCGTGGCAGAGGGCGATGTAAGATCAGGCCGCTGGGCGCAGTCCGACAAGACGGAATGCGGCATTCACCTCAATGCAGACGGCTCGCTGAGTCGTGACGCACAGCAACACCGAAACAGCCGAGGCCAGGCAGCAGCCTGAGCCTCTTTCAACCATCTCAGAGCCATGCAGGGCCGGGCTGCGGGTCCGCCCCTGCATGGAAAGATTGATAACAACGACCGCCAACGCTAGATAACGGCTGTCGCTGTCCTTTCAACGGGCCGACAGAATTCAGGTCGCCGGGTTAATGCCGGCGGTGCCGACAATCAGTCGGCCCTCGCAACAGGTGAGCAGGTAAATGAACATGATGGACAGTCACGCGGCGGCTCCCGCCAGCGCCGAAGAGCGCGGCACCGGCGGCTTTCCGATCCCGGACGGCGTCTTCGCCGAAACGGTGACCGAGGTGCAGCACTATACGGATCGCCTGTTCCGGTTCCGCATGACCAGGCCGCAGAGCTTCCGCTTCCGCTCCGGCGAGTTCGTCATGATCGGGCTGCCGAACGCGGAGAAACCAGTCTACCGCGCCTATTCCATTGCAAGCCCGTCCTGGGACGAGAACATCGAGTTCTACTCAATCAAGGTGCCGGACGGCCCGCTGACAGAGCATTTGCAGAAGATCCAACCGGGTGACACCGTGCTGATGCGCAAGAAGCCGACCGGCACGCTGGTCAATGACGCACTGACGCCGGGCAAACGACTCTACATGTTCTCAACCGGTACCGGCATCGCCCCCTTCGCTTCCGTGATCCGCGATCCTGAGACCTATGAGAAATTCGACCAACTGATCCTGACCCATACCTGCCGGGACGTCGCCGAGCTGGATTATGGCAAAGAGCTGGTCGCCTCTCTGAAAGCAGACGAGGTCTTTGGCGAACTCGCCCAGGCCCAGCTCACGCTCTACTCGACCACGACCCGCGAAGAGAGCCCCCAGATGGGCCGCATCACAGACCTGATGGAAAGCGGCAAGCTATACGAGGATCTCGGCGTACCGCCGCTCAATCCGGAAATGGATCGCGGCATGATCTGCGGCTCCATGGCGATGCTGAAAGACGTCAAGGAGCTCTGCGAGAAAGCCGGCCTGAATGAAGGTGCCAACAACAAACCGGCCGAGTTCGTGGTCGAACGCGCCTTCGTCGGCTGATGACATACCTCATTCCGGCGTCACATGGCGCCGGAATGCCTGCCGCGCCCCATTCCAGAAGTCTTAAAATTCCACCGCTTGAACGCGCGCTCATTAAGCTCAGATTAACACCCGGCCTGTAAAATAAACTTGCCCGCTCAAAAAGCGGACACACGTTACAAAACAGGTATAAGCAAAAGCACTCAGGTGGCGGGCATGATCAAAGGGTGGGAAATATTCGGGACAGGAATGGGATCGTATAGTCCATACGCAAGCAACGTCGATGAAGACGACGATGCGCTGGTCTTTATGGATGAAGCGTCAGATATCGAAGACGGGACCGAATTCGACACAGACAGTCAGGTGCCATGGCGCATTCTCATCGTTGACGACGATCCCGACGTGCATCAGTCAACACTATTTGCCCTTGGCGGAGAGACCATACACGGTCGAAATCTGCATTTTCACCACGCATATTCTGGCGCCGAAGCGATCGACGTTTTGAGCAAATGCGATGGTATCTCGGTCATCCTGCTTGACGTGGTGATGGAGACACCGGACGCAGGCCTCAAGCTGGCGCATTACATCCGCGAAACACTAGGTCAGGGCGATATCCGGATCATTCTGCGCACCGGCCAGCCGGGTTTGCTGTCCGAGCGGGAAGCCAGAGAGAACGACGAGATCAATCGTTATGTCCTGAAATCGCAAATCACACGAACGATGCTGATGGATGTGGTTGCCTCTGAACTTCTAGAATATCTGGGCTCGGAAGCTTAACAGCTAGCCCAGCCATTTTCCTGAAAACTATGTTTCCCAAACAGGAAAAGGTCGGCCAAACCGACATCGATAACGTCTTTGCCACTCGCTGGAAATCTTCGCACTTGCGAAATACCCAGATAAATTGCTCTAATTTCGAACAATGTCAGAGAGCAAGAACGATTACGATGAAATGTTCGGTGACGGGGGCAATGTCCGCGAGCCGTACCGTGAGTATCATGACTGGGTCAACTCAGAGGACCCCGGTCAGTTGCTCAAAAAATCCGTAGAGGCGGAGGCTTTTTTCCGCAGGACCGGAATCACCTTCAACGTCTATGGCGATACGGAAAACACGGAACGGCTGATCCCGTTTGACGTCGTTCCACGCATCCTGTCGGCGTGGCAATGGTCAAAACTGGCACGCGGCATTGAACAGCGCGTCCGGGCGATCAACGCTTTCCTCTACGACCTCTACCACCAGCAGGAAATAATCAAAGCCGGGCGCGTCCCGGAACGGCTGATCGCTGAGAATGCCGCCTTCGAGCCCAAGATGATCGGCGTCAACCCGCCGGGCGGCGTTTACACGCATATTGTCGGTATCGACCTGGTGCGCACCGAGGATAACGAGTTTTTCGTCCTTGAGGACAATGCCCGCACCCCTTCCGGCGTCTCCTACATGCTGGAGAACCGGGAAACCATGATGCAGATGTTCCCGGAGCTGTTCTCACGCATACCAGTGCAGAATGTCGGCGATTATCCGAAAAACCTGAGGCGTACGCTCGCCCGCTCCGCACCGAATGCCTGTAATGGCCGGCCGAGAATAGCGGTCCTCACTCCGGGCATCCACAATTCCGCGTATTTCGAGCATTCCTTCCTCGCCGACCAAATGGGCGCGGAACTGGTCGAAGGGCACGACCTCCGCGTGATCGACGGCCGCGTCGCGATGCGAACCACACGCGGTTATGAGCCAATCGACGTGATCTACCGCCGGGTCGATGATGAATATCTCGACCCGATGAATTTCAATCCCAATTCCATGCTGGGCGTGCCAGGGATTCTGGATGTCTACAGATCCGGCGGCATTACCATCGCGAACGCGCCCGGCACCGGCGTAGCGGACGACAAGGCCGTCTATTCCTACATGCCAGAGATCGTCGAATTCTATACAGGTGAGGCACCTATTCTGAAGAATGTCCAGACATGGCGCTGCAGCGAGCCGGACTCGCTCGCCTATGTTCTCGACAATCTCGAAGAACTGGTCGTCAAGGAAGTACATGGCTCTGGCGGCTACGGCATGCTTATCGGACCGACCGCCAGCAAACGGGAGATCGCACGGTTCCGGAAATTGCTCAACGCAAAGCCGAGTAACTACATCGCCCAGCCAACCCTGGCATTGTCCACAGTCCCGATCCTGACGAAGGCCGGTCTGGCACCGCGCCATGTCGATCTCCGTCCGTTCGTCCTGGTCTCTCCCGACCGGATCGACATCACGCCCGGTGGGCTCACCCGCGTGGCCCTGAAGAAGGGCTCGCTTGTGGTGAATTCCAGCCAAGGTGGCGGGACCAAGGATACCTGGGTGCTGGAGGACTGATGCTCGGCAAATCCGCAGGCGGCCTGTTCTGGATGTTCCGCTACCTGGAGCGCAGCGAGAATCTCGCGCGCCTTCTGGAAGCCGGTTTCCGCATCGCTCTCACCCGCTCCAGCGCGGCAAGCAGCGAGTGGCAATCCGTGATCGCCACGGCCGGTGTGACGGAAGGCTTCATCGCCCGCCACAGCGAATACAACGCTCCGAACGTTGTCGATTTCCTGCTCCGAGACCGGGACAATACATCGAGTGTCCGCACCGTCATCGAACAGGCCCGGACCAACGCCAGGCTGGTGCGTACCGCCTTGACCCGGGAGGTTTGGGAGGCAACCAACGAATGCTGGATGGTGCTGGACCAGGTACTGCAACGGCCGATCCGCGAACGGGATCTGCCGTCCGTTCTGGCCACCATCAAACAGCAGAGCACTCTGGTGCGCGGCACACTCGTCGGCACCATGCTGCGCAATGATATCTACAATTTCGCCCGGCTCGGGACCTTTATCGAACGGGCGGACAACACCGCTCGAATTCTGGACGTTAAATACTATGTCCTGCTGCCGTCGCTTTCACATGTCGGCTCATCGCTGGACAATGTGCAGTGGGAGACGATTCTGCGCTCCGTCTCGGCAAACCGGTCCTATCGCTGGTTGAACGGCGAAGACATAAACCCAACCAGCATCGCTGATTTCTTGATCTTGGACCGGTCAATGCCACGGTCCATCGCGCATTGCATGGAAGAGATCGTCGACAACCTTGATCAGCTCTCCGAACGCTATGGAGAACGCAGCATTTGCGCGGAGCAGGCCACAGAGATCTTCAGCAAGCTGGACAGACGCCCCATTGACTCTATCCTAGCGACCGGGCTGCACGAATTTTTAAAAGGTTTCATCCAGGATACTGGACAACTCAGCGGCCAGATCGAACAAGATTATAGATTCTATAGCTAATCATGCGTCTCAGGATCTCCCACAGGACGAGCTATCACTATGATACGCCTGTCCATTTCGCACTCCAGCAGCTTCGCAAGACGCCGCGTCCATCCCCTATGCAATCGATTGTGTCGTGGAATGTGAGCCTCGAAGGCGCCAATCAGGAACTCAGTTTTACTGACCAGCATGCGAACCACGTTGTCCTGAGCAGCATCGAGCCCGGACAGAGTGAAATGACGATCCTCTGCGAAGGCGAGATTGACACGCACGAGACTCATGGCGTGCTCGGATTCGAAACGCAGCATGCGCCGTTTTGGTACTACCGTCGCGAAACGGCTGCCACTGCTGTCGGACCAGAATTGAGAAAACTGCTGAAGGCACTCGGCGAAGAGGATTCCGATCTGTCGCGTATGCATGCACTCTCAGCTCTGATTCGCGAACGAGTGGCCTACGAAACCGGCCGAACCGAGGTAACGACGACCGCAGAAGAAGCCCTGAAGGCGGGCCATGGTGTTTGCCAGGACCATACACATATTTTTATCGCCGCAGCTCGAGCGATCGGGTTCCCGGCCCGCTATATCTGCGGGTATCTGAAGATCGAGGACCAGGTAGAGCAAGAAGCAGAACATGCCTGGGCGGAAGTCTTCCTGGCCAATATCGGCTGGGTCGGCTTCGATGTCTCGAACGTCATCTCGCCGGATGAACGATATGTTCGTGTCGCCTCGGGTTTGGATTATAAAGAAGCGGCACCTGTATCCGGGATGCGTTTCGGCAACAGCGCCGAATCCTTCTCCGTCAGCCTGCAGGTGGAACAACAGTAACCGCGCGTTCGGAGCATACTTAAAGAATGACCTACTGTGTCGGCCTTCGGCTGGAGAAGGGTCTCGTGTTCATGTCGGACACCCGCACTAACTCGGGTGTCGACAACATTTCCCGGTTCAAGAAACTGTTCACCTGGTCGAAACCCGGTGAGCGGGTGATCACCATGATGACCGCCGGCAATCTGGCGACGACGCAGACAGTTGTCAGCCTGCTCGACGAACGCGCCAAGGCGCCGGAAGACCGCAGCCCATCAATCCTCGACGCCCCGTCAATGTTCGACGTCGCCCGACAGGTCGGCGAGTTGTTGCGCGATGTCATCCGGACCGCGTCCCCGACAGGAGAGCGGGCGGATTCAACCTTCGATGCGACAATCATTCTCGGCGGCCAGATCCGCGGTGGCGGCACCCGTCTGTTCCTGATCTACCCGGAAGGCAATTTTCTGGAAGCTTCCGAAGACACCCCGTTCTTCCAGATCGGCGAAACCAAGTACGGTCGCCCCATCATCCTGCGCGCGTTTGAACAGACGATGACCTATGAGCAAGCCGTCAAGCTTCTGCTGGTCTCCTTCGACTCGACCATAAAGGCCAATCTGTCCGTCGGACTCCCGCTGGATTTGATGACGTACGAGGAAGACAGTTTCGAGGTCAGTCATGAACGCCGGATCACTGCTGATGACCCCTATTACCTGTCGGTATCCCAGGGCTGGGGCGATGCACTGAAGAATGCTTTCACTGCCCTGCCGGACTTTCGCTTCTGAGCAAGTGGGCTTCATCAGACGATAAGACCTCAGTGCCATTATGCGCGGCGCGCAGCCTGATGCCAGAACCGCAACACCCCTTCCCTGCTGCAACATCTCCGGACCATTCTGATCCAACTCGTGGATGGGAATGAGCGATAAGCTATGTCCAGTCCGCGTGCTGCCCGGCTAATGAAGCCCTACCGCACAGGAACGGATATAACTTGGCGCAGTATAATCTCTTGAAAAACAAATAATTCGCCACTCATACCTTGAAAAATGCCAATTTTTTTCGCCTTTTTTGATTGTCACAATTCGTCATTATTGTTTCTTTGACAATGAAAATTAGAGAAATTAACTTCTATCCAAATAATCAATCAGCGGCTTGTTCAAATAGTCGCGTCAGCTAAGATATATACTCGAATACAGGACTTTTCCCCGTGCAAGAACTTGTCCCGGAACGCCTTCTCTTTGTCGACAGGCAAGTGGAAGATGCAGATCTCCTGCTTTCTTCCATAACTCCTGACATACAGCTCCACATGCTGTCGGAAGCGGGTGATCCGCTGGCCGAGATCGCGGCGGTCATCTCCTGCAC
>NZ_JBDXGG010000001.1:0-8137 GCF_039990255.1 Nisaea sp. | reverse complement strand
AGGTTCTCCCGGAGGGTCATGAGGGTGCGCCGGGCTGCGGGCTCGTGGGAGACGATCTGGAGGATCAGGCCGGCGACCAGGGCTTTGGCCTCCTCGTTCCAGTGGGCTTCACCGCTCATGCCCGGTTCGTCGAAGACGAGGGCATCGGCGAGCGTTCCGGCGTCCTCGGCAAGGTCGAGGCTAGCCGGGTCAAGGCTGTCCATGGGATTGAAGGTGCCGGTCCGGGTATCGGTCGCGCCGAAGGGATCGAGAATATGGACTGGCCCGAACTGTTCCCGGGCGCGTCCGGCGATCTTTGCGTTTTCGCCCTTGGGATCGATGCAGATGATGGAGCGATCGGCGGTCAGCAGATTTGGAATGAGGGTGCCGACGCCTTTTCCGGTCCTGGTCGGCGCCATGGTGATGAGGTGGGACGGGCCGTCATAGCGCAGGAGCCTTTTCGACTTGGGGTCTCGGCCAATTAGGAGGCCGGAAGACTTTTGCGAATAGGGCGCCATCTCTTTCGGTGTCGCGAAGCGGGCGGAGCCGTGGGTTTCACCGGCGATGTTACCGAAATTGTCGATGAGCGCATTGGTGATAGCGCGCCAAATAAGCAGCAAGGCAAAGATGATAACGACCGAACTGGCGATCTGGCGAATGAGGCCGGCGCGCTCGATCGTGCCGTTATGGACGAGATATTCAATGACGAAAGTAGGAATGAGTATGATGACCAGAAGACCGACAACGAACTTCACGAAAAACGCGCCATAGCGAAAGGGAAATGTCACGAAAGCGATCAATGCCCAGATGGGGTCACGTCCTGCGGCGCGCCCAATATTTTTCAATGCCACCCAGGCCAATTTTAATCTCAGCATGAATTCCCCTGTATCAAGCGTCTTTTTGGTTTTCGGTACTTATCTCGATCAAATCGGAAAACAGTTCCTTATCGGCCTCCCGAGTGAGGAAGTCCGGCAGTTCGCGGCGTAGCCAGTCGGAGAGCCGCCGTGTAAATTCCGGGTCATTGGCATTCTCAAGACGGTGCAGCACAAGTGCTCCAAGCAACACCTTACGGCGTGTGTCGCGGGTGCGCTCCTGTTTTGTGAGCCGTGCTTTCAGCGTCTTCTTTTTCGTTTCCAGTTCAGCTAGTCGCTGTTCGATGGATTTGCGTGCCATGATGATTTCCTGATGAAGGTACCACAGGGCTGCACTCTATAATTAATTTTACCGAGGAAGCAAAACGCAAAGTTGCGCATATTGAGGCAAGAGGCTATCCGCTTGCTCCGATACCTGAAAATGAAAAAGCGTAGCGATTGAAATTTGAAGGGCGCACTTACGAGTTGATGCTCAACTCAGTGCTTGATACCCTCTTTGAGGATTAGGAGATCGGGATTGGCCGTCTATCATTGCAGCATCAAGCCAATATCGCGATCGGGCGGCCGCAGCGCCGTGGCGGCGATCGCCTATCGATCCGGTGAGCGGCTGGGGAATGAACGCGACGGCATGGTGCATGACTTCACCAAAAAACAGGGCATCGAGCACACCGAGATCGTTCTGCCCGAAGGGTCATCCGCCGAGTGGGCGCGCGATCGCTCGGTTTTGTGGAATGCCGCCGAGTTTGCCGAAAACCGCAAAGACGCCCGTGTCGCTCGTGAGTTCGAGATTGCGCTTCCCCATGAGTTGTCGGCTGAAGCGCGGCTGGAAGCGGTTCGCGACTTTGCCGCCGATCTTGCGAACCGCTATGGCGTGGCAGTGGACTTTGCCATTCATGCGCCGCATGTCGAAGGCGACATTCGGAACTTCCATGCGCACGTGATGATGACGACACGTCGGGTTGAGAAAAGCGGCTTAAGCGAGAAAACCTATATCGAGCGTGAGAACAAGTGGCTGTTGGGACAGGGCTTGCCGGCGAGCGACATGCAGATTCGTGACATTCGCCGATCTTGGGAAGGGATAGCGAATGAACAGCTGGCACGTGAAGGGTTTGATATCCGGATCGATCACCGGTCCCATTTGGACCGGGGGCTTGAGATCATTCCGACGGAGCATATGGGAGTTCATGCGACGCAGCTGCAACGGCAGGGGCGGGCGGTAGATCGAACCCGTTTGGATGAGGGGTCGGCCAAACGCAATGCGGAGCTTATCCGGGAAAAGCCGGAAGAGGTTCTGTCGCTGATTGCAGAAGAGAAGAGCGTGTTCGATCGGCATGATATTGCCCGCACACTGCATCGCTATCTCAACGATGAGCCCCAAGCGTTTCAGAACGCCTTTGCTTCAGTCATGGCCTCGCCGACGCTTGTGCAGCTTCAGGGCGAGCGTGTTGATCGGGAAACGGGCGAAGTGACGCTCGCGCGCTATTCAACGCGGGACATGGTGTCTCTTGAAAGCAGCATGATCGAAAGCGCGCGGCGAATGCATGCGGCGCGATCGCATGGTGTCGATCAGCGACATGTTCGTGGTGCGATCGAGCGACAGGACGAGGCGCTTCAACGCGGGGCCGGGGATATCTCGGCGCGATTGTCGAATGAGCAGCGTGGAGCGATTGCGCATATCACCGGTCGGGAACGGATTGCGGCGGTGGTCGGGTTTGCGGGGGCGGGCAAGTCGACGATGCTGGCGGCGGCGCGTGAGGCCTGGGAGCGACAGGGGTACCGGGTTCATGGGGCGGCCTTGTCGGGGAAGGCGGCCGAAGGGTTGGAAGAGAGTTCCGGGATTGCGAGCCGCACGTTGGCGTCGTGGGAGATGGGTTGGCAGAACGACAGGCGCCAGCTCGGCCGCGGCGACGTGTTTGTTATCGACGAGGCGGGGATGGTGGGCAGCCGTCAGCTGGCGCGATTTGTTGGCGAGGCTGAAGCGCGCGGGGCGAAGATCGTTCTTGTTGGCGATCATGAGCAGTTGCAGGCGATCGGGGCGGGCGCTCCGTTCCGGGCTGTTGCGGAAGAGGTCGGTCATGCGGAGCTTACGGAAATTCGCCGCCAGCGTCATGACTGGCAGCGGGAGGCTTCTGTTTCGTTTGCCACCCATAAGACGGGCGAAGGGTTGGCCGCCTATCGCGATCATGGAGACATTCATTTTGCGGCTGATCGCGACCAGGCGCGGTCGGAGATTGTTCGAGACTACCTTGCCGATCTTGACCAGCGGCCGCAGGGAAGCCGGGTCGCTATGGCGCATCGGAGGGTTGATGTTCGAGCGTTGAATGAAGGCATCCGTTCCGAGCTTCAGGAACGCGGTTCATTGTCGCGCGGCGAGGACGCCGGCGAAGTGTCGGTTCAGACCAATGACGGCAAGCGCGACTTTGCGCCGGGTGACCGGATCGTATTCCTTGAGAACAACCGTGACCTTGGTGTCAAAAACGGGATGCTTGGCACGGTGGAGCGCATCGAAGCCGGTGAGGGGGGTGACCCACCCAGGATCGTTGCGCAGCTCGATGGCCGCGATGGTGAGTGCGTGCGTGTTGATTTGGAGACCTACAAGGCCATCGACCACGGCTATGCGACGACGATCCACAAAAACCAGGGGGCGACGGTCGACCGAGCCTATGTTCTGGCGTCGGCAACGATGGACCGACATTTGACCTATGTTGCTATGACCAGGCATCGCGATGGCGCGCAGCTTTATGCGGATATGGGCGAGTTCGGCGATCGTTCATCGGGTCGCCTGGTCGAACATGGCAAGGCGCCGTTTGAGCACCGGTCAGGCAACGCCAAGAGCTACTTCGTCACTCTGGAAAACGCCAAAGGCGAGCGACAGACGACTTGGGGTGTTGATCTTGAGCGGGCCATTGGTGAGGCCAAACCGGAGATCGGCGAGACGATCGGGCTTCGGCATGAGGGATCTCAGACGGTTAGGCTTCCTGATGGAACGCAGGTGCAGCGCAATGCCTGGAAGGTGATTGAGGCGCAGGATCTGGCCTATGGACAGCTGGAAGCCCGTTTGTCGCGTTCCGGCGTGAAGGAAACGACGCTGGATTATTCCGCCGCTTTTGCAGAGCGTCGCGGGATAGCGGAAACCTTGGGGATCAGGAGCGAGATCGATGTTGCGCGGATGGAGCGGAGTGCTGCCCGCGATCTTTCTCCGGCTCACTACGGCGCTAATGGGGAGCGCGTTCGCTCGCAGAAAGATCGCTCCGAAACGGTCGGGCGTATGGTGGCCCAGGATAGGGGATCTGGCGAGAAGAAGCTTGCGGATCGCGCAGAGCGAACGACCGAGGCAAACGCACCGTCGGCGGGCAAACAGCGGCGTAGCCTGTTTGACGGTCTCAAGCTTAACGCCCGGTCGAAACAGGAACGCAAGCCGGAAACGCGCGATATAGACCAGGACAGGCTTGCTGAGCGGCTGCGCCGGCACTCCCCGTTTGAAACGGCCGTCGATCGCTATGCGCAGGCGTTTAGCGCCGGACAAAAGCAGCGTGGGCAGGGCTTGCCTCTCCTTGAGAGTCAGAAACGGGAAATGCAGGAGGCCGGCCGTCAGCTCGACCAGGCGCGGTCCGGTTCCCTGGAGTTGATCAGATCTGCGGTGCAGCGCGATCCGCAGACCGCGTTGGCCATGACGGAGCGTTCTGGCCGGGACCGTGTCGATCATCTTGTCGCCGGCATGGAGCGTGAGCGGGCGGCGGTTGCGGACCCGGCTGTTCGTGCCGATCGCTTTGTCGAGCGCTGGCAGGAGTTGAAGGCCGAGCACCGGGAGCTGCGTGGGCGGCAGGAGACGCAAGCGCGCGGCAGGGTCGCATCTGAGTTGCGCGATTTGACGAAAAGCCTCGAGCGCGATCCGCAGATGGAGCAGGCGCTTCAAAAGCGGTCGAAAGACCTTGGACTTGACCATATCGGCCAAGAAAAGAGCCTTGCCAAAGACCTGGAGCGGCAAATCTCGCGGGAGCAAAAGCTCGACAAGAGCCACGGACTGGAAATGTAAGGGACACGATGACGGACGCAAGCGCGGACTTCGAACGAGACAACATGGAAACTGCCGGCGATCCGGTTCAGGCTTTCGACGATTTGCGTGAGGCGGTGGAAAAGCTCTCACGCGAGATCGGCGGAGAAATGACCGTGATCCGCAAGGGGGTCGAGACGGCCTTCGACCAGATCGACAGGATCGGTCAGCCGGTCGACTACAGTGCCGATCTCGGTCGTCTGGTGGAAAGCCTTGCCCGGACCCGGGAGCGCCTTCAGGCGATCGAGCAATTGCCGGTACTCCGGCTTCAGCCGGCCCAACTGACGCGCGCCGCCGAACAGGGCGGGGACGGGCTGGTAAAATCACTGGCGCGTAAAGTGGATGAAGCTACCAGCGATCTGGCGCGCGAAGCCCGGACCCTTGCCGCCTATACCAAAAGTGCACGAGATCGGGAAACCCAGACCCGAAACCTGTACTTTGCCGGCTTCGGCGGACTGGTGGCCGGAATGCTCCTGGTCGGTGTGGTGCTGTTCTGTCTGCCCGACGCTCTCGCCTCGCGGGTCGCGGCCTTCCTCATGCATGACACGCGCTGGAATGCCGGCTTTGCCATGATGAGTGCCGGCAATCCTGCCAGCGCGCAGTTTATGAATACAGCCAACCAGCTGGTTTATGCCAATAACGAGGCCATCGAGAAATGCCGGGCGGCCGCCGCAATGGCCGGGCAAGACCAGACATGCACCATTGTCGTGTCCGAAAACTGAGGGCTGGCAGGAAGAGAGCTAGGCCCAAAAGTTGGAGGCGCCTCAGTCAGGTGGCGATTTGAAGTTGCTTGATGCCATCGCGGAACGCACACTCCCCCAAGCCACAATACGACCTGCAAACCCGGTAATGATCTTAGCAATTCGGGAGATTGTCCAAGTTGTTTTCTGAAGACGAATCTGCGGTCGAGCGAAGGTATTTCCCGGTATTTCCATTCACCACGGTGATGTCGACGCGAGACGTACCAGCCTGCTGGACGTAGTAAGTGTGCAGGCCTTTTTCGATGTCGTTGATCGCATCTGCCTTCAGGCGAGGAGACCATGTTGCGCCTGACTTGCAGAGCTTAGTGATATCGCCATCCGTGTTTTTTCCGGAGGCAGTAACTTGTCTGTCGGCCATCTGAAGCGTTCCTTGTAGATGAAATATTGTATGGTTCGAAATATTCCTGTTTGGAGGTGCGCGGGATTATCAGGCACCTCTCTCCATTGTTTTAACGTTATTTTTTGTTCGGACGCTGCGTGAGTGCCGAAGCTGCCGCCGTCTTTGCAGCTGAGCTGGACTTTGGGTTTTTAAGCACTTTTGACGCTGCTGATGCAGCCTTCGCGCTCGTTACTTCTTTGTTCGATTTTGCCATGTTGTTCACCTACTTCCTTTCTTCTTAATCTCTAGAGTTTGTCAAAACCGGTCTATAAATGGGAATAACATTCCACCCGCAATATTGGGTTGTTTTTTAATAAAAACAACCCTGAATCGTATCTATTGAGTGTGTTCTACTAGGGCGGTTGCACACGAAGATTCGGGGCGACTGGGCCACTTATAAGGCATTGAAGAAATATGCTTATTTATGATGTGTACATTTAGTACGGTTTTTCCTTGCATTCTTGCGCGAGAATCATCCATATTATAGGAGACATGACCGGCCCCACTGCACCTCGGTGTACGGGTCGGTCTTCTTATTTATAATATTGAATTGTGGCCTTATATCCGAAACCATTCCTATCTCTTGATGACCAAGTTGCGCTTTTAAAACAGCGTGGAATGGAAATTACGGACGAGCCGAGAGCTAAATTCTACCTTTCGCGCGTCAACTATTATCGCCTTAGTGCGTATTGGTATCCGTTTCGTGAAAAGCAGACGGTGGTAGATCCTAACACTGGGGTCGAGCAGACAACGATTCTAGACACCTTCAAACAGGGCACACATTTCAGCCATGCCCTGGATCTCTATGTCTTCGATAAAAAGCTGCGTTTGATGGCTCTCGATGCCCTAGAGCGCATCGAAATCGCTTTGCGGGCGGATCTTGCTATCCTGCTCGGTCAGCGGGCTCCTCTTGCGCATAGAGATCCTTCGCAGCTCCACGGTCATTTTTCCCGCCGTCGCCGTAATCCGCAAGCAGAAACCGAACATGAAAAATGGCTCCGGATCTTGGATGGAAAGGTCGAGAGATCTCGTGAGGATTTCGCGCTGCACTTCCGGCGCAGATACCCAGGCGCAGACATGCCAATATGGGTAGCGGCGGAGATTTGGGACTTCGGAGCCCTATCGCACCTCTATGCAGGTCTCTTACAGGCTGACAGAGATGCTATTGCGCAAAGTTACGGTGTGCCAGACGGGCGGATCTTCGAGAGATGGCTGCGTGTCCTCAATGATGTTCGAAACATCTGTGCTCACCATTCCCGACTTTGGAACAAACCGCTGGTGAATATCCCTCGTATGGGCGGGCCGGGGGACATTCCAGCCTTTGATCACATCCAGGCGGATAGGCGCGCTCAAACGCGTGTCTACGCCGCCTTTGCGATCATGCGTCACATGGTCGGCGTGATTAATCCGAACTCCTCCTGGTGCTTGTTCTTGTTGGAGCATTTGGGCACGTTTCCGGACAATGCTTATGTTTCACTAAAGAATGCGGGGTTTCCCGATGGCTGGGAACAACAGGTGATTTGGGCTGGGTGACGGACAATGCTTCTTAGCACAGTGAGCACGTCGAGGCGGCAGACTTGGCGAGAGTTGCATCATTCCTCCGGCATATCCGGCCTACGCACCTGGCGCGGGCGCAGTTCCCCCACCGTGTTGCACAAATCATCAGGCGGCGCGCGGCGGTCCCTTACCCAGAATTTTGGCATCATGAGATACGCTCGAACGTGGGACGTCCGAGGGAAGTCATCTTGTTGAGGACTGAGACGCCAATCCGGCTCTCGGTTCTCTGATTGTCCAGGGTGCGTGATCTTAACCTTTCCCCGAGAGCACTTCGTGAAAAGGTGTATCACCAATCGCTGCCTGAAATCGAAGATTTCAACGCGATTGGTGATACTTTTTGTTTTTGCTTTCACGAAACGCTATTGGCTCGGATCGAGCGCACGCTCTTCATGCTGAGCTATGTCTGAATCTGGTGTCCGGGCGATTTGAATGACGGCGGTGCATCTGGTTGGATTGGTGTTGCTACACACCCAACCAACCATTTTAGGACGCACCACCATGGACGAAGCTACCATCATCGATTTTACCCGTCGAG